>NZ_CBDCEO010000013.1:0-2651081 GCF_965215815.1 Candidatus Poriferisodalis sp. | reverse complement strand
GGTGCTGACCGTCGTTGACGATGTAGTCGGCTTCCGCAGGCAAGTGCAGCCAACCGATGTCGCTGTCCCCGCCAATCGGCTCGCCCTTCTTGTGGCCTGTCACTCGAAGTGGAACCGAACCGGGTGTCACGACCTTCAGGTTCTGGTCCTCGTCAGCTTCAGTCCGCCCTTCCAGGGCATCAGTACGCTTGGGGTTATGGCTGCCACGCTGGAGCAACTCAGATTGCCAGCGTTCAAGAGCCTGCGGAAGGCGCACGTCCGGCTCGGGCCACTGACGCTGCTCGTCGGGCGCAATGGCAGCGGCAAGTCGAACGTCATCGACGCTGCAGCGGTGCTGTCTGCCCTCGCGAGCGGCATGACCGTCCGAGATGCGCTCGATGGCGGTCGTGACGGGCCATTGATTCGAGGCGGATCCGAAGGGTGCGCGCCAGTCGGCGATGACGTATTCAAGATCGGCTGTGCTGCCAAGATCGACGGCAAGATCTACTACTTGGCTGTGGATGTGTCTGTTCGGCCGAGCGTGCAGATTGTGCGGGAGCGGCTCTGGACGCAGCGCAGCGGCGGCTCGCGCCATGGCGAGATGCAAGACCTGCTCAGGACAGAAGCGCCCCGGAAGGACTCGGGCGACATCGATGCCCGCTGGGACAATCGCAAGCAGGGCCCGAACCCGGCAGTGACGTTTCGGGCGACGCAGCTGCTGACGTCGCAGGTGGCGACTCGAGTGCCTGCGACATCGCAGGCGGGTCGGCACATTCACAGTGTTGCTGAACACATGCTCGCGGCCCTTCGCGGGATCTTCATTCTCGACCCCATTCCGCAGCAGATGCGCGAGTACGTACCCGAGAAGGACACCCGCCTTCGCAGGAACGCCGAGAACCTTTCTGCAGTGCTCGCGAGCCTGATGCGAAACCAAGATGCACGACGGACCTTGTTCGAGATGACGCGGTCCCTCTCGGAAGCTCAAGTTGCCGATCTGGGCGTCGTCAGCAGCGATCTCGGGGACGTAATGACGACGATGCAAGAACAGCTCGGCGATTCGAAGCGTTCCATCCCGGCGCGCCTCATGAGCGACGGCACCCTGCGTTTTCTTGCCATTGCAGCGGCGCTGCTCGAGGCTCGGCCTGTTGACGATGGGTCGGCAGGCTCGACACCGGTTTCTCGACTGCTTGTTGTCGAAGAGCTCGAGAACGGCCTGCACCCGTCGCAAGTCGAGTTGCTGCTTGATCGCCTCAAGTCGGCTGCTACCGAGGGTGCACGGACCTTGGCGACGACCCACAGCCCTGCCATTCTCGATGCGTTGGAGGGCGAAGATCACGAAGGCGTCATTGTCTGCAGCCGCGACTCGGATGGGTGGACGCAGTCCACGCGTCTCACCGACTTTCCTGACTACTTCGAGGTGATCGGCGGTGGGCCGCTGGGGACCTCGGCAATTCGGGACCGACTTCGACCGCGTGAACACGCGCCAGCGAGGCAGCGTTCGCTGGTCGATGTACTTGGGCTCTGATCGGGGCCCATACGTGAGAGCCGAAGTTTGGAGCCTCGACCAGGAACTGACGGCCTACAGCTGATTTCGGGCACGCGCTGTGGCGTGCATCCCGGGTGGGACGTCAGCCAATTCGTACGTGCTGGTCAGCGGACCTGACCAAGGGGCTCCGGCCGAGAGCCCTTAAAAGGCGTAACCCCGGCCGTTTGCCGAAGCAGTGACGGTTCCGGGGTCTTCGAAAACCACTCTAGGGGTTGGGAAAAGAGTGTCGAGCATCAACTTCCAAGAGGTTGCCGTCCGACAGCGCGAAACCCGAGGAGGCCGGCACGCAGAAGTGCGCGGCCAGGTCATCGCCGCCCCCCTTGAATGGTGAGGACGATGCTCGGCCTCTATGCCTCGGCAATGGCGTCGCGCAGCCGCTGCGGGGTGATCGGTGTGATCAGGTGCCGTACGCCGAGGTGTGACACCCGCAACGTATGTTCCTGCGTGATGATTGAACTGAGCGCGACCACGAGTCTGCGAGGCACAGCAGAAAGCTCTCTGGGCTGTGCTGAGATCGAAGACGCTGGAGCGGTGTCTGCTCGCTCGGCTGGTGGCACCGCTGCCTACGCTGGCGATGTGGTGCTGCTAGCGACCGACGAGGATCGTGCGGGCATCTCGATGCAGGCGCTGGTGCGGCTCGCGGGCGACCACGGAGTGCACATTACGCGCACCAAAGTCGTCAAGCTGCTGTATCTGGCAGACCTCCGGTCAGTCGCATCAGACGGGAAGGCCCGTTCAGGGATTTTGTGGCGCTGGTGGCACTACGGTCCCTACTGCCAATCGCTGCGCAAGGTCGAGGACCGGCTCGTAGTCGACGGTGTGATCGAGCGCAACACCAGCCGTCTCTCAACAGACATTGAAGAAGCAGTGCTGAGCGCCTCTCGCACTTCTGCGGACGTTTCTGCGCGGGCAGGTGATTTCCTGGCGCATCTCGAAGCCGTGCTCGAAGACTACGGTCGCGAGACCGCTCGCTCACTGACGGACATGGCATACGACACTGTTCCGATGCTCGAAGCTCGGCGTGTAGGGGAGAGAGGCGTTCTGTTGGACATGCATGAGGCACGAACTGATATCGCTGACGTTGATGCCGTCATGTCCGCACTAGCTGATCGGCCCGATCTCGTTGCCATGCCTCAGATCGATGTCAGTGCTTTGGGTACCCCAGACGCAGCAGAAATAGTCGGGTTTTTTCGCGGCAACAGAGTTCGGGCCAATCGCAGGTTGCTGGCTGATTGAGGTGTCGCAAATCCGACTAGGCGACGTCTACCCGCTCGGCTGCTAGCCGAAGTGAGAGGAAGCATTCTCTACTATCTGGGACTCAAGATCCCATAGCCCGATCATCACGGCTAGCTGAGCGCCGATGCCTCTGCGATGGCTTCGCAGAGATGTTGCGGGGTGATCGGCGTGATCAGGTGCCGGACGACGGCGTTGCCGAGAATGCTCATGTTCAGTCCCCGTGGTGGGTTGCTGCCCGCACGCTACTTATGAGCGCGCTCATTTCGCCTGAGCTACGGCCCTCGAACAACTGCACTCCCCGATTCCAGTAGGCGTAGTCTTCCGACGTCGGCTCGGTTTGCCCGCGGCCGAGGGGGGCGGGGCTATGGCCGAGACACCGGGCGCGCCGAGCGACCCATACGGCGGCCGTGGCCTGCCGGACGCCCCCGAGCGTGCGCTGGGCATCCCCGCGGCAGCCGTCGCAATGGTGGGCTGGGCAGCATCGGGGGTCATCGCCAAAGGGCTCTCTGAAATCGGCCCGCTGGCCGTCGTGTTCTGGCGGATGTGGCTCTACACGGCCGTCGTGCTGCTGTTCCTGTGGGCGAACGGCACGCCGTTGAAATGGAACTCGATCAAGATCTCGGCCTGGGGCGGCGTCTCGCTGGCCTTCGACATCATGCTGTTCTTCACGGCGCTGCGGCTCACCACCGTGGCCAACGCAACGGTCGTCGCGTCGCTGCAGCCGCTGTTGATGCTGTTCCTGGCACCGAGGCTGTTCGGCGAGCATCCGCGGGGGCGCCATTGGGGCATGGCGGGGGTGGCCATCGGCGGAATCGCCATCGTTGTATTCGGATCGTCAGGGATTCCCGAGTGGAGCGTGTGGGGCGACCTGCTGGCGCTGCTGACGCTGTTCGCGTGGACCGGCTATTTCGTCTTTTCGAAGCTGAGCACCCAGAAGATCAGCTCGGCGCAGTACACCGGCGGCAGTGCCTTGGTGTGCTCGTTGGTGTGCTCGCCGTTCGCCATCGGCTCGGGGCAGGCGTTCGACATCCCGTCGTCCGGTGCCTGGCTGTGGCTGGTAATACTGGCGATCGGGCCGGGTTTCGCCTCTCACATGCTCATGAATTGGTCGCTGACGCGCATCCCGGCGTGGGTGGGCTCGACGATGACGCTGGCCATTCCGGTCACAAGCACGCTGATGGCGTGGGCCTTCCTCGGCGACGAGGTGTCGCTGTGGCAGTTCGTCGGCATGACCGTGGTGATGTTCTCCCTCGTCGTGGTGGTCCTCGACCAGTCACGCGGCGCCCGCGCGTAGGAGTGCGCTCTGCGCTTCCGCTTGACCTCTCAGCATTGCGGAACGGGTCGCGCGGACTAGCGGTTCGCCCAGCGCGGGGGACGGCCCTCAGTGAACGCGCGAGGGCCCTCGGCGGCGTCGTCGGAGGCGAGCATGGCTTCATAGGCGGCGAGCTGGCCCGAGCGCAGCAATTCGAAGGCTTCGGGCAGCGGGAGATGTGCGGTTCGACGGCCGATCTCGCTGATCGCTGCCACCGACATCGGCGCTGACTGGACGACCCGCTCGGCCAAGGCGCGGGCCTCAGCCATCAGATCGTCGCCGGCGACCACGGCGTTGACAAGCCCCCAGCGCAGCGCTTCGACGGCATCGAGGCGGCGGCCGGCGTAGAGCACCTCGTTGGCCACAACCGGCGGCAGCATTCTGGGAAGGCGCACCGAGGCCGTGTCGGCGATGATGCCCAGGCCGGCTTCGGGCAGCCAGAAACGGGCGGTCTCGGCTGCGACTACCAGGTCGGCCGCCAAGACGATCTCGAAGCCGCCGCCCACCGCCATGCCGTTCACGGCGCAGATCACCGGCTTTGCCAGCCCCGGCAACTCGCCGAAACCGCCGAAGCCCCCCTCGCCATAGTCGGCCTCGAATTCCTCGCCCGCGGCGGCGGCGTTCAGGTCCCAGCCAGCGGAGAAGAAGCGGTCGCCGACGGCGCTGAAGATGGCGACGCGCAGCTCTGGCGTGTCACGGAACTCGGCGAACACGGCACTGAGCTCGCGGCTGGTGGCAGCGTCGATGGCGTTGGCCCTCGGTCGGTCGAGGGTGACCTCGAGCACTGGCCCGTCGACGACGCTGACGACGGCAGGATGTGCAGCTTCGGCACTGGCCTCGGTGGAACTGGTCATGGTCGGTCAGGCCTCGTTTGGACAGGTTCGATCTCAGCATCGCCGAACTGGGTGACGGTCATCAGCGCGTCGACGGCGACTGCGGTCTCTTCGGTGACCAGCAGCGGGTTGATCTCCACTTCAGTGATGCTGCGATCGGTGCTCACCAGTAGGGCGAGAGCCGACACCGCCTCGACAACCGCATCCACTGCTGCGGGCGGCCTGCCGCGGTGGCCGGCCAGCAGTGGCCAGACGCGCAGACTGCGCAGGGCTGAGCGGACATCGGCCGGGCGGGTGGGCAGCAACAACGTGGCGGTGTCTTCGAGCAATTCGACCAGCGTGCCTCCCGCGCCCAACGTCAGCAGCATTCCCACCGGCGGCTCGGAGCGGACGCTCACCAGCAGTTCCACCACGGCATCGGCGACACACTCCTCAACCGTCACCGTTCCGTCGCCGAGTGCGCCGAGGCGCGCAGCCGCAGCGGCCACTTCGTCAAGGTCGTCCAAGCCGACCGTCACTGCGCCCACATCGGACTTGTGTGCCACACCGGTGGCCTTCACCACTACTGGCAGACCGATCTCAACGGCGGCTGCAGCGGCTTCGGCCGCTGTCACCAGCAACCCGCGAGGCACCGAGATGCCCACTGCGGCCAGCCGCTCCTTGGCCTCAGACTCCGTCAGCACAGTCTCCGTGAGGACAGTCTCCGTGAGGACAGTCTCCGTGAGGACAGTCTCGGTCATCACCACCGCCGCGAGTACCGCTGCGTCCCCGTCGCTAGAAGCGCGCTGCGGCCGGGGCTCACCTGCCGGTCGGGCGCTGTGGGCTGGAGCGAGCAGCGGTGGCGGCGGCGCGCTCGCAACGGCGGCGAGCGACCGTCCGAACGCAGCCGCAGCCTCCAAAGCACCCAGAGCGGAGTCGATGTCGCCGCAGGCGCACAGTCCGAGCTCACCGGCGCGCGTACGCGCCTCGTCGGGGAGGTTCTCTGCCAGCGAGGCCGCGACCACGCCGGGAGTGCCGCTGGCGGCGCACGCCGCACCGAAGGCGTCCAGCGTGGGCCACCATCGCGATCTGTCGAGTCCCGCAGCGGGCAGGTCCAGCAACAACACAGCGGCATCGAACGGAGAGTCCGCGGGTGACCCCTCAAACGGCCTAGTGGACGGTTCGACGGGCGAGTCGCCGACAGAGCGCCCGTCGCGCAGCACGGCGGTAAAGCACTCGGTCAGTCGGGCCGTGTCGCCCCAGATGAAGGTGTGATAGTCGAGCGGGTTGGTGACCGCGACGCGGTGTTCCAACGCAGCGGCCACCCGGTCCCGGTGCTCGGGTGAGAACGCCGGAAAGGACAGGTTGCGGCCACGGCTGCGGTCCGCCATCAACGCCGCCTCGCCACCCGAGCAGCTCAGCGACACCAGTCGGTTGCCCCGCAGCGGACCGGTGGCGACCAGCACCGACAGCGTGTCGAGCAGCTCCGGCACCGTGTGCGCTCGGCGCACGCCCAGTCGGCGAAACAGGGCGTCGTAGGCGGTGTCGTTGCCCACCAGCGAGGCGGTGTGGGTAACGGCGATGGCGCCCGATGCCTCGGTGGCACCCAACTTGAGCGCCACGACCGGCAGTCTCCGCTGGTGCGCCACGTCCATGGCGGCAGCGAACCGGTCGATGTCGTCCACCGCCTCCAGATAGAGGCCCACCCCGGTGACGGCCGGATCGGCCACCAACGTCTCGGTTGACTCGGCCAGGCCCACATCGGCCTGGTTGCCCAGTGCCAGCACATGGGCGACCGCAAGGCCACGCCGCGCCATCGTGAGGTTCACCGCGACGTTGCCGCTCTGGCTGACTAAGGCGACGCCGCGCTCGCACCGGGCCAGCCCGTGCACGTCGGGCCACAGCGCAGCGCCGGTGACCGCCGACAGCGTGCCGTAGCAGTTGGGGCCTACCAGCGGCATGCCAGCGGCAGCTTCGACCAGTTCGCGTTGTGCCGCCGCTCCGGTGTCGCCGGTTTCGGCAAAGCCCGAGGCGTAGCACACGGCCGCGCCTGTCCCTGCGGCGGCCAGCTCTCGCACGACGTCTGTGGCGGTGTCGCGGGCCACGGCCACGAAGGCAGCGTCAGCGACACCGGGCAACTCGGCGACCGACCCAACCGTGAGTGCGCCGCGCAGCTCGCGGCGGGGATTGATCCCCCACATCTCGCCGTCGAAGCCGAACGAACGGCTGGCTTCGATGGCCAATTCGGCCGCGGCTCCGCCGATGAATGCCAGCGACCGCGGTCGCAGCAGCCGGTCGAGCCGTTCGCTCACCGCTTGCTCACTGCCCGCATTCGGTCCGCAGGCCAAGTACTCACCGCCCGCATTCTGTCCCTATTCCGCCCGCCCAGCGGACGCATTCCGCCCGCCGGCCGCTCGGCCACGGTTCAGGAGCCCAGCGGGCGCAGCATGTCGCGGGACACGATGTGTCGCTGGATCTCGCTGGTCCCGTCCCAGATCCGATCGACGCGAGCGTCGCGCCAGATGCGCTCCAGCGGCAGCTCGTCCATCAAGCCCATGCCGCCGAGGATCTGGATCGCCTCATCAGAGACGAACTGCAACATCTCGGTGGCCGACAGCTTGGCCATTGCGGCGTCGGCGTCGGTCATCTCGCCTCTCGCCGACAGCCAGGCGGCCCGGTAGGTCATGAGCTCGGCCTCGGCCAAGCGCAGACGCATGTCCGCGAGCTTGAACGACACCCCCTGGAAGCGGCCGATGCGCTGCCCGAACTGCTTCCGGTTGGCGGCCCAGTCCAGCGCAACTGCGAGTGCTCGGTCGGCTCGCCCCAAACACGTGGACGCCACCTGCAGGCGAGTACTGCCGAGCCATTCGTTGGCAACGTCGAAGCCCCGATGCTCGGAGCCCAGCAGGTTGGCTGCGGGCACCCGGGCGTCATCGAAGTTCAAGATGAGGTTGTGGTAGCCCCGATTGGACACGCTGTTGTAGCCCGGCAACCGTTCCACGCCAGGAGTGTCGAAGTCCACCAGCAGCGACGAGATCAGCTTGCGGGGCGCACGACCATCTGCTCCGGCCTCGGTGCCGGTGGCCGCGAACAGGATCACGTAGTCCGCCAAGTCGGCGTGGCTGATGAAGTGCTTGGTGCCGTTCACCACGTAGTCGTCGCCTCGGCGCTCGGCCCGGCAGGTCATGCCCCGCAGGTCGGAGCCGGCGCCCGGTTCGCTCATCGCCAGGCATTCCACCCGCTCGCCGCGCACGGTCGGCAGCAGGTATTCCTCCACCTGGTCTCCGGCGCAGGCCCGCAGGATGTTCGACGGTCGCGCCACGATGTACTGCAGCGCGTAGCCGGTCCAGCCGAAGACCCGCTCGGCCATGGACAACGTCAGGTCGTCCAGTCCCCCGCCACCTAGCTCTTCGGGCATGTTGCCCGCATAGATGCCGGCCGCAAGGGACCGTTCGCGAATCTGCTGCACCAGCTCGGGCCGCACCTGTCCGGTGCGTTCCACCTCGTCCTCATGCGGCGCCAGCTCGCGGTTCACGAAGGCGCGCACGGTGTCGACCACCATCTGCTGGTCGTCGTCGATGGAGAAATCCAAGGGGTGCTCCTGTTGTCGTGGTCGTGCCGGCGTGGTTTGGGTCTCAGGGTGGCGCGTGCTTGGGCGTCAACCGGCGGGAATGGACATGCGCCGGCCTGCCTGAGGCGGCGCGGCCATCGGGGCGTGGGCGGCGGTGATGGCGGCAACAGCCGCTGCTGGGCCCGCCAGCGCGGGCACCGCGCGCCCGGCCTCGGTGTTCACATGCAAGAGCATCTGCTCTGTCGTGCACAGCAGCTCGTCACTGTGGCCTCGGTACATGGCATGGAAGATATGGAGCCGCTTCGCATCGCTGCCCAGCACCTGAGTGGTCACCCGCAACGGCTCGCCCAGGGAGGCCTCGCGCAGGTAGTTGATGTGGGTTTCGGCCGTGTAGTACGAGTGGCCGGCCGCGCGATAGTCCTCGTCGATGCCCAGGTAGCGAAACAGCATGTCCGACGCCCAGCCGAAGGCGGTGAGGAACGCCGCTTCGGTCATGTGGCCGTTGTAGTCCACCCAGTCCGGCTCGACGACGGTCGAGTACAGCTCGAGCGGAGCGGCGACATGCGCGCCCGGCGTCCAGGGTTCGTCGGTGACGCCGGCTTCGAGGATGCGGGCTTCGCGCTCTGCCACGAGGCGGCCGGCGCCGATGTCGCTGGGGCGCAGCGCCCGCATCACCGACAGCAGGCAGTCGTCGCGCAGCTGCTCCAGCTCGGCGATGGACCGTCCGGCGGCCTGGGCCTCACAACCGCTCTCCATCGCCGCCACCAGCTCGGGGGTCAATTCGGGCGCCTCCAGATGGGTCCACGGCAGCTTCAGCGCCGGTCCGAACTGGCGGAGCATGTGGCCCATGCCGCCCTCGCCGCCGGCTAGGTGGAATGTCAGGTTGGTGCCCATCGCGGCCCACCGCAGGCCGGGCCCGTAAGTGATGGCGTCGTCCAGCTCGGCGGTGGTGGCCACGCCGTCATTCACCAAGTGCAGCACCTCTCGCCACAGCGCCTCCTGGAGGCGGTCCGACAGGTAGCCCTCGATCTCGTTGCGCACGACAAGCGGGTGCATGACCAGGTCGTGGTAGTGCGCGACTGCGGCGTCCACCACGGCGGGGCTGGTGGCGTCGCCTGGCACCACCTCCACCAGTGGCAGCAGGTACACCGGGTTGAACGGATGGCCAATGATGATGCGCTCGCTGTGTCGGCAGCCGTCGGCGAGGCGTGACGGCAACAGCCCTGAAGAACTGCTGGCGATCACGGTGTCAGGCGCAGCGGCTGCGGCAAGGCGGCGAAGCAGAGGGAGCTTTACCGACTCTGCCTCGGGGGCGCTCTCCTGCACCCAGTCGGAGGCGGCCGCCATCTCCTCAGCAGAGTCGGCCCAGCCCAGACGGTCCGGGTCGGCGCCGGGAAACAGCCCGAGGCGCGTCGCCGAGGGCCAAGCTCGCTCCACGGCTTCCCGCAGCCGGGACTCAGCGCCGTCGGCCGGATCCCAGGCGATCACGTCGTGACCCCGGGCGAGCACACGCACCGCCCACCCCGCGCCGATGACGCCCGTTCCCGCCAGCCCAATCGTGCGGGCCGATCTGGTGGGCACAGCAGTCATGCTCTCGATCCCAATCAGGCGGTGACCGTGGGCCGGCGATGGCTCCAGGGGGCGGCTTGTTCCATCTGTGCGGCAACGCGCAGCAGTACATCTTCGCGGCCGGGTGCAGCCACTAGTTGCACGCCAATCGGCAAGCCCTCGGGCGACATGCCTTCGGGAGTTCCCAGCGGCAATGAGATGGCGGGCTGACCGGTGACGTTGAACTGGGGCAGATACGGCGTCACCCGTGCCAGTCGTCTGGTCAGGGTCCGTTCGTCGCCGTCGACGAGATAGCCGACGCGGGGCGGAACAATGCCCAGCGTGGGCGTCAACAGCAGGTCGAATCCGTCGCCATTGCCGGGTTCAGCGTTCCACCAGGTGACCATTTGGCGTGTGAAGTCGTGCAGTCGTTCCCGGCTGGTCATGTAGTCGGGGGCGCTGATCTTGGCGCCGCGTTGGTAGTTGATCCACGCAACTGGCTCGACATCGCCTTCGGCCCAGGGGCGACCGAGTACACCTTCGTAGGAGCGCAGGGTTGCGGTCGCACTGGTGCGGATAACCCGGATGTAGTCGTACATGTAGTCGTTGGCGGCCATCGGTTCGGGCAGTCCCGCCTCGACTCGATGCCCGAGACTGTCGAGAATGCCTGCGGCGACCTCGGCTGCCCGGGTGCACAGCGGATCGGTTTCGGCAAATGGGAGCGTCGAGCTGACCCCGATGCGCAGCTGGCCGGGACCCTGGCCGACCTCGGCGACGTATCCGGCGGCAGGCGCAGGATGCGCGGGCACGTAGGGGTCGCCCGGTTCAGGTCCTGCGAGCACGTCGAGCGCCAAGGCGGCATCACGCACGGTGAGAGCTACAGCGCCGTCGGTGGTGCCGCCGCCCCAACCCTCGCCCGACGGCGCGCCCGAGATCCGACCCCGCGAGGGCTTGAGACCGACGAGCCCATTGGCGCTGGCCGGGATCCGGATGGAACCGCCCCCGTCGCTGGCATGCGCGATGCGCACGATGCCTGCCGCCACCGCTGCAGCTGCGCCACCGCTCGAGCCCAACACCGTGTGATCGGTATTCCACGGGTTGCGACAAGGTCCATACAGCGCTGTCTCCGCCGCTGCGGGGCACTGCCCGCCGCCGAGTTCGGGACTGTGCGAGTGGCCGATGCTGATCGCGCCTGCTTCAGCCCAGCGGCGTGCCACTGCACCGGTCTCGCTGTAGCGGTAGTCGAGCTCGGCCAACCGGCGGTTGCCCTGATAACCCGGTTCGCCCTCGGCAGGGCAGAACAGGTCTTTGAGCGCAATCGGCACGCCGGCGAGCAGTCCTGTCGATGGGGCCGCTGGCAGACGAACTCGGCCGCCCGCTCTCGTGCAGAGTCAAAGGTTGGCTCGACGATCGCATTGATCGTCGGGTTCACCTGCTTCACAGCGTGCGATCGCCTCATCGACCACCGAGGCAGCGTCGATCTCGCCGGCTCGCACCTGTTCCACCAGCGCCGTCGCATCGTTCATACTCGCCCCTGTCGCTGTGGTACTACCGCTCGCTGTGCCAGCCCGCAGCCCCGCCGTCAACGGCGCAGTCTCGCGCAACAGGGCGGCTTCATGGCTTGGTCACATCGAGCACGACGACGCCGATCCTTCGACGCTGCTCGTGGCTCAATGACTCATTGAGCCTGCATGCCAACTCGCCGGGAGTCCCGGGTCGGTCGCCATCGGTGGGGTGACCCCGGTACCCATCGATGTCTGAGCCGAACCAGAGCACCAGGTAGATGCCGTGCCCGCCGGTGTCAGGGTCGATCGTGTACTTGGCGATGAGCTGTTCCTCGATGGCAGTCCACAGGTCTTGATGGGAGTTCTTCTTGATCTCGACAGGAACGTTGTAGTTCTTGAACGAGACACGAACGTCGGCCCGACGGTCGGCGGCATACTGCCCCTCGGGCTGGGCATCGACGCCGTCGGGTAGCCGAGACCGCAGCATTCGCAAGAGAACGTCGCGGCAGGTTTCCTCATGCCGAGGTGTGGATGGACGCTGGCTCCGCTCGTCTTCCCAGAAGTCCCGCCAAGGATCGGAGTTGTCGCCGCGGATGTAGGTGTCCAAGCCGGTCAGATGGTCGCAGAGCAGGGCGTGCAAGTCGGCAACGTTGGCCGGAGGACCGTCGCGCAGCAGTCCAATGACGTCGGCGACATCCATCGGCGAATAGGACGCGTCTCGTCGCAATCGGTGCTGTTTATCGCGGGCGAATTCCAGCGATTCGTGCCAAGCGCTCAGCCTCTCGTCTGCGATGAGGGCATCGAGGGCAGCGCTCGCTTCTTCGACTGGTTGCCCGCCGAGTTCATCGATCCACCGACGGGCGAGGTCCGACATCCTCTTCGGCTGGACCGATGCTGACAACCTCGCCGCTCCTCCATTCCCGCGGCGGGAAGGTACGACCGATCACGCTCACCAACGTGCGGAGCGTTGGGATTGGCTCACTGCCGAGCAACCGATCGACGAACCCGCTGCCTCCATGGAATCTGGCGCACAGGAATGCAGCCAGATGCGGTGGACGCTTCTCGTTGGCGTCGATGAACTCGTCGAGCGCTCCCAGCGCGTCGCCACCGCGCATGATCGCATCTAGGGCAAGCCACCGGACCCGCTGTCCGTCGGTCATGCTCGTCGCTCGGAGCTTCTGAGCGACCAATTGCCGCAGCGTTGCCGTGTCGGGGTGCTCCGAGACGCTGTGCAAGAGCCTGTCCACTACCGGCAATTGGGCGACCGGTAATCGGACGGAGATCGATTTCAGCAATCGCAGTCGAAAGACGTTCAACTCGTCATCGAGGCCCTCGACCTCGTCCAGCCAGTTCAGCATCGAGAGATGGGTCTCGCCATTCTTGAGTGCGGCGACCGCGGCGTGATGGCACACATCAAGGACGAGCCCCGGATTCTGCTTCAACCACTGCACGGGCCACAGCGGTCGTTGTTGCTGATCCAAGAGCGTCGTCGCGTAGATCGCGACGGCGCTGCGGCGCGGATCGTCTGCCAAGCATGAGGGATCGAGGATCCCCTCAGCCTCACGAATGGCCAAGCCGGCGAGCACCGGATACGCAAGCCAGTGATGCTTCGACTCGGCAGCCAGCGCAGCCGTGCGCGCTGCGGATGGGACATCGGCGCGCATCGGTGCCTCCCGAAGTGCGCTCACGACTGCCTCGAGGATCTCGGCGTCATCGCCGATCAAGTCGGCGATCCTCTCGTCGGGTGTTGCATCCCTGCGCACCACTGGAACGCGGCCAAAATAGGCCATCGCCATTGCGTGCAGATTGGGCGCCGCGAGGGTGTTGGAGCGGAGTTCGTCGATGTGCTCTCGAAGGTGTACCGCCCAGTCGCGTTGCCGCTGCTGCCGGTCGCGTTCATGGTCCGCCCGAATCTTGTCGATCTCTTGTTGGTGCTGTCGGTCTGCCTCTCGGGCGTCGCGTCGCGTCGCGGGAGGGCTGATGAACTCGTCCAGATGGCGAAGCAGCGGTGGGCTGGATGTCAGCTCAGATCTCAGCCTTTCGATCACGGAATCTCTTGTGTCGCCGATCCAATGTCGGTGGCGGAGTGGCGTCTCAACGAAGGCACAGGCAAGGCCCCAATCGGTTGCTGCCCGCGCACGAGCCTGCTGCGCGCACCACTCAACAAAGTTCGGCGGAGCTGTGCTCAGCAGCAGATCTCCTAGGAAGTACTGCTCGTCGAGGCCTATCTCCTCGTTAACCGACCGAGCAATCCAGATGCTGATCAACTGGCGTGCTAGCGCTTGGTTGTCTGACAGCCATCCGAGCAGATCAGAGTTCTCATCGGTGCTGATGGTTCGCCGCTCGTAAGTGACCGCAACCGCGGCGACCCAGCGATAGAGCCGCTCAACCTCGATCTGGTGCCCGATCTCATGCAGTGCACGAGTAAGCAACTTCCAAGGCAGTTCTTCCGCAAACGCACTAGCCAAGATTGGCCACAGGCGCTCCGCGTCGTCGGCGAAGCCGTCAAGCAGATTCGCCAGCTCATCGACGGGGGTCTCATCGCACAATACGTTTCGCCAGAAACCCCAGCTCTCTCCGCTGAAGGATCCGCGGTGCAAGAGGGGCGCGTATGCCCAGATTTCACTCGGCGCGATCGCCCTCAGATACAGAAGGCGCAGCAGTGCGCCCCCGATCTTGTCGTCCGGGTCGGCGAATCTCCTCTCGCGAACGGCGTCGAGAGCGACACCCAGAGTCGTCGCCACCTCCGAGGCGGAGGGCTCGATTCTTGCAAACGCAAGCAACGCGGCGAGCCGGACATCGGGCTGAGTCGTCATATCAAGGGCCAGTTGGGCGATGCGGGGGGCGAGGCTGGACAGCTGGTCCAGCCAGGCGTCTTCAGCCTCAAACAGCGAGCGAAGCAGCAGCTCAAGGACGTGGCTAGGCATGGTGCCCCGCTGTGCCGCGCCGAGGTATTCCTCCAATGCATCGGCGATGTCCGGCTTGCACAGGCTGCGGAAGCTCCACGCCGTCATATCGCGAAATCGATGCTCAGCTGTGTCAAACCATGCCACGCCCCAGAGGTCCTCCGGTCGCGCTTGAGCGGCGAGACAATCCAGGAACTCGCGCCGGTCGTCGGCCGGCCATTCGGCGATGTCACCATAAATGGCTGCGCCTACGGGGTCACTGGCGATGAACTCACGCCGGGCTTCACCCGAGACAGTGCCCAGCCACGCCGCGAGGCCTCTGAGATCGGTCACGATGCGGTCGTCGAAGCGACTCGTCATGGCGATACGCAGACGACTCATCGAAATGCTTCCGGATTCGATGAGGTCTGCTATGTGTGCCGCTGCGAGATATTCGGTGATCTGACGGTGTTGCGGTAGGAGGCACAGATCGCCGCCTGATGCAAACAGATTGGTGGCGAAGACGTCTCGCACATCGAGATCGGGTCGCTGGACTGCGGCGGCGATGTCTGCGGCGACCTCGGCAACGGGAATGGACTCGCTGGTCACTGCTGCGGGCAGGAGCACGTACCCGTCCTTTCCAGCCAATAGCTGAATCGCGCACAGACGACCTGCCGCGACCAATGTCAGCTCCGGCGGGTGAACGTGCGCCGAGCGAGGATGCTCCGGGTTGGGTTCCTGCGCGAGCATCCGGCAGGAACGCTCGAAAGCCTCACGACGTGTTGAGGGCCAGCCGTCGTTGCCGGTGGACTTGATGAGCAACTTCAGTGTCAAGGGGTTGTCGAGCATCGGCCCCAGGCCCAGCGACTCTGCCTTAAGAATGAAGGCGACGGGATCGCCGCTTGGAATCCGCGCCTTCAGGTACTGGCGAACATCGGAGCGATTCAGTGCTTCGAGACGCAACGTAGTGATCTCGCCGTCGGGCGATGCCTCAGTGAGCGGGCGTCGATCGACAGAACCGAGCCAGTCGGCTGCACGGCACGAGATACGGAATCTCGGCCGTCCGAGAGCATCCAGCCTCGACTGAATCTCGTCGAGCGCAGTCGTGGCGTCGCGACCGCCGGTCCGGGTCTCATCAAGCCCGTCGATGAACAGCACCTTGTCTCGCCACTCGGGATGATTGGCGATATGGACCTTCGCGAACCGGCGTGCCGAGATCCGCTCGGCACTGGTGCCCAAGGCCCGGCGTTCTTGCTCGAACTCAGTCGTCTTGCCGGCGCCAGGTTCACCGATAAGCACGTAAGCCGGCACATCGCGGTACGAGCTCAGCGGTTGGGATTCCGCGATGGCGGCACTGTCCCACTCGTCTGTGGCGACCTCGGTGCAGGTGCGCGGAATCAGGCTGCTCGCCGTCATGACGAATCCAGCCAATGGTCGGCAGGCTTCAACAGAAAGTCTTCGAACGGCACTCCGTGATCGCCGACCAATACCGTCGGCAGCGCACCAAAGCGGCGCTCGAACACGGATGCCCCCGGTGACCTCGGCATCGAGCGGCCCGACTTGACTTCGATGCCGACGACCCGTGGTCCGCGCTGCAAAACGAAATCGACCTCGCTGCCACGGTCGCGCCAGTAGCGCACCGCTGTGCGGGAAGACGCAGTGTTCAACAGATGCGCACCGACAGCGCTTTCGCAGAGACGGCCCCAGAAAGTTCGGTCAGATCGGGCTTCCTCGAACGAGTACCGCGCGATTGACGACATCAGCGCCGTATTGAGCACGTTGAGCTTCGGACTCGAACTTCGGCGGATGATCGGCCGCTCCGTGTGCTTGGCGAGGCCGACGAGCAAGCCAGCCGCCCCGAGTAAGTCCAGGTACCGCGCGAGCGTTGTGGTGTTCCCGGCGTCCTGCAGCGGACCGAGCATCTTGTTGAACGAGAGTTCCTGGCCCGAGTACAGCGCGCCGAGTTCGAGGAGTCGAGCGAGCAGTACCGGCTTGTCCACTCGGGTCATGGCGAGCACATCTCGTTCGATGTTGGGCTGGACGAGCGACGCCAGTACGTACCTGCTCCAGCGATCGACATCGCCGATGAGCGGTGCGGTGCCCGGATAACCCCCGAAGAACACAAACTCGTCAACCGAGAATCCGAAGGCCGCAGCCATCTCCGCGAACGACCAATGTGTCACGGCGATCATCTCGAAGCGGCCTGCGAGGCTCTCGGTGAGGCCCGATTGCATGAGCAACGGCGCCGACCCGAGAATGACGACATGCAGCGGGCACCCCTTTGCGCGATCCGCGTCCCAGAGTCCCTTCACGATTTCGGACCAGCGCGGAATCTTCTGAATCTCGTCAAGAACCAGTACTGCGCCGTTGGGTGACTCCCACGCGGACTGCCTGCTTTCTTCCCAAGTACGCAACAACCATTGGGCGTCACGCGGTTCGGATGAGAAGTCGGGGATCGCGAGCCGAGGCGTGGAGGTGAGCGCCGATGAGCGATCAGGTTCGTCAACTGCTTCGTACCGTCGCACGAGCGTTGATTGGGCGAGCGCCTGTCGCACGATCGTCGTCTTGCCAGACTGTCGCGGCCCGAAGACCGCGATCAGTCGGCTCGGCACCTCGGAGAGACGTTCGAGCAAGACCGTGACGTAGGAGCGTTGATACTCAGCCACAAGAGCAGCCTAGCGGAGAGTTTTTACTCTATTGAGTAATTTTACTCAGATGCATAAGCTGCCGGCGTGGCACTTGCTCCCGAACCTGAACCTTGCCCGCAGTCTCGCGCAGCACCAGATCAGGTTGATGCGTCAAATAGCTCCACGTCGCACTCGATGCCCGGCGCGCGGGCGAGGTGCGCATCGCTCGTCAGCAACGTTGCCCCGGCCTGCTCGGCCAGTGCCACGTACGACGCGTCGTAGGCGGTCAAGTTGTTGCGTAACTCCCAGCAACGAGCGATCAGCGGGGCGTGGCCAATGCGCCTGATTCTCAGACCTGCCAGATGCCGTAAACCACGGCGCGCCTCAGCTTCGGAAATCGCGCTTCGGAGGTGCATCTGACGGAGCGCGGAAGTGACTTCGAGGTCGAGCATCTGAGGTGCAAGTGCGGGCTCAAGTGAAATGCGACGCAGGGCACGATTCGCAAGCTCGCCGACGGCCCCCACCGCCGTCACGGCGACGCTGGCGTCGACAACGATCAATGCGACTCACGATCGGCGCGGATGATCTCGACAACCATGTCCATATCCAGCTCGTTCTCGCCGTACACCAAGGCGTCGACACGTTTGCGTGCGAGCAATTCCTCGATGCTCGCCATCTCGGCCTCGCGGCAGACGGCGTCAAGCATGTACTGCTGCAGCGACTGACCGGTTGTAGCTGCTCGTCGCTTCAGCTTGTCGTGCACCTCATCGGGCACATGCTTGATCTGAATCGTCGCCATGTGTTCATTCTAGCGCCATTATGGCGCTAGTAGCGCCGAAATAGTGCCAGTACGCTGTTGAACGGCCCCTCACTTGGGGAATCCAGCGCTGCAAGGAGCTCGGCGCTGCTAGGTCGCTTTGGGCCCGGTTCAGCGGCCTTGCCAGTTGGGCTGGCGCTTCTCGGCAAACGCTCGTGGGCCCTCCTTGACGTCCTCGCTGGCCATCAGACGGGCGACTGCCGGGTACGGGTGGTGGAACGCTTCGCCCAGCGGCAGGTCAAGCCCGCGCATCGCGGCTTGCTTGGTGGCCTGGATGGACAGCGGCGCGCACCGCATGATGTCGTCGATGAGCCGGTCGGTTGCGGCGTCGAGTTCGTCGTAGGGCACGACATCGTTCACGATGCCCAGTTCCATCGCCCGCTGCGCACTCATCGTGCGTCCAGTCAGCAGGAATTCCATTGCCAGCTTGAGCGGGATCTGGCGCGGCAGGCGGTGCACTCCCCCGCCGCCTGCGTACAGGCCACGCAGCGGCTCGGTCAGCCCGAATTGGGCGTGGTCGGCGGCCACCACAAGATCGCACGCCATCGCCACTTCGAACCCGCCGCCGAGCGCCACGCCGTTCACCTGGGCAATCAGCGGCTTGGGATAGTCGAAGCGCTCAATGAGGCGGGTCACCTGGCTCATCAGCTCGCGGTCGGCGGCCTGGGTCGCCTCGTCGGACTGGCGAACCATCGACAGGTGCTTGAGATCACGCCCAGCGCAGAAGGCCTGCCGGCCGACCCCGGTGATGACCATCAGCCACACGTCCTCGTCGGCTGCGGCGTGATCCAGGATGTCGGACCACTCCTTGTGGGCTGGCGTGTTGATGGCGTTGCGCACCTCGGGTCTGTTGATGGTGATGCGCGCCACACGCGGCCTGATCTCCTCATAAGCGAAATATTGCGGTTCGGTGCCCAATGCCTTCATGGCCCGGGATCGTATGCCGCGGGTTCATTGCGGGCCGCAGCCGGGCACCACACCGCGGACATCGCAACTGTGAGATTCGTCCGACCGCCGGGGCAGCGTTGCCGCCGCGCACGCACTACACAAGGGACCGCACACGAGCCACCGCTGTGCGGCGCCACGCCGCGATGCCGATGCCGAGGAGGCAGGAATGTTCGAAGACCACGTGTCGATTGACACCGGCGAAGGCGAGATGAGCACCTTCGTCGTGCATCCCGAGCCGAGCGAGCGCCGGCCGGGGCCGTTCCCCACCGTGCTGTTCTTGATGGACGCACCGGGCAAGCGAGAGGAATTGCACCACATGGCTCGGCGCATCGCGAGTGTCGGGTACTACGTGCTGCTGCCGAACCTGTACTACCGCGACGTTCCCGGCTTCGTCGTGCAGCGGGACGATCCCGCCAGCCGCCAGTTCATGTTCGAGTTGATGACCAACCTGTCCAACGCCATGGTCTCCCGTGACGCGGCGGCGCTGCTGCGCCACGCCGACGCCGACCCGGCTGCCAGCACCGAGCGGGTCGGCACCACCGGTTACTGCATGACCGGGCCGATGGCGATCTGGCTGGCCGCCGACTACCCCGATCAGATCACCGCGGCTGCCTCGATCCACGGCGTGCGGCTGGCGGTGGACGCCAGCGACTCGCCTCACCTGCGGGCGCCCGACATCCGCGGAGAGGTGCTGGTGATGTCAGCCGAACACGACGACTACGTCGACCGGGCTCACTTCGACCGGCTGTGCAAGGCCTTCGCCGACGCTGGCACCGATGCACAGACCTACTGGGTGGACGGCACGCACCACGGATTCGTGTTTCCGCAGCGGCCCGTGTACGACCAGCCGGCCGCCGAGCGTCACTGGGAGCTGCTGCTGGACATGTTCGCCCGCCGCCTGCACTGAGGGGGCGGTGCAGCACGGCTGAGGCAGCCCTGGAGCAAGACCGGGGGCGCAGTGCCACACTGTCGCTCCATGGAAACACTTGATCTCGTCCGCACCGTCTCGCCGCCCATCGCCGCACTGGGCTCGAGCTTCTATTTCGATCCCGGCACGCTTGCGCGGGGCAAGGAAGCAGGCCTCGACGGCTTCCGCCTGTATTTCCTGGGCCGTGGCGGCGTGCTCGGCGATGTCGAGGCCGAAGTCGTGCACAGCGCGTTCGGCTATTTCAACTTCGGTCTGGCTTCCAAGATCTGGAACTCCGCCAAGGAAGTGATGCCAGCGCGTGAGGCCGGGACGCTCTACATGGAGTGCGCCGGAGCCTTCGGTGCCTCCAAGCTCGGTGACGTCGAGGGCCTTGACCCCTTCAACGCTGCCGCCGACAAGGTGATCGCTGCGGGCTTGGCGAATTGTGCAGGCCAGGCCCTGTTCGCCGGCACGGCAGCAGAACCCCGCAACGATGACACTGCTGCGCGCGCGTTCCAGAACGTGGCCGTCCTGCGCGAGTTGCGGGGAAGCCTGCACTTGGTGGCGGTCGTGGCGTCGGGTCTGAGCCCCGAGACAGCTCACCGGATCCGCCGCCCCGACGACGTGGCGATGTTCGGCTGGACCGACGATGTCGAGGTAACTGACGACGATCGGGCTCGCTGGGAAGCCGCTGAGGCACTCACCGACGAGCTGTTGGCGCCGATCTATGGGGTGCTCGACGGCGCCGAAGCCACGGCGCTCACCGACGGCGTCGCCACCATCGAAGCCGCTCTCGCCAGCTAGCGCTGACCGATGACGCTGTCTCTCAGCGCTGACGAGGTGCTGGCCACCACGCGGGCCGTGCGGCGGCGACTGGACTTCGACCGCCCCGTCGACCCCGCAACCCTGCGGGAATGCCTCGAACTGGCGCTCCAAGCTCCCACCGGATCGCTGCGCCAGGACTGGCACTTCGTCGTTTCGACCGACCCGGAGCAGTGCCGTGCCGTCGGGACGATCTACCAAGAGGTCTGGTTGGGCCGGATCGACGACAACTACCTGGCCAAAGCCGCGGCCGCCGAGACTGACCCAGCGGCACGAGCCGACTGGGTCCGGATGATGGACTCGGCCCGCTACCTCGCAGAGAACTTCCCACGCACACCGGCCATCTTCATCCCGTGCATCGAAGGCCGCCTCGACGGCGCGCCCGCGGGGCTGCAAGCGCTGCGCTGGGGTTCGGTCATCCAGGGCGCCTGGAGCTTCTGCCTCGCGGCGCGCAACCGAGGCCTGGGCACCTGCTGGACCACGGTGCACCTGGCCCGCGAGCAGGAAGTCGCCGAGATCTTGGGCATCCCCTACGACGACGTCCAGCAGGTGGCGCTGCTGCCGGTCGCGCACACCATCGGCACCGACTTCAAGCCCGGCCGCCGCAAGCCGTTCGACCAATTCGTCCACGTCAACGGCTGGTAGCCGGCGACAGGCCGACCGGTCAGGCTCGTCGGACGCGGCGAGCAAGGGTGAGGGCGTAGTCGCCGTCGTCATCGGTCCACATTCGCTGAACGACCAGGCCCACAGCGTCGAGTTCGGCGCGCACTCGCTCAGGGCGGAATTTGGCGCTTAGTTCCGTGCGCATCCGCTCCCTTCTCGCGAAGTCGACGGTCATCTCAAGGGCCGGGATGTGCACTCGTTGGGCCCGGGTGGAATGCAAGCGCATCTCGATCCACTCATTGCCGGCATCGAACACTGCCTCGTGCTCGAAAGCGTCGAGGTCGAAGTCCGCGCCGAGCCTGCGATTGAGCACCGAGAGCACGTTGAGGTTGAACTGCGCCGTGACGCCCGCCGCGTCGTCGTAGGCGGCTACAAGACGATCGGCGTCTTTGACGAGGTCGGTGCCCAGCAGGAACGTGTCACCGGTCTGCATCGCGCCGACGACGCCATGCACCCGCAGACGCGGGTACGCCTGGACCAGTTCCGTTGCTGCGTTGCGCAACGTCGCTGCGCTGTTGTCGAACGGCACGTACCGGCGGAGCTGGCCGGCGGTCGCGAACGCATCGAGCAGGATGCGCGTCTTCGTTGAAGTACCGGATCCGAGCTCCGCGAGACAGTCGGCTCCCGAAGCCGTCACGATGGCATCGGCTTCCCGTTCGAGGATCTCCCGCTCGCGGCGGGTCGGGTAGTACTCGTCGAGACGGGTGATCTGGTCGAACAGTTCGCTGCCGCGCTCGTCGTAGAACCACTTCGGCGGCAGCTCCTTGGGGCTCGACGACAGTCCCACGGAGACATCCGCACGCAGTTCCCGATCTGCCCATCCGGCATCGAGCCAGTTGTCGATCACGGGCTCCACGGCCGCGGGCGCGGCCGCGTCTTGGTGCGTCATCAGGCGTCGGCGGCGAGACGCAGGCCCGAGAAGTGCCAGCGGGTGTGGGGGTGGAAGAAGTTGCGATACGTGGGACGTCCATTCCCAGACATCGCCGTACATCTGCTGGAGTTCGACCGGCTCATTGCCAAGGGCCGTCGTGGGACTCTTGGCCGGCACGGGATGCAGACCGGCGCAGCTGCCGATGTTCCCCTTCCGGGGCAAACCCACCGCAGCGTGCTCCCATTCGAACTCGGTGGGCAGCCGGGCGCCAGCCCAGCGGGCGAACGCGTCGGCCTCGTAGTACGACAGATGGCACACCGGCTCGTCGGGCGCAACGGCCTTGAGGCCCTCGAGCGTGAACACCTGCCAGCCGTCGTCGGCGAGATGCCAGTACGACGGTGCCTCCCAGCCGTGGGCCAACCGCTGGCCCCAGCCGTCGGCAAGCCACAGCGTCGACGTCTCGTAGCCGCCGTCGGCAATGAACTCCAGCCACTGCGCGCACGTGACCGGGCACTCGGCCAGCCGGAATGGCTCGGTCAGCACTCGGTGGCGAGGCCCCTCGTTGTCGAACGCGAAGCCACAGTCATCGTGGCCGACAGCGACTTCCCCGCCATCGAAGCTGGCCCAGCGGGTTTCGCCCACGCACTTCACGGCGCTTGCGTCGGCGCGGGTGCGTGCGGCGGGTGCCGCCTCGCCTGGCGCGCGATACGCAGGCCACAGGGCCGGGTTGCACGACAGCACGTGCTTGATGTCCATGAGGATCAGCTCTTGGTGCTGCTGCTCGTGATGCAGGCCCAGGGTCACCAGGCGGTGAGCAAGTCGGTGTGCGCCCGAACCGAGCGGTACGCCTGCAACAGGCTCGCGGAGGAGTCGCTGGTCATAGTTGTCGCCATAAGGCGCCGCGCAGGGTACCCGCGGCCCATGAATTCGTCGCATTTATGTGATGGACAGCACTTCATGTTTCGTGCTGTGCGACAGCCGGAATTCGCATAGGCCACGCGTCCGCGTGACGCTCAATCGACGCGACCGAGGCAGTCTGCGGTAAACACGCGCAGCGACATTTGTGCGCTCGGATTGCCGCGGCCACGCGGTGGACGGCCACCACGGCTGGCAATGATGACTGCGAACACGGAGACAGCACCGATGGGCCTGAAGAAGCTGTTGATTGCAAACCGGGGGGAAATCGCCGTGCGGGTGGCGCGCGGCGCCGCCGAGCTGGGCATCGGCACCGTTGCGGTCTCGGGCGCAGATGATGCTGCTTCGCTGCATACCCGCGTCGCAGACGAGGCCGTCACGCTCGAAGGCCGCGGCGTAGCCCCGTACCTCGACGTCGACCAAGTTGTCGGCGCGGCGGTGGCGGCAGGCTGCGACGCAATCCATCCCGGCTACGGCTTCCTGGCGGAGAATCCAGCGCTCGCCGAGGCCTGCGAAGCGGCGGGCGTGGTGTTCGTCGGCCCGACGGCGGGCCAACTCGCCCTGTTCGGCGACAAGGTGGCTGCCCGGCGGCTTGCCGAGCAGCACCGAGTGCCCCTCGTGCCGGCCACGAACGGTGCGACCTCGCTCGACGAAGCCGCTGCATTCTTCGCCGAGCACGGTCCGATGATGATCAAGGCCATTGCGGGCGGTGGAGGCCGCGGTATGCGGCCGGTCCTGGGGCCCGATGAGCTCGAAGCCGCCTACGAGCGCTGCATCAGCGAGGCGACTGCGGCGTTCGGCCTCGGCGACGTGTACGTCGAACGGCTCATCGAGCGTGCCCGTCACATCGAAGTGCAGATCATCGGAGACGGCGCGGTGGTATCGCACCTCGGCGAGCGTGAGTGCACGCTGCAGCGCCAGAACCAGAAGATCGTCGAGATCGCGCCCTCCCCCAGCCTGCCGCCGTCCGTGCGCCAGCGCGTCTGCGATGCAGCGGTGGCGATGGCCTCCGGAACGGGATATCGCAGCCTGGGCACTTGGGAGTTTCTGGTCGACGCGGACAATCCCGACACGGTCGCGTTCATCGAGGTGAATGCTCGGATCCAGGTAGAGCACACCGTCACCGAGGAGGTGACGGGTGTCGACCTCGTGGCAGCTCAGCTCCGGATCGCCGGCGGAGCGACGCTGGCCGACGTGGGCCTGGCACAGACCGACATCGGGGCCCCGCTCGGACACGCCATCCAGTGCCGCGTCAACACCGAAACGATGATTGACGACGGCACGGCCCGGCCCAGTGGCGGCACGCTGACGGCGTTCGAGCCGCCCACCGGACCGGGCATCCGCACCGACACCTACGGCTTTGTGGGCTACGGCACGAATCCGAGTTTCGACTCATTGCTCGCCAAAGTGATCGGCCACAGCCGCAGCAGTGACTACGCCGACGCGGTCCGGCGCACCCGGCGAGCGCTCAGTGAGTTCCGCATCGACGGCGTCGCGACCAACTTGAGTTTCCTGGCCGCGCTCATGGACCGGCCAGAGGTCAGCGCCAACGACATCACCACCCGATTCGTCACCGACCACGCGGCCGAGCTGTGCGCCGCCGCCGCTGACGTCGCGTCGCTTTGGGCGCCCGCAGCGTCGAGTGCTGTCGCTGGCGCGGGCGGACTTGCAGGGGCGCGTGTCGACGACGATCCCTTGGCCGTGCTGAATTACGGCGACATTGACGGCGCCGCCGGTGACCGCGCCGCATCCGACGCAGTGCGCGCACAGGCGATGGCCGGTGCTACTGCGTCGTTGCACGGTGCGCCGGTGGCGACGATCACCGGTCCCGACGGCAGCGTCGGCGTGCCCGCTCCGCTGCAAGGCACCATCGTCTCGATCTCTGTGGCCGAGGGCGAGGCGGTTGCCGCGGGCCAACAGGTCGCGGTGATGGAGGCGATGAAGATGGAGCACGTCGTCACCTCCACGGTCACCGGAGTCGTACGGATGCTGGGAGTTGCCGCGGGCGACATCGTCTATGAGGGGCACTCGCTGCTGTTCGTCGAGGAAGCCGATGTGGACGTCGCGCTCACCGAGGCGGCCGCAGCGGTCGACTTGGACTTCATCCGGCCTGACCTGGCCGAAGTCATGGGCCGACGGGCCATGGGCTTCGACGAGAGCAGGCCCGAGGCGGTCGCGAAACGTCACGGCCGCGGCCACCGCACTGCGCGTGAGAACGTCGCCGACCTCGTCGATCCCGGCACCTTCGTGGAGTACAGCCCGCTGATGGTTGCCGCGCAGCGCAAGCGCCGCTCCATGGAGGACCTGATCGCCAACACCCAGGGCGACGGCATGGTCGCGGGCATCGCCAGCGTCAACGGCGACCTTTTCGGCGTGGAGAACTCCCAGACGATGGTGATGTCGTATGACTACATGGTGCTCGCCGGCACCCAGGGTGGGCAGAACCACCGCAAGAAGGACCGCATGTTCGAGCTCGCGGCGCAGAATCGGCTGCCGGTCGTGCTGCTGGCAGAGGGCGGCGGCGGACGGCCCGGCGACACCGACGGCATCGGCGGCTCAGGCCTCGACTGCTGGGCTTTCAACTACTTCGCCCAGCTCAGCGGCCTCGTTCCGCTGGTGGGCATCACCAATGGCCGCTGCTTCGCGGGAAACGCTGTGCTGCTGGGCTGCTGCGACGTCATCATCGCCACCGAGGGCTCGAACATCGGCGTCGGCGGCCCCGCCATGATCGAGGGCGGCGGCTTGGGCGTTTTCCGCCCCGAGGAAGTCGGTCCGGTCGACGTGCAGTGGTCCAACGGCGTCATCGATGTGCTCGTGCGGGACGAGGAAGAGGCCATGGCGGCGGCCAAGCAGTACCTGTCGTACTTCCAGGGCCCGATCGACGCGTGGGAATGCCACGACCAGCGCGAGCTGCGACATGTCATTCCTGAGAATCGGCTGCGCGCCTACGACGTGCGCGAGGTCATCACCAAGCTCTGCGACATCGGCTCGGTGATGGAGATCCGACGTGGCTGGGGCCCAGGCTGCGTCACGGCGCTGGCGCGCATCGAGGGACGGCCCGTGGGCGTGGTCGCCAACAACAACCACCACCTCGGCGGCGCTGTGGACGCTGACACAGGCGACAAAGCCTCTCGGTTCATCCAGCTGTGCGACGCGCACGACATCCCGCTGCTGTTCCTGTGCGACACGCCCGGGATCATGGTCGGCCCTCAAGCCGAGTACGACGCAACCGTCCGCCACGCAGCGCGCATGTTCGTGACCGCGGCCAACGTGGATGTGCCGTTCATGACCATCGTGCTTCGCAAGGGCTACGGCCTGGGCGCGCAGGCCATGGCAGGCGGCAGTTTCAAGGCGCCGACATTCACTGTGGCGTGGCCGACCGGCGAATTCGGCGGCATGGGTCTCGAGGGCTTCGTCAAGCTCGGTTATCGCAGGGAGCTCGAGGCCATCGAGGATCCCGAAGAGCGCAAGGCCGACTACGAGAAGCGAGTGGCCCGGCTGTACGAGCACGGCAAGGCGGTCAACACCGCCACATTCTTCGAAGTCGACGACGTCATCGATCCCGCCGAGAGCCGCGATTGGGTCCGCATGGCCCTGCTCTCAGCGCCGAAGCCGGCGCCACGCACCGGCAAGAAGCGCCCGATGGTCGACACCTGGTAACTCCTCGTCGCGTGCCGACTCGGGCCGGCGAACACGTAGCCGATCAGGCAAGCAGTTCGGCGACAGCGAGATCGGCGATTCGGTCGCTGTCGTAGCCCAGCACCTCGGTGAGGATGTCGAAGGTGTGCTCGCCAAGGGTCGGACCGCCGTAGGTGACTTGCGCCGGGGTTCGCGACAGCACGAAGCGTGAGCCGTCGACGATGGTGGTGCCCTGCTTGGCGTGGCCCACCTCGACGTGCTGGCCCCGGTGGATGACTTGCGGGTCGGCGGTGTACTCGGGCGAGTTCTGCACGATGTGCGACGCCACGCCGACGTCCTGCAAGCGGTACATCAGCGCCATGCCGTCCTGAGGGCGAGTCCACGCCGAGATCACTGCGTCGAGCTCGTCGTGGCGTTCGTGACGTTGTGCAAGCGTCAGTTCTGCAAGGTCGCCACGGCCCATCTGCGCCACGAGCGACTGCCACCGGGTGTCGTCGACGCATGAGATGGCGATCCAGTTGTCGTCCCAATTCTTGTCATCGACGTCGCCAGCAAGTCCGCCCGAGGCGGTCTGGTACACGCCTTGCGGGGCGATGTGGCGGTCGCGATTGCCGACCCGTTCGGCCACACGGCCGTTGACCGTGCGGTCGAGCACCGCGGGGGCCATCAGGTGCAGCGCCGACTCAGCCTGGGAGAAGTCGATGTACTGGCCTTCTCCGGTCCGCCGCCGATGTTCGAGCGCTCCCATCACCGCAGCCACCAGCCATCTGGGCGAGGTGTAGTCGGTGTAGGCGCCGAACGGCCCACACGGGGCGCGATCGGGCCAGCCGACCGGGTAGAAGAACCCCGAGATCGCGGCCGCCATCGTGCCGAAGCCCGCCAACATCGCCAACGGACCGGTCTGGCCCATCAGACAGCTCGACGCCATGATCACGTCCGGCCGGCGCTCGCGCACCTGGGGCCAGCTCATCCCCCAGCCCGCCATCGCCTTGGGTGAGAACGACTCCAAGATCACGTCGGCCCAGTCGATGAGATCCCAGATCACGTCCAGCGCCGCTGGCTGCGACATGTCCAGGCAGATGCCGCGCTTGCCGGCGTTCATGTTGTTGTAGAGCGCTGAGTACTCGGGGTCTCCGATGTCGTCGCGGAACGGCTGTAGCGAGCGAGCCACTTCGAGTCGGGTCTCGGACTCGACGCGGATGATGTCAGCGCCATAGTCCGCAAGCACACGCGCCGCTGCCGGTCCGGCCATCGCCCACATGAAGTCGAGCACTTTGACGTTCTCAAGAGGCCGTGCCGTCGACGGGACCGGGCGAGTCACGTCGGCGGCCGTGGCCTCGACGCGGGTGACCTTCGGTTCGGGCGCAACCTCGGCGAGAACTTCGTCGGTGTGCTCGCCCAGCCGGGGCGGGGGGCCGAGTGGTGGCAACGGGGCAGCGCTGAACTTGGCGTACTGGCCGGGGTATGTGACCTCCAGCGCACCCGAATCGCCGAGATCGTGCGTGACCGTCTCCCAGTAGTCGCGGGCGGCCAACTGATGGGAGTCGACGACTTCGTCGGCAGTCCACACCGGTGTGATCAGCACCCGGCGAGTCATCGCTGCGTCAAGCAGCTCAGCTTTGGTCTTCGTGGCGAAGAACTCGGCCAGGATGCCTTTGAGCCGCTCGTATTCCGAGACCGGTTCGCGCCCGTCGAGCAGCATCATGGCGTACTCGGTCCAGTTCTTGTCCCGGGTGGCCTCGTCGCAGAAGCCCTCGGAGTACACCCAGTCCATGAGGCTCTGGGTGAATGCTCGAAATCCTGGCCCGAACAGGAACGTCACCGAGGCGTGCCCGTCTGCGCACGGCCACATGAGCTGGATCTGCAGACCCTCGACAATGACGCCGCCGGCGCTGCGGACGGGTGGCGTCGCGCCGATCGGCGTCGAGAGCGCGTAGGACTGGCAGGCCTGGTTCATGCTCTGCACAGCCGACATGTCCACGTGCTGCCCGAGACCTGAACGGGTCTGGCGCTCCCACAGGGCGATGAGCGCAGCCCCGGCGGCTTCTGAAGCAGCGTTGTGGAACGCCTGGGGGTACAGCCCGCCGGTGCGCAGCGGCGGCCGGTCGACATCGCCGGTCATCGCCATGTTGACCGCCGCCGCCTGCAACGTGAGATCCGATGCCGCCCAGCCAGCCTTGGGGCCGTCGCCGCCGAACGGCGTGATCGACACGTACACCAGCTCGGGGTTGATGTCGGCGAGAGCGTCGTAGCCGAGGCCGCAGCGATCCATCGCACCCGGGCCGGCTGATTCGATCAGGATGTCGGCCGCAGCGGCCAACCCCCGCAGTCGGTCGGCGCCTTCGTCGCTGCTCAGGTCAAGCACCACGCTGCGCTTGCCTCGGTTGTACGCCCAGTGATGCAGCGACCGCTCGGAATCTTCGACATCGCCGGCGAAGGGGCCCAAACGGCGTGCGGCTGAGCCTTCGGGCGGTTCGATCGCGATGACGTCCGCACCCATCTGAGCGAGGATCGCCCCGGTGAGGTGCCCTCGCTCGTCGGTGAGATCGAGGACGCGAAACGGGCTCAGCATCGAAACGGCGTCGGCTTCCTCATCGGCTGCGTGTGCGGACGGAGAGGTGCTGTCGGCATCGGGCATCCGCACATTTCAGCACTTGCGGCGGCGTCCGTCCGCTGTCGCGGCGCCCCCCAGCGCTTCAGCCTCGGCGCGGTGGCCTACTCCAAGAGCTCAGCCACGGCCAGTTCGGCGATGCGGTCACCGTCGTAGGCGAGCGTCTCGGTCAGCACCTCGAAGCTGTGCTCGCCGAGTGTCGGACCGCCATAGGTCACCGACGCCGGCGTGCGAGACAGCACAAAGCGGCTGTTCTCGACTGTCGTCGTGCCCTGCTTGGCGTGTCCCACCTCGACGAGGTGCTGGCGGTGCACAATTTGCGGATCAATCGTGAACTCGGGCGAGTTCTGCACGATGTGGGAGGCGACTCCTGCTGCTTGCAGCTCGGCCATCAGCTCATAGCCGTCGCGGCCCCGGGTCCACGCCGAGATGATCTCGTCGAGCTCGTCGTGGCGCCCATGGCGCTCGGTTGCGTTCAGCGAGGCCAAGTCGCTGCGGCCCATCGCCCCCGCCAAGGCCGCCCATTGGCCGTCGTTCACACACGAGATCGCGATCCAGTTGTCGTCGTAGTCGTCTCCTGAGGGTCCGCCCGCTGCGGTCTGGTACGCCCCCTGCGGAGCGATCTCCACGTCCCGGTTGCCCGCCGACTCCCAAATGCGCCCATTGGTGGTGCACTCAAGCAACGCCGGCGCCATCAAGTGCAGCGCCGCCTCGGCCTGCGACATATCCACGTACTGTCCCTGGCCGGTCTGGCGTTTGTGCTCCAGCGCCGCCATCACCGCAGCCACCAGCCAGCGTGGCGAGGTGTAGTCGGTGTAGGCAGCGAACGGCCCAGCCGGCGCCCGGTCGGGCCACCCAACCGGGTAGAAGAATCCCGAGATCGCCGCGGCCATGGTGCCAAAACCGGCCAGCTTCGACAACGGCCCGGTCTGGCCCATCAGACAGCTCGACGCCATCACCACGTCGGGCCGTCGCTGGTGAATCTGGGACCAGCCCATGCCCCATCCGGCCATGGCCTTGGGCGAAAACGACTCCAAGATCACATCGGCCCAGTCGATGAGATCCCAGATGACCTCGAGCGCTTCAGGCTTGGACATGTCCAGCGCCAAGCCGCGCTTTCCTGCGTTCAGGTTGCTGAACAGGCCAGCACCGTCCGGATCGCCGACATCGTTGTGGAACGGCTGGATCGAACGCACTGCATCGAGCTTGTTGGCCGACTCGACACGGATGATGTCGGCGCCGTAGTCGGCCAGGACTCTGGATGCCGCCGGGCCCGCCATCGCCCACATGAAGTCGAGAATCTTGACACCCTTGAGCGGCGGCGATGTGATCGATGCGGCATCGGCGACGTCACGCACCGAGACCGGGACGGTCGGCGTTCGGGCGGCACTCGCTGCGTCAAGCTCGGCCAGAACTTCGACGGTATGCTCGCCGAGTTTCGGGGGGCGGCCCAGTCTCGCGAGCGGGGTCTCGGAAAATTTCGCGAAGGCACCCGGATAGCGCACCGCTGCTGGATCGAATGAGCCCGCTCCGGCGTCGGACACGATGTCGCTGTGGTCGACGTCCTCCCAGTACTGGCGAAACGCCAGCTGCTCGCTGTCGCACACCTCGCCCGTTGTCCACACCGGGGTGATGAGCACCCGCCGGTTCATGGCGGCGTCCAGCAAGTCAGCCTTCGTCTTGGTGGCGAAGAAGTCGGTGAGGATGCCCTTGATTCGTTCGTATTCCGAGACGGGTTCGCGGCCGTCGAGCAGCATCATGGCGTACTCGGCCCAGTCCTTGTCCCGAGTGGCCTCGTCGCAGAATCCTTCCTCGTACACCCATGCCATGAGGTTCCGGGTGAAGGCGCTGAATCCGGGCCCGAACAGGAACGTGACTGAGGCATGGCCGTCGGCGCACGGCCACATGAGCTGGATATCGATCCCCTGCAGGCTTGCGCCGCCCGCGATCCGCTGGGTCACGGAGGCGTTGAGCGACGTGTTGAGCGTCGACGACATGCATGCCTGGCTCATCGACTGCTGAGCGGACATGTCGGCGTGCTGGCCGAGCCCCGAGCGGGTCTGGCGATCCCACAACGCGATGAGTGCTGCGCCGGCCCCCTCGGAGGCCGCATTGTGCATCGCCTGCGGGAGCGTGCCGCCGGCCCGCAACGGAGACCTGTCCTTGTCGCCGGTGATGGCCATGTTCACCGCTGAGGCCTGCAACGCCAGATCTGACGCGGCCCAGTTGGCCTTCGGCCCATCGCTGCCGAATGGCGTGATCGAGACATGGATCAGGGCGGGGTTCAGCTCCGCGAGCACGTCGCGGCCCAGACCCATGGCCTCCGCCTGGCCAGGCTCGAACGACTCGAACACGACGTCCGCACCCGCGATGAGCGCCTTGGCGCGCTCGACACCCTCCGGGGTGCCGAGGTCCAGCACCACACTGCGCTTGCCGCGGTTGTAGGCCCAGTGGTGCAGCGAGCGCTCGGGGCCTTCGACATCGCCGGCAAAGGGACCGAGCCGCCGGGCCGACGTGCCTTCGGGCGGCTCAATCGCGATCACGTCGGCGCCCATCTGGGCCCAGATCGCCCCGGCCAGATGGCCCCGCTCGTCGGTCAGGTCAATGACCCGGTAGTCGGCCAGCACGCCGGGCAGCACCATGTTCGTTTCCGCGCTCATGACCACATTTCAGCACGCTCACCGAGGGCCATTTGCCGGGGAGTGCAACACCTCGCTCCGGCGCGGAACGATCAGCCCTGAAGCATCAACCGTGGTCGCCGTCGGTCGCGCCCCCATCTGACGAGAGCGCGCTGACGAGGTCCCCGTACATGATCACGTGCGCGACGGTCACGATGCCGACGGTCACCGGCCAAACCAGGACGACCACGATCGCCAACGAATACGCAAACGAGAGCGGGCTCGCTATCACCACGAGGAAGACAACTGCCGCGAAGACCATGCGCACGACGTCGAACAGCATCACACGGCCCCATGTCGCCAGCTTGTCGCGCCCCAAGAGCCGGTTCCACCGACGCAACGACGGCAGTCCCGGCTCCACGTAGACCATGACCCACAAGATTGTCAGCAGGGGGGCAATGACGACGGAAACGACGAGCGTGACGAGATCCCACACGGCGCCAAGCGGGTCTGCGACCACACTGAGTCCCAGCCCGACGAGGAACAGGACCGCTTGAACGACGACGAGCGAGACATTGATGAGCAGCAGTGCAGGCAGCCGACTCAGCGCGATGCTCACAGCGGTGCTGCCGCCGGCATCGATGCCCGACAGTTCTTGGCGCGCAATCTGGGCGCTCACAGCGGCTTGGAGAATGCTGACGAAGCTGGCTATGAGCGCCACAAGCAACAGACCCGCCGCCTGCGGAGTGAAGGCAAATTCGAACGACGCCATCCATGCGTCGATCTCCGCAGTCGTCTCGATCTCGCCGCCGAAGAGGGCGTCGAGCTTCGCCCAGAATTGGCCATCGAACAGTTCGTCCGCGCCCACGTACGCGCTCACGAAGGCGACGAGCCACAAAGCCGAACCAAGCGTCCCGGCTACAGCCAGGTCGCGCCAGCGCTTGCCAACGACCCTGAAGGTGCCAGCCCACAGTGCTCCCATGGGGCGGTGCGCATCACGCCGCCGGCCACCGCGCCCTGACTCGGAGGGCGGTGGGATCGGGCGCGGCCGCATGTCGTCATCAGCCACGGCGGAATGCTACGTCGACCGCCGCAAGGGAAGGTCGTCGCTGGCTTCGCAATCCTCCTCCAGAGCCGCCTCGCCAACGGAGACCGGGTCTGCGGCGGCGACCCCCGCCAGGTCGACGTACAGGAGCGTGAACGCAGTCGTCAGGAGCGTGGTGGTCACGACAACGGTGACGACGCCGAAGCCAAACCAGGCGAACGTTGTGATCTTGAGCATGAAAATCGCCAATGCCGCCCGGAAAGCAACCCGGACAAATTGCCACAACAGCACCCGACCCAACGTGGCGGCGCGCTGACCGTGCACTAGCTGCCGCGCGCGGCGGAACTTCGGCCGCCGGTCCTCGACCTTGATCGCTGTGAAATAGACGTTGGTCTGCGGGGCGGCATAGGCGACGACCCCTGCTCCGAGTTGCGCCCATGACAACAACCCCAGCAGGTCTCGTTCGAAGAGGTACATCGGCAACAGCCAGACCAACAACGGCCCGAAGACGATCGCCACGAGCGCGCCGTAAACGAGATTGACGGTGATCACCCTCGGAAGTCTGCGCACTGCCAGGGCGCAGGGCCGGGCCGGGTTTGGACGTCCCGTCACGCTCTCGTTGCACGACGAGATGAACCACGGCAGTGCTGAAGAGGTAGCTGCCGATCCCCATCACCACGAAGGAGAACGTGCTCGCCGATGCGAGCCGCCATCCGAGTTCAGTGCTGCGGTTGTCATCGAAGAAGGGCCCGTACGCCCAGCGATACACGAGCCACACGGGCGTCAGGGCCACTAGGGCAGGCAGTGCCACAACGATGACGTTGCGCCAGTGCCGCAGGGCGAATCGGAACGTATCGCCGATGAGGGCCCCAATGGGTCGGAGCGTTCCGGGTTCGGGCTCGGCGGGCTCGTCGGGATTGGCGGAATTGGCGGAATTGGTCCAGAAGAACGGTTCAGGCGGATCGACGGGCGGATCTTCGGCCTTCTCGACTGGGTCGACGGGCTCGGCCCTTGGGATCTGGCGAATGACCTGCGGCGTCTCCGACTGAGGTGGTCGCCCAACAGGCACGATTCGAAGCTACTTGCGGCCGTCGGGCAACAGCGGTCCGGCTGGGAACGCTGTTCTAGCGTCGGCGCATGGACAACACGGCATCTGGCCTGATCGCACCACTGCCCGGAAGCTTGCCTCCGCACCGGGTGACGTACCTGCCGATCGTGGACCGGCCACGGATTCGCTGGCCGAACGACGCTCGTGTGGCGCTGTGGATCGCGCCGAACGTCGAGCACTACGAGTACCTGCCGCCGCGCGACCCGCAACGCAACACGTGGACGCGGTCACCGCATCCCGACGTGCAGGGGTATGGCTATCGGGACTACGGCAATCGGGTCGGCTTCTGGAGAATGCTTGACGTGCTCGACCGCTACGGCGTGGTTGCCACTGCCTCGACGAACCTGGCCGTGTTCGACCACTACCCCGAAGTGGGCGCGGCCATGGTGGAACGCGGGTGGGAAATCATGTCCCACGGCATCTACAACACCCGCTACATCTCCTCGATCGACGAAACCGCCGAGCAGGCCTTCTACATCGAGTGCATTGAGGCACTGCGCAGCCACGCCGGCCAGCAGCTGCGAGGCATGCTCGGCCCGGCGGTGTCGAACACGGCCCTGACCCCGGATCTCATGGCCGAAGCGGGGTTGATCTACCACGCCGACTGGTTCCACGACGATCAGCCGGTGCCTCTGGCGACCCGCAGTGGTCAGCGGCTCGTGTCGGTGCCGTACTCGATGGAGCTGAACGATGTGCCGGTGTTCACCCAGCACTACGACACTGACGACTTCGTGGTCATGGCGCGAGCCCAGCTCGATGTGCTGCGCCGCGAAGCCGACGACGATGCCGGCGGACGGGTGATGTGCGTGGCGCTCCATCCCTACCTGATGGGCATGCCGCACCGGGCCGACGGGCTTGCGGCGATGCTCGAGTACCTGATGGGCCACGACGACGTGTGGCAGACCACTGCCAGCCAGATTGCGCAGCACTTCATCGACCATCACTACGACAACTTCGCCGCCCACGAGCCCGATCCTCCCGAGCCGCAGCCGTCGCGACCGCGCGTCGCGGCGGCCTCAGCCTCGGGCCCACGCCCCGCAGCGGCGCTGCAAGCCCCCTTCGAGTTCGGCCCCGCCAATCACCAGCACGGCATGGACCACCCCTACTACGACTGGTCGCCGCTGCCGAGCCGTGCCTCCTTCGGGTGGCCGAACCAGAGCCCCCTTGCCGTCGGCGCGGTCATCGTTCTCGAACACGTCGAGTGGGAGTCACCGCCAGACGCCTACTCGCTGCGCCGTCGCAGCGGCGGGCTCGCACGCCTGCCCGCTCCCGACTACCCCCAGCTCACGATCCGCGAGTACGGCCACAGGGTCGGAATCTTCCGCCTGCTCGACGTGCTCGAACGCCACGGCATCGCCGCAACTGTCGCGATCGACGCGTTGACCGCCGAGCACTACGGCTGGCTGACGTCCCACCTGGTCGAACGGGGCTGCGAGATCGCTGGGCGGGGCATCGCAGCCACCCGGCTCATCACCTCGAAGAACTCCGAGGCCGACGAGCGAGCCGCCATCGCACAATGCCTCGACGCCATCGAGGCTGCGACCGGGACTCGGCCTACTACCTGGTTCTCCGCCGAAGGCGTCGAGTCGTTCCGCACCCCGGCCCTGCTGGCCGAGGCCGGCATTGACACTGTGCTCGACTGGCCCAACGACGAGCAGCCATATCTCATGACCACCGACGGTGTCTTGGCCGGGGCTGACCGATCGCCCGGAACGGCGCCGATGGTGTCACTGCCGCTGTTCCTCGAAGCCGACGACGAGTTCGCTTTGTGGCACCGCCGGGCATCACTGGACAGCTGGCGCGGGATCATCGCCGGAGCTGCAGCGCGCATGCACCGTGACGGCGCTGAGCACCCCGCCGGCGGCCGACTGCTGATGCTGACGCTGCGACCCTGGCTCGCGGGCCAACCGTTCCGGACGCCAACGCTTGAGGCAGCGCTTGACCAGGTAGCCACGCTCGGCAACATCCACACCGCAACCGCAACCGAGTTGGCCGCACACACCCGGACGATCTTCCGCTGAGCGGCCGCGCCGATTGGTGACGTCTCGAAACGCCGCGGTCACGATTCATTGCGCAAATTTGCCGTCTGTGGCGGCATTTCTGCGCAAAGTCCAAGCCATCGGCGTTCGTTGCGCAAATCTGCTGTCTGTGGCCGCATTTCTGCGCAAAGTCGAGGCCGTCGGGGCGGCGCCTACGCCAAGCGCCAAGCGCCTGGCTCGGGGACACTTAGGCCGAGGTGGTCCCGCAGCGTGGTGCCTTGGTACTCGGTGCGGAAGAGGCCGCGGCGCTGCAGTTCGGGCACAACCAGCTCGACAAAGTCCTCGAAGGCCCCCGGCATATGCGTGCCGGCTATCACGAACCCGTCCACCGCGCGTTCGGTGAACCATTCCTCGAAGTAGTCAGCCAGCTCCATGGGGCCTCCGACCGTGGGATGCGCCAACCGACCCCGCCCCGACACCTGCACGAAGTCGCGCACCGTGGGATTGGCCCGTCCGGTGATCGCCAACACCTGGTTACGGATGCCCTGGATGCCGGTCATCGCGTCGAGATCGTCGCCGGACAGCGGCTCGTCCAGGTCGCGGCTGGCGAAGTCGAAGTTCAGTCCCTCCGAGAGCAGCGACAGGTCGTCCACCAGCGTCGGCAGCTCGTCGTAGGCGGCACGGCGGTCTTCGGCCTCGGCCATCGTGCGGCCCACAACTGGGAACGTCAGGTTCGTGATCTTCACCTGGTCGGGATCTCTCCCCAAGGCCTCGATCTGCGACTTCACCGAGGCGTAGTGCGTGGTAGCTGCATCCAGCCGCACGTGAGTCACGAACAGCAGCTCGCCCCAGCGGGCGGCGAAGGTAGTGCCCCGACCGCTCTGGCCGGCCTGGATGACCACCGGGTGGCCTTGCGGCGTCCGCGGCACCGTGAACGGCCCCCGCGACGAGAACCAGCGTCCCTGGTGGTCAAGCCGGTGCACCCGGTCGCCGTGCGCATACAGCCCTGCCGAACGGTCCGCTGCGATGGCGTCGGCTTCCCAGGTGTCCCAATGGCCGTGCACCACCTCCATGAACTCGTCGGCGCGGTCGTAGCGCTCATCGTGCGCCGGCGCTTGGGCCAGGCCCATGTTGCGCGCTTCGTTGTCGTTCACCGACGTGACTACGTTCCACGCAGCGCGCCCGCCGGTGAGGTGGTCGAGCGTGGCAAACACCCGGGCCACGTGGAAGGGCTCGTAGTAGGTCGTCGAGTACGTCGCTCCCAGACCGAGCTGGTTGGTGGCCATGCCCATCGCCGTCAGCACCGTGACCGGGTCGAGCTTGACGCAGCGGATGCCCGCCTCGACGGTGTGCCGATGGTCGCCGCCGAACATGTCCGGCATCGCGAGCCGGTCGTCGAAGAAACCGAGGTCGAAGCGGCCTGCTTCGAGCACTTCGCCGATGTGTCGGTAGTAATCGAAGCTGGTCACGTCATGGCGAGCCTCGGGATGCCGCCAAGCCGCAGGGATCGTTGTGCAGTTCTGCGCCTGCAGGAAGCCCACCAACACAATCTGGCGTTGCGCGTTCACGCCTAGCGATCGTAGAGAGTCCCGCTCACCGGCGGGCCGGGTCGGCGGGATGCCAGACTCTCCGGCTATGCCGACTGAGCCCACGGCTGAAGAGATCGCGCACGATGACACGCTCCGGGATCGGCTGACGGCGAACCTGGCTCGTCACGACGTGCTCCAGCACCCCGGTGAGGGGCGCAAGCACGCAGCCGTGGCGGTGATCGTGCTCGACAGTGACGCCGAGCAGCATGGCGCCGATCCGGTCATGGGCGGCATCAACGCCGAGCAGCGTCGCGAGATGCTCGCCGACATCCCCGGCGCGGAGAACGACCCCACGCTCACCGGCGATGTAGAGGGAACTGCGGGGGGCGCTGCGGTGCTGCTCACGAGGCGGGGCTCGCACCTGCGCGGCCATGGCGGCCAGTGGGCGCTGCCCGGTGGGCGAGTCGATGACGGCGAGACGGCACTCGAAGCTGCCATGCGCGAAGCCGCCGAGGAAGTCGGGTTGGAGCTCACGAGCACCGATCTGCTGGGCCGCCTCGATGACTACCCCACCCGCTCTGGCTATGTCATCAGCCCCTTCGTGTTCTGGCTGTCGGACGGCCGTGATCCGGTAGCGAACCCCGCCGAGGTGGCGTCGGTCCACCGGGTCTCGATGCGCGAGCTGACCCGCGATGACTCGCCGCGATTCGTGAGCATCCCCGAGAGCGACCGCCCCGTCGTCCAGATCCCCATCGGCGGTGATCTGATCCACGCACCGACCGGCGCCGTGCTCTACCAGTTCCGAGCTGTCGCCTACGACGGCCTCAACATCCGGGTCGACGAGCTCGAGCAGCCAGTGTTCGCTTGGCGTTAGTCAAGCGGACCATCAGACCCAGTGCTTGGCGTTAGTCGGCCGTGGTCCTGTCCCGGACCGCCCGTCGGCTTCAAATAACAGGAAATTCAGTGACATAAGCCATCAATTGGCCGATTTGTTACCGAAATTTCGCCGAATTCATAGCTCTCCTGAACATGGAACGAAACCGTTGTGTGGGACGTTTCATTACAGAACCATTACAGGAGGACTGCAAAATGAAGACAAGGAGGTCTTCGGCAAGCCGATTGCTCGCCGGTGCGAGCGCTCTGCTGCTGGTGCTCTTTCTTCCCTCGGCCCCCGCGGAGGCAGCCGACAACGTAGCCCGGCAAGAGGTGGTCCCCACCGTCACCATCACGGCTGGAGCGACCACTCACAACGAACCCGACGGCCCCATGAGCTTCACGCTCCACGCCAGCCCGGCCCCGGCGACCAATCTCGAGGTGAAGCTCGGCTCCCGCCAGACCGGAGTGGTGTTCACCGACGCCATCGAGCGGTCCTTCACCGAGACGATCCCCGCTGGCGAGCCGTCCTACGACTTCGATTTCATCGTCGTGAACGACCTCGTCGTCGAGCCCGAGGGCACCGTCACGATCACCGTGGCCGACAGCGAAGTGCACTACGAAGTGGGCACACCTTCGGAAGCTGTGACGACGTTGGTCGACGACGACGTGCCAATCACGGTTTCCTGGGATTCATCAACCGTGCACGTCAACGAGGACGCCGGCACGGTCACGGTTCCGTTCTTCATACGGGTACACGACGGCAAGCCGCCTGGGACCTTCAAGAGTGCTGACGGGGTCCACGAGGGTGTGGCGTTCGTGCTCACGACAGCTTCGGTGACAGCCGATGCGACCATGGATTTCGTCTATCAGTCCTACTTCTATATCTGGGACGTCGGTTCGTTCACCGTGGACGCCTCTGGTGATTACACGCTGAGCGACCAGATCGAGATCGAGATCATCGACGACACCGAGGACGAACCGGGTGAGACGTTCGTCTTGTACTTCGAGTCCCCCCTGCCGGCTCCGCTCGACGTCGGCGACACGGTGATCCCCACCGACCGCAAGACGATCGTCATCGCCGACGACGACGGCGTCAACAACGCACCCGAGTTCACTGCCACCGCCGAGCAGATCTCGGTCTCTGAAGACATCGAGGCGGGAACCTTGATCGGCGTTTCGTTTGAGGCCACCGACTTCGACGGTCATGAGGTGACGTTCGGGGTCGTCGGCGACAGCTTGCCGTTCGAAATCGACGCCGAGACCGACACTCTCAGGGTCACAGGAGCGCTCGACTTCGAGACACAGGCCGAGTACACGTTCGCCGTCGCTGCCTCCGACGTCATCGGCGGCTCGAGCGAGACGAACGTCACGGTGACCGTCACCAATGTGGACGAACCCGGCGTGGTGAAGCTCGCACCGATGACCCCCGAAGAGGGCGCGATGGTCGAGGCGACCCTGTCCGACGTCGACGGGCCCGTCGATGACATGACATGGGAATGGTCACAGGGCGAGGCCCCGGACGGAGGCTTCGACCCCATCGACGGCCAGACCGACGATCACTACATGCCGACCCCCGACGACGTCGGGATGTACCTGCGAGCCACGGCGACCTACACCGACGGTGAAGGCGCAGGCAAGAGCGCCGACGCGACAACGTCGGAGCCGGTGGCGGCCCGCCAAGAAGTCAGTCCGGAGGTCACGATTCGCGCCCTCACCGAGTCAGTTGACGAGAGTGACAGAACGGTCTCAGTCGAATTGAGCATCACTCGCCCGCTCGACGACGATCTGCGGGTGGAGTTGGAGATCACTGATCCCGACAATGAGCTGCTGCACCGAAACGGCGACCCGCTCGTCGTCAGAATTCGAGCGGGCAGCACGAGTCAGACCGCAATCGTCTACATCAACAATGACTCGATCGTCGAGAACGACGGATCAGTGTTGTTCACGATTGTCCTGCCCGAAGATGCTCAGGGCAATACCGCCTACGCGATCGGAAGCCCCGACACCGCGACCGTGGCCATGCACGACGACGACACGAAGGTCACGGTCCTGTACACGGAGAACCCGTTCATTGTGGCTGAAGAAGCAGGCACCGTTGAGCTGCCGATCACGGTGCGGGTCGACGGCAACCAACCGCCAGGCACCTATGAGCTCGGGGGGATCCACTACGAGGGGCAGGCACTCGCGTTCACGGCGACGCCAGGTACGGCGACGAACCCGGCTGATTTCGAACCGCCGCCGGCCTTCATCGATCTAGAACTCGGGAGCTTCGTCCTGCAGGAGTCGGGGAGTTACGAGGCGTCTGGTGTCGCAACGGTGACCATCCTCGACGATGACCTGGTCGAGGAAGGCGAGTCATTCTCCATCGAAGTGGGTCCCGGTCCTGGTGTAAGACCCGAGGTGACGCTGCCAGCACAAGCACTGGACGTTGTGATCGAGGACGACGACGGCACGACCGACCCGCCGGATCCACCGCGGCCTCCCTGGCCGCCACCGGACTTTTGCCCGACGAATCCCGACACCGTTGCGGACACCTCGACTCCGCTCAGCATGGAGGTTGGCGGCAGCGTCGAGGCCGATTTCTGTAGCAAGGACGATGCCGACTGGGTGCAAGTCTTCCTGGAGGCCGGGCAGGCCTACCGCATCGAAGGCACGTTCAACGGTCCCGACCGGGAGACGTCCATCTTCATCGGCAGCATGCGCGAATCTGACGGTTCGCTGATCACCGGATCCCACTCGTTCGACGGCAACCCTTACGGCACCTCGAACACGGCTGGCTACATCAACTTCCGGCCCACCGCGACCGGCATCCACTTCATCGTGGCGGGCGACCCGAACTGGTGGAATTTCACCAACGCCACAGCCCCGTTGCCCTGGCATCTCGAAATCCACGAGATCGATCTGTCGCCCGACGACGTTCCCGGCGTGACCGAGCTGACGCTCGAGTTCAACAACTACGGGTACTTCGTAGACGAGTTCGAAGGCACGGTCGACACCCACGGCGATCGCGACACCTTCGCTATCGACGTCGAGGCCGGCCACCGCTACTTCGTCGAGATGCGGAACCGGAACGGCTCGGGCATCTTCAACTGCATCCACGGCATCGCATCGGCGGAGACACCTGACCAGCCTGGGGCCAACTCGCGCGAGTGCTGGCACCGGGTGGGCTGGAAAGCCAGCCGTTGGATCATCCCCGATGCCGACGGTCGCAAGCTGATCACGGTGGGTTCCGACAACGGAACCGGCGACTACCTGCTGCGTGTCCGGGACTACAGCGCCGTGCCGCCGGGCGTCTGGGACACCCCGCTGCCCCACGGCGATCTCGCCCAGGACACGTCAACCACCGGACTTGTGTACGTCAACGACTCCTGGGTGAACGGCACAGCAGTGCGAGGCGAGATCGACCTCGCAGGTGACAAGGACTGGTTCCAGGTAGAGCTCGAAGGCGGGCGCCGCTACCAGATCGACATACGCGGCGAGGGCAGCGGCGTGGGCACGCTGCGGAACTCCTTTATGTGGATCCACGACGCCTCGGGCCAGCGCATCGTCTTCGCCAGCGGCGGCGGCTCCTACCTCGAAACCCGGCTGGTCTGGACGCCCCCCAGCACAGGCACGTACTTCATCGGGGTGGCCGGATCGAGCTACGAGATCGGCACCTACGACCTGTCCGTCATCGATTTCGAGGATCTCTACACGACACATCGCCCTAGCTAGGCACATTCGGCGCCGGCCCTGCACAGGCAGTCCCCATTAAGTGCAGGGCCGGCGCCTCCCGCTGTCAGCCGAGCACCTTCACATGCGTGCTCGGTACTAGCCGAGCACCTTCACATGCGTGCTCGGTACTAGCCGAGCACCTTCACATGCGTGCTCGGTACTAGCCGAGCACCGACATCGACGAACCGTGGAGTTCGCGGCGGCGCGAGAACGTTCCCATGTCGATGTCAAAGCCGGTGTACTTTCCGGTCACGACCACCGGGTCGGCGTCATGGTCGTGTCCAGCTTCGACCGCGCCGATCAACTCGGCCATGCAGTGACCCGCCACTGCGGCGTTCTTGAACTGGTTGCCGCTGGTGCCGATGGCCACATAGAAGCCGTCGAGCGACGTGCGGTCATAGATCGGAATCCAGTCGTCGGTCACGTCGTACACACCGACGATGCCCCGCGGCTGGCGAGGCAGGCCGAGCTCGGGCATGCGGCGGGCAAACCGCAGGACGTGGGTCTCCCACTGCTCGCGGGTGAGGTCCTGCGAGCAGTCGTCGATCTCGTCGGTGCCGAGCCACTCGAAGTCCGTCGCGTCCAGCTCGAGCGAGCCGATGAGCATGTTGTTACCCACCTCGGGCCGCACGTAGCAGCCGCAGTCAACATCGGCCATGACCGCTCCGTCATGCTCGAAGTCCACGCCCGACGGCGGAGGCACGTGGTACACCTCCTTGCGCAGCGGCCGCGTGCTGATCGACATGTCTTCAACGACACCAGCAAGCCGGTTGATGGCGCTGCTGTGCGGTCCGGCGACATTCACCACAACCGGCGCCAGCACTTCAGTGCCGTCGGCCAGCACAACGCCCTCGGCCCAGCCAGCGCCTGCGATTCCGGTCACCGTCACGCCAAAGCGGAATTCGGCGCCGGCTAACTCCGCCGCCAGCCGCAGGTTGTGCGCCGCGAGCTGCGGGTCGCCGATGTAGCCGCCTTCGGGCGACCACAACGCACCCCGCAGTTGCGAGGTCGGCTCGGCCCAGAAGTCAGGGTCGTCGAGCTGACGAGGCGGACCGAAGCGGGATAGGTCGAGCCCGCCGAGCCGGGCAACGGTCTCGTCACAGTCCCAGATCTCATATGGAACGCCGAGTGCATCGAAATGCGGCACCGGCAGCAGCTGATGTTCGGCGTCGCTGAGCAACGTCACCATCCCGCACTGCGAGAACGAGGCGAAACCGGCCTCGTCGCAGGTCCCGATGTGCTGGCGCCACCGCTGCCAGTACTGCAACCCCTCGTAGGCCATGGCCACGCCAGCCCGGGTCGAGTAGGTGAATCTCACGATGGCAGACGAGGCGCTGGTGGAGCCCTGACCGGCACCGCGATGGCGGTCGACGCCCAGCACATGCCAGCCTCGCCGTGCCAACTCACAGGTGATCGAGGTGCCGATGACGCCCGCTCCGATGACGATGGCGTCGTAGCTCTGCTCGCTCCGACTCACGCCGCCCTGCCTGCCGTCGCACGAATCCGGTAGCACTGCGGGGGCACTCTCGAGCGTCGCACACCCGCCCTTTCAGCCGATGCGGATCGGCTTGGCGATGGCAGCAGTCAGCACCTCTGGATCGCCATCGGTCACCAGCACGTCGTCCTCGATGCGGATGCCGCCGAAACCCCGCAGCTCATCGACCCGCTCCCATACGACGCTCTCGGCGAACTTCTCACGCCGAGCCGGGTCGCCCAGCAGCGCATCGATGAAGTAGAGGCCGGGCTCGACGGTCGTGATCATGCCGGGCTCGAGACCCCGGTCGGTGCGCAGGTACCGCAATTGGGGGTCGTCGCTGCGCTCGTGGCCCGGCGGGAAACCGCTGGCGTCGTGCACCGACAGGCCCAGCAGGTGGCCCAACCCGTGGGGGAAGAACAGCGCCACAGCGCCCGAGGTCACCAACTCGGCTGCCTCGCCCTTGAGCAACCCCATCTCGATAAGGCCAGCCCCCAAGATGCGGGCAGCGGCGATATGCACTTCGCGCCACTGGATGCCGGGGCGACACATATCGATCGTCTGCTGCTGGGCGCTGAGCACCAGCTTCCACAGGTACTCCTGCTCATCGGTCGGGTCGGCGCCCACGACCATCGTGCGGGTCACGTCGCTGGCGTAGCCGCCGAATTGGGCGCCAGCATCGATGAGCAGCAGGTCGCCTGACTCCACGACGCGGGTCGCGGGGCGAAGTGGGTCGTCGCCCGCGAAGACATAGTGCAGGTAAGCGCCGTGGGCACCCGATGCCACGATGCTGTCGTAGGCCACTCGGGGCGCTCCCGCAGCGAAGAATTGGGATTCCATCCCGATCTGGATCTGTCGTTCGGTCATGCCGGGGACGGCGTTGCGGTACACCCACTCAAAGCCGGCAGCGCTGGCTGCTGCGGCTCGCCGGATGTCGTCGAGCTCGGCTTCGTCCTTGGTCATGCGTTCGAGCGCGACGGCAGCGCTCAGCCGCAACACCGTTGCGGGGGGCGACGGGTCGGACTGATCGTCCGCCGCAGTGCCTTGCTCGGCCGGGCCGGTTGACGTTGCCTCTTCCGTGGACTTGGCCTCATCCGTGGACGTTGCCTCTTCCGTGGACTCAGCCTCGACATTCGAGGCCGCAGGCAACACCTCGGGCATCGCAGCACCAGCGCCCAATTCGATGACGGTCCGGTCGCTGCGCTGCGCCAGCCAGTCCTCCAGCTCGTCGAGCGGCCGCCCGACGGGCGTCGGCGGCTGTTCCCACACGAGCCGTGCAGGACTGAAGCGGGGGCCGAACAACTCCCACTCCCCAGCCGCGGCGTCGAAGGCCAGCGTCGTGCCGGGAGAACCCACCGCCGTCAGGTAGGACACATCGGGATGCGGCAGGAATGCGAAGTGCTGATCGGTGCCCGACCAGCTCGCCGGCTCACCCGCACGAAGGAGCACGACCTCGTCGGTCAGCTCCCAGCGCTTGGCCACTCGCGCCCGCCTGTGTGCCAGCGCTTCGTCAGAAGGCTTCACGCGGCGCACCCTAACGCCGCGAGTGCGCCCTCCCCGCGCGATCCCTAGGTTCTTGCCGTGTGACCGAAGAAGCCCCACTGGAACCTGATATCTCGCCGCTGCTCGCCAAGGCCCTCGCCGCCCACGACGCCACGCTTGACGAAACTCGCCCCACCGCAGTGGCTCGCCAACACGCTCGTGGCCGCTGGACTGCCCGCGAGCGGATCGCCGCACTCTTCGACCCCGGAACGTTCGTCGAGTACGGGCAACTCGCTCAGCCACAGCGTCGCTCGCTCGGCGACGCTCCCGCGGACGGCCTGGTGACGGGCGTCGGGCTCGTCGAGGGCGTTTCTGTGTGTGCCTTCACCTACGACTACACGGTGATGGGCGGCAGCCAGAGTCCCCGCAACCACCGCAAGATGGACCGGATGATGGAAGTGGCCGAGCGGAATCGCTGGCCGATCATCTTCTGGTCTGAAGGCGGCGGGGCCCGTGCCAGTGAGTTGCACTACGACGGCGGCATGGTGACCACGTTCGTGCAGCTGGCGCGGCTGTCGGGGTTGGTGCCGATCGTCACCATCCTGTCGGGACCGAGCTTCGCCGGCCAGGCCAACATCGCCGGCACCTCCGATGTCATCATCGCCACCAAGGACTCGACACTGGGACTGTCGGGACCCCCGCTCGTGATGTCGGCGACCGGCGAGATGCTTACGCCCGAAGAGCTCGGGCCGATGTCGATGCATGAGCGAATCGGCACCGTCGAACTCGTCGTCCCCGACGAAGCTGCTGCACTTGACGCTGCGCGGACGTACTTGTCGTACTTCACCGGAATTGCTGCACCGTCGACGATGACTGCACCTGACCAAACGCCGCTGCGCACGATGGTGCCCGAAAATCCCCGGCGCGCATACGACGTGCGAAAGATTGTGGCAACGCTGGCCGACGAGGGCTCGGTCATGGAGCTGCGGCCGACATTCGGCCGCTGCCTTTCGACATCGCTGTGCCGCATCGAAGGGCACGTCGTGGGCGTGCTTGCGAACAACCCGATGTTCGGTGCAGGTGCCATCGACGCCGAGGGCTCGGCGAAGTTCTCCCGCCACGTCGAACTGTGCAATGCCTACGACATCCCGCTGTTGTTCGTGTGCGACACGCCCGGCTTCATGATCGGCACTGCAGCTGAGGCGACTGCTCTGGTGCGCCACAGCGCTCGGACGCTGATGGCGCTGAGCGCAGCCGACGTGCCAATCCTGACCGTGATCCTGCGCAAGGCCTACGGGCTCGGGTACTACGCCATGGGCTCAGACGCGCTGGCGCCCGACATGATCGTGGGGTGGCCGACCGCCGAGTTCGGTGGCATGGGCCTCGAAGGGGCCGTGAACATCGTCTACCGAGACGAACTCTCCTCGGCACCCGACGACGCAGCGCGCCGGGAGATCCGGGAGCAACGGGTCGCGGAGTGGAAGGAGCGCAATACCGGGCTGGAGTTCGCCAGGGCGTTCCTGCTCGACGACATCATCGACCCGGCCGACACACGGGACCTGGTCGCACGGCTGCTCGCAACCCTGCCAGCACCACAGCCGCGCACCGGGCGCAAGCACCCGATCGATCCCTGGTAACCGCGCTCTACTGCTGCTGTTGATGTTGTTGCGTGGCCTGCTGCCGGCCAACGACATTGGCAGGAGAACTGACTGCGACGCTGGACCGGCGGCGGATCGGCTCGGTCACCATGGATATCGGAGCGGTCGGCTGAGCGATGATCACCTCAGCGTCAACCTCGGCGTCAGCCGAGCCGTGAAAGACGCCACGCACCGGCGGGACATCGTTGTAGTCGCGTCCATGACCGATTATCACGTGGCGCTCGCCGACCGATCCGCCATTGGTGGGATCGAGCGCATACCAGCCAGAACCGGGCACAACGGCCTCGATCCAGGCGTGCGTCTGCACAGACACCGCTGCCGGCCCTGGCTCATTTGAACTCAATACGCCGTCCACATCATCGGCGGAACCTGCCGCTTCGAATTCCTCGGCCCACCCCGCCGGTACAGCCGAAACCTCGTCGGCGCCAGTCCAGTCAAGCTGCGTCTCGTCGAGCGCGAACAGGTAGCCGGACACATAGCGGGCAGGGATGCCGACGCAGCGCAACATGCCCACGGCCAGGTGGGCAAAGTCCTGGCACACACCCCGACCGCCGTCGATCAACTCCTCCAACGTCACCCCGATCGAGGTCGAGCCGTGTTCGTAGGTCAGCACGGTGGGCACCGCCTGAATGATCGCGAGCACCTGCTCACGCACCTCATCGGCAGCCGAGCCGATCGCCCACGAGGCCACCTCGTTGATGAGGTCTCCCCACTGCACATGTTGCGAAGGCGCCAAGTACTCCACGTGTTCGTTGAGGAACTGCTGATCTCTGAGTCGCTCGCAGCTCACCGGCTCAGGCGTGGCCTCGATCGCCGTCGTCTCCACCGACGCCTCAGCCACCACCAGCAGCTCTTCGTGCGGCCCACGCACCCCGAGATGGTCCACCGTGGTGCCGAAATAGTCGCGAGTCGCAAGCGTGGCCAACGCCGTACCCAACTGGGCCAACTCGGTCTCGGGCTCTTCGGCCAGCGACCCGTCGAGTTCGCCGTATTCCAGGTGCGCTCGCAGTGCCCCAGCGCGGCGACGCGGCGTCGCAACCGCACCTGCTGCCGCCGCCAGATCCTCGAGTCGCTGCTCCACCCGCCCCAGACACCACAGCACCGATCGGGGCAGATTGGAGTGCTGGAGCAGGAATCTCGCCACCGCAGCCCAGCTCGGCGAGTGGCCGATCTCGCGGTGGGCCGCCTGCAGCGAATGAGTGAACGCCAGCAGCCGGTTGCCGTCGAACACGTCGCCGCCGGTCCCCAGGCCCGACTTCAGCAACTCGACCGTCAAGATCGAGCGCTCGAGCAGCCGGCCCACCTCCATGAAGGCATAGCCCTCGTCTCGCATCATCGACTCAGTCATCACGCCGCTCAGCGAACGGCATCCGCGCCGGGCGGTGATGACCGACATCCTCGACACCTCGCCGCCGGTCTGCTCCCGTGTTCCGGCGCTGACCGCTTTGGCGCTCTGCATGAGGATGTGCAGGCTGTTGGCCTCCTCCCACAGCTCCACCGGAATGCGGTCGCGCACAATGCGCAGGTTCTCGCGCACGGCCCCCACAGATGACACCACCGAGCCGGGATGCGAGTCATCGGAAACCAGGAAATCCATAACGGCGTATGGCCCGGTGCTGACCCGGGCGGCCACGAATTCCTCCTGCAGCCCGAGCGCCTGCACCAGCCGGCGAGACGCCAGCCGGGCCTCGGTGGGCTGGCGGTGCATGACCGCGTTGGCCTCCACCCACACACACCGGGCAATGGTGTCTGCCCGCTCCAGGTAGCGGCCCGCCCACAGCATCGAGTCGGCATGGCGCGCCAGGATCATGCGCCCGGCTCCTGCGGAAGCGATGCGTTCGCCACTGCGCCAGGCGCCAGCACCCACGTGTCCTTCGAGCCGCCCCCTTGGGAAGAATTCACGATCAGCGAACCCTTCCGCATCGCCACCCGCGTGAGCCCGCCGGGAAAAACCCGCGTCCGCTCGCCGGTGATCACAAACGGCCGCAGATCAAGGTGGCGCGACTCCAGCTCGTCGTCGCACATCGTGGCCAGCGTCGAGAGCTCCACCACTTTCTGCACAACCCAATTGCGTGGGTCACGCTCGATCTCGGCCTGGGCATCCGCCAGCTCGGAGTCGGTGGCGTTGCGCCCGATGATGATGCCGTCGCCGCCCGACTCCCCCACCGGTTTGATGACCAGTTCATCCAAGCGTTCAAACGCTGCCGCTCGCTGGTCGGGCTCCCACATCACGTAGGTCTCGACGTTGGGCAGGATCGGCTCCTCGCCCAAGTAGTAGCGAATCAGATCAGTCACGTAGGGGTGGATCGCCTTGTCGTCGGCGACGCCGTTGCCCACCGCATTGCACACCGTCACTGTGCCCGCACGGATAGCGCCGAGCAGCCCCGGCACGCCCAGCGTCGAATCGGGCCGGAACGCAACCGGGTCCAAGAAGTCATCGTCAATGCGCCGGTAGATCACGTCGACCGGCACCAAGCCCTCGATGGTGCGCAGGTAGACGACATGCTCATCCACCACCAGGTCAGGACCTTCCACCAGCTCGACGCCCATCTCACGGGCCAGGAACGCATGCTCGAAGTACGCGGAGTTGTAGATCCCCGGTGTCAGGATCACGATGAGCGGCTTGTCGCCGGCCCCAGTGGGCGCCACCGACTCCAGCGCCGTGCGCAGCATCCGGCCGTACTGACCTACTGGCTCGACCGTGTGGTTCTCCCACAGGCGGGGGAACGCCTTGGTCATCGCCGCTCGGTTCTCGATGACGTAGCTGATCCCGCTGGGGTTGCGCAGGTTGTCCTCCAGCACCCGGTACTGGCCCTCAACGTCACGAACGAGGTCGATGCCGGCGATCACGCAGTGGGCATCGTGGGGCACGCTGATCCCGAACGCGTTGCGTTCGAACCCCGCCGACGACCGCACGAGCCAGGCAGGCACGATGCCGTCGGCCATGGCCGCTCCCTCGCCGGTGTAGACGTCGGCAAGGAACCGGTTCAGCGCCGTGACCCGCTGGGCCAGCCCCTTCTCGATCTCCTGCCATTCAGCCGCTGCAATCAGCCGCGGGAACAGGTCCATCGGCCAGGTCCGCTCGGTGCCCTTTGAATCGCCGTAGACCGTGAACGTGATGCCTTGGCGGCGGAACTCCTCCTCGATGATGCGTTCCCGGCGCCGCAGCTCGGCCGCGTCCATGCCCGAGAAGCGCTCCACGATCGCTTGGTACAGCGGCCTGATCGTGCCATCGCGCTCGAACGCCTCGTCATAGGCGAGCGCCTCGGCATCAGGTCTGTGCAGCTCCGCCATGGCTCATTTGATAGCGCGTCCAACTATGGACTTGTGTCAATTGCGGCCGCATCCGCCTTCTAGGCAGGGACGGCCAGCGTTTGCTCCAGCATGTCGATCGTTTGCATGGCCCCGAGGCACTGGCTGACCGAAGCGTTGGGCTCGCGGCCCTCGAGCACCGCCGAGATGAACTCTCGGTCCTGCAATTCGATGCCGTCGTTGGAGACTGCCACCCCCGAGAGATCCACCGGATTGTCGTAGCCGTCGACAAGGTCGTCGTAGCGAGCGACGTAGGTGCCGTTGTCGCAGATATATCGAAAGAACGTGCCGAGGGGTCCGTTGTTGTTGAACGACAGCGACAGTGTGCACAGAGCGCCCGACGGGACGTTCATGCCGATCGTCATGTCCATTGCGATGCCCAGCTCAGGGTGCAGCGGGCCTTGCTGCGCCCATCCGGCAGCTATCGGCTCCCCCGTCTGGTAGCCGAACAAGTCGACGGTGTGGCACGAATGGTGCCACAGCAGGTGATCGGTCCACGTGCGGGGCTTGCCCATCGCGTTTCGATTCTCGCGCCTGAAGAAGAACGTCTCGACAACGAGGTGTTGCAGCTTCAACTCACCAGTGGCGATGCGCTCGTGGATCCACTGGTGACTGGGATTGAAGCGACGGGTGTGGCACACCATTGCGGTGAGGCCCGTCTGGTGCTGAACTTGCACCAACCCTTCGCTGTCGGCAAGATTGTCGGCCATCGGTATCTCGACCAGCACGTGCTTGCCCGCCCGCATGGTCTCGATGGCCTGGGCAGCGTGCAGCGGCGTCGGCGTGGCCAGAATCACGGCATCGGCGTCGAGCGTGAGGGCCTGAGACAAATCTGTGGTCCAGCGGTCAATCTCGAACTCGTCAGCAAACGCCTCGGTGTCTTCTGCTCCGCCTCCCGACAGAGCCACTACCTCAACATCGTCGATCCGACGCAATGCCGCAATGTGCCTGCGTCCGATGGCTCCCTCTCCAGCAAGGATGATCTTCACGGCAGTCCTTTTGGCGACTCTCAACCACAGCCGAAGTCGTACAGCGTCTCGGGATTGGCGACCAGAATCTGGCGGCGAACGCCCTCGTCAGGGGCGAATGATGCGAGCACATCGACGAGGTCGCCGTCGTCAGGCATGTGGCGCACGTTCGGATGCGGCCAGTCCGTGCCCCACAAGATGCGATCGGGTGCCGCGGCAATGAGCGCCTGGGCATAGGGAACGACGTCGTCGTAGGGCGGCCCGCCATCCGCGGTGAGCCGCTCCGCGCCCGACACCTTGACCCAAGCCCGCTCGTCGCGCATCAACTCGAGCAGGGCCCCAAATGGCTCCTGGTCGAGCCCGGCGTTGGCGTCGATGCGGGCCATGTGGTCGATGACATACGGGCACGGCATGCGGTCGAGCAACTCTGCGTACTTCGGCAGGTCCTTCGCATCGAAGTGCAAGACGATGTGCCACCCGAAAGGTTGTACCCGGTTCACGAGACGCCAGAAGACCTCAAGTTCGGGGGCGCCACCAAGGTGGGCCACGAAGTTGAAGCGGGTCCCACGCACGCCCGCGTCGTGCAGTGCGCCGATGTCGGCCTCGCTGAACGACTCGTCGATCATTGCGACGCCCGCGTAGCGGCCCTTGCCCCGCACAAGCGCGTCCACCATCGCGGCGTTGTCGGTGCCGTGGCAGCTGGCCTGCACGAACACCGCCCGCGAGAGCCCCAGCCGCTCCTGCAGCACCTCGAAGTCGTCGATACCGGCATCGGGCGGGGTGTAGGTGGCCTCGGGCGCGAAAGGGAACCGATGCGCTGGCCCGAAGACATGGCAGTGCGCATCGGTCGTGCCGGGCGGAGGCGCGAACGCCGTCGGCGGGTGCGGCGAAGGATGCGGCGGCGAGATCGTGCGTTCCATCACTGAGCAGTTCTCGGGAACACCACACCGTCGAACAGCTTGCGGGCCGTGCGGACGATCCCAGAGCGCCCCACGACTGGGCCCTGCGGACCCTCGGCGATCTTCACCCGTGCGGCGAAAATGCCCGTCGGGTGCTCGACTTCCACGAGGTCAGGGTCGGCACCCGGCCGCAGCAACTCCGAACCGGCACCACCGGGCAATCGCAGTGCCGTGGCCACGCTGACCGCGCCGAGCACGCCGATGGCGTCGTGACAACGGTGCGGAATGAACGTCCGCGTGCAGATGTTCCCACCTGCGCGGGGGGCCGACACCAACGTCATCTTGGGCACCGTCGTGCCGCTCACATCTCCGAGCTTCATCAATTTGCCGGCCTGGCGACGGATGCTCTCGAGCCGTTCCCGGAACGGCTGGTTTGCCTCCAGCGCGGCCGGCGCCTCATCGCCGGTGATTTCAAGATCAGCTGCCCGCAACACCACGGTCGGCATGCCGTTGTCCACGCAGGTCACTTCGACGCCGTCGATCATGTCGGCGGCCGCTCCGGTCGGCAGCAGTGCACCGCATGTCGAACCGGCAGTATCTGCGAAGTCCAGGCGAACCTCCGCTGAGGTGCCCGGAACTCCCGAGATCGCCGTATCGCCCTCATAATTCGGCAGGCCGCTGTCCAGCGGGAACGTCGCCGTGGCAACAGCATCGCTGTTGAGCATGCGAATGCGGACCTGTGCCTGCGTGCCCTTAGTCGCGACGAGGCCACGCTCAAGGGCGAACTGCCCTACGCCCGCCAGCAAGTTGCCGCAATTCTGCTGGTCGCTGACCGAGCCATCTTCCACGACTACCTGCAAGAACAGGTAGTCCACGTCGGCTTCGGGATCGTCCGAAGGCGACACCACGGCCACCTTGGACGTCAGTGGGTGCGCCCCGCCGATGCCGTCAATCTGGCGCGGGTCGGGCGAGCCCATGACCCGCGCTAGCAGCGAGTCTCGTTCATCGGGATCTTCGGGCAGCTCGTCAGCCACGAAGTAGGCACCCTTGGACGTGCCGCCCCGCATGACCATGCACCGCACGCCTCCCGGTGCCATCTCGTGAGTGTTGCGGCTCAAGGTTCAAGCCTCAGAGCCGGAATCAGCCGAGACCCGCCGCTCGATACGAGGCGTCGAGCCGGCTTCAAGCACCACCTTGTCGAGGTCATCGGCCACCAACAGCTCGCCGGTGAAGCCCCCAGCACGAATGACGTCGGTGAAATCCTGTTCGTCGACCTCGATTCCCGGCGCCGGGATCAAGTGGGTGAGCACCAGCGCTGGAACTCCGAGCTCTGCTGCCTGTACCCCGATGAGCCGTGTGTCCGCGTGGTAGTCGAGGATGAAGTGTCGAATCGGCGATCCCTGTTCGATCACCGGAAACAGCATCGCCTCATAGATGAGCACGTCTGCGCCCCCAGCCAGGGCAGCCATCTCGTCGCAGACGAGCGTGTCACCGCTCACCACCACATCGCCGCTCCGCCACACCTCAGTGGGCGACGTCGGCGCATCGAATGCGATCACCTCCACATCTGCAGTCGTGGCACGGCGGGAATGATCGCGACGGACGGCGAGGTCATGGCGCCACGGATGGAGCATTTCGCTCACGTAGTCGACCGCGGGCCCTTCGGGCACCACAATCGGCAGCGGTATGAAATCGTCGTGACGAGCCATGACCCAGCGGCTCAGGGCCACGTCGGCCAGCCCGGTCAGATGGTCACTGTGGTGGTGGGTCACGAAGACCGCGCTGAGGTGGGGAAGCCACACGCCTGCGCCAGCGAGGCGCTGCACCGTCGAGCGGCCTGCGTCGAACAGCAGCGTCAGGTCGCCGTGGCGCACCAGCAGGCTCGGTCTTGCACGGCGGGGGTCGGGTACCGGGTACCCCGTTCCGGTGATGATGACCTCAGTCGTCATGACCCCTCCCGAGCTCCCCAGCGTGACCGTAGTGCCGCTTCACAACCGTCAATCCGTGCGCCCAAATGGCGGGACCAACTCATCCGAACCGTCGCTGCGCTTACTCAATCGACCCACTCCACACCGAGTTCCGCCAGTTTTTGGCGCAGCCCGTACATGTCGAGCCCCAACTCGCCCGCTTGCAGGCGAGCCCGGCTGCCCTCTTCGTTGGCGAGCCGGGCGTTCGACTGGTCAAGTGCCCAGGCGGCCTCGGCCCGTGGCACTGCCACGACACCGTCGTCGTCGGCGCAAATGACGTCGCCCGGGTTGATGATGACGCCGTCGATGCTGATAGGGACATTGACCGAACCGGGGGTGTTCTTGACCGTGCCCTCGCAGGACACGTGGCGGGTCCATACGGCGAAACCCATGGCCCGCAGATCCATCGTGTCGCGGACCCCGGCGTCCATTACCAGGCCAACGACGCCACGAGCCATCAGCGAGGAAGCCAGCAGGTCGCCGAACATACCGTGTGTGGACGGCGCTGTGTTGGTGACCACCAAGATGTCGCTCGGCTGGCAGACCTCCACGGCTGCGTGGATCATCATGTTGTCGCCCGGATGGGACAGCACTGTGACGGCCGAGCCGCCAACCTTCGTGCCCTGCCCGATGGGCCGAAGCTCGGGTCCCAGGTAGCCGCGGCGGCCGATGGCCTCGTGCACGGTGGCCGTGCCGGCCGCGCCCAGGCCTGCAATGACCTCTGTGTCGGCGCGCTCAATTGTGCGGACAATCACATGTCGGGCAACCATCAGCCCTCCTGCTCTGCTCGTTGGAGTTGGAGCGCGCCGGCTAAGCGTGGATACACCCGGAAGGCATTCTCCCTGAAGATCAAGCGTCGGGCGTCGTCGCCGATATCCGCTGCGTCGATGTAGCGCTTCGTGTCGTCAAAGTTGAACCCAGTGGTCGGGTCGATGCCCCGCACGGCCCCCACCATCTCGGACGCGAACAGGATGTTCTGCGGCGGGATGACCTCCACCAAGACGTCGATGCCGGGCTGGTGATACACGCAGGTGTCGAAGAACACGTTGCCCAGCAGCGACTCATCGAGTGGCCGCAGTCCCATGTCTTGGGCCATGCCTCGGAACCGGCCCCAGTGATAGGGCACCGCTCCCCCGCCGTGAGGGATCACGAACCTCAGGTCGGGATGGTCGGCGAACAGGTCGGACATCATCATCTGGACGAACGCCGTCGTGTCGGCTCCGAGATAGTGCGAACTGGTGGCGTGAAAGTTTGGGTTGCAGGTGCCGCTGACGTGGATCATTCCCGGCACGTCGAGCTCTGCCATGGCTTCCCACAGGGGCCACCAGTAAGGGTCGCCCAGCGGCGGGCCGGTCCAGAAACCACCGGAGGGATCGGGATTGACGTTGCAGCCGATGAAGCCCATCTCTTCGACACATCGCCGCAGCTCGCGCACCGAGCTGTCGATCGGAACACCGGGTGACTGAGGCAGCTGGCAGACCGGTACGAAGTTCTCAGGAATTAGATCGCAGACCCGGCGGATGAGTTCGTTGCAGTGCTCGGACCAGAAGCGCGAGGTGTGCTCGTTGCCTTCATGGTGGCCCATCGCTGAGGCCCGTGGCGAGAAGATGGTGATGTCCGAGCCACGCTCGCGTTGCAGGCGCAACTGGTTCTGCTCGATGCTCTCGCGAATCTCGTCGTCGCTGATGTCGAGCACACCCTTCGCGCCGACGTGGGCCGGGTCGACATCGAAGGCGGCGCGCTGGGCGGCGCGGTACCCGCCAAGTTGTGGAGGGGCCGTGGTGTAGTGGCCATGGCAGTCGATGATCACCCTGGCCTCCCCGGCCCGGTTCTGGCAGCGCTCCGGCAGCACGCTCCGGGGGCGACTTCAGTCGCTGACAAGATCGTAGGCGAGCCGTCAGGTCGGCCCCCCGGGATGCCGCTCATGGTCGTAGCCGGTGCGAATCTGCGAGGCTGTGCACGCCATGACGCCCGGCCAGCCACGCCAGCCCTGCACCGTCGCCGGGGCCTTCCTGGCGACTCTGGCGGACCGAGGCGTGGAGTGGGTGTTCGGCAATGCCGGCACCGACTTCGCACCGATCATCGAGGCCCTGGCCGCGAACGCCGACGGCTCGCTGGCGATGCCGCAGACGATGGAAGTCCTCCACGAGACCGTCGCGGTATCGATGGCGCACGGCTACTGGCTCATGACCGGCCGCCCCCAGTGCGTGATGGTGCACGTCAACGTGGGTGTAGCGAATTCCTTGATGGGGCTGATGAACGCCTCGAGGGGTCGGGTGCCGCTGCTGTTCGCCTCGGGCCGGACACCGATTACCGAGCAGGGGCGACTCGGCAGCCGCAACGCCCCGATCCATTGGGGTCAAGAAATGTTCGACCAGGGGGGCATCGTCCGCGAGTTCGTCAAGTGGGACAACGAGCTGCGAGCGGGCGAGCAGGTGGTCGACCAGGTCGACCGTGCACTGGCCATCGCTCAGGCGCAGCCCTGCGGTCCCGTGTACCTGAGCCTGCCCCGCGAAGTGCTGGCAGAGTCACTCCCCCCGGGCACGGCGCTCGGCCCCAACAGCGTGGAGGTTCCAGCCCCACCACATCCCGATCCAGCCGCCGTGGAGGCTGCGGTGGGATTGATTGCGGAGGCTGAGGCGCCGCTGATCATCACTTCGGGCGGAGGGCCCGACCTGTTCGACGTGCTCGGACCGGTAGCTGAGCGATTCGCCATTCCCGTGGTGCAGTACTGGCGGACGAGCGTGGCGATCTCCACCGAGCACCCGATGTACGCAGGCGAGAACCCCGCCGAGCTGCTGAGTCGGTCTGATTGCGTGGTGACGCTCGACTCGATGGTCCCGTGGGTGCCCGGCGGGATGCGGCCGCCCGACGGCGCCCGGATGATCCAGATCGGCCCCGATCCGCTGTTTGCAGGCACACCAGTGCGGTCGTTTCCCAGTGACGTGACGATCACGTCGACGGCATCGACCGGGCTGGGCGCAATCGCCGCCGGTCTCGACGCCATCGGTTTGGCAAGCGCCGCTCACACGCTGGCCCGGCGCACCGCACTGGCTGACGATCTGGACGCCCGACGTCAGCGTGAGGTTGCCGCTGGACACGAGCCCGGCGGTCAGGTGATGTCTCCGGAATTCATGAGCCTCACGCTCAGCGAGGTCATCGGCAGCGATGCGGCGGTCGTCAACGAGCTGGGCCTGGCACCCGCTGTCATGTCTTTCACGGGCCCTCACAGCTTCTTCGGGCCCACTGTCTCAACTGGTCTGGGATGGGGCGGCGGAACGGCGCTCGGCGCCAAGCTGGCCGACCCGGATCGGCTGGTGGTGTGGGCGACGGGCGACGGCTCGTACGTGTTCTCGAACCCGATGGCAGTCCACCACGCCGCTGCCTCACAGGGTCTCGGACTGCTCACGTTGGTCGCCGACAACCGGGTCTGGAACGCAGTGCGGCGCTCGACGCTTGCGGTGTATCCCGAGGGCGCAGCGGCGAGATCGGCCCGTATGCCGCTCAGCGCACTAGATCCCGCACCGGACTACCCCAAGATCGTCGAGGCGTACGGCGGCCACGGCCAGCACGTCGAGGACCCCGACGAACTGCGGCCGGCCCTGGAACGAGCCATCGAGATCTGCAGCACCGGCCGTCAAGCCCTCATATCAGTCCACGTGTCCTACCCCGACGCAGCCATCCACTAAACCGGCGGCACTACGAGGTTGCCCGCGTTGAGGGACGATGCCTAGGTGACGGCGAGGTAGTGCCGCAGCGCCTTCCGGATGATGTCGCTCGTCGTCGTTCCCGCCGATTGGGCCGCCCGCGTGACGCGGTCCCGAAGTTCGGGGTCGATGCGCACCGGAACAACATCAGCTGGCGCTGAGCCCAGGGGTGGTCGACCACGCCGACGGATCTTCAGCGCTTCGACGTCATAGTTCGTCGCCTCGACCTCATCGGCGAGCGCGTCGAGTTCGCCGTCGGCGAGGGCTCGCCCCGTCTTGGTCCGTCGAGCGGTCACGAGTCGTTCTCGTTCGGAGCCGGGAGTAGGTCGTAGAACGACGGCCGCAGTGGCATGGCGTGGATCACCAGCTCAACTTCGTCGTCGAGCTCGAGCCAGACGACTTCCAGGAGATTGCCCGCGGGGTCTGGGCCAATCCCAAGCACCTTCGGCGGGTCTGCTCCAGGTTCGAGGTCAATGACCGTGAGTGCATTGCGTATTGCATGGAAAATCGCCTGCTCGTCGAGTCCGTGCCTATGCGCCGAGCTGTGGAATTGCACAGCAGCTTAACGTATTACGAAATACTCGCGAGTCTGCTGACAATTTCTCGACCCCAGCGTTGCGGCATGCTGTGCGCCAATCCGGCGGCGGAAGAGGCAAGGACCATGGCAGATCCCACAGCAGTCCGCAACACAGTTATCGAGGCGAACGGACTTCGATTCACCGCGGACGTGGCGGGCCCGGCCGGAGGCCCCTCAGTCCTGCTGTTGCATGGCTTTCCTCAGACTCGCCACACCTGGCGTGCCGAAATGACCGCACTTGCGGCGGCCGGGTACCGGGCATGCGCTCCCGATCAGCGGGGCTACTCCCCGGGCGCGCGTCCCGACGGCGTCGACAACTACCGCGTCGAACTGCTGGTCGCCGATGCGCTGGGGATCGCCGACAGCTTGGGCGCTGATCGATTTCACATCGTCGGGCACGACTGGGGAGGCGCTCTGGCGTGGTTCATCGCAGCGCATCTTCCCGAGCGGATCATCTCGCTGACCGTCATCTCACGGCCCCATCCCGCGGCGTTCATGGCAGCCATGCGTGACGACCCCGATCAGCCTCATCGTTCCCGCCATCACCCGGCGTTCCAGCGCCCCGAGGCAACCGATGCGCTGCTGGTTGACAACGCCGGAGCACTGCGGCGTGCGATGGCTCGCACCGCCGTTCCCGAGGCCGACATCGACGCCTACCTGGGCACGCTCTCCGACCGCGACGCACTCGATGCGGCGGTCAACTGGTACCGGGCCATGGGCCAGTCGAGCATCCAGTCCGCGAACACGCCGGCGATCAGTGTTCCAACGATGTTCGTGTGGGGGAACCAAGACGCCACTGTCGGTCGCATGGCCGCAGAGAACACCGCCGACTACGTGACGGGTCCGTACCGCTTCGCCGAGCTGCCCGGCGTCAACCACTTCGTCACCGACGAGGCTCCCGGCGCATTCACCGAGCTGCTGCTCGATCACCTCGCCCAGCAGAGCTGAGCGAGCGGCGCAAGGGAGTGGGCGATACTGGACTCGAACCAGTGACCTCTGCCGTGTGAAGGCAGCGCTCTAACCATCTGAGCCAATCGCCCGTGGGCCGACGATGATAGGCGTTGCCGGAACCGGCGAGCGCACGACGGTCGACAGAGAGGCAGCCACGTGAGCACGGATTCGTACCACACCGCACCAGATCGCTTGGCTCCCCCACCGCCGGGCTGCCCGGTGCACGAGAGCTGGTCGCCGCTCAGCGATGAGTACCTGGCCGATCCGTACCCCATCGCCAACCAGCTGCGTGAAGACCACCCGGTCTTCTACGCCGCCGAGATGGGTCACGTGGTGGTGACGCGCATGGCCGACATCGAGGCCGTGTTCATGGACCCCGTCACCTACGCCTCATCCAATGTGCAGGACCCCATCTTCCCACTGGCTTCGGAGGCGGCCGAAGTGCTGTCCGCCCCGGATTACAACCCTCAGGCGGTCATGTCGAACCGGGCTGAGCCCGACCATGGGCGTATCCGCGTCCACACCCGAGGCGGGTTCTCGGTGCGTCGGCTGCGAACGCTCGAGGACTACATGCGCTCGCGGGCCACCGAGTTGATCGAGGCGATGCTGGCTGGCGAACGGCCGGCCGACTATGTGACCGCAGTGGCGTTCCCGCTGCCGGCGGAGATCGTGTTCCGGTTCATCGGATTCCCGCCCGAAGACGACCTGATGCTCAAGTCGTGGTGCGTGAACCGCAAGGCGTTCGCCTGGGGCAAGCCCACACCCGACGAGCAGGCCCAGATGGCCGAGGGAATGCTCGCCTATTGGCGCTATTGCAGAGAATTCGTGGCCGAGCGACATCGCAATCGCACTGACGACTTCTGCTCGGAACTGCTCGACGACCACGACGCCGACCCGGACCCCGAAGGCGGCACCGGCCTCGCCTACCGAGAGGTCGAGTCGATCATCTACGGGATCTCGTTCGCCGGCCACGACCCGGTCACGAATCTGCTGTGCAACACGCTGCGGTGCCTGCTGCCACGGCGCGGCCAGTGGGACGCTCTGTGCGCGGTCCCGTCGCTCATTCCCACGGCGGTCGAGGAAACCCTGCGATTCGACTCCAGCCAGGTCGCCTGGCGCCGGGTGACCACATGCGACACCGAGCTTGGCGGAGTGCAGTTGCCGAAGGGCACGCGGGTCTTCCTGAATTTCGCAGCGGCGAACCGCGAGCCGTGTGCGTTCGCCGACACCGACAGCTTCGATGTCAACGACTACGACTTCAACAGGCCCGACCCTCACCGCCACATCAGCTTCGGCAAGGGCATTCACTTCTGCCTGGGGGCGAACCTGGCCCGCATGGAGGCGCGGATCGCGCTGGAGATCCTGACCCAGCGGGTGCCGTCGCTGCGGCTGCCGCCACAGGACTACTGGACCTTCCCGAACATCACCTTCCGCGGCCCCGAGGAACTCTGGCTCGACTGGGACTGAAATCAGCCAGCATCGGACCATCACTGTTGGTTGGCGGTGCCCGAGTCGTCCGGGGCGCCGCCACCGCTGGGAGAAAGGGAATACCCGTACACGCCGGAGAAGGTGCCGGCGATGGCGGCGCCGGGTGTCGGCCCCGCCGCCGAAAGTTGAAGCGTGCCCTCTGTGAAGGGCGAGAACTCCTCCGGCTCCGACGCTCCGGGCGGGATGGACCATATTCCTCCCGCGATGGCGTCTGCGCCAATGACAAGCGTGGCTCCCGCCGCCAACAGGTCTATGTCCACAGCCAGTGTCATCCCGGAGACGGAGCCGTCGTCGTTGAGTTTCGCTGCGACTATGGACGCGAGCTTGTCAACTTCCGGAAGCAGGACGCTCTCCTGCGGGCTGGAGTAACCGGAAAAGACTCCCATGCTCTCAGTCGATTCCTCGGACCCGTTCAGCGACAGGTTGTCGATGGTCCCGTTCGCGAGGGGGTTGGGACTCAGGTTGCTTCCCCAGGTCGTCTGGAAGGTGATCTGGAGGGTTCCTGACCCGGCGGAAGGCGGGACGGATGCCTCCGGCTCGGGCCAGTCGGGCGGCGCGGGGGTCAGGTCTGCGAGGATTTCGCCTCTTCGCTTCAGGATGAATTTGCGCACCCGGTCGGTGTCGGCGGCGGCGGCCTGCGTTGCGGATGGGAGGCCGTGCTGCTGCACGATGGCGGCCATGTCGTCCACTGCAGCCAGTAGCTCGTCCTCGGCCCAGACGGTGTCCAGGATCTCGGTCAGTCGGGCGGCGTACTTGACCCGCCAGTCAGGGTCGTTGTACAGCCGGTTCGGGATGGCGGTGAGAGCCAGCACCGACGGGGGCGGGTTGGCGATGTTGTCGAAGGGATTGGGGTCGTCCTTCAAGTGGAAGGTGTCGTCGGTGCCCCACGGTATGAACAAGAAGGGGCCGTTGGGCTCACGGTAGAAGTGATAGTTGTTGCGGTCGCCGGCGTACCCGTCCCAATGCCCCACCAGCACCTCCGTTGCCCAGCACGAGAGGAACCGGTCGAGGTCCACGATCTCGCCCAGCGCCTCCAGGCCGGCGTCTGCGGGGTCCCCCACCGCCGCCACCACGGCGTCTATGTCGGACCAGTCGGCGGCGTCTTCGTTGGTCTTCTTCTCTATGGTGCCGCGGTAGTCCGGTGTGAAGTCGCTGACCGTGCCCTCGTACAGGTTGCCCGCCGCGCTCTCGAAGTGGCGTGACAGGAACGGGGCCTTGATTTCCTCGACGTGGACGTAGAGCCCCAGATCCTTCCCGTTGACCGACACGGTGGCGAAGTTGCAGCGCGGCGCGGGACTTCCGGCGGCGGCGAAGACCCGGTACGACAGGCAGGTGTTGACCATGGAGGGGTCCTGGACGCTGTTGTTCAGGGTCATCCGCTCCATGACGCCGCCGAGCGACTGGTCGTCCACGTACTTGTCGAAGCGGAGCTTGAGGGCCGGCTTGGTGTCGCTCTGGGAGCCGAGGAACCCCTTCTTGCGCACGCCGACGTCGGCGTGGGTCTCGCCGTCCACGGTCACTGTGGCGGAGAACCAGTCATAGATGTCGGCAAAGGGCCGGGACAGGCCGTATTCGGCGATTTCTGCGATCACGTCGGAGAACGTCCGGGTCTGGTGGCGCAGGGTGTCCCAATCCTCGCCAGCGATCTCGATAGTGATGTCCAGCACGCGCTCGAGGGCGAAGTAAGCATCGCTGGGGTGGGCTTCGGCGTCATCGGTCTCGCCTGCGCAACCGGCCACAATGATCGCTGTTACTGCCAGCACAGTTGCAAGGATCCTGCGCACGGCCACAGGCTATGGGAGCTACCCCGGCAGGATCGAGGGTTGGGTTGGTCTCAGGCGGGCCACACGTCGCCGGGCACGTAGACCATGCCAGCCATGATCTTGCGGGCCGTGCGGGTGACGCCTCCTGAGGCAATCCGCACGCTGTCATCACGGCGCTCGGCTTCGAGCAACACAGCCAGCGAGCCGCTCGAATGCTCGATCACGACATCGGTGAGGGCTCCCGACCCACCTGGTCGGTCGATCGGCAGGGCTGCGAGCGACGCTGCGACAGTGCCGGGCATCACCGAGGCCGCCGCCACGCAGATCGCGCCGGAAACCGCATGGGTCGGGTGGCACTGCGTCGGTGTGAAGTAGCGAGAGGCGATGGTGCCGCCGTGGCGCGGCTCCGACAGCATCCCGAACTTGGGCACGACGCTTTCGGACACGTCGCCGAGACCCATTCGGGCACCGGCCTCACGGCGAATGGACTCCATCACAGCCATGAAGGCGTTGTCGGACTCCAACTCGTCCGGTGTCTCTCCACCGGTGCAGCCAAGATCCGGTGCCCGTGCCAGCACCATCGGCATCGCGATGTCGATCAGAGTGACCTCGACCTCGGTGTCGCAGTCGGTGCGTCGACCAGCGACCGCCACCACCTCGCTCTTGCGCCCTGTCGGCAGCATCGAGCCGGTGACCGAGCCTTCGATGTCACGGAATCGCAGCTCGATCGGCGCCGCCGTACCGTCGACCCCGTCGATGGCGCAGTCGCCGTCGTAGGTCACCTTGCCTCCCGGCGTCTGGCAGACGACGTCGATGAAGGTGTCGGTATTCACGTTGCGAACGATCAACGACGTGCTCGGATCTCCCGCTGAAACCAGCCCGTGCTCGATGGCGAACGGGCCCACGCCGGCCAGCATGTTCCCGCAGGTCGGCTTGGTGTCCACGGTGCCCCAGACGGGGTCGACCTGGGCGAACAGATAGTCCACGTCTGCGTCGGGATGATCCGACGGGCCGACGACTGCGACCTTGCTGGTCACGGTCGTGCCGCCCCCGAGCCCGTCGATCTGCCGCCCTTGCGGCGAGCCCATGGCTGCCAGCAGGACTGCATTGCGCGTCGCCGGGTCAGCCGGCAGGTCGTCAGCGAGGAAATACGGCCCGCGAGACGTACCGCCCCGCATCAGCACACACGGGACGGATCTCTGCGCCTCCCGCTGCTCGGCCGTCATCTCCGCAGCCTGCCACCGTTGGGGCGTCGGACTCGTACGTGGGGAGTGAACCCTGGCGTGTCAGCCGATGCTCGCTGGAACCTCGACCTCGATCGCAGACGAGATCGACTCGGGGATATCGTCACCGTCCTCGCGCATCCATTCGAGGTGGTACGTGAGTGCCTCTTGCATCATCTTCGTGGTTTCCTCGAAGGTCTCTCCCACTGCGATGCAGCCGGGGACATCTGGCACATACGCCGAATAGCCAGTGGTGCTCCGCTCCACGATCGCGGTGTAGGTCAAGGTGCTCATTGGAACCGCCCCCTTTCCAGTCCGGCCTGTTTCATGATGTTCTTCCACGTCCCCGGCGGGAGTTCACGGCTGGGCTTCCCGGCGATGGTCACCTTACCCGGCTTGTCGGAATGCACGTAGTGACGATGGCTGCCGCGAGCGTTCTTGAGACGCCAACCATCAGCCGTGACGATCCGTATCGCTTCTCGCACCGTCGGCATCCAGAGGAATCTAAGTTTTCATTAATTTTCAATCTATTTCATTTCCACACGCAAGCACCGGGACACATCAGCGGGCGGTGCCTGCCAAGCTGGGCGGCGTGAAACTTGCAACTGGCGCCGGCTACTGGTCGGCAGGACCCCCGCCCGACGCACTTGAGACGCTGCAGCTCGCTGATCGTCTGGGCTTTCATTCGTTCTGGACGGCCGAGGCGTACGGCTCGGACTGCCTGACACCGCTGGCGTGGTGGGGCAGCCACACTGAACGCATCGGCCTGGGCACCGGGATCGTGCAGATCTCGGCGCGTACGCCCGCAGCCACGGCCATGGCGGCCATCACGATGGACCACCTCAGCGGCGGCCGATTCATCTTGGGGCTCGGGGTGAGCGGTCCGCAGGTGGTGGAGGGCTGGTACGGCCAGCCCTACCCGCGCCCGCTGGCTCGCACCCGTGAGTACATCGAGATCATCCGGGCGATCCTCGAGCGTGACAAGCCTGTCAGCTTCAGCGGCGACCACTACCAGATGCCGTATCCGGGCGGCATGGGCCTCGGCAAGGCGCTCAAGTCGACCGTGCACCCGCTGCGGCCCGACCTGCCGATCTACCTCGGCGCGGAGGGGCCCCGCAACGTGGCACTGGCCGGCGAGCTGTGCGATGGCTGGCTGCCCATCTTCTTCGCCCCCAAGGACAACCAGTTCTACGTGGACGCCCTCAATTCGGGCTTCGCCGCAGCCGGCAAGCCGCAGATCGGCACCGACGGCCGCATTCCCGCGGATGCCGATTTCGAGGTCGTGTGCATGGTCAGCGTGGTGCCCGATGACGATGTCGAGCGGGCCGCCGACCGGGTGCGCCCGATGCTGGCGCTGTACATGGGCGGCATGGGCGCCCGCAATGCCAACTTCCACTACGACGTGTTCTGCCGGATGGGCTACCAGCACATCGCCGACGAAGTTCAGGATCTATATCTCGACGGCCGCAAGTCCGAAGCTGCGGCAGCGATCCCTGTCGAGTTGGTCGAAGAGGTCGCGCTCATCGGGCCGATGGACAAGATCGCCCGTGACCTGCGCCGCTGGGACGACACCGTGGTGACAACCCTGCAAATCTCCGGCCCGCCGCAGCTCCTGGAAGCAATGGCAGAGCTGGTCGCCGACTGAAAGGAATCGACTCATGGACTTGACAGGGAAACTGGCCGTCGTCACAGGCGGTTCGGGCGACATCGGGCGTGCGATCTGCGAGGCGCTGGCCGCTGCGGGCTCAGACGTGATCGTGACCTACTTGGGCGATCTGGAGCGAGCAGAAGCCAGCGCGGAGATCGTGCGCGCAGCCGGCCGCACCGCCAGCGTGCTGCAGCTCGACCAGCGCGACGAAGCCTCGATCGACATCGCTGCCGCCGCCGTGGCCGAGCACGATCGTTGCGACGTGCTGGTCAACAACGCAGCGTGGAACATCGGCATCCCGTTCAGGAATCTGGGGACACTCGACTCCGAAACCTGGGATCGAGTGCAGGAGACCAACCTGCGCGGGCCGTTCCTGCTGACTCGGGCACTGGCAGAACTGCTGCAAGCCGGCGGCGGCGGGCGCGTCGTGAACATCGCTTCGGTGGGGGGTTTGTTGCCTGGCTCGAGCAGCATCGCTTACAGCTGCTCGAAGGCGGCCCTCATCCACCTGACCCACTGCCTAGCGGTTGCGTTGTCGCCCACGGTCTCCGTCAACTGCGTGGCGCCAGGCCTCGTGGAGGGCACTCGCATGGCGGCACGGCTGCCCGATGAGATCTCTGAAGGCGCCCGGCGGGCGTCTGTGCTGGGCCAAGTGGGCAGCCCGATCGACATTGCCAACGCCGCCGTGATGCTGTGCGAAGCCGACTCCATCACCGGCCAGACCGTGGTGGTGGACGGCGGCAACCCCGGCGCTATGAACTTCGGCTGAGCGAGTCCAGCAACCCCAGCTCACCCAGCTCATCGAGAGGAGCCCGCCATGGCCTCGGCAGGAAACGGCGCATCGTCACAGCCCAACGTGCTGTTCATCATCACCGACCAGCAGCGGGCAGATCACACCGGCTTCGGCGGAAACGACGTGGTCCGCACCCCCCACCTTGATGCGCTGGCCGCACGGGGCATGGTCTTCGACAACGCCTGGGTGGCAAACCCGGTCTGCATGCCGAACCGCTCCACGATCATGACCGGACGGATGCCCAGCGCCCATGGCGTGGTCTTCAACGACCGATCGCTCGAACCCGGCGCCAACACTCATGTGCGGCAGTTCCGCGCAGCGGGCTACCGCACTGCGCTCATCGGCAAGTCGCACCTGCAGCACGGCATGTCCCGCAACGCCGTGTTCCCGTCGAATCAAGCATCCGGTGCGGTCGACGGGTACTGGCCGGCGGGCTGGGACACGCTCGAAGACGCTGAGCGCTATCTGGAAGGTGCACCCGAATTCCCCGACAGTTTCTACGGATTCGAACACGTCGAGCTGGCGATCGACCACGGTGCACGGGTCAGCGGGCATCACCTGTTGTGGGCGCTGGATCGCGGCGGCCGGTTGGAAGACCTGATGGTGCCGATGACAGACGAGTCACCCGCACGGCGCCGCTCCAAGCGCTGGTGGCAGGTGTACGAACCTCCCTATGGCGCCGAGTTTCACTCCAGCACGTTCGTGACCGAGCGCACCATCGCCTTCATCGAAGATGCCGCCAGACGGGGCGGGCCCTGGCTGGCATGGGCCTCGTTCCCCGACCCGCACCACCCGATGTCGCCCCCCGGCGAGTGGTTCGATCGGCACAGCCCCGACGACATGCAACTGCCCGCGACGGTCGACGACCCGCTCGAAGCGGCACCCCACTACGTGCAGGCCGTCAGCCAGATCCACCCGAGCAGTCAGCGCAACTGGGTCACGCCGTGCGGTGTGGCCGGCGACCACCAGCTTGTGCGAGAGGCCATGGCCGCCACCTACGGGATGATCGAGATGATCGACGACGGCATCGGCCAGATACTGGCCACGCTCGACCGTGCGGGCCAGGCCGACAACACGATCATCGTGTTCACGAGCGATCACGGCGACATGATGGGCGACCACAGCCTGATGCTGAAGGGCTTCCTGCACTACCGCGGCACGCTGACGGTTCCGATGGTGGTCGTCGACCCGCGGCGCGGCCCTGGGCGCACCGATTCGCTGGCCGGAAGCATCGATCTGGGTCCGACGCTGCTCGAACTCGCCGACGTGCGTGGCTACGACGGCATCGGCGGCCGCAGCCTGGTGCCGGTGCTCGATGATGCTGGCGCGAGCGTCCGTGACGAGGTGCTCATCGAAGACGACTTCCCCGGGGCGCTCGTCATGAACCTTCCGATCCCATCCAAGACCCGGACGCTCGTCACTGCTGACCTGCGGCTGACACGCCACAGCGACGGCTCCGAACAGCTGTTCGACATGGCGACCGATCCTGACGAGGTGGCGCCGCTGCGCCGCACCGACCCGACCCGGCGCGCCGAGATGTACGAGCGGTTGGCCACAGCCATGATGGAAGCCGACGACCTCGCCCGCGGCATGCCGCTGAGTGCCGCCTGACCCTGCCGCGTAGCCTCACCCGACATGCCGACAGACAAGCTCGTCATGGACCACGTTGCGGTGGTCAGCGACCGTGCCTGGGACAACGTGATCCGCTACGGCCGCGACCTCGGCGGTCGTTGGATCGGCGGCCCCGACAACGACCCTGCGGCCCAAGCCGGCGACGACTTCTACTTCTGCCAGATCTCGTTCAACGGCGGCACGAGAATCGAGATCCTCGAGCCGATCGAGCATGAAGGCAGCGATTTCCTCCGTCGCTTCCTGGCCCGCAACGGCCCCGGCCCGCACCACTTCACCTTCAAGACGCCCGACTTCGACGACACCATCGGCGCCCTGTCCGACGCCGGATACAACGTGATCGGCATCAACGACGAAAACCCGCTGTGGAAGGAAGCCTTCCTGCATCCCAAGGACAGCTGGGGCATTGTCATCCAGATCGCCTGGGACGACGGCGGCGGCTGGGATGACGCCCCGCCCCTTCCGCCCACCCACCACGAACAGCCCACGGCGCTCGCTTCGGTCATTCACCTAGCGGCCGATGTGCAGGCCGCTGCAGCGATGTTCGAAGGGCCGCTCGGAATGGAACGGGTGGACGAATGGAAGGACCCCAATATCGGTGTGGGGGTCGAGTTGCGCTCAGGGCCATGGAACCTGCAACTCATCCAGCCGGCCGAGCCGACCATGGCACATTGGATGGGCAACCGATCAGGCCGGCTTCAGCTGCTGCACTTCCAGCTCGACGACCCCGGCTTGGTCCCCGGCGCACGCCGCGTCAAGGTGTGCGGACGCGGTGAGCCTCAGGACGCGATGTTCGAAGTGCCCCCCGAGCACAACCTCGGCGTCCGCCTCCTGCTTACCGAACCAGCCTGATCACGGGCTCGTCGTAGGCGGCTGCCAGCGGTCGACTGGCACGAGGCAGAGGCGCCGGCCGGCGATCGGGGCCTCATGCACTACGGCATCGGGATGGCGACATCGGTCACCGGGTGACATCGTGATGATCTGGTCGAGCACACCGTCGTTCTGGGACCAATCGCACGCGACCGTTCGCAGCGTTCCATTGGGGGCCGTCCAGAAGCACTCTCCGACCTCGAGGACTGCAGCCGAGGTTTGCTCTCTGTCGCTGCCGGCGGACATGTAGGCGCTCGCCACGAAGATCACGATGCCGAGGGTGGCCGCCACAGCCCACGGCAGCACGCGCACCACGATGGCGGCACCGCGATGGCTGACGACAAAGCCGCCGGGTCCGCCGGGTTCGGTCGTCGTGCCCGTGCGTTCGTGCGCCCAAGGATCTTCGAGGTCAGCATCAGACGCCGGTGTACTGCCAGGTTGCGGGGCACTACTGGCGCCCTGGGCCGCAGCGGCAGCTTCGGCCGCGGGCTGAGCGAGTTCGGTGCGCTCGGAGTCGTAGGTGCGTCGCGACGCATCGGTGCCGAGCACGCGCCACGCTTCGTTCACTGCGCGCATTCGACGATCGGAACGCTCGCCCTGCGCCTGGGGAACCTGGCCACGTTGATCGGGATGATTGGCCCTTGCGGCCCGAATCCATGCGCGCCGGATCTCTGCTGTATCGGCGTCCGGGCGCACACCCAACGTCGCGTAGTGATCGGGCAACTGGGCCACCGTCGGCCTCCCGACTGCGACGCTACATCCGCGCACGAGCGGCCATGCCGCTGCGGTTGCGGTTGCGTAGCCCGCCGCCGGAATCCCTCACCGGATGTGGTCGGGCGCGGCTCGCTACTGTGCGATGCCACGTAAACGCAAGGCGGTACAAAATGTCGGACATCGGATCACGCACCCCCGTCCTGGTCGGTGCCGGGCAGTTCATTCAGCGCCCAGAGAACCCCGTCGAGGCGCTGGAGCCCGTGGCGATGATGGGCGAGGCGCTCGCCAACGCGGCCCAGGACGCCGGCGCTCCGGGACTGCCTGCGCGCGCTTCGCACACTTGGGTCATCAAGGGTGCGTGGCCCTACCCGGATCCAGCGGCTCTGCTCAACCAACGATTCGGCGCGGCCGGCAAGACCGGGCTGTCGACTGACGGGGGCAACACGCCGCAATCGCTGGTGAACCTGGCCTGCAATCGCATTGCGGCGGGCGAAGCCGACGTCGTGCTGATCGCCGGCGCGGAGGGCATCTGGAGCCGTCGTCGGGCACGCCGTGCGGACCAGCGGATTCCCTACACCGACCAGACCGGCGCCGTGCCCGGCGAAGTGCTGGGCCGCGACGTCATCATGAACAACAAGGTCGAGGTCGAACGGGGATTCAGGGATCCCATCAACCTCTACCCCGTCTTCGAATCTGCGTTCCGAGCCTCACGCGGCGAGACCATGGAGGGGCATCGGGACCGGGTCGCGGCGATGTGGGAGAAGTTCAACCAGGCGGCGGTAGCCAACCCGTACTCGTGGATCCGCACTCCGATGACCGCTGAGGAGATCCGCAATCCGAGCCCCACCAACCGGTTCGTGGGCTTCCCCTACACCAAGTCCATGAATTCCAACTGGGACCTCGACCTCGCCGCTGCGCTCATCGTGTGTTCTGCCGAGGCCGCGACGGCAGCCGGAGTGCCGACCGACCGCTGGCTGTTCCCCCACGCAGGAACCGATGCCCGCGACACCGACTACGTGTCGAACCGCGGCGACCTGCACAGCTCCCCCGCCATCCGCGTCGCCGGACGCCGAGTCATGGAGCTGGCCGGTGTCGGCGTCGATGACATCGACCACGTCGATCTGTACTCGTGCTTCCCCTCCGCAGTGCAGATCTCTGCCACCGAGCTCGGCCTCGGTCTTGACCGAGACCTGACACTCACCGGCGGGCTCACCTTCGCCGGCGGTCCGCTCAACAACTACGTCACCCACTCCATCGCCACGATGGCGGGCGTCCTGCGGGACAACCCCGGAACCTTCGGGCTGTGCTCGGCGAACGGCGGCTACCTCACCAAGCACGCATTCGGCATCTACTCCACGGAGCCCCCCGCGGACGGATTCCGCCACCAGAACTGCCAAGACGAGATCGACCGGTTCCCGTCTGTCGAGCTCGACGCCAACTACACCGGCAGCGCAACCGTGGAGGCCTACACGGTGATGCACGGCCGGACTGGACCTACCGGAGTTGGGCCCGAGGTAGCGCTGGCTGCGGTGCGCACGCCGAACGGCCGGCAGTGGGCCCGCAGCACCGACCCCGAGCTCATGGCCGAGATGACCAGAACCGAGCACATCGGAACCGGCGTCGTGGTCAACGAGGACTTCGAGTTCGCACCGGCCTGAGCCAGCCGTTGTCCACAGGGCCGGTCCACTCACTGCCCACACGTTTTCCACAACCGAACAACCCACTGGCGCAAGCGCCGATGCTTGCGTACTCTCACGGGCGCAGGGCGTACTGCCCCCGCCGCGCCCTGTTCCGGACGCACTGGGGGCGTGAGTCGTCATGTCCGCCGCCAGCGGGACCCGATCCTGCAAGCGCTACCTCAATCGAGAGCTCTCCTGGCTGGACTTCAACTACCGCGTCTTGGCACTTGCTTGCGACAGCGATCTGCCGCTGCTCGAGCGCATCAAGTTCGCGGCCATCCATGCGTCAAACCTCGATGAGTTCTTTCAGGTGCGGGTTCCGACGGTGCTCGACTCGATCGACGCTGGAGTGCGACGCGCAGGCCCGGACGGGCTGACTCCGCAAGCCCAGCTCAAGGGCATTCGCGCCGGTGCCGCCGAGCAACTCCGGGATGCCTCGGCCTTGTTCGAGGACGAACTGCGGCCGGCGCTCGCAGCCGAAGGGATCGAGTTTGTCGAGCCCGACGACCTCGACGACACCAACCGCGCGTGGGTCGCTCAGCTCTTCGGCGAGCAGGTCTTTCCGGTCCTGACACCGCTCGCCGTCGACCCTGCACATCCATTTCCTTACATCTCAGACCTGTCGTTGAACCTCGCCGTGTTCGTGGAGCACTCCCGTAGCAAACCGTCGTTCGCCCGGGTGAAGGTGCCGCCGATCCTGCCTCGCTTTCTGGCCCTGCCAGACGGGCACCGCTTCATCACGCTGGAGTCGGTCATCGCCGGGCACCTAGGCGACTTGTTCCCCGGCGTGAAGGTGCTCAGCCACAGCATGTTCCGTGTCACCCGCGACGCCGACCTCGACATCGACGACACCGAGACCGATGATCTGCTCAAGCACATGGAACTCGAGCTGCGCCAGCGGCGCTTCGGCGGAGCGGTGCGGCTTGAAGCTGCGCCCGACCTGAGCGGGGCTGCATTGGAAATGCTGACCCGCGAGCTCAAGCTGACCTACGACGACGTCTACACCTCGAAGGGGCTGCTCGGCCTTTCAAACCTGTTCGAGTTGTACGGGATCGAGCGCGACGATCTGAAGACGCCCACGCACAACCCGCGCACCCCGCTGCCGCTGCGCGCACCGAGCGAGGCACCGCCACTGCTGGGGGTGGGCAATGGGGGCCGGCGTGGGGCGGCGCCCGAACCAGAGGTCGGAGTCGACTTCTTCGACGTCCTCAAGCGCCAGGACGTCCTGGTGCATCTGCCGTACGAGTCGTTCGACACCAGCCTCAACGCCTTCATCCGCCAGGCGGCCGTCGACCCCGATGTGCTCGCCATGAAGATGACCATGTACCGGACCTCGGAGCGGACCCGGCTGGTCGACTCGCTCATCCGGGCTGCGGAACGCGGCAAGCAGGTCGTGGTCGTCGTCGAACTCAAAGCACGCTTCGACGAGCACGCGAACATCGAGTGGGCACGGATTCTGGAACGCGCTGGCGTCCATGTCGCCTATGGGGTCGTGGGACTGAAGACCCACTGCAAGCTGGCGATGGTGGTGCGGCGCGAGGCCCGAGGCATTGCTCACTACTGCTTCATCGGCACCGGCAACTTCAACGCCGACACAGCCCTCATCTATGAGGACTTCGGGCTGCTGACCTCCGATGCCGACTTTGCCGCCGATGTCGCAGGACTGTTCAATTCGCTCACCGGCTACAGCCGCAAGACCGACTACCACAAGCTTGCCGTGGCGCCGCACAGCCTCGGCCAGTCGCTCGTGAAGCACATTGCGGCCGAGGCCGCGGAGCCCGATGGCCACATCGTCATGAAGATGAACGCCATCGTGGACAACGAGGTGATCGAAGCGCTCTACGGAGCGTCACAGCAGGGCTGCCGCATCGACCTGATCGTGCGAGGCATCTGCTGCCTGGTTCCGGGCGTGGCCGGCATGAGCGAGAACATTTCCGTGCGCAGCGTCGTCGGCCGCTTCCTGGAGCACAGCCGCGTGTACCGGTTCGGAAGTCCCGCCCGCGGCCACACGATCCTGCTGGGATCAGCCGACGCCATGCCTCGAAACCTTCGCTATCGCGTGGAAGCGCTGGCGCCGGTGGAGTCGCCCGCGATGGCCGCTGAGCTGACCGAGCTCACCGATATGTACCTCGACGACGGCATCGCTCACTGGGAGCTCAGCAGTGACGGCGAGTGGGTCCAGTACCACGGCACGGACTTGCACGAATTGATGCTGGCGCGCCATGCCGATCGTCGCAGCTAGCGCGTGAGGTGCTGGGCGACGACAGTTGCAGGCGCATCTCTCTAGCCCTGATTATTCACGAGTCGGGCGGACTGGTTTGTCTGGGTCCGCGGAAAAGCCCCTCTGACCTGCGACGATACGTGTCTGCAATGAACGCATCCGCGAGTTCAGGGGGGCATCTCCGAGGTGAAACTTAGCAGTGTGACAAACGCGCGTCTGGCAGGCGGCGGGGACCGTGTCGTGTGGGGCGCGGGGTTGTTCGCTCTGGGCGGGTTCGCGGACCGTGTCGGGCTGACCGAGGCGCTGTCGGCCGCGGTTCCCCCACGCGGCGAGCGCGCCCCGGTTCATGACCGGGGCCGGGTGCTGGTCCATGCGTTGTTGATGCTGGCCGGCGGCGGTGAGGCGTGCACCGACATCGAGCATCTGCGTGCTCAGCGGGAGCTGTTCGGCGACGTCGCGTCGGACTCGACGCTGTACCGCACCCTCACGGGCCTGGGCGCGAGCGGCGCCGCGGCGCTTTTGGGCGCGGCCGCAGCGGTGCGCGAGCCGTTGTGGGCCTCCGCCGACCGCAGCAGGCCGCTGGTGGTCGACATCGACTCGACATTGGTGGAGGTCCACTCGGAGAACAAGGCCGGAGCTGCGCCGCATTACAAGGGCGGGTTCGGGTTCCATCCGATGATCTGCTCCACCGCGCAGGGGGAGCCGCTGTGGCTAAAGCAGCGGCCGGGCAACGCCGCCGCGAACCACATCGGCGATCATCTCGAAGTGCTCGACGCCGCGGTGGCGATGCTGCCCGCGCCTGACGCCGCAGGGCACCGCGAAGGCGACGACCCCGACCTCGTGGAGCGTCCGCTGGTGGTGCGCATCGACACCGGGGGATGCTCAGCGAAACTCGCCGAAGGGCTGCGGGACCGCAGCATCGGCTATGCGATCTCGGCGCGGTCCGCCCCAGCCATCCAAGCCGCGATCCGCGGCGCCTTGGGCGAGCCGGGCCGCTGGCACAACGCCCCAAAGCGCCCCGATCAGCGCAAACGGCGCGGCGCTCAGGTCGCGGAGCTCACCGATCTGGCGGACCTGTCGGGCTGGCCCGAGCGCACCCGGCTCGTGGTGCGCCGCGAGCCGCTGCACCCCGGAGCGCAGCGCAGCCTGTTCCCCAGCGAGAACTTCCGCTACTGGGGGTTCTACACCGACCAGACCGGCCACCCCGCACAGCTGGACAAGCTGATGCGCTCACACGCCGACATCGAGGACGCCGTGCGCCGGCTCAAAGACAGCGGCCTTGCGCGCATGCCGTTCACCGACTGGCACGCGAACAGCACCTGGGCCGCCATGTGCATGACCGGCCTCGCGCTCGTGGGATGGTTCCAAACAGCCTGCCTCACCGGCGCGCTCGCCAAAGCGGCCCCCAAACGGCTCCGCTGGCAGCTATGGCACCTTCCCGCCCTGGTGTGCCACAGCGCACGGCGCGTCCTATTGCGGCTGCCCGAACAGCACCCCGGCGCCCGAGCACTGCTCACCATCGCCCACCCCCGCTGAACCCCCCAGCCGACCAGTTCCGCGCCACGCCCGCCGCAGCGGGACAGCCCCACCACGCCCGCACCCCCACCCGGTCCCGCCCGCGCACCAAAACCGAGCCCAACCGCTCCCCCCCGACGGCCCCGCCGACACCCAAACAGCCCCACACCGCCAAACAAGGCCCACAACACGCCAAAAAGACGACCAGCAGAATTCTCATGAATAATCAGGGCTAGCTATCGCTTCTGGTTGAGTTCCATGAGCGCGGCGAGCGCCTTGTCGTCGGCGCGCAGATCAACAATCTTCTCCCGTGGAGAGCGTCAACCCCGGGTTCAGTGCGCACGTCTCCGCCAACGTCGGGTATGTCGCCCCGCAGTCCACCGTGCCGCCCGGCACACAGTGGTCCCTGTGCCACCGATTGAACGCGGCGGCTTGCTGTGCGTAGGTTTGATCCCTGTTGACGACTTGCTGCCACGCCGTTGATGAGTCCACTGCCGCTTGTATCGCGCTGTCAAGCTCAGTGGCAGTGCGACGGCACACCAGGGAAGCGTTGGCAATGCGGGCACGAGGCTTCGTCATGGCCACGTCATTGATGTTGCGGTACTCGTCGTCGTCGCGTGCCCACACGTCGTTCTCATATTGGAACTTGTCCGTGCTCCCCTCTGGACTGATGGTCTCCCACTCCAGCTCGGAGCCGCCTTTCCAGTGCTTGAACTGGTACCGCTCGATACCATCGAGGCACACCTTTTGGACCAGCGGGGTCACCGGGTTCTCGTCATGTGGAGGGTTCGTGACGGCTCCCGCGGGCATCGTCAGAAGTGTCGTCAGCAGTGCCGCACTCAGGGCGGTGAAGGCCCCTCCTCGTCGCGGTCTCATCATGTGGGTCTCCTTTGTCCCAACCTGCGCATCTCGACGCATGGGACTCTCCTAATGCGATAATAATACATATTACTGATACGGCTTCGCGAGCTGACCCTAATTTTGATGAGTCTGGTGGGTTTGGGTGTGTGAGTTCGTGGAAAAGTCTCTCTGATCAGCACCGATGCGTGTTGTCGAGGCACGCGGCATGAATCGGCCATCACGCCTCCACCGAACCCGAGGACCCCCAGAGAGAAAGCACCGATGAATATCCCGATCACACGGACAACCGCGCTCCTCGCAGCTGTTGCCGCGGTCGCGCTGGCAGTCGCCGTCGCGCCCGCGGTCGCCTCAGCACAAACTGTCGAAGGTGTGTCGTCTGATTCGGTTACCCGGTTGTGGGGCCAGGACAGATACGCGACTTCGCTGGCTGTGGCCAAAGAAGTCGCTACGGATGCCGGCGGCAAGCTGAGTACCGCTGTTGTCGTGTCAGGCCGCTCATGGACCGACGCTGTGACCGCAGCGCCTCTGGCTGGCTCGCTGGGCGCCCCGGTGCTGCTCACCGACCGCGGCGGCGTCAGCGACGACATCAAGGACTTCTTGGAGACCGCAGGCGTGTCCCGCATCGTGGCCATCGGCTCCACGAGCACCATCAGCGACGCCGCGCTCGGCGGCCTTGGCTCCATCGACCCCGATATCGAGCGAGTCGCCGCGTCGGATGCGTCATCGACGTCAGTCGCGGTCGCAAAGAAGCTGGGCGCGGTCGGCACGATGCCCGGCGGCTATGGGCGTGTGGTGATCCTCGCGTCAAGCGCCGAGTTCGCCGACGCGCTCGTGGCTGGTGCGTTCGGTGCCTATGGCAGCCACCCGATTCTGCTCACTGCGCCTGACGACCTGGATGACGGCGTCGCCGATTTCATCGCTGGGAACGCTGATCATGTGATCATCATGGGCGGCACAGCAGCGATCGCCGCCAGCGTCGAGCAGGAACTGCTTGACGCCGGCAAAACCACCCTGCGGCTCGGCGGCACGACCCGCATCGAGACAGCGACAGCAGCAGCTGAGTTCATTGACGGCCTCTACGGCGACTCTCCGCGCTGTTTTGATCGCAAGACTGCCGGTCTCGTGATGGCGTGGGTGCCGTTCGACGCGTTGAGCGCCGCCCCTCTGCTTGCTCGCAAGTGTGCGCCGATGATTCTCACAGCCAGCAGTGAAATGCTCCCCGCCGCCGAAGAGTCCCTTCGCCGAACCGAGCACCTCTATGTGTTCGGCGGAACCGCAGCAATCACAGAAGACGCCGTCAACGGCTGGACGCCAAAACCAGCCGCCTTCGAGTTCCGCCGCTGGGACCACCAAGCCCTGATCGACCTGCCGCTGTGGGCGCACTGCCCTCCAGAAGTGTGGCCGTCGTCTCTCACTGGTCTGCTCGATGGATATGACATCACATGGGCACGCTGGGACACTGCGGCGACCGAGGCGGACGGACGGATGATCGCTACCGGCTGGATGACCGATGAGCAGATCGGACGCTGGCTTCCCGGAAGCGGCATCACCGCAGAACAGGCCCAAGCCAACCTCGCCTATGTCGAGCAGACTGACTCGGTGACCTTCTGGGACGGCCATGTGACACCGCACAGCCAGGGCACGCCCGATGTGCTGCCGGACCTCGGCAACGCATTGCGCGACCGCAACCTGACAAGGAACACATTCGCCGCACAGCTCGCCGCGACGCGCTTCGGGGTCGACGGCAGCGGTACGTGGCCACGTGACGTACGCGTTGGGTATCTGCTGACCGACTGGGTGCGATTCCGCTATGCACAGCCGCCGACCACGATGGAACCGGTCGCGTGGCCGCTCCGCTCGCTGTTCGAGGCACGCGAGTCCACATGGGCCGGCGAAGCACTGACCGCCATGTGCGCTTCAGACGAGACGCCGCCAGTGATGCTGCGAACACAGCATCCGATCGGACGCGTGCTGCGCTCGCTGGCATGCGCCGAATAACGAAAAGAGACACAACAGACACAACACAATCCGCCTCCACCAACTCCAAGGCACCCCAGAGCCTCCACGAAACAGTGAAGATGTGCGCGGGGAGTGGGCCGTCCGTTGAGAGGACTCAGGTCGTGTGGCCCGTACAGACGCGCGATGCGTTCCCGGCTGGTCTCGCGGCGGGGTTTGTGGTAGCGCAGCGCCCAGTCAGCCATGATCAGTCAAGCGGTGCGATCCGCCAGCCGGCGCCCGCGCTCGCTGCACAGGTGCTTGTCGCCGGTTCCCAGACACCAATGCTGGGTCATGATGCGCTGAACTTGCGGGCACGTGCTGGTGACGTGGTGGACCAGGCCGGCACACGAATGAAACGGCTCGGCCTTGCTTCGGGGACTGGGGGTCGGCTGCCGCCCGTTTGAGGCAACAGCGATCAGCAGGGAGCCTCGCTGACAACGCGCGCCAGCCGACCGACGTCCAAGCGGGGCTACTCCTGGGTCACGCTCAGGGTGTAACTGCCTGTGCAGCCATGAAGGCCGCTGCAGCCGTCCGTGCCTGCTACCGAGATGTAGTGAATCGATGTCGATCTCGCTGTGTAGGTCCCGCCGCCTTTCTGGAACAGAAATCCGTTGCGGTACACGCCGTCGATCAACACATTCGTCCCGCTCTCCAGTTGCAGCTTGTAGGTCCGATTAACGGTGAGCATGACTTCGAACCAGTCACGGTCGCAGGTGTCCCCGTCCAGCTTGATGCCGTCACCGGTTTCCCTGTGGCAGCTGTAGCCGTGATGATCGCCCATGTAGCCCGGCTCACGGGAGGAGTAGCCGTCGGGGCCACCAGTGTCACCGGCGTTGTACCAACTCGGAGTCGAATCAATCACGCCCGACACAGAGCCGCCCACAACCACGGTGCCCGTGGTGGAAGCGTCCGCCGCGTAGTCGTCGTAGAACGGGGCAGACGCCTCGGTCACTGTCAGGCGCCAGTCGCCCAGCCTCTGATACCATCCGCCGCGGCTGCCGACCACGATGTAGTGCTCTTCGGTCTTGGTCGCGGTGTAGATGACCCGCGCCGCGTTGCCGGGACCGGAGTCGTAATCGAAGAAGCCGTCGTAAGACGCCCCGAAGAAGGTGGTGCAGACCGGTGGGTCCGGTGGAGTATTTGTATAATCACACCGGCCGGTTCGCGTGATCGGGCCGGACACGTCCCAGATGTCCACGATCCACGGGTCGATGCCCGGGTATCCGACGGACCGAACGTCGATCTGGTACGACGTCCCGCTCTCCATCGGCACGAACACCCCGCCAGTGTCAGTGGGGCTCAGGATGGTCCCCGTCGCAGTCTCCCCGACGGCCACGGCAGGTTCGAGGTCAGCATTGCGCAGGTCCGACACGAGCACCGTCTTCGTCTCTGTGGAGAAAGTCGACGACATGGTGGTCTTCACGTAGTGGAAGCCCGTCGTCGACGCCCTGAAGACGAGCGACGCATCCTGGCTGCCCAGTCCTGTGCCTGCGTTTGCTCTCGTTTCTGTAATCTCTAGGTCGTCCGGTCCGCATACGAAATTGATCCTCACCGTGCCGGTTCCATTCGCGTCATAGTAGATCTGATAATTGACATTGGCCGTGAGCGTGACCTTCACCCAGTTCTGGCCGTTGCTGAGGTCCTTCGCCGTTCCGGGCGTGATATCGACGAGGTTCGCAGCAGGGGTACACGTATCGCCTGCCCCCTTCTCGGTAGCGAGTTCTTTCTCGGGGACTTGGGTGATGGTGCTCGGCGTGGGTCTCAGAGGAGGGGGTTCGTCGAGCATCAGCTTGGCGACCTGTGAGCGTCGGCTTGTCAGCGAGTCGCGTACCGCAGCGATCTTGTAGCGCCGGTCGCCTGCGGTCAGGTCGGTGTCGGTCCATTCGTTCAGTTCGCCGTCAACCGTGGCGATCACCGTGTGGGCTGTTTCCGCGGGACGGATCCTGCGCAGCACCTGCCAAGAGTCCATCGCGTCGTGTGGGGCATCCCAGCTAAGCAGCACACCCCCGTCGCCGAGGACGGCGCTCAGGCCGGTCGGCCGGTCCGGCGCGACGGTTGTCGCGGATGCCTGGGTGGTGACACCGGCGACAAGTGCGCCGGCGAGCAGCGCAGCCACCCATGCGCGGTCGCGTCTTTTGAACATATGTCGTTCTTTCTTTCAGGCACGAGCGGCTGGTTTTGCCCGTACGCACATTGCGGCATCCTGTTGCAGCGCACCCACAGTGTCAATAGCAACGCCTACTATTCGTCTTGGCCTGCACGGCCGCGTAGCGGCACACAGCGCAACCACCACCGAAGCCCAGTCGGCGGTCACAGCTCGCCGGTTGCACCGCGACGGGCGACCTGTCCCACTGGGGGCTCGTCACGTCGGGTCACGACATCCCCCAGCACACCGATACCGAAGCACTACCGCACGCACAAGCACGTCCGATGCGGCGAGGCACTGCGGGACGGACCTGGGATCGTCGGTGGGATCGCAACCGAGATCGCCGACGAACGTGGGCTGCCGCGGGACTGGCTCCAACAACTCGGTCGCCTCGCGGGGCCGCCAGAAGACGCGCCCGAACGCGGAAACCCAAAGTACAAGCACGCGAAGAAGCTCTAGGAGCCGCGAACACGCGGTCGCTACGGTGCCTGTGTGGCTGAGAGATCGTCAACGCACAACCGATTCAAGGTCGAATTCCCGGCAGACGGCTCCGAGCCGTCGGAGACGACGACCTTCACGGCTTTGCACCATCGGGGCCCTTGGGCGGCCAGGAACGCGCTGAGCGCCTGGGTGTCGCGGTGGGGCACCATGGCGAGCACCTCGCCGGTGTCGCCGTTGACGATCACCGTCACGCAGCGGTGCCGCTTGCGGATCGAGGTCCCCTCCACCCCCAGCACCCGGCATCTTTGGCGGCGGCGGTGCTCGCCGACCAGCCCCGCCCATGCGACCACCAGCGCGTTCACCAGCTTCCAGCTCACCTGGTGGCGTTTGGCTGCCGCGTTGACCGTCATCGCACGGGCGTCTTTGACCAGCCGGCGCGCCAGACGCGCCGTGACGCGGCCCTCGAACCCCTGATGGCCCTCACTGAAACGGCTGCCGCACGGCTCGCACACCAGCCGCCGCCGCTCCCAGATCAGCGTCACCGGCCGCCCCGACACCTCCAAGTCGCGGATCTTGTTGTCACGGCGGTCATGAACCTTCCCGCTCGGGACCCCGCAATCGGGGCATCTGGGGCGGCGCACCGTCGAGCACACCCGCACCACCAGCTGCTCCGGCGCGTCGACGACGACCCCCTCCACTTTGATGCGCCACAGCCACAGCCGCACCGACATAACATCACTCGCCATCGAGGCCCTCCAGGGTTCGGCGTCTCCAAACACCGATCCCCCCACGGCCTCGACCCCTACAAACGGACCCTCAACCCAACCTCATCCCAACAAAAGACGAAGGGCCAAGCGTTCTGAGCGTGCGCTGGTGCGTTATGAGACGCCCGAGCCCGAGCCTGAGCCGGTGCTGCGCGCTGTTGAGCCTGAGCCTGAGCCTGCGGTTGCTGATGTGGTGTTGTTGTCGGGTGTGTTGTCGGTGGGGTCTCAGGGTGGTGTGAGTCCGGCGATGTCGGGGTTCTCGTCGTGGGCGCGGGCGGGTTCGTTGTCGCCGCGGTCGTTCTCGGTGGATGGTTCTGCTGTTCGGGTGTTGGTGCTGGTGGAGCACGCCGGGGGTGTGTTCCTGGCAATGGATCAGGCGATGGGCACCGATTTCGTGCTTGATGTGGGCGGCTGGGAGTTTGTGGGGTCGCAGAGTCTGGTGCCGGCGTTGGCGGTGCGGGGCGCGTATTGGTGGCATTCTGGGGGCTTGTCGTGGTCCGACGGCGACACGGTGGACGTGGAGCTGCGCGTCGCGGCGGACGCGGTGCCGATCGGTGTGCGCGGTGCGGCGCCGTTGTGGGCCTATTTCGACCGTGTGCCCGACACCCATGACGGCACCGACGCGTTCGGTGTGCGGTTGAGGTTCGGCGAGGACGTCGACACCGACGCTGCCGCGTTGAGCGACAGCGTGATCGTCGCAGCGGGCGGCACGATTACCGCAGTGGAATCCGCGGCTGGTTCGACACGCAACTGGACGGTCACGATCCAGCCTGACGGGGACAGCGATGTCGCCGTGTCGGTCGGGAGCAGCCTTTCGTGTGCTGATGCCGCAGCGGTGTGCACCGCCGACGGTCGCACTTTGGCTGCGGACATCTCGGTGAAGGTTGCGGGCCCGGCGGCGTCGGTGTCGCTGAGCTCGTTGACGCTGGTCGGTGCGCTGCTCGACCCGGCGTTCGATCCCGAGGTCACGCTGTACACAGCACAAGCCGACGTCGGCGTGTCGCAGGTCACCGTCGCGGCCGTGGCGCGTGACGCCGCTGCGTCGGTGGACATATTGCCCGCCGATGCCGATCCCGACACCGCAGGTCATCAGATCGCAGTCACCGAAGGGGCCCAGACCGCTGCGGCAGTGACGGTCACCGCAGCCGACGGCGACAGCTTGCGCCGTTATTGGATCGTGCTCGACGGTCCGCCTGAAGCGGGCGGTTCTGACGTTCAGGAGGTTCCCGGTCTCACGGGGCTGGCTTTGGACGGGCTGGCCACGTTGGGGTTCACGCCAGGCGTGCACCGTTACGAGGCCGCCAAGACGGCCGGGGTGTCGGTTGTGACGGTGGTCGCGTCCTCGGACGATTCCGATGCCACCGTCGAGGTGCTGGCGGTGCGCAGCGACGACTCTCCGCTGGTGATCGACACCGACGATGCCGACCCCGACACCGCCGGTCATCAGGTCGCCCTGTCGGAGGCGGGCGAGACGTTGGCGCTGGTGCTGGTCACCTCCGCCGACGCGAAACGCCAGGACATCTATGTGGTGCTCGTCCGCCAGCCCGCCGCACAGCAGCCCGCAGCGCCGGGAACACCGGTGACGAAGAACACGTTGGCGTCGGGCCTGCTGCGCGGCCTCGCCAATAGCGGCGCACCCGGTGCTGTGCTGCGCGACACCGAGGGGCCGACGCTGACGGCGTTGAGCCTCGGCGGGATCGCGCTGATACCGCAGTTCGCGGCCGCCACCACCAGCTACACCGCCACCGTCGACGCGGACACCGACCAGGTCACCGTCACCGCTACCCCAACAGGAACAGCGTCGGTGATGCTCACCCCCGCAGACGCCGACCCGAACACTGCGGGCTGGCAGGTGGCGCTGCCCGCGGCGGATCCCGGCGGGGCCCCCGCCCAGACCACCGTCGCCGTCATCGTCGCCTCTGCTGATGGCATGGCGGTCAACACCTATCTCATCACCGTCACCCGCGAGGCGCCCCCATCGAACAACACCCCGTTGGACACCCTCGAGGGAGACAATGACCTCCCGGCCGATCACACCACGACTGGAGTGGTGGCGCTTGGCGGCTCGGTCACCGGAACCGTCGATTCCGCGAGCGATATCGACTGGTGGGCGATACCGGCCGATTTGCACGGACATCTGCTGTTCGATCTCGAGGGAGTCGACACCGGTCGCGGCTCGCTGGAGGATCCCTGGATATACGGCATCTTCAGCGCAGGAAACAGCAATCCCTGGTCATCGCGAGGAAGCGGGGATGCGGGGGTCGGCCGCAACTCCCAGGTGTCACGCGAGTTCCATCGCAACTCCCGCTACAGCTTCTTCGTGGCGGTCAGGGGACACGGGAGAGGGACGAACACGGGGACCTACACGCTGACCGTGACTGACATCACGAACATCGAGGACGACTACGCGGCCGACACCACCACGACCGGAACGGTTCAGGTCGGCGACTCGGCTCGCGGACTGGTGCAAGGGCCCTCCGACAGGGACTGGTTCGGCGTCGTGCTCACCGCGGCCCGGACGTACCGTTTCGATCTGGGAGGCGAGACCAACGGTGGAGGGACGTTGTTCGACCCGCACCTGTTCGGCATCCACGACGCTGGCGGAACGCTCATCGACGGCACGGCGGACGCGGACTCCGGCACTTACTACAACAGCCGAGTGTTGTTCACTCCGACCTCCACGGGTGCCCACTACGTGGCGGCGGCTTCGTGGCGAAAGGCTCAACCATCTACCCCGGGACCTACACGCTGGCGGTGACCGACGTGACGGACATCCCGGACTCCCACAGTGCCGACACCGAAACCAGCGGAACGATAGAGCTGGATACAGCTGCAACGGGCGAGATCGACTACAAGGGCGACAGTGACTGGTTCAAGGTGACCCTCGAGGCGGGCACGCCCTATCAGGTCGACGTGAAGGGTGCCGACACCGGTGACGGGACCCTGCCTGATCCCCATCTGCAAGGGATCCGCGACGCGGACGGGGCCAAGCTGAGCGGCACCGCCGACTACAACCGCGGTGCGGGACGCAACGCAAGGACGGTGTACAGACCGCCTGCGAGCGGCACCTACTACGTGGCGGTCGCAGGATTTCAATCAGTTGGGCAGACAACGGCCGGGCGACATCGGGAGCAGCTCGGCACCTACACGGTGACGGTCGCCGACGTGACCGACGGCGTGCCCGCCGACACCACCACGGCGGCGACCGTGACGGTCGGCGCGTCGATGAGGGGAACCGTCGACTACCGCGGCGACGTCGACTGGGTGGCTGTTTCCCTCACCGCCGATGAGGTCTACCGGATAGAGCTCGACGGAATCAGCCTTCCGGATCCGAAAATCCACGGAGTCCGCAACGCCGACGGCGACCGCCTGGACGGAACCACCGACGACGACAGCGGCCGCGGCGACGACAGCGGCCGCGGCGACGACAGTCGGGTGGACTTCACTCCCGGAACTACCGGGACCTACTACGTGGCGGCCGGAGGAAGCCCCAATGCCACCGGCATCTACACGGCCCCCACCGGCACCTACAGGCTCACTGTCTCAGAGATCACCGACGGAGTCCCCGACGACTACCCGGCGGACACCTCGACTACCGGTGTCGTCGAGGTCGGCGGCTCGCTGCGCGGCGAGTTCGAGACCTCCGACGACGAGGACTGGTTCGCCGTCACCCTCCAAGCAGGCACCAGCTACGAGTTCAACGTGAACGGCATGTACGCCGGTGACACCTTGTATGGTCTCGGAACCGTGCTCGATCCCGACATCGGCGGTTTGTACCGACAGGACGGAACACTGATCCCGGGTACCGCACGGTCTTCCAATTGGTGGAACTTCGGGGAACGTCTGGAGTTCTCCCCCGACGTCTCCGGCCCGTACTACCTAGCCACAAAGACCGGGAGTGCAGGCGAACTCGAAGGCACCTACACCGTGTCAGTGAACGAACAGCAGTAGGGAAGTCGCGGGCGGGCACGCAGTTCGCCGCCTCGCCCGTGCCCAGAGATGGTGCGTTGCGCCGTGCTCGGCCATCGTATGTCCGTGTCGTGAGTCGAGGAGGGTCAGGTCCGGCGGAGCGGATCGTCGGCGGTCAGCAAGTCGACTGTCCAGCAGGGGCGAAGTCTGCGATCTGACGCTTGACACAAGACGTCAGATCGCAGACACCCCGCAGACTGCTAGTTGGCGATTTAGTAGCGGGTGATCAGAGTCTCGCCGGCGTCGACAGTATGAACCCTGAAGCCACGCTGCCACACATGCTTAGACCAGTTGCTCCAGCCTGCGCGATTGCGTAGTCGGACCCGCATCCTCACGCCGTCGCCCTGGTGTTCGAACGATTCGAAGTTCAACGTGAACTTGTGCGCGGAGTCTGTCCCATCATCGAAAAACTCCGGTGTCACCCATGCGCTCCATCCGTCATTGATACCGATCAGATTACCGTCATCGTCGTAGCCGTCCGACGGGTGGGTGATTCCATCGCGTCTGGAAACCTCCACCTCATACTCGGTCTGGCACGCAGCACGCGTCCACTTGGCGGTCAGCTGTTGGCTTCCGAGCGAGCCCTCATGGTCTTCGCTCAAGCTGGGGCTGTATGGCCTGTGTCGCTGAGACGTAATCGAGAACTTCTTCTTCCACGGCCCAGATGTGCCGTCGAAGAAGTTCGCCCAGACACGGATTGCCCAATCGGTGCACGGCGGTTGATCCTCAAGGATCGTGTAGCGGTGCCGGCCATGTTGATTACAGTGCGTGCCCAGATCGGTCCACGAACTCCAGCTGTCGTCGATTCGTTGTTGCCGCTCGACGGTGTAGCTCTCGACTGTATCCACGCTGACGGTTATCGGCGAGATCCACTCCAGGTAGTCGTCTCTTTGCAACCCGCCGGAGCCCAAGACGTAGAGCTTGAAGTCTTTCACTTGGCTTCTGTCGCCCCCTTGCCTGTCGATGGGGTCCGGGCGGCTGCACACCGCGGCGGCGGGAAGGTTGACGGCCTGTTGTTGCTGCGATATGACCGGTTCTGGCTCCGGCGGGCTGACGTATTCCAAGCTGGTACCGATCACTTCGCCCGGTTCCTCTGCACTCGCAGCCTGGCCAATAGCTTCAGCAGTATTCGACCGGCGGCTCCTGCCGTCGTTCCGCAAGGCCTTCACCCGGTACTCGTAGCGAGTTCCGTCGCCGTTCGCAGTCAGATCGGTGTAGGTCGTGTCGGTGGATCCGGTGTCGGTTGAGATCGTCGTGAACCTGCTTTCACCTTCATCAGGAAGTCGACGCCTGATCCAGTAGCCGGTCACCGTCGCGGCATCCGATTCGGGTGCGTCCCATGCCAACGTCACGGCCCCGGGACTTGCGGTCGCGACCAGATTCAGGGGAGGGGAGCCGCCCGCTGCCGAGGCGGAGGCCATCGGCAGCAGTGTCGCTGCGAGAACGAGGGCGCTTGCGACAGCCACCAGCGGCCGCCATGTTCGCCTCTTCACCTTCGTTAAGTCCATCAAAGGTCCTTGTCAATCAAGATCAGATACGTCTGGTAGCGCCCATGAGCGCAATTCATAACTCTAGCAATGATTGTTGATGTTGGGTAGTAATTACTATTCGCATCATGCGGAGTGCCGGAGTCTGGGGCTGAGCCCACACAATGCTGGACCCGGAGCGCTCGATGCGGGACAGCGACGGCACGCTGATTTCGCACACCTCGGCTGAGGGTCGCGGCGGGGACGCCGAGCTGTGGTTCGATCCACCCGTGTCGGGCAAGTACTTCATCTCTGCTGAGCGTGCGTGGACGGGCACGCACGTGCTGAGCGTCAACACGGCCCAATAGGCGTACGCGTCCGGGGCCGCTCGTGAGGCGGCGATGTCCGCGTGGTGGTGGGTTGTGCCGCGCGGTGGTGTTTGGGGTTGCAGGTTGAGTAGTGGTGTGCACTATTGTTGGCCCTTCGTCTTTTGTTGGGATGAGGTTGGGTTGAGGGTCCGTTTGTAGGGGTCGAGGCCGTGGGGGGATCGGTGTTTGGAGACGCCGAACCCTGGAGGGCCTCGATGGCGAGTGATGTTATGTCGGTGCGGCTGTGGCTGTGGCGCATCAAAGTGGAGGGGGTCGTCGTCGACGCGCCGGAGCAGCTGGTGGTGCGGGTGTGCTCGACGGTGCGCCGCCCCAGATGCCCCGATTGCGGGGTCCCGAGCGGGAAGGTTCATGACCGCCGTGACAACAAGATCCGCGACTTGGAGGTGTCGGGGCGGCCGGTGACGCTGATCTGGGAGCGGCGGCGGCTGGTGTGCGAGCCGTGCGGCAGCCGTTTCAGTGAGGGCCATCAGGGGTTCGAGGGCCGCGTCACGGCGCGTCTGGCGCGCCGGCTGGTCAAAGACGCCCGTGCGATGACGGTCAACGCGGCAGCCAAACGCCACCAGGTGAGCTGGAAGCTGGTGAACGCGCTGGTGGTCGCATGGGCGGGGCTGGTCGGCGAGCACCGCCGCCGCCAAAGATGCCGGGTGCTGGGGGTGGAGGGGACCTCGATCCGCAAGCGGCACCGCTGCGTGACGGTGATCGTCAACGGCGACACCGGCGAGGTGCTCGCCATGGTGCCCCACCGCGACACCCAGGCGCTCAGCGCGTTCCTGGCCGCCCAAGGGCCCCGATGGTGCAAAGCCGTGAAGGTCGTCGTCTCCGACGGCTCCAAGGCGTACAAGGCCGCGATCGATAAGCGGCTCGGCCACGCCCGCCATGTGCTGGACCGGTACCGGGTCATCAGATGGTTCGCGGCGGGGCTCACCGCGGTGCGCCGCGACGTGCAGCGCCGCCCCGAGGGCTCAGTGCCCGCGTTCGACCGCGACGTGTTCAGGTCCAGGTTCTTGCTGATGCGCCGACCCGACAAGCTCGCAGCGGCCGAACAGGCACGCCTCGACGCGTTGTTCGCCGCCCATCCGCGGCTCAACCCAGCCCCGGAAGCGCTCGGCGAGCTGCACAACCTCTATCTCGCCGACGACCGCAAGGGCGCCCTCGAGGCGCTCGACCGGTTCGCTGACATCTACCGCACCGGCGACATCCCCGAGTTCAGCAGCATCGTCGACACGTTCTTGGCGTGGCACAACCAGATACTCGACTGGCACCACGCCGGGCGGCCCCCCAACGGCCGCATCGAAAGCACCAACAACCTGCTCCAAGTCCTGCGACGCCGAGCCCACGGCTTCACCAACTACGCCAACTTCGAAGCCCGCGGACTCCTCCTAACATGAACCCCGCCGAACCCAGCAGCCCGAATCCCAAAAAAAGACGAAGGCTCAGGAGTTTCCGGCGACCGACACTCACTGGACGGATACATATCTCTCCACGGGCACGATCGACGGTCAGATCCTATACGCGGTCTTGATTCCCGCTTCGCGCCGAACTGAAGTGTTGAAGCGAGAGAACTGGGAAGGACATGTGCACGGCGGCATGCCCGAATTCTCTAAGTGCGGCAACGACATTGAGTACTCTCGACACGGCAGCGAACGCGGAGGCGCGCTACCGATCGTGATCGTGCGCAGCAACAATGGGATTGGGCCACCCATCCTGCCCGAGATCGTTCAGGAATTCCGTCACCTCATGGACCTGCGCCCAAATGCCGACCATACGGAGTTCTACAAGCCGAATCAGGACGGTTCGCTCGATCCCGCCGCGAAAATCTCCGAGTCAAACGCCAAGATACGAACCAAGTATCTACGGCAATACCAAGCCGCTAGATGTAATGTCCATGGACCTTGTTGACGGTTCTGGTGCTGTGACAGGTTGAGCCTCCGTGGCAGTGTGGGACTTGTCGGAATCCCAGGCTGCGAACGAAGGCTCAGTATCGGAGGGTAGTCCGATCAGGGTTCGTGGGGCTCCGCGGCCAGCGCTGTCGGTTCGTTCGAGGCTGGTGATGGTCGAGCGGGTTGCTGCCGGCCAGTCGGCGGCGGCGGCGCAGATGGGCTGTTCGCGCCAGACCGTGCACAAGTGGTGCAAGCGTTTCGACGCTGAGGGCGTGGCGGGTCTGGAGGACCGTTCCAGCCGGCCTGCGAGCTCGCCGGCGAGGGTCCCCGCACGTGTCGAGAACAGGATCTGTGCGTTGCGTCGGCGCCGCCGGTGGGGTCCGGTGCGGCTGGCGGCCGCGACTGGGGTGCCGGCTTCGACGGTGCATCGGGTGCTGTGCCGGCATGGCCTGAACCGGCTCGCGTGGATCGATCGGCCTACCGGGGAGCGGGTGCGCCGCTATGAGAAGGCTCATGCGGGCGAGCTGGTGCACATCGACGTCAAAAAGGTCGCCAAAGTGCCGCCCGGCGGAGGGTGGCGCGTCCACGGCCGCGGCTCGGCGGCCGCCAAACGGAACAACAGGCGCCGAAAGCGCCTCGGATACACCTATCTCCATGTCGCCGTGGACGACCACTCCCGCCTCGCCTACATCGAGGCGCACGACAACCAGAACGCCCAGACCGCCGCAGCGTTCTATCGACGCTGCCGGGACACTGGTTCGACCGCCTCAACGTCGCCGTCGACGCCGTCATGACCGACAACGCCAAGAACTTCACCTCCACGGCGTTCGCCGACGCGCTCGCCGAACGCCACGTCACCCACCGCCGCACACGCCCGTACCGGCCCCAAACCAACGGCAAAGCAGAACGGCTCAACCGCACCCTCGCTGACGAGCTCCTCTACAACTACAAATTCCGCTCAGAACCCGACCGCCGACACCGGCTCCAGGCCTGGGTGCACACCTACAATCTCCACCGGCACCACACCGCCATAGGCGGACCACCCGCCAGCCGCGTCAACAACCTCTGTGGGCATTACACCTAGATGATTAGTTCCAAGGGGTTAGTGGTCGTAGGAGGTGAGTGAGCGTGCTGGTCGGCTGTGTCGGTGGGTCTCGTTGTGCCAGATGGCGGCGGTGAGGGCGAGGAGCCGTGTGAGGACGCGCACGGCGACGCCGGAGCGGGTGCGTCCTTTGTGGCGTTCGAGGCTGAGCTGGCCTTTGAGGGTCTGGTTGATCGATTCGATGATCTGGCGCAGGGGCCGCAGGAATCTGGCGCCGGGCCGTGGGGGTTCGGATCGGGTGGCAGGGCGCAGCACGGTGATGCCGGCGTCGTTGAGGTCGGCTTCGAACGCAGCAGAGCGGTAGCGGTTGTCGGCGATGAGGGTCTGGCCGGGCCGGGCGATCCCGGCCGCGGCGATCATGGCCGCGCAGACGTCGCGTTCGTCGGCTTTCGCGCCGGCGAGAGCGAACGCGACCGGCAGCCCCGACGGGGTGGCCACAAGATGCAGCCGCAGACCCCAGAAGTACCGCGAATGCGACGCGCACCAGCCGTATTGGGCACATCCCGCGAGGTCAGAGCGCTTTTGGGTCTCGCGGCTGGTGCCGCACTCGACCGGCGTGGAATCGACCAGCCACACGTCGTCGTGCCACGACTCGCACTCGCGTGCGAGACACTCCCTCACCCGAGCGATCATCTCGCCGCTGCGCCGCAGCCGCTTGTTGTAGCCGTCGCGGTTGGGCAGATAGGGGAACCACGGCCCCAGATGCGCTTTCGCGTAGCGCACGAACTGCGACTCGTTGTCATAGCCCAGCAGCGCCGAGATCACCGCCAGGGTGACCAGCTCCGCGTCCGACAGCTTCGGGGCGAACCCCACCACAGGCCGCTCGGGAGCCCACCCAGGGTTCTGCGCCAACAGGTCATCGATCCTCACATACAGTGCGGTCGCGAGGGTGTCCAAGTCCGGGTTCATGCTCCGGTCCTCCAAGATCGAGGTCTTGTTTCACACCCCGAGCTTGGACACCCTCACCCCACAACAGGTGGACCCGACCCCTTGGAACTAATCATCTAGCAGCGATCGGGCTGCTCCCTTTGGTCCGGAGCGTGGAGCCTTGGCACGGGACCGCAGTACTGCCACGATGCGCCGGAATGCTCATGTTGGACCTGACCGTGGGTTCCAGATCAGGCCGCTGCTCTCGTCGAGCTTGGGTGGGTTGTCGGGGTCCGCTCGGGCTTGGTCCAGCTGGATTTGAGTCAGGCCTGTGGGTGGCTGGCTGTGAGTGGCGTTCTCGCCTTTTGATCCTGTCAGGTCTGTCCCGGAGAGATTCAAGTGGTACATCTTGGTGCCGTTCAGTTTGGCGGAAGACAGCGACGCGTTGGACATGTCAGCTTCCGCCAGCTCTGAATTCGAGAAGTCGACGCCGACCAGTGTGGTCTCCGACAGGTCGACGTCGGGGAGATTCGCTTCGGACATGTCCGCTCCTTGAAGGTTTGCGCCGGTGAGCTTCGCGGAGAGCATCAAGGTGCCCGAGAGGTTGACGCGCATCATGTACGTCATGTTGCTCTGTAGAGCGTCGCTGGCTTCGAAGAAGCCGTCGCTTTGGGCGAGTAGCTCTTCGATCTCCACTCCTCGCAGTACCCACGGGCTGGAGAAGTCGGCGTCCTGCAGCATGCATCCGGACAGATCCGCACCCACCAGGTTCGCTCCCCAGAACCGGCCGTCCCGCATGTCGAACCCGGAGAGATTGCCATTTCGAAGCTCCAGCCTCACGAGATGCGCTCCTCGGAGGTCCGGCCTGTAGTCGGCATCGGCTTCCAGCTGGATGCGTTCCGCTGTGCGGCTGCCGATCACCTCCATGGCAGCTTGCACATCCGGGCGGAGCCTCAGACCGCACGGGTCGTCGTCTGGGACCTCATCGAGGCGGGCCTCGGGCGGCGGGAACCTCACGAACGCGCACAGCAGCTTCATGGACCGGATGTGCAGCAATTCGGGGTTCTGCGCGGTCAGATCTTGGAGTTCGTAGATGGCACCCAAGCGAGCCGAAACGCTGCCGCTGCTGAGACGCTGGCTGGCGTCTGCGTACCGGTTGTGGAGCCGGTCAGCCTCGTGCTCTTGCTCGGTGTGGCGGAGAGCATCCTGCGCAGTCTGAAGGTTGCCTTCGGAAGCCTCCGCTTGTCGCTGCGCCACCTTGATGCGCTTCCAAGTGAGGATGAACGCGACAAGCGAGAGCGGAATCAAGCCGACATTGCGAATCGTGGCGCTGTTCGTCTCGCCTCCGTTCACCTGACCAAGCCAGACCCAACGGATCACACCCACAGCAAGGACTACGGCGACCACCCCGAACAGCCACCACTCCCAGTTCTTGCGGATCGAGTTCCACATAGCCCCTGCCATCTCGTCCGGACACGGATTCTCTCGACAGCATGGCCGAGACGCCGATCACAATGGACGATCAGGACACGATCCGCCGGCCCGTGCTCTGTCGGTCCGGTGGAGCGGCCTGGGGGAACTTGCCGACGGGTGGGCTATGTCGCGCGGATCGCTATGTCGTTCTTGACCAAGCCGGGGATCAGTTCGGCCGCCGCTTTCAGGTCCGAAATGTCGCCAGAGTCGGAGGTGTAGATCTCGACATCCTCGAAGTTCGTCGCAACGACGGCTGTCGCCATGACTGTTGCGTCCACAGCGCCGCTGGCGTCGCTGATCGCCAGCAGTAACCCGGCGAGCTGCGCGATTTCCTCGCTCAAGGGAACGGTTCTGCAGCGCTTGAGCGCCACATTCAGCAGTGCCTGACTGCTGCGGTCGCGGCAGACCTCCACGAGAACCCCTGCGGGTACTTGAAAGTTGACCGCCTCGCCATTTTGTGGCTTGACGAGCGCCCACATGTCCCGGTCGTCACGTTCGAGCGCGATGAGTGCTCCCGAGTCCAGCACGCTGATGGTCACGCCTTGCGCCGATCACGCGCCCTGCTCAACTCCTTCTCGGTGAATCTGCCGTGCTCCTGCTCCCATTCCCCGACGATCCGAGCGAAATGCTCCGCGTCTTGCTGCCGTCGTGACTCGTCGTGGAACCATTCCCCATGAGCCTCGACGTATGCATCGGCCGCACGGCGAGCAATCTCCGCGAGCTCGGCGTCATTGAATCCCGCAAGCTTCTCAGAGTCGTTGTCAGCGCGGCTCGGCGACGCGAGCGAAGCCGCGTCTCTCGCTGCTTCTGGGGATGCGTCCGAAGCGTCGCTGATCTTGAACTCGGACCTCCATTTGCGAATGGTCGCCTCAGTTGCGCCGGTTTGTTTCGCAACAGCGGCGATTGACGTCTTCTTGCTCTCTATCGCCCAGTACTGGCGTTCAGGCTTGCTGTGACGCTTAGTCTTCCGGTGCCTTCTGGCCACGTCGGATTCTGCTTTCGAATGTCGCCGTTGCTCGACAGGCGAGGCACGCCTACACCCTAGAGCAGACCTAGGTGGACGCCTCGACCGGGCGCTTCGCAACTGTCCCCATCTAGCTTTCGCGACTTGGCGCACGCCAGCACGAGCCGCCGCGACGACGGCCCAGCACTGGCGCTTCAATTCGGTGATGGACACACCAATGAATCCCATGATTGGAACATAGGAAGCATCAATTCGGAATGTCCTGCAATCGGTGCTGAATGCCGACAGCGCCTGCATCGCTAGCGTTCCTGCCCGATGAACACCACCGACAGTGGCGCCGACGACCTCACCCAAGCATTAGCCCTGATTATTCACGAGTCGGGCGGACTGGGTTGTCTGGGTCCGCGGAAAGGCCCCTCTGACCTGCGACGATGCGTGTCTGCAATGAACGCATCCGCGAGTTCAGGGGGGCATCTCCGAGGTGAAACTTAGCAGTGTCACAAACGCGCGTCTGGCAGGCGGCGGGGATCGTGTGGTGTGGGGTGTGGGGCTGTTCGCTTTGGGCGGTTTCGCGGACCGTGTCGGGCTGACCGAGGCGCTGTCGGGTGCGGTGCCGCGTCGGGGCGAGCGGGCCCCGGTTCATGACCGGGGCGCGGTGCTGGTCCATGCGTTGTTGATGCTGGCCGGCGGCGGGGAGGCGTGCACCGACATCGAGCATCTGCGTGCTCAGCGGGAGCTGTTCGGCGACGTGGCGTCGGACTCGACGCTGTACCGCACGGTCACGGGCCTGGGCGAGGGCGGCGCCGCGGCGCTGTTGGGCGCGGCCGCAGCGGTGCGCGAGCTGTTGTGGGCCGACCGTGACCGCAGCGCGCCGCTGGTGGTCGATGTCGACTCGACGCTGGTGGAGGTCCACTCGGAGAACAAGGCGGGAGCTGCGCCGCATTACAAGGGCGGGTTCGGGTTCCATCCGATGGTGTGCTCCACTGCGGACGGGGAGCCTCTGTGGATCACCCAGCGGCCCGGCAACGCCGCCGCGAACGACATCGCCGATCATCTCGAGGTGATCGACGCCGCTGTGGCGACGTTGCCCGAGCCCGACGCCGTGGGCCACCGCGAAGGCGACGGCGACAGCCTCGTGGAACGCCCGCTGGTGGTGCGCATCGACGCCGCGGGCTGCTCGCCCAGACTCGCCGCGGCACTGCGGGACCGCAACATCGGCTATGCGGTGTCAGCTCGGTCGGCTCCGGGCGTCCAAGCAGCGATCCGCGGCGGCCTGGGCGACCCGGACCGCTGGCACAACGCCCCAAAGCGGCCCGGCCAGCGCAAGCGGCGCGGTGCTCAGGTCACCGACCTCACCGACCTCGCGGACCTGTCGGGCTGGCCCGGCCGCACCCGGCTGATCGTGCGCCGCGAGCCGCGCCACCCCGGAGCGCAGCGCAGCCTGTTCCCCAGCGAGAACTTCCGATACTGGGGATTCCTCACCGACCAGCCCGGCAGCGCCGTGCAACTGGATCGGCTGATGCGCAGCCACGCCGACGTCGAGAACGCCGTGTGCCGGCTCAAAGACAGCGGCCTGACGCGCATGCCGTTCACCGACTGGCACGCGAACAGCGCCTGGGCCGCCATGTGCATGATCGGCCTCGCGCTCGTCGGCTGGTTCCAGAACGCCTGCCTCACCGGGGCGCTGCGCCGCGCGGCCCCCAAACGGCTCCGCTGGGAGCTGTGGCACCTCCCCGCGCTCGTGTGCCGCACCGCCAGACGCGTCCTTTTGCGCCTGCCCGAACGGCACCCCGGCGCCAAAGCGCTCCTCGCCATCGCCCACCCCCGCTGACCCCCCAGCCAACCGGTCCCGCGCGACGCCTGCCCCCGGGGGGACAGCCCCGCCACGCCCCCAGCGCCGCCCAGCGCCGCCTGAGCGCCACAACCGGGGCCATCGGCTCCCCTGCGACGCTCCCGCCGACGCCCCAACAGCCCCACACCACCAAACCGGGCGCAAAGCACACCGAAAATACGACCAACAGAATTCTCATGAATAATCAGGGCTAGTGCAGGTTGGTAGAATGGTTTCCGTGATTCGCGTCTCGACTCACACCACGCTGCATTCCGCAACCGGGCTGCTCCTTCTTACCTAGGCGGGGACCGCACAGGTCCTCGCCCAACCTCCTGCGCCTTCGGGCCAGGAGGTTTTTTCGTGGCCCAAACCCGTTCCGCACCAACTTCCACCGAACCCACCCCCGCCGACTCAGGAGATTCCGATGGCAGACGTCAAGCGCATCAGCGCTCAGCAGCCGAGTCCGATGCCGTACCAGAAGTACGGCACCTACGCCTACGCCGCGCACCTCGGTGACCGCACGTGGCCGGACAAGCTCATCGCCGAGGCACCGCTGTGGTGCTCAGTGGACCTGCGCGACGGCAACCAGGCCCTCATCGACCCGATGGACGTCCCGCGCAAGCGCCAGATGTTCGAGGTACTGGTCGAGATGGGGTTCAAGGAAATCGAGGTCGGTTTCCCCTCGGCCTCGGGGCCGGATTTCGAATTCTGCCGCATGCTGGTCGAAGAGGACCTGGTGCCCGACGACGTCTGGATCCAGGTGCTCACCCAGAGCCGCCCCGAGCTGATCGAGCGGACCTATGAGTCGATAGCGGGCGCGAACAAGTCCATCGTCCACCTGTACAACCCGACGTCGGAGCTGCAGCGCCGGGTTGTCTACCGGCTGGACACCGAGGGCATCCGCGACATCGCTGTCACCGGCACACGATTGTGCAAGGAGCTGGCGCGCCAGCACGAAGGCGGGGCGATCCGCTTCGAGTACTCGCCTGAGTCATTCACCGGCACCGAGATCGACTATGCGCTCGAGGTGTGCAATGCGGTGAGCGCCGAATGGGGCGCCACCGTCGACGACCCGATCATCCTGAATCTGCCTGCGACCGTCGAGATGGCGACGCCGAACACCTACGGCGACCTCATCGAGTACTTCCATCGCAATGTGGACAGTCGCGAGGCCGTCGTGCTGTCGCTGCATCCTCACAACGACCGGGGCTGCGGCGTGGCGGCAGCGGAGTTCGGCGTCATGGCGGGTGCCGACCGGGTCGAGGGCACCCTGTTCGGCAACGGCGAGCGCACCGGCAACGTCGACATCATCACGCTCGCGATGAACCTGTTCAGCCAGGGCGTCGATCCCGAGTTGGACATCAGCCACATCGACCACCTGCGCCGGATCGCGGAGTACTGCAACCAGCTGCCGGTGCATCCTCGCCATCCCTACGGTGGCGATCTCGTCTACACCGCATTCAGCGGCAGCCACCAGGACGCCATCAAGAAGGGCTTCGAAGCGCTGCCCGACGACTACGGCTACTGGGAGGTGCCGTACCTGCCTATCGACCCTGCGCATGTGGGACGCACCTACCAGGACGTCATCCGCGTGAACAGCCAGTCGGGCAAGGGCGGCGTGGCCTACGTGATGAAGAACAGCTTCGGACTGGACCTGCCGCGGCGACTCCAGATCGAGTTCAGCGGCCTGATCCAGGCGATCACCGATGAGGGCGGAGAGATCCTGCCCGAGGCCATCAAGAAGACCTTCGACGAGGCCTACCTGCACGCCGAGTCGCCGTACACCTACGTCGGCCACCGCAGCCACTTCGACTCGGAGTCCTCGGACGAATCCGAGGTAGAGGCCACCATCAAGGGACCTGACGGAGAAGTACGTGCGAAGGGGCGCGGCAACGGCCCCCTGTCAGCGTTCAAGAGCGCCCTGGCAGATGCGCTGGGTGTCGACGTCAGCCTCGTCGACTACCACGAGCACGCCGTCGGCGCCGGTGCTGACGCCACGGCTGCGGCCTACGTCGAGATCGAGACCTCGTCGCGTGCCGTGTACTGGGGCGTCGGGCTGCATCCGAACATCGTGACGGCCAGCTTCCGGGCCCTGCTGTCGGCGATCAACCGGTCGCACGAAGAGTCTGTCGCCCGCTGAGCCCGCTGGTCAGCTTCGGCGGCGGCGCCCTCTTCGGCAGTCGCGTCGGTGACCGGCCTGCTGCCGTGCTCGCAATGCACGGCTGGGGCCGAACTCATCGAGACCTGCTCGAATGCCTGGCCGGCAGCGATGCAATCGCACTCGACCTGCCCGGCTTCGGGGCCAGCCCCGCACCATCGGCAGCGGGAGGCGCAGCTGCGTATGCCGACGCCGTCGAGCCCGTGCTGGACGAATGCGCATCGCAGGTGGTCGTGCTTGGACACAGTTTCGGCGGCCGGGTAGCGGTGGAGCTGGCTGCTCGCCGGCCCGATGCCGTCGCCTCGTTGGTGCTGTGCGGGGTGCCGCTGCTGCGACGCACCGACCGCCCCACACCACGACCTGCACTGCGCTTCCGCCTCGCTCACCGGTTGCATCGCTGCGGTCTGCTCGCCGAAGGCACGATGGAGCGCATGCGCCAGCGATACGGCAGCGCCGACTACCGAGCCGCGAACGGCATCATGCGTGAAGTGCTCGTCACCGTCGTCAACGAAACATACGAAAGCCAGCTCAGCCGCATCGCACAGCCCGTCGAGCTCGTTTGGGGTCGCCATGACGAACCCGTCCCAGTCGAGATCGCGCGGCGGGCCGCCGGAATGCTCGCCGACGCCCGCCTGACCGTTCTGGACGGCGTAGGTCACCTTGTGCCCACCGAGGCGCCGGCTGCGTTGGCAGCGGCCGTGCGCCGACAACTCGCGCACCTCCCATGAACCAGATCGTGCTGTGGACCTCAGTGTTGGCCGGTGTGGTTGCGGCTTCCCGCTGGCTGCGTGTCGCCCAGCGTGAGCACTACGGCGTGGGGCGAACATCGCGCTTTGCCCGGCGCTGGTGGCTGCTCGACCGGAACAACCGTGTGCTGGCGCTTGGCGCGGCCGTCGGAGTGGTGCTGAGCGGCGCCTTCTGGTGGGCGCCGGTGATCACCGCGGTCGCCGTGGCCGTCGGACCCCAGGGTCTTGAGATCCGCGGGCGCACCAGCCCACTGGCGTGGACTCGGCGATTGGCCACCGCGGCGACGACGCTGGCGCTGCTGTGGCTTGTGCTGGTCGGCGTGGGCCTGTTGGTGGGGCTGGCGGCACCGGTCGTGGCAGTGCTGCTGTTCGGCATGCCGCTGTGGGTGGACATCTCGCTTGCGGTCCTGGCGCCGCTCGAGGCCCTGCTGTCCCGTCGCTGGGTGCACCGCGCCCAGCAGCGGCTGGACCACATCGATCCGGTGCGAGTGGCGGTGACGGGTTCATACGGCAAGACCACCATCAAGGGCTACCTGCGCCAACTGGTCGAAGGAACCCGATCGGTGGTGGCGACGCCGGCCAGCTTCAACAACACGGCGGGCGTGTGTCGCAGCGTCAACGAGCACCTGATGCCGGGCTCAGAGGTATTCGTCGCCGAGATGGGCACGTTCGGGCCCGGCGAGATTGCCGCCATGACCCGCTGGGTGCGGCCCTCGGTGTCGATATTGGCCTCGATCGGTCCTGTGCACCTTGAGCGCTTCGGCAGTCTCGATCGCATCGTGGCGGCCAAAGCGGAGATCTTTGCTACGAGCCGCACAGCGATTCTCAACATCGACGCGTACGGCCTGCGAGCAGAAGCCGACCGGCTGGCCGCCTCGGGCCTGCGGGTCATTCGCTGCTCGACGCAGGATCCCAGCGCGGACGTGACGGTACTGCCAGCCGACGCCCCGCCCAATGTGCCTGCAGGGACGACCCGTCCAGCCCAGACGGCCCCCGACGATGCCGGCGGCGTCGGGTTCGACGTGACCTTCAATGAGGCCGTTGTGCCGCGCCGCATCACGGTGTTCGGACGCGAGATCACCGTCAGGCCGCTCGGCGACGCCGCGCCGGCGAACGTGGCGTGCGCTGTGGCTGCGGCGTCGGTGCTGGGCGTTTCGGACGCCGACATCGCCAGCCGCCTTTGCGACCTGCCGACTCCCGAGCACCGTCGCAGTAGCGGACGCAGTCCCGGAGGCGTCATCGTCATCGACGACACCTACAACTCCAATCCCGCCGGTGCGCGGGCCGCGCTGGGAAAGCTGGCGAACACCGAAGCCGGCCGGCGTGTGGTGGTCACCCCCGGCATGGTCGAACTCGGCCGCAGCCAAGCACATGAGAATCGCCTGCTCGGCGAGCACGCTGCCCAGGTTGCCGACGACGTTCTCATCGTCGGGCGCACCAACCGGACTGCGCTGCTGGGCGGTGCAGCCGGCTGGGACAACGCCACAGCACGACGAGCGACCCGAGGCCGGAATGCGCGCAGCCTGGTTCACGACCGCACTGCGGGCCGCGCCACGGTCCGTTGCATGGCCAACCGCGACGAAGCGGTGCGCTGGGTGCGCGCACACCTGCGTGACGGAGACGCCGTCCTCTACGAGAACGACCTCCCCGACCACTACCCCTAGCGCCCGGTCTCTTCTGAGCCAACAGCAGGTCGGGGTCAGCACGGCTGCCCGGTGGTGCGGGTGCCGTGTCCGCCATGGTGCGGACGCACTTCTAGCCGCGGGGAAGGATGCTGCGGGCAACGTTGACAGAGGTGTGGATTCGGCTCTGGCCGCTGGTGCGTCGGGTTTGGGCGCCGGCTGGCAGCACAGCGGTGATCTCACTTTGTACTGGGCTGGGGACTGCATCGGTTCCGCCGATGATGCGGACCAGTCCCGGCTGGGTGGTTCTGAGCAGCTCTTGGGTCTCGGTCGGCAGGGTGTCGGGCGCGGTGTACGCGATGAGAGCGCCTGGGGTGCGTGCTGAGAGTGCGGCTGCGATGCCGATGTCGGGCGGGCTCCAGCCGTTGGCCACGATGACGACTCGTTCGCCGGCGGGCACTGGCGAAGAACGCTGATCGAGGTACCGGGCGGCGAGCTGAGCCGTGTGACTGCGCGAGGCGCCGCTGATCCGTTCCAGGCTGGCGCCAGCAGCTGTTTCGCGGATCTCGTCCTCCACTGCCTGGGACACCGCGGCCGTGCCGCCCACGATCACGATGCTGCGCGGGGACATGTCGGCGATGAGCTGGCGGGATTCCTCGGGGAGCTCTCCGGCTTGTGTGTATATGACTGCCGAATGCTCCAGTCGTGCTGCCAGCATTGCTGCTGTGCCGATGTCGGGCGGGCTCCATCCGTTGGCGATGATGAGCGTGGCGCGTTGCCCGCTCGCCGCTTCGAGAGCCAGACGCGCTGCGTGTGCTGCTGTGTCTGTGCGCGTGCTGCCGGCGACTCGCTTGATGTCGGCGAACGGCTCGGCGGTGGCGAGCGAGGCGCTCACATCGACAGAGATCGCGGCCTCGCCGCCGATGAGCACGATGAGGTGCACCGTACGGGCACCCAACAGCGACGTGACCGCTGATGGGAGTTCGTCGCCTTCGGTGTAGACGACCGCACTGCCATGCGTACGCGCCGCGAACGCTGCGGCAACACCCACATCTGCTGGGCTCCAGCCGTTCGCGATGAATAGCGTCGTGCCCTCCACGCCGTCAACACCGCCGCCCCTTGCACCGGAGGGGCTGCGGCTGCTGACGGGTTGGGGTCGCTGTGCGCTGGCCGCCGTGACGGTCACCGTCACGTCGAGATGGCTGGTGTGGATCCCGTCTGCGGCTTCCACAGTGACCTGGTAGTCGTTGTCGCCGTCACTGTCGGCGGGTGCGTCAAGGTCGGGCGGGCTGGTGAACCTGAGCGCGCCGCCGTCGATGGAGAACAGGTGCTCGTCAGCGCCGTCGAGGCTCCAGCTGACGGTGACTTTCTCGGGATCGGTTGCGGTGTAGGACGCGACGGCCCGGCGCTGCTGGGGGACGCTCACCGTGTCTGGGCCGACGAGCAGAGGCGGCTCGTTGACGCCCGCCACATTCACGGCCACGTCCAGCGTCCCTTCGAGCCCGCCGCTGTCGACGGCCGTGACCACGATGTCGTAACCGTTGTCAGCGCCCCGATCCGCGGGCCTGTCATGGTCGGGCGGCGTCTCGAAGCGCAGCACACCGCCGTCGATGGAGAACCAGCGTCGATCTGGGCCGTCGAGTTCCCAGCTCACGGAGTCGCCGTCGTCGGGATCGCTCGCGGTGAACGTCGCTACATCGCCGGTGCCGTTCTCCTCGTAGCTCGCGATCTGCACACCGGACACCTCCGGCGCCTCGTTCGCGTCCCACACCTCGACCTCGACCTGCGTCGTGGTCGCGGCGCCTGATGGGTCCGCCGCTGTGACGGTCAGCGTGTGGCTGCCGGCGGTCTCATGGTCCAGTACAGCGGTGGTGAGCAACTGGCCTGTCGCGGGCACGATCTCGAACGGGGTCCCGTCAGGGGAGTCAATCGAGTAGGTGAGGGTGTCACCTTCGGGGTCAGTCGCCGTAACGGCATCGCCAACCTGGCTGCCAACGGCCGCTTCCTCGGCCACACGACGCGTAACAGTCCCGCCGCCGGCGAACGCCGGCGACTGATTCATCACCGGGGCGGCAATTACCCGATGCTGCGACTCGGCCAGTGCCTGCTTGTCAGACCCATGCCCGTCGCGGTAGGACGCCTGCGCCCGCAGGTACCGGCCGACATCGCTGGCGGCCGGGGTGTACTCACGCGACACTTCACCGTCGATGGGACTCCAGGAGACCTTGTCCGGCGACGCCTGCCATTGCCAGCTCACCGACGACACAACGACCTCGTCGGGATCCGACAGTTCCGCCCCCAGGGACTCCCCCTCTTGGGGTTGCACCGCCGACAGTGACACCGTCCCCGGCTCTTCTTCGTTGCCGACCCTCACCGCCACGGGCAGCGTCGCGGTGAGCTGGCCGTCAGATGCCACCACCACAACCTCATAGACGCTGTCGCCGTCCGCGTCGGCCCTGGCCTCGAAATCGGGCGGGCTCTTGAAGCTCAGACGGCCATCGACGACATCGAACGCGCCCATATCGTCACCCAGCAACGACCACCCCACCGACTCGCCCTCAGGCTCAACCGCGGTGTAAGCAGCAATGACGCCCGAACGGCCTTCTGCGAAGTCAGCCGTACCCGGCCCGTCGATCTCGGGCGCCTCGTTCACGTTCGTGACGTTCACCTGCACGTCCAGCGTCCCGGTCAACTCGTCATCGGCGACCTGCACCACAAGCCCATAGACGTGCCGGCCTTGTGAATCCGATCTGGCCTCGAAGTCCGGAGGCGCCAAGAACCTCAGCACACCTCCGTCGATCGAGAACAGATCCTCATCGGAGCCCGGACCCGACAGCGACCAGGTCGCCGTGTCGCCGCTGTCGGGGTCGTCAGCCTCGAACACGCCCAGAGCCCTCGAAGCGTTCTCCTCGATGCTCAGCACAGTGCTGCCGGACACCACCGGCGCCTCGTTCACGTCGTCGACCTCGATCACCACGGTGGTCGTGCCGCTGACACCCGACGGATTCGTGGCCGTTACCGTCACCATGTATCGGTCCCTGGCCTCATAATCGAGGAGTGCGAGGGTGCGCAGCTGTCCCGTTCCCGTCACGATCCCGAACGACGACCCGTCGACGCCGTCCAGCGTGTAGGTCAGCGAGGCGCCGTCGGGGTCAGTGGCCGCAACCGGATCGCCGATGCTCCGCCCAGAGGGGGTGTTCTCATCCACGCTGCGGGTCCCGCTCTCGTCGGCCGAGAATTGCGGGGTGCCGGCAATGACATAAGAAGCGGGCACCTCCGACAGCGTCCGCCCATCAGCGGTGCACACCCCGCCCGAACCGCAAGCCTGGCTCTCGACCAGACCGAACGTGATCGCGCCGTACCCCGCGGGCGTCAGCGTGAAGATGTAGGCATTGGCCACCTCGCCGTGCACGCGATGGGGGCTCACGCTCGTGACGGTCGCCCCCACCACGCTGACCGACGCTGTAGCAGCCGCTGGGTCCACCACAGGCTGATTGAACGCCACCACCACCTTCGGCCGGTCCGCGGGGCCCAGCGACGCCAACGATGTGTGGCTGCTGGCCGGGAACTCCGCCGCCAGCAGCTGTGGCTCGGCGAACAGCGCCACCGGATGGAGCGGAATGGCGCGAACGTGAAGTCGTGGGTGGTCGGGATCGCGGAGTGAGAACTTCTCTTCGCCGGTGTCCGGATCGACTTGGGTCACCGCTTCGACGGGCAGCGAGTCGGGCGTCGCGTTCCGGGGATGGGGGCGGCCCCAGCTGACCAGCCAGTCCCCGTTGTCGAGAGGCTCGACTTGGCCGTGGAAATACCCAAGGTATTGGTCGGCGCCGCGAAGCGAGTGATCGCGCAAGAAGACCGCTTCGCGGTTCTCCAGATCGAGGGCGTACTCCACGGCGCGGCTGTACTCGCCGCTTACGCGTCCCACTGCCTCACCCGTCCAAGGGTTCATCAAGCACGCTGTGCCGTTGTCGAAGAGCATGAGATTGCCGTTGGGCAGCACCTGCGCCGCGTGCTCCCCGCAGAACTGGCCAGCGGGATCACCGAAGATGTCCATTGGCGCCGGGCCGATGTTGCGCTCCTCCCACTGCGCGGCAGTCAGGTTGGTGCGACCCAACCTCCACACAACCTTGTGGTTCTCCGTGTGGTCCGGATCGATGGCCAGCACCTGCGAGCACCCCCGGAACGAGGCGAAAATGAGCCCGTCGAGCATCTGCAGCGAGTTCAGGTGGGCGTAGCCGTCCGGGAAGCGTTCCTGGGAACAGTCCTCGAGGGGCATGTTCCCCCAGGTGTTCCACGTGAACAATGCCTGCCCCGCCGCCGTGACAATCTGCAGGGCCGAGTCCTTGATGGTCTGGGGCTGGACCGCGTCGACGTCAGGGTGGTCGAACGGCAGATCGCTGAGGTCGCGCTCGGCCGGCTCGTAGGCCATGAGCAGGTAGTTCCCGTTCTCCAGGATGCGGAGGTCGTGGACATCGGTCGTAACCAGCGGGGCTTCGGTCGTCGCAGTGTCGAACGATTCCAGGTCCTGGTTCAGAATCACCCATTCTCGAGCGCCTGTGATGTTCTTTATGTAGGCGTATCGATACTCGGGTTCGTGCCCTTGCTGCTGGTCGGCGACGTCAACCCGGCCGACGCGGAAGTACACCCAGACCGGGTGCCCTACGTCTCGATGAAACCTGGGTACGGCGTTGTTGTCGAGCATTGCCACGGTGGAGGTGTGGTCCCCCAGTTTGAGCAGGATGAGATCCTCGAGGATCCCAGTGGCGCCCGAGGTCTTGGCCGCCTCCATTAGCCACAGCTCCGGGATAAGGCAGTGCACGACATAGGTCGTGGCCGCGCCATCGGCACCGGAGAGAGCGATGTGCACATCGCTCTCTGCGGCGACCGTCACCGCCGTCCCGGTTCCGCTTGCGGTCTGCACGCCATTGACGGCCAGCCGGACGCCGGACGCCGCTGTCGGTGTCACGGTCATCGTGTCACCGGCTTCGGTGCATCCGATGGCGTAGTGGAGGATGTCCGCGCCAAATGCTGGGGACAGGGCGCGGGCGGGGTTTGCCGACGAGTCGTTCGTGGAAACCGACAGACCGCTCAGCAGGCTCGCCGTGACCACTTCGTAGGTCAGCGCAGCGGCGGATTTACCTGTGCCTTGGCCGTCCTCATAGGTCGCCGTTACTCGCAGGAACGTCCCGGTGTCGGCGGCTGTGGGGGTGTAGGTGCTTGATGTCGCTCCGGCGATGACCGCCCAGGCGTTGGGGCGTATCGACCGCTCCCAAGCATAGACCGGCGTTCCGGTCACGCCCTCGGGGTCGCTCAAGGTCGTGGTCACTGCGGTTCCGAGCCGGGGGCGGGTGGAGGACAGGATGAGCGTCCCGGCCTCGTCCGCGTCGGTGACGGTGACCGACACGTCCTTCGTCACGCTGGTGCTCGATCCCGCCATCGAGGCGGTGACGGTCACGGTGTATTCGTTGTCTAGGTCTGTGTCGGCTGGAGACTCGTAGTCAGGCGGTTTCGGGAAGAGGTTCGGGGAGACCGGGTCGATGTGGAACCTGAGCGCGCCGCCGGGGTCGTCGATGCTGAAGTGGGCCGCGTCGTCTCCCGACAGCGACCACACGATGCCGTCGCGGTCCTGCGGCGACGATGCGGTGTAGCTGGCCGCCCGGCCGGGCCCGTTCTCTGGGTGGGTGACGCTCGCTGGCCCTGTCACCGCTGAGTGCAGCTCGGCGACGTTGGCCACCTCGATGGTCACCACGATGGACGTGGCGCCATCGGAGTCCGTGGCGGTGACGGTCACCTCGTAGCTGGGCTGGGTCTCGTAGTCGAGGGCGGCCTTGGTTTGAAGCTGGCCCGTCGACGCGTCGATATCGAAGGACGAGGCGTCGGTGCCGCTGAGTGCGTAGGTGACGGTGCCGCTGGTGTCGGTGACGGCTACCGGCGCGCCGATACCGGTTCCTGTTGCGGTGTTCTCGGCCACGGTGCGTGTCGTGGCCACCGACTCCAGCTCGAAGCTCAGGGTCGCGATCGGCTCGGTGGTGAACAGTCCGGTGCCGCGGATGCTCTCGATGACTCCCAGCGGGCTGGTCGCGACACTGGGGCTGAGTGAGAAGTCGGTCCCCTCTTCGGTGCCGGCATCCCACGGATAGAGATTCACTTCGTGCGAGCGCAGCCAGCGACCCTCGCTGTCGAGCAGCGGCAGCCCTGACACGCCCACGAACCAGTCGTGGCTTGGGGCGATCATCGTGACCAGCGTGACCCGTGGATGCTCAGTCGTGAGCGTGGCCGTCAGGCTCTTCGAGCTTGTGGCAGAGATGGAATCGGTGTCGCCGATCAGGGTGCTGAGCGCGTCCGGCTCGGCAGCCACGACCTCATCACGCAGGTCTGTCCAGCCTCCCACCTCTGCCATGGCCTCGACCCCTGCGCTGGACGTCTCGCCGCTTTCGAGAAAACTCACCGCCGAGTTGTGGACCCCGCCGATCAGGCGCGAGAAGTGCGCGCCTGCGGGGACGCCTCCTGGAGTGACGGTGTTCGTCCATGCGCCCCGAAACGTCACCGCATAGGTGGCAGTCGACACGAACGCAGCGGCCGGATCGCTCGCCGTCGCGCTCAGCGACGTGTCCTGGCCGGTCCGCGTGATCGTCACGACGTAGGTCTCGGTCGTGGTGGTATCCGCTGCCGTCACCTTCGCCTTGACGACGTTCTCGCCCACCGAGAGGTCCACCTGCTGCCCGTCTGCGGTGTCGGCGTCGGTGAGCGGCAGGTCGCTGGCGTCGAGGTACGCCACGGTGGCGGCGGGATCGTTCTTGGTCACGGTGACGGTGACACGCGACACGCCATAGCCCACACCGGCCGTGTACATCGTCGTAGTGCTGGCGAAATCCGGCGACAGCCTTCCTTCGCTCAGCGACAAAGCGCTCAGCGAAGCGTCATCATTCGGCGGGGTCTGCGCCGAAGCAGGCGACACCAAACCCCACAACACCACCGACAGCACCAACAGGGCCAGCCCCCGGGCAATCCCCCCCCCTGAATCGGCGAGCGCGATATGCCCGAAAGCACCGCGTCCACAAATTCGGCGAAGAGCCATCTCCAACCACACGCACGACCACTACCCGCGAACCTGCTCTGTCTCCCAGTCGCGACCTGCAAGCCAACGCAGCCAACGACACCTCACTCAAGCGGCAGCAATTTAGCGCATGTATTTATGATGTTAGAACATGCCGCCAACAGCACCCGTACACGGCCCAAAGCAGACTCTGGGGGCTGCATGACGGCGGCGATGAGGCAAGCAAGCGCTGAGCCTCACCACGGCAAACGGGCGACACACCCCAGACTGTGTTCCCATGAGAACATGGCCCATATGGCCGAGCGGCTGAGAACTTGGTGGGCGCGCCCATGACCCGTCCAGGCGTCTGCTTCGGCGGCCCGTCGCCCGAACACGACATCTCCATCCTCACCGGACTCCAGGCTGTGCACGCGCTCGCCGAAGCGGGACGCGACCCGGTGGCGCTGTATTGGTCGCCGATCGGCACGTGGCACGAAGTGCCGCCCGATCTCGAGGCCTCAGCCTTCGCTGACGGGCTGCCGCGTTCGGCAACCGAGGTTGAGCTGGCAGGCCGTCCCGGAGGCGGTTTCGTGCGAGCCGACCGGCGGCGCCGGCCAGTGCCGGTCGATGTGGTGATCAACTGCTGCCACGGAGGCCCTGGCGAGGACGGCGGCTTGCCGGCCCTGTTCGACCTGGCGGGATTGGCGTACACCGGCCCGGGGCAGCGCAGCGCAGCCATCTCCATGGACAAGCTGGCCTTCAGCGCCACCACAGAAGCTGCGGGGCTGCGGACGCTGCCGCTGTGGCTGCTGACCCCTGAGATGCCCGATACCGCCGCGCCCGCAGAGCTGGCAGACGGCCCGCTCATCGTCAAGCCGCGCTTCGGCGGATCCTCGATCGGGATCGAGATCGTCGCCGACCTCGCGACTGCGCGAGCGCTGGCACAGTCGTCCCCGCTGCTGCGCGACGGCGCTGTCGTGCAGCGCTACCTCACCGACATCATCGATCTCAACATTTCGGTCCGTACCTGGCCCAAGCTGCGGCTGAGCGCCGTGGAGCGGCCGCTTCGCTCAGACACCACGATCTACACCTACGCCGAGAAGTACCTGACCGGTGGCGGCGGGATGGCGACAGCGCCACGGGAGCTGCCCGCCACGCTGCCGGCGACCATCGAGTCGACGCTGCGTGCGGCGGCAGTCGAGGTGAGCCGCCTCGTCATGGCCCGTTCGGTGATGCGCATCGATTTCCTGTGGGATGGCGGCGACGATCCCGATGGGCTGTGGGTGAATGAGATCAACCCGATTCCTGGCTCGCTGAGCTGGTACTTCTGGTCCGGTGAGGGCGACAGCCTCATCGAGTTGCTCGACGATCTGATCGCCGAGGCGCTCGACGGGCCTACCCGTCACTTCGTCACGCAAGGGGCCGACGGCACGGCCCTCCGCTCCGTGGGGACCATCGCCGCGAAGCTGGCGTAGCGATGCCTTTTCGGGTGCTGGCGGCTTGCGCTACAGCGACGCTGCTGGTGCTGAGTTGCAGCACCCCGGACGCATCGGATCCCGCCCGCGATGCTCGCGGCGGAACCGGCCTCAACGCGTGCGAACGCTCGCGCCTGGCTTCAGCCCTCGGCGTGACTGAGCTGTCTCTGCCGCTCGATCCCATCGACGCGCCGCTTGCAGACATCGCCAGAGACATCTGCGCACTCGACAGCAGCGATCCGGGATCGACGGCGCCGGCAGACACGCGGGTGCTCTCTCCCAGGGAACAGCGCGACGCAGCACTGCCCGCTGCGCTCGTGCGTGCCCCCGCGCTGTTCGACCCCGACAACACGCCGCCCGGCAACGATCCGTCGCTCGACGAATTGTGGATCGCATGCGGGGAGGGTGCCGCCAGCGCCTGCAACGCTCTGTTGTACGAATCACCTGCCGGCAGCGACTACGAGGCGTTCGCGTTCAGTTGCGGAGGGCGCGAGAACCTGCACTGCAGCGTGCTGCTCGGCGAGACGGGCGCGGACGCTGGGCTGTTGGGCATCGAATTCGGACCCGAGTCTCCGGCTCCAGGCAACATCTCCGAACTGGACGGCTGGTGGGAGGCGTGCGGCGACGCAAGCAGCCGTGCGTGTGCGCAGCTGGTGCTGTCGGCGCCGGGCGGATCGGTCTACGCCAGCTTCGGCTGGACGTGCGGCGGCCGCACCACCCGCGACTGCGCCTCGCTGGTGGGCGATGACGGCTCGCCGCCCGCGCTCGCCGGCCGGTCTCCGAAGGATTCACCTCCGGGCCACGACGACTACCTGGACCAGCTGTGGGAGCGCTGCGGCGCTACCGAAGCAACTGCGTGCCGCGATCTGGCCACCTTCGGACCGCCGGGAAGCGACTACGAGCGGTACGCATTGTCGTGCGGCTGGCGGGCAGTGAGAGCCTGCGCTCGGCTGTTCGCTGAGTTGAACGCTGAGTCCTCTGTTGAGCCATCCGCATGAGCAGAGTGGGCAGATTGCGTCTGCGTGCACGTATCTGCGCTCCGATGGGGCTAGACAACACGTCGTGATCGCCGACGCGTTGACCGGAAAGCGCATCGCCATCACCGGTGCAACTGGATTCTTGGGCACTGCTCTCGTCGAACGGCTGCTGCGCTCGGTCCCCGACTGCGAGCTGGTGCTGTTGGTGCGGCCAGGCCGCCGTACCGACGTGAACCGCCGTGTCCAGCGGGAGGTCCTCCGCAACGACGCCTTCGAGCGGCTGCGCAGCGCATGGGGCAGCGACTTCGACGAAATCTGCGCCCGCCGCATCACGGTCGTGTCCGGTGACGTGAGCGTCGATGGCCTCGCCTTGGCCGATGGGGGCCGCGAGTTGCTGTGCGACTGCGATGTCATCATCCACGCGGCCGCCTCCGTCAGCTTCGACAGCCCGCTCGACTCGTCAATCGAGATCAATCTGCTGGGCCCGAACCGCCTGCTCGAAGCCTGCCAGCAGCAAGGCACCGCACCGCATTTCATCGCGGTGTCGACGTGTTACGTCGCCGGGAACCGGCGGGGCTCTGCAGCCGAGGTCTTCCTGGCCGACACGCCATTCTCGCTGGACGTGGACTGGCGCGCGGAAGTGTCTGCAGCCCGGCGCACCCGTGCCGACCTCGACGCGTCCAGTCGCACTCCGGACCGCCTGCGTCGCTTCCATCGCAACGCCAGAGATGAGCTCGGCGCCGCTGGCCTGCCGCTGCTCGCCGCCAAGACCGAACAGCTGCGCAAGGAGTGGGTGGACACCGAGATGGTCACCGCGGGCCGCAGCCGAGCCTCCTCGCTGGGATGGCCTGACGTCTACACGTACTCCAAGGCGCTCGGCGAGCAGGCCCTGGTGGAACTGCGAGGCGACGTGCCTATCTCCATCGTGCGCCCATCCATCATCGAATCCGCCTTCTCCGAGCCCTCACCGGGCTGGATCCGCGGCTTCCGCATGGCGGAGCCGCTCTTCGTGTCGTTCGCGAAGGGAGAGCTCGACACCTTCCCGGGCTACCCAGAGGGCGTGATCGACGTCATCCCGGTCGACATGGTTGCGGCGGCGATCATCGCCGTGGCCGCCCGTGGACCGGTGCCCGAGCCAGAGATCTTCCAGGTGGCCTCGGGCGCCGTGAACCCCCTGCGCTTCAAGGTGCTGACCGAAACGACCATGCAATGGTTCCAAGACCATCCGGTCTATGACTCCAAGGGTCATCCCACCGCCAGCACGCAATGGCGCTTCGCCGGCGCAAGCGGATTGGACGAGCAGCTCAATCGTGCGATGTCGCTGTTCAACACAGCCGAGAAGATGGTGCATCGCCTGCCGATGCGGGGCCGCAACGACTTCACCATCCGGCTCGCACAGCGGCGCGCCAGCCTCGAGCAGATCCGCGACTACGTCTTGCTCTACGGCGCCTATGGCAAGTGCGAAGCGCTCTACGAAATAGAGCGCACCACCGAGCTGTGGGAATCACTGCAACCCGCGGACCGCGACAAGTTCGGCTTCGACCCCCGGGTCATCGACTGGCCCACCTACATCGCTGATGTGCATCTGCCGACCGTCATCGCCCAGGCACGTGTCAAAACCACCCCCCAACCCCGCACCGGGCCGAGCCGCAACGAGCGCCTGCGCACCGCAGTGCTGGACCCGGCCCGCCATTTCGCAGCGTTCGACCTCGAGAACACCCTGATCGCCAGCAACGTGGTGGAGACCTACGCCTGGCTCGCCACCCGGAGGCTCGACTCCGCGGCGCGCCTGCGCTTCACCATGCGCACCCTGGCTGAGACGCCCGGTCTGTGGCGGCGGGACCGTCGCGACCGCACCGACTTCCTCCGCTACTTCTACCGGCGCTACAAGGGCGCACCGGTGGGCCAGCTCGATGCCGACGCAGCCGAGATGCTCAGCCACCTGTTCATGACGAAGGCGTTCCCGGCAGGGCTGCGTCGAGTGCGTGCGCACAAGGCGGCGGGGCATCGCACGGTGCTCATCACCGGTGCGCTCGAGTTGGCGGTCCAGCCCCTGGCGCCGCTGTTCGACCACATCATCGCTGCGCGCATCGACAGCCGTGACGGGCGCTATACCGGCGAGATGATCGATGTCCCGCCCACCGGCGAGGTGCGCGCCCAGATGATGGTCGACTGGGCTTCGGAGGAGGGATTCGACCTCGACCAGGGCGTGGCGTATGCCGATGCAGCCTCGGACATGCCCATGCTGGAAGCCGTGGGCTATCCCGTGGCGGTCAATCCCGAGACTCGGCTGGTCACCATTGCTGACAAGCGGGGCTGGCTGTGCGAGAACTGGGAACGCTCGCCGGGAGGCCCCCGGCCGCTGCTGCCGATTGCGCCGCCGTTCAAAGTGCGCGCCAGCACGGACCGCTTGGACCGAACGCACCGGACACGCCGTGCCCGCACCGCAGTCGCGCACGGGCAAGAAGGGTCTTGGCGGTGACCGCACGCAAGGGTCTCGTTCTCGACGTGGACCGCACGACCCCGCCGATCCTGTTCCACCACGGAGAGGGCCTGCGCTTGGAGAAGCTGCCCGTCGGCAGCCGGGTCGTGTACCCCAACGAGCCGCTGGAAGCCATACGCGATCCCGAGCGTGCCATCGCCGAGGCCTTGGCGAACCCGCTCGGCGACCGCGATCCGCTGGCCGCCTACATGCATCCGGGCATGAAGCTGACCATCGCCTTCGACGATGTCTCGCTGCCGCTGCCCCCGATGGCCGCTCCCGACATCCGTGGCCGGATCATCGAGCAGGTGCTGGACCTGGCGGCCTCTGCCGGCGTCGACGACGTCGAACTCATTGCCGCGCTTGCGTTGCATCGCCGCATGACCGAGGCCGAGCTGCGCCACGCCGTCGGCGACCGGGTGTATGACGCCTTCGCCCCCCACGGCCAGCTCTACAACTTCGACGCCGAGGATCCCGACGCGCTCACCCACCTGGGAACAACCGACGCTGGGGAGGAGGTGGTGCTCTCCAAGCGAGCCGTCGAGTCGGACCTGCTGGTGTACGTGAACATCAACTTGGTCTCGATGGACGGCGGCCACAAGAGCGTCGCCACCGGGCTGTCGCCCTACGCGGCGCTGCGCCACCACCACAACGTGCACACGATGCGGCACTCGACCTCGTTCATGGATCCCGAGCACTCCGAGCTGCACACGCGCAACTGGCGCCAAGGTCGGCTGCTGGCCGAAGCCGGCGTGAAGGTGTTCCAGATCGAGACGACGCTCAACAACGACACGTTCCCTTCGCAGTACGGCTTCCTGCAGCGGCGCGAATGGGAGATGTCGCCTCGGGACCGCATGATGCTGATGGGCACCAAGACGGCGCTGGATCTCATGTCCCGCCGCCAGGCTCGGCGAATCTTCCACAGCATCCGGGCGCCCTATGGGCTCACCTCGATACAGGCCGGCGAGGTCGAAGCGGTCCACCGCCAGACGCTGGAGAACGTCTACCGGCAGCACCTCGTGCGGGTGGAGGGCCAGACCGACGTGCTCACGATGGGGCTGCCATACCTGTGCCCCTACAACGTCGACTCCATCATGAACCCGATCCTGGTGGCGTGCTTGGGGCTCGGCTACTTCTTCAACCTGTACCGGGGCAAACCGCTCGTCCGCCAAGGCGGAGTGGTGATCATGACGCACCCCACATCGTGGGAGTTCCATCCGGTGCACCATCCCAGCTACATCGATTTCTTCGAAGAGGTGCTGGCCGACACCACCGATCCCGAGATCATCGAGCATCGCTACGAGAAGCGCTATGCCGAAGACGAGTGGTACCGGCACCTGTATCGGACGTCGTACGCCTACCACGGCGTGCATCCGTTCTACATGTGGTACTGGTGCGCGCACGCGCTGGAGCACCTGGGCGGGGTGATCATCGTCGGCGGCGACAAGGCTGCTACCCAACGCCTGGGTTTCCGTTCAGCATCGACGCTGAACGATGCACTGGAAATGGCGACCGACGTGGTCGGGCGTGACCCGTCGATCACCCATATTCATAATCCGCCCATGCTGATGGCCGACGTAGTCTGAGTTCTCGGGGACGTGTAGCGATGAGGCAGGGGACACCGGTGTTGGTGCGACGACGGGATTGCCGCCGCAGTGCGGGGCAGGGCGTGCAGCAATGAGCGACCCCAACCGTCGCGCCGCCGTGTCGCACCTCGGAGCCAAGCGTGCGCAGGCCAAGAAGGCCTCGGTGACCCGTGTCGTGCGCGGCACAGAGTTCCCGCTGCGAGCTGCTGCAACTCCCATGGGCGAGACCCCGCTGCCGGCCAATGTGGGAGCGAACTACAACACCGACTGGGCTCGGCGCTTCCCAGCTCGCGTGGCTCGGCGGGTGGCGCGCGACACGGTGGCGCGAGCAATGGTGCGCTACTACGCCCAGCCGACGATCAAGGGCGTCGACCGGCTCAGCGAACTGGACGGGCCGGCAGTGTTTGCCGCCAACCACCAAAGCCACGCCGACACCGCAGTGATCATCACCTCGATTCCCGAGCCGTGGTGCAACAGGCTGGTGGTGGGTGCTGCGGCCGACTATTTCTTCGGGAACCGAGCCACCTCGGCAATCTCTGCGTTGTTCGTCGGTGCCATCCCCATCGAGCGGACCGCTCTCAACCGCCGCACGATCGACAAGGCAGTGACGCTGCTGCGCAGCGGCTGGAGCCTGGTGATCTACCCCGAAGGCGGTCGCTCCCGTGACGGCTGGGGCCAGCAGTTCCGACCGGGTGCAGCGTTCTTGGCCAAACAAGCCGGCGTGCCCGTAGTGCCCGTGCACATCCGGGGCACCTTCGACATCTTGCGAAAGGGCCGAGCGTGGCCCAGGCGTGCTCGCTCGGTGATCAACTTCGGCCGCCCGCTGGACTTCGGCGAGGACGAGAACAACCGCCGATTCACGCGACGGCTGCAGGCCGCCGTGGAGGGATTGGCGGACGAAACCGCGACCGGCAACTGGTTCGCGGCGCGCCGACGCCTCCACAGCGCCGACAGCCCCGGCATCGAGGGCCCCTCGGCATCGGCGTGGCGCCGCCGCTGGGCGCTCACCGAGCCCCCGCCAACCGATGGTGAGCCCGCAGACTCGGCGGAATCGAAGCGTCGCTGGCCTTACGTCTAGGCCGACAAAGACCGCACTGCCGCTGCGGTTCGGGGAGCGCCTCGTATCGTTCGATCCATGCAGTCGATGGCATCGGCACACGCCGCGATGGGACACGACCCAACCGGCGTCGAAGGACGTCACCTAGCGCCGGGCACCGTTCGCCGGGCGGCAGCCTTGGCACACCCGTACCGGTCGGCGCTGACGGGGGTCCTGATTGCTCAACTGCTCGGCGCGCTGGCGTTCGTGGTGCCGCCGATCCTGTTCGGGCGCATCATCGACGACGCCATCCCGACCGGAGATCGGTGGCAGCTCAATGTGCTGGCCGCGATCATCTTGGCCTCGGCATTCACCGAGGCGGGCCTGTCGTTCATCGAGCGCTGGTGGTCGGCGCGTATTGGCGAGGGCCTCATCTTCGACCTGCGAGTGAGCCTGTACGACCACGTGCAGCGGATGCCGGTGGCGTTCTTCACCCACGTGCAGACCGGATCGCTGATCAGTCGTATGAACAACGACGTCATCGGCGCGCAGAGGGCCTTCACCGGCACGCTCAGCTCGGTCGTGTCCAACACCATCGTGCTGTCGACGACGCTCGTCGCGATGATGGCGCTGGAGTGGCGGTTGACGCTGCTCGCACTGGCGCTGCTGCCGGTGTTCATCTTGCCCACCAAGCGAGTCGGCCGGCGGTTGCAAACACTGACCCGGCAAAGCATGCAGCACAACGCCACGATGAACACGGTGATGACCGAGCGCTTGAACGTGGCCGGCGCGCTGCTTGTCAAGCTGTTCGGGCGTCATGACGTCGAGCGGGCCGGGTTCAGCCGCACGGCCCGGACCGTGCGCGACATAGGTGTGCGCAGCGCGCTGTACGGGCGGGCGTTCTTCATCGGCCTCAGCCTGGTGGGCGCCGTGGGGGCGGCGATGCTGTATTGGGTGGGTGCGCACCTGGTGATCTCCGGTGCGCTCACCATCGGAACGCTGGTGGCGCTGGGGCTGATGGTGGTGCGGATCTACATGCCGCTGACCGGCCTGACGAATGCCCGTGTGGACGTGATGACTGCGCTGGTCTCGTTTGAGCGGGTCTTCGACGTGCTGGACCTGCCGAACCCGATCGCAGACCGCCCCGATGCCGTCAAACTCGGCGCAGTGGAGGGGCGGATCGAGCTGCGGGACGTGACGTTCACCTATCCCCCTGCCGACAGCAGCGTTCTTGCCGAACTGGGCGGCGTGGTGACGCCGCCCGAGCAACCCAATGGCGTGACAGCGGCGCCCTCGAGCGTTGCTCGGGCCGGACCGGTGCTCGAAGGCGTGTCCGCAGTCATCGAACCGGGCCAGACGGTCGCGCTCGTCGGGCCGTCGGGCGCAGGCAAGACGACGCTCGCTGCGCTCGTAGTCCGCCTGTACGACATCGACAGCGGCGCGTTGCTCATCGACGGGCACGACGTGCGCGAGGTCACGACGGAGTCTTTGCGGTCCAACATCGGCGTCGTCTCGCAGGACCCGCACCTGTTCCACGACACCATCGCCGCCAACCTGCGCTACGCCCAGCCCGGGGCCACCGACGCCGAGCTGTTTGAGGCGTGCCGGGCCGCACACATCGACGAGCTCATCCTGAGCCTGCCCGACGGCTGGAACACCGTCGTGGGCGAGCGCGGCTACCGGCTGTCGGGCGGCGAGAAGCAGCGTCTGGCCATAGCCCGGGTGCTGTTGAAGCGCCCCGCCATCGTGGTGCTCGACGAGGCCACCAGTCACCTCGACAGCGAGAATGAATCCTTGGTGCAAAGCGCGCTCGCGACAGCGCTCGCCGGCCGCACTGCGGTGGTCATCGCTCACCGGCTTTCGACCATCACCGACGCCGACCAGATCCTGGTGCTCGATCGTGGGCGCCTCGTCGAGCAGGGTCGCCATCTCGATCTGCTCGCCGCAAATGGTCTCTACGCCGATCTGTACCGCACGCTTGTGGGTACCGATGAGCCTGCTGGTGTCACCTGAGATTCTTGCCCGACGCTGGCGACGCTGCTGCTGGGCCATTGCAGCTCTGACCTTCGGTCTGACGACCCTCGTTTCCCCGAGCGCGCTTGGGGCCGCAGTCGCCGAGCCCCAAGCCTGGGTCGACGAACCGATCACCGGGCCATGGGCACCCCCGCCACCCGTCGACGAACCCAAGTCGCGTTGGCAGGAGCCGGTGCCTGCGGGCGTCCATTCGCTGTCGTTCCCGTACTTCACGGGGCCGGAGTTCAACCAGCTGTTCAACACCGCAGCGCTGCCGAACCTGTCGTCGACCTACAGCGCACCGACGATCACCGACTCGGCGGAGATGGACGAACACATACGAGCCAGCGCCGAAGACCGTGGCTACCAGCGCCGACCCTTGCCGGCGAACTACGCGCTGATGCGTCTCGTCGATGACGGCCTGGCGCTGCAACGCCCCGCAGCGGCGGCATGGCTGGCCTTGGCGCAAGACGCTGCCGCGCACGGTTACGAGCTGGAATTGAACTCCGCCTACCGGGGGCACCGGTACCAGCGAGAGGTGTTCTTGCGGCCCTACGAGGCGCCGTATGGGATCGACGATCTTTCCGAGCGCCTGACGATGTCGGCGCCGCCGGGCTACTCCAAGCACCACACGGGGTACGCGATCGACATCGGCCAGCGTGGGTATTACAACTTTGGGCGAACGCCCGCCTACAAGTGGCTGTCAGCCGACAACTTCGCGAACGCCAAGAAGCACGGTTGGATCCCGAGCTACCCGCCTGATGGCGGCCAGCAAGGCCCGGTGCCCGAGCCGTGGGAGTTCACCTACGTCGGGCGGGAAGCGATCCTGTGCTTCCACCAACCCTCCGCCGGTGACGACCCCCTCTGCCGCCGCTGAGGGCGTACAGGCTCCAGCGACGGGTGCAAGGGGCGTGCTTCCGAGGGAACCGCGTCCGGGGCGCGGGTAGCGTCTCGCAGATGGCTGAGGCAATCGCGAGTGAGCGGCGTGAGATCGATCCGGACCGGCTGGGCAAGTTCGCCTTCCAGGTGTGGTCCTACAAGATGGGCGAAATGGTGTCGTCGATGCTGCACATCGGCGACGAACTCGGGCTCTTCGGGGCGCTGGCCGACACTCAGCCAGCCACGAGTCACGATGTCGCCGAGGCGACCGGACTCAACGAGCGGCTGGTGCGAGAGTGGCTGTACGGCGTCGCAGCGGCCCGCCTCATCACGCACAACGACGGCGCATTCTCGTTGTCGCCCGAGGCCGAAGCACTGCTGGTCGACGAAGAGGGCTCATTGCACTTCGCCATGGGTGCATTCCGTGGCGGCTTGGGCGACACGGCGCTAGACCTCATCATCGAGTCGTTCCGCACGGGAATTGGCATGACCTACGAGCAGCAGGGACCCCGGGCGGCTGCCGGCCTGGCCCGCACCACCGGCCCGTTCAGCCGTCAGAATCTCACCTCGGCCATCCTGACGGGTCTTGACGGCGTCGTCGCAAAGCTCGAACGCGGCGCCAAGGTGCTCGATGTGGGCTGCGGCGCCGGTGTCTCGGCATGTTTGATCGCCGAGAAATGGCCGAACACCGAAGTGGTCGGCTTCGACCCATCCGCCATTGCCGTCGAACAGGCCCGAGAGCGCGCCGAGGAGGCCGGTCTCGAGAACGCGACGTTCGTGGAGGCGGGAGCGGCCGACGCCCCCGACACCGGCGACTTCGACCTGGCGCTGACGTTCGACTGCCTGCACGACATGCCCCGGCCCGACGTCGCGCTCGAGGCGATCCGGGCCGCGCTCGCGCCCGACGGCACGCTGCTCATCAAGGACATTCGCTCCAGGGGCGACTTCTCCCAAGACCAGCGCAACCCGATGCTGGCCATGTTCTATGGGTTCTCGATCACCAGCTGCCTCCAGTCGGCGCTCAGCGAGCCCGACGGCATGGGACTGGGCACGCTGGGCCTCTATCCGGACAAGGCGCGTGAGCTGACGGCGGCCGCTGGGTTCACACGCTTCGAACAGCACGACTTCAGCGACGCCGCCAACCTTTACTACGAAGTGAGGCCCTGAGGTTCTCTCGATTCGGGTCGGTGGCGGGAACTGCCGATCGGCACCATCGCGGTGAGGATCTCGGCCTCCAGGTATTGCCGGTGGCTGACGTCGCTCGCGTAGTGCCGCAACAGCCGCAGCGCGGCGTCACGCTCGATCGTGGTCTCCATGATCTCGGCTTCGGGCTCGGCGAGCAGCGCGATGCGTTCCTCGAGGTTCTGCCCTTCGTTCGGCGCGCTCAAGAACTCCAGCATTGTCCCGGAACGGTCCATCCTCATGGTCACCCGCACTCGCCGCCGGGTCGTCGCCAAACCTGAAGAAGCCTGCTCGCTGAGGACTGCGAGCGCTTCCTCTGCTGCAGCTTCGAGTCTCGCCACGCTCTCGGCATCGCGCCGCCGCCTGGCCGCAAAGTTGGCCACGAACTGCGTCAGCTCAGCCGTGCTGCGGGCACTGATCTCGATTTCGAGACTCGCACGACGTCCGACGAAGCTGTTCGCTACTGCCGCGATGACCAACACCAAGCTCCCAGCCGTGAGGCCGTTCTGAGTCACGGCGTCCCCCACGGCCCCCGCAGGCAGCGACAGCACACCGAATTCGACGCAGAGTCCCACGACGATGGGTGCCACCATCACCAAGGCCTCTCGAAGGCTGCGCAAGCGTTGCACCGAGCCGATCACCACCCGCAGGACCAGGGGAACCAGTGCGACGATGACGTAGGCGGCCAAGATCGGGCGCGGCACAGCCACCGCTATGGCTCTCAGCTTGGGAACAAATGCAGCGAGCAGAAAGAAGCAGCCCGCGAGAGCGCCCATGCGGCGCGACGCGCACCGCGTTTGGTGAATGAACGCGGGCCCGACGCCCGCGATCGTCACCGGCAAAGCGCCTCCGGCACCCGCGAGCATCGTCCCGAGGCCCGTGCGCCAGTTGGCACGCTGGACCTCTCTGAAATCCAGAGTGCGTCGGGTCCGCCACGAGACCATCTGGGTATTCGACGAGATGCCCTGCATGCGAACGAGGATTGCGAACGACACGATGAGGAACGACGGCAGCATCGACAAGAACGTCTCGTAGTCGATGTCCCAGCCCGGGCTGGCGCCGACATCGCCGAACCCGAGCCACTCAGCGTCAGCCACGAGATCGAAGTCGTAGGCACCGAGGGCGGCTGCCACGCCAAGTCCAACTGCCAATCCCATCGCCGGGGCCCAGATGCGCCACGACCTCGGTCCCCAGATCGCTATGAGCACGATCGTCGCAGCGGTCCCGACAATGCTGACCGGCACGAACCAATCGAGTCGCTGCTCCATCGAGCTTCCGGCATCTGCGAGCACCGGCACCAAAGAGGCGAATGCCAGGATCAAGACCGTGCCGCGCACCTGCGGCGTCACCAGCCGACGCAGGTACGACAGCCTCAGGCCGATCGCAACCTGGAACAGTCCCGAGACGACGACCAGCGCTGCCAGCGTGGCGGGCCCGCCGCTCGCCAGCGCCAGGATGCAGAACGGCAGGCTGACCAAGTCGACGGTGGCCACGTAGAGACCGTCGCTGCGCAGGCGCCCGAGGCGCACCGTCAGAAACAGCGTCGTGACACCGCACACGACCATGGAGACGACGACTGCGCGTGCAGCGACCGCGTGTGTCTCGCCGGCGAGCTGGCTCACCAGCGCCGGCAGGATTGCCAACGGAACGACCATCAGCAACGACAGCTGGACGGCGACACCCGCGGCAATCCGACCGGTCGGCGTTTCATCCGGTTCATAGGTCGGTGCCAGCGGGGCACCACCCGCAGTCACATGAGGACCTTAGTAATGAATGAAATTCATTGCCGAGGCTGCCCTGCTGCAATGGACTCTTTGGCCCAGGAGGTCACGACAGGGTGAACCTCTTAGATTGTTGCCTTGGCCGGCGGGCAACGCGTCCCGCTGCAGATGCGTACACCTGCCGGCAATTCCGCCTGCGAACGGGGAGTTGTCCATGGCTGTTCACGCGAGTACTCCGATCGAGTTGATCGAAGAGGTGTACGCCGGCCTGGCAGATGCCGTGTCATTCGGGCGTGAGCGCCTGGGGCGCGCGCTCACACTGTCAGAGAAGATCCTCATCGCGCACCTGTCGAGCCGTGAGCAGTCCCTTGAGCGCGCCGTCTCCTATGTCGACCTGGAGCCGGATCGTGTCGCCATGCAGGACGCCACCGCGCAGATGGCGTGGCTGCAATTCATGACCGCGGGACTGGACGAGGTCGCGGTGCCCACCACGACACACTGCGACCACCTGATCCAGGCTCGCGAGGACGGCAAGCGCGACCTGCTGGCGGCCACAGAGAACAACGAAGAGGTGTACGACTTCCTCGAAAGCGTCAGTGCCCGCTACGGCGCGGGGTTCTGGAAGCCCGGCAGCGGCATCATCCACCAGGTCGTGCTGGAGCAGTACGCCTTCCCCGGCGGGATGATGATCGGCACCGACAGCCACACCCCCAACGCGGGCGGGCTGGGCATGATCGCGGTGGGCGTCGGCGGCGCGGATGCAGTGGACGTGATGACCGGATTCGCCTGGAACGTGCGCTGGCCCAAGGTGATCGGCGTGAAGCTCACCGGCGAGCTGTCGGGCTGGAGCGCGCCCAAAGACGTGATCTTGAAGGTGGCCGAGATCCTCACGGTGTCAGGCGGCACCGGAGCCATCGTGGAGTACTTCGGGCCCGGAGCCGAGTCGCTGAGCGCAACCGGCAAAGGGACTATCTGCAACATGGGTGCCGAGATCGGCGCCACCACGTCGCTGTTCGGCTACGACGCTGCGATGTCCCGTTACCTGGCAGCAACCGGGCGCGAGGCGGTCGCCGCCGCGGCCGATGCGGTCGCCGAGCACCTGCGCCCCGATGACGCCGCCATGGCCGATCCGGAGGCCCATTACGACCAGGTCATCGAGATCGACCTGTCCCAGCTTCGCCCTCACATCAACGGCCCCCACACGCCCGATCTCGCCCGCGAGGTGTCCGCGCTAGGCGCGGAGGCCCGCACCCAGGGCTGGCCGCTCGACATCAGCGCAGCGCTCATCGGCAGCTGCACCAACTCGAGCTACGAGGACATCACCCGGGCGGCCTCTATCGCCCGTGACGCCGCGGCGAAGGGCTTGCGGGCACGGACACAGCTGCTCGTGACCCCCGGTTCAGAACAGGTGCGCGCCACCATCGAGCGTGACGGCCTGCTTGCCGACTTCGAAGCGCTGGGCGCCACCGTGCTGGCCAATGCCTGCGGACCCTGCATCGGCCAGTGGGACCGCTCCGGCGACGAGAACTATGTCCCGGGCAAAGCCAATGTGATCGTCACCTCCTACAACCGCAATTTCCCCAAGCGCAACGACGGTGACGCAGCGACGTTGGCGTTCGTGACCTCGCCCGAGACCGTCATGGCGCTGGCGCTGGCGGGAACGCTCGACTTCGACCCGGTCAACGGCGTGCTGCACACCGATTCCGGCGAGCCGGTCTCGCTGCCGACTCCGGTGGGCGTCGAACTGCCGCCTGCCGGCTTCGACCCTGGCGAGAGCGGCTTTGTGGCACCGCCCACGGATCGGGGCGGCGTGGATGTGCGCGTCTCGCCGAGCTCGGATCGCCTGCAGGTGCTGGCGCCGTTCGAGGCGTGGGATGGCAACGACTACGAAGACCTGCCCGTGCTGGTCAAGGCTCAGGGCAAGTTCACCACCGACCACATCTCGATGGCCGGTCCTTGGCTTCGCTACCGGGGTCACCTCGAGAACATCTCGGGGAACCTGTACCTGGGCGCAGTGAATGCCTTCGAGGGTTACGAAGTGGGCCACGGCAAGAATCAGCTGACGGGCGAGACGCAGCCGTATCCCGAGATCGCGAAGGCGTACCACGATGCCGGCGTGAACTGGGTGGTGATCGGCGACGAGAACATGGGCGAAGGATCGAGCCGCGAGCACGCCGCCATGGAGCCTCGCTTCCGGGGCGCTCTCGTTGCGCTGTGCCGAAGTTTCGCCCGCATCCACGAGACCAACCTGAAGAAGCAGGGCATGCTGCCGCTCACGTTCGCCGATCCGGCCGACTACGACCGCATCGGCCCCGACGACCGGATCTCGGTGCGGGGCCTTGCCGACCTGGCGCCGGGACGGACCGTCACGGTCGAGGTGCGCAAGCCGTCGGGCGAGACAATCTCATTCGACACCGACCACACCTTCAGTGCCGAACAGGTGAAGTGGTTCAAGGCCGGCTCGGCGCTCAACATCATCCGGGCCTCGCTCTAGTCGGGCTCGGCACCGCCGGCTGGGCACCTCCGGCTGGGCACTGCTGGATCGGCACGGCTGCAGCACTTTTCGGCCCCGGCGCGAGGAAGCCGGCCCGGGGGGCGGGCCGGCTTCTTCGCTGAGGTCTCTGGGCGTGGGTAACGCTTGGACCTGTTGCCGGTCGGAGCGGGGGCTTCCGATCCGGCGCTCGCCCGCCGGGTGGGGGGGACACCGTGCGGCGGTGCGATATGTCGAGCGATTTGGTGTAACCGCTCAAGAACAAATTAGCTCTGGCTTCATTATCTGGCCAGCAGTTAGCACAGATAGTTTCAATCTCTTTGAGAGATGGTCAGCCGCGGCGCGCTAGCGTGGCCGAATGGACCTGAAGTACCTCGATGCGCTGTCTGCAGTTGCTGCTCATGGCCGCTTCTCGGCAGCCGCACGTGCGCTGCACACCGTGCAGTCCAACGTGTCGAGCCATATTGCGAAACTGGAGGAAGAGTTGGGCGCGGTGCTCGTGGATCGAGCAGTCGGGTCCTTGACGCCCGAGGGCGAGGTGGTGCTGGCGCGCATCAAGCGCATCAACGGCGAGATTGCCTCCATGCGAGCCGACGTGGCGTCGATGACGTCCCATGTCACCGGCGACGTCCATCTCGGCATCATCGGGACCCCCGGCAGGTGGCTGTTGCCGCCCTTTCTGGACGAGTTGCGCCGGCGCCACCCTGATGTCGACGCCACGGTGGTCGATTCCACCACGCTTGCGCTGACACGCCTGCTCGAAGGCGGCGAACTCGACCTCGCCGTGGTGAATGCCCCGGTCGACCACGAGGAGTTGGTCACCACGCCTCTGTTCACCGAGGAATTCGTCGTCATCGCTCCCACTGGGCACGCGCTGGCGGCGCTCGGCGACCGCGAAGTGGGCTTCGTAGAACTCGAACAGCACGAGATGCTGCTCGGTCCGCCCGGTTCTGCAATGCGGATGCTCATCGACTCGGTCGCGGCTCGGCACGGTGTCACGCTGCGGACATTGGCGCAGCTCGACGGCATTCGGCTGACCGCCACACTGGCGTTTCAGGGCTACGGACCGGCCATCGTGCCCATCACCTCGATTCCGGTCTGGACCGATCGAGGCGACTGGAGCGTGCTCACCGTTGCAGGCCTGCCTCCCCGCCAGGTCGCGCTGGCCATCCGCCGCCGCGGCATGCTCTCGGCGCCGGCGGCGGCAGCCCGCGATGTGCTCCGCTCGGTGATGCGCAGCGTGTCCCGTCGCATCCCTGGCGTCACTGCTGCGTGAGCCTTGCGGCGGCCGGCCAGCCTGATTCATGACACAGTCCGGTGGGGGCATAGCCTCACGACAGTGGACCTGCAGCTGCGCGCCGGCGCAAGTGGACATGTCACCGCCGGCATCGTCGCCCTCGGCGGGCGCGCAGCCATCCTCATCTCCGCCGACAGTCCCCACCGGCGAGGCGCCCTCGCACCTGCCGACAGCGAGACCATCGTCGCCGGCCTTCAAACGGCGCTCGCCAAGCGCCTGCCTGTGGTCCTCATGCTGTCCTCCAGCGGAGCCGACGCGAACCACGGCGTCGCTGCGTTGCACGGCTGGGGCGAGGCCGCACGGGTCCTCGTGCGGTGCTCGGGCGTGGTCCCGATCCTGGCCGGAGTCACCGGACAGGCCATCTCGGGCATCGCGCTGCTGATCGGGCTGTCCGACATCGTCGTGATGTCCGAGGATGCGTACGCCTTCGTGAGCGGCCCGGTCCCGGTGCGCGAGATGACCGGTGTGGCGATCGGGCCTGACGAGCTGGGGGGCGCCTCGATCCATGCCAGTGCTTCAGGGACAGCATCGGCAGTCACCTCGGCCGGCAACGTGCTCGAGGTGCTGACCGAGATGCTGGGCTACCTGCCATTGCACTGCGACGAGTTGCCGCCGCTCATAGAGACCAGCGACCCGCGCGACCGGCTGACACCCGAAGCAGGCGACCTGCTGCCTTCGGTGCCGACGGGCGCCTACGACGTCCGCGACATCATCGCCGAACTCATCGACGACGGCTGCTTCGTCGAGTTGAGGGCGGCCTGGGCGCCGAACTTGGTGACGGGCTTCGCTTCGATGGGTGGCTACGCCGTGGGCGTGCTGGCGAACCAGCCGATGAGCATCGCGGGAACGCTGGACATTGCCGCAAGCCAGAAAGGCGCCCGCTTCGTCAACTTCTGCGACGCCTTCGGCCTGCCGCTCGTCACCTTGGTGGACACGCCGGGCTTCTACCCCGGCAAGGACCTCGAGTGGCGCGGGATGATCCGCCACGGCGCCCAACTGGCCTTCGCCTATGCCCGGGCCACCGTGCCGCGCGTCGCTGTCGTGCTGCGCAAGTCGTACGGCGGCGCATACATCGTCATGGACTCCAAGACGATGGGCAACGACGTGTACCTGGCGTGGCCGACCGCCGAACTCGCCGTGATGGGTGCGTCCCAAGCGGCCCAGATCCTTCGCCGAGGCGCAGATGAGGGCGAGGTCGCCGAATACGTCTCCGATTATGAGGACACGTATCTGAACCCGTATGTCGCCGCCGAGCGGGGTTATGTCGACAGCGTCATCGACCCCGCGGTCACACGCCGGGAGCTCATCGACACGCTCGACATGCTGGCCACCAAGCGCGAACGGCTTCGCTATCGCCGCCACGACAACTCTCCGCTGTGAGCCTGCCGACCGGATTCGTGCAGCCGTTGGAATCGCAGAAAGGCCTCCAATTGGGTACATTCGGCGAGGCGAACGAGGGGGACTGATGGCAGAGGACAGCTTCACGATCACCGACAACCGCTCGGGACAGTCGGTGACCGTTCCCGTGGTCAACGGCACGATCTCCGCCGCCGCGTTGCGCGGGCTGGACAGGGGTCTGTGGTTCTACGACCCGGCCTACCTCTCGACAGCCAACTGCGACTCCAAGATCACCTTCATCGACGGGGACGAGGGAATCCTGCGCTACCGGGGCTACCCCATCGAGCAGCTGGCCGAGAAATCCAGCTTCCTCGAGGTTGCCTACTTGATCATTCACGGCGAGCTTCCCACCGAGGCCGAGGCAGCCGAGTGGATCCACCACATCACGTTCCACACCTACGTGCACGAGGACATCACGCGCTTCATCAAGGGCTTCCGCTACGACGCCCACCCCATGGGCACCCTGGTGTCCACGATCGCCGCGCTGTCCACGTTCTACCCCGAGGCGAAGGACATCGACGATCCCTACACACGGCTGGTGCAGATCATCCGGCTGATGGCCAAGATGCCGACGATGGCGGCGTTCACCTACCGCAACCGGATGGGGCTGCCCTACGAGTACCCGGTGAATCACCTGAGCTACACGGCCAACTTCCTGCGGATGATGTGGAGCGTGGCCGACCCCGACTACGAACCCGACCCGACGCTGACGCGGGCGCTGGACGTGCTGTTCATCCTGCATGCCGACCACGAGCAGAACTGCTCCACCACCACGATGCGCACGGTCGGCTCGAGCCGTGCCGATCCGTACTCGGCGGTGGCAGCGGCCACCTGCGGCCTGTACGGGCCGCTGCACGGCGGCGCAAACGAGCAGGTCATCCGGATGCTGCACGAGATCGGCGACTTCGACAACGTGGCGTCCTACGTCGAGCGGGCGAAGTCCGGTGAGGTGCTGCTGCAGGGCTTCGGCCACCGCGTCTACAAGAACTACGACCCGCGAGCAAAGATCATCAAGGAGACTGCCGACGCGGTGTTCAAGGTGACCGGGCTGAATCCGCTGCTGGACATCGCCATGAAGCTCGAGGAGGTCGCGCTCAGCGACTCGTACTTCAAGGACCGTCGGCTGTACCCGAACGTGGACTTCTACTCGGGACTCATCTATGAGGCGATGGGCTTCCCGATGGACATGTTCACGGTGCTGTTCGCCATCGGGCGCACGCCCGGCTGGCTGGCGCACTGGGTGGAGATGCTCGGCGATCCCGAGCAGAAGATCTACCGGCCCCGCCAGAAGTACACCGGTCTCGGCGAGCGCAACTATGTGCCGATCGAGGCCCGCTAGCCGTCTCGCGAGATGTGCAGCGCCTGATCGGCGCTAGCTCACATCCAGCAGGATCTTGCCGACGTTCGCGTTGGTTGCCATGTAGCTGTGGGCCTCGGCGATGTCGTCGAGGGCAAAGCGAGAGTCGATCACCGGCCGCAGCGAGCCGTCGTCGAATCGGGGCAGCAGCTCGGCGCAGAACCGCTGATTGGCATCGATCTTCTGCTCGATAGGCCGCGAGCGCAGCACGGTTCCGATGAGCGCCGCCCGCTTCGGCAGCAACGCGCCAAGACCGAACGTGGCCATCGGCGCCCCCATGACGCCGACTTGGATGATGCGGCCCTGGATGCGCACCGACGCGATGTTTCGGGCCAGGTAGTCGCCGCCGATCACGTCGAGGACCACGTCGACGCCGCGGCCGCCGGTCCACTCCTTGACTGCCTCGGCAAAGTCGGCCCCGGTGTAGTCGACGACGAGATCTGCCCCGAGGTCGGTGCACGCCGCCACCTTGGAGGTCGAGCAGGTGACCGCTATGCGGGCGCCGATGGCCTTGGCAATCTGGATGGCAGCGGTGCCCACGCCCGACGCTCCGGCGTGCACCAGCGCCGTGGCGCCCGAGGCCAGCCCGCCCTGAGTCATCAGCGCATCGTGAGCCGTCATGAACACTTCGGGAATGGCGGCGGCATCGCGCAGCGTCACCGAGGCGGGGATGCGTTGCAGCATGCGCTCATGGGTCACGACCTGCTCTGCTTTGGCGCCACCCGAGGTGATCCCCATGACCTCGTCGCCAACGGACCACCCGGTGACGCGCCCGCCCAGCTCCGCGATGGTCCCGGCGAATTCCAGGCCTGGAATCTCGATGTCGGGCTTGCGACCCGGAGCGGGGTAGAGGCCCATCCGTTGGAGAAGGTCGGCCCGGTTCATGGCCGAGCAGACCACGTCCACCAGCACTTCGTCGGGTCCGGGCACCGGCGCGGGCACGTCTCGCACCTCGAGCACATCGACACCGCCGTATTCGGGAATCACCACTGCACGCATGAGCGGCGACGGTAGTGCGCCGGTGGTTAGCCTGCGAGCCCGTGCGTACCGATGCCGTAGTGGTGCTGGAGGGTGCGAGGAACTGCCGCGATGTGGGCGGCTATCCCGCAGCGAGCGGTAGACGGGTGCGGACGGGGGCGTTGTTCCGCTCTGATCGGCTGAGCGCGCTGACCGACGACGACCTCTCCGAGTTGGGCAGCCGCGGCATCCGCACGGTGGTGGACTTCCGTGCGGGACCGGAGATCGAGCGGGACCGCTCTCGGCTGTGGCCCGGTGTCACCTCGCACATTTCCCTGCCGGTCGGCGACACGGTGGACGGCGACATCAGCTTGGTGGATCAGATCTTCGAAGGCCGGCTGCGGTCGGTCTCCGAGGGCGACATGGCCGAGCTCTATCTGAAGATGATCAGCACCTACGGCGAGCGGTTCGCTCAGTTCGTAACGATTGCGGCCGACGTGGACTATCTCCCGATGCTGTTCCACTGCACCGCCGGCAAGGACCGCAGCGGCATCGCATCGGCGCTGCTGCTGGAAGCGCTCGGTGTGAACCGTGAGGTAGTGCTCGACGACTACTGCCTGTCCAACGAGCTGCGGTCTCACCAGCGCATCAAGGAGCTGACGCCGCAATTCGCGCAGATCGGCATCCCGATCGACGACGTGCGGGCGATTCTCAGCGCTCCCCGTGGGGTGATGGCGTCAGTTCTGGCAGAGCTCGACGATCGGTTCGGGCGTGCGGGAAGCAATGGCAGGCGTGCAGGCGCCGAGGGGTATCTGCTGGCCCACGGTCTCGACCCCGCAGCACTCGAGATGCTCCGAGCGAACCTCCTGATCTGAGGCAACCAATCTGTGCACTGACCCTGGGGGTCGAGGCCATCTACTGTCCTGGCGGTGGATTACCGCTGGCCCCAAGAGCTGACAGATCTGGCTGATGAGGCGGCCGCGTGGGTGCGCGAAGCCACGGCAGACCTGTTCACGATCGACGATGGCTGGCTGGTCGGCTATTCCGATGAGTTCACGGCGCGGCTGGGAGATCGCGGCTGGATAGGGATGTGCTGGCCGACCTCGGCCGGGGGCGACGGGCGGCCCGAGGTCGAGCGGTTCGTGGTGACCGAGCAGCTCCTGCTGGGCGGTGCACCCATGGCCAGCTCGTTCTTTCCCGACCGCCAGATCGGCCCCGTGCTGCTCGCCTATGGCACGCCACAACAGCAGGCCAGGTTCCTGCCCGAGATGCGTGCGGGACGCTCTCGCTGGTGCATCGGGATGTCCGAGCCTGATGCGGGTTCCGACGTTGCCGCCATCGGGACCACAGCGGTGCGCGACGGCGACCGGTTCATCGTGAACGGCCAGAAGATCTGGACGAGCGGCGCAGCCACGGCCAACTGGTGCTACCTGATCTGCCGGACCGATCCCGATTCGCCGCCGCACAAGGGCATGAGCGAACTGATCGTGCCGATGGACAGCCCTGGCATCGAGGTACGGCCGATCCGGGATGCATCCGGCGATGCGCACTTCAACGAGGTGTTCTTCGACGAGGTGGCGGTGCCCGTCGAGAACCTGGTGGGCGAGCTGAACAACAGCTTCTCCCAGACGATGCGTGCGAACCGGGTGTCGCGCAACGTGACCTATGCGCCCGCCTACACGATCATGGGAGGCACCACTCAGATCCTGCGCAACATCATCGGCGAGCGCATTCTGCGACTGCCCCGCGAGCCCCGTGTGCCCCGCGGCTAGGGGCCGCGACCCGTCTAGGGGGCGAAGCGCCAAGTGCTGGGCTCGTCGGTTGCGGTGATGTGGCCGGCAGTGCGCCCGGCGAAGTGAGTGCCGATGACGAGCCGTCCGTCGGACCACCGGGGAAAGGCATCGAGCCGGGTTGCGGTTGAGGTGCCATCGGCGGAGTAATCGGCACTGGAGGCCAGGTCGGGATGGGCGAACTGGAGCGGGTGGTGGATCATGTCGCCCGTAATGACCGCCCGCTCTCCTGCCGAGGAGATGATCACGCTGGCGTGGCCCGGGGTGTGGCCGGGCGTCGATTCCAGCCAGACCTCGTCGTTGATCCGGTGGTCGGGAGCCACAAGTTCCGCGAGCTCAGCGTCCATGACCGGCTGCACCGAGTCCTCGAACACCGGGCCGTAATCCTGCGGCTCCGCTCGCCAGTAGTCGTATTCGGCCTGCACGAACAGGTACTTGGCGTTTCCGAAGGTCGGTACCCATGCGCCGTCGACAAGCCGGGTGTTCCAGCCGACGTGATCGACATGCAGATGGGTGCAGACAACGACGTCGATTGTCTCGGGTGGGAATCCCGCTGCGTCGAGGTCTTCGAGAAACGGGGTGGAGAGATTCTCGAACGGCGGCGCACCCGGGCGTGACTTGTCGTTGCCGACGCATGTGTCGACGATGATGCGCATGCCCGCCGATTCGATGACCAGCGAGTGCATCGACAGACGCATGCGGCCGTCGTCGGTGACGAAATCGGGGCGCAGCCAGTCGTAGTCGTCGATGAGGTCCTCAGCTCCGGGCAGCAGGATGCCGAAGGGCCAATGCACTTCGAGCTCGGCGATACGGGTGATGCGGGCATCACCTACGGTCCAGCTGATGGGGGTCGACTTGTCGACGGTGGGCATCGTCGGCTCTCCTGGTGGGGTTTGCGCGCGGTTTCGCGGGCGGGCACGCCACACTATTGCGACGCGATGCCCTGCCGCCGGGGACAAGCCAGTAATCGGACAACCATTTCAACTGTCCGAGAGGGCCGACTCGATCTGAACATGGACGACAATCAGACCCAGCGAACCGATGCCGGAACACCGGAAGCGGAGACCATGAACATCGACGCCTCACCCTCCGGCACCGCCGGACAGGGTTCCGAACGTGGCGAGCGCTTCCGCCACGCCGCGATCGAAGCCGAACTGGCAACCGGCGAGCGCGAGCCGACCCGGCAGAAGGCCTGGCAAAACTCGATCATCCGCCTGGCCCGGATTGGACTCGGACTTGGCGTCGTGGTGCTCGGCATCATCCTGATGCCGCTGCCTGGACCGGGAATGCTGGTGGTCGCCGTGGGTCTGGCGATCCTGGCCCGTGACGTGGCCTGGGCGGATCGCCTGTTGCGCAAGGTGCGCGAGCGTTTGCCATCGGACGCCGAGGGCAAGCTGCCTCGCTCGACCGTCATCACGATGATCCTTCTGGCATTGGCGGGCATCGCAGCATCAATCTGGTTCACGGTGGGCGATATCAACCCGATCGAAGTGGCGCTGTTCTGGCGCGACTGAGGAGACGCGAAGGCAGGTGCGCTCGCTGCAGAAGCTTCTATTGTCGCGAGCGGGGGCGAAGCCCCTTCGCTTCTATTGTCGCGAGCGGGGGCGAAGCCCCTTCGCTCGCACTAGTCACTGGATGTGCACTGGGGTGGAGACCTCGCTGAAGAAGTCGTTGCCCTTGTCGTCGATCACGATGAACGCGGGAAAGTTCTCCACCTCGATCTGCCAGACGGCTTCCATGCCCAGCTCGGGGTATTCGAGGACCTCGACCTTGCGGATCGAGTCCTTGGCAAGCCGAGCGGCTGGACCGCCGATGGAGCCGAGGTAGAAACCGCCGTAGCGGGCGCACGCCTCGGTGACCTGGCGGGACCGGTTGCCCTTGGCGAGCATGACGAGGCTGCCGCCGGCGGCCTGGAACTGCTCGACGTAGGAGTCCATGCGCCCGGCGGTGGTAGGACCGAACGAGCCTGAGGCGTAGCCCTCGGGAGTCTTGGCAGGCCCGGCGTAGTACACGGGAAGATCGCGCAGGTAGTCGGGCAGGCCGTCGCCGGCGTCGAGACGCTCCTTCAGCTTCACGTGGGCGATGTCGCGGGCAACCACCAGCGTGCCGGTCAGCGACAGCCGGGTCTTGACAGGGTGCTGGGTGAGCTGGTTGAGGATGGCGTCCATCGGCTGGCTCAAGTCGATCGGCACGACGGCGCTCGACAACTGCTGCTCCTCGGTGGCGGGCAGGAAGCGGGCCGGGTCGGTCTCGAGCTGTTCGAGGAAGATGCCGTCCGCGGTGATCCGCCCGAGCGCTTGACGGTCGGCGGAGCACGACACTGCGATCGCCACGGGGCAGCTGGCGCCGTGGCGGGGCAGGCGCACCACCCGCACGTCGTGGCAGAAGTACTTGCCGCCGAATTGCGCCCCGATGCCGAACTCGCGGGTGAGCTCCAGGATGCGCTGCTCCCACTCGAGGTCGCGGAAGCCGTGCCCGGCCTCGCTGCCCGCCGTGGGCAGGGTGTCGAGATACTTTGCCGAGGCGTACTTGGCGACCTTGACGGCGAACTCCGCCGACGTGCCGCCGATGACGACCGCAAGGTGGTACGGCGGGCAGGCGGAGGTGCCCAGCGTGCGCAGGGTGGTGTCAAGGAAGCGGGTGAGGCTCTCAGGATTGAGCAGCGCCTTGGTCTCCTGGAACAGGAAGCTCTTATTGGCCGAGCCTCCCCCCTTGGCCATGAAGACCAGCTCGTATTCGTCTCCCGGCGAGGCGTAGATCTCGATCTGGGCGGGCAGATTGTTGCCGGTGTTGATCTCGGTGAACATGTCGAGCGGGGCGAGCTGCGAGTAACGCAGGTTTGACGTCAGGTAGGTGTCAGCCACTCCTTGGGAGATGGCCTCGGCGTCGTCGAAGTCCGGGTCGTCGTCGGTGCCGGTGAGCACACGTTCGCCCTTGTGGCCCCAGATGATCGCCGTGCCGGTGTCCTGGCAGCTGGGCAGCACTCCCCCAGCGGCAATGTTGGCGTTCTTGAGCAGTTCGAGGGCCACGAACCGGTCGTTGTCCGACGCTTCAGGATCGTCGAGGATCGCAGCGAACGCTGCCAGGTGGTCGGTGCGAAACAAGTGAGCGATGTCGCGCATGGCCTCGGCTGTGAGCAGCCGCAGCGCCTCAGGTTCGACCTGCAGGAAACGTCGACCCGCAGCCGTGATGGTCGAGACGTGATCCGACGTGAGGTGCCGGTAGGTCACATCGGCGGGACCCGTGGGAAGCAGTTCCACGTGGGAGTACGTGCTCATCACTTCAGGCTAGGGAGGCGAGCACGCTGGCGAGCCACAGGCTCGCAACGCGAGAATGTGGCTGTGGCAAGCGTCGAGTCGATCAATGCGATCACCTTGCGGACCCCCGACATGTCGGCATCGGTCCGCTTCTATCTGGCCTTGGGCTTCCGGCTCAGCTACGGCGGCGACAATGCACCGTTCAGCACCCTGCGCAGCGGCGGGTGTTTCGTGAACCTGATCGCCGTGGACAGCCCGGCCGAGGCCGAGACCGGCTGGGGCCGGGCGATCTTCCACGTGGACGACGTCGACGAGCTCTACCAGCAAGCGCTCGACGCAGGCCTGGAACCGCAGGCCCCGCCGCGCGATGCGCCCTGGGGCGAGCGCATGTTTCCGATCTCCGATCCCGCCGGGCACGACCTGAGCTTCGCCAAGCGCATCCGCTCCTACGAGGTCGACCACCCGGAATTCTGATCACGACGTCTGGAGACAATTCGCAGACGCTGCGCACCTGCCCGATGTGCCGGCGCACGGGAGCCGCGGCGTACCGTCAAGGCGTGAGCGAGGGGCTGTTCGAGGCTGGGGGCAGGGAGCGCCTGGCCCGCCAAGCCCCGCTCGCGGCCCGGCTGCGACCCGCAACGCTCGACGAAATCGTGGGTCAGGACCACCTGCTCGCTCCTGGCCGGCCGCTGCGGGAGCTGATCGAGGCCGATCGCCTGTCGTCGGTAATCCTGTGGGGACCTCCCGGCACCGGCAAGACCACGCTGGCACGCGTGGTCGCCTCCAGCACTGCCAAAGAGTTCTGCGAGCTGTCGGCCGTCAGCGCCACCGTCAAGGACGTCCGCGAGATCATTGCCGAGGCCCGGCTGCGAATCGGGGAGCTCGGCAGGGGCACGATCCTCTTCTTGGACGAGGTGCACCGGTTCAACAAGGCCCAGCAGGACGCGCTGCTGCCTGCGGTCGAGGACGGCCTGATCGTGCTGATCGGCGCCACCACCGAGAACCCTCACTTCGAGGTGAACCCGCCGCTGCTGTCCCGCTCGACGCTGTTCCGCCTGGTGCCGCTTGACGACGTTGCGCTGCGAACGCTGATCGGCAGGGCTCTGGCTGCGGAGGGCGCGACCGCCGACGATGACGCCGTCGACCACATTGCGGCCCGCAGCGGCGGCGACGGCCGCCACGCCCTCACCAGCACCGAGGTTGCCGTGGCTCTCGCGTCCCGCCGTCAAGCCGCCGTGGCCGCCGGCTCCGCCGACACGCCTGTGGCCGGCACACCTCCAGCCGACCCGGCACACGCAACGTCACACCTGCGCGTCACCCTCGGCGACGCAGAGCACGCAGTCGACGCCAAGGCCGTCCGCTATGGCGCCGACGGCCACTACGACACCATCAGCGCATTCATCAAGTCGCTGCGCGGCTCGGATCCCGACGCAGGCCTGTACTGGCTGGCCCGCATGCTCGATGCCGGCGAGGACGCCCGGTTCATCGCCCGCCGCATGGTGATCCTGGCGTCGGAGGACATCGGAATGGCCGACAGCACGGCCCTGCTGGTTGCCGAAGCCGCTGCTCGAGCGGTCGAGTACGTCGGACTGCCCGAAGCTCAGCTGAATCTGGCACACGCCGTCGTGCGTCTGGCCACAGCCCCCAAGTCGAACCGGGTCACCGTGGCACTTAGCCGAGCGAAGGCCGACGCTCGAACCGCAGGCGCGGGCGAGGTGCCCATCCACCTGCGCGACGCCCACTATCAGGGCGCCGCATCGCTCGGCCACGGAGACGGCTACCAGTACCCGCACGACGATCCGAGCGGCTGGGTGCCCCAGCAGTACCGGCCCGACGAAGTCGCGGCCAACGTCTACTGGGAACCCTCCGAACACGGCCGCGAACGCGAGCTGCGCCGGCCCGAGCCAACGGATCCAGACCCCGGCACCTAGGACCAACCCCGGTAGGAGGCCCACGGGCCGTGGTTGAATGACTCAGACGGCGGGGGCACGACAACATGCCCCTGACCCTTGTGCGGGGGTGTGACATGAGCGCAGGTGCAGCAACGCTGGGACTGGCCGAGGTGCCCATCGTCAGCTACGGCGACGTCGAGAACGAGATGGTCGCCTACCGGGCCGCGGGCACCGAGCGAGCCATGCAGCTCGGCAATCGCGGGCCGATCCGCTTCACCGACGACGGTCAGCTGCATCCCGAGATCGTCGAGGCGTACTCGCGCTGCGGCTTCTACATCTTCACTGGGGTGCTCGGCCCTGACGAGCTGGCCGACATCGAGGCCGACGTCATCGACATGCTGGACCGCTGCCCTACCGCGCCCGACGCGACCACCGACCGTCACGGCCGTCCCGCGCTCGGCACCGGCCACCAGAGCCGCGCCGTCTCACTCGTCCGCCCGCTGACCGACCCCTACGGCGGCACCGACGTGGCTCACGGGCGTCATCCCTTCAAGATGATTGAGCCTGCCGCCCCCGACGGAGCGCCTGAGTGGGTGGTGCAGATCATCAGCGGCTCGCTGCAATTCTCCGAAGCCTGCTTGCGGGTGTACGCGCACCCTGGCCTGCTCGGCGTCGCGCAGGCGCTGAACGGAACCGACTTCACGCCGTTCAACGAGGTCGTGTGGATCAAGCAGCCCGGCCTCGGCGGCTCGGTGGCGTGGCATCAGGACGGCTGGACCCATTGGGACCACCCCGAACTTGACGAGGGCACCCACGGCTTCAACTTCATGGCCCAGCTCTACGGCTGCGATGCCACGAACGGCCTGTGGGTGGTGCCGGGCTCGCATCGCACGGGCAAGTTGGACGTCAAGGCCATGTGCCTGGCCACCGGCTCGGATCGGCTCGGTGACGCGGTCCCGATGGTGTGCGACCCAGGCGACGTCGCGATCACCAGCCGTCAGGCCATTCACGGCTCGTTCGCGAACACCTCCGAACGGCCGCGGATCACCATCAACTTCGGCTTCCACCGTCGCCGCTCAGTGCACGGGGTGCGCAGCGGCGGCGTCCACAACCCGATCTCGCTCTATGACGACGCGTACATCGCCGAGCGGTCCCGGGTGATCGGCTGGGCGATCGACGCCCGAGCCAAGCGCTTCGGGGACGAGACGCCGTTCGTCTATGCGCCCAACGTGGGCCGCGAGCACGAATTCGTGTGGGATGACGCCGCTCGTGAGGCCATCAAGGACTACAACCTGAAGGACCTCGGCATCTAGCCACTGGCCCGAACCGGCCGCGGCGGTTTGTTGCAGCGAGCTGAGCTCAGCCCTCGAGCGGGATGACCGCGCTGGATCCGATGCGCAGCGTCACGCTGGTACCAACGATCGGGCCAAGAGGTGTGATGGCATCCAGCGTCGTCGTCGTCGCGCCCATGTCCGCTTCGAGTCGCAGCTCGTAGCGATCACCCCGGAATCGGCGCCGGACTACGACGGCCGGCAGCTGCACAACTCGACCGTCGCTGGTGTCGAACCCGTCGTCATCGACAGCGGCAACCTCGATGCGGTCGGCACGCAAGACGAAGGCCTGGCCTCGACCGGCAGCGTCGGCCAGCACCGGCGGCACTTCGTCGTCGAACACATTGGTGTGGCCGAGGAACCGGGCAACCGGCGCCGTGCGAGGATCGGTCCACACCTCTTCGGGAGTGCCGATGCGCATCAGCCGCCCGGTCGCCATCACGGCGATGCGGTCTGCCAGGGCAAACGCCTCGTGATGGTCGTGGGTGACGTGCACGGCGGTGACGCCCACCTGATCGAGCACCGGCCGCAGCTCATTGATGAGCCGCTCACGCAGCAACCGATCCAGCGAACCGAATGGCTCGTCGAGCAACAGCACCCTCGGTTCGGGGGCGAGCGCCCGTGCCAGTGAGACTCGCTGGGCCTCGCCGCCGGACAACGTCGCCACTTCGCGGCCTTCGAAACCCGCCAAGCCGACCAGCTCGAGCACTTCGGCAACCCGTCGGCGCCGTTCGGCAAACGGCACCTTGGCCATGCGCAGCCCGAACGCCACGTTGCCTTCGACGTCGTAGTGGGGGAACAGCACCTCGTCTTGGAACATCAGGCCGATGCCGCGCTGGTCGGGGCGCTGGCCGGTCAGGTCCCGGCCGTCGAGTTCGATCCGCCCGGCATCGAGCGGCTGCAGGCCCGCAGCAGCGCGCAGCAGCGTGGTCTTGCCGCAGCCCGACGGGCCGAGCAGCACCACCATTTCGCCGTCCCCGACTGCCAGGTCCACCCCGTCGAGCGCCTTCGTTCCGTCGAAGTGAACGTGGGCGCCCGTGATGCGCAGCGTCCCGCCGCCAGCTCCCGTTGTGGCCACGACCCTGACGCTACGCACTCCGCAGGGGTCGCCGATCCGGATTTTCTGCAGGCGTCCAGCCGGCCGCGATGTGTGCGTGAGCGGGCGAAGGCGATCCTGACGCAGACTGAGGGCGACGGGACGTGCGACGAGAGGATCGAGGCATGGCGGATCGGCTGAGCGGACGAACAGCGCTGGTGACCGGGGCGAGCCGGGGTATCGGCGAGCACTGCGCCCGGGCTCTGGCAGCCGACGGGGCACGGGTCGCGCTGGCAGCACGTGCGACTGATGATCTCGAGCGGGTCGCTGCCGAGCTGCCGCACGACCCGGTGGTGATCCGCAGCGACCTGAGCGAAGTTGGCGCCTCAGCGGAGTTGGCTGCTGCAGCGGTCGAAGCGCTCGGCGGCGTCGACATCCTGGTCAACAACGCCGGCCGAGGCGAGTTGCGTGAACCCGGCGGCGACCAGGCCGTGCTGCAGCTGAACTACCTTGCGCCGCTCGAGACCACCCGGGCACTCGCCCGCCAGATGGGCAAGCGAGGACATGGCTCGGTCATTCACATGTCGTCGATTGCCGGTTCGGTCGGCGTGAGCGAACTGCCCACCTACGGGGCAACGAAGGCTGCCCTCGACTCGCTCACCCGCTCGCAAGCGGCCACCTACGGCCGCTTCGGCATCCGGGTGAACGCCGTGGCCCCGGGCCTCATCATCACCGAGATGTGGGAGGCCGGCCGCGAGATCCCCGGCCTTGCCGACGGCCTCGAACGCCACATCGCGCTCGGCCGCTGGGGCGTGCCCGAAGAAATTGCCGACGTGGTCGCCTTCCTCGCCAGCGACCAGGCCCGCTACATCACCGGCCAGACCATCACCGTCGACGGCGGCTACCAAGGCGTCACCGCCTGGTCGAACTACCCCGCCCCGTGCGCCTGACAGCGCGCGCTGCTGCGGTAACTCACAAGCCCTTGTCGGCGTAGTGCCTGTCGATCGCCTCACCAATCATCTGATGCTTGTTCGCCCGGATGTTGGAACCGCCGTCGTCGAACAACCCAAAGAGGGCCGTGATGCTCTGCGCAGGGGCAGCCTCTTCCAAGTCACGGTCAACGAGCCGGCGAATGTACTCCGACAGCGAGATTCCATGCTGTGCTGCCTTGCGCTTGGCGAGGGCGTGCTGGTTGTCGGTCAAGACGATCATGGTGCGCATAGTCTCACCTCAGCATATGTGGCAGAGCATAATTTATGCCGCCACCTCGCCTGATCGGATGCCAGCCAGGGAGATCCAGTCGTCCAACCGGATTGGGTTGGCAAGTTCGATGCCGTGCGGGCGGTATGCCGCTGCCACGGTCGACGCTTGTGCAGCAGAGATGCCGCTCAGTGCAAGATGACCTCCAGGCGCGACACGCGCCGCGATCTCGTGCGCAAGGTCGATCAGAACATTGGCGGTGATGTTGGCCACCACGTAGTCGAAGGTCCCCAGATCGGTGTCTCCGACCGCAGCAGTACTGAAGCGAGCCGTCGCTTCAAGCCCATTGCGACGGGCATTGGCCTGAGCAGCCGCCGCTGCGGCGGGCTCGATGTCGACGCCCACCGCTTCGGCAGCACCAAGGCGTGCAGCGACCAGCGCCAGCACCCCGCTGCCGCATCCGACATCCAGGACCCGTTCGCCGCCGGCTGCCTTACTCGACAGCCATGTGGCCAGCAGCCGGGTGGACGGATGCGTTCCGGCACCGAACGCTCTGCCGGTGTCGATTTCGACAACTGCCGGCGAGTCGGCTTCCGCCCAGGGAAAGCACACCGCCAAGTGCTCTCCTACTGCCACATACCGGTTCCGGTTGAGCCAGCCGATTGCCTGCGCCTCGTCCGCCGGTCCGAGCACTGCAGCATGGCCATCAGCACGCAGCAACGCCACGACCTCGCGGGCGGTCTGATCGTCGGCCACTCGAACCCGGCTCACCCATCGGCCGCGGCCCAGCAGCTCATGTGACACAGCCAGCGCAACCGCGCCCAGCACCGGCGGCAAGCTCGGCGGGAGCGGCGCAGGTCGCCCCAGCGGCACCGAGTTGGCCAGCACCACGCACGCGCCGCCGACACCAACATCGCCGCACCCCGAGTTGCGTCGGGACCCTTCGCTCACACCAGCATTGTCGCCACCAACCAGTGCTCACGCTGCGTACGGCCTGTCACATGCCATCGCTAGGGTGGTGTCTTGCCCAGGGAGAAGGTCTCCCGCTACTACATGGGGGTGATCGGTTTCGACTTTGACGGTTGAAGTGAGAGAAGCGAGCCGTGGTCTCCGGATCCACGTTAAAGAGCCGGAAAACTTACAAACGCCAACGTCGAACGCGACGATCTGGTGCTCGCAGCCTGAACTTAGGTTGTGAGTTCGGCCCGACTGCCCCTGTCCTGCGGGCGTCGGTGCCATCATCTGCAGGGCTAGCCCGCCACCCGTGCCGACGGGGTGACGGGGACTCTCACAGACGGCTAAGGCGACTGCCAGGGTGTCGCTGCCCTCAGTTACCCGACAATCTCACAGCGACTGCGCTCGGAGAAGACTTGCCGAAACGTTGAAGGACGCGGGTTCGATTCCCGCCACCTCCACCTCTGATGTGTCGCCACAACAAGCGCCTCGTGGTCACGGCACCGACGTCGACCAAGAACTTCGCTGCCCAACCCGGTCGGCGTATCGTGCGACGTTGCCGCTTCTAGTACGGCGTCACGCGGTCGGCGTGAGGGGGACACGGTGAACGCACAGACCCACGGCGAGCTTGCGAACTTCATCTGGGACATCTGCAATCTGCTGCGCGGCCCCTACAAGCGCAACGAGTACCGCAAGGTGATCCTGCCCCTCACGGTGCTGCGCCGTTTCGACTGCGTGCTCGCGGACACCAAGGACGATGTGCTCGCTGCGGCCAGAGTGCACGCCCGCCAGTCCGAGAACGTGCGCCACCAGCTTCTCTCGGCGGCGGCGAAGCGGCCGTTCTACAACACCTCCCTGTTCGATTTCGCCCGTCTGCTCGATGACCCCGACCAGATCGCGGCGAACCTCAACGCGTACATCGCGGCGTACTCGCCGAACGTGCGCGACATCATGGCCAGCTTCGACTTCGGCGCCCAGATCGACCGCCTCGCCGAGCGTCAGCGCCTGTTCCGAGTCATCCAGCGCTTTTCGAATCTCGACCTGTCGCCCCAGCGTGTGGACAACATGCAGATGGGTTATGTGTTCGAGGAGTTGATCCGCATCGGCGCGGAGCAGTCCAATGAGGAAGCCGGGGAGCACTTCACGCCCCGCGAGGTCATCCGGCTCATGGTCAGCCTGCTGCTGTCGCCCGAGCCTGACCTGGGCAAGGCTCACATCGTCAAGACCATCTATGACCCCGCGTGCGGCACAGGCGGCATGCTGAGCGTCGCCGAGGACTTCCTGCGCAGCCACAACGCCGATGCCAGGCCGCATCTGTTCGGCCAGGACATCAACAATGAGTCATGGGCAGTGTGCCGCTCGGACATGCTCATCAAGGGCGAGAACGCCGACAACATCAGGCTGGGCGACTCGTTCACCGACGACGGCTACAAGCACAAGTCAGACGACACCCGGTGGACGTTCGACTACATGCTGGCCAACCCGCCGTTCGGGGTCGAGTGGAAACAGCAGCAGCAGACCATCAAGAACGAACGCGACACGCTCGGCTACCAGGGCCGCTTCGGCGCGGGGCTGCCGCGCATCAACGACGGCTCGCTGCTGTTCCTCCAGCACATGCTGTCCAAGACGGCGCCCGTCGCCGCCGACGGCACCGGCGGCAGCCGCATCGCGATCGTGTTCAACGGGTCGCCGCTGTTCACCGGCGACGCAGGCGGCGGCGAGAGCAATATCCGCCAGTGGATCATCGAGAACGACTGGCTGGAGACGATCATCGCCCTGCCCGACCAGCTCTTCTACAACACCGGCATCTCCACCTACATCTGGATACTCGCCAACCGCAAAGAAGCGCACCGCCGCGGCAAGGTCCAACTCATCGACGCCCGCGAGTTCTACGTCAAGATGCGCCGCAGCCTCGGCAACAAGCGCAACGAACTCTCGGCCGACCAGATCGACGACCTGACCCGCATCCACGGCAGCTTCACCGACGGCGAAACCCGCGACCTCACCAACGAGGACCCCATCACGCACGAGCCGCGCACTCGACCCCGCGTTGTCAGCAAGATTTTCGACAACGAGGACTTCGGGTACCGCAAGATCACCGTCGAGCGGCCACTGCGGCTCAACTTCGCCGCGACGCCCGAGCGCATCGCCTGCATCGAGGATGAGAGAACGTTCTTGAACCTTGCCAAGAGCAAGAAGAGCGCCGGGGCGGCTCACGACACCGAAGTGGCCGAGGGCAAGGCCCGCCAGCAAGTCTTGCGAGACACGCTCGCAACCCTCGCCGGCAACACCGACGGCGAGATCATCGGAAACCGTGACGAGTTCACCGCACGGCTGCGAGCCGCCGCCGAAGCACACAGCGTCAAGATGTCTGCACCCGAGCGCAATGCCGTCCTCGCGGCACTCAGCGAACGCGACCCCGACGCCGACATCTGCGAGGACCGCAACGGCAACCACGAACCCGACACCGGGCTGCGCGACACCGAGAACGTTCCTCTCGGCGAGGACATCGACGCCTACATGGAACGTGAAGTCCACCCGCACGTCCCCGACGCCTGGGTCGACCACGACAAGACCAAGACCGGCTACGAAGTCCCCCTCAACAGGCACTTCTACGTCTACGAACCGCCCCGCCCACTCGAAGTCATCGAAGCCGACCTCAAGACGCTCGAAACCGAGATCGGGCAACTGCTCGCGGAGGTGACGGCGTGAGGCCGCCATATCCCGATTACACCGAGTCGGAAATGGAGTCGATCGGCGCGATCCCGTCTCACTGGGAGACGCGGCGTCTTAGGACACTGGCTGCCTACCGCACAAGCAGTGTGGACAAGAAATCCGCTCCTGACGAGGCAGCGGTTCGTCTCTGCAATTACACCGACGTGTACTACCGAGAGCGAATCCTCGCCGGTGACGACAATTTCATGCACGCGACGGCCTCCGCCCAAGAGATCGACCAGTTTGGTCTGGAAATCGGCGATGTGCTGATAACGAAGGATTCGGAAGACTGGTCTGACATCGCCGTCCCTGCGGTTGTCGAGGAGACTGCCAACGACTTCGTGTGCGGTTATCACCTCGGCATTATCCGTCCGGGTAGTCACCTCGAACCGGCGTTTCTGTTTCGCGCGCTGCAGTCGCAGAGCGTGAATGTCCAACTCCAGACGGCAGCCACAGGGGTAACCCGATTCGGGGTTACCCGAGGGGGTGTCGGACGCACGGTTGTCCCTCTGCCTCCCATGGATGAGCAACGTTCAATCTCAGCTTTCCTCGACTCCGAAACCGCCCGCATCGACAAGCTGATCACGAAGCAGGAGTCGCTGATCGAGCGGCTCGACGAGTATCGGATCGCGTTGATCACGAGAGTGGTGACCAAGGGGCTGCCGCCCGAGGCTGCGGAGGCCGCTGGGCTGGACCCGGCGCCGGCGCTGAAGGACTCGGGGGTGGAGTGGCTCGGGGAGGTGCCGGAGCATTGGACCGTCAAGCGACTAGCGCTTGTAGTCGAGTGCCTGGACGGCAAACGCGTACCGCTGAATTCTGAACAGCGTTCCTACCGTCAAGGCACGTTTCCATACTGGGGGGCCAACGGCGTACTCGACCACCTCGACGACTGGCTATTCGATGAGCCTCTGGTCCTCCTAGGCGAGGATGGAGCACCATTCTTCTCACTCAACAAGCGGATCGCATTCGCTGTGTCCGGACGAATATGGGTCAACAACCATGCACACGTCCTCCGACCAGTGGGAATACAACAGGACTTCCTGGCCCACCTGCTCAACATCACTGATTACGCCGCGTTCATTGACGGCTCCACACGCGACAAGCTCACGCAGGGCGACATGAACGACATCCCTGTGCTGGTGCCTTCCGAACGAGAACAGACACTCATCGTCGACTACTTGAGTAGGCAACTAGGTCAAGTGGATGGGCTGCGAGATCGGATACACAGTTCGATTGAGCGCCTTGGGGAGTACCGCACGGCGCTGGTATCAGCGGCGGTGACGGGCAAGATCGATGTGCGCGACGTGGCTTTGGCTGGTTCTGGGGGTGGTGGGTGATGTCGGTGCAGACATCAGAGCATGCGTTCGAGTCGTCGGTGGAGTCGATGCTGGCTGACGTGGGCTGGGTGTCGGTAAAGCCGGATGAGTGGGATGTGGATCGGGCATTGTTCCCGGCTCGTGTGATCTCGTTCGTGCGGGCGACGCAGCCGGAGTTGTGGGAGCAGGCCGAGAAGTCCCAGGGCGCTGAGCTTGAGCCGCGGCTGCTGGAGCGGCTGTGCAAGGAATTGGACTTGAAGGGCACCTTGGAGGTGCTGCGTCACGGGTTCAAGTTCGTGGGCAAGACGTTCCGGCTGGCGTACTTCAAGCCCGCGCACGGCCTGAACCCCGATGCGTTGGCGCTGTTCGGCGCCAACGAGTTGTCGGTGACGCGTCAGGCTCGTTGTCATCCGGGCAAGAACGACACGGTTGACCTGCTGTTCGCGCTCAACGGTGTGCCGGTGGCGACGTGCGAACTGAAGAATCCGATGACCGGCCAGACGTGGCAGCACGCCATCAGCCAGTACAAGACCGATCGTGAGCCGGGTGCGCCGTTGTTCCGGTTCGGCAAGCGGGCGCTGGTGCATTTCGCGGCAGACCCTGACGAGGTGCACATGACGACGCGGCTCGCGAAGGGCGATACGCGGTTCTTGCCGTTCAACCGGGGCAGCCATCCCGGTGAGGTTCAGTGCGGTGCGGGCAATCCTGCTCATCCGTTGGGGCCTCGGACGGGTTATTTCTGGTCTGAGGTGCTGGAGCGGGACCGGTTCTTGGAGATTCTCGGCTCGTTCATGTTCACCGAGCGCCGCGAGGAGAAGGTCGTCGATTCCAAGGGAACGCGCACGGTGCGGCGCGAGACGCTGGTCTTTCCCCGCTATCACCAACTGGACTCGGTGAGCCTGATGGTGGAGACCGCCCGCGCCGAAGGGGCGGGCAGCAACTATCTGGTGCAGCATTCGGCGGGCAGCGGCAAGACGAACAGCATCTCGTGGCTGTCGCATCGCCTGTCGAGTTTGCATACCGCCGCTGATGACAAGGTGTTCGACTGTGTCGTGGTGATCACCGACCGGCGTGTGCTCGATGCGCAGTTGCAGGACGCGATCCGCCAGATCGAGCACACCGAAGGGGTCGTGCAAGCCATCGACGAGGACTCCCAGCAGCTTGCCAAAGCGCTCACCGACGACACCAAGATCGTCATCACGACGTTGCAGAAGTTCCCGTTTGTGATGGGCGGTCTGATGCGAATCGCCGGCGCGGACTCTGCCACGGCGAGCGAGGCTGAGAGCGCTCAGGTGGCGGAGTGGGCGCGGGGGCTGGCGTCGCGGCGTTACGCGATCATCGTGGACGAGGCGCATTCGAGCCAGACCGGCGACACCGCCCACCAGATGAAGGCGCTGCTGGGTGTAGGGGCGCTCGCGGGCGGCGACGACCCGCAGGACTGGCAGGACGGGCTGAACGCGGTGGTGGAGTCACGCGGCCCGCAGGAGAACCTGAGTTTCTTCGCGTTCACTGCCACGCCGAAGGGCAAGACGATCGAGCTGTTCGGGCGTCCCGGACCGGACGGCAAGCCGGTGCCGTTCCACACCTACAGCATGCGCCAAGCCATCGAAGAGGGATTCATTCTCGACATGCTTGCCAACTACACCGACTACGACACCTATTTCAGTCTGGTCAGCACCGCGGAGGAGGACCCCGAGTTCCCCAAGCGTCGCACCGCGACGAAGCTGTCGAAGTTCGTGACCCTCCATGAGCACAACCTGACCCAGAAGACCGAGATCATCGTCGAGCACTTCAGAAACCAGGTCATGCACGCCATGGGCGGCAAGGCCAAGGCGATGGTGGTGGCTGGGTCGCGGCTGCACGCAGTGCGCTACATGAACCACTTCACCAGCTACATCGAAGAGCACGGCTATGACGACGTGCGTCCCTTGGTGGCGTTCAGCGGCACTGTCACCGACCCCGACGACGGCGCGGAGTACACCGAGCCGAAAATGAACATCGACGTCGTGTCGGGCAAGCCGATCAGCGAGGCCGCGCTGGCCGGGCGGTTCGGCTCGCCGGACTATCAGATACTGCTCGTGGCCGAGAAGTACCAGACCGGGTTCGACCAGCCGCTGCTGCAGGCCATGTACGTGGACAAGCCCCTCTCAGGGGTGCATGCGGTGCAGACCCTCTCGCGGCTCAACCGCATCGCCGCGGGCAAGCAGCCCCCGTTCGTGCTCGACTTCGTGAACTCGCCCACCGACATCGCCGCTGCGTTCGCCCCCTATTTCGACGTGGCCGAGTTGCGCGAGCAGTCCGACCCCTACCAACTCGACAGCCTCGCCTACGAACTCAACCAGGCCAACGTGTACCAGCAGTCCGAGGTGGACGACTTCGCGTCGGTGTTCTACCTGCCCGCCCACAAGCAGCAGCCGACCGATCACGCCCGCCTCGAAGCCGCCCTGCAGCCCGCACGGGACCGCTTCGCCGCCCTCGACGACGAAGAAGCTCAGGAAGCGTTCCGGGACCGGCTCACCGCCTACGTGCGCCTGTACACGTTCCTGAGCCAGATCATCCCCTACGCCGACTGCGACCTCGAACGGCTCTACTCCTATGGCCGCATGCTGCTGCCGCGGCTGGCTACCCCGGACGGCGGCGACCCCATCGATCTCGGCGGCGACGTCGAACTGGAGTACTACCGCATCCAGAAAATCTCCAGCGGAGCCATCAGCCTCGACGGAGACGACGCCACCGTCACCAGCCCCACCGCAGTCGGCACCGGCACCGCCGAGGAGGAAACCGAGCCGCTGTCGCAGATCATCGAGCGCCTCAACCACCTCTTCGGCACGAACTTCGACGACAGCGACCGCCTGTTCCTCGAAGCGGTCCACAACGACGCCATGCAAGAAGACGACATGCTCGTCACAGCACGAGCCAACGACTTCGACAAATTCTTCTTGGCACAGCGCGCACGTCTGCGAGAACTCATGCTCGAACGCCTCGCAGAGAACGAAGCGCTCGTCAACAAGTGCCACAACGACGGCGACATCGGCGACGTCGTGGACTACGGAATGATGCAGGCGATATTCGGCAGTGCCAATGCCGAAGAGCGCTGAGATAACCAGGGAACAGCAATGACGCGATCGCTCTCGATTCCCACCGGCCAAGGCCAGTCTGTTGACATCAGCCTGGACTCGGAGAACAACGCCCTGTTCGTCCTCGGCGCCAATGGGTCAGGCAAGTCAGCATTGCTGCATTGGCTCTACGGGGAGCATCAGCGTAAGCACCCTGATGGTTCGTATGCGGTGCGACTGATCAAGGCGCACCGCATGACAAGTCTCGGCACCAACCGAGTCGATGTCAGCGCTAGTGCATTCGAGACTCAACTGCAGCAAGCCCATCAGGACGACAGCGCCGCGTATGGACGCTACTGGGATCGACGCGTCCCGAATCGCGCCCAGAGCATCATTTATGAACTGCTGCGTGAAGAAGTCGGGCAGCTTGCACGAATCGGACGAAAGGCCCGGAATGCACGTGTGGGCAGGACAGACTTCGCTGCGGTCGAGCAGGCCGTTGACCAAAGCACCAGTCCGATCGAGGTCATCAATGGTTTGTTCCAATCAGCAGGTCTGGAAATCCAAGTAGAGATTCCTGAGAGTGACCCGGATGCGCTCGTGGCGCGTCGCCGCAATTCGGACACCCCATACGGAATCGAGCAACTGTCGGACGGGGAGCGCAGCGCTCTTCTGCTGGCTGCACAGATTCTGAGCGCACCCGCTGGCACTCTGTTCTTGATCGATGAACCGGAGCGACATCTGCACCGTTCGATTGCAGGCCCGCTCTTGTCAGGCATCTTCGCTGCGAGGCGAGATTGCGAGTTCGTCGTGGCAACCCACGAAATCTCGCTGCCGCACGATTGCCAGGAAGCTCATGTGTTGCTGCTGCGTGGTTGGGAGCCTCAAGGCAACGGCCCTCAAACCTGGGATGCCGACCTCGTGGCCCCCGATGCAGACATCGACGACGACATCAAACTCGACATCTGGGGCGCCCGCCGACATCTCGTGTACGTCGAAGGAAAACCGCACAGCTTGGACAAGCGCGTCTACGAGACGCTATTCCCGCAGGCGACCTTCGTCGCCCGCGACGGTTGGCAGCAGGTCGTCGCAGCCGTCAGCGCAGCACATGCGTCACGCGACCTGCACTGGCTGCAAGTGCACGGACTGATCGACCGAGACCGGCACGAAGACGACACGCTCGATGAAGGAGCGCGTCAAGTTGTATGCATGCTCGGGTGCTACGCGATCGAGTCGATCTACTACTGCGCCGAAGCGCAGCACAGCGTCGGTGTTGCGCTCGCACGGGATGCAGGCGAGAGGATCGAGGATCGACTCGCTGCGGCACGAGAAGCGGTCCTTGCGGAGGCGCACACACTTGCAAGAATCGAACACGTAGACCCTGAGCGCCTGCGCTGCGATATCGAGTCCGAGGCTGCCGATGCGATCATCGCGAACTACCCCATCAGCAAGAGCGTCATCCCTGACCGAATAGCGCAGAGCCTCGGATTCCGCGGCAGGAAGGCATACGAGCAAGCGGTCAGGATTGCGCTCCGCGGTGACGAGGCGCTGAGAGGCCATGTGGCGGCAATGTGCGCCGAGTTGGGCGACGCCCTTGGACAAGCTGATCAGGAGTCGCAATCGGACGCCGCATGACGTGGAGGCTCTGCGGTCGGCTCGGACATCACGAGAGACATCGCCGACAGCGGCGAGACTCGACAGTCATGAGGTTCTATCTCAGATTGAACCAGCGCATCACACGCCGTGTGGTCCAGTAGGCACTTTGGGCCTTGGCAATACTGCTCTGTTGCTGCTGCTGACGCTGATTTCGTGGGTGTTGTTCTGAGGCTCTTTCGGACTCATAATCTGCCAACATTTGGTCGATTTCCTTGATCTTCGCGGAATAGTCGGCAATTGCTCCTTCTATCTCATCAAGACCATCGAAGAACTCGATACATGTTCGACACCGAGAGAGAAAGATCTCGTTCGCCCTAAGCCCGGCAACGTATGCCTCTCGTGCACGTAGCGCGTTGGCTGCTGTGGGACGCGCATTGAATGCAAACAGCCTCTTGACGATGCGCTTGCTTGTCGATGGAAGGGCGTTGGAAATCTCAACGCCTGCCTCGTGACACCGCACCTCACGCGGCGCATTTTCTGCACAGACGCACGGCAAAGCCAATCCTGGGTCTTGGCTCACATCAGTTCTCCCTGGTCCGCGAGAATGTATGCCATGTTGACGATGCACGCCGCTTCGCCACGCACTCGGCCTTAGCCTTGATCGCCGGCGCGGTCACCGTCGACACGCACCAGTGGCGTCGAGGCATCTTCGTCGCACTGACCTCGCTGTCCGGTGAGCACGATGTCCAGATTCTCTGGGTGCGTGAGCCAGGAGGCGGGGAGGAGGCTCGGAGTCATCAGCAGCCACGGGCGCGTAGAGATGGATTGGGTACGGGCTTGTTCGGAGGCGCTGGCGTGGATGTCCACGGCCGGGGTCTGCACCGAATGTCGATTGTGCGCTTCCAGGAGTGTTCGGCGGGCGCAGCGTGCCACAGGAGGCTGCTGGATATGTTGGTTCAGCGGCACCATGAGGGACTCGTGTGCCGGTGGAGACCTTGATGCAGCGTGGACCGTTGAGCGATGTACAGCTCGTAGCGCTGGTAGAAGACATCCGAGACGGCTCATGCGCCGCGGAGACGGACGCGGTGGAATGGAAAAGTACCCTCGACTTCACCAAGGCTGACAGTCGCTTCGCCTTGCCAAAGAACGTCCTCGGCATGGCGAACCGGCTTCCTGCGATCGCACGCCGTGACTTCGGCGGATTCGGGTACATCCTCGTTGGCGTAGAGGCAGGGTCGATACCAGGTGTGCCGCCAGTGGATGCGGCTCAGATTCATGACTGGATCGATCCATACGTCGGAGCGACCGGTCCGGTTTGGCAGCCCCGATTCGTGACGGTCGACACCAAGACGATCTTGGTCATCGAAGTTGAACCGCCACGACCAGGAGACCGCATCCAAGCCCTTCGCAAAGAATGCGCCAATTCGCTCAAGGGCACGGTTTTCGTCAGGAAGAACGGCAAGACTCACCAAGCTGACGATCAAGACATCGCCAACCTGGAGCAGCGCTCCAAGGGCGCTCGACTCGAACTCGATCTGCAGCCAATCGGACCGCCCCAGATGACGTGGTTCGACCGCAGCTTGATCGAGAGGGAGATCGCGCAGGTGGCGGCCGACTCTCGACATCAGCAAATCAGACGAGCGCAGCCCCGTAGCGGACGGAGCGACCCTTCAAACACCCTAGAGATTCTTGACCGGTTGGCGGAGAAGGCCTTTTTCGGCGAAGAAACGCGGTCAATGGAGTCATACGTCTCACAGGTCGAGGAGTGGCACTCAAAATGGGGCGAGATCGCACCGCGGCACTGGGTGGAGAACTACATGCTCGCCGGTCATGGTGTGTATTCGTTGCAGTTGGACAACCTGACTGAGGAGAATTTTGGAGACGTCGAATTGCGACTGCGGATCGAGAGGGCGTGGGTGAACGACGAAGTTCCTTCCGAGGCGGTCGAACTGCCTGCGAAACCCAAGCCGTTCGGAATGAGTGGCGGGCTGAGCAGCCTCGCGAACATCAACTTGGACTTTCCGATTCTAGGAGCAGGTGTCCATTCGCCGTACGACCTTCCGACGATCTTTGCCACCAATCATGAAGGCGGCGCAGAGGTGGTATGGAAGGTCGGTCACCTGCGACCCGAAGAAGCCATATCGTCTGACGCGATAGCGATTCTGGTGGACACCCAACAAGAATCCAGCCACCTCACAATCCAGTGGCAGGCGACTTCAACGAGCGTCAACGGCGTCCTCCGAGGTGAACTGGAGATTCCGCTCGCCGAGCGCCAGATCGATTTGCACGACATCGAGCACGACCTCGGAAGTTGAGGTCAAGGTAACCCGGACCTTTTCCCACCGAAGCGGCTAGCGGACATGGTGCGCCACGAGCGCTCTGCCTCTACTGCCCTCGTGTGATCCCGGCTCGTGCGAGCATGTCCGCGGCAACGCCGAATTCACGCCAAGTGGCATACGCGATGCCTTTGCGCGTGCCGTATGCAACGGCGTGGGTGATGAATCCTGCTTCGACCACTGTCATGTCCGGTTCGTCGGCGAGGGCAACAAGCTGCGCGTCGATGTCTCTGCGGTCCTGCATCAACTCCAGCCGCCTGATCGGCTTGAGGTCGCCAGCGGCAAGTTGGCTGTCGATGGCAGCGCGGCGCTCTGTCAGTTTCTCCGGACTGGCCTGGCGATCTCGCTTGGCAAGGTTCGATTCCAGCTCTTCGAGAAGGTCCCGCACCGCTGCCGCCTCGACCCGCCCCGCAGCGATCATCGCGTTGTGCTCATTGGACATGGTTCGTTCTGCCAGGCGGACAGTCGGGCAGCGCCCAGGCGTGGCCCATCGCGGTTCTCGGTGGGCCGGTCAATACGCAGCCCTGCTGAAGGCATGTTCCTGCGCGTGCCGCGCACAGGGCGTGGAAGCGGGCGCAGCTTCCAAGTTCTCGCCGCTACGACGCTTGAGCAGTATCGTCGGCCGAGATCTGTTTCTCGTTACGACTTGGAGGCGGGCAGAGTGACAATGTGGTTACCGCGGACCCTTCATGACCTGTTGGGAGGCGATTTGGGGCAGGTCGAATGGGCGATGCTGCAATCGTTGGTCGGCTTGTCCGAGAACGAGGAGCTTGAATTCAAGAGCCAAATGTGGCCGAGAAACAGGAATGAAGAACTAGCGAGAGATATCGCGCAATTCGCCGGCAATAGGGGAGGCTTGATCATTGTCGGAGCACGCGAAGCTGATGGGAAACTGGAAGAACTCATTCCATTGCAGATATCAGAGAGTGATGAACTCCGGATTCAGCAGATTGTGGACTCGCGTATCTCGCCGCGCCCTACAATACATATGAGGCGGGTTGCAGCAAACAGCCAGAACGCTGCGACTGCTGGGCACATCTTGCTGATTTCAGTTCCCGATAGTCGCCTCAAACCGCATGCAGTGCAAGAGGGAAATCGCCTCAGCTATCCCATACGCACCGGAAGCCAGAAACGCTACCTTTCCGAACCGGAGGTAGCTGACCACTATGTCCTGAGACTCAAGAATCACGAGGAGACCCAAAGAAACCTTGATGCACTCTTGGAGTCCGCCACCTCCGAGATCAGCAAACCTGAGTCGCCTCGTACAGCATTGGTGTGCGCTGCAGTGCCTGAGCAGCCAGGACAGAGTGAATTGCGGTCCGACACAGCCCGCAAGATTCAGGCGTACACGCTGGCATCGTTCGTGCCCCAGGCTGAATGGAATCTATCGACTGCTCGCACCGATTTTCGTTCGGTTTGTTTCGGACCTGAGACAGGTTCTCTCGTATCCCTCAAGTTCTGCGTCGACGGCAGCGGCTTTGCCTTAGAACCCCTGGATTCTGACGAGAGCGACGATCTATACGCTGAACGTGTAGCGATATCTGCGCTGAACTGTCTGTCCTTGTTTGGCCGACATGCCGTCGAAAGCGAAGCTGCAGGCTCTCTGTCGGTTGCTTTCCGCATTGTTGGCGAGCCGGGGCGCGAGGTGGGATTGCGAATCGCCGCGACTTTCGGCGGCCGCCGTTGGCGAACGACGCGGCTGCCGACAGTAACTGCACGGCGAGACTTCAGTGCGGAAGCACTCGCTGCTGGTGGCAGGGAACTGCTAAATGCATGGGAGCAGGTCGCCACCGATCTGATGTCGCCGTTTGACTTCGCAAGCCCAATACCGCGGAATGATGCGGGCGAGTTGAACCTCAATTCCTATCTCCGCCATTGGCGAGGCGATTTTGAGCGGCTTCGCATACCTGCCGAGCGCGCATAGGGTACGATCCCACAGCTTGCTGGCAATCAAGAATGGCTGCTGACCTTGAGAGCAAACGCGAGAGTGTGCCCCACCCAAGTGGGGATGAGTCGTCCCCCGTCGAAGTCGAACTTTCGCAGCACCCCTGTGTGCCCGACGCATTTGGGGATGAGTCCAGGGAGCGCAGCGGCCCTGCGACGGGCTCCATGCATACCGCACGCAAGTGGGGGTGAATCGATCCCGCTAGAGCCGCGCTGCATTTGACGGTCACGCGGAGCCGGCCCTCAGCACCCTGAGTCCATGGGGCTTGCGACAGCGGACGGCACGGCTGAACCGGCTCAACACCGACCGTCGCATCTCGGCACGCGGGACACGGCCGAGCTGCAGGCTGACAGCGCGGTGGGCGAGGGCGCCTCACCATCTTGCTCATGCCGACCGCCCTGCGGCTGTGAGCAGTGCTGCCGATGTTGTGAGTCATGCCATGGCGAGGCTGCGCAGTGAGCGCGGAGAGCGCTGAGGGCGAGGCGGCAGAGCGGCAGTCCGAGCGGCAGGGCATGGAGCTTGCCGGCCCGGCCCGGATAGGCGAGCAGGCCGAGACGCTGCGGTACGGGGCGTGGCTGGCCGACGTCGAGCCGGAGGTCCGTGCGTGGCTGGCAGAGCAACGGGAGGCATCGTGATGGCAATACGACCGATGGCGCGGCACGGCAAATCTGGGCAGTTGTGCGCCTATGGGGGCTGCGGCGCATACGCGAACCCCTTGGGATCGGGGGTGCGGCACGAAGATGGCTGCCTAGCCGCAATGCACGGGATACCCGGGGACACATGGACGTGCTCCGCCAAACACCTCTGCGAACGGCACCAAGCGAAGGCGGTCCGCAAGGGGTGGTGCATATGCAGGCGTCTGGAGGCGGAAAGGGGGAAGCGGGCACAACTCCGCGCAGTGCAAGGCGGCACAATGAGCGCCAAGACGCGGGCCGCCGTCTGGGCACTGGCCCTGGCCGCCTGCCTGGCATTCGCTGTCCCTGTCGCTGCGCAGAGCGGCGAGGCGGCAGAGCAGTCGTCTCGGCGGTGCAAGGACGGGGAGCTGCCTGAGCTGTGCTACGAGAGGATATGGCAGGAGACCGCTCTGCTGTGCGAGCAGGGAGACGGGCTGTGTCTGCGGGCTGTTGCTCTGAGAAAGCAGGCCGCCGAGCTGAGCAGGGCTGTGGCAGAAGCGCCGCCGGGCAGCCGCCCGGTTCTGTACGAGCAGGTCCGGGCGATCTACGAGCAGGTCCGGGCGGTCTACGAGCCGGACGAGATAGCGGAATACTGCGGCGACGGCTGGTGTTATGTGAGCGTGCCCTGGGGGTATTTCGACGCGACTGATCCGAATTCGTGGCGGCCCGGTGTGATGCGTTTCCCGGCGGCGGCGGGTTGGCCCGACTGCGCCAGATCGTGGGGCGCGTATCTGTGTGTCCCTGTGGCGGCCCGGCCGTGAGCGCCGAGGCCAAAGCCGCAGCGGGAGCCTGGGCACTGGCATTCGTCGCCTGCCTGGCATTCGTCGTGCCGGCCGCTGCACAGGGATGGGGAGACCTGGACCCTGAAGAAATACCCCAATGGCAGCAGGCCCAGCGGCCCGTCATAGCGCCCGGAGCGTGGGAGGCGGCCCCGCCCGGCCCGAATGACCTCTGCGTCTTGCATGAGTCGATCGAATGCGCCCGCTACATCACTATGGACCCGCACAACCCCGGGCACTACCTCTGCGCCCCGTCGCCGCCGTGGCTGTACATCGACCCAATCACGGGCCGATGGGCGGGCACCGAGCCGCCCGGATGGGACGACTGCCGACATGACCGGTGAGGGCCGGCAGACGCAGCGCCGAAGCGGACAGCAGGGCATGATGCCGACCGGCGACGTCGTTGTTGCCGCTGCGTACGGGTGGCCCGCTGACATCAGCGACGAAGACACCCTCGCCGCACTCATCGAACTCAACCAGAAGCGCTAGCGCGTCCTGATCTCGTAGCAGTCCGCCGAGTTGAGACGACCATCGAAGCGTGCGGCGTTTGACGCCTACGGCTAGACCATGCATGTTCTCATGCCCACAAGTCGAGAATCCAGCGCACCCCGGGAATCAGCACGACGGTTACGCCCACAACGGTCATCGCTGCTACTGCGATCGTGAATCTCTTGATTGATTTCTGCAGTCGTACATTCTCGCTTGCGCCGATCAGGGTGCCGATTTGCGTGGCGCGTTCTCGGGTGGCTAGTTCGAATTGCTGAAGCCAAGAAGCCTTGTCATGGATGTCCTCATGCCGACGATCGGCCATTGAGATGGACTCTTCACCTTGTCCTGGCTCCACGGGGATGAATGTGGGCACGCTGTCACGGAACAGCCGCCGGGCACCGGCATGTTCAGTCAGTTCAACCGCGACAGCAGCCACATCGGCCGCACCGAGCATCTCGTTCTCGATGTCATCCAGTGCAGCCACGGCCCGGTCCCGTGACTTGATTTCCTGCAATTGAGTGTTGCGTGCTTTGACCATTTGGGTCGTGCATTCGTCAATCAGCACAGTGATGGCCCAAGCCAAGACGACCTCTCCTGCCGCCAACTCGACGTATTGGACGCGAGCGGACCTGCTCGATTCTGAATCCTCGCCCATCGCGGCTGTCAGTTCGTCTTCTCGGACCGCCATGACAGCGTGATACCGAGACCCGAAAATGGTTCCAAACCGCAGTCCAGCGGTGTCAGCGCTCTTCCACGCATACCAGCCGATGTCGATTCCGAGCAGCCCCATGAAGTGGCCCATCAGACCTTCACGCTCAACATGCGCCGGGAACGGCACAGCCTGACGTGTCGTGATGAGTTCACAGGTTGGCATCGTGCCTTGCCGCGTTCCCGACGAGAAGACTCCCGGGAACTGATCCCCGAACCAGTCAGTTATCGCCGCCGAGCGTTCATCTCTCAGCCGTTTCAGATCATCCCGTTTCTGGTTCGCCGGGTCATAGACGGTGTAGCCCTGACCTTTCGGAATCAGGCTTGATTCACGATCCCTTTGCAGTAGTTCGTGAATGGATTTTGAGTGCTCGTCAGTCAGCACAAAAGCCACTACTAGCGCTGTCAACGAATCACTTACAGAGTGCAGCTTCGCCACGGCGTACCGAAAATACTCCGGCATCGGTACTTTATATTGAGCGCCGACGGCATAGATCATCTGCTCGGTCGGAGCGAAAGGGTCCAAGTACAGCCACCCGCCGCTAAACCGGGAGGGGTGCAGACTGTGCAGCCATTCGGCAGGATCGCTGCGCGACGACAAGCCTCGCTGGAGCATGTCATGCGCGAGCCGCTCGAATGACGATACGAGGCCGTCGAAATGTGACGGCGTGTAGAATTCGACGCCCCACACGCAATGGAGGTCAACCCGCTCGCCTTCGGGTACTGAAGATGATTCGTTCCACTTCGGGTCGTTAGCGCGCCAACGTTCCACGTCGGCTTCGTGCCCACTCGCGTCAGGCTCGGTCAGTGGCTTCTTGCGGGAAATGAGTCTCTTGAGTCGTCCTTCACGAGTTGGAGGCTCGTCGCTCGTGCTCATCGGTGGTGTCAGTTCCGTTCGCAGGACTCAGCCCGACAAGCCGTCAGGGCGAACGAGACGCTACCCGCGCGTCGAGAGATGCCTGCGGCAGCGTCGAAGCAAGCCGCGGTGAGGCCCGGCACCCTTTCGGCAAGGCGCAATTCCTGGGTCTGGCTGGCAGATTCCTGCCTCGGCGGCCGGTCCGGACCTGACACACAATGCCAACCGTGCCGGGGCGTTCGTGGGGGCTTGATCCCGTCGTACGGCTGTCGGGTCGCCCGGTGCACAACCGGCCACCCGCGGCATCGGCGACGGGACCGCTGCGGCGGCACTGGCACCGAGCCGCCCGGATGGGACGACTGCCGTCATGACCGCAGAGCGACGCCATGACAGGGCATCCTCCCGATATGAAGCGACGACGGTTCTGCGGAGGCACGACACGCAAAGGCAGGCCCTGCATGCGCATGCTGAAGGCCGGGCAGAAGCGCTGCGGGAAATGCCGCCCGCCGCTGCGCAGAGCGACGCCATAACGGGGCAGACGGGGGTGGCTGCGACTGGCAGGGCAAGTCAGAAGCGGATACGACCAGCAAGAAGGCGGCCATGGCGGCAGCCATCTGGACCGGACGGGCTGCGAAGGCGTGTCCTCGGTGTATCCGTCGCGTGAGCCTGCCGGCGCCCGCAGCCAGGGCTACTGCCGCCTGCCCCGGCCCGCAGTTCCTCAGCGTCAACCCCCGTGACCCTCAGGCCCTATGGACGATCTGATTCGTCCCTTCGTAGGGTGCGCGCATGGACGAAGCTCTGGCTGAACTCAACGGCCGTCTAGCGGGACGAGGCATCCATGCCCGCGTCTATGTGCATGACGGCATGACCGCTGTGATGATCCATCGTGACGGAGACACGGCTGCCACGGTCGATGAGGCGCTCGAAGATGGACCGGATGTCGTCGGGGAGCTGGCCGCTCAGATCGCGGCGGAGAGGGACCTGCCTGAAGACTGGCTGAGCCGACTCGGAGCTGAGCCACCGAGAGCGAACGCGCGTCGCCGCCTGACGATTTGCGAGCGCTCTCTGCAGTTAGCCCTGATTGTTCATGAGAATGCCTTATCGGCGTTTTGGGTTGTGTTTTCGGTGTGCGGGGCGGGTTTGTCGGCTTGGCGGGACCCGGTGGGTGTTGTTTGGCGCTGCTGGGGTGGTCGTGGGGCCGGTGTTGGACCCTGACATGGGTGTGGGGGCGCGGCGGGCCGGCCGCTGGGTGAGCGGCGCTGTTGGCGGCTGGGGTGCGGGGTGCTCAGTTGGGGTGCTGGGCGGCGAGCAGGGCTTTGGCGCCGGGGTGTGCTGTGGGGAGCCGGAGCTTGACGCGTCGGCCGGTTTCGCATACGAGCGCGGGCAGGTGCCACAGCGTCCAGCGGAGCCGTTTGGGTGCTGCGCGTTTGAGCGGTCCGGTGAGGCAGTGTGTCTGGAACCAGTGCACGAGCGCTGCGCTGATGGTGCACAGCGCTGTCCATGCGCAGTTGGCGTCCCAGGCGTTGAAGGGCATGCGCGCCAGCCCGGAGTCCTTGAGACGGGCGACGGCGTCTTCGACGTCGGCGTGCTTTCTCATGAGCTTGTCGAGCCGCGCGGGGCTGGCTGTGGCGTCGGTGAGGAATCCCCAGTAGCGGAAGTTCTCCGACGCGAACAGGCTGCGCTGCGCGCCCGGGTGCAGCGGTTCGCGTCGGATGATCAGCCGTGTCCCCTCGGGCCAGCCCGAGGTGTCCACCAGATCGGTCAGCTCCGCGACGTGGGCTTTGGAGCGGCGCTGTTTGGGGTTCGCCACCGCGGCGGTCCAGCGTCGGGGATCGCAGCGGGCAGCCGCGATCGCGGCGTCGATGCCCGCGGTGGCCCGAGCGGACATGAAGAACGTGATGTTGCGGTCCCGGCATGCTGCTGCGATGCGCGCCGAGCAGCCCCCGGCGTCGACCCGCAGCACCATCTCGCGTCCCCCCAGCGCCGCGTCGTCGCCTGCGCGGTGGCCTGCCGCGTCGGCGTCGGGCAGCACCGATATCGCAGCGTCGAGCACTTCTATGTGATCGGCGATGTCGTTCGCGGCGGCGTTGCCCGGGCGCAGCTTCGTCCACAGCGGCTCCCCGTCCGCAGTCGAGCACATCATCGGATGGAATCCGTACCCGCCCTTGTAATGGGGCGCGGCGCCCTGCTTGTTCTCCGAGTGGACCTCCACCAGCGTCGAGTCGATGTCGAGCACCAACGGACCCGAGCCGCGGCGCTTCGACCACGCCTCGGCGCGTGCGATCGCCGCGGCCCCCCACAACGCGCCCAGCGCCGAGCCGTCGATGCCGCGCAGCGCCCGATACAGCGTCGAGTGCGACCCCACCGGCCCGAACAGGTCCCGCTGAGACCGCAGATGCTCGATATCTGTGCACGCCTCCCCGCCGCCGGCCAGCACCAACAACAGATGCACCAACAACACGCCCCGGTCATGAACCGGGGCCCGCTCGCCGCGCCACCGCACCGCCGCCGACAGCGCCCCGGTCAGCCCGACGCGGTCCGCGAAACCGCCCAAAGCGAACAGCCCCGCACCCCACACCACCCGATCCCCGCCGCCTGCCAGACGCGCGTTCGCCACACTGCTAAGTTTCACCTCGGAGATGCCCCCCTGAACTGCCGATCACGTGCTTCGACAACACGCATCGTCGCAGATCAGAGGGGCTTTTCCGCGGACTCACACACCCAAGCCCACCAGACTCATGAACAATCAGGGTTAGTGCTTGGCGCGGCGGCACGACTCGCCGAACGATGTGTGCGAGTTGCACGCGCGCCTCATGCGACCAGGCCCAAGAAGCGTCTTGCGCTTGCCGGCATCCGAACAGCGAGACTCTTCGTCAAGGGGCTTCGGTACCTCTCGTCGAGCAGAATGAGCCGCGGCACGGATTGCTGCGACGCATTTGTCGCGGGCTGTTGGGAGAATGGTCGCGATGGCATCAGGCATCGTTGACCTGGATTCCTTGGTGCGACAGCGTTCGCCGAAGCCGTCGCCGAGCGAATCATGAATGCAGCCCGAGCAGCAGGCCTGGACGACAACGGCACCATCGCGGCGGCGCATGTCGACGTTGCGGGACCGATGGACGATCTCAGCGATGCCTGAGTCCGTTTTCTGAGGGAGTGTCGGCTCGGCGCAATTCCCTGCGTCTTCGCTGGATGATCGGGAATTCGCGTATCCGTCCCCTGCAACACCTCGGCGACCGACATCGCCATGGCGACAGCCCGGTTCCCTCGATGCGGCAGCGGCGGGTCATCAGGGGCAGATAACCAAACTGCGACGCCTGCCATTTTTGTTATCGCGCCGATAGCAAAAATGCCATTTATGTTGTGGGGCCAGTAGCAAGACTGCTGCGCTGTGTCGAGCGGGGGTCAGCCCCATGCCGGGACAGCCGATCCGTGTATTACAATGACCCCATGACAGTGATCGACGGCACCGTCTCGACTGCTACCCAAGCCATCGCGACCAGCGACGCGCAACAACTCGAAGACGAGATACGTCGCCACGAACGCGACGGCACACCGCTGCCCACAGTGCCCAGAAGCGACGTCGAAGCCTGCTTTCCTGACCGGCCCGCTGACTGACGGTGGACGACGGCTGGGAGTGGACTCCCGGGTCCCTCGACAGCTTCCGATCCCTCGGCGCACATGAGTCCACAATTGTGCGGGACTGTGCATGGAAGATCGTGAATCGGGTGATGCGTCACTCGCGGGGAAGCTGGCCCGGTCAGCCGGTGAACGGCATTTCAGCCGAGGAAGGCGGTCTGCATGTGCGAGAAGAACAACAAGGACCGTTGACCATCAGGTTCAGAGTCGTGCCGGATAGCTACGCGGTGCAGTTCCGCCAAGCACTGCTCGCGGACTAAGAACGGCGGACTGTGTAATGGGGCGTACTCGGCCCTGAAGGACCGAGCTTGCGCGGCTCGATCCTTGGTCACGCACCACACAGCGCTGCTGGCCGCCAAGCCGGCCTCCGCTCAGCTTGGCAAGTTGGGAATCGACGCAGCGGTCGGGATCGCATACGCGACGTAGAAGCAGACCTGCGCGGGCACGCAGAGCACGGCGACCACGACCACGGACCGCCGGCGGAACAGGAACGAAAGCCCCAGCGTCGCGGCGATCGTCACGGCGACCACGATCCATCCCGCCGAGTACCGCTGCTGGCACGGCGCGTCCCAGTCGGCACCGCAGAACGCGCTCGTAAATCCGGCACCGCCGGGAAACCACATCAGGAACAGCGCACCCAGCGCCCAGGCCGACAGGCCCCCTGCAGCCCCGATGCGTTCAGCGGGCCGCTCGGCGTGCGGCGGAGGCGGCGGGGCCGGACGAGGCCGCGTCGTCTTGCTGGACTTGCGCGCCACTAGGAGGGCTTACTGGCGGTCGGCGGCGAATCGGCTCGATGCATCTCCAGCATAGCAATACCACTCAAGGCGTGGAGGCCGAAGCGCAGGAGCCGAGCAGTTCACTGGGACGACGCAATCCCCGGATCACCTTGTCCCCGACAGCGTTTCGGCAGCGATCCCGACCGGCCAAGCAGCCGATCCGACCCCTCCATGCCCGCAAACAAGTCAAACCGAAACGCATTCGGGACTCATGGCGCCTGACCGGCTTGAACGCGGCCTGACCTGCGCAGACGCGAGATTTGAGGCCTCGGAGCGGGCTTTCGCCTCAATGACGAAACGCATTCGCGAACACGAATGTGGGGCCGAAAGCCGATGCGGCACCACCAGTGCCTGCCAGCGTTTCGGATCAGCGACTCAAACTGGAGCCGCCGCACACAACTCACCACTGACCTGCACAGATGCCGGATTCGACCGAACCGCCTCGTATCAGGGTCAGAACGCGAATGTGGAGCACCCACCCGTCCTAATGTGGAGCCTCAAATCCGGCGGTCACGAAACAGCCTGTGACCTGCGAGTCCGCCTACTTGCGAGCTATCATCCCCGTGATGCTTCGTTTCATCGGTGCGGCGCACGCTGCCAATGCAGCAGAGGCTGTAGGCCGCGAACGGGTCAAGCTGGGGCGCGCGCTACGAGGCGCAGGTCGGCTTCAAGTGCGTCTGCGATCCGCTGCAGAGTGCGTGCCGTCGGACTGGTCGAGCCGCGCTCGATCCGGCTGATGTCCGCTTGGCTCATGTTGCAGCGTCGAGCCAGCTGGGCTTGGGTAAGACCGTGCTTCTCGCGCAGGTCCATGACTTGAAGCGCAATCTTGTATGCCTGCGCGAAGATCTCGCCTTGCGCCACGGCATCTGAACCAAGGCGTGCTCGACGCGATTCGACCGCCTCGTCGTATGTGGGTGGCATCAGCGACCCCCTCCTCGCGAACCAATATAGGAAATTCGCCATATTGTGTCAATCACGGAGTCGCCGTTCTCGGCGTTGGCGCTCCTTGAACTGCGTCAGCAGCTTCCGCGCGTTGTTGATCTCGCGTTGCTGACGCTTCGCCTTCGGGAATCGGCCCTTGTCGAAGCCACCCAGCAGCAAGACGATCTTCTCGCCGTGGAAGTGAATAAAGACCCGCAACAGCACGGGTTGCTTCTTCGCACACGCACAAGCCGAACTGCCCGTCAAGCGTGTCTGGTCCCTGGTCGAAGACTGATAGCCGCCGAGCAGGTCCGTGCGATTACGGTCGCCGGCTATGTCACCGGACCGATTGAGCCTCGATGCGTTCCGCCGCTGGGTGCTCGGCGACCTCGTCGACAATCGCAACCGCGGGCTGTTCGCGGAGTGGCTCGTCGGCATGGCGCTGGGCGTGATCGACGAGACAATGTCCCGCCAAGAATGGGACGCCTACGACCTGCAGTACCGGAACAAGAAGATCGAAGTCAAGGCGGCGGGTCGTAGCCAGAGCTGGAACCCCAACCATTCAGCACGAACCAGCTTCGGCATCGCGCAGAAGAAGATGTCATGGTCGGCCGCCACCGACACCTTCACACATCACGACCAGCCCCAACGCTTCGCCGACGTGTACGTGTTCTGTATGCACGAGCCTGTACCCGCGGACAACGCGAAGGTCGCCGATCCCGCCTACTGGCAGCTCTGGGTTGTTGCAACCAAGGTTCTCGACCAGGAACTGGGCTCGCAGAAATCTCTCGGCATCAACCGTCTCAACCAACTCGCCACGCCCGTGCCGTGGCGTGGCATTCGAGAAGCGGTCGATGCGGGGCTGGGTGAGGCTCACGACCACGAGTGAGCAGATCCGTCGGCGATTTTGCCTCTTTCTGTCGTTTTGAGAGCAACAACCGCCAACGCCGTAGCGCTGGTCACAATCGCGCTAGTCCGCAATGAGTGCCTGTATCTCGGGCAGTTCGAGAATCTGTTCGATCGTCGACAACGTGTAAGTACGGCCTTGCGTCGCCAAGACGACATCGCAGAGCGCAGCTGGGCGTTCGGTCCACCCCTTGCCGTCGATCAACGCGCACGCTCTCAGCCCACGTTCGTTAGCAGCCGTCACCAGGGTTCGGATTCGCGCAGCCTTGTCGCGGGCAGTGCCGCCGTCTTCGGCCACCTTGGATTCGACAACAAGCGTTGGGGAGTCATCCGGGATGATGAAATCTGGTCCCGGCTTGAGACCGAATCGAGCTGCAGTCTCCGCGGCGCCGGCCGCCCCGCGCCTTGTTCGGTGGTACGGCACACCGCGCGTATCCAGCAAGTCTTGGAGCGGAATCTCCAGGACGGCATCTCCCTTGACTTCGGAATACGCGTCCTGCACTTGTCGCCAGACTCCGCCGACGTACCGCTGGAAGAGCAGCGTTGAGTACGCGACGCCACCGGTGTGGTCACACACGCTCTGCCATCCGCTGAGCGTGTCGCGCTTGTCGAGCTTGGAATGGAAGTACATCGCTACCCGTGGCGGAACAGGCAGCAGGTCGCGGTTCATCATTGCCAGCACCGCGCCCGCAATCGACCCGACGATTCGTTGCCTCTTTGCCGTCGGGCGTTCCGGTGAAGCGCTGCGCTCGAGACTCTTGAGCGATCCGCCGGCAACGTTCGACTCGGGATCGTGAAGACGGATGGCAACCGCCAGCTCGTTGTGCGTCAGCCCAAGGATCATGCGCAGCGGGGCCAATGCCGCTGGGCACTCAAGAAGCGTCGCTTTGAGCGATGCCTCGTCGACGTGGGCGAAGTTCTCAGTGCCCGCCGCGAGTGCTGCGTACGCCTCGTCGAAGGCGTCTTCGGCGAACATCGAATCGCCTCTCGGAACGAGATGAAACGAGGGACTGACATGCGTGAGGTAGCCCTGCGTCAAGAGGTCGCGCGAAGCCTCGGCATCTTCTCCATGCTTAGCGAGCGTCACACCGACGGCTTGCAGGCGCGCTACCGGGCTCGGATCCGAGCCCGCTGCGCGAAGTATCCGTTCTTCGGAGTCCGAGAGCGCCATGCTCAAACCGCGAGCCGCAGTTCGCCCGGCTCAGACTCGCATTGATCGCTCGCGACGCGCTGCGCCGACACCTCGACGTACTCGCGGTGCAGCTCGACCCCGCCTGCGAGACGGCCATGGCGTCGCGCTACGACGACAGTGGTCCCCGAGCCCGCGAATGGATCCACGATGAGGCCCCCATGCGGGCAAGCGGCCCGGACGAAGAACGCAGCGAGCCCCTCCGGCATCACTGCCGTGTGCTGGCCCGCAGGACCCCAGTGCTGGTTGTACGCCTGGCTGGCCTCAATTACGTTGCCCGGGTCGGCGCCGCCCTTGTCATAGGTGAACCGTCGGTCGCGGCCGAACCCAGCCTCGGTGTTTCGCCGGCCGTTCTGGTCGCGACGACGGCGGGCAATTTCTTGCTCGCTCGCCCGGTACGGCACACGGATGGCATCGAGGTCGAAATACGGCTGGCTGCCCTTGGCGAAGTGATACACGTACTCAAAGCTGTCCTTCGTTCGCGGCCCGAACCGCCCCGGAATCGCGTTTGGCTTCGACCAGATGTAGGTCTCGAGCCAGCGCCAGCCCATCCGCTGAAGCTCGAGCACCAACTCGTAGACGTACGGATGCCGCTGACCTCTGAGCGCCCCGCTCGCAGCCACGCGGTTCTTGATGTTGAGCACGAACGAGCCGGATTCCGCGGTCGCGTTCAGCATCGCTTCAGCAAACGGGACGAACCACTCCACATAGTGATCCGGATGAATCTCGGAATAGCGCCGTGCGTTCGCGTAGGGGGGCGAGGTGAAGAAGAGATCGACGGATCCAGCCGGAAGGCACACGAGCCAATCGGCAGCATCGCCCCACACGACTCCTTCCTCGACTAGGCGCGCCAATGCGATATCGGGATCACGGGGGGCAGCTGGGACTGCGCCCGGAGTGTCGTCGCCTGTCACATGGCCGACAGTAGTGACCCCCAGTGACACCAACAGCGACCTCTGTGACACGTACGTGGGCGAGGCTCACCGCAAGTGTGAAGAACCCACCCTTCTGGATGTGGAGCCTCAATTCTGACAGTCGCAAAGAAGGCTGTGATCAGCGAGAATGACTACCGGCGAACTATCAACCCGTTTCGCTGCACGAAGGGAAACACCATGCGCCCCATGAGCACCTCCGAGGCGCTGGAATTTCTGAGTGACGGCTTACGGACGGGCAAGCTCGCGTGGGTCGCAGCCGACGGTCGCCCCCATGTAGCGCCTGTCTGGTTCATCGTGGAGGACGGCGAGCTGCTCTTCGTAACTGGCACCCGCAGCGGCAAGGCCCTGGCCATGGCGCGCGAACCGCGCGTCTCGCTGGTCGTCGACACCGAAGCGCCGCCGTACGCGTTCGTGAAAGTGGACGGAGTCGTCGAGATCTCCCGAGACCTTGAGGAGCTACGGCGTGTGTCCACTCTCGCTGGTGCTCGCTACATGGGCGTGGATCAGGCCGAATCGTTCGGCGAGCGGAACTCGGGCCCCGGCGAATGCCTGGTGCGCCTGCGCCCGACCAGCATCGTCGGCATCGACGGCGTCGCCGACTGAGACTGACCTGCCCGAGGACATCTGACCCGCTCTTGTCGTCGGCGGTGCCTCCAAGCCCGCTGAGTCTCGAGGCGTTCCGAACCTTGGCGGAATGCTGATCCCGCTCAGGTCCTTGGTTGGGCGCCACCGAGCATCGAATGAGCGGGATCGGCGCGTGGATCGCGGCGTGTCCAACGCCCTGCCTCCACCGCGCTGAAGAAGTCCGCTGCCATCTGGTTGAACGCGCCGGGCTCCTCGAGGTTGATCCCATGGCCAGTACGTGGGCAGATCCACAGGCCCGCCCGCGGCAGAACCCTCTTGAGGAAGATGTTCGTCTCGATGACCGGGTCGTCCTCATCGCCGACGGCCAACAGAACGGGGACGTCGAGCTGGCGCAGCTCAGTTTCGAAGTCGTACAGCGAAGGGCGTCCGGCCTGGAAATTGCGCATCGTCAGCCCGGAGCCGATCGCCGAATGCTCGGACAAGTACTGCTTGAACTCCTCCCAGCCCCTCGGGTCCTTGTTCTGGAGCTGAACCCGGGTGGCGCCAAGGGCGATCCCGTCCGCGGCGGACTCCATTCCGTGCCTCATCATCGACTCGGCGGCCGCGCGGACCTCAGCCAAGAACGCCTCCCGGGTATCCCCGAATGCACCGGATCCGCCACTGGCAAACAGCAAGGACGTGACCCGCTCCGGATACCGCAAAGCAAACATCAGCCCCGTGTAGGCACCCATGCTGAGGCCGACGACGTGGGCGCGCTCGATTCCACAGCTGTCGAGAACCGCCCGCAAGTCCTCGCGTTCGCGCTCGAATGTGTATGCCGAATCGCTCTGCGGAACATCTGACGGCGGATATCCACGGGCGTTGTAGGCGACACATCGATGGCTCCGGCTGAACCGTCGAACCTGACCCTCCCACGTTCGGCAGTCAGCGGCGAACTCGTGCAACCAGACGATGGGATGCCCAGTGCCTGCTTCCTCCGCGTACAGCTCTGCTCCGTCACCTTGTACCAGTGGCATGCCGAAACCTCCGCTCGATTCGTAGGTCTAGGACCTCCTCTGCCTACTCGGCGGCGCAGTGTTGGCCCTGTACGCGCTCAGCAACCGCTGCCATGACCAGGTCGTGACGGTCACCGTCGGTCGGCCGGGTCGCGTCGGCCGCCAACAGACTCAACAGGAATCGATTCATAGCGCCCTCCCCCACGGACGGACAATATCCATGAGGCACAGAACCGCGCCAGCTACCTGCGTGGCGCGAGCGCCAAGGAGCTGCTGTTCAGGGATCGGGTGCAACTCCAGGACTTCGACGCCGACGGCCTGAAGATGCGCTCTGACGCGCCGAGTTCAGACCCGAGCTTCGGCCGCGTACGCCCTGTTGTACCGGTCGCGGCAGATGTAGAACTCATCGACGCTCTGAAAGGCGTCGTGCGCGATCAGCGTGTCCAGATTGCGCCGCACGAGACGGTCAGGTGCAACGCGGGTTGCCAGCACTTGAATCGCTCCGTACCCCACCGGGCCGGTTCCCTCTGCTGTGTCTCGTCCGTGCGTCACGCCGAGCAAGTACTCGATTTCGTCAAGCACAGCGTCGAACAAGGCGTCTTCCTGGGTCTTGGGGATGAACTCGTCGGTCATCGAACGCAGAGTCATCCACAGACGAAGCGAAGCTTGGATCGGAGCTTCTTCCGGTCTCTTGAGCTGATCGCAGTTGACCAGGTAGGTGACTCGCCCGACTCTGCCGTCCTCCTCGGCCCGTACCGTCCCGATGATCCTTGCGATGGGGTCGATCCGATCGGCAGCGGCGGCGCCGAAGGCGACTGCGTAGATCGCCAGCAGCGTGACGTGGTGCTTCAGGTTGATGGCGGTCCCGTGGTCAGAAGTGGCGTACGGAATCCGATTGGCCAGCAGGCGGACAGCGTGTGCCCACGCCTTGTCGTGGTCAGCGCAGTCGGAGTAGTACGAGCCGGCGACGAGCAGCTTGATCAGATTGGCAGAGGCATGCTCGTAGGCCCGCAGGCACTCGTCGTAGCCCTCGCAGTCGGCGTTCTGAATTGCGTCGATCGTTCGCATCGTCTCGTCGCTGATGGCGTCGTGGAGTTTGATGCGGCTCGCTGGATCGACGAGGAGGCTCTTGAGTTCGGCAAGAGTGAGCGTTTCAGGCTGTGATGTCACGCGACAAACAATACTTTGCCCCGTTTTTGTGCTGTTCCATCCGGCTTCCGTCAGTGACGTCGCCCCCCGACAGCACTAGTCCCCTTCGACCATGGCCTTCAAGAGGCTGAGTTGTTTGCCGTCGGAGAGTCGGACGGCGACACGAAGCAGGGGCGAAACCAAACTCCACCACAGCCCCGCGATCTGACAGTTTGCGACCAGCGTGACTCGAGTCGAGTCCTCTCCGAGCTCGTGGACTTCGTATGCGTAGTCCGCCGTCACGCCACCCTGGACCGATCGCAGCACGATGGACCGACCACTGTCACATTGGGCGATGGTGCTTGAGCGATCTGCGCCGCGAGCGCGGAATGTCAGCTTCGTCCCTTCGGCGGTTTCTCCCTCGGCAGTCATCGATTCGATTCCGGGCATCCACTGGTGGGCGTTCGACCAATCAGTGAGGGCCTCCCACACCTGTGCAGCGGGTCTGTGAATGACCTCTTCGACTGAGAACGCTTGCGCCATGACCTGCTCCTCGTTGCCCGTCTGCATCTGGCTGTATCTAACTCTGTGTCCTAAGCGTGCCGAGTGACCCTGTGTTGTGCGTCTGAGTTTGCCGCGGAGGGTCCACCGAGGAATGAACCAAGTCTGATCGTGTTCTCGCTGACGTGTGAAGGAGCATCAGATGACTGTCAGCGAGGGTCGGCGTCGACCGAAGAAGCTGTCCGCAGAGACGAAGTGGGAGATCTACTTGCAGGTCGCGGCCGCCTCGCTCACCGTGGTCCCCCCACGCACGAGCTGCATCCAGATCTCGTACTTCTCCTGCGGCGCCAAGAACCGCTTCCTCTTCACACCAGGCTCGGTACTCAACACGACTCCTCAAAGCTCGGCCGAGAACCCTCCCATGCTGGCTGAAACCAACCACCACTAGCGACACAAAGTCAGCCCCAACACAGGATCGCCGCGGGCTGCGGTGTTCGGTCGGTCTGTTGGGGGGTGGGGGCGGGGTTGGGTGGTCCATCTGTTGGGGGCGGGTCCTCGGCGGAGTTGCCGGTTGTTGTTGTGGAGGGTGTTGTGGCAGTCGTCGCAGAGGGCGGCGAGGTTGGTTTCGTCGGTGGTGCCGTTGTCGGCGTGCCATTCGTTGATGTGGTGGTATTCGCAGCGGTGCATGGGTTTGCGGCACAGCACGCAGCCGCGGTCGCGTATGGCGATGGCGAGCTGTTGTGGGGTGCTGGCGTGGCGGCGGCTGCGTCCGTGCCACAGCACTTGTCCGGGTCCGGCGAAGATGGCGCCGCTGATGCGGGTGTCGGGTGAGAGATCGTCGAGGATGGCTGGGGGGACCGGTCCTGCGCCGAGGGCTTCGCACAGCCCGTCGGGTCGGGTGCCGTCGATGACGCCGATGTCGGCGATGATCACGAGCTGGTTGGGTGCCTGAGCGGGCCGCCACCGCCCGATCGAACGACCCGGGGCGCAGTCACAGACTGTGTCGTTGCTGTCGCCGCCGGCGGTGTCGTGGCGGCCTGAGCCCGGCTCGGGGCCGCTGGGGGCGTGATGGTCGATGCGGCTGTCGTCGGCGGGCTCGGTGTCATCGCAACGGTGCGGCGTCTCGCCGGCGCTGTGCGGCGTGTCGCCGGAGCGGTTCGAGGTGTGGGCGGTGTGCGCTGCGGGGTGGGCGATGGTGGCGAGGGCGTTTCGGTCGGCGAGCATCTCGAAGATGGCGTCGGCGATGCGTTGGGGGTTGTCGCGGATCTCATCAGGTGTGCCGTCGCGTCCGCCGTCTGCGCGCCACAGGGCGTCGCAGTAGTTCTCGACTGCTTGTTGGACCAACGCGAAGCTGACCGGGTCCAGGCGGGCGTTGAGCACTCCCATGCCGGTGCTGTGGTCGATGAACAGCGCGGCGCTGCGCTGGCGGCGCTGACGGTCCAGCACCGAGCGCACCGTGTCAGGGTCATGGCGGGCCGCGAAGTCGCGCGCGTCGCGGCGCAGCACCTCGGGCGGGACCACCGCGGCGGCCTCGAGCAGCTCAACAGCGGTGTCGACCGCTTCGGGGCTGGTGTGGCGGGCGGCGTCGGCGAGCACCTCGGCATGCTCGGCTGTGAGCGCTCCTGTGGCGAGGCCGCGTGCAGTGTTGGGCATCTGGGCGACCTGATCGCTGGTCTGGGCGGTGCGCTTGGCGCTGCGGGCGCTCAACCGGGCGTGCTCGCGCAGCGCCGTGCGGCCTGATCCCTCCCGGTCGGCCTCCAACGCTGCGGTCGCGGCCAACAGCAATGCCTGAGCCGCCGAGCCCAGCCGTGCTGCCTCGGCCACGAACTGGGTGAGCGTGTCGGCCCCAGCACCTCCCAGCGGCACCCGCGCCGCCTCAGACACAGCACGACGAGCCCCCCGCAGCACCGACAACACCGACCCCACCGACGAACCCGGCCCAGCCCCTACCGGCTCGCTCCGCGGTCCGCACACGGTCCCGACCGGCTCGCTCCCAACCGGCACCGTCGGCCCAGCAGACGGCGACAGCACCGGCGCCGGGGACCCGTGGAGGCCGCTTGGCGGATCGGCCAACGAGACCGGTCCAGTCCCGACCGGCCCAGTCCCTACCGGCTCGCTCGGCGGCCCGCACACGGTCCCGACCGGCTCGCTCCCGACGGGTGCCGTCGGCCCAGCAGGCGGCGACAGCATCGGCGCCGGTGGCCCGGCGGGGCCGCTCGCCGGCATCGACTCCCCCAGCATCCCGCCTGCGGGATCGCTCCGAATTTCCGTTCGCTTCATGACAAGCACTGTAAACACACGGTGTTACATCAAAACTCCTGGCCAACTCTCGGCGCCCGCATCCGGCGGTTGGCAACCGGCGTTCACCACGCGCAGGATCCACCGTCGTCGATGCGCCGGGTCGTGTCCAACATCGAGATCCTGAGCGCCGACGCAGACGCAGACACCGACGGCGACACCGACGCCGACGCCCACGCCGACGAGTTCGAGGTCGGCAGCAACTTTGTGCTCTACGAGCACGCAGTCCAGGCAGCCGGGCACCTGCGCCTGTGGGCGGCACGGGCGACACACCGCCTGCGACGCACACCCGACGGCCTGCGCACGGCTGCCAAGAAAGTGGAACTGGTCAACTCCACATCGCCGCTGCCAAACCTGCCCTTCATCATCTGATGCAGCTTTGGTGGAATCGCGCTACAGCACGGGCACGGGCCATGTGGGCAGCAGAGGCTCCGGCTTGGGCACGGTCGGCCTTCGAGGCGTTGGCTCGGACGCTTGGTCGATCACCTCGATGGCGACCGTGATGGCGTCGGCTCCCCCGTCGCTGCCAAGCACGAGCACCACGACGTGGTAGAGGCGCTGCTGCTCGTAGTCCAGCACGACCCCGGTCCGCAACTGGCCGGTCTGCTCGTCGATCGTGAACGACCCCCGGTCACGGCCGGTGTCGGCGAGGTAGTAGCTCAGCTTCCCGCCGTGCGGGTCGGTCGCCTTCAGCGGAGTGCCCACCGCAGTCCCTGGTCTGCGGTTCTCGGACACCCTGCGCCTGGTCTCGGTGCCCTCGACGAGGTACGGGGCATCGGACTCCTGGTCGGTCACCTCGATAGCGACCTTGATGGCGTCGGTCTCCCCGTCGGCGCCAAGCACGAGCACCAACACGTTGTAGAGGCTCTGCTGCTCGTAGTCCAGCCGCACCTTGGTCCGCAACTGGCCGGTCCTGGCATCGATCGTGAACGACTCCTGGTCTGGGCCGGTGGAGGTGAGGTAGTAGGTGAGCTTGCCGCCGTCGGGGTCCCTGGCCGCGACCGGGTCGCCCACCGCAGTCCCCGGCTTCTTGTTCTCGGCCACGGTGCGGGTGGTCTGCGCGCCCTCGACCAGGTACGGGCCCTCGGACTCCTGGTCGATGACCTCGACGGCGACCCTGATGGTGTCGGCTTTCCCCTCGGGGTCAACCACGACCACCAACACGCTGTAGAGGCTCTGCTGCTCGTAGTCCAGCACGGCCTTGGTCCGCAACTGACCGGTTGCCTCTTCGATCGTGAACGACTCGGCGTCTGGACCGGTGTCGGCGAGGTAGTAGCTCAGCCTCCCGCCGTCGGGATCATTCGCCGCCACCGGAGCACCCACCGCAGTCCCCGGTTCCATGTTCTCCGCCACCGTGCGCGTGGTCTTCGGGCCCTCGACCAGATTCGGGTCGCGGCCTGTCGTGCCGCCACTGCTCCCGCCACCGCCGCCACGGCCACCGCCACCGCTACTGCCGCCGCCACCGCTGGTCCCGCCACCACCACTGCCGCTGCCACTGCCGCTATCGGTGATGCTGACGGTGACTTCGACCGTCGGCCCCGCGTTCACCCCGCTGGGCAGCGTCCCGAAGGCGAGCCCCACGCTCTCCCCGCTGTCGACCACGCTGTCCTGCGTCGCAGAGAACGTGAACGTCTTCGACGTCTCACCACTGGCGAACGTCACGCTCGCCGGGACGCCCGAATAATCGGCGGCATCCGCCCCGCCCCGGTTCGTCGCCGTCACCGGAATGACCACCGTGCGCTGCGGGTCCACGCTCAGGTTGACAGCAACCTCAACAGTGCCGCCCTCAACAACGGTGTAGGACGCCTGCCCGAAGGTCACCGCCACCGGCACCACGTCGTCGTCGGCCACCCGCACCAGCACGCTGCGAACTGGGGCGCCGCTGTAGCTGGTGTCGGTGGAGGTGACAGTGTGGGTCACGGTGGCTGTGTCGTCGCTCGAATCGGCGTCCTGCGCGGCGTTCACCACCACCGTCTTCGGCGAGCCCCAGTCGCTCGACGAGAACGTCAGACCGGCCGGGTCCGCAGTCACCTCGGCGTTGTCGGTGGGGTCGTTGACGGTCACGGTCACATCGGCGGTGGGCTGGCTGTCCAGCACAATGGTGTACATGCCCGAACCGCCCTCCGCGATGCTCACCAAGGCTCTGGAGACCGTCACTCCGGGCCCGTCGTCGTCGTCGATGCTGACAACGGCCCCTGCTCCCGCCAGCACCCCGCTCGGCAGGCTCGCGCCGAAGCCGAGCCGCACGCTCTCCCCGTCGTCGTCCACCACGTCCTGCGTCGCAGAGAACGTAAATGTCTTCGACGTCTCACCGCTCGCGAACGTCACGCTCGCCGGGACGCCCGAATAATCGGCGGCGTCCGCCCCGCCCTGGCTCGTCGCCGTGACCGGAATGACCACCGTGCGCTCGGGGTTCACGCTCAGGTTGACAGCAACCTCAACAGTGCCGCCCTCAGCCACCCCGTAGGACGCCTGACCGAACGACACCGTCACCAGCGGATCGTCGTCATCATCGATGCTGACAACGGCCCCCGCTCCCGCCAGCACCCCGCTCGGCAAGCTCGCGCCGAAGCCGAGCCGCACGCTCTCCCCGTCGTCGTCCACCACGTCCTGCGTCGCAGAGAACGTGAACATCTTCGACGTCTCACCACTCGCGAACGTCACGCTCGCCGGGACGCCCGAATAATCGGCGGCGTCCGCCCCGCCCTGGCTCGTCGCCGTGACCGGAATGACCACCGAGCGCACCGGGTCCACGCTCAGCGTCACCGCCACCGGCTGCGTCCCGCCCTCAGCAACCGTGTAGGACGCCTGCCCGAACGACACCGTCACCACGACCTCGGGATCGACCACCACCGGCGGCGGCTCGACTACCGCGAAGATCGGCGAGAGGCCGTAGAGGTAGTTCTGGCTTGCCTTCGGATCCGTTGAATCGTTCCGGTTCAAGGGGCCACCGGAACCGGCGTTGTTGAGCGCTCCAATCCCCGACTGCGTGGCTCCCAAAGCAATCGAGTTAGAGCCGTCCATCCCTTGTGTTCCGTCGGCTTCGCAGCCAACCCAGGCGACATAGTCGCTGGTGGTGTGGGGAATGGTGACGGACGTGCCCGACTCGTCCCTTACGGTCACCTCCTCGGCCCAGGTATTGTCGTAGAAGTCCGCGTAGCCGTCGGCCGCCTTCGCGCCCCCCAGCCAGTAGATCGGCACCCCCGTTCCCTGCGTTCCCGTGTTGGCGACCGCGTCCACCGCCGAGGTGCAGCCCACCGCACGGAACTGCGAGCCGTAGGCCTGGATGTCCGCGTGACCCGCAGCCGCCAGGTCCTGCACGAAGCCGTTGTACGCCGAGATGTCCGTGGATGAGGCGTTGCGCTCCGTGCTCGACAGGAACAGCAGCCGGAACCGGTCCCCAGCCTCCAGGCCCGAGGGTTTGAGGGCCCAGTCGAGAGGGACCACCCGCGACGGCGGCATGACAACGAAGATCGGGGAGAGGCCGTAGAGGTAGTTCAGGCTTGCCTTCGGATCCGTTGAATCGTTCCGGTTCAAGGGGCCACCGGAACCGGCGTTGTTGAGCGCTCCAATCCCCGACTGCGTGGCTCCCAAAGCAATCGAGTTAGAGCCGTCCATCCCTTGTGTTCCGTCGGCTTCGCAGCCAACCCAGGCGACATAGTCGCTGGTGGTGTGGGGAATGGTGACGGACGTGCCCGACTCGTCCCTCACGGTCACCTCCTCGTCCCAGGAGCCGTCGTAGAAGTCCGCGTAGCCGTCGGCCGCCTTCGCTCCCCCCAGCCAATAGATCGGGACCCCCGTTCCCGTCGTCCCGGTGTTGTCGACCGCGTCCACCGCCGAGGTGCAGCCCACTGCCCGGAACTGCGAGCCGTAGGCCTGGATGTCGGTATGACCCGCCGCCGCCAAGTCCTGCACAAAGCCGTTGTACACCGAGATGCCCGTGGATGAGGCGTTGCGCTCCGTGCTCGACAGGAACAGCAGCCGGAACCGGTCCCCCGCCTCCAAACCCGAGGGTTTGAGCGCCCAGTCGATAGGGACCACCCGCGACGGCGGCATGACAACGAAGATCGGCGAGAGCCCGTAGAGGTGGTTCAGGGACGCCTTCGGGTCACTGCTATCGGCGAAATCCAAGGGGCCATTGTGAGCGGCCACTATGGAGTTGAGTTGTCCATACCCCGGGGTCGTGGTGCCCAAGGCAATCGAGCCATTGTTGTCCGTGTTCTCCGTGCCGTCGTGTTCGCAGCCGGACCAGGCGTTATACGTGCTGGAGTTAAAGGGAATGGTGACGGACGTGCCCGACTCGTTCCTCACGGTCACCTCCTCGTCCCACGAGCCGTCGTAGAAGTCCGCGTAGCCGTCGGCCGCCTTCGCGCCCCCCAGCCAGTAGATCGGGACCCCCGTTCCCGTCGTCCCGGTGTTGTCGACCGCGTCCACCGTCTCGGTACAGCCCACCGCCCGGAACTGCGAGCCGTAGGCCTGGATGTCGGTATGACCCGCCGCCGCCAAGTCCTGCACAAACTTGTTGTACCAATAAATGTCGTAGGCATTGCCGTTGCGCTCCGTGCTCGACAGGAACAGCAGCCGGAACCGATCCCCCGCCTCCAGACCCGAGGGAGCCAGGCCCCAGTCGACCGGGACTTCCAGGTCCGACCCGATTACCGGCGGCGGCTCGACCACTTCCGGCGGCGTGACTACCGCCGCGGCGACCACGAAGACCGGTGAGAGGCCGTAGAGGTGATTCACGCTCGCCTTCGGATCCCCTCCGCCGCCCGTGTTCAATGGGCCATAAATAGCGATGCTGTTGAGCTGCCCAGTCCCCGGCTTCGTGGTGCCCAGAGGATTCGGATCACCGCTGCCGTCCTCCCCTTCCGTGCCGTCGTGTTCGCAGCCACTCCAGGGGTCATACGTGCTGGAGACAAGAGGAACAGTGACCGACGTGCCCGACTCATTGCGAACGGTCACCTCCTCATCCCACGAACCGTCATAGAAATCCGCGTAACCGTCGGCCGCCTTGGCACCGCCCAGCCAATAGATCCGGACCCCCGTCCCGGTCGTCGCGGTGTTGTACCGCGCGTCCACGCCCGCTGTGCAGGCCACCGCCCGGAACTGCGAGCCGTACGCCTGGATGTCCGCATGACCCGCCCCCGCCAGACCCTGCACGAAACTGTTGTAGTCCGCGATGTCGGTGGACTCGGCGTTGCGCTGCGTGCTCGACAGGAACAGCAGCCGGAACCGGTCCCCAGCCTCCAGACCCGCGGGCTTGAGGCTCCAGTCCACAGGGACCTCCCCAGGCGCCAGATACGGCGGCGGCTCGACCACTTCCGGCGGCGTGACTACCGCCGCGGCGACCGCGAAGACCGGCGAGAGCCCGTAGAGGTGGTTCACGCTCGCCTTCGGGTCCTTGTTGTCATTCTCGTCCAAAGGCCCAGGTGAACTGCCCGCCGTGTAGTTGAGCGTTCCAACCCCGGGCTGCGTGGTGCCCAGAACAACCGAGCCAGAGGTGCCTACGTCGTCAATTCCTCCCGTCCCGTCGTGTTCGCAGCCGGTCCAGGCCGAATCCGTGCTGGCGTTGCTGGTAACGGTGACCGCCGTGCCCGACTCATTGCGAACGGTCACCTCCTCATCCCAGGAACCGTCATAGAAGTCCGCGTAGCCGTCGGCCGCCTTGGCACCGCCCAGCCAATAGATCCGGACCCCCGTCCCGGTCGTCGCGGTGTTGTACCGCGCGTCCACCGCAGAGGTGCAGGCCACCGCCCGGAACTGCGAGCCGTACGCCTGGATGTCCGCATGACCCGCCCCCGCCAGACCCTGCACGAAACCGTTGTAGTCCGCGATATCGGTGGACTCGCCATTGCGCATCGTGCTCGAAAGGAACAGCAACCGGAACCGGTCCCCAGCCTCCAGACCCGCGGGCTTGAGAGCCCAGTCCACGGCTACCTCCACCGGCGCCGCCGGCATGACCACGAAGACCGGCGAGAGCCCGTAGAGGTGGTTCACGCTCGCCTTCGGGTCCTTGTTGTCATTCTCGTCCAAAGGCCCAGGTGAACTGCCCGCCGTGTAGTTGAGCGTTCCAACCCCGGGCTGCGTGGTGCCCAGAACAATCGAGCCAGAGGTGCCTACGTCGTCAATTCCTCCCGTCCCGTCGTGTTCGCAGCCGGTCCAGGCCGAATCCGTGCTGGCGTTGCTGGTAACGGTGACCGCCGCTCCCGACTCATTGCGAACGGTCACCTCCTCATCCCAGGAACCGTCATAGAAATCCGCGTAGCCGTCGGCCGCCTTGGCACCGCCCAGCCAATAGATCCGGACCCCCGTCCCGGTCGTCGCGGTGTTGTACCGCGCGTCCACCGCCGCAGTGCAGGCAACCGCACGGAACTGCGAGCCGTAGTCCTGGATATCCGCATGACCCGCCCCCGCCAAACCCTGCACAAAACCGTTGTAGTCCGCGATATCGGTGGACTCGCCATTGCGCATCGTGCTCGAAAGGAACAGCAACCGGAACCGGTCCCCAGCCTCCAGACCCGCGGGCTTGAGAGCCCAGTCCACGGCTACCTCCACCGGCGCCGCCGGCATGACCACGAAGACCGGCGAGAGCCCGTAGAGGTGGTTCACGCTCGCCTTCGGGTCCTTGTTGTCATTCTCGTCCAAAGGCCCAGGTGAACTGCCCGCCGTGTAGTTGAGCGTTCCAACCCCGGGCTGCGTGGTGCCCAGAACAATCGAGCCAGAGGTGCCTACGTCGTCATGACCTCCCGTCCCGTCGTGTTCGCAGCCGGTCCAGGCCGAATCCGTGCTGGCGTTGCTGGTAACGGTGACCGCCGCTCCCGACTCATTGCGAACGGTCACCTCCTCATCCCAGGAACCGTCATAGAAGTCCGCGTAGCCGTCGGCCGCCTTGGCACCGCCCAGCCAATAGATCCGGACCCCCGTCCCCGTCGTCGCGGTGTTGTACCGCGCGTCCACCGCAGAGGTGCAGGCCACCGCCCGGAACTGCGAGCCGTACGCCTGGATGTCCGCATGACCCGCCCCCGCCAAACCCTGCACAAAACCGTTGTAGTCCGCGATATCGGTGGACTCGCCGTTGCGCTGCGTGCTCGACAGGAACAGCAGCCGGAACCGGTCCCCAGCCTCCAGACCCGCGGGCTTGAGGCTCCAGTCCACAGGGACCTCCCCAGGCGCCAGATACGGCGGCGGCTCGACTACTTCCGGCGGCGTGACATCTACCGCGGCGCCGTTGACCTCGATCAGGTGTGACTGATCGAGGCCCTTACTCCACGAATTGTCGCTGGCTATGTAGTGCAGGTCGTCCCAGACAGACCAGCCCGACGCGGCGCCGGCGTCCTCGTCGGGGCTGCTGGTTACCCGCCAGGAGATGGCGTCTGCGGTGCTGATCACCCGCTCGATGACCACGAAGTAGGTCCTGCTCGCCGCAAGCCTCGGGCACCCCGCTGCCGGCGCCTTAAACGTGTGCAACCCTTTCGAGGCGAAGCTCGTCGGGTCCCCCAGCGTGCACAGCGCACTGCCGGGATTGCCGTTGTCGTCCGTGTTCAGCGTTACCGTCAGGTGGTCGCCGGCTGTCGAGGTATCGGCGACATTGTGCAACCAGATGCCGATTGAGCCAAGCCCGTAGCCGCCGGCGTTGGCGCCGGCGGTGAATGCCTGGGCATGCGTGGTCGAGGTGCTGTCCAGCACGGAAAAAGCGGTGCCCCTCTGCCCGGTGTTCTTGACCAGGACCACCGTGTTCTCGTCGGTCACGACGACCGGAGGCCCGACCACTTCTGGAGGCTGGACCACTACCGGCGGCAGCTTGACGGCGTCTGACTTGCCGACCACCAGCAACGGCGAGAGCCCGTAGAGGGGCCGGATGTTGCTCCTCTTAAGAAAGGCGGCGTGCAGGGGGCCATCACTCGGCCCGTCGGCGCTAATCCGCCCGGCAACCGCATCGGTGGCGCCGTCGCCGCCCAGGGCGTAGGAAGTGCCGCCAGAAACGTGCTCTTGCCCGGCGTGAGTGCTCCCGGTCCACGGCCTGCCCTTAATAGTGGAGATGCTGCGGGCACTGCCGGACTCATCGGTGGGATTGGCCTCGTCGTCCCAGTCTCCGTCGTAGAAGTCGGCGTAGTCGTCGGCCACCTTGTTGCCGGCGAGCCAGTAGATGGGGACGCCCGTTCCTGTCGTCTCGGTGTTGTCGCGGGCGTCGTCGTCGGCCGTGCTGGCGACAGCGCGGAAGCCGTCGCTGTGGGCCTGGATGTCGGCGTGGCCGGCGGCGGCGGCGGTCTGCACGAAGGAGTTGTAGTCGGCGATGTCGGTGGAGGTGGCGTCGCGGGTGGTGCTGGAGAGGAACAGCAGCCGGAACCTGTCGCCGCCGCTGAGGCCCTCGGGAATGAGGGCCGAGTCGGCAGGGATCGCCAGGGCGTCGCCGACCACCAAGGGCAGGGAGAGGGCGTAGAAGGAGAGGCTGTCACCGATTTCGTTTGAGCTGCTGAGAAACAGGGGGTTGGGAACCACGTTGCCCACAGCTACGCCGGACGGGATGGGGACCGACCCGACTACGGCGCCGTCGATGCCGGACGTGCCGAGACCACTCGAATCAGCACCGAAGTTGTTGTTGGGGCCGACAGTTCCGTCGTCAGCGCTCCCGGTCCAAACCTGAGTAAGAGCTGAGCGCCCGACAATCGCCGAGCCGGACTCGTCGGTGGGATCCGTCTCGTCGTCCCAGCTGCCGTCGTAGAAGTCGGGATAGCCGTCGGCAAGCTTGTCGCCGCCGAGCCAGTAGATGGGGACGCCGGTGTCGGGGCTGGTGTAGGTGGTGACGGTGTTGTCGCGAGCGTCGACATCGGCAGTGCTGGCAACGGCGAAGAAGCCGTGGCTGTAGCCCCCGACGGCGGCATGGCCGCCGGCAGCCGCAGCCTGCACGAAAGAGTTGTAGTCGTCGATGTCGGCAGAGGTGGCGTCGCGGGTGGCCGAGGTGAGGAACAGCACCCGGAACTCATCGCCGATGCCCAGGCCCTCGGGAACGAAAGCCCAGTTGGCAGGGACCTCGGCAGGGGCGTCCACGGTCCAGAAGCGGTTGGTCACCGGCCGGTCGGTGAAGGAGTCCGCGTCGTTCAGCGCCAGATCCTCGACGCCGATGGAGTCGTCCCCGGTGGTGGGATCGGCGTAGATCACCGTCACCGCCTGGGTCGCGGAGGTGAGCGCCGTCGCCAGCGACAGCGTCACGACATTGCCCGACACGGTAGGTCTGCCGCTCACCGTCACCGCCGCGCCATCTGCCTTGACAATGAACAAGGGCGCCACCGATGATCCGTTGAGATCTTCGCTGAACGTCAGGAACACCTCTGTCCCGTCCAGAGACGTCACGGCACCCGACAGCGTCGGCCGAGCCCAATTGACCCGATGCCCGCTGTCGCTGGGCAACGGGACATAGCTGAAGCTGGCGTCCTCGCCGGTCGCGGCCACCGTGATGGTCCCTCCGTTGAGATCCACGTCATCGGTCGCAAGCGCAATGTCCCCCACCGAGATGCCGTCGGCATCGGATTCGTCCCCGGCCTCCACCGTGTAGGAGAACACCACATCCGCGCTCAGCGAGCGGACGGCGCCCCTGACCTCGATGAGGTAAGGCTGATTACCGGTGTGGCTCCACGCGCCGCTCGTCAGGAAAAGACCGGTATTCCCGATCAACCAGTCTGCCGCTCCGCCGGTGTCCGACTGGATGCTGCTAGTTACGTTCGAATTGAAAGAAGCTAAATCGAAATCCACCCGCTCGATGACCATGAAGTAGGTCGTGCTTGGCGCAAGTGTGGGGCAAGGGTCCGTGCCCCCCGTGGGCGGCGCATCAAACGTGTTCACCGCGTTCGAGGTGAAGCTCGCTGGGTTGCTCAGCGTGCAGAGCGCATCGCCGGGATCGCCATTGTCGTCCGCGTTCAGCGTTGCGGTCAGGTGGCTACTGAGGTCCAGCTTGCCGGATTCGGGGGTGATTTGTCTGAACCTGAAGCCGATGGAGCTCAGCGTGTAGCCGTTGACGCTGGCGCCGGTGGTGAACCCTTGGGCGCGCTTGGGGATGTTGCTCAACAAACCGTATCCGGTACTAGTTCGGTTCTGTCCGGTGTTCTTGACCAGGACCCCGGCCGGGACCGTCCCTGCGTACTCCGCCCACCGGTCGCCGCTGGTGTCGCCGTCTCCGAGCCCGAGCTTGAGCCGCGGCGTGCCGGTCACCTCCACCGCTGAGTCGAGCGTCGCGGTCACCTCGATCTTGTCGCCGGTCGCGTAGATCGCGTCCGTCCCCGGGTCCGAGGTGATCGCCACCGGCACGTCGTCGGCCGTGCTCACCGGGCCGACCTCGGGGCTGGTGCGGGGGTACTCCCTGTGGCCGGCGTCGTCGTCGAAGACGACCCGGACCTTGATGTTGTTGCCCGCGTCGTCGTCGGTCGGGGTGTAGGTGGAGCCGGTCGCGCCGTCGATCTCGGTCACCTTCGTGCCGTCGACGCGGAACCACTGGTAGTGAAAGACGGCGTCGTCGAGGCCATCTGCGTCGCTGATGCCCGACACGTCCGCCGTCAGCTCCACGCTCCTTTGAGGCACGCCGCTGATCGACGGCAACCCGGCCGCGGGCGTATTCGGATCCTGCCCGCCCGGCAGGTCATAGACGTAGAGCCTGTTATCGACTTCGTCAACCACCCAGAGGGCACGGCCGTCGAACCAGAGCCCGCGGGCGTCGGAGTTGGCGGAGCGGAGCGCGAGGTTCTTGGCGTCGTCCTGGGATTCGTCGGAATGCTTGAAGGCGTAGATCTTTTCGTCCTCGCTGTCGGTGACGAACATCGTGGTGCCGTTGGACCAGAGGCCCCGCGGCTGCGAGGCGTTGGTGGACCCGGTACCGGTGGACAGGTGGAGGGCATCCATGTCCTTGGCGGAATCGCGGGTCCCGTCCGAGCGCTTGTAGGCGTAAATCTTGTTGTTGGTGCCGGACCCGTCGTTGGCCACCCAGACGGTGTCGCCGTCGCACCACACACCGGTCGGGTCGCCGTTGCCCGATGCCAGCGAGATGTCCTTGGCCGCGTCTCGCGTCTGGTCCGACATCTTGTACGCGAAGACCTTGTCGTCTTGCGCGTCGGCTACGAACATGGTGGTTCGGTCGGAACAGATCCCGCGCACGTGTGTGTTGCCGGCCGCGTTCAGGGTGTCGAAGTCATTGGCGGTGTCCCGGGAGCCGTCGTTGCGGTTGTAGGCGTAGATCTTGTTGTTGGTGGTGAAGCTGTCGTTGGACACCCAGATGGTTTCGTCGGTGCCCCAGACGCCTTGGGGAAAATCGTTCAGGCGGTACAGGTCGACGAAGTCCGAGAAGCGGATGGTTCCGCTGAAGTCGACGCGTGCCTTGGTGGGCTGGGGAGGCCGGTAGGTGTGGATCTCTTGTTTGTCATTGCTGACGACGAAAAAAGTTACGCCGTTGGACCAGATGCCGTGCGGATCCGTGGTCTCGGAGCGCAGATCGAATTCGAGGTGCCCCTGCCTGGTGCCGTCGGACATGTCGATGGCATAGACCTTGTTGTGGCCTGGGCTTGTGACCCAGAGGATGTCCCCCTCGCGGTGGAGTCCCCGGACGCCACCGATGGGCATCGCAATGGCGCGCTCGGGGTCCGGGGTGCCGTATTCGTCGGCGACGGTATTGGGGTCGTCCACCAGGTGGAACGCATGGAGTTCGTTCGTCGAGTCGCTCAGATAGATGTGATCCCCGTAGACCACGCTGCCATAGCACAGGACGATCTCTCCAGCACCCGTGTCTGGGCTTCCACCGCTGCGATATGCGAAGTCCCTGGACGAGGCGCGCGTCCGGTCCGCCCGGTTCCAGGCCACCACCCCCGCCGCATTCGAGTCGAACAGCCCTCCCCCTGCGGAGAATTCGCACCCATAGAGGTAGTCATCGTCCGCTTCGAGACTGTGCACCTCATCTGAGGGGACATCGAAGTCCTTGTCCGCGTCGCGGGTCCCGTACTCGTCGGCTTCGGTGGTGGTGTCGTCCTTGAGGTGATAGGCGTGGATTTTCGGGTTCGGGCTGGTGTCCTGGGCGACCCACAGCGTCGTGCCGTCCGACCACAGGCCCCAAGGTTCTGAAACTGCCGAAATGCCGAAATTGGCGTAGACGGTCTGGTCGGACGCCTCCGGGCTCTGGGCCCCCACAGCCCTGGGGATGACCAGCACCGAGGGCAACAGCAGCGCAACAGCGAGGATCGCCGCTCCGACAAGCTTCAAAGAGAGCGGCGCACGACGCCGGGCCCGTCGCTGGGCCGGCCCCCTACGCGGTCCGCTGGACACACCAACACCAACACCAACCGACGCCCAGAGCACCAGGACTCACCAACGGGTCCCCCTCCGAGCCGCACAGCACTCAGACGCTGCCTTCAGCGAACTCAGCTAACAATGAGCACCTTGCATGTCAACGGAACGGAACCGTACCCCCCCCCCCCCCTGAAAGCAAGAGCCGGCCGTCACAGCATCGAACTGGCCAACGCGATCTTCGAGTATCTGGCGAACCGCGACGGCCACAACAAGCGGCTGCGGCGCAGCGCCGAGATGATCGCTCGTGTCATGGGATGGCCCGCACGCGAGTGCGAGTCGTGGCACGACGACGTGTGGCTGGTGGACTCCACCCCGGCGGGGCAGCCGACCAGCACGCTCACTCACCGCCTAGACCACTGACCCCTTGGAACTAATCATCTAGCGGCATGAATCCAACATTCGGACGAGATGCTTGCTCGATTCGTCATCGGGCAATGCCGCCCGGCGGCGCATATCGAGGTCCTGAAGCCACAGGGTGAGCGGCGATCGCCGAACTCTCGCGGCGGAACTTGCGGAGCTGGAGGCCGAGGGACGCCTCAGTGTGCGGGTAGGTACGAGCACCTTCAATTTCCGACGGGTGACGGAAACGGACGACTTGATCGGGGCCATTCAAGACTCAGTGCAGCACAAGCTGAAGCGCAACCAATGGACGACCAACGACCAATTGCGATGGCTGGTCGTGGTACTCGACAACGGTGAGCCGGCTACACAGCTCGCGGGAGCGTTCGAATTCCAGGACTGCCTACCGGACCTCGCAGCCATCGAGTTTCCCGGCATCGACGAAGTCTGGGTAATCGCATCAGCCGGCGGCAGGGTGCCGGTCCTCCGGCTCATCGGCGACGGGACTCGTTGGAGCTACTGCGCCGATGTCTTGGCTCATCGACCGCATTGGATACGCAGTCCGGCGACTTCGGCGTAAACGGCCGAAGCATCCGACTCAGTGTGAGCGAGCGGTTAGCGAAACATCAGGTCTCGATTCCTTTGTCCCACCCGAACCGCTGCCCGAGATCAGCCCCGACGACGTCGACTTCGATGATTTGGTCGACGACAGGCCATGCTTCGCCGGCTGAGGTCAGCAAGCCTCGATCACGGAGTCCTGACATGGCTACAGACACAGCGCTCGGGGCCCGCAGCAAGTAGCGCTCTACCTCACGGACACGGTGCTTGCGGTCTGGTGTGGACAAGCACGCGATCGCCACCTCTTTGGCGACTTGGCTGTCCAGCGCACCGCGTGGCCGCACCACGGCGGCACGACCCGAGCCCACAACTGCATCGATGACTATCGGCGGGGAGACGATGTGGAGCACCCCGCGGCGGCATGCTCACAGGCTGCCGAACGTTCTGTGTTCTCGTATACAAGAACACAGAACCGCGCCCACTGCCCGTGATCTCGGACACAAGACACGGAACAGACCCCGATAGCGCCGGTGTCGAACGGGCGTTGAACGGACGATGCAACACGGTTTCGACGAGGGTCTCTACTTGGGACAGGAGATTTTTGGGGTCGATCTCGCGAACAACTTCTGCAGCATCCCGTGGAGGCGGTTTCATCCCCAGCGTTCGACGTCCAGGTCCTCGAACGCCGCAAAATCCGATGTGTTTGCAGTGACGAGGATCAGCCCGTTGACAGCAGCGATGGCCGCTATTTGGCCGTCTACAAAGGGCGGCGTCGTGCCAGCAGCGGTCAGTCGGGCGCGCTCCCGAGCGTGCCAGTCGGCCGCCCGGCGGTCGTAATCCACCACTTCGAAGCGTTCGAGCACGACTTCGTCGATATAGCGCTCGATCGTTTCGCGCCGGCGCGATTGGGGAAGCCGACAGCAGCCAAATCGCATTTCGTGCCAGACCAGCGCCGGGATTGCGATCTCGCGGTCATGCTCACCAAGACGCCGCAGCACCTCGGCGTCCGGCTGCGGCCGCAACGGCTCAGACACGATGTTCGTGTCCAAGAGGTACCTCATCGCCTACAGCGGTACGTCGCGGCCGGGCACTGAATCCCGCAGATCTCCAAACAGCTCGCCGGGGTCGAGTTCCATCTCGGCAAGTCCGACGCTGTCGGAGAATGCTCGGTACGCATCGTCGAAACTTCGAGGGCCGTTGGTGAGCCGTTCAAATGCTTGGCAGCTGATCAGAACTGCCACGGGCTCGCCCCGGCGGGTCAACTCCACCGCCTTACCGCTCTCGGCCTCGCGGATGAGCGACGGCAGGTTGCGCCGCGCCTCAGCAATGGACTGTCGATCTGTGATCGTGATCGCCTTGATATACATCAGTATGTATATTACAGCCTGCGATCGGCATCGGCCTCAGTCTGAGCGATCTCGGTCTGCGGCCTTCTGCGGCCTTCCGGAACGGCGACCGCTCCGACGGGTCAGTGAGGCGGCAGCGAGACCTGTGCAGAACGGCACTATGAGGATGAAGATCCCGATGGAGAGGATGGAAAGCCAGCCCGCCACGACCAGCAACGCCGTCGCCACATAGAGCGCGATCACGCGTCGCTCCGGGAACACGATGGCCGCTGCGAGCGCGCCGAGCCCCCCGACGAGGGACCCAAAGAACACGATCGCCAAGAGTGTTGCCATTCGAACCTGACGCAGCGCTCAACGCACGAAGAACGCAAAGCCAGCGTACGCCTCGCACCCAGGGATTCGAACGAACCGAGCGGCCGTCTCGGCGGTCGTCGGTCCCGGTGCGGGTCGGGGTGGCGCGGAATTAGGAATCCGCAGCCAGGAAACCGGCATCAGGTCTCCAACTCACGAAAGACCCCGACGTACAACGAACTTGATCAGTTTCAGACGCTGTGCGCCCGTCATGCCCGCACTACGATACGAAACGCGGTGCCCACAGACAGCTGAACACGATTGGTCCCAAACGCTTCTGAGACGGTGCCGGACACATGGTTCGCTTTCTGACGCTGCGCTTCGCTTTGATCGTGGTCACCCTCTTGGTGGTCTCGGTGGTCATTTTCGCGGTTTCGGAGGCCCTGCCGAGTGATGCCGCGGAAAGATTGATGGGGCAGTACGCCACGGAGCAGAACGTCAAGCACCTGCGCGAAGAGCTGGGATTAGATCGCTCCGCCCCTGAGCGATACGGAAAATGGATCTGGGGCGCAGTGCAAGGCGACCTGGGCACCTCCTTGATACAGCGACAGCCAATAACAGGCATTGTGGGTCATCGTCTCTTACCTTCGATATATCTTGCTGTATCTGCGTTGCTGATTGCGGTCCCATCGGCAGTGCTGGTGGGCATATGGGCCGGGGTGCGTCCCAACAGCAAGGGCGACCGCGCAGTGACCCTGATCGGCATGATCGGCATTTCGCTGCCCGAGTTCGTGACCGGGCTGTTCCTCACCATCATCGTCGCGTTAAAGCTTGGCTGGTTGCCTACTACCAGCGCCATACCCCGCGGCGAGACTCCGCTGACGAAGCCAGAAATCCTGATCTTGCCAACCCTCACCCTGACCATTGCGCTCTTTGCCTACATCATGCGTATGACGCGAGCCAGCGTGATCGAGACGATGGACAGCCACTACGTGCGGTCGGCGACCCTGAAGGGACTCTCGAGAAAAAGGGTCATATTCCGGCACGCCGTTCCCAACGCGATGCTGCCCACGATTACTGTCGTCGCAACCACCGTCGGATGGCTCCTGGGGGGCCTCATCATCGTCGAGAACGTCTTTGCTTATCCAGGCCTGGGTCAGCTGTTGTTGAATTCAATCCAGACCCGTGACGGTCCTCTGTTGCAGGCCTGCGCTCTCCTCATTGCAGTGGCGTATACCTTCAGCAACCTCTTTGCAGATATCAGCTATCGGATCCTAGATCCGCGCATACGGTTGACCTGATTGTGATGTGGCAGAACACGAGCGGGCAGCAAACTGAAGTGCCCGGCACCGTTCGGCACGCGCGATCGGCAATCGGTCGGGGGATCCGCACCTTCTTGCGACTTTCTCTCTCCACGACGGCTGGACGCATCGGATTGCCCATCGTCATATTCCATATATTGCTGGCGATTCTTGGCCCATTCGTGGCCCCATATTCGATTACCGAGTTTCATGTGCCTCCGGACTATCCCGCAACGCATCGCCTTGCGGGGCCGAGCTGGACGTATCTGTTCGGGAGCGACCATTTCGGGCGCGACGTCTTCAGCCGCGTGCTGTCCGGCGGGGGCTCTCTGATCCTCCTTTCTCTCGCTGGTGCGCTGCTGGGTCTGTTCTGGGGCACGTTGATCGGGATGAGCAGCGGCTACAAGGGCGGCCGCGTGGACCAAGTAGTGATGCGCGTCATGGACGGGATGATGGCGTTCCCGGCGCTGCTGCTGGCCCTGTTGATGCTGACAACACTGGGTGCTCGAGACGCCCCCTGGCGGTGGCTTGAGGCCTACTGGCAGGGCTCGCTGATCGTCGTCACCATCGGCCTCGTCTTCGCACCCTCAGCGGCGCGGGTCATGCGAAGCGTCACTCTGCAAGCCAAGAACCTGGAGTTCGTGATGAGCGCCCGCCTGCGGGGCGAGTCGGCGACCTACATCATCTTCAGGGAAATCATGCCTCATGCACTGCCGACGCTCGGCGTGGAGTTCGCGGTGCGGCTCAGCTACTCGATCTTGCTGGTGTCCTCCCTGGGGTTCCTGGGTCTGGGAGTCCAACCGCCTTCGCCGGATTGGGGCCTCATGATCGCGGAGGGCAGACAGTTCATCGGCAGCGCGCCATGGATCACGCTGGCGCCGGCAGGCGCGGTCGCCACGTTGGTGGTGGGCGTCAATCTGCTGACCGATGGCATCAAGCACGCCCGCGGGATGCCCCGAGAGGTCGTCGGATGAGCAGCAACGCACTCGGTGGAGCGCCGTTGCTCCAGGTGGAGCAACTGGGCGTCACCTTCCTCACGCCGCGGGGCACCGTCCGGGCCGTGCGGGATGCATCGCTGAACGTGCGACGCGGTGAAGTCTTGGGACTCGCGGGAGAGTCGGGATCCGGCAAGTCGACCACTGCCTTCGCCGCCATGGGCTACCTGCCGGGCACGACACGGGTGAGCGGCCGAATTCTCTTCGAAGGTCGAGAAGTTGCGGACATGAACGCGGCAGAGCTGCGCCGCTTGCGGGGCAACCGCATCGCGATGGTGTATCAAGACCCCGCGACGTCGCTGAATCCGACCATGCGTGTTGGGCCGCAGGTCTCCGAGGTGCTGCGCGAACACCTGAACGCGGACGCCCGACAGAGTCGCCGCGCCACCATCGAGCTGTTCGAGAGCGTGCGGCTCGCCGAACCGGAGGCGGTTCTCCGACGGTATCCCCACGAGTTGAGCGGCGGCCAACAGCAGCGCGTGGTGATCGCCATGGCGCTGGCCTGCGAGCCGGATCTGCTGATCCTGGACGAGCCGACGACGGGGCTGGACGTCACCACGCAGGCCACGATCCTGGAGTTGATCGTCGATCTGAAGCACCGAATCAACGCGGGAATCCTGTATGTGACACACGACCTAGGAGTGATCGCAGCCGTCGCAGATCGAGTCGTGGTGATGTACGCCGGCGAGACGGTGGAAGAGGCCTCGGTGCGGCAACTGTTCAGAGATCCCAAGCATCCGTACACGACGGGGCTGCTGCACTGTGTGCCCAAGCCACCGACGGAAGACGGAGCGACCGTCGGGCTCACCCGGATCCCCGGTGCGGTGTTCCCGGCCAGCGAGCCGGCGCCGGACGCTTGTCTCTTCGTATCGCGGTGTCCCATGGCCACCGAGTCGTGCAGTCAGAAGGCTCCGCCGATGGCCGAACCGGTGGTCGGGCACTCGTCACGCTGCTTGTACCCGAATGACATCGCACCGGGAGTGTGGGGCGAGTTGGACACGAATGTGGAAACTGGGCGCGTCCAGCAAGAACCGGTTCTGAGGGCCAAGGATCTGCGCCGTTTCTACGGAAGCTGGGGCCGCAAGTACTGGATGTTCGGCCCACGGACTCGGCCGCCGGTCCGTGCCGTCACCGATGTGGACTTCAAGGTGGGACTGGGACGGACTCTGGGAATCGTGGGTGAGAGTGGCGCTGGCAAGAGCACCATTGCCCGGGTCATCGTCGGACTGGTGCCCCGTGACCAGGGACAGCTACGGCTCAAGGAAGAGGAACTGGCGCCCGAGGTTGACGACCGGACCGACGCTCAACGGGCGGCCATGCGCATGGTCTTTCAGAACCCGACGGCTTCCCTCAATCCGAGGCTTGCCGTTGGTCACGCCATTGTCCGGGCGCTGCGCAAGTTCTCAGGCTTGAACAAGCGGGAGAGTCAACAGCACGCCGAGGAGCTGTTGCAGGCAGTGGGCTTGGATCCGGCGTACTTGAACCGGCCTCCGAGGGAGCTCAGCGGGGGTGAACAACAGCGCGTGGCGCTCGCTGGGGCCTTCGCCGCCTCACCGGACATCATCGTTGCCGATGAGGCAGTCTCCGCCTTGGACGTGTCCGTCCAGGCGCAGGTGCTCAATCTGCTGCGGTCTCATCAGGAAGAGACCGACACGTCCTACGTGTTCATCACCCATGACTTGGCCGTGCTGCGCTATCTCTCCGACGAGATCTTGGTGCTGTACGCGGGCCACGTGGTCGAGTCAGGACAGGCCCACAAGGTGCTCGACACGCCGTCCCATCCCTATACCGAGGCACTGTTGTCAGCGGCACCAGTCCCTGATCCCGACGCGCAGCGGACGACGATCCGACTGCCGGGGTTCGTGCCCACGATGCGGGCCGAGTTTCAGGGTTGCGTCTTCGCCAGTCGCTGTCCTCGCAAGATCGGGGACGTTTGCGACGAGACAACACCGCCGGCACAGACGGCAGTCGGTGGAGATCATGTGCTGTATTGCCACATCCCGCTGGAGGAACTAGCCCATCTACAGGCAAATAGTTCTGTAGAACTCACAAAAACAGGAGGAGTCCCATGAACACAATCGACCCTCAGCGACTGAAGCTGTTGATGGAGCGCGAGCAGCAAAGCTATCTAGCTAGCCACCCGAAATCAGTGGCCTTGTATGAGAGAGCAAAGAACTCGCTCTTGGGAGGAGTTCCGTTTTGCTTCATGAACGGTTTTATGGATCCGTCCTTTCCCTTGTTCATAGCGGAGGGCAGGGGAGCCTACGTGACCGATGTCGATGGCAATCGCTACCTCGACCTCCTTGCAGGTGACCTTGGAGCAATATTCGGGCATTCACCGCCGGCCGTTGCTGATGCGATAGCTCAACAAGCGCAGCGGGGCATTATGTTCACACTTCCCTCCGAAGACGCCATCTGGGTCGGCGAAGAATTGACACGTCGATACGGTCTGCCGTTATGGCAGATCCATATGTCAGCCAGCGATTCGGTCAGGGCCGCGATCAAGATTTCGCGCGAAGTCACCCAACGACACCTCACGCTCATGTTCAATGGCAGCTACCACGGCACCGTGGAAGAAACGTGTGTCGCGGTCGTGGACGGCAAGATGATTACTCATCCGAAGGCCGTCCACTTCGGCATAGGGATGCTTCCCGATCCCGAATCGAGGACCCGTGTCGTTGATCCTTACGACCTCGATGCAGTAGAGAAGGCATTGTCCCCACGGGACGTTGCCTGCGTCATTACCGAGCCAACGTTCTCTCAGGCTCTTCGTGGTCCCTTTGATCAGGACTTCCACGTCGCCCTCCGAGATCTGACGCGTCGCTATGGCACCAAGCTCATCATCGATGAGACGCATGGCATCGGCGCCGCCTGGGGAGGATGCACAGGTCTGTGGAATCTGGAGCCAGACATTTTTGTCGCAGGCAAAGGGATCGCCGGCGGCATGCCTGCCTCAGTCATGGGCCTCAGCCAGGAGGTCGCAGACAGCGTCATGCCGCTGTTCGAGAATTTCTTCGTCGCGGGCATCGGCAGCACCCTGTCGGGCAACGCGCTGGCTGTTGCGGCGCTGCGGGCGAATCTGGAGCATGTCATGACCGAGTCGGCCTACGAGCGGATGATGTCGGCCGGTGAGCGGATGGCCAAGGGCATGCAAGAAGTCGTCACGGCTGCTGACCTCCCGTGGAGAGTCAGCCGCTGGCTCGGCTATGGAGTGCGAGTCGGCTTCTCCTTGGAGAGGCCTCGTACGATGGCGGAGGCTCAGATCCGGGGCGACGAGCAAAGCTTCAGTATCCGCGGCGATGAACTCATACAATATTTCCATGCTTTTTATGTCAATCGCGGTATTATCATTCTCGCCATGGCACTCTCGGCCTTGAACTCTCCAGCGGTTACAGATGACGACGTCGACTACTACGTCGGCGTGTTTGGTGAGTGCGTGAATGAATTAATCGGATAGTGCGTCACTCTCAACGGTGCGTTTGACAGCGCCCTCAAGGGGTAGTAGGCATCATCAACGATTGTCATTAACTAAATGATGATTGTTGTTTATTTGTTTTTTCAATATAAGTATGCACCGATGTACTGGGCATACCAACAAAATACTTAGATTCCGCTGCCGGAATCCCTTCGACAGTGGGGTAGTTCGAGGGGTGAACCGACATGCGAGCATCAAACCGACGATTCCTGAACTTGGGCGTACCGCTGATAGCGCTAGCGCTTGTCGCTGGGGCCTGCACCGGCACCAGCGATACCGGCGATGACGCCGCGGCACCGGCGACGACCGCCGCCGCAGCTGCTGCGCCCGAGACCACCGCCCCGCCCGACGAGGGGGGGCCGAAGTACGGCGGCACGCTGCGGGTCGCGCTGGTCGCGGACACGCACACGCTGGACCCAGCCATCTCGGTATCCGCGGTGACCACCGCTGTTACCCAGCACACCTATGACAACTTGCTCATGATCCAGCCGGATCTCACGATGAAGCCGGAGCTGGCCACTTCGTGGGAGGCCAACGACGACCTCACATCCTACACCTTCTACCTTCGGGAGGGGGTGACGTTCCACAACGGGAAGGACTTCAGTGCGGAGGACGTCGTCTTCACGTTCGACCGTCTGCTGGATCCCGAGCTTGACTCACCGCTGCGGGCCATTCTCAACATCATCACGGACATCGTCGTCCTCGACGACTTCACCGTCCGCTTTGACCTCGATGGCCCCAACGGGTACTTCCCGAGCTACCTGCAGAAGTCTGAGGCACGGATACTTCCCGCCAACCTAGATCTCGCCGACTTGGTCTTGGGAGCGGTCGGCACGGGGCCCTTCATTCTTGACGAGCACCTGCCGGGTGAACGCATCACGATGGTGCGGAACCCCAACTACTGGGAAGAGGGCAAGCCCTATGTGGATGAGATTGTCTTTCTGAACATCCCCGAGCCCGCAGGTCGGGTAGCGGCACTCCTGGCCGGCGACGTGGACCTGATTCAACACGGCATGGCCCCCTTGAGCGTCCCTGAAATCGACGCCCATCCCGACACCCACGTGTTGGTGCTGGAAGGCTGGGGCTGGCTGGGGCTGGCCATGGACAACGCCAGGCCACCCTTCGACAACAAGCTGCTCCGGCAGGCCTTCCAGGCAGCGATGGACCGGGAGCTTGTCAACCAGGTGGCGCTGCTGGGCTTGGGAGCGCCCGGTTACGACCACCCGATCGGCACCAGCAACGCCGTCTTCGCGTCGCAATATGCGCCCCCGCCCTATGACCCAGAACTGGCCAAGTCACTGCTGGCGGAGGCCGGGTACCCAGACGGAATCGACATCGACCTGCACACGGCCGATATCACGACAGGGGCGATGGACATCGCGGTGGCATTCAAAGAGAGTGCTGCACCCGCGGGCATCCGGGTCAACGTCGTGGTCAATCCCTCGGCCGGGTTCTGGGACACGGTGTGGCAGAACGAGACGTTGACGATCGACGCCTGGAGGGGCGCCGATCCGGACCAAGCTCTGAGCGAGCAGTTCCACAGCGCATCGCCGTACAACGCGCCGCACTACGTCAACCCGGAGGTTGACGCGCTGATCGAATTGGCAAAGGGGCAAGATCTCGCGGGCCAGCAGGAGAGCTACGCGGAGGTCCAGCGGATCCTGATCGAGGACGTGCCGGCGATCGTCGCGGCATTCCGGCCGGAATTGATCGCCGTGCAGAATTATGTCCAAGGCGTGAGCCCGCATCCGTTGAGCTGGCCGCTCTTCCAGGATGCCTGGCTGGACTTGGATAACTGATATCGATAACTGATACCGGCAGGTGAGCTGGCCGCGACTGGTCGCGGCCGGCTCACCTCTTGCCGCCATCCACACGAACGCACCGCAGCTACGCCTGCCCAGGACGGTCGCAGTCACGTGTGACCAGCACCGAATCGGCGTGTCGCAGCCGGCGCCCGTGGGTCCAGCAGGCTCTGTCTGCGCTGGGAAGATAGACACTGGCGAAGCTGCCACGCAGGGCTGGAGGCAAGGTTGCCGGTATCTGATTTCGCGTTCAGGGCGGCCAACTGGCTGAACCGCACGGCGATCCGGCTCAGCGGCGGCCGTGTCGGCTGGATTCACAAGGGCACGCCCATCATCGAGGTGACCACTACGGGCCGCCGCAGCGGTGAGCCACGCTCGGCGCTGCTGTCCGTGGTCGCCCAACCAGGTGATGCCTTCGCCGTCATCGGTTCCCGTGGAGGTGACACGAAGCACCCAGCGTGGTTCCTGAACATGCGCGATAACCCGGCGGTCACGGTTCGCAACCGCGACGGCACCCAGCAGATGACAGCCCGGCTCGCCGAGGGCGACGAACGCGCAGCGCTGTGGGCGCAGATCGCCGCCAAGGACGACCACTACGTCCGATTCCAGCGCAAGACCGACCGCCAGTTCCCCATCGTCCTGCTCGAACCCGCTGACGAAGGCCCGGCCGACGGCACCTAGCGGCACCTCGGGGCGAGATCGTCGACAGGATCAGCCGACGATCGGGATCTTGCGCAGGTGCACGAACCAGTTGGCCAGCGACACCGCGGCGCCGGCGACGAATGCGGAGATGGGCAGCACCACCGCAATCGCGCCGACGAAGTTGCCCAGGTACACCGAGATCCAGTTGCGGATGAGTTGGCGGACCGTGATCTGGTGATCGAGCAATCCGATGACCATCAGCTTGTTGCCGGTGAAGAGTTCCGCGCCTGTGATCACCACCAAGAACAGGCCCGTCGACAAGCCGAGGCCCATCAGGAGCCGTGTGGGGCCGATGCCGAGGTTCGACGACATCGTCGACGAACTCAAGAAGGCGTTCAACTGCCCCTGACGACGACCCGCATCCCAACGGCGAGGAGCGCCTGGCTACTCAATCCTCAGCGGTTCGCAGTGGCCTTCGCCGGTGCGACGTCGAAGGTCATGTCGATCATGCGCCAGTCGGCAGGCGGAGCGGCAGCAACCGCATGAACCGGCATCGGCTGGAAAGCGGGTCTTGTGTGCCGGGGAAGCCAGAGTGACGCAAACATGCCGACCACCCCCAATGCTGCTGACAGCAGGAACACCAGTGTGAACGACCCCGTGGCGTCGGCGATGAAGCCGCCGAGCTGAGGCGAGATCATCTGGGCGATGCCGAAGGAGAACGTTGTGGCGGCGAACGAGGGCCCGTAGTCGTCGGTTGTGGTGTTCGTAACGACGTAGACGGTCAGCACGCTCGGCATCGCCGCGAACAGCAACCCGATCGCTACCGCCAAGACCAACGTCGGCACGAACCATCCCGGCAGGATCAGCGTGGTGACGACCGCCCAGCCGGCAAACGAGATCACCAGTGTCCGGCGCGCTCCGATGCGTTCTCCGAGCGCGATGAACAGCGGACCGCCGAAGATCATCGCCAACCCGACCAGGGTGAAGGCCAGCGACGCCTGCGAACTCGTCCAGCCGTTGTCGTCCTCCAACCGGGTCGTCAGGAACGCAATGACCAGCAGGTACAGCAGCCCGAAGACCGTAAATGAGCACACCAGCGGCACCCAGCCGCGCATGCGCCGCAAGGCGCTGAACCCGCCGAGGCCGGACTTGGACGCCAAGCGCTCCTGGCGGTGGCCGATGAGCAGCAGCACCGCTGCGGCAACGACCGCTCCGATCAGGAGCTGCACCAAGTACACGTTCCGCCAGGACGCATCGCCCATGGTCGAACGGACGAAGCCGGAAAGCTGGCCGGCGAAGACAACGCCGAGGCCCATGCCCGCGCCGAGGAACCCGATTGCGAGTGGGCGCTTGTCCGGAGCGATCGCGTCGGCCGTGACGACCGGGGCGGGGATCCACGTCAAGGCCCCGCCCAGACCCATCGAGAACAGCCCTGCCCCCAGCACCAATGGACCCGGGGCGATGGCCGCCAGCGCCTGACCGATGATCGCGAGCACGATTCCGACACGCATCATCGAGAGCAGGCGGAATCGGCTCGAGGCCGCTGCGACGATCAGACTGCCCACCAAGTACGCCGCCATGTTCACGGTGGCCAGCGAGCCGGCGACGGTGTTCGACAGGCCGAAATCGTCACGGACTGCGGGAAGCAGCACCCCGTAGGTGAACCGCCCGAACGACTGAGCGATTGCGGCCACCAGTGCCATCAGGACCACCGCGGCCAGGCCCGTCAGCCTGCGACGCTGAGGTCTCAGGTCGCCGTTGCCAGTGGTCACGAGTGTCTATGCAACTAGCAAACGGTCTCTTCCGCACTAGTGGGATGGCGCGGGGGCTGCGACACTCAGGGGATGGTGACCGGTCTCGCGGCTCGTTGGGTGCTGCAATCGCTGCCTGGCCAACGCGGTGTCCTTCGTCGAGTCCTGTTGTGACCCAGGAACAATTCGCCATTGCCGTGGGTGTCGTCGCCACATTGGTGACGTTCGTCCAGGTCGTGCCCCAGGTCGTGCGCCTCGTGCGGATCGGTCGGACCGAAGGCACCTCGCCGGCCTGGGCAGCGGTCGGCATGGTCATCAACATTGGATGGCTCGCGTATGTGATCGCGGAGGAGTTCTGGATCACTATTCCCGCCGTCGGGGCTGCGGTCATCAGCTTCGGCGTGGTGCTGTTGCTGCTGTATCGCAACGGCGCCAAGGTGCGAGCCGGCGTGCTCTACGGCTTGGTCGTCAGCGTGGGATGCGTGGCGCTCCAGCTCGTGGCGGGCTGGACCGTCTTGGGCACGGTCCTGGGACTGTCGAACGGGCTGTATCTGGGGCCCCCGGTGGTTGCGGCCTGGAGGTCGCATGCACCGGTGGGCATCTCACCGCTCACTTGGGTGCTCACTGGCGGGGAAGGCATCTTGTGGGGCTTCTACGGCGTGCTCGTTGCAGCGGGGCCGATCATGGTCTACGGCTCGACCGCATTCCTGCTTTCAGCACTCATTTTGTTGCGGTTGTGGATCACTCGCCACCAGATCCGCTCTGTCCTCGCGGAACCATCCTGATCGGGCCGCTGTTGGCCCCGAATCAGGCGGGAATCGGGCAAGCGCTGACGCGATAGGTGCGCAAGCGCTTGCGCAGCGTCCACAGCAGAAGGCCGAGAGCGATCAGGCCAACGACCGGCTGCACCGGGGCCCACCATGCCAAGGCGCCCGAGACGCCCACGAGGGCGACGATTGCCTGGTTGCACACTGGACAGCCGACGGCGAGGAATGACACGAACCCGCCCCAGAGGGTGGCGGTGCCCTGTCGCTCCACGGCCGTGTCGGTGCTGGCTTCGCTGCTGGGCGCAGGGCGGATAGCCAGTATCAACCCGATCAAGGCCGAGGTGGCTGCCAGGATCACGTAGTCGAGCCAGCGAACGGCAACGGGTCGACCGAAGATCGGCGTGTCGATCAGGTCCGAGGGCACCCCGATGAGTACCGCTGCAATGCCGCCATAGGTAAGAGCCCGTGGCCATACCGTCCGAGGCAGCTCACGGAGATCTTTCAGCACCGCGGCGAAGCTACCGCGCACCTTGCAGCGTCGAGACGCGCCGATCCCCCACCGGGATCCGTTGTGGCTGTGGAAGTATCCTGCTTGTGGCACAGCGTCCAGACAATTCGGGCTTGCCGCCCCGCCGCGCAAGTCGCCGCGGAATGATGCCCAGTCGCAGCCAGCGGATGATCCGGTGCGCTGTTGCCGCTGCTCTCGTCGGGGCAATGACGGTGGGAGTCACGGCATCCCCGCTCGGCGCTGCCGAGGACACGGCCGTCGAGACGGCCTTGGCCAAGGTGAACGTCGTTCGCTATGGAGGTGCCGACCGCTTCGAGACGTCGGTGCTGACGACCAAGGCGTTCTCGGACTTCAAAGGCGACCTCATCGTTTCAGTGATGATGGTGTCGGGCTTCAAGTGGCACGACGCCGTCGTGACCGCACCATTCGACACGCCGGTGATCTTGACACGCCGGAACGCCGTGCCCCCGAAGACCATGGAGTACCTGAGGCGCTTCACATCGCCTTCAAACGGAGCGCCCTTCGTCACGCTCATCAGCACGAACGCAATATCGCCTGCCGTCGACGACCAGCTTGCCAAAGCCGGTATGGAGGTATTCCGCATCGATGGCAGCGATCAATTTCTGACCAGCGTGGCGGTGGCGGAGCGTCTCGGGGGCTTGTCTCAATTTCGCGGTGTGCGGACAGTCATCTTGGCGAGCGGCCAGGTGTTCGCAGATGCGCTCGTCGCCGGACGCCTAGCCTCCTACGACCACTTGCCGATCCTGCTGAACCCACCACACGCCCTGCACTCGAAGATCCGAGAATTCCTCAGTTCTTACGATGTCGAACAGGTCATCCTCATGGGCGGCGCGGCAGCGCTCTCGCAAGACGTCGAGGACTCGATTCGCGAGCTCGACATCCGGACCTTGAGAGTCGCCGGCCAAACGCGGTTCGAGACTGCCGTCGAGGTCGCTCGCATCACTGGGTTGAATTCCTGCCACATCCACGGGGGGAGTCTCGCTGTAGGCCTCACTCGAGCATGGGTGCCGTACGACGCCTTCAGCGCTACTCCCATGCTGGCCCGTTACGGCGCGCCTCTGCTGCTCACCGCCCCCGACGAGTTGCCCCCAGCAACGATGGCCTATCTCGACGAGGCCCGCGCAGCTCAGGCCAAGTGCGGCGACGAACCACTGATGCTCATCGTGATCGGCGGGGAAGCCGCCGTCTCCCAGGAGGCCATCGACGCCTACCTGCAACGAGGCGAAGAGATCGTCACCACGGACGAATAGTCGTGAGCTCGGTCAGTCGTTGAACAGAGGGGCGAGATCACGGCGACCATGCCTCGAGCAGGTCGGTGGCAGCGAACCATCGGCGGCGGCGGCCGATGCTCCCGGCATCCACGTCGATCGGCGAGAGCACGCCGCGATGCGCCAAGGAATCAAGGGCCGAGCGGCCCGATCGTTCGCTGACATCAAGCAGTTCAGCGACGTCGGCCGCACAGAGCACTGGGTATCCAGGCAGCAATGGCAGCAGCGCCAATGCAGAGCTGTCGGCCCGAAGACCTGCGACGGCGGCCGTCCAGCGCCGCCGCACCTCCTCGGTCTGGTGCACGATGTCCAAGGTCATACGGGCGGCGCGCTCAGCGACTTCTGCGAACCACCGGACCCACGGTCCGATCTGACCTTCTTCGAACAGACGCAGGCCCGACAAGTAGCCGCCGGGATCCCGAGCGATGGCGACGCTGACCGGCACAGTCGTGCGCTTGGCGATGCCAGCTCGTCGCAGCGTTCTGCTGACGAGTACCCGACCGAGCCGCCCATTGCCATCTCCGTAGGGATGGATGGCTTCGAATTGGGCGTGCACTAGAGCGGCTTGCGTGACCGCGTCGAGATCGGTTTCGGAGCGGTCTGCGAAACTCACGAGATCGTCGACGAGAGCCGGTATCTCCTGCGGAGGCGGTGGCACATAGGCGGCATCGAGCGGTGAGCGCCCTCCGACCCATCCGAGGGCAGGACGGAATGCCCCCAGCATCTCGGCCGGCAGGCTGCTGTGTCGCATCAGCTGCGCGTGCCAGTTGTGCAGGGTCTGAACGGTGAGTGGCTGATCTGCCATCTCTAGCGCCGCCCCGATGACCGTAAGGTTGTCCGCCACCCAGCCAGCCGGTCCAGCACCACCGACTCGTTCTGCGACAAGCACCGACTCCACCGGTTCGCGCAACCCCTCGATTCCCGAGGAAGCGATGCCCTCGTGGCGCAGCAACAAGCGTGCGAGAACTTCCCATGCAGCCGGGAGCTGACTGTCCGCAGATCGGAGCGCGGCGACAGCTCGCTCCGCAGCGCGAGCATCGGCTGTTCTCAGGGAGAAGTCGCGCTCCGCCAATGGCGCCGGTACCCACGCGTCAACCGGGCGGCCGTTCCACTCAACGGAGACATGTCTCCCGGCAGAGCCTTCCGAAACAATCATTCTTTCGGAAGGATAATGCCACAACCTTCCGAATAACTACGATTCCCGGCGCATGACGCGCTCGGTCCCATTGTCGGCACTCTCCGGAATTTCTTGCTGATCCGCTTCGACAAGGGACGAACGACGGAGAGCACGGACAGCAAGGCCGAGGTTGCCCATAGCTCTGCTTCTCGTTCCCCCCGAATACCCGATACCGAGAACAGCCGAGCCTGTCAATCTGCCCGCCGCCCGCTCGTTCAACAAGCCAGACCAGTATCGGGGCGACGACAACCACCACGAAGACGACGATGAGGGCATTGCCGCCGCGGAGGCTCCCCCGAATCTCCAGGCGCGCCTGCCTCGGCCATGCCACAGGGTCGCGAGAAAGCTCATGCCGGTCGTCAAACGCAAGAGGCGCAGGACGCGTGCGCTACGCAGCACACGCAACGGTCTCACGACCGGAATCAGCGCGAGCACCACGATCGCTGCATCGAACCAGTATCGACGGAGGTAACGCGCCGGGGCCATTTCCGTGAGGACGAGGCGGACACCGAGGTCAGCGGCGAAGAAGCCCCAGATTGCCCAGTTCACATTCTGAACCACAGCTCAGGCGGACGGACCGACACGGCTCTCCATGAGGAACAGCGGGGCGTGGGTGATTGTCCGGCCGCCTCGCCTGATTCTTGGATGTGATCAGAGGACTGGCTACGTCGGCCAGTCGAGCCGGCGGGTCGTGTTCGAATGACTCGTCAGTGACGGCCACCCATGAGTACCTACGGGGAGCGATGTCAAAGCGTGGCGTCGCCGATTCGTTTGGGGTCCATGGGGGGCCTTTCGGCGAGGCGACCTCACCGGCGCGCGAGGGGCGAAGTCAAACCGAGGACGAGACAGAGACCGTCTTCGATGCGTTCCATCGTGGCGGCACTGATGACACTGATCGGCTCGGACAGCTCTGCCTTGTCGATGGTGACCACCTGTGAGACGTTGACAACAGAATCGAGGGACAGTCCAGATTCGGATGCGGGCAGCCCCACGTTGCCGGGCGCGTCGGAGAGCCGGAGATTGCTTGTCACGGCAACGCCGATGACTGTCGCGATGCGGCTGCGATTGAAGTTGTCGTCGGAAACTATGACCACCGGGCGGCGAAGGCCGGGCTCCGATCCAGCGGGTTCACCAAGATCCGTCCAGCAGATGTGGCCGCGCTGCATCAACAATCGCCCGACAGCGCACGTGCCTGGGCTGCACGCAAGACCGGATCCAGCCTCGAGGGCTCATCGCTGTAGATGTCGTTGAGCCGCTCTGTCACCTCGTCGCGCGTGGCCTCTGTCAGCAAGCGTCTGAGCGCTCGCGTGTACAGGCTCGACCGAGAGCAGCGTTCCCGCGCTGCGAGTTCCTCGGCTGCCTGAAACACGTCGTCCGGGATCGACACGGCGATCTTCATGCGCGTAGTATAACCCGGTATTACCACAGCTTGAGCATCGAGAACGCACATGCTCAGCGCTCGAGTTCGCGGATGGCTTCGAGGAGGGTTGCTGTGTCACGCAACCAGCTCACGACTCGATCGACGCAGTCTGGGCGGGTCACGTCGAGCAGCAGGGCAGCTACCGCCACGGTGTCGCCCGTCTCGTCGTCGACGACCATCGTGGTAGTCGGCCGCAGGCGTGCGTCGGATGCGATGAGCACTCCTGCGGCACGCAACTCACGGCGCTGCAATTCACCGCCGTCATCATTCAAGAGCTCTTCATTCATCGAACTTGAATATATTTCAATGCTTGCCGGACGGCCAAACGATTTCTGTCGTACGGGCACTCAGGCCCGGCGAGAACCGCCACTTCGGGGACTCGCTGGCGGCGCACAGAGGCCCTAGTTCGTGTTGCGGCCCGTAGAGTCGCGGGCCAATCTCTTAGGCATTGCCGAGTCGCGGAGTGAGATCGTCCCTATGGCTGCTGACAACGCTGCTGTCGATGACGCCGAGGCGACTTCGGTGGCGGCCGGACATCGATTCGCCGCTGCGCTGCGGGAAGACGGGCTCTCGGTGATCGCCGAGATCAAGCGCCGCTCGCCGTCACGCGGGGAGTTGCGGGCCGACGCGGACGCCGCCGATCTTGCGTCCGAGTACAAGGCCGGCGGGGCGTCGTGTCTGTCGGTGCTGACCGAGAGCGATCGGTTCGGCGGCTCCCCCGAGGACTTGCAGGCCGCCAAGGCCGTCACCGGCCTCCCGGTACTGCGTAAGGACTTCCTGTGCACGCTCGACGATGTGCGCGACAGCCACGCGATGGGCGCCGACGCGATGCTCGTCATCCTCGCCGACATCGACCCGTCGCAGCTGCCGCCGATACAAGAGCTTGCGCTGTCGCTCGGCGTCGACGTGCTGACCGAGGTGCGTGACGCGGCGGAGTTCGAAGCAGCAGTCGGCCTCGGCGCCTACATGATCGCGATCAACCAGCGTGACAACCCCGAATCGACAAAGTTCACCGTGGACTACGACAAGGCAGTGCGGGTCAGCCGCTGCTTCGAGGGAATCGACGACGGGATCCTGCTTGTGGCGGCGTCAGGCATCGGCGTGCCGGGCGGAACGCCGATGAAGGCAATCTTCAACGCCGGCTACCACGCTGCCCTGATCGGCGAGGCGCTGGTCACCGCCGACGATCCACCGGAATTGCTGCGAGAACTGCTGGCCGACGCCGAATAACCAATCCCCGATCAGCCGGGGGTCAAGGCGTCTTGGACGATGTTGTCGGGTGGGACGCCGCCGCCGCGTTCCACGGTGCCGTCGGCACGGATCAGCAGCCAGCGGGGGTGATAGCTGACGCCGAGTTGCGCCGCCAAGTCGCCGTTCTCGTCGGGTAGGTGCGGCATGTTTCCGACGCCGTACGTGCTCACGAAACGCGACATGGCCGCTTTGGTGTCGCGCCCGGGAATGCCCACCAGGACGAGATTGTCTCCGTGCTGTGACTTCAGCGCTGCGACCGCAGGCGCTTCGCTCTGGCAGGTCGGTCACCAAGGCGCCCAGAACCACAGCAGCACGTCTCGACCGGCCACCGCGTCGACGTCGAATGTCGCACCGTCGAGCTGCGGCACGGCCAGCGCCAGCACCTGGGGCCGATCTTCGGTCGGCTCGGGTTCGGCGACGACGTCTTCGGGCTCGCCGCCGGTTTCTGCCTGGTCGTCCTCGTCGTCTTCGCTCTCTGGATCGGGTTCGGTGCCCTCCCCCGGCTCAGCGTCGGATGTTTCCGTTGATTCGCCTTCGGCCTCGTCGTGCCGATCGTCGGACTCGCCCTCGTCCTCTTCTTCCTGCCCCTCACCGTCATCGTCGGCGTCGCGGCCGTCCTCGCCCCGATCTTCATCCTCGTAGCCATCATCATCGTCCCGAGGACCGTCATCGTCGGCGTCGCGGCCGTCGCCGTCATAGTCATCGTCCCGAGGGCCGTCATCGTCGGCGTCGTCTTGCTCGTCCTCGTCGCCATCATCATCGTCGAGGTGACGATCATCCCCATCGTCTTCACCCGAATCATGGCCGTCGCCGTCGCCGTCGTCGTCGCCGTCAGAGTCGGGCGCCGAGGTGTCGCTGACCGGGGCTTCCGTGGTCGCTGCGGCCGGAGCGGCCGTGCCTTCGACCACTGCTTGCGGTGTCTCGTCACTGTCGCTGCTGCAGCCAGCCACGAGGCCCGCGCTCGCAAGGCAGCAGGCGAGGAGAGTTATCGCGCGTCGCAGGAGGCGGGCCACGGTTGCGAGCGTAACCCGCCGCCAGGCGGCCTCAGATGCCGCAACAGGCCACTAGTTTCACGCCGTGCCGCGCTTGTTCGTCGCCGTGTGGCCGCCCGAGTCTGTCGTCGACGAATTGGCTGGGCTTGCTCGACCGGCCGCTCCGGGAGTCAGCTGGACGAAGCCGCACCGTTTGCACATCACGTTGCGCTTCCTCGGCGAGTGCGACCAAGACGAGACGCGCAGCACCTTGGAATCGACGACGTTTCCCACCGCTCGGGTGACCATTGGTCCAGCTCCAGAACGACTGGGTCGTGGTGTACTCATGCTGCCTGCTGAGGGCGTCGACGAGCTGGCCGCCTCGGTCATCGACGGCACCCGGTTCATCGGCGACCCGCCGCCGGACCACCCCTTTGTGGGGCACCTGACTGTGGCACGGTTCCGGCGCCGCCCGCCGCCGGTGGACTGGCCACGGCTCCACGAAGCTTTCGACGTGAACCAGATCAGCCTCGTCGAATCGGCACCTTGGGGCGGCTACGTGGACGTCGCTACTTTCCCGCTTAAGTGACCCATACGGCTGCGGGCCGACTTGGCGATTTGGCCCGCCGGAATGTGACAGCCTGAAACCGCGCGGTCCGGCCAGGACGGTGTCCGCGCATCGACACGGCAGAACGCCATCGCTCGCAGAAGGGCCGGTCACAACAGGAGGAAACATGGGACTTCATCACGTCGCATACGCAACAAAGGACCTCGAGGCGACGCACCGCTTCTATGAGGAGCTCATGGGGTTCCCGCTGGTGCATGCCGAAAAGGACGAACGCCCGGCTCCCGACGGCGGTCCTACGGGCTGGATCAAGCACGTCTTCTATGACATCGGCGACGGGGAGTGCATTGCGTTCTTCCAGATCGCCAACATGGGCGAGCAGGCCGACTTCAGCACTGACCTCAGCAAGTCGGTGGGACTCCCGGTCTGGGTCAACCACGTCGCAGTGAGGGCCACACCGGAAATGCAAGAGACCGTCCGCAACCGCATGACCGGGGCCGGGATGAAGCCGCTCATGGACATCGACCATGGATGGTGCCAGTCGCTCTACTACCTCGACCCGAACGGCATCATGGTCGAGCTGTGCGCGGACACGACCGGCTTCGAACCCGACCCTGCGGGGGCACTGGCGGTGATGCGCGCTCCGGTGCCCACTGACGCCTCGGCCTGAACAGGGGCCGGCCAGCAGATGGGCATCACCCGTGAGTTCGTCGCGCTGCCGAGCGCTAGCACCCCCCGAGCCGGCGTCGGCGGGCATCCCTGCCAGGGCGTCTACTACCGACCCGAGGGCCACGAGCCTCGCACAGCACTGATCGCAACCCACTACAACATCGACTTCAGTGAGCACTACCTGGCCGAATACATCGCCGAGCGTGGCTTGGGCTTCCTCGGCTGGAACACCCGCTTCCGTGGTGCCGAGCCGTACTTCCTGGCCGATCTGGCCCTAGCGGACATCGACATCGGGATTCGATGGCTGCGCAGCCAAGGTGTCGACTGCGTCGTGCTGCTGGGCAACAGCGGCGGGGGCTCGCTCATGGCCACCTATCAAGCCCAGGCCACAGCACCCAATTTGGTTCCCGAGTACAGCCGGCGAAGTCTCAACCCGGCGATCGACGATCTGGCGGGCGGTGACCTCTACGTCTCCATCGTTGCGCACACCGGCCGCGCTGAAGTGCTGACGAACTGGATGGACCCATCGGTCACCGACGAGAACGATCCCCTCAGCGTCGACCCGAGCCTTGACCCCTTCGCTCCAGACCGGCAGCCCCCGTTCGATGCCGAGTTCATCGCCGCCTATCGAAGCGCACAACGTGCGCGTAACGACCGCATCACTGCGTGGTGCAAGAACGAGCTCGACCGACTGGCTGGCGCGGGACATCGCGAGCGCCTCTTCACGGTGCCGCGACTGTGGGCCGACCTGCGCATGCTCGACGGCTCGATTGACCCCAGCCAGCGAACCGTGCCCGGTTGCTACCTCGGCGATCCGCGCCGGGCCAACTACGGGATCTTCGGCGTCGGCACGGTCAGCTCACTGCGGACCTGGTTGTCGATGTGGAGCCTCAGCGACTCGCAGTGCAGCACCGACCAGGCGCAGCACATCACGCTGCCGGCGATCGTCATCGATGCTGATGCCGACACGGGCATCTTCACCTCCGACACGGCCAAGATCGTCGATGCGCTGCGCGGCCGACCGGGTGCGCCCGACGTGCCGGTGCACAGCGTCACCGGCGACCATTACCTGATCGAGCCCGCCGGTGCCCGAGCCGAAGCCGCCGATCTCATCACCGACTGGGTCCGCACCCACACCGCTTAGCAGGCTGCTGACGAAGTCGGTTTCGGTCAATCGACCAATCCGCTAACCAGCGGCCTTGCCTCCGCCAGCCCGCGATATCGGCACGTTTTTAGCACCCTGTGAGAGCGTGAGCGGATAGGTGGGTTGGGGGTTGGGGGTTGGGCATCGTGATCGGGGAGAGCATCCGAAAAACATGAAACATCACCAAACTGGCTGTCATGTAATTGTAATAAACAAAAGGAGTGTACAAGTGTTTGCATGTCGCATGCAGCCGGTAGAGGGAACGTATGTTCTCTCAAGTGCAGCGGGCGCTCGAACACCTCAGCACAGCCCTCGACAGCGTCGAGCAAGCGCCCACCTCCGAGCTGCGCCGGACGCTGGGGCTCGCCAAGGCGCTGCGCAGCCGCGTCGAGCTGCTCGAGACCAAGGCAGCGTCGCTGGTCGCCCGACGCGAACAGCACGGAGACGGCGGCGTCGGGCTGCTGAGCCAGCAAGGCGGACTGTCGCGCTCCGAGGCCGCCCGCAACGTCCGCACCGACGCCGAGCTCGCCGAGATCCCCGCTGTGCGCTCAGGGGTCGCCGAGGGCGAGATCAGCCTCGCGAACGCCGCCCGGCTCGCACACGCCGCCCGCAAGACCAGCCCCCAAACAGTCCAGCACGACGCCGAGATCGTCGAGCTAGCCAAGTCGCTTCCCGCAGACGAATTCGCCCAAGAAGCCCAACGCTGGACTGTGCGACACCAACGAGGCGAGGATCTCGCCGCGCAGCACCGCCGCAACCGCCGCAACCGCAACGTGCGATTCTGGAACGGCGACGACGGCTCGGTGCAGATGCGCGGCAGCTTCGACACCGAGATGGGCGCACGCATCCAAAGCGGTCTGCGCCACCAAGCCGAACAGCTCCGCCAAGCTGATCGCCGACGAGCACGCAACAACCAACGCCGCAACGCCACCGACGACGCGAACAGCACGGAAGTGCGCACCCGCGACCAGCGCATGGCCGACGCGCTCGACCAAGCCGTGACCGCAGCCGGCACCGCCACAGCGCCCGAACCCGCGAGCGGCCCAGCACTGCAACCCGTAGATAGCCCGGTGTCGCAGCCTGTCGGTGTCTTGGCGTCGGCGGGCGTCGGCTCGCCGGATCGCGACAGCGACACCGAGCGCGCCGCTGCGGAGCCCGCACCGGCGCGCACACCGCACCGCGCAGCCGCCCCACAGGTCATCGTCCGTGCCGACCTCGACACGCTGCTCGGTCGCAGCGGCGGCATCGCCGAGGTCGCCGGCACCGGACCCATACCCGCCAGCACGCTGCAGCGGATCCTGTGCAACTCCGACCTCTCGGTCGTGTTCTTCGGCGACAATTTCACACCGCTGTACGAGACCACAGCCGCCCGAGCACCCACCGCAGCGCAGCGCCGCGCCCTGATCGCCCGCGACGGGTCCTGCATCGGCTGTTCAGCGCCGCCAGGTGAGTGCGAAGCCCACCACATCATTCCTTGGAAACGCGGCGGCAAGACCCGTGTCGACAACCTTGTGCTGGTGTGCTGGTCCTGCCACGACCGCATCCACGATCACAACTGGCAAGTAGCTGTCCGAGACGGCCGCTACCGGATCGCGCCGCCCGACACCGCACACCGCCCCCCGCACACCGAGCACCGAACACCGAACACCGAACAGACCCCACCCCGACACCCAAACCCCAACACGCCGAGCCGCGAGCCACAGCGCTCACGCCCCCAACTGAAGCCCCCAGATGATGCCGGACGCCGCACCGCAGACAACAACCACGGCGACGCAACCCCAACCCCACCTATCCGCTGACGCTCTTAGGCTCGGCCCCCTTACGAGGGGCGATCGGCGGGCAGAAGGCCGAGCGATTGCCTCATGTCGCAACAGGACCAGCAGATGTCGCACCAGCTTTGCCCCACCACGGTTGTCGAGATTGACCTCGCGTCGGCCGACGGCACCATGAACTGCCACGTGATCACACCCGAGCGGGACGGGACGCTGCGAGCCGTGATCGTGTACATGCCGGCGTCGGGGATACGCCCCGAGCTGGTCGGCATTGCCGAGCGCATTGCCTCGATGGGCTACGTCGTCGTGCTGCCGAACTCCTTCTACCGGCTGGCCCGCCAGGTCGACATCGACGCCAATCGGCTCGGCGACGACGACTACCTGCCCGTGCGCGAGTTCATGATGGGACTCGCTGCAAACATCACGAATGCCCGCATCATCGCCGACACCGGCGTGATCCTGGAGTGGCTGATAGGCCACGATGGCATCGACGCCGGAACGGTCGGCGGTGTCGGCTATTGCATGGGCGGGAGGCTTGTGATGGCCTCTGCCGGGGCCTTTCCGGACCGCTTCGCCGCTGCAGCGTCGCTGTATGGGGCGGGCATTGTTACTGACGAGGACGACTCGCCGCACCTGAGGCTCAATGACGTGACAGGCGAGCTGTACTTCGGCATCGCCGAGAACGACATCTACGTCAGCGCCGAAGAGACCGCTGCGCTGAAGGCTCACCTGCCCAAGATCGATGTGCGGCACACCGTCGAGACCTATCCCGGCACCGAGCACGGCTTCGTCTTCGGGGAGCGCTATTGCTTCTCACCCGAGGGCGCCGAGTTGCACTACCAGCGGCTCGCAGATCTCTTCGCTCGCACGCTCGGCTGATTCCGGGTCCGGAGTTCCTCGCCGATGCCTGACTTCCTCGACACGGAGCACACCGAGGTCCTGCACACAGCCGAGCGTCTTGGCGACGAACTCGCTGCGCTCCCCGCACGCCTCGAGGCGGGAGACCTGGGTGCGGCAGTGCGGCAGGCATCGATGGCCGCAGGCGTGTTCGGCATGACCCAACCAGCGGCGTTCGGCGGCACCGAGGCGGGAATGCTGGCGCTCACGATCGTCCGGGACACGCTCGGCAGCCGCAACGTAAGCGACTTGCCAGGAATCTTCGGCCCGTCACCAGGCGTGCTCGCCGACGTCCGCGATCCGCTGCGCTCGCAATTCCTGCTGCCGTACCTGGCTGGAGAGCTGCGCAGCGGCTTCGGCTTCACCGAGCCCGCAGACGCCCCGCGCCACACCTGGGCAGTGCGTGACGGGGACGATCTGGTGATCAATGGCCAGAAGTCCTACGTGACCGGCGGCGGCGATGCCGACTTCATCAACGCGCTCGTCGAAGTCTCCGGGACCGGGCCAGCGATGGTGCTCATCGAAACTGACCGGCCAGGCGTGGTGCTCACACAACGGTTCGGGACGCTCGATGGCAGTCACCACGCCGCGTTCACATTCTCCGATGTTCGGGTGCCGGCAACTCATGTCATCGGTGAGGCCGGACGCGGTCTGGGACGGGCGCTGGATCAGATCAGCGCCACTCGCATGGCCATTGCCGCGGATTGCGTGGGTCAGTGCCGATTCGCGATCGAATTCGTCGAACGAACACTCAGCGAGCGGGCTGCCCGCAGCGGCGAGGCGAGCGGTGCTGCGCGGATCGGGACCGACGTCGAGCGGGTCGCCCTCGGCGACATGCGCATCGCGGCCTACGCCGCACGCAGCGCGCTGTATCGCACAGCGCGCTTGGTCGACGCCGGCGAGAACGCCGTCAATGAGGTGATGGCGGCCAAATCGCTCGCGACCGAGACGCTGAGCCGGGTCTGCGATGACGCGATTCAGCTCGTCGGCGGAACGGCGCTCGTCGACGGGCATCCCCTGGTGGAGATCCTGCGCCGGGTGCGGGCCCTGCGGCTCGCGGAGGGACCCACCGAGGTGCTTGCCGCAAACGTCGCGCGGGGCCGGCTGGATCTCGGCCTCGGCCGCATCTGAAGTCGCCAAGCGGGAGCGTTCGCGAGCACCGGCACCACCCAGGTCAGTCCCAGCCCAATTCGTGCAGCCTGTCGTCGTCGATGCCGAAGTGGTGCGCGATCTCATGCACGACCGTCACCAGCACCTCTTCGACGACCTCATCGGCCGTCTCGCACATCTCCAAGATCGGCAGACGGTAGATGACGATGCTGTCAGGCATGGCCAGCCCGCCATAGTCGTGGCGCTCCGTCAGCGGGATGCCCTCATAGACGCCGAGCAGGTCGGGATCGTCTCCCCGATCCTCCACGAAGATGGCGACGTTGTCCATGAGCGATCGCAGCGCGTCGGGAATGTCTTCGAGCGCTTCCTCCACTAGATCAGCGAATCTCGCCTCGTCCATCTCGAGCACGACCCCATCCTGCCGGACAAGTCGGCCCGAGCACGGGTTGCGCAGCGATTACGGGCAAATGCTGCGTTGCACAGCGATTACGGGCTAATGCTGCGTTGCGCAGCGATTACGGCCCAGCACTAGGTTGCAGGCGTGCTTGAGCTCGTCGTCACCGGCAACGATCCAGACGCCGCATCGGAGGTCGCGGCCCGCATCGGAGGCGTCTGCTACGCAGCCGACCCGGACGACCGCCGCAACTTCCCATTCCGCACGATGGTGCGGGCCATCACCGACACTCCCGACGTGCTCTCGCCAGCAGCAGGACACGGCACCTACTTGGCATTCTCACGCATCATCCGCGAGCGTCCCATCGGGGCCGATCCGGGCACTGCCTCGCTTGGCCTGACCGCGATATTTCCCATGGTCCACCACCCTGATCTGACTCATCGGGAGGGTGACAGCCACTGGCGCGACACCCACGCACCGCTGGCGTTGCAGCATCATCCGGGAATGTGGGACTACACCCAGCTCAGCGTCGTGGCCACGCTCAACGGCCCGTCCTTTGACGGCTTCGCCCTGGTCTCGTTCGCTTCGCTCACCGATTTGCGTGAGCGATTCTTCGGCGACGACCACGACCGGGAGGTCATACGCAACGACGTTGCGAAGTTCGCGGACATGCAGCGATCGCCCCGACGGGTGATCTCCACCGAGACGATCTACCGTCAGCGTCCCCCGCTGCCCGCTGTGACCTGGCCACACGACTGAACACCGCGGCGATGCACCAGCACCTTTCAACCCGCCCGCTGCGATGAGCCGCCCGGCGCACTGAGCATGAGTACCTCGACCCATGTCGATGGGTTCAGTCGCGCCCGCAAGCTCGCCACACTGCTCACGCTTGCCGCATCAGCGGCGGTGTCGCAGTCTTTCGGTCGCTTCACCTACTCGCTGCTCTACACCGATCTGCGGGACGGTTTCGGCCTGTCCAATACCGCCGCCGGCGCATTGGGTTCGCTGAACCTGCTGCTGTACGTGTTGGGCTCGCTGGTCGTAGCGCTGACCGTCGGACGCATGGGCCTGAGCGGGGCCGTGCGGATCGGCCTTGCGGGCAACGTGGTCGGCCTGGCGTTGCTGGCATGGAGTCCGAACGTCGGCGTTGCCGCCGCGGCACTCGCGCTGACGGGCTTTTGCGCTGCAGGCGTGTGGGTCGGCACGCCCGGTCTCGCTGCAGAGCTGTTGGGCCCGCTCAAGCGAGGTGCAGCAGCAGGCTGGATGACCGGCGGCGTCGGCAGCGGCATGGTCGCAGCGGCCGTCATCGATGGGCTGCTGAGCAATCCAGCCAGTACCAGCGCTGAAGCCGTGCTGAACGCAGCCGACCTCAGCCACCCGCGCAACGTCTACCGGATCGAGTTCGTGATTGGGGCAGTGGCGTTGGTAGCGCTGGTCGTAGCTGTTCGCAGGTGGACGCGTACGCCCGCTCGGACGGGGTTGTCTGGCGCCCGCGCTGCGCTCGCGAAAGTGCCCCAAGCCGCCAGGCTGATCACCTCCTACACCCTCCACGCCTTCGTCGTCACGACGGTGCTGACGTTCATCGTGAGTCATCTCGAGGGCTACTCAGACATCTTCAACTCCCGCAGCGCAACACTCGCCTTCTCCTCCATCGGCATCGGCAGCATCGCGGGTGGACCGATCTTCGGCCGCCTCGCAGATCGCCTGGGACGTCGTCGCACCGTCACGATCGGCTTCGCAGTGTCGACGGTCTCGATCATCACGATGACGGCGTACCCCGCGCTCGCACTCGGCGGACCGCCGCTTGCTGTCGTGTCGGCCTTCGTCTTCGGCACGGCGTTCACGGGCATCATCGCCTCGATCGCCGCCCGCGTCAGCGACAACCTCCAAGGCGACGAATTCGGCGCCGCCTACGGTCTCGCGACGATCGTGTTCGGACTGGGTCTTGCGGCGGGCCCGCAGATCGGGGGGCTGCTCGCCGACTGGTTCGACAGCTTCGGTCCCGCCTTCGGGCTCGCAGTCGCGGCCTGCATCGTGGGCATTGCGCTCACCGGCTGGGGCGACGATCCCGAACCGCATGCACCAGCGAGTCAGGCTGCTGGCCCCGGCACCCAGCCGACGTAACGGAGTCAGCCGATGACGCCCTCGGACCGCAGAGTCGCCAAGCGGGTGTCGCCGTAGCCGAGGATTTCGTCGGTGTGCTCGCCGTGCAGCGGCGCAGGTCGTGCCGGCCGAGACGGCGTCGCCGAGAAAAGGGCAGGCGGACGGGCCGTCCGAATACGCCCAGCAGTCGGATGCACCGACTCCACGACGATTCCCCGGTGGCGCACATGCGGATCGGAGATCACCTCGGTGCGGGTGTTGACCGGCCCGACGGTGATGACATCAGCACCCTGGTCGGCCAGGATCGATGTGCCGAACGGACCCGAGACCACCGCCGAAAGGTCAATGACCCGGATGCCGTGCAGGGGTCCAAGCACCGGCCCCGCATCGCGTCGGGATTGCCGTGAGGCGGCCTCCTCAGGCGGAACTGCGTTCGACGTCGCTAGTCCCACGTCTTGAGCACAGGCAGGGCCTCGTCGGCGAACAGCTCCATCGACGCCTTGGCATAGGCGTCGTAGCCCTCCGTCACCGCGAAGTGGTCGCCCATCACCTCGTAGTGCTCAAGCAGGCTGCCCAAGTAGGTGCCCATGTAGTGGTGGGCACGCTCTTGCGCTTGGGCCGCGTCGGGCATGCATAGGCAGAAGTCCGCTGTCATCAGCGCCGGGTCGACGAGCTGGCTGGACTAGCTGAACTCAGGCTCGTCCCACCAGGGAAAGAAGTCGGGAAGGTCTTCACTGGGGCGCAGCGAGAACTCCGGCGAACGTTTCTCGAGGAATGACACCACGCCCTCGTGCGCATCGGCGCCACGGCCGAGGTTGAAGATGCCCCGGGAATCGACTTTGTGCGCCTCCATCGGGTGGTCCGCTCCCAGCATTCGCCACATCATGTGACGGATCAGCGTCACCGAGATCGCGGAAGTGTTCTTGGCGATCTCTGCGGCGAGAGCCCGCGCTGCGGGCAGCAGGTCGTCGGGCTCGTGCAAGCTGCGCACCAGGCCGCCCGCAAGCGCCTCGTCGGCATCGAACACGCGGCCGCTGAAGCACCATTCCAGCGCCTTCGACACGCCCACGACGCGTGGCAAGAAGTAAGACGAGCACGCCTCGGGCACCAGACCCCGGCGGGAGAACACGAATCCGATGCGAGCCTTGGTGGACGCCAGCCGCACGTCCATTGGCAGCGTCATCGTGATGCCGACGCCCACGGCAGGACCGTTGATGGCAGCGATGAGCGGCTTGTTGAATTCGTACAGCCGCAACGTCAGCAAGCCGCCGCCGTCACGCATCCACGAGAGATCGTCGGCTGCGCGTCCCTCGATGGCACGCTCGGCCTTCTGCTCGTCGGTCTGGCGGTCATAGTCGAACGTGGCGGCGCCCGTGCCCAGGTCGGCTCCGGCGCAGTAGCCGCGGCCGGCGCCAGTGAAGATCACCGCTCGAACTTCGTCATCGGCATCCGCGAGATCGATTGCATCGAGCACATCGCGCTGCATCTGGCTGTTGAAGGCGTTCAGTCGCTCCGGCCGGTTGAGGGTGATGGTGGCGACGTGTTCGTCAACCTCGTACAGGATCGTCTCGAACTCCGGCATGGGGCCTCCCCGGGGTCGTAGCGCTTCATGTCCGCCGCCTGATGCCGCGGCCCCGGTGTTTCTACACGTCGAGCCGTCTCAAACGTCGAGCCGTCTCAAACGTCGAGGAAGCGACTCGCTGCAAAGGCAGAGCCGAGTATGCCCACGAGCACGCCGGCGATCACCGTGACGATCACCACGGTTGTGAACTGGTTGGACGTCACCACGAACGACCTGAAGAACGCCAGGATCTCCGAGCGGGAGAACAGCCCCTCGACATGACCGCGCAGTGCGCCTGCCGCAATCGCCCCGATGATGCCGCCGGCCAGGCCGTGCAGCATGCCTTCGAGCATGAACGGGAACCGGATGAAGCTGTTCGTGGCACCGACCAGCTTCATGACCTCGATCTCGCGGCGGCGGGCGAACATGGCCACCCGGATCGAGTTGAAGATGAGCATGACGCTGGCACCCGACAGCACGATCGACAGCAGCAGCACGATTCCCTGGAACGAGGTGAACCACGTCCGGATGGCGTCGACCTCTTCACGGCCGGTCTGGACCGACAGCACGCCAGGGCGCTGGCGGAACTGCGCAGCGAGGGACTCGATCAGCTCTGCCTCGACCGTACGGGGCACTACCCGGTAAGACGCGGGCAGCGCCTCGGGTGAAACCTGAGCCAGCAACTCGGGCTGGTCGGCCATCTGCTGGGACACGAGCGCGTAGGCCTTATCGGAGCTGAAGAACTCGATGCGGTCGATCTCAGGGTGCGACTGCAACTCGATGCCAAGTGCGTCGATCTGGGTGGGATCGATCTGCGGGTTCAAGAACACCTCGAATTGGACGCCGCCCTCCCAGCGGTCGAGCGCGTTTCCGCTGGCGTAGCCCGCCATGAGCCCCATGCCCACCAGCATCACGCCGACAGCCACCGTGAGAATCGCAGCGACCGTCAGCGTGAGATTGCGCCGGATGTTGGTCCAAGTCTCCCGCGCGAAGTAACGAATCCGGGTCACGGATCCACCCATTCGGGAGGTCGGGCGGCGACAGCCTCCAGCGACTCCGTCTCGCTGCCGTATGCGCCCCGCTGCTCGTCGCGCACCAGCTCGCCGTGCTGCAGCGCCACTACCCGGCGCCGCATGCGGTCCACGATCGTGCGGTCATGGGTGGCCATGACCACAGTTGTGCCGGTGCGATTGATCCGGTCCAGCAGCGAGGTGAGCTCGGTTGAGGTGTCGGGGTCGAGGTTCCCGGTGGGCTCGTCTGCGAGCAGGATGAGCGGCCGGTTCACGAACGCTCGGGCAATGCTCACGCGCTGCTGCTCGCCACCCGACAGCTCGTCGGGAAAACGCTTGTGCTTGTCCTCCAGCCCGACCAGCTCCAAGATGGCTGGGACCTGCGTGCGAATGACGCTCTCAGGACGTCCGATGACCTCGAGCGCGAACGCCACGTTCTCGTAGACGGTCTTGTTGGGCAACAGCTTGAAGTCCTGGAAGACCGATCCGATATTTCGCCGCAAGTAGGGCACGCGCCAGCTGGTCAGCTTCGACAGGTCCTTTCCGGCCACGTGGATATTGCCGTCGGTGACCTTCTCCTCACAGGTCATGAGGCGCAGCATCGTGGACTTGCCCGACCCGGACGGCCCCACCAGGAAGACAAATTCGCCCTTCTCGATATTGAGGGTTACGCGGTCGACCGCTCGCGTCTCGCCCTTGTAGATCTTCGTGACGTTGTCGAAGCGAATCATGCGCGCCTTCGGTCGTCGGGCCGGGTCCAGCCCGCCCGCATCACCAAACCGCTTCCCACGGTACGCCAGCGGCCCGCCGAGTCCCGGTCACTCCCCGGGCTCATCCATTCCGCCGGCTATGCGCCGCCGCCGGAGCCCCGCTGGGAGCGTTGCCAGCGCAGGTACGCCTCCATCAGGCCGTTCAGCTCGCCGTCGAGCACAGCATCCACATTGCCGATTTCCATGCCGGTCCGCAGGTCCTTGACCTGCTGGTAGGGGTGCAGCACGTACGAGCGGATCTGGCTGCCCCAGGCCACCTCGCGCTGCTCGCCTGCCAGCGCGGTCACCTCTGCCTCGCGCTCGGAACGCTGCAGGTCGGCGAGCTTGGCGGCCAGCATCTGCATCGCCCGGTCCTTGTTCTGGTGCTGGCTGCGCTCGTTCTGGCAAGCCACAACGATGCCCGAGGGCAGGTGCGTGATGCGCACCGCCGAGTCGGTGACGTTGACGTGCTGGCCGCCGGCCCCCGACGAGCGGTACGTGTCGATGCGCAGGTCGCCCTCGTCGATGGGAACCTCGTCGGAGACCTCGTCGAAGAACGGCACGACCCGCAGCGAGGCAAACGCCGTATGCCGCCGTGACTGTGCATCGAACGGCGAGATGCGAACCAACCGGTGCACGCCTCGCTCGGCTGCAAGAAAGCCGAAGGCGTGTCGCCCCTTCACGAGGAAGGTCGCAGAGCTGATCCCGGCCTCTCCCCCGTCGGTGGCCTCGGTCAGCTCGACGGAGAAGTCGTTGCGCTCGGCCCAACGCTGATACATGCGCAGCAGCATTTCGGCCCAGTCGCAAGCGTCAGTGCCTCCTGCGCCGGAATTGATCTCGCAGACCGCGTCGTTCTCGTCGTGCTCACCGCTGAACAGCGCCACCAGCTCGATGTCCGCGAGTCGGCGCTCTGCCGCTTCGACCGCTTCGTCGATCTCGGGCAACAGCTCGGCGTCGTCCTCTTCGGTCGCGAGCTCGGCGAGTGCCCCCGCATCGTCCACCTCGGCCCGCGTCCGCTCCCAGCGCTCGATGTCGTCACGCACTCGCGACAGCTGGGTGGTGACCGCTCGAGCGCGGTCAGGATCGTCCCACAGCGACGGTTCTGACGCCTTGGCCTCCAGCTCGCTCGCCACCAAACGCGCCTCGTCTATCCCCAGGTATTGATGTGCCTCGGCCACGCGCCGATCCAGGTCGGCCAGCGCGTCGGCATAGTCGGTCAATGTTCGGCTCACGGTGATGCCTCAGTGGCCGTGGCAGTGCTTGAGCTTGCGGCCCGATCCGCAATGGCAGGGATCGTTGCGTCCCAGCTTTTGCTCAGCCGACTTCACCACAGTGCCGGTGGCGGCCGCCGCAATGCGACGCGATTGCGACGGACCGCCGGCGCCTCGCGGCACTGACGTTGCGGAGACAGCGGCTTCTGCGCCGTTGCCGGCACCCACCGTCGAGGGCGTGAGATCCGGTGCCGAGTATCGAACGTCGGTGGTTTGCTGGGGGCCGCTGGGGGCCGCGGACGTCGCTGACCCTGGCGCCGAGGACGATCCGCTGGTGGCGGTCGCGACCTGCACGTGCATCACGTAGGTGACGAAGTCGCGGTAGACCCGCTCGAGCAGGCTGGCGAACATGTCGAAGCCCTCTCGCTGCCACTCCGCCACGGGGTCCTTCTGGCCGATCCCGCGCAGGTGAATGCCCTCACGCAGATGATCCATGTCTGCGAGGTGCTCCCGCCAACGCTGGTCGATGAGACGGAGCAGCACTTGCCGCTCCACCTCGCGCATCGCTTCGGATCCGATCTCGGCCTCTCGTGCGGTGTAGTGGTGCTCGCCGTCGGCGCACACCAGCTCGACCGCATCGGCGACCCCCCAGTCCCGCTGAGGTTCGCCCGACAACTCGGCAACCGTGAGCTCGGTTGGCCAGTAGGTGCCGATCGTGGCCAGCAGCCCGTCGAGATCCCATTCGGAAACGACATCGCCTGTGCAGTGATCCAGCACTGCAGCTTCCGCAGCGTCTTGCAGATAGCCCAGCGACTCGGCGCGCAGATCGTCGCCACCGAGGATCTGCTCCCGCCGCGCATATATCACCTTGCGCTGCTCGTTCATCACCTCGTCGTACTTGAGGACGTTTTTGCGGACTTCGGCGTTCTTCTGCTCAACGGTGTTCTGCGCTCGCTCAATGGCCTTGGTGACCATCTTCGCCTCAAGCGGCACATCGTCGGGCAACGTGCGATCCATCACCCAGTTCACCGCCCCGGTGGCGAACAGGCGCATCAAGTCGTCTTCCAGAGAGAGGTAGAAACGGCTCGCTCCCGCATCGCCCTGCCGCCCGGAACGGCCTCGCAGCTGATTGTCGATACGCCGTGACTCATGGCGCTCGGTCCCGAGCACGTAGAGGCCGCCCAGCTTGCGCACCTCGTCGCCTTCCGTCCGGCACTCGGGCTCGTAGCGCTCGACACGGGTTGCCAATTCCGCTGCGTTGTCCGGCTCGTCAGGATCGAGCTTCTCGCGCAGCAGGTCGCGGCGTGCCAGACCCTCAGGGTTGCCGCCGAGCAGGATGTCGACGCCGCGGCCGGCCATGTTCGTGGCCACGGTGACCGAGCCCAGCCGACCCGCCTGGGCGATGATCTCAGCCTCGCGCATGTGCTCCTTGGCGTTGAGCACGCTGTGGCCGATGCCCCGGCGATCGAGCGCGGCTGCCAGCTTCTCGGAATTCTCCACGCTGACGGTGCCGACAAGGGTCGGCTGGCCCGCGCGGATCCGTTCAACGATGTCGTCGACGACGGCCTCCAGCTTGGCGGCTTCGGTCTTGTAGATGAGGTCGCCCTGGTCGTCGCGCACCACGGGAAGGTGGGTCGGCACCGGGACCACGTCAAGTCCGTAGGTGTTGCTGAACTCGGCGGCTTCAGTGGCGGCCGTGCCCGTCATGCCGGCGAGCTTGTCGTAGAGGCGGAAGTAGTTCTGCAGCGTGATGGTGGCGAGCGTCTGGTTTTCCTCCTTGATCGCCACCCCCTCCATGGCCTCAACTGCCTGGTGAAGGCCCTCGCTCCAGCGCCGTCCCTCCAGGATGCGGCCCGTGAACTCGTCGACGATCTTCACCTCGCCATGAGAGACGACATAGTCGCGGTCTCGCCGGTAGAGCTCCTTGGCCCGCAGCGCGGCGTTCATCTGGTGAACCAGGTTGGCCGAGACCTCGTCGTACAGGTTGTCGATGTTGAGCGCCCGCTCGACCTTGGTGATGCCCGGTTCGAGCACTGCCACGTTGCGCTTGTCTTCTTCGACCTCGTAGTCGACGTCCCGGATCATCGTCGCTGCGATACGAGCGAACTGCTGGTAGAGCTTTGCGGCGTCCGCAACTCGGCCGCTGATGATGAGCGGCGTACGGGCCTCGTCGATGAGGATCGAGTCGACCTCGTCGACGATGCAGTAGTTGTGGCCGCGCTGGACTTGGGCGCTGCGAGTCGGCGCCATGTTGTCTCGCAGATAGTCGAAGCCGAACTCATTGTTGGTGCCGTAGGTGATGTCGGCGGCGTACTGGCGACGCTTGTGCACAGCGTCGTAGGGGCCGGGCACCACGAGCCCCACCTCCAGACCCAGGAAGCGGTGGATGCGGCCCATCCACTCGGCGTCGCGGGCGGCGAGGTAGTCGTTCACGGTGACGATGTGGACGCCCTTGCCGCTCAGCGCATTGAGGTACACCGGCAGCGTCGAGACGAGTGTCTTTCCCTCGCCTGTGCGCATCTCGGCCACCCAGCCGAAGTGCAGCGCCGCCCCGCCGATGAGCTGCACGTCGTAGTGGCGCTGGCCGATCACACGGCGTGCCGCCTCGCGCATGACTGCGAAGGCATCGACGAGGACGTCGTTGAGGTCGGCGCCTCGGTCGAGCTCAGCGCGAAACTCGCCCGTGCGAGCCCGCAACTCGTCATCGGAGAGCCGCTCCACCTCTGGCTCGACGACGTTGATTTCGGGGACCAACTCCTCCAACAGGCGCAGCTTCTTGCCTTCGCCGGCACGGAGCAAACGCTGAAACAGAGCCACGAGCGCAGGCTACCGCTGACCCCCGGCGCCAGAGCCGAGGATTAGGCGGCCAAGTTGGGTGGCGGAGGGGCGCTAGCGCAGCTCGGGATGGTTCAGGAGTCGATCTCGATGAGCCCTGCGTCTCCGTCCGAGCGCAGGTACACCACGCTGGGCTTGTCGCTGTCGACATTCACGAAAAGGAAGAACTCGTGGTCGAGCAGCTGCATCCGGGCGACGGCTTCGGCGGGATCCATCAACTCCAGCTCGAACGTCTTGCGGCGCACGATACGAGGGACCCATTCAGGGTCGTCGATGTCCGCCGCCTGCTCGGGAGCCGCAGCACCGTTGACCAGTTCGTTGTCGAGGCGAGCCAGCGGATGGTGGACCTCATCGCGTTGCAGGTTCGGGCGATGGCGCCGTACGACACGAGTCTTGAGCTTGCGCAACTGCTTGCCGAGCTTGCCGACCGCGAGGTCAACCGCCTGGTGCTGGTCAACGCCAGCCACTGAGGCGCGCACACGGTGTCCGTGGCCGAGCAGTGTGACCTCCACCTGCTCACGCTCGGCGATGCGCGGGTTCTTCTCTTCCCGGAACACCACCTCGGCCCGATCCAGGTCACCGACGAATCTGTCCAGCGCCCCGATCTTTCGCTCCACCGCAGCCCGCACATCGTCGGGAACCTGAACCTTGCGACCCGTGATGATGATCTGCATTGCCTCGGCTTTCTGGGCAGCTGCCCGGTGAGACGTTCCTGCCCGAAGTGAAGGGATTGCCATGTTAGGCAACAGACGCGGCACCGTCGTGACCCCGTCGAGCACACGCTGCCACGTGCACGGAGGCTGCGCCCGCATCCAACAACGCAGCGGTCGCGGCGCGCAGCGTCGCCCCGGTGGTGAGCACGTCATCGACAAGCAAGATCCGGCGCCCTGCGGCACGAACCCGTCCACTGAAACTGGGACCGTGGAGGCGTTCGGCTCTGCCGGCGCCCGACTGTGCCTTCGAGCCGATCCGCCGCAGCAACCGCGCTGGGCGCACACGCAACGCCTTGGCGGTTGTTCTCGCCAGCGTCTCAGCCTGATCAAAGCCGCGCGAGCGGCGGTGCGCTGCCGTCGTCGGCGCCCAGGTGACTGTGTCGATGCGCGCCGGCAGAGACGGCGCTGTGTCGATGCGCGCCGGCAGAGACGGCGCTGCGAGGTATGCGAGGGCGAGCGATTCTCCGAGCCATCGTGCGATGGCTCGCTCGCCCCGGTACTTGAGCGCATGGATGAACTCGCGACCGACGCCATCGTGCGAGAAGAGCAGGGCGACCGATTCAGCACCTGGTACCGACGCCGGCTCGGGATCGCTCAGTGCCTCGATGCACTCAGCGCACGGGCACCATCCCAATACGTGGCAGCCAGGACAGCGCACTTCGAACAGCACGACGCGGACCGTAGGTGCGCGGCCACCGGGTGCTGAAGCGAATTTGAACCTCAGTAGCGGTAACGGTCTGCCTTGTACGGGCCCTCAGGGTCGAGGCCGAGGTAGGAGGCCTGCACTGAGGTCAGGCGGGTGAGCTTGGCCCCGAGCTTGTCGAGGTGCAGACGCGCCACCTCCTCGTCGAGGTGCTTGGGCAGCACGTGGACGTCAACGTCAAGCTCGGATGCGTGCGCATGCAGTTCGAGCTGGGCGAGCACCTGGTTCGTGAAGCTCATCGACATCACGAAGCTGGGATGCCCGGTCGCACAGCCCAGGTTCACGAGCCGGCCTTCGGCCAGCACGATGACCGAATTTCCGGTCGGGAAGACGAACTCGTCCACCTGGGGCTTGATCGGGTTTCGCCGGACATCAGACATCGCCGCCAGGCCCGCCATGTCGATCTCGTTGTCGAAATGCCCGATGTTGGCCACGACGGCTTGGTGCTTCATTCGCGACATGTGCTCGGCGGAGATGATGTCGCGGTTGCCGGTCGCGGTGACGTAGATGTCGGCGATGCCGAGCACGTTTTCGAGCCGGTCGACTTCGAAACCCTCCATGGCGGCCTGCAACGCGTTGATGGGGTCGATCTCCGAGACGATGACCCGGCAGCCTTGGCCCCGAAGCGCCTGCGCACAGCCCTTGCCGACATCGCCGTAGCCCGCCACGAACGCCACCTTGCCGCCGAGCATTACGTCGGTTGCCCGGTTGATGCCGTCAATGAGCGAATGCCGACAGCCGTAGAGGTTGTCGAACTTGGACTTGGTGACCGAGTCGTTCACGCTGTACGCAGGGAAGGTCAGCTCGCCGCGGGCGGCCATGTCATAGAGCCGGTTCACGCCGGTGGTGGTCTCCTCTGAGACGCCGCGGATTCCCGCCGCGATCTCGGTCCACAGGCCGGACTCAGTATGGCGCAGCTCGCCAAGCAACTCATGCACCGCGACCTCGTCGGGAGAGGCCGCATCGGGACCGTCGGCCATCAGGACCGGGACTTCGCCCATGCTCTCGTAGCGGGCACCGAGGTGAACCATCAAAGTGGCATCGCCTCCGTCGTCGACGATCAGCGTGGGACCGGGACCATCCGGCCAGCGCAGCGCGCGGTAGTTGCAGCGCCAGTACTCACCGAGCGTCTCCCCCTTCCACGCGAAGACAGGCACACCCCGCGGATCGTCGAGCGTCCCGTCCCGCCCGACCACCACGGCTGCCGCCGCTTCGTCCTGGGTGGAGAAGATGTTGCACGAGGCCCAGCGCACCTGAGCGCCGAGATCTGCCAGCGTCTCGATGAGCACGGCGGTCTGCACGGTCATGTGCAATGAGCCGGTGATGCGGGCCCCTCGAAGCGGCTGCGCGTCGAAGTGCCGGGCGCGCAGCGCCATGAGCCCAGGCATCTCGACCTCAGCCAGCTCGATCTGCCGGCGGCCCGCTGCCGCCAAGGCGAGATCGGCGACCTCAAAGTCGGTCGTCGGCTGAGAAGTCACAGACATCGGATCACCTTGGTCACGGATGGCGAGCAGGATGCCCGGCGAGATACGTCTTGAGCTCAGTGAGCAGCGGGACAGGGCCGGGGTCGCGCTGAGCCGCCGCAGCGATGCGCAGGCTCAGGACATCGACCTGGTAAATGAGGTCGAACAGCTGCGCCATCGCGCCCTCGCCAGCGGCACGCAACTCTGCGTAGGGCACAGCGACGCGGGCGCCGTCCAAGATGCGGCGGGTGAAGTCGTAGCGGCGCCGGATTTGAGGATGTTCGAAATCGTGACGCAGCGCGATCACCGCCAAGGGCGAACCATCGATGAGACGGCCCGCCTGATCCCATCCGGCGAGCTCGTTGTGGCACAGCTCGGGCATCGCGCTGGCGTATGCCGGGATCTTGACGTTCTCATTGATCTGGGCCTTGGCGCGGCCCGCGGCGACGACCCCCAGTGCGCCCCCGCCGTAGAAGACCGGCAGCATCTCGCCGTTGCCGATCGCGCTGACGAACTCGTCAAGCGAATCGACCTCAGTGTCGGTGCTGTCTTGGCGCGAACGCAGCTGGGCAACGGTCGCGCCGACCCAGCCGGCAATACCCGACAGCAAACCAGCACGTTCGAGCGCCACGAGGGGCGCGACCGAAATGGCGCCGACTGCCGCTCTCGGCATCGGGATGCTGCTGTCCACTTCATAGAGCGGCGCACCCCAGTGGCGAGCCAGCTCGGCCAGCTGGCCGCCTGAGGTGACTGCGACAATTGAGGCGCCGGCGTCATGCGCGGCCGTGGCCGCTTCGAGGGTCTCTTCGGTGTTGCCGCTGAATGAGACCGCTATCGCCAGCGTTTGCGGGCCGACAAAGGCGGGACACTCGTACCCCTTGACAACGGTGACCGGCACACGCATGTGCGGCGCCGCGAGCGCCGAGGTGATGTCCCCGGCGACCCCCGAACCTCCCATGCCCATGGCGACGACATTGGTGATGGGGTCGCTCCCTGCTGGGCCCACCACGTCTACGGCGGCGGCCAGCGCGGCCTCGAGCTGCGCCGGCAGTGCATGGGTGGCGGCCGCCATCCCCATCGAGTCGGTGCCGGTTACCTCAAGCCCCGTCGACCGAGTCATCCCAAGAGCCTCCCCGCGCCAGGCGCTGACCGGTCTGCGTTGCGGGTCACTGTTCGAACGTCGGACTGAGTTCGCCGCTCGCGATGCGAGCGTCCAGCGCTGCGGCGGTGGCTGGATCTGCGTCGGAACCCTCGTCGATCAGCAACACGGGAATGCCGTTGTCGATGGAATAGGTCCGCCCCAAGCGCGGGTTGTAGAGCAGATCCTGCTCCGCCACGAAGTAGAGCGGTCCCTTGTCCTGCGGGCAAGCCAGGATTTCTGACAAGGCCGGATCAAGTCCCATGCGTACCTCTTGGACGCGGCCGGAGCCAGCCGTCCGACGTCGGTTGCGGATCCACGTGGCGATCATGCCAGCAGCGCTGAGATTTCGCTCACTCGTTCTGCCACAGCTTCGGCGTCGGGCGCTTCGAGATTCAGCCGGAGCAACGGCTCGGTATTGGACGGCCGCAAGTTGAACCACCAGTCGCCTGCGTCGACGGTGAGACCATCGAGGTGGTCCTGGGAGTACCTGGCAAAGCGCGTCGACACCCGGCGCAGCACCTCGTCAATATCGGCAACACGAGTGTTGATCTCGCCTGAGGACGCATACCGGTCCAAGGGCGCAAGCAGCTCCGACAACGGCACTGCTGCGGTGCTCAGCTGTTCGAGCGCGACCAGCGCAGCGATCAGACCTGAATCGGCACGGTAGTTGTCGGCGAAGTAGTAGTGGCCGCTGTGCTCGCCACCGAAGGCGGCACCGGTGCGCGCCATTTCTGCCTTGATGTAGCTGTGACCCACCCGGGTGCGCAGTGGCTGGCCGCCCGCTTCAGTGATGACCTCGGGCACGGCGCGGGAGCAGATCAGGTTGTGGAGAATCGGCCCCGGACCGCAGCGGCGCAGCATGGCTTGCGCAACCAGCGCAGTGAGCAGCGATCCGCTCACCGCACGGCCGCGTTCGTCGGTGAGAAAGACCCGGTCCGCATCGCCATCGAACGCAAGGCCGATATCGGCCCCAATCTCCAGCACGCGCTCGCTGAGATCGACGAGGTTCTCGGGCTGGATCGGGTCGGCCGGGTGGTTGGGAAAGGTGCCGTCGAGCTCGCCGTACATCAGCTCCCACTCGAACGGCAGCGGCCCGAAGACCGCCGGCAGCACGTAGCCCCCCATGCCGTTGGCCGTGTCGGCCACCACTCGCAAGGGGGCAAGCGACTCGACGTCGACGAACGAACGGACATGGATTGCGAACATGTCGAGCAGGTCACGCGAGTGGCGCTGGCCCCCGCCGGCAGTCGACGCAGCACCTTGTGCTGCCCGCTGAGCAATGTCGGCGAGACCGCTGCTGGCACCTACCGGTGCAGCGCCGGGTCCGCACAGCTTGACGCCGTTGTAGGCAGCCGGATTGTGCGACGCCGTCAGCATTGCTCCCGGCAGGTCCAGGTGGCCCGAAGCGAAATAGAGCAGGTCCGTCGAAGCCAGCCCGATGTCGATGACGTCGACCCCGGCTGCTTGCGCGCCGCTGGCGAACGCTTCCGCCAACGAGACACCGCTCGGACGCATGTCCCGCCCCAGTACGAGCTGTGTCGCACCCGACCACTCAGCGAAGGCGTAGCCAATGCCACGCGCCGCCGACGGACCCAGCTCGTCAGGACAAATGCCACGTATGTCATATGCCTTGACGATGCCCTCCAAGACATCGGCTGGCACCGGATCGATGCGTCCCGCCATATCGCTTCCAGAGCCTAAGCGGCGCGTCCCGAAGTGCTCTCTACGACCGTTGCAAGGCCTCAATATCTGCCGGTTTCCGTGGGGATGGAAACCTGAGTTGACTTAGCTTTGTCCCCCTTCGAATTACACATTTCCGCGCAGCAGTGCGCGGCCGTTTCCAGCAACCCCCTTGCAATTTGCACGCCCGTCTACCTAGGGTGGGAGCAGAGAGTGGGATGCGAACCTGCCTGAAGCAAGCGGACGAGGCGATGATGAAGAGTAAATACCAGCCAACAAAACGTGAACAATTGGTACTTGAAGAGGTCGAGAACCCTAGGTACGACCGTCAGATTGTCAATGGTCTTGACCCCTTTATGAGTGGCTCTGCGCCTGAAGATTTTCAAAATTTCTACACCGCCCAAGAGCTCGATGATTTACGCCAACTACGCGACACGGAACGCGATGTTGAAACACGAATGCCGGTCAAGATTACCCGGCACTATTTTGAAATGGCGAAGTCCAGTTCCGCACTGAAAAGGCTCGTCAAAGCATCCTCGGACGAGACTGTGGATCTTGAAGGTGATCCTGACCCCGCCAATCAACTTGATTACAGCCCCATCGAAGGCTTATTGCACAAGTATGAAATGGGATTGCTGTATGTTATTTCGACATGCTCAGCACATTGCAGGTTCTGCTATCGCGAGGAATTGATTGGGCGCAAAGAGATCGAGCGCTCTGACGGCACTGTCAAGAAGAAGGGACTCGCAAAAGTCGGCGAAGTCACTGACTACATCCGGACACACAATTCCGCTGTCGCAGCAAACGGAGGGACGCATCCGGAGACCGGTCGGCCCAAATTGCGTGAGATCCTCCTGTCGGGCGGTGACCCCATGGTGCTGCCGAATTCCAAACTCGCAGCGTGGTTCACAGCCTTGGCGGAAGCCGGTACCGAGGCCATCCGGATTGGTACCAAGGAATTGGCGTTCCATCCTGATCGTTTCGACGAGGCCTTCTTCGCGACGATCGACCGCTTCCATGAGGTCTACCCGGATGTCTCGATGCGGTTCATGATCCATTTCAACCATCCGGACGAGTTCCTTCTCAAGGACTCCGACGGGCAATACATCAGTGACGACAAGGGCATCTTGCAGTGGCGGCCAAACACCAAGCGCGCGATCCATGAACTGGCTGGCCGCGGCTGGATCAGCGTGGAGAATCAGACGCCGATCATTGCGGGCGTGAACGACGACGCCGGTGCGCTTCGAATCCTGCAGCGAACGCTCAAGAGCATCGGCGTCGAGAACCACTACTTCTTTTGCGGACGCAACATCGTCGCCTACAAGGCCTTCAACGTGCCGATCGAAACGGCGTGGCAACTCCTCAATGATTCTCAACGCGGATTGTCCGGCGTGGAGTCGCACGCGCGGCTCACGATCGTTCACTACAAAGGCAAGACAGAGGTTTCCGCGGTGACCGACGGTCCGATTGCGGGGCTGAGAGGTGCCGAGAACGGTGTCGTGATCTTCAAGGTGCTGCGCAATCCGGGCCAGGCTCCCGACCGGGGCAAGGTCACGATCGTCGGCCGCAACCCTGAGGCCCTGTGGTTCGACGACTACGAGGACCGCGTGCTCCTCGACGAGGCCGGACTGTTCAGCCAGCAGCGACCCAGCGCTGTCACCATCCCGCGCTCCCGATCACGGCACCATGGGGCGCCCAAGGGATGGACTCCCGGTCAAGCTCGGCCTGCACCGCTCGTGGCCGTCGCCTCGAGCACCGAGCGCCGGTCGCACACCAAGAGCCCGGCCAGCGGTCCAGCGCCTGCGGTAAGCGACAACGGGGCCTGAGCCGTTCACGCTGTCGCGTCGACGTCAACTGTCGTCAACGTCAACGCGTCATACTCCCCGGCCGCGGCGCGGTGGCGTATGCGCCAGATATCAGCCACCACCTTCAGTGACTGGGCGGCAAGTCGAACCGTGGTATCGGCTGAGTGATCGACAGCCACAGGCACCTCGGCGGCCACGAGGCCGAGGTGCTCGACGAGGTACAGCACCTCCACGTCGAAAGCGAACCCGTCGATGACAGAGCGGCTGAATATCTGCTGCGCCGCCTCCGCCGTGAAGCCTTTGAAGCCGCACTGCGTGTCGCGGTAGCGGCGCAGCAGCACCAGCCGGGTGAAGACATTGAACAGCCGGCTCGCGAGCGCTCTCGCGGGCGGTGCCGGACTGATGGTGCGCGCCTCGGCGTGACGGCGGTTGCCAAGCGCTACGTCCGCACCTGCGGTAAGTGCATCGATGAGGGAAGTGAGCTGGCCCGGCGGGTAGGCCAGGTCCGCATCGGTGAACAAGCGCAGCCGTCCGCTCGCTGCGAGCATCCCCATGCGCACTGCTGCGCCCTTTCCGCGGTTCGCCTCCGACGACACGACCACATCGGCTCCGGCTTGGCGAGCTGCCTCCGCGGTGCCGTCGGTCGAGCCGTCGTCCACGACGACGATCTCGAAACGACCATCCAGTGCTTCATTGCGGCGGAGGGTTGCGCTGATCTCCGTCACTGCCGCGCCGACGAGGTGTGCAGCTTGGTAGGCCGGCAGCACGACGGACACAGCGGGTGGTTCGTCAGGGGCGCCAACGGTGTCGCCGGTAGTTGGCACAGCTGTGGCGCTGGATTCCGCCTCGCTGCCAGCTGGTATTGGAGCGTCCAGCGGGGGTGTCCATGGATCCTCGTGGCGCGATCCCGGCCAGCGGCGACGGTCGAACCGTACCGGGGGCCGCACTGCGACGATCGCCAGCGCGATCGCCCCGAGCACTGTTGCCAGCCAGGCGAGGTATTCGACGGCCGTGGCGCCATAGGTGAGCTCAACGTGCTCATCGGTGGGAATCACCACCATCCAGTTGGGCGTCACGCGGTAGGGCCCGTCAGCGCCGCTCGCTGACCAGTTCGGAAAGTAGGACACCTTCACCAGCACCGGCACACCGGGCTGGTCCACCGAGAACGACAGCCAGTCACGCCCAGCTTTGATGTCGCTGACCTGTACTGGTGGCAGTGCGCGCCGTGATGCCGCGCTGAACCTCGCCAATGAGCCCGGCGTGCCGCTGTTGCCGCCAGACCCCAGCAGCGCCACCCGGGACCAATGCTGGGGCCCCTGTGGCGCGATCGGCACATCCCACGCCGTTGGGTCGTTCCACCAGATCGCGGCCGGGTCGGTCCAGGCTCGCCCGGCTTGGGACACATCAGGGGCGACTGCGGGCTCGAAGGACAGCGGAGACACCACGTCGCTGTCTGCGACGAGGTAAATCGACCATGGGCCTGTCGAGGCGATGTGCGCCAAGCCAGCGGATTGGCTCGCCGCTGCGGTCGCCTCGGAGCTGAACGACGCGTAATACCGAATACCCGACATCTGCAGGTGCGCAACTCCCAGAGCGAAGTCCAGGGCGTTGTAGGGAAGGCCGCGCATCGGACGCGACGGTGAGGCCGACAGCTCCGACTGCATGAGGAAATGGAACGGCACCGTCGGTGACGATTCGAAGTAGAGGCCCTCCATCGACGCGATGCAGCCGTCAGTCCAGTGCGGCAGCAGCATCGGGGCCATCGGAGTGCCATACGCACCCACGACGTCGCGGTCGTATTCCCACAGCAGTCGCCCGCAGCCGAAACGGTCGCCGACATCGCTCATTGCGGTGACGAACTCGTAGTACTCGGGGTACGACGGGCGTCCCTCGTAGCCGCGGAAGTTCCAGCGCGCCCAACCCGAGACGAAATTGCGGTCCTCTGCAGACACCGTGAGCGGACCCCAGCGGTAGTCCCCGTTGGCGTCGAGCCTGCCGCCCGGAACGTCGCCGAAGCGCAGCGCCAGCAGACCCACCGCCGCCACCAATGCGGCGACCGGCACCAGCATGCGCACCCGCCGCGCCGCTGGAGCCATCTGCTCGCCGCTGCGATGGGGACGGTCCGAGTCCCTACGAGTCAGCCCTTCGATAACGAGCCAGAGGCCGATCGCTGCCAGCACGTACACCGCCAAGTACCAGAAGGGCAGGATGCGCGCATTCCACAGCCGATGCTGAGGCCAATGGACAAATGCGAGGGCCATCGTGATGGCGATGGCCGTCCACATCAACGCTGGGCGGTACCAGCGCGCCAAACCGACCGCAGCGCCGATGCCTGCGAGCACGAGCAGCCAAGTGATGTTGTGATGGGTTCCGTCGCCGCTGATCTCGTCGGCAAAGAACAGATGCTCTCGTACGGAGGTGAGCCGCTCCCAGCCCATGTCGTTCAAGAAGGCCCGGCGGGCCGCGAACGGCACCGTCCAGAACGCCGACAGGAGCCCGCCGATGACGCCGATAGCGAGCGCATGGGTCGCCCGCCGCCATTCGAGAACCACCAGCGCCACGACGGCCGCAGCCGGCACGGCCAGCCGAGGCAGTGCAGCGTCGCTGAGATTCCACACAGCGGCCCACAACACGATCGCAGCGATCGACGCGCCCATCGCCCGCACTCGGCCGATGCGATCGGGCAGCGCATGCAGGCTGCGCACTGCGACCATCAAGATGGTTGCCGTGACGGCAAACGCCAGCGGGATGGGGTGGCACAGAGCCACGAACGCCAGGGCCAGGCTTGCCCGTGAGCGTCCGGTACCCCGCTCGAGCGAGCGCCAGAGCATGCCCAGGTAGACAAGCGTCGCCGACAACGCGATCGAGAACGCGAATTCCCCCGCCAGGGTCGACGCGGCGTTCCCGCCGTAAATCGTGAAATTCACGTCGAAGACGAATAGCATCAGGGCCACTGCAGCCAGTACCCGCAACGGACGTGCCCAGCCCGCCAGCAATCCCATCAGCCATGCGGCGGCCGGCATCGAGACAACACCGCTGATCGCAATGAGCTTGAACGCCACGCCGAAGGGCAACACCACATCTGCTGCCACGATCATCAGGTAGGGCAGCACCATGTAGAACTGCATGGCCGGCATGCCCGCGTACCACTCCGAAGTCCAGCCGCGCAGCGAACCCGCTGGCAGGAGTTCGTCGCGCAGGAACGCCGGGCCCCAAACGTGAGCGCCCATGTCCCCGCCGGTGGGAGTTGCCACAGACAGGACCCCGCCAGGGTCGAGCCACACAACAACGGCCGTGCAGCTCGCTAGGACTACTGCCGCTTCGATCCAGGCCAGCAGCACCGCCTCTGCGCGCGAGGGGCGCATGGTCAGTGCGGCCATCCGCGCAGGTTAGTGGTCTGGCCTGCGACCATCGTCAGCGCTGTGGGTCCGGTGGCACCGCGCGGCTACTGGTAGCCGGACCGCCGCCATAGCATGAACCCATGGCCTCTGAGGTGCCCTCGGGCGAGCGGCACTCCCGCGCGCGCAAGCAGCGCGCCAGCGAGCCGTCCGACGCACCGGGCGACGACGACTCGAACGAGCGCTCCCAGCACGCAAGCCCATCGTCATCAGAATCCGGAACCCGCCGACGCAACGAACGCTTCCCCCGCTGGTCGATCTGGCTGCTCGCCATGGTGCTGCTTTCGGTGATGTTCCTGCCGGGCATCCTGGGGAACGACGACAGCGAGCCCATCGACTACAGCGCTCTCATCGCGGAGGTGTCCGAGGGGAACGTCAGCAGTGTCACCGTCACCAACGGCACTGGCGAGATCACCGGCGAGCTCATCGATGGCACCAGGTTCTCTTCCGAGGGGCCTGTCGAACTCCCCGCAACCGATCTCGCCTTGCTGAGAGAACGTGGCGTCGCCATCGAGTTCCATACCGACAGGCCCAACCTGCTGGTCAGCCTGCTGCCGTTCCTGCTGCCATTCGGCCTGATCTTCCTGCTCTTTTGGTGGATGCAGCGACGTGCACAGGGGCAGATGTCGGGGATCATGTCGATCGGCCGCAGCAAGGCCAAGACCTACACCACGGAGCGTCCGTCGACGAAGTTCTCCGACGTCGCCGGCTACGTGGGCGTCAAGCAGGAGATCACCGAGGTGGTCGACTTCCTGAGCGCGCCCGAACGCTTCACCGCCATCGGTGCCAAGGTTCCCAAGGGCGTGCTGCTGGTGGGTCCGCCGGGCACCGGCAAGACGCTCATTGCCCGCGCTGTGGCCGGAGAAGCCGGTGTGCCGTTCCTGTCGGTTACGGGCTCGGACTTCATGGAGATGTTCGTGGGCGTCGGTGCCAGCCGCGTACGCGACCTGTTCCAGAGCGCCCGCAAGCTCGGGCGGGCGATCATCTTCATCGACGAGATCGACTCGATCGGCCGCAAGCGAGGCGCCGGTCTTGGCGGCGGGCACGACGAGCGTGAGCAGACGCTCAACCAGATGCTGGCCGAGATGGACGGCTTCGAAGAGAGCGGCGGCATCGTAATGATGGCCGCAACCAACCGGCCCGACATCTTGGATCCCGCGCTGCTGCGGCCGGGTCGGTTCGACCGCCAAGTCGTGGTGCCGCTGCCGGAGTACTCCGAACGGCTGGCCATCTTGGCGGTGCACTCCAAGGACAAGAAGACCGACGAGGACGTGCAGTTCGAGACCCTGGCGAAGGGCACTCCCGGCATGAGTGGCGCCGACCTGGCCAACTTGGTCAACGAGGCGGCCCTGCACGCCGTCCGGCGAGACTCTGAGTCGATCGCCCAGGTCGATTTTGAAGCGGCTCGAGACCGGGTGCTGATGGGCCAGCGTCGCGAGTCGGTGGCGCTGACGGAGCACGAGCGGGAGGTCACCGCCTATCACGAAGGCGGGCACGCGCTCATTGCCACGCTGTTCCCCCATGCCGATCCCGTCCACAAGGTGACGATCCTGCCGACAGGACAGGCGCTCGGCGTCACCATGCAGCTGCCCGAGGAACGCCACGCTTACAGCCAGAACTACATCGAGGACCGGCTGGCTGTGCTCTTTGGCGGACGCATGGCTGAGGAAACCGTCTTCGGCGTGACCTCGACCGGAGCCGCCAACGACCTGGTTCAAGGCACAGAGTTGGCTCGCAAGATGGTCTCGGAGTGGGGCATGAGCGACCGGGTGGGACCGATGGCCTGGGGATCGCACGCGCAGGTGTTCCTCGGCGAGAATCTCGTCTCGGGGCGCGACTACTCCGACGAGACCGCCCGGGTCATCGATGAGGAGGTCGAGCGAATCCTGCGGACCCAGCAAGATCGGGCTCGCCGCTCGCTCGTCGAGAACCGCCCGGCGCTGGACCGGATCGCCGCCGCCCTGCTCGAACACGAAACCATCACGGGCAAACAGATCGTGGCACTCGTTGCCGATCGGGATCCCGACGAGACGGCCTTGGCCGGCAATGGGCAACTCGACACTCCCGAGGGGTCCGACACAGACGACCCGCTCGTGACAGACGATGCGCAGGACGCGCCGACAATTCCCCTTATCGAGCGGGCTGCTCCCCCGCCGCAGGTGGCTGACTAGCCCGCTGACCAGCCCTCTGGGGGTTCGGAGCGGCGCACGACCTGTGCGAGCGCCGCGGTCAGCCCAGACAGATCCACACGGCCGACCCAGCCGTCGATGACCTGACCGTCAGCGTCGATGACCACCGTCGTGGGCACGGTGTCGATGCCGTGCTGGCGATGCAGTACCCGTTCAGCCCCGAATGGCACTTCCGCGACCAGCAGCCCAGCACCGGCGGGCCCCCGGACGACGGCCAGCGCTGCTGCACAGGTGCGGCATGTTTCCTCGGTGAAGACCACCAATGCCGGGCCGGAGGTGATGCCGACCGCCGTGAGATCGACAGCCGCGGGCAATTCCGATCTCGTCACTGACGTGGCCGCTGCGCCCCGGCGGCGCTGGGCCAGATAGGCCACCGCGAGCGCGACGACGACCAACACCGCTGCAATGGCGAGACGCTCCATCAGCGCTTCACCACCTCAGCGGATGGGCCACGCTCAACCCGATGCCGCCGATCCGTGATTGCCACAGCAACACAGCAAACGGCGTGTCGGACGCCAGGAGGCGGGTCGTGCCGCTGCCGAGCCGGTGCGTGACCACACCCGATGCTGGCACGTCGATGACGGCGACCGTCTCACCGTTCAGCGTTCCGACCACGACCCTGCGGTCGCTGCCCCCCTCGACCGCTGGATCGGCGTCGGGGTCAGCGCTTTGGGCGGCACTGGCCGCCGGATCGACCATGATCGTCAGAAACGCCTCGGCGCCGGGTTCGGGCCCGACGACGACCAACCACCGATCGCTCGTCTGGACGATGCCGGGCACGAAGGCCAAACCCGACTGCGCCCCCAGCACGGGCGGGCGGATCTCGACCACGGCCTCTGCGCCAACATCGTCAGATTCAGGGTCGCCGGTCTGCGTGCCGGCCGAAGCCGAATCGTCGGTCTGGGCGACCACCGTCGAGGATTCGCCGCCGGAAATCTCCGAGACAGACTCGGTGGCAGCGTCGAGGGGATCTGAAGCGCGCGCAATGTCGGTCAACGGGCTCGCTGCGATGCCGACCAGCGTCTCCGCCCACACAACGATGGGGACATCGTTCTGCGAGACAACGGAGATTCCGAATGGGAGACCCGGCGAAGCCAGGAGCGTGTCGAGTCCAGGTGCCAGTTCGCCGGGCGAGGAGATCGTCAACTCCGTGACATCGTGCGATGCCACGGCGAAGGCCACACGGTCACCAGCAAAGCCCTCAGCCACCACCGATGCGGCGACTTCTGCTACCTCATCGGAGGGATTGAAGACCCGTACCCACAGGTGTGTTTCATCGTCGATACCGGCCACCGGCACGAGCCAGCGCCCGCCGAGGTTCACCGAAGCCAGCTCCGCAGCAAATCCACGCCGGCCGATGCTCCCGTCGTAGGCCACGAAGGAATCAACTGCGACGCGACCTGTGCGGGCCCGCACCGATGCAGCCACAACATCCCTGCGACGTGCATGTTCGCCGACATCGACGACAACCGTGCTCCACGCGGGCACCACCACCCCGGTCAGCGCTGGTGCGACGAACGGTCCGAATTCCGCCTCCGAGGCAAATGTGACGTCGACGATTGCGTCCCGAGGCAGTGGATTCATGATTGCGAGCAGTCCAAGCGCATCGGTCTGGGTGTCTCCGACCGGGACGTACCAGTTCGGGGCCAGCACGCTTGAACAGCGAGCCTCATCCACCCCGAGCGGGGACACGAATCTCCGCGTCACTGCCAGACCGCCCACCGAGGCCTCCACCAGCGCCCCGATGACCTCGTCACGCGCATAGTCGGAGGTGTTCACGACTCCGGTGCTCTGCGGTGCGACTTCTGCCATCACGAATTGCCGGCCCGTCGTACGGCCGCGCAGCTCGACCGACACCGATGCCGTTGCACCGGTCATGTTCGTGAGCAGCACCTCTGTGGTGGTCTCGCCGAATCCCCGAACCGGGTCCCTCATGCCGACGACCGGGCAGAACCAGCTCGACGTCAATGCGTCAGGAGGCGGTACCACGACTCGCGTCAGCGCCTCACGCCCGTCGGCCGCGGCCGCCGGCGGGTCCCGATCAATACGCGCGTCGATCACCAAGGCCGCGGCGATCAGCAGCGGGATCACCAGCCGCGGCAGCCAGCGGAGGATCCTCATCGTCGTACCAGCCGGCTCAAGGAGGCAGTCACGCGATCGGCTAACGGCGTGGGTTGGCCGATCGCGACCCAGACCAACGCCAGCCAGATCAGCGCCTGGGCCGCCGTCCGGTGAGAGACGGCGACCGAGCGCTCATAGCTCAGCTCAGCCTGCCCAGCCTGAGGAGGATCGAAGCGCATCGCCCAACCCAGAGCCGGTGTCGGCTCCGTCCGTGTGTCCCCGATCTGGAGATACCAGCCCGGGTCGTAGGTCTCAGCCACCAGTACAGTGCCGGCGCCCACAGACCCGAATTGGCTCGTGGCCGACCGGTAGTCGGTGAGCACGCCGATGCCGTCGCTCAAATCGCTCACCACGAGGTCGACCGGATCAGTGGCGAAGCCGGCCGGGATCGGCTGTTCGAACTGCGATCGCGACGACCACCACGCCTCGTTGCGAAACACCTGCACCGATGGATCCGCCGCCAGGGGACGCAGATCGATCTGGGAAGCGAGCGCCTCAGAGATGGCCGATGACACCGGTCGGTCCCAACCATCGGAGTACGACGGGCCTGAGCGCTCTACCACCACCACGTACCTGATGCCGAAGGACCCCAGCAGCCTCCCCAACCGCAGCGTGTCGCCCGCCAGCCCGATCCGAACAGCTTCAAGCAGGCGCTCGGTGCCGGGTGCCTGCGGAGTCGCCCACGAGTGCCTCACGTCGGGGTACCCCCGTACCGAAGTTCCCGCTGCAAGTCCCTCCACGCCGAGATCGGTGCCACGTAACGGCAAGACCTCTGGAGCGCCGATCCAAAGGACTCGGTAGTCGGGGCCGACATCCCGGTCGTCGACCAGTCCCAACGGCACTCGGTGATCGAAACCCGGTGCTGACCAATTGCCGCCGACCGATGCCCACGCCGTCGGAAGCACCATGGCCCCGACAGCGATGCCGCACCCCAAGACCATCGCACTGCGAATCCGGGGCGGCGTGTCGCCGTCGGCGGCTGCGAGCGCCGCCGGACCCGACGTCGCCGCCCAGCACAGACCCACGGCCCCCAGCGCCAGAGATACCTCCGCCAGCGAGTGTCCCAACAACCTCTCGCCCACCAGGCCGTCGGCCCATCCTGTGACGATTGCCCACGCAAGGGCGAAGCCGGCAAGCCCTACCAGCCAGCCGCGCACCGCCCACCACAACCGAACGCCGCGTGCGATCAGGAGGGGCACAGCTGCAGCAGCCACCAGCCCCCAGTTGAGCGGCAACTTGCCGAGTGGACCGGTCTGGAATCGCAGCAGCTCAGGCAGCGATGACGGCGTCGAGGCCGTGCGACTGCCAAGTGAGGCATCGAGGTAGGCCTGCAATGAACCGAACTCGATCAGCCATGGCAGATGCGCAACGAAAGCGAGCGCCGCGGCGCCGACCACCTGCAGCAATCCGGCAAGCGGTGTACCGATCGGCTCACGGCTCGCCGTTCGCCTCATCAACTCCACAACGGCGAGGGCCAACGCCGCAGCCAGGGCCAGCACGACGATGAACGGCTCGAAGGCCGCTGCCACGGCCAAGAGCAACCCAAGCGATGCCACCCTGGCTGAGGTGCCGCGCCGGCTTCCGTCGCGGGGGGCCCTGGCGGGGGATGCACCGATCAGCCGGCTCACGAGCAACACAACCGCCGGTGCGGTCCCGTAGGCCAGCAAAACGTCCCAGCGACCACCGGCCAACGCGTTGTACGGCAGCGGGCAGGCGGCGTACAGCACCAGTGCGACCAACCGGCCATTGCGGCTCGGTGAGGATGCGCACAGTTTCCAAATGCCGACAAGGCCAGCCAAGACCAGGCCCCAGATGGCGATACCTCTCAACAGCCCCATGGCGCCCAGCGCGACGGTCCCGCCGAGGCCCAGCAAACCCATTGCCGGATGGCCGATGCCCGCGGCACCGACACCGCTGTCGCGCCAACCGTCGAGATACGCCCCGAGCATCGTGCCGGCGTCTGCGAACGCTGAGAACTGACCGAATGCGGGGATGCCTCCGCGCAGCAGGTGGCGGGAGCCGAAGACAATGGAGCCGAGCACGAGCAGCCAGACCACCCACACGGATCGGTGGGCGTTACGTCGCCATGTGCCCAAGATGCTCTCGTCGATGGTGGTTCGTGCAGCCAGACCTCCTTCGGGACTCAGTCGGTATCGGAGCCAGTCGGAGACTCGCACCGAACCGCCCTGCTGCAATCGACGCAGATCGGCGTCGCGTACCCGGCGGTAGCGCTTGGCGGCACCTCGCAGCGCGAATGTGCCTCCCAAGTGCTGCGCGTTCCACAACCAGGCCAGCGTCACATCTGCGGCCTGAGCGAACCTTCCGCGCAGCACCGATAACAGCACCTCACCCGCTGCGAGCATGGCCGCGAGCGCTGCAGCCGGCAGCAGGTGCACCCACCCGTAGCACTTTCCCAGAGTGCGAAGTCGAGCGCGGTGCTCATGCTGGCGGGCCGAGGGTCCGTGCGCGACGCGTACGGGTTCGGGGCGCAGCAGCCCAGTGGCGGCCGGTACGACACGGACGCGAGCACCGGACAGCTGAATCCGCCAACACAGGTCGACCACGGCGCCGTCGCCTTCGAGCGCAGGATCGAAGCCGCCGACGATGCGGAAGTAGTCCTCACGCACCAGGAGGGCGTCGGTTGGCGCGACGAACAGGTCGCGGGCCTCGTCATGCTGCTGTTGATCCAGCTCGTCTTCGCCGGTGACGGGAATTCGAACGCCGAGGCGGTCTGCTGTGCCGCCGAGATCGCGCAGCGTCACGGCGTCGTCGGCGTCCAGCAGCTTGGGACCGGCGATGCCGACGATTCTGCCTGGGGCATTCTCGGCATCGGAGATGAGGATGCTGATGGCGTCGGGTGCCAGCGCGACGCGATCGGACAGGTACAGGAGGTAGTCCGCTCCCCGAACCAGCGACGCGCCCCGGTTGTTGACGGCCCCGGGCCGCAGGCGCAGGTGTCCGCGGCCTCGATCCCTCTGCGACGACGTCCGATTCGCTACCGCGGCAGTCGGAAGCACCTCTCGTACCCGGTGAGCCTGTGCACCGCCTTCATCGCACAGCACGAGCACCGCAAGCCGCGGATAGTCCTGTGCAGCCAAGGCGCGCAGGGTGGCCTCGGTGTCGGACCATCGCGACCCCATCGTGACGATGGCGGCCACTGCTGGCGGAGGAGCCAGGGCGATTGGACCAGCCTCATCGGGGGTCGGCAGTCCCGTCGAGGTGGGCGAGCTCATGGCGATCTCACATCTCCCACGGTCGCTTACCGCACCGATTCGGCGGCAACGACACCGGAACCTGCCCGAGAGGTCCGGTAGTCCGGCGCGTCTCCGTAGTTGAAGCTGGTGCCGTCGCTCCACACCAGCCAGTAGCCGTCTCCCGTGGCTGTCGCGGCGATGGCGACCGTTCTCAGTCGGTTCTGACGGTCTGCTCGGTCGTCTCGGTGTTCGGCCGAGCCGATGGCGTGCACTGCGGTATCGGCCCCGGCGAGCCAATAGCCCTCGCCGTCGGGTTCGACGGTCAAGCCGACCGCGGTCTCGCCCGTCGGGAGCACTGGCCCGCAGCCGGCGTCGTACGCGTCGCCGAAGGCCAGCACGCGGCCGTCAGCGAGCGCCAGCCAGTAGCCGTCACCGGTCGGTGTGGCCTCGATGTCAACGACAGGCGATGCCAGTCTCAGATGGGCAATGGCGCCCCAGAACCCGGCAGCGCCGAACGCGAACACGGTGCCATCGCCGGTCGTGAGCCAGTAACCGCCGCCATTTGGGTGTGCTGCCATCGCTGCAACGGGCTGGGCGAGCTCGACGCCGACTGCATTGCCGTGATTGTCGGCGTCGCCAAAGGCTTGTACATCGCCGTTCGAGGTTGCGAGCCAATAGCCGCGACCCGATGCGGTAGCGGCCATCGCCACGAACCGTGTCGATTGGGATGTTTGGGTGCCGTCGCCGAAGTGAGCGGCGCTGCCGTCGGCAAACACCGTGCCATCGGACTTGAGTACCCACAGACCCGGGCCGCTCGCTCTGTCGGGGGGGTCGATGGGATCGGGAGGATCGACCGGTCCCGATTCACAGGGGGTGCTCGAATCGAACTGCGGAAAGCGGTACCAGTCCGACTTGAGCGAAAAGGCCCGGCGGAAGGGATCGCGGGCCCATCGACCCCATTGCCCGTCGGAGACACCGCTGTAGCTCTCGAAATCCTCGACGCCCTCGGTGCCTACCAGACGCAGACCGCGTGTACGACCGCCCCATGCGCCGTTTCCGTTGCGGTGCGTCACCTCAATGCAGCGCAACCTGCCGATGTTGGGAAACTTCGCCTCGATGTCAGCGCGTCGGATCCTGCTCTCCCATGCATGGTTCGGGTTGCCTTGTGTGGCATCGCCAAGGTCCTCCACACCCGGGAAATGCGAGCCCTCGTCGATTCCGGCAGTCCAGCCACCGCTAGAGGAATGGAACTCGGCGAACGCGATCCTGCCGTTCGAGTGGGTCAGAACTCTTCCAGCGGTATTGACAATTGCCGTGTTGGAGTGGATGTAGCGGGTGCCATGGTCGAGGCCCTGCCCGTTCTGTGCCGCACCTGCATAGACCTGACAGTTCCAGTAGTCGCAGGTGTCGGTGAACATGCCGCCGCGTTCGCGCGCAGCAGCGAGTGAGAGCACATACGACCGGGCCGCGATGGCTTGGGCTTCGAGCGCTGCGATGCCGCGCCCGTCGCCTGCTGCTCCCCACTCGGGGATGCTCTCGCGCGGCACGACGCCGCGCAGGTACTGCTCGAGCGGAACCCGGTTGACGGCGACCGGGCCGCTCTGATCGATCACAGCGAGCGTGCCGCGGTACGCGACGCGCATCGATTCCACGGCCGAGTCGGTGCCGTCGCAATAGATCATCACGAGCATCCGCGACTGGTCATCGACGCCGTAGTCGTCGCTGCTGGGCAGCACCTCCACATAGCGATCGCCACGACGGCTCGATGCCGTCAGGCCGTCGACGACGAGGCTGCCTCTCGTTCCGCAACCGCTGTTCGAGCGAACTGAAAAATCGCCTCCGCTGACACCGACCCGGAGAACGGTTCCGCCGCTGAAATCTTCACCTGCAACGCTGAATGCCGATTCCGAGGTGACGAGCAGGTCGCCTCGGTTGCGAGTCAGGTGGACCCAGATGTCCCGTTCGGCGATGTCGGTGAGCGAAGTGTTGCTGTAGTAGTGGCCGACGATGCGATCGCTGGTCCAGCCGTAGTCCAGCGCGTAGCCGAGCGCGCCCCATTGGCTCAGACCATTGCCGTGGCCGAAGCCACGCCCCTCCACGGAGATCACCTCGGGCGCCAATTGGTTTCCAGTCGACTGAGCACCCGCGTCAGGCGTCATGACTGCCAGCACACCAGCCAGCACGACCGCTGCGACGAACGCCTGCGCGCCACGCGCCAGCATCGGGCCCATCACTGCAGCTTGCGCCGCTCGATCTCGAGGTCGTGGGAGACCATCGACGTCACCAATTCCTCGAATTTCATCCGAGGCTCCCACCCCAAGACCCGTCTGGCCTTGGATGCGTCGCCCACCAGCAGGTCGACCTCAGCCGGGCGGAAGAATCGGGGGTCGATCCGAACGTGGCGCTCCCAGTCGTCGATGCCCGCTGCGGCAAATGCAAGTTGGACGAAGTCGCGCACAGCATGGGTATGCCCGGTCGCAATCACGTAGTCGTCGGGCTCGGGCTGCGCCAGCATGAGGTGCATCGCCTGCACGTAGTCGCCGGCGAAACCCCAGTCTCGCTTGGCGTCGAGGTTTCCGAGGGTTACTTCGTCCTGCAGGCCCAGCTTGATGCGAGCAACGGCGTTGGTGACCTTGCGGGTCACAAATTCGAGGCCTCGTCGCGGCGACTCGTGGTTGAACAAGATGCCGCTGCAGGCGTACAGCCCGTAGCTCTCCCGGTAGTTCACGGTGGTGTGATGACCGAACACCTTGGCTGAGCCGTAGGGACTGCGCGGGTGCAATGGAGTCAGCTCGTTCTGAGGGGTCTCGCGCACCTTGCCGAACATCTCGCTGGACGAGGCCTGGTAGAAGCGGATCGGATTCTCCACCCCGCCCACAACGCGGATTGCTTCAAGCAGTCGAAGCACGCCCAGACCGGAGATGTTGGCGGTCAACTCGGGCTGCTTGAACGACAGCGCCACGAAACTGATCGCGCCAAGGTTGTAGACCTCGTCGGGCTGGGTGTACTCGAGTGCGGCGATAAGGGACCCGAGGTCGGCGAGGTCGCCGGGCACGAGTTCGACAAAGGGCAGGTCGGCGGCCATCGTCTCAGAGCGCGGATTGCGCTGGCCGGTGATGAGCCCGACGACCCGGTAGCCCTCGCCGTGCAGGAACTCGGCGAGATACTGGCCGTCCTGGCCGGTGATTCCGGTGATGAATGCCGTCGGCACGGGTCGGCTCCGGTTCGGGTGGATGAAGAGCGGGCGTCAGGGCGCGGCAGCGGTCGGGGCCGGGCCGGCGGCGGTCGTTCCGGCGCGCATGAGGGCCCTTGGTGGGGCCTGTGGCGCCACAGTTCAGGGTACGGGTCACCGGCATCGCCGTGTGGTCACTCAGAACCACCCAGAGGCTCACCCGCGTAGCCGACGGGTTCCGATACGGTGCCGCGGATGGCTCTGCGCCCGCACTTGCGCCAGCGGCGCCCTCTGCTCGCTGCGGCGGCGATGCTGGCAGTTACCGCAGCCGCAGGCATCGGGACTCCGGCTGGCGCTGCATCACGGGTCGAATCGGAACGACTGTGGGGCGCCGACCGTTACGAGACTGCCGCCGAGATAGCCGAAGAATTCGTCTCCCTAGCCGGCTCGACTGACACTGTCATCGTGGCCTCCGGGGAGATCTTTGCCGACGCCTTGGCAGCCACACCGTTGGCGAGCGTGCTCAACGCGCCGATCCTGCTGTCACCGCCGGACGAGCTTCACGAGGCGACACGTGACTTCATCGAGCGCCACCGTGTCGATGAGATCATCATCGCCGGGGGTACCGAAGCCATCTCAGACCAGGTCGAAGACTCGCTGGCGGACCTGATCGACGGTGTGCCTGAACGGCTCGAAGGCGTGAATCGCTACCGGACGGTCACCAACATCGCACGTGAAATCGATGCCGACGACATCGGCACGTTTTGTGGGGACGGCCTCCGCACGGCACTGCTCGCAACTGGGGAGACGTTCGCCGATGCGCTGGCACTGTCACCGCTCGCCTTCTCGGGTCCGCATCCGGTTCTGCTGACTCGCCCCGACCGGCTCTCTGAGGCCGTCGAGGAGTTCGTCGTGGACTATGAGATCTCCCAGGTCGTCATCGCCGGCGGACCTGCAGCGGTCTCCGAATCGGTTGCTGACGAACTGGAAGACCTCGGCATCGAGGTTCGGCGCCTGTGGGGCCAGGACAGGTTCGAGACCGCAGTCGAGATCGCTCGAACACTGACCGACCGCTGCTTCGATACTGACGAGTTCGGCCTCGCAGACGGGTGGAAGTTCCCCGATGCATTGGTCGGCGGAACGTTGCTGGGCCGGCTGCGGGCGCCCCTGCTGCTCTCCGAGCCAGTCCTGCCCGATACGACACGTGGGTTCCTGAGGGGTCCGATTCCCGATTCAGGCACCGTCACGCTCAAGGTGTTCGGCGGACCGGCAGCCGTTTCCGACACCGTCGTCGACGCAGCGATCGACGCTCTGCGTGGTGTCGACCGCGATTGCGATCCACGTACCGACGAGCCAGGAGTTCCACGCAACTTCTCGGTCGAGCCCCGGGACCAAGGTCTGCTCGTCAGCTGGAGGCCGCCAGCGAACATCGGCGGCTCCGGGCCGTCGGGCTACCGGGTCCGGTACCGGCCGGCCGGGGGGCAATGGACGACGATGCGTGACGTCGACTCACCTACAGAGATCACCGGATTGCAGAACACGACGCTGTATGAGGTACAGGTACGAGCAGACGGTGGCTCTTATGGCGTGTGGACGCCCAGCGCATGGGCAACGCCCTCGAACCCCCTCGGGGCTGTCGGCCTAGACGCTCGGGGCGACAGCGTCTCGACCGTCGCGGCATCGGCTTTCGTGCAGCAAGCATCTTCTGGGGACCGAGACTGCCCACCGGCGACCGGATGACAGGTCGCTAGCGTCACTGGCTGTGTCGGGGGCCGAACGAACAACCGCCAGCAGCACCGCTGGCTCCGTTGCCGTCCTCGCCGGTGGGGTGGGCGCAGCCCGGTTCCTGAACGGACTGCTACGCGTGCGCCGACCCGCGGAGGTGACCGCCATCGTCAATGTGGGCGACGACTTCACACTGCACGGCTTGAACATCAGCCCCGACCTCGACACCGTCACCTACACGCTTGCCGGCGAGATCAACCCCGAGACCGGCTGGGGGCGGGCCGGTGAGACCTGGCGGGTGCTCACCGAGCTGGGACGCCTAGGAGGTCAGGACTGGTTCAAACTCGGCGATCTGGACTTGGCGCTGCACCTGTTCCGCACCCAGCGTCGCAGCGAAGGCGCATCCCTGTCCCAGGTGACCGGCGAGGTCGCCGCCAGCTTCGGACTTGGACTGACACTGCTGCCGGTCAGCGACGATCCGATCCAGACCCGCATCACGCCCGCTGAACCCGAGGATGCGACCGAGATCGACTTCCAGGACTACTTCGTGGCTCACCGGCACGGCATTGCTGTGCGAGCTGTTCGCTTCGCAGGCATCGACGAAGCCAGGCCCGCGCCGGGAGTGCTCCGTGCGCTTCAGGACGTAGCGACCATCGTGGTGGCGCCGTCCAATCCGTTCGTCTCGATCGGCCCCGTGGTGGACGTGCCACAGGTACGCGAGACCCTGTGCCGCCGGCGAGACAGCGTCGTCGCCGTGTCGCCCATTGTCGGCGGCACATCGATCAAAGGGCCCGCCGGAGCCATGATGCGTGAGCTGGGCCACGAGCCCAGCGTTGCGGGCGTCGCACGGCTGTACGCCGACTTCGCCGGCACCTTGGTGATCGACCATGCCGATGGCGACCTCGCCCCCGCAGTGGCCGAAGCGGGGATGACGCCCGTCGTCACCGACACGATCATGGCCGACCCGGACCGCGCTGCCACGCTGGCCAAGGCAACGCTCGAAGCTGCGAGCGCGAAGGGAACCACGTGACCATCGAATTGCACCCTGTCGAAGGCATCGGCGAGATCACCCTCGGTGCCGATCTCGGAGCGGTCATCTCAAGCGCCTGCGCGGCGTCGCCCGCGGGCCTGCGTGATGGTGACGTGCTCGTGGTAACGCAAAAGATCGTCTCCAAGGCCGAGGGCGCCATGGAGACCATCGATCCCGACGATCCGCTGTCGCACAAGCCCCTCGTCGAGCGCGAATCGGTGCGCATCCTGCGCCGCCGCGGCGATCTCATTATCAGCGAGACCAAGCACGGCTTCATCTGCGCGAACGCCGGAATCGACCTGTCCAACGTCGAACGGGGCCACGCCGCGCTGCTGCCCGACGACAGCGACCGTTCCGCCAACAAGATCCGTGACCGCATCCGGGCACTGTGGGGATGCACCGTTGGAGTGATCATCTCGGACACCTTCGGACGCCCATGGCGGCGGGGCGTCACCGACGTGGCAATCGGCTGCGCGGGCATCGCCGCGGTCGTCGATTTGAAGGGCACTACCGATGCACTGGGCCGCGAACTCATGGTCACCGAGGTGTGCGTAGCCGACGAGATTGCCTCCGCGGCCGATCTGGTCTGCGGCAAGGCGCGGGGCGTGCCAGTTGCGATCGTGCGGGGAGTCGATCCCAGCTGGTTGCGGCGTGCCTCAGTGCGCTCGGAAATCATCCGAGATCCCGCCGAGGACCTGTTTCGCTAGTCGTCAGACGGCGGCTGGCGCTGCGCGCTCAGTGCAGCGCGCGGAGCCACTTGCTCTCCGCGGCCCACCACCGAGAACTCGCAGAGCGTTGCCCCGGCACCCACGACGACGTCCGGGCCGAGCACCGAGTCGACCACGACGGCGCCGGCGGCGACATGGCAGCCGTTCCCAACTACGGATCGCTGCACGACGGCGTCGGGTCCGATTTCGCATCCGCGGCCGATGACCGACGTCTGGATGCGCGAGTCGGGATGGATGCCTGCAGATGCCACCGTGGCGCCGTCGACCACCCTGGCATCGGCACGCCGGCCTTCGAGGATGTCGAGATTGGCCGCCAGATACTGCTGTGGCGTGCCCGTGTCGAGCCAGTAGGTATCTAAGACCAGCGCCGCCAGCGTTCCGTCTGCGACGAGCTGGGAGAAGACTTCCCGCTCGATGGAGACAGGCTGATCGGGGGGGATGCGATCGAGAACAGCTGGGGTCAGCACGTAGGTGCCGGCGCTGATGGTGGGCCGTTCGCCACGCGGCAGTGCTGTTCGGGTGACACCGGGTTCTGGCTTTTCCGAGAACGACATCACCCGGCCTTGCGGATCGGCCACCACCAAGCCATACGGCGTCGGATCAGCAACGGGCTGCAGCGCAATGGTGGCTTCCGCCCCCGAGCTCGCGTGGAAGCGTGCGAGGGCACCGACGTCGAGGTCGGTCAGCACGTCCCCGTTGAGCACCAAGAACGATCCGGTGATGCCGCTGGCCTCCGCGGCGAATCGCACTGCTCCCGCAGTGCCCCTCGGTCCAGGCTCGACCGCCACCTCGTACGCCAGCCGGCCGATGCGACCCTGCGGGTACGCCGTGGTGAACGCCTCGGCTCGGTAGCCCAGCGAGAGCACCACTTCGTTCACACCGTGTCGGCTGAGGTGCTCGCAGACCCACTCGATCATCGGACGCCCGCACACAGGCAGCATCTGTTTCGGAGTGTCGTTGGTCAGCGGCCGCAGCCGGGTGCCCAAGCCGCCCAGCAGCAGGATCGCCTTCATCCTGAGCTCGGGGTGCTGGCCCTCAGGGTGTCACGGCAGCCGGCTCGCCGCCCATCGAGTTCTCGTCGGTGCCGGGCTCGACAGTCTCAGTGGGTTCGGACGTGACCGGCAGGTCGCCTTCGACCGGCTCGCTCTCGCCTCCGTCATCGAGCACCGGCCCCTCTTCGGTCGAGCCATCGGTGAGCGGTTGGTCCTCTGGCGGCAGGTTCAAGTAGGAGCGCAGGAATGCGTCGTCGGGTCGCGGAACGTCGGCGTTTTCGACGCTCGGATGGACGTAGACGAACACGAAGATCTGGCCGTCGCCCAAGAAGCGCACATCTCGCAGGTCCTCTGTGAAGGCCAGCGCCTTTTCGGCCTGCAAGGTCTCCCAGCGCATGATGCGCAACTCCGCTCCCGGTTCAGAGATGTCCGGATCCTCACTGTCGGGATCAGGCGACGCACATCCCTCGCCGGATTCGTCGAGAATCGTCCCATCGGGCAGCTCGAACCTCGAGTCGTTCAACTCGAACTCGATCTCACCCATGAATGCTCCGACAGTGGCGAATTGCCCCGTCACGCCCGTGTGGAACGGATGGATGTGGATCAGCCCGTCGCCGTGAGTGTGAATGCCAGAGAAGTCATCGACATCGTTGGGGTAGAGGTCGAGGACAAAATCGTCACAGTCGTAGATCGCATAGAGCGAGTGCCAGTGGTCGTCCAGCCGCGGAGGACCAGCGGGGGCATTCGTGGACCGTTCATTTCGGGCCACCAGGATCAGTACGACGCCCAGAATGACGACCAGGAGCATCGCCGCCGGGAACAGAAGGTCGCGCCGAGGGCGGAAGCCTCTGCGGCTCCCGCCGGCACTCGCCGCTTTGGCGACTTTCTTCGCAGCGGCTGATCTCGCCATACGGGGCGACAAGCTACCGGCGCGCCCGCCCGGTCCGGCTCAGCGAAGGCGTTAGCGCCTGCCGAACCCCACTCGCCGGCGTTAGCGCCGGCCGAGGCCTTCGTAAGTGAAGCCTGCTGCGCGCAGCTGGACGGGATCGAGCAGGTTGCGGGCATCCACGATGCGGGCAGCAGCCATCTCGGCGGCCGCCCGGGCCCAGTCCAGCGTCGCGAACTCTGGCCACTCGGTGAGCACGACGGCCACTTCGGCGCCGCGCAGAGCCTCGAACGCAGAACCGCGGACGGTCAGGGCCGCCGGCAGCTGTGCGGAGATGTCGGGTCGAGCGTCGAGGCCGTCGCCCAACGCTGGGTCGTACGCCACGAGTCGCGCTCCTGCCGCTCCAAGCCGGTCGGCCACCCTGAGCGCGGGAGAGCCTCGCAGGTCATCGGTGCCCGCCTTGAAGGTCAGGCCGAGCACCGCCACCGTCACACCATCGAGACACCGAACGTCGACCCCGGGTGCGTCGGTGCTGAGATCCGATGGCCGGCCAGGCTCGGTGCCGACGATGCGAGCAACCTTGGCAACCACGCGGTCGAGCTGCTGATCGTTCACCGTGATGACGCCTTCGAGCAGATGGAAGACGTAGCCGGCGTCGTTCGCGACCGACACCAGGGCGCGCGTGTCCTTGGGCAGGCACGAACCGCCCCAGCCGGGGCCGGGTTGCAGGTACGCGGAACCGATGCGGTGATCAGAGCCGACCCCCTCGAGCACCGAGTCGACGTCGGCCCCGACTGCTTCGCACACAGCGGCGAGCGCGTTCACGAACGAGACCTTGGCGGCCAGGAAGGCATTCGCCGCGTACTTGACCGTTTCGGCTGAAGTCGGATCGCTGAGAATTACCGGCGCATCCACGCCCGCATACAGCGCTGCGACCCGGTGCGCCGCCGAGAGGTCGTCTGCCCCGATGACGATTCGATCGGGTGCCAGGAAGTCGGCCACCGCCGAGCCTTCCCGCAGGAACTCGGGATTCGACGCCAGCGCTACATCGGTCCGTCCCAGTGCAGCCGCGATCTTGGGTGCAGTGCCGACCGGCACGGTGGACTTGGTTACCAGCACCGAGCCAGGCCGCAGGCGTGACGCCACCGAATCGAGTGCAGCCATGAGATAGCTGAGCTCCGTCTCACCGTCAGCACGCAATGGCGTCGGAACGCACAGGAAGGCAAAATCGCACGTAGCCGCAACAGCCTCCGCCGAGATCACGAAGCGGAGGCGACGCTGTGCGATGCCCTCAGCGACCAGCCGGTCGAGATCGGTTTCGCGAATCGGCACAACGCCGGCTGACAGCGACGCCACCTTGGCACGATCGATGTCGGCGCAGATGACGTCATGGCCGAGGTGGGCGAAACACGCCGCCGTCGTGAGGCCGACGTAGCCGGCGCCGACGACGAGGATCCGCTGCTGGGGCGTTGTTCCGCTCATGGCGCAAGATGGTCAGCAGATGGCACGTCGACCCGCCGGTAGCCCGCATCGACGCGCGGCGGCCGCTCACCCGTGTGAAGGATCACCGTGATTGCGTCGAGGTCGTCATGGCCGGAGAATTCTGGCACAGGCACGAGGTGACTGGCCAGCAGTCCCGCTGCAAGGCGACCCTCAGCAGCGAGATAGACGACGGTGCCGTTTGGTGGTTGATCAACACCCGTCGGCATGGCCCCTGTGGCATGCGCGTCGAAGCCGAGTTCGCTGAGCTCCGCCGCGATCCGACGACGCTCCGCGCCGGTGACCAGCACCTTTACGCGCGACTCCACCACGTCATCCCAGCCGATGCCTCGGAACACGTCCAGCACCCGCTGGTTGTCCCGGTCCGCAGTGAGTTCCAGCGACCACCGCACGGGTTCATGGACGTCCTGCACCCGCAACTCGTAGTCCTCAATGTCGTTCTCGAATTCGATGTCGGAGAACTTGGCTGCGAGGCGGCGACCGTCGTTCACGATGCTCAGCGTGTCCGAGGTGGACAGGTGGTCGGCTGCAATGTCGAGCACCGAGAGCAGGTTGATCGGGTTCGCAAGCAAGCCGGGAGCGACCTGCTGCGCCGCGACGCGCATGAACTCCCGTTGGCGGTCATTGCGGTCGAGGTCATTCCAGACACCGTGCCGATTCCAGGATCCGTTAGACGCCTGCTCTTCCAAGTGGCGGCTGCGGACGTACGCCAAGGCCTGCCTGCCGTCCAGGAGATGGGTGCCAGCCTCGGTGAGAAATCCGCTGCGGCTCTCAGATGGGTCGTCCGCGTTCTCCTTGGGCTGATCCCGCAGCGGCCGGTCAAAGGTCATCTCGACGCCGCCGACCGCATCCACCAGATCCAAGAACGCCTGAAAGTCCACTTCGACGAAGTGCTGCAGCGTGATGCCGAGGTTCTCCTCGATGGTGTCGATCAGCCGGGCTGCACGTCCAGCAGCGGTGCGGTCGCGGTTATAGGCGCTGTTGATCTTGGCCACCACGCCGGTGCCCGAGATGTCGCTGGTGCCGGCGATCTCAGCGGCCAGGTCGCGAGGAATCGACATCATGGCCAAGGTGCCGTCGTCGCGCAGCCGGATCACCATGATGACATCCGCAAGCCGGCTGAAGTCCGAGTGGCCATTGCGCAGCGGATCGTCGGGGGCGAGTCCCAGAGTGCTGTCGGTGCCGACGAGCAGGTAGTTCTCGCCGGCCGGGGCGCTCGGCAGCACCGGCTCCCCTGCGGACTGGTCCGCATCGCCAGCCGATCCCGCTGAGAAATCTGCATCGTTTGCCGGGTCGGCGCCGTCACCTGAGGTGCTGCCTGCGACGCCGTTGTCGGGGACTTCGTCCGAGGCTGGATCAGGAATATCAGAGGAGGGGTCAGGCAGGCTGATGACCACATCAGCCGCAGTGACCGGCTGCTGGGGCGCCGATGTGAGCACGTCTGCGAGAGAGTGACGTTCGATCCGCCCGAGCTGGAACAGCACGAATACAGAGCCAGCGGTCGCGACCGCTCCCAGCAGGGTCAACGCCGCCAGCGAAGTAAGAATGAGGCGAGCCCGCCAACTGCGGTGGCTCACTCGGCGGCCTCAGGCCTACTCACTCGGCCGCCTCAGAAAGGGCCTCGCTCAGGGATGGGTAAACGAACAGGCTTTCGGCGATGTCCTGGACTCGCAGGTTCGCGCTCACAGCCAGCGCCACCACCGAGATCAGCTCGGCTGCATGGCGACCCACGATCGATCCGCCCAGGACCTGGCCGGTCAGCGGATCAGAGACGATCTTGACGAAGCCACGAGGATTCTCTTCGATCAGCGCCTTGGCATTGGCACCGAACGGCACCTTGGTGACCCGGATCTTGCGGCCCGTGGCAAACGCCTCGGCCTCGGCAAGTCCGACATCGGCGATCTCGGGCTCGGTGAAGATGGCCGACGCGGCCTTGTCGTAGTCGAGGTGCCGATGGGGCCGGCTGTCGTGCGGGCCCATCGAATGCTCGACGATCTTGCGCCCCTGCATGGCCGCCACCGAAGACAGCGGCAGCTTGCCGGACAAGTCGCCGGCCGCATAAATGCTCGGAACCGACGAGCAGAGGTTGTGATCGACCTCGACGAATCCCTGCTCGTCGACGCGCACGTCGGTGTTCTCGAGACCCAGCCCGTCGCTGTTGGGGATCGAGCCGATGGCAATCAGCGCATGCGATGCCTGCACCGTTCGCCCATCGCTGCAGAAGACTTCTACGGCGTCGCCGTCGCGCACGATGCTCACCGCACGTGCACCCTTGAGCAGGTGCACGCCAAGATCGCCGAAGGTCTGCTCGAGCACAGCGGCGGCCTCGGGATCCTTGTGCGGCAGCACCTGCTGGCGGCTGACGATCAGCGTCACCCTGGAGCCCAACGAGGTGAACATGTGCACGAACTCCACACCGGTCACACCGGAGCCCACGACGACGAGGTGCTCAGGAAGCTCCGCTGGGGGGTACGCGTCACGGGTGGTGAGAATCCGCTCACCGTCGATCGGTGCCCAGTCGGGGATCCGGGGACGGCTGCCGGTCGACAGCACGATGACGTCGGCGGACAGCTCGACCGCTCCGTCGGATGTGTCGGCGCAGACCTCGTTGGGCCCGAGCAGCCGACCTGAGCCAGACAAGATCCGCACACCCTGTCTGACCAGCATCTGCCGGGCCACGTCCGCGAGGCGGTCCTCGATATCGCCGATGCGCTGGCGCAGTTGCGGCGTGTCGACCGACGTGGAGACGTTGGCCAAGCCCATGTCGTCAAGGTGGCCGGCGAAGCTGAGCGCGGAACCCGTGGCGATCATGGTCTTGGATGGCACGCAATCGCGCAGGTGCGCAGAACCGCCGACGATGTCACGCTCGATAAGCGTCACTTCTGCGCCGTAGCGGGCCGCGTAGGTTGCCGCCGAATGGCCCGCTGGGCCACCGCCGATCACGACGAAGCGCTTCTGGGCCATGAGTGGGCAGCGTACCGGTGGCTCCCGGCCCCTCTGTCGTCGCGGCCTCGGAGCGGGACGGGCTCAGCTCAGCGTGGGGCTGCAGAGACCGTCGAGCTCGCTGACCGTGATGCGTTCGCGATTGGCGTAGGTCACCTCGTTGGAGGGATCGGGCCGCAACCGGAACTCGTGGAACGACATCTCCAGCGAATCGAACGCGATGATGCGGCCCGCCAAGCCGTCGCCGATGCCCAGGATCAGCTTGATCGTCTCGAGCGCCTGGATCGACCCGACGATGCCTGGCAGCACGCCGAGCACGCCAGCTTCAGCGCACGAGGGAGCGAGTTCTGCCGGAGGGGGCTCGGGCAGATAATCGCGATAGGTCGGACCGTTGTGCGGGTCGAAGACCGTGACCTGGCCCTCGAAGCGGAAGATCGAACCGTGCACCACCGGAATGCCGAGCTTCACCGACGCGTCATTGAGCAGGTAGCGGCTCGGGAAGTTGTCGGCGCCGTCCACGACGACGTCCCAGCCCGACAAGACGTCGAGCACGTTGTCGGCCCCGAGCCGGGTGTCGTAGGTGACCACGTTGACGTCAGGGTTCAGTGCAGTGAGGGTCTTCTTGGCCGAATCCACCTTGCGGTCGCCCACCCGGTCGACGTTGTGGAGGATCTGACGCTGCAGGTTGGACTCATCGACCACATCCATGTCGATGATGCCGATGGTGCCGACGCCGGCCGCAGCCAAGTAGAGGGCCGCGGGAGAGCCGAGGCCTCCGGCGCCCAGCATGAGCACCTTGGCGTCGAGCAGCTTGAGCTGTCCGGCCTCGCCCACCTCGGGCAGCAGCAGGTGACGCTGGTAGCGGTTTCGCTGCTCGGCGCCGAGGGAGGCAGGCGTGGCCCACGGACGACCTTCGTCCTTCCAGCGGCCAAAGCCGCCATCCATGGAGACCGAGTTGGGGTACCCGAGTTCGGCGAGTGTCTTGGCCGCGAAGGCCGAACGGACGCCGCCGGCGCAATAGATGATGATCTCGGCGTCGTGATCGAGGACGCGGTTCTCGATCTGCGCCTCGAGATGCCCGCGCGGGATATGGATCGCGTCGGCGAGCGCACCCTGCTCGTACTCGTCGGGCTCGCGCACGTCGAGCACGACCGGTGAGCGGTCGGAGATCCACTCGGCCGCGGTGGCCGTGTCGATCTCGGTGATCTCGCGTTTGGTCGCTGTCAGCAGTTCGCGGAACGAGGGCATCTGGGCCTCCCTGTTCGTAACTCGGCGTCGCGTCCGGTGCGACCTGATCAACCGATCAGGTTCTTGCCCTAAATCCTACCTATCCGGTCAGGAATTAGTCACGCCGGCGGGCGGTGCCGCCGCAGATCAGCGGCAGCACCTCAGAGATGGACATTCGCAGGACCATGTCGGCCAGGTGATCCATCTCTGTGGGCTCGGCGTTGACGATCACCACGCGTGCGCCGACCGACTTGGCTGTGGGGACAACCGCAGCGATGGGGTATACGGCCAGCGTCGTGCCCACGGCCAGCATCAGGTCGCAATTTTCAGCTGCGATCTGAGCGCGCAGTAGGTCTCGTGCAACGAGCTGCTGGCCGAAGCTGATCGTGGCGCTCTTGAGAATCCCGCCGCACTCGGGGCATGGTGGGTCGTCCTCGCCGAGCCGCACCCGGTCCAGCGCGGTTCCCATGTCGTCGCGGTAGTCGCACCCCAGGCACGCAACCTCGCGGATGGTGCCGTGCACCTCCACGATCTTGTCGGGGTCTGATCCGGCGTCGTGGTGCAGCCCATCCACGTTCTGCGTCAAGAGCGACACCAACTTGCGACGGCGCTCCAGCTGCACGAGGGCCCGGTGACCGTCGTTGGGCTCGGCGCCCCAGGCCCGGTGGTCCATGCGAGCTCGCCACGCCAAGACACGCACCTGCGGATCGGCCAAGTAGTTCTGCAGCGTCGCCTGCTTCTCGGCGGCGGGGTTCTTCGTCCACACGCCATTGGGACCGCGAAAGTCCGGAATGCCCGAATCGGTGGAGATGCCTGCACCGGTGAGCACCGTGATGGCACGTGCCTCGTCGATCCATCCAGCCACAGTTCGCACCTCGTCGACTGGAGAACTCGAATCGGCCCCACTGTTCATCTCATCGGGGTTCATCTCACCAAGTCTGTCGTATCGCGCATGGCTCGACTTGACGAGCGTTATGGCACTTCCAATAATTTTCATGTTGTTTGATCTGTTTTGATATATAAGTATTCCCATCCAAATGAATGACAGTCACGAGCAAACGTGAGGGAGATCCCAGTGCCAGCTGAACAGAGACCCACATTCCCCGTCCTCCCGGCCACTCCAGATGGGGCAACCCCGGCCACGCTGCAACTAGTCGGTGGCACTTCAACCGGGCCGGGCAGAACTTCACACGACGGAACTGCGGCGGAGCCACTGCGGGTCCTGCAGGTGCGACCTTGGGACGATCCCAACCTTCACCGCGATGGCCACGACCCGCGCTCGGCCTACGTGGAGCGTTTCTGGATCGCTGTGCTCGGCCCCAGTGCGGTCTGGCTGCTGCGGCTGCTTGCGCGCGAATTCGACGAACTGGCCCCAGGTGAGAATCTGCGCCTAGACCTCGAGTCCACAGCGCAGCGACTCGGGCTGCAGCACCGCGGCGGCCGCCAGAGCACGTTCATGAGAACCATCGACCGCTGCCGCACGTTCGATCTGGCCCACTTCGAGAACGACGATGTCCTGATTGTGCGCAGGCAGATACCGCCGGTACCGCGCAGGCTGCACGTCCGCATGCCGCGCGAATTACGCGCCGAGATCGGTCGCTGGACTCGCACCGTTGGACATACGGACTTTTCCGTGGGCGAGACGCGACTGCTTGCGACGTGCATGCTGATGCTTGGCCACGGCCTCCACGAATCCGCAGAGCGGCTCGTGATGCTGGGATTGGCACCTAGGGCCGCCAACGAGGCGACCGCGTGGGCGTGGGCGGATCGTTGCGTGCGGCCTCACGCAACCCGGGGTGTGTGACGCGACCAGCCGGGGCGCCGTCGCTCTCCTGCAGGCCCAGCGCTGCACCCAATCACCAATTGCAGACCAGTTCGACCAGCGTGCGCACACCGAAGCCGGACGCACCCTTGGACAGCTCGCCAGCATCTGAATCGGCTCGTACCGGCCCGGCAATGTCGAGATGCACCCAGGGGGTCTCGCCGACGAATTCCGACAGGAAGATGCCGGCGACGAGCGTGCCCCCGTAGCGACCCTTGCCGATGTTGCGCAGGTCGGCAATCGGCGAGTCCAGCTGCTCGCGATACTCCGCCGGCAGCGGCAGATGCCACAGGTGCTCCCCCGCGGCATGAGCCGCAGCCTCGGTGCGCGCGATCGCCGACGCGTCGTTGCCCATCAGCCCCGCGTACCTGTCGCCCAGGGCGACGAGGCAAGCGCCTGTGAGCGTCGCGAGATCTACCACCAGGTCAGGCTCCTCCTCGACCGCCAGCGAGAGGCCGTCCGCGAGGACGAGCCGGCCCTCGGCGTCCGTGTTCAGCACCTCGACCGTCTTGCCATTGCGGATGCGCAGGACATCGCCGGGCTTGGTGGCCGTGGGTCCGGGTTGATTGTCCGTGCAGCAGCAGATGCCGGTGACCGCGACGTCGGGTGCCAATCGGGCGATGACGCTCATCGCTCCGATGACGGCCGCAGCACCGCCCATGTCCACCTTCATCCATTCCATGCCTTCGAAGGACTTGAGGTTGAGCCCGCCGGTATCGAAAGTGATGCCTTTTCCGACGAGATGGACAACCGCTCGTGGAGTGGCCGACGGCTGCCATCGCATGCGGACGAGGGCGGGGGGCTCTGTCGAGCCTGCGTTGACGCCGAGCAGCCCGCCGCATCGTTCGGCTGCGAGCCGTTCGCGGTCCCATACCTCGACCGACGCAGTGCCCGCTGCGGGATCGCCATCTGCCGCAGCTGCTTCGATTGCATTGACTGCGGCAGTGGCGAGGCCGATCGCGCTGAGCGCACCGGCTGGCTGGTTCACGAGGTCGCGGGCCAGCGCGATCCCGCCGGCCACGGCGGCGGCACGTGCAATGGCTGCTGCCACGTCGGTGCCATCGGGCGCCGCGAGCGCTATCCGCTCAAGCGCAGCCGGCGCCGGCGGGTCGCCCTTGTGCTCGTTGAACCCGTAGGACGCCAGCAGCATGCCTTCGACGACTGCGCCGAGAGCGACATCGGCGCCAACGTCGTCAGACGCTGCCGCCGCCAGCGCCGAGGTCAATGAGTCGAGCTTCGAGGCGGCACGCCAGAGCGAGGCCGACGCCTTGCGGATGTCTGCCGTGGTCAGATCGTCTGAACCCAGCCCGACTGCAATCGGCAGCGTGTCGTCCGCAGTATCGGACGCGCCGACCATGAGCGCCGTGCTGCCCACGGAGCCATCGAATCCGCTGGCGGCCAAGTAGTTGGGTGTTGCACCCAGCGTGTCCAGGGCATCGCTGCGCACCGGCCGGTCGCTGGCGGCCGTGGGCGGCGCAGCAGCAGGGTCGGTGACAACCTCGAATGCGTCGGTCGAAATGGTCAGCGGCACGGCATCCTCGCTCTGTCGTTGCTTACGCGGCTTGGCAGCGGGCGGGGTCCCGCAGCGTGGTTCTACCCGACGCCCAGTCTGGGCGCACCACAGTTTCGCCCAACATCGTCCACTAGTGGGCTGAGCGCAGATGCACGACATCGCCGACAGCCACAGTGTGGGTGGCGCCGGCGTCATCGGTGACCAACAATCGCCCTTCAGCATCGAGGTCGGTCGCGAGTCCTTCGAGGGAGCGCGAGGTCGTCGTCACATCAAACGAGATGCGAACTCGACGCCCGAGAGTGGCCGAATTCTGTCTCGCCTCTTCCAGCACGTCAGTTGTCCCGGTGGCGTCGCTGGCGCCGTCGCCGCTCTGGCAGAGGCGCTCGTACCGAGCGTCGAATCCCTCGAGGATCCGGCGCGCCAGCAGCGTGCGGTCCACTGGAACGCCAGATTCCAGATTGAGGCTGGTCGCGATGCCCTCCAGTTCTGCGGGCACCTCCGGCCACCCGGTGTTCAGGCCTATGCCGACAACAAGTGCGGTGATCTGTCCTTGGGTGCTGATGGATTCGGCCAGGATGCCGGCGAGCTTGCGGTCTTGACGAGTTTCACCAAGGCCCGCCTCGCCAGCGATCACAAGGTCGTTTGGCCACTTCAACTGGGGTCTAACGCTGCTCGTCTGCTCGCATGCGTCGGCTGCAGCAAGTGCGACTGCGAGGGTCACCAAGGCCGCACGAGCAGGAGGCAGCGGACCTGCTGGCGGTCGCAGCAGCACGGACATCATCAACGAGCTGCCCGGCGGCGCCGTCCACCTGCGACCACGGCGACCGCGACCGGCGGTCTGGCGGTCCGCGATCAACACGACCCCCTCGGGTGCGCCGCGTCGGGCCCGATCGAGCAGTTCGGTATTCGTGGAGCCGATCTCGTCGTGCCACTCGACATCGGTGAAGCGGGTGCCGTCGACAGATCTGAAATGCCCAGAGTCAAATTTGGACGGGTCAAATTTGGACGGGTCAAGACGGGACGGGTCGTGCACAGCTGGCACGCAGCGAGCGTACCGGCGACCCCAGGCAAGAATCTTGGGGGCTGCGGCACCTCCCGAGCGGCACCTGTGGGGCAGTGGGTGCTCCGGCCGCCCCATGTGACACCATTGACCGCCGCGGTGTCACTCGCAGAACCAGCCGACAGACTTGCCCGCTGCCAGTCCCAATTGGATTGGCCCAACCGGGTTGGGGTCGGCGTGCACCGGCAGGCCACCACAGCCGGGACCTGACAGTTAGGACCTGATTCGTGTTCAGCAAGCTCCTCATCGCCAACCGGGGCGAGATCGCGGTGCGTGTCATCCGGGCCTGCCGCGAGCTGGGCATCTCATCGGTTGCCGTCTACAGCGAACAGGACCGGGACGCCATGCATGTGCGGCTCGCGGATGAGGCGTTCGCCCTCGGCGGCCAGACGGCAGCCGAGAGCTACCTCAACACCGAAGCAATCCTGGACGTGATCTCCCGCAGCGGGGCTGACGCAGTCCATCCCGGCTACGGCTTCTATTCCGAAAACGCCGACTTTGCGCGGGCCATCACCTCCAGGGGTGTGACCTTCGTGGGACCGCCACCGGAAGCCATCGAGGTGATGGGCGACAAGATTTCGGCACGCCTCGCCGCCGAACGGTGCGGGGTCGCCGGCGTTCCGGGCACCACCGAGGTGATCACTTCGACCGACGACGTCGCTGCCTTTGGGGCGGCCCATGGTTACCCCATCGCCATCAAGGCGGCTTACGGCGGCGGCGGCCGCGGCATGAAGGTCGTTGGCGGGCCTGACGAGATCGAAGCCGCGCTGGAGTCTGCGCAGCGCGAGGCCGAGGCGTTCTTCGGGCGCGGCGAGTGCTACCTGGAGCGCTACCTCACTTGGCCGCGCCACATCGAGATGCAGATCATGGCCGACCATCACGGCAACGCCGTCTGGCTCGGCGAGCGCGACTGCTCCGCTCAGCGCCGGCACCAGAAGCTGGTTGAAGAAAGCCCCGCGCCGCTTCTCGATGACGCCATTCGCAAGGCGATGGGAGACGCAGCGGTGGCGGTTGCCCGATGCTGCGACTATACGAACGCAGGCACCGTCGAATTCCTCTACCAGGACGGCGAGTTCTTCTACTTGGAAATGAACACCCGGCTGCAGGTGGAGCACCCAGTAACGGAGATGGTGACCGGCGTCGATCTGGTCCGCGAACAGATCCGGGTGGCCGCCGGCGAGCCGCTGTCGTTTACGCAGTCGGAGGTGACCTCGGTCGGGCACGCCATCGAGGCACGCATCAACGCCGAGGACCCCGCAGGCGGGCGATTCCTGCCCTCACCCGGGTTGCTGACATCACTGCGTGTGCCCAACGGTTTCGGCGTTCGCTGGGACGGCGGGTACGAGGCAGGCGACACCATCAGCCAGTACTACGACAACCTCATCGGCAAGCTCATCGTGTGGGGCTCGGACCGCCCGACGGCAATCGCTCGCATGCGCAGGGCGCTGGGCGAATTGAGCATCGGCGGCGTGGCCACGACCGCCGCCGCTCACACCGCGATCATGGCGTCGGAGGACTTCCGGGCCGGCACCCACAGCACCAAGTGGGTTGAAGAACAACTCGACCTGAGCGGTGTGAGCGGCAAGGCCGACGGTGAGGCCTCCGTCGGGTCTGGTGGCACACCCGACAGCGACGACATGCCGCGCGTGCGACGCGATGTCGTCGTCGAGGTCGATGGCAAGCGATTCTCGGTGAGCGCATGGGTGCCCGAGACAGCCTCGGCCGCCGCTGCGACTGCTTCGACGCGCCCGAGGCGCGCAAGCAGCACCGCTTCAGCCAGCACCGGTACGGGGCAGGTGACCGTCCCGATGCAAGGCACCATCGTCAAGATCCTTGTTGAGGTCGGCCAAGAGGTCACCAGCGGTGAGGGCGTGGTCGTGCTCGAAGCCATGAAAATGGAGAACAGCATCAACGCGGACCGCTCCGGAACCGTCACCGAGATCAAGGTCGCGCCAGGCGACACCGTGGGCGCCGGCGACGTGGTGGTCGTTATCTCGTAGGCGGGGAGCTCCCAGGCGAGGCGGGTGGCGGAGGAGCCCCCTGCTCCGGGAATCCAGCAGGTTCCAACCTCGCAGGGCTCTCCTCCGCCACCCGCTTGTCCTTCGTGAGCGTCCCGACGTCGAGCTCGATGGCGCGAACTCGGCGCAACGTTCGCTCAGCAATTACCCGGTTGGCTCGCAGCAGGTCCGCGAGGACACCGAGCATCAGCAGCTGCATCGCCACCAGCAACGCAACCGCGCCGATGATGAGCGACTGCACGTGGCCCGATCCGTCAGAGGTCACCAGGAACCAACCGAAGCGGGCGAACAGGAACACGCCGACCGCCGCGAACAGCGCAGCCAACGCGGCAAAAACCCGCAATGGCTCGTGCATGGCGTACACGCGGACGATGGTGCCCGCGGCCCTCCGTACGTACTGCCGCTTGGACTTGAAGAGCCGGGACGGGCGGGTGGTGGGATTCACCCGAACCGGCACATCAGTCACGGCCAAGTCCGACTTGCCGGCCTGGATCACCGTCTCGAGCGTGTAGGTGAACCTTGAGACCACGTTCGCCGCCAGCGCGGCATCGCGGCTATAGGCGCGGAATCCGGAGGTGACGTCAGCCACATCGGTAGCCGAGGCCTGACGCACGGCCCACGATCCGAGTCGCTGCAGCCGCTTCTTGAGCCGTGAGAACTCAGGGTGATTGCGGATGTCCCGCGAGCCGACAACCAGGTCGGCCTGACCAGCCAAGATCGGTTCGGTGAGCCGGCTGATGTCGTCCGAGTTGTACTGGTTGTCGCCGTCGGTATTCACGATGACATCGGCACCCATGCGCAGCGCTGCGTCGACGCCAGTTGCGAAGGCCACCGCGAGCCCCTTGTTCTGCGTCAGGCTCACGACTGCGTCGGCGCCATGAGTCCATGCCACGTCGACCGTGTCATCGGTTGAGCCGTCGTCGATGACCAGCCACTGCACTTCGCTGAAGCCCTCCACCTGGCGCGGCAGCGCGTTCAGGGTCTCCCCCAGCGTCTCTGCCTCATTGAGACAGGGGATCTGGATCACCAGGCGCACCCGCACATTGTGTCGGGTTGACCCGACGTAGGGGAACTCGGGTTCTTAGTCCACGTTGAGATGCCGGAGTCGCAGCGCGGCGAGCCCGAGGCTGACCACCGACACGCAGGCCAGCACGATGATGGAGGTGGCGAGGCGATTGGGGTCGAACCCCAGATCGACGTCGGCGAGATGGGCAAGCACCGAGCGGGCGTATCCGCGCAACGAGAGCCGAGCGGCGAAGTCGCCAAGACCCACCGCCAATCCTTCCCACAGCAGCACATACGCGATACCCCAGAGGACCGCTTTGCGGAACAGCAGTCCGAGGAGCACGAACAGGCACGAATACGCCGCTGTTCCCAGTGCCGCCGCGGTCAAGATGCCCACGGCAAGATCTCCCGACCCGGCAACACGGCCCGACGCAAGCCAGCCTCCCAGCACCGTCGGCGCAACGCACAGCGGCAGCGCCACCGTCATGGACACGGCAGCCGCCGCGACTGCCACTGGAGCGCGGCCCATCGGGCGCAGCCACAGGTACACGAGCGTGCCGTCATCCCGGGCGTCACCCAGCGAGGCCGCTGCGAAGACCAACGAGATGATCGGCACGATGACGATCAGGCCGAAGGCGTCGGCATAGCCAGCACCGTCGCGCAGCATGGCCGACGAGCCGAAATCCCGATCGGCGCCAGCCACTCCCACGACCCACCCGACCACGATCATGATCGCGCCGAGCGCGCCCAGTGCAGCTAGCCGACCCACCGAGACGATCTGGCGGATCAGCACCCGGTAACACAGCAGGGTTGCCCGCACGGCCCCGACGTGCCGATTTGCAGCCACCGAATCCGGGCTCATCGCCGAAGCGCTCATCGTCGTTCCACCAGGTAGCGGAACACCGATTCGAGATCCTCGTCCAACGGCCGCACGGCGCGCAGCCGTGCGCCGAGACGTCGTGCCAGCGGAGCGATCTCGCGTCCGAGCCGATCAACCTCCAGAGTGTCCGCTACGACGATGTCCCCATCGATCTTTACACCGACGACAGTGCCGGATTCCACCAGCGCAGCAGCGAGTGGGCGGGGCCGGTCAGCTTCGATGCTGATTCGGTGCGGGCGGTCATCCATCATCTCGCGCAGCTCGCGGTAGTCGCCGCTCGCGATCAGCCGGCCCTGGGCGATCACGAGGATCCGTGACCCCAGCCGGGCGACCTCTTCGAGCACGTGTGACGACACCAGCACGCAGCGTCCTTGGGCACCCATTTCTTCGAGCAATTCGATCATGCGGCGCCGTTGAACCGGATCGAGGCCGTTGAGCGGCTCGTCCAGAATCAGCACGTCTGGATCGTGCACGAGCGCAGCGGCCAGCTTGGTGCGCTGCCGCATGCCCTTCGAATAGCCCGACACCGGTCGGGGATCGTCCGGGTCGAGTTCAACCAGTCCCAAGGCATGACGCGCGGCTCCCGCAGGATCAGAAACGCCCTGGGTAGCAGCGGCAACGGTGACGAAGTCGACTGCGTCAAGCCGGTCGAACAGGGCGTCCTGCTGCGGTGCCAGACCGATCCGGCCCCGCACGTCGCGGTCGCGGCGAGCATCGGCGCCCAGCACGCGCACCGTGCCCCGCGACGGAGGCGTGAGCCCGCACATCATGCGAAACAGCGTCGACTTGCCCGCACCATTGGGGCCCAGCAAAGCGGTAACACCCGCGCGTACCGCAAACGTCACGTCTGACACGGCCACCACGTCGCCGAAGATCTTCGAGACGCCATGCACCTCGACCATGCCGGTAGGCAATGGCGTGGCCGCAGGTGCGTCCGCTCGTGGCTGGGGTGCCGTCCCGCCATCAAACGGAATCGATTCGGAGACCGCCTCGCCGCCGGCCGAGGCGGGATCAGGCGCAGGCGCCGGGCGAGGACGGGACCTCATTTGCCGCCGTCGATTCGCCGGTAGCGCCACCAGACCACAGCCGCACCTGCCAGCACCCAGGCTGCATTCGCTGCCACCACAAACATTGTCGACAGCTCGCTGATGCTCTGGCCCGGTGAGACTTCGCCCTCGTCGAACGAAGCAAGCGCTCCGACGCCGTAGATCCGGTCCTTCAGTGCAGCGGCAATGTCGCTGAGGTTGAACGCGTACAGCCGAGGGTCCAGCTCTGCGACTTCCACGAGTACGCCTGTGACGAGGCGGCTGCCCAGCAGCAGCAGGATCACGCCGATCGCGGCGAACGCCCGCCGGTCGGTCAGGCTGGAGATGGCCAGGCTGGCAGCGGTGATCGTCGCAGCGATGGCGACGCCGGCAACCAGGATGCGGACGAGGACGACGAGCCAATCGGTGAGGCCGTCAGGACCGGATCCCTCGATGGTGTAGGCGACCAGCAGGAACAGCAGCGGACCAACGGTGATGACGGCCAACGTCACCGCTACCGCCACCGACTTCGAGGCCAGGTAGCTCCAGCGGCGCAGCGGCGTCGACAGGTACAGCGGCAACATCCCGTTGCGACGATCGACCACCAAGATCTCGGGCACGACGATCCCGCAGAAGAAGAACAGCGCCACCTGGATGAAGCCGTAGTACTGGTGGTATTCGGGCAGGATCTGCTCGGAGACCATGTCGATGTCGAGCACTGTCGCGATACCGACGAAGACGACGGCGGGAACGAGCGCTATCACCACCGCCAGCCACGGCAGGAACTTGTGGCGAGCCGGGCGCCCCAGACCGAGCGTGAACCTCACTGAAGAGACGACAACCGCACGCATGGCACCAGCGAGGCCACGTCGCGGACCGCTGTAGGGGCGGTAGCGCTGGTCGAGGATCTGCGCAGCGTCCTCGGCGGCTTGGACTGCCGGCATTTCGACGTCGGCTTGCTCGCTCATACCGATGTCGCTTCGAACAGGTCGGCCAGTGTGCGTCGGCGGGTTTCGAGGCGTCGAATGCGTGCACCCGCCTCGGCGACTGCGTCACGGGCTCGGTCGCACAGCTCGTCCCGGTCGCGGCCGCCCAGACGCAGCGTGGTGCCCAAGCGCTGCACCTCCACACCGGCGCGGCGCAATGTGTTCTCGACGACATCGACCGACCCTGCGGGCTCCGCGACATCGACGAGTTCCAGGGTGACGCCCTCACCATCGCCCACAAGCTCCGCGAGCGGCCCGCTCGCCACCAGACGACCCGCGTCCAGCGCCACGACGTGGTCGCACACGCGCTCGACTTCCTCGAGCAGGTGCGACGAGAGCACGACGCTCACCCCGTGCTCTGCGCTGATCTCGCCGATGAGGGTGAGCATTTCCGTGCGCTGCGTCGGATCGAGGCCCGACGTGGGCTCGTCGAGCAGCACCAGCTGCGGATCTGACGCAATGGCCTGTGCCAGCTTGGCCCGTTGGCGCTGGCCGGTGGACATGGTGCCGAGCGTGCGTGTGCGTTCCTCGCCGAGGCCGACCAGCCACAGGCTGTCCGAGGCTCGAGTGCGCGCCTCGCTGCGGGGCAGGCCGCGCACCTGCGCCAGATGGCGGACGAAGTCGACGGCACGCATCTCGTCGGGCAGCACGTCACGCTCTGGAGCGAACCCGACCTTGGCCCGCAACGTCGCCCCTTGACTGATGGGATCGAGCCCCAGCACTGTCGCCGAGCCCAACGTCGGCGTGCGCAGGCCGAGCAGCGCGTTGAGCAACGTCGTCTTGCCCGCGCCATTCGCGCCGACGAGCCCGGTCACGCCGGGCCGCATCTGGACATCCAGCGCGTCAAGCGCCACCGTCGAGGAGAATCGCTGCGTCAGCGCCGATGTCTCGACGATCAGCGCATCGTCATCGGTGCCGCCGCTCACCTGCTCAACGTATCTGCCGTGCTCCGAACCGACCGGTCAATGGGGGAGGCCGCTGAAACCGTCCCGGCCCACCGGTGCTAGTGAGCAGACTCGGAGAGGCCTGCGACTGCGAGCGCCTTTTGCTTGGCACCTTCGAGGTCGTAGTGCCTGCGGGTGACGATGCGTTGGGCGTACAGTCCCCCGCCTGCCTGCAGGTTGGTGACGAATTTCCAGTCGCCGTAGGAGTCCGCGGTGAGATCCCGGATGGTGTGCATCAGCCGGGCCCGGTACTCCCCGGCGGGTGCCGGTATCGGGCGGCATCGGGACCGGCGCAGCGGGTGCGCTAGAACGACTCGCATGACCGATCCTTCCTATAGGGGCCCTGTGCCTGACACCTCGGACCCCGACGCGGCTGCCACGTACCAACTCGACGGGCACATCGCCACGATCACCTACAACCGGCCCGAGGCGATGAACGCCATCAATGGCGACATGCGGCAGTGCCTGAACGCAGCGTGGATGGAGTTCTACAACGACCCCGACGCTTGGGTGGCGATCATGACCGGCTCCGGAAGGGCGTTCTGCGCCGGCGCCGATTTACGCGACCCGACCCGCGGATCGGCAGGAACGTGGTCGGGGTCGTACTTCGAGATCCCGACCATCAACAGCCTCGAAAGCGGTCTTGAGCTGTTCAAGCCGATCATCGCCGCGGTGAACGGCGCATGCATCGGTTACGGGCTAACAGGGGCTTTGGTGGCGGATTTTCTGATCGCGTCCGACCGTGCGCTCTTCGGCATGCCCGAGGTGAAGATCGGCGTGCCGACCATCGTGGGCTCGATGCGGATGCCGCACAAGATCGGTTGGGCCAACGCCATGGAGATCCTGCTGACCGGCGACAATATCGATGCAGAACGGGCTCGCGAGATGGGTCTGGCGTGGAAGGTCGTGCCGCACGACTCGCTGATGGACGAGGCACGCTCGCTGGCCGAGCGGCTCTGTCAGGGAGCGCCGCTGGCAGTACGGGCCGTCAAGGAAGTGGCGTGGCGCAGCCAGCGCATGGGCTGGACCGAGGCGTTGCGCATGGGCGAGGCGATCCGCAAGATCGTCGGCGACAGCGACGACGCCAAAGAGGGAGGCCGGGCCTTCGCCGAGAAGCGCCCGCCCGAATGGACCGGCGCCTGAGGTGAGTCTTGCTAAGGCCTGTTTACAAAGGTCAAGGCGATGGACTTCGCGCTATGTACCGGCCCGCGGGGAACAACAGAGGCTCTGTAAGTGACTCCAACCATTGACGCCGCTCGGGAGGCAGATTCGCAATAGCCCTCTCTGCTTGGGCAAGTTCGGGGATCTTCTCCAAGCCAGCAGAGAATGCGTTGCTGAATTCAGCAGCCATGACGGCCAAGCCGAGATCGTGGATCATGCGCAATGCAACCCACGCTGTGGCGTACGCGATTTCAAGCCATTGTTGGGTGATTTCTACCCGTTGTCCTTCTTCGCCGTTGATCGGCTTGAAGATGCCCCATAGGTACTCGGCGTGGGCAACGCAGTTTCGGTTGGCGACGCTCTGCTTGATCCATTGAAGCCCCTCGGTTGAACGAATTCGTTGATACCGAGAGAGCGGTACCACCGTTCGCACTTGGTTCTCAGTTGACCAGCAGTTAGCAGTGTCCAGGTCGGTGAACATCGGCAACGTGTTCTGCAACATGCTCTCCAAGCCGTATTGGATTCTCCAGAATCTGCCGATCATCTCCCACACGGATTCGAGTGGCTCCCAGCCCGGTGCTGCTCTGCTTGCTTCACCAGCCAAATGCTACGACTGCGTTGGAGGTGCGATGCGGCTGCCGTTGTCGTCTCGCCGTTCCTTGCCAGTGCGCCCATGCGTGGCTCTCGACTGCTGCTGCGATGACGGGACCGGACTGCCAGCCGCGGCAGATGGCTTCTGCTTGGATGGCGCCGGGGATCGGCTGAACATGCTCGACCCGCGGCAAGCAGATCAGTCATCTCGTGCACGCGGCAATGCCGCGTAGCCGGCGTCTCAAAGGCGTGCTGGGCGGCATCGCACGCGTCAACGTCGTATTCGTCTCCGACGCCGAACTGCCGCTCGTCAAGCTTGCAGACCCCGCACTTCGGCCTGGGCTTCGTCCTCGGCGTCCGGCGCGTCCGGGCACGAGTCGTCGCCCACTGCAAGATCTCGTTTGCCCGACGCAGCTCGCGGTTCTCCTGGCGCAACCGTCGTAGCTCCTCGCTCTCCGATCGAGCTCAGCCCCGCACGGGCACCCGCGTCGATCTCGGCCTGAGCGACCCACTTGCGGACCGAGAACCACGCCGTAGCCGAGCTGCGGAGCCACACGCGTTACCGTCCCCGCCGAGGCGCCCAGCTCCTCTCGCAGCGCCAGCACCATCCGCACAGCGTGCTCCTTTTGCTCGCCGAATACCGACGAGACGCCGCAGGACTCACACGGGATGCCAGGTCGGGCAGCAGCAGCAAGCCCACCCCGGTGGCGATGACGGCCGCGTATTGAGCGCAGCCATCCGCTGCGAGCGCCAGATGCGCACGCACGAGCCCAGCAAGCCGCCGTAGCCGCGTCAATGCTGCCGCCAAGCACGGCGATCATGCCGGTGGGCAGCAGCAGCAAGCCCACCTCGAGGCCAGGCTGCCGCGGCGCGCAGCGGCTCCCGGCGCAGGCTGGCTGCACGAGATACCAATGGCCAAGCAGCATCGAATTGCTGACCACACCGAGGAAGGCTGTCCCGGCGACGACACGCGCTAGGTGCAGAACCGGGTTGACGTCTCCGCTGGCGCCGAGTCCCGCAGCCACCACACCCACCACACCGGCGAGCGGTGCCGCAAAATCCCAGCGAGGGTCGAACCCCTCGATCGTCCTCCTCGGAGAGGAATCAACCGGTACTGCACCGTCGCTGTCGAAGCTTCCGACTGGTTCCCGGGGACCCGCCGCGGGCACGGTGGGTAGTACCGAGCGCACAAGCGTCGCGCCTGCGCACGCGGCCATCGCAATGCACGCCAGGTCGCGGACGGCATCGGGCTGAAACACGAATCCCGTGACGGCTGCGATGATGGCGATCGCTCCGTACAGCGACCGCAGGAGCCAGCCATAGCCGAGCCCGACTTCACGTCGCCGAGTGGTCACCCACAGGTACGCCAGCCCCCCTGTGGCCCACTGGCAGAGCACCGTTGCCACATCGACGGGTGCACCCTCACCCACAGGGGGCCAATCTCAGTCGTAGGGACCCAAGAACTTGGATCCGTCGAAGTGAATGAGATGGTCAGGCGATTCGGCAATCCAGACTTCGGTTTCCCATGCGATGTCTGCGACGTACTGACGGAAGGTTGCGCGATCTGAGAATGCTGTGACGAAGACGAGTTCGAGACGCGGCGATTGCAAGAGCTGGTCCAGTTCGGCTCGGCGATTCGGATCGATGGGTCCGTGCGATGTCACGGCCTCGACAACGACGAGCCACGACTCGTCCACATGCTCGACGATGACATCGGGCATCTTGCCGTGATGGGGAACACTGATACGAGCACGCACGAATGCGTTTTCGTCGTAGACCGCGAACTTCTCATCGGCATCGCCGATGTACCAAACGGCTCCTCCGGGCGTGAATCTTGGACAGAACCCTTGGATGATCTCCTTAATGAGGGGGTTCTGGCCTCCCGGCGACAGATCCACCGAAGTGCCGTCAGGCAAACGCACTGGGATGCGACGCAGTCGGCGCTGGCGCTCAAGCTGGTCGGCGAGCGTCCCTACCCGCTCGAGATAGGTGGCCAGTCGTTCTGACCAAGCGTCGGTGCCGTGCGCCTTGGCCAACGTCCAGGCAATGCCGTTGACCTGGTAGACGGTCTTGCCGCTGTTGGTGGGGCGGTCGGGTCGGGGTTCTTTGTAGCCAAACCGGCTGCGCAGAACTGGTGAATTGTCTGCCGTCGAACCGTCTCGCGGGTATTGGGCGCATAGTCCTTGCCGTAGTCGACGCGCATGAACTTCATCATCTCGGTGATGCCCCGCAGCGGGGTGCTCGCCGCCGCCCACGGCATGTCGGGCTGCACGTCAAGAAGCGCGAGGAAGGCAAGTGCAGAGCGCTCGTTGCTCTGCGCAGGAGGGAATCCGAGTTCCTTGAGAATCCACTGCGCCTCGGAGATGCGCTGGGTGATCTGATGGTTCACCGGACACCTTCGAGAGCCGGGACGTGGCGTTCCACCAGCAAGTCCGTGGCTGCCTGCTCGAAACTAGCTGAGCGTGCCTCGGCACCCAAGGCGAGGAGAGACTGAATGTCCGGATATCGAAGCGACTCTAAGTCGGCAGCGTTCACTTGTGTATGCCCGTTGAACTGCCGGAAGAACAGGTCGACAGCCGTCGAGTTGAGGTAGGCCGCCAATCCCCATGCGAGATCGCGTTCCATGCCTCGGTTCGAGACGTGCAGCACGTTGACGTGATTCTCCATAGCGACGACATCGCTCGGCAGATCCACGGATTCCAGCACTGCCGCGACTACCCGTCGGCGTTCCTCTTTCGATGAGAAACGTTTGACCAGCACGTACTCACCCGAAGGCAGGAACATGCCTTCGGTTGCCGGCGACACCGCAATCGCGCACGGCTTGGAGTTGGATTCACCCGGCCAGTTGATCCTGCCTCGCCGCAAGTGTCCGGGGTAGATCAACGGGATCGCGTCGCCGTCGCAGTCTTCACGCAGGTGCTCCCGCGACCGAAAGTCCACCACCCGGCCTGTCGAGGCTGTGACACCCAATCCTGCCAGCGTCTGCGGGAGGCCTCCTACGTGCTCCGCCAGCACGACGCTCGCGGGGTCCTCGGGTATGCGAATAAAGAGCCGTGGATCCTTCGGGTGGACGATTGAGTCAGCGCTGACTTCATGCCGGCGGGGTTCGTCGAGGCCCGAACCCGAACTGACGGCGATCTGCACCGGGGGGCGCTGAGCGGACCGAACGATCCTGAAGATGATGTTCTCTTGAAGCACCGCGCCGTCGCGAAATGCGGTGTCGCGGGATTCGAAGACGTGGATGTCCCGTAGCGCACAATCGTCCAGCAGGGCCTGCCGGAATGACCTGAAATACGACCCGTTGCAGAAACTCCTCGGGGTGATCGCGACCAGCTGGCCACCGGGAACGAGCAAGCGGCTAGCGAGCCAGACAAAGGCCGAATACAGGTTGCTCGTGCGAACACCAAGACGCCGAAGCCGCTCATGAGTCGCCGAAGCTGTGCGCAGCTTGCCGTATGGCGGGTTCATGATGACGAGATCGAACGGCAGACGTTCTCGCTGGAACATCTCTGGCGCTGCTTGGGCCGCAGCCCATGTCAAGAAATCCGAATGCTCGACACGACCCTGAACAGAGGGCATTACATCGCAGCAGTCACTGAGGGTCGCTTCGAGACTTTCCAGCAGGCGATCGTCGACTTCCACGGCCGTCACGTCCAGCGAGCACTGCCAGCCCTCGCTGGCCGCTCGTTCAACTAGCGCAGCCGCGAGTGACCCGACACCGGCACCAGGGTCCAGGACGCGTACGCGTCCCTCCGGCGGTTCGAACATATCGGCCAGCAGTCTCGCTATCGGAGCGGGCGTGAAGTACTGGCCAAGCTCCGCGCGACTTTCATCGCTCAGCCCCTCGGCCTGCGCGATGCGGCGTTGCTCGGCACGCGTCAGCGGCCCAGCCGCAAGCAGATCATCGACAACTGCCGCCACACGACCTCACCAAACAAGTCGGGTTCGAAACCTGTCGGCAGCATAGGTAAGCCTCAGCTTCGCTACGCGGAGTGTTTCAGGTTGCCTGCGACTGCTGCGCTAGGCCGGGACGGGCCGGGTCCGGGCGCCGAGCTGCACGGCTGAAGCCGATTCAGCGGCGTTGTAGCTGGAGCGGGTCAGCGGGCTGGACTCGACGTGGGCGAGGCCCAGGGCAGTTCCGACCTCTCGCCAACGGTTGAACGAGGGGGGCGGCACCCAGCGTGCGACAGGGATGTGATGGCTGGTCGGCCGCAAGTACTGGCCGATCGTCACGATGCTGACGCCGACTGCCGCGAGATCGGCCAATGTGACGTCGACCTCAGCATCGTCCTCGCCCATGCCGACGATGATGCCCGATTTCGTGACGAGCCCGGCAGATGCGCTACGGGCCAGCAGCGCCAGGCTGCGGGCATAACTCGCTGATGGGCGAACGGCTCGCTGCAACCGAGCAACGGTCTCAATGTTGTGGTTCAGGATGTCGGGGCCCGCGTCGAAGACCCTCTGGAGCGCCTCGGCATCGCCGCCGAAATCGGGCACCAGCACCTCGACCGTCGTGCTTGGCGATTGCGCCCTGATCGCCGCGATGGTCTCGGCGAACGCAGCCGCCCCGCCGTCTGGTAGATCATCCCGGGCAACCGCGGTGACGACCGCATGGTCGAGTTCCATCTCGGCGACCGCCACCGCCACCCGGCGAGGCTCATCGGGATCGAGCGGCGCCGGCTGGCGGGTGTCGACCAAGCAGAAACCGCACGCCCGTGTGCACCGCTCGCCGTTGAGCATGAAGGTGGCTGTGCCCGCACCCCAGCACTCGAAGATGTTCGGGCAGCCCGCCTCCTCGCACACCGTCACCAAGTCGTGCTGGCGCATCACTCGGCGCAGCCTCAGGTAGCCCTCATTGGGGTCCATGCGGGCACGCAGCCACGGCGGCTTCCGCTCGGCGAGACCGAGACCGCCGTTCACCCCGGCTTCTGTCAACCTGGCTCGGCTACGCGGCACAGGGATCTCGACCTGACCGGGACCAAGGCCACGGCTGAAGGCGCTGAGATCGGACGGGCGGTGCCGCCACGCCACATCGGCACGTTCGAAGCCTGTGGGCGACCAACGTTCGGCTGCACGCCGGGCCACCGCGTCCACCACCTCACGCATCGTCGTCGTGCAACCCTCGGCCCGCAGCGATGTCGGTCGGAAGTCACGGATGCCGCACGGGATGATCCGCTCGAACCACGCCAAGTCGGTGTCGACGTTCAGCGCAAATCCGTGCATCGTGCGGCCGCGGCTGAGTCGAACGCCGATCGCGGCGACCTTGCGGGGTGTGCCGTCGAGGTCAAGCCACACGCCCGGATAGCCCCGCATCCGGCCGCAGCCGGTGAGACCGAGGCCAGCCAGTGCGTCGATGAGCACTTGTTCCAAGTCGCACACGTACGCAGCAGTCTCCGCCAGTCCGCCGCCCCGGTTGCCTGGCAAGGACAGGATCGGATAGCCGACGAGCTGGCCGGGACCGTGGTAGGTGAAGTCGCCGCCACGGTCGATACGCACGCAGTCGGCGCCGACCGCCGCCGGATCGACCAGCAAGTTCGCCTCGTCGGCACTCGGGCCCGACGTAAAGACGTGATCGTGTTCCAGCAGAAGCAAGTAGTCATCTGAGTTGTGCGTCCACAGGCGTCGCTGCAAATCGAGCGCCTCGCGGAAGCGAACCCGCCCCAGCCACCGCACCTGCAGCATCAGACGAACGCTCCGCTCTTGTTCGCTACGCTCACGGGCCGCTCGGGCCCCGGCCTCGCTGGCGCCGTTGTTGTGCAACCCGAATCCACTGCAAACTCGCTCGGCCTCAGAGCTCCGCTCCCCAGTCGTGCTGTTCCAGCATCTGGCGGATGTGCCCCAAGAATCCTGCTGCATAGCTGCCGTCGAACGCACGGTGATCCCAGCCCATCGCCAAGTGGCCTACCGAGTGCACCACGATGCTCTCATTGCCGAATCGATCTGCGACCACGACCGGGCGGCGCGCAACGCCGTCGGTCGAGAGCACCGCAACCTGGGGCTGGTTGATGATGGCCGCGGTCGTATAGGTGCCGAACGAGCCGTTGTTGGAGATGGTAAAGGTGCCGCCGGTGATGTCGTCGGGCGTCAGGCGCCGCTCGCGTGCCCGCTTTGCGAGTTCGTTCATGGTGCGAGCGACCCCCCGCAGGCTCAGCGAGTCGGCGTCCCGCAGCACCGGCACGATGAGGCCGTCGTAATCGAGGTCGACGGCGACGCCGATGTTGCGACTTCGCCGGATGCGCAGTCCGCCGTCTTCCACCGAGGCGTTGAGCCGGGGCCAGTGAGCCAATGCGTCGGCGACGGCAACGACGATGAAGGGCAGGTAAGTCAGGCTGAATCCCTCTGATGCTCGCCACGCTTCGCGGTGCGCCCGGCGCACCTGCTCGACGTTCTCGTAGTCGACCTCGACGACGGTAAGAGCGTGGGGCGAGGTGGCCACTGAGTTGACCATGTGCTCGCCGGTCCGACGCCGGATGTTGTTGAACGCCTCGAAACGTGAGTCGCCGTCGGTCCACTCAGCCGCAGCCGCGGCAGCTACCGGTGCCGGCACCAAAGGCGGGCTCGGAGCGGCGGCGCGTACGCCTGCTGGCGACGTTGCTCTTGCTGGCGCGGTCGGGGCGGTTGCAGCCGCCGAGCGCTGCTGCTCGTCGATGGCGTTGAGCACATCGGACCGGGTAATTCGACCGCCTACACCTGTGCCGACGAGTGCAGCGGGATCCAAGCTGTGCTCTCGCACGAGGCGCCGCACCACCGGAGACAGCAGCCGACCACCTCCGTTGCGTGCCGAACCGCTAGTTGAGCCATCGGTCGATGCGGCCGTAGCGGCCGTAGCGGCTGGCGCCACTGGGACCGGAGACTCCGATGCGGGGGCCGCTTCCACCGGCGGCGGAGCGGGTGCGGGGGCTGCGGTCGGGCTGGTGTCGGCGACGGGCGCCACAGGCGGCGGCACGACGGCGCCCTCGCTCACCTCGACAATGGCCAGCACCGTCCCAACGTCCACCAACTCGCCTTCGGGCACACGGATCTCGCTGATGACCCCCTCGATGGGTGAGGGCACCTCGCTGTCCACCTTGTCGGTGGACACCTCATAGAGCAGCTCGCCCACCGTGATCGAGTCGCCGACGCCCTTGAACCAGCGGGTGATGGTCCCTTCGGTGACCGTCTCGCCGAGCTGCGGCAGCACCAGGTCAGCCATATCGCTGCCCCGGTCGGCGTCGGGTGCCCCCATGGCCGCTCATCCGTGGAGCCCCCGGCCTGTAAGCGCCATCATCGTCTCGCCGAACAGCTCGGACAGCGTTGGATGCGGCTGCACCAATGCGGCCACCTCGGAGACCGTGGCCTCCCAGTTGACCGCCAGGTAGCCCTGACCGAGCTGCTCGGTGACCCACGGCCCCATCATGTGAACGCCGAGCACGCGCCCTGCGGTGCCGTCGGCGTCCCGCTCAGCCACGATCTTGACGAGGCCCTCGGTGTCGTTGACGATCATCGCCCGTGAGTTGCCGCTGTAGCGGTGCTTGGACGACACCACGTCGTAGCCGGCTTCGCGGGCCGCTGCTTCGGACAGCCCGGTGAAGGCCACCTCGGGATGGCAGTAGATCGCCCACGGCACATTGGGGTAGTCCACCGGCGCGGGGTCTTCGCCCAGGATGTCCTTCACCGCAACGATCGCCTCTGCGAAGCCGACATGGGCAAGTTGAGGCGTATTGATGAGGTCGCCCACGGCGTAGACGCCGGCCATCGTGGTGCGGCACATTTCGTCAGCGACGACGAAACCCCGTTCATCGAGCGTGACCCCGGTGTCATCGAGGCCGAGGTGGTCTGGGTAGGGCCGCCGTCCCACCGACACCACCACGGCGTCCACTTCCAGCTCGGCCATTTCGGCATCGCTGCGGGCTGACGCAACTGTCGTGTATCGCACGGTCGTGCCGCCGCCATCAACCGGCGAGTGACCAGTGACCTGGCAGCCCGTCCGCACAGCGATGCCTCGCTTGGCAAACGCCCGGTTCAAGGCCTTGGAGATGTCCCCATCGACGCCGGGGATGATCTGCGGCGCGTACTCCAGCACGGTCACCTCAGCACCGAGGTCGGCGAGCATCGAAGCGAACTCGCAGCCGATGGCTCCACCGCCGATGACGGCCACGCGGCTCGGTATCTCATCCAGCGCCAAGACTTCGTCCGAAGTCATGACGAGCGTTCCATCGCGATCGAATCCCGGCAGCGTGATGGGCACCGAGCCTGCCGCCAGCAAGACGTGATCTCCGTGCAGCGTCTGGGTCTCAGACTCGCCGTTGCGCACCAGGACCGACCTGTCGGCGCCCAGCCGGCCCGTCCCCTCATACACCGTGACCTTGCGGCGCCGCAGCAGTCCGGACACCCCAGCCTCGAGGCCGTCGACGATGCGTTGCTTGCGGCCCTGCGAGACGCTGAAGTCCAGCTCGGGCGGCTCGGTGTTCACGCCGAATTCGGCCGCTTGGCCAACCGTGCGCCACACGGCTGCTGTCTCAAGCAACTCCTTGGCGGGTATGCAGCCCCGATGCAAGCACGTGCCGCCCAGCCGGTCCCGCTCCACCAGCGCGACCTTCATGCCCGCAGCGCCGGCATACAGCGCCGCTCCGTAGCCCGCGGGCCCGCCGCCGATCACGACGAGGTCGTAACGAACCGGGGCGCTGGATTCGCCGGAATTCGCTTCATCTGCCATCGCGCGACGAGGGTACGCCTCAAGGCTCACCCGTTTGCACCGGGCTGATCATCTGTCCAGACCGGCGCCGAAGCGCTACAACCAGATCAGCACCCGGATCGTGAACGCCACCAGGATGACGACGCCGGTGACAAGCGCTGTGACAAGCAACGCCCGAGTGCTCACCGGGCCGAATGTAACCCGCGCTCTCGCCTCACAGACCAGGGATAGGCTCGGCGAGGTGCGACAACTGCAATACCGAGCGGCCACTGCACTGGTGGCCGGGTTAATTGGTGTCGGCGTCCTAGCCGGTTGCGGGAGCGATGACGACACGTCCTCGCAGGAACCCGCCGCAACAGCTGCCGACACCTCGACAGAGGCTGCGGCGGCCCCCACGACTGCTGCAGGCGAGACGGGTACCACTGCTGCCGCTGCGCAGGCTCCGGCGACAACCACCGCAGCTGCCGCGGCCCCAGTCGAGACCCGCGCCGAGATCTTGTTGCTGGAGGGAGGGCAACTCGACGGGCAGCCGTTCGAGTTGGCTTCGATGGCGGGGAATGATGTCCTGTTCTGGTTCTGGGCACCGTGGTGACCGGCTTGCCGTCGTGAAGCGCCTGCGGTCGCAGCGCTGAAGCAGGAGCATGGAAACGAACTGCTCATCGTTGGCATCCCCGGTGGTGACTCACAGGAGGCCTACAAGGGCTTCGTCGCCAAGCACGGCCTCGGGGACATCCCGCAGGCTGCCAACGCCGACGGCGAGCTGTGGGGTCAATTCGGGGTGAGTTCACAGCCGCGGTGGGTCCTCGTCCGTGCGGACGGGAGCATTGAACGCGGCAGCGGCGGGATACCGGACAACATCGTCACCGAAGCGCTGTCGCCGGCCTGAGACCGGACGTACCGATGGCCGAGAAGCAAAGTGTCAGCGTTGAGCGGCTCATCGCCGCTTCCGCGGAACAGATCTTCGACGTGCTGTCGGACCCGAGCCGCCATTGCGAGATCGATGGCTCGGGGAGTCTCGTGCGGATGACCAGCTCGCATACCCGTCTGGCGCTCGGCAGCACCTTCAGCATGCGAGTGCATCTCGGCGTCACGTACCCCACCAAGAACCGGGTCCTGGAATTCGAGGAGAACCGGTTGATCGCGTGGGCGCACTGGAACGGACATCGCTGGCGCTACGAGCTCGAGCCCACCGACGACGGCGGCACGCTGGTGCGCGAGACGTTCGTGTGGGGAACGGCACGCTGGCCGCGTGTCATGGAACTCACGGGTTATGACAAGAAGAACGTGCCGTTCATGGAAGCCACGCTCGAGCGGCTGGCAGCCATCTTCGAGACGCCGCCCCCCGCGACCCCCGACACAGACACTGACAACGCCGCCTGAGCAGCCAGCGCGGATGGCCAGCAGCAGCTAGTCGGGCTCGATCACCCACACATCCCCGCCGAGCGCTTCTTCCAGGCGCCGGAGCAGGTCCGCCAGCGTGCGGTCGTCAGTTCGGCGAACGAGGATCGCTTCGTCGCAGTTGTGCATGAACCACGTGTCCCGCCGCCGCATCGCCTTGCCGAACGCCTCTCCGTCGACTGGCGCCTTGGCGCCGAGCACGAATTCCTGAGCTGCTTGCTGGCGGAGCTCGGCGAAGCGTTGACGCGACGGCCCCGGCCACCGTCGTTCGACGCCCTCGAATGCGAGCACCACGGCATATGGCACATCAGCCGTCAGCGCAGCCTCGGCACCCAGCGTCTCGGCACCAAGCCCGAGGCCCGTCGCGACCACGAGATCGGGATGCATCTGGCGCTTGGCAGCGAATACGTCGCTCAGCTGCCGGAGCACCTTGCGTGACACCGGGTTCTCGCTGTACCCGCCGAGCTCCGGCGGCCGGTGACCCAGCACGGCCACGACGTGACCGGCGATTTCCCGGTTCCCCGACGTCGGCTCGTCGGTGCTGACGGTGCCCTTCGGGGAGCCGTGCGACCCTGACCGCCCGTCAGTGAGCTGATCGAGCACGTCATCGTCGAATCGCTTGCCCCGGAGCCCAGCACAAGCGCTCGCAGCGTGCACGGCCAAGGCATCGGCGGCGGAATTCAACCGCTGGCCGGCGTGACCCTTCACCCAAGCAAACTCGACATCGCCCCGCTCCAGCACGGCATCGATGAACGGCTCCCACAGGTCCCGGTTGGCCACCGGCTTGCGCGCTGTGTTCAGCCAATTGCGCCGGTGCCAGCCCTTCCACCATTCGTCGTTGAAGCACTTCACCACGTAGGTGGAGTCGCTCATGATGCGCAACGGCCCGTCCAGCGCTTCGACGGCCTGAGCCGCAGCAGTGACCTCCATCCGCTGGTTCGTTGTCTTGGGTTCGTGGCCGCACGCCCACGGCCCGCTGTCAACCACGTACGCCCAGCCGCCCGGTCCCGGGTTTCCCAGGCACGACCCGTCGGTGAAGACTTCCCGGGCTTGGGCGTTCGGCTGAGGACTCATCCAAGTGCGACACTAGATCCCATGCTCTTTGACGGGCTGCATGAGCAGATCCCCGACATCGATCCCGACGAGACCGACGACTGGCTGCAGTCCTTCGCTGCAGTCGTCGAGGAACGGGGCAAGAACCGGGCGCGCTTCCTGATCCGGCGTCTGATGTCCAAGGCCCGCGAAATGCAGGTCGACTTCCCTGCGACTGTCTCGACCCCCTACATCAACACCATCGCCCCCGAAGACGAGCCGTGGTTTCCCGGCGACGATGGGATCGAGAAGCGCCTGCGAGCCTTCATCCGCTGGAATGCCGTCGCCATGGTGACCCATGCCAACTCGTGGGCCGACGGCATCGGCGGCCACCTGTCCACCTTTGCAAGCTCCGCGGCGCTCTATGACGTGGGCTTCAACCACTTCTGGCAAGGCAAGGACGACGGCGAGCCCGGCGACCACATCTACATCCAGGGCCATGCCGCACCTGGCATCTACGCCCGGGCCTATCTCGAAGGCCGTCTTGACGACACTGACCTCGAGCACTTCCGGCGCGAGATCGGCCGCACCGGACTGTCGTCGTACCCCCATCCGCGTCTCATGCCCGACTTCTGGGAGTTCCCGACAGTCTCGATGGGACTCGGGCCGATCATGGCGGTCTACCACGCCCGCTTCAACCGCTACCTGCACAACCGTCGTATCGACGACACGTCCGAGTCGAAGGTGTGGTGTTTCGTGGGCGACGGCGAGACCGACGAGCCCGAGACGCTCGGTGCGTTGCACCTGGCAGCCCGAGAGCGGCTCGACAACCTCGTCTTCGTCGTGAATTGCAACCTGCAGCGGCTCGACGGGCCCGTGCGCGGCAATGGGAAGATCATCCAGGAACTCGAGGCCAACTTCCGGGGCTCGGGCTGGAACGTCATCAAGGTGATCTGGGGCGGCCGCTGGGACGATCTGCTTGCCCGGGACCGAGACGGCGTCCTGCTCAACAAGATGAACGAGACCATCGACGGCGAGTATCAGCGTTACTCGGTGGAAAGCGGGGCCTACATCCGCGAGCGGTTCTTCGGGCCCGATCCCCGGTTGCGAGAGATGGTCCAACACCTCTCTGACGAGGAGCTGCAAACCCTGCCCCGAGGCGGTCACGACTACAAGAAGCTGTACGCGGCCTACCAGGCGGCCGTGGAGCACGAGGGCAGCCCGACCGTCATCTTGACCAAGACCGTGAAGGGCTGGTCGCTGGGACCTGACCTCGAAGCACGCAACGCCACCCATCAGATCAAGAAGCTGACCCGGACCCAGCTCATGACCATCCGGGAGCGCTTGCGGCTCCACGACGAGGTCGACGCCGAGTTCGACCCTGACGATCCGCCCTATTGCCGCCCCCTGCCCGGTAGCGCCGAACACGAATACTTGGTAGCCCGTCGCAAGGCTCTGGGCGGCCCGTTGCCCAAGCGCATCGGCAACTGGTCCCGCAAGGCACTGCCGATGCCGAGCTCGAAGCCGTTCGAGGAGTTCTCGGCGGGCTCGGGCAAGATGGCGGTGTCGACCACCATGGCCTTCACCCGGATGCTGCGGGCGATGACGCGAGAGCCGGGCTTCGGCGAGCGTGTGGTGCCGATCATTCCCGACGAGGCCCGCACGTTCGGCATGGACTCGTTGTTCCGCGAGCTCGGCATCTACGCCAGCCAGGGCCAGTTGTACGAGCCCGTCGACCACGACCTGCTGCTGTCCTATACCGAGCACATCGACGGCCAGATCCTCGAGGAGGGCATCACCGAGGCGGGTGCGCTGGCCAGCTTCACCGCCGCCGCCACCTCCTATGCCGTCCGCGGCGTGGCGATGGTGCCCTTTTACACCTTCTATTCGATGTTCGGCTTCCAGCGTGTGGGCGACATGATCTGGGCGCTGGCCGACATGAGGGGTCGCGGTTTCCTCATGGGGGCCACGGCCGGACGCACCACGCTGATGGGCGAGGGCCTGCAGCACCAGGACGGCCACTCGCCGCTGCTGGCCTCGGTCGTGCCGCCGTGCCAGGCCTACGACCCGGCGTTCGCCTACGAGCTCGCGGCGATCGTGCGCGACGGGATCCGGCGAATGTACGGGGTGGGCGAGGACATCTTCTACTACCTGACGATCTACAACGAGAACTACATCCAGCCGCCTGAGCCGGACGATCTTGAACTGACAGATCTGCTGGCCGGCATGTACCGCTTTGCCCCTGCGCCGACGGGACGCGCCCACGCCGGCACGATCCTGTTCTCGGGTTCGGCGCAAGGCGCTGCGCGTGCGGCGGCGGATCTGCTGGCGGCGGAGCACGATGTCGGCGTCGACTCGTGGAGCGCCACCTCGTACAAGGCGCTGCGCGAGGAGGCGCTGTCGTGCGAGCGGTGGAACACCCTCCATCCCGACGATCCCCAGCAGGTGCCGTTCGTCACCCGGCAGCTGGCCGACGGCACCGGGCCGGTCATCGCCGTGACTGACTTCATGCGCACCGTGCCCGATCAGGTCTCTCGCTGGATCGGCCGCGACTACACCTCGCTGGGCACCGACGGCTTCGGCCGCAGCGACACCCGCAGCCGACTGCGTGAGCACTTCGAGGTGACCGCCGAGCACATCACGGTGGCGGTGCTGTGGCGCCTTGCCGAGCTGGGCGAGATCGACGCGACTGCGGCCGCCGAGGCCATCAAGCGCTACGGCCTGGCTACCGACAGCGCCGACCCTTGGTCCTCGGCAACGCACTGAGCCGGCCGGCGCCCACGATCCCCGACGCTGCGGGCGCGGCGCGTGCAGACTGTCTCGATGCCCAGCGACATTCCCTGCCCGCAGCGATGGTTCGACGACTACGAGGCCGGTGAGCGCTTCACGTTCGGTACGACGACCATCGACGAGGCCGAGATCATCGAATTCGGCCGCAAGTTCGACCCGCAGCCCTTCCACATCGATCCTGAGGCCGCTCGCAACACCGTCTATGGCCGGATCATCGCATCGGGATGGCATACCGGCTCGATCATGATGAGGATGCTGGGTGAATACCTGTTGGGGCCATCGAGCATGGGTTCGCCTGGTCTCGACGAACTGCGCTGGCTGGCACCGGTGTATCCAGGCGACCCTCTCACCCTCGTGGTCGAGATTCTGGAGGTTCGCCCGAGCCGCTCCAAGCCCGACCGCGGCATCATCAAGATGACCCACGAACTCGTCAACCAGGACGGCACCACGGTGGTGCGCGCGGTGGCGAACATGATGATTGCCCGCCACCCCGCTGATCCAGTCTGACCCGGACCGGTCAGAGATCAGCGATCAGCGATCAGTCGAGGATCACGGCGGGAACTGCCTCAAAATCACGGTAGGAATGCCTATGTTTTCACGGTAGAGATGCCTGCAATTTCACGGTAGTGTTGCTGGGACTGGCGTTGGAGCCTACGTGACGACACTGATTGAGCGACGCATCGAGGACATCGCACAGCAGCGAATGGGCGAGAACCCGGTGCTGCTGCTGCAGGGGCCGCGCACAGTCGGCAAATCGACGCTGCTGCGCGCACTCGCCGAACATCACCGCGCCCGGGTGGTTGATCTCGACGATCCGGCCATACGCGAGGCTGCCTCCGACGATCCCGCTCTATTTGTCTCCGGACCCGGTCCGGTGTTCGTGGACGAATACCAGCATGTGCCTGAGTTGCTCGACGCCATCAAGTCCGAGTTGAATCGCGATGGCTCGTCAGGCCGCTTCGTGATCGCCGGATCCACACGGTTCGCTGCGCTGCCACTCGTGTCGCAATCGCTCACCGGACGTCTGCACCGTATCGAGCTACATCCGTTCAGCCAAGGCGAGATCGACGCCAAACACGAGTCCTTGATCGAGATGCTGTTCGGGGATCCAGCCTCCGTTGTGAGCGCTGTTGCGTCCACGACGACGCGAGACGACTACGCCCAGCGCATCTCCCAAGGCGGCCTTCCTCTGGCGCTGGTTCGCTCGGGCGCCGCGCGCGACCGCTGGTTCGACGACTTCCTCGCTCTGTGCCTTGAACGCGACCTGTTCGAACCGGGCCGAGTGCGTCAGCCCGGCGCGCTCGTGCCGTTGCTCTCGCGCGTCGCAGCCCAGACCGCGCAGGTGCTCAACATGTCCCGCGCCGGGGACGACGTCGGGCTCGCAGCCTCCACGGCAGCCGACTACATCAGGCTCTTCGAAGCCAGCTTCCTCGTCAGGCTGCTCCCCGCATGGGGTCGGACACAGCGAGCCGTCAGCTCGGCGCGGCCCAAAGCGCACATGGTTGATTCGGGCGTCGCGGCGCGGCTGTTGCGCCTTCCCCCAGAGAAGCTGGGGCGTCTCGACCCGGCCGCACTACAACAGTTCGGTCACCTCGTTGAGACGTTCGTGGTGGGAGAAGTGTTCAAGCAGGCGTCATGGCTGGAGCATCGCCCGAGCGTCGGCCACTGGCGAACCCGCGATGGCACCGAAGTCGACTTGGTGCTCGAAAGCGGCTACGACGGCGCCGTCGTGGGCATCGATATCAAGGCAGGCAGCCGGCTGCGGCCGGCCGACCGTCGCGGACTCACGAACCTGCGGTCGATGGTGGGCGACCGTTTCCGAGCCGGCGTCATCTTCCATACCGGTCCCTACTGCGCACGTTTGGACGACACCGGCCGCCTGATCGCACTGCCCATCGATCGCCTCTGGACCCCGATCGAGTCCAAGCCGATCGACAATGACATCTGACGCCATCGGCGGTGCAGATCGGCCGAGATGGGCGAGCAGGGTGGAGCATCGTGCTCGCGACGGGCCGCTCAGCGCACAGATGAGGTACGGCCTACTGCCCCGTCCGAAATCCAGACTGCACGACGGGCATCGCCGGATCGCCTCGGGTACCCGAGAACCAGGCAAGTAGGCTCAGAAAGAGTCTCTTGCGCTGCGAGTGCAAGGCATCAGACCCCGCGAGGAGATCGTGATGGACAGGCGCAGCGTCCACTACTTCGAGCTAGAGACTGACCGCACCGTCGACCTCTTGGACGACGCCTGTTTCGATGCGCTCTACGAGGCAGGCTGTGACGACGCCCTCATCGGCCACTACAGACTCGACTTCGCGCGTGAGGCGGAATCGCTGGAAGCGGCGCTCTCGTCGGCCAAGGCCGACGCGGAGTCAGTAGCAGGCGTTCGCATTGTGGCGGCCAAGATTGGCGCCGACGACATCGACTTCACACCGTCGCCGGACGGCCCGGCCGTGTTGAATGCACCAGCTTCAGCCGAGAGCCGAGCCGTCGCGATCTAGCTGAGGGCAGTCCCGCAAGAGTCCACACGGCCCTACAGATCGCGTCGGCGCACCGCCCAGCAGGGCGCAGCGTTCTAGGTGTACTGGGCGGCGGCCTGGTGTTCCAGCCAGCCCAGCAGGATGGCGACGGCTCGGGGGTCATGGCGGATGCGATGATCTGCCCCCGCGATGAGGCGCAGCTCAGCACCGGGGTGCAGCGACGCGAGGTGGCGAGCTTCCTCATAGGGCACTTGGCGGTCGTTGGTGCCGTGCAGGATCAACAGCGGCCGGTCGGTGAGCCGCTGCACGGCGTCCAGCGCCCTGTTCTGCTTCAGCTCACGGTTCCACGCGCTTGGCGAGCGCGGGAAGTTCTCGGATCTGATGACACCGACATTGCGGCAGTGCGCCAAGAAGGCCTTGGGGTCGCCTGCCCAGTCGTCGAAATCAGCCCTGGGCGCCATGGCTGCCACGCCGCGCACTCGGGGGTCGCGTGCGCCAGCAAGGATGGCCAGCGAGCCACCGGTCGTGGAGCCCACGATCCACACACCGCGGCAGCCGTCTTCCAAGACGTGCTCGATCGAGCGCCCGACGTCGTCGATCCAGCCGAGGAGGGAAAAGTCGCCGTCGGATTCACCGCAGCCTCGCAAGCTGACTGCGAGCACCGTCCAGCCCTGCGCTTCGGCAATGCGCTCCGCGAAGAGCTGGTACGTGCGATTCGGAACACCAGGTCGCTGCTTGGAGGGGAATCCATGGCACAGCACCACCGCCGGTCCACTTCCCGTCGAGCGTGTCGGCCGAACCATCAGCGCCGCAAGATGCGGGCTGCCCTTGATGGTGATCTCGGTGACGGTGGTGCTCACCGCGCTGCGTTTCGACCGGGGCGGCGCGAGGGCAGCGCCGTAGGGGGGAGCATCGGCGATTCCTAGCGACAGAGCCGCGACAGCCGATAGCCGCGGTTGCGCGCTTCAGGCAGCTCGTCGGGTCCGAAAGTGGCGTAGGACTGCGCCGTCACGATGTCGGCGACGGCCGCAGCCAGCTGCTCGGCGACGGCGGGATCGACGGTTGCCACTTCCATGTCGTAGACGATCTGGTTGCGCTTGTCGCCGACGAATCGACAACCGGCGAGCTCCCTCGGGATGTCCATGTTCATATTCTGCCGTCCAACGGTCGCTCCCCTCACCCGAGCCGTGGCCAACGAGGCCCGAACGGGAGAGATTCGGCCAGGGCCTCAGCGGCCGTTGGGGGAAACGGCGGCGAGTGCGCCGATCCGGCGCAGGTATTCCAGGTGCGCGTCCACGACGGCGTAGACCTGTTCGAGCGTCACTTCGAGACCTTCGCGACGTGCGGAGCGGTACAGGTCGGCCGCAGACGAACGATCCTCGGTGATCGTCGTGCTGGTATCGCTGGGCGCCCCGTCGGTGTCGCCTGCCGCTACGCCAGCCGACTCAGCGGGTCCGAACTGCAGTTGGTTGAGATGCTGCCGAAGCAGCGCTTCGAGCTCGTCAGCGTCCAGCGCAGCAGCGATGTCGAACGGCAGCAGATCAGCGACGAACTCCGCTGCCTCAGCCAGACGCCACACCGGCTCGCGTCGCTGGCGGCCAAGGCGCTGAGCCTGTGTGCCGATGACCCCTGCGGCGACGACAAAGCCGATCACCAACGAGATGACGATGACCATGGCGATCACCGATGCCTCCTCGGCCTCAAAGGTGTCATGCGGCGCACCGGCCGCACTGCGTTCTGCGTTGTCTGGTCTACAGGCCGATGCGCTGCGCCAGCTGCTCCCGGTGGTACGCGGGATCGCCGAAGATCAGCTCGGAGCTCTTGGCACGCTTGAAGTAGAGGTGCGCAGGGTGCTCCCACGTGAAGCCGATGCCGCCGTGGATCTGGATGTTCTCCGCGGCGCAATGGAAGTAGGCCTCTGAGCAGTACGCCTTGGCCAGCGATGCCACCGATGGCAGCTCGTCGTTCATCTCTGCGGCGCACCACGCGGCGTAGTACGCAGCCGACTTGGCCGACTCCACCTCGAGCAGCATGTCGGCGCACTTGTGCTTGATGGCCTGGAACGAGCCGATCGGACGACCGAACTGCACGCGGTCCTTCGCGTACTGCACCGCCATGTCGAGCACGAATTGCGCACCGCCCACTTGCTCGTTCGCGAGGGCCACAGCGGCCAGGTCGAGCACTCTGTCGATGTAGGCGAAGTTGTCGGTGTCGCACAGGTGCGTGGCAGGCGTGTTGTTGAAGGAGATCCGGGCCTGCTTGCGCGTCTGGTCCATCGTGGCGAGATTCTCCCGGCTGAGGCCAGCCGCGTCGCCCTCGACGGTGAACAGGTGAATGCCGCCATTGCAGCGGGCGGCCACGACGAACAGGTTCGCTGTTCCGCCGTCAGTCACGAACATCTTCTCGCCCGTGATGGTCGCCGAGTCGCCCGTGTCGGTGGCCTCGACTTCTACGCCGTCGGCGTCCCAGCGACCACTGGCCTCTGCCAGGGCCAGCGTGGCGATGATCTCGCCGGAAGCAATGCCCGCGAGCAGTTTTTCCTTGGCCTTCTCGTTGCCTGAGTGCAGGATGGCGTTGCCGGCCAGCACCACGGTGGAGAAATAGGGCGAGCACAGCAGGCTGCGACCCATCTCTTCCAGCACGATGCCCAGCTCCACGTAGCTGGCACCCTGCCCGCCGTATTCCTCGGGGATGATCAGCGCCTGCAAGCCGAGCTGAGTGGCCATCTGCGACCAAACGGCAGCGTCGTAGCCGTCGTCGGTCTCCATCAGCTCGCGTACGGCGGTCTCCGGGGACTTCTCCTCAAGGAACGAGCGGACAAAGTTGCGGAGCTCTTCCTGCTCCTCGGTGAATGCGAAGTTCACGGACGCGCCTCCGGGCCGGGTGAAGCCAGTGCAATCTGATCACCAGCGCAATAGTCAGGCGAAGTTCTATCACCCCGACACAGGAACGGCTCAGTGCGACTCACGCAGACGGCGTGGAACCTGCAGTGCGAGCCGGGCGTTAGCTTTCGTGACGGACGCTATGCGCAAGCACGAGGCGGATCGCAATGCTGATCCGAAAGCGAACATGACTCAACAACGACAGCGCATTCGTCACAGTTCGGGCAATGCGGCCAACAAGGCGGTGCAGCAATGAGCGACGGGTCCAGCCAGACCCCAGACGCGGACTCGCCGGCAACGGACCCGGTCGCGTCGGCCGCATCGAATGGCAGCGCGGTAGGCCGGCTTATCGGGCGGCCAGGTGCCGGTGCCGGTTTGCTGGCCGGCATTGCGGGCGCCGCCGTGGCGCTGGCTTTCGGTGAACTGATCGACGGACTGGTCGACACGATCCCGTCGCTGGTGGTCGCCGTCGGCGAGGCATTGGTCGACTACTCGCCCGACTGGGCCGTGAAGCTGAGCATCGAGTTGTTCGGAGAGAAGGACAAGGCGGTGCTGGCAATCGGCATCGTCGGCGTGTCGCTGATCATCGGCGGCCTGCTGGGTGCCTGTGCCATGGCGTCACGCCGACGCTGGGTGCCGATCGCAGGCTTCGCTGCGTTCGGTGTCATCGGCGGGTGGACCGCAGCCCGCAACCCGATGAGCCCGTTCGTCGGCTCGTGGATCGTTGCTGTTATCGCAGCAGCGCTCGGCTACGTCACGCTGAGAATGCTGTTGCGACTTGCACCAGCCCGCAGCCCCGCACTCAGCGACGATCAACCACCCCTCGAACCTGCTGCTGAAGGGACTCCGGAAATAGCTCCCGATGCCAGCCGACGGGCCTTCCTGCTCGGCGTCGGCGGCGCCGGCGTGGCGGCTGTGGGCCTTGTGGCGCTGGGACGGCGCGTACGCGGCCCCTCGGCGGCGGAGACCGCCCGGGCCAACGTCAACCTGAATCCGTCCGCGCCCCCCACCACCTCAGCCTCCGCAGGTGCCCCAACCGCAGCGCAGACCACCGCCACGACTGCGGCCCGCCGATCAGCAGCAGCCGAGGTGGCCGCGCTGGACACGCTCGACGAGGTCGCCGGCATTTCCCGTTACCTGACGCCCAATGACGACTTCTACCGGATCGACACGGCGCTGACGGTGCCGCAGGTCGATCCGGCCAACTGGAAGCTCCGCTTTACCGGCATGGTCGACAACCCCTACGAGCTGACCTTCGACGAGATCTTGGCGATGGACCTGTCCGAACACGTCATCACGCTGTCGTGCGTGTCGAATCGTGTCGGCGGCCGTCTCGTCGGCAACGCCATCTGGACTGGTGTGCCGCTGGTGGACCTGCTCGACCGGGCAGGGGTGCAAGACGGCGCTGACCAGGTTGTCGGTCGCTCGGTAGACGACTGGACCGCTGGATTCCCGACAGGGCTCCTGCGCGACGGCCGCAACGCAGTGCTGGCCGTCGGCATGAACGGCGAGCCGTTGCCCACCGCTCACGGCTTCCCCGCGCGCCTGGTGGTGGCGGGACTGTATGGCTACGTGTCAGCGGTGAAGTGGATCGAGGAGATCAACCTCACCACCTGGGACGCCTTCGACGGCTACTGGGTACCACGGGGATGGTCCAAGCGGGGGCCCATGAAGACGCAGAGCCGCATCGACGTGCCTGGCAACGGCGACCGGCCCGTTGCCGGAAATCCGACCGCCATTGCAGGCATCGCCTGGGCGCCGACTCGAGGCATCAGCGCAGTCGAGGTGCGTATCGACGACGGCGCGTGGCAGCAATGCGAGGTGGGCGAAGCGCTGGGTGACGAGAGCTGGGTGCAGTGGCACCGTGCCTGGACGCCCACCGCAGGCACGCACTCCCTGCAGGTTCGGGCCATCGACGGCACCGGCATGACGCAGCCCGAGGGACCGAAGGATGTGCGGCCCGACGGCGCTGAGGGCTGGCACCGGGTCGCCGTGCGGGTCGACGCTGCCTGAGCCGAGAGCACACCTTTTCGCGCTGCCTCTTAGGATGCACGCATGGCTCTGCATTGGTCCGCCACCGGCATCGAAGTCCACAAGCACGTCGTGCGCCCCATCGAGGGTGACTTGCCCAGTGGCTTCCCCGACGACTTCGACAACAACGTCTTCACCATTCGCTGCACCGAGACCGGCGAGGCGATGCTCATCGACGCCGCGAACGAGCACGAGCGTCTGCTCGAGGTGTGCCAGGCGCTTGGCGTGACCAAGGTTGTCGAGACGCACGGTCATTGGGATCACATACAGGCGGTCCCGGCCATTCGCGATGCGGGCATCGAGGTCGGCATTACTTCTGAAGACTCATCGATGCTGCCGAGCTACGACTTCATTCTCGAGGACGACTCGGTCATCGAGGTGGGTCGCCTGCGGATCCGCACTATCCACAATCCCGGCCACACGGCGGGTTCCATGAGCTTCCATGTCGAAGGCACGCCGCTGCTCTTCACGGGCGACACGCTCTTCCCGGGCGGACCCGGCGCAACGGGATTCGGCGGCGACTTCGATCAGATCATCCGCAGCATCGAGGACCGGATGTTCTCGGCGTTCGGGGGCGACACGATGGTGCTACCCGGTCACGGCTTCGACACCACGATCGGCAACGAGTCACCGCATCTGCAGGAGTGGATCGACCGAGGCTGGTAAGCCGCTGGGTCTCACCGGTCGCCACCCGGCGGCTGTGTCTAACCCGTCGCAACCCTGCGACCGAGCGACCTGAACGCTATGTAGAAGGTCACGATGGCGAGCCCCACGATTGAGGCGGCTCCCTTGAGGATCATGAGCCCGTCCCAGCCCTCGAACAGGATCGCTCGCATCGCCTCCATGAGATAGGTGACCGGGTTCCACGCCGCCACCGTGCGGAGCCAGCCTGACATCAGCTCTCGAGGCAGGAACGACGGCGTCAGGAACGCGAACGGGAAGAAGATCAAGAACGACGAGTTCACCGCGGCCGGATTCCCGGTTCGCAGCGCAACCGTGTAGGGGATGCCGCTGTACGCAATGCTCCAAGCAATTGCGAGCAGCAAGAAGACCAAGAACCCCAAGAAGCCGGTCTCGAACCACACACCGAAGGCGAGGCCCATCGCGACCACGAACAGGGCCAGTCCGAGCGCCATCACGATGTCAGCCACCATCAGCCCGAACAGCAGCGTGGACCGGCGGATCGGCGTTACGAGCATCCGGTCGAGATAGCCGGACTGAATGTCGATCACGAGCACGCTCGCCCGAGAAATGCCCGTGACAGCAAAGATGATCGCGACCGGAAGCTGGAACGCCCGGTAGTCGAGGCCGACATTGCTCCCCGAGGGCGCCTGTCCCTCCACGAACGACTCCAAGGCGCCGGTATTCACGACAAAGAAGAAGACGGGGATGATCAGCGTCGGGATCAGGTACTCGGGTTCACGCAACACGCTTCGGACAGCCCGCCTGGCGATCGTCGCTATGTCGGTCAGGAAGCCGACACCGTGAGTCAGGCCTCCCCCTGGGGCGACAGCGGCTTCAGTCATCACCCGCCTCCCGCTGCGGCGTGCACGCCGTCGGGGTGTGTGCCTGGGGCGACCGAATCGGCCTGGTCTGGCGCAGCCTCTTCGGCTGCGACTGTGCTCTCCGCCGCAGCCTCTTCGGCTGCGACTGTGCTCTCCGCCGCAGCCTCTTCGGCTGCGGCCATGCGGTAGCCGGTCGCCTGCAGGAACACGTCGTCAAGCGAGGGCGTCCGTACGGTGAACGCTGTTGGATGCACATCGGCACCGGCCAGCGCCACCGCGACGGCACCGACGAGCCCCGCGCCATCCGAAGTCGCAATGGTGATGCCATGGCGACCCGCAGTCACATCGTCGGCCTGAGGCACGGCTTTCGCTGCCTCCGCCGCGCGAGCGATGTCTTCGGGCTCGAGATCCACCACGATCACGTCGGCGCCCACGGCCCGCTTCAACTCGGTGGGCGTGCCCTGTTGCACGATGCGCCCATCGGCCAGGATCGCCACCCGATCGGCCAGCACATCGGCTTCTTCCAGGTATTGCGTCGTCAGGAAGACCGTCACGCCCAGCTCGTCATTGAGGCGACGCACCTCGTCCCATACCTGGGTTCGGCTCACCGGGTCGAGGCCTGTCGTGGGCTCGTCCAAGAAGAGCACTTCAGGGGCATGGATCAGCGACGCCGCTAGGTCCAGCCGCCGTTTCATGCCGCCGCTGTAGGTGGAGATACGGGCATCGATGGCGTCGCCGATGTCGGCGAGGTCGATGGCGCGCTCAATGGATGCGGCCCGGTCAGTGGGGCGTAGCCCGTAGAGCCGGGCTTGCAGGTCAAGGATCTCGCGGCCGGTCTGTTTCTCGTCGAGCGCTGCGTCTTGCATGGCGACGCCGATGCGGATGCGCACCTCACCGGGATTCTTCGCCACGTCGTAGCCGGCAACCCTGGCGGTGCCCGCCGTCGGGCGCAGCAGCGTGCACAGCATGCGCACGATCGTGCTCTTGCCAGCACCGTTCGGTCCCAAGAAACCGAAGATCTCACCTTGGCGGACCTGCAGATCTACACCGTCGACCGCCCTCACCGAACCGAAGTCGCGGACGAGTCCATGAGCCTCAATCGCCGTTGCTGACCCCTCAGACATCGCCTCGGACACGGGCGGCAGGCTACCGAGCCGCCTGCCGGGCAGACGGAGACTTTCGGGGGTTCAGGATGCTCAGGTCAGTGACGGGAGCACGTCAATGTGGCGGGTGGCGGACTCCCAAGCGTGGGCCAATTCGAGCACCGAGCGGTCGGCGCGATGGCGGCCGACGAGCTGCAGACCGACGGGCAGGCCATCGGTGGTGAAGCCAGCGGGCACCGAGATGGCGGGATGGGTCGTGACGGTGATGTCGCTGCACGAGCGCATCCAGTCGATGTAGGTCTCGAATTCGACACCGTCGATTTCGGTGGGGTACTCGATCTCGACATCGAACGGGGGCACCTGAGTGGTGGGGCACGCCAGGTATGCAAAGCCGCCGCCATCAGGTGACATGAACGCATCGACGCTGGCGAACAGCTGGGTGTGGCGGCGGCATGCATCTGCGTATTCGGCAGTTGACATCGACAGGCCTCGTTCGATGTTCCATACCAAAGTGTCCTTGAGCTGGTCGCGGTGCCGTTCGAGCAGTGGCCCGTGACCGACGGCGAACGTCCAGGCACGACGGGCCTGAAAGATGTGCGGGGCATCCGACAGATCGGGCCAGGCCTCGACAACTTCGCAGCCCAAGTCGGCGAGCACATCAGGCACGTTCGCCGTAGCGGCTCGAACCGCAGGATCGATCGGCAGCCCACCAGCATCGGGTGACCACGCCACCCGCACGCCGCGGAGGTCTCGCTCCAGCGAACCTGCGAAGACCTCCGGCGACTCCTGGTTCGACACCGGCGAGCGGTCATCGGGGCCCGCCAGCGCTCGCAGGAAGAACGCCACGTCGGCCACGGTCCGGGCCATCGGGCCTTCGACCGCCAATGGGAACCACGCGTCCTGCGAGGTGGTTGAAGGCACCCGTCCTGGGGACGGCCGGAAGCCCACGATGTTGCAGAACGCGGCAGGGTTGCGCAGCGAGCCGCCGAGATCCGACCCGTCGCACAGCGGCAGCATCCGGGTGGCCAGCGACACCGCTGCTCCCCCGCTGGAACCGCCGCACGTCTTTGCGAGGTCATAGGGGTTGCGTGTGATGCCGAACACCGGATTGAACGTTTGCGAGCCAGCACCGAACTCGGGCGTATTGGTCTTGCCGACCATCACCGCGCCGGCCTCCCGCTGACGTTCCACCACCAGCGCATCGATATCGGGGACGAAGTCGGCGAACAACGGTGAGCCCATCGTGGTGCGGACACCAGCTGTGAGCGCCAAGTCCTTGTGCGCCACCGGCAGCCCATGCAGCAACCCGAGCGACTCGCCGCGGGCGTGCGCCTCGTCGGCGGCAGCCGCCCGTTCGGCCGCGAGCTCCGGTGTGAACGTCACGATGGCGTTGACGGCGGGATTGACCTGGGCGATGCGTTCAAGGTGTGCCGCAAGGAGCTCTCGCGCCGAGATCTCGCCGTTCGCCAGCATCGCCGCCATCTGCGTCGCGGTCAGCCCGCAGATGCCCGCCTCGTCCCCAGAGCTCGTGTCCATCGGCTCATTCGACCACAGCTGCCGCCTAAGTTGCAGCCCATGAGCCAGTCATTCGCTGCCGGGAGAAGCGATGAGAACCGTCGCACCGGCCAGACCGTCGAGCTGCTGCAGACACTGATCCGCAATGAGTGCGTCAATTACGGCACAGCAACCTCGGGGGGCGAGGTTCGCAACTCCGACACCATTCAGGCCTACCTGGAAGGCGCTGGCCTGGATCTTGAGGTATTCGATGCGGCTCCGGGCCGGCGGTCGCTCGCCACCCGCATCGAAGGCAGCGATCCAAACGCGCCCACCCTGTGCCTGATGGGCCACACCGACGTGGTGCCGGTCAATCCCGACGGCTGGAGCCGTGATCCCTTCGGCGGGGAACTCATCGATGGCGAGGTGTGGGGCCGCGGCGCGGTGGACATGCTGAACCTCACGTCCTCGATGGCGGTGGCCTTCCGGCATATGGCCGAGACGGGCTACCGGCCCAAGGGCGACCTCATCTACTTCGCCTGCGCCGACGAGGAGGCCGGCTCGGCCTACGGCGCTCGCTGGATGGCCGAGAACCACTGGGACGCGATCAGTGCCGACTACGTGCTGACCGAGAACGGCGGTTTGCACTCGGGCTCGGCCGAAGCTCCGTTCATCGGCATGAACGTGGGTGAGAAGGGCGTGGCCTGGCGACGCTTGCGGGTTCGGGGCGTACCCGGGCACGGCTCACGACCGTTCCGGCAGGAAAACGCCCTCGTCAGGGCAGCCGCAGTGGTGCACCGGATCTCGCAGTACCGCCCGCCGCCGAGGTTCCACGAACTATGGCGGGAACAGGTCGACACGCTCGGTGTCGACGACGAGACCAAGGCGATCATGCTGGACGAGGCACTCATCGAGGACTGGCTCGACGCCCATCCCAGCGCTTCGGTGGCAGCGCACCTGTACTCGTGCACCCACACCTCGTTCTCGCCGAACGTCATCGGTGCGCCCAACACAATGAAGACCAACGTGATCCCGGACCACGTCGACATCGAGGTGGATGTGCGCACGCTGCCCGGCGAGGGCACAGCGGAAGTGCAGGCGCACCTGAATGAGGCGCTCGGCGATCTGGCCGGCGATGTCGAGGTCGAGATCATCATGAACGACCCTGCCTCGGTCAGCCGCGTCGAGACGCCGCTGTGGGACGCGCTGCAAGTGGCGGTGGGTCGGCGTTTCCCGACGGCTCGGCTCACCCCGCAGCTCATCATCGGGTTCACCGACTCCCGCGTGTACCGGGACATGGGCGCTGTGGCCTACGGGGCCGGACTGTTCAGCCCCGAACTGGACGGCGGCGACTACGGCGCCCGCTTCCACGGCAACGACGAGCGCATCGACGTCGAATCGCTGGCGCTGACCACCCAGCTCTGGCTCGACGTGGTCGACAGCCTCTGGGACTGAGGGCTGCGGGTCTACGACCTGAGCCCCGGTTGGGGCATTTGGGGCCAGCCATACACTGAGCCGCATGACACTGGGCGGCCTAGCGCCGGACGCTGCCTCGGGCGCACCCCTCTTCGAGATCGATGGCTTGGGTGTCCGAGCTGTTGAGGGACCGCAGATCCTCCAGAGCGTGGATCTGACGGTCAACGCGGGCGAGTGCCACGCCATCATGGGCCCCAACGGGTCGGGCAAATCGACGCTGGCAACGACGATCCTGGGATCGCCCGAATTCGAGGTGACCGGCGGGGAGATCCGCTTCCGAGGCGACGACATCTCCGAATGGGATCCCGACGCCCGCTCCAAGGCCGGGCTGTTCCTGGCCTTCCAGTACCCCCAGCACATCCCTGGCGTGTCGGTGCGCAACTTCCTGCGCCAAGCAGTCTCAGCACGGCGTGGCGAGGACGTGTCGGCCATCGAGATCTACGTCGCGATGGGCGAATGGATGTCACGGCTTGGCATGGATGAGTCGTTCATGGACCGCTACCTCAACGAAGGGTTCAGCGGTGGCGAGCGCAAGCGCAACGAGATCCTGCAGCTGGCCCTGCTCGAGCCTGAATTGGCCATTCTGGACGAGACCGATTCGGGGCTCGACATCGACGCACTGCGAGTAGTGGCAACGGGCCTGCAGCAAGTTCGCGCCGAGCGATCGCACATGGGCGTCGTGCTCATCACCCACTACGAGCGCCTGCTCGACGAGATCGAACCCGACCATGTGCATGTGCTGGTCGACGGGCGGATCGTGGCCTCGGGCGGTCCCGAACTGGCCGCCGAACTCGAACGCGACGGCTACGAACCCTTCGAGCAGAAGGCCGCGGCGTGAGCACCGGGGGCGACGTCGCGATCGACGGCCCCATCGATGCGACGGTCAAAGCGCAATTCCCGCTGCTCGAACGCAGCGTCCACGGCCATCCGATCGTCTACCTGGACTCTGCGGCGTCGTCGCAGAAACCAGCAGTCGTGCTCGACGCCATGGACAACTACTACCGCACCATCAACGCCAACGTCCATCGCGGCGCGTACGAGATCGCCGCGGCGGCCACCGAGCAGATGGAAAGTGCCCGAGCGGATGTCGCTCGCTTCATTTCGGCGCCCAGTGCCGACGAGATCATCTTCACCAAGAACGCCACCGAGGCGATGAACCTGGTTGCCCGATCATGGGGTGGCTCCAACCTTGGCCCTGCCGATGCGATTGTGCTCACCGAGATGGAGCACCACGCCAACATCGTGCCCTGGCACATCCTGGCGGCCGAGCGGGGGTTCGAGATCCGCTGGATTCCGATCACCGCTGACGGCTACCTGGACCTGACCGACCTGGACCGTTTGCTCGACGGGGCGAAATTGCTGTCGGTCACGGCGATGAGCAACGTGTTGGGCACGCTGAACCCCATCCCCCGACTCGCGGCCGCAGCCCACGACGCAGGTGCGCTGATCAGCGTGGACGCGAGCCAGTACGTGCCGCACCTGCCCACTGATGTGGGCGCGCTGGGCGCCGATTTCATGGTGTTCACCGGCCACAAGATGTGCGGGCCGACCGGTGTGGGCGTGCTGTGGGCCCGTTCCGAGCTGCTCGAGGCGATGCCGCCGTTTCTGGGCGGGGGCGAGATGATCCTTGACGTCACCAAGGAGGGCTTCCGGCCCAACACGGTGCCCCACAAGTTCGAGGCTGGTACCCCGCCCATCGCGGAGATCGTGGGCCTCGGGGCCGCCGTGCGGTACCTGGAAGGCCTCGGAATGGACGCCGTGCGCGCCCACGAAGTCAGCCTCACCGGCTACGCGCTGCGCACGCTCACCGACCGCCATGGCGACGACATCACCGTGCACGGTCCCTCGGAGCCCGCGCAGCGCGGCGGCGTGCTGTCGTTCGTGTACCGCGATGTGCACCCCCACGACATCTCCCAGGTGCTCGACCAAAGCGGCGTGTGCGTGCGGGCGGGACACCACTGCGCCAAGCCGCTCATGCGATGCCTCGGCGTCACCGCCACGACGCGGGCATCGCTGTACGTGTACAACGACACTTCCGACGTAGATTCGCTGGCAGAGGCGCTCGACGACGTCGGCACCTTGTTCGGCCGCTAGAGGCACCAGGACTGAGGCGGAACGAAACCCGATGGCTGGGCTCGAAGACCTGTACCGAGAGATCATCCTCGACCACTACCGGAACCCGCGCAACCGCGGCGAACTGGAAAGCCCGCCGGCGCATCGCAGCGAGGGCTTCAACCCGCTGTGCGGCGACGAGGTCGTGTTGACCTTCGAGATGGACGGCGACACCGTGACCGACTTGCGGGTCGGCGGCCAGGGCTGCTCGATCAGCCAGGCATCGGCTTCGATGATGTCCTCGGCGGTCATCGGCAAGTCCGCGAGCGAGATCCGCTATCTCACCCGTGCCTTCAAGGCCATGATGTCCATCCACGAAGAAACCATCGGCGGAGACGGATCCGAAGCGCATTTGGGGGATGCCGCTGGGTCCAACGGCGGAGCGCTCCGGCTCGGCGATCTGGAAGCGCTGCGGGGCGTGGTGAAGTTCCCGGTGAGAATCAAGTGCGCGACGCTGGGCTGGAATGCGCTTGCGAGCGGCCTCGACGAGACTTCCGGGGCGGGGTGAGCCTTCCTGCGGATCGGTCCGCCCGCACACGGCGATAAGGGGGACCATGACTGACCAGGCCGCTCGCCGTACCGAACTCGTCGAGCGGGCACGCCAGATCGCCCCGAAGCTGGCCGCCCGAGCGGCGGCCGATCCCTGGGCCCGCCAGATCGCCGCCGACGCCATCGACGAGTTGCGGGCCGCCGAGTTGCTCACGATCGGACAGCCGAGCGCCAACGGCGGTCAGGAACTCGACTGGATCACCTATCTCGAAGTTCACGCGGTGCTGGCCGAGGGCTGCCCGTCGACCGCCTGGCTGGCATGCGTCGGCAACGCTCACGCTTGGCTGGCGGGGCACTGGCCCGATGCCTGCCAGGAAGAGATCTACGCCGGCGGTCCTGACACCTACGTCGCCGGAGTGCTGACCGATCGGGGCGACACAGTCCCGGTCGACGGAGGCTGGACGCTCAACGGCTTCTGGCCGTTCGGGTCGGGTATCGACCACGCCGGCTGGATCGTCCTCGGCGGTCACATCCCGTCGCCAAACGGCGGCGAGCCGATTTCGGGCATGTTCGTCCTGCCCGCCGACGAGGTCTCCTTCCTCGATGACTGGCACGCCAACGGCCTGCGAGCCACGGGCAGCAGCAGCATCGTGGCCAAGGACGTATACGTGCCCGAGCACCGATTCGCCCCCGGCGAAGTGCTGGCTTCAGGCGACACACCCGGCATGGCCCGCAACAGCGGCTGGATCCAGCGCAGTGCGCTCATGCCGACCTTGGCGTACGCCCTCACGCCCGTCGCGATCGGTGCCGCCCGGGCGTCGCTGGCTGCATTCGCCGAGGAAGTGGACGGCAAGGTCATCAGCCACGTCGACGTGCTGCAGACCGATTGGCCGCTGACGCATCGACAGTTCGCCGAATCCCATGCGCTGATCGACCAGGGCGAGCTGCTCCTGCGGCGAACCGCAGAGCTGATCATGGACACCGCACGAGACGGAGAGTTCATGGAACTCGCGCTGCGAGCACGCGTGCGGCTCGACTGCGCTTATGCCGTGCGTCGCTGCCTGGAGGCCGTCGAAACCCTCTACTTGGCAACCGGCGGCCGCGGTGTTCGCGACACCAACCGAATCGGCCGTTTCCAAGCCGATCTGCAGGCCATCAACATGCACGCGATCACCGCGCTCGACCCGGCGCTAGAGGGCTACGGCCGCATCCTCATGGGTCACCCACCCCGCACCCCCCGCCTCTGATCATCTGCGGTGCCCGTCTGAGTGCGTCATCGCTCGGCGCGAAGGTCGCGCCAGCGCCAGGGCGCGTCGGGTCGGAGCAATTCAGGATCGCCGGTCCAAAGTTCGGCATCGTGAGCGATCGCGGTGGCGGCCGCGAACGCGTCTGCGTACGACATTGCGTATTCGGACTTGAGCGTCGCCGCTTCGATGACCCGTGTCGGCGTTGGAATATCGGCTGTCACATTTGCCGAGAGCCGTTGCAACACGCTGTCGGCTGCCTCTGCGCCCCACCGGCGACGCACCGAGTAGAAAACCTCGCCGAGATTGATCCACGACATCACGGCATCGCTGCGCTCCAGCAATTCAGTCGTCATGGTCCTGATCGGATCCCGGCCCTGCAGAAAATGCATCACCGGCCACGTATCGAGAACGACGGCCATCAGGCAGTGCGACCGGCTGGTTGGTCGTCGGCAAGCAGCGCTCCAAACGCGGCCTCACGGGCGTCTTCGCGTTCTCGGTCAGCTCGCCGTTCTGCCAGCAGCTCCACGGCCAAGTCGGGATCCGACGGCAGGCAACCTGCTAACGAGCGAATGTCGTCGACGCGACGGACGCTCACCGCGTCGCCGTCACACCAGAAACTCACACGATCACCCGGGCGGATGCCGAGCTGATCACGGATTTCCTTCGGAATCACGACTTGGCCCTTCGGCCCGACCTTGTGAGTCATACTGGCCAGTATAACTTCTGGCCTTCGAGGTGGCCGCACACGTATTCGTAGAGACCACGCTCCTCCGGCATCTCCTCAGCTAGGCATCGAGTAGGCAGTACTCGGCTTCGATGCCCGCCATCGCTGCGCGGATTCGTGGCCCGTCGTCACCGGACCACACATATAGGGGTGCACCGAGATGCTCCGCAGCAGCGACTGCTTCGGCGCCAAGGCTGGACAGGCGATACGAATCGGCAAGCTCGGCCATGCGAAATGCGAGCAAGCGCATCGGCACAACCTCGACATCGTCACCCAGCATCGCCAATCGACGGCCGAGCGCGCCACGGGCAGCCTGCGGCCATGAACCGGTGAGCGCGCCGCCGGAGGCTGCGACGACGCTCCGGCACAGGCGCACCAAGTAGAGGTTTGTTGTCGCAGGCGAGTGTTCCGCCAGCGTTAGCGCGAGGTCCGAGCCCACCTCGTCCGCGAGCAGATCACGCAGGAGATGATCGTCGAGGACAATCCGGCTCATGTCGTGGCAAGGCCCGGATCGCCGCTGAGCGTCCGGACGAAGGCGGCATGCTCCTCGCGGCCCAACAGGTCACCTAAGAGCCGACGCCCTTGCCCGACGGGCACGGTGAGCACCCCGAATCCAAGATCGAGGACATCCACGGGGCCGCCGTCGTCGAGACTCCACCGATGGCGCGCCGCTGCAGGCAGCGACATCTGACCTGACGAGGACACCAAATACTCGCGCACTGAGTTCATGATCAGAGTCTACTTGGTGACAGGCACATCCCTACCAAGTTTCTTGCAGTGCGAACGCATGGAGCGGGCGCCTGCGGCACAGCCCGTAACGCCCCGCTTTGTCGCTCGCGGCTACCAGCGGTGGCCGGGTGGGACTCCGGTCATCCACTCGGAGATTCGACGTGAGGTGCCGGGCGTCGTGCCTGGCGGCAGCTCGCCGGGGGGGAAGAAGGCCACCTCGGCTATCTCGGGCGAGACGGACTCTTCAACCCGCCAATCGGTGACGACGAACACGACGATGTGGTCGCTGCGACGCCCATGGCGCGAGGAGTACACGCCGAGCACCTTCCGGGGAGCCTCGGCAACGACAATGCCGGTCTCCTCACGCAGCTCTCTGGCTGCCGCCTCCGAAAGCGTCTCGCGTGGCTTCACGCCGCCGCCTGGCAGGAACCAGCCGTCCCGGTAGGTGTGCCGGACCAAGCAGATCCGGCCCTTAGGGTCGACCACGAGTCCGCGCACACCGAGCGTGACCCGAGCCGGCCGCAGGCGCACCCATGCTTCGAAGAGCTGATGCAGCAGGCGGCGCGCGCCCGGCTTCGACTCGATCGTTCCCTCCACCATCTGCGGAGATGCGGATCGATCCCTCTTGTTGCGCCGCTTCAGGCGTCTGCGAGCCATCGAACAGCGATCAGCTTGCGCCGCCCGCCAAACCGTCCATGGCGCGCGCAAGTGCAGCATCCAATTCGGTCACGCCGCCGCGGTCGTGCGTGTTCAGCGCAACCTCGACCGTGCTGTACACGTTCGACCAATTGGGGTGGTGGTTCATCTTCTCTGCCACTAGGGCCGCGGAAGTCATGAATCCGAAGGCCTCCACGAAGCTTCCGAAGCGAAACGTGCGGCGCAATTCGGCTGCCCGACACTTCCCAGTCCCCCAACTCGGCCGCTAGTCCTGCAAGTTCGTCCTGCGACAACAGCTCTCGTGCCATTGGATCATCCTCCCCATGTTTCCCCTTGCCCAGTCAACACCAATCGGCAGGCACATCGAAAGCGCGCTGTGCCGCTCGCGTCAAGGAAGACTCAGCGGCGCTCAGCCCAATTCATCGAGCGGGTCTGCCCAGGGGTCAGCAAACGGATCGTCGGCGGGTGACGGCCCCGCCCCTGCAGCGAGGGAGCTGCCGAGCCCGCCGATGGACACCGTCACGCCAGCCTCAGGTTCGTCGGGCAGGTACGGCGCGTAACCGTCTTTCTCGAGCGCGTCCGCAAGCTCGGGCCCGCCGGAGTCCACGATGCGGCCGCCCACGATCACATGGACTTCGTCGGGTCGGAGGTACTCCAGAATCCGGGTGAAGTGCGTGATGGCCAGGACACCCAGGCCGGTCTCAGTGAGCGCCTCGATGCGTTTGGCGCACGCTCGCAAGGCGTCAATGTCGAGGCCGCTGTCGATCTCGTCCAGGATGGCGATGCGCGGTTGCAGCACCGCCAGCTGGACCGTTTCGTTCCGCTTCTTCTCGCCGCCTGACATGTCGACATTCAGTGGGCGCGCCACCAGCTCAGCCTTCAGCCCGACTGCGGCTGCTTCGGCTTCGAGCAAGACCCGGGTCTGTTCCAGCCGATCGGCAGCCGAGCCGTCATTGCCGGCCCGCAACGCAAGCGCCTCGGACAGCGCCTGAGCTGCGGAGACACCTGGCACCTCAGTCGGATGCTGCATCGCCAGGAACAGTCCGGCTTGGGCTCGCTCCCAGGGGGCCAGGCTCAAGACGTCGATTCCGTCAAAGGTGACCGAACCTGCGGTGACCTCGTAGCCGGGTCGGCCCATCACCACATGCGCAAGGGTGCTCTTGCCCGAGCCGTTGGGGCCCATGACTGCGTGCACCCGTCCCGAGGACACTTCGAGATCGACGCCTTGGAGGATCTTCTGACCGCCCGCGGACGCACACAGGCCCTCGATACGCAGTATGTGAGTAGAGCCTGCGCTCATGGCAGCACCACCGCAATGCCATCGCCTTGGGTGCGTATCTCATAGACCGGCACCGGCTGGGTGGCGGGGAAGCAATTCGGCCGCCCGGTGCGCAGGTCGAAGCTCGACGAGTGCTGGGGGCACTCCAGCGCGCATTCATCAGGCCAGACCCAGCCATCGGCCAACGAGTAGTTCTGATGGGTGCATCGATCGCCGATGGCGTAGAAGTCGTCGCCGATGCGTGCGAGCGCGATGCGATGACCGTCGACATCGAAGCGTCGTGCTTCGCCGTCAGGTACGTCATCACGCTGGCACAGCACCACGGTGCGGACCTCGGCGGTCGGGCTCGTCACGCCGTCTCCATGACGGCCGTATCCATCACGCCGTCCCCATGACGGCCGTATCCATCACGCCGTCTCCATGACGGCCGTGGACACCAATTCATCGATTCGCCGACGCACCGACACAGAGATCTGCTGCGACGGCAGCGCATCGAGGACCTCGTCGAAGAAGCCCCGCACCACGAGTGCCTCGGCCACGTCGGTCGGTACGCCACGGCTCTCGAGGTAGAAGCGCTGGTCGGCGTCGACGGGACCGATGAAGGAGGCGTGGCTGCACTGCACGTCGTTGTTCTCGATCTCGAGGTTCGGCACCGACTCGGCCCACGCATGCGGGGACAGCTTCAAGTTGCGATTTGTCTGATCGGCTACGACGTGGTGGGCATCCGCCTCGATGCGGATCAGCCCGGTGTAGACCACCCGGGCGTGGTCGTCGACCGCCCCTTTGAACAGCAGATCAGAGGTGGTGTGAGGTGCCACATGGGTTTGGAACGTGCGGAAATCCAGCGTGGAGGTGTCACGGCCGAAGTACACGGCGTCGATTTCGCTGTGGCCGCCACGGCCGGTCATGTCTGTGCCGATGCGAGCACGGGTGTATGCGCCGCCCATCGCCACATGACCGATCCGCAGATTGGCGTCTCGGCCCACATCGGAGCAGAGGTTGGCGAGTTGCCACGCGGCGTTGCCGAGTTCCTGCACAGTGAGGTGGCCGAGGTGGGCACCGTCGCCGACGCTCAGCTCGGTGAGTGGGCAGATGAGTGCAGGCGCGTCTCCGCCGGTGTAGTGCTCGATCACCGTGGCCTGGCTCATGCGTCCGGCCATCACGACAAGCCGGGGGAACCATGCCAGCCCATCGACATCGGTGTGGACATGTACGACGATCGGCGCTGTGATGACGGCTTTCGGATCGATGCTGACAGCCAAAGGCGCGGTGGCCAGCGCCAGGTTCCAGTCGCCAAAAACGTCCGGACCCTCGGGAGCCACGGTGCCGATCAGGTCCTCGACGCCATCATCGAGCGTGTTCACCCGGATGCCGTCGGCCTGCACCGACACGTCAATGACGACACCATTGGTGATGCGAATAACCGCAGCGGCGGCGTCATCGACGCCGGCCATCAGGCCCGCCGGGCCCGGAACGCCGCCGGGCGCGGCGAATGTGTACCGATCAGCGTCGAGATCGTCGATCGGGGTGTAGCGCCAGACCTCTTCAGTGAACGACGGCAAGCCAAGTGCGGCCGCGCGGTCCGCGGCGATGCGACGCCGCTTGGTCAACGCGTCGGAGCCGTCGAGCGCGTCGACCAGATTGGGTGTGAACACTATTCGGAGGCTATCGGCGTGTCGGCGACGGGCTCAGTTGCCCTTGCGGCGCTTCTTGCGCTGTTTCTTGCCGCTGCGACCTCGCATTCTGGCCCGGAGTCCCTTGGTTCGAGCATGCTCGGCAGCGACCTCTTCAAATATGCGCGGACCCGCCATATTCACGATGTCCTCGGCCTCGTCCAGCAGCGCCGCAATGGAGTCGTCCTGGCCGATGCTCTCGGGTTCCTTTGCGAAATTCTGAACGCCCAGCGAACCGTGCTGCCATCCGATATCGAGGCGCCGGGGCGAGTACGAGGGACAATCCTCCGGGCAGCGCCACGGGGCCTCCGGTGCAAGGTCGAGATTGCACTTGCGCACAGTGTCACCGTTCGGATACGTCCGGCTCTCGTAGTGTTGACAGTTCGTCCGCATCGGCATGGCAGCTACCTCCCTCAGCGCTGTGCAATCGCGTCGGCGAGCGCAATGGCCCGCCGCGCCTCGTCCACGTGAAGATTCTCGACCATCTTGCCGTCTACGGTTACCACCCCACGACCTTCTGCGACCGCTTCTTCGAAAGCTTCAATGACCCGACGGTGGAAATCCAGCTCATCGAGGCTGGGCGAGAAGGCTCCATTGCACGGCTCGACCTGGCCGGGATGTATCAGCGTCTTGCCGTCGAAGCCGAGGTTTGCTCCCTGTCGGCAGACTGCGGCGAATCCATTGGCATCGCGGATGTCGTTGTAAACGCCATCGAGGGCGCTCACGCCTGCCTCGCGGGCTGCCACCAGGCAGGTGGCCAGATGCGGCACCAGCGCGGCACGATCGGGCGTGATGGTGGCCCGCAATTCTTTGGCCATGTCGTTGGTGCCCATCACTACGGCATCGGTTCGGTCGAAACTGGCGATCTCGCGGGCGTTGCCAATGCCCGCCGGTGTCTCGATCATGGCCCAGATGCGAACCGATTCGGGCGCGCCCGCTGCCTCGAGCAGGCCGGCAACCGCTGCCAGATCAGCGGCGCCTGACACCTTGGGGATGACCACCGCGGACGGTGCCGCAGCACCGGCGGCAGTGATGTCGTCACGCCCCCACGGAGTGTCGAGCCCGTTGCAGCGAATCGTCAGCTCCCGATAGCCGTACTCGCCTGAAGATGCAGCGGCGCACGCACCCTCGCGGGCGGTTTCCTTCGCATCGGGAGCCACAGCGTCTTCGAGATCGAAGATGAGAGCGTCGGCGTCGATGCTGCGGGCCTTCTCGAGCGCCCGGGCGTTCGCTGCGGGCATGTACAGCACCGAGCGCCGCGGGCGGGGGTTGGCGGTGCCGGAGCTCATGGAAATTCTCAGGCGGTCTCGAGGCCGTAGGCCGCCGCCAGATCGGGATCGGCTGCTGCCAGATCACGAGCCAGCCCCAGCACCACCCGGCACTGCTTGACCGTGGCATCGTCCTGCATCTTGCCGTCGATCATGACTGCGCCCGTGCCGTCGCCCATCTCGGTTACCACCCGCTGCGCCCACGCCACCTCGGCGGGCTCGGGGCTGAACACGCGCTTCGCAATGTTGATCTGGCTGGGGTGCAGGCTCCACGCTCCGACGCAGCCCAGCAGGTAGGCGTTGCGGAACTGGTCTTCGCATCCGAGGGGATCGGCGATGTCGCCGAACGGCCCGTAGTAGGGAAGGATCCCGGCGGTGCCGCAGGCATCCACCATGCGGGCCAGGGTGTAGTGCCACAGGTCTTGCTGAAACGACGTCCGAACGTCGTCGTCAACGTCGGGCACTGGATCGGTGCGCACTAGGTACCCCGGATGGCCGCCGCCGACCCGGGTCGTCTTCATGCGTCTGTCAGCAGCGAGGTCTGCCGGTCCCAGCGACAGGCCCTGCATGCGGGGGCTTGCCAGGCAGATCGACTCCACGTTGGCGACGCCGCGGGCTGTCTCCAAGATGGCGTGCACCAGCAGCGGTCGCTCGAGCCCGACACGAGCCTCGAGCTGCGCCAGCAACCGGTCCACGTAGTGGATGTCGGAGGGGCCTTCCACCTTCGGGACCATGATCACGTCGAGCTTGTCCCCGATCTCGTGACACAGCGCCCAGACGTCGTCGAGAAACCACGGCGAGTCGAGGCTGTTCACACGGGTCCACAGCTGGGTGTGGCCCGGTTCCCAGGCCTTGCCGACCTCGATCAGTCCCGCCCGGGCGGCGTCCTTGCTGTCGCCAGACACGGCATCTTCGAGGTTGCCCAGCAGCACGTCGACGGTGGGCGCGATGTCGGGCACCTTGGCCCGCATCCGTTCATTCGACGGATCGAAGAAATGGATCATCCGCGAGGGCCGGAACGGAACCTCGCGCAGCGGTTGAGGCGCCCCGAGCGCCAGCGGGGCAAAGAAGTCTTTTGGGCTGCGCATCAGCCGATCGATCCCTCCATCTGAAGTTCGATCAGCCGGCTCCACTCGACGGCGTACTCCATCGGCAAGGTGCGCGTCACCGGCTCGATGAAACCATTCACGACCATGCCCATCGCCTGTTCAGCGGACAGGCCTCGGCTCATCAGGTAGAAGAGCTGCTCGTCGGCCACCTTGGACACCGTGGCCTCGTGGCCGATCTCGGCATCGCGTGAGCCGATCTCCTGGTACGGGTAGGTGTCCGAGCGGCTGTCCTGGTCGAGCAAGAGGGCGTCGCACTGCACGTGGCTGCGGCAACCGCTCATGCCTTCCTCGACCCGCACCAGCCCGCGGTAGGTAGTGCGTCCGCCGTCCTTGGAGATGGACTTCGAGACGATCTTCGAGGTGGTCTCAGGCGCTGCGTGGACCATCTTCGCCCCGGCGTCCTGGTGCTGACCGGCGCCTGCGTAGGCAACCGAGAGCACCTCGCCCGAGGCCTTGGGCCCCATCAGGTACACGGCCGGGTACTTCATGGTGAGGCGCGAGCCGATGTTGCCGTCGATCCACTCGACGTGGGCCTCGTCGTAGGCGGCGGCGCGCTTGGTGACCAGGTTGAACACGTTGTTCGACCAGTTCTGGATGGTGGTGTAGGTGATGCGTGCGCCCGGCAGCGCCACCAGCTCGACGACGGCTGAATGCAGCGAGTCGGTCGTGTACACCGGGGCCGAGCAGCCCTCGATGTAGTGCACCGTGGCGCCTTCGTCGGCGATGATCAGCGTCCGCTCGAACTGGCCCATGTTCTCGGCGTTGATGCGGAAGTACGCCTGCAGCGGCATCTCCACCTCGACACCGGGCGGCACATAGATGAACGACCCGCCGGACCACACAGCCGAGTTCAACGCTGAGAATTTGTTGTCGCCCGGCGGGATCAGCTTGCCGAAGTAGCGCTGCACCATCTCGGGGTAATCCTTGACGGCGGAGTCCATGTCGCTGAACAGCACGCCTTGAGCTTCGAGATCTTCGCGATTGCGGTGGTAGACGACCTCAGACTCGTACTGCGCCGTTACGCCGGCGAGGTACTTGCGCTCGGCCTCGGGGATGCCCAGCTTCTCGTAGGTGTCCTTGACCGAGTCGGGCAGCTCTTCCCAGGCGTCGACCTGACCCTCGGTGGGCTTGATGTAGTAGTAGATGTCGTCGAAGTAGATCTGCGACATGTCCCCGCCCCAGTTGGGCATGGGCTTGCGCTGGAAGATCTTGTAGGACCGCAGGCGGAAGTCGAGCATCCACTTGGGCTCTTTCTTGAGCGCGGACATCTCGCGGATGATCTCTTCGTTCAAGCCCCTGCGCGGCTTGAAGACGTAGTCTTCCTCGTCGCTCCACCCCAGCTTGTACTTGCCGAGGTCGATTCCAATGGCGGCTTCGGCGGTGTCGGTCATGGGTTCAGCCTAACGCCGCCCGTACCTCTGTCCGGGTGCGGGCGGCTGTGCACACGACCCAGAACCATGCGGCCCGCCGCCGATCAGGGCCTCAGCCGCACAGGGCGGGGGCGAGGCGGCGCCAGCCGTCGAATGCAGCGTCAGGATTGGGGGCCAGAACCTGCACGCAGACGTGGTCGGCGCCGGCATCGAAGTGGGCTTCCACACGGGCTTTGACATCCTCTTCGGTGCCCCAGGCCACGATGGCGTCGACCAGCTTGTCCGACGGTCCCCCGTAGGGGCCGCCGTTGATGTCGGCTTGGGTGAAGCCCAGCCGCAGCAGGTTGTTGGCGTAGTTCGGCAAGCCCAAGTAGATGGCCATGTTCTTGCGGGCCAAGGTCCGGGCCGACTCGGCGTTGGTGTCCAGAATCGCCATCTGCTCGGGGTACAGCGCGGCGTCGGGGCCCATGGTTTCCCGGGCGATCGCTGTGTGCTCCGGCGGCACGAAATAGGGGTGGGCGCCGGCGGTGGCAGTGGCCGACAGCTCCAGCATTTTCGGGCCGAGGGCCGCCAGCACGACCTCGGGCAAGTCTTGAGGGCCGTGGGCCATGAAGCGGGCCTTGTTCATGCGCTCGAGGTACTCGCGCATGTAGCTCAGCGGCCGGGAGTAGTCGTGCTTGCGGATGTACTCGACCAGGTGGTGGTGGCTGACGCCGAGGCCCAGCAGGAAACGCCCTGGGAAGGCCTCGTCGATGGTGCGCAGCGTGTTGGCCATCGTCATGGGGTCGCGGGCGTAGATGTTGGCAATGCCGGTGGCGATCTTGATGGTGCTGGTGCCCTCCAGCAGGCGGGCGGCAGCCACGAATGGGTCACGTCCGACAGCTTCGGGGACCCAGAAGGCCCCGTAGCCAAGTTCCTCCGCTTCGGCGACGAATTCCACACCTTGCACGGACGGCAGCGCGTCGAGCGCCCCCGTCCAGATGCCGACACGTCCCAAGTCGATGCTTCCCATGCTCATGGGTTGCGACGCTACCGCCGCGCCATGCCGCGCGTTCTGGTCGTGAGCAGGTCGGCGGCCAATCCCAGCAGACGGGATACCGTGTCAACATGGAACGCGACGGGGGCGGGCAAGCGTGATCAACGCCGTGGCGGAACAAGCCGACGAGGTTGAGCGCCTGTGCAAACGCTTCAACGTTCAGCGTCTCGAGCTGTTCGGATCGGCCGCCCAGGGGGCATTCGACCCCAGCCGCAGCGACCTGGACTTCATTGTCGATTTTCGGCCTGCCGCCTTGGACAACTATGCCGACACGTACTTCGGACTTCTGGAGGCCCTTGAAGACCTCTTCGGAAGGGCAGTCGACTTGGTAGTCCACTCAACGATCAAGAACCCCTACTTCCTCAAGGCAATCGAGGAGACCAGGACCGCCGTATATGAGGCTTGAGAGCCGGAAATACCTCGACGACATACGGCGGGCCACGCAATCGCTCATGGAATTCACCAGCGGCAAGTCCCTCGCCGACTATCTCGCCGATGCCATGTTGCGCTCCGCGGTCGAGCGACAGTTCGAGATCATCGGCGAAGCAATGACACGGCTTGCGCGGAGCGACGATTCGGCTGCTGCTCGCATCACCGCACACCGGCGCATCATCGCCTTCCGCAATGTGCTGATCCACCAGTACACCGATGTCGACGACCGCCTCGTTTGGGACGTCGCGGAAAAGAGCCTGCCGACCCTCGCCCAAGAGGTCGAAGCGCTGTTGAGCGAGGAATAACGCAGCCGGTCGCTGGATCAGTCGATGCGGCGGAGCTCGCCCATGTAGCGGACTCGGCGGTCCAGGTAGTTCTGCACGCCCGGCAGGATCAGCGAAGCGGTGTCGGGGTGCTCGCGGATCTTGGCCGGGGTGCCGACTGCGATGGTGCCCGGCGGGACCTTCATGCCCCCCGGCACGACCGCTCCGGCGCCAACTAGTGCTCGCTCACCGATCTCGGCATCGTGCAGCACGATCGCGCCTGTGCCAACGAGCGCCTCGTCGTGCACTACGCCGCCTTCGATGTGCGCAAGGTGCCCGATGGTGCAGCGCTCCCCCACTGTCGTGGACCACTCCTCGGTGACGTGCAGTACGGCGTTGTCCTGCACCGAGGTGCCGGCGCCCACGACGATGTCGTTGTCGTCGCCGCGCAGCACCGCACCCGACCAGATCGAGGCCTCGGGACCGATCGTGACGCGACCGATGATGATTGCCTCAGGCATCACGAAGGCATCGGGATGGATGTCTGGCACGTAGTCGCCAAGGGCGTAGATAGGCACGCCGCCAAGCTAGGCGCAGCCGTGGCTGCTCACCACCCGCCTCGACCGTTGGCGGGAGTCCTGTGCCCGGTACTGTGCGCACCTCATGGCGCAGCCACCAGTGGCACCAAAGCGGTCGCACGTCCGGCGAGTGCACGGCACTGAGACCGAGGATCCGTGGCATTGGCTACGAGATCGCGACGACCCGATGGTGCGGGAGCACCTGGAAGCCGAGAACGTCTATACCGAGGCAGCCACCGACCACCTAGCGGATCTGCGCGAGACCCTCTTCGAAGAGATCAAGTCGCGGATCAAAGAGACCCACCAGTCGCTGCCGACGCCGAAGGACGAATGGGAGTACCGGGCTCGCACCGTCGAGGGCCTCCAGTACGGCATCCACGTTCGGCGGCCCAGAGGCGGGACTGACGACCAGGAGACCGTGCTGCTCGACGAGAACGAGCTGGCCGAAGGGCACGACTACTTCGCTGTCGGTGATCTGGCAGTCAGCCCCGATCATCGGCTGCTCGCCTACACCACCGATACCGACGGCGACGAGAAGTACTCGCTGACGGTCTTCGAGATCGCCAGCGGCCGCATGCTCGATGCGCCCGGTATCCCTACCGAGGGCTGCGGGCTGGCGGACCTCAGCTACGGCCTGGTCTGGGCGAACGACAACTCGACCATGTTTGTCGTGCGCACCGACGACGCCCAGCGCCCGAATCGGGTGATCCGCCATGTCGTCGGCACCGACCCTGCCGATGATGTCGAGGTTTACCGGGAGGACGACGAGCGGTTCTGGGTCGGCGTCGGAGCCTCCCGCAGCGACCGCTACATCGGGATCGGGTGCGAGTCGAAGACCACTTCCGAGCATCGCCTTCTCGACGCCGACGATCCGACTTCAGGGCTGTTGCTTGTGCAGGAGCGCCGCCAAGGCATCGAATACGGCATCGACCACCAGGGCGATCGCCTGCTCATCGTCACCAATGACGGCGCGGAGGACTTCCGCCTCATGGAAGCACGGCTCCCGACTGGAGACGGGGACGACTCACGCCCGTGGCGGGAGCTCATCGGTGCTCGGCCTGGGATCCGCCTCGACGGCGTGGACTGCTTCGCCGACTTCGCTGTCGTCCACGAGCGCAAGGACGGACTGGTGTCGATGCACGTCCACGACACCCGCTCCGCAGGCGAGGGATCCCCGCTGGGCCCGGGGTTCGAGATCGAGATGCCCGAGCCCGTCTACGAGGCAGGTGGCGGCTCGAATGCCGAATACGAGACCAAGCGGTACCGCTTCGGCTACACGTCGATGGTCACGCCTCCGTCGATCTTCGAACTGGACCTCGACAACCGAGAGCGAGAACTGCTGGATCAACTCCCGGTGCTGGGTGGCGTCGACCTGACGGCATACCAGACCGAGCGCATCAGGGCGACAGCCCCCGACGGTGCCGAAATCCCCATCAGCGTGGTGTGGAAGCCGAGCGCCATCAGTTGGCCTGCGCCGTGCCTGTTGTACGGCTATGGCGCGTACGAGATGCCGATGCCGGCGTCGTTCTCGTCGGCGCGGTTGTCGCTGCTCGACCGGGGAGTTCTGTTTGCGATCGCCCATGTTCGCGGCGGCGGCGAGCTCGGCCGCCCCTGGTACGAAGGCGGCAAGCTGGCCAAGAAGTCGAACACGTTCGATGATTTCGCTGCGTGCGCTGAGCATCTCGGAGCAGCCAATTGGGCCGACCCTGCACGGATCGCTGCCCGTGGAGGCAGCGCCGGCGGATTGCTGATGGGCGCCATGGTGAACCGCCGGCCGGAATTGTTCTGCGGCGTGGTTGCCGAAGTGCCGTTCGTGGACGTGCTGAACACGATGCTGGACCCCGACATCCCGCTCACAGTCACCGAGTACGACGAGTGGGGCGACCCCGCCGATCCGGAGGCGTTCGAGACAATCCGGTCGTACGCGCCCTATGAGAACGTGGAGGCCGTCGAGCATCCGGCGCTGCTCGTGACCGCCGGGCTCAACGATCCACGGGTGCAGTATTGGGAGCCGGCCAAGTGGGTCGCCAAATTGCGGGAAACGACGACGTCGACGAAGCCGATCCTGCTGCGCACCGAGATGGGAGCCGGCCACGGCGGCCCGTCTGGTCGCTACAACGCGTGGCGCGATGAGGCGTTCGTCCTGGCCTTCATCTGCGACGTGCTCGGCGTGGCGTAAGAGGCTCTAGACGAGGGCCACGATCGCGAGCACGGCGAGCGCGCCGTTTCGAAACAGCGAACCGGCACCGACGGGCTTCGCGGACCAGCGGCCGAAGCAGGCACACGCAGGCCTGTCCTCAGGCGGTCGGCGCAGCACCAGCGCCAGCGCTGCGCTGAAGACGGCTAGCAACCCCAGTGCCAGCCACGCCGGCCACGGCTCGGCTACCCCGGCCGCCAAGCCCGCCCCCAGCACGATCTCGATGGGCGCAATGAGCGAGATCGTCCAGCGCGGCGCACCTATGGCTCGGGCTGCGCCCGGCCATGACGGGTCACGCAGCTTCAACGCCCCCGATGCCAAGAACAGGACGCCCAGCGCTATCCGGGCGACGGTGCCGATCACTCGATCACCCGATCACCCATGTACCCGATCAGGCCCTCAGGCAAAGGTGCCGTAGCCACCCTTCCAGAACAGCAGAGGGTCCTTGGCGTCGAGCACATCGAGCCCCACGACCCGACCGACGACGATGTCGTGATCGCCGCCGTCGTACACGGCCTCGATGGTGCAGTCGATGTAGGCGATCGAACCGTCGATGATGGGGGCGCCAGTCGGCCCGGGACGCCAGCTGAGGTCGACGAACTTGTCATCGGCCCGGCTGGCCATGACGCCGCAGGTAGCCATCTGATCCTGGGCCATGACGTTCACGCAGAACGAGCCGGCCGCACGAATGTCGGCCCACGACGTGGAGTCCTTGGTGGGCAGGAATGCCACGAGCGGCGGATCCAGCGACACCGACGTGAACGAGCCGATGGCCATGCCGACGGGACGGCCCTCGTTGACGGCGGTCACGGCGGCAACGCCGGTCGGGAAGTGCCCAAGCACGTTGCGGAAGAGCCCGGAATCGATGGACGGCTGGTCGCTCGCGTCAGTCACGGTTGCAACCCTAGACACGCCGCCGGGGCCGTTCCCCGTCTCCGTTGGAGCTCGCAGCACCCGGTCCGTTCTGCATGGCCCTATGTAGTCTCCGGCCATGAGTTCGAAGGCAGGCGGGACCACAACAAGCGGCGATGCAGCGAGTGCGCTACGCGATGGCTTGGTTGCCGTCGTGAAGCGGGACTGCCCGACATGCGAGCTGATTGCGCCAGTGCTGGGCGACATCGAGGCCCGGGGTGTGCTGACGGTATTCACTCAGGATGATCCTGCGTTTCCCGAGACGGTGTCAGTCCCCCAGCACGACGCTGACCTGGACTTCTCGTGGCACAACGACATCGAGACGGTGCCGACGCTGATGCGCTTTGAAGACGGCGCTGAAGCCGGACGCATCGTGGGCTGGTCCCGAACCGAGTGGGAGTCGTTCACCGGCCTCGACGAGCTGGGAGACGGCCTGCCCGAGATGCGCCCCGGATGCGGCTCGCTATCGGTGGATCCAGCTCACGCTGTCGCTCTCCAAGCCCGGTTCGGCGGCTCAGCAATGAGCGCCCGCCGCGTCGAGTTCGGCAGCCAGGAGGACGTCCACGAGGCGATGTTCGACCGCGGCTGGTCTGACGGCTTGCCGCTTGTGCCTCCGACCGCCGAACGGGTGGCGGCAATGCTCACGGGCACGACACGCTCCCCCGACGAGGTGGTGGCCAACGTCGCACCGGATCTCGCCGACTGCACAGTCGAGAAGGCGGCCACGAACGCCGTCATGGCTGGCTGCCGGCCCGAGTACTTCCCAGTGGTGCTGGCTGCACTCACTGCTGTGTGCAACAGCACGTTCAACATGCACGGAATGCTGGCCACCACCATGCCGGTGGGGCCTGTGTTCATCGTCAACGGCCCCATTGCGCGCCGGATCGGCATGAACAACGGCATCAACGTCTTCGGTCAGGGCAACCGTGCCAACAGCACCATCGGCCGGGCGGTGCAACTGATTGTGCGAAACGTCGGCGGAGGCCGGCCCGGCGAGGTTGACCGGGCAGCGTTGGGCCAGCCCGGCAAGGTGGGCTTCTGCTTCGCTGAAATCGAAGGCGGGATCGCGGCTGCGCCTGGCCCCGGCAACGGCGACGGCGACACCGGCTGGGATCCGCTGTGCACAGACTTCGGCTTCGAAGCCGGAACGAACACGGTGACGGCCTTCCCCGGCGAAGCGCCTCGTTCGGTCGTCGACCAGATGTCTCGCGATCCCGAATCGCTGGCGCGCACGATGGCGTCCGCGCTGAACGCGATCCATCACCCCAAGCTCGTGCTGGGCTTCGATGCAATCCTGGCGGTGGCACCCGACCACTCCCGTGTCTTCATCGACAGCGGCTGGTCCCGCCAGCAGACGGCCCTGCGCATCAACGAGCTGACGACCCGTCCTGGCGCCGAATTGGTGCGCGGCGCTGGCGGCATCTCCGAGGGAGTCCCCGAGTTCCTGGGCGAGACGGACCTTCCCAAGTTCCGTGAGGGAGGCCTGCACCTCGTGCACTGCGGTGGCGGTGCTGGCCTGTTCTCGGCGGTCATCGGCGGTTGGGTGAACGGCGATGTGGGATCCCAACCCGTGTGTGTCGAGATCGATCCCTGGCGCTAGCAGACTCACTCAACTTCGGGCCGCTCAGACCCTGGGCGACTACAGTCGATCGGGACGTGCCTACCGGATCCAACACAGGGGAGACCACATGAGCACTGTCGTTTTGGACCCCACGAACGAGGCAGCGCCTGCGCATCGTGAACGCGTGACGCGGCCAGACTCGCTGGATGGTCTTACCGTTGGACTGCTGGACATCAGCAAGCCCCGCGGCGACCGATTCCTGAACCGGCTGGAGGAACGGCTGACCGAGCGGGGCCTGCGCGTCGAGCGCTACTCCAAGCCCACGTTCACCAAGCCGGCGCCGGTCGACCTGCGCCACGAGATCGCCACTCAATGCGACGTGGTGATCGAAGCGCTAGCCGATTGAGGCAGTTGCACGTCGTGCAGTGTGCACGACATCGCTGATCTGGAACGCCGCGGCATTCCGTCCGTCTTCGTCGCCACCGTCCAATTCGTCGACGGTGCGCAAGTGCAGGGCAAGGCGCTCGGCTTCGACCCGGCCGCTGTGTGGGTGGAACATCCCATCCAGGACCGCACCGACGACGAGATGGTCGCCATCGCCGACAAGGCCTTCGACGAGCTGATTGAGCAGCTCGTGGCTACTTGAGCCACGAGCCCAACAAGCACAGCGTGGCGGAGTAGTCGACCTAAATCATCCCAGCCGGAGCTGGTCGCCGTCTGCGGTGATCAAGCCTTCGGCGATCAATTCACTGACGAGCCGTTGCACGCGGATCTCGTCGTGTTCGAGATCCATTGCCGCCGCGGCATGAGCGCGCCCTATCTCGCACTCTGACAGCGCAGCAAGCAAGCGTCCCCGGGCCTGCCGGTCGCTGCCCTCATACGGCGCCTGGCGGGTACTGACACCAGCACTGCGGTCAGCCGGATCAGGCCCCTGTGAACCCGCCCATGCGCACCACTTCCGTACCGGGCAGTCGCGGCAGCGTGGGGTCCGCTTGGTGCAGATCCGGTTGCCCAAATCCATCATCGCCTGGTTCCATGACCAGCCCTCCCCAGCGGGCACCAGCTCGTCGGCGATCCGCTGAGCTTGCGATGCAGTCAGCCGGTGACCCGTCCAGCGGGCCAGGATGCGACCCACGTTCGTGTCGACCACCCCGGTGTCGATGCCGAAGGCGAATGCCTGCACGGCCCGAGCCGTGTAGGGACCGATACCGGGCAGATCACCCAAGTCGTCCAAACCGGAGGGCACCTCACCGCCGTGCCGCTGGGTGATGAGCGTTGCCGTTCGCCGCAGGTTGCGAGCGCGGCGGGGGTAGCCCAGTCCTTGCCATGCCGCCAGCACTTCAGACAAAGCCGCCTCGGCACAACGCTGCGGCGTGGGCCAGCGCTCGACAAAGCTCTCGAAGTAGGGCAGAACCCGCTCAACTTGGGTCTGCTGCAGCATGACCTCCGAGACCAGCACAAGCCACGGGTCATGGGTGCGTCGCCACGGCAGGTCTCGTCGCTCGGCCGCCCACCACGTGATCAGGGCACCATGGCGCAAGCTGTCAGGCCTCCCCGACGGCAGCCTCGTCGCTGTAGGGGAAGCGTCGCACGGGCGATGTGTCTCGCTTCCAGATCATCACCTTGCGCCGGAAGTAGCAGACCTCTTCGGATCGCTGATTGAAAGCCCGTGTCTCGACGGTCACCACGCCCCGGTCGGGCCGTGATCCGGACTCCCGCTTGTCCAGCACCTTGGTGACGGCGTAGATGGTGTCACCGTGGAAGGTCGGGCGCGAGTGGGTGAGGGTCTCGACTTCGAGGTTGGCGATGGCAGCGCCGCTCACGTCAGGCACGCTCATGCCGAGCACCAGCGAGTACACGAGGTTGCCCACCACCACGTTCTTCCCGTGCACGGTCTCGTGCTGAGCGAACCACTCATTGGTGTGCAGCGGGTGGTGATTCATGGTGATCATGCAGAACAGGTGATCGTCGGCCTCGGTGATCGTCTTGCCCGGCCAGTGGCGGTACACGTCGCCGATCTCGAAATCCTCGAAGTAGCGCCCGAACGGGCGGTCATGGACGGTCACAGGAACCTCCGCGAAGTGGTGCTGGTGCAAGGGTCGAGCCATGGTAGGGCGCACGGCCCCCGCTTACCGGGTTGACAGCCGGGTTGCTTGGGAGAGCTGGCTTTAGCCTGTGCGACTGTGACCACAACAGGGACAATCGCTGGGACGAACGTGGGGCCTGCCGAACCGGATATGAAGGCGGCGGCCGACGCACTGGCGGCCGGCGTAGAAGCCGTGAACCGCGCGACCAACCACGCCGTTGGCCTCGGTGACGACCACCAGTGCTTCCTCTACGACCTGGCGCACACGGCGTCGGCCATGCGCATCTGCGAGTCCCTACTCGACTGGGGCGCAAAGGGCGACGCAGAAGCACGGCTCGGCTGCGGGTTCATCGCCGATGCTCTGGGCGAGTTCAACGCTCGGCTGTTCGCCCGCGACGCCGAGTGGGGTCTCGAGGTGGGTGCGCTGGATGCAACCCGAGACTTCGTGGCCGCGTACCGCAACCCGTCCTACGTGGCGACGTTGGCTGGCTTGAAGGCGCCCAGCCACCTCGACGAGGACTTTGAGCTCGTAGCGGAGACATTCCGCCGTTTCGGCGAGGACAAGATCGCGCCGGCCGCCGAGCACATCCACCGAGGTGACACCGACATTCCCGAGGACATCATCTCGGGCCTCGCCGAGCTGGGCTGCTTCGGACTGTCGGTGCCCGAGGAATACGGCGGTTTCGCCTCAGGCTCCGAGAGCGACTACCTGGGCATGGTCATCGCCACCGAGGAGCTGTCGCGGGCCTCGCTCGGCGCAGGCGGCTCACTCATCACCCGGCCCGAAATCCTGACCCGGGCGCTGGAACGCGGCGGCACCGAAGAGCAGAAGAAGCACTGGTTCCCCCAGATCGCCACGGGCGAGACCATGGTTGCGGTCGCCGTGACCGAGCCCGATTACGGCAGCGACGTTGCCAACCTGGTTGTCTCGGCAAGCCCAACTGAGGGCGGATGGCTCATCTCGGGCACCAAGACGTGGTGCACCTTTGCCGGCAGGGCCGATGTGCTGATGCTGCTGGCCCGCACCGATCCCGACCGACGCAAGGCGCACCGAGGGCTCAGCCTGTTCATCGTGCCGAAGCCCCGGGCGGAAGGCCACTCGTTCCAATTCACCGACGAGCGCGGCGGCACCATTGAGGGCCGAGCCATCGCCACGCTCGGCTACCGCGGCATGCACAGCTTCGAGATCGCCTTCGACGCCTGGTTCGTGCCCGCAGAAAACCTCATCGGCGGCGATGACGGCATCGGGCAGGGCTTCTACCTGCAGATGGCCGGGTTCGAGAACGGTCGGCTGCAGACTGCGGCGCGTGCGGTCGGCGTGATGCAGGCGGCCTACGACGAAGCCCGGTCCTACGCCGACGAGCGCCGGGTGTTCGGCCAGCCGATTGCCGAGTACCAATTGACCCAGGCGAAGCTGGGCCGCATGTCCGCGATCATCGCGGCAGCCCGTCAGTACAGCCACGAAGTGGCGCGCATGATGGCGCGAGGCGGCGGTGCGCTCGAGGCCTCCATGATCAAGGCGTACGTCTGCAAGGCCGCCGAATGGGTGACCCGCGAGGCCCAGCAAATCCACGGCGGGTTCGGCTTCGCCGAGGAGTACACGGTGAGCCGGCTGTTCGTCGATGCCCGAGTGCTGTCGATCTTCGAGGGCGCCGACGAGACACTGTGCCTCAAGGTGATCGCGCGCCGGCTGCAGACCCAGAACGCCTGAACCGGGGCGCACAGCGCCCGCACCGAGTACGCAACCAACCGACCCGTTCGCCGGTACGGGATAGCTTCGGCGCGTGCATCCCATGGAGCACCTGCGCTACGTCGCTCGGGCGGGCGACCTGTCTCAGGACGTGCTGGTGCGCGAGACCGCTTCAGCGTTGGGTGCGTTGTCGTCGGACCCGCTGGAGCTGGTCACCGTGTGCCGCCGCATTCTCGACAAGTACCCGATTGCCGGTGCGCTCTGGTCAATGGCAGCCCGGGTGTGCGCATCTACACAGCCGTACCGGGCTGCTCGTGAGTTCGTGTCCGAGATGCGCGCCGATGCCACCGCCGACCATGCAGCCGACGCGCTGCCCGCCGACGCTGTGGTCTGCCTGCTGGGCTGGCCCGACCTTGCCGCCGAAGGGCTCGGGCGACGATCCGACGTGACCGTACGGATCATCGACGCCTACGGCGAAGGAGCCGGCTTGGCGCGACGATTGGCAGGGCGTGGCTGTGACGTCATCGACGTTCCGCTCACGGGAATGGCAGCCGCATGCTCCACCGCCGATGTGATCGTCACCGAAGCTGCCGCTGCTGGGCCCGACGCGGTCATCGCTGCGAGCGGTTCGCACGCTGCGGCTGCGGTCGGGTACGTCTCGGGTGTGCAGGTCTGGTGCACGATCGGAACGGGTCGGGCGCTGCCGCAGCAGTTCTTTGAGGCAGCCGCAAGCACCGTCGCTGAGGAACCGTGGGAATGCGATGAGGAAATCGTGCCGCTCGGCCTGTTCAGCCACGTCGTGGGCCCTGAAGGCGTCGAGCCTGCGTCAGGCTGGCAGCGCGCCGATTGTCCCCTCGCAGCCGAACTGCTCCGTCCGGCGATCTGAATACCGGCAAGTCGCTCGTTCGGCCGCGCGAACCGTGGCCAAACCGGGCGGGCGCGGTAGTTTGCCTGCCGTGGAAGCTGGTGCATCTGCCGACATCAAGCTCGAGACACTCAGCGGCCACGCCCACACGCTGGGCGAATGGCTGGTGGTGTTCAACCTGTTGGCCGTCGTCATCGATCCCTACACGCACCAGAGCGGTTGGATCCTGCCCACTGCGTCGCGGCTGTTCTTGGTCTACGAGGAAGCCGACGTACGCTGCGCGTTCGTGGTGTGCAGCGATGCGGAGGGCGCTCGCAGCTTCCTAGGCCGCTTCGCCGATGAGCATCTCGTACTGCTGGACCCCGAGCGCGAGTTCGTGCGTTCGCTCGGCCTTGAGCGTGTGCCGGCACTGGTGCACCTTGCCCAGGACGCCAGCGTGCTCGGCTCGGCCCAGGGCTGGGACGCCGACGAATGGTCGACGGTGATCAACGTCGTGGAAGAGGTCATGGACTGGCGAGCTCGGCCGGTTCTGCCGACTGCTGAAGACCCGGGCAGCTTCGAAGGCACTCCAGCTCTCAGCTAGGTCAGCCGCCGTCGAGCACCCTGACTACTGCGTTCTCGACCGTCGCTCCCTCGTCGGAGTTCTCTAGCCAATCTCGTGCTGTCTTTCGCGCCGTAGCCACCGTCAGCAGGTCCACACCACGACGCTGACACTCGGCGGCGATTTTGCTCTCTACGCCCACGGCGGCCTCCGCAGCGGCATGCGCCAGTTCGACGTGCGCTGACTTACCGCTGTCATAGCTCGGAATCGGCAATTTCCAAAGGTGCGTGTGGAGGTGCCGGGCGCCGAACTGACCCTTCGGCATGAACGGGGCTACAAGTTCACGAAGCGAGAGGGAGTTGATGATGCCGCACACGTAGTAGGCCTCTTCGCGCGTGTCTACAGGCATCCAATATAGGGAGTTCTCTACGATGACATTCGGGTCATCGCAAACTGCAGCTGTGGGGTGCCCTGAAGACGCGTATATGACTCGAATTGCGCGAATTCCATCGACTGTCAGCCGCCACTCCAACTGCGCTGACAATGCATGTACGTAGTCGAGCCGACGAGCGAGAGTCATCGCCCGGCGTTGTTCCCAGACGTCGGACACAAATGCCCAGCGCTCCCGCATTCGTGGCAAGAGCGATGCCGGCTCGATCCGAGTGGCGTCAGAAGGCAGCCACTCAAGACTCTCGTCAGATGCAATTGGCAGGAGAGCAGGAAATGTGCGCAAGAAAAAGAACGGGGCGATGCTCGCTCCCAGAGCCGCATCAAACAAATGGTCAGTCTCGACAGTTTGCTGTGTGATGTCGGCGAGGTCGAGAGAACTCCAAGGCTCTCGACTTGCTAGCTCACTATGGGGGCTGACTCGAATCGTCCCCGCAGCGGCGACAGGCCCAACCAGAGGTGTTTCCTCAACAAAAAACAAGCGCCTCGGAAAAATCGTCGCTCCGTTGCGCACACGCCCCGCATATGGCGACTGAAATCCTTCGTCGCGTACCAGTCGGGATACAGATCGCTCGACGTCAACAGAACCTGGTTGACCAATCCACTTCTCGACTTCTGGCGGGAGTTCGCTGCTGGACTCCGACCGACTGCCGTACACGACGCAGGCGGGCACCGGGAAGAAGCTGTTCGGTTCAAGTGGCTCCAAGTCCCACGGAGTCAAATGCGCGAGGTTCATGTTGAGTGGCGCGACGGACCCCATCCAGCGTCCAGTTCGCCACTTCGCGTAGTGGCCCTGAGCAAGGGCTGAGTGCGGCATAACCATGGCACAAACGCCGCCGGGAGCGAGATAGAGGTCCGCGCAGCGGGTAAAGAAAAGCGCTGCGAGATCAGCATTGGTCGCGAATTGGGCGCCGTCCCAGATGCCGTAGCCGACGCTGAGATCCCGCAGGCGAGCGCCCAGCCGGTCGACGGTCTGGTTGTACGTGATCCAAGGCGGATTGCCGATTACGACATCGACAGCCTCTTCTGCAAGCACAAGGGGCCGCACTACGTTGCGCGTGTAGTAGCTCCAGATGTGATCGCGTCCCTCAGCGTGGAGGTCATTCAAGAGGTCAAGTGTCGGTTCCAGCGCCAAGCGCTCGTCCTCGGGAATTCCCGCGTCAACAAGCGCTTGACGGGAATCACCGCCGATCCGAACCTGCGCGGCAACCTGCTCCATGGCTGCATCGAACATCTCGGGCCGTTCGATGAGGGACCGTGGAAATCGCAGCTCGCGCCGTCGCGGATCCCCCGTGACGGGAATGCTGACTTCAACCTGACCCAACATCCCCTCGGCACGGGTGATCATCTGCAGGGAATCCCCTAGATAAACGGGCGGCGCGAAGTCAGGGCGATCCGTCGCATCCGCGATCGCATCGCGTGAAGCCAGAACCCATTCCGAACGGGCAAGGTGAACGGCCACGGGGTGCACGTCCACGCCGATGATGTTGCGGCGGAGCTTTGCGAGCGTCTCACTCGGCGCCAAGTCCGCCTCGTCCGCAGCATCGAGCAGGTGTCGAATCGCGGCAACGAGGAAGCTCCCTGAGCCGCACGCCGGGTCGAGAACTCGTTGTGCGAGTGGGTCCTCGACGGCTTGGCGGACCATCGCCTCGGCAAGCCAATCGGGCGTGTAGTACTCACCCAACTGCTCGCGCTCGGCTGCAGGGATGACGCTCTGGTACAGCGTCGACGCCAAACCCAATTCGGCACCCGACCAGTCGTAGGAGGCCACCCACGCTGTCATTTCCCGGATGACGTCGACACCGCCGTCAACTTCGGCCAGCCAAGTGAAGAAGTCCGATTCGATCACACCATTGAGACCGGTGTCGGCGGCAAACCGTCGCCCGATAAGCAGGTCGGCTGGTTCGTAGGCGGAGAGGCGTTCGATGTCTACGCCGTATGTGGCTTGAGTGATCATGCCGATCATGGTCACCAAGTAGGTGTGCCGGACGAACAAGCTGTGCAGCGACTCAGTCGCCCCGGCTCCGACGATCTCTCCGAGGGCAACCTCCAGCAGTTCCTGCCACAGGTCGTACTTGATCGCAACAGTGCGGTCTTCTCCGTGCTGCTCGAACAGTCGCCGAATTAGCTCGATGTGGGTTGCAAACACCGGACTGGCCGGGCCAAATTCGGTGCCTACCGTGTTCGCGGTCACAGGCTTCGAACGTTGACCGCTGAAGATGTACTCGTTGAGCCAGCGATAGAGCTCGACACCTCGGCCAACCTGGTCCAAGGTGAACGCCCAGGGATACCCCGTCGGTACGTCCGGCTGTCCGGTTGTGCGGCGCAGCCAATGGCGTCCATCAGTGAGAACTCCGAGGTTTACATCGGGCGAGTCTTCGAGATAGCCGTCGAGTTGGGCCACGTGTTCGGCAGCAGGCATTGCCGCGTCTGCCGCTGTGCCGATGCGCGTCTTGACTTCGACGAAGGCATCCGACAACACAAGGTCAACGCGGCGTCGGGCGATGCGCTGAGGGTCGGGGCTCGCTTCAGACTGCACCTCGTAGAACTCAGTCAGGCCAGTCCCTACCAGGAAGTTGCGCACTGCGGACCGGATGTTGTCCTCGTGTGCCGCAGTGCCGTGCCAATGGAGCATTTCGTTAGCCAGTTCAACGAAGACTGGATCGTCTGCGCTCAACTCGCCTCTCGTCGCCACGGGAGCGAGTGTGTCACCTCACTGTGACACAACGTGTGACCTGGTCGGGAGCCGCGTACGGTCCGTGACGGCGTGGGCCTAGTCAGGGCCGCCGACCCTTCTCGCGATACATCGACCGGTCGGCTGCGTGAATCAACGCCCCGGGCGTCGCGTCGCCGCCGCGGCCAGTCGCGCTGCCGATGCTGACTGTGACACCCATCTCGTACAGAGGGTTGGAAGCGTCGCCCCCTGCGGAGGCGCAGGCCAACGCCGCATGCAGGCGCTCGGTGACGACCTCCATGTCGTCGGAGCTGCGCAGGCCACCACACACGACCACGAATTCGTCCCCGCCCACACGGGCCACGACATCGGAGGGTCGCACTGCGTCACGGATGCACTGCGCCGCCGTGACGAGCACGAGGTCGCCGGCGAGATGGCCGTGCTGGTCGTTCACGAGCTTGAAAGCATCGACGTCGCAGAACGCCACACCCACCACCCGGCCGGTACGCGCTGAGCGAACCAACTCAGAACGCAGGTGACGAAGCGCCCCTTCGCGTGTGGCGACGCCGGTCAGCGCATCGGTGCGCCACGTTCGCCGGCGGCGGCCCGATGCCCACCACATGCCGCCGCCGAATGCTGCAACCAATGCGGCCGCCCCGACTCGCAGCCTCGACATGTCCAGCCAGCTCAACGTGCGCTCCAGCGTCGCGGGCTCCCTCGGGGCGTGAGGTTCATCGGGCGGTCCAGCCCCCGTCCACCATCAGCGAACTGCCCGTGACGTAGCTGCTGGCTTCACTGGCCAGGAACAGCAGCGCGCCGTCGAGCTCGTGCGGCGCGCCGGGTCGCCGCATCGGGGCGTTGCGGCTGATCCAGGCCATCGAACGGTCGTCCTCGAACATCGGCGCCGTCAGCTCAGTCTCGAAGTAACCAGGGCACAAAGCGTTGACCCGCACGCCCCGAGTTGCCCATTGCACGGCAAGGTCACGGGTGAGATTGACCAGACCCGCCTTGGACGCCGCATACGCGGGCTGCAGGTTCGGGGCCGATGCCACATGGCCGTGCACCGAGGCCACGTTGATGATGCTGCCGGTGGCCTCCCGGCCGATGATGTCGGCGGCGGCGAGCCCGGCCAGCAGGAAGCACGCGTTCAGGTTGATGTCGACGACATGCCGGAAGCTTTCGACGTCGGCCTGTTCCCCAGGGTTGATGGCATCGCTAACACCGGCGTTGTTGACCAGTACGTCGACCCGCCCGTAGTGGTCAACGGTCCGTGCGACAAGATCGCGGCAGGCGTCGTCGTCGCCGACATCGCAGGAGATCGCCAGCGCGTCGGGCAGTTGCGAGGCCAGCGCTTCAAGCCGGTCCGCTCGCCGGGCAGCCACAACCACCTTGGCCCCCGCTGCCGCGAACACCTCGGCGAACCGCATGCCGAAACCGCTCGATGCACCCGTCACCAGGCACACCTGCCCATCCAGCCGGAATGGCGAGGTCAGGTCGATCTGCCCGTTCGCTGCGGTCTCACTCATCGACATTCCCCTTCTGGCGCAGTGGTGGGACTCCAGTGCCTGAGCGTACGGCCCGCTGAAGTGCGAATCGAAAGTGCGGATGGAAAGTTGCCCGGGCCTGACACAGGCATAGTGCCCTAGCGTGGGTGACATGAAGATCCGCATCGGCTTTGGGCTGGGCACGCGCAGCTTCACCAACGACCATGCCACCTTCGACCCGTTTGTGGACGCGCTGGAGGACTTGGGTTTCGACTCCTTGTGGCTGAGCGAGCGGCTCGGTGGTGAATGTCCCGACCCGATCGTGGGCCTCGCATATGCGGCAGGCCGCTCCAAGCGCATGAAGTTCGGCATGTCAGTGCTCGTGCTTCCCGGCCGGAACCTCGCCGTGCTGGCCAAGGAGCTCGCCAGCCTCGACCGGCTGTCCGACGGCCGCCTGCTGCCTGCGTTCGGCCTGGGAGTGGCCGATGTGCACGAGCAGGCTGCATTCGGCGTCGAGCGCCGCCAGCGGGCGAAGATGTTCAACGAGGCTCTTCCGCTGCTGAAGCGCTTCTGGGAGGACGAGCCCGTCACTCACCACGGTGACTGGTACCACTACGACGACGTGTCGCTATTGCCGAAGCCGGCCCAAAAGCCCATGGACATCTGGCTGGGCGGAGCGGCAGAGGTCGAGCTTCGCCGCTGCGGGCGCTTCGGCGACGGATGGCTGCCGTCGTTCTGCACGCCCGACATCGCGGCCGCCGGCTGGAAGATCGTGAACGAGGCCGCCGACGAACACGAGCGCTGGATCGACCCTGAGCACTTCGGCGTCCTCGTCCCCTACACCCACGGCGAGATGAGCGCCGGTTACAAGGCAATCCTCGAACGGCGTGCCCCCGGCATCGACCCAGGCGAGATCATCCCGACCGGCTGGGATGGCCTGAGGGACCAACTGCAGCGCTTCATCGAAGTGGGCGCGTCGAAGTTCGTGCCGATCCTGGTCGGTGAGCCCGAGGACTGGTTCGAGGAACTCGAAGGCGTCGCAAACGCCGTTCTGTCGCTGCAGAACTAGGCCTGCTCATCGGCGTCCGTCGACGTCGCTGATGAGCCGAGCAGAGCTGCGATCACTCGCTCGACCGAGGCCCCTCGCGCCTCTTCGAGGACCCCGAGGCGCTCGTACACCTCGCTCGCAGCGCGGTGGAAGCCGTCGGGGAGACCTGCCGCAGCGAACGTGTCTGCAATCTCGTCCATCTCACCCGTCCAGCGCCACGCTTTGGGGCCCACTGCGATTGCGGTGTACGACAGTCGCTGTGACAGGCCGCTTTGCGACAGCGCCCACTCGGCGGACAGCTCATCAGCCTCGCCCTCAGCCGCTGCGAGTGCAGCCACCGACATCAACAGGGCGCTGGTGCCTTTGGTCCACGATGCATAGGCCGTCTTCAACGCCGATGCGGCGCCCGTCTCGCCTCCCTGCAGTACGCGAGATTCCAGTGCGGAACCCTCGAAGCGGGCGGCTACACGGCCAGCGTGAGAGCCCGACAGGTAGAGCCGGGTTGTGCCGGGCTCCCTCGCCGGTGGGCCGATCAGGCTGCCGTCGACGAAATCCTCGAAGAGGGCTCCGATCTTCCGGGCCGTCGTGGGCGACACCGCATTCGCGTCCACGTAGCAGCCTGCGAAACCCGCACCCGCCACGGTGCCAGCCAGTGCCTCGGCCCCATGGGGCGGGCAAACCGAGATCACCATGTCTGCAGCGGCGACCATCGATGCGAGGTCGCCCACGTCAACGAGGCCAGCGTCGGCTGCTCGCTGGCGGGTCGCGTCCGAACGGCCCTCGCTGGCCCACAGCACAGTGCCCGAGCACGCAGACGCAACGGTCACGCCCATGGTCCCTGGGTGCAGGATTCCGGTAACGGTCTCGGGGGGTACCTCGCTCACGGGCAAAGTCCTAGCAGCGACGCTTCTCTGCCGAGTCTCCCGACGGAGTGCTGTCGGCGCCACCGCCCAGATAGGACGTGCGCAGGGCCGGGTTCGCCAGGAGCGCCTCGGCGGTGTCGTCGAGTACGACTCGGCCTGTTTGCAGCACCCAGCCCCGGTCGGCGATCGAGAGCGCCATGTTGGCGTTCTGCTCGACCATGAACACCGTCATGCCGGCTTCGTGAATCTGGGCGATCAGCTCGAAGTTCTGCTGCACCAGTGCGGGCGCAAGCCCCATCGAGGGCTCGTCCATCAGCAGCACCCGCGGCTGGGACATGAGCGCCCGGCCAATGGCCACCATCTGCTGCTCGCCGCCCGACAGCGTTCCGGCCTTCTGGCCGAGACGCTCCTTCACGCGGGGAAACAATTCGAAGACATGCTCCAGATCGGTCGCTATGCCGTCGCTGTCGTTGCGCAGGTACGCGCCCAGTTGCAGATTCTCCCGCACGGTCAGTCGCTTGAACAGCCTCCGGTTCTCCGGAACCATCGTGACGCCGCGGGCGACCCGGTAGCTGATCGGGCGGTCGTTCACGACCTCGCCGTCGAGCACCACTTCTCCCGAGGTGGGCTTGAGCATGCCGAGCAGGGTCTTCAGCGTCGTCGACTTGCCACTGGCGTTGCCGCCGAGCAAGCACACCAGCTCGCCCTCGTAGATGGCCAAGTCGACGTCGCGCAAGGCGTGGACTGCGCCGTAGTGAGCATTCACCTGACGCATCTCCAGGAGAGGAACGGTCCCCTCCGACCCCGGCGCGCTCATGGCCCGCTCTCCAGGGTTCCGCTCGCGGCGCCCGACCTGCTCATGAGGCCGCCGCGCCATGGCCTAGGTAGGCCTCAATGACTTGTGGATCAACCGACACGTCGGCGTAGTCGCCCTCGGCGATCTTCTCTCCGTGGTCAAGCACGATGACACGGTCGGAGACTTCCCGGACCACTTCCATGTCGTGCTCGATCACAACGATCGCGTACCCCCACTCATCACGCAGTCGCCCGATCAGGCCGGTGAGCTCGGCCGACTCAGTGGGGTTCATACCCGCCACGGGCTCGTCAAGCAGGATCAGCTTGGGTTGCGTGGCCATCGCACGGGCGATCTCTAGGCGGCGACGGTTGGCATAGGACAGGGTGAAGGCAGGCTGGTGGAAGCGGTAGCCCACGAGTCGATGGCCGAAGAACGACAGCACCTCTTCGCCGCGACGGCGAATCTCTTCCTCCTCGCGACGAAAGGCCTTCGTCCACAGCAGCGCTCCCACAACGTTCTGGCTGGTCCGGCAGTGCTGGGAGACCATGACGTTCTCGAGCACCGTCATGTTGGCGAACAGCCGCACATTCTGGAACGTCCTGGCGATGCCGCGCGACGTGACGCGGTTGGGATCCAGCCCGATCAGCGACTGCCCCTCGAACAGGATGTCGCCCTCTGAGGCCGGCACAGTGGCACTGATCGCGTTGAACAGCGTGGTCTTGCCTGCGCCGTTCGGTCCGATGACCGAGACGATCTCGCCCGGGTACACAGCCAGGTCCAATCCCGCGAGCGCCTTGAGGCCGCCGAAGTCGACGCTGAGCCCTCGTGTCTCGAGGATCGGTTCCGCCGCCGGGGCATCGGTTTGTGTCGCCGCGCTCACGCCGACTCCCCTGCCGGTCGACTGGCGTCAGCCCCGTTGCCGTGGTCGTCGTCTTCTGTCTGGCCCCGGAGCCAGGCGTCCTGGGCCATCTCTTCTTGATGCAACTCTCGGGTGCGGCGCACGCTCGGGATGAGGCCCTCGGGCCGCGCCAACATCATCCATACCAGCAAGGCGCCATAGATCAAGAGCTTGAATTCGGAGAATTCGGCGAGAAGCCCGGGCTGCTTAGGCCCGCCGAGCACACCGATGAGGACGGCCGAGCCGGCGATGACGCCGACGATGCTGCCCATCCCGCCGAAGATCACCACCACCAGGATGACGATCGAAACGAGGATCAGGAAGCTGGCGGGGAAGACCGAGCCCACCTTGGCGGAGAAGATCGCTCCGCTGAACGAACCGAGCACCGCGCCCACCACGAATGCCAGCAGCTTGACGTTGACCGTGTTGATGCCCATGGCCTCAGCCACAGTTTCGTCCTCGCGCACGGCCATCCACGCCCGCCCGATGCGCGAGCGCTCCAGGCGCCACGACACGTAGATCGCGATCGCACAGAACGCGAGCACGAGGTAGAACACGCTGCGGGGATCGGTGCCCGACACTTCGGCCAGGCCGAAGATCTGTGCCCCGGGGATGTTGGTGATTCCCTGTGCGCCTCCGAACCATCCCGATAGCCAGTCCGACAGGAACAGCAGGCGGATGATCTCGCCGAAACCCAGCGTCACGATGGCGAGGTAGTCGCCGCGCATGCGAATGACCGGCGCTCCGATGAACAACCCAACCAGGCCCGTCAGGACCACAACGCCGATGAGGGCCACGAACCATGGCAGCTCGGGGTGGATCCTGGGCGATGTCGCCGCGGTCAAAACTGCGGCGCTGTAGCTGCCGACGGCGAAGAACGCCACGTAGCCGAGGTCCAGGATTCCCGCGAGCCCGACCACGATGTTGAGCCCCAGCGCCAGGAGCACGAAGAGCCCCACGTTGGCCAGCAACTCGTTGGTGAGCTTGCCGGCAAACATCGGCAGGACGATCAGTACTGCAGCGGTTGCCAGAATCAGCACGAGGTTCGCCTTGCTGCGTGCCGCGCCTTCGAGCAACTCGACACGAGCTCGTGCCCGGCGCACCCGGCCGCGCCCGACGAACGCGAGAACCCCGGACCCCGCAGCGAGGACCATCGCTCCAGTGACGGTCAGGCCACCTCTGGATGCGTAGAACCAGTCCGTCACCGAGTCGATGTGCATGCCCTCGGCCAGGTCCTCGACCAGCGCCTCGAGCACCGCTGCCCCGAAGACGGCAAGCACCATGGTCCACACGACCCGTCGGGCAACGCCAGGCAGGACCCGCAGTAGCCCGCCCGTCGCGCCGATCGCTGCGCCGATGACCAGCCAGATCACCACGGCGAATGCCGTGCCCCGGCCGAAGGCCAGCAGATCGGCCAGGATCGGGCTCCAATTGACGAGCGGCTCGCGTATGTCGAAGTTGGCAATCAGGATCGCAAGCAGCGACACGCCGCCGCCTGCGAGTGCGCCAGCGACAGCACCGCCGACGACTTCGTGCGCGCCGGCTGCGTGATAGGGAACGCCCTCTCGGCGGACTTGATTGCCGACGCGAGTCCCGACTGCGAACGGCACGATGACCAACGTGAGATAGCCGAGGCTCAACAAGCCCTCGATGAGCGTCCTGCCGTCGAGCCGCACCGGCATGTTGGACAGCGAGATGAAGAACTGCCCGAGAACAGCCACAGCACCCATCCGTCCGATGCGACGCCAGTCCTGCGCGAAGACAGGGCGGGGAGGCGCCGCCGCGGAGGCCGCAGTCGTATCGGGAGTCGCCTCATCGGGGGCCATCTGCGTGCTCACGCTCGGTCCTCCCCAGGCAGACGTTCGCCGAACAAGCCTGCTGGCCGCACCAGCAGAACGATGATGAGCATCGAGAACGCCACAGCGTCGCGCAGCTGGGAAACGCCGCTCACGCCCAGCGGCTCCAGGATCAACAGCGGCCCCACAGATTCGGCCACTCCGATCGAGAGCCCGCCGGCCATCGCGCCGCCCAGATGCCCGATCCCGCCGACCACAGCAGCACTGAATGCCTTGATGCCGGGCAGGAAGCCCGTGGTGTGAATGACGCTGCGGAACAGGATCCCCCACAGGATCCCAGCCATCCCCGCCATCGCTCCGCCCACTGCGAACACTTTGACGATGGTGCGGTTGACGTTGATGCCCATGAGCGCCGCTATCTCGGCGTCCTCGGCCACGGCCCGCATCGCCTTGCCGGTCTTGGTGCGATCGACGTAGTACCACAGGGCCGACATCGACAGGGCCGCGACGACCACCACGAGAATCTTTCCGCCCTCGACCTGCAAGAAGGTGTGCTTGGCCTTCACCCAATCCGGCACATCGGGGTAGGACTTGCTGGCGGGGCCCAGCAGGACCACTGAGGCGTTCTGGAGGAAGAAAGACACGCCGATGGACGTGATGAGCGGGATCAACCGCGGTGCGCCGCGCAGCGGCCGGTACGCGACGCGCTCCATGACCACAGCCGTGAGCGTCGAGACGATGATCGACACGACGACGATGAACACCAGCGAGCCGATGAAGTTGGACTCCCACAGACCCGCGTCAGCAAGCTTGTTCGACGTGATCATGCCGGTCATCGCGCCGACCATGAACACCTCGCCGTGGGCGAAGTTGATGAAGCCCAGCACGCCGTAGACCATCGAGTAGCCGAGGGCGATCAGGCCGTACATCGATCCTTGCGCAACACCCGATACCACCAGTCCCCGGAATTGCGCCCCGGTCAGTCCGGTGGCGTCGGGGTTGGCCCAGCGGGCGAACGGGTTATCAGGGTTGATCTCCTGGGCGATGAACGCCAGGAAGCCGACGAGGAGAACCGTCAGCACCCCCACACGGATGACGGTGAGGAACCAGTCGACCTTGGTACGCGGCGTTCTCAATCTGAAACGGGCTGTCCGGTGACGGGGCGCTCCGCTTGGGGGCGCCCCTTCTTCCAACACCGAATTGACCTTAGAGGGCCGGACGTGCTTGGGTTAGTACCTCGCCCATCCGGCTCAGGGAGCGAAGGAGAACATGACGTTCTCCATGCTGGCTTCTACGTTGTCCTCGCCGCCAAGGTTCTGGACGACCGTGATGCGAGCAGCGCCGCAGTCGCCGAACTCGTCGCAGTTGATCGTGCCGATCAGGCCGCTGTAACCCGTGACGCTGTTCAGGTGGTCGCGAATGCCTTGGCGGTCGATGACCAGCGTGTCGCCGTCGAGGAACGAGGCCGCCGTGATCGCGTCCAGCAGCAGCGTGGTGGCGTCGTAGCCATGCGCCCAGAACGAAGCCGCCGGCTTCTCACCCCATCGCGCCTCGTACGTGGCGAGGAAGTCGTTGGCGGTCTTGCCGGTGCTCTGGTTCACGTTGTCGCCGAAGCGCGTGTCGGGTCCCGAGAAGTACATGCCCTCGGTCTGCGGCAGCGCCAGGTAGTTCGTGTTCAGCAGGCCGTCAGCCGCGAGCAGGACGGTGTTCTCGAGACCCGAGACTCCCGGCGCCTGGTCGGCGATGAAGTCACCGGCCGGCTGGAAGATCGGGAAGAACAGCGCCTCGGGGCTCCCGGCGGCAATCTCGGTCAAGACCGGCACCATGTCGGTGTCGTCCTTGTTGACCGCCGTGAACCCAGTCACCGTGCCGCCCTCTGCCTCGAACGCGTCAGCAAACGCCTGCGCGAGGCCTTGGGTGTACGGGTCGCCATCATGGATTGCGGCAGCCGTGGTGAGCCCGAGTTCGCCGAAGACAAACTTCGCCATGGCGGCACCCTGGAAGAGGTCGTTGTGGGCCGTCCGGTAGTAGCCGACGTTGTAGTTCTCGCCTGCGGTGCCCAACAAGTCCGAGGTCAGGGCAGGCGAGGTGTTGCCACCCGAGATCAGGACCATGCCGGCCTCAGTGATGAGCGGTGCTGCAGCGACCGCCGCACCCGAGCAGGAGGTGCCGATCACGCCGAGGACATCTTCGTCAGCGACGATGGTCTGCGCCGCCGCCTGGCCGCCGTCGTTGGAGCACAGGTCGTCGAGCGTCGTTCCTAGGTCCACGTCGAAGCCGTGGATCTGGCCGTAGTCCTCGATGGCCAAGACCGTCGAGCGTTCGATCGGCAAGCCGAAGAACGCGACGTCGCCGGTGATGGCCTCGAGCGACCGGATCTGGATTGCGTCGCCTTCCTCAACTTCGACGATGCCAAGCGCGCCTTCCTCAGGTCGGTCTTCACCGCACGCTGCCGCGATGAGCGCCATCGAAAACAGCAGAGCCAAGATGGTCAAGAGCTTTCGTTGCATGCGTGTTCCTCCCCGTTGAGTTGGCCCGGCGCACCTGCACCAGCGGCCTCGTAGGCACGGCGCACTCAGCCGCACAGCCGTCGGCACCGTGTACTGGCGCCAACATGGGCTACCAAGCTGGATACGTCACATTTGACCCTAGATCACTGCTGAGTCGCATTCGAACCGATTTGCGCCTGAGATTCCTACAGATTCATGAGCACGTAGCGGGCCTATCGCACAATTAATGAGCAGATGTGACCGTAGCGTCACGCCGAGCGCACGTCAACCGTCGGTCGGTCGAGAGAGCCTGCTAGCCATACGGCGTGACTGGCACCGGGGGCGGCCGCTCATGGGCCCGCAGAGTCTCGCCTGAGGCGCTGTTCGCCGTCGGCGCGGCGTCGCAGTATCTCGGTGCAGCGACGGCTGTCGAATTGTTCGACGAGCTGTCGCCGATGACGGTTGCGCTGCTGCGCGTCGCGGGCGCAGGCGCCGTCCTGGTGGTGTTGCGCCGTTCGTGGCGACGGCACTGGTCACGCATCGAGCTGGCCTGGACCGCTGCATTCGGAGTGGTACTGGCGTCGATGAATCTGTTCTTCTACCTCGCCATCGCCCGCGGCCCCCTGGGGAACTCGGTGGCCATCGAGTTCATCGGGCCGATCGCTGTCGCGGTCATCGGCACCAGGACTGCCCGATCAACGTCGGCGCTGGTGGTAGCCGTTGCTGGCGTTGTGACCCTGGCGGGTTTCGCGGCGCCAGAGGCGCAGCTGGGGGCGCTGTTCTCACTGATCGCAGGGGCGCTGTGGGCCGGATACATCGTGCTGGGGCACCGGGTTGCGCGTTCAGGCATGGCGGTCGACGGCCTCGGCGTGGGCATGCTGATCGGTGCCGTGGTGATCAGCCCAGCAGGTGCCGGCGACCTCGGCTCGGCATTGAGCGCTCCGCTCCTGCTGGCAGGTGGCGTTGCGGCGGGGGTGCTGTCGAATGTGATCCCCTACGGAATCGACCAGCTCGTGATGCAACGACTGGCGCGTGCACGGTTCGCCCTGCTGCAGGCTTTGCTTCCCGTCGCTGCAACCTTTATCGGGCTGGTGTGGCTGTCGCAGGTGCCGAGCGCGCGTGAGTTGGCAGGCATCGTGGCCGTGGTTGCAGCGATCGTCATCAACCGGGAGTCCGATCAGATGCCGGGTGACGTCGTTCCCTGAGCTGCGCTGGCTCGGCCAGAAAGCGCCAAGGCGTCGCTAGAAGAGCGGGTTGCGCCAGGTGCTTGCAGCCGCCAGCGCCCCCACGAATGCTGCGGCTCCAATCACTATCAGCAAGCCCCACACGACATAGGGCGAACGCCGCATTGGCATGTCGACGACCTCCCCCGAGAGCCGTTCGGCCAGCGTCGGCGGCTCTCGACGCCGGCTGGTATCCCCGATCGCCAAGCCGGCGAGTACGCCAGCCGTAAGTCCGCCCAGGTGACCGCCGATGGAAATGCCGGGTATGAGGAACGAGATGACCACGTTGACGATGATGAGGCTGCCCAACCCGTCCCGCCACGGATTGCCGCCGCGCAGGTACTCCACCACGTACGCGGCGCCCATCAGGCCGTACACCGCGCCGGATGCCCCGACCACGACCGCGTCGGGTCGAAGCAACAGCGCACCTGCCGAGCCGCCGATGAGCGACACAACGTAGGTTCCAGCCAGCAGAGCCGGGCCGATGAAGCGTTCAAGCCGCCGACCCAGCAGGTACAGCACCAGCATGTTGAACAGCAAGTGCCGCAGGTCGGCATGCAGGAACGTGCCGGTGACGATCCTCCACCATTCCTCCCGCTCAGCTACGTACGGCCCCCAAAGGCTGTAACCGTCAAGAGCGGAGGGACGCAGCGAGCCCCGTGCGGACGGCACGATCCGGGCCAAGTTGTGAGTCAGGGCGAAGACCACGACCGAAGCAATCGCGAATACGACGGTTGCAGTCGGCTGCCCGCCGCGTCGAATGCCCAGCCTTCGCACGATCCTGAACCCTAGGAGTTGTACAGGTGTGGTCGGATGCAAGCAGCAGTAGCTTGCGGACGGCCTTAGGGTCGAGCGACGTTTGCTGAGAGGCATGGAAAAATGTCAACGCTGCAAGATGTGATGGCCCGGTTGCAGCTCGCCGGCACGGCGCAGAACCGGAAGGTCTATGCGCGCCATGGTGCCGCCGAACCGATGTTTGGCGTCAGCTACAAGGAATTGGGCCGCATCGGCAAGCCATTGATGAAGGACCATTCGCTGGCGGCCGAGCTGTGGGAAACCGGCAACCACGACGCCCGCGTGCTGGCGCTGCGCATCGCCGACGCCGCGGAGATGACTAAGACACGGGCCCGTCGCTGGCTGCGAGACGTCAACAATTACATCCTGGCCGAGGCGCTGGGTGGACTGCTTGCACAATCGCCGCACGCTCGGGAGCTCAGCGACGAATGGCGCGACTCACCCCAGGAGTGGCCCGCCTCGGTCGGCTGGTTCATCGTCGTCTGCACAGCCGAGCAGTCCGACGTGTGGTCGGCCAGCGAGCTGCGAAATCTGGTGGCTCAGATCGAATCCGAGATCTCAGATCGGCCGAACCGGGTTCGACACGAGATGAATGGTGTTCTCATCGCCATTGGCCTGCGCGATGAGAACCTGCGCCGCCAGGTAATCGACGTGGACGGCCGCATCGGTCCGGTGCTCGTCGATCACGGCGAAACCGGCTGCAAGACACCTGACATCGGGCCCTATATCGAGCGCACCATTGCACATCGAGCCAGCGTGGCCGCCCGGCGTGCCGCTCGGGCCAGCTCGAAAGTCAGCGCTCAGCGCTAACCGCGCAATAGGCGGCGGGCGATCACTCGGGCCTCATCGAGGTCGGCGACGAAGTGATCCGCTGGAACCCCGCGGAGCACGTTGAGTTCTTTGATGCTCGTTGCCTGTGATCCCTCGATGCCCATCACGATGCACTTCGCGCCCGAGTCCAAAGCGACGTCGACGAGCTGACCGACCATGTAGGCCGCGCTGTCATCCATGTAGCGCGTGTCGGTGAAGTCGAAGATCACCACCTCGTGCTCGGCCACATCGGCGTTGATCGTGTTGAACAGCTTGATTGAAGATGCCGCGGTGTAGATGCCCCGCAGCGACAGCAGGCCCGTGCGCGCTGCGAATGGGTCCGCAGCATCGAGGTCGAAGCTGGGTGTATCGCTGTCGTCCCCAGCGCCCAAGAACGTCATGTCGAGCAAGGGAGTGGACACCACATTGTCGAACTCGAGACGCTCGAACTGGCGCGAACTCGTCAGTGCCGCAGCGACAAGTCCTGCTCCAACTGCGACGACAAGGTCGGCCACAACCGACAGGCCCAACGTCAGCGCCATCACTCCGTACTGGTCCAACTGCGCCCGTCGTACCTGCGTCAGATATTTCCAGTCGATGATGTCGAAGCCGATCTTGATGAGGATCCCGGCCAGCACAGGATGCGGGATGACCTCCGCGTAGCGCCCCAGGCCCAGCACCAGAGCCAACAGCACCAGTGCACAGAGCACACCTGACACGCGCGACCGACCGCCGGCCTTGACATTGGCGACCGTTCCAGATGTGGCACCAGCGCCTGGTACGGCTCCGATGAACGCCGCCAGGACATTGGCCGCTCCCACGCCGATGAGCTCACGATTCGGACGATGCTGGTCACGTGTCATCGAGTCAGCGACCATCGCCGTCAACAGGCTGTTGACCGAGCCGAGCAGCGCGAGCGTCACCGCTGGCGCCACAGCACCAGCCAGATCGCCCCAGGCGAACTCGGGCAGCGCGATGTCAGGCAGCCCTGAGGGCACATGGCCGATGATCGCCACGTCGTCGATCCACAGCACGCTGACTAACGTGCCGATGAACAGCGCTGCGACCGAAGGTGGCAGAAACCGGCGCAGGCGCTGCGGCCAGAACACGCATACGCCAATGGTGAGAGCGCCGAGCGTCACCGCCCCGACTCCGATGTTCCCTATGACATCTGGCAGAGCGCGGACGGAGGCCACCACTCCGCCGGGCACGACCTCGTTACCCAGCAACGGCAGCAGTTGCACTGCGACGATGATCAACCCGACCGCGGAGGTAAAGCCCGACACAACCGGATAGGGCGTGTACGACACGAAGCTGCCAAGGCGCAGTAGGCCCAGCAAGACCTGCACAAGCCCGGCGATCACCACGATGGCAAGCGCTCGGCTGATCTCACCGCCCGCGTAGTTGACAACGACCACCGACATCGCCACTGACAGCGGCGCGGTGGGTCCGGAGATCTGCGTTCTGGAGCCGCCGAACATCGCCGCCAGCAAGCCGACGGCGATGGCGCCGTAGAGGCCTGCGATGGCGCCGAGACCCGATGCGACACCGAAGGCCAGCGACAGCGGCAGCATGACCACCGCCGCTGTGAGACCGCCAAAGACGTCCCCGCGCAGCCGTTCTGCGTTGTAGTTCAGCGTTGGCAAAGCTACAACGAATAGTCCATTCAGAGGCCGAGGATGGCGTTAATGGCCCCCAGCACGGCGGCGGCATCTGGATCGATGAACAGGACCGCAAATCCTGCGTGGTAGATCGTGTCGCCGACACGCGCTGTGACGCTGTAGCGGTTGACCGGGAAGCCCGCGACAATTCCGGCGTAGTCGTGGCCGTAGGACTCGTCGCCCACCTCCGGCGTGTCGCCGGGACTGAACGCCCCCAGCGCTGTCGTGCGCGGCTCGACGAACTCCCCGCACGCGATCAGCTCGGCGTCATAGTCCTTGATGGCCTGCGCGGCCACTTCGGCCGATTCGAAGCGGGCAGCCCAGACGTCGAGGAAGGGTCCCGTCGTCGGGTCTCGGACCCACGTCGCGGCGGAGAACGCGACCGGCTCTACCCCGCCGAAGAGCGCAGTGCCGGGACAGGTCTCTGCCACCGGCATGGTGGTTTCGCTCAGCAGCGTGTCGAGACCCTCAGGCGTTGAGCCTTCGAGCAATGTGCCCTCCACGGCGGCGGGTGTTGCCAAGGCCGCGTCAATCTCCGCGAGATCGGGGTCGACGTAATCGCAGCCTCCCGGTGCGTCGGCGCCGGTGAGCCGATCACTGACCCAGCCAAGGGTCTCGGACAGGAACGTGAGCGTGGTGTCGACGTGTCCGCCGTTGGGATACACCTCAAGGGTGGCGTGGGTGCCCTGTGAGCAGTAGGCACTGTGCAGAGCGCGAACCAACTCGGGTGCCACGATGCTGTCGGCCCAGCCCTGCACGAACAGCACCGGCGAATCGGTGATGGGCACCCCGCCGGCCTGGTTGGCAGCGAGCGCCTCAGCCAGCGGGCCGATCGGATTGATGCCGTCCCAGCCGCTGGGGTTGCGCATCGCATCAGCCTCGAATTCGAAGAAGGCCCCAAAGACTTCGCCAGTGCAGCCCTGCTCGATGACTGCCATCTGATCGATGGCCGCGCCAGAGAAGTAGTCCTCAAGATTGACATCGTCATACGCGGCCGCCACGGCGAACGCGGCCATGACAGCGAATCCCTGCGCAGTGGTGCCGACCGTGTCCATCAAGCCGCCGATGTCGGCAGCAGGGGCGGCAGCAACCACTCCGGCGAGATCCAGCTCAGGTGCGTATGCGGGCGCTATCTGGCCTGTCCACAACGCGGCGTGTCCGCCTTGGGAGAGGCCCCAGACGACGTAGCGGTCGCCGGCGCCGAGGTCCATCTGGCGCACTGCCCGCACGATGTCGATCGTGCTGCGGGCTTCGCTCTCGCCGACCAGATAGGGATGGGTTCCCGGCGTGCCGAGGCCCTCGTAGTCCGTCGCCGCCACGATGTGGCCGGCGGCGGCGATCGCCATGGGAATGCCGGATTCGGCGGGATGCGTCGCCGACGGCGCGCACACGTCAGCCATACCGGTTGTGCCGTGTGCCCACGTGACAATCGGCGAGCCGGCTGCTATTCCCGCAGGGGCGAAGACGAGTCCGCTGACCTCGACGAGATCACCGCCCACACCGGTCGACAGGTACGTGATGCGCCAGCCGTCAAGGTCGCCGGCGTCGACCGGCTCGGCCGACACCAGGTCGCCGGCCGCTGGTGCAGCTGGCGGTGCCTCAGTCGTTGTGGCGGCCGGCGCCTCGGTGGTGGTTACCGCAGGCGCGTCGGTGGCAACCGGCGCTTCGCTGGTCGCGACGGTGGCGGCGGGCGCGGTCGGAGCAGCTGTCGCTTCCGAAGAAAGGTCGGAGTCGGTGTCGCTGCAAGCTGCGGCGACGACGGTGAAGGCGACCAACAGAACGAGGATGCGGTGCATTCCTGCACAGTACGGCTTTGGCCTTTATGCAACGGACACATCGATGCACTGAACACATTGAGCGTCAGGTGCGCCAGCAGCCGACCGACCTCGCATTGGTTGGGGCGAGCGACTTCCTCAGAGGCCCAAGATGGCGTTGATCGAATGCAGCACGGCGGCAACGTCCGGTTCTACGAACACTGCTGCCAGGCCCGCGCTGTACATGGAATCTCCGATGCGCACGACCGTGCCGTAGCGAGTGACGGGCAATCCGGACACGACGGCGTTGTAGTCGACTCCGAACGACTCGTCACCGAGTGCGGGATCGGTGCCAATGCTGAACGAGCCGAAGGCGCCGGTTGCCGGCTCCGTGAACTCCCCACAGGCGATCAATCCCTCGCCGTAGACGCTGAGGGCCTCAGATGCCACCTCGGCTGATTCGAACCGGGCAATCCAGACATCGAGGAACGGTCCGGTCAACAGATCGCGCGCCCATACGGCCGCTGAATACGCGACCGGTTGGATCTCGCCGTAGGTGGCGATTCCGGGACAGATCTCGGCCAACGGAGTGTTCGTGGAGCTCTGGAGATTCACCAAGCCCTCGGGCTGCGAGCTCTCGAGCAGCGTGCCCTCGACGGCAGCAGGCGTCGCCGGCGCCTCGGGGGTTTCAGGCTCCTCTGGTGGCGCTGCAGTGGTGGTGGTGACGATGGGTGCCGCGGTTGTCGTGGTGACGACCGGCGCTTCCGTCGTAGTCACGACGGGTGCGGCCGTGGTTGTGGCGGCGACCGGCGCTTCCGTCGTGTTCGCAGCCGGCGCAGTGGTCGCGGGTGCCTCTGCGGCCGTGGCGGGCGGTTCGTCGTCGGAGCTGCCGCATGCAGCCACGACAAGCGCAAATACGACTAATGGGGCCAAGATTCGTTGCACTCTCGCACATTACGGCCTCAATGAATGCGTGTGCTGCGCTTCGAAGGTGCACGGTGCGCTGATGGCGGCTTGGCCGGTGCGAGTGCGAAGCGCTGTGCCACATGTGCCGAGAACTCCGGAGCCGAAGACATGTCCGCAGTAGGGTCGCGCTGGCCGCTGCGGGGCGTCGCATGTCAGGGATGCCAACCGTCAGCGGAATGCCGAGAGGGGTGTGCAGTGAAGTTCGGGATGACGCTTGCCAACACGGGGCCGCAGGTCGAGGGCGGGGGCGCGATCGCATACGCACAAGCTGCCGAGGCGGCTGGTTTCGAGTCGCTGTGGACCGTGGAGCACGTGGTGGTGCCCGAGGGTTATGCGTCGCCGTACCCGTATTCCGAAGACGGCAAGATGCCCGGAAAGCGGGACGACATCGACATTCCCGACCCGCTCATCTGGATGGCCTTTGCGGCAGCAGCGACGTCGGAGATCAAGCTCGGCACCGGGATCCTCATCGTCCCCCAGCGGAACCCCGTGGTGACCGCCAAGGCGATCGCGACGCTGGACCGCCTGTCGGGTGGACGGGTGATGCTCGGGATCGGTGCCGGCTGGCTGGCCGAAGAATTCGATGCACTGGGCGTCTCCTTCGACGACCGTGGGGACATCACCGACGACTACCTGGCGGCGTACCGGTCGCTGTGGCATGACGAGGTGTGCTCGTACGAGGGCAAGCACGTTTCATTCGACCGCGTGTACTGCCGTCCGCAGCCGACGGGATCGGTACCGATCGTCGTCGGCGGCGACAGCAAGCGGGCCGCTCGCAGGGCCGGCGAGTACGGCGACGCCTTCTTCCCGGTGTCCGGCGATTTCGACGAGATGACAGCGCTCTATGAGCATGCGAAGCGATGTGCCGAGCGGGTTGGACGCGACCCTTCCCAGATCGACTTCATGACACAGGGGCCCGCAACGCCGGAGTACATCGAGCGGGCGGCCGCAGCCGGCATCACCCGCCTCGTCACCTACCCGATGTCCCGCTCGAAGTTCGACGACTTCAGCCGGGACGTCATCACGGCATACGCCGACGCCTAGAACACACATGCTCGACCAGCTGTTCGAGTTCATCGAGGCATCGCCGTCGCCGTACCACGCAGCTGCGGCAGCCGTGGATCGGTTGACCGCCGCGGGCTTCGCCGAAACCGAACGCAGCGAAGGGTGGAACGAGCTCGACGCAGTGCGCGGTTTCGCTGTTCGCGACGGCGGCAGCTTGATCGCTGCGCGAGCCGGTGCTCGTGTCGACCCCGACCGGCTGCGCTTCAGCGTGATCGGCGCTCACGCCGACAGCCCCAACCTGCGCCTGCGCCCGCAACCGGACACCGGCACTCACGGCTACCGCCAGCTCGGCGTGGAGGTCTACGGCGGTGTGCTGCTCAACTCCTGGCTGGACCGCGACCTCGGCCTGTCGGGCCGGGTCGTCGTGCAAGACGGGACGGCCGACGGCCCAGCGATAGTGCTGTGGCGGTGCGACAGGCCGCTGTTGCGTGTCGCACAGCTCGCCATTCACCTCGATCGCGAGGTGAACGATGGCCTCAAACTGGACCGCCAGCAGCACATGACCCCGGTGTGGGGACTTGGGCAACCGACTCCCGAAGGCTTCCGGCAGTTCCTCGCCGGTGAGCTCGACGTCGAGCCCGACGCTGTGCTGGCGTGGGATGTCATGGCGCACGACCTCTGCCCGCCAGCGCGACTCGGGCGCGACGGCGAGATGTACGCCGCCGCTCGCATTGACAACCTGGCGTCATGTCACGCCGCGGTCGAGGCCTTGGTCGGGCTCGACGCTCCGCCTGACGACACCGCAGCAGTCATCGTGCTGTTCGACCATGAGGAGATCGGCAGCGACTCTGCCACCGGAGCCGGCAGCCCGATCCTGGCTGACGCTCTCGAACGCATTGCTCGAAGCCTCGGTGCCGACCGCGAGCAGTATCTGCGGGCGGTGGCTCGCTCGTTGTGCGTTTCAGCAGACGGGGCCCACGCAGTGCATCCGAACTATCCCGAGCGCCACGAACCCGGGCACCTGCCGATGCTGAACGGCGGACCGGTCATCAAGACCAACGTCAACGTCCGCTACGCCACCGATGCGAGGACCAGCGCCCGCTTCGTATCCGCATGCAACTCCGCTGGCGTGCCGCACCAGGCCTATTCCCACCACGGCAACCTGCCCTGTGGCTCCACCATCGGGCCGATCACGGCCTCCCGGCTGGGCATGAGCGTCGTCGACGTGGGTTCGCCACAGCTGTCCATGCACTCGGCCCGGGAGCTTGGCGGCAGCGAAGACCCCGCTCTGCTGACTGCGGCGCTGGGCGCCTTCCTCACCGACAGCTGAGGGCGGCCGCAAAGCGGTGCCGCGGCCGAACGATGTGCGCCGGGCCGGGGCTCAGCCGTGGTGCAGGTAATCGTCGAGGTGTGAGCAGTCGTTGAAACGGCGCAGCACCCATTCGCCGTCGCAGCGCACCACCTGGGTGATCGAGCAGTTGTCGGAGCCGCCGAACGAGAACGGCGTGGACCCGACGATGTGCGCCAATACGGCCCCGATGACTCCGCCGTGCACGCAGGCAGCGATCAGTTGATCGGGGTGCGCTTCGGCGATGCGTTCAAGGGCACCCATGCACCGGCCGATGAGCTGCTCGTTGGTCTCGGCTCCGGGAATGACATCCCAGCGGCGCTCGATGTGCAACTGCACATAGAGGGGGTGATTCTCTGCAGCGAACTGCCGGATCCTCCCGCCGTCCCACTCTCCCAGCGCCACCTCGCGCAGGTCGGGCTCGATCGCTGGCGTCAGACCCAGTCGCTCTGCGAGGGGCTCGAAGGTCTGCTGCGTGCGCCGCAACGACGACACGAACAGCGCGTCGATCGGCTCGGAAGCCAGCCGGCGGGCTACTGCCGCCGCCTGTACATGCCCCTGGGGGGCGAGCGCAGGGTTGCCCTGAGCGCCCAGCATGGGGAAAGGCTCGCCGGGCACGAACGCTTGGGACGCACCGTGACGCACCAGCAGGATCTCGGTAGCACCCGGCGGGCGCTGCCACCGCTGCTGCTCAAACTGCCTGACCTCAGTATCAGAGGCCGCAAGATCATCTTCAGTTGGGGTCACGGCGGCAAGCTATCCCCCACGGAGCCGTCGTCGGCGTGAGGACCGGCCGCGTTGCGCGAGCAGTGCTCGAACGTCGCGCAATGGCAACTAGCTCAGCTGGTACGCGGCCTCGCCGTTGGCCGCCAGGGCCGAACCGGTATTGAAGCCGAACCAGCCGAGTCGCACATCATTGCGGAGACACCCCGCACACACGGGGGTTCTGAGCTGAGGCTGGAGCGTCTGGCGACCCGCCTGCTCAGGCGGCAACGTTCGACGCAACGTCGAGGGCTGCACCGAGGTCGTCCAACAAGTCCGAGATGGTCTCGAGACCGACGGACAGGCGAACGAGGTCGTCCGGCACCTCAAGTGCCGAAGTGCCGAGCCCGCGGCGGATGCATGTGTCATTGCACCGGGATGCTCGATCAGCGACTCCACCGCGCCCAGCGATTCGGCAAGCGTGAACACTTTGGTCGCGGCCACGACCTGCTCTGCGGCAGCCCGACCGCCGTGCATCCGGAACGACACCATGCCGCCAAAGCCGCTCATCTGCCGGCTCGCGATGTCATGGCCGGTGTGGTCGTCGAGACCCGGATACAGCACGGAGCGCACCGCCGGGTGTCCGGCGAGCAGGTCGACCACTGCCTCTGCGCTCGCGCAGTGGCGGTCCATTCGCACTCCGAGCGTCTTGACGCCTCGCAGCGTCAGGTAGCAGTCAAAGGGGCTCGGCACGGCCCCGACCGCGTTCTGGGTGAACACGAGGTGTTCGGCCATGGCGTCGTCGTTGGTGGCTACGAAACCGCCCACGACGTCGCTGTGGCCGCCGAGGTATTTGGTGGCTGAGTGCACCACGGCATCCGCACCAAGTGCGAGGGGCTGTTGCAGGTACGGCGTAGCGAACGTGTTGTCCACCACGACGATGCCGCCCAAGTCGTGGGTGACGGCGCAGATGGCTTCGATGTCGAACACCGTGAGCAAGGGATTGGTCGGCGTCTCCAGCCACACCATGCGCGTCTGTGGCGTCCAAGCATCTCGGATCTTGTCGGGAGCGGTGAGATCGGCGGCAGCGAAGGTGACACCGGCATTGCCGAACACCTTGTCGATGAGCCGCAAGGTGCCGCCGTAGGCGTCGTCGCCCAGCAGCAGGCTGTCCCCTGGGCGCAGGACTCGAAGCAGTGCATCCTCGGCCGCGAGACCGCTGGCGAACGCGAAGCCGTGCTGCGCGCCCTCGAGCGACGCCACACATACCTGGTAGGCGTGCCGTGTCGGGTTCCCGGTGCGGCCGTACTCGTAACCGTGGCGAGGCTGCCCGACGGCCTCCTGGGCAAAGGTGGTTGCCAGCGAGATGGGCGTGACCACCGCTCCGGTGTAGGGGTCGTGAGGCTGGCCAGCTCGAATGGCGCGCGTCTCAAAGCCGTAGTCGTCTGGGTCTTCGAAGCCAGACAGCTGCGGATCGCCGCCCAGCACTACCCAGGCTCCGTGCAATCGCCCGCAGACGCGGGCAGTGGGCCGTCGACCGGCAGTCCCCGTTCCGCCAGCCATTCGTCGTCGAAGACCCGGCTGAGATAGCCGCGACCGGAATCGGGAATGAGGGTCACCACGAGGGAATCTGCCGCCCGGCCGGCCGCGTCCAACTCGGCGGCGACCCGTACAGCACCCGTGATCGCGGTGCCTCCGGAGCCGCCGATGAGCAGACCTTCGGTGCGGGTGACGTGGCGCGCCATGGCGAATGACTCGGCGTCAGTGACGGGAATCACCCGGTCGACGATGCTGGCGTCGTAGGTGGTCGGCCAGAAGTCCTCGCCGATCCCCTCGACGAGATAGGTGCTGCCGTCGCCGCCTGCGTACACCGACTGTGGCGGATCGGCCACGACGACCTGAATCGCCGGATTCTGTTCCTTGAGGTAACGCCCGACGCCGCTGACCGTGCCGCCCGTGCCAGCACCGGCCACGAAGTGGGTGACCCGCCCGCCAGTCTGGTCCCAGATCTCAGGTCCGGTGGTCTCGTAGTGGGCGCGCGGATTGTTCTGGTTGGAATATTGATCCGGCGAGAAGGCCCCGGGCGTCTCGGATCGAAGCCTCGCCGCAGTGGAGTAGTACGAACGAGGGTCTTCCGGCGCAACGGCGATCGGACACACCACCACCTCAGCGCCATAGGCCTGCAACAGCGCCACCTTCTCCGGTGCCACCTTGTCGGTGCAGACAAAGATGCATCGATAACGGCGCTGGGCCGCAACCACAGCCAATCCCACGCCGGTGTTTCCCGAGGTGGGCTCAACGATGATGTCGCCCGGCTGCAGCGTCCCATCAGCCTCGGCCGCGTCAATCATGGCGACCGCAGCACGGTCCTTGACCGATCCGCCGGGGTTGGTGGTCTCGAGCTTCGCCACAACCGGCGTCATGATGTTCGGCGCGACCCGGCCGAGCCGGACCATCGGAGTGCGGCCTATCAACTCCAGTACCGATGGGGCGATGTCGAGCCCGTCAAGCGGGTCCGGCACGCCCGAGGCCATTGGGCCGTCTGCAGCCATCGGTGCGAAAGCCTATGGAGCCCAACGCCCCCGTGCCCGGTTGCAGGGTCGGAAGGTCGGCGGGTTCAGCTAGTCAGCTCGGCAAGCGGCGACAGCTCGGCAAGCGGCGACAGCTCGGGTCGCACAAGCTCGACCCCGCCATCGGGCAGCACCGAAACCTCGTGCCACAGACGCAGCTTCGGCGGGCGTCCCAGCATCTGGACCGTCGCGAGGAACGAGTGGAAGATGGCCAGGTGCGTGGAGTGCGACCGGGACCACGCCTCAAGCGACGCCAGGTCTTCGAACCAGCCCACGAAGCTCGTGGACTCCAGATCGTCGCCGTCGATGGTCTGCTCCCGCAGGAACCGGCTGGAGATGCAGCCGGTATCGGGGTTGCGGGCCAGGAAGTCGATGCCGGCCCGCAGCTTCGGCTCGATGTCGGTGAAGTACAGCTCTCGCTCGTCGTCGGGGCAGTCGTCCCACTTCTGGCCTGAGCGGATGAGGCACAAGTTGGCCGGCAGCGGCGAGCCGGGAGCCGACTTGAAGGGATCATCAGCGCTGGCCGCCATGCGGTCCCGCGCAGCGCCCCAGTACTCGTGCACCTCGGTGATGTCCACCGAGGTCAGGTTCCGCACCCCCGGCAGCGGCCGCTTGGTCCCGGCAATGGTCTCCCAGCGCTCTGCCGGAATGACGGCCGTCTCGCAATAGACCCCAGCTCGTTCCAGCACATCGCAGCCCTGCCGCCAGCGCTCGTAGGCCTCGGGATTCACCCAGTACGTCATGAAGATCGTCTCCACGTCGCCCTGGGCTTCCGCCGCGTCGTCACCCTCGTCGGTGAAGTTCACGATGCGGGCCCGCTCGACGTGATCGGGCCGATGGTCGCCCTCGGTCAGCGCCGACTGCAAATCGGCCAGCGTGTCGTCATTGTCCGGACCCTTCGAGAAGATCATCGAATAGACGGTCACCTCGGGGAAGTCGACGACGCACCACGCCGGAGCGCTCGGCGAGTGTCCCTCAGGACGGTTCGCTGCCATCAGATTGCCCCCATGCGCACCGCTCACAGTCTCGAGTGGCTCGCGGCACCAGTTCGGATCGTACCGCTGCCGCTGATGCCAACAGATCGGCACGCTCCCGCGCCCCACCCGGTCGAACGGGTCCCCAGTCGCCTTGGGTCGACACCGCCGCGCAGGCAGACTTCTTCGCATTCTGCTCCAGGGCATTGGTGTATCTGGCGTGTGACGACTGACAACTACATTGTCGTCATGCCGGTTGTCTCGATCAGGTTCGCTGACACGCCGCTCTATCAGCGACTCAAGAAAATCGCTCGCCGACGCGGGCTCTCGATATCTACGCTTGCACAGCGCCTGATCGACGAAGGACTGAGAATGGATGCCCATCCACTGATCGAGTTCCGGGACTACGCCTCTGGCCGACGCCCCGCGTTGGTCGGTGGTCCTCAGATCGTATGGGTCATCGATGCGATGGTGGGCGGCGACGTGCCGGCTGAGCAGCGCCGCGTCAGGACCGCAGAACTCATGAACCTGAGGTTGACGCAGGTTGACGCCGCGCTCGCCTACTACGCCGACCACACGGCCGAGATCGATACCGACATAGCGGACCGACAGCGGTTCGCCGAAGAGGCCGAAGCAGCTTGGCGGCGCCAGCAAGCACTTCTCAGCGCTTGAGCGCTGCGCCAACGTGAAGCTGCTTCTTGACGAGATGCACTCGCCGCGAGTGGCCGACGCCCTGCGGTCCCAGGGTTGGGATGCCATCGCCGTCGCTGCGGAGAGCACACTGCGCGGTAGGCCAGACACTGAATTGTCCGAATTCGCCATCGAAACCGGCAGGGTGATCGTCACCGAGGACAGCGGCGGCTTCATCAGACTCGCGAATCTGGGCAGCGTCGAAGGCAAGCCCCACTATGGCCTCATCATCACCAACCGTTCGCGTTTCCCCCGCGGATCGGTCGCCTATCCAAACACTCTCATCGAAGCACTGCGCACTTTTCTCGCCGCGCCTCCGGCTGAGAGCGACACCTGGATCCGCTGGCTGTAGAACCCAAATGGCCGGTTCGACGAGCCGACGCCGGTGCGGGTCAGGCGCCGAGTTCGGCGGCGCGGGCCCGGAAGCTCTCGACGTTGGCCTCTTTGATGTCCTCGTAGCCGCGGATCATGTCCGGCAATTCGGCGATCTCGACCGCACGGGAGTAGGCAGCGTCATCGCCGCTGGCCAGCGTGTCGAGCGCCCGGGAGATCATCCCGCGGTACTCGTCAATGAGTTCGCGCTCCATGCGACGGTGAGCCGTCTTGCCGAAGATGTCCAGCGCGCCGCCCCGCAGGCCCTTCATCCGGGACAGCACGGCGAACGCTGCATCGCCCGAACGGCCGAGGCCGATTTTCTTCTTGACCCCCATGCGCCGCATGATCGGCGGGTGCAGCTTGTAGGTGACCTCCGTCTTATCGCCGAACTGGTCACGCACTGCCTGCTGAAACGCCTTGCTGCGGTGCAGGCGAGCAACCTCGTACTCGTCCTTGTACGCCATCAGCTTGTACAGGTACCTCGCCACGGCCTCGCTGAGGGCCGTCTCGTCACCCGCAGCAGCCTCGGCCTCGCGCACCTCGGCCACAAACTCCGCGTAAGCGGCCGCATAGTCGACGCTCTGGTACCCAACGAGGTCCGGCACGCGGATGCGCAGCAGCCGAGCCAGCTCTTCTGACTGATCGGGCACCGAGTCGATGAGCTTCTGCCCCCGCTTGGAAAGACCGGTGTCTCGCTTCACCCGGCCGACTCGGTCGACGTGCAGCGTCTCGGTGAAGTCCGGGTCGAGCACGATCTTGCGGCCGATGCGGAACGCCTGGGTGTTCATCTCGACAGCGACACCGTTGAGCTCGATGGCCCGCTCGATCGCCGAAGCGCTGATCGGCACCACGCCCGACTGGTAGGCGGCGCCGAGGACCAGCACATTGGCCGGCATGTGCGAGCGGAACAGGTTGTCCGACAGCGTGCCAGCGTCGAAGTAGATGTTGCGCTCCGGCGTAGTGGCGTCGTCGATGGAGCGCTGGAACTCCGTCCACTCGGGGAACTCGGCGGAGGTGTCACGCACCATCGCGCTGGTCGGGACCTTTGACGACGACACCAGCGCGACCGTGCGGCCTGCCTGAGCCTTCTCGAGGTTGACCGGGTTGGTGCCTGACAGCAGGTCGAACACGATGTAGGCGTCGGCCTCGCCGGTCCCGACCTTGTTGGCCTCCCCGGCATCGCCCTCCTCGGTGGGTGTGCTGCCGAGGCGGCGGACCTTCAGGTTCGACACCACCGGGCCGCCCTTCTGGGCGAGTCCGGTCTGGTCGAGCCCATTGGCCTGTTTTCCGTCGAGCAGCACCGCTGTGGCGAGCATCTGGTTCACCGTCACCACGCCGGTGCCGCCGATGCCCATCATCAAGATGTTGCCCTCGTCGAGCCGCTCGGGTTCAGGCAAGTCGTCGCCGATTTCGTCCACGGCCGCAGTTGCCTTCGTGGGCACCTTGCCGCCGGGCACCACCTCGATGAACGCCGGGCAGTCGCCGTCGAGGCAGGTGAAGTCCATGTTGCACGAGGACTGGTGAATCGCGGTCTTGCGACCGAACTCGGTCTCGACGGGCTGCACGCTGAGGCAGCTCGACTTCTCGCCGCAATCGCCACAGCCTTCACAGACTGCTTCGTTGATGAACACCCGCATCTTGGGCTCGGCCACCTTGCCGCGCTTGCGATCACGCCGGAGTTCGGCCGCGCACGCCTGGTCGTAGATGAGCACGGTGCAGCCCTCGATGTCACGCAGCAGCCGCTGTGCCTCGTCGAGCCGGTCGCGGTGCCAGACGTCGGTGTCGGGTGCGAACTGAGCGTCGGCTGGGTACTTGCCGGGATCGTCGGCGACGACCATCACCTTGGTCGCGCCCTCGGCGTGCAGCGAGCGGGTCAGGGCCGGCACCTCCATGCCGCCGTCCACGTCCTGGCCGCCGGTCATTGCAACCGCCGCGTTGTAGAGGATCTTGTAGGTGATGTTGGTGCCGGCTGCGATCGCTTGGCGGACCGCCAATGAGCCCGAATGGTGGAACGTTCCGTCGCCGATGTTCTGGAAGCGGTGCTCCATCGTCACGAACGGCGCCGCGCCGACCCACTGCACGCCCTCGCCGCCCATCTGGGTGGTACCGCGCACGTTGCGGGTCGGGGTCATCGCTGCCATGCCGTGGCAGCCGATGCCGCCGCCGGCCTCAGAGCCATCAGGCACCCAAGTCGAGCGGTTGTGCGGGCAGCCCGAGCAGAAACCCGGTGTGCGGCCCGCAGCCTTTGCACCGTCTTTGGTCGTGACAGCCAGCGGGATGGTGATGCGCTCTGGCACGGCCGGGCCGATGCCGTCGGTGCCGAATCGGTCCACCAGGAACGGCCGGACTTTGCGGGCAATCAGGTCGGCGTCCATCTCGCCGTGACCCGGGAACCAGAACTGGTCCTGTGCGTCGCGCTTGCCCAGAATTCGGGGGGCATCGGGCATGCCGTAGAGAAGCTCGCGCGCCAGCGACTCGATGATCGACCGCTTCTCCTCGACCACGACGATCACATCGAGACCACGAGCGAACTCCCGCAGGCTGGTGGGCTCGAAGGGCCAGACAACAGCCGGCTTGAGGATCCGGATGCCACGGCGAGAGAGCTCAGCCCCGCTCAGCCCCATGCGGTCAAGCGCCTCGCGCAGGTCGTAGTACGTCTTGCCTGCTGCGATCAGGCCCACCTTGGCGTTCGGGCTGGTGACCGTCTGGCGGTTGAGCTTGTTCTCCGCCACGAACTTGTCGACCGCAACCATGCGGCCCTCGTGAATCTCGAGCTCCATCCGTACGGCATTCGGACCGAACAGTGAATCTTGCTGGGTGTGGGCCCACGGCTTGCCGTCCCAGTCGAAGGCAGGGCGTGTCGCGCTGACCCGACCGGGGCCGACTTCGACGGTCGAGTACCCGTCGGCGACGTTGGTGACGATCTTGAGCGCGGACCAGAAGCCCGAGTATCGGGAAAGCTCGTAGCCCCAGCGTCCGTAGTCGAGGACCTCCTGGACCGAGCCGGGGTACAGGATCGGCGTCTGGTAGTGGATGAGCACCGGCTCGGATTCCGAAGCCAGAGTGGACGATTTCGACGCCGGATCGTCGCCTGCCACGAGCAGCACGCCGCCCTTGGGGTCGACGCCGCAGACGTTGGCATGACGGATGGCGTCACCGGACCGGTCGACGCCGGGCGCCTTGCCGTACCACATGCCCAGCACGCCGTCGTAGCTGCCCTCGAAGTTGCGGTTCGCGAGCTGGCTGCCCCACACCACAGTGGCGCCGAGATCCTCGTTGAGGCCGGGCTGGAACGTGATGTTGTTCTCGGCCAGCTCTTCGGCGTTGCCGAGCATGAGGCTGTCGATGCCTCCGAGCGGCGAACCCCGATAGCCCGAGACCATCGCAGCGTTGTTCATCCCGTCGCGGCGGTCGGCACGCAACTGGTCGAGCAGCACACGCAGCAACGCCTGGACGCCAGACATCGCGACATCGCCCTCGGCGCGGTCGAAACGGTCCTCCAGCTTGAAGTCTGCGAGTGCCATCGAATCCCCCTGATCGGCCGGAGCGGCTCTTTGCGGAGGCTACCCGTCAGCCTGATTTCCTGCCTGCTGAACGAGGGCGCTCATGTTCTTGACGATGCGTGGGAGTCGTTCCCCGAGCCGTGACCTATCCCCCCGGCTTCTTGGGCAGCAATACCGGTCGTGGGAGCGTGAACGCCAGGCCGAGCGCGCACGCATTCGCCACAGCCGCGAACGAAAAGGTCCAGCCGTAGCCGCCGGTGGCTCCGAGCAATAGCTGTGCGACGTACGGACCAACTGCCGCGAACGACCCCGCTGTGGCGAAGAAACGTCCCACGATCGCGCCGGCATGGGTACGACCGAAGTAGTCCGCGACCAGCGCTGGGAAGACAGCCACGCTCCCGCCATAGGACAGGCCGAAGGCGATCGACGAGGCGTAGAGCAACACCAGCCCGTCGGAGACGGCGATGCCGACGAACGACAGCGTCTCCACCGCCAGGGCCAGCATCACGGCACGGCGACGGTCGATGTGGTCGGACAGCGGGCCGGTCACAATTCTGCCCACGAGCCCGCCGACGCCGATGGAGCTGATGACTCCCGCAGCCAACAGCGGTGAGAATCCGAGGCTCCGGGCGTACTGGACGCCATGTGCGAATGGCACGAACACCACCACGAACGTCAGAGCGAACATCCCGAAGATGCGCCAGAACACCGAGTTGCGCCACGCCTGGTGGGCGGTCCACGCGGCTGTGGGGTCTTCAGTCGCTGAAGCGTCGCTCTGGACTGCTTCCACGACGTACGCCGCCGGCTGCGACGCGACCAGAGAAGGCGCTAGCGGTCGGTCATCAGGATCGGGTGTGCCCCCGTCGGGTCGTTGGCCGATCGACTCCGGGTCGCGCACGAACAACATTGCGGTGGCGGCCATGAGCACACCGCCCGTCACGGCCATCACCGCAATCGCGATCCGCCATCCGTACTGCTCGACGAGCCACGCGGCGATCGGGGGCGCGACGATGCCGCCGGCACTCCCGCCGGAGCCGACGATGCCCGTAGCCAAACCACGCCGGGCGACAAACCAGCGGACGACGGTGGCGTTCGCAGGAACCCACGACGATGACATCCCGAGCGGCGCAATCACGGCAAGGCCGACGAACACCATGACGAGGTTTCCCGCGGATGACAACACCAAATAGCCCGCTGCCAGCAGCACGGAGCCCCCGGCGATGACCCGGCGCGGGCCGATGCGGTCGGTGAGCTGCCCACTCCATGCGCTCACGGCGCTGTAGGTGAGGATGTAGGAGGCGTATGCGAGCTGCAGCCAGCTCGCCGACCAGCCGGTGTCGGCGCTGATGGCACCCTCGAACGTGCCGTAGCTGAACTGGATGCCGTAGACGATGAACAGCACCCAGAATCCGGCCCACGCCACGCGCCAGCCGTGGAACGGCTGGCCAATGAGCACGCTCGCGCCGTCAGGCGGCGAGCCATTGGACGCAGTCACAGGATGCGCATTCTCGTTCGCGGGTGGCCGCTCCCGGCGGCCACCGCTACATGTCGCCAGGCGTGATGTAGAACCAGATGCCGTGCTTCTCGCCGTTGTCCGCCATGGCCTTCCGAGCGGCCACGATCGTGCGTCCCGCTTCAGTGGACTCGAAGAACCAGCGGGTCCCGGCCCACGCGGCCGGCGCATGCTCGGCGAGCGCCAGCGCCGCGGTCTCGTAGTAGCCGCGGATGTCCTGTGCCACGCGTGCGGGAATGCCGGGAATGCCCGCCTCCTTCCACGGTGTGCCCGAAGCGACATCGACAAAGCTCTGTACGGCTGATCCGATGTCGTCGGCGGCAACCGTCCGGCCGGCACCGACCCGGTTGCCGAGCTTGGCGACAGCACGGTCGTAGGCGGGGCGCAGGCCATTGGCTTCATCGACCGCGACGTGCAGGTTTGGGTCGTGGCGGGGCGGCAGCGTGCACGACATCGTCTCGGTGCCGTCGTCGTCGATTGTCTCGGAGAACTTCTCGACGACCGGCTCGGGTGACGACAGCAAGCTGAACGCATGTGCCAGCACCCGATGCTGGAACTCGGCATCGTTGGGCTTGCCGAGCGGCCGACCGAGCGGGAAGTCGCACCAGAGGCCTCGCGGCGGAGCGGTGCCCTGGATGTGGGCGCCGATCGAACCCAGAGTGATCGTCGCCAGTCCCTCTGCCTCAAAGACGTGTGCGAGCGTACTCACGGTACGCGTGCACAGCGGTCAGACGGGAGTGAACAGGACGACGTCCACCTCGTGCTCACGGAGGAACTTCGCCCCCGCAGGCCCCGAGTCCATCCGCACCGCAGACAGGTCGAATTGGTTGCCGGCATAGGACAGGTGGATGTCGGAGACCCGCCCGATGGTGCCGTCAGCCGCCAACTCGTCGAGGCGGTCGATCGGAAAGACGGTGTTGATGTCGAGGGCGATGCCGGTGGCGTCGAAGTTCGGGCTCCAGTGGCCGCACATGTAGTCACGCCGGCCCGCCTCAAGCACGCGGTAGCCGACGTCAGTTGGAGCGAAATCGTCCTGGTCGGGATGGTGCAGCGACGCCGAGGCCACGATTGCCACGGTGGCATCGGCCAGCGGCGGCGGCGTGGTGAACGCCGTGGTCTCGAAATCGGGCAGCTCGAGCCCGCCCGTCAGTGCCTTGACATCGGAATCAGCCATGGCGGCAAAGCTAGGGCACGGGCCTCTCTACGCGCTGAAGCCGACCAGGCGCGACTTCGCGCCCAGCTCAGGCGCCTTCTTCGAGGCCCAGCGAACGCTGACGGAGCCTGCGCATCCCTCGCAACCAGCGATCAGGATCGGAGGCCTTGCGCTCGACGTAGGTCTGGGCCTCGGGGTGCGACAGGATCAGGAAACGCTCCTGCGCCATCGCTTCGGTGATGACCTGCGCCACGAACTCGGGCTCGACGATGCCGTCGGTGCCACCGTCGGCGAGTCTCTGCGGCGCCATGGCTGTGTTCACACCCTGCGGGCACAGCACCGACACCCCGATGCCGTCGTCGCCGTGGAGGATCGCCTCCATCTCGGCCAGCTTGATGCATGCCGCCTTGGTGACCGAATACGGCGCCGAGCCCATGGCCGCGAGCAGACCCGCCGCGCTCGCGGTGTGGACGAGGTAGCCCTCGCCCCGAGCCAGCATCGACGGCAGCACCGCCCGTGCGGCGTACACGTGGCTCATGACGTGCAACTCCCACTGGGACTGCCACGCATCATTGGATGCGACCACTCCGCCCTCGGCGCCGGCTCCTGCATTGGAGAAGAACACGTCGATCGGACCGTGAGCTTCGAGCGTGCGCTCCACCAGTGCGGCGACGGCCTCCTCGTCAGTGACGTCCAGCCCGACTCCCTCGCAGCCCAGCTCGTCTGCGACAGCGTGGGCGGCCTCGGCGTTGTGGTCGGCGACCACGACATGGCGGGCGCCTTGTGCCAACCAGTGGCGTGCCGTCGCGGAGCCAATGCCGCCACCTCCCCCGGTGATGATCGCTACTCGATCGCGTAGTTCCATGACCCTCATCCCTCCTGCCGCTGTGTCCTGCACCATCCTCTTGGCGCACGAACGTCCAACGCAGCCGCATATTGGCGCAGATTTGCGAAGCGGCGCATTCTTTGCGCACAAATGCCGACCAAGACAGCAATTCTGCGCGGATTGTCGATACGGCGAGTTCTTTGCGCAAGAATGCCGACCACAGCCGCAAAATTGCGCAGAATTGCGCTAGGCCGCCGGCTCTGCCGTGCCGATGCCGCCGACCTGCTCGCCTTTGTCGATTGCCTTCAGCCGGGCTGCGTACGCAGTCTCGGCGAGGCGGTCGGCACCGAGGTACCGGCCGGGGCTGGCCCCATCGACGTGTCCCATGATTCCCCGGTAAAGGCCGAACCCGCACAGCGCCGCGAGCTCTTCGGGCATGTCACGGACGTCTTCCGGAGAGAGGCTGTAGTACTGGTTCTGCTGCTGGCGCATCCAACCCCGGCAGTACTGCACGCTGATGCCGAGGCGCCAGTCGTCGGCGGACGTGTTGGCGCCGCCGCAGTGCCAGGTGCCACCGTTCACGATGAGGACCGAGCCGGCAGGCATCTCAGCTGCGATGTAGGAGGGCTTCTCGCCCGGCTGGGGTTCGTGGTCGAAGCGGTGCGATCCAGGAACCAGACGGGTTGCGCCGTTCCCGTCGGTGAAATCGGTGAATGCCCAGATCGTCGTGACCATGAACGGAGGGCGCGGGCGCGGTACATCGATCTGATCGACAAGACCGTCGTCGGAATGCAGGCCTTGGTGCACCTCGCCTGGGCCGATGTGCATGCAGGTGGTACCCGACAGGATCGCTCCCGGCTCCATCAGCCGCTGCGGGAACGGCAGCACGTTGCGGTGGGTCGGCAGCTTCCAGAACGCCCGGTCCTTGTCCAACAGGTTGTACATGCGCTTGGTGGCGAACCCCTCGATGCGGTTCCCCTTCGGCTGGAGATTCAGCTCGTCTTCTACCCGGGCGACGGTGTCGCGGATCTCGGTGACGAGTTCGGGCTCAATGGCGCCCTCGACGATGCAGTAGCCGTTCTCTGCGACCTCGACGAGGTATCGCTTCAGTGCGGCCTCGTCGTAAGTGAAATCGAGGGTGGATGCGCTCATGCGCCCATTCTCGCAGGATGCGCTTTTTCGCGCTGGCCCCGTCAGGTCGTGGTGACACCGGCGAAGGCGAAGTCGCAGCCGTCACGGACTTCGCTGGCGCGACCCAGGAAATGGCTGTCATCGACGTTCCAGGTGTGCTCCGAGCCGTGGCGGACACGCAGGTAGCCGGCGCCGTGAGTCCAGTAGATGCGACCTCCGGCGGCTGTGACGTCGTGGGCCAGCGCGATGTCGACTCGGCGGGGCACTCTGCGCCAGCCGCCGGCTTCCTCCAGGTGGTGCCGGGCGATCAGAAGCACGCCGCCCGAGACGCCGATGAACGGGATGTAACTCTCGGAGAACTTCTGGCGCTGCTGGTCCCGCACAGTCTTGTCGAGCCGTTCGAGATAGACGTACTCGGCGGATTTCCCGATGAGTTCCGCCCCCGAGTATTCGTGGGCAAGCACCAAGTCCCAAATGTGCTCGGCGCCGTAGTAGTCGTCGTCGTCCATCTTGGTAACCAGGGATCCACTCGCTGCCTCTGCTGCGGCTCGCAGCACGCCTCCGAGCGGCTCAGTACCGTCCACTCGAACGATCTGGAGCGAATGGCCAAGGTCGCTTGCGAGGGCCTCGATCTCCGCGTCACTGCCGAAGCCGTCGCCGTGCAGCGCTAGCACCAACTCGAGGCGGGGGTAGGTCTGACTGCTGACTGCGGTCATCACATCGACGAGCCGTTCCGGCCGCCGCGTCGGAGCGAGGATCGACACCTCGGGTGAGTGGACACCCATGCCTGCCGCGGAGAGGATCTGGCGCGCCCGGCCGCGCAGCGAGTGGTCACGCAGCGCGCAACGGCGCATTTCAATGCTGAGCTGTTCGCGACGGTGACTGTCCGCGCCAACGACATCGACTGACGCCATCAGGCCAGTCAGCGTCGGTCCGAGGCTCGCTGCGAGCTCGGGATCGGGCGCGTCGATGTGCACGACAACCCCGGCGCCCGCCAGAGCAGCGAGCGCTCCGGCCCGTTGCGCGGCGTTTCGGTGGTCGCCGGCGGTGTCGGTGAGATGGTGCGGGGAGCGCAGGTCTGCGAGAAGTCCGCCGCCTATGTGGAGGCTGTAGATCGCACTCCCGCCCAGGGACAACAGCGATCGCACCGGCGCCGACTCGGGCACGCAGTCAGCCGACCAGCCGATCGGGTTCACGGCCTCTGGGTTGAAGGCCTGGACCTTCACCTGCGGGGACATTTCGGCAAGCACAGCGACCGCAGGGCGCCGCTCGCTCGAAGCACTCCGAAGCGCCGCATCACCCACGCGCACCGAGTCGGCTACCACGACATCGACATGGTGATCTCCGCCATCACCGACGTGGGTCGCCACCCTCACCGAGGCTGCGAACACCGACGAGGCTTGGCGGCCCGCGACGACGATCTCGGCGCCGAGCGGATAGCGCGCAAGGCGCTGCACATAGCGCTGACTGCGGGGCTGAAGGCCCAGCCAGATGCGCAGACCCTTCCTGATGCGCTGCGGCCACTGTCGGCGCGCCCGCCGAAATGCCCACTTCAACCGTCGCGCTCTCCAGCGGATACCTCGTGCGATCCAGCGGAGACTGCGCAGACGCCAGCGGAGATTGCGCAGGCGCCAGCCGATGGCGCGAGCAACGACACCCATGAAGCGAACGAAATCCCGTGGCCGCCGAACGCGTCCTACGCCAGCCATCAACGTCGACAAGTGGCGCCCAAGACGAGCACGTGCGCGCAGCAGCCGCTTGGCGGGCTCGTGGAGCTTGCGAGCGAGCCACCCCTGCGGCTTCGCCTCCTGTGTCACCGCAAGGCTGTCGACATCAAGTTCGAGGATTGCGCCGACCTCGGAGACTGACCGTCCGGAACGGCGGGCACGGTGGACTGCCCATCCCCGAGTGATGCTGACGCGATGGCCCGAAGCAAGATCCGACTCGCCCGACGCCGCGGTCCCCAGCTGGTTCGCCAATCGGTCGAGCATTCTGGGACGGACGCCAGCACCGGCGGGGACTCGTACATGAAACGCGGCGGACGGGTATGCGTCAGCCGCTCCACCGGGTTCACCCACGCGGACTCGCGGATCGGGGTCAAGCAGCCGGCGCAGACGCTCAAATGACTCACCTGGCCGTTCCGAGACCCAGACAACCAGATCATGGATGTCGCTGGCGAGCACCCGCTCGACGGTGGCGAGCACGTCTTGCTCTTCGGCGTGGCCGGGTTCCACCGTCACTACGAACTGCGGGACGGTGTAGGACCGTCCCGGCGCCGAAGTGCGCAGCCGCCTGTCGGGGATGAGGTGTGAGAGCTTGTCGCGTTGCTGTTCGAGGCTGACGGCTTCGGTCTCGCTGAGCACCGCTCCCTCGCCCTGATGCCAGCAGAGCGCAGACCGCTCAGGCACGAGAACCGCTCCGAGTGCGTAGGCGCGCCAGCCGAACTCGATGTCCTCGGAGCCCCACTGGGTGAATGACTCGTCGAACTCCCCGACTGTCCGGAAGAAATCCGTCGAGACAGCGAAGTTCCCGCCGGTGACCACACGGAAGACGTCATCGGCATCCGATGCCAGGTCCTCGGTCTGTTCCATCCGGCGCTCGATCCACTCGGGACTCTGCACCGGGCGTCCGGAGAAGAGATCGGCAAGCGATCCCGCTCGATCCCGTACATCAGCGGCCTCGATGCCGTCGACATCGACGTGGTGGCGGAAACCCAGTGTCAGCAGGTCGCTCGCCGCGTGGTGCCATCTGGCGTGCGAGGCGAGCCAGTCAGCCTCGGGGACCATGTCGCAGTCGAGAAACACGAGAACGTCACCGTTCGCAGTTCGTGCGCCGTTGTTGCGAGCCCGAGCCAAGCCGAACCCGAGGTCTTCCTGGTGAATCACCTGCAGGTTCAGCGGGTTCGGCCCACTCAGGTCGAGCCCAGGCAAATCGAGCGCAGACAGATCCAGCGGGGGATCTGAGCCGTCATCGACGACGATTACTTCGAAGAGATCCCGCGGGTAGGTCTGTCGTTGAAGTCCGGCCAGTGTGAGCCCCAATTCGTGGGGCGCTTCGTAGTAGGGAACGACGACCGTCAAGCTCAGCAGCGGCTCGAAGACGACCAACGGCGCGACAGCGATCGAGCGCCAGTCATTGCCCCGCACATCGGCGGGCGGCGGCGCGGGACGGTTTCGGGAAAGTGTGAACACGGGTGGGTCAATGTCTCCGGACATCACTCAGCGGCGTGAGTATGCCCCCGCTGGCCACTGAGGGCGGGCACCGGTGCTTCCGGACGGCCTTCGTAGGATGACCCGCGTGGACAGCGAGGGCCCCGACGGAGCGGCCACCGGCGAAGCGCCGGCCCGGCCCCTCATCGATCTGACATCGAGGCCGTCAACGCTCAGCTACCTCCGGGAGGCCTGGCGGCGGCGCGAGTTCGCCATCGTCGTGCCGGCACAGGACCTGCGCGCCCAGAACATGGACACGACGCTGGGTCAGCTCTGGCACCTGGTGAACCCCGCCCTGCTGGTCGGCGTCTACTTCCTCGTGTTCGGCGTGATCATCCCGGAAACACGGCGCGGGATCGACAACTTCCTGGGCTTCCTCATCATCGGCGTGGTGCTCTTCCATCTCACCCAGCGCGTCACGCTCGAAGCGGCCGGCTCGATCACGCAGAACCTCGGCCTGATCCGATCGATCCAATTCCCGCGCATCCTACTGCCGGCGGCGTCGGTGAATGGCCAGACGGCCGCTTTCGTGCCTGCACTGGTGCTGGCGCTGCTGGCGGTGCTGGCGACCGGCGAGTTGCCGACACTGCGATGGCTCGTCCTGCCGGCCGTGCTGGTAGCGCAGTTCGCCTTCAACTTCGGCGTCGCGCTGCTGGTGGCGCGCATCGGGACGACGATGCGGGACTTGCGCCAGATCCTTCCGCACCTGTTCCGGCTGCTGTTCTACGGCTCGGGAGTGATCTTCAGCGTCGACGCGTTCGTACAGAGCACTGCGTGGCGGCGGGCTTTCGCCCTCAACCCGATCTACGACGTGATCACCTGTGCCCGCTGGTGCCTGCTTGGTGAGCCCGTGGATCTGTGGGTCGTCGCCGGCCTCGTGGTGTGGTGCATCGTGATGCCTGCGCTGGGCTTTGTCGTGTTTCACCGGTCAGAGCAGAGGCTCGGCGCGTGAGCGATCCAACGGTCACCGTCGAGGTGAGGGATGCCCACGTCAGCTACCGGGTGTACGAGGAGCCCGCGATGGGCGTCAAGCAGGGCTTTGCCCGGGGCCGGTTGCGACGCGAATCCCGCTTGATTCCTGCAGTGCAGGGTGTGACGCTCGACCTCTACGAGAGCGAGACGTTGGGGCTGATCGGCCCGAATGGAGCGGGGAAGTCGACGCTGCTCTCGGCGATGACGGGGCTGTTGCCGCTGCGCTCAGGCAGCATCCGGGGTCGGTCGAGGCCGTCGCTGCTGGGCGTGTCCTCCGTGCTGCGCCCGGCATTGTCGGGGCGTCGCAACATCCTGATCGGCGGGCTGGCGCTGGGCTTCACCCGAGTCGAGGTCGAATGCCGGATGGACGAGATCATCGATTTCGCCGGCCTGCGTGAGGCCATCGACCGGCCGATGCGGACGTATTCCTCAGGGATGCGGGCCCGGCTTCGGTTCGCGATCGCCACCGCCCGGATTCCCGAGATCCTGCTGATCGACGAGGCCTTGACCGTCGGTGACGAGGAGTTCCGGCGACTGGCTGCGGAACGGATCGACGATGTGCGGTCGGCGTCGGGCTCAGTTGTGCTGGTCACCCACAACATGAACGAGATCCAACGCTTCTGCGATCGGGTTGTCTGGCTGGACAAGGGCCGCATCCGAGCCGTCGGAGAGCCATCCGAGATCGTCGAGACTTACGTCACGAGCTCCCGCCCCAACTCCGCTTGAGCCAGCAGGGCGCTGCGGGGGCGACGATGCGAGACTGACCCCGTGACGGGAGACGCAGGGCCGGGGCGGCGGATCATTCTGAACGCGTTCACGATGAACTGCGTCAGCCACATCCAGCAAGGGCTGTGGGTTCGTGACGACACCCGCCAGCGCGAGTACACCTCGCTCGAACCGTGGCTCGAGCTTGCCCGCATCTGTGAGGCGGGCTGCTTCGACGCCATCTTCCTGGCGGATGTGATCGGGTTGTACGACACCTATCAGGGCAGCGCCGACACCTCGCTGCGCGAGGGCATGCAGGTGCCAGTGAACGACCCGATGCTGCTGATCCCAGCCATGGCCACGGTGACCGAGCACCTCGGATTCGCCTTCACCAGCAACGTGCTGCAGGCACATCCGTTCACCTTTTCCCGCCAGATCACCACGCTCGACCACCTCACCGGCGGCAGGGTGGCGTGGAACGTCGTCACCTCGTACCTGCAGAACGGTGCACAGAGCCTCGGCTATGACCGGCTTCCAAAACACGACAATCGCTACGAGCGGGCAGAGGACTACATGGACGTCTGCTACAAGCTCTGGGAGGGCAGTTGGTCCGACGACGCCGTCGTGGCCGACACCGAGCGCCGCGTGTACGTCGATCCCGACGGCGTACGGCCGATCGATCACGAGGGCCCGTACTACTCGGTGGCAGGTCCGCACCTTGCCGAGCCGTCACCGCAGCGAACACCGGTGATCTACCAAGCGGGCTCCTCGGATCGCGGGCGGGACTTTGCAGCGAGACATGCTGAGTGCGTATTCGTTGTGGCGGCCTCGCGGGGTCTCGCCCGCATCGCCGCAGACATCCGGCGCCGGGTGAGCGCCGCCGGCCGAAGCCCCGACGACGTGAAGATCATCGCCGGCCTGTCCCCTGTTGTCGGAGGCACAGAGGCCGAGGCCAAAGCCAAGCACGCCGACTATCTCGAAACGCTGTCGCTAGAAGCGGGCCTGGCGCACTTGAGCGGCAACCTGAACATCGATCTCGGTCACATCGACCCTGACCAGCCGCTCGAGACCTTCGACACCGAAGGTGTGCGAGGACCGGTCAAATCCCTGCTCGATTCCGCTCCTCCGGGCACCCGGACCTTTGGAGATCTCATCAAGCTCAACATGGCGGGCCAATTCCTCGTCGGTTCTCCCGAGCAGATTGCCGACGCCATGGCGCGCCGTCTGGACCAGGGCGTGGACGGCTTCAACCTCGTCTACGCCACCACTCCCGGCACATTCGTGGACTTCATCGACGGTGTCGTCCCGGTGCTGGCAGAGCGAGGTCTCGTGCAGCGGGAGTATCAGCCAGGGACGCTGCGGGAGAAGCTCTTCGGCCGCAGTCGACTGCCTGCGACGCACTACGGCAGCAGCTTCCGCCAGCAACCGGCGTAGCCGTACTGCCAGCCGGTCGGCCGCCCGGGCTCAGCCGGCCAGCGTGGCCCGTGAGGGCCCCCGCAAGGTCACGCCGCCGTCGACGACCAGCGTGTGACCGGTGATGTAGCGCGCCTCATCGGTGCACAGGAACCTGACCGCTGCGCCCACATCCCAGCCGCTGCCTTCGATTCTCAGCACGCTTGCCCTCCGGCGGGCCTCGGCAAGTTCTTCGGGCATGTCGTCGCCGCCGACCAGCGGCGTCCGCACAGGTCCTGGGGCCACGCAGTTCACACGCACACCGTCGGCGCCGTGGTCGACCGCCATCGCCGAAGTGAGCGACATGATCGCCCCCTTCGACGTCGAGTACGCCGTCATTCCCCGCGGCCGCAGCGCCGAGATTGACGAGATGTTGACGACCGCTCCCGCGCCCGAGTGCTCGATCATGGACGGGATCGCGTGCCGTGAAGCCAGCACCATCGAGGTCAGGTTCACGTCCATGACACGTTCCCAGCGGTCCACGTCCTCGGTCACCACCGTTCCGCTGCTGCCGATGCCGACGTTGTTGACCAGGATGTCCAGCCGGCCCCAGCGATCGATCGCTGCCTGGACCATGGCCGCGCAGTCAGCCTCGACGGTCACATCAGCCTCGACGGCAATCGCGCTGCCGCCCTCTGCGGCAATCATCTCGACGGTCACCTCGGCGAGTTCGAGCTTGCGGTCGACAGCGACGACATGCGCCCCGGCCTCGGCCAGCAGGATTGTCGCAGCCCGTCCATTGCCGATCCCGTCTGCGCGTGCCCCGGCGCCGGTGACGATCGCCACCCGACCGCTCAGATCCGCACTCGCCCGCGTCGCACTCATCGGCACAGTGTCTCATTCCTGTCCCGTAGGCGGGACAGCGAGAAAGCTCCGCCTGCCCCAGATGTACGCTCGCGGCATGGCCGCGGTTGTTCGGGTACCGGACATCCTGGCGAAGAAGCAGCAGGGTGAGCCGATCACGATGCTCACCACCTACGACTTCAACATGGCCCGCCTACTGGACGCCGCCGGCGTCGACATGCTGCTGGTCGGAGACTCCTTGGGCATGGTGGTGCTGGGCTATCGCAACACCGTTCCCGTCACGCTCGACGACATGGTCCACCACAGCGCGGCAGTGGCACGCGGGGTCGAGCACGCATTGGTCGTTGCAGACATGCCGTTCGGAACGTGCCACTCGGGACCCGACGACGCGATGCGCGCCGCGTCGCGTCTCGTCCAGGAGGGCGGCGCCGCAGCGGTGAAGATCGAGGGTGGCCACCAGATCACCGATGTCGTTGCTCGCTTGACCGATGGCGGCATCCCCGTCATGGCACACGTCGGGCTTCGGCCCCAGTCGGTGCACCAAATCGGCGGGTTTCGACGCCAGGCACGCACGCCATCAGAGGCCGAGCTGCTGCTGCACGACGTCAAAGCTCTTGCCGATGCCGGCGCGTTCTCGGTCGTGCTCGAGGCGATTCCCCACTATGTGGCGGCCGAAGCCACCCAGGCAGCGCCGATTCCCACGATCGGCATCGGCGCTGGTCCGCACTGCGACGGACAGGTGCTGGTCAGCTACGACGTGCTCGGGCTGTACGACCGTGCTGTGCCCAAGTTCGCGAAGCAGTACGCCGACCTCGGCCATCAGGTCACCTTGGCGGCCAAGCAGTTTGTCGACGAGGTGACCGCAGGGCAGTTTCCCCCGCCGCCACACCAACCGTCCTAGCTGTCTCCATGGCACTGCGGCGCGCCGACACCATTGCGCAACTCAACGAAGTACTCCATGTCGCGCGGCGTGACGGTCAGCGAGTCGCGTGCGTCCCGACGATGGGCGCGCTGCATGCAGGTCACACGTCGCTGCTTGACCGGGCCCGCGCCGAATGCGATGTGGTCGTGGCCACGCTGTTCGTGAACCCGCTCCAATTCGACCGCGCCGACGACCTCGCGAACTACCCCCGAAACGTCGATACCGACCTCGGCATCTGCGAACGGCACGGCACCGATGTGCTGTTCTCCCCCACACCTGAGGTGATGTACCCCGGACCTCAGCGGGTGACCGTCGATGTCACGCCACTTGAGGGCTGCCTCTGCGGCGCCACCAGACCAGGCCATTTTCGTGGCGTTGCTACCGTCGTGACCAAGCTGCTGAACATCGTTGCGCCCCAGCGGGCATATTTTGGCGAGAAGGACTTCCAGCAGCTCGTGATCATCGCCACGATGGCGCGTGATCTCAATCTGGATGTCGAGATCGTCGGCTGCGAGACCGTGCGCGACGACGACGGTTTGGCGCTCAGCTCCCGCAACGCACTGCTCGACCCCGTCCAGCGAGCCGCAGCGCCGCTCCTCGCGACCGTTCTGCGCGACGCCAGCGCAGCCGTGGCCGCTGGCGAGCGAGACGCCTCGAAGCTCGTCGCTGCCGCCAAGGCCTCGCTGAACTCCGAACCGCAGTTCGAGATCGACTATGTCGAGATCGTCGATCCTGCGACGCTCGAGCCCGTGAGCACCATCACCGGTACCGTCAGGATCGCTGCTGCCGCGTACTTGGGCTCAACGAGGCTCATCGACAACGTTGCCGCGTTGCCACTGGGTTGATCAGGCTGGGCTGATTCCGCCGAGCTGATTCCTAGGCCTGGTTGCGGCGCAGCGTGCTGCGATCGTCCAGCGGCGTCCACGCATCGGTGTAATCGTCCTGCAGCTCACCCAGGCCTGCTGCCCAGGCCGTGGGGATCCACGCATAACGGGACTCGAACATGAAGGCCAGCATGTCGGCCATCCGCCGGGGCTCGAGTTCCGCCGTGGTACCGGCGTCGTAGGCGTCGATGTCGGGGCCGTGGGGCAGGAACGCATTGTGAATACTCACGCCGCCGGGCAAGAAGCCTTCGAGCTTGGCGTCGTAGGTGCCTTCGATGAGCCCCATGAGCTCGCTCATGACGTTGGAGTGGTACCAGGGCGGACGAAAGGTGTGCTCCTGCACGGCCCAACGCTCGCGGAACAGCACGAAGTCGACGTTGGCGGTGCCCGGAAGGTCTGAGGGCGACGTCAGCAGCGTCCAGATCGAGGGCGCGGGATGATCGAACAGCAGCGGCCCGAGCGGGCAGTAGTTGCGCAGGTCGTACTTGTAAGGGGCGAAGTTGCCGTGCCACGCCACCACGTCGAGCGGGGAGTGCGGCAGGTGCGTCTCGAGCAGGCGGCCGTCGTGCTTGAAAACCAGCCGGGTGGGCCGGTCGTCGGCCTCGTAGCCGGCAACCGGATAGAGGAAGTCCCGCGGCATGGCCAGCGCGTCCACGCCGATCAACCCTGGGTCTGGCAGCCGGAATGGTGCGCCGTAGTTCTCGCACACATAGCCCCGCGCTGTCTCCTCCATGAGCTCGACGCGGAACTTGACACCACGGGGCACGGTTGCAAGCTCGGCAGGCCCAACAGTGAGCGTGCCCAACTCGGTGACGAGCCGCAGTGCTCCCTGCTGGGGCACGATCAGCATCTCGCCGTCGGAATTCGCGAACACCTCGCCGTCCATCGAGCGGTTGGCGAAGTACAGGTGCGTAGCAGCGCCGCATTGGACGTGAGCGTCGCCGTTGGCGGCCAGCGTGCAGAGCCCTTCGAGCCAGGTGCGCGGCTCGTCAGGCACGCCAATGGGGCCCCAGCGCAGCTGGGCCACCGGCGGTGAGCCCTCACGGCATGGGGAGGTCCGGATGTTGCCCGGATCGATGTCGCGGAGTCCCGTGACGTGACGCACCGATGGTCGGATCCGGTACATCCACGTGCGCAGCGCATCCGTCCGAGCGACAGTGAAGGCGCTGCCGGTCAACTGCTCGGTGTAGAGGTCGTGGGAGACACGCTGGGGGCTGTTCTGACCGATCGGCAGCACGCCGGACTCAGCTTCGGTGGCGTGCTCGTTGCCGAATCCGCTCTGATACTCGACGCCGAAGTCATCCCCCATGCCTGCCAGCCTAGATCGGGCCCGCCGACCCGCTTGAGGGAGCGAGCACGGACCAGCCAGACCGGCGCTAGTAGCTGGGTCGGCGATGCCGGCGCATGACCAGCGCCATGACGGTTGCGCCTGCCGCGCAGACCGCGAAGCCGGTCCAAACCAGGTCGAAACTGCCCGTCCATTCGGCTATGTAGCCGGTCGAGAGGCCGCCGATGCTCAACCCGGACATGAAGCCAAGCATCACGGTGCCCGATGCCCGGCCCGCCAGGGCAACAGGAATCCCGGTGATGATCGCCAACATCGCTACGGCGTTCCAGGACATCATGGTGAAGCCAGCCAGCAGGGACATCACCCACAGCAGGCCGCCGTTGACAGAGGTGGCGGCGAGCAGGAGGCCCATCGCGACGATGGTGAACCCCGCTTGCACGGCCAGCGCGCTCGCCGGCCGGACTCGTAGTTCGGTGAGTCGGGCCCACCAGATGCGTGATCCCACCGCGGTGATGCCTGCGAGCGCGCTGGCCAGGCCGGCCCAGACGTTGGTCCAGCCCAGTGATTCCTCGGCAAAGAGGATCTGGAAGCGGCCCACGCCACCGACGACGGCTCCCATCAACAGCGAGTACCAGGTGATGGTCCTGATGAAGCGGCGTTCGGAGCGGCCCATCCGGAGCACCTTCGGAAGCAACGGGGTAATGGTGAACACCGCGCCCGGCGGTGCGTCGTACGCCACCGCCGATGCGGAGCCCGTCCGCGCGTCGGGACGCATCCACAGTTGGATGCCTAGAGCGCACGCCAGAGCCACGACCCCATAGACGCCGACCGCGGTACGCCATCCGAACCAGACGGCGAGCGTCGGCAGCGTCGCCCCCGCCAGGAAGGTCCCGAACATGACGCCCGATTGCTTGAGGCCGGTGATTGTGCCTCGTTGACCTTCCGGCACTCGTTCGGCGATGAGCTTGTTGGTCGCCGGGTTGCACCAGCCCTGGCCAAGGCCAGCGAAAGTTGCGAAGGCCATCAGCGCCCAAACGTTGGACGCGAAGGCCATGCCGATCAGACCGACCCCGGCGGTAGCGATGGTCAGCACGGTTGAGAGCTTCGGGCCGATTCGGTCGGTGAGGCGCCCCGAGAGCGGGGCGAACAGCGCTGCTGCAACCGTGTTGGTCGTGAGCGCCACCCCGAAGACACCCTTGGTGATGCCGAGCGACCCGATGAGATCGGCCGCTACAACCGCCGGTGCGATGAGGGGAAACGGCCCGAGCACCATCGTGGCGACGAGCACGAACCTCAGACCGAAGCGCTGCAGCAGGCCTTCGGGACCCGGCGGCGCCACGGCAGCGTCCGGTACTGCGCTGGAGACGCTGCCGACCGTTCGCATCGTTGCGCACCCTATGGCTGCTGTCACGCTTTCTGTGTGCAAATTTGCCGTCTGTGGCGGCATTTCTGCGCAGAGTCGAGGCCGTCGGGGCGGCCGGGCATCGCCGCCTATCCGCTAAGGCTCTAACGGATCGTCCCGGCGATGACATTGGAGACTGCGTAGCGTGCCGGCGTGAGTTCTCGACAAGTCCTGCTGCCCGTCGACGACTATGCGCGGCTTGCTGATCGGCTGTCGGCGCTCGATCACGACATCGAGCCGCTGTTGTGGAGTCGCGACGGGGTAACGCTCGCCGACGGCACCCCAGTCGCCGACGCGGACGGGATTCCGATCGGCTCGCCGACGTACGCGCCCAATGCTGCCTGGGTGTCGATCGGGCTGCTGTTCGGCGGCGACCTGGCCGGCTTCGTCGAAGCTGCGCTGGCCCCTGGGACACTGCGTTGGACCCAGGCGTGCTTGGCCGGAACCGATGCGCCACCGTTCCAGCGGCTCGTGGCCGATGGCGTTCAGTTGAGCCGCAGCGACGCTCCGAACGACGCCACCGCCGAGCACACGATGTCGCTGATCCTGCACACCCTTCATGGCTGGGAAGGACGTATCGATCGCCGGAGAGCCGGTGTCTGGCTGCAGGTGCCGTGGCGAGAGGTGCGGGGCAGCCGCTGGCTGGTAATCGGCTTCGGCTCAATCGGCCGCAAGCTGGCGGCGCTGGCACAGCCGTTCGGCGCAGTCGTCGTCGGTGCCCGCCGCAGCGTTGCCGATGCCGCCGACCTCGGGTCCGCGGACGCGATGGTGACGATGGAAGCCCTTGCCGATGAGCTGCCTCTGGCTGACGTGGTGGTCCTGACGTGCCCGCTCACTGATGAAACGCGGGGGCTCGTCGATGCCAAGTTCCTGGCGTCGGTGCGCGACGACGCGGTGCTGGTCAACGTGGCCCGTGGACCCGTCATTGACGCCGATGCCCTGCTGGCATGGCTGGACGGGAACCGTCCCGCGACGGCGGTGCTCGATGTCTTCGACATCGAGCCGTTGCCCGCTGACAGCCCGCTGTGGAATCATCCCAAGGTTGTGATGACGACCCATATCGGAGGTGCCGGCAGCGGGATGCCGTCTCGCAACGACGATCTGTTCATTTCTCAGCTCGATTCGTTCCTCGCGGGCCACGCGCCTCGCCTGCTGGTCGAGGGCTGAGCCATGAGAACCGAGACACTGCTGCCGCTGGGCAAGCTCGACCCCGGGCTGCGAGCCCCCGACGTGCCGCTCGACGTGACGGGCATCGGCGAGGCCGCTGCGCAGGTCGAAGAACTGGGCTACGACGCCCTCGTCGTCGAGGAGACCAAGGACGACCCCTACCAGCTCCTCGCAATGGCAGCAATGGCAACGACCACGCTGGGACTCGGCACCTCAGTGGCGATGGCATTCCCGCGGTCACCCACCGTCACTGCACTGTCGGCATGGACGCTGCAGAAGGCTTCCGGCAACCGGGCGATTCTGGGGCTCGGATCCCAAGTTCGTGGCCACATCCGCCGCCGTTACGGCATGGAGTGGTCGGCGCCGGCGCCGTGGATGCGCGACTACGTCGGCGCAGTGCGTGCAGTGTGGCGCTGCTGGCAGGATCGCTCCCCGCTGGACTACCAGAGCGAGCACTACAACCTGAACCTGATGGTGCCGCTGTTCGATCCAGGCCCGATCGCCCATCCCGACATCCCGGTGCACATCGCGGCAATCAACCCCAACATGTGCGGGGTCGCCGGCGAGGTCGCCGATGGCATCCGGCTGCACCCGGTGTGCTCGCCGCTGTACATCACTGAGGTCATGGCGCCTGCGGTCGATCGTGGCGCCGAACGAGCCGGGCGCGACGCCGTCGCAGTGGACTGGTGCATGAAGCCGCTCGTGGCCGCAGCGCCAGACGAGGCCATGCTGGCGGTCGTGGCACGCACTGTTCGTGAGCGCGTGGGTTTCTACCTGTCGACTCCCGCCTACCGGGCAGCCTTCGACGTGCACGAATGGACTGACGAGTCGGAGCGGGCCGCGGTGATGTCGAAAGCTCAGCGCTGGGACGAGATTTCGGCGCTCGTATCCGATGAGATGCTGCACACCATCGCCACGGTCGGCACCTACGACCAGATCGGACGGCTGCTCGCCGAGCGATACGGTGCCCTGATCGACCGCATCGAGTTCTCGATTCCCGTCAGTAATCCTGAAGACGGCGAGCGGTTGACCAGCATTCTCACGGAGCTTCAGGCCACCAGCCGACGCTGAGCGGCGCCGCGGCTCTTCGCCGGCAACGGCACCTGAGACCTTCTAGGTCTAGGGTCTCGTCGTCGGTCGCGTGCAGGCGCGGCCATGGAGTCAACCGCACACAGGCTGGGAGGCAGCAGATGGGTGTCCTGGACGGGCGAGTCGCGATCATTACCGGGGGCGCACGAGGGCAGGGCGCTGTCGAAGGGCAGCTCTTTGCTGACGAGGGTGCAACCGTGGTCCTCACCGACGTGCTCGACGAAGAGGGCGAGCGGACCGCCGGTGAGGTGGGATGCGAGTACCTGCACCAGGACGTGGCCTCGGAGGCCGATTGGGATGCGGTCGTGGCCGACGTCGTGAATCGTCACGGCCGCATCGACGCCCTGGTGAACAACGCCGGGATCTTCCAGGACACCGGCCTGATGAACACCACGGCCGAGGACTACCACCGCATGATGAGCATCAACGCTCTCGGCCCGTTCTTGGGAATGCAGAAGGTCGGGGCAGTGATGGCCGAGGCAGAGTCCGGATCCATCATCAACATCAGCTCAGTCGCGGGCCTCATGGGCACCTTGGGAGGGTTCGCCTACGGCGCCAGCAAGTGGGCCGTGCGCGGCATGACCAAGTCGGCGGCGAAAGAACTCGGCCGCCGCAACGTGCGCGTCAACTCGGTTCATCCCGGTTACATCGACACCGAGATGCTGACCCAGACATCGGTCTTCAACGAGGACCCCGACCGCACTCGCCGGGTGCTGCGCAACGTGCCGCTGGGGCGCATCGCCGAACCGGCCGAAGTCGGCCGCGTGGTCCTGTTCCTGGCGTCGGACGCCAGCAGCTACTGCACCGGCCAGGAATTCACCGTCGATGGGGGCATGTTCGGTTGAGCTTGCTCAGCCGAACCATCAGACACAGCGGTTGAGCTTGCTCAGCCGAACCATCAGACACAGCGGCTGAGTTTGCTCAGCCGAACCATCAGATGCAGCGGTTAAGCGCGGCGCTCTCGCATCTTGGCGAGGTGTCGAGCTGAGTCCATCTGACCGGGCTCGAGCGGCCGTTCTGGGCTCGGATAGTGAGGCACGACCACGGCGCCTGTCGGGATCCTCAGCTCGAATCGGCGCGCCCCGGGTAGTGAGCAGGTCGAATCGTCGCACACCTGCCATCGCACCACGCCCGACGCGGTCACTTCGCGGTTCTCGTTCAGCTTCGAGCCGTTGTGCAGGAAGGGGACGACGACGCGGATAGCGCCGTCGTCGTCTGGCTCGAAGACTTGCAGCGTCTCACCAGTGCCTTCGAGCACATGGGGGCGTGCCACCGGCAGTGCGGCGTCGAGCACGATGATTGACTGCTCGCCGTCGTCGAGCTCCACGGCTGTCGCAACCATGCCGGCAGGCACCGGTGCGCCGTAGAGGTGCCATCCGAGCGGGGGTGTGAGCTCGACGTTCAGGTCCGCCACGATGCCGGGCGGCAAGTGCCGGGCTTTCGTCCAGACCCGCACCTCGATGTCGCCTGGTTCGGTCGACACATCGTCGGTCGCCAGATCGGCGAGCACAGCGTCGTCCGTCGCGGGGGCCGGCTCTCCCCGGACGGCCCGCAGCAGCTGGTCGCCGCTCGCACGGATTGCCAGACGGCCCTCGAAGAACTTGGACCGGATGATCCCCTCGCCATCGATGATGTAAGCGCCGGGGAATGGGATGCCGTGCCACGGGTGATCATCGGGCGGGATCAGCGTGTTGAGGATCCCGAACCCGGAAATCACCTTGCTGTCGGGATCGGACAGGAGTGTGAAGGTGGTTGCGTGCTCAGCGGCGAAGTCCGCCAACGCCTCGGGCTCGTCATAGCTGAGGGCATAGACGGCAACACCCGCCGCCTCGAAAGCGGACATTGATCGCTGCAGCTCGACCAGCTGCGTGCGGCACGGCGGTCACCACACGGCCGAACGGAAGAAGAGCATCACTGCGGGTTTGCCGTCGCGATGCTGATGCACGTCGATCGCTTGCCCGGCCGCGCCCATCGCGCGGACATCGGGCAATCGCTGCCCCACCTCGGGTCCGCTGGGCGAGTGTCCCGCTGGATCTCGGCGCGGCCCGGTCCCGGGTTGCAACGGGCCGATAAAGCCCTGGCGGTCGATCCATGCCCGACCGCCGCGCCATGGCGTACCGGCGGTGTCGAGATCAGGAATAGGCGCAGGATTGGATTCGATGACAGAGGCGCTTTCGGTCATGGCGAGACCGTAGCGGGCCGGTTTCAGGTGCAGCGTGGCGCAACGTCAGAGTCCGCAAGTGGCCGTCAAGCAGTGAACTACAGTGACCCGCGGGTTGACCCCATGGGGAGAGGTCCCACATGAACTACGACGCCCAGCTCCTCCGTGCGGACATCCGAGCTGGCATCACCTCTGCCGCTGTCGTCTTGCCGCTCGCGCTCGCCTTCGGCGTCGTGTCAGGGCTGGGTCCCGTTGCCGGTCTGTGGGGCGCAGTCGCCGTCGGGCTCCTGGCGGCTGTCGTAGGGGGCACGCGAGTACAGATTTCCGCGGCGACGGCCCCGGTGGCGATCGCCGTGTCGTTCATTCTCGTGAGGTACGCGGACTCGGCGGTCGAGGCGCTCGCAATCATCTTCATAGCCGGCATCATCCAGATCCTGTTGGGCCTGTTGCGGCTCGGGAATCTGGTGCAGTACACGCCCTATTCGGTGGCTTCGGGCTTCATCAGCGGTGTCGGCATCATGGTGGTGCTGCTGCAGGTACTGCCCTTCTTCGGTGCCGATCCGGTGCTCGGCAACCCACTCGATTCGATCCGCGAGTGGCCCGACGCTGCCCGCGACATGGACTTCCACGCGTTCGGATTAGCCGTCACGACCTTCGTGATCTTCGCGGGATGGCCAAAGCGGTGGCGCAACTACGTGCCAGCCCCCGCTGGCGCGCTCGTGTGCGGCATCATTCTCGGCGCATGGATCTTCGACGGGGCTCCCCGCCTCACCGAAGTCGTCGACGTTCCGGAATTCTGGGCAATGGAGATGCCAGCCGGCGGCTTCTGGGGCGCTGTCGGCGCAGCGATGATCATCGCTCTCATCGGCACGCTGAACAGCCTCCTGAACGCCTCGGCATCGGACTCAATGACCGGGTACCAGCACGACCCGGATCGGGAACTCATCGGCGTTGGACTCGGCAATGCACTGGCGGGCATGTTCGGCGGCCTGCCGGGTGCCGCTGCTCCGGACGCTACGCAGACGAATATCCGGGCAGGGGCGCAGACCAGGGTGGCGGGCGCAGTATCGGCAGTGGTGTCGCTGGTGCTGATCATCGTGCTCGGCGGCCTCGTCGACGACATCCCCTACTCGGTCCTGGCGGGCATCTTGCTGTGGATGGGCTTGCGGCTCATCGACTGGCGACTCATAACGCACCTGAACAAGGTGCAGCGAGAGCACGTGCTGGTGATGTTGCTCACACTCGGGCTCACCGTCTTCGTCGACCTGCTGGTGGCCATTGCCGCCGGCCTGATCGCTGCGGCTCTGGCTGCCAGCCGTCGCTTTGAGCGGCTGGAGCTGGACAGTGTCTTGTCGGTGCCGATGCTCGACGCAGTGTTCTTCGCTGACAGCGACAGGGTCGACATCAGCCAATTCGATGCGTTCTCGGCACGAGTCGGGATGGTGAAGATGCGTGGCAGCTTCACCGTTGCGTCATCCAACCGGCTGAGAATCGCCATCGGCAAGGACATCCAAGAACACGAAGTCGTGATCCTGGACTTCTCCGAGACGAGCTACATCGACGACAGCGCAGCGCTCGTGGTGGAGCAGCTCATCGACGCTGCGATCGAGCACGACACCGAATGCATCGTGATCGGCCTCGACGGGCTGCCCGCGACCAGCTTGCAGGCCCTCGACGTGCTGCACCGGGTGCCGGGCGACCACTTTGTCCAAGACTTTGACCAGGCTCGGTCCATTGCCGCTCGGCTGCTCGAGATCAACATGGAGTCCAGCACGGAGGCCTGAGCCCGCGCCGCTCGATCCAAAGTCGAGCCGCGGTCGAGCCGCTCAGACCCCTGGTTGCAGGCTCAGTACAGCTCTGGGACGAACGTCTGGTCTGACATCGGCGGGCGCACGTATCCCTCTGAAGGACTGCGTTCTGGCAGCTCGACGGACTCCCACGGCACGGCTTCGTAGGGGACCTGCGACAGCAGGTGGCCAATGCAGTTGAGCCGCGCCGCCCGCTTGTCGTCCGCCTCGACGACGAACCACGGGGCCTGCTTGATGTCGGTGTACGCGAACAGGGAGTCCTTGGCCCGTGAGAACTCCACCCACCGTGCACGAGCTTGGAGGTCCATCGGCGAGAGCTTCCAGCGCCGGGCCGGATCGGCGATGCGGCTCTGGAAGCGACGCTCCTGCTCCTCGTCGCTGACGGAGAACCAGTACTTGATGAGGATGACGCCCGAGCGCACCAGCATCCGCTCGAACTCGGGGCACGAGCGCAGGAACTCCTCATACTCCTCTTCGGTGCAAAAGCCCATGACCGGCTCGACGAGGCCGCGGTTGTACCAGCTGCGATCGAACAGCACCATTTCGCCAGCTGCAGGCAGCTCTCCGACGTAGCGCTGGAACCACCACTGCGTCTTCTCGCGATCACTGGGCGTGCCGAGCGCCACGACGCGCACCACGCGAGGGTTCAAGCGGTCGGTAATGCGCTTGATCGTGCTGCCCTTGCCGGCCGCATCCCGGCCTTCGAAGATGACCACGACCTTGAGCCCCTTGTGGACAATCCAGCGCTGGAGGCGGGCCAGTTCTTGCTGCAGGAGCTTGAGTTCCCGCTCGTATTCGCGGCGACCGATGCGGCTGCGACGTTTCGGCGGCGGGGCGGGAGAATCGGTGTCGGGCTCGGCAGCGGCAACTGCTTCAGGCTCAGCGTCTTTGGACGTGGCCTTCGACCCCATGGGTTCGGACAGTAATTCAGCGATCCCAGTGACGAAGACCCAGCCGAAGGGGGCTGGTCTCAAGCCTTCCTGATTGCCGCAGTGGTCGTTCGATCAAGCACCGTTGCATAGAGCACGCCCAAGATCACGATGATGGCGCCCGCTACCGTCGTGAGCGTCGGGTACTCGCTCAAGAATGCGGCTGCCCAGACGATGCCGGCCACGGTCTCCACCGGAGCGAACAGGGCCACCTCGCCGGCGGGGGCGTATCTCGTTGCGGTGCTGTAGGACAGGCGTCCAAGCGGGTTGCAGACCAAGCCCATCACCAGCACGGCAGCCCAGGCTGTGGCGTCAAGCCGGCCCAGGTCGACGACGAATGCCGTGGGGATGACCACCAGCGCTGCAGCCAGTGCCAGACCGACGAGGCGGCTCATATCGCGATGGCGTCGCCAGACGACCGTGCTGGCGGCGAACGCCGCAACCGCGACCAGTGCCAAGAAGTCGCCGAGCAGGTTCGGCGTGCCAATCGAGTCCGAAACCACCAGGCCGATGCCCGCCAGCGTCAGCGTGATGCCCACGACGACACGCAGAGACGTGCGTTCACGCAGAGCGAACCAAGCGATCGCCGCAGCCAGAACGGGCGCAGCCGCCACGATGGCCACGACGTGAGGGATCTCGGTGTGTGTGATCGCCGAGATGAACGTGAGCTGGCTGAGCGCCCCGAGCACGCCGATTGTGAGCAAGGGCACGGTGTGAGTCCGCATGGACGCCCAAGCGGCCGACGGTTGCCGGACTGCCATTGCACCGTAGAGAACCAGCGACAGCACCCCGACGACAAAAGCGATGTCGAGTGCGTCGGCTTCCGAGATACGCACCCACAGCGAATCGGTGGACACCAGCAGCATGCCGCTGGCCGCGAGGAACCAGCCAAGGCGTCGACCGTCGCGGTCGGTGTGAGTGTCCGTCACAACACGGTCGCGCTGCCGAGGTGGCCTGTTGTGATCATGAGAGGTTCAGTCATTGGCAGAGCTGTCACCTCCGAGGCGGCGATGCACCAACTGGGCTGCGGCCAAGTCCGACAAGGCGAAACCGACCGACTTGAACAGGGTGATCTCGGAGTCCGAGGTGCGCCCGGGATGGTTGCCGACGACAAGTGCCGCCAAGTCGGCTGCGATCGAGTCGCTCGTAATGAGCTCGTCGGCGATCGGCTGGGCGAGATCGCCTGCGAGCACTGCTCCGTCACGCGTGTCGACGAACAACGTCGATCGAATGACTGCAGCATCGTCCGCCTCGCGCATGTCGGCGCGGAAGCCGCCCACGAGGTCGAGATGCGTGCCGGGCTGCAGGAGGCTGCCCCTCACCAGCGGGCTGGTCGCGCCGGTGGCGCAGGTGACAATGTCGGCACGCTCGACTGCGACGTCAAGCGAGGGAGCAGGTTGGGCCGGCAGGCCCTGGTATTCGAGTGCGCGCGCCACTGCAGCGGCCTTGGCCAGATCCCGTCCCCAGACCTCAATGACGCTGAATTGCCGGACCGTGGCGTGGGCCAGCGCGAGGTTGGGTGCCAACTTGCCCGTGCCGACAACGAGCAAATGATTGGCATCGGAGCGGGCGAGGCGATCAGCGGCAAGCGCTGAGACGGCGGCCGTGCGCCGCAGCGTCAGCTCGTCGCCGTCAAGCACAGCAGCGAGCTGGCCCGTCTGGCCGTCGAACAACAAGTAGCCCGCACTGATGATCGGCAGGTCGGTGCCCACATTGGAGGGGTAGTACGTGACGGCTTTTACTCCGAGCAATTCGCGATCAACCCATGCGGCCATGACCAGCAGCGAGCCAGTGCCGCCGTCGGGAAGGGCCACATCGTGCACCTCCCGCTGGGGCACCGTGGCGCCACCGTCACCGAGCAGTTGGGCAATCGCCTCCATCAGCTCGTTCCACGGCGTGGCCCGCCGCACCGCTGCGGCATCGAGCGAGAGCATCACGAACTGCCAGCGGCGAACAGGCGGGGAGGCCGGTAGACCCCGTGGGTGACGGCGCCGTCGACAACGTGAAGCTCCCAGATGGACGCCTTCTTGCAGCGGCGCGGGGTGACGTCTATTCCCTGGTGGGCGAAGCGCCACAGCACTTCGGGAATGACGTCGCCGTGGCTGCACAACACGCTGTCCCCTGGCAGGCCGCACACGCAATCGAGCAGGGCTTCAGTGCGCCAGCCATCGGCGCCCTCGTCGAGCTCAACAGCTATCCCGATGTCCAGTCCCAGCGCTGCGGCGAGCGGTTCGATGGTCTGGATGCAGCGCACCGACGGGCTTGACAGCACTCGGCGCACTGGTGCTGCGCAGAGCAACTCGGCGATGGCCGCCGCCTGGGCCAAGCCCTTCGAGTCGAGCGGTCGGACGCTGTCGTCACCCTGCCAGGCCCGCCGATCGCCAGCGGAAGCGTGACGAACGAGGTAGAGCACAGCGTGAACGCTAGGGCCGCGCACGAATGTCTGCCGCCCCCTCCGCGACTACTGAGACCGGGGTGCGGTATGAGACGATGAGCCCGAACCGAACGGGGGTGGCCGATGAGCGACACGACTCAGGATCCGGATCCGAGCGAGACGCCTAGCGTCGCTGGGTCTAATGCCGAGACGCCAAGCGTCGCTGGGTCTAATGCCGAGACGCCAAGCGTCGCTGGGTCTAATGCCGAGACGCCAAGCGTCGCGGTGCCCGCACTCCCCGACGGCGAGTTCGCCTGGCACCGGCTTGTCGGCGTCGACGAACTCGATGTCGGCCGGGTCACCACGGTGACCGTCGAACGCGAGAGCCTGTGCGTCACCCGCACGGATACAGGATTCGGGTGCCTCGCCAACGCCTGCCCGCATCAGGGCGGTCCGCTCGGCGAGGGCAGCATCGAGGGCGGCTGGCTGCGCTGCCCGTGGCATGGCTACGACTACTCCCCCACCAATGGCAAGCCGCCGCCCCCATTCGACGATGCACCTGCCGCCTACCGCACCGAGGTCCGGCCCGACGGTGTCTACGTGGCTCTGCCGGTTTTGGCCACCCGGACTCGAACCGTGTCGGACCAGCTCGTCGAGACCATGACCGCGTGGGGCGTCGGGTGGGTCTTCGGCATGGTGGGGCACTCAAACCTGGGCTTCGCCGATGCACTGCGAACCGCCGAGGCTCGCGGCTCGCTGCAGTTCATCGGTGTGCGCCACGAGGGCGCCGCCTCCTTCGCGGCGACCGCGTACGGAAAGCTGACCGGGAGTCTGGCCGCGTGCTTTGCGATTGCCGGGCCGGGCAGCACCAACCTGCTGACCGGGCTGTACGACGCCAAGATGGATCGGGCACCGGTTCTGGCGCTGTCGGGCCAGGTGCCGTCGAGCGTGCGTGGCAGAGGTGCATTTCAGGACACCGACCTGTCAGCGGCATTTGCCGACGTAGCGCGCTATTCCCAGACCGTCCAAGCGGGCTCCGATGCAACAGAGCTGATGAACCTGGCCTGCAAGACGGCGTTGGTGGAGCGCGACGTGGCACACCTGGTGCTGCCCGACGAGGTGCAGGTGCTTCCCGCTCCCGCCGCCCAACGGGCAGCCGGTTCACCGGAGGGCCGCACGGGTGATCGTGGTGTCTCCCCCGCCCCGAGCGCACTCGACGCGGCGGTCGACGTGCTATCGGGCGCGGCGCGGCCGATGATCATCGTGGGGCACGGCGCCCGTAACGGCATCGACGACATCGTGGCACTGGCTGAGTCGATTGATGCGCCGATCGCCACGACGTTCAAGGGAAAGGGCCTGATTGCTGACCAGCACCCGCTCGCGTGCGGGGTGCTGGGCCGCTCTGGCACCCCGATCGCCAGCTGGTTCATGAACGAGGCCGACGCGCTGGTGACCTTCGGCGTGTCGTTCGCAAACCACACAGGCATCGCGTCCTACAAACCGATCGTGCAGGTCGACTTCGACCCGATGGCGCTCGGGCGGTTCCATGCGGTGACGGTGCCCATGCTGGCCGATGTAGGCACGGGGGCACGGACGCTCGCCTCGGCGTTGGAGAGTCGAGCCGCACGAGGGGACACCGCTGCTGAAGTTGCTGAGCGCTGGGATATCTGGCGTGCCGAGAAGCAACGCCGGCGTGACGATGACCGGGGCAGCGGCATGAATTCGGCGGTCGTGTTCGAGACCCTGAGCCGCCTCGTTCCGGCCGACGCCATCATGACCGTGGACGTCGGCAACCACGCCTATTCCTTCGGCCGCTACTTCGAGCCCTGCGGGCAGACCGTGCTCATGTCCGGCTACCTGGGGTCCATCGGCTTCGCATTCCCCGCTGCGATGGGGTGCTGGGCCGCAACCCAGCGTGCGCCGAGTGCGGAGGGGTCCCCTTGGGCAGGCCGGGCGGTGGTTTCGGTGTCGGGCGACGGCGGCTTCGGCCAGTACGCCATGGAGTTGACGACCGCCGTCAAGTACGGCATGGACATCACCCACGTGCTGCTCAACAACGGCGAGCTGGGGAAGATCTCCAAGGAGCAGCGAGCGGCCGAGCTGGACGTGTGGCAGACCTCGCTGCACAACCCGAGCTTCGCCGAGTTCGCGGAGCTGTGCGGCGTGATGGGCAGCCACGTGACCACGGCGAACGAGCTGGACACCGCGCTCATCGACGCATTGGCCCACCCGGGTCCGGCCCTGGTAGAAGTGATGACCGACCCTCTGCTCGTCTGACCGCAACCCCGGGTTCTCTGCGCAAGAAAGCCGCACGCAACGGCATTCCTGCACACAGAACCAAACTGCCGCACTCTCTGCGCAAGAGAGCCGCCCACAACGGCATTTCCGCACACAGAACGGCAGCGCTAACGTCACCCAGCGATGACCAAGCCAACGGCGGCGGAATCGGCCGCAGCAGGTATCGGGCTTGAAGAGGCCTACGCCGTCGACGGGCCCGAAGCCAACCGTGAGCTGTACGCCTCATGGGCGGAGACGTATGAGTCTGTCTTCCTAGCCGAGAACGACTACCTGTACCACGAGCACGTGGCAGCTGCGTTCTGTGGCGGTCTCGACGAACTCGACGGGCCCGTGCTCGACGTCGGCTGCGGAACGGGCGTCGTCGGTGCCGAGCTGGCACGGTTGGGTGTCCCGGTGATCGACGGCATCGACATCTCGCCCGAGATGCTGGCGAAGGCCGCTGACAAGACCCACGACGGTCGCTCGACCTACCGACAGCTCTTCGAAGCCGATCTCACCGGCCGGCTCGACCTCGACAGCGCGACGTACGCCGGCATCGTGAGCGCTGGCGCGTTCACCCACGGTCATCTGGGCCCTGAATCTGTCAACGAGCTCATTCGTGTGGCCCGCCCGGGTGCTCGTTGTTCGCTGGGCATCAACTCGGCGCACTTCGCCGAAGTCGGCTTCGGCGACTGGCTGGCCGAGCGTTCCGAAGCCGGCGTGATCAGCGGGCTCGGTTTCGTTGTGCGTCCCATATATGGCGGCGCCGACCCTGACAACCCCGACAGGTGGACCCGCATCGCCGTTTTCACGGTGCGATGAGCCCTGCTGGCATTGGCCAAACGGTGATCTTCGCCGACTTGAGTCGCTGCCAGTGATACCTGCATCCGGGCCGTCGATCGCCGGGCGACTGACGCCAGCCAACAGCTACTGGCGGTAGGCGAAGGTTTCGTCGAAGCGGGACTGCAGGTAGGCGCCCGATGTCGTGGGCGGGTACTTCGGCTGCTCGCCCTCGCCGAGGCAGCCCGGCAGGCACTCGACGACGGTGTCGTAGGACGGGTTGACGAACGTGGGCACCGAATAGCGGTCCGCCGTGCGCGGCGACTGCACTCGGTGAACGGTGGCGCGGTACCTGTCGTTCGTCCAGCGAGCCAGCATGTCGCCGAGATTGATGATGAAGCTGTCCGCGGGCGCGACCACGTCGTGCCACCGTCGGTCGATATCCGCGAGTTGCAGTCCGGGCGCACCGTCGGTGAGCAGCAGCGTGATGCAGCCGTAGTCGCTGTGGGCACCGCAGCCCAGTTGGTCGGGCAGGGGCTCGCTGACGGTCGGGTACCGGATGAGCCTCGTCCCCACGAGGGGCCGCCCGAATCGCTCGTCGAAGAAGGACGGCTCCAGCTCGAGTGCCTGCGCGATCAATCGAAGCAGACGTTTCGCCGCGTCGAGCACCGCCTCCTGATAAGCCTCGACCGCCGCGCGAAATCCAGGCAGGTCGGGCCATTGGTTCGGTCCTTCCAGGGGTGAGCGACGGGGGTCGCCGAGCGGTATTTCGGGGCCGAAGTCCATGGTCTCCTTGTAGTCAGCCCGCAGACCGGGCTCCAGCAGTTCACCCTCCACACCTGCGTAGCCCCGGTGATGGTCGGACGACTCGATCGCCAGCGAGTTCTTGTGCGCAAGCGGCTGGGCGAAGAACTCCCTGGTCACGGTGAGCACACCTTCGAGCAGTTCGCCCGCAACTCTGTGACCGGTGACGGCGAAGAAGCCGATGCCGCGGCACGCGGCATCGATCTGCTCGCTCGCAGCGTCGAGCGAGGCGGCGCCAGAGATGTCGATGACCGGAATCGCCGTTCCGCCAGTGGACATGGACGCAACGTACCGGCTTGCCCCGGACGCGCCGAAGCGGGCCGGCGGAGAGGGGACCGGCCCGCTTCGGGATGAAGCCGCAGGGGGTTTATGCGGCAGTGTCGGAGTGGGCGTGCCCGCCCCAGCGCCCCAGACCGTCGATGCCGCCGCGGTGCAGGCCGCGACGTCCGCGCCGTCCGTCTTCGCCTTTGGGCCGCTCGGGCCGCTCGCCGTTGACGAAGGCCGTGATTCTGGTGGTCAGCTCGTCGGCGTCGATTTCGCGGTCGCGCTCTGCGGCACGCTCGCTGATGGCGGTCACGAGTGCGTCCACCACGTCGGAGACCTCGACCTCTTGCTCGGCGGCGATGTCGGCGAGCGACGATCCTTCCTGGAGCTTGGTGCGCAGCGTCTCGGTATCGATGCCGAGCACCTCGGTCAGCGTGTCGCTCATGCCGAGCCGCCAGTGCTTGCCGCCGTGGTGAGATCCGTCGTGGTCGCAGGTGCTGTCCGAGTCGTCCTCGCCGGAGCCGTCGTCGTTCGAGCCGTCGTCTGCCTGCTGCTCGTCGGTGCCGCCGTCGGTGTTCTCGGTCTGTGCACTTGCACTGCTGGCAGTGAACGAGATAGCGACTACAGCCGCCAGGAGGGCTGCGAGAAGCACGGCCAGCAGCCGGCCTCGCTCGGGTCTGCGATGACCCAACTCGCTCTTCGGGGTGATCTCGTTGGATTCGGCCATGTCGCCAGTCCTTTCGTCAGGGGGTTCTGCAGAGGTATCTGCGACAGCCCTGACGATGGCGGGCAAATCTGAAAGGCCCCTGAGATCAACCTGAAGGCGAAATGAGAATGTGCGTTCGGCAGCGGCAAATGCCGAACGAGAGCGCTATCAGCAGACGGTCAGCCTGCTTCGGAGTGAGTGACCGGTTCTTCACCCATCCATTCGCGCAGCGTGTTCTTGAGCTTGGTCTGCTGGATGAACAGGTCATGCTCGGGACCAGCCGGATCTGCCGACTGGGGGGCCTTCAGGTAGAACGACAACCACTCCTGCACTCCCCCTTGGCCGGCTCGCTGAGCGAGGTCCAAGAACAGGGCGAGATCCAGCACGATCGGTGCCGCCAGGATCGAGTCTCGGCACAGGAAATCGATCTTGATCTGCATCGGGTAACCGAGCCAGCCGAAGATGTCGATGCTGTCCCAGCCCTCCTTGTTGTCTCCACGCGGCGGGTAGTAGTTGATTCGCACTACGTGGTCGATCTCGCCGTAGAGATCCGGGTAGGTCTCTGGCTGCAGAATCGTGTCGAGAACGCCCAGCTTGGAGGTTTCCTTCGTCTTGAAGTTCTCAGGATCGTCCAGGACTTCGCCGTCGCGGTTGCCCAGGATGTTGGTGGAGTACCAGCCGCGCAGGCCCAGCATCCGTGCCTTGAGGCCTGGCGCGATCAGGGTCTTCATGAGCGTCTGACCGGTCTTGAAGTCCTTGCCGGCGATCGGAACGCCGCGGCGCTGCGCCAAGTCAGTCATCGCGGGGATGTCCACGCTGAGGTTCGGTGCGCCGTTGGCGAACGGCACATCGCTCATGAGCGCGGCGTAGGCGTAGATCTGGCTGGGCGAGATGTTGTCGTCGTCCGCGGCGAGGCCCGCCTCGAACGCTTCGACGCTGGCGTGCACCTCAGCGGGTTCCTGGTATGCCTCGGTCGATCCGCACCACACCATCACCAAGCGGTCGCAATCGTTCTCCGAACGGAAACGCTCGATGTCGGTCATGAGCGCCTGCGCGGCGTCGAGCTTGCCCATCGGCGGCTTGGTGCGTGTGCCCTCAAGCCGACTCACCCAACGCGAGTCGAAGACCGCGTCCATCGCGACAATGCCTTCGAGTTCGCGCGAGATGACGCCGAGATCGCGCTCTTCGAGCACGCCTGCCGTGCGGGCGCCCTCGAGTGCATTGGGTGTGATCGGATCCCAGCCGCCGAAGACAAGATCGTCGAGGCTGGCCAGAGGCACAAAATCTCGGACGAGCGGATTGCGGCCCTCGGCACGGCCGCCCAGGCGGATATGGGCCATCTGCGTGACCGAGCCGATCGGGGCTGCGAGACCGGCCCGAGTGGCGAGCACGCCAGCGATGAACGTCGTGGCTACGGCGCCCATGCCGGGCGTCAGCACACCGAGCTTGCCTGTCGCGGGTGCGATCTGGGGTGTCGTCATACCGCGAACCCTATGGGTCAGCCAAGTCGCCGCGATTGTCGTGCGCGGCCTGTCAGGCAGCGAGCGGGGCGGCGGGCGTGAACTCGGCGTCGAGGTGTTTGACGCCATGAATGAACGCCGCCTGCAAGGCGTCGGGCTCGCTGACGGCGACGATGTCCGGCAGCCGGTTGAACAATTCGCGGTACATCACCGTCATCTCGCGACGCGCAAGATGCGCCCCCAAGCAGTAGTGAGGGCCAGGGCCGCCGTAGCCGTACTGCGGATTCGGGTCTCGAAGAACATCGAACTTGAACGGATCGGTGAACACCGCCGGGTCCCGGTTGGCGGCGACGTAGAACATTGCGACCTTGTCGCCCTGTTGCATCTCGCGGCCGTCAAGGACATAGTCACGGGTGACAGTCCGGCGCATGTAGCCGACGGGGCTGGACAGCCGCACGATCTCCTCGACCGCAGTGGGCGCGACGCCTTCGAAGTCTGCAGCCCATATGGCTCGCTGATCGGGATGGTCGGTGAGGTACTTGAGCCCCCAGGAGATGGCGTTGCGTGTGGTCTCGTTGCCGGCCACCACCAGCAGCACGAAGAAGCTGGCCAGGTCGGCATCGCTCAGCTGGTCGTCAGCAAGCTCCGCGTTGACGAGCACGCTGGTGAGATCGGTGCCGTCGCCGCCGCGCTTCGCCGCTGCAACTTCGTTCATCAGACCGGCCAGTTGGCCGCCGGCGGTGAGCAATGCCGTCAGGAAATCGAAATCTTCCGGCTGGTACTCGGGATCCGAGATACCCAAGATGACGTTTGTCGCCTCGAACACGCCCTGATACTCCGACCGGGGGATGCCCATCAGGTCGCAGACGATCTTGAGCGGGAGCGCGGCGGCCACTTCGGTCACGAAATCGCAACTGCCCCGCTCGCACACCGAGTCCACGATCTCTGCCGCCGCAGTCTGAACGCTGCCGTCGAGATCGGCCAGCATCCGCGGCGTGAATCCCTTGGCGACGATGCGCCGCAGCCGAGCGTGGCGCGGGTCGTCCATGGCAATCATGGAGCTGAAGAACTCGAGGAACTCCGGCGGTGCGTCCAGCATGGTGATGCCATCAGCGGAGCTGAAAACCTCGGTGTTGCGCGAGATTGTTGCCACGTCGGCGTGCCGGGTGACGCACCAATAGCCAGGACCTGGCTTGATCACGTCGTCGTCGTCGTAGTCGGGTTCCTCAAACCAATCCAGTGGGGCTTCGGCATGGTGTCGAGCGATCACCGCGTCGATCACGTCGGCGGGCTGGGTCCAGAACGCCGCCTCCATCATGTTGGGCAGATCGGTGTTCCACTCACGCATGGCTGAACCGTAGCGCTGCGCTGAGATGGATCGACACGGCGCAGCAGCCCCCAAGATCGGTTGCGGCCGTGCGCCGGACCATCTGGCACGATGTACCGCCGTGGCTACCGACAGAGCCCTAAATCGCAGTGCCGCCAATGGCGGCACTGAATTCAACTACATCGTGCATGGCGCTGGAGCAATCGGCAGCGTGCTCGGCGCGCGGCTGACCCAAGCAGGTCGGCGGGTCACCCTGATCGCACGCGGGGACCATCTCGAAGCCCTCAAGCGCGACGGCCTGCGCATCTCGGGCAGCACCGAAGGCCACTTCAGGTTGCCAGCGGTCCGCACAGCGCACGAAGCGGACCTGGACGACAACACCGTGGTGCTGCTGACCATGAAGACCCAGCACACCTTCGAGGCGATCGAGGGGCACCGCGAGCTGTATGACGGTGTGCCGCTGTTCTGCTTCCAGAACGGCGTCACCAACGAGGAATGGCTGCTCGGACAGGGTCTGCGGGCCTACGGCGTCATGGTCCGCATCGGAGCTCGCATTGACGAGCCCGGCCTGGTCACCCACACCGGCGCGCGCCGGGCTCAGATCGGTTGCTGGCCGACTGGCACCGACGAACTCTGTGCGCGAGTGGTGGATGACCTCGTTGCCGCCGAGATGAACGGTTCGCTCGAAGAGCGGGTCGCGGACGCCAAGTGGGGCAAGCTCGTGCTGAACCTGACGAACGCCTTCTCGGCGCTCGCCGATCTGCCGGTCCAGGAGTGGTTCTGCTCCGAAGAAAACCGGATCTTCATGGCCGACATCGAAGAAGAAGCGGCCAACGTGCTCGAGGCGGCGGGCATCACGCCGATCATGGAGGACATGGGCGAATTGCGCCCGTGGATCGCACGCCTGCGCAAACCTGGAGAGCGCGAGCCCCGGGGGGCTACCGACCCAGCGCTGCTCAGCTACCCCTCGACCTGGCAGGACCTGAACTTCCGGCGCCCGACCGTCGAGGTCGAGCACTTCAACGGCCGCATCTGCGAGCTCGGCGAGCAGTACGGCATCCCGACGCCCCTCAACCAGGTGCTGACCGAGCGCTGTGTTGATGCCGCAGCCCGACGCCTCGGTCCAGGTACCGAGACGGTGGCGTCACTGCGCGCCGCAGCTGCCCAGCTGTAACCGCCGCTTCCCGCAGCGATCAGGTGCCCGGGGCGGGCACCAATACCCGCAGGTCAGCCTGATTTTCTGCGGACTGTTACCCATCTGCTACCCACAACCCCGCTGGCTTAGCTCGCGTGGGCCTCTGAGGCGTACTGTGCGGCCCGCAGCGGCGCTGTGCACCCCTCGGCGCGGTGAATGTGCGGGCAACCGTGAACGGCGCTGAACGGCGGCTCAGCGTTCCTAGCTTCGCTGCGGGTGCCGTGCCCGTGCTCACCGTGGGGAAGCCCGCTCGGTGTGTGTAGGGCACACCGTCGCGGGCAACGGGCACGGCACCCACCCGCAGACTCAGCCGACGTGCCTGCAAGCCGCCCCGATCACGACGGCACAACCAACTGCCCGCCTTTGGAGCCCCAGCAGACCGCGGTGGCGTCGCTGCGCAGCCCGCACGAATGCAAGCCGCCGGCGGACACCGCGGTGAACGAACCCGACGGCGCATCCGCCCGCCCGGAGTCGTTCCAGCCCCAGCAGACCGCGGTGGCGTCGCTGCGCAGCCCGCACGAATGCGAACCGCCGGCGGACACCGCGGTGAACGAACCCGACGGCGCATCCGCCTGCCCGTGGCTGTTCCCGCCCCAGCAGACCGCGGTGGCGTCGCTGCGCAGCCCGCACGAATGATCGCTGCTTGCGGACACCGCGGTGAACGAACCCGACGGCGCATCCGCCTGCCCGTGGCTGTTCCCGCCCCAGCAGACCGCAGTGCCGTCAGTGCGCAGCCCGCACGAATGCAAGCCGCCGGCGGACACCACGGTGAACGAACCCGACGGCGCATCCAACTGCCCAGTTACGGTGCCCCAGCCATTCGTGTTGTCACCCCAGCAGACCGCGGTGGCGTCGCTGCGCACCCCACACGAATGAAAGCCGCCGGCGGACACCACGGTGAACGAACCCGACGGCGCATCCAACTGCCAGTCGCCGTATTTGGAGCCCCAGCAGACCGCGGTGGCGTCGCTGCGCAGCCCGCACGAATGATCGCGGCCGGCAGACACAGCGGTGAACGAACCCGACGGCGCATCCAACTGCCCGTCGCCGTTGTAGCCCCAGCAGACCACGGTGGCGTCGCTGCGCAGCCCGCACGAATGGTAGGCGCCGGCGGACAGGGCCGCATAGCTGCCCGTGTCGGCGGGTTCGCCGCTGGTGTTGGTGCCTGCGGTGGTGTCTCCGCTGGCGCGTCGCCCGACAAGCTCCGCGGTGGCCCAGCGGGTACCGCCGCCGAGGCGTGTCATGTCGCGGCCGGCGATCTTCGCGGTAGGCACCGCGGCGATGCCACCGAGCACGTACCCGCCCGCTTCGGCAGCGTCGAGGCGTGCCCGCTGGGCGGCTGTCATGTCCCCGTCGCGTGGTCCGGCGAGGATCACGCAATCGGTGCCGAGCACCCCGGCGAGGGTGACAGCGCTGTAGATGTCCGACTGCGCCTTGCTGTCAGCGCCCACCACGATGGGGGTATCACCGGCGCAATCCGACGCGATCCACGGCTCAGCACCGTCGAGATACACACCGGACACCCGAACGGGCGCGGGCGCTTCGCCGGATTGCCCCGACGGCGCAACCGCCTGCCCGTAGCTGTTGCTGCCCCAGCAGACCGCTGTGCCGTCGCTGCGCACCCCGCACGAATGATTGCTGCTTGTGGACACTGCGGTGAACGAACCCGACGGCGCAACCAACTGCCCGACGCGGTTGTCGCCCCAGCAGACCGCGGTGGCGTCGCTGCGCACCCCGCACGAAGCCCTGGCGCCAGCGGACACCGCGGCGAACGAACCCGACGGCGCATCCAACTGCCCGACGCGGTTGTCGCCCCAGCAGACCGCGGTGGCGTCGCTGCGAACCCCGCACGAATGCGAGTACCCGGCGGACACCGCGGCGAACGAACCCGACGGCGCAAGCGCCCGCCCGAAGCCGTTGTCGCCCCAGCAGACCGCGGTGGCGTCGCTGCGAACCCCGCACGAATGCGCGTCGCCAGCGGACACCGCGGCGAACGAACCCGACGGCGCATCCGACTGCCCGACGCGGTTGTCGCCCCAGCAGACCGCGGTGGCGTCGCTGCGAAGCCCGCACGAATGCCTGGCGCCAGCGGACACCGCGGTGAACGAACCCGACGGCGCATCCGACTGCCCGTAACTGTTCCAGCCCCAGCAGACCGTGGTGGCGTCGCTTCGCACCCCACACGAATGCCAGTCGCCGGCGGACACTGCGGCGAACGAACCCGACGGCGCATCCGACTGCCCGTAGTTGTTCCGGCCCCAGCAGACCGTGGTGGCGTCGCTTCGCACCCCACACGAATGCAAGCCGCCTGCGGACACTGCGGTGAACGTTGACGGGCCCGTGGCTGCCGTGTCGGCGGGTGAACCGCCCGCGGCGATGCGGGCCTCGCTGCCGACTTGTTGCGCGGTGGCCCAGCGGGTAGCGCCGCCGAGACGTGTCATGTCGCGACCGGCGAGCTTGGTTTCGGGCACCGCTGCGGTGCCGCCCACGACGTACCCGCCGGCGGCGGCAGCGTCGAGGCGTGCCCGCTGGGCGGCTGCCATGTCCCCGTCGCGGGGTCCCGCGAGGATCACGCAATCGGTGTCGAGTACCCCGGCGAGGGTGACAGCGCTGTAGATGTCCGACTGCGCCTTTGCGTCAGCGCCGACGACGATGGGGGTGTCACCGGCGCAATCGGATTCGGTCCACGGCTCAGCACCGTCGAGATACGCGCCAGCGGTCTGCGCCGAAGCGGGCGCGGGCAGGATCAGCGGGGACAGGAGCAGCGCGGCGAGCAGCGCTGTGAGCCATCGTCGGGGCATAGCGGTTCCCTCCTGACGGGGGTCAGATTGAAAGCAGGCGCAGTATCGCGCACCCGACACAGCAGGAAACGACCGTGAGACGCGCTGTGCGCCCCGCAGCGGCCTTGGCGGGCAGTTCGTGCGGGGAGCCCCGCCGGAAGCGCAGCACGACACTGGCACAGCACCCCCGCCGAGGGGATCACGTACCCCGCTGCCGACGTGATGGCACCGGCCAGCCTCGGCCACCCCGCGGGCACCGGTGAGGGGGTCACCCGTACTAACGAATGGCCGGAATCGACCAAATAGATGCACACAAGACCCCCTCGCCGGTACCTGCCCCGAGGCGTTCGCCGGTCGGTGCCATCGGGCGCACGGCGGGCGCTGAGGCGTGCTGTGCGGCCCTCGCCGTGGGCTGCGGGCCGCGTTCGCGGCACCGGTAGCCGTCGCGCACGAAGCACCGTCACCGCGGCCTAGCCCAGTTGTGGCCCCAGCAGACCGCTGTGCCGTTCGTGCGCACCCCGCACGAATGCGCGCTGCCAGCCGACACCGCGGTGAACGAACCCGACTGCGCAATCGCCTGCCCGTCGTGGTTCCAGCCCCAGCAGGTCACGGTGGCGTCGCTGCGCACCCCGCACGAATGCCGCCCGCTTACGGACACCGCGGTGAACGAACCCGACGGCGCATCCGCCTGCCCGTTGGAGTTGGAGCCCCAGCAGGTCACGGTGGCGTCGCTGCGCACCCCGCACGAATGCGCGCCGCCTGCGGACACCGCGGTGAACGAACCCGACGGCGCATCCGCCCGCCCGGCGCCGGTGAAGCCCCAGCAGGTCACGGTGGCGTCGCTGCGCACCCCGCACGAATGCTCGAAGCCTGCGGACACCGCGGTGAACGAACCCGACGGCGCATTCGCCTGCGCGTAGTTTTGGCGGCCCCAGCAGGTCACTGTGGCGTCGCTGCGCACCCCGCACGAATGCGCGCCGCCTGCGGACACCGCGGTGAACGAACCCGACGGCGCATACGTCTGCCTGTGTGTGTTGGAGCCCCAGCAGGTCACTGTGGCGTCGCTGCGCACCCCGCACGAATGCGCGCCGCCTGCGGACACCGACGTGAACGAACCCGACGGCGCATTCGTCTGCCCGGGGTCGGTGAAGCCCCAGCAGGTCACTGTGGCGTCGCTGCGCACCCCGCACGAATGCACGCCGCCTGCGGACACCGACGTGAACGAACCCGACGGCGCATCCGCCCGCCCGTGTTGGTTCCAGCCCCAGCAGGTGACTGTGGCGTCGCTGCGCACCCCGCACGAATGGTCGTCGCCGGTGGACACTGCGGTGAACGAGCCCGACGGCGCATCCGCCTGCCCGGCGTCGGTGAAGCCCCAGCAGGTGACTGTGGCGTCGCTGCGCACCCCGCACGAATGCGCCACGCCTGCGGACACCGACGTGAACGAACCCGACGGCGCATCCGCCTGCCCTCTGCCGTTGCGGCCCCAACAGGTCAGGGTGGCGTCGCTGCGCACCCCGCACGAATGCTGGCCGCTTACGGACACCGCGGTGAACGAACCCGACGGCGCATCCGTCTGCCCGTGTGTGTTGTCGCCCCAGCAGGTCAGGGTGGCGTCGCTGCGCAACCCGCACGAATGGAAGTCGCCGGCGGACACCGCGGTGAACGAACCCGACGGCGCATTCGCCCGCCCAGAGTCGTAGTTGCCCCAGCAGGTCACCGTGGCGTCGCTGCGCACCCCACACGAATGCGTGACGCCTGCGGACACTGAGGTGAACGAACCCGACGGCGCATCCGCCTGCCCGCCCCTGTTGCGGCCCCAGCAGGTGACTGTGGCGTCGCTGCGCAACCCGCACGAATGCCCGCTGCCTGCGGACACCGCGGTGAACTGTGGCGTGTCGTCGTCGTTGTCGTCGTTGTTGGTTTCGGTCGTGGTGTTGGTGCCCGCGGTGGTGTCGCCGCTAGCGCGTCTCCCGACAAGCTCCGCTGTGGCCCAGCGGGTAGCGCCGCCGAGACGCATCATGTCGCGACCGGCGACCTTGGCTGTGGGCACCGCGGCGATGCCGCCGAGCACGTAGCCGCCCGCGTCGGCTGCTTCGAGGCGTGCCCGTTGGCTTGCTGGCATGTCTCCGTCGCGGGGTCCGGCGAGGATCACGCAATCGGTGTCAAGCACCCCGGCGAGGGTGACGGCGCTGTAGATGTCTGACTGCGCCTTGGCGTCAGCGCCCACGACGATGGGGATATCACCGGAACAGTCCGATTCTGTCCACGGCTCAGCGCCGTCGAGATACAAGCCGGGCGCTGTCACGTCGCCGGGTGCTGTCAGGGTCGTGTCGGGAGCAGCCGCGGTCTCGGGTTCGGTGCCTGCGGCGAGCGCGCTGGCCTCGCTGCCGACTTGCTGCGCGGTCGCCCAGCGGGTAGCGCCGCCGACGCGCGTCATGTCGCGACCGGCGAGCTTGGCTTCGGGCACCGCGGCGGTTCCGCCCACGACGTACCCTCCCTCAGCGGCAGCGTCGAGACGTGCCCGCTGCTCGGTCGTCATGTCGCCGTCGCGGGCACCGGCGAGGATCACGCAATCGGTGCCCACGACCCCAGCGAGGGTGACAGCGCTGTAGATGTCTGACTGCGCTTTCGCGTCAGCGCCCACCACGATGGGGATATCACCGGAACAGTCCGATTCGGTCCACGGCTCAGCACCGTCGAGATACGCGCCCGATGCCTGCGCCGAAGCGGGCGCGGGCAGGATCAGTGGGGCTGCCAGAAAGACGGCAATCACGGCTGCGAATAGACCTCGGCATCGAGTTGGCATCGGCAAACGGCTCCCTGACGACGGCTCGCGAATCCTGTGCAGCGCATGTTTACATGACACGTGGATGCGTGCCGGGTGCCACAGAGTCCCTTTGCCACGTCAAGGCCAGGGCGCGCCTCGTCAACGTCCGCGTGACTGCCAAGCGCTTGTCGCTCTGCAGAACGGTCAGAGGCTCGTTTCCACCGACGCCCGAGATTGGCCATGGACACATCGAATTCCAGGCCGGCCCACTGTTCCCGGAGAACCCCGGCCAGCACAACTGCACCTGCGTCCGAGTTCGGCGTGGGAACGGACTCGCCTTCAGCCAGGGCAATGCCCACCGCGCGCATCGGCCGCGTATGCACGGCTCCGTCCGCCGTGATGAAATCCTGTGCACTCGCTGGCACCAGTCGCCGCTCGCGGCGTTGCGGCGCGTATGCCGGTTCGGCGCTTCTCTGTGCAAAATCACTCGCTGAGCGAATATTTCTGCACAGAAAACTGATCCCGTCGGGTTCCATTGCCTTCGACTGCGGTACGATTTAAATAACGGTTAATGGATAACCGATATTTAGAGGGCTCATGGCATCACACTTACGAAAACGTTGGAATGCACAATTCCAAGGGATGAGCCGACGGGACCGGCGTGGCTGCTTCTATGACGCATACATTGCCGACCCGCTCGCAGGGTGGGACCCGTCAATTCCCGCAGATATAGCAGCCGACATCGCAGATGCCGAGTCGGCGGTGCGGACGCTGAACGATGTCGGCACTTCGCACGTGAGCCTCGAAGGCCTCGCTCGATTCCTGCTGCGGGCCGAGTCCGTCGGCTCCTCGAAGATCGAAGGCCTCGAGGCAGCGGCCCGCCGATTGGCTCGCGCCGAGGCTGCGATTGCTCTCGGAAGTGATGCGAGCGATCGCGTGGCGGTCGAGGTGCTCGGCAACATCGCCGCGATGGAGTCAGCGGTCGAATTGGCCGTCAGCACCGAACGATTTGAACTCGACGACCTGCTGTCGGTTCACCGCAGGCTGATGGACAATTCACCCGCTCCCGAACTTGGCGGCATCGTCCGCGAGGAGCAGAACTGGATCGGCGGCAGTTCGTTCAACCCCTGCAGCGCTGCGTTCATTCCCCCGCCTCACGAGTACCTCCCGGATCTGCTCGCCGACTTGCTCGGCTACGTCAACCGCGACGACCACTCTCCGCTCGTGCAAGCTGCAATCGCCCACGCCCAATTCGAAACCCTCCACCCCTTCGCCGACGGCAACGGGCGCACCGGCCGCGCGCTCATTCATGTCGTGATGCGACGTCGCGGCCTCGCGCCGACCTTTGTCCCGCCGGTAAGCCTCGTCCTGGCCACTTGGTCCGACGACTACGTCAACGGTCTGATGACGTTCCGCCACCTCAGCGACCCTGACAGCGCTGAACGTTCAAACGCTGCGGCGGAGTGGCTGCGCATGTTCGCAACTGCCACCAGCCGAGCCTGCCAAGATGCTGAGAACTACAGCGCAGACATCGGTGAGATCATCGCGACCTGGCGAACCAAGCTCGGCCGTATCCGTGCGAACTCCAGCGCCGACTTGTTGTTGCGAGTCTTGCCGGGCGTACCGATCGTCACCGTCGCGACGGCGAGCAAGCTGATCGATCGATCAACGGCGCGTTCGGCCGACGCAGTCAATCTGCTCGCAGAAGCAGGCGTCTTGCGTCAGCGAAATGTCGGACGCCAGCGCTACCGAGTGTTCGAAGCGACAGCGGTGCTCGACCTGTTCACCGGACTCGAACGAGCGCTCGCCAGCCCGACTGGCGACACAAGAAGCGCCCGGCCCAACCGGCCCACACCTCATCGCCCGGTCGTGAAACGCTGAGCATCGACGCATACGCGCTCACGGCACTGCGCCGCCGCCAAGCCAAGCTCACAAGCGCAAGAGGCCCCAAGTCTCGGGGCAGGCAACGAGACGGTGACATCGCTGCGCAGCGCAAGAAGCGGGCTTGTGGGTGCCCAGGGCGGGCACTAGTACCCGCAGGTCAGCCCCGTTTCTTGGAATCCGTTACCCATCCGCCCGCTCGTCGGCGTTGTCGCCCGAACAGGTCACGGTGGCGTCGTTGCGCGTCGCTGCTGCCGGCGAAAATCTCACCCGAGACTCCCCGTTGCTGGACCTAGCGTCGCGAAAGGGCCAGGCCCCCGAGCGACGCCACTGCGGTACGTCTGCCAAGTTCGGGGAGGCTGGCCTCTGAGACGTGAGACTACTCGCGCCTCCACAATTCACTCGACAGCGAATTGCGACTCAGCGGCGGCAATGCAAATGGGTGCTCCAGCGCAAGCCTGCTGACTGCGGCGCAGCGTTGAGCGCTACGAGTCTTCTTCTGTTCGCCGCAGCCAGAGGTCGAGCGTTTCTGTGGTCCATGTGGGCACGCCGGTTCCGACGAAATCGTTGTCCGTGGTCCACACACCTACGTCGAGCGCAAGAGCGCATGCGACTACCGGCCAATCGCTGGGGTCGCGAATCGAGCGTTCTCGGGCTTGGTCCTCCCATGCCGAGTAGATGGCTTCGGCGACGATGGTGCAATTCAGAGCGACGACTTGCAGGCAGCGGTCCGACAGCTCACTGACTTCGTCTGCACTCAGACCCCGATGGCGACCGAGCTTCTCCGCGCGGCGCGGAATCTCGCGGAGCGTTTCATGCCACATGCGCTCTGGCAGATACAGGTCTATGCGCTGATCGGCCAGCCGCTGTCGGCCTCGCTCGCGCAGCAGCTCACCGACCAGAACGCTCGTGTCAACGACCAGACGCATGCTGCGGCGATAAACCGTCGCTGGTCGAGGTGGTCTGAGAGCTGATCAGGATCGTCTCGTCCGCATCATCATCAGCCTCATCAGCGAGATCCGCTCCAGTGAACTCCGCTACGAGATCGTCTTCGGTAAGGCCGGTCTTCGCGAGAACCCCTCTCACGGTCTCGCCCAGACGGTCGAGCGCCACCGCGCCAGCACGGCGATCCCTAGCGACAATCGGCACGAAGAATCCGACGGGCTCGCCATGCCTCTCGACGACGAGCGTCTCACCCGAAGCGATCAACTGAGTCGCGCGATCACGGAATTCTCGGATTCCTACCGACTTCATCGGTCTACCTCTCGCCGTTTTCAGCACGTGGGCTGTGTGCCCACAAGGGTAGCCACATACATGCAACGCACGGACATCACCAATTGCGTAACCGAACTCGACCGCCGACGCCAAGCGATTTCGCGCAACAGCGCTCCGCCGCTCGCTGGTGCCCGGGGCGGGATTCGAACCCGCACGCTCCCGTGGGAGCCGAGGGGTTTAAGCCCTCTGCGTCTGCCAGTTCCGCCACCCGGGCCGGCCAGCGGGAACATCATGCCCGCGATGTCCGCTGTGCCCATCATCTTCGGTCCGGGACTCTGGCACGACGCTGGGCAGGGCTAGGCAGCTTCGTCCAGCGGGAAGTGTGAGCCCTCGGGCTCGGAGGCCCGGTTCGTGCTGCGCGACTGCCGTGGACGAACTGTCAGCGACTCACCTGGCTGCGGCGTACCGCGCTCCGGTTCTGAAGGCAGATCCGGACGCACAGCATCCGCCCCGAAATAGTCAGAACCGGACCAGAGACTCTCGACTGCGCACCAGAGCGCATCTCGCACAGCACCGACGACGCTCGCTCCCAAGTCGTTGCAGGCCACGACGCCGTCGATGGCGTCGGCTGCGACGGCGCCGAATGGACGTCCGCGCACCCGAACTGCCACCACACAATCATCTGGGGCGCGACGCAGAATTGAACGAGTCAGATGTTCCGAGCGCGGCGGGCTCTGGAACGCCGGGACACTGAGTCCCAGGTCGCGTGCCGCCGCGGTCAGCGCTCTGACGGTCAGAACGAACTGGCCACTCGCATCAGCGACGACACCAGTGCGGCTCGGACGCTCCATGCCGGAGTTGCCGGTGCCTCGGCGCTCGCTCGGCTTGATGCCCCCGGAGCGGTGCAGGCGGCCGCGGGCCGGCGATGCATCAACCAGCCGGAGCGGTGCAGGACGGTGGGTTCGGGGTGTTGCTGGCATGTGCCCATCATCACTGGGGGGTGTGACAGGCAGCGGCATGGCGGTGGTTCGCGATGACTTCCCGGCCCGGGAGGGGTCGCTTTGTACAATGCGTCTCACCGAATCGCTGCGTTCGACGGCTGAGCGGGGTCCGAGATGACACAGACGGCGATGGACTCCTTGAAGATCGCCCATCGGCACTTGGAGAAGGTGGAGGCGGCTTGGTTCGATCCCGTCGACTGGGCAGACCTCGCGATGTACGGGTTCTACTGCTTGGAGGCGTGCGTGGTTGCCATCACCTTGCACCTCGGGCAGCCACGACCCAAGAGCACACACCCGGCGAAAGTTGCGCTGGCGAGGAGCTTCGCGGCGTCCCACGATCTGCCCGATATTGAGCAGTTGCTCATCGCGCTGAACGACAGGCGCAAGTTCGAGGCTTACGGCGACGTCGAGCTAGCCGAGGATGATGATCTTGACGCTCAGGATGTTGCCGATGAGATCCGGGGCTACTTCGAAGCGGTCGAGGCAATGGTTGCGCCATGAGCTACCAAGGGCTCAAATCGCCTTCCGCGCAGCCGGCGGGACGCTGGGAACGCGCTGTGATCTCGTGGCCCGACGACGCAGCGCTGCACTGGACACGCCTGCTGATCGAAACAGCTCATCGAGACAGCGCCGTCAAGGCTGTTGTCGCCACCGGCTCGGCCGTGCGCGATGTCGAGCACAGCGATGATCTTGACTTGGTCGTGGTGCACCGTGCGGCACGGCCCGTGCTGTCCCGCCCGCCGATTTCGATTGACCTGCGGTGTTTTTGCCAGACCGACATTGTCCCCAAGTTGACCACCGGCCACAGCTTTCTCTCGTGGGCCGTGCGCTTTGGGCGGCCGCTCTTCGAACGGAACCGGTGGTGGAGCCAACTGCGCGCCGACTGGAACGCGCGGCTGCTCCTGCCGCCAGCGACTGAGTCGACCGAGCGAGCGATGCGAGCAGAGCACCATCGGGATGCATTGGCCGAGGCCGGTGACGACGACGCGGCGGCCGAAATGGCGCTGTCGGCCCTGACTCACCACGCCCGAGCGGCGCTGAGCAAAGCGGGAGTCTTCCCGCACTCTCGTCCGGAACTCCCAGGTCAACTGCGCCAGATAGGCGAGCACCAGCTTGCTGAGGTTGTCGATAGAGCACTTGCCTGTCGATATCTGTGAACGCAGCAACCACCGACCTCCCAAGCATCTCCGGATCAATGAGCACAGATGGCTGACACTGCGACAGGACTGCTTCCAGCGCAGCAGGTGACGCTCGATGCAGTCCGCACGCCCTCGCAGCAGCGGCCCGTCTATCCCAACGACTTCGCCGCTGAGTTGCGCCAACAGTCCGAAGACGCGCTGGCGGAATTGGTCGAAACGGCACGCCAACTCGACAACCGGGGCGTGTGGATTTCCAAGCGAGACCTCGCCGGGGTCTTCGGCTGCGAGGCGCGCTACCTCGCCGACGCCGACACCCCCTTCGAATGGTCGGTGCCGACGGCCCGCGGCACGGTGCTGCACAAGGCCGTGGAGCTGTCGATCCACCAGCGTTTCGAACCGCAAGACGCCGTAAGCGCCGCCGTCGAGCGGCTTGTCGCCGATGACGAGAACCTGGGCAGCTTCCTGGCTGTCGCGACGGCCGGCGAGCACGCCGACCTGCTCGCCGGGTGTGTGGCACTGCTGACCCGGTTCGACGAGACCTTCCCGCCGATGCAACGTTCCTGGCGACCTGCCGCCGAGGTCAAAGCCCGCGCACGGCTCTGCGGCGGTGCCATCGTGCTCTCCGGTAAGTACGACCTGACGCTGGGAACGCCAGCGTCGGTGGGTGGTCCCGACGGCGGCCAGCGTGCCGGCAAGGTCATCATCGACCTCAAGACCGGTTCGCGGACCCCGACCGATCCTGAGGACCTGCGCTTCTACGCGCTGGTCGAGACGCTGTCAGTTGGCGTGCCGCCGCTCGGCGTGGGCTCGTTCTATGTGGCAGAGGGTCGCATCGAACACGAAACAGTCACCGCCGAGGTGCTCGACAGCGCACTGCGTCGAACGGTTGACGGCATCGGGAAGCTCGTGACGCTTCGATCAGGCGACCGTGAACCACGCCGAGTGCCCGGCCCGCCGTGCCGTTGGTGCACGATCTCGGCTGATTGCGGTCCCGGTCAGGAGTGGCTGTCCGACCCTGACGACTGAGCGACACCGTCGCTGCGAGCGGCTCGCAGCCGCGCTGCCATCTCGTCGCGGACCGACCGCCATTCCTCCAACGTCAGGCCAAAGCGCACATGGTCTTCCCAGACGCCGGCGATCTGGATGTAACCCTGCGCGATCCCCTCCGAGCGCAGACCCAGCTTTTGCACCACCCGCAAGCTGGCGGCGTTGCGGGGCATGATCGAGACCTGCACCCGGTGAAGGCCGGCCTGCTCGAAGGCGAACCCGAACACGGCCATGAGGCCCTCGGCGACCAGTCCCTTGCCCGCTCGCCGCTCGTCGACCCAGTAGCCCACATGAGCGCTCTGGAACGCTCCCCGCGCCACGTGGGAAATGTTGATCTCACCGCAGAACCAGCCCTCGTGCCACAGGCCGAAGTCGAACGAGGTGCCTAGCGAGCGCTCACGTTCACGCATCCGACAACGGTTGGCGAATGCTTGGGAGTCGCGCGATGGATCGGGCGCGCTCAAGGGTGGGCGCGGCTCCCATTTCGCCAACCAGTCGCGGCATCGTTCGCGAACCTCGCTCCATTGAGCGAAGTCCGACGACACGAGCGGGCGAAGCTCGAGCCGCTCGGTGCGCAGATGACTCACCCCTCGCACAGTACTTGCGCGCCGTCGGCGCTCACCGAGCGGCATGAGCGCCTCCTGCGGTATCCGTGGCGCGCTGCGACGTGCGCAGCTCGGCGGCAATGCCATCGAGAAGATCGCGTTCACGCACCAAGCACTCGTCGATTTCCCAGTGGCGCATGATGGCGACCAGGATGCAGCAACCGCCCACGATCACTGGCGCCCGGTCGACGTGCAGGCCCGGATTATGAACGCGGTCGGCCAGTCGCTCGGTGGCAAGCGTGCGGAACACGTCCTCGGCTGCAGCCCTGGTCAGCACGAAACCGTCGATCACATCAGGATCGTAGGGATCGAGGCCGATCTCGACCGCAGCCACCGTCGTGAGGGTGCCGGCAACGCCCACGAGCCGGGCCGCCGGGGCACCTCGACCGATGACCGGGTGCTCACGGTCGATGTCGTCGAGATACAGGCGAGCGATCGAGATCGCTGAACTCAGCTCGGACGGGTGAGGGGGATCGGATGCCAGGAATCTCTCGGTCCACCGCACTGAACCCATGTCGACTGACGTGGCGTCGTCCGGGCGGGCGTTCGCGGCGGGCGTGCCGTAGGCGAACTCGGTAGAGCCGCCACCGATGTCGAGCACCAACGCGGGGCCCGCATGGGCGCCATCGAGACCCGAGGTGGCTCCGGCGAATCCATAGGCCGCCTCGCTGTCACCGTCCAGCAGCTCAACCTCAGTGCCGAGCGTGTGGCTCGCCGTCTGGAGGAATTCGGAGCCGTTTGTCGCATCGCGCGCAGCGCTGGTCGCCACCGCCCGCACTGAGTTCACCTGACAGCGTTCGATGATCTCGCGGTACTCCCCCAACACGTCGAGCACACGGCCGATGGCGTCGTCCCGCAGCCGACCGCCAGCGTCCACGCCTCGCCCAAGCCCAGTGATCCGCTGCAGCCTCAAACCCAGACCCTCGCCGTCGTCGATGAGCAGACGTGTGCTGTTCGTACCGCAGTCCACCACCGCAACCGGATCGGTGGGGTTCTCGACAGTCACCGAACCGACCCGTCGGGGCCCAGCCGTGCCAGCACCCAGTCACCGACGGGATCGTCGCCGCCCGCCAGCCGGTACGCCAGATGCGCATGCAGGCACTTCACGCCCTGCGCCGTGCCCCCGACGCCACCGCTTGGGCGCGGTCCGCGGTGATCTTGGGGCAATAGCGCATCCCGTTCGGCGGAGTAGCAGCGGTGGGCAGCAGCGAGCGCCGCTGGGTCAATGGCGGCCTCGGCCATCCGGACACCGCCGTCACCCTCAAGCTGGGACACTCGCCGGCGCAAGTCGGCATCGACCAGCCAGTAGCGAGTCGGCATGGGACGTCCGTCGTCGAGCAGCGGGGCATTTGCAATCACGACCGGTCGCCCGTCGTCGTGCGCGACGGCCACGTCGAAGGCGCACTGGGGCGGGCGGCCGAGCAACTCGGCCACCGCTTCGGCTTGAGCGGGCGTCAGGGGTGCGCCGGGAGCGCAACGGACAAGCAATGCCCTGCGGGGAGTCGCGGCGGCGGACCCTCAGCCTTGGCGGCGCTTGCGCCTGCGGCGACGATTGAACAAGAAGAACACCACCACTGCGAGCGGGGCCAGGAGGCGCTTGAGCAAGGGCCTGCCCGCGGTTTCGAGCAGGTCAACCGGCTCCGGTTCGGCCATTTCGATCTGGCGGGGGCCTGACTCTGCGGGAGTTTCCGCCGCCTCGCCCGTCGGTTCAGCGTCGTCAGCGGAGCCGTCGCCCGCCTCAGCACCGGGGTCCTCTTGGTCACCAATCTCAGACAGCTTCTCCTCGAGCGAACTCACGAACTGCCCGATGAGCTTCTCGGTCACATCGGCCATGACCCCGCGGCCGAATTGGGCCACCTTGCCCGTGATCTTGAGATCGGTGGTGATCGACACGACCGTGCCGTCGCCGTCGGGAGTCATCTCGGCGGTCACCTCAGCGGCTGCATTGCCGGCACCGCGCGAGTCTCGGCCGGTGGCTTCGAGCACGATCCGGCGGTTGGCTTCGTCGAGCTCGACGAAGCGGGCCGAGCCCTTGTACTGCGCGGTGATCGGGCCCACCTTGATCTTCACACCGCCCTTGAACTCATCGCCGTCGATCTCGGTGAGCTGCGCGCCCGGCATGCACGGCGCGATGAACTCGACGTCGGTCAGGGTGTTCCAAGTCTGCTCGACTGGAATGCCGACACGGAATTCACTCTTCAGCTCCATCGGCTCAGATCCTCCTCGGTGTCGATGTCGTCGGGTAGCCCTTCGCAGGCTACCGGCACCACGATTTCGGGAAATCGGCGCATCACTGTTCGGGCCCCCTCATCGCCGTCGTGCGGCAGCAGCGGCCAGACCTCGCGTGCCAGACGGACCGGGTTTCCTCGCCGACCGCCGTAGGTGGCAACCGAAATGGACCCACCGCTTGTGGCCACAGCACGCCATGCCCCGGACGTCACGAACGGCTGGTCGGCAAGGCCTACCACGACTGCTTCGTGGCCCTGCCGTTCTGCCCAACCGGCGGCGCACCGTACCGATGACGCAATACCCGACGCCCAGCGTTCGTTGGAGATCAGCGCAATCTCGTGACGTGCATCAGCGAGCGCGCCGGTGAGGTCAACGGCGCCGGTCACGACGGCGACGGCGTCCAGCGATGCCTGGAGCAGCGATTCGAGCGCTCTGCTCACCACACTTCGGCCGTCGATCATCGCAAGCAGCTTGTGCTGAGAGGCGGTGAATCGCGTCCCAGCCCCTGCGGCCAGCAACACCCCCGCAGTACTCACCGGATTCAGCCTTCCCGTCTTTGCCTGGCCAGCCGGCTGGATGTCACTAGTACGAGCGGGGCAGGCCCAGCACCTTCGACGACACGAAGTTCAAGACCATCTCCTGGCTGACCGGGGCGATCTTCATGAGCCTTGCCTCGCGCCAGTAGCGCTCCACGTCGTATTCCTTGGCATAGCCGAACCCTCCATGAGTCTGCATGGCCCGGTCCGTGCACTCGAACGCGGCTTCCGACGCCAGGTACTTCGCCAAGTTGGCCTGCGCGCCGCAGTCGAGGCCATTGTCGTAACGCCACGACGCGTCGCGCACCACAAGCTCGGCCGCGTGAAGCCGAGCGTGGCTGTCCGCCAGCGGGAATGCGATTCCCTGGTTCTGCCCGATCGGACGTCCGAAGATGACTCGGCCCTTGGCGTACTCGACGGCGCGTCGCAGCGCGACCCGGCCGATGCCCAGCGCCTCGGCGGAGATCAGGATGCGCTCAGGGTTGAGTCCGTCAAGGATGTAGCGGAAGCCTTCGCCCTCTTCACCGACGCGGCGGCTGAGGGGAACCCGCAACCCGTCGTAGCGGACTTCGCAGGACACCACCGCGTTACGGCCCACCTTGGGAATTGGCGTGATGTCGACCGCGGGATCCTGCAGGTCGACGAGCAGCAGCGTCATGCCTCTCGTCGGGCCATCGCACTCTTCCTTCGGCGTGGTGCGCACCAGCAGCAGGCACACGTCGCAATACGGGGCTTTGGTGGTCCACACCTTGGCGCCGTGGATCACGTACTCGTCACCGTCGCGCACCGCCCGGGTGCGAATCGACGTCGTATCGGTGCCCGCATCGGGCTCGGTCACGCCAAACGCCGCATGGATGGAGCCGTCGGCTACGCCGGGCAGGAACTCCTTGACGAGCGCATCGGAGCCGTACTTGCGCACCGGCTCCATACCGAAGATGGACAGGTGCAGCGCCGAGCAACCGTTCATGGCCGCACCGCTGGCGGCCACCTCCTCGAGCACGATCGAGGCCTCGGTGATGCCCTGGCCGCCGCCGCCGAACTCGGTGGGAATCGCGATACCGATCCAGCCTCCTTCGGCCATGGCGTTGTAGAAGTCCCAGGGGAACTCGTGGTTCTCGTCGCGGTCGCGCCAGTACTCGTCGGGGAAGTCGGCGCAGACCCGTCGGACGCCTTCGCGGATCGCCTCGTGATCCTCGCTTGTCGTGAACTCCATCTTGCTGACGCTACCTGCCACTCGCTACGCGGTTCCGTGCCCCGGGGTGGGCGGGCCTTTGGGCTAGTGGATGCGGCCCTTGCCTTCGCTGAGGCGGGGGGCCTTGCGACCCGTTCTGGCCGCGATGATCTCGGCAACGATGGACACGGCGGTTTCTTCGGGGGTGCGGCCGCCGATGTCCAGGCCTATGGGGGCGGCGACGCGGGCGAGTTCTTCGTCGGTGACACCGGCTTCGCGTAGGCGCTCGGATCGTTTCTCGTGTGTTGTGCGCGAGCCCATGGCGCCGAGAAAGCCCACGCGGGTCGGCAGGGCGCCCACGATTGCAGGCACGTCGAACTTGTGGTCGTGGGTGAGCACGCACACGGCATCTCTGGGGCCTAAATCATCGCCGATCCGGTCGAGCAAGCGATTCGGCCAATCCACAACCACCTCGTCGGCCATCGGGAAGCGACGCTTGGTAGCGAACACCTCCCGTGCATCGCAGACCGTGACGCGGTAGCCGAGCAGCTTGGCCTGGGAGGCGAGAGCGCGGGTGAAGTCGACAGCGCCGAAGATGACCATATGCGGGCGCCGGGCATGGCACTCCACGAACACGCTGAGGTCCATCTGGCGGGCCTCTCCGTGCTGGCCGTAGTGGCGTACCTCGCTGATGCCGGCGTCGAGCATCCCGAGGGCGTCGCGTTCGACAACCCGATCAAGGTCGGCGTCGCCCAGGTTGCCCAGCGTTGGTTCGTCAGGCCGTACGAGGAGTTTCACACCGGCATCAGGTCCTTCGATGACCGTCGCCAGAGCAACCGGTTCCTCGGCCCGGATGGCGTCGCGGAACACCTCGTAGAGGCTGGTCACCAGTTGAGTACCTCCACGAACAGGTGGATGGTGCCGCCGCACGTGAGTCCGACCGAAAACGCCTCGTCGTCGCTGTAGCCGAATGTCGTGATGCCCGCGCCGCGGCTTCCCGCCAGCAATGCCAAGGCCTCGCCTACGACAGCGCCCTCGACACAGCCGCCCGAGACCGAGCCCGCAACTTCGCCGTCCTCGTTGACTGCCATCGCCGCCCCCGGGTCGCGAGGCCCTGACCCCTCGATGTCCACCACCCGGGCGACCGCGACTCGCTGACCTGCGATTCGCCACCGGTCGATGTCGTCCAAGAGCTCGTCCATCTGATCAGTCTCGCTGCACAGCGGTGCTTCGCGTCGCTCGAGGTCGTTGAGTCGGGGCCGTCCTCATGCTGCAATGGTCGCGGCCAGCTGTTCGAGCGAGTCGAACGAGTGGCCTTCGATGAAGTCGTCGACGTGCGGCAGCGCTGCGGCCATGCCCCGCGCCAGTGGCGCGTAGCCGGGTGTGTGCTTCAGCGGATTCACCCACACCAGCCGATGCGTGACCCGATGCAGGCGGGCCATCTGCTCTTCGAGTTCGTCAGGAGTGCCGCGGTCCCAGCCGTCCGAGACAACCACCACGATCGCGCCGCGGGCGTGGCCCCGCACCCCCCACTTGTCGTTGAACTCGTGCAGCGTCGCGCCCAGCCGGGTACCGCCCGACCAGTCCTGCACCGACTCTGCGGCGTCTCGCAGGCCAGCGTCGGGATCACGTGACGACAGCTCACGGGTCACCCTCGTCAGGCGGGTGCCGATGGTGAACGCCTCGACCCGGGCCCGGCCCACGACCGCCGCATGAGCGAAGCGCACGAGCGCCCTGGCGTACGGCTCCATCGACCCCGACACGTCGAGCAGCAGCACGACCCGCCTCGGCTTGCGGTCCCCCTTGAGGAACTCGCGCTGGATCGCCTCGCCTCCGGTGCGCAAGGCACGGCGAATGGTGCGGCGCAGGTCGGGTCGGCGGGTGAACCGCTTGGCCCTCACTGCCCGACGCGAGCGGCGAGTCACGGCATTGAATCGAAGCCCGCTCATCAACGAATGGAGCTCTGTCAGCTCCGCGTCGCTGCAGTCGGCGAAGTCCTTATGACGCAGCGTCTCGACATCGCTGTAACGAACGCGCAGCGTCGGACCGCTGTCGGGTTGGCCGTCGTCGTCGGGTGGCGGGGCGGCGCCCTCGTCGTCGGTATCGGTGGCAAGCGTCACCGAAATGGGGGGCAGTTGGACGACGATGCCGCTTGGCTCGCGGCCTTCCCAGAACACGGCGAAGGCCCGGTCGTACAGGCCGATGTCGGCGGGACTGCCCACCAACGTTGCTCGTCCCGCCCAATAGACGCTGTCGCGCCGCTCAGCGCCAAGAAGTCGCAGTGCCTCGGTAAACGCCATTACCCGGCGGATCGTGATGACGAGGCCGGCACCTCGCAAGATCGCGCTGAACGCAGATGCCAGGCGTTCAGGCTCGTTCACCAGCCCGTTGGGCGGCTCGTCGAAACCGTTCGTCGCACGAGGCAGCGATGGCTCCGTGGTTCCGGCGCTCCCAGCGGCCGCCATGTCCCGCCCGTACTGCTTCTCGACCGCGTCAGGCCTCGGCGACGGCGGCCATGATCATCTCCATGCCCACCGAGGTGACCCGCTGCTGGTCCTCGCGGTACTTGAGCACCGTCCCGAGCGTCGCCTCGAGCATCGGAGTGTCCAGCTCCGATGCGCCCAAACGGCCCAGCGCGGTGGCCCAGTCGATGGTCTCTGCGACGCCGGGCGGCTTGTAGAGCCGCATCTCCCGCATGGCAGACACGGCCGACGCGACCTGCCTGGCGAGCGTGCCGTCCACGTCGGGCAGCTTGAGTTTGACGATCTCGACCTCACGCTCCACAGACGGGTGCGCAACCCAGTGGTACAGGCACCGTCGCTTGAGAGCGTCGTGAACGTCACGGGTGCGATTCGAAGTGACCACTACGAGCGGCGGGGTCGCAGCGGTGATGGTGCCCAGCTCGGGCACGGTAACGGTGAAGTCGGAGAGCACTTCCAGCAGGAAGGCCTCGAATTCGTCGTCGGCGCGGTCCACCTCGTCAATCAGCAACACCGCCGGCGTGGAGTTGTCGTGGTCGATGGCCTGCAGCAGCGGGCGGCGGATCAGAAAGCGTTCGGAGTACAGCTCGTCCTCGATGGCCTCGGCGTCGGCAGCGGCACGTCCTGCCGCTTCCGCGGTGCGCAGGTGCAGCAGCTGGCGCGTGTAGTCCCATTCGTAGAGCGCCTGCGCCGCATCGATGCCCTCGTAGCACTGCAGGCGAATGAAATCCCCACCGGTCCATGCTGCGAGCACCTTGGCCAACTCGGTCTTGCCGACGCCAGCGTCGCCTTCGAGGAACAGCGGCCGTCCCATCGTGATCGACAGGTACACCACCGTGGAGAGTCCCTCGTCGGGCAGGTACCCGTGCCGGGACAGGGCAGCCGAGACCTCAGCAGGAGTACTGGGCGCCTTGAACACGGCGGCCAAGGCTACGACCTTGCGCTCACGCTGGTGCGGTCGGGAGGGTCACACCGGGCCAGCTAGCCGTAACCGACCCTGCCATGCCATATCTGTGCAGAAATGCTCGCACAGCGGGCAAATCTGCACAGATATGAGGGGAGGCCCGAACGATTCCCAAAACGCACATCAAGTTTTATTATTTTTCAGTTAATTTCAAGACTATATGAGATTGGAGACTGCCAAGCAGGCGACGGGCGGCGGCGAGGTGCAGGTCGACGAAGTACGCCTCGAGTTCCACATGCGACGGCAGCACGGACTTGTCTCGCTCGTCCAAGCTCGGTCGGCTGGCATGAGCCGCCAACAGATACAACGCCGCGTCGGTGCCAGTCGCTGGCGACGCGTCGGGCCAGGCGTGTACCAAAACTCGGCTGTGCCGATCACACCACATTCCAAACTGCTGGCCGCTTGCATCGCCTACGACGGCTTGGCGAGTCATCGGTCCGCAGCCGCCCTGCATGGCATCGAAGGATTCAGATTCGGGCGTCCTGAGCTGGTGGTTGGCCAGAACCGTGCCAGATCCGCAGTCGGAGTCATCGTGCACCGATCCGCGCAGATGGACTCGACCAAGCCGGTGACGCTTCACGGCATACCCTGCACGGGGCTGTCACGTACCGTGCTCGACCTCGCCGGAGTGGTCAGCCGCGAGCGACTCCAACGGGCCATTGACGCCGTCTTGCGCGACGACCGCTTGCGCTACCACGACCTATACGAAGTTCTGGATGCTCATGCGCGCCATGGCAGAAACGGCACGCGCCGGCTCCGCGCTGTGCTCGACGAACGCGTTGGCGAGAGAGGGGTGCCATTGAGCGACTGGAGCCGCTGGGTAAGTGACTTGCTTTGTGAGTCAGGCCTACCGAAACCAGCTCTGGAGCACCGGGTACACACCGTCGAAGGAGACTTCGTCGCTCAGGTGGACTTGGCGTATCCGGCGCGCCATCTGGCCATCGAGCTGGACAGCATCCGCTGGCACCACAACCGAGACTCGTTCGTGAATGACCGACGTCGCCGGAACCGGCTGACGACCGCCGGCTGGGATGTGTTGTCGTTCACTTGGTATGACTACAGCGAGCAACCTGCTGCGCTGTGCGATGTGGTGGCCGGAACTCTCAACGGCACAGCGTCGCGCTGTCCACTGCGCCCGGCAACGGCCTGACCGCATTCGCCACCCGCTCCTCGCGCATATTTGTGCAGATTTGCTCGCTCAGCGGGCTTTATTGCACATAAAAGCGGCGAATGGCGCAGGCATGGAACTGCCTGCCCTCATGTCAGCTTCGAAGAGTGCCGCCGCGTTGCGCTCACGCGGATGCGGCGCCCTCCAGCCGGCAGAAGCACGAGGCAGTGATCGGAACGTCGGCGTGAGCGACAGCGAGATCGAGGCGCTGGCGGACGAGCGGCGCTTCGACGGTGTCCCCTCGACGGATCAGGCACTCGTGCAGACCATGCAGGCTCCACAGGTTGTCGGGATGCTGGCACGCACGCCGCAGCTGACCGTCGAGGCCGAGGTCGGCACGGTATGCCGCCTCTGCCTCATCTGTTCGACCCTGTTCGAGCAACAGTGCGCCGAGCGCATGTCGGGCTGGCTGCATCCAACCCCACGGTTCGTCATAAGGCAGGTTGTCGTCCAATTCGACCGCTCGACGGAGATGGTCAAAGGCGACATCGAAGCTGCCCCGCCGGTACTCCACCTCACCAGTGAGCATGGCCTCGGCGACAGCCAGGATGTCCTCGCACGTGTTGTTGAACAGCGTCCGGCTTGCAGGAACCTGATCGCAAGCGGCCAGGAATGCTTCCCGCTCCGACTCAGCGTCGTCGACCTGACCCGTCGAGGCCAACGCAACCGTTCGTGCGTAACGCATCATCGCCGTAGTGACGCAATAGAGCTCTGGGTCCTCGGGCAAGGCTTGGGAAAGAATCTCGTGCCACTTGCCGAAGCGGATCAACACGTGCTGCTTGACGGGCACAAAACCCTCGAGCCAGTCGGCCATTGGGGGCGAACCGGTCTGCAGCAGCTCAGCGGGCAGCGTGCGGATCATTTCCTCAGCTGCTTCGAGAGCCGGGGCGTACTGGCCCGCGAACATCGCCCCGTACACCTTGAAGTGATAGTCGTGGCAGCGGTAGGCGGAATAGAAGTTCATCGGGCCTTCGCGCTCCAGATACTTCCGGTCGGCCACGATTGCTGCGGAGTTGCGTGCCACAACGTTGAGGTAGTGCCCGCACAGCACGTCGATATGGGTTGGCATGTGAATGAGGTGCCCGGCGTCGGGCATGAGGTCGACGAGCCGGTCCCCGGCGCTGAGCGCCCGCTCGGGATGCGGCGACATCTCCATGAGATGGACGTACATGTGCAAGAGGCCGGGATGGTTGTTGGCGCCCTCGGCGTCGAGCGTCTCGAAGGCAGCCTCGAGCACTTCGATCGCCTCGAGGGTGCCGGCGCCTTCGGGAGGCTCACCAGTGACGAGATCCCAGAGCTCCCACGGGGTCCGGTTCATGATGGCCTCGGCGAACAGCGCACAGACGTCGAGATCGTTGCTGTGGGCCCGGTACACCTCCCGCATCGCGTCCGCATAGGCGTCATTCCAGGACCCGAAGTCGTCTTGGTCGGGGCTCGGTGGATAGCGCTGGGCTAGTGCGCCGATCAGCGCCCGTTCGGCATCTGAGGCACTCGAAGCCGCGTCGGCGGCGGCTGCCACCGCGGCGAGCGCGCACTCGAGCGAGTCGCGCTTCTCTTCGTCGTCGAAGGCTTCCCACGGCTTGTTGTAGTTGGGCCCGATGGCATACGCGATTCCCCAGTGAGCCATTGCGCAGCCGGGGTCGTGCTCAAGCGCTCGCTCGAAACAGGCGATCGCTTCTTCGTGGTTGAAGCCGTAGCACCAGGCCATCCCGCGGTCGAACCAGAGCTGCGCCTCAGGGTTCTGTGTCGTGACGGGCCGTCCGTACGAACCCAGATCGAAATACGCCATGCAAGCTTCCTGCGTTCGGTTCGTCGGCGTGCAGCTAGCTCTAGCAGATTGTCAGCCAGCTGTATTCGCTTGCCCCGCAGTGGGCGTGGCTACGACTCGCAGATCAACGTGGTCCGGTCACGCTCTCCCTCAGGATCCCTCGGGCTCCTCTGGGCCGACAAGGTCGATGATTCCAATCGACGGACGAACTCCGAATCGGAGCTGGGGGGCGTTGCCCCGCTCACGGCCCACACCCGTCGACACATAGATCGGTGTCTCGTTCAGTTCATGAAGTCCACCAGCGGCGATGTGCCTCGGCACGCGTGACAGCGTCAGGGGTGGACCGAGAAGAGGGAACGAGACCTGCCCGCCGTGCGTGTGGCCTGCGATGAGAAGATCGGCAGGCCGTGCTTGCAGCAACTCGATTGCGTCTGGCTTGTGTGCGAGCAGTAATCGAACGTCGGCGTGCTCGTCGCCTGAGAGTCGTTCAGCCATCCGCCGCGCAGCTGCTTCGTCGCCGAAGAGCGTCGTCCCTCCAATGCTCAGTGTGGTGCCGTCGAGTTCGAACGTGTCGATCTCGTTGTCGAGCACTCTGGCGCCCGTTCCTTGGGTGATCTGGCGCAGACCCGCCACGGTGTCGGTATTCCCGCTCACCACATAGACAAAGGGCACATCGTCGGCAATTCGCTGGATCAGTTGCGTGAATTGCGGCGCTCGCTGATCGAACAGTTCACCGTCGAATTGGTAGAGGTCTCCCGGCAACACGACGATGTCGGGCGCAAAGCCAAGCAAGCGGTCGACTGCGTCGTTCTCGTAGTCCCCCACCGCTGTGGTCTGGAGATCAGAGAGCACCCCAATCCGGATCCGCCCGTCGACACCGTCGACTCCGAGCTCGGTGGCGTCCGCCCGCAGCCAGAAGGGCTCGACATAGGTCGCATATACGCCGACCGGGATTGCGAGCAGGGCGACTACGCAGACGACAGTGATTGCTCGCGGACGCTCGCGCGCTGTCAGCAGCACGATGCCGCCTGCAGTAGGTACGCCGACGGTCCCCACGACATAGGCGACATGGACGAGCGTGAACCCGTCCAATCCGGTGATGAACAACGCTCCGCCGCTCAAGATGAGCGTGCTCGCGAATCCGACGGCGACAGCGCGAGCGACGATTCGGCCGCTGCGGAGTCGTGCGCGGAGCCACTTCACCGAAAGGATCCCTGATGCTGTCCCCACGATGGCGGCGGCCACGATGGAGTAGTAGTTCAAGAGCATCGACTACGGCACCTCGCGCCCAGATGATGCCCCATTTCTGTCCGATTCGGTCGGTTGACCAAGGGTCGATGCAGATGGACCTGGCCCAGCCGAGGGGGCCATGCGCTTACGCAGATGCGTTGGCGTCCATCCGGCAGAAGCATGAGGCAGTGATCGAAACGTCGGCCCGAGCGACAGCGAGATCGAGGCGCTGGCGGATGAGCGGCGCTTCGACGGTGTCCCCTCGACGGACCAGGCACTCATGCAGGCCGTGCAGGCTCCACAGGTTGTCGGGATGCTGGCAGGCACGCCGGAGCTGGCCGTCGAGACCGAGGTCGCCACGGTATGCGGCCTCTGCTTCAACGACGCGGCCCTGTTCGAGCAACAACGCGCCGAGGGCATGGCGAGCGGGTTGCATCCAGCCCCAGGGTTCGTTGTAGTGCAGGTTGTCGTCGAGCTCGACTGCCCGGCGGAGATGGGTGAAGGCTGCATCGAAGTTGCCGCGCCGGTACTCCACCTCGCCGGTCAGCATGGCTGCGGCGATATCCAGGATGTCCTCACACGTGTTGTTGAACAGCTTCCGGCTCGGCAGAACCCGGGCCTTGGCTGCCAGGAAGGCCGCACGTTCGGCTACCGCTTTGTCGACCTGGCCCGTCGAGGCGTAGGCCACCGTCCGCGCGTAGCGGATCGTCGCCGTGGTGACGCAGTACAGATCCTGGTCGTCAGGCAGGGGTTGGGCGAGTATCTCCTGCCACTTGCCGAAGCGCACCAGCACATGCTGCTTGACCGGCACGAACCCCTCCAGCCAGTCCGCCATCGGCGGTGAGGGCGTCTGGAGCAGCTCCGCGGGCAGCGTGCGGGTCATCTCTTCAGCCGCATCCAGCGCCGGGCGGTACTGGCCCGCGAACATCGCCCCGTACACCTTGAAGTGGTAGTTGTGGCAGCGGTAGAGCGAATAGAAATTCAACGGGCCTTCGAGGTCCAAGTACTTCCGGTCGGCGACGATCGCCGCTGAATTCCGCGCCACGACGAGGTGGTAATCGCCGCACAGCACGTCGATGTGTGTCGATATGTGATTGAGGTGCCCGGCGTCGGGAGCGAGATCGACGATCCGGTCGCCCGCCGCCTGCGCTCGCTCGGGGTGCGGCGACATCTCCATGAGGTGGACGTACATATGCAGCAGGCCGGGATGGCTGTTGGCACCCTCGCCATCGAGCGTCTCGAAGGCAGTCTCCAGCACTTCGACCGCTTCGAGGGTGCCCGCGCCGTCGGCGGGCTCGCCGGTTACCAAGTCCCACAGCTGCCACGGGGTCCGGTTCATGATCGCCTCAGCGAAGAGTGCGCAGACATTCAGATCGTCGCGGTGCACCCGGTAGACCTCGCGCATCGCGTCCGCATAGGCGTCGTTCCACCGGCCAAGGTCGTCCGGCCCAGGTATGGCCGGATCGGGTGGGTAGCGCTGTGCCAATGCGCTGATGAGGGCGCTCTCGACCTCGGTCGCACCGGCTGATGCGTCAGCGGCTGCAGCTACTTGCGCCCGAGCGAGATCGAGGGAGCTGCGCAGATCTTCGTCGTCGAAGGCTTCCCACGGCTTGTTGTAGTTGGGTCCGATGGCATACGCGATGGCCCAGTGCGCCATTGCGAGGTCCGGGTCGCGCTCGAGGGCACGCTCGAAGCAGGCGATCGCCTCCTCATGGTGAAAGCCGTAGCACCACACCATGCCCCGGTCGAACCAGCGCTGGGCCTCTGGGTCCTTCGTCGTGACTGGCCACTGATACGAGCCCAGATCGAAGTACGCCATCTCAGCCCCTCATGAAAAAACGCTAAGTGCGACACTACCTCTCATACTGTGTGGGATTCGCTGACGCCGTATGCGTGCTCGCCACACCCCGAAGCTCACCCGATTCATGGCGGAAGGGATCAGCTGGTGCCGAGGGTGAGCAGGTTCTCCACGGGCTGGTAGAGCTCGGAGAGGTACACGGTGTCGTCGGGGCTGAGCTCGATCATCGTGGCCTCGACGAGTTGGTCAAGCTGACTGATCTTCGATACGCCAACGACTGGGGCGGTGATCTCGGGCTTGTTCACCAGCCACGCCAGCGCTACTTGGGCGGGACGCACATCGAGCCGCTTGGCCACCTCGGTCACCCGTGCGGCGATGTCGAAGTCGCGCTCGCCCCGGTACAGGCTCTCGGTACGGGCACGATCCTGACCCTGCGACCTGTCGGTGGTGCCGGCCTCAAGACCGCCTTGGTACGACCCCGCCAAAATGCCCCGCGCCAGCGGCGACCACGGGGTGAGCGCCACGCCGGTGCGGGCGCAGTAGGGGTTCATCTCGCGCTCTTCCTCGCGGTAGATGAGGTTGTAGTGGTTCTGCATCGATACGAACTTCGTCCAGCCCCGCATCTCGGCGGTCAGCTGCAACTCCGCGAACTGCCACGCGAACATCGATGACCCGCCGAGGTACAGCGCCTTGCCCGCTTTGACTACGTCGTGCAGCGCTTCGAGCGACTCGGTGATCGGTGTCTCGACGCTGCCCGGGATGCCGTGAGGGTGGCGGTGAATGACTATCTGATCCACGTAGTCGACACCGAGGCGGCGCAGCGAATTTTCGACGCCTTCGATGATGTGCTTTCGATTCAGGCCGCCTTCGTTGGGGTTGCGCCCCATCGGCATCGAGACCTTGGTGGTCAGGACGTACTTCTCACGCGGCAGCAGCTCCCGCAGCAGCTGGCCCACAACCTCCTCAGATGCGCCCACCCCGTAGACGTCGGCGCAGTCGAAGTAGTAGAGCCCGCGCTCGATGGCGGCTTCGAAGATCGGACGGGCCTGGTCGACGTCGAGCGTCCAGTCGCCCTGGTGGCCCCGACCGGGGATCCCGAAATTCATGGTTCCCAGGCAGAGTTCGGAGACCCGCAGTCCGCAGTTGGACCCGAGCTGGGTTGACTTCAGTTGCGTCATGGTCACGAAACGTATTCGACGGCAGCGCTCCCCCGTCGGGTCGACACCGTCGGCGATGCGGGCTCGGCGCTACGCGGGCTCCGGCGTACCAGAGGCGAGGGCACGCCAAAGCAAACGGTAGGTGGGCCACGAAGCCTCAGCGGGAAGGTAGCCGTCGTCGACGAGCGCCCTGTTCAGACGCGCCAAGTTGCGAGCCGGCACGCCCGAATCGACGTGATGCGCCAGGTGGTAGCCGACGTGGTACGGCACGAAGAGCACCCGGGCCAGCCAGCTCTGGCGGATGTGGTGCGTGGTGTTGCGACGGTCAGACGTCCGGGTCATGCCGCCGTGCTCGGCGATGGCCCGCAAGCGGTTGATGATCTGGTACCAGGTGAAGAAGGGCACCACCCACAAGAACAGGTACAGCCAGGGGTGCCCCGCAAGCCAGAAGGCAGCGAACACGACGGCCTGGCCCGCAAAGAACCGCAGGCTCAGCGGCAGGAACTTGAGTTTGGCCAAGCCGATGAATCGGGGCTTGACGATGCGCCACGCGGACACGCCTGCCACATCTCGCATGAACTTGCGGCGAAGCGACAGCCACGAAATTGGGTAGAACGAATACAGCAGGAAATCCGGCTCGCGGGGGCCGAATTCGTCCCGGTGGTGGTTGGCATGGCCCCTGCGGTAATGGTGCGCGCCGGTGCCGAACGGGAACCAGCCCACCAGGTTGATGCCGATCCGGTCGTTCAGCCAACGATTCGAGAACAGCAACCGGTGGGATGCCTCATGGTGAAGGATGAACATCCGCAGTTGCAGCGTGCCGATGATCGGCACCGCAGCAACGATGGCCACCCGATGATCGATGGCGATCACTGCGGCAATGACGACCACGGGCGCAGCCAGCGTCGCGATCACCTCGTACGCGTTGATCGCATTTGGGATGCGGCGCAGCTGTGCTCGGAAGGCGGGTTTCGGGCGACCGTCAGGGCGCAAACGCTCCGAGCCCTCGAATGCTGGCAAGTCGGATCGTGCCATGCCGCCGGTCATCTTCGCCACGCGCTCGGCGTGAGTCGGCGGTACGGCGGTCGCGCTCACGACAGTGATGCTACGGCGCTTCAGTGGGGCGAGCGGTTCGTGGCGACGCGGCGCAAGCCGGCCGTTGGCTACGGTTCCGGGCGACCGCAGACGGGCTGATGAGAATCAGTTGACTGAGACAAGGGAATCGACGATGGACTTGGGAATATCAGGACGAACTGCGGCGGTGGCTGCAGGATCAGCAGGACTCGGGCTCGGCTCTGCGCAGGCGCTCGCAGCCGAAGGCGTACGCGTGGCCATCTGTGGCCGTGACCCAGAGCGATTGGCTGCCGCAGCGACACAGATCGACGGCGAGGTGCTGTGCATCACGGCCGACCTGGGCAACCCCGCCGAGGGACGCAGCTTCGTTGAGCAAGCGATCGCTGGTCTTGGCTCCGTGGACATCCTGGTGACCAACGCCGGCGGACCGCCACCCGGCATTTTTGCAAATACCGAGATCGACTCCTTCCAAATGGCCTTTGACATGAACTGCAAGGCCATGATCGAAATGTGCCGAGTTGCCATCCCCCCGATGCGCGAGCGGGGCTGGGGCCGGGTGTGCGCTATCACCAGCGTCGGCGTGAAGCAGCCGATCCCGTTCCTGATCGCCAGCTCGGTAGCGCGAGCTGGGCTGACCAGCTTCCTCAAGATCACGGCCCGAGAAGTGGCAGCCGATGGCGTCACGGTGAATTCCGCCCAGCCCGGAACCCACTGGACCGCTCGCGTGTCCAAGATGATGAACCAGGAAGATGCTGGCAAGAGCAACCCGATGGGTGTGTGCGGCGACTCCGATGACTTCGGCGCTGCGGTGGCATTCCTGTGCAGCGAGCAAGCCAAGTTCGTGACCGGCACTGGCCTGCTGATCGACGGCGGTCAAGCCACGGGACTGCTCGACTGAGGCGACCCGGGTCGCCAGCCCAGGGTGCTAGGAGAGGCCCGCTGCCTCGAGCGCCCGTCGCGTGAGAACCCGGGCGAGGTGGTTGCGGTAGTCCGGCGTGGCGTTCAGGTCGGTGGGTGCGTCGGTGCCCTCGGCGGCCTGCTCGGCAGCTTCAGCCGCCGATGCCCCGCCTGCCAGTGCCGCCTCGACCGATGCAGCTCGAATCGGCACCGAGCCCATGTTCACGAGCGCCACGTTGGTCCCGCCGTTGACGGTCACCGCAGCTGCGCCGACGATCGCCCAGTCCTGGGCCCGCCGGTTGAACTTCTGGTAGTTCCAGCCGTCGCCGGGCGCCTTGGGAACCCGGATCTCGGTCAGCATTTCGTCGTCCGCCAGCGCTGAGGTGAAGTAGCCGGTGAAGAAGTCGCCAGCGGCGATCTCACGGGTGCCGTTGGGACCTTGGGCGACGAGTGTGCCGCCCAGTGCCAGCACCGCCGCGGGCAGGTCGGATGCGGGATCGGAGTGCGCCAGCGAACCGCCGATAGTCCCACGGTGGCGAACCTGCGGATCGCCGACCTCGCCAGCCACGTGTCCCAGCAGCGGGCACTCAGCAGCCAGCAGATCGCTGGTCTCGAGCGCCCGGTGACGGGTCAGCGCGCCGATGCCGATGTGGTCGCCGTGGTCGGAGATGAAGCTGAGGTCGGTCACGCGGCCGATGTCCACGAGCACGCTCGGCACCGCCAGGCGCAGCTTCATCATCGGCAACAGGGAATGACCGCCAGCCAGCAGTTTGGCCTCGTCGCCGTGCTCACCAAGCAGTGCGATGGCCTCGTCGGCGGAACCAGCTCGTACGTAGTCGAATGCTGCAGGAATCATTTCTGCGCTCCCCTCAGGCTGACGTCTCGCCGGCCGCGCAGGCCAGCACCGACTTGACGATGTTGTGGTACCCCGTGCAGCGGCACAGGTTCCCTTCCAGGCCTAGGCGGACTTCTCGCTCGGTCGGGTCGGGATTCTCCTCGAGCAGCGATACCGACGCCATGACCATGCCTGGAGTGCAGTAGCCGCACTGCAGTCCGTGGTTCTGGCGGAAGGCTTCCTGCATCGGGTGCATCTCGTCCTCCGACGGCGCCAATCCCTCGATGGTCAAGATCTCCTCGCCGTCGGCCTGCACCGCCAGCATCGTGCACGACTTCACCGATTCGCCGTTCACATGCACGGTGCAGGCTCCGCACGAGGACGTATCGCAGCCCACGTTCGTGCCGGTCAGCCGCAGGTCGTCCCGCAGCCAGTACACGAGCAGCGTGCGCGGCTCGACGTCGCCGGTGCGAGTCTCGCCGTTCACAGTGACGCTGATCTCCACAATGACCCCTCTTCTCGCCGGCCACCAGGCCGAGTGTTTGGTTCCGTGGCCGTCAGGCCGGGCGTGTGTCTACACGGCCTGCCGGGCCGAGCGGCCACCATCATGCATCATGCAGCGACCGCGCGCAGACACCGGGACAAGCGGCCCTGAACCGCAGCAGTAGTTTGACGATGTGACCGGCGAGGAGGCCGTTGCGGGTACTGGCGAACGGTCGGAATGCGCGAGCGAAACTGCGCCGCCGGACACTCGGGACTTGATCCTGCAGCGGTCGCGTGACCTGTTCGCCCGGCAGGGCTACCGGGGCACTTCGGTCCGACAAATCACCTCGGGCCTCAACCTGACGCCGGCTGCGCTCTACTACCACTTCACGGGCAAGGAAGACGTGCTCGCCGGGGTACTGACCTCGATGGAGCGCGACGGTGAAACGATCGTCGCCCGGATGGCCAAACTCGAGCGAACACACGAGGCCCTGCGAGAGGTGCTCGACCGCTTCTTCGACCTGCTGGCCCGCGACATCGTGGCGTTCCGACTCGTCGCCGATGACGTCGACGTTCAGCAGAGCGCTGTCGGTCAGCGCCTACGGGCGCAAGCCAGAGATCTCTTTGCCTGGCTCACCGGACCTTCGCCCGAAATCGAGGAGCGCATCCGTGCTGCGGGCGCCGTCGGCACGGTCCGTCTGTCACTTGAGCAAAGCGGCGTGGATCCCGATGTTCACCGTGATGCGATTGTTGGACGCGCCCTGCGCATCATGACCGATTAGCTGACCGGCGGCTACCAGTGGCTTGGCCTGGTGCCAGCCGACGGATTCAATTGCCGAGCAGGTGCGCCACGCCGCGCAGCGGCCACGCTGGCGGCAGCTTGACCACGTCGGCGGGATCCACGTTCAGGCGATACAGCGTGTCGCCGTCGCGCACCAGAGAGAGCTGCTCGCGGGCGATCCGCTCCACGACCACTGGATCCTTGGCCTCGGCCACCTGGGTGGCCAGGTGAGTGGTCTCCGCCTGCAGCCGTGCCAGCGTGTCGGAAGCATGGTCGATGTTGCGCCGCTGGCTCGTCAGCGATTGCCAAGGAAACAGCAGCACTGCGAGCAGGCCGACTGCGCTCACCACGATCACAAGACCGACAAGCACTGCCATCACCCGGGGTCGCCCCTCCCGGCGGCGGAGCCGCGTCGGCGCGTTCACGGGCCCTGGGTTCATCGGCTCTGGCTTCATGGGCTCCGGGCCAGCGAACCGCCACCTCGATAGGCAGCAGTCTCGCCGAGCTCTTCCTCGATGCGGAGCAATTGGTTGTACTTGGCGACCCGATCCGAGCGTGCCGGCGCGCCGGTCTTGATCTGCCCGCAGTTGGTGGCGACAGCCAGGTCGGCGATGGTGGTGTCCTCGCTCTCGCCTGAACGGTGCGACATCACCGCGGTGTATCCGGCCTGCCCGGCGAGCTCGACGGTGTCGAGCGTCTCGGTCAGCGTGCCGATCTGATTGACCTTGACCAGCACGCTGTTGGCTACCCCCGCAGCGATGCCGCGTCCCAGCCGCTCGATATTGGTGACGAAGAGGTCGTCGCCTACCAGCTGAACCCGATCGCCCAGCAGGTCGCCGAGTCTCGACCAGCCGTCCCAGTCCTCCTCGGCCATGCCGTCCTCCACTGAGCAGATCGGGTATCGCCCGCACAGTTCGGCCAAGTAGCTGGCAAAGCCTGCAGCATCGAGCTGGCGACCCTCGCCGGCAAGGGAGTAGGTGCCGTCGGCGAAGAACTCGGTGGATGCCACGTCAAGCGCGAGCGCAATGTCAGCGCCGGGTTCAAAGCCAGCTTCGCCGATCGCCTCGACCAGAAGCTGGAGCGCAGCCTCGTTGGACTCCAGGTCAGGAGCGAACCCGCCTTCGTCGCCGACCGCTGTCGACAGGCCCCGGGTTCGCAGCACGCTCCGCAGTGCGTGGTAGGTCTCGGTGCCCCACCTCAGAGCTTCCGAGAATGACGCCGCTCCCACCGGGACGATCATGAACTCCTGCAGGTCCACGTTGTTGTCGGCGTGGGATCCGCCATTGATGACATTCATCATCGGCGTGGGAAGCACATGTGCATTGGCGCCGCCGACGTGGCGGTACAGCGGCACGCCCAGCGTTGCCGCCGCGGCGTGGGATGTCGCCAGCGAGGCGGCCAGCACGGCATTCGCCCCGAGCCGGCCCTTGTTCATCGTGGCGTCGAGCTCGATGAGCATGCGGTCGACAAGGCGCTGATCGGCAGAGTCGAACCCGACGAGCGCGCCCGCAATTTCGCCGTTCACGTGCCCGACCGCAACAGCGACACCTTTGCCGCCGTACCGGTCACCACCGTCACGAAGCTCTACGGCCTCGAACTGTCCTGTCGAGGCACCGGAGGGCACGATCGCACGACCGACGGCACCCCCAGCCGTGCGTACATCGGCCTCAACCGTGGGATTGCCCCGCGAGTCCAGAACCTCGCGGCCGGTCACCTGGACGATCTGAGAAAGTGCGCGCGCTGTCACGCAATGCGAGAGTACCGAAGCTTGGCACGAGCACGATCAGCGCTCGAGCCAAACGACTAGGGGTTCTGTGTCTCGCGAGCCGCGATGCGGTTCGCCCGTGCGGTGCGTTCGGCCTTCTTGATCGCCTCCCACTGCACCGACAGCTCGTCATCGCTGGGTTCGGGAGCGTCGGGATCGCGTGCGAACACATGGGGATGGCGACGCAGCATCTTGGCCTCGATGGTGTCGAGCACCTCGGCCAACGTGAACGTTCCCGCCTGCTCCCCGATGGCGGCATTCATCAATACCTGCAGCAACACGTCACCCAGTTCGGAGACAAGATCCTCGATGGCGGTTGCCTGATCGTGCGCTGAGCCGGATAACGCGTCATCGGCGTCCGCCAGCGCCTCGGCCAGCTCGGCGGCCTCGTCGAGGGCGTAAGGGGCCAGCGAGGCATGCGTCTGGACCCGGTCCCAAGGGCACTCGCGTCGCAGTCTCGCAATCACCCCATGCAGCGAGATGAATCTCGCACCGAGATCTTCCTCAACGGCCATTGTGACCCTCACCCAAGAGACAGCTCACGGCAGGATCGGCAACGACACCCTCAGGCTGTCGGCCCTCCAGGCGCCGAGCCCTGGGGCGACGCTCACCTCGTAGGTCGACATAATCTCGGTCAGTACGTGGCCCGCGAACGGACCGATTGACGAAAGATCGATCTCGTCGGTAAGCAACGCATCCAGATGCAGCACCACCCAGAGCTCACCGGTCGGACTCGCTGCGGACGGCAACATCAGCGGCTCGGCCAACCCTCCGGGCTCGAGGTCGAGCAAGGCGAGCGCCAATTCGCCTCCGCCGAACAGACTGAACGGCTGGCCGCATCCAATGGTGCCGTCAAATTCGGTGAATCCTGGAAGGTTGACCGCAACAGCGACGTCGGACAGCGCCTCACCTGCTCGCACCCGATCGGAGGCCGCTTTGGCATCGGCCTCGGTCGTCACTGCCAGCGCACTGACGCAGTGCGGTGTCGCCAGCCGCTCGATGTTGGGGTCTTCTTCGACGCTGCGTTGTTGCGCGAACTCCTCGAAGGCGCCCTCGAGGTGCGCTTGGACCTGCGCATTGATCTCCTCGTCAGAGGCACTGACGTCGACGGAAAAGCCCAGTGCTTCGAGAGCGACACCAGCAAGGCGCAACTGAATCATGGACGAGAGCCGCGACACGAACTCCTCGTGCGTCGGGTTCTCCGGGTCGTCCATGAGTGTCACGGGCGAGTCCGCGATGTTCATACGAACCTCATCGACAAGCACCTGCCCGCCCGGGAAGCTCGCTGCGACGGCGGCACCATCTAAGAGCAGTGCCCGGAAGGCGACCTCCTTGGCAACTCGCGCAGCGTCGCGTTCGGCTCGCTCGGCCTCGAGTTGCGCCTGCTCGGCCTCCCTTTGGGCATCCAACTCTGCCTGCTCGTTGGCCGCCGCAACGGCATCGCGTGACACCACGCCGTCATCGTCGGTGTCGAGTGCGTCGACGAGATCGGAGTCCACCGCTGTGTGAATGGTGACGATGTCGCCATCGTCCGCACACGCAAACGCCATGAGCGCTACGAGCCCCGCGACGGCCCCGATGGCCAACTTGCGGCGCAGCGTCCGCCGTCGCCCCGACCGGGCAGTCACCGCCGCCTCGAGCGAGGAGGCCGCCAGGCTTCGATCGGCATCAGGAATTCTCGGCAGCCATGGTGTTGCCGTTGTCTGGGGCATCTAGGCAGGGTAGGTGGTCGCCGATGCGACGGTGTTGGCACCATCGCATCGCAAGGTCAGTCGGCGGGCGGCCGCAGTTGCTGGCAGAACCCAAACAGGTTCCCGACAGTGGCCGGTTTCAACATTCGGACTGACAGCTGCACTTCGCCCACTTCTGCCTTGTAGCGCGCTGCGCCAAAGGGCGTGCCTGCACAGATGCGCCGCATGCGCAGCTCCTCGCTTGCGGTCAGCGCGAACGGTCCCAGGCGCACTCGTCCGCCGTCGTGACCGGGCGCGAACGCCACAGTTCGCATCCCCAGCCGGTGGCATTCGGTGCGCAGCAGCGCTATGTGCAACAGCGTCCGAGCGGCATCAGGAATCGGACCGTAGCGATCGATCCATTCGGCTTCGATGTCAGCCACTTCCACTAACTCGGTCACAGCCCCGAGGCGGCGATAGGCCTCCAAGCGACCCGTCTCGTCCGCCACGTAGTCATCGGGCAGGTGCGCCACGAGCGGCAGATCGATGACGACTTCGGCGGGCTGTTCGGGTATCTCGCCGTTCAGCTCGGAAACCGCCTCGTTCACCAACTCGCAGTAGAGGTCGTAGCCGACAGCAGCGACATGGCCAGACTGCACGCCGCTGAGCAGGTTCCCGGCGCCTCGGAGTTGGAGGTCGCGCATAGCGATGCGGTAGCCCGAGCCCAACTCGGTGGACTCGCCGATCGTGCGCAGCCGCTCGTAGGCCTCCTCTGAGAGCGAGCGACCCTCAGGGTGGAACAGGTAGGCGTATGCACGCTGGCCCGACCGACCCACCCGTCCGCGGATCTGGTGCAGCTGCCCCAGACCCAGCAAGTCGGCGCGGTCCACCACCAAGGTGTTGACGCTGGGCATGTCGATGCCCGATTCGATGATGGTCGTGCACACCAGCACGTCGTAGGCGCCTTCCCAGAAGTCGATCACGACCTGTTCCAGCGTTCCCTCGTCCATCTGGCCGTGTGCCACCGCGATTCGAGCCTCTGGCACGAGCACCGCGAGGTCGGCAGCCACCAGATCGATGTCCGCGACCCGGTTGTGCACAAAGAACACTTGGCCCTCGCGCAGCAACTCCCTCCGGATGGCCTCACTGACAGCGCGCTCGTCATAGGGGCCGACGTGCGTGAGGATCGGCTGGCGCTCAGCGGGCGGTGTCTGCAGCAGTGAGAGATCCCGGATGCCGGTGAGTGCCATCTCCAGGGTGCGGGGAATCGGTGTGGCCGTCAGCGTCAGCACATCGACCTCAGAACGCAGGTGCTTGATCGACTCCTTGTGGCTGACACCGAAGCGCTGCTCCTCGTCCACCACCAACAAACCGAGATTCTTGAACGACACGTCACCCGACAGCAGCCGATGCGTGCCGATCACCACGTCGACTGTGCCGTCGGCTAGCCCGGCGAGCACCACGCGCTGAGAAGCAGGTGTGAGAAAGCGGCTGAGCACCTCGACACGGACGGGTTGGTCGGCATAACGCTCGGCGAACGTCTGGTGGTGCTGCTGGGCCAGCAGCGTCGTCGGCACCAGCACCGCCGCTTGCTTGCCCGCGCTCACCGCGCAGAATGCCGCCCGCACCGCCACCTCGGTCTTGCCGAAACCAACGTCGCCGCACACGAGCCGGTCCATCGGCGTGGGTTCTGACATGTCGGCCAGCACCTCGTCGATTGTCCGGCGCTGATCCGGTGTGGGCGTGTAGGCAAAGCTGTCGGCCAGTTCGGCCATGCCGAATCCGTCGGGGTCAAACGCGGTGCCCGCAGTGGTGATTCGTCGCTGGTACAGCACCACCAGCTCTTGGGCGATCTCGGCCACGGCCGCCCGCACCTTGGCCTTTTGGCGCTGGAAGTCGCTGCCGCCCATGCGACTGAGCCGAGGCGTCTCTCCGCCGATGTATGGGCGGATGAATTCGATCTGCTCGGTTGGCAGGTAGAGCCGGTCGGTTCCGCGAAACTCCAGCTCGAGGTAGTCGCGCTCATCGTCGCCGAACGACCGGCGGACAAGCCCCGCGTAGCGGGCGATGCCGTGATAGTGATGAACGACGAAATCGCCGACGCTGAGATCTTCGAACGACGGAGACACTCCAGTCCGCCGGCGAGCTGCGCGGTGAACGCGGCGGCGGCCGGAGAACTCCGCCTCGGGCAGCACCGCGATACCGGCCTGGGGCGCGATGAATCCCTTCTCGAGGGGCGCGACCACCACGTGCCCGCCCGGCGCCGGAGCGAACCCGTCTCGATGCAGGCGCAGCGGCACCTCTTCTGCGCCGAGCGCGTCAGCGAGACGCACAGCCGAGCCCTCGCCTTCGGCCGCCACAATCACAATGGGTCGCTGCGCTCCCGCCACCACGGGTCGCTGCGCACCGGTCACCAAGCGACGCAACTGAGCCACCAAGCGCGTGACGTCGCCGGCGGCGGGCACCCAAGACTCGGTCGCTATGTGCGGGCCCGGTGTTCCGTCTGCCGACGGAGCTGCGGTCGAGTCCACCGACCACACTGCGGCCTCGCAGCGCGCCAGCAACCGGTCGAAGGGAACGTGCAACCGCGGAAACGACACCTCAGCCTGTTCGCCCGTGCCGTCGCACTGGCCCGCATCGTCGGGATTGCTGAGGCCCCACGTCACCGCCAGAGAACGGGTCAGGTCGTCGGTTTCCGCCGTGATGTCGGCGGCCCGGTCGGCGAGTCGCCGCGGTTCACAGAGCAACACCAGCGCCTCGGGTCCCAGCAGATCCGGCAGCACGATCTCATCGGAGCTGAGCCACGGCAGCCACGACTCCATCCCGTCGAACAGCTCGCCTCCAGCGAGGCGCTCCATGTGCTCGCGGCACCACGGTTCGCTGATTGCCAGCGCTGCGGCCCGTTCCCTCATGGCGGCATCGGGGCGCATCTCGCGTGCCGGGAAAAGACGTGTCTCGCCAAGATCTGCCACCGAACGCTGATCGGCGACGGAGAATGTCGTGAGACGATCCACCTCGTCGCCCCACAGGTCGATTCGTATCGGCGCATCGGCCGTCGGGCAAAAGACGTCCACGATCCCGCCGCGCACCGCAATTTCGCCTCGGTGCTCGACCTGATGCTCGCGGCGGTAGCCCCACCCCACCAGCTGCGACACCAGCTCGCCGAGGTCGCACTGGCCGCCTCGGGCCACGCGAATCGAAGACGTTCCCCCAGCACACGTATCGGGACTGAGCCGTTGCAGCAGAGCTCGAATCGGGGCGACGATCACCTCGGGCACAGGCTCGCCTGCGTCTGAGCTCGTGCTCAGCGCCCCCAGCACCGCCAGGCGGCGGCCCATGGTCTCAGTCGCAGGACTCACCCGCTCGAACGGAAGCGTCTCCCAGGCGCCGAACAGTGCGACCTGTTGCTCCCCCAACCAGGTGCCGAGGTCATCGGCATAGCGCTCAGCTTCGTGGGCTGTCGCTGTCACGACAACAACCGGCGTCCGCGACCCCAACGTCGCCAAGCCGGCCGCGACATAGGGGCGTGCCCCCTCGGCGACCGCAATCGAACCGGACGCACGACCCAGCATCGACACGAAGCCGGGGTCGTTGCCGAGGCGTTCGGTCAACACCCGCAGCGGCGCTGAGCCTACGGTGCTCATTGTGCGTGGGGGTCCCGACCCCGCCGTCGGGTGTTGGTGACGTTCATCGCCGCCTCGGGTCCATCGCGCACCAGCGTCTCCAGCCCTGCCACCGCCAGGTCGACGGCCTCGTCGATCAATGGTTCTTCCCGGCGCGACGGGCGTTGCAGAACCCACTTCTTGCCGGCTTCGGGCCGCGGCGGCTTGCCGATGCCGATGCGCAGACGCACAAAATCCCGGGTGCCGAGCTGGCTGGCGATCGAGGCCAAGCCGTTGTGACCGGCGATCCCCCCGCCCACCTTCAGCCGCACCTGGCCAGGCTCAAGGTCGAGCTCGTCGTGCACGACGACAAGTCGCGACGGCTCGACAATGCCGTGGCGCTTGACCAGCATGCCAACGCTGCCCCCGCTCTCGTTCATGAATGTGGACGGGCACGCAAGCGTGACGCGGCACTCGCCGACCGTCGTCACTGCCACCCGGGCGTGTTCGCGTCTCTGCACGGTCAACTCGCACCTGAGCGCCGCTGACCAGCGTTCCACGGCTAGGGCCCCAGCGTTGTGGCGGCTGCCGGCGAAGCGCTCGGGAGGATTGCCGAGACCTACCACCAACCAGTCTGCGGCTGCCCCCCGCCGCGCGGCCGCCCGGCGGAAGACGGACACTGAGTGGGTCAGTCCTCGTCGTCGGCGACGTCGTCGTCTTCGTCAGCCTCGGTTGGCTCGCCGTCTTCGTCCACCTGCTCGGCTGCGACAGCGGCCCGTGATCGCTGCGCGATCACCACCAGCGTGTCGCTTTCGAGCAAGCTCACCATGCCCTCGGGCAGGGCGAGATCGCTGACGCGGATCGAGTTCTCCAGCGACAGCCATTCCACGTCGACGTCGATCGCCGGGGGGATGACTCCCGCTGGCGACTCGACATGCAGCGACATGAGCTGCTGCTGCACGACCGCTCCCTCGCGACCGGCCACTGCCGCTTCACCGACAAGCCTGACCGGCACGTCGACCACGAGGCGCTCTTCGAGCGAGACGAGCATGAAGTCGACATGCGTGACGCGGTTGGCGATCGAGTCGCGCTGCATGTCCTTGACGATGGTGAGATGGTTCTTGCCCTCGACCTCGAGGGTGATGATCGCGTTCGGACCCGCTGCGTTCAGCGCCGCCCGGAACCGCAAGCGATCGAGCGTGATCAACACCGGGTCGCTGCCGTGGCCGTACATGACCGCAGGAATCTTGTTATCGGCGCGTAGACGTCTCGACGGGCCTGAGCCGATTGTCAGACGGGCCTCGGCGACGAGCTTCAGCTGTTCCATGCCGATCCCTTCAAGTGCTGGACATCTAGTCGGTCAGCGACGGGGAAGCCTACGAGATCGAACCCCGAGAGCCGCCGCAGATCCTTTTCTGTGCAGAAATGCTCGCCTGGCGAGCTTTTTTGCACACAGAAGCGCTCCGGCCTCAATTGCCGGCAGCCATCGCTCTAGAACAAGTTCTGGCCGTCAAAGATCTCCGAAACCGAAGCGTCCTCGAACACCGATTCGAGGGCGTCGGCGAACACCCCAGCGACACTCAGCACCACCAGCTTGTCGAACTGCTTCGAGCTGGGGATCGGCACTGTGTTGGTGACGATGACCTGGCTCAGCGACGAGTTCTTCAGGCGGTCGACGGCCGGCTCGGAGAACACGCCGTGAGTGCTGGCGCACATCACGTCGGCCGCTCCCTGGGCCAGCAGCGTCTCGGTGGCCGAACAGATGGTGCCAGCCGTGTCGATCATGTCATCGATGATCACGCAGGTGCGCCCCGTCACCTCACCCATGATGCCGAGCGCTTCCGATTCATTGGCGCTGTCAGCCGAGCGGCGCTTATAGATCGACGCAACATCGCAGCCCAGCCGTGTGGCATAGCGCTCAGCCACTTTCACCCGACCGGTATCGGGCGACACGATCACTGAGTCGGGGTCCATGACGTCGGACAAGTACTTGATGAGCACCGGCGCGGCAGTCAGATGATCCACCGGACCGTCGAAGAAGCCCTGGATCTGACCGCTGTGCAGGTCAATCGACACCAGACGCTCCGCGCCGGCGACCGAGAACATGTCGGCGAGCAGTCGCGCTGTGATCGGCTCGCGGCCGGCGGCCTTGCGATCCTGGCGGGCGTAGCCGTACAGGGGTGCAACCGCGGTGATGCGCTTGGCCGATGCGCGCCGGGCGGCATCCACCATGATGAGCTGCTCCATGATCGCGTCATTGAGGCTCATGGTCTCGCAAGCGGCATGACTCTGGATGATGAAGACATCGCCGCCGCGAATCGACTCTGCGAACTTGCACTTGATCTCGCCGTTTGCGAAGTCGATGAGTCCTGGATCACCGAGTTCCACGCCCAGTTGCTCTGCGATCTCAGTGGCCAATTCAGGATTCGCCCTTCCGCTGAACAAGTGCAGGCGCTTCTTGGTGACCAGCTCCATTGCGTGTTCCTTTCGCAGCCGTCCCCGTGGCGCCGTGCTCAACACGGACGCGCTCGAGGCAGCAGCACTTGAAGGCTGGGCGGAACGCTCGGCAGTGGGTTTTGGCGGCATGTTCAGCAGTCCGGCGACACTTCGAGGCTACCTGACGGCACTTGCAGAACACCGGAGATTTCCGCTGTCCGACTGCGTTTTGGACGCTCAGCGACCGCGTCGCGTCGCCAGCACTGCCTCGCACGCCGCCAGCTGGTCGGCGTCGTTCACACCCAGCACTTCGGCAGGGTCAGGGGCCGGCACAGCCGAGATCGACTGGCCGGCGCGCGCGAGCAGTCCGATGGCATCGGTGAGGTAGTACTCCGACTGATCGTTGGCCGGGCTCAGCTCGCCCAGCACCCGGCGCAACAGCGAGATGCGAAAGCAGTAAACGCCCGCATTGATCTCGTTGATTCGTGCTTGCGACGGCGAGGCGTCTCGTTGCTCGACGATCCCGATGAGCCCGTCAGTGCGCACGATGCGCCCGTAGCCAGTCGGGTCGTCGACGTAAGCCGTGAGCAAGCTCGCAGCAGCGTCAACGCGCCGGCGCTCCGAGATGACTTGGCTCAGCGTCGCGGCACGCAGCAACGGCGTGTCGCCCGGCACCACCAGAACATCTGAGGCTTCTGAGAGCTGGCTGAGGGCCAGCAGGCCCACGCGTGCTGCGTCGCCGGTGCCGAGCTGGGAGGGCTGGGTCGCGAACACCAAGCGGTCTGGCTGTGGCGCTGCGCTCTGCACGGCGTCGCGGACTTTGGTTGCGCCATGCCCGATCACGACCACAACCGGCTCGGCATCGACACCTGCGAGCGCGTCGAGCACCCGCAGCACCATGGCGCGGCCTGCGACCGGAAGGAGCGGCTTCGGCGCGTCCGAGGCCATTCGAGTGCCCGCGCCCGCTGCCAACACGATGGCTGCGCAGGGTTGGCTCATCGGAACCGAGCGCATCGTGCGGGTCCGACCTGGGAATGGGGCGGTTCGGGGAGGAGGGTTCGAACCTCCGTTGTCGGGACCAAAACCCGATGTCCTGCCAATTGAACGATCCCCGATCACGCATGCGGCGTCAGCCGGCGTGCTTGTCTAGCGAGGGTAGCGACCCGCGCGAATGCCATGGTCAGGGAGTTGCCCGAGCTCTGAATCCGGGCGTTCTCGTGGGACGCCGACGGTGAGGCGGTAGCGTTCAGCGCTCGATGGGATCGCTGGTCAAAAAGCGCCGCAAGCGGATGCGCAAGAAGAAGCACCGCAAGATGTTGCGGCGCACGCGTTACCAACGCCGCAATCGCTGATCCAGCGACCGCGATGGTTTAGGGCGATGGCCTAGAGCCGCCCGATGGCACGCGCTCGCAGGGCGCTGATGCCGTCGCGCGTAGGCAGGTTCAGGCGTGTGCCAAACGGCGCAGGGACGAACCACGTGCCGCCGCTGCCAGCCAGCCGAGGCGTTCGCCCTGTGGCCCCGGCGAGCTGATCGCGCCAGGCGGAGAGTTCGGGATGAACGGCCAATGCGGCCGCCTCAAGGTCGTTCGAGCCCCCGCTCGGTCCCCCCATCTCGTCCCAGCGCCGGTACACCGCTGCGGTATTGACCTGAATCGGCGGCGTCCACAGCACAAACGCTGCATCCCGGAACGGGATCGACTCGATGATCTCGCCGATTCCCGTCACGCGAGCTCGACCGCCGGTGAGGCAGAACGCCACGTCTGCGCCCAGGGTCGCCGCCTGTTGCGGGGAGACGAGGGTCGGAGTCTGGGGACGGGACGCTTCCGAGGCTGCCTTGGCGGTCTCGCTGACTGCGAGACGATTCGCCCAGCGGAGCACTGCGGCCGCGTCGGCCGATCCCCCACCGAGCCCGGCGCCCGGCGGTATGCGCTTGCGAATCTCGACGTGGGCGGTGTGGCCCGCCAGCTCCAGCGCCCGGATGACCAAGTTGGAACGGTCGCTGGGGATGTCCCAGTCGGCTGCACCGGCTGCGCCGGCCGAAGGCACCACCTCAACCGACGATGTTGTGCTGGGATGAACGATGAGCTCGTCGCACAGGTCCAGCGTCACCATCTCGGCATCAATGAGGTGATAGCCGTCTCGACGAGTGCCCGTGATGCGCAGCTGCAGCGTCAGCTTCGCTGGAGCAAGCAGGCGAACCGGCCCTCGGTCAGCGGAGGCGTGCGCCGGCACAGCCGTCTCAGCCTTGCTGCCGAGTGCCCAGCGAGACTGTGGCGAGACGTGCCCACTGCGCAAGCCCCAGCCGTTCGGGGCGCTCGGTCGGGTCGATGTCGGCGGCCACAAGCTTTGCATCGGCGTCATCGAAGGCATTCCGCAACGTGCGACGCAGCATTTGCCGGCGGTGCGCGAAGGCCGCTGTGACGAGCCGTTCGATCTCCGCGCGCAACTTGGACTCCAGCGCGTCCGCACGCCGGGTGATGCGCACCAGCGCGGACTCCACTTCGGGACGGGGGTAGAAGACCGTGGCCGGTACCGCGCCAGCCAGTTCGGCGTCAGCGTGGATCGCAACACGCACCGAAACGGCGCCGTAAGCACCGCTGCCGGGTTCAGCTGCCAGTCGCTCGGCGGCCTCTCGCTGGCACATCACCAGCAGCTGGGACACCCCCGGCACCTCGTCGAGCACCGTCAGCACCAGCGAGGTGGCGATGTTGTAGGGAAGATTCGCCACAAGGTGCCAGCCAGTGCCTCCCAGGAGTGCGTTCCAGTCCATGCGGCGAGCGTCTGCGTGCACCACCTCCACCGAACTCGGGTAGGGACTCAGCACTTCACGCAACAGGGACACCAGCCGGCCGTCGGTTTCCACGGCGACAACGGTGGCTCCGGTCTCCGCCAAGGCCGCCGTCAGCGAACCCAACCCGGCGCCGATCTCGACAACGCGGTCACCCGGCCCGACTCCTGCCAAGCGGGCAATGCGGCGCACGGTGTTGGGATCGACGACGAAGTTCTGGCCGAGGCTGCGACGTGGAACAGTGCCAGCCCGCTCCAAGAGTTCCTTGACCGCAGGCAGCGTCAGCAGCTGGTTGGTCATGGGAGGCCAGAGGGGCCAAGCCGGAACATGCGCTGGGCATTGGCCGTGGTCTCGGCCGCAACCTGCGCGACAGAAATGCCCCGTGTCGCTGCAACTGCCTGGCCTACGAAACGCACCCAGCTCGGCCGGTTCTGCTTGCCGCGTTGAGGCACCGGGGCCAGGTACGGCGCGTCTGTCTCTACGAGGTAGCGGTCGGCCGGAACGAGGGCGGCAGCATCACGGATCTCGGATGCATTGCTGAACGACACGATGCCGCTGAACGACAGCGAAGCGCCGCGATCGAGTGACGCGCGGGCCTCGTCGGGCCCTCCGGTGAAGCAATGGAAGATGGTGCGCTCAGGCACGCCCTCGGCGTCGAGCACGTCGAACGTGTCCTCCCAGGCGTCGCGGCTGTGGATCACCAGCGCCAGCTCGTAGCGATGCGCCATCGCAATCTGAGCGGCAAACGCCTCACGCTGGCTGGCCCGATCGGAGTGCTCGTAGAAGTAATCCAACCCGCATTCGCCGATCGCGACCGGCGAGGAGCCTGCAGCGATCAGCTGCTCCAGTGCCTCAAGCTCCGCAGGTCCGGAATCGGCATCGTGGGGATGCAGCCCGATGGTGGCAGCGACACCCGGCAACGTGCGGGCGCGCTCCAGTGCCGAAATGCTTCGCTCAACGTCGGTGCCGATGTCGATGACCCAGGCGACCCCGTCTCGGTGCGCCTCGGCGACGAGGTCGGCGCCGTTGTCCCACAGGTGGCAATGGCTGTCGATCCAGACTTCGGCCAGGTCCTCTGTGTTCATCGCAATGGGCTCATCGCAGGCGCGGATACAGCGGTTCGCCCGTTTCCACCGGCAGGCCCCCTGGGTAACCGCCCCAGTTGGCAGCCTCCGGCAGACGCTGATCGGCCACCAAACCCTCCATGCCGATGCGCCGCCACACTTCCTGGCAACCCCTCGGCGTGGCCACCGACGACAGCACCGCCACGATGCGCAGCGCCTCGAGCGCATCACCGAGCACCGCGTCCACCTCGGGACCTGGTTCGGCCTTCCATGGCTCGGTCGCCTCGAGCATGGAATTGGTCTCACGAATGATCCGCCATGTGGCGTCGAGGGCATCTGAAGGCGCCAGTCGTTCCCACGCCTCGGCCGCCTCGCCGTAGCACTGGGCCACCGCGGAGGCCAGCGGGCTGTCGGGGCTAGGCGCCGGCCCGATCCCGTTGCACTTGCGAGCGACCACGGTGGCCACCCGGCTCATGAGGTTGCCCAGGTTGTTGGCCAAGTCCGCGTTGTAGCGGGCGACCATCGCCTCATAGGAGAAATCCCCGTCAGGTCCGAAGGGCTGATCGTGCAAAAAGTGGTGCCGCACGCCGTCGCTGCCGAAGTCGTTCACGAGGTCGCCGGGAGCGATCTGGTTGAGCGCCGACTTCGCCATCTTCTCGCCGCCGACCAGCAGAAAGCCGTGGACGTGGACCCGCCGCGGCGGCAACACGCCGCCGCTCATCAGCATCGCCGGCCAGTACACGCAGTGGAATCGCAGGATGTCCTTGCCGATGAGATGGACCCCCGGCCAGCGGTGGTCGAACTGGATCGGGTCGTCGCCGTAGCCAGCCGCCGTGATGTAGTTCGTCAGAGCGTCGAACCAGACGTAGGTGACATGGCGAGGGTCCCAGGGAATTCGGATTCCCCAGTCCAGCGATGTGCGGCTGATGGAGAAGTCCTGCAGGCCGCCGCGGATGAACCCCAGCGCCTCGTTGCGCTTGGTCGCCGGGACCACGAAGTCGGGATGTGCCTCGTACCAGTCCAGCAACGGCTTCTCGTACCGGCTGAGCGAGAAGAAATAGTTCTCTTCGGTGACATGCTCGGCGGGACGGCGGTGGATGCGGCAGTTGCCGTCGTCAAGGTCGTCGTCGGTGTAATAGGCCTCACAGCTCACGCAATACAGGCCCTCGTAGGTCTGCAAGGTGATGTCGCCGTTGTCGTAGCAGGCCTGCAGCAGCTGCTGTACCGAGCGGTGATGGCGGGGCTCGGTTGTGCGGATGAAGTCGTCGTTGGCGATGTCGAGCTGCTGCCATGCCTCCTGGAAGCGCACGACGGTGCGGTCTGCCCACTCGATGGGAGTGCAGTCGTGCTCCTGCGCTGCCCGCTGGACCTTGAGACCGTGCTCGTCGGTGCCGGTCAGGAACATGACGTCATCGCCGCACAGCCGCTTCCAGCGAGCGATCGCATCGGCGGTGATCGTCGTGTACGCGTGCCCGATGTGGGGGGCGTCGTTCACGTAGTAGATCGGCGTCGTGACGTAGTAGGAAGCCACGCCTGCAGGGTAGTGAGGGGCAGCCAGCGAGCTTGCGGAGTTTCAGCGACGAGTTTGGGTACCCGCCAGCTCAGTCGCGAGCGCCTGCCAGCGCCACCGCGAGGGGGTACACCCGGTTGCGACCGACGCCGAGCTTGCGTGCCACGGCGGCCGCAGCGTCGCGTGCGCTGACGCCAGCGGCGAGCTCGTTCGCCAGTTCGGCCCCGATCTCATCGTCGGAGGGGGCCGCTGAAACTGCCGGACCGATGACCACCACGATCTCCCCCTTGGGCGGGTCGCCAAATCGGGTCGCCAACTCTGCGAGCGTCCCGCGGCACACCTCTTCGTGCAGCTTGGTCAGCTCCCGCGCCACCACGGCTGGCCGGTCGCCACCACAAGCTTGCGCCAGCTCGGCCAGCGTGGCGCCGACTCGTCGAGGCGATTCGAGCAGAACGACGGTGTGCCCCGAGACAGCGATCTCGGCCATCCGCGCCTCGCGGGCCTCCCCGCTGCGGGGCAGGAAGCCCTCCATGATCCAGCGTTGCGTCGGCAGGCCGGACACGGCGAGCGCCGCGATGGGCGCAGATGGCCCCGGCACAACGCTGATGAGCACTCCAGCAGCCGCAGCGGACTCGACGAGGCGCTGTCCGGGATCGGAAATGCCAGGCATGCCGGCGTCGGTCACATATGCAGCTGTCTCCCCGGCAACCAAGCGCTTGACCACCTGTTCGCATGCCGCAGCCTCGTTGTGCTCGTGCACTGCGAGGAGCGGCCGCCGTCCGATGCCCAGCCGCTGCAGCAGCAAACCTGTGCGGCGTGTGTCCTCACAGGCCACGAATGACACCTCGCGCAGCACCTGTACCGCCCGGGGGGCGATGTCGGCCAGATTTCCGATCGGCGTAGCGACCAGCCACAGCCGCGGTTGCTCTGCGGTGTCTGCGGCTGACCGGTCAGTCATGTCTGTAGGCAAGCACGCCCAGCGAGTGTTGGTGTGCTCATGCGTCGAGCCGGACGTCGAGCGAGTCGCCCACTCGAATTCCCCAGCGTTCGAACGCGCCCGCTCGGGCCTCGATCACCGATCGTGCACCCAGCCGGGGCAGGCCGATCCGGCCCGGCCGCATCGTGACGATGTCGACCACTTGCCTGCCGGCGTCGAGGTATGCCACATCGATCTCGAAGTTCATTCCCACCGTGTGCACCGCACGGCAACGCTCGATCAGCAGCGCCCCGGTCAGGTCGTCGCGCCCCAGCAGTCCGCGACGGCGTGCAGACCGGGCGCGGGCGACTTCGAGGCTTGCCACCACGCGGTCCCCACAGGCCAACCACGGCATGGCTACACGTTGAAGCGGAACTCCACGACGTCGCCGTCGCGCATCGGGTAGTCCTTGCCTTCGACGCGCATCCTGCCGGCTTCACGCGCAGCGCCCCATGAGCCCAGTTCGAGCAGCTCCGCCCAATCGATCACTTCTGCCCGGATGAAGCCACGCTCGAAATCGGTGTGGATCCGGCCAGCACACTGCGGTGCCCGCCAGCCAGCACGGAATGTCCACGCCCGTGACTCCTTCTCGCCGGTCGTGAGAAAAGTTCGCAATCCCAGCAGGCCGTGCGCGCCAGCAACGAATCGCTCCAGCGCTCCGGAACCCAGACCGAGTCCTTCCAGCAATTCAGCCCGTCCGGCCGCATCGAGCTGTGCAGCTTCTGCTTCAAGTTGCACGCAGAGCGGCAGCACCGTGGCACCCGGCAGCTCAGCCTCGATGGGCGCGGCAAGCTCGGCTGCGGAATCCAGCTGGTCCTCTCCGATGTTCAGGACCGCCATGACCGGCTTGTCGGTCAGCAGGAAGTGGCTCCGCAGCGCAGCGCGATGCGGGTGTTCGTCGGCCCCGTTGCGCGTCGCAGCGAGCGGCCATGCCCGGAACAGCGGTGTGCCAGCTTCGAGGTGCTCAAGTGCTGCATCGAGTGCTGCCACTTCTTCGGCAAGCGCAATGTCGGAGGGCTGGCTGCGCAATGCCTTGCGCCGGCGTTTGATCCGGGACTCCACCGACTCCAAGTCGGCCAGTGTCAACTCGGTCTCCACAATGCTGAGGTGCTCGAGCGGATCGGCGGGACCTGGCACATCGGTATCGGTGAAGGCACGCAGCACAAAGACAATCGCATCGACCTCGCGAATTCCGGCCAGGAATCGGTTGCCCAGTCCCTCGCCCTTGCTGGCGCCCTCTACCAAGCCTCCGATGTCGATGAACTCGGTGGTCGTGGGCACCACTTTGCGGCTCGCGCTCATGGCGGCCAGGGCATCGAGGCGTCCATCGGGCACGCGTGCCACGCCGACATTGGGATCGGTTGTCGCGAACGCGTACGGCGCGGCCAGCGCACCGCCGCCAGCGAGGGAATTGAACAGTGACGATTTCCCCGCGTTGGGCAAGCCGACAAACCCAAAGCGCTCCATCGCCGGGCGAGGCTAGTGAGCGCAGCAGTTCAGAAGGTTCGTGGTTGTGGGGTCCGCGGTCGTGGAATTCGTGTCCCCGAGCGTCAAGGTCGGGGCGGAGGGGGTGGAATGGAAGCGACCGTCTGTTGTGCACGGACGATGACGCTGTCGGCGAGATTGGTGAACTGGTCGAGCTCCGCACTGGTGGGTTCGACGAGATCGGAAGGGTAATTCGCCTTGTGTCGGAGATCGCGTAGCTGGTCGAGTTGTGTCCATTCGACTCGATTGACAAGGTCGACTGCGAGCGCGTAGTCAACGGCAGCGACATGAGCGCCGGGACGGTTGGCAAAACGCAGTCCCTTCGAAGCCGCGACCGCCGTGACTGCCAGCCGGGCCGCTTCGTGCAGGTTTGATATCACTGGGAGGCGCAGGTTGTTGTCGCGGCAGAGCTGAGCCGTATGACGAAATTCGCGTGCCGACGCCAGGACGCGCCTTCCCTCGTTGCGGTGTTCAGCGACCGGTCCCGGGACACGGTGCAGCGACGCGCCGATGAGTTCGCCTAACGCTGCCGGACGGCTGTTCACGTGCGGGCATCTCGAGGGACGAGAACCGGTACCGATCCTGCTCGAAGCGACTCAAGCCGTTCGTTGTCGGGTGCCAAGATCATCTGATCGACGGTCATACCGGTCTCGACTTCGATCGCGGTGCGATAGGGGGCAAGAGTGAACCGAGTATGGGAGAGGCTGACGATAACGAGGTCAAGATCGCGGGGTGGGCTGCCGGGCTCCCCGTGGAATCGTGCTGCCCAGGACCCGTGAATGAAGGTCTCATCGATGTCATCGACGTTCTCGTACACGGTGCGGACGATGTGGGGAACGCCTGCGGCATATGCAACGAGCTGGCGCAGCGCATTGGCGTAGGGCGCAGGGGCGGCGTGGACGACTTTGGCATTGCCGACTTGCTCGTACTCCACGATCCCGGCGTCCACGAGCCGGCCCAGCTCTCGGGCAACGGTTGGCTGAGCCAAACCGAGCCGCCGTGCAAGTTCACGGCCATTCGCCGGCGAGTTGAAGAGCACTTCGGCGAGAATCTGCGCCTGAGTCTGGGACCGAAAGATCGGAAGGAGTGCTGGGGCTGGCGCTGGCACACGATGAGTATACACATATTCAGTCAAATGACTATGAATGCGGATCGAAGGTCATGACGCCTGCCAACTCCGACTGCTTCGACTCTGCGCAGAAATGCCGCCACAGACGGCAAAATTGCACAAAGAAGGCATGACAGTCGTTTTCCGAGCAGCGGCGCTCGGGCATCGCGCAATCCGAGATGCAAGACTTCGCCGCTACGGGCGTGCGGCTACGACGCCCACTGACGGGGAGGAATCCATGGGACCGTTGCAGGGACTCAAGGTGATCGAGCTTGCTGGCATCGGCCCAGGGCCGTTCTGCGCAATGCTGCTCGCTGACCTGGGGGCGGACGTCGTCCGCATCGATCGCATGACACCCGAAGACCTCGGCATCGACCGGGGACGCAAGTTCAACGTGCTCAATCGCGGCCGGCGCTCGGTTGCGGTCGACCTCAAGTCGCCGGACGGCGTCGAGACCGTGCTGAAGCTGGTGGAACAGGCCGACGCGCTGATCGAGGGGTTCCGCCCCGGCGTGACCGAACGGCTCGGCCTCGGTCCGCACGAGTGCTTCGACCGCAACCCGAAGCTGGTGTACGGGCGCATGACCGGGTGGGGTCAGGAAGGCCCCATGGCGCACGCAGCCGGCCACGACATCAACTACATCGCCCTCACGGGCGCACTGCACGCCATCGGTCCCGCCGAGGCGCCGAGCCCACCGCTCAACCTGGTGGGCGACTTCGGCGGCGGAGGCATGTACCTGGCATTCGGTGTGTGCGCTGCGCTGCTCGAAGCGCGCGACTCCGGGGAGGGCCAGGTGGTGGACGCAGCGATGACCGAGGGCGCCGCATCGCTGATGGCGGCGATCTACGGCATCTACGGCTCGGGCGGCTGGCAAGACGAGCGGGAATCCAACTTCCTCGACGGCGGCGCCTACTACTACGGCGTGTACGAGACCTCCGACGGCAAATTCGTCTCGGTCGGGTCGATCGAGGGCAAATTCCACGATGAACTGTTGGAGAAGACCGGCTTGGCCGACGCTCCCACCGTGGACCGCAACGACCGGGATGCGTGGGCTGACAAGCGGGCCCGCCTGGCCGAGGTCATCAAGACCAAGACCCGGGATGAGTGGGACGAGATCATGGCCGGCTCAGACGTGTGCTACGCGCCGGTGCTGGACCTGTCCGAGGCTCCCCATCACCCGCACAACGTGGCCCGCGGCAGCTTCGTCGAGGTGGAAGGCGTGATGCAGCCCGCGCCTGCACCTCGCTTCAGCCGTACTCCCGGCGAAGTCGCTCGGCCGCCGGCTTCACCCGGCGAGAACACCGACGAGGTGCTGGCTGACTGGGGCTTCGATGCCGACGACATCGAAAAGCTGCATGAGGTCGGCGCGGTTGGCTGAGCCGACCGTGGCCTCGGAGACCACCACACCGCAACTGATGCCCCCGGACTGATGCCGGCGCGGCGTCGATAGCCTGATCCGTCTATGTCGAAGCGCACCAACAAGCGAAAGCTCCGGGCGCGGCGCAACAAGGCCAATCACGGCAAGCGCCCCAACTGCGGCCGCGGCTAGTCGCGCGTCAACCGCTGCGGCGCTCAATCGCGGCCAGGATCGGCTGGGTCAGCACGAGACCGCCATAGAGCGTGTAGTGGACTCCGTCTTGGGTGCGAATCCTGCGATTGCCGTGATCGGCGCCGAGCTGCGAGGCATAGCGTCCGTCGATAGACAGCGTCTCGTATGCATCGACGAAGATCGCTCCGGGGACTTCGGCCACAGCCGCCGCGGACAGCGGGTTGACTGTGCTGGGCAGGTCTGACAGAAACCGAGATCCCAGCGGTGGCAGCCCAACCCAGACCACCAGTCGGCCGGGCCGCACTGCCGCAGCGACGATGTCGCGCACGCGCGAGCGGTATTGCTCAGACCACGCCTGCTCCCCGACATAAACCGGAATGCCCCGGAACCGCTGCTTGTCGTTGGCGCCCATGGCAATCACGATGACGTCGTAGGGTCCCTCCGCCACCTCGGTGGCCATGTAGTCGATCCAGTCGAAATACCAGTCGGTCACGACGCCGGTCGACTTGATGATGTCCTCGGTGAAGCGGAACCGCTCGTCGTCGGCGATGAGCTGCCGGAAGCCATAGACCGGACCGCCCGACATCGAGTCTCCGCCGGCCCACACCCGCAACGGCCGTTCGGAGGTCGCCGACGGTAGGAGCGACCGCCGGTCGTCGCGCGCAAACCAGTAGTAGGTGGGCTCGGTGCCCAGCTGCGATTCGGCCAGCGGGTCTGGCCAGCGCAGCACAGGGTCTGCCCATGGATCTTCACTGACCCTGGGTGCCGGCTCGGGCGCCGGCTCGGGCGCTGGCATTTCCTCGCTGGCACCGTCGTCGGTCGAGGCCTCGTCGTCGGTCTGCGCCCCCGCCGGTCCCCCAAGCAGCCCTGACGCCAGCAGGCACACGACGACTGCGGCCGCTGCTGCCCTCAGCGATCGCCGAGGGCGGCGCAATTCCCGCTGGTTCACGAAGGAGCGCCCGACGTCAAATCGACGACAAGGCCGAGTTCGTCCAACAACACCTCCGACAGCCATCTGCCACCGATGGTGCTGAGGTGGACGCCATCGGTGAGTCGAACGTCGGTGAGCTGCCCGTCGGCATCAGCGACGTAGCGGCTGAAGGTGCCGTTCGGCCCCCTGAACAGGTCGCGGATTTCCACGTAGCGCACCCGGTCGCGCTCGGCAGCTTCTGCCGCAAAGATCTCGTTGACCCGCTGCATCCGGGAGTCGTAGTCGGGATCTTCCATTATCGGCTGGCCGACCCAGATCAAGACTCGTTCCGGGTCGGTCGTCACCAAATCCATGATGTGACCGACTCTTGCCGAGTACTCCTGTAGCCAGCTCTCCGAGAAACGGCGGGCGATCTGGCCGTCCACGACGATCGCCTGAGCGTCGTTGCCTCCGAACATCAGCACCACTGCGTCGGGGTCGTCAGCAGCCATGACTTCGACGATCCGAGTCGGCCAGTCGTAGAAGTCAGGCCGACTCAGGCCGCTTGAGAGCTGATGCTCTGTCGAGGCATTGATGACACCAGTGTCGTTGGCCAGTCCGACCATGGTCTTGCCGAAGAACTGCACCATCGAGTCGCCCATGATGGACAGCTGCAGCGGGTCAGCGGGTGTTGGGAACCACGGCACCGTGGTGGCAGGTGCGCTCGTCGCCGAGTCGTCGGCGGCACCTGTGGCCTGCTGCTGGTCCCCAGCTGTCGCCTCTGTGCCGATTGATCCGCCGACCGTCGCCCCGGATCCCGTCGCTTGGTCTGCCAACGCAGGCGTATCGCCGCTCTCTGTGCTGTCGGTCCCGGTGGCGGGCGTGTCGGCGATCACGACACCGACGGGGATCGAATCGGTCACTGCTGTGTCGGCGGCATCGCCCGCGACGACGGAGGCGAATTGGTCAGTGATCACGCCCGGATTGGTCACCGAGCGGCCCAACGCTTCGTCGGCCCACAGGCGCGGCAGGTGCAAGCCGACGGAGCTGGCAGCACCCTCGACCGGCTCCCAGACCGCCACCGAAGCGTCGCGCTCCCAGCCGAATGGCTTCTGCTGAGCTTCCCGAAGCAATTGCTGCGAGTTGAGCACGATCGCCAGCAGCAGCCCCAGCGCACCAGCCAACAAGACCTTGCCGGCAGCGACCCCGGTGCGACGGTCCGTGGCGTCGAGACGAGGTTGCCCGGTGGGCGGGACGATTCGGGAAGCGTGCGAATCCGACATGGCTCAGAACTGGAAGTAGATGAACGGGGCGACGCCCGTCGGGCCGAGGACATCGATTGCCACCAATGAGACGCCCACCACCGCGCCTTGGGTCACCCAGCCCAGGCTGGCGAATCCGTCGCGCAGCTGATCGAACCAATCGGTGGGCATGAACTGGAACGCCAGCGCGCCAAAAGTCACAGCGATCACGAGCGGCGTCGCAGCGCCGGCGTAATTGTCGAAGCTGGCGACCGCACCGAGCATCTCGATCGCCGCCGACAGCGACTCGGAACGGAAGAACACCCACGCCAGGCACACGACATGGAACGTGACCAGCCAGCGCACCACCTCGCCGAGGGCTGGGGACAGCACGGGACCCGCACCGCTGCGCTCTCGCTGCTCACGCACCAGCCGCTCCACTGCCAGAACGACGCCGTGAATGCCTCCCCAGATCACGAAGTTCCAGGTGCTGCCGTGCCACAGGCCACCGAGCAGCATGACGATCATGAGGTTGCGGTACGTGTTGGCGCGGCCACCCCGGTTGCCGCCCAGCGGCACATAGAGGTAATCGCGCAGCCAGCGCGACAGGGTCATGTGCCATCGGCGCCAGAAGTCCTGCAGCGTGAGCGCCCGGTACGGATTGTCGAAGTTCTGCGGGAAGCGGAAGCCCAGCAGCAGCGCCACGCCGATGGCGATGTCGGTGTACCCGGAAAAGTCCGCATAGATCTGGACCGCATAGGCGTAGACGCCGAGCACGACCTCGGGTCCGCTGTGGGCCCCCGGATCGGCGAAGACGTCGTCCACGATCTCGCTTGCCAGAAAGCTGGAGATCACGACCTTCTTGAACAGCCCGTTCAGGATCAGCCCGAACGCTTCTGCGGCTGGGACGTAGCGGGGGTCAGGCCGTGCAGCGAGCTGCGGTGCCATCTCTGCCGCTCTCACAATCGGACCGGCGACCAGCTGGGGGAAGAATGACAGGTACACCGCAAAGTCCAGCGGCGCCATCTCGCGGACGTTCCCCCGGCCGATGTCGATGATGTAGCTCATCGCTTGGAACGTGTAGAAGGAGATGCCGACCGGCAGCGTGTACTCCAGCACCGGCAGGGCACCGGAGATGCCGATGCTCTCGAGCAGGTTGGACAGCTCGACGGCGAAGAAGTCCCAGTACTTGAAGACGCCGAGGATGCCGAGATTGGCGGTAACGCCGAACCGGACCCACCACCGTGCTGCCTCGGCGGAACCGGTCACCGCGTAGTGCCCGACGACCCAATTGATGACGATGGTGACGAGCAGCAGGAAGACGAAGCGCCAGCTCCACCAGCCGTAGAACACGATGCTGGCTGCGAGCATCAGCGGCTTCCACAGGGCCGGGTGCGGCCGAGTGAGCCAGTTCACGACGAAGACGACGACGAAGAATGCTCCGAAGACGAACGTCGGGAACAACATGCCCAGTCGAACATACTTGCGCCCCCAAGTACTTCGAGGGACAGCGGTGAGTGAAGGCGATCCCCCATGACGACCCCGACAACGCTGCTGGACGCCTGGCTGGCCGCCGACCCAGATCCGGTGGCGCGCAGCACAATCGAGGCCAACCGCGAGCGTCCCGACTGGGTCGAGGCGCATTTCGGCAGCGTGCTTCGATTCGGGACCGCTGGGATGCGGGGGCCGAGTGGACCGGGCCCCGCGCGCATGAACCGGGTCATGGCGCGCCTGAGTGCTCGGGCAATCGGCGCCGAACTTGTCTCAGCGGGACTTGCTGACCGAGGCGCCGTCGTCGGCTTCGACGCCCGATCCGGTTCCGCGGACATGGCCTTCGACGCCGCACGGCTGCTCGCCGCTATGGGAATCCCGACAGCAATCATCGACGGTCCCGCACCAACACCCCTGCTGGCACGGCAGCTGCTCGCCCGCTCCGCCGGGGCGGGACTCATGATCACCGCCAGCCACAACCCTCGCGATGACAACGGTCTCAAGGTCTACTGGGCTGACGGCACCCAGATCCGGCCGCCGCTGGACCGCCGCATCGAGGCCCGCATGGACCTCGGGGATCTCCCAACCGACGACGACCTCGCCGTCCGCCACGAGCTGGAGTTGCTCGACGTGCGATCGGTGATCGCCGAATACGTCGGCGCTGCCGTCCGTCGACCGGTGTTCGGCCCCGACGGCCTGCCGGCCGATCCGGCGGACGTGCCAGAGTTCGTCTACACGGCGCTGTGCGGCGTCGGCTCGCAAACCCTGGGCCACGCGTTCGCCACCGCGGGCCTGCCGCCACCGATCTATGTCGAGCACCAACGACATCCCGACGCAACGTTCCCGGGGCTGCCGTTCCCGAATCCCGAAGAGCCGGGCACCCTCGACGATGCGATCGCACTGGCCTCCGACGAGGGCATCGACTTGGTTCTGGCCAACGACCCCGACGCAGACCGGCTGGCAGTGGCCGTTCGCGATGGGGACGGTGCGTGGCGCCGGCTGAGCGGGGACGAACTAGGCGTGCTGTTGTGCGACTGGCTGATCGGTCTGGCCGGTAGCCACCGGGCTGCGCGACCGTTGATCTCGGCTTCATCGGTCGTGTCGGGACGGATGGTCGAGGCACTCTGCACCGCTCGGGGCGTCGGACACCATCGAACCCTGACCGGCTTCAAGTGGATCATGGAGCCACGGCTGGCGCATCCCGACGCTCACTGGGTGTTCGGCTACGAGGAAGCGCTCGGCTACTCGGTCACTGACGCCGTACTCGACAAGGACGGCATCTCGGCGGCCATCGAATTCGCGCGGCTGACCGGAGCCTTGGCTGCTCGCGGCATGGGACCGCTCGAACGTCTCGATGAGCTGGCCGCCGAGTTCGGCCTCCACGTCACGGCGGCAGCTTCAGTGCGCGCCAGCGCCGGTGCGATCGCCGCCGCCATGGCGGCGTTGCGGGCCAATCCACCTCGCACGATCGCTGGCCGCTCCGTTACGAACATCGCGGACTGGCTCGACGCCAGCACGCCTCACCCCGCTGACCTCGTCGAACTGGAGCTGGCGCCCGCCACGGCGGACGGCTCCAACCACGACCCGGAGGCGCAGGTGCGCATCTGCATCCGGCCGAGCGGCACCGAACCTAAGGCGAAGATCTACCTCGAAGCCGTGATTCCGAGCCCCGGTGACATCCGCGCCGAACGCCACCGCCTGCGGGCGCTGCTCGACGCCATCGCCGCCGAAACCCGGGACTCACTCTTCACTATCGAGTGACAAGGAACTAGCGTTGCCCAGAACGTAGAGCTAACCGGGGGAGCACAATGTCTCACCGTCCACGTATTTCTACGAACGGCTGGATTGGTCACCGACGACGCCCCAGCCTGCTCATCTTCGCCCTGCTCGCAGTGATGTCGCTGCTGGCGGTGTCCTGCGGCACCGACGACGACGCCCCCGATGCAGCCCCGGACACGCCGAGTGCGGACACCAGCGCGACAGCAACCGAAACTGACGACGCAGCGCCGGAGCCGGACGAAGGAGCGGAGCCGGACGAAGGAGCGGCGCCGGACGAAGGAGCGGCGCCGGACGAAACCGCCGCCCCCGAATCCGAGCCGGCAGAGTCCGCGCCGGAACCCGAAGAGACGGCACCTGAGGTCCCCGCACCGAGCGGCACGGTCCGTTTAGCACCGATCGTCTCGCTCATCACGATGGACCCGCACAATTTCTTGGGCGGCGGGTTGCCCTGGCTGACACCGGTGTATGAGCCGCTGTTCCGCATAGAGCGTGGCGGGGATGGCTCGATCCAACCGCTCCTCGCGACCGGTTTCTCCGTGGACGGCCTCGATGTCACCATCACGCTGCGGGATGATGTCACCTTCTCCGACGGCGAGCCCTTCAACGCCGCAGCTGTCAAGGCGAACCTCGACCGAGGCAAGGCAGTTGGTGTCAGCGATGTGTTTGCTGTCATCGACTCGGTGAGCGTGGCCGACCCCTTCACCGTTGTCGTCACACTGGCCCAGCCCGCTCCGGCCTTCATCAGCGACCTGGCGTCGATTCCGGGATTCATGATCAGCCCTGCGGCCTTGGACGATCCCGCACTCGACCGCAACCCCGTCGGCACGGGTCCCTGGGTGTACAACGCCGCAGAGAGCCGCGAGGGGGACGTCCACGTCTACACGCTGAACGACGGCTACTGGAATCCGAGCGCCCAAGGTGTGGAACGGATTGAGGTCTACGACATTCCGGACGCGCAGGCCCGACTCAACGCCCTCAAGACCGGCCAGCTCGATATCGCCGCTGTCGCCGGCCCGACTGCTGCAGAGGCAGGCGCCGACCCCTCGCTTGGTCTGATCGAAATGGGAACGAATTGGGTGCTGGGAATTCCCATCCTCGACCGGGACGGCACCAACGTGCCGGCATTTGCCTCTCCACAGGTCCGCGAGGCGATGTCGATCGCCATTGACCGCGATGCCTGGGCACAGGTGATCGACTTCGGCCTCGGTACTCCCAACCTGCAGCCGGTGCCGAAGGGTCACTGGGCCCACAACGATGCACTCGACGAGAACATCGAGTTCAACCCCGAGCGGGCCCGGCAGTTGATGGCGGAAGCGGGTTACGGCGACGGCTTCAGCTTTACCATGCCCTCCATCGGATTCTTCGGTCGGCACGTGGAAGTCCTTGGCGAGTTCTGGCGAGACATCGGCATCGACATGAGCGTCGAAGTGCTCGAACCTGGCACGCTCGCCGGCCGCAGTCGGAGCACCGACTTCCCCATCACGACGCTGTTTTGGGTTGTCGGCAGGGATGTCTCGGCATACCCAGGCACGTTTCTCAATGTCGGCGCGCCGTTCAACCCGTTCGGCCACGTGCCGAATCCGCGATTCGCTGAGCTCAACGAACTCGGCTCGGCGAGTCTGGATCCCGCCGAGCGCGCTCCCCACTACCACGAGATGTGGGAGATCCTCGCCGAGGAGAGATCCGTCATATTCGTCACGAGCAGTGACGTCGTGCTGGGCGCATCGGCCGAGATGGCGCAGAATCCGACGATCCGGATCGACGCCGCGCAGGCGGAGGCGCCGATCTGGCATGGGTTCCGGGTCGGCGGCTAGCCAGTACCCGGCTTTGCTTCCGGGCTCCAAGAAAACCCGATGAGATCAGGTAGCGCCGCATGCTGAAGCTCGCGGCACAGCGGCTGGTCGCGCTCGTCCCCCTGCTGTTCATCGTCTCGCTGCTGACGTTCTCGATCACCGACCTGCTCCCGGGAAACCCCGCCGAGCTCATCGTGGGCGACGACGCCACCCAGGAGCAGGTCGACCTGGTGCATGAGCGGCTCGGCCTCGACCAGCCGTGGCCCCAGCGGTACTGGGACTGGCTGACCGATGCGGTCCAAGGCGACTTGGGGACGTCGTTCTTCAACAGCGTCGAAGTGACCGATGCGGTGCTGTTGCGCCTGCCGGTGACGCTGTCGCTGACGCTTGCGGCTGTGGTGGTGGCGCTCATCATCGGCATCGGCGCGGGCCTCATTGCGGCGCTGCGACCGGGCGGATGGACGGACCGGGCCGCCACGGCGGGCGCCACCGTCGGCCAAGCGTTGCCGAACTTCTGGCTCGCGCTGATACTGGCCGTTGTCTTCGCTGTGAAGATCCGGTGGTTCCCGGCGACCGGGTACACCCCCCTCACCGAATCGCCTACAGAGTGGCTGCGCAGTATCACCCTGCCGGCCATCGCGCTCGGGACGGGTGCCGCTGCGATCCTCGCCCGCCAGACACGCAGCGCGATGGTCGGCGTTCTGCAGACGGACTATGTCCGTGCCGCCCGCGCGCAAGGCCTCAGTTCTCGCCGGGTGGTGCTCAAGCATGCGATGAAGAACGCCATGCTGCCGGTCGTCACCGTGCTGGCGTTCCAGATCACCGTGCTGCTGGGGGGCGCGATCATCGTCGAGCAGGTCTTCGCAGTGAACGGGCTCGGCTCGCTCGCCGTCACCGCCGTGCGTCGCCAGGACGTGCCGCTCGTGCAGGGGGTCGTCATCGTCTCGGTGATCGTCGTGGTGCTCACCCAGCTCGTGACCGACCTGTTGTACGGCTATCTCAACCCGAAGGCCAGGCCCTCATGACGAAGGTCTCGCCCGGATCGGGTCTCGGGGCTCCGCCGGCTTCCGGGCCATCGGCTGGCGCTGCCGGCAGTCTGCTGGGCTCTCGGCAACGTTTCACCCGGCGCTTCTTCGCCAAGCGTGCCGTGATTCCCGCTTCGCTCATCGTGGCGGCCGTGCTGGTGGCCGGGATCTTCGCGCCCTGGCTCGCTCCCTACGACCCGCTCGACCAGAGCCTGCTCGACACACTGCAGGGTCCATCACGAGAGCACTGGCTGGGGACTGACGATCTAGGCCGCGACGTGCTGAGCCGTCTGATCTTCGGGGCTCGCATCGTGCTGATCGCCGTTGCCCAGGCTCTGACGGTTGCCGTCGTGCTCGGCGTGCCGATCGGGCTGTTCATCGGGTACATGGGCGGTTGGTGGGACCTTCTCGTAATGCGAGTCGTCGAGGCTGTCGTGTCGGTGCCCGGGATCATGGTGGTGATTGTCATCATCACGGTGCTCGGCACGGGTCTCACGAAGGCGATGATCGCCCTGGGCCTGCTGTTCTCGACAGCCTTCCTGCGGCTCGCACGAGGCCTCGTGATCGCCGAGCGCGAGGAGCTCTACGTGCGGGCCGCACGGGTCGTGGGCGCCGGCACCGGTCGCATCGTGCGCAAGCAAATCCTGCCCAACATCGCCGCGCCGCTCATCGTGCAGATCACGTTGACGACGGGTGCCATCCTGCTGGCAGAAGCCGGCTTGAGCTTCCTGGGCCTCGCCGTGCAACCGCCGGACGCCAGCTGGGGAACGATGCTGACGACGGCGTCGCGATTCATCAATCTGCACCCCTGGCTGGCCCTGCCGCCGGGCATCGCCATCGCGCTTGTTGTGCTGGCCGTGAATCTGCTCGGTGACGCCATCCGCGATTCAATCGGCCGCGGGATCGGCGAGACCGCCGTGCTGCGACCGGGTGCGGAGGGCGCGGCCGCTGTCAGCGCCATCGCTGGACACCCCTCCCCAGGCCCGCAGGCGCGAGCCGACGTTCCGCCCGATGCAGTGCTCGTCGTGTCGTCGCTGCACGTTCAGTTCCCCTCGCCGCGCGGTGTGCCGCTGACGGTCGTCAGCGATGTGTCTCTGCATGTCCGGGCGGGCGAAACGCTCGGCCTTGTCGGCGAGTCGGGGTGCGGCAAGAGCGTGACCGCGATGGCGGTGCTGGGCCTCGTGCCCGAACCTGGAGCTGCGACCGCGGAGGCCATCCTGCTCGGGGGCGATGACGTGTCAGAGATGTCGCGCCGGGACCTCGAACACGTACGGGGCACGCAAGCGGCGGCGGTCTTTCAAGACCCCACCACGAGCCTGAATCCGGCCTTCCGGATCGGCGACCAGCTCTCCGAGATCCTGCGGATCAAGCGTGGGATGAGCCGCAGTGACGCACGCAAGCGGGCTGTTGAGCTGCTGGACATGGTCGGGATCCCCGACGCCGCGGCCCGGACTCGCAGCTTCCCTCACGAGCTCTCCGGAGGGATGGCGCAGCGAGTCGCTATTGCACGGGCGTTGTCGTGCGAACCGAAGCTGCTCATCGCCGACGAGCCAACCACAGCGCTCGACGTGACGGTCCAGGCCGAGGTCTTGGCGCTGTTGCGCGACCTGCAACGCGAACTTGGCATGGGGATGCTGTTCATCACCCACGACCTCGCCGTCGTCGCGGACATCTGCGACCGGGCAGCCGTGATGTATGCCGGGGAAATCGTCGAGCAGGCCGAGGTCACCGAGCTCTTCGCCAATCCACGCCACCCCTACACCGAGGGCCTTCTGGGTGCCGTGCCCCAAACCGCTCACCGCGGAACAGCCCTGCGGTCGATACCCGGCGTGGTGCCGCAGCCGGGCGAGTGGCCCACGGGTTGCCGCTTTGCGCCACGTTGTCCCTACGCCACCGCCGAGTGCACTGCGGCTCCGATTGCGTCGGTGACACAGGACACGCACCTGTTCCGCTGCGTGCGTGCCGCAGAACTCACGCTGGAAGGGGCGCAATGAACGGCGAGGCGGACACCGAGGCACTGCTTGCGGTCTCAGATCTTGTCGTCAAGTATCGGAGCCCTCGCAGCCTCTTCCATCTCGCGGCGGCCGATATTCACGCCGTCAACGGCGTCAGCCTCGACATCGCTGCGGGACAGACGCTGGGCCTCGTCGGCGAGTCCGGTTCGGGGAAGTCAAGCACGGGCAACACGATTCTGGGCATCGTGCGTGCCGAATCCGGATCGGTGCGCTTCGACGGGGTCGAGCTGACCACCTTGGAGGGCAAGTACCCCAAGGCCATCCGCCGCGACATTCAGGCCGTCTTTCAAGACCCCGCTTCGTCGCTGAACCCGTCGATGGTCATTGCGGACATCCTGGGTGAGCCGCTCGACATCCACGAGCGCCTCGGCAAGGCGGCCCGACTCGCGGCCTGCGAGGAGCTGCTGGAGCTCGTCGGGCTGTCCCGCGAGCATCTCGAACGCAAACCGCACGAGTTCTCCGGCGGGCAACGCCAGCGCATCGCCATCGCGCGGGCCCTGGCGTTGCGCCCGCGACTGCTCATCCTGGACGAGCCGGTGAGCGCCCTCGACGTGTCCACCCAGAGCCAGGTGATCAATCTCCTGGAGGAACTTCAGGAACGGCTGGGGCTCACCTACCTGCTGATCGCTCACGATCTCGCCGTGGTGCACCATGCCAGCGATCGCATCGCAGTGATGTACCTGGGCAGCATCGTCGAGGAGGGCCCAGCCGAAGAGCTGTACGCCGAGCCGGCGCATCCCTATACCCAGGCCCTGTTGGCCGCGGTGCCGGTCGCGAACCCGGTTCGCCAACGCGAGCGGCGCTCCGGCGGCCGCATGAGCACGGGCGAGATTCCCAGCCCGCTCAACCTCCCCTCGGGCTGTCCGTACCGCACTCGCTGCCCGCACGCTCACGATGCGTGCGTTAACGATCATCCTCCGATGATCGACCTGGGCAATGACCGACAGGTGGCCTGCGTCCTCTACACCGGCGACAGCAAGGAGATCATCGGATGAACACTCACGCAGCTGGGACCTACGCGGGCACTGGCCCGCACCCGGTGCGAAAGGCCGAGCACCTGAGGGTGGTGGATGAGCGGCGCGACCGCGAGATCGAGATCACCTGCCGCTACCCCACTGAGGCCGGCTCCCACAAGCTGCTCGTTTGGTGTCACGGGTTGGGCGGATCGCGCCATCGCAGCGTGGAATTGACCCGACTGTGGGCAAGCCACGGGTTCGTCGTCATCCAGCCGACGTTCCTGGACTCGATTGAGCACGTCGCGCGGGACTATCCCGATCTCGGGCTCAAACGGCACCACATTGACAACAACGAATGGGTCTCCGTACCCGAGATCTTCGAGTTCATGATCGGCCGCTTGCTCCAGCCCCCGTGGTGGCTAGCCCGCGTCGCGGACGTGAAGGCCGTCCTGGACCAAGCGCCCACACTGCTCGACGAGGTCGCGGAATTCGCCGGAACCGTCGACGGCGAGCGCGTCGGCGTCGGCGGCCACTCCTTCGGCGCCTACACCAGCCAGCTCGTTTCGGGGGTCACGATCAACCTGCCGGGCGAGGGGCCGACGTCGCTCCGCGACGACCGGGTGGGTGCCGTGGTGATCGCCAGCGGTCAGGGCCGCAACCAGCAAGGTCTCCGGGACGGCTCGTGGGACACGATGGCCTGTCCGATGCTCAACATCACCGGCAGCAAGGACATGGGAGCCACGACCGACGATCCGAATTGGAAGCGTGAGCCGTTCCTGTTCGCACCACCCGGCGACAAGTACGAAGCCTGGATGGAGGGTGCCGACCACGGGCTGGGAGGCATCAGCGGGAATATTTCGAATTTCGTTGAGAACGCCGACCAGAGGAGGATCGTCGAACAGACAACGCTGGCCTTCTGGCGGGCCTACATCGCCGGCGATGCCGACGCGATGGCGTGGCTCAACTCTGACTCGCCGAGCGAGTTCGGCGCGCCGATCCTGTCATTCGAACGACGATGACCGCGTGACGCGACCGGCACCGCTGCGGCGTCCATTCAGGTACCGACCATCGAGTTCCGGCTCAATGGGAACAATCTTGCACCGCGCTACCCACCACGCCCGTCCGGCAGCAGCAACGACGACTGGCTCTAGATCAGGTCGGCCGGAACATAGTGGTGGCCGCGGCCACCGACATTGGCATTGCTCGACACAAGTTCTCCGGCTTCTGCGAGTGCCCTGAGCCGGGCGACGGCCGTGGGGGTGCTGACCGAGAGCAAGGATGCGGCCTCTGTGCTGGAGATGCGGCCGCGGGCGGTCGCGTAGGAGAACGCAACGCGCAATTGGCCCTCGATCGGTGCATGCACCGCATTTCGACGGTGCAGGTGCTTGCGTGCCGGGACGCTGATCATGCATGCTGCGTGCCGGCTGTCGGGACTTCCGGCAATGCGCACGATGATGGGAACTGCTGCCGGTGACCGCCTGCGTGCGTCTCCCGCAGGAGGCACCACGCCGGGTTCCTGTATGCCATCGTTCGCTCGCGGCGTCCCACCGACGACAAACGTGGCCTCAGCGAGACGCTCCAAGATGTCGGCCGTCTCAGCCTCGCCCCGCTGCAACGTCAGCGCAGCTGTGTAGCGGTCAGCCCAACCAATTCTGCACAGGTGGTCAATCACCAACGCTGTGTCGACGCTGGAAGCTACGTCTGGTGGCTCAATGCTGCTGAGCAGACTGGCCAGCGCCACGTCGGGTGATCCACCCATCAGAACCACACGCACAAAGGGGCCCACGAGTTCGGAGATTTCAGGTGCCGGTCGTCCGAGCGCCAGCATGTCTCGCACCATTCGCGCCACGCCGACGCCTTGCCGCTCGGCATACTTCAGCATCGCCAACGCCTCAGCCAAAGCGCGATGGCGGGGTACCGCAGGGTGGGTGATGATGTTGGATGGATCGATCCCGCCGACAAAGCCTCCTGGTGACGTGACCGTGACCGTCTCAGCCACGTGCTCTACAACCGTGGGAAGAGGAGACAGCCAGTCTCTGTGAGCAACGCCGTTGACGATTGCCTCGCGCAGCGCTCGCGAGGGCACCGATTGCACTTGTCGGTGAACAAAACCCAATTCGATGTGATGGACCGGGTTTGCAGCCTCCGCGGCTAACTCAACCTGCTGCACCTGCATTACCAACGGTTCGGTGCCACGCAACCTGTAGCGGCTGTCGCCGCCTGAGCCATCGCGACGGATGTAGTCAATCCCGGGCTCCGGAGTACCCACGAAGAGCAATGAGCCTGCGTTCGACAGTCGCCCGTCGCTGTCGGCGAGGCTCAAGCGACGCAGCAATTCGGCGTCATTCGCCTTCGCAAGATCTGTTGCAGCACCTTCGGAGGCCAGATGTCGCCGAGCGGTATCCAATGCGGCAGCGCTCGCATCTTCGATCGCGTGGCCTGACGGCTGGGCCGACCAGTCGGCCCCACTGCGGTGCAGACGGGCGCTGTGCCATGCAGAGATATCCATCTGAACGCTGCGCGGCCCGACTCGATGGTGCAGTTTCCCCTGGGAGCTGATCGGCTCCACAACCTCGGGCGTACTGAGCAGCAAGAGGCGGCAACCGTTGAACTCAGCTGCGCGCACGTTCACTGTGAGCCGATTTCCGCTGAGCTCCCAGATCCGCGCTCGCAGCCAGTCAGGGTCGATCTGAGTACCGACGAGAGTGCCGTCATCGGCGACTCCCAAGACGACCGCACCACCGCCTGCGCTGTTGGCCATGGACGCCATCGCATGTGTCAGCGCTGCCGCAGCAGCTTCATTGCGGGCTTCACCGGTTCTCACCGACCCGTCGGGTGCGCGGCGCCCTGACTCTTCCTTGAAGTCAACCTGGGCGCTCTCGACGACCTCAGGCAGTTCACCGTCGACAACGCGGTTGAGCGCAGCTTCAATCTGCTCATCAAGGGAGTCGGGTCCCAGAAAATGCAAGGGCATGCGAAGAATCCAATATGGCTTAAAGTCTTTCGGACACACCTGCGCAAAACGGTGCTCTGCCGGGGACAAACTTTAAAGCAACGGCACGATCTGTCAAGATCTTTAAGTTTCTGGGATGCCGCACCAAGGCTCGGCGGCTATGCCGCAATCCTGTGCAGAAATGCCGCCTCAGACGGCAAATTTGCTCACAGAATGCGTGACGGTCGCTTCCCAAGCCGGGACGACTGGCTCTAGATCACGTCGGCAGCCAGCTCATCGAGCGGCACCAGCGGCCGGGTGCCCACGTGGGAGATGACCTCGGCGGCTGCCACTGAGCCCAGCCAGCCGCAGCGCTCCAGGTCGTAGCCCCGGGCCAAGCCGTACAGCACACCGGCCGCGTACAGATCGCCCGCACCGGTGCGGTCGACCACTTCGTCGACGGGCTCAACCGGAACGTTCACGACCTCGTCGGGGGTGACGAGCACTGCGCCCGCTGCTGAGAGCGTGACCGATGCAATGTCCACCTGACCTCGCACGGCAGCGAGCGCCTCGTCGAGGTCATCGGTCTGGTAAAGCGCCTTGAGTTCAGCAGCGTTGGCGAACAGGACGTTGGTGCAGCGGTCGACCATGTCGATGAACTCGCGCCGGTGGCGTTCCACGCACAGCGAGTCCGAGAGGCTGAGGGCAACCTGGCAGTGGTTGCCGGGCGCGGCGCAGTGCTCCGCCACTTCGCGCAGCGCTGCCCGGGCCGCTGTCGGGTCCCAGAGGTAGCCCTCAAGCAGCACAGTCCGGGCTCGATCCACCATTGCCCAGTCCACGTCGGCCGGGGCGAAGCCGGCCGATGCGCCCAGGTACGTGCTCATGGTTCGTTCGCCGTCAGGGGTGATGACCACCGTGCAGCGACCCGTCGGATCGTCTGCGGGCGCCCGCGCAGTGGCGTGTTCCACGCCATGGCCGACCATGTCCGAGACGAACAGATCGCCGAGCGGGTCTTCGCACACCCGGCCCATGTAGCCGGCGCTGCCGCCCAGCGCCGCAATGCCCAGCATCGTGTTCGCGACCGAGCCGCCGGGCGTCATCTCGTCGGCGCCGCCCAGCATCTCGACGAGCGCGCTGAGCTCGACCGCCCGCTGGGTGTCCACCAGCGTCATCGCCCCCTTGACGATGCTCAACTCGGTGACGACGGCTTCGTCGGCGCGCAGCAACACATCCACCATCGCATTGCCGATGCCCACGACATCAAGAGGATGCTCACCAGCAGCGGCATCGGGTGCGTGGTCGATGCCCACGACATCCAGCTGTTCGCCCGATTCCACCCCGTCGGCTTAGCACCTCGTCTGGTCCGTTCGCACGATCTGCCTCGGCGGTCAGGGCGTCGGTAGTGTGCGCGCCGTGACGTTTCTGATTCCTGGCCCGCCCCCCACGTCGGGATCCGACGGTTCTGCTGTACCCGATGTCAACCCGTACCGACTGCCCCGAGATGTGCGGCCAGTTCGCTACGACATCGTCATCGAGCCAGATCTCGACGCTGCGCGATTCGTGGGCGAGGTCCGCATCGAGGCGGTAGTGGAACGCTCGGTCGACAGCGTCACCTTGAATGCCGCCGACCTCGAGTGCTCCGATGCGACTTTGCGCCAGAGCGGCAGGGCCGTCGGCGCTGAGATCTCATTCGATCCCGAGACCGAGCGGATGACGCTGCGGCCTGTCGACGGCAGCCGCCTCGATGTCGGCCAAGTGCAGATCGCATGCCGGTTTGCCGGCGAGCTGAACGACCAGCTGCGTGGCTTCTACCGATCCACGTTCGTCGACGAGGCCGAGCAAACGCGCACGATCGCCACCACCCAATTCGAATCCACCAACGCCCGGCGCGCCTTCCCCTGCTTTGACGAACCCGACCTCAAGGCGGTGTTCGGCGTCACCATGATCGTGCCGCCCGACCTCATGGCAGTCAGCTGCGGCGAATTGGTGTCGTCCGAGCCGACAGCTGACGGGCGGCGTCGCGACACATTCGCCGACACCATCCAGATGTCGACCTATCTGATGGCCTTCATCGTCGGCGACCTCGAAGCGACCGATCCCGTCGACGTCGACGGAGTGCCGCTGCGGATCGTTCACGTGCGCGGCAAGTCGGCACTGACCGCGTTCGGGTTGGAAGCCGGGGCGTTCTCACTCGCGTGGCTGGTCGACTACTACGGCATCGACTACCCGGGCACCAAAGTGGACCTCATTGCGGTGCCGGACTTCGCATTCGGTGCCATGGAGAACATGGGTGCCATCACCTTCCGCGAAACGCTGCTGCTGGCAGATCCCCAGAAGGCGACCACCGCGGAGCTGTTGCGCATCGTCGATGTCGTCGCGCACGAACTCGCGCACATGTGGTTCGGCAACCTCGTGACGATGGACTGGTGGAACGGCATCTGGTTGAAGGAGGCGTTCGCCACGTTCATGCAGGTGGCGACCACCGATGCCTTCCGGCCGGAGTGGAACCGCTGGGACGAATTCTCGATCGAGCGTGGGGCGGCATTCGACGTGGACGCGTTGAGTACCACCCGCCCCGTCGAGTACGAGGTGATCTCCCCCGCTGACGCCGAGGGCATGTACGACGTGCTCACCTACGAAAAGGGCGCCGCGGTGGTGCGGATGCTCGAGCAGTACCTCGGCCCGGACCGGTTTGCAGCGGGCGTGCACCACTACCTGGAACGCAACAGCTACGCCAACACCACCACGACCGACTTGTGGGACGCCCTTGAGTCCTCCAGCGGCGAACCGGTGCGGTCGGTCATGGACGGCTGGATATTCAAGGGCGGCTACCCGATCGTGTCCGTCGAAGCGCATCGCAGCGGCCTGACGGTCTCGCAGCACCGCTTCGTCTACGGCTCCGGGGAATCCGACGATGCGGATGCCGAGATCTGGAGCGTGCCCGTCATGGTGCGCGCACGTCTCGCCGACGGCAACACCGTCGAGCGGCGACTGCTGCTCGCCGATGCCTCGGCGACTGTGAACTTGGGCGGACCGGTCGAATGGGCCGTCGTCAATGCCGGCGGCCATGGCTATTACCGGGTGCGCTACAGCGGGGACCTGCTCGCAGCTGTGGCCCGTCAGGCGCTCGAAGTGCTTGAACCCATCGAGCGCTACGGGCTGGTGGACGACACCTACGCCGCCGTCGTGGCCGGCGACGCCAGCGCCGCGGAGTTCATCGGGCTCGTGACCGACCTGTGCTTGGAGACAGATCTGCACGTGTGGCAGCGGATGATTTGGGGGCTGAAAGGGCTGCACGCCATCGCCGAGCCGGCGGGGCGCGAAACCCTGGCTGTTCTCATCAGGGACATGGCCACGACCGCCCTGGGTGTGCTGGGCTTCGAGCCTCAGCCCGGCGAGCCCGATCTCGACCGTGAACTGCGAGGCGTGCTGTTCGAGGCAGCTGGCGGCAGGGGGCGCGACGAGCTGGTGCGCACCCGCGCACGGGAGCTTGTTGAAACGGCAATCGGGAACAGTGTCGCCGTCGAGCCGAATCTGGCCGCGGCTGCAGTGCAGGTCGCAGCGGCCTCGGGCGACGAGACTGACTACGAGCAGATGGTCGAGTTGTACCGCTCAGCGGACACTCCCCAAAGCGAACTGCGCTACCTCCAGGCACTGCTGCTCTTCGAAGATCGACAACTGTTCGAGCGCACGCTGGAGTTGTTCGCCACCGAGGTGCGGACCCAGAATGCCCCATATCTGCTCGGTGCCGCCATGACGCATCTCGACTGGGGACCGGTGGCGTGGGAGTTCATCCGGGACCAGTGGGACGAATTGACCAACCGTTTTCCCCAGAACTCAATTTCCCGCATGGCCGGAGGGATCCGCGGTCTGCACACCCGAGATCTCGCCACCGAGGTCGAGACGTTCTTTGCCACCCACGAGGTACCTCAAGGCGCTCTCACGGTCGCCCAGCACATCGAGAAGATGTGGGTCAACGTGCGGTTGCGCGAGCGTGAGGGTGCCCGCATCTGATGTTCGGCCGCCCGCCTCGGCGCCCCATGCGTCCGGGCGATGAGCTGTGGCTGTCATTGCGCGCACTCGCTGCCTCGGCGGCGCTGATCGTCGTGGTGATCTACTGGGCGCTCGTCATCGTCGACTAAGCGGGCCAGCCGGACTGGACGCCCGAGACTCGTCAGCCCAACGCAGCATCATGGCGATGATGGCTCCCCACACGATGGGAATGCCGCCCAGCTTCATGATGAGCCCGGCCGTCTGCTGGTCTGTCGCAGCGTCGAGGCCATAAAACCGGGGCGCCAGCTCGTAGGTGGCATAGAGGGGGAAGCTGGCAAAGGTCAGGAACCCCGCAGGCACCGCCGGAACGACACCAAGCGCCAGGAACAGATACACCATCTTGCCGGGGTAGGCGCGTAGCCGGTGCTCGGTGAGCGGCGACAAGATCGGCAGCCACACGAGCACGCCCGAGACCAGCCACACCACGTCCATCACAAACGAGCCGAATTGGTTCGCCCGCAGGTTGTCGACTGCCCACGGCGAGTGCGTCGCAACGAGGCAACCGTTGAACACCAATGCGGCGGTAACCGGCTTGGTGAGCCGGGTCAGGAGGCGGTAGAGGCGCAGCCTCGCCAGAATCCTGCGAGCCATCGGCTCGGACACGCCCATCACCAGCAGCGGCGCGGCGACCAGCGTGTACAGCATGAACTGCAACATGTGGGCCGAAGCCAGATAGCCCGCGCCGAGCACGCCGAGCGGCCAATCAGAAGCCATCCAGAACGCCGCCACCCCGGCCAGGAACAGCCACATCTGGCGGCGCTCCGCCGCTGCTTCGGCGGCGTCCAGCGGTTCTATGCGCATGGCGCGGGCACGGCGACGAGCCACTAGGTACGGGACTGCGATGGCAAGCGTTGCCACCCAGACCCCTGGATAGGCACGCCACCCCCACGTCCACGGCACCTCGAGCGCCGAGCACCAGAAACGCATGGTGCTACAGACCCGCGCCGGCCGGCGCGTCCGGTTCGATGACGGCCAGGATCGGCAGGTCGTGATCGAACTGGGACTGACGTGTGGGATAGGGGTACTGCGCGTAGCCGTAGCCGTTGGGGGCGAAGGCAAAGACACGGCCGTCGTGGCCTACGTCGTAGGCGCCGTGGCCGTGAGCCACGTCGGCCTCGACATCGGTGCTGTGGTCGTGTTCCGTCGTCGGAGTCGTGTCGAAGATCTTGAACGAGGCCAACGAGCCCAGCGCGTTCTGAAGGTCGGTCAACTGCTGTTCGCTCCGGGGAATGAGTCCAACAAAATCGGCGCTGAACTGGTCAAGATACGCACGCAGGATCTCAGGTGTGTCCCGATCAGGGTCGACAGTGACCGCCAACACCTGCACGTTCTTGGGAGCCCCTGGCCGGCCGAGCACGCTGGCGAGCTGCGCCAGTTGCACCCCACAGATATCGGGGCAGTTCGTGAACAACTGGTACACGAGACGTACTTGCCCTTCCGTGTCGGCCGCGAGTTCGAAGTCGTTGCCAGCGGTGTCTGTCAGCGACATCTGGGGGATCTGCCGCAGCTCGGAGGGGGCCACCGCGAGGCCTTCGTAGCGCGATTCGCTGTCGCCCCCGCCTCCGCATGCTGCCACGAAGACGGCAGCTACCAGAACTGAGGCAATCGCGCTCAGGCGTGCCCGGCGAGCGTGTCCTCGGTGCCGACGCGGGTGGCCCCGGCGTGACGACAATGTGAAGGTGAAGGGAATTCGTAGGAGCAGGTCAGGGGCCATTTCTGCTGTCGGTTCCCTTTCGGTTACCTAGCAGCGCAGGGGTTGGGTTCCCGTCACGCCTGCCAACGGCCCGACGTTTGGCGCAGCGTGCCGCCAAGTAGCGCTGAATTGTGCCCGCGAAGATAGTTGGTGCGTCGAGACTCCCCTCTTCGGTACCCGCCCCTTAGCGAAAGGGCGGGGTGCCATCACCGTCGAGGCGGGCGCTGCGGGGTGCTGGGCGGGGCGGTACGTCGAGGCCGCCGCCCACCTCGTCAACGTCTCTCGCCGTGTGCGCTGCTTCGCGTGCATCGGCCGAGTTGTACGGCATTGGGAAATACCTATGGCTCGGTGTCCTGACAGGACTTGTCAGCGGTTGGCTTCGAGCCATTCGTCGCGAGAAATGCCTGCTTGGTCGAGAATGATCGCAAGCAGTTGACTGCTGATGTCGGGACTGTGTGGGTTCGGCAAACGCAGTTTTTACTTGCCTTTGTGCATCATCTGATGCTTGCTGCCCTGCCACGGACCGGTCCAACCCTGCCTCCGCAAGGCCTTAATCAAGTCCCTGCGGCTGATCGGCTCGAGCCTCTGGCTCATTGGGTGACGTAGAGACTTACCCCGTCAATGCTGGGAATGTCGTCGTCGCCGTGTTCGATCTTGAGGGAGGCCCAGTCGACGAGCACTTCCAGCAATTCCTCTCTCGCCTCTCGTACGTCCGCTCCATGAGCCCAAACGCCAGTCAGGCCAGCAACGGTCGCGACGACTCCGGGTGGGTCTTCAATGTCCTGCAAGCTCGCATGCCCAAGCGCAGCCTCAGCCCACACGACAACCGGCCCGCGGTGCGCTTCTTGCGGATGAGCAGTCGGCTCGCCGGAGCGGGAAGCACGAATGCCGACATCTAGAGAACTCCCAGGCTGACCGTCTGGTACGGGCACCTTGCGCTTGCGTTCCACATCGGCATTCTGCCATGATCCGATCCCATCACTCACACGGATTATTCCGCTCGGGCAGGTTGCTACACGTTGACGGGACGCAGCGTGGAATGGAGCGGACCTCGCCAAGGCGGCGTCACGTGACTGGGCGTGGAGGTGAGGGGAATCGAACCCCTGGCCTCTTCGATGCGACCGAAGCGCTCTACCAACTGAGCTACACCCCCGAACCGGGCGGTTGTCGAATATATCTGCGGGATCAGCGGGCCAGTCTGCGACCACGATTCGCTGCTCAGCAGCGCTTGGATGCTCTGGCTGATCTCCGGGGGGCCGGTGCCTACTGGTTCGCCGTACGGCGCCGTGGCTACTAGTTCGCCGTTCGGCGAATCATCCTCACCGTCGACGAGCTGGCCGGATCTCGCAGTGGCAGGTAGTGCACCTCAGCAGTGGGAGCTGCGCGACTCCGACGCACCGCCAGCGCGACGTAACCCGTGGTGAGCCCGAGCATCACAACGAAGGCAGCAAGTGCCCACAGCGAGCCCGTGGCGAGTGTGCCTGCGAGCGTCACCAGCATGCACAGCACGAGCAACGTACCGATGTCGCGTCGACGGACCGCTGCCTGCTTGGGCGTGGTCGGCATCGAGGTGGATGGGCTCGTCCTCCGAGGTTGAGGCTCGCGGAATTCCCTCAACGCATGCGCTTGGGAGATAAGTGCTGCAGCCGGCGCCGAACGACCGAGTGAGTCGAGTTGCTCGCGGAACTGGTCGACGGACGATGTTGCTCTGCGTCGTGGCTGGAACAGGCGCGCAACGTCGGGAGCCAGTACCACGATCCAAGCGACAGCCAACAACACCAAGACCAGTTGTGTCACGCGTCACCTGCCTAGCGGGCTGGCCTGCCCACACAGGGTGCCATTCCGCCGCGCGTCCAACATGCATTTCCGCTGCCCGCGCACAGCAGCAGACTAATGTTCCCAGATTGAGAGCGCTGATCGCGCGACCGTTCGCTCGGCGGGCACTCCACAGCACCGCAACCGCATCAGGCGACGGGATCAGTCGGTGGCGTCCGCTTCTCGCCGGTAGGCGCCCGACTTGCCGCCCGTTTTCTCCCACAGGGCGAGGTCGCCGATGACCATGGATCGGTCGGCCGACTTGCACATGTCGTAGATGGTGAGGGCTGCGACGGAACAAGCCGTCATCGCCTCCATCTCAACACCGGTGCGGTCCACTGTCTCCACCTGCGCCTCGATCTCGATCCAGGTGTCGGCAATCTCAAAATTCACATAGACAGCGCCGACGAGCAGAGGGTGACACAGCGGGATGAGATCTGGAGTGCGCTTGGCGGCCTGGATGCCAGCCACCCGAGCGACCGCGATGACGTCCCCCTTCGCGATCGCACCCCGGGCAACCAGTGACGCTGTCTCGGTGGCCATGTGCACGCGGCATCGAGCGATCGCTCGTCGATGTGAGATCTCCTTCGGGGTCACATCGACCATGCGCGCCCGACCCAGAGGATCCAAGTGAGTGAAAGGTGACTCGGTCATGATCTCAGCCGCCCCTGTGTCTAATGAATCGGCGGCTCTCAGCCGCCGATTTGACTCATTGTTCGCTTGGGTTTGATGAAGTTGACCTGCCCGATCGAGTGGCCGGCCCACTTGGTGCCGACCGCATCGCGGACTGCAACCGCGAGGCGGTCATCGAGCTCGTCACTCGGAGCACCGCTGCGCAGGATCGACCGCATGTCGAACTCGTCCAGCGCAAACAGGCATGTGCGGAACTGGCCTTCGGCTGTGAGGCGCACCCGGTCACAGTTGCCGCAGAAGGGCTTCGTGACACTGGCGATGACTCCGACGTGACCGACGCCGTCGAGGTAGCGGTAACGCTCGGCGGGCTCGTTGCCACGCAGCACGGGCTCGGTCGGGAACACCTCCGAGATTGCCGCCAAGATTGCATCGGCGGGAACCACTACGTCTGATGTCCACACATCTCCAGCCTCGAGCGGCATGAACTCGATGAAGCGGACTTCAACTCCACGCTCGCGGCCGAAGCGGGCGAAGTCCACGACTTCGTCGTCGTTGATGCCGCGCATCATGACCGTGTTGATCTTCACTGGCGCGAGCCCGGCGTCGATGGCTGCGTCGATGCCATCGAGGACCCGATCCAGCTCGTCACGGCGCGTCAGCTCCAAGAAGCGATCGCGCTGGAGCGAGTCGAGGCTGATGTTGATCCGCGAAAGGCCCGCTTCCGCGAGCGGCTTGGCATGCATGCGCAACGTGGCGCCGTTCGTGGTCAACGCCACGTCGACGCCGAGCACGGCAAGACGTTCGACCAGCCGTGGCAGGTGAGCCCGTACCAAGGGCTCTCCTCCCGTCAGCCGGATGCTCTCGAAACCGAAGCGGTCCACGCACACCTTGGCGAAGCGCTCGATCTCCTCGAAGCTCAGGATCTCTGAACGGGGTAGCCACTTCATGCCCTCGGCGGGCATGCAGTACTGGCAGCGAAAGTTGCAGCGATCGGTGACCGAGATGCGCAGATCGCCCACGGTCCGACCAAACGGATCGACAAGGTCAACCGCTCGTGCCGACGCTACGGCACCTGCTGCACCATTCATTGGCCTGAGCGTATCGACGGCTGCGCAGAGAGGTCGCCGCCGGGTCCCCGACGATGGACTGGCTCAGTCCAGCAGGAGCACGTCGAGCTTGCCTCCGGCGCGTACGCCGTCGCCGTCACCGATGACGGCCAACGCATTCGACTTGGCCATGGCCCACAGCATGTGCGAGCCCTGACCTCCCGCGGAGCGCACTTCGGTCCGGCCGCCCAGCGGTGTCGCCAGCACCCGCATGAAGTGCGTCTTGCCGTCCGGGCGCCGGAGCAGGTCTTCCGCAGCGAAGGCCATGACCGTGGGTCGGATCGGCTGCGGATGCCCCATCATCGAGCGCAGGCCGGGCCGGGCGAAGAGCTCGAAGGACACCATCGATGAGACTGGGTTGCCCGGAAGCCCGAAGACAGGCACATCGCCAACTGTGCCGAACGCCAGTGGTTTTGCCGGCTTGATCGCCACCTGCATCCACCGCATGTCGCCGATGCGCTCAAGCACAGCTTTCACGTAGTCGAAGTCGCCCATGCTCACGCCGCCCGAGGTGACGATGGCGTCGCATGTCTGGACGCCGATGGCGAGGGAGGCCTCGATCTCGGCTGGGTCGTCGCGGACGAGGCCGAGGTCGACCGTTTCGACATCGGCCCGGTGTGCCAACGCCAGCAGCGTCCGACGGTTCGAATCGCGAATCTGTCCCGGCTGCAATGGACTGCCATCATCGACGAGCTCATCGCCGGTGGACAGCACGCCGACTCGCGGCCGGGGGTACACCTCAACGTCGGTCATCCCGAGGCTGCACAGGACGCCGAGATGCCCCGCCGCGAGCTCAGTTCGTGCGGGGAACACGTTGTCGCCTGCATGCAGATCATCGCCAACAGGCCGCACGTGATTGTCGCGCGGGACGCTGATCTCCACTCGTACGACTTCGCCGTCTGCGACCGAGTCCGAAACGATCGCCGTGCGCTCCACCATGACGACGGCATCGGCCCCAGGGGGGATCGTGGCCCCGGTCATGATGCGACTGGCTTCACCGGGCCCCACGGTGATCTGCGGAGCATGCCCGGCGGCGATCGTCTCGACGATGCGCAGCTCACAAGGAGCGTCCGCTACGTCCGCCGATCGCACGGCAAAGCCGTCCATGGCCGTGTTCGCAAACTGCGGGATGTCCTCCGAGGCGATGATCTCGCTGGCCGTCACCAAGCCCAGTGCGTCCGCGACCGGCACGCGCACGGGCTTGCGCGCTTGGCATCGGTCCAGAACGAATTCGCGCGCAGTCTCAAGCGGCAGCACCGGGCGCAATGTACTGGGCGCAATGTGCCCGAGGCGGCCTAGAGGGAGGTCTCGATGCCCCGCGCTGCGAGTATCCGGGCGATCTCGGGGCGGCGCGCTTCGAGTTCGGCAGGGTCCTTCACCGGCTGGAAACGCCCGTCAGGCCCGTCACGCTCGACGAGCAGCATCGTGGTGTCCACGAAGGCCGAGAGCTCGCCGATCAGCCGTTCGAACTGGACGACCTGGGCACCTTCGACCTGTTTGCGGACTTCGAACCAGGTGAGCGGCCAGTCCGCCTCGAAGACTTCGACGTCGGCAACCAATGAATTGGTGTTCACCGCACATGTCGCCAGCGGATCGATCCCGGGTGGCAGACGAAATGACTCCACGATCTGCGCTCGCCCGTTCACACGCCACGGCGATCCCCCCGTTGCGGCGCCCGGGACTACTTCGCAGGTGAGCGGCTTCGCTTCCACCACGTGCGCGCCGATCACTGCCGGATCCAGCGTTGCCGCGGCGTTGTCGACATTGGTCACGAACAGGTGCCGACCGCCCGCTTCGGCGAACCGGCCCAGCTGACCGCTCCGGCGCATCGCCCATGGCGCGTCCCCGTGCCCCGGCGCGTGCAACGACACAGTGCCGCTGCGGTCCCGGAACAGATCGCCGTCGGGCGTCAGGCGCATGGAGACGCCCTGTGGAGCGAAGTCGACCGGTACCTGTGCGCTGCGGGTGCGGGCCGATACCCAGTCGCGCAGAACGCCGTCGGACTGGAAGCTCGTCATCAGCCACAGGGGGACGGTGCACCCCAGCTCGCTCGCCAGGCGACCCAGGTCCGCCATCTTGGCGTCCGCGAAACTCAGGCCGGGCAGCACTTCGGCCAGCGCCTTTACGCCGCCGCCGAAACGAGTGGCCATGCCGCCCGCCAAGAGCAAGACGCCCACCTGCCCACGAGCGATTGCCTCGCGACCGACATGTGCGAGCCGTTCGCGTTCGGCCGAGTCCAGCGGTGTCAACGACACCAGGTCGTCGGATTGCGCGGCTTCGATGCTGCCACTCACCCGATTCGCACTGGTCCGGTCGCTGTCGCCGCCCGAATTGCCGGTCAGCCGGCCGCGCAGCTTGTCGAACGTGCCGGTGTCGAATCCGTAGGTGGCAAGCGTCTGAGCTGAGCGCTCGTCGATGCCGTATCGGTCTGCCAGGTCCGAAGCGCGCACGGCACGAAAACCTAGAGGGTTCACGGAGAGGCGACGATGCCGGGCAGTCCACGACGCCCGACAGCTACACTTCTCGGCGGCTGGAGACAGGACCACATCGGAGAACGGGACCTCATGCCGACCTACCAGTACCGCTGCACTGACTGCGGAGAGTCGTTCGAGCGCCATCAGAGTTTCTCGGACGATCCCATCACGGTGTGCCCACTGCCGCGGGAGGGCGAGGCGCTCAACGGGGCAGGGTCGAAGTGCGGAGGCGAGGTCCGCAAGATCTTCTCCAACGTCGGCATCAGCTTCAAGGGCAGCGGCTTCTACCGCAACGACAGCCGAACCTCTTCAAGCTCAACTTCGCCCGACTCGTCGGAATCCGACTCATCTTCATCAAGCACAACCAGCGAATCCCCAAGCAAGGAATCGACCTCTTCGGAGAGCGGCTCGTCAAGCGACAAGTCGAACTCAACCGTCGGGGCCGCCTCGGCGTCAGGCTGACGCCTCCAGCATCGAAACGAATCCGCGGCGGTGCAACCGCCGCGATGACTTCGTGGCGGAGGTATTCATGGCGTTCATCTCACAACTCGGCGATCTCTGGCAGCGCCGTCCCAACCTGGTCCACTGGACCGCCGTCGGCGCTGTTGCGCTCGTGGCACTCGTGCTCGTCTCCGGGATGACTGGCCGGGCGCGCACGGCTGCTGCCGCATGGGGGACCTCGGTACGCGTACTTGCCGCTCAGTCCCCGTTGGCAGTGGGGACCTCTCCCGAAGGACAGGTCGATCTCATCGAGGTCCCGGCCCATCTCGTGCCCGCCGGAGCGCTCACCAGTGCGTTCGAGCTCGGCGAGCTGACTCGAGCCGTCCCGCGCGGGGGCCTGTTGACCGAATTGGACTTTCACCCCGCGGCGGGAGTGAGCCCGGGGCGCCGGGGCATCGGCATCCGCGTCGTTTCCCACGCACCCGACGTCGAGCCCGGCACTGGCGTGGAGCTGTTGCTGTTCGCCGACATCGATCCGTTCGATCCCTCCGCTGGCAATGCAAGCCCCGATCGCGTGCCTGCCTATGTCCTCGCCGCATCGGCAGATCGTTGGTTTGTCGAAATCGAGCCCGTGCACCTCGAAGGGGTCGCGCGCGCCAGCGCGACTGGCATCGTGGTGCCGGTGGTCCTCAGCGCAGACCGCTGATAGCCACCACGGCCACCGCAGCCGCCAATGCCACGCGGTAGCCGGCGAACCACGCAAACGGGGATCGCTGCGGAGCCCGGCTCGTCCGATCCAGCAGCCACACCATTGCGGCAACGCCCGCCCATGACGACACCACTGCTGCTGCTCCCCCGACGATGAACAGCTGCAATTGTGCACCTGTGGGGGCAGCATCTGCCAGCGTGAACGAGCGGTAGACGCCCGCGCCCCCAATGAGCGGCAAGCTCATGAGGAAGGCCAGTCGCGCCGCCGCAGCCCGGTCGAAGCCGAGCCACCGGCCTGCGGTGATGCTCACCCCCGAGCGGCTCACCCCCGGCAGCAAGGCTGCTGCTTGCGCGAGTCCCATTCCGGCCGCGTCCCGCAGGCCGTAGGAATGCTGGGACCTCTGCGCACCTCGTCGGGTCGCCGATGCGTCGCTCCACCACAGCAACCCACCGAATCCAGCCAGCAGCGCAGCGATCAGCAGCGGCCGCTCTGCGAGGTCGAGCAAACGGTCCTCCAGCGTGACGCCCACCAGCGCCGCGGGGACGGCCGAGAGGGCCAAGCTCAGCGCAACCACCGTGTCGGGTTCGGCGCGGCCGCGGATGCCGCTCCAAAGTGCCTTGGCGTAGCGGGCGATGTCGGCACGCAAGTACACCGCCGCTCCAACGAGCGTGCCGACGTGCAGCGCGACGTCGAAGGCATTCTCCAGCTCGTTGTCGCCATCGAAGAGATCCCAACCGGCCAGCCATGGCACCACTTCGAGGTGGGCGCTCGAAGAGACCGGGAAGAACTCGGTCACTCCTTGCAGCAGGCCGAGCACGATCGCCACGGCAAAATCCGGCACCGAGGCGGCCTCTAGTCGTCGCTCCCCACCGATGGGACAATGCGCGGTCTCCAGCGACGGGGTGGGTCGTAGTGATGGCCGACCGCCCAGCCCTGACGCATCGATGCGAGGAAGGTTGCGGGATCGTCGTCGTCGAAATCCGGCATCTCGAGGTAGGCGCCCCCGAGTGCTTCGGCCACGTGGGCGTCGCTGCCGGCGCCCGGCGCCAAGCCGTGCTCGCCCGCGTAGCGCGCCGCACGCGCGTTGAGGCTGGTGAGGCTCGTCTTCGCGTTCAGCACCTCGATGCCGTCGACGAGACCGTCGCCGACGAGCTCATCGAGCACGTCGTGACGCAGGTTGTTGCGAAGCGGATCGAACGGGTGCGGGATGTAGACGAGCCCACCCTGGTCCTTCACGGCCTGCGCAGCCGTCACCGGCGCCAGACCCTGCGGCACGCGGTCGGTCAGGAAAAGCCCGATGATCTCACCCGCGTGGGTCTTCATCTCCTCGCCGACCACGACCCGAGCATCCAAGGTGCCCTGCAGCTGTTGGGCACCGCGCACGGCGTTGTGGTCGGTGATGCACACCACATCGATACCGCTCTCAGACAGGCACTGCGCGAACTCGTCCGGTGTCGTGGTCGAGTCGCCCGACCACATCGTGTGCGTGTGGAAGTCGACCCGCACCCACCCCGACGGGCACTTGTCGGCGAGATGCGGATGGCGTTCGACGGCTGCTGGTGCAGGTAGGCGCGGCATCGCTCACACCCCCGAGAGCGCCACGTCAGCGATGACCAGCGGTGGCATCGACATGCCGCCCGCGAGAGGTTCAGCGGTGGCGCCGACGCCGCAGATCTCCAGCAGCATCCGCTGAAGGGTGGATGCGATGGTGGCCTCGCGAAACGGCTCGGCGAGTTCGCCTCCAACGATGCGGTGCCCCCAGGCACCGACCGAGAAGTCGCCACTCGTGGGATTGACCCCGCTGTGCAAACCGCTGACGCCGCGCACCAGCACGCCGTTTTCGACCGCAGCGAACAGATCTTCAGCGGCGATATCGCCAGTGGCGACAACGCGCGCATGGGTGCCCACACCAGGAACGGACCGCGTGCCGCGCACTGCCGAGCCGGTCGACACCGTGTCTGATCGGCGTGCCGTGTAGGCGTTGTGCAGGAAGCCGCAGAGCACGCCCGCCGAGATCAGCGCGTTGCGGCGGGCCGCCAGACCCTCGCCGTCGAAGTTCGCTGCACCAAGTGTCGTCGGGTCGGTGGGGTCGTCGACCAGGTGCAGGCGCTCATCGGCAATCGGCTCGCCGACCCGGTCGGCGAACGGCGAGCGGCCCTTGAGCACACTGTCTGCGGCGAGCACGCTCGACACCACACCGATAAAAGCTGCCGCAACCGGCGGGGCCAGCACAACATTCATTCGTTCGCTGGGCGGCTTGGTTGCGCCCAGCTGGCCGGTGGCCAACGCCGTTGCTTCTGTGACGACTCGTTCGACGTCAAGTTCGTCGGGACGCCACGCAGCATCACCGGCGTAACCGATCTGCGTCTCGTCACCTTCGGTGGCGAGAGGTTGGGCGCCGATCGAACAGGTGCCGCGCTCGGATTGCACACAGATGCCGGTGCTTGAGGCCAGCGCAGACTGCGACCACCCGTCGCTCCACGCCGCGACACGCACTCCCGAGATTCGGGGATCTGCGGCCAAGCAGCGGCGCTCGAGGTCGATGGCCGCCGCGATCTTGTCGGCGTCGGACACGCCCAGCACTGATGAGTCGCCGAGGTCAAGGCCGGGGGGCGCCACGCCGTCGGGCTCGGCAAGTCCCTGGTGGGGATCAGGCTCGCCGAACGTCACGTTGCGGCGGGCAGCTGCGAGCGTGTCGGACACCACGTCGGCGTCCAGAGAGCCGGCCGATGCGAAGCCTTGACGCCCTTGCGAGACAACCCGCACGCCGATCGCGGCACTCACACCCGAGCGCAAAGATTCGACATCGCCGTTGTACGCACGCACCGTGGTGGAGCGCCCCGTCGACACGCAGACCTCGATCTGCTCGTTTCCGTGGGCTTGCTCGCACACCCGTTGGGCGAGGCGAGCCAACTCGTCAGTTTCGTAGTGCCGTCGTTCGCTCACGCGCGATCACACCCTGCCGCTCACGCGCGACAACACCCCGCCGCTCACGCGCGACAACACCCCGCCGCTCACGCGGCGGTGCCCCCGACCGTGAGGGCTCGCACTCGCAGGGTGGGCTGGCCGTCGCCAACGGGCACGCCCTGGCCGTCCTTGCCGCAGGTGCCCGGGCTCCCCATGGCGAAGTCGTTCCCAAGGGCGTCGATGTCGAGGAGCACCTGAGGGCCATTGCCGATCAAGTTGCCCTCGCGCAGCGGCTCGGTGATCACACCGTCTTCGATGAGATACGCCTCGGTCATGCCGAACACGAAGTCGCCTGTGGCGGTGTTGACCTGACCGCCGCCGAGGTGTGCCACATAAACACCCCACGGCGTGTCGGCGATGATGTCGGCGGGATCGATGTCGCCGTTGGTGACGAACGTGTTCGTCATCCGGACCATCGGCAGGTGCGTGTAACTCTGGCGGCGACCGTTGCCCGACGGCGCGCGGCCATCGTCGCGGCTGCGCAGCCAATCCCACATGTAGTTGGTCAGCACGCCGTCGGAGATCAGGACGTTGCGCTGGGACCGGTGGCCCTCGTCGTCGATGGCCAGCGCGCCCCACTCAGGACCCATCGTGCCGTCGTCCACCAGCGTCACACCGCTAGCAGCCACCTGCTCGCCCACCCGGTTGGCAAACACGGACGCGCCTTTGCGCACCAGATCGGCTTCGAGTCCGTGACCGCAGGCCTCGTGGAAAAGCACTCCACCCCCGCCCCGAGCGATGACGACGGGCACCTCACCGCTGGGCGCCGGGCGAGCCGACAGCTTGGTCACAGCGCGCTGCGCAGCGCGCTCGGCAAGCTCGGCGGGGTCGTAATCGTCGAACAGCTCCCACCCGACCGTGTAGCCGACAGTCTCGCGTCCGGTCTGCAAGCCGCTGTCGCCGCTCGCGACGCATCCCACGGAGAAAAGCGTCCGCACCTGGTCGTCGGCGGCGCACACCCCACTGGTGTTCGCCACCATGATCCGTCGGCGGCCCTCGCCGTAGCGGACGGTGACCTGGGTGATGGCCTCGTGGGTGGACCGCGCAGCATCGTTGGCGGCGCGCAGCAGTGCCACCTTGCGTTCCGCGCCGATGGTTGCGGGCAGCACTGCCACCCGTGGCTCAGCGAGACCGTTGCCCCCGAGCGACATCATGTCCACCGTCCCGCCTCGGGGCGAGCGGGTTGCCACCGCTGCAGCCGTGCGGGCCGCATCTGCCAATCCTCCGGCACTCAGGTCGGACGTGTGCGCATAGCCCGTGATGTCGCCGGTGGTGACACGAATTCCCACACCGCGGTCGCGACCCGAGTTCATCTCCTCGACCCGGCCCTCGTCGAAGATCACGCCAACCGATTCACGATCCTCGGCGAACAGCTCGGCCCACTCGCCGCCGGCGTGCAGCGCCGCGCGCAGCGTCGCGTCAACAACGTCGAGGTCGACGAGCGGCTCCGCTGCTCCGCTCATGGGTGTCATTGTGTCCGTTGTACGTGTCATCGCCACTTTCGCTGCCAGAAATTCTCAGGCCATGCCCAAATGTGCGACCCGACCCAATCGACGAAGTGGGGCCGCTGCACGGCCGAACGTGGGTCGCGCCATCGCCACACTATTGTGCGAAGCCACGTGAAACGCTTCGAGTGGGAAGTGCGCCGGGGGGCTGATTCAGGCACCGCAGTTTGCAGGCTCCGCGGGAGTGCAGCCTGAGTGCGCATCCCACATGGCCTCGTCACGGCCTTACGCGTCTGCGTGAGTGCAGGCCTCTTGGCGCTGCTGATCGTCATCAGCCGCGATGAGCTGTCGGCGCTTGGCGTCGACTCCAAGAGCGCCGCCGCTGCCTGGCTGGCTGCAGCGGCCATCGCAATCGCGGCGGCGTTCGTGACCGCCGCTGCACGCTGGTGGCGGGTGGCAGACACGCTTGACGTCGAGGTGTCCGGACGCTCGATGCTGTCGATCTACCTCGCCGCTCAGTTCGTCGGGAACTTCTTGCCCACCACGATCGGCGGTGACGTGTTGCGCGTCAACCGGCTCAGTCGCATCTGCGGCAGCGAAGCCAACGCATTCGCGTCCGTGATCATCGAACGACTCACTGGCTGGGTGGTGCTGCCAATGCTCACCCTCATCGCACTCGTGTCGCAGCCGAGCCTGCTGACGCACTCCGGAGGTCAGATCGCCGGCGCGCTGGCACTGGGGACCTTGGTGGTGCTCGCTTTCATTGTCTGGTTCGCGGAGCATCCCCGCGGTCTCGGCCGGTTGTCGGGCGGCAGCCGCATCCGGGACGCCCTCGGCGCCGTGCATACCGGTCTGAGCATCTTCCGGCGCGCACCGCGAGCTGCCGGGCATCTCCTCGGCGTCGGGCTCGCGTACCAGTTCCTCCTGGTGGTGGCGACAGCATTGGCCGGCGCAGCGATCGGCGTGAACCCCGGCCTGCGAGCGTGGCTGGCGTTCGCACCGATGGTGCTGATCGTCCAGCTGCTGCCGGTTGCCATCGGCGGCCTCGGGGTACGAGAAGGCGCTCTCGTGCTGTTCCTGGATGCGCACGGAGTCAACGAAGGTGAGGCAGTGCTGCTGGGCCTGCTGCTGTACGCGCTGACGCTGCTGGTGAGCCTTTCCGGGGCTCCGACACTGGCATTCGGCGGACCACGGCGTCGCGGCAAGCCACAGGCCGAGGTCCCGCTAGGGCGCTGAGTACCCTTGTGCCGCGAATGCACCTCGCCAAGCTCACCAGTCCGGCTGACCTGCGAGCGCTCAGCCCTGCACAGCTCGATGAGCTCTGCGCGGAGATCCGGCACTTCGTCGTGCAAGCCGTCTCGCGGACCGGCGGGCATCTCGGATCGAATCTCGGCGCGGTCGAACTCAGCGTGGCACTGCATCGCGTCTTCGAGTCACCCCGTGACGTCATCATCTGGGACACCGGCCATCAGGCCTATGTGCACAAGCTCATCACCGGCCGGCGGGAAGGCTTCGAACGGCTCCGCCAGCGGCACGGTCTGTCGGGATACCCCAGCGCGAGCGAGTCCCCCCACGACTTCGTCGAGAACAGCCATGCTTCGACCTCGCTGAGCTGGGCGTCCGGCCTCGCCGTCGGCTTCCAGATGACAGGTCACGAGCACCGACGCGTCGTCGCCGTCATCGGCGACGGCTCCATGACCGGCGGAATGGCCTTCGAGGCGCTGAACAACCTCGGCCACTACGCCCAGCGGGCGCTTATCGTGCTCAACGACAACGGCCGCTCGTACGCCCCGACTGTCAGCCGGCTTTCGGCCGCGATGTCTCGACTGCGACAGTCGCCGCACTACGTGCAGGGCCGTCGAGCGATGGAGCAACTGCTCGATCGCGTGCCGCTGGGCGACGGCGTGCGACGGGGGATCGACAGCGCTGCCGCCGCGATGCGCGAGATGTGGGAGCCACCGGCGTTCTTTGAGACGCTCGGAGTCCGCTATCTCGGCCCGGTCGACGGGCACGACATCGCGGCCATGGAATCGGCGTTCCGCGACGCTACGGCCTATACCGACGGCCCCATCGTCGTCCATGTCGTCACGCAGAAAGGGCGCGGCTACGCCCCCGCCGAACACGACACCGAAAAGCACCTGCACGACATCGGCTTGTTCGATCCCGCCACTGGTGGTGCGCCGGCGCTCAGCACGGGCGCCTCGCAGTTAGAGGCGAACATGGTGGCGCAGGCCGAGCCTGATGCAGATGCCGACTCGCAGGCGGCTGCGAAGTCCCAGCTACCTGCATCTTCGGAGCCGGCTCTGCGCGATTACACCGCTGTCTTCACTGAAACGCTCATCGCAGCAGCACGACGCAACCGCGACATCGTCGCTATCACGGCTGCCATGGGCGGCTCCACGGGGTTGCTGCCCTTCCAGCGAGAGTTTCCTGAACGCTTCTACGACGTCGGCATCGCCGAGCAGCATGCGTTGACCTCAGCTGCGGGCATGGCGCGCGCCGGGCTACGGCCTGTTGTGGCGGTGTATTCGACGTTCCTGGCACGAGCCTTTGACCAGGCGCTGTACGACATCGGCCTCCATCGCATGCCGGTCATCCTCTGCGTCGATCGGGCCGGCATCACCGGACCCGATGGCGCCTCGCATCACGGGCTGTACGACATCGCCATGTTCACGCGCATACCCGGCATGACGGTGTTCGCTCCATCGTCACCCGACGAACTGCCTGTGGCATTCGCGCAAGCCTTGGAGATCACCGACGGACCAGTAGCGATCCGCTGGCCACGCGGCAAAGGCCCAGTGACGCAGCCCGCCGAACACACAGCCACAATGGCAAGCGGCATGCGGATGCAAGCCCGCCAACACCGCTGCGGCCCCGACGCCTGCATCCTGGCCGCGGGCCAGACACTCGCCGCCGCAACCGAAGCTGCCGCGCTCCTCAGCGCCGAAGGAGTGGACGTCTCGCTATGGGACCCCAGGGTGCTGAAACCGCTCGATCGAGCGATGGTGCTCGACGCCGCCACGCACCCGCTCGTAGTTACCGTCGAGGACGGCGTACGAGTGGGCGGCTTCGGCAGCCTCGTCAACGACGCACTGCAGCAACTTGATGTGCCGACAGCGCCGCGCGTCAGCCAGCTCGGCACCCCCGACGCCTACCTCCCCCACGGAACCGCCGCAGAACTGCACGCCGAGCTCGGCCTCGACGCAGTCGGCATAGCCGCCGCAGTCCGCAAGACCCTCGCCCGCATCACGGCCTAAGAACCGCAAGCGCGAAACGGCCCGGGAGCAAGTGCCCCCGGGCCGTTCAGCGAATTCGGTTGTGTGCTTGGCTCAGCCGAGCTCGGAACCTACGACCGAGACGAAGCTCACGCATGCGCCCGGCTGGCCGCCGAGGTTGTGCGTGAGGCCCAGCGTCTTGCCCTGCTCGGTGACCGAGGAGATCTGCCGCTCAGGCGGTGCCTGACCACGAAGCTGCAGCCAGCACTCGAAGAGCATCCGCAGGCCGGATGCACCAATCGGGTGGCCGAAGCTCTTCAGGCCGCCGTCGGGGTTGACCGGAAGGTCGCCGTCGAGGTCGAACGTGCCGGCCATGGCTTCCTTCCAGCCCAGGCCACGCTCGGCGAACCCGAGATCCTCCATCAGGACGAGTTCGGTTGGCGTGAAGCAGTCATGCACCTCGGCCATCGCGATCTGCGAGCGAGGATCCGTGATGCCGGCCTGCTTGTAGGCCTCGGCTGCCGATACCTCCACCTCGCGGAACGTGGTGTAGTCATACGTGCTGTCGAGCGCCCCGGTCGCAGGACCTGAGGCGAAGCTGAGCGCCTTGATGTACAGCGGGTTGTCGCAGTACTTGTGGGCGTCCTCTGTCCGAACCAGGATCGCAGCGGCCGAGCCGTCGCTCACGCCGGAGCAGTCGAAGATGCCAAGTGGACCAGCGATCAGCGGCGAGCCGGCGATGGTCTCCTTGGCGACTTCCTTGCGGAACTGAGCCCGGGGGTTCAGCGCTCCGTTGCGGTGGTTCTTCCAGGCGATGCGGGTAAGAACTTCCTTCATGGTGTCGGAATCGAGCCCGTACTTGTGGGCGTATGCCGGTGCCAGCAGGCTGAACGTCGCCGGAGCGGTGATCGACGAGTCGGTGCCGTCGCTGGGCGGGCGAGCGCCGGTCAGGCCGGAGTAACCGGAGTCCTTCAGCTTCTCGACGCCGATGGCCATCACCATGTCGTAGGCGCCCGATGCGACTGCGTACGCAGCGTTGCGGAATGCTTCCGAGCCGGTGGCGCACATGTTCTCGAGCCGGGTGACCGGCTTGTAGTCGAGCTGCAGCGGCTTGGACAGTGTCAGGCCGGAGACTCCCGAGCCCATCGTGCCGAGCCAGAAGGCGTCAACGTCGTCCTGTACGACGCCCGCGGATGCGTACGCCTCGTGCGCGGCGTCGGTGAGCATGTCATCGACGCTGCGGTCCCAGTGCTCGCCGAATTTGGTGCATCCCATTCCGACGATCGCGACCTGGTCGCGAATGCCATGTGAACTCATGTGTGCCTGCCTTGTGCTGGTTTGGGTGTTGGGTGATGGACCGGTCGGTGCTCTGTCGGTACGCCGCTGAGTACGCAGGTGCCAGATCTCCCAGAGACATTATGGCCGCTGGGGCACAGTGCTTGCTCGCTGCTGCTCTCGCAGACTGCATTTGCCTGCTGCTCTCAAAGCACGAGCATGCTGCGTCAGGAGGCGGCTGGGCGAGCCTTCCAGAAGTAGTTGTGAATGCCCTCGGCGCTGTAGAGGCGCCGGAACGTCATCTCGACCCGGTCACCGATCCTCACATCGTCCGGACTGACGTCGGTCATCTCGGCCTGGAAACGACCGCCGCCGTCGTAGTCGATGACGACCGCCACGACCGGCGGAGAAAGCGAGAAGGCCAGCCGGTCGACGGTGAACGTGGCGATCGTGGCGGGAATATCCGCCATGCGGATGCGCTCCATGTCGTCCACGGCCCCACCGTCCATCGACACGCGCATCGGCGGCATGTGGATCGCACCCGAGCTTCGGTCACGGGAGCCGACGAAGGCGTACTTCCAGTCCTCGGAACGGAACGCAGGCGGCGCGCCCGGGCGTTCAGGGTCTGGACGGCGGGGAGGCTCGCGGTCGAGGAAGCCGCGCCATGTCAGGTACTTGTTGTAATCGAGCGCGTCGTTGCCGCGATTGATCTGAGAACGCACCGAGGCAAACGGCGTGTGGTCAGCGATGGCGTCCGTCGTGCGCAGCACATCGACCGTGGCGCCGTCGGCCAGATGGACCAGCAGGATCGTTTCGTTGGGCTCGGCCTCGTCCAGAATTGATGCCAGCACGATCGCCGGGTGAGCGGTTCCGGTGTTGCCGATCTCGCCTGTCAAGTCGGGGACCAGATTGTCGCCCGCGACCCGTGACAGGCTGCGCACCGCCCGCGCGTGCAGGCCGACGATCGCGATCTTGTCGATGTCATCGAGACTGACGCTCGCGTCGCCCAGCGCACGCTCGATGGCGTCGTTTGCGAGCGGCAGATACACTTGCTCGCCGAATCGTTCCTCCCAGATGCGCGAGAACGCATCGCCCGGCTGCCGGTAACGGTCGGTGAACTCCGCTGTGGCGACCGCTCCCCCGAGCCATTCGCACAGCACCGGCGAAACCGAGTCATCGCCGAAGACGTACGCAGCCGCGCCGTCGCCTCCGGTGGCCTCGTCGCCGCTGGTGGGACGACCAGTGCGCAGGTCAGAGGCGACGGCCAGGTTGGTGCCCCGATTCGCTGCGGCGAGCGCCCAGGCGGCCTCCGATGACCGCGGCGCTCCGCCGACGTCCACCGCCCACGATGACTGGGGCAGATCGAGCGCCGCGTGGATTGCCGCAGCGTTCGTCTTGTCCATGTAGGCAGGATTCGCCGTCGAGAACAGCACCGAGTCGGGCACGAGCTCGCTGCCCCGCAGTGCATTGCGCGCCGCTTCGACACCCATCGTCGTGGTGTCTTCGTCGTAGCTGGCCGCCGCACGGTGCCCCCTGCCGCCTCCCGAGCCCATTACCGCAGTGATCTTGGAGCGGTCCAGCCGCCAGTACGGCACATACGCCCCGTACGCAATGATCCCTCGTCCCATGATTCCGTCTCCCATCGACCGTCGTCTTGGGCCCTCGAGCGGCCCCCACGGCCCCGGTCCGGCGCACACCGGCCAGCGCAGGAGCCTACGTCGTTGGGTGCCCTTGTCGCCTAGCCGGCAGGGACGACGCGGTAGGCCTCGGCGAGACGGCCGTCCGCCAATCCGGCGGCTTGCGCAGTCCTGGTGCACCATTCCCGAACTCGGTCGGCGAGCCCATCGAACGGGGCCAGCTGGCTGTGGTGTTCGCGCAGCGCTGCAATCTTGGCGTCGAACGTGTCGGTGATGTCGATGTAGCGGTTCGGCTCGGTGCCGGTCAGCCATATCTCGCTGACGCTGTAGGGCTTGTGGCCCTCGTCGAGAAGTTCAGGGAAGGCACGGGGATTACGAGCATCGGGGTAGACGGCTGCCAACGCAGCCGTGGCCGTGGCCATGTGGTCGGGATGGGAGATGTAGATGTGGTCCCAGTTGGGGATCGTCGTCTGGCAGAGCACCACGTCGGGTCGGGACATGCGGATGACCCGGGCAATGTCGCGGCGCAGGCCCAGGTCGGCCACCACCATTCCGTCAGGGTGGCCGAGCCAGTGCAACTCGCTGACACCGACTCTTCCCGCGGCCGCCGTCTGTTCGGCCTGCCGCAATTCCGCCAGCTCCTCGGACGTATGGGAGAGATCGTCGTCGCCGGCCTCGCCACTGGTCGCCAGGCAGTAGGCCACGTGACATCCGGCGGCCGTCAGCGCTGCCACAGTTCCTGCCATCCCGAAGTCGATGTCATCGGGATGCGCCACGATGACCATCGCGCGCGCCGGCGCTTCGATCTCGCCTTGATCGGTGAGAATCACGCCCACAGCACCTGCCTCCAGCGCTCGAAGGGCCGCTCTTGGAGGCCTAAGCGACTAGTTCCAAGGGGTCGGGTGGTGCCTCTACCGGTTGACGCGGTCACTCAAAGTGCATGTCGTCGATCCTGGCTTCGCCGCCTTCCTGGTACGAACCGATGAGCGTGCGATGGCTCGCGACGCGACGATGGTCGGACAGCTCTTCGAGACGTTCGTAGCCACCGAACTCGCACCCCACGTCGAGGCTGCATCCGACACCACCGAGATGCTCCACTTCTGCGACAGGTCAGGCCACGAAGTCGGCTTCGTGCTGGAACAGCAGGGGCGGATCGTGGGACTGGAGGTGAAATCCGCTACCAGCGTCGGCCGCGATGACGCGAAGGGCTTGCGGTGGCTGCGAGATCAGCTCGGCGACGCCTTTCATCTTGGGGCGGTGCTGTAAGCAGACCGGCTGCCGTTCCGCATCGACGACCGCCTGTGGGCACTGCCCATCAGCGCCATGTGGCGACCATGACCGGCGGTGCTGTTTCGGGCGGCTCAGGACCGCCTTTGGCCAGTTTTGACAAGGGCGTGATATCTTTTTTGGTGTCATGTGGGCAGTCGAGGTCGAACCGGAGGTTGAACGTTGGCTGGACTCGCTGCCTCCGAAGGAATTTGCGGCCGCGCAGGCCCACATCATGCGGCTAGCAGAGAAGGGAAGCCAATTGCGCCCGCCCGCAACCCGATCTCTGGGGGATGGTCTCTTCGAGCTGCGATTCAATCTCAGGAGCGTGGCCTGACGTGTCACATTCCGCTTCGCTCCAGCGCAGCGAATTGTGCTGCTCACGGTGTTCCGCAAGCAGCGACGACGAGAACAACACGAACTGCGACGGGCGGCCGAAGAAGTGCGCCGCAGTATTCAGTCCGATAGTGAGGAGTCACCGTGAAGCGCCCGACCATCGACGAAATCGCCGAGCGCCGGCTAGGAGAAATGGGCGCCGATGAACGCGCCGAGTATGACGAGGGACGAGAAGCGGTTGAACTGGCCTTTCAGATCGGCGACGCCATCCGGGGCCTTCGTGAGACTGCCGGTCTCAGCCAACGGGCCTTGGCACTGCGCATGCATACCAGCCAAGCGCAGGTGGCTCGCATCGAAGCCGGCGTGGTCGCTGCAACGCTCACGACACTGCAACGCGCCGCCCGGGCTCTCGGGTTCGTGCTCAACGTCGACTTCATCAAACGGCCGCAAGTCCGCTCGCCTGCACGCGTCGACTGAGCCGCCATCCCGCTCTCAGGGCTCGCCAAGCCAGCGCAAGCCCGGATCGGCAGATCACATCTCCCACAGGTACGAGATCGGCAGTGCCATGATGCGGGGCCCGAGTCGCAGTGGTTGCTCACCGGCGTAGAGGACGATGCCGAGCTCGAAACGGTCTCCGATGGTGTCGCGGAGCCAGCCGAGCGTTTCTGCCTTGCGGTCGTGGGCGCGCATCGCAGCGGTGACCTCGATGCAGATGAGCTTCCCGTTGGCCAGCCGAACAATCAGGTCCACCTCACGTTGGCGACGATCCCGGAAGTGATGCAGCGCCGCACCCGAGCCCCCGAACGACAGTTGCTTGCGGACCTCGTTGGCGACGAACGTCTCATACAGCGGTCCGCGCAACGGCTCTGTGGGATCGGCCAGCGAGTCAGGGGTTGCCCCCAACAGCGTCGCGGCCAATCCTGAGTCGGCCATGTGCAGCTTGGACCGCCGCTTGACACGGGTGGCCGCGCTCGTCGACCACGCCGGAAGCAACACCGTCAGATACACCATCTCCAGGTACCTGATGTAGTCAGCAGTGGTCTGCGAGCTGCCGAACGCCGTGTCGCGATGCACATCTTCGATAACAACGGGCCTCGGACGGTCCCAGACGAACCCGACGGGGTCACCAAGAGCAGCTTGGAGCGTGTCGGGATTGTCGAGACTCAAGAACACGCCGCCATTGGTGACCTGCCTGGCCAGCCTCGTCTTGCCCGACTGGCGCGGCCCCAGCAGCGCGGCTGGAAGAAGTGCTGGCTGTTCGCCCAGGCCTGGGGCGAAGCGGCATCGATCCGAAGAACAAGCAGCTTCCTGTGACGGCAGCCGCTGGGTGGCCTCATGACGAGCTGAAACGGGCGTTGCTGTGGCTCGCCGTCTGTGACCGCAGCAACAAGAAGACTCTGGTTGGCAGCGGCATCTACCGGAACCAAGCCGCTCGCTTGACAGGAGACGACATCTCGAACGGGTCGCTTATCGCTGCCGCATACATGTGCGACCTAACACGCGACTACGAATGCGACGGCGGCGAGATGTCAGTCGAACACGAGGTAAGCGCCATCGAAAGTGTGCTGGACCACCACGCCCCTGAAGCCCATGAGGGGTGGGGCTGGTGCGCCGACTGCGCGGGCCACCACGCCTACCCGCACGACGACGGTGAGTACATCGAAGCGTCACCGTCGCCCGAAGCTGACCGGGCGCGAGACTGGCGCCTCAGGGGCTCCCAACCGTCAGCAGGCTCGGAAGCCAGTCCTGGAGCCGAGTGACGAGCGACTGCACCGTCTCACCGCTGCGCTGCGCTTGCGCGGAAACGGCTCCCAGCACTTCGACATGATGGCTGAGCATCGAGAGCACGCCGATTCACCACGTACGCGAATCTTGCTTAACACGGCACCAGCCGGCTGTTGAAGCGGTGCCTGATACGCGCTTCTGCCGGTACAAAGCCGCTGATCAACAGTCTTGTGAGCTGCTCAAGACAGACTGCTTCTTGCACCCTGCTAGCTGGCCTCCCAGTGCTGAACTTCGAGTTCGGGCATCGGAAAGTCCGAGACGTTAGCTGTGGCGAGTGCGGCACCAACGCCGACTGCTGCGGATGCGATGAGGCAATCGGCCTGGTGCAGCGTGATCCCACGTGACGCGAACTCGCGGCGCCACCGACCGGCCCGCTGGCCTTCGGCGGCGCCCAACGATGCCAAGCGCAGCGCTCCGACTAGACGGCGTGCCAGCGGCTCCTCCTCAGGCTGGAGACCACGCCAGATCTCCTCTACCGATACCGCAGACACCCACGGCTCCACGCCGACTCGCCGAAGGCCTCGGAGGCGCTCAGCGGCGGGGCGGCCTCGCAGAGCGTCGATCAGGACTGTCGAGTCCAACAGCAGGCGGGACACGCTCAGCCAGACCGTCGCGCATCGCGATGCCGCTGGGCGCGCACCCATGCGGCGGGACCGTCGTCCCACTCGTGCCCCGAGTCAGAGATCGAGCCCAACGATGCCTCGATCTCGTCCCAGCGGTGCTCATCGTCAAGCCCTCGCCGGATGAGCGCGGTAATGAATGCGCTGCGGCGCCTTGGGCCAGCCCGCCGGTCGATATCAGCGACGATTTCGTCCTCGAGCTGTATGTGTAAACGCATGTGTGTTATTATACACACGTCACCGATTCAGCTCTACGGACTCTGGACTCCTTTCGCAGGCTCGAACACGACATCAACCGACTGCGGCCGAGCGTTCACCGGCCGTGGGGAATCCGGCACGATCCCTCAGCGAATTTCATTCGACTGCCGGCCGAGCCTTGCGGCCGCATACCTGCCGAATTCGCGCAGGAATTCCGCGGCCACAAACTCCTCATGCACGATGCGACGGCCTCCGTCGAATTCAGCCTCGAGCGTGGGGTCCCACGGTGTTGGCCCGGCGGCCGCGCTGTCGTGTGGCAACGGAACGCCCTGTGCTGCGGCGCGTTGCACGGCATGGCGGTAATCGGCGGCCGACATCATCCACGGCGTGCACCCGCGGTCGCGCATGCGCCAGCAGATGGCGATGCCTGCTGCGTCGAAGTCGCCGTGATAGCGCAGATCAGCGCCGCTCGCAGCAAGCTGGTCGATGAGTTCGGTCACCGTGGATGTCGGGTTGCCGTTGGTGCACACGAGGCCGAAGACGGCAGACGCGTCGGCGGCGCTCTCGACGACGCTCGGGTTCTCCACGACCAGGATTGGCGTGCCCGGCGCAACCTCGACCTGATGCTGGCGCAGTGCCCGCAAGCTCACGTGCATGGGCAGGCCGGCATCGGCGGCGCAACCGAGCATTGACGCCAGCGGCGACGCACCGAGCGGTCTCAAGCCCCATGTGAGCGCCGGAGCGGAGACCGAGTCCGCGGCTATTCCTGCCGCCTCCCACAGTGCTCGGCCTTCGACAGCGCTTTCGCTGAGCCCGACCACATGTCTCAGCGCTCGCTCAGCAGCCGCAGCGAGCTTCGTCTGCCTGTCGAGCGAGTGAGCCGAGCCGAACAGCTGTGCCGCCAACTCCGTGCGCGAGGCAGTCCGCGCCAGCGGATCAGCGCGAGCGTCGATGAGCCGGCGCACATTTCCCAGCAGAGCTGCGACCTCGCCCCCGTCGAGGCCGCTGAGCAACCCGGACCTGAGCATGTCTTGGCCCCAGTGAGCGGCCCACGTCTCTGGCCATCTCTCCAGTGCCGATTCCAATGCTTGTCGAGCCTGTCGCGCCCGCGCCCGGGCTTCGCTCCGTTTGCGCTTGGCAGGATCAGGCGGGCAGCCGAGGAGTGTCAACGCCGAGTCAAGGTCATGACCGAGTCCCAGTCGAACCAAGCCTGCTTCGAGTTCGGAAACATCGAGCCGCGATGTCGGCGAGCGGCCGATGAGCGCAGCCACTGCCGGCTCGCAGCGCGGCTCAATGACGGGCATCCGGATCGTGCCGGGCATGGCCCCGTCGCAGCGGTCATGCCGTTGTCGAACCGCTCCCCACAACGTAGCGAGGCCGGGATCGGCCAAGGACGCCGGAACCGACCGATGACTCACGGCTTCGACGCCAGCCGCCACTGCCTGCGAACCCTCAGGGTCATCAGACTCCGGAACGGGAGGTTCGCTCACAGCATCGATACCTCTTCATGCGAGACGTCGAGGACGTACCGCGCCGCTGCGGGCAGCACGACGATCTCGTCGCCGACCAGATCGACGAGCCGGTGGTCGGCGAGCAATTCGAGGGCTTCGCCGGCCAGTCGCTCGGGACTGTCGGCGAGCTGGGACCAGTACGAACGATGCTCGGCGGCCAGATCCGCGACGATCCCGACCACGACGTCACGGCCCACCGGCACGTCGCCGCGCTGTGACAGCCGGTCGGCGAGCAGCAACGCCGTGTGGCCGACAGTGCCGGTCAGCGGGAACCGCACATCGGTGAGCTCGCCGACGGGATCGACGGCCATGACACCCTCGGCACGAGCCTCGATGTGCAGCCCGAACATCTCGTCGAAGAAGCCGGACTCCTCACTGAGGCGTCGCCGCAACTCAGTCCACTCGTCGGCATCGAAGTCGCCGCGGTACACGACGGGTTCCTCAAGAATCCGGGCACGCATCCAGGCCCGGGCCGAATTGCGGCTGTCGGAACGCTCGAAGAGCTGCTCGGCGGTCTGGGCGCGAGCCAAGACCGGCAGCGGCAGCATCGCCACCCGGTCGGGCCGAATCGCCAGCACCGCGTCGGCCTCGGCGTCATGTGCGTACTCGTCGATGCGTTCATGAAGCTCGGTCGCAAGACCGTGGGCGATCATCCAGCGCAACGCCGTCACGAGTGCCCGCCGGTCCGACGGCTCGCTCCCGATAGTCACACCCGCCTCTGAGGCAGCGCCCTGAAGCTCTTGCACCAGATCGCGCAAGCTGATCACGCTGGGACCTGACACCACTGCTGCCAGAACAAGCGCCAGCATCAGGTACTCCGAAATACCGAAGGGACGTCGTTGCGCAGTTGCTGTGCGGAGCGGGCGACGTCGCACTGTTGCGGTCGTCTTGGACAGTCGGGCGGTGTCCGCAGTCACCTGCAGCCGGTAACCGAAGCGCTGAGTGAACCACTGATCGAGTTGTTGGCGGTGACGCCGTATCAGAGCGAACTCATCCGGGAGGTGTTCGGCCGCAATCAGCGGACGCACAACCAGGCACCGCGCTGCCTCGCGGAGGTCCGCTGCGAGCTCGTCGGCATCGGAGGAGTGCCTCATGCCGCCGTCTCCGTCGGCTCGGCCGCTGTCGCCACCAGCGCCGGCTCGGACACTCGCCGCCCACCGGCGGTGTCCGCGACCGAGATCGTCAAGCCATGCAGCCAGAGCCGTCCTTCGGGGCAACTGACCGTCGTCTGCGCATGCTCGTCGCGCCGCAATTCGCAGCAAACGCCTGCGGATTCCGCCACTCGGGCGCCGGTGCTGCCGGCCGTTTGGTGCCCGCACAGGCCGATGAGTTCCCGGAGCAAACTGAAAGCAGCAGTCGACAGCGATACCCCGTCGATCCGGCCCGCGGCATCGGCCTTGGACAACAACTCGCGTGCCGTCGCATTCCGCTCGACGCGCTCTCGGTCGAGTCGCTCCCGAATGATCCGATGCTCGCTGCTGCGGTCGCGCATCGGCGTCGTGTTGCCCCGCTGAGTCCGTTCGCCTCGTTCGCGCAGCGAGATCGGCACCTGCGCCCGTGGGGCGCTCGCCCACGGTGTGGTGGTGGGTGCGGGATCGTCGGCGTCAGCGGCAAGCGTTCCGGCGTGACGGCACGACCCGAGCCCTAGCGCCGCAGAAGCCACATCGTGAGCCTCATGCGGTGTCGTCGCCGCTTCGAAGAACGCCGCCAGTCGCAGGAAGTCGGCGCGTCGCGATGTCGTCGCTGTGCCCAGGCGCGAGAGCCGGCTGAGGTTGGAGGTCAGGGTTCGCACCGCCGCCAGGGCTTGGTCGGTGAGCTGGCTCAGGCGAGATGGACGCGCTGGTGCATCGCTGAACCAGCGGCTCAGCAAGTACCAGTCGTCGCGTTCCGAACCGCGAAGGCGACGGGCCGAGAACTTATCGGCGAGACCGGCTTCGCCGACGCGCTCCGCAAGGCCCGCGTCGATCGACGAGAGCAGTGCGTCGAGGTGCGGCATTATCTGCTCCAAACAGCGTGAGATCGGCCGCTGCAGTCGCTCAATCTGGGCGAGCTGCTCGCTGACGTAGCCGACGATGACGCCTGCGAGCAATTGCACCTCGTCGGCGTTCAGGTCGTAGCGGCTCTGCCATTGGGCGAGCTGCCTGAAGAATCCAGTCAGCTCCTCGGCGAATCGCTCATGGATGTCGAACACAGCGCGCACCGCAGCGGTTGTGTCGTCCCGGCCGAGATCGCGAAAGCCGCCAAGAGCGTGGTCGGCAAGCAGTTGCAGGTGGCCCCTCAGATCGCTCAGCCGGCCTGCTTGGGGGTCAGCAACCTCGTCGATGCTTGCAAGCATGCGCTCGACGAGATCGAAGACCTGCTGACCTGCACGGGTGATGAGGTAGCGGTGGCGCCTGCGGTTGTAGTCCTCCAAGCTCGTCGGATTGCCTGCATCGGTGGAAACCGTCAGATTGCCCCAGCGCCGCAGGCTGTCGAGACGGTCCCGCACCACCTCGGCACTCAGATGCACACCCACAAGGCGGGCTTGCACCTCTTCGGGACTGAACTCGGTGAAGAAGGTGTCCACGAAGACGGCGAGAATGGCGCGGTACTCAGCCCACTCCTCGCCGCCGAGGTATCGGAACAGTTGGCGGACGCGCTGCGCGTCGGGCTCGCTGCTGACCGCCGGCGCAACTTCGCCTGACCCCGCGGCAGCCTCGCTCATGACGTGACGACGCGTTCGAGCGTGTCGCCCTGCCAGCTATAGCGATCTAGCAGAATCGACTTCAAGCCGGCGTCGCGCACGATCTCGACGATGGACAGCTCGGGCACGGTGCGATGGTCGCCCCACAATCGTTCGCTGGTGGCGATGAAATCGAGATCCAACGACACGAGCAGTCCGAACAGTGCGGCGTGATTGTCCGCAGAGACCTTGGCGAAGGCATCGTCGAGCAGCACAAACCGTGCGATTCCCGCTTCGCCAGCGCCCGCCTGAGCGCCTGCTTGCGCCAGCGCGTCGTAGGACGCGGCCACCGCCACGAACAGCGGCAAGTAAGTGACGAGCTTCTTCTCGCCCTCCGAAAGCGGCGTCCGGCGGCTGAGCCGTCCCTCGGGTGCTTCCGGGCGCGTCACCATCACGTCGAGTTCGTGCCACGTCTTGTAGTCGAGCGTCTCTGCGATGAGCTGGCGGTAGGACACGTCGGGCTCATCGGCACGGGCTGCGTCGAGCCGTTGAGACAGTGCGTTGCGGACTTCGGCGATCTCGTCGGGTGTGCGCAGATCGGGCGGCTTGGCGAGCAGCTCGACCATGCGCTTCGTCGAGGCGTCAAGCTCGGGCGAGCGTCGCCATCGCAGCCGCACACCCACTCGGTGCGCGGTGGCAACCGAACGGAGCCGTTCGTTCGTGAGCTCGATCAGGTGCCCCGCGCCGTGCATCTTCTCTGCGATTTCCTTGGCGATCAGGCCTTGCAGAAGTTCGCGCAGTGCATCTTGCTGCTTGCGGTCGAGCAGGCCAGCGAGTTGGCGGTGCTGAGCACTCGTAACACGCAGTGCGGCAGGCAGAGTTGCAGTGCCCGACGGCCCAGTGACCTCGACGGAGAGCGGCCTGCCAGGATCGGGCTGGAGTGCGACGGCATCCCATCCCGCACCGAGCGAGTCGCGACGTTGTTGCAGCGACAGGCGGACACTGTCGGCATTCACCGCCGAGTCGGCGCCGTCCCCACTGTCCGCGTCGGCCATGAATCGGCTGAGTTCGTCGAGCAACGCCGCAAGCCCAGCTGAACCGGCACTCTCCGCTGCGGGCGGTGCTGGCGCCTCATCGCTCACGAGTGCGTCGAAGTAGCCCGGCACCCTGAGCACATCTTCGAGCTCGACCCGGCAGGTCTCACACGAACGCTCGCTCCCCGATGCCGCTCGTTGCGCACTTTCAGCGGCGGCCCGAGCCTGCGCCCTGCGTTCAACAGCGCTCTCTTTGCGCCCGCGTGTCGTGGGAAGGCGGCGTTCGAGCATCTCGAGGTCGGCAGCGAGCCGGTCACGCTCTTGGCGAATCCGTTCGTAGTCCGCGCCGACAGTTCGTTCGAGCATGTCCAGGCGGGCTTGCTCTCGGGCTCGTTCTGACTCGGTTTGCGCGAGTCGAGCGCTCGCCTCGTCACGCTGAGTGATGTCGTTGCGGCTCTGTGTGGCATAGCGCTCGCATTCCTGAACAGAACGTTGCAACGTCGTGAGTCCGGCGACGCAGGATGACACCAGCCGGTCGAACTCGGCCACTTCGGCAGCCACGCTGTCCAGCTCAGAACGGTCTCGCGGCAGCGACAGTGTCGTGGCGGTTCGGCGCAGCGCAGTGTCAGCATCATTGACGGCTCGCTCGGCTTGCGCCGCGTCGTGTGCTGCATCGCCGTGACGGGCTTCGGCGGCCGCCAATTCGCTGGCTGCTGTGTCCGCAGCGCCAGCCGCATGTTCGATGCCGCTCGTGTCCGGCAGTGCCGCGCGGTGGCGGTGGAGGTCATCGAGTGATTCCTGCTGCCGATCGCTCAGGTCAACCAGACGCTGCACCTCGGCTTGCAGCGTTTCCAGTTCCAGCCGCGCTGCGGCACGTTCGCGTTCCAAGGCATCTCGCCGTGCTGCTGCACCGATGAGCTCTGCGCGCTCCTTGGAGTGCCGACCACGCAGCAGACCTGATCGGAATGACCCGTCGGAAGCCGCGACGGTGAAGCCCTCGGCATTGACATCGCAGCTGATCGAGTCGAGCAGACGCGCAACAACGCTTTCGTCAATCGACCCGGCGAGCGCTGCTGGAACCGCCGGGCGCAGCAAGCGGCGCAGGGGGCGTGCGACAGGCGAGGCTGCAACGACGACAAGTTCTCCGCTGGCAAGTTCCAGCACATCGTCGGCCGCCACCCGGGCCGCGAGCAGTCCCGCCGCCTCGAGCGCTGCCTCGACGCTGGCGCGTTCGGGAGCGTCCAGTTCGGGCGCGAAGTCGACAAGGTCCGCGAAGCAGTGATCGGCGACAACTTGCCAGTCGAGCCGAGGCGGTTCAGGCTCGGCTCGACTCAAGAGCTTGTCGAGCACAGCTTGCTGGTCGCGAACCGCGTCGCGACTGTCATCAAGAGCCCGACGGGTCTGCGCGACCGTGCCCGTTTGTGCCCCCACGGCAGCGTCGAACTCGGCGAGCAGGCCCACCCGTAGAGCAGCGATTGACGGTATCTGGTCGCCGCCCGGCAATTCAGCATTTCTTGAGGCCTTTGCGGCAACATCGGACGGCGAGCCGACAGACGCACAGAACTTCACTGCCGTCGAGGCCCACACCCCGACTTGGGTTGCCCAGTCACGTTGGGCCGCCGCCAGCGCCGCCCGCCGCTGCGCATGCTGATCAACGGCCCGTTGCTTGGCATTGGCTGCAACCTGAAGCGCGTCGGTTGCTCGGGTGAACTGTCCTTCGGCCTGATCGCACCGTGTGCGCGCTTCGGCGACCTGTTTGATGTCACGCCGTCGCTGCTGTGCCGCAGCCGCGGATGCATCAAGACGACGCTTGGCAGGGGTGGCATCGAACGACTCAGGGACGGCGATGTCGAGGTCTTCGAGCCGGTGGCGCTCAAAGACCAGCGCGGTGGGCGGACGTTCGGCAAGGCCGCATCGGGCCGCGATCTTCTCGGCTTGTGCGAGTCCTCCGTTCAGTTTGTTGAGATCGCCTTCGCTTCGGCCGACGGCACCGATGAGGTCCTCAACCGCGCGCCGCACACGTTCCTCGGCACCCTCGAAACTGCGTTGCGCTTCACCATGCTGCCGACTGAGATTGGTGACGAGATCGCGCACGCCGTCGAGCTGGCGCCCTTCCTGGTAGGCACTCGACTCCTCGATCGCCGAGATCTGGCTGCGCAGCCGCTCGGTGCCGCGCTGCTCGTCTGCAATCTGGGCCTCAAACCGCACCACCTCGACTTCAGCGGCGTCGACGGCTTTGCGCGCAGCTGCCTCGTCGCGACGAAAGCGCTGGGCTTCGTCGAGCTGGCGCCGCCCCTGCGCTGCTCGCTGGCGCAGGTCGCTCGCGCAGTACGAGCGGTAACGATCGAGCAGCCCGCCGACCGCGGACACCGTCCGTTCGAGTTCGGCGACGTTGCGGCGGTGATCTTCGAGGTCGTCGAGCGGTGCCGCTGCGTCGGTGAGTGCCTGTTCAGAGAGCTGCGGCAGCGCATCGGCGAGATCGAGCGGCAGATCGACATCAATCCGGTCGCCGACTCGCGGGTTGCGGACCTTGTCGAGGAGCCGGATGTGCTGGTCCAGGCTGACGCCGCCGAACAGGTGCTGTTCAATGTGGCGCCGGTATTCCCGCCGATCGCGCTCGGCAAACACCGGGTCGCCGTCGAGCTTGTCGCGCAGCACCTCGGCTGACAGCGGAACACCGTCGACGACGAGATCGATGTCGATGCCCGGGCGCTTCGAGGTTGCGAACCACCACGTCACGACATTGTTGGCCGCCCGGTTCGCCTTGATGCCACAGCCGCAGACGAAGAACGCGTCGCCGCACCGAAACTCGATCCACAGGTAACCCACAGGCTGGGAGTCGTCGCGTCCGCCGAGCATCCATGACGCCAACAAGCCGCTCTGATCGCGGGCAGCGTCGATGTTGCGCTGGCGAGCCGTCAGCAGGAACGGCAGCAGCATGTTCATCGCGGTCGACTTGCCCGAGCCGTTCACGCCTCGCAGCAGCAGCCGACCGCCGGCAAAGTCGAGCACCTCGTCGCCGTACTGATAGACGTTGATGATCCCGGCGCGCTCAAGTCGCCAGCGCGTCGGTGGATCGTCAGCGGCAGTGCCCACGGCGCAGAACGTAGCGACTGCATGTCACATGAAAACGCGTCTCGTTCGGCATGCGGCCGGTGCTTGCCCAGTTGGCAGACGACTGCGCCGAATCTCGCTCAGCGGAACGCAGCATGCCGCGCGCCGTGCTACGCGGCGGGAACAACCCTGAACGCCTCGGCGAGACGGCCGTCCGCGAACCCACCGGAGCGAGCGGTCTCGGTGCTCCACTCGCGCAGGCGTCCGTCGAGGTTCTCCATGTGCTCGGTCTGGCTGCGATGCTCGCGCAGCGCTGCCACCTTGGCGTCGAACGTGTCGGTGATATCGATGTAGCGATTGGGCTCAGTGCCGATCAGCCACAGCTCTTCCACGGTGTGGGGCTGGTGGCCTTCGTCGAGCAACTCGGGAAACGTGCGAGGGTTACGGGAATCGGGGTAGACCGCAGCCAGCGCCGCCGTAGCGGTCGCCAAATGGTCCGGATGCGAGATGTAGATACGGTCCCAGTCCGGAATCGTCGTCTGGCAGATCACGACGTCGGGCCGGACTATGCGGATCACCCGCGCGATGTCGCGCCGCAGTCCGAGGTCGGCCACCACCATGCCGTCGGGGTGCCCCAGCCAATGGAGCTCGCTGACGCCAACACGCGCAGCGGCAGCGGTCTGCTCGGCCTGCCGCAGCGCTGCCAGTTCTTCGGATGTGTGTTCGAGATCGTCACCGCCAGCGTCCCCACTGGTCGCCAGGCAGTAGGCCACGTGACATCCGACGGCCGTCAGCGCTGCCACGGTTCCTGCCATCCCGAAGTCGATGTCATCGGGATGCGCCACGATGACCATCGCGCGCGCCGGCGCTTCGATCTCGCCCTGATCGGTGAGAATCACGCCCACAGCACCTGCCTCCAGCGCTCGAAGGGCCGCTCTTGGAGGCCTAGGTGAAGTAGGGGTTCTCGCCCGAAGCGTGATCGGTGAGGTCGACCACCCGCTCGATGTCGGGGATCAGCTCACGCAGCGTCTTCTCGATGCCGGCGGTGACGGTGGCGTTGGCCATGCCGCATCCCTGGCAGCCGCCTCCCAGCTTCACAACCACCGTGTCCCCCTCGACAGTCACCAGTTCGGCGAAGCCGCCGTGGGCCGCAATGGAGGGGTTGATGCGCTTCGTCAACACCTCGCGGACGTTGTCTTCGACGGTGCCGTCGAGGTCGAGCGCAGCGTTGGGTCCGAGGTCCGGACGGTTCGGGTTGCGCAGCACCAAGCCCGGCTGGTTGGAGTTGGACGGCAGGTCCAGCGAGGCGCCGTCGAGCTTGACAACGTCGCGATCGGGAATCAACACCGTCAAACCGTTCCCAACCGCGAAAGGCACGTCGGAAGCGTCGGCCTCGGCCAGCAGCTCGAAGGCGAGGTCGTAGGTGTAGTCGACGCCTTGAGCGCCCGTCACCTCGATGCGAAGCGCCAACTGGTCGCCGTCGACCTCACTGTTGCGTAGCTCGATCACCTTGGAGAGCGCGGCCGGCGCGACGTCGAAGGTCTCGCGTCGCGTCTCCATCATCGATTCGCGAATGGTGTCGCTCAGGGCCATGCGGTCAGCCTACTGACGGCACCGTTCGAGTACGAGGCCGGCTTCGAACGGTGGCGCCGAACCCCCGGCGGTAATGTCCCGCAGATTCGCTGGGCTTCTCACTCCGAGGACGCCACGTCGACGAGGGGACCTCCATGGCATTCCGCGTATTGATGCTCAAAGAGCAGGACCGCCCAAATGGATCGAAGGCAGTTACGGCCGAACTGGCCCAGATCGACGACGGCCAACTGCCGGACGGCAACGTCACGGTCGCAGTCGAATACAGCACCCTCAACTACAAGGACGGGATGATCCTGGGAGGGATCGGCCGGCTGGTTCGCAATTATCCCCATGTGCCAGGTATCGACTTCGCCGGCGTCGTGGAATTGTCCGAGGATGCCCGTTTCGCTGCCGGCGACCGCGTCGTGCTGACCGGCTGGCGCGTTGGCGAGACGCATTGGGGCGGGTACGCGGAGCGCGCACGCGTCAATGCCGACTGGCTGGTCCGCCTGCCCGAAGGGCTGTCGACCTTCGACGCCATGACGATCGGCACAGCCGGATTCACCTCGATGCTGGCCGCCCAGGCGCTGGAGGACCACGGCATCGGATCGGGTCCGGTGCTCGTGACGGGCGCTGCCGGCGGGGTCGGCAGCGTTGCGGTGCACCTGTTGTCGGCCGCCGGCCACCAAGTCGCCGCCTCGACCGGCCGGCCGCAGACCGCCGACTACCTGCGAAGCCTTGGTGCCACCGAGATCATCGACCGGGCGGAGCTGTCAGAGCTGCCCCAGCGGCCGCTCGGAGGCGAGCGGTTCGGCGGCTGCGTGGACGCCGTCGGCGGGACGACGCTGGCGAACGTTCTGACACAGATGTCCTACGGGTCAAGCGTGGCAGCATGCGGCCTCGCCGGCGGCAATGGGCTGGACACGACCGTCATCCCGTTCTTGCTGCGCGGTGTCAACCTGCTTGGCATCGATTCGGTCATGTGTCCCTTCGAACCACGCGCAGCGGCGTGGGAGCGACTGGACGAGCTGGTCGACCGGGATCTGCTGGCGTCCATGGCAACGACTGTGGGTCTCGGCGACCTGGCGGCGCTCGGGCCGAAGATCCTGGGCGGTGAGGTGCAGGGCCGAACTGTTGTAGATGTGCGCGGCTGACGCCGCGTCTGTGGATGTGCGCGGCTGACTAGAGCACGGAGGCGATTGCTGCGAACCCGGTCAGCAGCATCGCCGCGACGACCAGGACCGCTGTCCACCACACGCCGGGGCTGCGTTGGTGGAGCGGGCGCAAGTTGCCTGCGGAGTCGTATCGATTTCGTGGCATACCGCAGCGACTAGCCCTTCAGTCTCCACACGATGGTGCCGATCTCATTCTGGACCTCGACCTCGATGTGTTGAGCAGCCTCCGTATCGGTCCGCTCGAGCGTGCACAAGAAGGTATGGCCGACCGAGACCACGAGGTACTGGTCATCGCCGCAGTCCGCTTGAACGCTGAATCCCAGCTCAGTCGCCGCTTCGGCACCAAGAGCGGTTTCGGTGGCGTTCACCTGCATCACCGCCTGTCTGGGTCGGACTTCGCGGCGGCCCTGCTCGTCGATGATGGTCACTTGCGCCTCGTAGAACGCGCCCTCGACCTTGCCGTCGCACAAGAACGTCGAACCGGGCCTGATAGGCGCGTCCGCTGGACATGAGATGTCGGCAATCGCCGCCGGTGCCACCACGCTCTGTAGGTAGGCCTGAACCTCGCGTTCAACCTGCGTCTGCTCGGTCCCGCCGCCACAAGCCCCGAGAACCACTGCCATCAGCAGCACCGTGACGGCGCTCCACGCAAGCCGACCGGTGCGATGGGTCCTCACCGTCCGTGCGCGCACGCAGGCTGTCTCCGGCGCGGACGGTCTGGTCAATGTGCCGGCCTCCGGGTAGGAATGACGGGACACTAGCCCACCGCTGCCGAACGGCCTGCACTTCGCACAAGCGGCGCAACCGCAGGTCACCACCAACATCTGCGATGCCTCTCGCCGCACCCCAGGCAAGACGCCGATCAGATGAACGGCCGCTCCTGATAGCGACCGAAGACATCGGCAAGGGCATTGGTCACTTCGCCCACTGTGGCCCGCGTTCGCACCGTGTCGATGAGGTGCGGCATGAGGTTTGCGTCAGTTTCGGCGGCCCGGCGCAGCGCCTGCAGGGCCTCGTCGACGGCAGCTTGATTGCGATCGGCCCGAACTTGCTGCAGCCGCTTGATCTGTCGCTGCTCGTCGACGTTGGTGATCTTCAGCAGGTCGATGTCGTCGTCTTCGCTGCCCTCAGTGAAAGCACTCGCCCCAACGACAACCCGGCGGCCCGCATTCACCTTCTTCTCGAAGTCATAGGCGGCGTCCGCGATCCCGGACTGATACCAGCCCTCGTCGATCAGGCGAAATGCTCCTTCGAGCATCGAGCCGTCGCCAGCAGACAAGATGTGAGCAAACATCTCCTCTGCCTCGGCTTCGAGCTGGTCGGTGAGCTCCTCGATGAACCAGCTGCCGCCAAGAGGGTCGATGACGTGGGCGGCCCCGGTCTCATGGGCGATGATCTGCTGCGTCCGCAAGGCGATGCGGGCCGCCTTGTCGGTCGGCAGCGCCATCGCTTCGTCCATCGAGTTGGTGTGCAGGCTCTGCGTGCCGCCCAGAACCCCTGCAAGCGCCTCGATGGCGGTGCGGGCAATGTTGATTTCCGGCTGCTGAGCCGTGAGCGACACACCAGCGGTCTGAGTGTGAAAGCGCAGCATCATCGACCGCTCGTGCTGGGCGCCGTACCGGTCGCGCATCCAGCGGGCCCAGATGCGTCGGGCCGCCCGGTACTTGGCGATCTCCTCGAAGAAGTCGATGTGAGCGTTGAAGAAGAAGCTGAGGCGCGGGGCGAACTCGTCGGTGGTCAGGCCCCGCTGGGCGGCCGCTTCAACGTACGCGAACCCATTGGCCAGCGTGAACGCCAGCTCTTGCGCGGCTGTCGAGCCTGCTTCGCGAATGTGATAGCCGCTGATCGACACAGAGTTCCACCGAGGCATCTCTTCGGTGGCGAATTCGATGGTGTCGGCAACGAGTCGCATGGACGGGCGTGGCGGATACACCCATTCCTTCTGGGCTTGATACTCCTTGAGGATGTCGTTCTGCAGCGTCCCGCCGAGATTGCGGCGGTGCGCGCCGTGTTCTTCGGCATTGGCCACGAACATCGCCCAGATGGTGGCGGCCGGTGCGTTGATGGTCATCGACGTGGTGGTCGCCTCGAGGTCGATGCCGTCGTAAAGGGTCGCCATGTCGTCGATGGTGTCGACGGCGACGCCGCAGCGGCCCACCTCGCCCAGCGACATCACGTCGTCGGAGTCGAGGCCCATGAGGGTGGGCATGTCGAATGCCGTGGACAGTCCGCCGCCGCCTGCTGCCAGGATTTCACCGAAACGCTTGTTGGTGTCTTCGGGAGTGCCGAAGCCTGCGAACATGCGCATCGTCCAGAGCCGGCCGCGGTAACCGCTGGCATGCACGCCGCGCGTGTACGGGAATTGGCCAGGCCAGCCGACTTCTGAATCGGGTTCGTCGTCAACCGGCCCGTAGAGCGGCTCGAGTTCGATGCCGCTCATCGTCTCGAAGTCGGCTTCTCGCACCTCGGTGGCCTCGAACTCCGTTTGCCAGCGCTCGCGTGTCACCGGGTGCCTCCTGGGGTGTGCGGCCTCGCCGCCGCTGAGACGAGCTCAAGAACGGCGTCACGAACAGCGTTCGCAGTGTACGCAGATGGGTCCGAACCGGTCCGGCCTCACACAGCGAACGGGTCGACAGGTCCTTGGCCGCCGCCGAGCTGGCGAGTCGCTGAAGCTGCAATAGCGCGTGTTGTCAGGGTGTGAGCGCGATCGATAGCTGAATCAAGGTCAGTGCCCTTCGCCAGCTCAGCGCAGATTGCGGCCGAGAAGATGTCGCCCGACCCTCGGACATTGCGGGTCTCGATACGCGGGGCCGACAGCAGCCGGACCCTGCCGTTGAGGACCACAACGTCGGTGACGGTGGCCCCACCTCGGAGACGGCCGCCGGTGACGATGACGGCCTCGGGACCCGCAGCCGCGAGCTCATGGGCCGCTTCGATCCACGCCTCGGGCTCGCCGGGAAGATCTCTTCCCACCAACCGTCCCGCCTCGAGATGGTTGGGTGTTACGACGCGAGCGCACGGCAGGAGCCGAGTTGCCACCGATCGTTCAGCATCGGGGGTGAGCATCGGCTCACCGGCCCCATTGACGAGCACCGGATCCACCACCAATTGGGGGAGACGGCGGGCAGCGATTGATGCCACGACCGCGATCGTCTCGGCAGTGAGCAAGAGGCCCGTCTTGGACGCCGCTATCGGCATGTCGTCGAGCACTGCGTGAATCTGCGCCGCCACCAACTCGGCATCGACGGGCTGTACCGCTCGAATCTCTGTGGTGTTCTGTGCCGAGACCAGTGTCAAGGCGAACGCTCCGTGCACGCCCGACGCCGCGAACGCCCGCAGATCGGCCGCGAGGCCCGCACCGCCGGAGGAATCTGCACCCGCGATGGTCAGTGCTGCGGGCGACCACGTGCGCGGTCCGGGTGGACTGTGGCTCTCATTCTCGATTCCACCGGCCATGACCCAAGTACAACAGTTCGGAGCGCCGCGCGGCGCTCAGGCGACGAGGGTGGTTAGCGTCGGCGGACGATGGCAGGACCGGTTTCGAAACTGAGCGACCGCCGCGATGGCCGCGGCTCGGCTGACGGCACCATCGGGATCATCGCGAACCCCGTCTCGGGGCGCGACGTGCGCCGAGTAGCGGCGCGCGGTGCGGTGTCCACCACCGAGGACAAGCGCAACCGCATCGCCCGAGCGGTGATCGGCGCGGTGACGGCCGGGGCCACGCGCATTGTGGCCATGGCAGAGCCATTTGGGATCGCCACCGGAGCGCTCACCGACTTGCGCATCAACGCCGAGATCGAGATCGTCGACGTAGGGGCGACAGTGTCGCCGGCCGACACGGTGCGTGCCGTCGAGGCAATGCGAGCCCGCAACGTCAGCGTGCTCATAACGCTGGGCGGCGACGGCACGAACCGCACGATCTCTGGGGTGTGGCCCGAAGCCACGTTGGTGCCCATGTCCACCGGCACGAACAACGTGTTCCCCAGCCTCACTGAGCCGACTGTCGCCGGTGCCGCCGCTGGCCTTTTGGCCAGCGGCGCCGTGGACCCAGCGTTGTGCGCTCCGCGCGCGAAGCTGATCTGCGTCCGGCTTGCGGGGGGCGCAACAGACATCGCGCTCATTGACGCTGTGACGCTGGCCGACGACTTCGTCGGCAACCGGATGCCCGCCGACGGAGCGCTGATACGGCAGGTGCTGGTGTCGCGTGCCCACCCTGCGAGCATCGGGCTCAGCTCGCTCGCGGGGCTTCTGCGGCCCTGTTCATTTGACGAAGACGCAGGTGTGCTGGTGGAGTGCGGTCCAGGTGGACAGCCGATGCGCGTGGCGCTGGCACCCGGGTTGTACCGCACGGTTTCTGTGCTCGACCATCGTGAGGTCCCCCTGGGAGTTCCGGTGGAGCTTCGGGGTCCGACCGTCCTGTCGCTCGACGGCGATCGGGAGCACACGATCGACGCCGATGACGTTGCATCTGCGGAGGTGCGGCGGTGCGGGCCCCGAGTCGTGGACGTGGAACGCGCACTGGAACTGGGCGCGGCCGCCGGAGTCTTCACGACGACGCAAGCGCCGACCGGCGACCGGGCGCTCAACGAACGACCCACAGTTCATTACCACCACGCCGACGGCACCCCGATACGGGACTGCTGCTGAGCGGAAGCACACCCATCGCCGTGAGCCGACTGGTCGCCCGATGAATTCCTGACTAATCAGGTCGGATTTGTCGCCTAAGCCAGCTAACCTGTGCCCAACGGTTCGTGCCGTCGGAGGCACGCCTTTTGCCGGAGGAAAAACATGGCACTGCGCCTCAATGACACTGCTCCTGATTTCACCGCCAGCACCACCGAAGGCGAGATCACATTCCACGACTGGATCGGCGATGGATGGGCGCTGCTCTTCTCCCACCCGAAGGACTTCACCCCGGTGTGCACAACCGAGTTGGGCGCCGTCGCCGGCCTCAAGGACGACTTCGCCGCACGCAGCTGCAAGATCATCGGCATCAGCGTTGACGGTGTGAGCGATCACCAGGGTTGGAAGGCCGACATCGCATCGGCCACCGGCCACGAGGTCAACTACCCGCTGATCGGCGATCCCGAGCTCAATGTGGTGAAGCTCTATGACATGCTTCCCGCCGATTCCGGCGATACCTCCAAGGGCCGCACGGCTGCCGACAACGCGACGGCTCGCACGGTGTTCATCATCGGTCCGGACAAGAAGATCAAGGCGTCGCTCACCTACCCGATGACGACCGGTCGCAACTTCGCTGAGATCCTGCGTCTGCTGGATTCGTGCCAGCTCACTGCTGCCGAGCAGGTGGCTACGCCTGCCAATTGGCAGCAGGGCGACAACGTCATCATCGTTCCCGCTGTATCGAACGAAGCCGCCGCCGAGAAGTACCCCGACGGCTGGGAGGCACCGCTGCCATATCTGCGCCTGGTGCGCCAGCCGGGCACCTAGTTCAAGCTGGATTCAGGCGCGACTTGGGCCTCGAAGGCCGGAGCGCCGTCGAGGCTCCGCATCGATGGGGGCAATTCGGCGCGGACTCGCTGGTGGAATGGCCGGTCCCGTTTGAGCGAGTAGGGATAGACAGCCCGCCCATCCCGCACGAGCGGCACATGCAAGGGACGGCTGTCGGCCGGGCCCGGACGGTCACGCTCGACCAGTACCTCGGCCGTCGCAATGCCGTCCTGCAGCACGCGGTACGGCCGCACTACCCCGCCGCGGGTGGCCTTGCCCTCTGATTCCTTGTGCACCGGTACGACCGGTTCGAACCTGCCCGAGTGCCGAGCAATGGCGACCGCCTTGTACACCATGCCAGCGGTCGCGTGTCCAGAACCCACCACGAGCTGAGTGCCTACGCCGTAGCCGTCAACCGCCAGATCCGCCAGGTCGGCGATGCGGTATTCGTCCAGGTCACCCGAGACCACGATGCGGGTCGCTTCGGCACCTGCATCGTCGAGCCAGTGCCGGACTCGCGGCACTTCCACTGTCAGGTCACCCGAGTCGATGCGGACTGCGCCGGGCACCCCGCCGAGCCGTTTCGCGGCAGCCAGACCACGCTCCAGGCCTGTGCGCAGGTCATAGGTGTCGATGAGCAGCGTTGTCTCGAGTCCGTGAGCGCGCATCTGCGCATCGAATGCGGCTTCCTCGTCGTGGTGCGCCAGCGTGAAGGCGTGCGCCGCCGTGCCAGCGGTCGGGATCCCGTATTGCGTGCCGGCCAGCAGATTGGAGGTCGCGTCGAAGCCGACCAGCCACGCGGCGCGTGCAGCTGCGACCGCCGCCAGCTCGTGCGTGCGGCGGCCGCCCATCTCGATGAGGTGACGTCCAACCGCTGCATCGTGCATGCGGGCCGCCGCCGAGGCCACAGCGCAGTCGTGATTCAGCACCGACAGCACCAGCGTCTCGACCAGCAACGCAGCGCCGAACGAGGCGTCCACCCGCAGCACCGGGCTGCCGGGCACGTAGAAGTCGCCCTCGCGGTAGCTCCAGACGTCGCCGTCGAAGCGGAACGTGGCGAGGTGTTTGAGCAAGCCGTCACTGAACCGGCCGAGGCCCGCCAAGTACTCCAGATCTTCGGCCTCGAATCGGTAGTCGGCCAGCAGCTTGGCCAGGCGCCCCGGCCCCGCCACGACGCCGTAGCCACGGCCTGGCGGCAGTCGCCGGGCGAATACTTCGAAGCACGCGCGCCGTGACGCGACCCCCGACTGCAAAGCCGCATCGAGCATGGTCAGCTCGTACAGGTCGGTCATCATCGCCGTGCCCATTCGGTAAGTCTGCCTTCTCGCGCCCCGACCGCACTCACCGACGCTGCTTCAGCCAGCTACGAGGAGCGAGAGCATGCGCCAGTAGCGTCGCGGCGATGGTCGGTGTCGGGCTGGCGCGCCTCGTGGCCGCGTCTCACCTGGGCTACATCGTGTTCTTGCTGGTGGGCGGGTTCATGGCTCGGCGCTGGCCCAAGCTCACGAAGTGGCACCTTGGAGCAATTGGCGTAGCGGGCGTCGTCAACATCACCGGCTCGGACTGCCCGCTGACCGTGTGGGAGAAGTGGTTCCTGCGCCACGCTGAGCAGGAGCCCTATGAGACGGGCTTCATCTCGCACTACCTCGTGGAGCCGGTGTACCCGCCGGGCATCAACGGACGCGTCAACTTTGTGATCCTCGTGTGCCTGACAGTGCCGATCACCATCAGCTACTTGCGCATGCGCAAGTCCAGCTCGACTGCCGCCTCGCATTAGGGAAACGTCGGCACGGGGCGGCTCCTAGACTCGCCCCCGGTTGTCGCGAGCGAAGCCGGTGAGATCCCGGCACTGTCCCGCAACGGTGATGCCCCTCCGGGGGACGAGTCCGATCGCCTCTCGACCGCCGTGACGAGATCCGATTCCTCGAGGAAGGAGCGGCTCGCGCGGTGGGAGCTCCCGCTGCTCGGCCCTGAACTCGAGCAGAAGGGAGAGCACCATGAGCCGTACCCCAACAAGACGAGCCTCGCTGCCGCGGAAGTTCTTGTGGGCAGTGTTCGCCCTGAGTCTTGTGGCGGCCGCTTGCACCGGCAGCGACACCGGCTCTGCCGAGGACCGCGACTTCCAGCGGATCGTCTCGATCTCGCCCGTCGGCACCGAGATCCTGTTCGCCATCGGCGCCGGCGACCGCGTGGTCGCGGTCGACCAGTTCTCGTACTACCCGCCTGAAGCGCCAGTGACTGACCTCGACGGCTGGAACCCCAATCTCGAGGCCATCGCCGCATACGAGCCGGACCTCGTGGTGCTGCAGACCGATGGCGATCTCATCTCCGGCCTCGAAGCGCTGGGCATCGCCGTGCTCGCGCATGACGCGCCGTTCGTGTTCGAGGACGTTTACGCCCAGATTGCCGAGTTTGGCGAAGTCACCGGTCAGGTCGACGAGGCGGCTCAGCTCGCCGCCGACATGAAAGCGCAGATCGCAGACTTGATTGCAGCTGCGCCCGACGCATCGGGTCTGAGCTACTACCTCGAGCTCGACAACACCCTCTACACCGTCACGAGCGGCACGTTCATCGGCCAGGTCTATGGATTGTTCGGGCTTGAGAACGTCGCCGATCGCGCAGACGCCGACGGCACCTCCTACGGCTACCCACAGCTCAGCGACGAATACCTGGTGGATGCCAACCCCGACGTGATCTTCCTGGCCGACACGCTGTGCTGCGACCAGAACGCTGCGACTGTCGCTGCACGCCCCGGCTGGGACGAGCTCACGGCCGTGCAGACGGGCAGGGTTGTGGAACTCAGCGACGACATTGTCTCTAGGTGGGGACCCCGCCTGGTGGACTTCATCGCCGCCATCTCCGACGTGCTCCGAGATATCGGCGCAGCGAGCTGATCGGCACTGGACATGGCCGGCTCACCCATGTCGCTCGGCCCTGAGGTGACCGAGGCAACGCTTCGGCCGTCGGGTCTGCGGCCCGCAGCGCTCATCGCGGGGCTTGCGGCGGTTGCGATCGCCGTGACTGCCGGACTGACGATTGGCCCGGCCGGTATCCCTGTTCACCGGGCGGTACTGGAGCTGTTCGACGCGCTGCCCGGCCTCACGTTCGACTCTGGGCTGAGCTCGGCACACGCAGCGATCGTGCGGGAGATTCGCCTTCCCCGTGTTGTGCTCGGCCTGCTCGTGGGCGCCACGCTGTCGATGAGCGGCGCGACATACCAGGCCGCGTTCCGCAACCCGCTCGCCGACCCGTACCTGCTGGGCATCGCTGCAGGCGCTGGCCTCGGCGCGACCATTGCCATCACCAACAACCTCGGCGACGGCGCTGGCGCCCTGGACCCAGTGCCCCTCGCCGCGTTCGCCGGAGGGCTCATTGCGGTGACGGTGTCCTACGCCGCAGGACACGTCGGCGGCCGCTCAACGGCGTCGCTGATCCTGGCCGGAATCGCCGTAGCCAGCTTCCTGACGGCATGCCAGACCTACGTCTTGCAGGCCAACAGCGATGCCTTTCGCAAGATCTTCGCCTGGATCCTGGGCCGCATCGCGACCTCGGGATGGTCGGAACCGGCACTGATGCTCCCGTACTTCGTGCTGACCACAGCGGTCGTGCTCCGTTACCGCCGGGCGCTCGACGTGCTCGCGGTCGGGGACGAGGAGGCCGCCGCACTCGGCATCGAACCCCGAAAGGTGCGCTTGATCGTGGTGCTCGCGGCCTCACTGGCCGCAGCTGCGGCTGTGTCGGTCAGCGGCTTGATCGGATTCGTCGGCATCATCGTGCCCCACACGGTGCGGCTCGCGTTCGGGGCCAGCAACCGAGTCGTCCTGCCGCTCTCGGTGCTGTTCGGCGGGGCGTTCATGGTGTTCGCCGACCTGGGGGCACGCACGGTGCTGTCGCCGGCGGAATTGCCGATCGGGGTCGTCACTGCCTTCCTGGGAGCGCCGTTCTTCGTGCTCGTCTTGCGCACGACGCGTCGGGAGATCTGGTGACCGAATCAGTGGCTCTGCCATCTGTGGCCCCCGCCGCTGCGGTCCCCGTCGAGGGTGCCGCACCCACTGCTTCGCCTGGCCACGCCGTCAGGATCCAAGCGCTGGAAGTCAACCTCGATGGCGCGCAGGTGCTCGACGGTGTCGATCTGACCGTCTCAGCAGGGGAATGGGTGAACATCATCGGCCCCAATGGCGCCGGCAAGACCACGATGCTTCGAGCGGTGTTGGGCCTGGTGCCGTTCCGCGGGAAGATCCAGATCAACGGAATTCGAGAACGTCGCCGCGCCGCGCGTGCTCGCCATGTGGCTTACGTTCCCCAGACACCGGTGATCCCTCCGGGAATGCTCGTCGCCGATTACGTACAGCTCGGACGCATACCCCACCGAGGCGTGTTCTCCGCGGAGACCGCCGGTGACCGCCGGATCGTTGCCGAAGTTCTGGAACGACTCGATCTAGGCGGCTTCGGCGAGCGCACTGTCCAGTCGCTCTCGGGAGGCGAACGTCAGCGGGCCGTGCTTGCAAGGGCGCTCGCCCAGCAGACCGGCGTTCTGCTGCTGGACGAACCGACCACAGCGTTGGATCTCGGACATCAGCAGGACGTGCTCGAACTCGTCGAGGCGTTGCGGTGCGAGCACGGGCTGACCGTCATTGCAACGCTGCACGACCTCACGCTCGCAGCCCGATACGGCGACCGGGTCGCGATCCTCTCGGACGGCCGGATCGCGCAGTGCGGATCACCGGCCGAGGTGCTTACCGTTGCGAACATCTCCGAGCACTTCAATGCGAAAGTTCGCATCCTCGACGACCCCGACGGCCCCGTGATCGTCCCGAGCGCGACCAACTCGAGCCCGAACTCGACGATCGAGAGGGCACCCACCAATGGAGGCACCCGATGACCGATTCCCCCACATCCGCCGACACGCCGCCCACCGAGGACCCCCGCCCCGACGGTCTGCGCACCGCTCGCAGTCTCGTTGTGGTGAATACCGGCGACGGCAAGGGCAAATCCTCGGCCGCGTTCGGCACGGCAATGAGAGCTCGCGCCCGCGGCTGGCCTGTCGCGGTGGTGCAGTTCCTCAAGTCCGATGACTGGGTGACCGGAGAGCAGATGATGGCCGAACCGCTCGGCATCGACTTCTGGTCGCTGGGCGAGGGATTCACCTGGGACAGCAACGACCTCACCCGAGATGAGGCTGAGGCTCGCGAGGCGTGGCAGCACGGCAAGGCGCTCGTGGCCGCGGGCGATCACCGGCTGGTCGTCTTCGACGAAATCACCTATCCGCTCAACTGGGGCTGGATCGACGCGGCCGATGTCGAGGCCACCTTCCGGAGCCGGCCCACCCACGTGTCCTTGGTGCTGACGGGGCGCGACGCACCCGGCTGGATGATCGACCTCGCCGACACCGTGACCGAGATGCGCAAGACCAAGCACGCCTACGACGCGGGGATCCGGGCCAAGAAGGGCATCGACTACTGAACCATGAGTGGAATCAAGGTTTCCGGGCGCGCAGACATTGCGCCGTTCTTCGTCATGGAGATGATGCGCGCCGCCGCGCAGCGGGAAGCTACGGGTGGTGATGTCGTGCACATGGAGGTCGGCCAGCCGTCCTCGCCCGCGCCTGCGGGTGCGCGTGCGGCCGCAAAGGCCGCAATCGACAACGACGTGCTGGGCTACACCGATGCGGTCGGGATCGAGCCCCTGCGTGCCCGGCTGGTCCAGCACTATGCCGATTGGTACGGCCACGACGCCGACCCTGGCCGCATCGTCATCACCCAGGGTGCCAGCGGAGCGTTCACGCTCGCGTTCCTCTCGTGTTTCGAGGCGGGCGACCGCGTGGCAGTGACAGCTCCGGGTTACCCGTGCTACCGCAACACGCTCGAAGCGCTGGACATCGACGTCGTCGAGATCGCAGTCACACCCGAGACGGGATTCCGGCTCACCGCCGAGATGGTTGAAGGTGCCGGTCCGCTCGACGGATTGGTGGTGGCCAGCCCCGCCAATCCGACCGGCACCATGCTCATCGCCGACGAGTTAGGTCGGCTCGCTCGTTGGTGCCACTCCGCTGGCGTGCGGCTCGTCTCCGATGAGATCTACCACGGCATTTCTTACGGCAGCGAAGCAGCCACTGCGGCGGCCCACAGCCCGAGCGCGGTGGTGGTGAACAGCTTCTCCAAGTACTTCTCGATGACCGGTTGGCGCCTGGGCTGGCTGCTGCTGCCGCCCGAGTTGGTTGCGCCCGTCGAGCGCCTCGCCCAGAACGCCACCATCGCCGCTGCCACGGTCTCTCAGCACGCAGCGTTGGGGGCCTTCGACAGCATCGACGAGCTCGAGGCAAACGTGGCGCGCTACACGGCAAACCGACAGATCCTGCTCGACGGGCTGCCGGCTGCTGGGATCGATCGCATTGCCCCGCCCGATGGGGCGTTCTACATCTACGCGAACGTCGATCACCTCACCGATGACAGCGCCGAGCTTGCTGCGGTCTGGCTTGGGGAACTGGGCATCGCCACCACGCCCGGCATTGACTTCGATCCCGCCGAAGGCCACCGCTACATTCGCTTCTCATTTGCCGGCAGCAATGACGACATGGGACAGACCGTCGAACGGCTCACAAACTGGGCCAAACAAAGAGGCCCTTCGTCTTTTGTTGGGATGAGGTTGGGTTGAGGGTCCGTTTGTAGGGGTCGAGGCCGTGGGGGGATCGGTGTTTGGAGACGCCGAACCCTGGAGGGCCTCGATGGCGAGTGATGTTATGTCGGTGCGGCTGTGGCTGTGGCGCATCAAAGTGGAGGGGGTCGTCGTCGACGCGCCGGAGGAGCTGGTGGTGCGGGTGTGCTCGACGGTGCGCCGCCCCGGATGCCCCGATTGCGGGGTCCCGAGCGGGAAGGTTCATGACCGCGGGGACAACAAGATCCGCGACTTGGAGGTGTCGGGGCGGCCGGTGACGCTGATCTGGGAGCGGCGGCGGCTGGTGTGCGAGCCGTGCGGCAGCCGTTTCAGTGAGGGCCATCAGGGGTTCGAGGGCCGCGTCACGGCGCGTCTGGCGCGCCGGCTGGTCAAAGACGCCCGTGCGATGACGGTCAACGCGGCAGCCAAACGCCACCAGGTGAGCTGGAAGCTGGTGAACTCGCTGGTGGTCGCATGGGCGGGGCTGGTCGGCGAGCACCGCCGCCGCCAAAGATGCCGGGTGCTGGGGGTGGAGGGGACCTCGATCCGCAAGCGGCACCGCTGCGTGACGGTGATCGTCAACGGCGACACCGGCGAGGTGCTCGCCATGGTGCCCCACCGCGACGCCCAGGCGCTCAGCGCGTTCCTGGCCGCCCAAGGGCCCCGCTGGTGCAAAGCCGTGAAGGTCGTCGTCTCCGACGGCTCGGCGGCGTACAAAGCAGCGATCGACGCCCGGCTCGGCCACGCCCGCCACGTCCTGGACCGGTACCGGGTCATCAGATGGTTCCAAGCAGGGCTCACCGCGGTCCGCCGAGACGTCCAGCGCCGCCCCGAAGGCTCCAAGCCCGCTTTCGACCGCGACGTGTTCAGGGCGAGATTCCTGCTGATGCGCAGACCCGACAAGCTCGACGCCGCCGACCAGGCCCGCCTTGACGTCCTGTTCGCCGCCCATCCACGGCTCAACCCAGCCTGGGACGCGCTCGGCGAGCTGCACGGCCTCTATCTCGCCGACGACCACAAAGGCGCGATGGCAGCGCTCGACCGCTTCGCCGACATCTACGCCACCGGCCAGATCCCCGAGTTCAGCGACACCGTCGACGCCTTCTTGGCCTGGCATGCCCAGATCCTCGACTGGCACCGAACGGGACGGCCCAGCAACGGCCGAATCGAAGGAACCAACAACCTGCTCCAAGTCCTGCGACGCCGAGCCCACGGCTTCACCAACTACGCCAACTTCGAAGCCCGCGGACTCCTCCTAACATGAACCCCGCCGAACCCAGCAGCCCGAATCCCAAAAAAAGACGAAGGCTCAACAAAGAACTTGAGCCGGCGGGCGCAGCGCGAGCCCCATCACTAGCGTCGCTGCGCATGGAATCGGCAGAGCTCGAAACACTGATCATCGACGCTGCGGACAATGGCGTCGTCACCATCACCATGAACCGGCCGCACCGGCTCAATGCGGCGAGCCCCACGATGTTCACCGAGCTGCGCGAGACGTGGAACGAGATCGGCGGTGATCCCACGGTGCGCTGCGTGGTGATGACCGGCGCGGGTGACGCCTTCTGCAGCGGCGCCGACCTCGCAACTGATGACGACGGGCCCAAGAGGCACCCGCTGCAGGGGCTGAACGTGATTCACCAGACGGTGTCGGCGCTCTACTCGATCATGGTTCCCGTCATTGCCAAAGTGAACGGGTGGCCGCAGGCGCCGGCATGAACCTCGCTCTCGCCTGCGACCTGATCGTGGCCTCAGACCAGGCGCGCTTCAGCGAGATCTTCGCCCGCCGCGGCCTCTCGGTGGACTTCGGCGGAACGTGGATCCTGCCCCGGCTCATCGGCTTGCACCGCGCCAAGGAACTGGCCTTCTTCGCAGACGTCATCGACGCCAAGCAGGCGGAGGATTTCGGCATCGTCAACAAGGTGGTGCCCCACGGCGACCTCGACGCATTCGTCGGCGACTGGGCCGACCGGCTTGCCGCCGGGCCCCCGATTGCCGTCGCAATGACCAAGCGCCTGCTCATGCTCAACGCTTCGGCTGACTTCGCAACCGCGCTCGAAGGCGAAGGCATGGCTCAATCGCTCAACTTCACCACCGAGGACACCAAGGAAGCGGTCAAGGCGTTCCTCGAGAAGCGGCCCCCGACCTTCACCGGACATTAGGCAGAGACCGACTCTGAGGTTCGTTCAGGCGGGCGTCATTCGGTCCTGTTCACGACTTGGCTTTATGTTCGTCCGCGCGAACATTCTGGGCGTCAGAACATGAAAATCGCACGATCTTCAGGTAGCTCAAGTGACATGGCTGCGGGCTCCGGCGGACAACGCCATCGTGTTCGATGACAGGGCGGCGGTTCGCGGCGCGGCGACGGTGAACCGTCATCTGGCCGCGCTGTTTGGGTTCTACGGCTTGCGCGCTCGCAGCGGCGGCATGGGCGTGGCGGGCGAGTTGGTGGCGTGGCGGAGCGGGTCTCGGGGTTCCTGCAGGCCGTTCTTGCGCGGCATCGCTGGTGGCGGGCCGGTGCGCACGCGGCCGGTTGGGTTGCGTGTGCCGCGGCGGCTGCCGGCTGTGCTCGGCGTCGAGGAGATCGCTGTGATCTTGGCGGCGTGCACCCGGCTGCGGGACCGGTTCTTGTTCGCCTTGTTGGCCGAGACGGACATGCGGGACGGCCAGGCGCTTGGTCGGCGACACGAGGACTTCGTGAGCCGCCGCCGGGAGGTGCGCATCGTGGCCCGTGCCGACAGCGCGAATGGGGCCCGGGTCAAGTGCTCGTCGCCAGCAACGGTGCCGGTGTCGGCACCGCTGGTGCGGCTCCACAGCGATTGCATGCACACGGAGTGCGGCGAATTGGCCGAATTCAATCGGTCGTCGCAACACCTCGTTGATGGAGGTGCGAGATGGGGACGATGCGGGAGCGGCGGCTGGGAGCCCGCACGGGCATCGAGTTCGCCCCGCGCACGCTGCGCCACAGCCGCGCCACCGAGCTGGTGCGTGCAGGCGCCTGGGCGCGGGGTCTGTGCTCTGCTCACGACCAACGGTGGGCCAGCCACGGCAAGCCCGACCTCGGGGAGTTCAAGGCGGGGGCCGCTGCAGTCGCGGTCCGGGCCGGCTCAGAGGGCGTGGATGGCTTCGATCTGTCGGCGTTGGCCGTCGGGGCCCGCCTGGAGGTCGCGTACGTGCTGGGGTGCCGCCACGACGACCGCACTGTGAGGGTGCCGCCCTCGACGGTGAGGCATTTGGTCGCTCTGGTGGCCGACAGCGGCGCCGGCTCGCTGCTGGATCGGCCGATGGAGGACTGGCTAGATGAGGTGAGGTCCCGGGGCCGCAGGGACCCGAGCCCCACGATCGGGCTCGTCCGCTATGCCTACCGGAGTCTGAGCGACCTCGGCGGCATCGACATCGAAGCCGAGTACGCGTCGGACGTCTGGGTCGCCTCGCGGCTGGGGATCAAGGTGACCCGGTCGCCGGCTCAAACCCGTTTTGACACCATCGACCAGCGGTGGCTGCGCGCCGCGGTGAAGCGCTGGGCGAGGCTTCGGCTGGGGTCGGGCACGACCTTCGGCAGCGTGCATCTCGATGCGCGGGCGAGGCTTTGGCTCAGCCGGTTCCTCGGCCGACGCGATCCCCGAGCCTCCGACGAGGCTGTCGTCACCCGCGACGCGCTGGAGTCCTATCTGGTGTGGTCAGCCGCCTCACATCTCGCTGCTCACACCTCCAGCACCTACATCACGTGTCTGCGAGTCTTTCTCGATGCCTGCCGACGCCACGGCTGGCTGCCCCGACTGCCCGCGACTGCAGCGATCTATCACGACGACCTGCCCAGCCGACCCCGGCCGCTGCCCCGGTTCATCCCCGAGTTCGTCATGGCCCAGCTCGAAGACCCCGAATGCCTCGCATGCTGCCCGACGCCACGACGCGGGCGCTGGTCACCGTGATCATGGAGACCAGCCTGCGGGCCAACGACGCCTGCTCGCTGCCGTTCAACCCGATCATCGACCACAGCGCCCGATGGCCCTGCCTCCGCTACCTCAACACCAAGATGGCCACCGAGCAGCTCGTGCCCCTCAGCGCCGCCGCCGCCGAAGCCATCCGAGCCCAACAGAGGCATCTGCTCCACCGCTGGCCCGTCGCCTCGCCGGTGCTGTTCCCCGCCCCGCGATCCAACCCCGACGCGATCCGACCGTTCAGCGACGCCACGCTGCGGCGGCGTCTGGCCCGCTGGCAACACAGCATCGACCTGCGCGACGACACCGGCCGGCCCGTCCGGGTCACCGCCCACCAGTTTCACCACACCTTCGGCACCCGGCTGATCAACATGGGCGTCCCCCAACACGTCATCCAGCGGCTCCTCGGCCATGCCAGCCCCCAGATGACCGCCCGCTACGCCGAGCTCCATGACACCACCGTCCGCGCAGCTTTCGACGACTGCTGCCAGCAGCGGGTCGACCTCGCCGGAGAACGCATCGCCTACGACCCCGGCGCGCTCACCGCCCAAGTCGAGTGGACCACCCACAACATGGCCCGCGTCCAGGCCAGGCCTGCCCAACGGCCACTGCGGACGCCCACCACAACAGCACTGCCCCCACCCCAACGCCTGCCTCACCTGCCCCGACTTTCAGACCACCCCGGCGTTTCTCGCAATCCACCGCCGCCAACGCGACGAGACCCGGCTGCTCATCGCCACCGCCGAAGCCGACGGCCGGTTCCGGCTCGCTGACAACCATCGCCAAGTCCACGACAACGTCAACCGGCTCGTCGCCGCGCTCGAATACATCGCAGACACCACCCCGCGACCGCCGCCCTCGCCGCTGCCGCCCGACAATGCTCCGTCCAGACCCGCCAACGCGCCACCGAAGCGCTATAGCGCAACCGCGCAACCGGTGATCCTCGCACACGTCGCCCGCACAGCAGGCGCGTCCCGGTCCTGGCTCCACCGCCAGCCCGACCTGCGAGCCGACATCGACCGACTCCGCCGAGTTGCCACAGCCCAGGCTGCCCCCGTTCCACCACCCGAACGAAGATCAACCGAATCGCTGCGACAACGCCTTGAAGCCGCCCTCGGCGAAATCACCAGACTCAAAGCCGACAACCACCAGCTCCGAGAACACCTCGCCCAGCACCTCGGCCACCGGCGCCACAACCGCATCCCGGCCAAACCCAACAGCCCAAACCCCACGAAAACGCGAAGGCTCGAAAATGGTGACCCCGGACCGTCGCCGGGTCGCTGTGGAGCGGGTCGTGGATCGGTTCGGGGTGTCGCGGCGGCGTGCGTGCGGTGTGGTCGGGTAGCCGCGGTTGACCCCCCCCCCCCCCCGATGCTGATGAGACCTATGGGCAGTGGCTGTGGGAGTTCGCGAATACCCATCCCGCTGGGGCTGGCGCAAGACCAACGAGGTGGCCGCTCGGGTACGCCGTACGGCCAATCCCATGCGCACTCTGCGGCTGTGGCTTACCTGTGAGCTGCAGCGGCCCCCGCAGCGGCGCCACAAACGGAGTCGCCTCGGCGACGGCACCGCCGTCAAACTGCGCGCTGAACGTCCCGACCATGTGTGGGCCTTGGACTTCCAGTTCGACGAGATTGCCGCCCGGAGGCGCCTCAAGCTGCTCAGCGTCATCGCCGAGCACACCTGCGAAGCGTTCGCCATCAAGATGGACCACAGCATCGACGCCGACGGCGTCGTCGCCACCGTCGAGGCGATCGCCGCCGCACGGGGCGCGCCGAGTCATCTGCGCACGGACAACAGCCCCGATCTCGTCGTCGGCGCACCGCGGGACTGGTGCAGGCTCTCAGGAACTCAAACGGCCTACATCGAGCCCGGCACGCCCCGGGAAAACGGCCACATCGAGTCATTGAACAGACGGCTACGCGACGAATGCCTCAACATCGAGGACTCCGCCAACCTCACAGAAACCCGCGTCGTCATCGAGAACCGTGTGTTGCGTCTGACTTAACGCGACGGGATTCTGGTTCTTTCAGGTTGCATCTGACACGGTGGCTGGCCTTGATCATGGAGGCCGTCAACGATGACGTCGATGCAGCGAGAGCCGAAGCGGATGCTGACAGCGGAGCAGAAGTACGACTTGTGGGTGCGGATGCTGTCGGGGCAGATTTCCCAAGCGGACGCCGCGGCCGAGGCGGGGGTGGATCGCTCGGTGGTCGCTCGGCTGCGCGCTGTGGCTCGCGACGGGGCGATCGCCGCTTTGCAGGCTTCGAGGCCGGGCCGGCCGCGCCGGTCCCGCGCCGAGGCGTCGGAGGCGGCCGCGTTGCGCGCCGAAGTCGAACGGCTCCAGTCCACGGTGATCGAGCAGGCGGTCGAGTTGGCGGTGCTGCGGGGAAAATCGCACTGGGGATGAGCGGCCCGATCCCCGCCCGCGTCGACGGGGCCGCCAAAGCAGCGCTGCTCGGCTTGATCGACGACGCTGTGCGCGCCGGCTGGAGTCTCACCTGGGCCTGCGCGGCCCTCGAGGTCGACCGGGCCAGGGTGTGGCGCTGGCGACAACGCCGAGCCGCCGGCCGCCTCGAGGATCTCGCTGCGGGCGGGAACCCGATCCATCGGCTCCTCGAGTGCGAAGAGGCCGAGATCTTGGCGCTGTTCGATGACTGGGGCGACATCGACCGCTCGCACCCCAAGCTCGCCCACCGCGGCTCCTACGAACAGCGAGTGTGGGCATCGCCATCGACAGTGGACCGGGTCCTGGCCCGTCACGGCCTTGCCCTACAAGGAGACCCGCGGCCCGCGCGCAGCGCCAAGACGCCGCGGCCGGCCTGGCATGAATGGCGCCCGAACCAGCTGTGGTGCTGGGACGGCTCCCAGTTCGAACGCTGCGCTGCCGCCAAGCACGCGTACGCGATCGTCGACCTCGTCAGCCGCAAATGGATCTGCGCCCACCTCACAGCCAACCCCGACTCGGTCGCCGCCCGGGTCCTGTTCAGCCGCGGTCTCGACAACGAAGGGCTGCCCGCCAACGAGCTGCGGGCGCGCCTCGACGACCCCGACGCCGAACCGCCCGACGACACCACGATCCCGTTGCTGCTGGCGATCTCGGACAACGGCACCGAGATGCGCGCCAACGAGACCCGCCGGTTCATGGCCCTGTGCTCGATCGCTCAGCACTTCGGCCGCCCCTCCACACCGACCGACCAGGCCTGGATCGAGTCCCTGTGGGGCCACGCCAAACGCGAGCACCCCCACCTGACCACGATCACCGACCCGGCCGTGCTCACCGCCGAACTCGAACGGATCCGAGCCCACCACAACAGCGTCCGGCTGCACGAAGCCATCGGCTACGTCACCCCCAACGACGAACACGACGGCCGCGGCGACACCATCCGCGCCGCCCGCCAACACGGGATGCACACCGCCGACCAACAACGCCGAGCCTGGCACCGGAGCCAACGATGACCCAGACCACTACTCTCACCAACCACAACCCGCCAGCAACCCACCGACGCAGTCTGAACCCAACCCCAACCCGTCGCGAAGAGTCAGAAACACCTCAACCGGCTACACCGATCACCCGGCGGACAAACCCTCGCCGCATACGCTAAACAACACAACCGACAATACCCATAACAACTGGACCGACAATCAGGTCCCCGTCACCCGACGGGCCGCAAGAGAAAACCAAGGCCGTGCGGTGCCGTGCCACTCTCCAACAACGGCAAGTCCTACATCCTCGCACGTATCGCTGATGCCAGGGACCGTATAGTAATTGACGAGTCGTTCACCCGCAATATAGCCATCCAACTTCCACTCCGTGCCGTGGCCCTCTTTCATACTGATCCAAGCCATTCCGTCCTCAGTAAGAACCCGTGCAATTTCGCTGAGAGCCGCACCCAAGCAGGTCCGCGGCACATGCAGGAGAACGCCACTACATAGGACACCACCAAATGTGCCGTCGCCAAACGGAAGAGCCACAGCGTCAAGGTGGACTGCAGGCAGCCCTGCACCCTTGGCTATCACGCAGAATTCAGCGACTAAGTCACCGAATATTACTCGGCGTCCGAGTTGAGCAAGGAACAGGGCATCTCTACCTGAGCCACCTCCCAAGTCGAGTATTGGCCTTGCCTCCGGAACGGAAGCTTCGAACCTCAAGATATCCTCACGCAGACCAGGGAACCGCTCGTAGTTGATTGTCTCGGCAACATAGCGATCCGCCATCATTGCATAGGTGGACGCCGTACGTTGCATGGCGGCAGGGCCATCCAAATCAGCTAATGCTGTCATACGCCTAGAAATCTACGCTCGCCGATCCGGTTTGCAACCTGCTGCGCCAGTTCCTGAAGGTTTTCATCTTCCAAGATGCGCGCGCCATAGGGTAAGTCAACGGAAATACATCCACTGAAGCGCTCGCCACTGCGTATCGGCGTTGCCAAAATCGCACCACAATGCTTAGATCGCTTGTGTTCGGTCCATGAGAGATTCCGTCTAGTGCTATTGGTTACATCCAACCAAGCTTCTTGACTATGAACGTCATGATGCGCGCTGATATTGTCGGCTACTACGATATCATTACGCTCCCAGCACGCTCCCGTCACGCCCTTACCGCGCAAGAATATTACGGGTTGAGTGGTAGGAGTACTGGCCATTCGTATCGCGCGCAGGCGGACCAGCTGTCCAACGAGGGGGTGTCGAATTGTCCGCTTGGCGCGCCATATGTGCAGAGCAATATCTCTGTGACTTAGGGCGTAAGGGTCGTCAGCCTCAACTAGTTGCAACGAAACGGCTGGCTGAAGGATCTCATTATCCTTGCTTTGGTGGACGAGATCTAGTACGCGGGACAAGATATTAGAAAACGCACTGTTGATTTGGTGGTCCATCGCAATTCGATCCTGAAGTTGTCCCCGCTCCGACCAGCGCACTACTGGTTGCACGATGCCAAAAAAACTGCCCAGTGCCAGAAGGGCCAATGGAAACCAAGAAGATCTTCCAAGTTCTGACATCCACAGCCACGCGAACTCCTTCTGCTCGCGGAGAGCAAGAAGCACGGTTGCAATAAAGAGGACGGTACTATCTATGTGTCGAATATAGCGCAAAGTCACGATCCTCCTTTAGAGTCCCGCTTCGTCGTAGGCGTCTAGCGTTTCCCAAGAATCTCGGCCGCTATTTCACTCGATGATTCCATCTGATGGCGCCAAGCTACTCCAGGGAGCGGTTCTAGTTCCTCGCCAAATCGGAGAAAGGCACCCGTCTCACCTCTATCTGACATAACTTCGCCAATAATATGGAATTGGAGGTCGTACTTCTTGAAAGCTGCACTAAGCCGGTCAAATTTTGCGGGCTCGAATGTAAACACAAGCTGAAAATCCACTGAGTTGCCGAACGTGAGGTCCAAGGCATCAACTCCGGCCTCATGCGCCACCGCCGCCACGGCCGGGTGCACCGGAACGCGATGCGCATCCACCGCGATTTGGACTCCAGACGCTTCGGAGATCTGTTCAAGGGTCGCCTTCAAGCCGTCAGATGAATCCTGACAAGCTGATGCCAATCGCTGAGATCCGAGAACGCGGCCAGCCAATACTTGAGCCTGGGGATGCCGCCATGAATCGAGGAGCTGGCGTTCGGTATCGACTGGCACCGACCATCCGCTTTCATCCTTCTTAGTAAAATAGGCCATAGCGGTGCCCGCCAGCCCCGTGGTTCCGGTCACTGCCACGAGGTCACCATGTTCTGCTCCGCTGCGGAGCAGAACATGGTCTTGGTGGCACATTCCAAGGCCAGTGGCGCTCAAGTACACCCGCTCGGCCCCACCGATATCTCCTCCGACATTCAATACGCCGAAGTCAGTGCAAGCGGAGTTTATTCCAGCAATGAGTTGACCAAATTCGTCGTCGGTCAAGCTAGAAGGATAGCGGATGACAGAGAGCAAACCTATCGGAATCGCGCCCATTGAAGCTACATCGCTCATGTTCGCGGCAACCAGATAGTATCCGATGTCACGGAGTGTCAGAAGGCCAAGCTCAAAGAGCGAAAAGCCCACGCCCCGAACAAAATCGCTGCCTGCGACGAGCGCGAGTTCGGTACCGATGGAGTAGACGGCACAGTCGTCGAATTGGTCAGCACCGGTCTGGAGGCGTACATCAACTCCGACGTCATCAGATGTCGCTACCAAAGAGTCCGATTGTCCCATCACGTAGCGGCCGATTATCGACGCGATACGTGTCGGCTCGTCGGAGATGATTGCACTAACGTCGTTCATATAACAGACCTCCGACTAATGCGTTCACAAATCAAATCCAATACTGCATCGGGAGTTAGCTGTGAGGTGTCGACTCGAACCATATTAGTTCGCTTCTCAAGTTCTTCTTGGACGGAGCAGTCCAAACTCGTCGTACAACCAACCACAATAGACCGATCGGGCATTGTCAGGGTCTGTTGGCGCCGACGCATCCGACGACTCTTATAATCGGCCGTAAGGTAGACGTGGAGGTGAGCGTCGGCGAGCAACGACAATGATACATCCCGTCCTGCTGCAATAGTCCGCGGAACAGTCAATAGTGCTTCATGATACGATAGTATCTCCGATCGAAGCGTGATGGACTTGGCTACATCATCCAAATGTATATCGGCTTCATAATTGAAGATGTCAGCGGTTACATCGCAGCCATCGATGCGGATGAGTTCTCGAAATTCGGGCGGTTCCGCAACTTGATGGACGATCCGCCTCCTCCAGATGCCTGCTAGATTCTCAGGAGCAACCTCTCGTTCGATATCACATAAGAGCGCGATTGCCCGAAATGTCAGGCCCGTGTCTAAGAAAGAGGCAGAATATCGCTGGGCTAGAGCCATTCCTAATGTGGTCTTCCCGCTCGCAGTCGGTCCGTCGATAGAAATCCTCAGGCTCATGAGAAGGCCGCCAGTCTGCTAACGGTTTCTCGAAGCAAGTGTTTACGTATCTTCATCGCCCAGTCCCAATCAGGTTCGGGAATATCAAAGACTTCAGCCGTGACGACTCGCAGGTACTGGTGGCGCTTGCTGAGATTATCTTCGAATAGATATTCGTCGCCAGCGTGTGGATCGCGATAGTAGATGTATGGCCGGTCGTTGCGTGCGGGTTCTGCTAAAGCACGCCAGCTCGACACCCTTCTTCCTATCAGGCGGTCAGCCTGAAAGACATCGTATGAGGCCGCTGCATTGGGGACAATGTGGCAGTGTGCATGGGTAACGCATGCAGAGGGCGACATGGTGGAGGAGGATCCATGTTCGAGTACTGTCGGCGACCCAAAGATAGAACCCACAAGGTGTTCGCACTCGGCGCGGAAAGTTTCAAATTCGTTTGCAAGATTGCCAGGTATGTGTCCAAAAGCCAAGTAGTGATGGCGCGGTACGAGAAGGCAATGACCAGCGACGATCGGTGAGATGTCGCAGATGAGAAGGAAGTTGTCTGACTGACCGATGATTCGGCTCGGAGGGTCACCTGCGTAGATCTCATGGAACGCGATTCCGTCAACAGCCCCAGCGATTTCATCACAGAGTTTTGAGTCGTCACATTGCATGTGGTGTCGATCCGTATTTTGACATAGGCGTAGCGTAGCCCGCGGGTCAGAGTGATTCGGGGAGCCATGGGTGTTGGACCTTGGGTTCCTGCGAGGACGTGGCCGCAGGGGGAGCGTGATCGGCGAACAGTGACTGAGGTGTGTCTGAGTCTTTCGCGGAGTTTGGCTGGGTAATGAACCAAGTCATGGGGTGTTGGCGGGGTTGTTGGTGGTGGTTCGGCGGTTGTGGTCGAGCCGTCGTGTGCGGGCTCGTTGGAGGCCTTGGCGGCGGGCCTCGCGGATCGGTTCTGGTCGTTGGTGGTGTTCGTCGTCGGGGGGTGAGGTAGCCGAGCGTTTCGTGGCGCCGGACTTCGTTGTAGTCGATCCGGATGCGTGCGGGCTCTGTGTCGAGCAGCGCCGGGTCGGTGATGTCGTTGAGGTGGGGCCATTCGTGGGTGATGTGGCTGAAGAAGCTCTCGATCCAGGCTTGGTCGGTGGGGGTGTGGGGTCGGCGGGGGTGTTGGGCGATGGCCGTCATCGCCATGTAGGCGCGGGTGTGGGGGCTGGTCATGGCCGGGCCGTTGTCGGACACGGCGACCAGGATCGGCCGGTCGGGGTCGTCGATGTCGAGATCGAGGCGGCCCTCGGTGAGCAGCTCGTCGAGATCTTGGGCTAGCAGCGCCTGGTCGAAGATGACACGCACTTGGGTGGAGGTCTCCTCGGTCGAGACCAGGCTGGCGGTCCAGTAGCGCGAGACCACCTCGACGATGGCGAACACGCAGCGCCGGGCCTGCCCGAAGCCGGTGACGTCCCAGACCCCGGATCCTGTTCGGTTCGGTAGACCAGCCAGTGCGGCCATGGCGTGCGGGGCCGCCGTGGTGTCGGCGGCTGTTCGCGCAGCACAAGCGGGTGGGCAGCCAGAACGCGCCGGAACGTCGAGGGGGCCACCCACACCGGGCCCACATAGGAACCGCGGTGGGCGAGCTTGCGGTGGGACCGGTCGACCGGTCCCCACTCCTGGGCGACAGCGAGGACCTCCGCGACTTCGTCGGCCCCCACCGCATGCACCGGCGCGCCGCCCGGGGCGAGGTCGCTGAGCGTGCCCAGCTCGCGTCGGCGGGCCCGCCAGCGGTGCACCCGGTCGTCGGAGACCTGCCACACACCGGTGGCCCATGTGTGCCAGAACCCGGCGGCAACGGCGTCGTCGACGGTGTTGAGGACCAGCTCTTTGGCCTCGGCGGGGACTCTCGCCGGGACCGGTCCGTTCAGTCCCAGCCGGATTTTCCCCGGACAATGGCCAACTCGATCGCTTGGACCTTGATCGCCTCGGTGAGCCGGCCGATCTCTGCCCGGGCCGCTTCGAGCTCCCAGTTCCGTTCGGTGGCCGGGCGACCCGGCTTGCGGGCCAGCCCAGCCAGCGCCGCGTCGGTCACCGTCCGGCCGATGGAGATGACCCTCGACACATCGACCCCCCACTTCCGGGCCGCGTCGGCCTGGGTGATCTCTCCGCCCGTGACCTGCAAGTAGATCTCCCACTTCGTCTCCGCGGACAGCTTCTTCGGTCGACGCCGACCCTCGCTGACAGTCATCTGATGCTCCTTCACGCGTCAGCGAGAACACGATCAGACTTGGTTCATTCCACGGTGCACCCTCCGCGGCAAAGTTCAGACGCACAACATGACGTATACCCGCAATGCTGGGATGATACTGGTACATCATTTGCTCGTTCGGGACTTGAACCGGGTCCCTTGGTGCGGCCCGTTGGATTTCGCTGCGCGTGTAGTTGCGTGCGCGTGATGCGGGTGGTGGTGTGTTGCGGCTGACATTGTGTCGCTAGCCCTGATTATTCACGAGAATGCCTGTTCAGGGTTTTATGGGTTGTGTTTTGGTGTGTCGGGCGGGTTTGTCGGCTTGACGGGACCCGGTGGGTGCTGTTGGGCGCGGCTGGAGTGATCGCAGGGCCCGTGTTGGACCCTGACATGGGTGTGTGGGCGCGACGGGTCGGCCGCCGCGTGAGCGGCGCTGTTGGCGGCTGGGGGTGCTGGGTGCTCAGTTGGGGTGCTGGGCGGCGAGCAGGGCTCGGGCGCCGGGGTGTGCGGTGGGGAGCCGCAGCCAGGTGCGTCGGCCGGTTTCGCATACGAGCGCGGGCAGGTGCCACAGCTGCCAGCGGAGCCGTTTGCGGGCTGCGCGTTTGAGCGGCCCGGTGAGGCGTCGTGTCTGGAACCAGTGCACGAGCGCGGCGCTGATGTTGCACAGCGTTGCCCATGGGCAGTTGGCGTGCCAAGCGGTGAAGGGCATGCGCATCAGCCCGGAGTCCTTGAGACGCGCGACGGCATCTTCGACGTCGGCGTGCTTTCTCATCAGGCGGTCGAGCGGGGCGGGGCCGGCTTGGGCGTCGGTGAGGAATCCCCAGCAGGCGGAAGTTGTCGCTCTCGAACAGGCTGCGCTGCGCGCCCGGGTGGCGCGGTTCGCGTCGGATGATCAGCCGTGTCCGTGCTGGCCAGCCCGACAGGTCCACCAGATCGGTCAGCTCCGCGACATGCGCTTTGGGATGACGCTGGGCGGGGTTCGCCACAGCAGCAGTCCACCGTCGGGGATCGCAGCGGGCAGCCGCGATGGCGGCGTCGATGCCCGCGGTGGCCCGAGCGGACATGAAAAACGTGACGTTGCGGTCCCTGCATGCCTCAGCGATACGCGCCGAGCAGCCCCCGGCGTCGACACGCAGCACCAGTTCGCGTCCCCCCAGCGCCGCGTCGTCGCCTGCGCGGTGGCCCGCCGCGTCAGCTGCGGGCAGCACCGAGACCGCCGCGTCGAGCACTTCTATGTGATCGGCGATGTCGTTCGCGGCGGCGTTACCCGGGCGCAGCTTGGCCCACAGCGGCTCCCCGTCGCCAGTCGAGCAGACCATCGGACCGAACCCGTACCCGCCCTTGCAATGGGGCGCGGCGCCCTGCTTGTTCTCCGAGTGGACCTCCACCAGCGTCGAGTCGATGTCGACCACCAACGGACCCGAGCCTCGGCGCTTCGACCACGCCTCGGCGCGTGCGGTCGCCGCGGCGCCCCACATCGCCCCCAGTCCCGAGCCGTCGATGCCCCCAGCGCCCGATACAGCGTCGAGCCCGACCCCACCGGCCCGAACAGGTCCCGCTGAGACCGCAGATGCTCGACATCTGTGCACGCCTCGCCGCCCCCGGCCAGCACCAGCAACAGATGCACCAACAACACGCCCCGGTCAGCCCGACACGGTCCGCGAAACCGCCCAAAGCGAACAGTCCCGCGCCCCACGCCACCCGTTCACCGCCGCCTGCCAGACGCGCATTTGCCACACTGCTAAGTTTCACCTCGAAGATGCCTCTCTGAATTGCACACTGCGTGCGTTGACAACACGCATCGTCGCAGATCAGAGAGGCTTTTCCGCGGACTCACACACCCAAACCCACCAGACTCATGAACAATCAGGGCTAGTGCCCCGAGAAGGATGAGCGTTGCCAGTCCCCACATGAGTGGCTACTGTGCACGATACTTTTTCATCAATGAGGCTGCTCCTGTGGCTGTGAGATGACGCCTGCATTATTACGACAGATGCCGTCAACGATTGGTGTCGCTACATCAAGCCAGAACACGACGCAGATCATTGCCGAACATCTCTATCATGTGGTCGGCAACGTATCGGTGAGGAAATTGCCTCCAAGGGGCTAGTGTTCCACACTCTGCTATCCATTGTTAAGTCATGACAATGCCACCACATCGACTCTGTCAGGCTTCCTGATTCTCACGACCAAAGCTCAAATGCAGGGCTGAACGCCGCCGAGGCCTAACTCAGGGAGCGCGGTCAAAGCGAACGGCCATGCAGTTGAACGTGCCGTCGGAGCGCAGTCCGCACGGCCTGTCGCCGTATTGCCAGATGGCAGTGAAGTTGCCTGCAGGCAGGTCAGCGTCGGTGAGGAGGTTACTGGTATCTCCCCAACAGGCAAGGGTGCCATCGGAGCGCAATCCGCACCCCGTACCTGATGTGCGCCGCCATATGACGGTGAACTCGCCGACGGGTTGTTCAGCGTTACCCCAGATATGTTCGTTGAACCTGTCCCCCCAGCAGGTCATTGTACCGTCTGTGCGGAGACCACACGAATAGGCGATCTCAAATCGAGGACCGGTTATGCCACCGGGAACCATCGCTGTTGACGTGACACTCGCGAATACAGCTGTGAATATCCCCGTCGGTGCGTCAGTTTGCCCGACATCGTTGTTGCCCCAGCATGTGATGGCACCGCCTGGGCGCAAGCCGCAAGCATGTTTGTTGCCCGTGGATACAGCAATGAATGAGCCACTGGGTGCATCTATCACTCCGAAATCGTTGCGACCCCAGCAGGTGACTGTGCCGTTTGTGCGGACCCCACACGCATAGTCGTCATTCGTAGAAATTGCGGTGAATGTTCCCGACGGTACATCCGTCTGTCCGGGCCTGTTGTCTCCCCAGCAGGCAATCGTGCCGTCGGTGCGAACCCCACACGCATAGTGGCCAAAGCTAGGAGATACAGATATCGCGGTGAAAGTTCCCGGCGGCGCATCCGTCTGTCCGGACCTGTTGTCTCCCCAGCAGGATATCGTGCCGTCGGTGCGTAATCCGCAACGGAATGTCTCGGCTGCAGACATGGCTCTGAATGTTCCCGAGGGTGCGCCAGCCTGTCCGTATGTGTCGTCACCCCAGCAAGTGATAGCACCGTTAGTATGTAGCCCGCACCACGATCCGGTAACGCTATCAGATAGGCGAAGGGTGGTGAAGGTGCCCGTCGGCGCAGCGTCAGGCCTCGAGAGACGAAGTGCCCCCCAGCAAACGAAGGCGCCGTCAGTCCGCCGTCCGCATGATGGAGACGTGTATACCGAATCAAACTTGCCGGTCGGGACGTGTTTGTTACTCCAGCACGTCACGCTGTCGTCGGTGCGCAAGCCGCACGCATAGTGTCCGGCCACAGCCACAGCTGTGTACTTCCCCGGCGGCGTATTGGTCACCACACCAGAGTCGTTCTTTCCCCAACAGGTGACGGTTCCGTCGGTGCGGACCCCGCACGCAGTCTCAGCACCTAGAGACACTGCGGTGAACGTTCCCGCTGGTGGGCTAGCCTGCCCGACTCGGTATTCAGGCCTCGTGTCGCCCCAGCAGGCGATGGTGCCGTCGGTACGTATTCCGCACGCATATCCGACGTTCTTGATGGCTATAGCGATGGTGGATATTTCGGCGAATGCGCCGCTGGGCGCGTCAGTGTGCCCGCTGCGGTTGTCGCCCCAGCAAATGACGGTGCGGTCTGTGCGTATACCGCACGAGTAGTGGTAGCCGACGGCAACCGAGGTGAACGTGCCCGAAGGCGCCTCAGCTTGCCCACCGGAGTTGCCGCCCCAGCAGGCGACGGTGCGGTCAGCGCGCAACCCGCACGAGTGCGATTGGCCCAACGAAACTTGGGTGAACGTGCCTGAAGGCGCGTCAGTCTGTCCGTACCTGTTGTCTCCCCAGCAGGTAATAGTGCCGTCGGTGCGAACCCCGCATGAATAGTCGTAGCCGACGGCAACCGAGATGAACGTGCCCGAAGGCGCCTCAGCTTGCCCACGGGAGTTGTCGCCCCAGCAGGCGATCGTGCCGTCGGTGCGGAACCCGCACGAATGATCCCAGCCAAATGTCGCTTCGTTGAACGTAGCCGGCGGCGGCGCGGCGGCGCGCTCATGGGCGCAGGTGATGGTGCCATCTACACGCAACCCACACAGACCCCGACCGCTCGAGGCGGAAATGGTAGCGAAAGTGCCCGACAACAAAGGCCCGTTGGCGGGTCCATTAGCCGTCCAGCACATGAGTTCGCCGTTAGTTCGCACAGCGCATGCCGTATTGCCGCTTACGTCTATCAATGTGAAGGTGCCCGATGGTGTGTAACCCGGTGCGTGCACATCGTGACCCTGGCCCCAGCAGGTGATGGTGCCGCCCGTACGAATCCCGCACGAATGGTAAGAACCAAGCGAAATTGCGGTGAACGTGCCGGAGGGCATGTCGGTCTGCCCGGCGTTGTTTCTGCCCCAGCAGGCGATTGCGTTATCGGTGCGAAGTCCGCAGGAGTGGCTGTATCCGGTTGATACTGCGATGAAAGTGCCAAGAGGGGCGTCAGCCCGCCCGTACCTGTTGTTTCCCCAGCAGATGATGGTGCCACCCGTACGAATCCCGCAAGCATGCGTCTGGGCAGGGGATACGGAAGTGAATGTCCCGGACGGTGCATCGGCCTGTCCGTACCCGTTGTCTCCCCAGCAGATGATGGTGCGGTCAGTGCGTATTCCGCACTGGAGAAACGCAGCGGAACTCGAATCAGCTACGTGTACAGCGTCGAATGTGCCGCTAGGCGCGTTCCCGGGATCGACGCCGCCGCCGCCACGGCACGCAACCGTGCGGTCAGTCTGCAGCCAACACGAGAAGCCGTTCCCACTGGAGAAGGACGCGAACGACTCAGTGGTGTCGGCACGGGTTTCTTGTGCAATGATCGGCTCGTCGCTGGTGGGTGTTCCTGCGGTGGTGTCGCCGCTGGCGCGGCGCCCAACAAGCTGCGCGGTAGCCCAGCGGGTGGCTCCGCCTAGACGCGTCATGTCCCGACCGGCGATCTTCGAAGTGGGCACCGCCGTGATGCCGCCGAGCACGTAACCGCCCGCTTCTGCTGCGTCGAGGCGTGCCCGCTGACTCATCGGCATCGCGCCGTCACGGGGACCGGAGAGAATGACGCAGTCGGTGCCGAGCACCCCCGCGAGCGTGACAGCGCTGTAGATATCCGACTGCGCCTCGACGTCCGAACCGACCACAACCGGCACCTCTCCAGCGCAATCCGACGCGATCCACAGCTCCGCTCCCTCTAGAAATACACCGGGCTGCCGCACATCCGCAGGAACATCTAGAGTCGTGTCAGGCGCACTTGCGATAGCCGGCTCCCCGTCTTCGGCCAATGCACGCGCTTCACTGCCGATGAGCTGGGCTGTCTCCCAACGAGTAGCACCGCCGAGGCGTGTCATGTCCCTGTCGACGATTTTCGCTGTGGGCACCGCAGCGGTGCCACCAAGCACATACCCGCCCGCTTCGGCTGCGTCGAGGCGTGCTTGCTGGGGAGCTGGCATATCCCCGTCGCGGGGTCCGGCGAGGACCACACAGTCGGTTCCGACGACACCTGCGAGGGTGATCGAACTGTAGATGTCGGACTGCGCAGCCGCATCTGAACCGACAACGATCGGGATCTCACCCGCGCAGTCCGACTCGGTCCATCGTTCAGCGCCGTCGACAAGTGCGCCACCGGTCTGTGCTGCCGCTGGCGTCGGCAGCGCAAGCGGGCCAATGAACGCCGCTACGAGCAGTATGGAAATCCATCGGCGTCGCTCGTCAAGCATCAGCGTTCTCCCGTTTCAAGTTTCGAGGACTCAGCAACGATAGGCGGCCCCGCGAGGCGTACACGGATTCCCGCCGCGAGCGGAGATTGCTACAGACCTGATCGCGTCGTTGGCGTGCGCACCGGCAGCCAGACGCGCGCGCAAAGATTGCACCTCAATGTCCCTACAAGACCTGAGGTGCTACATCAATTCACAAGATTTTCCAATCACCGCGATCTCCCCAGCACTCGATGATGGAGCTGACCCGGTTGGGTTGGCGCCACGGGCCAACCAATTGAATTGACACCTTCAGAAGCCGCGACTCTCGACACCCACCGAGTCGATTCAGACGGTCGGCCGACTAGCACCGTTGTTGTCGTGCGGGGATCTTCACAGCGAACGAGGTGACAAGCCAATCGCGCAGGCACCAACGGGTGGAGACACCCTCTCTTTGCCTGCGACCACTAACCCTCTGGATTCGATCACCCGATTGAGCGTTGCCACGGGGCGGTCAGTCGGCGAACATCTCCCGAGCGATGGCGAGCACCTGCGCTGTCGTCGGCGCCGGGAGCCGGCCGAGGTTGCGCACAAGCCGCGCTTTGTCCACCGCGCGCATCTGGTCCAAAACGACGTGAGCACGCACGCCGTCAAACTGGCAGGCGACTCTGAACGGGTAGGGGTGGCTGCCGGTGGTCATCGGCGCTACCAGACAGCTCGCCCAGTGCTCATTGAGTTCGTCGGGAGAGATCACCACAGCGGGACGGGTCTTGCGAATCTCCGAGCCGACGGTGGGATCCAGGCTGCACAGGTACACGTCCCCGCGTCGGGGCGTCATCGGGCGTCATCGGTCGCGGGTTCCCATTCCCATTCGTCGGTGTCGAACCGGGTCGGCGGCCAAGACTCGACGCCGATGTCGTCGCCTCGCTCGCGAGCCAGTCTGGCTGCTTCGGCCCACCCTGCCCTCGCCTCAGAGCGGGGCTCGATGAGCACACCGCCTTCCACGATGCGGAGCGAGACACGCTCGCCCAAGCCGGCCTCCTCGATGAGCGGCTTCGGCAGCCGGACGCCGCGTGAGTTGCCGATCGGCACGATTCTCGCGTCCATGAGAGCCTCCATACACCATCAGCGCCATCGCCGACACCCGCGAATTGTAATTACATTATAGCTACGATCAGCAATGTGCAGCGAAGATGGGGTACCACCATCTCAGTCTCCCGCGGGGCAGCCAGCGACGCTGATCGACCGGGGCGGATCAGGCGTGCGACGCGCGAGATTCTGCCCAGGTCTTGCCGGACTCCACGTCGACATCGTGTGGGAGGCCTAGGACTCGCTCGGCGATGATGTTTCGCTGGACCTCCGAGGTGCCGCCGCCGATCGTCAGCGCCGGGCTGAAGAGGTAGCCGCCGTGCCAGCCGTTCCAGCCTTCCACGACGGCTTGAGACTTCGGGAACTCCGGCGACGTGCCGAGCGGGCCCGTGTGTGTCAGCAGCCCATGGGCCCCGGAGAGGTCCTTTGCCAGCGTCATCACGTGTTGGCCGTGATCGTCGGCAAGCGCCTTGCGCACGCTGGCCTCGGGTCCGGGCTGGCGTCCGTGCAGGCGCGCGCTCAGCGTCCGCAGCCGGATGAGACGCAGCACCTCACCCTCCATGTGCAACCGCGCTGCGCGGTCACGCAGGACCGGGTCGGTGAGGCCACCGGCGGAACGGACGATGTCGAGCAGGTCGGCAGCGCTGGGACCACTGCCCCACAGTGCGCCCTCGCCCGAGAGCGACACCCGTTCATTGCCGAGGGTGATCTTCGCGAGACGCCACCCGTCGTTCTCGTCCCCGATACGGTTCTCGACCGGCAACTCCATGTCAGTGAAGAACGTCTGGTTGAACGAGTAGGCCGTAGTCATGTCGATGATCGGGCGCAGCTCGAGGCCCGGCGTGTCCATCGGGCAGATGAAATACGACACGCCTCGGTGCTTGGGCACGTCGGGATCGGTGCGGGCAATGAGGATGCCGAACTTGCTGCGGTGCGCTCCTGACGACCAGATCTTCGAGCCGTTCACGATGTAGCGATCGCCGTCGCGTACCGCCCGCGTGGCCAGATTGGCGAGATCCGAGCCGCTGTCTGGCTCGGAGAACAGCTGACACCACACCTCCTCGCCGGTCAGGATCGGCCACAGGTAGCGCTCCTTTTGCGCATCCGTTCCGCCGTACAGAATCGTCGGGCCGGCCCAGCCCAGACCGATGCCACCGGCCAGCCGGCGGATACCTGCGCTGGCCAGTTCCTCGTCGACCAGCAGCTGGGTGATCGGGTCGGCTTCGAGGCCGTAGGGCTTGGGCCAGTGGGGTGCCACGTAGCCGGCGTGCGCCAGTGCCTCCTGGCTGGGCGCACCGTCGTGGTCGTCAAGCCAGTCGCGCACCGCAACACGGCGAGGATCATCATCGTCCGGCCAGTCGAAATCCATGAGCGGACCCTAGTAGTGGCTCGTCAGACGCGTACAGGCCCCGGCGTTGCCGCCGGGGCCTGTACTTACCCGAAGATCGTTGTCGCGCCTCCGCTGCTTGGCGGGGCTGCAGCCACGTGAGGACCAGCACGCGGATCTTGTGGGGTTCGGTGGTCCGGGTTGGAGTCGCCACCTGTAGGAGGCGGCCCCTCTTCGGAAGCGGGCCGCCTCAGCGCCCGGCCACCTCCAGAGTCCTCTTGCGTTTCGCCATTGTGTGGACCACCCCCTTTTTCTGGTGCGCCCAGATTGCCACAGACGCAAGCCCTTAGGTGGCAATGGCGGCCCTGATGGCTGAAGCCACCGCCCGCGCGCCGAGCATTGCGATTAGGTCGGCTCTGGTCTCGACCTCGCCAGTCGCCAGCAGGAAGAGGGCATCGCCGTCGAAATTGGTGTGCGGCGGCTCGATGGCCCGGGCAATGCCAGTGTGCGCCAAGTCGGCCGCGCGGCACGCTTCGGGCTTGGTGAGCCGGGCATTGGTGACCAAGCAGCCGATAGTCGTGTTGGATCGCTCGAGCTGCTCGGGCTCTTCGGAGCCGCGACCGGTGAAGCCCGGAATCGCTTCGATGGCGGAATCCGGGTAGCGCGCCGCCGACGACGGTGCCGTGCAGCCAGCCAGCACGGAGCCATCGGCATCGATGACATCACCCAGGGCATTCACAGCCACGACCGCGCCGACGATCACGTCGCCGGAGCGTTCGACTGCGGCACCCAGCCCTCCGGGCACCGAATGGTCTCGCCCCGCAGTCTTGCCGATCGTGCAGCCTCGCCCCACACCGATCCGGCCCGTGGCGGGCTCATCGGCGGAGGCAGCCTCGCAGGCTGCCCATCCCGCTTCTGCTGTGGGTCGTGTGCTCTCGGGTGAGGCGATGTCGTACACCACAGCGGCGCCCACGACCGGAACGATGCTGTCTCGGATGTTCAGGCCTCGGTCCTGCTCGGCGCACCACCTCACGACGCCGTCGGCGGCGGCAAGGCCGAACACGCTGTTGCCGCACAGCACGACGCCGTGGCATTCGGTGCCCCCGCCGGTTGGTCCGAGCGCCGCCGCCTCACGAGTGCCCGGCGCGCCGCCACGCACCGCGATTGCGCCCAGGGTTCCCGCCGGCGGCAACACCACCGTCACGCCAGTGCCAGCGTCATCGTCCGTCCACGATCCGACGAGTACGGACTCCAACCCCAACGCCATGGGCGCGGACCCTACGCGCTGGGGTTCCAAAACGCCGGACCGCGCCCCAGCGCGCTCCGATATCACCCAAAAGCACTCGGGCAAGATTTCTCGAGCGGCAGCTCTGGCTCAACTGATTCGCGAAAGCCGCGGCGCGCGATGGCCGACCGGACACAAAACCACGCTTGACCGAACACCAGGTTGCGGCAGTCTCACCGATGTGCGTGCACAGACTTCAGACCGCGATCGACCAAGCTCATTCGGGCCGCGCCCTCGAGTACCGAGAACTCGCCGAGCATTCGGCCGAACAGAACAGCACGGCACGGGCTCGGTCATTTGACTAGCTATTATTACTGACAGAACTTCGACAGAATACATGACATCCAAGCGTGTCGACATCCTCCCGAAAGGACAGGCTCCATGGCGGCAGGAATCGCCGAACGGGTTCGGGAACTCCAGGACGCAGCCCGGCTTACCCAAAGTGACATCGGGCGCGTCGTCGGTACATCGGCGCGCACTGTCGCCCGTTGGGATCGTGGCAGTTGCGCACCCCAACCCGGGGCCCGCCAGCGGCTGCTCGAGCTGGTGTACGTCACTGACCAGGCGTCCACAGTCATCCAGCCTTCGGAATTCTCGCTTTGGCTGTTTGCCCCAAATCGGCTGCTCGACCACGATTCGCCTGCCGACCGAATCGCTCAGGGCGACTACCGATCCGTTCTCGCCCTCATCGAGGCGCTCGCAGACGGCATCACGGTTTAGTGACAGCGACGATGCAACCGAGACGGCCGAGGACGACCCGCTATCGGCTCTGAACTCGCTCGGCGCGACACCACTGGATCTCATCGCCTACCGGCACACTTCTCGCAATCGTCCGCCCCTCTCCGGTCGCGGAGCGCAAGCCCTCGGCGGCCGCTGGAATCGTCGCGGAGGGAGCGCAGCCATTTACCTCACGGATTCCGTGCCTGGGTGTGCGGCGGAATTCCGTCGGATGGCAGCAGGACAAGGCCGGGGGAGCTCCGCGCTGCTGCCCCGCGCGCTACACCATGTGCACCTCGATCAGATGCCGCTCGTCGATCTTGCTGTACCCGGTGCTCTCGACGCACTCGGACTCAGCCGGGACGACATCCGTGCCGCAGACTGGTCCAAATGCCAGCTGATCGGCGAGACAGCTGCGCTGGCCGGTTACGCAGGCTTACGTGCACCGTCCGCTACCGGGATCGGGCACGTGATCGTCCTCTTTGAGGCTCTCATACCCGAGGGCCGAGTGCATTTCATCAAGACGGAGGATCTCAGCCCATACCTGTGAACTCACACAACTCGTGCTTCCAGCAAAGCATCCACCATCGACCCACGACCGCTGACCGCAATCTTCAGCAGATCGGTGGCGCGAGTCATGCCGACATAGAGCAGACGCCGGCGCAGGGTGTCATCGGTGCTCGGACCGCCCCGGATGTCGTCCACTCCGATGATGTACACCCGTGCGAACTCGAGGCCCTTGGCGAGTTGCATCGTCGACAGACGCACTCCGTCATCAGTTTCGGTTCCGTCCGGATTGAGGTCGACAAGCTTGAACGTCGGGATGTCCAGCTGACGGGCCTCCTGCTCAATTTCGTTCAGTGCGTCCCAGTTCCCAGCCAGAATCGCCATGTCCGACCAAGGAACCCGTTCGGCGTGTGATCTGCGTAACGCCGCACACACAGATTGGTACCCCTCGAGGTGCGATTGAAATGGGCGCACATCGGGAGCAGGGCCCGACCGTTCAGCGGCTTCGGGCGGAATGAATGTCGCCGGGTCTTCTTCATCGCCACCCTCAGGCACGCCGCCAGCCCGAAGAAAGTCATCGGCAAACTTCAGGATCTCGTAGGTGTTGCGGTAGTTGACTCGAAGCACTTCGGTCCGCCCGCGGCCGCTGATTTCGGTGGTATCGGTCGAGTTGGGCCGGTGCTGCGCAGGCGGCGGCAGTCCAGGCTGACGCCGATAGAGGTTCTGCGCAGAGTCAAGGGCGACCACGAAATCACTCCACGGATACCGCAGGAGCCCGAACACCATGCGTGTCCTGCTTGCGTCGAGATCCTGTGCCTCGTCGATCATCACGGCGTCGTAGCGATAGCGCTCCGGCACTCGACCAGCATCGAGCGCTTGGTTCACCTCCTCCACATGACGATCAAACCTTGAATTTCCGAGGTGTCCGGTCTGGATTTCAAGTGTCCTGCATATGGCCGATGCCAGACTGTCGACGGTTCGCACGCGGACATTGGGACAATCCTCGAGTTGCCGGGCCAACGAGAGTGCCAATGGCCGGTTGAAGCAGGTCAGCAGGATTCGCCAATTGGGATAGTGCCGTGCAAGGTGCCGTGCCCGGAACACCAGCACCAGCGTCTTGCCAGATCCGGCTACGCCCTTGATGACCCGGTAGCCGTCTCCGAGATGTTCGGCAAGACGTTCCTGCTGGCGGTCCAGCACTTGCACAACGTCTTCACCATCCTTTGGTGGCCGGAAGACCAGCTGACCCTGCTCGGCCTGCGCAGCGCTGTTCACGAGGAGTCGCGGATTCAGCGCTGCTCGTGCCCGGCGCTCTTCGGCCGCGCTGAGGCCCACGTCGGCGCGCCGTCGCCCGCCATTCGAAGTGGCGAGCATCCGCTCGAGCGCCGATTCGATCGATGAGGCGGAGAAGTCTTCTTGCAGCAGAAACTGATCCACATTGGCCTTGCCCGCGGCCAAGACTTTCGCCCTCGTCAACCGAGGTGCCGCCACCGCGAGCGCGACCGGAACTCTCGCTTCGCTGAGACCCTGGGCAACAAGCCGGTCCCGGACTTCCTCGGACAGGAGCCCCAATCGGCCCCGCGTTTCTTCGGCGAGTCGCTGCAAGACACGTTGGGGCCGCCGCATGGTCGCGAGGTTACGAGCGGTGCTGCCAGGAACGAAGTCCAAGAACACGATGCCAAGCGACGGGTGCAGCACAACCAGGTACGGCCTGCTCGTCGTGCCTTGCGAATCGGCCGAGGTTGAGTCGTCATCGTCAGATCGGGTCACGTTCGGCGCATACAGCGTCACCGTGACTTGCTCCGGAAGCCAGTCCCGGAATACCTGCGCTGCCTGCCGCAGTGGCGGCGGCACTGCCATGTTGTTGACAAGATTCGCAGGTAGCAAGAAGGCCATGAGTGGCATTCACGGTAGCGGCGACGTTCGGCGCAGTAGGTGGTTGCACGATGCGATCGCCAGTGCACACGGAGTGGAATTCTTGCTTGCCAGCGATGTCGAAGAGCGAATGTTTGCCTACGACGGGATGCGCAGCGTTTCCCAACTTCCGCGCTCTTCGTCGATGCGCTCGATGCGTAGCTCGCCTGAGCCCAAGAGGCGATCGATCTCACGCCGCACTCCGCGCGGGCCGAGCGCAGCGAGACGGCCGTACAGCCGGTGTGTGCGCAGCGGAAGCGGGAGTTCGTTGCGGGTGCCCTCGCCGGACTCGCCAGCCAGGCACCGTTCGATGTTGCGCTGCGACGGCGACCGGCGGTTCGGATCGCCCGGCGGCACCTCTCCTGCGATCTCCAAGATGACGGTCACCGCGTCAACGGCTTTGTCAATGTGCTGGCGAGAGATCACGACCTGTTCCCACGGTCGTTCAAGATCGCCTCTGCACACATCGCACGCATGACAGCTCGACGCTGCGGCCGCACCGAGATATTCGAGCAGCACTCGACGACGGCAGTCGTGGCGGTTGTCTCGATAGAGCTTCGCCAGGTCGCTGAGACTGCGAACGGCACGCCTGCGCTGTTCGAGCGATTCGCCGATTGCCGCGAAGTCCGGAGTGCTCCCGGGGACACGCTGCCATAGAGGCGAGACCTGCCATGCCGTCAGTTCGATTGCCTCGCCATGACTGAGGTCAATCAGCGCTCGTTCGAGTCTGCGCGTTGACGACCAGTCCATCTCCGCTGCCCAAGAGCGAATGCCGAACGACCGCTCGCTCGCTCCCTCAAGCGATTTCAGAATCTCGCGCGCATCCTCACTCAGCCTTCCTTGGCCACTCTCGGACCGGTGATGCCGAGCCGCACCGGGCAGGACTCGAACGATGCCCTCTTCGATCATGTCCTCGACGCGCTGAGCACACCCCTGCTCAACGAGCAGATGTGCAGCGAGCTCGAGGTGACTGCTGTCCCTGTCCCTAGCAGCGCGGCGGTCCCCGTTGACCCGAGTCAGCGCTACCGGCCCACCCGTGCGTTCAGCAGCGATCTCCAACGACCTCCAGAGCTGCTTCACCGTGTCCAGACTGGGCGCTGCGTCCCTGACAAATGACTCGTGCACGCCGCAGTCATCAGGGGCCCTCAACAGAATGCAGCGTCCAAGGCTCGGGCCGCTGCCAGCAGTGGCACCTCGCGCCGCTCGCCCCACCTCTTGCACGTAGCTCTCGACCGACGCGGGCATTTCGAGATGGACGACCACTTCCACATCAGGCTTGTCGATGCCCAAGCCGAACGCATTGGTGCCGACAACGATGTCGATCTCCCCCGCACGGAAGGCTTCCTCGGTGTGCACCCGTTGCGCCGACGACATGCCGCCGTGATACGACCGTGCCGTGTGACCATCGAGTCGCAAGAGCTCTGACATGCGTACCGCCGTCGCTCGGCTCGGCACATAGACAATCATCGCCCGACGCCGGTACGCCTCAGCGATGCGCATTACGACCACATCGCGGTCGTCGAGCGAATCACAATCCTCGACGTAGTAAAGGAGCTCTTTGCGGTCCGGGTCCAGTTCGTGCCGGTGCAACGTTCCGCCGATGCCGAGGCACGCCACGATGTCTTCGGTGACCTCACGCGTGCCCGTGGCTGTCACCGCCAATACCGGCGGGCGTCGCGACGGCGACAGCTCACGCAGTGCTTCGGCGATAGCTCGGTATTCGGGGCGAAAGCTATGGCCCCATTGGGAGATGCAATGCGCCTCGTCGACTGCTACAGCTGAGATCTCGACGCCAGCCAGTGCCTGTCGTAGGCGGCTTGACCACAACCGTTCTGGCGAAACGTAGAGCAACTTGTACTCGCCGTCGCGTGCGCGTCGCAGCACCTCAGCCTGCTCAATTTGACTCTGGCCCGAACGCAGTTCCGCCACTCGGGTCAACCCTCGATCGCGCAGACCCTCGACCTGATCGCGCATCAACGCCACCAAGGGAGACACGACCAGTGTCAGACCTGAACGCAGCATTGCCGGCAACTGGTACGTGAGCGACTTGCCAGCCCCGGTAGGCATCACCGCCAGCGTGTTGTGGCCCTCTGCGAAGCTGCGCATCACTTCTCGCTGGCCCGGACGCCACTCTTCGAAGCCAAGCAACTTACGCGCTCGCTCCAGCAGTTCGTCGACATTCTCCGTTTGGGTTGCAGCATGGCGCGCGTCTGACAACGTCTCGAGCTCTCGCCACGGGTCGGAGGATGGCAGTGCACGCAGCTCGGCTTCGTCGGATGCGCCAAAGGGGAGTCCCAAGTGCCGGGCGACCGTTGCATAGGCCGCGCTCGCCGTATGAGGCCGTTCTATTGACGGCGGGCCGGGCAGCGAGTCCAGGAACGCGGCGGCATACGGCGCGCTGCCTCGAATCCGTTTGTCAAGCACGACGCACACGCCACGGTCCGTCTCCTTTCGCACCAAGCGGCCGACTGCCTGTGTGAATCGGAGTACGGCCTCGGGCACGAGGTAGCGGCTGAAGGCATCCTCTCCTCGGCGTTCAAGTTCGGCCATGCGTGCCGCCACCACCGGATCTCCTAGTGCAGCAAACGGCAACTTTTCGATGATCAACAGGCTCAGCGCTTCGCCGGGCACATTCACGCCTTCCCAGAACGAGCGTGTGGCGAGCAGGCTCGACGATGCGTCGGTGCGCATCCGCTCCACGAGCTCACCCGATGGGGCATCGCCTTGGCACATCACACCAAGTCCGTGCAATCGGAGCTCGGGCACGCGCCACAGATGGTCACGTGCATGTGCCATGCGAGCCGAGGCGGTGAACAGCGCGAGTGTGCGACCGCGTGCGACCAGAACAAGGCGCGCTATCTCGTCGGCCTCTGCCTTGGTGAACTCCGCCATCAATCCTCCGCGGGGCACCGGCAAGTGGCGTGGAAGCACCAGAAGCTCATTCTGGGAGAGATTCTCGAACGGCGTCTGCAAGGCGAGTCGCCGGGCGTCGGACAGCCCGATCCGCTCGAGCACGTAGGCGAACTCGCCGTCGACGCGCAGCGTGGCCGAGGTCAGCACGACCGAATCCAGTTCTTCCCAGGTGGCCCGCAAGTGATCGGCAACGGACACCGGCACCCGCCGCATCGACCACTCCCAAGTTGTCTTGCCGTCGTAGACGGGTCTGCGACAACGGAGATCGACAATGCTGATCCAACTGTTGTCGTCGCGTGCGGACGTGGTGTTGGCGAGCACTTCGGCTGCGGTTCGCACGCGACGACCGATGCAGCCCAGCTCTGACTCGATGTGACGCCAACGAACGCTTCCGAGCGCAGCTGCGGGCGGCTCGAATGCCATGCAACCGCTGAGCCGCCGCAGATATTCGGACAATGCCCGCGCCGCTCGGCGCGCGGGCGCGAACTCAGCCCGACTGGTATCGAGTCCCGGCCTCAGCCGGTACGCGACTCCGAAGCTCGCAGCTGCCTCGACGGTTACCTCTGTACGACCTCGTATGTAGTCGACGATGCGTCGATCCAGATCTGTCAGCGCCTCACGGCACTGCGACAAGGCATCCAGAGCCGCGGCGACTTGCTCGGTTGACGAGTCACCCGAAGCTGCCACCGAGTATCGACGCAGCACGCCGGCACCGCTGTCGACGTGCGCGACGCAGTCGAACAACGCTGCAAGCGCCGCTCCGCCCGTGGTCTCGGTCAGCGCACTCGTCGCGGCGTCTTCGAGGTTGTGGCCTTCGTCGACGATGACATGCGGCACCTCTTCGACGAGCCTGCCGAGTGTCACGAGCACGGCGTGGTTGGCGACCACAATGTCCGCCGAGGAAATGCCGGCCAGTGCGCGGCGATAGAAGCACATGCGATCGGCGTCGTCAGCGGCGAATTCACGTACTTCGTCCACGCTCAGTCGCGATCGCAGGGCCACGAGCTGTGGCCATGAGATTTCAAGCTGTGAGATGCTCAAGTCATCCCAGTCGCCGGTGACTGTCTGAGCGGCCCACCCGGTCATCACCGCCAGACCGAGCGCTTCGACCGGTCCGTCGGGTCCGGCTCCGATGGCTGCGTCAAGATAGGCGACGGAAACGTAGTTGGCGATGCCCTTGAGCAGCACCCATCGGACGTCGCCAACAGCCCTGCGATAGAGCTCGATGTCGGTGAGGAGTTGATCCTGGAGCACCTTGGAGTGCGTCGCAATCGCAACCGGGTGCCCTCGCGCCTGCGCACATGCCACAGCAGGCACCAGATACGCCAACGTCTTGCCCGTGCCAGTCGGCGCTTCGACCGCCAGCCGTCGCGTCCGGGCAGCCGAGTCTTCATTGTTGACGCCGAGACCGTCAGCGAGCGACCTGAGCACCGCAGCGGCCATCTCACGTTGCTGGGATCTGTAGGCACGGCCATCGCCGGTCACGAGTACCCCGCCGGGGCTCAACGGCGCCAGAACCGCCGCCTCGTCGAGCGTTACCACGGGTTCGGCGTTCGCCGCGTTGCCCTTGTCATCGCGCATCACATGATCCATGTCGACGGCGCTCGGTTGACCGCTGATTGTTGCGAGACGGCGTGCCTCGGCACTACTTAAGCAATCGATCACAGACGTGCCGGCAGGCGGTGCCTCCATGAAGCGCGCCCACGGATGCTGGCCAGCGTGCAGGATCCAGCGCTGCAGCCGGCGTGCCGGCGACGGGTCGGAGATCATCTTCAGCATCCGCTCGATCAGCACCGCCGTCAGCTGCGCATCAGGAACGGCCCGATGCCGCTCCGACGGCCGACCAGCAGCACCGAGCCACGTCGCAAGATCGTCAACACTGCGACTCGCCGGTGGCACCGACCCGTCGGCGTTCGGCCGCATCTCGCTTCCCACCCGTGGAGCAGCCAGGTGAGCAAGATCCAAGCTGTCGAGCCGGTCGTCGTGGAGCGCTGCGACATCGCAACGGCGGCAGGCTTCATCGAGCACGGCAAAATCGTGAAGCCGCCCGTTGTGAGCGACCACGGGACTTCCGATGCAGTACTGCGCCAAGTCCAGGAGAGCGTCCCGGCAGGCAACCAAGCCGGCGCTCAGATTGTTGGAGACAGTGTCCACCGCTGTGCACGGAAGGGATCCCGTGTCGGGAGCGGTGCCAAAGAACTCGCTGCGTACTAATCGGTGGAATACATCAGGACGCGCGATGTGCGTGCCATCAGTCAGGACTTCGACTCGGCATGCGCCGATCTCGCGGATGTCTTGATTGGGGCCGAGGCCCACTAACGGCATCGTCTCGATGTCGAGCACAACGTATTGCCGCACACGCGGCGTCACGTCATCCGCGGTGGCCAGCGACCTCGAATTGCTCACCCGTCTTAGGTCAGGTCGACAGTCGTAGGCCGGCTACTCGTCGTCAGCGGCGACGTTGCCGGCGGGGGTGCTGCTCTCGCGGAACATCTCGCCCATGGCTGCGACGGCGCCGAGCACTCCGCTGGTGTCGAGCGGCAGGAAGATCTTGGTGGCTTGGCCGTCGGCGATGCCCTGCAGTGCTTCGAGGTACTTGATGGCGATCAGGTCGTCGGTGGGGTTGCCGTTGTGGATGGCGGTGAATACCCGCTCGATGGCTTGGCCCTCACCCTCAGCCACCGTGAGCTTCTGGTACTTGTCCGCATCGGCCACTCGCTTGATGGCTTCAGCCTCGCCTTCGGCACGCAGAATCTGCGACTCCTTCACACCCTCGGACTTCAGGATCGCGGAGCGCTTGTCGCCTTCAGCTTCGGTGACCACTGCGCGGCGGTCGCGTTCGGCCTTCATCTGGCGGTGCATCGCTTGGGTGACGTCGGGGGGCGGCTCAATCCGCTGGATTTCGACGCGCACGACGCGTGTGCCCCACTTGTCGGTCGCGTCGTCGAGAATCTGGCGCAGCTTGGAGTTGATGAGCTCGCGCGACACCAGCGCATCGTCGAGTTGCAGGTCGCCGATGACGTTGCGGAGATTCGTCTGCGCCAGCTTGGTCACCGCGATGATGAAGCTGCCCACCGCGTACTTCAGCTTCACCGGGTCGGTCGGCTCGTAGTAGATGACAGCGTCGACGGTCACCGCCACGTTGTCCTTGGTGATGACCTCCTGGGGCGGCACGTCCACCACTTGCTCGCGCATGTCCACCTTGAGCATCCGCTGGATGAAGGGGACCACGAACCGCAGACCGGGATCCACCGTCGTGCGGTACTTGCCCAGGTTCTCGATGAGACCCTGTTCGAAGGGGCGCACGGTGCGCAGGCCCTTGGCTGCAATGACGAGAGCCGCCAGTGCGATGATTGCCAGGAGGATCACTCCCGGGCTGATGTTGTCCATCATTCGCTCCTCGGAGGCTGGGTCGCCTCTTGGTCGTCTTGATCGCCTTCGACGCCGCCCGCGTCGCTCACATCGCCTTCCGAAGCGACCTCGGCACCTGCAACCGGATCTGGTGACACCGGCTCGGGGACGTCGCCATGGCGCACGTAATCAGGCGGCGGCGACTCGGTGAATTCGACCAGCAGCTTTGTGCCTTGAACCGCAATGACTCGCACCAACGATCCCTCTTCGACCGGGCCGGTATCGGTAACGGCTCGCCATTCGTCGGACAGAACACGGACGCGTCCTGTGTTCTCGATGAGGTCGATGTCCTCGATGACCCGAGCCTCCATGCCGATATAGCGATAGGCGCCGACCGGAAGATCGTCAGGGCTGTCCTGGCGGCCCATGAAGCGCCGCAGCACCAGCATCGATGCACCGGTGCCGCCGAAGAAGAGCAGCCACTGGACGGCGCCGTGGAGATCCAGCCACGCTGCGGCTGCTGCTAGCACGCCGCCGATCGCGAACGGCAAGAGAAAGAAACCCGCGGTGAAGATCTCGCCGAGGCCCATGACCAACGCCAACGCGACCCAGACCCACCGCCACACTTCGTTGTCCACGCCGACCCCCGATCACGCGATGGGCGTGCCGTCAGTATGCACCTGAGACGTAGCCCGACATGGCGCGTCAGCGGTACTGGCAGCTGGGACACCAAGTGCTGGAACGCTGATCCAGCACCCGGCGGCGCATTTCGGCACCGCAGCGCACGCACGGTTCGCCTGCTCGGCCGTAGCAGACGAAGTATTTCTGATTGTCGCCAGCGCCTTCGAGGCTGTAGTAGTCGCGCAGCGTGCTGCCGCCGCGCTCGATGCTGGCGACGAGCACGTCCCGCAGTGCCGCCAGCAGCCGTTCGGCTCGCGGCTTCGAGATCGTGCGCGCTGAGGGGTTGATGCGGGCCAGAAACAGCGCCTCGTCGGCGTAGATGTTCCCGATGCCGGCGATCAGCCGCTGGTTCAACAGCTGCGTCTTGATGCGCAGGCTGGATCGCCTACTGGCTCGCCAGAACGCTCCCGCATCGAAGCTGGGATCGAATGGCTCGGGACCCATCGCCGCGAGCGTGGGCAGATCGCGGTAGTCACCTCGATCGCAGACCGCTATCCGGCCGAATCGCCGGACGTCGTGCAGGCACAGCACCTCGCCGTTGTCGAGGCGCCACCAAGCGCGCACGTACGGATCGGCTGTGCTGATCCCGCGGGTTTCCATGACGTCGGGGGCAGGGCCGTCAGTCGGCCGCAGCGATGGCGCGTAACCCGGGCCCCCAACAGCGGCGTCGCCAAAGCACAGTCGACCGGTCATGCCGAGATGCACGACGAGGTCACGCTCGCAATCCAGCTCAGCGATCAAGTACTTGCCTCGCCGTCTCAGGACTTCGATAGCGCTGCCGGTGACATCGCGCGCCGAAGCGAACTTGGCAGACGAGTGACTGCCGGCGTCAACGATGCTGCGACCGACGAGACGCGGTTGCAGCTGCCGCCGGACGACTTCGACTTCCGGCAGCTCTGGCATCAGCGATGTCGTGCGCGAGGCCGGAGCTAGCGGAACTTAGGCGGGCGCTTCTCGAGGAACGCAGCGACGGCCTCACGGTGATCATTCGATGCGCGAGCGACGTTGAGCGCTTCCAGCTCACGCCGCTGCACCGCACGCAGATCGGTGTCGGATCCGTTGTCGGAGAGCAGTTGCTTCGTCAACTGCAGCATGGTGGGCGGATTCTCCGCGTAGCTGCGGGCGCGTGCGAGCGCCGCGTCAAGCACATCTCCGTCGGTGACTTCGTCGACAAGGCCCATCTCGACCGCCTCAGCCCCGGTGACAATCCGACCGGACAACGCGAGGTCTGACGCCGCGCCCCAGCCACAGCGCTGAATGAGGATGTGCGACGACGCCAGCTCTGGAGTGACGCCCATCTTCACGAATCGGCACGACAGCTTGGCCTCGCTGTGAGCAACCAGGAAGTCCATCGACAGGACCATGGTGAGGCCGATGCCGATCGAGGCGCCGTTGATGGCCGCCACCATGGGCTTGGATGCGCGCACCAGCTGGACCCAGTCGTCGACAGCGGCATCACCGTCGGCAGCTGCTTCGCCGACGCTGCTGCCGGCTTCGTCGGCAGCATCGATCCGGGCGGCAAAAACCTCAGCGATGTCCGCGCCGGCACAGAAGCCGCGACCCGCTCCCGTGACGACGAACGCGCCGACTGCCGGGTCGTCGTTGCCGGCCCGCACGGCGTCGGTCAGCTCGGCGTGCATGCGCGGTGTCCACGCGTTCAGCTTCTCGGGCCGATTCAGCGTCAGTACCCGCACGTAGTCGCGGTCGGTGACGTTGATCTGCTCGTAATCCATCTCGATGCTCCCCGGTTCGCAAGGTCGGCCTACAGCATGGCCCGAACGAACTGGGTGTTGCTCAAGCAGCCAGCCGTGCTTGATGCGGGCTGGCTCAAGCAGCCAGCCGTCACACTGCGGGCCGGCTCACGCAGCCAGCCCGTGCCTTCTCTGATGCTCGAGTTGGCCTTGGGGGCAGTCATCGCGGTAGGGGCACCAACTGCACAGCGGGCCCGGAGTGGGTTCGAAGCAGCCAGTGCCGGTGGCCTCGGCGATCCGATCCCAGGTGGTGCTGTGCTCGTTGACCGCCGCTGAGACGGCATCCGGATCGAATGAACGAGCGATCTCGGTGGGCTTCCGGTCATCGCGGCCCGAACCTGTCTCACCTAGGTACAGAAGCCGCACCTCACTGACGTCGTCGCCAACTGTCTCAAGTGCAGCTGCATACAGCCAAACCTGCGACAGCCGGCTGTCGACGTAGCGCTGCCCGGGCGGGCGGCCCGTCTTGTAGTCGGTGACGCGCACCCCATCGGGCATCCGGTCCACGAGATCCACGATGCCCCGGAAAGGCACACCTTCCAGCGACGTCTTGACATCGCGCTCGCGATCTACCACGTCGACCTGTGTGGGGTCGACCAGCTGGAAATAGCCCTCGACATCGCGCCACGCATTCCACCGAAAAGCGCGTTCGTTGTCCGCCAGCAGCTCCAACGCCGCAAAGTCGGGGTCATCCGCCAACTGTGGCCACAGGTCCCGGCAGATGGCACGCGCGCGTTCAAGCGTGCGCTGCGAAGGCGCAATCGCGAGTAACTCCTCCAGCACGCGATGCACGAAGGTGCCGCGCAGCGCTGGTTCGCCGGGCGGATCCGGCAGCTTGTCGATGTACCGGAACTTCCAGCGCCTCGCACACTGCCGAAACGTCGACGCGCCCGAAGGGCTCAAGCTGTGAGGAGCCTCGACGTCACGGGCAACATCGGCAGTGACGCTGCCAGCGTGGGGTTCCACCTTCACAGCGTGGCCCATCTGATCATTGCGAGCGTGGATGGTTTCTCAGCGCCGACGCCAGCGTCGCCACAGCCACCATGCGACAACCGCTGAGATCAGCCATCCAACTGCCACCGCGCCTCCGAGTGCCGCAAGCAGGCGGCGGTCGACGGGTTCGGCGCGCCGCGGCAGGAGGTGCGATGCAGGGGCGGGAGCCGGATCAGCATCGGAATCGGTGTCAAGGGGGTGCCCAGTCGCAGGCGGCGGCATCTCTTGAGCCTCATCGGGCAGTGCATCGCCTGGAAGCGCGGCCGACCCGTCAATGCTCGGCCGCGGTCGCTTCGGGTCATAGTTGGCCATGGTGAACCCTCACGCCTGAGCGTACCGCTGGTCCCTCAGCCCAACCGGCGCTGCAGGTCTGCCCACAATTCGTCAAATGCCTGCACCGCCTCGGGGGCACCGGGCCGGCGTCCGAGCGCCCGCAACGGTTGTGATTGCCCCGAGGCCTCGGCAATGGCCGCTCTCTGCGGGATCGGTGGCATGAGCTCGGTGACGAAGCGCTCGGCAAGCTGCTGCGCCCAGTACGCGTTGTCGCGTGTGCGCCCCACTCGGTTCAACACGACGCCGGCGACCGTCGGAGTGCCCTGACGCTGGGCAACGCGATTGATCGTGGACCGCATCAGGTCGACGCCATCGGCCGCCCAGGCTGCCGGCTCAGTCACGACGAGGGCCCGATCGGCTGCGAACAGCCCATTGATGCACAGCAGTCCCAGCGACGGGGGGCAGTCGATGAGCACGAGATCATGGTTCACGCCCGCCAGGGCAATCCGCAGGCGATCCTGAGCACCGACAAGGTCGGCGGCCATCTGAGGCTCGCGGCTTGTCAGCGCATAGCTGCCAGGCACCAGCTGCGGGCACGGACCATCGGGCGGCCAACCACTGCTCACGACTGTCGCCAGAGCCGCACCGGGCGTCGCGTCCGCCAGCACGCCGTCGATGTTCGGGGAGGCATTCCACACACCGAGGCCGGCAGATGCGTTGGACTGGGGATCCAAATCGACGACGAGCACGCTGTGGCCGCCAGCGCATGCGGCTTCAGCGATGCCGAGTGCGACCGTCGTCTTGCCCACGCCGCCCTTCTGGTTGACCACAGCCAGCGTCGCCATCGCTACTGCCCTCCACCAGATTCGGGGCGCACTGTGTCATGGCGCTGCGGTTGGGGCCTGTCACTTCGCTGCAGTTGCAGGCAGCCTGTTGAGGTCGATGCCACACAGCGCCGCAGCAGCCACCAACTCGCCCCGCAGCGTTGCGCCCCCAGCCCCGCGTTCGATCGCTGCAGCGGCATCGAGCAGCGCATCGCGGGCCTTCGGGGCATTGAGATCGTCATCGAGCACAGCCTGCACCTCAGCGAGCAGGCCCGATGACCCGCCGGCTGATCTGGTGGCTGTTGCCGCCCCGACCGCCGCACCAACCAAGGTGTCCAGGTCGCGCTGGGCGCTGAGGCCCTCCGAGTCGAACCACTCCCATTCGGTGCGGTAGTGGTGCGCCATCAGCGCCAGCCGGATGGCCCTCGGGTCGACGCGGGCGCGCAGATCCGAGATGAACACGAGGTTGCCGAGCGATTTCGACATCTTGTGGCCCTGGTAGGAAACGAGGCCCGCATGCACCCAGTAGCGGGAAAGTGGTGCGCTGTGAATCGCCTCGCTCTGGGCGATCTCGCACTCGTGGTGCGGGAAGACGAGGTCGCCGCCTCCCCCATGAATGTCGATGGTCTCGCCGAGCGCTGCGTGGCCCATCGCAGAGCACTCGATGTGCCAGCCGGGCCGTCCCGGACCGAACGGAGACGGCCACGAGGGCTCGCCGTCTGCGCTGGCCTGCCACAGCACGAAATCAAGGGGGTTGCGCTGGCGGGGATCGTCGGGAGTTCCCCCACGCTCGGCCGAAAGCGCCGTCATGTGCTCGGCGCTGTAGCCCGACAGCTTCCCGAAACCGGGAAAGGTCGCCACGTCAAAGAAGACTCGATCGGCCGAGACGTAGGCGTGACCGGCGTCAAGCAGCTTGGCGATCATGGTGATCATGGCATCGATGGACCGTGTGGCCCGAGGCTCGTGCGCAGCAGGCCGCGCTCCCAGCGCCGCCATGTCTGCTGCAAAGCGGTCGATCTCGCGCTCGGCCAGCGAAAGGTAGTGCTCGCCCAGCTCGGCCGCCTTGGGCAGGATGCTGTCGTCCACATCGGTGTAGTTGCGCACCAGCGTGACGGTGTGGCCCATGTCTTCGATCCGGCGGATGATCAGGTCGTATGCCAGGTACGTGGCGGCGTGTCCGAGGTGCGTGGCGTCATAGGGCGTGATGCCGCACACGTACATGCCGACGTGTTCGCCGAGCTCCAGCTCGACGATCGTCTTCTGCGCGGTGTCGTACAGGCGCATTCCCACGGCCCGACACGGTACTGTCGGAGCGGGTGGACGAGCGTCGAGATGACCGCGCGCTGCTCGAGCGAATTGCCCTGTACCGGCACCGCCGCGAGCTGCCGCCGATACAGCCAGTGCTGATCAACGAGCTTGCCGAGTGGCTGAGAGCCCACGGCACCGACCCGCTTACCTATGTGTGCGATCTCTTCGAACGTCACCAGGTCGTGTTCGTCGGCCACCACACTCCGACGCGACGTGCCGGGCTGTTCCTGCAAGACCTCATTGCCGCTGCATACCGATCCGGCGTGGGCATCGTGGCAATCGAGTACGCATGCGTCGACGACCAAGCGCGGCTCGATGCAGTGGTCACTGGCACGACCTTCGACGAGCCACTCGCACGCGAGGCGTTGCTGCGCTGGGGCATCCGGCACAACTTCGCCTACCGCGAGTACCTGGACGTGCTGAGCGCAGTCTGGGAAGTGAACCGCCGCTTCGTCGGCGGCGGTACGCCGATGCGTGTGCTGGGGCTCGACTACGACTTGGACCTCGATGCCGTCACCGACACAGCAGACCTGCGCACGTCGTACGCATGGCCGCACCTGCGCAGTCGCGGCCCGGTGTCTGCCCACATGTGCGAGGTGCTGCTCGCAGAGGTGATCGAGCCGGGGCATCGTGCGCTCGTGCTGACACGCACAGCCCATGCGCTCACGCGAGCGCGACGGCTACCGCACCGGGTGTGGGATGCCATCGATGCCGAGGTCGTCGGCGGGTACGTAGTTGGCGCGGCGAACCGTCTGTACGAGGTGGTGGCTGACCGTGCAGTCACGGTGCTGATCCACGAGCCACTCCCTGCCGATGGCGAGCTGTGCGACTACGCGCTGGTTGCCGACGGCGTACTCGACGCGACGTTCGCCATGAACGACGACCTCGCCGTGCCGCTTGCCTTCGACGTCGACCGGGGCCCACCGGCACGGCTCGGATGCACCACGAGTCTCGACCGCGATCCGCTCGGCAGCCTTGCCACCGGCTGGATCTATCTCGAACGGGACTTCGAGCGTCGGGCGCCCACGCCGTTGCCCGAACCCGTGCCAGCGGTGCACGTGGAGCACGCTCGGCGCTACGCACTCGACCCGGTGCTGCGGGACCGCCGGTCAACCGCAGGCGACTTCGCTGCGGCGGTGTCCGAATCGGCCTCGGCAGCCGAGCTGGCCTGGACACAGGTGCTCTAGAGCAACCGCACTGTCAGGTTCCGGTCGGATTCCGGGCAGACTCATTGGCAGTGCCGCCCGATGCCCCCACCGACGACGAGCGGTCGTCGTCCGCGATCGCATCGCCGGAGGCGTACCTCGGCGACATTTGCGGTCGACACCAGGTCGTCCTGCTGGGCGACCAGATCGGGGTTCGCCAGCATCTGCGCTTCTTGGCGGGCACGCTCGGCGAGCTGGCCGACAACGGAGTCTCCAACTTCGCCTGGGAGTTCACCAATTCGCGCCGTCAGGCCGAACTCGATGCCCTGACCGAAGCGTCAGCTTGGGACGATCGCGCCTGCGCCGACCTCTTTGTCGACCTGCTCGGCGCCGGATTCGGCTACCAGGAGTACGCCGACGTGCTGCACGCCGTCTGGAAGCACAATCAAGCAGAACGCCGTCGAGACTCGGACCGGCGGCCCATCCGTGTGATCGCGCTCGGCCTGCCGACCTACGTGGAAGACCCGGATCTGCTCGACGGTCGCTCAGCCGCCGAGCTCGGGCTTCGCAACTGGTGGCTCGGCGGGCACTACCGCGACATGTCGGCGTTCCATGCCGCCAGCGTGCTCACCGCGGAAGTGCTCCGTCAGGGAGAGCGGGCGCTCGTGTACATGAACATCGCCGCCACCACCACCGGCCTCGTCGAGTGGGCTGACCGCACACCCACAACTTCCGCGGGAAACCTTCTGTGGCGATGGATGAGTGACGGCTGTCGACGAGTCGTCTTGCACGGCGCTGTGGCCGACACCACTGCGGCGGAGCGCGTTGAGGAGCTGGTCTCTCGCTCTCCAGAGGGGCGTGGCAATACCGACATCCGCTTCGGATTGGACCTCGTGGCCTCGTCGCTCGGCAGCGTCGCGATGACTGAGGTACGCGGCTCGGTGGACGGTGCCGAGACCTCGCTGCGGCTGCGCGATGTTGCTGATGGCTACGTGTATCTCGGGCCTCGCGCCGACTGGGAGGCCTGCACGCTGATTGACGACCTGCTCACCGACGCGAACTTTGCGAGCGCCGAGGCTCGCTACCGGGCACTCGATCCCCGGTCAGAGCCCTACAGCCGCGAGGAGCTCGAAGAGTTGCGCCGCACCGGCCAGCAGGAGCTGTCTGATGCTTGGCCGCCGTTGCCAGAGCCTCCCGAAGAGCCGAAGCGCCCCTTTGCTCGGTTCCGCAAGAACGACGCGTAGCGGGCGCCATGCTGCACCGCATCGACGAGATCCCACTTGGAACGCCCGAGGGAACCGGCCGGCTGTACGTCACGAACTTCTCGGCCGTCGGACCCGACCCGCAAGCGGCGCTCGACCGCGTGGACGCCTCGGTCATGGTGTGCCTGCTGACGCCGCACGAGATTGAGCTGCGCTATCCCGACTACCTGCCGTGGCTGATTACTCGAATGCCGCCCTGGCTCATGCAGCAGGTCAATGAATCGGCCGTCGACGACGTGCTCCAAGGCCATGCCGCACGCTTCGGCGACATCGATATCGAGTCACTCCGCTTCCGCAGCGACGCCGATGCCCGAGCGCTTTGGCTGCCGATACCTGACGGCGGCACGATCTTCGACGGCGGTGTCATGGGCACCGTCGCCTACATCAACGAGTCCATCTTCACCGGCAAGAACGTGCTCGTGCACTGCGGCGCGGGCATGGCACGCACCGCGGTCGTGGGCATCCTCGCCATGATCTCGCTAGGGGCAGACGCTCAGCAGGCCGCAGTTGACTTCCGTGCCGCCCGCCCCGGCGGCGGTCCAGACGGTCCCTCGCAGGAACAGCAGATCGCCCGCCTAGTCGGCCGAGCCCGCCGCCTGCGCCCGACGTACTGACTTCGGAGTGCTACGAAGTCGCTGTTCCGCCGGTGACTGCGTGGGCTCTGGCAGCCGAGGCTGCTTCAGCGTGTGGCGGCGGCGGTGCCGTCGTGTTCTTCCCAGCGCCAGCCAGAACGGACCATGGTGCAGCGACGACGCGGACCGGGCGTGTCGAGGTCGCCGTCGGGAAAGGCAACGTCGCCGACATAGACCGCGACATGGCCCGGGTCGGACTCGGGTGACTCGATGATCTCGGTGTGGAAGCAGGAATGTCCGCTCACGGAGGCCAGAACGTCTGCGGTGCGGTTGAAGCCCGACAGCCACGTCAAGGTCACAAACGTGGGCGTGACGAACTCGATCTCTCCCGCTGCCCTGCGGGCGAGCGCAGCAGCAGGCGAGACCCAAGCGTGGTCGAGGATCTCGCTGCCGTCGACGGTCACTGCGTCCAGTTCGGCGGGGGCCGCGCAGATGAAGAATTGGGTCGAGAAGCGCTTGGGCCGGATTGGCGGCGGCAGCCAGTGAGCGAAATGCACCAAACCGGCACCTGAGAGGTCGATGCCTGCCTCCTCGTGCGCCTCTCGGATCGCCGCCGTGCAAAAGCCGCTGGCGTCGCCGTCGTGAAGTCCTGCTGCACCATCCACCGTGCGGGGATCGCAGGGACTCACGATGTCGCCGGGACTTTCCCTGTCGGGCGGATCGACTCGGCCCCCAGGGAACACCCACATGCCGCCGAAGAAACCGCGTGAGTTTCGGCGCAGCATGAGTACTTCGATATGCGCGCCGATGTCGCTCGTCGCAAGGTCGAAGCCGTGCCCGGGCGCCGCGGCCGGCTCTGCATCTCGCAAGACGACCACTGTTGCCGCGTCGATCGGTGGCGACATTGCTGATGCACTCGGAGTGCTGCTCATGTCGTGTCCCTGGTGCGCACCTCGAGCCGGTCCGAGCCCGCATCCATGCCAGGCAGCGGGCGCGCCACAGCACTTCCGGCCGCCGCCATCAGCTCCACGATCATCTCCTCCATCTCGGTCCAGTCGTGGGCACGTGGGCCGGCAACGTGGGCGTTGTACGGCTGGTCGAACGCAATGACATGGCCGCCGGCTGCTCGGATGGCCTCGATATTGTGCGGCGCGTCCTCGATGTGGGCGTCGGCATTCACCACCGACTTGTCGGCGAGAAAGCAGATGTCCCGGTAGGGAATGCGCTGCCGGTCAAGCCACTCCACCGTGTCGCTGACGGTGACCCGGTGACCCCAGCTGGTGTAGAGCCGGTGAGTCACAATCCGGATCCACACGCCGGCATCGGACAGCCGCCACAGTGCCTCCGAGCAGCCTTCCATCGGTTCGATGTCGCGGAACATGCGGTACTCGAGGACCGCCACTTTGTGCAGCTCTTCGAAGTCGCCTTCGCCAAAGCCCCACTCGGAGAAGCTCCAGCTGCGCAACAGCGGCAACGTGTCCTCGCTGACGTTGCGCTCACGGGCGACGACACGTCGAAATGCCTCGGTGTGCTGGGCACAGACCCCGTCGAGATCGACGGCCAGTACGAACTCGGGCATCCCCGCAAGCTAACAACCTGACTGACACAGAATCCGGCGATTACGACCGGATGCCGCGAACTCTGCCGACCGCCGCCGTGTCGAACTGCGACGAGGACCGCCCCCGTGTCGAACTGCGGCGACCACCGCTGCAGGTGCAATGCTGGGCCCGATGCAGCCCAGTGGTCATGAACGCAGCGTGCACGACCTCGGTGGCGTCTCCGGATATGGACCAGTGCCCCACGAACCGGACGAGCCGCCGTTTCATGCCGACTGGGAGCGGCGTGTCTTCGGCTTACTCGGCGCTGTCACGTCGGCGACTGCTCGGCGGCCCGGCGAGTTCCGATATGCGCTGGAGCGCCTGCACCCCGACGACTATTTCAAGAACGGCTACTACGGACGCTGGCTGGCGGGTTTCGAGGTGCTGCTTGCCGAGTACGACATCGTCGATCCCGTCGACTTGGCCCTGCGGATGGCCGGGCTCCGGGACGTGGCCCTGCGGGTGGCCGGGCGCGCGGACCTGACCCCTACAGCTACCTCTAAAGCGACGCCGGCGCGGCTGGTCTCCCCCGTCGCCGACCGTGTCCCGTCCCTGCTGCCCCCCGATCGCCCCACACCGGCGCCGCAACGCCGGACGGTCCGGCGCGAACTCGCTGAGCCACCTCGATACAGCGTCGGCGACCGCGTGGTTGCCCCGGCACCAATCCAGCCCGGCCACACACGGCTGCCCGGCTACGCCGTGGGCAAGCCGGGCATCGTCGTGAAGCTGCACCCGCCCGAAGTGCTGCCCGACAGCACGGCACACAACAGGGGCGAGCGGCCCCAGCACGTGTACTGCGTGGGTTACGACGCCCGAACGCTGTGGGGCGACGACGCCGAGCCGAACGCGACGGTCCACGTCGACCTGTACGAGTGCTACCTGACCACAGCGACGGCTGACCGCTGAGGCCCCGCCGATGGAGGAATTCATGCAAGACGACCACGGAAACGGCCACGGCCATCACCACGACCATTACGACGCGTCATCGCCGGAAGTCCGCGTCGAAGCGCTCGAAGACCTGCTGGTCGCCAAGGGCCTCGCTGATCCCGAGCGGATCGATGCGACCATTCGGCGCTTCGAGCACGACATCGGACCGATGATCGGAGCGCGGCTGGTTGCGCAAGCGTGGACTGATCCCCCACTGCGACAGCGACTGCTGGCCGACGCCGACGCCGTCGTCGCCGATATGGACATCCGCGGTGCCGAGATCGAGCACATCGAGGTGAAGGCCAACATGCCGGGCATCCACAATGTGGTCGTCTGCACGCTGTGCTCGTGTTACCCGTGGGCCCTGCTGGGGCTGCCGCCGAATTGGTACAAGAGCCCCGAGTACCGGGCCCGCGTGGTGCGTGAGCCGAGAGCCGTGCTGGCCGAGATGGGCCTGGAACTCGGGACCGACACCGAGGTGCGCATCTGGGACTCGAGCTCTGAAACCAGGTTTCTGGTGCTGCCGGAGCGACCTGTCGGCACCGAAGGCTGGCCGGCCGAGCGACTGGCCAACCTTGTGACGCGCGACTCGATGATCGGCGTAGCCCGTGCCGCGCAGCCCGACAGTCAATGACGGCCAACAAGCTGACGGGACAGCCATGAGCATCGAATTGCTGGAGGGCACCACGGCCGCACCGCCGCGGGACAACGGCGAACTGGTCTTCTCCGAGCCCTGGCAGGCCCGGGCATTCGGTCTTGCGGCCGATCTCGTCGATGGCGGTCATTTCACCTGGGACGAGTTCCGCGGGCACCTCATCGAGGCGATCGCCGCCGCGGAGACTGCCGCGGCGGACGACGAGGCGCGCGAGACTTGGGACTACTACCGGTGCTGGCTCACCGCACTTGAGCAGGCGGTCACCGACGGCGGGCTGCTGGAGGGAACAACGCTCGCTGATCGGGCCACGCGGTACGCCGATCGACCAGCCGGTCACGACCACTGACCGCACAGCACGCGTGCAGCCAGCGCGGGTGTCAGACTGTGTGCATGAGCACCCTCACCTTCCACGATCCACGGGGCGAGGCCAAGACTGCGCCCGAGCCGTACAGCTTGAGCACACGGCTCGATCAGCCGATCACCATCGGCCTGGTTGCCAATGGCTTCCCTGATAGCGTCCGCTTCCTCGACCATGTTGAGAAGGCGCTTGCCGAGCGGCTTCCGGCTGCGTCGTTCTACCGCTACGACAAGGGCGACGCCTCGTCGGTTGTCGGCGAAGGAATGCTCGCCGACATCCGCTCCGAATGCGGTGCGGTGATCGCGGCGTACGGCCATTGAGGCAGCTGCACCTCTGGCACCGTGCGTGACAGCATCTCCGTCGCCCGGCAGGGCATTCCCGCCATCGCACTCGTCACCGATGCTTTCTGGCCCCAAGGCGACTTCGTGGCCGCCGCCACCGGCATGCCGGCTGTTCCCCGCATCCGGCTGCCGCATCCGGTCGCCGGCAGCGGCGAGGACAACATGGCTCGGGTGGCAGCCGACATCGCGCCACAGATCGTGGCGATCCTGAGCGGCGCCGTCACGAACTGATCAGGCCGTGACGCTCTTGGAGGCCCGCAGCGAGGCCGACGCGCTCGAAGAACTGCACGTGCTCGGGCTGACCGACGGTCTGCCGGTCGTCATCCCGACTCCTGAACGAGTGGCCGCGATGGTGCTCGCGACTGGGCTCGATACCGACGTTGAGTTGGGTGTCATGGGTCCTGCGCACGGCGTGGCGAGCGTTGAGAAGGTGGCCACGGCGGCCGTCATGGCGGGCTGCTTGACCGACCACGTGCCGGTTGTCGTCGCCGCAGTGCGAGCCGTGTGCAAACCCGAGTTCGACCTGACCGAGATGCAGAGCACCACCCACTGCACCGCGCCGCTCATGGTGGTGTGCGGGCCCGCTCGGCACCAATGCGGAGAGGTTGCCTCGGGATTCGGGGCGCTGGGTCCGGGTCACCGGGCCAATGCCTCCATCGGTCGGGCGCTGAGACTGGCGATGATGAACATCGGCGGCGCTCGCCCCGGCGTCTCCGACATGGCACTGCACGGCCATCCGGGCAAGTTCACCTACTGCATTGCAGAGGACACCGAGAACAGTCCGTTCGCGCCGCTGCATACGTCGTTCGGCTACGAACCCGACCAGAGCGCAGTGATCGTGACGGGTGCCGAGGCACCGCACTCGACGTTCTTCACCGGCGACGCCGACGATCCCGAGTCGGCCAACCGCCTGCTGAACGTGATCGCCGCCGTGATGGCGAATCCAGGCAGCAACAATGCACACCTTCGCCACGGCTCGCTCGTGGTGATCATGAATCCGGACCACACGGCTGTGCTGGCCCGGGCAGGACTGAGCCGTGAGGACGTCCAAGCCGAACTCGCTGCTCGGGCCGCCAACTCGACGGCCGTGCTCGTCGCCATGGGGTCCGTGTTCCATCTTGGGAACGACTCGCCGCCCGACGAGATGGTGCCGATCCTGAAGGACCCGAGTCGGATCGTGGTGTTCCAAGCGGGCGGCAAGGGCCTGTACACGATGGTGATGCCCTCGTGGTGCGCCGGCCCGCACCAGAACCCGGTGGTCCACGCCGAGATCGAACTCGACCAGGCCTGCGAGGTGCCCGGCATCGCCGACGCTCTCGGCGTCGGCGCATCGGACACTTCAACTGAAGGACAAGGAGCTGCCTGATGAGCAATGCTCCACGCCCGCACGGCGGCTTGTGGTTCGAAGAACTGACACCGGGGCTGGTGATCCACCATCGGCTGCGGCGGTCCATCACCGAAGCCGACAACGTCATGTTCACGACCATGACGATGAACCCGGCGGCCCTGCACCTCGACTTCGAGTACGCCCGCACGGAGACCCAGTTCGGCAAGCCGCTCGTGAACTCGATGTTCACTGCCGCAGTCGTCGTCGGCATTTCGGTGCACGAGACCACGCACGGCACCACCGTTTCGAACGCATGGACTTCCCCGCACCGGTGTTCCGTTCGACCACGCACGGCACCACCGTCGCCAACCTGGGTTTCGAACGCATGGACTTCCCCGCACCGACGGCGACACGCTGCGTGTCGAGAGCGAGGTCGTGTCAGCCCGGGGTTCGAAGAGCAAGCCTGATCAGGGCATCGTGCTGTTCGAGCACCGCGCCTACAAACAGGACGACACCCTGGTTGCCATCATGCGGCGCAACGCCCTCATGTGGCGCCAGCCTGCCGAGGGGACAGACGCCTGAGAGCGCTGGTTCGACGTTCCGATTGACCCGAGGCATGTTGCTGTCGCTCGTGCATCCTTGAGCGACATGAATCCCGAGGCACCCCCTGACGCAAGCGCGTTGCTGCACACAGCACGGCAGCTCGCGAGCGACGTGCTTCTTGGGCGCTCGCTCGATGTGGACGCAGCCGGAACGGTGCCTGAGGACAATTTGGACTTGTTGCGCGACGCGGGGTTCTACGGCTTGTGGACGCCACGAGAGGTCGGCGGCTGTGGCTTCAATGAACTCGAACGGCTCGCGATTCTCGAGGCGCTGGCTAGTGGCTGCCTCACCACGGCATTCGTGTGGGCGCAGCACGGCGGTGGGTCGGCGGCCGCCGCGCGTATGCCACCCGGCTCGCCGCTGCACGATCGCTGGGCCCGTGCCCTTGCGACCGGCAAGTCTCGCAGCGGCGTGGCGTTCGCGCATGTGCTGCGGCCTGAACCTTGCCTGTTCGCGGAACGTTCCGGCGACGGCTGGTCACTGCGTGGCGTGGCGCCCTTCGTGACTGCGTGGGGCCACATCGATGCCGTGCTGACGGCTGCCCATAGCGCCGATCGCCTGGTCTGGATGCTGATCCCGGCAGATGAGGCGCCGACGTTGCAGTCACGCCGGCTGCGCCTCGCCGCAGCGGACTCATCGGTCACCGTCGAGCTGCATTTCGATGGTCACGTCGTCGGCGACGACTCTGTCGTCGAGGTCATTGGTTACGACGAGTGGCTGGCTGGCTACCGCCTGGGACTGCGAACCAACGGGGCGCTCATGCTGGGGGTTGCCTCGCGAGCCTTGGCATTGCTGGGTCCATCACCGCTTGACGCGGAGCTCGATTCGGCACGCCGGGCCCTGCACGCCGCCGAGGTGGACGACATGCCAGAACGCCGTGCACAGGTCGGTTACGTGGGCATCCGCGCGACGAGCGCGCTCGTGTCATCGGTAGGTGGGCGTGCCATCACGCTTGGCCATCACGCGCAGCGCCTCGCCCGCGAGGCCTTGTTCCTGCTCGTCCAAGGCCAGACCGCCGAGATCCGCTCCGGCCACCTGCGCCGCCTCGGCGCTGCAGACGACTAGGGAATGCGGGCTAAGGCAGGCCAGCTCCGGGAATGTCGACCCGCACGGTCTCGATGCGACCCCGCGGCGGTTGGTCCGCCGGCGGTCGCGATGTCGGGGCGGTGACCATGTAGAGGGTGCGTCGATCGTCGTCGCCGAGCATGCAGGCGAAGCAGTTCAACTCCAGCTCGATGACGTCGGTCACTTCGCCGCCGTCCACCACCCGGAAGCAGCTGGCGTTCAGGGGATCTGCCACCCAGATGCCCCCGGCCTCGTCCAAGCAGATGCCGTCGGGCACCCGCTCGCCGAGTTCGGCGAACGTCCGGCGGCCGCTCAGCGAGCCATCGGGCTCGATCTCGAATGCGGTCATGCGGCGGCCGTAGCTCTCGGCGACGACCATGTGCCGGCCGCTGGCATCGATCACCGTGCCGTTGGGAAAGTCGAAGCCATCTGGTCCGGGCCGCGCCGTTCCGTCCGGGGCCACGATGGCCAGAGTTGCCTGAGCGAACGTCTCCCCCGCACTGTCGTCGAAGCCGAAGTTGCCGACATACGCGGTGCCGTCCGCCGCCACCACCATGTCGTTGCAGGGTCCGTCGGCAATGTGAAACAGGTCGGCATGCAGCGACTCATTGCCGCCCGGGTCGAGACGCCGCAGCTGACGGTCCAGCATCGACACGAACAGCAGGTCGCCATTTGGCAGCCAGCCCAACCCCGATGGCTGCGTCGGAACCGTGTGGATCAGCTCCTCGTGGCCGTCGGGCGTCACGGTGAAGATGCCGTGGCGGTAGAAGTCTGAGTACCAGAGCCTGCCGTCGCGCCAGCGCGGCCCTTCCCCGAACCTGAGCCCGGTCACCACTACGTCGGTCGTCGTCATGCGTGCCGAAGATAGTGGTGTGTCCGAGGGTGTCTGCAATTGCGGGGGCCCTAGCGGCGTGGAACGACCATCTGGTGCTTGATCGGGCCGACGTGGAGGTGGCCGATGCGCGACTGGCCGCCCTCGAGCTTCAACCCGTCGAGCAGCGGCGCCACCACACGGAAAAACGCCCGCAGCTCCCAGCGAGCCAGGTGCACGCCCAAGCAGAAGTGGGCGCCATGGCCGAATGCGAGGTGGTCGTTCGGAGTGCGCTGAAGGTCGAAGCGGTACGGATCGGGGAATTGGCGATCGTCACGGTTAGCTGACGGGTACCACACGCCGACGTGCTCGCCCGCCTTGATCTTCTGGCCTCCCAATTCGGTGTCGGCCGTGCAGGTGCGTGCGAACTGGATCACCGGCGACGTCCAGCGCAGGATCTCCTCCACCGCTGCCTCGACCGCCCCGCCGGCGTCGCCGGCGTCAGTACGCCGGTCGTCGTCGATCCGCTCGTTGAGCAGGTCGAGTTGGTCGCGATGTTCCAGCAGTGCGATCGTCCCGCCGCTGGCGGCATTGCGGGTCGTCTCATTCCCGGCGGCGATCATCAGCCGCAGGTAGCCGACGAGCTGCTGGGGCGTGAGCGGACCCGATTCGATCTCCGACCGAAGCAGGATGCTCACTAGGTCCCGGCCGTCTGTCCCGTCACGTCGACGTTGCGCGATCAGCTCGCCGATCCACGTGTCGAACTCGCGGATCATGCGCGCCCGCATGTCGTCGTGAGCCTCACCTGGCTGGCAGTACCGGTCCAGATCGGGATCGTCGAACAGCACGGCGGTCCAGGCGTGGACCTGTTCCCAGTCGTCGGCTGAGACGCCAACCATCTCGCAGATGGCTGCCAGCGGCAGCTTCACTGCCAGGTCTTCGACCAAGTCCGCCGTGCCCTCAGTCGCAACGCGGGCCATGAACTCATCGGCGAATCGCTGGGCGTGGCGCTCCAAGGACTCGGACCGGCTGCGCATCGCCTTCGGCGTGAACTCCGGCACCACCAGGCGACGCAGATCCCAATGGTCGGGACGGTCCTTGAAGATGAAGTCCGGCGGCTCGTCGGGGTCCCAGCCGATCTCGATCATCCGTTGGCGGTACTTCGTCCAGAAACGCAGGTCGCGGTCGGCGTCAGCCAGACGCAGGCGCCCGCCTCCGTTGATGAACGTGCGGTTCTGACCCGACACCCACCTCACGTCGGAGTAGCGGGTGATCGCCCAGAACGGGACGATGTTGTCGCGCACGTACCAATAGACCGGAGCCTCGTCACGCAGCAGGTCCCACTCGGCCCACGGATAGCCCTGCGCCGCATATTGCTCGGTGTCGTGAATCACCACATCGTCGACTTGCATGGGGTTCGCCTCACTCGGGTGCGGATGCTCAGAAGCAACAACCGGAACAACGGTAGCGAGCCGCTCAGCGGCGCCGCTGAGTTGGATGGGCCTGCTGCCGCCGCAGATGCAGCGCAATACTGGCGCCATGGAACACGAGTCGGCCGATCTGCCGATTGTCTGGTTTGACCGTCCTGCGGGCACTCTGCAACGCGAACTGCTCGACGGAAAGGCTCGCATTGTTGATGTGCGTGGCGACGACCCGCTGGAGGGCATCGAAAGCGCCCACGGAGCCATCGTCGGCGCCGCAATCGGCTACAACCGCACCGTCTACGAACGTGCACCGAACCTGCGTGTGATTGCTCGTGCGGGGATCGGCTACGACAACTTGGACCTCGACGACGCCACCGCCTTCGGCATCGCCGCGTGCAACACGCCCGACGGACCGACGGTCTCAACCGCCGAGCACGCCGTGGCGCTGATCTTCGCTGCAACCAAGGGAGTCCGTGAGTCGGTCGATAGGCACGAAGCCGGCGACGGCGACTACTGGGCGCGTCACAGCCACTTGGAACTGGACGGTTCGATGCTCGCGCTGCTCGGGCTCGGACGCATCGGCGGCTACGTCGCCCGCGTGATGTCAGCGGTCGGCATGAACATTGTGGCCTACGACCCCTACGCCAGCGACGAACGCTTTGCCGCCCTCGGTGCACGGCGCGCGACCACACCCGCCGCCGCAGTCGCCGATGCTCACGTCGTGTCGGTGCACGCTCCGCTGAGCGACGCGACCCGGCATCTGGTGAATGCCGACTTGCTCGCGGCGATGCGCGAAGGCGTCTACGTCGTCAACACCTCACGCGGCGGATTAGTGGATCAGGTTGCGCTCTTGGCGGCTCTGGATTCGGGACGAGTCCGTGCAGCGGCACTCGATGTCAGCGAGCCAGAGCCGCTGCCGCCCGATCACCCGCTGCTGGGTCGCCCCGACGTGGTTGTCACCCCGCATGTGGCCTCTGCCACGAATGCCGGTCGTCGCCGCATCTTCACCCACGCCGTGGCCGAGGTGATGACGGCCCTCGACGGCACCCAACCGCCGAACATGCTCAACCCCGAAGCCTGGCCAGGCCGCAGCGCCTGAAGTGCGGTTACGCCCCCACACAACACCGGCACCCCAACCCCGGACATAGCCTCCGATACCGATGGCAGACGCGGTATCGGCGGCAGGACAGCTGGCGACGTTCCTGCCCCGCGAGCCCGACCCCGACTCGCTGCTGGACGCGTTTCTGGCCTACACCGACGAGATCGGTTTGGAGCTCTATCCGGCTCAGGAAGATGCGATCCTCGAGATCTTCTACGGCAACCACGTCATCATCACCACACCAACCGGCTCAGGCAAATCACTCGTCGGACTTGCGGCCCACTTCGAAGCGGTAGCGCGCCGTCATCGCAGCTACTACACGGCGCCAGTCAAGGCGTTGGTATCGGAGAAGTTCTTCGCCCTGTGCGGCGAGTTGGGCGCAGCCAACGTCGGCATGGTGACCGGCGACGGCGCGGTGAATCCCGACGCGCCGGTGGTGTGCTGCACGCAAGAGATCCTTGCCAATCTCGCGCTGAGCCACGGTGCCGACGCCCCGGTCGACAGCGTTGTCATGGACGAGTTTCACTTCTATTCCGATCGGGATCGGGGCTGGGCTTGGCAGGTGCCCTTGCTGGAATTGACCCGCTCACAGATGGTGCTCATGAGCGCGACGCTGGGGCCGACGTCACGTTTCGCCGAGGATCTGCGGCGTCGCTCCGGCCGCGAGGTCGCCACGGTGACGGGGACAGAGCGTCCAGTGCCGCTCACCTTCACCTACCGCAAGACGACCCTGCACCAGTCGCTTGAAGAGCTGCTGGAACTGCGGCGTGTACCCGCCTACATCGTCCACTTCACCCAGAGAGCCGCCAACGAGCGTGCCCAGGCGCTGACCAGCATGAACGTGCTCACGAAGGACGAGAAGGCTGCGGTCGCCGCCGAGATCGTCGACTTCGGCTTCGATTCGCCCTTCGGGCGCGACGTTCAAAGATTCGTCAAGGCCGGCATCGGAGTGCACCACGCAGGGATGCTGCCGAAATACAGGATGCTGGTCGAACGGCTGGCTGGCTTGGGCCTGCTCAAGCTGATCTGCGGCACCGACACGCTCGGCGTCGGCGTAAACGTCCCCATCCGAACGGTCGTGTTCACACAGCTCTGCAAGTACGACGGGCGCGACACTCGCACCCTGACGGTGCGCGACTTCCAGCAGATTGCCGGACGAGCCGGCAGGCGAGGCTTTGACCACGACGGCTTCGTGTGGTGCCAGGCCCCAGAGCACGAAGTGGAGTACGCCATCGCTCTTGAGAAGGCCCGCGAGAAGTTCGGCGACGATCCTGCCAAGCTCCGCAAGGTCCGGCGCCCATCGGCTCCCAAGCGCGGTTATGTGGCATGGAACGCCGACACCTTCGAGCGGCTGGCATCAGGCCAACCTGAAGCCCTGCAATCCCGCTTTGACGTCTCGCACTCGATGCTCATGCATGTACTGGACCGGCCCGGTGACGGCCGTGCCGCAATGAAGCGGCTGCTCACCGACAACCACGAGACGCGCAAATCCAATCGCAACCACATCCGTCGTGCGATCTCGATCTACCGGGCGCTGGTGGCTGCAGATGTCGTCGAACAGCTCGACGAGCCCGATGAACAGGACCGGCTCGTGCGCGTCAACGTCGATCTGCAGCTGGAATTCGACTTGACCCGCCCGCTCTCGCCGTTCGCGCTCGACGCGATCGAGTTCCTCGACCGGGACGAGCCGACCTACGCGCTGGACGTGCTCAGTGTGCTGGAGTCAACGCTGGAGAATCCGACCGTCGTGCTGGAACGCCAGCGAGACATGGCCTGCACCGACCTGCTGGCTGAGATGAAGGCCGAAGGCATCGAATACGAAGAGCGCATTGAGCGCCTCGAGGAGGTCGAATGGCCCAAGCCGCTGCGCGACTGGCTCTACGACAGCTTCAACGCCTGGTCGACGAACCACCCCTGGCTCGGCAGCGAGAACGTCCGCCCCAAGTCAGTTGCCCGCGACATCTACGAACGCGCCATGACGTTTCGCGAGTACGTCAACCAGTACGGCATCAAAGGCTCCGAAGGAGTGCTCCTCCGCTACCTCAGCGACGCTTACAAAGCACTCTCGCGAAACGTCCCCGAACATCACCGCAGCGACGACATCGTGGAGCTGACCCGCTGGCTCGGCGACACCGTCCGCAATACCGACAGCAGCCTCATCGACGAATGGGAACGCCTCCAGGCACTCGCTGCGGGCTAGTTCGGAGCGCTGTAGTTGGGTGCCTCTTTGGTGATGATGATGTCGTGGGGGTGGCTCTCTCGCAGGGCCGCCGCGGTGACACGGACGAATCGGGTGTGCATGCGCATGTGGTCGATCGTCGAGGCGCCGCAGTAGCCCATGGCCTGGCGCAGGCCGCCAACGAGTTGGTGCAGCACGCCTGACAACGGGCCCTTGTAGGCCACACGTCCCTCGATGCCCTCGGGGACCAGTTCGTCGGCGCCTCGGCCGTCCTGGAAATAGCGGTCCTTCGAGAAGCTGCGGCCCTTCATGGCGCCGACCGAGCCCATGCCTCGATACTCCTTGAAACGCTCGCCCTGGTACAGCACGACCTCGCCGGGCGACTCGTCGGTGCCAGCGAGCAGGCTCCCGACCATCGCGCAGTCGGCGCCCGCTGCGATCGCCTTGGCCAAGTCGCCCGAGAATTGCATGCCGCCGTCGGCGATGACCGGGACGCCGGATTCCGACGCCGCTGCCGCGCAGTCGAACACCGCAGAGACTTGTGGCACGCCGACCCCGGCAACGACCCGCGTCGTGCAGATCGAGCCTGGTCCGATGCCGACCTTGATCGCGTCCGCTCCGGCATCGATGAGTGCCCGGGCCGCATCGCCAGTAGCCACATTGCCGGCCACGACTTCGGTGCCGTAGTTGGCCTTGATCTTCGCTACCATCTCGATGACATCACGGCTGTGACCGTGGGCAGTGTCGACCACGATGGCGTCGACGTCTCGTTCGACCAGCGCCTCGACTCGATCAAACGTGTCAGGTCCCGTGCCGACGGCTGCGGCGACGAGCAGCCGCCCGAGCTTGTCCTTGGACGCGTTCGGGAACTGGATCCGCTTCTGGATGTCCTTCACCGTGATCAGCCCGACGAGGCGAAAGTTGTCGTCGACGATCGGGAGCTTCTCGATGCGGTGGCGTGCCAGCACGACCTGGGCGTCTTCGAGCGTGGTCGGTGCTTTCGCCGTGACCAGCCCAACAGAGGTCATCACTTCGTGAATCGGTCGCGACCAGTCGGTCTCGAAGCGGAGGTCTCGGTTGGTGAGGATTCCCACCAGCTTCCCCGCTGGGTCGGTGATGGGCACGCCGCTGATCTTGAATCGCGCCATCAGCGCTTCAGCATCGGACACCAGGTCGTGGGGCCCGAGCGTGATCGGCTCGACGATCATCCCGGACTCGGAGCGCTTCACCCGGTCCACTTCCGCTGCCTGGTCGGCAATCGCCAGGTTCCGGTGGATGACTCCGATGCCCCCGTGGCGGGCCATGGCGATCGCCAGCCGGGCCTCGGTCACGGTGTCCATGGCGGCGCTGACGAGGGGCACCGCGAGCGTGATCCTGCGGCTGAAACGGGTCGCTGTGTCCACCGTGTCGGGCAGCACGTCGGATGCTGCGGGCACCAGCAGCACATCGTCGAACGTGAGGCCGTCGGCAGCGAATTTGGCCTCCAGAGACGGGAAACCGACTGGCGGCCGCTGCGGTGTCGAGACCATGGCGCACGATACCGCGCGACCCTCCGCGATCTGGCGACCGGCAACGGCGGGCACGGTAGGTTGCACGCGGTCAACCGACGGGGTGCGATGTGGCCGATTTCCAGCAACACGAGTCGATCGCGACGCTCCACCGGCTCAGCGATCGCCCCGTCGAGAGCTTCGAAGCAGATCTGTTCGAGCGCTCGCGCCGCAGTCCCATCGCCCTCATCATTCCGGCGCTGTACAGCGAGATCGGCGGACCGGCGCTGGGCCCCATCGTCGACGAGATCGCCAAGATCACCTATCTCGACGAGATCATCATCGGCATCGACCGAGCGAATGCCGCGGAGTTTGCCGAGGCAAAGCAGTTCTTCGCCCGCCTGCCGCAGCGAACCCGTCTGCTGTGGAACGACGGGCCTCGGCTGCGCAACATCGACGAACAGCTCGCCGATCGGGTGCTCGCCCCTGACGAGCCGGGCAAGGGCCGCAACGTCTGGTACTGCCTCGGCTACTTCCTGGCGTCAGGCCGCTGCGAGAACGTGGCGCTGCACGATGCCGACATCCTCACCTACGACCGCGGGATGCTGGCCCGACTGCTCTACCCGATCCTGCATCCCACCTTCGGGTACTCGTTCTCGAAGGGCTACTACTACCGGGCCAGTGGCGATATGTCAGCCGACGGCCTCGGTGCGAAGGGGCGGATGAACGGACGGGTGGTACGCCTGCTGGTCACGCCGTTGCTGAGAGCGCTGAGCGCGACCATCGGCGAACACGACTACCTGCGGTATCTCGACGGGTTCCGCTACCCGCTCGCCGGCGAGTTCGCGATGAAGACCGACATGACGCGCAGCATTCGAATTCCCAGCGACTGGGGTCTCGAGATCGGCGTGCTGTCGGAGGTGTACCGCATCTACCCGGGGCGCCGGATCTGCCAGGTCGACATCGCCGATCGCTACGACCACAAGCACCAAGAGCTGTCGGAAGCCGATGCAAACGCCGGGCTGCACAAGATGAGCCGGGACATCGCGAAGGCCATCTATCGCAAACTGGCGATCGACGGCACGGTGCTGGGCACCGAGACGTTCCGCACGGTGAAAGCCGTCTACTACCGGAACGCTCTGGACCTCGTCAGCCACTACCGCAACGACGCCTTCTTCAATGGCTTCGACTTCGATCTCCATGCCGAGGAAACGGCAGTGGAATTGTTCGCAGCGGCGATCATGGAAGCAGGCGACGAGTTCCTGAACGATCCGATGGGAACACCATTCATCCCGAACTGGTCACGGGTGCAAAGCGCCGTCGACGGAGTGCTCGAACAGCTCTACGACGCAGTCGAATTGGACAACGCCTAGCGCAGCGGGGCGGCCTCTCGGTCTGCCAGCGCAGGCTCCCTGCGCTCGGCTTCCAAGCACAGCCAGATCGTCTGGCCCGCTGTCAAAGATGCATGCGAACCCGGGCCGTACACCCGGTCCTCGAGAAGATCTACGCAGCCTTCGTGGCCGAATCGCGCCCCCGCACTGCCGAGCGGGCACAGCCCGGACAGCACTTCGAAGTCGATGGTGAGCTGACTGTGCGAGACGTTGGTGATCGACACCACCGTTTGGTCCCATTGCGGCCCGCCCCGAATCACACCGAACGCCCGGGAGCCCAAGTCCAGCGACACCTGCGCGCTGTCGGGATGGAACGCTGGCTGGCCGCGCCGCACCAGCATCCGCCGCACCAGTTCCACCAGCACCCTGCGACGAACGCCTCCCTGTGAGCCGAGCAGGTCGACTGCCTCGTCGAGCGTCAGCTTGCGCCGGTTGATCGTGCGTTTGTTCTGCTCGACAGGCGGCAGTCCGTGATCGGTGACGATGCGAGGCGGCTCGCTGATCGGTGTCCAGTAGCTGGGGGTGCCCAGCAGCGCATGCACGTACACCGCAGGAATGCCGGCGAGGCTCAGCATGACCGTGTGCGCGGCAAGGAACTGCGCGACGCCAAGCGCGTCCCGGTCGCCGGCGAACAGATCCCACAGCGAGACGTTCAGCTCGTACGCCTTGGGTCCTGCGGGGGTGTCGAACTCCGAGTGAGTGCCGCCTGCGCTGTGGGCCGCCGCGATGAGCCGGAAGATCTGTGCACCGCTCAACAATCCCTCTACCGGACGCAGCCCGATCCCATCGTGACTGGCGATGAAGTTGAAGTACGACGCTCCCGCTGGGGGCGGCTCCAGCTGAGCGAGCCAATGCTGCAACGCGACGGCCGACCCCGACAGCATCGTGTGGGCGACCAGCGGGGGGAGGCTGAAGTTGTAGATGAGATGGGCTTCATCGCCTGCGCCCCAGTAGGCCACGTTCTGGTCGTGAGGCACATTGGTCTCGGTGACGATGACAGAGCCAGGACAGCGCGCATCCAGCAGTGTTCGCAGCAGCTTGACGATCTCGTGGGTCTGCGGCAGGTTCACGCACGAGGTGCCCGGCTCCTTCCAGAGATAGGCGATGGCGTCGAGGCGGAACCAGCGCACTCCTGCGTCGACGAGGCATGCGACAGTGCGCAACAGGTCCAGCAGAACCTCGGGCTCGGCAAAGTTCAGGTCGATCTGGTCATGGCTGAAGGTGCACCACAGCAGCCGGGGGCCGTCGGGGGTTTCGACCTCGCGCAACAGCGGCGCTGTCCGTGGTCGCACCACGCTCGAGGTGTCGTCTTCGGGTTCTGCGGTGAGCAAGTACCGGCTGCCGGGCATTTCCCCTTGGCAGAACTGATCCATCCAAGGGTGATCGGCGCTGACATGGTTCACGACGAGGTCAGCCATCAACGTGTAGGTGTCGCTGAGCGCTGTGATGTCCTCCCAGCTGCCGAGCCGGGGGTCGACCGCTCGGTGGTCGGTGACAGCGAAGCCTCCATCGGAGCTCGCCGGGTAGAACGGCAGCACGTGCACGACGGTCACGACATCGCCCGTCAGGTCGTCGAGCATTTCGAGGAGGGTGTGCATTGGGGCTTTGCCCGCCTCGGTGATCGAGTCGGCGTACGTAATCACTGCGATGTCGTGCTGATCCCAGCGTGGCCTGGCATCGGCCACCTCATCAGCCGGCTCCCAGCCGATGGCGGCGAGCACGTCGTCGACGAGTCTCTCTGTGGGCAGCGCGGGGTAGACGAATTCGAGATGGCGCCGGACACGGCTGCGAAGATCCCCCTCCGTCACGACTTGAGGACCCCCATCACCAGCCTGTCCGCCTGCCCGTCGCGCTCGGAGCCGTAGCGGGCGACACTACCGATCGCATCCGATGAGGCCGCGCCACGTAGCGTGATCCCATGACCGAGACCATGCTCGAACGACCCAGCGATGATGCGACCACGCCGCCGCGTCATCCACTGTCGATGATGACCGAAACCGAAGCCCATGCCGCCATCGAGGTGCTGCGCCGCAGCGGGCGCATCGGCGACAGCGCTCACTTCCACGGATTCTGCATCTGGGAGCCGCCCAAGGCAGAGGTCGCGGCTTGGACGCCCACCGCCGGCACCGACCGCCGCTTCGAGGTGGTGGTACGCGAGAACGGCGAGGTGTACACCGCCGTGGTCTCAGTGACCCGCGGCGAGGTGGACTCCTGGGAGCACCAGCCGGGCGTCGTGCCGCGGGTCGGCATGGCCGAGCTGTTCGCCGTGATGGACGCCTGCCGGGCGGACCCGGGATTCGCTGCGGCAATCGCCAAGCGCGGCATCACCGATACGTCACAGGTCCAGATCGATCCGTGGCCGACCGGCGACTACGGCTTCGATTTCGAAACGGGTCGGCGGGTGCAACGCTGCATCGCCTTCTGGCGCCCGAATCCCACCGACAACGGCTACGCCTACCCCCTGGACGGGCTGATGGTGCATGTCGACGTGGACACGCTGGAAGTGCTGCACATCGAAGACTTCGACCAGTGGCCAGTGGCCTCGGAGCGGGGCAACTACGACGTAGACGCCGTCACCGAAGACTTCGGGCCGATGCGCACCGACCTGCGACCGATCGAGATCACCCAGCCGGAAGGAACCAGCATCACGCTCGACGACAACGAGCTGCGCTGGCAGAAGTGGTCGATGCGCGTCGTCATGGATGACACCGAAGGCCTGGTGCTGCACCGGATCGCCTACGACGACGGCGGTCGGGTACGCCCGATCATCGACCGGGCGTCACTGGCCGAGATGGTGGTGCCCTACGGCGACACACGTCCGTCTCAGACGTTCAAGCACGCGCTCGACTCGGGGGAGTTCGGCCTCGGCCTGATGAACAACTCACTCAAGCTGGGTTGTGACTGTCTCGGCGAGATCACCTATCTCGACTCCGCCCAGGTGTTCGACGACGGCTCAGTTGTCACCACGCCGAACGCGATCTGCATCCACGAGGAGGACTTCGGCATCGGCTGGAAGCACTTCGACTGGAATGCCGACACCACCGAGGTTCGCCGATCTCGCCGGTTGGTGGTGAGCGCCATCCACACGGTCGGGAACTACGAGTACGGATTCTTCTGGTACTTCTACCTCGACGGCACCATTCGATATGAGGTCAAGCTGACCGGCATTCTCACCACCCGTTCGCACCGCGACGGCGACGACATGACGTTTGCCCGGCAGGTTGCCCCGCACGTATCTGCCCCGATCCACCAGCACATCTTCTGCGTGCGGTTGGACATGGCGATCGACGGCACTGCGAACACGGTGGTCGAAGTGAACACCGAAGCGCTGCCGCCGGGCACCGACAATCCGCATGGCACTGCGTTCGCCGCTCGTGAGACGGTGCTGGAGAGCGAGTTGGCTGCTCGCCGCGACACCAACTCGTCGTCGAGCCGGTACTGGCGGATCGAGAGCGCCGACCACATCAACCGGCTCGGGCGCCCGACGGCATTCCGGCTCTTGCCACCACCCACCGCGACGATGTTTGCTGCGGCCGACAGCCCGCATTCAGAACGCGCCACCTTCGGCCGGCACAACTTGTGGGTGTCGCCGACCGATCCCGACGAGCGATATGCCGCTGGCCGGTTCCCGACGCAGCGCAACGCCGGCGACGGTTTGGAGCGCTATACGGCGGGTGACCGGTCGATCGTCGGCACCGACGTCACGGTGTGGCACACGTTCGGCATCACCCACGATGCCCGTCCCGAGGACTTCCCGGTGATGCCCACCGAGTACATCAGCTTCGGACTGGTGCCCGACGGCTTCTTCGACCGCAACCCGATGCTCGACGTGCCCCCATCATCGAACGGCCACTGCGGCTGAGCCAGCCGCGGCCTACTGTGGCCAGATGGCGGGAGCACCCGAAGTCGAAGAGCCGAGCCTGACGACGACCGGCGCTGTATCTGATGACGCCGGTCTATCCGGCCCTGTATCTGATGACGCCGGTCTATCCGGCCCTGTATCTGATGACGCCGGTCTATCCGGCGCTGTATCTGATGACGCCGGTCTATCCGGCGTTGAGCTCGTCGAGCACTTCTCCCCGGCACCGACCGAGGGGCTGCGTATCGCGCCACTGTTGGACGCGATCGAGGCGCAGGCAGAAACAGCAGACCGGACCCGGTCCGTGTCGTCGGATGTCATCGAGGCAATCCGCGGCACCGACTTCATGCGCATGTCCGCCACCCCGAACATCGGCGGCGTCGAGGAATCGATGCTCCATATGGGCCGCGAGCTCGAAGCTGTGGCCGCCCGCTGCCCCAGCCTGGCGTGGTGCCTGTGGAACCACCTGTGCGTGTTCCACCTGTTCGTCGGATCCATGGGCCCGCAGCAGCAGGACTTCCTCACCGACATCGTGACCAACGGCCATTGGGTGTCGTTCCCCGGTGGTGCCCGCAGCTCCGTGTACGGACGCATTGAAGGCGACCAGGCCATCCTGAACGGGACCGGCCGCTGGGGCACCGGTGCCCGCTACGCCGACTACTGCGGCGTGGCCTTCGCTATCACTGGCCCCGACGGCAAGCCGGTGCGACCGATGGACATCCGATTCACCATCGTGTCCACCAAGACCGAGGGGTTGAAGATCGATCCCTCGTGGGACGGTGCTGGCCTGCGCGCCTCGGCAACCGACGACGTCCACTACACCGACGTACCCGTGAACCTCAGCGACTGCGTCGCCTGGTATGGAGCGAATCGCGCCGAGTCGCTGCGCAGCGTTCCGGTGGTGGACCACCGGTACCGGGAGGACTGGGTAGGCATCTCGGATCTCTGGCTCACGTGGATGGCGGTGGGCCTGGTACGCCGGGCGCTCGCGGAGGCAGCCGATGCCGCCGGCGGTCGTCGGGTCATCATCGGCGGCAAGATGGTCGAGCGGCCGACGGTGCAGGTCAACTTTGGTCGTGCGGCAGCACTGCTGGCTGGCGCCGCAGCCGCGGTCGAGACCGCCTGCAACGACGTCGACCGTCGCATCGCTGCCGGCGTCATTCCCGACGAAGCGGACTACTTGCGACAGATGGCCGTGACCTCGATGGCCGTCGAGCAGCTCGATGAGGCCATGTCGCTGCTGCATCGCACTCAAGGCGGGACGGCGCTGCGAGAAGGCGGTGCATTCGAACGTCGCTACCGGGATTTCCGGGCCATGCCGGTGCACATCAACGTGCATCAGGACCGCGTCACCCATCAGCTCGGGCGCCACGTCCTCGGCCTCGAACTCAACCCATTCTGAACCGCTTGGCGATATTTGCCGCCAGTGGCCGCGGGCACAGGTGCGCAAGATTAGGCTCTCCTCGACCGCCCCGGGGTTACCTCTCGGGCGCGAACCGAGAGGGAGATCATGGGTTCGAGGACTCTGACACGACTCGCCATTGCTCTGGCCGGCGTGGCGCTGCTGGGAGCAGCGTGCGGCGGCGACGATGGCGATCCCGAGGACGTCACGGCGGCATTCGTGCTGGTGGGACCCGTCGGTGACGCCGGCTGGAACTGGGCACACGACCAAGGTCGCCAGCAAGCGGAAGACCAAACCGGTGCAACGACGCTGTTCGTTGAGAGCGTCCCGGAGAACGCCGAGGACTTCAAGGCGGTCGCCGTCGACTTCATCGAGAACGAGGACGCAGACATCATCTTCGGCACCTCGTTCGGCTACATGGACCCGATGCTCGAGCTGTCCGAGGAGTACCCCGACGTCGTGTTCGAGCACGCCTCGGGCTTCAAGATGAACGAGGCCAACTTCGGCAACTACTTCGGCCGCATGTACCAGCCGCGGTACCTGTCGGGCATGGCGGCAGGTGCGATGACCGAGAGCGGGCAGTTGGGCTACGTGGCTGCGTTCCCCATCCCTGAGGTGATCCGAGGCATCAACGCCTTCACCCTCGGCGTGCTCGAGACCAACCCGTCAGCCGAAGTCCACGTCATCTGGACCTTTACCTGGTTCGACCCGGCGGTTGAGGGCGACTCAGCCAAGGCCCTCCTGGAAGCCGGCTCCGATGTCATCGCCATGCACCAGGACTCCACGGCTGCGGGTGTCGCTGCGCAGGACGCTGGAGCACGTTGGGTTGCCTACAACTCCGACATGCGCGACTTCGCACCCGACGCGTTCATCACCGCACCTGTGTGGAACTGGGGCCCGCGCTACACCGCGATCATTGAGGCCGTTGCTGCGGGCACCTACGAGCCAGGTTCGTACTGGGGCGGCATGGACGACGGCATTGTCGACCTGGCGCCGCTGGCTGACGATGTGCCTGGGGACATCGCCGATCAGATCAGCGACGTTGCCGACCAAATCCGTGAAGGCGAGTGGGACGTGTTCACCGGCGAGATCCGCGACCAGGACGGCACCGTCCGCGTGGCCGCAGGCGAGACTCTGGACGACGGCTCGATGCTGGGCATGGACTGGTTCGTCGAAGGCGTCGTGGGTGACGCCAGCCCCTGATCCGACTGATCGAATCGCACTGACACTGCCGTTGGTTTTGGGGGACTCCGAGATGTCCCTCGGAACCGGCGGCGGTGCCGCGCGCCGCTGTAGCAGCAGGCCGCGGGCTTCTGACACCGGTACGGCGTGAACGTTCAAGATCTCTCGGAGCCCCGCTCCGGCAGCGGCGACGCTGCCCCGATGGCCGTCGACCTGCGCGGCATCCGCAAGGAATTCCCCGGAGTGGTTGCCTGCGATGGCGCCGACCTCGCCGTGCGGGCGGGCACCATCCACGCGCTACTCGGAGAAAACGGCGCCGGCAAGACCTCGCTCGTCAACGTGCTCGGCGGGGTGTACCTGCCCGACGGAGGCGAGATCTGGGTTCATGGCAAGCAGCAGCAGTTCCACTCGCCCGCCGATGCAATTGCCGCGGGAATCGGCATGGTCCACCAGGAGTTTCGCTTGGTGCCCACGCTCACGGTCGCGGAAAACGTCGTGCTCGGCTCGGCACCGCGATACCTGAACATGACCCAGATCACCGAACGCGTTGCTCACCTGGCAGCGACCTACTCGCTCGACGCCGATCCCACCCGGCCTGTATGGCAGCTCTCGGTCGGCGAACGGCAACGTGTGGAGATCCTGAAGGCACTCTGGCGCGACGCCGACGTGTTAGTGCTGGACGAGCCGACGGCGGTGCTCACACCTGCCGAGGCAGCCGACTTGGGTCTCACGCTGCGTGCCATGGCTGACCGCGGCCGCTCCGTGATCTACATCAGTCACAAGCTCGACGAGGTGCTGTCAGTGTGTGATGAAGCCACCGTGCTGCGCGGTGGAGTAACCGTTGCGCAGCCGGGCAGCCTCGCCGGAGTCGAGCGATCGGACTTGGCCCAGATGATGGTCGGAGAGACCGCAGCCGAAGTTCGGCGTCCCGCGGGACAGCCGAGCGGTGACGTCGTGCTCGCGTTGGATGGCATCGCGGCATTGAGCGACCGGGGGTTTCCCGCACTGCACTCGGTCGACCTCGACCTACACGCCGGCGAGATCGTGGGCGTCGCCGGCGTTTCGGGAAACGGCCAGAAGGAGTTGGCCGAGGCCATCGCCGGATTGCGTCCCGTCACCTCCGGAAGTGTCCGCTTGTTGGGCACCGACATCACCGGTGCTTCGCCGAGAACGCGTTCTCGCAGCGGGATGGCCTACGTGCCCGAGGATCGCCTCGGCGTCGGTCTCGCCCCGCATATGTCCGTCGTCGACAACGCCGTCGTGCGTTCGTACCGGGCCATGCGCCGCGGGGTCCTGCTGGACCTGCGGCGCTGCGAGGACTTCTGCAAAGGCCTCGTCGAGAGGTTCGGCGTGCAGGTCGGACGCTTGCACTCAGATGTGAGCGCCCTGTCAGGGGGCAACCTTCAACGCCTGCTGCTCGGCCGCGAGCTGACCGGAGAGCCCAAAGTGCTCGTGGCAGCCCAGCCCACCCGCGGTCTCGATGTGGCGGGCATCGCCGCCATCCAGGAACAGATCGTCGCGCAGCGAAGCGCCGGCGTTGGAATTCTGCTGATCTCTGAAGACCTCGACGAATTGCTCGCTCTGTCAGACCGGCTGATCGTGATGTACGAGGGGCGCATCGCGGCCCGTCTGGACCCGACGACGTCCTCGAGAGCCGAGGTAGGCACCGCGATGGCCGGAGGCGGAGGGGGCGACACATGACCGACCCGAATCCGGCGCCGGAACCGACGCACGCTCCGCTGCACACCGTTTCACGCGGTCGAGCTCGCTGGCATCGCGGCCTGGTACGGCCCGTGCTGCAGCGACGTTCGGACGTAGTGCCTGCGGCACAGGCCTTCGCCTTCGTGATCGGAATTGCGGTGGCTCTGATCGCGGGAGCGCTCCTGCTGCTCGCCGCGGGCCACAACCCGGCCGAGGTGTACGGCCGGATGATCGACTCGTCGCTTGGCGGCTTCAATTCGATCTCACGGACGTTGCTGCGAGCGACACCGCTTGCGCTGGCCGGTCTTGCGATTGCCGTTGCGGGATCAATGGGACTGTGGAACATCGGCGCCGAGGGTCAGATGATGGCGGGCGCGACGGTCGCAGCAGGATTCGCCATGTCGGCGGGCGACTTGCCGGGTCCTCTCCTCATCGTCTCGATGCTGATCGCCGGCGCGGTAGGCGGCGTCATCGCAATGCTGGGGCCGGCGCTCGCTCGTGCATACCTGGGTGTCAGCGAGATCATCACGACGCTGATGCTCGTCGAGGTTTCGATTCGGATCGTGGAATGGCTCGAGACCGGTCCGTGGAAGGATCCCGAGTCGCAAGGCTTTGCGTTGATCGAGCCCCTGCCCGACCATGCGTCGCTGCCGGGACTGTTCGGCCGCGCACACATCGGTGCAGTGTTCGCCGTCGCACTGCTGGTGGCCTTCTGGCTGGCCGTCTCGCGCACAGCGTGGGGATACGAGCTGCGCATGGCGGGATCGTCGCCGGCCACAGCTCGCTATGCCGGTATCTCGCTGCAACGCAAGGTGCTGACGGCCTTGCTGCTGTCGGGCGGACTGGCGGGCCTCGCCGGCGCCATCGAGCTGACCGGAACTGCAACGCGGCTCGATCCCGGCTTGTCGAACGGCTACGGCTTCGCTGGGATCATCGTGGCGGCGCTCGCGCTGATGCGGCCGTCGGGTGTGGCGGCGGTGGCGTTCGTGTTCGGCGCGGTGCAGGTGGGCGGCCAGTCCATCCAGACGCTTGGCGTTACGAGCTCGATCGCCACGATCCTGCAGGCCATGATCCTCATCGGTGCTCTGGTGGCCGCGGTGCTGCTCAACTACCGCGTCCGATGGGTGCGACCCGTCGGACACCCCACAGATGCCGCCCCACAACCAGACGGCGCCGCCACTCCGGGAGCTTCGGGTGTCTGAGGCAGCCATCATCGGGCTGCTCGTGGCGACAGTGCAGTTCGCCACCCTCGTGTATTTGGCTGGGCTCGGCGAGCTCATCGCCGAACGATCCGGCGTGCTGAACCTCGGTGTCGAGGGAATGATGGCGATGGGGGCCGTGAGCGGATTCATGATGGCGCTCGCCACCGGCCGGCCCTGGATCGGCTTCGCATTCGCTGCGCTCGTCGGCATGGCGGTCGCAGGGGTCCACGCTGTGGTGAGCGTGGTGATGGGCGCGGGCCAGGTGGTATCCGGCTTGGCGATCACCATCGGCGGATTGGGATTCGCAGCCTTCATCGGACAAGGCGCAGTGCGCCAACGCGCCGATGCCGTGTTCACCGATCTGGGCATCGCCGGACTTGCCGACATCCGCTGGGTCGGTCCGATCCTCTTCGACCAGCCGCCAGTTGTCTACCTCGCGGGTCTTCTGGGCATCGCGGTCTGGTTCGTGCTGAATCGAACCCGGCTCGGCCTCGCACTGCGTGCCGTGGGCGAATCCGCCTCGACGACGGACTCGGTGGGCCACTCAGTGACACTGCTGCGCTCCGGGGCTGTGCTGACCGGCGGTGCCTTCGCCGGCGCTGCCGGCGCCTTCTTGTCGCTGTACATGGCCGCCGGCTGGACCGAGGGCCTCATCGCCGGCCGCGGCTGGATCGCAGTGGCACTGGTCATCTTCGGGGCGTGGCGGCCCGGCCGGCTTGCCGCTGGCTCGCTGTTATTCGGGTTCACGCTGGCGCTGCAGCCCCGTGTCCAGACGTTCGACCTGAGCCTCTTCGGCCTCGAGGTCAACTCGATCTCGCCAGCGCTGCTCGGCATCCTGCCGTTCCTGCTGACTGTCGTGGTCCTCATCGCCATCAGCTTCCGGGCCCGGCATCGACCGAGCCCAGCACCCGCCGCCCTGACGCTCCCCTATCGACGCGAGGAACGCTGAGTGCCACAGATGCCGCCGCCGGCAGCGTGACAGGGGCGGGCTAGGGCTAGCGTCTTCGCCGATGGCCGAGGGCAACCCGCACGAATCGCTACCCGACGGTACGAAGCTGCAGATTCGCCTCCCACCTGAGCTTGAGGCCGGTGTGTGGTCCAACTTCGCGGTGGTACGCCATTCGCCGTATGAGTTCACGCTCGACTTCATCCGGCTGGACTTCAGCGGCAAGCAGTCACCCCGGCGAGGCGTCGTCGTGCAGCGCGTCAACATGTCGCCGCAATTCGTGGAGCAGCTCATCAGCGCCCTGAGCGACAACATGTCCAAGTTCGCCTCGAACCTTGCGCCGTCCAGTCTTGAATCGCTGAATGAGCCGCAGGACGACCCAGACGTTTGATCGTGCTCAGCGCTGCGGCGAGCGCTGGTGACCCTTGGACCTGGAACGGTTGTTGTTGCTTCGACGGTGCCGGGACTGATTCTTGGCCGCCGGGCGCTCAAGCGTGCGACGCCGGGTCTGCGAGCCCTTGCGGTGCCAATCCGCGTCGGCACTCGCCTTGCGGGGCTCAGTGCGGGGCTGATCTGATACGGCGTTGGCCTTGCGGGTCTTCGAGCCCTTCGGGCCTGAATCGCTGGCGAATCCGGCGCCGTTGGCGCTCACCTTGCGTGGGCTGGCTGACCGGATCGCAGCCACGTCGACTTCGGTGATGGGCTGCTCCAGGCCCATCTTGCGCTGCATGGACTTGAGTTCTTTGACCTGCTCGGGCTGAACCAGCGAGACCACCACACCACCCAGACCGGCCCGGGCAGTCCGGCCCGATCGGTGAAGGTAGGTCTTGTGGTCGGCTGCGACGTCGTAGTGAACGACGGCGCCGACACCCTCGACATGGATGCCGCGGGCTGCAACGTCGGTCGCGACCAGCGCCTGGACCTTGCCGGCGGCAAACTCGGCCAGCGCCCTTGTGCGCTGGCTCTGGCTGCGTCCGCCGTGAAGTGCCGCAGTGCGGATGCCTCGGCTATGCAGCTGCCGGGCCACGCGATCGCAGCCATGCCGGGTTCGACAGAACACGATCGTCGATCCTGCGGCGTCGATTGCTTCCGCGCAGATGTCGGTGCGGTCAGTCCTGGCCACGCTCCAAAACACGTGGTCGGCAGCGCTGACGTCGGGGATCTCGTCTCCAACCTCGTGACGCACGGGATCGCGCTGGTAGTCGCGTGTCAGTGTTGCTACATCGCCGTCGAGCGTGGCCGAGAACAGCATGGTCTGGCGTTTTGCGGCGGTCTGGTCGAGCAAGCGCCGCACGGCCGGGATGAATCCCATGTCGGCCATGCGGTCGGCCTCGTCGATGACGACCTTGTCCACAGCGGACAGGTCGACTTGGCCCTGTTCGATGAGGTCTTCGAGGCGACCTGGACACGCCACGAGAATGTCGACCCCGCGACGCAGGGACCCGATCTGGGCGCCATAGCCCACGCCGCCATAGGCGACGCTGACCCGGCGCTTGCCTGCGAAGGTGCGCAGCTCGGTCATGATCTGGTCGGCGAGTTCACGGGTCGGCGCGAGCACGAGTGCTCGGGGCTTGTGTGGCTGGGCGCTGCCGACGCTGGCTACGAGCGGAATCCCGAACGCCAGCGTCTTACCGGATCCGGTTGGCGCTCGGCCGCAGACATCGCGTCCGGCCAGGGCATCGGCCACGGTGGCCGCCTGGATGGCGAACGGCTGGCTGATGCCACGTTGAGCGAGGGCGCTGACGATGAAGTCGGGGGCGCCCAGCTGGGTGAAGGTGGGGGGCATTTGTCTCCTGGCCCGCTGCGCGCGGGCTCTGCACGGGTTCGGTGGCGCCTCAACAGGGGGTGAAGAGGTCGGCGATAACTGGGGTCTGGTCCACGTTGACAGGAAGAACCAAGACCGGCCTGCGAACCCGTCGGCCGAACATGCCGGCCAGACGACGGGAGGGTACCGGCGCGCGCTGCTCAATACTCGCGGAGCAGAACGCGGCCGGGTGGCCCGAGATGTGTTGACACGGGTGGCGTGTGACGCCGCCCGCGCCTGATGTGCTTGCCAACGGAGTTCTGATGGCCGAGATGTCTCGCGGCCAAAGCTCCGAACGTCGCCAGCCCGTTCGGCTAGCGACGGTCAGTGGCGAGTGCCCTCAGACGGGCTTGACGTTCTGAGCCTCGTCGCCCTTGCGGCCGGGTCCGATATCGAACTCGACCTCTTGCCCTGCTTCCAACGTTCGGTAGTTATCACCGACAATGTTGGAGAAGTGGACGAAGACGTCGTCCGCCCCGTCACGGGAGATAAAGCCGAAGCCCTTCTCACTGTTGAAGAACTTGACTGTTCCACGCATGTCTTGCCTCTCGAAGCCCGGCCTAGCCGGTCAAAGACCGCAAGGCTACGGCGGAAACTTCGCGTTCAGGCTCGGGCTTGTGCGGAGGGCACGAATTCGGCCAGGAAACGGAGCGTCGCTTCGACGAATATGTCGTTGCGATCACCGGCCACCATGTGCGCCGCGCCGCCCACATTGGCGTAGTGCGCATGCGGCACAGCGTCGAGGAACGACGCGGCGCCCTCCTCGGACAGCACGTCGCTGAGCCCGCCGCGGACGAGCAGCGTCGGAAGCGTCAGGTTCTCAGCGGCCGCCTGCTGACGCGGGATTCGCTCCGCGAAGCTGCGCGGACGGTGCATGAACGCCGGGTCCCAGTGCCAGCGATAGCGACCGTCGGGCCAGAGGCGAACGTTCTTGGCGAGACCGTCGAGATTGCGCGGACGCTTTCGGTGCGGCTGGTAGTTCGCGATGGCCTCGGCGACGTCTTCGAGTGACGCGAACCCGTCGGCGCCTTGAGCCATGAAGTCTCGAATTTTGCGCACGCCAGCCGCTTCGATCTGCGGCGCTGTATCGACGAGGACGAGAGCAAGTGCGTCCACCGCGCCTTCCCCGACGGCGGTCAACGAGGTGCCCCCGCCCATCGAGGCGCCTACCAGCACTGGTCGTTCGCCGAAGTTCTCCTCGATCGCCACCAGATCGGCCACAAACGCCTCGGTCGTGTAATCGCCGTCAGGCGCCCAGTCCGAATCGCCGTGGCCCCGTGCATCGAGGCTCACTGCGCGGTAGCCGCCGTCGGCGAGGGCCTGCCCCGCTCCCTTCCAAGCGTGACGGGTCTGGCCGCCGCCGTGCTGAAGCAAGACGAGCGGACCTCTGTCGCCATATACGTCGGCGGCAACCTTCACGCCGCCCGACGCTTCGATCATCAGGTCAGGGTCCACAGCGCCAGTGATCCGCTCCCCATGCTCGGAGGGATGCGAGTAGACATCCGCACCAGCCGGCTCGGAGGGCACGAAGTCGGGAGCATCGGCGTCGGCTGGATCGACCAGGGGCCGGCGTTGCTGGCCAGGTGATTGCTGCGTCATGTGCTGCCTTTCGTACGCGCTGGCGCCGACGGCTCCAGCCGCCGATGCCCAGATTGCTCAGGCGTTCCGGGCGCGGCCGTCGGCCTTGGCGGCGGCCTGATCGCGTCGACGGGCCTCGCCCGCTGCAGCCAGGGCGGCCCGGTTCGAGTCGTCGACGCGCATGAAGTGGTCGCGCCAGCCGTCGTTGTCGTCGGCATCCCACACGTAGGGCGTCTGCACCGTCGTGCGCGGCAGCCAGGCGCGCTCGAACAGGTCGAGCGCGGTGCCCACAATGTCTCGTTGCATCGCCACGTCGCCCGGCTTGCCTGTGGGATTTCCGAGCGGGAAGTCCGTGAACACGAAGCGCGCGACGCCACATTCTTCGACGATGTCACGGGCGCTGCCAGCAATCACAGTCGGTATGCCGGCCTCTTCGAGATGTCGTGCGACCAGACCCACGGTCTGGTGGCAGACGGGTCAGAGGGGGACCAGCAGCGCCACGTCGACGCCGTCTTGGCGCATCCATTCTTCGATGCGGGGAGAGTCGTTGCGCTGAGTGCGACGCTGGCTGTAGTCGGTGGGAATGCCGTAGAAGCGCTCTGACACCGCACCGATGCGGCCAACGGCTGCGAATTCGCGCAGCCGGTTGATCGGCAGGTACGTGTCGAGATCTTCGGTGTGTGTGTTGTCCTTGTCCCAGAACAGGTCATTGTTGTAGAGGCCTTCGAGGGCGTCGTCGCAGCGCGCGGCGTAGGGCTGCTTCGGCCGGGCCGAGGGAACGCCGGCAGGCTCGCTGCCTGCCCGGAAGAACGATGTCGTGAGCAGGCCGACTGTGCTCTCCGACAGTGGTTTGGACAGTGGGGTGAATGCCACCTCGTGGTTGTATGCCCATTGGTACGGCTGCGGATAGCCGTTCGCCGCGTAGTACCCGCGCGACTTGTCGATGTAGCTCAGATACGACCGTTGTGCCCGCCGTCCGTTCGTCCGCCGCTGCGAACGATCTGTCAACGCCATCGTCTCTCCCCTGCCTGCCGCTGGGTTCTTCCCAGCCTCACCGCTGTGCGCCGACGCTGCGAGCCGGCGCACCAAGACTGTACGCGCCTCGCCCTGCGGGATGCCCGGCGGCGGCGGCATGAGAGTCCAGGAGCGCCGAGAGATGGGCGAACCGCTCCGGCGTGATGTAGGCCGCATTCCAGCCATCAGCAAGCCGTGCGGCCATCGGGATCGTGCGCCGCTCGCCGATCCCGCCGAGCCAGATCGGAAGCCGCTCCTGCACGGGAGCAGGCAGGCACGAAGCATCTTCAGCACGAACCCAGCGGCCGTCGTACGTCGTGCGCTCCTGAGTGAGCAGCGAACGGATGAGCTCGAACGACTCCTCGAGCATGTCGAAGCGCTCACCCAGCGACGGGAAGTCGTAGCCGAACGCGGCGGCTTCGGTTTCGTGCCCCCCGGAACCCAGACCCAGCGTGAAGCGTCCTCCGCTGATGTGATCCAGCGTGGTGGCGGCCTTGGCCAGCAAACCCGCGTTGCGATATCCGACGTAGAAGACAAGACAGCCGATGCGGGCGTTGCGAGTGTCGGCCACAAGCGTTCCCAAGGTGGAAAGCGCCTCAAAGTGAGGCACCGTTCCGCCCTGGGGCGGCGCCTCATACAGGTGGTCCCAGATGGAGATCCAGTCGGCCCCTCCGGCATCGAGTCGCTTCCACAGGTCACGCATCTGGGCGGCCGTCATGTTCTGTTGCCCGATGTGCGCGCCAAGCTGCATCGGCCCATCGGCGTGGGGGTGTTGTGTCGTAGTCAGCCGCGCAAGCTAACCCGATGGCGCTCTTAGCCTGATTGACGTGACCGAAGCTGACGCCATCCCGCCGAGCGAGTCCGAAGGGTCCACATGGGGAGCGGGCGGGCTGACGCTGGGCGGCAAGCTGGCTGATGCGGTCGAACAGCCGCCGACCGTCTACGCCGCGGTCGGTGGGCAACGGTTCTTTGACGAATTGGTTGACCGGTTCTACGACGCCGTCGAGTCGGACCCGCTGCTGCGGCCGCTGTACCCCAGGGACCTCGCGCCTTCCCGGCACCGACTGGCGGGATTCCTGGCCCAGTACTGGGGCGGCCCCGCCGACTACAGCGCCGAACGCGGCCACCCGCGGCTGCGAATGCGACACATGCCGTTCGCTATCGGTCAAGCCGAACGGGATGCCTGGATGGCCCACATGCTGGCGTCGCTCGAAGTCGCTGCGCTGCCCGACGGCTCACCGCTGGACCCCGAGATCGCGAACGCCATGTTCGCCCACTTCGACAACGCTGCCACCCACCTCATCAACCAACCCGACTGAACGGCTACGCGTCGGGCGTGCAGCACACGTCAGGGGACGTCGAGCAAGAGGGCGATGACCTCGCGGATCTGGGCCAGCGCGACACCGCCGACGTTCCCACGTGGTTCCTGCACCCGTGCCGTAGCCACCGCGCGGACGTGCTGACACTGAGCGGCTGAGCGTTCGTCGAGACCATTGCTCGGATCAGCTGCAATCTCAATCTCTGAAGCGAACCTGCGAAGCCGCGATGTCAGGGGCACAACATGGACTATTGCCGGGTTGGCATCGAGGACGCGCTGCGCAGTGACGACGATCGCTGGGTGCCGGAAGCCAGCTTCGTGCCCAATCGGCGTACCGAGGTCAACGTTGACAACGTCGCCTGCGCTGAACGTCATCCCAAGTCGGCTTCGAGCCACGCGGACTCGACTTCGTCGAGATCCGCACGAAGTTCTGCGCCGATCTGATCTTGTCGAAGGCGACGCACCGCCAACGACACGGTTTCGCCCACGGTCATTGCCATCACTGCGGCGAGATGTTTGAGTTCGCGATGCGTCGCAACGTCGATACGCACACTCGTGCTCTGCATGTCGGGAGCATAGCTCCGAAGCAAGGCATGTATGCATTTTTGCATGCAATCTCGATGGCGTACGCCGTTCATGCGGACCGTCGACGATGTGCACGCTCTTGCTCTCCGATCGACAGAGCGCTACGCCGCAGGAACGGGCGGGATAGAACATCGGACGATGGCTGAGACGACCAGAATGCGAGCACGGCAGATGTGGGAGTGCGTGGAGCGCTTTCATCAGCTCTGCTACTGGGCTCCCGAAGTACGTCAGACGGGCTCTGCGGCCGGGTTGCGGGGATTCTGGATGAACTACTTCGCTACGCGGGCCGCGCCGCTGGGGCCGGTGCCCGCGATCGTCGTGGAGTCGCTGTTCTTCTACTACGCGCCGGCGCGAGTTCGGCGCGCAATCCCTGATGCCTGGACGTACTCGTCACCGCCGGCAGCGCTGGCGGCGCGCTACGAGGGCATGGACGCTGCACTCAGACGTGAGCTGGGCGAGCTGGTTGGGAGCGACGAGGTGCGACGCTGCGTCGACATCGTGCGAGCGGCTGCCGAGGCGGCCGACCCGGTCGGGCGGACGCTCTTTGCGGGTTGGGCGTCGCTGGACTGGCCAGATGAGCCCCACCTGGCGCTGTGGCACGGCTGCACGCTGCTGCGCGAGTACCGCAGCGGGTGCCACTTGGTGGCGCTCGCGGCAGCTGGTCTGGGCGGCTGCGAGTCGGTGGTTTCCCAGGTCGCGGTCGACGAGGCGCCGCACGAGTGGATCGGCCAGGAAGCCGGCTGGACACCCGAAGAGGCTGCAGAGGCGTGCGCGAGCCTCCGAGCACGCGGCTGGGTGGACGCGGACGGCTGGGCCACACAAGCCGGACGCGAAGGCCGCGCCGAGATCGAAGCAATGACCGATCGACTTGACGGCGCCCACTGGGCCGCTATGGGAGACGGGGCGGCCGACGCCTTGCTCGCAGACATGGCGCTCATCAATGCGTTGCTGCCCAAGGACGATCAGATCGACTGGCGCGAGCTTTACCCCGCCAACGAAACCGCCACCAGCTAGCAGTCGGCGGCCCCGCGACGCCGCCCATCCGCTGGCCGGGCACCATGCCCGCGGCGCGGCGACATCTGCAAGGCTGCGGCTCATGGGCGAACAACTGCTAGGACACGTCGACAACCCGGTCATGGAGCACACCGATTCCATCGACATTGATGCTCCGCCGTCGGTGGTGTGGGACATGGTGACGGCGCTGGATCGCTACGGCGAGTGGAGCAGCGAGAACACCGGCGGCTACTGGCGCAAGGGCCCCGACGGCGAGCCCGGCACCGGCGAGGTCGGCGACATGTTCGTGGGCGTCAACCGGCGTGACGGCGAGGAATGGAAGGCGCCCGTCGAGATCATTCGCCGGGTCGACAACGAAGACTTCGCGTTCGTCACGGGCGGCCTCGAATACAACATCGTCCTGTGGCGCTACCAGCTGGCACCCAAAGGCGACGGCACCACGCTGACCGAGACCTGGACGCTCCGCAAGCTCTCACCTCGCATGGTCGAGCACGGTCAAGGCGAGGTCGATCAGCGATCCCACAATGCGCGCACCAGCATCCGGGCGACGCTCGAAGCGATGAAGGCAGCCGCAGAGGCCTAGCCGGGAATGCCGATCATCTGTGCGGTTGCGTGCATGTTGATGAGACGACCCAAGTCGACGAATTCGCTGAAGCCGTCTTCGGTGATCGTCGACTTGTAGGCCTCCCAGCCACCCGGGTCGGCGAAGTACAGCTCCGCCATGCCGATGTAGGCCTCGTCGGCAGGGTTTTGGCTGTGGTTCACCACATAGCGCAACCCGCCGATCTCTTCCATGACGCCCCGCACGTTGGGCGCATGCGCTTCAAGCCAGTGCCGGAACGCTGCGTCGTAGTCCACCCCTTCCCTGCCCGGAACCAGGAACGTCACCTTGAAAAAGCCTGACCGAGTCGCCGGAAACGGCTCGTTCAGCGTGTTCGGCACAACGGGCAGCTCTCCATCCATCACTACGTACTCAGTGGTCGCCCACCCCACGTACGGCTCGGCCTTCTGCTGGAACGTGTCGGCGGGCACAGTGCCGTGCGGCTCGGGCGGGTTCGGGATCGTGCGATCGAACCACAGCTGCGCCATGCCATCCCACGGCACGTCTCGGCCGGGCCGCTGATCGAACAGGGTCGCGATGTACTTCGTGGCGTGGATTTTGCCCTCGGCGGCCTGACGCGCTTGCCCGGCGATGACTGCGGGCATGTGGTTCTTGAACCAGTTCGCGACCAGCTCGTCGCGGGTCGCTTCCGGCCGGCGCTTGATGAGGAAGATCATCTTGGCGCCGGATGTTGCTGCGATGTTGGGTGACATGGATGCCTCCTTGGCGACCAAGACGTGCCTGCCTGGGCGACCTGTTGCCGCTCAAAACCCGCTTGGCGGGAACGCTGCCAAAATCTAGGTTGGCGCTCGGTGCGACGGTCCGCATCCTTCAACACTTCAGACTCGGCGTGCGGGCCGTCGCACTCATGAGCGCTCATCAGCAACTTATCGGGAGACCGCAAAGGCTGTCAACGGAGTTCGGCAGCGAGCGCCTCGGCGAGCCTGTTGTAGTCGCTGGAGTCGTTGTAGAGGTGGGCGGAGATTCGCAGCACGCGATCCGGCGGGGCCGGCCACGTGAACACCGGCACCTCGATGCCGTGCCGGTCCCGCAGCGCCCCCATCAGCGGGTCGAAGATCGCAGAACCCGAGTTTTGAGCGGCCGGCAACGGCACGCTCGCGATCGCGCCGATCATGTCGCCAGGTGCTGGCGGCTCGATGCCGAGGGCTTCGACCAGCCGCTCCCGTCCCTGTAAGCACCGTTGACGGATGACGTTTTGCACACCCGGCCAGCCGTCGGCGTGCATCGCCTCCACAGCGGTCAGCGCATCGGGGACCGTCAGCCACGCGCTCGGGTCGTGGGTTCCCGTCCAGTCGAACTGGGCGTGGAGGTGGCCTCCTTCAGTCGGCCAGCCGCCGTTGTACCCATGGCTGATGACCGCCGGGTACACGCCGTCTCGCCGGTCGGGCCGCACCCACAAGAACGCAGCACCCTTGGCCGAGCACATCCACTTGTGGCAGTTCGCCGTGACGTAGGACGCGCCCAGTTGGGCCACGTCGAAGTCGATCATGCCGGGGGCGTGCGCAGCGTCGACCAGAACCCGCACGTCGGGCTCCAGCTTGGCCACGAGCTCGGCCACCGGCAGCACGAGGCCTGTTGCGGAAGTCACTGCGTCGATCAGCAAGATGCGGGTGCGTTCGGTCACGGCGGCGAGCACGGCATCGACCACTTCGCGCTCGTGCTCAAGCGGGAACGGCACTGCCGCGGTGGTGACCACCGCCCCAGCCCGCGACGCGGACACGATTGCGGCGTTGGTGCACGCGTTGTACTCGTGATCGGTCACCAAGATCTCGTCGCCGGGCAACAAGGCCGGCTCCAAGGAGCGCAGCACGCCGTTCACGCCCGCTGTCGCATTCGTGACGAACACCAGGCCTGCTTCGTCGGCACCGACGAAGTGGGCCACAGCTCGCCGTGCCTGGTCCAGCCGTTCCTGGTACTCCCCTTCCAGGAAGAACCGTGTGGGATTCAGCTCGATGCGCTCTTGGATCCGTTGCTGTGCCTCGAGCACCGCCGCAGGTGTCGCGCCGAACGAACCGTGATTGAGGTGCAGTACTTCCGGGTCCAATAGCCACGCAGTCACGCAGCGCACGCTAGGTCAGCGAAAACAGAGGCGGCGCGGAGAACTGCTGCCACGCCTTCTGTGTGCAAATTTGCCGCCTGAGGCGGCATTTCTGCGCAGAGTCGAGGCAAACGGGGCTAACGGGCACCGCCACCTCTCCGTCGACGCTCATAATCTCTGAGCACCGGAGGTCGTCATGAAAAAGCTCCTGGTGGCCAACCGAGGCGAGATCGCCATCCGCGCCTTTCGTGCGGCGACCCAGCTCGGCATTCGTACGGTGGCGATTCTCCCCGTCGAGGAAGAACGCAGCGGCGCGTTGCACCGCATCAAGGCAGACGAGGCGTACGTCATCGGCGAAGAGGGTCGGCCAGTTCGGGCGTATCTCGACCACGCCGCCATCGTGGACAAGGCCGTCGAAGTCGGCGCCGACGCGATCTATCCCGGTTATGGATTCCTCTCCGAGAGCCCAGATCTGGCAGACGCGTGCGCAGCGGCAGGCGTCACGTTCGTCGGGCCGAATGCAGAGGTGCTGCGCCTGACCGGCAACAAGATGCGAGCGCGCCAAGCCGCCGACGAAGCCGGCTTGCCGGTGCTGCGCCAGTCGGAACCCATCGACGACGCCGACGCCGATGCCGACATCATCGCCACTGCACACGAGATCGGCTTTCCGCTGTTCGTAAAGGCGGCCTCTGGCGGCGGCGGTCGTGGCATGCGGCGCGTGGAGCGCCCCGGCGATCTGGCCGAAGCGGTGGACGCCGCCCGGCGCGAGGCGCACAGCGCCTTCGGTGACAGCACCGTGTTCTACGAGGAGGCCATGACCGATGTGCGCCATATCGAGGCACAGGTCCTGGCTGACGCCAGCGGAAATGTCGTACACCTTTTCGAGCGGGACTGCTCGGTGCAACGACGCTTCCAGAAGGTCGTCGAGATGGCTCCCGCCCGGGATCTCGACGAAGCCGTTCGGCAGCAGCTGCTCGCCGATGCGGTGCATTTCGCCGAGGCCATCGGCTACGCCAACGCCGGCACCGTGGAGTTCCTCGTCGATGCCGAGGGCCGTTACGTCTTCATCGAGATGAATCCCCGCATCCAGGTCGAGCACACCGTGACTGAGGAAATTACCGACGTCGATCTGGTGGAATCGCAGCTGCGCATTGCTTCGGGCGCCACGCTGGCGGATCTTGGGCTCGCCCAGGAACGCATCAGCCTGCGCGGCTTCGCGATGCAATGCCGGGTCACCGCCGAAGATCCGGCGCATGACTTCCGGCCCGACACCGGCCGGATCGTCGCGTACCGGCCCGCCAGCGGCGCCGGGGTGCGTCTCGACGGCTGCGTCTATCAAGGCGTGGAGATCACACCGCACTTCGACTCGATGATCGAGAAGATCACCTGCCGGGGTCCCGACTTCGACACCGTGGTCCGCCGGATGCAGCGCACCCTGGCTGAGTACCGGGTCCGTGGCGTGTCGACCAATCAGCCATACCTGCAGGCGATCCTTGCCGATCCCCAGTTCCGCGCCGGGCCAGTCTCGACGACATTCATCGACGATCGGCCCGAGCTGACCGCGGCATCTGTCGGGGCCGACCGGGCCACCCGCTTGCTGCGTTACCTGGCCGATGTGACCGTCCACCAGCCGAACGGCCCTGCGCCGACCGACGTCGACCCGGCTTCCAAGCTGCGGCCGGTGCAGGGCGCGCCGCCGGCTGGATCGCGGCAGCGTCTCGCCGAGCTTGGACCGGCTGGCTTTGCCGCCGAGCTGCGTGCTGCGACTGCGGTTGCCGTCACCGACACCACGCTGCGCGATGCCCACCAGTCGATCCTTGCCACGCGACTGCGCACCATCGACCTCGTGGCCGGGGCACGCCAGATGGCTCACTTCATGCCGGAGCTGTTCAGCATGGAGTGCTGGGGCGGTGCCACCTTCGACGTGGCACTGCGGTTCTTGCACGAGGATCCCTGGGAGCGCCTGCGACGCATCCGGGCGGCAGTCCCCAACATCTGCACTCAGATGCTGTTGCGGGGACGCAACACGGTGGGCTATTCGCCCTATCCCGACACGGTTGCGCACGAGTTCGTGGCTGAGGCTGCCGAGTGCGGGATGGACATCTTCCGCGTCTTCGACGCGTTCAATTCCATCGACCAGATGCGACCGGCGATCGAAGCCGTGATCGCTGCTGGTGCTGTGGCCGAGGGCACGATCTGCTATTCCGGCAACCTTTCCAGCCCCGACGAGGACCTCTACACGCTCGACTACTACCTGGGTGTCGCCTCGGGGCTCGATGACGCAGGGGTGCACATCTTGTGCATCAAGGACATGGCAGGGCTGCTGCGGCCTTCTGCTGCGGCGGTGCTGGTCAGCGCGCTGCGTGAGCGCTTCGCCCAGCCCGTCCACCTGCACACCCACGACACAGCCGGCGGGCAGCTCGCGACCTACCTGGCAGCGGTACAGGCAGGGGTGGATGCCATTGACGCCGCCGCGCCGCCACTGTCGGGCATGACCTCGCAGCCGTCGATCGCCTCCGTGGTGGCGATGACCGACGACACCGACACCGAGACCGGCCTCGATCTTGACGCGATCGGCGACATGGAGCCCTACTGGGAGGCAGTGCGCCGCGTGTATGCGCCCTTCGAAGCCGGGCTGCCGTCGCCCACCGGAACCGTCTATCGCCACGAGATTCCAGGAGGCCAGCTGTCGAACCTGCGAGCCCAGGCTCGGGCACTCGGCATCGGGCACCGGTTCGAAGAGGTGGAGCGGCTCTACGCGGCGTGCAATGAACTGCTGGGTCGGCCGATCAAGGTCACACCGTCGTCCAAGGTCGTGGGCGACCTCGCTCTGCACCTCGTGGCCTCGGGCGTCACTCCCGACGAGCTGGCGTCTGATCCCGCTGGCGCCGACTTGCCCGACAGCGTCATCGGATTCCTGCACGGCGAACTCGGAACCCCGCCCGGAGGGTTCGCTGAGCCCTTCCGCTCTCGGGCGACCGAGGGCCGCGATTGGGCACCCAAGACCAAAGACCTCACCGACGACGACAAAGCGGGTTTGGCCACAGATCGGCGTGCCACGCTCAACCGGCTGCTCTTCCCCACACCATCGTCCGCACAAGGGGAGAACACCGAGCGCTATGGCGACCTGTCGGTGCTGCCATCACTGCTGTTCTGGTACGGGCTGGATCCTCACGCTTGGGACACTGCGGTGGTGCTGGGCCCCGGCGTGCGTCTGCTGCTTGGCCTGCGATCGATCAGCGAGCCCAACGACGAGGGCATCCGCATGGTCAGCTTCCGGGTCAACGGTCAGCCCCGCGACATCGACACGCTGGATCGCACGGTTGCAGCGGACCGTCCCACCCATGCCCGCGCCGACCCGAGCGTGCCCGGGCACGTTGCAGCACCCTTCCGGGGCTCGGTCAACGTCGCGGTGACCAAGGGCGATCAGGTTGCCGTTGGCGACACGATTGCGGTGATCGAGGCCATGAAGATGGAGTCGTCGATCTCGGCGCCGGTTGCTGGAACTGTCGTATCGATCGCAGCAGCGCCGGGTGCCCTGCTCGAGCCCGGCGATCTCATCGCCGAGATACGTCCGGCAGGGCGCTCGGGCAGCCCCGAGAGCGAACACGACGGATAGCTGGCATCGCCGCTAATTTCGACAGCACCATGCTGCAGCCATTCACCGTTGCCGATTGCGTGGCAACGAACGCCCGGTCCTTTCCGGACCGGTGCGCGATCGAAGTGCTGGACCCGCGCGCAACCGGAGGCGTCGAGCCCGTCGAGACGTGGACGTACGGCCAGCTCTGGGCCCGAACCGAGGCCATCACCGATGCGCTGGGGCCAGTCGAACCGGGGCCTCATGGGCAGATGGCCGGGCTCCTGCTGCCCAACGGTGCCGACCACGCCGCTGCGTATCTGGCATGCCAGCTCGTCGGCGCAGCTGCAGTCCCGGTCAACAGCCGACTGGCCGAACCCGAGATCCACTACGTGCTGGAGGACTCGGGCGCCTCGGTACTGATTGCCGACGAGCCGTTCATCGACATCGCCCGCCGGGTGACGGCCGATCTCGGAATCAGGCTGATCGACGCCGCCGCGATTCCCCCCTCGGCGCCATCGAGGTGGTCACGACCCATCGGGCCGTATGCCAACAGCGATCCCAGCACGGGTCGGCTGGTGCCGAGCGTCGCGCCGAGCGACATCACCACCGATGAGCGCGTCGCCGTGATCGCGTACACCTCAGGGACGACCGGTTTCCCGAAGGGGAGCATCAACACCAACGCTGGATTCCTGTCTCGACTGTTGCACTGGAGCTGGACATTCGGGCTGTCGCGCCGCGAGGTCGTCTCCACGCCGGGTCCGATGTTCCACCTCTCCTATGGTGGCCTGACGTTGGCGCAACGGGTGGCTGGCGGTCGGGTCCGGGTGATGACCGCGTTCGAGCCGCAAGCCGCCCTCGACGAGTACGCCGGGCACAGCACCTGGGCGTTCCTGGTGCCCTCCATGACCGCTGCGATCGCCGAGGCGTGGCGGGGGGCCGGCCGGCCACCGCTCGGCGCACTGCGGTACCTGCTCTCCGCAGGGGCGCCAGGACCGATGTCCCTGCTCGACGAGGCGTTCGACATCTTCCCGAACGCCGAGATCACCGACGGCTATGGCTGGACCGAAGCCGGCTGGGTGACCTACGACATCAAGGATCGTGCCGCTCTAGTGCCCCATTGCGTTGGCGTCCCCACGCCGGGCGCGGCCGTCAAGGTCGTCGACCCTGACACCTGCGACGAGGTTCCCGTCGGCGTCGCCGGTGAAGTGGTCGCTATGTCGGTGGTGCCATTCGAGGGCTATCTGGGTCAGCCCGAGGCCACCGAGGCGGCCCACACGCCTGACGGATTCGCCCGCTCGGGCGACATGGGCATCATGGCGGACGACGGCCGGCTGGCGATCGTGGACCGCGTCAAGGACATGATCATCAGCGGCGGAGAGAACGTGTACTGCGCCGAGGTCGAGCGGGTTCTCGTCGAGCATCCGCAGGTCGCCGAGGCAGCCGTGGTCGGACTGCCCGATGAGCGCTGGGGCGAGCGAGTCGCAGCAGCCGTCGTGCCGCACGCGGGCGAAGAACCCGACCTCGCCGCCGTCATCGCATTCGTGCGAGACCGGCTGGCCCACTACAAGTGCCCGCGAGAGCTGATAGCCGTAGCCGAGCTGCCCCGAAATGCCATGGGAAAGGTGCTCAAACCGTTGCTCGCCCAGCAGTTCGGCTGACATCCGCGCACCAGTGTTCGGAGCGTCTGCGAGAACGGGATAGAACTAAGAGATGGCGACTCATTGGACCCAGCCGGAGCCTGGTTGGACGCAGCCGGAGGCTGGATTCTGGGCGCCCAATCGCAACACTGTCGATGCGTCGTTCGCCATGTCGCCCGTGGTCTACGCCGACGAGAGCTTCTTCGCCGCCGAGCAGGAGCGACTGTTCGGCCGTGCATGGGTCTGCGTGGCTCTGGCGGCAGAACTGGCGCGACCGGGCAGGCTGCTGGTGCGGTCGATCGGCGGGCGATCGGTGCTGCTGACCAGAACCGACGACGGCCTGGTCGGCTTCCTGAACTCGTGCCGCCACCGCGGCACCGAGCTTGCCGAGGCCGACTGCGACGTCACACAGACCATTCGCTGCCCCTATCACCGCTGGCACTACAGCGTGGACGGCCGGCTCGTGGCCACGCCGTTGTTCGATTCGGTGCCACGAGACGATTTCGACCCAGCGGATTTCGGCCTGGTGCCAGTGCGGGTGGATTCGTGGGGACCGCTCGTGTTCGCGTGCCTCGACGCCGACACGCCGCCTCTCGCACAATGGCTGGGCGACCTCGACGAGCGCATGACCGGCTACCGATTCGACGAGTGGGAGCCAACAACACGCTCGCCGGCTGACTGCACGTTCGGGCCGGCCGCCAACTGGAAGCTGATCGTCGAGAACTTTGCGGAGTACTACCACCTGGCCTGGGTGCACCCCGAGTTGGCGAAGGTGTCCCGGGTGGAGAACCACTATCGCTATCAGGGGCCGGGCATGTACTGCGGGCAGACGACCACGCCCATTTCCGGCGACGAGCGCGACGACTGGCTGACGCTGCGGGCCGCAGACGGCCTCGATGCGTCCGATGCCGTGAGCGGCAGGTTCATCGCATTGTTCCCGAACGCGCTGATTGCCCTGCTGCCGAACCACGCATTCTTGATGCGACTTGAACCGGTGTCGGCAGGGCGCACCATCGAGCACTGCTCATTCGTGTTCCCGCCGGGCACGCGTCCTGCATCCGACGAGGAGGGCGCGCAGCAGTTCGCGGAGGCATTCGAGACCACTCGTCGCTTTTGGCTCGACGTGAACGACGAGGACATAGATATCTGCGAGCGCGCCCAGCGCGGCATTGCCCGCGGGGGTGCGCCGCCGGGTCCATTGGCGCCGCGCTTCGAAGAGCCGCTGAATCGCTTCCACAAGATGACAGCCGACCTCATGACGCTGGAGACCGTCGCTGACCTGGCGGTGCCAGCAGGCGACCGCCCCGGAGGCATCGACCTGTACGGAAACGAACCGAATCCCATGCCGCCGGCCGCCGAAGTCGCAGCAGCCTCGAGCGCACCGGAGGCCCCGGCGACGGCGACGTCATGACCGACCGGGTGCAGGCGGTCGTCATCGGCGGCGGCGGCGTGGGCACAAGCGTGCTGTTTCACCTGACACGGGCCGGCTGGACCGATGTGGTGCTGCTGGAACGCTCCGAGCTGACTGCAGGCTCGACATGGCATGCGGCGGGCGGCATGCATCCGATCAACTCGGATCCGACGGGCGTGACCTATGCCTATGCCAGGGCGGCGATGGCGGCCGGGGCACAGGTCCGCCGCCATACATGGGCTCGCCGCATCGAACGCACACCCGACGGGGCTTGGCGGATCGGGCTCTAGGACACAGCCCGAGGCGATCTCGCCGGCACGTCGAACACAGCCGGCAGCCGACTGCGACGATTGGATCGAAGCGTTGCATGTCGTAAACGCGGGTGGTCTGTGGGCTCGCGAGGTCGGGCGCATGGTGAGACTCGAACTGCCCGTGCTTGCCATGGAGCACACCTACGTGATCACCGAGCCTGTCTCCGAGATCGTCGCCCACAACGAGCGCACCGGCGAAGAACTCATGAGCGCGATAGATTTTGGCGGTGAGATCTACACGCGCCAAGAGGGCCAGGGCCTGCTGGTCGGAACTTATGAGCAGGCGGCTGTGGCTTGGCAGCGCCAGCAGACGCCGTGGGACTTCGACAAACGCCTGCTGACGCCCGACCTTGATCGCATCGCCCCGTCGCTGGAGACCGCCTTCAAGCATTTACCGGTGCTTGCCGATGCCGGCATCGCACGGGTCGTCAACGGGCCGTTCACCTTTGCGCCTGACGGGAATCCCCTCGTCGGTCCAATCAAGGGTCTGCCGGGCTTTTGGTCGGCTTGCGCGGTGAAGGCTGGTCTGGGCCGCTTCATACGGTTCACGAGATCCAACGACGACGGCACAGACTTCGTCGGCCGGTCTGCACTCATCGCCAAGTACGGACCTCAGGGACCTGGGGCTGGTGTCAACCCAGCGCCGCAGGGTTCGATGGCGCTGCGCACGTGGACCATCCCGGGCGTGAGGGATCGCTCCGGCTTCGATGCCGTGGCCGATGAACCCATCTTCTGCAATGGCGACCCGGTCGGCTGGGTTACTTCCGGTGGCTATGCCCACTACATCGATGCATCGGTCGCCATGGGCTATGTGCCGGTCGAGTTTGCCAACGACGCGAACGAGCCAGAACCCGAGCCGAGCAACAACGCCGCTGGGGCCGACCAGCCAAACAAGCCGCATGACCAAAGCGCGCAAACGTTTGCGGACACAGCACTAGCCCTGATTATTCATGAGAATTCTGTTGGTCGTATTTTCGGTGTGCTTTGCGCCCGGTTTGGTGGTGTGGGGCTGTTGGGGCGTCGGCGGGAGCGTCGCAGGGGAGCCGATGGCCCCGGTTGTGGCGCTCAGGCGGCGCTGGGCGGCGCTGGGGGCGTGGCGGGGCTGTCCCCCCGGGGGCAGGCGTCGCGCGGGACCGGTTGGCTGGGGGGTCAGCGGGGGTGGGCGATGGCGAGGAGCGCTTTGGCGCCGGGGTGCCGTTCGGGCAGGCGCAAAAGGACGCGTCTGGCGGTGCGGCACACGAGCGCGGGGAGGTGCCACAGCTCCCAGCGGAGCCGTTTGGGGGCCGCGCGGCGCAGCGCCCCGGTGAGGCAGGCGTTCTGGAACCAGCCGACGAGCGCGAGGCCGATCATGCACATGGCGGCCCAGGCGCTGTTCGCGTGCCAGTCGGTGAACGGCATGCGCGTCAGGCCGCTGTCTTTGAGCCGGCACACGGCGTTCTCGACGTCGGCGTGGCTGCGCATCAGCCGATCCAGTTGCACGGCGCTGCCTTGCTGGTCGGTCAGGAATCCCCAGTATCGGAAGTTCTCGCTGGGGAACAGGCTGCGCTGCGCTCCGGGGTGGCGCGGCTCGCGGCGCACGATCAGCCGGGTGCGGCCGGGCCAGCCCGACAGGTCCGCGAGGTCGGTGAGGTCGGTGACCTGAGCACCGCGCCGCTTGCGCTGGCCGGGCCGCTTTGGGGCGTTGTGCCAGCGGTCCGGGTCGCCCAGGCCGCCGCGGATCGCTGCTTGGACGCCCGGAGCCGACCGAGCTGACACCGCATAGCCGATGTTGCGGTCCCGCAGTGCCGCGGCGAGTCTGGGCGAGCAGCCCGCGGCGTCGATGCGCACCACCAGCGGGCGTTCCACGAGGCTGTCGCCGTCGCCTTCGCGGTGGCCCACGGCGTCGGGCTCGGGCAACGTCGCCACCGCGGCGTCGATCACCTCGAGATGATCGGCGATGTCGTTCGCGGCGGCGTTGCCGGGCCGCTGGGTGATCCACAGAGGCTCCCCGTCCGCAGTGGAGCACACCATCGGATGGAACCCGAACCCGCCCTTGTAATGCGGCGCAGCTCCCGCCTTGTTCTCCGAGTGGACCTCCACCAGCGTCGAGTCGACATCGACCACCAGCGGCGCGCTGCGGTCACGGTCGGCCCACAACAGCTCGCGCACCGCTGCGGCCGCGCCCAACAGCGCCGCGGCGCCGCCCTCGCCCAGGCCCGTGAGGGTGCGGTACAGCGTCGAGTCCGACGCCACGTCGCCGAACAGCTCCCGCTGAGCACGCAGATGCTCGATGTCGGTGCACGCCTCCCCGCCGCCGGCCAGCATCAACAACGCATGGACCAGCACCGCGCCCCGGTCATGAACCGGGGCCCGCTCGCCGCGTGGGGGCACCGCGGCCGACAGCGCCTCGGTCAGCCCGACCCGGTCCGCGAACCCGCCCAAAGCGAACAGCCCCGCACCCCACACCACACGATCCCCGCCGCCTGCCAGACGCGCGTTTGTGACACTGCTAAGTTTCACCTCGGAGATGCCCCCCTGAACTCGCGGATGCGTTCATTGCAGACACGCATCGTCGCAGGTCAGAGGGGCCTTTCCGCGGACCCAGACAACCCAGTCCGCCCGACTCGTGAATAATCAGGGCTAGCCCTGATTATTCATGAGAATTCTGCTGGTCGTCTTTTTGGCGTGTTGTGGGCCTTGTTTGGCGGTGTGGGGCTGTTTGGGTGTCGGCGGGGCCGTCGGGGGGGAGCGGTTGGGCTCGGTTTTGGTGCGCGGGCGGGACCGGGTGGGGGTGCGGGCGTGGCGGGGCTGTCCCGCTGCGGCGGGCGTGGCGCGGAACTGGTCGGCTGGGGGTTCAGCGGGGGTGGGCGATGGCGAGCAGTGCTCGGGCGCCGGGGTGCTGTTCGGGCAGCCGCAATAGGACGCGCCGTGCGCTGTGGCACACCAGGGCGGGAAGGTGCCATAGCTGCCAGCGGAGCCGTTTGGGGGCCGCTTTGGCGAGCGCGCCGGTGAGGCAGGCTGTTTGGAACCATCCCACGAGCGCGAGGCCGGTCATGCACATGGCGGCCCAGGTGCTGTTCGCGTGCCAGTCGGTGAAGGGCATGCGCGCAAGGCCGCTGTCTTTGAGCCGGCGCACGGCGTCCTCGATGTCGGCGTGTGAGCGCATCAGCTTGTCCAGCTGTGCGGGGTGGCCGGTCTGGTCGGTGTAGAACCCCCAGTAGCGGAAGTTCTCGCTGGGGAACAGGCTGCGCTGCGCTCCGGGGTGCAGCGGCTCGCGGCGCACCACGAGCCGGGTGCGCTCGGGCCAGCCCGACAGGTCCGCCAGATCGGTGAGCTCCGCGACCTGAGCGCCGCGCCGTTTGCGCTGATCGGGGCGCTTTGGGGCGTTGTGCCAGCGGCCCGGCTCGCCCAAGGCGCCGCGGATCGCGGCTTGGATGGCTGGGGCGGACCGCGCCGAGATCGCATAGCCGATGCTGCGGTCCCGCAGCCCTTCGGCGAGTTTCGCTGAGCATCCCCCGGTGTCGATGCGCACCACCAGCGGACGCTCCACGAGGTCGGGGTCGTCGCCTTCGCGGTGCCCTGCGGCGTCAGGCGCGGGCAGCATCGCCACCGCGGCGTCGAGCACTTCGAGATGATCGCCGATGTGGTTCGCGGCGGCGTTGCCCGGCCGCTGCTTTAGCCACAGCGGCTCCCCCTGCGCGGTGGAGCAGATCATCGGATGGAACCCGAACCCGCCCTTGTAATGCGGCGCAGCTCCGGCCTTGTTCTCCGAGTGGACCTCCACCAATGTCGAGTCGATGTCGACCACCAGCGGCCTGCTGCGGTCGGCGGAGGCCCACAACGGCTCGCGCACCGCTGCGGCCGCGCCCAAAAGCGCCGCGGCGCCGCTCGCGCCCAGGCCCGTGAGGGTGCGGTACAGCGTCGAGTCCGACGCGACGTCGCCGAACATCTCCCGCTGAGCACGCAGATGCTCGATGTCGGTGCACGCCTCACCGCCGCCGGCCAGCATCAACAACGCATGGACCAGCACCCGGCCCCGGTCATGAACCGGGGCGCGCTCGCCGCGTGGGGGAACCGCGGCCGACAGCGCCTCGGTCAGCCCGACACGGTCCGCGAACCCGCCCAGAGCGAACAACCCCGCGCCCCACACGACACGGTCCCCGCCGCCTGCCAGACGCGCGTTTGTCACACTGCTAAGTTTCACCTCGGAGATGCCCCCCTGAACTCGCGGATGCGTTCATTGCAGACACGTATCGTCGCAGGTCAGAGGGGCTTTTCCGCGGACCCAGACAAACCAGTCCGCCCGACTCGTGAATAATCAGGGCTAGGCGCCATCCAGGGTCATTTGTCGACAACCGCGCCTAGCGGCAGACGCTTGCCACAGAATTTAGGTGGCCCGACGGTGACGCGATATATCGATCACCTTCTCGGTGTCAAGACATACATTCCATTGTCTCATGTATTCCGATAATCCCTGATGCATCGTGCACTTGGCGTTCATGCATTTCACAAGGGAATTCCCCCGGCGTTACGGACAGTCATGTACGGAAACCGGGGTGAACAAAGTGCAACACTCTTACGAGATACAGGCGAAGTTGTACGAGTTGCGCATTTCAGGTCGTCATGACCAATCCCACTACGTTGGCCCGTTTAGTATTGAACCACATTCCCTAGTTTCCTGTAATCGGCAGAGGAATAAGAGTCGTTTCGTCCTTATGGTCACATCAATGACGAGTCAGATATCGACCCAAAACGCACGTGAACGGTGCTTCAGCGCGAGATTCGCCGCTCGATGCGACCATGTTCATGAGAAACAAGTGCACACATTTAATATTAGTCATTATATCTGTTCACATATCTCATCCGGGCTGGCGATTTTGTAGCAATGTCTTCACGTTTGGAAATGCACCATTACGAGACCATCGTGGCTGTTTCGGACACCGGATCAGTCACCGCGGCGGCTGGCCGACTCCACGTCAGCCAATCTGCCGTCAGCCATCGATTGGCAGAGGCCGAACGTCGGCTCGGCGGACGCTTATTCGAACGCCGCCCGTCGCGTGGCATGCAGCCGACGCCCGCTGCGCTCGCTCTGTGCCAAGCCGCCCATCGCGCGATACCGGATTTGGGCCGCGCCGAACGGGATTTCATGCGCAGTGTCGGTGGGACGACCGCCACCGTTCGCATCGGAGTCGGCTCTTACGACTGCTACCACTGGCTGGCGCCATTCGCCGCGGCAGCGAGCGAGCGATTGGAAGGACTGCTGCTGGAACTCGTCGTCATTGGTGACGCGCCAGCACAGCGACTCGCTGACGGCACGGCTGACCTCGTACTTGCGCCTGGCCCCGCGCAGGGGACGAGTGAAACAATGCACGTGTTCACAGACGAACTCGTGCTCGTCACCCACCCGGAGCATCGCCTTGCGAGCCGTTCATGGATCGGGCCCGAGGCGTTAGCCGAAGAGGACTACTTCACCTACAACCGTCAACCGTCGCCGGGCTTCGAGTACGAACGCTTTCTCCGACCCTCCGGAGTTTCGCCTCGCACGATTACGGTGCTTGAGCAAACGGGTGCGATCGCCGAAATGATCGCAGCCAATTTTGGAGTATCGATTCTCAGCCGGTGGGCGATGTCGCCGTGGATGGACACAGGACGACTCACAGCCGTGCGTTGTGGCCGCTCCGGCCTCGAACTGGAGTGGTCGGCACTCATGCGTGGAGAGACCGCCGACGACGCGCCGGAGCGTCAAGTCGCCGATGCCATCGTCGCGTGGCTCGGCGATCCAAAGAACAGCTGAGCCTGAGCGCGGCCAGTAGGCCGTCAGGAGAAATCGGCGCAGGTGTGGGCGCTCATGCGCAACACAGACTCCTGGTCGAACCGCTGGCGATATTCCCGGGCGATCTCGCCAGTCAGCTCAGCAGGGCCTCACAGAACGGTGACTCTGACAACAACTCCGGACCTGTCGGGGTGATGAGCACCTGTTCCTCGAGCTTGACAGCCTCGGGCCGCCCAACAGGCGCAACCAAGCTCTCGACGCACAGCGTCATGCCTGCTTCGAGCACGCCGTCATAGCCGTCGTTCCCGAAGAGTTCGCGATTGAGCACCAGCGGGTACTCGTTGCACAGGCCCATCCCATGGGCGACGCACGCATTCGCCGCCGAGTGCAGTCCCGCTGGCGGCAGGTAGGCACGCTCAGAGAGCTCGGCGAAGGTCACTCCTGGCTGCAGCAGTTCGACATTGCGTTGCACCTGCTCGTAAGCGGCGGCGTACATGGTGCGCTGCTCGGCCGTGCGCTTGGCGTCTCCCGCGAGCCAGGTGCGTGACACGTCGACGGTGTATCCGTCCAAACCCACGTGATCGGTGTCGAAGGCAACGAGGTCGCCTTCGCGGATCACCCGATCTGAGCACTCCTGGTACCACGGATTGGTGCGGGGCCCAGATGTGAGCAAACGGGTCTCGAACCACTCTCCGCCGCCAGCGATGGCGACTTGATGCATCACCGACCAGAGCTCCTGCTCGGTGATGCCGGGCCGGCAGGCTGCTTCCATCGCCGCTATTGCCCGCTCGCACACCTCGACGGCCGACCGGATGGCTGCTATTTCCCCCGGACACTTGACCGCACGGGCCAGACCGACGATCTCGCCGCCATCGGTCACCTCGACCCCACAGCGATCGAGGGCCCACAGGCCGAGCGGGTCCAGCCGATCCACGGCGAGCCTGGGCTGGGTGCCCCGCCGCCGGAACGGACTCGAACCGAGCAGTGAAGCGATTTCTGCGGCCCAGCGATCGGCGAATTCACCAGTACGCGGCCCGGTGATGAAGTGGTACCAACTCACCGCATTTCGCACCTCGCCCACGGCCCGATGCCCCTCGGAGAGGTGTTCGCACGTCTTGAACTCGAACAAAGTGACCGGACCCTCCGCAGGTACGAGTGCGTACCGGCAGGGGTGGTGCAGCGAGTACACCGCCATGTTCGTCGTGCCGGTGGCATATCTGACGTTGAGCGGGTCATAGAGCAGGAGCGCGTCGCAGTCCGTGGCGACGAGATGCTGCTGCAGCCTCGCGAGACGTTGTAGCTCTAGGCCCTCCTCGGGAGCGCTCACAAGATGAGCCCGTCGCCCGAACCGGGTGCAAACTCAGCTGCCAGCAGGTGCGCTTCAGTGACGCGGCCGTATACCGACCTGGTCCGATCCACCGGACCGATGACGCCAGGCCGGTTCGCATAGCTGAGTACTCCGACACAGCGCGTGGTCTGGCCCTCCACCTTGGTCACTCGGTGCAAAGAGTACCGGCCCAAGAAGATCTGCAGATCGCCGGCGCGCAGCCGCAGGCGGCGCACCACATCAGGTGCTTCGCCTCGCAGCACCCGGCCGAGTCCGTCGAAGTTCTCGTTGCCAGGACTGCGCAGCCCCGGGCAATACTCGAAGTCGCCGACGCACGCCGCCACGAATTGCTTGACGCCAGGTGCGGCATACACGCGCGCCAGCACCGCGTCGGGCGGGATTTGGTCGCGGGTGAGGTGACCGATCAGGCGTGACATCTGGATCTGGCGAGGATCGTCCGGCGCGAGACCCACTTCGAGATCGGAGCGCGCGTAGACGCTCGAGGTCTCATGACGCAGCGGCGCCTTCGGCATCAGTGAGGAGATTTCGCTGCGTGCTTGCCGCAACCCCTCGTCGGTCAAGAATCCCGGCAGCGTTGCGCACCCGTCGGCTGCCAGAGCCCGTCTCGCCGTGGCCACCATGTCCGCCCAGCTCTCGTTGACCGGACCTCCGGCCTTCTGGGTGCTGCCAACCGGATACTGGCTGACGTTCACGATGTCCGCGAGGGTGTCACCCTCAGGATTCGCATACAGCAGAGCTGAACCCACTTTTGTCCCCTCTTAAAATGTTGTGTTTGAGGTGGTCCTCGCGACAGCCCGAACGAGCTGTGAGCCGAGTTGTGATCACCTTTGAAGACAGTTAACACTCGTGGGGTACATGAAACAACCTCATTGGTTACACGTAATCCGTGAGCAACGTGCATCGACGGTCGCGGCCTGTCGCCGACTCGATATCCGGCCAGCAGGTGTGCTCAGTCGAGCAGCGCCCTGCTGATCACGACATCTTGGATTTCGGTCGCACCGTCGACGTAGTGCGTCAGCCGCGAAGCTGCCAGGTGGCGGGGCAGCGGGTGATCCCGGCGCGCGCCGACAGCGCCCATCACCTGCATGCAGTCCGCCAGCCGTCGCTCTGCTGCGCGAGTCGCGAACTTCTTGGCATGCGCGGCCATCACGGCCGCCGGGCGGCCCTCCGCCACTGCGAGCGCTGCCCGGTACGCCAGCAGGCGCGACGCTTCGAGGTCTGTGGCCACGTCGGCCAGTCGGAACCGCACCCCTTGCAGGTCGGCGATGCGACCGCCGAAGGCCTGACGTTGGCGCACGTATTCGATGGCCGTCGCCAATCCGGTGCGCATCATGCCGCAGCACATCGCCGCGACCAGGACGCGGGCGATGTCGATGCCCTCCATTGCAGCGACGAAGCCCTCGCCCACGGGCACCATCACATCGGCGTCGGACACTCGGCAATTCTCGAAGCTGATGCCGTTGGTCCCGAGGCCGTGTGCGCCGCTCAATTCGTACCCCTCGGAGCGTTCGACGCCGTCGGCACTGCCATCGATGAGGAAGGTGACTATGCCTCGATGGCCGGCTGCGGGATCGGTCTGCGCGTACACCGACAGCAGCTCCGCAGAGGTGCCGTTGCTGACCCAAGCCTTCTCGCCGTCGAGAACCCATTCGTCGCCGTCACGGCGTGCCGAGGTAGTGATCTTGGCGGCGTCGCTGCCCACACCGGGCTCGGTGAGCAGGAAAGCGCCAAGCCGTTCACCCGAAACGAGCGGCGGCAGCGCTCGGGCACGAAGCTCCGCAGGTGCTCGCCGGCTCACTGCCCCCGCCAGGTTGTTGTGACACACCAGCGAGAAGGCGACGGCGAAATCCGCAGCCGCAATCTCCTCGAGCACGCGTGCCAGACCGATCTGGCTCATGCCGGACCCGCCGTCGGCCACGGGCACCAACAGCCCGCAGAGCTCTTCGCCGGCGGCACTCGCAAATGCCTCAGTCGCGAAGCGGCGATCTCGCTCCCACGACTCGGCCCGCGGCGCGACATAGTCGCGAGCCCACGACGCGGCGCGTTCGATGACTGCTTGATCTCCCGAGCCCACCGCGGCGTCGGCGACATCTGGCGTGAGTTCGGATACCAGATCCGGTGCGGGCATGGCGCTGAGGTCGGTCGCTTGGGAGGTCATGACCCGGAATATTGCCATTGCGGGTCCCGTACAGTTCGCCTGGACGTGCAGGCCACCCGTCGGCACGTCCGGTAGCTGGACCCTCAACACGAGGAGCACCGCATCGATGAGTCCCGACGGCCGCATACCTCACAACGGCAACCGTGCCGGAACCCAGGTGAGCCTCGACACCGCAATCGAGCGAATCGGGCGCCGGGCACGCGTCTATGCAGCGCAAGGCTCAGCAACCCCGTACGGCTTGCTGAGCGCGATTGACGCCGCACACGATCGCTTCGAGCAACTCGAGTTCGTGAGCGCCTTCCTGCTCAGCAGGCCTGCACCGCTCGACCATCTCGGCAACCCATTCCGCTGGACCTCGCTGCAGCCCAGCGGCGCACTGCGCGATGCGCACGGCAGCCCGCACTTCGACGTCGTGCCCGCCCGGTATTCGGACATCACCGGCCTCGTGGGCCCCGGCGGCGGGCTCGAAGCCGATGTCTTGGCGTGCCAGGCCAGCCCGCCCGATGCGCAGGGGCGCATGAGTCTCGGCACTGGCGTCGGTGGCCATGTCGGGCTGTTGCGATCGACGCCGCTGGTGATCGCCCAGGTGAACCCGCAGATGCCCTACGTGGGTGGGGAAGGCGAGTGCCACCGGACCGACTTTGATGCGCTGGTCGAGATCGATGAGCCGCTGGCCGAGCTAGCGCCGGCCGTCGTCGATGACACCGCCCGGGCCATCGCAACTCACGTCGGCCAGCACATCGGCGATGGGACCACGCTGCAGTTCGGCATCGGCTCGATTCCCGACGCCGTGCTGTCCAGCCTCGGAGACCGTCGCCACCTCGGACTCCACGGCGGCATGATCAACGACGCCTGCATCGACCTCATCGCCAGCGGTGCGGTGGACAACCGCCACAAGGGGCCGCTGGGCGATGGCGTGAGCGTCGCCGCAGAGGTCATGGGCACACGCCGGCTCTACGACTGGGTCGACCGCAATCCGGCAGTGCAGTTAGTGCGCGGCTCGCTGAGCCACGGCATCGAGGGCATCGCCCAGGTACGCAACTTCGTGGCGCTGCAGTCCACCGTGCAGATGGCGCTCGACGGCTCGGCAAACTCCGAGGTGATCGGCGGCCGATATATCTCCGGACCCGGCGGCGCCCCCGACTTCGCGTTCGGTGCCTGCGTGGCAACCGGAGGCCGTGCCATCGTCGCAATGCCGTCGACGGCTGCGGGCGGGCGCATCTCGCGCATCGTTCCAACCCTTGAACAGGGCGCCCCTACGACGCTGCCGGCGTATGTGGCCGACATCGTCGCAACCGAGTTCGGGGCGGTGGAACTACGGGGTCGCACGCTCGCCGAGCGTGCTGAGCTGCTCACCTCGATTGCACACCCCGATCACCGGGACGCGCTGAGCGATGGGCGCCGCGGCTAGAGGCGACGAACCGAAGCGGCCTTGCCGGTCGTGCCGTACGCCATGCCGGCCATGCGATGCAGATTGCGCGTGTTGTGCATCTTGCCGTGGATGCGTGGCCCCGCAGCCAGCATGGCGCCGTCCACCACGAGCTGCTGACCGCTCACGAACTTGCTGTCGTCGCTGGCCAAGAACAGCGCCGTCGACGCAATATCGCTGCCCTCGCCTCGCTCCGGCCATGGCTGCAGTTCCGCCATGACCTCGGTGGCTTGGGCCTCATTACCGCTGTGCATCAGCGGGGTGAAGATCAGCCCCGGGCAGATTGCGTTCACCCGGATGCGGTGGGGCGCCAACTCCAGCGCCGTTGTCTGAGCCAGGCTGATGACGGCTGCTTTGGCTGCCGAATACGCCTGCGGGCCGGCTCCACCGCCAACGCCGGCAATCGATGCGGTGTTGATGATCGAGCCGCCGGTGCCCTGGGGGATCATGACCCGGGCGGCGTGCTTGGTGCCCAGCATCACTGAGCGCACCAGGATGGCGAACGTCTCGTCCCAGGCATCGGTGTCCAGCTCGGTGATCGGGCCGAAGGCCCCGCCGATGCCAGCGTTGTTGAAGACCACGTCCAGCCGGCCGAAGGCCTCGACCGCCAGCTCGGTCATGGCAGCTACGTCGTCCTCTACCGATACGTCCGTGCGGGTGAAGCGAGCACGCTCGCCGTGGCCAGCCGCGGTCAGTTCCTCCACGAATGCGTGTCCTGCGTCGGCGTTGAGGTCGCCTATCACGACCGAGGCGCCTTCGGCCAGGAACCGCTCGACCGTGGACCGTCCCATGCCGCTGGCGCCGCCAGTGATCACCGCTGACTTGCCAGCCAGGCGGCCTGGTGTATTTCCGTTGCCCTCACTCATGTCATCGTCCTCTGCAGGAGTGTTCGGTCAGGGCCAGATTGTCGCCCATGGCGCGTGTTCGTGCGCCGGTACCGCTCGGCAGACACTTCGGCGGGACGCTTCCGCTGACATCGGAGGCACGCCGTGCGAGAATGCTGGCGGAATCATTGGGGCGAATCAGGCGCGTTGGGGGAATCATGAGCACGACCATCCAGAGAGATCTGTCCGCTCACGGCGATCAGCGCCACATGCACGAGGTGCACAAGATCGCGCACGCCGGCGCTGTGGACGCCGACGGACACATTCTCGAGCCGCCCGACCTGTGGGAGGAATACCTCGAGGAGCGCTACAAGGACCGGGCATTGCGCATCGAGATAGAGCCTGAGCGCGGTCTCGAAGTGCTCATGATCGACAATCAACTGAGCCTGCTCGCGCGCCCTGGCATGGTCTCCACGCTGGGTGCCATGGGCGCAGCCGACTTGCCCGACATCATGTTCAACCCCGAGCGCACATATGTGGGCGAGATCCCCTTCGGCGCCATGGACCCCCATCAACGGATCGAATTGCTCGACGCTGAAGGCCTCGACATCGCGGTCCTCTTGCCGACGATGGGGCTGCTGTGGGAAGCCGAGCTCACCGACCCTGAGCTCAGCCAGGCCTACACCCGCGCTTACAACCGATGGATCTGCGAATTCTGCCGGGACCATTCGGACCGGCTCGTTCCTATGGCGCACCTGTCGCTCACCGATCCCGTCGCCGCGGCGGCTGAGCTGCGGCGCGCCGTTGCCGACGGGGTGCGGGGAGCTTTCGTCGCACCGTTCACACACAGTTCGCGCCCGCTCGGTCATCCCGATCACGACTCGGTCTTCGAAGCAGCGCAGGACCTGGGCGTCCCGTTTGCGATTCACCCCACCTTCGAACCGCAATGGACCAAGGGCACTCGCATGGGCACCTGGGAGCACGTGCGCGATCTGCGGCTCACAGCGTCTATGACCGCGTCGGACGGCGTGCGTCATCAATTCGTGTCGCTGTTCGACTACGGGGTCTTCGACCGATTCCCCGAACTCAAGGTGCTGGTACTCGAGTCGGGCGGCGGATGGCTCGGCTATTGCCTGGACCGCATCGACGCGGTCTTCGCCCACACCTACACCGGCACCCGGGTGCCGCTGGAACTGAAGCCGAGCGAGTACTTCATGCGTCAGGTGTGGATCTCCTGCGATCCCGACGAGCGCACGATCCCGGCACTCGCGAAGCGCTTCGGGCACGACCGGTTCATGTGGGCCAGCGACTTCCCCCACGCCGACCACACCCCGGAGTACGTGCTGGACCTCGACGAACTCGTCGACATGTTCCCCGCCGACAAGCGGCGTGCCTTCATCGGCGACAACGCTCGCCAGCTGTTCGGCCTGTAGCCGAGGCCATCGTCGTGGCCGCCAGTGAGGGCGATCAGCATTGCTGAGGCGGCATCAGCAGCGGACGAGCAGCAATCCGGAGCGGGCCTTGGGCAAGAAGTAGGTGGTCTTCGGTGGCATCACACCACCAAAGTCGGCCACGTCGAAGACCACCTCGAGGGGAACCGGCGCCAGCATGATCGTGACGGGCGTGTCGGCCGTGGCAACGGTCGTGGGTCGGTAGGTGAGCCTCGGGTCGGATGCGCTCGCGACACCGAAGATCTCTTTGAGCATGAAGTCGTGCACGAAGGCGGCATCGAGCCCGCTCGCCGGGTCGATGCCCGGCGGCGCCCCACGTGAAGCGTCGGCGTCACGACGGCGAGCGCGGTACCAATGATCGGCCACGCCGACACCGATCCATCCGGGCTCGGTGGGGCGTGCTGCAACGGCATCGGATACTTCGGTCACCTCACAGCGGGTCGATATCAGGTCCGCCACCCGTCTCGGCATTATGTCGAGCTCGCTCAGCTCGCGGTCGAAACTGCCGAGGTACAGCTCGGCCGTGGGTACCAACGCCACGAGCACGTGGCTGAAGCCGGCTTGATGGGCAGCAGCGACCCGGTGATGTCCGTCCACGATGTACAGCGGGCCATCGAATCGGACACCTTCCGATTCGCCGCCCGGCAACACTGCAGGCCACAGCGTGACGCGCGCGCCGTCGGCGGTCTTGGTATCGAGCAACGGCTCGTGAGGGGTGGACGCCCCGGACGCTGCAATCGTGGCCTCGATGACCTCCGCGACGTGCGCCATGTCGGGCCCGGTGACGACCACCGGGCTCGACATGGCGCCGACCTCGGTGAAGTGCATCGCCAATCCGTGGACCCGGCCGGGCTGGGTGTCCTCGTGCGGCCGCAATTCACGCGAGGCGAGGTTCACACCTCCGAGGAGCGCGTGCTGAACATGGCCGTCGGCCTCGACGCACTGCACGTACAGACTTGCCGAACGGGTGGAGCCAAACGCACCCAGCCCGATCAACCGGTCCAGTGCTTGTGTGCTGCGCGTGGCGTGCTGCAGGTGTTCGCTCGGATGGCCGAAGCTCTCCGGCGGCGATCCGGCGACATGGGCGAACGAATCAGGATTCTCGGCGAGCTGCTGAGCGCGCTCGTCAGGGGTGAGCGAGTCGTAGGGCGCGGGTATCACTGTCGGCGCCCATTCGGGCGTCAGAACACGAGCGCCGACCGGCTCGATCATCCGCTCTCCTTCCACGCCGCCCCATCTCGTTCGCCCGTGTTGTTGAGCCCGGGACGCACAGCGACGCGGCGGATCGAAGTTATCTCACGATCGGCAGTTGTTTCGACGCGCGGCACCTGTCAGGGAATGACACCGGCCTGTTTCAACTGTTCGATTGCATCCCAGTCGTAACCGTGCTCAAGCAGGATCAACTCTGTGTGTTGCCCCAGTTCGGGCGACGGTCCGCTGGGAGTCCAAGCAGTCGCGGAGAAGTCGACGGGCGTCGCGACCATCTCGGTTGTGCCGCCATCGGGTGCTGGCACCTCGACCCAGCAACCGGCGGCCTGAGCCTGCGGGTCGGATCGAAACTCCAGGGTGGACTGCACTGGTGACCACCACACATCGTTGGCGTCAAAGATCTCACCCCAGGTGGCTCGCGTGCGAGTGGCCATGACCGCGTCCATCTCCGCGGTGAGAGCTGCTGCGTTCTCCAGGCGGAGCACGATGTCACCAAAGCGTGGATCGTCGCCCCACTGCGGCCGATCCAGCGCACAGACGACGTTGGGCCAGTGCCGGTCGCCTTCGAGGCCCAGCATCCAGAGCCACTCGCCGTCACCGCACCGGTAGCAGTTGATGAGCGGATTGGGCGGACTGTCGCGACCCCAGGCCACGGTCTCGGCGCCGGTCATCGCGGTGACGTTGTGATCCCAGCCCAGCATGTAGGTGCCCAGGCGCATCAGGGAGGACTCGACGAGCTGGCCCTTACCGCTGCTCGTGCGGTGATAGAGCGCTGCGGCCACGCCGGCCGCCGCCGCCAGTCCCGTCATGTGGTCGCCCATGCCGCCGCGCTGGTAGGGCAGGTCGGCGCCTTCTGGGGTGAGTGAGCGGGCGATCCCGGCACGAGACCAGAACGTGCCGACGTCATAGCTGTGGCGATCTCGTTCATCGCCCTGCAGCGATAACCCGGTCACGCTCGCGTAGATCAGCTGCGGGTAACGCTCCGACAGCGACGGGTAGTCGAGGCCCATCCGTTCGAGCCCGCCGGGCCGGATGTTGGACAGGAAAATGTCGGCGGTGGCCAGCAGTGAGTGCAGGGCATCGAGGCCCTCTGGTTGTCGCAGGTCCAGGGCGATGCTGCGCTTGCCCCGATTGTCGAGATCGAATGGGGGGTTGCCGACACCCGGGTACAGCCATGCCAACGAACGGAACGGGTCGCCGTCCGGCGTCTCGACCTTGATGACGTCGGCGCCCCAATCGGCGAGTATCCCCCCGCAGGCTGGTCCCGCGATCCACACGCCCAGCTCGACGACGCGGACACCCTCCATCGGCCCGGCCATCTGTCCTCCCTTGGCTCAACGAGCCCGTCGCAGTGGGCCGGTCAACCCACCTCGCGGGCACTGCAACCAGCGCAGCAGCAACGCGGCAGGGTACTCAACCCCACCTCTCAAGGGGAGCGAGGTCGTCGTCGGTGGGGATTCGGCTCTGCTGGCGTAGATCGTGTTTGCGCGCCGTGTCGTCCCATTCCACGCACTGCCTTCATAGGGAGGCTCACAAGTACGCTGACGGCATGGGCATTTCGGTCGAAGTGCAGAACCTCGGCCCGCTGGAGTCGGCCCAGATTGATCTTGGCGACCTCAACGTCCTGGTCGGCGAGAACAACACCGGCAAGAGCTTCTTCGCCACGGTGCTGCACTGCGCGGCGGCGTCCACAAGCGCGGCGCGGGTTCCGGGCCGGCGCGATTTTGACGAGATTCCGGGCCAATTCCGTGACTTCGTCACCCAACTCCTTCGCCTCGTGAATTCAGAGAGCCAAGCCAGCCAAGCGCTCGAATATCGGCCAGATGAGAGCACGACTGAATGGCTCAGGGCCATCTCGACGGACTTGATACAGACCTTCGGGCGCGAACTGCGACGCGGGCTTGCGTACGCCTACGGCACGACGCCGAGCGAACTGCGCCGCAAGATCCCAGCCGGCGTAGCGCCGGACTCGCTCATACGGGTCTCCAATAAATCAAGCGATACGGATCTGATGTGGTCGGTCATGGTCGGGTTCGATCCTGACAACAGCGACAGCGAAGACATCGATTCCGATGGCGTCGTGGTTGAGCCGCCGAATCCGATCACCTGGCTCGGCGAAGTCCTCCACGGCGACAACGTGGCATTCGCGACGAAATTCCTGCCTGCCGAACGCCTCGGAACCGAGCCTGTGGCGGACGACATCACCCACACCTGCTGGCGTCTTGCGATCGCGGTGGGCCGCGCTGTCCTGTTCAATGGCTGGCCCACCGAAGCAATCCACTTGCCGGCCCAGCGAAGCGGCATCGTGGAGAACTCCGGAGTTCTGGCCGGGGTGGCGTTGCGGCAGCTCGCAGGCGTCAAGCAGCTCGGCGCAGCAGAAGTGCGCATGACCGGCACGACGGCCGACCTGCTTGCACTCTGGCTGCAGATGGACGGCGGACCGTCTCGGCCGATGCCCGAATCTGAGTTTCCCCGCCTTGTGGAATCTCTCGAGCACCGGCTCGGTGCGTCCATCGAGCTCGACACCGAGGGTGGCGGTGGCCCGACCTTCATGGCTGTGACCCCCGAGGGTCGATTTCCGCTGCCCCGAGCATCGGCGATGCTGTCCGAGCTGGCGCCGCTGCTGCTGGCCGCCAAGCACCGGCTTGAGTGGGGACACTGCCTGACCATCGACGAGCCCGAGGCACATCTGCACCCAGAAGTGCAGCGGCAGATTGCTTCTTTCTTGGTGCAGCTCGCCACCGCCGGCGCTGTCGTCGTCTTGACGACGCACTCGTCGTCCTTCGTCGGTCAGCTCAACAACCACGTCCGGGCCCACGCGTTGAAAAAACTGCCGTCGCTGCCCAAAGGCGTGCCGACGCCAGACATCGACCCAGCGACAGTGCGGGCGTTGTGGTTTTCTCGAACCCAGCGAGGATGCGCGGCTGAGCCGATTGCGGTCGACCGCATCGACGGCATCGACCAAGGCGTCTTCACCGGCACGATGCGAGCGTTGCACCTCGAGACGGCAAGCACCGTCAATCCGCTGCTGGAATCCTCGGTCGACTAGATGCCCGACAGAGTCGGAGTGCCGCCCTGCGGCCAAGCCGATTGCCGTGCCTGTTCCGTTCGGGACTGGTTGCTCGAAGCGGGGGCACGTGGACTCGACAGCGCAACACTCCTCGACGACGACACTCCGGGAAATGTCCACTGCGAAGTGACCATCTGCGATGACGGCGACTGCTTGTGCCAGTCACGTCTGAAGCTTGACATCACAGGTGCGACGTACCGAGAAACCGGTCGACGATCCGAGGAGACGCCAATGTGCGACTTCTCCGTTGTCGCTGCGTTGCCCGAACGGAACGTTGCGGCCGCGGTCGAACTCAAGCTCGGTGCCGCCGCGTGGCCTGATTCCGGGGAACAGCTACAGCATGGCCTTCGAGTGCTGCATGATGCGTTCAGTGGCGTTGGCGCGCACAGCACGCCGAGGGCGTACCTCGCCGTCGGGAAGCAGCGGGAACAGTTACAGGAGGTCCTGGATGCCGAGGGATTCAGGCTGAACTACGGCTCGCACACGGTTCCTGTCGAAGTGATCGACTGCGGTTCCTGCATCAATATCTCGGCTGCCTAGCTCGTCTTGATGCCCCACAGTGTTGGCTCGCCACCGCAACTCGCAGGGTGGGCATCGCCGTCACAAGACTTGGCACAGTCGCAGGGCGGTCTGGGAGTCGATGCGCTCGGCCGGGGTGAGGGTGCGGCTGGTTGCGGCTTCGATCCAGTCAGCGGGTTCCGGGGGCACGGTGGGGGCATCGGAGGACAGCGTGACCGTGATCCCACGGCGCAGCAGGCTGGCGAGCGGCCACAGCCAGCTCTGCTCCGTGACCGAGAGCTGATCGCGGTACTTCTGCTCACGACGGGTCACGAAGCTGGGTTGCGTAACCACAGTGACGCCGAGGCGGGCGATGCGGTCGAGCTGCTCTGGCAGCGCAAGCGCACAGTGTTCGATGCGATCTGGCTCAATCCGCGCAGATTCGGCGGACTGGGCCGTGTCGAGGATTGGCGGATGCGCCTCAAGGGCATCGAGTGCCGATTGCAGCGTGTCGATGTCCATTGCATGGATAGCGACCGGAAAATGGTGGGCGCGAGCGGTCGCGACCATTTCGGCGATCGCGCTTTCGTCGTCGTGGGGCGGCATCACCTTGGCATGACCGATTCGCACGCCAACCTCATCGGACACAGCCGACGGGCCCGGCACGGTCATGCCAAAGGTCAGATCCCCGAGCGAGTCGAGCCGGTCGGCACCCACCATGGCCGTGACGTCCACAGACGGCACACCAGCGGCCGCTTCAGCCAGCAATTCCAACGCAGCGAGGTCGTTCGTGTGCGTGGCATCGGTGCATGCGCTGATGCCCGCGCCAACTACGTCGGCCAGCACATCTGCGACGGATGCCACCGTCGTTGCACGGTCGGGCCGCGGCACCGCCGCCAGCACGTCGTGGCGCTCGACGAGCACCTCACCAGACGCGAGGCCCAGTGCCCGGCCCGCGACGGTGTTGACCACGGCCACGTGACCGGTGACGTGGTGGAGCACGGCGGGATAGCCGGTGGTGACGGAGTCCAGCTCGGCAACCGTGGGATGGCGCCGCTCGTCGAGCAGCGCATCGTCGTAGCCCCACACGCGCAGCCACGATTGAGAGGGGTCACCCGCGGGCACGGCGCCGCCTTGGCGGCGCGCAACCGATCCAGTGCCGCCTTGGCGGCGCGCAGCCAACGCAGCGGCGCTGCGGCGCCGTACGGCGTGCCGCACTGCAGCCAGCAACTCTTCTATGGACGCAGCGGCACTCACGTCCACTGATCGGCGTGCTGCGGCGCACGCCAGCAGATGCAAGTGATCGTCGCGATACCCCGGAGCCGGGGTGGTGCTCACGGGCCGAACGAGCCCGGCGCGCTCACGCCCAGCCTCAGATCGAGCCTCAGATTCCCGTCTCTTCGAGCATCGGTATGAGGTCGCGGCGCAGCAGCTTGCCGGTGGAGGTCCGTGGCAGCTCGTCCATCAGGTACACGAACTCGGGACGCTTGAACGGCGCCAGGCGCTCGCGCGCATGGGCAACGAGGTCGTCGCCGGTCGTGCCGCTGCCGGGCCGCACGACCGCCGCGGCCGTGATGCGTTCGCCCCATTCCTCGCTGGGCAGACCCACCACCGCAGCCTCGAGCACCGACGGATGGTCGTACAGCACAGCCTCGACCTCATCAGGCAGCACGTTCTCGCCACCCCGGATGATCATGTCGCCCGTACGGCCGGCAAGGAAGAGATAGTCGTCGTCGTCGAGGTAGCCGAGGTCGCCCGTGTGGACCCAGCCCTCGTCGTCGATGGTCACGCGGGTCTTCTCGTCGTTGCCCCAGTAGCCGTCCATCGCGCGGAACGTCTGCAACTGCACCTCGCCGATCGCGCCTGGTGCGACTGGCTCGCCGCTGTCGGCGTCGACGACGCGGACTTGCACGTCCTCCAGCACCTGCCCGACAGAGGACAGCCGGTGCAGCTTGCGCTCGTTCTCCTCGGCGGTTCCGGAGATGCGGTGATCGTCGGGATCGAGGACCGCCACCGTGGAGGTTGTTTCGGTCTGGCCGTACGCCCCCGCGAATGCGACGTTCGGCGGGAACAGATCGATGGCTCGCCGGATTACCGACGGCGGCATCGGCGCCGCGCCATAGGTGATCGCCTCGAGGCCCCCGAACGCCTCGTGCGCAAAATTGGGCGCCTCAAGCACCCGGGTGAGCATGGTGGGCACCAGGAAGGCGTGGGTCACCGAGTGTGCCTGCACGCAGTCGATCCACGACGAAGCCTCGAATTGAGGCAGCAACACCACAACGCGCCCGCTGTACAGCGCGTTCAGCATCGAGGTCAGCCCCGCGATGTGGTAGAGCGGCGCGGCCACCGCCATGCGACCCATGTCCTCGCCCGTGGCGGCGTCGTTGGTGCCCATCACGTAGCCGGTGATGGCGCCGTTGGTGAGCTTCACGCCCTTGGGCATGGCCGTGGTGCCGCTGGTGTACAGCAACGCGCACAGCCCGTTGGGGTCGACATCTTCGGGAACGGGCAGCTCGAATGCCTCGTCTCGTGCAGATGCATAGGAATCGGGGTCGTCAAGCACGTAGACGTGCTCGAGGTCGGCGGGCTTGTTCTGCTCGATCAGGTCGCTATAGCGAGACTCGGTGAACAGCACGCTGATGCCGCTGTCGCTCAGCAGGTGAGCCGTCTCCTCGGCGCCGGCGCGGAAGTTCATCGGCACGACGGTGGCTCCGACGAATGCGCCGCCGAAGATGGCTTCCACGCACTCAACGCTGTTGGTGGCGAAGATGCCGACACGGTCGCCGACACCGACGCCGAGCATCGTCAACATTCCCGCGGTGCGTGACACGTTGTCGAGCAGATCCTGGTAGGTGACTTCGCGTGCGCTGCCGCCGCCGGCCTCCGTCGAGGTGTCGATCAAGATGACCTGTTCGCCAGCAATGGTTGCTGGCATAAAGAGCAGCATTCCCAGATTCACAACAGCCCCCTGTGGCCCGCACGGGCAGAGATCACCGCAAATACTCGCAGGTGTCGTTGCGACGCGCCAGAAAGAGCGCCAGCAGCGACACAATCTGCCTACCGCTGGCGCCGATGACTCGCCCACTCTCCGCTGGGGTCCCTACGCTTCGCGCATGAAGCGGCTCGCATGTGTCCTGCTGGGTCTCGGCTTGCTGGCAGCCGCGTGCAGCAGCACCGATGACACCTCGCCGGACACGGCGAGCGACGGAACAGCCCAAGCACCGGCCACCGAAGCAGCGGCTCCAACCACTACTGCCGCCCCAACCACTACTGCCGCTCCAACCACTACGGCCGCTCCGGAGACCACCGCCGCGCCAGAGACCACCGCGGCGCCGGCACCCACCACGCAAGCCCCGGCACCGGCGACAACGGCCGCGTCGACGCCTAAAACCACCAAGGCCGCCGAGCATGCAGCGGAGCCCATCGACCGGCTCAGCGCTGCCGTCCTGGAGTGGATGGACGAGACCGGCGCTCCCGGCGTAGTGCTCGCCGTCACCCGGGGAGGTGCTGAGCCGCTCACGTTCGCCTGGGGTGTCAGCGATCTCGCCACTGACACGCCGATGACCCCTGATCACCACGTCCGCATCGGGTCAGTAACCAAGTCCGTCACCGCCGCGGTCGTCTTGCAGTTCGTCGCCGAAGGACGGGTCGAGCTCGACGCGCCCGTCGCGCACTACCTGGGCGACGACTGGGCATCCGGATACGAGCACGCCGCGACGGTCACCGTGCGGGACCTGCTCGGGCATACCTCAGGCTTCGTGGAGTTCGCCGTCGACCCGAGGTTCTTCCAACTTGCGGCGCCACGGCTGAATGAGCCGATGACGCCCGAGGAGATCCTGGAGTTCGCTGCGGCCTACGGACCAGTGGCCGACTTGGGCACTGAACGCCACTACAACACCACCGGCTACGTCGCTGCGGGCTTGCTCATCGAAGCCGTCACCGGCAACCCGGCGGCAGATGAGATGCGTGCCCGGGTGTTCGATCCGCTTGGCCTGTCGCACACCTATCTGACACCCAGCGAGTTCCCGCCCGAGCCCAACGCGAACGGGTACGTCGGCGGCACATTCGCCTACGTCTTGGGCCCGATCCTCGGGCTCACCGGCGACAACAAGATCTCCCTCCAAGGCGCCATCTACGTCGACATCGGCACGATGCCCCAAGAGCTCGCCCGTTCCGCCGGGTGGACCGGCGGCGGCATCGAAGCGCGCATCGGCGATGTGGCGCTGCTGATCCGAGGCCTCTTTGCTGGCGAGATCCTCGATGCGAGCCAGATCGCCGTCATGACGACCGGCCATCCGGATCCCGCCGACAACAACGGCTTGGGCATCAACACCGACGAAGTCATGGGGCTGATGGTTCACTCCCACGGCGGCGGCGTACCGGGCTTCCGCACGATCGCTGCACACGTGCCTGCGTTCGACCTCGGCATCGCCATCACTGCCAACCTGCTCGGCATCGACGGCGACAATGACGTGGACGAGCTGCTTGTCACGCTGGCCCCGATCCTGGCCACGATGGGCTGACGGGCCGCCGGGCTAGCGATTCTGGGTCATCGGCCATACTTGCCCCGTCGGCACTGGCCTTCGGGGCCGGACAAGGGGGCAGCAGTGAGCCAGTTGTTGGCCGGCATTCGAGTGCTGGAACTGGCGACGGGAATCTCGGGTCCGTACCTGGGCAAGCTCTTCGCCGACCACGGCGCCGACGTCATCAAGGTGGAGCCGCCGGGTGGTGATCCGGCGCGTCGCCACGGTCCGTGGGGCCCTTCGGGAACGCCATCAGGGGCCGGCAGCCTGGAGCGCTCGCCGCTCTTCCTGCACCTGAACACCAACAAACGGAGCGTGATCGCCGACCTCGACGTGCCGTCGCCGAGCACTGACGACATCGATTTCGTTCGGACGCTCGTGGCGGATTCCGACATCGTAATCGAGTCGTTCGCACCGGGACATCTCGATGCCATCGGGCTCGGTTACGAGACGATGTGCCTCCTGAGCCCTGGCATCGTCCTGTCCTCGATCACGCCGTTCGGCCAGACCGGTCCGTATGTGGAGGCCGGCTATCGGGGCAGCGACATCGTCACCTACGCGATGGGCGGGCCGATGTGGGGCACCGGCATCGACGAGCGCGAGCCGGTGAAGCTGAGCGGTGATGTCACCTCGTATCAGGTCGGCAATCTGGCAGCAGTGCCAACGCTGGCGGCGTTCCTCATCAGCAGGCGCAGCGGACGGCCTGCACATGTGGACGTGTCAGCCTTCGAGGCACAAGCGGGCACGATCGACCGGCGCAGCTCGTACCTCATCTACCAGGCGTACACCGGTACCGATGTGGCACGCGAGCCCCGTCAGCCTCAGCGGGCGTCGCCCGTCGGCTTCTACCCCGTGACCGATGGCTGGGCGCTCGTCTTTACCCTCCCCACGTGGGCGCCCCGGATGGTGCAGACGCTGGCTGCGGCCGGACTGGGGCTGGGCGATGGCGAAGAAGGCAGTTCGCTGGCCGAACGATTCGCAAGTCCCCGGTGGGTGTTCGATCCCGACCTGCCCGACATGGTCGAGACTGCCTTGTACACGTGGCTGTTCAGCCATTCCAAGGCGAGCGTGGCGGCAGCGGCGCAAGTCCACAAGTGGGCGGTGACGCCACTGAACGCACCGGTCGATGTGCTCGACGACGAGCATTTCGTCTCCCGCGGTGTCTTCGTCGAGGTCACCCATCCCGTCGCTGGAACCGTGACCCAGCTCACAGCGCCATTTCGCTTGCACGCTGGCTCGGATTCGCCATCGGACGCTGGGCCAGATGTGCCGGCGCCGGCACCGTTGCTCGGCGAGCACGACGCTGCGACGCGTGCCCGCGCCGCTGAACGCTCCCGCAGGGACGCTTCGGTCAGCGAGGCTGCAGCGAGCGATGCGTCGGCCAGCTCAGCCGGTTCGCTTGCGCGGGCCGATCGTGAGCCTCCGCGGCTGCCGCTCGACGGCATCCGAGTTCTGGACCTCACGGTGGTGTGGGCAGGCCCCGGCTGCACGATGTACCTGTCGGATCTCGGCGCGGAGGTGATCCGGGTCGACAACCCGTTCGTCTTCCCGACCGCCACGCGGGGCCTGATGGCGCGTCCGCCTTCCGAGATTGTGCAGGAGCTGGGGCCGCTGTCCGGCTACCCCGACAACGACCCGGGACCGCGGCCGTGGAACCGTCAGAACATGTTCAGCTCGCACGGCCGGGGCAAGCTGAGCTGCACGCTGGACCCGCGCACCGAGTTGGGCCGCGAGACGCTGCGGCGGCTGCTGGATCACGTCGACGTGATCGTGGAGAACAACTCCATCGGCGTGCTGGCGAAGCTAGGCATGGACTGGGAGACGGTTCACGCAGCAAACCCGCGGGCGATCATGGCGCGGATGCCGCCCATGGGTCTCGACGGCCCGTCGGCCGATTGGCTGGGCTTCGGCGCCAACTTCGAGGCCATGTGCGGGCTGACCGGACTGCGCGGCTACGCCGACGACGACCCCACGAGCCTGACGTCGGTCTTCCACATGGATCCCGCCAGCGCTGCAACGGCTGCTTTCGCTGTGCTGGCAGTGCTGGCCCGACGGGACGGCGCCGACGGGGAAGGCGGAACAGGCGTCGGCGAACTCATCGAGTTCTCCCAATCGGAAAACGTGATGCAGCACATCGGCGAGTACTTCATCGACGCTGCGGCCAACGGAACCCGTCATCATCCGCTGGGAAATCGGTCCGTCGCACGTGCACCCCAGGGTTGCTACCGCTGCGCTGTGGACCCCGCCCGTCCGGACCAGGACGATGAGTGGGCAGTCATCGCATGCGAGAACGACGCCGACTGGCAGGCGCTCACCGATCTGCTCGACCGGCACCGACCGGACGGCGCACCGGCGCTTGGAGACGATGAGGGGTTCGCGACGCTCGAAGGCCGCATGGCGCACCACGACGAGATCGACGCTCGCGTCAGCGCCTGGACGCAGCAGCGCACCTCTGCTGAGGTATTTCGTCAGTGCCAGCAGGCGGGGGTGCCGGCTGGGCCGGTGCTGCGAGAGTCGCAATTGCGGGCCGATCCGCAGATGGCGGACCGCTGCTGGTTCCGCCAGAACGGTTCGGTCGAGCAGGGCTGGCACAGCTTTCCGGGGCGGCAGTGGGGCTGGGACGGCCCTGAGATGCCGTGGAGGCCGATCGGCATCCTGGGCGACGCCAACGAGTACGTCTTCCGGCACATCCTGAGCCTCGACGACGCCGAGTGGCAGGCGCTCTGCGACGAAGGCCACATCAGCCGCGACTACCTGCAGCCCGACGGCACCCCGCTGTAGAGCAGCGCCAACATTTGTGCCCCGCTTACCCCAGCCAGCCCTGGAGGTTGCTTGTCAGACGGGTTGGCGTGCAGTCGGCAGAGCTTTCACTGTCTCGCCGATCTCCTGGCCGGCAACCGCCAGATCGAACTGCGTTTGCAGATTCATCCAAAACTGAGACTCCACGCCGAACCAGTGCCCAAGGCGCAATGCGGTGTCCCCGGTGATCGACCTCTTGCCAGCGATGATCTGAGACACGCGATTGGGCGGCACGGAAATCTGGCGAGCGAACTCAGTGGGCGTGATCCCAAACTCCTCCAACTCGCTCTTGAGCACCTCTCCTGGGTGAACGACTCGTCGCAACATCTCCGAACCTCCCTTTTTCTAGTGAGAGTCCACGATCTCGACATCGCCGGGCCCCTGCCCTTCCGCCCAAACGAAGCAGACCCGCCACCGCCGGTTGACCCGGATGGAGTGCCGACCCCTTCTGTCGCCCTTGAGGGCTTCGAGTCGGTTGCTCGGCAACGCTCTCAGAGTTTCCAGCGAGGGTGCCGCATTCAGAATCGCCAGCCTCTTCGCTGCCTGCTGTTCGAATCCCTGAAACGCTGGAACAAACACCCCATTGGCAAACATCTCAGTCCTCTTGTTCTTGTAGCCGAGGATCACTGTTCCGCATCCTGCCAGTATTGACGGCGTACGTCAATCGTACACCTCGCGAACGGCGCCAGAGTGAAAGTCGGCCTTGAGGTGCGCTTTCCGATTCGTCAGACGCTGTGGTCGACCACAATGACCAGCGACCGATGCTGAGCTGGACAGCCGGGGACGCGAGTCGCACGCCACAGATAGATTGCGCTCATGGCAACTGATACGGGCACTGACGCGACGACCGCGTCCAACGACATCGAGTTCTGGGTGGACCCCATCTGACCTTGGTGCTGGGTGACGGCCAGGTGGGTCGTCGACGAAGTCGCCTCCGAGCGCAACCTGAACGTGAAATGGCAGCCGATCAGCCTGCTCTTCAAGAACAATCCTCCGACCGACAGTCCCTACTACGACGCGGTCGTGGGCACCCACGGGCAGTTGAGGGTGATGGAGTCGATCCGCGCCGCGGAGGGCGACGACGCCGTGTTCGGTGTCTACTGGGATTTTGCGAGCCGCATCCACCACGACGGTGACCGCGACTTCGACATCGCGAAGGCGCTCGAAGAGCTGGGGTTCGATCCGGAGCACGCGAAGGCCGCGACGGACGAGTCGTGGGACGCCGAGATCCGCTCACGCATGGACGAAGGGTTGGCGCTCGTCGGCACCGATGTCGGCACGCCGATCATCGCTCTGGACCGCAGCGACGGCGAGCGCGTCGGCATCTTCGGCCCGGTCATCACGCGGGCACCCAAGGGCGAAGAAGCCCTGAAGCTGTGGGACGGCATGATCGCCATGATGGACGTGGACGGCTTCTGGGAGCTGAAGAAGACGCGCACCGAGCGCCCCGAATTCGGCGACCGTCCGGTCACCGTCCCGCCGGTCGGTTGAGCGCGCGGCGGCGCACCCGCGCACCGCGGTAACACAGCAACAACCAACGGAGTAGCGCGATGGCTGGCACCATCCTCGACGACCTCAAGATCATCGACACCGACAGCCACTGGTCCGAGCCCTACGACCTGTGGACGTCGCGGGCGCCCGCGAAGTATCGCGACCGCGTCCCACGGATGACCGAGCGCGACGGCAAGCGCCGCTGGTGGTTCGACGACTCCATCCCGATCGGCCTGCCGATCGCTTCGTCAGTCGTCGGTCCCGACGGCGAGAAGGTCACCGGAACGGTGTTCTTCGACTTCGACAACGACATGGTTCACCGCGCCAGCTACGACGCCGAAGCCCGGGTTGCGATGCTCGACGAACTCGGCATCGAAGCGCAGATCATGTACCCCAACGTCGCCGGTTTCGGGAACCAGAACTTCCTGAAGTCGCCCGACGATGCGCTGCGCATCATCTCGGTCGAGATCTACAACGACGCATTGGCTGAGTTCCAAGAGGCCAGCGGCCAGCGGGTGTTCGGCATGGCGCTGCTGCCGTGGTGGGATCTTGACGCTTCGGTGCGCGAGATCGAGCGCTGTCACGCAAACGGCTTGCGGGGCATCGTGACGTGCTCGAACCCCGAGGAGGCGGGCCTGCCCGACATGGCGATGCCGCATTGGGATCCCGTTTGGCAGGTGTGCTCTGACTTGCGAATGCCGGTGAACTTCCACATCGGGTCGTCGAAGGGCAACCTCGACTACTACGGCAAAGCACCGTGGCCGTCGTTCGGGCCCGAACGCCGCCTGGCGGTCGGCTCGGCAAATCTCTTCATGGGCAACGCTCGGGTCGTGGGCAACATGATCTACTCGGGCGTGCCAGAGCGGTTCCCCAATGTGAAGTTCGTCTCGGTCGAGAGCGGGGTGGGCTGGCTGCCGTTTTTCCTCGAAGTGCTCGACCATCAGATGCATGAGACGGCGCCCAACGAGCTTGCCGAACTGTCGATGCTGCCCTCGGACTACTTCCGGCGCCAGTTCTACGGCTGCTTCTGGTTCGAGCGATCCACCGTGAAGCCGACGGTGGACTACCTCGGCGCACAGTCGTTGATGTTCGAGACCGACTTCCCGCACCCCACCTGCCTGTACCCACGAGACGACCGCGACTTGGCCAGAGCCCTCGAGGGCATCCCCCTCGGCGACATCGAGCGCATCATGTCTGCCAACGCGGCCGAGCTATACCACATCGACATCTGATCCCGCTTGGCGCCTGTCGACCTCCTGGTCGGCTTCCGAGAAGCCCAGTTCAGATGAACTCAGGCGTAGACACCGTTTGCTCGGAGTAGGCCACCCGCCGAACGGTGACACGCGTGTAATGACCACAGAGGTTGTTGACGCGGCTCATCTGCGTTCGACTCAGGGTCGGGCACGCGCTGGATGGTGCGCGTCGAACACGCGCGAGCCGCCAGCTTCTCAGCGGCAAGCCATCCGGTAGGCGTCGCGGGCAGCGTTCAGTTCCTTATGCAGCCTCAGCGACTCCGAGGCAAGCTCTTCTTCGCTTAGGTACGGGCCGCCGTCGGGGGAAATGCGTGCGAGATGCTCCGCGCTCGACTCCCCCGGTCGGATCAGGTACGGGCGAATGGGGCCTGCCTCCCAAGCTTAGCTGGCGGCCTTGTAAGCATTACTCAGCTCGTCGCACTGTCGGTCCCGGCACCCGGTCATGATCCCTGCCGTGACGGCAGCTAGGACGATGAATGCGGGTGTTCGTCTCATACATCGAGTTTACGGACCGTCACGCGCCGCTAGTGTCCTGTTTGGGGAATTCGTTGGATATATGAGGCGAGGTTGTCGAGTATCTGGTCTGCGGTCTTGCGCCATATGAAGGGTTTGGGGTCCTGGTTCCAGTTGTCGACCCAGGCGTTGATGGAGTCTTTGAGGTGTTTGACGCTGGTGTGGGTGCCGCGTCGGAGCCATTTGGTGGTGAGTTCGGAGAACCAGCGCTCGACGAGGTTCATCCAGGAGCTGTAGGTGGGGGTGAAGTGGAGCTTGAAGCGAGGGTGCGCGACGAGCCAGCGTTTGACGGCGGGGGTCTTGTGGGTGGAGACGTTGTCGAGCACGACGTGCACGTCGAGGTGGGAGGGGACCTCTTTGTCGATGAGGTTCAAGAACTTGCGGAATTCTTCTGAGCGGTGCCGTTGTGTCATCGACGTGATGACGTTGCCCGAGGCGGTGTCGAGCGCTGCGAACAGGTTGGTGGTGCCGTGGCGGCGGTAGTCGTGGGTGCGCCGCTGGGGCGTGCCGGGCATCAGCGGCAGGATCGGGGCGGTGCGGTCCAGGGCCTGGATCTGTGTCTTTTCGTCCACGCAGAGCACCACCGCGGCCTCTGGGGGGTTCAGGTACAGCCCCACGACGTCGCGGACCTTGTCGATGAACTGCGGGTCCGGGGACAGCTTGAACTCCTCGGTGAGGTGGGGCTTGAGCCCGAACGCCCCCCAGATGGCGTGCACCGACGACGGCGAGATGCCCACCGCTTTGGCCATCGACCGCGTCGACCAGTGCGTCGCGTCGACCGGCGCGGACTCCAGGGTGAGCACGATGACCTCCTCGACGGTGGCGTCGTCGATGGTGCGCGGCGGACCCGGCCGCGGATCGTCGCAGAGCCCGTCGAGGCGCCGCTCGGCGAAACGGCGGCGCCACTTGGACACCGTCGCGGGATGGCACCTCAGCTCCGCGGCGATCTCGTTGTTGGTGCGGCCCTCGGCCGCGCCCAGCACGATGCGGCACCGCAGCGCCAGCGCCTGAGACGACTTCGGGCGGCGCGCCCACCGCTCGAGCGTGGCGCGCTCCTCGCCGTCCAGCACGATCGCGACCGTCGGCCGTCCCCGCCGTGCACCCATATCCGCCTCCGTTCATCGCCTGCCACGGCCACGCCGCCGCCCCACCATGTTAACGCGATGAACTAACCAGACAGGACACTAGCAGGATGCTGAAATATGCAGGTTTGGCCGGAAGTGCACTCCCCTGACCTGCGGGTTCGCGTTCGGCAACCACCCGAAAATCGACTCTTTCAGCACCCTGCTAGGAGGGTGGTCGGAAAGTTCGGGTGTGGGTCCTGGTGTTGGGGGGCGTGATCGCGGATGATGGTGGGGTGCGCGGTTCGGCTGATGGTCAGGGTTCGATTTTCGATGTCGGGGTGATGGTGGGCGGCCTGCTCGACACTGAGGGTTTCTTGGCGACGTTGGGGCAGGCTCGGGGCGAGTTGTTCTGTGATGCCGATTTTGATGCGTTGTACGCGTCTGGCCGTGGTCGGCGGTCGCATCCGCCGTCGGTGGTGGCGGCGTTGTTGTTGTTGCAGTTGTTCTATGGCGTGTCGGACCGCGAGGCGGAGCGCCGTTCGCGGTTCGACATGTCGTGGAAAGCGGCGCTGGGTTTGCCGTTGGAGCATCGGGGGATAGCGCATGTGGTGCTGGTGGAGTTCCGGGCGCGTCTGGTTCGCGCCGGGATGGAGTCCTTTTTGGGGGATCGTGTCAAGATCGCAGCCAAACGCGCCGGGGTGATCGGCCATCGCCGCACGATGGACTCGACCGGTGTGGCGGACTCGGTGCTGACCCAGGACACGATCACGCTGATCAGGTCCGGGGTCCGCAAGTGCATCGAGGTGCTGGGCGGGATCGACGCCGGGGCCGCAGCGGAGCTGGCGGGGCTGTTGTCGCGTGAGGACTACGACCGGCGAGGCAAACCGCAGATCATGTGGGCTGATCCCTGCGCACGGGCCGCTTTGGTCGCGGAGCTGTTCGGCGACGCCGAGACCGTCATCGGGTTCTGCGCCCGTTTCGGGGACCCGGGCCTGGCTGGGGCGGTCGAGCTGCTGAGGGTCGTGGCGGGCCAGGACATCGAGATCGCCGCCGACGACGACGGAGCCCAAACCCCGCGGATAGCTCAAAGAGTGGCCCCCGGCCGGGTCATCTCGATGGTCGATCCCGACGCTCGGCACGGGCACCGTTCCCGCTCGGACCGCTACGACGGATACAAGCTGCACGTCTCCGCGGATGTGGACTCGGACCTGATCTGCTCAGCGACCGCGACGCTCGCGACTGTCCACGACGCCGCTGTGATCGAAGACCTCATCGACGCCGACCCGGTCCCGGTCGCCGAGATCATCGCCGACACCCACTACGGATCGGGGCCCACCCGTCAAGCGATGGCCGACCGAGGCATCGACCTCGTCGCCCCCGCCCAGCCGATCCCGACCCGCGGCGACAAGCTCACCAAAGCCGACTTCGACATCGACCTCGAAGCAGCGACGGTCACCTGCCCGCAAGGAAACACCGCACCCATCCCGCCGCCGAACGGCGCCAAACGGCGCCAGGTGCGGTTCGCGGCAACGGATTGTTCAGCATGCGAGCTCAAGCCCCGATGCACCACACGCGACGGCGGCCGCATCATCGAGATCAACCCCCACGAAGAACTCCTCGCCCCCGCAAGAGCACAACGCCACGAACCCGAGTTTCTCGCCAGATACCGATTGCGATCCCAGGCCGAACGCAAGATCGCCCAGATCAAGTCCCGCACCAAAAACGTCCCCTGGCGCGGCCTCGACAAGGCCAACCTGTGGCTCGACCTGCGCATCGCCGCCCTCAACCTCGACCGCGCCGGCCGCCTCGGCATCATCAGGTAAAACACCCGCCCCGACCGGCGACCCCGGGCCCCACTGGCCGACCGACGATGTGCCTGGGCATCATCAGGCAGAACACCCGCGCCCAACCCACCCCGAACCACCAACCAGACAACCGCGCACGCTCAACAAACAACACACACCACACCCCAATTGCCGACCACCCTCCTAGTGCTGTTCGCTGGCAGCAACGAACGCGCCCGAATCCCAAGGAACTCCATCCCAACCGCTACGCCGATCGGATCGCTAGCGGACCTGCCGGTACCGTCTCAGGACCTTGGTGACCCGTTCTGTCAAGCCGACTACCGTGCTGACGATGCGGTCCTGGCGGCGCGTGAGCAGGGCACTTCACCGGGTTGGCGACGCGCTCGTAGCCATCGTCTTCGTCATCGTCTTGATCTCCCTTCTTTTGGCATTCATGAACTGGCTTGCCTGACCTGAGCCTTTACGCTGCGCTGCACGGCGAAGAATCGAGCCGAGCACAAGCGCACTTCCCCACCCGTACGTCAACAGCGAGACGATGCGACCCCTGAGAGCGTGAGGGACTGTTGGCGAGCAGCTTGTGTAGCCGCATGGAAGGCAATGAAATTTATTTCGCTGCGGCTGGGTCGCTGGCTACAGTGCGCGGCCGGTGGTTCGGTGCCCGCCGGATCGGAGGCGTCCATGCTTGAAGGGGATCGATCCCGTCTCTACGATTGGCTCTGTGAGGAGACCGACGAGCGGCTCGCGGAGTACGTCGTGTCCCGCTTGAGTACCGTGCCGCTGGACGAGTTGGCCACGAAGAACGACATACGGCGGCTCGAGACCGACGTGCAACGGGTCGAGACAGCCGTCGTGCGCTTGGCCGACCTGCGCGAGGCAGACCGTGGCGAGGCGACGGCTTTGCGTGACGCAGACCGTGCCGAGCGGGTGGCCGAGCGTGCGGCTGACCGGGCCGAGCGGGTGGCCGAGCGTGCGTCTGATCGGGCCGAGGCGAAGAGCCAGTTTCGGTGGCTGGTGGGCATCGTCGTCTCGTTCGGCGTGTCGATCCTTGTGGCGGTCGTCGCGCCGATGGCGGTGTCGCTCGTCTCAGGCTGATGAACTGGTCGCTCATGCGGATCCCGTCGTGGCTGGGCTCCACGATGACGCTGGCGATCCCCATCACCAGCACGCTGATGGCCTGGGCGTTCTTGCGCGATTAGGTGTCGCTGTGGCAGTTCGTCGGGATGGCGGTGGTGATGTTCGCGCTCTCCGCAGTGGTGCTTGACCAGTCCCGCACGAAGCTGACGTAATCGCCCTTGGCGAGCCCGGTCGGGCTGGGACCGGTTACGGGTGAGTTGGGGAGGATCGTGGTGGTCAGGCTGTGACGGTGTCGACGGTGGTTTCCGGCAAGACGACAACCTCAGGGTCAACCCCGAGCAGTTCTCCGGCTTCCTGAATCAATGCCTCAAGTTCAGCGAGCGTGGAGGCGTTGGCGAAATACGCGGATTCACCGATGTCCCCTTCGGCTAGCCAATCTCCGCTGCCGTCGTCGTCTCGGGTGATCACGACCTGCGCCATGCCATGCCCTCCATTGGGAAATTCAGAGTAACGCCTCGATCTCGTCCTCGGTCAGCCCCACCCTCTCGACCAGCATCGCCCGCATGTGCTTGCGGCGCCGAGCCGGGTCTTCATGGCACATTCCACTCTTCAGTTGACGGCTATTGGTGCCTTAACCATCAGACACGAATGGTTGTTGGGACCGTAAGCCTCCTGATCACGTCAAGAGAGATCTTCCTGTGTGCGCCGAGCATCAGCTTCGTTCGTCCGAAGCAAGCCTGAAACGGCGACGCCCCGTCGCCAGTGCGCTGCGCTGGGCTAGAACTGCGCGATGAAGTTCGGGATCTTCTACGAGTTGTCGGTGCCGCGGCCGTTCAGCCGGGTCAACGAGTGGTTGACGTACCACAACGCTCTGGAGCAGTGCCGGCTGGCCGACGAGCTGGGCTTCGACCACGTCTGGGCAGTGGAGCACCACTTCTTGGAGGAGTACTCCCACTGCCCCGCGCCCGAGGTATTCCTGACCGCCGTCGCCGCGCAGACACAGCGCATCCGGGTGGGACACGGCGCAGTGGTGTGCGTACCCGAGATGAACAACCCGATCCGCGTCGCTGAGCGAGCCGCGGCACTCGACATCATCTCGAACGGCCGCCTTGAACTGGGGACTGCACGGTCGAGCACTTGGACCGAACTGGGCGGCTTCTGTGCAGACCCGGACGACACCAAGAAGACATGGGACGAATTCGTACGGGTGATCCCGCAGATGTGGACCAGCGACGATTTCGGCTGGGAGGGTGCACGCTTCGAGATGCCGGCGCGCAACGTCATTCCCAAGCCGTTCCAGGAGCCTCACCCGCCGATGTGGGTGACGGTCACGACTCCCGGCACCGAGCTGGACGCGGCTGAGCGCGGCTTGGGCTGTCTCGGCGTGAGCGCCGCACCGTTCGCGGAACAGGAGCGCCGCACCGTCGAGTACTACCGCCGGGTTGCCAACTGCGATCCGGTCGGCAGCTTCGTGAACGACCAGGTCCACACGCTCAACTTCCTGTACTGCCACGAGGACTACCGGCAGGCCGCCGCGCTGGGCCTTCCGATGGTGGGCGCGTTCAGCATGTCCAACGCGCACCTGTATTTCACGAGGGAGGCGTACCCGACGAGGGCCTACCAGACGCTCGGCAACGCGGGCGCTGCACTGCGCAGCCGCGCCGCCCCGAACGGGGCCACTGCGGCTGACGACCCGAGTGCAGCCAAGGGTCTGCCCGAAGGCGTCGGCATCGGCGATCCCGACCACCTCATACGCACGATCCGCAAATGGGACGACGTGGGCGTGACCGGCATCAACTTCCTGCTCAACGCCATGGAAATGATCCCCCAAGAGCAGGTGCTCGACAGTCTGCGATTGTTCGCGACCGAGGTCATCCCGCAGTTCCAAACCCCGGCCGAACGGGCGCAGCCAGTGACGACGCCCACAACAGTTCCCGACGTCGGCCAGTCGAATGCGGCTTCCTCGTCGACCACCCCAACCGGGGCGAGCCGATGATCTCGGGGACCGCGTCGGTCGACGAGTTGGCGGCCGGTGCGGCGGAAATCTCATCGTTCGGCAGCGAACCCATCACGCTGAGCGGCGTCACCGGTCTCTCGCTGATCGCCGAGCTGCGGCGCAGCGCCCGCGAGGAAGTCCTGCCGCCGGGACTGCACCCCATCGTGCCGCCCGCAATGTCGCTCGTTGCCTGGGATGTCGGCGGCTCTCCCTGGGGGGCGTTCAGCGCCGCGTTTGTGCGAGTCGTGTGCCGCAGCGGCGCCCGCGCCCGAACGTTCTGTGTCGGTGCAGCAGCATCCACGCAAGACGCCATCGACGGCTTGCGGTCACAACTCGGCTTCCCCGCACAGCGCGCCGACGTGGCGTTGCGCCGCCACTACGACGGCGTCGACCTGACGGTCGCCCAGTGCGGCGAGGCGGGCGACGGCACCGCAAGTCGAAACGGCGCGGGGCCGATGTTGGCAGTGAGTGCCCTCGACCCCGATCCGCTGTCAGTTGGCGACCTCCAACAGGTCGGCTCGATGAATCTGGCGCGCACCCCGCTGGGGCTGCGGCTCGTCCAGGTCGAGACGCATCACGTGCCGTCCCGCGTGGAGCGACTGGCAGCCCGTATCGATGCATTCGATGCCGAGGCCTGGGGTCAGCGGCTGCTTGATCCGTACTGGGTCGTGAGCTGTTCGGTGTCGCTTGAGGACATCGAGATTCCCGTGATTCGATTCGTGTGCGATCCCGCCAAACACGCCGCTGAGGGCACCGAACGCGTCCAGTAGCGTCCGCTGCCATGAGCGAATCGGCCCCCGATACCACCGACAGCGCCACTGAGAACGGCTCGCAGCTGCGGGCCGTAGGCGTGACGATTGACTGCTCCGATCCGGAGCGAATTGCCGATTTCTGGCAGGCAGCGGTCGGTTTTGCTCAGCGGGTCGGCAACGGCCGTCCCTACATCACGCTGTCGGACGCGGGCGGCGGCCGGATGCTGAACCACCTGACCATCCAGCGCGTGCCTGAAGCCAAGACGGCGAAACTGCGGGCCCATCTCGATCTGTTCACCCGCGACATGGACAGCGAGGTAACCCGCCTGGTGGCGCTCGGCGCGACCGTGCTGGTGCCGGCCAGCACCGAGACCGAACCTGACGGTCATCTCGGCTTCCGCGCCACCGTCATGGCCGACCCCGAAGGCTCCGAGTTCTGCGTCGTCTCCCGCTAGACGCAGCGCCCATCTCCCACTCCGTCACCCCCGACCACCCTCCTAGGAGGGTGGTCGGAAAGTTCGGGTGTGGGTCCTGGTGTTGGGGGGCGTGATCGCGGATGATGGTGGGGTGCGCGGTTCGGCTGATGGTCAGGGTTCGATTTTCGATGTCGGGGTGATGGTGGGCGGCCTGCTCGACACTGAGGGTTTCTTGGCGACGTTGGGGCAGGCTCGGGGCGAGTTGTTCTGTGATGCCGATTTTGATGCGTTGTACGCGTCTGGCCGTGGTCGGCGGTCGCATCCGCCGTCGGTGGTGGCGGCGTTGTTGTTGTTGCAGTTGTTCTATGGCGTGTCGGACCGCGAGGCGGAGCGCCGTTCGCGGTTCGACATGTCGTGGAAAGCGGCGCTGGGTTTGCCGTTGGAGCATCGGGGGATAGCGCATGTGGTGCTGGTGGAGTTCCGGGCGCGTCTGGTTCGCGCCGGGATGGAGTCCTTTTTGGGGGATCGTGTCAAGATCGCAGCCAAACGCGCCGGGGTGATCGGCCATCGCCGCACGATGGACTCGACCGGTGTGGCGGACTCGGTGCTGACCCAGGACACGATCACGCTGATCAGGTCCGGGGTCCGCAAGTGCATCGAGGTGCTGGGCGGGATCGACGCCGGGGCCGCAGCGGAGCTGGCGGGGCTGTTGTCGCGTGAGGACTACGACCGGCGAGGCAAACCGCAGATCATGTGGGCTGATCCCTGCGCACGGGCCGCTTTGGTCGCGGAGCTGTTCGGCGACGCCGAGACCGTCATCGGGTTCTGCGCCCGTTTCGGGGACCCGGGCCTGGCTGGGGCGGTCGAGCTGCTGAGGGTCGTGGCGGGCCAGGACATCGAGATCGCCGCCGACGACGACGGAGCCCAAACCCCGCGGATAGCTCAAAGAGTGGCCCCCGGCCGGGTCATCTCGATGGTCGATCCCGACGCTCGGCACGGGCACCGTTCCCGCTCGGACCGCTACGACGGATACAAGCTGCACGTCTCCGCGGATGTGGACTCGGACCTGATCTGCTCAGCGACCGCGACGCTCGCGACTGTCCACGACGCCGCTGTGATCGAAGACCTCATCGACGCCGACCCGGTCCCGGTCGCCGAGATCATCGCCGACACCCACTACGGATCGGGGCCCACCCGTCAAGCGATGGCCGACCGAGGCATCGACCTCGTCGCCCCCGCCCAGCCGATCCCGACCCGCGGCGACAAGCTCACCAAAGCCGACTTCGACATCGACCTCGAAGCAGCGACGGTCACCTGCCCGCAAGGAAACACCGCACCCATCCCGCCGCCGAACGGCGCCAAACGGCGCCAGGTGCGGTTCGCGGCAACGGATTGTTCAGCATGCGAGCTCAAGCCCCGATGCACCACACGCGACGGCGGCCGCATCATCGAGATCAACCCCCACGAAGAACTCCTCGCCCCCGCAAGAGCACAACGCCACGAACCCGAGTTTCTCGCCAGATACCGATTGCGATCCCAGGCCGAACGCAAGATCGCCCAGATCAAGTCCCGCACCAAAAACGTCCCCTGGCGCGGCCTCGACAAGGCCAACCTGTGGCTCGACCTGCGCATCGCCGCCCTCAACCTCGACCGCGCCGGCCGCCTCGGCATCATCAGGTAAAACACCCGCCCCGACCGGCGACCCCGGGCCCCACTGGCCGACCGACGATGTGCCTGGGCATCATCAGGCAGAACACCCGCGCCCAACCCACCCCGAACCACCAACCAGACAACCGCGCACGCTCAACAAACAACACACACCACACCCCAATTGCCGACCACCCTCCTAGGAGAATGTGACTCCCTCACGGAGCCATGCTGCGAGGGATTCTTCGTCGATGTCGCCAGCTGCCACGGCGAGCATCGTCTGTTCTGCGTCGTCGAAATCGGGTGGATCAGGATCCCAGCGTCCGCCATTGAGATCGATGAACATGACGAGTGCTGCCCAAGCTGCTCGCTTGTTGCCATCTGGCAGCGGATGGTTGCGTGCCAAGCGCCAGCAGAGCACCGCTGCTTTGTCCATCAAGTCCGGGTAGAAATCCGTCCCGCCGAAGCTCGCTTGCGGGGCGTGCAGCGCTGAGTCAGCCAATTCGATGCGGGCAGATCTGGATAGCTCTTCAGCCTGAACTCCAGTGACCTGCTCGGCGAGCCAGAGATACTCAGCGATGCTCAGATACCTGGTCACCGTGCGAGCCGCTCAAGCAGCTCGCGATCTCTCTCAAGCAGGCGTTTCGCCGTGGAAGTGAAATCGTCGTCTGCGCGCACCCGGCCGATCTCGGCGCGCAACGAGTCGACGATGAGCGGATTCATACTCGAACCTTGAACGCGGGCGACGACCTCAGCTTCCTGCGCCAGATCGTCCGGCAGCCGGACCGTCGTCTGTCTTGTCATGAGATCATGATATCGCGATACCACCCATGAGTCCTCGCACGCGCCCCGAAGCAGGCATCCACGCAGGCTGCCTTGCGCGCTCAGGCGGCGTGACGATGAGCGGCAGTCAAGAGCACAGCAGAGTTGCTGTCCCTCAGGCGTCTGCGCCAGCGGCAACGAGGCTGGCCCAGCGACGCTCGGTGGCGAGGCCGTGCTCGAGCGGAAGATCGTTCGCGGCGCGAAGACAGCGACGGAGCGCCCGTGCTGTGAGCGGGTTGATGCGCGCAAGCTCGCTCGCCAGCTCGACAGTCCTGCCTTCGAGGTCATCGGGCGGGACGACCTCGCAGACGATGCCCAGACGCTGAGCCTCGACGGCGTCAATGCTGCGTCCGCTGAGCACCAGTGGCAGCACTGCAGTCGGTCCTATTGCGGCGGTCAGGCTCTGAGTGCCGCCTGCAGCGGGCAGCATGCCGAGCTTAACCTCGGGCAGTCCCAGGATCGCATCGGTGCTGGCGATGCGCAGATCGCAGAGCAGCGACATCTCCAGTCCCGAGCCGAGGGCGTAGCCGTGCAACGCGCACAGCGTCGGCACCGGCAGATTCACAAGCGGCAGCCACGGGTCGCGGTCCCAGCGGATTTGCCGTGCCTCGAAGATGGATTCGGCTGTGCCGAACTCGGACAGGTCGGCCCCGGCGCTGAAGTGCTTGCCTTCGGCAGCGAGCACCACGCAGCGCACATCGGGCACGTCGCGGACTGCCGTGATGGCCTCAATCAGCCCGTCGCGCATCTCGAGGTCGTAGATGTTGAGCGGCGGATGGAGAAGCGTGATCGTGGCAACGCCGTCGTGATCGAAGACCAGCCGGACTCGCTCAGCCATACCTGTTCCCATCGGTCCGGGCGCCGACGGTCACAGTGCAAGCGGCCCGGGCGGCAAGCGGCGCGACGGCACCAGCGAGCGAAACCCCCTGATGTTGCGACGCGGTGCCGGTTAGCTGATCCAGCGCAACGGCCGCTGCTCGAAGCCCGGCGAGGGGGTCGGGATAGGAGTACGCGGGCGCCCGCGGCTCATCGCCCAGCCAGCCCAGACCCGACGCGGCGTGCACGCCCGTGCCGTATGCGATCCAGCCCCGCTCGACAGAGCTCGATTCGAACGCCGTGATTGCCATGGTGCGCAGACCCGGGTGCCGAGCACAGAGCTGCGAAGGCAACAGGTCGAGATTGGCCAGTGCCCGCGGAGACAGTGAGGTGACCAGCAGGTCGGCCAACGCCAGCATCTGGTCGAAAGAGCGTCGGTCTGCTGCAAGCCGCAGATCCACGTCAACCACGGTCTTGTGAGCGTTGAGCTCTGCGTACATGGACGAGCCCGCCAAGCCGTCGGGGCGGGCTGCGGAGGTGACCTTGTGGATCTCGGCACCAGCACGACCCAACAGTTCCGAGCACAGCGGGCCCGCCCACATCGAGGTCAGATCCACCACATTCGCTCCGTCGATGCTGGTCGTAACGGTGGGCTCGTCGCCAAATGCACTCGCAACCGGGCGGCCAGATTCCTCAGGTATCCGGCGATACGGCGTGACTGGAAGGCGCCATTCCTGCGCGGCAACGGCGACGGCGTCGGGGTCAGACTCGTTTCGGTGCACCTCGGCGAAGCGTTCCCACGTCTCGACGTCGTCGGGCCCGAGGTCGACGCAGAGCGCGCCATTGCCCCAGGGCACGGGGGCGCTCGGCACGTCGGCAGTACCGAGCCGGCGGGGCAGGTCGATCCACGCTTCCCCGTCTCCCACCAACGTGCGGCCCAGCCGACTGTCAATGGCCGCGGCCAATTCAGATCCGTACGCGAACAGACCCGGTGGAAGCCAGACGCTCATCGCCCACAAAAGTCCGGCGGGCGCTTGTCGAAGAATGCGGCGAGGCCCTCGGCGCGGTCGTCGGTGGCGGCCAGTTGGTGGTTCAAATCGCCCTCGAGACGGAGTCCGTCGGCGAGGGGAAGCTCTGAACCCCGGTGGACGGCTTCTTTCGCGAACTCAAGTGCTAACGGCCCTGCGCCGGCCAGCTCGTCGAGCCAGCGTTCGACAGCACCGTTGAGGTCTTCTTCCACCGCACCTATCAGGCCCCACTCCAGCGCCGTGAGTGCGTCAATCTCGCTTCCCAGCAGCAGCATCGCACTGGCCCGGGATCCCCCGACTGCACGAGGCAGGCGCTGCGTGCCTCCCCAGGACGGGAGCCGGCCATCGACGGCGTCGCGCATCGCAAAGCGAGCGGTCTGATCGCACAGGCGGATATCGCTGGCGAGCGCAATCTCGAGTCCGGGTCCGTAGCAAGCGCCGCTGATGGCGCAGATCACCGGGCTCCTCACTGCTGCCAGCGCTGATGCCGGATCGGGCTGGAGTTCGAGCGGATCGAAGCTGATGCCCGAGCAGAAGTCAGTGCCGGGTTCGTTGCGCAGGACCAGCACAGCCGGTTCGCGTGCCTCGCGCACCGACGCGCAGAGGTCGGCAAGTGCACGCGCTGCGACGCGGTCGAGTTCGCCGCCGTCCAGGGTGTGTTCGATGCGGTTCAGGGTGCCACCACCCCCTTGGGTGGCCGGCGCAGGTTGCCTCGATACGGCCTCAATCGGCCTCAGTCGGCCGACTTGGTCTTCTTTGGCTCCTGCAGCGCCATGTCCTTGCCGTCGCACTGCAAGGTCACCGCGCCCGGCTTGGTGACGAGCACCTCGATACCGGAATCTTCGTCCTGGTAACGCTTGCCGACCTTCAGGCCCTCGCCACCGGCGGACGAGGAAATGACAGCCTCGCCACCCTTGGTGACGATGACCTGCACACCACCGTCGAAGTCCAGACGCTCTCCAGCCTTGGTCGCCACAGCATCCCCCTGGTCTCATCGTTTCAATGCGGAATGTGGTCGCTACGAAGCTACACGTCGCGCACCCGCGTTACCTCACGGCAACAACGAGCAGCGCCAGACACAATGGCCCGGTGACCGAACGGCAAACAGCGCTCGTGGTGGGCGGCACCGGGCCCACCGGTCCGCTCGTCGTCAACGGGCTCATCGAACGCGGCTTCGACGTGACCATCCTGCACACGGGGCGGCACGAGACCGAGCTCATCGACCCAGAAGTCCGACACATCCATACCGATCCATTCGACGGCGAGGCCACCGGCGAAGCGCTCAGCGGCGAGGACTTTGACGTTGCCGTGGTCATGTACGGGCGTCTGCGGGTGCTGGCACAGCTGCTGGCAGAACGCTGCGACCACTTCGTGTCGATCGGCGGCGTCGGCGTGTACCGCGGCTTTGGCAGTCCAGATGATCTGTTTCCCCTCGGCATGCCCGTCCCGCTGCCGCACGGCGCGCCACTGGTCGGCGACGGGGAGGAGTTTCGCAAGCTGCGAATGATTCGGGTCACCGAGGAAGCCGTGTTCGAACACCATCCGCAGGCCATTCACCTGCGCTACCCGCAGCTGTACGGTCCTCGCCAGCCGCTGCCGCGCGAGTGGCCCCTCGTGCGGCGAGCGCTTGACCGGCGGCCCTACCTTGTCGTGGCCGATGGCGGCCTCACGGTGAAGAGCCAGGGTTGGATCGGCAACGCCGCCCACGCGACGCTGCTGGCCTGTGACGCACCTGCTGCCGCGCTCGGCGGCATCTACAACGTGGCCGACTCGTCTGCATTGTCGATTGCACAGATCGCGGAGGTCGTCGCCGACGAGCTCGACCACAGCTGGGAGCTGGTGTCGCTGCCGCATGACCTTGCGGTCCCCGCCCGCCCGCTGGTGGGCAGCTGGTCCACCACGCACCGGGTGCTCGACATCGGGCCGACAATGCGGGATCTCGGCTACCGAGATGTGCTCGAGCCCGTCAACGCGTGGCGCGCCGCCGCCCGTTGGCTGGCAGACCATCCGCTCGAGCGCGACGGCGCACTCGAGCAGCGACTGGGTGATCCCTTCGACTACGAGACCGAAGACCAATTCGTGGCGGCCTGGAAGGACGCACGGCGGGGCTTCGAGGAGGCCATCGCCGACATCGAATGGCTCAGCGAGCCCAACTACGGCAGCGCGTACGTCGGCGACCGCCCCAACCCCGGTGTCTCACAAGAGCGTGAGAGCCTGAACTCAGCCGCCTCCCGGCCGAAGCCGGTGACCGGCTGAATTGCTCAGCGGGATTGCTCAGCGAGCCAGCGGGCCGCGCAGCAGGTGGCCCGGCACAGCACCGGTCACCTTGCCGTGCTCAGTGATGACCTCGCCGTTGACGATCGTGGCCGCGAAGCCGGTTGCGGTCTGACGCAGGCGTGGCTCACCCGCCGGCAGGTCGTGCACCAGCTCGGGCAGATCAGGTGTGACCGTCTCGGGATCGAACACGTTCACGTCAGCGGCCTTGCCGACGGCCAGCACGCCACGGTCGTCGAAGCCCCAAGCCGTCGCGGGCAGCTGGGTGATGCGGCGCACCGCATCGGCCAGCGTGAACTCCTGGCGGTCGCGAACCCAGTGTCCCAGCAGGTGAGTCTGCAGCGACGAGTCCATGATCTGGGTGACGTGCGCTCCGCTGTCGGAGAAGGTCGGGATGGCGCGGGGATGCTTCATCAGGCGCAGCACCAGGTCCTGATCCTGGTTGGCGATGGCCTGGACAAAGAACAGCTCGAGGTCGCTGTCGAGGGCGATGTCGACGAAGGCGTCCATCGGCGTCACGCCCCGCTCGGCAGCGATCTCTTCGATGGAACGAAACGGCGGCAGTGGCTGCGTCAGCGGGTAGATGTGCGCCCACACGGGCTTGCGGGCTTCCGGCCCGAGGGCCCGGCCGTAGTCGCCGTTCGTGGCCTCTTCGACCAGGCGGGCACGAAGGGCGGCGTCGGATAGCGCGGCCCTCTGTTCAGCCAGCGAACCCGCGCGCACGTCACGCCACAGCGGCAGAGCGTCAAACGGCAACGCGGTGCGGAACGACAGCAAGGTGCCGAGGTGGCGGGTGTGCGCCTGACCCCACGAGATGCCCCCAGCAGCGTTGATGCCGTCCAGCAGCTTGATCACTGGCTTCCAGTGATGGTCCGCGCTGGAGGGGGCCAGCATTCCGTAGGTGATCGGGACACGGGTACGGGCACCCAGCTCGACGAGCTTGGCGATGTAGGCGTCGTTCCGCTCGGCGTCTCGCGAGCGCAGATCGCCATGGTTCGCCAGCTCGAAGATGCCAGCGCCCATGGCGCCCATCTCGCTGATCAGCGCATCGATCTCGGACCATTCCGCCATCCGCGAGGCAACCGGGCGGTCGTCGGCGGTCTCGTGGTTATAGGAAATGGACGTGGTGAAGCCCATAGCGCCGGCGCGCAGCGAGTCGCGCAACTGCTGCAGCATCAGCGCGAGCTCGTCATCGTTGGCGCCTCGATCGAACGCCGCCTCGCCCATTGCCCAGGTCCGAAGCGCCGAGTGGCCCATGTAGCCGGCGTAGTTGATGCCCTTCGGTGTGGCCTCGACAAAGTCGAGGTACTCGGGGAACGTCTCCCAGGTCCAGTCGATGCCTGCCGCCATGGCCTCAGCGGAGATGTCCTCTGCCCGCTCGAGGTTGCGCACCACCAGGTGGCGGGCGTCGGGCCGGGCAGGTGCCAGCGTGAAGCCGCAGTTGCCCATCACCGCAGTGGTCACGCCGTGAAAGCACGAGCTCTCGCCCATCGGGTCCCAGGCGATCTGGGCATCCATGTGGGTGTGCACATCGATGAAACCGGGCGTGACGGCGTGGCCTTCGGCGTCGATCGTGCGGTCGACACGGCGGCCGGCCAGTTCTCCCGGTTTCTCGCCGATCTCGGCGACCACGCCGTCGGAGATGAGCACGTCGGCCCGGCGCGGCTCGGCGCCCGTTCCGTCGACCAACGTTCCGCCTGAAATCAGCAGATCACCCATCGCTGTCTCCCTTCGTCGCGCTCTTGCATGCCGACCGCTCGTACTGTGACCACCGACCCTCATGCGATTCCGCCTGGCGGCCTGAACAGAACTAGCGCGATCCACTCACCTGGACAGTAACGACATCGAGACCGTGATACTTCTGATGCTGCACCGAAGAGGTGTAGTGCCGAAGCAAGCGCAGCGTCATGGCGCTTGCGTCCACCGAGCCTGGGGCAGCTTCGGCTTCCTCGCCCAGGTAAGCCAGTCGATCTTCGAGGTTCTCGTCATCGAAGACGGCCATGAACTCCAGTTCCACCACGGTGTCGGCCGGACGCGCTATGACGATCAAGCGAGGCACTGCGCCGTTCGGAGCGGTCTCGTCCAAGTCCACAAGACTCATCAGCGTCTCCTCGCCCGCGGAACGCAGCCGCTGGGTCGACACGTCGTTCCAGCGGAGCCGAGCGGCGAGACCCGAGAGGAATTCATCGAGCTCCGGTTGGCAGGCAGTACTCAACGTGGCGTCGAGACGTCTGCGGTCACGGCCACCGATGAAGTTGGACAACGTGACCATCACCACCGCGGAGAACGCTCCGACCATGACGCCGTTGTTGGCCAGCGGACCCCACACGTCGCCGAGCAGGTCTGCGATGAGCGTGTCCTGTTCGATGCCTGCGCCGAGGGCGAATGCCACGCCCAAGATGACAGCATCGCGTGCGCCGAGCCCCCCTTGAAGCGCTGTTCGAATACCGCCCACGAAGAGCAGCCCCGCGATGCTCAACAGGTAGGACCCGGCAACCGGTCCGGGGACAGCGAGCAGCACCGCGCTCAACTTGGGAAGCAGCGCCACTGCCACGAGGCCGGCCCCGATGTACACGCCGACGCGTCGCGCCGCGACCTGAGTGAAACTTGTGAGCGCCACGCTGAAGGCCCCGTAGCTGCACAATGGCGGCGACCCGACCGCGCCGGCCAGCACGAGGCCGGCCCCGGTGACGTTGATCGAGCCCTGCACACGACGGAAGTCCGTCACGCGCCGTGTACGCCATGACTGCTGCTGCACGAGAACGTTGTCACCTATGTTCTTGATGCCGTCCACCAGAGCGACCAACGCAAATACCGGCAGCAATGACCAGAAGCTCGCACCGAAGTTCGGCTCGAAGCCAGGGAATCCCGCACCGGGAAGGCCGATCCATGGCGCTTCGACGATCTCGCCAGCGTCGTACACGCCGAACAGCAGCGCGACCCCGCAACCCGCTCCGATCGTAATAAGCGGCGCCCAAATCCTCCACGCCCCTCGGGAACGCAGGGCGAGCGCCGTGGCGGCGATCAGCGTCACCAGACCGACGATCGGACCCCCAGCCGCCGGCGTTCCTTCGGGTACGTTGCGAATCCCGTTGAAGCACACCGGCAAAAGCGTGACGGCGATGAGCATGAGCACTGTGCCTGAAACCAGCGGCGTGATGATCTTGCGCAGCTTGGGAAGCCAGAAAGACAACAGGAAATAGGAGATCGCAGCGGCCGCGGTCAGGCTCGACAGCATGGTCGGCCCGCCTTCTGAGAGCGCCAAGATCGAGATCGCCACGTACGACGGCGACACACTCACCATGAACACGAGCCCAGCACCGAATCTTCCGACACGGCTGGCCTGCAACGCAGTAAGGATCCCGCTGACCAGCAGCGCCGCAAAGACAGCCCAGGAGACATAGCTGTCGTCCTGGTCGCTCGCCTGGGCCGCAAACGATGCCAACAGCACGGTCGGTGCCACGACCAACAGGACACCCTGCAGGGCAACACTGATGCTCACCCGTTCCGGGCACCGATCATCAGGCTCGTAGCGGACAGCAGCCTCTGCTTCGTCAGCTGACATCTGCGTCGGACCCTAGTCGTGGGCTCTTGGTGCAGATGGGGCGAATTGTCAGCAAAGCCGGGCGCGATCCGGACTTCGACGCTGGGAATTGTGGCTGCGGCTAGCGCCGGATCGCCGACTCAAGCTCCGGCAGAACCGCAGTCGGGTACTACGTGATGCTGCTGAACCACGGCAACAGCCTCAATACCGGCATGTGGGCCACCGTGGTACCACATCTGCAGGATGGCTTTCACTGCTGGGGCCTCGATTTTCGCGGCCACGGTTCAGCGCGGCCCCAGTACGACGACATGTCTGTCGAGCGCAGCCACTTCGTCGACGAGGCGTACGAGCGGTTCGTGTCCAAGCTTCCTTTCTCGGCCTGCGAGCCCGCGGCGGTGCGCGCGTATGTCGAATTGGGCACGTACTCGTTGGGTGACGGTGCCGTTCGACTTTCCTGCTCGGGCGACACAGAGGCGCGCATCTACGTGACCGGTCGACCCATCGAATACACCAAGCTCAGCACCGTCAGATGCTCTGCCGTGATGGCGCGCGGTGGCTCCCTTGCCGCCAAACGGAACGACATACCGCCGAAGCTCGCACAGCCCATCGCCGAGACCCTCGGCAACGACGCTTGCACCAGACCCAGCTGTCGTGGCCGCACGGGCGGTCGACTCGGTTGCCGGGCACACTGCGCCCGCATCGACACGGCGAAATATGCTCCCGGCCGTGACTCTCGAACTCGAAGCATCCCGTGTCATCGCCCAGCTCAACGCCCTGGACCGACCGACGTTTCAAGACGTCGGCCCCGAACGTGCCCGCAAGGGCTTCGAGGAGCTGCCGCCCGGCGGTGAGCCGGTCGACGTTGCAGCCACCGAGGATCGGACGATCCCCGGCCCCGACGGCAACGCCATCGCGGTGCGCATCTACCGACCCGGCGACGCCGCCGCGACAGCTGACGAGAACGGCGCGCTCGGTTGCCTCGTGTACTTCCACGGGGGCGGCTGGGTAGTCGGCAGCATCGAGACCCATGACCTGACGTGCCGCTCCCTGACCATGCTGGCTGGGGTCGTGACCGTGTCGGTGGACTACCGCCTAGCTCCTGAGGATCCATTCCCGGCGGGTCCGAATGACTGTTGCGCCGCCACGCAGTGGGTGATCGAGAACGCCGACGACCTGGGTGTCGACCCGCAGCGCGTCGCAGTCGGCGGCGACAGCGCCGGGGGCAACCTGGCGGCCGCTGTGGCACTGATGTGCCGCGACGGCGCAGCGAACGGCGACGCCTGCGGCCAGCCGGTACTGCAGGTGCTCATCTACCCCGTCACCGATTTCGACCGTGATACCCATTCGATGATCGCCAACGCCGAGGGCTACCTGCTGACCCGTGAAACGATGGCGTGGTTCGACGACCTCTACTGCCAGCCGTCGGAACGCCGGAACTCATATGCGGCTCCGCTCGCTGTCGACGACCCGTCCGGAGCAGCGCCGGCATTCGTCATCGTGGCCGGCCACGATCCGCTGCGCGACGAAGGGGTCGAGTACGCGCACAAGCTCGCCGAGGCGCAGGTGCCCACCACGCTCATCGAGTACCCGGGCCAGTTCCACGGCTTCTTCGGCATGACCCGATTCCTGGATCAGGCCAACGAAGCCCAAGAACTCACGGCCCTCGCGGTGCGCCGGGCACTTGCACCAACTGCTCCGCAGGAGTAGCGACATGCCTTTGCGAGACAGCTATCCGGCCGGGACGCCCTCGTGGGTTGACCTGATCACGAGCGACGTCGCGGGAGCGTTCGACTTCTACCGGGCGGTGTTCGGCTGGGAGGCGTCATCGTGGGACGAATTCGGGCCCTCGGGCCGCATGTTCACACTTGGCGGCGAACCGATCGCCAGCATCTCGGGCGAACCGCCCCCGGGCGTGCCGCCGCACTGGAAGGTGAGTTTCGGTTCAGCCGATGTCGACCACGCCTGTGAGGCCGCCACTGCGAATGGCGGCACGGTGCTCATGCCCCCGAACGACTGGGGTCCGGGCCGCGTCGCCACCGTTGCCGATTCCGCCGGAGCGGTCTTCGACCTCGTCACCCTGACCGACTGGCCGCAGTAGCGCAATACCGCTGCCGTGCCGAGTTGTGCAGCCGTGGACGAAGTCGGCTAGAGAGACCCCAACACGCGACGGGCGGCTCGGATGGCGGTGTCGGTGCGGGCTTGGCCGGTGATTCGTCGTATGTCGACTCCGTCGGGCGCGGTGTCGGCGATGGTGGTGCGCACATCGTCGGTGATTGCTGAGCGGCCGTCGACGATGATGACCTGGGTGGGCCGGTAGTCGCGTATGAGGGCCGCTGTGGCTTCGGGCAGCGTTCCGGGGGCGGCGTAGGCGACTGCGGAGTTCTCTGTGGCGGCTGCCATGGCAGCGGCGACCCCGACATCGGGCGGGGACCAGCCGTTGGCGATGATCAGGGTGATGCTGTCGGGTGCGGCGGCAGGGTTGCCGAGCACGCGGCGGGCTGCTTGTGCGGCGGTGTCGATGCGGTCGGTTCCGGTGAGCCGCGACACGCTCGCTGCTGGCGCTGTGGTGGTGATGTCGTTCTCGACGCCGGGGCTGATCGCGCCGGTGCCGCCGACCAGGACGACGCGTGCTACCTGGTAGTCGCGCAGCAACGCCGCGGATGCTTCGGGCAGGCGGTCGCGCTGGGTATAGATGACAGCGGATCGGCCGCTGCGCGCGGCCAGCGCCGCGGCCGCGCCGATGTCTGGCGGGGACCAGCCGTTGGCCACGATGAAGGTGACCCGGCCGGCATCTGAGGGTCCGCCCAGGATGCGTCGTGCGGTGGCGGCCGCGGTTTCGGCGCGATCCGCTCCGGTGACTCTGTTGATGTCGGAGTCGGGTGATGCGAAGCGGATCTGGCCGCGGACATCGCGTGACACCGCCGCGATGCCGCCCACGATGATCACCTCGGCCGGGGACGCCTCCCGCAACAGCTCCCCCAACTCGGTCGGCAGCTCGTCCCCCGCGGTGTAGGTCACCACCGCGCTGTCCGAGCGGGCCGCCAGCACCGCCGCCGCTCCCACATCCGCGGGGCTCCACCCATTCGCCACCACAAACGTCGCAATACCCACATCCAAGTCACCGTCACCGCCGCTGCCACCGCCGGTGGCGCCGGGACCAGTCGGACCAGTCGGACCAGTCGGACCAGTCGGACCGATGGTGACGGTGGCCGTGGCGGAGTGTTCTCCGTCGCTGACAGAGTAGGAGAAACTGTCCGTGCCGTCGGTGTCCGGCGCGGGCGTATAAATGACCATATTCTGTGCAGTGAGTGCTGCTGTTCCCTTCGTCGGGCTTGATACCTCAGTAGCGATCAAGGCGTGCGAGTTCGGATCAGTGTCGTTGCTCAGCACATCGATCAGGACGGCCTCGTCCCGGGTCCTAACGACAAAGTCGTTGTTTGCCTGAGGCGGTTCGTTGGTCCCGCTGCAAGGAGTTCGCTCGCCCGCATCGCGGTCGATCGTCCCACCGCCATCGGGACCGACGACGGTCAACTCCAACCGGTTCGACAGTCGCAGGCCATCACGGGTGCAGATGGCACCCGCTATCGAGCATGGACGCCTTGCGGGCAGAACGATTTGGACATTGGCATTGCTGTCAGGAGTGACGACAACGTTCCATTGGTCGCTGCGTCTGTCAACGCGCGAAGCGCTGGTCACGGTTCCGCCCGACACCTCAAAGGCGTCATCCCTCACATCGACATAAGGGTTCCTGATCGGGTGGCTGAAATCGATCTGCAGATTGATCACGCTGCCGTCGTGCTGGCTGGGCGGGCTCTCAAGGCTCGCCGTGAGCGCATCGGCATCTGTAGTGTCGGGGGGCGTGGCAGGGGCGGGTGGGGTGAAGATCCACGGGCGCGCCTGCTTTATCGAGAGCGTGTTCTCACTAGTGATCTTGAACTCGATCTCCATCGCGAAAGGGTCCGCCGTCCCAGCGTTGTACAACGAGGAGAAGCGGGAGTGAATCTGATCAAGGTTGTCGCGCAGCTGTGAGAGTTGCGCGTTGCTCAAGAGCAGTTCTCCCCGCTTGGCCAGGCTGGACAACGAGATGACATGGTACGCCCCGCCATCTCGCAGCAGGATCTCCTCAGGCAGGGAGGCCGCCTCGGGGTTGGTGACCAGATCCTCTCCTATCTGACTGTTGACGTAGTGGTTCCCTCTCGTGCCAAAGGCAGGGTCGGCACTGACCGCGACACCGTTCACCCGTTCGTCCGTGAAGTTGGGATGAACCAACACGCCCATCGCCACCGTCAGATGGTCGATCCTGTGGAACTCCCGCCCGTCGAAGGCGCGGTAGTTCCACAGGCTGGCGTAGACCTCCTTGAGCGACTTGTCGATCCCGTCATCCGCGGTCTCACTAGGTTTCTGCGTCTTGGAGTCATACAGCCCTGCACCGTTGAACCCAGGCAGATCCTCATTGTTGGTGCTCGACCGGTAACGCAGCGACTGTCCTTCCGGGTAGGTGTCGTGCAACGCGGTCAGCGCGCTGATGATCCAGGCCGGCGAGTCGCCGTCCTCGATATTCTTGCGCAGCTTCTTCAGTTGCTTCACCTGCTCATCCTGACTTGACTGGAAGTCGGGGTCGGCCAGCATCTCCTCGACCTGCTCGTAGAACCCGTTGTGCTTCATGAACTCGTCGTAGAAATAGAACGGAATGGCAAAGCCGTCCGGCACCCTTCCCTGTGGAAGGCCCAGCTTTCCCAACACGGCCAGATTGGACGCCTTCACTCCGTACTCTTCACAGTGTTGGAACCCGATGCTGCTCAATGGGCTGACCGTGGTCGTGGGGGTCAGAACCCGGCGCAGACGCTGTACCTCGGCTGGCCGGGACGATTCGTAGTGGGCATTCACCTCGGCCAGTGTCGCGGCTCGCATCTCCCAACCCTGCTCGGTGACCCGATAGAAGACGTGGCGGTCCAACAGCGCGCTGATCGTCGAGTCGTTGAGGGCGTCGCGTACGTAGGCGTTGGGAATACTGTCCTGTGCGGCCCGTAGATTGACGTGCGACAGCGGGGTTTGCGGCACCGTGCTGATGATGCCGGCGACGCGCGGCAACTCGTTGGGGAGCGACTCGTAGATGACGATGTCGCGCTGGCGGGGGCGCTCATCGGGGTCCATATTGCGCAGCAGTCCATATCCCTCGCCTGGATTCAAGGAGATGAAGGAGGCCTCCGGGAACTCCTCGTCGTCGTATAGGAGGTTGACTCTGGAGTCTTGGAAGGAGGACAGATGCGGGCGGAGGTCAGATAGCCAGGAATTGGGGATCCGGTAGGCCAGGTTGTCGTCGAGAATTCCCATGTTGGCGGCGAGCAACGCATAGACGCGCTCAACGTCTTCCAGCCCGTCCACGCCATCTTGCTGCTCGTATCCAAGCAATATGTCGAAATCGAAGAGACCTAGGCTGCCATCGGGAGCCGCTATGTTCGGATAGTAGGAGAGTGAGCCGCGAAACATGCCTGATTCATGTGCGATGCCCAAGTCCTCGAGAATCTGAAAGTGGCTGGGCGTCGAGTTTGCGTTGCTGAAATAAACCGCGGGGCGGTCGGTGTGCATGCGCATGACCATGAACTTGAGCAGGCGACCTCCCCGTACTTCAATAGAGAGCCGCTCGAACGTCGCACTATCAGGGATGGCGGCGGCGCCTACGCTGATGGAAAATGCTGAACCAGTGGGATTCACCGGGCTCATGCCCACGCCATCTCCGAGTTCCGTGATGTCGTCGACACAGTCGCCATCGACATCGCCGGGATCAGAAACGAGGTACTTCTCCACCCGATATTGATCCACGGGCAGGGCGGCCACGTTCTCCGCGATGGTCGTGGTACCTGCCTCGCCTCGAATCACCGCGACCCCCCCCCAATCGGTCACGTAGAGCACGAAATAGTCAGCGGTTGTGGACGGCACCACTATCGGCACAGCACTCACCGCGACCTCAGTCGCGGTCGGGCGTTGAGGAACGCTGACCTCCGCTGCAGTCGACTGGGCGCTGACATCTGCGCCGCGCAGTGCCTGTACCCCATACCAATAGGTCTCGCCAGGTGTCACGGTGGTGTCAGAGTGGGCTGTGTCGGTCGAGCCGGTGTCAGAGACTAGAGCGGTCAGCGTTGCGCTGTCCGGGCCGCGCAGCACCCGGTAGCCGGTGACGCTCGATAGGTCTGCTGTGGGGGCGTCCCAAGTGAGGTTGACGCCGCAGGCATCCGGCTCACCGTCGAGGACGGCGGGTGCTTCAGAAACGCCTTGGGCGCGGGCCGGCGTGGCCAACCACATTAGTGCCATCATGACCGCCAGCGTCCCGATAGCGGGACGGGACTGCTTCGAGACAGCAAGTCTGCTCATGTTTTAATGATAAGTCCTGCACGAGAATGTGGGCTTGCCGTCCATCACGGAGTCGCCCCGGTCAACCCCTTGGCCACAGCATCTATGGTCGCCCGCTTCTGGGCTACGAATAGCACGCTGCCGCCCCGCGCCATTGCAGTGGCGATCAGGTCTGCCGCTACTTCGTGATCCGGCTCACATGGCCATGGTCGACTGGATTCCCGCTGCTGACGGCCGGTTGTTGCAGCCCGAACGTCCAGGCTGTCGATTACCGCGCGTGGCCGGCGTGGTGGCCTTGGCCGTGTCGGGCCCGGGGTTGACTGCGGTGTGCTGGTCGCCTCATTGGAGGGGCCGCTGTCGCCGCTGGAGTTCGCGGCGATGACCCGCACCGTGTACTCGGCACCGTCGGTCAACCCCGTGAGGATGGCCCGATACCGATCGTCCGCAGGTATCGACTGCTCGTCGCCGGATTGGCCGAGACCTGCCGCACTTACAGACTCTAAATTTCAAGACTTGTGCACTCTGAATATCGCGAACGAACGCTATTGAGCAATCTTGCTCAATAGCGTTTGCAGCAGTACGCGAACCGCTCGGAGCAATAGGTTGCAGCAGGCCTTTAGCGCAAAGCGCCCGCCTTCGCAAGGGAATCGATCTCGGCGAGGCTGAGGCCGAGTACTTCAGTGAGAATCTCGCGGGTGTGCTGACCCAGTGTTGGCGCCGGTGTTCGCACTCCGTTCGTGCCCTCGGTCAGGCGCCACGGGATGCCGACGTGGCTCATCTGGCCGACAGCGGGATGAGCCAGGCGTTCGATGAGGCCACGTGCCGCTAGGTGCGGGTTCTCTTCGAGCGAACGGACGCTGAGTGAAGGAAACGCTGGCACGCCAGCAGCCTGCAGCAGCTCGGTGACGTCCCACTGGTCACGCTCGCGGGTCCAGGCGCCGATGAGCTTGTCGAGCTCGGCCTCGTTGGCCTTGCGATCGGCTACTGCTGCGAAGCGTTCGTCGGCGGGGTCGATGCCCGTGAGGGTTGCCAGCGCCGCCCACTCGGTCTCGTCGACACAGCAGATGGCAACCCAGTCGTCGTCGCCGGCGCACCGGTACAGGTTGTGCGGCGACCACAGCGGATCCAAGTTGCCCATCGGCTCGGGCTGTTCTCCGCACAGCACCCATTCCATCCAGCCCTCGGCGGTGCATGCCGTAGTCGCCTCCCACATGGAGGTGTCGATGAACTGGCCTTCGCCCGTGCGCCGCCGCGCCACCAGCGCGGCCACCAGCGCATACGCCGTGGCAATGCCCGCCGCTGGGTCACCGAGCGACACCCCTAACTCCTCAGCGCTTCCGCCGGGATAGCCGGTCATCGACGCCAAGCCAGACAGCGGCCCGGTCGTGGGTCCATAGCCCATGTACGACTTGTACGGCCCGTGATGCCCGTAGCCGCTGACGGCACCCACGATCACGTCCGGACGTTCCGCCGCAAGCTCCTCGTAACCCAGGCCCCATCCGTCCATGACGCCGGTTGCGTAGTTCGACACGACGAGGTCGCACCTCAGCGCGAAGCGCTTTGCCAGCGCCTGACCCTCGGCGGTGCCCATGTCGATGGTGATGCTCTTCTTGCCCTGGCCGTACTGGTTGAAATAGCCGTTGGTGTCGAGCGTCGGTTCGTGATGCACCGAGTAGGTCGGGAGTCGGCGACCCAGGTCCGGCCGGGCCGACGACTCGATCTTGATCACGGTCGCGCCCAGATGCGCCAGGTGCAGCGTGCAATATGGCCCCGCCCACACCCAGCTGAAGTCCGCGACCGTGACACCCTCGAGCGGACGGCCGGACGCCGAGGTGCCAGTCGCTGGGGCGCCATCGGCTCGAACCGCTGCTGCAGTCGTGTCGTCACGCCCGTTCGCAGCGAACCCGTCGCCGTCATGCTCGCCGAGCGCTGGAGCCGGACGCCGAATCGACCACCACGGATTGGTGAGCCGCGACGGCGCGCCGGGCACCGTGATCGTCCCGAGACCGGGCTGGTCGTAGGTCACGAGGAAATCGCGGGCGGCCAGGTGCGGATCGGCGGCCATCTGCGAGACCGTGTTCACGGGCGCGAACGCCAGGCGCTCTGCCTGGCCCCGATGGAACAGCTCCATCACTGACTGGTCGGCGATCCACTCCCCCAGCCACATGTGCAGCAGGTCTTCGTTCTCGTAGCGGCTCTCGATCGTGTCGAAGATCTCCATGTCGGCCCACTCGGGACGGCCCATGAAGTCCTTCAGCCGTTCCCACTGATCGGCTTCGACACACACGATGAAGATGTGGCCATCGGTGGCTGGCAACATCCGCCACGGGTTGAGGATGCGGGCGCCCAGACGGCTGGGGATCTCGCCCGTGTAGGACCAGATGATGAATGCCGCTTCCAGCATGCCGACGACGTAGGACATCTGGGCGAAGTCGATGTGCTCGCCGTGTCCGGTGCGTTGAGCCCGGTCAACGGCCGCAAGCGAGGCGCAGGCTGCGGCGAAACCGGACTGGAACGCTGCCTGGTGGCCGTGTGGTTTGAGCGGGGGCAACTCAGGATCCTGGACGCAGCCGGGAGCGAGCCAGCCCCAGCCGCCGCCGTGGACGACCTGCAGTTCTTCGGCCCGCCAGTCGGCATACGGCCCGGTCTGCCCGAATGGCGTTATCGACGTCGTCACCAGCGACGGATGCTGTGCCCGCAGCGACTCTGGCATCAGGTCGAGCTCTGCTGCTGCGCGCGGGGCTAGGTCGTGGATGAACAGGTCTGCGTTTGCAAGCAATCTGTCGAGCGTCGAGCGGCTGTCGGTATGAGAGAGGTCTGCAACCACACTGCGCTTGTTCGTATTGATTGCTGCGAACAACCCGCCGATGTCACCTTGATCGCTCGCGTGGGGGCGGTACGGCCCACGGCGGCGAGCGGGGTCGCCGTGGGGCGGCTCCACCTTGATGACGTCGGCTCCGAGATCGGCGAGCAGCTTCGCGGTCCAGGGCGCCGCCACCATCTGCCCCAGCTCGACGACGCGGATGCCGCCGAGGCCGCGCGCGGTCATCGAGTGGTCGGGCGCTCGCTCGGCAATCGCCCTGGCGCGCCCTGCCCGCGCGCTTTCTTGGGGCTGCGCGCCAAGTTCGACGTGGTGGAGGTGTTGTGGCTCAAGGCGACTCGTGCTTGAACGACAGCCGGACCTTGGTACGGAACGCTGAGATTGCGCCGCCCTCGATCACCACGTCTTGCTCGACGACCTCTGCGACCCGGAGATCTCGCAAGGTCTTGGAGGCCTCGGAAATCGCGTTCTGCGTGGCCTTTTCCCACGACTCGTCGCTGGTCCCGATCAGCTCGATCACGTTGTAGACGCTGCTCATTGGTTTCTCCTTGATGTCCGACATCCCGACCCAACCTGTTGCCAGGCCGTCGGACTTGACGCCCGAGGTCGCTACTGCCACTTCAGCACACCGCAGGTGCGCATTGTGCCGCAGGAACGCGGTGTGCCCTACAGTCTGCCCCACCGAAGCGCATCGCTTCCCGCTCGCAGGAACAAGCCGCACACCGAACAGGTCCGCATCTTGAACGAATCACCTCAGCGCAATCACAACGCTGTCGAGAAAGTCATCACGCTGGTCGCGGCAAGCCGGATCTCTTGGGAAGACGCGGCGCGTCGGGGAGTCGCCGAGGCCACCAAGACGATCCGCGATCTGTCGGTGGCACACGTGGAAGATCGCGACGTGATGATCGTGGAGGGCGAGATCGCCCTCTACCGGATCAAGCTGAGCATGGCGTTCCAAGTCGACCGCATGCGACCGGGCCTGACGCCGGGCGCTCCCGATGTAGAGGTGACGCGGTGGCTCATCGTTGCCAACCAAACGTTGGGCACCGGCGAGGTCGTGGCTGAGATCGACCGGCTGAACTCGCACGGAGCATGCGAATTCCACCTGCTCGTGCCGATGACGCATTCGAAGAGCTACGCACGGGCACGACGGCTGTCGATGCTCGCGGCCGATCCGGTCACCGGCATCCCCTCCGAGCATGTGCCGGCAGCCGATTTCCTGGGGCCGGACACGCTCGGCATGGAGCAGGCACAGAAGCGTCTCGACGCGCAGTTGGCGAAGATCGCTGCAGCGTCGTACGCAGCAAGCGGCGAGCTCGGCGACCCCGACCCGCTGCGTGCGATCCAAGCAGTGCTGTCGCGCTCCAGCTTCGACGGCATCATCCTGTCCACGCTTCCCGCGGGGGCCTCGCGCCTGGTGGGAGCCGACCTGCCGTCGCGTGTGCGCCGCATCACGAACCTGCCGGTCACCTACCTGCCCGGCAAGGAGCCTGGCGAGCTGTAGCCCGTCCGGTCGATGCAGCGCCAAGTTCTTGTTGGGGCGTGCCGCCGCTGCGTGGCACGACCTGGCCGATCGCGGCGATGATGGCAGGCGCCGAAACGCGGACGAACCGGCACAGGGAGATCAGGATGACGACAACGGGGTCACGCACGCACGCTGAGAGACGAGCTGCTGCACTCGAGGTGTTCGAGCGCTTCACCAACGGTGAGGTAGATGCTGAACGCGCACAACGTTCGATGACTCGGCGTCTGGGAGCGCTGGGCACCTTCGCCTTTGACGTGGTGATGGGCGACGTGTGGTCGCGGACGCAGCTGTCGCGACGAGACCGCAGCCTCATCGTCATCACCGTCCTTGCCACCATCGGCTCCAGCGAAGAGTTGTCGCTGCATGCCGAAGTCGGGCTGAACCACGGCCTGACTCGCACCGAGATCGAGGAGATCTTGATCCAGGTGGCCGCCTACGCCGGATTTCCGATGGCCATGGCGGCATCGCGGGTCGTAGACGACCGGTTCCGGACGCTCGACGGCGTCGAGCGGCTGCCCGAGCGTTCGGGTGGCGCCGAACTTGACGACGACGAGCGGGAGCGACGTGCGGTCGAGGTGCGCCAGACACTCACGGCGGGCCGTGCTTCGAGCGACCCAACGCAGGACATGGCACGCCTCGTCGAACACCTCGGCGAAGTCGGGCGCATCGCCTATCACTGGGCGTTCGGGGATCTCTGGTCACGACAAGAGCTGTCGCGGCGCGATCGCAGCATTGTCGTCATCTCGATCCTGACGGTGTTGAGCCGCACCGATGAGCTGGCATTCCACGTTCCAGCCGGCCTCAACCACGGACTGTCGCGCACCGAGATCGAGGAGATCATGGTGCAGATGACCATCTACGGCGGCATCCCGCGTGCGGTCGAGGGCTACCAGGCCATGAAGAAGGCGTTCGCGAAGATCGACGTCCGCAGCTGACGCTGTGACGAGATCGACGCCCGCCGCTTGCACAGCGCCCTCGACAGCATCGGCCCGACCGACTACGAATTAGCCAACACCAACTGGCCAGCCCTCCACAATTTGGGGGGAAGCCGATACCGGTGCATCTGGGCTAAGGAGCAATGATGAAGTTCAGTTTCGTAACACTGCCCGACTACCCGCTACAGGAGTCTATAGAACACATCAAGTTGGCTGACGAACTCGGCTTCTACGGGTGCTACGCAGCAGACGAGACCTGGCACAAGGACCTCTATGTGCTGTTCGCAGCCGCGGCGTCTTCGACCGAGCAAATCCGTCTGGGTCCGAGCTTGGCCCCGATCGCCTTGCGCGAGCCGACCCAAGTCGCCCAGGCGGTCGCGACGCTCGACGAGTTGACCGGTGGTCGTGCCGAATGCGTCATCTCCATTGGGAACTTCAGCCTGCTCGCCCAGTACGGGTTGGACTGGACTGGCATCAAGACGCTGTCTCGGGTCAAGGAGGCGCACGAAGTAATGCGCACCTTCCTCGACACCGGAGCGCTGACCTTCGAGGGTGAGTTCTACAAATACGACGGGCTGTTCACATTCGCCCGTCCGGTGCAGGAGAAACTTCCGCTGCTGATCGGTGCCTTGCGCGGTCCAAGGTCCTTCGAGGCGGCGGGTGAGCTCTCCGACGGCACCCACGCTTTCGCCCAATACTCCAAAGAGGCGTGCGACTACATGGTGGAGCACCTGAGAATTGGCGCGGAGCGGGCTGGGCGCAACTGGCGGAACCTGGACATTGCGGTCTGGAACGTGTTCGCCATCGGGCCTGACTCGGAGAAGGCCAAGGCCGCCGCCCAAACCATCGGAGCGTTCTACATCCCGGCCATGGCGGTCGAACAGATGGAGCGGCACGGCGTCTCGCAGGCCGACGTTCAGCCCATTCTCGACGCCTTCGGAGACGGAGACGTCCAGGGAGCGATCGACGCCATGACGCCCGACATCGCCGAGAAGCTCTCGGTGGCGGGCACCCCCGAGGAGGTGGTCGACAAGATCAAGTCGGAGATCGAGCCGAGCGGGGTCAACCACTTCGTCGCCTGTATCACGGACTCGTTCCTGCTGAACGCCTTCACCGAACGAGACATCGAGGTCCCCGATGTCGCGGGCCAACTGCAGCTCATCCACGACCAGGTGATGCCGGCCTTCGACTGAGTGAGATCGAATCTCTTGGTCGATTGCGTCGGAGCGGCTGTCCTGACCGGCGAAGTCACGCTTAGAACGTGCCGAAGCGGGCTTGTGCGTCCTCGCTTTGGATCGACCGGGCTGACGCATCGCCGTCGAATTCTGACAAGTCGCCAAGTCGTGTGATCTGGGCGTAGCCACGCAGTTGGTGCTTGGCCATCTGCACTGACAGCGACGGAAGGTCCAGCAGGCGTGCCACCCAGCGCTCGACAGCAGCGTCGAGTGCTTCCTTGCCGTCACACACCTCGTGGGCCAATCCCCACTCGGTCGCCCGCCGGCCGTCGATGCGCTCGCTGGTCATAACGAATTGGCGGGCGCGCGACATCCCGATCTCGGCGATCAGCCGCGGCGTCGCGCCCCAAGGCAGGGGCACGCCAAGCTCGACCTCGGGGACGTACCAGAGCGCGTCTGCCGCCGTGATCCGGAAGTCGCAGCTGGTGGCGAAGCAACACCCGCCCCCAATGGCGTGGCCGTGCACCCGGGCGATGGTGACCACTTCGCAGTCTTCGATGGCTCGAGCCGCCCGCCGGCCCAACTGACTGATGTACCGAGCCTCGCGATCGTTCACCGCGGCAGGCGGCTGCTCCTTGCGATCCGCCCCTGCGCAAAACGAATGCCCCCTCCCGGCAAGCACCGCAACCCGGTACTGGGTCTGCCCGTTCAAAGCCAGGAACAGATCCCCGACCTCGCGAATCATCCGCTGGTCATGCGCATTGCGCGACTCGGGCCGGTTCAGCCAGACCCGCAGCGTCTCGCCGTCAGGCTCCAGCTCGATGGTCTCCAATTCCGGCAACTCAAACGGCAACAAGCTCATGCCGCCCATCCTTGCCCAGCGCAAGGGAAGCGTCTTGCCTTCGGCCGTGTCCTGCTGCAAGACACGCAGCGACCCCATGAGGTCAGCGTCGAGCAGGATGTCGAGCGTTTCCTTTTCAGCACTCCACTCTTCGTAATCAGATCTGGTAGATCAAATCAATCTGATTTGGTAGATCCGTTTTATCTGATTTGGTAGATCTACATCCTCGAAAATGGTAGATTTCGCCCTATGGCTACTGGCGAGGCGGTCGAGGCAGCATCAACCCTGACGCCTGCGGGCTACTGCGAACGCATCGCTGAGCAGAATGCAGCGCGGATACTGCGAACATCTCGTGCGCTGCTCATTGAAGGGCCGAAGGGCTGTGGCAAAACGTGGCTAGCGAAGCGCTTCGCCCGTAGCGAGGCGCTGCTGGAACAGGACCCTGCGGCATTTGCGCTGGCCCAAGCCGAACCCCACCGAGTGCTGGACGGCGCAGCTCCGAGACTGATCGACGAATGGCAGCGCGTCCCGTCGATGTGGGGTGTCGTCCGAGGCGCGTGCGACGCCCGCGCTGCGGCAGGCCAGTTCATCCTGACGGGCTCGGCCACGCCGTCCGATGACCTCACCCGACACTCAGGAGCGCTGCGAATCCAGCGGCTTGCACTGCGGACCATGTCGCTCGCCGAACGAGGATTGTCCACGCAGGAGGTGTCATTAGCCGGGCTCTTGCGCGGAGAAGCGGCTGAAGCAGGCCCGACCGGGCGCGGTGTGCCTGAAGCGGTTGATGCGCTGTGCCGCGGCGGCTGGCCCGGACTCGACGACAGCATGCCGGTACGAGACGTGATCGCTGCGTTGAGGAGCTACCTCGAGGACGTTGCGCGTACTGACATCCGCCAAGTCGACGGTATCGCACGAGACCCTGTGCGAGTGCAGGCGCTGCTGCGCTCGCTGGCACGCAACGTCGGGACCGCAGCAAGCCTGAACAAGCTGGCCACCGAAACCAGCGCTGCCGCTCCGCTCGGTCGCCATTCGGTTCGTGCCTATCTCGACGCACTCGAACGGCTTCATGTACTGGAGCCGCTGACGGTGTGGCCCACCCACCTGCGCTCCCGATCGCCGCTGCTGTCGAGTCCACGACATCACTTCACGGATCCGTCGTTGGCTGTCGCTGCGCTCCGAACCCAGCCCGAGCGCCTACTGGCTGACACCGAGGCGCTCGGCCTTCTCTTCGAATCGCTCGTCATTCGGGATCTGCGCATCTACGCCCAAGCTGCCGATGCCGAGGTGTTCGCATTCCGAGACGCAGCCGGCAGCGAAGTCGATGCCATAGTCGATGCCGGCGACGGTCGCTGGATCGCAGTCGAAGTCAAGCTGGGCGGCAGCGAGCAGATCGAGCAGGCTGCCCGCTCGCTGCTGACCGCGCACGGCAAAGTGGATGAGGCCAAGATGGGCCGGACGGCGAAGCTCGTCGTGGTGACTGGCGCCGATGGCTACTCATATGAGCGCCCCGACGGAGTATCCGTGGTGCCACTGTTCGCTCTCGGCCCTTGATGTGCTGCCGAGACGCTGTCGATCAGCCGCCGATCATCGGCCTGTCTCGATCAGAAGGTGCCGAAGCGGGCTTGCGCGTCCTCGCTTTGGATTGACCGGGCCGAGGCGTCGCCGCCGATGGCATGGCCATGCACCCGTGCGATCGTGACCGCCTCGCAGTCCTCGATGGCGCGGGCCGCTCGCCGGCCCAACTGGTTGATGTAGCGAGCCTCGCGGTCATTGCCGGGTGCTGGCGGTTGTTCCTTGCGGTCGGCTCCGGCACAGAACGATTTGCCTCGCCCAGCGAGCACCACCACCCGATACTCGGTTTGCGCGTTGAGTGCAGCGAACAGGTCCCCAACCTCGCGAATCATCAGCTGGTTGTGCGCATTGCGCGACTCGGGCCGGTTCAACCAGACCCGCAACGTCTCGCCGTCAGGCTCGAGCTCGATGGTCTCCAACTTGGGCAGCTCAAACTCAGGCAAGCTCACGCAGCCCATCCTTGCCGAATTGCCCGCCCGCCAGCAGCGCTCGCTGCGAGGCTCGAACTCAATGCGCCGCCATCGACGCGTCAGCGAGCGGCTTCAACGCCTTCACAGCTCGTGACCGACTGCCGATTTGCACCAGTCTCGCTGCGAACGACGAACATGCTGACGCTCCCTGGGTGCGCCTGCACGCCGAGCACACTCGGGCCGGCGGTCACATGCCGAGCGAGCGGTCCACTCGTGACCGCCCGTGCGAGCGTCTGCATCGGCGGTTCGAGCCGGGCACTCAATGCGCCCCGTACGAACTGTGACAAGCTCTCGCCCGCCCCACGAGCAGCTTCTGTGACGCGGTCAAGTTCATCAGTGGGAATCCGGAAGGACACCACTTCGCTGCCCGATGGCCGCACATCGATCTCGACGGGCTGGTCATCCCATTCGTCGGGGTTATCGCGGTGCTCGTAAAGCTCGGCGGCACCCTCTTCAGTCATCGATCCTCCCGTACTCAAGCCTTGTTGTACCAGTCGATCTCGCGCCGTACTGACCGCCAGCCGGTGATGGCATAGGCCAATGAGTTTACAGCCGTATACTGCTGTCGTACATCTTGGAGAGGATCGTCGCCGTGCCACGCATCGAGATGCTCACACTCGCCAACCACGCTGAAGTCCAGAACGGTCTGATGTACCTCAGCGGCGCCGAGTGGGACACCTTGACACGTGACATTCCGAATGGCGCTCAGCCACCCCCACAACACCTAGGGATCGGCGTATCCGTCGTCGTGGGTTGGACCGAGACCAATGAGCGCCACATGCTGCATCTGTGGATCGAAGACGAAGACGGGCGGCCCGGGCTGCTTGACGTCAACGCCGAGATTGAAGTCGGACGCCCCGTCGGAAAGGTGCACGGAACAGATAGCCGGGCTCCGTTCGCAATCAACGGCATCCTCACGTTCCCCAAGGCTGGCCACTACGCGATCTGCGCACAGGTCGGCGACGAAGCCCGGCTGAAGTATCCGTTCCGAGTCGTCGATCGGCCGATTCCGAATCAACCCGGGTGAGACTCGCTCTCAGCGAGAATCTCTGACGCTGGCACCCTCGTGCCGGCTGCCTCCGTGCGACGCCGCACCGCATCGATCTACGACTCGACCGGCGGTGTCGTGGCGAGGCGCTTTAGTTCCTGCCGCAGGTATTCCTCCAAGGACTGGGAGCGGTCTGCAGCCTTCTCGGCCAGTCGGTCTCGGACATCCTCAGGAACGTCGTAGATGGTGATTTCTACGGCCACCGCAACACCACGTCAGGAGTGACGGCAATCTGCGGCATCGGATCCGTCACTTCTGCGGCGATGGGCTCTTCGCCACCGAGGTGAGTGGTCGAACCAGTTGAGCCGCAATGTCGAAGACGCGCTCGACCTGTTCAGCGGCCGAATCGAGCGCGTCGTCGTACTCCACGCCCATGGGCAATTCGATCGGCACCCACAGCCACTCGGGTTCACGCCATGCGGGCAGCCAGCCTGCTTTAGCCAGACGATCGCTCAGCGCTTCGAGATCAATCGGTTGCTTGTGCCAAATCCGCAGCCAGAGCGGTGTAGTGCCGCGTTCAGCCCAATGGCTAAGACTGACGCACAAGGCGAGCCCAATCGGTCCACGGCCGTCTGCGTGGTCGAATCCGACGAAACGCATGTGGCCGTCGGCCTTGGGCGCCGCCCTCATGCCCTTGATGGTCATCCAGCCGTCACTAGTGCCCCGTCGGACCACACCGTTGACGATCCGGTTGAAGCCCATGATCCGCCGGGCAATCGTCGCGTCGAGGTCCGCTGCATGCAGGGGCGTAAATGCCACCTCGTCTTGCGCCAGCGCCAAGCCATGCAACTGCCGAACGTTGGCGTTCATCGATGGATCGGCGTGATCCAGACCCTTGAGTAACGTGTCCCAGCTCATCAACGCGACGAACTTCTTGGCGCCGGGGACATCGGCGACATCAACGACCGTCATCTTGCCGACAGCGCGGGCCGGCCCAAGCTCCAAGTCCAGCGCGCCCTTCAACTGTCGTTCGATCTTGACCCACAACGTGTCAAGGCGGGCATTCGGGGCCACGAACAGCAGCATCGCCGGGCCATCAGAAGACAAATGCCTGACGTAACCGCAGGCTTGGCCGTCGCGGAGCACCGCCCAGAACTTCGACTCGATGATAAGCCGCATCAAACCGGCGCTGTCGTACGCGACGAGATCCAGCCGCTCTTTTGAGTCGGAGGGGGACACCTGGGTCTTGGCATTCTCCACCGGCATCAGCTGGCGGTCTCCACCGCTCACGAGTTCGACCAAGGCTGCGCGGCATGGCTCGGACTTGTTGAGGATGAAGGCGAGGGCGTCGGTCGCGGCGTCCTCTACGCCGCGCGTCAGTTTCGGCACCAGATGGGCCAGCAGTGAGTGATTGTCGGGCATCAGGGGTCTCCGTTCAGTTGGTCCAGTCGCGCGCGGGTGATGTTGGGTAGTTGTCGTGGCGGCCGGTGTCTCCAGGCTGGATCACGAAATCCCGACGATCGCGGTAAAGGCGGGCTCGGTTGATGACGTAGTTGTCCTCGCCGGCGAGCGGATCGATCTTGCGGAAGTCGGTCATCAGCCAGTACTTGTAGTCACCCACGAACAGGTACGTGTTCGTCATCCTGAAGAAGCGGCCCGTGACGCCCTCGTCGGCGTGGAACCGGGCGCAGATCGCCGCGAGCAGCTCCCGCTGGTCGTCCTTCTCGCTCAGCACGTACTCGTGCGGCCACGTGTCCCGGTAGGTCACGGCCTCGCGCCACGGCGCATTCTCGATGAGTTCAGTCAGTTGCGTCTTCACAGCTGCCAGCATCGCGGAGGGGTGCGACAAGTTCGCCGGTCTGCTCCGATCCCAGCGCCGATCAGCACGAACGACGGGCGACCATGGCGGGTCACGACAATGCGCTCGTGCTGGCGCTCAATCCGGTCCGCCAACTCCGACAAGCGGGTCTTCGCCTCGGAGATCGGCAATGCCTCGGCCATAGGCACCAAGGCTAGTTGTGAGTCTTGTTCATATATTCTTGCGAGAGACTGCACCCATCCAATTGTCACGCTACGAAGCAGACAACTGGCAGCGCCTTCGGCATCATTATCTCGAGCGCAGCTACGCAAGAACTTGGCGCAGCACGCCAGACTGTCGGCCATGAGCGAATCGAACGGCAACACCACCCTCGACCTGTCCGGTGTGAAGCACCACGATGTGGATGCGCTGGGCACCCGGATTCATGTGGCCGAGATAGGTGAGGGGCCGATGGTGCTCTTCGTCCACGGCTTCCCCGAGTCGTGGTACTCGTGGCGTCACCAGCTCCCCGCGGTGGCCGCGGCGGGATACCGCGCAGTCGCGATCGACGTGCGCGGCTACGGCCGCTCGTCGGCACCAGCGGCCGTGGCGGACTACCGCATGGTGCGCCACGTCGCCGACAACGTTGGCGTTGTGCGGGCACTCGGCGAGGACTCCGCCGTCATCGTGGGACATGACTGGGGCGCACCCATCGCCTGGAGCTCCGCGCTGCTGCGGCCCGACGTCTTCACCGCCCTCGGGCTCGTGAGCGTGCCCTACAACGCCCGCAGCGACTTCAAACCGAGCGCGGCATTCCGCATGATGGGCGGCGACGAGGAGTTCTACATCGAGTACTTCCAAGAACCGGGCCGCGCCGAGGCCGAGATGGAAGTCGACCTGGGGCACTGGCTGCTCGGCATGTACTACGCCGCCTCGGGCGACGGTGTTCGGGCACGAGTGGCGTCAGCGGACTCATCGGGCGGACGCTTCACCGTGGCGCCTGGCGGCAAGCTGTCGGACCGCTTCATTTGGCCCGAACCCGGTACCTGGCCGCACTGGATGTCCGAGGCCGACTTCGGCTACTACGCCTCTGAGTTCACGCGCACCGGCATGTCGGGCGGACTGAACCGCTACCGCAACGTTGACCGCGACTGGGAGGACATGGCTGCCTTTGACGACGCACCCATCACCCAGCCGAGCCTGTTCGTCGGGGGCGAGGTGGACGGCCCGACGGTCTGGGGCGCGGGTTCGATCGCCAAGTTCCCCGAGACCATGCCCAACCTCCACAAGTCGGTGATCCTCGACGGCATCGGTCACTGGGTCCAACAAGAAGCCGACGACGAACTCAACGCCGAACTGCTCGACTTCCTGGCAGCGTTGTAGCCGCGGCGGCGGAGTCCCGATTTTCGCCGCCGTACAGCGAATGGCAGGACTGGCGGTATCTGACCCACTGCTCGCGATCGGTTCCGGCCTGGAATCAGCCGCGGGAGGAAAGAGCGCGGCGGGAGGCGAACATCGGCGTCACAAAACCGAACGCCGCGACGACGGCTCCGAAGATGAAGGTGGCTTGGGTGCGTCCCAGCGACGGGTCTGCGCCCGCGAACGCAAGCATCGACTGAATGCCGAAGATGATGCCGATCCACATGACGGTCTGGTTCATGCCGTTGGCGATGCCGATGTCCTTGTCATCCACGGAGTTCGCCACAAGCATCTGATAGGCCGGCGATCCGAAGCCAGCCGAGACGCCCGACAGCACGAGCCCAACCATGATCAGCGTGAGCCCCCAATCTCCGGGACTGCTGCCGGCGGCAAAGGCCAGCATCGAGCCGATCATGGCGGTCGACCCAAAGATCATCGGGACCCGTGCGCCGATCTTGGTCACCAGCGTGCCGCCGAACGGCGATGCGAGCGCAAATGCGCCAGGCCGCGGCACCATCAGCAAGGCAGCGACCCCGACCGTGTACAGGTAGCGCTCCTGCAGCACGATGGGCACGATCACGAATGCGCCCATGTAGGCGAACTGGTTGCAGGCCGCAGAGATCAGCGGCATCGAGAAGTTGGGTCGGCGGAACAGACGGACGTCAAGCAGCGGAAATGTGGAGCGCAGCTCCCACAGCACGAACACAACGAACGCCGCTATTGCCCCGCCCAGCATCAGCATGAGCGTCTGATCCGACAGCACCGGTGCGCCTGTGCGCGTCAGCGTCGGCACCCGCGTGATCGCCAGCAGAACAAGCAGCGTCCCGGTCGCCAGCAGGAGCGCCCCGAGCACGTCAATAGATACTCGCTGACCCTTCGGGATCGGCTTCACGACGAATGCGGCAACCAAGGTGCCGGCCAGCCCGATCAGGCCGAACATCATGAAGATCGCCCGCCAGCCGACGACGTCCAGCAACGGTCCGCCGGCGACCACACCGATCGACGGCGCGCCGGTCATGGCGAACTGGAACCAACCCACCGCTTGAGCACGGCGCCCGGGACCGAATGCGTGCATCAGCAGCGCCATCGCTGCGGGCATGAGCAGGCCGCCGCACAGGCCGAACACGACCCGCACGGCGACAAATGAGCCGAGGTTCCAGACCCAATAGTTGGCGATCATCATGGCGGTCATGCCTGACATGCCGATCATGAACATGCGGCGATGCCCATAGATGTCGGCAAGCTTCCCGCCCGCCGGAGTGGACACCGCCATCGCCAGCATGAGGCCCGTCATCACCCAGCCGGCGTTGGGCACGGTGGTGCCGAACTCGTCGGCGATCGGCACCAAGGCAGCGTTGACGAGCGTCATCAACGAGCCGAATCCCAGCACCGCAACGCCGATCACGATCAGCAGGCGCCACTGGTAGCTGTCCGATTCGGGTGTTTCGACGACCGGTGGCTTGTCGCCTGAGCGCGACGGCGGCGGAGCGACAGACGGCGGCAGCGGGCGACCTGCAAGGTCGAGTACTCGCGGTACGACCGTGAAGACCGACGGGCGAGCCGCCGGAATCTGCGTCGGCGCGCGCCAGATCGAGCCTGCGGGTTTCATCGGGGCATCAGCTGCAAGTGCGTGCGTTGTCGCCCGAACGGGCCGCTCAACGGGTGAGATGCCCGTCGTCCAGCATCGCCTCCACCTGGTAACGGGCAATTTTGACCATGTCCGGATGCGTCAGCACCCAGAACCGGTTGGTGCGGACGGCTTCGAGCACCATCGGGCCGACTTCGGCCGGGTCCATGCCCTCGGCCAAGAAGCCTTTCATCATGTCCCAGAACTTTTCACCCTGCTCGGTGCGGACGTGGTGGGAGGCATCTTCGGCATCTCGGTTGCGCTGGCTGTAGACGATGTTGGTATTGATCGGTCCGGGGCACAGCACTGATGCGTGAACCGGCGAGTTCCGCAGTCGCAGGTCACGTTCGAGGCTGGCCATCAGCGCCACAACGCCGTGCTTCGACACGTTGTAAGCGGCAAGGGAGGCGCCCGCATACAGACCCGCCATTGACGCAGTCGAGTTGATGTGACCCTCACCGGCAGCCTCGATGATCGGTAGGAACACATGGGTTCCGTAGATCGGTCCCCACAGGTCGATGTCGAGGGTCCAGCGCCAGTCTTCGAGCGACATGTCGCCCACCGGGCCGGGAATGCCGACTCCTGCGTTGTTGCACAGGACATGGACTGCGCCGAATTGCTCTACGGCCGCCGCCGCGAGCGCTTCGATGTCGGCCAGCTTGGACACATCGGTGCGTACCGCAATGGCTTCTGCACCAGTCGCGCTGATATCAGCAGCCGCATCGGACAGCGGTGCCTCCTCGATGTCGGCCAGCACCACCTTCATGCCCGCCGCGGCGAACGTGTCTGCCATGGCGCGACCCATGCCGCTTGCCGCGCCGGTCACGACGGCAACTTTGTCCTCGACGTCCATTGTCCCTCGCTCGCTCCTCGAGTCGTGTGCGTTGCTGTGAGTGTGTACCGATCCGGGGCCCGCTAGTCGAAATCGATGACGGTGCGAGTGCCGACGCGCTGGCGCATCTGCTCGTAGCCGGTGTTGATGTCTTCGAGCGGCATGTGCGCCGAGATCATCTCGTCGAGCATCAGCCGTCCGTCGAGGTACATGTCGACGTAGCGGGGCATGTCCACCCGGAAGGCGTTCGAGCCCATCATCGAGCCCTGCAGCCGCTTTTCGAGCATGAACACCTCGTAGCCGGCGATCTCGATCTTCTCGCCGAGCGGCATCATTCCGACGATGACGGTCGTGCCGCCCTGTCGCGATGACGACCACGCTTGTTCGCAGGTCCGCTTCAGCCCGATGCACTCGAAGGCGTAGTCCACCCCGCCGCCGGTCAGCTCCCTGATTGCTTCCACGGCATCGACCTCGGCGCCGTTGACCGTGTCGGTGGCGCCTACCTGGCGGGCCGTCTCGAGCTTGGCGTTCTCGACATCGACCGAGATGACACGACCGGCCCCGGCGATGCGTGCACCCTGGACTGCAGAGAGGCCGATGCCGCCTGCGCCGTACACCGCAACCGTGGAACCGGGCTCGATGCGGGCCGTCTTGAACACCGCGCCCAGACCGGTGGTGACGCCACAGCCGATGAGAGAAGCACGGTCGAGCGGCATGTCGTCGCGAATCTTCACCACGGCGTTCTGGTGAACCAGCATCTCCTCGGCGAACCCGCCGAGTCGGGCGAACTGCGAGACCGCGGTGCCGTCAGGCTTGGACAGCCGCGGCGCAGCGCCATCGGCGCGAGCCACTGCAGCGTGGTTCTGGCAAATGTTGGGGCGCCCGGTCAGGCAGCGCTCGCAGTGGCCGCAGAAAACAGAGAGGCAGGTGATGACGTGATCGCCTGGCTTCACGTACGAGACGTTGTCGCCGACGGCGGCAACGAGGCCGGCGCTCTCGTGGCCCATCACGGCAGGCAGCTCATAGGGCCAGTGGGCATCCATGAAGTGCAGGTCGCTGTGACACAGCCCGGCGTGGCGAACCTCGATCACGACCTCGTTCGGACCGGGCGCATCCACCGAGATGTCTTCGATCTCAAGTTCGCCCGGAATCTCGTTGAGTACTGCTGCTTTCATCGTCGGCTTCCCCTCCCGTCACGCACGGCTACGGCGCAACTTGGCCACGCCGCAGCGTAGTCACCGGCGAGCTAGCGCATGAAAGCTTGGCGTGCAGCGCGGCACCTGGTTGTGCCGCGGCGCTCAGGGTGTCGGGCCGGTGCGCCGGATGACCTCGGGACGGATCATCAGCCACAGCGTCATGCCGGCGAGCCCTAGGCAGGCCATCAGGACCACGGCCGCACGGGCGCCGAGCTGCTGCGCCACCTCACCGAGCACGTAGGTGCCCACCGGCAGCGCTCCGATCGCCATGCTGAGCAGGCCCATGGCTCGGCCCCTCATCTCGGGGGACACCGTGGTGAGCACCAGCGTGGACTGTGTCGCGGCGAACAGCCCGCTGCCGCAGCTGGCCACATACAGGGTGATCGCGGCGATGAGGACATTCGGCGACAAGGCCCACACGATGAGCATCGCCATGGCTGCGAAGACGCCGAACGTGTAGGCGAGTCCCCAGCGGCCGCTGCCCCATTTGGCGGTGACGAGCGACCCGGTGATCATGCCGAATCCGGTCATCGAACCGATGATCCCGATCTGAAATGCCGTGGCGTTGACCTCGTCGCCGATGAGCTGAACAGCGGGGAAGTAGGCGAACATGAAGAAGTTCGCCATCACGGTGACGCCGAGGATGCTGAGCAGGCCGCGGTTGGTGCGGGCGAGACGCATGCCCGCACGCAGCTCCGCGATGGTCGAGTTTCGAGCGGGCTCCGGACGACGAAATGCCCCGCTGAGCGGCACGACCTCGAAGATGCGGTCCCGCAGCGCGTCAGACCACCGCTCTGTTGGGGCCGAAGCGGACTGCGCCGGCGGGACCCGTGGCACCCACATGAGCAGGAACAGACCCACGCCGAGCGTTGCGGCCACTCCCAAGAAGGCCGCACCGACGCCGGCGCTGTCGGCGACCGCGCCGCCCAGCAGCTGACCCGCAGCAACGCCCGAGGCAAGCGCCATCGTCTCCCACGCCATCGCCTTGTGCAGCCGGTGCGGGCCCACAATGTCGAGCACGAGAGCGCGACGGCTAGTCATGTCGACCACCCAGCCGATGCCGGCGAACAGCAGGAACGGATAGAGCAGCCAGATTCCCAGCTCACCCGCCCGCTCGGCAAACCCGATCACCGCAACGAACGGAACCAGCAACGCCGTTTGGAGCTGCACCGTTCGCCGACGATCGAAGCGATCTGAAATCACGCCGCCGATGGCACCGCCGAACAGCAATGGTGCCCACATGACCGCGCCGGTGAGCTGCACCATGCGGGGCGAGTCGGTGATCTGGTTGACGTGGTAGCTCGACAGGAACGCGATGGCCCAGCGGCCCCAGTGCCAGCACAGCCCACTGAACCACAGGGGTGCAAAACCCCTAGCGGCGAAGGCGCCGCCGCTGCGGACCTCTGGCCCGGGGCGCGGCGCTTCTCTCACAGCCCCGCCCCCGCGCATTGGCGCGCAGCCTACGGCTCCGATGTGCATCGATGCCTGTGGCCGCTGTTGACTGTGAGGGATCAGATGAACGAGAAGCAGCGGACGAGCGAGATGGCGAGCGACGGCATCGAAACCGGCGTCGGGCGCGTCGGGGGCGTGCGCCGCCGAGGTCCATCCCGAACTCAGCTTCGCTGTGATGGCCGCCACGTTGCGCATGGCGAAGTCGCCCGGTCAGTCAGACAACCCGATCACCGACGGCGCCGGCTTTCCCTTGGGCATCGTCGTGTGACTACAAGGCCAGCTCGGAGCACTCAATCCGGCGCGCGAGTGCCGTCGACCGGCCAAAGGCGGAGAGTTCCTGCGGGACCATCCCACTCGATCCGAAATTGTCGCAGGACATCGAGTCCGATCAGCATGTCCTCGCGCAAGTTCGGCGCCCTGGCCACGACGAGACGCAACGGCCGCGTGCGGGTGCCTGAGTTTCCGACGAACTGGAACTCGACGGCGTAGCAAGGTGCCATAGTCGAACTGAGCGCGGTATGTAGCTCCACCGAATGGATGATCTCGAGCGAGAGCGCATCGGCGGTCGCATCGCTGATAACGGACATGACAGTGCCGGTGTCAATGAGACCGGCACCGCGTACCCGCGGTGGCAAGGGCCGACCATCAAACTGGTGCGCTTGGCGACTCGCGGGTGTCAACGTGAGCTCGTATCCGATGCGCGCCCCACTCGCCGTCACGTCCGCTTTGATCAGCGTCGGTCTCGCGCTCGAATCGATATCAGATACCTGCCGGCCGAACAACGACCGGCTCGTCGACTTCCATGATTCGCTTCACGCAGAATCGCCGACCCTCAGGATCGAGATAGCCCGCGTCAATCGCGTCCCACTGGTCGTCAAAGACCTGGAGTTCTGGCACCAAGCGAGAACCCCGGTCGAGCAAGAGCGCCCACAGGCCCGCATGTCCGACAACGAGTTTGGCGCGCAGCCGGTCGAATCGGCGTTCGAGCCGCACCAGTATCGAATCCAGCACAGGGCCCGGCGACATCCCGCCGAGGTGGAGCTGCAAAGGACGACCCTCCGGCACGGAAACCACGTATTCATCCTCGCATGCTTGTCTGGGCAGTCATCTACATATTGCACGCTCGCCTCAACTTGGCGTGTCAAGAAGCCGGCCGGCAGCCAAGAATTCAGCGACAATGTCATTGGTGTCTCGCAGACCGGCACTACACCGGCTCGTCGGCTTCGCAGATTCAGCTTGACACCAACCAGCGGGCACTTGGCTCAGACCGCGACGGTGCCGGCTACCCGTTCACGATCGTCGTGTGAGTGCGACCGAGTCCCAACGCGAGTCAGCAATCGCGCCGAGGGGCCAAGTACGTTTGCGCTGTGTACGGCATCGCGGTGAGCGTCGCTGCCTGCCTGCGCGGGGGTACCCGGGTTGACGTGGCCTGGAACCTGGATACTGTCCTCACGCCGCGATTCGACCCCGCGGATGCCGTCGGCATCACTCCCGGCGGCGGCAAGCTCGGCACGCTCTTGGGCGGGGCCCTCGACAGTCACCTCATCGAATTGGCCTCAGCGAAGCCGACGAGCGGGCGAGTCGTCGAGATCGAGCTGGACGCCATCGAGAGCACCGCAGTCGGCGTCGAGGCGGGCACGGTCGTCCGCATCCTGGTGGCGCCGGCCGACACGCTCCCCGAAGAGCTGTGGGATCAGCTGCTCGAACGCCAGCGGGTCACCCTCGTGGCCGAACTCGACGGCGACACGGTCACCGCGACCACGATCGCGGGCGACGGCACCGCAGACAGCTCTGTCGTGTTCGAGCCCGACTCAGTGTTGACGACGTGGAGTCCGCGGCCGACCCTGGTGGTGATGGGATCGGGTCCCATGGCCGACGCGGTGGCGGCGGCCGGCGACTTCGTGTGTTGCAACGTCCAGCAGTGCAGCGGGCCCGACGCCGCGATCGGCCAGGCCGGTGCCCTGTCCCGGATCGACGGCATCGTCGTGATCGGCCATGACATCGAGGGAACCGGCCGCGTGCTGTTGGCGGCGGTGAACTCGCGGGCCGGCTACATCGGCTCGGTGGGTCCGCAGTCGATCCAGGCGGCGAGGCTCGACTGGCTCGCCTACCGGGGTGTCACCGACACCAGCCGGATTTGCGCGCCGGCCGGCATTGACATCGGCGCTCGAACACCGAGCGAAGTTGCTGTCTCGGTGCTCGCTGAGATGATCGCCGTACGCAAACAGCCGCCGTCGGGATGAGCTCGAAGATCGAGCTCTGCCGCCTGCGGCTACCATCGACGCGGTGACGTCGACGGATCCAATCCTCACGAATACAGACCCGAACGCCGAGGCGCTGCCTGCGGTGGCAGACGTGTGGCAGGGCGCCGACGACGTCGGCCTTGACAGTGACTGTAGTCCCACGAAGGTGTGCCGCAACGCACGCGATTTCACGTTCGACGGCTTCGCCGAAGGCGACGAGGATCTCGCCACCTCATGGCAGAGGCTCCTCGAGCGCGAGGGCAAGTCGTCTCCCGACGGCACGTCGTTGCGCGACCTGGTCCTAGGTCCGACCTCGGGAGACTGAGGACCGCGACGACCCGGCTGCACACGGTGAGCGACCAGCCCCGCAACGAGGCGCCGGCAAATGTTGCTGACCTGCAGGCACAGCTGCGTTCGTCGGACTACCTCGCGAGCCGCGGACTGGCCACGACAACCCTGATCGGGCTGCGGTTAGGTCGACCCATCCTGCTCGAGGGCGAGGTCGGCGTCGGCAAGACCGAAATGGCCAAATGCCTCGCCAAGATCGGCGGGCGACAGCTCATCCGGCTCCAGTGCTACGAGGGCATCGACACCCACCAGGCCCTGTACGAGTGGGACTACGCACGCCAGATGCTCCACGTCCGGGCGCTGTCGGAGAGCGAGCTGTCAAATGCCTCGACGGTCAGCGGCCTCTACAGCTCTGAGTTCCTGATCGAACGTCCGCTCCTCGCGGCGATCCGGGCCGGAAGCGAAGCGGTGCTCCTGATCGATGAAATCGACCGTGCAGATGACGAATTCGAGGCGTTCCTCTTGGAGTTGCTGTCAGACTTCCAGATCACGATTCCCGAGGTCGGCACCATCGCCGCCGACGACCGACCGACCGTGGTGCTGACATCGAATCGCACACGGGAATTGCACGACGCCCTGAAGCGACGGTGCCTGTATCACTGGATCGGCTATCCCACCTTCGAAGAAGAAATCGAGATCGTGCGCCTGCGTGCGCCTGGTGCGGTCGATGCGCTCGTGCGCAAAGTTGTCGCGGCGGTCCAGCGACTGCGGGACATGGACTTGGTCAAGCATCCCGGCGTCGCGGAGACACTGGACTGGGTGGACGCGCTCGGCGTGCTGGGCACCTCCGAGCTCGACGCGGCGTCGGCAGCCGACACGCTCGGTGCGGTCATCAAGGATCGCGACGACCTCGAATTTGTCGAAGCCGAACTCGACAGGGTCGTTGCCGATGGCTGACATCGGCGTCGTGGCCGGTGCCTGAGACGGGTCCTGGGCCCGGACACGAGGCTCGCTCACCGTCAATGGAGATCGTGGCGCGGCTCGTCGGTTTCGGTCACGCGCTGAGAGACGAGGGCCTGCCGGTGGGCTCCGACGACGTCGTCATGTTCTGCTCAGGCGTCGCCGAGCTCACGCCATCTGACCTCACCGACATCTATTGGAGCGGCCGAGCAACGCTCGTGCATCGCCGCGAGCACCTGCCGGTCTTTGACGAGGTGTTCCGCCGCTATTTCATCGGCCTGCCGGCGCCCCGCTCCCCAGAATCCGAACCGCACGAACCGGTGACGCCCGGATTGAGCGGCACGCTGAACGTTCCTGACAGCGAACCTGGTACCCAGGCCGGCGATGAACGGCCCATGGTGCTCGGACTGCAGGCATCGGGGGTCGAGATCCAGCGTGCCAAGCGATTCGCCGAGTGCACGCCCGACGAATTGGCAATGCTGCGGCGGATCATGACCCGGATCGGACTGGAGCCGCCTCGACGTCGTACACGACGGCGGAAACCGGACCCGTCGGGCTCGCGGCTCGACATCCGGCGCATGGCCCGCGAAGCCATGCGAATCAGCCACACCGCACCCGATCTGCGCCACCTGTCTCGATCACTGAAACCCCGGCCACTCGTGCTCATCTGTGACGTCTCGGGGTCGATGGCCGACTACTCGCGCAACCTGTTGCAGTTCGCATACACGATGCGCCGGGCAGCCCAGAAAGTCGAGGTCTTCTGTTTCGGCACCCGGCTGACGCGCATCACGCCAGCGCTGGACCGACGCAACCCGGACGACGCGATGAAGCTCGCTGCGGGCCGTGTGCTCGACTGGGACGGCGGCACGCAGATCGGCAAGTCGCTGGACACCTTCGTTCACAAGTGGGGTCGCAAAGGCCTCAGCCGGGGCGCCACCGTCGTCATCTGCTCCGACGGGCTTGACCGCGGCGACCCAGCCGTCCTTGCCCAAGCAATGGAACGCCTCAGTCGGCTCTGCCACCGGATCATCTGGATGAACCCGCTCGTCGGCGACGACATCGATGTCCCGCCGAACACGCTCGCCATGTTGGTCGCGGGCCCGTTCATCGACACCCTTGAATCCGGACACGACCTGGCCAGCCTCGAGTCCTTCGCCAAAAAGCTGCCTCACATCGGCTGATCGGTATGAGCAAGTGGAGCGTCTCCATCTCCGCAGAGGGCGACCGACCCGTCGAACTCAGCGAGGTTGTGGCGCTCGCCGACGCGGTCGCGTCGCTCGGCGGCATCGCATCGGGCGTCGGCGCGATGGCGTACGGCGCTCAGATTGTGATCGAGGCCGAAAACGCCGACAAGGCCGTCGAAGCGGCAATGGAGGCCTTCGCCGATGCGGTCGAGACGGCGAAGCTCCCAGCCTGGCCGATGACCCGAGCAGAAGTCATCGGCCCCGAAGGCTCCGACGACGACTTCGGATTCCCCGAATGATCCGGCCCAAATGATCCGACTGGGCTCGCTCGCCGGTTACCCCTTCGAGGGACCCAGGGTGCTCGGCGGCTGGACGCCGCCTGCAATTGCGGCCGTGTTCGCGATCCTGTACCGAGCCGATCCCGACGGCCGACCGTACGACTACGCCGTGCTCGACGTCGACCACGCGGACAACCTGGCTGCGGCCATGCTGCCGTTCGGCCACCCGCGCGCAAAGTGCTGGGAGCGGCGCGCCGGCAACAAGTGGAACCTTCACATCTGCACCTATGAGGTCCCAGGCGGGTTGCGCTCGCATCGCGAACAGATCGTCCGCGAGCTGGTCGCCATCTACCGACCCGGCTGCGCGCCCGAACAGTTCGACCAGGTTTGGAAGGACGAGTGGATCGGCAGCTACCGAGCGCCGACCGCAGGCCCGCTCACCACCACGCGCGATCCCGGTGGCCCAACTGGGCGAGCCGCTGAAACGGACGTGAACTGATCGCTGACGGCTATTCGGGGTGGTAACCGACGGCGTCGTGGAGCCGGCTGCGGCGCGTGCCCATCGCGGGCCGGGCCGGCACAGGCTCGCGCGGCTCGGGGTCAGGCTCATACGTGGCGCCAGCCACGATGCCTTCGGCCATGCCGTACAGCAGCGGCAACGCTCCCGCGATGACGCCGCCGGTGTTGTTGATGCGCTCGACACCAGGCTCGACAGCTTCGGCGTCCGCCTTGATCTTCCACACGATCTGCGAGCACTCTTCCAGCAGCCCAGCGATCCGGGTCAGCTGACCTCCCACGATGAACAGGTAAAAGGCCAGCCCGGCAATGAACAGTCCGATCAGGATGACGGAGAGGACTACGAGCGTCGTCATGAGCGCACCTTGTCGAGGACACGGCCCAAGAACAGGTGGTGTTCAAGGCCTTCGGTTAGGACCGCATCGACTTGAGCGGCGGTCTCGCCGATCAGGGCAGTGTCGGCGGTGTTGGCAGCCGCTCGTTCGAGCGTGTCCTTGATTGTTGCCACCCGCTGCTCGATCGTCCGCACAAGCAGCACGAGCATCGTGAGCAGGACGACCACAGCGATGATCACGACGAAGCCGCCGATGATGACCCCCCACCAAAGGTTTTCCTGGGTGTCGGTCAGAGCCAGTAGGTCCATCTCAGCCTCCTAACCGGGCCCGACCACGCTTCAGGCCGGCGACGATTGTCGATGCCGCCTCGATCGTGGTGTTCAACTCCGCCAGCGACGCCGTGTTGGTGACAGCGTCTTCCAGCGCGGCGTTGATCTCTGATGCCCGATTGCCGATCGAACGAGCCAGCATCAGGATCGGCACGACGAGCGCGACCACCGCGATCACCACGACGATGCCGATGACGTAGCCGATTGTCCACCCGGTTGTCGACTCTTGAGCGAGTAGCAGCATCACGGCATTCCCTCCCTCAGATCGATTCGCAGAAGTCGCGCACGGGCTTGAGCGTCGCATTTACCGACGGCAGCACGGTCGGGACTGTCGAGGTCTGGTCGGCGATGACACCAACACCGCCCGCGACCGCCACGAGCGTGCTGTGGACCGCCCGCAAGTGGAGGCCCACTCGCAGCAGCCCGACAGCGGCAGCCACGATGATCAGGCCGCCGATGATGACAGTGACCCAGGCAACAGCAGGCATCAGAACTCCCTTCAGCCCAAGAGCTTCCCGACCGAACCGGCGTAGCGCACCGCACCGTCTGCTACCTCTTCGATCGTCTCGTCAGTCGTTGCAAGCAGATCGCGCGTGGTGTCGAGTTCTCCGATGACCGCCACGCCCGCAGTCAGGATCTCGTCGCTGGCTTTGCGGATCCGCTCGATGGCAGCCAGTACCCGGTTCAGCAGTGCGACTGCCACCGGCACTACCACCAGCAGCAATATCAGGTTTCCAATCCACCAGAGCACAACAGCCTCCTCAGACGGCCTCGGGGCGGTACGGCAGGGCGAATCGACGCACCACGCGCGCTAGCCCCATTCGCGCGGCGCGCACACCGATGGCAACGCCGCCGGCGGCTTGGGATTGGCTTACCTGGTCGGGGTCACGGCCCGCCGCGATCGCAGCCAGTCGATTCTGAACGTTGACGGCAAAATCGTTCAGCAACACTGCGGTGATGTCACTCGCCAGGCCACGCCCAAATTGCGCGGCCGCCCCGGAGAGCTGCAGGTCCATGGCAACGTCGACGGTGGTGCCGTCCTCAGCCGGGGCAAGGCTTGCGTCGAGCGTGAGCGTGGCTTCGCCCCGGCCCTTGCGATCGCTGCCGCTGGCGGCGACGGAGATCGCGCGGGCCTCAACGTCGCGATGGGTGATCTCGGCGCCGCCGTCGAAGTCCAGCTTGATCGGACCGAGACCAATGGACACCGTGCCGCCGAAGCGGTCGTCTCCCAAATCGGTGGTCAGTTCGGTACCGGGCAGGCACGCGGCAACCTGCGGTACGTCGCCGAAGAAGTCCCACACAGCCTCCAGCGGCTGCGCGACCCCGAACTGATTGGTGATCTGCATCAGGCGACTCCCTGTTCACGCGCATATGCCGTCCGGCACCCTGCGCAGCAGAAGTAGAAGACCTCGTCTCCCACCTGCAGTGAGACAGCAGCCGGATCGATCTGGACCGCCATGCCGCAGACGGGGTCGATAGCCGTGCCTGTCGTGGGCGCTTGGGTGGTGACCGGGGCGGCAAACGCACCCTGTGCTCGCAACTGCACCAGCTCGGCCAGGATCGAAACAGCGACCTCCTTGTGAGAAGTGCGGCCGAGATCCAGTCCTGCCGGGACGCGTAAGGCGTCGAGTTCGGCTTGGTCGGCCCCCTGGGCAACGAGCAGCGCACGCACGCTGTCTCCCCTGCGGCTCGACGCGACGAGGCCCACGTAAGCCGGAGCCGACTTGAGCGCGGCCCCCAGCACGTCTTGGTCGCCGTGTCCTTGGGTGGCGACGACCACGATCGACTGCGGTGTGAGCAAACCCTCGCTGAACTCGGAGCCGGTGACCAGCTCGACACGCCAATCGAGCTGACTGGCGAGCACCGACAGGGTCGTCGCCATCGGCGAGCTTCCGACGATCACCAGGTGAGGTAGGGCCACGACGGGCTCCAGATAGATCTGCAGGGCGCCTTCGCTCTGGCACGACATGGCCACCGCGGTTGTGCCTTCCCGAAGTTCACCGAAACGATCGCTCGCGCCGAGCGCCAGCAACCGCGGCGTCCCGGCTTCAAGCGTTGCCATGGCCTCCCGGATGAACGCAGGCTCAGCGCACGCGCCGCCGATCCAGCCGTAGATCTCGCCCGAGGCCGTGTAGATGGCACGAGATCCCTGCTGCCCCGAGGTCGGGGCTTCGCGCCAGACAACCGTTGCCAGCACGAATGCCTCACCGCTGCGTGCGAGTTCGATGGCCTGTTCCAGGACGCCCCAGCCTTCGACGGCCACATCGGTGACCGAACGGTGTTCGCTCATGGCTCTGTGGTCACCGGCGGTGCGCCGGAGACGTCGTGACGCTGGGTGATGGCTTCATAGACACGATCAGGCAGCAGCGGCATGTCGATATTGCGCACGCCGGAGTCGGAGATTGCGTCCATGACGGCGTTGACGAACGCTGCAGGACCGCCGACGGTGGCGCATTCCCCAATGCCCTTGGCCCCGATGGGATGGTGCGGGCACGGGGTCACCACCTCGTGCAGCTCGAAGCCCGGTGTCTCCCAAGCCGTCGGCAGCAAGTAGTCCATGTAGTTCGAGCCGATGCAGTTGCCGTCCTCGTCGAATGTGATGAATTGCATGCTGGCCATGGCATACGCCTCGGTGAGGCCGCCCATGATCTGGCCCTCGACGATCATTGGGTTGATGCGCACGCCGCAGTCGTCCACGGCCACCACCCGCAAGACGTCCCACACGCCGGTCTCGGGATCGACCTCGACGGTCGCTATGTAGCAGGCGAACGGCCACGTCAGGTTGGGAGGGTCGTAGTAGGCGTGGTTCTCAAGGCCCGGCTCCATGCCGTCAGGCATGTTGCTGTAGGCGGCAATTGCGCATTCCTGGATCGTCACGCCTCGGTCAGGGGCGCCGCGAATCGAGAACCGCCCGAGTTCCCACTCGATGTCCTCTTCGGACACCTCCAGCAGGTGAGCTGCAATCTTGCGGGCCTTGGCGCGGATCTTGCGCGACACCATCGCAACGGCCGCCCCGGCCACGGGGGTGCTGCGCGAAGCGTAGGTCCCCATGCCGAACGGGGCCGTGTCGGTATCACCCTCCTCGACGAGTACGTCTGCCGCAGGGATTCCGAGTTCGTGGGCGACGATCTGTGCCCATGTGGTCTCGTGGCCTTGACCCTGGGACTTGGCACCGGTGCGCAGCAGCGCCTTGCCGGTCATGTGCACCTTCAGCTCGGCGGAGTCGAACATCTTGATACCCAAGATGTCGTATTCCCGGCTGTTGCCGGCCCCGAGGGGCTCGGTCATGGTGGAGATGCCGATGCCCAAGAGCCGGCCCCGCTTTCGGGCTTCTTCCTTCTGCCGCAGGAAGTCGTCGTAGCCGATCGCTTCGAGGCCGAGGTCGAGGCACTTCTGATACTGGCCGGAGTCGGTCAGGAATCCGAAGGGAGTGCGATGCGGGAAGTCGTCGTCTCGAACCAGATTGATCCGGCGGATTTCGGCCTGGTCCATGCCGAGGTCGTCGGCGGCGGCTTGCACCATGCGCTCCTGGAAGTACATGGCTTCGGTGACCCGGAACGAGCATCGATACGCGACGCCTCCCGGCGCCTTGTTGGTGTAGACGCCCTGGGCGGTGAGATGGGCAGCCGGGATGTCGTAGCAGGCAAACGCCGAGTGCATCAGGCCGATTTTGAACTTGCTCGGCTGGGCATCGGAAAAGAACGCGCCATGGTCGGAGTCGGTGTGCATGCGCACGCCCAGAATGCGGCCGTCGTTGCGCAGCGCCAGCTCGCCCTTCAAGTAGATGTCGCGGCCGAATCCGGTGGAGATGAGGTTCCCGCTCTTGTCCTCGATCCACTTGACCGGACATTCGAGCAGGATCGACGCCAGGATCGACACCACGTAGCCCGGATACACCGGCACCTTGTTCCCGAAACCGCCGCCGAGGTCGGGAGACACGATGCGGATCATGTGCTCGGGCAGTTCGGCCACCATTGCCACCGCGGCCCGGATGATGTGCGGCGCCTGGGTAGTCATGTACACGGTGAGCTTCGAGGTCGCCCGGTCGAAGTCGGCGATCGAACCGCAGGTCTCGATGGGCGACGGGTGAGAGCGCGGGTAGTGCATCTCGATGGCCGAGACCACGTCGGCCTCGGCGAAGGCCCGGTTGGTGCCCTCCCGGTCGCCGACCTCCCAATCGAACACCACGTTGTTTGTCTGGCCGGTCTTGTCGTCGCGGATCAGCGGCGCGTCGGGGGCCAGCGCCTGGGTCGGGTTGACGATGGGCGGCAACGGTTCGTAGTCGACGACGATGGCCTCGCAGCCGTCCTTGGCGAGGTAGGGGTCGTCGGCGATGACACACGCGACCTCTTGCCCCTGGAATCTGACCTTGTCCGTGGCGAGGACCGCCTGGGTGTCATAGGACAGCGTCGGCATCCATGCCAGATTCCGTGCAGCAAGCATGTCGCCCGTGAGCACGAGACGAACGCCGGGGATCGCCCAGGCGCCGCTGACATCGATGGACCTGATTCGAGCGTGCGCCAAGGGGCTGCGGAGGATCTCCATGTGCAGCATCCCGGGCAGGGCGATGTCGTCGACGTAGTTGCCCTTGCCGCGGATGAAGCGGTTGTCCTCGACCCGGCGCCGACTGGCGCCGAGGCCGCCGATCTTGATCTCGTCGAGCGCCATCTCAGCCTTCCTCTCCGGCCCCGCCGCCGGCGGCATCCGGGTCGTCGCTGTCGGGTGCGGCGCCGCCTAGCTTGGTGGCGGCCCACATCACCGCCTTGACGATGTTCTGGTAGCCGGTGCAGCGGCACAGGTTCCCCGACAGTGCCCAGCGGATCTCGTCCTCGCTCGGGTTCGGGTTCTCCTCCAGCAGGGCCTTGGCGCTGAGCATCATGCCGGGGGTGCAGAAACCGCACTGCAGACCGTGCTCGTCTTTGAAGCCTTCCTGGATCGGATGCAGCTCGCTCGCGGTCGCGAGGCCTTCGACGGTGAGGATCTCATGACCGTCGGCTTGGACTGCGAACATCGTGCAGCTCTTGACGGGCACACCGTCGTACAGCACTGTGCATGCACCGCAGTTCGTCGTGTCGCAGCCGGTGTGGGTCCCCGTCAGTCGGAAGCCGTTGCGCAGCAGGTGTGCCAGCAGCAGCCGCGGCTCGACGTCGGCAGCGCGCCGTTCGCCATTCACCGTCAATTCCACACGGCGAACCGACACCTCGTCACCAAAGCTCGGCGGGATCACTTCGAACAACGTGCTCATGTCAGGCCGCCTTCTGTCCAGACCGCTGAATTTGCGCACCGATGCGTCTCACGAATGTCGCAACGACGTGGCGCTTGTAGTCGGCGCTTCCCCGGTGGTCGGAGCGGGGCTTGGCCGCTTCGGCGGCGAGCTGAGCCGCCGCATCGACGGCGTCGCTATCGAGCGACGCGCCGACCAAAGCCGCCGCCGCGTCGGAAGCGTTGATGGTGGCAGGCCCGACGCCGGTCAGCCCGATGCCCGCCCGGGCGATGGTGTCGCCCGACATCTCTACCGAGACCGCCACGCCGACGGTGGCGAAGTCGCCGACTCGGCGTTCAAGCTTGAGGTAACCGCCGGCCCGGGTCCCACGCGCTGGCGGAACCACCGCCTCGATGGCGATCTCGTCGTTAGCGAGCACCGTCTGGAACGGACCATCGATGAAGTCGTTGACCGGAATGATCCGTTGCCCGTTCGGGCCTTGGGCCACGATGGCTCCCTCCAGCGAGACCATCACCGAGGCCCAGTCGCCCTGCGGGTCGGCGTGGCAGACCGAGCCGACAAGCGTGCCGCGGGTACGAACGAGCGGATCGGCCACAATGGGGGCCGCCGCAGCGATCGTGGGTTGATGATCGCCGAGCGTTGCCGATTTCTCGAGGTCGGCGTGGCGGCACAGCGCACCGATGCGATAGGTGCCATCGACATCGGCCCGGTGGTAGTCGAGACCACTGATGCCGTTGATGTCGACGAGCATCGCCGGGGCGGCGAAACGCAGCTTCATCATCGGGATGAGGCTCTGGCCGCCTGCGAGGATCTTCGCCTCGCCATCAGCAGCGGCGAGCAGGGCTATCGCCTCGGCGAGTGTCGAGGGGGCTTCGTAGCGGAAGCGGGATGGATACATACCTCAGCCCCCTGTCGCCTGCCCACCAGGTCCCTGCGGATCCGGCACAGCTCGCGGCATCGCGTCGGCGTCGGGATCGGGACGTTGCTCCTGGTGCGGCGGCCAAGGCCCTTGGACCGGCTGTCCTGCGACTTTGAGATAGTCGATGATTTGCGGCCACGCCCAGATCGTCGGGCTGTCACCTTCTTTGGGCGCGCCCTCGATGACCTCGTACAGCCTCGGATTGCCAGCGCTATGGCCTGATGACTCGATCGGCATGGACTCCCCTTCCCCCGGAGATCCGGCCGTGTCTTTGCGGCACTGCGAACCTACCACTGACGGTGCTGGTGGCAAGAACGAAACCCGGCAGGCGGCTACACGTATCGCCCGGCTACCCGCCGACCATCGTCGTGTAATGCCGCACTGAGTTCATTCGCAGCGCCCGCGTTCGAGCTCGTGCGAGTGGCGGCAATACTCGCGGGCATGACACTTGGCATCGGCGGCTCGCTGTTGGCGGCGAGCTTTAACTCGGGCGTGTATCAAGCGGTCTTGGTCGTCCATCTCGTGGGCGCTGTGGTGGGATTCGGCGGCAGCGCGCTCGGCACGGTGATGTTGCGCCGGGCGTGGGCAGATGGTCCCGACGCAGCCGGCGCGGTACGGCGGTCGTTCGAGTTCGCGTCCAACCGGCTGACTGACGTGGCGGCGTACCTCGCTGGCATCGCCGGCGTCGTTGCGGTGCTTGTCGACGATCGGTGGGACTTCCGGCAGGGCTGGGTGACGACCGCCTTCGTTCTGTACTTCGCTTGGGCAGCCATCGCGCACGGAGCACTGCGGCCGACCGGAGCCAAGCTGGCTGAGGCCATGGATGCCGGTCCCGAGCTGGCCGACGAGGCCGAACGGCTGCGGCGGCGGGCCGAGCTGTGGAGCATGCTCAGCAATCTCGTCATCGTCGCTGCAATCGCGGTGATGGTGACCAAGCCCGGCCTCTGACTCGCCATCTCGCAGCACCGCCGTGATCTCCTCGCGCACGGCGACGCCGAGCAATGGGACAACTGGGCCGCGTAGCGTCGGCACATGACCTCAGACCGGCGGCACAAGGTGTGCGTGATACCCGGCGACGACGCTGCGCCGGAGGCGATGGCGGCGTCGCTGCGAGTGCTGCACGCCCTCGACCTGCCGATCGAGTGGGACCACGTTCCCGTCGGTGACGAGCTGGCAGCCCTCACACCCGAAGAGCGAGAAGCACTGGTCGGCGAACACATCGACGCCGCCGACACAGTTCTGTTCGGCTCGTCGAATGGCACGACGCCGGGGGCGGGCTTCATGCGCTGGGGCAAGAAGACCTACGCCAACGTTCGTCCGGTCCGCTGGCGGCCGGGCTACGCCTCGCCGCTGGCTCGGCCCGAGGGCATCGATTACGTGATCGTGCGCGAGAACCTCGAGGACATGTACGTCGGCGTGATGGGTCCCGCCAAGCTGCTGCTGGACGCTGGTCTGACCGACGGCCGCTCCCGTGTTCCGCCCGATGCCGCCAATGGCCGCTTCGCGGCGAAGATCATCACCCGGCCCGGCACCGAACAGGTCACCCGATTTGCCTGCGAGCTGGCATTGCAGAGAGGCGGGAAGCTGACCGTGTCTGCCAAGACGAACATGCTGCCAGCCACCGATCGCTGGTTCTGCGACATCGCCCGTGAGGTCGCCTCGGAGTATCCGGGCCTCGAATACGAGCAGTTCATCATTGACGACATGGCACACCGGCTGGTCGTGCGCCCGCACGATCTCGATGTGCTGCTGCTGCCCAACCTGTACGGCGACATCCTCTCCGACGAGGGCGCCGGCACGATCGGGGGCATGGGCCTGGCACCGTCGGGCTGCTACGGCGACGACTGGGCGTACTTCGAATCGGCGCACGGCACCGCACCCGACATCGCCGGGCTGGGCATCATCAACCCGACCGCGACACTCGAATCCGCCGAGATGATGCTGCGCCACCTCAGGCTCGACGCCCCAGCCGGCCGCCTCGACCGGGCCCTCGCCGAGGTGTACGAAGACGGCGAGCACGTAACGCCGGACCAGGGAGGCGTGGCGAGCACCGAAGACTTCGCAACCGCCGTCATCAGCGCGCTGTAGCTGGTGCCTAGGAGCCCGGCGTCGAGCGCAACCCTTGAGGAAGAGGCCGCAGCAAGCTCCGCGAAGTTCTTGCCGCGTAGGTGGCTATCGGTCAAAGAAGCTGGTGATTTCAGTCGGTATCCACTTGTGGTTGATTTATTTGTAGATAAACTCTCGACCGCGGGAGGCACCACATGGAGACTGCAGATTCCACGGGCTCTGCCGATTTCGAGTTGGTCGACGACGTTCTCGATGGACTCGACATCACGGACGCTGAGCGATCCCGAATCGAGGACAGGACCTCCGAACTGCTCACTCTTGATGCATGCCTCAAGAACCTCCGGATCGCCGCAGGGGTACTCCAGAAAGATGTGGCAATAGCCATGGGGGTGACCAAGTCCTCAGTCGCTCAGCTCGAAGCCCGCGGCCTTGCCGACGCCAAGCTCAGTACGCTCACCCGATACTTCGCCGGCCTCGGATACAAGCTCAACTTCACGCTCACCCCCATCGACGCGTGAGTCGAACTACCACTGTGGACGCTCACCACTCCAAGGCTCACGTCGGCGCCATTGCTCGCTGACAGGTCGGCTGGTGCAAATCATCCGATCCAGTCGCTTCACTGCGTCACTCCGTCAACTCAAGACATACGACAACGACCTCTTCATCGCTGTCGCGGCAGACCTCCGATATCTCATCGAGCAACGCCAAGCCGCCCAACTTCCCCAAGTCCGATTCGGACTCGCCCAATCGTGCCATCGCCATGTCATGGGTGAGGTCCGCACTCATATCCCCAGACATCCCGCATTCGTGAGAACCATCTTCGCAATGCCCGACGACGAGTCAGTGTGCGCATTCCTACTGCTCGGCGACAAGAATTCCCCAGCGGCTGGAGCAGTCACTGGCAACGACTGGTATGACACAGCCATTCCTCTTGCCGATGCCCTGTGGGACAAGATCAGCACCCCTCGCGACCTCGGCTGAGCGGCATCCCGACGCCACCCAGGAGCTACAGCGCAAACGCTTGCGGGCACTGCTCAAGCAGGTGCCCGAATCGCATGACCGTCCGGCTCCCTGCGGCCACACGTCGCGAACTCATCATCTGTTCATCGGGGCGGTTTCCAAAGTGTGTCGAGGGAGGCTGACAGCAAGCGGTCGTCGTGGGGCAGGGTGTTGGCACCTGCGTGGAGCAGCACACCTGCGCGAAATGCTCCCGGTTCGACGGCATCGAGGCGGTCACGGAAGTAGACCAGATTGCGCAGATCATCTGGCCTGGGCGACGACGTCGACTTGATCTCCACCGCCACGACAGCACCATCGGATCGTTCGAGTACCAGATCAACCTCGCGTTGAGCATTGTCGCGGTAGTGATGCAGTGACACCGGCATCTCGGCTGCTGAGCAGAGCCGCACGATCTCATTGACGGCAAACGTCTCGAACAGCGCACCAGTCATGGGGTGGTTCAGCGCCGCCAGGGCTTCAGCGTTCAGCCCAAGTAGCCCTGCGGCAAGTCCGCTGTCGGTGACGTGCAGCTTTGGGCGCTGCACGACTCGAGAAGTTCGGTTGCGCCGCCACGAGGACAGTTCATGGACCAAGAAGACTGTGCGTAGCCAGCCAAGGTAGGACAGCACCGTTGCGCGATCGGCACCGAGTTGATCAGCCCACCGAGACACGTTGAGCTCCGACGAGGTCTGAGCGGCTGCGAGACGCAGCATCTGCGGCAACATCGCAGCGCGACGGATGTCACCAAGCTGCGCTATATCCCGGCTCACCACCGTTTCGGCGTAGCCCAAGAACCATCGGTTGCGTCTGTGCGCGCTGAGCTGCTGCACCTCCGGGAAGCCACCGACGCACATCTTCTGCAGGTAGTCGCTGCGACTGGTCACCGAACGCGCTGCTCGCCGTAGAGAGCTGTCTTGGTCGAACCACCGCTCGACGGCGTTCGCGGAGCGCGATGCACCGACCGCGGATGGCGTCAACTCCGATTGCTGCGTTGCCTGTGCACTGACGGGAGGAGCATCGCCGGCTGCGCGGTGAGTGCCGACGGAAGTTCCCCACAATTCGGCTTGGCTGAATGGCCACAGCGTCAAGATGGTTGCACGCCCGGCCAGCGATTCGCTGATCGTCGGCACCGTGAGGAAATTCGTGGAACCGGTCAGCAGGAATCGTCCTGCTGCATTGGTTCCGTCATCCACAGCGATCTTCACCGCTCGTACCAATCGATCTCCGGCCCGCTGAACTTCGTCGATGACCACGGGCGGGAGGAACGCACGAACGAAGGCGTGTGGGTCGTCGAGGGCCAGGCCAAGAACGTCGTCGTCGTCGAGGCTGACGTAGTCGCCGCCGCGTGCGGTAGCGATTCGTCGTGCCAGCGTGGTCTTGCCGCTTTGGCGCGGCCCATGAAGCACGACGACACGTGATGCGTCGAGCGCGTCCGTGAGGTTCGCGCTCAGATGCCGTCGGTGCTCTTCCACGCGTCCAAACCTAGCGCCCGATCGACAATCCTCCTACCCTCTAATCAATAATTGGTTAGACATTTCACCAACAATCCGTCAGACCCATAATCAGCAATTTGTATAGATGCTCATCAGCAATCTGTGTGGCTTGCAATCGATGATCTGATCGACGACATGGCACACCGGCTCGCGCTGGGTCCCCGACCCGCTCACAGGTCGGCTGATGCAGATCATCCGATCCAATCAGTTCACTGCTTCGCTCCAACGACTCAGGGCGAACGACAACGACCTCTTCATCTCCGTTGCGGCCGATCTCCGCCATTTGATCCAGCAACGCCGAACCGCTGAACTCCCAGAGCTTGGGAACCCACAACTACATTGGGGCCATGGCCAAGACCCCGTCGAAGCTCCAGCTGGGGAGCTGGCTCGACGCCATGGTCGCCGGTGCCAACGTCGAAGAAGTCCGTGATGACGACGGCGACCTCGTCGGCTGGTGGGCCGAAAATTCCGAGTGCCACGGCGCATCGGCCTACGGTGCCACAACGGACGACGCTCGCGACAAGCTTCGCGAGGTTCTCGCCGGGTGGGTTGAACTCGGTCACGAACTCTGTCACCCCATCCCCTCTTTCCGCGAAGGCGAAATCGCCGTTACTGCATGACCAGCCGGCTCCCTCCGGCCACACGTCGCGAACTCATCAGGTGTACAAACTCGCTGCAGACCGAGCCGGAGATTTACAACCAGACATGAGCGAGAAGTCCACGAGAGACGAGAACCTGCCGAGAGGCATCCCCGACGACCGCCCCGCCGAGGGCGACAACAACGCGCCACTGTCATTCCGGCTCGACGAGCTGCGCCCTTGGGGTATCGCTGCCTATGTGGCCGCTGGAATGGCTCCGGACGACGCGGCGACCGTTGTCGAGAACCAGCTGTGGTCGGACCGGCGCGGCGTCGACACCCATGGATTCCAGCGGGTCAGCTGGTACGTCAACTGGTTCCGCGACGGCACCACCGATCCGACAGCGCAGTGCGAAATCGTGACCCGCACGCCGTCGGTGCTGGTGGCCGACGGGCACCACGGACTCGGTCAGCTCGTCATCACCCGCTTCATGGAGCAGCTCATCGAGGCCGCTCGCGAGAGCGGACTGGTCGTGGGCGTGATCCGAAACTCCAACGACTGGGGCTGCGGGGCGAACTACCCGTATCGCGCAGCTGAGGAGGGCTTCGTCTGCTACGGCACGACGACGTCCGTGCCGAATCTGGCCCCATTCGGCAGCCGCCGCAAGCTGTTCGGCAACAATCCGATCGTGTGGACGTTCCCCCGCCGCAACGATCCGCCGATCGTGCTCGACATGGCGATCACCCCGGTGGCGCTGGGCAAGGTGCTGCGGGCCCGTTCTGAGGGCAAGGAGATTCCCGAGGCCTGGGGCTTCCTGGATCGCGACGGCAACCCCACCGTCGACCCAGATGTGGCAATGCGAGGCATCGTGCCGGCCATCGGCGGCTACAAGGGCATCGGCATGGTGACCGCTTCGAACATCGCGGCGGGCATCCTCGCAGGCTCTGCCCACACTGGCGACGTGGCCGTCGGGCATCGGGGACAGTTCTTCCTCCTGATGAACCCCGGGGTGTTCCGCGACCTCGACGGCTACTACGGCGACATCGAATCGATGGTCGAGCAGATTCGCGCTGCGGGCGCCGAAGACATCCTGCCTGGCCAGACGGTGTACCTGCCGGGCGAGCTGGAACAGATGGAGATGGACCGTCGCACCGCCGTGGGCACGGTGAGCTATCCCGCGTCGGTGGTCCGCTCGCTGCGCCGTATCGGCGACGAGCTTGGGGTGCCGTTCGATTGCGAATCTTGCTGATGACTGCTGCGAATCGGGGCGAGCGGGACAGCCGGCAAGCATGAGGGCCGGCTACGCGGACGCTGTTACCGTGCCGCGATGACGCCCGCCGCTACGTCCGACGTCGCCGATGGTGAGGCGATGCTGGCTGCCGCGGCGGGCTTTTTAGGTGAACTGCGTGAACGCAGCATTGAGATCGACCGTCTGCGAAAGCTGCCCCAAGACCTGGCGGACTCGCTCGCCGAAGCCGGCTTCTATCGGACGCTGGTGCCGCCGACCCTTGGCGGCCTCGGACTGTCCCCGACCACCGTGGCACAGGTGAGCGAGACACTCGCGACAGGCAATGCGTCGGCTGCGTGGTGCACATTCATCGGCGCCACGTCGCAGATCATGTTCGCCGCGCTGACGCCAGAACAGCTGGCCGAAGTTCTCAGAAACCCTGACGTCATTACTGCGGGCGTGTTCGCATCCTCAGGTCGGGCCACGCCAGCACGCGGTCCCGATGGCACCGACGGCTACTTCGTGAGCGGCCGTTGGGCGTGGGCTTCGGGCTGTCATAACGCCGAGTGGATCTCAGGCGGCGTCCTGATCGACCAGGACGAGAACGCCGACGGTGCCACGAACGCAACCAGCGCAGTAAAGCCGGCCGAAGGTCGTGCCTTCTTCCGGCCTACCGAAATCGTGATCCACGACGACTGGCACACCAGTGGTTTGCGGGGCTCGGGCTCGAGCACCCTCGAGGCACACGATGTGTGGCTCCCCGCACTCCGGATCGCCAAGAGTTCCGCCATCCTGCGTTCCCCCCACGCAGCCGAGCCGCTGTATCGCTTCCCGCTGTTCGGCCTGCTGGCGCTGCCGATCGGCGCGATCGCATTGGGAATGGCGCGGGCCAGCATCGACGAAGTGATCGATGTCGCTCGGACCAAGGTTCCTCAAGGCTCGCGACGGACATTGGCGCAGCGCCCCAGCCTGCATACGGCGGTTGCAGTGGCCGACACCAAAGTGCGCGCTGCGCGTGTGTTGCTGTACGAGACCGCCGAAGCGGCGTGGCAGCGCGCTCAAACCGAATTGGGCAGCCTCGAGATACGGCGGGAACTGCGCACCGCCACCGTGCACGCCACACAGACGAGCGTCGAGGTGATCGAGGCCATGAATACCGCTGTCGGCGGCACCGCCATCTTCGAGTCGTCGCCGCTACAGCGCCACTTGCGCGACATCCAGACAGCGTCGGCTCACTTCATGGTCACGATGCCCGTGATGGAACTGGCCGGCCGCACCATGTTGGTTCCCGACACGGACAGCTCCGGCCTGTAGCGGAGGCGACAGGCGGTTGGCTCAGTTCTCGCGGCGGCGCTGGTGGGCGGGCAGCGGGAACGTGATGGGGATGAGAGCGGTGAGGTCGATGTCGAGCAGGGTTGGACCCGCTGGGCCCGACGCGCCGCTCGCACGATCGACGGCACGGCTGAATGCGGCCTCGAACTCGGCAACGCTGGCGACTCGCTCGGCCGGCACGCCCATCGCTTGAGCGACGCCGACGAAGTCGATACCGCTGATCTCGGTGCCGTGGTGCTCATCCCACAGTGCGTCCTGGATGATGCGCAGCACGCCGTAGCCGCCGTCGTTGAACACGCAGACAATGACCGGCAGGCCGTGCTCGGCCAGCGACGAGACCTCGCCGATCGACAGCATCAGCCCGCCGTCGCCCTGGATGACCACGGTCGGTTTCCCAGTGCCGAGCGCGGCGCCGATAGCCATCGGCACGCCGGGGCCGATAGCAGCGTTGGCAGCCCGGATTGACGTTCGAGGCGCAACGATCGGCAGCAGACGGTTTCCCCACATGTAGCCGGGCACGGTCGTGTCGCGCACGATGCGCGCATCGTCGGGCAACAGCTGCCGCATCAGATCGCAGATAGCGGCGTGATCGGCGCCGACCTCATCACGCAGCGTCTCCATGTCGGCGGCGCGGTGCTTGCGGGAGCGCTCCACGAATCCGTCATCGATCGTCGGCGCACCTTCGCCCAGACGTTCGATCAGGCCAGCCAGGCTGAGCTTGGCGTCGCCGATCACTGCCAGCGACGGCTTGTAGTTGAGCCCGATGACACCGGGGTCGACGTCGAGGTGGATCAGCTCTGCCGGCAGCTCCAGCGCCCACACTCGCGTGGCGTAGTTCTGGAACCGGGTGCCGATTGCCAGCATCAGATCGGCTTCTGCGAACACCTCTGCCATCTGGGGGCGATCCGAACGGAATCCCAGCGACAGCGGATGCTCTTCGCTCATAGAGCCTCGGCCTTCGATGGTGGTGAAGACCGGCGCACCGAGCCGCTGCGCCAACGCCGTCAGCTCTGCGGAGGCATCGGCGATGTTGATGCCACCGCCTGCCCAGATGACGGGCCGTTCAGCGTTCGCGAGCCGTTCTGCGGCGTCGTCCAGCAATGCTCCATTGGGCGCAAGGCGAGCCACTTGTGGCGAGCCAGCTTCGGCGGCATTCCCCACGCGTGCGTACTGGAAGTCGATGGGGATCTCAACGGCACCGGGCTGCGGCCGGCCGGTGCGGATGTCGTCGGCAACCCGGGCAATCTCGGTCGAGATCTCTCCCGGATGACGAACCGAGGCGACGCTGCGGCAGACCGAGCGCAGCATGGCCAGCTGACCCTCGTTCTCGTGCAGGAATCCCTTGCCCTTGCCGTAGAAGCGCGACTCGGTCTGCCCCGTCACCATCAGCACAGCCGAGCTGGAGAAACCTGCCTCGTACAGCCCCGCCACGGCGTTGGCCGCGCCCGGGCCCGTCGACGTCAGCAGCACACCCATCTCACCGGTGGCCCGGAAGTAGGCATCTGCGGCGTGTGCAGCCGCCTGCTCGTGGCGGACCTTCACCACCTCGATGTCGTCGCGCACCGACAGCGCCTCGTAGATCGGCAGGTTGTGGACGCTGACAATCCCGAACACGTGCCGCACGCCCATGCGCGCCAACGTCGCTGCAACGGCCTCGCCGCCGGTCATCTCACTCATTGCTGGCCTCGCTCATCGCCCGCACGGTATCCCCGTCACCGTGTCAACCGCCCGGAGCCGGATTGCGGTCGGAGTGCCGCCTATGCGTTGAGGTTGAACGGCGGGTACTTGTCGGTCAACAGGTGCAGGTAGGTGTTGAAGCGGAGGCTGACGCCATACCAGGAGACAACCCAATCGCGCATTCCAGCGGGCCAGCGACCGGTGAACAGCACGGCGAAGAATCCGAGCACGACCAGCACCGCTGTGATGAGACCGGTGACCGCCACAAAGATCCCAGCCGGGATCGCCAAGATCAGCCGAAACGCCACGGTGAGGCGATTGCGATCAGTCAGCTGGGGCTCGAGGTCGGCCGAGACTGGCGTTCCGCCCGGTTCTGCGGCCGACATATCGAACGCGAACGGCGGGTACTGCTCATGCAAGAAGTCGAAGTAGGCGTACAGGCGAATGCTGTAGCGGAGATACATCGACTGGAAGTCCGCCAGGCCCTTGGGCAGCTTGCCCGTAAAGACGATCGCGACCCAGCCCACCACGTTGAGCAACCACGCGATGTTCTGCAGTACCTCGAAGATGATCAGGTGCGGAATCAGTAAGAGCCAGTGGACGAGGGGTCGCCAATTGGCGATCCGATCGGGCGTCTCGACGCTGACTGATGCTGGGTAGGCCATGCCGGCGACGCTACTGCGTCCCCCAAAAAACCGTCCGGCAATTAGGCAGCGACGAGCGGGAACCGGCTGTCGTCGGCGGGGTACTCGCCGGCGACGGCAGTCGTGTCGTCATCGGTGACGATGGGGTCGCAGCCCGGATGGGGGTACCACACGGCGTCGTCGCCGAGCCAGCGTGTGGACAGCGCCACACGCCGATGGTCGCCGGCATTTCCGGGCGAACCGTGGATGATCCACGACGAGAAGAACAACGCGTCTCCGGGCTCGACGTCGAACCCGACGATGTCGTAGCTGGCACGATCAGCCTCGACGTCGGGCATCTTCTCGCCCTCGAAGTCAGCCATGAAGCCCTTTCGGCCGTCGAACGACTCGGGTGCGTAGTACGCATCCCAGCTGTGCGAGCCGCGCACGAATTCCAGCGAGCTCTCTGCGACGGTCACCGGCGTCATCGCCACCCACGAAGAGCAGATCTGCTTGCCCATGAACGGCCAGTACGGGATGTCCTGATGCCACGGTGTGGGATTCGAGGTCCGTGGTTCCTTGATGAGCATATGGTCGAAATAGAACCGAGAGGATGACGAGCCCATGAGCGCCGCTGCCATCTGCGCCATGCCCGAATCGAAGACGAAACCGCCGATCACGGGATCTTCCTGCCAGCGGTAGCGGGTGGTGAACAGCCGGTTCGAGCTCGCGCCGGGGTTGGTGTCGGACACCCACTTGCCGGGCTCGCGCAGCTGCTGGTCGGCAACCTCGAGCACCCGCTCGATCCAGTCGTCGCCCACAGCACCGCTGACCTTGACAACTCCCTCGGCTTCGAACGTTGCCTTGTGCTCTGCGGTGATGTGGGCCCTGGCTGCTTCAAGCACCTGCTGTCGACTCATTGTTGTCTCCCGTCACGAGCAATCCCACGGGGTCCGGCTCGGGCCGATTCCGCAGGCAACGTCGATGAGACAGATTCTGCCAGCGAATCAGGCTCGGCTCATGCGCTCTCGTCGATTCCCGATTCGCCGTCTGCGCACACGGCGACCCGCAGTCCTGCGATGCGAGCCGGGCTGTGGGTCCGATCGCGGTGGACGCCGAATGCGTGATGCGCCGGCACGAGATCGCCGAACGGGCTAACCACGTTCACATTGTCGGCGCCGATGAGCCCGGGATGCTCCACCCCGCACGCATCGGCGAGGCGGAACAGCTCCCTGCGCAAGCCGACGATGTAGTTGGCGAGCCGAACGCTCTTGTTCGTCGGATCGAGCCCCCGCGAGAGCCACCGGTTCTGCGTGGCGACACCCGTCGGGCAGTGGTCGGTGTGGCACCGCTGAGCCTGAATGCACCCGATCGCCATCATCGGCTCACGTGCGACGCCGATCATGTCGACGCCGATATTGAAGGCAAGCGCCGCCGGGGCGGGAAAGCCGAGCTTGGCCGAGCCGATCATGACGATCTCGTCGGTCAGGCCCGCTTCGCCGAATGCCCGGTGCACGACGCCGAATCCCCGCCAGAAGGGCAACGCCACATGGTCGGTGAACACCAACGGACCGGCCCCGGTACCGCCCTCGGCGCCGTCCACCGTCACGAAGTCCGGGCCGCGGCGGATCTCGGCCATGTGCTGGGCCAGTTCGGTCCAAAAGGCCTCCTGGCCGACCGCAGACTTGATGCCGACGGGGAGACCGGTCGCCGAAGCCACCTCTTCGACAAAGCCCACAAGCTCACCCACGGAGCCGAATGCCGAGTGTCTGCTGGGGCTCACAACGTCTTCGCCAATCGGGACGCCCCGAGCGTTCGCTATGTGCACGCTTACCTTCGCAGCCGGCAGCAATCCGCCGACGCCCGGCTTCGCCCCTTGCGACAACTTGATCTCGATGGCGCGCACCGGAGCTGATTCGACCGTTTCAAGCAGCCGGTCCATCGAGAAGCTGCCGTCCGGATTTCGGCAGCCGAAGTAGCCGGTCCCCATCTGGAAGACGAGATCGCCGCCGCTTCGGTGGAAGTCCGAGATGCCGCCCTCGCCCGTGTTGTGCATGCAGCCCGCCAGCTTCGCCCCACGGTTGAGCGCCTCGATGGCCGGACCGGACAGCGACCCGTAGCTCATGGCCGAGATATTCACGATGGACGCAGGCCGGAACGCCCAGGGGCGGTCTCGCCACGCGCCCATCACCTTGCCGCACGGGATCGGCGCATCGTCGGGCACCGTGCGGCCGAGGGGAAATGCGCTGTGTCGAAAGGTGATGTGTCCCGGCTGGTCGATGTCACTGTCGGTGCCGAAGCCGAAGTAGGTGTTCTGCTGCTTGGCGGTGGAGTACACCCAACGCCGCTGGTCGCGGTTGAAGGGGCGTTCCTCTTCGTTGTCGGCGACGATGTACTGGCGCAGCTCCGGGCCGATCTTCTCCAGTAAGAAACGGAGATGACCGATGACGGGATACGTGCGCAGAATCGAGTGGCGCTTCTGAACGCTGTCGTGAATGAACACGAGCATCAGATATGCCCCGACGATGATCAGCCCCCACAGCCACCACGGCACAACCTGAACCTACCGCGGGCCTGCCTCATGCCGTAGCCGCGACCCCGTGATGCGTCATCGACATCTTGGGACGGACCCCGGGAGCGGACCGTCATCCGACCCAGTGCGAAGCGGCTTCCTATGCTGGCCTGATGTCATCGGAACCGGCGGCCGGAATGCCTCAGCAGGGCATGCCGCTGGCGATGCCGCCCCTGGCCCCAGAAGTCTTGGCGCTCCTGCCGGCAGATGACGAGGCGCCACGCTGTGCCGCCCACGCTTCGGCCATCGGCACCGATCCCGGCGGCACTTCCATTTCGGCGGATGCAGTGGCGCTGGTAGAGATGCCACTGCCCTGGCCGAAGCCCGTGTTCGCCAGCGGACTGCTCGAGGGCTTCAGACCGATGACGGACCTGGCGATGGGCCCGACGCGGGTGCTTGCAGTTGTGCCACCCGATGAACGCAGTCGGGCGGACAGGATCCCGGTCGTGCTGCATTGGCGCGTGGGTGCGGGAACGCAAACGGCATACTTCGAAGCTGACGGCGCCGCCGGTCTGCGCCAGCTGTTCGAGCATCTGGCAAGCCGCCTGCCATCGGAGCCGATCCCGGACGGGGAGGGGTTCGTCTCGTTCGGACACACCGAGGGCGAGCGGGCCGTACTCGTGTGCACCCAAGGAAGTCACGACGTGTGCTGCGGCAGCGAAGGCACCCGCCTTGCAGCCGATTTTGAAGCAGTGTTGCGTGCGTACCGCGACTCCGACGTCGATGAGCCGTACGCCGGCGCGCCGACCGCCAGCGGACGTGTCTCCGTTTATCGCGTCAGCCACACCGGAGGTCACCGCTTCGCGCCGACGGCGATGACGCTGCCCGACGGCCGTATGTGGGCCAGCATCGAAGCAGGCGAGATCGCTGCCATCCTCGACCGAACCGCTGACGCCTCGGCGTTAGCACCCCGCTGCAGGGGATGGTGGGGGGCAGCTACTGGGCCCGCGCAAGTCGCTGAACGCGCCGTGTTCACCCAGGTCGGCTGGCCGCTCGAAGACATGGCCCGCACGGTCAGCTTCAAACCCGCAGCAAACGGTTGGGACGTCGATGTCATTGCAGCGGAAGCGGAACGCGGGTGGACGGTGTCGGTGGTGGCGGGGCGAACCGTGCCGACGATCGCCTGCCGCGCGCTCGGAGGTCTACCGGCCAAGCCAGCGACGGAGTTCATCGTCACCGGCGTTCGGGAGCACTAGGGGCTTCAGCGGATTGCTGGTCGGGACAGCTGCGAGTCGGGCGATCTAGCCTTGCCGAGTCGCGATCGGGCACACCTGGACTATCCGGATCACGACTCACAAGGGGCAATTGCGATGACATCACCGCTCGAAGGAATCCGGGTCACCGAATTCGCAAACTTCGCCGCTGCACCCTCGGCCGTTGCGATCATGGCCGATCTCGGGGCCGAAGTGATCAAGGTCGAGGCCATCGGCGGTGACCCGATCCGCGGCCTGATGAAGCAGGCGAAGGTGCCCGAGGGAGCTCACAACCCTGATGTGGCCTTCCAGTTCATCAACCGCGGCAAGCAATCGATTCAGCTGAATCTTGACGATCCCGATGGCTCTGCCATTGCCCGTCGCCTTGTCGCAGCGTCCGATGTCGTCGTGATGAACCTGCTCCCCGAGCGCCGTGAGCGCTTCGGGCTGAGCACCGACGAGCTGCTGGCGCTGAAGCCCGACCTGGTGATCGGCGTGCTGTCCGGCTACGGCGAAATGGGCGACGAGATCGACCGGCCCGGCTATGACGTCACAGCGTTCTTCTCGCGCTCTGGGTTGTACGGGGCTTCCACGCCGCCCGGCGGATTGCCTCCCCACGCCCGTCCGGGCCAAGGCGACCACACAACCAGCTTGGCCTTCTTCGGTGCGATCATGACGGGTCTACGCGCCCGCGACGTCACCGGCGAAGGACAAGTCGTGGAGTCGTCGCTGCTGCGCACCGCTGCTTGGACAATTGCGATCGACCTCTCCACCTCGCTGGTGGACGGGCGCCCCAACACCGAGCGCCCGCGGGATCGAGGTCTCTCCCCGATGCTCGAGGCATTCGAGTGCGCGGATGGTCGGTGGATTCATTTCACGATGCCCGACACCGGTGACGCCTGGCCGCGATTCTGCCGGGCCATTGAGCGCGATGACCTGCTCTCCAATCCCGACTACCAGACCGGCCGGCAACGATTCCGGGCGATGGGTGTCCTTGTGGCCGACATCGAAGACACCCTGAAGTCGAAGCCGTCGGAGTACTGGATGCCTCGTTTGGACGAGTACCGCTGCATCTGGGCGCCGATCAACGACACCGCGTCGGCGGTGCAGGATCCGCAGGTGCGTGCGACAGGCGCCTTCGAGACCATTCACCATCCCGAAGCCGGCGACTTCGAGACCATCGCCGCACCGTTCCGTATGCACAATGCCCCCGACGTGGGCGTTCGCGGCCCTGCGCCGCGGGCCGGTGAGCACACAGTCGAGGTGTTGTCGGACCTGCTGGGCCTCGATGCCGACGAGATCGCCGATCTGACCGAGCGCGGCGTCGTCGCCTCGGACTGAACGCCCCTCAGCGCTGCACCGGCGCCGGTGCGATTCCGAGGCGCCCGATGATGTCCGCGGCGATGTCTTCCGGTGAACGCCCGGCGGTCGGGACCTGCTCAAACTGTCCGTAGCCAGCCGCACGTTCGTTCAAGAGGCGAGTTACAGCGGCGGTCGGATCCTTGCCCGCCAGCAGCGGTCGCACCGGGCCGTCAGAGTCCGCCCGCAGGCGCCGGACGATCTCATCCGCGTTCGCCACGAGGCAGAAGACCCGACTCGTGGCGGTGAGAGCGTCGGCATTCGCTGCGTCAAGCAGCAGTCGGCCGCCAGTGGCGATGACATGGCGCTGACGCCCGGCCACCTCAGCGGCCACTTCCCGCTCGAATGCCCGAAATGCGTCCTCGCCGCGCGACTCAAAGATGGCCTCGATGGACCCGTGTTGATCCACGATGACATCGTCAGTGTCAACGAAAGCCCAGCCAAGTTCGCGCGCGATGAGCCGCCCAACCGTGGACTTGCCGGTCCCCATGAAGCCGGTCAGCACCACGTTGGGAACCGCATCTCGCGCCACGGGCTCAAGCTAGGCGCGGCCCTGGGGTGACAGGCTGATCGGGAAGGCGTCGCGTATGGCGGCGTCGACAGTGGGACTGATGTGCGACGGCCAGTGATCGGCCAACGTGGCCTTTACCCGCTCATGCGCGACATCGTGTGCGGCCCGGCTGCCTGCATCGGCCCAGTCTTCGGGAGTGTCCCGGTTGCTGACCAGCGGGTACAGGTACTCGGTCTCCATGAGCTCGAGCGTCTGCGATGAGCCGAGAAAGTGCCCTGGACCGGCGATGACTTCGGCGATGAGATCGGCCGACAGGGTGTCGGCGTTCACCTCGATCCCCCGCACGGTGCGGTTGATGGAGCCCAGCATGTCGTTGTCAATGACCAGTGCTTCAGGTGAGCACGCCAGCAAGCTCGCCAGCATCCCAGCCGACTCGTAGACGATGTTCGCTCCGGCGTGTGCGGCCAGCCCCACGTTCAGACCCTTCTCGTAGCCGGCCTGGGCGTCATTCACCTTGGAGTCCGTCATGCCCGCCGCCACGCCGGTGGGCAGTCCGAGCCAGTGGCCGACTTGGGCCGCGGCGGCGTTGAGGATGCCTTCCTCGCCCGATCCCCCGCTCATGGCTCCCGTGCGCAGGTCGGACACGAACGGCCACAATCCCAGCAAGCATGGATGCCCGGGCGACAGCAGGTTCACGAAGGTCAGCCCGCCAAGGCACTCTGCCAGCGCCTGTGCCAGTGCGCCTCCGAGCGCCGCGGGTGCTGTGGCACCGGCTTGTAGGGCCGAGAGCAGGTTGATCGGCATGCCTGTGCGCACCTGTGCGACCAGGCACCTCGCCGAATCGTGAGCAAAGCGCAGCGGGGGGACGACGAACGTGTTGTTCGCCGCCATGAACGGACGCTTCGCAAACTCGCCGGGGCCACCAAGCACGAGGTCGAACATCTCGACCGATTCGTACACCCAACGTGGGTCGAACCACGAGGATCCGCCCGGTTTCGTTGTGCTGCACATCACTGCGTATGCCGTGGTGATGTCGAGGTCACGCGTTTCGGGCAGGTCGCGGGCCACAACCGTGCGCACGTAGAAGTGCAGGTTGTCCAGCGTGTCGACGAGACGGCCGCAGTCGTACACGTCCTGGGCCACCGAGTGCCGGAACGTGCGGGTGACGTGGTCGTATATGAGCACCGCCGCGCCCGAGGTGCCGAAGTAGACGTGCTCGCCGCCCACGTGCACCGACTGGTCGTCGTCAAAGCCGTGCCAGATCCACTCTTTGGCCGCTGTGGAAATGGCCCGCTCGATAACGCCGCGGGGCAGTCGTAGGCGACCGTTGTCGTCGACCCATCCGCCGAGAGGCGTCGCCGCTTCAATGAACTCGTCGAGCGGCTCGCCCATGCCAACGTCTTCGAGCAGTCCGAGGGCGGTGTCGTAGACCTGCTGCATGTCGCTGTCGGACAGCGGCTTGAACCGGCCCGCCGGCAGGCCCGGGCGGACCGGCCGGCGATCAGCTTCGGGAACGGCCTCGCGAACAGCGATGCGTCCCGCTCGGCCGCCGCCGCGGCGGCGCCGCGGTGCTTCGGGAGGACTGGTGTCTGCCATTGCGGGGAACACCTCCAGGGCGCTCGTCGTCGTTGTGCTCGCTGAGGCGCTCACGGCCTCGTCTGCTGCCCAAGTGGGAAGCCTGTGATTCGTGTCAGGCGCGGAGCCTGTTCTTTCTGTCAGGCGCGGAGCGCCTTGTTGGCGGGGTCATATGCGGCCTCTGCGAGCACGGTGGCGGTGCGACGCTCGCCGAGCAGGTCAAGTTCGAAGGTGCTGCCGGGTGCTTCGAAGCGGGGATCGACGTACACGAAGGCGAGGCTGCGGCCCACGGTGTGGCCCCAGGCGCCGCTCGTGCCGATTCCCATGGGCTCGTCGCTGCCGGGCGCGAATGCGGGCTCGTTGCCCCGCACTTCGTTGTCGGTGGCGTCCACCTCGCAGTACACCAGCACCATCGACAGCGGCTCGCCGCGCTCTTCGCATTCGCGGCGCGCCGCGGCGGCGTCGCGACCGACAAACGGCCGTTGGTAATCAACGAAACGCCCGAGGCGCGCCTCCACCGGAGTGATCTCGGTGGTCAGCTCGCTGCCCCACGCCTTGTACGCCTTCTCGATGCGCATCACGTTCATCGCGTAGCTGCCGAAGTGGACCAGGCCGTGAGGCTCGCCCGACTCGGCCACCGCGTCATAGATGCGGGCGGCACCCTCCATTCCACAGTGCAGTTCCCAACCCAGCTCGCCGACGTATGACACCCGCAGCGCGATCGCCGGCACTCCCGCCGCGGTGATCTGTTGGACTGTGAGCCAGCTGAACGCGTCGTTGCTGAGGTCGGCGTCGGTCAGTGGCGCAAGCACGTCGCGCGCTCGCGGACCGGTGACACCCAAGATGGCGGTGTCGTCGGTTGCGTCGCGCACGCTGACCTGCTCACCGTCCTCGACGTGGTCGCGCAGCCAGTCAAAGTCGTGGCTCTGGCCCATGATCGCCGAGGCCAACCAGAACCGGTCCGGCGCAAGACGGGCAATGGTCATCTCGCACTCGATGCCGCCGAGCGGGGTCAGCATGTGGGTCAGGCGGATGCCGCCGTCTCGCCCCGGCAGACGGTTGGCGGACAACCGGTCGAGCAGGGCGGCGGCGGCGGCGCCGGTCACCTCGAACTTGGCGAACGCGCTGAGATCAGCCACGCCGACCCGTTCGCGTACCCCGCGCACCTCAGCGCCGACGAGGTCGTGTGCGTTCGAACGTCGGAACGAGTGGGCCTCGGGCGTGCCGTCGGGAGCGAAGTACTGGGGACGCTCCCAGCCGTAGATCTCCTGCCACCGCGCACCCAGAGCATCCAGCCGGCTCCACAGCGGTGTGGTCTTGATCGGCCGACCTGCGTCGCGCTGCTCACCCGGCAGTCGCACTTGGTACATCTCGTGGTACTCATCGATGGCCTTGTCGTAGGCGAATGCCGACTTGGGCCCGGTGTGGTCGCCGAACCGGCGCGGGTCCATGCTGCGCACATTGATCTCGGTCTGACCGTGCACGATCCACTGAGCGAGGTACTTGCCGGCGCCGGGGCCTTGGGTGATGCCGATGGACGCCCCGTTGCAGTGCCAGTAGTTGCGCACTCCCGGGGCCGGCCCCATCAGGTAGCCCGAGTCGGGCGTGTGGGTGATCGGCCCCGAGACGACCTGTTTGATGCCAGCCGACGCGAGCACGCCGATGCGCTGCTGCGCGAAATCCAGGCACTCCTCGAGCACATCGAGGTCTTGGCCCGGCAGGTGGAAGTGCAGATCCCAGTCGATGCCGTCGATGCCGTACGCCCGAGCACCGCTCATCTCGTAGGGGCCGATGAGCAGCCCGTCGATTTCCTGCCGGTAGTAGCACGAGGCGCGCGGGTCGCGAACAACCGGCAGCTCGAACCCGAGTGCCGCGACCTCGGGCACCGTTTCAGTGACCAGGTATTGGTGGATGACCGACACGATCGGCACGTCGAGCCCGATCATCGCTCCAAGCTGTGGTGCGTAATGCCCTGCGGCGTTGACGACGTGCTCGCAGTGGATGATCTCGCGGTCGTCTTCGCCGTTGGCTCCGTTGCGACGTCGGGCCGGATCGGCGCCGCCCCGAACGACAGCTACATCCCAGGTGCCGTCGGGCCGCTGGGTCATGCCGGTGACGAGCGTGTGCCGCATGATCCGGCAGCCCAGATCGCGGGCGCCCTTCGCCATGGCGTTGGTGCAGCTCGACGGGTCGGTCCAGCCGTCGTGGGGCGTATGGAAGCCAAGCTGGACGTCGTCGAGATCGGTGAGCAGTGGATGCAATTCGGCGATCTCGCTGGGGCCGATGAGGTGCGACTCCACGCCGATCTGGGTGAGCATGGCGTGGACGTAGTGATGCCAGTCGGCCTCGTCGGCGGTACGTGCCAACCGGATCGCCCCGCATCCATGCCACCCTGCCGACAGCCCGGTCTCGGCCTCGATGCGCGGATAGAGCGAGATGGCCTCCTGGTGGACCTTGGCCATGTTGAGGTCGCCGATGAAGTTCGGGATGAGGCCGGCAGCGTGCCACGTCGACCCAGACGTCAGCTCGCCCTTCTCAACGAGGATCGTGTCCGTCCATCCCTCGTGCGCGAGCGCGTACAGCAAGCCGGCGCCCATCGCGCCGCCGCCGACGATCACGCATTGCGCTTGTTCAGGCATGGTCAGGGATGCTGCGCGTGCTCAGCCATGACGCACCTGCTCAGTCATACACAGGTCCCCAATGATCCTGGCCAGACGTGAGCCGTACCCCCCGGTACCGACCCCGTGGCATGCCGACGTGGTGCGCGCAAATTACCACCCCTCCGCGCACCACTGCGCGCAATTGGTCCACAAGGGCTCGGCAATACGTGCGACGTCGGCATCGGAGGGTGCAACCTCGCTGGCAGCCATGTCGGCCCTTCCCCATGCAGTCTCCAAAAGGCGCCCTCAGGCCGCAGCCCCGGCGTCAAATCGCGCCAGTGCCGCAGGAAACTGATCGAGTGTCACGATGTCGACTTCGGTGCGAGACTGGGACTGCTGGCCGCCGTACACGACCGTCTGCGCAGCGACGCCGGGCACCGTCCTAGCGACACGGTCCAGCGGCCGCAGCCAGTCAGACGCCACCGTGGCGCCCGACTTCGCCTCGATGGCGTTGATGCCGCGCCCGGTCTCATAGAGCAGGTCGCACTCAAGCTTGTTCGAATCTCGATAGAAACTGAGCCGGGGCCGACGGCCGCGGTTGTAGCAGTGCTTCACGGTCTCGGCGACGACGATGTTCTCGAACAGCTGGCCTCGCAAGGGGTGAGTCGTCACCTGGCCCGCTTCTTGGAGCCCCACAAGGTGGCTGGCGAGGCCGACGTCGTAGAAGTAGATCTTCGGAGACTTCACCAGTCGCTTGCGGACGTTGGCGTGGAAGGGCGGCAACAGAAAGGCGATATAGCTGCGTTCGAGCACGGTGAGCCAGTTCCGGATGGTCGTCCGAGAAACGCCGACATCGTTGCCGAGCGACGTCATATCCAGCAAGGTGCCGACCCGGCCAGCGCACAGGGCGACGAACTGCCTGAAGGCCGACAGATCACCGACACCTCCCATCCGGCGCACGTCCCGTTCGACGTAGGTGTCGACATAGTCGGCGAGCGCTTGGTGGGGTTCGAGTTGCTGATCGATGATCCGCGGGTAGAAGCCTCCATAAGCGATGTCGCTGAACGATCCGCCCCCGCCTGCCGTGCGGCGTTCTTCGAGCGAGAACGGCAGCAACCGCAGCTGTGCAACGCGGCCGGCGAGCGATTCGCTGACCGCCTCGTTGAGCGCGAAGTTCTCGCTGCCCGTCAGTACGTACAAACCGTTGGCGCCGCTGGCATCTGCCGCTTCCTTGAGATACGAGAAAAGTGACGGCACATGCTGGACTTCGTCGATGACAGCGGGCGTGCCGAGGTCGCGCAGGAATCCCCGTGGGTCGTGCTTGGCTCGCTCACGGATATCGAGCGCGTCCAAGCTGATGTACTCGACACCTGAGGTCGCGAAGACGGACTTGCACAACGTTGTCTTGCCCGACTGCCGCGGCCCGGTCACGGAAACGAACGGATACTGCCGGAACAAGCGTGGCAGCAAGGGGGCTATCTCACGCTGGATCATTGCACGATTCTACCCATAGAATTCATGCAATACGCAACTTCAAGTTGCGTATTGCAATATTTTCGCTGAACGTACGCGCCGGTGCCGTTGGTGACACCTGCCGCATGAGATCGTGCAGTCAGAGGCGGATGCGCTGGTTGGTGGGGTCGTAGAAGCTTCTTAGTGAGGGTGTGGCGTTGATTCGGCGGCCGGCGATTTCGATGTCGAACTTGCCGGCTTCGAGCCAGGACTTGGTGACGGGCTGCGGATCCGGGTCGGCTGCAGTCGGGTGGGTGACATAACCCATTGCCAGGCAGCGGTCTTCGGTGTAGCTCCACATGGCCGACGTGACCCGGCCGACGAGTTCTCCGTCACGACGGATCGGCTCGTCGTGGTACGCGAGCAGGTCGGGATCTTCGAGACGGAACTGCACCAGGCGGCGCGTGCGCGGCTGGTGACGCTGTGCTTCGAGCGCCGCACGGCCGATGAAGTCGCGGGGCTTGTCCCATGCAATCGCAAACCCGAGCCCAGATTCGAGCGGCGTGTCCTCGTCGCTGATGTCGTGGCCCCAGTGCCGGTAGCCGCACTCAAGGCGCAGCGTGTTCATGGCGTGGTAGCCGGCATGCACCAGTTCCAACCCGTCGGCGGCCTCGGCGGCATCTTTCAGCGCCTCGTACACCACGACCGCCTGGGCGTTCGGCACGTACAGCTCCCAGCCGAGCTCGCCGACGTAGCTCATGCGTACCGCCAGGACCGACGTTGAGCCCGCTGACGTTGCAATGTCGATGTGCCTGGCGCTGCCGAACCCGAACGTCTCATTGTCGAGCGGCGCATCGGTGACCCTGCCCAGCAGGTCCCTCGCCTGTGGTCCCATCAATCCCAGCACGGCCCACTCGTCGGTGACGTCCGCTATCTCAACGTCCCGGCCACGGCAAGCCCGCCGCAGCCACGCCCAATCACGTGTCTGCGTAGCCGCGGATGTGACGACCCAGAAGTCATCATCCCCCAGCCGTGTCACCGTCAGATCGGCCTCGATGCCACCGCGCTCGTTGCACCACTGGGTGTACACCGCCCGACCCGGCTCCACATCCACCGACGCCACGCTGAGGGTGTCGAGCACGTCGAGCGCATCGGGTCCGCGAACCGTGAATTTGGCGAACGACGACTGGTCGAACACGGCCACGCCGTTGCGTACCGCTTCGCACTCCCGACCCGCATTGTCGAACCAGTTCTGCTTGCCGTAGCTGTAGCGGTACTCGCGCTCCTGGCCCGGCTCGGCAAACCAGTTGGCCCGCTCCCAACCGGCGGTCTCGCCGAAGACGGCGCCTGCCGCGTCCATCGCGTCGTGCAGCGGCGAGCGGCGCTGGTCGCGAGCGCTCGTGTACTGGAAGAACGGCCAGTGCATCGCATACAGCAGCCCGAGGCTCTCGCTGATCCGCTCGGCGAGATAACCCTCGTCGGCCTGGAACGGCATGGCACGCCGGATGTCCACCGCTGAGAGATCCATCGGCGGGTGCCGGTCAGCGATCCAGTCGGCGAGCACCCATCCGGCTCCGCCCGCGGACTGGATGCCGACGGAGTTGAAGCCGGCCGCCACAAAACAGCCGTCCACTTCGGGAGCCTCGCCGAGGTAGTACACGCCGTCGGGCGTGAATGACTCGGGACCGTTGAAGAAGAGCTGCACGCCGCAGTCCTCGAGTGCGGGCACACGGTGACAGGCCCGCTCGAACACAGGTCCGACGTGGTCCCAGTCCTCGTCGAGGGTGCCGAAGCTGAAGTCCCGAGGAACGCCGCCCAGGCGCCAGACCTTGGCCTCCGGTTCGAAGAAACCGACCATGAGCTTGCCGGTCTCCTCCTTGAAGTACGAGAAGTTGCCGGGATCGCGCATGATGGGCGTCGTCACATCGATGCCATCGAGTGGCTCGGTCACGACGTAGAAGTGCTCGCAGGCCTGCAGCGGCACGTTGACACCGATCTGCGCTGCCAGGTGGCGGGTCCACATGCCGGTGGCCAGCACCACCGTCTCGGTCTCGATGAGGTGATCGGGGGCTTCGTCTGCGCTGCCTGCCGACTCAGTGCGCACACCGCAGATTGCGCCGTCGCGCGTCTCGAGGCCCGTCACCGCGACGCCTTCGACGATGCGGCAACCGTGCGCTCGTGCCCCCTTTGCCAGCGCCATCGTCACGTCAACAGGCGAGACCATGCCGTCATCTGGCAGGTACAGCGCGCCCACCAGATCGTCGGTGCGGATCAGCGGCCACATCTCCGAGAGCTCGTCCATGTCGATCTGCCGGGACTCGACGCCCATGGAGGCCCCCATCGAGGCGCCTCGCAGGATCTCGTCCCAGCGTTCTGCGTCCGACGCCACCGAGATCGAACCCGGTGCCCGAAAACCCGTGGCCTGACCGGTTTCGTCTTCCAGCGCCTCGAAGAGCCGCACCGAGTACGTAGCGAGCTTGGTCAGGCTGTACGTCGCCTTGAGCTGCGCCGCCAACCCAGCCGCATGCCAGGTAGTGCCCGACGTGAGCTGGTTCTGCTCCAGCAGCAGCACGTCCCGAATGCCCCGACGCACAAGGTGGTAGGCGATCGCACAACCCACAACCCCACCGCCGACCACCACCACTTCGGCTCGGTCAGGCAGGCTGCGCCCCACAGTTTCTCTCGCAGTCGCCACTGGTTCAGACGCGTTCAAGCAAGTCAGGCGTCAAGTCGGCGACCGAGCGAACGCCGTTCAGGCGCATCGTTCGGATCATCCCCTCGACGAAGTAGTTGAGCACCCAATCCACGCCGGTCTCGCCGGCAGCACCGAGGGCATACAGATACGCACGGCCGATCATCGCCGAGTCGGCCCCCAGCGCCAGCGCCTTGACGATGTCGCTGCCGCGCCGGATGCCACCATCGCAGATCACTTCGCAGCGATCGCCGACGGCCTCGCGGATCGCCGGCACGCACTCCACCGGAGACGGCGCTCCGTCCAACTGGCGCCCCCCGTGATTGGACACGATCACGGCGTCGAGCCCCATGTCGGCGGCGATCTTGGCGTCGTCCGGCGACAGCACGCCCTTGAGCATCACCGGGCCGTCCCAGCGCTCGCGGAACCACTCGATGTCATCCCACGACAGCGACGGGTCGAACTGGCTGTTGACGTAGTCGGCAAGCGCGACCGCATCGCCGCCATCACCGCCGGTCGCCCCCTCGCAATTGGAGAACTTGATCGGCTCGTTGCTCAAGAAATCGAACAGCCATCGCGGGTGCAGCAGGCCGTCGATGATCGTGTCTGGCCCCAGCTTCGGCGGAAGGCTGAACCCGTGGCGCACGTCGCGCTCGCGACGGCCCAGCACCGCCGTGTCGACCGTGATCATGATCGCCTCGTACCCGCAGGCGGCGGACCGCTGCAGCAGATCGGCCATCAGCTCGCGGTCACGCCACACGTACACCTGGAAGAACTTGCGCCCCGAGCACACTTCGGCCACTTCTTCGACTGAGCGCGTGCCCATCGTCGACAGCGAGTAGGGAATGCCGGCACGCTCAGCGGCGCGGGCCACCGCCAGCTCGCCTTGGGAATGGGCGATGCGGTCGAAGCCCGTCGGTGCGATCACCAGCGGTATGGGTACGTCCTGGCCCAGCACCTTGCCCGAGATGTCCACCTCGGTCACATCGCGCAGCACACGAGGACGAAACTGCCACCGGTGGTACGCCGACACGCTTCGCTCGGCGCTGATCTCATCCTCCGCCGCGCCGTCGATGTAGTCGAAGCAACCACCCGGCATCCGGCGCTTGGCCATGCGGCGCAGGTCGGACACATCGGCCGCTCGGATCAGGTGCCGCTTGTCCGCATCCCGTTCGAACTCGCCGAACTGCATGACGCTGCGGGCGGTCTCATAGGCCTGTGTGACCCATTTCGTCAGGCCCACCATCGCCTGCCTCCCCTCTGCCGGCCGCTCAGGGTCCGCTTGGACACGTCAGATAAAAGCCGGCCCGAATGTGCATGCCCATCTCGAGCACCGCCCGATCGGACCGGGTGCCATCGAACTCTACGATGTGCCCGAACTGCACAGAGCCCGTCCCGCATGCACCTCCGCTTGCGGCTTGGGTGGAACGTCCCCTCCGATGCGAAAGTGAGCCCACATGGCCGCGACCGCCGAACTTGCCGAGCGCTACCGGGCGATCATGCCCAGCTTCATCAGCCCGCTGTACGAGCGACCGATCTCGATCGACCGCGGCGAAGGGAGCTACGTCTTCGACAATGAGGGCAATCGCTACCTGGACTTCTTCGGCGGGATCCTCACGACCATGATCGGGCACGCGAATCCCGTCGTGGCTCAGGCCGTGCAGGCGCAAGCGGCCAAGGTCATGCACACCTCGACGCTGTACCTGAACGAGGAAATGATCTCGTTTGCCGAGGAGGTCGCTGCTGTGTCGGGAATTCCTGACCCGCGGGTGCTGTTCACCACCTCCGGCAGCGAGGCAAACGACACTGCGATCCTGTTGGCCACCAATTACCGCAAGAGCAACCAGGTGCTGGCGATGCGCAACAGCTACCACGGCCGCTCGCTCACGGCCCAGGCGATCACCAGCCACCGTGCCTGGTCGACGACCAGTTTCAGCGGGCTCGACGTGCAGTTCGTGCAAGGCGGCTACCGGCTGCGTAGCCCGTTCCGGCACCTCGACGACGACGCCTTCACCGATGCTTGCGTGGAGGACCTCATCCAGCTCATCGACATGACCGACTCGGGTGGCTTCTCGGCGCTGATCGCCGAGCCCATCCAGGGCGTCGGGGGATTCGCCATGCCGCCAGACGGTTTCTTCGGCGCAATGGGCAAGGTGCTGGCTTCGGAGGGGATCCTGTTCATCTCTGACGAGGTCCAAACCGGCTGGGGACGCACAGGCGAGCACTTCTGGGGATATGAGGCGCACGGCATCACGCCCGATGCCATCACGTTCGCCAAGGGTGTCGGCAACGGCATCACGCTGGCGGGCATCGTGGCCCGAGCCGAGCTGATGAACTGCCTGACTCGAAACTCGATCACCACCTTCGGCGGGAACCCGCTGTCGACCGCCACAGGCCGGGCGACGCTGCGCTATGTCCTCGAGAACAACTTGCAGGCCAACGCCGCCACCCGAGGAGCCCAGATGCGGGAGCGCCTCGCGCCCGTATGTGACGCGTCGCCGCACATCGCCGAACTGCGTGGCAAGGGGCTGATGCAGGCCATCGAGTTCTGCCATCCCGACAGCATCGAGCCCGACGCTGTGACCGCTGGCGCCCTGCTGGAGCGCACCAAGGATCTGGGCCTACTGGTGGGCAAGGGCGGCCTCTACGGAAACGTCATCCGCATCACCCCGATGCTCAACGTGACCGAAGCCGAGATGGACGAGGGACTGGATCTCCTCGTCGCCGCCATCGAAGCAATCGACTGAATCGGCTTCGCCAGCCACAGTCTTGGGCCGCTAGAACGTTTACGCACCCAGAAACCTACTGGTCAGGGAGCTTTTTGGGTGCGCCTGAAACGTTCGTATTGTACGCAGCCTCGAACGCCTCGTCAAGCCGCTTTCTGAGGTGGTTCTCCTGCGGGGTGCTGCTGGGTCAGCTCGGTGCTGTTGTCCCGCTGTTGTCGGGCATGTCGGTGGGCTTGTGCGGCTGCGTCGTGGTCGATGGTGCGCAGCAAGGACGCGACCGAGGATCGGCTCCATGCGGTGTTGCCGGTGGGCGTGGGGATGCTTGCTTGGGTGAGCGCTGCTGCGATCTGGGCCTGGCTGTGGCCTGCTGAGCGCAACTGCGCTGCGAGGGCCTTGGTCGATTCCGCGTGGCGGCTGGGGCGCCCCAGCCGCTGGCCGCGCAGTCGTGCTGCGTGCAGTGCGTCGGTGGTGCGCGCCCGTGCCATGGCGGCTTCGAACTCCGCTATGAGGGCGCGTACCCCAACGAACAAGCGGCTTTCGGGGCCTGCTAGGCCGGCAGGGGCGTCGAGGGTGACGAGCTTCCAGCCCTCGGCCTCAGCACGCTCGTAGAGCCCCAGCAGCTCGACCACCGAGCGCCCCAGCCGGTCGCCGCGCGCGGCCGCGAGCACGTCGGCGTCGCCGCGGCCGAGCTTGTCGAGCGCTTCGCGCAGCTGCGGGCGGAGCTGGGCGGGGGTGGTGCCCGAGACCGCGTCGTCGGTGATGCGCTCGATCACGTGCCAGCCGCGTGCGGCTGCCTCTTGGTCCACGGCGTGGTGCTGGGCGTCGGTGCCCAGGCCCGACTCGGCCTGCGATCCGGTGGACACCCGCGCGTAGGAGATCGCTCTCGCACAGGGGGTTGCATACGTTCGTTCAGTCATAAAACGACTGTACCTGAAACGAACGGTTCCGACACAAGAAGGAGAACCGTTCATGCAACCAACAAGATTCCAACCACTGGGCGCGCTTGCAGCGTTCCTATTGCTGTTGACCGCATTAGTCGCGGTGCCGATGTCGCCAGCCGGGGCGGATACACGCACCCGCGAGCGTTGCGACTACGACCCCATCTCGGGCATGAATTTCAATTGCCGACGGGTACCCGTGCCGCATACTCATCCGACACCCTCGCCTATCACGAACCCCGGACCGAACCCCAATATGGACCCCGGCCCGGATCCTGACGAGGAACAAGAAGACGAAAACGAGAACGAAAACGACGGGCAGGGCAGCAGCGACGGCGCCGGACTGTCCAACCCGCCCTCAGCCACGCCCGACGACGAGGAACAAGAAGACGAAAACGAGAACGAAAACGACGGGCAGGGCAGCAGCGACGGCACCGGACTCTCCAACCCGCCCTCAGCCACGCCCGACCCCGACGACGAACAAGAAGAAGACGACGACGGTTCTGGCTCTGGCCGCCCGGGCCGATGCGATACGCACCCACCACAAGCCGGGTGCAACCAGCAAGGCAGCGGCAGTCAGAGCAATCAGCGGGATGAGCACAATAGCCAGAACCAGCAGGACACCAGCACCGAGCGCAACATCGCCGCTGACGCAATCTGCACTGTGGCAGGCCAGCGCGACGCCCGTATCGGATTGGTGTGCGACGGCACGTCGATGATCGAACCGCGAGCTGAATGGGCTGGAAGGAAATCCGAACGGCGCTCTCGACGACCTCGCTGATGCAGCGACACAGTTCGTCTGCACGATCGCGTGGAGCGGCGGCGTCGCGACCGGCCTCACCTGCCTCGGGGTCGCCTACGGCGTGCCGTTGATTGTGGACAGCGTGACCGAGTTCTTCGAGGACCTCAGCAATGTCGAGCCGACACCGCCGCCGACCGGGACCACCACACCGGAATCGACCGATCCGAATGGCAACAACGAACAGGACTCGCCGCCAGCCGCTGACGACGAAACCGCTGACGACGAGGGGCCTGTGCAGACTGCCCTCAACTACTGCTCAGCATGGAGCGGGTTCGGGTTCTTCAAAGCGGACGGCGAGGAGATCGGGGAGGTCGTGCGCTACGTGAACGGCCAGGGCACCCACTCCATTCAAGGCACGCGAGCGTGGGCGACGGCAACATGCCAGGCCGCTCTCGCCGCCCAGGGCCAATGAAAGCGCCGAAGTCGCCTGACGGCCGCAGACGCTGGCAATGAGCGCAGCGAACTAACCTGCGACCATGACGAGCGACACAGCGGCAACGACGCGAACAGTGACGGCAGCGCTGCGGCCGATAGGCACATAGAGAAGCAGGGATGAACCACACACAGCAGCAATGGTGGCGAACAGACCTGTCGTCACCCGAGTTCAAAGAACGCCAGTCGTTCGCGCTGTGGGTGTCGGGACCGATCATCTTCGGCGCACTTCTGTTCCGGCAGGTCGCCGGCTTCGACTACACGACCAGCTTCATACCAGCGCTTGCGTTCGGAGCGCTCGGCTGGATCGGCCTGCGAGCACGCCAACGACACAAACAACGCAGCCTGTAGAGGCTGTTCCAAGGGGTTAGTGGTCGTAGGCGCGTCAGTCGAAGCTGATGGAAACCTTGAGCGCGCCGGCTTCGTGCGGTTCATGAGCGAGTCGGAACGCATTGCCGATATCGCTGACGTCGAAGACATGACTCAGCAGCGGCGACACGTCGATGTCTTCCGAGGCGATCATGCGCAACGCCTGGCGGAATGACATGGAACCGGGCTCGTCCTGGGCCCCGTAGGTGCTGGCAGCAGAGAGCCGCTTGCGGAAGAACTTCTGGAATCGCACATGAATGTTGTCGTCGGTCGACGGCAACCCGAACCACAGCAGCTGTCCGTCCATGCGCACCAATTCGACCGAATCGAGGAACGTGTCCGAACGGCCAACCGCTTCGACGACGTAGTCGGCCCCGCGACCGCCGGTGATGTCGCGCACGGCCTCGATGACGCCACGGTTGTCCAGCTCAGAGGCGTTCAGGCACTCGTCCGCGCCGTAGGCCTGGGACACCGCCAAACGCGCTTCTGAGAGGTCCGAGACAATGACCCGCTCAGCTCCGGCTCGCTTCAGCAGATGCGTGAAGAACAGCCCGGCGGAGCCCTGGCCCATCACCATGACGGTCTCGCCCGCCACGTCACGGGGATGCTGGCGCATGGCATAGATGACGGTGCCGAGCTGCTGGGCCATGAGGAGGTACGACCGGGGCAAGTCGCAGGCCGGAAGCGGCACGCAGTACCCGGCTCCGACGCGTTGGTAAGCGTTGAAGCACTCGCCTACCGGCGGATTCGGGAAGGCGAGCACATGGGTGCCCTCGGGCAAGCTCGGCGTTCGGCTCTCCACCACCATGCCGATGCCCTCGTGGCCGGGGAACCCGTGCGGGCACGGTGTGCGGTGCGCGAGCCCGGCGCCCATCATCACCATGTGCAGGTCGCTGCCGCAGATCGAGGCCATCTCCGAACGCACCAACACGTCGTGCTGCACCGAAGTCATGCCCAGTGCCGCATCGGGCCGAGACGACGGAGCTTCGTCCGACGACATCCCGCCCAGCGACGGCACAGGAATCTCTTCGCATTCCATGCGTCCGACGTCGACCATCCGGCCGGCCTTCATCATCTCCATCTGCCCGCTCCCTCACGCATTCGGGCAAGTTAGCTGGCAGGCTGTCCGGCGATGAATGCCCCGCTCGTCGAAGCACCGCGCAGCGGGCCGTTCATCCGCGGGTGGGTCGTCCTGGCCGGCGTCTTCCTCGTGATGACCCTGACTTCGGGCTTCGCCTTCTACTCCCAGGGCGTCTTCTTGGACGCCCTTATCGACGAGCAGGGCTTCGCCAACGCGTGGGCCAGTGCGGGCGTGGCGATCTTCTTCGTCGCTTCGGGCATCTGTGGCTACTTCACGGGGGGGCTCGTCAACCGATTCGACGTGCGCTGGGTCATGACCGTAGGCACCGTTGTGGCATCGGCGGGCTTGGCGATGCTCGGCGAAGTCCGCGAGGAATGGCATCTCATCGTGGTCATGCCGATCTTCGGTGCCGGCTTCGCTTTGAACGGCCTCGTACCTACGACCACCCTCGTGACGCGTTGGTTCCAGCGTCGACGCTCGGTCGCGCTGGCGATCGCGTCGACAGGCCTTTCCGTCGGGGGTGTCCTCAGCTCTCAACTGCTCGCCGGGCTCGTCAACCGGGAATCGTTGGCGAAATGGGCGATGCCCTTCGCCCTCATGTTCTTCGGCTCTGTTCTGGCGGCGACCTGGCTGTTTGTTCGCGACTCACCGCAGAAGCTGGGCTTGCAGGCCGATGGCGTACCGGTCGTGCGCAACGGCTCGTCTGATCAACCGACGCCCGCGTCGCCTGGCACCCCGTTCCGCGAAGCCGTGAGGTCACGGTTCTTCGTGTTCGTGTCCATTGGTTTTGTCTTGATCATGGGCAGCCAGGTCGGCGCGATCCAGCACGTCTTCAGTCTGACGGAAGACCGCCTGTCGAGCGCCGCCGCGGGCGGAGCGCTCACCTCCCTCGCAGTGACGAGCGTTGTGGCTCGGCTGGTCGGAGGCATGGCAGCCATCAAGATCCCCCTTCGCTGGCTCGCATCGTTCTTGATCTGCGTGCAGCTCGTCGGTCTCTATCTGCTCGCCAATGCCGACACGAAGCCAGCGGTCTTCGTCGGAACACTCATCTTGGGCAGCGCGATGGGCAACCTGCTCATGCTGCACCCGCTCATGCTCGTCGATGCTTTTGGGGTGCGCGAGTATCCCCGGATCTACGGCCTCGGGTCGCTTCTTATGATCGCTGGCGTCGGTGGCGGGCCCCTCCTCACCGGGATCCTCGAAGACAGCTACGACTACCGGATCGCGTACTACGCCCTCGCCCTGGTCGGGGCCGCCGGACTCGTCGTATACAGCTTCGGCGGCGAGCCCACGCGTGACTACCTCAACGCACCGCCGTCGACCGCTGTACCTCAAACACGACGCGTGGTGGCTGCGCCGGGTCCGCTGGTTCCTGCGCCCCAGCCTGTTCTGGCTCACAGCAGCAACGGCGCGAGCGGTGGTCGCGACGAGGCTCTCGTCATGGCTGATGCAAACGGCGCTGCCGGCAGGCACATCCCGCCGATCCGCCCACGCGGCGCGCCCGAAGTTTGGTCGGTCGAACCCGTCTGAGTTCACGCGCTCCGCGACCATTCCGAGTTGCGGCTGCGGGCCGAGACACTGGTGGCGCAGCGAGGTCAGGGACGGAATGCGATTGGACGCGCCACGAGCTGAGCCGGCCGGCTGGCGATTCGATAAGCGCCGTCGATCCACTCGCAGATCAGGCGTCGGGTGTCGCGGGGGTCGATCATTTCCTCGATTTGGAAGCGGTTCAGCGGCCCGATCGGGCCTCGTGCTGCTTCGATGCGCGCCTCCAGCTCGGCTCGCAGTGCGACCGGGTCTTGAGCCTCGGCGAGCTGCCGCTTATACGCAGCTTCAATGCCGCCCTCGGGCGGGATGCCGCCGACGTCCGCTGCGGGCCACACAACCCGAGCGCTGTGCTGTCGGCGGGGCGTGGCGTAGTTGTTGCCGGCTACACCGAAGCTGCGCCGCATCAGCACCGTGAAGATCGGCACGCTGGCCTGCGCGAACGCCGTCATCCAAGTGGCGCCCTTGCGGATCGTGCCCGCGATCTCGTGCTCCACTCCGACCGCAAAACCCGGATTGTCGACAAGGTTCAGGATCGGCATGTGGAACAGGTCGCACAGGTCGATGTGGCGGGTCAGCTTGTCGCAGCCGTCGGCCGTGAGCGCCCCGCCGTTGACGTGACGGCTGTCCGACGCCAGCACGCCCACCGGGTGGCCATGCATCCGAGCGAAGCCGACCACCTGGTCAGTGCCCCACAGCGAGCCGATCTCGAAGAACGAGCCTCTGTCGACGATCAGATCGATCCCCCGGCGGATGTCGAACGTCGTTGTGCGCTTGCGTGGGACCAGCGTCAACAGCTCGTCGTCACGGCGGTCCGGCGGGTCTCTGGGGTCGGGCGACAGCACCGGCGGCGTCTCATAAACCGACGGCGGCAGGTACGACAGGAACCGCCGCACCATCTCGGCAGCCTCGGTCTCGGTGTCGGCCAGGTTGTCGACCGAGCCGTTCGTGCAGTGGATGCGCCAGTCGCCGAGATCCTCCTTGGAGATGTCGTAGCCCATCGCATGACTCACCACCGGTGGTCCGGCCACAAACAGCTGCGAGATGTCGCGCACCATCACTGCGAAGTGGCCCAACACGGCCTTCGCCGCACCGATGCCCACCACGCTGCCGAGCAGCATGTTGACCACCGGCACGGTCGCGAGCTGCTCGGCGTACTCGGTGCTGCCCAGGTGTGACGGCAGAAACGAACCGCCGCCGCCGCTTACCCGTGGGCGACCAGCCTTGATGGCTCCGGTGCTCTCCTTGGCACTGCTCTCCCCTTCCTTGCGCTGCTCGGGCACCATCGAGGCGACGCTGCCGCCGCCCGACGAGCCGTCGAGGAGCCGGATCGACGGCACTCCCAGCTCCGTCGAGAGCAGGTCGAGGTAGAAGCTCTTGGCGCCGATGGCCCCGTCGGCATGGCCGCCGCGCGAGGTGAAATCGTCGGCACAGACCACTACGTCACGGCTGCTGATCTTGCCGGTGCCGCCGACGTGGTTAGCGGGGGTGAACGCCGCAATCTCGCCCTCGTCGTCGTAGGAGGCGAAGCCCGCCAGGCTGCCGACCTCGCGGAAGCTGCCCTCGTCGAGCAGCAGGCGGATGCGGTCCCGGCAGTGCAGCTTGCCTCGGTTGCGCTGGCGCACCACGCCGGGCTCGTCGGAGTCCGGCCCCAGGCGTTCTTCGGCGAGCCGCTGCAACGTCTGCACCTCATCCAGCTGCGGCTCCCAGCCGCTGGGAGGCGCCCCGGCCGCTCCCGGCACATCTCCCGCAGATATCTCCGAAGCCAAGACGGCAACCACGTCGCCCTCAGCCAGTTGGTCGCCGGGCTGGAGCTGTCGCAGCTCCGTGACTGTGCCGCCGCAAGGAGCGGTGACCTCGGTCTCCATCTTCATGGCAGACAGCACGGCAATGGCTTGCCCTGCTGCCACGGTGGCGCCCGTGCTTACCCGTATCTCGACGACGCTGGCTGGCAGCGGGCTGCGCGCGGCGATCTCGCCGTCATTGAGTTCGCGGTCCGGCCACGTCGACATCGGCAGGGCCGGCGCGGTGACAGGCACGGCAGCGGACCCTGGCGTCGCCGGCTCGAGCAGTGCAGCGCGGCGCGAGGCGTCACCGACTTGCGCGCCGTTGGAGCTGCCCACCGCGCCACCTGGTGTCGTCGACATCTCGGCCAACAGCGTCGTGCGAGCGTCGCTGCGGCTCACCGCCGGGTGGTCCAGGATCTTGCGGAGCTGGCCGATGTTCGTGGGCAGCTGGCCGATGTGGAAGTCGGCCAAGGCCGATGCCGTGCGGGCCACCGCAGCTTCGAGGGAGCTTGCGGTGCCGATGACCTTGGCAAGCAGAGGGTCGTAGTGCGGCGGCGGGGCGTAGCCGGCATACCCAGCGGCATCGACACGCACTCCCGCGCCTGACGGCTCTTGGTACGCCGAGATCGCACCCGAGCCGGTTGCGACTACGCGAGCCTGCACGGCATACCCGCGAGGCTCGGCGACGCCAGCCGCGCCGACGCCCAGCGCTGCGAGAGTTTCACCCGCTGCGATGCGGAATTGGGCTTCGACGAGATCGACGCCGGTGACCTGCTCGGTGACGGTGTGCTCAACCTGGATGCGCGGGTTGCACTCAATGAAGTAGTGCTCGCCGGTCTCGGGCACCACCAGGAACTCGACCGTCGCCGCATTCACCAGGCCCGCCTCGGCGGCGAGCCGCACGGCTTCGGCATGGAGTTGGTCGCGCACGTCGACACTGATTCCGCCAGCCGGGGCGATCTCGATCACCTTCTGGTTGCGCTGCTGGACGGAGCAGTCCCGCTCCCACAGGTGGGCCACGTTGCCGTGCCGATCAGCCAGCACCTGTACTTCGATGTGACGCGGCCGATCCACGAGACGTTCAACGAAGACGGTGCCGTCGCCGAATGCGACTGTGGCTTCGCCCGAACACCGTTCAAACGCTTCGGCGATGTCTTCGAGGCGATCCACGGCGCGCATGCCGCGTCCGCCCCCGCCAGCGGCCGCCTTCAACATGATTGGCAACCCGACCGCGGCGGCCGCATCTGCTGCGGCGGCCGCATCGGCGACCGCTCCGTTCGATCCCCCCACGACGGGAATGCCAAGCGAGGTGGCCAGGGTCCGTGCGCGGACCTTGTCACCGAAGAGCTCAAGCGCGCCGGCGCCCGGGCCTATGAACGCAAGCCCCGCTTCGGCGCATGCGTGGGCGAACCCTGCGTTCTCAGCAAGGAATCCATAGCCGGGGTGGACGCAGTCACAGCCGTGCTCGGCCGCGATCTGCAGCAATGCGGACATGTCCAGGTACGCCGCCACCGGATCGCCGTGCGGCAGAACAGCCGCAGTGGTCGCGGCGGTGAGGTGCAGCGAGCGCTCGTCGACCGGCGCGTAGACGGCAACCGACTCGATACCCAGCGCATCGGCTGCCTTGGCAATGCGGATAGCGATCTCGCCGCGATTGGCGATCAGGACACGGGTGAAGCTCACGATTCCCCCTCGGTATGGCCACGATTCGGCCGAGCACTGTGGATTCTGGCGCATTCTCGGTATCCATCGGGTACAAGTCCAGGCGGACACTGAGCCGCCGCCCCGGAGTTGTGCCTGCTTGGCGATTGTCCCCACCGGCGGGTCTCCCGGTGAGAGGCGGAGCAGTGGGCGACCCCTCTAGGACTGCGTTACCCCGCCGGATCGGGGTCTCCGCCGGGGCGCCTGCCGTTGAAGGCCCACTCGCCCCGGAAGGAGTAGTAGTTGAGCCCCCGGTTGTTGTACGCCCAGACCCGGTACACGTATTGCTTGTCGCCCTTGTCAGTCGCGTCGGTGTAGGTGGTGCTGGTGTCGGCGGGAGTCTGTTCGTCGCGCAGCTTGTCCCACTCGTGGGGGTCCGGCAGGAACCAGCCCCCGGTCTCGGTCGGGCGGTACTCGTGGCGTTCCACCCGGTAGCCGGTCGTCCACGGGTCGGTCACGACCTGTTGGGGCCCGGACCCGGCGCGCGCCGTCTTGAGGGTGGACAGCCACGGGTCCCGCGGCGCATCCCAGGCGAGTGTGCGGCTGGTGGGTGTGTCGTGGGTGAGGCGCACGTTGTGGGGGCCTTCCGGCTCCCGGCTGGGGCCGTAGGCCAACAGCGCCGTGTAGGCGCTGGCGAATGCGCCCTCCTCATCGGGCTCGGGGTTGTTGTCCAGGGCGGTCACGATGTACACGTGTTCGGCGCCGTCAGTGCGGTACACCGCCGAGCAGTCCTCATAGCGGGTGGCGACGCGATCGGCCTGCTCCACCAGCGTTACCTGCGCCGAGCGTTGGGCGCGGTTGTCGGCGTAGCTGTAGCGCTCCACCTTGTAGCCGGTGTCGCGGTCGCCCGAGGGCGGCGTCCAGGTGAGGGTGGCGCATGTCGGCTCCACCGAGACCAGCAGGTTGGTGATCCGCTCAGGCTGGGCGCATTCCCCGGTCTGCGCCGAGGTGGTGGCGTAGGAGCCGAAGCGCGTGGAGCGATAGCGGCTGCCGTCGATCCGCGTGTCGCCGCCGCCGCGGGCGCTCACCCGGAAGTCGTAGCCGCTGTTGCAGTCCAGACCGGCCGCCACGCCGAACACCTGTCGGTTGTCCGTCGTGCTGGGGAGATCGTCGAACTCGCCGCTGATCCTGGTCCAGCCGCTCTGGCCGTGCTTGAGGTACTCCAGCTTGTACTCCGCAGCGGTTTCCAGCGTGGACCAGTCCAGCGTGATGCTGGTCTGGGTCGGCCAGCTCGCCGCGAAGCCACGCGGCGCCGGCGTTTCGGACAGCGACCGCACGTTGAGCGGGCGCGAGTCGGCGAAGCGGCCGTCCGTGGTCATCAACCGGACGCGGAACCAGGCGGTCGCGTTCTCCCCAAGTCCCTCGACCGTGTGCGAGGCCGCAGAGGCCGCCAGCGTGGCCACCGTGTCCCACGACGGAGCAGAGAACGCGGTGCCGCTGATGCGTTGCTGCACCAGCACTCTCGCGACGGTTATGCCGGTGGGCTGGACGGGCAGCGTCCACCTCAGCAGCACAGAGTTGTCCTCTGCAACCTCGCCATCGAGGCCGGTGGCCGCGTCGGGCTCAGCCGTGGCCGACACCGTCGGCGGCCGATTCGGGATGGCCGGCACAACGTCGGCGATGGACACGGTGGCCTCGCTGGTAGCCCCCGCGGTCACCCTCACAGGCAAGGCACCGAAACCCAGCCTCACGCTCTCGCCGTCATCCTCGACAGGGTCCTCGGCGGCGCTGAACGTGAACGACCTGACCATGTCGCCGCTTCCGAAGCGCACGCTGTCGGGGACGCCCGAGTAGTCCGAGGAGGACACGCCACCCTGATGGGTCCTGATGAGAGGCACGGTGACCGTCCGCTCGGGGACCGCGCTCAGCCGCACCGTCACCGTCACCGTCCCGCCCTCGGCCACCGGGTAGCTCCCCCGCTCGAAGCTCACCGTCACCGCCGGGTCGTCGTTGTCGTTGACAGTCACAGCCACACTTGTCGTTGACAGTCACAGCCACACTGTCGACGCCGAGCCCCACGTACTCCGGGGCACTGCCAGAGTCCACCGCGTGGGTGACCGACACGAGGTCGTTCAGCGTGTCGAGATCCTCAGCAGCGCTCACCGTCACCGTCTGCTCCATGTCCCAGTCCGCGGCAGTGAAGGTCAGCGAGGCCGGCTCGACCGTCACGTCCCCCCCGCCGGACACATCGACCCTCACACTGTCCGTGGGCTGGAAGGCCAGCCGCACCGTGTAGATCCCGCTGCCCCCCTCATCCACGCTCAGCGACTGCCTCGACACCGACACCCCCGCGGTGTCGTTGTCGTTGACAGTCACAGCCAAGCTGTCCACGCTGAGCACTACATACTCCGGGGCACTGCCAGAGTCCACCGCGTGGGTGACCGACACGAGGTCGTTCACCGTGTCGAGATCCTCAGCAGCGCTCACCGTCACCGTCTGCTCCATGTCCCAGTCCGGCAGTGAAGGCAGTGAAGGTCAGCGAGGTCGGCTCGACCGTCACGTCCCCCCCGCCGGTCACATCGATCGTCACATTGCCCGACGGCTCCGCATCGAGCACCAACGTGTAAGTCGCCGTGCTTCCCTCAACGACGCCCAAGTCGTCCCTGGACACCGTCACATCCGGGCCGACGACGAACACTTCGGAGAGGGCGTAGAGCGGGCGCGAGGAGTTCCGCACGGCTGTTCGGCCGCTCAGGGGGCCGTCGCTGGACAGCGAGCCGTCGAGCGCGCCGGCGGACGCGAAGAAAGTGCCGCCGCCGCCCAGGCTCTTGGGAAAGCCCTGGGTGGTCAGTTCGGTCCCGTCGTGGTCGCTGCCGGTCCATGCCCGGTCGGCATCGGCGGAGATGCTGCGGGCCGAGCCGGACTCGTCGGTCCCGTTGGTCTGGTCGTCCCAGGTGCCGTCATAGAAGTCGGCGTAGTCGTCGGCGAGCTTGTTGCCGCGGAGCCAGTAGATGGGCACGCCCGCGCCCGTGGTGTTGGTGTTGTCGCGGGCGTCGACGTCAGCGGTGCTCGCCACAGCACGGAAACCGCCGCTGTAGTCCCCGATCGCCTCGTGGCCCGCCGCGGCGGCGGTCTGCACGAACGCGTTGTAGTCCCCGATGTCAGTCGAGGTGGCAGTGCGCGTGGACGAAGTGAGGAACAGCACCCGGAACCGGTCACCAGTCGCCAAACCCTCCGGCACCAACGCCGAGCTGGGAGGCACCACCGTGGAATCAACTTGCGTGCTCTGGGCCTCGACAACTTGTGGGATGAGAAGCACGCCGCCCATCGCCAGGGCCGTCAGGACAACGCCGACGACGCGCACGAACAGGGTGGGACGCGCCGAGGGAACGGCGCCTGACTCAGCGCGTCGGCGGCGCGGGTCCCTTCGGCACCCCCGCACAGACGTCCTCAAGGCTTGCAGGCTCGCCGCCTGTTGGTCGCTGGCTGATGTGAGGGCTCTGGACTGAACGCATGCTCCGCACGGCAGATCGCGTTCCTGGGATTTATCACCCGCATGACAACATGAGTTTATTGCACAGAATGGTCCGCTCCCGTGCTTGGCGAACGCTGTCGGGTACGGATTCGGTAGCCAGATCCACGAGGACGACATCGATACCGCTGGCATCAACGGGTCTCGTTCGGGGATTTGGGCCGCCGTAGACAATCTGTACGTAGTCGAATTAGCGGGGCTTGGTGCAACCACCGGGCCCGATCAGAGAAAGATCGTCGCCGTCGATCGTGGGACAGGTACTGGTCTCGGGGTTGCGGACGGCGGCCTCTTCGTCGTCGGTCGCTTGACCGGAGGCTTCGCTCCTGCCCGCGTGTGATCCCTGCTCTAGCGAACAGTTCTGCGGGAACGCCAGCTACGCACCAGGCGGCGAATTGGATGCCTTCGCAGGCAACAACCGTCGGCAGCGCGGAGTTGGCCGACCGATGCGAGACTGACGAGATGGAGATTTACGACGTCATGCGCACCACCTTCGCCGCTCGGGACTTCACCGACGACGAAGTCACCGACGAGGTGCTGTACCGCATCTTCGACAACGCCCGCTTCGCGGCCAGCGGCGGCAACCGCCAGGGCTGGAAGGTCATTGTGGTGCGCGACCCCGCACGCAAGAAGCGCTTGGGCGAGCTGTGCTACCCGGCGATGCGCGTCGCAGCGGCCCAGGTGAAAGCCGGCGAGGTCTACTGGCAGAGCTACAACCCCTCATCGGTGAACATCGCCGAAGCGATGAACGACGAGTCGCTGAAGTTTCCGCTGCCCATGTTCCGGCATATGGACCAGGTGCCGGTGGTGCTTGTGGTGGTCGTCGACCTGCGCGTGGTTGCTTCCATCGACAAGGAGCTCGACCGCATCGGTGTCGTCAGCGGGGCTTCCATCTACCCGTTCGCGTGGAACATCCTGCTCAGCGCCCGCAACGAGGGTCTCGGCGGCGCGATGACCACGCTGCTGTCGGCATCCGAGCCCGCAGCCAAAGAGTTCCTCGGCCTCGAGGACTGGGAAGCGGTGTGCGGACTGCTTCCGGTCGGCAAGCCGACCAAGCAGCTCACCAAGCTCAGCCGCAAGCCCGTCGAGGAATTCGTCGTTCGTGAGCGCGGCGACGGCGAGGCCTTCACGCTCTAGCGCCGACACGAAGGGGTTGCCTGAACCGCAGCCTTCGAGCCGGAACCGGCGCCACGTCATCACGGGGAGGACGCACCGATGGCCATCGACTTCAGCTTGAGTCCCGAACTGGAAGAGCTGCGTGCCCGCATCGCCGACTTCGTCGAAGCCGAGGTGCGCCCCGTCGAGGGCCGCATCGACGCGGAACGGCTCGAAGAAACCGATCGCGAAGCGTACGTCACAGCTCTGCTGGGCATGCGCAAGCGCGCCCGCGAAGAAAACCTGTGGCTGCCGCACATGCCGACCGAATGGGGCGGCATGGGCCTCGGCCACGTCGAGATGGCCATGGTGCAAGCCGAGGCCGCCAAGACCCGCTTCGGTTCGTGGGTGCTGAACTGCCAAGCCCCCAACGAGGGCAACATGCACACCCTGCTGCACTGGGGCACCGACGACCAGAAGCAGCGCTACCTGGCGCCGCTGTGCGAGGGCAGAGCCGAATCGTGCTTCGCCATGACCGAGCCCGAGGTGGCCGGATCAGATCCGACGCTCATCCAGTCCCGTGGCTATCCCGACGGTGACGAGTGGGTGCTGAACGGCCACAAGTGGTTCATCTCCAATGCGCACCGCTCGAAGTTTGCGATCCTCATCGCCCGCACCGAGGACAATCCGGACATCCCGCAAGCGGCAAACACTGCATTCATTGTGGATCTACCCGCTGACGGGTGGACCGAGGTTCGACAGATCGAGACCATGCACGGCTCCACCGGTCACAGCGAGATCTTGATCGAGGACTTGCGTGTCGGAGCGGGCCAGATGCTGGGCGGGCGGGGCCAGGGCCACCTGCTGGGCCAGTACCGGCTCGGGCCTGCGCGGCTGGCGCACTGCATGCGCTGGATCGCACAGGCCCAGATCGCGCTCGACATGATGGTCGACCGGTCTCTCAACCGGTTCGCTCACGGTTCGCTGCTTGCCGAGAAACAAGGCATCCAGTGGATGATCGCCGACAGCACGGTAGAGCTGTACCAAGCGAAGCTCATGGTGCTGCACGCGGCCTACAAGGTCGACCGCGCCCAGGCAGGGCACGGCGATGACTTCAAAGCCGAAGTCTCGATGGCCAAGCACTTCGTTGCGAACATGCTCGGTCGGGTCATCGACCGGTCGATTCAGGTGCACGGCGCGCTCGGCTACTCCACCGATACGCCGCTGGCGCACATGTACCAGCACGCCCGCTGGGCCCGCTTCGCCGACGGGGCCGACGAGGTCCACCAGATGCGCATCGCCCAGCGCACGATTGCCGCCTACAGCAACACCAAAAGCACCGCCGCGGCGACCGGCAACCTGCCGATCTGAGCGTGTTGCTGACGATGGACGTTCAATGAGCCGCGCCAGGAGCGCACGTTGAGTGTCCTTGAATACCTGCTGGCAGCGCTGTTCGTGGCTGCCGGTGCTGGCACACAAGCGTGCATCGGCATTGGCATGGGGCTCATCGCGGGGCCGGTGCTGGTGGTCATCGATCCGACCGCAGTGCCCGGTCCGATGCTGATGATCGCGGGCGGCATCAATCTGCGAAACGCCATCGCGGACAGAGCGTCGCTCAACAAATCCGCCCTGCGGCGGCATCTGCTCGCTGCACCAATCGGTCTGGTGGCCGGCCTGGCGTTGCTGTCCGCATTGAGCGATCGCTCGCTGGCGATTGCCGTGAGCCTGTTCGTGCTGTTGGCCGTTGCGGTGCAGGCCATCGGCACGCGACCGCTTGACGGCCGCCTGGCTGAGTATGCGGCGGGCGCCGGTACGGCGTTCTCGTCATCGGTGGCAGCAGTGCCCGGTCCGGTATACGCAGTCTTCGCCAGCCACTGGCAGCCTGCCGCGCTGCGAGCCACCCTGGCCACCTACATGCTCATTGTCGGCACGGTCATCATCAGCGCCCAGGCCGTCATGGGCGACTTCGGCCTCGAACAGTTGTGGCTGGCACTGACCCTGATGCCCGCAGTGGCACTCGGGCTGCCATTCGGCAGATGGCTGCGTCCGCGCCTAGCAGGACCACGCTTCCGGATGATCGTGCTGGGCATGGCCGCCACGAGCGCGTCGGTCGTACTGATTCGCGAGATCGTCAACGGCTGAGCACGCCCGCGGCGGCGGGGGCTGCTGTCAGGACCAAGGGTCCTCGGGGCCCGGCAGCAGCTGGGGCGTCGGCGTGGTGGCCTCGGCGATGACTTGCGCCGCCTGATGAGCCGCGCATACTCGGCCTTCGAGAGCCGCTTTGCGCTGAATTGCTGCTGCCGCCGCTGGGATCGGGCACACTGTCCTCATGTCAGCGGCTCGGCGCCCCAGGCTCCTGCTGAGGGAGTACCCGCCTCGATCCATGTCCGAGGTGGAGCGCGGCGAGGAGCTGGCGAGCCTGCTCCACCTCGCCATGCATTTGCCGAGGCGAAATTCACCCGAGCTGGAGTATCCCGTGTTCAGGAGCCGACGTGAGCGACCAACCGACTGAGGTTCTTGCTCCCGACATATTGGGGTTGATCCGGCGGCTGCATCATTCCCTTGAGCGCTCGGGCCTGCCGTATGCCTTCGGCGGTGCGCTGGCGTTGGCTTGGTGCATTCCCGAGCCGCGTACAACGAGAGATGTGGACCTCAACATATTCATCGAGGCCGAATCCGCGGAGGTTGCGGTCGCTGCGCTTCCGCCCGAGATCGTCGCCACCGATGCCGCGCTGTCCGAACTGCGCACGAGGGGCCAGACCCGCCTGCTGTGCGACACCATTCCGGTCGACGTCTTTCTCACGAATGATCCGTTTCACAGCGAAGTGGCAACACGCATCGTCCGACGACCGTTCCTCGGCGAGCAGATGCCGTTCCTGTGCTGCTCAGATCTCGCCGTCTTCAAGGCATTCTTCGACCGGCGCAAGGACTGGTTCGACCTCAGCGAGATGTTCGAAGCACGCTCAATCGATCTGGCAGAGATGACGGCGCTCGTCACGGGGCTGCTAGATCCCGACGACCACCGCATCGCCCAGCTTCGCCAAGCGCACGACGACGGAGAGCGCACACGACTCCGCCGCGCAGCGAGCGACCAGACAGGCGCCTGACGGCCGAGTCGCCTGATGGGGCCATCACAACTCGGCGGCAGCGCAGTTGATTTCTGCTGTCTGAGCGGCAGCGCGCCGCTCACGGTCACGAACTCGGACTCGCCTCGCAGCCGGATGCGCTGGCCAGACTCGAATGTCACGAGGAAAGGTTAGGACCAGGGGTCTTCGGGGCCGGGCGGCGGCTTGGGCGCCGGAATCGTCGCCTGCGCAATGACCTGGGCAGCGGCGGCCACACCGGAGGCGCCGATGGGCGCGTCGATGGCCCCAAGCGTCGCCTCGATCGTGCCGAGCGTGCCCAGCACCATCGGCGGGTTGAGATGACCCATGTGGCCGATGCGGAACTCGCTGTCGGGCCTGCCGGTGATGCTGAGCCCGAGCGTGAGGCCCGCTTCGCTCTCGCACGTGGCGCGCAGCTGTTGTGCGGAGACGTCGCCGGTTCGGATCATCGTGACCGAGTTCGAGCGATGAGCGGGGTCCACCACGTTCAGCTCAAGACCCCCTGGGGCCGACCACGCGTCAACGGCCGCATGGATCGCGCTCGCGAACACACGGTGGCGCTCCCAAACATTGGGGAGACCCTCTTCCTCGATCATGTCCAGCGCCTCGGCGAGGCCCCAGAGGTGCTGAACCGGCGGCGTGCCGCAGAAGATCCAGTAGTGCGCATCGGGATCGGTGCGCCTCGTCCAGTCCCAATACGCGGTGCGCAGATCAGCTCGCTGGTGGGCCTCCCAAGCCTTGGGTCCAACCCACACCATGCCGAGGCCCGGCGGCACCATCAGGCCCTTCTGACTGCCTGCCACGGTGACGTCCACGCCCCACGCGTCCATCTCGAACGGTTCGCACCCCAGCGATGCCACGCAGTCAGCCAGCAGCAGGGCCGGGTGGTCGGCATCGTCCATGGCACGACGCACCGCAGCGATGTCGTTGCGCACTGACGACGCAGTGTCGGTCTGCGCTACGAGCACTGCGGCGAATTCCCGCCCCACGTCGGCTCGCAGCCGTTCAGTGACGGCATCGGGGTCGATCGCCGCCCGTTCGGCCGCGTGCAGCACCTCGAACTTGACGCCGCTCTGGGCTGCCATCTCGGCCCAGTTCGTAGCAAAATGCCCGACCTCGAGCACGAGCACCTTGTCGCCCCGCGACAGCGTGTTGGTGATTGCCATTTCCCAGGCACCGTGGCCGTTGGAGATGGCGATGTAGGCCCGGTGCTCAGTTCGGGCCAGAACCGTCAGCCGCTCCAGCAGCGAGTAGGTGAGATCCACCACCTCGCCCTCGTAGATGTTCGGGATCGAGCGGTGCATGGCTGACAGCACCCGGTCGGGAATGACCGACGGGCCGGGAATCATGACCAGCGGACGTCCGTATCGCAGCGACATTGCATCTCCCTTCGACGATGGCGCAACAACCGCACACCGCCGAGATCACCAAGCCTACGAACGGCCTGGGTGCTGGCCTGCACACATTCGTATGTCATCTGCCCGCACCTGGCGACACCCGAGCGGCGCTACTGACGCATGGACGCAATTGCGGTCCGGTCCGCCATTTGCAGCGGGCGTAGGCTTCGCTCAATCTCCCAGAACAGAAGGCGGGGTTGTTCGATGAGCGGCAGCGCATTGATCCATCCATTCTCGGTACTCGCACAGCACGAGAACGAATTCATCAAGATCGTTTCCGGTGAGGGCGTAATGCTGCGCGACGACGCCGGCAACGAGTACATCGACGCACTCGCCAGCCTGTGGCTGTGCCAGATCGGGCATGGCAATCGCACCGTCATCGACGCCATCACCGCGCAGCTCGATCAGCTGCAGACGTACAACACGTTCGCACCGTTCTCGAACGGTCCCGCCGTCGAAGTGGCCGAGATGGTGCGTGCGCGCTCCCAGCATCCCGACGGCCGCGTGTTTCTGGGCTGCTCGGGTTCTGAAGCGGTCGACACAGTGCTGAAGTTCGCTCGGCGAATCCATCAACTGCGCGGCGACGTCGACCGGCAGATCATCGTGCGGCGCACCGGCGGCTATCACGGCGTGAACGTCGGCGGCACCAGCGTGCAGGGCATCGAGCCGATCCGATCGGGCTGGGGCGATCTGCTGCCGCACGTGGTCGAGATCCCCAACGACGATGTCGAACCGGCTGCCCAGCTGTTCGCTGAGCACGGCGACCGCATTGCGGCGGTCATCTCCGAGCCCATTCAGGGCGCCGGCGGCGTGATCCCGCCGCCGGACGGCTATTTCGAGGGTCTGCGCCGCCTGTGCGACGAGCACGGCGCGTTGCTCATCTTCGACGAGGTGATCTGTGGTTTCGGACGCACCGGCTCATGGTTCGGCGGTCAGACCTTCGGCGTGACGCCTGACATGTTCACGTTCGCCAAGGGCGTCACCTCGGGCTATCTCCCGCTGTCGGGCGTCGTGGTGTCTCGCGAAATCGCCGAATTGCTGGAATCAGACCCCGAGAAGTTCATGCACGGCTACACGTACTCGGGGCATCCCACGGCATGCGCCGCTGGTGTCGCCAACATCGGCGTCATTGAGTCGGAAGGACTTGTCGAGCGAGCGAGCTACATCGGCACCAAGATGGAAGAAGGCTTCCAGGCGCTGCAAGGCGACGGCATGCTCGCGGGCTACCGGGGCCTCGGGGCTATCTGGGCAGCCGACCTCGGCTACGACGCCACCGAGACTCGGGAAGCGTTCCTCAAGCGCGGCGTCATCTCCCGACCGGTAGCGAACGCCCTCATGTTCTGCCCGCCGCTCGTTATCTCTGACGCCGAGATCGGGCAGATCTTCGACCGACTCGAAGACGCTATTCGGGCAACCTCGCCGGTCACCGCCTAGCGCTGCTTCGCAGGCGGCTACTGGCCTGTTCCGAGCCGGCCCGGAGTCCGGTCCCACAGCAGCCGAGCATCGGCGCGCACGTCGGTGAGAGACTGCGGCGAACGCAGCTAGGGCGGTAGGGCCGGTTCGCCCGGGTTGTGATGCGCGTATTCCGGCCGTCGAAAGCTGAGCGACCATGGAGACTGCTGAAACACGGGCGTTGATGGAGCGTTACTACGCCGCGCTGACAACGGCCGATCAGGACACGATGCTGGAGTGCCTCGACCCTGATGTCGTGTGGGTGCTTCCCGCCACGGCCGCGATGGGCAACGCAGTGGACACGATGTCCGGGGCGACGCAGGTCGTAGAGGCGCTGGGCGGCCGCGTGGTCCGGCAGTCCTTCGACATCAAGCAGCCGATCAACCTCGAGGTTCGCAAGATGACCGTCGTGGACGACACGGCCGTCGTGCAGCAACGGCTGACGGCCACCGCCAAGGCCACCGGCCTCGACTACGACAACCAGTACTGCTGGGTGTACACGTGCGCCGAGGGCCGCATCACCCACATGGAGGAATACACCGACACGCTGTACGCGGCGCGTCAGATGGGCTGGAACCTCGACGTCTGACCGACTCGGCTGTGCCCTCGGGCACGCCCACGTCCTCACTCGGCACAATCGATCACAATCAATACCGACCACGATCAATACCGATCAATACAGACAGACCCAAAAGCATCAGGAGCGGCTGCCGTGAGCACTTACGACATCGTCATCAAGGACGGCATGATCTTCGACGGCAGCGGCGCGCCACGTGTGCGCGGCGATGTCGGTATCGCGGGTGGCAAGATCGCCGCCATCGGGCGTGTCGACGCCCGCGAGGGCGCCAAGGTTGTCGACGCCTCGGGCATGCACATCGCCCCCGGCTTCGTCGACCTGCACACCCATTACGACGCGCAGGTGTTCTGGGACCCGTACTGCACGCTGTCGGGCTGGCACGGCATTACGTCGGTGGCCATCGGCAACTGCGGCTTCGGCTTCGCCCCCGTCGACCCCGACATGCGCGAGTACGCCATGCGCTCGATGACCCGGGTGGAGGCCATCCCGTATGAGTCCATGAAGCAGGGCATGCCGTGGGACTGGGTGACGTTCCCCGAGTACCTCGACAGCCTCGAGCGCACCCCCAAGGCGCTCAACATCCTGCCGTACGTGCCCATCGGGCCGATGTTGGTGATGGTGCTGGGCCTCGACGACGCCAAGGACGGCCGCATGCCGACGCTTGGCGAGCACGAGATGCTGGCCAAGCTGGTGCACGAGGCCATGGACGCGGGCGGCTGTGGCTGGTCCGCCCAGCGGCTGCCTCCGACCGGTCCCGCTGCAGTGCAGCGAGACTGGGACGGCACGCCGATGCCGACCGACATGATGAACGACGAGACGGCCCTGGTATTGGCCCGGGTGCTCGCCGAGCGCAACGAGGGCGTCGTGCAGATGACGCTGACCAGCGGCAACGTGGCCCACGACTTGGCGCATCTCGAGGAGATCGCGTCGATCAGCGGGCGGCCGCTGCTGCACAACGTGGTGCAGGCCTTCGAGGACAAGCCGACGATCCACCGTCGTCAGATCGAATGGCTGGAGCGTTGCCGCGAGAAGGGCGTGCCGGTGTACGGCCAAGGCGTCACCAGCGATGCAGGGTTCACCTTCACGCTTGAGGATTGGAACCTCTACGACGACTCCGAGGCCTGGATGGAAGCCTGCATGGGCGACAAGGACGAGCGTCTGGCAAAGATGTCCGATCCCAGCCGCCGGCAGGCGCTCAAGGACACCTTGCCCCGGACCGCCACCGCACCGCTCGAGACGGTGACGATCCTGTCGCCGCGCAGCGCCTCCACGGAGCAATATCGGGAGATGTCGGTGGGCCAGGCGGCTGAGATTGCCGGCAAGCACCCGGTCGACCTGATGCTCGACGTGGCAGTGACCGACGGCTTGGACACGCTGTTCTTCGTGGCGCCGCCCCAGGGCAGCTCTGACCTGTTGCGTGACGTTGTCCAGTACCCGCACATGCTGTTCGGCGTATCCGACGGCGGGGCGCACACCAAGTTCCTCACGGCGGGTCGCTACCCCACCGAGACGCTGACCTCCCACGTGCGCGAGAACCACTGGATTACCTACGAGGAAGCCCACCGGCGCCTGTCGGCGCTGCCCGCACAGCTCGCCGGGTTCCGTGACCGCGGCATGATCCGCAACGGCGGCCCTGCCGATGTGCTCGTGTACGACCCGGAAAACCTGGAGATCGGCCCCAACGAGGTCGTCCACGACCTGCCGGGCGGCGAATGGCGGCGAATCCAGCGGGCCAGCGGCTACCGCAGCGTCATCGTGAACGGCCAAGAAACAATCGCCGAAGACACCCAAACCGAGACCTACAGCGGCCAACTGCTCCGCCACGGCGGCTGACCAAGTTCAAGCATCGCTTCAGATTCGAAGACCGAATGGCTGAGGGGTACTCCCTGGCAGACGGTGGCGAGCGAACTCGCGTCAACGTCGGCGGCAAGCAGCTGCGGCCGTGCGGAACCTATGCAGCATTTCAACGCCACCAGAAGCGCGACCGACACGCGTCTGACAGGCGGATCAGCACGGATCAGTGAGCTCGTCGCAGACGGTGTCACGTACGACCTCGCCGCCCTCGCAACTGACTTAACCGAAGGCGAGGCCTACGAACTCGAGCGCGAAGAGATCGCCAAACTGGACAAACCGCTCAACGTCCAAGGACCTGTCAAGAGTCAACGGGACTAGGTGCGCACGGGAGCATCAGCCGCGCGCCGAAATTCGTTTGCCTGTCATCCGACGATGAATCCATGCTGGCGGTACTCAGCGCTGGCTCACCATCTGGAATCGAGTGTGTACCCTATGCGCATGGCACGCGTGAACGTCTACTTGCCGGACGATCTCGCTGCGAAGGCGCGCGCAGCCGACCTGAACGTTTCCAGGCTGACGCAAGCCGCCATCCAGCGCGAGCTTGACAGATGCGCTCTCGACGAGTGGCTCGACGAAGTGGCGGCTTTGCCTCCGACTGGCATCGACGACGAAACCGTTCTCGAGGCGGTCCGGGCGGCCAAAGACGAACTCGAATTCGGTGAATGAGGCGCTGATCGTCGACGCTTCGGCCGTCGTCGACATACTCATGGACGCCCCGTCCGCTGGCGCGATCCGGAATCGCTTGCGGCACAACGAACTGCATGCGCCGGCACATCTCGACATCGAGGTCCTGTCGGCACTGGGCCGTCTTCACCGCGCCGGTCAGTTGAGCGCAACGCAAGTGTCACGACTGCTGGAGGCGTTCAAACGCATCATCGTGCGACGCCACCTCCTGGAATCGCTGCTCGCGAGCGCATGGAACTATCGCCACAATCTGCGGCTTGCCGACGCGCTCTACGCCGCCCTGTCCGATCAACATGCGATGCCCATCGTCACCATTGACCGGGGCATGGTGGCCGCCATTCCACGAGCCGAACACCCGGCCGATGGTTAGTCAGTAGCTGCAGCAACCGCTGATCCCAAGAGGCGAGTCGAGTACAGCCCCGCGAGCCCTGCAACACTGGCAGTCGCAAGACTGGCGTCCTGGCTGCTCGGCCGAAGGGAGAACCATGGCGACGTATGCCGGTGAACGGCTGATACATGACACGGACAGCCATCTGATGGAGCCAGTCGACTGGCTGGCCAGCTATGCAGACGGAGCGACGGCCACCAAGCTGAGGGATCTCAGCCTGGCCGGCGGGGGCGATGCGGCGACGTTCGAGCTTGTGGAGAAATGTTGGGAGCGGCGCAACGATCCCGAAGAGACAGCGAAGCTGGCGGCCGACGTCGTCAAGGGGCCGAAGGGCTACTTCGCCTACGGCTCCATGGATGCCGACGAGCGGGTAGGAGCACTCGACCAGTTGGGATTCGCCAGCCAGCTCGTGTTCACGACGTTCGCGCACACTCAGTTCCACGGCCGCAAAGACCTCGACCTGGTCTACGGCGGCGCGTCCGCGCACAACCGCGGCATCGCGGACTTCTGCTCCGTCGATCCCCGGTTGCTCGGCGTGGCATTCGTGCCGCTGGAAGACGCGCAACGGACGATTGCGTGCGCCCGTGAGGCCATCGAGGCGGGGTGTCGCGCTGCGTGGATCCCACACGGCGTGCCAACCGAGCTGAGCCCGACGCATCCCGACTTTGATCCCCTGTGGGCGCTGCTGTGTGAGGCGAGCGTGCCCGTACTGATGCACCTGGGGCCCAATGGCGGCAACCAGCTGCCGAAGACGTACCACAACAACGGACGGAACCCCGGCAAGGACTTCGTCGGCGGCGGTGAGAATCTGCGCTCGAAGGATTTCCTGAACCTGTTCCACGATGCCGAGAACCTGCTGTCGTGCATGGTGTTCGACGGCATCTTCGAACAGTTCCCCGAGTTGCGTTGCGGTCTCATCGAGCTGGGCGCCGGGTGGGTGCCGAACCTGCTGCGCTCGCTCGACAACAGCATCAAGGCGTTCGGACGACACGAGCCCGAGCTGGCGAAGCTGACCATGGCGCCCTCGGATTACATCCGGCGGCAGGTGAGATTCACGCCGTGGCACTTCGAGGACGTCGGCTGGCTGGTGTCGAACTGCGGACCCGAGCTCTTCCTGTTCTCTTCCGACTGGCCGCACCCCGAAGGCGGCCGCGACCCGATTTCGGAGTTCCAGGCTTCGTTCACGGCAGCCGGGCTCAGCACAGGCGCCACTTCACCGTTTTGGGCGGGCAACGCCTCGTTCTTGCTCGGCGTCTAGCGCTGCTGGGGCCCACGCGGGCCGACGATAGATTCAGGCACAGAGCGCTGCGGGAGCCGCGCCCGGCGGCACGAATCGCGGCGCTGGAGAACAGACATGGCTGAGAACCCAATCCAGCGCGGGCAGTCCTGTACGGCCCTGCTCGTGGTGGATGTGCAACCGACCTTTTGCGAAGGCGGCGCCTTGCCCGTGGAGGGCGGCAATGCCGTGGCCTCAAGGGTGGCGGACCTGCTGGCCGGCGAGCACGGCTACGACCTGGTGGTGACTACTCAGGACTGGCACATCGACCCCGGCGACCACTTCAGCGACGAGCCCGATTTTGTCGACACGTGGCCGCCGCACGGCGTAGCCGGCACCGCCGAGGCCGAACTGCATCCCGCACTCGACCCGGTCGTTGATCGGATTGACGCCAGCGTGCGCAAGGGCATGCACGCCGCGGCGTATTCCGGTTTCGAAGGCATCGACAACAACGGCCGGAGCCTCAATGAGGTGCTGGCCGCTGCCGGCATCACCGAGGTCGACGTCGTCGGGCTGGCGTTCGACCACTGCGTACGCGCCACCGCCGTCGATGCCGCCGCCAACGGCTACGCCACCACGGTGCTTGATGACCTCGCGGCCTCCGTCGCTCCCGAAACTGAAGCCGCCGCACGCACCCAACTCGCCGACGTCGGCATCACCGTCATCGCCTCTCGCTGAGCCGTCATCCCCCGAGCCGGGGTTAAGGAGGAGCTTTTAGGAGTTCGTCTCGGCGATGCGAACGTGATTGCGGATGACCTCATCCATCACGAAGTGCACGAACTTCTCGCAGAAGTCCGGGTCGAGGCCCTCCTCGGTGGCGAGCTGACGCAACGCGTCGATCTGCTCCTGCTCACGTACCGGATCAGCGGGCGGCGTGCCGTGGGCCGCCTTGTGCACGCCGACGGCGTGCGTGACGCGGAATCGCTCTGCAAGCAGGCGAACCAGGGCAGCGTCGACCTCGTCGATGCTGCGGCGGTAGGCAGCGAGCTCGTCGTCGGACATCGGCCCTGTTTCTAGCCCATCGAGCCACGACAACCACCGGATCGGCAGCCGACGCCCGGTTGCGCTGTGCCGCTCCCCGCTCGGGCGGCACCGGGCAACACTTGGCTACGGTTTGCGCCGTGAGTGCTTCGGGTCAAGGGTTGCGCGGTTGTACCGCTATCGCGGGTGTCGGCGAGACCACCTATTACAAACGGGGCCAATCGCCCGACCCTGAATTCGTCCTGGTGCTGAAGGCGATCCTGGCTGCCTGCGAAGACGCCGGCATCAATCCGCGGGAAATCGACGGCTTCTGCTCCTACAGTAACGATCGCAACACGCCAGCCCGGCTGGCGAACGCGCTCGGTCTGTCCGAGCTGCGCTACTCGAACATGCAGTGGGGCGGCGGCGGAGGCGGCGCAGCCGGTGTCGTACAGAACGCCGCCGGCGCGGTGCTCGCCGGTTCAGCGAACGTGGTCGTCGCCTACCGCGGACTTGCCCAAGGGCAGTACGGACGGTTCGGCCAAGGCGGGCGGCGGCCGGCGATCAGCGGCGAGTACGCCTACACCATTCCCTACGGCGTCATGAGCCCGGCGCAGGTGTATGCCATGCGTACGACCCGGCTCATGCACGAGCACGACATCGACCGGTCGACGATGCGAGCCGTGGCACTGGCCGCATATCACCACGCACAGAACAACCCCCGGGCGGTCATGCACGGCCGGCCGCTCGACGCAGAGACGTACGACTCGGCGCGCTGGATCACCGAGCCATTTCGCCTCTACGACTGCTGCCTGGAGAACGACGGTGCCGCCGCCATGGTCGTCACCTCCGCTGAGCGAGCCGCTGACCTCAGCGACACCCCCGTTCTGGTGCTGGCAGCCCAGCAGAGCGGTGGGCATCGCTCCGGAGCGTGGGTCCACAACCCGACCGATTACGCAACCTCGAGCTTCAAGTTCGCGGCACAACATCTCTACGAGCAGGCAGGTGTGGCACCCGAAGACGTCGACGTGGTGCAGAGCTACGAGAACTTCACCGGCGCCGTCGTGATGAGCTTGATCGAGCATGGCCTGTGCACCTACGAGAACGCCAACCAGATGCTGACGTTCGAGAACTTGCGAGCAGACGGCGGATCGCTCCCGCTGAACACCAGCGGCGGCAATCTCGCCGAGTGCTACATGCACGGCCTCGGGATGCAGATAGAAGCAGTCCGGCAGGTGCGCGGCGACTCCACGAACCAAGTGCCCGATGTCAAGGTCTCGCTGTCCAACGCCGGCCCAATGGTCGAGATCGCATCGACGGCTATCTACGGCACCGCCGAGGCACTGGGATGAGCACCGCATCGAGCGGCAGCGGCAACACCTACCTGCCGAAGGGCCTCACCCAGCCGGCACCGATGCGCGACGGCCTCGACCTTCCGTATTGGGAAGGCACGCGCGAACACGAGCTGCGGGTCCAGCGCTGCGCCGATTGCGGCACTCACCAGTGGGGTCCCGAGTGGATGTGCCACGCCTGCCAGTCGCTCAACGTCGAATGGGTGGCCGTCGAGCCCACCGCCCGCATCTATTCGTGGCAGCGCGTGTACCACCCGGTGCATCCGGCGCTCGCCGACCACGGCCCCTACATCGTGGTGCTCGTCGAGCTTCCCCATGCCGACAACCTGCGGATGCTCGGCAACCTTCTCGGCGACCCGATGGCCGACATCGTCATCGGCAGCGACGTCGAGGCGGTCTTCGAAGACCACGACGACGGCAGCCCGCCCTTCACCCTCGTCCAATGGCAGGTCACCAGCAGCTGAGCTATCGAGCCGTGCGTGAAAGCTCGCCGATGTCCCTGTCGCCCATGACGCCGTAGCGCTCGTGCGACGGGATGCCGTCGCACGCCGATGGCAGGCTGACTTCGAGCAACCCCATGGCCAACTTCAGTCCACGAGAAGGCCAGCTGCGAGGAGGTCACTTCTCGTGGGGCAGATGTGCTCTGTCAGGATCGTCCAGGTCTTCTTGGCGTCGTGCTGAATTCGGCCCGCTACGCAGCTCGGGTGAACGAGGAACTTCTGCGCAGCTACCTCAATGTCCTGACGCACTTCCTCCGTGTCGAACCCATCAGGGAACAACCACTTCGAAACTTGTTCGTTAGCTTCCGCTTCGGTCGGATTGATAGTCCGCTGAGTGTCCTGGATGTCATCCAAGATCGATGATGCCGATTCGGCGGTGATGTGTCCTCTGGTCAAGTGCGCACATTCGTGCAACAGAGTGAATACGACACTGTCGAAGCGGTCTCTGCATGCGGTCAGGCCGATCACAGGACGGCCATCAGGCAAGAACGTCGTCGCTCCGGCCAGTCGTGTGTTGCGAAGTTCCCGGCAGAAGACAACCCGCACGCCGCATGTCGCTAAGAGTTCCACTGCCCGAGGGACGGATCGCGGGCCGTGCCGCAACACCCTGGGTAAGCGCCGCGCGATGTCGGCGAGCTTCTGCAGGTCAAACTCCTCGACCTCTTGAGCACTCGCGATGCGGCGGACTCTCGCTAACCACGCTTGCTGCTTCGGCTCCGAGTCGTCGGATTGACTGAGTCGCCTGGCTGCATAGGGAATTAGCGGCGGCACGTTCTCGTTCGTGATGCCAAAGAACTCGCGTATTGCAGCTTCAGTGGTCTCAGCGTCGGCGTCGGGAATCCAACCCCTTTCGATGGCCTCCTTCAGCGGAAATGACTCTTGAAGTTGTTTCGCACGAAGGTCGCCTATGCGGGTCGCCGGTTTCGTTGGCGAGACCCGATACTCGCCACCTGCCAAGAAACTCTCGCTGTAGATGCGATCGAGCAACTGCTCGATCGACGGTCGGGACGCATAGGGATTGATGCCCGCAGCGTCTTGAGTGGATTCGATGAATGCTTCGGCGGTCTTCCGCTCCGTGTCGTTCAGATCATCCAGCGACGGCGCCTGATCGCCGATGCCCTCGAGGTAGTCGAGGTAGGCGGCTCGGAACTTCGAGAGACCGTCGTGTTGCGAACTCATCGTTGCACCTTCTCTCGCTCTGTTTGGAATTGTGTCATTCCGCAATCTTGTAGGGATATCGGGGGTGGGCTTCGAGACGCCGTGACGCCTGCTCGTACAACTGGCCGACGCGTTGCGGCGTCAGGCCAAGTTCGTCTCCAAGTTCTCTGCGGGACCGCTGCGAGAACTTGATTTCAAGAAAGACCTTCATTTCTCGACCCTCGAGCACCTCACGTGCGAGGTGCAGCAGACCGAGAGCACTTTGGATGGTCACCACCTGGTCTTCGGGGCTGAGGTTCTGATCGGGCAAGCCCTGCATGACACTCGTCCCCACGTCCTCATCGTTCCCAGGGGCCGCTGCGTCACCCGCGACGACGTACAGCTCCGGTCGGATGTCGGTGCAACGCAGGTGCTTCCCAGCAGTGTCGAGCGCGTCCATCGCTCTTCGGGCTGCAACGACGACGCCAAGTGCTGGCCAATCCCGCACTGATGCGACATCTTCATGCATCAACAAGTCAGCCGTGGCCTCTTGAAGAATGTCGTCTGCGCTGGTTCCGCCAACGATCGCGTGCTCAGGTCCTTCCCCACGGCGCGAGTGCCACCTGCCGGGAAAGAGCACTTTTTGGATCTTGACATACATGACGTTTGCGACCTCGTCGAAGAGGCGGCGATCGAGCAGCAGCGGATGCTCGGGGTCACTGGCTTGGGCTGTCGACGACATGTCTCTCTATTGTCGGAAACCGGTGTGACATCGAAAGCGCGGAATCCGCTTTCGACTCGGGTCACGCCTCCGACAAATGGTCAGAAGCACTCGGCGACCCGAAGGAGCATGCCGATGACTGACCAACCAAACGTTGTCGATCTGGGGCGGCTCATCCCCTTCACCATCGACGGCGAAGACTACGAGACTGCCGATCTGAGCCAGCGAGCCGCAGACCTGCTGCGCCTCGCCGGTCGGGATCCGGCTGCGTTCGACCTCGGGGAGATCGAGGGCAAGGATCGGCCCCGGACCAGGAAGTACCTGGATGACGAGATCGTCGAGATCCATAAGGACGCTCGATTCGTCTCGATTCGGCAGTCTGCGCCAGTTGCCTGATGGAGGGCCCCCTACAGGCGTTCGTCGATGACATGGACGGGCTCGGCCTCTGCCCTCGGGTGGAGGCCGGGCTAGTCGTTTGCGACGTCGTCCCGGTAGGAGGAGCTCGCGCCGGCGGCTCGCTGCTGCTCGGCGTCGCGGTCGAAGAAGTCAACAACTGGCCCACTGCACCCCCGCACTGGATTCACCTGGCAGCGGAGGTCAAATTCCGCGCCACGAACAGCGAGGCGTCTTCGAAACCCGGCTGGCTGCGCCACAGCCGCAACTGCGCTGGTTGGGGCGACGCGCCTGCGGCCGTGTGCTGGCATGCCCACCTTCAGGCTGTGCTGGGCGAGGTCGTCGAGTGAGCGAATCGTTTTCTGTCGCCATGACAGCGGGCACCCATCGCGCGCTCGGTGCCGTTCTGGTTCGAGATGACCGCCAAGAAGACGTCTGTATCGCGCTCTATCGTCCGTCAACCGGCGAGACGCGTTCCACGGCACTGCTGACTTCGGTCGTGCCGCCTTCCGACGCCGATCGGGCCGTCCACGGCAATGCGACGGTGTTCGGCGAGTACATGCTGCGCGGGGCGGAGCGGGCCCGCGATGACGGCTGCGGCCTGATGTTCGCCCACAGCCATCCTGGGGCAGCCAAATGGCAGTCGATGAGCGGCCCCGACCGAGAAGCAGAAGCCAGCTACGCCAACCTCATTCGAGAGATCACGGGCCTGCCGCTAGTCGGAATGACACTGGCGACCGGCGATGGGACTTGGTCTGCGAGGCGCTGGGACATCGGTGCCGGCACGGGCGTTGACTGCACTCACGCTGACAACGTCCGTGTCATCGGAGCGCAGCTGTGTGTGTCGTGGAACGAAGACCTTTGTCCGTCTCCCGCGGCGTCGAGCAAGCAAGAGCGCACAGTCAGCGCATGGGGCGACAAGTGCCAGGCGGACCTCGCACGTCGGCGCATTCTCATCGTGGGGGCCGGAAGCGTCGGAATAGATGTTGCAGCCCGCTTGGCAGCTTCGGGCATTCAACGACTCACGGTCATGGACTTTGACGTCGTAGAAGAGAAGAACCTAGACCGTCTCATCGGAGCCGCGCAGCGAGATGTACGGCTGCGCCGGCCAAAGATCCACGTCGCGCGCCGTCTCGCGCTCGCTTCCTCGACGGCCGAGCGCCCGCAGTTCGAATTCTCAGATCGTTCGGTTTGTGAGCCCGAGGGATTGAGCTTGGCGCTCGATCATGACCTGATCTTCTCGTGCGTCGATCGGCCCTGGCCACGTGCTGTGCTCAATAGCTTGGCGTACAGCGATTTGATCCCGGTGATCGACGGTGGCATCGCAATCGACACCAATAGCCGTGGCCGGATGCTCAACGCAACATGGCGCAGCCATGTTGTCCGCCCCGGACGGCCCTGTCTCGCCTGCAATCGACAACTCGATCTGGCTTTGGTGACCCCTGATCGGCAGGGAGACCTTGACAATCCCAGCTACATCGAAGGGGCTGGCATCGCTCCTGAATCCAACGGTCAAAACGTTTCGGCATTGTCAGCGAGCGTCTCTGCGAGTCTGCTCGCCCAATACGTCAGTCTCAGCGTCGCCCCCGGGGGCATCGGTGATCCCGGCCCCATCCAATACAGCCTCAGCAGTCATTTCCTCGATCATCGAGACGACCCGATTCGGCCGCACTGCCCCGTGGAGTCCACCGAAGCCGCCGGCGACCTCCGGCCCGATCTCTCGGGCGCACATCCGATGGCTGCACAGCAGCGCGAGATTGCGGCGGCCGTCGACTGGCGTACACGGGCATTGCGTTGGGCCGACAACCGTGTTCAGGCACTCACCAACTGGCTTAATCGGCGATAGGGAGCAACGGGATGAAACACCGAACCACAGCAACGATGTCAAGTTCTTCGCGAGAGATCGAAGACAGTCACCGAAAGAGCTTGACGCTCAGCCAACGACTGACACTCGCGTGGTCGGCCATCGCCACAGTCCTCGTTCTGGTGACGGGTTCCCGTCTTGCGGTCGATGGCTGGTGGTCGTTGGTAGTGGCGTGGCTCGAATGGCCCTATCCCGGATGGCTCAACGTGCTCACGACAGTCGTCGGGATTGCCATCGCTCTCGTCGCTTGGTCCTGGCGCGACCGCGTCGAGGGAGTGTGGAGAGGTGCCACGCTGACCGCCTCCGCCCTCGCCGCGGCTGTGAGCCTGTTTCTCATTGCTTGCGCTGTCTTGGCACTCATCTGGCTGATCTGGTGCCTTGTCGCGGGGGATGACGACGAGAGCAACACGTATCAGGCTCGAGCACCGAAGCGCCGAGGAAAACGGCGGCGGCGTCCCCACCGGCCTCGATATTGACGCTGAACTCGGGATCTGAACTACTCGGTCTCCTCTTCCTGCGGCCGCGCTGTCGTACATCGGATCTGTTGGCCGAGCTGTCCCCAACCACCACGACAAGGGCAACCCGGCCTACGCCCTCGTCCACTGGCCGGCCCCGGCCGCCTACACCGAGAGATTCGCTAGCTTCAGCACCTGTCTGTCAGCGAGGGGACCTGAGACATGGACGAAGGAAACGCAATTCCGAATGTTGCGGACCTGTACAACCGATACTTCCAAAGGCATCAGTCGTTTGCAGTTTCGCGAATGCACAACGAACTGCTCCGAGAAACCCATGAAGCTCGACAACGAGGGGTGCCCACGCTTCTTGCGCGGCACGTTCCCTTAGAAGCTGTTCCGTACGGCGCAAAGCAATTCGAATTGATCGAGGGCGACGACAGATACAGCGGTGACCAACTGATCGTCGGGCCCTCGATGGCGGGTGTGCACACGAGCAGCCCCGGTCTCTCGGTGTGCATTCGAATCGACAAGGACGTCGCACAAGAGTTCATGCTCGGCCTTGAAAACGGCAGCGAGATCATGACTGCCGCGTTTTTTGACGGCGTGATCGTGCTACCGACCGAGTTCAATTCGCCCGAGGCGACATGTGGAGGAGGTGTCTTCCGGGCCCTACCACCACATCGCCAATTCGTCGAGTGGTTCTACGATCACGATGAACGCGAAGAGCTCTCTCGCCTGGTTCAACAAGTTGCAAACTCGCCGGGCATGGGCCCTGCCGAGCATCGACGATGGCTCGAAGAGGAAACGGGCAACGATCCCGGATCGCAGTTCGCCGCGGAGTAGTTCCAGTGAAACGCGCGACGACGATCAGCGCTGCGCGACGCGAGGAGCGGAGGTACGCCGGGAGATCTAGTTCTCGCTGGCGTCCTGCGGCTTGTCGGGCTTGGGACGCGGCCGAAACGCGTTCGTGGGCACATCCGCAGGGCCGACGCCAGCCTTGGGGGTATACACGCCCAACGGGATTCGGCGAGTCTCTTCGGCTGGCGGGCTGGCCTGCCGCTCATCCTTGGTCATCTCGAAAGCCCTCCCGGCCTGAAGCCGCTAGCGGCATGAATTCTAGTGACTCGATATCCGCCCACTTGAGGAGGATGCCACCGTTGAGCCAGACGAATTCGTCTTCGTCCTCTCTGAGCGCCGGCTCACCCGTGCCTTGGTCGAACTCGGCCGCATGGGCAATGTAGATGTCCTGATCAGGACCCTCCGGCCCTACGTAGGAGGAGACGGGCGACGCCTTGGCATACAAGCCTCCAACCCATCGCCCGGATCGAAGCCTGCACCGGACAAATCCCGCCTCGCGTGCATCGAAGAGCGCATCCCACGCGGTCGGAGCGCGGTTAGGCGCGGGCAATGTGGACGCAATCCGCCTGAGGATCGGCGGACGAAGCACCGACCTGAGCCGGATGTGGAGCGGCATTCGGGGCTCGTTATCGATCAAGTTGCGGGGTCGCATCAGTAATCCGAGCGACCAACCAACTGCCGCCGGCACAGCGAGGTACGCGACGGGCGCAAGGAAGACGTACCGAGGAAGCGCCCTCCCCTGGATGAAGTCGTCCCAGTACGACGAGACCACCCAGTGCAACGGCCACGCGCCCACCGCGAGACAGACCGCAGAGAGCCCAGCAAGACGCAGCAGCCAGTCCTTGAGCCGCCGGCCGTATCTCTGAACGTGCCGCTCGAAGCCCCAAGCCGCGAATGCACCTGGCAGTAACAGCACCAGCAGCAGGAGGGCAGCGTCGTAACCGGAACTCACAACTTCGCTCCCTTCGACCGCTTCCACTCACGGGGCACACCGTTGCGAGACAACGGACACCGCGTGAAGCCGATACGAATACCATCTCGCAGCGAACGCGGCCCCCTATTTTCTGGAGGCGGCGAGCCAAGCAGCGGGATGCCTGTAAGGCAGCACCAACGCCAGGGCGGAGGGTTGAGTGAACGCGCAGACGCACAGCGAGATGGTCAACTTCATTTGGAGCATCTGCAACCTGCTGCGGGGCCCGTACAAGCGCAACGAGTACCGCAAGGTGATCCTCCCGCTGACGGTGCTGCGTCGCTTCGACTGCGTGCTCGCCCCCACCAAGCATGCCGTGCTCGCTGCGGCCCGCAAGTACGCCAAGCAGAGCGAGAGCCTCCGCCACGAGATGCTCAAGGACGCCGCAGGCCACGCCTTCTACAACACCTCCCGACTGGACTTCCAACTCCTGCTCGACGACCCGAACCTGATCGCTCAGAATCTCAACCGCTTCATCGCGGATTTCTCGCCGAGCGTGCGCGAGATCTTGGAACGCTTCGACTTTGGGGCCCAGATCGCCCGCATGGACGAGAAGGGTTTGCTGTTCCAAGTCGTACAGCGCTTCGCAAAGCTCGACCTCTCCCCAGCCCAAATGGGCAGCTCACAAATGGGTTACGTGTTCGAGGAGCTGATTCGGCTCGGCGCTGAACAAGCGAATGAGGAAGCCGGAGAGCACTTCACACCCCGCGAAGTGATCCGCCTGATGGTCAACCTCCTGCTGACATCGGAAGACGACCTCGCCAAGCCCTACGTCGTCAAGACGGTTTACGACCCCGCCTGCGGCTCTGGCGGGATGCTCTCAGAAGCTGAGTCGTTTCTGCGCAAACACAACAACGACGCCAATCCGAGGCTCTTCGGCCAAGACTGGAATGACGAAGCATGGGCCGTGTGCCGCTCCGACATGCTCATCAAGGACCACGACGCCGATCGCATCATCTTGGGTGACTCGTTCATGGCTGACGGTTACACGCACCGAGGCGATAGTTCTCGCTGGACCTTCGACTACATGCTCGCCAATCCTCCGTTCGGCGTGGAGTGGAAGCAACAGCGGCGCTTTATTGAGAACGAACGCGATACACAGGGCGCCAACGGACGGTTCGAGGCCGGGCTGCCGCGCATCAACGACGGCGCGCTGCTGTTCCTGCAGCACATGCTCCGCAAGCGGCAGCCCGTGGCACCAGACGGCTCCGGTGGCAGCCGCATCGCGATCGTCTTCAACGGATCTCCATTGTTCACGGGCGATGCAGGCAGCGGCGAGAGCAACATCCGGCGCTGGATCATCGAGAACGATTGGCTCGAAGCGATCGTCGCGCTGCCGGATCAGTTGTTCTACAACACCGGTATCTCGACCTACATCTGGGTTCTCACAAACCGCAAGGAACAGCGACGGCGCGGCAAGGTGCAACTCATCGACGGACGGCAGTTCTTCGAGAAGATGCGTCGAAGCCTCGGCAACAAGCGCAACGAGCTGTCGCCCGTCCAAATCGACGAACTGACGAGCATTCTCGGCAGCTTCACCGACAGCGAGACGCGCAACCTCACCGACGAAGACCCGGTCACCCACCAACCGCGGACACGCCCCCGCGTCGTCAGCAAGGTGTTCGCCAACGAGGACTTCGGATATCGCAAGATCACCATCGAGCGCCCGCTGCGTCTGAGTTTCGCAGCGATCCCCGAGCGCATCGGTCGCATTGAGACCGAGCCAGCGTTCGCCAAACTCGCGACGAGCAAGAAGAAACCGGGCCCCGCGCATGATGCCGAGATCGTCAAGGGCGAACTGCGCCAGCAGCAGATACGAGACCTGCTCGATGCGCTCGCAGAGCGAACTGCTGGAGAGATAGTCGCCGATCGCGATCAGTTCCTCGCTCGGCTGCGGCTTGTCGAAGAGAGCCAACAGATGCGCCTCACGGCGGCTGAGCGCAGAGCCGTGGTTTCGGCGCTGGGCGAACGCGACCCCAATGCCGAACCCTGCCAGGGCAAGAACGGACACGAGCCCGACCCGCAACTCCGCGACACCGAGACCATTCCGCTCAATGAGGACATCGACGACTACATGCGTCGAGAAGTGCTGCCACACGTGCCCGACGCGTGGGTCGACCACAGCAAGGCCAAAATCGGCTACGAGATCCCGTTCAACCGTCATTTCTACGTATACGAGCCGCCTCGGCCGCTCGACGTGATCGAAGCCGATCTGAAGACACTCGAAGCTGAGATCGCTCAGCTGCTCACCGAGGTCACTACGTGAAGCGGCGATACCCGAGCTACTGCGATTCAGCAGTGAACTGGCTGGGCGACGTGCCGTCACACTGGGACGTGACACGCCTCAAGTTCGTGGCCTCAACAAATGACGAGGTTCTCTCCGAAAACGAAGATCCACTTCGGACCATCGAGTACGTCGACATCAGTTCCGTGGATTCAACAACCGGAATCGTGAAGACCCAAAAGATGGTCTTCGAGGACGCCCCATCACGAGCTCGACGTCTGGTACGGGACGGAGACACGATCGTGTCGACGGTCAGGACGTATCTGCGGGCAATTGCTCCCGTGAACGATCCGCCTACCGACATGGTGGTATCAACCGGCTTCGCGGTGATACGTCCCCGAGCGCTTGAACGCGGCTTCGCATCTTGGGCCCTGCAGGAACACGGGTTCGTAGAAGAAATCGTCGCCAGGTCAACCGGAGTCGGCTACCCGGCCATCAATTCATCTGAGATAGGTGTGCTCCCGGTCCCCATGCCCCCTGTGCGCGAGCAACACGACGTCGCCGACTATCTCGACCGGGAGACTGCCCGAATCGACTCGTTGATCGCGAAACAACAAAAGCTGATCGAACGGCTTGACGAGTACCGAACAGCCCTCATCGCTCGCACCGTGACCCAAGGATTGCCGTCAGAGGCTGCGAAGGCGGCAGGGCTCGATCCTTCGCCTCGCATGAAGCCATCAGGCGTGGAATGGCTCGGCGAGGTCCCCGCCCACTGGCAGGTCGTCGACAACCGACGACTGTTCCGGGAGCGGGACCAGCGGTCAGACGACGGCGATGGCGAGCTCTTGACGGTCTCGCACCTCACCGGTGTGACGCGCCGCTCTGAAAAGCCCGATGTGGGCATGTTCATGGCAGAGTCGCTTGAGGGCTACAAGTGCTGCCAAGCAGGTGATCTCGTGATCAACACGATGTGGGCGTGGATGGGCGCTGCCGGGACAACGACCGAAGCGGGCCTCATTAGCCCTTCGTACAACATCTACACACCTGATACCGATCGCCTCTTGCCCGAGTTTCTCGACCGGGCGTATCGGTCTCGTCGTTACGTGCTCGGCATGACATCTGAATCCCGCGGCATCTGGTCGTCACGGCTCCGGCTCTATCCCCAACAGTTCATGTCACTCCAGACAGCCGTGCCGCCCCTGCCCGAACAGGTGGCCATCGTCGCCTACATCGAATCGGTGGAGGTTCGATCATCCCGGCTCGCTGCTTCGGCACATGAGGCAATCGAACGCCTGCACGAGTACCGAACTGCGTTGATCTCGGCCGCCGTGACAGGGAAGATCGACGTACGAGATGCCGCAACAGCGGCGTCAGAGGCTGCAGCGTGAAATCAGGACAAACCGATGAGGCTGCGCTCGAATCGACGATCGTGTCGATGCTCACTGAGGTGGGGTGGGTCGAGGGCGCCCGCGCTGAGTGGGACGTCGACTTGGCGCTCTTCCCAGGCCGTGTCGTGGCGTTTCTGCAAACTGCCCAGCCGGAGCTCTGGGCCGAGATGGCTGCACTGCATGGCAACGAACTGGAGAATCAGATCATCGCGACCTTGGCACGCGAACTCGACAAGAAGGGCACGCTCGATGTCCTTCGCCACGGGTTCAAGTTCTACGGGAGGACGCATCGACTCGCGTGGTTCAAGCCAGCGCACAGCCTGAACCCCGAAGCGGTAGCGCAATTTGCCAGCAACGAGTTGACCGTCACCCGCCAGGTGCGGTGTCATCCTGGCGAGGCCGACACGGTGGATCTGGTCATGGCGCTCAATGGAGTGCCAGTGGCCACCTGCGAGCTGAAGAACCCACTATCGAACCAGCACTGGCGCGACGCAGTGCAGCAGTACTGCGAGGACCGCGACCCCAATGCACCGCTGTTCAGGTTCCGCAAGCGGGCACTCGTGCACTTCGCTGCCGATACCGAGCAAGTACACATGGCGACGCGCCTTGCGAAGGCCTCGACGCGCTTTCTGCCGTTCAATCGCGGCAGTCATCCGGGTGAAATGACGTGCGGCGCCGGCAACCCCCAGCACTCATCGGGGTACCGGACCGGCTACCTCTGGCAGGAAGTGCTTGAGCGCGAACGCTTCCTGGAGGTCATCGGCTCGTACATGTTTCTCGAGCGTCGTGAGGAAACGGTCTCGGATCACAAGGGCACCCGCACCGTCCCGCGCGAGACGCTGGTCTTTCCTCGCTTCCACCAGTTGCACGCAGTCGAGGCGCTCGTCGAAGCCGCACGCGCAGAGGGCCCCGGCCACAACTACCTCATTCAGCACTCCGCCGGCAGTGGCAAGACCAACTCGATCTCATGGCTGGCCCACCACCTGTCCAGCCTGCACAACACCAGAGACAAGAAGGTGTTCGACTGCGTGCTGGTCATCACTGATCGACGCGTGCTTGACGCACAACTGCAGCAAGCGATCTATCAGATCGAGCACACACAAGGAGTCGTGCAGGCAATCGATCAGGATTCCCAGCAGCTCGCTCAAGCCCTGGTGGACGACACGAAGATCGTCATCACCACCCTGCAGAAGTTCCCATTCGTCATGCGACAACTGCTGCGGCTCGCCGGAGCCGATCCGGACGAGATGCCTGACGCAAGCGAGCATGCCCAAGCTGCCGAGTGGGCCAAGAAGCTTGCCTCACGCAGGTACGCGATCATCGTCGATGAAGCTCATTCGAGCCAGACCGGCGAGAGCGCCCACGACATGAAGTCGCTGCTCGGTGCCGCGGGCGCGACAAGCGATGAAGCTCCCGAAGACTGGGAGGACGGTCTCAATGCGGTCGTTGCATCACGCGGCCGGCAGCCGAACCTGAGCTTCTTCGCATTCACCGCGACGCCAAAGGGCAAGACGATCGAGCTCTTCGGTCGACTTGGCGCAGACGGCAAGCCGGAACCGTTCCACACCTACAGCATGAGACAGGCCATCGAGGAAGGCTTCATCCTCGACGTTCTCGGGAAGTACACCGACTACGACACCTTCTACCGGCTAGTCAAGACCGCCGAGGACGACCCGCAGTTCCCTCGACGTGAAGCGGCGAAGAAGCTTGCGAAGTTCTCCCAACTGCATGCTCATCGGCTGGAGCAGCAGACGTCGGTCATCATCGAGCACTTCCGGGAGCACGTGCGGCCATGCATGGGCGGTAGGGCGAAAGCAATGGTGGTCGCATCGTCCCGCCTGCATGCCGTGCGATACATGGAGACGTTCACGAAGTACATCGATGAGCAGGGCTACGACGACGTGAGACCGCTCGTGGCCTTCAGTGGCTCTGTCTCGGTTCCCGGGCTCGATGCCGAATACACCGAGCCCAAAATGAACATCGATGTCATCACCGGCAAACCCATCAGCGAGTCTGCATTGCCCGAGAGATTCGCCTCGCCGGACTACCAGATTCTGATCGTCGCCGAGAAGTATCAGACCGGCTTCGACCAGCCGCTGCTGCAGGCCATGTACGTCGACAAGCGTCTCAGTGGCGTCCATGCGGTGCAGACCTTGTCGCGGCTCAACCGTGTCGCCTCTGGGAAGCAGGCGCCGTTCGTACTCGATTTCGTCAATAGCCCCGCGGACATTGCGACCGCATTCGCTCCGTACTTCGATGTGACCCAGTTGCATGAAACCTCGGACCCGTACCAACTGGAAAGCCTCAAGCACGATCTCGATGGCGTGCAGGTGTACTACGAGAGCGAGATCGAGCAGTTTGCACAGATCTTCTACCTGCCACCTCACAAGCAGCGGGCGAGCGACCATGCCCGCCTTGAGGCTGCGTTGCAGCCTGCGGTCGATCGGTTCGCTGACCTCGACGAGGACGCACAAGTCGCCTTCAGGGACCAGCTCAGTGCCTATGTGAGCCTGTACGCCTTCCTGAGCCAGATCATCCCCTACGCCGACTGCGACCTTGAACGGCTCTACTCGTATGGTCGAAAGCTGCTGCCGCACCTGCACGTTGGTGGAGACTTCACGCCAATCCACCTCGATGGCGACGTAGACCTTGAGTACTACCGGCTCCAGCGAACGTCCTCCGGTGCGATCAGCTTGGGCGACGAGGTCGACGCAACGGTCGCCAGTCCGACGGCCGTCGGCACTGGGTTGGCCGAGGACGACTCGGCACCGCTGTCCGAGATCATCGAGCTGCTCAACGACCGCTTCAGCACCGATTTCACCGAGAGCGACCGACTGTTCCTGCAGCAGATCCAGGAAGACGGACTCCGCGAGGAGGCCATCCGAGAGACAGCACGCGCAAATGACTTCGATAAGTTCCGCCTCGGCGCATTCGACCGCGTCAAGCAATTGCTGATCGCGCGTCTCGCTGGGAACGACGCCATCGTCGACAAATGTCTCAGCGATGACGAATTCGGCGAATTCGTCATCACCGGCATCCTGCAGAGCATCTTCGACGCCGTGCAACCGGCCGACGGCCGTAAGGATGGGGATCCCCGATAATCACCGGCCGGCGGTGAACTCCGCGGATTTCCTGGGGGACCCACGATTTCCCGCGGAACTTGCTCTACAGCACTCGCCACGACGGTGCCCGCGGGTCCCTGTCTCTACGAACTGCCGTCGACGCTTGCTTGCCCGGTCATCGTCCACTGAACCACTCACTGCCAATCAGCCTTCGATCCGGATCGATCGTCAACAGCACTTTCTTGTCGAGTGAGAGGACGTGACGGCGCTTACCGGCACGTCCGTAGACAATCTCAGCTTCAAGTCGCCCCTCGATTGACCTTGCTGCTGGCAAGTCGGGAAGTTCGATGACACCGTCTTGCCACCAGCCCGTCAAACCTGACGAGACCAACACCGGATGTAGGTTCTTGTCCTTGGTTGAGACGCGATCCATCACTCGCGACTCGATCCGCTCAACTTCGAACTCCACGGGGAACGAGGCGAAGTTGTTGAGAGTGAATCCGAGGTGGAAGCCCGCGATCTGTCCCTGCTCGTCGAGTACCGAAACGACTCGTCCTCCTTGGAATCCGAGCTTGTCCTTGGCGGTGATTCGACTCCTCCACTCTGAGTATCGCAACAGCGCAACTGCGCTCTGGGCAAGCACAATGACAGTTCCAACGAACACGTAGAAGGGCGGCACGTCAGAGTTGAGCCCGATGAGCAATCCGGCTGCGGTAATGACGACTGGCAACACCCATTGTTGAAGGACAAGTCCAGCAAGGAGCTGGGAGACGAATCTGGCTGCGGGCTTCGATTGCACGCTTGGATGCTCTCAGCTTCGCTCGATCGCAGCAATGACGTTTGTATGGCCGCCCAACATTCCGACGGGCCCATCGTCTTCCCTACCCTCCGAGCATGGCCAAGAACCTCATCCCGCTGTTCGAACCGGCGATCGTTCAGGGCATCGCCGATGTCTTGGGCGAGACGCAGTACGGCCTGACTGGCAGCGAGATCGCACGCACCCTCGCGGACGTTCGTATTTCCGACGTGAGCCCCACCATCACCAAGCGCCATCGGCTCTACGAAGCGCTCGCGGACAGACAGGCCCAGGACGATGCCGGCAACTGTGTTGTGGCGTTCATTCGGGAAGCGATGTCGCCGGTCAAGTACCGAAGCGATCCCGCGCTGCGTAGCCGTCGGCAAGACGACCTCAACGAGGTTCTTGTACACACGGGGTTGAGAGTCAAGGACGATGGCCAGGTAGCCCGCCTGCGAGACGGTGCGGCGACGACTCTTGACGAGGCCGCTCGACGAGCCGGCAGCCTGCGTACCGAGTTCCGTCGACGCGGCACCCATCCCGATGTCCTGCGTTACTGCACTGATGAGCTTCTGCGAAGGGACAACTTTCACGCAGTGCACGAGGCTGCGAAGAGCATTCCAGATCGCCTCCGCGTGCTCACGGGTCGTGTCGACGATGGCGCGGACTTGATCAACGCAACACTCACTCCGTCCAGTGGTCCCGCCGTCGCCATCAACGCTGGCCGCACACCGTCGGATCGCAGCGAGCAATCGGGCCTCGCCAACTTCGCGATCGGACTGTTGGGCCTCTACCGAAACCCGCCGGCTCACGACCCAAGGCTGCGCCGCAAGGTCAGCGACGACGAACTGCTTGAGGCGCTCACGGCAATTTCCATGGTGCAGCGCCGACTCGATGATGCGACGATCGCACGGGTCTCCTGACGCCGCGAGGAGGCCATCCGGGAGCCGGAACGTGTGAACGATTTCGACAAGTCTTGCCCCGGCGCTCTTGGCCGTGTCAAGCGTCGGCTGATCGCTCGGCTCGTCGGGAACGACGCAATCGTCGACCGGTGTCTCAGCGACGAGGAATCCGGCGAATTCGTTATCGTCGGCATCCTGCACGGCATCTTCGACTGCGTCCGAACCGAGGTACTCCGCACATGGCAACCGTCCACACGCTGAAGATCTCTCTGAAGTCCGTGAAGCCTCGTGTTTGGCGCCGCATCGAAGTGCCGTCCAATATCGCCCTTCACAATCTCGCCGGCCTTCTGGTGAGGGGGATGGGCTGGGAGGGCTACCACCTCCATTCGTTCGAGATCGACGGCGTCACCTACCAGCGACCTGGACCATTCGACGACTCTCCGTTTGGCCGTCAGTCCCGCGACGAGTCCAAGTACCGACTCGGCACAGTGCTCGGCGAAGTGGGCGCAAAGATGCGATGGGACTATGACTTCGGCGACGGTTGGGAGCACGACATCCTCGTCGAAGCAATAGTGCCCGCCGAGGCAGGCGTGACCTACCCACGCTGCGTTGCCGGTCGCCGGGCGTGCCCGCCTGAAGATTGCGGCGGCTGGTGGGGCTACGCGAATCTGCTCGAGGCGATCGCCGACAAGCAACATCCGGACCATCAGGAGTTGACCGAATGGCTCGGGCATGGCTTCAACCCAGTGCACTTCGATCCCGGTGAGGCGACCCGAGCCATGTAGTCACCAACCTGGCCGGACGGCTGCGACTGAATCCTGAATCGCCGCGGGACTGCCGCTGCTCGGCGGTCTGCCTCCTCGGAACATTCCGATGGACTGGGCCCCACCGGCCAGTACGACGGACAATGCACTCAGGGCGCTTGAGCCGAGACTCTTGTCAGGTCACATTCTTTGCGACGCCCAATATCGATCAATTCAGCGATGCCGGATGGACGCGCAGCCGAGTGTGGCGTGCGAGCGCCGTGAAGTCACGATCGGCATGGAGCACTTCCGCGCCGCTCCTGATGGCAATTGCCGCAATGAGACAGTCGATCATGTTGCGCACGGTCGAGCCTGACTGCCGACACGTTCGGTACAGCAGTGCAGCGCGCTGGTAGTCGATCGTGTTCGTAGGAACGACGTGAGCGCGCCCAAGCAGCGCACGTAGCCGGGCTACGTGGACTTCATTGCGAGCACCAGCCAGAAGCTCCATACGGATGGCATCGCAGGTGAGCGCGCCACCGGCCAATGCCGATGCCACGGCGTCAGAAATGCGACCGTGATCATCCCGCAGGTACGCGACCCAAGCGGACGTCTCGACGAGAACTGTCGCGACCGCTGGACGCGCCCTTGGCCGTGACTGGGTCACAAGTGCTCGATCCTGCCTCCACGCATCGCTTCCAAGTCACCTTCCCAACCGCTACCCCTCATGGCAAGCGCTTCGTCCAGGGACATGGGTTCTTCCGCAGCCAGTTCCAAGGCGAAGTTCACGGCCGCCCGTTTGCTGGTGAGCCCGTATCGCACCATGACGCGCGAACACGCCGCCTCGTCGATGTCAATGTTTGTGCGTGCCATACACCAATAATACACCACTCGCCGGCCGCTACATCGACGGGGCACTCAGCGGCGGTGCAGCGGACTTAGCATTCGAGCGAGGGCTACGAGGGGGTGCAGGCGATGGCACGTGCCGATGTGGCGCATCCGGACAATGTCGGCGGGCCGTGGTTCGTCGATACGCGCTGCATCCGATGCGATGTCGCCCGGCACTGGGCTCCTGGGCTCATCGAGATGGACGACAGCGGGCTTTCGTACCTGGCGCGCCAGCCTGAGAGCCCGGCCGAGACTGCCGCTTTGTGGCGGGCGGCCGAGGCGTGCCCGACGCAGTCGATCGGCAACCTCGAGATCCGCCGCCCGCTCAGCCCGCCATTCCCCTACGAGCTGACACCCGGCGTGTGGGCACTCGGGCACAACGCCCGATCTTCGTTCGGTGCGCACTCGTATCTCGTTGAACGGCCCGACGGAAACCTCATGGTCGACTCGCCCCGCTACCTGCGCGGCCTCGCCGAGCGAGTCGACGACCTCGGCGGGATTAGGCACGTGCTGCTCAGTCACCGCGACGACGTTGCCGACGCCGACCGGTGGGCCGAGCACTTCGGCGCGGAGGTGTGGATCCATGCCGCCGACGCGGACGCCGCTCCCTACGCCACGGTGATCCTCGACGGCGACGACCCCGCCGTGATCTCTCCGGGGACCGTCGCCATCCCGGTGCCGGGCCACACCGAGGGCTCGGTCGTCTTCCACGTCGACGACCGGTGGCTGTTCACTGGCGACACGCTGCATTGGAACCACCGCCGGAACGAGCTGGACGTCTTCGGAGAGCAGACCTTCCACTCATGGGATGAGCTCGCCGGCTCGGTGGACCTGCTCTCGACGCTGCGCGTCGAGTGGGTGTTTGCCGGACACGGCTCGTGGCACGACATCGGAATCGGCCTGTACGCCGACCAGATGTCGAGCCTCGGCGACGGAATGCGCCAGATCGGCCAAGCCAACTGGGCGCAGCGGCCCCGCGCCGCCTACGACTGGTATTGAGCTCCGCCCGAATCGATACGCCGCCCCGGCAGGCGACCAGCCGCGCCGGATCAGCCTTGCCGGATCAGCAGCGCCAGCTCAGCCATGTTTGTCGGGGCCAGCCTTGGTGATGTGGAAGCGGACCAGGCAGCGCTGGTCCTCGACCATCGCCCGGCGGTAGTCGTCCCAGTCGGGGTGCTCGCCGCTGACCGTGCGGTAGTACTCGACGAGCGGATCGAGCGCAGCCGCGCCCGAGATGATCTCGGCTTGGCACTCGAGCTGGACCCAGCGACCCAACCACTTCTCGGGGAACACACACAGCCACGACTGCGGATCGCGGTGCAGGTTCTTGGTCTTGAACGCTGTCTCGCGAGTGCTCATCACCACCGTGTCGTCGACGACTGCCACCGTCACCGGCGAGAGCTGCGGTGTCCCGTCACGCGCCTTGGTCGCCAGAACCCCCCGATCGTTCTTGCGGACGTAGTCGAGTGCCTTGGAGATCTCCATGGGCACAGCGTCGCACACGCCGCATCGACAATTCAGTGGAGCTCGCCTCGGTCCGCAAGACTGCCGCCATGAAGATCTCTGCTGCATTCCCGCCCGTTCCCGAGACACCCGACCACATTGTGCTGGCCGAGCAGTTGGGCTACGAGACCGCATGGGTCTATGACACCCCGGCGCTGCAGCTCGACGTCTGGATGACGCTCGCACTCGCCGCGGTTCGCACCGAGCGCATCCGACTCGGACCGGGCGTACTCATCCCGTCGCTGCGCCACCCGATGACGACGGCTGCGGCCATCGCAACGCTGGTCGGCCTGGTCGGTCCCGACCGGGTCATCATCGGCGCCGGCACCGGCTTCACGGGTCGCCGGGCTATGGGTCAAAAGCCGTTGCGCTGGGCCGACTTCCCCGGCATGGTCGCCGACGTGCAAGCACTGCTTCGGGGCGAGATCGTCGAGGTCGACGGCAGGGCGGCGCGGATGCTGCACTGGCCTGGTCAGGCGGTCGAGCGACCGATCGAGGTGCCGTGGATCCTGGGCGTGAACGGCCCCCGAGGACTCGCCGCGGCCGCCAAGATGGGCGCCGGCGTGTTCACCTCGCGACCCCGTCCTGATGCCGACTACAACGGGATCGACGATGTCATCCTGCTCGGCTTCGGCACGATCATGGACGACGACGAATCGATCGAGTCCCCTCGCGTGATGGACACCGCCGGCCCCGGCGTGAGCGTGGCGTACCACGCCTTCCTGGAACAGCGCGATGCCCGGCTCGGCACGCTGCCGAATGCTGGGCGTTTCGCCGAGATCACCGCAGACATGGACCCCGCAACAATTCACCTGTCGCTCCACGAAGGTCACCTCACCCAGTTGAACGCCATCGATCGCCAAGTCCTTACCCCCGAATCGCTGCGCATTGCGCCTTTCGTATGCCACGCCGCCGAGGTGCCCGAGCGCATGGATCGACTTGCCGCAGCAGGCATCACCGAGGTGTCGTTCCAGCCGATGGGAGACGTCGAGCGCGAGCTGCGGGCCTTCGCCGCGGCAGCCGGAATCTGAGCCCCAACGCGACGAACCAGCCAAAGCACTTCGGGTCGGCCAGTTACGGCTCCTAGCCACTATCTGGCACTATCGGGGCGATGACGAGTGGCGGGGAAACGAACCCTGACCCGCAGGAGAGCCCCGAGGGGACTCCCGGCCTTGGCGATCCCGACTCGCTGAGCCTCTCGGAGACGGCCCTCGAGTCTCCGCTCACCACCGCCGAGCTCTGCCGCGTGGTCGGCAGCCGCGTACGCGAACTTCGCCAAGCGTTGAACATGACGATGTCGGCCTTCGCCTCCGACGCCGGCATCTCGCTGGGCATGCTTTCCAAGATCGAGCACGGCCAGAGCGCGCCCAGCCTGTCGACGCTCGCTCGCCTAGCAGCGACTGCCAAGGTGCCGGTGACCGCGTTGTTCCGGGGTCTCGACGAGGAGCACGATCTGGTCATCGTCCGGGCGGGCGAAGGCCATGAGATCCACCACGACCGGGGCGGACCAGATCGCCTGTACCAAGACCTCGGAACCCTGCGCGGACCCAACCGGATCATCGAGCCGATGATCACCACCATCACCGAGCCGGGCGGTGTGTTCCCCCTCTACCAGCATCCCGGCGTCGAGTTTCTCCACGTCCTGGAGGGGTCGCTCTACTACGGCTACGGCGGCAAGGCCTACCTGCTGAACACTGGCGACACCATGCAGATCCACGGCGAGGTGGCCCACGGCCCGGTTGAACTCGTGGAGTTGCCGGTACGGTTCATCTCCATCAAGGTGTATCCCGCCAGTGAGCAGCGCAGCGCAGCGGGAGGGTGACGCAATGGGCTTGATGATCGTCGCCGACTGGATCAGCGATACCGGCTTCGCTCGCCGGAGCATCTTTCTGTGGATCCTTCTGGTCGCTGCGGTTGGTCTCAGCTACTGGGAGTGCCGCGAACGCGGCTACCGGCAAACGGTCTTACTGTGGTGGGTGTCTTTCGTGGCCATCACCCATGTGGCGGGTTACCTCATCCTGCGCTTCGTCGTTCGACCGCCCCGAGACGACTGATCCCGCAAGCTTGCGAGCCGTAGGACGCCAAGATGCCTGAACACGAGTCGATGCCCCCCGAGCCGCCGACCGGGCCGAAGGGCCTGTTGGGCCGGATACGCGGGATGCCGGGTCGCCCAATCCTGCTCATCGTGGTGGGCCTGATTCTGGTCGTTGCCCTCGTCTTCTTTCCAGGAAGCTGTTCTGGAGTCGACATCGAGGAGGGCCAGGCCATCGCCACCGCCCAGGGCGCCCTCGAGGCCCATCCCGACGCCTTCACGCCTGAGCGAACCGAGACCAAGATTCTGCGCCAAGGCTTCCCCCCGACTGCGATGTGGGTCGTTGTCTTCACGGTCCAAGACCCCGAAGGGGGACCGGAGGATTTCCTCCATCACGCAGCCATCTGGGTGGACGCCGGCACCGGGAAGCTCCGCCAGGTCAACGTCAGCGAGCCCGACGACAACTGACCGGCGGCGCGCGGCTGCCCGGCTGAATTCGCGCGCGAATCTCCCGCGAGGTTCAATATCAACCCATCGGGCGGGTGATGTTCATGCGAACATTGCGAACGTGTTACGGTCTCCCCCAATTGGTCTGAGGCCCGGGTTGTTAGGGACTCAAGCGCAAACCGAAAATGGGGGGAGGCGCGATGGACACGTCTGTTGTGTTCACGGAGGCTTATTACTTCTTCACCGTCGCGATCATGTGGCTGCTGCACGTAGGTTTCATGACCTACGAGGCAGGCGTCAGCCGTCGCAAGAACATCATGTCGACGGCGATGAAGAACATCATGACGATCGCCGTCGTGACGCCAACGTTCTACTACGTCGGTTGGTACGTCTACTTCTGCATGCAGGAGGGCTTGAAGTTCACCGGAACTTCAAGCGGTAACAGCCCCGCAGGACTTGCGGATCTGTTCTTCTGCGGCGGTCAGTACGGCCTGCCATGGGACGGCTCCGCCGGACCGAACCTCGGCGACAACATCACCGGCGTCTTCTGGGCAGCCTTCGTGCTGTTCTCTTGGACGACCGGCTCGATCATGTCGGGCTCAGTGCTAGAGCGAATCCGAATTTCGGCCTACCTCTGGCTGACTGCCCTGATGGGCGGCATCGTCTGGGTGGTTGCGGCCGCCTGGGGTTGGAGCTACGGCGGCTGGCTGACGGTTCACTTCGGCTACCACGACTTCGCCGCTTCCGGCGTGGTCCACGGTGTCGCAGGGATCTTCGCTCTAGGGGTGCTCTTCAATCTCGGACCGAGAATCGGCCGATACGACAAGGATGGCGGCACACGGGCATTCAAACCCCACAACCTCCATCTGACGTTGATGGGACTGATGATCATCTTCACGGCCTTCTACGCCTTTTATGCGGCGTGCCTGGCCATCACGGCGGATACGACGCCTGGCTGGGCGAACATCTACTTCAACCCGGCCACTTTGTCGGCGATCACCTACACCATCACGATGGGCTTCGCCGGCGGTTTCGCCGGCGGCTACGTCTTCAGCAAGGGCGATCCGTTCTGGACCATCTCCGGTGGTCTGGCCGGTGTCGTGGCTGTCTCGGCGGGAGCCGACATCTACAGCCCGAATCTGGTGCTGATCCTCGCGTTCTTCTCGGCCGGGCTCGCCTTCATGGTGGGCAGCTGGATCGAGCAGAAGGCCCGCATCGACGATGCGGTCGGAGCTGTGTCGGTCCACGGTGTCATGGGTTTCTGGGGTGTCATGGCTGTCGGCATCTTCGCCGGTGGCTACCCGACAGGGCCCGCCGGGGTGAAGACCACCTTCCTGGGCCAGCTCGTGGGAACGGCGGCAATCTTCGCCTTGGCGTTCGTGACCGGTTACCTCGCATCCTTGGTCTTGAAGAAGCTGAATCTGCTGCGGGTGCCACCCGAAGTGGAGATCGAGGGCCTCGACATGGCTGAGTACGAGACGGACTTCTATCCGGAGTTCGGCCGAGCCGAAGAACCCATCATCCATGCCGACGGATCCGAGGGGCCTGCAGCCGACACGCTGAAGGCCGACTACCTCGCCAACCGCTAGTCGGGTGTCCGCCTCATGGCTGCAGCTCGTTCTTGCACTTGCCGTCATGTACCTGCTGGTCTCGGCCGCCGGGTACTGGAGCAAGCAGAAGCGAGCGCAGCAGGAGGCACAGGGACATGACCGGCATAACCACTGACATCGTTCAGCACTAAGGAGGACTGAATGAACACCTTCCCTTATGACAGTTGGGAAGCGGCCCTTGAAGCCGCCGATGGCACGACCGGGTACTTCACATGGGGTCCGGGCGGCAACACTGGCTCGTACGTCCTAGCAATCATCGGGATAGTCATCTCGGTGGCTGCGGCACTCATCGTGACCGTGCGTGAGGACAAGCTGCTCAACCATGCAGCTGACCGTCTCGCTGACAAGTACAGCTAGGAGGACTGACATGGCTCGTCGCAAGCAGATTGCGTTCCAAGGCCTGCAGGGCCACGACAAGCGGGTCGAGATGGCGGTAGTGGTCTTCACCATCGCCTGCATCGTCTTCGCCATCATTGCCATCCAGGTCGTCGGCTGACGGCAAAAGGCAATTTCAATCCGAACACCGCGGCAGACGCCGCGCCGCCCATCGGCGACGCGGCGTCTGCCAGCGCGTTGAGAACCTAAGTTGGCCTTGTGAGAGTCGCCCGATTGCGGATCGCCCAAGCGAGTTCTGCGGTTGCCGGCGCTGCGATGTTCCTGCCGTGGCACGTCAACGGCGGACTGAGCGGCACCCAGACTGTGCGCGGCATCGGCACCGGTATCGGCAGGCTCCTCTTCGTCGTGTGCATCGTCACGATCGCAGCGGTGCAGATCCGTTGGCGTCCGGCGTGGATCGGCGCCGGTTTCGCTGGCGCAATCGCAGTGCGCGAAGTCTTGGATCCGTCCGGCGTCAACAACCCGGATCCGGGCTCGGGCTTGTGGGTCGCGATCATCGCGTCTGCAGTGGCCGTCGTCTTGCTGGTATGGGACATGTTCGCCGGCATTCCCGATGGCGGCGCTGGCGATGATGACGGCGGTGACGCCGACGGGCCGCCTCGGCGTGGACTCTCGGGCCCTCTGGGCCGCCGGCGGTGATGCTGGGACCGGGCGTGGAGCGCTACCGGGTGACCGGTGGCGGCGCCACGGTGCTGGCGCTCGCTGCCGGCGACGAGTTGGAGATCGTCGATCCTGAGGGCTGCCAGCCATGCGAGCTGGTCGCCTTCGATCACGCTGGGACGTCAGACCCCGAATTGCTGGAAACAGCAGCCGGAACTGAAAACGGTCGGTCGGACGAGCGGGCCGCAGTGGGCATCCTTTCGGCGGCACTTCACGACGCCCGCCGGGTGCGGGCCGGGCTCGAGCGTGTCGGCATCGACATGGCCGCCATGCAGGCCGCGACGCCACGAAGACTCTTCGTCGGCGACACTCCTGCGGGCAGCAGCGCCCGCGTCATCGCCCAAGCCGTCGTCGCCTGCGTAGTGGTCGCGCCTGGCGGAGCCATGTCGGCCCACGGCGGTGCCCCGCCCACCGACCTGATTGCCTACGTGCACCGTCGCGAACCCACTCCCCAGGCCGAGCCGTTGCTGCCGACACCGCTGGCCGACCCCAGCCAGGACTTCATCGTGCTGGCCAGCACAGCTCGCGCCTACCAGGTATCGGTGGGCGACTGGTTCCAAGTAGTGGACATGGAGGGACGGCAGTGCTCGGACTTCCAGTGCTTCGCAGTGTCGGACCTCGAAGCGGGCTCCGAGCTCGGCCTCGACGCCACCATCACCCGCTCCCTCATGGGAGCGAGCTGCCCGGCACCTGGCCTGTACTCGAAGTTCTTCAACGCCAAGATGCAGCCGCTTGTCGAAGTGGTGCAGGACACGGTGGGCCGCCACGACACCTTCAACACTGCCTGCAACGCCCGCTACTACGAGGAGATGGGCTACCCCGGCCACATCAACTGCACCGACAACATCAACGGGATCCTCGATCCCTTCGGAGTCGCTGCACGGCGGGGCTGGGAGGCGATCAACTTCTTCTACAACACCCAGGTCGATGACGCGAATCAGATCTACCTCGACGAGCCGTGGTCGCGCCCTGGCGACTATGTGCTGCTGCGGGCGCTGGAGGACTTGGTGTGCGTCAGCACCGCGTGCCCGTGCGATGTCGACGCTGCCAACGGCTGGAACCCCACCGACATCGCGGTCAGGGTGTACCCCGCAGCCAACATGTTCAAGAAAGCGACGGCGATCAGAATGACCGCGGACTCCGAAGCCCAGCTCACCCGAGAGACTGGATTCCACCCCCGCACCTCCGCCTTGACGCGGAACCTCAGCGAGTACTGCGGCTACTGGCTGGCCGACCATTACACGGCACACGGCGCCGTCGAGGAGTATTGGGCGTGCCGGCAGGCCGCGGCGGCAATCGACCTGTCGCCCCTTCGCAAGTTTGAGGTGACGGGGCCCGACGCCGAAGTGCTGATGCAGACGTGCGTAACCCGCAACGTACGCAAGCTGGCTGACGGGCAGGTCGTGTACACCGCTATGTGCCACCCCACCGGCGGAATGATCGACGACGGCACCGTCTTCCGGCTGGCGCGCGAGAACTTCCGCTGGATCGGCGGCCAGCTCGGCTACAGCGGCATCTGGCTTCGGGAGCAGGCCGCGCGGCTCGGCTTGGCTGTCTGGGTGCGCAATTCCACCGAGCAGCTCCACAACCTGCAGATCCAAGGCCCCAACAGCCGCCGGATACTCGACGAGGTCATCTGGACGCGCCCCGACCAGCCAACCGTGGAGGAGCTGGGCTGGTTCCGGTTCGCGATTGCGCGGATCGGGGACCACGACGGCATCCCGATCGTCGTCTCACGCACGGGCTACACCGGCGAGCTCGGCTTCGAAGTGTTCTGCCACCCCTCCGACGCCCCGGCAGTGTGGGACGCCATCTTTGAGGCGGGCACACCCCACGGGCTCGTGCCCATGGGCCTGACTGCGCTCGACATGCTGCGCATCGAGGCCGGGCTGGTCTTCGCCGGCCACGAGTTCTGCGACCAGACCGACCCCTACGAGGCGGGGATCGGCTTCACGGTCCCGCTCAAGACCAAGGAAGACGACTTCATTGGGCGCGATGCCCTGTTTGACCGGCGCGACAACCCCCAGCGGCGGCTGGTGGGGCTGGAACTTTCCGGGGGCGAGCCGGCGGCGCTCGGCGACGGCGTGTACGTGGGGCGCAACCACGTCGGTGTGGTCACCAGCGGCACCATCTCCCCCATCCTGCGGAAGAACATCGCCCTGTGCCGCATGGCGTTGCCCTACAACGAGATCGGCACGGCCGTCGAGGTGGGCAAGCTGGACGGCCACGAGAAGCGCATCAGTGCCGAGGTAGTGCGGTACCCGTTCTACGATCCCGACAAGTCCCGAGTCCGCGCTTAGGCGTGTCCTGCGTCCTTGCGCAGGGATGCAAGACTGAGAATTGTTCTACTCTCGTTGCATAGACATCTAACCACAGGGGGGACTCAGACATGACACGGGTAGCCATCATCGGCGCGGGGCCATGCGGACTTTCGCAGCTGCACGCGTTCGCCAGTGACAGCTCAGCAGAGGCCTCGGACATCGAGCTCGTCTGCTTCGAGAAGCAGGACGACTGGGGCGGACTGTGGAACTACACCTGGCGCACGGGACTCGATGAACACGGCGAGCCGTGCCACGGGAGCATGTACCGGTATCTGTGGTCCAACGGCCCCAAGGAGTGCCTGGAATTCGGCGACTACGGCTTCGAGGAGCACTTCGGCAAGCCGGTTGCGTCGTTCCCGCCCCGCGAGGTCCTCTACGACTACATCATCGGCCGCGCCAACCGCAGCGGCATCCGCGACAAGATCCGGTTCAACCAATCAGTGCGGCGCGTGAGCCGGTCGTCGACCGGTGATGGCTTCACGGTGACGACGTACGACCACACCGCTGACGTCACCACCAGCGAGGACTTCGACTGGGTCGTGGTGTCCACCGGGCACTTCTCCACGCCCAACATGCCCCACTACCCCGGGTATGAGACGTTCGGGGGCACACTGCTGCACGCCCACGACTTCCGCGACGCCGTGCAGTTCGAAGGCCGCGTCGTGCTCGTCATCGGGTCGAGCTACTCGGCCGAGGACGTTGCATCACAACTGTGGAAGTACGGGGCGCAGTCGGTCATCTGCTCGTCGCGCAGCGGGCCGATGGGCTTCGACTGGCCCGAGGGCATCACCGAGAAACCGATCCTCACCCACGTGGACGGCCGCACGGTGCACTTCACCGACGGCACCAGCTCCGAGGTTGACGCCATCGTCTCTTGCACGGGCTACCTCCACCACTTCCCGTTCATAGACGACGACCTGCGGCTGAAGACCGCCAACCGGCTCGCTTCGTCAATGCTCTACCGGGGTGTGGTGTTCCAGCCCGAGAACCGGATGCTGTACCTGGGGATGCAGGACCAGTGGTACACGTTCAACATGTTCGACGCCCAGACCTGGTACGCCCGTGACGTCATCCTGGGCCGCATCGAGCTGCCCGACGCCGACAAGCAGGCCCGCTGGATTGACGACTTCCAGGCCGCGGAAGACGAGGTGCCCGACGACTACGCCGCCATTGACTTCCAAGGCGATTACACACAGGACCTGCTGGACCAGACCGACTGTCCCGACCCGAACACACCGCTCATCAACAAGATGTTCAAGGACTGGAAGAAACACAAGAAACAGTCGATCCTTGGCTACCGCGACCACGGCCATACCTCGCCGATAACGGGCACGATGGCGCCGATACACCACACGTCCTGGGAGGATGCTCTCGACGACTCGCTCGAGTCCTATCTGGCCGACTCGGGCTGATTCACGGGGCACGCCAGAGGGCCGCGTCCAGAAATTGCGTTGAGAGGCAGAGCTGTGAGGGCGATCCCAACCGAAGTCGATGCGGTGGTGATCGGCGCCGGGGTGATCGGTGCCAGCATCGGCTACCAGCTCGCCCGGCACTCGGACTTGCGAGTGGCCATCGTCGATGCTCGGGCGCCCGTCGGGGGCATCTCGGGCCGGACGTTCGGCCAGATCCGCCAGCACTACTCAAATGAGCTGATGGTGCGTATCGCCCAGCGAGGGTTCCACTGCATCGGCAACTGGGACTCCGAGGTGGGCTACGGCGACCCCGGCTATGCGCGGCTCGGCTACATGCTGTTGGTGACCGAGGATCAGCTGGACGGACTGCAGTACAACATCGACCTTGGCCGCGGCCTCGGCGTCGATACACGCTTCGTCGTGGGCCGCGAGATCACTGAGATCGAGCCCCTGGTGAACGCGGACGGCCTCGCGGGTGGCGCCTACGAACCTGACGGCGGCTTCATCGACGTCACGAAGATGGTGTTGAGCTGGCTCACGGCTGCAACCGCAGCGGGGGCTGCAGTGCTGGCGCCGGTCGCCGTGGACCAGATCCTGATGTCTGGCAACGCCGTGACGGGCGTGGCGACGTCTGCCGGGGAGATCCGGGCTCCCATCGTCATCGCCGCCACTGGCGCCTGGGCGCGCGACCTTCTCGATCCGCTGGGCGTGGAGGTGCCTGTCGAGCGGCGACGGCTCGACATGGCGGTCCTCTCGCAGGGCCCTGGGGCGCCCGCGCTGGGAACCTGCATCACCGACGGCAACTCCAACCTGGTCATCCGCCCCGACATGGGGCGCCATGTCGTGGCCGTGGCCTACCCGCCGCAGATGCCAGTGGTCACCGATCCGCTCGCCGACGCACCGCCCGCGGACCACCAGGAGCACGCCGTGCGCCTCAGGGCGGCCATGACCGAGCGTCTGCCCGAGATGAGCTTCGCCGCCACGGTCTCGACCACCAGCGGCGCCTACGACGTCTCACCCGACTATCACCCCATCTTGGGCTGGGCCAGCGAGATCGGCCCAGTCGATGGCCTCTACCTGGCCGTCGGCCTCTCAGGGCATGGGCTCAAGCTGTCGCCGGCCCTCGGGGAGATCGTGGCTGCCCATGTGCTCGGTACCGACCAGGTCGGCGACGCGCCCGCCATCGACACCCGGGCACTGCGCCCCTCGCGCTTCGCCGAGGGCGACCTCATGCACCTGTCCTACGGGCCCAGCGCCCGCGCCTAGCCGGCCCCAGGACTGGCCAACCCTAGGACTGGCTAGCTCCAGGGGTACGGCGAGTTGCTCACCGGGTGGAGCCGGCCCTCGGCGTAACGCGAATAGCGGAACGGCTCCAGCAGTGCTTGGGGCTCTCCGAGCAGCTCCTTGGCCACCAGCGCACCCACGCCGATCATCTTGTAGCCGTGATTGGAGTCGGCAATGAAGTAGGCGTTGTCGCAGAAGGTGTCGAACACGGGGAAGTTGTCGGGCGAGAAGCTGCCGATCCCCCCTGAAGGCTCGTCGCTGATGAGGTGGGTCTTGCCCTCGAAGCGCTTGTGGCAGTGAGCTAACGCCGCAGTCCAGGTGCGATAGAAGTCGCCCCCCACAACGAAGTCGGGCGAGTCGGGTCCGTAGGGGTCGACGGCCACATCGGCAGACGGCTTATCCACGACGTAGGGCATATAGCCGCCCTGGACGCCGCCGAAGTTGAAGTCCGGCTTGTAGTAGACGCCCCACGGCCCCTCAGTCACGAGCCCGTCGTCGTCGTACAGCGGCGCATCGGTGTCGACGTGCACTACCGGCGGCATGTTGCCCTCGTTGTCGGTGAGGTAGCCGGGGTCGACTGTGAGCGTGCCTTCCTGCAGGCACATGTAGGTCCACGTCGGACGGCTGTGCAGCTGGCCGTCGCTGGCGAGCACGTCGGTTGTCGTCGGCAGGTCGAGCATCGCCCAGATCTTCTGTACCCACGGCCCCACCGCCACCACCACGTGATCGCACGCCACGGGTCCCTGATCGGTGAGGACTGCGGTGACCGCCCCAGAGTTGTCCTGGTCGAAACCGGTCACGGTCACGCCGCCGACCACGCCGACGCCTTCGGCTTCGACCTTGCCGAGCAGCCCCTTGAGCGAGGCCATGTTGTTGGCATACCCGCCCCGGTGCTCATGCAGGACGCTGGTAATGCCCTGCGCCTGCCAGTCATCGAAGATCCCACGCATGTAGCTGGCCGAGGCCTCGGCACCTTCAACAAACGTCGACGAGTAGCCGATGGCCTCTTGCTGCGCGTGGATCGACGCCACGTCGTCGCGCATCGCCTCATGGCTGATCTGCATGTAGCCCACGGGGTGATACGAGAACGCCTCGGGATCGCTGTCCCAGACGTCCACCGAGTGAGCCATGAGCTCACGCATGGCGGGCTGGAAGTAGTTGTTGCGAATCACGCCACAGGCGATGCCCGAGGCGCCCGCACCTACGCCGGTCTTGTCGATGACGACGATGTCGTCGCCCGATCCCCGTCCCGACGATCTCAGATCGCGGGCAAGGTTCCAAGCTGTCGACAGGCCATGAATGCCTCCGCCGATGATGACAAAGCGGGCCCTGGTCGGCAGTGTCATAACCGCAGCCTCCTCGGTTCAGTTGCTTTGAGTGGCTTCTGTGCGACGGCTCAGTGGCCGCCGGGGGCTGTCCAGCCCTCCAGCACCGGCTTGCGCCAGTCGGTGCCGACGATCCGCGATTCTTCGACCCACGGCCCCAGCTCCACCTGCGGGAACTTGCAGTGGATGTCCTTGAGGGTGATGCCGTAGCTGTTGCCCTCGGTGAGGTGCTTCATGAGCACCTTGCGGGCGATCTCGTCCTCGCGGCCGGGCGGGATGTCGAAGTAGATCTTCAGGAACGAGTTCGAGTAGCGGTCGAACACCGCCGGCACCCCGTCCTCTTCGAGAAGTGTGATGTCCTCGAGCCAGTTGATGTCGGGCCCTGGGGTAACCGCTAGAAGATCGATGTCGGTGACCAGCGACATGTCTTCTTGGTAGGCGAACCGCTTCCCCGCCAGGACTTCGGCGTCGATGGCGACGGTGCGGGTCTCGCGTGAGCTCTCGCCTGTGTGAGCAGATGCTGCGTTCGTGGTCTGCGACATGTCACACTCCCTTGTCGATCACGTAGCGGTCGAAGAGGTCGCGGATCTCTTGCATGTTCCGCTCCTCGCTGACACCCGGGATGTAGTCGGTGCCCGCGAGCGGCACCTTGGCCATGGCGGCCGCCTCGTAGGTGAGCGCGGCCAGGTCCTCGGGCTCCAGAGAATGGACATCGGTCTTGCCGCAAGCCCGGGCCAGCATCTGCACTTCCATGGTGAGGGTGAGGAGGAAGTTGTAGACCCGAAGAGCGGCCTCATCGACGTCCAAGCGCTTGCGCAGCTCGACGTCCTGGGTGGCCACGCCGACGGGACACCGACCCGTGTGGCAGTGGTAACACTCGCCCGCGGGCACGCCGATCGTGCCCTCGTAGTCGGTGACGCCAGGGATCTCCTTGTTGCAGTTGAGCGCCATCAACGCAGCCGTGCCCAACGCGATGGCATCTGCACCCAAGGCCAGGCACTTGGCCACGTCGCCGCCGTTGCGGATGCCACCCGCCACGACGAGGTCGATGTCGTCGGCGAGGCCCACATCCTCAAGCGCCCGCCGGGCCTCAGGGATGGCCGCCATCAGCGGGATGCCGGTCTCCTCAGTGGCCAGATGCGGTCCCGCACCGGTGCCGCCCTCGGCCCCATCGAGGTAGATGACGTCGGGGCCGCACTTGGCCGCCATGCGCACGTCGTCGTACACCCGGGCAGATCCCAGCTTGAGCTGAATGGGGACCTGATAGTCAGTGGCTTCGCGAATCTCTTGGATCTTCAGCGACAGATCGTCGGGGCCGAGCCAGTCAGGGTGGCGGGCCGGCGACCGCTGGTCGATGCCCGCCGGCAGCGACCGCATCTCAGCAACCTGCTCGGTGACCTTCTGACCCATCAGGTGGCCGCCCAGTCCGACCTTGCAACCTTGGCCGATGAAGAACTCCACCGCGTCGGCCAGCATCAGGTGGTGGGGGTTGAAGCCGTAACGGCTCTGGATGACTTGGTAGTACCACTTGGTGGACAGGTCGCGCTCTGGCGGGATCATTCCGCCCTCGCCCGAGCAGGTGGCGGTGCCAGCCATCGACGCGCCCTTGGCCAGAGCCATCTTGGCCTCCAGCGACAGCGCACCGAAGCTCATGCCCGTGATGTACACCGGGATTTCGAGCTCGAGCGGCTTAGCGGCGAAACGAGAGCCGATGACCGTGGAGGTGTCGCACTTCTCGCGGTAGCCCTCGATCACGAATCGAGTGAGGGTTCCGGGCAGGAACACCAGCTCGTCCCAGTGGGGGATCTTCTTGAAGATCGAGAACCCCCGCATCCGGTAGCGGCCGAGCTCGGCCTTCACGTGGATGTCGTTGATGACCTCGCGGGTGAAGATCCGACTCTTGCCGAGCACGTCGGTGCTCACGTTGACCTCGTTCGTATCGGCCATGTCTCTTTCCCCTAGTGGATGACGAGCTTGCGCTCGGAAGGCTCGAGCAAGTCGTAGTTGTGCAGCATCTTGCCGCAGACGAATTTCTGGAATTCGGGCGGATCGCCGAGCCCATGGATGCGGAACTTGCGCTCGATGAACTCGGTGTCGGCGTCGTCCCACTCTCCGGGCACGCAGTCCACGCCCAGCGACGCCACCTTGCCGCCCACATAGAGGGCGCCGTCGTACATCGAGTCACCCAGGTTCTGACCCGCGTTGCCGCAGATGATCTGGCGTCCCCGCTGCATCATGAACCCGGTGTTGATGCCGACATTGCCGAGCACGATGATCGTGCCGCCCTTCTGATCAATACCGGTACGGGCACCGACATCGCCTTTCACGATGAGGTCGCCGCCTCGGATGGCTGCACCGGTCAGCGAACCGGCGCCGCGCTCGATCGTGACGACGCCCGACATCATGTTCTCGGCCACAGACCAGCCCACGCGGCCGTTGATCGTCACTTCAGGGCCGTCGATGAGCCCGCAGGCAAACCAGCCGGGGCTTCCCTCGAAGTGAATCCGGCAGCGCTTCAGTATCCCCACCGCTAACGAGTGCTTCGAGGCGGGATTGAGCACCGTCACATCGGTGATGCCGTCGTCGTAGATGAGTTTGCGCAGCACCATGTTGATCTGGCGGATGGTCAGATCAGCTGCGTCGAAACGGGCCCTGGCACCGTCGAGTTCGACGTTGTCGGGCATCTCCGCATGGGGCTCCACGAGCCCACGGGCGTCATAGGCGATCCCGCTGCGGGAACCTACACCTGCCATACCAGCACCTCTCTCTCGTAGGGATCGCGGGTTTCCACCTCGCGTTTCACCAATGCTCGGATGGCCACTTCCTCGGTGGCCACCGCCACCAGCGGCTCGGACTCGAACAGCACCAGCGGCTTGGCAGCCATTTCGTCCTTGGCGATTCCCATCTGGTTGCCGGTGACGCACACGTAGGTGAACACGCCGTCGAGCTCATCGAGGCTGTGCTTCATCGACGTTTCCAGCGACAGGCCCCTCGACATGTACTCAGCGAGGTAGACGGCGATGATCTCGGAGTCGCACTTGCTCTGGAATCGGTGGCCATGTTGTTCGAGACGCCGGCGCCACTGGTGGTAGTTGGTGAGCTGGCCGTTATGCACCACGGCCACGTCCGCGAACGGGTAGGCCCAGTAAGGGTGGGCACTGGCCAGGTCCACTTGGGATTCGGTGGCCATGCGCACATGACCGATGCCGTGGGTGCCACGGAACGACCCCAGGTTGTACTGATCGCTCACCGTTGCGGCATCGCCGAGATCCTTGATGATCTCCAGGGAGCTGCCCAACGACAACACCTCGCAGCCGGGCACGTCCTCGAGGTAGTCGGCCAGCGCCTTGAGGTCGCCGCCGTAGCGGATGGTGGCCCGGAACGCGTAACCGGTCTCGCCGGTGACCGCGGCCACCTCGGCGCCGATCTTGGCCAAACGACTCTCCACCTCGGCCCGGTTGCGTTCGAGGCGTTCGGCCATGCCGAAGCCGGCGCTCTTGTTGGGCTCGGCCAGCACGAACCGGATGACGACGAGGTCGTCGGCTGGCCCGTATACCGCGTAGCCAGTGGAATCCGGCCCCCGGTGCTTCATGGATTGGAGCATGGCGGTGAGCTCCGCTCCGATGTCGGCGCGTCCGTCGCGGTGGATCACTCCGGCTATACCGCACATGGTGCTACCCCCTTGGTGAGTGTGTGTGGTGTGTGTCGTGGGCCGGCCCCGCAGGCGTCGGCATTGTTGGGATCAGTGCGGCAGGATCAGGGCAGAACGTCCAAGTACTCTTCGACGTCCCAGTCAGAAACCGTGTGCAGGAACCGTTCCCACTCGTCGGTCTTGTAGTGCATGAACACCCTGTACATCTCGCCAGGCAGGGCCGCCTTGATGACCTCGTCTGCGTCGAACGCCGCGAGGGCCTCGCCGAGGTTGAGCGGGATCTTTTGCACGTCCTTGCCCGACTCCACGGCCTCATAGATGTTGCGCTCCTCGGGCGGACCCGGGTCGAGGCTGCGGTCGAGGCCGTCGTCCATGGCCATCAAGAGCCCCGCGAAGGACAGGTGCGGGTTGACCGAGCTGTCGGCCGTTCGGTACTCGAAGCGACCCGGCGCGCTGATCCGCAGGGCGGTCGTGCGGTTCTGGAAGCCCCAGTCTGCGAAGACGGGCGCCCAAAAGCCGGTGTCCCACAGCCTCCGGTAGGAGTTGACCGTCGGCGCGCTGAGGCAGGTGAGACCTCGGACGTGCTCGAGGATGCCGCCGATGGCCTTCATGCCGATGGGACCGGGCAGCTGAGGGTTGTCGCCTTCGGGCATGAATTTGTTGTTGCCCTCGGCATCCCACAGCGAGATGTTGTGGTGGCAGCCATTGGCCGACACACCCATGAACGGCTTGGGCATGAAGCAGGGGAACGCGCCCATCTCGCGGCCGACCTGCTTGCACACCTGGCGATAGGTGGTGAGCCGGTCGGCGGTGAGCTCGGCCCGGTCGAATTGGAAGTTCAACTCGAGCTGGCCGGGGGCGTCCTCGTGATCGCCCTGGATCATTTCGAGTCCCATGGCCTCGCAGTACTCGATCACCTTGTGGATGATCGGCTGCAGCTCCGCGAATTGGTCGATGTGGTAGCAGTTCGGCTTGGTTATGCCCTCGACGGTCGGCTTGCCGTCGGCGTCGGTCTTGAGCCACATCATCTCGGGCTCGCAGCCGGCTCGCAGGTGCAGATCGTGCTTGGCCTCGAACTGCGCGTGGAGCCGCTTCAGGTTGCCGCGGCAGTCGGAGGTCAGGAAGGCACCGCCGTCCACCTCTTCCTCGCGGCCCCGAAACAGCGTGCACCACACTCGGGCAGTCTTGGGATCCCACGGCAACCGCATGAACGACTCGGGCTCGCCGATGCCGACGAGCTCGCGGGCCTCGGGGCCGTAGCCGATGTAGTTGCCGTGGCGGTCGATGAAGAGGTTCGCGGTGGAGCCGTAGACGAGCTGAAAGCCCTTGCGGGCGATCATCCCGAAGTGCTTGGCGGGAATCCCCTTGCCCATGATCCGGCCGGTCACCGAGACGAACTGGCAGTACAGGTACCTGATGCCATCCGCTTCGATGCGGGCCTCGACTTCGGCAATCTGCTCTTCTCGTCCGTCTGCGCCGACGAACATCTCAAGATCGGTAGCCATTGCTTCCCCTGTCTGGCTGGTTACTGAGTTCAAACGAACCGTAACGCCTCAGAAACGCCCCAGAATCCTCGCCAGCGAGTGCCCCGGGCATCACAGGACCATAGCACGGATCGCCCGTCGATATCTAATCTGAGTAGCGGCCCTTTCCTCTCAGTAGAGGCGCGCGAGAACAGCGGCCTTCGCGGATCGGAATGCCCCGTGGCCGCCTTATGTCGCGGCAGCGACGACGGAGACGCCGAATTCGTCACCGGCGTCAATCAGGGCGTCGAAGAGGTACTGGCCGAACGACCGATCGCAGAAAATCAGGTAGGAGGGCGCGGCGTAGGCGTCGTTGCGGGCGATGTCACAGGTGACCTTGGCCACTGAAGCCGACGCAACGGCGCCGTCGGGCATCATCGGATCGGCCCAGTCCAGACTGCAGACTTTTTCCAGCATCCGCGCGGACTCGCGGCCGGTCACACGGAACATTGCCCGCCCGTGTGTCCAATCCAGTGCCGACATGAATTCTTGGGAGTCGAGCCCGTCAAGCTCGGCGACCGCCGCGGATACCTCTTCGGGTGTCCCCAGCACGATCCACTCGCCGGGCCGGGATCCCAGCACGAGTGCGCCGCCAGCCGCGACCTGCGACGATCCGAACCTTGCGCCGAGAAGGTCGGCTGTCGGACCCTGCGCGCTGGCGCGCACCAGCCACTTGGTTGTGGCACTGGCGTCGGACAGCGTCAGATCGCCTGCTTCCGCTGCCGGATAGCTCCGCACCACCGGGCTCTCGTACTCCGGCTTCTCAACCGCCGAGACCTCAAGTGATCGGGCGTCAGCCACGGAGACGCTCCCCGGCCGGGTCGAAATGTGCGTGATGGTCGATCACGGTGGCGCTGATGCGTTCCCCGGAGGTGAGCAGCACCGTCAGCTTGGTGCCGCCGGCGGCCAGATCGGGTTCGACCTGCCCCAGGCAGATCGACCGATCGAGCGTGGGTGAGAACCGCGACGAGGTGATCCGGCCCAGGATCTCGTTGGTCTCGCCGCGCACAATCTGGCTTGCCTCGTCTGGAACGATGCGGGGGTCGTCCGGCTGGATGGCCACGACCTGTGGCAGCTGCCGGTCGGCCGCCCAGGCCAGCTCGGGCTTGCCGGCGAAGTCGTCTTTGTCGAGCTTGATGAGGGCGCCCAAGCCGGTGCTGGGACCCAGGGTCAGCCCGTCGGTGTCTTGGCCCACGATGAAGTGGCCCTTCTCGAGACGCATGATGCGCTGACCTTCCAGACCGAAGGGCCCCACGCCCAGGTCTTGGCCCGCGTCCATCAGGGCCTGCCACACCCCTAGGCCGTGGCCAGCGGGCACGTGCAGCTCGAACGACAGCTCGCCGGTGAAGCCGATGCGCCACATGAAGCAGCCCGACACGCCGACGACTGTGGCCGAACGAACAGTCATATACCCGAAGGCCTCGGGCGACAGGTCCACTCCCTCAGTGACGCGGCTCATCAGCTCGCGCGACCTGGGGCCGGCCACGTTGATGCTGGCGTAGGCGGTGGTCACCGGGGTCACATGGACCTGCCAGTCGGGCCGTTCGGTCTGGAGCCAATTCTCCACCCATTCCCACACGCCGCCCGCGCCCGAGCTGGTGGTGGACATCACGTAATGGTCGGGGCCAAGGCGGCCGGTGACACCGTCGTCGAGCACTACCCCGTCTTCAGCGCACATCATTCCGTAGCGAACCCGGCCCACGTCCAGCTTCATCCACTTGTTGACATACAGCAGGCTGAGCAGCTTCGGGACGTCGGGGCCGCGCAAGTCGAGCTTGCCCAGCGGTGTGACATCGATGAGCCCGACGTTCTCACGGACATTGCGCACTTCGGCGGCCGGGTCGCCGTAGTGGTCCGGGCGGATCCACTGGCCGGCCTGGATGGTGGTTACGCCGTTGGCTTCATGCCACGGATGGATGGACGAGACACGAACCGGCTCGAAGACTCGGCCGGCCAGCGCACCGAGCGTGAGGGGTGCATAGGGGGGTCGCCACACCGTGGTGCCGACCTCGGCGATCGTCTCGCCCCGCGCCTCGGCGATCGCTGCGACGGTGTTGACCGTCTCCAGCTTGCCTTGCGAGGGTCCCATCGTGGCCGTCGTGAATCGCTTGGCCAGCTCGACCGAGTCGTAGCCCTCCTTGGTGGCGGCGACGAGATCCTTGGAGCTGACGTCCTCGGAGTAGTCGACCATGCCGTGGGTGTCGGAGCGATACAGCTCGGGATGGGCGTCACGGCCCAGCGCTACCCGTTCGTCGGGCGCCCAGGCGGGCTCATCGCCTGCGACCTGGAGCGCTCTGGTCGTTCGGGCCTGCAGGCGATGGCGCACGGCCGCGGCGCGGGCAGCGGCGAGGCGGCCCGTAGCGGCGCCATGGGAACGAAGTTGGTCAAGACTTCCGTCGCCGGCGAGGCCCCCGGTTGCCAGGACGTTGCTCGGTGCGTCGGACGGAAAGAACCGAGCTGCGGCTGCGTCGTAGACGGGACGGTCGCCCGCCATGTTGAGCAGTGAGGTCGGGGCGGTCCAGCCCGCAGCCACGACCAGCAGGTCGGCATCGATCCGCCCATTGCTGGCAAGCCCTGCGTCGGCGATGACTGCATCGACCGCCCGGGAAGACCCCTGAGTTGCGCTGACTCGGCGACTCTCGCGGCCGTCGATCACGCTTGCGATCTCCACCCCGGCACGTTCCAGGTCGGCGGCAGCCGCATCGCCGTCGGCGTTGGCGGTGAACACCACCGCCCGCTCGCCCGGCTTGACTCCCCACAGGTTGACGAGGCGCCGGGCCGCTCCCGACGTGATGACACCGGGCCGGTCGTTGCCCTCGAAGACGTAGGGCCGCTCGATGAGTCCGGGAGCCACGACCAGGGTCTTGGCCCGGGCCTTGATGAGCCGTTCTACCGCGATCGGGTGGCTGCGCTGGCAGATGCCGAGCCAGTTGTCCTCATAGCGACCAGTGACCGTCGAGTCGGTGAGCACTTCGATGTCGGACGCTTCGAGCGCCGCTCGCAGCTCAGCCAGCGCAGCTCGGTCGGCGGCGTCACTCGAATAGCGGAGATGGCCGCCCACCGCATGCTCGTGCTCGACGAGCAGCACCCCGGCGCCGGCCTCGCTCGCAGACAGAGCTGCTTCGATGCCGGCTGGCCCGGCGCCGGCCACCACCACATCGGGATGGGTGTAGCGCTTGTCGTGGTAGCCGTGAGGGGTGTCGATGTCGATCTTGCCGCCCGGCGCGAATGTGGCAAGCACACGCTCGTAAGTGGGCCAGAGCCACTGCGGGCGCATGAACGTCTTGTAATAGAAGCCGGCCGACAGGAAGCGTCCGAGGAGGCCATTCGCCGCCTTCAGGTCACGGTTCAGCGACGGCCACGCATTCTGCGAGCGGACGTCCATGCCGGCTTCCAGCAAGCGATGGCCTGCCCTGACGTTCGGATCGTCGCCTACCTGGACCATCAGATTGGGATCCCAGTAGTCGGCCGTGAGGATCCCCCGGGGACGGTGGTACTTCATCGACCGCGAGAAGACTCCTACGCCCGATGCGGCCAGCGCCGAGGCGATCGTGTCGCCTTCGAACCCGCTGAACCGCTTGCCGTTCCAGCTGAAGCGCAGCTTGGTGGCCCGGTCGATCACCTCGGTGGGCTGGACGCCCTGCCGGCTCATCGTCATGCCGCACCGCCTCGCTTGTCACCCGGCAGGGGCGGATCGCGGAACTCATTGGTTGCGGTGTTGCGCTCGATCGTGAACCATCGGCGGCAACCCGACGCGCAATACCAGGTCTCGCGCAGCCACCCGGCCGGGTTGTCGCGCAGGTACAGGTAGCTCCGCCACTGCGAAGGGGACGCCGTGTTGGGGTCGGGGCGAGCGTGTGACTCGCCTCCGTATCGGAGATCGGCCGAGTTGCGCGGGCCGCAGTGAGGGCAAGGCACGAGCAGCATCAGTGACCCACCACAATCGCAATGGCGGCGGCGGTCACATTCACGGCACTGGGGTCAATTGCTCGATGCATCAGTGACCCACCGCCGCTGCGCCCTTTTCGCCCACTAGCTCGCCGCTGTCGAAGCGGCTAAGGGCGAAGGCCTCGATCAGTTTGGGTGTCTTGCCGGTAGCCACCGCCTCGGCCATCTGCTCACCCGACACCGGGGCCGCCTTGAATCCGTAGGTGCCCCAGCCGACGTCCACCAGGAAGCCGTCCACGGGCGTGAAGCCCATCACCGGCGAGTAGTCAGGCGTCATATCGCACAGCCCCGACCACTGGCGCAGCACGCGCATGCGCGAGATGCCGGGCATGAGCTCGAGCACATGGCCTGCCAGTCCCTCGGTGAACTCGAGCGAGCCGCGCACCGAGTAGGTGGCGATCGGGTCGACCGCAGCACCGAACACGAGCTCGCCCCGGTCGGTCTGGCTCACATACACATGCAGCGACCCCGACACCACCACGGTGGGCAGGAACATCTTCACCGGTTCGGTGACCGCGGCCTGCAGGGGATGGGTGGTGATGGGCAGCCGAATACCGGCCATGGCGGAGATGAGTGATGCCCAACCAGCGGTGCAGTTGACCACGACCGGGGTGGAGATATCGCCTCGGTTGGTGCGGACGCCAGTCACGCGGCCTCCGGCGCCCTTGCCGTCGGGACCTTCACCGCCAGTGCAGATGATGTCGGTGACCTCGGTTTTCTGATGCATCTCGACGCCCATGTGGTCGGCGGCCCGGGCGTAGCCCCACACCACTGCGTCGTGGCGCACCACGCCGCCGGGCGGGTGGTAGAGCGCCCCCAGGATCGGGTAGCGAGGGTGATCGGACGTGTCCAGGCTCGGAGCCTCTTTCTTGATCTCGTCAGGACCGATGACGCTGGAGTTGACGCCCTGCAGCTTGTTGACCTCGGCCCGCCAATGCATGGTGCGCAGGGAGCTGTCGGAGTGAGCCAGGGTCAAGTGGCCCCGCTGGCTGAACATCACATTGATGTTCAGGTCAACGGCCATCGAGCTGTAGAGCTGGACCGACCGGTCATAGAACGCCACGCCGGCGGGCGTGAGGTAGTTGGAGCGAATGATGGCGGTGTTGCGGCCCGAGCCACCGCTGCCGAGGTAGGCCTTCTCGAGCACGGCGACGTTCTTGATGCCGTGGTTGCGGGCCAGGTAGTAGGCGGTGGCCAAGCCGTGCACACCGCCGCCGATCACCACCGCGTCGTAGGAACGCTTCAGTTCGGTGTCACGCCAGACGCGTGGCCAGCTCGTGCCGCGGAGGCCCTTCCAGGCCAACGCCGCCGCCGAGTACCTAGGTGGCCGACGCCGGATCCGGCGGGCGATTCCCGTCATCACCGTACGAGCGTAAACAGCTCTCTCGGTGAGGCAAAGTATCAAAAGGCGATTGATTCAGACTCAACGCATATAATTGCGAAATGAACTTGCGGCGCCTCCGCTACTTCACGACCGTGGCGGAAGAACTGCACTTCGGTCGTGCCGCCGACCGGCTGCTGATGTCCCAGCCGCCGCTGAGCCAGCAGATCCGGCTGCTCGAGCATGAGCTCGACACAGCGCTCTTCGACCGCAGCACCCGGCGGGTGACCCTCACCGATGCGGGGAAGTTCCTCTATCCCGAGGCCGTGCGCCTGCTGGCTGCTGCCGACGGCGTGGAACGCCTCATGGAACAGCGCCGAGGCGGCCAGACCGGCACGCTTCGAGTGGGATTCGTCGACTCAGCCGCCTATGAGGTCATGCCACGTGTGCTTGCTGAGTACCGGCGGCGACGCCCCCGCGTCGATTTCGAACTGCACACCTTGAGCTCCGATGAGCAGGCCCAAGCCCTGCGCGCCGGACGCATCGACTTGGGTATCAGCCGGGCAGCCGCCGATTCCACTCACGTGGAGGCGACGCTCGTGATGCATGAGCGGCTGCTGTTGGCTGCCGGCGCGTCCCATCGTCTGACTGAATCGAGTTCGGCATGTCTGCGCGACCTCGCTGGCGAGCCGATCATCGGTTTCGACCGCAGCGTTTCGCCCAGCCTCCACGCCGTGCTGGCGGGGATGCTTGCCGCTGAAGGCGTCAACTATGACCCCGTGATCGAGGCGACGGAGTACACGACCGTTCTCGGATTTGTCGCTGCGGGCGAGGGAGTGGCCATCGTGCCGGCGGGGGTGCAGACGTTCCGGCCGCCTGGCTTGCAATACGTGCCGCTAGAGGACTCAGTTGCCTCGGTGCCTCTGTTACTGCTCAGGGGGGCAGGCGAACCCCTGCCCTTGGTGTCCCACGCTCTCGAAGTCGTGGCCGAGCTCTACGACCCACAACCTCCGGCCTGAGCGCTCCACCGAGGCACCCTGGGCTAATGGCGGGCTCGCTCAGATGGCGAGGTCGTTGAGACTCGCTAGTTACTCATCACGAATCGACCGCCGAACATCGTGATGTGAAAGAGCGAGAGCATGTCCATGCCCAACAGGACGTCATAGTTGTGCGGGACATAGGGAAGGCGCGCTGCGGTGATCTGCCGGCCGCTGAGGTGCTCGTAGATGAGGTCACTGCCATCATGGCTCTTGGCCGGAGTGCTCACTGGTACGGCGATGTTAAGAACGAACAGGTCGACCTGTATCGGTTCGCCACTGGCAGGCATGATGTGGCTGATGCCGCTGCTCACGGCACCAAGTCCGTCGATCACGTTCTGCGAGATCAGTGTCTTCTGGGCACCGGTGTCCACTAGCGCCGTGAACGGCATGGCTTCTTCGTCAGACTCTGGTACTGCGACCTTCACCACCATGAGGACTTGGTGGTTATCGATCTCGACTTCGAATGTGGGCACGCGCTGAACTCAGTTCAGCGCTGCAGTCATGATGCCGAGATGCACGGGCTTCGCGCCGATTTCCTGCAGTGAGAATTTCCCGACGCCAAATTTTTCGCAGCCAATCGAGTAAGCGTCGCCTTCGTCGTTGTAGATCTTGACGACTTCGCGGTTGTGCATCAGCGCGAAGCGCCCGAGATGCTCGCGTTCGAGGACGGCTCGGTACTTCGCTTCGTACGCCTCATAGTTGTCGCGTGCCTGCGAATCAGGCATCACATCTCCTCGGTTGAAGCTGCGAACCCATCGTACTGAGCAGAGAACGAACGTCGGTCCGCGGCCGAACAGCATCTCGCCGACGGCCCCAGGTCGTGAACGCTGACTCACTGTCACCAACTTCAATACGGATTTGGGCTCGCGTGTCACGGCCTGAGCCGTCGCTTGCGTCCTCGACGTTTGTCGGAGTTTCTCCGAATCCTAGAATCGCGATCCGAGTCGTCGTCGGAGTGCCCGAGCAGCCACAAGACCGCGCCAATGATCAAGACGGTCAAGTAGAGCAAGCACAGAATGAGCGAGACGACGACTACCGCGCCGCTGAGGACTCGCCAACCGCCAGTGGTGCGTTCGAATGATTGGGTCGCCAGCAACGCTGCCGCTGCGGCAATGGCCAAGGCGACAAGATTGGTCGATGTCATAACGGGCCAGGCGAACCACGCGCATGCGAGGCTAAGCCAACCACCCGAAACGACGACAGCTGCGGCGTACGCGAGCGACGCGGCAGCGGCCACCGTGGCCAGTTTCCCGACTGCCGGACCCGCTTGAACGTGGCGTTCCAACTCAGTGCAGGGGTTGGCCGTCGCCGCATCAATTGGTTCTTGTCGCGGCCTACCTCTTGGTGCTTGCGGGTGCCTCAGCAGCTGTCGCGGACAGCCGCACGGCTGCGGTCGGATGCCTCTTGCGCATCGCGGTACTGCGCCTGAAGTTTCTCTTGGTCGTCGTGGGCGGCGGCGACTGCTGGTCGCTCGAGGGCTGCGCTTGTTCTGTCCTTGGGAGTCATATCCGGCCGGGCGTCATAGAGACGCTGAATGGCGTCATCGAACAGGTCGCCAAAATGATCCTCGGCGGCGTATGCCGCTGCTCTCGCCTCCCTCAATGCCTGATCGGCTTCGGCTGCGGTGATGCGAGCTTCCACGCAAGCGGCGCTCGGAGGCGATCTCGTGGTGGTCGGCGGCAACGTGACTGGAGCTGTAGTGGCACCTGAGCAGGCCACGCCGAGCAGCGCTGAGGCCGTCAGAGCGCTCACTCTGATGTATCGGCCACCTATGGGCACAAGTCAGGTGCCTCAGGTGCCTTCGGCGTAGCGAATATCTCGAACTATCTGGCTCGCAATTTCGCGGTTGTACTCGTGAACCATTGAGGGCGTGACGAACCAGAACACAATCCAACCGATTACGAAGAATCCGCCCGTGAGCAAGTACGCGATACCAAGTCCGGCCTTGCGCAGAAAGAAAAACTGGATCGGGAACAGCACCGCCAGGACGACCATGGCCACGGTGCTGCGGCGACGTCTCGCGTAATCCTCGACGAACACGTCGCGTTGGTGCTGGCCGAGGTTCACCCACGCCGTTCGTAGGGTCGCTGGCAACTGCTTGCCGAGGTACTCGAGTCGAGGTGTCAATTCTTCTGTCATGCTGCGAACTTGTCGGCGTTCATCAGGATTGTTCGCTGGGCCGAGATCCGGAAGGCCGCCGTCTGGAGCCTCGACGGCGCCGACGCAAGAGTATTGCTGCTCCCGATCACGTTGCCCACGGATCGTTCGGACCGCGTCGTCTCTCGACGATCAAGGCTCGCGGCCCGCTCGCTCGGCTTCTTCGATCTTGGCGCTCGAGCGGATCGGCGGCTCAGATGGCGAGGTCGTTGAGGTTGTAGTCGCGGATGACGCGATCGAAGGTCTCGTTGCTGTAGCGGAAGTCGTCCTCGAGGCCGACGAAGGGGGCGTAGGTGTAGCGCCGCTCGTCGGGGCGATGCTGGGCCCGGGCGTCAATTGCCACCGCGATCACCGACGAGCGCTTGAAGACTCGCTCTTCGTCGTAGACGATGGTCGCGTCACGCGCACTCACCCGCAGCTGACCTGCCACTCCGACCACCGACGAACGCCTGTGGAATCCGAACGTCACCGAGATCCTCGGCTCGGCTGATGTGTTGGCGTACGAGCCGTGCACCATGTGCCGGTTCACGACCGTCGCGTCGCCAGGCTGGCACAGCAGCGGAATGGCATCGGGCAGCATCACGCTGCCGCCGTTGCGGGCCACCTTCTGGCGCAGGTCGATGCGGCCGACCTTGTGCGTGCCCGGCACGACCCAGAGCGCGTTCGCTGCCGTGGTCTTGTACAGCTGCACCTGGAAGTTGAAACCGTGGATACCCATGTCCCAATTCGGGTTGTCCCAGTGGGTGACGCCGTCTTGATGCCACGCCACCGAGCCGCCCAGCCCAGGCTCTTTGACGAAGATGGCGTCGTTGTAGGGCACGAAGTCACCGCCGTTGATGCTCTCTGCGATCGACATCAGTTCAGGATGCCCGTAGAGCCGCAGCGCAGACGGCATCGACTGGCACATGCCAAAGATCAGGAAGACGACATTGGGCGGGGCGTCCGCATCGGGGGCGGGTTGGTCCATCTGCACCTGATGACGACCGGCCAAGGCGTCAGTGCCGCCCCACGGATCCGACAGCGGCTTGACGTGGGTGTAGGGCTCGACGGCGAAGTCACGCCCGAACGCCGGCCGGCCACCCTTGTCGAGCGCGGCACCCTTGTGCACCGGTGCCCGCTCGATGACGTCGGCGACATCAGCTCGCAACTCGTCGATCTCGTCGGCATCCACGACGCCTTCGAAGATGTAGAAGCCGTGTTGCCAGTACGCGTCTGCGATGTCGGGGTGCAGCTTGCCGTCAGGTCCGTAGCGCACCGGCCCCTTGTTGCCGATCCGGCGGGCACGATCTTCACCGTCCGCCAGGTACTCCGCCATGTCCGCGAGATGCTGCGCCCTCGTCGGCGCATCGGCCGCCCGAACTGGATCCGCAACGTCAGTCATCGCATGCCCCCTGCGGCAATCCCCGAATGGGCCTTCCGGCTGAGCGCGCATTCTCGATACCGGAAATCGCCCGCTCGACGAATGGTAGCCGTGGCGGCATCGGCCGGTCCTGACGCGGTCCCGCGACGAACCGCGTCTGCCCGAGTTAGTCCAATATAGACTATCTACTGTGGACCAGAGCCAGCCCATGGCCACCAACCTTGACGAGCGCCCGACGACTGCATCCCGTGTGTGGACTGTTGCCGAGGCCAAAGCGCGCCTGTCGCACATATTGCGTTGTGCTGAAGAAGAGGGCCCCCAGCGCATCGGAACCCGTAAGACATTCGTCGTCGTTCCTGAACATGTGTGGGAGGAACACACTGAACCTGAAGTGCACTTGGGACGCTGGCTCGTCGAGAACATGCCACGCGGCTACGACCTCGAACTCCCCGACCGCCACTCGGACCGGCCGACTCCGTTCATCGACTACGCCACCGACGTTCAGTGAACGGCGTCCTCCTCGACACCAACGTCGTCTCTGAGACGGCTCGGCCCGAGCCCGACGCCCGGGTTCTCGCATACCTATCGAACGAACCGAACTTCTGGCTCTCGACGATTGTGCTGCACGAGTTAGACCACGGCGTACAGCTCATGGCGCCGGGTCGGCGACGCGATGCCATTGCAGCGGCCGTCAGATCGCTCGCCGGACGGGCGCGCCGCATCGTGCCGGTAGGTATTGCCGAAGCTGAGCACGCCGCAGAGTTGCGTGCGCGTGCCCGCCAATCGGGACGCGTGTTGGAACTCGGGGACTCATTGATCGCAGCGACGGCGGCCGTACGCCGTCTCGCGGTGGCGACTCGCAATACCGATGACTTCGAGGGACTCGACCTCAGGGTGATCAATCCCTGGGAGTAGCCGGCTGCAGCTCAGCGGTTCTGCGAGCATGAACCCATGGAGTTCGCAGAGTACGCAGACCGATTTCGCACAGCCGAAGTGACACGGGACGACGCCGGGGTTGTCACCGTCCGCATGCACACCCGAGGCGGGCCGCTGCAGTGGGGCGGCCGCCCGCACCGAGAGCTGCCCGAGCTGTTCATGGCGCTGGCCTCGGACCGCGACATCAAGGTGGTGATCCTGACCGGCACCGGCGACTCGTTCATCGAGCTGCCCGACGGGATCAACGCGCTGGCCGAGGGTCGGGCAAATGCCACCGTGTGGGATCGGATCATCTGGGAGGGCAATCGCCTCGTGGACCAAATGCTGGCCATCGAAGTGCCGATGATCGCCGCGGTGAACGGCCCCGTGACCGTGCATTCAGAGCTGGCCGTGCTGTGCGACGTCGTGTTGGCCACCGAGGGCGCCTACTTCCAGGATGCACCGCACTTCCCCGGCGGCCTCGTGCCGGGCGACAGCATGCAGATTGTGTGGCCGTTGCTGCTGGGGCCCAACCGCGGTCGCTACTTCCTGCTCACCGGCCAGCAGATCGATGCGGCCGAAGCTCACGACCTCGGCATTGTGGGCGAAGTCCTGCCCGTTGACGGGCTGATGGCCCGAGCTCAAGAAATCGCAGCGGACCTGGCCAAACTCAATCCGATTCTGCTGCGCAACACGCGCCACGCCCTGGTGCGCCCGTTGCGGCGAGCCATGGCCGACGACCTGCACACCGGCCTCGCGCTGGAGGCGATCGCCTCGATGTCCGCCCGCGAGTGGTTCCGCGACCGTCCCGCCAGCAACGAGTAGGCAGCGGGCCGACCGAAGGCCGTCGGCAGGGGTGGTTCGCTCCTGCCGCGGCCGACATGGGGCCTAGCGGTCGTCCGCGAGCGGATTCCGCCAGCGCAACCCAGGAAAGTGCCCGGAGTCAGCGTCGTTGGAATGAACCTCTGCCTGATGCTCGCTCGCGAGCGCGGCGATATGGGCATCCGAGACCAGGTTTCCGCCGACTCCGGCTTCGACAAGCAAGCGTCGCAAAGTCGCCACGTACTGCGTGCTGCGATTCAGTGGCGCTAGGTGAGGCAAGCTGAACTATTCAGGGATCAGATCGACAGCCCGCTCAATCGGGACCGGGCGAATGGCTGTCCGGCGCTGTGGGAGGATAGAATGGATATCACAACGTCATCTCACGAGCGCTGGAGCCAGTGCAGACAGCGCTGCGGCGTAGCCCAGCGGTGCAGTGACCGCGTCGCCGATCCACTTTGCAAGCTGGGCTCGCGTGGAGCGACTGTCGGCACCGGGCTGGAAGATATAGCCGTCCGGAAAGCCTTGGAGGCGAGCCGCTTCGGCCGCGGTCAACGTGCGTCGCTCAGAGGGATGCACGAAGCGCCCTCGTCCCGGTGTCATAAACCCGGTAGTGATGGTGGGCGCAGGCCGGTCGCCATGCATACGACCGTACACCGCGCCGTAGCTGGTCCCGTCTTGATGACATTCCGGCCGCTCGGCAAGCGCCAGATCGTGCTCGTCGTTGTCGAAGAGCCATGCGATGCGCCCGCGGTTCGCCTCGGTGTATTCGGGCAGGTCATGCATCGCCGGGTCTTGCGACAGTGCCTGCGTGCCACCGATCGCCCACATGACCGACCGAGGCCAGCCGTCGGCGAGCAGCTCGCGTACCTCGGCCAGCGGCATCGGACCCGAACCGCCCGGAGCATCCAGCCGTCGAGCGATCAGGAAGTGGCGGCGACGGGTTTGAGGCCAGCCCATCTCGTCGGCAGCGAGGACGCCTTCAGTCACGGCGTAGCCGTAGGCACTCAATAAGGCTTTGGTGGTGGCAACCACATCTGCTCCGTCATGAACCACGGAAGTGACGTTTTCGATCACGACGCTGCGCGCACGGCACGCGACGGCGAAGGCCGGTACGGCCAGGTACAGCAAGTTGCGCCGGTCATTGCGTCGCGAGCGGTTGTTCAGGTTCGAATGACCTTGGCAGGGCGGGCCCGCGGTCACTAGGTCAACCGCTTCGCAGGCGGCGGCCAGTTCGTCGTCAACCATCTCGGGGGGATACACGAATTCGGCATCCGCGCCCGTACCGCGTATCCGGTAGTCGACAAGCGAGGTCGCCGAGGCTTCTACGGCGCGGCGAGTCCCATGGTTGCGTCGATGCACAGCCAAGGCGTCGGCGTCGATGTCCACGGCCAGCTCGCAGCGCTGCTCCAAGCCTGCATCGGCGGCCAAATGCCCAGCACCGACCAATAAGCCTCCGACGCCGCAGAACAGGTCGGCAACCCGAAGCGCCGAGCACTCGATTCCACGCTGGGCAGGACCGACCGGCCGCGAGCCGAGCACTCCAGTCCGGCTCACGCCGCCCGGGTCTATGCCGCCTATGGCACCGGGTCCGACAGAAGGCACAGCCCCGTGCAACATCGCCAGCCACCATGTCCCCAAGGGGTCTGCCCGCGCCGCATCGCCGCCTATCGACGGCACATCGGCGAGCATCACATGCGAGCGAATCGCGCCCGAGCCGACCGGCACAGTGCGCATCAGCCGCCCGCTCCCGAAAATAGTGCGAGCACGCACTGCGTCAGCATCATCGGCTGCTGGCGTGGGCGCGGTGGCGAGACTCATGCGCGCGTCTTCATCACACGGCTCTTGACGACAGGCACGCAATCACGCCGGTGTGGCCTCAAGGCTGCCGATCCGTCAGACGGTCTGATATCGATGCTCACTGGAGTTGCCGCTCCCAGAGTTCCTCAACGAGCAGGTCCGCGGCTTCGTCGTCCAACATCGCAGGCACCAGATTCTGCAGTGTGCGGTTGAGTTGTTTCGCGAATTCTCGCAACGGCCCCGTCGTCAGTCGGGTGGCTTCGTCGGCTTGGCGGCGGGCCATTGCTCGCACGATGCCTGGGTGCTCGCCGGCCTTCACGCGCAGGATGTGGCTGCGCCAGAAGTCGGTGCCGCCGTGGGCCTTGTACGCCAAGTCGAGTTCCTGGCCTCCGAGCACGTTGACGCGCAGCCACATCCGCGTCGGCACACACTCATGGAACCTGCGTCCGTCGATGTACACGGCGAACTTCTGTGCGGACGAAACCTCCGGCTCACCTGTGGCACTTGGCTTGGGAAAGAACGTCCCGTGCTCTCGCCACACTGCAAAGTTCCACAAGTACGCCATCGCCATATGGCGCCAAAAGCCGGGATCGTCGAGCACTGCATAGCCCGCGCCACTGTCGCTGATCGCTTGGTGCAGCACGAGCGCCGTCCTGCCTTCGACCGGATCCTTCAACGCGCCTCTAATCCGCGGCGCGTACGGTCTGGCCAGTGTTTCGATGTCGCGCCGGGCCGTTTCGAGCAGCGCGTGTGGGAACTCCTCCCCCTCGCCACGAAAACCGACTTTGCCGACGAGGTCAGCCGCGAGATCGCCGAGAGCCGGACCATCGCCCGAAGCGCCCGTCGTCTCCAGTTGGCTCCGCTGCCGGGCGATTCGGGCCTCGGCGACTTCCACAGCAACGTTCCGCGAGAGCGTTGGGTACCTCACCGTGACACTCCGAGTGTCTTGCGGGCACCCTCGCGCAGACCGAGAGCGTGCTCGGCTTGCGCGATGACGCGAGCCGGCTCGTCCCGACACTGCCGGAATATGCGGGCGCGGTGCTCGTTGTCGGCGTTGCGCCCAGCCACGAGGCCTACGACCTTGCCGATAAGCGAGTCCTGCACATCGCCGTCGCCGACAGAAGCACCCGGCGTTCCGTCGGATGCTCTCGCGTACTCAAAGACCGCTGCGCCTACGAAGTCGAGCGCCAGCTGCCGCTGAAAGAGCATTGCAGCCGGTGACGAGCTGTCCGCGCTCAGCGCAGCCAGCACCTCCTCGTCGACCCAGACCTCGATGTCTGGTGTGCCGTCCACCGGTTCCAGCATGTCCTCACCCCGCAAATCCACGTAGCGCAGCGTGCCCCTGGGGAGCCCAAGCTCGTTTCGCTTGGCATCGTTCAGCGGGCGCGGATGGAACATCGCAGCATCGGCCCCGGAGTCGAGTCGGAACGTGACCCGCGCGAGCCAAGTCGCGGCTCGCTTCGGCAACCGGCGTTCTGCCACCGACCTGGCCAGCCAGTTCGGCGCGAGCGCGATGTAGGCATCTACGACAGCACCGTGGCCACCGGTGCAGAAGACGGGTCTGCGGCAGCCTGTCGGACGCGTGTCGATGCGAACCGAACGCTCGAGGCTCTCAAGATCATCAAGGCCGCAATCAAGCAGCTTCTCAGCCACCTTGAGGCTGCCGGTCCGGGCCACAACCACCAGGTGAAGCCATTGCGGATGGACACCAGTCGCCCAGGCCCCGTCGATGAGTCGTTGCCTTAAGCGGTCGAAACCCTCCTCACTCGCCCAGATCAGCCGCACCTCGTGTCGGGCGAACGAACCATCGTCAACTGCGAGGCTCGAGCCTGCGGCGCAGCAGAGATCGTCGAGCCACAGCGTTGTCTCATCAAGAGCCGACCCCAGCGACGGATCGACCGTGAAGGGGCGGATCGGCCGACGCTCACGACTCACGGGTCAGTCCTGCGGGCGACTTCGGTGCCAGCCATGGCGTCCGCAAAGTTGACATCAACCGTCAGTTCGACGGTCCAGTCGGACTCATAGGGTTCGCAGGTGTAGTCAAACTCAGCGCTCTGGCCCGGGACGAGACGGCCCCGGTATACATGCACCTGCTCGGGCATCGCGACGAAACCGTCCGGTGCGCCGATGCCGATATCCAGCCAGTCCGAGCGACGATCCTCGGCAACAAAGCCGCATCGGATGACGACATCGATCTCCTCGCGGGGATCGGCCGCGGGGTTGTGATGCTCACTGAAGCCGATCACTGCGGTACCGCTGAGCTCAAGTCGGCCGTCATCGTTCTCAGCGAGATGCTCGCCCGGTTGGATTGTGAACGGGCGCGGACCCGGCGGGGGTGGAGGTGGGGTTCCCCGGCCTGGCCCACGCCACAGTGACCGCATGAGACGATCCCATTCGGGGAGTCGCAGATCCTCCGGCGTCGTCTGTTTCGGCTGAAGCTCGCGACTGAATCTGGCGACATGATTCTTGATCTGGCTGATGACGCGCTTTGCGACCGCTGTGTACTCGGGAGAGACATCAGCGCTGTCACTGGTGATCCCCCACGCGTCGTGCAGCTTCGGCTCTGTCTGGCGCAGCGCCTCGTTGGCCGCGCCATCAGCCACGAACACACCCCGGATATGCGGCGCCTTCTCCCGGGCTTCGAAATACTGCACGACCATGCGCGGCGCACGCACCAGCGCGACAAGACTGCGGTGGGCAATCTCCTCACCATCTTCACCCTCAGGGTCTGCCGATGCCGGCTTGGACCAACCCGGCAGCTCTGCGACCAAGCCGAGATCCCCGACCTTCTCGTGCTGGTCGATCTGACCCAAGCGGTGTTTGCGCACGTGATCTCGCTTGGCGTCCTGCGCGGTGGTGGCCACCTCAAAGGCTTCGACAAACGGACGCAAGTTGGCATCTGATTTGGGCCGCGGTGAGTCCCCTCCTTTGCTGCCGCGCGGCGCAGTCTCGGTTTCATCAATGATGCGCACGTTGAACTGCAGGTCTCCGCCTTCTTCAAGTGCAGGCCACCAGTAGCGCTCCACGGCACGCCGAAGGTCGGTGGGCCTGACCGCCGGGCAGACCAGCAGCATTGTGGTGCCGATCTGCTCGGACCGATCCGGTGCGCGCAGCTCCAGCCCCAGGCCGGATGCCAGAGCGTCAGCCTTGCCGTTCTCGGCCGGCGAGATTGCATTGGCATCGGGTCCGGCACCGAAGTGCGCCCAGCCCTGAAACTGCTGGCCCGCTAGCTCGTGTTGCTCCCAATAGGTCATGCCAAGCAAGCGCCGAGTGACGTCATCGTCGTCTGGCCGCGCCTCAAAGCAGGAATAGGCGATGACCGTCCTAATTGCCGACGCCCGGATCAAGCCGGCCTTGCCGTAGCCGAAGGATCCGCCCCGCCCGTCAACCGCGGGCGTGTAGCCGCTGCTGCACATCGCCAGCCAGAGCTTGGAGGCGGTCGTGTTCCATGGGCCGCCCATGCCGCCCCCGCCGGTCTCGCTGACCTCCAGCAGTCGCAGATCCTCGCCATCGGTGAGTTCTGCAAACCAATCACGATCGGCCAATCCGAGCCGCCGTCGATCACCGACTGCTGCCGCCCGAGCACCCAGTTCCTCAAGGCCGAGTCGTTCGATGAGCACATCGGCCTCAGGTCCGCCGACCTTGCGGAAACGAAAACAGATCTCAAATGGCAACCAGTCCTCAGGCGCTTGAGACTCACGCCGTTCACGCGCAGCATCCCACGCGTTCTGGATTGCCTCTCGTGCGAGCAGAGCAGCTTCAGCCGGTATCGGGTCGGCTGCGAAGAACCCGGGTGGCTTGACGTCCTCGTTGCGGAAGACCTTCGACACGTCACCACTCGTACCGAACATCGCGGCATTGACCGTTGGCCAATGCCACCTCGCCATGTCCGTCATCTCGCAGTTATCGGAACGCCGCACTCAGCGGCAACTTTGATTCCACGAGAAATGTGCATCAATCGCCGGTGATGGCGTCGAGAGTCTCCTCGCTGGGCGCGAAGTAGAACGAGCCCGAAGCCGGGTTCGTGTAGTCGGTCATGGCATCACGGATGCCATTGGCGTCGTCAAGGCCGTACATCCGCCGAAGGCGGCGACGCAGCGGCGCCTGGTCCTTGCAGAACGCCATGAAGTACAGCCCGACCGTGCCGTCATGGAACGCGTACGGCGTGGAGCGGCGAGCAATCTCGTTGATCTTGCCGCTGCCCTCGTTGCCGTGGTTGCCGTCCGCACGCAGCTCGACGTGGCTGAGATGGCTGTAAGGCTCCTGGGAATCGGTCTTGTCGGTCTCCGGGAACTTCTTGCGGCCGAAGTTCTTCTCCTGCTGTTCGTCCGACAACGCATTCCAGCCGTCGAGATCGTGCACCCAGCGCTGGGCGATGATGTGCGCGCCGCCCGCACCCGGCTCGCCGTCGGGGACGATCGCCGCGGCGGGCTGATCCTCGTCGGCGGGGTTGCCGGTGCCGTCCTTGAAGCCGGTCATGTCCAGCGAGTCGCCGTAGATGAACGTCGGGGTCTCACGAGCAACAGCCATGTGGCCCGCCAGCGCGGTGCGTGCGTCGTACTGCGCCTTCCAAACCTTGTCCTTGGCGTCGTGGTTCAGCCACAGCAGCAATTCTTCCTGCGTGCCCTTCGCTTCACGCCCCGATCCGTCTTCGGACTGCACCGTGACATAGGCCTGGAAGTCATCCGGCACGTCGTCGGAGAGCTCCGGCAGCAGGCTGGGGCCAAAACCGAGCGTCAAGTTGATGCCCTCTGCGTCGCAAGCAGCGCGCAGGTCGGCGAGGACGGACTTGATCACGCCGACATCGGCACCGTCTATGCGGCTGAGGTGGACGTACCACTGGTTGGCGCCCATCTCGTTGAAGATGGCCTTCTGCGGCGTTGGCATCTGTGCTCCTTGAGGGGTCGATGGTGCAAGCGAAAGCGACCCCGCCGGGCGACACCTACGTCGGCGCCACAGCGAGATTGCGGGGCTGATCGTAGGCCAATCATCGCGGCGCGCACACCCCCGCTTCCCGCTGGTTGACGCGGCTGCTGTCTGACTGCTCGACGTATGCGAGCATGAGACGATTGCCACTGCCCACAACCAGCGGAGTAGCACCCATGAGCATCGCGGCACCACAGCGCACCTACGACACTGAGCTGCCGGTCCGGGGCGATCTCGCAGCCGCTCACGGAGAGGTCGCGGCACGCTGGGCCCGACCGGGAACCTGGTGGGCAGCGGCCCAGCGTGCGGAGATCGTGCGGCAAGTGAGGGCAGCGCTCGACCATCGCACCGGCAGCGGCGAAGCGCTGCCCCCGTGGGTGCAGCCCAGCAGCATTGATGGTCTGGTCGATCCCGACGGTCCCCTGCCCACCGCCGCCGTCGATGCGATCTGGCGCATCACCAATCATCCAGGAACGCTGACGCAGGACTGGTACCAGTCGATCATCGACCGCGGCGTCGATTCTCTGGCATACGTGGAACTGGTGGGTGTGGTCGCGCAAGCCAACTGCGTCGACCGGTTCGCAGACGCTCTGGAGCTGCCACGAATCGATCTGGACGAACCCGCCGACGGACCGCCGACGAGGGAAGGCGCGCCTGCGGCGGTGAAGTACCACTGGGTTCCCACCGCCGACCTCAAGATGCCGAACGTCATCAAGGCCCTGAGCGCAGTACCGGTGGAAAACGAGTCGCTCTTCATCCTCTCCGACGCTCAGTACGTGCCGATGGAGCGCGTTCGCGGCGAACTGATCAACGACCAGAACTCGCTGAACCGGCCGCAGATCGAGCTGCTCGCAGCAAGAACATCGAAGCTCAACGAGTGTTTCTACTGAACGTCTGCCCACGCGATGCTGCTCGGTCTGAGCGGCCAACAAAAGGACATGGCAGTCGGCTACGACGCCGTCAACGGCTCTGACGGGGGCGACGGCGGAGTGCAGCACGGCGCCCTGCTGGCCCGCCTCGCGGAGGCGATGTGGGAAGGCGACAGCCAAGCCACGGCTGCTGCGCGTACCGCTGTGATCGATGCCGCGGGAGCCGACGTCATGGTCGATGCTGTGGCCGTCAGCGCCAACTTCCACATGATGACCCGCGTCGCCGACGGCACCGGCACCCCGCTGGATCCAGGCACCTACGACATGACCAGGTCCGTGCGCGAGGCTTGCGGCCTCAACGACTTCGTGACGCGCCGCGATCCTCAAGGCGAGCGCCAAGGCGCCAGCGGTTCCTCCCACCGGACGTAGCGTCAACAGCGGGCGTCGCCCGCCGAGCTGGCGTCAGGACCTGAAGCGCTTGGTCGGCAGGTGTGGGCCGATGTAGCCCACATGCACCTTGCCGGTGGTGCCACGCGTGTCATCGTGGAAGTAGAGCCGCGGTGCCAACGATCCGTTCGACAGCTTGAGATGAGCTTGCATCTCGAGGCGGCCCGACGTCGAATCAGGCACGCGAGTCGACACCGGAAACCGCCGGTGCTTGAGCAGTTCCGGCTGACGCATGACCTCCTTCGACTCCTTCATCGCGAGCTTCTTTCCACTGGGGGGCCACTTGCGCGGATTCTTGGTGCGAATGCACCATTCCCGGAAATCACCCGCTGCGTCGTCGGAGTGGGCGTACGCCTCGAGTGCCAAGAGTCCGTCGAGCGCACTTCGAGCCCAGGTACGTGACTCCAACGCGCTGTCGAGCTCCTCCAAATGCTGCTCGACCCCTTCAGGTATCTCCACCTTGCGCAGGTTCTCCCGAGCCGATGCGATCGCGTCGCGTACCGATGTCGGTTGGCGGTACGCGCGCTTGGACGCGTCCAGCGGGGGCGACATGGCTGCATCTCCCGCCGCCACCAACTCACCGACCTTCCTGTCCACGATCGCGTTGAGCTTGGACACCTCGTCACGCGACTCGTCCAAGAGCAGCTGCAACTGCTCGATGCGCTCTTGTGCCCCCTCGAGTTCCTCAAGCACGCCATACAGCTGATCGGACTGTTCGTCCCGCTCGGCCCGTGCAGCCGCTCGCTCTGTACGAGCCTGATACAGCGCATCCCATACCGCCTCCACCTCGACTTCGAGCGCTGCGGCTCGCTCGGCAGCGTCGAAGTCGGGCGGCGGCTCGTACCGCTCGCGGCGATCACCCAGCAATTGGCGGGAACGGCGGTACAGGTCAGGAGGTTCGCGTTCGACAAGCATGGTCTGCAGCAAGCGACCGAACCAGCGACCCGTCTCATCGGTGCCGCTTCGAACGAACTCGGGTGCGAGGGTGCGATGCCGGTGCGGTTCATGCTCGCCAGGCAGGTACAGCCGCGCCTCCCCCGGGGTCACGTACCACTCCTCTCCCATGACGACCTGGAATGCATTGAGGCTCTGAGCGGGGAGCACGAAAACTCTCGCGAGACCGGCTAGCTGCTGCGCCGTCACAACGGCGACGTCCACATCCTTTGCCGGGCTTCCCAGCGGGTCGTACGCAATCACGACGTAGGGAAGGCGCCGGGCAGGATCGCGGATCCTGTCGGCGAACGGCACCATGAAGTCGCGCCGAGGCTCCGCCCAATCAGCTGACGTTCGGAGCAGCTCGTTCCCGAGTCGCGGCCGCCCACCGCCTCGCTCAGCCTCGTCGAGCAGTGTGCACACGAGATTCTGTACCCCAGTACCGCTCACGGTGCCGTGGCGGTCTCCGGGCATCTCCACGTCGACCCAGATCCAGCTGTCCGAGCCATTCGTCAACACCCGCATGACGACCAGCGACGATCCCTCGAGAATGTGTTGATCGAGCTCGAGCAACGTCTCCGACACGCCACCATGGGCTGCCGTTTCTCGGCGCAGATTCACCCTCGTGTCGCTTGCACCGTTACCGTCGCCTCCGGTCGACGGTTGAGACTGCTGTCGTTCCTGTGAAGGTGACGGCGCTTCGGGAGACGTGTGGTGACCGCCGCCGAGTTGGGGATGCAGGGATCTCGCCCAAGCTCGAAATGAGCGAGCGGCGAGTTCGTGCAGGCCAGGTCGATCGTCGTTCCACATCGCCCGGTACACCACCGGCGTCGCAGAGGGCCGTATCTGGGCGGTACTCATGGGGCAACCTCGGACGAGCAGACGACCAATGTTGCTGCCACGCCGCTCTGCGCTGGAGCCTGCGAGTCCGGGACGCCGCAGCGGGCACCTCCGGTCAGCATCACTAGCTCTGTTCGTAGACGGGCGTGATGAGGGCGCGGCCCAGCGTCGTGCCGAACATGTTGAAACCGCAGATCGCCGGCGAGACGCTGGCGTCGATCGGCAGTGAGGGCACGCTCAACGCGTGCACCGCGAACATGTAGCGATGAGGGCCATGACCCGGAGGCGGCGCCGAGCCCAGGTAGCCATACATCCCGGCGTCGTTGCGCAGCTGCTGGGCGCCTTCGGGCAATCCGCTGCCTTCGGCGTCACCGACACCTGAGGCGAGCTCGGTGCACGACACAGGAATGTCGAACACCACCCAGTGCCAGAACCCGCTTCCGGTCGGCGCATCGGGGTCGAAGCACGTGACCGCGTAGCTCTGCGTGCCCTCGGGCGCGCCCGACCACGCCAAGTGCGGGGACCGGTCTTCGCCGCCGGCACCGAAGATGCCCGAAACCTGCGGCATCGGCAGCACCTGTCCCTCTGCTACGTCGTCGCTTCGTACCTCGAACGACACAACCGCAGGAAGGAAATCGTAAGGACTGGGAGGTTGTGGCATGGCGGACACCTTTCTGTTGCTGATTGGTTCGGGCACCGTGAGACACAGGGTGCGCTTGGCGACCGGGCCGTTGCACCTGCCCCGAGACAGTCCGCACTGCTGTGCGCGGGTAGTTGACACTATTCGTTTGGGATTCGGTCGCCTCACGCCGCGCGACTGCACTGAAATGCAGCGAATCATCACCGCACGGTGCGCTCGACGGAACGGTCTCTTCGTCGCATTCATGTCTTTATAAAATATTTTCACGCCTATCGCAGTCAACGCATTGGCACGCATCCCGCGTTGTGCGCTAAACAGACCACGTGTTCACCGCTCGGGGTGTCAACCTCGGGCTGCACATCACACAACCCAAACTGACAGACCAAGGACCGGCCCGCTTCTGCGGGCCGGTCTTTGTCGTGGACCCAGTCGCCTCATAGTCCACCAGAGAGGGGAAACGGCGCGATCTGGGGGACATGCCGCAAGCGGTTGCAGTCACGCGGCAGACTGACGGGCATCAGTACATCGCCAACGAGTCTCGGCTCATCCGGCGCATTCGTCGGCGTTGGCCAGAACCGCGCAGTCAACAACTGGAGGTGGTCGTGAAGCGCCGCAGCCCCGCAACCGCCTCAGGCACGTCGGCGCACTGGTGGACGGATGCCGTCGGCTACCAAGTGTACCTGCGCTCATTCGCCGATTCTGACGACGACGGCGTGGGCGACCTTGGCGGAGTGATCGAGAAACTGGATTACTTGAAGCGCCTCGGTGTGGACTTTGTCTGGATCACGCCGTTCTACCCGTCGCCGGGGCACGACTGGGGATACGACGTAGCCGACTACCGCAATGTGGATCCGCTCTTCGGCGACCTGGAAACGTTCGACCACCTAGTGGCTGAAATGCACGGCCGGGACATCCGCATCGTCACCGATCTGGTGCCGAATCACACCAGCAGCAATCACCGCTGGTTCCAAGCGGCGCTCGGCAACTCGGGCGCAGCAGACCGCGAGCGCTACCGCGACCACTACATCTGGCGCGACCCAGCTCCCGGCGGCGGCCCGCCCAACAACTGGGTGAGCTACTTCGGTGGCTCGGCATGGACGCTGGAACCCGAGTCGGGCCAGTACTACTTGCACCTGTTCCTGCCGTCGCAGCCCGATCTCAATTGGCGCAATCCAGCCGTCGCCGCCGAGTGGGACGACATCCTGCGGTTCTGGCTGGATCGCGGTGTCGACGGTTTCAGAGTCGACGTGGCCGGTGGCTTGGTCAAGGACGAGCAACTGCGCTCCAATCCGCAACTGATGCCGATTCCGCCACAGGCGTCGCGCTGGGAGCAGTGGGACTGCTTCGAGCACCTCCACGATGTATTCCAACCGGAGAGCCAAGAGGTATTCCGACGCTGGCGCGCCCTCTGCGATGGCTACGGGGCCTTTCTGCACGGCGAGACCTACCACCTCGAACCACGGGGCATGGACGAGCTGCTGCCGCCCGACGGCATGCACGGTGGCTACTGGTTTGCACCCATGCACATCGAGTGGGCGCCGAATGCAATTCGCGACACCCTCCGCTCGCCGTCCGACAATCTGGCCAGTCGGCTGGTGTGGGCCATGAGCAGCCATGACATGCCTCGCGCACCGACCCGCTTCGCGCCACCCGACTCCGGCGACCGGCCGGCAGATACTCGAAATGGCTGGGGTGCAGCGCGAACGCTGGCCTTCAATGTGCTGACGGCCTTCCTGCCAGGCACCCTTGTGCTGTATCAGGGAGAAGAACTCGGTCTGGCCGATGGCGAAGTGGACGCCGGGGACAAGCTCGATCCCGTCGGCCCCGACGACGACGTAGCGGCCGGTCGTGACGGCTGCCGCACGCCGATGCCCTGGGGTCCCGGACCTCACAACGGTTTTTCTGACGTTCAGCCGTGGTTGCGTTCGACGGAACGTCCACACCGCGAGACGGCCGAGGCGCAGTTGGGAGACGAGCGCTCGTGGCTGCGCGCCTATCAAGGGTTGCTGGAGGTACAGCGGCAGGCGCGTCCAGGCTTCGCGCAGAGCGGTTCGGCAATCGAGTGGACGGACAACGGCAGCGGCCACATCATCTCGTATCGTCGGGGCCGCATTGCCGTCGCCGCGAACGTCGGTGACACCTCCCATGAAATGCGGGTTCCCGCCGCAGCGACAGAGCTATATGACTCCGCTGCGGCGTGCCAGCACCCGCATGCCGACGTTCGGAGTCCTTGCGCTGGCGACCCATCGACCGGCACGCGCCTGCTCGCACCAGCGAGCGCCGTGGTGTGGGAGACATGAGCGCAGACCAGCCCCCGAAGACTGGCAACAAGCACCCGCCCAACGGCATTCCCATGATCCGCATAGGCGATGTCGCTCGAGCTGCGGGAGTATCCACCGCCACCGTCAGCCGTGCGCTGAGGGGTCTGCAGCATGTCGCGCCAGCCACACGGCAGCGAGTGCATGCCGCTGCAGCGGAACTCGACTATCGCCCCAACCTGCCGGCGGCCCGGCTGGCTGCAGGGACAACCAACACGATTGCCGTCGCGGTGCCAGACCCTGCCACCTGGTTCAACGCGACAATCGTGGGCGCCCTGGGCCTCGAGACGGCCTCAGCGGGATACGACTTGCTGTTGTCAAGGGTCGCAAGTGTGGATGAGAGACGACGCTTCTTCGAGCTGAACAGCGTGAGGTCGGGCCGCAGTGATGCGGTGGTGCTCATCGACATTGCGGTTCACGAGGCGGATGCGGATGCCTTCGTCGCCCAAGGCGGGCGCGCCGTCAGCGTCGGCGTCAGGACTCCGGTGCTCAGCTCGGTGACGGTGGACAACGTGGCCGTCGGCTGTGTTGCTACTGAGATTCTTCTTGATCATGGGCATCGAAACATCGGACTGCTCAGCCTGAGCAGCGGCGAGTCGCTGAACTTTTCCATACCCAGTCATCGGGCGGAGGGCTACGCCCGGGCACACACGAAGGCGGGGCTGACGCCGAACCCGTCGATGACCGTATCGACAAGCAACAGCTCGACTGAAGCGCGTCGGGCAGCCCATGTGCTGCTGGGCTCTGCTGAACGGCCGAGCGCAATCTTCGCCATGTGCGACGAACAGGCCTTCGGTGCGATGCTCGCGGCACGCGATCTCGATCTGCGCATTCCCGACGATGTGTCTCTCGTTGGCGTCGACGACCACGATCAGAGCCGCCTCGTGGGCTTGACCACCGTTCGACAGCACGTTGCCGATCAGGGAACTGCCGCCGCGGAACTCGTGCTGCAAATACTCGGAACGAGCAACGCACCGCCGCAGCACACCCAGCTCGATACCAAGCTGATCGTTCGGGACTCGGTAGGGCCGCCGCGCGCCGCCTGAGCACGGGCTCAAGTGCCCCATGGCGCACTGCCGACCGGCACAGCCAGTGCTGCAGCATGACCACGACCGTCATGCGCGTTGAGCCATCACGCTAGGCTTCGACCAAGTGACTGCAAGCGCTTGCAACATGGACAGGCTCATCATCTTGCAGCCCTTCAGGGAGGAACACGTATGAAAGACCACAACACTCGGCCGACCCGGCGCCGCGCAGCTCGGCTCTGGGCGATCGCGCTGGCATTCGGGCTCATTGCGGCGGCCTGCGGCAGCGATGACGACGGCGGCGACGACGTTGCCGCCGCAACCACTGCCGCGCCTGCGGCCACGACAGCCGCTCCGACGACCACCGAAGCGGACCCGCTCGCGGGCACCAAGGTGACGGTCTATGGCCCCGAGTCGAGCGATGAAGAGGCCGGTGCCATGCAGGACGCGCTCGACGTCTTCGCAGACGAGAGCGGCATCGAGATCGTCTATACCGGCGCTCGTGACTTCTCCGACCAGATCAACGCTCAGGCAGCCGGCGGAAACCCGCCGGACATCGCGGTCTTCCCGCAGCCCGGCAAGGTCGGCGACTTCGCAGCTGAGAGCTACATCCTGGCTGTACCCGACGACGTCAAGTCCGCCGTCGCCGCACAGTGGCCTGCGGGCTCGCTGGACACCGTCACATTCGGCGGCACCCTCTACGGTGTCCCCAACAAGACCGACCTGAAGTCGATCGTCTGGTACAACACGGCGATCTTCGAAAGCGGCGGCTACTCGGTGCCTGAGTCGTTCCTGGAGATCGGCGCCCTGTCGTTCCAGATGATCGCCGACGGCGTCACGCCGTGGTGCGTCGGCATCGAGTCCGGTCCCGCTACCGGCTGGGCCTTCACCGACTGGATGGAAGACCTCGTGCTGCGCATCACGGACGAGAACGTCTACGACCAGTGGGTCGCCGGCGAAGTCGGATTCGCCGACCCGCGCATCGTGGGAGTCGCTGAGACCGTGCTCGAACTGTGGAATGCACCAGGAGCGGTATACGCCGCTGGCGGTTCGATCGCTGCGACGCCATTCGGCGACAACGGCGAACCGCTGGTTGCCGGTGACTGCGCCATGCACCGTCAGGCATCGTTCTTCGCGGCATTCCTGCCTGAAGGCACCAGCATTGGCCCGGGCCAGGAAGTGGACGTGTTCTACTTCCCAGCTGTAGCGGCCAAGGGCAACCGTCCAGTGCTCACCGCAGGCACCTACGTCTCGGCCTTCCGCGACGCACCTGAGGTGTGGGCCGTCATGGAATTCCTGGGCAGCGCTGAATACGCCGAGGCCCGCCAAGCTGCACAGTCTGCACGCAAGGGCGGCGGCCAATCTGGCTTCCTGTCGGCGAACACTCAGCAGGACCTGAGCGTCTACAACGACCTCGAAAGGTCGTTCGTGCAGATCCTGCAGACCGCCAGCCCGGCCCGGTTCGACGGCTCCGACCTCATGCCGGCAGCCGTTGGCGCAGGCACCTTCTGGTCAGAGGGCACCAGCGCAGTCAACGGTGACAAGACAGTCGCCGAGGCTTTCGCTGCCATCGACGATTCCTGGCCCCGATAGTCATTGCTGACACATGACGGTTTGCTCGCTCCGGCGGGCGAACCCGAGCGCACCGGCAACAACAACCAAACAACGGACCGGAGGCCGGCCCGCACCAGCGGGTCGGCCTCTGCCGTTGACAGCGGCGGCTAGCGCCTCGACGGCCATGGCCCGGCAGTCTGAGCGGGCGCACCAGCACCACACGCGCCTGTAAGACTGCGCCGATGGGCGCGCTTGGGAATGCGCTGGCGAGCGTTGTCATCGCCGTCGGAGCGAGCGCAGCGCTGTTCGTCGGAGCGAGCTGGCTGTTCGACCTCGCCGTCGATCGCTGGCGCAGATTCCTCACCGTTTCTGGCGCGCTCATTGGCGTCGTTGTGGGCGCGGTGCTCGCCGGTAATCACGTGTTCGGCGGGTTGCCGTTGCTGTCGGCCGAGGCGTCCACAACATTTTGGCTATGGGCCGCGGTGAGAAGCGCGATTTGGCAGTGGGCCGTTGTAGGTGCCGTAGTCGGCGGTGCTGCAGGTGCCCTGATCGGCTCGCTTGGTGCGCCATCGCGCGCCAGCCGAGAACGCCTCACCGAGCGCGGGCGCATCTTCACATTCCTGGGTCCAGCGGTGCTGTTTGTGGCCCTCGGACTGGTGATCCCGCTGATCCGAACTATCTACTTGTCGGTATTCGACGAACGCTCGGTCGAATGGGTCGGCCTGTCCAACTACGGCGAGATCCTGACCAACGAGAAGAGCATCGATCTGAGCGGCTGGGCCGACATCTTCACCAGCCGCTTGTTCTTCGCCGCCGTTGTGTTGGTAGCAGCCGGCCTGCTGATCGGCATGATCGCCGGACGCCGTCGGGGCAGGGTGCTCGAACCGTTGCCATCCGTGATCGGCCCGATTGGTATCGGGCTTTTCGTGCTCTCGTTCGCCGTGCTCTCGACGTTGCGCGGCACGGTGATGAACAACCTGTGGTGGGTGGTCGTGGTCACCGTGCTCTCGACCGGACTTGGCCTCGCCGCGGCTGTGCTGGCCGACCGGGTCCGGTGGGAGTCGGTAGCGAAGAGCCTCATATTCCTGCCGATGGCCATCTCGTTTGTCGGCGCGGGCATCATCTGGCGTTTCATGTACATCGCGCGGCCGCCGCAGAAGCCCCAGACCGGGGTGCTGAACGCCATCTGGTCCGGCTTAGGCAGCTTGCGCCCGCGCACGACGGGGTCATGGGTGGCGGTTGCGCTCCTCGGCGCTGTCACGCTGGCGCTGGCGGGTCTGTGCGCATTCGGCTCGCGGCGGCGGCAGGTCGGCCTCGCCGTCGGCGCCGCCGTGAGCGCCGTGCCGCTGCTGTGGCTGATTTACCGCTTCTTGGGCCCAGGCGTGGGTGGTTCAGTGCCAGGTCCCAACGGCGAGCACATGGCCGGAACCATTCTCTTCCTGCAGGAAGCGCCGTTTAACAACGTCTGGCTCATGGTGGTGCTCGTGTGGATCCAGACCGGGTTCGCCATGGTCATCCTGTCCGCCGCCATCAAGGCTGTGCCCACCGAGATGCTTGAAGCTGCTCGGGTGGACGGTGCCACCGAACGACAGACCTTCTGGCACGTGACGATGCCGACCATCGTGCCCACCATCACCGTCGTCGCTACCACGCTCATCGTGCTGGTCATGAAGGTGTACGACATCGTGAAGGTGATGACGGCAGGTAACTTCGGCACCCAAGTCATTGCAAACGAGATGTGGCAGCGCGCCTTCACCGAGCTGAACTTCGGGCTCGGCTCCGCCCTGGCGGTGGTGCTGTTCTTGGCGGTCGTGCCTGCGATGGCCTTCAACATCCGACGCATGCAGCGAGCAGACGCATGAGCATCGCAACCGCGGACCACAGCACCGGGCCGGTGGACCGCGCCGGCAAGCTCGTCTACGGAACGCTGCGCCGCATCCCATCGTGGCTGCTGTTTGTGCTCGTCATCGCGTGGAGCGTCCCCGCCGGCAGCCTGCTGCTGAACTCGTTCCGCACCCGTGACGCGCAGCGAGGGAGCGGATGGTGGGTGTCGTTCACCGAGGGCGGCTGGACGTTCGCCAACTACACCGAAGTGCTGAGCACCGATCAGACAGGCGGGCTCTCGCGGGCCTTGGTGAACTCGTTCGCAATCGCTATTCCGGCCACGGTGATCCCGGTGGCGATCGCAGCGATGGCGGCCTATGCGTTCGCGTGGATCCCCTTCAAGGGCCGCGAGTGGCTCTTCATCGGCTTCGTCTCGCTCCTGGCGCTGCCGAACCAAGTCGCGCTGCTTCCGCTGCTGCAGCTGTACGCGGGCGGCGCGCACTGGTCCGTTCCAGGTACGGAGTTCACGCTCACCTTGCTGCCCGATCTCGATCTTGCCGGCACTGCTGCGGCCGTCTGGCTCACCCACACCGCGTTCGCCATGCCATTCGCCGTGTTCCTGCTGCACAACTACATCTCGTCGCTGCCGGGAGAGCTGTTCGAAGCAGCGCGTATCGACGGCGCCGGACACGTCACGATCTTCTGGCGCTTGGTGGTGCCGCTGTCGGTGCCGGCGCTGGCGGCGTTCACGATCTTCCAGTTCCTGTGGACCTGGAACGACTACCTGGTGGCCATCACAATGATCGGAGCGAACGGCGAAGCGTGGCCCGCCACCATTCGGATCGCTTCGCTGGCGGGCGAATTCGGGCTTCGGGAGCATGTGCTTTCTGCCGGCGCGTTCATCCAAGCGGGCGTGCCGTTGCTCGTGTTCTTCGGCCTGCAGCGGTTCTTCGTGCGAGGTCTGCTGGCGGGCTCGGTCAAATCCTGAGCTGCGCCACGGCTCTCCAACAACGCAACAAGAGTTCGGCGCACGCCGTCGGGATCGTCCCGGCAGACTGCGCCCCGACCCGACCGACGACAGAGCCGAGGAATCCAAGATGAACTCCGATGCACGAGCGGGGCTTGTGCGGACGACGCCGAGACGCCTCGGGCCAGACGGACCTGACGTCGGACCGCTCGCGCTGGGACTGTGGCGGTTCACCAGCAGCGATATCGGCGCCAATGGGGCGTTCGTCGAAGCCGGTCTGGACCTGGGCATAAACCTCGTGGATCTCGCCGATGTCTATGGCATGGACTGGGGCGGCACTGGCTTCGGTGCGTGCGAAGCCAATCTCGGCGCCGTGCTCGACGCCCGACCCGAGCTGCGGGAGCGGATGGTCCTCGCCACCAAGGGGGGCATCGTGCCGCCGCTCCCCTACGACTCCGGCGCAGCGGCACTGCAGGAGGCGTGCGACGCCTCGCTGCAGCGCCTGCGAACCGACCGGATCGACCTCTACCAAATCCACCGGCCCGACATGTTCACGCACCCCGCCGAACTTGCCGACACGCTGGACGGGCTGATCGCAAGCGGCAGGGTGGGCGCAGTCGGCGTGTCGAACTACACGCCAGCGCAGACTCGTGCCCTCGCGGCCCACCTTGACCATCCGCTCGTCTCGACCCAGCCCGAGTTCTCGGCGGCCTGCCTCGATCCGATGCGCGACGGCACGCTCGACCTCTGCTCCGAGACAGGGATCGTGCCGCTGGCATGGAGCCCGCTGGCAGGCGGGCGACTCATGCGACAGAGCCCGCTGGCAGGCGGGCGACTCGTTTCCGAGGGTGAGGGTGTGCGGCCGGAGCTGCTCGAAACGCTCGACCGACTCGCAGAGCGCGAGGGCGTCAACCGCGCCGCGGTGTGCGTGGCCTTCGTGTTGGCTCATCCGACTGCACCGGTCGCCATCGTGGGAACGCAGAAGCCCGAGCGGCTTGTGTCTTTGCAGGCTGCGCTGGGTGTGCACCTCGACCGCAACGATGTCTACGACGTGATCGAAGCCTCCGAGGGACAACCGCTGCCGTGAGCGGCGGCGCCGCCCCCAGCGATCGGCCGATGCGTTTCGGCATCATCGGCACTGGCATGATGGGCATCGAGCACATCGCCAACCTGGTCGCGCTGGACGGCGCCGAGGTGGCTGCGTTCTGCGACAACTGGGGTCCGTCGCTCGAAGGGGCGCAGCATTTGCTGGCAGCCAACGGGCTCGACCCGGTGCCCTGCTTCGGGGACCACAGCGAGCTGCTCGATGCAGGCCTCTGCGACGCCATAGTGATCGCCACCCCCAACCATCTCCACACCGACATCGTCTTGGACGTTGCATCAGCCGGCGTGCCGCAGCTCATCGAAAAGCCGTTGGCCACCACCCTCGACGAGTGTCGCCGCATCATCGAAGGACTCGATGCACTCGGGACCGCTTCGCCGCTCGCTTGGGTTGGTCTGGAGTATCGCTACATGGCGCCGGTAGCAGCGCTCATCGAGCAGGCACATGCTGGGACGGTGGGCACGATCCGCATGGTCTCCATCCGTGAGCACCGGTTCCCCTTCCAGCCCAAGGTGCGCGACTGGAACCGCTTCAATCGCAACACCGGCGGGACGCTGGTCGAGAAGTGCTGCCACTTCTTCGACCTCATGCGCTTCATCGTGGGCTGCCAGCCGGTCCGTGTCATGGCGTCGGGCGCACAGGATCTCAACCATCTCGACGAGCGCTACGACGGCGAGACCCCTGACATCTTCGACAACGCCTTCGTCATCGTCGACTTCGAATCGGGGTCCCGAGCACTGCTGGACCTGTGCATGTTCGCCGATGCGACACACAACCAAGAGGAACTGTCGGTGGTGGGCGACGACGGGAAGCTCGAAGCGCTGATCCCCGAATCGGTCCTGCGCATCGGGGTGCGCGAACGCGACTGGATTGGCGACGTGTCCGAGCACCCAATCGCCTCCCAAGCGCCCATAGTCGGGCACCACCACGGCTCGTCGTTCATCGAGCTGGAGCGCTTCCGCGACGCCGTCATCGGTGACAAGCCGGCCGAGTGCACGCTGAACGACGGGTTGTGGTCAGTTGCCATCGGCCACGCAGCTCATCTCTCGATCGACGAGGGCCGGCCGGTCCACATGAACGAACTGCTCAAGCCGGAAGAATTGGGCCGGTGAACACAGCAGCGGAGCTCGCGGAGATGCATCCATGAACACAGCGCCGGAGATTGCGTGGTTCTCGGCGCTCTGCGACGACGACTACGAGTTTCTGGGCGTGCCGGATCCCGCCTTGGCCAGTTCATGGGAGCACTGCGCCGACATCGTCCAGGCAGCCGAACGCAACGGCTTCGACAACGTGTTGCTGCCCTCGGGCTATGCACTCGGCATCGATGCCACCGCTTTTGCCGCTGGCATCGCGACGCGGACCGAGCGCATCAACCTGCTCCTGGCTGTCCGCATGGGCGAGCTGTGGCCGCCCCAGCTGGCCCGCCAACTCGCCACCATCGACCAGATGTCCAGCGGCCGGCTGACCATCAACATCATCTCCAGCGACCTGCCCGGCGCACCGCTGCCATCAGCGCCTCGCTACCAGCGCACCCGCGAGTACATGACGGTGCTGCGCACCCTGCTCGACGGTCAGCCGGTCGACTTCGACGGCGAGTTCGTCTCGGTCCAGCTCGATCCGCCTCGTGCCGGCACGGTGAGCGGACGCTGCCCGCCGTTCTATTTCGGCGGCTTCTCTGACGACGCCAAGCACACCGCTGCAGTCGCAGCGGACGTCTTCCTGACCTGGCCCGACACGGTGGCGGGCGTCGCCCAGACGGTCAACGAGATGCGCGACCGAGCAGCAGCGATCGGGCGCGAGTTGCAGTTCGGCTTGAGATCACACGTGATCGTGCGCCCCTCTACCGCCGAGGCAGTCGACGCCACCAGACGACTGGTGAGCCAGCTCGACGACGACACGGGGGCGACGATCCGGTCACGGGCACTCGACTCCGCCTCGGTCGGGGTGCAGCGGCAGGCACAGCTGCGCGAAAGCGCCGACCGCGAGGGCTTCGCAGAAGAGGGACTCTGGACAGGCATCGGGCGGGCCCGCAGCGGAGCCGGCGCTGCCATCGTCGGCGACCCCGACCAGGTCGCTGCGAAGCTCGGCGCGTACTCCGATGTCGGCATCGACGCCTTTATCTTGTCCGGCTATCCGCACATCGCCGAGTGCGACCGCTTCGGCCGTCTCGTCCTCGAAACGATGCCCCACCGCAAGCTCTGGCAGCCCTAGATCCGTACTTGGGCCGGTTGCGCGCCCCGAGAGCCCCGAGCCGAACAGGTTGGCGGGAATGTCAGCCGCGGATGGCCAGCTCGGTCTGCGGGTCGAAGAAGTGCAGGTTCTCGGTGTTGACGCTGAGCTCGACTGTGGTGCCGGGGCGCGCGCTGCTTCGCGGGCTCACTCGTGCGATCACCATCCGGTCGTCGATGCCTTCGAGCGTGTCTGGATCCCCTGCCTCAACCGAAGGCGCATCGAGCGGGAAGTGCAGCAGCAAGTCCGAACCGAGTGCTTCGGTGAGCGACACGACCGCACTCAGGCGAGAACGTCCGTCATCGCCCCCCACGGATGCGTCTTCGATGGCCTCGGGCCGGATGCCCACCACGATCTCTGCGCCGTCGTAACCCCGCAGCGTGGGGTGTGTGTCGAACACTGGCTCAGCGAGGCTCAGCACCTGTGACCCCAGCTGCAGCTGCCAGCCGTCGTTTCCGCTCGACAGGCGCGCCATGCGCAGGTTCATAGCCGGCGCGCCGATGAAGCCGGCAACGAACAAGTTGTCGGGTTGCTCGTAGAGATCTGTCGGAGCCGCGACCTGCTGGAGCAGTCCGTCCCGCAGGACTGCCACGCGGTCCCCCATGGTCATCGCCTCGACCTGGTCGTGGGTGACGTAGATGGTGGTGGCACCGAGCCGATGCTGGAGTCCGGTGATCTCGGCTCGCATCTGCACGCGCAGCTTGGCGTCGAGGTTCGACAACGGCTCGTCCATCAGGAACACGGCGGGATCGCGCACGATCGCCCGACCCATAGCGACACGCTGGCGCTGACCGCCGGACAGCTGCGCCGGCTTGCTGGCCAGCAGCGGCTCGAGTTCGAGCAGGCGCGCCGCTTCGAGAACTTTCGCTTCCGCCTCTTGCTTCGGTACACCGGCCAGCTTCAGCGGAAAGCCGATATTGCGTGCCACGTCCAGGTGCGGATACAGCGCGTAGCTCTGGAAGACCATCGCGATGTTGCGGTCTTTGGGCTCGACATCATTCATCCGCTGCCCGTCGATCTGAAGCTCGCCGTCGCTGATCTCTTCGAGACCGGCAACCATCCGCAAAGCCGTCGACTTGCCGCAGCCCGATGGGCCCACAAGAACGAGAAACTCGCCGTCAGCGATGCCGATGTCCAGTTCGCTGACAGCGACAAACCCGTTGGGGTACTTCTTCGTCAGCTGATCCAACGTGACGGTTGCCATGGGACCCCGCGATCATGCGCACACGCGCCAATAGCCGAGGCTAGTTCGCACCGCCGACACCGGTGACGGTGACGGTGCCGCCCGTGGCAGAATTCGCGACATGAACGCTCACGATCAAGCTGCGGAAGCGACCGAACCCTTCGAGGCCGATCCGCTCGCCGAGCGAGCCCGCCTGCTCACCGATCTGGCCCGTGCCTACCGCCTCTTCGGCGTGCTGCGCTGGGGCGAGCTGGGCGACGGGCACATCACCTGCCGTGACCCGGTGCGGGCCGATCACATGTGGCTGCTGCGCTACGGAGTGACCTTCGAACGGGCCACTGTCGACGATCTGGTGCTCGTCGGGCCCGATGGCACCGCCGTCGACCAGCACGGGCGCACAGCACCGATCAACAACAGCGCCTACCACATCCACCACCCCATCCACGAGGCACGGCCCGACATCGGCGCCGTCGCCCATACACATACCCAGTGGGGCACGCCGTTCTCGGCCGAACGCCGAATGATCGAACCGATCAACCAGGAAGCAACCTGCTTCGTCGACGACCACGTGCTCTTCGACGACGAAGAGGTGCAGATCCTGTCGACTGACGGCGGCAAGCGCATCGCCGCTGCCCTTGGCGACTGCCGAACGGCGATCCTGGCCAATCACGGCCTGCTGACAGTCGGATCGAGCCCGGCTGACGCCGTCGGCTGGTTCGTGCTGGCCGAACGGGTGGCCGAAGTGCAGATGAAGGCCCGCGAGGCCATCCCGATCTCAGTCGAAGAGGCGCGCATCGCCCAGGAGGATCTGACGCGAGGTGACTTCGGCTGGAACCTGTTCGGCTGGGCCACCCGCCGCCACCTGGCTCACGAGTTCGCCTAATCCATCCGGGCTGATCGAGCGGCGACCGAGCAATGACCCAACCTGACGCGTCCGATGGCGCCCGCGACAGTCGCCTGGGCCCGTCCCAGCGCGCCGCCTGGCTCGACGAACTCGGTGGCGGCCGCGTCGATGTCATCGTCATCGGCGGAGGTGTCACCGGTGCCGGCTGCGCTCTCGACCTCGCGCTGCGGGGCCGCAGCGTGGCGCTGCTCGAGCAACGCGACCTGGCGTCGGGCACCTCGAGCCGTTCGTCGAAGCTGATCCACGGGGGGCTGCGGTACCTGCAGCGCCTCGAATTCGGCCTGGTCTTCGAATCGCTGACCGAGCGTCGGCTGCTGCTGGGCAGGCTTGCGCCCCATTTGGTGCGGCCGGTGGAGTTCCTCTATCCGATACGGCGGGGCTGGCGAGAGCGCCTGCGCACTGGGGCGGGTATCGCGCTCTACAGCGCGATGGCCGGACATAAGCAACACAGCATCGGAACCCACCGACACCTCGGCGCCCGCCGCATGCAACGACTCGCACCAGCACTCGACCCGGAAGTCGTGCGCGGGGGGATCACCTACTGGGACGGTCAGGCCGATGACGCTCGGCTCGTGGTTGCCATCGCTCGCACCGCTGCAGAACATGGGGCACGCATCCTCACCTCGACCCGCGTCCAGGAACTGCTCGTCACCGACGGCGCAGTGCGGGGCGTGATCGCACACTGCGGCGAGACCGGCCGCACCTTCAAGCTCGAGGCTGACGCCGTCATCAATGCCACCCGTGTGTGGACCAGCCAGATCGAGCAGCTCGCCGAGCGCGACTCGACCGAGGCGACAACACCCCGGACTCCCATCCGCGCATCGAAAGGCATCCACCTGCTCGTCCCCGCAGAACGAATCGATCTCAACTGTGGGCTCATCGTGCCGACTCCGCCCAGCGTCCTGTTCGTGGTTCCGTGGGGAAACCGCTGGATCATCGGCACCACCGACACCGACTGGGATCTCGACAACGCACACCCCGCAGCGAGCAGTGCCGACATCGAGATGCTGTTGGAGCGGGTCAACAGCGTGCTAACCGACTCGATCACCCGCGACGACATCTGCGGCGTCTATGCCGGCCTGCGACCACTGGTCGCGGGCAACACCCCTTCGGAAACCGAGCTGTCAGCCAAGCTGAGCCGCGAGCACGTGATCACCCGGGTTGCTCCGGGGCTGGTCTCGGTGGCCGGCGGCAAGTACACGACCTACCGGGTCATGGCAGCCGACACAGTCGAGCTGGCACTGGCCGAGGTCGAGGCGGCCCATGGCCGAAGGCCGCCGAGGCTCCCCCATCGTCGGCGCGACGCTTCCGCGCGCCGATCCAAGACGACGATCACACCGCTCGTTGGCGCCGAGGGCTATGAAGAGCGCCGTCTACGCCAGGACGAGATCGCCGCCCGTGCGGGCTTGAGCCGCGCCACCGTTGTTCACCTGCTGGACCGCCACGGCGACCAGGTTGACGAGGTACTCAAGTTGGTCGCCACCCAAGGCGATTTGGGTGAGCCGTTGGCCCCCGCGATCATGCGCACACGCGCCAATAGCCGAGGCTAGTTCGCACCGCCGACACCGGTGACGGTGACGGTGCCGCCCGTGGCAGAATTCGCGACATGAACGCTCACGATCAAGCTGCGGAAGCGACCGAACCCTTCGAGGCCGATCCGCTCGCCGAGCGAGCCCGCCTGCTCACCGATCTGGCCCGTGCCTACCGCCTCTTCGGCGTGCTGCGCTGGGGCGAGCTGGGCGACGGGCACATCACCTGCCGTGACCCGGTGCGGGCCGATCACATGTGGCTGCTGCGCTACGGAGTGACCTTCGAACGGGCCACTGTCGACGATCTGGTGCTCGTCGGGCCCGATGGCACCGCCGTCGACCAGCACGGGCGCACAGCACCGATCAACAACAGCGCCTACCACATCCACCACCCCATCCACGAGGCACGGCCCGACATCGGCGCCGTCGCCCATACACATACCCAGTGGGGCACGCCGTTCTCGGCCGAACGCCGAATGATCGAACCGATCAACCAGGAAGCAACCTGCTTCGTCGACGACCACGTGCTCTTCGACGACGAAGAGGTGCAGATCCTGTCGACTGACGGCGAGCGCATCGCATCTGTCCTTGGCGACTGCCGAACGGCGATCCTGGCCAATCACGGCCTGCTGACAGTCGGATCGAGCCCGGCTGACGCCGTCGGCTGGTTCGTGCTGGCCGAACGGGTGGCCGAAGTGCAGATGAAGGCCCGCGAGGCCATCCCGATCTCAGTCGAAGAGGCGCGCATCGCCCAGGAGGATCTGACGCGAGGTGACTTCGGCTGGAACCTGTTCGGCTGGGCCACCCGCCGCCACCTGGCTCACGAATTTGCCTAGTCGATCCGGGCTGACCGAGCAGTGACCCAACCTGACGCGTCCGACGGCGCCCACGACAGCCGTCTGGGTCCGTCCCAGCGTGCCGCATGGCTCGACGAGCTCAGCGGTGGCCGCGTCGACGTCATCGTTATCGGCGGGGGAGTCACCGGCGCCGGCTGCGCTCTCGACCTCGCGCTGCGTGGCCGCAGCGTGGCGCTGCTCGAACAACGCGATCTCGCGTCTGGCACTTCGAGCCGTTCGTCAAAGCTGATCCACGGGGGCCTGCGTTACCTGCAACGACTCGAATTCGGCCTCGTCAAAGAATCGCTGGCTGAGCGTCGGCTGCTGCTGGGCAGGCTGGCGCCCCACTTGGTCCGGCCGGTTCAGTTCCTGTACCCGATACGGCGGGGCTGGCGAGAGCGCCTGCGCACTGGGGCGGGTATCGCGCTCTACAGCGCGATGGCCGGACATAAGCAACACAGCATCGGAACCCACCGACACCTCGGCGCCCGCCGCATGCAACGACTCGCACCAGCACTCGACCCGGAAGTCGTGCGCGGGGGGATCACCTACTGGGACGGTCAGGCCGATGACGCTCGGCTCGTGGTTGCGATCGCCCGCACCGCTGCGGCACATGGAGCTCGCATCCTCACCTCGACCCGCGTCCAGGAACTGCTCGTCACCGACGGAGCAGTGCGGGGCGTGATTGCACACTGCGGCGAGACCGGGCGCACGTTCAAGCTGGAGGCCGACGCCGTCATCAACGCCACCGGCGTATGGACCAGCCAGATCGAGCAGCTCGCCGAGCGCGACTCGACGGACGCCGCAGCGCCCCGGACTCGCATCCGGGCATCGAAGGGCATCCACCTGGTGGTCCCCGCAGAACGGATCGATCTCGACTGCGGGCTCATCGTGCCGACACCCCCCAGCGTCCTGTTCGTGGTTCCGTGGGGCAACCGCTGGATCATCGGCACCACCGACAGCGACTGGGACCTCGACAACGCCCATCCCGCTGCGAGCAGCGCCGACATCGAGATGCTGTTGGAGCGTGTCAACAGCGTGCTTGCCGACCCACTCACCCGCGACGACATCTGCGGCGTCTATGCCGGCCTGCGGCCGCTGGTGGCTGGCGACAGCCCTTCGGTAAACGAGATGTCAGCCAAGCTGAGCCGCGAGCACGTCGTCACGCGGGTCGCACCGGGACTGATCTCGGTGGCCGGCGGCAAGTACACGACGTACCGGGTCATGGCGGCGGATACGGTCGAACTCGCGCTCGCGGAGGTCGAGGCGGCCCATGGCCGAAGGCCGCCAAAGCTCCCCCATCGTCGGCGCGACGCCGCCGCGCACCGATCCAAGACAACGATCACGCCACTCGTGGGCGCCAAGGGCTATGAGGAGCGCCGTCGGCGCCACGACGAGATTGCCGCCCGTGCGGGCTTGAGCCGCGCCACCCTCGTTCACCTGCTGAACCGTCACGGCGACCAGATCGACGAGGTGCTCAAGTTGGTCGCCACCCGAGGCGACCTGGGTGAGCCGCTGGCCCCCGGACACCTCTACCTGCGTGCCGAAGTGACCCACGCCGTTCGCAGTGAGGGCGCCCTGCACCTCGACGACGTGCTGACCCGGCGTACCCGGCTGTCAGTTGAGTCGTGGGACCGCGGTGTCGACGTAGCTCAGGACACAGCCGAATTGATGGGCGCCGAACTCGGCTGGTCGCCTGAGGCGATCGAGCGCGAGGTCTGGCACTACCAGGCGCGGGTCGAGGCCGAACGCGAGAGCCAGAACCGGCCCGATGACCAGACCGCCGACGCTGCCCGCCTTGGAGCACCCGACATCCGCCGTTGAGTGCCGGTACGACAATGAGCCGCTCGTCCACTTAGATTGGCGCGATGGTCGTTGACTACGAAACACAAGGCCGGATTGCGATCTTCACGCTGAACCGGCCCGAAGCCCGAAATGCAATCAGCCACGAGGTATCTTCCGCCATGGAGGCTCATCTCGACGCCTTCGAGGCCGACCCCGACGTGTGGGTTGGGATCCTGGCCGGAACAGGCACCGTGTTCAGCGCCGGCGCCGACCTGAAGTCGGTGGCCGCCAAGAAGCCCATCGAGACCGAAAAGGGCGGCTTTGCCGGGCTCGCTCGCTATCCCCGTACCAAGCCGCTCATCGCAGCGGTGGACGGGGCAGCCCTGGCCGGGGGCCTGGAGATCGTGCTGTCGTGCGATTTGGTGGTCGCGTCGCCCCGAGCCCGTTTCGGCATTCCCGAGGTCAAGCGATCGCTGGTGGCCGCTGCCGGCGGCCTGTTCCGGCTGCCACAGGTGGTGGGCCGCAATGTGACGCTGGAACTGGCGATGACGGGCGACCCGATCTCGTCCGAACGGGCCTTTCAGCTCGGGCTCGTCAACGAGATGGCTGACGAGGGTGAGGTTGTCCCAGCCGCCATCGCATTGGCGGAGCGCATCATCGCAAATGCTCCGAAGGCGGTGCGAGAGAGCCGCGCCGTGGTGCTCGAGAGCCATGCGCGCTCGGAGGATGAAGGCTGGGAGATCACCAGGGATCACTTCCGCAACATCCTGGGCACCGAGGATTTCCTCGAGGGGCCAAAGGCCTTCGTTGAGAAGCGCGATCCTGTGTGGACCGGTCGCTGAGGCAGACTCACCACTGATCCGCTCGGATCAGCCCTCAGCCCGGAGCCTCACAGGAGCACTCTCATGGCATACACCGCGCCGACTGATTCATTCCGGTTCGATGAGTTCCGCGCCGCGGTAGCTGGCAAACGTGTGCTGATCACCGGAGCCGGCAAGGACGGCGGCATCGGCCAGGCATTTGCGCTCAGCACGGGGCTCAACGGCGCCGAGTCGGTCGGCGTGCACTTCCATCGCAGCTACGAAGACGGCTTCGACCTCGTCGCCCAGCTCAGCGACGAGGGTGTCCACGCCTTTCCCGTGCAGGCCGATGTTACGAACCTGCGCGACCTGTGGGCAATTCGCAGCTACGTCATCGACCAGATGGGCGGACTGCCACCGAATCTGATCATCTGCAATTCGGGCCTCACCGAGACGGGCTACAACCTGGGTCGCACGCTGCGGCAGGTGGAGGGCGAATCCTCGTCGCTTCGACGGGCCCGCGTGCGCCAACACTTCATTGACAACCTTGAGCAATCGCGGCTGGTGCTCGACACCAAGGTCGACGGATTCCTGGCCTCGACGCACTTGTGGGCAGGCGAGGCGGTGTACGCCGACGAGCCGGCCCAGATCGTCTACGTGTCCTCCCGCCAGGCGGTCGACCCGGGTCCGGCGGTGCCCGGCTACGCGCTGAGCAACTGGGCCGTGCTGCAGCTGCCGAAAGTGCTGAAGGTGAATCTGGGACGCAGCGCCGACCTGGTGAGCTGCTTCACCCTGCTGCTGCCGTTCGTGCGCACCGGAATGACCAACTCCTACGCCGGCAACGAGCGGGTCTATGGGCGCTGGCAGCCCCGGATGCTGGAACCGTGCGAGATGGCCGAGGCGTTCATGGCGCTTCTGGCCCGGCCGATCAACGAGACCGACGGCGGAATGTTCGAGTTGATGGTGAACGCCGTTGAAGGCACCGGCGACGCTGAAGATGCCGGCCCGGCAGCGGTGGAGCTGGTCTGGCACCAGCTGTCACTAAACCTCGACGAGCAGCCAGTCGTCTGGAGCGCGGAGGATCCGCTGCGGTTCGCGTGAGCTACTCGACCGAGAACCCGATTCCATCCGGTTAGCACGCTCCACACAGATCGTTAGGTATCCTTTACATCAAACGGAAACAGTGGCTATAGTGCGACGCCATGTCCACGACGTCTCGTTCTGTATCTCTCCCGTCGTCACCGTGCCGCTCAGCCAGGCGCCATCTCGGCTGGGCTGCGATAGCCATCGCGGTCGCAACCATCGCGACTGCTTGCGGGTCGGCGCGCACGCTCGAGGGACCGGCTGCTGCGATATACGACGGTGATTGCCAAGACACAAACGGCCGGAAGCTCACCCTGTATTCGGGCCGCACCGAGAACCTCATCGGGCCAGTGCTCGACGCTTTCGCATGCGAGAGCGGCATCGAGGTGGCCGTTCGATGGGGTGCCTCGACCGACTTGGCACTGCTGCTCGCCGAGGAAGGAGACCGCACCCCCGCCGATGTGTTCCTGTCGCGCTCACCCGGCCCGGTGGGATTCCTCGAGGGCAAGGGCTTGCTCTCGTCCATCGATCGAGACGTCCTCAGTCTCGTCAGCGAGGACAACAGTTCAGACGAGGGAACGTGGGTGGGATTCACCGGCCGCAAACGAGTGCTCGTCTACAACGTCGACGAGGTGCCCGACGACGAGCTGCCCGATTCTGTCTTCGACCTCACCGATGAGCGCTACCGCGGCCGGGTGGCGATCCCCGCCACCAACGGCTCGTTCGTGGACTGGTTCACCGTGTTCCGCAACCAGCACGGCACTGAGGTGGCCACGCAGTGGCTTGACGACATGGTCGCCAATGACGCCCGCTACTACCCGAACAACCGGTCCATCGTGGAGGCCGCCGGCCGCGGCGAAATCGACATGGGCCTCGTGAACCACTACTACCAGTACCAAGTGGCCGAAGCGTCCGGTGAGGACCACAGGGCTGCGAACTGGGACTTCACCGGCGACGACATCGGCTCGCTGCTGATCATCACCGCTGCAACCGTGACCGCCGCCAGCGACAACGCCGAAGCCGCACACGAGTTCATCGCCTACCTGTTGAGCGGGCCCTCGCAGCGCTACTTCAGCAGCGAGACGCTCGAGTACCCGCTTGCGGCGGGGGTCGCTCCCGCTGAGGTCCTGCCGCCGTTGGGTGGTCCCGAGATCGGGAGCATCAACTTCGACTCGCTCGGCGAGGGTTTCGCCCGCTCGACGGAGATCATCGAGGCGAGCGGCATCCTGAACGAGTGACGACCGGCCTGAGCGGCGAAATGACCCCAGCAGCCCGGCGGGGGCGCAGCAGCGCACCGCCGGCGCTGCGCGTCGCCGGCGTGGTGCTGGCGTTCTTGTTCGCCTTCCCCGGCGTGTACCTAGTGTTCCGGGCGCTGCGTGACGGCACGGGTCCCGAGGGTCTGCTGTGGAGTGCTCGCACCCTGGGCCCGATGTGGCGCACGCTCCGGCTCGCCATCTCCGTGTCTGCGAGCGCGCTGGTGCTCGGCACGGGTCTGGCGTGGCTTGCCATGCGCACCGATCTCCCCCTGCGCCGGTTGTGGCGCGTGCTGCTGCCGCTGCCGCTCGTCTACCCGACCTTCGTGGGTGCCGCCGCGTTCATCCGCACGCTGAATCCCGGCGGCCTCGCGAACGACGTGCTCGCACGCATCGGCATCGCTTCGGTGCCCGAGTTGCGGGGGTTCTTCGGGGCCTGGCTGGTACTGCTGCTGATGACCTACCCCTACGTGTACCTGCCAGTCGCGGCCCGGCTGCGACAGCTTCCCGGGAGTCTCGAGGAGAGCGCCAGACTGCTCGGAGACAGCGCGTTCGCCGTGTTCCGACGCATCTGCCTTCCCCACGCCGGCACGGCAATCGGTGCGGGGACGCTGCTGGTGTTCCTGTACACGCTGAGTGACTTCGGTGCGGTGCAGCTGATGCGATACGACACGCTGACCCGCGCCATCGCCACCAACTATCTGGCAAATCCGCCGGTGGCGCTGGCGCTCAGCCTCATGCTGCTCATGCTCGCCGCGGTGGTGGTGCTGGCTGAGCGTTGGTTCTCCCGCCGCATGCCCGACGGGACACGCTCGGGCTCGCAACGGCCCCTCGACTATCACTTGGGGCGCTGGCGGCCCGTCGCCCTGGCAACGGTGGCAATCACCGTCTTCGCCAGCGTGGGCGCACCCTTTATCGCCTTGGTGGACTGGGCCCAGCGGGGCGTGCTGCGCTCGATCACCGGCGACCGGGCGCTCGCTGTCGACTACGCGAGCATCGCTGACGCCACCTTCAACACGGTCTGGGTGAGTGTCGTGGCCGCAGTGGTGTCAGTTGCCGCGGTCTTGCCGATCGCGATGCTGGTAGGGCGTCACCGCTCGCGGACCGGATCGCTCGCTCACGCAATCGTCATCAGCACGTTCGCGCTGCCCGGCCTGCTCATCGCCCTGTCGATGCGCTTCTGGACACTGCGGACCGACCTGGTGCTGGAACTGCTCGGCGACTCGACGGTGCTGCTGATCTTCGCTTACGTCGTTCGCTTCGGGTCGCTGGCGATGGGTGTGAGCGTGATCGCAGTGCGCAGCGTGCCCGATCGCCTGCACGACTCGGCCCGGTTGCTCGGCGCCGGACCGGTGCGCCGCTTCTTCTCCGTGGACCTGCCGGTCATGGGTCCCGCATTGGGGGCGGGTGCTGGCCTGGTGCTGTTGTCGGTGATGAAGGAGCTGCCGATCAGCCTGCTGGTCTCACCGCTGGGCTTCTCGACGCTGACCACCCGAATCTTCGGCTCGTTCGAGGACGCTTTCATCGCCGAAGCTGGTCTGATGGGCGTGATCCTGGTGGTGTTGTCCTTCGCCCTGACGTGGTTCCTGGTAGTCCGCCGGCAAGAACACACCTGACGCTCTCGCAAGCGCCATCGGCCTGTGCGTTGGCTAGCGGTGGTCGACCATCACGTGCTCTTTGGCCAGGAACATCACCGAACGGGAGAAGTCGATGAAGTTGGCCTCGTCCTCGTAGGCCCGACGAGACGCGGCCCGGTTCTCGGGGATGGCGTTGCCCATCGCGCTGCGGTCCATCCATACCTCGGCGTGACCGGTGTAGGGCTCGACAGTTGAGTCCCGTGAACGGTTGATGGCGGTGGTGAAGGAATGCTCGTCGGCGTGCACCTGCTGGTAGCGCAGGATGCCCGACGACTGGGCTTGACGCCGGATCACCGGCCCGTGGTGGGTGCGCCAGTACCACTGCGCTTCTTCGATACTGAACGCTGGCAGGTGACGGAGGGCGAAGTAGAGCTTGACGAGGCTGGAGCGGTCGGTGGCAACGATGTTCTCCGGCGTCGGATTCACCTGCGGGTACTCGTAGCAGTAGTAGGCCGACGAGCGCTTGATGTCCGCGAAGTTGAGTTCGTCTTCGCGCAACAGCCGGTCGAACTCGCGACCGGCGTCGGTCGTCATGGCCTCGAGCATCGACTCACGCGACGCCCACCAGACCTCTGCCACACCGTCGTAGGGCTCTTCCATTTCGCCCCGCCGGCCCGGCAGGCGGCTGTGGTCGTCGTCGGTGGTGTGCACCTGGACGTAGCGCAGCATCTTCGCCACCGCTGCATGGCTGGCCACCAGCGGGCCATGCACGTTGAGCCAGTAGTCCTGCATCTCGGCCCGGCTCATGCCTTCTTTGCGCCGCAGCAAGAACGTGAGTCGCAGCATCGTTCGCCTCCTTGGAGAATTGAGCCAGCCTCGCTTCGCGGCGAGGCTAGTTCCAGCCGGGTTGGGGGGACCAAGACCCAAGAGTCGACCAACAGCCAAGTTCGCGGCTCGGCTTCGGCGGGACGGTGCCTGCTAATTTTGACGCGGCTGCCACCGAGCACCGAGGGGGGCGCACAACATGCCGATCACCGAGTTCTTTCCCGGCATCAAGATTGTCGATTCCGACACTCACTGGACTGAGCCGCACGACCTGTGGACCAGCTTGGCGCCAGCCAAGTACCGCGATCTGGTACCGCAGATCCGCGAGCACAAGGGAAAGCGCAAGTGGGTGGTCAACGGCGACATTCCGATCGCTGGCGACTCAGCGGTGTCGGCGATCCTGCCCGATGGCGAAAAGATGCTCGGGCTGAAGTTCCTCAAACACGACATCGAGATGGTGCACGCTGCGTCCTACGACTGCGACGCCCGCCTTGAGCTGATGGATGCCATGGGTGTGAGCCACGGCATCGTGTATCCCAACGTCGGCGGCTTCGGGAACCAGAACTTCCTCAAGGTGGAGGACCGGGCGCTGCGCATCGCCTGCGTGGAGATCTACAACGACTGGATGGCCGACCTGCAGGCCCGCTCAGGCGGTCGCATCCTGCCGATGGCGCTCGTGCCGTGGTGGGACATCGACGCCAGCGTGCTCGAGGTCGACCGCATGCACCGCAACGGTGCCAAGGGCATCGTGATGTGCTCCAACCCGCACGACTCGGGCATGCCGAATTTCGCACAGCCCGAGTGGCGGCCGTTCTGGGAGATCTGCGAAGCCTTGGAGATGCCGGTCAATTTCCACATCGGCGCGTCGGAGGGCGACATCAACTGGTCTGGCTCGGTGCCGTATGACACCTGGTCGGGCGATGTGAAGATCTCCCTCGGCGGAGCCGCGATCTTCCTGGGCCAGCTGCGCTGGATGGTGAACCTGCTGGTCAGCGACGTGCCGGAGCGCTACCCGAACCTCAACTTCGTGTCGGTGGAGAGCGGTGTCGGCTGGATCCCGTTCCTGCTGGACGCGCTCGACTACCAGTGCGGCGAGACCGCACCCGAGCACATGGCCCACCTGTCGATGAAGCCCTCGGAGTACTTCCGGCGGCAGTTCTTCGGCTGTTTCTGGTTCGAGTCCCAGACGCTGGCGCCGGCCATCGACCACATCGGGGCTACCCAGATCATGTTCGAGACCGACATCCCCCACCCCACCTGCCTCTACCCGCACAGCGTCGAGCGGGTGCGTGACGCGATCGGCAATCTCGATCCCGCTGTCCAGAAGCGGATCCTGCAGGACAACGCCGCCGAGCTCTACAAGATCGACCTGTAGCGGGGCGCTTGCGACGGTTGTCGCCGAGGGCGGTCGCTACGCGGCGGTGGCCCCTCGGCTGAGTCGGTCGGCGCCCCAGCGCGCCATGTCGGCTTCGAGATCGAGCGGGATGTTGCGCGGGGCGTCGGGTTCGTAGAGCTCCAGCGGCACCTCCCACATCACCTCGAACTCGATGCCGTCAGGGTCGTGGCAGTACAGGCTGCGACTAGTGCCGTGATTGTTCTCGCCCATCAGGGCACCCATCTCGGCCAGCCGGGTCCTAGCCTCGGCCAGCTCGGCGAGCGTGGCGATTTCCCAGGCCAGGTGATAGAGGCCCACATGGCGTGCCGGTGCACCTTCGCCAGCCGCGTCGAACAGTCCGAGGTCGTGGTCGGTGTTCGACGAAGGCGACGCCATGAACACAGCGGTGCCGTAGCGGTTCACGACCTGCAGGCCGAGTGCCTGGGTGTAGAAGCCAGCAGAGGCTTCGGGGTCGCTCACCCAGAGCACTGCGTGTCGTATGCCGAGCGTGGCCATGTCGCCTCCCGTCGGTGCAACTCGGGCTGCGGGCGCTGGCAGGCCCGTCGATCGCACCCCTCGCCTCGCCCGGATCGTACCGAGCAGGTGTGCGCCGTCTGTACGTCCATCGTTCGGTCCTGAACTCGCCGACGCAACGCTGCACAGTGGCGCTCAGCCCGACTGCCAGCGCACTAGGGCAACTGGAGCTTGATGCCGCCAAAGGCAGCGTCGTCGGGATCTTGTAGGGCATTGGTTGCCTTCAATTGGCCCTCGGTAGCCCCAGCGTCATGCCAGGGCATGGCTGCCGTCCATCGCCAAGCAAAACTCATGACTCTCATCAGTGCGGCAACATCATCAGCCTGTGTTGTCGAGGTGCGCCGCAGGCAGCCGATGTACTCATTGCGGAACACACTCGGGATGATGATCCGAGCAGCATCGACCGCCGACAGCTCGGCGTTCATCATCACGCGTGCCACCCTCCCATTGCCGTCGGTGAAGGGGTGAACCTCGGCCACCATGATCATGATGTAGAGCGCGCGCCGGAAACCAGCGGGAACCGAGGGGGACAGCTCGAAACCTTGACGCAGCGTGCCCTCGACCAAGGGGGGATCGACAAAAGGGTACGCGCCGACTTGGTTGGGTGCCTGCTTCCACTGCCCCGGACCCACTTCGGGGCGGCCTGTGAGAATCATCTGATGTCGCTCGCGCAGGTGACTCAGGAACCCCTCCACATCCTCAGCGGTGGCCCTGCGTCCGACGGTGTCGGCTACACAGCGATAGGTGCCCAAGATGTCGTGGCCATCGGCTGGGCGAGCAGGTGGGGGTTGCTGAGTGTCGATGATGCGACGGGCTTCGGGCACCGTGAATACCGTGCCCTCGATGTAATTGGAGAAGTAGCTCTCGAAGAATGGCAGCGCTTCCGCTTCGGGTCCCGCTGGGAGCCAATCGGGCACATCCGGGTCGTCGTAGCCGGTCAAGCCCTGAGCCAGTCGGTTGAACATCTCCACCCTGCGTTCATCCCAGGCTCGACCATGCGTGAACGCTTGCAATAGCGGGCCGGCTGTGGGACGCAACGGCTGGTCACCTGCCAACTGGTCGAACAGACGCTTGATTTCGTCGACCTGATCAACTTTGCCCTGGGCCTCGACGAGGGTGGTGGCGTCGTCGCGCAGTCGCGACATCCGTTTTGGCCCCCAAGTAATGGCCTTGGCGGCCAGCCAGTCCTCGAGTTCCGCCAGCGACAGTGTCCGGGGCGTCCTTCCGCTGCGGCCACGAGTGACGGCGAGGTTGTCCGCCAAGATGCGAGCCGGGCTGGACATCCTGAGCCCGTTGGGCCAAGGCAGGTCTTCAAACGGTTCGGTCAAGGGCCTACCAGGGCGGATCCGGACTTCCATACCCGGCAACTGAATGGATTTGCGCCCACTCTGCGATGCGACGAAGATGCAGCCTCCGCTCACGCTGCCGTCTAGCGCTGCTGAGCGATCGACGATCAGGGCGCCGGGAAGCAGACGACCCAAGATGAGCCATCGGTTGGCAACCACTATTTCTGCAGGGTCGCTGATCAGGTCCGAGGAGTACAGGCGCGGTGCCAGCCGCCGGATCCGACCGTCGGCTATTGCCCTGCTGAGCGTGTCCCGCGATGCCACATTGTCAAAGAAGACGGTGCGAGGCTCCGTCGGCCAAGGAGTGGAGACTCTTCGAGCCATAATCTGACGCTAACGCCCCGAGAACTCAAAAAGCAGCATTATTTCTCTAAGAAGAGATTTTGAATCAGTCATATTTCGCTCAAGAACTCAATTATCTGATGTTCTTAGATCGAAAGACTCGATAGATGTGTCAAGACGAACTGCACCGACTCGGCACTCGCAGTCGGGCGGGGTGTCAGTTGCGGCGGGCGTCGGAGTACGGGATGTCCTTGGCGTCGTCGGGCTCTTTGGGCAGTCCCAGCACCCGCTCGCCGATGATGTTGCGCTGGATCTCGTCGGTGCCCCCGGCAATCGACATGGCCGGTGTGGACATCAGGATCTCCGACACGATGCCGTCAGCGTTGGAACCGGGGCCGACGAGCATGCCCATCGAGCCGGCGATCAATGTGTGGGCCTCATGGCAGGCACGGGCCGTCACTGACATGTTCAGCTTGGTGAGCGAGCCCTCGGGGCCCGGCGGCTTGCCGGCAGCACGTGCGGCCCGAGCGCGCTGCATGGTCCACGACGAGATCCGGCGCAGCGTCTCGACGCGGGCAATCTGCTGGCGGACCAGCGGGTCACCTATCCGCCCAGTCCGCTGTGCCTCGGGGATGACGAGGTTGGCCCGCCCTGCCCGCTGCGGGTACCACTTGTAGGTGGCGAAGTACTCGTCGCTCTCGCGCTTCGCCTGGGAGACCGTTGGACCGCCGTCGGCCGGGTAGCGGGGCCGCTGAGTCGCGACGGCGGAGCGTTCGTGCGCCAGCGTCGTGAGCCCGATGCGCCAGCCGTCACCGGGGCCGCCGACCATCTCGTCGTGCGATACCCGGGCATCGTGGAAGAACACCTCGTTGAACGTGGCGTGGCCGTTCATCTGCCGCAGCGGACGTACTTCGACTCCTGGCTGTCCCATCGGGAGCAAGAAGTACGAGATGCCCTGATGCTTGGGCACGCCCCAGTTGGTACGCGCCATCAGAATGCCGAAGCGGGCCTTGTGCGCGCCCGAGTTCCAGACCTTCTGACCGTTGACGATCCACTCGTCCCCGTCACGGTCGGCACGAGTGACTAGCCCCGCCAAGTCAGAGCCGTTGGTGGGCTCGGAGAACAGCTGGCACCACTTGTGCTCGCCGGTGAGAATCGGTCGCAGATGGCGTTGCTTCTGCTCGTCGCTGGCGTGTGTGAGCAGCGTCGGTGCCACCAGGTACATGCTGACGCCGGCCGCCACACCGACGGCCCCGACAGCGTCGAACTCGCGGTCCACCACGGCTTCCATGGACAGCGGCAGGCCCCGGCCGTGCCACTCCGTCGGCCACGACGGGGTGCCCCAGCCGGTATCGGCGAGCATGTTGCGCCACTCGGTGAGCGGCCGCTCCGGGTCCCAGTGCTCTTCCAGCCAGGTCCGGGCCTCGTCGCGCACCTCATCGACAGTCGCCATGCCGGCAGCGTAGAACCGTGGCGCAATCGACACCCGTACGCAGGGGCGAGCGTCAACCAGCCGCGACCTCCGCACGCGTTGGGCGCTGGGGTTACGTTGAGCCGATGGATCTGGGACTGACGGGCAAGCGCGCGGTGATCACGGGCGCATCGAAGGGGATCGGGCTGGGCTGCGCTGTGGCGCTGGCTCGGGAGGGCTGCGATGTTGCTCTGGCAGCGCGGTCGGCCGATGTACTGGCGAGAGCCGCCGAGGACGTGCGAGCAGTTGCGCCAGGGACAATCGTCACAACGCACGCTGTTGACCTGTCTACGGATGCAGGGCGGCAGACACTGCTGGCCGAGACCGGATGCGGCGGTGCTGCGGGAGGCGAACTCGTCGACATCTGGGTGAACAACGCGGGGGCAATTCCGGGCGGCGACATCGTGACCGTCGACGACATGACATGGCGAGACGCGTGGGACCTGAAGGTCTTCGGCTACATCGACCTGTGCCGGGCCATCTATCCCCTCATGTCCGCTCGTGGCAGCGGAGTGATCGTCAACGTCATCGGGGCGGCCTCGCTGCGGCCCCAGCCGTCCTACATCGCCGGCGCTGTGGGCAACAGCGGTCTTGTGGCGATGACCGCGGCGCTGGGCAGCCGGAGCCTGCGCGAGGGGGTGCGGGTGGTGGCCGTCAACCCCGGGCTCATCATCACCGACCGCATGGGCGACTTGCTGCGCCGCCAGGCGGTCGACGAATGGGGCGATGAGTCCCGCTGGGAAGAGCTGATCCCTGCCGATCCCGCTCCGGGAACCGTGGAGCAGGTGGCCGATGTGGTCGCCTTCTTGGCATCGGATCTGGCCGGCCACGTCAGCGGCACGTCGATCACGATCGACGGCGGCGCATCAGCTCGCTGACGTCGCCGCGCTGCAAGACCATCCCAAACCGCTCAGTAGTGTCGTGCCTCCAAGGAGGTGGCCGACCATGGATGTGCCCGACTTCAGGACAGTGACGGTTGAATCACTGGTGTCGATGATGCGAGACCGAACGCTGACCGCTGCGGCGGTGACCGAGCACGCGCTCGAGCGAATCGAAGCCCTGAATCCGCACCTCAATGCGTTCGTCGTCATTGACGAAGCGGCCGCTCGTTCCCAAGCCGCTGCCATCGATGAGCGCCTCGATGCCGGCTCCGACGTCGGCCCGCTGGCAGGCATCCCGATCGGCGTCAAGGACCTCGCCGATGCCGCAGGGTTCGTCACCACTCGCGGAGCCATGCACTTGCGCGACACCCCGCCGGTCACCTCCGACTCCACCGAAGTGGCACGTTTGCGGGCTGCCGGCGCCGTCATCGTCGGCAAGACGAATACGCCGGAGTTCGGCTGTATGGGCGACACGTATAACCCGGTGTTCGGAGCGACGTGGAATCCATGGAACCTGAGCCGTTCGCCCGGCGGTTCGTCGGGGGGCACCGGTGCCGCGATTGCATCGGGCATGGTGCCGGTCGGCACCGGGTCCGACGGCGGCGGCTCCATCCGGATTCCCTCGGCGATGTGCGGCCTGTCGGGCATCAAGACGAGCCAGGGACGCGTGCCGAGCGGGCCGCCGCCGCCAGGACTGCTGGACCTGTCGTGCGTGGGGCCGATGGCTCGCCTCATCCGTGACGTGGCGTATTGCCTCGACGCAGTGGTGGGCCCCCATCCGTCCGACCTCCGAAGCCTGCCCGCACCGACGGAGTCGTGGCGCGGGGCACTGGACGATCCCCCGCTTCCGAAGCGCGTGTTGTGGGTTCCCGCCTTCGACGGCGAACCGGTGGACGCTGAGATCCTGGCCAGCTGTGCTGCTGCGGTCGAGCGGCTCGCTGCGGAGGGCGTCGAGGTTGTCGAGATGGGCACGCTGTTCGACACGGTCTCGGGGGCGTTTCTGCCGCTCTTCCTGGGCGGGCTGATCGCTCCGGCGTTTCGGCCCCTGTACGGGACGCCTGCGTGGGATGACGTCACCGACGTGCTCGCCGTGGCGTTGGAAGAAGCCTTCGAGCGGGTGACGGTGGACACGGTGGCAGCGGCTCGCCAGCAGGCCGCCGAGCTGTCAATGCAGCTCGGCGAGGTGATGACTGGTTTCGACGCGATGCTCTCGCCGACGATGGCGGGCCAGACACCAGTTGTCGGAGGGGACGGGACCATCAACGGCGTCGAGACGGAGAATTGGGTCCGCTTCACGCCGCTTGCCAACCTCACCCGGCGCCCCGCGGGAACCATCTGCTGCGGCTTCACTGACGACGGCATGCCCATCGGCCTGCAGGTGCTCGGCCATCAAGTCGACGACATCGGCGTGCTGCAGACGCTTGCCGTGCTTGAGGATCTACTTGGTCTCGACCCCATCGCGCCGGAGATCGCCTCTGCCGCAGACTGAACTGCCAGGGCACGTCGCTTCGGGGCGGGGGGTTACGTTGGGCCGGTGGACGCCGACAAGGTGACCGAATTGCTGGGCCTCACTCCACTAGCGAGCGAAGGCGGCCAGTGGGCCCAGACCTGGCGAGACGAACATTCGTCTGCGATCTACTACCTGATGCAGCCAGGGGACTTCTCCGCTCTGCATCGTCTCGGGGGCGTCGAGCTCTGGCATCACTACGCCGGCGCACCCGTCGAGATGCTGCTGCTGGAACCCGGTGGCGGCGTCGAGCGTCCGATGCTCGGTGACGACTTGGCAGGTGGACAGCGGCCCGTCGTCGCAGTCGGGCCCGGTGTCTGGATGGCGGCGGGAACTACGGGCGACTGGTCGCTTGTCGGCACGACGGTGGCGCCCGCATTCACCGATGCCGGTTTCGAGCTTGGCGAGCGGGATGCGCTTGTTGCCGCCTACCCGCAGGCGGCCTCCGACATCGCACGCTTCACGCGAATGGAGACGGACTATGGCTGATCACGACGACCTTCCTGCGCCAGCGGACCTGCTGCGACTGGACGGCCGCGTCATCGTGGTGACCGGCGCCGGTGGCGGAGTCGGCACTGGCATCGCCCAGCGCCTCGGAGCGGCCGGTGCAACGGTGGTGGCGCACACGCGGTCGTCGCCAGTCGACCATCTGGTTGATGCCGCCAGCAACCCCGTGACCTCGGTCGAGGCGGATCTGCTCGCCCCCGACGCTCCGCAGCGCATCGTTGCCGCGGCGATCGATCATCACGGCCGCATTGACGGTTTGGTCAACAACGCCGCCATCGCGAACGTTGCACCGTTCGCCGAGCTGACCGACGATTTGTGGTCCGAGATGATCAATGTCAACCTCAATGCGACGCACCGGCTGACGCAAGCCGCCGTCCGCGCGATGCAGGCGCAGGGCTCCGGCGGCGTGGTAGTGCACATTGCGTCGATCGATGGACATCAGCCCGACGATGGGACCGGGCACTACTCCACTTCCAAGGCCGGGCTGCTGATGCATGCCAGGGCCGCGGCCGCCGCCTACGGCCCCGACGGGATCCGCGTGAACAGCATCTCGCCGGGTCTGATCGACCGGCCCAGCCTCGCCGACGACTGGCCCGACGGCGTGTCCCGCTGGAACGCAACGACACCGCTCGGCAGGCTTGGAACGGCCGCCGATGTGGGCGATGCCTGTGTGTTCCTGTGCTCGGACCTGGCGAGGTGGATCACCGGAATCGCCCTCGTTGTGGACGGCGGCGTGCTGACGCGGCCGACCTGGTGATTCAGCGCGCTGGCGGCGCGTAGATCAGCCCGCCTTCGGTCCAGCGAGCATTGGGCGTACCGGCCCGCTGCAATCCGACAAATTCGAGGTTGCGGGTGAAGATCTCTTCGTAGTTCCCGATCTGGCGGACCACCTCGTAGAACGCATTGGGCTCCAAGCCCATCTTGGTTTGCAATTCGCCCTCGCCGCCGAGCAGCCTGATTGCCTCGGCATCGAGTTCGCCGCTGCCCAGCAGATCGTCGACGTTGGCAGACGTGATGCCCTTCTCGTCGAAGATGATCGTCGCGTAGATCGTCCAGTTGACAATGTCGCCGAAGGTCGACTGGTTGGGCAGGTACAGCGGGGCAAGCGGCTCCTTGGAGAAGGGTGCTGCGGGGAAGATCACCCACTCTTGATCACCCTGTTGGCGATTCCGGCGGCCGAGGAGCCCTGAGCCGTCGGTGGTCATCAGGTCGCATGTGCCGCTGATGAAGCTGTCGGTGATGATGTCGAGATCCTCGAAGGTCTGCAGCCTTATCTCGACGCCTGCGGCGTTGGCCGCGTCGGCGACGTTCTTCTCGGTGGTGGTTCCGGCGGTGGCGCAGACCGTGGCCCCTGCGATGTCCGCCACGGTCGATGCAGGCGTGAAGCCGTCGCGGGCGCGGCCCATCAACTGCTGGCCGTCGTAGAAGGTGACCGGCGCGAAGTCGAATTTCAGGTCGCTGTCGCGGCTTTGGGTCCAGGTCGTGTTCCGCACCAGCACGTCGATGAGGCCGCTCTGCAACGCCGTGAATCTCTCGGCCGATGTGAGTGGCACGAAGTTGACCGCACCGGCGTCGCCGAGCATCGCAATGGCCAAAGCGCGGCAGTAGTCGGCATCGAAACCCGTAGTACTGCCGTCGGGTTGCGTCTCGGAGAATGCCACCGCGGCGCCGTACACCCCACAGTTGAGAACGCCCCGCGACCTCACCGTCTCGAGCAGGTCCACGTCCTGCGTTGCTTGAACTGGCACTGGTTCGGCAGGCGCTGCTGCGGCCTCTGCGTTGACGTCGTCAACGGAGCTGCAACCGGCGATCAGCAGCACCGCCGCGGCGACTGCAGCGAGCAAACCGTGGACAGCTCGCATTCGTGTCACACCCCCTTGGTGCACTGCAGGCAGGACAACGTGCACTCCAAGAGCATGGTTCATAGACATGGAGAAATCACGATGAACATATCTACCGACACCCGATCCCGCACCGGCGACTGGCTGCTCGCCGTCGCTGTGGCACTCGCCGGCTGCCTGCTGGTTGTCAGCTGGAGCATGCCCAACGGGTAAACCAGCACGGCGAGGTTCCAGCTACGACGTGGCTCGATCCAATCGCTCGCGGGCATACGTCAAGAGCTCTGGCGCAGATAGCGACTACTCGCAGCGTCCGACGTCGAGATTCCAGCTGCAGTTTGGCGTCTTGCTATTGGCGTTGATGATGCCGCCCGTCTTCTTCCATGCGTGCTTGGAGGCGTCATAGCGGTTGAAGTGGCTGCCTTCCACGAAGAAGGCATCTGAGTTGCCGTTGAACCGTGCGCGGATGCCGTCGAACAGCAGCGGATGGTAGATCTCGAGCGAACGAATCGCGAGCAAGAGGTTGGTCCTGGTCAGGCCCCCAGGCAGCGCAGCGGCAATGCGCACCGCTTCCACGTACGGGTAGCCATAGCGATAGCCCCACGCATACAGCGTGTTCGTCGTGTCGAGACCAGCCGATTCAAGCCTCGTGTTGATGAATTCAATGAACGGCTCGTCGGTGTGGTTGGGATCGGTGGAGTCCTTCCACCCGTCACCGATGATCCACCAGCCGTCAGCCGCCGAGCCTGCCGGCCTCATGTACGTCCCGACCGCAGAGCAGTAGGACATGGTGAACAGCGCGCCATCCCTGCGCCGGATGTCGCCGATCAAACCAGTGTCACGAGCGTCCCGGATGGCATCCAAGCAGGCAGATCCGGCCGTCATCGAGATGTAGACGTCAGGTCCGAAGTTCTCAATGGTCTCCATTTCCGGTCTGACACCCTGGCGACGCGGGTCGTGCCGAGCAGCCAGGAATTCGCTGACGACGTCAGGGTTGGCTTCGGCCCATTGCTTGAAGCTCGATTCGAATGGCTTGCCAAAGTCGTTGTTCATCACCAGCGCACCGACCTTGACGGGCAGCTTGTCGGAGAGGTTTCGCTTGATCCATTCGCCCCACAGGATCGCTTCGCTCGTGTATGACAACCGCGAGCCGGTCGTCCACGGGTGGTTCACGGGATCGCCTAACGCCGGGTGACCCGCCAGCAGGGCGAATGGGTGCGGGATACACGCGTCGTTCAGCGTGTTGTAGGTCGCCAGCGCACTCGGCGCTCCAGCGGTCGTGATGGACAAGACGTTGCCGTCCTCGATCAGTTCATCCACCAACTCGATCGTCCGGATCGCAGAGTAGCCATCGTCCTTGACGACGAGCTGCAGGTCCCGCGACGAGCCGTCGACGATCACAGGGTCGTTCTCGTTCACCCAATTGAGATAGTTCTCCCAGCCAATGGCGATATTGCCGTAGAAAGCGAGGTTGCCGGACTGGGCAATGGTGTGACCGATGCGGATCTCAGTGCTGGTGACTCCGGTGGTGTTCGACCAGTCATCGTCACAATCGTCGAGGTTGACCCGGAATCCGGCAGGACCTCGCAGAACGTTGTTGTCGTCGATGCCGTACTTGCCCGAGTTGATGTTGGCGGTGAGGTCCGCTATTGCCACCGCCCTGCGAGCGGCGGCTTCGGCCAAGATGCCTTCAAGCGTCGACCGGTCGGGGTCGGTCAGTTCGGTCGGCAGTTCCGGCTCGGGCACAGGCTCTGGCCTGAGGCCCGCAAGCGCAGCCTCCGAGACAGCGGCCGTGCCGCCGAACACAACGACCGTGTCAGTCTCAGCGCGCAGCCACTCGGCGGTTCCCGAGTCCATGTGCTGCACTTCGGTGAGCAGCAACGGTGCACACAGCAAGCCCAGCAGCGGACCGGCGCCGAACGAGTCGAACGGCACCCGAGCCGTCGCCAAGCCAGCCGTGGAGCGGTCGAAGCACTTGTCACCCGACGCCTGGTACTTGCCCTCGATGAACTCGGCCACCACCTGGGCCGTGTGGAACCGTGTCTCGCCGCCCAACCGAGTGACGTCCACCCCCAGTCCTTCGAGTTCGTCTTCCACCGATGTCGACACTGCAGCGGATCCGCCCATGATCATCACGTGCTCGACTCCGCTTCCCGTCACAAAGCCACTGACGCCGCCATCGAGTTCGTCCCGGGAGGTGAGCAAGACAGGGTGCGCACCGCGGGCAGCGAAACCGCCGGCAACCATGGCGTCGACGAACACCTCAGAGCTGGCCACGATGGCCGTGGTGCCATCCCCCGGCATGGTGCCCGGCGTCCCGATCCGCTCAGCCACCGCCACTGATGCCGTCGACGCGTCCGCACCCGAAATGCGCTGCACGCTGCCGAATGCGGCCAGACCGTCGATGGCCTGCTGGGACACGACATCGCTGGCACCGACCACCACGACCTCCGATACCCCAGCTTCTGTCAGGAAAGATGATGCGTCGTCGGTCAGCCCGTCGGCCTGAATGAGCAGCACCGGCGCATCGAGCGACCCCGCGAGCCCCGCAGCGATGACAGCGTCAGGCCACGACGTACCTGAAACCAGCACCACGGCGTCGATGCTCCCGCCGGCCTCTTGCACGAACCGGCGTGCCACCTCCAACGACGTCGCATAGCGGTCCTGGCCCCATAGACGCTCGATGCTCGGGGCGTCATCGCTCTGAGCCGCTGAAGCCACCGGCGCCAAAGGCAGCAATGCCGTGGCGACCACCGCAGCAAACGCGACGCGAAGCGCGGTCCTTGGACGTCGACTTCTGGCAGTGCGCAGCATGGCAACTCCTGGACCGCTTCCGTTGAGTAGTCGCCACGATCGCAGACCGGCGGGCGGCGCGTCGCACTAGGCCCGGCCGCGGACGAAGTGCTAGTAAGCAAAGACCACTTCCGACAAAGCTCGACGAGCGGGAGGTACCTCATGCTCATCGCAAACCCTCGAGGCGGTTACCACTTCCTCACCGGCATTTCCCCGTTCTCCAGCGGGGTTGTGGCCGACCCAGGGTTCGAAGTTGTTCACGCCACGCTGGGCGCGCACCTGCCGTGGCGGGAGGGCTTCGAGCTGATCGACGCCCACCTGTCCGAAGTCGGGCGAGAGCGTCAAGCTCTCTGCGCGATCGAACTCCGCTGCACGACCCCGTACTCCATGGGGGGCTTCATCGGGTTCAACGCCGGCTACGTCGAGCTCGTCCGGTCATGGGACCTTTACGTCGACGATCACAACCCGTTGGCCCGCACCAATGTGGCCCCGGCCCACAACCCGCCCGCCGAGCCGGTACTGCACGCCTTCTCCTACACCGCCGAGGCCAGCGACGACGCCCCGACGACGTTCGTGGTCTCGGGCGCAGGTGAGATTCCCGAAGCGACGCTCGACGACAGCGCCATCATCCGCAAGGGCGAGACCGGGCCTGAGGCCATGCGAGAGAAGGCCGGACACGTGGCAGCCACCATGGGTTCGCGGCTCGCAGCCATGGGCGCCAGCTGGGACATGGTCACCACGACCGACGTGTACACGGTTTTCATGCACGAAGGTCTGCTGGAGGACGCTGTCATCGGGGGTATGGGACCAGCGACCCGCCACGGTCTGCGCTGGTACCGGTCGCGCCCCCCGGTCAACGATCTCGACTTCGAAATGGACGTCCGGGGCATCCGGCACGAGATCACGGTCTAAGAGAGGTATCGAGAGGGAGTCGCATTCGGCCCGCGGGGTCAGAAAGATGTTGCACTGGCCAAACAGTTGTTAAGACTACGCTCAGCGTTCAGTGTCGCTTCCCCCGAATCCCGGGTCTCCGGTTCCAGCCGAAACGGTAGGGCGCAGTCGAGGACCTGAAGAGGTCACCGAACGCCTCTTGAATTCGGCGACCACCGTGTTCGGTGAGCGCGGCTTCGAGTCCGCCACAGTCTCGGATATCGCCCGCAGGTGTGGTCTGACCACCGGGGCCATCTACGCGCGTTGGCCCACCAAACGCGAACTGTTCGCCGCTGTCATCGAGCACACATCGGCGAAGCGAATGCTGCTGTTAATCAAGGATGCTGAGGCGACCACTGCCGAGAAGCTCACGATGCTCGGCGCAACGCTGTTCATATCGACACGCGATGACACTCGCAACCTGTGGATCGAGGCATGTGTCAGCGCCAGCCGCGACCCGTCGCTACTCCCGACCGTTGCCGAGTGCCAAGAGGCAGAAGCGGGCGATCTCGCCGAGATCGTGGCCGAAGGCAAAGCGTCTGGCGTCATCGACCCGTCGTTGAGCACCGATGCTGTCGTCTTCTTGTGCCAGTCGCTCGGCCTTGGCACCTATCTGGCCATGCGTGTTCAGGCCGATGAGCGGGGTCGCCCGACCGATGACGACTGGTCCGAAATCGCGGCTCGGCTCATCCGAGCAATCAGACCGGGGCACTGAGTCAAGCCGGCGACGGGGGCCAGCACGGCTGATCACCGTGCTGCTTGTGCTGCTGCTCGCTGGGGCAGCGGCTGCCTGCAGCACCGAGGACGCTGCGCCGACAGCTACTGCAGCCACGACCGTCCCGACAACCGGATCTTCTGGGGCATCGGAACTTCTCCCAACGACGGAACCCGTGCCGTCCACGTCGTTGCCGGCAATTCCTGCGACCTCTGAGCAACCTGATCCCACCGCCGCGCCAGGGCAGAACAGCACCATCACTGCAGAGCTGGAGGGGCGCTGGGAGGGCGTCAATCGGATCGTGGCGCTGGGAGAGCTGCTCTTCACCGTGACCTTCGCTGTGTCCGATGACGGGCTTGGAGCCGCCATGGACATCCAGGGCAATATCGGACTCGAATTGACCAACGTCACGCTCGACGGACAACGCATTCACTTCGAACTGGAGTCGCCACTGGGGCTGGCCGCCTGGGACGGGGAAGTGCGTGACGGAGTGATCGACGGTGAATTCACGCAGGGAGAAGCACAGGGGATCTTCCGACTTGAGAGATCCGTCGAGGTGGAAACCTCAAGATTCCGCAGCGACGAAGTGGTCTTTGCGAACGGCGAGATCGTCTTGGCTGGTGAGGTGACCCTGCCGGACGGCGACGGGCCGTATCCAGCCGTCGTCCTCATCAGCGGCAGCGGCGCCCAACTTCGCGATTCCGACGTAGCCGGCTTCAAGGTGTTCGCCGTGCTCGCCGACGAACTGGCCGAACGGGGCATCGCCTCACTGCGATTCGATGACCGTGGCGTCGGCGGCTCGGGGGGCGATGGTTTGGCCGCCACCATCGAGGACCGTGCCGCCGATGTCGAAGCAGCGGTCGAGCTGCTCCGATCCCGGAACGACATAAAGGCCGACAACATCGGCCTCGTCGGCCACAGCGAAGGCGGCATGGTTGCACCGTTTGTGGCCAACCGATCGGACGGCGTGGCATTTGTCGCTCTCTTGGCCGCGCCTGCCGTGCCGGGCGCCGAGCTGCTCAAGACGCAGCAGCTCGATCTTCTGGGGCTGGCCGGGGCCCCGCAGGACGAGATTGAGCAGTACCAGGAGCTGCAACGGTTGGTCTTCGAGGCGATAGCGACCGGGCAAGGCTGGGACCAGGTCACCGCAGCATCCCGAGCGTTGGCCCTCCAACAGGTGGAAGGACTGCCCGAAGGGACGCGCAACGCCTTAGGCGACATCGACAATTACGTGGACGTCATCGTCAGCCAGGAGTTGACCGCTTGGCAGAGTCCGTGGTTCGCGTCGTTCGTGGACTACGACCCGAGCCCTGCCATTGCCGCCCTTCGCATCCCCGTCATGGCGCTCTTTGGCGAGCTGGACACCCAAGTACGCGCCGACATCAATGCGACCGCGATCTCCGAGGCCATCGCTGCGGGAGATGTCCCGGGCTACGCCATCGCAACGATCTTCGGGGCAAACCACCAGTTTCAGACAGCCTCCACGGGCAGCCCCGACGAGTACGACCAGCTGAGGCCCGAATTTGCCCCCGACTTCCTGGACTTCCTACTGCCATGGCTGACCGAGCAGGTCGGACCGCGGTAGGCAGCGCTCAGCTTCAACCTTCGGGTTCATCAACCACCCGAACACAACCGAAGTCAGTCTCGAACAACCGTTGCGCTACACGGTCAACGCCGAGGCGAGCAGGGTTTGGGTGTAGGCGTGCTGGGGATGGTCGAAGAGAGCGCTGGCTGTCTGCTGCTCCACGATCTGGCCTGAGCGCATGACCGCGATGCGGTCCGCGAGGTGTCGGGCGACGCCGAGGTCGTGGGTGATGAAGAGGTAGGTGAGCCCGTGGTCAGCCTTGAGCTGCTGCAGCAGGTTCAGCACACCCGCCTGTACCGAGACGTCGAGCGAAGAGGTTCGCCTCGGCAGTCGCTGGACCTCCACAGTCGCGCCGGCGACCGGCCGTGACTCGATCCAGGCCGAGACCTGCCCAATTGCGGCCTCGATGTGGCCCGTCGCTTCCCAGTCGGCGTCGAAACTCGGTGACAGCGCCGGTATGGCTATATAGCGCTCGAACTCGGGAATGATCTCGTTTCGCCAACATGAGGCGATTGACGTCGCAACCCCGTCTGCATCCATGCTCAGATCCGCTCCCGCTGCTCAGGCCGCTCGGAGATCGTCATCGTGGTTCCCCTTCGATCGTCCGATGTCGACACATACTGCCCGTCGGCGAGCACGCCGTGGCGACCTCTGCGGGTTAACGCACGTAGGTTTGGTGCTGCCAAACACAATGACCTGCTCTTACGTCGAACCTATGCAGATGATTCAGGCATCTTGTGTCGACCTTGATGCTGCGTAACGGTCTGCTACTTCGAGACATGCCTTGACGACCAGGCGAGAAGACGGCTACGTTCGACGATTACAAATATCAAACAAATATTGGAGTGAACTGTGTCTATCCGATCGCTCAGAATTCTTCCACTGCTCCTCGTCTTCGCTCTGTTCGCCGCATCCTGCGGCGACGACGCCGACAGCGGATCTGCCGACGACACGTCGGCTCCGGCCCCAACAACAGCTGCACCGGAGCCGCCCGCCGAGGAGCCGGTCGAAGAGCCGCTGACGGTCGGCCTTGCTCTGCCTACCGCCAGGAATGACGGTGGGTTCAGCCAGTCCTACTATGACGGGCTGCTTGCGGCTGAGGCGGTCTACGGGCTGACGATTGCCGTGCAGGACAACGCCGGCGACCCGGAACAGACGGTTGACGCCCTGCGCAATCTCGCGGCGACCAACGATCTCGTCATCGGCGTCGGCGCCCAGTTTGCCGAGGCCGGCACGATCGTGGCGCCCGAATTCCCCGACGTCGAGTTCGCAATCGTCAATGGTCAGGCCACCGACGACCCCAATCTTCACATCTACATCGTCCGCCAGGGCGTGCCCGCTTATCCCGCCGGTGTGATTGCCGCCGGCCTCACCCAGACCAACAAGGTCGGATTCATCGGCGGGCTTGAGATCCCGCCCACAACCCAGTCGGCTGACGCGTTCTCGGGCGGGGCCACCTCTGTGAACCCCGACATCGAGACCGTTTCCACCGTCGTCGGCGACTTCGAGGACGTGGCCGGCGCGAAGGAAGCTGCGGCTGCCCAGATTGCGGCCGGCGCAGATGTCCTGTTCGCCTTCGTGAACTCTGGACTCGAGGGCGTGCTCCAGGCCGTCGACGAGAGCGGCGAAGACGTCAAGATCTTCAGCGTCATCTTCCCCCAATGCGGTCGCTCGACCCAGTTGGTGGGGACGGCAACGCTGAGTTCCTTGGCGCAGGTCGACACGATGGTGTCAGCGTTCCTGTCAGGTTCGATGCCGTCGGACCTCACCCTTTGGGGGGTCGAGGACCCGAACATCCAGTCATTCGTGCTCTGTCCCGACTACGCCTCCGCGGAGTTGGAGGCCCAGGTTGTTGACCTCCTCGCCGGCATCAACGACGGATCCATCGTTCTGCCCCCCGGGGTCTAGCTTCGACAGCTCACAACTAGCACCCAAAGGGACAGACGATGCACGAGGTAGAGAACTACCGCGGTGCCTACGGCCAGGATCGGTACCAGCTGGCCATGAACACAGACCTGCCGCTGGGCGCGGAGCGACCCATCTTCTTCGTTCCCGGCGCCGGACAGATGGAACTGGTCAGCAAAGCTCAGAAATGGACGCAATGGGGTCCGTTTCTCATTGTGGACGAGTACGTGGGCTGGTACCGGGAGGCGTTGCAACTTCGCGAGACCGTGGTGATCGGTGATTGGAGCCCGATCTGCAAGTTCAACATCTCCGGTGGAGATGTCCACGAGTTCATGCGGTTCCTGCAAACCCGGAAGGACTTCGCTGACATCAAGATCGGCCAGTCGATGTACACCGTGATGGCTCGCGAGGACGGCAAGGTCATCCAGGATCCCCTGATCACCCGTGTGTCCGAGGACACCTACATGATCACCACGGACCAGATCGACAGCTGGCTGCAGCACGTGATCGAGGTCGGGAACTTCGACGTGCAGGTCACCGACATTCGCACCCAGTACTGCCTGATGTCGATCCAGGGTCCGAACTCCACTGCGCTGATGAACGACGCCGCCGGGAATTCGATGGAAAGCCTCGGCTTCTCCCGGCTGCAGGCCACCGAGATCGCAGGCATACCGTGTGAAATCCTGCGGCAGGGATTCACCGGCGAGGTCGGCTACGAGATCTACGTCGAGGCCGATCGAACGAACGACCTCATCGCCCATCTCGTCGAAGCAGGCGCCAAGCATGGACTGGGCTTCCTTGGCAACTACACGTCAAGGCTGACCCGGGCCGAGGCCGGACTGGTGATGCTGCACTTCGACTATCAGTGCGCCTTCGAGGGGGATCCCGGCATTCTGCGTCGCAACCAGCTCGATCCGGAGATGAGCTATTGCTCCCCGTTCGAACTCAACCTCGACTATCTGGTAGGACTCGACCGCGAGGACGACTTTATGGGCAAGGCCGCGCTGCAGGCCGAGATTGACGCAGGCGGCCCGGCCCGGCGAATGAAGGGGCTGATCTGGAACAGTGACGACGTGATCGAGCTGTACGCGGCTCAGTTCAGGGACGAACCGTCGCCGCCGCCGATCCAATTCCCGCATCCGCTGTTTCCTGAAGCCTTCCCGATCGTTCACAATGGGCAGCAGGTTGGATGGGCGACGAGCGTCTGCTACAGCCCGATAGTTCGCCGAGTGTTCTCCTTCGGCCGCATAGACGTGGGGTTGACTGGGCCGGGAACAGAGGTCACCATCAGCTGGGGAGGCGGCGAGTTCCCGGTGATGGAGATACGGGCCGAGGTGGTGGATCCACCGTTCGTGTCACGCAAGCGCGCCAAGAACCTCGCGGCCGGGTCCTGATCCGGCGACGACACGCCATCTGCTGTGCCGGGACACCAAAACGACATTCCTTCGGAACCGGCGAAGTCCGCAGTGCTGCATGCTGAGGGCATTACCAAGGCCTACGGGAGCCTGCTCGCCTGTTCCGATGTCGACTTCGATCTTCGCGCGGGCGAAGTCCACGCCCTGTTGGGAGAGAACGGAGCGGGCAAGAGCACACTGATGAAGATTCTCTACGGGCTCGTGCGCCCTGACCGGGGAACCGTTTCGATTCACGGTCAGCCGATGCGGCTCCGCAGTCCCCGAGACGCCAAGGCAGCCGGAATCGGGATGGTGTCTCAGCACTTCGAGTTGGTGGACAACCTCACGGTCTGCGAGAACGTGGCCCTCGGGATTCCGTGGTGGCGGTCCAGTCGGCTCTCCCGGCTCGCGTCGGAACTCGCGGACTTCTCATCACAGCACAGTTTGGAGGTGAGCCCGCACGCCAGGGTTGGCGACCTCCCCATCGGGCTTCAGCAACGGGTCGAGATCGTCAAGGCCCTCTTCGGGGGGGCAGAGATCCTGATCATGGACGAACCGACCGCGGTGCTGTCACCGGTCGAGTGGACCGGCCTCCAACAGGTGATCAGGTCGCTGGTCACCGACGGCAAGTCCATCGTCTTCACCGATCACAAGCTCCATGAAGCCCTTGCCGTCGCCGACCGCTGCACCGTGCTGCGTCGCGGCCGCAAGATCGGAACCGCCGACGCTTCCGACGCCGATGAGAAGACCATCGCCAGGATGATGGTGGGCCGAGATGTCTCGTTGCTCTCAAGGAACGCCCCCAACACACCCGGAGATCCAGTCCTCGAGCTGAGATCGGTCTCCACCGCCTCAGCTGCGCACGACGCGAATCTCGACGATGTCTCCTTCACCGTGCACCGGGGTGAAATCTTCGGGGTCGCTGGCGTGGAGGGCAATGGCCAGAGCACGCTGGCCGACGTGTTGACTGGGCTGATAGTGCTGACCGAGGGCGAAGTACTGCACTACGCCTCGCCGGAGACGTCAATCCCGGGGGACGAAAAACGCTCAGCCACGGGGCTGATTCCCGCCGACCGGCATGCCATCGGCAGTGCAGTCGATCGCTCGCTTCGGGACAATCTGATGTATCGCGACTTTGCCGCAGCGCCGCTGTCGAAACGGGGGTGGCTGCAGTTCGGCGCTATCGATCAGCACTGCACGAGGCTGTGCGAACAGTTCGACATCCGCGCGCCTGGTTTGCACGCCGCCTTCTCTGACCTCTCGGGAGGGAACCAGCAGAAGGCAGTGATCGCACGCGAGATGCACAACCATCCGGAGTTGCTCGTCGCCGTCCATCCGACCCGAGGCCTCGACGTCGGCGCCATCGAGTTCGTCTACGAGGTCATACGGACCTTCCGGGGCGCGGGCGGCGCCGTAGCGCTCATTTCAGAGGAACTCGACGAGATCCTGGCTCTATCGGACCGGTTCGTCGTGTTGTTCAAGGGCAGGCCGAGCGAGGTGATCCGCCCCGACGAAGCGGACCTCACCGACATTGGCCTGAAGATGACAGGCGCGTCGGCGTGAGTTGGCAGCCGACTCGATCCGCAGCCTTTCGACCGGTCCTGGCCTCCGGCGTCGCGCTTTGTCTAGCGCTGTTGATATCGGCGATCATCCTGGTTCTCAACGACCACGATCTCGGCACAGTGGTCAACGCGGTGTTCCAAGGGGCCTACGGCGGGACTCGCCCGGCCGCGTCGACTCTGAGCAAACTCATCCCGATCATGCTCTGTGCCACCGGCTGGATCGTGGCCTTCCGGGTGAGGCGCATCAATATCGGTCTCGAGGGGCAGATCATCGCAGGAGGTCTGGCGGCGGGGTGGGTCGGCATCAATATCGAGGTGCCCTGGGGGCCGGCCCACCTGCTGATGGCCGTGGCGGCCGGACTCGTCGGCGGAGCGCTCTATGCCGGCATCGCTGCATGGATGTGGGCGCGAGCCGGCGCGAGCGAGATCCTCACCACTCTGATGCTCAACCTCATCGCCATCCAGGTGCTCGCCTGGGTCATCCGGGGTCCCATGCAGGACAAGGGCAGCGGGTTTGCCCGCAGCGAGAGCGTCAGGGACTCGGCCCAGTGGCCCGAGATGTTCGGAGGCACCGCACTCCATTGGGATGTCATCGGGGTGGTCGCGCTGATCGGCCTCACCTGGCTCGTGCTGGCCAGGACCACGTTGGGCTTCCGCTTCGACATGGTCGGCGCCAATCCCGAAATGTCCCGCCACATGGACGTGTCTCCGACTCGCTTCGGAGTGCTGGCCCTGCTCATCTCGGGCGCGCTGGCAGGCCTCGCCGGCAGCTCCCGGATTCTGGCTGGCGAAGTCACCACGGTGTCCGACAACTTCAGCGCGAACTATGGATATGACGGCATCGTCGTCGCTCTGCTCGCACGCAACTCGATTCCAGGCCTGCTTCCCGCTGCGCTCCTCATTGCCACCTTGCGCCAAGGCGGGGGTGCGCTGCAATCTCGAGCAGGGGTCTCCTCGGAGATCGTGCTGGTGGTGCAGGGTCTGATCATCCTCGCCGTGGCGGCCAGCGTTCTGCTCGAGCATCGCTGGGGACGCCAGCGGTCAGGCGTACCTGTACCCGAGGCGGTCGGTCATCCGACGGGAGGGTTGTGATGGAGCCCTTCGACGCGCTGTGGCTAGCAGCCACCATCCGCCTGGCGATCCCGTTGCTCTTGGCCGCGACTGGCGAGCTCATCTCCGAACGCTCTGGCGTGCTGAATCTGGGACTCGAAGGCATGATGCTGTCAGGCGCGTTCGTCGGCTATTGGGCCGCAGAAGGCAGTGGGAGCATCACCGCGGGCATTCTGGCCGCCGTTCTGGCCGGCGCTTTCGGGGGCCTCCTCATGGCTGCGGTGGCAATAGGTCTGCGTGGAGACCAGGTAGTCGTCGGGATCGGGCTCAACATCCTCGCCTTGGGCGCTACCAACTACGCGCTGGAGCGAGCCTTTCCCGGCGGTTCTCTGCCGATCGACCGGCTTGACCCGATCGCCATTCCCGTTCTCAGCGAGATCCCCTGGATCGGCGGGGCGCTCTTCGAGCAGAATCTGCTCGGGTATGTCGCATTCGGTCTGATCGGGGTGGTTGCCCTGATGCTCGGTCGAACCGGCCTCGGACTCGGGATCCGAGCGACGGGACAGAACCCGTCGGCCGCGAGCGCCGCTGGAGTGAGTCCCCTTCGCACACAGTGGGTGTCGACGACGATTGCGGGAGCCTTCGCCGGCCTAGCCGGCGCGTACCTGTCCATCGGCTCGGTCGGCGTCTTCAGAGAGGCCATGACCTCAGGACGGGGCTTCATCGCGATCGCGATCCTGGTGTTCGGCCGATGGCGGCCAGCGGGCGTGCTGGTTGGCGCACTGCTCTTTGGCGCGGCCGACGCCCTCCAGCTGAGACTCCAGGCCGAGTCAGCTGTTCCGGCGTCGGTGTGGATGTTGATCGGCATCATCGCCGCACTGCTGTTCTGGCGCAGTCTCAGACGCACCGAGGTGGTCGGGCTGCGAACCCTCGGCCCGCTGGCGGCAGTGTTTGTGGCCTCACTCGTTCTTCTTGTGGTCCGTCCTGAGGTCTCCATACCCAGCCAGATCTTGCTCGCTGCGCAATATGTCGTGGCGCTCGTGGCACTCCTTGCGAGCCGCCGTGAGACCAACATGCCGAGATTCCTCGCCACCCCTGTACCCCGCAACTGAAGGAACACAATCGATGCATAAGACAAGGAATGATGCCGGGTCGAGCGAAAGCGATTCTGTCGACATCGTGCTGCTAGGGCAGAGGATCCGCCTCGTCCGCACCGATCAGGGCATGACTCTCGCAGACGTAGCTCGGGAGACGGGGTTGTCGACTGGCTTCTTGAGCCAAGTCGAGAACGGGTTGACGAACGTCAGTCTGGGCGCGCTCTACAGAATCGCTGGCGCGCTCAAGATCACCGCACCCGAACTCCTAGCCCAGGGCGCGGAACCAATTGTGAGCGTTGTCCGGCGTGACGAGGGCGTGTGGAGGAGCGCTGACGAAGCGGATCCTCCGCAGCTTGCTCGGATGCTCACATCGACGCCACGTCGACGAATGGAGCTACGTGAATGTGTCGTGCCCCCCGGCTTCAGAAGTGATCCTGCATGGACACATGCTGGTGACGAGATCCTCTATGTCCTTGAGGGCACTGTTTCGGTTGAGCTTGAGGGTCATGGAGTTGAAACTCTAGAAACTGGAGACACCATGGTATTCGAGGCGAGCGTGCCTCACCGATGGATCGGTGGGGATTCTGAGGCCCGACTTCTCAATATTGTCGTTCTGCTTCCGGGGTTGTCGCCGACCCTCTCGCAGGATGTCCCGGACCACTTGGCCTGAGAATGTGTCGGGCACGAGTCGAAGAAAGAGAAACTTAATCCGATGAGTCTAGAGTTCTTTGGTTCCCCGCTCACCGATCGACTGTTTGCCTGCAGTCCCTTTACTGCTGCGGCTCGAAGGGCGAATGTGCAGGGCGCTTGGGCGACTTGGGGTGATAATGCGCTACCCGAGTTCTTTTCCAGTATCGCCCTAGAAACTGCTGCAATCCGCAATGCAGCAATGCTGGAGGACAAGTCACCTCTGGCCAAGATTCATGTTCATGGGCCCGATGCAGCACGTTTCATCAATCGACTCATTCCGAGAGATGCAACGCAGATTGCCATCAACCATGCGTACTACACACCATGGTGTGATGATCTTGGGAAAGTCATCGTTGAAGGCATGTTGCTTCGACTGAGCGAGACTGACTTCATCGTCACAGCAGGTTTGATGAATCGATGGCTATCGAGGCAGCGCGGACGCCTTGACGTTGTTTGCGAAGACGTCACAGATCTGTTTGGGATTCTCGCATTGCAAGGACCGAACGCTCTGTCGATTCTACAAGAAGCGACCGGACACGACTGGTCCGATCTAGGGTTCTCACGGGGACGCCGAGCAGAATTCTCCTCGGTGCCAGTACACGTTTGGCGTACGGGATTCACGGGAGTCAAGGGCTACGAACTCTGGGTTCCCCCGGAAGCCGGAAACAACGTTTGGGAGGCACTTGTATCTACGCCTTCTGGGGCCTCGATCGAGCCGTGTGGGCACGCGTCTCAAGACATCGTTCGCGTCGAGGCTGGTATGGTGCTTCCCGCCATCGATTATGCACGAGCGGGTCCAGATTCCGTACAAGCGCATAGCTATGGCTTGGTAGATGATGCGTACCATGCTTCGCCGTACGAGCTCAATCTCGGACGCTTTGTTGACTTCAGCAAGGGTGACTTTGCCGGAAGAAGCGCACTCTTTGCTGAGAGTCAAGCTGGAGGCATCGGACGTCGTATTTGGGCCATGAGAGTTGATTGGCGTCAGCTTGTGTCGTCATACTTGGAGCGCGACGAGATGCCCATCGTCAACGGAAAAATTCGGCGTATCCCCCCTATGGAGCTGCTCAGCGGGGGTGACGTGACTGGATTCGCGACAAGCATCGGGTGGAGTTCGAACCTGAAGGAAGTAATCGGATTCGCCCACTTGCCAGCTCACCTGGATCCTCATGAAGTTGTGTTCTTGAGGTGGGATGAGAGCGAACACCCGATCGATGTTCCGGTTTCGCTCTCGACACTGCCATTCGTGAAGCCGTCACGAAAATAGGAGACACGGTGTGAGAGACGCGCCGGTGTCCTCCGAAGACAGCCAAGACCGGTCGCTGAGCGGCGTCGCGATCAGCTTGCTCTGCGATGTCCAGATTGGCAGCGACCACCCGGGGACGGCTGTGGATGGCCGCATGAACCGCCACGGCTCGTCGAAGCTCCGCATGTGCCCGACGTCGGTGCAGTAAGGGCCGTGTGGGGTGTTGAAAGCGTCAGATTCTGAGGCTGAATCGCTTCGGTCAATCTCAAGGAGCACGAATGACTACAGAATCACCGTTCGGCACGTCTCCGATCGAAGTGGTGGACCAGTTCATCGCCGACATCAATGCCCAAGACCTCGACTCGGCACTGGGGCGCGTTGCCGAGGACTGCTACTACGACAGTCCCGATCAGCGATATGACCGGCCGCGACAAGATGCGGGAGTGGCTCGAGCCGACGTTTCGGATCGGCGGCAACGTCAAGTTCGAGGTGCTCCGTCAGACTGCGTCGGGCAATACGGTCATGAGCGAGCGAGTCGACCGCTTCAACACCCGCTCCGAGCGTCTCATTGAACTGCAGGTCATGGGCGTGTTCGAGATCAACGACGGGCTGATCACGTTCTGGCGTGACTACTTCGACAATGACGGCTACATGCGCCAGGTCCGCGGCAGTTGAGTGATCCGCTAGGGCTCGGCGGTCACGAGTCGCCGCGTCAGGGCACCGAGCGCAAAGTCCACGTTGGCGATGCCGTCACCCTGAAGCGAGCAGCGACGCGGTAGCGACATGGCCATCATCCGCACCGCTCGACGGCCAGCCGTGCGCACGGCTGCCGGCGAGAGCTGATTGTCGGCTAACGCTCGCCATTGTCGTACGTGTAACCGGGCACGCTCGTGACTCATGCCCTCATATCGCAGGAAATGACCTCGTCAGCCCACGCCAGTTCGGTGGCGCTGAACTCGCCGTGCTCGCACTACCCGCTCACGGGCCGGTTCCGTGATGAACTTCGTAGCCTCGCCGCCAGATGGCCGAGTTGGCACGGATCGTTGGTGCGGCATTGGTCGCAGGGCTGGTCCTGGGTTGCACCGGCAGCACTGCCGAACATCCCGAGGCGACAGATCAGCCCCCTCACCAGGTCGTCAAGTGCCTCGGCGTCATCGATGCGATCCCTGAGCCCGTTCCCGGCTACACGGCATACGGTTCGGGCGGCGGGTTCGTCGCGCTGCCCTCAGGGGTGTTGCAGCTCGGGCGATCCTGGTCGGGGGTCCCGGGCCATGCGGACTATCGGTTCGCGAAGTTCGGGCTGCTCGTGCGTCGCTCCCGCCAGGCATCGCTCGAGATCGTGAGAGCCCCGGACGACGCATTCCTTGACTACGGGCAGATCGAAATGGGGTCTGCCAGTGCACTGACGGTCGGTCCTTGCGACACGCACGGTCCCCTCTGCGAGGCCGACTCGGCCGGGAACACGAGCGGATGGCCGTGCGGGGCCGCTCGCGGTGAGTGGCTCGTCTGGGCGGGTGGCATCTGGGTGAACGAGCCCGGCTGCGTCGAGGTGCTGGCCCCCTCGGGTGACGAGGAGATTTCCGTATGGCTGGCCGCCGGCGCATCCTGCGACGGGCGGGCCTAGTTGTCCGATCAATCCTCGACGGGCTCCGCCGGCACCAGCGGAATCCAACGCGGCGTGATCTCTCGCCTGCCCATTCCCGGCCGACCGATTTCTGCGAGGCGCCACCGTGGTGACGACCTGAGAGACTTGGAGTGGGCAGACCTCAACGACCTCGAGGCCCACCGCTTCAGCGGCGACCCAGTCTGATCCGCGCACCGCAGACGCTCGAAAAACCAATGGCGGCCGCGGGCGTGTCGCCATAGATTGCATCTCAGCCTCGCCGCCGGGCTGAAACGGCGTGCCTGCCTCATCACACTGCCCACGAGACCGCTCCCCTGCCGAGCCTTGCCGACTCGCTCACAGTGGTCCAAGGGCGCCCGTCGGGGGGGCTGCCCGGCCCCGCGCCTGCACATGCTTACACTTGAGGAGAAACCCGTGGCCATCGACGAGATCGAACGGAATGCACTGGTGAACACGCTCATTACCACACTCGGCGAAGATCCCGCTGCCACCCTCATGAAGACCGTCTGGCCCCAAGGCACCGACAATCTCGCCACCAAAGACGACCTGCGCAAATTCGCCACCAAAGACGACCTGCACAATCTCGCCACCAAAGACGACCTGCGCAAATTCGCCACCAAGGACGACCTGCGCGCGCTCGAGGAACGCATGCGCGCCTACGTCGACAGCGCAATCGCCAGGCAAACCCGCACGATCATGCTGACCATGGCAGGGTTCATGACGGCCCTGATGGCGCCGCTGTACGCAGGGCTGCTCGCCTAGACCTTCCTATCGGGACTTCTTGAGGAAATGGGCCCCTCGGGCGGCGAGGGTGCTGCCACAGGATCTTGCGAGACCTGAGAGACTGGGCGCCGTGGCCCACAACGTTCTCGGCAGTGAGCTGCAGCCCTGCTCATATGACCCGCTCACCGGTTGGTTTCGGGATGGCTGCTGCAACACAGACTCCGGCGACCACGGAGTCCACACTGTGTGCGTCGTGATGACCGCTGAGTTCCTCGAGTTCTCCTCAGCGGCTGGCAACGACCTGTCTACGCCGCAGCCGGCGGGCGGCTTCGGTGGACTGTCCCCCGGCGATCACTGGTGCCTGTGCGCGGCCCGCTGGACCGAAGCACTCACCGCGGGAGCCGCACCCCAGGTCGTGCTGGAAGCGACCCATGCCCGCACCCTGGAGTGGGCTGACCTCAGCGACCTCGAGGCCCACCGCTTCAGCGGCGACTCAGTCTGATCCGAGCGCCGCGAACATCTTGCGCTGCGTTCTGTGCGCCGCGCCGCGGCAGTGGCAACGCCCGCAGGAACGTCGCTATCAGAAATGTTGCCAAACGGGTTTGTTGCGGTATATCTCGCGGTAGTAGTCGGCATGTCTCAGTTGCTGGCCGGCAGCTTCGTCGACGATGACCGTGGTGTGGGGGTGTAGCTGTAGAGCCGATGCTGGCATCATCGCAGTCACCGGTCCCTCCACAGCCTTGGCGATCGGTTCGCTCTTGGCCTCACCGGTGGCGATCAACACAACATGTCGAGCCTCGAGAATGGTGCCGATGCCCTGGGTGATCCCATGGTGGGGGACCATGTCCGGATCGTTGCCGAAGAATCGGGCATTGTCTTCGCGGGTTGCCGTGGTGAGTGTCTTCAGGCGTGTTCTCGACACCAGCGAGGACGGCGGCTCGTTGAATCCGATATGGCCGTTGCGGCCGATGCCGAGCAGCTGCAAATCGATTCCACCGGCGTTTGCGATGCGCCGCTCGTAGGTCTCTGCCGCCGTGGCGAGATCCGCTGGGGCGCATTGCGGAACGACCAGAGCGTTCGCTGGAACGTCCACCTGGTCGATGAACTCGCGCTCGATAAAGCTTCGGAGCAACTGTGGATGTTCGGGGTCAAGGCCCACGTACTCATCGAGCAGGAACATTCGCGTGCGAGCGAAGCTCACTCGCCCATTGCCGTGACGCTCGATGAGCTCGTGGTAGGTGGGAAGTGGGGAGCTGCCCGTGGCCAGCCCGATGACCGCACGATCGGCGCCCCAGAGCAGACGCTCGAAAGCGTCGGCCGCGATGATCGCAGCCTCCCGGGCGGAACCAGTGATGACGATCTCCATTGCGGCTACGAGACCTTTGCGAGCGATCCTCGGAGACGCTGCTGAGCTGCATCGTCGACGTATGAGACTTGACCACCTGGCGGTGGCGACAAGGTAGAGGATCTTCATGGCTGCTTGTTCGTTGGGGAAGTGTCCTCGATGGCGCACTGCTCTGCGGAAGCGGGCGTTGAGGCTCTCGACGGCGTTGGTATCGGGTATGAAATCTGGTGCTCCGTGTTCGGCGGCGGTCGGGTCTTCTAGGTTCGGGGTTGTCGGGTTCGGGGTGTTTTGGAGGAACAGCTAGGGCAGGCCGATCTACACGTTGAGCTGCGAGCTCGTGTTAGTACTTGGCCGCCCCTGCGACCGGCCCGATTGCGCTGTGAGCGCGAATCCGTTTTTGTCGTGTCCGCCCGGTGGTTCCTCGATCCGATGCTGGAGAGGAGACCTAGCTGTGGTGCGTCATATCGGGATGGATGTGCATCGTTCGTTCGCGCAGATCGCCGTTGTCGAGGACGGGCTGGTGCGCGACGAGGGCAGGATCGGGGTGCGTCCCGAGGACCTGCGCCAGTGGGCAGCGGAGTTCTGCGAGCCCGGCGACGAGGTCGCCTTGGAGGCAACGACGAACTCTGATGCGATCGCGGTGATGCTGCGCGACGTCGTGGCCAGGGTTGTGGTGTCGAACCCGCGCAAGACCAGAGCGATCGCTGAGGCGAAGGTCAAGACCGACAAGGTCGACGCCCGCATCCTCGCGCAGCTCCTCGCGGCCGATTTCTTGCCCGAGACGTGGGTGGCTGACGAGCGGACCAGGATGCGGCGCCGGCTGGTGGCGCGCCGGACCCATCTGGTGCGCCAGCGGACCCGGCTCAAGAACCAGGTGCACGCCATCTTGTCGCGCAACCTGGTGCCGACATGCCCGCACGCGGACATGTTCGGCGGCGTCGGCGGTCGCTGGCTCGCCCGACAGGCGCTGCCCGCTGATGAGCAGCGCAGCGTCGACGCGTTGTTGCGCCAGCTCGACTTCGCCGGCGACGAGCTCGCCCTGGTCGAGCGCGACATCGCTGCCGACGCCGTCGGGGACCCGGTGGTCGCCAGGCTGATGACCGTTCCGGGCATCAACGTCACCGTGGCCGCCTCGATCGTGGCCGCGGTCGGGGACTTCTCCCGCTTCGAGTCCGCGGACCGCCTCGTGTCCTACCTGGGCCTGAACCCCAAGGTCCACCAGTCCGGCAACGGCCCCGCCCGCCACGGCCGGATCACCAAAGCCGGCCGGGCACAGGCCCGAGGGATGCTCGTCGAAGCCGCCTTCAGCGCGTCGCGGGCCCCCGGTCCGCTGCGGGCGTTCCATCGCCGCATCAAGACCCGGCGCGGGTTCCAGATCGCGACCGTCGCGACCGCCCGCAAGATGACCGTGCTGTGCTGGCATCTCGTCACAAAGCAACAGGACTACGCGTTCGCCCGCCCCAGCCTGGTCGCCCACAAGCGCCGATCCCTCGAGCTCGCCGCGGGCGCCCCGTCGCGCCGGGGCCCCGCCGCCGGGCCCTCGCGGGACTACCACAACAAACCGCTGCGAGACGCCGAGAAGGCCATCGTCGAGCAGCAAGAACACGCCTACGAAGTCCTCGTCGCCCACTGGCAGCCCCAACGCCCCCACACCACGACTTGACAATTTCATCCGTGGTATAGACGACGCGGCGCAGCTCGGGCGGGAACTCCAGGAACGGGACGAACTCGTCCCAGGCCTGGCGCCAGGAGCCGATCATGGCGGGGTAGGTGCCTTCCCAGTCGCCGGCGAAGGCCTCGAAGCGTGCCTCGGCGGCCTCGACGGTGGGAGACGTGTAGATGTCGCGCATGGCCTTGGTGATGGGCCCCCAGTGCTTGGTGGATGCGTAGCGCAGGCTGTTGCGCACCATGTGCACCACGCAGGTCTGCACCGTCGCGTCGGGCCAGGTCGCCCGGATCGAGGAAGGCAGTCCTTTGAGTCCGTCGCAGCACACGATCAGCGCGTCGGCCAGACCTCGGTTGCGCAGCTCGGTGAGCATCGTCGCCCATTGCTTGGCGCCCTCGCCGCCGGCGGGGCCCAGCCACAGGCCCAGCACGTCGCGTTCGCCTTGAAGATCCACGCCGATGGCCACATACACGGGCCGGTTGGCGACCTGGGAGTCGCGGACCTTGATCACGATCGCGTCGAACCCAGCACCGCGTAGACCGCGTCGAGGGGCCGGTTCTGCCACACCGCCATGTCCGCGACGATCCCCTCGGTGATCTTCGAGATCGTCTCCCGGCTCACCGAGGTGTCATAGATCTCTTCAAGATGCGCCTGGATCTCCCCGGTCGTGAGCCCCTTCGCATAGAGGCTGATCACGTTGCCCGACAGCCCGTCGAGACGGCGCCGATGCTTGGGCACCGTCACCGGCTCGAAGGACCCAGCACGGTCACGCGGCACCGCCAGATCGACCTCGCCGATCTCGGTGGTCACCCGCTTGGGGGTCGACCCATTACGAGAGTTCGGGGTCCCGCGGCCCTCGACCGCATGGCGCTCGTAGCCCAGATGCTCAGTCATCTCGACCTCGAGACCGGTCTGGAGCACCTGGCGCACCAGCCCGGTCAACAAGCCGCCGTCGCCGGTCAGCTCCACGCCCTCGGCGCGTGCCTGGGCCACCAGCCGCTCGGCCCAGTCCTTCATCGCTGCCTCGTCGCCAGCTTCGCTTGCCGGCACAGCCGGCATGTCATGATCAGTCACAGACATGATCCTTCCTGTTGTGCGTCTGAGTTTGCCGCGGAGGGTCCACCGTGGAATGAACCAAGTCTGATCGTGTTCTCGCTGACGCGTGAAGGAGCATCAGATGACTGTCAGCGAGGGTCGGCGTCGACCGAAGAAGCTGTCCGCGGAGACGAAGTGGGAGATCTACTTGCAGGTCACGGGCGGAGAGATCACCCAGGCCGACGCGGCCCGGAAGTGGGGGGTCGATGTGTCGACGATCATCTCCATCCGCCGGACGGTGAAGGACGCGGCGCTGGCTGCGCTGGCCCGCAAGCCGGGTCGCCCGGCCACCGAACGGAACTGGGAGCTCGAAGCGGCCCGGGCAGAGATCGGTCAGCTCACCGAGGCGATCAAGGTCCAAGCGATCGAGTTGGCCATCGTCCGGGGAAAATCCGGCTGGGACTGAACGGACCGGTCCCGGCGAGAGTCCCCGCCGAGGCCAAAGAGCTGGTCCTCAACACCGTCGACGACGCCGTTGCCGCCGGGTTCTGGCACACATGGGCCACCGGTGTGTGGCAGGTCTCCGACGACCGGGTGCACCGCTGGCGGGCCCGCCGACGCGAGCTGGGCACGCTCAGCGACCTCGCCCCGGGCGGCGCGCCGGTGCATGCCTTGCTGGCCGACGAAGTCGCGGAGGTCCTCGCTGTCGCTGAAGAGTGGGGACCGGTCGACCGGTCGCACCGCAAGCTCGCCCACCGCGGTTCCTATGTGGGCCGGGTGTGGGTGGCCCCCTCGACGTTCCGGCGCGTTCTGGCTGCCCACGGGCTTGTGCTGCCCGAACAGCCGCCGACACCACGGCGGCCCCGCACGCCGTGGCCGCACTGGCTGGTCTGGGAACCGAACAGGATCTGGATCTGGGACGTCACCCACTTCGGGCAGGCCCGGCGCTGCGTGTTCGCCATCGTCGACATGGTCTCGCGCTACTGGATCACCAGCCTGGTCTCGACCGAGGAGACCTCCACCCAAGTGCGTGTCATCTTCGACCAGGCGTTGCTAGCCCAAGATCTCGACGAGCTGCTCACCGACGACCGCCTCGATCTCGACATCGACGACCCCGACCGGCCGATCCTGCTCGCCGTGTCCGACAACGGCCCGGCCATGACCAGCCCCCACACCCGCGCCTACATGGCGATGATGGCCATCGCCCAACACCACGGCCGACCCCGCACCCCCACCGACCAAGCCTGGATCGAGAGCTTCTTCGGGCACATCAAGCACGAATGGCCCCACCTCGACGAGATCACCGACCCGGCGTTGCTCGACACAGAGCTGGCACGCATCCGGATCGACTACAACGAAGTCCGGCTGCACGAAGCGATCGGCTACCTCACCCCCGACGACGAACACCACCAACGAGGAGAACCGATCCGCGAGGCCCGCCGGCAAGGCCTCCAACGAGCCCGCACACGACGGCTCCACCACAACCGCCGGACCACCACCAACAACCCCGAGAACACAGCATGACTTGGTTCATTTCTCAGCCGATCTCCGCGGAAGACTCAGACACACCTCACTTCCCAGCCCACAGCCCTCAGCTGCGGACCCTCAGATCACGCCCGATACACAAAAATTCCGACAGTCCCGCGGTCCACGATGCCCGCATAGGCGACACGCCTTTGATGTTCGTTGATTCACCCTGGGTTTCGCGCAGGCGTGTGACCTAGGCGTTTGCGCTCGCATGTGGGGGTCGTTGTCGCTAGTCCTGGAATAGTAGTTGCTATTACTGCAGCTCATAGCATTGGCGTGTATGTGGCGTCGTGTGTTTGTCTCGTTGGCGGTGGTGTGTCTGGCGGGTGTGGCGCCGGTGGGCGCGGTGGGTGCGTCTGAGCATTTGGGCGCGGTGGAGGTGGTGCGTTTGGGGGGTGCGGATCGGTATGGCACGTCGTTGTTGGTGGCCGAGGCGGTGGCTGCTGATGCGGGCGGTTCGCTGGAGTGGGTGGTGGTGGTTTCGGGCGAGAGCTGGCCTGATGCGGTGGTGGCGGCGGCGGCGGCGGGCGAGCTGGGCGCCGCGGTGGTGCTGACGCCTTCTGGCGGTGTGCGCGCGGACGCGTTGGAATTCTTGTCCGAGGCTGGTGTGTCGCGTGCGTTGGTGATCTCGACGGGCGATGCGGTGTCGTCGGGGGTGGACGCGCAGCTGGGGGCTGCGGGTGTGTCGGTGGAGCGTGTGGGGGGCGCGGACCGCTATGAGACGTCGGTGGCGGTGGCTCGCCGTTTGGGGGCGCCCGGTGTGTTGGGGACCCAGGGCCGCACGGTGCTGGTGGCCAGCGGCGAGGTGTTCGCCGATGCGCTGGTGGCAGGGCCGCTGTCGGCTCATGGGGGCCATCCGGTGCTGTTGAGCCCCCAGGACGCGTTGCATCCGTCGGTGAGCTCGTATCTGGGCCGGTCGGGGGCTGATCACGCGGTGGTGCTGGGCGGCACCGCGGCGTTGGCCGCGCAGGTGTCCGACGCTGTGGCGGCGCTGGGGATCGGTGTGCAGCGCGTGGCGGGCGCGACGCGTGTGGGCACCGCGACGCGCACGGCTGCGTTGACCGCCGCCCAGATGGTCGATGGCTGCCCGCGGCGCGCGCAGCTGGGCCTGGCACGTGCCGATGTGCCCTTCGACGCGTTCGCGGCGGGACCGCTGCTGGCGGGGCGCTGCGCGGCGCTGGTGCTCTCGGGGACCCACGAAGTGCCCAACCTGACCGCGAGCTACATCAACCGGGTCCGCTCAAAGAACCTCGACGGCGTCACCGTGTACGTGTTCGGCGGCAACGCCGCCATCGCACAGACCGCCGTCGACGACTACCTCGAAACCACCGAACAACCCGACAACGGAGGCGGCGGCGGAGGCGGAGGCGGAGGCGGCAGCAGCAGCGGCGGCAGCAGCAGCGGCGGCAGCAGCAGCAGCGGCGGAGGCGGCGGCGGCGGAGGCGGCGGAACCGTCGTCAACACCGATTTGCCCGGGGTGCCGTTGGCACCGACAGAGTCCACGGCGACGGCGACGTCGCTGACGATGATCTGGGCCGAGCCCACCAACACCGGCCCGCCGATCACTGGGTACAACGTGCGATACCGCCTCTTGGGCGCCACAACCTGGACCGAGAACGACTTGGGTACGACGAGCATCGAGGTCACAAGCCTCAGCCAGGACACCTGGTATGAGTTCCAGGTAAGAGCAATCAACGCAGAGGGGCAAAGCGGCTGGTCCAGCAGCGGCACGGCCAAGACACTGGAAACATCGGGACCGGTAAACAACTCGCCGGTTTTCGACACTCTCGCCGCCGGTCTCTTTCACGTGTGTGCCATCGCGACCGACGGCACCGTCTCCTGCTGGGGCAACAACGGCGAAGGCCGGGGCGACCCGCCGGCGGGGACCTACAAGCACCTCGACGCGGGAGCCCGCTACACGTGCGCCATCGCGACCGACGACACCATCGACTGCTGGGGCAGCAACGACATCGAGCAGATCGCCGCGCCGGCGGGCACTTACCAGACCCTCATCGCCGGAGACCGTCACGCCTGCGCCATCGCGACCGACGGCACCGTGGCCTGCTGGGGATACGACGCCTTCGGGCAAAGCGTCCCGCCGGCGGGCACTTTCACGGCTCTCGACATCGGCTGGGAGCACACGTGCGCCATCAAGAGCGACGGAACCATCGCCTGCTGGGGATACCCCCCGTCGCTGTCGCCACCGAGCGGCACATACAAGGCCCTGGCCGCCGGCGAGGTTCACACGTGCGCCATCGCGACCGACGACACCATCGCCTGCTGGGGAGTGAACTACCAGAGACGCGGAGCGACCAGAGCGCCCACCGGCACCTACAAAGCCGTCGACGCGGGTGCCTATCACGCGTGCGCCATCAAGAGCGACGACACCATCGCCTGCTGGGGATACAACCGCTACGGGCAAAGCGACCCGCCCGCAGGCACTTACAAGACGCTCGCTGTCGACGACGATCTCAGTTGTGCCGTCAGCACCGACGACACCATCGCCTGCTGGGGAGCCAACTCCTACGGGCAGGCCGACGCGCCCACAGGCACCTATGAGGCCATCACCGTGGCCGTCGAGCAGACCTGCGCCATCGCAACTGACGGCACCGTGGCCTGCTGGGGATACCACTACCTCGGGCAGACCGAACCGCTAGTAGGCACCTACCGATCCTTCGACGCGGGCTACAACCACACCTGCGCCATCAACAGCAACGGCACCGTGGCCTGCTGGGGATACGACGACGAAGGCGAGACTGACGGCCCCGAAGGCACCTACGAGGCTCTCACCTCGGGCTATGTCCACACCTGCGCCATCGCAACCGACGACACCGTCGCCTGCTGGGGCGGCAACTACGCCGGGCAGACCGACGCGCCAGCAGGCACCTACAAGGCCCTCGACGCGGGCTACGACCACACCTGCGCCATCAACAGCGACGACACCATCGCCTGCTGGGGATACAACCGACTCGACCAGACCGACGCGCCAGCAGGCACCTTCAAAGCCCTCACCGCAGGCACAGACCACACCTGCGCCATCAACAGCGACGACACCATCGCCTGCTGGGGATACGACTACCTCGGCCAGACCGACGCGCCAGCAGGCACCTTCAAGACACTTGCTGTCAACACCGATCACAGTTGTGCCATCAGCACCGACGCCACCATCGCCTGCTGGGGCAGCAACGATGCCGGGCAGACCGACGCGCCAGCAGGCACCTTCAAAGCCCTCACCGCAGGCACAGACCACACCTGCGCCATCAAGATCGACGACACCATCGCCTGCTGGGGCAGCAACGATGTCGGGCAGATCGACGCGCCAGCAGGCACCTTCAAAGCCCTCACCGCAGGCGCAGACCACACCTGCGCCATCAAGATCGACGACACCGTCGCCTGCTGGGGACAAAACGCCAACAGGCAGAGCGACGCGCCCGCAGGCACCTTCAAAGCTCTCTCGTTGGGCGAAACTCACACCTGCGCCATCAAGATCGACGACACCATCGTCTGCTGGTCACAGATGCCGGACGGGGTGCACTGGGTGTCTTGAACGCCGACCGTGCGACCTGTTGGCTCCCAAGACTCGGTCGTGGGCGTTGACCCCCCCCCCCCCCGTTGACCGGTCGGCACGGCCGTGGGGATCGTGACAGCCAACGCCTGGACGGCAGACACATGGGTGGTGATCGGCATGTCGTCATGCTTTGTGAATCCGAGCATCACGCACCCTGGCATTGCCCCGCGATAGTCCGGGATCTGCTGAAGATGTAGACCCTCTGGCGTCTCAGGCCTGCCGTGTGTTCAAAGTCACGCCGAGGGCCGCTGCGATGCGCCCAAGATCGCGCTCGTCGCTGGTGATCACGACGTCGCCCCGAGCGGAGGCCCCGACCACAACTGCGGCATCGACTACGTCATTGGTGCCCGCTGAGGCGCAGGCCGCGCCCGCAGAGCGAGCCCGAGTCTCATTGAGCGATTCGATCCGGCAGCCCGACAGCAGCCTCGACATCTGCGCCTGTGAACCGCCGCGCCAGCCCTGAGCCAACACTGCAGCGGGAACCGTCGGCATGATGCCATTCTCGAGCGCCCTCCGATGCATCGCCCAAAGGCGCCGCTCGCTGCGTTCAGCAGCAATCAGCGCGCCTGTGTCGTAGGTGAATCCGGGCACCACTAGGACTCATCCGGCCTCGTGACCGACGCGAGCACTTCGTCAGCCCACGCGAGTTCTTCGGCAGTCAACTCGCCGTGCTCGAGTTCCCACTCGCGCACCGCAGCAAGCCCTTCCTCGATACGGATCGCACGCTCCGCAGCATCATTCAGCCATGCAGACAGGCTGAGCCCACTCGCCGCTGCGGCACTGGCCGCGTTCTCGGCGACGGATTCGTCCAGTGCAATCGACAGCTTCTTCACGGCCACGAAACTGACGGTAGCACCGCATTCCTACCAAGCCGATTTCTGGCCGGTCGGGTTCGACTCCACGAGGTTGGCCGGGCCGGCGGCGGCGTGGTGGGTTGGGCCGCTAGCCGGAGCCCGGTTCTACGGGCAGGCCGGAGCCGGTGGCAATTTCCCACAGGAAGCCGTCGGGATCGGCGAAGTACCCGGAGTAGCCGCCCCAGAATGCGTCGGCGGCGGGCTTGACGATGCTCGCTCCGGCCGCCTCCGCCGCCCGCAGCACGGAGTCCACCTCGGCGCGTGTGGCCACGTTGTGGGCGATGGTGAATCCGTGCATCGCGGGCTGTGGTGTGCCCTTTTGGTCGGGCCATCCGATGTCGTCGGCCAGAGCGTCCCTCGGGTAGAGCCCCAGCAGTTGGTTGGCGAGCGCGAGGAAGGTGATCTCATCGCCTCCCGCCTCGTGCTCGGGGAATCCGAGCCCGTCGCGGTAGAACCGGGTGGACCGGTCGAGGTCCGAAACCCCGAGGGTGACGATGCTGATGCGGGGTTCCATCAGGTTGCTCCTCCGTGCGGTGCCTGTCAGCAACGGGCCGGCGGGACCCAAGGACCGCACGCGTTGCATGGCACCTAGTCGGCGGCGGTGGCCTCGACTTCGAACATGAGCGAGGGGATGGCGAGCCGGGTGACACCGACCAAGGTCATGGGAGGGGCGGCGTTTGTCGACCCGAGTCGGGCGCCGAGGACGTCGAAGTTCTTGAGGGATTCGTCCACGTCTGTGGTGTAGATGGTGAGCCGTGTGACGTTGGCGAGACCCATGTCGGCGGCGCTCAGGACGGCTTCGAGGTTGTCGAGGGAGAGCGTCATCTGGCCCCGCATGTCGCCTGCGTGCTGCGGCTTGCCTTCGGCATCGACCGAGGTCTGGCCTGCGCAGACCAGTTGCCGACTGGCTCCTTCGATGATTTCGGCTTGGTTGAAGCCGAAATTCAGCGACCAGGGCCATGGGTTGACTGGTGTTCTGTTCATTCGGTGTGTCTCCTTCTCGTCAATTTGCTTGTTGCGATTGATTTGGAGCCGCTCTTGTGGTCCTGCACGAACGAGACCGTCATTTTCGGGCCCTCATCCGCGCAGCGCATGACCCCACCGCGAGGCGACGCCAAGCAGCGACGCTCTAGCGGAGACATACCGTCGGACACCCAGACCGGGCGTACACCGACAGAACCACCACTCGTGCGGCAAAGGGTAACCGTGCACCCACTATCGGCGCGACGCTGACGGTCCCGGCGGGCTGTGTCGCCCAAGCGTGGCGCAACCCACGCCGTCAAGCACGACTCGCAGCACTGCTTCGCACGCCCGAGATCGACATCGTCCCGCTGGATGCGAGCGACGCGCGTCTGGTCGGCGTTCTGCTGGCATCGACGCAGACCACCGACACCGTCGACGCGCACGTTGCCATCTGCGCCCTGCGCTTGAGCCTGCCGGTGCTCACCAGCGACCCGGGCGACCTGTCACGCCTATCGGCTGAGATCCAGACTGTCCGCGTGTAGCCACCGAGTCACCCGGTGAGCCGCCGGGGTTCACTCTGCCTTCGGGTTCGTATTCGGCCTGGGTCTTGAGCGGAAGGAGTCGGCGCAGGTCCTTGGCGACTGCATTGCCGTCGGCGAACTCTTGAGCTTTGCGGGCGTATGCACGCACTTGGGCAGCTGACACGGGTCTTGTCCGAGACGACCTAGACATCGGCCATGTCCTGGAGCTCGTCGAGGGACGCACCGAAGACAGCTACGCCATCGCGTGCGATTTCTTCCCACACATGGCCGCCGTCCGACAGCTTCTCGACGGCTGCGGTCAGCCCGACCTCAATGACCTCGATGCCGTTCCCCGCGATCGCTCCGGCGTTCTCGCGCCACCGGTCCATCGCTTCGGTCCATGCGTCATCGTCGGGGTCCACCTCGTCGGGGCGCACCACGACGACATCGATGTCGCTTGTCCGGTCAGCCTCGCGGCGGGCGAATGACCCGAAGATGATGATGCTCGCAGGCGGCTGGGGCAGATTCCCTGCAGCGGTGCCGATTCGGTCGAGCACGCTGTCTCGCAATCGAGCCAGCTCGACGACGACTCGAGCGGCCTCGTTGTGGCGATTGAGGCGGAACAACGACGACGGCGGCACCTCTCGTCGCTCCACCAAGCCGAGTTCCACGAGGCCGGGAATCACACGCGACGCCTGTGATGCGCTCACGCCGGCCAGCCGAGCCACGGCGCGCAGGTTGAGTTCAGCAGATGTCTCCGCGAGCACAGCGAGCACTTGTCCTTGCGCTCCTGGGATCACGGCACTGACCGGATGCACGAAATCCATGCCGACACCCTAGTTCTATAGCCAGCACATATGCAACAATCGTTGCATATTTGAATCACCCCGGGTTTGGTAGAGGCTCGGGTTGTTGTGTCATGGCCGGGGTGGCTGTGGCGGTTTGACGGTAGTAGGCGGTTTCGTGTTCGGCGGGTGTGGTGTAGGTGCGTCGGCCGGGCAGGATGCTGCCGTGGCGTCGTCGCTGGTTGTACCAGTCGACGTATTCGAGGGTGGCGAACTCGACGTCGCTGAGTCCGTGCCAGGGCCCGTGGGGGTAGATGAGCTCCCATTTGTAGAGGCCGTTGAACGACTCGATCATCGCGTTGTCGTAGCTGTCGCCCTTCGAGCCGACGGATGCGACGATGTCGTTGTCCGCCAGCCGCTGCGAGTACCGGATCGACAGGTACTGCACTCCCATGTCGCTGTGATGTGTGAGCCCGGAGAGGTCTGCGCCGGCGCGGCGTCGGGTGAAGATGGCCATCTCGAGCGCGTCGAGGGCCAGGTCGGTGCGCAGCGAGACCGAGGCCTGCCAGCCCACGACCGTCCGTGAGAACGCGTCGATCACGAACGACACGTACACCCAGCCGCTGTGGGTGCGCACGTAGGTGAGGTCCGCGAGCCACAGCCGGTTCGGGGCCGAAGCAGTGAAGTCCCGCTTCACCAGGTCGGCGGGCCGGCAGGCGTCGGTGCCCGCGATGGTGGTGCGCACTGCCTGGCGGCGGGGGCGCACACCTTGAAGGCCCAACTGGCGCATCAGGCGCTCGGTGGTGCAGCGAGCCACCCCGATGCCCTCGACGTTGTTGAGGTGGTCCCAGACCTTGGCCGCCCCGTACGCGGAATAGTTCTCTGCGTGCACCCGGGCGATCACCCCACACAGGAAAGCGTCGCGCACAGCCCGGGCCGAAGGCTGCCGGGTCTTGGCCGCGTAATAAGTGGACGGGGCGATCCCGACGCCGTGCCCGCAAAGCACAGCGCAGATCGGCTCGACCCCGAACCGGTCCCTGTGGCCGTCGATGAACGCCACTACCTCGCCGACTGGCGGTCGAGCCCCTTACCCGAAAAAAGCCGACGCCGCCTTGAGGATCTCGTTCGCGCGGCGCAGCTCGGCGGGATATCTCCCATGTCCTGGCAAAGCTCCATCCTCTCAAGGAACAGAGCCTCCACGAAACTCGGGGCGATTCACTTCACAGACGAGAGCAGCCGTTAGCACGTACTCGGTGCTGTGAGTCAGGCTGAGGATGTCGAGCTTGACACCTTGATCGGTGACGGGGAAGAGATAGATCTCGTAGGTGGTATCGGGCTGCAGCCGATCGACGGTTCGTCTGCTGGCAGTGGTGGCGATCTCGGTCTCGAACCGATCGTCGACTGGCCCGTCGCCGGACTCGAACACGAACACGCGGTAGTGGTTTGGATCGATGCCGTCGGGCGGATCCCAATCCAGCGCGATGGTCGTGCTGGATTGGCCGGTGACCTGGAAGTTCTGTGCCGCGACATCTGGAACCGCGGTCTCCAAGGCCGCGGCTTCGGGAACATCGACACGCAGATTCCGCGAACGCCGGCTCAGCCCATTCGCGTTGCGCGCCTTGACCCGGTAGCCGTAGAAACCTGCTGGCTCCGCAGAACCGCTGTGTTCTCTGGCGTTTCGCAACCCACGATCAGAGCGCCCAATACGACTACGGCCAATTCAGCGGGAGGCGGAACAGGCACAGCTTGCTGGCGTGGGACCTTCGTATGGGGTGCTCTGAACGAATAGTCGCCAACTTTACCGATGACTGAATAATACGTATTATCATTGATCGCTTACGTCTCTGGAACGGGGCGGGTGGAGGTCAATCCTTGGGTGTCTGATGCGCGTGCGTCGAGTGGTTTCGGCAGGCGGCAAGCGAGTGACCAGGAGACGTGGCCGCCGCGATGGCGCAGGTTCTTCAAGGCTCCATTCGGGGGGGCTCATAGGTCTGTGCTAACCGTCGCATCGGCGTGCGCGATCCTCGGGGTTCTGTGGATGAGTGGGGCGGCAGCGACAAGCGCGCAAACGCTGCCGGAGGAGTCGGTGACCAGCAGTGCGGGCGCCACCGAGGCCGAGATCCGCGTGGCCACCGCGGACAGCGATGGCCTGCCAGCGTTGTCGTGGGTTCAGACCGCAGTGGATGTGGACGAGGGCGACGACGCATCCTTGACGGTGCTGCTGTCGTCGGCGAGCTCGTCTGAGGTGACGGTGGTGTACGCGACGTCGGTGGAGCCGGGTGACTCGGCGGTGTCGGGCGATTTCGCGGCGGCGAGCGGAACGTTGACACTTGCGGCTGGCGTGATGTCCACGACGGTGACGGTGGCCACCGCGCACGACAATGTGGACGAGTTCAGTGAGACGTTCACGGTGACGTTGGGCATGGCGACGAATGCGACAGTGAACTCGGGTACGACGTCGGCGACAGTGACGATCGTGGATGATGATCCTGTGCCGAAGCTGCGTATCGGTGATGTGCAGGCCGGCGAGTGCAATTGCGGTGTGACGTTCTCCGTGTCGTTGTTCGATGTGGACGATGCGCCGGTGGTGAGCGGCAAGACGGTGACGGTGGACTACTCCACTGCGGAGCTGTCGGATTCGCGTCTGATGGCGCTGTTGCCGTCGGATCTCGATGGTCGCTTCAGGGCGGACCACGCGGCTCGCGGCGATGTCGATTTCGTGGCGGTGCCGCCTGAGACATTGACGATCCGGCCCGGCAACGACACTGCGACGTTCACGGTCACGTTGCTCGAGGACGCACTCGACGAGTTCGACGAGTTGTTCGAGGTGGTGCTGTCTCTTGCGGTGGAGGCGTCCGTCGATGATGGTGCGGCGCTGGTGGAGATCCTGGACGATGATGCTTTGCCGCAGTTGGTGGTGGGGTTACCGGAACCGGTTGTGGCTGAGGGTGATGGCTCGTTGGCGGTGAATGTGGGGTTGTCGGCTGTCAGCGGGCGGACGGTGGTGGTGGGCTATGCCACGTCGAACATGACCGACGCCGAGTTGGAATCTGTGACGGGGTTGTCAGGGGTGGCGGCCCGTGAGCACGGCGCGGTCGGCGGTACGGACTTCACGGCGGCCTCCGGCAGCGTGGAGTTCGCTCCGGGGGAGGCCTCGGCGAGTGTGAGTGTGGCGTTGGCTGATGATGTGCTCGACGAGTACGACGAGTTGTTTGCGTTGGACCTGGACCCGGTCCCCTATCCCGATGGCACTGGTGTGGCCGCTGCCCAGGTGTTCGTGCCGGTGGGCGACGACGACGAGTTGCCGACGCTGTATCTCGGACCGGACTATCAGGACGCGAGCCCGTTCGAAATATTTGTCACTACTGCGCCGGAGAGCGCGGGGGCGCTGGCGTACCCGGTGACGCTGTCCGTGGTGAGCGGCCGGTCGGTGAGTGTGCATTACCGGGCGGACGGCTCCAATCCCTATCGGGCGCGGCCGTACGAGGATTTCGTGCCGGTTGCCGATCGGTGGGTGCTGGCGCCGGGCAACGACACTGGCAGCATCGTGGTGGAACTCGTCGACGATGTGCGGGAGGAGCCAGGCAACGCCGACGCTCTGGTCCTGTTCGTGAGCGACGCGGAGCACGCGGTGATCGTCGACGGCAACGGCGTAGAGATCACTGGAGGTTCGGTGAACGTGCTGGGCAACATCACCGACGACGACGAAGATCCGCTGTTGAGCATGGACGACATCGAGGTGACCGAGGGAGGCACGGCGCTGGCGACAGTGCAGGTGCTTGACACGCTCACTGAGGAGATCACGGTGCGCTGCACCACCCGCGACGGCACCGCCGTTGCAGGCTCGGATTACAGCGCGTACACCGAGGCGATCATGTTGGGCGCGGGCGATACCAGCTACGAGATCAACGTGGCCACCGCGAGCGACAGCATTGACGAGGACGACGAGACGCTCTCGGTCACATGTAGGCCCAAAAATGTGGGCAACCGCGGTGCTGCCGCCGCGACGGTAACGGTCCTCGACGACGACGACGCGCCGAGCGTGTCGTTCGCGTCGGGCTCTTACAGCGTGAGCGAGGCCACAGCGGCGGAGCGGTTGACGGTTCAGCTCTCTGAGGCCAGCGGACGCGATGTGGCTGTCGCCTACTCCACTGGCGACGGCACCGCGACCGCAGGCGACGACTACAGCGCCGCCGCCGAGTCGGTGGTGTTCGCCGCCGGGGAAACGTCTCGGACCTTCTCAGTGGCGATAATTGACGACGAGGTCGCCGAGGACGACGAGACCTTCACCGTGTCACTGGCCGTCGACGCCGACAACGCCGGCAAGGTCACGCTGCGCTCGCTGAGCACCGTCACGGTGACCGTCACCGACAACGAGGGCGACCCGGCCCTGTCGATCAGCGGTGGCGGTGGTGGCGGCGGTGGGGGCGGCGGCGGCGGTGGGGGCGGCGGCGGCGGTGGGGGACTTTCCGAGAGCACAGCGACATTGATTGTGGCGAATGGGTGGAGTCCGTCCGATATTGGTGTGGCTGCGGCGTTGGCGGCGCGCATGCCGGACTCTGCGGTGGTGTACACCGCTGGTGATCGTTTGTCGGTCGGGGCTCGCGAGTTGCTGGTCGATTATCTGCCTGCGGGCGTGATCGTGATCGGCGGCGAGGCCGCGGTGAGCGACGCGGTGCTGGTGTCGGCGCGTCGCGCGGCGGAGTCCGATTCGGTGGAGCGGATCACCGGCGCGACACGCGCGGACACCGCCGTGGCAGTAGCGCGGCGAATCTTGGGTGGGTCCTCGGCAGGCGGAGCGACAGTGATCGTGGCGAACGGCTGGAGTCCTGCTGACATCGGTGTGGCTGCGGCGCTGTCAGCGCGCACGCCTCGCTCGGCGGTGGTTTATGCGCGGGCGGACGTGTTGTCGGTGGCGACTGCTCAGCTGTTGCGTGACGAGCAGCCGACTCGGGTGGTCATCGTCGGCGGCACAGCCGCAGTGCATCCTGCAGTGGAATCGGAGATCCGCGCTGCTGTGCCCGGCGTTGCTGTCGAGCGCGTCAGCGGAGCCACACGCGCGGGAACAGCCGCCGTGGTGGCGCGCCGTTTCTTGGGTCCGCCGGAGTCGGGTGTGTTCGACGAGTTGACGATCATCGTGGCGAACGGGTGGAGCCCGCCTGACATTGGGGTGGCGGCGGCGCTGTCGGCGCGTACCGAGGGCTCGGTGGTGCTCTACACCGAAGCGGGGCAGCTGTCGCCGGAGGCCGAGGCGGTGTTGCGCGACTATCAGCCGGCGCGGGTGGTGTTCGTCGGTGGCCCGGCGGCGATCACCAGCATTGCCAAGAACCAGACCCGTTCGGTGGTGCCTGATGCCGCTGCGCCGCGCTACAGCGGGTCGACACGAAGCCAGACCGCCGCGTTCGTCGCCCGCCGCATCCTCGGCAACCCCTAAGAAGGCACTTCCCCCGTGGGCCGGTCAGTTGGCTAAGACGGGGGTGGTTCCTGCGGAGTGAACGCCACCTCACCCATCGTCGCAGCACCCCCAGGCCCCGTGGTCCCGCCGGTGGGTTGCGGACAGCGACTGGAGGTCATCGTGTCTGAGGAAGATCGGTCCCGGCTCTACGCTTGGTTCCGTGAACACACCGATGAGCCGCTCGCTGAATACCTGATGTCGTGCTTGGCCCCAGCGCCGCTCTCGGATCTGGTCACCAAGGCCGATCTGCGCTCGGTCAAGGCCCACCACTACACGGTGGTCGGCTTCATCGTGGCACTGTTCGTGGCAAATCTCACCATCTTGTAGATCTTTGTAACAAGTCTGATCGTGTTCTCGTTGACGCCATCGTCACCGGTAAGCCTGAATTCACCGATTGGTGGGTGTGTGGGGGTGGTCGCGTCCGCGAAAAAGGCTTCCTGATCTGCGGCGATTGTGATGTTGGAAGTCACGTTCGTCTCAAACACAGGAGGCACTTTTTGTGTCTGGATCATCGCGCAGGCTGGACCGGTTCGCAACGACGGTTGATCATGAGGGCCTAGTGGCCAACGCGGGCCTGATCCTGGCGGGAACGCTGATCGCCCGTTTGGGCCTGTCGGCGCTGATCGAGCGGTGGGTGCGCACGGGTTCGGCGAACCCGGGCCCCAAGATCCTCGACGCGGTGCTGTCGCGCACGCTCGCTCGTGCATGGGGGCTGGGCGCGGAGAGCGTCTGACACTCCCTCCCGTTCGAAGACATATACGGAATCCGCGAGAACGCCGAATCTGGCAACAACCACATCAAGGACGAACTCCGCGATCGCCGAGCAAACGTGGTCGGACGAACCAACTTCCTCTTCAAACTGTTGTGCGTCTGAGTTTGCCGCGGAGGGTCCACCGTGGAATGAACCAAGTCTGATCGTGTTCTCGCTGACGCGTGAAGGAGCATCAGATGACTGTCAGCGAGGGTCGGCGTCGACCGAAGAAGCTGTCCGCGGAGACGAAGTGGGAGATCTACTTGCAGGTCACGGGCGGAGAGATCACCCAGGCCGACGCGGCCCGGAAGTGGGGGGTCGATGTGTCGACGATCATCTCCATCCGCCGGACGGTGAAGGACTGTGATCGAAGACCTCATCGACGCCGACCCGGTCCCGGTCGCCGAGATCATCGCCGACACCCACTACGGATCGGGGCCCACCCGTCAAGCGATGGCCGACCGAGGCATCGACCTCGTCGCCCCCGCCCAGCCGATCCCGACCCGCGGCGACAAGCTCACCAAAGCCGACTTCGACATCGACCTCGAAGCAGCGACGGTCACCTGCCCGCAAGGAAACACCGCACCCATCCCGCCGCCGAACGGCGCCAAACGGCGCCAGGTGCGGTTCGCGGCAACGGATTGTTCAGCATGCGAGCTCAAGCCCCGATGCACCACACGCGACGGCGGCCGCATCATCGAGATCAACCCCCACGAAGAACTCCTCGCCCCCGCAAGAGCACAACGCCACGAACCCGAGTTTCTCGCCAGATACCGATTGCGATCCCAGGCCGAACGCAAGATCGCCCAGATCAAGTCCCGCACCAAAAACGTCCCCTGGCGCGGCCTCGACAAGGCCAACCTGTGGCTCGACCTGCGCATCGCCGCCCTCAACCTCGACCGCGCCGGCCGCCTCGGCATCATCAGGTAAAACACCCGCCCCGACCGGCGACCCCGGGCCCCACTGGCCGACCGACGATGTGCCTGGGCATCATCAGGCAGAACACCCGCGCCCAACCCACCCCGAACCACCAACCAGACAACCGCGCACGCTCAACAAACAACACACACCACACCCCAATTGCCGACCACCCTCCTAGGCCGCCAACCACCCGAACTAAGCTCCAAATCTCTCCAAGTGCCCGAATTTCGCACAGAATTTCGCACACTCGCCCCGCCCTCGAGCGGCTGTGCGAAATTGGGTTTCCCCAGGTCAGCGAGTTTCGCACATGGCTCCACAGAACGCGTTTGGCCTGTTTGCAGAACGCGTTATTGACAAAACCGCAGGTCAGGGTGGCGCGGAGGGCGAGATTCCGGTCGGTTTCGCTTGATTCCAGAGCATGGCCCGGGTGGCACGGCACCTGTGGGTGCCCGATATTCGGACGTGAGTGCTGACCAGGCACGATGTGCTGCGATTCTCGTGCCTCGTGTTTCGCATTCTGTGCCGCTTCCTCGCGGCGCTGGCCGGTCTGGCCGTGCGCTCGGGCCGTTCCAAGGATCTTGAGATCATCGTGTTGCGCCACCAACTGACGGTGCTGCGCCGGCAAGACAATCGGCCCCAGCTCAACCACAACGACCGGACCCTGCTGGGCGCGATCGCCGCTGAGGTTCGCCGGCTGGTCATCGACATGGCCACCGACAACCCCACCTGGCGACAACGCCGCATCCACGGCGAACTCACCGGTCTCGGCCACCAGGCGGGAGCATCCACCGTCTGGCGGATTCTCAAGTCCCACGGCATCCATCCCGCCCCGCAACGCGCCAACGTGAGCTGGAACCAGTTCCCACGATCCCAAGCCGCGGTCGCCTGCGACCTCGCGACCATCGACACAGCCCTACTGCGCCGCTACTACCTGCTGTTCTTCATCGACGCCTTCGACGAGATCTTCCGAACCGAAGGCCTCAAGATCCTCAAGACCCCCGCCCACACCGCCATAGGCGGACCACCCGCCGGCCGCGTCAACACTCATGCTGTTGGGGCTCTGACGTCGAGGATTCGGGACATCGGCCGTGTGGATGTCCAACCTCTGCGGCCTGCAAATGGCACTGCGGGTTTGCTGGCGCGGATTCCCGACTCTGTTGTCGGGCTAGCTGTCGGTACTGTGAGTCAGGCTGAGGATGTCGAGCTTGACACCTTGATCGGTGACGGGGAAGAGATAGATCTCGTAGGTGGTATCGGGCTGCAGCCGATCGACGGTTCGTCTGCTGGCAGTGGTGGCGATCTCGGCCTCGAACCGATCGTCGACTGGCCCGTCGCCGGACTCGAACACGAACACGCGGTAGTGGTTTGGATCGATGCCGTCGGGCGGATCCCAATCCAGAGCGATGGTCGTGCTGGATTGGCCGGTGACCTGGAAGTTCTGTGCCGCGCCCTCGGTGATGTCGACGACCACGATCTCAATTGTCTGATCGATGGAGACTTCACGGCCTTGGGAGGTCGCGGTGATCCGGATGCCGAGGGCGAACGAGCGTGGCGGGGGTCGTTCCTCGTAGTCGAGGCGATCGTAGGACACGATGAGACCGCCCGAGCTGGCGTCGAGGTAGTCCCAGTCGGTGTTGTAGCCCGCGCCGTCGCCCTCGTAGTCGAGAGGTTCGAAATCGTAGGTGACAGTGCCTGTGGCGCCAGTGTCCAGAGCTTCGATCTGATGGGAAAGGCTCGTGTTCTCATTGATGTAGACCGTCGTGGAATTCGTGACGCTCAACGCGCTGAGGGGCTCACCCTGTGCCGCGACATCTGGAACCGCGGTCTCCAAGACCGCGGCTTCGGGAACATCGACACGCAGATTCCGCGAACGCCGGCTCAGCCCATTCGCGTTGCGCGCCTTGACCCGGTAGCCGTAGGAACCTGCTGGCTCCACTGTCTCGTCGGTATAGGTGGTCCCGGAGACACCGCTCGCTATGAGGTGGAACACCCCGAGCGCGTCCTCGCTCCGGTCGCGGCGCAGCACGGCGTACCCGGTGACCGAGGAGTCCCCGGCGTCTGCCCACGAGATCGTGACCGAATTCGACGAGACCGAGTCGAGCACGGGCCGCGCCGGGCGATCCGGCGCGCCCGGGGCGGCCATCGCCGAAGATGCCGGCACCAGCAGCACCGCCGACACGCTCAGAAACCCAAACACGGCGATCCGACGCCGCAGACGCACCATGCGCATTGACCTGCACCTCCCCGAAGCGGGTGACACGCCGTCATTCCAGAGACGTGCCAATAATCATTACTACTTGACAGGGCGCACGTTACATCCCGCCCACCGTGATAGTACTAGTGACTATTCACCGGGCCGCGGCGGGGCCATGACGTATCTTGTAGCGACTACTCGCATTCGTAGTCTTGTTCTCAGATGACACGGAGCTTGCGATCCTCCACGGTGGCGCGAATTGTGTCGACTGTCGCCGTCGCGCTCATTCTCGCGGGCGTCCTGTATTGGCGTTCGCAGGCGTCGCAGCCTCCGGGCGAAGCCTCCGAGGGAGCCATCGTGCGGGCCGGCGCCCCACACGTCGCTGATGATCTCGAGGCGTTCGAGAGCCAAAGCACGACACTTGGGGCCGCCGATTCAGCCGAATTGCCGGTTCTCGCGACCACGAACCCCGCAGCAGCGCCTGGTGGGACATTGCCTGAGACAGACCTCCGTGACGAATCACGTGCCGTGCCTGACGCGGTTTCTTCGGGGTTGACCGATGCGAAAGACGACAAATTCGAGCCGCTCGATGCCGAGTCTGACGGCGCCGAGTCCAGGTCGCCTAAGCAGGAATTGGCGCCGTCTGCGCAATTGGAGACCTACACCTGGCATGACGGCGCCCGGACCATCAAGGTGTGGCTCGATCCGAACCTGGCCGTGGTGCCCGGCGGCGACGACGTGTCACGAGACGACATCGTCGCCAGCGTCGGTGAAGACGTCGTGGTGCGTGGCGAAGCCGCTGCGGCTGCGCCGGTGAAGGGCGACCCGGTGTTCTGGTCCGACTCGGGAGAGCTGATGGCACTGCCTGGGGGGGCCGTGGTAGTGCTCGATGCGAGCTGGGACACTGCTGCAGTCGATGGGTTCTTTGAGCGCAACGGCGTCGACACGGGTCGTCTCTCCGAATTGGACTTCGTTGCGAACGGCTTCTACATCACGACCGACCCGGGTCTCGCGTCGCTGGAACTCGCGAACGCACTGGCCTCCCATCCCGGCGTCGAGCTGTCGAGCCCCGACTGGTGGATCGAACGCGTCGCCAAGTGATGGTCACCAAGTGGTGCCAGTCCCCCGCCTGACAACAATGATTGCCCGATGCACCACCCTCGCCGACGGTTGACGTCGGGATGGTGCTGGGCTCTGGCCGAGGGTCGATACTGATAGTTACTACTATTTAAGTGTGACAGGCGCAGTTCAACTGTTCGCGTCCGCGCGCACACTGCGCAGACGCCGTCGGATGCTCGTGCTTGCCGCCGTGGTGGCAGTGGCGTGCTTGGCGAGTGTCACGCACTTGGCGGGCGCGCAAACGCAGACCGCGCCGAGCATCACTTCGGTCACCGCCGGCGACACAGCGCTGACCGTCAGCTGGAGCGCTCCGAGCGGCGTCGCCGAAGCCGACATCGTCGCCTACGACCTGCGATACATCGAGACCTCAGCAGACGAAACCGTCGATGCGAACTGGTCGACGCTCTTTCGCGCATGGACCGAAGGCCCGCTGCACTATGTGCTCACCGACCTGACGAATCAGGTCGAATACCAAGTCCAGGTCCGCGCAATCACCCCGACCACTGGCGAATGGTCCACGAGCGAGACCGGGCAACCGGCCGATCACGGCGACATTCGTGCCGACGCGACCACCATCGAACTCGAGGTGCCCGTCGGCGGCCGCATCGCCACGTCGACCGATGTCGAGTACTTCCGCATCAGAGTGAACAGCCAGATCAGCCTGCATATGTACTCGACCGGCACGACCGAGCTGGACGGAACGCTGCTGAGCTCTTCGGGCTCTGTGATCGCGTCCGGCATCCCGGCCGAGCATCTCAGCGGCGCCAACAACTTTCTTGTCGGCAGAACGCTGTCGTCAGGCACGTACTACCTCAAGGTGGAAAGCCGAGACGGCGACACAGGGGCGTACGTGGTGCACACGAGCCTCGTCACCCGCGGTGCCGATTTCGACAATGCCGTACCCGTCGAAGTCAACAGCGTCACCTACGGCGTGCTCGGGCCCAGCGGCACCACCCGCGACTACTACGAACTGAAGCTTGAGCGCTCGACGGATCTGCTCATCCGCGCTCCAGGACCTGCCTACGACACCTTCGGAGAGGTGTACAACAGCGACGAGGAACTCGTCGTCGACAACGACGACGGGGAGCTGACCGAACGCTTCGCATTCGCGATCCGCGTTCGACTCGACGCCGGAACTCATTTCCTTGCGGTACGCGGCTACGGCGACAACTACATCGGCACCTACGTGATGCATGTGCACGAAGTGGACGAGCCTGGCTCGACTCCCGACACTGCCAAATCTCTGGCACTCGGCGACGCCGCTGGGGGGACGATCGCATCGGCCACCGACGAGGACTACTTCCGCGTCGTGGTGCCGGAGACCACGATTGTGGAGTTCCGAGCCTTCAGCGAGGGCGTTGCCCTCAACGGCGCTGTCTTTGACGCCAGTCTCAACGTCGTGCCGGGCAGCACCTCTCAGATCTACTTCGGTTACGAAGACCGCCGGGGCGTGAGCATGAATCGCGAACTGAAGGCGGGCACGTACTACTTCCGTGTCGACACGCGGGGGTGGGAACCCGACGGCCGCGGTCAGAGCACAGGTGCCTACGCGGCCTCAGTATCCGAGAGCCTCAACTACCGAGCACTCCGCACGCGCTGCGGTTCGCCGCCGTCGGGTGTTTCCGATCCCCTCGTTGGGTGCCAGTGGCATCTGGACAACACAGGCCAATTCAGCGACACAGCAGGCGAGGACATCAACGTGCTCGATGCCTGGTCGGAGACGACCGGTTCGCAGGTGAACGTGGCGATTGTGGATTCCCGGGTCGACTTCGACCACCAGGACCTCTTCGCCAACGTCGACACGTCGGGGAGCCACGACTACGTCTCGACTGTCGGCGGCACGAGCAGTGCGGGCTACCACGGCACCGCTGTCGCCGGCATCGTCGCGGCACGTGACAACAGTTTCGGGGTGCGCGGGGTCGCGCCCAGAGCGAGTATCCGCGGTTTCAACCTGCTCAACGCGTTCTCCCTTCGCAACGAAGCCGATGCGATGTCCCGCAATGCCAGCACCACCCATGTGTCCAACAACAGCTGGGGGCCTAGCGACGACGGACTGCACCACCGGGCTTCGCGTTTGTGGGAATTGGCGGTCGAGTCCGCGCTGACGACCGGTGCAGGGGGACGAGGCACGTTCTACGCGTGGGCCGGCGGGAACGGCGAGGACAGCGACAACTCGAACCTCGACGAGTACGCGAACTTCTGGGGCGTCACCGCAGTGTGCGCAGTCAGCCACCGAGGCAAACAGACGTGGTACTCCGAATCGGGCGCGAATCTCTGGGTCTGCGCACCGTCAAGTGACGGCTACGGGGATCCGGGAATCACCTCGACGAGCACCGACGGGCTCTACACCACCGGATTCGGCGGGACGAGCGCCGCCGCCCCCCAAGTCTCCGGAGTGGCGGCGCTCGTGCGCAGCGTCAACCCGCAGCTGACGTGGCGAGACGTGAAACTGATTCTTGCTGGATCTGCACGCCACAACGATGCAGCCGACACAGGCTGGCTGGCCGGCGCAACCAAGTACGAGGCATCGGCCGACAGCTACGAGTTCAACCATCGCTACGGATTCGGCGTCGTCAACGCAGCCGCAGCGGTGACGCTTGCGCAGGACTGGGTCAATGTGCCCGAACTGGCCACCGAGTCAGGCGATTCGACAGGCGCGGCGCTCAGTCTCGGGGACCGTGGCACCGTCGAGTCAAGCATCGAGCTCGGTTCGGGGGTGCAATTCACCGAGTTCGTCGAAGTCAACATCGTCATGGACGCTCCGAACTTCAGAAGCCTCGAACTCGAACTGGTCTCGCCCACTGGCACGGTGTCGGATCTGCTCGTCGCCGACACGGGTCGCTCGTACGGGGTGCGACTGCAGGCCGACGACGGCGCCTTCCGGCTGGGCTCGGCACGGCATCTCGGCGAAGACCCCAGCGGCACATGGACCCTGCGTGTGCACGACCGGGAATCAGGAGGCGGTGTCGCTCGCCTGTGGTCGTGGTCCATCACGGCGTACGGGCATCGCCAGACGCCCGGCCCGCCGGCCATAACCGCTATTGACGGCGTGACCGACCCGCTCACCGTGACGTGGCAGGCGCCACTGCGCGCCGGGCGTTCGACAATCACGAGCTACGACCTGCGCCACATCTCCAGCGACTCCGCCGACGAGGCCGACGACGCTGCGTGGACGCTGATCACCGGCGCATGGACATCGGGCACGCTGGACTACACCATTTCCGGGCTGGCCCAGGGCGACACGGTTGACATCGAGGTCCGAGCTGTCAGCGCCGACGGGGCGGGCGCATGGTCGCCGACAGCGCAAGGGCAAGTGGGCGGCGACGCCTCGGCACCGCGCTTCGACCCGGGAGAGAACGGCGTGCGCACCGTCACGGAGAACACCCCGTTGGCCACCGGGGTCGGCACCCCTATTCAGGCGAGCGACGACGACGGCGACGTTCTGACGTATGCGCTCAGCGGCGTCGACGCCGCTGCTTTCAGCATCGATGACGACGGCCAACTGCGCACCAGCCGCGAGATCAACTACGAGTCGCAGCCTCGCTACTCCTTCGAGGTGAACGTCGTTGACGAAGACGGCTTCAGCGACCAGCTCCAGGCGACCGTCAGCGTGATCGATGTCAACGAATCGCCTCGGCTCCTGGGGTTCCCGTCCCATACTCACCCAGAGGAATCCGTCGCTGCCATCGGCATTTACCGCGCGGCAGATCCAGAGGACGATGATCTGACCTGGTCAGTCTCGGGGCCGGATGCGGATCGTTTCGCCATTGATGACACCGATCTCGACCCTTTCAGACTCTTTCTGTTCGGTTCTCACGCGGAACTGAAGTTCGCCGACCCTCGCGACTTCGAGCGCCCCGGCGATACCGACGAGGACAACGTCTATGAGGTCACCGTCGAACTCTCCGACGCAGAGCACACAGCGACGCTGGATGTGCAGGTGACCCTCTACGACATCGACGAGCCGACCGAGCTGAGCGGCCCCACCGCAGTCATCCACTCTGAGAACGACACGACAGACGTTGCCCAGTTCACTGCGACCGATCCCGAAGGCGACCGCATCCGCTGGAGCCTGTCAGGCACTGACGAGGATCTGTTCTCCATTGTCAGCGGCACCTTGGCATTCCTTGAACCGCCTGACTTCGAAGAACCCGATGACCAGGATTCGTCCAGCGATCTCGACACCAGCATCAAGGGCGACAACGTCTACGACATCGAGGTGTGGGCCTGGGACGACCTGAGGGCGACCGTTCTGCCGGTGACCGTCGTGGTGACGAACGTCGACGAGCCCCCGACAGTGACGCTCACGTCGCGCCAGCCCGTGGTGGGCAGCGCCATCACCGCAGCACTCGCCGACCCCGACGGGGACATCACCGGACTCGATTGGAGCTGGCAGTCATCGACCGATCGCGCCGTGTGGGGATCCATCTTGGGTACCGACGCGACCTATACGCCGGTCATCGCCGACACCGGGCGCTATCTGCGGGTCAGCGCGTCGTACGCCGACGGTCACGGGCCTTCTGCCAAGACCGCTCGGCGGGCCACAGCCGACGTCGTTCGCTCCACTGCGCCGACGAATCTGTTCGCATTCTTCGAGCCCAGCGAGACTGGAGGCCGCAGCGTGGCAGAAAACGCTGCTGCGGGCGCGAGCGTGGGAACCCCCGTAGCTGCCTCCGACGCTGACGGCGACAGCTTGACCTATTCGCTCAGCGGCACTGATGCGGAGGTGTTCGACATCGTGACCACGACAGGCCAGCTTCGCACCACCGTCGTTCACGACTATGAAGCCGCCAAGCGGCGCTACTCGCTGACGGTCTCGGTCAGCGACGGCAAGGACGCCGACGGGAACGCCGACCCAGCGATCGACGACTCGATCCCGGTCACGGTGGTGATCGCCGATGTGAACGAGGCACCGACGCTGAGCGGCCCCGCCGCCTCCGAGAGCGTCGAAGGAGACCGTTATGCCGCCCAGTTCGTCGCGACTGATCCCGAGAACCGTTACCTGCGCTGGGAGCTGAGCGGTGCCGATGAACGAGAATTCTGGATCAGCTCCGGCGGGGAGCTGACGTTCCGATTCACGTCCGATCATGAGAGGCCCTACGACTCGAATCGGGACAACGTGTACGTGCTGCAGGTCTCGGTCTCCGACGGCGTCCACACAAGACGCCTCAATGTCACCGTCACCGTCACCGACGTGAACGAGAGACCCGCCCTGTTCTTGTATCCGGCGAGCGTGCGCGAGAACACCACCGACGTACAGGCCTTGTATGTCTGGGAACCTGAGGGCGACGAGCTGACCTGGACGCTGTCGGGTCCGGATGGGTCGGCACTGCTCGTCCACGGTGAGAACCTCCTGAGCTTCCGTTCGCCGCCTGACTTCGAGGCTCGCGGTGACAGCAACAGCGACAACGTCTACGAGATCACGCTCTCGGTCAGCGACGGGGAACACACTGTCGTGCGCGACCACACGGTGACCGTGAGAGATGTCGATGAGGTGCCCGAGATTTCGGGCGAGACCAGTCCCACGTTCAACGAGGGTCGCACCGGTCTGGTGGCCAGCTACAGCGCAACCGATCCCGAGGGCGTCACGGCAGCCTGGACGCTCGGAGGCGTCGACGCCGGCGCATTCGCGTTGTCGTCCCAAGGCAACCTCAGCTTCGTCGTGACGCCTGACTTCGAGGCTCCCGGCGACGCTGACCGCAAGAACGACTACCGCGTGCAGCTCACTGCTTCGGACGGGGCGAACACCACAACCGAAGATGTGACAGTCAGCATCGTCAATGTCGATGAGCCAGGCACGCTGGCGCTGTCCTCGATTCATCCTCAGTCCAGCGTCGAGCTGACGGCAACGCTGAGCGACCCCGACGGCGCAGTCGCGGAAGTGACATGGTCATGGGAGCGCAGTTCGACGGGCCTGGCGCCGTGGAGCACGATCATCGGCGCCGATGACTCGACGTACACGCCGACAACTGTCGGCGACTGGCTGAGAGCGACGGCTTCGTACCGTGATGCGCAGAGCGCCAACAAGAAGTCGGCCAGCGCCACGTCAGCCGACGAAACACGAGCTGCTCCGCCGATAAACCATGCGCCGGTGTTCCCTGGCTCGGAGACGGGGGCTCGCGAGGTGACGGAGAACTCGGCCCCAGGCCAATTCGGCGCTGCGGTCACCGCAGTCGACCAAAACAACGACCCGTTGACGTACTCGCTGGTCAACGCAGACACTGCGGTGTTCGCCGTCGATCCCTCGTCAGGCCAGCTGCGGACACTCCTGCCCCTCGATCGCGAGGCGAAGGCGTCGTATTCGTTCAAAGTCCGAGCCGAGGATCCCGCCGGCAAATTCGACGAGATCAACGTCACTGTCGTTGTGGTGAACGTGGACGAGCCTCCGTCGCTGCGCGGCCCCACGACCGCCAACGTGGCCGAGGAGGGCAGCCGGGAGGTTGCCCGCTACTTCGCCGACGACCCTGAGCGCAATGCGGTGACTTGGTCCCTCGCCGGAACCGATGCCGACCCGTTCAACATTTCAGGCGGCACGCTCCGCTTCGATGACCTGCCCGACCACGAAGCACCTGCCGACGACAACGGCGACAACCTCTATGTCGTGACGATCGTGGCTTCCGATGGAGATCTTCAGACACAGCAGAACGTCATAGTCACGGTCGTCGCTGTCGATGAGGCGCCGTTGATCACCGGCGACTTCGACGTCGAGCACGCCGAGAACTCGGCGGCTGTGGGCGTCTATCGAGCGTCCGACCCTGAGGGCGGCGATGTCGAGATTTCGCTCGAGGGCGACGACAGCGATGTGCTGGCCCTCACCGAGGCCGGGACGCTGGCCTTTGTGCAGGTCCCCGATTTCGAGGATCCCGTTGATGCAAACGGCGACAACCGGCTGCAGTTCGCGCTCGTTGCGACCGACGGCCACAACGTCGCGAGACAGCCGATGACGATCAGGATCACCAACGCTGACGATCCGGGCGCGGTGACGCTGTCGACCCAGGAGCCACAGGTCGGTACTTCGGTCGGTGCAGTTCTGGAGGATCCCGACGGCTCGCTGTCGTCTGTCTCGTGGCAGTGGAGCACCTCGGCGGACCGTACCGACTGGATCGACATTGCCGGGGCGACCTCGTCGCGCTACACGCCGGCGGACGACGATGAAGGCCTCTATCTGAGGGCAGCCACGACCTATACCGACCATCACGGTCCCCAGAACACCGCGCACGATGACTCTGCCGAGCCAGTGCTCAAGCCTGCCGGACCTGTGATTCAAACGGGGACTGGCGGCGGCGGCGGCGGTGGTGGTGGTGGTGGCGGCGGCGGCGGCGGCGGCGGTGGCGGTGGCGGTGGCGGTGGCGGCGGCGGCGGCGGGTTCGCTGAGAGCACGGCGACGCTGATTGTGGCCAGTGGCTGGAGCCCGTCCGACATCGGCGTGGCCGCGGCTCTCGCGGCCCGAACCGCGGACTCTGCGGTGATCTATACCGCCGGAGACCGGTTGTCGACGGCGGCGCGCGAGGTGTTGTCTGACTACCTGCCGGCGGCGGTGGTGGTCATCGGCGGTGAATCGGCGGTGTCGGCTGGGGCAGTGACGGCGATGCGGCGTGCCTCGCAGGTGGACGCGGTGACTCGTATCACTGGTGCGACGCGTGTCGACACTGCCGCGGAGGTGGCGCGGACGATCCTGGAGGTTTCAAAGGCGGGTCCCGGCGGTGCGACGGTCATCGTCGCGAACGGGTGGAGCCCGCCCGACATCGGCGTGGCCGCTGCACTGTCGGCGCGCACGCCGCGTTCGGCGGTGGCCTACACCGATCGGCGCAAGCTGTCGGACCCGACGCGAGAACTGCTGAGCCGTCATCGCCCCGACCGCGTGGTGATCGTGGGCGGCACCGCTGCGGTGTCCGACGACGTCGAGGCAGCGATCCGCAGTGTCGTGCCAGCAGCGCTCATCGAGCGTGTCAGCGGTCAGACCCGCACCGGCACCGCAGCAGACGTGGCGCGCCGCTTTTTGGGGCCGCCCGCCTCGGGTGGGTTCGACGAGCTGACCATCATCGTGGCGAACGGGTGGAGCCCGCCCGACATCGGCGTGGCCGCTGCGCTGTCGGCGCGCACGGCGGGCTCAGCGGTGCTCTACACCGAAGCAGGGCGGCTCTCGCCCGAGGCCGAGGCGGTGCTGCGCGACTATCAGCCTGCACGTCTTGTGTTCATCGGCGGGCCCGCGGCGATCACCACCGGCACCAAGAACCAGGGCCGCGCTGTGGTGCCCGACGCCACAGCACCGCGTTACAGCGGAGCGACACGCACCCAAACAGCAGCATTCGTCGCCCGCCGCATCCTCGGCAACCCCTAAGAATCACCCGATCTGGAGGCGGCTGTCGGCCCATTCCTCACCCGACAGCCAACTGACCAAGCCAACTGGACCAGCGCTCAAGTCACTGTCACTTTGACGGACTCATGAACTGTGTTGGTGAATCGCCCCGGGCGTCTCCGGCGGCTCGTCCACATCGACGACCTCGATAGTCATGAGCTGCGTGGTGATGAGTGCTCGCGTCCCGGTGCCGCTGGTCACCTCGACGTTGATCCAGTACTTCGACTGGGCCTCGAAGTCCAGACTCGCACCCGGCGCCAGCGTCAGAAGACCCGAGTTGTCGATCACGAAGCTGTGCCTGTCCTCGCCGATCCCGCCGATCACCGCGAAGCCCACCACGTTGTCGAGGGAATCGGCATCTTCCGCGGTGACCGTGTAATTGAGCGCAGCGTTCTCATCCACGAGCACGAATGGCGAGTTCGTGAACCTGGGTGGCGTGTTGGCCGCGAGCGTGGTGACCGATTTCGACGCGGACCACGAGCCGGTTCCCTCTGCGTTGCTGGCGCGAACCTGGAACTCATACCTCGAGAGCTCGACGAGGCCGGTGATATCAGCCGTGTGGGTGTCGTCGTTGTGCGGCCACGGCGCGAACGGGCCGGAGCCGCCCTGACGGTATTGCACGTCGTAGTCGGTGATCTGCGGGCCGGTGTTGTCAGGCTCGGCCCAATTGATCGTCACAGACGTGGCCGTCACGTCCGACACCGTCGGCCGCGACGGCGCGGCGGGAGCCTCGTTATCGACGTCATTCACCGTCACTTGGACTACGCCGTTGTCCGTCGTCAGCTCCCTTGTGCCGGTGCCGCTGGTGACCGCAATCTCCAAGCTCCAAGCGTCTTCTTCCTCATAGTTCAATGGATCGACCGAGGTCAGCCGGCCGGCGTTGGTGATCGAGAACTTGTCCGTGTGATTCAGCAGCTCGAAACGCACGATGCGGTCGCGGTCAGCATCGACCGCGGTGACCAAATGCGACAGCCTGGTGTTCTCCGGGACCGTCACGGGGCCCAAGACCTCGTATTGCGGCGGTTCGTTCAGCCCGCTCCCCGTCACGGTCGTCCCGCCGCCGCCGCTTCCTCCACCGCCTCTGCTGCCTCCGCCGCCGCGGCTGCCGCTGCCGCCGCTGCCGCCTCCGCCGCCGGTTTCTGGTTCGTCGACGATGGCGAGGTACGCGTCCACTGCGGCCTGTGACACCGCGGCGTCGCCGCCGAACACGTACAGCGTCACCGTCCCGGTTGTTCGCGCTCGCACACGATCAACGAAGCTCGCCGTGATAGTGGGCACCCCGTCAGTCTCAGCGAGCACCAACGGCGCGCACTGACGCGCCAGCAGCGGCGCGGCGCCCAACGAGTCGAACGGCACCCGCGCACGCGCCAAACTCACACGATCCCCGCCGAAACACCCGCCCCCGAAACGCTCCCCGGCAAACGCAGCGAACTTCGTCGCAGTCCCAAACCGCGTCGCGCCTGCTATGCGATCCACCGAGATGCCCAACCCGGCGATCGCGTTCTCCACCTCAGCGCTCAAAGCAGCAGTCCCGCCCATCAGCACCACACGCCGCACCCCAGCAGACGCCAGATACCCAGCCACCCCAGCATGCAGACCATCGGGCGGCGTCAACAGCACCGGCAAAGTGCCACGCGCCGACAACGGCCCCGCCACCAACGCATCAGCGAACACCTCACCGCTGGCCACGATCGCCGTCGCACCCGAAATGCCCAACACACCCGGCGCGCCCAAACGACGCGCCACCGCCACACCCGTCAGATACTGATCCGCGCCGCCCACACGCTCCACCACAACACCCGCAGCACCCAACTGCTCATCCACCGCAGCATCCACACTGGCGCCCGTCGAGACCACCAACGCCCGCGACACACCCACACGAGCCAAAAAACCCAACGCATCCGCCCGCACACCGCCAGGCGGCGTCAACAACACCGGCGCACCCAAACGGCCCGCCACCGACAACGCCACCACCGCGTCATGCCAACCCAACCCCGACACCAACACCACCCACTCCAACGACCCACCCGCATCAGCAGCCACCGCCTCAGCCACCAACAACGACGTCGCATACCGATCCGCACCCCCATACCGCACCACCTCAACCGACCCCGCCGACTGAGCCGACACCCCAGACACCGGCACCACACCCACCAAACAGCACACCACCAACACAACAAACAAACGCCGCCACATCCGCAGCATGCTAGATAGTCCAGCAATAACAACTACTACTAGATCTGTCGGACGGCACTTCCCCCCGCTGTCGAGCAACCCGCATGTGTGGTTACGGCCCGCCTCGGCTGGTGCAGCGAGGCGCGCTGCAGTTGCCGTGCGGTCGGCGCCTTCGATTCAGGTAGCGCCGTTCCGGCTGCCAATCTGCAGACGCTGCGGACCTACTGCCCCGCGTCATCCCCGCCCGTGTGAGCAGGTCCGCCGGCACGCCGGCTTCGCGCCAGGTGGCGTACGCGATGCCTTTTCGGGTGCCGAAATTCTTGGCGTGAGTGACAAACACGTCTTCGACAGCGATCATGTCGGGCCCAGCTTGGAGGTGAGCGAGATGCTCGTCGATATCGCGGCGGTCTTGCATCAGTTCGAGTCGCCTAATCGGCTTCAGGGGATCGGCGGCAAGCTGAGCATCGACACAAGTGCATACCGGAGGAGTCACGCTGATGGGTTCACGCCGGATTGACAACGACGAGACAGGCACGAGAAGCGCCGCACGCGCCTGAGGGCGGATCGAGATTGTCGTCCCTCCTTGTGGCCCTGGCCGGCGGCATCGCCGCCATGCTCGGCAACGATGGTTGCTCTTGTCATAAGAACCGCTATTGTCGTACCTCATGCTTATTTTTTCTCGTTTTGTCCGCGTCGTCGTAGCGGCCGCCTTGGCGGCAGCGTTCTTGCTCGCCACTCCGCAGGTCGCGTCCGCTGACCACGCTGACGGCCACAAGAGCCCCGTCGCTAGCCAACTCGGCGATATTTGCGGTGCGGCCGAGACCGACCAGTACGACGCCGACGGCGACCTCATAGTGGATGCCGACGGCAACCCCGTAACTGTCACCCATCTGATGACGTACCAATTGGTGAAGGTCCTAGGTGAACGAGACCCGATTGTTGCGTGTGCGGCCTCGAACACGGTTGCACGTCCAGATTCGACGCTCCAGGACAACCTCGGCCTGTCGCCGCGCAGCAACGAATCATTCAAGGACTATCAGCGGCGCTGCTCGGAGAAGTTTTTCAACAACAGGTACGCGTTCGAGCTCGATGACGCTGTCACCACCCTGATTGGGTGCGTCGCCCTTCACTATCGATAGAGCGAGGGGCTGTATCTAGTCATCGCTTCGCGGTCGGATGCGGGGAACGCGTGCGATTGACATTGAACTGTCGCTCCTCGAACACGGCGGTGCGATTGCGTTTCCTGCTTGCGGTGTTGATCTTGGCGACGGCGTTGCCTCTGATGCCTGCGGCGGCGGGGGCGCATTCTGGCGAGGCCGGCGCGGGACTGCGCCTGTGGGGCCAGGACCGGTACGAGACGTCGTTGGCGGTGGCGCAGCGATTTGTGCTGGAGTCCGGCGGCAGCATCGACGCGGCTGTGGTGGTCTCGGGTGTGTCGTGGCAGGACGCGGTGATCGCTTCGGGTCTCGCGGGTTCGCTCGACGCTCCGGTGCTGCTGTCCCGCCCCGACGGGCTGTCGCGCGAGGCGAAAGCACTGTTGGTCGATGCGGGCGTGTCACGGGTGGTCGTCGTGGGCGACGCCGACTCGGTTTCCGACGATGCTCTGGCCGACTTTGCAAGCCTCGGCTCGGTCGAGCGGGTGACGGCCGCTGATCCGTCGGCCGCGTCGGTTGCCGTGGCCCGGCGACTGGGAGCGCCTGGCGAGATGGCGACTCATGGCCGCACGGTTGTGGTGGCCAGCTCGGAGGTGTTCGCGGACTCGTTGGTGGCAGGCGGCTTCTCGGCCCGAGGCCGGCACCCGGTGCTGCTCACAGCGCCTGACGCACTCGATGTCGGCGTGATGTCCTATGTTGCGAGCAGCGGCGTTCAGCATGCGGTCGTCATGGGCGGCACCGAGGCGGTGTCTGCGCAGGTGCAGGCCGATCTCGAAGCGTCGGGCGTCGCGGTGACTCGTCTGGGCGGTGACGACCGCTTCCATACCGCTCGGTTGGCGGCAGAGTTCCTCGAAGGCAAGTATTCGGCCACAGCTACGCCAAGATGCTTCGATCGATCCACCGTGGGTCTGGCGACGGCGCGGGTTCCATTCGATGCGTTGAGCGCAGGGCCATTGCTCGCCAAGCTGTGCGCGCCGTTGCTGCTGAGCGATCCTGGCGAGATCGACCCGGCGACCGCCCAGTGGATCAACGCGCGCACCCACACGGTGGTCGCCTTCGGCGGTACGGCGGCAGTGTCGGCCGAAGCGCTTGCCGCTGTCAGCTTCGAGGCGGCGCTGTCGAACGTGCGCGCCGCCGCGGCGGACCAGCGTGACCGGATTGTGGCGGAGCTGGCCGCCAACATCGGCGACGGCACCTACGGCGTCGGCGACGACGGCGTCCTGCGTGGTCCCGCAGGATTCCAGGTCGATCTCGGCGAGTGCCCCGACGGTTGGGATGACGACGCGGGCATCACCGACGCCCAGATCCGCATCGGCTACCCCGCTGCGCTGTCGGGCGACATCCCCGCATATGCCGGTATCGCTGCTGGCATGGCGGCCTACTTCGACTGGGTGAACGAGAACGATCCCGTCGCGGGCAGGCACGTCACGCTCGTCGACGCTGCGAGCCCCGATGCGAACACCCAAGATCCCGAAACGGCCGTCGACAGCATTCTTGCTGGCACGAATGTGTTGTCCCTGCTCACGCTTCGATCATCGACCGCGTTAGCGGTGTACGACCGGATCAACGACCTGTGCGTCCCCCATCCATTCGTGCAGTCGGCTCTCGCGGCGTGGGGCGACCCGCAGCTGCGCCCATGGACCACCGGTTCCAGGATGTCCTACCCGACCGAAGCGCTCCTGTGGGGCGCCTGGATCGAAACCAACCTCAGCGCCGAGCTGCCCGTGAGAGTCGGGGCCGTGGTGATGGACAACAGCTTCGGCCGGGTCTACGAGGACAGCTTCGCGGCGTGGGCGGAGGCCAACCCAGCCGTCGTGTCCGAGTTCGTAGCGGTCAGGCATCGCCCCGCAGAGATCACTGCCGAGCACATGAGGACGATCGCGAACGCCGAGCCCGACGTGATCATCGCGATGACTGCCGGCACGACATGCGCCTCGGCGATGCGGCTCGCCGACAGCACCGGGCTCGCCAGCGCCATCCGTTCACGCGAAGGCGCAATGCTCACATCGTCGATCTGCGACAACATCGAAGCGTTCGTAGCTCCGGCAGGCAGGACAGCCGACGGTTGGTGGATCGTCGACGGCGGCGTCAAGCCCCACCTCGACCCGTACTTCGCCAGCGAACCGTTCATCAGGCTCGCCTACAACAGCATCGAAGCCACCGGGCTCGACGTGACCGACCCGCGGCACTACGACGGCTACCTGCTCGCATACCCCTACGTGGAAGCGCTGCGCATCGCCGAGGCTCTGCCCGGCGGCCTGAGTCGCACCAATCTCATGCTGGCCGTACGCGCATTGGACATCGATCATCCGCTGCTGCGAGAAGGCGTCCGGTTCCGGCTGAACGGCGCCGCCGACGCCTACCCCGTCGAAGCTTCGGCACTCAGCCGATTCGACGCCGATTCACAGCGGTGGATCGTCACCGGACCGGTCATCGACGTCGATGGGCAAACGCCGCCATGCCATTGGAGCAGCAGCACGTTCGGTGACACGATTCCCAGCTGCGGGACAACGACACTCGACCGGCTGACCGAGCTTGAAGCCAGCGGCGCAGCCGGCCCTCTTCGCTTGACGTACTCGCAGGCACAGACGCATCGCACCGACCGGCTCAGCCCCCAGCATCAGCTCAAGCCCGGCTACTGGCAACCGACCCAGGAATCCTCCTGCGCCTACTGGGACATCGCTGCAAGTGAACTCAAAGAAGGCGACGAACCCGGCGTCGGCGTCGTGCGCGTCAACGGCGAAGAAATCCCATTCGACCAGATGACCCGCATCAGGCTCGAACACGGCGACACGCTGACGATCGGCACACTCAGCGGCGCCGACAACGGCGCGACATCCTGCCACTGGCAATGGACCGCCGAACTCGGCTGATTCGCAGCCCAGCGTGATGTCGATGCGCAAGCCTTCGCCAATGGAGCGACATTCAGGTCCCTGTAACTAGACATAATAACCATTATTGTCCGATCCAATCGGTTCGATAGTTTTACTGGGAATTGCCGCTCGTGCGCTACTTCAAATCAACGTCCAACTGGGACTTATGACACCGGGGCATCCGATTGATAATAATAGGAACTGTTACCAGTAGGCAATGTCGTGGTATCTCGTGGCAGCTTGAGCCACAATTCGTGCGCAGCATGTAGCTATCGTCTTAGGTATGTTGGATGAGGAAGATTCGGAAAACACCCGAGTCAGAGCTCAAACACGTGAACTCACGACTCGCCTCCTGGACGCAGCAGTCAGTGCTTTCAGCGAGCGAGGATTTGAAGCCGCCAGAGTCGCAGATATCGCGCGTCGCTGCAAGCTGACCACAGGTGCCATCTATAGCCGCTGGCAAACCAAGCGCGACCTGTTTCTCGATGCGGTTGAATACGCCACAACCAACACCGCTCTGGTGAACGTTGCCTCCAGCGACATGAACATCATGGACAAATTCGAAGTCCTAGGCGCAGATCATCTGTCATCGATCGGCGACAAATTCCGAAGCCTGGTGCTTGAGGCGTGCGTTCTCGCGCGTCGCGATGAAACGCTCAAATCCCAGGTCTCCCGAGCACTCGATACCGAAACGCAAGCCTACTCCGCCTTGATCGAGGCAGCCAAGGCCGAGGGCTACGTCAACGCTGAGCTAGACACACAATGCATGCTCCTGTGCTATCAAGCTCTCAACCTGGGCCTGGAACTCATCTTGTCACTCGAGACCAGACCTGAGCGCAGGCCCAGCCTCGAAGACTGGCGAGCCGTCATAGCCAGCTACATGAGCGGTGCCTACAACGCAAGCGAGGACACCTAGTGGTGTGTCGCGGTTTTGTTGAGGGCGGTTCGGGCTCGTTTGACTTTGGCGATGATCTGGTCGGCTGTCTTGGTCCATTTCAGGGGCTGGGGGTCGTGGTTCCAGTGCGCGGCCCAGTGCTCGATGACGTCTTTGAGGTGTTCGACTGATGTGAACGCTTGTGTCTTGAGGGCTTTGCGGGTCAGGATCGAGAACCAGCGGTCGACGAGGTTCGCCCAGCTGGAGCTGGTGGGGGTGAAGTGCAGGTGCCAGCGCTTGCGGCGGGGGTGGGAGAGCCAGGTGCGCACGGGCTCGGACTTGTGGGCGGAGACGTTGTCCAAGATGACGTGGACGTCGAGATGGCGCGGCGTGTGCAGGTCGATCCACTTGAAGAACGCCAGCACGTCGTTGGCGGTGTGGCGCTTGCGGGTCTGGGTGAGGACCTCGCCGGTGGCGACGTCGAGGGCGGCGAACAGGTCGATGGTGCCGTTTCTCTTGTAGTCGTGGGTGAGGGTGCGGTTGCGGCCCGGGCGCATCGGCAGCGACGGCTGGGTGCGGTCCAGCGCCTGGATCTGGGTCTTCTCGTCGAAGCTGAACACCACAGCGCGCTCGCCGGCCGCACCCGACGCCACGGCTCGCACCCCGAGCGCGCCACCCCCTCCAACGACAAACGATCCGCATCCGACACGACAAATCCAGCAGTCATGCCCCCACCATACGCGCCCCAACCATTTCAACGACGAACCACTAGGTCCGCGACCGCTGAGCCAACGACGGCAACAGCAGCAGCGTTGCGCCCGAACACTGCGATATTCGTCTCGGACAGCACGGCTATCGGACGACGAGTGGAGCGCCCTTCTGGCGCCGCTCGTCGGAGCGCTCTGCCCGGATTGCAACGGCGAGGAGGCGAGGAGGCAAGCACGGAATGTGCAAGGGTCTCAAGGTCCCGAAGGGGCACGTGTCACGACGCGCGCCTCATACACCAGAACACCGAGCGGCTCTGTCTCTGCATAGTTGCCAGTGAGCGACGGACCCGTGCATCCGACCCGGAGATCGAGCGGCGGGCAACGCGTGCTCAAGCCGTTCGCGCCCGATTGCATCCCATTGCTCTCGTAGAGTTCCGCTCTGTCTTGACCTGTGGGATTGCCATTAGAATCAAGCGGGTGCGACAGCAATCCATCGAGGCTATCGTTGAAGCCAAAGTCTCTGGGTGCATGACCCCAACTCAAGATTGTGCTTGCAAGGTCAGCCCGATCTGAATCGGTGAGATTCACCAGTCGAGTATTCAGGTTAACAATCGGGTTGGTAGTCGGAGCGATCCATAAGCGATCACCGTAGAAATGAAGCGCCCAAGCACCGGCAGCGGACAAACGGTAATATCCTGATCTCAACGGAGTCCATCGACACCAAATCTCATCGTCTTGCCTATTGTCGCAGCGAACAGTCACTCTCAATGAATCTACCCGTGCACGCTGTTGCTCTGGGGTCGTCAAGTCGTCCCAAAAGGTGAGCCCTCGGCTCTCAGTCCACTTCCTTCGTTCAGCAATCTCGGTGGCGTCCGGCCACCAATCTAAAGCATTGCTACCAAAAAGCCTTGGTATAAGGACCTCATCAGCCGGATTATCGGGCCACAACTCCTGAACTTCGACGACAAATCGCGGCAAATATTGCGCAACACACTCAACGGTAGCGCTTCCAATCTCTACAACGTCCGCGTATGCCCTATCCACGGCGGGTTCTTGTCGGATCCTGAGCAGGCCGTTATTCTGTCCTTGGATTCCCTCGGGAAACATGACAAATGTGCGAGTCTTCCCCAGCAGCCCTCGCGTCAAGTAGTTTGCGTCGACAAATACCGGCGCAATATCACGAATGACGACAGTGACCGGCGTATTGACAACCGCTAGCTGCGAAACATGATTCGAATGCCACTCAAGCCGACCGCTAGCCGGACTCGTACACGGGGATGACCGGCGCGCACAACCAGAGTGATCGGAGAGCGGCTCCATAGCACTGTACACCACGGGAAAGCACTCAGGTCTGCCAATATACAGATCGCGGCGTTCTCGAATAAGGGCCTCCATCGCGTTGACTAAATCACCGGGTCTCTTGGAAGCATACCGGGGCGGTTCCGATAATTCCCCGGGACAAACATCAGGGATTGGTTGAAATGGCAATGGCACACATGGCTCGCAACGAGTCGTCCGAAAATCACGTGCTTCAATGGTTCCGGCCGCAAATTGCGCTTGCAGAGCGCGGCAACCGATCACATTACCAACGGAGTCACATCCCCCGGTTCCGGTTGCACGTTTGAGACACGAAGCGTCAATCGGAGCACAAGACGCACCGATGAGATGGCAATCGACATTTACAAGTGACGAATCATACGTGCACCAATACGAATTGGTGAGGATTACACGAAACAACAGTGGCGCTGCTGTCGGATCAAAACTGCTGCAAGCGACCGAGCTCGGGTCGGCTATGACATCAAATCCGACGTATACATCGCAGCTTGAGACCGCAAATGCCGGTGCGCCAGCACCGCATGCAGGATGGTCCGTTACGCTGCCGACAGGCAGCAGCGGAGCACAAGTATTGAATTCGTTTCTCGGAACGGTGCCGGCAATGCAGCTCCACGTCCGACGTTCCACGAGCCGGCACGTATCGTCGCTGACTTGTACACCAAACGGGCACCTCGAAAACGTCATATACGTACAGTCACCTGCAGTATCTATCGTCACCAGTGCACCAGTTGCTAATGTACAATCGGCGTAATCGTACGTTCCAGGTCCGGTAATGAATTCACAGAACTCCGGATATGCGGTTGACGGAGTGAGAAACTCATACTGGCTCCACGGTAGCGGAGGACAAGGCACCGTTTCCAACACACACAGCGAGCTGTCAGTGGCGCTTACGCCCCACCCCAGCCTCAAATCAGAGAGATCGCTCGGGCACGAGTCCGGATCACCTTGCGTGATGCCAATCGATTGTGCGTAGGCACTCGGATGATCGAACAGTCCATCGATTTCGTCCGGCGCGAAGGTGGATGCGAATGGCGAGATGAATTGCGCGAGGAGTACGACGATCCCTACAACTGGCTTGGCGTATCGGCGTGTGCGAGGAGTTCGTTTGCCGGCTGTCATTGCAACCACGCCTCAGAGCACCACGGGGATTTTTCTTCAGCATTGTCAGCGCACATAGTTGCTCTGCTGAACTCGATGTCTACTGGAATCCACACTTGGCCTTGGGAAAGCCATTCATTCACGTATTCTTGCCACGCTGCGATCCATGAGCTTCTCTCCGTGCAACCAACCGACGTATCGCGCTCCTTGCCAGAAACTCGATACGAAACATCGACTGCGGCGTCCTCGAGTCCTTGACTGACGACCAGCAAGTAGGCAGCAAGATGTCCCGATGCATCGTCGGAGTCGTCAGCGTGGTCAGAGTCGGTGGCCGCCGGCTGACGGGCCGGCCGGAGGCACGCCGTGGCAAGAGCGGCAGTCGGACTCATTGCGACTATCGAAACCTCGGTCGGGTGCTCGTTGTACGCCGCTATCGGCTCGTCGGCGTCGAGCAGGGAATTGAAGTCTTCCAAGGCTTCACCGCGTGCTGGGTCCACTGTTCCGACGGCGATGCAGAGCTGCGCCAACGGCGTCGGATCGGCGAACGCACGTGACAAGAAATACTCGAACCGCATCACGGCGAGCGCGGCCATGGTTGCCGGGTCGCCGTAGGTGGCGACGTTGACGCCTGCTACGGGCACCGCAATGCCGTCAAGCTCCCATGCGCTGTCGCACACATCAGGAGGGAACGCCCAGTCGAAATCCGATGTCCATACCGGGAAGTACTGCGATCTCAGCCGACCGAGCGGTGTCTGGGGATCGGCGCTGGGATCAAGCGGCGTGAATTGATTCTCCGCTCGTGGAATGAGCTCCACGGCGGGGCCGTCCCGAGGCGTGGCTGTGCTCTGCGTGCTGTGACCGATGTCGGTGAGGGTCACGTCCTCACCGTCAAACAGCGAACAGGCGACTGCAGCCATAATGAGAACTGCAGCCATAGTGAGAGGAGCCGACCAAGCGAGCTTTCGCAGGACTCGTGTCTTGCGACCCCTTGCACGGCCCCGCACTCTCACCGTGCGTTCGCGAACGGTCCATGACTCAGGGCCGCTGGTCTCCGAAACGGACCGCTGCTTCCATTGAGTCGAATCGTCGCAGCACTTCGGATTCCACCGCGCGCACGGCAGGATCGTCGGCCCGTCGGGGCCGGGGCAGGCTGATGGGAATGTCGTCGAAGACGACGCCGCCGGGCCGCAGCATCATGATGCGGTCGGCCAACTCGACGGCCTCGCCGACATCGTGGGTCACGAAGATCGCGGTCTTGCGCGTGTGCAGCCAGATTCTCTGCAGGTAGTCCCGCAGCGATCGTCCTGTCAGTGCATCCATATGGCTGAACGGCTCGTCCATGAGCAACACGTCGGGATTCACCAGGAACGCCCGAGCAATGCCCACGCGCTGCTGCATGCCCGCCGACAGCTGGGCGGGATAGAGATGCGCGACATCGCTCAGTCCCACCATGGACAGGTAGAACTCTGCCTCGCGCTTGGACCGGTCCGACTTGCGATTCTGCACGTACAGCATGTTGTTGAGCACGGTCCGCCACGGCAGCAGCCTCGGCTCCTGGAACACGTAGCCGATCTGTGCCGGCACGCCGTCCTGCACGACCCTCACCGCTCCCGCGGTGGGCTCCTCGACGCCCGCCACGATGTTCAGCAGCGTCGTCTTGCCGCTGCCGGAGGGTCCCAGCACCGCCACGAAGACGTTGCCGGTCACCGACAGGGAGACGCCTCCCAGCGCCTGCACCTGCTGGGGGTACTTCGGCGTCGGCGGGTACACCTTGGTGAGATTCTCGATCAGGATAGTGGCCATCTCGTCTTTCCTTCGTCGGCAATGCCAAGACTCCGCTTGCAGCGGGTCGTCATATGTCGTCGCCCTCGCCGAACGTCAGCGTCGGCTGCTGCTGCCAGCCCATCGATCGTCGCTCCAGCCGTCGCAGCACCAGCCAGTCGAGCAGGGTGATGAACACAACGAACAGGAAGACCCAAGCCACGAAGCCCTCGTAGCGCAGGGCGTCGTACCAGAAGCGGGACCGCCAGCCCACGCCGGAGGTCGCTCCGAACCACTCGACGATGAGCAGGCTGTTCCAGCTGGTCATGAAGGCCAGCCGAATGCCGGTGATGGCGCTGGGAACTGCGCCGCCGATCAGCAGCTGAGTGAGTCTTCGCTTCGCAGGAACGTGGAACGACCGAGACATCTCAGCGAGACCGGGTTCGATCGCTGAGATGCCTGACCGAAGGTTGAACGCCATGAACGGCGCCGCAGAAAGCACGACCGCAACAATGGGCGCTGTGTCGCTGAAGCCGAACCACAGCGAAGCAGCGAACGCCCACACCACCGACGGCAGCGCCAGCATCACGAGCACCGTGTCGTTCAGCAGCGCACGGAAACGCGACGAGGCGCCGATCAGCACGCCCAGCACCGTGCCCAGCGGAATACCGATCACGAGACCGATCGCATAGCGCCGCAGGCTCACGGACAAGGGCGGCCAGAACTCGCCGGTGATCGCTCCGCCGTGCGATGTGCCACGCAGTTCGACGAGCAAGAACGAACCGATGTCCTCAATCGCGGGGACACGGCTGTTGGTTGCGCTGAGGTACTGCCAGATGCCGAGCAGCACCGCGACAGCGAGCAGGTTGATGAACCATGGCCGTCGCGTCAAACTCGACGCTCGGCGGGGCACTGGTCGCTGAGGTCCCGGGATGCCGTAATCGCCGGGCGGAACCGGGTAACCCGATGAGATGCTCACTGTTGCCGCCCCGTGCCGCCGACTGCGTGCGCGCCTCCGAAGGCACGGCGTTCCAGCTGTCGAAAGACGAAGTTCTCAAACAGCAGCATGATCCCGATGAACAGCACGGTCCACGCCAACAGACCGCGGACGTCGTAGCTCTCGAAACTGCGCTTGATCTGGAAGCCCACGCCGTCAGACGCGGCGAAGACTTCGGTCAACAGCACGATGCGCCAAGCCAGGGCAAACGCCTGCCGGGCACCGCCAATCACCGACAGCACCGAGGACGGCAGCAGCACCCCGGTGATGATCTGCGCCCGGGTCCGGCCGAACGACTCGCTCATCACGATCAGCCGGCGATCCACGCCGGTGAGCCCCTGCGCGACACTCGACATGACATACGGCGTAGCGACAAGGGTTGCTGTCAGCGTCGGGCCCAGGCCAGAGACGCCGAACACGATGAGCGCCAAGATCGCGAGCGCAACCGATGGGATGCTGACGAAGAAGCGTGTAAGAGCGCGCAGCAAGTTGCGCCACCAGTTGCTGTAGGCGATCACCATCCCAAACAGGACGCTGACGATGAGCGCCAAGGTGCAACCGACCAGGACACGCAGCAGGCTCGCCCACACCGTGGCACCGAAGCCTTCGTCGCTGAGCACTTCCCATGCCTCTTGCGCAACGACATGGGGAGGGGGCAACTGCTGGGCACCGAGCACGAACTCCGTCACGAGGTACCACGCACCGATGAAGGAGAGCCACCCCACTACGACACCGATGCGGAATCCCCAACGGCTAAGAACCGATCGACGCACCTCGCGCGCTGAAAGCTCGGCCACGGCATCGGGCGTAACGGAGGTATCCATGGACATGCTCATTGCCCTCCATTCGTCGCAACTGCCCCGAGAGCGGCGAGTTGAGGAGCCGACGCGTCATCAAGATCGTCCTGCTGACTGCCCGCGGCTGCTCCTGTCCGCCGGAGACCGAGCTGAGGAACCGGCGCATGCGCAGGGAGATGGCCTGCGTCCATCAGGAGTGACACCGCGTCGATGTACAACTGCCGGTCCTCGGAATCGGTGTACGCCGATGGGGCAACCCAGTTGTGCAACTCGACGTAGGCGCTGAGCCACTGAACCTCGTCGTCGGTCTGCACGGACAGCAATTCCGGATACTGGGCGATGACCGTAGGGAAGCTCCGATGCCAGTGCTGTATCGCCGTCTCCCACAGTTCCACGAAGAGGTTCACCGCAATCGGGTTGCGCTGCCGCCACGCACCGTCAGCCAGGAACACCTGCCCCAGCGGCGGTCGGGAAGCATCGCCGAGCGTCTCTGCGTACAGCTCCGCTGCGGATTTGCCGCCGTACAGCGCGCGCAACGAGCCTGTGCCTAGCGCCTGGACGCTCTCCTCAGGCTGACAGATGCAAGCATCCGCCTCGCCGCGTTCCACAGCGTCAGCAACCCCGAACGTGGCGATCATGAATTCGAAGTCCGGACCGCCATAGATCAGCTCCAGATCGTGACGCGAATCAGCGATCAGCGCCCACAGCAGCGTCGACCCAATCTGGCTCTTCATCGCGATCCGGCCCTCGACCACACCAGCGAGATCTGTCGCCAACGACGTCCGCTTCGTCGCTGTTATCGACCGATCCCACGTGTACTTGCCGATGATCACGGGCGTGTGCTCAAGGTCGGGGGTGAACAAAGGAATTTCCAACGCGTTCACAACGATGATGTCGGCACTGCCGCTGACGATCGCCGTGAACGGACGGAACGGATGACTCGCCTCAATCCGGACGCCGTGCTCTTGCTCCCACGCAGCCAGCGTGCCCGAATCGATCAGCCACTGCCACAACGGATCAGGCGCAAGCGCGAAACGGATGACCATGCCTTCTGCCATCGGTTCGGGCACAACGGCGGGAGCCGCGCGCGGTTCGGTGCGCACCGGCGCCACCTCGCTCGCTGCACCGCCGCATGCGCCGAGCGCCATGATCGCGATCACCAACAGCACCGCGGCCGCCACGCCCGTCCGTTTGCGAGTCACCGAACACCGTCTCATTCGTCGTGGTCCACGTGCTCTTCGCCCAACGGCTCAAGCCACTCGCTAATGGCCCGCATGCATCCCCAATCGTCGAGGACGCAGCCGGGATCGGCACGAAGCACTCGGAACCGGTCAGAGCCGGAGAAATCATCAGGCCCGAAGCTGAGGTGGCCGCCGGACATCCCCTCATATTCGGTGTTGGCAAGCTGCTCCAAGAATGCGCCTGTCGAGAACGGTCCTGAGATGCGCGACAGTGCGCTCAACGTCACATCGAGCGCGTCGCACGTCGCAACCAGCAGGCCCCACGCGTCGGTGTGGTGACGGTGGGGGAAGGGCGGTGCGTCGGCGGCCGCGCTTCGCAAGCCGACGCAGCCACGGTCGAGGTCCGCGAGCGGGTCGCCGGCTGCGGGGCGAGCGCTGACCAAGTAGAAGTTGTCTGCCTGGGCGCGGGGCGCGTCTGTCAGCGTCAGGGTCGCGCCCTGTATGTCGGAGGCGATCCAGTCCGGGTGCCAACCAATGCGCTCCGCAGCGCGCATCATCCGGCGCAACTCGAACCAGGGCACGGTGGCATAGATGGCGGCGACGCCGCTGTCACGGTGCTCCATTGCTGCGTCGAGGTAGAACTGTTCGATCTCGCCCAAGAGCGCACGCTGCTCGGTGGACATCTCATCGAGCGCCGCCGATACATCGACCATCTCCGATGCGGTCAGACCTGACTGGAGAAGCCGTACGCGGCCTTCGGGTCCAAGGTTGGCGAGCTGCCCGAATGCCGACGAGACATGGGTGATGACGCCTGGAATCAGATTGGCGCTGCCGGTGAGGTTCACCAGCTCTTCGAAGTCGGCGCCGATGTTGTATTCCCGTCCCGACGGCGTGACTCCCACGGGCGGCCCATACAGCAGACCCACCTGGGCGTTATGATCGACAGTGCCCGTTTGATGCGACACCTCGATGCTGCTCGCAAGGAGATAGCCGACTGTCCCATCGTCAAGGAAGAGACGGCCACGGGAACTCCGCTGCACCGTTGCGGGCACCGATGCATACAGGCCGTACACCGGCAGCTCGGCATCAACGGTGAGGCACCTCACGCCGCGCACATCGCCGTACAGGCTGATGACGACGATCGGTTCGCCGGCTGGCACCTCGGCACAGATGCGCGCGAAGGAGTCGGTCGGGTTTGCCCAGCTCCACAGATGAATGCTCGATTGCACGCATCGACCGTGAATGCCGCCGTGAGCGTTGACCTCCGTGAGGTACGCCCCGATGATGTGCGCTGGTTCCTCGATGACGAGTGAAGCGAGGCCGACAGCTTCGAGTTCGCTGACGTCCGGGCCGACGTAGGCGATGCGGATGGCTCGTGTCAGATCGCACTCGTCGGCACTGAATGCTGCAAGATTGCCTCCGGCGGCCCCGATCCCCGCTCCGGACCGCGTCGAAGCGACATCGTCAACGATCGACGGGGCCTCTACAGGAGCGTCGTCGGGTGCGGTCCCCGGTTCGCTCGTACCGCTTCCGCAGGCTGCCGTCAGCATTGCTGCTGCGATCAGGACCGCGAGCAACCCTTTCCATCGTGTGCGGTGACCTCCCCGGCCTTCGGGGCAGCAGTGAGGCCGCGAGGTTTTCATCGGACTTGGGCGGGATCGATGCCGCCAGCGGTCATCCCGCCAAGCTGGGCAAGCATTTCAGGCGGCAGGACACGTGCGGCAGTCATGGTGATCGCGATGGGGTGCACCAACGCAGTGCCGGTGTCATCGACATGGATGCGCCACGGCCAACGTGCGCTCACCGCTGAGGTGGCGCCGACGAGCGAGAGCCGCGAGCCCGGCGCAGTGGCGACTTGGCCGGCTCGTTGGATCACGAGATCATTTCCGGGTCCGATGACCAGCATCTCGCCGACGCCGTCCTCGGGCGACGACGCGGTTGTCAGCAGGTCTTCGAGCTCGGTGGAGTCGTAGCTGACGAAGCGCACCGTTTCCCAGCCGACTGAGCCTGCTGCGTTGTCCAGACCGACCGCAGTGATGCGCAGGTCGCCCACCATCGGCGACGATCCGAGCGTGGCGACGATTGCGCTGAGCAGGCTCGCTGCCGCGGCGCTCGGTCCGGACACTGCGAGACATCCCATCTGTTCAAGGTTGAGCAGCAGTGGTCCCTCGTAGGTGTTGCCCACCGGGACCAGTGCGGGACACAGCGACGGGCCGTCAGCGACGGCGCCGAGGTCGCGTGCAGTGATGCCTGGCGGCAGCTCGAGCACATAGCCGCCCGATGCCTCCCGCCACCCTGGCGGCGCCTCGAACGGTTCGTCGAGCAGCACCTCGAATCCGTAGGTGCCGGTTCGTACAGCGAGCACCTGGGGCGCGGGGCGTTGCTGGCCGACGGTGACGGCATACAGGTGCCGCATGGCGGCCTCGATCAGCTCGAGCGACTCGTTGCCCTCGGAGAACTGCAGTGACGGATCGACGCCATCTGGCATCCCCGAACCGCGCCGGCTCTGCCTGCGGCGGCGAGCGATCTGCCACAGCATCATCGCGTCGCCGACGGCGGTTCCGGCAAGACCGCGAGTCACCGGTGAGGCTCGGGGCGGAGTGGCCGGCGCTCCTGGTGTCGCGCCGGTGACCGAAGGCAGGAAGTGGGGAACCCTCGGCGCCTCGGCTTCTGGCGGGCGCTCCTGCGTCTCGGGATCCTCAGCCGTTGGAAGCCCCGCATAGGGCGCCGACGAGTCGGCGCCTGGGAATACTGCTGCGGGGTCCCCCAGCCATTCCTCGAGCGAGGGGGGTGGCTCAAGCGTTGGGGCGTGCGGCTCGACTGAGGGGTCGAAGTCGGGAGCAATTGGCGGAGCTGGCTGCGCTGTATCGAACTCGGCCACGAAGGGCTCGTCGTCGACGATGACCGCATCGACGATGTCCGCATCGACGTAGGTATCGGCATCGGCGAAATCGGTGTCAGCAAATTCAGCATCAACGATGTCGGTATCGGCATAGTCACTGCCGAACCTGTCGTGTTCGACAGTGACATCTGCGATCTCGACGTCCGCGATGCCGACTTCGTCAATGGTGATCTCTTCGATGCCGACGTCTTCGATGCCGACTTCGTCAATGGTGATCTCTTCGATGCCGACGTCTTCGATGCCGACGTCTTCGATGCCGACGTCTTCGATGCCGACGTCTTCGATCGCTTCCTCGACAGCCCCGACAAGTTCTGCAATTGCCTCGGCATCTTCGACAGCGAGCGGATCGTCGCCAAACGCGAACTCGGTGGCGGCCGGCTCAGGAGCAACCGGTTCAGCGGCAAATGGTTCAGCAGCAACCGGCTCAGCAGCGAGTGTCGAGGTGCCCTCGGCTGTGTCCTCCTCCGGCGCAACTGCAGCGTCGATCGGCGAGATCGCGAATGTCGGCTGCTCGGTCGGGGGCTGTTCCGCCGTGGTGACCGGACCATCGGGGACGCCGACGGCCGGCTCGGACTCAACGTCAGCCTCGATGTCGGTGTCAGCAGTGGTGTCTAGGACTGTGTCGGCCTCCGCGGCAATGCCAACTTGCGCTTCGGGGGCATCGGGCGCTTCGGGCTCGGGTGGGAGACGCGGCTCGAACGCCTCAGGCACCGGCGGCACACGCGGCTCGGGCGCTTCGGGCACCGGCGGCACACGCGGCTCGAACGCCTCAGGCACCGGCGGCACACGCGGCTCGAACGCCTCAGGCACCGCGGGTGACGGCTCATCGTCCGCCCGTTCGGATTCGTCCCCAGCGGGCATCTCTAACTCAGCGGGCACCCCCGTCTGCTCGGTGCCCTCCTGTGTCGGCGGTGCCGCGGTCGAGAAGCTGCGCGCCGCTATCTCAGCGATGCCGGGAAGCTCGGTGCCTGTGGGCGGCTGCTCGCCTTCTGGCACCGTGCCTCGGGTCAGCCCTCGCCAGAAGGGCGCTACCTCGTCGGGAGTCGGTTCGCGACCCCACGCCGTAAAGAGGAATGTCTCAGCGAGCGTCCACAGGTAGACCGGATCGGGCCGGCCCCACGGCAGGGGATCCCCAGGCAGGGCAAGAGCGGTCCCTTCGGCAAGCAGCGCATCAGGGTCAGCGTCAGCGATGCCGGGGTAGGCCCCATTCAGTGCACGCAGCTCGGCCCAGCGCTCTGGAGCGTTCATGAATTGCGCGGCGACGCTGCGCAGCGTGTCCTGGGATCGAGTGAAGTAGTAGCCGCGAATCGGCACCACCATCGGGGGTTCGTTCTGCGCTACCTCGCTTGGCGGCGATGTTGCCGGCAAGGCGCTCGCGGCGACAGGTCCACCACCCGCCGGGCCAGCGCCGCCACGCGCGTGGACCTCTTCTCGGTGAGGCTGCGGATCAGGTCCCAGATCGGACACGGGCGGCGCTTGCGGAGGCGGCGCGTGGGTCCGAACTTCTTCGGCGCCCGCATGCGGCGTGTTGTCACCGGCGCGTGTGAGCTGCTGGGCGGGCGGCGGGCCTTGGGCAGCAGACGACTGCGGGCCGAAGACATCGAATTGTTCGCTGGGCAGCGGACCGGGGTTCGGTGCCGGTGACGGATCGGGCGGCGGTGCCGGGTCGTCCCGGGGCACGTTGGCTTGGATTCTTGGAATCGGCGGCGGAAGCACACTTGCCGCCGTCAGTACCTCCGACGGGGGCAACAACGCTGCGTCGCCTCTTTGGCGCAGCACGGCGGGAACGCCGTCGTTGAACGACTCGTCGAACAGCGGACCGGTGTGCTTGTACCAAGGCTCACCCGATGGCGACTCGGCTTGCGCCTGCGGTGAAGGGTCCAGCGCCCAGTCCGCAGGCGGTGCATCCTTTTTCTTGCGGCCGCGCGGCGTGGGGTCCGCGCCCGCGTTGGGCTCAAATGCCGGCTTAGGGCGCCGGCGGAAGATCCGGGAAAAGAGGCCGCGTCGACTCACAGCGCTCCTAAGAGTAATCGTTACTACGGAGATACGCGCCCAGCGGTGTGCCGGCGTGCATGGCTCCGCTGACGAACTTCATGGAGCACCGGCCGACAGCAGCGGGCACTCGGGCAAGTACCCGAACAAGCTGGGCTCACCATTCGGCCCGACCAGCTGCGCCTCGGCTGCCCCAGTCGCAGTGATCCGCAGTTCTTCCCGGAAGACCGCCAGCGCGGACACGTTTATGTACGAGGTGAGCACTGTCACCTCAACTCGGGTTCCGACGCACGACATGGCTGCAACCACGGTCGGCGAGCCGTACAGCGGCGGCAACGAGGTAACACGATTGTCGGCGGCCGCGCGTGCTTGGGTAATCGTGCCCCCAGCAGCCACGGTGGCGGCAGCGACACGGGCAGCTTCAGCAGCGTTGTGAACGGCATGTTGTCGCGCTGCGATCAGCCGCGGTGCGTCGTACGCGATGCCGCCGAACAGCAGCAGCGTCGAGGCCATTACGGCGATGAAGATCGCATAGTCGCCCCGCTGGTCTTCGCAGCGGGCACCGCGCTCGCGCCAGGCCTCACTCAGTGACGACCATCGATGGAGCCGTCTCACGACACCCCAGTCGGCGCGAACCGATGGCGATACGGATCGACTGTCGCGACCCCAACGGCACGACGGTGGACATCTGATGCGAGCAGCGTGAATGTACCGAGTCGGCTCGGCAGCAGTTGGCAGTCCACCGAGACGATGACCTGACCTCCGGCTGGCACGAGATTGGGATTGTCATCGGCATCGAGCTCTGGGACATTGGCATGGTTGACATCTTCGAAGAACACCAATACGTCCGCAGTCACGTCGTTCGAGCACTCAAGTCGGCTCCCCAGCGCACTGTTCGCGTGCACTGCGATGCTCGCCGAGACTGCCGTACGCGCATCGCCGACGTGCAGGCAGCACAGGGAGCCGACATGTGCCGCTCGGTCGGCGACCACCTGCAGCGCCTGTTCGGAACGCGTTGCGTAAGTGATGCCGTGCAGTGTCACGATGACCAGCATCAGTGCCGGAAACATGATCGCGACACCGATGGCGGTGCCCGAGCCCGACTCAGACCTCGCTGTGGAGTTCTCACCCGGACGAGTGCGCAGCACGACGGGTGCGGACTTTCTCAGCACGCCGACGCGTCGGCTCGGGTCGGTGCGACGCCCTCGACCAGGTCCAGCGGGCCGCAGGCGTAACCGATCACTTCGAGCGCCCCGAGCACCGGCGAGATCACAATGCCGAACGCGGCGACACCGACGACGCCGGCGTTCTCGTTGACCGAGACAACGGGCGGTCGAGCCGGGCCCACCATGCTCCCAGAGGCGATCAGTGCCGACCACGCACCGACCACGCCTTGGCACTCGCGTTCACTTTCCGGAGTGACGACGCCGTACTGCCCTCCGAACGTTCCGCATGTGGACGGTCCGATCGGTGCCGCCTGCGCACTTGAGACACCGCGATCAGCCGCCGCCTGCACCGCAGTAGTGGCCACCGAAACCAGCACCACGTGCAAGCCGATCAGGATGGTGAGCATCACGCCGCCGAACAGGATTGCAACGGGGAACACCTCGCCGCGCTGATCGTCACAACGCGAGATGACTGTCCTCGAGACAGACGCAGTTTTCGCACCCGGTCGTGACGAAGAGTGACTGCGGTAAACGAGCACCTCTCCTCTTCTCGCTGGCCGGTGCGCTCGGCGTAGCTGCAATTCAGTCGGTCATGCCAACGGAACTGCAGCTACGCCAAGTGGGCGTCAATGAGCTCAATCAGCTGCCGTTACGACGAGATCGTCTTCTGACACACGCCGTGGTTGTTGTTTGCCGCAGTTATCGAGGAATGACTGCCAGCGCTGGTTACCATGCCACCGAAATAACTGCCGCCATAGTTAACGCACGCTGCTTGCGACACTGTGTTCCCGGAGGTCCCGACCCACCTGCAAACGGTCCCTTGTGTGTTCATTAGTCCGAGTTCGCCGATCTTGATCGTCGGGCAGTTGGTGGCTGACACGGAGCCGACATCTTGGCTCTCCAGATCACCGATCACATCGCCGCCGCGCGACAGCAGCACGCCGGAGACGCCGCCGGCGATCACCAGCATCACCACGATGACGATGACGGTCTGCAGGGCGATGCCGCGATTGTCTGCGACCGAAGGCGACCAATCTCGGCGCGACGCCAGCCACGCCGCTCCGAGTGCCATCGGCACCCCAAGTGCTAGTACCAGCGTCTCAGCCATCTTGTGCCTTTCGTTGTCTGAATTGGTGGATCGTCAGCAACTCCTTGCTGCCCTTGGGCAACAACTACATCGGGGTCAACGACGTTGTTTGCAATAGTAGCCGTTGTTACTCATGATCGAAGACGGAATTCTCATCGGCCGAATGCCTGCGCACGCATCGATGCGGCCCCGACCCGAGCGCGGCGGCTGCGAAATCGTTGGGCCAGCGGGCCTAGAAACCGGTGGGAATCGTGGAGGAATCCATGATGCTGGCCAGCGGCGGGTAGCCCATCAGCATCATGAACGCACCGCCGATGAGGGCCAGCGGGGCGCCCATCTTCTCGCTCGCCGACGCAGCCTTCGCGTCGGCCTCGGCAAGCGATTTCGACCGCGCCGCGTCGACCTGGCTCAAGATGGACTGACGCGCTCCCGCACCGGTGGTGCCGGCAAGCTCAAGCGCGGCAATGAACGGATCCATGAATCGCAGACGCCGCGACGCCGCCAGTCGGCGAAGGCCCAGCCAGGGCGCCTCGCCCATGGCCGAGGCTTCGACGAGCGACTCGCGAATCGCTGCAAATGCCGGCTGGCTGCTGTAGCCCGACGCGATATGCAAGGCGGCATGGGCGTCGGACCCCGCTGTCACCAGCTGCGCCACCAGTTCCAGCCAAGCCTCGGACGACTCCTTGAAGCGGACGCGTTCGTTCTCGGCTTCGGTCTTGAGCATCGAGTCTGGCAGCCACCATCCCAGCAATGCACCGCCCGCCGCAGAGGTGAGGGTCATCAGCAGCGGAATCGACAAGCCGAACGCCAGCGAGAGCAGCATCACGCCGACAATCATCACCACGGCTCCGCCCACGAATCCGCCCAGCTTCGCCAACGCGTGACTCTCGAGTGTGCGGCCCACCATCGTTGCGTCCTGGCCCAGATGCTGTTTGCGCTCAAGATCCTTTTGGAGACGGCCCGTTGCGCGCTTGGTTGCCCCGCGCACTCCGGCGGCCTGCGCGTCCACGCCCGGCAACTGGAGCGGACGTCGTCGCCGGAACATGCCCACAATCATGAGCATCACGCCAACGGAAGCGCTGACGGCGAGCGCGATCACCTGCGTCATGATTGGCGCGTTCGGTGTGAGGTGGTGATCAGCTTCGCGACCTCGGCTTCGAGCACTTGCTGGTCGAGCAGGCGCACCGGGACCCCCGAAGCCGACATCTTCAGCACCCACAAGATGTTGCCGAAGATCATGACTCCCACCATCAGCAGGACGACCTGGCCCACGAGGCTGCCGAAGGGGTCGAAGAAACCGCGGTTGAACACGAACATCAACAGCACTGACACCACCGTGATCCCCACGATCGAGATGACCTGGGTCCACGTGCGAGCGTTCGCCACTTCGTTACGGCGCCGCATCTCGACCTCGGTTCGCATCGCACGCGACACGCTCTCGAACGCCTCAGTGACCCGGGCGCCGGAATCCCACGCAATGTTCAGCCCGAGTACAAGACGGTCGGCGTAGGGCGATTTCATCTCGGCGGCGAACCAGTCCAGCGCCGGCTTCAGGCCGACCGTGCCCGCCAATTGCCCCAATTGCGTCACCTGGGAGCGCAACATTGGCGGTGCGCTTGGCGCCGACAGCGTGACCGCCTCGAACAGCGAGCCGCTGGCCGACACGAGGTCGCGGATCTGCTCGGTCCACTGGGAATAGGCCTCGATCTCATCGGCCACCGCTTGGCGTCGCCGGGGTGTCACCACCATCTTGGGCGTGATGACGCCGGCGCCGGCGCCGATCAGCGCCGCAACCGGCCACCCCGTCGCAGCCCAGGCACCAAAGGCAAGCGCCGCAGCCAATCCGAGCGAGATGAGCACCTGTGTGTCGAGATTGGCGGTGCGCTCCCTCAGATTCTTGGCCTGGAAGTCGCGCAGCCTCTGTCGATCTACTTTGACCGGTGCCTTTTTCAAGCCGATCACCATCGCAACCAAGCCCAGGCCTGCGAGCGCACCGCAGACGATCGCGGCGAGGCCCACCACAGCTCAGGACCCCTGGACTGGGAATCTGAGCACTGGTTCAGACCCGCCGCTGCTCCGCCGCGGTATGGGCGGGGGCGCCTCCTGACCTGCCGACGCGGTCATGGCGGGACGCTGCGCAGGGGCAGGGTTGGGCGCCGGGGCAGGACGCTGCGCAGGGGCAGGGTTGGGCGCAGGCGCTGAGGTGCGGCTCGGCGGCGCGGCTCGGCGGCGCGGCGACGGCGTTTCGGGACGTCGCTGCGGCGGTGGAGCGGGCTGCTGCCGGTAGCCGCGCTGGGGCTGGGGCTGGGGGTACTCGGCGGCCGGGGCTTGTGGCGGCACAGACGGGTATCGCGGCGGGGCTTGGGCAGGCGGGCGAGCCGGACGCGGCTGCTGCGGCGGCTGGCCTGCCCCGGGCTGGGCGGGCGCCACCGGCCCGAGCATGGACGGCTCGAAACCCGATGCTCGCAGCCGAGACAGCGCCTCACCGTCGGGCTTGAACGGTTGGCTGTACACCCCCGTGCCGTCGGGGCCTGGCGAGAACACCTCGTTCGTGAGCACCTCGCCGTCGGAATAGCCGGTGACCTCGCGAATCGACGTGATGGCACGCCGGCCGTCCGGGAGCTTCTTGATGAACACCAGCAGGTGCAGCACCTCAGCGATCTCCCGCAGCACCGAATCGGGCGTCGGCGCGTCGGGCGAGCGCTGCGCGTAGATCAGGATCTTGTTGATTGCCGCCTCGGTGCTGCCTGCGTGGATCGTGCCGAGCGAGCCATCGACGCCGATGCCCATCGACTGCAGCAGCTGCATCACCTCTCCGCCGCGGACCTCGCCGACGATCACGCGATCAGGCGACATCCGCAGCGCCGCCCGCAGCAGGTCATACATCGCGATCTCGCCCGTGCCCTCGGTGTTGGCAGTACGGGTCTCCAACGCGAGGGTCCGCACGTGCAGGCCCGAAGACCGCAGATGCAATTCGAGCGTGTCCTCGACGGTGACGATGAGGTCGGACTGGGGCACTTCGGACAGCAACGAGCGCAGGAGCGTCGTCTTGCCGGCCCCCGTGCCGCCGACGACCAGCATGTTGATTGGATCGGGCGGCCTGATTGCGGCGCGCAGCACCGGGATCATCTGCGGAGTGACCGTCCCCGCCTCCAAGAGCAAGTCGAGCGAGGCGGTCAGCATGCGGTGGCGGCGGATCACCATGGAGGTGCGCTCGGCCACTGCGGTGACCGCAAAGAGCCGGTGGCCCGATGCCAGACGCAGGTCGAGGATGGGCGACGCGGTGTCGAAACGGCGCGAGGTGTGCCCAGCGGTTGCGGCAAGGTGACGGATCATCATCACCAGCTCCTCCTCGCTCTCAGCGAGCGGAGGCGCCATGATCCGGCGGCCGTCGGCCAGGGACAGAATGACCGTGTCGTGGCCGAGCACGTGAATGTTCTCGACATCGGGTCGTTCGAGCAGCGGCACCAGTGCACCGCCGCCCATGAGCCCTCTCACGCTCGCGCGGAATTCGCGGCGGTCATCTGCATCGAGCTGTGCCTTGCCGCTCATCACGGCTGCGGTGTCGCTCTGTTCGAGAATCCGATCCGCTAGCGCCATCAGCCGCTCGTCGATGACGGGGGCAGCGAGGCGTTGACGCTGCAGCTCCATGTAGTTGCGCAGCAGATCTTCACGCGATCGGTTGAAGAGTTCGAAACCGGGTCGACTCTCGACGGATTCGCTCATATCGGTACGATAGTCGCCGTGATTATCTACCGCGCATACGATTCCTGCGAAACACCCTGAGTTGCCTCCCGTGCGCAGCCGGTTCGGCGAACGTCGATCAGGCGGTCACGCCCTCATCGGGACGAGGCCAGTCGTCGTCGGCATCGCTACCGGCCGATTTGCCGTGCAAATGTGCCGCCCACGAGCGGAACGATCCTGTCGGCACCTCCGGTGCCTCAAAGACCGACTCTGTGTGCTGGGGCTCAGCGTGTCGTGATGCGGGGAGCGGTTCGGCGACAGGAGGCGGTGAGTACGCCGCCCCACCCGACGGCGGGTACGCGTGCGATGGCGCGCCCTCGGGGTAGCCCGAGCGGCCAAACGCCGGATCGAACTGTTCATGCTGGGGATACGGGGTCTGCCGGTAGGCGTCGTCGCCGTGCTCTGAGGTGGGGTAGGCGGGCGGATACTGGCCCGACTGTTCGTAGCCGCCTGGGGGATACTGGCCCGGCGGATACTGGCCCGGCGGATACTGGCCCGGCGGATACTGGCCCGGCGGATACTGGCCCGGCGGATACTGGCCCGGCGGATACTGACCCGACGGATACTGGTCTTGTTGGTGCTGACCCGACTGTTCGTAGCCGCCTGGGGGATACTGGCCCGGCGGATACTGGCCCGGCGGATACTGGCCCGGCGGATACTGACCCGGCGGATACTGGTCTTGTTGGTGCTGACCCGGCTGTTCGTAGCCGCCTGGGGGATACTGGCCCGGCGGATACTGGCCCGGCGGATACTGACCCGACGGATACTGGTCTTGTTGGTGCTGACCCGGCTGTTCGTAGCCGCCCGGCGGATACTGGCCCGGCGGATACTGGCCCGGCGGATACTGGTCTTGTTGGTGCTGGCCCGGCGGATACTGGCCCGGCGGATACTGGTCTTGTTGGTGCTGACCCGGCTGTTCGTAGCCGCTTGGGGGGTACTGGTCTTGTCGGTGCTGGCCGGGTTGTTCGTAGCCTTGGCCGGCATAGCCGCCGGGTGCCTGTGGCACCTGCTCATACTCGTGTTCTTGCGTGGCTGGGGCCGCATTCTGGTCGGGCGCAGCGACTCCAGGCGGCTCGGCAACTGGCTCGTCTGGCTCGACGGTGAGGGGTGCCTCTTCGGGGGACGCTTCGGACTCGACGACCTCTGGCCGTGCCGCCGGCACTCGCACTCGAGGTGACGACGCTCCACCCGGAAACGCGTACTCAACGAGGGCATCCGCCAGCTTCTCGAGGCTGCCTCGTATCTTGCGCGACTTGCGCTTGCCGCGAGCCACGAAAATGGACAGATCGGTGCCATTCTCGGAGGACAGATCGACGCTGCCAACGAAGATCAAGCCGTGCTGGCTGAGCCACTCGGATTCCTTCAGGGACGAAGGACCAACCGTGGCCACAAAGCCCAGCGGTCCGGGCTGGGCGGGATCTTCGACAAGAACGCCGTTGAGGTGCTCGAGGCTGTTCAGCTGGTTTGCGTCACGGGTGACCACCAGCACCGCGGCAGCACTCGTGGTCAGTTCCGACGTGGAGACCTCGGCGGTGAGGCGTCCGCCGTCGACGATGACCGCCATCTCGCTCTCTGAGACGTCGCGCAGCTCTTCGCCTTGCCGTGCGAACTTCTCAGCCACAGTCCTGGCCCCCGACGGACTCGACGGGGTCGGCATGACGTGGAGGTCGTTAAAGAGGACGTCCTGCGCGTGGTCGATCAGGTTTGCAGACGTGACGGGCTTGTCGGAGGCCACGAATGAGGCGGTTCCTGGCGTGAACTGCACACCCAGCCTTTGGCTCAGCGAGCCAGCGGCCGGGTCGGTCTCGATCAGCAGCGTCTGACGGCCTGTCGAAGCCCATTGTGCCGCAAGATAAATCGCGGTTGCGGACGCTCCCGGCGATCCATGCGTGCTGTAAACGGTCAACATTTCGCATTGGAGCGGTCAACCTGGCTGGCTGCGCCAAGCCTGTCCGCTCGCTCTTCCCTTGCTCCCAGAGTGCTGTCTTCGCTGCGGTACGTCTCGCGCGTGTCGCTCCTCTTCGCTCAATTCGGTTGAACTCTTCTCGACTTCTTGTGTCCCTCTGCGTCGGGTTGGAGTAGTCACGACTACTCACTGCCAATATCAGTGCCAACCGTAGCAGTCTCACCTTGAAGCGCAAGCATGAGTTGCTCGGCTGTGACATCGATGCCGATTCGCCAAATCTTGTTGTCTTGGGCGCGTTCGAAGCGCTCCAGCAGCTCCAGCAGCTCCAGCGCCCCAAGGGGATCGCCGACATAGAAGATCTGGTTGTCCCGCACATCTTCGAGTTGCAAGATTCCGATGAGCGTCAGCGGCGGCTGCTCCGGTGCTGCCGCAACGGAATCGCCCAAGGCATCCGCAAGCGGATCAGCCTCGTCTGGCTCGCGTCCGATGAGCGCTATTCGGTCGCCGGTCGCCAGTGCGCCGAATGCCACCTCCCCGGAGGGCAACGGCAAGGCGGTGACCACCGATTTGGATTCCGATTCGCTGGACATCGGCGGCACCTGGAACATGCCCGGGGTGATCAGCGTGCCGACCGGGATGTTGCCCGTAGACCACTGGCCATAGATCGGGCCCATCTCATTTGGCGTCATAGCGACCGCTTCGCCGACGTTCGCCTCGATGATTGCGAAGTCCGACGAGCCGACACGGTCCCATCGCACGATGTCACGTGAGGCCACGACGTAGCCCTGGCGCTCATCAATGGTTTGCAGCACGTACCAGAATCCGAATGCCGTGCCGACCACGAGCACCAAGCCGACGAGGACCAAGCCCAAGCGACGCTTCTCGTTGCCGCCGGGCATCGCGACCGGCCGCGACGGGCTCGCAGAATCGTCAGCTTGCCTTCGGGATGAACCAGACGGATCAGACACAGTGCAGCAAACTTAGTCACCAATAGTTGCAACTACTCGCTCGTGGGCAAAGATGGCCGTGCGACGACGGACTCGCCGAGCACGGCACGAGGTCGACAATGAAGGAGATCTCCACATTGGCTTACCCCTGCATGCCGGGCCCAGACGAGGTCAGTCGCCGCTGATGCCCCGTCTCCGACTGGGGCCGACGCCGTGAGCTGGCCTGCTGTGTTCGTGCTTGGGGCTGGCGTGGCATGGCTCGCCGCAGCGACGAAATTGGCGATTGTCGACATACGGACTCGGACGCTGCCCACAAAGCTGATCTGGTCCACAGCGGCGGCAGTGTGGGTGCTGTACGCCGTGGCATCACTGCTGCGGGGCGACCCTTCGGGATTGCTGGGCGCGCTCGCCGGAGCAGTCGCCTTCAGCGCACCGGTGTTCTTGATCCACTTCATCCATCCGCCGTCGATGGGCTTCGGCGACGTTCGTCTCTGTGTGCTCAATGGGCTCGTGTGCGGCTGGTGGGGCTGGCGTGTCGCACTGCTCGCTGTGTCCTTGAGCTTTCTCGTGGCGCTGCCCGAGGCGCTGGTGGTCATGGTGCGGCACGGAGCGCGCTCGAGCCGGCCCCTGGGGCCGTACTTGGCGGTCGGCACGGCCGCGGGGGTGGTGTGGGCCATGACGACATGGGGGATCGTGCCTGCGGGCTCATCGTGACTGCGGGCTGGTTGTGACGCGCGTGGCCGAGCCACCGCGCGGAGCCCCGCGACTGCGGTTGGGCGAATAAGGATAGGAACGGCTACTACTATTCCTTCTACTCACGATCCGGCAGGTCCACACGCACCCAAGCGCACGGACCGCAACCGGATGAACTGAGGAGAAGGGAAAATAGATGACCCGCAGCAGATGGATACGAGGCCTCGCGCTCCTCATGGCGTTCGGCTTGGCAGCAACCGCATGCGGCAGCGACGAACGCGGCACGCTCGTCCCGCCGGCCATCGTCGACAACGCCGGTGACAGCGACGATGCCGCGCCGACGCCCGGCGAAGACGAGCCGGACGAGCCGACCGTCGAAACAACGCCCGAGGAGCCCGAACAGGCCGAACAGGCCGAGCTCGGTCAAGTCGTCGTGGCCGAGAGCGCCAGCTGCGCTGCCGACACCCCGCCGCTCGAACCCGGCACGTTCGCCCCGAGCGGCGATTTCTCCTATGCGATCTCGCTCGCGCTCAACTCGTTGAATCCGCATGACGATCAGACGCCTGCGACGTTCGCCTACTACAGCTGGATCTACGAAGGCCTCGTGCGCCAAGAGGCCGACGGCAGCGTCGGGCCATGGCTCGCAAGGTGCTGGGAGACCAGCGACGACGGCAGCGAAGTGACGTTCTACCTTCACGAAGGCGTCACATTCCACGACGGAACTCCGCTCAACGCAGCGGCGGTGGTCGCGAACGTCGAATTCGTCAAGACCGCTGGCCCACCCCAGGTCATTCCGCCCGTTGCCGGCCAGTTGGGCATCGTGGACACCGTGGAAGCAGTCGACGAGCACACAGTGAAGTTCAACCTGGCGGCCGCGGGCGAAATCCTGCTCCTGAGCGGTCTCATCCGCAACTCGGGTCTCATGGTCTCCCCGGCCGCCCTCGGTGACGCTGCAGCCAATCCGATCGGCACCGGGCCGTACATGTGGAGCAGTTCGAACCCTGACTTCACCGAGAACGACCTGGCCGCGTTTGCCGACTACTGGCAGCCGGGTCTCGTGGGGCTCGAGACCGTCCGGCTCGAAGTCGCGATCGACCAAGTAGCGCGTCTCGACGCGTTCAATGCAGGGCAGTACGACGTGGCGGTCGTGCGACTCAATGACCTCGACTTGTTGGTGACCGGAGGCGTCGCAAGCAACTTCACGGTGCGCATCGGCTTCGTCGTCGCCGACTGGACCGGCGAGCAGATCCCCCAGTTGGCCAACCGTGAAGTCCGCTGCGCGATGGCCCAGGCACTGAACCGCCAAGGCATCGCGGCGCAGTTGAACGACCCCGAATCGGTGAACCACCAGTTCGCAACCGGCCCATCGGACTATGCGTACATCGACGACCTCGATGTCCCCGAATTCGACATTGAGGCCGCCAAGGCACGATTCGCCGCCACCGGCGAAGAGGGATTCACCTTCACTAATGGCCACCTGCCCGGCGGCTTTTGGCCGGTGCTTTCTTCGGCTTGGGGCACCGCATTGTCCGAGTTGGGCATCACCATGCAAAACGAGGCGTTGGATCCTCCGACTGGCGGCGAGATGTTCGGTCGCCTCGCTCGAGGCGTCCACCCGGTTCAGATCATCCCCTTCAATGAACCGAACGCACTGATGTCGCTTGTCGCTCGGACGGGCACCGCCGGGTTCAATCCGTCCGGTTCCAGCCCCGACGGGGTGATCGAGCTTGTCAATGCAGCGAGAGGCAAGGACTTCACGGATGGCGAAAACGACGTCGCTGCAGCCTGGAAGATCCTGCTCGAAGAGTGCATCTTCATCGTCAACAACACGCTGACGACGGTGGTGGCCTATCAGGACGGCATCGAGGGAGTGCACCACACCCAAGGACTGCCCATTCACTTCTGGCCACATGGCGTCACCAAGAACTGAGTTCGAGGCTGAACGCGTACTCGACCGCTCGACCGCTCGCCTCTCCGGGAGAGGCGGGGTCCCCGGCAGCACACCGGGGACCCCGCCGTATCGCGGCGCACTAGGCAGCCTCAGAGGGAGAAATGGCTCGATACATTGGCATCCGCCTGTTGGCGATGATTCCGCTGCTGTTCGCGATCGCGGTTGTCGCCTTCGCCATTGCAGTGGCGATGGAGGCCCGCGGGTCCATCGCCGGCTCCATTTGCGGTGAGGGCGCCACGTTCGAGTGCATCGCTCAGGTAGAGAGCCAACTCGGCCTCGACGAGCCGATGCCGATTCGATTCGTCCGCTGGCTGGGAAATGCGGCCACCGGCGACCTCGGCACATCGCTCACGAACGACAGCGTCTCGGTCAGCAGCCTCATCGCCGACCGCCTCGGTCCGACGCTCAGCATTGTGATCTACAGCCTCGTCATCGGGGTCGTAGCCGGCATGGCGATGGGCATCGTGTCGGGCGTGCGACCCGGCGGCAACGCCGACCGAGTTCTCTCGATCGTGTCGGCAGCACTCATTGCGGCCCCCGGATTCCTCCTCGCGATGCTGCTCTCGTGGTGGCTCGCCGTGAAGTGGGGCTGGCTCAGTCCCGCCGGCTACACCCGTCCATCGGAGAGCCTCTGGGGATGGTTCCGCAGCATCACATTGCCGGCGTTCGGGCTTGCGCTGCCGACCGTGGCGCTGGTGCAACGTCAGCTGCGCAGTTCCATGAGCAATGCCCTGCAGTCCCGCTACGTGCTCGCTGCCCGCGCCCGTGGCGTGGGGCGGACCTCGCTCATCGGGCAGCATGCACTGCCCAACGCGATGATCCCGACGGTTACCGCCATCGGCTTTCGTGCTGCCGCCGCGCTCGGTCTGACGTTCACCGTCGAAGTCGTGTTCAACATCAACGGCATGGGAACGCTGCTCACCAACGCCATCCAGACCCGCAACGTCACCGTGCTCCAAGGCTCCATGCTGGTCGTCGGCATCGTTGTGCTCATCGTCAACTTGCTCGTGGACATCAGCTACGGCTACCTGAACCCCAAAGTCAGGCTTGAGTCATGAGCGATGTCTTGGCGGCCGCAACCCCAAAGGTGCCCACTCCGCGCGCGCGCTTTTGGCTGCGCATGTTCCGCAATCCGTTGACGGTGATCTCCATGGTGTGGATCACGATGCTGCTGCTGGCGTGGCTGTGGCCCGGGTTGCTGGCGCCGCACGATCCCTACGCCGGCGACGTGTCACTGACACGGACCTTCGAGGGGCCCAGCTGGGATCACTGGCTCGGAACCGACGGGGTCGGTCGGGACTACTACAGCCGCGTCATCTATGGCGCCCGATTCGCCGTCAAGTCGATTCTGGTCGCGATGATCGTCGCCGTCGGGATCGGTGTGCCGGTCGGTCTGTATTCCGGCTGGCGAGGCGGCCGCGCCGACCGCATCATCATGTGGCTCAACGACGTGCTGTTCTCCTTGCCGATCGTGCTGCTGGCGATGGCGGTCATCATCATCCTCGAGCCGAGCCTCACCTCGGCGATGCTCGGCGTCGGCATCGCCATGGCGACGCGTTTCGCCCGCCTGACGCGCGCAGTCACATTGGCGGAGAAAGAGGAGCTCTACGTCGATGCGGCGCGCATCACCGGTTTGTCGCCCGCGACAATTCTGCGGCGCTACATCACTCCGAATCTGCTGCCGTCGCTCATCGTGCAGATCGCCATCATCTCCGGGGCAGTCATCCTCATCGGCGCCACATTGAGCTTCTTGGGCATCGGGGCAAAGCTCGATGATCCCGACTGGGGCGTCATGCTCGCGCGTGCACGCTTCGACTTTCGCCTCGAAGGAATCTGGCAGATCATCCCGCCCGGCGGAGCTCTCGTGCTCACCGTTCTGGCATTCAATTTGTTCGGCGACGCGATCCGCGATTCGCTCGGCCGCGACGTTGCGAATAACGCATTGACCGCTGTCAAGCACATGGCGCTCCAGCCGGCGGACCAACCGCACGCGGCCGGTGCCGTGCTGTCCATCCGCGACCTCGACGTTGAGTTCCCCGGCCCCGGCGGCACCGCCAGCCAGGTGCTTTCGGGGGTGTCGCTTGAGGTGTACCCCGGCGAGACGCTGGGTGTGGTGGGCGAGTCCGGATCGGGCAAGAGCATGACGATGCTGTCCGCACTCGGGCTCACCCCGGCACCCGGATATCTGACGCGAGGAAGCGTCTCGTTCGACGGCCGCGACGTCACCCACCTGTCGGAGCAGGAGTGGCAACAGATCCGTGGCCGTGACATCGGCGTGATCTTCCAAGAGCCCGTCGCGGCACTCAACCCGGCGCTCAAGGTCGGCCGTCAGTTGATGCAGGCGCTGCTGATCCACACCGACATCTCCAAGCCCGAAGCGCGCATACGAGCCGCCGAGCTGCTCGCCGAGGTGCGAGTGCCGGATCCCGAATGGCGACTTGATCAGTACCCGCACGAATTCTCGGGAGGCATGGCGCAGCGTGTCGGGATCGCCATGGCGCTCGCCTGCGAACCGAGGCTGCTCATCGCCGACGAGCCCACGACAGCGCTCGACGTGACGGTGCAGGGCGAGATCCTGGACCTGCTCGCTGACATTCAGGATCGTCACCACATGGCGGTGATCTTGATCACTCACGATCTCGGGGTGATCGCGGACGCTGCCGATCGCGTGCTGGTGATGTACGCCGGCCAAGTCGTGGAAACCGCGGCCCTGGCGTCGGTGTTCGCGCGACCCAAGCACCCCTACAGCCGAGCTCTGCTCGACACCATGCCTCAGAGCCACGGCGGTCACGGTGACCTGCCGGTGATCCCGGGGACCGTGCCGTCCGCGACGGCATGGCCGGCGGGCTGCCGGTTCGCTCAGCGCTGTGAGTTCGCGACCGAGCAGTGCCGCGAGTCTGTGCCGCCGCTGGAGTCATTCGGCGCCGAGACGGTGCGCTGTATCCGACATTCCGAATTCGCGTTCGGACCCGGCACCAAGTCGCACACATGACGGCGCCATTCTTCGAAGTCGAGAACCTGTACGTGTCCTTCGCGGGCCGTCAGCGGCTCTTTCAGCCGACGATGCCCTCGACCAAGGCCGTCAACGGCATCAGCTTCACGATCGAGCCGCGGCGAACCTTCGGTCTTGTCGGCGAATCCGGCTCGGGCAAGTCCACGGTCGCACGAGCCATCCTGCAACTGACCCCAATCTCAGCCGGCAGAATTCGCCTCGACGGCGTCGACGTCACTCGTGTGCAATCCGATGACGAACTGGCATTCCGCAAACGCGTCCAGGCGGTTCTTCAAGATCCGTTCTCGTCGCTGAACCAGGTGCATCAGGTCCGCACCATCGTCGGCGACGGCATCACCCGGCACTTCGGCATCAAGCCAGGACCAGAACGAGAGCAGCGCATCCTCGGTCTCCTCGACGAAGTCGGACTCACCGGCGAATTCCTAGACCGCTACCCCTACGAGATGTCCGGAGGACAGCGTCAACGCGTTTCGATCGCGCGCTCCCTCGCCGTGGAGCCGGACCTCATCATCGCAGACGAAGCCACCAGCGCCCTCGACGTCTCGATCCAGAGCCAGGTCATCAACGTGCTGCGGCGTGTGCAAGCCGACACCGGCGTGGGAATCTTGTTCATCGGACACGACCTCGAAGTCGTCCGGCACATGAGCGACGACGTGGGCGTCATGTACTTGGGGTTCCTCGTCGAGGCGGGTGCCGCCGAAGGCGTCTATGAGTCGCCATCGCATCCCTACACGGAGATGCTGATCGCGTCGGCCCCGGTTCCGGACCCGGAGGCTCAAGAAGAGCGAAGGCGGCTGCGGCGCACATTCAGGCGAGACACTGAGCCTCCGAGTCCTTCTGATCTGCCCCCGGGCTGCCCGTTCGAGAGCAGGTGCCCTGTCTCGATGGACATTTGCAGCCGGGAAATGCCCACGGCGACCGTTGCTCGCCACGGCGGCTACGTGCGATGCCACCTCCACACGAGCGGCCCAATTCTCGCCGGCGAGTCGGTCGTGGACTTTATTCGGTCAGCTACCACGAGAAAGTGATTTTGGTGCCCTCATGACACATCTTGACGAAGTGCAACCAGCTAGTCCCAATGTGCTGTTCATCATCACCGATCAGCAGCGCGCCGACCATGTGGGTTTCGCGGGCAACGACACGGTCCGAACCCCGCACTTGGACTCGATCGCCGCCCGAGGAACGGTGTTCGACAACGCGTGGGTGGCGAATCCTGTGTGCATGCCGAACCGTTCTTCGATCATGACGGGTCGGATGCCTTCGGTGCACGGCGTCATCTTCAATGATCGCTCGCTCGAGTGGGGCGCCAACACCCACGTACGGCAGTTTCGCCAAGCCGGGTACCGGACAGCGCTCATCGGCAAGTCGCACCTCCAGCATGGCATGAGCCGCACCGCTGCGGTTGAGAGCGACCTGGGCCCGGCCGTGTTCAACCCGCATCCGCGCGGATGGAACACGCTGGAGGATGCCGAGCGCTACCTCGACTACGCGCCGGAGTTTCCCGACAGCTTCTATGGCTTCGAGCACGTCGAGTTGGCGATCGATCACGGCTCGCGCATTTCCGGGCACCACATGCGCTGGGCGCTCGACAAGGGTGCAGATATTGAGGAACTGGTCGTTCCGATGAATGACCAGTGCCCAGGGGACAGGCGTCACCGCGACTGGTGGCAGATCTTCCGGCCGCGATATGACGCAGACCTGCACTCGAGCCGATTCGTCGCTGAGCGCACCGCTGCGTTCATCGAGGACGCCAGCCGCGGTGCGCAGCCTTGGCTGGCGTGGGCATCGTTTCCCGATCCTCACCATCCTCTGTGCCCTCCGGGTGAATGGTTCGACCGCCATCGCCCTGCCGAGGTTGAGCTGCCGCGCACCGTCGATGACCCGCTCGACGGAGCACCCGAACACATCAGGCGCTTCGCGAACATGCATCCGTCGCGCCAGCGCATGTGGGTGGAGCCGTGCGGCGTCGCCGGCGACCACGGCCTCGCCCGTGCCGCGATCGCGGCCACCTACGGGATGGTCGAGCTGATCGACGACTGCGTCGGTCAGATCGTCGACACGGTGGATCGTGCCGGCGTTGCGGACAACACGATCATCGTGTTCACGTCCGATCACGGCGACATGATGGGCGACCACGGGCTGCTCTTGAAGGGCTGCATGCACTATCGCGGGACGCTGCAAGTCCCAATGGTGATCGCCGAACCCGGCCAGATCCCGATACGCACTGCCGCACTCGCAAGTTCCATCGACCTCGGCCCGACCTTGCTGGACATGGCGAACTTGGAACCGTATGAGGGGCTACAAGGCATCAGCCTCATGTCACAGCTCGAAGATCCGACCGCGTCCATCCGTGACTACGTGCTCATCGAGGACGACATTCCCAACGCGGCCCGGTCATGGGGAGACATGCCCAATCGGACACGCACGCTCATTGCGGCCGATCTGAAGTACACGCGCCACTCCACCGGCGAAGAGCAGCTGTACAACCTCGCAAGAGACCCGGACGAACTCGTGCGACTGAGCACAGGCCACTCTGCACAGCGCGCCGAGATGGTCGAGCTCCTCGCTGATGCGCTCATCGCCGCCGACGACAATGCCCGCGGAGCGCCAGTCAGTTCCGAGTAGCTCCTCCAGCTGGCGCCGGTCGGGCCGGCGTTGCCCCGACCGGCATCGAGAGGGATCACGTCGAGGACGGCCTCGACGATGACCCTGGGTCGATCGCTGCCTCTCTGCGCCGCCACATTGAGTCGAAGTTGCGGCATAGTAATGGATACTAGCGATCCAGGATTTTCTTGCTTCGTCGCGGACCCATCGGCAACGACGCTGTCGGTGAACGGTTCGGCGCCAGGAGAGGGCAGTTCTCAATCGCTCGGACAACGTGTTCAAGCGTCGCATGAGCTCGAGAGGACTCTTGAGGCCACCCGAGCGCGACGGTAGTAACGCGAATGGACTCACTTGCCGCAACAAGCCGGAACCCCGTGGGGGCGCGATCCCTCGAGAAGTGACCATTTCGCTCGCTTGAGATTCCTCGCCGCCTTCTTGCTGATCGCAGGAAGCTGTACCCCTGCTGCGACAATTGTCAGGCGAGTGGAGACAGCGTCGATCGCCCCGGCTGCGGTGCCTGCGGTGCCTGTCCCGGCTGGGGAAACGGCGCAGACAGCATCAAGCTCCGCCGGATGCTGGCCGGCGCTGATCGCATGGACTAGGGCGAGCGAGTCTTCCGAAACGGCGCCCGCCGAACTTGATGCGCGATCTGAGATCGTGATCAGCCGGTGCCGTGTCGAGCAACTCGGCCCGCCGCTGTACGCCGACATCGTCGAGAGCCGCCGACATGCTCGCTTGCAGCGGCTCCGTGCCGACGCCACACGGACCCCCTACGAGACTGCCGACGAAACGACCGCCGCCGAGCAGCGGCTGCGTGTTCAAAGCCCAGCGAACTCGGACTCGAACTCGAACTCGAACTCGAACTCGAACTCGAACTCGAACTCGGACTCGGACTCGGACTCGGACTCGGACAGTGCTGCGACAGCACCGCTCAACACACGCACGACACTCCTTTGCACCGCCGAGACCGAATCGCTCGAGTGGACGATCGAGGCCATCTACGGTCGCATCGACGACGTCGCCACCGAATTGCGCCGCGGCAACCTCAGGAGTGCCCAGATTGCCTATGACACCGTCATCTGGGCCTCAGACGACCTCAGCATCAGCCTCGACTACATCATGCAACGCTGCAGAGACGCCACACCGGACCTCGCCGCGAGTGCACAGACCGCAGTGACCTGGGCGCAGCTTGCATCGCGGGCATATCAGCGCAAATGCCATCAGGAGTTCGCACCGCTGGGACTTGACTGCAACTGAAGATGCATCAGCCAGGCGTCGCCACGGGGCGCTTCGATTGCCGAGATGGGCACGTTCTCTGCTTGATTGCGACTCCGTGGGTTCGGCTGTTGCGGCCCGCTTAGGACGCATTTGACGGAAGTCAAGGGCGCTGTTGGAGCGTGTCTTACGTCTTGGGCCGGCACTCGGCGATGCGCTCAAGTTCAGTGCGCCAGCCTTCGAGCACTGAGACCCGTGACTCCAACTCCCTGACTTCGTCGGAGTCGCTGCTCACCGCGGACACGATCTTCACCGCCACGCGTGTGGCAGTGCGCATCGCCACCCACACACCAACGATGCCGCCAAGCAAGCAAGCGGCACCGACAGCCAGCGCCAGCACGGTCACCGCGTCCATACAAATGCATAGTAACTGGTACTACAAATTGAAATTCTCGCGACGGCAACGGCCTGGAGTTCGATGGTCCGCCTTCCACGCGTCTGACCTAGACACGCTGTCGTCAGTGACTCGCGCACAATTGCGGCGGCCGGATCGATCGCGGCGCTAGCAAGGTCGCGCCAGACCGAGGACTATGGGTCACGCCGTTCGGTGCCCGCACATGTCGATCGTGTGCTCCCTTCACGGCCGGTTCGGCGCATGGACGCAAAAGTAGTGCCAGTTACTATCGCAGGCTGTGAGCGACCGCGGAGACCCAGGACAAGCAGCCTCAGTTTGGCGATGCGTCGCAGCCATCCGGCCAAGCAGACCATCGAAGGATCCTGGGATGATATTCGCCGCATCAGCGGCCTTGGTGTGCGTGGCCGGTCTACTTGGCCGGACGCTCCGATGACAGGATCGTCGCCGGCTCAGGCATCGATGTCATCTACGGCGGCTCGGGTTTGGATTACGTCTACAGCCTCGATTTCGCCGACACAGTTCATGACGATCCGGGCGGCTGGGAGCTGAGGGTTTCCCCAAAGGTCGTGGTAATGCAATCTGGCCCCGAACCAGTCGACGACTGGGTGTGGATCGGTGCGACGACCTCATTATCGGCGGCACCGGCGACGACACGCTCTACGGAGGCGATGCATCCCGCATCGACGGATCCGACGGCGAGGACCTGCTGTGGGGCGGAGTCGGAAATGACACGCTCTATGGCGGCACCGGTCAGGACATGCTCTACGGAGGCGCCGGCGACGACATTCTGTTCGGAAGCCTGGGCGATGACAAGCTTCATGGCGGCAGCGGCAAAGACCACCTCGACGCCGGCCCCGACGAGGACAACGATCAACTTGATGGCGGAGTGGACGCGGACACCTGCACCGGAGGCGACATCGTGACTGGATGCGAAGTCGAAACCGGTCGGCGCTGACCCGAGTCGAGGCCAACATCGTTTGCGTTGTTCCCCGACGCTGACATAGCCGTGCAGGGAGCCACATTGCCGACTACGGCCCCATATGCCGTCGGCGTCGGTGCCCTCTCGAGGCGGCACTCCGACCCGGCAGAATTTGTCGAACGAAGCAGGAGACGATCGCTCTGCTGGATCCCAAATTGAACAAATACCTGGTGGCGCGGCGGGTCGTGGTGTGAAGGGGTTTAGGCGCCAGCAACCTCTTGTGGTTGCTGGAGCGATAACGGGGTTGTCGGTTTCAGATCTACGGAGCACGTGTTTGGGCGCCGCATTGCACGCGCCCGTCCAGCGGGCTCTGGTCTACGGAACTTCGCATTGCACCTGAACAGCGTTCGCGGCGCTAGCCGTGGTTGCGGCCTGGAGTAGTTCACCGGTCAGGGTCGCTGTAGTGGTCGGCTCGTTGAAGTCGGACGTCATCTCCGAAATACCGGCATCGCTGTACACGATGGCAATTCGATCGCACTTGGAAGTGAAATAGTTCTCCCATTTGGCCCAATTGTCGTAGAGATCGTCGGTGATGTCAGCATTCTTGGCTTCCTGTTCGACCTGAGCCGCGGCCACCTCCGCTGCCGTCCTTCGGGCGCTGGAGCCGGCGATCTGCTCGGAGGTGTCGCTGACGACCGTCTGGACGAGCACTACAGCCAGGGCGGCGAGGCCGGCGACGGCGGCGACGATGAGCAGCCATTCCAGGGTGGTGAGGCCTCGCTCGTCGGCGCGGGCCTTGGGGAGCCGGCGCTTGATGGCGTGCAGCTTGGAGGTGGCAGCTGGCTGAGTTGTCTTGGTCATGTGCTGAGCCTTCTGGGACCGATTTCTTGTGCCGCCGATTACGGCACGTACAACGACGGACCCAACGTCGGGTCCGTCGAATTGGTCGGCGGCTAACGATAGTCGTCGCTATTGCTAATTCAACACCGCTATTGTGCCGCCGGTCCCGGTGGCATCGAATGCCACTCGGCTCCAAGGAGCATGCGCGTGGCCGAGCACTTCGAGACGGTGCCGGCCTCGTGGGGGCAGCCCGCTGAACCACCGGCGGCCGACCGCGACCAATCGGGTCTGACCACCCTCGGATGGCTGCTCATCACCGCCGCTGTCGCGGGGCTTGCCGCGCTGGCGGTGGTGCTGGTGAGCGGCGCCGTGAGCGAGACGGGTGAACAGCTCGCCAATCACGATCCGCGCATCACCGCCGCACAGCACCTCGCGTTTGAGATCAACCTCGACGCCGGTTCGGCGGGCGCTGACGACTTCGACACTTGGGGCGACTGGGAACGGAACTTCAGCCGGCGCTGCTCGCAGATCGAGATCCTCTACGGAGACGCTGACGCCACCGTCACTGCCAACCTCTTTGTGCGGGCGACAGGCGGCACCGACTTCGACGCAGCGGCCGCCGGCTACGCAGCAGCTGCCGACGAGCTGACCCCAACACAGATCAAGGCTCAAGCCCACTGCTCCGTCCGCTGAACACGGCACCGACGCTTTCGGGCAGACGAATCCTGCGTGGACCCGGTGGCTCGCTCGTCGTACACAGTCCTGAAGGCTCAGGCATTGTGCTCAGTCGCTTAGTTGTCGTCGTCGATGATGGTGCCGACGCCGACGAGCTTGCGGCCTTCTCTTGCGAGCAGCTCGACGAGGAACGACTCGCGCCCCTCGCCTACCGCGTCGTCGCAGAGGGCCAACGAGATCGTGACCTGCGTCTGGGCGGGCTGCACCAGTACCGAGCCTGACGGTGTGACGTAGTCGACCCCCGCCGTGCATGCGGTTCCGCCCACCGCAGAAGCGCCTGTCACTGAGTACGACAGCGTCACCGCGGCGGCGCTCGTGTGGTCGCGGTTCACCGTGAACTGCATGGTCCCGGCGTGTTCCCAGACGCTGCGGTCGTCGATCCACCAGCCCGGGTCGTCGTCGGTGATGGTGCCAACGGCCACGCTGTCGCGCAGCGACAGCAGGTGAGGTGCGCTCAACACGAACAAGAACGCCTCGTCGGGTTCGTCGCGGCTGTCGTTGGTGATCGGCACCGTCACCGTCACCGAGGTGACGCCGACCCCGAAGGTGGCCTCCCCGGCAGTGTGGACGTAGTCCTGGTCCGGTGTTGCGGACTCGTCGGTCGACTGGCTGTGCACCACTGTCGAGTAGCTCACCGTGGCAGGCTCGATGGGCGGCGCATGCAGCTGCAGCGTGAACGTCATGACCCCCGCGCTCTCTGCGACGGAGACGTCGTCGACGGAGACGACGGGATGGTCGTTGTCCTGGATGGTTGCCAACGCGCTGGAGTTCTCGAACGCAACCCCCATCGGGTTGCTGAGCACGACCAGGAACTGCTCGTCGTTCTCGGGGATGTCGTCTTGGGTGATGAGGACGCAGATCTTGCCGTTGGTGCCCGACGTGGCGTCGATTTCGACGAGCCCCGGGGAGTCGAGGATCTGGAAGTCGTCGTCGGGTGTGGCTGCAGCGTCGCCGAGCCAAGGTGCCGCCAAGAAGTCGTACTGGAAACTGACGATGCCGGTGCCGTCTCCGTCGGACGCGGTGATCGGCCGGTTGAGTCTCCACACGGCGTCGAGACAGACGTCGCCGGTGTGGCCGTCCTCGACCTGGCGGTTGGCGGTGATGCTGAGCACAGGTGGATCGCCCGTGTCGTCGTCGAGAATCGTCGCTGTGGCTGTGCCTTTGCCTTGGGCAACGTTGGCGCCGACAACGGCACTCAATGTCAAGCTGAATGTCTCGTCGGTTTCGGCGTCGGCGTCGTCGACCAGCGGAACGTCGACAAAGGCGACAGTGCTGCCCGCAACAATGCGCAGTGAGCCCGACATCGCGGTGTAATCGGCAGGCGCAACAGCAGGCGCGACGCCACTTCCGTCAGCGGTCGCATACGCCAGCGTGACGTCCTGCGTGCTCGCATGGTCCAGACGCACCTGGAATTGTGCGAACTCAGCAGACTCGATGACCTCGAAATCATCCACCGAAACCTGAACAGCATCGTTGTCGATGATCACGCCCCGAGTTCTGTCCTTATCGGTCGAGTAGCCGATCTTGTCAGCAGACTCAAGATGAACCACAAACGACTCCGTCGGTTCTTGGAGATTGTCGTCGACGATCGGAACCGAGAAAGAAGCAAACCGGCTGCCTGCCGGAATGGTGACACTGCCCGAGGCAACCTCGGTGAAGTCATCTCCTGCCGTTGCCAAGGCAAAACTGCGGTAGTTGTCGATGATGACCTGGGTGAACGTATCCGTCGCAACGAAACCATCGAGGTCGTCGACACGGTATGGCACCGTGACGTCGAGGTCATTGTGAATGTCCATCACGAGCGTGACGACAACTTCGCCCTCGTGTTCAGCAGCCCACTGCGACGTAAAAGCGTTCAGAATCTCGACGTTCGGATAAGCCTCGTTGTCGTAGATGTACCCATCTGCGAAGCGGTTGACCACTCGGGCATTCGGAGAGGGGTCAAAGAGTCGAATCTTGACTCGCCATGTGCTGATGAAATGATCACTGTCCACACAATGGGTGTCGTTGTCTCTCAATGGGAGGCTGACCGTCATTCGTGTTGAGCCGGGAGGGAAGACGAGCCTGCCGCTCACGTGCGGGCCGTGCGGAGCTGCATCGTCACAGCTCTCGAAGCGAAGGCTCGTCTGATAGTCGACGCTCACTTCCTCATTGCTCACATGGTCGAGAATCACCGTCCATGTGATGAAGTCCTCGTCTTCGCGTGCCCTCGTATCCACAACCTGAAAACCCGGCTTGCCGTCATCGTTCACAATGACGCCCAGAGCCTCGTCGACATCAGTCTCTGCGCCGGTGGGATTGCTCAGCCGCACAAGGAACGACTCGGTGGACTCCACGAAATCGTCGTCGGTGAGAGGCACCGCAATGGTGCCGCTGCGATCCCCGGCGGTGATCGTCAGCGTGCCTGCGGTGGCGACGTAGTCGTCGGGCTGAGTGGCTGTCCCGTCAAAGGTTGCGTAGCGCACCGTGACGTCGTTCGTGCTGGCGTGGTTGAGCGTGACGGCGAACTCGATGGTGCCGTCGGACTCCTGCGCCTCCGCGTCGCCGATGCTGACACGCAATTGCTCGTTGTCGTAGATATAGCCCGTGGCCCTCCCCTGCCCTGCGGCGATGACAGCCCCCACAGGGTTGCTGAGGCTGACATGGAAGGTCTCGACCTCCTCGTCGACATCGTCGTCGACGACGTAGATCGAGATCTCTCCCTCGGTGAACCCCGCAGGGATGGTGAGCGTGCGGGCGTCATGCTCATAGTCGCCGGGCTCTTCGGCCGCCTCGCCGATGGTGCCGTCAGCGGTCTCATAGTCGACCGTCACCGCTTGGCTGCTGGGACGGCTGAGGGTCACCGTGAATGTGGCCGGGCTCTCCGATTCGAGCAATTCGGTATCAGCGATCGAGATTCTCGGCAAGCTGTCATTGTCGAAGATGGTGCCAACAGCTTCGTTGTCGTCCAGCGCAGCGTTGGCGGGCTCGCCGAGCAGCACATTGAACGTCTCGTCGGTCTCGTGGATGTCGTCGTCGACGGTGGTGACCTCCACTTCGAGGGAGTCGGTGCCCGAGGCGAACGTCAGCGTGCCCGACGCCTCGACGTAGTCGTCGCCGGGAGCGGCGGGGTCGGTGTCGGCGCGGCCCAAGGTCGACCACGGCACGGTGACGGTGCGGCCGCTGGCCGTGTCGAGGCGCACCGTGAAGGCCAGCTCTTCCCCTTCTGTGTCGGCGGTGTCGTCGATGCTCACCTGCGGCAGCGGGTCGTCGTCGGTAATGGTGCCGACCGCGGTGGCGTCAAGCAGCGTTGCGCCGTCGGGGTCGGCGAGCTGCAGCCAGAACGTCTCGGTGTGCTCGTCGAGTTGGTCATCGGCCAGCGGGACGGTGACCGTCGCAGTCTCGGCGCGAGCAGGCACGGTGAGCGTGCCCGAGACGATGTCGAAGTCGAGTCCTGGCACCGCAGCGGTGCCTCCGGCGCTGGCGTCGGCTACAGCGGCGTAGTCGACAGTCACCGCCTGAGCCGACGACTGGCTGAGGCTGATCCGGAAAGTCGCGACGCCGCCTTCGACGCCCGAAGCAGCGTCGACGGACATCTTCGGCAGGTCGTCGTCGTCGAGCACGGTCGCGGTCGCCGTGTCATCCTCGAGCGTGGCAGTCGACGTGCTGACGTTGCTGAGCCTGAGGTGGAACGTCTCGGTGTCCTCGGGAGCATCGTCGTTCACCAGCGGCACCGTCACGACCTTCTGGATCTGGCCCAACGAGAACGTGAGCGTGCCCGATTGGGTCACGAAGTCGTCGGCCGCGACGGCCGAGGCGCTCTCGCTGGCGTAGGCGACGGTGACCACGCCAGCGGCGTCGGCACCACCGAGACGCACAACGAAGCTCACCACTGCTCCGGGCTCCTCGCGCACCGGAGCCGGATCGTCAACGACGACCTGCGGCAAGCCGTCATCGTCGAACACCGTGGCGCTGCCTTGTGGGTCGCCAAGCTGGGCATTCTGCCCGCCACTCAGAACCAGGAAGAACCGCTCGATGTCCTCATCGGCGTCGTCGTCGGTCAACGTCACATCGACCGTGGCGCTCGTGTCGCCTGCATCGAGGGTCAGCGTTCCCGAGGCGGCCGTGTAGTCGCCGGGCGCGGCGGCAGTGCCGGCCAGGGTGCTGTAGTCGACCGTCACGGTACGCCCGCTCGCCTCGCTGAGCTGCACGGTGAACGTCGCCGGCGTGCCGTCGTCGTTCTCGGTGGCTTCCACATCGTCCACCGAAAGCGACGGCTCGGGATCGTCGTCGAGGATCACGCCCATGGCGTCAGGATCGATCAGCGTCGCGCCGACGGGATTCGAGAGCACCAGCCGGAGCCGTTCGATGTCCTCGTCGAGAGGATCCTGCAGCGTCGGGATCCCCACGATGGCCGAGGCCTGGCCCGCAAGGATCCGCAGCGTGCCGGACTGGGTCTCGAAGGTGCTGTCGTAGTCGTCGCCCGCGACCGCCGAGCCGGCCTCGGTGCGGTAGTCGATGGTGATGTCCCTGCCGCGGAGCGGGCCGTCGAAGCTGACCTCGAAGCTCAGCACGTCGCCCTCGGCGGCGAACGCATCAGCCACGCTCACCTGCCGATCGCTGACGTCCCGAATGGTTCCGGCACCGGTCGCCTTGTCGATGATCAAGCCGCCGTCAGATCTGACCGTCAGATCCACGAAGAACAGCTCGTCGGATTCGGGCTCGTCGTCGGCGAGTGCCGCCACGTCCACAGTCGCTCGGGTCTGACCCGTCGCAAACGAGACCATTCCGGAGCGTGGCCCATAGTCGTCGTTCGCGACAGCGCTGTCGTCACGAGTCCCAAAATCGATCGAGGCCGGGCGTCCGCTGGGGCTGTCGAGCTCAATCACGAACGTCAGCGTCCCTCCCTCGTCGGCGTCGGCGTTCGCGATCCGCACCCCAGGCGGTTCGTCGTCGTCCACGATCAGCCCGACAGCGGAGTTGCCTCGCACCGTGTCCAGCTCGGCGCTGACATCGCTGACAATGTTGCTGATCGTGAGCAGCACCTCTTCGTCGAACTCGTCGAGCGAGTCGTGCAGCGTCCTCACCGTCACCGTGACCGACAGCTCCCCCGCCGCGATCGTCTCGGTGCCGCTGTGCGCGATGTAATCGACTCCCGCCGTGGCTGACGGGTCCCCGAGCCCGTCGGCGATGACGTAATCGAACGAGATCGGCTCGGAAGCGGGTCGATCCAGCCGGACCACGAAGCTCAGGAAACCCCCCTCGTCGGTCTGGACATCGCCCGCAGCCGGCAACTGCACCTTCGCCACGTCGTTGTCGATGATCTGCGGGTATTCCGAACGAAACGCAAGGTGGCGCATGCCGGTGACGGGCGGAGTCCCAGACCAGACCCTCAACCTGAACTGCTCGGTCTGTTCGGCGATTTCGTCGTCGATCAGCTCGACGTCAACACTCGCCTGGGTGTCGAGAGCGGCGAGCGTCACCGACGTCGGCTGCAAGAAATCGGCATTGAATGTCGCCGTGCTGTCGCGGTGCCAGACCGGGTTGTCTGACGATACTTGGAACAAGAACTCGTAGTTCTGGCACAGCGGCTCATCGAGCGTGATGGTCAGTTCCATCGGGCCGGCGTTCTCAGGAGTTCCCTCGGCTCCGCTGAGACTCCAGTGCGGCATCGGCTCAGTGCCGCTCCGGTCGATGCACGGCACGTCGCTGGCGATGGTGCCCACAGCGCTCGGATCCGCCAGCGACACACCGGCCGTCTGGTTGGAGAGCTCGACAAGAAACGTCTCGGGCACCTCGGTGATCCCGTCGTCGATCGTCGCGACGTCGATGATCTTTGCGTCTTCGTTGATGTCGAATGTCAGCGTGCCGTCCCTGGGGGTGTAGTCATCGACCTCGGTGGCGACACCGTCGCCGACGGGCTGCGCGACAGTCGCGAACTGCACGGTGATTGGCTGCGTTGCCGGTTCGCTCAGTTCCACCCGAAACTCCATGAGGTCGCCCTCGTCGGCTGTTGCATCGTGGATGCTCAGCAGCGGCCCCGCCCCGGCGAGGATGGTGCCGACGCCGATGCCGTCGTCGATCCGGGCGTTGACCGCGCTATTGGCCGCGTTGCGAAACTCGATCAGAAAGGTCTCGTCAGTCTCATCGGGGGCATTCGCAGCGGTCTGCACCTCCACAAATGCACTCGTGACAAGGGGATCAAAGGTGAGCGAGGTCCAGTTCTGCTCGCCGGTGTAGTCCGGGTTCGCTCCCACGCTGAGGGCAGTGATGTCCACGGTGCGGTACTCGACCTCGATCGGCAGTTCGCTCTCGCTGGCGAGCGTCACCTCGAACCTGATCGGGTCACCCGCCTGCGCGGCAGCGTCGGTCACACGCAGGCTCGGCGGTTCGTCGTCGTCGATGATTGTGTACTTGGCGCTCACCCAATCGACCAACCTGTAGCGCCTCCGCATACTTGGGTCCCACTTGACCTCGACGTAGAAGTACTCGTCGTTCTCGTATCGGTCGTCGTCGTCGAGCCCTCCGACACTTCCCCAAGGATCATTGAATTCGAACACCGGTTTCTCGGAGACAGCAGCAGCATGCTCGACACTCACAGTTGGGTCCACGAAGTACTTCTCCGAGACGGTGTCGAAGTCATCATCGGGGTCTGCGGGCGTTCCGGTATTGCCGTCGGCATCAGTCCCGGCTACGAGCCGCAGCTCCAGCCGGAAGGAGCCGCACAGCGGCCTGCTGAGGGACACACGGCCGAGTATCTGGAGCGTCGATTCGGGTCCTGACTCGGGATACACGGTGATGACGGGCGGATCCTGGGGGCCGCTGTCGGCGTCAATGCAGTCAGCTCGGATGGTGCCGATGGCTGTGGGATGGTACGTGACGGCGTTCACGGGATTGCTGAGGTCGACTCTGAAGCGCTCCGGCAGTTCCCAGATGTCGTCCATGAGCGTCGTCACTCTCAGCGTGGTGCGGTCGTCGCCTGCCAGAAAGGTCACGTCACCTGATTGAGACACGTAGTCCTGCGAGGCTTGCGCGTCGATGTCGCCGGTGGTGTAGCTGAAGGTGATATTTTCGGTGCTGGTGGCCGAAACGCCGCTGCAGCCGTCTCTCTCGAGCGTCACGGTGAACACGGCGTCCCGGCCCTCACGTACGGGCCGTGCGTCCGAGATGCAGATGGTCGGCGGAGGCGCGTCGATGATGGTGCCGATTCCCAGCGTGTCGTTGGAGGTTGCGTAATCGGTATCAGTGCGGATCACAAGCGCGAGGGTCTCGTCGCCCTCTGCCGACCCGTCGGTCGTGGTGTCCACCCTGACCGTGTACTTGTCGGTTCCGTTCGGTTGGAACGTGAAGATGCCCGGTGACGGCGGGACTGTCGTGGGGTCGTAGTCGTCGTTCGGCGTTGCGGCGTCATCGGTGCTTCGTTCCTGCACCTCGTAATCGACGACGACGTTTCCTTGAAGCTTGCTCATGTCGAATTCGGAGCCGTCGTCGTTCTGCAAAGCAATCGTGAACACCAGCGGGTCGCCCTCGACGGCGGTCGGGTCGTTGACGCGCAGCGTGGGCACGTTCACGTTGGTGATGCTGCCGGTTCCGGACGTGTCGTCGAGTGCAGAAATGCCTACCGAATTGGCCGTGTCCAGAGTCAAGTTGACCGCGAATGTCTCGGCGACCTGCTCGCTGATCTCGTCGAACAGGGTCTGCACAGAAACTGTTATGACCGGATCCGATTCGGTGAGCGTGAAACGACCAGAGGCGGGCTCGTAGTCGAAATTGCAGTTCTCCGTCAGCGGGTCGCACGGTGACCTCGCCTGTCTCGCTGTGCGGGGCGACGTCTCCCACGCGAGCACTGCGACGGTGTCGCTGCGAGCATTCACGAGAGTGATGGTGAACTCCAATTGCGACCCTTCGGGACCGATTGGGTCGTCGATCGTGATGTCGAGCGGACTGATGTCGTCGATGGTGCCGGTGGCTGGAAGGTTCGGGTTGCCGTCCAACAAATCGGGCAGGCTGGGATTGCTCAGTACGAGCAGGAACGTCTCAGAGCCCTGTTCCAAGACGCCGTCGTCACACACCGTGACCTCCACGTCGTGGCCCGTCGCGGGGGCGGATTCGTCGATGTCAGGCGTGGTGGGATCGTCAGCTCTGATCCCGGAGAACGTCAGCGTCGTTGCCGCCACCGACAGGTAGTCGGTCCCCGCGACGCTGCACGCGGGTCCGTCGACCGCCTGAGTGTCGGGTTGCGCGCCCTCATCGGTTTGGGTCTCGTAGTCGACGGTGACGTCCTCGGCGAGCTGCGCCGGCTGACCGTCAACCTTCAAGCTGATATTGAAGGTCAAGGCGCCCTCGGTCTCTTCGGCTGTCGGGTTGGTGACCTCCACGACGGGGATGTCGTCGTTGACGATGGTGCCGAATGCGCCGTATGGATCCGGCACGACCGCCTCGCCGCTGACGACTGAAACGTTGAGCCAGAAGCTCTCGTCGAGTTCGACGAGCGAGTCCTCGCAGGTCGCCACCGTGATCGTCTTGGAGGTCTCGCCGCTGGCGAAGGTCACTGTGCCAGCGTCGGTGAACTCACCTGGAGTGGACGCCGGCCATCGGGGATAATCGGGTCCGACGGCGTCGCATGCGTCCCCGCGGGTTGCCGTCGGGTTCCGCGAACCCGGATCGATGTCGGTCAGCTCGTAGGACACGACGACATCTGCGGCCGGTGCCGGCGAGAGCGTGATGGTGAAATCGATGTCGTCGCCCTCAAATGCCGACGCGTCGGTGACCGACAGAAGCGCCTCGTCATCGAGGATCTTGCCGGTGGCGGCGCCTCGGCTGACGTGGATCGGCGCGCCCGCCGGGGCGCTCAATTCGACGAGCACGTACTCATCGGTCTCGCCTTCAGGCGAAGTGTCGTCGTCGAGCGTCTGCACCGTGAATGTCTGGGTGAGCGGGTTGGCGGCGCTGTCTCGTTCGAATGTCAACACAACTGATTGCGCCTCGTAGTCGCTGGGCGCGCTCGCCCAGCAATCCGTCGCCGTCAGCGCGCCATCAGGGCATACCGCGGATCTGCCCGCCGGGTCGTCGACGGTGGACACCGTCACCATCACTGTCTCGGCGCTCGCCGCTTCCATTCCGTCGGCGGCGCCGAGGCGCACCTCGAACGCCAGAGGTCCGCCTTCAACGGTTTCGCCTGAAGAGACTGGACGGATCTGCAGGAACGGTTCGCGGTCGTTCTCGACGATCGTGCCGGTCGCTACCAGGTTCGCGTCGTCGAGACTGAACTCGAGCGGCACTGCGCCGGTGATCTGCAAAGTCAGGCCTTCGTCACCCTCGAAGAAGTCGTCGTCGACCACTGGCACGCTGATCTGCGTCGAGGTCGCACCTGCAGCGATCACCACGCGCCCAGTCAGGTAACCGTCAATATTCATCGTCAAATCGTCGAAGCTGGTGACATGCTCGAAATCGGCCAACTCGACCGTCGACACCAACGAAATGCCGTTCACCTCAACCGGGCGGTCAACGGTCGCGACCCGATAGGACAGGGTCACTTCCTCTTCGGGCGCCGGGTGGGCGACCACTTCGAACACCAGCGGCTGGCCGGCGTCCTCCTCCACTGAGAAGGCGGTCAGGCTGAAGCCGACGGTGTTGCGGGGCTCACGGGGAACCACCTCGGTGGCCTGACCCCAGACGGTCACCGTCGGGAACAGCCCTCGCAGCGGCGCGACCGCACCGTCGGTCTCGCAGGCGAAGCCGATATCGAGAACGCCGACACCGCCAGTCTCATGACCAGGTTCGAACGCGAGCCATTGCTCGCGCACCAGCTCCGGGTCGGTGCTGCCGTCCCGTTTGAGCGCCCTTGCGCCGCCGATGCACAGAAAGCCAAGATTCGGTCGGGCGTCGAGCAGTTCGCCGACGACCTGCTCTCGTTCGCTTGCGCCGGCTTCATCCTCCGCACAGCACAGCGCAGCGACGGTCGCAGCCTCCTCAGCGGCGAGGTCCGCGATCAGCGCGACTTGACCGCCGCGGCCCGCCCACAGCACGAACAGCGTGAGCAGCACCAGCACCGGAACGAGCAGCACGATCTCCAGCGACACCGATCCCGACTCGTTGCGCATGCGGGAGCCCGACAGACACCGACACATCACGCCCTGCGGCACGTCGACACCGCTGTCGGAACGCAAGACGTCACGGCCACCGAACGCACGTCGACGAACCGTCTGCGCCGGGGAGTGACGGCGATGCCGATGCCTGGTCACCATGCTGACCGCTCAGCCCGACACCGCAGTGCGCGGCACCGACTCCACGAGGGTGCGCCATGGCGACCCTGGCTCCAGTATCAGCCGACCCTGCTCGTCGAACAGCCGGAGCGATTCCGGGCACACTGGCAGCCCCGCGTCGGCGTTGGAGTCGGTGGCGCGGGAGGCTCGGCCGATCGACGCAGCAGCCACCCGCATCCCACCGGGCCAGACCTGCGCACTCGCCCAGCCGGCATTGGCCCAGTCGGCGGCCAATGCCACATAGACCGCGTCGAGCACCACGACCGACCCCGCTCTGCAGGGCAGTTCCTCTGCCGACAGCAGCGAGTCGCTGTAGAAGCCCCGCACAGAACCCACTTCGACTCCGAGGTAGCCCAGGTCGCGCACGACGCTCTCGAAGAACATGTCGCACATGGCTTCCACGTCATCCCAGCGAGCGTCCCAATTCGTCAGCTTGGCGACCTCAGCGTCTCGGTCCGCTTCGAGCTGGGGCACATTGTTCGGATCCGTTAAAGGATTCTCGACGAGGCCCTGCAGACGGTCGATCTCGTCTTGCACGACCTGCCTTTGGCTCTCGTCGCGTGCGCACTCGGGCGGGAATGCCGGCAACGCGCCACCGGCCTGGTCGTTGCCGATTCGCCACACAGCGGCGAATTCGGCAAGATCGTCGGTGGCCTCCTGCATGGTGGACTCGGCCGCAATCCGCTGCGGGCCCGCCAAAGCCACCAAGGCGGCGAACGCGGACACCGGCACCATTAGCACCACCCACAGGCTCATCGCACCGCCAGCGCAGCCGCGACGCCACAACCGGCCGCGACAGCGCGCCAGACCACGACGCGCCAACCGGCCACCACGGCGCGCCAAGCCACGACCCGCAGTCGCGACCGTGTGGGCAACCTGCTGCGCTGTCACAGAGCCTCCGGCTCGCGTGCTCGTGGGCCGACCTGCGACGCTCCAGAACCGTCGCTACCGGTTCTCCGACTGGGTCCAGTCGATCTCGTCAACGTTGTCGCGTGTGACCGCGACCGGATCCACGATGAACGTCGCGGTCTGGTGCTCACCCGCGAGCAAGAAGCCACCGCAGGCAGTGCCCGCTTGTCGGGCCTGCTCTGCATTGCCGGGAATCATCGCGGCGACCACGACCCGCTGTCGGATGTAGTCGGCCACCGCCTCGTTCATGTGGAAACCGACGGCGTACATGTCGCCGTACAGCAGTCGGTCTGCGATGACCTTTGCCACAGTCTCGAGGCCCGAGTCGGGATGGAACACGATGTCGACATCGATGTTGTCGAGCACCCAGGCCTCCGACGCGTCATACACGGCGACCGACTCGAAGCCTTGCGAGACGACCGTGGTGGGGTCGTTCACCCACTCGACGCTCGAATGCGTTTGCACAAGCCCAGCCACGAAGCCTCTCATCCGTTCGACCGAGCGCCGGTCGCCGCCGTCGCCGGCCTGCAGCCCAGCGCGGCGCACGAGAATGCCGCCGTCGAGGGCCCATTTGCCCACCAGCGATCCGGCCATCTCGCCCGAGGCGAAGTCGTCGGAGCCGTAGAACGCGAACCGTTTCGATTCGGGGCTGTCCCCGCCCACGGTGTAGGTGGGGATGCCGGCATCGACGGCCGTGCCGATGATGGGACGCATCACGCCGGGCGCGGACGCCTCCACCGCGAGACAGTCGATGTCGCCCGATGCGATGAGCGCTTCGATAGTCTCCGCCTGCGCCTCAGCGTCAGCGGTGTACGGACCGACGACTCGGGCATCGATGCCGACGCCGTGTGCTGCTGCGACATCGGCACCTGCCTGGAACCAACCCGCCTCGAACGGTGCGGCCCCGCCAGCGGGACCCGTCGAGGTCAGCGAGATGACGAAGTTCAGGTCGTCGCCGTTGCTGAGCTTGTCGGCGATGCGCGGCGACAGCACAAAGTTGCCCCACGCCAGCGGAGCGACGTGCGGCGGCTCACTAGGCGCCGGAGTCGTCGTTGTCACCGTGGTCGCCGGGGCCTGCGTTGGCGTCGGCTGCGATTCGTCGGCTTCAGGTGCTGCGGTGGTGCTCGACGCCGCTTCCTGCTCGTCGCTGTCACCGCTCGCGCAAGCGCCGACCACCAGCGCGAGAGCAAGCACTGCTGTAAGCGTCCGCACGGGATGCGGCCGCTTCGCCTTCGTTGCCTTCGTTGGCGTCATGGGTTGTGCCTCCAAGATTTCGCTCCGATAATGGTCATGACTTGTGTCAACCTCACGACGACGTACCGTTCCGGCTCTGGATGCCGTCGTCCTTCGCTCGATCCGCGCCATAGCGCCACGTGGACGCAGCGTGAGCGGTCAGGCCGGCGGACGCGGTGCGCGCGGCCAGTTCGGCGGACGCGACGACAGCGGGGAGACGCTGGCGCTGCTGATTCTGTGGCCTGCGATCATCATGGCGATCCTGGTGATGCTCGTGCATGCGTTCATCGTGAGCAACGCACGGGCAGAAGCCGAGACGGCCGCTTCGGAGGGCCTGCGCACTGCGTGGCGCTACACCGCCGACGCCGACTTCCTCGCCGACTCGGACGACCCAGCCGAACCGTACCTGGGCATCCCAACGCACCCTGAGGTGCTCGAGATGGTCGAGCAGGTCAAGGACACGGTGGCCCGCGTTGCGGGCGAATCCGACGGATGGCGCTGGTGGCGGCCCGGCGTCGCTCAGGTGCATAGCGACTGGTGCTACGACGGTCCGGGCGACGCCGGGTTGCAGTCGGTGGGCGAGCGCCGTCCGGTTGCCGGCGAAACAGGATGGGTGCGTGTGGTGATCTCGGGCGAGGCGTTCGGGCCGATGGCTGCGCTGTGGCCGGATCGCTGGGAACCGGTCTACGCAGCCGCTCAAGGGCCGGCGATCGTGGTGCGCAGAGGACTCGACGGCGGAAGCAGTCTGATTCCAGCAGAGTTGCCAGTCTGCTGACCTTCGAGTGCTCATTGAATGTTCCCGCTAGCCACGCAGGCCTGCGAGCGGCTCGATGGCGCAAACCGCCGGCGTCTCCAGCACAGGAGGCAATCCGGGGCTCGTGAAGGGAGGCGTCCAGTTCGCGCTGGCGATGACACGGATGAAGTCCGACACAAGCTGCGTCCCGCACCGTTGCGCAAACACGTCGTCGTCGTAGCCAGCCAGTACCGCTGCGGCGTTCGCAGCGTCCGCTATCGAGGCAGCGCGGACATCGGCGTCAATGAACCGGACTGCGGGATCCCCGACGATCTCGACCTCGCTGTCGACGACTCGTTGCACCACGACCGAGGTGACTGCGCCCAGCGTCGCCGTCAAGGCGACGATCAGCAGCCATTCGAGCGTCATCAGGCCCCGCTCGTCGCGGCACGCACCCATCACCACGCTGTTCTCACGGCAGGCCGCCGACCGCTCCGCCGCCAGTCAACGAGGTGAACGGGGGATAGATGAGGATGCCAGCGAGCGCCAACGCGATCCCGGTGGCAGGCAGCACGACGATCTGGGCTCGGCGGGCGGCCTTCTCGCGTTCGCGCGAGGTGGTCTCGCGCCACAGCGTGTCGGCGGCCACCAGCACGGCGGCGGAGAGCCGCGTTCCGCGCTCGGCTGCAAGGCCCAGCGCCGACACCACCGACGAGAGGCTGAGAATGCCGTAACGCCCGACGATGTCGACAAGGCCCTCCCACGCCGCACGGCGCTCCTGCTGAGCTGCCAGCAAGGACCGGTACAGCAGCTGCCACGCATAACGATCGCCGGCGCGTGCCGCGTCGAGCATCGCCACGCTGGGATCGACGCCCGCGGAGACCTGCTGGGCCACCAGTGCAATCCACACGCGGATGACTTGGTCGAGTTCGAGGCGCGCGTTCTTGGCGGTGTCGCGCACGCCCATCATCGGCAGCACCCAGCCGCCGGCCCCGACGACCACGATCAACAGCACCATGCCCAGTGGCCCGCGCCCCGTCAGAACGCTGATCAGGCCGCCGCCGATCAGTCCGAGAACCAGCCCGGCGACGCGCTGAAGCGAGTACGACTCAGGCGTGATACCTGCCAGGCGCAAGTTCTGCTCCTCGCCTTCCTTGATTCTGGGCAGCAGGTCACGCAGCGTTCCGCCAGGCGATTGCGGGTTGTCTCGGCGCCGCGGCGGCCCGACGAAGCCCAATACGACGAGCACGACGCCGGCAAAGAACAGCACACCCGCGACGACAATCAACGGGCTCATGGCAACGCCCCCGAAGCAGCGCAGCGCAGTGCCGGCACTGCGGAGAATCCCAATACCGCCACGGTGGCGCTCACAGCGGATCCTTCGCCCGGTTGCGGCGCTTGGGTGCCACCAGCACCGAGTTCTGCTCGCGGACCACCGAGTGGAACACCAAGAACCCGGTCGACATCAGCAGCATGCCCGAGATCCCCACGAACACCAGCTGACCGGTGCCTTGCGCGTAGGGCTCGAAGTAGGCGGGGTTGTTGCGGTACATCAGCGTCACGACGCCGCCGGCAAGCCCGAGCAGCGCAATCGTCTGGGTCCACAACTGCACAACGGCCTCGGTCTTGGCCCGGTGCAAGTCGACGACGTCGCCGATGCGCCCGCACAGATCCAGCAGCGGGTCGGCCACCGAGCCTCCCGACATGGCAGCCATGCGCAAGCCGGCTGCCACCTCGGGCTCCCACACGGTGCCCATCTGGGACAGCTCTTCGAGCGCAGCAGGCAGCCCGTTGAGCGCCGCCGACGCCGACACGCGCTCGACCGTGGGCCGGATCTCGACGGGAGCGTGGTCAACGCTGCCCGTCAGGGAATCGCTGAGACCTGAACCGGCACGTGCCAGCTCGGCCAGCTGGCGACTCCACAGCGACCAGGCAAGCGCGATACGGGTCTGGCGCCTGCGCCGGGCGGGGGCAGCCATGAACGGCGGCAGCAGCACTCCCAGGCCGCCCAGCAGCATCGCCATGCCCGCCAATCCGGTCGCGAACCAGCCCACTGCGCCGCCTGCGGTGGCGGCGATGATCTGCACCACCCGCACCGAGTTGAGCCGAGCGCCAGAATCCGATCTCGGCGCCGGCACCGGTGCTCGCCGGGCGCGCACCCCAGCTGCAGCGCTGGCTGCGTGGCGCTCTTGTGAACCGGACCGGCTCAGTGGGCGTGACACTGCGACGGCGCCCAGCCCGCCCGTGAACAGCACCCCGAACACGACGGCTATCAGCACGTCAGATGGCATCTGGCCAATCGGAGATGTCGAGCCCGCCCTCGACGATCCGCTCGATCACCTCAGCGTTGCGGGGCCGGCCCAACAGTTCGAGCGGCCCGCCACGCTTGCGACGGCCGAAGATGTCATGCATCTCGAACCGGTCTCCCTCGGAGCCGATCACCTCAGAGATGGTGTTCACGCCACGGAAGCCGGTGCGAGGATCGCCGCGCAGGTGCACCACGAGGTGGATCACCTCGGCGGCTTCCTGGATCAACGCGGACTGCACGCCCGAGCCGACCGAGGCCAGGCAATAACGCACCAGCCGGGCCAACGCCTGGCGGGTGGACGATGCGTGGATCGTGGCCATCGAACCGTCCGAGCCTGTACCGCAGGCAGACAGGAACGTGGCGGCCTCCGAGCCGCGCAGCTCGCCCACGATCACCCGGTCGGCGCCCGAGCGCAGCGAACGCTTGGCCAGCTCGTCCATCGTGATCTCGCCTGAGCCGTCGCTGTTGGACTCGCGGGTCTCCACTGCGAACGTCAGCGGGTGCGTCTGGTCCAAGAACAGCTCGAAGGTCTGCTCGAGGGTGCACACGATCTCCGACGGTCCCACCTCGGACAGCAGGGCACGCAGCAGGGTGGTCTTGCCAGACCCCAAGGCGCCGCAGACGAGCACGTTGGAGGGCGCCGGCGGCCGCACAGCGGCTCGCAGGAAACCGGCGGCCTGCTCCGACAGCGACTCGCCGGCCACCAGATTTTCGAGCCGGACAGCGCGGTGACGGTGGCAGCGGACCGTCAAGAACGGAGTGCCGCACACGGCCATGGCGGCGAAAATGCGTTCACCGGTGCGCAGGCGCAGGTCGAGCAGCGGCGCCGACTGGTCGAACCGGCGGCCGGTCTGGCCGTGCGTGGTCGCCAGATGGGCGATGTAGCGGACCATGTCGCCTTCGTCGGCGAACACCGCCTCGTGGATGTGCTCTTGACGACCTCCGGTGAGCGACAACACCGCCCGGTTGGGGCCGAACACGTAAATGTTCTCGACATCGTTTCGCCGCAGGAAGCGCTCCATCGGACCGGCGCCGAGCAGCGCGCACAACTGGTCCCACATCCAGTCCAGGTCGGCATCGACCAGCATCTGACCGGTGTCGTTGAGCGCCTCGGCCTCGCGCGAGCGCACAGCAACAGAGGCGAGGTCGTGGCAGCGCTCGTTGACGGTTTCGCCGTCGTCAACCGCGTTCAGACGGAACTGCTGCACCTCGGGCTTGACCGCTTCCCAGATCTCTTCGCGCAGCGACATGGTCAGCTGATGCCTTCGAACGCGGATTGCAGGTCGGCGAGGCGATCGTGCCTGGGCCTCGCTGATCCATCGGCCCCTAACCCTGCGCTGGGCGCAGCACCATTGGCCGCAGCAGCGCCAGCCACAGCAGTCACGCCGTTCGTCTTCTCAGCAGCCGGCGGGTGCGCAGCCGGCGGGTGCAGCGGGGCCAGATGGTCGGCTTCGGCGGCGTAAATGTTCATAAGCGCCGCGATCCGGGCGGCGATTTCGTCGAGCTGCGAAGCAAACGCCCGCTCCTTGCGTCCGCCTTGGGAGCGCAGCACTCGGCTGTCGTCGATCATCGACAGGCTGCCGGCAAAATGCAGTCCGGTCTCAAGCAGGATCGCATCGGCGTCGAGCGGGCAGTCGCCTTCGGCAATGAGGAGCCGGTGGTTGCGCTCGAAGCCCAACAGGCCGGCCTCGCGGCAGCTGGCGCGCAACATGCGGGCGGCATCGACGCTCGGCACCGGAGCGATGACCGCAACGGCGTGGGATGCCTGCAGCACCGGGGCGAGCCGAAGAGCGCCGTCGTCCATTGCCATCGCGGTGACGAGGCTGCGCTCTTTGTCCACGGCCATCAGGTCGACGACCCGCTCTGAGAGCCAATCGGCTGCGAGCTGAGCGCCGACCGGGCTGTAGGGAGCGAACAGCGCCCACAGCGATCCCGCCGGGGTGTCGAGGCTGTAGCAGTGCTCTGCGAGCAGATGCAGCGTGAGCCGCGAGCGGGCCACGATCAGCGACGGCATGCCGCGAACGGCCGGCGAGAAGTCGGCCCGCAGCTCGATGCCCAGCCGTTCGGCGAGTCGCGAACCCGACACGTCAGCGTCGATGAGCAGCACCTGATCGCCCTCGGCACTCCAGCGGCGGGCAAGCGCCAGACTGATCGAGCCCGCATCGAGCTGGCCGCGGGAGGCCCGAAGGACGGCTAGCACTGCGGCCTGCCAGTCGTGACAACGGCGTCGGAGCCGGGACAGCGTGCCAGTCGCACGCCAGGGGGCGCGACGGCAACGCTGGTCACAGGCATAGCGATCATGGGCCCGTCACCTGCGCCCGACCCGCGGCTTCGTGCGCTTGGAGCCAGAGCTCGTTGAGCCGCTGAATCATGTCGTCGACATCGGTGCCATCGGCCACGGGCAGCACCATCGGACTTGCGCCGAGCCGATCGGGCATCAAGCGCCAGTGCAGCCACTCCTCGGGCGGGACGAACAGGCGGATCTGACCGCCTTCGAAGTTCTCGAGTTGCAACGTTCCGATCACCGAGCGCGCACGGCCCGCGTTATTTCCGAGGGGCGATACGCCGGGATCGATGAGCAGAACGAGTTCGCCGTCGGACACGCCCGATGGAACGAGGCTGGCATCGAGCGACACGACCACTTCGAGTTCGCCGGGCCCGGCACTGGGCTTGATGGCAATTGCAACACGTTCGACTGCGACGACGGCCGCTTTCCATTGCGCCTCCCACACCGCGTTGAGCCTCTGGGTTGTCTCATCGGCGTCGCCTCCGATGCCAATGGGCACGACCATGAGCGAGCCGCCGACGTCGTCGAGCAATTGACTCCATTCGGCCCATTCCTCAGGAGCGAGGAACAGCCGCATCCGCGAGCCGTCGAAGTTGGTGAGCGTGAACTGGCGCACCACCTTGCGTGGCCTGCCCGGGTCGGACTCGGCGGGTTCGGCACCCCGATCGACGAGCAGCGCGTCATCGCCTTCGAGGACGCCGTCGGTGGCCAATGATGTGTCGAGCGGCACGATGACTTCGAGTTCGACACCGACGGGCACGGTCTCGGCATCCGTTACGTGATCGTCGAGTATCAGCGCCCCGGCGGGAATGGCCTGCAGCGTGACCTTGCCATCGAAATCCAACCGAGTGAACGGATTCCATGGGACATACGGAATCGGACCCACCACGACGAGCGCCGGGCTCAGGTCGTCACTCGTAAGGATCTCGCCGGCCTGGAGATCTCGGGCCGCAATGAGTACCGCGACGCGGTCGTCGAACGCGTCAGATGTGAGGTAGAAGCCGAGCACGCTACCGACGAGCACTATGAGCCCCAGCACGATGAAGAGCACGCGCCGACCGGATTCTGAGAGCTTGCGACGGGTTTTCTCCGCTCGGGCGGCAGTCGGCGCCTCGGGGCCGTCACCGTTCATTTCAGGTTCAGCGCTGTCCGCTTCCGCCACCACCGAACCTCACCTGCTTGTTTCGTAACTGCAACGTGCAAGCTGCGAACCGACTCACGAACAAGGGACAGGATAGTAGCGATTATTCGCAATCACGACCAGCGGAGAGCGGCGATGGACGTCGCGGCGCACCGCGACAAGTCCCGCGCTGAACCATCGGATGACGTGGAACCGGTCCAGGACATGGCGTGCGTGGCCCAGGCGGGCGTCGATGGCTGCCTTGTACGCCTCTTCGAGCCGTCAAGCACACCCCCACCCATCGAGGCCCTCCTGGATCGTGGCTCAATCACCACCGATCCCAGCAGGGCCTCGACCCCTACAAGCGGACCCTCAACCCCTCACATCCCACGTTTTCGCGAAGGCTCCGCTTTTTCAGCCGACGGCACCGATGAACAGCAGCCGGTTCGCCACCACCGCAGCGGTGCCTAGCCCAAGACCGGGCGCCCATCGCACTGTGGCTTGACGACCGTGGCGGATCACGGCCACGAGTGCAATCGGCAGCTCCGCTACGGCACCGGCGCACAGTGCCCACCATGACCACTCGATGCCCCACCAGCCTGCCAGCAAGCTGTTCACGATGATGAGGCGCACGTCGCCGAATCCGATGCGGCCAGGCCACAGGCGATACACGATCTCCAGGAACGCGCCGATCGACCCGGCCCCAAGGAACGCCCACCCAACCCGGCCAAGATCGCCCAGCACGATCGAGGCCGCGACAAGCAACACGGCGATCACCATTCCGACGATCCACACTGCACGGCGGGGAATCACGCCCCTGCGCAGATCCGTGACCGATGCGTAGGCGCTCAACAAACTCCAAGCGCCCGCTGACGCCCACGCCAGCCCCGCCGCGATCTGCGCATTCTCAGTCATGAGGCCGGAGTGAGCTGGCCGGCTTCGCCCACCATCCGCCTCTAGCTTGAGTCTCCGCTCGCCGATTCGTCTGGCATCGTCGAACCCATCGTCCGGATGATTCGCGAAACGATTTCGGCCCACGCCTCGCCGTGGGGCCGAACTCGGTCCTGAGCCTGGTCACGCACGACAAGATTCATCCCGAGGCCGAGAGATTGAAAAAAGAACACGACTGCTTCAGTGCTCAAAGAAGGGTCGATGACACCGGTGGACTTGCACTCGTTCACGATCTCCGCCAGCTCATCGGCCTCCGCACCGAAGGACTCGACAACCGCTGGGAGGAGTACCGGGTCGCGCCTCGCGCTCACACACGCCTCGATCCAGAGGCTCTGTGTCTCGTTTCGTGTCGATGTGAGCATGTACGAGCCCAGCATCTCGAGCTTCTCGGCTGCCGTTGCCTCAGCATTCGGGAGCGAGCGCGACATGCGCTGCGTTACGGCGTGTTCGATGACGGCGGTGAACAATTCACGCTTATTGGGCCATCGGGCATGGAGGGCGTCGGGCGTCGAGCCGGATGCTCGGGCGATTTCGGAAATCGTGGCGGACTCATAGCCACGCGCGCCGAACTCGGTCGTCGCAGCGTCCAACAACCTGCGTGTGGCATCGTCGGAATCGGTTTCGCGCCCCACGGCACGACTTCGGGACCCGGGCATAACGTCACCGCTTTCTTGCACGGGCGCATACTAGTAAGAACGGCAACTATTCACGAAACGGACGGCGTTCGGCAACTGATCGCAGACAGCGTCAGTGGGCGAAATCGCGCGAAACTCCGCTCCCAACGAAAATGCTCTGACGAAATAGGGTCAAGCCGTTTACCGCCTTTTTGATCCTATATCGTGCATCTGTATTAGTTTCGTGCTGTTGACGGCATCCATATGATTTCTCAGCTCAACCAGACCGCTTCCCATGTGACCCGAATGCATAGGTCTGGGCCAGGAACATGAGCCGTCGCTCATGGACCCGGGAACGATAGCCATAATCACGATGAAAATCACCCTTCCTATTTGTGCAATCAGTAATCTGATGAAACTCTTGCGCTTTGAAAGAGAGTAACGTGAACTATTAATGAGACGCACATCAAGGGCTGACCTGCTGGACTTGCCACCTACCAATGCTATATCGAGAGGATCTGAGGAGATCACTCGGCGCCTACTAGAAACTGCCGTCAAGGTGTTCGGCGAACGAGGCTTCGAGTCAGCCAAGGTCGCTGACATCGCTCGGCGGTGCGAACTCACGACAGGCGCGATCTACGCGCGATGGACCAACAAGGCCGAGCTGTTTCTCACCACCGTCGAATACGTCAGATCTCGAGACGCGCTATTTGCGGTCCGCTACATCCACAGCTCGCCGCAAGAACAATTCACGGCGCTTGGAGCAGCCCTGCTTCTGTTGCCTGATGCCGACGGGCCTCGCGATCTGATGCTCGAAGCGTTCGTCATCGCAAGGCGCGACAGGACGTTCAGCGAGGATGTTGCGCGCATACTCCAACAAGAGGCAAACGCCCTGTCGGAGCTGGTCGACGGCGGTAAGGGATCCGGTTTGATCAAACAATCACTGAGTACCGACGCCATCGTCTTGTTCTGCCAAGCCCTGGAAATCGGTACCTATCTCGCCGTCAACGTAGACGACGAACATCGGCGCACACCCAGCGTCGACGAATGGAAAACATTCGTCACCTGCTTTCTCGAATCGCTGGCGCCGGACCAGCCAAGCGAATCACCCAACGCCAACTGAGGTCGACTGAAGTCGAGCCGTACTTTCGCAGACGGCGCCGAGGCGCCGACCGCACTCATGCCTGCTGCGTTACCGGACCCAGCTCTACCGCTCGACCGGCGTGGCCAGTGCGGGGCTGACGGGCGGGCGTGACGGCTTGGCGTTCTCGGCACCAGCGCCTGGCGCGTCGCTGCGGGTTGATGGCGCTGCGGTGGTGCAGCTCCAGGTACCGCCGCTCTCGGTGCAGGTAACTTCGTCGTAGGTGCTCACGCCGATCTCGTTGACGGCGCGCACCCGGAGGGTCACATTGCCGCTGCCGCTCGCGGTGATCGTGGTGGTGAGCACACCGGCGTCGACAGTATTGCGACGTGTGTCGTTGTAGGCCTCAGTGCCGCGCTTCCACTGCACCTCATAACCGCTGAGGGTGGCGCCGCCAGCCGATGCAGGAGCGGTCCAGGACACTTCGAACGTATTGGTGCCGGCACCTTCGGTGACGGTCACCGTGGCTGGCACGCCAGGTTCGCAGCCGCCGGCGACCCACGGATTGAAGATCGTCGTGTCGGCATCGAACATCGCGTTGTTGGCGGTCTTGGGGTCGCAGTACCCGCTGAATTCTGATTCGAACCCCTGCAGGAGAACGATCTTCGTCGTTCGGGCCGCCGTCGCCAGGCGTGCCCCGTCAAAGGTGGTGTAGGAGATGATGTCGGACCAGAGCCCAGCGGGATCGTCGGTGTAGCGGTCGATGTACCACTGCGGCACTTCGTTGCGCATCATCGACCTCATGGCTTCGCAGCGTGCTGACACCGCGCTGTTCTGGCATGTCGTCGGCGTGTTCCCGTCGATGCCCAGGCAGTCGGTGATGTAGGGCGAGACGTCACTGCCGAGCACGACGATCTCGGCGGTGACCGCCAAGACCTCGACCGCGCACGCCTCGACGGCCCGCATCCAGGTGGAGCGGTTGGCAGACAGCGAATGCAGCATGGCCGCCCCGATGGGCGTCGGACTCGTGCCGACATCAGTTGTCATTTCTCGGACGCTGCCTTGGTACGCGTGCATCAGCTCGTGCACGACAGTGTGCGCGAGCTGCTCGTTCTCGGCGAGGGCAGCCGGATCGAGATCTGCGGCCGTCTCGCTGTCCAAGCACGCTTCGTAGACGGAGCGTTCGACATTGTCGCCGCAGAACAGGTGCAGGCTGATGCTGAGATTGGGAGCGTGGCACCACGGCAATTCCGTTCTTGGGTCCACGACTGAGCTGTCGGTGCACAAGAAGGCAACGCTGCCCAAAGCATTGGCGTCGGGATCCAGGCTCGTGGCGTAGTAGCGCCAGTACAGATTCGGGTTGTGGAACTGCCCGTCGTAGCCGACCGACACCCAGTCCCATGCCTGCCGCAGCCAGCCGGCCACAGCGGGATCTGCGGTCTCCTCGATCCCGGCGACAATGTGCTCGATCGTGTCGCGCAAGACCGCGTGGCGGAAGTCGTCTTCTGGCAACTCGAAACCGGTCGGTGTGGTCGTGTCCACTCCGAGGTTGTTCGGAGTGCCAGCCGCGCTCGCTGTCGGCCCGGTGGCGATCGGTATTTGGCCGACCGCCGGGTACAGGTACGCGATGACCTCCACCTGGTACTCAGTGCCGTTGGTGAGCAGCGCACCTTGTGATGTCTGGGCGATGCGCAGATACGTGTCGTCAATGAGCCAGCCGCCCAATGGACCGGTTTCCCCAGACGCCCGCAGCGAGACGAAATACCTGACCCGAAGGCCGTTCGCCGTGAGCGCATCGTGGTTCGCCGGCGCATCCCAATAGGCATACAGACCGATGTCGCCCGGCTTCGCTTCGAGCCCCACGACGGCACTGGGCAGTCCGATCGTCGTCTCGACCTTGGGCGTGAAGTAGGCCCCTTCGCTGGTGTCCGCGCTGACCACGACTTCGTAGTCCTGGTTGTTGCGCCCCGACAAACCGGTGACGGCATGCGAAGTGGCCGAAGCACTGACGCGGATGCGGTTCAGGATGCCGCCTGGGCGGTTGTGCCACACGCTGTAGCCGGTGATCGAGGTGTCGGCGCGGAACACAGCGGGCGACCATTCCACGCGGAATGACTCGTCGCCGGGCGTCACCGTGACCGCCGCGGGCGGCTCGACCGGATCGGCGACCGTCACCAGCACCGACGGCGCCGCGACGGCGTTGTAGCCGCCGCCCGAAACCGCGTGGGTGATGACCGCAATGGCGTCGCTTGCGTCGTCGTCGGCGAACGCTGTCACCATGACGGTCTGCGAATTGCTCCAGTTGCCGGTCGTGAACGTCAGCGTCGAATGCGACAGCGTGATGCCGCTGCCGGCGGTGCTCAGCGTCACCGTCACCGTGCTCGATGGCACCGCGTCGAGCACCACCGTGTAGTCGAATGAGGTGGTCCGATTGTTAGTGAGTGAGCTCGGCTCGTCGAGGCTGATCGTCGTCGGCGTCACCGTGACGCCCAGCGTCTGGCTGTCGCTGACGTTGACCGTCACGCTGTCGGCGACTGCTGAGCCGTAGTCGGCGCCAGAGACGGTGTGGCTGATCGTCGCAGTGTCCTGGGCGGTGTCGCTGTCGGCAGCGGCGGTCACCGTCACCGTCTGGAACACATTCCAATTCGACGCGTCGAACGTCAGCGTCGACGACGACACCGTGATGTCGCTGTCCCCCGTCGTCGTCGCGGTCACCGTCACCGTGCCGGTCGGCTCGGTGTCGAGCGCCAACGCGTAGTCGGCCGTTCCGCCTTCGCTCAGGTTCACCGTCGTGGGCAGAATCGTGACGCCGACATCGTCATCGTCGCTGACTGCCACGGCCACCGTGGCGACGTTCACCGAGTCGTAGCCGCCCCCGGCGATGGTGTGCGTCAGCGTGGCGTTGTCGTCTGCGCTGTCACCGTCATCGCGGGCCGTCACGGTGACTGCCTGGGGAACGTTCCAGTCGTAGTCGGTGAAACGCAGCGTCGACGGCGACACGACCACATCGCTGCTGCCGCCGACACTGATCGTGACCGTGACGTCCGCCGACGGCCGAGTGTCCAGCTTGATCGTGTAGGAGCCTGACCCGTTCTCGTCGATGTCGAGGCTCGTGGCGTCCATCGTGACGCTGTTGGTGTCGGCATCGGTGACAGTCACGACCACGTCGTCGCCGGTCACGGCCGCGTACTCGCCGCCGACAGCACGATGCTGCAGAGTCGCCGTCTGGTCCTGGGCGTCGCTGTCGTCGTTGCCGGTCACCGTGACCGTCTGCGCGACGTTCCAATCAGTGGGAGTGAACTTCAGCCTCGACGACAACAGTGAAACGCCTCGGCCCGCACGGGTGATCCTGACCTCCACATCGGTCGTCGGCGGCGTGTCCAGGTGCACGCTGTAGGTGGCACCGTCACCCTCGGCGACGTCGAGCTGTGTCTTCGACACGGTCACGCCGGGGGTCTCGTCGTCATCGACGGAGGCAACCACGGTTGCGGTGAGCCCCTCGTAGTCGCCGCCCGCAGCCGAGTGGCTGATCACAGCGCCGACCACGTCGGCAGCGTCGGTGTCCTCGGTGCCGGTCACCGTGACGGTCTGGGGCGTTCCCCAGTCGCTCGTCGTGAAGCTCAGCGTCGTCGGATTGACCGTCACCCCGCTGTCGCCGGCGGTGCTCACCGTGACGGTGACCGCTGCGGTGGGTTGGGTCGCGAGCGTGACTTCGTAGGTGGCGGTATCGCCCTCGCCAAGCGAGACAGTCGGCGCAGAGACCATCACCCCGGTTGCAGTGATGTCCGTCACCGCGACCGTGTAGGTGCCCGTCGCGCCGTTCGCCGCGTCGACGCTGTGCATCGCCGACACGTAGTAGACGCCGCTCTCGAAGACCTGGACGTCCAGCGATGCGTTGTCACAGTCGCCGCTGTCGTCATCGGAGAACGCCGTCGTCTCGATGTCGCTGACGTGCTCCATCTGCGTCGCGGAGGGCGTGGCTCCAGCGATCGTGCGAAGCCGCAGCGCGGGATTGGCGAGGTCGCCGCCGTCGTCGGCGGCACATTCGCCCTTGACCTCGATGCGGTACTCCCTGTGGTGAGTGAGCGCCACGCCGTAGCCGTCGTTGTCAGTGCCCGATTCCAGCTCGCCGGTCGCCGAGCCGCCGACGATGACGTGACCGGACGTTCCGGCGTGCCAGGGGAAGTCGCTGGTGGGTTCCGAGACGCTCGCGGCGGGCCGCTGATCGGCAACCCACAAGCGGTAGTCGCCCCCGTCGCCGTTACGGCCAGCGGCCGCGTAGTGCTTCGCCGTGGCGTTCGGCGTGAATTCGAGATAGCTCGACGACGACGCGCCCGTCCCGGGTGCATCGGTGCCGGCGATGAGGTGTCCGTTCGCGCCATAGACGCCCTCGATCACCGGCGCCGCCAACGCGCTCCCGTTGCGGCTGTGACCTTCGAGGTACAGCACATAGTGCGCGTTCGCCACCAGGTCGACGCCGAACCAGTCGATTTCGGGCTGCACGCCCTGCCTGCCCGACGTCGAGTCGCCGACCGTGGCCGCGCACGTTGTCGACGTGTCCGCAGCGCAGTCGTCGGCGATGTCGGTGGAGGCCGTGAACTCAGCGGACCAGGAGTTGGGGCCGTCCGCATTGAGGAGACCGAGCCTGAACACATACTCCGTGTCGACATCGAGCCCGGTGATCTGGATGAGTCCGGAGCGCTGCGTGTCCGGCGCGACGGTCACGAGATCCTGCGACGAGTACACCCCATTGGATAGGCGGTATTGGACGGTGACCGCTGTGATCGGCGGCCCGAAATGCTCCTGGACGCTCCACGACAGCGTTACGAAATCAGTGCCGTGGGTATGCAGCTGCGCAACGTCGGCTACCGGCGGCAGCTCCCGAATGTTGTGAACCGTGATCGTGATGGTCTGGTCGGCGCTCAGCTCGCGCTCGCCGGTGCCGCTGGTCGCGGTGACGATGACGGTGTATTGAAGCTGACCGGTCTCGTGGTCGAACTCGACACCGCCCGCTTGGGTCAGCGCCCCACTCGACGGGTCGATCCGGAACGATGCCTGGTCGGCACCGCCAGTGATGCCGTAGGTCACCGTGTCCTCAGGGTTGTTGTCAGTCGCGACGACTGAGTGGGACACCACGTCGTGCTCGTCCACGTTGACGGTGGCCGAGCTGGTGAAGACAGGGCCGGGGTTTCCCAGCGGCAATGTCGAGGGCGGCGTGGAGCGGTCGTCGGCGTCGCTGCCCCAGCACAACACCTCGCTTGAGTTGGTGAGGGCACATGCATGGTCGGTACCGACGGCGATGTCGACGAAGCTGCCCGTGTCGGGCGCGCCCGATACCCGGCCTTCAGCGGAGTCGACGCCCCAGCACACCACGCTGGCGTCGTTGCCGATGCCGCAGGTGAACTGCGCGATGGTGTCGATCGCGGTGAACTGCCCGGCCGGTGCAGCGATGCGGTCACCGTCGCTGCGGCCCCAGCACGTCACCGTGCCGTCAGTGGCAATGGCGCATGCGTGTTGCGCGCCCGCAGCCACCGCGGTGTAGCTGCCGGTGGTCGGCGGAACGGTGCGGTCGCTCCCCGCCAGGCCCCAGCACGCCAGGCCGCCGTCGTCGGCGCGGATGCCGCACGTGAATTGGCCGCCCACCGAGATTGCGCTGAATTCAATGTCGTCGCCGGCGTTGTCGGTGGGCGGCGTGGTGCGTCCGCCGCCGCTGTCGCCCCAGCATTCGACCTCGCCGCTTCGACGCAGACCGCAACCATGCCGGACCCCGACGCCGGCCCATATGTAGGGGGTGTCCGTGGGAGCGTGGTTGACGTTGTCGTTGTTGTTGAGGCCCCAGCATTCGATGCCGGCTTCTTTGGTCGTCCCGCATGTCGCCGCAGATCCGAGCTCGATCTGGGAGAACAACACGTTCGACGGCGCTGTGGTGCGGCTGTTGTCCGAGAGGCCCCAGCACGCCACGCTGCCGTCCTCGATCAATGCGCAGGTGTGCTGTGACCCCGCAGCGATCGTCTCGATCAGATAGTCGGTGACGTCAACGACCGACACGGAGTAGTCGCCGTAGTCGCCCGCGCCCGATGCAGCCGCCGGGCTCACCGTGATGTAGTACACGCCGTCGGCAAGCACCTCGATCTCGATGCGGGCATTGCTGCACTCGCCGCTGTTGTCGTCACGGAACTGCGATGACGCTTGCGCATTGACAGCGTTGAGGTGGGTCGCGATGGTCGCGTCCAGCCGTGACCCGTCGGATTGAAGCAGCTCGACCACCGAATCTGCGAGCGTGCCGCCGTCTTCGGCAGCGTCAGAGGTGCACTCGCCGCGCACGTCGATCGTGTAGGTCGAGCCGGCTTCGAGCTGTACTGAGAACGCGTCGACGTCGGAGCCCTGTCCGATCTCACCAGTCGCCTCGCCGCCGACGGTGACGTGCCCCGGGGTGCCGGCATGGGCTGGCAGGTCGCTGCTCGCCGGTTCGCTCGTGTCTGCTGCGGGCGTGTGGGTAGCGATCCACAGTCGGTACGCGCCTTTCGCACCGCTCTCGACGTTCGCAGCGACGAAGAACGTGGCAGCCGCAGTCTCACTGTGCTCGAACAGCACGAGCGCATCCTGCGACGTGCCCGAATCCGTGTCGGCGGAGCCGGCGACGATCGTCCCGGTCCCGTCGTAGATGCCCCCGATCTGCAGGTCCTCGGCATCGCCGTTCGCTGCGTCGCCCGACTCGAGGTAGACCCGGTACGTCACGTCGGGATCGAACTCGACTGCGAACCAGTCCTCGTCGTCGGTCACCTCGGTCACCGCGGCGACGGCGCCGTCGATGACCCCTGTGCAGTCCGTGCTGTCGTCAGCCGCGCAGTCGTCGATGACGAGCGCTGGCGGCGCGTCCGTCTGGCCCTCGGCGTTGTCGCCCCAGCAGGTCACCATGCCATCCCTGCTCAAGGCGCAGGCATGCGAGCCGCCCACGCCCACGCGGTCCCATGACGTGCCGTCGGGGGCGTCGTCCACCCGGCCGGTGTCGTCGTCGTCGCCCCAGCACGCCACAGACTTGTCCTGGGTGATGCCACAGGTGAAGTCGCCAAGACTGTCGATCGAACGGAACGAACCTGACGGCGGTGACGTCTTGCCATTGGTGCTCTGGCCCCAACAGGTCACGCGGTTGTTCGTCTTGATCCCGCAGGCATGGTTGCCGCCGGTCGCCACCGAAAAGAAGAATTCCGAAGGAGGCGATGCACGGCCGTTCGCGTCGTTCCCCCAGCAATTCGCCGAGCCGCCTGACGTATGGACACCGCAGTTGTAGTTGGGGCCGACCGAGATCGACCCGAACGTTACGCCCGAAGGTGGGTCGCCGTCGTTGAGGCCCCAACAGTTAACGGTGCCGTCCGAGGTCAGTGCGCAGCCATGGCTTTCGCCCACGCCGGCCCACACGAAATTCTGCGCCGGCGGAAGGTGCTCGGTATTGAACGTGTCGTCCTTGCCCCAGCACCTGATGGCGCCGTTGGTCTTGACGCCGCACGCTGCGTTGGGGCCAAGCTCGATCTGGTCAAAGAACGTGGCGGCGGGCGGCGCGGTGCGCCCATCGGCTGAGTTGCCCCAGCACTCCACGCTGCGGTCGCTGAACCGCACGCAGGAGAACTGCGTGCCTGCGTGTATTTCCACCGCTCGCGCGATTTCTTCGACAGCAACGGTGTAGCTGCCTTCGTCGCCGCTGCTTGCGCCCAACACCGTGACGTAGTGCACGCCGTCAGCCAGCGCCTCGAGTTCGAGCTGCGCGTTGCTGCATGTCCCGCTGTCGGCGTCAGCGAACTTCGATGCCGCCCCGCCGCCGACAACCTTGTTGACATGAACGACCAGGCCGGGGAACAGCCGTGTGCCGTCGGGGCGTCGCAGTTGAACGCTGGGATCGGCCAGCGAGCCGCCGTCCTGGGACCGGTCAGCAGCGCAGTCACCGAGAACGTCGATGCGGTAGAAGCGTCCCGACCCGAACGCCACGCCGAAGGCATCTTCGTCGGCAATGCCCGCCTGCGGTGTGATTGTGCCGGTCGCCTGTCCCCCCACGGTGACGAACCCCGGCGTGCCGGCGTGGGACGGCAGATCGAACGAATCTTCGGAGACATCGCTGCCAGGCGTGCGTCGCGACACCCACAGCCAGTAGTCGCCGACCCCGCCGTCCTGCGAGGAGACCCCGACAGAGAACTTCGCCGCGGATGTCTCGCTGTGCTCAAACAGCGTCATGGCGTCGGTCAAGACGCCGGAGTCGGCGTCGGCGGTGTTGGCCTGCAGCACACCCGACTCGTCGTACACGCCGACGATGCTCGGATCATCGACGGCGTCGGCGTCCATGGCGCCTTCGAGATACACCTTGTAGCTGACCCCAGGTTCCAACTCGACGCTGAACCAGTCCACGTCGTCGGCCGCTTCGAGATTGCCGTGCGCATGCTCGTCGACCTCGATGACGCAGAACGAGGAGGTGTCGGCCGTGCAGTCGTCCGCAGCCAGCTCGGCCGGCAGGTCGATCTCGCCGTTTTCGTTCGCGCCCCAGCAGAACAGGTCGCCGTCCACCCGCTGAGCGCACACATGCGCCGAGCCTGTTGCGACCCGTTGGAACGGGCCCGACACGGCCAAGCTGGCTATCTCGGACGCATCGCCCCAGCACTGGATCTGCGAGTCATCCTGCCGAATACCGCACGTGTAGTGCTGTCCGGCTGAGATTGCCGAGAACTCCACCGCGTTGCCGGCGTCCGTCGGCGGTTGGGTACGTCTTTTGGCCGAGTTGCCCCAGCACGCCACCGTGCCGTCTGAGCGCAGCGCGCACGCATGTTGGTCGCCGAGCACGACCGCGTCGAACGCACCTGCCGGCGGTGTCGTGACGTTGTAGGTGCCCGGCCTCCCCCAGCACTCCAGTTGTGAGTCGGTCGAAGTGATGCCGCAGGCGTAGTACCAGTTGACAGCGATCAGCGAGAACAGCACCTCGTCGCCGTCGGCATCGGTCGGCGGCGTGGTGTTGCCGTCGCTGTCAAAGCCCCAGCACGCCACCGTGCCGTCTGAGCGCAATGCGCACGCGTGGAGGGTGCCGACATCGACCGCGACGAAGTCTGTGCCTGCCGCAGGTGTGGTCAGCCCGCCGGTCTGTTTGCCCCAGCACGCGATGGTTCCCTCGGGGGTGATCCCGCACGATGTCTGCGCTCCGGTGGCGATCGAATCGAAGCTCACGTTCGACGGCGCAACGGTCCTCCCATCAGCGCTGTCACCCCAGCATCCGACCGCGCCGTCATCCCACAGCGCACACGTGTGCTGAACACCCGCTTTGAGGTCGGTGACCAGCTTGGGCGTGACATCGGTAACCGTCAAGACATAGCCGCCGACCGCATTGGCGAGCCCCGAGACCTCCACGAAGTACGTCGCGGTGGCGTCGGGCTCGAAATCGACGCTGGCGGTGCCGTCGTTGTCTGCGTCGCTGTCGGACACGCCCGTGACCGCCGTCCCCGATGCGTCATAGAGCGTCACGACGGGGTCGGCGAGGCCGCTGCCGGCAGCTCCGGTGACTTCGAATCGGTGCATCCGCTCCGCCGCAAGCTCGACGCCAAACCAGTCCTGATCCCCGCTGGTTGCGACGCGGCCGGTGACCTCATCGCCCACGAGCACCAGGCCGGTGGTGGAGTCGGCGGCAGGCAGGTCCCCACCGGACGGCTCGGACACTGATCGTTCGGTGACATCGGTTACCGACACGACATAATCACCGGTGGCGTCGTCGCCGTTCTCGGCCACCACGACGAAGTAGGTCACCGTGGAGCTGCCTTCGACAACGAGGGTGACGCTGGCAACGTTGTCGGTGCCGTCATCGCTGTCGGCTGCCGCCGGCGACAGGTCAGCGCCGGTGTCGTCGAGGATCGTCACCGTCGGCGACACCAACTCTGGGGTGCCGCTGCCACCCGTCACGTCGACTTGGTAGGTCGCGCCCGCCGCCACAGTGAGCACGAACCAGTCGACGTCGGCTGCGGTGCCGATGGACTCGGCATTGGACGCCGCAAGCGTGACCGAGCACTCGGTGGTGTCGTCAGCGGCGCACTCGACATCAGTCACGGTCACCGTGATGGCTTGTGCGGCGCTCTTGGCGCGGGCGCCGGCGCCGGAAGTGGCCGTGACCTTCACCTCATAGCTGGACTTGGTCTCGAAGTCGAGCACGACTCCGGAGGCCAGTGTCAGCGCACCGGAGTTCGCGTCAATCTCGAATGAGGCGTAGTCGGCGCCGCCGCCGGTTGCATTTTGCGCAATGGAGAATTCGACGGTCTGGTCAGACACGTCGGTGTCGCTGGCGTTGACGGTCTGCGACAGCGTGGCGCCCTCGGCCACCGACAGCGTCCGAGCGCCGCCCTCGTCGAAGCTTGGCGGCGCGTTGAGTACGACCACATCGACGGTGTAGGTGCCGATTGCGTCGTCGCCGTTCTCAGCCACCTGAATGAAGTACGTGTTGTCGGCTTCGGGAGTGAACTTCACCCTGACGTTGCGCGGACCCGACACCCAGAGGTCTTCGACGGGCGATCCGCCCACGACGACCGCGCTCCCGTCGGCTTTGAGCAGACGCAGCGCAGGCTCGGCAAGCTCGTCGTTGCCGACGCCACCTACGACGCGCAAGCGGTACTCGGTGTCTGCGACGAACTGCACCCCGTAGGCGTCGCGGTCCGGCGTGGTCGTATCGATGTTGATGCGGCCGGACTCTTCGCCGCCCACCGCGACCGTGCACAGCGAGGCCGTCGTCGCGGAGCAGTCGTCGGCATGCGCGGTGATGGTCGGATTGTTGAGCGAGTCGCCGGCGGCCGACAGCGCCACCACTGTGATCGTGTACTGCGCGCCGCTCGACAAGTTCGTCTGCAGGTATTGGGTGCTGGTCGTCACACCGGTCGTATCGGCGCCGTTCGTGTCGGTGAAGGTGTAGCGATAGCCGGTGACGGTGGCGTCGTCGATGTTGGCAGGCGTCGTCCAGCCGATCCTGATCGCATTGGTGAATTCAGCGATCACCTGGAGCGACTGCGGTGCGTCAGGCCGATCGGTGCTCACGTCGATGACCGTGACAGTGACATCGGCGGACGTAGTCATCACCCGGTCGCCCGTGCCGCTGGTGACCGAGACCTGCACCTCATAGACGTTGTCGGGCGGGGTGCTGGCGTCCTGGGGATCCTCGAAATCGGGTGCGAACGCTGTGCCGTTGCGTTCCATCGACAGCACGCCCGAGCTGCTGATCGTGAACAGCGCCATGTCCGTGCCGCCCATGACCGAGTAGCCGGTGATGGAATCCTCGCTGTCGTCGTCGGTCGCGACGATCTGCACGTTCAACAAGTCGTTCTCGTCCAGATCGAGGCTGAGGTCGCTGTTGGTGATGCTCGGCGCGTTGTTGGCAACGAAAATCGCCGCTTCGACGGTGTAGGTGCCGACAGCGTCGTCGCCATCCTCGGAAACTTCGATGTAGTAGTTCCCAGCGGTGCTCGGTGTGAACGTGACTTCGGCGATCCCGTTGCTGTCAGAGTCGCTATTGGACACTGCGACGCCTGCAACGGCTGCCGCATCGCCGTCGGCGTCGTACAGCGTCACCACCGGATCGACCAGCGTGCCGCCGTCGGGAGTGGCGTCGCTGCCTCGGACCGCGAAGCGGTACTCCGTGTCGGCGACGAGCGACACCTCGAACCAGTCCGCGTCCGCATCGAACTCGATGTCACCTGTGGCATCGCTGCCCAGGGTCACCGAGCACGTCGTGTCCTCGTCGGCGGCGCAGTCGTCCTCGGCTCTGATCTCGACGGTGTAGGTGCCAAGAATGTTGCCGCGCAACGCAGACGCGACGATGTACACGATTCCCGACGTGCTTGGCGTGTAGCTCAGCTGGGCGTTCGCCCCCTCGCCGCTGTCTTCGTCGTTCTGCTGGGGGATCCCGCCGCCGGTGGCGTTCTTCAGCGCCAGATGGGGGTCGTCCAAAGTGCCGCCGTAGGCGTTCGTCTCATCGCCCTTGATGTCGATGACGTAGGTGACCCCGCTCTCGAGCGTCACGGAGAACCAGTCGGTGTCGTTGTTGTTTGCCCGCTGGCTGAGGCGGCCCTGCGTGGCGCCTCCCACAAGCACGGTGCAGGTCGTGGACGTGGCAGCGCCGCAGTCGTCGGACCAATCGCTCACCGCCGAAGTCCATGCGCCGTCGCCCTCTGCATTGCTGGCGCGCACCTGCGCCTGGTACTCGGTGCCCGCAGCCAGCGAAGTCGCTTCGCCGGTGAGCCCGCTGACGGTCCCGGCGGTCCACGCGGTGTCGCCCATGCGCCGGTACTGCAGCGTGTAGCTCACTGGATCGGGTCCGGTGTTGTCGGGCGCAGCCCAGCTGAACTCGATCGAGCCGAGTGCGGTGTTGGTCACATTCAGCGTGGTCGGCACGCCCGGCGCCTCGCCGTCGACGTCGGTGACGGTGACGGTGATGTGTGCCGTCCCGGTGCGTCGTCGCACACCAGTGCCGCTGGTGACCTCGACATCGACTTCGTACACGTTGTCGCCGATTGCCGAGCCGATCGGTGTGTCGCCGGGACGCTCGAAGTCAGGCAGGTACGCCGCCCCGTCTGAGACCATCGACAGTACGCCGGCAGTGGTGACAGCGAAGAAGCGTTGGTCGTAGCCGCCCGCGATGCGGAAGCCGGTGATCGAGTCTTCGGTGTCGGCGTCGGCCGCGGTGAGCTGCAGGCTCAGCGCTGCGTTCTCCGCAACGGACACATCGAGGCTGGTGTTGGTGATCTGCGGCTGCGCATTGGCCGCCTGCCCGATCGTGAGCGTGTAGGTGCCGATGGCGTCGGCGCCGTCCTCGCTCACCGCTATATAGAACGTGCCGGTCGAGCTGGGCGTGAACATGATCGTGGCGATGCCGTCGGCGTCAGCGTCGGCATCGGTGATCGCGACATCGGAAGCCGTCACCGGATCGCCGTCGGCGTCGAGGAGCGCTACGACGGGATCCGCCAAGGTGCCGCCGCTGGGAGTGGCGTCGGCGCCGGCTGCCTCGATGACGTACGACGTGCCCCCGGTGAGCCTCGTGGAGAACCAGTCGACATCGGTGCCGTTGGTGCCGATGTCCTCGATCTCGGGCACGTCCTGCAGCGGTTCGCACGTGGTGGTGTCATCGGCGGCGCATTCGACGTCGGTGGCGTTGACGGTGATCGTCAGCACCGAGCTCTTGATGCGTGTGCCGCTGCCGGTGGTCGCGGTGATCTTCAGCTCATACGCGGTGCGAGCCTCGAAGTCGAGCTTCGACGTGGAGTTGAGAGTCACGAAGCCGATCGCGTCAATCGTGAACGTGGCGTAGTCGGCGCCGCCATCTGTCGCATTCTGAGCGATCGAGAGCGTTGCGTTGCCGTCTTCGAGATCGGCGTCTTCAGCTTCGACGATGACGGTGAAACTCCGGTTGTCCTCGTCGTAGGTGACCGTTTTGGTGTCGCCGCCAACAAATGCCGGGGGAACGTTGACCGCGGCGATTTTCACTCGATACGCGCCGGTCGCGTCCCCGCCTGACTCGGAGACTGCGATGTAGAAGGTGCCGCTGACGTCGGGCGTGAAGATCAGCTGCGCTTCGTTGTCGGTGCCGCCATTGTCGTCGGTGGCACCGGCGATGGCGGTGCCCCGGTCGTCGTACATCGCAATGTAGGAATCGGCGAGCGCTTGGGAGCCTTGCGGCGAGACGCCGACCACATCGATCTGGTAGTCGGTGTTGGCGACAAGACTGATGCTGAACCAGTCGGTGTCGGCCGTCGTGTCATGGACGTTGATGCGGCCCAGCTTCCCGTTATTGCTGGACAACGAGGCGTTGCACGCGCCGTCGGCCGTTGCATCGCACTCATCGGTGCGAGCCGCAATCGTCGATGACTCCGTTCCCTGGCCTTCCGCATTCGTGGCCACGACGTAAACGCTGATTGTCTTGCCCTTGTTGATGACTGCGTCGTTTGACAGCAGGTGACTCGTGGTACTGGCTGCGACCTGTACGCGGTGCTCGGTGGCGCTGTTGCCGATCGTGTACACGACGTCGTAGGACGTCAGCGGTGGTCCCGTGTTCACGGGCGGGTTCCACTTCACCATGAGCGAGGTGAGGTTCTCCTGGGTGACTTCGACGCCCAACGGCGGGCCTGGCAGCTCGGCCACATTCGAGACGACGATCACGAATGTCGCCGTGGTGCTGAGCACACGATCCGCGGTGCCACTGGTGACCTTGACGACGACTTCGTACTCGTTGTCCGCCGGAGTGCTTGCGTCCTGGGGGTCCTCATAGTCGGGCAGGAATGCGGCTCCGTCTTTGACCATCGACAGCACGCCGGCGGAAGTGATCGAGAACAGCGTCGAGTCGGCGCCGCCGTCGATCGTGTACGCGGTGATCGAGTCCTCGGCGTCGGTGTCCACTGCGACCACTTGCAGGCTCAGCGCAGAATTCTCGTCGAGGCTGACGCTCAGATTCGTGTTGGTGATCTGCGGGAGTGCGTTCTCGGTGGTGTCGGCAACAGAGACCGCCAGCGTGGTCGAGAGGCCCGCGTACTCAGCGTCGTTCGATGTTGCCGACAGCGTCACGGTGACGGTCTCGTCGATGGAGTCGATGTCGGGCAGCGCCGTCGCCGTCACGGTTTGAGCTGTCTGCCAGTTCAGCGCCGTGAACGTGAGCGGCGTCGGTGCGAAGGTCGCTGCGCCGGTGTCATCAGAGGTCACCGCCACCGATACGTCGTCGGTGGGCTGCGACTTCAGCTTCACCGTGAACGTAGCAGTGCTGCCCTCATCGACATCCAGCGTGGTCGCGCTCAACTCGATCCCGGCCGCAGCGGAGTCGTCGACGTTGACGATCACCGTCCCTGACAGCCCGTTGTACTCGGTGTCAGTCGACATTGCTGACAGCGTGACGGTCACGGTTTCATTCACCGCGTCGGTGTCCGACACGCCCGTGATGGTCACGGTCTGGGCCGTTGCCCAGTTCACGGTGGTGAAAGCCAGCGGCGTCGGCGCAGCGGTCGCCGCGGTGGTGTCGCCAGAGGACAGGGCCACCGTCACTGAGTCGTCGGGCTGGGTCGCGAGCTTGACGGTGAACGTCGCTGTGCCTCCCTCTTCGACATTCAGCGTGGTCGCGTTCAACTCGATCCCGGCCAGTGCGGAGTCCTCGACGTTCACGGTGAGGGTCTTGGTGACGCCGTCGTAGTCGACGTCGTTCGATACCACCGACAACGTGAGCGTCACCGTCTCGTCGTAGGCATCGTTGTCGTTGACGGCCCGCACCGACACGGCCTGATACAGGTTCCAGTTAGCGGTTGTGAATGGGAGCGTCGAGGTCGTGACGGTCGCCGCGCCCAAGTCACTCGAGGTGACTGTCACGGTGACTGAAGCAGCCGGCTGGGTCGCCAGCTTCACCGTGAACACGCTGGTGGCGCCCTCTCCGATATCCAGCATCGATGCGCTGAGCACGACGCTGGGGGTGTCGTTGTCGATCACGTTCACCAGCGCGGACGCAGACAAGTCGGTATAGACGGCGTCGCTCGTCAACGGTTCCAGTTGGATCTCAACCGATTCGTCCTTGCCGTCGTCGTCTTCGACGCCCGTCACTGTCACGGTCTGGGGGGTGCTCCAGTCCTGCGTCGAGAAGTTCAGCGTGAATTGATCAGCGGTCGCAATGTCGGAGTCGTCGGATCGCACCAGCAAGATGACTGACGTCGTCGGTTGGGTGGCAAGCCTCACCGTGAAGGTGGCGGTTCCGCCTTCGTCAACGTCCAGCGGGTTGGGGCTCACCACAATCTCAGGATCGGCCGGTGTGTCGTCGTCGGCCACCGTCACGGCCACCGACCCGGCCAGGTTCGCGTAGTCGCCGCCTGATGCCGACAGCGACACGGTCACCGTCTCGTCGTCGGTGTCCACGTCCGACACACCGGTCACGGTCACGGTCTGGGCCGTCGCCCAATCCGTGGTCGTGAACTCCAGCGGCGTCGGCGACACCGTCGCCGCACCCACATCGCCCGAGACCACCGCGACCGACACCGACGCCGAAGGCTGCGACGCCAGCTTCACCGTGAAGGTCGCCGTGCCGTCCTCATCGACGTCCAGCGTGTCCAAGCTCACGACCAGCCCGGCCGTCTCGTCATCGTCGACATCCACAGCGACCTCAGCGGTCTCGCCCCCATAAGCCAGATCCGTCGAGGACGCCGACAGCGACACGGTCACCGACTCGTCCCACGCGTCCAAGTCCGACACACCCGACACCGTCACCGTCTGCGCCGTCGCCCAATCCGTGGTCGTAAATGTCAACGACGAATGCGACACCGTCGCCGCACCCGTGTCGCCCGAGCTGACTGCCACCGACACCGACGCCGAAGGCTGCGACGCCAGCTTCACCGTGAAGGTCGCCGTGCCGTCCTCATCGACGTCCAGCGTGTCCAAGCTCACGACCAGCCCGGCCGTCTCGTCATCGTCGACATCCACAGCGACCTCAGCGGTCTCGCCGGAATAGTCCAGATCCGTCGAGGACGCCGACAACGACACAGCCACCGTCGCATCGTCCGCGTCCGCGTCCGACACACCGGACACCGTCACGGTCTGCGCGATCGCCCAGTTCTGGGTCGTGAACACCAGCGTTGCATGCGACACCGTCGCCGCACCCGTGTCGCCCGAGCTGACTGACACCGACACCGTCGCCGACGGCAGCGACGCCAGCTTCACCGTGAATGAGCCGTTGCCGTCCTCGTCGATCTCCAGGCCCGACACCGACACCACCAGGCCCGCGGTCTCGTCATCGGCCACCGACACCGCGACCGACCCGGTCTCGCCCGAATAATCCAAATCCGCCGAGGACGCCGACAACGACACAGCCACCGTCGCATCGTCCGCGTCCGCGTCCGACACACCGGACACCGTCACGGTCTGCGCGGTGCCCCAATCGGTGGTCGTGAATGTCAACGACGAATGCGACACCGTCGCCGCACCCGTATCGCCCGAGCTAACCGACACCGACACCGTCGCCGACGGCAGCGACGCCAGCTTCACCGTGAACGAGCCGTTGCCGTCCTCGTCGATCTCCAGGCCCGACACCGACACCACCAGGCCCGCGGTCTCGTCATCGGCCACCGACACCGCGACCGATCCGGTCTCGCCCGAATAATCCAAATCCGCCGAGGACGCCGACAACGACACAGCCACCGACTCGTCCCACGCATCCGCATCCGCGACACCCGACACCGTCACCGTCTGCGCGGTGCCCCAATCGGTGGTCGTAAATGTCAACGACGCATCCGACACCGTCGCCGCACCCGTATCGCCCGAACCGACCGACACCGACACCGACGCCGACGGCAGGCTCGCCAGCTTCACCGTGAACGAACCAGAACCGTCCTCATCGATCTGGAGCGTGTCCAAGCTCACCACCAGCCCAGCCGTCTCATCATCGGCCACCGACACCGCGACCGATCCGGTCTCGCCCGAGTAGTCCAAATCCGCCGAGGACGCCGACAGCGACACCGCCACCGACTCGTCCCACGCATCCGCATCCGACACACCCGACACCGACACCGTCTGCGCGGTGCCCCAATCGGTGGTCGTGAATGTCAACGACGAATGCGACACCGTCGCCGCACCCGTATCGCCCGAGCTAACCGACACCGACACCGTCGCCGACGGCAGCGACGCCAGCTTCACCGTGAACGAGCCGTTGCCGTCCTCGTCGATCTCCAGGCCCGACACCGACACCACCAGGCCCACGGTCTCGTCATCGGCCACCTCCACAGCGACCGACCCGGTCTCGCCCTGATAATCAGCATCCACCGACACCGCCGACAACGACACAGCCACCGACTCGTCCCACGCATCCGCATCCGCGACACCCGACACCGTCACCGTCTGGGCGGTGCCCCAATCGGTGGTCGTGAACGTCAACGACGCATCCGACACCGTCGCCGCACCCGTGTCGCCCGAACCGACTGACACCGTCACCGAATGCGACGGCTGGGTCGCCAGCCTCACCGTGAAGGTGCCGCTGCCGTCCTCGGCCACCTCCAGCGCGTCCAAGCTCGACACCGACACCACCACACCCGCGGTCTCGTCATCGGCCACCTCCACAGCGACCGACCCGGTCTCGCCCGAATAATCCAAATCCGCCGAGGACGCCGACAACGACACAGCCACCGACTCGTCCCACGCATCCTCATCCGCGACACCCGACACCGTCACCGTCTGCGCCGTGCCCCAATCGGTGGTCGTGAACGTCAACGACGCATCCGACACCGTCGCCGCACCCACATCGCCCGAGCCGACCGACACCGTCACCGACGCCGACGGCAGCGACGCCAGCTTCACCGTGAACGAGCCGTTGCCGTCCTCATCGATCTGGAGCGTGTCCAAGCTCACCACCAGCCCAGCCGTCTCATCATCGGCCACCGACACCGCGACCGACCCGGTCTCGCCCTGATAATCAGCATCCACCGACACCGCCGACAACGACACAGCCACCGACTCGTCCCACGCGTCCGCATCCGCGACACCCGACACCGACACCGTCTGCGCGGTGCCCCAATCCGCGGTCGTGAACGTCAACGACGCATCCGACACCGTCGCCGCACCCACATCGCCCGAACCGACCGACACCGACACCGACGCCGACGGCAGCGACGCCAGCTTCACCGTGAACAAGCCGTTGCCGTCCTCATCGATCTGGAGCGTGTCCAAGCTCACCACCAGCCCAGCCGTCTCATCATCGGCCACCGACACCGCGACCGACCCGGTCTCGCCCTGATAATCAGCATCCACCGACACCGCCGACAACGACACAGCCACCGACTCGTCCCACGCATCCGCATCCGCGACACCCGACACCGACACCGTCTGCGCGGTGCCCCAATCCGCGGTCGTGAACGTCAACGACGCATCCGACACCGTCGCCGCACCCACATCGCCCGAACCGACTGACACCGTCACCGACGCCGACGGCAGCGACGCCAGCTTCACCGTGAACAAGCCGTTGCCGTCCTCATCGATCTGGAGCGTGTCCAAGCTCACCACCAGCCCAGCCGTCTCATCATCGGCCACCGACACCGCGACCGACCCGACCTCGCCCGAGTAGTCCAAATCCGCCGAGGACGCCGACAGCGACACAGCCACCGACTCGTCCCACGCATCCTCATCCGCGACACCCGACACCGTCACCGTCTGCGCAGTGCCCCAATCGGTGGTCGTGAACGTCAACGACGAATGCGACACCGTCGCCGCACCCACATCGCCCGAGCCGACTGACACCGTCACCGACGCCGACGGCAGCGACGCCAGCCTCACCGTGAACGAACCAGAACCGTCCTCATCGATCTGGAGCGTGTCCAAGCTCACCACCAGCCCAGCCGTCTCGTCATCGGCCACCGACACCGCGACCGACCCGGTCTCGCCCTGATAATCAGCATCCACCGACACCGCCGACAACGACACAGCCACCGACTCGTCCCACGCGTCCTCGTCCGACACACCGGACACCGTCACCGTCTGGGCGGTGCCCCAATTCGTGGTCGTGAACACCAGCGACGAGTCCGACACCGACGCCGCACCCGTGTCGCCCGAACCGACTGACACCGTCACCGAATGCGACGGCTGGGTCGCCAGCCTCACCGTGAACGACGCCGTACCGTCCTCGGCCACCTCCAGCGACGAATCGCTCACCACCAAACCGGCAGTGTCGATGTCGGTCACCGACACCGCCACCGACGCCGTCTTGCCCGAATAGCCCAGATCCGTCGACGTCGACGACAGCGACACGGTCACTGTCTCATTGGACACATCGCTGTCGGCCACACCGGTCACCGTGACCGTCTGCGCCGCCGCCCAGTTCTGGGTCGTGAACGCCAGCGACGCATGCGACACCGTCGCCGCACCCAGATCACCCGATACCACCGACACCGTCACCGAATGCGACGGCTGGGTCGCCAGCCTCACCGTGAACGACGCCGTGCCGTCCTCGGCCACGTCCAGCGACGAATCGCTCACCACCAAACCGGCAGTGTCGATGTCGGCCACCTCTACCGCCACCGAAGCGGTCTCGCCCTGATAATCAGCATCAACCGACACCGCCGACAACGACACGTCAACCGTCTCATCCCACGCATCCGCATCCGCGACACCCGACACCGTCACCGTCCGAGCCGTCGCCCAATCGGTGGTCGTGAACGTCAACGACGAGTCCGACACCGTCGCCTCGGTCACATCAGCCGAGACCACCGACACCGTCACCGAATGCGACGGCTGGGTCGCCAGCCTCACCGTGAAGGTGCCGCTGCCGTCCTCGGCCACCTCCAGCGCGTCCAAGCTCGACACCGACACCACCACACCCGCGGTCTCGTCATCGGCCACCTCCACGGCGACCGATCCGGTCTCGCCCTGATAATCAGCATCAACCGACACCGCCGACAACGACACAGCCACCGACTCGTCCCACGCATCCGCATCCGCGACACCCGACACCGTCACCGTCTGCGCAGTGCCCCAATCGGTGGTCGTGAACGTCAACGACGCATCCGACACCGTCGCCGCACCCACATCGTCCGAGCCGACTGACACCGTCACCGACGCCGACGGCAGCGACGCCAGCTTCACCGTGAACGAGCCGTTGCCGTCCTCATCGATCTGGAGCGTGTCCAAGCTCACCACCAGCCCGGCCGTCTCGTCATCGGCCACCGACACCGCGACCGACCCGGTCTCGCCCTGATAATCAGCATCCACCGACACCGCCGACAACGACACAGCCACCGACTCGTCCCACGCGTCCTCGTCCGACACACCGGACACCGTCACCGTCTGGGCGGTGCCCCAATCGGTGGTCGTGAACACCAGCGACGAGTCCGACACCGACGCCGCACCCGTGTCGCCCGAACCGACTGACACCGTCACCGAATGCGACGGCTGGGTCGCCAGCCTCACCGTGAACGACGCCGTACCGTCCTCGGCCACCTCCAGCGACGAATCGCTCACCACCAAACCGGCAGTGTCGATGTCTGTCACCGACACCGCCACCGAAGCGGTCTCGCCCTGATAATCAGCATCCACCGACACCGCCGACAACGACACGTCAACCGTCTCATCGAGCGCGTCCTCGTCCGCGACACCCGACACCGTCACCGTCCGAGCCGTCGCCCAATCGGTGGTCGTGAACGTCAACGACGCACGCGACACCGACGCCGCACCCGTGTCGTCCGAACTGACTGACACCGTCACCGAATGCGACGGCTGGGTCGCCAGCCTCACCGTGAACGACGCCGTGCCGTCCTCGGCCACGTCCAGCGACGAATCGCTCACCACCAAACCGGCAGTGTCGATGTCGGCCACCTCTACCGCCACCGAAGCGGTCTCGCCCTGATAATCAGCATCAACCGACACCGCCGACAACGACACGTCAACCGTCTCATCCCACGCATCCGCATCCGCGACACCCGACACCGTCACCGTCCGAGCCGTCGCCCAATCGGTGGTCGTGAACGTCAACGACGAGTCCGACACCGTCGCCACCGACACATCATCCGAGACCACCGACACCGACACCGACGCCGACGGCCGGCTCGCCAGCTTCACCGTGAAGGTGCCGCTGCCGTCCTCGGCCACCTCCAGCGCGTCCAAGCTCGACACCGACACCACCACACCCGCGGTCTCGTCATCGGCCACCTCCACGGCGACCGATCCGGTCTCGCCCTGATAATCAGCATCAACCGACACCGCCGACAACGACACAGCCACCGACTCGTCCCACGCATCCGCATCCGCGACACCCGACACCGTCACCGTCTGCGCAGTGCCCCAATCGGTGGTCGTGAACGTCAACGACGAATGCGACACCGTCGCCGCACCCACATCGCCCGAGCCGACCGACACCGACACCGACGCCGACGGCAGCGACGCCAGCCTCACCGTGAACGAACCAGAACCGTCCTCATCGATCTGGAGCGTGTCCAAGCTCACCACCAGCCCAGCCGTCTCGTCATCGGCCACCGACACCGCGACCGACCCGGTCTCGCCCTGATAATCAGCATCAACCGACACCGCCGACAACGACACAGCCACCGACTCGTCCCACGCGTCCTCGTCCGACACACCGGACACCGTCACCGTCTGGGCGGTGCCCCAATCGGTGGTCGTGAACACCAGCGACGAGTCCGACACCGTCGCCGCACCCGTGTCGTCCGAACCGACTGACACCGTCACCGAATGCGACGGCTGGGTCGCCAGCCTCACCGTGAACGACGCCGTGCCGTCCTCGGCCACCTCCAGCGACGAATCGCTCACCACCAAACCGGCAGTGTCGATGTCTGTCACCGACACCGCCACCGACGCCGTCTTGCCCGAATAGCCCAGATCCGTCGACGTCGCCGACAGCGACACGGTCACTGTCTCATTGGACACATCGCTGTCGGCCACACCGGTCACCGTGACCGTCTGCGCCGCCGCCCAGTTCTGGGTCGTGAACGCCAGCGACGCATGCGACACCGTCGCCGCACCCAGATCACCCGATACCACCGACACCGACACCGAATGCGACGGCTGGGTCGCCAGCCTCACCGTGAACGACGCCGTGCCGTCCTCGGCCACGTCCAGCGTCGAATCGCTCACCACCACACCGGCAGTGTCGATGTCTGTCACCGACACCGCCACCGAAGCGGTCTCACCCTGATAATCAGCATCAACCGACACCGCCGACAACGACACGTCAACCGTCTCGTCCCACGCGTCCGCGTCCGCGACACCCGACACCGTCACCGTCTGCGCCGTGCCCCAATCCGCGGTCGTGAACGTCAGCACCGCCGACGGCGTCGCAGACACCGTCGCCTCGGTCACATCAGCCGAGACCACCGACACCGACACCGACACCGACGGCCGGCTCGCCAGCTTCACCGTGAAGGTGCCGCTGCCGTCCTCGTCGATATCCAAGGTGTTCCGACTCACGACCAGCCCAGCCGTCTCGTCATCGGCCACCGACACCGCCACCGAACCGGTCACACCCTCATAGCCCAGATCCGTCGACGTCGCCGACAGCGACACCGCCACCGACACATCGCTGGCATCGTCATCGTCCACACCGGACACCGTCACCGTCTGGGCGGTGCCCCAATCCGTGGTCGAGAACGTCAACGTCGAACGCGACACCGTCGCAATGTCGGTGTCGCCCGAGGTCACCGACACCGACACCGACACCGACGGCCGGCTCGCCAGCTTCACCGTGAAGGTGCCGCTGCCGTCCTCGTCGATATCCAAGGTGTTCCGACTCACGACCAGCCCAGCCGTCTCGTCATCGGCCACCGACACCGCCACCGAACCGGTCACACCCTCATAGCCCAGATCCGTCGACGCCGCTTCCAGCGACACCGCCACCGTCTCATCGAGCGCGTCCTCGTCCGCGACACCCGACACCGTCACCGTCTGTGCCGCCGCCCAATCCGTGGTCGTGAACGTCAGCACCGTCGGCGGCGTCGGTGACACCGTCGCCGCACCGGTGTCACCCGAGGTCACCGACACCGTCACCGACGCGGTGGGCTGTGTCGCCAGCCTCACCGTGAACGTTGCCTGGCCGTTCTCGTCGACATCGAGCGTCGAGCGGCTCACGACCAGCCCCGGTGTGTCGATGTCGGTCACCGACACCGCAACCGATCCGGTCTTGCCCTGATAGAGGGCATCCGAGGACGTCGCGCTCAGCATCACCGACAGCGTCTCGTTGGACACATTGCTGTCCGACACGCCCTCCACCAACACCGTCTTGGGAGTGCTCCAATTGGTGGTCGAGAACGTCAACAGCGTCGGAGACACCGTCGCCGCGCCGGTGTTGCCAGAGACGACCGTGACTGACACCGACGCGGTCGGGCGCGATGCCAGCGCCACCGTGAACGACGCCGAACCGTCTTCGCTGATGTTCAACGACGAATCTGTGAGCACAAAGCCGGCCGTGTCCGAATCGTCCACCGACACAGACACCGTCTTCGACAGACTCGAATAGCTCGAATCGGCCGACGACGACACCGCCACCTCCACCAGCAACGTTTCGTCGACAGCATCGTCATCAGCCACACCCGACACCGTCACGATCTGCGCCGTTTCCCATGTCGTGGTCGTGAACACCAGCGACGAATCCGACACCGTCGCCTCGCTCGGCATGCGGGAAAACACTGCGACGGTCACGGTGCCCGTCGGCTGTGTCGCCAGCTTCACCGTGAACGTGCCCGAACCGTCCTCGCCGATGTCCAGCGACGACTCGCTCACCACCAAGCTCGGCGCATCATCATCGGCCACATCCACCGACACCGACCCGGTCTCGCCCGAGTAGTCAGTGTCCGTTGACGTCGCCGCCAGCGACACTGCCACCCGCGCGTCTGCGGCGTCGGCATCGGCGACACCAGTCACCGTCACCGTCTGGGTCGTGCCCCAGTTCTGCGTCGTGAACACCAGCGGCGTCGGTGACACCGTTGCCACGCCCGTGTCGCCGGAGGTCACTGCCACCGACACGTTCGCCGTCGGCAAGGTCGCCAGCTTCACCGTGAAGGTGCCGTTGCCGTCCTCGCCGATATCCAGCGACGAAACACTCAGCACCAGGCCGGGATCGTCATCATCGGTCACCGACACCGCAACCGATGCGTCCAGATCCTCATAGTCCGTATCGGTCGACGTCGCCTCCAGCAACACCTCGACCGACTCGTCCGACGCGTCCGTATCGGACACACCGCTCACCGTCACCGTCTGGGTCGCAGCCCAGTCCTGGGTCGTGAACTCCAACGACGCATCCGACACCGTCGCCGCACCCACATCATCGGAGGACACCAACACCTCCACCGTCGCCGACGGCTGGGTCGCGAGCCTCACCGTGAACGAGTCAGAGTCGCTCTCGCCGATCTCCAGCGACAGCCTCGACACCACCAGATCGGGATGTATCGGCGTCGTAGCCGTATCGGTGACATAGGCACTGGCGCCTTCGGCGTTGACCGCTGCGACGCGGAATACGTACGCGACGCCCGGGCTCAGTCCTGTGAACGTCTGCCTCAGCGCCGTGCCGACGAATTCGACGCTCCAGTCGGGGCTGTCGACCACGCGGTAGTTGGCCTTGTACGAAATGTCCTGGGGGCCTGTCGTGGTCGAAGCCGCCCAGTTCAGCTCGACAGTCGAGGCGGTCGTCGCCACCGCGTTCAGGTCCAGCGGCGCGGTCGGCGGCTCGAGCAGATCCCGAACGTCGATCTCGATCTCACGCGACACCGACAGCGCCCGGCCACCCGTGCCGCTCGTCAGCTCGAGTGTCACTGAGTGCGTGCCGGCTTCGTGGTCGAGGACATCTACAGAGACGAGACGCCCGTCCGCTGTGACCGAGAACACGCCTGGCGGAACCGAGTCGATCACCACGACCTCGACTGCATCATCCTCGGCATCAGGATCGACCGCGGTGATCGCGACATCGAGACGTGAATTCTCATCGACGCCAACCGGTGAGATCGGATATTCGAGGATCGGCAACTGGTTGCCCTGTCCAGGCGGCAGCGTGGCGGCTGCTGCGGGCGCAACGGCCGGAGCGTCTTGCGTCGGCTCGTCTGACCATGTGCCTTCGCCGACTTCGTTGACAGCGCGAACCCGGAACTCGTATTCGGTGTCAGGTTCAAGGCCGTCCACGAGCACTGCTTGCGAGTTGGGGTCGTCGACATGGCCCCACAGCGTCCAGCCGTCCTGGTCGGCTTCGGTCCCCGCGTTCTTCGCGCCTGGCTCAAACCCAGGAGTGCCTGGTGCCGACCGGGCTCGAGCTTGGGCGGCAGCCGCCTGCCGGTATTCGACGTCGTAGCCGGCGATGGGCGCGCCGCCGTCGTCGGGCGGGTCCCAGTTCACCTCCACGGTGGTGTCGTTCACGGGCTCGGCGCGCACGGCGCGCGTTCGGCCGGGCTGCTTCGCGCACCGTGCCGGCGCCTCGGCAGCGGTGGCTGCCGCGACGACGTACGAGCCTTGGAAGCCGCCCGACGAGGCGACCTTCATGTAATGCCAGCCAGTGGCCTCTGCCCGAAACAGCAGCCACGCGTCATTATTGCGTGCGCGTGCGTCTCCGCCGTCGTCGAGGTCGTGAGCGTCGATGTACTTGCGGTTTGGCTCCTCAGCGACCAAGTCCGCCAGCGTCGCGTCATAGAGCGACGAACCCGAGTCGAAGTGGTCGCGGGAAAGCCCGTTTTTCGAAATGCGGCCCGTTCCCTTGGAGTACGTCCGACCCGCCGCTTCATACGCGCCGTACATCGAGCCGTTTGGATCGACATACATTGCGAGCAGTTCGGGATCGGTGAGCGATCCGACTCCTGCGCCGAAGCCGCGGACCTCGAGCACATAGTCCTCGCCGGCGACCAGTTCCACTCCCACCCAGTCGAGGTCCCAATGCGGCGAGATCTTGGCCCCGTCCTCCGCCTCGAAGCAGTCGCCCACTTCGACAACGGCCGCGGTGGTGAAATCTGCAGCGGGATCATCAGCACGGGGCGACGTGGTGCCCATGGTCAGTCGGTAGGTGAATCGTCCGCGTTGAATGGCTTCCACCCGCACGTAATACGTGCCTGCGGGCAACTCGGCATTCAGCATTTCTTGCGAATTCGCGACGTTCGTACTCGAGGCAAGAACGGTCAATGACGAATCTGCCTCTAGCCGCTCGACGAACAGGTCGGCGTCGGCGGCCATGTTGATCAAGGCGACGGCGACCAAGCGGTCAGTCATCAGCGTGAACGAGTAGTAGTCGATCGCGGCGCCGCCCCCGTTGAGCACGCCGTTCCATCGACCCGTGCGTATCGGGCCGAGCACTCCGAGATCGGTGACGTCGCCGAGATCAACCGCACCACCGGGCAGCGAGTCGTCGTCGTCATGATCCGAGCGGGCCTGAATGGTTTCTTCTGCCGGAGCTTCTTTCAGAGGAGTCTCGGTCTCGGGGGTGTCGCTCCGGCCATTCGGCTCGGGGGCGACCTCGTCAGACCCTCCCAAGAACTCTGTTCCCGGTGGCGCCTCAGTGGCCATCGCGCGCAGCCGATAGGTCATAGGCCCCGAATCGACCGCAGCCACCCGTACGAAGTACGTGCCAGCCACAAGGCCGACGTCGATCGCCTCGGTGGTGTCGCCCGTGTTGACGCTCGACGCCAGCACCGTGCCCAGCGAGTCCTCCAAGTACAGGTCGGCGTCGCTCGACAGCCTCTTGACACGAAGTTTCAGCAACTGCGGTTCGTCAACGGTGAAGCTGAAATAGTCGACAGCGTCGGCGTCGGCGTCGGCGTCGGCGCCGAGGCTGTCATCGACCAACTGGGCCGAGTCCCATGCCGCCGTGATGCCAAGGTCCGTCGCTCCGGAGCTGACACCGTCCTCGTCTACGGCAGCCTGCGCGCCCGCCTCCACCGCAGGCAGCAGCCCGACAATCAAGACCGCGCACAAAGCAGCCCAACCGGAGCGGCCACGAACACCAATTCCCCGCCGACGCTGCGCACGTGCTTCATGTGCGGACGCACGTGAAGAAGCGCCGGAGAAGAAACGCATGGAGAACTACCCGCTACCGCAGCACAGCGTCAGGCGTCAGCCCGGTCGATTGAGGGGGGGGGGGGGATGACCGCCTCGAGCGGATTCTCGTTGTGCAGCGCACGCCGCTGCGCACGCCGACCCTCGCTCGAAAAGACAGATTCACAGGCAAGACGTCGTCCCCGTTGGGTGCTACTCGTTCGGTCACAGATGGACAGCTAACGATAGTAGTTCTTATTACGCCAAAGTCAACAACATGGCCCGAACCGGCAAGATGTCAACAAGCTGAACCGCCTGATACGCGGGGTAGGAGCCGGTCGCTACGAGGGGATACCTCGGCGGACCCGCGGGCTGCCGAGGCTGGGATCGTGAATGATAACGGCAATTTCACACAGCAGCCGGCTGCTGCGGCGCCGAACTGCGGTTGACCGGAATGCCCGGCGACTTGGCAGGAGAGGCCACAGAGGCCGAGTTCGATCCGTCAGTTGACCCGATCCTCTGTTCGCCTTTCGAGGAGCCGAATCGCTATTGGCCGCTCGACCGGACGGGTCGCGCCCAGCGCGGGATCGAGCCCGAGTCGGGCCGCCGTCCTTCGATGCTGCTCAGCCCTGTGCCTGACGACGAGAAGTCAGGCCATCTGCAGCTCTCGCTAGGCGACGTGCATCTGAACCGGTTGATCAACGCAGTCCGCGAGAGGGTTTCGAAATGGCGAAACGGCGGCTACCAGGGTGCGACATCAGTGTCAGTGAGGTTGCTGGAGCACTGGGCCGACGAGCGGGGCTGCAAGCTGCGGCCGTTCTTCGCCCAGTGCGAAGCGATCGAGACCTTGGTGTGGCTGCGCGAGGTCGCCACTCGACAGACGCCAGAGCGGCGCGAGCTGGAGACGCTGTCTCGTCAACACAACGACGAGATCGTTCGCCACGCGGTGAAGATGGCAACCGGCACCGGCAAGACGGTCGTGATGGGGATGCTGATCGCCTGGCAGACCCTCAACGCCGCACGCACCACTCGCCGGCGCAATCTCATGCACGGCGAACGATTCCTCGTGCTCACTCCCGGTCTCACGGTGCGCAACCGCCTCGCCGAGCTGAAGCCGTCTAGCCCGCACAACGTCTACGACGACATGGGGTTGGTGCCTCGCGACTTGCGGCCGGTGCTGAACCGTGCCCGGGTCGAGGTCATGAACTTCCAGGCGTTCAACCGTCAGAACCTCAACACGCTGGGTTTCCCGCGCAGCGGATCGAAAGGCGGCCGAGCGCACCGTGACCTGATCGGACGGCCTACCGGAGACGAGCACCTCGAGAGCTACGAACAGTCCGCCCAGCGGATTCTCAAATCGCTGCTGACAGCGAACGCGTACGGCAACCTCGTCGTGCTCAACGACGAGGCGCACCACTGCTACCTGCCCAAGTCGCACGCCAAACGCAGTGCCGAGGACAAGAAGGAAGACAAGCGCGCTGCGGTGTGGTTCAACGTCTTGCGCAGCTTGCGAGACATGGGCCAGCTCGGCTCGGTGAACCAGTACGGGCAGGCCTCGGTTGTGTTCGACTTCTCGGCCACGCCGATGTGGATCGACACCTCAGGGCGGGCCACGCCGGAACCGTTCCAATGGGTCGCATCGGACTTCGGCCTGATGGACGCGATCGAATCCGGGCTGACGAAGGTCCCACGAGTGCCCGTCGACGACGACTCGATTCAGGAGCGAACCGTCTGGCGCAACCTCTATGAGGCGACCGACAAGAAGAAGATTCCGAGGCCCACCGAGGACGGCCCAGCCGCACTCATCCCCGGGCCGCTTCGCAACGCTCTTGACGCCCAGTACGACGACTACAAGGACCACTTGGCGCTGTGGTTACGGGTGCGGCCCGAGACCGCGCCGGTGATGATCGTCGTGGCGAACACCATCGACAACGCCAATGCCCTGTACGAGCACATCGCCGGCTGGGAGGACAGTGACGGCGTCTTGCGCGAGGGCGCCTACCCGGAGCTCTCCAATGTCGCGCAGGGGCAGTGGACAGACGATCTGCGCACCATCGTCGTGCACTCCAACCTTGACGACAGCAGCGACCTGCCGGCCAAAGCAGCGAAGCTGATCAAGGCTCAGGGGCAACGTCTCAATGAGCGGCGAGGGCGCTCCAAGGACGCGCTCGAGACAGTGCGAGAGGTCCTGAACACAGTCGGCAAAGCGGGACGGCCGGGCGCCCGGGTGCGATGCGTGATCTCGGTGGGGATGCTCACCGAAGGCTGGGACGCCCGCAACGTGTCCCACATCGTCGGCTATCGGGCGTTTTCGACGCAGTTGCTGTGCGAGCAGGTCACGGGCCGCGCACTGCGTCGCACCTCCTATGAGGACTTCCGATTCGACGGCACGGGAAGGCTGCGCCCCGAGTACGCCGAGGTCGTGGGCATTCCCTTCGAGTTCATGCCCTCACGGGGCGGCAACACCGGCACCCCTCCGGTGCGCCCGGTTACTCGTGTGCACACGGTGCGAGGGCGAGGGAAGTACCGAATCGTGTGGCCGCAGGTGCGTGAGTACCGGCGGGTCACGCCGAGCCTCAAGCTCGAATTCGATGAGTCCAAGTCCAAGGCGTGGAAGATGAAGCCGCAGTCGGTCGCGTCGATGACAGTGCTCAGCCCTCATGTCGGAGAGGAGAAGATCCTCCAGACCAAGAGCCGGCGCGGCGAGGCCGAATTCAGGATCGCCCAGGAGATAGTCGGGGAGTTCCGCAGCAGCACCGATGACGACACCGACGGCACGAGCCTGTCGCTGTTCAGGTCGGCTCGGCGCATCGTCGGTGAATGGCTCGCGCTCGACTATGTCGAGTGCGGCGACCCCGCAGCGTTGCTCGTGGAAGACGAGCAGCGGCGCGACGCGGTGCTCACGATCCTCGATGCATGCACCAGCGAACGCGGCCACGAGCATCAGCGAGTAGCAGTGCTCGACAGCCCGCCGCGGCTCGACACCAGCGATGTCGACTTCGATACGACGCTGCATCACATCCACGAGGCGAAGCGCAGCGAGCTCTCCCACGCAGCGTGCCATTCCAATCTTGAGAAGCAGGTTGCGGCGATCCTCGACACCCACAAGCGCGTCGAGGCGTGGGCACGCAACTTCCAGACCGGCTGGTCGGTGCCGTATTTCTTCAACGGCTCATGGCGACGCTACGAACCTGACTTCATTGCCCGTCTTGGGGACGGCACCAACCTGATCGTCGAATGCAAGGGCGTGCGTGACGACAAGGCGATCGCAGCCGACAAGTACGTGCTGGAGCACTGGATTCCCTGCGTCGCTGGCACGGCGGCACTGCCCGATGCATTGCGCCGCTGGTCCTTTGTGGAGATCCAGGACGCCAAGTTCGCACGGCACCAGATTGACCAAGTCGGCAGCGGCACGCACCAGGTCGAGTTCGCCTTGTCGGCGACTGAGTGAGGGTCCCGGAGAGCGCAGCGATGGCAAATGACTCCTACAGGCACAAGACGGCGACTCGGCGCAACAACCCGACCCCGGAGACCGAGTCGCTGATGACCGACGAGGACCGCAGGCCCAAGCCGTTCACAATCGACCGGCACGAGATCGCCACCCCCGTGCTCGCCTGGCAACGCGAGGGAGAGACGTCCGCGCTCAGCGGGGACGCGGCCGAGGACGAGCTGTTGCGCATGGAGGCCTTGCCGCTGTACGTGCGCGAGAAGGTCGCACCCTCCGAGTTCGCCAACCAGCTGCGCAAGCCCGACAGCGGAATCCAGCTCAGCACCGACGACTTCAACGGACTGCCCGAGGGGGCCGACCCGCTCAACTTCTACGAGCACTCCGGTAACTGGCAGAACCGTCTCATTCATGGTGACTCCGCCGACGTGATGAAGAGCCTCATCGCCAAGGACGGGCTCGCGGGGCAAGTCCAGATGATCTACTACGACCCGCCGTATGGCATGTCGTACCAGTCCAACTTCCAGCCCACCACCGACAACCTCGACGTCAAGGACAACGAATCCGCGGTACCCGCGGGAGACGCACTGCCTATTCGGGCGTTTCGGGACACCTACCGCAACGGCGTCCACTCATACCTCGACGGCATCCACAAGCAATGTGTCCTCGCACGCGAACTGCTTGCCGACAGCGGCTCACTGTTCGTCCAGATCGGCGACGAGAATGTCCACCGGCTTGGCGTGCTGCTGGACGAGGTCTTCGGCGCAGACAACCGCGTTGCAACCATCACCTGGCGTCCTACCGGCATGCCCTCAGCGAAGCTGCTAGGCGAGAGTGCCAGCTACATCCTCTGGTACGCCAAAGACAAGGAGCAGATCAAGTTCAATCCGATCTACGAGCCCCGCGACCGGCAGGAACAGATGGCGGATTTCACTTCATACGCTGGCGTTGCCGTTCTGGGAGCGCCGGATCGGAAGCCGTCGAAGGAAGAGCGTGAGGATGTTGCCCTCTTGCCAGAAGGCGCGCGACTCTTCAAGCGCTCACGACTGACTTCTCAGGGCTACTCGACAACGGGCAGGTCTGTCGACTACTGGTACAACGGCAAGTGGCATTCGACCGGGCCGACGAGCCAGTGGAGGGTCTCAGTGCACCCTCCGCCACAGAGCCACGCTGAACCTGTTGCAGATGACGAACTATGTCCGGGCGACCCAGACGGTCGCCAAGCCGAGTGCGGAATGTGTGCTCTCAAGCGTCAGGATCGACTCTCCGACCTTGGCACAACGCTCCATTGGAAGCTGTTTGAAGAAGAGCGACCCGGCCGCAAGGTCGACAATGTGTGGCACTCGGTGGCCGCGCCCTCCAAGAAGCGCTATGTGGTCCAAACAGCGGATCGCATCATTGAGCGTTGCCTGCTCATGACCACCGATCCGGGTGATCTGGTCTTGGACCCGACCTGTGGCAGTGGCGTGACCGCAGACCTCGCGGAGGAATGGGGTCGTCGGTGGATCACCTGCGACGCGCAACGTGTAGCGGTGGCCGTTGCACGATCTCACCTGCTTGCGCGCGTCTACACGTGGCACAAGATCGCCGACGCTGGGCTGGACCCAGCCTCAGGCTTCGTCGAAGAGACAATTCCCCATGTCACGGCCGCCACGCTTGCCTACGGCAGGGTTGATGACCCCGAGAATCAGATCCGGCTCGTCGATCGCACAAGTGTTGACGGCCGGCGACCCCGCATCTGCTCAGCCTTCACCGTCGAGTCGATCTCGCCGTACACCTACCTGCCGCTCGACGATGGCGGACTCAGCGACCTACCCACGGCAGACCCGACCGATGCCGAGACGCTGCTGCAGTTGCTGCGCAACACGCCTGTGTGCGACGCCGACGGGCGGCCGGTCTTCGATGTGGTCGAGACGATCCCTTGGCCCGACACGAAGCTCGTCGGCTACGGAGCACGCTGCGCGTCAGCAACCCGCGAGGGCGAATTCACCGCGGGCGTGATGATCGCTGCTGCAGATGCGACGGTCAACATCGAGGTCGCCCGGCGAGCGGCAATCGAAGCCCGCGACAACGACCCAACTTGCGAGAACCTGATCATCATCGGCTACGACTTCGAAGCCGGCATCTCAGCAGCCGTGGGTCCGGTCCACGTACACCGTGTCATCGCCTCCCGCGACCTACGCCTGCCCGAGACCGTCAGCCGTTCGGCGGACGGCGGCTCATTCGTGCTGCTCGCCGAGCCCGACGTGATCCTCGACACCAGCGACGAAGGTGTCACCGTCGAGTTGCTCGGCTGTGATACCTACGACCCCGCAGCGAACCGAGCACGCGGCTACGGCACCGACGACGTCGAGTGCTGGATGCTCGACACCAACCACGACGGGTTCTCGTTCCGAGTGCGCCGCGCCTATTTCCCAAACGGATTCCGCAAAGGCAGCGACATCAAGAAGCTCATCGCCAAGATCCCCAAGCGCGAACGTGACGAACTCGCCCTCGAGAACATTCAGTCCACCGTCTCTCAGCCGTTCACGCCGCCCGACCCAGGACGCAACATCGCCATCAAGGTCATCACCACCACCGGCGCCGAAATGACCACCACCATCGACGACGGCTGGTAGCAAGATGCCATTGAACGGCTGGGTTCTCTCTGTGACGTAGCGTATCGATTTTCTCTCAGCGCAGTCGTCGATGAGGTGGTCGCGGTGGATATCAAGTGCAGCCAAGTTACTCTTACTGTTCCTATAGCGGTGCCTGAAGAACCCATGAAATGATCGGAGTCGAGGCAAATGGCATTCAGAAGTCGAGGTGGCGAACAGAGCGTCTACGACACTCCGGAACAACTTCACCGCAACCTACCAAAGGGTCCTGATGCTGTCCCCAACCTCTGGACGCATCAAGGTGATGTGCTCAGGGCATATGTGAGCGAATATCAAGACTCACCGGATATCGCGCTTGAACTCCCCACTGGTACTGGCAAGACACTACCTGGCCTCTTGATCGCCGAGTTCGTTCGGAGAACTCGAAACTGCCATGTCGCTTATGCCTGTCCAACCCGCCAACTTGCGCACCAAGTTAACCGGGTCGCATTGCGCGAAGGCATAGCCACATCGTTGTTGATCGGGCCCCACGGTACTTGGGATGCACGGGCACATGCATCTTTTGCGGCTACCAACACGGTTGCGATTACCACCTACAGTTCGATCTTCAACTCAAGTCCCAAGTTACCCGCTCTTGGTCTCATAGTATTTGATGATGCGCACGCAGCAGAGCAATACGTCGCAGGAGCCTACTCCATACATATCGACAGGCGGGAAGATGAGGAACGTTATCAAGCAATTCTAGATGCGGTTAGATCCGCTCTTGACGGTGTGCATCTTGAACGTCTGCGAGACTCCGCCGCTGTTTCATCAATCGACATTGATCTACGTGTCGTCATTCCGGCGCAGGACATCAAGGTACAGCGGCGGTTGGATTCAGCACTAGCTGAAACTTCAACAGGCAATAGGCGGTTTCAATTGGCAATGGTTCGTGATGGAATAGCGAGTTGTATCGTGCTTGTTGGTCCGCGGTCAATTCTGGTGCGGCCGCTTATCCCGCCCACAAATCAAAATGCGCTCTTTCGCGACGCTAGACAGCGCATTTACCTCTCGGCCACACTGGGTAGCGGTGGTGAACTCGAGCGTGCCTTCGGACGGGAGCACATCACGAGAATTCCGCTCTCCGATGCGTCACCGACTCCACGCGCTGGACGTCGATTCGTGGTATTTGCGGACTTGATTGACGGAATCGAACGCGAAGAGTTCATGTCGCGTCTTGTGGAACTCGCCGGAAAGGCTCTGATACTAACGCCAGATGGCTTGACTCGAGACCGGCTTGTGAGTGCGCTCCAACCAGAGAATTGGCCACTCTACGACAATGAGAACATCGACACTACCCTTGACCAATTCAGAGAGCGGGAACACGGTATCTGTGCTCTAGCGGCTAGGTACGATGGCATTGATTTGCCCGATGATGAGTGCCGGCTCGTCATATTGGAAGGACTGCCCAACAAGACGACGCTGCTTGAGGCGTTCATGAGCGGTCGGGCGAGAGCCGGAGCGGCGCTAGCTGAACGCGTGAGGACTAGAGTTACACAAGCTGCCGGTAGATGTACCAGGGGGCCATCGGACTACGCTGTCGTAGCCGTTTTAGGCCCTGAACTCACAAATTATCTTATTGCGCCCGAAAATATGAATGCGCTTGATGCCGAAGCACAAGCAGAGATTCAATTTGGTTTGGAAAACAGCGCCATCTCATACGAAGAGGCATTGGAAAATGTACGGACATTTCTTGAGCGTGATGTATCTTGGTTTGAGGATGGGGAAACGGCCATCGTTGAGATGCGATATGCCCTCGATAGACAATTGCCTCAGGGCAATGACGCGTTGACGCAAGCCGTAGCATACGAAGTGGAAGCGTGTGCAGAAGCTTGGTCTGGTCGTTGGGCGGAAGCTAGTGCCAAGATGGAGCGCGCTGCAATTAAGGTAGGTGCAGGAGCTGGAGACACACGCGCATATAGAGCTATTCTCCTCTATCTTGCAGGAGCATGGGCATATAGTGCAAGTACTGTTCAAGACCAGCAGGCTATGGTTGCGCGCGCATCTGACTTGGTTAGACAGGCCGAAGAGGCCTCACATCCTGCCCAATGGGTCAGATTGATGTCACCTATGGCTTCGGATATTCCATCGAGAATGGCACCTGAGGATGATTTTGCCGCCCGCAAGATTGCCAAGATGCTGAGCAGGCGAGGTACAAGCGGCACTGAGCAGCGTATTGAGCGCATGATCCAAAATCTATCGCAGACTGGAGCTGCATCGTATGAACCTGGTATTACCGAGCTTGGTGTCCTCTTGGGGGCTGACGCATCGAAACCGTCCGCGAAGGGCAGGTGTGATTCGGCATGGTGTTGGGGTGATCATCGATGGGTGGCATTTGAAGCGAAGAGTGCACAGCAACCAAACCGGCCGATCCCACACAGCGACATCCGCCAAGTTTGCGATCAGCTGCGGTTAATGAGACAGGATCGCGATGCCGATGGAATCCCCTCCGGTAGTGCCGCCATATTAGTCACGCCCCGTCAGCTTCTCGCACAAGATGCAATCGGAGCGGCCGAAGAGCATGTGTACCTCGTTACGCCAGCAGAGATTCTGAGTATCGCGAAGGCGGTCGCAAAGGCATGGGAGACGCTGATTCGGCCGAGCAAGTCAACCGGTCAGAGCCTAGGCCGGCGGCAGATTTATAGACACTACCAGGAGCATGGACTCTTGCCATCGCTTGTGCTGGATCGGCTGACCTTGCGACAGGCTAGTTGAGAGACTCATCAGTTGCTCTTTGGCCTATGCAGCGCGTGAAAGGTCGGCGGCTGTTTAAGTCAACGGACACGCGGACCCTGATTCCATGACGCTATGTGTCGAATGCGAAGACAATTCCTCGGTGAAGTTCGTCGAGTATTGACTCGGCCCGGAGTGACCGGCCCGAGTTCGAGCACTTGATCCGAGCTAATGGGTCATTGGCGTACCGAGAAGATGATGCCTTGAGCCTTCGTAGGCAGTCGTTCCATTGCTCCAGCGTTGTCCATGAGTTGTCCAAAATTCTGCCACGCGCGGATGCGAAAACTCTGCTGTTGTTCGGCGAGAGCGCGTTCTACGCCTTGTACCTTGCCAGGTTGCGCGTCCTTTGCCCGATCGGCGTAAGGGTGATCAGTCTCTGGGAGCAGCCGTTCAGGAGGTATGAGAGCCAATGCGGGAGCAGTTCGTAGATTGCGAGCATTGATCGAGAAGTAGCAGCCGAGATCTACTGCCCGACGTGTCTGCGTGGTTGTGCCATTCCACCAGTGCAGAACAACTGTTGAGCAGCGATGGCCTTCGAGCATTTCGACCACCTGGCCCGTTCGGCCAGCGCTGTGAACGGACGCGATGCATGCCGCATCGTCGTGGGCCTCTAGGAGGGTGGTCGGCAATTGGGGTGTGGTGTGTGTTGTTTGTTGAGCGTGCGCGGTTGTCTGGTTGGTGGTTCGGGGTGGGTTGGGCGCGGGTGTTCTGCCTGATGATGCCCAGGCACATCGTCGGTCGGCCAGTGGGGCCCGGGGTCGCCGGTCGGGGCGGGTGTTTTACCTGATGATGCCGAGGCGGCCGGCGCGGTCGAGGTTGAGGGCGGCGATGCGCAGGTCGAGCCACAGGTTGGCCTTGTCGAGGCCGCGCCAGGGGACGTTTTTGGTGCGGGACTTGATCTGGGCGATCTTGCGTTCGGCCTGGGATCGCAATCGGTATCTGGCGAGAAACTCGGGTTCGTGGCGTTGTGCTCTTGCGGGGGCGAGGAGTTCTTCGTGGGGGTTGATCTCGATGATGCGGCCGCCGTCGCGTGTGGTGCATCGGGGCTTGAGCTCGCATGCTGAACAATCCGTTGCCGCGAACCGCACCTGGCGCCGTTTGGCGCCGTTCGGCGGCGGGATGGGTGCGGTGTTTCCTTGCGGGCAGGTGACCGTCGCTGCTTCGAGGTCGATGTCGAAGTCGGCTTTGGTGAGCTTGTCGCCGCGGGTCGGGATCGGCTGGGCGGGGGCGACGAGGTCGATGCCTCGGTCGGCCATCGCTTGACGGGTGGGCCCCGATCCGTAGTGGGTGTCGGCGATGATCTCGGCGACCGGGACCGGGTCGGCGTCGATGAGGTCTTCGATCACAGCGGCGTCGTGGACAGTCGCGAGCGTCGCGGTCGCTGAGCAGATCAGGTCCGAGTCCACATCCGCGGAGACGTGCAGCTTGTATCCGTCGTAGCGGTCCGAGCGGGAACGGTGCCCGTGCCGAGCGTCGGGATCTGAGGTGTGTCTGAGTCTTCCGCGGAGATCGGCTGAGAAATGAACCAAGTCATGCTGTGTTCTCGGGGTTGTTGGTGGTGGTCCGGCGGTTGTGGTCGAGCCGTCGTGTGCGGGCTCGTTGGAGGCCTTGCCGGCGGGCCTCGCGGATCGGTTCTCCTCGTTGGTGGTGTTCGTCGTCGGGGGTGACGTAGCCGATCGCTTCGTGCAGCCGGACTTCGTTGTAGTCGATCCGGATGCGTGCCAGCTCTGTGTCGAGCAACGCCGGGTCGGTGATCTCGTCGAGGTGGGGCCATTCGTGCTTGATGTGCCCGAAGAAGCTCTCGATCCAGGCTTGGTCGGTGGGGGTGCGGGGTCGGCCGTGGTGTTGGGCGATGGCCATCATCGCCATGTAGGCGCGGGTGTGGGGGCTGGTCATGGCCGGGCCGTTGTCGGACACGGCGAGCAGGATCGGCCGGTCGGGGTCGTCGATGTCGAGATCGAGGCGGTCGTCGGTGAGCAGCTCGTCGAGATCTTGGGCTAGCAGCGCCTGGTCGAAGATGACACGCACTTGGGTGGAGGTCTCCTCGGTCGAGACCAGGCTGGTGATCCAGTAGCGCGAGACCATGTCGACGATGGCGAACACGCAGCGCCGGGCCTGCCCGAAGTGGGTGACGTCCCAGATCCAGATCCTGTTCGGTTCGGTAGACCAGCCAGTGCGGCCACGGCGTGCGGGGCCGCCGTGGTGTCGGCGGCTGTTCGGGCAGCACAAGCCCGTGGGCAGCCAGAACGCGCCGGAACGTCGAGGGGGCCACCCACACCCGGCCCACATAGGAACCGCGGTGGGCGAGCTTGCGGTGCGACCGGTCGACCGGTCCCCACTCTTCAGCGACAGCGAGGACCTCCGCGACTTCGTCGGCCAGCAAGGCATGCACCGGCGCGCCGCCCGGGGCGAGGTCGCTGAGCGTGCCCAGCTCGCGTCGGCGGGCCCGCCAGCGGTGCACCCGGTCGTCGGAGACCTGCCACACACCGGTGGCCCATGTGTGCCAGAACCCGGCGGCAACGGCGTCGTCGACGGTGTTGAGGACCAGCTCTTTGGCCTCGGCGGGGACTCTCGCCGGGACCGGTCCGTTCAGTCCCAGCCGGATTTTCCCCGGACGATGGCCAACTCGATCGCTTGGACCTTGATCGCCTCGGTGAGCTGACCGATCTCTGCCCGGGCCGCTTCGAGCTCCCAGTTCCGTTCGGTGGCCGGGCGACCCGGCTTGCGGGCCAGCGCAGCCAGCGCCGCGTCCTTCACCGTCCGGCGGATGGAGATGATCGTCGACACATCGACCCCCCACTTCCGGGCCGCGTCGGCCTGGGTGATCTCTCCGCCCGTGACCTGCAAGTAGATCTCCCACTTCGTCTCCGCGGACAGCTTCTTCGGTCGACGCCGACCCTCGCTGACAGTCATCTGATGCTCCTTCACGCGTCAGCGAGAACACGATCAGACTTGGTTCATTCCACGGTGGACCCTCCGCGGCAAACTCAGACGCACAACAGATCGACCATCGAGATGACCCGGCCGGGGGCCACTCTTTGAGCTATCCGCGGGGTTTGGGCTCCGTCGTCGTCGGCGGCGATCTCGATGTCCTGGCCCGCCACGACCCTCAGCAGCTCGACCGCCCCAGCCAGGCCCGGGTCCCCGAAACGGGCGCAGAACCCGATGACGGTCTCGGCGTCGCCGAACAGCTCCGCGACCAAAGCGGCCCGTGCGCAGGGATCAGCCCACATGATCTGCGGTTTGCCTCGCCGGTCGTAGTCCTCACGCGACAACAGCCCCGCCAGCTCCGCTGCGGCCCCGGCGTCGATCCCGCCCAGCACCTCGATGCACTTGCGGACCCCGGACCTGATCAGCGTGATCGTGTCCTGGGTCAGCACCGAGTCCGCCACACCGGTCGAGTCCATCGTGCGGCGATGGCCGATCACCCCGGCGCGTTTGGCTGCGATCTTGACACGATCCCCCAAAAAGGACTCCATCCCGGCGCGAACCAGACGCGCCCGGAACTCCACCAGCACCACATGCGCTATCCCCCGATGCTCCAACGGCAAACCCAGCGCCGCTTTCCACGACATGTCGAACCGCGAACGGCGCTCCGCCTCGCGGTCCGACACGCCATAGAACAACTGCAACAACAACAACGCCGCCACCACCGACGGCGGATGCGACCGCCGACCACGGCCAGACGCGTACAACGCATCAAAATCGGCATCACAGAACAACTCGCCCCGAGCCTGCCCCAACGTCGCCAAGAAACCCTCAGTGTCGAGCAGGCCGCCCACCATCACCCCGACATCGAAAATCGAACCCTGACCATCAGCCGAACCGCGCACCCCACCATCATCCGCGATCACGCCCCCCAACACCAGGACCCACACCCGAACTTTCCGACCACCCTCCTAGATGTGCGGTCGCAGCACAGCGCCGCCCGTCCCCCACAGACGGACAATCAGGCAGGCCAACCCTTGGCCCAAGAACGACGTACAGGACACATGGCGGACAGTCCGCATCAAATGCGATGCGGAGCCGAAGAGTAAGCAATGAGGCCGAGAGCGCCGCTGCGGACGCCTCGTCCCAACGTCCGCCCAAGACGAAGCGGAAGGAGCAAACAAATGAACCTGCAGCGTCCTCAGACACCCTCAAGGCCAGGACAGCCCCCGCGACCCGGTGGACCACCCCCGCGGCCACAACCAGGGCCGCCGCCGAATCGACCCGGCAGTCCACCGCGACCCGGCCCAATCCCACCCCCGCACCGGGGCGGCATCTAGCCAGGGCCGTACTACTACGTCAATAGGCATCGGCTGGAAGCGTCATTCGGTCGGGCGAGCCGATCACAAAGGGTCTGACATGGCCGACAAGCTTCATGCTCACCTACAGATGATCCAAGGTGTCGTGACGCGTTTGGGTCACAACTCGTTCCTGTTGAAGGGCTGGAGCGTCATTCTTATCGCTGCGCTCTTGGCTTTCGCGGCGAATACTTCGGAAAGCCTCATTCTATTGGTCACTCTCGTCCCTATCCTAGCGTTCTGGGGCTTAGACGGATATTACCTCTGGCAAGAAAGGCGATACCGTGCTCTCTACAACCATGTTAGAACGCTCAATGCGGATGATCTTGAGTATGACCTCGATGTCAATGTGAGTCCCGATACCCAAAATGTGCGGTGGTTTCGTACCGTGTTCTCTCGCACCCTAGTTGGTTTCTACGGAACGATACTCGTGACAGTGGTCGTGATAATGGTTGTTTCGCTGGCAGGAGGAAGTGACGCCACTCCCCCTTGCCCCGCAGACTGTCCAGATACCCAATAAATTGCTCTATTCCCTTGTGGAGAGGAAATAAGATATGGCCCGCAAAGCGTTCTACAGCTTCCACTATGCAGCCGATGCCTGGAGAGCATCACAGGTCCGGAATATGGGAGTAGTCGACGGAAATCAGCCTGTTCAGGACAACAAATGGGAAGAAGTGAAACAGGGCGGCGACAAGGCAATCAAGGACTGGATCAACGACCAGCTGAAGGGGAGATCAGTAACGATTGTCCTGATTGGTGCGAACACAGCAGGCCGCAAGTGGATAAAATACGAGATCGAGCAAAGCTGGAAAGGCAAGAAGGGTGTTCTCGGAATCTACATTCACAATCTTCTCGACAGCAGCGGAAACAAGTCCGACAAAGGGGGCAATCCGTTTAGCGCGTTCAAGGTCGGGGACAAGTCGCTCGCTTCAATCGTCAAGGCGTACGACCCGTCGTACTCGACGAGCACCTACGTTTACGACCACATCAAGGGCAACTTGGATACTTGGGTAGAGGATGCCATCCGCATCAGAAACAACTATGGCTAGCGGTGCCTCTGCATTGTCAGGATCAGAATAGCGAGCATGACAACGCACGCAATTGTGACCACAGCAATGAACCATTTCTCCACTCTCTTGGCCCATGCTGCCCATCGTTGGGCTACCGATAGCGGCCGTCGGCGAGCTTGCCTCACTACTACTGAGTCGGCTGCCATGTCATGCCAGCCCTGCCGGGTTCTGCTCAACAGGATCGTGCCGCCACTCACGGCGGCGATTGCAATCGCTCTCCAATCTTCTCGCAGGTCTGGCCATAGCAAAAGCAGCGAAAACCCAATGCCCAACACGCTCCATCGATTGATCGCCTCCCGCCAGCTCAATGCTCGTCCGTCCTGGAACCGCACCACGCGGATTCCGGCCAACGCTCGCCCGGGTGAGCGCCCTTGTCCCATGCCCGCCAGACAGATCAACTCATACAACGACAAACTCGCGATCAGAAGCACAAGTTCACCGTCTGAGAACGACGAATCCGTGGAATCTGATTCTGCACTCTTCGCCGCATCCACGACCTCGACATCGCGTGCTTCACCACTGCATCCAGTGAATTGAGCGCAGTGCTTCGAGAGACGGTGTGCAGCGTGTCGGCTCTCGACTTGCGTCTCGCTGGGGCTTCCCCTCGCGTCAACCTCCCAGAGGCTTCGGAACCCATCCCCAGGCAGGCCCCAGAAGTAGCTCGCCCCGCCATAGAGAAGCGCCACAACAATTAGTGCCAAGAAGGTATCTGTCCCCCGCGCTACGAGCCGCGAGAGCGGCGCGGCGAGTTCCCGAGACTGTCCGTCGCCGAGCGTGATCTTGCCCATCGCCGTCGAGCGGTCCCCGTCGGGTGTCTTCTCCATGTTCTAAAGAATGCCGCGGCGCTCGAGAATGCGCGGCATCTGTTATCCCTGATATTGAAATTTCGTGAACCTGGTGTTACTTGGACTTCGCGCGGGGGTGATGCTGACTATTGCTGTCGTGAGTTGTGCGGAGGCCTCGTGGTACCTAGGAGACTGCTGATTTATTGGGCGCGATTTCCGCGTGCGGGGTGGGGGCGCGCGGGACAATGTCGGGGTGCAGGGCTCAGCGGTTCAGGATCGGGTGTTGTTGGACGCGGCGGCGGTGTGCGGGCATCTTGTGCCGCCGGGGTCGGTGTATGCGCTGTTGGCCGAGCATCGTGGCCGGCTGTTCGGTGACGAGTTGTTCGAGGATCTGTTCGGGTCGGGTCGGGGCCGTCCGTCGGTGCCGGGCGAGGTGATCGCTGCGGTGATGGTGCTGCAGGCTCTCGAGGGCCTGTCGGACCGTGAGGCGTGTCGGCGGTTGCAGACCGATGTGGCGTGGAAGGCCGCGGCAGGGCTGGCGCTGACCGAGGCGGCGTTCCATCCCACGGTTTTGACTCTGTGGCGCAACAAGCTGCGCGCGAGCGGCCGCCCGGATCGGGTGTTCGACGCGGTGCGGGAGCTGATTGCTGTGACGGGCGCTGTGGCTGGCAGTGCTCGGCGGGTGCTCGATTCCACGGTGCTCGACGACGCTGTGGCCCGTCAGGACACTGTGACGATGGTGACGAACCAGATCCGACGGGTCCGCAGGCTGGTTCCCGAACTGGGCGAGGTGCCGGTGCGCGAACGCAATCTGGACCCGGCGGGGCCGGTCGTGGACTGGTGCGATCCCGCCGACGCCGAGCGGCTGGTGTCCGAGCTGGTCGACGACGCTGTGGAACTGGCTGCGGCTGCGGCGGATCTCGATCTCGACGCTGCTCAGGCCGACGCGGTGGGCCTGTTGGGGCTGGTCGCGGGCCAGGACGTGGAGCCCGCCGGGGGGCCGGGACGGTGGCGGATCGCCCGCGGCACCGCGAAGGGCCGGGTGATCAGCGTGGTGGATCCCGAGTCGCGTCACACCCACAAGACCTCTCACAGCTACCGCGACGGCTACAAGGCCCACATCGCGGCCGAGCCCGACACCGGGCTGGTCACCGCTGCTGATCTCACCGGCGGCGACGCCGGCGACGCGGACGCAGCGATGGGGCTGCTCGACGGCGAGCCCGCCGGCACCACGGTGCTCGCCGACAGCGCTTATGGCACCGGGCAGCTTCGCGCCGATCTCGTCGAGCGCGCCATGGACGCGGTGATCAAGCCGCCGCCGCTGAGCGTCGCCGTCGAGGGCGGCTACAGCATCGACGACTTCGACATCGACTACAGCATCGACGCCGACACAGGCGAGTTCTCCGGCACCGTGGCCTGCCCCGAAGGCCACACCGTGCACATCACCCCCAAAGGCAACGCCCGCTTCGGCCGACACTGCGCCCGATGCCCCCAACGCGACCGCTGCACCACCGCGAAGAACGGACGCGTCATCAAGATCCACCCCCACCACGAACTGCTCAAAGCAGCACGCGTCCAAGCCCGCACCGACCGGTTCCAGCACCAATACCGCACCGTGCGGCCCATGGCCGAAAGAACCATCGCGTGGATCGTGCGCCGCAACCGAAGATGCCCCTACCTCGGCACCGCCAACAACCGGCACTGGCTGCGGCTGCGCGCCGCCGCGGTCAACCTCCAACGCCTCACCAGCCTCGGACTCCACCACAACGGCACCACCTGGGCCATCACCTGACCCAACCCCCACCGACAAGCCGAACCCGCAGCCCACAACCGAACCCCGCCGCGCCCCAACCCACGACCACAGCCCAACCAAGCCCAAAACACCGACACACCAACCGACTTACTCAGCAGTCTCCTAGGGCGTGCCGGCAACGCTTGGGCGTCTAGCCCTGAGACTGACGGAGGTTGATGACAGTCGGGGTTTCTCGTGAGAGGAAGTCCTGATGGACGATCGAGAGCAGCAACGCAAGATCCGGCATCGCCTGGCGGTGCTTCGCCACGCCGAGAGCTGGCGCTTGGGCTGCAGCGAGCTGGCGTCGGTGGGGGAGCTGTTGCGGTCCTATCACGACTGCGTCGCGGGATTCGCTCCCGAGACCGGCTTCGAAGAAGGCCCCCAGGCCGTCGCGGCGGGTCAGGTCGTGTGCCACGGGGACATAGCGCCGCGCAACACCGTGTTCGGGGACGGGCGGGCGACGGCGTTCATCGACTGGGGCGGGATCTTCGTCTCGACGCCGATGTGGGACCTCGCGCACGCCGTGTGGCAGTTCGCCCCTGTCTGCGACGATGCCGATCGGTGGCTGGATGGCTGGCCGAGCCCGCCCGACCGGTCGGCGCGCATCGCAGTGTTGGTCGGCGGCTATCGGCTGAGCGCCGACCGGGCCGATGAGCTCGCAGACATGGTCGTCGAGGTCATCGCCGGCTGCACACGAGCCGTCGTGCGCAAGATCGCTGCGGGGATCGGGGCGTTTGTCCAGATGGAACGCGAAGGCATCCTCGAGACGCTCGACAGCCAGCACCGAGCCGCCGAGCAGCAACACACGCTCGTCGCACAAGCCGCTGCTGCCGCCGGATTCGCCCACACCGAAGAGTGATCAACGGACCCTCGAGAAAACCGTGCTTGTCCTCTCGGAATCCGACTGTACGGTGCGACGGCAGTGAGTAACATGTTCGCAGCGGAGAGGACCGAAGTATTCGGTGCCGTGAGCTTGCTCCTCTGCTGACTCGCAGAACGTGCCCCGCTTCGGCGGGGCACGAACGCGTCGGGGGTCAGTTTGTAGCTGTGTCTCGTAGATGAGTGCGGAACTCACGGCCTCAGTCCCGTGCTCGTCGTCGGGGGAATCATCGTTCACGAGGAAGTTGCATGGCATCTACAGCAGCGTCTTGACACATTCCTGTTCCGCAAGCTCCGCCCTTTGAGGCACGACCACACCATGTTCGAGCTTCATGGTGGAGGACAGTATGCAGAACTGGACGAATCAGTGGCGCACGGCGAGCAGTTCGCTTGGTCGAATGCGAAATCTTGCTGACGTTCCGCTGTTCGCAGATTCTCGGGCCACGAGAGCCCTCCAGGCGGCGGATCTCGTTGCGTATGCGCTGTTCAGGTACTACTCGAAACCTGGTGGACGGCCCGATGAGCGCTACGCGCGCCGTCTCTGGCCGCACTTCGATGCCGACCGCGGACGAATGCACGGCCTCATCCACGACAGTGACTACTTCGGAAGCTGCCGGTGCCCCGCCTGCGCCAGCCGGCGATGAGTGGGTGACTGTCCGCGGTGAGCTTGGGGAAGATGTCCCGTCCCGGGAGCGAGCTTGCGTCAGTCGGGGAGCTGTTGGGGTCCTGTCACGACTGCGTCGCAAGGTTCGCTCCCGGCTCGGGCTTCTCCGAAGGCCCCCAGGCCGTTGCGACGGGTCAGGTCGTGTGCCACGGGGACATAGCGCCGCGTAACACCGTGTTCGGGGACGGGCGGGCGACGGCGTTCATCGACTGGGACGCGATCTTCGTGGCGTCGCCGATGTGGGACCTCGCCCACGCCGTGTGGCAGTTCGCCCCTGTCTGCGACGATGCCGATCGGTGGCTGGGTGGCAGCGCCGGCTGGGATGGCTCTCATCGTCCTGGCGGCTCGAGGTCGCGGTCCGATCGGCGCTGGACGACATTCCCAGTTGAGCGTTCCCGGGTGCTCCGGAACTCCACATCGCCGTTGACAACTTGGTCAACACTCTTTAGGCTGCACTTGTGGACGAGCAGTCGAGCATCGCACAGGTTCTCCGCAAGGCGCGAGAGGCCAAACAGCAGTCGCTACGGAGCGCTGCGGCTGATTTGGGCGTGAACCCGTCGTATCTATCGCGGGTCGAGAACGGCGCCCGTCCGCCGTCAGCCAATCTGCGGGAGCGGGCCGAAGGGGTGTACGGGATCGACGCCGACACGCTCGCGCTGTCGTCAGGGGTCGTCCCCGAGGACGTCATGGAGATCATCCGACAGCATCCCGAGGTGCTCGCCGAGCTGAGGGCGAAGTATGGCTGACGATCCGAACGTCTTCTTGGGCATGACGATCGGCAACCGCTACCGCATCGAGGAGTGTGTGGGACGCGGCTACTTCTCGTTCGTGTTCAAGGCCTTCGATCAGCAGGACCAGGTCCCTGTCGCAGTGAAGGTGCTCAAGCTGGGACATGCGGGTTCGACAGCAGCAGTACTGGAATTCGATACGGAGGGCCGTCTGCTCCAGTCGCTTCAGAGCAGGAGCAACATCGTCGGTCTCCACTCCTCAGGCATGAGTGCTGTGCCGATCAGCGTCCAAGGTGCGAGCACTGTCTTGAATGTGCGATTTCACGCGATGGAACTCGCTGACTTGGCTCTTGTCGACCTGCTCGTATATCGGGACCAGGTCAGCTGGCTGGACAAGCTCAGCATCTTCCGCGATGTCGTGTCCGGCCTGCATCAGATGCACATAAGCCACGTCGCCCATCGGGACCTCAAGGCTGACAATGTGCTCCTTTTCATGGTCGGCAACAGACGAGTCGCCGCCAAGGTGTCCGACTTGGGCCGGAGCCGGGACCTCTACGACAGTGCCAGGCTTGACCCACCGGCGTACGAGTGGGGACGAGGCGACCGGTTTCACGCCCCGCCTGAGCACTTTCTGGGCCTCGGGAGATCATCCGAGGATGATTTCAAGTACGCCGACTTCTATCTGGTCGGATCGGTCTTGTGCGAGATCATCTCCGGTCAGCAGATGAACTCGCTGGTGCCTCCCTCTAGCGCCACGTCACAAGCATTCCTTGCGGCTCTGCCAGCTGAGCGGGAGGCCATGTTCGGCACGTGGACGTCGCGAGCCGTGATGGAGTACTCCAACGCCATCTCCCTCATCTCAGGTGACGTCCCAGCAGCCATACGGCATCAGGTCGTCGAGCTGCTGACACAGCTCTGCCACCCGGTTCCGAGGATGCGAGCGACGAGACAGCGACGCGAACAGAACCTGCCGCGATGGGGACTGGATTGGGTGCTTCGACGAGTGGACATCATCATCAGGCGACTCAAGGCTGACAACAGAGTGCCTTCCAGAGTCGCAGCGCAGACGGGGCCATAGCGATGCTTGATCAGGCAACAGCGTTGATGGACCGCCGCGAGAGCGCGAACTTCTGGAGTCACGCAAGCTTCTCGCACTTCGGAATGCAGCACCCGGCTTTGCACAGCCCTCCTTCGACGGTGGTCGAAGTCGAGACCCCCGGCGTCGGCCAGTCGGAAGCCGAGTCCGCCAGCCGGGGCCTCTTCGACGCTCGATCGCTCGCCGAGAGACATCCTGAGTCCCCGACAGCCCTCGCGAGGCTGGCAGCGGCCGAGTTCGCTGCTGGCAATCGAGTCAGCGCTGAACGAGCATCAGCGAACGTGCTCAAGTGCGATTCCTTCGATGCCCCGGCGCTGGCCGTGGCGACCCATGTGCTCGCCTCGCTGGGCGAGTTCACTGACGCAGAGCGCGCGATACGCAAAGTGCAAGCGTCAGCTTCGAGCGACGAGCAGAGGAACGCAGCAGCCGGCATCGGTGCGCGCGTCTCGCTGCAATACCGCCCACCTGAAGAAGCGTTGGGGCTCTTGCACGACTGCGACGACCCGGCGGGTTTGACGCTGCGGGCATGGATCCTGTCGAAGATGGGAAGGCCCGCTGACGCAGCTCGGGACCTCCGCGCGTCATTGAAGGCGCTGCCGGACAACCCGATCGCATGGCACGAACTCAGCTACGCCCACACATTGCTGGGTTCGCACACCAAGGCCCTCAAGGCGTCGCTCATCGCAAGTCATCTCGCACCGGCGGACATGACCATCGTGGGATCGCTGGTCGCTCTCCTTGTGATGCGGGAGCGCTACGACGATGCCAGCCGAGCCGTCGACCGTCTCGTCTCCCACCGGCCCGACAATCTTCGTTTGATCCGTCTGCGGGCCGCCGTGCAGAACGTGTCGGGCGACACTTCAGGAGCGTTGCGGCGGCTGCGCAGGGCCATGAGAACCACGGCGTGGAAAAGCGCCGATCTCGCCCAGCGAGAGGAACTGCAACTCGATGCTCGGCTGCTGAGCCTCTACGAGAAGCATGCCGCGAACGGACAAGAACGAGCCACCATAGAGGCCATCGCTGCCCTGAAACGATGCGGCTACCGAAGCCTCGACATCGCGTGCTACATCGCTGACACGACATTCTCCGTAAAGGACCTTGAAGTACTTGAACGGGCGTACGGCGAACTCAGTGCCGTCCACGAAGAAAGCTCTTCCCTGCTCGGAATCGAGAGCACCATCGAATACCTCAGGTTTGACTTCGACGCGAGCACCGAAGCCGCAGTCGAACGTGCCCGACAGCAACCCGGCTCTGACACAGCCCAAATGCGCGCTTCATACATGCTCTTGATGAGTGCCGGCGACTACGAACAAGCCGCGAGAATCTGCCGCAACGGAATCCGGCTCGGTCTGCGCGGCCCAAGCCTCCGCAACAACGCAGCCTTCGCCCTGGCCATGATGGGCGACACCGGCGCAGCGGAGCGCATGCTTCCGGACACTGACGAAGCACCCTTGTCGTTGGCGACGGCGGGACTCATCTCAATGGTCAAGGGAAATGTGCGCAGCGGCGAAGCCATGTATGACGAATGCGCCTCGCTAGCGCGTTCGCAGGGAATGGACGACACCGCAAGGCAAGTCGACATGCACAAGATCTTGGCGCGAGTAGTAGTTGGATTGCCGATCCCGCCAGACGCACTCACGCCGTTCAGCGAACTGGTCGAGACTGAGCCCAGATATGCGTTGATACACAAGGCGCTCGACAGGGAAACCGGTCGCGCCTAAGCGCAAGGCCTTCAACGAGACGCTTGCTAGACGCTACGTGCCTCTCTTGTGATCTGCCGATCGGTGGCTGGCCGAGCCTGCCTGACCGGTCGGAGCGCATCGCAGCGCTGCTGGGCGGCTACCGGCTGGGCGCCGAGCGGGCCATGAGCTCGCCGCCAGGGTCGTCGAGGTCTTCGCCGGCTGCTGCCGGGTCCGCCCAAACCGAAGAGAGATCACCGGGCCCTCGAGAAAACCGTGCTTGTCCTCTCGGAAGCTGAGTGGACGGGCCGCAGCAGGCACGGGGCAGAGCAAGCCGTGCCTGCACGGTGTGAAGGGACTCAGCGGGAGGGGGTGGGCAGAGCGTCGCTCACTGCGCGTCGAACCGAGGATGACACCGAGCGATCCTCGGCTGCGGCAACCGCTCTGATCTATTCGTACACACTCGGCGGAAAGCGCACGGCGATCGGATCGGACAGCCTCGGTGTGCGTCGTTGCGCTGGTCCTTGGGGACGCAGGTTTTCTGGTTGGCTCTAGAACTCGAATTCCTCGGCGGGGGTCATGCGCTCAGCGTTCATCTGTCCTCCATGTATTGGGCGATGAGGTGCGAGGGTGCCTCGTAGCAGCCGTTCGCTAGCGTCGCCCGAGGAGCAAGTGCCAGCGCGAAATTGACAACGCGTTGACCCAGCAATCAGGAGGGAGTAGGCAAATGACTGCGACGTACACCGGGCCAAGAGAGATCGTCGTGCATCGGCCGACTCCTGACGAGGCACGGAAGGCGCTTGAAGCGGCGATCGCCGAGACCGGATTCACACGCGAGGAACTTGAGGAACAGGCATGTGCCGGTCGGTTCGAGACCGAACTGGCGCGTCAGACCTGGTTCTGCTTGCCGCCTCGTGCCGAACGACCTCGGTGCGCAGGCACGTGATTTCCCAGCATCGCTGACGGACCTGCTCAACGACAGTCAGTTCTATGAGACACAGTTGCTAGCGGAAATCCGCCGTAATCCAGACATTGCCCGTGATGCTGTCGCGAAGCTCGACCGCAGTACGTGAGCCCGTCCAGACTTCGTTTGGCGGAAACTCCGGCTGAGAAAGCGCGGCAGGTCAGCGTCAATCCCCGCCACGGCATACGCACTCTCGCGGTCTGTCCGGTGTGCTGAAGTGGGAGCCATGTCAACAAGTCTTGGCAGGAAGGCTCACATCGAGAGTCAGTTCGGCCGAGTGGCAGACATGTATGCGGTTTCCGAGCATCGCACCGGCTCTGATCTCGACGCATTGATCGAGTTCGCAGAACCCGTCAGCGATGACGTCGTCTTGGATGTTGCGACGGGCGCTGGTCATGTAGCGCTGGCCCTGGCGCCGTTGGTCTCATCAGTCGTCGCTGCCGACCTCGCCACGGGGATGGTCGACAAGGCACGTGAGCGTGGCGGCGCTCAAGGTGAAGATGCCCGGGAAGTGTGTGAGATGTTCCGCGGCGCGCCCGATGCAGCCAAGGAGTACTTCGAGATCGAGATCGTTGACGACGTCACCGAGAGCTTCAGCGATGACAAGATCGTCATCCGAGCGACGAGTCCGAGACTTTGACGGGCGAGCCGGAGCCCAAGGCTGGGCGTGTTACCGAGTTCGTCAGGATCGGTGACACGGTCCGGCGTCCTGCGACCGGTTCCTCCGCGTCGGTCCAGCAGCTGCTCACCCACCTCGAGCACGACGGCTTCGATGGCGCCCCCCGCTTCCTCGGCGCCGAGCCCGACGGCTCAATCGTGCTCAGCTGGGTCGAGGGGTGGGTGCCGGCCGATGCCGAGTGCTGGCGGCTGGGCCTCGGCGAGCTGGCGTCGGTCGGGGAGCTGTTGCGGTCCTATCACGACTGCGTCGCGGGGTTCGCTCCCGAGACCGGCTTCGAAGAGGGCCCCCAGGCCGTCGCGGCGGGTCAGGTGGTGTGCCACGGGGACATAGCGCCGCGCAACACCGTGTTCGGGGACGGGCGGGCGACGGCGTTCATCGATTGGGACGGGATCTTCGTGTCGACGCCGATGTGGGACCTCGCGCACGCCGTGTGGCAGTTCGCCCCTGTCTGCGACGATGCCGATCGGAGGCTGGGCGGCTGGCCGAGCCCACCCGACCGGTCGGCGCGCATCGCAGCGCTGGCGGGCGGTTACCGGCTGGGCGCCGGCCGAGCCGATGAGCTCGCCGCCATGGTGGTGGAGGTCATCGCCGGCTGCACACGGGCCGTGGTGCGCAAGATCGCTGCGGGGATCCCCGCATTCGTGCAGATGGAACGCGAAGGCATCCTCGCCACGCTCGACAGCCAGCACCGCGCCGCCGAGCAGCTCCACCCGCTCATCGCCCAAGCCGCCACTGCTGCTCGCCCTAGTTCGGCTCACTGCTCAGGATGATCTCCAAGCCTCAAGAAACGACGACCGTCCAATCGAGATCGGGAAGTACGCTGCCACGGGAGCTCGAATCGAGTTCCCCGCGGAGAGGACCCGAGTATTCGGTGCCATGAGCTTGCTCCTCTGCTTTCTCGCAGAACGTGCCCCGCTTCGGCGGGGCACGAACGCGTCGGCACGTTCGAGTCCACCACGACTCGCATCGGCGTGGATCAGCTTGCGCGGCGAGCTCTGCGGACTTGCCGTACCTCCTCAACGGCAATGTCGAGTGCCTCGTCTTCGCCAAGGTCTGAGTTGTTCGCAGCGTTCGCGGCGAGGTCAGCGCTGACAGATGCAGCGTCGGCTGAGTAGAGCGCCCAAGCCGACTGTCGAGTGATGCCTAGGGCCTTGCCGATGGCTTCCCATGTCGCGCCCACCTCGCGAGCCGCAGCCACCGTCTCGCGCTTGAGATCGTCGCACTCGTCGATGGCGCGCACGAGTTCCCGCAGCACTTCGATGGGCTTCGTCGGCAGGCGATCGTGAGCGATGAGGCTCATATTCGTCAGTTTAGCCTGACAACACAACCATGACCGTTGCGGATGTTTCGGCGCTTGTGCCCCGACTCCATCAGCGAGTTGCCGCAGTTCTATTGCAAGACCGCGCAGGTAGCCCACATCGACAAACGCTGCGCTGGTGGGCGGCTGTTGGCTGAATCGACGACCGAACTGCGCTCAGTTCCCTTCGTATTCGCGGGGGTTCGTGTCACAACTGTTCGCTAGCGTCACCCGAGGAGCAGGTGCCAGCGCGAAATCGGTAACGCGCTGATCCAGGAATCAGAAAGGAGTAGGCAAATGACTGCGACGTACACCGGGCCAAGAGAGATCGTCGTGCATCGGCCGACTCCTGACGAGGCACGGGAGGCGCTTGAAGCGGCGATCGCCGAGACCGGATTCACCCGCGAGGAACTTGAGGAACAGGCACGCGCCCGTCGGTTCGAGACCGAACTGGCGCGCCAGACGTGGTTCTGCTTGCCGCTTCGTGCCGAATGACCTCGATGGTGACGCCGGCCACAGCGCAGCAGGTGATGGAGTTCGTCCTGGACTTCGAGCGGTACCGGCAAGTCGACTCCAAGATCATCGCTGTGAGAGCCGTGGTTGGACCGGACGAGAGCGGGCGCGGCCGGGTGCGGTTGTGGACGCGGCTGAAGTGGACCCCTCCCGTTCCCGACTTGCAGCTTTTCGAATTGGAACGCTGGAGCCGGCTCACGTTTACGGGCGCTCCTGGTCAGCTTGCCCGGCTCGCCTTCAGATTCACGGGCACCGTCGAGTGCGAGCCGACTTCAGGCGGCACGCTGGTGACCCACTCTTACGATCTGGCCTTTCGCGGTCCGTTCCGCATGCTCGAAGTCCCGCATCGGCGATGGCTCCAGCGCGATCTCGACGAGGAAATGGCACGGCTGGCAGGCCTCCTGTGACCCGCCTGATCGGTCGGCGCGCGTCACAGCGCTGGTCGGCGGCTGTCGGCTGAGCGCCGGCCGGGGCGATGAGCTCGCCGCCATGGTGGTGGAGGTCACCGCCGGCTGCACACGGGCCGAGGTGCGCAAGATCGCTGCGGGGATCCCCGCATTCGTGCAGATGGAACGTGAAGGAATTCTCGCCACGCTCGACAGCCAGCACCGCGCCGCCGAACAGCTCCGCCCGCTCGTCGCTCACGCCGCAAGGCAACGCGTACTGAACAATCCAGTTGACAGCCTTCGTGCGTCTGTCCTAGGCAGTCGCGGTGACACTCGCTTCAGCGGCGCTCACCATCGCCGCACTGTTGATTCCCGGAGTCGCTTTCATCTGGGGTTACGAGCGATGGAATGAGGTCTACGCCCGACGCGCGCGGGACTGGCCGTTTCGTTTGGCGGCAATCTCCGTTGTCTATCTCGCCGTCGCGTCAGGCACGATCTACTGGCTGGCTTCCAACTACTGGGCTGATCTGGCGAAGCTCGAACCGGTTCCGAAGTGGCTCGCGTTCGTACCATTCGCTTACGTCGTCGGTGCTGTCGCGATGGGTTTCGCCCTGGGAGGCCTCGTACGCTGGGTTGGCGGTTACTACGGCATAGGTTCCTACGCGTCCGCCCAAGGCCCCAAGCGCGATCTGCTCATCTCACGGGCCGTTCCCTTTGGTGAGAACGGCGCTCCGATCGCACCTCACAGCGGCACAGAGGATTCCGGCGGCCCCGAGCTACGCACGAGCCTGCTCGTCAAATGGGACGACATCGAAACACTCGAATTCACCACAACCGACAGCGGATGACAGGAGGCAGCGCAATGACGAACCGAGCAGTCCCCGGACGCGTCGGGCTGATAGAGAAGCGCGGCGGTTATGCCCCCACACGAGACTGGCCTGAGGACATCCCGATCGAGGATGTCTATGGCCCGGTGAACGACAGCTCAGGTACTCCCGAGCCAGCCGACTCGACACAGAGCGACGACGCATAGCCAGCGCCGCAGCGTCGCACGGGGTCAGCCTGTCCGCGTGGCTCAATGCCGCTGCAGAGCGGGCGATCCGTATCGAGGACGGGCTTGCGGCCGTGCGTGAGTGGGAAAAGGAGCACGGCCAGCTCAGCGCCGAGGAGCTGGCCTGGGCTGACAAGGTGATCGCTTCCGACATGAGGGCATGAGTCAGCGGCGTGCCCGGCTACACGTGAGACACCGGCGCGCTGATTGCTGCTGAACGCAATGACCGACGGGTGTGGGCGTTGCATCAGGGGGTGCTCTCCGAAGGCCTGACGCCGACGGTTCCCGCGGTCGTGTTGGCTCAGGGTTGGCGAGGTCGTCCGCAGGCGTCTCGGCTCAATCGGGGGCTTCTGGCGTGCGTTCGTAGAACTGGACATAGAACGCGGCGTCGTGCGCGGGTTCGATGTGATGGTTGGTGCCGGGAATGATCGGAACGCGTTCTCCCGACGCTGCATGGACTCGCCGCGGCGTGTCATCGACGAACAGCACCGAGCCGTCGACCACGACGAGTTCGGCCCATGTCGATGTCACATGGGACTTGGTCAGCGCCGGGGGGACGTTGGCGGCGTCGAACGTGGGTGTTCGGCGAGCTGGCGTGGCCGTAGCGGGAACCCTTGGACTGTCTGGCGTGATGAGCCGAAACTACGCGACCAAACGCTCGCGAACCGCAGCCACATCCGGAAGCGAGACACCGGTTGCCGAAGAACCGCTGCAGGGCAGATCGGCCGGGCCGGCGAGTTCGCCGTCATGGTGGTGGAGGTCATCGCCGGCTGCACACGAGCCGTGGTGGCTCCCGATCGCTGCAGCTTCCTTCAAGCTTGCTCCACGGCGAGTGACTCAGAATCCACAGTCCGGCAGGTCGAAGACTGTTGTTTCTGGGATGTGTACAGGCGCATGCCGTCCGCAGTCGGCATCCGGGTAGCGCGTGTACTTACGGCATCGCTCCCCGTCGGGTCGCAGCCTGCGGCACCGCACCCTTACGTGTCTGCGCATACGGTCAGCTTAAAATGAGCCGCTCTTGATCTCCTGGTGAGCGCTGCACAGAGTGCGAACAGGCTGTACGACCGCATGGAGCAGGAGTGCCTTGGCATTGGGTTCGACTTGGACACGTCTCTGTGGGACGAGGCGGAAACCGCAGCGGTCATCCTCGGTGCAGTCCGTGCTGACCAAGGGCTGATTCGCTAGTCAATCGGCTTCAGACCATCCCGCCGGGTCAGAGACCAGAGTGACGGACCGCTCTCGATTCCAACCTTGCGCACGATGTCATCCCAATGACGCTGGATGAGCGCTGCCATCTGGGATTTGTCCATGTTCTTGGTGCTCGTGAGGAATACCGCTCTGACTGCTGATCGCATCAGGTGATCGCGCTCGTTCTTGTCGCGGCGGATCCTCTTGTCCCGCGTGATGAAGATCAGGTCACGGCCACGTGCGCCGAGCGCGTCGAGCAGGTCGGGATCCTTGACGGACACTGGGATCTCCGGAATCGCAGGGTGCCCAACCCAGTACACGAGTCCTGGGCGGAGGGCGTCAAGCTCGTAGGCGACGCCCAGGATGTTTTCGTCAATGAAGACTCCGCTGAACGTGCTGCCTTGCGCCATGGTGTTGCGAGCTCATGCAACCCGTGAGCATCTCAGGGTGTCGTCGACGATGTCGTCGCTGATGTCCCATGTCGCCTTGATGTCGTCACGCGCTTCGCCGGCGGCAATCGCCTCGGCGATCGCGGAGACCCGCAGTCGCCGGCCCCGAATCGTCGGCTCGCCGAACCCGAATTCGGGGTCCAGCACCACGTTCGGAGTGCCGAACAGGCGGAAGCGGCGCACCTCGTCGGTCTGCTCGTACTCGGCGTCCTGCTGGAAGCGCTGAACTTCCATCGAGAGCATGACGCTTTGGTTGGTGCGCACCACGAACCGCAGCGACGGGCTCAGCACCGTCTCGTCCTGGACGCGCAGCACCAGATCCCGGCCGTCTTCGCTGAGAAACGGGCGAGCGGTCGCAAGCGGATAGTCGGTGTCGAATGCCTTTCGCAGCGCCATGATCGCCGGTCTCATCCGCACGACCGCGATGCCGCGGCTTCGGTATTCAGCGATCAGCCGCGTTTCGACGAACTCGCCCCACGTGACCACATCTGACCCAGTGGTCTCCGCACGCACCAACGGCTCATACCGGCGACTGCGCCGCTCGTAGCCGTCGATCCAACGTCGCGCCGTGCCGACGCCCAGGTCGAGCAGGCGGTCTACCTGGCTCATCACGTACACCTCGCGATGCAGCAGGGACGTGACCTGACCCATGAGAACCTCCCGGAATGCGTGCTCGTCCTGAGGATGCCACGAACGCCGCCTATGCGCCGACTGGATTACGGCCGCAAGCGACCGCTCAGCCTTGCGGGCGCGGCGGTAGTCACCCTTGCCCCGTAGTCGCTGTCAGTCATCGCGCTGGCGTCATTCCCGCCCCGGCAGTGGGTCGGACCACCTCAGGATCGGCACTCAACCAAGGGTAGGTTCGATCCCCGATCCCCGATCCCCGATCCCCGGGCCGCATGAGCACTGAGCTCGTAGCGCAGACGCAATTGCCGGACTGCCTCGGGGTCGGGATCGGCGGACATCTCGACCCGGCCGTTGATGACGAACCGCCGGAAGACGTCGCCCCGTAGATGCACCGATCGAGGCCTCTGCTGGGCCAGCGCCTCGGTCACCGTCGACTTGCCCGACGCCGGGATGCCGGTGATCACAAAGATGTCGCCCTCAGGCAACTGGACACTCGGCTCAGGCATAAGCGGTGCAACCTAGGGGCATCTTGTCGGTGCGCGTGAGGTTGCGCGCGCGACGCAGAAAAACGGTTGTGACCGTCGTGGCGATCACTCCTACTCTGCCGCCATGACGCAACGACGACGTCGAGCGTGTCGCCACAGCGGTTGAGGGCAGCTCGGTGACCTCTGGCTACGAGGCCGCACTGCTGGTGCTGGTGCTGCTGCTCCCCGGGGCGTTTGCAGCCTGGGGGTTCGAGCGGCATGTTCAGCGTTACGGCCGGCGTCTGAACGACTGGCTCTTGCGATTGGCCGGCCTGTCGGCGGTGTGCCTCGCAGTGGGGGCGGGGCCGCTGTACTGGCTGATGGCCACATACTGGCCTGACTTCGCGGAACGCGAGACGTTGCCGTGGTGGCTGTACCTCGTCCCGGGCCTCTACCTCGTATTGCCCGCTTCGGGAGGGTGGGCACTGGGCCTGCTGGTTCGCCGCTCGGGCTCTCCGATGTCAAGGCTGCTCGGCCCGATCCGTGCTCCATCTGCTTGGGACCTGCTGTTCGACACCAGAGAGGCGGGATTCGTGAGGTACCGACTGCGGTCGGGTCGCTGGGTGGGTGGCCTGTATACGGATGCCGACCCGATCAGGTCCTATGTCGGGGCGGACGGACCGGTCCAAGACATCTACCTGGCGCACGCCGCTGAGTTCGACCAGGACACCGGATATCCGGTCAGGCTCGACAGCGGCTACGTGTGGACGGGCGGCGGAATTTTGCTCAAGTGGGCCGACATCGAGTCGTTAGAATTTCGGCAGATACGTGCAATGGGAACGGAGAATGCTGATGGCGAGAAAGCGCCGCTCCAAGCGTAGGCCGTCCCGGGATCAACACCGGATCGACAGGGGTGGCTACTCGCCCAAGACCCGCGTGAATCCAGCTGATGTTCCGAAGGACGTGTTCCGTCCCAAGAGATCAGACGAGCTCAAGAGCGGCGCCCACAGCTAGAACTCCCACGCTGCTCAACTCGCGCCGACGAGCGCTAGGCGGGGTCCAACGCGCAATCGACAACGCGGTGACCCAACAGACAGAAGGGAGAGGGCAAATGACGGCGACGTATAACGGGTCAAGAGAGATCGTCGTGCATCGGCCGACTCCTGACGAGGCTCGCGAAGCGCTTGAAACTGCGATCGCCGAGACCGGATTCACACGTGAGCAACTCGAGGCACAGGCACGTGCTGGTCGGTTTGGGACCGAGCTGGCGCATCAGACGTGGTTTTGCTTGCCGCCACGTGCCGAATGACCTCGGTGCGCAGGCACGGCTCTTCGCAGCACCGCTGACTCAGCTCAAAGCGGCACGACGATTCCGAGCGCAGCATCTCGGTGTGCCCTTCTCGTGATCCACATTGTCCCCGTGCCTGCTTGACAGCGTCTGACGCTCCGATATGGGCCAAATATGCAACGTTTGTTGCATTTATGCCCGTATTAGGGCTAGGGTGCCAGCATGGATTTCGTGCATCCGGTCAATGCCGTGATCCCAGGAGCGCAAGGACAAGTGCTTGCTGTGCTCGCCGAAACTTCCGCTGAGCTCAACCTGCGCACCGTGGCTCGGCTGGCTGGCGTGAGCGCATCACAAGCGTCGCGTGTGATTCCCGGCCTCGTAGAACTCGGTTTGGTGGAACGACGAGAGGTGCCGCCGTCGTCGTTGTTCCGCCTCAATCGCGAGAACGAGGCCGCTCGAGTCGTCGTCGAGCTCGCTCGATTGCGGGACAGCGTGCTCAGGCGAATCGGCACCGATGCAGGGGATCTGCCGCAGCCGCCTGCCAGCGTGATCGTTTTCGGGTCGTTCGCCCGCCGTGAAGCTGACCGGACAAGCGACATCGATGTCGTCATCGTGCGCCCCGACGAGGTGGACCCCGACGATGACACATGGACCGAAGGGATTGACCGATGGCGCGAGAATGCCCGAGCAGTCACGGGGAACGACGTCGAGGTCATCGAGTTCGGGCTGACCACTGCCGTCGGGAAACTGTCGGACGGCGGGCATGTGTGGGAAGAAATCGCCCGCGATGGCGTAGCCATCTTCGGTGCGTCCCTCGACGAGCTTCGGGACATGGCCGATGCCTAGGTCGACGCGGACAAGACCAGTGTCGACTGCTCAAGTGCGGGCATACGCCCGCAAAGCTCAAGAGTTCGTCGACGCCGCAGCGAGCGAACTCGAAGCCGGGCGGCACATCGCAGCGGCCAGCTTGGCAATTCATGCCGCGATCAACGCAGCAGACGCAGTGTGCGGTGCCCGCGTCGGCCAACGCGCCGCGGGCGAAGGCCACGACCAAGTGGTGTCGCTGCTCGCAACAGCTGGAGCCGACGGCAATGCTGTCGCCAAGGATCTGCGCCGGCTCCTTCCGCTCAAGACTCAGGCCGAATACGAACCGGAAGGCGTATCGCACGGAATCGCCGCCAAGGCAGTCGAACGCGCTCAGCGGTGTGTGACCATTGCGCGAGCCGTGGCCGCCGGCTTGAACTAGCAGCCTCAGACCGCCGCCTCATCAATCGACGGAACGGTCATCGTGACATGACGCCGAGCGGTCCAGCACGCAATCGAGGAACGCCAGCACAGAACTCCAAGTGTGTCGAGCAGCGCGTTCGTCGTAGGCGAGGGCTGCACTGGGCCGATCCGCAATCGACTCGTTCGTGTAGCTGTGTCGAACGCCCCCATGCACGTGCATCTCCCACCGCACGCCTGCGGCCGACATCTCGGCTTCGAAGGCGTGGCGGTCCTCGGCGGTCACGAGGGGGTCGTCGCTGCCGACGTGAATGAGGACCTCGCCGACGATCCTTAGCGAGTCCGCAGGCGAGATTGGCGTCAGGGCGGGATGGAGGCCGACGATGCCTCGGAGGTCAGCGCCCGTTCGCGCGTACTCCAGCACGATGGCACCGCCGAGGCAGTAGCCGACCGCTGCGATGCGGCCGGCATCAACCCGATCATGGCCGCGAAGGATGTCGTGGCCGGCGTGGACCAGCGATCGCACGGCGAAGGGGTCGGCGAGCAGTGCGTTGCGACGTTCGACCATCGCGTCCTGCGTCGGGAAGGGTGCATGCGGCCCGTGGTAGTCGAGCGCGAATGCCACGAACCCCTGCTCGGCGAATCGTGCGGCCCGTTCTCGCTGGTACCTGTCGAGGCCGCCGCCCTCGTGGGCAATGAGAACCGCCGGCATCGGGCCCTCGCCTGCCGGAAGGGCGAGCGTACCTTCAAGGTCGAGTCCGGCCGCCCGATACCGAAGCTCCTCGGTCGTCACGCCTGCCCCCGATCCGGTGTTACTCATCGCAACGTCATCCCTCCCGGTTGACCGTGTCGGGTGGCCACGCCGCCAGTGCGCCGGTCCACCCTTCGATCTCCCGTCGAGCGGACAGCCAGACGATTGGCAGCTCGGGACGCTGTTCGGCCAATGCCCGGACTCGCGGCGCGTGCTCCGGATGAGTTCGTATCGCCCAGCGGATGATGTGGTCGGGATCGTTCAGGATCGTCCGGAGGGGTGGCTCGCGAAGCCCGTTCCACAGCTCTGTTCGGTGCAGCGACCGCCGCAGTGTCCGCCGCACGATCCGCGAGGTCACTAGCCATCGCGGCAAGTCGAGAAAGATCAGCGCATCAGCACGTTCGGCCAGCAGCGGGCGGGCGACGGGGTATTGCCACTCGTAGACCCACTCGTCAACAGCAGCCAGCGCAACGATGTCGTCGCGAAACGTCGGTCTCGGTTGCCACTGCGGACCGTGGTGGAGGGCGTCGAGTTCCACATATGGCAGTGCGAAACGAGCCGCTACCTGGCGTGCAAGCCTCGAGTTGCCGGCGCCGGTTGCACCCGCCACCAAGACTCGCTTCGGCCGCCCGGGCAGTGGATCGGACCACTTCAGGATCGGCACTCCTCCAAGGGTAGGTTCGAAGCTTGTCGGCACTCGTGTGTCGGTTGGTTCTGTCGAGCGGATTCAGTGGAGCAGATCCCACCACGCCGCCCGACTGCTCTCCAGCCGTCAGAACCGCGGAGCGACCATGTGACCGTCGCTCGGCGTTTCCCGACATCGCCGGGTCCGGGCCGGCCAGAAATCGGCTTGGTAGGAATGCGGTGCTACCGTAAGTTTCGTGGCCGTGAAGAAGCTGTCGATTGCACTGGACGAATCCGTCGCCGAGAACGCGGCCAGTGCCGCAGCGGCGAGTGGGCTCAGCCTGTCTGCATGGCTGAATGATGCTGCGGAGCGTGCGATCCGTATCGAGGAAGGGCTTGCTGCGGTGCGCGAGTGGGAACTCGAGCACGGCGAGTTGACCGCCGAAGAACTCGCGTGGGCTGACGAAGTGCTCGCGTCGGTCACGAGGCCGGATGAGTCCTAGTGGTGCCCGGATTCACCTACGACACAGGCGCGCTGATTGCTGCTGAACGCAGCGAGCGGCGCCTTTGGGCGATGCATCGGAGGGCGCTCGAGAATGGCATCATGCCGACGGTTCCCGCTGCAGTGTTGGCTCAGGGCTGGCGCGGCGGTTCACAGGCGCAGATGTCGAGGCTGCTGTCGGGCTGCCGGATCGAATCGCTCAATGAGACTCGGGCTCGCTCTGCGGGCGCGGCCTGCGCCTCAGCGGGCACCAATGACGTAGTCGATGCCGCAGTTGTGGTCGGGGCCTCCGCTCGGGGCGACGTCGTGATCACCAGCGACGAGCGCGATCTTGGGCGCATCGCAGCGGCCCTCGGCGTGACGTTGAACACACGGCAGGCCTGAGACGCCAGAGGGTCTACATCTTCAGCAGATCCCGGACTATCGCGGGGCAATGCCAGGGTGCGTGATGCTCGGATCCACAAAGCATGACGACATGCCGATCACCGCTCATGTGTCTGCCGTCCAGGCGTTGGCTGTCACGATCCCCACGGCCCAAGGCTGGCCGTCGGGTACGATCCCAGCATCGGCGGCTACGTAGCAGGCACTGTCAGGTACCTCCTCTGCGACGGCGCTGTCCCTAGTGCCAGCGTCAAATCGACGAGATCGCCGACGACAACGGCAAGGGCGTCACGTTCAGCACCCCGAGTGCACGGGAGTTGAACGAAAGTGCGTGGCACCGACCACTCCGAACACCCCCAAGGGTCGGTAGCGCCAACTGAGGCGACACATGCTGCCTGAGCTATTGGTCCCGCTGGGACTGCTCATTGTGGTGGCCAAGCTGTTCGAAGGGGCGCTGGGACGGCTTGGCCTGAATTCGATCATCGCATACGTGCTGACCGGCATCTTGCTCGGGCCGGTCCTCAATTGGGTGACGCCCAACGACGAGTTGCAGCTCTTCTTGGGCCTGGGCATTTTCGTGCTGTTCTTCAACATCGGCTTCGACGAGATCGATGTACGGGGCTTCGTGTCGATCATTGGGGGCCGCTACTTCGCCGCCGCGATCATCTCCGTTGCGATATCCACGACGGTTGCCCTGTCGGTGACGTCAGACATCTTCGGCCTGAGCTTTTCGCTCAACCTTCCGATCACCGATGCGCTCGCCTTGGCGGGCGTGCTTTCGCTCTCAAGTCTGGGCCTAGTGGCCAAAGTGCTGTCCGACAGCGGGCAGCTACGCGAGAGCATCGGTCTCAGGATCTTCGCCGTTGTGCTCATCGCCGAAGTCATGACGTTGTTGGTGGTTGGCTTCACGGTTGGCGAACACGCCCAAACGGCAGATGCCGCCGCGGCGGTCGGGTTGATCGCCCAGATCGTGGGCTTCGTCCTGGTTGCCTGGCTGCTGTCTACCCGGGTGCTGCCGACCGCCATCGCGTTGCTGCAGCGAATATTCAACGTCCCTCAGCTGTCATTTGGCCTGTTGCTGGGCGGGCTGTTCCTGATGGTGGTCGGCGCCGAGCGCATGGGCCTGCACGGCACCATTGGAGCGCTGCTGTTTGGCGCAGCCCTGTCTGGCTTGCCTGAGCAGGTGCGCGGCGACATCATGCCCGGGCTGCGCAGCGCATCCGAAGGTCTGTTCGTGCCACTGTTCTTTGCGTCGGCCGGGCTGCACTTCGATCTGTCGTTCTTGGATCTGCCTGCGTCCACTATCGCCGCGCTGGTCATCATCCCGCTGGCGGGCAAGTTCGCCGGCGCTTTCATCGGTGCATATCTCGTGCGCATCGATGCGCCGCTGACGCTCGCCACGGGCTTGATGGCGAAGGGTGTCGCCGAAGTCGGCTTCCTGCTGGTCATGCTGGAAGGCGGCGTCATCGGTGCGGATGTCTTCTCGATGCTGGTGCTCGTGATGTTCGGGTACATGCTGCTCATGCCGCCGCTCATCACCGCCTCCGTGAACCATGCGCGGGCAACCGGCGCACCTGCGACGCCGCTGTGCATGCCGCCGTCATTCGCCCGCTATGCCCTTGCTGGCGTCCAGGCCAGCAGCTTGCTCGATGCAACGCGCATGTTCCCGGGCCCGGAAGTGCCCATTGAAGAATTCCTTGAGAATTGGACCGTCCCCGGGCACACCGACTATGTCGTGGTGTCCGACGGCGAAGCCGTGGGCATCGTCTCTGCCGCCCGTCTGAAGAGGGTTCGCCGCAGCACACGGGTCAGTACGCCGCTGCACAAGGTGATGCGCCCATGTCCAATGGAAGCTCGGCCCGACGAGCCGATCAGCGACGTGCTCGAACGCATGGCGAAATACGCTGTCAACGTGACACCGGTTGTCGACGGACCGGACGGAGAGTTCCGCGGCACCATCGTCACGCACGACGTCATTGACTTGCTGGCGCTGATGGACGAGATCAGGCCACAACCCGACCGCGTACACCGCGGGCAGGGCTCTGCTGACGGTACCGGTTCAGTTTCAGACCCAGCCTGACTCGGGCAGGCGACCTCACGGGCTCATCAAGTGCCATGACAGCGCTGTTGGCCTCTTCTCATCGCGCCGACGTTCACGCTGCAACATCCGCGCCACAGCACGCGCACTGCCGCAGTTTGCCCGTTGATTCACCCTGGGTATTGCGCAGGCTCTGGGGATCCTTGGATTCGGTGGAGGCGTGATGTTGGATTCATGCCGCCGGTCCACCGTGCGGCGCTGGCAACGCATGGCCCGTGCGCCACTTACCGGCTCGGCTAGTCATACGCCGATACGCTGCCCGACGCGCAGCCTGTTCCCAGCGCAGCCCACCGGAACACAAGCTCAGCACTGGCAACCTACGCACGAGCGTCCGCCCATCCCGACACCACGCTCTTCTGAGCTGTTCTGAACACCGCGCCAGCATCACTCGCTCAGAGGCACTCGGACTCGCCGACGGCGACCGCGAAGGGACCCGTCTCGTTGTAGTCGGCGAAGTGCTCCTCGGTGTCGAAGCGATCGAGGTCTCGCAGGCTGCGCGCCACCGCTGATGCGCCGCCCGCACGCTCGAGCCAGGTTGCAAACGTCTCGCCTGCATCCCGCTCCCCCACATAGCGCTCGACGATTCGCACGACCGCGTGCGGCGCATTCTTGGCGGGCAGTCGCAGCGCCCGGGACCCGAACTTGATCTGCTCTTGGCCGACATGACCACCGAGCAGCAACTGGTACCCGGGTGCCGACTTGGCCTCGACGCGCCGCTCGATGCCGAAGAAGCCGATGTCCGCGACATGATGCTGACCGCAGCTGTTCATGCAGCCCGAGATGTTGATGCGAAGCCCTGGCACTTCGGCCAGCCCGGCTTCTTCGAGCGCATCGGTGATCGCTTCTGCCAGCCCTCTCGACTGGGTCACTGCCAGATTGCACGTGTCAGCACCCGGGCATGCCACCACATCGCGCAGCAGCTCGGCGCCGGCCGAGGCCATGCCGATCTCAGCGAGCCGGCGGTAGAGGTCTCCCAGTTGATGCTCTTGCAGGTCTCGGAAGACGAGGTTCTGACGATTCGTCAGCCGCACGCTTGCCCCCAGGGCGCGCTGGGCGTCTGCGAGGGCGCGGAACTGTGCCGTGGTGATGTCGCCGAGGGGGGCATGTGCGTAGGCAGAGACGGTGCCGTTGGTGGTGCCGCGCACCACGTTGACCCGCTCCCAGTCGGCGTATTCGCTCGCCCCGTCGACCGGGCGGCGGGCAGCAATGGTCACAGGGACCGATGCAGCGCCGTGGCCCACGAGGCTGACACCGTCCGATGCCCGCCCCGCAGGCTCGTCGCCGTCGAGCTTCACGGCATCGGGAAGCCCGCCGGGCCAGCTCGTCGAGGCAATCAGCGTTCGGCGGATGCTGAGCACTCGACGCCGGACCTCGTCGATTCCTAGCGTGTCCACGAGCCACTTCATGCGGGCGCGGAGCCTGTTGTCGCGGTTGCCCGCTTGGTCGAAGACCCGCAGAATCGCTTCGATCGTCGGCAGCAGGTCTTCGCGTGGAGTGAAGTCCTCCAATGCCAGCGCGGCATGGGGGTTGGCCCCAAGGCCTCCAGCCACATACACCCGAAAGCCGGCTTGGCGCTTGCCGTGTTCGTTCATATCGACGGCCGCTACAACACCGACATCGTTGAACATGGCCTGGCCGCAATCGGTGTCGCAGCCCGAGAAGTTGATCTTGAACTTCCGGGGGAGCCGCTGGGCGATGGGGTTGCGCACGAAGTGCTCGTATGCGGCCTCGGCCCACGGCGAGATGTCCAGAATCTCATACGGGCACGCACCGGCCAGATGGCAGCCCGCTATGTTGCGCACCGTATCTCCGCATGCCTCCCGTGTCGTGAGGCCCACACTCGCCAGCAGCCGCAGCACTTCGCCCATCTGGTCGAGTTGCACGTAGTGCATCTGCAAGTTCTGACGTGTGGTGATGTGCGCCCAGCCCCGGCTGTAATGCTCGGCGAGGTAGCCGATCATCTCGAGCTGTTCGGGCCGAATCGACCCGTACGGCACTTTCACGCGCAGCATCTGGTTGCGTCCGCCTTGGCGCTGGCCGTAGACGCCGTTGGTCAGTCGATACGTCTTGTACACGTCCTCGTCGATGTGACCGTCGAAGTACTGCTGGGTGATCGACTCCCATTTGACGATGTCGCCCAGGAACGGCTCGGCGAGCTCCGTGTCGCGTGGTACGGGCCGCTGGTGAGCAGCCGGTCGGTAGAAAATTGTCATGCTGTGCCTCCGAGGGCGCCGTGGTGAGCAGTGCTGTTGTATGCGGATTCGTGGTGGGTGGTGAGATGGTCGCCTTGCCACACCGGCAACCCTTCAAAACCCGCGACATCGCCGATCACGATGGTTGCCGGGGCGGGAACTCGGACCTGTGCGAGCCGGGCAAGGGTGGTGCGCTCCACCTGTTGACTTGCGGTTGTGGCTGAGCCGATCACCGCGACCGGCTCATCGGGCGACCGGCCGCCTGCGATCAGCGACGTGGCGATGTGAGGCGCCAAGCGCACCCCCATGAGCACTACCAGCGTGTGGTCGAGCTGGGCGAGGGCGAGCCAGTTCACGCCCGCCACGTCGTGGGCGCTGGCAGCAGTTACGACGGTGAAGCCATGCGATCGGCCTCGATGGGTCAGCGGGATGCCGGCGGCCGCGGGAGCAGCAAGAGCGCTCGACAGGCCGGGCACTACTTCCACGTGATGACCGGCGTTGAGCAACGCGAAGGCCTCCTCGCCGCCTCGGCCGAACACATAAGGGTCGCCGCCTTTGAGCCGGACAACGACCTCGTAGAGAGCCGCGTAGTGGACCAGCAGGGCGTTGAGGTCGGCCTGGGCGCCACGCGGATCGCCCGGTCGCTTGCCGACATCGACCAGCGGTGTTCCCGACGGAATGAGATCGAGGACGCCCGATCCGACGAGCCGGTCATGGATCACCACATCGGCCCGTTCCAGCAGTCGCGCTGCCCGCATCGTCAGCAAGTCCGGGTCGCCGGGTCCTGCGCCGACCAGATACACCGTCATCGAAGCGTCACCGCTTGGGTCTGCTCTGTGTCGTCGGCTGCGTCAAGGCCGAGGGCGGCGCGCAGCCTCCGCCGTGCCCACGCGCCCCGGCCAGCCCTGACGGCGTCGAGGAGGCCGTCGTCGAGGGCTTCCTGCCAGCCCGGATGCTCCGACGTCCCGGTGGCTGCGCGCAGTTCAGCCCGTGCAGCGCTCAAGAGCCGAACGAGTTCCTCTGCACCGTCGTCGAGTTCGCGCCCGAAGCGGCTGCGCAGCCACGACGCCAGCGCCGGAGTGGCGCCTTGCGTGCAGACCGAGACCGACAGCGTGCCTCGTCGCGCTACAGCCGGCAGGATGAACGAGCAATTGTCGATGTCGTCGGCCGAGTTGACCCAGACGCCGCTCGCTTCGCCGTCCGCGAACACCTGCGCGTCCACCTCGAGTTCGCCCGTGCAGGTGAACGCCAGCCGGTAGCCCGCGACTTCGCCCTGCTGATAGGGCCGGCGGTGCCATCGCACGTCATCTCGCTCGGCGATTGCGGGGACCGCAGTCGGCGCCACGACGGTGACTGCCGCACCAGTGGGCACCAAGCGCTCGATCTTGCGTGCGGCCACGACGCCTGCGCCGACCACCAACACCCGACGGCCGCGAAGGTCGAGGTACACGGGGTACGAGTGCCAGTCGGCAAGGAACGGGGCAGGTGTTGACACGGGTGTTGACATAGGCGGCAGCCATATTACCGACAAATATGATCGAATTAGTCAGGAATTAGCTGCGGCGTGTCTGGCCAGCCCGATATCGGTCCCAGATTTCACACGGTGGCGATCACGAGCAGGTGTGTGCAGCCTGCAGTGCCGAGCAGATGTCGGCTGTCACGTCGTCGGGATGCTCGAGTCCCATCGACATCCTGATCATCCCCTCGCCGATGCCGATTGCTGCACGCTCAGTGGGTGCAAGCTGGGCATGGGTCATCGACGCAGGATGGTTGACGAGCGTCTCGGGACCACCCAGCGAAGGCGCCAAGTGGGCCAGATGCAGCGCTTCCACAAATGTGCAGGCTGCCTCGTAACCCCCGACGAACTCGAAGGTGACGCAGCCTCCGCCCGATGCCATCTGCCTGGCCGCGAGTTCGCGCTGAGGATGCCGGTCGAGTCCGGGGTAGAACACCTCGGCGACGGCGCTGTGGGCGCTGAGAATGCTGGCAGCCTGCAGAGCATTCGCACACTGGCGCTCGATGCGGACCCCGAGTGTCTTGAGGCCGCGCAGCGCATTCCAGCTGTCGAACGCCGACGCCGAACTGCCCTGCACCACCCCATAGCCCCACAGTTCGTTGACCAGCGTCTTCTCGCCAGCAATCACCCCGAGAGTGGCGTCGTTGTGGCCCGACAGTGCTTTGGTGGCCGAGTGGACCACGAGGTCCACTCCGTAGTCCAGAGGACGCTGGATGAGCGGCGTGGCCATCGTCGAGTCGACCACGGTGATTGGGCCGGCGATGGCGCCCAACGCATCGAGATCGGCCAGGGCAAGCGTCGGGTTGCTGGGCGTCTCGACGAAGACCAATGTCGTGCGGCCCGGCTCGACGGCGGCCAGCCATGCCTCGGTTTGGTCCACATCCACAAAGGTGACGTCGATCCCAAATCGCGGACATACCTGGGTGAAGAGCTGCAACGTGCCAGAGAACAGTTGACGCTGGGTGACCACATGGCTTCCTTGCGAGCACATCCCGAGCACCACCGTCGAGATGGCGCCCATTCCGCTGGAACTGCAGATGGCTGCCTCGGCACCCTCCAGTTCGGCCACGGCGTCGGCGAATGCCTGCACCGTGGGATTGCCGTACCTCCCGTAGAAATCGGTGACACGGGGACGTACGGCTCTGCGCGCGGCATCCGCCGCGTCCGCCGCCCCGAACGCTGTGGATGGCTCGAGTCCAGGCGCCAGTCCGCCTTCGGCGCTGCGGCCGGCCAACAGAGCGGCCGTTTCGGGATGGTGAGCGAGTCGGTTCATTGCTGTCTCCATATGAACGACGGCTACGCCATGGACAGCCGGAAGGCCAGTGGGGATACTTGATCGCAAATCGGGATCGGCCGCATCTGTGCCGACAGAAGAAGCGCCCGGAGCACCTGCCTTATTGCCGGACGCACTGCGCCGCGACCCGCCGCTACAGATGTCGGCAGACAAACTACAAGATGCGCGACAGCACCGATACCACCGATACCACCACAGTCGCCTCAACCGTCCCTGATGCACCGGTCGTCACCGTGACTCATGGACCCATAGGCACCACCAACGGACGGCTACATTGCGGAAACGTTGAACGTGTTTTCCAGCTTGTGGGGCTGACTACGGCGCCGGATCTTCACGGGACTGGGCAGCCAAGGGCATAGCCCTACTTGGGGTTCGGGCCGTTCGACGCTTGATCACGAGAATTGCCGGATCGCCATCGAGGGTGTGTACACGTGGGAAAGGTGGACGAAGAAATAGCGAGGTAAGAGCCTGATCCAGCGCTCCTCTGCCTCACCTTTTCCTGGCTCCGTTTCCCCTTCCAGCAGAGCCCTGACCTGTGGAAATGCTGCTTCAGCGGCAGTGCTGAGCGACGTGGCTCGAAGGCTGCCAAGGCAAGAGCGGAATTCGAGCACCACCGAGACACCTTCTTCATCCCGGGCTTCTGAGACCGACATCGGCCCGTCCGTCAAACCGGATGCGGCCGCCGTCCGTACAGCCTCACAGCACACAGGCGACCGCAGGCGAACGCTGAGCCGCTAGGCATTCTGCAACTGCTCGTGCACCTCGAGCAAGCCGGTTTCGCTGGTGCCCCACGATTCCTCGGCACCGAGCCCGATGGCTTGATCGTGCTCAGCTGGATCGAGGGGTGGGTGCTGACCGATGCCGAGTGCTGGCGACTGGGACGGGATTTTCGTCTCAACGCCGATGTGGGACCTCGCGCACGCCGTCTGGCAATTTGCCCCTGTCTGTGACGCTGCCGATCCCTGGTTGGCAGGCTGGCCCAGCACGCCCGACCGTTCAGCGCGCAGAGCAGCCCTGCACTCTCATTGCCCAGTCAGCGACCGCCGCTAGCGCAGAAGCGCAATTCCGCCCCAGTCGTTGATGACTAAGTGGCGGCAGATATCGGCTCGACACGCTCCGACAGCGGCGTTCGACTTGAGAGGCGCGTCGTCCAATAAGCAATTGGCAGAAATAAGCACGTCACTTATAATATTTACATGCTTATGGAGGTAATGCAGCTGTTCGACAGCGTCGGCATCGCCGGGACTCTGAGTTCAGACGCGCATACAACTGCTCATGCAGATGTCGTGCTCGACGCCGAGGTTGACGACATGCGGGTTCGATTCGCTGTCGAGGTGAAGAGCCGCGCTCCGTATCCCGGCGAGACCCGGCGATTGGAGCCCCAGCGAGATCGTCTCGCAGCCGAGGGTGTCCCTCTGCTCGTGGCACCGTTCATTACCGAGTCCACCGGGCGAGCGCTCACCGAAGCGCAGTGGTCGTGGGCCGACACCCACGGCAACGCTGATGTCCGTGCACGCGGAATCCGCATCAGTCGGCGCGTGCCGAGCCGTTCTGTGAGGAAACCGCGTCGCGGCTTGCCGACAGGATCCGGATCGTGGTCGATCATCCGTTCACTCATTTCCGAGGGCGTCGTGGAGGGGGAAACCGAGTTCGCCGAACGAGCTGGTGTCAGCCAGCCTCGGGTGTCACAGGTGTTGTCGGCGCTGTCGGCTGCTGGGCTCGTCGAACGCCAAGGGCGATCAAGATGGGCGGCGGACCGGCCAGCGCTGCTCGATGCCCTACTGAGGGACTATGCGGGAGCGCGCGGGTTCACCAGCTGGTTCTACTCGCTTGATCCTCCTCAGCAGACGTGCGAGCGAATCGTGGCCGCTGCAGAGTCCCTGCGAGCTGACGCCGTCATCTCGGGTGACGTCGCCGCTGACCGCCTGGTCCCGTGGCGCGTCCCGACGCACTCGACCGTGTACGCCGGCGATCACCGATTGGCTGCCCACCTCGAGATGACTCCCGCTCAAGGCCCCGACGACGCGAACGTCGAGTTGATCGTGCCGGCAGATGTCTCGGTACTACGTATCCGCCAGGACGGCGATCCGACTCTTGCCCATCCGACGCAGGTGATCTTGGATCTCCAGCGACTCGGCGGGACCGACCGACACGAAACCGCAGAGAGAATTCGTGAATGGCTACTAGCCCGCTAGAACAACTCGACTTGAAGTGCGCATCGACTGCCTGCCGACCGCTGTCAGCAACAACTATGCCGTCGTCGACGTTCTGACCCTCAAGATCATGGCCCGTACGGTACGGCGCGCAGACAGCGATGCTGTCGACGTCTGGCGCGCACTTGAGGTCTGCGCCGCTGCCGGCATACGCGATATCGACTTCGGTCCCAACGAGGAATCTGTCAGACAGGTCCTCAAGACACAGTTCGCGCGCTGCGGTGACGCGATAGATGAGATCGGCCGAGCGCAGAATCTCTCTAACGTCGAAGCCACACGCCGCGAGGACAGCCAGACGATTGGGAGTTCGGGACGCTGCTCGGCCAATCCCGGGATACGCGGTGCGTGTTCGGGTTGAGTTCGCATCGCCCAGCGGACGATGTGGTCGGGATCGTTCAGGATCGTCCGGAGGGGTGCCTCACGACTTCCATTCCAGAGCTCGGTTCGGTGCAGCGCCCGCCGCAGTGTTCGCCGCACGATCCGCAAGGTCATCACCCATCGCGGCAAGTCGAGAAAGATCAGAAGATCGGCACGCTCGGCCAGCAGAGGGCGGGCGACGGGGTACTGCCACTCCGTGACCCACTGATCCTCAGCAGCCAGAGCGATGTCGTCGTCGCGAAACGTCGGTCTCGGTTGCCACTCCGGACCGTGGTAAAGGGCGTCAATCTCCACATAGGGCAGCGCCAAGTGGGCCCCTACCTGCCGTGCAAGCGTCGACTTGCCGACGCCTGTCGCACCCGCCACCAAGACTCGCTTCGGCTTCCCCGGCAGCGGATCGGACCACTTCAGGATCGGCACTCCTCCAAGGGTAGGTTCGAAGCTCGTCGGCACTCGTGTGTTGGTTGGTTCTGTCGAGCGGATTCGGTGGAGCAGGTCCCATCCCAGCGGTTCGAAGATTCCCTGAGAGGCACCTTTGCGTTTGGAGCGCGCTCACATGAGGATTCAGATGTTCGTCGAGAACCCGGCTGGGTCGGTTACCAAGCACCTCCATGACGAGGACACGCTCGTCCTCGTCGGCGAGCAAACCATTGCCGTGCCGTACCCGTACACCTACGGATTCATCCCAGGGGTCGCCGCACCCGACGGCGACTGCCGCGACTGCTTCCTCCTCGACACCGCACCTGCCGCCACCGGCGACATTGTTGAAGTCGAACTCGTCGGGCTGCTCGAAGGGTTCGAGGAAACCGGGGACCAGTGCCTCGTCGAGGACCACAATCTCCTCACCCGTCGCGTCGGCGACACCCGCCCCGCCACCGTCGATGAGATCGAGACGCTGAAGGAGTTCATCACCTCGGTATTCGGCGACACCGGTCCTGTCATGCATGTCGGCGCGGTCCGGGACGCCCGCGACGCGGCTCAACTCCTTTCCGACCGCCTCGACTGCGGAGCGGTCATGTGACGGTCACCGTCACCGCACCCGAATCCGCGCGGCGGCGCGGTTGGCCATGATCTGTTCGACCGTTTCGGCCACAGTCAACCCGCTCGAATCAAGCCAGTAGCCGATCCTCGGCGATCGTCGACTTGCCCGACGCCGGGATGCCAGTGATCAGAAAAATGTCACCATCGGGCGACTGGGTAGCTGGCTCGGGCATAAGGGCCGCAACCTAGCGAGCGGCCCGCCGCGTGTCTCCCGAATAATGGCGTTGCGCGCAAGAACCTCTGGGTGAAAGACGCCGCTCGATTGCTGGCCCGAAAATCGATCGAGATCGCAACATCGATCAGATAATCTGATTTCATGACGGAGATCAGCGCAACCGAAGCCGCACGAGGCTTTGCGTCCGTCCTCGATGCCGTCGAGCACCGTGGCCAGCAATTCACCGTCGTCCGGCGCGGCAAGGCGATCGCCCGCATCGAGCCTCTCGGCCTCGGCGAAGGTCGTGAGGTCAAAGAGTTGCTTTCCGCCACACGTCCGGACCTGGCATGGGCCGATGAGCTCGCGGACTTACGCAGGCTGCTTGAGGTCGACGATCGCGCATGACAGCGCTGCTGGCAGACACGACCGTTCTCATCGACGCCGAACGTGACCGAGAACAACTCGACCGGCTCATCGGCGACGATGACACCGTGGCCATCGCGGCGCCCACGACCTCATCATCGCCGCCACCGCACGCGCGACTAACCGTACGGTCGTCACCGCCGACCCGAAGGGCTTCGAGGGCCTCAGCGGCGTCTCCATCGCCACGTAAGGTTGACGGACCGCTTCAGATTCAGGCGACTCCGCCCCCTCAGCGTGCAGCGCGCAGACGCAGGCGTGACGCAGCGGTGTACAGCAGCCACCCCCCGCACCACACCGTCACAGCGACCAGCAGCACGGTCTCGCCGCCGGCGTCGAGGCCGGGGGCGTAGAACGGTTCGACGAAGTACTGGGAGATGAAGCCGCCTCGGTAGGGCGTGTGACCCGCGAGGCGCCAGAGATCTTTCTCCCAGACCGTCAGCGGGCACGGCAGCCCGGGCAAGTTCACCGCCGCGATAGGCGCCAGCGCAACGAGGTACCAGCGCATCACCCGGGGACTGCGCGCAGCCAGCGGTGCGCCGAACACGATGAAGACGGCCAGCAGCCCGTGGGAAAGCGCCACAGCGGCCGCCAGCAACCATGCGACCACGCATCCACGCTATGCGAGCCACCTCGGCGGCTAATGACTTGACGTCAAAGAGCTGCTCGCTGGCGCAGGTGCCGACGCGGCATGGACCGGTGCGCTGGGCGACCTGCGTAGGTTGCAGGAGTCCGACCTGGGCAATACGGCGTCAAATTGACGACAACGTTGCGTCAATCAGGCGGCGCGCCTGGCTGTGTGCAGAACGGCGTAGTACGCCTGCGACATGGCAGCGCGATTCCCGTTGCGGACCCGCACTTGGGTCTTGGGTGCTCTTGCAGTCCTCGCGGCCGCAGCGTGCGGTTCGGCCGACCGGGTGGACCAAGTCTCGACTGCCGGGATGGACACTGCCGAGGGCTCGACAACCCCAACTGCACTGGTTGCTCCCGTGACGGCCGCACCGTCGCCATCCAGCGAACCGTCGCCAACGACGTCAACAGCGGCCTCCCCGCTCAGCGCATTCGTGGCGTGCGATGACATTCCCGAGCTGGAGAGCACCGTCGAAGGCAATCTGAGCGGTACCCAGAATCCCGATGACGAGCTGACTGGCATCATCCGGGACTACGGCGGACAGCACCGTGAGACATTTGCCGATCTGTGGATCGATCGGGCGCACGGCGGGGCGCTGGTGGCAGCGTTCACCGACGGTCTTGAGTCCCACCGCGAGGCATTAGCGGCCCTGCTGCCGGACAGCGAGCGGTTCGATGTCGTCCGGGCCGACTATTCCACTGCCGAGCTCGAGGTGGTCCGGGCCGAGATCCAAGCCAACGCAGAAGAACTCGAAGGAATAAGCCATTTTGGCATCCGGACGACGCGGAACCGGGTCGAGGTCGGCTTCGTCGACCCGCCCGACGCCACGCTGGACCGGCTCGCTGAACTTGTGCCCGCAGCGCCGGTGTGCGTCGATGTGTCCTACTGGCCCGAGCCGCCCAGCGGGCCGTTGGACATCGTCCCGCTGGTCAGTGCCGACGACCCGCTGGTGGTCTGCCGCGGCATCGGATCGGTGCGCTACTCCCGGCTGGTAGAACCGCTCTCGGTCGACCAGGTGGATCATCCCGCTGTGGAGGCGTTGCGTGACGAGCTTCGATCTCCGAGCCCCGAACCACTGCCCACGGGCGACTGGTCAGTCATGCGCATCGACGACGACCGCGCCACGTTCGCCATCGTGGACGGCGACGTCATCGTCGGGCGTGCATCGTTCCGCCGGGCCGGCGAGAGGTGGGTGCTGTCAGGCTTCGGCGGACCCAACCGCCCGTGCGAAGCACTCGTGGCGCTCCCGCCGGGTCTTGCCCATGTCGAGGTCCATCTCGATCCCGGCTCGCCGCCACAGCCCGCCGACACGAGCATTCACCTGCAGGTGAGAGAGATCGACTGCGCTGGGGGCCGCAAGATGGGCGACGCCCTCCGAGGACCGCAGGTCATCGAGACCGAGGACAGCGTGCTCGTGGCGTTCGCTGTCGTGCCGATCACCGCTGGCGCTGTCACCTGCCAGGGAAACCCCTCCACACGGGTCACGGTCGAGCTGTCTCAGCCCCTTGGCGAACGCGAACTGCTCAACGCTGTCCGGGTGCCGCCCGCTCCGATCGAAATCCGCCCCGACCGCTAGGCCTGACCGTGACGAGAGTGGTCCGTTGGCGGGCATCCGGCTCGTCACAGCCGAGATTTCATCAGTAGCGTTCTGCTACCATTGCTTTGGAGATTGCGTCATGGCCACCAGCACACCTGTCCGAGTCGACGAGGACATCCACGCGTTTGCGACTTCGGTTGCGCCGTTGATGAGTCGCAGCACGGCGCAGCAAATCAGTCATTGGGCGCGCATCGGACGGGAGCTCGAAGCGTCCCCGACGGTTTCGCTGCGAGCCATCGAGCAGGTGCTCGAGTGCGAGGCCTCCTACGACGAACTCAATAGTTACGAGCAAGCTGTCGTGCGAGCCGAATGGGCCGAACGAGCCGAGCAGCGCCGGCGAGACCTCAACTTTGCAGCGGAGTTCGCAACGCAAGGCCGGTCATACGTCGAGCTTGACGACGACGGCAACATCGTCCGGCACCAGCCGTAGCGGCCACATTCGCGCTGAGGTGTTCGCGCAAGAGCGGAGTTCGTGATGTCCGCACCCGTGATGTATGTCATCGCCGGGCCGAACGGCTCCGGCAAGAGCACCTTTTGTGAGCGCGTGCTTGCGCCGTCACTGCTGGAGTTCGTCAACGCCGACGAAATCGCCGCCGAGCGTTGGCCTGGAGCTGAAACCGAGCACGGATACGACGCGGCGATGCTGGCCGAACAGCGCAGGGAGGAGCTGCTGCGGGATCGCAAGTCGTTTGTGGCCGAGACAGTCTTCTCGCACGAATCGAAGGTTGATCTGCTTCGCCGTGCGTCGCGAACCGGCTACATCGTCGTGCTGCACATCATCATCGTCCCAGAGGACCTCGCGGTCGCACGAGTCGAAGATCGAGTTGCGAACGGAGGGCATGACGTGCCCGAAGACAAGATCCGCTCACGCCATCAACGACTGTGGTCGCACTTGGCGGAGGCAATCGGGATCGCTGACGAGGCCCATGTCTATGACAACACGTCAGCGACGAGACCGTTCAAGCCAGTGGCGCTGTACCGAACAGGCACCCTTGCACGCCAGCCGCGTTGGCCAACCTGGGCACCCCCAGAACAGACGAGCCGCTGAGCGGAGCTCCACCGCTTTCACTCGCACCGGTTGCATGCGCGTGTCGAGTTGTCGCAGCGCTCAGGCCTGCGCAACAGATGCGTGCAGCGCGCGGATCGGACTGGGTCGCCGCTGAAGTGGCGGGCCTCGAGGTCGCTGAGGTCTGCCCACTCCAGGGTGCGGGCATGGGTCGCTTCCAGTACGACCTGGGGTGCGGCTGCCGCTGTGAGTGCCTCCGTCCAGCGACCCGCCTCACCGTCCCGTGATCGGTGCCCAGTTCCCTGCGGAGCCGACGCACCGCACCTGCATTTCCACCGCACAAGGCATCAGATTCCTAGCGGCACCAGCGATGGTGGGGGACCCGGAGCCAGGACCGGGTGGAAGCGGTTCAGGTCTTGACAGTTATATTTTTGTTCACTAAACAAACATATACCGCGGAGGCGCGGTCGCAGGGGGGTACACGGTGCCGTTGCGTGTAGAGGCGAAAGTCGGACAACGAGACACTCGGGCCACCAATCGGCGGTTGGTGCTGCAGGCGCTGTTTCGCTCGAACGGTTGCAGCCGCGCCGATTTGACCCGAATGACCGGTCTCGCGCCGGCGACAGTCTCAGCCCTGGTGGCCGACCTTCGCGACGAGGGCCTTGCCGAGGAGTTGGGACGAGGGCCGGCCAAGGTCGGCAAGCCCTCCCAGTTGGTGGGGCTGAACACCGGCTCGCGCAACATCATCTGCGTCGACTTGAGTGACAGCTCGGTTCTGCGGGCCGCTGTGATCGATCTGGCCGGCGAGATCATCCACCGAGTCGAACGCGAGTTCCTCGGCGTCGTTGGCGAGGCAGCCGTCGCGTTGACCGAGGAGATCATCGCTGAGGCGATCTCGGCAGCCCCCGCACGGCTGCTCGGCATCGGTGTGGGAACGCCGGGCGTGGTGACGCCTGACGGCACCGTGGTTGAGGCTGTTGGCTTCGGCTGGCTCAACCTTGATCTCGCCCAGGGGCTTCATGACCGGTTTGGACTTGCGGTTGGGATCTCCAACGACGCCAATGCGGCCGCGCTGGCCGAATACTCCTACGAGTCAATCAGCCACAACCTGATGGTCATCCAGATGGGCAGTGGCGTGGGTGCCGGAATAGTCCTCAATGGCCAGCAGTACTACGGCGAGAGCTTCGCGGCCGGCGAGATCGGCCACATCAGCGTGGAGGACGACGGTCCGCAATGTTCGTGCGGCAACCGAGGCTGTCTAGAAACCTTCGTGTCGGCTCCGCTGCTGAACGCCGCAATCGCGTCCGGCGAGGATCCGCACCAGGTGATGACGGCTGCTGGGCGGCGGCTGGGACTCGCCCTGGCCGCAGCGGTCAGCGTGCTCGATGTCCACGACATTGTCGTCTCCGGGCCCGGGCTCCCCCTCCCAGACGAGTTGTGCCGGTCCGCTCTGGCGTCGCTGCGAGAGCACACCCTTGCCGGCCTCGGCCACTCGGTCAATTTGCGGCCGTCGAAGCTCGGCGGCGACACGATTCTTCTCGGCGCGGGCGTTCTCGTGGTGAGTCAAGAGCTGGGGGTGGCCTAACGGCCGCTCTGCGGCAGCAAGGGAAGCGAACAACGGCGAATGCCGGACCGTCGCTCTGTCATTAGTACACACGATCCCATCACGGGAGGGACCTAGGAGGCCATAAGCCATGGCAAAATTAATGAGATTGCTAGCGGTGTTTCTCGCATTCGGACTGGTAGCTGCGAGCTGCGGAGACGACGGCGCCGGCGCACAGTCGGCGCCGGTTGAATCGGAGTCGGTTGACTCCGAATCAGTTGAGGCCGAGCCAGCCGAGCCGGCCGAGCCAGCCGAGTCGGAGCCGGCTGAGTCCGCGCCGGTTGAATCGGAGCCGGCTGAATCGGAGTCAGTTGAACCGGAGCCCACTGATGCTCCAGAACCGGAAGCTGAAGAGGTCACGATTACGATTGAGAGTTGGCGTTCGGATGATCAGGCGATATGGGACGAGCAGATCATCCCAGTGTTCGAGGCCGCGTATCCACATATCGACGTGGTGTTTGCACCCACGACACCGCTGGAATACCCGCCGGCCTTGCGGACTCGTCTAGAGGGCGGCATTGCCGGCGACTTGATCACATGCTTCCCCTTTGATCGTTCACGGGAGCTCTTTGAAGATGGTCATCTGGCATCGTTGAGCGACTTGGATGGAATCGACAGCTTTGGTCCTTCTGCGCAAAACGCCTGGCTCTCAGCCGATGGGTCGACACCGTACTGTGTGCCTATCGCATCGATCATTCAAGGCTTCTACTACAACGTGGATGCACTCAACGAGCTCGGATTGAGCGTACCTGAAACCGAGAGCGAGTTCTTCGGAGTGTTACAGGCGATCCTTGACGACGGTACCTACACACCGATCGGAACAGGCCTTGCTGAATGGGAGGCCGAGCACATCCTGTTCCAGAACATCGGTGCGAACTATTGGAAGGGTGAAGAAGGACGGCTGGCCCTGATAAGTGGAGAAGACAAGGTCACCGATCAGGAGTACATCGACACGTTCGCCACCTTGGCCCGCTTGGGGCCCTACATGCACCGCGGGGCGTCCGGTATCACCTATCCAGATGGCAAAATCCTCTTTGAAACCGGCCAGGCAGTGATCTACCCCGGTGGATCTTGGGAGATTTCCGGCTTCGATGCGAACGCCGACTTTGAATTCGATGCCTTCCGGACACCCCGTCCGGACAATCAGGACCAGTGCTACATCGTCGACCACATCGATTTGGCGATTGGCCTGAATCCCGCGTCGCCGAATATTGATGCCGCTCGGACATTCCTGTCGTGGGTAGCGAGTCCTGACTTCGCCAGCATCTACGCTGGCGCCTTGTCGGGCTTCTTCAGTCTGCAGGACACACCGGTCACCTATGATCATCCGGTTGCTCAGGAGTTCGTGTCCTGGCGTGACGACTGCGAGTCAGCAAATCGTACCGGCTATGATTCCCTGGACTCAGGTGATCCGGAATTCCCCATTGAGCTCAGGGAAGTGAGCAATGCCATTATCCTCGGGAACATGACTCCTGAAGACGGGGCACAGAGGCTTCAGGACGGCTTGGATTCTTGGTACACGCCAGGAGGCTGAACATCACTGCTCGCTGGCACGTTGCTGGCAGGACATGGAGAGATTGTTGACCCCGGTTGACGCGGTTGATATTGAGAGACTTCCCTCGGGCGGGGGATCTGCAGATCGGCAGATCCCCCGCCCGAAACCTGCCACTCGCCGATGGAGCAGGCAGCGGCCAATACTGGTATTCATCGCGCCGGCGACGATCATCTATTCGGTATTCATGGTCTATCCGCTGCTGGACTCACTGCGACGAAGCTTCTTCGATGATGATGGAAACTACGCAGGATTGGCAAACTACGACACTCTGTTCACGAACCCCGCGTTTTCTGACAGATTTTGGGGCGCGCTAGGCCACAATTTCCAGTTCTTTGCGTTCCACATGGTGCTTCAGAACCCGATCGGCCTAGTCCTCGCGGTCTTGCTCACTGCTCAAAGCGTTCGGGGCCTCAACATCTATCGAACATTGATCTTCTTGCCGACGACGCTGTCGGTGGTCATCGTAGGGTTCATTTGGAGACTCATTCTAAGTCCGCTATGGGGAGTTACCGAATCGATAGGCATAGACACGCCACTGCTTGGCGAGTCCGGCACGGTGCTTCCGACACTTTCACTTATATCGGTATGGCAGTGGGTGGGGATCCCGATGATCTTCTTCTATGCCGTGCTCATCGCGATCCCGAAAGATCTGATTGAAGCGGCCCGAGTTGATGGAGCTGGATCTTGGCAGGTCTTCCGGGATATCACATTGCCGCTGATATTGCCCATGCTGGGAATTGTCTCCGTGCTCACGTACATCGGAAATTTCAATGCCTTTGATTTGATTTTTCAGGTCAAAGGCATTGTCGCCGGTCCTGACTACGCTTCGGACATCATGGGCACCTTCTTCTATAGAACGTTCTTCGGTGCCTCGGGGACTACAGGCAGCGCGGCTATGGGAGCTACCGTTGCGTCTGTGATGTTTCTCATCATCTTGGTTGGGGTGTTGCTCTATATGTTTGGCTGGCAACGACGCGTCTCGACATACGAGCTGTGAGCACTGGACCTAGGTTCTCTGCACCTCTTCAGAGGACTCGTCACATGAAGCGACCTATTCGCTGGGGGCGTTGGGGCGTTCATGCCGTACTGTTGTCCTACACCTTTCTCGCGCTCGGCCCGACCTTGTTGATCATCGCTAATTCAGTGAAATCACGGAAAGCGGTGTTCGATGATGCATTCTCGCTTCCGTCTCCCGGGAACTTTGACTTGGGGGGATACGAGACAGTATTGACCGGCTCGCGTTTCGATATTTACTTTCGCAACAGTCTTGTAGTGACCGTTGCTTCGGTTTTTCTGGTCGTGCTCTTTTCCGCTATGGCGGGATTCGCCCTCGCAGAGTACAACTTCAAAGGTAACACTCTGCTAGCTCTCTACCTGGCTATCGGAATCATGATTCCGATCCGCCTTGGTACCGTCAGCATTCTGAAATTGATGGTGAGCCTCCATCTCGTCAATACACTGTGGGCGCTTATCTTAGTATACACAGCGATGGGGCTGCCATTAGGCGTGTTCTTGATGTCCCAATTTATGCGACAAGTGCCGAGCGAGCTCAAGTCAGCGGCTCGGGTCGACGGTGCCAGTGAATATCGTGTTTTTGGACTGGTCATTCCCCTTGTCAGGCCGGGCATGGCGGCGGTGGCTGTTTTTACGATGTTGCCCGTTTGGAACGACTTGTGGTTTCCGTTAATCCTAGCGCCGTCTGAAGGAACCAGGACCGTCACGTTGGGCGCTTCGGCTTTCCTCGGTCAGTTCGAAAGAGATTGGAACGCTTTGCTCGCGGCTCTGACACTTGCGATGGTGCCAATTATTCTTCTCTACATAGTTTTCTCACGTCAGTTCCTCCGAGGACTCACTGAAGGTGCCATCAAATGATGATGCAGGCCATTGTGACCCGGGAACAGATGGGGGCTTTCCATGGCTGAGATGCGACTGTCGGGAGTTTCTAAGGTATATCCCAACGGATTCCGGGCCGTTAGCGATGTGAACCTTGACATAGCCGACGGTGAGCTCCTTGTTCTTGTCGGCCCATCAGGCTGCGGGAAATCCACGATACTGCGCATGATCGCAGGCCTCGAAGACATCAGCGAGGGCGTTGTCGAAATCGACGGTCGAATAGTGAACTCCGAAACGCCGCGTGAGCGTGACATCGCCATGGTGTTTCAGAACTATGCGCTGTATCCGCACATGACAGTGCAAAAGAACATCGGATACGCTCTTCGATTGGGCAAAGTTCCCAAGGTCGAGGCGGTTCGACGGATAGAAGAAACCGCTGCGATGTTGGAGTTGAGCGATCTGCTTGATCGCAAACCCGGTGTGTTGTCAGGCGGCCAGCGTCAACGAGTAGCCATGGGTCGTGCCATCGTACGAGAGCCTGCCGCGTTCTTGATGGACGAACCGCTGTCGAATCTCGACGCCCGACTCCGAGTTCAAATGCGGGCCGAGATCATCAGACTGCAGCGCAACCTCGGCACCACAACCGTTTACGTGACCCATGACCAGGTGGAGGCGATGACTATGGGCTCGCGCGTCGCTGTCTTGCGCGATGGCGTTCTCCAGCAGGTGGACCGGCCTCAGGTACTTTATGATCACCCTGACAACGTGTTTGTTGCGGTCTTCATCGGGTCGCCCTCGATGAACCTCTATCAAGGTCGGATAGAGCGAACTACCACGGCCGCTCGCGTCGTCTTTGGCGCTCATTCATTTCCGCTGCCCGAACAGCAGACGAAGGGCGACGAGTCCTCCGATATCGACGGGCAAGAAGTTGTGGTCGGCATTCGCCCCGAGTGGCTGGTCGAGCGGACCCGCGACAACGCCGACTGGCCTTCGGTTCGGGTGCGGGTGGATCTGGTCGAAGCGCTCGGATCGGAGCTTGTTGCCCACACCACCATCGACGCGGCCGGCGCTGAGATCGACACGCCCGAACTCGCCGAGGCGTCGGTTGGCGAACCCAGGGAGGGTGCCTTGTGCCTGGCCCGCCTGTCACCCACGAGTCAAGTAGCCGTCGGCGACACGATCGACCTGGCAATCAACAGGCCGAGCCTGCACCTGTTCGATACCGCGACCGGACGCGCTCTGCGTCTTGGCGAGGACCGGTGAGCCAAGCGATGGAGCTCAGTGGCGTTGTGATCGGCGTAGATGTAGGCGGGACGAAGACCCACGCGGCTTCCTTTGATGAGGACTTCAACGTTATTTCCGACCTGAAGGTGTCGACACTGACTGGGGGAGTGGATCAGGTCGGGGAGGGCATCATCGACACGATCGCCACGCTGCAGTCCGAGGGGCAACAACTCAAGGGTGTCGGGATCGGTCTGCCCGGCATTGTGGATGGCTCAGCCGGATCGGTTCGGCACGCGTTCAACCTCGGGATCGGTGATGACGCCCTCGACATCGTGTCCCGTCTGAAAGCCACCCTCAGGGTTCCCTGCTGGATCGCCAACGACGTCGACGCGGCGGCCCTGGGCGTCTATGAGATCCTCCGTCGTGACGATTGCGGCCTTCGTGACCTCGCATATCTGAACATCGGCACAGGCGTCAGCGCGGGCGTGATCCTCGATGGGCGCATCTACCGAGGCCAAAACGGCTTTGCCGGTGAGATCGGCCACCTTCTTGCCGATCCCGACGGACCGCAATGCGCATGCGGGCTGCAAGGCTGTCTCGAGGCAGTGGCGTCGGGGCCAGCCCTCGCCCGTCAGTGGCTTCCGTCGGGCCGGCACTCATCGGTGGAGGCGCTCTTCGCCGCCGCCGGCCGCGGCGACGACAAAGCGACGCTCATCCTGCGGCGTGCCGTCGAGCATCTCACCCGCGCCATCCATACTCTTGCGCTGACATTTGACATCGACCGCATCGTGATCGGCGGTGGCGTCGCCGACGTCGGCACCTCGCTGCTCATGGACGCCCTCCGACAAGGCCTGCGCCGCCTCCAGAGTCGATCTCCATACACGCGGGCACTCAATCTCGCTGATCGAATCATGCTCAAGCCTCCCGAACCGGTCGGCGTTATCGGAGCAGCCGCTCTGACACGCTGGAGTCGGTCGGAGTGACCGCGGTCAGGATCGTCGGAGGACGATGCCTCACCACATCAGGACTCGAGGCGCTCACCCTCACCTTCGATGGCGACACCATCACTGCGCTCAGCCTCGCCGACTCCGTCGCGTCCGCGTCCCAGAAAGACCCTGAGGACACCGCAACGATTGACGCGTCTGGGCTTATGGTCTCGCCGGGGTTGATCGACCTACAGATCAACGGCGGCTACGGCCATGACCTCCAGGACGACCCGGGGGTCGTGTGGGAACTGGGGCGCAAGCTGCCCCGCAGCGGAGTGACGTCGTTCCTCCCGACGATCATCTCCGGGCCCCGCAGCCTCAACAGCGCGATGCTGGAGGCGTTGCGGGCACGACCCACCGGATACTGCGGCGCCGAGCCCCTCGGAGCCCACTTTGAGGGTCCGATGCTCAACACGCGGCTTGCTGGCGTGCACCCGCCTGAACACCTGACCGGCGTCAGCGCCGATGTAATCAACGGCTGGCATCGCTCCGCGGGCGTCGCAATGGTGACGATCGCACCAGAGTTGGCCAATGCGCTCGACGCCATAGGTGAACTCCGCCACAGAGGCATCGTCGTCGCCGCCGGCCACTCGGCAGCTACCGCCGACGAGACGCTGGCGGCCATCACTGCGGGCGTCAGCACAGTCACCCATCTGTTCAACGCGATGGCCCCTTTCGGGCATCGACGCCCCAATCTGGTCGGCGTGGCCTTGGCGGACTCGCGCCTAACCGCCACCGTGATCGTCGACGGCGTGCACGTAGCACCCATCGCGGTGGCCGCGGCCTGGAACGCCAGAGGGCCCGATGGCATCGCCCTAGTGACCGATGCGGTAGCGGCAATGGGGCAGCCTCCCGGCGCCTACCGGCTAGCTGGCATTCCCACCGTCTTTGACGGAGCGAGCGTGCGGACTGCTGACGGTGTTCTGGCCGGCAGCGTGGTGAGCATGAATCACGCTGTGGCCAATCTTGCAGAGTTCACGGGCTGTGGCGGGCACGAAGCTCTAGCGGCCGCAACCTCCGTTCCGGCGGGGATTATCGGCGAGACCCGCCGCGGGCGTCTAGATCCGGGCTCGATCGCCGACTTCGTGCTCCTTGATGATGACTACCGGGTGCACGCGACGATTTGCGGTGGTCAAGTCTCATACGTCGACGATGCAGCTCAGCAGCGTCTCCGAGGATCGCTCGCAAAGGTCTCGTAACCGCAATGGAGATCGTCATCACTGGTTCCGCCCGGGAGGCTGCGATCATCGCGGCCGACGCTTTCGAGCGTCTGCTCTGGGGCGCCGATCGTGCGGTCATCGGGCTGGCCACGGGCAGCTCCCCACTTCCCACCTACCACGAGCTCATCGAGCGTCACGGCAATGGGCGAGTGAGCTTCGCTCGCACGCGAATGTTCCTGCTCGATGAGTACGTGGGCCTTGACCCCGAACATCCACAGTTGCTCCGAAGCTTTATCGAGCGCGAGTTCATCGACCAGGTGGACGTTCCAGCGAACGCTCTGGTCGTTCCGCAATGCGCCCCAGCGGATCTCGCCACGGCGGCAGAGACCTACGAGCGGCGCATCGCAAACGCCGGTGGAATCGATTTGCAGCTGCTCGGCATCGGCCGCAACGGCCATATCGGATTCAACGAGCCGCCGTCCTCGCTGGTGTCGAGAACACGCCTGAAGACACTCACCACGGCAACCCGCGAAGACAATGCCCGATTCTTCGGCAACGATCCGGACATGGTCCCCCACCATGGGATCACCCAGGGCATCGGCACCATTCTCGAGGCTCGACATGTTGTGTTGATCGCCACCGGTGAGGCCAAGAGCGAACCGATCGCCAAGGCTGTGGAGGGACCGGTGACTGCGATGATGCCAGCATCGGCTCTACAGCTACACCCCCACACCACGGTCATCGTCGACGAAGCTGCCGGCCAGCAACTGAGACATGCCGACTACTACCGCGAGATATACCGCAACAAACCCGTTTGGCAACATTTCTGATAGCGACGTTCCTGCGGGCGTTGCCACTGCCGCGGCGCGGCGCACAGAACGCAGCGCAAGATGTTCGCGGCGCTCGGATCAGACTGAGTCGCCGCTGAAGCGGTGGGCCTCGAGGTCGCTGAGGTCAGCCCACTCCAGGGTGCGGGCATGGGTCGCTTCCAGCACGACCTGGGGTGCGGCTCCCGCGGTGAGTGCTTCGGTCCAGCGGGCCGCGCACAGGCACCAGTGATCGCCGGGGGACAGTCCACCGAAGCCGCCCGCCGGCTGCGGCGTAGACAGGTCGTTGCCAGCCGCTGAGGAGAACTCGAGGAACTCAGCGGTCATCACGACGCACACAGTGTGGACTCCGTGGTCGCCGGAGTCTGTGTTGCAGCAGCCATCCCGAAACCAACCGGTGAGCGGGTCATATGAGCAGGGCTGCAGCTCACTGCCGAGAACGTTGTGGGCCACGGCGCCCAGTCTCTCAGGTCTCGCAAGATCCTGTGGCAGCCGTCGCGGCGAGTTCGGTGCTATCAGGCTGCGGCGGGGTCGCCGTAGAAGCTGCGGTACCAGGCCCTGGTCACGATGCGTGCGACCGTCTCGACGTCCACCGGCTTCGTGTTGAGCGCGGCGTGGGCGAACGTTGTGTAAGCGGTCTGTTCGACCAGGGAGGCCATTGCGCGGGCCACCGTGGCTGGATCGAACCCGTCGAGCTGGATGCGGTCGTCGTTCTCGACCGCATGCACGAACCGGGCGACGTGGCGTTCGCGCATGGTCCACCAGATCGTGGTGAAGCGCTCTTCCACGGTCGTGGCCTCGATGAAGGCTCGCATCACGCCGCTGTTGGCGTGGTAGTGCTGCAGATACCCGAGGTTGGCTTCGAACAGAGCGGTCTCAGGGTCCTCGGCGATGGGGGTCGACGACCGGCTGTGCTGGAAGAGTTCCTCGTGGATGTCCCGGATAACGCTCCCGAAGAGGTCCTCCTTGTTCTCGAAATACCTGTACAGGCCGCCAAGGGAGAGTCCGGCCTGATCAGCGACATCGCTCATGCGAGCATCGACGTAGCCGGCCTTGGTGAAAACCTTCGACGCTGCGTCGAGGATCGACTGTCGAGTTCGTTGACCCTTAGGCGTTGTCGGCTCAATGGCCATGGGCGCCTGCGTCGTCGGAAGACAAGTTTGCGGTGTGAGGCACCCGATTGGTCCCTGTGTGGCTGGTTGCTTCGCGGGTCGTCTCAGGCCTGGACACCCGCAAGAATCGATCCTACCGTCTCGTACGTGCGCCAATTAAACAAAAGCGATATCGGTTTTGTGATAGTTTCGCGAATCTGCAGAACTGCGGCGAGCGAGCCATATCGGGAATGGTGAAGAGCAGTGGTCGATGACGTCGCAGAGCGCTACCGACTCGCTGGATGGTGGACCGGCCGCCGGCTGGTTGACCGCTTCGAGTCGCACGTCAGCGAGGGGCCGGGCGAGCTCGCCCTCGTAAGTGGCGGCAGCACCCTGTCCCGGTCCGAGCTGTGGCACGCGGCCGGTGAGGCCACCGAGAAGATCCGCTCGGTAGTCGGCGGCGGCAGGCAGGTGGTGGTGATGAATCTGCCCAACTGCACGGCTTGGGTCGTGATGTTCCTGGCCACCTTGAGGGCGGGCCACGTTCCAGCCACGCCACCGGTCACCACACCCGAGGTCCACCTGCGCCACATCCTTCATCTGATTCAGCCTGCCTTGGTCATCTGCGCCGGCCAGAACCGGCGGGCGCGCCCGGATGAGGTGATCCGGCGAGCCGCAGCCGAGGCCTCCACCGGGGTCGCTGTGGCTGCGGCGGACGGAACCTTGCTGGCGGTGCACGGCCCGGCGGCCGCCCCAGACCGGACCGTCGAGGTGCCCGATACCACCGCACACCTGATGTTCACCTCGAGCACAACCGGGCCCCCGAAGGCCGTCAGTCACAGTGAGGACTCGCTGGCCGCTCTCAACGTGCAGTTCGCCGAGCGTTTCGGACTCGACCATCGCACGCCTGTGTTCATGCCGTCACCGCTCGGCCACAGCGTCGGCGCCATTCACGGCGCCCGCCTTTCGCTGCTTCTGGGCGCACCGCTCATCCTCCAAGACGAATGGGACCCCGTCGGTGCCCTGGAATTGGTGGCCCGCCACCGCGCCGACTTCACTGCGGCTGCGACCCCGTTCCTGTTGGATCTCGTCAATGCCCGGTGGCGTGGCCGCGAGCCCAAGCTGGCACCATTGCGGAGCTTCCTGTGCGGTGGGGCCCAAGTGCCGCCGGCCCTCATCCGGCGCTGCCGAACCGAGCTGCCGAACACGTTCGTAACACCCCTGTGGGGCATGACCGAAGGCGGCCTCACCACGTGTGTGGCCGGCTCGACCCCCACCCAGGTCGAGAACACGGTTGGGGTCGGGCTGCCCGGGCTGGAACTTCGAACCCTCGACGCCGACATGGGGCTGCAGGCCTCGGGGGCTGGCGAGCTCGTCATGCGCGGGCCCGGCGTGTTCAACGGCTACTACGGCCAGTCCGAGCTGTACGCCGAGCACATCGTCGGCGACGGGTTCTTCCGCACCGGCGACCTCGCCCGCATCGATTCCGACGGCTACGTCTCGATCACGGGACGGCACAAGGACCTGATCATCCGCGGGGCCGTGAACATCTCTCCCGTCGAGACCGAGAACGCGATCGCCGCCCATCCTGACGTGGTCGGCGTGGCCGTGATCGGGTGGCCCGACGAACGTCTCGGCGAGCGCATCTGCGCGGTCGTGCAGGCCGGCGCTCCTCTCGATCTCGACGATGTCCTCGCGTTCTGCGCTGAGCAGGGCCTGCCGCAGCGGTACTGGCCCGAACGGCTGATGCAGGTCGATCACTTCCCACGAACAGCCGCAGGCAAGATACGCAAACAGCAGCTCCGCGATGAACTCGTCAGAGCCTCCTCCCTGACTGCCGCAGCCGGCGTCGGCGGCGCAGGCTCGAACCGGGGCGCGGGCCAATGAGCACCGTCGAACTGAACGACATAGTGGTCAACTACCGGCGCCAAGGCTCGGGGCCGCCGGTAGTGCTCCTGCATGGGCTGGCCGAGGACCATCGCTCCTGGGACGCAGTCGCGGCCCATTTCGGCGAGTTCACCGCCTACTCAGTCGACCTGCGGGGACACGGTCGAACAACCCCCGGGCACGGCGCTGGCACCCTGTCGCAGCTGAGCGACGACCTGGCGGCGTTCCTGAGCGCCGTGACCGGTCCTGCCGCCGTCGTCGGCTACTCGCTGGGCGGCACCATCGGGCTCAAGGCTGCGACCGTTCACCCAACCCTGATCGGCCACCTGATCGTGGCGGCCACGTCGTCGGTGGTCGGCGGCGCCGCGGCCGAGTTCTTCGAAGGCCGAATCGCCCAGCTTGAAGCCCGCGACATGGACGGCTTCGTCGCTGGCCTGCGCGACGACACGGCCCGCCAGATCGTCACCGCGGCCGACATCGACGCTGTGACCTCCCGGCGGATAGACGCCGTCGGTTACGGCCACGGTTACATCAACGCGGCCCGAGCGATGATCGGGATTCGCTCCGAGCCGCTGAATCCTCTGCTGGCGCAGATCGAAGTCCCCGTCGACATCATCGGGGCATCGGGCGATGTCTTCTGCCCGCGCCGGGCATCCGACATCATCGTCGAGGGCGTCGACGACTGCCGGTACCACGAGGTGGCCGGGGCCGGTCATCTTGTCTCCGTCGACCAACCCGACGCCTACGGCAAGCTGATCGCCCAGCTCTTGGGTGAGAGGGGACTTCCATGAGGCGCCGCTACGGCATCTCCTTGGGTGTCAGCCCCCGCGAGCCCTTGAGCCGCACGGCCGAACTGGCCCGCGACATCGACGAAAGAGGTTTCGAGGCGCTGTGGTACATCGACTTCCAGCTCGGCATGAAGGACGTGTACGCGGCGATGAACCTGGCCGCGCTGTCAACCGAGAACGTGCTCATCGGGGCGGGCGTCACCAACCTCGTGACCCGCCACCCCACAGTGACCGCCAATGCCACCGCCGCGCTCGACGAACTCTCCCATGGCCGCGCTGTGCTCGGCCTCGGCGCGGGCTGGTCAGCCGTGCTCGGCGCCGGAGGCACGCCGTCGAGGTTGGGCGATCTGCGCTCGGGGATCGACGATTTCCGCCGACTCTTCAGCGGAGAGCCGTGCGATCTCGACGGCAACCAGGTCCGCTTGGCCACTGCGAAACGCCAGATTCCCGTCTACCTCGCCGTCTCGCAACCCGCCATGTTGCGGCTCGCCGGCGAGACGTGCGACGGAGCCGTGCTCATGGGCGCTGCGGACCCCGAGTTCTGCTCTTGGCAGCTCGACTACATCCACCAGGGGCTGGAGGCCGCCGGACGTGACCGCGGTCAGCTGACCGTCGACCTGTTCGTCACCATGTCGATCGGCGACGACGAGGCGAGTGCCACCGACGACGTCAGGGCATGGGCCACCAGCCAGGCGGCCACCTTTCACCCCTGGAAGCGCATGCCGCCCGCATGGGAGAGGTTCCGTCCCGAATTCGCCCGCGCCGCCGACGCGTACGGCCTCGTCGATCACCTCTCGCTGCAGGCAGGGCACAAGCACACGGTGTCCGATGAGTTCGTCAAGTCGGTGGCGCTGGTGGGAGACCTCGACACGTGCGTCGAGCGGCTGCGTCAACTCTGGCAGCTCGACATCGACCGGATCACGTTCGCTCTGCTGTCGGGCGGGCGCACCCAGCGCCTGGCCCAGCTGGCAGACACCGTGATCGGCGCCGTCGAAGCAGAGGGAGGAAGCTGATGGGGAACTATCCGCGGGTCGCACTGGTGACCGCGGCCGCCGGTGCCGGCATTGGAGCGGCGGTGGCGAGACGGCTCGCTCACGACGGGCTGGACGTCGTGGTCACCGATGCCCACGACCGCCGGTGCCGCGAGTTCGCCGACGTCCTGGCCGACGAGGTCGGGCGCGAGGTGAGCGCCTATCACCTCGACGTGACCGACCACACCCAGGTGCAGGCCGTCATCTCAGAAGTAGCGGCCGTCAAGGGTGGGCTTGATGTGCTGGTCAACAACGCGGGCTGGTCGAAGATCGAGCCGGTGGCCGAGATGTCCACCGAGACCTGGCAGCGCTGCCTCGACGTCGATCTGACCGGCACGTTCGTGTGCATGCGCTACGCGCTCGCCGCGATGATCGCCGCAGGCGGCGGCTCGATCATCAACATCTCGTCGATAGCGGCCTGGGAGATGTCGACTGAGCATGGCGCCGCTTATTCCGCGGCCAAGGCTGGCGTCCTTGCTCTCACCCGGGTGGCTGCGGCAGAGAACGGAGTCCATGGGGTGCGGGTCAATGCGGTGGCACCGGGTCTGATCTACAACGATTTCCTGCGCAGGATCTACCCGCAAGAGTTCTTCGACAGCTACCTGTCAGACAAGGCGTTCCTGGGCCGCATCGGGCAGCCCGACGATGTCGCGAGCATGGTCTCGTACTTGGCGTCGGATGAGGCCAGCTATGTGACCGGCGAGGTGTTCACCGTCTCTGGAGGGGTGTCGGCTCGTGGATGAAGGACCCCTGTGGTGGCCGGTGCAGCGGCTTGTCGACGCCTACCGCGGCGGCTCGCTGTCACCGGTAGAGGTCTCCGAGCTGGCCCAGGCGCGCATAGCCCAGGTCAACCCGACGCTGCACGCCTTCGTCCTCGCCACCTCCGAGCTGGCCCGCAAACAGGCCGCCGCGGCCGAGACGGCCTACCGGAGCGGCAACGCTGGCCCTCTCGCCGGTGTCCCTGTCTCGATCAAGGACGCCTTCCACATCTCCGGACACGTCACCACGCTGGGCTGTTTGGCCCACGCCAACGATGTGGCCCGGCACGACTCCGGTGCAGTGCGTCGCCTGCGCCGCGCCGGAGCAGTGTTCGTCGGCAAGACCAACGTCTCGGAGTTCTGCCAGTCGGCCACAACGGACAACCTGCTGGGCCCCGACACCGCCAATCCCTTCGACCCTCGTCGAACCGCCGACGCCCGCCGCCTGCACTCGGTGTTGTCCGCCGACGGCACCGGGACCCAAGACGCCTCGGCCGGCGTGGGCCCGCGCCGCATCGCCTGGTGTCCCAAGCCCGAGGGTCGCCCGATCGACGCCGACGTCGGCAATTTGGTGGCAACCGCGGTGACACAGCTCGCGGCCTGCGGCCACGACGTGAGCCCCACCGAACTGGACCTCGGGGGCTGGGAGGAGATATTCGGTCCGCTCGTGCTGGCTGAGGAGGGCGAGCGCCGCGGCCATCTGCTTGGTGGTCCCCATGAGTTGACCTGGTACCACCGGCGGTCCCTGGTGGCGGCCGAGCAGCTCGATCCAGATGTACTGGTGGCGGCCCGTTCCGCCTTGGCTCGCTACCGCGAGCGGGTGGACCGCTACTTCTGTGACTACGACGTGATCGTCACTCCGGCCACAGCCACCACCGCCTTCGAGCTGGGCTGCCGCCCGACGGCCGTCGCCGGAGAGCCGGTTTCCCGGCTGTGGGGGGCCTTCCCGTTCGCGGTGCCCTTCAACGTCTCCGGACATCCTGCGGTGGTGCTGCCCGTTGGGTTCGTCGACGGCCTGCCGGTCGCGATTCAGCTCGTCGGACGGCACGGGGGCGACGCCGAGTTGCTGTCGCTCGCCGAGCAACTCGAAACCGCACTGGATGTGCGTCCCTTGGTCCGCTTGTCGGCCCGCTGGTCAACCTCGTGAGCACTCGTCACGTCGGGCGATCGGTGCCAAGGCGCGAGGACCGTGGCCCGCTCACCGGCCGGAGCCGATACATCGCGGATCTGAAGATCGCCGGGATGGCAGAGGTCGCCTTCGTCCGCAGCACCGAGGCCCACGCCCGGATCGCCTCGATCGATACGTCAGACGCACTGGCCACCGACGGCGTGATAGCGGTGTTCACCGCGCAGGACCTCGCCGAGGTGAATGCCTTCCCTGACTACATCGGATACATCGGCCCGGTGGGGCAGCGGCCGCTCGCTTCGGACAGGGTGCGCTACGTCGGCACCCCGTACGCCGCGGTGGTGGCCACCGATCGCTACATCGCAGAGGACGCGACGGACCTGGTGGCCGCCGGAACGGAGTTTGAGCCACTGCCGACCGTGGCAGATCTCGACCAGGCTCTCGCGCCGGGCGCGCCGAAGCTGTACGACCACTGGGTCGACAACTGCTCGGTGGATCAGGCCGTCCACAGGCCCGAGGTGGACCGGGCATTCGTCGAGGCGGACCACGCCTTCACCGATACCTACATCAGCCAGCGCCAGTCGGGGCTGCCGATGGAGACGAGGGGCGTGGTGGCGGACGCTGCCGACGGAATGCTCACGGTCTGGTCCTCCACGCAGAGCCCTCACATCGTGCGGACCACGATCGCAGAAGCGCTGGGCATGCCCGAGGCAAAGGTGCGCGTGGTCCATCCCGCCATCGGCGGAGGATTCGGCGTCAAGACCCACATCTATCCCGAGGACGTGGTGGTGCCTTGGATCGCTTTGACGCTCGGCCAGCCCGTCCGTTGGATAGAGGACCGCATGGAGAGCCTCGTGGCGTCGGTGCACGCCCGCGAGCAGCGCCACGAGGTGGAGGCCGCCTACGACGATGACGGCACGATCCGAGCCGTGCGCTGCACGTCCACCCTCGACCTCGGCTCGGGCGAGATCTTCATGCCCGGCGTGTCACCGGTTTTCGTCACCAACGCCTGCTTGAGCGGGAGCTATGACCTCGCCAACGTGGCGACGCGCACTGTCGCGGCGGTGACCAACAAGACCCCTTCTGGCGCCTACCGCGGATTCGGGGTTCCCGAGAGCACCTTCGTGATGGAACGCATCATCGACCGGGTGGCCCGGCTGACCGGGACCGACCGGGTGGAGCTGCGCCGGAGGATGCTGCTGCGTCGCCCGCAGTTGCCCTATGTCATGCACGGCGGCGGGCGCGTCGACTCCGGCTCGCACACGGAGTGCTTCGAGCGGGCTTTGGAGCTGGCCGAGCCCGCACTGGCGCGGGCACGATCAGCCCACGCCGACGATCCCGATGTACGAGTCGGTGTGGGCTACGCCAACTACATCGAGCCGACCTCGCCGAGCTACTTCCTCACGACCGGCCACTGGGCGGGCGGCGACGCGGCCACGGTGAGGGTCGAACCCGACGGCTCGGTGCGCATCGCAGCCGGGCTCAGTGCGTTCGGACAAGGCGCAGAGACCGCGGCCGCGCAGCTCGCGGCCGACGCGCTGGGCGTCTCGCCCGACGGCGTCACCGTCGTGCTGGGCGACACCGAGCGATCGCCGTACGGCTTGGGCTCATGGGGCAGCCGCGGAGCGATGATGCTCACTGGATCGGTGCTGATGGCCTCGCAGCGGTTGATGGACAAAGCCCGTGTGATCGCAGCGCACATGCTGGAGGCGGCCGAGGCCGACATGGTGCTCACCGACGGTGCATTCAGGGTGGCAGGCAGCAGCCGGCCCTCGGTGAGCTGGGCCGAGGTGGCCACCGCAGCCTGGGTCCGCACAGTGGACTTGCCCGACGGCATGGAGGCTGGCCTGGAGATGTCTGGCCATTTCCAGCCGGAGAACCTGCAGCACGAGCGCGATGGCGCCGGCAGAGTCAATTCTGCCGCCGGTTGGTCGAACGGCACGCACATCGGGACTGTCAGCGTGCGGATCAGCACCGGCGAAGTGGCCATCGAGGACTTCATCGTGGTCCACGACTGTGGCACCATTATCAACCCGGCGATCGTGGAGGGCCAGGTCCATGGCGGTGTGGCCCAGGGGATCGCCGGCGCAATGTACGAGCACTTCCAGTACGACTCCGAGACTGCCTCCCCCAGGTTTGCATCGTTCATGGACTACCTCGTGCCGACATGTGCGGAAATACCGCACATGGAGGTCGATCACATCGAGACACCGGCGCCTGAGCATCCCTTGGGGGTCAAGGGCTGTGGCGAGGGCGGCACGGTCGGCCCGCCTGCGGTGGTGGCGGGCGCCGTCTCCGACGCCCTGTCGGAATGGGACATCGACGTGACAGCGTGTCCTGTCACGCCGGTCGCGGTCCGCGATGCGCTCCGGGCCGCAGGAGCCTTCGGCGATGCAGCGGTCACAGGCCCGTGAAACCTGCACCGTTTGACTATTGCCGGCCCGCAACGTTGGCCGAAGCGGTCGAGGCTCTCGGCTCCGATGAGTCCAGCCGGGTGCTGGCGGGCGGCCAGAGCCTGATACCGACGATGAACTTCCGGCTGACAGACATTTCGCTGCTGGTGGACATTCGTTGCGTGGCAGGCCTCGACGGCGTCAACACCGACGACAACGGGGTGGTCGTCGGGGCGGCAGCGACCCAGAGCCAGGTGCTGCGCGACGCCGCCGCCGCGGGGGCCGTGCCCGGTCTGCGGGCTGCGCTGCGCCACGTGGGGCACTTGCAGATCCGCAACCGCGGCACTGTCTGCGGCAGCATCGCCCACGCCGACCCAGCTGCCGAGCTGCCCGCCCTCGCAGTCGCCACTGACGCCGTGATCGGAGTTGCGGGACCGGACGGACACCGCTCTGTCGCCGCATCCGACTTCTTCTGTGGACCCTTCTGGACCGCGCTCGACGACGCCGAGCTGGTCACCGAGGTGCGATTCCCGTCACCTCCGACCGGCTCAGTGACCGTGGTGGACGAGATCTCCCGTCGCGCCGGCGACTTCGCCATCGCCGGGCTGGTCGCGGTCGTCGACACAGACGCCGGTGCAGTGCGCTCCGCACGCCTCGTTGGCTTCGGTGTCGGCGGCATGCCCTCCCGCCTGCCAACTGCCGAGGCGGCGATCTCGGGCTGGGCAACCGGTCACCCTGGAGACGGACTCATCGAAGCCGCGATGGAGGACTCCGCCGACGCTTTCGACGACATCCACGCTTCAGGCCGGTATCGCCGCGAAGCGCTAGCGGCGTTGGTCGTAAGAGTGGCAAGGGGCGTGCTGGCCCAACAGGGGGCCGCATGACGACACTCGAGGCGGTTTCAGAAGTCGGCGTCGAGGTGATGATCAACGGTCGATCCCACCGGCATCGCGTGCCGGTCCGGCTGCTGCTGTCGGACTACATCCGCGACGTCGTCAACCTCACCGGCACCCACGTCGGCTGCGAGCACGGCTACTGCGGCGCCTGCACCGTGATCGTCGACGGGGACGCCGTGCGGTCCTGCCTCATGTTTGCCGTCCAAGCCGACGGCGCCGAGATCCGCACCGTCGAGGACCTCGCCCCCGCGGGCTCGGATTCCCTTTCGCCGATGCAGCAGTCGTTCCACGACCACCACGCCTTGCAGTGCGGCTTCTGCACTGCTGGGTTCCTGATGACGCTCGAGAGCGTCGACCCCGAAGACTGGCGAGAGCCCGAACGCATCACCGAATTGCTGTCAGGCAACCTGTGCCGGTGCACCGGCTACCAGAACATCGTGGCCGCGGTTACCCATGCGTGGAACGCCGCGCAGTCGTCGTCAACACGGGCCGTGTCGATTGCCGAGGCCGAATCAGGCGACGCAGGACCGTGAGTCGATTTCGTCGAGTGTGGACTCGGCAACCAGGTACGTCGCGGCCGCAGCTTCAAGCCTGCTGAACCAGATCCGTTCGACGGCGAGGCCGTGCCGGTACGCCTCGTTGTGGGCGTCGGCGATCAGCGCCCGACGCGCAGATACCGCCTCGTCGTCGACCAAGCACAGCTCGATGGTGGCCACCGACGTATCACCCCGGGCATCGGCGTCAAATCGGGTGGGAGCCACGCCCCGCTCCAAACTCTGCTGAAGCGTCCCTGCGATCGCGGCCAGCGGCACTCCTGGCTCAAATGTGGTCGATGTGATGTCGTCATTGCGCGCCGCGAGCTCGGCTGCCGCTAGCGCGTCGGGCGCAGCCACCCACGACGAAGCCGGGAGAGCATGGGTCTCAAGCGCCTCGCAGAACGCGCGCACTGCCGCGCCGTGATGGATTTCTGAGAACGTGACGTTATGGGCGATGCGTTCGGCCGTGCCGGCGTCGCATCCGGCGACGCAGCCGGCCCGGTAGGCGAGATCGTGGATCTCTCGTGGTGCAACCGTGATGGTCGTGCTCATGTCATCGTCTCGCCCGGTGGTTCGTCATCCGAAGAGCTCTCCGAACAGGCGCAGCCAGTTGCCGCCCAGAATGGAGTCGCGTTCGGCGGGCGAGAACCCGGCATCGTCGATGCCAGCGGCGAGCGATGCGAAGTCCCTGGGTCCCCGAAACCACGCAGGCCATTCGGGAAAGTCCGGGACCGCTCCGGCATCTGCCGGGCGATCCCAGCGCCCGCTGCGCATCCAACCCAATCCGTCGTCCTGCCAACCGAGCACCGCATCGGTGCCGATGGCCACATGCTCTACGCCGACCTGGGTGGCCAGCCGGGCGATCATGGCGCAGTACTCCTGCCGCCCAACGTCGGCCCCGCCCATGAACAGCGGGTAGAGCGTGCATCCGATCACGCCGCCGCGCGCCGTCACCGCATCGAGCACCTCGTCTGGCTTGTTGCGGGGCGAGTCGCAGAACCACAGCGGGTTCCCATGGGTGACGGCGACGGGCCGGGCCGATGCGTGAACCGCATCGATGCTCGTCCGGTTGCCGACATGGGACAGGTCGATCAGCACTCCGGCGTCGTTGAGAGCCGCCACCATGCGGTGCCCGGCGCGGGTGAGACCACCGTCGCTGGGCTCCCAGCAGCTGGCTCCCAGGTGGTTGGCGATGTTGTAGGTGAGCTGCACGACTCGCACGCCGACGTCGGCGAAGATCTGAGCCATTTCGGGGTCGTCGCCGAGCATCGAGCTGTTCTGGAAGCCAAGGACCGCGCCGAGCACGTCGTCGGCCACCGCTTGGTGCATCTCGTCGACGTTGGTGACCACCCTGATCGCATCGGCGTTGTGCCGGCACAGATGGCGGAAGTCTCCGATGCGAGTCATCGCTCCGGCAAGGTCCTCCCATGCCCCCACAGTGGCGTGGACGATGTTCACGCCACCGGATCTGACCTCGTCGATGACGGATCGGGACCAGTGGTTGATTTGGAGCCCGTCGATGATCACCCGGACCTCCTTGGACGGGCGGTCCTCCCTGGACGGGCTGGCAGCACCCAATTGTCGTCCATGTCTCTTCCCCCACAGCCGAGGCGCGGAGCGCCCCCGAACAGCGTGACCCTCAGCCAGTCGGTCGACTTGGGCTTGAAGTTGTCCATGCCGTAGGTGGCGAGCTGGAACCGCTGCAGCAGCAGCGGCAGATAGCGCGAAGAGCAGGCGTTGTCACGCGGTTCGGTGTAGATGCCGTCGCTGAGGTTGAGCCGCTCGGCTGCCAGACGGTGATCGGGTTGATCGTCGAGGACGCGATGGATCGGCGTCATGCTGTCGTAACCGTCCAGCACTGCGCGCAGGCGCCACAGGCGCAGCGCGACGTCGATGGCGACATCGCGGTGTGACGGGTCGAGCTGGTCTCGGCGTGTGCGGCGTGGCTCCTCGGTGTTGTCGCTGATGACCCACCACCATCTCTCAGCCGATGTGTCGTCGAGGTCGAGCTGATTGAGCCACGCGAAGCGTGAAGACAGCAGGGCTCGCATGTTGCCGACGGTCATGCCGGGATCGAGTGAGCAGTGCTCGTCCACGGTGAGCAGGTCGTCGATCAGGTCGTCGTCGGCGTCGTGCAGTTCGGTCAACAGCGACACGACCAGCTCGGTGGTCTCGGGATCTTGGCGCTCCGACCAGCGGTACAGGGCATCGAAAGGCAGGGGCTCGCTCCGGCAGCGTTCGAATGCGTCGCGGATCCGCTCGACGGCTGAGGCCACTTCGACAGCGTTGAGAAACGGCCGGCAGTCGTCGTCGGTCCCGTGGACGAAGTGCAGGTGCGCCCGCTCGATCCACGCCTCGAGGCGAGCGAACCTGTCTTGGGTGCCCCGCAGCGATCGGACGTCGGCCAGTGCCAGCTCTCGAACGGCAACCCACGCGTGGAGCACCCTGGGGTGTTTGAACGCAAAGGGCACCAGTCCCAAGCCGGTGGCGTTGCCGAGCCCGAAGTACCGGCTCCAGTCGGGGTCGAAGGACGCTGCGGCGCTTGACCCTCTGGCACTGGCACAGTGTTCGACCAGGTCGTACCCGAGCTCTCGGAACATCCATGCGCACACGAACTGGGCTCGGTAGGGCACCTTGAGGGGATGGTCGCTGGGGTATCCCTCAAAGGAGCGCATCCCGTATTTGCCGTTGGCGTAGAAGGCAGTGCTTCGCAGGATGTAGCCGGCGTCGGCAACCTGTGCAGGGTCGGGCTGTTCGCCTTCGGCGAGGGCATTCACGAGATAGTCGAAGAAGCGCACGCTGCGATTGCCGCGCGTGAGCACGAGGACGCGCGAGTCGAATCGACCTGCCTCTTGGCGGGGGACCTCGCGACGGAGCATGGCTGCGAACTCGCCGGTCGGCTCGCCCTCGACGAGCGCGCCGGTGACCTCCCACCGATTGGCGATCACCCGGTCGGTGTGCTCGGTCTCGTCGATCGTCGTGGTGAACGCGATGAAGCTGAGCAGGTAGCCGCCGGCGTCGACCTCGTACACCGCTTCGCCGTGACCCCGGCCGTCGATGTCGAACCGGACTCGCCGGGCCTTCCAGCCGTCGCGCGAGGCTCGGCGCAGCATGGTTCGGCTGAAGCTGTAGCGAGTCAGTCGAGCCGCGCCCATCATCGCCGGCTGCATCACCACGTGCGCGGGCCGCAACCGGGACAGTCGCGCAGATAATTCAACCTGCAGCCGGTTCTCAGACACGGACAGCTTTCACCAGTGCATTCTCACGCATGATTTTGGACCGGTCGGGCGAAGTGGGAGGATCTTGCCCGACCGGCCCTGTGCTTGCGTGCTCGACCTCGTCTGCGGTCAGCTCGCGGCGGCGAGCGCGGCCTCAATCCACGGATCGATCACGTCGCGGTTGGCGGAAATCCAATCGGCGGCCGCAGTTGCGATCTGCTCATTGGAGTTGGCGCCCGCGTCGATGGCGACGGCCTGGACGGCAACCGCCAGCGGATCCAGCTCGAAGTTCTTGAGCAGCGACGCTGCGGCCGGGTTGGCGTTCAGGAATTCGATGTTGGCGGTCACCACGATGTCTGAGGGCGTGAACATTGTCGAGCAGGGATCGTTGGTGCATCCATCGCCGACCGCGGAGACCCCGTCCTGGCCTTCGAGGGCCTGGGCGGGCTCGATGGCGAGCCACAGAACATCTCGGCCTGGCACGAGCTTGCCGACGAATGCAGTGGGCGTCCACACGTACTGCAGCACGGGGCCGCCCCCGGTGAAGCTCGCCTGGGATTCCGCAAACAGCGCCGAGTGGGTGGCCGACACCTGCGCGGCGCGGTCATCCCAGCCGTTCTTGGCAAGAGTGTCGTTGATGACCTTCTGGCAACCCCAGCCGTCATCGCAGCCGTTGATGTCGGCCTTGCCGTCGCCGTCGCTGTCAAAGTGAGCGACCGCTTCAGGATTGTCGAGCAGTTCCCCGAGTGTCGAGAATCCGAACTGCTCGACACTGGGCTTGTCGACGAGCAGGCCCTGGAGAGCGCCCGAGGCCATCATCGTGCCGATGTAACGAGCCTTATCGCCGAAGGTCCCGCCGTCGGGGCTCTCGCCTTCGAGCAGGGGAGTGTGGTTGAGCGGCCACGAAGATCCCCACAAGTCGTAGTCGCCCTGAGCCACGGCCGGGTAGAAGGTCGCCGGCGCGATTTCCTCCGGATCGCTCACTTCGTAGCCGAGTTCTTCCAGAAGCTGCTGAATGACAAAGTTCTGGAAATTGGTCTCGATCCAGTTGCCCCGCGCCATGGTGACGCTCACGCCCTCACCGGGCAGCGCTGCTTCGGGTTCGGTCATTGCGGGTTCGGTCGCCGCTGGCTCGACGTCGGACGTGGAGATGTCATCTCCACAGGCGGCCGCGAAAAGGCCGAACGCCAAGAGCAGGACAATGAGAAGTCGTCCTCGATTGGTGTGCATTTGTGTGTCTCCCTGTTACGGGTCTCTTCCTAGCCCGAACGGGCCAATAATGCAATAGCGATGTCTCCTTAGTTTTTGTGTGCAAACGAGCAAACTCTGCCTCGTGTTGCGAGGTGCAACGCGAAGTCTCAGACCGAGGGCGGCCGGTGTACTGAAGGGCCGAGTTGGCTAGGGCACAGTGCTGGCGCGCCAGCCCCAAGCCGCGAGTATGAGGCCGCCAATGACGGTGAGGAAGGCGCTGGCCCCGGGCGAGAGCGCCGGAGTCGCGAGGCGGACGAACGTCGCGATCCAGGCAGTTCCAACCGCAGCGATCGCGCATCCCAGCCCGAACATGACGAGGCCCCCGAATCGCTGCGACGAGCCGCGGCGCACGATTCGACCGAGCGCCACCACCGAGCCGACCAACGTGAGCGCCAACACGATGTAGCCGATCCGCGGGCCGTCGGCATCCAGACCGCGGGCCGTCACGCGGCGGGTCAGGGCGAGGGCTTCGGCCAGCAGTTCGGCTGCGAGACCGCCTTGGTCGGCGCCCTCGGCCTCAGCTGCCATCTCGGCAGCGATCTGGGCTGCGTCGCTGCGCTGGTCGAGTATCCACGAACCCGACGCTCCTGCGAGTGCGAGAAACAGCGCCAGCACGATGATGCCGATCACTTCTTTGGTGCCGACACGTGCCGCTTCAGCGTCAGAACTTGCCCGCAGAGCCGCGACCGCACCTCCGACCAGAACGACCAGGGCGCCGAGCAGTGCCAGCCAGGTGCCCGTGCCATGGCTGTAGTTCTCGCCGCGTGGGGAGACGCTCAGATAACCGATGACGAGCGAGACCAGCACGAGACCGGCCGCGAGGAAGGCGCCGGCGCTTGCGAAGAACTTGGCTCGACTCCGGGGGCTCCACAGTGCCGACGCGCCGCCGATCGCGACTGCCAGACCGACGAGACCGAACAGGATTCCGAACCACGAGCCGCCGGTGGCGTCGAGCCCGCTGTGTGCTCCAGGGAGGTCGTTGTCGTCGAATCGGGCATAGCCCGACAGCAGACCGGCATCGTTGCCCCAGGTCAGAAACGTTGTGAACGCACAGAACAGGCCGCCGCCGATGGCCGCGACTGCGCCGATGCGCTGTGGGGCACTCAGTCCGGCCGGAGCCGGCGCAACCGCTGGAGGGGGCATCTCGGAATCAGCCTCCATGCCGGGCACGGGGGGGACCACCGATTCAGAGCGTGTGCTCCATGCGCTGCGCATCCGTGCGAAGAGGCTGCGGCGGTCGACCTTGTCATCGGGCTGGGAGATCCGATCCAGGAGCACCCCCACGAAGTAGAGGCCGGCACCGGCAGACGCGCCGATGGGGATGTCGGCGGTGTTGAGCGCGGTGAGGATCGGCTTGCCGAGGCCGCCGCCGGCAATGATCGCCACGATGCCCACCATCGACAGCGACAGCAGCAGGGTTTGGTTGAGTCCGGCCATGATCGCCGGCCGGGCCAGCGGCAGTTGCACTTCGCGTAGCACTCGGCTCTCGGTAGCACCGAACGCCCGGGCTGCCTCAACCACGTCCGCAGGGACTTGACGGAGCCCCAGGTTCGTGAGACGAACGATCGGAGGCAGCGCGAAGACCAGCGTGGCCAGCACTCCGGGGGTTCGCCGGACGCCGAACAAGAAGATGATGGGGAGTAGATAGACGAAGGGGTGGATGACCTGCATGCCGTCGAGGACGGGGCGCAATCGGCCCCAGAACGAATCGACGCGGGCCGCCAGAATCCCCAGCGGGATACCGATCGCGGTGCAGATGAGCACCGCCACGATGATCATCCCGACCGTTTCCATGGTGAGATCCCAGTACTCGTTGCCGAGCAGTCCGCACACCAGAAGGCCGGCCGCGCTGCCGAGCCCCACCAACACATTTCGTGTGGTCAGCCCCAGCAGGAAGAAGAGCAGCAGGATGATCGGCCACGGCAGCCATGTCTGGAGCAGGTTGTCAATGATGAGCTCGAGGAGCTTGTCGACGGGCCACTTGACGGCATCGAGGAATCCCTTGATATGGGTCGTCAGCCAGAAGACGATCTCCTCGATCCAGCGACCGAAGGGAATCTCCCAGACATCGAGGGTGCGGTTGTCCCAGAAACTGGTGGCGAGCGTGTTCGATCTCACTTCTGAGCACCCTGGGTCTTGGCGCGCTCGAGTTCTTCTGAGATGCTCTCGACCCGTCCTAGCTCGGCGAGGACTTCGAGGGGGCGCACCGATCCGGTGAGTCGGCCGTCGCCGTCGATCACAGCGATGGGCAGGCCCGATCCGAAGAGTTGGTAGATCTTCGCCAGGATGGTGTCGTTGGTTATCGTCGGTACCGTCTGGACGAGCCCGCGCAGCTCGCGGGTGCCGCCGCTTTGCGCCTGCTCGGCAGACTCGCGGGTCACCACGCCGAGGGGCCGCCCGTCAGTGTCGACCACATGGGCCGCGTCAACGCCGAGACGATCGATTGCGCTCAGTACGTCGGCGACTGCCGCGTCCTCCGCTACCGCCGCGGCGTCCTCGCGCACCGTCTCGACCGCCAGCACGCGGCCTTGGTCGACATCCTGGACGAACTCGGCCACGTAGTCGGTCTCCGGGCGCATGAGAATGTCTTGGGGCGTGCCGATCTGATGGATTGCGCCGTCTTTCATGATGCACACCCGAGAACCCACGCGCAGCGCCTCGTTGAGGTCGTGAGTGATGAACAGGATCGTCTTGTGGAGCTGGTCCTGTATCGCCATCAGCTCGTCCTGCATTTGGCGGCGGATCAGCGGATCGAGGGCACTGAAGGCCTCGTCCATGAGCAGGATGTCGGGATCGGTGGCAAGTGCACGGGCCAGCCCCACCCGCTGTTGCATGCCTCCGCTGAGCTGGCGGGGATAACTGGATTCATAGCCGCTGAGTCCTACGAGGGACAGCGCCCTCTCTGCCGCAGCGTTCCGGCCGGCGACGTCGATGCCCTTCACCTTGAGCCCGAAGGCGACATTGGAGCGAACGTCCTGGTGCGGGAACAGGGCGAAGTGCTGGAAGACCATCCCGGTGCTGTCACGGCGAAAGGCCTGGAGCTCTTTGGGTTCGAGGGCGGTGACTTCGGTGTCGTCGACGAAGATCCTGCCGGCGGTCGGCTCATGGAGTCGGTTCACGCAGCGGATCAAGGTGGACTTGCCCGAGCCGGACAGGCCCATCACGACGAATATCTCGCCCTCGGAGATGTCGATGTTGGCGTTGCTCACACCCACGACATGGCCGGTGCTCTCTCGAATCACGTCCTTCGAGTAGCCGGCTCTCAGCAGCGTCAGCGCTTCACCGTCTGGCTCGTCACCAAAGATCTTGACGACATTCTCGATCTTGACCTTGGTCGACATGCGTCACCCGCACTTCGGGCCAGAGCAAGTGCGAAACAACGGGAGTGAATCGTTGAGGCTCCTCCCGGCGGCGGCTCGCACGTCCTCGACGTTCATGAACTTAGTTGCACCGCGAGAAGCCCAGCGTCGAAGAAGACACGCACTGGTCTGTACCCACCGTCAAAGTGGCCGACCACATATGAACATGATGTCACTTTTTTACACCCGCCGGTTCGAAACCGTCGCCAGTGCGCAAGCACGTCCCACATCCCAGACTGACCGAGAGCTCTCGCATTATCTGATAATCTGATTTTTGTGACGGAGATCAGCGCAACGGAAGCCGCCCGAGGCTTGGCAGATGTCCTCGACGCCGTTGAGCACCGCGGCGAGCGGTTCACCGTCATCCGGCGGGGCAGGCCGGTCGCTCGCATCGAGCCCCTCGCCCGCGGCGAAGGGCTCGAGGTCAAAGAGCTGCTCGCCGGCGCACGTCCAGACGCACAATGGGCTGGCCAGCTCGCGGACATGCGCAGATTGCTCGAACTCGACGCCCGCACATGACAGCCCTATTGCTCGACACGACCGTGCTCATCGACGCCGAACGCGATCAAGAGCAACTCGATCGGCTCGTCGCCGACGACGACACCGTGGCCATAGCAGCGATTACGGCCGCGGAACTCCTTGTCGGCGTCCACCTTGCGACGCAACGGCACCGCGCCCTTCGACAAGCATTTGCCGATGCTGTCCTCGACGTCATCCCGATACTGCCCTACGACGTCGATGTGGCCGTAGTTCACGCAGAGCTGTTGGCCGAGACCCATCGATCTGGCCGGAGGCGCGGCGCCCACGACCTCATCATTGCCGCCACGGCACGCGCATCGAACCGGACCGTTATCACCGCCGACCCGACGGGGTTCGACGGCCTCACCGACGTCTCGATCGCCACGTATAGCTGACGGCCTTTCCGCCTCGCTTGCCGGCGATGAACTGGTCCACCACCTCGACCGGAGACGTGCCCAACGGTGATTCTGTGGTCATTCGTGCTCCTTGAGATTGACCGAAGCGATTCAGCCACGCACCGGAGTGCGCCAGCCGGACGTACAGCGAACCGGGCGGGTCGGGCTTGTCAGTCGTGATCGCTCTCCCTTTAGCCCAGATATTTCGTGATGTAGCCGTAGACGCTGATGTTGCGGTGAAGGTGCCCCAGAGTCCGACCGTGCCACGCTGCTTCGCCGTCGCGCCACAGCACCACGGCTCGGGTGTCTCCGGCGATCCCGACAACGAGTCCGCCTGATGGGGTCCACGCAGTAACGCACAGCGTCGACGCTGGGCATCGGCGGCCTCCGCTCCGGGAGCACCTCAGGTGCTTCGGAGCCAGCTCGAATACGGCCTCATGAGCCGCCTTGAACGCTGCGGACATCTCGTCGGGTGTGTCGATGCGGTGAGGCAGAGACTTGATCGCTGCTCGTGCCGCAGCTCGGCCACGAGGATGACCGCCCAGGCCGTCAGCGACAGCGATCAGCCACGAGCTGTCGTAGTGCAGGCGTATGCGGGCGTGGTCCTGGTTCTCGTCCCGCGGCCCGAGTTCGCTGAGCCACTCCGCGCTGACTGCTCCGCCGGAGAGGTGCCGCCCCTCGATGGTCACGCTGCTAGCGCTTCTTGTCGCTGTGTGCATGGCGACGCAGCCTGGCGTCCCGGCGGTAGGCGGAGCAAGGAATTTGCGGCCCGCCGCTTGGAGGTTCGCCGCCGAGTGTCGTCTCGTCAGTTGCGTGGCGCTGCGTTGCGGTTGCCGGTGAGCAGCAGAGCGAGTCCGATGGTGGCGACCGCGACGCCGCCCCAGGTGACCGGTGGCACCCATGGCAGTTGTGCTGTGACGCTGAACCCGAAACCCAAATCGTTGGTTTGGCGCCCGAATCCCTGGGCGACAGCGACGGCTGCGACGCCGACGATGAATCACACCGGTTTGCGTAGAGACTCGGGTTGTTGAGTCACGGCCGGGGTGGCTGTGACGGTTTGACAGTAGTAGGCGGTTTCGTGTTCGGCGGGTGTGGTGTAGTTGCCGCGGCCGGTGAGCAGGGCGCTGTGGCTGCGTCGGTGGTTGTACCAGTCGATGTATTCGAGGGTGGCGAACTCGACATCGCGCAGTCCTTGCCACGGTCCTCGTGAGTAGATCAGCTCCCATTTGAACAGGCCGTTGAAGCTCTCGATCATCGCGTTGTCATACGAATCGCCCTTGCTGCCGACCGAGGCGACGATGTCGTTGTCGTCGAGCCGCTGGCTGTAGCGGATGGACAGATATTGCGATCCCATGTCGCTGTGATGGGTGACCCCCTCGGTGCTGCGGCCGTCGCGGCGGCGCCCCGAGACGGCCATCTCCAGGGCGTCGAGCGCCAGCTCGGTGCGCATCGACCGCGAGGCCTGCCAGCCCAGCACCCGCCGCGAATAGGCGTCGATCACGAACGACACGTACACCCAGCCGCTGCGGGTGCGCACGTAGGTGAGGTCCGCGAGCCACAGCCGGTTCGGGGCCGGCACTGTGAAATCGCGGTTCACCAGGTCCGCTGGCCGGTCGGCGTCGGGGTCGCTGGTGGTGGTGCGCACCGTGGCGCCTCGGCGGGTCCCTTCGAGGCCCAGCTGGCGCATCAGCCGCTCCACAGTGCAGCGAGCCACCGTGATGTGCTCGACGCGGTTGAGGTGGTCCCACACCTTGGCCGCCCCGTACGCGTCGTAATTGTCCCGGTGCACACGAGCGATCTCTGCGCGCAACCAGGCGTCGCGCTGCGCCCGCGCCGACGGCGGCCGGCACCTGGCTGCGTAATAGGTGGACGGGGCGATCCCGACGCCGTGCTCGCACAGCACAGCGCAGATCGGCTCGACCCCGAACCGGCCTCGATGGGCGTCGATGAACGCCACTATCGCTTCGACTGGCGGTCGAGCTCCGCCCCGAAGAAAGCCGACGCCGCCTTGAGGATCTCGTTCGCGCGGCGCAGCTCACGATTCTCACGCTCGAGCTCTTTGATCCGAGCACGCTCCGCCGACGACACCCCAGCCCGGGTCCCGCCGTCGATCTCCACGCGGCGCAACCACAGCCTCACCGTCTCCGGTGTCGGCCCCAGCTTGGCAGCGACCGAGCAGATCGCCTCCCACTGCGAACCGTAAAGACGCTCGTTCTCGAGCACCATCCGCACCGCCCGCTCACGCAGCTCGGCGGGATATCTCCCATGTCCTGGCATAGCTCCATCCTCTCAAGGAACAGAGCCTCCACGAAACTCGGGGCGATTCAAACCGCCTACGAGACCGACACCGGGAGCCTGGGAGGGTCGATGAGAGCACCGGTGGGACGAGCGGCGCCCGAGTCGGAGGCTCTCGCTGTGACGCTGCGGAAGCTGGCTGATCGTCCGGCTGACCGGGCCAAGCGTGTACTGCGTTTCGTCGCCGATCTCGACCACTGCCTCGAACGCATCGTCGCTGCCTCGGCACCTGGGGCAGTTCATGTGTGGACCGTCGGCGACCGCCACGTCGGCGGTCGGCGTGTGCCGCTGCGCAAGATCTTTTCTGAGCTGGCCGCATCGCGGGGGCTCGACAAGAAGGGAGCGATCACCCGAATGCTGCCCTCGCAGCGTCGTATGGCTGCTCGCAATGAGCACGCTCCGATGATGGCCACAGAGGACTCGCTCGTGTTCGTGACGCCGTCAAGCCGATAGAGCCGCGGACCCCGACGACGCTCCACCTGGCCCTGGGGAGGCTCCTGCTGCGCAAGCGCGCCGCGGCAAGCCGCTGAGCAGTGCGCGGAGCTTTCGAGGGGCTTCGCAGCGCCTGCGCCTTGGCGGGGTGCCGGCAGGGCGCGTGGCTCGCGATCCGCTGCCGATTGCCGGCTGGGGCCGGGACTCGTGAGGTGCGATGTCGACCTCGACGCCTGAAGTCGGGGTCAGCGAGGACTCTCAGAGCGTCGCAACGGGTCGTTCGGGCCCCAGATGATCCCGGCGTGAAGCGGGCTGCGGGCCCGTTTGTCGTCGAGCACCTCGCGCGCAGCAACGACGGCGTCATGGGTGTAGCCCAGATCGTCGTGGCCGCGGTCCCTGTTGTCGCCGAAGGGACGGCGCTCCCTGGGGAGCCGCGAAGAGCGCAATGCGAGCCCCATGGGTTCCTCGCCTCGGCGCATCTCGTCGAGCAAGTCGCTCCACAGCTGTGACCCCTCTGTCTCCGGCGACACGGTGGGATGGGGCAGGTAGCTCACATCGCCCTGCTCTTGCGACTTGTCGTCGCGCAAGGGCCTCGGGTCGAGGTCTTTGGCCCAGCGGAGCCTCGCTGACGCGCTCGTCTGGTTCGTGCCGACCAGAGCCCGCAGGTCGGTGCCTCGGATCGCGTACGCCCATTCGCCGAACCTCGCCCCGACCGAGGGATGCCACCACGGCGGCTGCGCGCCGTCCCGAACGGCGGGCCGTTCGCGGGGATCGGGCAGCACGTAGACGACGTCGGGATGGCTGCGGTCGTCGTAGGCGTCGGCCAGGTACTCGAGCTGTCGGCGGTCGATGCGGTAGCACGGCGCGTCCGGGTCAGCGACCGACTTGGCCGCGGCGGCCGTCTCGGGTGCGACAGCCACGACCACGAACCACTGCCGCAACGCGTCGGACCACACCGGCAGCCGCCGCCGGTGCGCTCGGGTGAACACCGCCGCTGTGCCGACAGGACCGCCGCCGGCTCTGCCTCCGAACGCGCGAACGATGCTGAGCGCTGCCCACATCTGCACGGTCGGCTCGGGAACGATCTGCGGCACCAGAACGGCTCCTCGGCTCGTCGAACGCGTCAGCGCCGACCACGACAGTACGCGTCACCGCTGTCCCGCTGCTGCACGTTCGCTGTCGCCATAGCGCACGCCCGTCACGGACCTGAGACACGCAGTGCTCGGGGCCGGCCGCCCAGCACGTGCCGCTCGGTGCGGGAACTCTCCGGGCGTCCGAACGTGCCGGTGATTCATGACTTCAGATCATTCTGACCAGGACGTATTGATTTTTCGCACGGCTTTCTGGCCCGCCACCAGGTCCCAGAGCGCAATCTCGAACGCAGCAGCCGCAGCACCGCCCAACGACCAATCGAACGGCGCCGCGGCTGCCACAAGAACAACTCGACATGGAACGTACCCCACCCACCCCGATCCCGAGCCGGCCAACCGCCAGCCAAACGGACCGCCGCGCGCTGCGTCACGGCCGGCGCCGCGCCCAGTCGCGCCGATTCCCGATCCCCGCAAACCCGCATGAGTGCTGCGGAATCGCGCACCGAACCGCTCCGCACAGGGTTGCCACCAGGTGGCATCGCTCACCATTTGACGCAGCAGCCGCGGCACCGATCCACGAACAAGCGAACGGCACCACGGCTGACTCACAAGACACCATGGAACCTAAACGACCCGCCACCGAGCCGAGCCGGCCAACCGCCAGGCAACGGGTTCGTCGCGGCCGGATGTTTCAGCCGGCCCGGTGCGATGTGGGGTGCACGTACACCGTTGGGCGACCTGCACCGGCGCAAGCATCACATGACCCCACAGCAGGGTGGTGGTCACAGTGAGTCTGCGCCAAGCGGTCTTGCGCGCCGACATCGCGGTGGCGGGCTCCAGCGGCCGTGCTCTCGCTGCGGCGCAGACGCTGGTCGCGGATCGCGAATGGCTGCTCGCGATGTGGTTGCCGCTGGTGCTCGAGTTGGTTGACGCCCGGTATAGGTCCAATGCGGGCACAGCACGCAAGTTGAGTGAGCTGATCGAGCGCTGCTGTTCCTTCTTGGAGGCACATGGCAAGCGCTTCCTGAACGACATCGACGCCGACACGTTCGCCGAGTGGTACTGGGCGCCGAGCCGTGATCATCGCACGGGCCGGCTGCGCCCCGTCGCCCCTCCTACGGCGAGAAACCGACGGTGGGCGGCCTCAGTACTGCTTGCCGCGTTGTCCGAGTTGGGCGCTCCGATCGACATTGCGGACCTCGCCGGGCTCTCGATCACAGCCGCTGACGCGGGACCGCGGACGCTGTTGCGCGACGACGTCCAATGGGGTCAGATCGAGACCCACGCAAGCCCCGGGGTGCTCGAGTCTCGCCGGTCCCTCATGGTTGCCTTCTCGCGGGCCGGGGGCTCCGCGCCACAGATCGCGATTGTCGCAGCTGCCGATATCGATCTGGACGAGGGCGCTGTAACGCTCTGCGGGAGAAACGGGCTGCGTGTCAACCCTCTCGATGAGTGGAGCCTCAGCACGGTCCGCCGCTATCTGCGCTTCAGGCCGCCGGCAACGCTCGCCGAGCCACTGTGCGTCGGTCCCGGCATCGCTGCAGACAGGGCCGTGCACGTCGTGTCGGTGCGCCTCCGTGGCGCTCTGCGCGACGCCGGCCTCGGCGGGATCCGGGGGATCACCCCATCGTCGATCCGGCTCACCGCTGCACGGGCTGTGCTCGACAGAGACGGGCTCGAAGCCGCAGCGCGCTTTTTGGGCGCGACCAGCCTGGACCGGACCGCCGCGTCGCTGGGCTACGACTGGGCAGGCCGCTATGGCCGCTAAACGCGCCCGCAAGCGCACCCGGTCGCAGCCAGCGTTCAAGAGCTCGTCGATCATCTCTGAGCTCGATCTGGATCTGACGATCGACGACATCTCGGTCGAGGACAAGCGCCGTCCGCGCCAAGACTCCAATTCGAGCTCCGGCAAGCGCACTATCAACGGCGAGACCGCTGATCTGTCCGGAGGTCAGATCAGCGAAGTCACGATCTCGATGTACGGACTGGCGCTTATCGCCCGCAAGCTGGAAGTCAGACTCGCCCGCAACCCGCACGACGGCGGGCGGCGCCGCGAATGCAAGGTTCTGGACGTGCTGTTGGTGTCGATCATGTCGTGGACCTTCGGCAGCACGCGCGCTGCCTGCCGTCACTTCAAGGACAAGAGAAACTGGCGGCGCTGCCGAGCCGCTCTGCGCCGCGCGTACCCAGGTCTCGACGAGGACCTGTCCAAGCGGGCACCTTCACGTGGACAGGTGAGTCGCCTGCTCAAGCGCATCAGCGAAGAACCAGAACTGGAACTGGTGCGCGACGCCGTGCAGCAGATGGCAGTGACCGCAGCTCAGTTCATCGGAATCTTCGACCAAGCGGCCAAGTTCTCCAGCCCCTCCAAGCAGAGCTGCATCACAGGAGACGGCACCGACCTCAAGAAACTCCGAGGCGACAAGCACTTCGAGTGCGTGCTCGTCTCGGCCCGCAACGAGCACCCCGGCGAACGCGTCGTGCTCGGTTCCGACGTGCTCGCTCCCCCCAGGACCAAGGAGCGCAAGGCAGAGGCAACCACCGCGACTGACATGGTGCTCAAGATCAAGAAGACACTCGACAGCCAATCCGGAGGCCTCTTCGGATTCGTCTACGACATGGCACTGCACTCAGCCGACTTCGACCGCTGCCTCAGCGCCGGTATCATCGCCATCAGCAAAGTCCAACGCACCTCCGCCGGCCAATACGCCGCCCTCAACATCGGCAAATGCAAATTCAGGCTTGCCGACGGCACACGGCACCCCATGCCCGTCATCGCCATCGACGGAGCACCAACCATCGCCATAGCCGAAGCAAGCGGCACCACCTACTACGCCAAACTCGACCGCATCAAAACGGTACGCAAAGAACGCGCCAACGACATTGTCATCTGGGGCCACTGGGCCGTCCCATCAATACAAGGCGTCCCCGCGAAACTCTGGGGAGCCATCGTCCTGCTCCAGCACAACAGCACCAAGGACGACATCGCCAAAGGCAAACCCCGCACCCGGGCCCTGCGACCGATACCCGAGAGCGACCCTTACTTCGACGAGATATTCGGGCTGCGCCCAGACATCGAATCCACCAACAACCACATGAAGTCCCGCCTTCCAGGGCGACGCGCCAAACACCTCGACACCAATCGGGTCAAGCTGGATCTCATCATGTACCAGCTCCACACCATCGTCACGGCGCTCATCAACTACCACAAGAGAACGAGCGCAGACCTCAGCGGCTGGATAGGCAAACACAAGATCGACCTCTGACGGTCGACATCCGCCAGCAACCGAACAGAACCCACTAAGCGACAATCCGTCGCGTACGCGCACGACCCATCCGCACCAATAGCGGTGTGCGCAACTCCCGCGAGCGGCCTCATTAACCTCCGACAAGCGTCAGACGATGAAAAATGGCGTTGACACCCAATTTCGCGCCACAAAAACGTCCAGCGTCCGCCCTCGTGGGACGTGCGCGAAATTCCATGTTTGAGTCGTTTCCGCAGGTCAGAGCCTTGCCGCCATTTGTGTTTCTTGACACGAGATCGCGGTTTGCTTGATTTTGGAACGCGATAGCACCATTTTCGGAACGCGAATTGTCTGGTTGCGGAACGCGATTTGCCGCTGTTGGGATCGCGCTTGCGGCGCGTCCGAAGAGGTGGAGGCTGCATCGGTCATGTCGCTGGAGGTCTGGGGCAAGCGCTCACCGTTCGCCGCAGGCTCTTCTGGGCATTGGCCTCTTCCCTCGAACTTGCCAACGGACTGTGGAGCGGATGTCTGGTCACCGGCGTAGCAGCCCATGCCGTCTGGGCGACATGGCGAATGATCCGCAACTTGGTGCCAACACGAGGCAGGCCGGATTCGGCATCAACGTGAGGTCATGCGGCAAGCCCCTCCTTCGGAACACCTTTCAGCAGTAGTCCAGCACCTGAGCGTTACCGGCATTGACTCTCACGATATGAACTGCGTTGATGGCGTCTTGCTTGTTGACGTAGGTCTCGCTGGCAGCGAGGGTCAACCCATTGCTGGCGACTATCCGCCAGAAATACGGTTGAGCAGAGTTGTTGCTGCGCACAATCTGAAATTCCATTGTCCCTCCATCTCCTTGATGTCCACCGTTGTGATTCGAGGCGAATGGGAGCGTACCGATCTAGGCCCGCGGTTCAGATCGGTTGTCAGTTTCACCGCGGATCGCCGTGAACAGTTCCTTGGCGAGCCCTCCGAAGATCACGGTTTTGAAGTCGGGGTCGCTGAGGCATCGGTTGACGAACTGGTCGTTGCCGGCCATGCGTTCGAGCATGATCGTGGCGAGCTGTTCGAACACGGCGAGCTCGAAGTTGTCGTAGGTGTTCGCGAGGGCGGTCTGACGGATCTTGTCGGACTGTGTGGCGTCTTCGCGTATTTGAGCGAGGAACAGCCGCTCCGATTCGGTGAACTGGGTTCCGAACCGTTCGTTGAGTTGTTTGATGACTTCCGACAGGGCCGCGGTGACCTCATCGAGGCCGCCGGTGCCAGTATCGGTGGGGCTGGTGACCCCGCCCTGTTCGTCGCCAGCGAGCTCGATGGCGCCGGAGGACATCTGCTGCAGCCGGTAGTACTCCAGTTCGACATCATCGGCGATGTCGAAGTCCTCCTCGGCGGGCACATACAGGGACGGCAACAGAGCCCTTCCGAACGCGGCGAGCCGTTCCAGCTCGCCGTCGCTGTAGGGGATGATCTGGCTGAGGAACCCGTAGAGCTTCACGAACGCCGACAATCGATCCCGGAACATCTCTTGGTCGTCGTCGAGTTCGCGGAATCGGCCACGGGCGGGCGCGAGTGCCTTCTCGAGCAGCGGGTGATAGTCAGCTGACTGCTTCGCGAACGGCAGGAAGAACACCCGGGCGAACTCGTCCACTTCGTCCTGGTGGTACACCTGCATCCCGTCGAGCTCGTGGCGCAGCTCTTCGAGCTTGTGCGGGTCGGAGGTGGCGAGCAGTTCGGTCTGGTCGTAGTACGGGGCGAAAGCTTCGCGGATGTCGTCGGGGTCGTTGACGAAATCGAGCACGAACGTGGCTTCCTTGTAGGGAGCGATCCGGTTGAGCCGTGAAAGGGTCTGAACGGCGTGGAGCCCTTCGAGCTTCTTGTCGACGTACATGGCTTGCAGCAGCGGCTGGTCGTAGCCGGTCTGGTACTTCTCAGCGACGAGCAGCACGTGATAGTCGGGCGAGTCGAACCGTGCCGGCAGCGCCGCTTCGCTGATCGGCTTGCCGGTCACGACGTCGATGTTCATGCCCGGCTCGGTGTACTCAGCGTCGTTCTCGGGATCCACCACGGTGCCGCTGAACGCCACCAACGACCGCACGTCGTCGTAGCCACGCTCGGCGATGTACTCATCGAACGCCTGCTTGTACCGGACGGCGTGCAGCCGAGACGAGGTGACGACCATTGCCTTTGCGTTGCCTCGGATGCGGTGCCGCACCTGGTTGCGGAAGTGCTCGATGATCACTTCGGTCTTCTGGGCGAGGTTGTACGGATGCAGAGCGGCGAACCGGGCGAGCTTCCTCGCTGTCTTCCGCTTGGGGAACTCAGGGTCGTCCTCGGCTTGCTGCACGAGCTTGTAGTACGTGTCGTAATCGGTGTAGTTGGTGAGCACGTCGAGGATGAACTTTTCCTCGATCGCTTGGCGCATGCTGTACACGTGGAACGCCCGCGGCGGCTCGTCGCCGTGTCTCGGGCGGCGGCCGAACAGTTCGATGGTCTTGCCCTTCGGGGTGGCGGTGAAAGCGAAGAACGACAGGTTCGGCTGCGGGCCGCGTGACTCAACAACAGCGTTCAGGCCGTCCTCCCAGTCCCCCACCTCGTCGCTGTCGCTGCTGGCGGCTTGGCCTCGGGCGCCGAGAATCGACTTCATCTCCTTGGCGCTGTCGCCGCTCTGGCTCGAATGCGCTTCGTCGACGATGACTGCGTACTTGCGGCCGGCGATCTTGCGTGCCCAGCCGGACACCTCCGCGTGTTCCTCGTCGGTGGCGTCCTCCGGCGTGATCGCTCCGGCGGCAGACAGAAGACCACGCATCACGAACGGGAACTTCTGCAGGGTGGTTATGACGATCTTCGTCCCGTCGGTCAGTGCTTGGCCGAGCTGCCGGGAGTTCTGATCGATGGCTTGCACGACGCCTTGGGCGTGCTCGATCTGGTAGATCGCGTCCTGCAGTTGGCTGTCGAGCACACGCCGGTCAGTGACAACGATCACGCAGTCAAAGACCTTCTCGTCTTGGTCGGTGTGGAGGCTGGCGAGCTGGTGCGACAGCCACGAGATGCTGTTCGTCTTGCCGGAGCCGGCGGAGTGCTGGATCAGGTAGTTGTTGCCGGGCCCTTCACGGCGGGCCGCGTCAAGCAGTCGTGTCACTGCGTCGAGCTGGTGGTAGCGGGGGAAGATCACATTCTCTCGCGGCTCCGTGCGCGGCCCCTTGGCGTCAACGATCTTCGCGTCACGTTTCTCTACGAACACGTAGGAGCGCAGGATCCGCAGGAACTGGTCCCGCTTGAGCACTTCCTGCCAGAAGTAGCCGGTGCGATACCCCGACAGATGCTCAGGGTTCCCGGCGCCGCAGCGCACCTCACCGGGCCGATCCCCGCGGTTGAACGCCAGGAACGTCGTACCGCTGCCGACGAGACGGGTTGTCATGTGGACTTCTTCGGGGTCCGCAGCGAAATGCACCAGGGTGCGTTTGCGGAACCGGAACAGCGGAGCGTTCGGGTCGCGGTTCTGCTTGTACTGCTGCACCGCGCTGCGCCACGTCTGCCCAGTCATCGGGTTCTTCAACTCGCATGTCGCGACCGGGACACCGTTGAGGTCGAACAGCAGATCGATCTCGTCGCCCTTGCCCGGATGGCACAAAGCCTGCCGAGTAACGGTCAACTCGTTGCGGTCATACCGAGCAACCGCCTCAGGATTCAGGCCATGCGCCGGCGCGAACCACGCCACCCGCAACGTCCGGCCCTGGAAACGGAAACCGTGGCGCAGCACATCCAGCGTGCCCTTCAAGTCGAGCTCGCGGACCAACTGCTCCACCAGCAACCCGTCGAGATCGGCGCCGTGCAGCTGCGACATCGCCTCCCACTGCTCAGGCTGCGTGTCGCGGACAAACGACGCCACACGCTCAGGGAACAACGCCCGAGCCGGATCCCATTCCCCCTTGTCGCCCGAACGCCAACCGGCATCCACCAGCATCGACTCCACCGTCGCCTCGAACGCAGCCTCAGTCTTCTGAGTCGTCACGCCTCCGTGCCTCCTGACATCGCCGGAACCTCGCCCCGGACATCGATCTTCCCCGTCACAGCCGCAGTCACCAGCGAAGAGCGGTACTCCTGCGAGCGCTCCATCGCCATCTCGACGTCTGCCGACAGCAGCGCGAGGTGTTCCGTCGCGTGATCGAGATATGCAGCGATAGCCCGTTGTTCCCGAATTGGCGGATACGGCAACCACTTCGCATACGCGTCAGCACGCGCAAGACCCGGCACGGCAGAGTCTTTCGACACAGCAGCAAGGTCTGCGCTGGCGAGGACGTAGTACAGCCATCGCAGATGTGCTTTTGTCTGGCGTGCATCTACGAAGTAGGTCGTGTCAATCGCGAATGCCGCCGCATCGCTGAAGTTGACCTTCCCGTGCGATCCTTTGCGGCCGACGACGATTGCCGGGCACAAGGTATTGGATTCGATGTGTGTCCCTACGACACCATTAGATCCGAAGACAGGGACATCGCCATCGATCCGCTCGTCAGCCTTCAGCGAGTCGCCGTACGCCAACTGGCACACATTTCGGAAAGAACGCACCTCCCAGTGCTCCGGCACGTCGCCGATCCAGCCCACGCCTGACGGTTTGGTCGCGGTCGCAGGTGCGATCCCTGCGGCTTGTGCCGCTTCGGCCGGCAGCCCACCGGTCACCGTCTGGGTGATCAGCGCTGACCGGTACTCGTCGAGCCGTTCGATCAGCAGCCGGTTCGCAGCGACCAGCTCGTCGATGCGGGCAGTCGCACGATCCAAGAACGCAGCGATCTGGCGCTGCTCAGCGAGTGGCGGCAAGGGGGTAACCGCCTCCGACACGGCGGCATTTTGCACTCCGTAGCGAGTGACCCCTGTAGACGCGACTTGAAGCTGCTGATTCACGGCCGCTGACTGCATGGCGCGGAACAGGAAGGATGGCTCAACGAGGGCAGACGGGCGGATGATGCCGAGGTGGTAACCGCACACGAAGTCACGGGCAACCTTCTCGACGAGCGCTGGGACAGCGATGTCCCTCCAGTCCTCTGAGTCTTTCGTAATGAGGACATCGCCTACCTGCAGCCCAAAGCGAGCTATCTCGTGAGCGCTGGCCGTGGCGGACATGAACTCGCCGCTGTCTTCCCTGATACGTTCCTGGTAGTAGACGTCGGTGTAGTTGCAGAGCCTGACCGACAGTTCGTCGTCGCTCGATTTCTTGTCGACGCTGCTGGTGAAGTACGAGGCCACCTGTTGCAGCCGCACAGCGCTCCAGTGTTCCGGTATCTGGCCCAGCCATTCGATCTCGGAGTCTCGATACTCCGGATACGGCTGTGTGAATCGCCCCGAGTTTCGTGGAGGCTCTGTTCCTTGAGAGGATGGAGCTATGCCAGGACATGGGAGATATCCCGCCGAGCTGCGTGAGCGGGCGGTGCGGATGGTGCTCGAGAACGAGCGTCTTTACGGTTCGCAGTGGGAGGCGATCTGCTCGGTCGCTGCCAAGCTGGGGCCGACACCGGAGACGGTGAGGCTGTGGTTGCGCCGCGTGGAGATCGACGGCGGGACCCGGGCTGGGGTGTCGTCGGCGGAGCGTGCTCGGATCAAAGAGCTCGAGCGTGAGAATCGTGAGCTGCGCCGCGCGAACGAGATCCTCAAGGCGGCGTCGGCTTTCTTCGGGGCGGAGCTCGACCGCCAGTCGAAGCGATAGTGGCGTTCATCGACGCCCATCGAGGCCGGTTCGGGGTCGAGCCGATCTGCGCTGTGCTGTGCGAGCACGGCGTCGGGATCGCCCCGTCCACCTATTACGCAGCCAGGTGCCGGCCGCCGTCGGCGCGGGCGCAGCGCGACGCCTGGTTGCGCGCAGAGATCGCTCGTGTGCACCGGGACAATTACGACGCGTACGGGGCGGCCAAGGTGTGGGACCACCTCAACCGCGTCGAGCACATCACGGTGGCTCGCTGCACTGTGGAGCGGCTGATGCGCCAGCTGGGCCTCGAAGGGACCCGCCGAGGCGCCACGGTGCGCACCACCACCAGCGACCCCGACGCCGACCGGCCAGCGGACCTGGTGAACCGCGATTTCACAGTGCCGGCCCCGAACCGGCTGTGGCTCGCGGACCTCACCTACGTGCGCACCCACAGCGGCTGGGTGTACGTGTCGTTCGTGATCGACGCCTATTCGCGGCGGGTGCTGGGCTGGCAGGCCTCGCGGTCGATGCGCACCGAGCTGGCGCTCGACGCCCTGGAGATGGCCGTCTCGGGGCGCCGCCGCGACGGCCGCAGCACCGAGGGGGTCACCCATCACAGCGACCGCGGATCGCAATATCTGTCCATCCGCTACAGCCAGCGGCTCGACGACAACGACATCGTCGCCTCGGTCGGCAGCAAGGGCGATTCGTATGACAACGCGATGATCGAGAGCTTCAACGGCCTGTTCAAATGGGAGCTGATCTACTCACGAGGACCGTGGCAAGGACTGCGCGATGTCGAGTTCGCCACCCTCGAATACATCGACTGGTACAACCACCGACGCAGCCACAGCGCCCTGCTCACCGGCCGCGGCAACTACACCACACCCGCCGAACACGAAACCGCCTACTACTGTCAAACCGTCACAGCCACCCCGGCCGTGACTCAACAACCCGAGTCTCTACGCAAACCGGTGTGATTCAGTGTCACGCGATGACCTCGCCGAGCATCCGGGTGATGTCGCTTTCGAGGCTGCGCAGGTCCGCTTCGATGGCTTCGAGCGGTCGGGGTGGTTCGTACACGTAGAAGTGCCGGTTGAGCGGGATTTCGTACCCGATCTTCGTCTTGGCGGAGTCTGACCAAGCGTCAGGGATGTGTTGCAGGACTTCGCGTTCCATGTATGCGTCGACGTCCTCACGCAGCGGGACGGTTTCGGTGCCGCGCAGGTCTGGGCCGGGCTCTGGTCTGCCGTCGCGGTCGGTGCAGATCTCGGCCTCCGGGTCGCGTTCGCTCAGCGCTGACACGACGGCTTTCATCTCGGCGGCAGTGAGCTTGAAGTCCGAGCCGGGGAAGCCGTCTCTGCCTCTGGCCTCATCGAGATCACCAAGGAAATCGTTGCGATCACGATTCAGCATCTCGCCGGTGTAGTCGCCGAGCGAGCGCAGTAACGACCGGATGCTCGCCTGTCGTTCTCGTCCGGCCTTGACCTCAGCATCATGCGTCGGCCCGGCTTTCTTCTTGCTCTTGGCGAGGTTCTGGAATGCCCGCTCGTCCTCGATCCGGGCGATGCGTTCAGGGGTGGCAGCGAAGTTGAGTCGCAGTGGCTGTTCGACGGTGATCTTGCGGTACCCGAAGTCTTCGTTGGCGAACACCTTACTGACGACTCGGGGCCGGGTGCGCGGCTGGTGTGTCACAGGGTCCTCGTCGGTGAGGTCCCGTGTCTCGCCGTCGGTGAAGTCCCCGTGGATGCAGGTCAGGTCGTTGATCTGCTCCGCAGAGATCTCGTTGCGCTTGTTGCCGAGGCTGCGGCGCATTTTCACGAAGCACTGACGGCCGTCGATGAGCTGCACCTTGCCGGCCCGGTGCGGTTCCTTGCGGTTCGTGAGCACCCAGATGTACGTCGAGATGCCGGTGTTGTAGAAGAGCTGGTCCGGCAAGGCGATCACCGCCTCGAGCCAGTCGTTCTCGATGATCCACTGGCGGATGTTGCTCTCCCCTGAGCCGGCATCGCCGGTGAACAACGGCGAGCCGTTGAACACGATGGCGATGCGGGACCCGCCCGAGCCGTCGTCTTCGACCGGCTTGCGCTTGGACAGCATGTGCTGCAGGAACATCAGCGACCCGTCGTTGATGCGCGGCAGACCCGCCCCGAACCGCCCGTCGTAGCCGAGGGTGTCCCGTTCTCGCTCCACGACGGTTTTCTGCTGCTTCCATTCGACGCCGAACGGCGGGTTGGCGAGCATGTAGTCGAACGTCCACGATTGCCCGTCGGAGCGACGGGTAAACCCGTCCGCCGTGAACGAGTCGCCGAGGACGATGTTGTCCTCGGATTCTTCGCCTTTGAGCAGCATGTCGGCCTTGCACACCGCCCACGCTTCGTCGTTGAGGTCCTGGCCGTACAGGAACGGGTTGGCGTCCTGGTTGTGCTTGCGCAGAAACTCGTCCGCGACCGACAGCATCCCGCCGGTGCCGCACGCCGGGTCGTACACGGTCTTGACGATGTGCTCAGTGCTCAGGTCCTGCTCGCCGGACAGCAGCAGATGCACCATCAACTGGATCACCTCACGAGGCGTGAAATGCTCCCCCGCTTCCTCGTTGGCCTGCTCGGCGCCAATGCGGATCAGCTCCTCGAACACGTACCCCATCTGCAGGTTGTCGACACGCTCCGGCGACAGGTCCACCGCGGCGAACCTCTTGACGACCTCATACAGCAGGTTCTTGTCGTCCATGCGGAAGATCTGCTCAGCGAACCCGAACCGGTCCATGATGTCGGCCACGTTGCCGGAGAAGCCGCGGATGTACCGATCGAGGTTGTGCGCCAGCAGATCAGGATCGTCGAGCAGCCGGTCGAAATCCAGCCTCGTCGTGTTGTAGAACGGCCGACCGGACGCCTTCACCAGCAGCCGGCGCTGCACATCCTCGCTGTGGCTCCCCGACGAAGCCGCCGCAGCCAACACCGTCTCCTTCGTGTCCGCCAGCACACAATCGAACCGGCGCAGCACCGTCAACGGCAAAATCACCTTCCGGTACTCGTTGCGCTTGTACGGGCCGCGCAGCAGATTGCAGATCCCCCAGATGAAACCGGCCAGCTCGCCGTGGGTGCGTGCGTTCACGAAGGGCTCCTAGACATCTCGAGCGGGCGGCTGCCGCAGCATGCCTCCGCCGCAGCGGCTGCGGTTCCGCAACCCAGCAGGCTGGGAAGCACCCGAAGGGCATCGCTGTCGCTCACGTGAGGCATGGCGCCACGAAACTAGTGCTGCTGAGGCCTGGCGCAGAGTGGCGCCGCTGGGTGTGGCCGCGGCTTCGACATGTGGCATGGGCGTGTCTCTCGTGGCACCAGGCGCAGCCGCGTATCGCGATCCGATACCAGGGATGCCCGCTATCGTCTTGCCGTGGTCGTTGATGGGGAGCGACCGGCTGGTGGCCGGACATTGCGATTCACTGGGGGGAGATTCTCGGCTGAGCGCTTGTCTGATGAGGCGTTCGCAGCGGCAGCCAAGTCGCTGGTCGCGTTCCGGGAAGCGGTCGTCGAGCTAGCCAAGCAGGAACACCAGAGCAACCGTCGATCATCCGAAGGCGGCATCCCCGCGACCATCAGCGGGTTCCATTTCTGTGTCACCGATCTCAGGGGCGGCAGCTTAGAAGTCGAGGTGCGACCTGACACCGAGCAGAAGATGTTCGAGGTCGAGGACCCGTGCAGCAGGAGCGCTGACCGGATTGAGACCGCCATCGACGAACTCGGGCGCGACAGCGACGGCAACAGCGAGACGCTGCCGTTGTTGTCCACGGGAGTGCTGCTGCTGATTGCAAAGATCGGAACCCCCTTCAACGACAGTGAGGCTGTCTCGTTCACCAGCCGCCGCGGCACTGCACGACTGGGGCGACATGAATGCGAGGCTCTGCGCAGGCCGAGATCGATGTGGGACGTCCCATTGGACCTGGTAGCCGGTCGTGTGCTCCGCGTCTCCGCCGATCGGTCACGGGCATCCGTCAGTGTGCTCGGATGGCAGGCGGCTCGTCCTACGAGTATCTACTACAAGGGTCTCGCAACAATCGACGACATGAAGGTCGCTCTGACTGAGGATGACGAAACTGGTTCGCTCGTCACAGTCGCCGGCCCGTTCATCTGGTCCGCCGGAAAACTGAAGCCACGAGGCTCGGCATCCTCACTACAAGAGGTAAAGGTCCACGACAAGGAAGTTGCCGAGCAGATGAACGCACTCGTGCGAGAGATCGACGAGCTCCAAGAACTCGATGACGGCTGGTACGACACCGATGGCGTCGACGGGTCAGCCCCGCATGCCGGGGCCATCCTCGGCGCCCGCCGGCTGATCGCCGCGTTCCCCCACTACGGGTTGCCCTACCCGCATGTATTCCCAGCCGTCGACGGTGGGGTCTCCATGGAATGGACGCTCGGCGACGTCGAGGCCTCGATCCGGTTCGAGGATTCCAGCGACACCGCAACGGTCGCATCATGGGACGCCTCAACCGATGAGCACCGCTACGAAGAGGACATCAACGTCGACTGCTCGTTCGTGAGGGACTGGCTGCTCGGCTTCACAGGACAGCCAGCGCGGTGACCTGGCCGCCGCTGGTGGCCGGCGAGGTCCAGATCACCAGCCCGTCCGAAAAGCTGCGTCGGCAGATCAACTCCAAATTGCTGCGGGACGGAACAATCGGCTCCGACACCTTCAAACCCAAGGACGCGAAAGCATCCACCTCCATGGACTCCGTTCTCACACCGCAACAAGCGCATGACGGCTACCCGAACGACACCGCCGGGAGCTGCTTCCTCACCGTCGGAGAAGTCGTCAACTGTGGGTTGCGAGCCATCGACGATTCCATTCTCCCCGACGTGCCTTACGGACACGCATATATCGACCTCCGGGGCCTCGGGCGTAGCGCCCGAGACAACATCGCCAAGAAACTCAAGCGGATCGCGACGGGCAACGGGATCTGGCGACCGTCCATCTGATAGCCAGACCCGGCCAAACCGAAAGCCGCTCTCGTCGGTCGAGGATTGAACCGCTTGGCGTTGCGGACCGTTCCTATGGTGCATCCCATGAGATTGTTCCCGCGACGTCGCCCAATGCTCAACCCGCTTCCAGGGTTTTGGCCTTCTGAGCGCTTGTTCTACGAATCCGCGGCGAGCGTTGTCGTTGAGCATGAAGACGGATGGGATGTGCGCACTCGGCATCCCGGCCATCGATTTGTTGCTTGGGAGTTCGCAGTTCGTTACGAGACTGCGTGCCGACTCGCGGAGTTGCACTACACCCAGATCTGCGACGGGCCGACGAACGAGGAGTACGTAGTCCGAGTCGCTGAGATCGAACGGCTGCTCGGCGAAGCTGACCGGCTGTCGCAGCTGGAGCGTTCGATGCGGCCGGCGCTTCCTGACAATGCGACCGCGATCCGATTGCTTGCCGTTTCGCCTCGCCCGCAGCCGATCATGCCTGAGGCGTCACGGCTCGAGTCGCTGGCCGAAGAGCATTTGCCCGATGTTGACCATGTGCGGTCCGAGATGGCTCGTCTGGAAGCCGCGTCGCCTCCGTTCAACCCGCAGGTCCATGAGTTCCTCATGGAGGTAGACCGCCAGATCCCCGGTGCCGGCATCCATTCAGCCGTGTGGGTCGGTTCCGACAGGTACGACTACCCCTTCGATTACGACTTCGAGAGGGTGCTGCGGCCGCTCCGGTATATCCCCACCTATCTCAGCTTGGCTTGGGGCGACCCCATCCATGTGCGCGCAGTCGTCCAGAACGCGACGGCGCACCTCGAAGGCTGTGTCAAGAAAGCACTGGACAAAGCAGATGCCAAGCAGCCCCTCGGGGCACTCCTCGGCACTCCTGCTGCGAAGAACCTCATGTCCGCTGACTCGCTCGCCGGTGCAAGCGAGTTCGTGAGGCTGGTAGGCAACCCGTCCAAACACGACTACACCAACGACCGCCACCACGGCTCCGTGTTCATCTACGAAGATGCCGTCCTCGCCTACTTCCTATCTCGCCGCTTCGGAGCCCAAGCGCTGGAAGCTAGCGGACAACTTGACGACCTGGTCGCCGCCGCCGAAGACGCGACACGTCACGACCGCTACTTCCGCGGAGCACAGCTGCCCATCTACAGCAGATGACATTGCAAGCGCCCACTCAAGACCTGCGCCTCATCGGCATCGCCTGAAGATCACTGGGTCGGCGACGTCTCCAATGCCTGCTGTGCATCTATTCGGTGGCGATCTTGTGCTTGGGGGCTCCACCCGTGGTTCCTCAAGGGTTCGTTGACGATATGGCATCACGCATTTGAACGAATGCCGTGGCCAGCTGTTGGCTCAACTTTGGCAGATATTGGAAGTGCGGCATCATATGGCGCTCTATCAAGGAGCTCTGCGTCTTCAACATGACATCAGCCGCGTCCGACCACGCTCGCTGGATATCAGTCCGATCTCGTTTGATACGAACGAGCGTCAGTAGCGGTATCCCAACGCACGTAAACAAGAGAACCTGAGTTGCGGCGTACTTGTTCTCATCCACTGGGACCTCAAGGATGCCGCCTCCCTTGGACGGGCTCTTGCAACCAGTGAGTTCGCCTGTGCTGTCGTCATACGCAGGCATACTGTGAACGAGCGAGTTTCTGACGGCCTGCCCCATCTCCATGCAAAGAGCCCATATCTCGAAACTGGGATCTGACGGGAAGAGATTGCGCAGTTCCTCCACCAGCGTGCTGGTGGTGCGCCCCGGCTTGTCATGTTCGCACCACGCTTCAACGCCAGCAGGAAGCAGCCGGATGAATTTCCCTGACTCATTCAGCAGGGAACCTCCGTGTATGTCGCTCCGTTGCGGGAGACGATCAAGGCGAATGTCCGCGAGTCCATCGAGGCCGCTGGTTCGTGCACACTCACGAACTAGCAATGCCCACAAGGTCGCTTCGTTCATGCCGTGGACTACCTTGCCGATGTCCAAGACATGACGGCTGTAAGCCGGTAGGCGTGACTCCGCTTGATCTATCCACCTAGATGCACGTCGTCGAGCCATGCTTATTCTCCTTGTGAGCGTAACGCTCATGGTCGGGTTCGGCCCCAGCCGCCTCCGTCGCGATCAGGCTCCGCTGAGACACCCAAGCGCCATTTCCATGCTCTGGAGCTCGACCTGATGCCGTTATGCGAATGCGTATTCGAGCACACCCAAACGGTGCGGTGAGGCGCCGATCCGTTCCAGCGAGAAATTGCCGCTGCCGAAGCGTCGCAGGCCAAGCTCGTATGCGACGTCCATGTCTTCGACGATCTCGACGACTGCGCCGTCGCGCATCAGAGCCATCTTCCCAGAGTGCTCAGCTTCGAGCTTCCCCTGATGCCGTTCCACGAACGCGAAATGGTTCAAGACCGCCTGATCGGACATGTCCGGATCAGGGCCGAATAGGGCCTCAGTACTTTGTTCGCTCATCAGACAAGCAGCATAGATGACGCATCAAACCTGAGACACGGAAGCTGGCAAGCGGGCAGCAGGACTTGCACGCGGGCAGCGCTTCCAGCAGCTTCTGGATCGGGCTTGGTTCGCCGGAAGCAGATCCGGCTCAGCCGAAGCGAACCGGATTCACTTTGCCGTACTTGTCCTTGACTCCGAACTCGGCGGCGGCAAGGTCGCCTTCCGGCATCCGTTTCACCTGCACGAACCCCGTTACAGGCACTCAGATGAAAACGGCCAGCTCGCCATAAGTGCGCGCGTTCACAGAGACCTCCTCGGTGCCGCAAGCCGGCCCATGATGCCAGCGCTGTTGATCAGCATTCGGGGAACCGAGCCAGCGACAGCAACGCGAACTGGGCAAGGCATGGAGCCATGAAGCTGACGCGAGCGCGTCATGAAACGGAAGGTGTGAGTGCCGGGCGCGCATGCTGGGGCGTCAGGTCCGCAGAGGTCCTGCAGGTCAACGGACATCACTATCGTCGTGCCGTGATCGATGCACTCGCCAAGTGCGAGCCCCATGACGAGCTTCGATCGGCCGTGGGAACATCTGCACTCCCCTCGTCCGGTTCTATGTGGTGGCGACTGAGGTCTGCTGATCCGCTGGGAGAACGCTGGCCCGAGATTCGGCATTCTCATCACAAGAGGAAGGCACCCGCCACGAAGGAGGTGATGTCGGCGTGATGATCCCCCAAGTGCTCCAAGACGCTTGGATTGAAATGGGCATCACAGGCGACGAACGTTCTCTGTGCGCCACAGCATGGGCGCTGGCTTGCGATGGTCACCTCGCGGACGTGAGCCGCGCCGAGCGAGACCTCATTGAGGTTGCGTCGCCATCGCCTCGGACAGATGCACTAAAGGACTTGGCGGCCGCGATCCGGGCGGGTGATGACCCCTTGGGTGCAACGTTCGCTTCGCTGCGGTCGGCGGCACAGCGCCGTCGGCATGGTGCGACCTACACGCCCGCTGCGATCGTCGGACCGATGGCGGAATGGCTGGCAAACCACAAGCGGGCTGAACGAGTTGTTGACCCAGGGGCTGGGTCTGGCCGATTTCTCTGTGCTGTCGGCCGACACGTTCCCGACGCACAACTGGTGGCCGTCGAGATCGACCCGCTTGCTGCCCTGACGGTCCGAGCGAACTTGACCGTACTGGGTTTCGACGAGCGTTCAGAGATGCACGTCGGCGACTACCGCGCGCTGGACCTGTCGCCTGCGACCGGCCCAACGGCTTTCATCGGAAACCCGCCCTACGTGCGTCATCACGACATCGATCCCGCATGGAAGGCATGGTTGCGAAAGCGAGCTGCCGGCCTAGGCCTCAAGGCATCGGCGCTGGCGGGCATGCACGTCCATTTCTTGCTCGCAACCGCGCATCTCGCTCGGGCCGGCGACTTCGGCGCATTCGTCACCTCGTCGGAATGGCTCGATGTCGGCTACGGGCAGTTGGCACGAGACTTGGTTGCCGGGCCACTCGGCGGTCTGTCCCTGCACGTCATCGACGCTCGGACGCAGGTGTTCGCAGATGCCGCCACCACGGCGACAGTGACTGCCTTCGAGGTCGGCGAACCACAGCGCCCGATTCGCATCCGCCGGATCAACCGGCTCGAAGAACTCCGGGGCTTGGCTGGGGGCAAGAGCTTCAGCCGCGAAGAGTTGCGAAGAGAGCCTCGCTGGTCGGCTCTGCTGGTGCCGCAGGCATCGAATCCCCGTGGTTTCGTCGCGCTCGGAGATTTCTGCCGCGTGCACCGAGGAACCGCCACTGGCGCCAACGCAACATGGGTCACCTCGCAGGACGACCCGCAGCTGCCTGCGACAGTGCTCTACCCCACCGTCACGAAGGCGTTGGAACTCTTCGCCACGGCATCGGGAGTGCTGACCGACAGCAGCGATCTGAGGGCCGTGGTCAGCCTGCCCGAAGACCTCGACTTCCTCGACAGCACCGACCGCGAGCTGGTTGAGCGATTCTTGGAAGTCGCGCGTCGAGCGGGTGTCGCTGACGGCTATATCGCACGTCACCGCAAATCGTGGTGGTCGGTCAAGCTGCGCAGCCCCGCCCCGATCTTGGCTACATACATGGCGAGACGACCCCCGGCGTTCGTTCGCAACCTCGTCAAGGCACACAACCTCAACAACGTGCACGGCATCTACCCCGCCGCTTCGCTCTCCGAGACAGCGCTATGCAACTTGACCAAGGCACTGCGCGACCATGCAACGCTGTCAGGAGGCCGCACCTACGCAGGCGGATTGACCAAGTTCGAACCCTCCGAGATGGAGCGCATCATGGTCCCGCCACCCGCTTGGCTGGAGTCGGACGAGCCATGGCCGTCGATTGCGTAGAGTCCGCTGGCAGCCGAGGAGTGGATGGGGAGTGCCTGCTGATGGGCGAGCATGAGCAGAGTGCAGTCCGGGGCCAGCGCACTGCGCTCTCGCCGTCCCATGCCGCTGAGTCTGCTCGCCCGCCCGGCCACGGCATCGCTGCCGTCGATGTTTTTTGCGGCATCGGCGGCCTGTCCTTCGGTTTATCTGCTGCGGGTGTTGATGTCGTGGCAGGTATCGACGTCGACGGTTCTTGTCGGTTCCCGTTCGAAGCCAACATGGCCGGCGCACGGTTTGTGGAACGGGACATTTGTGATGTCACGGCTGAGGAACTGTCCGATCTGTGGCCTGAGGGCGCTACGAGGCTCTTGGCCGGATGCGCGCCGTGTCAGCCGTTCTCGTCGTATCGCAAGGGCGTGAGCCCGTCGAGTGACCAGCGCTGGGTGCTCTTACGCGAACTCGGCCGACTCGTCGAGGAGACGCAACCGGAATTCGTCACCACCGAAAACGTTCCCCGCATTCAAGGCAAGGCAGTATTCGAGGACTTCGTGGAGATGCTCAAGGGTCTCGGCTACTCCTTGGACAGCCATGTCTGCAGGTGCACGGACTACGGGCTCGCGCAGAACCGCCGCCGCCTCGTGCTCGTCGCTTCTCGGCTGGGCCGTGCCAAAGTCCCGGAGGGGGATCAGCGCGACCGTCCCGCCGCGACTGTCAGGCAGGCGATCGGGGGCCTTCCGCCAATCGAGGCTGGCGACACCCATGAAGCCGATCCGGTGCATCGAAGCCGCGGCCTTTCAGCGCTCAACCGGAAGCGAATGGCTGCGTCTGAGCCGGGTGGAACCTGGCATGACTGGCCGGAAGAACTGCGAGCCCCATGCCATCGGCGTCCCAGCGGCGCTGCGTTCAAGAACGTGTACGCCCGGATGCGCTGGGATAGGCCGTCCCCAACGATCACGACCTACTTCCACAACTTCGGAGCGGGGCGCTTCGGTCACCCGGAACAAGACCGGACCATCTCCCTGCGCGAGGCAGCCATCCTCCAAGGATTCCCCGACGACTACCGTTTCGCACCTGACGGGGAAGTCGCGCCGCTGACGACCTTGGGCCGGCACATAGGCAATGCCGTCCCGCCGCCGCTCGGGGAAGCCGTCGGCAGAGCCTTTCTCAACTCATTCGCAGAGGTAAGCACGTGATGACGGAACAACCACCTTTCACCATGAGCATCGACATGTCGGTCCTTGAGGCGCTCGGCATCAAGCTGTACAGCAACGCAGCCGCTGTCCTCACCGAGCTCGTCGCCAACGCGTACGATGCCGACGCAACACTGGTTCGGATCAGCTGGGACGTGGGCGAGTCCGGCGTGGTTGTTTCCGATGACGGTTGCGGAATGACTCAGCAAGAACTCAATGATCGTTTTCTGAAGACTGGCTACCAAAAGCGGGCCGCGGAAGGCCCGCACTCTAAGATGTGGAACCGGCCGTTCATGGGCCGCAAGGGCATAGGAAAACTGAGCGCGTTTTCCATTGCAGACGAGATCTTCATCTATACGACTAAGGACGGCGAGAGCACAGGTTGCCGGATTTCGGTTAACGACCTCAGGGAGCAGATTTCGCTAGGCCACGCGTATCATCCAGAGAAGGTTGAGACTACCGAGGATTATTCGGGCGTTGGCACAACAATTGTTCTGAAACAGCTTACGAGCAAACGCGTCAGGCTCACCGCGGCAGCACTCCGTAAGCGGCTCGCTCGCCGATTCGACGTGCTCGATCAGACACCGCCTGAAGAGGGCGGCTTCGGAATCGAGATAGATGGACAACGATTGACATTCGAGGATCGGCAGGATCTCAAGCGGCTCGAATTCCTATGGGAGTTCGGCGAGCAGCGTCTACCAGAAGATGCACTACCGAACGATGTGGAGAGATTTGTCCTTGATGAGTGCAATGTTGGCGGCCGTGACGGCTGGGAAGTGCGAGGCTGGATAGGTACGGCCCGCACTCCTTCAGACTTAGCCGATGACGGCGAAGCAGGGTCACTCAAGAACATCATGGTGTTGGCCCGCAAGCGCCCCATCCATGAAGGCATTATCGACAAGCTTGATTTTGCTCGCGTGTTCGGCAACTACGTCACAGGTCAGATCGAAGCCGATTTTCTCGACGTTGATAGCGAAGACGATATCGCTACCAGCGATCGTCAGCGTCTTATTGAAGACGACCCGAGAGTGCAGGGACTGCATACGTTCCTACGAGAAGCCTTCAAGACAGCGTCAAGCCAGTGGAATACTGCGCGGCCGAGACGGAAGGCACATGACGTTTTTCGCGAATATCCGTTGCTGAAGCAATGGCATGATGATTTGCATCAGTGGCAGCAAGCCGCGGCACACAAGATAATCGCAACGATTGCCGCGCTACATATGGATGACGAGAATGGGCGATCACGGCGCGCCTCGCTATATAGGCATGGTGTACTTGCGTTTGCCCGGATCGGGCTCCGGGAGAATGCACAGGAACTTGACAAACTTTCTAGCGTCAATGCCGAGGAACTTCTTAGACTCCTAGGCGCTCAAGGAGAATACGAGGCAAGTCTATGGATGGACATTCTACGCGGACGTGTTGAATCCATTCGTCAGTTGGAGAATCTTACCGATGAGAACGAGGTAGAGCGCGTAGTGCAAAAGCACCTCTTCAAGAATCTCTATCTCTTGGACCCTGCATGGGAGCGCACTACTGAGGACTCCTATATGGAGGACGATCTTCGCAACGTTGACCCTGGAATTCTGGCGATGGATGACGAAGGCAGAGAAATTCGGGGTCGCCTCGATATCCGTTACCGAAAGTCGTCAGCGGGTTCTCATGTGATAGTTGAGATGAAGCGCAGCAAGCGGCCAATGAGCGTAGACGAACTCTCTGCTCAAGGCCAGAAGTACTTCACGGGTTTGAGATCTATCCTCACGCAGAGGAATCGCGAGAACGAAAAGATCGATGTCGTATTTGTACTCGGATCGCCGCCCAAAGTCGTTTCACTCCTCAACTTCCAGAGCGCATCGGAACTAGTGAATCATGAACTCAAGAAGTTCAACGGACGAATCGTTTTGTACGAAGAACTCATTGCAAATGCTCGCTCTCAATACTCTGCATACTTGGAAAAAAGTGAAGAAGCTAGCCGACTGGAGAGGCTGCTGTCGTCGCTGGAAGAGGACACAGAAGCACCTCCGCCGTAGTTGGCTACCATTTCGAATTGCAAAGCTGGTGCACTTGCCAGTATCAAGATCCTTCTCTGTACTTCAGGCCACCGAAGGTGGCCTTCGCCAAGAAGACGATGGTCAGCCGATCACGGCGTCCGTAGCTGGGTTCTGGACCGTAGTGACGAATCGAATGCGGCGATTGTTCAGACGGGGATCTCGGCACGGTGGATAGGGCCTGCTGGTGCGCGGCAGGGAAGCGACGGTGGACGGAAAGGATGTTCGGGACGGCTCGTCAGGCGTAGAGATGGAGAGCATCGATGTCGGCGGCGGCTGTTGGGGGTGGAGCCTGGTGGAGCGGTCACTGTTGTGGCGGTCCAAGCCCACGGATCGCAGGCGTTGACACTGACGTACCGCTGCGCCGACGGATCGTTGAGCGAGCGGGTGCCGTTCCGTGATGACGAAGCGGGGTTGCGCCTCGTAGCACCCGAAGCCGGCGGGTCGTTCATCTTTGACGGCGACGGTTGGCTCTTTCGGCTGGCCGCTGAGGCCCGGCGCATTCGGTTGGCGCATCTGTTCGATCCTTACTTGGCACTGGGTGCAAGCCGGGTACGGCCCCTGCCGCACCAGATCGAGGCGGTGTCGGGCACATGTTGCCGCGCCGGCCGGTCGCGTTGCTAACGGGTCCCCGTCAGATCAACTCGCGCATCCGAAGCCGTCGTTGTCTCGGTCGAGTCGGTAGGGGTCTACGCCGATTTCTTTGATGTGCTCGGGTTTCTGTTCCGATGTGAGGTCCCCGCAGTTGAGTGCGTCGCCGGGTCGGTTGGGCAGGCACGGTTCGTAGGCAGGGTGGCAGTCGTTGACGGGCTCAGGCTCGGTGTCGGTTTGCGCCGGCGCAGTTCCATCAGCGACGGTCTGCACTTCGGGCAGGCTGCTGAGGTCGTTGTCGTCGCAGCCGGTGAGGACGTTGCGGAGCGTGTCGGCTTCGGTCTGGTCGATGCGAGGTCCCAGCGGGTTTTGACCTGCACCCACGCTGCGGTGTACCAGCAGTGCACGCCTTGTGCGGGCGGCAGCCATTCGGCAGGGTCACGGGCGCCCTTGGAGCGGTTCGAGCTGGCTGACACGGCGATCAGGGAGTCGGCGTAGCCGAGGTCGTTGGCGTAGGCCTCGCGACGATCCTCGGTCCAGTTGCGCGCACCGGATTCCCATGCCTCGGCCAAGGGCACCATGTGGTCCACGTCGAAGCTGCTGCCGTTGCCGCTGGCGGTCTTGCCGTCGTAACGACTCAGCCACTCCCCGCCTGACAGCGAACAGCGCGCCCCGACGCTCGGAGCGGCCACAGCCTCAGCGATCAGCACCTCACGACGCGCATCGCAGCCGTCGCCGTCAGCGTCGACCCAGTGCTTGAACAGGGCACGGTCGTAGCCGCCACTGGTTTCGGCTGTGACGTCCAGCGCGTCGAGCAGTGACAAGATACGAGCCACACTCGATGTTTCAGCAGCGCCGACCGATGAGTCGTCTGCTTGTGGCTCGTCTCCCTCAGCAGGCTCCGAGATGTCCTGCTCGGCCGATTCCTCAACAGGTTCGCCAGACTGATCGTCCTGCTGTCCAGCGGAGTCAGCAGCGCTGGTCGTCGGCTCGTCAACCGTTGGAGGTTCGCTCGAGTCGGCTGCTCCCCCGCTGATGCCGTTCCCCGGTGATTCGGGCTTGGCGCCGACCACAGTCGTCGGAGTCGCTGCAGGGATCGTGCCAACGGTGATGCTCGCCTGTGTCGTTGCCGTCCGGTCACTGCGACTGTCATCAACAGAGGTCCCGCATGACGCCAACAGCAGCGCCATCACTGCGACAACGGACAGTGCGGCACTCCGAAGACGATCTCGAGATGCTCGCTCGGCCACGCCAAGTCCGCCGCGGTCGCCAAATTCGGCACACATGCTGTGAGGCGGGCATGGCTCGGTGTTTCGCTTTGCCCTCATGAAGTGCGGCTCCTCGTTCTCAGGGGTTGCGGTGGCACATGGGAAGGTAGAGGGCTCCCGCCTGGCTTTGGCGGCGTTGCCGGGTGCTTCGGCGGGACCAGACGCACAGAAGCGAAGATCATGTCCGCACGGTCAGCGTTCCTTTCGGCCAGCCGTGGCAGGCATGTCGGATCCGATGATGAGTTGTTCCGCTACGACGTTGGTCTCGTAGTGGTTCACCGGTGGCGGTGTGCGGACGTGCCCGATGGGCAGCAGAAGCTCGCATGAGGCATCGATCCAAGGCACTCAATCTCTGCCCTCATGATCCGCTGTGCTCTGCGCAACTGCGAGCTGCTCCGACACGACTGCCGGCGGGCTTGCCGGCTGTGGTGCCGTGTCGGCGATGGCAAGGGGCTGTGCCTGTCCTAAGGCGAGCGCAACTGCCAACACAGCCGCCGCGAGATAGAGGCAGGAGCCCCACAGCCTCACGCGAGATGCTTGCCGCCCGTATCGCGCAGCCTTCATGTTGTCGCGGGAAGCCTCCCTCCCGTCTCGGGCGGACTCCCGGTTCTCTCGGGCGGACTCCAAGTTGATCTTGGCAATTTCCAGCAGCAGGCTTTCGTGCTCCGCATCTTGCGGCTGTTGTGAACGAGGCGGAACTGTCCGACTACCGGTCGCGTCGCTTCCGGTGTGATGGTGTCGAACTGGCCGGTGTCTCCGGCAGTGCCTCGGGTTGTTGCTTTCTTCATTTGAGATGGAATTCATTACGAGCTTTACGGTGGCACTTTGTCGGCTCGCGTCGACAAGCCTCACGAAACCGCTTCGCGTCGAATCCTCACTTGCGGGTCTGCGCACACAGATGCGCGACATGGGGTGCCGCGGAGGCCGATATCGCCTTGGTCAGCAGATGCGCCAGACACTCAATGCACGGCGGGCTCGATCGTCCGCAGGGTCGCCTCGTGTCAGGCGTTCGCCCACTGTTCCATCAGTTGCCCATGACCCGGCAGCGGCCATCCGGGCGGCAGCCGATCATCGCTGCGCTACGATCCGCGGCAGCCGAGTGTGCCTCCGGCGGCGATGCGTACAGCGCGGCAGTGGGGAAGGCACACGCAGCGAGTTCCGTCAACGTCCAACGTTGACGCATCCCAGCACATGGCTGCCAGTCTCGGAATCTGGTGTTCTGCACGGACTCGGGCAGCGGCCATGTCATCACGATGCCTCCATGTCCTCGCTGGTGGGCACTCACCCCGGTGGCCGGTCAGTTGGTTAAGGTGGGCTGGTTGCCCGTGGCGTGCTCGGAGCCGGTTCAGCGCCCCGTGGAACCCCGACGTCTTGTCAATGAGCCCAGCTGCAGTCGGTGGCCGTTGTGGCCTCTAGTGACGGTGTTCGGTTCCCCATAGTTGGATGCTGAGTCCGTGTTCGATGCGGGCGAGGGTGGTCATGTCGCTCCATGTTCGTCCGTGGAGGATGTTGTGCAGGGTGGCGGGGGATGTGCCGGTGGGTTGTGCGGCGTCGCGCAGGCTGAGTTCGTGTTCTGTCAAGTGTGTGTTGAGTCGTTGAGCGATCGCTTTGGCGAGGCGTGCTTCGGGTGGCGCGTCGTGGGCGAGTTTCCCGTTGGGCCAAGTTTGTTCGGGTGCGAGGTAGTCGCTCGGATGCGGTTTGAGGCCGCCGGATCGGGGCATCGGCCCGAACGCTAGTTGTTGATGCACGCACGGCTGAAGGTGCGGTGGTGCCGCCGCAGATTCGTGTCACAGCCCCTGCATAACGTTCAATGCAATGAACACTATGCAGGGGGAAGGGCACCCTTCGGAACCGCCCATCGCCGCAACGGCACCCGCTCGATGCGAACACGGCGGCCCGGTCGCGGGAAACGCCGACATGCGCGCACGACCGCGTTACGCGGGGCTCTTCGCATCGCTGCTTGATGGGTCGGACTGCCGGAAACCCCCGTGTTTGCTGGACTTTTGGGTTTCTGGCCCCAGGTCGAGGGTTGGCAGTCCGCCACTTGACGCCGCTTTGCCGCGATCGTGGTGTACGGCATCGAAGAGTTCACGGGCCGGAACGCCCGCCCGCCCTACAAGACGACAGTGCGTTCCGGCCCGTATGTACCCGAAGGGTCCACAATGCAACGTAGCAGCAGTCAGGTCCGTCCGCTGGTCCCTGTTCGGGCGTGCGGGTTCCTCAGCGATCAGCCTCGCTTGTTCGCTGTGGGGGGCTGTGGGGGGCTGCCGCGGCTGCCGATCGTGCTTCGGGCGGCGGAGCTGGTGATGGTCGGCGTGCAGCAGATCGCGGCGTGGGTGCCGGTGCTGCTGGAAGCGCTGGCGGTCCGTTACAGGGCCAATTCGGCTACCGCTGGCAGTGTCGCTGCGAAGTCGCGGAAGCTGCTGCGCTATTTGATCTCCGCGGGGGACGGCACATGGGGCTCGGTGACCCCAGAGATGTTGCTGAGCTGGTGCTGGGCGGCAAGTCCGGACCAGTCGGGGCGGTACCGGGACGTGTCAGCGGGCACGGCGCGGATGCGCGCATGGGTTGCGGGTGCGCTGCTGGACGCGGCAGAGAGCCTCGGCGCGGGCATCGACGCCAATCGGCTGCGTCCGAGGCCGATCAGCCAGCAGCCGAGCGCGGCCGCGATGCGTCCGCTGACCGAGGCCGAGGCTCGCTTGGTGCGGGCCAACTCCCGCAGCGGGATCATCGCCACGACACTGCCGGTCCTGGTGGGGCTCGCGTTCGCGGGAGCGTCGGCATCCGAGATCGCTCGGGTCGCTGCCGCGCACATCGACGCGGACCGCGGATTCGTGCGTCTCAGCGGCGACCGTGCGCGCGTCAACCCGATCGACGAGTGGGCGCGGACCGAGATCGCGTTCCATTTGCGGAACTGCACTGACCTTGACCCGCACGCGCTGCTGTGCATCAGCGCCGGCCTGACTCTCGACCGGGCGACCCACTCCGTGACTGTGCGGCTGCGCCGGGTCCTGGTCGATGCGGGGATCTCGCACCGGCGCGGCGTCACAGCGCGCTCGATCCGCTACACGACCGCGCATCGCATCTGCCACGCCCACGGCCTCGTCGCCGCCGCGCGGTTCCTGGGCGCCAGATCGCTCGACGACACCGCAGCCGTGTTCGCGCGCGCTCTGCCAGAGGATCCCTGCCATGGCTGATGAGCCCTCTGAGGATCAGCCTCGGGCCTACCAGCCGCTGTTCGCCGACGGGGAACCGATCCGCGTCGCGGACCTCGCCAAGGCAACCGCCAACAGCCGGCCCGACGACGACGAGGCGTCCGCCGCCGAGAGCAACGGCAAACGCCTCAAAGAAAAGAAGGGTGCTGCGTTTCCGCTCACCCCCGATCAGTGGCTGCACTCCGTCGCGGCGATGAGCGGCACCCGACAGGTCGCCAAGCGGTTCGATGAACTGATCGACGACGCACGGCAAGGCCAGAACCGCGGACGCAAACGCGACTACGACGCATACGACGCGCTGATCTTCCTGTGCGGCACATTCCTGTACGGCGGCGCCAGCGGTGTCCACAACAAGAACTTCCCGCACCGCGCCGGAGGTCCCGCGCAGCGACTGGTCGACCAGCTCAACCTGCAACTCGAACACGACCGGCCCGACGACCCCGCCTGGCGGCTCAACCCCAAAGGCTTCAACCGAAGCCAGCACCGGCGGGTGCGGGAGGACTTCCTCGACGACGACGTCGTCGACGAACTCGAACGCTTAACCCGCCAGATCTGCGTCGAAGCAGCGCTCAGGATGGGCCAGTTCCGGCCCAGGGCGGGCACCTACACCCAGCCCGACACCACACAGACGGTCGCCGCCGCCGGCACCGTCGTGGGCGGCCTGTACAACAACGGCGACCCCGACAAGATCAACCATGGCACAGGCAAGCCCAAACGGCACGACCCCGAAGCGTTCACGCCTCGCAGCGCAACCGGCAAGAAGCCCAAACCACCGAACTACGAATGGGTGCTGGTCATCACCCGCACGCCCCATCCCAAAGAACGCATCATCCTCGCCGTCAACATCAAAGGCGAGGCGCAGAGATCCAACAGCGACGCGACGCTCGCCGTCGACTCGCTCCTGCAGCTCATCGAAGAACACCCCCGCATCATCAAAGGCCTCTACGCCTTCGGATACGACGGAGCGCTCTCAGCCGAGGACCGCGACCGGCTCCTCAAAGCCGGCGTCCAGCCGGTCTCCAAGCTGCGCCGCATCAGCGAGACCGTCCCCTTCATCCACAACTTCGGCCCCCACCGATTCGTCCACCCAAACGAAACCGTCGCGCACACCGCCGAGGTCATCACCATCGACGGCAACGCGACCGTCGTCATGACCGACGGCGACGGGCACGACTGCTACGTGCCGCTCACCTGCACCAACCGCCGCCGAACCAAGCAACGCACCGGCGGCTACGCCGTGAACAACACCTACGCACTGCCCCAAAACCCCATCGTCCCCCGGCACCTACAAGGCGCGACCATCACGATGCGTATGGACACCCCCGCAGAACAACTCCGAGAACACGACCCCGACGGCAACAAGAAACACAAGAAGAACCCCACGCTGCACCCCCAAACGCTCTCAGCATTCCCCGAAGCCGACCCCCACCACCAGAATCTCTACGGCGTCCGCCAAGACTGCGAATCCGCCAACCGGCAATTCAAAGCACTGCTGCGAGACAAGCGCAGCATCACCACTACGCGCAACAACAACCGATACCAAGCCATCGGCTACCAACTGCTCATAGTCACCAGCGCCCTGCTCGCGCACGCGGAACGCACCGGCAGCCAGTACACCGACATCTTCGGACAACGCCTCGTACCCCCACCCGAACCCACGTCACTGCCCACACAGCTCGCAGCCTGAACCACCACCCGGCGCCACCAACACGAACACGCTGACGCCACCCTCACCGCCAAGAACTGCGCCACGCGAGCCGAGCAACCCAACTCAGCCAACGTACCCGGACTCCCGCGCCCCGAACGGTGCCCGCGGTCCGACGAATTCCGCGCAGTATTCCGCGCAGTATTTCGCCCTACAATTCGCGCTCGTCCCGCCTGTGAGTGTGAGCGGAGAAAAACATCCATTTCTCCTGCAACGCGGCCGCTGCTTGCAACTGCTCGCCCAAGAGCACTGTCGAAGCCGCTCCATGGATCGCTTCATGGACGAATGGGCAGCACAGTGCGGTGCGTCATAGGCACTGAGGCTCATGCAACAAGCTCGCCGGGCGTCCGCAACATGCTCGAATGCGTCTTGGTGCCGATTCGGCGGGCCGCTGCCCATAATCTCTCCGCCTGGCAGTTTCACCCGCCTGATGTCACACCCCACCGGGATGATGGTGGGAAACCAATTCGCTGATGTCACCGATCAAAGGACACCCAGCATGACCATCACGACTCGATCTCGCCGACAAAGCCGAGCGGTGTTTGCGCTGCTCGCTGCAGCGCTGCTCGCTGCAGCGTGCTCCGACGATCCCGACACGTCGCAGCCGCCACCGGGCACCGAGGCACCCGAGCCGGCATTTGTGACTGTCGAGCCTGCCGACACGACGTCGGCGACCGAGCCTGCTGTCGTCGAGTCGACTGTGCCCGACGCGACGTCGGCGACCGAGCCTGCTGTCGTCGAGACGACTGTGCCCGACGCGACCGAAGCTCCTGAGCCGACCGCTGACACGGTGCCCGCGGACACGACCGAGGCCGACTCAGAAGAGCCGGTCACCGACGATCCTGATGGCGACGGCCCGGCCGGAGCGGACGAGCCGGACACGACCGAAGCTCAACCCGATGACGCTGATGACGAGGTTGGCGCGCAACCCGAAGACGAGACGTCCGCGTACAGCGTGTTCCCGGCCCGCGCCTACTTCGACCATGCCGCGATCCGGGCGCTGTTCCCGAACTGTCCGCCGCCGCCCGGAGGCTCGCTCGCTGGGTGGATCGACGACCTGTTCGACCACTGGGGCGGTGTGTACGCCGGATGGGACACCGACTCGGAACGTCTCAGCGGACTCCAGATCGCCTCGGGCTGGTGGACCGACGAACAACTCGCCGATTGGTACCCCGGCGGCGGCATCACCGCCACGTCAGCACGACGCGACGGCACCTACGACCGAGAACTCGACACCGTGAAGCTGTGGCCCGTCGGACCCGCGCCGGCGAAGGGGCCGGTTGCGCACGCCCACTACCCGTACCGCTGGCCCGATGGCACCTACACATTCCGCGACCTCTACCTGCGCGCCGAGTCGCGTGGCTACAGCGCCGACGGCGCACCCGCGGGCCAAGGAGTAACGCTGACTCACATTCGCGATGACGGGATGCCCGGCAATGCCCCGAACCCACCCGATGTGGACGTCGCAAACTTGCTGATCGAATGGATGCTGTACCGCTACACGCAGCCGCCGACGACCGGCGAGCCTGCGGCGTACGCGATGCGCACGCTGCTGGAAGCACACAACCCGAACTGTGTGGCGGCTCAGATGCGCTCAATCTGCGATTTCGACGGCAAGATCAATGAGCCGCTGCTGCACCGCGAGGATCGTTTCGGTCGGGTGCTGTGGTCGCTGGTGTGCCCCCAGGCGTGACCCGTCGGGCTGAGCGCTGCGGCCCATTGTGTGTGCCTGAGCGTGATCGGGAATCGCTGTAGCCTGTTGCCCTAAGTCGGCAGGAGTGCCCATGCATCAAGCAGAAGAACGGTCTGAGAGCATCGACCGTGTGCTCGCTCAGTCACTGCCGAAGCCGGGCCTTGCTGAAACGCTGCGCTATTGGCGGCTCTCTCAGCCGCTCACTGCGACTCCCGCGCCGCAAGCTGACAGCGAACTGCGCACCGTTTCGAGTTGACGCATGCCCAACAGGGCGCAGATCCAGCATGAGTTGAGTGCGAGCGCTCAGCAGAACAACGGTGTCCCAGACCACGACTCTGTGCGGCGTCGCCACATGGCACGCGTTCATCTACTGACCGGCCGGCCGGTCATCCTCTACTACAGCAACTGGACGGGTTCGGGCCAGATTTCAGACAAAGCCCCGATCCGCCTTGATGACATCCATGGGTTCATGGGTGCTGTGCAGGATCTCGACGGCAGCGACCTCGACCTGATCCTGCACACCCCCGGTGGCGACCCCAACACCGTTGAGACGATCGTCAACTACCTCCGTCACAAGTTCGACGGCGAATTGCGTGCGTTTGTCCCGCTTGCAGCTATGTCGGCAGGCACCATGCTCGCATTGGCCTGCGATCAAATCTTCATGGCGGCACATTCGCGTCTTGGTCCTATCGACCCGCAGGTACTCCAACCGCTCGGCAACCAACTCGCGAGAGCCCCAGCTAGCGCAGCCTTGCGTCAATTTGAGCGGGCACGTGAGGACATCATCAAGAACCCTGGGGCTGCCTCGGCTTGGGAGCCGATCCTCGACAAGTACGGAACTTTCTTGTTGGATCAGTCACGAGCAGCCCAAGCCCTCTCACAAGAATTGGTCGAACTATGGCTCATAAAGTGGATGCTCAACGGCCACTTATCTCAGACGGGCACGCATGGCCCTCGGAACTTGCGCGACAGACTGTCGAGTCGTCAGAAGAACTGGACTGCTCGTCGCAAAGCGTCGGAGATTGCAGCGTGGTTCGCCAGCTACGACAAGCACCACTCACACGGAAGGGGAATCGGTCGCGACCTCGCACGCGCCCAGGGTGTCGTCATCAGCGACCTTGAGAAGTCCCAAGCCATCCAAGACGCAGTACTCAGCGTGCACCACACACTGATGCTCACATTCGAAGTATCCCAAGTGGTCAAGGTCATCGAAAATCACCTCGGCGACTCCTACTTCGCGTAGACGCCCGTTGGTCTCAGGGCCGCCCTAGGCCAATAGCTGAAGTCGAATGCCTGATCGTTCAGCTCCCGCACGCGGGTGCGGAAGATTCGACGACTAAGCGCCAACCGGCTCAGCGGGGATGCCGACTCGTTCCTCGATGCGGGCCACCCGCTCGCGCACCCCTGCGACATCGCTGGTGAGCGTGTCGAGCTTGCCGTTCACCTGAGTGAAGTGCTGAGCCGTCTCGGCACGCCATTCTGCTACCGCACCTGCGAGCGCATCAACCTTCTTGTCGGTCGCTTCCATCTTGGTGCTCAAGGTCGTGAGTTTGGCATCCACAGCAGTTCGCTTGTGTCTGCCGCATCGATCCTGGCCGCGATAGCCGTGAGCTTGGCATCTAGCAGTTCGCTTGTGGATACGTTCGACCACCGCATCAACGACCAAAACGCGGCGACGATCAGTCCGACTGTGGTCACGACGAGTGTGAGATACGGAAGGATGTCGCCCCACTCCATGACCTCAAGCTAACAGCCGCCACCTGGCCGGCCAGCAGCAGGCCATTGGGGTGCAGCGAACGGGCCGATGCCCATGCTCTTCGGGTGTCCGGCATTGCCTGACCCTGGAGGCTCATCATGCACGCCGATTCGCTGACCGTTGCCAACCCACGCCGCTGGCGCTACGTCGGTGTTGCGCTGTTCGCTGCACTCGTCGTCACGGCGATTGCGTCTCTCACAACTACCCGAGACGCGTCCGCCAGCCATGAGACGTGCACGTTCAATGACATCACGTTCACGACCACCTGCTTCCCTGGGCATCACCCGAAGCCGCCGCCGCCTCCGCCGCCTCCACCGGATCCGCCTGATCCACAGGACACGTCGGCTCTGACGGAGCAGGATCCGAACGCGGGGGAGGGAGAGGGCGGTTTCTCTGACCCCGGAGGCGCCACGGACACGGACCCGATCGACAGTTGCGGCTTGACATGCGAATGGCACGTATGGGTGCCGGACCCGCCTCCGGTGATCGGTGTGCAGGTAGTGCAGGTAGTGGCGCCCGTGCAGGTAGTGCAGGTAGTGCAGGCTGTGCAGGTAGTGCAGGTAGTGCAGGCTGTGCAGGTAGTGCAGGTAGTGGCGCCCGTGCAGGTAGTGCAGGTAGTGCAGGCTGTGCAGGTAGTGCAGGTAGTGGCGCCCGTGCAGGTAGTGCAGGTAGTGCAGAACGTGCCTGTGCAGGTAGTGCAGAACGTGCCTGTGCAGGGTGTCGTCAACCCACCGCCTGTGGCTCCTGCGGCTCCGTCGGCTCTTCCTGCGCCGACCCCGCTTCTGGCGTGCAACTCGACGGAGTTCACCGGCTCGTTCACCGGCTGGTTTGCGAATCCGCCGTCCGGATGGGGTCGGGCGGCTGAGTACGAGGTCGAATGGCGTCACGGCAGCGATCCTTGGGAATCAGAATCGGTTGCGTATTCCGGCAACCAGGTTCTGTTCGACGGTGACGACAACCCCGGCGACAGCGTCGACGTCCGTATCCGCGGCAGAGGACGTCAACGGCGATACCGATTGGGGCAATGGTCCGCATGGTCCGCGTGGGGCCAGTGGAGCAACTGGGCCGAGTTCAGCACTCCGACGTGCCCGCCGCCGCCGTTACCGGTGCCGACTGTGATGGCGTGCCGCTCGACGGCCGGCATCGAGGTCACATGGACAGTGCCTCCCGGCACCGGCGTCGGCACCGGCTGGGGGGTCGATGTGAACGAGTGGACCGGCATTATCGGGCCCTACACCTCCTACAGCATCACCAGTTCAAACGCGTTGCCATGGGCAGACCGAGCAGTGACGCTCCCTGTGCCTGCCGGGCAGGCATACATGCTCACTGTCGTGGCATACGACGCAGGCCCGCCGGCCCGCTGGGGTTCTTACTCCACCTTGTCCGATGACACCGCGGCCGATCAGCCCGAAGCAGGCTGCGGACTACCGCCGCTGCCTGCCGTGCCTGGGGGGCTGCCCGACCCGGCACCGGCCCTCGCATGCCTCGCAACGGAGTTCACAGGCCGCTTCACGAGCTGGGCTGACTCGGCGCCGGCGAACTGGGAACGCGAAGCCGAATACGAGGCCGAGTACCTGCACAGCGGCGGTTCGTGGCAGACAGCCACGGTGACGCGGCTGCAGAACGCTCAGGTGCTCATCACCGGGCCAGCTGATCCGGGCAACACCATTGATGTGCGCCTGCGTGGCCGCGGCCGTCAACGCGAGCGGGTCAACGGCACATGGTCGGCATGGACGCCATGGGGAACATGGAGCGGCTGGCACCCGCACACGACTCCGCCATGCCCGCCGTTGACGCCGCCGGTCGCTCCTGAACGGCCGACTGTGACCTGCACGGGCAACTCAAATGGACCGTCGGACGCGACGATCGCATGGACCCCTGTCGGCACCGACACTGCGCTTGTCGAGCACCGATACGAGGCGAGTTGGTACTTCAACCTGCAGGACGTCAATGCCAGCGTGCGGCAGACCGTCATCGTCGGCCCGCATGCAACGCTGTCCACGACGATCACCGTCGACACCGACGACGTCGCAGACCCCAGCGAATTCGACGAACCGTTCGACCTGCTCTCGATTCGGGTGCGCGTATCAACACGAATCCGTGCCTCGATCAACGATCCGTGGTCGCCGTGGAGCAACTGGTCGGACCCGTCCGGACCGCCCGACATGGTCCCAGGCCAGGTGCGCTGCGTGGTGATCGTCGCCAGCTGAGCAAGACCGCGGACACAAACGTGGCCACGACGCATACGACGCGCTGATCTTCCTGTATGGGACATCCCTGTACGGCGGCGCCAGCGTGATCCACAACAAGAACCTCCCCCACCCCGCCGGAGATCCCGCGAGCGACTGGTCGACCAGCTCAACCTGCAACTCGAACACGACCGGCCCGACGACCCCGCCTGGCGGCTCAACCCCAAAGGCTTCAACCGAAGCCAGCACCGGCGGGTGCGAGAGGACTTCCTCGACGTCGACGAACTCGAACGCGCCACCCGCCAGATCTGCGTCCAAGCAGCGCTCACGATGGGCCAGTTCCGGCCCAGGGCAGGCACCTACACCCAGCCCGACACCACACAGACGGTCGCCGCCGCCGGCACCGTCGTGGGCGGCCTGTACAACAACGGCGACCCCGACAAGATCAACCATGGCACAGGCAAGCCCAAACGGCACGACCCCGAAGCGTTCACGCCTCGCAGCGCAACCGGCAAGAAGCCCAAACCACCGAACTACGAATGGGTGCTGGTCATCACCCGCACGCCCCATCCCAAAGAACGCATCATCCTCGCCGTCAACATCAAAGGCGAGGCGCAGAGATCCAACAGCGACGCGACGCTCGCCGTCGACTCGCTCCTGCAGCTCATCGAAGAACACCCCCGCATCATCAAAGGCCTCTACGCCTTCGGATACGACGGAGCGCTCTCAGCCGAGGACCGCGACCGGCTCCTCAAAGCCGGCGTCCAGCCGGTCTCCAAGCTGCGCCGCATCAGCGAGACCGTCCCCTTCATCCACAACTTCGGCCCCCACCGATTCGTCCACCCAAACGAAACCGTCGCGCACACCGCCGAGGTCATCACCATCGACGGCAACGCGACCGTCGTCATGACCGACGGCGACGGGCACGACTGCTACGTGCCGCTCACCTGCACCAACCGCCGCCGAACCAAGCAACGCACCGGCGGCTACGCCGTGAACAACACCTACGCACTGCCCCAAAACCCCATCGTCCCCCGGCACCTACAAGGCGCGACCATCACGATGCGTATGGACACCCCCGCAGAACAACTCCGAGAACACGACCCCGACGGCAACAAGAAACACAAGAAGAACCCCACGCTGCACCCCCAAACGCTCTCAGCATTCCCCGAAGCCGACCCCCACCACCAGAATCTCTACGGCGTCCGCCAAGACTGCGAATCCGCCAACCGGCAATTCAAAGCACTGCTGCGAGACAAGCGCAGCATCACCACTACGCGCAACAACAACCGATACCAAGCCATCGGCTACCAACTGCTCATAGTCACCAGCGCCCTGCTCGCGCACGCGGAACGCACCGGCAGCCAGTACACCGACATCTTCGGACAACGCCTCGTACCCCCACCCGAACCCACGTCACTGCCCACACAGCTCGCAGCCTGAACCACCACCCGGCGCCACCAACACGAACACGCTGACGCCACCCTCACCGCCAAGAACTGCGCCACGCGAGCCGAGCAACCCAACTCAGCCAACGTACCCGGACTCCCGCGCCCCGAACGGTGCCCGCGGTCCGACGAATTCCGCGCAGTATTCCGCGCAGTATTTCGCCCTACAATTCGCGCTCGTCCCGCCCTCGTAGCTCAGGGGATAGAGCGTCGGTTTCCTAAACCGTGCGTCGCAGGTTCGAATCCTGTCGAGGGCGCTGTCTGAAACTGATGGAGTTTCTTGAGAGTCAGGGTTTCTCGCGAGAGGAAATCCTGATGGACGATCGAGAGCAGCTACGCAAGATCCGGCATCGCCTTGCGGCACTGCACCACGCCGAAGAGGTTTCGGGCAATGTCGCGGCGACGTGCCGCTGCTACGGCATCAGCCCACCCACGGCACCTGGACCCAAATCAAGGACCCCTGTCAGAGCTGCCGGACCCCAAGCGCTGGCACAAACGTGTCGATCTGACGAATGAAATCCTCGAATACCTCGAAATAGGGCACAACCGACAGCCGCGGCACACCTCGCTTGGCATGGTGACGCCCATCGAGATCGAGACCCGACACCAACGACATCCGGCGGCGTGAATCCAACATCCCGCCTACGCGACACCCGCCGCATCAAGGGCTGGTCAGCTCGAGGAACAGCCGCTGTGGCGGTCTTCTTGGCAGCGCTGCTCGCGCTGTGGCTTGGCTTCCCCAGTCTGTCGAACGCACAATCCGCGGCGACGGTGTCGGTGGAACTGTCACCGGGCCGTGCCGTGCCAGCGAACACCGCCATCGACGTGACGGTGTCGGTCAGCAATCTTGAGGCCGACAGATCGGTCACGTTCCGGGCCGATGTGAAGCACTACGGCGCCGACAAGGACGAATGCGAGGGCAGCGGCATCGGCGCGGACACTCAGCACACGGCCCACAACGGCGGCTTCGTTGTCTCGGCCACAATCAGTGCGCAGTGCCCGGTGGGCGGACCCTATGTGCTCAAGATCAATCTGGTCCGGCCAGGCGCCACGCCGTCAGATCCCGAAGTTCAGCTTGCGTCCAGCAGTACCACGTTCGTGGTCTCGAGGTACCTGGTTGCGGGGGTGACGCCAGGCCCGCCGCCCCAGCCCAAGCCCGACGCATGGTTCGATCCCGATCCGCGCTCGTTGGACATGCGCGTGCACGGCGAGTGGCAGCGGATACTCGTTCGCAGCGATGTTCTGCTGTCGATGTTCGGGCATGCCTACGTCTATGTCAACGCCGCCCAGCCGGGCCAGTTCGCATCGCACGCGCAGCCCTACAGCGCCACCGAGCCGCCGTCGGTCGATCCTGCCCAGGCGTGCACGGCGCAACAAGACGACACCTCCGGATGGCGTCGCGCGATCGACCAGTCGCTGTGGATCGTGGCCTGCAAACCGGGAAGCGCCGTATTCATCTTGACAGACGAGTTCGAGCCCGGGGCGCTGTACCGCTACGAGTTCACCGTCGCTGAGGCGGATGACACGCACGCCGACGAGGACGGCGATGATGACGACGACGACGGCGGCAGCGGTGGCGACGACGGCGGCAACGGCGACGAGACCAACACGGTCGCGGTCGACCCGGCGGCGTCCGAGTGGGGTGTGCTGCCGGACAACAAGTTGCTTGCCTCAGACAACTCGGCGGCCCGGGCAATCTGGTCTGACGGGGTGACGATGTGGGTCACCAACCTGGGCGGCTACGTGTACGCCTACAGCCTGGCCGACATGACCCGCGACGCCTCCAAGGACATCAGCGCGCTGGGCTCGGCGGGCAATCACCACGCGAACGGCGTGTGGTCCGACGGCACGGTCATGTGGGTGAGCGACGACAACGACGCCAAGATCTACGCCTATGACCTGCACACGGGCGCCCGTGTGACGGACCGCGACATCGACTCACTGGACAGTGCGCACAACAACCACCCCAAGGGCCTGTGGTCCGACGGGGTGACGATGTGGGTGGCCGACCACAGCGACGACACGATCTACGCGTACGACCTGCACACCAGCGCTCGCAGGTCCGGCCAGGACATCACCGGGCTGGGCTCGGCGGGCAACGGCCGGGCTGCTGCTCTGTGGTCCGACGGCATGGTCATGTGGGTGAGCGACGACCACGACGCCAAGATCTACGCCTACGACCTGCACACGGGCGCCCGCAAGGCCGACCTGGACCTCGACGGGTTGCTCGCAGCGGGCAATGACAGTCCCAAGGGCATCTGGTCCAACGGCAGCATTATGTGGGTGGCCGACAACTCAGATGGCCGCATCTACGCCTACGACATGCCAGAGCTGAGTGCGGAGCCCGTCGCGTCAACGGTTCCGCCGTCGCACGATGGCAGCGACGACGGCAGCGGCGGCGATGACGGCGATGACAGCAACGACGACCCGACGCTGACTGCGGAGTTCGTCGCGTCGACGTTTCCGCACACGCACGATGGCAGCCGCGAGTTCACCGTGCGTGCGCAGTTCAGCGAGCCGATCGCTGTCAGCTACCGCACGCTGCGTGACGACTTGCTGGAAGTGACCAACGGCAGTGCCCTCAAGTTCAAGCGCGTCGATGGGCGCAATGACCTGTGGGAGATCCACGTCAAGCCGAGCGGCACTGGCGATGTCACGCTGTTGCTGCGGGCTGCAACCGAGTGCGCCACGTCGAGCGACGGGCAAGCACGCTCCCAGACTCAGGTGTGCACCGCAGCGGGAATGGCGCTCTCGCACGATCTCACCCTGACAGTGCCACAGCAGGTCCCGTCGTAGCGGGCGGATCGTCCCCGCGGTCTGCTTGGGCCCTCTAGGCCGGCATCACCAGCCTGGTCACCCACGTCCGCGACAGCCCGTACTGGGCGGCCACATCAGCAAGCGCCGGGCAGATGCAGCAATATGGCTCGGCGATAGGGCTCGTCGAAACGACTCGTCGACACAGCTCGCTGGAGAACAGGAGTGCCTTATGCACGTCAGCGCGACATTGCCCCAGCACAACCTGCGAGATGTGCCAGACGAGGTGCGGCGGATCGAGGCCGACGGTTACGACTGCGTTGTCACCATGGAGAATCGGCATGAGCCGTTCATCCCGCTTGGCATCGCTGCGGTGCACAGCGAGCGGGTGCGGCTGTCGACCAGCGTGGCCATCAGCTTTCCTCGCAGCCCGATGGTGACGGCGTCGACTGCGTGGGATCTGCAGGCTGCCTCGAACGGACGGTTCGTGCTCGGCATCGGCAGCCAGGTCAAGGGGCACAACGAGCGGCGGTTCAGCGTGCCGTGGTCGGCGCCGGCTCCACGGATGGCCGAGTACGTGCAGGCGCTGCGAGCCATCTGGCACACGTGGGCCACGGGCGAACGGCTCAGCTACGAGGGCGAGCACTACCGCTTCTCGCTCATGACGCCGAACTTCACGCCCGAACCGCTCGACGGTCCACCACCGCCGATCATGATCGCTGCGGTCGGTCCAGCCATGCTGCGGGTGGCCGGGCAGCACTGTGACGGGGTCCGCCTTCACGGTTTCTGCACGCCCGACTACTTGCGAGAACACGTCATGCCGCAGCTGCAGACCGGACTCGACCGGGCCGGGCACAACCGCAGCGACTTCTGGGTGACCGGCGGCGGATTCATCTGCACCGGGCCCGACGACGAGACCGTGGACCGGATGGTCGAGTGGGTTCGCTACCGGATCGGTTTCTACGGCAGCACCCGGGCGTACTGGCCGGTGCTCGAACAGCACGATCTGGGCGAACTCGGCGAGAAGCTCAACCATCTCTCACGCAACGACGGCTGGGGCAAAATGGCCGGCTGCATCGACGACGACGTCGTTCGGCTGTTCGCCGCCGTCGGACGACACGACGAGATCGCCAGCGCCATCGCGGACCACTTCGACGGGCTCGTCGACGAGGTCAACGCCAACGTCGCCGCCGACATCGGCGCCGATCTGCCGCCCGACGTGATCCAAGACATCCAGGCCGTCCCGACCGCTGGCAACTCAGCCTGAGCACGAGCGTCATCGCGTCCGCTCGAACAACTAACCCATCGGCTCCAATTCGGCCGTACCGAAGACGACGCTGAAGCGGACACACCAGATCGCCACCGTGCGGTAACGGTCGAGGTCCACACCGGCGGGGATCTCGTAGTTCTGCGCCCCGATGTTGCCCTTGAGATCGCCCAAGTCGACGAAATCGGCTGCGAGATCGCCGACCGAGGCGTCGGGGCCTGCCGCCGTCAGGTACACGTTGAGATCGGGACCGTTGTCGGTGGCGAAGTCGTCGTCGAACCGCAGGAACGTCTGGGTGCCGTCAGTGATCACCACGGCAACGCCGGAGGCGGGATGCGACCGGGCCCCGAACGTGCCCACTGAGGTCACCCGCACGCCGCCGTCATCGGCCATGTCGACCGCCTCGGGTTCATCAAGCATGTGCTCGGCTACTGACATCGAGTGCTCGGTGATCTGCTTCTCGGCTTCGGCAGCCTGCTCGACTTCAGTCGGGGTCATCAGCCGCTCACGCTCGGCCTGCAACTCCGCAAGCTCGGCCTGCAGCGCATCCACCTGCTGGTACATGGCCTCCATGGCCTCTTCGGTGTCCTGTGCCATCGCGGCATCACGCACGCTGACGATCTCTGATTCCAGCTCGGCGATCTGCTGGTCGACCGCGGCGCGCTCGTCGTCAGCGGCCGCTGCGTCAGTGTCGTCGCCCCGCGCCTCGCTGATCAACTCGTCGATGTCGGCATCACCGCCGACGAACTCGGGGGCCTCCTCGTCCACCACCTCGTCTACGAAGATCAGGTGGAAGCCAAACACGAAGAAGGCCAGGAAGAAGGCCAGCGCGGCTAACACCGCAGTGCCGGCAGCAGCAGCCCAGCAGCCGCCTGTGGTCCGGGGAATCAACCTGTTCAGCAATTGCCTCATCGCTCGGTCGCTCTCCTGTTAGTCATGCCTTCAACCGTAGGAGCCAAGTGCACTGGTGCATGGTCACCAGCCGCACAGGGTCAGGAACGGCGACGCGAGAGGTTCAGGAGCACTCCAGCCAGGACGAACACGCTGCCGGCCATATACGGGATCGACACGAAGCCGAACTCCCATGCGTACCGAACTGTGCACGGGCTGGTGAGGCTGCACGTCGTGGCGCCCTCGAGGCCTGGGAAATGCTGCAGCAAGTAATGCCAGGTCGACATCGCGGCGCCGGCAACGCACATCGGCAGCCCGTGGCGGTACACCCCCCGGTCGCGGACGAGCAGGCCGATCACCAGCACGAGCGCCAGCGGGTACATGGCGATGCGCTGGAACCAGCACCAGCGGCACGGCTCGAGGTGCGTAATCTCCGACAGGTACAACGAGCCGAGCATGGCGCCCACCGCCAGCGCCGCGGCCATTCCCGTGACGGCACGAGCACTCAGTTGCCGTCCACGTGCGCGGCGGAACAACACCACAGCGGTCGCCGCATTGCAGGCAAGCGCTACCACCGCGAACAGCCGGAGCATCTGGTCCAACGACACAGGTAATCAGCGTGTCATACGCGATTGCACGGCACCATTCGCAATATGTGATCGTTAGCTGCGCGAGCGATCAGGTCGTCCGATGGGAACCCACAGCGACACGAACGCCACAATTGCGAAGACCAGGAAGAACGCCAGCACATGCTGGTAGTAAACGAGCGCTCCGTCGCCGGATTCGTCCTTCAGCAGCGCGAACAGGCCAGCAATGCCAATCGCAGAAGCCGCATACCGCAGCGTGTTGAATAGTCCGCTGACCTCGCCGAAGTACGACTCGTCCACCCAGGCCAGCGCCACGCTGTTGAGCAGCGGCACACACATGCCCCAGCCCAACCCAAATAGGGCGATCGTCGGCGCCATCTCGCGGAGATAATCCGCCTCGGTGCCCAGCCGCACCACCTGCCATCCGATGGCCAGGATCTGTATGGCCGCACCGGTGCGGCACAGGGTGATCGCGCTCCATCGTTCGCCCAGCCGGCTGAAGAACACGGTGGACGCGCCCGCCACGATGGGCCCGACCGTGACGCCGAGTCCGACTTGGTACTCGGAGTACCCCCAGAAGTTGAACATGAACAGCGGCCAGATCAGCCAGATCGCCTGCGACGAGACGCCCACCAGGAAGTTGGCCAACTGCGTCACCCACACGCCCCGTCGACGCAACAAGTGCAAGTTGAGCAACGGCTCGGGATGGCGCAGCGAGTTGTTGACGAACCAGGCGAACGCGCCCACACCCACGGCCGCCACGGCGAGCGTGACCGGTGACGTCCAGCCCCAAACCCGGCTGCCCTGCATGATTGCCGTGACCAACGCGGCGAGCCCCACCGTCCCTGCTGCCGCGCCGGTGACGTCGAGCCGGTGAGAAATCTCGGGAGTCGGGAGTTCGGTGAGGACCCGCCGCGCCACCACGAACATCAGCGCGGCCACGGGAGCACTCACGAAGTACAGGACCCGCCAGCCGGCTGCCCCCAACAGGACCGCGGCCACCCCAGGAGCGATGCCCGCAGCCAGCGGACCGGCAGCGGACCACAGACCGACAGCGGTGGTGCGTCGTGACGTAGGAAAGAGCGGCAGCACCAAGCTGAGGGAGGCCGGCAGGATCGCGGCGCCGCCGACGGCTTGCAGCACCCGAGCCAGATTGAGCGTCCACACGGTGGGCGCCAACGCCGAGGCGACCGCGGACAGTGCGAACAGCACCAGCCCGGCCTGGAAGATCAGCTTGCGCCCGACGCGGTCAGCCAGGCGGCCTGCCAGCGGCAAGAACGCGGCTGTGCCGACCATGAAGCCGGCGATGCCCCACCCCACATCCGCGGCGGTGGCACCGACGTAGCTCTCCTGGATTGCGTCCAAGGCGAGGTTCGTCGCCGTGCTGTTGAAGCCGACGAGCACCGTGCCCAGCGACGCCACGGTAAGCGCCCGCCACGCCCGACCCGATACCGCTTCGCGGGCTCGGGGACGACTCGGCGGACCCGCAGCAACAGCGGGCGCCATCCGGGGCGGCGCGACCGAGCCGTCGCGCTGATTGGGGTCGACGACATCAACCCCATCGCGGCGCTCGATAGCCGGCGCTGCCGCGGCGACGCGAGGCACCTGCGGCACCCGCGCCGGATCGACCCAACCGGGGTCGATCTCGTTTCGCATCCGCATAAGCGTACGGCGCAGCCCGCGCCGCCGACCGCAAGAATCGAACGGCGATTAGAGAAGCCGTTTTACGCCCGCTCCTCTGGCGGGCGCGTCAGCTACCGGCCGTGGAAGACCGGTTCGCGCTTATCCACGAAGGCCTTCGCCGCTTCCTTATGGTCGTCGGTCTGCCCGCAGTGGATGTGGTGGGCGGCCTCCATGTCTAGGCACTCGCCCATGTCGCCGTTGACGGCCCGATTCAGGTTCTCCTTCATGTACCGGAATGCCACGGTCGGCCCGTTGGCCAGCCGCCGCGCAATGGCTCCCACCTCGTCCATCAGGCTCTCGGCGGAGAACACGCCGTTCACCAAGCCCAGCGACACCGCCTGGTCCATGTCGACCCGGTCAGACAGGTAATACAGCTCGCGGGCCTTGGCCGAGCCGATGAGGCGCGACATGAACCACGTGCCGCCGTAGTCGCCGCTGAAGCCGACGCGGGCAAATGCCGTCGTGATCACGGCGTTGGGCGCCGCGTAGCGCAGATCGCACGCCAGTGCCATGGACAGGCCCGCGCCCGCGGCCGCACCGGGCAGCGCGGCGATCGTCGGCTTGGGCATCTCGTACAGCTTCCCGGAGGTGTCGCGCTGACTGCGCCGCTGCCCGTGCACCCGGGCGTCGTACTGCAATGGGCTGCCGCCGCCCTCGCCGCCAGCGGCGGCCATGCCCTTGACGTCGCCGCCGGCGCAGAAGGCCCCGCCGGCCCCGGTCAGCACCAGTGCGCCCACATCGGAGGCCACCTCGGCGTCGGCGATCGCAGCGACCAGTCCGTCCATCATCGGAGTGGACATCGCATTGCGGCGCTCGGGACGGTTCAGCGTGATGGTCATCACGCCATCGGTGATCTCGACGATGATGTCGTCGGTTCCGGTGTCGAAGACTCGATCTGTCATGACGCTCCCTTTGTCCCCCGCAGTATCGCGAACACCTGCGAGACGCGCTGAGCTAATCACCGGCCCAAGCCAGCGGCGCCACCTACTCCTCTGACTCGTCCTCTGACTCGAAAGAGCCCAGTTCCAGCTCGACCTTGCGAAGTCTTCCGTCCAGGCCGATCACGCCCATCTCGACCTGATCCCCCGGCAGCCGCGCCAAGATCTCCACCACCAGGTCGTTGCTCGTCCGGATCGTCTCGCCTTCGAATTCGACGATCACGTCGCCCCGCTCGATACCCGCCCGATCGGCAGCTTCGCCAGGGTCGACGCCGACGACTAGCGCCCCGTAGGTGACCTCGGGCGCGACCTCGATATCGGCGAGTTCGTCGTCGGGCTCAGGTCCAGGCTCCACCGTCTCGGGACCCAAATCGCCGATTCCGCCGTCGGGCTCCGGCTCCGAGTCGTCGGCATCGGGCGGGTCGTCCTGATTGATCCAGTCCTCGACCGAGACGATGCGCACGCCGAGGTACGCCTTGGCCTGCACTACACCCTCGAGCAGCAGGTCGATGATCGGTCGAGCATGATCGATCGAGATGGCGTATCCGATGCCCTCGGCGAGCCTCCCGGCAATCGCCGTATTGACCCCGATGACTTCTCCGGCGGCGTTGACGAGAGGTCCCCCGGAGTTGCCCAGATTGATCGCAGCGTCGGTCTGGATGAGACGCACCAACCGCTTCCCGTCCTCAAACACGATGTAGCGGTTGAGTCCCGACACGATTCCCGACGTGACGGTCGGCTCGCCGATGATGTCGAGGGCATTGCCGATGGCAATCACCTCGTCGCCGACTTCCACACCGTCAGTGGAACCGAGCCGCACCGTCGGCAGGCCGTCCCGTTCGATCTGAAGCACCGCGAGATCCCGCGTGGGATCAGTGGCCATGACCCGGGCAGGCACCAGCTCTCCTCCGAAGAGCCGCACGTCCACCGTGATCGCATCCTTGATCACATGCTCATTGGTGACGATGCGCCCCTGCGGCGTCACGATGAAGCCGGAACCTGCGGCTTCGCCCTCATCGGTCGCGACCTTCACGATGACCACCGACTCCTGGACTTCGGTGAGAACGGCCTTGATATTGATGCCTTCGATGCGGCTTCCCAACGGCGAGCCTGGCTCGATCTCCTCGCCGGTCAGCAGCCGCGCCCAGTACTCAGCGACGACAGTGGGTTCGAGCAGCGGGTAGGCGTCGTCCTCGTAGACAAGAGCGCTGTCGCTCACCGGCTCGTCATCGGCGGCGGCCGAGTCAGGACTGGTCGACTCGGGAGCCTCCTCAGGTGTGGTGCTGGTTGCCCCAGGCATCTCGGACGTGTCGTCGGCAGCCGGCGACGCCGAGCCAGTCTGCGTCTCGGCCGCCGCGACTGTGCCGGTCGGCCTGGCGACATCGGAGTCGTCGCCGCTGAGGGCCACCAGCAGGATCAGTCCCGCGATCAGCGCCCCCGCCAGCGCGCCCACCGCTCCGGCAATTCCGGCCAGCAGGCATCCCGACCGCGCCAGCGGCTCTCGCACCGACGTACCTCGCGACGACCCATCCTGCGTATCGGCCACCGGCTCAGCAGCGGGCGCCGGTTGAGCATCGGCCGCCGGCTCAGCTTCGGGTTGGGGATCCCGCGCCGGATCGTCGGGTTCGGGTCGGCTGTCGGGTCCCTGTTCCATCAGCGATCAGCCGTCACCGGACGGCGAGCCGTTCGGCTGCGCTCGCCGACAGGAAATCGACGCTTTGGCGGAACACGTCTGTGTCGGTTTCTTCAGCGTCGGCCATCACGCCGCGCAGGTACCGGTTCAGCACTCCTTCGGATATGGCAGCCAACCGCCAATACGAAAACGCACGGTAGTAGTCGACATTCGACACGTCACGCCCGGACGCATCGGCGTACCAATCCAGCATGTCGCTGCGGGCCGCAAAGCCGCCCGCCTGCGTGGGTGCAGACGTGCCAGCCGACGGTTCGTCGGGTGACACCCAGTTGTTCATGAGGAACCCCACGTCGGCCATCGGGTCGCCGAGCGTGCACAACTCCCAGTCGAGCACCGCCACGATGTCCCCGCCGCTCGTCAGCATGTTGCCCAGCCGGTAGTCGCCATGGACGATGGCCGAGCCGATCTGTTCGGGCTTGCGGGCGTCCAGCTCGGTGGCCAATTCGTCCATGATCGGCAGTTCGCGCGTCTTGGACTGCTCCCATTGACGGGTCCACCGCCGCAGCTGCCTCCCGAGATAGTCCTCGCGGCGACCCAGGTCGCCCAGGCCCACGTCATCAGGCTCGACGGAATGCAGCAGGGCCAGCACATCGGCCACTCTTCGGCTCAGCGACATGCGCTCGCCAGCAGGCACCAGCGCTGACTCCTCAGCGGAGTGCAGCACTGCGCCTTCCTCGTAGCTCATGACGTAGAACGGCGCCCCGTTCACGTTCTCATCAGTGCAGAGCGCGATCGTACGGGGCACCGGCATGTCGGTCTGCCCCACTCCCGAGATGATCTTGTGCTCACGGGACATGTCGTGCGCTGTGGCCAGCACGTGCCCCAGCGGCGGGCGGCGCAGCACCATCGAGTCGCTGTCGGCGCAATGCACCCGGTAGGTCAGATTCGAATGCCCGCCTGCGATGAGCTCGAAGCGAAGCGGCTGCGCGGCCTGCGGAACGTGGGTGGCGAACCAACTGCTTACCGCCGGGGCATCGATGCCCGCGGGAGACATCTAGCCGCCGTAGGTGTAGAAGCCCCGGCCGGTCTTGCGACCCAGCAGGCCGGCGTCGCACATGCGGCTGAGCATCGGCGGCGGTGCGTAGAGCTGCTCGCGGAACTCCTCGTAGAGCGACTCTGCCACCGCCTGGGTCGTGTCGAGGCCGATGAGATCGCACAGGGCCAGCGGGCCCATCGGGTGATTGCACCCCAGCACCATGCCGGCGTCGATGTCCTCGGTCGAGGCGAAGCCAGATTCGAGCATCCGGATGGCGGACAGGATGTAGGGGATCAGCAGGGCGTTCACCACGAATCCGGCCCGGTCCCCGCTGTCCACCACCCGCTTGCCGAGCCGTTCAGTTGCGAACTTCCGGCACTTCTGAGCGGTCTCGGTGGCGGTCAGCAGCGAGGAGATGACTTCGACAAGCCCCATCACGGGCACCGGGTTGAAGAAGTGCATGCCGATGACCTGCGAGGGCCGGTCGGTCGCCATGGCCAGCTTCATGATCGGGATGGCAGAGGTGTTGGACGCCATCACAGCGTTGGGATCGGTGAGCACCTTCGACAGCCTCCCGAACACATCCAGCTTGGCCGCCTCGGACTCGACGATCGCCTCAATCACAAATTCTCGATCCGCCAGATCGTCGAGGTCGAGCCCGAACGACATGGCGCCGAGCGTCGTTTCCCTCCCGGCTTCGTCGAGCTTGCCGGTGTTGACCGCTCGGTTCAGGCTCTTCTCGATGCGCGCCATGCCGGCCGCGAGTGCATCCTCGTCGACTTCGACAATCTTGACGTCGCAACCGTTGCGAGCAGCTACTTCGGCGATGCCGGACCCCATCAGGCCGCAGCCCACCACCCCAATTCGCTCCATAGGCACGACGGGCAATCTACCGGTCTGTCTGCGTTTGCCTGCCGGTAGGTCGGTCTTTGCTCAGCCAACGCTCGCGTTGTCACCCGCGAAATCGGTCGATGGCGTCACGCACGGCGGCCACCACTTCGTTGGAGGTCGCGCCCGGGGTCAGCACCGCTGCCACGCCGGCCTCAGCCATCGCCTCGATGTCAGCACCGGGCACGATGCCGCCGAGAATGACCGGAATGCTCTCGGCACCCGCTTCGCGTAGGCGTTGGACAACCAGCGGCATCAACGCCTCATGGGCGCCCGACAGCATGGAAACCCCGATGGCGTCGACGTCCTCGTCAATGGCGGCAGCGACCACGCTCTCTGGGGTCTGGAACAGGCCGGTGTAGATCACCTCGAAGCCGGCGTCGCGCAGCATCCGGGCCACGACCTTGACCCCGCGGTCGTGGCCGTCGAGACCGAGCTTCGCAATCAGCACCCTTCCGCCCTGAGCCTGCCCAGACATGCGGCGACCCTACAGGTCCGCCTCTCCGGGAAACGGAATCGCCTCGGGCAGCGGGCCGGTGATGACGGGCACCGCTGCTTCGAGCCCCGCGGCCAACCGAAACGCCGTTTCCCAGCCGCTCGGGCGTGCACCGAGCTGGGCCATCGCCACCTCCGCCTCCGAGCGCAGCGCTGCCGTGTCGGGCGCTTCGAAAGACTCGTGGCCGATGGCGCGGGCCAGCCGCACCACCGCTTGGCTGAGCCGGCTGTCGGTGGCGTCGATGAGCACCAAGGCCTGCTCAAACGCAATCTCCATCGCCGGTCGATCCGCGTCGCGCGCATGCGCCAGCGCGCGGGCCACCAGGGCGGTGCGCACATCGAGATAGGTACCGGTGCCGCTCGCCATGGCGAACCGGGACTGCTCCAGCGCATCAATCGTGCGCCCGACAGCCGTATATGCGATGGCCAAGCTGGAGTGCAGGTAGGTGGACGGCAAGTCGTCGGAGCTCACGGCTTCGAGTGCTGTGATCGCATCCTCCGGCCGGCCCAGCTGCAACAGCGCGAGCCCCAGGGAGACCTCCAGGTCGAGCTGGCCGACTACGGCGGTCCGCTCTGTTCGCCTGGTGGGCTCGGGCTGGCTCGCCCCAGCGTGCGGATCGTGCCCAGACGTCCGGTCCCAGCCAGCGCGCACCAGATCGTCCGTGACTGTCTCGGGGTGCCCCATCTGGACCGCGGCGCCCGCTCGGACCGCCCGGGCGAATCCTTCAAGCGGACGACCTGGCATGTCGCTGGCCCGCTGGAAGCACTCCGCCAGCACCGCCCGGCTGCGCTGAAGCTCGCCCACTGCGGCATAGGACCGGCCCAGCAGGCCCAGCGCCTGCACGACGCCGAAGTCGCTGTGCACATCACGGAAGACCTGTTCCGCGGCGCGAGCCCGTTCCACAGCTGCAAGCGCCCGCCCCGACCACAGCCCGAGCGACGCCAGCAGCAGGTCCATCATCGCCTCGGTGAACCGCTCACCGCGCTCGTGGGCGATGGTGTACACCGAGCCAGCCAGGTCCTCGGCCTCGTCGCGATCGCCCGAGTGGAAGCGCAGGAACGCCAGGAGACCTTCGGCGGTCGCCAGGCCGACGGTGTCGCCCAGGTCGACGAATCGTTCGATTGCGGTGGTCAGCCGGCGACCGGCCTCGGAGATCAAGCCCTGCTCGAATGACAGCCACGCGAGGTTCTGCAAGCACCACGCCACGCCGCTCTCGTCGCCGAGATGAGCGAAGGTGCCGTTCGCCTCGTTGATGTAGCGGTCGGCACGTGCGTAATCGCCCGCCCGCAGCGACGCAATTCCTCGAAGCCGCAGCGACTCGGCGGCCTCGCGCACTTCGCCCATGGTGCGGAATTGGTCCAGCGCCTCGGCCAGCAGCTTGTCGGCGGCGGCATGCTCGTCGCCGGCGAGCGCAACTTCGCCCAGCACCCGCAACCCGTGCGCCGCTGCGACCCGGTTGCCGTTCAGGGTTGCCATGGCCCGTGCGAGCTCGGCATCGGCCCGGGCGCCATGCAGCTCGCCGAGCCTCAGTCGGGCCGCGGCCCGGCCTAGTGCCATGTCGATGAGCCGCGGGTCGGCGTCACCGAGCATCTCAATGGCGCGGCGGTAGAACTGCGCCGATGCGTAATGGCTGTCGCGGGCGGCGGCCCACCTGCCGGCCCGCCCGAGCCACTCGATCGCCACCTCAGTCATGCCGCCTTCGAAGGCGTCGCCGTCTCGGTGATCTCGCTCGTTAGCACCAACCCCGAGCTCGACGGCCGAAGCGAAGTGATCGGCGATCAGCCCGACCGCCTCGCTGGAGGGGTCCTCGCGGTTCTGTGCCAGCCACAGCGCGACATCGAGGTGCCGCTCTGCCCGCGCCACCTTGGTCAGCATGCTGTAGGCCACATCGCGCACCACGTCGCTGCGGAACGTCCAGCCGTCTACCTCGCTCGTAAAGATGTCCTTGTCGACCAGTCGCTGAAATATCGCTGGGTCCTGTTCTGCGTTGGGGTCGGGTTCGGGCGACGCTGTCATCTCCAGCAGCTCGCTGATCGAGCCGCCGCCGCCGATCACCGACGCAGCGTCCACCAGCCGGCGTTCGGGTGGGCTGAGCGTGTCGAGACGGGCCGCAACCAGTCCCCGCAGCGTGTCGGGCATTTCCGCCAACGAGCGTTCCTCGTGGTCTGGCCGAGCGCCGGGACCCACCACGCCCGACTCACGCAGCAGGACGCACATTTCCTCCAGGAAGAAGGGGTTGCCCCCGCTGCGCTCATAGAGCTGCTCTGCCACGTGATTGGGAACGCTCACGCCCAGCAGCTCGGTCACCAGGTCGGTGGTGGCCTCGCGGTTGAGCGCGTCGAGGTTCAGCACCACCGTGCTGTGGCGGCCCGGCGGGACCGTCCAGCGATGCTCGTCCATGTTCCAGCGGGCCGTCGTGATGACGATGAAAGGCTGGTTGGCCAGTGCCGCCAGCAGCTGTTCGAGCACTCTGAGCAGCCGTTCCTCTGCCCAATGCACATCGCTGAGCAGCAGCACCACGGGCTGGCGCCGCGCCAGCGCCCCAAGGAATCGACGCAGGGAACGGAACGTGGCTTCGGCGCGCCATTCGATCTCGGCGGGATCGCCGGTGCCGACCCGCCCGAGCACGGCCAGCACCACATCGGTGATCTCGTCGATCTCCTCGAACGTGACGGCGTCGGATGAGCTGGCAACGCCGTTCGGGTTGCCGTTTGTGTTCTGCAGGACATCGGCCACGAGCGACGAGATGCGCCTGGTGGCCAGCACCGTCGAGTCGCGGGCGCTCACCCCCGCTGCAACCGCGATCGCATCGCCCAGGCAGCGCAGCGGGTTGGTCTCGTCATAGGGCAGCGCCATGCTCTCGAGCACCATCGCGCCATGGCGTTCCACGGCGCCCTCCGCCGCCTCACGAGCCAGGCGTGTCTTGCCCATGCCGGCCTCGCCCACGATCTGGCACAGCTGAGCACGCCGCCGGGCCACGGAGGTGTCGATTGCGGAGTCCAGCAGGGCGCTCTCGAGATCGCGCCCGACCAGCGGCGACAGCGACGCGCTGCGGCGGCGGCCGGGCGGCGCCAGCTCGCCGCTGGCCGAAAACACCGTCACCGGCTCGTCGCGACCCCGCAGGCCGATCTCGCCCCGCGGCGTGTATGCGACGATGCCCACCGTGGCTGCCTGGGTGGCGTCTCCCACCAGCACTTCGCCCGCTTCGGCGATGGTCTGGAGACGGCTCGCGATGTTGACGGTGTCACCCATTGCCGTGTAGTCGCCGCCGGCTCGCAAGGCGCCCACCAGCACCTCGCCCGTGTTGATGCCGATACGCATCTGGAGGTCCATGCGGCGCTCGGCGCTGAACGCCTCCAGCGATCGACGCATCCGGAACGCGGTGCGCAGCGCCCGCTCGGGATCGTCCTCGTGCGCTGTGGGCGCGCCGAACAGGGCGAGGATCGCGTCGCCGATGATCTTGTCGACGGTGCCTCCGAACGCGGTGACATCGCCCACGAGCCGCCCGAAGCATTGGTCGACAAGATGCTTCAGCTCTTCGGGGTCGGCGGACTCGCCCATCGAGGTGAACCCGACCAGATCGGCGAACAGCACCGTGACCACACGGCGTTCCTCGGTCTGGACGAGCAGGTTGCCGCAGCTCGGACAGAAACGTGCGCCCGGCGGGACCTCAGTAGCGCAGGCAGGGCACGTCATCACGGCATTCTAGAAACGGCGCCGGAAACGGACCGCATGAATGTTTCCTGAGAACGCTTTGTCCGCGAACGACACGGGCGAAACGCTCAGTAGCGTTCGGCCATGCCTCGCCCTCGAACAGCCACTGCACCTCATCACGCCGTGCAATTCGCCGACGACTCCGCCGTTGCCGCGCAGGCGGTGGATGCCGCGAAGATCTACGGCTCGGGCCCCACGGCGGTGCGAGCCCTCGACGGGCTCAACGTGAGCTTCGCCCGGGGCGAGTTCACCGCCGTGATGGGGCCATCGGGTTCGGGCAAGTCGACGCTCATGCACTGCATGGCCGGCCTGGACACGCTGACCTCGGGCGGGGTCGTCATCGACAACGTGCCGCTCGCCGACCTGTCCGAACGAGAGCTGACGCTGCTGCGACGCGACCGGGTGGGCTTCATCTTCCAGGCCTACAACCTGGTCCCCACGCTGACGGCGTACGAGAACATCGTGCTGCCGCGCCGGCTCGGCGCGCGCGAAGTCGACCGCGAATGGCTCGACGAGGTGGTGGACGCAGTAGGGCTGACCGACCGCCTCAGCCACCGGCCCAGCGAACTCTCAGGCGGCCAGCAGCAACGCGTCGCAGTGGCCCGGGCGCTTGCAGGACATCCTTCGATCGTCTTTGCGGACGAGCCCACCGGCAACCTCGACAGCCGAACGGGCAATGAGATTCTGGAATTCATGGGGACCGCCGTGCGGCAACTCGGACAGACGATTGTGATGGTCACCCACGATCCTGTGTCGGCGTCATACAGCGACCGGGTGGTGTTCCTCGTCGACGGTCGCATCGTGAACGAGATGAGCAACCCACAGGCCGACGACGTGCTCGACGTGTTGAAGCACCTCGGCGACTGAGGCTGCGCCAGAACGATGCTGAAGCTCACTCTCAGGTCCTTCTTCGACCGCAAGATCCGCCTGGCACTCACGACGTTCGCCGTGGTGCTCGGTGTGGCCTTCGTGTCGGGATCGTTCGTGCTGGCCGACAGCCTGCGAGCGGTCTTTGACGACATCGCGGAGGAAGTGGGCGCGCCGATCTCCGTGCGGGTGCGCGGCATTTCAGCGATCGAGAGCAACGACCTCAGCCGCCCCCCCTCGCCGGACTCCCTCGTCGACGAGCTTGAAGGCGTCGATGGGGTGGCCAGCGTCACCGGCATCGTCGAGGGCTTCCCATTCGTCAGCATCGCCGACGGCGAGTTGGTGCGCAGTCAGGGACCCACACTTGCCTACAACTACGAAGCTGACGCCGTCTCGGCGATCGAGATCGTGCGAGGCGATGCACCGGGGACCGGCGAGGTCCTCTTCGACGAATTCGCCGCCGATCGATACGACATCGCGATCGGCGACGTCGTCAATGTCCGCACCCTTGCCGAGCCCGAGGACTTCACGGTGTCGGGCATCGCCAGCTTCGGCGACGAGGACTTCGGCGCCGTATTCGTGCTGTTCGACACGCCGACGGCCCAGCGCCTGTTCGGTCTTCCCGACAGCTTCTCCTACATCAATGTGAGTGCAGCGGGGGCCTTGAGCCCTGACGAGTTGGCCGAACGGGTCAATGCAACCCTGCCCGCAGACTTCGAGGCCGTCACCGGCGAGGTCGTCTCCGACGAGTTCAGTGCGTTCTTCGATGTCATCATCACGGTGTTCCAGAGCGCGCTGCTGGCGTTTGCGGCCGTCGCGCTTGTGGTGAGCGCCTTCATCATCAACAACACGTTCTCGATTGTGTTGGGGCAGCGCATCAAGGAGTTGGGACTGCTGCGCTGCCTGGGCGCGTCGGGCCGACAGGTGCGCACGTCGGTGCTGGTGGAGGCGCTGCTGATCGGCGGTGTGGCCTCGGTGGCGGGTCTGTTCGGCGGTCTCGGCGTGGCGGCGCTCATCAACCAGATCATCAGTGCTGCCGGCGATGGCGGCGGGTTGCCGAGCGGGGGGATCATCTTGGCGCCGCGTACCTGGATCGTGGCCATCGTCGTGGGAATCGGAGTGACGCTGCTGGCATCGCTGTCCCCGGCGCGACGGGCGGCCAGCATCCCGCCGATTGCCGCTCTCAGCGACGACTTCGTGCTGTCCGTGACGCGCACCCGCCGGCGCGTGCTCGTTGGCCTGGCATTTGCCGTCTTGGGCGGGCTGGCAGTGATCCTGGGAGTGCTCGGTGCAGGAGACACCACGACACGCCTGCTCGCGCTGGGAACTGGGGCGCTCTTGCTGTTCATTGCGGTGGCGCTGCTCAGCCCGCAGGTTGCCGCGCCGATCGCTCGGGCGGTGGGTGCGCCCATCGCCTGGATAGGCCGCATCTCGGGAACGCTGGCGCGCAACAACGCTGCGCGCAACCCGCATCGCACCTCGGCCACTGCTGCCGCGCTCATGGTGGGCCTGGCGCTGGTCACCATGGTGCTGGTGGTGGGGACCAGCTTCAAGAAGACGGTGACCTCGCTGCTGGAGACCTCGATCACCGCTGACTACTACGTCGCACCTGCACAGCAGCAGGGACCGGGCGTGTTCAGCCGCCAACTCGCAGTCGAGCTGAACGAGTTGCCAGAGGTGGATCTGGCGATCAGCTTTCGCGGCGGGCCGGGCACGGGCGCGCGGGCGCTGATCGGCGGCGCTGGTCGTGACGTTGCCGGGGTCCCCCGTGCCGCGTTCGGTTCGGTCGTGCATGCGGGCATCATCGATGGCGCCTACGACGGACTCGAGAACGACGGTGTGCTCGTGCATACCGACCCGGCGACTGATCTCGGGCTGTCGCCTGGCGACACGTTGACCGCGGTATTCCCTGACACCACGCGGACCCTCACCGTTGTCGGCGTCTACGACGACGCCAGCATCGTGGGCAACTGGGCGGTTGACCTGTCGACCTACGAGGAGGTGTTTGGGTCATCAATGCAAGATGACGTCTTCGTCGCCGCCTCGGTGGCGCCTGGCATCGATCCCGCCAGCGTCCGTCCTGCGATTGAGACCGTCACCGATCGCTACCCCGAAGTGACGCTGCGGGACGCCGACGAGTTCGCCCAGAACGCTGAAGACCAACTCAACCAGCTCTTGCTGACAGTCAACGCTCTGCTGCTCTTTGCAGTCGCCATCGCCGTGCTGGGCGTGGTCAACACGCTCATGTTGTCGGTCTTCGAGCGCACCCGAGAGATCGGGCTGCTGCGAGCCGTGGGGATGACGCGGTGGCAAACCCGGTGGATGATCGCGGGGGAAGCGGTGATCGTGGCGGTATTCGGTGGCCTGATGGGCATCGTGCTCGGGCTGGTACTGGGTGCGGTTTCGGTGGCGGCGATGCCCGAGTCGTTCGTGAGCGAGTTCGGCGTTCCCATCCTGTGGTTTGTCCTCATCCTGGTGTTCTGTGTGGTGATGGGCACCATGGCAGCGATCCTGCCCGCCCGCCGCGCCGCCCGCATGGACGTCCTGCAGGCCATCTACCACGCCTGAGCAGCGGTTCGCCGCGTCGCGCTGGCTCAGATCGCTACGGGACGATGTGACACCCTGAGGCGAGACTCACGCTGTCCATTCGCGATGTCGAGGAGCTCCCAGTGCCGTTCGCCGAGTACCGCCGATCCCTGCGTACGACCTTCAGCAGTGGACAGGCGACGGAGCACAGCTACCGGCCCCCTCGACGTCCAAGAACTCCCAAGCTCGTAGCGGCAGCTTCATGCCATCGGTGATCGAGAGCCTGCGCAATGCCCGAGGCAAATCAGCGATCTGTTCTCGATGGCGGCGTCGTTCAGGACCGCTGGTCCGCGCGCTGAACACGCATGCGCTCGCGCTTCGTCAACTCGTCTTCAGCGTCGTCCAGCATCGATTGGGCGTGCGGTCGCGCCGAGAACTCATCGTGCAGATCGGTTAGTGGTCGTAACCGGAGATCACGACGCCGACGGAACCGAACCATGCCACCGACGTTAGTTTCGTCGAGCAGCCATCGCATGGCTCGGTCAGGACTTCAGGTCCGCTGAGCGACATCGTGCGGCGGCTTGAATCGCTGCACGACCTGTCCGTGTGCAATTGCTCGCTCGCGTTCTGAGATCATCTCGTCGATGCGCTTTGCGGCAGCGCGGTTGTCGACGATCTTTGCTTCGACCTCGTTGGGGTATGCCTCGTAGAACTGCATCGCAAGTCTGACCTGTCGAACACACAAATCGGCCTCGATGCACACTGTTTCGACAGGGTCGTGCTCGTCGGAAGGCACTTCGTGCAGTGCTCGAATGACCTGCCAGACGTCCGGACCGTCGGCCAAGCTGGCCCGGCGTCCCGACGGACCGTCCATGTACACGATGCCGGGGAACTGGCGGGTCTTCAGGCCCTCATCGATGAGCGAGGCGGCCAACACGGGAGGCGGTAGGTCACTCGCCTCACCCTCGGCGCGCAGACGTTCAGCGAGATCCTCGGAAATCGGAAGAGACACCGCGCGTGCCATGACAAAGAGCGTAGGCGTGTGCCTCGTGCATCAGCTAACGGTTTTTCGCGATCAAGCGCGCAGCGTGGGGCCTCGGTAGCCGGGGGTGAAGCCGTTGGCCAGCAGGGTGTCGTGCATCGGGCGCTCGGCGGCTGGAGCGGCATCGATGCGCGCTAGCTCGACCTTGGCAAGACGCCCGATGGAGAGCGCGTCGCGGAGCGCATCGATCCAGCGCAGGTCGGTGTTGGCGTGCTCGAAGGTGTGCAGGCTGCGGCCGCCCCGGTCAAGCATGACGAGCGGGAAGCCGTCGCAAAGCACCACTTGGCCCCCGGCGGTTCGACTGGGCCGGCCATCGCTTTGCGGCCAGCTGAGGGCGGCGCCGTAAGGCTGGGCCGGATCTGCCGCCCCCAGCATCACCATGTCGCCGGAGCCCTCGCGGTGGTCCCGCAGGCGCTCCACCGCCGCGGCGGTGGCGAACTGAGCGGCGCCGAGGCCCTCCACGAAGTGACCACGCCGCACACTGCCCCGCTCCTCGAGCGCACGCAGGATGCCGTAGGCCGCGGCGAAACCTCCTGGGTGACCCTCGGCCAGCACGCCGGGACGGGTGACGATGCCGTGGCGTTCCAGCAGCGCTTGCGCCGCACCGTGGGCACGCTCAGTCGGCGACGGTGCGGGTTCGCGCAGCGACGACACCAGCGACCAGCGACCCGCCGCGCTCGGCGGCCCGCCGGCACGCAGGCGTCCCGGACGGGGCCGATGACTAGGACCCGAGCGTGTCAGCACACCCGATCGGCCTCGTGACGCACCAGCTGCGCGCCTGCCGGGCCGCTTGGCCTTCGCCGCTCGGCCCTTGCGTGGACCGAGGGCTCGCAGCGGGGCGAAGGTGTCATTGGTGACCAGACCGGCCCACACCAAGTCCCACAAGGCTGCCAGCACCCGCTCGGACAGTCCGGACAGATCGGCTGGCGCATCGCCTGAGGTGGCAGCGTGCACCGCCGCGAACAGATCAGTCCAGAACGCGGCGCCGCGCTCGCCGAGGTGATGGAGCACGGCTGCCGCCACGGGGTCGTCGGGCTCGTCGTCGGGCGGCGGCGCCAGGGTGGCGATCTCGTCGCGCCAGTAGAGGCGGATGCGACCGTCGTTGGGGCCGAGCGATCCCGCACCAATCCACACCAGCTCTCCACTGGCCAGCAGCGCGTCAAGATCGGTCCCGCTGTAGCGGGCCAGGCGAGCCGGCAGCACGTCGGTCTCCAAGATCGACGCCGCAACTGGGGCGCCCGCCAACTGGGTGATGGCATCGGCCAGCGCATCGGCACCCCGTCGGGGCCGGTCGATGCTGTGCCAGGCGGACAGAAAGCGGGCGTAGGCCTCGGGCGGCACCGGTTCCACCTCGCGGCGCAGTCGGGCCAGGGAGCGCCGGCGCACGGTTCGCAGCACCGTCATGTCGCACCACTCGGTGCCCGTGCCGTCAGGCCGGAACGCACCCCGGGTCACCCGGCGGGCCGCCTCGAGGCGGTTGAGCGCCGCGGTTGCCCGAACCTCCGGAATGCCCAGTCGCTGCGCGGCCGACTCGGCTACAAACGGCACATGCGTTGCTGCGAAGCGAGCAACCAATTCGTCGAGCGGATCGGTGCCTTGATAGGCATCGACTGTCAGCGCAGCCGGCAGGCCGACCGGCAAGGCGCACCCCAGTGCGTCACGGCAGCGCGCTGCGTCCTCGACGGCGACGTAGCGGGTCTCATCGGCAATGCGAACCTCGACCGCACGGCGCTCGGCCACCAGCTCGGCCAGCCAGCGCTCTCCCGGCGGCGAGCCTGACGGGTCCGGCTCGCAACGGTGCGTGATTTCCAACGCCGTGAGATCGCCAACTCGGCTCAGCACATCAGCGAGCTCGTCCCCATCGCGGGCACGGCGGCCGTCAGCCAGGCGCTGAAGCTCGAGCTCGAGGGTTGCCAGTACCTCGGCGTCGAGCAGCTCGCGCAACTCTTCGGCACCCAGCAGGTCGGCCAGCAGGTCGCGATCCAGCGCCAGTGCCGCGGCCCGGCGTTCAGCCAGCGGCGCGTCGCCGCCGTACATGAAGATCGAGATCCAGTCGAAGAGCAGGCTCTGGGCCATCGGTGAGGCACCGTCGGTGTCGACGGTCACCATGCGGATCTTGCGGGACTTGATGTCGCCCAGCACCTCGGTCAGCGCCGGCACGTCAAACACTTCCTGCAGGCACTCGCGGGAGGTCTCCAGCAGCATCGGGAAGCTCGGGTATTTCGCCGCAACCTCCAGCAGTCCTGCCGAGCGCTGGCGCTGCTGCCAGAGCGGGACCCTCTCGCCCGGCCGTCGGCGCGGCAGCAGCAGGGCCCGGCCGGCAACCTCCCGAAAGCGAGACGCGAACAGTGCCGTCGAGGGCAGGTGGTTCACGATGGCTTCGCGCACCTCGTCGGGATCAAGCGCCAGATCGGGAGCATCGAGGCCCGGCCTGCTTTGCAGACCCGCCTCGTCGTCTGGAGACCAGACGTCGCCCAATCGAAGCACGATGCCGTCGTCGCTCCACAACAGCTCGACTGATCCTTCGCCGCTGTGGGCAGCCCCTTGCGCGAGCTTGGCCTGCAGCGCAATGCCCCACGGGGCATGCACCCGGGCGCCGAACGGGGTGAGGATGCAGATCCGCCAGTCGCCGATCTCGTCACGGAACCGCTCCACGACGATCGTGCGGTCATCGGGCACAACGCCAGTCGCAGACCGCTGCGCGTCCAGATACCGCAAGATGTTCTCTGCGGCGGTGCGGTCCAAGCAGTTTTCGCGCTGCAGACGCTCAATGAGCCCAGTGACTGCATCGTCAGAGCTGTCGGTGGCGAAGTCGAGCGGCAGTGGGTCGGGCAGCGCGTCGCCGACCGAGCGGATGAACGCCCCCACCGCCCGGCCCAGCTCGAGCGGCCGGCCGGGCCCGTCGCCGTGCCAGAACGGCATCTTGCCAGGCTCGCCCGGAGCGGGTGTGACCACGACACGGTCGAAGGTGATCTCGGCAATTCGCCAAGTGGACGCCCCCAGCAGGAACGTCTCGCCCACGCGGGCCTCGTACACCATCTCCTCGTCGAGCTCACCCACACGCGATCCGTCGGTGGTGAACACCGCGTACAGACCCCGGTCGGGAATGGTGCCGGCGTTGGTGACCGCCAAGCGGCCTGCCCCCTGGCGAGCACGGAGCATCCCGGTGGTGCGGTCCCAGACGATGCGCGGCCGCAGCTCGCGGAATTCCTCTGACGGGTAACGGCCGGCGAGCAGGTCGAGCACCGACGAGAACACCTCTTCGCTGAGCTGTTCGTAGGGAGCGGCACGGCGCACGACACCAAGCAGGTCGTTCATCGACCAGTCGTCGACCGCGACCATCGCCACGATCTGCTGGGCCAGCACGTCAAGCGGCTGGCGGGGGAAGCGGATTGATTCGATCTCGCCCGTTCCCATTCGCTGTGCCACCACTGCCGCCTCGACGAGATCGCCGCGGTGGCGAGGGAAAATCTTGCCCACGCTCGGCGCGCCGACTTGGTGACCCGCGCGCCCGATGCGCTGCAGTCCCGCCGCCACCGACGGGGGCGAGGCCACCTGGATCACCAAGTCCACCGCGCCCATGTCGATGCCGAGCTCCAGCGATGAGGTGGCCACGATGGCGCGCACACGGCCCGCCTTCAGGTCGTCTTCAATGCCCAGCCGCTGCTCGCGGCTGAGCGACCCGTGGTGCGCCCTCACCAGCTCAGCACCCTCCGGCGGTGAGGTGCCTTCGGCCTCTGCAGCGCGGTTCAGACCGTCGAGATGCAGTTCGTTCAATCGCGAGGCCAACCGTTCGGCCATCCGGCGAGCATTGGTGAAGATGATCGTGGATCTGTGCGCGTAAACGAGCTTCAGCAGGCGCGGATGGATGGCCGGCCAGATGCTGTTGGAGTGAGTCTGCGGCGCTGTGTCTGATGGCGCCACCTCACGCGGCGCTGCGAAATCATCGTCGTGATCGACACGCACGTTGCCGTTGGGCGCTCCTGCAGCGCTGGCAGCTGCCAGGTCGCCCATGTCGGACACCCCGACGATGACCTCCACGTCGAGCTGAGAGCTCATGCCCGCATCGGTGATCTCGACGTGTCTGGAGGCCGGCTGGTCGGGATCGTTGCCACCGAGGAACCGGGCGACCTCAGACAGTGGTCGTTGGGTAGCCGACAAGCCGATCCGCTGCGGTGGCTCGACGGTCAGCTCGCACAGCCGCTCCAGCGACAGCGCCAGGTGCGTGCCCCGCTTGGTGGCGGCCACCGAGTGGATCTCGTCGACGATGACCCAGCGCACCCATCGCAGCGTCTCGCGCGCCTTCGAGGTCAGCATGAGATACAGCGACTCGGGCGTGGTGATGGCGATGTCGGGTGGCCGGGTGATGAGCCGGCGTCGCTCAGCGGCGCTGGTGTCGCCCGTGCGCACGCCGACGGTCGGTGTGTGCACATCGGTGCCAAGGCGCTCGGCGGCCAGGCCGATGCCAGCCAACGGCGCTCGCAGGTTCTTGTCGACATCGACTGCCAGCGCACGCAGCGGCGACAGGTACAGCACCCGGGTGCGTTCGGCCCGTGGCGGCTCGGACTCGGACATGACCCGATCGATGGCCCACAGGAACGCGGCGAGCGTCTTGCCCGAGCCCGTCGGAGCGGCGATCAGGCAATGCCGGCCTTCCGCGATGGTCTCCCATCCCGAGACCTGACATTGCGTCGGCGCGGCAAATGTCGAGGAGAACCACGCCGCAGTGGGCGTGGAGAACGCCGCGAGCGAAGGGTGCGTGTCTAGCTCGGGGGATTGAGAGTGCCGTCGAATCCCTGATTGTGGCTGCCGTCGCACATCGGCTTCGTGTCCGACTGGCCGCAGCGGCACAGGGCCACGACCGAGTCGCTGTCGGCCACCGAGTTTCCTTCGTGGTCGGCGATCTGGCACGAACCGCGAACCAGCAGCGGTCCGTTGTTCAGCACTGTCACCGTGACATCAGCCATGTGGTTCTCCCGAGTTCACCTCGACCGCATCGGCGTTTGCGGCGTTGGGGCCAGTGTTGCACGACTCGGCGCCGCGCATGATCTCCGCCCCGAGCGGATCGGGCAGCGGCTGTGAGTACACCACCGCAACTCTCTTGGTCGCGCGAGTCAGCGCTACGTAGAGAGCCCGCAGGCCCTGGGGTTCCTCATCGACCAACGCGCCGGGTTCCACCACCACAACACCGTCGGTCTCGAGGCCCTTGCACAGGCGCACGGGCGCCAAGGTGACGCGCGGATGCAGCGCACCGGTGGCGTTGCGGCTGGCCGCGGTGGCGCGGCCGAAGTCCACACCAGCATCTGCCAACAGCGCTGCGATCTCGTCCATGAACTGGGCGGGCGACACCACGAGCATGCTCCCGCCGTCAAGCGCCACAGCCTCGGATTTCACCGTCTCAAGCACTGTGTGAGCCAAGCTCTGGGACGCAGAAACAAATCGAGGCGGCGATCCGTCGATGCGCACGGCAGCAGGCGGCGCGAGACCGGGAGCAACTGCTGCGAGCACACGGTTGGCGAGATCGAGGCTGGGCTGGGGAATGCGATAACTGAGGGTGAGCTCAGCCAGCCGCGGAGGCACCGGACCCGACGGCAGGTGAGCGAGAATTTCCTGCCAACTCGGCGGCGCGAGGGCAGACGTGGCCTGGGCGATGTCGCCGACCAGCGTCATCGAGCCGTTGAGCGAGCGCCTGGCAATCATCCGCAGCGCCATCGGTGGCTGGTCCTGGCACTCGTCGACCACGATGTGCCCGTACGTGCGCATCTCGGTGTCGCTGCGTCGCTTGCGTGAGCGCGACCGTGGTCCCAGCACGGAATAGGCCTCGTCGAGCAGCGGAACGTCGGCATCGCTCCACTCGTAGTCATCTTCGCTCTCGCCGCGGGGCCGATACAGCGATTCCCATTCGGCGTCACTCAGCACGCCGGCCGCCGCTGAACGAAGCAGCGCGCGTGAGCCGAACAGGTCGCGCAGCAGCTGTGCCGGCGTCAACAGCGGCCACATGCGCTCGAACGCCGCCAACACCTCAGGGTGACGGGCGAATCGGTCACGCAACTTGGTGGGGTCGGGCCGACGCCGGTGAGAGGCCGACATGGCCGCGTACACCTCCTGCTCCACGAAGGCACGGCCCGCGTTGTGATGGCGGAACCGACGACGAGCCTCGGCCACGATGGCGCGTGACGTGCTCTTGGCGAGGGTGACGTAGCTCAGCCCGAACTCCAAGCCAAGGTCGCTGCGGAGAGCTCGTTGGCGATTCCTCACGGCGTTCACGATGACCTGCGACATGCGGGCATCGCCCTTGGCGCGGGCGACGTCGGGCGCGTCTGCAAGTCGAATCCTCACCTCGGGGAAGATCTCGTTGAACAGATCGGCCAGCACGAACAGGTGCACGCCGACCTCGCCCAGGCTGGGCAGCACGCGCTCGACGTAGCGCAGGAAGAGCCGATTTGGGCCGACAACCAGCACGCCTTGGCCTGCGAGCGGGAAGCGGTACGTGTAGAGCAGGTAGGCGGCACGGTGCAGCGCCACGATCGTCTTGCCGGTACCGGGGCCGCCCTGGCAGACCAGGATGCCTTTGCGTGAGCTGCGGATGATCTCGTCCTGCTCGGCCTGAATGGTGGCAACGACCTGCCGGAGCTGGCCGTCTCGACGCTGTTCGAGGGCCGCGTAGAGCGCCCCGTGGCCGTTCAGCCGCGGTCGGCCATTGTCGGAGGAGTCGCCGTCGAGAGCGTCGAGGTCGAAGACCTCGTCTTCCAGATCTGCAAGGACCCGGCCACGGCACACGAAGTGGCGGCGCCGCAGCAACCCCAACGGATCGCCGCCGGTCGCACGGAAGAACGACTCCGCGACCGGGGCCCGCCAGTCCACCACGACGGGCTCCTGACGTTCGTCGGCAACTGCCAGCCGGCCGATGTAGAAGGTCTCGCTGGGGCCGGTGGCATCGGGATTGGGAGCGTCGTCGCTGGTCTTCACCGACCGGTCGATACGGCCGAACACCAGAGACGACGAACCCAGCTCGAGCTGGCTGAGGCGCCCTGCCACGGCGTCCTCGATGACATCGCGTTCGAACCGCGCCTGCCGAGTGCCGCCGCGGCCGACTTCGACCATGTCGCGCAACCGCGTCGCTCGCTCCCGGGAAGACTCCAAGAGCGCGTACGCGCGGTCGATATGTGCTTGTTCTGCCTGGATTTCCGGATGGCTCACGCTTGGCTCGTCACCGTTTTTGAGGCTGATCAAGGCTACTTGGGGCGGGTGGTATCGGCGCGCCTATTGGCGCGCGCAAATCACACAGCGCGCCTCTTCGTGCGCGCAGCTGTCGCGGCGCACGATGCCAGAACGATGACAGCGACGAGCATGAGGGGCAACGAGCCCAGCACCGTCGCCGGGGTGGACCCCGAGCGCAGGTCCACTTTGGCGGCCAGAACGATGGATTCGCGCAGCTCGCTGCGGTGTGTGATCTCGCCGGATGGGGACACGATCGCGCTGTAGCCGGTGGTGGAGGATTGCAGCACCCAGCGACCCGACTCGACGGCTCGCAGCCGGGCGCTGGCCAGCGACTGCGCCGGTACCACAGAGGTGCTGTAGGACGACGCGAGCGTGGGGTTGGTCACGATGCGACCGCCCGCACCGACACCGTCGCGAACCAAGTCGCTGTAGTACACCTCGTAGGACGTGACAGCAGCGATGTCGCCCAATGAGGTCGTCAGCAGGCCCGGACCGTCACCTCCGATTGCCTCGCGGGAAATCAGCGATAGGTCGGCGAACCGCTCCACCACGCTGCGCAGCGGCACGTACTCGCCGAAGGGAACCAGGTGGGCCTTGTCGTACCGGTCCGACAGTCCGGTGGCGGGATCGATAGCAACGGTCGCGTTGCGGAAGCGCTGGCCGTCGGGCGTTCGCTCGTAGAAGTTGGCGACGAGCACCAGATCACGTTCCGCAGCCAGCGACTCCAGTTCAGCGAGGCGGGTTGAGGTTTCGAGCGGTCCGTCGCTGGAGGTGCTGCTCTCGCTCCACAGCATCAGATCTGCGTCGCCCTGCCAAGCCGCAGTGGTCTCCAGGTGCCGAAGCCGCACGCTGCGCTGGGGCGTGTCGACGTTCGTTCCCACCTCGCCGCCGGCCTGTACGACCGCGGCGGTGATGGTGGCATCGACGGTCGTTGCGGGCCAGGCCAGTGCCGCGAGCGGAATGCCGATAGCAGCCACTCCCGACCACGACACGTCACACCATTCCCGGGCACAGAGCCGCTCAACGATGACAGCCCCCACGCCGACGAGAGCGATCACGCCCAGCGGACCGGCCAGGACGGCGACGCCCAGCCATGGTCCTTCGACCTGTCCCAGCGCCAGGTTGGACATCGGGACGCCGCCGAATGGCACGCTCCAGCGCACCGCCTCGCCCACCACGAGCGCTGCGGGCACGCCGAGGGTCCGTCGCCAGCCGCTCGGGGCGACGAGCGAGGCCGGGAGCGCCATGATCAGCGCTTCGACCGGAACGGCTGCAATCCAGCCCGGCACGGTCAACTCGGTCATCCAGAACAGCCCCAGCACGTAGGCGCCCAGCCAGAAGGCGGCACCAACCTCGAGCCGGTCGCGCCAGCGTTCCGCGCCCCGCTGGCAAAAGCGCAGCCAAAGCCCGAGGCCGATCGGACCGAGCGGCCACAGCCCCCACGGCGGCAGCGACGCCATGGTGAGCGCTCCGAGCACGAGCGCTAGGCCGTCGCGCAGCAGCCGACTCGACACGGCTGGCCGGCTCACGGCGAGGCGGTGGTGCGATCCAAGCCGAGATGCTGCACCACTGCTGCTGCGGTTTCGTTGCCTTGCCTTATGCAGGCGGGAATGCCAAGTCCCCGGTAGGCCGCACCGGTCACGAACACACCGGGGAGTTCGCGGGCGAGTGCCTCTTCGATGCGCTCGACGAGACGGCCATGGCCCGGTCGGTACTGCGGCAGGGATCGCTCCCAGCGCGAGACGCGCCATGCAGTGACGGCACCGGGTTCGCGCAAGCCGCGCAGCGGCGGGAGGCTCGACAGCTCGGCCAGCACGGTGTTCAGCAATTCAGTGTCGTCGAGGCGCGTGTGGCGGTCGTCGCCATCCCGGCCGACCGAGACACGCAGGACCATGCCGGCGATATCAGGTCGCCGAGTCTCGCCGACGCATGCATCGCCGACGTCTGCCTGTCCTTGGCCGCGGTCGGCGCTGCCTGCGCGGTCAGCACCCTGGTTCGCGCCCGTCCAATGCGGCCACTTCGCCGACCCGTAGCTGCAGGCCGTCGTCAGCCAGCCGGTATCTCGGGTGACCAGAAAGCCGGCCTCCTGTGGTGCTTCGATCGCATCGGGGCGCACGCTGAGCGTCGTCACGGCAACTGACGCGTAACCGATGCGCGCGAGCGCAGCGGCAGCGTTGGGCGCGCCCGGCAGCATCTGCGCCGCCGCGTGGGCGGGTGCAGCGACGATGACCGCGTCTGCGTCGAGCACCTCGGACCCGGTGTCCACAGCGAACCGTGTTCCGGGGCGCCGGATTGCCTCCACCGGGGTGCCCAGCCGCAAGATGCATCCATCCAGCCGCTCCATCAGGGCCTGGACCAGCCGACCCATCCCGGCTTCGAAGCTGCCGAAGATCGGTGCCGGGCTGGATTGGCCAGAAGCACTTGCGCCGGGGGCCGGTTGCATCCGGCGCAGCCCCCGCATGAGCGAGCGGCTGCGTCCGAGCGCTTGGCCCAAGATCGGCGCCGACATTGCTGCGTCCAGCCGGTCGATGTCGCCGGCGCTGATGCTGCCGAGCAGCGGATCCACCACCTTGTACGCAACCGCCGCTCCGAGCCGGGAGCGCACGATGTCGCCCACGGTGGCGGCACCGGGCCGGACGCGCACAGTGCCGGACGCGCTGACGGCGCCCTCGCCGTGTGTCACCACGCCGATCCCGTCAGGACCCAATCGGTGTGCGGTGAACCGGCGCGGCAGGACATAGTCGGCTGCGGCGCGCAGCGTGCCCGCCGGACCCAGCAGCGGGGAACGCAGCAGCGGTCCGAGCCGAGTCGGCACCCCGCCCACCAGTCCATCAGGAAGGGGCGTGAGCTGCGGACCGTGTGTGCCCAGATGCGCCACCGAAGCACCGCCGACCGCTGGCGATATGCGCTCGGCCGAGATTCCCAGCTCGTCGCAGAGCTCGATCGCCCAGGGCACCCGCAGCAAGAACGCATCGGCGCCCTCGTCGACGAGCCGACCTTCGAAGGGAACCGAGAGGATCTTGCCGCCCAGGCGCTCGGCGCTGTCGATCAGCACCACCCTGGGCACCGCGGTGCCGGCGTCAGCGGGATGCAGCAGGCGGTACGCAGCAGTCAGCCCGGTGATGCCGCCGCCGACCACGACGACCCGCCTAGGTGCCATGACTACAGGTCACCATGACTACTGGGTGCCATGACGAGGGCCCCGCTCGCTCACTCGTGCTGGCTTGCGTGCGCCGGCTGATACGCATGCACATGGTCTGTCAGGCGCTCCAGCACAGATGGGTCGGTCTCGGGCAGCACGCCGTGGCCCAGGTTGAAGATGTAGCCGGGCGCCCCGGTGCCCTCGGCCAGGATGCGGTCGGCCGCAGCGCGAACGGTCGGCCAGCCGGCAAGGCACAGCACCGGGTCCAGGTTGCCCTGCAGTGCCACGCCGGGCCCCACCCGCTGGCGAGCGGCGCCCAAGGGCACCCGCCAGTCCACCCCCACCACATCGGCGCCGACCTGAGCCATCTGGTCAAGCAATTCACCAGTGCCGACGCCGAAGTGCGCTCGCGGCACGCCGAGGTCGGCCAGCTCGTCGAACACACGCTTGCTGTGCGGCGCCACGAACGCGGCGTAGTCGGCGGGCGACAGCGTTCCCGCCCAGGAATCGAACAGCTGCACCGCGCTGGCGCCGACAAGCACCTGCGATCGCATCGAGGCCACGGCGATGGAGGCAAGGCGTTCCATCAGGTCGTGCCAGAGAGCCGGATCGGTGTGCATGAACGCCTTGGTCAGGGCGTGCTGGCGGGACGGGCGGCCTTCGACGAGGTAACTCGCCACCGTGAACGGCGCCCCAGCGAAGCCGATGAGCGGTACATCGAGCTTGGCTGCCAACAGCCGCACCGTCTCGAGCACATGAGAGGTGTGTGCTTCGGGATCGAGCTCCGGGAGACGGTCGAGGTCGATGCGGCTGCGCAGCGGCTCGGCGACCACGGGACCCACGCCGGGCACGACGTCGATCCCGAAGCCGACCGCTGCGGCGGGCACGACGATGTCGGAGAACAGCACCGCCGCGTCGACGCCGTAGCGACGTACCGGCTGCAGCGTGATCTCCGCAGCGGTGGCCGGGTCGGCGATGGCGTCGAGGATGCTCCCGGGGCCGCGCAGCGCCCGGTATTCGGGCAGCGAGCGGCCAGCCTGGCGCTGGAACCACACGGGCACGCGCTCGGTCGGCTCGCAGCGGGCCGCCTGCAGATACAGGCTGTCGCTCAGCCGGCGGCTGGGGTGGTCAGCGGGCAGCGGCCCGGCGAGCGAATCGTGCGGCGGTTGCGCTGGCGCATCAACTGGCGCATCAAAGGACTCAGCAGTGTCTGCCATGCGCTGCGAACGGTACCGGCACCGGCTAGCGGCTCTTTGCTCCGGGGCACCGACCGCGGGTTGCTCAGCAGTCCGCCATGGCGGCCAGCGCTGTGCAGATGTCGGTTCGACGATGCGGCAGAGCGCTCACCCGTTCGACCAAGTGCGACTTCAGGACCACTCGAAGGTTGTCGAATGAAGCAGCACACGGTTGGGCGAGGCCGTCATCGGCGTCGAGGGCAACTTCGGTCGCGATGCCCCTGACCGTGCGCGTGATCGGGGCCACGACGAGCTTGTTGAGGACCGGGATCGCCTCGTTGCGGGTGATGACCAGTACCGGCCGCCGACCGCCGGGGCTCTGCGCCCACCAGACATCGCACTGGGCGGGCGCTACCACGGCTCTTCAGCGATCATCGACTTGGTGCTCTCGGCCGCCCATCGCAACTCGTCTGGGGTCTCGGGGATCCGACGATATGCCTCGGCGATGGACTCGCCCACGCGACGACGACGGCGGTTGTCGATCATCTCCTCCAGTGCGCATCGCACGGCATCGGAACGGGATCTCGCGTCTCCGCTCGCCACCAGCTCATCGACCTCGGCTAACAGTTCGTCATCAATTCGAGCCACCAGTTGTGTCATACAAAAAGTATAACGAAATGCATTACACGCCAGCCGCCACTTGGCGAACACTTGAGTGGAGGCGTAGAAGCCGTGTTCTTCATGGTTGCTGGCGTCGCAGCGATGGGCTGGCTCCGACGACGCCGCAATCTTGGCTTGCAACCGCTCTCTGAACTGCATGACGAGTTTGCGAAGCGCCCCGGTGCCGAAGCGCTTCTGGCAGATGCAGAGGAAGAACTGACGTACCGCGAGCGGAACGACGCCGCCTATGTCAAACAACCTCCGGTCTAGACACAGACCAGAAGCACACCAGCGCCGACCGGACCGCAGGACGCCGTTCGTTTGTCGAATGGCATGCCCGTTCCGACACCTCCGGTGCCGCCAAAGGCTCGGCCACTTGAACTTTGATCGATCCAAACATCATTGCCATCGCACTACGGGCAATCAGCCTGCCGCTGTCGACGGTTGTCTCGGTGGCCGCAGCTTCTCGCCGCCTATCGTGCTCACAGATTGGCTCGTCGTGCTTGCAGCCGCTCGCCAGCTCTCGCATGTGCCAATCTGCAAGCGCCGTTCGGACCTGCTGGGCCACACCCGGAGGAGCCCGGCGGCACGGTTTGAACGAAGAGCGACGGTGCCGCATTCGACGTGAGCCCGTCGTACTGAAGCGTGCTGATCGCCGAGGGGGGAACTCGATCATGGGAACGCGAACAGGGGACGACCTGGGTCTGTCACTTGTCGAGGTCGGCAATTTCTTGCGTGCTACTCGTGATTCTGGGTACCGCTCAGCTGCCACGGCGGTATCGGAATTCGTAGACAACTCGATTCAGGCTGGGGCTGAGCTAGTCGAGGTGCATGTCACCAGAGGCGATTGCGCCGAATACCCAGTCGAGATAGTCGTCGCAGATGACGGCACGGGCATGAGTGCTGCCGATCTGTCGAGTGCACTCGCATTCGGAGGCAGTTCGCGCTTCGATGATCGGTCTTCCTTGGGTCGCTACGGCATGGGACTTCCGAATGCGGCGCTGAGCCTCGCCCGCCGCGTCGAAGTGTTCAGCTGGCAGTGCACTGGCGGCACATACCTGAGCACGCTTGATCTTGATGAGATCGCCGCCGCCGATGACAACCGGCTAGTGCTTCCGTCGAAGGTTGAGCGCCCGAGGCTCTCAGGGAGCGGCCCGCATGGGACGGTGATTCATCTTCGCAGGTGTGACCGGCTCGGGTATCGCCGTCCATCGACCATCGCGAAAAAGCTGTTGGAGTCGTTCAGCCGTACATACCGCCATTTCCTGCGCAGGGGGTTGGCGATTAGTGTGAACGGCGAACCCCTGTCCCCCGTCGATCCGCTCTTCTTGGAAACCGGCGGGGAACCTTCGGCGATGGTGTTTGGCGAACCGCTGAGGTACCACCTGTCGACGGATACCGGGCGGGGAACAGTCGAGGTACTGTTTTCCGAACTTCCGGTGGAGGCGTGGTGCGATCTCCCCGCTCAAGAGAAGCGTCGGCTTGGCATCACCAACACAGCCAACGTGGCGATCGTGCGTGCCGACCGGGAAGTCGATTCCGGTTGGTGGTTCATGGGCAACAAGCGACGCCAGAATTACGACGACTGGTGGCGATGCGAGATCCGCTTCGACCCGGTGCTTGACGAGCTCTTTGGCATCACACACACGAAGCAACAGATCACGCCTTCCCCGTACCTGCGTGACCTGCTCTCAAAGGACCTGGAGCCGATAGCGAACGCTCTCAACGCCCGCGTTCGACGCCGTTTCGAACTCGCGAGGACCCGTGGACCTCTGGCGGATGCCGCTAGAACTGCGGCCTTGTGCGCAAGATCGCTGCCCCCTCTCCGGGGCGGGCCGAGCGCATCGCCCGCCTACCAGATCGATGTCGGCCAGATTGTCGGCACTCCTGCGTTCACCCTCGAAGCGGTCGGACAGGACATCTCCGTGGTCCTCAACGAGCGTCACCCGCTCTATCGAGATGTGCTTCGGCCGCTCGCAGAGAGCGCAACACCGGCAGATCATCGCACCGCGAAACGCGTCGGCTTAGTGCTCCTTGCGATGGCACGAGCGGAGGCGGCGGCCGACCCTATGTCCGGGCGCGACGAGGCGGAGTGGTTCCGTCGCGAATGGTCTGACGTCGCAGCGACGTTTCTGAATGCCTGAGCGCTCTCGATGCCTTGGTTGACGCTCCAATGCCCCGAGGAACTGCCGCCGAGCGATCGGCACAAGCTGATATTGCTGGCGCGAGCGATCACCAACGACGAGGCTTTGCCGAGTCTCGATAGCGACGAATTTCACCGTGTCGCCGCCGAAGCGGCCGGGCGTGTCCTTATCGACCTCCACCGGCAGGGTTGGTCTGTACGTATAGGCGATCTCGCCAGCCTGGAGGTCCATCCGCCGAGACAGTCGAATGACGCCGATTGCGAGAAGCGGCGGGTAAGGAACCAAGAACTCGTCAAGAGAGACGAGCAACTGCGCAGACCAGCTGTTTCGCGTTTCGTGCGAAACATGGAAGCGCCTCGGGAGCACCGGGGCCGCTTGGTGTCCATCTTTGACCTGATGCGCGACGGGGGCGAACTGGCTGCATCGCTGAGGGACCTACGCATCGCCGAGACGAGAACGGATGAAGTGCGTTCTGTGGATGAAGTGCGTTCTGCGATTGATCCGTATGTGCAGATCGTCGTTCCCACCAAACGCGATCATTGGACGGGGCTTCGCCTGGGCGATGTGTGGCGGTACTTCCGGCACACGTGGTCGAATCAGCACACGACGGTGCCGGGCCGGACATTGGCGTTGCTTGTTCGCGACCGGGCAGCTGACTGTCACCCCGTGATTGGCATCGCGGCGCTCAGCAGCGCGATCGTGCAGATGGACCAGCGCGACCACTGGATCGGGTGGCGGCCGCAGGACATAGTTGCCGAGTTGGCTTACAACCCCAAAGCAGCGCACGCACGTTGGCTGGTCAGCCGGCTCGAGCAGCGCAAGGACGAGATCTATGTCGATGATCTGATACGGGACGAACTGTTCTGGCCCAAGCTTTGGGACTGCCCTACCGCCGAATCGATTGACATCCTGAGATCTGAGGCCAAGGCACGACGCGCCGACCACCAGCGGCTCGCTCGCCGCGCGCACATCGACATGCTCGACCGAAGCCACCCGGACTACTGGGCCGACCGCGCCGAGTCTGACCTGTACCGGAGCAAGCGCTGCCTGCTTCTCGCTGACCTGATGCGGGATAAGGCAGCACTGCTGGGGTTCCTGTACCCGAAGCCGCGCGCTTCGGGGCTTCGCTCCGCGGTGGAGGACCCGGCCGCCCGTCGAGCGATCAAGTCGATAGCTCGACGCGCCAAAGGGGACACCATCGGCACCGAGGTAGCCGACCTCACGGTCTGCGGTGCTGTCGCGCCGTATAACGAGGTGATCGGCGGAAAGCTCATCGCGATGCTGGCGATCAGCCCCACCGTGGTGCGTGCCTATCACCGCAAATACCGGCACTATGAGAGCGAGATCGCGTCGTCGATCGCCGGCCGTCCTATCAGCCGTTCGTCGCGGCTTGTTTATGTCGGCACCACGTCGCTGTACGGGACGACGTCAAGCCAGTACAACCGGGTCAGCATCCCAGCCGAGGTGCTCGACGCGACTGGGGACCTTCGATTGGAGCGCTTGGGGCGCTCGCGGTCATTCGGCACGTCACACTTCTCAGCTGCAACCGTCGCAGCTCTAGTGCGGCTCTGTGAGCAGACCAGCAATGGCGCTCGCGTGAACAGTCTCTTCGGCGAAGGGGTAAACCCGAAGATGCGCAAGGTGCGCGCCGGGCTCGACACGCTGGGATGGCCCTCAGATCAGTTGCTTCGCCACGGCCGCAAGCGGTTGATCTACGGCGTTTCGCTGGTGCACAACCTCCGCGACTACCTCCTGGGGATGAATTCGCGGCCGCGCTACCTGGCGCGGAACACTCTGACCGATGACGTCCGACGCATCGCGGACTGGTGGGCGCAACGCTGGCTGTTGGGACGCATCCAGTCCGATTGCGTTCTCAGCCGCGTCGCATCGCATACGACGCAGCGACCTGTCAGCCACGGAGCACGCGTCCCGTTGCCCCTATCGGCTGACCCATAACCAAGCCTGGTGCCGTCAAAGCTAAGGCCCGCTCGCCCGGCGCTCCACATGCACCTCAGAGGCAGACACAAGCGACACAACAGCCGAGTCGGTGTCAGCGGCTGGGCTGACGTGCGCGTCGAGTATGCGCAACCATGAGCCCGGCGCGAACTCAGCTGATGTGTCAGAGCCGAGAAGCAGCATGTCTTCGCCGCTAGATGAGCGAATTGTCCATGTCTTCGGTCCGGTGACTTCGACGACTTCTCCTCGCGAGTCCCCGATGCCTTCGTCGGCCGCTGTGAACGCTGGTGAGTTCCAGTACGGATCGCACAAGTGGCGGACAGGGCAGTAGCGGCACCGCTGCTCGTCGGGTCGGGCCTCGGGTGGGTTCTCAGAAAGCTGTGAGACGAGATGTTCGAGACGAGCGACCGTGCGAGCCTCGAGAGCATCAAGCTCGGCTGCGGCCGGCACTTCGACTTCGATGTCGCAGGTGGGATAGGACACGCTGAGTCGCGTCGCGTAGGGGCGTGCCGGATCGGGGCGGTCACTGCGAGACCACAAGAGGGCGTACATGCGGAGTTGGTCAGCGTGGTCGGTTGATGGCTCTCCCGTCTTGTAGTCCACAATGTGGACATCGCTGCCTGTGAGCGTCACCAGGTCCGCTCGGCCCGTCATCCCAAGTTCGGAGGACGTGAGCGTCATCTCGGTGTAGGAGCCGTCGGGCAGATGCTGGAGCGCCGTCGCTCCCGATTTGGGCCCGGCGGGCGCCTTTGTCCGGTGTGGCCGTGGTGCGAAGTTGGATCGTGACACAAGGGCCTGTGTGTCTGTCCGCAATTGAGCGGACCTCTGTTCGAGTTCTCGCGTGATGTGGTCGATTTGGCCGCGGCACCGCGGATTGTCCTCCAGCCGCCGCATTTGTTCGCGGACGGCGTCACGGATGACGGCGCTGTAGCCGCCGAGGGATCGCATGACCATCACCGCGTCCGAGTCTTGTGGGCTCGTGCAGCCGTTGTCGGCAAGCGCGCCGATGATGGTCTCCAGGCTTCGGTGGGCGACCTCGCCTGCCAGCGCAGCGATGTTCGGACGGTCCGGGTACCCATTTCCCGGCCACAGGTCCGCATAAGCGGCCCTTCTCAAGCCCCATCGCCTGGGACAGTCCTCAGCCTCGGTGACACTCGAGTAGCTGAACCACTCTGGCCCTTCCGCCCAGACGCCCTCGATGCCTTCGATCCCCGACAGGACGCGTCGATCAAATGTCGCGGACACGTCGGATGATCTGGAGACTGGCATCGGGCAGGTTCTGACCGATGACCATCTCATCGACAAGTTCCACTTGCGTGCCGACGCTGTGTTCCTTTGCATCGCGCAAGAGAGGATCTGCGGGGTAGTCGGGAGTCAGGGGCCCGTAGGTGCCGATGATGAGAGTGCGGTCGCCCTTGATGGCCGCGATCGGTGCGACAACCTCGCCGATGCCTAGGACCGAAACGGGGTGCTGTCGTCGAAAATCGACCTGTTCGATCCCGTGACGCGTGAGATCCTCGAAGAGCCGACTGACGGATTGCTCGACCCGTGCCGCGTCCAAGACTGGTTCGTTGTCGTGCAAGAGATACCCGAGCAGGCTCGCGCCGACGAATCGGTCGAGGCGCTCATGCTCAAAACGGTTCTTGAAGCTTCGCAGGCACCGATAGCAACTCCGGTCGCACTGGACTGGGCAGTGTTCGAGCAACTCCAGAGCATCTGAAAGGATCGCCTGGCTCAGTCGCCCGACTTCTCGGGCGAACCCTGCGCCTCCCGCGAGCGTGTCGTACAGATAAATCTCCGCTTCGAGGCCGAGTTTGCCGAGTTCGGTGAGCGCTGGTCGGTATTCCGCTTGGAGTTCGCCGACATCGATTTCGAGCCGTCGGGTTGCTGCGATCGTGATTGCCTCCGCGATCGTGCGCAGAGCGACTTGAGTCGGCCGGCTGCCGGGTCGAAGGGAGATGGGTTCGTCCACGCGCAATGCGATCAGAAGCACGTCCGACACGAAATCGGTGCCGAGCACCATCCCGCTTGTGACCATCCCTCCTTCGCAATCGGGATGGTCCCGGTCGGGAAATGGCTTGGCATGCCCAGAGCGGATATCGCCCGCGGGGCGCGCCGTCGGCCCGATCAAGCCGCACCGGAGACAGTACGTGTATCCCTTCTTCTTCGGTCCGGTGTTCGTGACGAGCAGCAACGACCTGGCGTAGTGCTGCCGGACTCGCTTGGCGACCGATTGCCAGTCCGATTCGTCCGCCGGGGACGATGCGACGAGTTGAGCGCGGGTCGCGTAGCTGCGCGCCGGTTGATCGTCGGGCGAAGTTCCCTCAGTCTGGGTATAGGGGTGAGCGAATCCCGGGGGACGCATCCAGTGGCGCGCCTCGCCGAATCGGTCCCGTGCACCGCATGCGGGACAGTCATCCACTTTGCCTCGCTCGGACTCAGCTAGAGGCACGGTCTTTGCGAAACGGCACACAGGGCACTCGAAGTAGATGCGGCGCTCCTGCCATGCGGAATACCTTCCGGAGAACATCGGGGAGTACAAAGCGCCCGAAGTCCACAGCTTTCCGTCGATCCAGACTTCTCTGCCAGGTGCGTACTGCGTCAACGCGACTGGTAATCCCTGGCTCGGTGCGTAATGGAACGCCGGACGATGCACCGTGGAGCCTTCGACGTCGAACACATGGAACGACACCACGTCGGTCGGGAACGCATAGCGGGGCAGCACGCCCTTGTACAGAAGCCGGTCGAGCAGATTCTCCTTGACGCGTCGAGGATCTGTCTTTTCTTCCCCAGATTCTGCGGGAAGCTCAGCGGACGGGTCGTCGTCCTCTTGGCGCGCCTGATCGGATCTTCTGGGGGTCTGCGTGGCACTGTCGTCGTCTGGATCCTGGTCGAGTGCACGTTTGAGCTCGGTGATCGTCCGCTCAACGAAGCCGTCGAGGATGCCCTGTCGGTCGGTGTCGGATAGTTCCTCGGGAAGCCACGAGTCGAGTTCTGACCCGAGTTGGGTCTGCTCTTCGGCGAGCCACCGGGCGAAATCGTTCAGGTTCAGAGGTGCTGAATCCCCCATGAAGTCGTCGACTTTGCCGAGGACCTCGAAAAGCTGCGGCTGGGACGCGGGTTCAATGGCGGGCAGCCGAACCGAGTGGTAGCGCTGTAATAGGTACGCGGTCACGTGCCGGCGGGCGATGTCGGCGTTGTCGAGGCACAGGATCGGATCGTCGACTGCGCCGCGGATCATCTCGTCGGGGTGGCTGAAGTAGTGCTCGTCGTGGCTGTCCGCGCTTCCGAATCCGATGACAGTCGCGACAGTGTTGCCTCGTCGGCCTGCCCGGCCAGCGCGCTGCTGGTAGTTCGCTCGCGCCGGGGGCATGTTCCGCAGCGCGACTCCTGACAGCGATCCGATGTCGATGCCGACTTCCATCGTAGTGGTGCACGACAAGACGTCGACAGCAGAACGGCTCACGCCGCCGATCGCTTCCGTTATGTCGATGTCCTGAAAGAGGAGTTCGTGTTCCTCTGCTTTGGAGAACACTGCGTCTCGGTGGGCTTCGCCCAGTTGGGCAGTGTGCTCTGCTGCGACGAGGACGGTCGGCGGTTCCATGTGCGATGCGAGCACACGGGTCGTGGCTTGCCGGTAGTAGCCCTTTCGCGCCATGAACACCGTGTCTGTGTCGGGATCGATCTCTTTGACGTCCTTGCGGCGACACGCAACGCATCGGTCTTCACCCGGGAACGGTCGCTGTGTCGTCTTGCACGTCTGGCAGTACGCCCAGCCAGGTCCGGTGTCCAAGGTGAGCCGCGAAGCTCTTATCCGCCAGGTTCTGCCGAAGGGTTCGCACAAATTTTCCAGCAACACCGGAAGCCAGGTGATTTCGAATTCGCGGTAGGCGTCGCTGTCTTCGAACCATCTGCTCAGCGGGCGGAACCCGCCGCGGTGGCCTCTGACTTTGTCCATCCACCACTTGTCGGGCATGTCCCCGAACCACAGACCGGGGCCAGTCCAGTGACTGATCCACAACCGCACCAGGGCAAGACGCTTCTCTTCGGTGTCGAACGGTTCGAGCGGTGGCAGCGCAGCGAGCAGCCCGGAGCGGTCGCGTTCGACTAGCGATGCAAGCGCGAGCGACCGCAAGCCGGTCCACTTGTCTCGGACCGTTGAGACGATCGCCAACAGCAGTGACTCCGGAGGCTTCGCCGATCTTGCTTCGAAGTAAAGCTTCAACAACACATCGAGATCGCGCAGATCTGGTTCCTTCAAAGCGTCGAGATCGCGTTGCAGTTGCATGGATTCACCGGATCGCGACTCGAAACGAAGCCGGACATCGCACATTCGCGCGCCGAGCATGACAGCGAGATACAGATCGTCAAGGTTGAGATTGGACCCAATCAACTCGTGGCGCCGAAATTCGCGCAGACCGAGCAGCATGAGCGGCCGTATAGCGTCGAGTGTCGCATACTTCTGAAGATTCGGCGCGAGCCGGGCGGCCATTTGGCGAGAGTCGGAGAACGCCAGCACCTTCTTGCCTCGCAATGGGGCGAACGCGGAGACAGGCCGCGAACCCGGTGACTGAACTTCGAGCTGGCGGGCAACGACTGCTTGGAACGGCTGATCGCCCTTCGTCTGATGATCCTGAACTGATGACTGGCCGAAACTCGCCTGCTGACCGCAAACCCCGCATGGCCGGAATTCGCCGCCTCGGCGACGCGATCGGCCGTCGTCCTCGTCGTCATTCTCGACGGCGCCCGCTTCACGGTCTATCGGCAGGAACACGGTCCTGAACCTGTCCCCGTCCTCCATTGGGTCCAGGCGACCGGTCACAAGGTCCAGGTCGAAACGCTCAGCCACGCTCTGCATGGGATCTTCCAAGCAGATGTCCAACGGTTCGAGTTCGAAGACCGCGCCCGTTGCGGACTCGAAGTGCTCGCCGGGTTCGGGCCACAAGAACTCCGGTTCCAACAGGTTGTTCGTGTATGCCCTCGCGTACGCGGAGCCGCAGTTTCGGCACGTGTACAGCTCCAGGACACGCGCTCCGCATTCGCAACTCTCGCGAGGCTGGGAGTACAGCTTTCCAACGGGTCCCGCGCCTACGGTTTGCGTGCAGTGCGGGTCGAGACAGACCCACAATCCGGGCAGACCCCGCAAGAACGTATGTATCCGACAGGGCAGCACGGGGCGCGCTCCCGTGGAGGGCCGTGCCATGCTGCCGAGCGCGATCAATGCGGTCAGTGCCTTGTCTGCATAAGCGCTCGAGGAGTCGAACACGTCTTGAGCCAGTTCCGCCAGTGGTCGCGCTTGCTGCATTGTCCGGTTAATGAGCCGGCCCATCGGCGGGTAGGTATCCACGGCACGGTGCAGCAGTTGCCCGACGCTTTCGTCGCCGCCTATGGCGCGCCATTCCAAGAAGCCCTCGACCGCTCGCCGACGGATCAGTTCGTCGGTCGAGTGCAGGTCCATGAGCGGGATAGCGGTCAATTGGCTTATGTCGTCCTCGGAACCCGGCGCGTCCACAGGTCTCCAGTCGAGTTGACCCGCGATGCTTTCGAAGTCCGCTGCATCCTTGCCCGACAGCTCTGCGGCGAACTTGCGGGCAGCGTTCTGATCTTCGAAGCTCGCGCTCGTGCAGATGACTTGGACGCGATCCGCTTCGATCCCGAGTCGTGCCCGCAGCCGCCGTATCAGCAGCGCGACTTCGGCACCGGCAGCGCCTCGGTAAAGGTGGGCTTCGTCGATGACCAGAACGAAACGTTGGTCAGGATTTGTGTTCAGCCATTCCTTGGTGGCCTCGAAGATCGGTCGTTCGAGGGGTCGCATCAGCATGTACTCGAGCATGGAGTAGTTGGTGACCAGTACGTCGGGCGGAGCTGCGAGAACCTCATGGCGTGTGAACAGCTCGGAGTCGTCAGGGAGGGTGATTGCGCGCACGAACTCGCCGTTGCGTTGCCAATGGCTCCTCTTGGATCCGTACCAAGTGCGCAGGTCCGGCTTGGCCGGCCACTTGCCCTGCTCCTTCAACTCGCTGATCAGCTTGCTGGCCTGCTGCGCCGTCACGCCGGACCCTGCCGCTCGCTCGAGAAGGTCGACGTAGAACGTCTCGATCGGCTTGAGGCGTGTCCTGTCTTTTTCGCGGGTCCTGACTCCCGGATACAAGGTTCGGCTGGTGTAGCGGGCGAATCGGGCGGGTCTGTTGGCCCATTGAGTGAACTGCTGAGCGATGCGTGGGTCGCCGAACAGGCGCCGGAGCCGCCCTAGCTGGTCGTTGACGAGCGCATTCATGGGGTAGAGAACGAGAGCGCGCACTGCCGGAATCACGAACGAGTCGGGTAAGTCGCACGCTTCGATCGCCAGCTTGGCCAATATGGGCGACAGGAACGTCTCAGTCTTGCCGGAACCGGTGCCGGTGGTGACCACGAGGCTCCGGTTCTCCAGAATCGTTCTTGTGAGGGCTGATGCCTGATGTTCGTACGGAGGGTCGTGGAGATACGCGACGCCGCCGTCGTGAGCGCGCGACGCCAACTTCAAGATTTCATCAGCGGCCGACGGCAGACCCAACTCGTTGAATCTCGGGCCTGTCGTATAGCGAGGAGTGGATTCCAGGTAGGGCTGCTGGGAGATGACGCCTGGTTCGTTCAGGAGGGCTTGGCGTTGCTCGACAAGTCGCTTGTCGCTGATGTGGTATGTCGCTTCGATATGGTCCCGCAGCGCAGCGCCTATCTTGTCGATCGTTTCGCCGATTGTTTCGTGATTCGTCTCGGTCACTCAGGTTTTTCCTCTTGCTCGATTCGACTCTGCATCCACAGGTGCCCGCATGCGAATGGCACCTCGTCTCGGGCGTCCGCCGTAGAGAACTCATAGCCGAACAGCGCCCATGGGACCCGCACCGGTTGTCCTAGCAGATCCCAGCGTCTCTGCAGCCATTTCGGCGGCGGGGCCGGCAGGCCTAGCTGTACCCCGCCGCGGCCGGTTCCGCGGACTCGAAGTTCTTGGGCATTGCCGTTCACGAAATCGATGGCTGCCTGCAGACGCCAAGCCTCGTCACAGCCGCGCAGAACCCCGATCGGGTCAAGGGGCAGATCGAGCAATCGGTATTGCTCATCGTCGTGCACTTCGACAAGGCACCAAAGATCCGAACCGTAGCGCTGGCGACGGCGGGCGACGAAGACTCCACTGTCCGAAGCAACCGCCGGACGCCACCGGCCCCGGTAGTACCGCGGCGGAGACTCGGGGTCGAGGATACGGAAGTCATCTGTGGCTGCCGACAACGGTCGCTGCTGTAGCTCACCGAGGTAGGAATCGACGAACTCCGCCGCAGGGACTGTTTCCGGCTGTCCTGTCCAGTCGGAATCGGATACCTCGTCGAGGCCGTAAGCATCGAGTGAAGCGAAGACTTCGTCGTCGGGCTCGACGATTCGACGCAGATACCCCACCTCGGCGATCTGGTCCTGCAGAGCCTCTCCGACGATTGGCACATTGTCCGGTCGTGTCCCGAACAGAACAAGGCCACCTGCTGGGCGTCGCACGAATCTGGGACGACCCAGATAGATCACGCGGTGCCGTCTCCCGGACTGCTGTTCTGTGGCCTCGACCAAATCGCCTGCGGCGACCAGAGAGTCAAGTATCTCTACGAGCGACTCGTTTTCTAGTGGAACCAGGGGACTCAGCGCATCCCGAACCGCCCCAATGAGTTCCGATGGGGTCGACGGACACATGAGCGAAGCGGCTCTTCGCAAGCTGGCGGCAAGAAGTTGACTGTGGTCGCTTGCAGACGCAACCCCAAGAGCTGTCGAAGCCGCATCGAGGGCCATGGGAGGCCTGATCGCTCTCAATCCCATTCCCAGACCCGCCCTCGCTGCTCGGCGACGATGGCCAGCATTCGGGCACCCCGAAACAGGAGGGGGCGCTCCAGCACGACATTGAAATTCGGTCCCTCCGCTCCGCTCGACTCACCGCGCAGCGACTCAGGAGCGGACGCGAGACGAAGCAGCAGTTCGGCCAGCCGAAGCCTGGAACCGTCTGATCGCACCTCTCGCAATTCCTCAACGTCCCCGCCAGTACCGAGGTGATGGACAAGTTGCGTGATCGTCCCAATGCGCAACGAACGGCCGAGAACCGCCCCGTAGCGCTCTATGGGCGGGTCGAGGGATTGACTACCGACACTTGCCAACTCCCTGACCTGTTCACGAAATGGCTGCCAGTCTGAAGGCTTCGCTAGCCCTGCCTCGAGTTCCGCGATGCTTAACGGATTGCCCTTCGCATGCTGGCGTTCGAGCTTGGCCCATGTCCCTCCTCCTACCATTGATCCGATCGCGCCCCCGATGGCTCTCAACACGGCATCTCGGCGGTCGTGCGCCAGCCAATCGCCGGGGCATCTCGACCCTGACCACAAGTCTGCGAGCTTTACGAGTTGAGTCACGATCGCCCCTGACCGACCGGGAATGTCGAGAAGCACGTTGCCGCGCACGCGACTCAGCAGTCGAAGATGGCGCACCGTCGGCGGCAGGATCGCACGGGCTTCGTGGCCATCGAGCCGTGCAACGAACAAGCCGCCGTCGGCATCGAAGAAGTCGAAGCCATCCGAGTCCACAGCTGTTGCCGGCTTGCGGTCGAACGGCGCACGGAACGGGTAGCGGGAAACCTCCACTCTTCCGCCAGTGTCGGCAGATTGGTAGAGGCGCAGAACGCTGCGACCTCGTGCTCGTCGAAACCCCCACCGCAACGGTTCAAGTTCTCGTTCAAGCTCGACGCTGACGTGACCGAGTTCGTCATCACCGAGACCCAGCCGGATCTGGGTCGCGTCGTCGTAGGCATTTTGGAATTCGGACCGTCGGGCTACCTGGGTCCTGAAGACTTCCGGCCATCGTGCTGCTGCGACCGGCAATTGAACCCGAAAAGCACATCGCGCAGTGGCCTGCTCGTCTGTGCTGCTCAACGCAACGCTGACGCCTGTACGCAACCCGTGCGGTCCGTCCGCTTCGACGGTCGCGCGTCCGTCCCAGAGATCCTCCAGCGATGCGCCCTGTGGACGAACGCGCAGACGCAGCGGATCCCTGAACGTGCCTTCGGTTCGCTGTGCCTCTGCTTCGCGCATGCGGATCCCGACTCGGAGATCAGGAATCGACCGGGTTCCATCGGGTACAAGGAACGACAGCCGCAGGTCATGCCAGCCCGGACCCAACTCCGCGAGTTCCAAGGCGACAAGGCCATCCTCCGGTTCTCCCCAGGGGAAATGAATCTGCTCGGTACCGTTGAGCGTGGCTATGAAAGTGGTGATTTCGTGGTCGGATAACAGTCCCAGTATTGGATCGTCTCCGCTTATCCACTCGCCGAACCCGGTGCCGTCCCATGCTGCTGGCACCAAGCCAATCGGTGTGATCGCGACACCAGTTTGCACGTCGCATCCCAATGCACGGACGATCTCGGTGACAGCTGAGCCGATGTCTTGGGGTATGTCCATCGACAAAGCGGCAGCGCCGATGCAGTCAACCGGCTCTACGCGGATCCAGTCGACTGACGGTGCTTCCAAGCCTGGACCCAACAGTATGTAGTGGGCACCGGGCCGAACTGAGCCCGACCGGACCAGGAGCCCCTTGTCGTCGAGGCCTCTTCGGAACAGCCAGCGCTCCGCTGGAGGTGTGCGTGCCTCATCAGCCAACAAGCCCGATGCTTGGGACGTGGCTCGATCCAGTTCGAATACTGGTTCGTCAAAGCCGGGCCACTCAGTGAGAACGACCAGCTGTCCCGAGTCGAGCAGCCACCCGGTGGCACGGCGTCGTCCCCCGGTTCCGACAACGCGGCATCTGGCTCGTTCAATCTGTTGTCGAAGCTCCGGATGCCTGCGATAGAGCGTTGTGAAATCTGGCACTCGCAGACGCAGTTGCCAGCCGGCATCCCCAGGATGCAGCCAGAAATCCACCGGAGAGGTGGGAAGGGGGCGTCCGTCGGCGGTGCCCATGAATCGCTGCCGTGTTTGCTGGTCGCGCGAAGCGCCCCTAATGCGGATGCGTTCCGCCGAAGACTTGGCATCAGAGAGCCATTGACGCGCATGGCGAACCTCATCAAGATCGCGTTTGATGCGCTCAAGGGTCGGCGGTTCGATTGTCGGAGAATCTGTGCCGCGGGCCAGCAGGGCCGCTGCTACATGCCCGAGAAGTCCAGTGTTCTGCGCGAACTGCTGGAAGCGCTTTGACGCCTTGTGCGCATGGGCGCCGAGAAAAACACCGAGGTGCTCAGCGTCATCGAGCAATTCGCTGGTCAGCGCCCCTCGACATTCGTAGAGCAGCCGTGCGAGCTGACGCTGGAGATCGGTGGGAAGAATCGCGTGGGTAATAGGCCAGCTGATGATGTTCCTGTGCTCGGCCCAGCGTCCTTGGGGCCTGGCGCCGAAGTAAGTCCGTTGGAACTGTCCAAAAGTGGATTTGACGTATGGCCGCCCGACATGTCGCTCCCAACCGGGAGCGCGGCGCTCCAGGGTTGGCCAGTACTCGTCCCCCTGGTAGCGATATCCAACCTCGGTCGCGTACACGACGAATGGCAGCCAATGTTCTTGTGACGGATACGCCTGCGAGATCCAGGATTCGACGGCATCCCCGAGGACGGACAGATCCCCTTGGGCAAGACCGTGTTCGATCGCATAGACACCGTGTGAAGTCGGGAGCCGCTGACGGGTCTCTGCCAAGGCTTGGAAATGGGCATCCAACCGCGCATGCAACGCCGACAAAGTGGTTGCCACCTCGGTCCTCACTAACGCGACGCTATTGATGGCTGGGACCACAGCGCCATTTTGCACGCGGGGTGCAACAGCATGCCCCTTGACCCTTCCACCAAGAAGGAATCGCGAGGCTCTTGGCCTCGCGAGTACATCAGTACGAGGTAAGAGCCGCCAACCCACATGCGCTGCGAACGGCGCCGGCGCGGATTCACAGTAGGCCGTTCGGGGCTACCGCCAAGGCCGGCTTCAGCGGCTTGCCTGATCCCATTCCTTGCGAGAGATTCCTGCCTCCTCAAGAATGACCGCAAGCAGCTGAGGCCTGATGTCGGGGCCGTGCGGGTTCGGCAGTCGCAGTTTGCGCTTGCCCTTGTGCATCATCTGGTGCTTGCTGCCATGCCACGGACCGCTCCAGCCCAAGCGCCGCAGGGCCTTGATCAGCTCCCGGCGGCCTATTGGCCCGAGCCGCTGGCTCATCGGGTGGCGTAGAGGCTCACCCCGTCAATGCTGGGAACGTCGTCGTCACCGTGCTCGATCTTGAGAGCAGCCCAGTCGATGAGCACTTCCAGCAATTCTGTCCTCGCCGCTCGTGCATCAGCGCCCTGAGCCCAGACGCCATCGAGGCCAGCGACGGTCGCTACGACCCCAACCGGGTCATCGATTTCTCGCAAGCTGGCGTGCTTGGCGGCGGCACGCCGCGGCACCGGCAGGATCGGCCAAAGCAGGTTGCCCAGTAGCCTCACGCAACCTTGACGAACTCGCCTGCTTGCTCCGGCGCTGCTGGGCACTCGCCTGCTGGGTTCTCGCACTCAGACGGAGGCTGCGATGGGTCCCGACGCCGGGCCAGCAGACGTGCGGTCCAGTGACGCGCCGGCTGACAGCGGTCCGCCCCTGCGCGTTGCGCTGCTGACCTACCGCGGTCACCCCTGGGTCGGCGGCCAGGGCGTCTACGTTCGTCACCTGGCTCGCGAGCTGTCGGCGCTCGGCCACAGCGTCGAAGTGTTCAGCGGGCCGCCCTACCCCCACCTCGACGCGGGCATCAAGCTGACCGAACTGCCCAGCTTGGACCTGTACCGCATGCCCGACCCGTTCCGGGTGCCCAAGGTGGCGGAGTTCCGTTCGCCCGTCGACGTGCTGGAGTACGCCATCACGTGCACAGCATCGTTCGCCGAGCCGTTGACCTTCAGCCTGCGAGCCTTCAGGGCCCTGCGCAGCCGGCTCGACGACTTCGACCTGGTGCACGACAACCAGTGCCTGGGCTACGGCATCGACTGGCTGCGACGGGCCGGCATGCCCACACTCGGCACCATCCATCACCCGATCACCGTCGACCGGCGGCTCGAGATCGCCCACGCGCCGACGCGAGGCAAGCGGCTCGCCATGCGGCGCTTCTACGCCTTCACCCGGATGCAGAACCGGGTGGCCCGGCGCCTCGACCGCATCGTGACCGTGTCGACCAACAGCTTCGACGACATCGTGACCGACCTGCGCGTGGATCCCACCCGCCTGAACATCGTCACCGTCGGCGTCGATTCCGACCAGTTTCGACCCCTGCCCGGCGTGACGCCTGTGCCGGGCAGGCTCATGACCACCGCCAGCGCAGACGTGGCCATGAAGGGCCTCGTCTACCTGCTCGAAGCACTGGCAAAGCTGCGCACCGAAAACCCCTCGCTGCACCTCGTGGTGATCGGCCGACCGAAGGACGACTCGGCGGCAAGCCGGCTCATCGACCAACTCGACTTGGCCGGCTGCGTCGAGTTCGTGAGCGGCGTGCCCGACGAGCGCATCGTCGAGCTGTACAACGAAGCCGAGCTGGCTGTGGTGCCCTCGCTGTACGAGGGATTCTCGCTGCCCGCCATCGAAGCCATGTCGTGCGGCGTGCCGCTCGTGGCCACCACCGGCGGCGCTTTGCCCGAAGTCACCGGCGCCGACGGCGAGACGTGCCTGCAGGTGCCGCCCGGCGACTCGGAGGCCCTCGCAGCGCGCATCAGCTGGGCGCTGTCACAGCCCGACCTGCGTGCCACCGTGGGTGCGGCTGGCCGGGCACGGGTGCAGGCCAACTACTCGTGGGCGGCGACGGCCCGCAAGACCGTCGAGCAATACCGGGCATTGCTGGCAGATGCCCCGGCCCGTAGGCCGCTCACGTCCCAGATCACGAGGCTGAGCCGAACGGTGAAGCCATGGCCCGAGCGGCCCGTGAGCGCAGCGAGCAAGAGCGGGAGATAACAAGTGTCGCAACGAGAAGGCTTGGCGATCCGCGCATGCTCTCAGGCGCTCGCCGGCCGCTGATGCTCACCGTCGACTACGAGCGTCTCGGGGCCCAACGCGGCGACCGGGTGCTGGACCTGGGCTGCGGCGCGGGCCGCCATGCGTTCGAGAGCGTCCGGCGAGGCTGCGTCACGGTCGCCTCGGATCGTGATACCGACGAGCTCCGCTCCGTCACGGACATGTTCGCGGCCATGGATGACGCCGGGGAGATCGACTCGCAGGCCCCGCAGCGGATCAGCCACGCAGTCGTGGCCGATGCCACCGCGCTGCCCTATCCAGACGGCAGCTTCGACCGGGTCATCGCTGCGGAGGTCCTCGAGCACATCGACGACGACGTGACGGCCATTGCAGAGCTGGCACGAGTGCTTCGGCCAGGCGGCACGATCGCCGTGACGGTGCCGGCGCGCAGCGCCGAGCGAGTGTGCTGGGCGCTATCGGGCGACTACCACGCACCCGCAGTGCCTGGGGGCCATGTTCGCATCTACAGCTCTTCGGAGCTTCGGGCGAAGCTGGCCGCAGCCGGACTGGAGGTCTCCGACAGCCACGGAGCGCACGGTCTGCACACGCCCTACTGGTGGCTGCGCTGCCTGGTCGGTCCCCACAACGACCAGCACCCGCTCGTTCGGGCATTCCATCGGCTGCTGGTGTGGGACATCACCGCAGCACCCCCGCTGACGCGCACGCTCGACCGGCTGCTCAGCGCCGTGCTGCCCAAGTCGCTCGTGCTGTATGCATACAAGGCACCGGCACGCTGCCGAGCGCTGGACGACGCCGACCTCGTGGGAGCGGCACATGCCGCCTGAGTTCGCACCCCTCGGGGCCCGCAGGGGTCCCCTCGGTCTGGTTGAGAGCGCCGCACCGCTGTTGGAGGCCGCGCACATCTCGCCCACCGCAGATGCCATCGAGGCCTGCCAGCAGCCGAGCGGCCTCATCCTGTGGTTCGAAGGCGGGCACGCCGATCCGTGGAATCACGTCGAGGCCGCCATGGCGCTGGCGTCAGCGGGCAGGCACAGCGCTGCCGAGGCCGCCTACGAATGGATGCGGGCGAACCAGCAAGCTTCGGGCAGCTGGCACAACTACTACACCGCGCATGGAATCAAGGACGCCAAGGTCGACACGAACTGCTGCGCCTATGTGGCCGTGGGCGTGTGGCATCACTGGCTCTGCACCGCAGACCGCGGCTTTGTCGAGACGATGTGGCCGACGGTGGCACGTGCCCTCGACTTCGTGGTGGGGCTGCGAACCGCCAGCGGGCACATCCCCTGGGCGGTGCATGCCGACGGCACGCCGTGGCCGTATGCGCTCCTGACCGGCTCGTCGTCGATCGTTCATTCGCTGCGATGCGGGCTGGCGCTGGCGAGCCTGCTGGGCCGCGCGCGACCGGCGTGGGCTCGCACGCTGGCACGCACCGAACGTCAGATCCGCCACCGACCCGATGGCTTCGAGCCCAAGGATCGCTGGGCGATGGACTGGTACTACCCGGTGCTGTGCGGAGCCCTCGACGGCGCGCAGGCCCGGGCCCACCTCGCCGCAGGCGCACCGAAATTCCTGCTTGGCGACCACGGCGTGCGCTGTGTGGCCGATCAGCCCTGGGTGACCGCTGCGGAGACCTGCGAGTGCGCGCTCGCGTACCTGCGCGCCGGTGAGAGCGCTACCGCCCGTTGGCTCATTGAGGCCACTGAGCCACTGCGGACGGTCGACGGCGCCTACTACACGGGCTGGGTCGTGCCCCACGGCAAGACCTTCCCGCACGAAGAACAGTCGACCTACACGGCGGCGGCTGTGCTCCTGGCCACTGACGCCCTCGACCGCCGCACCGCAGCTGCCGAGGCACTCATCACTGCGCCCCGGCCCTGATCGGTCTGCCCAAGACGCGCAGGCTGCCTTCGGCGGCGTGCTCAGCGAAGCCGTCGGCAAGGGCCCGCAACCAGATCTCGTAGGGAGGACGACCGCCATCGGCGGGATCGGGAAACACGTCGTGGATGGCCAGCAGGCCTCCGGGCATCACCTTGCGCGACCAGGCTTCGTAGTCGGCGTGGGCCGGGGCCTCGCCGTGACCGCCGTCGATGAACACCAGGGCGGCATTGCCCCAGTGGGCCGCGATCGTGACCGAGTCGCCCACGACGGGCACCACGGTTTCTTCGAGACCGGCGCGCTCGATGGTCTGGCGCAGCAGCGGCAGGGAATCCATGCGACCGGTGCGGGGATCGACCATGTCCGCGTCGTGGTGCTCCCAGCCGGCCTGCATCTCTTCGGATCCGTGGTGATGGTCGATGGTGAACAACACACCCCCGACCTCCGCCGCGCCAGCGCCCAGGTACACGGCCGACTTGCCGCAGTACGAGCCGATCTCGACGAGCGGTCCGCGTGTCGCCGCCTCGATGGCGGCCCGGTACAGCGCCAAGCCCTCGGTGTGGGGCATGAAGCCCTTCACCTGCTGGGCCAGCACAGCCAGCGCAGGGTTCATCAGCGCTCCGGTGTGCCGGTCACCGGACCCGACGCTGGACGGGCGAACAGCACACGGTCCAGCAGCAGGAATTTGCCCACCCACAGAGCACCGAAACCGACCAGGTTGGCCGCGGAGACGGCCACGGTGGAAGGCCACCACCCTTCGGCCAGCGCCACGAACAGCGACGAGACGCCCAAGCCGGCGAGGCTGTAGCTCCAGAACGGCAGGATTTCTCGGGTGACCGAGTGCCGGTCGGTGCGAGCCCACACCCAGCGCCGGTTGGCGTAGTACGCGGGTCCGGCCGCCACGCACACTGCCACCACGTTGGCGACCACCGCGGGCCATCCCAGCACGGCGTACCCAACAACCAGAACGCCTTGCGTCACGACCACCGTGCCCACTGACACGGTGCCATAGCCGACCAGCCGACCCAGCAATCCCCCACTCATCGCCGAGGTCTCATGGCCTGGGCCTCACGGGTGAACCCCAGAGGTCACGTCTCCGCTGGCGCATTCGGTCGGTAGAACGCGGCCAACAGCAGGATCGTCGAGACCAGCCCGCCGGCGATAGCGATGACGAACCAGACAGGTCCGTTCCAGTCGAGACCCAGCGCGTTGTCGAGTGACCAGTCCCCGGGCCCGGTGGCCGCCAGTGACGCCGCAGCCACAGCGAGCACGAACACGTACTCCCAGCCCTCGCGGATGATGAAGAACCCGTTGCTCCGGTGGCCGACCCACCCGGCCGTCGACATCACGCCGATGAACGCCATCGCGCTGAGCGGCGTCACCAGTCCGAGTGCCAGGCCGAAGCCGGCGCAGATCTCGGTGAGGGCCGCGAGGTACGCGTGCAGCAGACCAGGGCGCAGACCCTCGGATTCGAACCAATTGCCGACGCCTTTGATGCCACCCCGGAACTTGGCGATGCCGTGCAGCGCCAAGGTGACGCCGACGATTACTCGCAGGACGAACAGGCCCAAGTTGATGCTGTCAGGATCCATGATTCCGGGGTCCCCCAGTGGTGCGTGGCAGTGGTGGGTGGCGCAACGTTTGCGCTCGAACGGTACTCACAGGTCGAGCCGGTAGACGTTGGTGGTGCGCTGCGCAAAGCCGAGCCGGGCGTAGAGGCGGTTCGCGGCCTCCCGATCAGGTCGCGAGGTGAGGTCGACGGTGCGCGCGCCGGCCTGTCGAGCAATCTCGATGGCCCGCCGGTTCAGCGCTGCTCCGATGCCGCGGCCGCGCGCTCCTTCGTCCACCACGACGTCTTCTATCCAGGCCCGCACGCCGCTCGGCAGTGGGAACAGCACGAGAATCATCGCGCCGACAATCTCATCGGATCCGGCCTCATCAGACCCTGCGCGGGCGACGAGCATCGTGTTGGCCGGATGGCCGACGATGCCCTCGAGCGTCTCGGCATCAGGCGGCGGCGAGCTCGACAGCTGCGGATGCAGCCGCGCGAAGGCGGTGACCACAGCGTTGTCGACACGCTCGCACACCTCGACGCGAACATCGGCATGGTGCGCGCCCGCGTCGGCGGTGTCGCCTCGAGCACCGGCGAGATCAGCCACGGTGCGCATCGTAGGGGCAGACCCGAGCGTCGGGGTCGGCCTGCATGGGGGTGCCGGTAGCCTCGCCGCCGTGGGCCATCTCGAGTGGTTCGAACGACCCGAACCCAGCAGCGACTCCGTGCTCATCGCAGCATTCTCCGGCTGGAACGACGCCGGCGATGCGGCCACCGAGTCGGCCAAGTACCTGCGGCGACGCTTCCGCTGCCATCCCGTGGCCCAGATCGACCCAGAATACTTCTACGACTTCGCCTCGGTGAGGCCCAGCGTGCAGGTCGTCGACGGCGAGCGGCAGATCGACTGGCCCACGCCAGATGTGCGGATCGGCGAGGCCGACGACGGCCGCACGGTGATCACCGTGCTGGGTGTGGAACCCCGGCTGCGCTGGCGCACCTTCTGTGACGTGATCATCGAGATGGCGAATTCGCTGGGCGTCTCCACCGTCGTCACGCTGGGCGCTCTGCTCACTGACACCCACCACAACGCCCCGATCAACGTCGTGGGCGCCTCCAACAACGCCGCCCTCAACCTCACCATGGGCCTGCGCCAATCCACCTACGAGGGCCCGACAGGCATCATCGGCGTGCTCAACGACGCCTGCCATCGAGCCGGCTTCGCCAGCGTGTCGTTCTGGGCGACCGTTCCGACCTACGTGCACAACTACCCCTCGCCGAAGGCCGCCTTGGCACTGGCTGAGCGGGTCGCCCGATTCATGGGCATCAACTTGGGCGAGTCGGAACTGCACAGCGCCGCCGCCAACTACGGCCGCCAGATTGACGAGCTAGTGGCGGGCGACGACACCCTCGCCCAGTACGCGCAGCAGATTCTCGAGGAGTCCGCCGCCGAAGCAGTCGAGGACTTCAGCGAGATGGTCGAGAACCCCGACGGCCTCTTCGACGAGCTGGAGCAGTTCTTGCGTCAGCAGGAACCAGACTGAACAGCTGCGTCGCTCAGGCCAGGACGTGGCGCAGGGACAGCTCAACCTCTCGCTGGTGCGCCTCGTCGATGACCGGACCATCGGGACCGACCACGTAGAACGAGTCGACCACTTCGTTGGCCAACGTCTGGATCTTGGCGGACCGGATGTCGAGACCCATCTCGGCCAGCACTCGGGTCACTTTGTACAGCACGCCGATGAGGTCCTCAGTGCGGACCTCCACGATCGTTGCTCCCGTGGCCGACTCGGCGTCGAACGTAACACTGGTGGCGGCCCGTGTCGCTGAGAGCGCCCGGCGCCGCCGGTACACGCGGGCACGCTCCGCTATGCGCGCTTCCAGCGCCAGGTGGCCTCGCAGCGACCGGCGCACGTCGTAGGTGACCCGGTCCCAATCGACCGGCGTGTCGGGCGGCACGATCCGGAATGACGACACCGCCATGCCCGCAGGGCTGGAATAGGCGTCCGCTTGCAGCACGTCGAGCCCCCGCAGTGCCAGCACGCCTGCCGCGCGGCTGAACAGGCCGCGCTCGTCGGGTGCGACCACGGTGAGGACGTTGCCATCGACTCGCAGTGCCGTTTCGCCGGCCGACATCAACTCCACGACGTCGGTGGTGAGCAGGCGGCGGTGAGTCGACGGCGTCGAATCGGAACCGCTCAGATGTTCAGAGGTCATCTCTACGAGTGCGGAGACCAGGTTGGCGGTCCAGTCCCCCCACGCCATGGGGCCGGTGGCCAAGCAGTCGGCCTCGGTCATGACCGCCAGAAGCTCCAGGAATTCCTGGGTCTGGGCGGCACGGGCGACGGTGGCGACAGTCAGCGGGTCGTCGAGGTCGCGACGGGTCGCGATGTCGGTCAGCAGCAGGTGGTGCTGCACGAGGCGCACCAAGGTGTCCGCGTCGGTGGAGTTCCAACCGCAGCGCCGGGCGATGGGGCCCGCCAGGCGCATGCCGGCCTGGGTGTGATCGCCCGGATATCCCTTGCCGATGTCATGCAGCAGCGCTCCCATCAGCAGTAGGTCGGGACGCGCCACCCGGTGGGTGAAGCGGGCCGCCTCGGCGACGGCCTCGAGCAGGTGCCGGTCCACCGTGAAACGGTGGTAGCGGGAGCGCTGAGGGCGATTGCGGTTCGGCGCCCACTCGGGCAGCACCCGGGTCCATACGTCGAAGTAGTCGAGCGTCTCGATGACATCGATAGCGCGGTGTCCGCAGCCCAGCAGCTCGACGAACAGCGTTCGCGCGCCGTGGGGCCACGGGTCCGGGAACTGCGCCTGGCGCTCGGCCAGCTTGTCGAGGCTGGCTCGGCTGATCGGGATGCCCCCGCGGGCCGACTGCACCGCTGCGTGCAACACCAGGACGACGTCGGCGGCTGGATCGCCATCGATCACCAGCTCTCCGTCGCGGACTGCCAGTCCGGCGATGTCGACATCCGGCGCCACAAAGGCGGTGCTCTGGCGGGCAATGGTTGACCACAGCTGGTCAGACAGGAACGTGATGATGCGCCCCGCCTGCGCGATGTCGGCCATGAAGGCATCGGCGTCGACTGCGCCGGATCGCTCGGCCACCGCGTCCTGATCATCGGCGGAGAGCACATCGCTGCGCAGACCGGTGGTCCGGTGCAAGTCCACCCGGGACCGCAGCAGCGTCTGGTAGGCCTCATCGAGGCGTTCGGTGTCCGCAGCGAGCAGTTCAACCCCCGCCAATTGCGCCCACCTGATCGCATGCGCGTCGCGCATTCCGCCGCGGCCCGTCTTGAGATCGGGCTCCAGCAGGAACGCCACCTCACCGCTCTGGCTGTGCCGGCGGCTGACAGAACGGCGCAGCTCGTCGAGCCGCTGTGCTGCGTTGTCGCGCCAGTCGGATTGCACGCCGGAGATGAGGCGGGCTGTCAGGGTTGCGTCGCCGGCCAAGTGGCGGGCATCGGCGAGCGCCGTGGCCGTGTCTGTGTCGGATGCTGCCAGTTCCAGCGTCCCCGACATCGAGCGCACGGCGTGGCCGAGTTTGAGCTTCTCGTCCCAAATCGGATACCAGAGGCGGTCGGCCAGGTTGCCCGTATCGACATCGTCGTGCAGCAAGAGCAGATCGATGTCGCTGCCGGGGCACAGCTCGCCACGGCCGTAGCCGCCGACGGCCACGAGGGCCACACCCGTGCTGGCGCCGCTCGCGCCGCCCAGCCCGCACTCGGCGGCCTCAGTCGCATAGCTCTCGGCTAGCCAGGAATCGGTGAGCGCAGACAGCGCCGCGGGCAGTTGGTCGGCGGCTGCCGTTTCGATCAACCCAGCGCGGCGCTCGCCGAACGACGTCATCGTTGTCCCTCCGCGCGCCGACGCTGCAGCACCTCGTATGCCTTCGCTGCTCCCCACCCGATGCCGATCGGTCCCAGCCCCGGATCGATGTCGGCGAACGATGCCGGTGTCAGACCGTAGGGATCGTCGGGGAAACGTGACGCGTTGAAGTCGTCCCGGCCGGGCTCCGGTACGCCGCCGTCCGCGAGCACCCGAGTCGGGAATCGCACTGCGGCGCGCAGCACGCTCAACGGCGTGGATGTCTGCGCGTCGACGTCGGTTGCCAGCAGATCGCGCAGCGCAGGGCCAGTCTCGGCTGCGCACTGCAAACCAGCGGCACGCGCCGGTCCGCTGAGATCCACAGCGGCAACGCCCCCGCGCTCGCAGGCATCGGCCACGCAGCGCTCGACCCAGCCGGGCAACGCGGCGATAGCGAGATCGGCCAGTAGCTCTGCGGCTTCGTCCACTGATCCCCCCAACGCGGTGCCGGGCGGCACCGCCGGGGCCTCGGCACCGGTCCCGGCTGCGCTCATCAGTCGGCCTCTGGGGCCGAGGCGGCAGAGATGTCGCTCGCCAGCGCGCCGTTGAGATTGCCCGAGCGGAAGCCCTCCAGGTCGAGCGTGACGTAGCGATAACCGACGGCGCGCACCGTCTCCACTAGGGCTTCACGCCGGCGAATCGCCTCGGCAAGATCGTCGAGCGGCAGTTCGATGCGTGCCGTGTCGCCGTAGTCGCGGACTCGCAGCTGACGGAAACCCAGCCGGCGCAATCCAGCCTCGGCCCGATCGAGCCGTGCCAGCAGCGGCACCGTCACCTGCGTGCCGTAGGGCACCCGAGAGGCCAGGCATGCGGCAGCGGGCTTGTCCCAGGTGCGCAAACCCAATTCGGCGCTGACACGCCGGACGTCGACCTTGGCGAAACCGGATTCGACGAGCGGGAATCGTGCTCCCCGTTTCTGTGCCGCGTGCTGGCCCGGCCGGTGATCTCCCAGATCGTCGAGGTTGACGCCGAGCACCACCACCGCGTCGCGTTCGGTTGCCAGGGGCTCGAGCTGGTCCATGAGAGCTGATTTGCAGTGGAAACAACGGTCTGCGTCGTTGACGCGATATGCAGCGCGTGCCATCTCGTCGGTCTCGACGGTCTGCCACGCAAGTCCCCACTCCGCAGCCAGTGCCGCGCAGTCCCCAGCCTCATCGCTCGCGAGGCTCGCCGAGACCGCCGTCACGCAGAGCGCATCGTCTCCGAGAACGTCGTTGGCCGCCCATGCCACCAGCGCCGAATCGACGCCGCCGCTGAAGGCCACGACCACTGGTCCCGAATGCTCGAAGAAGCCACGCAGCAGGCTGATGGAGGCTTCGGCCGACGCCGACGCGTCCTGCACGCTCAGCCCTCCGTCAGCATGCGAGCTGGCCATGTCGTCGCTCCCAGTCCTCGGCCACAGTCATCGGTGCGGAATCTCCTCTGCTTAGAGCCGCTCGGCGGGGATTGCGAAGAAAAGATCGGCGCCGCCGGTCACTGCGGGCACCAGGCCACGAGCGGTCGGCAGGATCTGGTCGGCGTAGAAGTGGGTGGTGGTGATCTTGTCGGCCAGGAACTGCGGCGATGCGGCGCCGGCCGATCTGGAGGCTGACGCTGCGGACGCGGCGTCACGAGCCTGCTCGACCGCTAGTCCCTGCTGTGCAAGCAATCCGGCTGCCGTCTGAGCGCTGCGGGCCAGCAGCCAGCCCCCGACCACGACGCCGGACAACCGCATGAACGGCGAGGAGCCGGCGGCCACATCGTTCGGCGCCGCGGAGAGCTGACCGCCCAGCCACATGGCTGCGTCACCCATCGCAGCGACGCCATCGCCGAGTGCGGCCCCGATGGCGGCCAGATGGGCGTCGTCACTGGTGCCCAACTCGGACGCCGTCGCCCCCATGTCGCCGATCAGGCGTGCCATGGCCTCGCCGCCTTCAAGCGGCAGCTTGCGGAAGGCCAAGTCGGCAGCCTGGATGCCGTTGGTGCCCTCGTAGATCGGGGCGATCCGGCTGTCGCGCCAATGCTGTGCAGCGCCGGTTTCTTCGATGTAGCCCATGCCGCCGTGCACCTGCACGCCCAGCGAGGTCATCTCGACGCCAAGGTCGGTGCCCCAGCCCTTGCTGATCGGCGTCAGGATCGCCGTGAGCTCATCAGCTCGCTGCCGTTCGGTTGGATCGGTCGCGACGATGGAGCGATCGATGGCCGCGGCGTTCAGGTACATCACGCACCGCATGGCCTCGGCGTTGGCGCGCATCGTCAGCAACATGCGCCGCACATCGGCATGATCGACGATCGGCGACGAATCGCCTGGGGGCAGCTCGGCGCCGATCGCCCGCCCCTGCTTGCGGGTCAGCGCGTACTCGCGCGCCTGCTGGTACGCCCGCTCGGTGAGTGCCAGGCCCTGCAGGCCCACCGACAGGCGAGCGTTGTTCATCATCGTGAACATGGCACGCATGCCGGCGTTCTCGGGGCCGACGAGATAGCCGACAGCACCCTCGTCATCGCCGTAGGACATCACGCAGGTCGGGCTAGCGTGAATGCCGATCTTGTGCTCAGTGGACACCGCTCGCAGGTCGTTGCGCCGCCCGAGCGAGCCGTCGGGGTTGACGAGGTACTTAGGGACCAGGAACAGGCTGATGCCGCGAGTGCCCGGAGGTGAGTCCGGCGTGCGTGCCAGCACAAGGTGGACGATGTTGGAGGTCAGCTCGTGCTCGCCGTAGGTGATGAAGATCTTGGTCCCGGTGATGAGGTAGCTGCCGTCAGGCTGCGGGATGGCCCTGCTCGTGAGGGCGCCCACGTCGGAGCCGGCGTGCGGCTCTGTCAGGTTCATCGTGCCGGACCACTCGCCGCTGATCATCTTGGGCAGGAAGGTCTGCTGCAGGGTTTCATCGGCGTGGTGGGTCAGGGCGTCAATGGCGCCCTGGGTCAGCAGCGGGCACAGGCTGAACGCCATGTTGGCCGCGGTAAGCATCTCCTGGACGGCGAGTCCCACGCACCACGGCATCCCGCCGCCGCCGTAGTCGGGATCGAAGCCCATGCCGTTCCAACCGGCATCGACAAACTTGCGATAGGCCTCAGCGAATCCGTCGGGATGAGTGATGACGCCGTCGTCGAAGTTGAGCCCTTGCTGGTCACCGGTCGCGTTGAGCGGCGCCAACTCGGCGGACATGAAGCGGCCGGCTTCATCGAGGAGTGCGCCTGCGGTCTCCATGTCGGCATGCGCGAAGCGTTCGTGGGCGACCAGAGCTTCCAGATCGGCCACGTGCTCAAGCACGAAGAGCATGTCGTCGATAGGAGCGGAATAGTCGGACATGGCGGCCTCAATTCAGTCGCGACCGAAGCACCGCCGGCGCCTCACGGGCGGCGCACCGGCACGCGAACAGGTTACGGCGCGCCCTGCGCGGGCTGCGATCCGCCGAGGCCCCCCCAATGGTTTGAACGACGGCCGATACGTTCCAAGACAGTCTCGGGGTCGGCAAGCAGGCCGGTGTAGAACCTGCCGAACTCGGCATAGACAGCGCTGGCTTCGTCGTAGCGCATCGTGTAAACGACGTCTTTGAGGTCGTCGAGGTGCTCGCCGAACAGCGTCACGCCCCACTCGAAGTCGTCCACTCCAGTGGATCCCGTCACAACTTGCAGGATGCGGCCCCGGAATTGGCGGCCCGACTTGCCGTGTTCGTACATCAGCTCGCGGCGAGTGTCGTAGGGCAGCGTGAACCAGTTGCCGCTGCCTTCGGATACGGCGCTGCGGCGTTTGGACATCGGGTAGAAGCAGAAGGCCCGCTTGCCCTCGGGCGGCAGTTGCGGGTACAGCCGCGGGGTTTTCATCTCTGGGGGCAGGTCGGGGGCGTACTCACTGGTCTCGGTCATGGACACGTAGCTGTCGACCACTTCCATTCCGGCCTGCTGCAAGTCGGCTTGGAGCGTGCGCAGCTGCCACAGATCGGGTCCGAGCGCCATGAAGCCGATGTCGGCCTTGTGGCCGAGCACTGCCACGGTGAGCACTTGGTGATCTCCGCTCGCTGCGGTCTTGACCGCTGCGAGCACGGCACGGGTGTTCGTGTCGGGTGAGAGCTTGCAGAACAGGTGCAGCACACCCCATCCGACGGACGTCGTCACTTCCGGCATCACCGACACCGCCGCAGCCTATGAATGAACTCCGGCGCTCGCGGGGGACTCGCCGAGTCGTGCCGGTATTCCGGCCAGATTGCCGCAGTAGACGTTGAGCTCGTCGCCACGCGCGAAACCCGCCAGCGTGATAGCCGCCGCCCGGGACGCCTCGATGGCGAGCGAACTGGGGGCGCTGACCGCGACGAGGGTGCCGATTCCCGCCGCCCAGGCCTTTTGCACCATCTCAAAGCTGGCGCGGCCGCTGACGAACAGGGCGGTGGCAGCTGAGTCGTCGCGCCCATCGAGCAATCGGCGGCCGATGACCTTGTCGACGGCGTTATGGCGACCGATGTCTTCTCGCACGATGTCGACGCTGCCGCTGATGTCGAAGGTCGCGGCGGCGTGCAGCCCGCCTGTTCGGCCGAACATCTCCTGGGCCGCGGGAACGGCGGCCAGGGTTAGGTGAACGGCATCGACGCTGAATTGTTGGGTGCCCGCCAGCGGGCCCATGCGTGCGGCCATGTCGGTGATGGTGGTGCTGCCACAGATCCCGCAGGCGGCGCTGACGTTGCCAAGGCGGGGCGTGGGCACTGGCGCCTTGCCGCCGGTCTCGACGGTGACCACGTTGTATTCGAACTCGGCCGCCGGCCCTTCGCCGCAGTAGCGCACTCCTGTCACCGCCGCGCCGCCGAGCAACCCATCGCCCGCGCAGAACCCGACGGCAAGCTCGTAGTCGTGACCTGGGGTGCGCATCGTGGTCGCCACCATGTGTCCGTCGAGGCGGATCTCGAGTGGCTCCTCCACCACGACCTCATCGGGCGATCGTCGCCATTCGCCCTGTCGCAGCCGGTCCACCAGCACCCGCATCGTGCGCCCCCGCCGCATCAGGTCAGGGTACCGGCACCCCCCGCATCGTTTCGTCCGTGCCGGTACCCGATCGCCGGCGCACAGTACGGATTGCTACCCGTCTGTTCACAGGCGTGAACCGGCATCCACGTTCCCTCCATCGGGCTCAGTCGGCGGTTCCTCGTTCGACAATCCACTCGGTGGGTTGACCGGTGATGTCAGAGATGAGATCAAAGTCGGCGTCGTAGTGCAAGACGATCAGGCCGCGGTTTTCTGCAATTGCGGCAACCAGCATGTCAACCAGCGAGACGGCCCGGTGGTGTCCGCGGCGCGCCAGTTGGCGCTGTATCGCGAGTGCTCTGCCGAGGTCGCCGTCACTGGTCGGGGCCACTTCGAAGGCGGCAGCTCGCATCATGATCTCGTCGTAATCAGCGGCATTGCGAGCGCTGAACCCCAGCTCGTAGATCACCGGAGCGCACAGCGCAACCCGCCCGGACGCGACTATGGGAATGGCCGCTTCGCGGACCTCCGGGCGTTGGAAGCGTCCGAATGCGCTGGTATCGGCGAGATGAGTGGCGCGGGCCACGTCAGTGCTGCCCACCCCACGCGTGTTCCGCTGCTGCGAAGTCGAAACGGCCGGGCTCGGACAGCATTTCAACGAGTTCGAGGCGAAGTTTCACGTTCACGATCTCGCGCAGCGAGGCATCGATGGTCTCGCGCAGTGTCGCTGTCCCAAGAATCTCCGCAGCCTGAGCAGCGATGTCTCGATCGATCTCCACAGATGTCTTCGCCATAGGCAGAAGATATCAGGAAGCTGGCGGCGACGACGGGGGCGCGAAGCGGCCCGGGCGTTGACCCGGGCTACTTCATTGGGTTGTGCAGTGTTGGATTGGGGTGTTCGTGGGGGTCTGTGAAGGCTCCCGCTAGAAGTCCATGTCCGGCATGCCGCCGCCGCCGCCACCGGAATCGGGCTCCTCGCAGATGACCGCTTCGGTGGTGAGGAATAGTGCGGCGATCGACGCAGCGTTCTGCAGCGCCGACAGCGTCACCTTGGCGGCGTCGATGACGCCTGCTCCGACGAGGTCCTCGTACACGCCAGTAGCAGCATTGAGACCTATCGAGCCCTCAAGCTCACGGACCCGGCTGACCACTACGCCGCCCTCAAGGCCGGCGTTCTCGGCGATCTGCCTCAGCGGTCCCGACAGCGCACGCTGGACAAGCCGGGCACCGGTGGCCTCGTCACCATCCAGGGCTTCCGCTGCTGCCTGCACTGCCGACTCAGCCCGCACCAAGGTGACACCGCCACCAGCCACCACGCCGGCCTCGATGGCCGCCTTGGTGGTGCTGACCGCGTCTTCGATGCGGTGCTTCTTTTCCTTCAGCTCGACCTCGGTGGCCGCACCGACGCGCAGAACTGCAACGCCGCCGGACAGCTTCGCCAGCCGCTCCTGCAGCTTCTCGCGGTCGTAGTCCGAGTCGGAGTTCTCGATCTCGTTCTTGATCTGCTCGATCCGACCCCGCACTTCGGACTCGTCGCCAGCACCCTCGATGATGGTTGTCTCGTCCTTGGAGACGACCACTCGGCGGGCGGTGCCCAGCAGATCGAGCGTGGTGTTCTCGAGCTTGAGACCCACGTCCTCGCTGATGACCTGGCCACCGGTCAGAATCGCCATGTCGGCGAGCATGGCCTTGCGGCGGTCGCCGAATCCGGGAGCCTTCACAGCCACTGAGCGGATCGTGCCGCGGATCTTGTTCACGACGAGCGTGGCGAGGGCCTCGCCCTCGACGTCCTCGGCGATGATGACGAGCGGCTTGCCTGCCTGGGTCACCTTCTCGAGCACCGGCAGCACGTCACGCACTGCCGAGATCTTGCCCTGCATGAACAGGATGTTCGCCTCCTCGAGCACGGCTTCCTGCGTGTCGGGATCGGTGACGAAGTACGGCGAGATGTAGCCCTTGTCGAAGCGCATGCCCTCGACGAGATCCATCTCGAGGCCGAAGGTCTGCGATTCCTCAACGGTGATCACACCGTCCTTGCCGACCTTGTCGAACGCGTCGCTGATCAGCTGGCCGATGTCGCTGTCGGCGGCAGAGATTGCCGCCACCTGGGCGACATGGGTCTTCGAATCGGTGACGCTGATCGCCATGTCTTCGATAGCACCCACGGCGGCTTCGACGCCGGCCTCGATGCCCCGCTTCACGGCCATCGGGTTGGCACCTGCAGTCACGTTGCGCAGGCCGTCGCGCACCATCGTCCATGCCAGCACGGTGGCTGTGGTGGTGCCGTCGCCCGCAACGTCGTCGGTCTTCTTGGCGACTTCCTTGACGAGTTCGGCTCCGATGCGCTCCACCGGGTCTTCCAACTCGATGTCCTTGGCAATCGACACGCCGTCGTTGGTGATCGTGGGTGCACCCCACTTCTTGTCCAGCACGACGTTGCGACCCTTGGGGCCCAACGTGACGCGCACTGCGTCGGCGAGCTGGTTCATGCCCGACTCGAGCGCGCGGCGGGCCTCGTCGTCGAACGTGATCATCTTGGCCATATCAGGTGGCTCCTGTCCTCGGTGACACTGTTTTGATTGGTCAATCGGGTTGATTGGTCAATCGGGTTGATTTGTCAATGGGCCTATTGGTGCATGGGCAACTGGGTGACGGGGCGCCACGTCGCTGCTGCACCTCATGACGCGGTTAGCACTCTAGAGCTGAGAGTGCTAACCGCCAACTCAAGAGACCAGATTTGCCGCCAGATCAGAGGCGGCATCGCGCACTGCCGACAGCGTGTCGCCCATCGACCGCTCCGCCCCGTAGCGCTCGGTCAGCACTACAAGGTGCGTGAGGGGGGACTCGCCTGTGGGTGGGCGCCAATCCGCAGGATCGGTACCTGGATCTCGAGCGCCCACGACGACGCCCACTGGCACTCCGGCCTCGGCCGCCATCTCCAGCACGCCGCCCACGACTTTCCCGTCGAACGAACCTGCATCGAGCCGTCCTTCGCCGGTAATGACCAGATCGGCGCCTTCGATCGCTTCGGGCAGGCCAACCTCGGTTGCGACGACCTCAAACCCGGGGGCCAGCTCGGCCCGCAGGCCCGCCGCCAGACCGCCCGCCAGGCCACCGGCCGCGCCCGCGCCGGGCATCTCGGTGACGTCGATCCCATAGCGCTCGTGGTACAGGTCGACGAGTCGTTCCAGGCGGCGGGTCAGCAGCTCGATCTTCGGCGGCGAAGCACCCTTCTGGGGTCCGAAAATGCGTGCGGCGTCACAGAAGCGGGTGCGCACATCGCAGGCCACCACCACCGAGACGCCGGCGAGGCGAGCCAGCGGTGACATGGCGTCGAGCGCGCCGAGACCGCCATCGGTGGTGGCAGAGCCACCCACTCCCACGATCACGCGCCGGGCGCCGCTGGCGACAGCCTCCGCGATCAGCTCACCGGTGCCAGCGGTTGTTGCCGCGAGCGGATCGTTTCCCTCGGCTCCGCCAGCCAGCAGCAGTCCGCTGGCGCGAGCCATCTCCACAATCGCGGTGTCGCCGACGAGCCGCCATTCGGCTTCTACCAATGTCCGCAGCGGCCCGGTCACCAGCGACGTGCGATTCGGTCCGCCCAGCGCTTCGAGCGTGCCTTCGCCGCCGTCCGCAACAGGAAGGCATGCCACGTGAGCGTCAGCGCCGGCGTGCCGACGTACCCCCGCCTCGATAGCTGCTGCTACCCCTGCGGCGGACGCTGTGCCACGGAACTTGTCCGGGCACACCACGACCCGCATGTCGCCTACTCAGCCAGATCGGTCCCCAGCGCCACCAGCACGTCGGGTGTCTCAAAGTCCGACACGGCCGATGTGTCCGCCAGCATCGGGAACACGTCGTTGTCGGCGTCGAGCTCCAGCACTCCGGCGATCGCTCGCGCTTCGAGCAGGGAACCCGGCTGGTAGTAGATCCGCGTCAGGTCGAGCGGCGTACCCACGTAGTTAGTCGGTGAATTGGTGATGTAGCTCAGCGTCTTGAATCGGTCGGTGAGCCGGCCCGCAGCTCCGCGCACGGTCGTGGAGTTGGCGACCTGGACCGATACCTCGGCCGCCGGTCTCGGCTGGAACGGTTCTGCTCCCGCCGAGGTGGTGTCGGTGGAAGGGTCCTCCGTGACAGGCGGCTCGACGGTGGTGACCGGGTCGGTTCCGGTGGCGCCTGAAACAGCGGTCGTCGGCGTCGGCGCCTGTGTTGCGGGCGGGAGTGTGTCCCCTAGCTCGGCCGCCGGCGTCGTGTCGGGCACGACAGCGTTGTCGGGATCGTCGACCGAGCGGAGCAGCAGTACGCCCACGACGACGGCCACCAGCACCAGCAGCAGTCCGCGCACCGCTGCGCCGCTGTTGGATTCGCCGGCTTGGCTGTTCATCGGGTGACCTCCCGTCGGTGTACGGCCCGGGTTCCTCCCGCCGAGGCCGGCGTGCGCTGCAACTCACGTTGGTTGGCCGCGCTTATAAATGACGAAGAACCGCATGGCAGCGGCAGTGTTGTGAGCGTAGGGCCAAAGAAGCGCTTCCGGGTGTACCCCTGAGCACCTAACTTGCGCACGGACCCCAATCCCACCGCAGAGATGAGCCCGTGAGAGTCAGCCCATGAGTATCACCATTGTCGACCATCCGGTAGCCGCCGCTCTTCTCACTCGACTGCGCGACAAGAACACCGCCGTCGAAGAGTTCCGTCAGCGACTCGACGCGCTGACGTTCTTGCTGGTGTCAGAGGCACTCGCCGACGCGGCATGTGTCCCTGTGCCAGTAGAGACGCCGCTCGGACCCGCTGAGGGCTCGCGGCTCGAACCGATGCCAGCGATCGTGCCCGTCCTGCGAGCTGGGCTGGGAATGCTCGATGCAGCGCTGAGACTCTTGCCTGCCGCACCGGTGGGGTTCATCGGGATGCGAAGGATCGAGACACCCGACGGCGTCGGCCACGAGCGCTACCTCGAATCGCTGCCGACCGTGTTGGAAGATCGACCAGTGCTGGTGCTCGACCCGATGCTGGCGACGGGTGGCTCGGCGGCCGAGGTGATACGAGTGCTGGCAGCGTCGGGTGTGGGCCCGGTCACGATGGTGTGCGCCCTCGCTGCACCCGAGGGAATCGCAGCTCTGCAGGCCAGCGCCTCCAATGTCCGCGTGGTGACGGCCGCCGTCGACAGCCATCTCGACGAGCGGGCGTTCATCGTGCCGGGACTCGGCGATGCCGGTGATCGTCTCTACGGTCTGGCCTGAGCGGCAACGTCCTCGAAGCCCCGCAGCTGCGCCATCATCGGCAGACTCGGCTGCGCACCAGCGACCCCCACCGCCCACGCGCCGGCCCGCACGGCGAACTGGGCCGCCGCATGCGGACCGGCACCCGATGCCATGCCGACCGCGAACGCCCCCGCAAATGCGTCTCCCGCGCCTGTTGCGTCGACAACGGCGACCTGCGGCGCCGGCACGTTGATGTGTTCACCGATGCCGTCTGAGTCCCGCGTCCGTAGCGACGGCGGCACCGTACGAGACGCGCGGACCACACAGCCAGCCGCGCCCCGAGTCTCGACGAGCACGACATCGGGGCGCAGCTCGGCAGCACTGCCGCCTGAATGCGATTGATGCAACTGCTCCGCTTCGGCCCGGTTCACGATGACGATGTCCGCCAGCGGCAGCACCGCGGGAGCGACGTCGTTGTAGGGGGCCGGGTTCAGCACCACGATCACCTCGTGCTGACGGGCGATCTCGGCTGCCGCTCGGGCCGCGTCGACGCTCACCTCACCTTGGAGCAGCAGAGCGTCCGCCCCAGCAATCTCGCCGGCGGCCGCCTGCACGCCTTCAGTATCGAGAGAAGCGTTGGCACCGGCAGCCACCACGATCGACACGTCGTCGGGATCGACGGTGATCACCGCCAGGCCGGTTGGAACGTCGACACTCGCCACGTGCCGGCAGTCGATCCCCTCGGCAACGAGACCCGAGCGCAGCCAGCGTCCCTGCTCATCGTCGCCGACACAGCCGACCATGACCACGCTCGCGCCTAGCCGGGCCGCAGCGACCGCTTGATTGGCGCCCTTGCCGCCGCGGAACCACTCAATGCGATCGGCGTGCATTGTCTCGTCAGGCGACGGACGCCTGGGCACCCACAGCGTCACGTCGGCGTTCAGGCTGCCGATCACGGCGATGCGCGGTGCGCTCGACTCGGTCACCGGATCAGCGCTCGCTCGGTGGCCGCTCGTCGTGAAGTGCTGACAGCAGCAGCGTCCCGAGATGTGCCACAGCATCTTCGCTGTGTACCGAGGCGATTCCGGACGGCTCGGTGACGAGCGGCCCAGGCCGATATCCGCGGCTCCGAACACCGCGCTGAGTCGACTCGACGAGCTTCAGGTCCTCCGACACCGTGGTGTTCCAGTCCAAGTCGATGATCTTGCGCTGCACATCGGTCGGCTCGGCGCCGTCGAACCACCACTCCCGAACCAGCAGAGTCCGATCCGGTGCACAGGGCACCCAACGGTAGGTATTGAGCGCTTGACCGGGATAGCACTGGATCGAAGAGGCCGGCCAGATGTAGAACGCGGCATAGTCGTCGCTGGCTTCGGGGCGCTGATAGAAGGACCGCTCGCTCTCGACGCCTCTGGCCGTATGGCGGATCACTGTGCAGTCCGGAGTGATCCGGTAGCTGGCAGGGTCAACAACGCCGGATGTGAACGATCGATGCACGTTCGGGCAGTGGTAGCACTCGTTGTAGTTCTCCACTGCGATTTTCCAATTCGCGGCGATGAGTTGCGTTCGGCGCCAGGTCCGGATGCGGGTCGAAGCTTGAGGGGCGATCGCCAGGATCTCGTCAGCAACGCCGGGCGCGTGCTGCGCCAGCGGGAGCGCGTCTGGATCCACATTGACAAAGAGGAATCCGGCGAGCCCCTCGACTGCGAGGCGTGGGATGCAGAGCTCGCCGACGTTGCGACTGCGTGCGCTGAGCAGCCTGCCATCCAGCCCGTACACCCAGGCGTGGTACGGGCACGTGATGACACCTGGGGCTTCTGCTACGTCTCCACCCGGGTGTTGTGGCGGGAACAATTCGTGACCCCGGTGCTGGCAGACGTTGAAGAAGGCGCGGATCTGGCCGCCGTCGTTGACGACGAAGACGGACTCGTCGCCGACCGTCGCCGTGAGGACCTGGCCGGGCTTGCTCACCTGGGACCGATGACCGACGAGCTGCCAGGACCGAGCGAACACGGCAGACATCTCGGCAGCGTGGATCGCCGGATCGGTGTAGTAGCGAGTCGGCAGCGCTCGCGGCCGAAGGCTGTCAGCAACCCCACGGTCATCGCCATCGGTCGGAACGTTGCGGTCCGGCGAATTCATGCAGCAATTCCGATCATCTGCGATTTCGCGGTCTCCACTGGCCGATATTCTGCCGCGCACTCATGACCGAACATGTCCATCTCGAATCCGCATGACTGTCGCCACCCCACCATCGGGCGAGCCATCTAGACCGACGATGCGCGCAGCGCTGCTCGTCGGCAGCGGCGGACCCGAGATGCTGGAGGTGCGAGACGACGTGCACGTGCCGGTGCCTGGTCCCGGTGATGCGCTGATTCGGGTGTCGGCGTGCGGCATGAACAACACCGACATCAACACCCGCGTGGGCTGGTACAGCCGCGCGGTGAACTCGCCAACCAGCGAAGGCGGATATGCCGAGGCGAGCGTCGATGAGGCCGCGTGGGGGCGCACGAGCCTCCAATTCCCCCGTATCCAGGGCGCCGACGTGGTGGGGCGTGTCGTCGCAGTGGGCCCAGACGTCGCCGACACTGCGCTGGTCGGGAAGCGAGTCATCGTCGATCCGTGCCTGCGCGATCCCGACGATCCGTCCGATCGCAGCAAGGCCGGGTATCTCGGCAGCGAAGCCGACGGGGGGTTCGCCGAGTTCGCAGCTGTGCCGATCATCAATGTGCACCCCATCAACTCGGATCTCTCCGACGCCGAGCTCGCAACGTTCCCGTGCTCATCGGTGACCGCAGAGCACATGCTGGCGCGCATCGGTCTACGCAGCGGCCAGAGCATCGCGGTGACCGGTGCCAGCGGCGGGGTCGGCAGCGCCCTGGTGCAGCTCGCGAAGCGGCGCGGCGCACGCGTGGTCGCCGTGGCCAGCAGCTCGAAGATCGCCCAGGTGCGCGACATCGGCGCTGATGCCGCTGTGGCTCGCGAGACCCCATCAGTCGCTGCCGCAGCGGTGTCGGCCAACGGCGGTCCATTCGACGCTGTCGCAGATGTGGTCGGTGGGGACAGCTTTGCGGGCTGGCTCGATGTGCTCACCCGCGGGGGGCGATACGTCACTGCGGGCGCCATCGGGGGACCGATCGTGCAACTCGATTTGCGGACCTTGTACCTCAACGATCTTGAGTTGTACGGAGCGACCATCTACGAGCCGGGCATCTTCACTGATCTCGTCGGGTACATCGAACGAGGCGAGATCCGGCCGATTCTCGGCGGCACCTATCGGCTTGAGGAGATTCATGCCGCCCAGGAGGCCTTCGGCCGCAAAGAGCACATCGGCAACCTGGTGATCACGCTGTGAGCAGGTCGTGCCTGGGGGGCGAGCCCGAGGTGGGAATCGAACCCACAACCCCCGCTTTACAAGAGCGGTGCTCTGGCCGTTGAGCTACTCGGGCAGCCGCCCCAGCGTATGGCTGAGCACTGTGGGTTCAGGTCGAATCCCGGGCGCGAGCGCGGGCGCGGGCGATGTCGAATAAGGCGACGGCCGTCGCCGCGGCCACGTTGAGCGACTCGATACGCCCGTAGACCGGAATGGAGATGACCTGATCGCAGCGGTGCTCGACCAGCGTCGAGAGACCCCGTCCCTCGGCGCCGACGACGACCACCACGGGTTCGTCGGCGACACGCAGGTCCTCGAGACCGTCGCTTGCGTTGCCGTCGAGTCCGATCGCCCACAGGCCGGCTTCACGCAGCTGTTTCAATGCGGCGGGCAGACCTCCGACCTGTGCGAAGCGCAGGTGCTCGATTGCCCCAGCAGCCGCCTTGACCGCTGCGGGCGTCAGGCTCGCAGAACGATGGCGTCCCAGGACGACTCCCGTCGCGCCGGCAACTTCGGCAGTCCGCAAGATGGCACCGAGATTGCCGGGGTCAGTGACGCTGTCGGCGGCAATGAGCAGCGGAGCAGCCCCGCGATAGGGCCGAGCCAGTTCTGCCAGCGGCACAGGCCGAATTTCCTGAGCCTTGGCGATGACGCCCTGCGGCGATTCGGTGAGCGCCTGGTCACGCAGCTTGCGACGACTGATCTCGCGCACCGGCACCCGACGATCGGCTGCCAGATCGGCGATCTCTGCCAGCACTGCGGACTCGTGCGCGTCCTCGGCCAGCAAGACTTCGTGAATCTTGCGGTTGCCGGCCCGCAGCAGCTCTCGCACGGCCTGACGGCCTTCGACGTGGTCGCCGCCGAGACCGCGGGGCGCGGATTGTTCGCGATTGGTCGAGGGGTCGCGACGCTGCGGATTCCCGCCGCGCCGCGCACCAGGGCCACTGCGCGGCCTCGGTCCGGCTCCGCTTCGCTGCTGGGCACTCGGACCGCCTCGACCTCGCGGTGGAGCGTTGCGCGCTCCCCCTGGGGGCGGCTGCCCCCGACGGCGTTGCGGTTGCCTGCTCATCGGACCGTCATTCAAGCGTGCCGGATTCAAGCGTGCCGGATTCAAGCGTGCCGGATTCAAGCGTGTCGGCGCCCGGCCGGGCGAACACCAGGGCCACGGCGTGCGCCACGATCCCATCGCCGGAGCCGAGCCCTTCGGTCCGCTTGCCGCAGACCGTGACCGGTCCGCCCGCAGCGCTGCTGAGCCGTTCCTGCATCTGATCACGGTGTGGGGCGATCATCGGCCGGTCGCAGATGACCGTGCAGTCGGCATTGGCCAGCTGCCAGCCGTCTTCCGCGAGGCGAGCTGCGACCTGGGCCAGCATCTCGATGCTGTCGGCGTCGCGCCATCGCTCGTCGCTGTCAGGAAAGTACGAGCCGATGTCGCCGAGTCCGGCTGCGCTGAGCATCGCATCGATGACGGCATGCGCAACCACATCGGAATCGCTGTGACCCTCAAGCGACCGCTCGCCAACAAATCGGACCCCGCCCAGCACCAACGTCCGCCCAGGGTGGTCGGCGGCATCAGCAAACGGATGCGCGTCATAGCCGTGACCCACGCGCATCGCCGGACCAAGCCCGCCGCTGTCAGCCGTCGTCACGCTTGTTGACGCTAGAGCCCGTTGTCTGCCACGCGGGCTCGCAGCAGGGCTTCCACGATCACAAGGTCCGCCGCCGAGGTGACCTTGTGAGCCGCAACCTCGCCAGGAATGGCCATCACCGCCCCACCCGCCGCCTCGACCAGCGCCGCATCGTCAGTGGCCTCAGGTTCTCCCGCATGCGCCGCCACCAACACCTCCCGGCGAAACGCCTGCGGCGTCTGCACAGCAAAGAGCTCCGAACGATCCACGGTCCCCACAACCAGACCACCGCCATCTCTCCAGTCCGAAACCCGCTTCAGCGTGTCGCTCACCCCCAACACAGGCACAGCAGCATCGACCCCACCCTGCACAGCCGAAATCACCGAAGCAAACAACTCCAAAGAAGCCCCTGGCCGAGCCGCATCATGACAAACCACAACTTCCGCTCCGTCAGGAATGGTCTCAAGCCCGGCCCGAACCGATGCCGATCGGGTTCCCCCACCAGCCACAACGGTGTCAACGCCCTCAGTGCTGCCAGCGAGCTCACCGACCATGCGAGCGGGAACCACCAAAGTGACTCCGTCACAAGCCCCCCGCGCCGCCTCAACACCCCAAGAGACCATCGACCGCCCAGCAATAAGTGCCCAAGCCTTCGAAGCCCCACCAGCAACAGCACCGAACCGAGTCCCCGACCCTGCAGCCAAAACGATCGCCCAAGCCCGAACCACCAAGCCAGTCTGCCCCGCCCAAGGACCCGGAAGAACGAGGGCTGCGTGAGGGCGGGGGTGCCCGCGCGCAGTTATGCAGCGCCCCTGCGACCCCGCGCCCGCTCAATGAGCGCTGCATCTGTTTGAAGCACGGGTACCACCGCCCTCATGCAGCCCGGGCAACGACGGCGTAAGCCCACGAGCGACTATCGGAAGGTCAACCCGCGCCGCCGCCGACCGCGCAAGACAACAACGATCACAACGGCAACAACGATGCCCAGAACGATCCACCAGGCGATAGCAATCCGAGCCCCACGACTCGCCCGCTCAGCCAGACGCTCCGCCTCAGCATCGGCCGCAGCAATCTCAGCATCGAACAGTTCCCCGGACACCAACAGCTCGCGCAAGCCACCTTCGTTCAGCGTCATGACGCCCTCGGCGGGCAGCCTCCCCGCGCCCTGAGGCACCGTCGCCTGCACGACAAGCGTCACGAGCTCGTCAAGCGGCGCACCGGCACGCGCCTCGATCTCATCGATCGGCATCCCGAAGAGCTCACCCTCAAGAGCGTCCGCAGTGGCAGGGTTGACAAGCTCGCTGACCGGCCGATTGAGACCGATGCCCACAGCCAGCAGGTAACGCACGTGCGCCCCATCGCGTTCGGCCGTCACCGTGACCGACCTGAACAAGCCGGCAGACCCGTCCGGCGGCCGATCAATCTCGGCGAGCACCTCTGCCAGCTCACTTTGGTTCGCGAATCGCTTCACGGAAACGACCTTGAGTCGTTCGCCGAGCAAGGTCTGCTCGCGCTGGCGGGTGATCTCCCACCCAACCAAATCATCGAGGACGAGTAACTCGCCCAGATCGGGCGTGGTACGCATCACCTCTTCATCGAAGGTGACGGCCACGGTCACCCGGCCCGCTCCGTCGTGCGCCATGTCTATGTCAACGAGGATGTCCGCGCGGCAGCCCGCAAGCGCTATCAGCGCCGTCGCGACGATCAGCCAACGGCTCACCTGGCGTTGAATTGCCACGCCGCCTCGCCGCCGCTGAGGCGCTGCGAGCGACGGCATGTGCGGGCCTATTCGGCCGTTGCGGCCTCTTCGAGCTCGATCGATCCAGGGTCGAAGCCCTCGATGGCGCGGAACACGATCTCGTCGTCCTCGACGTCCACCACGATGATCTCGCCGGCGTGGAATTCCTTGTAGAGGAGGCGCTCGCTCAGCGAATCCTCGACGTGGTGCTGCAAAGCACGGCGCAGCGGCCGGGCTCCGAGCTGCGGGTCGTACCCGGTACGGGCCAGCCATTGCTTGGCGGCATCGGTGAGCTCCAAGCCCAGGCCCTGTGCCCGAAGCTGGTCAGAGGTGCGCTTGATCATCAGATCGACGATCTGCACCACCTCGTCGACGCTCAGTTCGTGGAAGACGATGGTGTCGTCGATGCGGTTCAGGAACTCAGGGCGGAAGTGCGCCTTGAGCGCTTCGCTGACCTTCTCCTTCATCCGGTCGTAGCTGGCGTCCTCATCGGCGGTTGCGAAGCCCACCCGCGCCTTGCGCAGGTCGGCGGTGCCCAGGTTGGAAGTCATGATGAGCACGGCGTTGCGGAAGTCGACCGAACGGCCCTGAGCGTCGGTCAGCCGGCCCTCTTCCAGGATCTGCAGCAGCGTGTTGAAGACGTCCGGGTGGGCCTTCTCGATCTCGTCGAAGAGCACCACCGAGAACGGCTTGCGACGCACCGCTTCGGTGAGCTGGCCGCCCTCGTCGTAGCCGACGTACCCGGGCGGGGCGCCGACGAGGCGGCTCACCGTGAACTTGTCCATGTACTCGGACATGTCGAGGCTGATCAGCGAACCCTCGTCGCCGAACAGGAACTCCGCGAGGGTCTTGGCCAGCTCGGTCTTGCCGACGCCCGAGGGGCCCAGGAATATGAACGAGCCGCCTGGACGCTTGGGGTCCTTCAGGCCCGCACGGGTGCGGCGGATGGCCTGGCTGACGGCCTTGATGGCGTCGTGCTGGCCAATGACCCGCTTGTGCAGCGCGTCCTCCATCTGGAGGAGCTTCTGGGTCTCTTCCTCGGTGAGCTTGTACACCGGGATGCCGGTCCAGATCGACAACACCTCGGCGATGGCTTCCTCGTCGACCTCGTCGAACAGGTCGTGGCCCTCGGCTTTGGCCTGCGCGAGGACGACGGTGCGCTGCTCGAGCAGCTCCTTCTCCTCGTCGCGCAGTGCTCCGGCCGTTTCGAAGTCTTGCGATTCGACCGCCTGCTTCTTGCGCTCGGTGACATCGGCCAGCTTGGACTCGATCTCCTTGAAGTCGGGCGGCGTCGACATGCGCTTGATGCGCAGTCGCGACCCGGCCTCGTCGATGAGGTCGATGGCCTTGTCAGGCAGGTGACGGTCGGCGATGTAACGGTCGGCAAGATTCGCCGCGGCCACCAGCGCCTGGTCGGTGATGGTGACTCGGTGGTGCTGCTCGTAGCGATCGCGCAGCCCCTTGAGGATCTCGATGGTGTGAGTGAGCGTGGGTTCGTCCACCTTGATCGGCTGGAAGCGGCGCTCAAGCGCTGCGTCCTTCTCGAGATACTTGCGGTACTCCTCGAGCGTGGTGGCACCGATGGTCTGCAGCTCGCCGCGCGCCAGCATGGGCTTGAGGATCGACGCAGCGTCGATCGCACCCTCAGCGGCACCGGCACCTACCAGCGTGTGCAGCTCGTCGATGAACAGGATGATGTCGCCGCGGGTGCGGATCTCCTTGAGGACCTTCTTGAGGCGCTCCTCGAAATCGCCCCGGTAGCGGGAACCCGCCACCAACGCGCCGAGGTCCAGCGTGTAGAGCTGCTTGTCGCGCAGCAGCTCGGGGACGTCGTTGTTGACGATCTTCTGGGCGAGGCCCTCGACGATGGCCGTCTTGCCCACGCCGGGTTCGCCGACAAGCACCGGGTTGTTCTTGGTGCGGCGCGACAGCACTTGCATGACGCGTTCGGTCTCGCGCAGCCGCCCGATGACCGGGTCGAGCTTCTTGGCCCGCGCGTCAGCGGTCAGGTTGCGCCCGAACTGGTCGAGCACCAGCGAGCCGCTCTGGCCACCCTGCTCGCTGCCTTGCCCCGACGAGGCGCCCACGGCTTCGCGGCCGCTGCCGGAGCCGCTGTAGCCCGATAGCTGCTGAATGACCTCTTGACGGACCTTCGACAGGTCGGCGCCCAGCTTCACCAGCACCTGCGCTGCGACTCCCTCGCCCTCGCGGATCAGTCCCAGCAGCACATGCTCAGTGCCGATGTAGTTGTGGCCCAGCTGCAACGCTTCGCGCAGCGACAGCTCCAGCACCTTCTTGGCGCGCGGCGTGAAGGGAATGTGGCCGCTCGGCGACGAGCTGCCCTGTCCAATGATCTCCTCGACCTGGCTGCGCACGGCCTCAAGCGAGATGCCCAACGACTCGAGCGCCTGGGCTGCTACGCCCTCGCCCTCGTGGATCAGCCCCAGCAGGATGTGCTCCGTGCCGATGTAGTTGTGGTTCAGCAGGCGCGCTTCTTCTTGCGCCAACACCACCACTCGGCGGGCCCGATCGGTGAAGCGTTCGAACACGGGGCCTCCTGGTCTGAGCCTTGCACACGGGAGCTTCGGGTCAGGTGAGCGCAGTGTAACGCTGCCCTGCAAGATCGCTCCTTCGCTGTTCTGGGGCCCTTGCGAACCGCAAACGCGGGGTGTTTCGAGCGCGGCAAGCCTGTCTCCGTCGTTTACGGTTGCGCTGTGGCGCCGCTTTCCCCGTTGCAGGCCCGACCCACCGCAGACGATGACTTGGCCCGTGTCGAGACGGCGCTGCGGGCCGCTGCGGTCACTGGCGACGAGTTTCTCACCGAGGTGACCTCGCACCTGATCCCCGCGGGCGGCAAGCGACTACGGCCTGCGTTCGTTATTACGTCGGCGCTGGCGCTGAACCCACAAGGGGCCGCGCCTGGTGCAGTCACCGACGAGATGGTGTGCGGCGGCGTGGCCGTCGAACTCGTGCACCTGGGCTCGCTGTACCACGACGACGTCATGGACGACGCGCAGACCCGGCGCGGCATCGAGGCGGTAAACCATCGCTGGGGGAACCTGAAGGCGATCCTGGCCGGCGATTTCCTTCTGGCCAAGGCGTCCGAGATGGCGGCGTCGCTCGGCACTGATGTGGCAGCTCTTCTGGCCGCAACGATCGGGCGCCTGTGCGAGGGGCAGGTGCGCGAGCTGCAGCTGATCTACGACCGGAGCCGTACCGAAGACCAGTACTTCTTGGCCATCGGGGGCAAAACCGCCGAGCTGTACGCCACGTCGTGTCGCATCGGCGGTTTGGTGGCGGGCGTCGACCCCGCCGCTCTGGAGCGCCTGACAGCCTTCGGGCTGGCGTACGGCATGGCGTTTCAGATCGTCGACGACGTGCTCGACCTGGTGGCCTCCGACGAGCAACTCGGCAAGCCGTCGGGCAACGACCTGCGTGAGGGCGTCTACACGCTGCCGGTCATCCGGATGCTGGCGAACGGGCATCCAGTCGGCGATCTGCTCGGCCAACCCCTCGACAATGCTCAACGGGACGAGGCACGGGCGATCGTGGTAGCAGGAGGCGAGATCGCTACCTCGGTGGAAACGGCGCAGTCCTACGTGTCGCAGGCCCTTGACGTTGTGGCACCGTTCGACGCGACACCCGGGGTTGTCGGCCTGCGGGCCGCTGCGTCGAACCTTCTCGGTGCCCTGCCCCGCGCGGCGGGCGCAGTCTGAAGGTGACCGAACCGCAGATGCAGCCGGGCTGGCCGATTCTGCGCCGCTATCGCTACGGGCGGTGGGACCCCGGGCACGGTCCGTGCTGGAAATGGGGCACCCGTACGTACGTGATGGGCATCATCAATGCCACTGAGGACTCGTTCTCCGGCGACGGCGTAGCTGACCGGCTTGACGACGCGCTCGCGTTGACGCACGAGCTCGTGGCAGGTGGGGTCGACATCATCGACGTCGGCGGCGCTTCCAGCCGGCCGGGTGCGGAACCCACCCCCATCGAGGTGGAGCGGCTGCGGGCTGTCCGAGTCATCGAGGCCGTTCGATCCGAGCTGGACCGCCTCGGAGCCGACCTGCCGATCTCGGTGGACACGACATGGGCGGAGGTGGCTGAACCTGCGGTTGATGCCGGTGCCACGGTGGTGAACGACATCACGGGCTTTCGCCTCGATCCCGACATGGCGCCTTTGGTTGCCGACCGGGGGGTCGCCGCCGTACTCATGCACAATCAACGAGGCCGTCCGCACACCGACCTCGTCGCCGACGTGACGGCCGGGCTGGAAGCCACCCTGGCGATCTGCGCCGACGCTGGCGTCGGCACCGACCGCATTGTGGTCGACCCGGGTTTCGGATTCGGTTTCGGCGTCTCGCAGAACCTGGAGATGATGCGCCGCCTGCCGGAGTTGTGGGCACTGGAACTCCCCTTGCTGATCGGCACGTCGCGAAAGTCGACGATCGGGGCAGTCACCAACACCGAGCCCGGCGATCGTCTCTTCGGGACCGCTGCCACCATCACTGCCGCCATCTGTGCGGGCATCGACATCGTGCGGGTCCACGACACCACCCAGATGACTCAGGCCATCCGCATGACCGACGCCATCATCCGCCCGGCCTGCTGAGCGCGGGCCGTCACCCCTCAGGCTGGGCGGCTCAGCCCTCCATTGGGGCCCCGGCAACTGGTGCAACAGTGCCGTCGGGCATCAATTGCTGGCGGGCGCCATCGGCGGACCGGCTGTAGAAGGTTGGCTGGCCGGATGCCTCGAGCGTGGCCAGCATGGCCGGCAGCGGAGCGCCGACACCGTGCAAGAAGTCCATCACCCGGGCGGGTCCGAGATGGTCGAGCATCTCGAAGGGTCCGTGCACCCAGTTGAAGCCCCAGCGGATCGCGTTGTCGACGTTGGCAATGTCGTCGGCGATCTCGGGCACCAGGTCTGCCGCGTACGCCAGCGTGCCGCCGAAGATGTGCCTTACCAGTTCGCCCTGTGGCGAATCGGCGAACATCACCGCGCCGAGTTCGACGGGGACGCCTTCAAGATCGGGTTCAGTGGCCGCTCGCCACTCGCCGGTCACGAGATCGAACGTCTCGGTCTTGCGGGAGCCGTCGTCAAGTCTCAGGCGCCGACTGAAGCCGCCGCCGGTCTTGCGCCCGAGCTGGCCACGGGCGGCCATCGCCTGCTCTGCAGCGGGGAACTGGGCGAAGTCGAGTCCCCGGTCGCCCGGCGGCAGGTTCTGGGCCAAGTTGGCCCCGACCAGCTCCATCACGTCGAGGCCGATGAGGTCGATGAGCCCGTACAGGCCTGTGGGCGGCAAGCCCACCGGTGCGCCCAGGATTGCGTCGATGGTCTCGGGGGTCATGCCGTCGGCGAGGAACTCCTTGGCCTGGTGCAAGCCGGACAGCATGAAGTAGCAGCCGATGCGATTGCCGATGAAGTTGACGGTGTCCTTGGCATGCACGACGCCCTTGCCGAGCCGCTCAGCCCCGAAGCTGGCGAACGCGTCGATCACCTCGGGCTCGGTGTCGGCGCCAGGCACCAGCTCGAACAGCTTCATCACCTGCACCGGATTGAAGAAGTGCGTGATGGCCACGTCGCGCCGGAATCGCTCGCTCATGCCCTCGCTGATCTGCCGTAACGGGATGCCCGACGTGTTCGATGAGATGACCGAGCCGTCGCTGCGGGCGGCTTCGAGGCGCTCGAACAGCTCACGTTTGGTGGCGAGGTCCTCGATGACGGCCTCGCACACCCAGTCGTAGCCGGCGATGTCGTCGAGATGGTCGTCGACCGTGCCGATGCTGACGAGTTCCTGGAAGTCGGCGTCGACCGAGTCGCGCGCTCGCGGCGCTGCGGCCTCGTCGACGTCGAGCAGCAGCACGCGGCAGCCCGCCTTCGCCGACACGGCCGCAATGCCGGCGCCCATCGTGCCGGCCCCGATGATCGCTACTGAGTTGATGCGCCTCGCAGGCTCGGCCGAGTTGATGCGCCTCGCAGGCTCGGCCGAGTTGATCTCTCCCATGCCTGCTGCCTATCGGGTGCCGGTGATTTCGCGGCCGATGATCTCTTTCATGATCTCGGTGGTGCCGCCGTAGATCGTCTGCACCCGGGCGTCGGCGTACGCCTTGGAGATGGGGTACTCCGACATGAAGCCGTAGCCGCCGAACAGCTGCAGGCAGCGAGTGATGAGCTTCAACTGCATCTCGGTGACCCACCACTTGGCCTCTGCGGCGTCGGTAGCGGTCAGCTCGCCCTCGTTGAGCGCCTCAATCTGGCGGTCCACGAACACCCAGGCGATGTCGAGCTCAGTCTTCATCTCGGCGAGCTCGAAGCGGGTGTTCTGGAACGAGGCGATGCTCTGGCCGAAGGCCTGCCGCTCGCCCACATAGTCAACGGTCCAGTCGAATGCCGCCTGCGCATGTGCCACGCCAGTCACCGCGATGGACAGCCGCTCCTGGGGCAGGTTGCGCACCAGACTCGTGAAGCCGTTGCCCTCGCCGCCGAGAAGGTTTTCTTCGGGCACGAACACGTCGTCGAAGAAGAGCTCGGCGGTGTCCTGAGACTTCAAGCCGAGCTTGTCGAGGTTGCGTCCCCGCTCGAATCCCTCCATGCCGTCTTCGAGCACGACCAGCGACATGCCCCGGTGCTTCTCACTGGGATCGGTCTTCGCCGCCACGATGACGAGGTCGGAGTTGATGCCGTTGGTGATGAACGTCTTCGAGCCATTCACGACGTACCCGCCACCCTTGCGGATTGCAGTCGTGCTCATCGAAGCCAGATCCGAGCCGATGCCCGGCTCGGTCATCGCAATGGCGCTCATCAGATCACCGCTGCACAACCCCGGCATCCACCGCTCGGCCTGGGACTCATCGCACAGGTTGATGAAGTACGGCAGGCAGACGTCGTTGTGCAGCGTCATGCACATGCCTGAGCCAGCCACACCGGCGGACATGATCTCCTCGTTGAGGATGGCGTTGTAGCGGAAGTCCAGCACTCCGCCGCCGCCGTAGCGCTCGTCGACGGCGGTGGCCAGCAGGCCCACGTCTCCCGCCTTGCGGAACATGGCCTTGTCGACCTTGCCGTCGGCTTCCCACTTCTCGTGGTTGGGGACAATCTCGCGCTCGGTGAAGGCCCGGGCCGTTTCACGGAACATTTCGTGCTCTTCTTCAAAGATGGTGCGCCGCATGGTCCGAGCGTATGCCCCTGTGCCGCGGCGGGCCACGGCCGGGCACCGCAGGCACACATCAGGGCGGCACAGATAGCGTCTCGGCCCGTGACCCAGCAGGATTCGCAAAGCGAACCGGCCAGCGCCGTCGGGCCTGGATATGACTGGAGCGCCGTCGAGCGGGCAGCCGCTGCGATGCGCCGGCTGAACCAGGCATTGGCGGGGAGGCGGGTCCCAGACGAGGTGCTCGACGAGGTCACAGCGGCTGTTGAGGCTGCAGCTGACCGGCTGGAACAGGGCACGCTGCGAGTGAAGCTCGACGACATGTTGAGCCGGCCATACCTCCGTGAGATCTACGAAGGCCAGTTCTTCCCACTGCCGCTCGAGGTTGGCGACGAGATCGAGTTCGACCCCTTCTCCATCGGCGGAGGGCAGTTGCATCCGGCGTCGGTGGACGTCAGGTACTTCAAGGAATCTGACGAGGCGGTTACCGGCCACGCCGTCGTCGACCCGATGTTTGCCGGACCTCCCGAACGCACCCACGGCGGCGTGGTGGCGTTGATCATTGACGAGCTGATGGGGGCGCTGAACCGGATGCGGGGCCGCCCGGCCTATACCGGCCGGCTCACCGTCCACTACCGCGCCGCGACTCCGCTGGGCGAGCCGCTGCATCTGCGGGCGTGGATACATGACACCTCGGGACGCAAGATCGTCCAGCACGCCGAGGTGCACGGCCCCGAGGGGCTCTGCGTCAACGCCGAAGGCCTGTTCATCCTGCGCGCCGACGCACCCCCGGTCCCGGAGGCCTAGCTCCGCTCTGTTCGGGGCGAGTCTGCGGCCAGGTCTCGCAGCCGATCTGGGCCCGCGATGCGCTCGCAGTCCTGGTCGGCCACGGCCGCCAACTCGCCGACAGTGACCATTTCTGGTGCGAGCTCCGCCAGCGGGTCGAGCACGAATCGGCGCTCCCGCAGGCGCGGGTGCGGGATCACCAGTTCGGGATCACGCTGGACGAGGTCGCCGAACAGCAGCACGTCGGCGTCGAGCGTGCGCGGTCCCCAACGCTCCCGTCGCACGCGATGGGCGGCCGCTTCGAGGGCCCGGCACCGGGCAAGCAGCTCATAGGGGCCCTCAGCCACACGCAGCTCAGCCACGAGATTCAGGAACGACGGCTGTGACGGGCCGATCGGCGCGCTGCGATACACACCCGAACTGGCCACCAGCACGCCAGCGTCTGCCAAGGTCTCGAGCGCATCGGCCAGTTGCGCAGCGGGGTTGCCGATATTCGCGCCCATGCCCACGAATGCCCTCACAGCGGCGTTGTTCACCGGCTCACACTGACTTGGCGCACCGGCTCACACCGAGTTGCCCTCATCGGCTTACGCCGGGTTGGCCTCATCTGCTTACGCCGGGTTGGCTCATCGGCTTACGCCGGGTTGGCTCATCGGCTTACGCCGGGCGACGGCGGGTGATGCGCACAGCGCTTGTGGCGAGATCGGCCGCAACGGGCGGTCGGAGCTTGGTGACCGTGACGGTGGCTGCCGTCACAGCGTCGAGGCTGCACAGGTCTGCTGCAATCAACTCGGCCATCCGCTCGAGCAGCTGGGGCGCTTCGGCGGCGCACAGCGCGACGACGCGATCGCACGCGCCGCCGTAGTCGATGGTGTCGGCCAGATCGTCCGAGGCACCCGCACGGCTCAGGTCGGCGTAGAGGTCGACGTCAATGCTGAGTGGCTGCGGCGCGGTGCGCTCGTGGGCAAGCGCACCAACCACGCACATCACCCGCAGGTCGCGCAGCTCAATGCGGTCGCCGTTGGGTGCAGTCACGACTGAGTTCAGCCTTGGGCTTTCCGATCAGCGAGGATGCCCAACGCCACGTCAACGACGCGGCGCCCCTCGGGCCCGACACGCTGGCCGAAGATCCGCTCGGTGATGGCCGTCGCCTGCGGACCGGTGGGCACCTTGCCCGACAGCAGCAGGTACGAGGCCATGAACCCGCAGACGTCCTCGCCGACCCGCTCCTTGTGCAGCACCACCCGCTTGCGCTCGCCGGCCAGCCGTGCCAGATCGTCGTGGACTGTCTGCAGGTATTTGGCCATGTCGTCGAATGTGGGCCAGGGCCGGTGCAGATACGGCAAGCTCAGCTCGTCGTAGTTGTGAAGGTTGTGCGGCGCAGCGATCAGCGAGACGACCATGTCGAACCCGTTGCGGCGCAGCCAGATGATCTCTTCCTGACGACGGACGCGCCTGTGACTGGCGCCATAGCCGCCGGGACGCTCGCAAACGGCGAGGCGCTCGGCGACGATCCAGTTGAAGTTGCGGGGCTGAATGCCCTCCGCCCACTTCCCTCTCATAGCTCGCCGTCCCTGCAAGCGTGTACGGAGCCGAATTTACCGGTGTCGCACCGGCCCTGCACGGCGAACACGCAGGAGTTTCAGGCGTCTTCGGCTACGGAAGCGTCGTACGCGCGAATCTCGGCCAAATTGCGGTATTTCTGAGCCAAGTCCAGCCCGTAGCCAATGACCCACACAGGCGGCAGGCGGAAGCCGATGTAGTCGACGAGGCCGTTCAGGCTGCCGTTGTGCTCGCGGGTCAGCAGCGAGCACACCGCCAGGCTGGCGGGGCTGCGAGCCAGCAGGCTGCGACGCAGGTACGACAGCGTGAGACCGCTCTCGACGATGTCCTCCACCAGGATCACGTCCCGTCCCGCGATGTCGATGTCGAGATCCTTAAGAATGCGAACAACTCCGCTGGAACGGGTGCTGCTGCCGTACGACGATACGGCCATGAAATCCATCTCGACCGGCAGGTCAATCGCGCGGCTGAGATCGGAGGCGAACATCACGGCGCCCTTGAGAACCGCCACCAGCAGCGGTTCACGGCCGGCGTAGTCGGTGGTGATCTGCGCGCCCAGTTCGACGACCCGCTCGGCGATCTCGGAGCCAGAGACGAGTACCTCCCCGACACCCGGATCGCCTGCGAGCATCGAGTCGAGGTCACTCTGAGGCGACGGCGAGGCCGGTGCGAGCGTCACGTGAGTCGAACCTAGCTGTTTCGCGTTGCGGACGGCGGAACGGTCACCCTTCCAGCCGGAGCTGGTCGGCTGATCGGGTCACCCGGCGGCCGCCTCCGACCTCGGTAGCCCGGTGGGTGTGCCGGGCCACCTCCAGCACCCGCTCGACGGTGGCGGCATCAGGCGGATGATCGGTGCGCAGCCAGGCCCGCACGGCTCGCCGGGCCAGAGCCAACGGTGCGGTCCGCAGTTCGGCGGCGCTGGTGGGATCGATGTCGGCAGCCAGCACATCGAGCAGGTCGGCCTCAGTGGCCGCCAGCCCGGCTGCACGCGCCAGCAACGGCACGACATCGCGGTCGGCGATGTCGCAGAGGAGCGGGATCATCTCGTGGCGGACGCGGCTTCGCCAATAGCGCGGGTCGGCATTGGAGGGATCCCGTATCGGCTCGTAGCCGGCGATCTCGCAGACCCGGTCGGTGTCCGCACGTCGCAGTGCCAGCAGGGGCCGGCGGTCGGCTCGCATGGCAGCGAGCGCATCGAGCGCTCCGCCGCGCAGCAACTGCAGCAGCACCGTCTCCGCCTGGTCGTCGGCGGTGTGGCCCAGCAGCGCGTCGGGTCCGAGAGCGGCGTTGCGGGCCTCGCGAGCGCGCGCCTGCAGGTTCGCCCCCGCAACGAGCCCGAGCCGCACGACTCTCAGTGAGGCACCGAGCCGGTCGCAGAGCGCCCCGACGCGCTCCGCCTCCGCAGCCCCATCGGTCCGGATGCCGTGATCGATGTGAACAGCAGTGACAGCGGAAACGCCAATGCCGCCTCGCAGCGCGAACCGGCATGCCAGTACCAGCAGGGCGGCCGAGTCGGCACCACCCGATACCCCACAGACAAGCTCGCGGCGCTCGAATTCGCCGAATGTGCAGCGATCGATCAGCTGATCCAGTTCTTCGGCCCCCGCAGCGGGCGCCAACGGTTCGCCGTCGCAGGCTTCAGGCGGCCGGGACACGCTCCAACCACGCTGTCGGGTTGCGAATCTCCGTCATCGACGGCAGATGCTCAACGCGCTCCCAGATCCGGTTGACGGCCTTCGGTCCGCGTTCGCCCTCGATCGCGGCGATGAATTCCTCGCCCGCCTGGTACTGGGCAAGCTTGGCCTCGATGCCCAGCAGGCGTTGGATCAGCCGGGCCATGCCGCGAGCGTTTCGGCGCCGGTGCGCCATCACTACGGCGAATCGCTCCGCATCGGGAATGTGCCCGCGGGCGGCTCTGGCCATGGTCACGTCGCCGTGCCCCTCGACGAGGCTCATCATGCCGCCGACCTGGGCGATCAGGTTGCGCTGTTGCTCAGTGGCGAATACAGCGGCCAATCCTCCTTCGCCCAGCAAGTCCTGACCGCCGCGGCGCTGTGCGACCAGCGCGCGAAGGCCTTCGCGCAGTCGTTCGGGATCGGGCTGAGCTTCGTCGACAAGACCATTCACGAGCTGCAAGAAGTGGGGGCGCAGCCAGGGCACACCGGTGAACTGCGAACGGTGCGTCAGCTCGTGAAGCGCCAGCCAGAGTCGGAACTGCGCTGGGGGGAATGCGTAACGCTTCTCGGTGAGCAGGATGTTCGGACCGACGAAGTAGACCGTGTCGCCCTCTGTCTGGGCGGCGGTGCCGTTGCTTTCATCGTCGGAAGCCCACAGCAGGTCGTACTGTCCCAGCACCCGGCGGGCCATCCACCCGAGCACCGAGCCCAGCTCAACGGCGCCCAGCGTGCGCGTCACACGTGATGTCTCCACCGGCTCATCGGGGGTGGCCGGGGCACCGAGCAGCGGCTGCAGCAGCCGCCGGAATGCTGCGATGTTGGCGTCAATCCAGCCCTCCCGATCGATGACCTCAGCGTGAGCCTCTCCCGGCGTCTCCAAACCCGTCTCAATGGCGACCAACTCGGCCGCAACCGGCACGAAGCGGGCGAAATCCGCACGCAGCGGCTCAGCCAGATACGACTGGTACAGCGGCTCGGTGCCCGCGACCCGCACCGCGATGCGGCGCGCCAAATCCCAGTCGACGTGCTCGTCGGCGGGCGCTGTCACCTGCCTGCTCAGCGCTTGGGGTACCGCGGAGCAGTCACCGTCTTCACGTAGCCGACGATGAGCTTCGCCACGGTCAGCACCGTCACGATGGTGAGCGGGACCGCCAACCAGTAGTGCCAGACCTGCGCAGCAAGTGCGTTCATGGCGCAGATATTAGTGGTCGGTTGCGCCGGAACCCCCTCGTGGGGTGCCGTCACCCGCTGCTACCGTGACCGCCTGTTGCCCGAGTAGCTCAGTGGCAGAGCGGCTCTCTCGTAAAGAGCAGGTCGTGGGTTCAATCCCCACCTCGGGCTCGTTCGCCGACCGCGGGCTCGACGGCATCGGGCGCTGCTGACGGGGCGGCAATCAGCGAACGGGCGAGCTGACGTGCATCTTCGAACGTGCCGACGACATGGGTCTCGGGCACTGTGGAGAGCATTCCGAGACCGTCAAGAGTTCTGAGGGGCGCACCTGTGAGCCCGACGATGGCTGTTGCAGTGCCCTGCTCGTGTGCAGTCTCGATCAGGTAGTCGACCACGAGCGCGGCGCTGTCGTCGATATACACGGTGTCGGTGAAGTCCAGGATCACCAAAGCGTGGTCCGCGATGTCCGCGCCGATGGTGTGAATGAGCTTGTGCGACGAAGCCACCGTGAAGCTGCCTCGTAGTGCCACCAGAACAACGCGCGCGTCGAATGCCCCGTAGGCGCTCCCCATGAACGTGCGGTCCAGGAGCGGCGTGGAGATCACCCGATCCATTTCGAGACGCTCGAATTGCCGCAGACCGGCCAGCGCTGCGGTAATGAACCCCAAACTGACGGCCGTTACGAGGTCGAAGAACACCGTGAGCACGAGCGTGATCAGCATGATGACCAGATGCTCACGCTGTACGCGGTGCAGTCGCCGGACGAATCGCCAGTCGATGAAGTCGAATCCGACACGCATGAGCACAGCCGCGAGCACCGCGTGAGGCACCCACCGCACGTGCGTGCCAGCGCCGAAGACCAAGGCAAGCAGCACCAGCGCGCACAGCGCTCCGGACCATCGGGTCCGCGCGCCGGCGCGGATATTGGCAATGGTGCATACAGAAGCACCGCCGGCGAGCCCTCCGAGGACACCGGTGGCGATGTGCCCGAGACCCTGGCCGAGCAGGTCGCGATGCGAATCGTGCGGCTGACGTGTCATCGACTCGGCTATGCGGGCCGTCAGCAGCGTGTCAATCGAGCCGACAAGGGCAATGGTCGCTGCGGGCTGTATGGCTCGAAACAGGCTGGCGAGTGCAAATTCAGGTGCATGCAACTCGGGTAGTCCCGTTGGCACGCTCCCGATAGTCGGCGCATCCACCAGCCAGAATGCGCCGACAAGCGTGCCCACAGCGACCGCTGCGAACATCGGCGGCACATAGCGCCGGAACCTCTTCGGCCACACGAACATGACGCCAAGCGCGACCCCAGCAAGCACCAGCGCCGTCCACTCGACGCCGCCCCACGCAGCACGCCATGTGCCCAAGGTCGCAAGGACGCCCCCGCCCTCGACCGGCAATCCAACCAGCGGCCGCGTCTGCATCACGATGATGATCACGCCGATGCCGGTCATGAAACCCGAGATCACCGAGTACGGGGCATACGCGATGAAGCGCCCCAACCGTGCCAGACCGAGCAGCACCTGGAACACACCGGCCAGCATCGTGATCGTGAAGACCTCGGCGAGAGTGTCGGCGTGGTTGGCGATCACCGCTGTTGTCGTGACCGCCATCAGTGCCGTCGGGCCCGAGATCATGGTGCGCGTTCCGCCGACAACGGCGGCCAGGAAACCCAGCGCTATCGCCCCGTAGAGACCTGCAAGCGCACCGAGACCCGCCGCCACGCCGTAGGCCAGCGCCAATGGCAGCATCACCATCGCGGAGGTCAGGCCTCCGAATATTTCCGCAGTAACAACGCGGACGACATCGCGGTCAGGCGTGTCGGTTCGGCGGCGAAGTCTTACCAACTCGTCCGCCCCAGCCGGATGAACAGGCAGCTCAGCGTGAGTCGCTGGTTGGCGTTGAAACGCAAGGCCTCTGCAGCATCGCCGACGGCAGCCAGCTGCTCTGCAGCGGTCCCCGCTGCCAACGTGGCGTTGCGGGCCTCATCGCGAATCTGTGCGGACAGCACTGCGAATCCCATCGTGAGTTCGTCAGTGCGCACTCGCCGCAGCTCGCGGCGGTGGCGCTCGTCGAGCGAGCTGCGGCCAACGTTCGTCCCGTACAGCTCGGCCCGCTCATCGGCGTCCGCACGTTCGGCCTCGTGGCGGGCTTCAAGTGGTGCCGCTGCCTGCTCGGTCGCCTCCAGCGCTGCATCGACAGCAGCCATAGCGGCAGATGCCGTGCCATCGAGCGAGTCGCGCAGTCCCCGCCAAGTGTCGATCCTGGAAGCAGCGTCCCCGTCGGAGGCAAGCAGGCGAGCTCGATCGATCGAGCCTCCGGCGGCGACCGCTGCGAAATCTGCACGGCTGTCATCGATGCCCTCGGCAACGAGCAGTGCCCGCAAGTCGGCTTCACCCAGCGCCTCGAAGTCAATGCGGACGCAGCGGGATGCCAGGGTCTCCATCGGCCGGTTGATTTCCTCGGCGAGCAGCACGAACACGCACGACGGCGGCGGCTCCTCGACCGACTTGAGCAGGATCGGCGCGATCAGTACCGCTCGGTCCACTTCAGGAAGCACGATGACTTTGAGCTCCCCGGCTGCCGGGACAACCGCTGCTGCACGCACGGCGCCGCGGGCCTGCTCGGCAGTCATCGCAGCGCCGACGCGGTCGAAGACGAGCAAGTCGGGATGCTGCTCGGCGAGTGCGAGGCGTCGCTCCCGCTCGGGTGTTGTACTGCGCGCCGCGAGCAGTTCGCCTGCGAACCGGCACGCCGCACTCCGCAGTCCCGCACCAGCGGGACCCACGAACAGGTACGCGGGCAGCGGCGACTCGAGCGCCGACTGCAGACGGGAGACTGCTGCGGATTGCCCGACGATGCCGTCAAGCAGGTTGCCGACCGGTGCCTCGTCAGTCGGCGGTGCGTCGAGCCGTGACGCGGCGACAGGGGTTGGAGGCGGGCTCTCGGCCGGAGTTCGGGCGGATTCGGTCGCAAGCTCCCCCAGGTCAGATTGCTGCGCCGCTTCGTCGAGAGGGCGAGACGGTTCCGGCGGCGCCGACGGCGGGTCGTCGAAGTCGAAGAGCGACAGCGCGGCGGGCTCCGTTGTGCCCGGCTGATCGTCGCCGCCGGACGCTGAGGCCACGATGACCGGCCTAGTCCTGCATCGCGGGATGCTCAGCGACGGCATCGATGACCCGCGCAGCAACATCATCGACGCTGCCAGTGGCGTCCACGCGTACCCACCGCTCGGGTTCTGCCTCGCAGAGCTCCCGGTAGCTGCGCCACACACGCAGCGCAAACTCCAGCGCTTCACCCTCCAGCCGGTCCGGCTCTCCGGCTTCGGGCTGGTCCACGTGCGGGCCAGCCTCCAGCAGCGACATCTGCTCACCGCCAATGCGATCAAGGTGGTGAACCCGACGATCGGAATCGACGAGCGGCACGTCGAGCAGCACGACGACATCGGGAAGGATGACCTCGGGCAACTCAATTGATGCGCCCGCCGGCCGCCGGGAGGCGTAATCGATCAGCCCACGCAGCTCGTCCAGCGGCAGACCCCGGCCGTAGCCCTGGTAGGCCAGCGTCGAACCGTACGAGCGATCAGTGACGACGTCGCGGCCCGCTTCGAGTGCGGGAGCCACCACTGTGGCGATGTGCTGCGCCCGATCGGCAGCAAAGAGCAGTGCTTCGGTGCGCGGCGCAGGCGCGCCGTCATCGGAATCATCGAGCAGCAATCCCCGCAGCGATGCGCCGAGCGGTGTTGCGCCGGGCTCTCGGGTGAGCACCGCGTCGCGTTCGGTGGCCAGTCGCTCGGCCTGCGTCGACTTGCCGCTGCCGTCGAAACCCTCCAGCGCGACATATCGACCGCGGGCAGTCATGACCCTTCCCCAGCGCCGCCCGCCCCCTGTGGCGCCCGACGTCCCTCGCCCCGGCGGCTGCGCAGCGACAGACCGGCGAGCACGCCCGCCATCAGGATCAGCAACGCTCCCAGCCACAGCGCCCCGCGCACACCGGGCAGCGCCAGCGCCGAGTCGCCGAACCTGATCTCGTTGTCGAAGGCGACGTCGAAGAGCCAATTGAAGCCGTCGGACAGGAACCCTCCCGCCGCCATGGAGATGAGCAAGCAGAACCGCACCAGCGTGTACATCGCCGCGAACACCCGGCCTCGCAGCACCTCCTCCACGTTCTCGTGCAGCAGCGTCAGGCCCGTCACGTACACCGAACCGGCAGCCAGCCCCAGCATCAGAACTCCTGCCAGCACGAGCAGCGAGACGGACACCGAGGCGGCGAACAGCAGCGACCCTCCGGCTACGAAGACCGAGAGCACAAAGAGGCGGGCACGTCCGGCGCCGGCAAATCGGGAGTCATGTCCGAAGCGATTCGCTGCACTCTGCATCAGGGTGACAAGAGCAACCCCGCCACCGACGCCGACGCCCATCGCCGCGAGAATCGAACTGAAGCCGGCACTGCCTGCGCCCAGCACCTCGTCGTTGTAGACCGCGCCCAGCGGCACCAGCATTCCCCCGCCGATCATGCCAGTGCCCAAGCCGACCAACACGGCGCGCACCTGTGGGCTCAGGAAGATGAAATCCCAGCCTTCGCGCAGCTCGCGGAAGCCCTGACTCCAGTTGATGCGACGCCCGCTGTCGCGCTTGCGATGCGCAGCGGTGATGTGCGGGGACAGCGGCAGCGTCGCGATGAGCGCCGCGGCCACCAGGAATGTGGCGGAGTCGATAACCAGCGACATCTCCACCTGGCCGATGTCGGTCCAGCCGAACACCGCGCCGAGCTTGGCCATGCCCGCAAAGGCGGCGGCACCGAGGGGGAACGTGCCATACGCGGCAACGAGCCCCAGCGAGTTGGCGGCGGTGAGGTGCTCGGTGGGCACGATGTTGGGAACGATGGCTTCCTTGGCCGGACTCCACAGCGAAGTTGCCAGCTCCAAGACCAGCGATGCCAGCACCAGACCCCACACTCGGTCGATGAACGGGATCGTGAGCAAGACGCTGGCGCGCACGATGTCGCATATCACCAGCAGCCGCTTGCGGTTGAAGCGGTCAACGATGATTCCGCCCGCCGATGCCAGGAAGAAGCCGGGAAGCACCCGCGCCGTGACTACAAGCGCGATCGCAGATCCGGGCTGGTCACCGCCGATTCGCCGCGCCACCTCAATGGTCGCCAGCAGCCCGATCCAGTCGCCAAACGAGCTGGCCACCTGCGCGATCCACAAGCGCAGGAAGCCCGGCGCAGCGAACAGCCCCGATCCCGATGCGGCAGGGCCGGACGTATCCGAGCCGTCGAACGACGGGATCGAGCGATCCGAATTCATGACACTCAGCAGACTAGGAGCAAGGGCGCGCAGCCCTTTGGCCCTGAGCTGGGGGCGGCTCCGACGCCGGGCCGGGCGAGCGTCATCAATCGCTTGATGGGCGAGATTGCTTGCGTGGCGGTGACTTCTTGCGGGCAGCAGATTTCTTGGCGGCGGATTTCTTCTTGGCACCAACCTTCTTTGCCGCCCGCTTCTTGGCCGAAGATTTCTTCTTGGCCGGCTGCTTGCGCCGGGCTGCGCTCTTCTTGGCTGGCCCCTTCGCCCGCCGCATCGTCAGAAGCTCGGTCGCACGCTCGACGGTCAGCGTCTCAGCATCGTCGCCCTGCCTCAGCGACGCGTTGTACTCGCCATCGGTCACATATGGTCCGAATCGGCCGTCGCGCAGGGTGATCGCTTTGCCGCTATCGGGGTCCTGACCGATCTCGCGGCCTGTATTTGCGGCTTGCTGGCCGCGCCGGCGGCGGGGCTGAGCCAGCAGCGCCAACGCTTCTTCCAAGGTCAGCGTGAACAGCTGCTCCTCGGACTCAAGACTCCGGTTTTCCGCGGTCTTTCCGGAATCCGAGCCCTTGGTCAGGTACGGCCCGAAGCGGCCGTTGCGCACCACGATCTCTTCCCCATCAGAGGGGTCAACTCCCACCGTGCGCGGCAGTGACAGCAACTGCAGCGCATCTTCAAGCGTCAGCGTCTCAGGCGACTGGGGTCCCAGCAACGATGCCGTTCGAGGGCGCTCGTCGGTCTCGTCGGGCCGTCCCACAGAGACATAGGGGCCGAAGCGGCCGGGCCGCACGAGGATGTCGAGTCCGGTATCGGGGTCGGTGCCCAACACCCGTTCGGTGGGCTCAGACAGCAGCTCGAGCGCTCGCTCGATGGTGAGCTCGTCGGGGGCAAGGTCGTCGGGCAGCGGCCGTGTCGCTTCGCCGCGCCGCAGGTACGGACCGAAACGTCCCACTCGGGCGACCACCGATTCGCCGTCGGCATCGACGCCGATGGGGATGCTGTTGATCTCCGCCGGATCGATGTCTGCGAGCCGGTCATCGGACACCAGGTAGCGCAGACCGCGGACACCTCCGGGCGTCTTCGCATCCTGATCGCCGAAATAGAACTCGGTGAGCCACGGCTCGGCGTCGCGCTCGCCGCTCGCGATCTCGTCGAGGTTTTCCTCCATGCGGGCAGTGAGCGCGTAGTCGACCAGATGGTCGAAGTGCCGCTCCATCAGTCCAACCGTCGCGAAGGCAGTGAACGCCGGCACCAGCGACGACCCCTTCTTCCACACGTAGCCACGCGCCTGGATCGTCTCGATGATGCTGGCGTAGGTGCTCGGGCGGCCGACGCCGAGTTCCTCAAGTCGGCGCACCAGTGAGGCTTCGGTGAACCGGGCCGGCGGGTTTGTGCTGTGTTCGGCCGGTTCGAGGGACACTGCGGTGGCTGAGTCGCCAGCGTCGAGGTCGGGCAGGATGCGCTCAGGCTCCTCGTCGGGACCTGATGGCGGCGGCGCGTACAGGAGCCGGAAACCGGGGCTGCGCACCACGGTGCCAGCGGCGGACAGCTCAAGGTCGTGCTGGCCGGTTGCCGATGAACCGGCTGACAGTGCCGGCGCCAACTCACAGTTCGCCGTGCCGGCCAGCCGGATCGTGACGGTCTCGCCGGTGGCGTCGATCATCTGGCTCGCGATCGTGCGCTGCCAGACCAGGTCGTAGAGGCGTCCGGCGTCGCCGCCAAGATCGGTCACGCCGCCGGGCGCGGGCCAGTTCTCGCCGGCTGGGCGGATCGCCTCGTGGGCTTCCTGGGCGTTCTTGACCTTACGGGTGTAGATGCGCGGCTTCGGCGGAAGGTTCTCGGCTCCGTAGCGGCCGACGACGGTCCTGCGGGCTGTGTCGAGGGCTTGAGCCGACAGCGTGGTGCTGTCGGTGCGCATGTAGGTGATGCGACCGTTCTCATACAGTCGCTGGGCAGCGGCCATGGTGCGCGAGGCCGAGAAGCCCAGCCGGCCGGCGGCGGCCTGCTGCAAGGTCGAGGTGATGAATGGCGCGGGAGGCCGGCGCCGGTACGGCTTGGACTCCCGGGAACTCACGGCGAATCGCGCCCCGCCCATGGCTTCGGTCAACGACGCCGCAGCACCGCCGTCGAGCACGGCAACCTCGGTCGATCGCAGCGCACCTTGCTGGTCGAAGTCGCGGCCAGTCGCAATGCGGCTGCCGTTCAGCGAGATGAGCGACGCATCGAACTGCTCTGTGCTGGATCGCCCTGGCCCACCGGCGGCCGCAGGCTCAGCATCGAGCGTGGCGGTGATGCTCCAGTACTCGGCGGCTCTGAACGCCATCCGCTCTCGCTCGCGCTCGACGATGAGGCGGTTGGCCACGCTCTGCACCCGTCCTGCGGACAGCCGCGGCGCGACCTTGCGCCACAGCACCGGCGAGACCTCGTAGCCGTAGAGGCGGTCGAAGATGCGCCGGGCCTCCTGCGCGTCGACGAGCCGGCGATCGAGGTCTCGGGGATTGTCGATAGCTGCCCGGATGGCCGCGGCGGTGATCTCGTGGAAGACCATGCGGTGCACCGGAATCTGCGGGTTGAGCACCTCGAGCAGGTGCCAGGCGATGGCTTCGCCCTCGCGGTCCTCATCGGTGGCGAGATACAGCTGGTCCGCTGAGCGCAGCAGGGATTTCAGACGCCTCACCTGATCGCGGGCCGTCACCACGTAGAGCGGCTTGAAGCCGTCGTCAGGATTGACTCCGAGCGTTGCCCACTGCTCGGACTTGTAGGCGGCGGGCACCTCGGAGGCATTGCGTGGCAAGTCACGAATGTGGCCGACCGAGGACTCGACCACGTAGTCGTCGCCCAAGAAGCGCGAGATCGTGCGCGCCTTCGCAGGCGACTCGACAATGACAAGAGAAGTGGCCATGTGCATCCGAGGTGGGCGGAGCCGGACGGTAGCGGAACAGTCTCGACTATCAGCGGCGAAGTGCCGTCACGCAGGCCTCTGGCGTGCTCCGAAACGGTGCAGGCCCGCGGCAACGGCGCCAGCCACCGTAGCGACAACGATCGCTCTCAGCAGGTCTGACGCGGGCGGGGCGCCGAGCGCGGCATTACCGAAGCCCTCAGCGTCGGCATCACCGACCGGCCATGGCCACAGCACCCGCAGGGACCCGGCCATCATGCCCATGAGGACCACTATCACGGCATCTCGCCACCGCTCCAGCACGTATTGGAGAAGGCGGGAGAACAGCCCGAGCCCCAGGGCGGCACCGAGTGCGAACAGCGCGACGGTCCCGAGTTCTCGCTCGGCCACCGCCTCGGTAATCGGGTCGTAGAGCCCCAACAGCAGCAGCACGAAGGCGCCGGAGATGCCGGGCAGGATCATTGCGCAGATCGCCAGAGCGCCGGCTGCGATGATCGTCACCGCAGCGGGATCGGTGACGCTGCCCGTCCGGACGCCCAGCAGCACGAACACCCCGACGGCGACAGCCACGAACAACACGACGAGCCCCGCTCGCCAGCGGCTCACCTCACGTCTGGTGGTCACGACGGTCATGGCAACGAGTCCGAAGAACGCCGCCGAGAGGCCTACCGGCTGTTTGTCGATTCCGAGCCGCACCAGCTCCACGAGCGCCAGGACCGCTATGGCGATGCCCGCCGCCAAGGCGGCGAGAAAGGCCCATTCGGCTCGCCAAGCCATGGCTAGGGCTGCTCGCAGCCGTCCGCGAAACAGCCATCCGGCAGCCGTGCTCAGGTGTGCGATCTGACGCACCAGCCGGTCGTAGATCCCCAGCAGAAGCGCCACCGTGCCGCCCGACACGCCCGGCACGACATCCGCGGCACCCATCGCCAGCCCACGCGCCAGATTCGTGAGCACATCGGCGAACACTCGGGGAAACATCGAGTTGAAGCTAGACGCGGAGAGTCCCCGGGCCTCAACCCGGGGACTTCCGCTGACAGCAGAGCAGGTGGTTGCTGGGCGACTCAGCCCATGGCCGAGTGTCAGCCGCTCGATACCACGTCGTCCAGTGCCATTCCGGGGCCTCCGTGTTCGGAAACGTCGAGACCCACCATTTCCTCCTCTGCCGTCACTCGCAGTCCGATGGTGGCCCGCAGGACCCCGAACAGGATCATCGAGGTCACGATGACCCAGATGGCCACGATGACCACCATCAGGAACTGCACGATCAGCTGCTCGATGCCGCCGCCGTAGAACAGACCGGCGTTCTCCCGGCCCAGGAAGGCATCGTCGTACCGGGCGAACAGGCCGATGGCCAGGGTTCCCCAGATCCCGGCAGCGCCATGGACGGCGAAGGCGCCGACGGGATCGTCGATCTTCAGCTTGCGGTCCACGAATCCGACAACCAGCACCACGATGACGCCCGCAATGAAGCCGGTGATGATGGCGCCCCAAGGAGTCATCGTGCCGCAGCCTGCGGTGATGCCCACGAGACCCGCCAGCACACCATTGCCGGCCATCGGGACATCGGGACGGCCCGTGCGGAACCAGTTCAGTGCCGTCGCGCCGATCGTTCCAGCGCAAGCCGCCAGCACGGTGTTCAGCGCCACGAACATCACGGTGGCGTCGGCTGCAAGCTCCGAGCCCGGGTTGAACCCGAACCAGCCGAACCACAGGATGAAGACGCCCAAGATGGCGAGCGTCACGTTGTGTCCCGGAATGTTCCGTGACGTGCCGTCCGCGCTGTACTTGCCGAGACGCGGACCCAGCATCCAAGCGCCGACGAGCGCTACCCAGCCGCCAACGCTGTGCACGATGGTCGATCCGGCAAAATCGCTGTAGACGGCATCCCCGATGGAGATCTTGGAGATGAGACCACCGCCCCAGGTCCAGTGGACGACAACGGGGTAAATGATCGCTGTCATCACCAGGCTGAAGATGAGGTAGGTGCTGAACTTCGTGCGCTCGGCCATGGCGCCCGAAGCGATCGTGACCGCCGTGGCCGCGAAGACCGCTTGGAAGAAGAAGTCGGTCGAGCCGGACAGGCCCTCGGAAATGTCGAACAGGTCGATTCCCGACAGCGCGAACGCGCCCCAGCCGAACAGGTTGTTGCCGTCGCCGCCGTAGGCCAGCCCGTAGCCCACCAGGAAGAACGCCAGAATGCCGATGGATGCATCGGCAAGGTTCTTGGCCATGATGTTGGCGACGTTCTTCGAGCGCGTCAGTCCCGATTCGAGCATGGCGAATCCGGCCTGCATCAAGAACACCAGCACGCCGGCGATGAACACCCACAGGTTGTCCATGACGGCCTGCACCATCTCGACGGACAGCGAGTCGTCCTGTGCGCCAACTGGCCCTGCAAACAGGAGCAGGCCGCCGATGGCACCCGCGGCAGACACAAGGATCTTGCGTTTCATGGCCAATCTCCTAGGACTCGGCTCTCGACAAATGGCTGACTTCGGCGAACCTAGGAAGGGCGTGTTGCGCGGGAGTCACCCCGTTGTGACCGCTCGATGCACAGTGCGGGTCGGCGCTGTTGCCGAGATGTTTCGGCTGCGTTGCGGGCCCTGTCAGCCGGCACCGCCAGCCCGCTCCGGAATGCCCGTGGCGCTAGCTCTGCTCGTCGGGAAAGCGGAGCCGGGGGCCGGCTTCAGCCCAGTCCATGTGATCGCGGATGTAGGTGTTCGCGGGGTCCGAGGGAGGCGAGAAGTCCCAGCCCTGCGGTGCCGCGGCGTGCACAATTCGCCGAGCGCGCTGGGATGCGAGCACCTCCGAGCGGATCGCCTCGGAGTCCCAGCGCTCTGCCACTTCCTGCGCGAACGACGCCGCCAAGTCAGACTCGTTCGGTGAGCTATCGCCAGCCCCCTCGGCGGGATCGGCCAGGTTCTGATGCTCGGCCGGATCGGCCAAGTTGTGATGCTCGGCCGGATCGGCCGAGATGTCGTACAGCTGCGGCGGATCGGTGTCGCAGTGGATGTACTTGTAACGGCCGCGGCGGATCATGAACATGGGATGGGAGGTCAGCTCCCCCATGTACTCGCCGATGGTCTCATCGACCGAGTCGCTACCACCGGTCGCCGCGGGCCACAGGCTGCGACCGTCGAGCGGAGCGCCGAGCTCGGTCGGCCGACCCCCTGCGATGTCTGCCAGCGTCGGCGCCAGGTCCAGCAGGGAGCACACGTTCGGCACAGCACCCTGGGTGATGTCGGGTCCGGCCATCACCAGCGGGACACGGGCGGACCGCTCCAGGAACGACATCTTGAACCATGCACCCCGGTCGCCGAGCATGTCGCCGTGATCGCTGGTGGCGATGACCACGGTGTCATCGGCACGTCCGGTCTCTTCTAACGCCCCCAGCAGTTCGCCCAGCCACCAATCGAAGTAGCTCGTGTTGGCGTAGTAGGCGTGGCGGGCAGCGCGGCACTGCTCTTGCGTCCAGCCGACGGTGTCGGCCTCGATGCCGGCACGGATGCGCTCCGTGTGCGGGTCAAGCTCGGCAGGGGACGGGCCGGGCAGATCGATCTCGTCGTGGTCGTAGAGGTTCCACCACTCGGGGCGCGCAACGTAGGGATCGTGCGGGTGGATGAACGCCGCGGCCAGGAAGAACGGGCGGTCATCGGCCTCGCGAGCCAGGTCGTACAGGCATCGGCGTGTGGCGAATCCCACCTCGGAGTCGTAATCGATCTGGTAGGTGGCGAGCGCCTGGCCGGCCTCGGCGAGGCTGTCCATGTTGTGATACCACTTGCCGATCCGTTCATCCGCGTTATCCCAGTTGGGAGTCCAGGCGAAGTTCGCCGGGTAGATGTCGGTTGTCAGGCGCTGGCTGAAGCCGTGCAGCTGGTCGGGGCCGACGAAGTGCATCTTCCCCGAGAGCACCGTCCGGTAGCCCGCCAGGTTCAACCAGTGGGCGATGGTGGGCGCTGACGCACTCCATTCGGCCGCGTTGTCCCATGCGCCGATCGCCGACGCGCGCCTGCCGGTCATCATCGAATACCGCGAGGGTGCGCACAGCGGCGAATGGCAATACGCAGCGTCGAACCGGACCCCGCGCGCTGCGAGCGAGTCCATCGACGGCGTCTGGACGACAGGGTGGCCGTAGGTGCCGGTGAAGTGCGGCGCAAGCTGGTCGGCCATGACCATAAGGATGTTGGGAGTCTTCATCGGACCGCACAGTACGCCCGCCTGTGCGGGGCCGAGCAACATGCTTCGCTTTCCGCTGTCTTCGGGTCGTGCGGTACGCGCGCATGTGCGCGGCACCAGCCCGTTTTCGTCGTGCTAGGTTGATCAAAACCGTCCAAATGGCCTGTTTTATTCGGGGAAGGACGGGGAAGGAAACCGGGGGGTGCCCATGTCCAAAGTACGAAAGACCGACGCACGAACGCGTCGGCATCGAAAGATCGGCAGCTGGAAGCTGCCCATCGCATTGATCGCAGGTCTCGGACTCTTCGCAGCTGCGTGCACGGGCGGCGACGATCTCGGCTCGCAGGAGTCGATCACGCTGGCTGCGAATCCGTGGAACGGCTCGGCCGTGAACGTGGCAGTCGCCGCGCAACTGCTCGAGAGCGAACTCGGCTACGACGTCGAGATCGTGGAGATCGACGAGAACGCCCAATGGGCGGCCATCAACACCGGCGACATCAGTGCCTCGCTGGAAGTCTGGCCGTCGGGTCACGCACAGAACGTGATCGACTTCATCGACAACGCTGGCGCCAATGTGGACAACGCGGGTCTGCTTGGCCCGATTGGCAAGATCGGCTGGTTCATCCCGACCTACATGGTCGAGCGCCATCCGGAGCTGGCTACGTGGGAGGGCTTCGCCGATCCTGAGCTGGCCGGCTTGTTCGCCACCGCAGAGACCGGCGACCTGGGACAGTTCCTGGGCGGTGATCCAAGCTTCGTGCAGTACGACGAAGACATCATCAACAACCTGGGCCTGCCATTGCAGGTCGTATATGCCGGGTCCGAAGCTGCGATCTTGGCTGCGGTCGACGCCGCGTACAGCCGGGAAGAGCCGATCCTGGTGTACCTGTGGACGCCACACTCAGCGTTCAACAGTTACGACCTCACCAACGTGCTTCTGCCCGATTACAGCGACGCCTGCTACGGCACAGCTGATGCCGGCGGTGTCGACTGCGACTACCCGGCCGATGTCCTGTTCAAGATCATCGATGCCAGCCTCGCTGACAACGCCCCCGCAGCAGACCAGTTGCTGCGAGCCATGAACTACGACAGCGCTGACCAGATCGCGATGCTTGCCGCCGTCGAGGGTGAAGGCATGTCGGTCGACGACGCCGCTGCGCAGTGGATCGCAGACAACGAGGCAACCTGGAGCGCCTGGCTGCAATAGCCGGGCAGCGCACAGGTTGCAGCCGGTCGCTGACCCGTCGGCGTCGGCCCACCGGGGCTGGCGCCGACGGGGCTCGTCTCGCATGTCACAGTTCTGTGCATCAAATCATGAACAATGCGGTCCATGGAAGATCCTGTGTATGACTTCGTGATCGTCGGCGGCGGATCGGCTGGCTGCGCGCTTGCCAATCGGCTGAGTGCGGACCCCAGCACCAAGGTGCTCGTGCTCGAAGCCGGTCGCCGGGATTATCGCTGGGACGTGCTCATCCACATGCCTGCGGCGCTGGCGATGCCGATCGGCAATCGCTTCTACGACTGGCAGTACGAAACCGAGCCCGAACCGCACATGAGCGGTCGGCGGGTGTACCACGCTCGCGGCAAGGTGCTCGGGGGCTCCAGCTCCATCAACGGGATGATCTTCCAGCGAGGCAATCCCGCCGACTACGACAAGTGGGCCAGCCAGCCCGGCATGGCGTCCTGGGACTACCGGCACTGCCTGCCGTACTTCAAGCGGATGGAAAAGTGCCTGGCGGGTACCGACGAGTGGCGCGGTGGCGATGGCCCGCTGGTGCTCGAACGGGGCCCGGCGGCGAGCCCGCTGTTCGAGGCGTTCTTCGAGGCCGCGCAGCAAGCCGGTTACAAGCTGACCGATGACGTGAACGGCTTTCGCCAAGAGGGCTTCGCTGCGTTTGACCGGAACATTCACCGCGGCCGGCGGCTGTCTGCGGCACGGGCGTACCTGCATCCAGTGATGGACCGCCCGAATCTGGAGCTCCGCACCGGTGCGCTGATCAGCCAGGTGCGCTTCGATGGGAACCGGGCGACGGGGGTTGCCTACCGTCGGCGGGGCCGCCAGCATGTCGCCCGCGCAGGGCACGTGATCCTGTGCGCGGGCGCATTCGGCTCGGCGCAGCTGCTGCAGCTGTCAGGCGTCGGTCCTGCGGCACTGCTCAGCCAGCACGGCATCGAGGTCGTCTCCCAGCTAGAGGGAGTCGGCGAGAATCTTCAGGACCACCTCGAGGTCTATATCCAGTACGCCTCGAAACTGCCGGTCTCGATGCAGCCGAATCTGCAACGCTGGCGCCGGCCATGGATCGGGCTGCAATGGCTGGCACGGCGGGGACCTGGGGCAACGAATCACTTCGAGGCCGGGGGCTTTGTCCGCAGCAACACCGACGCGGCCTATCCGAACCTGATGTTCCACTTCTTGCCGCTGGCCGTGCGCTATGACGGCTCGGCACCGGTCAGCAAGCACGGCTACCAGGTCCATGTGGGGCCCATGTACTCCGATGCCCGCGGCTGGGTGCGCATCAGCTCGCGTGACCCCGCTGCGAAGCCGGCGATCCGGTTCAACTACCTGTCAACCGCCCAGGACCGGCGAGAGTGGGTCGAGACCGTGCGGGTGACGCGCGACATCATGAACCAGCCCGCCTTCAAGGCATACAACGATTGCGAGCTGTCGCCCGGCCCGACCACCGAGACGGACGACGAGATCATGGACTGGGTGGCACGCGATGCGGAGACGGCATTGCATCCCGCAGGCACAGCGCGGCTCGGCACGGACGAGGGGGCCGTCACCGACCCCGCAACGATGGGTGTGCGGGGCACCTCGGGTCTCAGCGTCGTGGATGCCTCGGTCATGCCGACGGTCACGAACGGCAACATCTACGCGCCGGTCATGATGATCGCCGAGAAAGCCGCCGACCTGCTGCTCGGCAATGTGCCGCTCGCGCCGCTGGACGTGCCGGTTTATGGCGCCGAGCCGACCTCGCTGCCATCGTGATCGGAGATCATCGCCGAGACCAGGTCGAGCACTTCGTGGCGCTCGGCCTTGGTCGGCGGCGCAAGTCCGAACAGGTCGATGAGCCACAGGCCGTCACCCACGATGCGTGCGAGCAGCCCAGTGCTCTCCGCCAGTCTGTCGTTGCGCATGAGGCGCTCCTGCCAACGCTCGAACGTTTCGCGGGTGTTCGCGAGCAGCTCGTCGTCGAGCGCAGCAGCCGCCAGGATCGACGCCGAGGTGTCATCAGCTGCCTTGTACGGCTCGCGCACATAGTCGAGGTACGCGAGTGCGAACGTGCCCCGGGCAGCGGGATCAGCGGCACGGAAGCTGGCCTCGCGGATGTCCAGCTCGTCGTCGAGGACTGCGAGCGTTTCGTCCAACAGGCCCGCCATGAGGGCGTCCTTCGAACCGAAGTGGTAGAGGAAGCCGCCCTTGCTGACACCTGCTGCCATCGCGACTCGATCGAGCGTGAGGTTGGCGGCACCGTCGGTTCGGATGACCTCGATGGCGGCCTGCAGGATTCGCTCGCGGGTCTGCACGGCGCGTACCTGCACCGGGCCCGATCGCGATCCGACCCTGTCGGCGGGCAGCGCCGAGGCTGTGCCGGCGGCGGTTGTCGCATCACGGGGGCAAGATCGTGCCACAGTCAGCACAGCGTATCGACACGCCGAACCCGTCCGGCTGGACGGTAACGCGGCCAGCGGAGGCGCCCATGGATCGAATCGTCACGGTCAGTGGTCTCTGGAAGATCTTCGGCAAGAAAGTCGATGCAGCGCGCGAGCTGGCCTCCGCAGGCGCGCAGCGAGAGCAGATCCAGTCCGAGACAGGCTGCCTCGTGGCGGTGCGCGACGTGAGCTTCGAGGTGTCCGCCGGCGAGACATTCGTAGTCATGGGCCTGTCAGGCTCCGGCAAGTCCACGCTTGTGCGCTGCATGTCGCGCCTTATCGAGCCCACCTACGGCGATATGGAGGTGTGCGGAACGGTGCTGGCCGACGCCGGCGAGGCGGAATTGCGCGAGCTGCGCCGGAGCAAGATGGCCATGGTCTTCCAGCACTTCGGCTTGTTCCCCCACCGGCGAGTCGTCGACAACGTCGCGTACGGGCTTGAGGTGCAGGGCGTCGGGCGTGACGAACGCCATGAACGGGCACTTGAGGTGCTCGCCACCGTGGGCCTCGACGGCTGGGGCGACCACTATCCACAGCAGCTCAGCGGCGGAATGCAGCAACGCGTCGGGCTGGCGCGGGCCCTCGCAGTCGAGCCCGAAGTGCTGTTCTTCGACGAGCCCTTCTCGGCGCTCGACCCACTCATCCGGCGAGACATGCAGGACGAACTCGTGGCCCTGCAGCTCAAGCTGCAGCGCACGATCGTGTTCATCACTCACGATTTCGCCGAAGCTCTCCGTCTGGCGGACCGGATTGCCATCATGAGGGACGGGGCGTTCACCCAAGTCGGCACACCGCTCGAGATCCTGACGCAACCGGCGGACGACTACGTCCGGGCATTCACAAAGGACGCGCCGATCGCAAAGGTGCTCCCGGCGTGCTCGCTGATGCGGCCGCTGGACGACACCGTCGTCGGCGATGACTGGCCGCGCACGACCGAGACCGCCACGCTCGAAACGGCCCTGCCGCACCTGCTTTCAGAGCACCGACCCGTCTTGGTGTGCAACGCCGCTGGCGACCCCATTGGGGTACTGCACCAGGACGACGTGGCAGCCATATTGGAACGAAACTTGCGATGAGCCAGACGGTCGAGGCCGACGCGCCTGCGGGAGCTGGGACGCCGTCGGTTCGGCGGCCGTCGCCGGTCGCGGTCGGCATGGCTGCAGCGTCGGTGACTCTCGTGATCGTCGGCTTCGCCGCGTCAGTGGGGGCCTTCCCAGAGTCGTGGAATCTCGGGCTGGCAGACCCGATCGATCGAACCCGGCGCTGGCTCATCAACAACCAGACCTCGCACTGGCTGTACTCGGTGCTGCTGAACCCCGTCACCGATCTAGCCGACGCCGGCATCCGGCGACTCGAAGCAATCCTGCGGTGGTTCCCCTGGTACGTGTACCCCGTCTTCTGCGGCCTCGGTCTGTGGCGTGTGCGCAGCCGGGTGGCCGGAGCACTCGGCTTCTGCGGCGTGGTGGTCATCGGCATGGTTGAGCTGTGGCAGCAGGGCTTCGCCACGCTCGCGCTCATGGGCGTGGCGGTGTTCCTGTCGTTGCTGGCGGGCATCCCGCTGGGCATCGCCGCTTGGCGTAACGACCGGTTCGCAAGCGTGCTGCGTCCCACGCTCGACGCCATGCAGACCATGCCCGGGTTCGTCTACCTCATCCCGTTCGTGCTGCTGTTCGGCATCGGGAGGGTGCCCGCGCTGATTGCGACGGTCATCTTCGCCCTGCCGCCAGTGGTACGGCTGACTGACATCGGGCTGCGCAACGTTCCCCACCCGATGGTCGAGGCGTCGGAGATGTTCGGTGCGACCGAGCGTCAGACGCTGCGCCTGGTGCAGATCCCTGCCGCCCGCCCTGCCATCTTGGCCGGTGTCAACCAGACGACGATGCTGGCGATGAGCATGGTGGTGATCGCCGCATTCATCGGGTCCGGCGGTCTCGGCCAGGACGTGCTGCGAGCCATGCGCGACATCGACGTCGGCGAGGCCTCGGAGGCCGGCATCGCGATCGTCATCATGGCGATCATCCTGGATCGCTTCTCTCGAGGCGTTGCAACACTGGGTGAGCGCGGCCGCGGAACCATCGCTGTGGGGGCTGCCGATCTGCAGGCAATCCGCTGGCTGGCTGTCGCAGCATCACTGGTGGCAGTGGTCGGCGGGCTCGTCGGCCACAACGAATTCCCCGAATGGCTGCACTGGCACTTCTCGCCGTTCGTGAATGACATCACGGCGTGGGCCCGCGACAACCTCTACGACATCGGCTCGTCGGGTATTGGCACCGGGCCGCTCAGCGACTTCATCACCTTGTACATGGTGACGCCGCTGCGCGAACTGCTCTCATCCCAGATCCCATGGCCGGCCATGATCGGCCTCGGCGTGTTGGCAGGCCTGATGGCGCGTGGCGTGACGCTGGGCCTGGGTATTGGCATCGCCTTGTTCGGCATCGGCTGGTTGGGTATGTGGGAGCTGTCGATGGACACGCTGGCCCAGACGGTGGTGGCGGTAGTGGCCACGCTGGCGATCAGCGTTCCGCTGGGCATCTGGGCCTCGCACAGCGACCGGTTCCAGAAGCTGGCAGATCCGGTGCTGGACTTCCTCCAGACGATTCCCAGCTTCGTGCTGCTGGTGCCGGTCATCACGCTGTTCCACGTGGGGCGCATTCCGGGCATCATCGCGTCGGTGGTGTATGCGCTGCCGTCTGCGGTGCACTACACCGACCTCGGCCTCCGGCGAGTGCCAGCAGAGGTTCATGAGGCTGCAACCAGTTTTGGCGCAACCCGCGGGCAGCGCTTGCGCCGAGTCGAGCTGCCCTTGGCTGCGCCCGAGCTGATGGTGGCGGTCAACCAGGTGATCATGCTGGTGCTGGCCATGGTGGTGATCGCCGGGCTCGTCGGCGGCGGCGGCCTCGGTCTCGAGACCGTGAACGCACTGCGCCGCAGCGACGCGGTGGGGCGCGGCTTCGAGGCTGGCATTGCGATCGTCCTGCTGGCGGGCATCTTGGACCGGCTCACCCGCGGTGTAGCCGATCGCCTCCGCCCGCCCGCTGCTACCTGAATCTGCCACGAGCCCGCTCCCCGAGGGCTACGGTTCGCTCATGACTGGCACGCGCCCGCGCACTCGCTGCGCCCCACGCCGCCGGCGGTCGATGGGAACAGCAGCGGCAACGGCGTTGTCGCTGGCCGTGCTGACGACCGCCTGCATCGACGTGGAGATGGATTTTCTCATCCACGATGACGGCGCAGGATCGGTGATCGTGACGATCAGCGTCGACGAGGCCGTGCTCGAGTTCGCGGCGCTCGAAGCAGACGGTGCTGCCGAAGACCTGTGCGACGAGATGCTCGAAGATGCCGATGCCGACGACATGTTGGATCTCGGTCTCGGCAACCTCGATTCGACCACTGAAACTGTCCTCGTGGACGGGAGCTGCATCGCCACGATGACCTCCACATGGAGCGCAAGCCAATCCGAGGAAGTTCTGGCCGCCTTCGCTGAAGACGACGGCCCCAGCATCCGCCGCCTCGACGACGGCGGCTGGCGCTTCGAGTTGGGGCCGGGTTCGTTGGAGGACGAGGAGCTCACTCCCGACGATCTGGAGATGGTGACGGCGCTGGGCTTCGACCTTCCCACGGCGACGATTTCGGTGACGCTGCCTGGCGATGCCGTCGAGCACAACGCCGATTCGGCAAACCAGTCGAAGTACACGTGGGAGATCCCCTTCGACGCGCTGGACGAACTCCCCGAGACGATCTACGTCGAGACGGCGCCCGGCGGGGGCGGACTGGGCCCCGCAGCGATCAGCGGGATCGTCGCCGCGATCGTGCTGGCCCTCGCGGCACTCGTCACGCTGCGCAGGCACCGTGAGGCCAGAGCGGCCGAATCAGAAGATGCCGAGTCTGATCCCGACTCGACCGATGTCGAAAACTCCCAGACTGCGGATGAGGTTTCAGATTCTGGCGAAGCCAGTGACGACGCAGCCAACGGCGACAGCCTCGAACCCGAGGACGACATCGATGACCCCGCGGAGCGCTCGACGGACTCGTAGGCGCGGCCGCACACCGGTGTAGTCACAATTCATCTTTATTGTGACCACATAAATTGCTAGTGTGACTACATGAGCACTGAGGTCGGCATTCGAGAGCTGAAGGCGAAGCTGTCGGAATGCGTGCGGCGGGCTGCCGGCGGTGAGCGCATCATCGTCACTGACCGCGGCCGTCCCGTCGCACAGCTCACCCCGCTGGACGATGCGACTCTGGACGACATGGCCCGTATCGAACAAGGCGTCGCTGAGGGCTGGATCACTCCTGCCAAGCGGCGCGGAGGGCTCGGACCAGTAAGACCCGTTCCGTCCAGTTCCGGACTCACCATCGCCGAGATATTTGATGAGGACCGCGGCGACTGATGCTCTACGTGGAGTCCAGCGCGCTGGTGAAGCGCTACGTCGCTGAACGAGACTCTGATGTCGCTCTTCGGTTGATGGACGCCGAACGGGTACTGCTCACCTCGCGTCTCGCCGAGATCGAAGTACGACGCAACCTTGCGCGCCTTCTTGGTGGAGCAGACCTCACATCAAAGCGCCAAGAATTTCAAGTCGATCTTCAGGCCTTCGAAATCGTCGAGCTTGATGACGCAACGTTCGATGATGCTGCGCACATCGCTGAGGAAACGCTGTGCAGGTCCCTCGACGCCATCCACCTCGCAGCTGCCCGTCGAGCGAGCCCTGCTGCAACCATGCTGACGTTCGACCGGCGCCAGGCGCAAGCAGCCCGCACCATCGGCATGGCCGTCCTCGGCGCCTGAATCCGACCTGGCGCGGGCTGGTTTCGCGCAGGATGACGAACTCAGCTTGCGCAGCGTGAGCCCGTTGCTGTTGCAGCGCTATTTCGTGACCACAGGAGGGACGTAACGGGTGCTGGGGCCGAGACGGTATGCGAGCACGAGGGCCACGAGGGCCAGTGGCAGCAGCCACGACAGTGCCACCCGGATGTCGCCGGTGATATCACCCAGGATTCCGACGGCGGGTTTGGCAAGGGCGGTCAACAAGCCGGAGACCCCGAACACCACGCCAATGCTCGCCCCGGTCTGAGTGGGTGGCGCCAGCTGGCTGGCCATCGCCAGCGAGACCGGGAACAGGCTGAACATGCAGAATGAAATGCCGCCGATGGCAACCAGCGAGAGCGCTCCGCCGGTGAGCGCGAACAGCGCCACGAACAGTGTCGTGCCGACGGCCGCGATCATCATCACCGTGCGGCCACCGACTCGATCGGACGCCCAGCCTCCCAGCGGCTGCGCCACGACACCGACCAGCAGGATGACGGTCAGAATCACGCCGGCGTCGTTGGTGTCCCAACCCTCGTCGACGAGCATCTTCACCGAGAAGTTGATGAAGCTCATGCCCACCATGGCCACTGCCCCGAACGACAGGGAGATCATCAGCAGCGGCGCGCTGAACGCGCCGCGCAGTCGCACGGCCGGCGCGGCGGGAATCTCGCGGAGTCGCCATTGCAGCAGCGCGGCCGCCATCACCATCGGAATGGCCAGTGCCACCATGGTCAGCCGCCAGTTCAGGACCGAGACCGCCAGCACAACCGCCGCCGGCGCCGCGAAGTGCCCGAACGAACCTCCCCAGCCGTGCAGACCCAGCATGCGCCCGCGCTTGTCGGGGTAGGCCGAGACGATGAACGCTGTGGCCTGCGGGTGGTAGGTGGCTCCTCCGAGACCGCAGAACAGGCTCACCGTGACGATCAACCAGAAACTTGGCGACGCCGCCATGCCCAAGAACCCGACTGCACCGATCAAGAAGCCGAAGACCAAGATCCACCGCCGCCGGCCCCTGCGGTCGGCCTCGCCGCCCACTACCGGCGACAGCACACCAGTCAGAAGTGTGAACGCGAACGACAGCACGCCCAGGTCCGTGTAGCTCAAGTCGAACTCGTCGGCCAGGGCGGGGAGGAACGCGGGGAGAACCGTCACATAGAAGTCGTTGATGGCATGCACCCCGACGAGAACCGTCAGCACGGTCCGAGGCTCTACAGCACCCTCATCGGCGGCTGAGCGCCGCACCGCGGCTGATTCGCGCACGACCCCAGACGCTACGCCACTGTCCGGCGGCAGGTGCCTGAGCGTGACTCGGATGTCGAATTCGATCCCTTTGTAGTCACATCGTTTCGTTAATGTGACCTCATGAGCACTGACATTGGCATCCGTGAGCTGAAAGCGCACCTGTCGGAATGCGTGCGACGTGCGGCCGCCGGCGAGCACATCATCGTGACCGACCGAGGCCGCCCCGTGGCACAGCTCACCGGCTTGGGCCAATCCAGTGAGGACCAACGCGTCCTCGATGACATGGCGAGGATCGAGCGCGGCGTTGCCGAGGGCTGGATCACACCCGCGAAGCGGCGTGGACCGCTCGGGCCGGCGCGGCCGATTCCCTCGAATTCCGGACTCACTATCGCTGAAGTGCTCGATGAGGACCGCGGCGACTGATGCTGTACGTCGAGTCGAGCGCCCTGATCAAGCGATACGTCGCGGAGCCAGACAGCGACATCGCGCAGGAGCTGATGGACTCCGAACCTGCGCTTGCCACATCGCGCCTCACCGAGATCGAAGTGCGCCGCAATCTCGCGCGTCTGTTGACTGGGGCGGAATTGTCGCAAAAGCGTCGGGAATTCCGAGTTGATCTCGACTCACTCGAAATTGTGGAACTTGGTGCCGCTGCGTTCGACGACGCGATTCTCATCGCCGAGGAAACGCTGTGCCGGTCGCTCGACTCGCTGCACCTCGCTGCAGCGCGCCAGCTCGGCGAGTCAACAACCGTGTTGACGTTTGACCGGCGCCAAGCTCGTGCCGCCCGAGCGATTGGATTAGCCGTCCTCGGCGCATGAACCAACAGGGACGACTCGCGTCGCGGTTAGAGGAAGGCGGGGACGAAGACCAGGCTGACGATGGTCATCACCTTGATGAGGATGTTCATCGCCGGGCCTGAGGTGTCCTTGAACGGGTCGCCGATGGTGTCGCCGACCACGGCCGCCGCATGCGCATCGGTGCCCTTGCCGCCGTGGGCGCCTGCCTCGATGTACTTCTTGGCGTTGTCCCAGGCGCCGCCCGAGTTCGCCATGTAGATGGCCAGCAGGAAGCCGGTCACCACTGCCCCGGCCAGGAAGCCGCCGAGAGCGTTCACGTCGATGAAGCCGATGACCAGCGGCAGCACCACGGCGAGGCCACCGGGCAAGAGCATCTCGCGCAGCGCGGCCTGAGTGGAGATGTCCACGCAACGGCGGCTGTCGGGCTTCACACCGGGTTCGCCTTCCCGCAGGCCCGGGATCTCAGCGAACTGGCGTCGGACTTCCACGATCATCGCCTGTGCGGCCCGCCCCACCGACGACATGGTCAGCGCCGCGAAGATGAACGGCGTCATCGCACCCAAGAACAGGCCGATCGTCACCGCTGTGTCGTTGATGTCCAGGAAGACCTGATCGCCGGCGGTCAGGCTGAACGACTTGAACAGCGCCAGTGCTGTGACGGCGGCCGAGCCGACGGCGAAGCCCTTCGCCACTGCAGCGGTCGTGTTGCCCAGCGAGTCGAGGCTGTCGGTGACGCCACGCACCTCGGGCGGCAGTTGAGCCATCTCCGCGATGCCACCCGCGTTGTCGGCGATGGGTCCATAGGCGTCCACCGCCACGATCACTCCGGTCACGGACAGCATGCCGATGGCTGCCAGTGCCACGCCGTACAGCCCGATCTCGTTGCCGGCGTCGCCGAAGGCCAGCCCTCCGAACCAGTACGACAGGCCGATCATCGTCACCACGAGCACGACCGCTGGCAACGTGGAGAGCTTGCCCTGTGCAATGCCCTCGATGGTGACGGTGGCTGGCCCCGTCTCGGACTGCTTCGCGATGCCCTTCACTGGCCTGTAGTGCTCCGAGGTGAAGTACTCAGACGTGAAACCGATCGCCCATCCGCCGAGCAGTCCGACGATGATCGTCAGCGCCAGGAAGATTGGGGCGCTGAGCTCGGGGGCATCAGCGCCGACGCCGAAGGTCGGGTTGCCGCTGAACAGCACCAGTGTGCCGATGATGGCAAAAACAACCGTGAGCGCCATCGCCACGTACTGGCCGGTGTGCAATTGCCCCGACAGGCTGCGGCCCTCGCGGCCGCGCACGAAGAGTGCGCCGACGATCGAGGCGATCATGCCGAGCGCTCCGATCAGGATCGGGTACATAAGGAGCCCTTCGGCAGCGCCGAAGTCGGAGGCCAAGCTGTCACCTTCGAGGAAGACGGGCACCAGCAGCGAGGCGAGCACCACGGGCGCCACGATCGACCCGGCGTAGGACTCGAACAGGTCTGCGCCCATGCCCGCCACGTCGCCCACGTTGTCGCCGACCGCGTCGGCGATGGTTGCGGGGTTGCGGGGGTCGTCCTCGGGAATTCCGGCCTCGACTTTGCCAACGAGGTCGCCGCCGATGTCAGCGGCTTTGGTGTAGATGCCGCCGCCGATACGGGCAAACAGCGCGATCGAGCTGGCACCCAGCCCGAACGCAGCCACCACCTGGAAGGCCTGGTCGACGCCCAGCCACTTCACCCACAACAGGTAGTTGAACGAGATGCCCAGCAGCGCCAGGCCCGCCACGGTGAAGCCCATGACCGCGCCGCCCTTGAACGCCAGCGGCAGCGCCTTGGCTGCCCCGGCGCGGGCCGCCTGGGCCGTACGCGTATTTGCCGCGGTGGCGATGCGCATGCCGATGAAGCCCGCAACCGACGAGAGCACCGCTCCCATGAGGTAGGCGAAGCTGGCGGCCGGCCGTCCGTCGATGGGCACTACGAGCAACAGCACGAACATGGCGGCCACGAATACCGACACCCACTGGTACTCCCGGCGCAGGAACGCCATGGCACCCTCGCGAATGGCTGCGCCGATCTCACGCATCAGATCGTTGCCCTGGTCGGCCCGCAGTACCACCTTGGCGAAGTAATACGCCAGCAGCAGCGCCAGCACGGAGGCAATCAGGGCCAGATACGGAACAGCAGTCACTTGGACCTCACGGTGTCGCGTCGGGTTTGGGGCAACGAGGGGGATCGAAGCACGGTGGGCGAGGCTAGCTATTGGTGGCTGAAGACTCCGGCGGCACGCTGAGGTCGCTGAACATGCTGGTAGGCGGCTCGTCGGGATGATCGCCGGTCTTGCCCGACAGGGCCAACAAGACGAGTGCCGCAATGCCGGCGCATGCGGATGCGAACAGGATGCCGATCTTGGCCAGGTCGGTGATGCCGCCGTCGTCGAACGCCAAGCCCGTTATGAAGATCGACACGGTGAACCCGATGCCTGCCGCGAAGCCCATGCCGATGAACTGCGGCCAGTTCATTCCCTCTGGCAGGTTGAATCCGAAGCGGGTCGCCACCCAGGTGAACAGCGTGATCCCGACGGGCTTGCCGATGACCAGGCCCGCCACCACGCCCCAGGTCACCGGCGAGCCCGCAGCATCGGAGATCGTGTCGCCCGACAACGGCACGCCAGCGTTCGCGAGGGCGAACAGCGGCACGATGAGAAATGCCGTGAACGGGTGGAACATCGTCTCCAACCGTTCGGTCATCGGCACCGATTCCTGCACCAGGAACGATGCCTGGTGGACTTGCTCGATGCTGGGACGTTCCGGCAGATGGTTCACCACGTCCTGGGCCTGCCCCCGTCCGAGCAGCGGCCTGGCAGGCGTCAGCAGGCCCAGCGCCACCCCGGCGATGGTGGCATGGACACCGGATTCCAAGGTGGCGTACCACGCCACCAAGCCGATCAGCCAATAGATCTCGAGTGCCCGTACCTTCATCACTGTCAGCAGCCTGATGACCACCAAGAGCGCAACAGCGAACAGCAGCCACTTGAGGTTCAGGTCGCTCGTGTAGAAGATGGCGATCACGGCAATGGCGCCGATGTCGTCGACGATGGCCAGTGTCAGCAGGAACAGCTTGAGCATCGGCGGAATCCGCGAGCCCAGCAGCGCCACCACGCCCACGGCGAATGCGATGTCGGTGGCCATCGGTATGCCCCAGCCCGACGCCGCGTCGCCGGACGGATTCGCCATGAAGTACAGCAGCGCCGGCACAACCATCCCGCCCATGGCGGCAATCGCCGGCAGCGTGGCCGCACGCACGCTTGCCAAGTAGCCCGTCACCAGCTCCCGCTTGATCTCCAGCCCGACCACGAAGAAGAACAGCGCCATGAGCGCGTCGTTCACGAACTCCTCGAGAGTCAGCGGATGCAGGTGCAAGCTGCCGATCGAGATGTCGATGTCGGTGTGCCAGAAGTTGAAATAGGTGTCGCTCCCGGGCGAATTCGCCCAAATGAGCGCCGCCGCAGTGGCCAGCAGCAACAGCACGCTGCCGGCCACCTCGCGGTGAACGAACTTCAGGATTGGCCGCGCCAAGAAGCGGGCAAGCCGGCTGTTTCCGCCTGCGAAGGTTTCCCGCAGGTACAGGTACTCCGGTCCGGCCATACGGGCGCACAGGATAGGGCCGCCGCAACGGGGGCCTTGCCGCTGATCGGCCCAAATGGTGTGTCGCTTGCCGATGTTCAGCCGGCGGAAAGACGCTGTATTGCGTCTTGGAGCCCGGCGGCCACGTCGAAGAGCGGCTCGACGCCGGCGTCGACCAGTGTGGCGCCGATTTCAGGGCTCGTGACGACCAGCGACATTGCGCCTCCAGCGCCCTGGCAGCGTCGCCGCACGTCGAGCAGCACGCCGAGGACGACCGGTGCCAGCAGGTCGATGTCGGACAGGTCGATGACGAGCCTCGGCGGTGATCCCGAGGCGGCCAGCGCTGACCTCAGCGCACCGTCCAGCGACGCAATGGCCCCAAGATCGAGTTCGCCACGAGGGGTCACAACGACGGCACTCGAACCGTCTTGCGCGGTGAACGTGCGCTCGGAGATACCAGAGATCAACCCAGCCCCCCAAGGCGTCGGACCAGGGGCAGGCGAGTCATGGACCCTGGGTCCAGCTCACGCAAAGCGAGGCATCACCTTGTCGCTGATGAGTTCGAGCGATGCGTTGATTTGGTCGGCGGAGTGGATGCCCTGGGGAACCAGGAAGAAGGCCTCGTCGATGCCGAGCAGTGTCTGCGCCTCTTCGATCTGGCGGCTGATCGTGTCGGGGCTGCCGACGAGCTGCAGCGGCATGCCCTGGCCGAACTGGATGGCCCACTGGTTCCAGAACCACTCCATGTCGGCGAATTGGCTCCAAGCCTCTTCGTCGGTCGGCGCGCACACGGCCACCCCGCCCCAGCCGCACTCGTGCCCGCGAGGCTTGTCGACGCCATGGCGAGCTGCCTCTTCGCGGTATGCCTTCCAGAGCGCCTCGCAGAAGTCCATCTTGTCGCTCAGCACGATCGGCGTGCCGCCATAGCGCGCCCAGAACACGGCTGAACTCATCGACATCGTGAAGCCGCCGTACAGCGGCGGGTGCGGTGACTGCAGCGGGCGTGGCGCGATGCCGACCTCGTGGATCGTCATGTCGGCATCGACGCCGGCGCCGTAGTCGGAATACACGGTGTGAGTGTGCGGGTTGAGGTTGTCGTTGGGGAAGCGCCAGAACTCGCCCTCGTAGGAGAACGTGTCGCTGCGGAGTGCGGTCAGGACCACGTCGACGAATTCCTCGAAGAATCGGCGGTTGTAGGAGTCTTCGTGGGTACCGCGGTTCCACTTGCCGACAGCGGCGAGGTCGGGACGGATCTTGAACTGGTCCACCCATCGGTGCTGGTAGCCGCGCACCACCCCGAAGCACAGGCGCCCGCCCGTCATGTGGTCGAGCGTTGCCACCTGCTCCGCAACCCGCAGCGGGTTATGGGTCGTCGACACGTACCCGCAGGCAATCGGGCGCAGCCGAGTGGTGTGCTGGGCAATCCAGCCGGCCATCAGATTGAGGTCGTTGGAGATCTCGAAACCCTCGATCTGCAGGTGGTGCTCGGGGTGGCCGAGGCCGTACCAGCCGGCCTCGTCGGCGAAGCGTGCGATCTCAGCGATCTCGCCGAGCATGCGCTGGTAGTAGTCGTTGTTGAGTCCTGCGAGGCCGGCCTCCAACTCGTGGCGGCGGCCGATCGTGCAGTACATGAACAAGCTGAACTTCACCCCGACCCCCCGTCGGCCCGACCCGCAGCCGCCCAATCGACTACATCGCGGAGTGTAGGTGAGTGCACTTCGGCACGGTCCGGCGGAGCAACCTGGGTGTGTCAAGACACCGCTACACGTTCTGCCACTACATGAACGCACGTTCAGGGCTAAGTTCTCATACGGCATGGCCAGCAATGATGCAGCCTCCGGCAGTTCAGGCGCAGCCTCCGGCAGTTCCGTCGAGTCGGGTCCCATGGACATCACCGTCGCCACCGACGCCGATGAGAACGACCTCAACGGCAATGGCAATGGCAACGGCCGTCGGGTCCGCAAAGGCGAGCGCAGCCGGATGCGCATCCTCGACGCTGCTGCGCGCCTGCTCTCGTGCCACGGCTACGCCGCCACCACGCTGACCGACATTGCCGGCGCCGCCGAGATGCAGGCCGGCAGCCTCTACTACCACTTCGACTCGAAAGACGCGATCGTCGAGGAGGTGTTGCGTGTCGGCATCGATCACGCCCGCAGCGCCATCGACGCAGCGCTCGAAGCTCTGGGTCCTGATGCCTCAGGCTCGGATCGGCTGGCCGAGACCATCGTGGCGTACGTGAACTGCATCGTGGCCGAGAGCAGCTTCACTGTTGCCAACATTCGCTGCTACAACGAGTCGCCGCCGCATACCCGAGAGAACCTCACGGTGCCGCTGCGTGAATTCGCGAACCTCTGGGTGGGGTTGATTTCCGAAGGCCAAGCCGACGGCTCGCTGCGCGCAGACACCAACGCCAAGGTCCTCGCCAGGCTGATGATCTCGGGTCTCAACTCCCTCGCGAGCTGGTACCGCCCCAGCGGCGAACTCCGCCTCGACGACCTGGCCCGTCAATTCGCCGACATGGTCCTCACCGGCTTGCAGCCCGCCTGAACTTCGAATAGTCGTTCTCAGCAGTAGCTTTCGCTGGTGCAATTCCCCATCCGGCTCGCGCTGCTGCTGCGGCCCACGGTCAAGATCGGCATCCTCCTAGCGGTCGGCTTCAGCGTCCTCGCGTTCGTGTCGACGCCGTTCCTGTTGCCGGAGATCACTGACCACTACGGCATCAGCCTCGGCGCGGCCTCCTTGATCGGCGTCTTCCAACTGGGCGGTTTCGTGGTGACCTCATGGGGCGCTGGTCGCTGGCTGCAGCCACGCGGGTGGGTGTTCGTCACCAGTCTCGGGGCAGCCGCGGCGGCCAATTTGGCCTCGGCCGCCCTGCCCGCGTTCGCGGTGCTCGTGGCGTTGCGGCTCCTCAGCGGTCTCGCGCTGGGGCTTCTGGCCTGGTACGGATGGGTGCAGGCCTTCGGCGACACGCGTCGAATGGACGATGTGGCGGTGACGGGCCCCATGGTCGGGCTGATCGCGGCACCGCTCATCTCGGTGCTCCTCACCGCTGGCGGCGCACGGCTCGTGTTCGGCGCGCTGGCGGTCGTGTCGCTCGTCCCTCTCGCGTTCGGTTACCGAAGCGCAGTGGATCATCTCCCCAGAACGGCCACGCGCAATCGTGCCGTGCCCGCCGCCCGGATCCTGCTGATCTGTCTGGGACTGTTCACCCTCGGCGGCTCTTCGGTCTTCGTGTTCGCCGTGGTCCTGGGAACCGCCAACACATCGATGTCGGTGACGGTGATCGCGGTCGGCTTCAGTCTCAACGCCCTGGTTGCAATCCCGGCGGTTCGCTGGAAGGCCCCCCGCAAGTTCCCCAGCCCCCCGATGGCAGCCGCAGCGGCGTGCGTGATCCTCATCGCGACATCAGCGCATTCGTGGTTGTTCTTCGGTGCGCTCGTGGCGTGGGGCTTCTTTTTCTGGCTGGCGATACCGGGAGTGTTCGAAGTCCTGGCCAGCCGGTCCCGCTATCCCGAAGAACGTGCCGGCGACGCCCAAGCAGTCATGGCCGCAGGCCGCGCCGGCGGACCGCTGCTGGGCGGTCTGCTGATCGACGGCCTCGGCACCACCGCGCTGGGCGTGGTGGGCGCAGGGCTCGTCCTGATCTCCGCCATCGGAGTCTTCACCGTCCGCAACGTCGCCCCACCCCTGCCGACCCCCGACAAGACCCAACCAACGCTCGGCTCTCAGACATAAGGGGGCGCGGGGGCGGCGGTGTCCGCGCGCAGTTATGCAGCGCCCCTGCGACCCCGCACCCCAGCAAAGGCGCTGCATCTGTTTGAAGCACGGACGCCGCCGCCCCCGTGCCCCCGGGAGTACGGCGGCTAGAACCGGCCGCTAGAACTCAGACGCCGCCGGTGCTCAAGGAAGTCGACGAGCACGTAGTCGCCCAGATCGTGGGGACTAGTGAAGAACGCCCGCCCCCCGTTCATCTCGGTCATCTTCTCCACAAACGCCCGCAAGTAGCTGTTCGGGTCCAGCATGAACACGTTGATGCGCATGTTCTCGCGAGTCGCCCGCGCCACCTCCAGCAGCGTGGCCTCGATGGTCTCGCGCACTGGCGGGTAGGCGAAGTACGGCCGGCCGTCGCGGGCAAGGTGGGCTGTCGGCTCGCCATCGGTGATCATGATGATCTGCTTCGAGCCGCTCTGACGGGCCAGCAGGCGCCGGGCGATCATGAAGCCGTGCTGCATGTTCGTGCCGTAGGCGAAGTCCCACGACACTTCCGGCAGCTGGGCGGCCGTCAGCTCCCTGGCTGATTCGGCGAAGCCCACGATCCCCAGGTAGTCGCGTGGGAACTGCGTCGAGATCAGCGAGTGCAGCGCCATCGTGACCTTCTTGGCCGGCAGGAAGTTGTCGCGCATCGGCATCGACAGCGACAGATCCAGCATCAGCACAGTCGAGGCTCGCGAAAGCAACTCGGAGCGCTCGATCTCGAAGTCATCCGGCGTGAGGCGCACCGGCGTGCCGGTCCCCTGCCGGGACACGGCATTGCGCACGGTTCGCTCGATGTTCAAGTTGAACGTGTCGCCGAACTCGTACGGCTTGGTCTCGTAGGCGAACTCGTTGCCAACCCCGGACTTGCGTACCTGGTGGCTGCCCACCTTGTCGTCCATCAGGCGGTTGAACAGGTCGCCGAGCGCGTTCTGCCCGATGCGGCGAAGCGCTCGGGGCGTCAGCTCCAAGCGACCCTCGGTGTGCTGGGCTAGGCCTGATTCCTCGAGCATGCGGGCCATCTCGCTGAGTCGTTCCAGCGCCTCGGCGGACTGGTTGCCCAGGAGTTCCCGGACCCGCTCGGGATCCACCTCGGCAAGCGCAGACGGGCTGACAGCGCCCTGCAGCATCTCCGACAGCGCGTCCAGATCGCCGAGCTGGCCCATCACGTCGGCCGCCTGGGACATCGACAGCGGATCATCGCCCCCGAATTGGTAGTTGCGGTCCCAACCCATTTCGGGAAACGCCTGCTGGAGGTTCTGCGCGAGTTGCTGGGCCTGCCACTGCAGGTCCATGTCGTCCATGAGCTGAGCTGCGAGGTCGGCGAGTTGCTGTCGCTGGGCGGGGGTCATCGAGTTCAGCATCGAAGCCATGGCTGCCATGCGCTTGGCCATGATCTCGAGCAGCTCGTCGAGCGACTGGGGATTCTCGGGGAAGAAGTCGCCGTAGCGATCCATGAAGCCCTCGAAGTCGGGCTCTTCGCCACGGGCACGCTGTTCGAGCATCTGGTTGAGCTCGGCCATCATGTCCTTGGTGCGGGCCAGGTCTTCGGGGCTCATGTTGCCCATCGCACCGGTCATCTGGTCGAAGTAGCTCTGGGCTACCTCCTGGCGCAGCCGCTCGACCAACTCGTTGAATTGCTCGCGGGCCTCAGGTGAGACGAAGTCGTAGCTCTGCATGCCCCGCATCTTCCCGGCCAGGTCGGACGGCAGCATGTCGAGTTGCAGGTTGCGCTCAGCAGCGCTGGTCTGGGCGATCTCGTTACGGCGATCGTCGCCGCTGTCGGCGGCGTCCTGCGCGAACTCCTCCAGCGCCTCGCGCTCGGTGTCGGTGATCTCGTCGAGCTCACGGGCGATGTCGTCGTACACCCCGCCAAGGTCGAACTGCTCGAGCATCTCGGAGCGGCGTTCACGCAGGCGCTCGATCATTTCGCGCAGGCCCTCGAGCCGGTTGCCCTCGGCGTCGGTGAAGCCCTGTTGCATGAGACGGCGCAGGGCGGCGTTCAGATCGCCGTGGTACAGCAGATCGTCGGTCATCTCGGCGAACAAGCTGTCCGCGTCGAAGTCGAAGCCGGTCTGGGTGCCGTCCCATGCGGAATAGAGGAAGCGAGCGCCCTCGCGGCGGGACCGGCGCCAGCGGATCTTCATCGACCCCGGTCCTCGCGCATGTCTGTGCTTGCTCCGTCGGTCGCGAGTGCCCTCTCGCGCCTCGGAAATCCAGCGCCGTCCTGCATGTTCTTCACTCTGTCACGGTCGCAGCCGGGGCAGCGACTCAGCCGCGCGAGCGATAGGTCGCCCGGGCGCCCACGTGCTCTTTGTTGAGACGCTTGGACAGGTGCAGACCCTCGAGCACCAGCTCGACGGCCGAGGCGAGCACCGCTGGACCGGCGTCTTCTGCCGACGGCGGGTCGGTGGCCGCAGCAACCAGCGATTCCGCAGCCACAGCCAGCGCCTGGTTGCCGGCCAGCAGCTCCATGTAGGCCTCCGAGCCGAGGTCGTCGCCGGTGTGCACGACCTTCCCTTCGCCGAAGCTGGCAACCACGTCGCTCAACTCGTCAGGCGAGAAGCGGTTCTTGAAGACCTCCAAGACGGCCGCTCGCAGCATGGTCTCCACGATCTTGCCGTCGCGTCCCTCTTCCAACGACTCGATCTCAATCTTGCCGGCCGTCGAGCTCATGAGCGATTCCAGGTCGCTGACCCGGGGCACAACGTGGCGCTCGCCTCGCTGCAGCACTCGTCGAGTGGCGTTCGCCACCAGCGTCTCGGTGTTGGTGATCGTCATGCGTACCGACACGCCCGAACGCTGGTTGACGTGGCTGCTGGAACGAGCCACATGGCTGAATGTGGCCACGATCTCAGACATGAAGTCGGGCAGGGTGACGGTGATGCCGCCATCGAAGTCCGTCAGATCGAGAGGGCGCGCCTCGGCCGCCGCAATGTCCATCTCGGTGTCCACATCAAGGGGGTAGTGAGTGCGGATCTGCGCACCGAAGCGGTCCTTGAGCGGCGTGATGATGCGGCCCCGGTTCGTGTAGTCCTCAGGATTGGCCGTCGCCACCAGCAGCACATCCAGTGGCAGGCGGATCTTGTAGCCCCGGATCTGCACGTCGCGTTCTTCGAGCACGTTGAGCAGGCCCACCTGGATGCGTTCGGCAAGGTCGGGCAGTTCGTTGATGGCGAAGATGCCGCGGTTGGTGCGCGGCACCAGTCCGTAGTGCAGCGTCAGCTCGTCGGACAGGTATCGGCCCTCGGCCACCTTGATGGGATCGACCTCACCGATGAGGTCGGCGATCGAGGTGTCGGGAGTGGCCAACTTCTCGCCATAGCGGAGGTTGCGATGCGCCCACGCAATCGGCGTGTCGTCGCCGTGCTCGGCGACGAGGTCGCGGGCGTGACGGGAAACCGGGTTGTAGGGGTCGTCGAAGATCTCCGAGCCCTCGATGTAGGGCATCCACTCGTCCAGCAGGTTCACCAGCGAGCGGATCATGCGGGTCTTGGCTTGGCCCCGCTCGCCTAGGAAGACCACGTCGTGACCAGCCAGCATGGCGTTCTCGAGTTGGGGCAGCACCGTGTTCTCGTAACCCAGCACGCCCTCGAACAGCGGCTCGCCCGCTGCGACGGCCTTCGCGGCGTTCGCACGCATCTCGTCTTTGACCGGCCGGGAGACCCAACCGATCTTGCGCAGTTCGCCGAGCGTCGTGGGTTGGGTCATGGCGGGCAAACTAGTGGCCTGTCGTCGAAGGAGTGCTGCGAACGGCGGCGAAGTCGTCTGTAGAGGAGGCCTCGTATGTGACGCGGTTGGCTCGTGTCAACGCATCACGCTCTCGTGAGGAGCTTCAGCCCCACCTCGATTGCGCCACGGGCTGCATCGAACTCGTTGTTCCTGCGCCACTCCTCGAGCGCAGCGCCGGCCCTCTCACAAACGAGATCGCGCGCAGTCGAAGGCACTTTGCCGAGTGCAGTTGCGAGCAACAGCTCAGGTAGGAGCAGCACTTGCTCGCTGGGCTCGCCTTGTGCCTGGTCGATCAGAAACGCGACCGAATCACGTGCCGACTCGGGTTCGTTGGCATCGCCCTCCCACCAGAGTTCACCTGGGTGCATCCAACGCAGCAGTGCGCACACGATGATCGCGTCGAAGTAGGACCTCACGATGCGCCCCAAGTCAAACATGACCCAACGCGGGGCAACCGCTGATCGGCTTGCCAAGCGTGAATGGTTCACGACCGCACCGATCGCTCCGTACGCGGTCAGGCAATCCAGTTCTGCCCCGTACAAGGACCTTCCCCGCACATGCGACTGATGTTCGTCGCTTCTCGACATTCCCCAGAACACATGCGTCGGGTCAGGACCGTCGCCCTCGAGCGACAAGCGCGGCGACCAGTCATCATTAGCCGCTTGGTGCGTGTCGTGAAGACTCAAGAACTCCTGGCGATCAGACAGGAAGCGCCGAGCTGTGTCTGAGAGCGAACCCGTTTCGATGCCGGAACGGTCAAGCAACCGTCGCTCGTCCTGCAGCGGCGATAGCCACGTAAGGCAGCTCGTCCAGAGGCACCAGAGCCCGCCCGGTCGAAACTGATTCTGCAACGCGGTCCACTCTCGCGGTGACGAGGGACGGCTGTGAAGAACCAACGCGTCGACGCGATTGGGCCTCTTGAGCGTCCGGAGCTTCTCGGCGATGGTGGTCTTCAGGTTGCGTAAGGTGAGCCCAGTCACGGTTCCCCACGAGAACACCAAAGCAGACTTGTCCGTAGGCAATCGTTCCAGCGCTTCGGTGAGCTGCTCGTCGTCGCCCCTTGGATCAGACCCGCGAGATATGCCGACGATCGGCACAGACTCATCAACGCCGAGAGCGCTCACCACGACACGGAGGCGCTCTGACAAGTTGACGCTCCCGCCCCCCGCGAATTCAGGCAGCGGCGTATCAGCGATGTCGTTGTCGGCTGCAACCACAAGTCCGATGTCGCGACACCGAGGCAGTGCTTCTGGACCGGCTCTCGACAGTTGCTCACGTTGTGCCCCAACCGCAGCGGCGAGATCGTCTGCCGATGCAATGAGTTCGAAAATCGGACGCACTGGCAGCGGCGTACGCTTGCCCCGCGCCACCCTGCTGGCAGGATGCGGATTGGCTTCAATAGCGATTCCGCGCGTCTGATTGACCAACTCCCAGAATCCGTGGGCATTCTGGGCGTACCCGGTGTCGGGCATCACCAATTGCGCAGTCGGCAGCGTCATGGCACCGTAGTTCCGCGGGTCAATGGCGACGATCTGCGACTTCTCAGGACTGCGACACAGTTGGCACGTCGGGAGTGGTCCACCGCTCTCGGGCCGACCGAGTCCAAGCCATGTTGTGACCTCTACGTCGCCATCCGTTTTCGACTCGCCCGACTGATCTGGAGCGAGAGTGCGATCCACAAGAACATCAAGCGCACATCGAGAAATGTTGAGAGATTGGATCGCTCGCTCAAGCTCGTCGCACAGGAGCCGCCTAAGTGCGCCCGTCGAGCTGACAGACAGCAGGGCCAGCAGCCGATCGGTCGGTCCCCTCAATGCGGCTTCGACGGCGCGTCGGACCAGCGGTCGTCCCACCGGGTACTCCGGCACGACCGAAGTTGGCCCGAGTTCAAGGCTGAACTTCGCCATCAAGCTGTCGATCTGCAGCAGCAGCGGTGTCAACCCAGCAGTGTCAACAATTACGCCGACGCCGCCGCTCAGGTACGGCGTAAGCCAACACACGAGCGCAGATACGTCTTGCGGTGAGTGGAGCGCATCCGCCGCGCGTATGAATAGGTCCGTATGTTCGCCACTGGGCAGGCGGTAGTGGTATCGCTCCGGCGCCCAGATCGCGTTTCGGCGTTCCAGCAACGCGCTGAGTTCCAGCGCCCGCGCGCTATTGCAGACTGTCTCAAGCTGCTCTGAATCCTGTCTTGCCCAAACGAGGATCGGATCATCGCCAATGCGGTGCAGCAGCACTCCGATGCTCTTCACGGTCCGCGCAATCACTGGTTCGTCAGCGTCGACCCCATCGAGTCGGTCAAGCCAGCCAGAAATTGCCTCGCGGTGCCGTTCAACATCGTCGTAAGCAATCCAAGGCCAGCGAATGAGCAGGTAATCTGCAGAGGACACAAGGTGCAGGCGGTCTTGAATCCTCGCCGTCAGCCGTTCGCTGAGGGTCGTTGACCAGGCCTCAAGCCGACGTGATCGTTGGTAGAGGTCAACGAAGGTCAGGGCATCGCCCGACGCATCCGCTTCGATGGCGTCACCGGAATCATCCGATTCCATGGCTCGCTCGTCACGGCGATCTTCACCTTTAGGCCTGACGGCTGTCGGTGACTCATGCAATCCGTCGGCAGAATCGTCATCAACGTCGGCCCTCAGGTAAAGGCCTGCGACAGAGGTCACTGCCCGAACGCGCCGAGTCGGCGGCTCACTACGTCACTGCTTCAGCGAACGTGAGTTCTAGCTGGTGAGGATCGTCGTCGGGCGTTCTCCTGTCGAGCCCGAGCGATACCCACACGAGGGTTCCCCTGATGGGCAGATACGGCACAGTCGACACCTCAGGCACTTCGCCACCACTGTGCCAATCGAGCACTGTCGCAGAATCCGTTGAATCACCTTGAGTGACGATGCAAATGCGACTCGCTCCACCGACGCCTCGATCCCCGGCGCGGTATTCGCTGGCGATCTCCCGCACCAGGTTCAACCCGATTCCGCGTCCGCCTGTGCGCCGTGGCAAGCGACCCATGACGGCATCACGCACAGAGTCCTCGGCACTGCGCTTGCGATCTCCATAAAGATCGTTGACTCGCGACGGCAGCCCGACGCCGTTGTCGATGACCGAGAAGTGAAGGCGGTTGTAGCTCTCACGCCCGCCACCGAGCGTCGCGTAGACCTGCCCAAGAGAACAACCTGACCGATTGCGCCTCAGTGCTGCATGATCGGGCACATTCACGACGATCTGGTAGAAGACCTCCAGACAGTCGGCCAGAGTTCGCCTCATTTCGCTGCCCGGCTTGACGCCCAGTCGTCCACTTAGCCACCGCCCCGCAACGAGCGAGAGTTCGCGATGCAGACTTGACGCAGGTCGGTGATGTGGGTGGATGACGGACAACAAGTAGCGCTGGAACGCCGCACGTATGACCCACGATTCCTGCTCCAGGTCTCGGACACACACGAGCGCCTCACGAAGCATCTCGGAATCGTCAGGATGGAACGACTGCGCCCACGCGATCTTGGTGTCGTCCCATTCGCTTGGTACGCCGTCGAGCCACCGCACTGGCCCTCGGTTGGCCAATGCGTAAAAGAAGCCTCCACGGGCCAACTGGAGGTTCAGGCCGCGCGACGCAGGCAACCGGATCGTTACCGGCACATCGCGAAAACAACCGACGAGTAGATTCGCCAGCGCCATTACAGAAGGAATGTAGAGGCGCACCGCCGAAGGGTTGCCCAGATCCGGGCTGGCCTCTTCGGAGAGATCTAGGTGAAAAGTTTCACCCTTCTCCTGCGCCCAGCGAAGTTCGCGCGGGACCTCTGCTAGTTCAAGTGGATCCCACTTCGCGGCGAACGCAGCCAAACCGGCCTGCGCCATAGACGCTCCCTCCACCGGACCTGTATGAGGACGGTACCTTAGGCGGTCGCAGCTACCGCGGCAGACGTCGTCGTAGTGGCCGGTACCGTCGCGGCGTGAGCGTCGATTGGTCGCTGGACGGCGACTGGCTGGTGCGAGCCGCGGGGCACGGCGAATGGCGTACGGTGGCCGACCGCACGCTCGACGAGTCCGGCTGGCAGAAAACTGCCACTCCCGGCCGGTGGTGGCACGATCCCGGCCTCGGCGGTGAGAGCGCAGTTCTGTACCGGCGCCGCTTCGATCTGTCGCCAGATCTCGAGTCTCAGCTCGGCAGCGGTGCGAACCCCGATGAACGCTGGTGGTTCGTGGTGAACGGCTTGTGCGAGCTCGGCCACCTCTGGCTCGACGGCACGTATCTCGGCGACCTGAGCGGGCGCCACACCGAGCACGCATTCGAGATCACCGATCTGCTCACGCGTGACGGTGAGCACCTGGCTGCAGTGGAGGCCTCGCACGGCACGGTGCGGGTGCCCCAGAGCGCTGACGGGAACGTGCATATCCTCCGCACCGGTCCTGCTCGTATCGAACGGGTCCGGGCACTGGTGATCGAAGCCAGCTTCGACCGCGCGGTGCTGCGCGTCGCTGCCACCGTGGACAGCAGCGGCACCCACCACGGAGAGGTCACGACGACAGTGCTGCCCATTGACGACCCCGACGCCGGATGGTCCAAAGACCCCACGCGCCAAGTCGCAATGTTGGGCGATGGCCTGGCCCACTCTGAGCCTGTTCTGGCGCGTGGACGTAACGAGCTCGAGTGGCTGGTCGCGCTGGAGCGTCCGTCGCTGTGGTGGCCCGCCGGCATGGGAGATCAAGAGCAGTACTGCATCGACATCGACATCGCGATCGACGGACGCTCCAGCCATGCCGTCAGGCTCCCGACGGGGATCCGGACCGTGTCGATCCGGCGGGGCAGCGTGGCCGTGAACGGCGAGCCGCATCCCGCAGGGCTCGACGCGCTGGAGGTGGTCGAGCACGAATTGAGCCACCCCAGCGCCTACGAGGCTGCGAACGGTGATGGCAGGCTGCTGTGCCAGCACGTGACGCTCGACCCCAGCGTGTTCACAGGTGCTGAACGCGGACTGCGCGCGCTCGCTGCGAAGGCCGCCGCTGCCGCCGCCGACCACGCTGGCCACCATCCCAGCATCGCGGCTTGGCAGCCGGTGCAACCCTCCGGCGGGCGGCGCCGTGCACCGTGGATCCGCCCGTGGGCCGACCGCACCATACGCCACGCCATGCGTTCCGCTGATCCCACCCGCCCGCTGCGCTTTGGATCGGGCCCGTCGCGCCTCGCTGTGTCCCCAGCAGGGCGAACCTGGCGCGCTCGGCGGAGCCAGCCAACTCCAGCCCGCCGACAGTGAGCACTGCGCCAAGCGCGCAAGTACCGTACGGCGTCGGCGCGTCCGGCCAGCATGTCGCGCCCGACAACCTCAGCCGCGCTGACCGGCTGGCTGCACGCAATACTGGGTCGCCGCACCACGCCACCCCCAGGAGGAACACATGGCGCCGACTGCCACGCAGGCCGCCGGGTCTGTACCGGTGTTCAAGACCAAGCGCCCGCTGCCGTTCCCGCTGAACATCTACCAATCAGCCGTCGGCCGCAAGTGGGTGATGGCGTTGACGGGCATCGGGCTGCTGGGCTTCGTGATCGTCCACATGATCGGCAACTTGCACCTCTACGAGGGCCCCTCGCGGATGTACGAGTACGCCGAGACGCTGCGGGACCTCGGCGGCGGTCTGCTGCCCCGCACGCTGCTGCTGTGGATCATGCGAGTCGGGCTGCTGGCCATGTTCCTGGTGCACCTGCACTCGGCGTACACGTTGAAGGAACGCAGTCGGCTGGCCTCGGACCGTGCCGGCTTCGTGGGCGGCGCCAAGAAATACGAGTCCAAGCGTGACTACATCGCCGCCAACTACGCGTCGCGCACCATGCGCTGGACGGGTCCGATCGTGGGCCTGTATGTGCTGTTCCACCTAGCCGATCTCACGTGGGGTTGGTGGCTGGGTGATGCCTACGTGCGGGGCAACCCGTACCACAACGTGGTCGAATCGCTCTCGTCCATCCCCGTGGCGATCATCTACGTCGTGGCCAACCTGGCGCTGGCCATCCACATCTTCCACGGCACCTGGAGCATGTTCCAGAGCCTCGGCGTGAACAATCCGCGCTACAACGGTCTGCGCCGCAACCTGGCGACAGTGCTGGCCGGCGTGATCCTCGTCGGCAACATGTCGTTCCCGATTCTCGTCCAAGCGGGCCTCGTCGACGAGGACAACGCCAAGTGCAGCAGCGTCGATCTCGAGTGCTTGTCCGAAGAGGCGGAGGCACATTAGATGCAGCGCAGAAGCGGAGGCTCACTGAGATGGCATCTCCGGGGACCGCAGCAATCATGAATGGTTCAGCGAACGGCGTGCTTGACGCCCGGACGCCCGATGGTCCCATGGCCGACAAGTGGCAGAACCACAAGTTCTCCATGAAGCTGGTCAACCCGAACAACAAGCGCCGCTTCGAGATCATCGTGGTGGGCACCGGCCTGGCGGGCGCCTCAGCGGCAGCGTCGCTGTCTGAGCTGGGCTACCGGGTGAAGGCGTTCACCTTCCACGATTCGCCCCGCCGGGCGCACTCGATCGCTGCGCAGGGCGGCATCAACGCAGCAAAGAACTACACCAACGACGGCGACTCGGTTCACCGGCTCTTCTACGACACCGTCAAGGGCGGCGACTACCGCAGCCGCGAGGCGAACGTGCATCGCCTGGCCGAGGTGTCGCTGAACATCATCGACCAGTGCGCCGCTCAGGGCGTGCCGTTCGCACGCGAGTACGGCGGGCTGCTCGACAACCGCAGCTTCGGCGGCGCACAGGTCAGCCGCACGTTCTACGCCAGGGGCCAGACCGGCCAGCAGCTCCTTCTGGGCGCCTATCAGGCACTCGCCAAGCAGGTCGCGGCCGGTGCGGTCGAGCTCTACACCCGCAGCGAGATGCTGGATCTGGTGACCAAGGACGGGCGGGCCTGCGGCATCGTGACTCGCGACCTGGTCTCGGGAGAGATCGAGGCCCACTCCGCGCACGCTGTGGTGCTGGCGACCGGTGGCTACGGCAACGTCTACTACCTGTCCACCAACGCCATGGCGTGCAACGTCACCGCCGCGTGGCGGGCGCACCGGCGCGGGGCGTACTTCGCGAACGCCTGCTACACGCAGATCCATCCCACCTGCATCCCGGCCAGCGACGAGTTCCAGTCGAAGCTGACGCTGATGTCGGAGTCGCTGCGCAACGACGGCCGCATCTGGGTGCCCTCCACGATGGACGACGCTCGCTCACCCGACCAGATCCCCGAGTCCGAGCGCGACTACTACCTCGAGCGCAAGTACCCGGCCTTCGGGAATCTGGTGCCGCGCGACGTGGCGAGTCGCAATGCGAAGACCGTCGTGGACCAGGGCAAGGGTGTCGGGCCGAGGCGCAACGGCGTCTATCTCGATTTCGCCGAGGTCATAGCCCGCGAGGGCAAGGCGGCGGTGGCGGCGAAGTACGGGAACCTCATCGACATGTACGAGCGCATCACCGGGGAGAACCCCTACGAGGGACCCATGCGCATCTACCCGGCCACGCACTACACGATGGGCGGTCTGTGGGTCGACTACCACCTCATGACCACGGTTCCGGGCTGTTACTCCATCGGCGAGGCCAACTTCTCCGACCACGGGGCGAACCGGCTCGGTGCCTCGGCGCTGATGCAGGGCCTGGCCGACGGCTACTTCGTGCTGCCCTACACCATCGGCGACGACCTGGCTGGGAGGCTCGGCGAGCCGGTGGTGCCACTGGACGACCCGGTGTTCACCCAGGCGGTTGCCGGGGTCACCGATGCCACGCAGCGGTTCCTGTCGATCGGCGGCACCCGCTCGGTGGACTGGTTCCACCGGGAGCTGGGCAAGATCGTGTGGGACTACATCGGCATGGAACGCACCCGGGAAGGCTTGGAGAAGGCCCTGTCGGAGATTCCGGCGCTCGAGGCCGAATTCTGGGCGGACCTGCGGGTACCGGGATCGGGCGCAACCTTGAATTCGGGCTTGGAGAAGGCCGGCCGGGTCGCTGACTTCTTCGAGCTGGCCAAGCTGATGGCCCGCGACGCGCTCGTGCGCGAGGAGAGCTGCGGCGGGCACTTCCGGGCCGAACACCAGACCCCCGAAGGCGAGGCGCAGCGCGATGACGAGAACTTCGCGCACGTCGCTGCGTGGGAATGGAACGGGCCCGACGAAACGCAGACCCGTCACACCGAGGAGCTGGACTTCGAAGTGGTGGCGCTGACACAGCGGAGCTACAAGTGAGCGGGACAAACAGCCAGTCCGGCCAGCAGAGCCACGGCGGCACTCTGGACCTCAAGTTGCGCATTTGGCGGCAGGACGGGCCAGACGCAGCAGGTCGGTTCGAGGCCTTCGACGCACCAGACGTCAGCGAGGACATGTCGTTCCTGGAGCTGCTCGACATCATCAACGAGCGGCTCATCGACGAGGGCGGGGTGCCGATCGAGTTCGACCACGACTGCCGTGAGGGCATCTGCGGCACATGCAGCCTGATGATCAACGGCCGGGCGCATGGTCACGAGGCCGCCACCACGACGTGCCAGCTGCACATGCGGAAGTTCGCCGACGGCGATGTCATCACCGTAGAGCCATTCCGGGCGAAAGCGTTCCCGGTGGTGCGTGACCTCGTGGTCGACCGCAGTGCCTTCGACCGCATCATCGAGGCGGGCGGCTATATCTCTGTCAACACCGGCGCAGCCGGCGACGCCAACCTCACCCCCGTTCCCAAGGAGGCCTCGGACACATCGTTCGACGCTGCGGCATGCATTGGTTGCGGCGCCTGTGTGGCCGCGTGCCCCAACTCGGCGGCGCAGCTGTTCACCTCAGCGAAGCTGGCACATCTCAACCTGATTCCCCAGGGTCAGCCTCAGCGATGGGAACGCACCGAGGCCATGGTGGAGACGATGGAGCAGTTCTTCGGCTCGTGTACCAACCACGGCGAGTGCACCGAGGCCTGCCCCAAGGAGATCAGCCTCGACTTCATCGCATTCATGAACCGCGACTACGTCAAGGCCAAGATCAAGAACCGCAAGCTGGCCGGCCAGAGCTGAGCCGAGCCCGACGGTCAGGCGCAACGTGCCGCGGTGACTAGCGTGCCGCTTTCGTGAACCGAGTTCGCCGCCCCGCATCTCCGAGTACGACCACAAAGCGTCACAGTCGGCGCTCCAAGCGGACAGCCTCCGCAGCCGTGGCGCTGGCTGCCGCGCTGGCCGTCGTCGCGCCAGCGGCACCGTCAGCGGCGGCGGAGCCGGCACCGAATCTGACGCGTTACGGGCCCAACCTGACACTTGTCGTAGCCAGTTGCCCGGGGCCAGCCGACAACGCAGTCGCCGAGGCACTGGCGCATCACGGCCGCAACGCCGCGAAGGTGTGCATTGATCCAAGCGGCATGTCGCCCGAGACCGCCGCCCTCATTGCCGAGTTTGCACCGGACCGCATATTCGTCGTGGGCGGCGAGATCGCTGTGTCGGCGGCGGCAATGGACCAGCTGCGCGCAGCTGCGCGCGCGGCATATCGCTGGAGCGTGGTCGAGCGCCTCGGCGGTGCCACCCGGATCGAGACCGCAGCGTTGGCCGCTCGCGTGGCTCTTGAACGCCCTGGAGTCGTCGGGCTGGACACGGCCACCCTGATCATCGCAAATGGCTGGAACAGCGCTGACGTCCGCACCGCAGCAGACGTGGCCGCCCAGACTGCCGACGCAGCTGTTGCATTCGTGTCGCCCCGCACGATCGCTGACGGCTTGCCGGTCGCGACCGCCTCGCTGTTCGCCGACTACCGCCCCGCACGTGTCGTGATCGTGGGCCCCGCCGACGACGTGGGCTCGGCCTCCGAAACCGCAATCGAGGCAACGCTGGCTGCCATCGGATTGTCGATTGAGATCGAACGGATCGTCGAAGCCGGCGAGCCGTTCGCAACAATCCCCGAGGCCTCCCCGTCAGATGAAGCGGCACGCCAGATCTTCACTGCCATCGGGCAAGGGGCAGCGCGCAGCGCTCCCGAGAGCGAGTCGTCGTTGCCGGTCTTGGCCACGAGCAAGGCTCGCGGCTCCGCAGGCGAAGGCGAGCGCCTGTGGTCCTTGCGCGCTGACGGTTCGGAGCGCCGACTGCACTCGGAAGGCCATCGAGGCTGGGCATGGCAACCAAGCGACGGTCGTTTGAGTTGGTCCAACGCCGACGGTCAGCTGAGGATCGCTGCGCTCGCCGGTGACGAGCGAGTGCTCTTCGAGACTGGCGGGTATCCGGCATGGTCGCCCGACGGCCGCCACGTCGTCGCCTTCAGGTTCGTCGACATCAATGGCGACGGCCGCACCAATCGCATCGAAGCGCACGTCGCCGCGGCCGACGGCAGCGGGCTCCGACGTCTCGGCTACGTCGACTACCGCACCTTCCTGTTCTCAGACCTGCCGCTGTCAAGCTGGTCGCCCGACGGACAGCGCCTTGCGTTCGTCGAGCAGACGACGGATCCCGCGACGGGGGTCACGACATCTCACGCCCGGATCGCGTCCCTCGATGCAAGCGTGCCCGACATCGCCCTCGGCCAGGACGTCACGTTCTTGACCTGGTCGCCCGACGGCAGCCACTTCGCCTATGCCACGCCGAGCGATTGCGACGGCAACGAGCGGAACGAGAGCCAGAACCTGTGGATCGCTCGGGCCGATGGCAGCGACGCCCGCGACCTGGGCTTCATCGACCGCATCCAATGGCGCCTCCTGTATCTGTGGTCGCCCGACGGCACCCACCTCGCGTATGAGTCGCTTGACCCGACGGACTGCTCGATGCGGCTGCAGGTGCAGACCGCAAACGGCGACACCCCCGTACTCGAGCTGCCGGACGGCAGCCGGTTCATGGGTTGGTCGCCCAACAGCACTCACCTCGCGTACGGCCTCACGATCGGCACCCCCGGCAAGGGCGTCCCGTTGCGGGAGCACGCCTGGGTGGTGCGGCGTGACGGGAGCGACCTGCGCGAGCTGGGCGAAGTCCGGTCGAACGTGAACGGATCGGTGCTCTGGTCGCGCGACGGCAGCCATCTGGCGTACACCCAGGTGCTGCGCGATGCAGACGGCGATGTCATCGGCACCCGGCCTGTGGTCGAGCGGACCGACGGCATCGGCGGTGCAGCGGTCATCGAAGGCAACGGCAATGTCCTCGGGTGGTCGCCGGCGGACGACCGCCTGGCCTACGTCGCGCACTACGACGAAGACGGCGACGGCGAAATCGACCGCCGTGCACTTCGAGTGCACCCCGCGGGTTCGCTGGGTGCTGAACTCACGCTCGTCTACGAGTTGCCCGACATCACGCTCGGAGCGCGTTGGTCGCCCGACGGCGCCTACATCGGCTATGTGTCAGGCCCGACGGAGCTGATCTTGGACTGGTTCATCAACCGGCGGCGCGGCGCGAATGCCTGGGTCGTGGCAACCGAGGCGCCGCGTTGGACCCACCGCGTGGTTACCGATATCGCCTGGGGCGCCTGGCAACCTCGATAGGCGGTCGCAGTGCGCCAGCGACCGAGCGATAGCGTCTCGCACTCATGAAGCTTCTACGTGCTGACAGGTGCCCTCGCACGGTGCCCCCTCGACAGAGCAGGTGGCGCGCGCGAGCCGCCTCAGCAGCAATCGCGTTCGCAGCCCTGCTGGGTTCCGTCGCGCTGGCGTCGCCGGCAGCGGCGCAGGAACAGCCATCGAATCTGGTGCGCCACGGACCCAACCTGACGCTTGTCCTGGCGGACTGCACGAGCCCGGCCGACACGGCGATTGCCGTGGCGCTGTCCCGCCATGTGCGCCATGGCGCCGCAGCGTGCCTCGATGCAGACGGCGTGCCGGCCGAACTCGCCGATCTCATCGCTGACTTCGCGCCCGACCGGGTGCTGGTCATCGGCGGAGAAGAGGCGGTGGCACCAGCAGTGATGGACGAACTGTCCGCGTTGGCGCGCTCGGCCTTCCGGTGGGCCGTGATCCAGCGGCTGGGCGGGGAAACTCGCGTTGAGACCGCTGCTGTGGCTGCTCGCGTCGCGCTGGACACACCCGACCGCGTGGGCTTGGACACGATCACGCTGATCGTCGCCGACGGCTGGAACGACGCCCACATCAACACTGCAAGAGAATTTGCCGCAACCGTCGACGATGCCGCCATCGTGTACTTCTCGCCTGTAGAGATCGCCGATGGCTTTCCGAAGGCGACGGCATCGCTGATCGCCGACTACCGATCCGCGAGGGTTGTCTTCGCGGGACCTGCGGACGAAGTCGGCCTCGCCGCAGAGGCAGCGGCCGCCGCGGTGCTGAGTGACATCGGGTTGCGCATCACCATTGAGCGTGTGGCTCTGGCGGGGGCCACGCCCTCGGTGGGCTCAGATGCGGCCATGCTCACCGGCACTGCGCGTGAGACGTTCAAGGCCATCAGTGCTGGCGACAGCGTCCCCACCAGCGCCGACGCCGGTGAGGAGCTGCCCTTGCTGGCACTCACCCAGGCATCGGGCATCCGGGGTGTTGGCTCAACGTTGTGGACGGTCCGGTCCGATGGCACCGATCGCAGCTTCCGTACCGACGACCACGACGGCTGGGAATGGCATCCCAGCGACGGGCGGCTGGCATGGGCCACCCCCGACAAACAGGTGTTTGCCGCGGAACCAGACGGCGAACCACGACTGCTCGCCGAAGAGGGAGTCTGGCCGCTGTGGTCGCCTGATGGCAGCCGCGTGATCGTGTTTGTCTTGGATGACGTCGATGGCGACGGCTGGACCGACCGCGCCGAGGCCTTCATGAGCAACGCCGACGGAGCGCAGCGACGCAGCCTCGGCTTCGTCGATCTGCGCACGTGGTACTACGCGGACCTCCAGGGCGGCATGTGGTCACCCGACGGGACGCACATCGCGTACGTCACCGGGGACGTCGACCCCGAGACATTGGAGGTGGTCGGCAACGTGCGCATCGAGTCGGCCGATGACAGCACACCCGCCGTCACGCTGGCCGACGACGGCATCATCCTGCGCTGGGCGCCTGACGGCAGGCACCTCCTCTATGCCACGCCGCACGACTGCGACGGCGACGACTCCGACGACAGCTGGAACCTGTGGGTCGCGGCTGCTGACGGAAGCAATCCACGCCAGATCAGCACCATCGATTTCCGGGCATGGAGCGTGGTCATCATCAATCCGTGGTCGCCAGACGGCTCGCACATCGCCTACAAGTCGGTCGATCCGCAGGACTGCTCGACGGAGTTGCACGTCAGCACTGTCGATGACGACAGCGACGGCGACGGCGAGCCGGTGAACATCGCTGCCGACGTGAAGTTCCTGGGGTGGTCACCCGACAGCACGTACCTCGAATACGGGGCCGAGACGGACCGCTTGGTAACCGACTACCTGCTGCCCGAGCAGTCGTGGGTCGCCCATCGTGACGGGGGCTCGAAGCGGTACATCGGCGAGCTTGCCCCGTCTGCCTTCGGCTGGATCCTGTGGTCGGACGACGGCACACGTATCGCCTACACCGAGCTGCTGCGCGATGCCGACGGCAATGAGGCCGGCCTTCGTGCCCGCACTGAGCGGACCGACGGCTCGGTTGAATCGACGACCCTGGCAGAGCTCGGCAATTCCTTGAGCTGGTCCGGTGACGGCCGTCTCGCCTACGTGGCTGGTCACGATGACGACGGCGACGGTGTGCCCGACCGGGAGACCCTGCTCCTGCATCATCCGGACTCCGCGGACGACGATGTCCAGCTCGTACACGCCTTGCCCGCACCGACCCGGAACGCGATCTGGTCGCCGGACGGAAGCCAGCTCATCTATGCGTCGGGTTCGGTTGACTCGCTCATCGGCTGGTTCCGAGACCGGGGTCGCGGGGTCGACGCGTGGGACGTGGCAACCAGCGAACCACGTTGGACGTATCGCCTGATCACCGATGTCACCTGGGGCGAGTGGCAGCCCGAAACGAGTCCCGAATAGGGCCCGCTGCTACGGCGCGGCTGATTCGAGGCGGAAGACGGTGCCGGCTGCGCTGAGCACATAGAGTTCGCCGTCGGCGTCCTCGCCGAAGGACACCAGCGTGTTGCGCGGCACGGACACGCCCAGGTCGACCCGTTCGGGTACGCCGCCGAGTCCCCGTACCAGGCCCCACACCGCCCCCGTGCAGTAGTCGCCGAACACATAGGTGCCCCAGAGGGCCCCGATGGCACTCCCCCGGTAGACGTAGCCGCCGGTCACCGAGCAGCCTTCGTCGTGGGTGTAGGTGTACACGGGGAAGACGAGATCGCCCGGCGTGTCGGTGCTGGATCCGTTCTCGCTGAATTGATCGTTGCCCTCGAACAGCGGCCAGCCCAGGTTGGCTCCCGGTGACCATCGGTCCTCGGCTGGCAGCACGTGGATTTCCTCGAAGCGGTCCTGGCCGACGTCGCCGATCCACAGGTCGCCGCTGTCGCGATCGAACGAGAACCGCCATGGGTTGCGCGCGCCGTAGGCCCACACCTCGGGCGCTCCCCCGCTGGTGGCGAACGGGTTGCGGTCACCAATGCCGTAACCCCTCCCTGAGGCAGGGTTCGGATCGATGCGCACGATGGTGCCGAGCAGCGTGTTTCGATCCTGGCCGTGCCCGAAGATGTCATTCGCGCTGCCGCCGTCGCCGAAGCCGATCCACAGCTGCCCGTCGGGTCCAAATGTCAGGTGGCCGCCGTTGTGGTTGCATGCCGGCTGGTCGAGCGCCAGCAATACCCGGCGGCGATCGGTCTGGGGGATCTCGCCCTCCATCGGAACCACAGCGATCCGGCTGTTGCGGGCCGGGTCGGTGTAGCTGAGATACAGCTGCGAGCCGTCAGGGGCGAACGCCATGCCCAAGAGCCCGTTCTCGCAGCCTTGACTGATTCTCGTGCCGATGTCGGCCACCTGCTGCGGGGCCGCGCTGCCGTCGGACGGGTCCAGCAGCCACACCTGCCCGGTCAGCGTGGCCACGTAGCGCTGATCCGTGCCGGGCCTCGCAATCAACGCAATGGGTGCAGCAATCTCGGCGACGGGCACCAGTTCGAACCGGGTCTCAGCCAGGGACCGCGTTGTCGGAGTGGTGTTGGTCGGAGCGTTCACAGAAGCACTCGGTGCTGTGCCGGTCGCTGCAGGCGCCGTGCCGGTCACTGCCGGTGCAGTACTGGTAGCCGGCACCGTGCGCAATGCAGGAGGCGCCGTTACCGCAACGCTCGGGTCGCCTGCGACATCCGGCTGCTGCTGATCGGCCGAGCCGCCAGGATCGTCCGCTCCGGAGCCGCACGCTGCGGCCAGAAGCACCGTCACCGCAACCATCGCTGCTGCACGCACCGGCCTCACGGCCGCGACGGTAGCGACGCCGTCCGCTTAGCCTCACGCCGAGACGCATCGAGTCGTGAACGAGGCGGAATTCGGATGAGCGCGACGAGCAGTGTGATGAGCTGGGCAGCCTTCGCCGAGGCCTGCGAAGAGCTGGCCGGGCGGGTGCAGGAGCGTTTCGAGAATCACCAACACGTCGTGATGGCGACCATCCGCCGCGATGGCTCGCCCCGCATGTCGGGCATGGAAGCGCCAATACGTGACGGGCATCTGTGGCTGGGCATGGAGCAGACCTCGGCAAAGGCCGCCGACTTGCGACGCGACCCGCGCCTCGGCCTGCATTCGACGCCCGATGACGAGGACTTGGCGGCAGGAGATGCGCGTATCGAGGGCAGCGCTGTGCCGGCGGACACCGAACAGCTCGAAGTCTTCGTGCGCGGGCATCACCACGAGATCGATGACTCGGTCCGCTTGGCGCTCTTCACCATCAACATCGCCCGAGTGGTGCTGGTACGCGTTGAGGACAGGCACCTGGTGCTCGAGACCTGGACGCCGGATGGTGGCCTGACCGAACGCCGGATCGGTTAGGCCGGTTCAGTTAGGCCACTTCAGCTAGGCCAGTCCTGTCTCGGGGCAGGTTCGCTCGCGGTCTTCGCCGCAGACGGGCCACTTGCAGCGACGCGTAGAGTTCTGCCGAGGAGGCAGTTCATGGGTGACTGGTGGCAGGCTCTGACCGGCGATCTGCAGATCTTCTATGCGATCGCCTTCATCGCCAGCTTCTTCCTGCTGTTGCAGATCGCGCTGCTGACATTCGGCATCGGAACTGACGTCGATTTCGACGTTGGCGACGAGGACCCGGGTAGCGGGTTCCTGTCGGTGCGGACGCTGACCGCGTTCTCGTTTGCGTTCGGCTGGACGGGCGTCCTCATGAAGCAGGCAGACCGCTCCACAGCTCTGTCGGTGGGCGTCGCCGTCGCCGCCGGCTTCACAGTGTTCATTGCCGTGGGCTTGCTATGGCGCTCATTCGCGAAGCTCGGCGAGAGCGGCTCGATCGACTACCAGTCCGCCGTGGGCGCACACGGCACCGTCTATCTCACGGTTGCCGCGAACCGTGCCAAGCCAGGCAAAGTCGAAGTGATGGTGCAGGGACGACTGCGGGTCATCAACGCCCTGACAGAGTCCGAAGACAGCCTGCCGGCGCAGACTGCCATCACCGTCATCGGCCTCGTCGACCCATCGACTGTTCTCGTAGCGCCTCACTAGCCTGACCTTGCCCACCAAGCAGACATAGAGGTAGCTATGGCCGTCATCGCACTCGCAAGTGGCCTGTTCGCCATCCTGCTGATCGCCGTGCTGTGGATCTCATCGCGCTTCAAGCGCTGTCCATCCGACCGGATCCTCGTGATCTATGGACGCGTCGGAGGCGAAGGCGAGTCGGCGAAGTGCCTGCATGGCGGCGGCAGAATGGTGTGGCCAATCCTGCAGGGCTGGTCCTTCTTGGACCTCACGCCGATTCCCATCGAGATCAAGCTGCAAGGCGCTCTCTCGCAGCAAAACATTCGGGTCAACACGCCAGCCACGTTCACGGTCGGGATCTCCACCGAGCCAGGCGTCATGCAGAATGCCGCCGAGCGGCTGCTCGGTCTGTCCCTGCTGGAAATCGAGAACCTGGCCCGCGACATCATCTTCGGTCAGATGCGGGTGGTGATCGCCACCATGCCGATCGAACAGATCAACACCGACCGCGAGCAGCTCATCGTCAACATCACCGAATCGCTCGAGCTCGAACTGCGCAAGGTCGGGCTGCGCCTCATCAACGTCAACATCCAGGACATCACCGACGAGTCGGGATACATCGACGCTTTGGGTCGCGAAGCCGCAGCCCGCGCCATCAGCGAGGCCAAGGTCAAGGTGGCCGAGCAGGAGCGCGACGGCGACATCGGCGCCGCAGAGGCGCAACGCGAGCAGCGCATCCGCGTGGCGCAGGCCAACGCCACCGCGACCGAAGGCGAGAACGAATCGTACGTTGTGATTGCTCAATCGGCCGGCGAGCGGCGCCAGTTGGAAGCAGAAGCCGAGCGCGCCGCCAACGCCGCTGAGCGCGTCAGCCAGGCACAAGCCGCACAGGAGTCGTTCACGGCTGAGGCTGAGGCCGAGCGGGTGCGAGCAGAGCGCGACAAGGCCGCACAGGACGCCGACATCGTGGTGCCGGCTCAGGTGGAACGCGAGCGGGTGCGCACGCTTGCCGAGGCCGAGGCCGACCGGATCAGGCTGGTGAAGGCCGGTGAGGCCGACGGTCAGCGGCTGCTCATGGAGGCTGAGGCGATGGGCTTGCTGGCATTGCTCAGCCGGCGCGCCGAAGGCTTCGGTGCCCTCGTTGCTGCCTGCGGCGGTGCGGCGCCACAAGCAGCGCTGCTGATGATTGCCGAGCAGCTGCCGAACCTCGTGGCCGAGCAGGTGAAAGCCATCTCGAACCTCAAGATCGACAAGATCACCGTGTGGGACTCGGGCTCGGGTGGCGACGGGCAAGCCGGCACGACGGCCAACTTCGTGTCAGGCCTGGTGGGTGCGCTGCCGCCGCTGCATGAGGTGGCGAGCCAGGCAGGCATCAAGCTGCCGCAGTTCCTTGGCGAGCTCGAGGACGAAGGGGCGCTCGATCGTCTGCGCGAGCTGGCCGACCGGCTCCGGGATGACTCAGACGAAGACGCAAACGACGAGGGCGCTGAGTAGTACGTCGTTGCCCGTTGACCGTTGCCGGCCGGGAACGGGCGGCTCAGTGAGCGAGAGCGTCAGTTTCGGGCAGGCGGCGCTCGTGGAACTCGACCGGTGGCGTGCGGGACGCGCGGTTGCGCTTCATCCGCAGGTTGAGCGCTTCGACCAACACTGCGAATCCCATGGCGAAGTAGATGTAGCCCTTGGGAATGTGGAAGTCGGCGCCCTCGGCCACGAGTGACATGCCGATGAGCAGCAGGAAGCTGAGCGCCAGCATCTTGACGGTGGGATGCCGGCTCACGAATCGCATCACCGGACCCGAGGACCACAGCATCACCCCGACGGCGATGACGACGGCTGCGATCATCACGCCGACACGGTCGGACATGCCGACGGCAGTGATGACCGAGTCGAGGCTGAACACGAGGTCGAGCAGCAGGATCTGAACGATCACCCGGGCGAACGACGCTGCTGCGCTGCCCTCAGGGCCGTGTCCGTTGTCGCCTTCGAGCTTGTGGTGGATCTCGAAGGTGGACTTGCCAAGCAGGAACAACCCGCCGCCCAGCAGGATCAGGTCGCGCCCCGAGAGCTCGTGGCCGAACACCGAGAACAGTGGCGTCGTCAGCCGGACAATCCATGAGATGCCCAGCAACAGCAGCACCCGCATCCCCATCGCCAGCGACAGGCCCACGACCCGCGCCCGGTCGGCCTGCTGACCGCCCAGCCGGCCGGCGAGAATCGAGATGAAGATCACGTTGTCGATGCCGAGCACGACTTCGAGCATCGTCAGCGTGACCAGCGAAATCCAGATTTCAGGATTCGACACCCACTCCACGGGCGCACACGCTAGAGCGATGGCGCGACACACCCGTCACGTTCAGCGTGTGCGAGGCGGGTGGCGACGCTGCGGGATGGCGCGGCAGTGGCCTCGGTGCCCTGCTGCGAGCCCGCAGCGCTGTCCGGTCGAGCGCACCAGCAAGGGGCATCGATCCCACTTCGCCCCGAGCTCGACGTTCGCGGTGGCGCCCGAACGGTCATCGCTGTCTTCGACCCGAAGAAACGGATCATCGGCAATCTGACCGAGGAGTTGACGTGCGGATTGGGGGTCACCCATCGTCGAGGACATGACGTCGTACATGTCGAATATGTGGTCGGCGTCGTAGGCCCGCAGTCGCGGACCGACGCGACGGCTCCGTGCGATGCCAGCTTCAGTCAGGCGACGAAGAGCGTCCGCGCAGCGCCGCTGCGAGAAACCGGTTTCCGCTGCAAGAAGTTCTGGGGTCAACGAGGGTTGCGACGCCAGCAGGTTGACTGCAGCCAGAGCTGCCGAGCGCCCGGTGCGCTGCCCGACACGCTCGCGCCAACGGTCCTGCAGGCGTGAAACGGCATTCGCATAGAAACTCGCCGCTTCGCAGGACTGGTTCACCGCCGTGGCGACCACTTCGAGCAACGGGATCACGGCTGCGGATCTGTGCACGTCATCGGGCGCTCCGACGTAGCTCTGATATGCAGCGAGCGATCGCAGATAGGCATCACGGTTCTGCGACAGGGCCAAGCTGACGGGCGGCATGAACCCCTCCGAAACGCACCGATGCTTCAACGCGGCGTACAGGAGCGCCCGGCCCGCACGGCCATTGCCATCGCCGAACGGATGAATCGTCTCGAATTGAGCGTGGGCCACCACTGCCTGGAGAACTGGCGAATGATCGCCAGTTCGGAGGTAGGAGACCAGATCTTCCATGAGCGGCCGACACTCATCGGGCGGCGGCGGCACGAAGTCGCCATCGAGCGGATGCCAGTCATTGCCCCCGATCCAGTTCTGTGTCGTCTTCAACACGCCGCCGAGTCCCGGATTCGGCGACGAATCCATCAATACGCGATGGGCAACGCAGAGCAGTTCGACCGTCAATGCTGCCGGCTGGGCCAGGATGCGCAGAGCTTCAGACGTTGCTTCGATGTTGCCGATCGCCTCGCCGACGCTGCCCCGACGATGAGGTGGGGACGGGGACGCCTCGGCGATCAGCGCGTGCACGACCCGACGGGCTTGTGGTGTCACTCCCTCGATACGCGACGAGCCGAGTGACTCCGCCCAGAAGAACATGGCGACCGAAGCTGAATCGGGTGAAAGCACTGAAGCCGTCGCAACCAGTCGGCGCTCGGCATCAGCAACAAATGCCGCAACATCGGCTGGCAGCAGTGGATGCCAGCCGATCAGCCGGTGAGGTACATAGGCGAGAAATGTGCCCAGCCGCCGGTCGACAGCCCGTGGCGCCGCCGGATTTCCCGGCCAGGACTCGGTGCGAAGGAAACCCATGATGGTGACCCTCTTCCGCTGATGGGTGTGCCGCTTACCGCGCCAGTTCTCATCGCATTTGACGCGTAAACGATCTTACCGTGTCAAATGCAACACCTGCATGATGCAGCAACGGTGCTTGCCGCCGCGGGTCGCATTCATTCGTCGCTCCGATGCTCAACGGAAGCTTGGGTGGCCCACCAGGCGTGGAGGCGGCGGCGGACCTCGTCGTCGCCCAGCTCGCCTTCAGTCCGGCGCAGCTCCAGCAGGAACTTCATGGCCTGGCCCACCTCGGGCCCGGGTGCCAAGCCCAGGAGGGCCATCACCTCGTCGCCGTTCATCTCGGGACGCACCTCGGCGGCCGCCTGTTGCCGGGCCAGCCGGGAGATGCGAACCTCGAATCGGTCGAGCGCATCGTGCAGCGCCTGGATTCGCTTCACATTGCGCGATGTGCAGTCGCTGCGCACCATGTCGTTCAGGTCGCCCAGCAACAGTCCGGCGTCACGGGCGTAGCGCCGCACCGCCGCATCGGTCCAACCGGTGTCGTACCCCTTGAAGCGGCCCGACAGGTGCACCAGCCGAGCCACCTCGTCGGTGAGCTCGCGGCTGTAACCCATCTGCGGCATGCGGCGGCGAGTCATCTTGGCGCCCACGGCCTCATGGTTGCGGAATGTCACACCACCGTGGGAGAACGAGCGCGTCAGCGGCTTGCCGATGTCGTGAAAGAGCGCCCCGAGGCGCACTCGCAGCCGCGGCGGGCTCTGGGCCACGACGGCGATCGTGTGCGCCAGCACGTCCTTGTGGAGGTGGATCGGGTCCTGCTCGAGCGCCAGCGCCGGCAGCTCGGGCAGGTGCTGATCGGCCCAGCCGCTTTCGACCAGCTCCCACAAGCCCTGGCGCGGATCGTCGACCACCAGGACGCTGTTGAGTTCGTCGCACCGCAGCACGGCACCGTCGTCGAAGTCCAGCTCGTCGAGAGCGAGTTCGTCGACGCTGTCTCGGTCGTCAGCGCCCGGCTCGCTGTGCGGCGCGCGGTGCGGGGTGCTCATCCCCCCATGATGCAGTGCGGCGAGCGTCCGTCCAACCATGTTTTCCGGGGGTTTTGCCGTCTCGCCTCGCGCACGCTTGCGCGATACCGGGATCGCGCCCGCGACGGGTCTATGTTCGACAAACGGGTCGGTTCGGACAACATCAAGGAGCAGCGTGGCAGCGTCGTTCGTTCACCTGCACACCCACACCGAGTACTCCCTGCTCGACGGCGCGGCGCGCATCAACGAAGTCGTGGCTGCAGCGGCGGCCGACGGCCAGCCGGCGCTCGGCATCACCGACCACGGAAACATGTACGGAGTCCTGGACTTCTACCGGTCAGCCAAGTCGGCGGGCATCAAGCCGATCATCGGCACCGAGGCCTACATGGCGCTCGACAGCCGCCACGAACGGCCCAGCCGAAACCGGGCCAAGAACAGCAAGGTCGACGACTCGGGCGACGACGGCGGGGGCGAGAAGCTCTACTACCACCTGACGCTGCTGGCCCACAGTGACGCCGGCTACCGCAACCTGCTCAAGCTGGCCAGCCGGGCCTTCCTCGAGGGCTACTACTACAAGCCCCGGATGGACTGGGAAATGTTCGCCGAGCACGCCGACGGCCTGATCGCCACCACTGGATGCCTCGGCAGCGTCACCCAGCAGGCACTGCTTGCCGGCGACTACGACGAGGCCCTCCGCCGTGCCGGCCGCCTGCAGGACATCTTCGGGCGCGACTCGCTCTATGTCGAGTTGCAGGACCACGGCATCGACGCCCAGCGCGACTGCAACCCGCAGCTGCTGCAGATCGCCCACGACCTCGGGGCGCCGTTGCTGGCAACCAACGACCTGCACTACACCCACCAGGACGATGCGCTGGCCCACGATGCGCTGCTGTGCGTGCAGACCGGGGCGCTGCGCAGCGATCCGGACCGCTTCAAATTCCACGGCGACCAGCACTATCTCAAGTCCGCAACCGAAATGCGGGCGCTGTTCGGCGAACATCCCGAAGCCTGCGACAACACGCTGGCGATCGCCGAGCGCGCCGAGGTGAACATCGAGTTCGGGCGGATGCTGCTGCCGCATTTCGAAGTGCCCGCCCCGCACGCCGATGCCGACACCTACCTCGCACACCTGGCGTTCGAAGGAGCAAAGCGGCGCTGGGGCACCAAGGTGGCGCAGAGCACCGCCGAGCGCATCGCGTACGAGCTCAAGGTCATCTCCGACATGGGCTTCAGCACCTACTTCCTGATTACCTGGGATCTCATCCGCCATGCCCGAGACAGCGGCATCCGGGTGGGGCCCGGCCGTGGTTCAGCTGCCGGCTGCGCCGTTGCCTACTGCTTGGGCATCACCGATCTCGACCCGATCCACTACGGCCTGCTGTTCGAGCGATTCCTGAACCCGGCCCGCATCTCGATGCCCGACATCGACATCGATTTCGACGATCGCTACCGCGACGAGATGATCGGCTACACGGCCCAGAAGTACGGCCATGACCACGTGGCGCAGATCATCACTTTCTCCACCATCAAGGCACGGGCGGCGGTGCGCGACGCCGCTCGGGTGCTCGGCAAGCCCTACTCGGTGGGCGACCGCATCTCCAAGGCCATGCCGCCGCTGATCATGGGCCGCGACACCCCGCTGGGGGCCTGCCTCGAACGCGATGACAAGCACGCCGACGGCTATGCAGCAGCGGCCGAGCTTCGCACCATGTACACGCACGACGACGAGGTGCGTGAGGTGATCGATGTGGCCCGCGGGCTCGAGGGCCTCATCCGGCAGGACTCGGTCCATGCCGCTGCCGTGGTGATCAGCCCCGAGCCGCTCACCACGTACCTGCCGATCCAGCGCAAACCCGAGGCGGGGACCGACCCCGACGATGCGCCCATCGTCACCCAGTTCGACATGGGCGGCGTGGAAGATCTCGGCCTGTTGAAGATGGACTTCCTGGGGCTGCGGACCCTGTCGATCATCGACGAGACCGTGCGGCTGGTCGAGCGCACCGCCGGTGAGCGGCTCGACATCGACTCGGTGCCCCTCGACGACCCCGCCACGTTCGAACTGCTGCGAGCGGGCGACACGATGGGCGTCTTCCAGCTGGAGTCCACACCGGTGCGGTCGCTGCTGCGGTCGATGCAGCCGACCCAATTCGAGGACATCTGCGCACTGGTGGCGCTGTACCGGCCCGGTCCCATGGCAGCCGACATGCACAACGACTACGCCCACCGCAAGAACGGCCGCCAGCCCGCCGCGCCGCCGCATCCCGACCTCGCCGAGCTGCTGGGTGAGACCTACGGGCTGATGATCTATCAAGAGTCGATGATGCGGGTGGCTCAGGACATCGCCGGCTACTCAATGGCCGACGCCGATGACCTGCGCAAGGCGTGCGGCAAGAAGAACCGCGAGCAGATTGCCGAGCACCGCACCAAGTTCGAGGAAGGCAGCGTGGCCAAGGGCTACACGGCCGACCTCGGCAAGCAGTTGTTCGACATCATCGAACCGTTTGCCGACTACGCCTTCAACAAGAGCCACGCGTTCGCGTACGGGCTCATCGCCTACCAAACGGCGTACTTGAGGGCCAACTTCCGCACCGAGTTCCTGGCCGCCGTGCTGACGGGTTCCAAGCGCAACATCGACAAGGCGGGCGTGTACCTGGCCGACTGCCGCCAGCACGACATCGAAGTGCTCGTGCCCGACATCAACCGCTCTGAGATGGACTTTGCGGCTGTCGGGCAGACGATTCCGTTCGGGCTGTCGGCGGTGCGCAACGTGGGCGAAAAGGTGGCCCAGCCGATCATCGCGGAGCGAACTGCCAACGGCCCGTTTGCCGACTTCAACGACTTCTGCGAGCGGATGCCGCGCGAGGTGCTGAACCGCCGGTTCGTGGAGTCGCTCATCAAAGCCGGCGCATTCGAGACATGCGGCCACACCAGGGCCGGACTGCTCGGCGTGTTCGACCGCGTCATCGAAGCCGCCTTGCGGCGGCGCACCGAGGCTGATTCGGGACTGCAGTCGATGTTCGGCGGCGCGGACGCCGGTGGCGTCGAATTCGACGACCGCATCGAGGTGCCCGACATCGAAGCCTCCGAACGCGACACGCTGGCGTGGGAGAAGGAACTGCTCGGGCTGTACGTGTCGAATCATCCGCTGCACGGCGGCGAGGCGCAGCTGCGGCGTTCGGTGGACTGCCCGGTGACCGGGCTCGGAGAGCTGCCGCCCAACCCTGACGGGGGGCAGCAATGGGTGACGCTTGGCGGCGTGGTGCAGAGCCTGCAGCGTCGCTACACGCGCAACGGTGAGCCGATGGCCCGCTTCATGCTGGAGGACCTGTCCGGATCGGTGGAGGTGACGCTGTTCCCCAAGGGCTTCGCTGCCGCTGGCGATGTGCTTGCCGAGGACGCTGTCGTGCTGGTGCGCGGCCGCCCGGATCGTCGCGGCGAAGGTGAGACGACATTCCTCGCGAACGAGGTGGAGCACTTAGAGCTCCGCAAGGGACCGGTGCCCCTGTGGCTGAACGTGGAGCGCGTCGACATTGACGAACACTGGCTGGAATCGTTCGAGCGGATGCTTTCGGAATCCCCCGGCGACCAGCCCGTGCACATACGCGTCGGCGACTCGGTGGTGAAGCTGCCGGAATCGCGTTGGGTGGATGCGAACACCCTGGCTGGACCAATGCGCGAGCTGCTCGGCGCCGACGCCGTACGGACGTGAAAATTCCGCTGCCGAGCGCGTACCGCAGCCCCTAGCCTTGCCCGGTGGCTGCACGCGCGGCCGGACCACCGACCGCGGCGCCGACTGCGGATCAGCCCACCCAGGAGTGCTCATGAGCGACGGCGATACGCGAAAGGTCGACGAGAAGTCGCTCCGGGACCCGGCAAGGATGATGGTCCCGTTCGCGAAGTTCAGGAGCTTCGAGCTCGCCGACAAGCTCTGGGTGCTCGGCGGCTTGCTGTTCCTGATCGTCGTGATCAACATCGTGTTCTCCACCGGCAGCGGGGGCTAGCCGCAGCCCCATGTCGCCTGCCCGATGAGGCTGGTCCAGTAGGCCCAGTCCCAGTGAGCCCGGTCCAATGAGCCCAGTTCCAGTGAGCCCAGTCCAATGAGCGCCGGCAGCGAAGCCGCCTCCGCGGCGATCACGGTGGTGCTGCCCGACGGGCAATCCCGCGAGCTTCCGGCTGGCGCCACGGGCGCTGATCTGGCCGCGTCGCTGGGGCGGCGGGCAGCGAAGGATGCGCTGATCGCGGTCGCCGACGGCACCGAGCTTGATCTGAACCGGCCATTGCCTGATGGCGCTTCGGTGTCGCTGGTGTTCCCCTCCTCAGACGATGGACTTGAGGTGCTGCGCCATTCCACTGCGCATGTGCTGGCCCAGGCGGTACTGCGGCTCTACCCGGGCGCCACGTTCTCGATCGGACCGCCGATCACTGACGGCTTCTATTACGACTTCGACCTGGGTGTCGACGAGGCCGGCCGGCCGCGGACATTCTCCGATGACGACCTCGAGGCGATCGAGGCCGAGATGCGCACCATCGTGACGGCGCGCCAGCCGTTCATCCGCGCCGAGGTGGACCGTGCTGCGGCCGATGAGCTGTTCGCTCAGCATCCCTACAAGATCGAGATCCTCGACGGCGAAGCCGACGACCCGACTTCGGGTCCCACCGGCGGGGTGATCACCACCTACCGCAACACCGACGAGTTCGTGGACTTGTGCCGCGGTCCTCACGTGCCCGACACCGGACGCCTTGGCCACTTCAAGCTGATGCGGGTCGCGGGCGCGTACTGGCGGGGCGACGAGAAGCGCCAGATGCTGCAGCGCATCTATGGCACTGCGTGGGGCTCTGCGGCCGAGCTGGCTGCCCACCTCGAACGGCTGGCCGAAGCCGCCAAGCGAGACCATCGCCGGCTCGTGACCGAACTGGATCTGCTGAGCTTCCCCCCGGAGCTGGGCGGCGGGCTGGCCGTGTGGCATCCCAAGGGCGCGGTGATCCGCAAGATCATGGAGGATTACAGCCGGGATCGGCACGAAGCGGGCGGCTACGAGTTCGTGTACACACCGCACCTGGCCCACGCCCGGCTCTTCGAGACCTCCGGGCACCTGGACTTCTACGCCGAGGGCATGTACCCGCCGATGGAGATGGACAACGGCGTCTACTACCCCAAACCGATGAACTGCCCGATGCACTGCTTGATCTTCGGGCAACGCCAGCGTTCCTACCGTGAGCTGCCGCTGCGGCTGTTCGAACTGGGCACCGTGTACCGCTACGAGCGGTCGGGGACGCTGCACGGGCTGATGCGGATCCGTGGGTTCACCCAGGACGACAGCCACCTGTACATGGCGCCCGAGCATCTGGGCGACGAGATCGAACGGCTGCTGGATTTCGTGCTGTCGGTTTTGGGCGCGTTCGGCTTCGAGGATTTCACCTTCAAGCTGTCGACGCAGGATCCCGACAAGTTCGTGGGTAGCGCCGACGGCTGGGACCGGGCGACGGCGGCGCTGCGGGAGGCCTTGGACCGGCGCGGCCACGACTACGTCGAAGCCGAGGGCGAGGCGGCCTTCTACGGGCCGAAGATCGACATCGACGTGCTGGACGCCATCGGGCGGTCATGGCAGCTGTCGACGATTCAGCTCGACTTCAACCTGCCGGAACGGTTCGACCTGCGATACACCGGCGCTGACGGCGAATTGCACCGGCCGATCATGATCCACCGGGCGCTCTTTGGCGCGATCGAGCGGTTCTTCGGTGTGATGGTGGAGCACTACGGGGGTGCGTTCCCGCCGTGGCTGTCACCGGTGCAGGCGGTGGTGCTGGGCGTGCGAGCGGATCACGATGCATTTGCCTCGGAGGTGGTGGCGCAGCTGGCCGAGAAACGTTTTCGGGCCGAGATGGTGCCGGCGGATGACCCACTGGGGGCGCGGATCCGTCGGGCCAAGCTCGAGAAGGTGCCCTACGTGCTGGTCGTGGGCGACGACGATGTGGCGGCGGGCACGGTGGGTGTGAATTCGCGTGGCCATCCGGTGCGGCGCGACGTTCCGCTGGGCGAGTTCATTGCGCAGCTGGCCGACGAGGTGGAACGCAAGGCCACCGATGTCGGCGGCCCAAGCAACACAGCTGCCGATGTCGGCGGCTCAAGCGGCACAGGCGCTGACGTCAGTGCTGCGATCGCCGCGGCGAGCGACTGAGGCTCGGGCGGGCGTGCAGGCGCTGGTCTTCGAGCGCAAGGAGCTGCGGTTCGCGGCGGCCATGGCGGCGGGCAAGCTGAAGCCTGGCTCGGGTGCGGGCGTGGGTCCGCTGCGTCTCACCGAGATGGACCCGCCGGAATTGCCCAGCGGTGACTGGCAGTACGTGCGCACGGCGCTGTCGGGCATCTGCGGGTCGGATCTTGCGACGGTGGATGGGAAGGTGTCGCGCTATTTCGAGGCGCTGGTGTCGTTCCCGTTCGTGCCAGGCCATGAGGTGGTGGGTCACATCGACGACGGCACCCGGGTGGTGCTGGAACCGGTGCTGGGGCCTGAAGCGCACGGCGTTGCGCCGCCGTGGCCAGATGCGGCGCCTGCCGACGGCAACGACTACGGACACCTCATCGGCGGCGAGATCGAAGCCGGGTTGCAGACAGGTTCGTGCGCGTCGACGGGCGGCGGCTGGTCCGAGACGTTTGCCGCACACCGGTCGCAGCTGCACTCGCTGGGTTCGCTCGGGCCTGCGGACCTGTCAGACGAGGCGGCGGTGATGATCGAGCCGACCGCTGCGGGCGTTCATGCTGCGCTGCGGTCGGGAGTGACCCAAGGCGGCACGGCGGCGGTGATCGGCGCTGGCACGATGGGCTTGGTTGCGGTTGCCGCGTTGCGGCAGCTGACCGGCGTGGCGGCCATCGTGGTGGGCGCCCGCTACAGCCATCAGCGCCGGCTGGCCCGTGAGCTGGGGGCCGACCTGGCGGTGTCGCCTGACGAGCTGGGGCGAGCCGTGCGCCGGGCCGCCGGCACGAGGGTGATCGGCGAGACGCTGGGCTCGGGGACGCACGTGACGATCGACGCAGTGGCCTCGTCGTCGTCGCTGACCGATGCCATTGCGATCACCCGGCCGCGGGGTCGGGTGGTGGTGCTGGGCATGCCTGCGAATGTGGATCTGAACCTGTCGGCGCTGTGGCACCGTGAGACCGAGCTGGTGGGGGCCTACTGCTACGGCACCGAGCCGGCGTTGGACGGGGGGCACACCTTCGGGGCCGCTATCAAGCTGGTGCGCGACTGTGACCTGGGCCGGCTGGTCTCGGAGCTGTACCCGCTGGAGGAATACCGCAACGCACTCGAGCACGCCGCGAGCGCTGGGTCCCGCGGCTCGACGAAGATCGCCTTCGACCTGCGCGAGGACTGAAGTCGTTTCGTGCGAGCGGCGCCGGAGTCGTATTCGCTTGCAATACAATTACCGCCGTGGAGCGCCCATTCGACGTGGACCTCCTCGACGACCATGATCCGTTCGAAATCACCGATCAACTGCCGCATTTGTTCAAGCACGGAAGGCTCGGCGTGTCAGACATCGTTGAGGTCTGGCAGAACAGACCGCTCTTCTACCCGGCGCGACCTCCCGCACACTGGATCATGGTTGCGGAGGTCAACGGTGACGTGCTGGCGGTCCCGCTCGCACCATCAAAGTCCGGTGACTCAACTAGGTGTCGGCCGATTGGCTGCTACGAGGCACCCCGGTACCTGACGGCTCAATACATGGAGGACCGATGAACACTGAGAGCATGTCGCCTGCTGAGGAATACGAGTTCTATAGCCGGCCGGAAAACCTGCGACCCCAGGGGCCACCACGACGCCGCGTGACCACCCTGTCCGACCCGATCGCGGTGCGCTTCTCGCCGCAGGTGCTCGAACAGGTGAAAGCAGCGGCGGCTGCAGATGACCGCTCGGTGTCGTCATGGGTGCGTCGGGCAGTCGACAACGCCTTGCAAGAATCATCCGCCTAGACGACACGGTCCCCAGCCAACGCCGGCTCCCGCGGCTCAACCATGATTGCCTTCGACCTGCGCGAGAGCTGATCTCCTCAGTCCGCTCAGGGTCGTCTCGCCTCGGAACGAAGAGCGCTTGACGGATCAGCCTGGTCGGCCTCGATCTGGGCCGCGATTTCAGGATGTCGCAGCAGCGCGGCCTCATGTGCCGACATCACAACGCTGGGAGCGTTCATGCCTGGCAACTTGGTGGGGATGCCCAGATTGCTGCCCGTGCCGACCACTTGACGAGGACAACACCACTTACTTCGGCCGCCTGAGTGACTGATCGCGACGGAGATTCTTCTCCTGGGTGTCCCTGCGTGATGCGCCAAGCGCCCTTGAGCGATTCGGCAGAAGCCGAGCAGCAGGTCGATCTCTCCGAGATGAGCTACAGCGATCTGCAGGACCGGGTGATGAGCCTGGTTGCGGAGCGGGCTCGCCTGGAAGGCCAGTACCTGGCTGCGTTGGGTGAGATGGCGTCCCGGTGCGGTCCCCAAGGGGCTGCGCATGGTCTGCGCGAGTACACCCGGATGACTTCCACTCAGGCACGTCACGATGCACGGCTGGCCGACTTGGCGGTCGATGCACAGGTACTGCCCGCCGTATTCAGCACAGACTGGTCGCGGCTTGCGATGGGTCGCACCCGCAACGCCAGCGACGCCCAGCGGCTCGTGCTCGCCGCCCGCGACCGCGGCTGCATCGGCTGCGACCTCACCAGCGAGCACACACAGTCCCACCACATCCAGTACTTCGAACACGGCGGCCACACCGACATCCCCAACCTCGCATCGCTATGCGAACCTTGCCACCGGGGCCTACACCAACACGATCACGGCATATACACACCGACTGACGGCCGGCCCCGCATCCGGCCGCCTACCGAACGCAGCGGCCGAAGCACCGGCTCGGCACCGGTCACGGCCCGCAGCCCATAGCAATGCCCCGGTCGCGAACCCAGCACAGCATCAACCGTCGCCCGCAGCCCGTAGCCGGGCCATGGGGAAAATGCGAGCCGAAGTTGGTTGATTGCGTGAGCATGTCGGATCAGAGGATGAGGAGAACTCGTCCTTCGAATCTCTCACGTATCTGCTGGCAAACGGTCAGTTCGGAACCGGCTTGGTGACATACCTGCAGCACTAACCTGCGCCGCTCAGCCTCCGTTTGCAGCCTGGGGTACTACCAGCCCCGCACTGCAGCGGAGGCTGATCGCGTCATAACCCCCACCATCAAACGGGGCCTTGGCCCCAGCATCTTGAGGAGCGTGCGCCTTGTGCGATTGACAGCCCTCTTCCGTCGTTTTCTGCTGTCGGCGACCGCCTTGGCCGTCCTGCTCACCCTGGCAGCGCCACCTCCGCACAGCCTGGCTCTGAGCACCGGATCAGAAGACAGCAGCACTCCGCAATGGGTGGCTGCCGGGGGCGGCGCGGTGTGGGAAGCCGAATTGACGGTGGGAGGCGATGGAGATCCCTTGGGGTACAGCGAGTCTGTGGGCGGCTCCCTCACCGATACCGATTTCTCGTGGATGGAGACGGACTACTCGGTGACGAGCATTCTCCTCACCCAGCCCGACTCGGATTCGAGCACAGCAACAGTGAGCATCCGCATTGAGCCTGGGCTTGCGGACGAATTCAGCTCGTTGCGGCTGCAGGTCGGCGATGTGGGGCTGAACCTCGCGGACGGCAAGATCGACAGCGGTCATTTCACATGGGTCGGCGTCGATGCCGATTGGACGGCCGGCGAGGTCGTTTCCCTCAGCCTCGAAGAGTTCGCTGACAATCTCGCTCCTCGCGCCCTGGATGGCCGGGGGAACAACTTGGCCAATCTCACATGGGGAATGGCGGGCACGACTCTGCTCAAGAAGGCACCCAACTCGTACGCCGACGGTGTGTCAACGCCGACGACATCGCGACCGAACGCTCGCACCATCAGCAACCTCGTGTTCGCCCAAGACACCTCAGTGCCGAACTCGTCACAGGCCAGCGACATCGTGTGGCAGTGGGGCCAGTTCCTGGACCACGACATCACGCTGAGCCTCGACAACGCAGATGAGCCTCTCCTGATCGTTGTCCCTGCCGACGACCCGGTGTTCGATCCCCTTGGGACCGGCGAGGCCACCATCGGTCTCAGCCGTTCGGTCTCCGATCCCGAGACTGGAACCGACGCAGAGAATCCTCGAAGGCAGGTCAACGCGATCACCGCGTTCATTGACGGCTCGCAGGTGTACGGCTCCGACAGAGTTCGAGCTTCCGCTCTGCGCACCAATGGCGGGACGGGGAAGCTCAAGACGTCAAGCGACGGCCGATTCTTGCCGTACAACGAGCTGGGCCTCGACAATGAAGGCGGCGCGCATCGCACGACGCTCTTTGTTGCAGGCGATGTGCGAGTCAACGAGCAGATCGGTCTCACGGCGATGCACACGCTGTTCAATCGGGAGCACAACCGCCTCGCGGGCATCATCGCCACCCAGAATCCTGACTTGAGCGGCGATGAGATCTACGAGCTGGCCCGCAAGATCGTCGGCGCTCAGATCCAGAACATCACCTTCAGCGAGTTCTTGCCGTTGCTGTTGGGGCCCGACGCCTTCGACGCCTACTCGGGCTACGACCCAGACGTCGATCCGACCATCGCCAGCGAGTTCTCGGCGGCGGCGTACCGGGTCGGCCACACCTTGCTGTCGCCCAAACTCAATCTCCTCGATGCGGACGGGACCTCAGAGAAGATCAGTCTGGCAAGTTCGTTCTTCAGCCCTTCGTTCTACAACGGTCATGGAATCTCCGAAGTCCTGCGCGGCTTCGCTGCTCAACAGGCCCAAGATGTTGACGCGCTGGTCATCAACGAAGTCCGGAACTTCCTCCAGCGCGAGCCACACGGCATCGCCTTCGACCTGGTAGCGCTGAATCTTCAGCGGGGCCGCGATCACGGCGTCGGCGACTACAACACGGTGCGCAGCGCCTACGGCCTGTCCGAGGTGGAGAGCTTCGCCGACATCTCGTCGGACCCAGATGTCCAGCAGGCGCTCGAGGACGCCTACGGAGATGTCGACGACTTGGACCTCTGGCCCGCTGCACTGGCAGAAGGCCATGTGTCGGAAGCGGCGGTCGGCGAGACGCTCCGTGCCGTCATCTCCGACCAGTTCCGCCGCCTCCGCGATGGCGACCGCTTCTGGTTCGAGAATGACGCCTACTTCGTAGCGAACTCCGATCTCTTGGCGGAAGTTCGCGGCACCACGCTGGCGGACATCATCCGCAGGAACACCCCCATTGGAGACGAGCTCAATGACAACGTCTTTGTCGTTGCGAGCACCAGCGAGGCCGAGCCCGAAACCAGCACCGAAACCGAAGTAGGCACTGAAACCGAGGCCAGCACACCGCCCGCAAGCAACACCGCTGCGCGGCCAGCTCCTGCGGCCGTCATACATGTTCCGCCGCTCTGCTTCTACTAGCAGACGGCCGACCGAGGCCCCGTGAGTTCGCCGCGCCGTTGACGCTCGTTTGCTCGTAGCTGCGAGGCTGTCCCGGTGACGGCGCTGAGGCAGACGACGGCCAGCCGGTTGACCTCGGAGTTCGTGGGGACTGGGTTCCTGCTGCTGAGCGTGGTCGGCTCGGGGATCATGGCCGAACGGCTGAGCCCGAACGATGTCGGGCTGCAGCTGCTGGAGAACTCGATCGCCACGGCGGGTGCGTTGGCGTGCCTGATCCTGCTGTTCGGGTCGACGTCGGGGGCGCACTTCAACCCCGCGGTGACGCTGTGGGCGCGGCTCGCAGGCGACCTGGATAACCGGATGGCCGGGTTGTACGTGGTGGTGCAGACCGCAGGCGGGATCCTGGGCGTCATAGCGGCCAACGTGATCTTCGAACTCGACGCCGTGATCTGGTCGACGAACGACCGGATCAGCCCCGCGGCATTCCTGTCCGAGATCATCGCCACGTTCGGGCTGGTGATCGTGATCATCGGCGTGGTGCGTTCGGGCAAGGAACAGTTCGTTGCCTTCGCAGTGGCCGCCTACATCGGCGGCGCCTACTTCTTCACCTCATCGACGAGCTTCGCCAACCCGGCCGTGACCGTGGGCCGCATGTTCTCCGACACATTCGCCGGCATCGCCCCCGCCAGCGCACCGCTGTTCATCGTGGCGCAGTTCATCGGGGCGCTGTGCGCCATCGGCGTAGCGCGGGTGACACACCCCGTCCGCTAAGCGGACGGCGCGCGTCATGATCTCACGAACGTGTGCGAACGCGGCACCCGTTGGTCAGCTACTGCCGAACACCCGTCCAAATGCACTACACGCAGCCTCAAGAGACGAAGGCGCAGGGCAGCGTAGATCGCCTGTTTTGCACATGCTCGCCAAGGCCTCGACTAGAGGCTGGCACTCACTCTCTCGTCCATCGAGTCGCGGATAGTCGCTGACCGACTCGTCGACATCCTGGTTTGCGAGGTAGGCCAGCCAGGTCTCGATGTTCCATGTCGGAACGCAGACCAGCACTCGCTCCGCGTCAGTCGGAGGTTCGATTCCTTCGTCTCGACACGCCTCGTCGATTTGCCGACGACGCTGGTGGGTTCCTGCAGCATCGCCGTCAATCAAAGCCACAAGAAAGACCTGTTCGTCGCCCTTTTCCCGGAGTGCCTTGAGCTGTCTCGGAAACTCCGTCCGAACGAAACTGTCGGCGGCACCACGCCCAGCCGGGGCAGTGATCGGCTTCCATTCGCGCAGGTTCCAATCCCGTGCCTTGAAGAACCGATGCGCGAACACTCGTTGCTGCTTGTCTTCGCAGAGCAGCGTCAAGCGGACGCTACGACTCATTGAGCCAGCCGCGGGCTACCTGCTCGGACAGCTTCAGGCTTTGCCCCACGTTGCACTCCGAAATCGGCACCGGAATCGTCGCTGAAGCTGCGACTCGGCGCAGCATGACGCCGTCGGCTGGGCCGAGATAGTCGATCAGTTCAGGATGGTGCGAACACAAGACGGCCTGCGACTGTGTGTCTCCGCAAAGCAGTGACAACTCGTCGAGCCACGGCTGAATCTCGGCGAGCCCTACGTAGTTGTCGGGCTCATCGAGCAGCAGGACTGACTCAGTACCCGCTGGTCGGAAGTGCAGCAGTGCGTACAGGATCACAACTGCCTTCTGACCTTCCGACAGCTGGTTGAACCGCAACCAGTACTTGAATCCATCACCAGTGCCGTGACGGACTTCGAACATCAGCGCTCGTGAATCGAGGCCCGACTGCTGCAAGCTCAGGTCTACGAAACCGTCAAGTATCGGTTTCAGGGCCTTCAGATGTTCGCCCGCTGCACTTGGGTTGAACTGAAGCGCTTGGCGGTACCAATTGACGAAGTTGGAGGCGTGTCGATCTAGCACGGAATCTTCTTGATGCGACTCTGCACCTACGAGCGGTGGGCAGACAGAGGTCACGATGACAGACCGCATGTGTGAGACAAAAGCCGACAGCCGCTGGTTGCTTGAGTTCGGCAAGACCCTCGCAAGCGCGGATTCGTTCCAATCGGAGGTATAGGGGGGGCCCTTCGATCCATCATCTCGGTAGAGCTGAACGTTGCCGTCGTCGAACGAGAACAGCGTCGTGTCGCCTGCGCTGAGCCGTTCCAAGCGGATGCGAGCACTTCGCTTGTCGAAGCGGTTGTGCTCGATCTCGAGGCGGTAGCGGAAGTTGTCATCACCTACAACAGCGTCAATCTCGACGACTTGGACTCGATCGTGCTGCCACATCGTCAGTGCGCCCGAGGGGAAGCAGGACGCTTCGGTGACCTTGGCCTCGCCCAGGAGCAGCTGCCGCACGGCGTAGACGACATCGAGTAAGGCGGTCTTGCCAGACCCGTTTGGGCCAAGCAACAGATTGACTTCGCCGAGTCGCAGCTCGAAGTTGACCAAGCACTTGTAGTTGTGCACGTAAACGCGCTTCAGCACGGAGTCAGAGTATCGCCCGGTGTCTTGGTGGAGGCTGCTGCGGTGCTGGGTCGTGGTTCTCGCCGTTGGCGCGGCTCACACCGCACACCCAGCGCGCTGTGCGCCATCGGCGTGGCACGGGTGACGCACCCGGCGCGCTGAGCCGGCCGCTACTGCAGCGTCTCGGCGAACTCGCGTGCGAGGTAGGTGAGGATGATATCGGCGCCGGCTCGCTTGATGGCGGTGAGGTGCTCGACTGCCATGGCGTCGCCGTCGATCCAACCGTTGGCCGCAGCGGCCTTGAGCATCGCGTACTCGCCCGACACGTGGTAGGCCGCCAGCGGCAGGTCGAAACGGGCTCGGGCGGCGGCGATCACATCGAGGTATGCCAGCGCCGGTTTCACCATGACGATGTCGGCGCCCTCGGCAATGTCCAGCTCGATCTCAGCCATGGCCTCGCGGGCGTTGGAGGGGTCTTGCTGGTAGCCCTTGCGGTTCCCGCCGCCGCTGATGGTCACATCGACCGCCTCGCGGAACGGCCCGTACTCGGCCGAGGCGTACTTCGCCGAGTAGGCCATGATCGGCAGGTTCTCGTGGCCGTTGCGGTCAAGCGCTTGGCGGATCGCCCCGACCTGCCCGTCCATCATCCCCGAGGGCCCCACCATGTCAGCGCCCGCTTCGGCCTGGGCCAGCGCCACCCGCTGGTACAGCTCGAGCGTGGCGTCGTTGTCGACCTCGCCGTCGTCGGTCAGCACGCCGCAATGTCCGTGGTCGGTGTACTCATCGAGGCACAGGTCGGCGATGATGGCCAGTTCCGAGCCGTGGTCGTCTCGCAGGTTAGACAGGGCCACCTGCACGACACCGTCGGGGTTCCAGGCTTGCGAACCCACAGCGTCCTTGCGGGCGGGCAGCCCGAAAAGGATCACGCCGTTGATGCCGAGCCCGGCCAGCTCGTTGACTTCCTTGCGCAGCGACTCCTGGGTGTGCTGCACCACGCCGGGCAGCGAGACGATGGGCTGCGGCTCGGTGGCGTCCTCACGAACGAATAGCGGAGCGATGAGATCGGTGGGGTTGACGGTGGTCTCGGCGACGAGCCGGCGCAGTGCGGGGGTGCGGCGCAGGCGGCGCAGGCGGCGAGCCGGGAAGGTCACGCGGTCATGCTATTGGCCGATGATCAGCGTAGGTTCGGGACCGTGGAGATCGGATCCGAGAGCTGGTGTGCGGCGATGTCGGGGGTGCTCGCGGAGGTGGAGCTGCCCGATGTTCAGGCCACGGTGGAGCAGCGGATCGGCGACGGCAACGGTGGTCCGGCCGTTGCCTACCGACTGGTGATCGAAGGCGGTCGGGCGCATCTGGAGCCAGCGCCCGATGGTCTTGACGACGGCGACGACGACGGCGACGGCGACGCAGGTGATGATGCCGGCGTTGTGGTGATGAGCCAGTCACGGGCCACCGCTGAGGCCGTGCGACGGGGTGAGCTTGGTGCGCTGTCTGCGTTGCAGGCGGGGCTGATCAAGGTGAGCGGCGATGTGCGGGTGCTGATCGCAGCCGCTGAGGCGTTGGCAGTGGTGGACGCTGCATTGGGGCAAGCGTTGGGTGGCGGCGACGGGAATGGCGCTACGGACGGACGCACCGAGGGCGACGGCGGCACCGGGGGCACCGGCGGCCCAACCGGACACACCGGGGGCACCGGCGGCCCAACCGGACACACCGGGGGCACCGGCGGCCCGCCCGATGACACCGGCGGCGACGGGGGCTGAGACGCCGTGCCGGAGATCCCTGAGATCCGAGCGCACGCAGAACGACTGGAAGCGCTGGCCGCTGGCGAGGTGCTCAAACGCGTCGAGCCGTTGTCGTTCACGGCGTTCAAGACGGCCAGCCCGCAGCCCAGCGCCGCGCTCGGATGGCCGCTGTGCACCGTCGGCCAGCGAGCCAAGTACTTGGTGCTGCGATTCGCTCCGCCGGTGCAGGATCCGGGCAGCGGTGGTGCCGATGGTGGCGATGGCCTGACGTTCGTGGTGCATCTCATGCAGGGCGGCCGTCTGCGGGTGCTCGAACCGGGTGCGAAGCGGCCGCGCCGCCCCCGCGACGGCTTGGCACGGTTCGAGTTCGACAGCGGCCTGGGGCTGATGCTCACCGAGCCAGGCACGCAGAAGCGGGCCGGCGTGTGGGTGCTCGAGGGGGATGTGGCCGACGCCGAGCCGATCGCCGGGCTGGGGCCCGAGGCCACCGAGGTGGACGCAGCCGAGATGGCCGAGCTCATGGCGGCCCATTCGGGGCGCCTGCACAACTTCCTGCGGGATCAGCGGGTGATCTCGGGGCTGGGGCGACGGCTTGCCAACGAGATCTGCCACCGGGCGAAGCTGTCGCCGTTCGCTTCGGTCGGACGGCTCGACGCCGACTCCGTGGGGCGGGTGGTGGCCGCTATCGAAGCGGTTGTCGACGAGTCGCTGGCCTTCGAACGAGAGCGCCCGAAGATGAGCCGTTCGGCCGAGCGGCCCTCGGCAGTGCACGGCCGCACGGGGGAACCCTGCGTGGCCTGCGATGAGCTGGTGCGGGCCGTCGACTACCGCGATTACTCGGTCAACTACTGCGCCGGCTGCCAGACCGGCGGGCGGGTGCTGGCCGACAACACGACCAGCAAGTTCTTGCGCTAGCGGCCAGCCACTCGGTCCCCGGTGCTTGTCACAGGCGCCGGTTACGCTCCTGCGCCATGAGCGAAACAGACGAATCAAAGCTCGGCCTTGCGGCCGACGGAGTGAAACTTGGACTGTCGGCCGACGAGGTGCTGCAGAGCACCCGGGCGGTGCGCAAGCGGCTCGACTTCGACCGCCCCGTGCCCGAATCGGTGCTGCGGGAATGCATCGAGGTCGCCGTGCAGGCGCCGACGGGCTCGAACATGCAGGGCTGGCACTTCGTGTTCGTCACCGAGCGCGACAAGATCGAGGCCATCTCAGCGCTGTACAAGAAGGGCTTCGACTCCTACCGCAACAGCCCCATGTATGCGGGCCGGGTGGCGTCGGGTCTGGGTGCCCAGCGCGCCGCACAGCAGGCTCGGGTGACCTCGTCGGCTGAGTACCTGTCGGAGAACATGGGTCGCAGCCCGGTGCTGTTCATCCCGTGCATCGCCGGCCGCACCGACGATCCGCGAATGATGGTGGGCCAAGCGGGCTCGATCATTCCGGCGGCCTGGAGCTTCATGCTGGCCGCACGCGAGCGGGGTCTCGGCACCTGCTGGACCACGTTGCACCTCGGCTATGAACGCGAGGCGGCAGAGATCCTGGGCATTCCCTACGACAAGGTGCGACAGTACGCGCTCAGCCCGGTGGCGTACACCCAGGGCACCGACTTCAAGCTGGCCACCCGCACCGATCTTGACTCGGTGATGAGCTGGAACTCCTGGAGCCGCTGAGATGACGCCGAAGTCGCCGTCAGAGCTGTTCGACCTGTCGGGTCGGGTGGCGGTGGTCACCGGCGGCTCCCGCGGGTTGGGCCGCGAGATGGTGCTGGCGTTCGCCCGGGCCGGCGCCGATGTGGTGATCGCGTCGCGCAAGCTCGACAACTGCGAGGCCCTCGCCGACGAGGTGCGCTCGACCACCGGGCAGCGGGCGCTGGCAGTGGAATGCCATGTCGGCTACTGGGAGCAGAACGATGCCTTGTGCGAGCGCGTCTACGACGAGTTCGGCCACTGCGAGGTGCTGGTGAACAACGCCGGGCTCTCGCCGCTGTATCCGTCGCTGTACGAGGTGTCCGAATCGCTGTTCGACAAGGTGATCGACGTGAACCTGAAGGGGCCCTTCCGGGCCTCGGCGGTGTTCGGCAAGCGCATGTACGAAGCGGGCGGCGGCTCAATCATCAACGTCAGTTCGGTGGCTGCGGTGGCCCCCACACCGATCGAGACGGCCTATGGGGCGGCCAAGGCGGGGATCCATGCGATCACGCAGTCGTTCGCTCGCGAATACGCGCCTCGCGTGCGGGTGAACTGCATCATGCCGGGCCCGTTCCTGACCGACATCTCGAAGGCCTGGGACATGGAGGCATTCAACGAGCGGGCCGAGAGCGAGATCGCGTTGCGGCGTGGCGGCGAGGCCGACGAGGTGGTGGGCGCAGCGCTCTACTTCGCCTCGGAGGCGTCGAGCTACACCACGGGATCGGTGCTCAAGGTCGACGGCGGCAGCGCCTGGGCGACCAGCTGATTGCAGCAGCCCGATGGCATCGTCGGGCCGCCGTCCGTTGCAGTGTCATGGAGACCGAGCGGGCCGCTTGAGTTCGCGGCGGCTACGTTGAGCGCGGCCACAGGCTGAGGAGATCTGCAGTGGGGACGACGAGACGACTGTCGACATTGAACCGGTCGATCGAGGGCCGGGTGGCGCTGATCACCGGCGCCGGCATGGGCCAGGGACGGGCGACAGCGCACCTGTTCGCCGATGAGGGGGCGCACGTTGCGGTGACCGACTTGGGTCAGGCCGAGGTGGACGCCGTGGTGGCCGAGATCAACGACGCCGGCGGTTCGGCCGCGGGCTGGACCATGGATGTGGCCAACCGCGACCGTGTGAACCAGGTCGCGGGCGAGGTGGCCGAGCGATTCGGCGGCATCGACCACGTCATCAACAACGCCGGCATCTCACGGTTCTCGCCGATCGACGCACCTGAGTACGAGGACAACTGGGCGATCTCGCTCGAGGTGCTGCTGACAGCGCACACCTACACCGTGCGGGCGGCGCTGCCATACCTGAGGCAGTCAGATGCGGCGCGCATCGTGAACATTGCGTCCACCGAAGGCTGGGGCGCCACGAAGTTCGGCTCGCCGTACACGGCGGCCAAGCACGGCGTGATCGGGCTGACGAAGTCGCTGGCGGTGGAGCTCGGCCGTGAGGGCATCACGGTGAACTGCATTTGCCCGGGGCCCATCAACACCGCGATGACGTCGGACATCCCCGACGAGCACAAAACGATCTTCGCCAAGCGCCGCACCGCGCTGGGCCGCTACGCCGAACCCGAGGAAGTCGCCCACGGCACGCTCAACTTCTGCCTGCCCGCCAGCCAGTACATGACCGGCGCCATCCTCCCCGTAGACGGTGGCCTCCTCATCAAGAACGCCTAATCAGCGCCTCCCAGTTGGCCGCTGGCGCCAGGGCGCGAGTGGCTACGGGGTCAGGGTGACGGTGAGGGACTGCGGCATCCCGTTGCTGTCGAGGGCGAGGGTGCCTGAGAGGGTGCCGCTCACGACGAGGGGCAGCGACTCGGTGGGCGTGGCGCTGAAGCGGCCGGTCATCGACAGGGAGCCATCGTCATTCATGGTGCCGCGGGCGGCCAGGCGCATCTCGGCGGACAAACCGTCGTCGCCGGGGGCGAACACCAGCAGGGCGCTGAAGCTCCGCTCGGTCACGGCGGGATCTTCGGCGTCGAGCGATGCCGTGCTCGGAGAGACCACAGCGACCGACTCGTTCGTCGTCAAGGTCTCGGTGGTCTCTTCGTCACCGGTTGTGGTGGTCGTGGTGGTCGTCACCGCCATCGACAGCGTGCCGGCCACGTCGTAGCGGTCGGCGCCCGACGGGGTGAATGTCAACTCGGCACCTTCGACGCTGCTCGTCGCCATCACCGACACCACGGGTGAGGGTGCGACGGCGGATGCGCCCGTCGACTCAGCCGCCGTCTGGGTCGCAGCCACCGTGCCGTCACCAGACTCGTCGGCAACCAGGCGGTCGCTGCCAGAACCGGAATCGACGACCACCGCAGCGGCAGCCGGTGCAGCCCGCTCGACTGCCTGCGGAGCTTCCTCCTGCACGACAGCCGCGGCCGCCACCGCCACCACTTCGGCAGCAGCTCCGGCTCCAGCCGGATCCGTCAAGTCAGCAACGCCAGTCACCGGCGCAGCCGCCGGCACCACCACCGGCGCATCAGGCGTCGGCAATTCCATAGCAAGTGGCGCCAGTACTCCCATCACCGAATCGGGCAGCACCCGATCGGCGGCCCTGTGCACCGGCGAATCGACCGTCGGGGCAATCACTGCAGTAGCAAGCCCGAACCCGAGGGCCGCCTTCGCCACGATGGGCACACCTGTGGTGGCGGCGTTGCTCACCGCAGCGGCAGCCCTCGACGCCACTGGTGCCGTCTCGGCAAACATCGGCATCGCCGAATTCAGCGCAGCCCGTCCACCGCCCGGCGACTGACTCGACACCGCAGCCGCAGCCCGCTCGCCCCGGCGCAGCAGGCCCACCAGCGCTACCGGCACGAACGCCGCAACCCGCAGCGCAGCACGCAGGGCACTTCGAGCCCGCGACACCCTCGCCCGGGCGTTGTCCTCGGACACGCCGGCGGCCTTCGCCATCTCGTCGTAGGACAGCTCCTCGACGAAACGCAGGCGCAGGGCCTCTCGGTAGGGCTCGGACAGCCCATCGACCGCGTCTGACAATTCCGAGTGATCGACGTCGAGCCCCAGCTCCACTTCGGCGCTGGGCGACGGTCCCACCGTCGTGTCGGTTTTGGCGACCCGCTCGGTCTTCTCGCTCTCGCGACGGCGCCGGTTGCCCTCGTCAATGCAGACATTTGTCAGGATCCGGTGCAGCCACGGGCCGACCATGTAGTTGCCGTTGAACCGGGGCATCGCCCGCAGGGCGCGCACCAGCGTCTCCTGCACGGCGTCCTCGGCAGACTCGTCGCAATTCAAGCGGCGGCGCGCGTGACCGACCAGCTGTGGCCGGTATTCCCGTACCAGTTCGGCGAACGCATCGTTGTCGCCAGCCTGGTACGCGATGACCAGATCTCGGTCTTCAAGGCGCAGAGCCATAGCAGTCACGCGTAGAAACAGCGGGAACGCCATCGCTCCCGTCACTGATGATCCTACCGCGACCCCCGGGTGGCCTTGCCGTCACATTTCGGGCATCTCAGAAGTTGCGCGAAACGGCCTGTTGTTGGTCCCGACCGGCGAGGAGCCTCAGAGTACGGCCGCAGGATGGCCGATCCGCAGCAGCTGATCGCGGCTGGAAACGCCGATCAGCTTCTTTCCCGGGTTCATGTTCTCGTCGACATCATCAGTATCGGGGTCGTCACGGTCGATTCCGTGGGCAATGCCGAGGGCAATCTTGATGCGGCTGCGCCGGAAGTTGATGACCTGCCCGATGGTGTGGTCCGGATCGGCAGTGGTGAAGCGGAACAGCACCTTGTCATAGGGAAGCACGGTGGTCGTCTCGACCCGGTCAGGCGAGGTCGGCGGATCCTCGGCATAGTCGGGAATCAGGGCGCCGAGGATGTCGTCGATCAGCTCGCCGACCGCCACATCGTCTGGGCCAACACCAACGACAGGCGCGAGGTCCTGCTCACCATCAGCCACGAACTTGCTGACGTAGTCGGTGAACCCGACCAGGAAGCTGACTGAGCTGAGTCCGCCGCTGAGCTCGGTCATGCCGAGGAAAGGAGAGTCGTCGGCGAGCGACAACGGCACGTCCTCGCCGCCGCAGCCATCGACAAGCTCCACCAGGAAGTGCCGGGAGAACGCACTGTTGCCCAGCAATGCTCCGACCAGTTCGCCGTGTGTCAGCTCGGGCGGCTGGCCGTCTTCGGAATCGATGAATCGCAGCAGGACGACCCGGTTGCGAGTGTCGACCCACACTCGCACCGCCGGGTGATTGGTTCGCGAGATGGCGCTGGCCGTCTCGCTAAGACGTGCTGACGCCCGGGCGCTGTCGATCTCCCAGCCGTTGCCCCTCGCACCATCGGCACTGCCAGACCACTTGCCCACGATGTGGACTGCGTCGTCCAGTGTCCTTTCGGCGCGCTCGCTGACACTCTCAATCTCGTCGGGTGTCGTCGTGGTACGGGCACTGTCGTCAACGCCAGGGTTGTCCGGCCCGATCCGCACCGTCGACACCCCGAACGCAGCCGCCGACGTGCTCACCCGAGCCCGCTGGCGGCCGCTGCGCAGGCTGTCCGGGCCGCCCACGGCGCCGCCTCGCAGATCCACGAGGTCGCCGTCCTTGAGCGCGTAGCCAGTGCCGTCCGCCCTCAGCGGCAGCTTGAAGAAGACGCGCCCCAGGAATCGCTCGGCGCCGGCTCGCACGGGCTCACCGACTTCGACCTCCACGTCGCTTGCCGTCAGGATGCGAATGCGGCTCTCATCGACGGTGAAGTCTTCGGGCGCGCCACTGCCGGGATCGTCGTCGGGGTCGTACTCGATGGCGAAGACCAACTCGTCATGGCCGGCGATCGCGATGATGTCCATGTTCAGCCTGGGCGTCGGAGTCCTGGGCGTCGGCACCTTGTAGGTGGTCCCCTGCAGCGGACGCCGGTCGTCGTTGGTGGCGAACCAGTCGTCGGTGGATCGCATCTCGATGATGTCGCCGGCCTCTAGCGGATTCCGCAGCTCGACAGTCAGCCTCGCCAAGGCGTCACACCCTCCGCCGGGAAACGGGTTTACCAATTCCTGCCCGACAATCCACGCTGGCGTGTCGTTCACGTAGAGCAGGTCTCGCATCCTCGCTTCGAGCTTCGCCCCCTCGGTAAGGAGGCTTTCGCTGAACGTGACGGTGAACTTCAACCCGTCTGTCGCGCTGATCCGTGCGGTGAGCGTTCTCGACGTGGTTGCCGTTCGGACTGTCAGGCTCATCAGGGCATCGCTGATGGCCGAGGTACCCCCGAAGGCGACAAGCTGTGCATGGGTCTTGCGGCCATCGACGGTGGTAGGTGTGGTGCGCAAGAAGCTCGACGCCGTCGATGCCAGCGGGCTGCGAACGAACAGCATCGGAACGGGCCCAGCGCCGTCAAGTCCTTGGCCCAGCAGGGGACCGGCGGCCACCGCATCAACCGCTGAATCACGACCGACCAGCCCCACGAGGTACCTGTCGGTCGTCAGCTCGAAGTCGCACTTGCCGATCATGAGCCTGGCAACCGCCGCTGCAGCCGCTTCGGGCGTGCTCGCGACAATCCGCTCAGTCCTGTCCACTCCCGCTGCCAAGAGCTGGCTGATCAGATTGTCCGACACAACGCTGGTGCTCCCCACCATCACCACCCGGTCGATGCGCATGCCCTCCAGCGCCTCGGCAGTGGAACGAGGCAGCGTGTCGCGCCGAGTGAGCAGCACCGGAATCTCGAGCGCATACGCCAGCGGCCCGGTGGCGACCGCATAGCCGAGATGGTCGGTGTCGCCGTTGGCAAGCAGCGCGACCGTGTCATTCGTGCCGCACCAGTTGGTCAGACCGTCGAGCTCGGAAGCAACAGCGGCCGCCGTGGCGTAGCGGTCGTCGCCGGTGATGCGGCGGATCTTCGTGTCCGTGTCGAGCTCAGCCAAGTCGTCGAGTACCGAGGTGGACACCGAATCGGTCCCGCCGATGACGATCACGTTCTCCACCCCGTGGTCTTCGATGAAGTCGGCGACATGGCCGGGCAGATCAGTGGGCCGCGTCAACAGCACAGGCGCGCCCTCGCGGGCAGCAAGACCGGCGACCGTCGCACCGTCGATCGGCGTCTCGCCCGACACCAGGATCACCGTGCTCACCGAGTCCAGCCCGCCTCGCTCGTGGGCATAGCGCTCAGCTACGCGCACGGCGGTCTCGTACCGGTCGGAGCCGCCGAAGGGCCGCACACCCCCCTCAGCGAGCGACGTCGAACGGTCGGCAGGGTCCACCAGCAACTCATCGGCGGTGTTCGCAGCCCGCGCAGGCGCGGCGGTCAGCAACGCCAGTGACGGCGCCCACACGCACGATGCAAGCACTGCTGCCGTCAGGCACACCAGCCGCCGAGTGCGTAAGTCCACCGTCCCCCACTTCTCACACGTGAACGACCGGTCACGTGCGAACACAGATTACTGCGGAACACTCATATTTCCGTGAATGTGACGTGCAGGATCAAAGGTTGAGGGTGATCGTAACTGTGTGGGTGTCGTCGTTGTCACCGATCACGGTGATCGTGTAGCCGCGCAACGTCACCGATTCGCCTCGTCGCAAGACGGGGAAGCTATCGACTTGGCCGTCGCCGCTGTCGCCAGCCACCGCCATCGGCAACCGGCCGGAGCTCACGAGCGCAGCCATCACCACTTCCTCGCCCGGTCGCGCTACCGGCGCCAGCGTCACCGTGACGTCCGGCTCGCTGATGCAGCGCACCCGATCGGGACCCAGCCAGCCCGAGATTGTGGACGAGCTCGTGTGCGGCCACATCGCCCCAGTCGCGGGATTGAGCAATGTCGGCTGGTTCTGACCACGGCCCATCGTTGATGCGGGAGTGCGGCATGGTCGAGCCGTCGGCGGTCACCACGCCCCCGGCATTGCCGCCGCCGAAGTGGGTGCTCGGGAACACCGTCATCACAGCGTCGATGTCGGAGAAGTCCACATCGGGGTCTGCCAACTCGACGGCGTGCTCACCGGCGCTGCGCGTCAGACCGGAACGGGGGCCGGTCGGACCGGTGTAGACGTGAAGGCGGTCTGGCCGGATTCATCATCATGAGGGACCGCGCGCGAGAAGGCGATGCGCTGGCCATCGGGTGACCATCGGGGCATCCAATTGCGGCCGGGAAGATCGACGACCACCACTTCGTCCACGCCATCGAGGTCCGCGACGATGAGCGAACTCTGTGCGAGATCTCCGCGGCCGAACGCGATGCGGGTGCCGTCTGGCGACCACGATGGGTCCTCGGCCCGGTCGGAATCGAGCAACGGGCGGGGCTCGTCTTCGATAGATCCGCCGCAGGTGCCAGCGGGCAGCACGCCTGGCGTGTCCGAGTCGCCCGCTTCCGTCTCGGCAGCTCCCGCTCCCTCACCGCTGAGGTAGGCGTCGAGTGCGGCCTGCGACACTGCCGCGTCACCGCCGAACACGCTCAGTTCGAGTGCTGTGGCACCCGCTGTGGCGCCAGCCGCACGAGACGCGTCCAGGAAGGCCGCTGTGTCGGGTGGCACCGCGGCCGGGTCGGCCAGCAGCAACGGAGCGCACAGCCTGCCCAGCAGTGGACCGGCGCTGAAGGAATCGAACGGCACGCGGGCGCGGGCCAGGCCAATTCGCTGCGTGGTGAAACACGGCTCCCCGGCAGCGTCGCTGTAGCGGTCAGCAATCAACTCTGCTGCCTTGACGGCGGTGTCGTACCGCGTTGCACCCCCAAGGCGTGTCACCTCGAGGCCCAAGTCCTCGATGGACTGCTCGACGGCGTCCGAGACCGCTGCGGTGCCGCCCTAGCGCGTCATGACCGTTTCTGGGGCGGAACTAGCCTTGCGACAGAACTACTTAGGTACGGCGCATCGTCATGAAGAAGCGGTTGATTGCCGCTGCGGCAACGATTGCAGTATTGATGCTGTATCCCAGCGCGGCCTCTGCTCAGACCGACGCCACGACGTACCAGCCTTCGGACAACATCGAGACGGTCGAAGCGTTCGAAATCGTCGTGACGTACTCGGAATTCGCCACCTCAGCGTCGACGCACAACTTGCCGCCGCGAAGCTGGCCGGTATCCGCGCACCGGGTCGTGCCAAGCAGTTTTCCTTGTGAAGAATTCTCCAGCGACGACATGACCGCCGTGTGCAACGCGATCCAAGACGACGAGCTCCTGGCCCATCTCGGGTTGGGCACCGCCGCGTGGTGGGCGCCCCAGGACGTCATGCACGGAGACAACAGCTTCAGGGTCACCTACGACGGCTGGATTACCGCCGACGAAGTGCTGCGACTCACCATCGAACGTCTCTAGCCGTCGCAGCGGCCCAGCGTCACGGGCGGCTGAATTCGGCGAAGCGCTGTGCGACCGAGCGGTTGCCGTTGAAATCGGTGGCTGCGCCTTCGGAGATCAACAGGAGTGACCCCTGCCCGGGCAGCAGCCCGATGTCGCTGGCCTGAAGGCGGGCGACCAGGGTGCCGCTCTGCGCGCCTGCTGTCTCGTCGCATGCTGCTCGACGGGCCACAATCGACTCATTGCTGCCCGGCGCTGCCACGAACGCCACTCCCGCACGGCCTGCGCCCCGACCGTCGAGCGAGTAGTCGAAGTTCCCGTCGTCATTTGCGTCGAGCTCGAAGCGGCCGGACTCGATGGCGCCCGCTCCCGCGTCGCAGCCAAGCACCGGCTCGGACCAGATCACGGCGATGTCCACGCTGCTCAGTCCCCCGCGCATGGCAGTCGGGCTGAGGTCGCCTCCGAGCGTTACCGGCATCTCGGGGGTCGAGTCGACCTCGTCATCGAGCTCAGCTACGAACCACTCCCGGAAGTCCGCATTGCGATTGAGGTCGGAAACCACGTCCTCAAGCGTGCGGTCGGCTGGGGCATGGAGGAAGATGCGGCCGCCGGCACCCGTATCGGTCACGGTCACCCCAGAGGTGCGGGTGGGCAGCCAGCTGGTCTCGGTAGCGACCTGCAGCGTCCAGCCATTGCCGACCGCGCCGGAGGCCGCGCCGAACAACTTGCCGGTGATGGTCAGCGCATTGCGCACGGTCTGGCTGTCACGCCTCCCGTCAACCGAGAGGGACGCAGCTGTGCGCCCGGTCGGCCGTGACACTGTCACCTTCGCCACTTCGGGCATCGTGTTGTCGCCCACAACCCGGGCGGACACCCGGCCGGCCCCGTTGCCTGCCAGGTCCTCGACCGCCCCGGTCACGATCGTGATGCGATCGCCGGTCCTCAACGTGCCGCCGAACGACGCCGGTGCGGACACCTCAAACCGGGTCGCCCCATCGGTCACCTGCACTATCACTGTCGCCTTGAGCGGCTGCGGCTTCTCCCGCTCCACTTCGGCGACTCCCGAGCGCACCCGGATCGGCTCGCTGGACGTCACCACCGCTGAGGTCGCGGTGTCGTAGGCCGTCATGGAAAGCGTCGGCCCGGTGCGGTCGGCCACCACGTTGTTGACGCTGCGGCGAACCGAGCGCCGGCCGTCCTTCTCGCCGATGCGGCCGCCGAGGATCTCGATTTCCTCGTTGGAGCGCAGCGGCCGCGAACATCCGACCGGCTCCACCGACTCGGGGTATTGCACAGCACCCTCGAGCAGGATCGTGGCCTCCGTGGTGGTCTCAGCATCGCCCACAACGACGGCTGCGTCCTCGGTCCCGAAGGCCACACCCGCTCTGCGGTAGTTGGTCGAATCGGCGGCGTCTGCGGTGAGCACCGGCTCATCGAAGGTGACGTTGATGTAGCAGCGCCCCTGCACTCCCGAGATCTCCGCCGTCATCGCGTCGAGCGTGCCCGCGGCCACGGCCTGCAGCACCATGAACGAGGTAATCGCCGCCGGGCCGCCAAACACCGTCAGATGCAGTTTCCCCTCGTCGTCGCCGGGGGCGAACTCGTCGGACTCGAGCAGGTCGGCCACGGCGTCGGGCAGAGAGTCCAGCTCGGTCAGCAGCAACGGCGTGCACTGCTCGCCCAGCAGCGGGCCGCTGACCAAGGCATCGGCGGCCTTGAACCCGTAGGCAAGGCCGAACGCATCGCCTTCGAAGCACCGGCGCGGCGTGTCGGGGCCCAGCAGCTCTTCGGCAATGCGGGTCGCAGTGGCGAAGCGATCGTCGCCGTAGAGCCGATCGACGGTGATGCCCAAATCGGTGATGGCGATCTCGACAGCAGTGCTGACCGCTGCGGGGCCGCCCAGGATGACGACGTGCTCGGTGCCGCTGTCGGTCAGGAATTGCGCCACGTCGGAGCGCAGGCCCCGGCGGGGCGTGAGCAATATCGGATATTCGCCCTGGTATGCCAGCGGTCCTGCTGCCAGCGCGTCGGCGAAGAGCTCGCCGGTGGCAAGGAGCGACGTGCGGCCCCGGTCGCGGTAGGTGCCGGGAATGCCCGCAGAAGGACCGACCCGACCCGCCACATTGACCGCCGTGGCGTACACGTCGGCTTCGCCGATGCGGGACACGCCCAAGCCGAGCGCTCGCACCGCTTGGGCCACGTCGTCGGACACCACATCGACGTCACCGATGATGATCACCTGCTCGAAGGCGTACGAATGCAGGAAGGTCTCGACCGAAGCCGGAAGAATGTCGGGCTCGGTGAGCAGCAGCGGGGCTCCGTAGCGCAATGACAGAGCGGGTGTCACCAGCGCGTAGCCGAAGTGCTCGTCGTCGCCCGAGGTGAGCAACGCTGTCTCGAGCTGCGAGCCGGCGTCGACTCGCACCTCGACGTACTCCCGAGCAATCTCGACCGCGGTCTCGTAGCGGGTCGGGCCTGCCAGCCGGGTGAAGGAGGCGTCGGTTGCTGCAGCCTGGGCTGGCTGCGGGGCGAGTGCGCCGGCGGCCAGCAGGCCACTCAGCAGCGCCAGCGACAGCCGGCGGGGGCGCGCACGACCACAGTGCCGCCGGGCGGCGGATGCAAATGACGAACGAACGGCCATGGTGGACTCCAGCGACACCGGCAAATCAGCGCACGCTCACTCAACCACACCCGCGGACGTGGCTGAGGGAACTTGATGCGTCGGGCTATGAGGGGCGGCGCAGCATCACGCCCGTTTGGCGCCTGCTGGTGTTGCCGGCGAGGTCCGTTGCCGCTCCCGGTCGGATCTCACCGATCGAGGTGGTGTCGGGAAGATTGTTGAGATCCGACGACTGAACGCGGGCGACCAGCGTGCCCGTGCGGGCGCCTGGCGTCGTGTTGTCGCAAGCGGCGGAGCCCGCGACGATCGAGGTGGTCTCGCTGTCGTCGGCCACGAAGGTGACATCGCTGTCGTCGTATGCGAACCCGTCCAGCGCGAAGTCGACCTCGGTGTCGCCGTCGACGTCAATCTCGACCTGGCGTGGCTTGACCGGTTTGTCCGGGTTATCGCAGCCTTGCACTGGTTCGCTCCAGTGGACCGTCAGATCAACCGTGCTGGTGCCGCCTCCCAAGGCCACGCGACCACCGGTGTCGATGGGGGTGCTGGCGCCCTGACCGGCGAGGATCTCAGCATTGAACAGCGACCGGAACGGCCGGTCCAGATTCAAGTCGTCGGCCAGGTCGTTGATGGCGGCCGCAGCCACAACCTGCACGGTGATGCGTCGGTTCGAGGTGGACACGTCGATGTTCGACAGCTGCCCGGTGCTCCAGCTGGCCGGGCGGATATGCCGCACATCCACGTCGATGTGCCAACGGTTGCCCACCGCTCCATCCGCGGAGGAGCCTGCATTGACGCTGATCTTCAGCGCTTCGCGGCTGACGTCGTCAACGTCGGTGGCGTTCAGCGTGACCGCCGCTTGGCCGCTGGCTCTGGGATCAGTGACGGTGATGGTGGCCACTCGTGGCGGCGTGTCGTCACGCACCACGGTGCGGCTGATGGCCCGGTTCTCGTTGCCTGCGAGATCGAAGACTTCCCGGCTCGCGATCGTGACCCGGTCGCCGTCGCGCAATTCGGAGCCGAATTGGCTCGGAACGTTGACCGAGAACATCGTGGTGCCGTCCACCACAGACGCATACTCGCTGATATCGGGGTTGCCGGTCCGCCTGAAGACGACCTCCACATCGGCTTGCTGCAACGGCTCGCCGCTCTCGATCCACACGGCGTTGCTGCCTTCGGGCGCGTTCATGACGAGGACGGGTCGGATGTCGTCGTCGTCGATGAAGAATTCCTCGCGGGGGACTCGGCGCCGATCATTGGGCGACGCGATCTCGCCGGCGACCACGCCGATGCGGTCACGGGCGCGGAACGGCGAGGCGCACCCCGTCGGCACCGAGGCACCCGAGAGCGTCGACGCCCCCTCGAGCGTCACGATGACCTTCGTGGTGGTATCGGCATTGCCGGCATTCACCGTCGCCGATCCCGTCAGGAACGGGGTGTTGCCATTGAGGTAGTTGACGAGCTGCTCGGCATCGGCGGTCACGACCGGTTCGGTGAACACCGCCGTGAAGTGGCAGCCCCCTTCGACCGCGTGCAGGCGTGCACGCAGGTCTGGCAGGCGAGCGGCATCGACAGCGGCATCCATCGCGCTTTGCGACACGGCCGCCGGACCGCCGAACACCGTGATGCGCACTTGGCCGTCGAGATTTCCGGTGATGTAGTTCTCGGACGCCAAGAAGTACTCGACGGGCGGGGGCACTTCGTCGATGTCGGTCAGCAGCAGAGGCGCGCAGAGCTCGCCCAGCAGCGGCCCGCTCGCTATTGCATCGGGTGAGCGCCAGGCGTACGCCATCCCGAGCTCAGTGCCGTCGAAGCAGCCGTCGGGCTGGTCATCGCCGAGCAGCGCCTCTGCGACCTCGAGTGCGGTCTCGTAGCGGTCGGCTCCCGCCCAACGAGTCACCTCGATTCCGAGCCCTTCGACTTCCTGCTGCACGGTGGTGCTGATCGCTGCGGTGCCGCCGAGGATGATGACATGCTCGGTACGACTGGACTCCAGGAACTCCGTGACCACGGCGGGCAGTTCGCCGCTGTCGGTGAGCAGGATCGGGTGCTCGCCCCGATATGCGAGCGGTCCAACGGCCAGCGCATCGGCGAATGTCTCCCCGGTCGCCAGCAGAGCGGTGCGGCCATAGGAGCTGTAGTCGCCGGGAACGCCCGTCCTGGGCCCCACCTCTTCGGCAACTGCCACTGCCGTCGAGTAGGCGTCGTCACCGGCGATGCGGACGGTCCTGGTACCGCTGATCGCGTCGATTGCGCTCTCCACAGAGGGCGTCACGACCGAGTCGCCGCCAAGTATGTAGACGGTCGAGACCTCGTAGCGGGTCAGGAATGTCGTGACGGCTTCGGGAATCGAGTTGGGCCGGGTCAGCAGCAGCGGGGCGTCATACCGGCGTGACAGGGCCGGCGACGGCAGCGCGTAGGCAAAGTCGTTGTTGTCGCCGGAAGTCAAGATGACGGAGTCGATGCCGATCCGGCCCGAGAAGGTCTCGATCTGGTCGACGTAGGCCTCCGCTATCTCGGCGGCGGTCTCGAAACGGGTGTTGCCCTCGAGGCGACGCGTCTCGACGAGGGCTGCTGCACCCTGTGCGGGGTCGTTCGCCACGGCGAGCACGCTGGCGGCTACAGCGGCAGCCACCAGGACCCGCCCAAGCCGCATTCGCCGCCGAGGCGCGGTAGATGGAGACACGTTCATCGACGACTCCTCAGAGCAGTGGAGGGAATACGGGCGCCACGGAACCCGAAAATCAAGGTACCGCGCGCTGGCTTGCGGTCCGCGGCACCCCTGAGCCCTGAAACCCCGAAGTTTCGGCGGCTTTTGGGGCTGCTTGGCCGGCCTGGTTGCTGCGATGGCTGCAGGGTCGGTCGGCGACGGTCGGAGTGCGGGGACCGGTGCCGTCAGTTGTTGCGGGTGATGGACACCGTGTGGGTGTCGCCGTCGTCAGCGGTGACCGTGATGGTGTAGCCGTGCACCGTCACTGACTCGCCGGCTTCGAGCACCGGGAAGTCGTCGACCTGGGCGTTGCCGCTGTCGCCCGCTACCCGCAGCGGCAAGCGCCCAGAGCGCAGCAGGCTGTCGACGGTGTACACGAGCACGCCTTCGGTGATGAGCCGGGGGAACGTCGTGCTGGCGCCCGTGTCGGTGGCCTGGAAGAACCGGCCGGCGTCGTAGCCGAGCTTGCGGCGGCTCTCGATCACCAGCATCTTGCGAGCGTTGAGCGGCACCGCCGCCATCGCTGTGCCATCGCCTGGCCCGGCGATCGGCGACAGCGCCACCGTGACGCCGGCTTCGTCGACTTCTTCGTTGACGCAGCTGACCCGCGAGTCGCTCAGCCAGCCCAGCTGCCAGCGGCTCCACGCCAGCATTTCCTCCATGCGCAGGTGATGCCGGTAGGCCGTGGAGACCTGGCCGCTTGGGTACTCCCAGTCGTGGGCCAGCCGGGGGTCGTTCTCATCGGCAAGGAAGTACGCCCACATGTTCATGCGTCCCCACTCCGATGCGACCCACCTCTGCCCGCTGGGTGCCTCGGGTCGGGAGTGTGCGTCGCCGTAGGGATACAGGTCTGCCAGGCCGAGGTTGTGCCCGAGCTCATGGGCAGCGACGGATCCCCACGTGTAGGGCTCGCGCTCGTCGCCGAGATAGACGCTGTTGATGAGCGTCGTCCGCCACGAGCTGCCCGCGACACTGACGGACGGATGGGCGAACCCGCCGCCGCCGAAGCGGCTGCTGGGCAGCACCACCATGACGGTGTCGATGTCGGAGAGGTCGAAATCGGGCTCGGCCAGGCCGATCGCGTGGCTGATGGCACCTGTATTCACGGCCTGGTTGCTGAGTGCGTTCGTGCTGACGAAGTCGCCGAATTCCTGCTCGGATCGCAGCCATGTGTGGTGGGGCACCATCTCGACGTCGAGTTGGCCGTAGCTGACCGACTCGAGGTAGTCCTCGACGTAGGGAAGGCCCTGTTCGGCCTCGTCGGAGGTGGTGTGGGTGGCCTCTGCGTCGGGGAAGTCCATGAAGAGCACGGCCACCCGCAGGGTTCCCGATGATGGGGCTGCCCAGGGTGGCAGGGGGAAGCCGGCTGTCACGCTAGAGACGCCTGCGGGCCGGCATTCCGAGGCCCCACTGACGACCTGCTCGCCGCTCGCGCCCGATACGTACACCTGGTGAGCGCCGTCGGCATCGATGGTGTGGAAGGCGAGGAGCTGGCCGTCGGGTGACCAGCGGGGTGCGATGGCTTGGCCTTCGAAGTCGAACACGACCTCCTCGTTGAGGCCGTTGACGTCGGCGATGATGAGCTGCGTGCGCGCGCTGTCGCCGCGTACGAAGGCGAGTCGCTTGCCGTCGGGCGACCAGTCGAGACCGCCGTTCCAGTACACCTCGTCGACAGCGTTGCGCGGGTTCGCCGCGTCGGCGTCGGCGATGACGACAGCTTCGCCGGCGATGTAGGCCAGCTGGGTGCCGTCGGGCGAAAAGACCGGTGCGTAGTCCCACGAGCCGCCTGGTGTCAGCGACTTCTCGTTCGTGCCGGCGCGGTTCATGCGGGCAACGAAGCGCTCGCCGTCGGTGAAGCGGTCAAAGATGATCGTCTCGCCGTCAGGCGACCAGCGGGGGATCCGGTCGGTGAGGTCGTTGTGGGTCAGCTTCTCCCGGCCGGTGCCGTCAGCGTTGGAGATCCAGACATGGGAGAACCATCTTCCGTCCTCCTGGTAGCCCCGGACGTAGACGATCTGGGTGCCGTCGGGCGACCAGGCGGCCGAGCTGAGATAGCTGTCGCGCACGATGCGCTTGGCGTTCGAGCCGTTGTTGTTCGCAACCCACAGCGAGCCGTCCTTCGTGTAGACGATCTGGCTGCAGTCGGGTGACCAGGCGGGATCCTCGGCGTTGCGCGAGGACACGAGCACGCGGGGCTCGTCGGTGATGGAGCCGCCGCAGGTGCCGGCGGGCAGGACAGCCGACTCGGCGTCGGCTGCGTCGTCTTCGGTGGCTTCCGCCTCATCGTCCGCCTCATCGTCCGCCTCCCCGTCGGCTTCTTCGTCTGGATCCAGGTCTTCGCCGCTGAGATAGGCGTCGATGGCGGCTTGGGAGACGGCTGCGTCACCGCCGAAGACCCGCAGTTCCACCGTCGGGTTTGCTTCCCGGGCGGCATCGAGGTAGGCGGCGGTGTCGGCGGGAACCTGGGTCGGGTCGACCAGGACCAGCGGGGCGCACAGCCGTGCCAGCAGCGGCGCTGCGCTGAACGAGTCGAACGGCACGCGGGCACGGGCCACGCCGATCGTGCTGGTGGCGAAGCAGGTCTGTCCGGCTGCGGCGCTGTAGCGGTCGGTCACCAGCTCGGCTGCCTTGACCGCCGTGTCGTAGCGGGTGGCACCTGCCAGCCGGGTCACCGACGCTCCGAGGTCGGTGACTGACGTCTCGACGGCTTCGCTCAGGGCAGCCGTGCCGCCCATCAGCACCACGTTCTCGATGCTGTTCGTGGCCAGGTAGCTCGCCACGTCGGCGTGCAGTTCGTCGGGCGGGGTCAACAGCACCGGATGACCGCCGCGGGCAGCGAACGGCCCGGCCACCAGCGCATCGGCAAACACTTCGCCGCTGGCCACGATCACGGTGCGGCCCAGCCCCGGCATCATCCCCGGGGTGACCCGTCCAGCAGCGGCAACCCCGGTGCTGTAGCGGTCGTCACCCGCGACGCGCTCCGCCGACACGCCGGCTTCGTCCAGAGCTTCGAGCACGGCCGCGCTGACGCCGCGACCGGGTCCATGGGCGCCGCCGCTCGCGTCCGGCCCGACCACGAGCGCGTTGGACACGCCCGCCCGCGCCAGGAACGCCAGTGCATCGGGCCGCAGCTCGCCCGGCGGGGTCATCAGCACCGGCGCGCCCAGCGCTCCCGCCAGCGGTGCCGCCACCACGGCGTCGGTCCACCGCTCCCCCGACACCAGCACCACCCACTCCAGCGAGCCGCCGGCCTCAGCGGCGACTGCCTCAGCGATCAGCAGCGACGTGGCGTAGCGGTCCTCCCCGCCGTAGCGGGTGGTCGAGAAATCCGAGCCATCGATTTGGGCCGCGCCTGCTGGATTGACCGGAAGGACCAGCACGCTGCCGAATCCCACAGCCACCGACAACACAAGGGCCGCCAATCGCCGCACCCTCCGCAACCTACTTCTGCGGTTTCTCCATCGGGGAGGTGTCGGCGTGGTCGCGCCACGCAGCGGTTGGGCAGGCTTCAGCCGGCGGCGGCTCGAACGCACCACGCAACGGTGCGGCAGGCTTCAGCTGGCGGCGGCTCGAACGCACCACGCAACGGTGCGGCAGGCTTCAGCTGGCGGCGGCGGCGCTGGCGGTCTCGGTGCCTATGGCCGGAATGCCCATGTCCTCGTACGTAGCCATGGGGAAGTACGACACGCCGAGTTCGTCGAATGACCTGCTGGCGTCGTCGCCCCGATCAGCCAGCGTGACGGCGGCTACCACTTGGGCGCCGGTTGCCTGAACGCTCTGGTACGCCTTCAGGATCGAGCCGCCGGTCGTGACGATGTCGTCGACCAGCAGGACACGGTTGCCCTCGCCGATCCGTGTGCCTTCGACGAGGCGGTTCGTGCCGCGCCCCTTCGCTTCCTTGCGGACGATGAACCAGTTCGCCCCGCTGACGACGGCGATGGCGGCCGACAGAGCGTCGGCGCCGAGCGTCAGGCCGCCGACCGAGTCGAACTGGACGCCAGCAGCGGTCACCCGCTCGGTGATCGCCTCGGCAGCAAGCCTCAGGTCGTCCCCGGCACCCAGCGCAACCTTGCCGTCAATGAAGTAGCGCGAGTAATTGCCCGAAGCCAGCTGGACGGCCTCGGGGAGCTCCGTCAGGCCCTTGGTGCGCAAGATCTCCAGCAGCCTGTCCGCAGCAGCAGTGCTCATGGACGCAAACTCCCTCGATCGTTCGCGGCCGAGACTATGGCAGTCGCTCGATTCGACCCAACGCCTCGTCTTGGCCGACATGGACCATGCATCACCAGAGTGGTGGGCAATGCTGCGGGCCGAGCTAGATGGCGAGCTACGTGCCGATGTCGCCTGCGAGCAGTGCGGCAACGTCGTCCGCTGGCACCAGCAGGCTGAGGCTGCCGATGACGCTGCCGCTGTCGCCGAGCTGGGCCAGGCTCAGGGCGGTGGCGACCCCGACGAGCTGTCGGCTGTCGTCGAACACCGGGCCGCCGCTGTTGCCGGGAGCAATCTGCGCGTCGGTCTTGATCCAGATCGACCCTTGCAGGCGAGTCGTGCCCGAGTAGCGCCCGGTGGTGAGCGTCATCGTCGAGCCGCCGATCCCCGGGTAGCCCAACACGGTGATCGTCTCGCCGGCTCGCAACGACCCCGAAGTGAAGTTCACGGTCGGAAGCGGTGGTGCGTCAGGGTCCATCACCAGCAGGGCGAGATCCCGATCGGGGGCTGATCGCTCCAGCGCCACGGGCACCTGGCGGGTGGGCCGTTGCTCGAACGTGCCGCCCAGCGATGCCCGCAGGCGAGGGCACGCTCGCCCCCGGTCGTCGAACACGACGTGGTTGCTGGTCACGATCTGCACGCCGTTGCCCACAGCGAAGCCAGTTCCGAATTGGATCGTTCGGCCGTGCGTGTCAAGGCATTCCACCCGCACGACGGATTCGGCCAGCTGGTCCCAGTCCTGCAGCCCGATGGCCGCGTCGGATCCGGTCGTGTTGTCGGGGTCGGGTGTCTCGCCGGTTGCCACCGCCACCACTGCGGCGTTGCCGACGATGGACGAGGGGCCGATGCCGGTCACGGTCGCTCGCACGGACCTGCCGATCGCCAGGCTCCAGTCGCGTCCGAATTCGGCGAGCAGCTCCGGCACCCCGCTGGCAGGCTCCGGCGCCAGCAGCATTGGCTGGCAGGGCCCACGGACTGCGCCTGCCACGAGACCTCCATGTGGCGCTGTTCCGCTGGCCACTGCGACATCGATCACCGGATGGCATCCGAGCGTGTTGAACGAGCGCCGGGCGAGCAGTGCGGCGGTCTCGTAGCGGTCGGCGCCGGCAACGCGGCGGGTCTCGATGCCGAGGCTGTGAATGTCTTCCTCGACGGCGGCCGAGATGGCTGCGTGCCCGCCCAGGATCGTGACCGATCCCACCGTGCGGTCCGGATCGGTGAGGAACTGGCGTGCTTCGTCGTGGAGGGCGTCGGCCGTGGTGAGGATGAGCGGGGTGTCGGCGGTCACGCTCGGGGCGGCGGCGACGGCGTCAGCGAAGTTCACTCCTGAGGCCAGGTACACCGTGGCGAGCTCGTCGGGGGCGAAGAGGGCTGCTGCTCGGCGGGCGGTCTCGTAGCGATCGGCGCCGGCAATCCGGTCCACCCGGAATCCCACGGCGCGCAGCGTGTTGGCCAGGTCTTCGGACACCGCGGCTGGCCCGCCCAGAATGATGACCTTGGCGTTGGGGTGCGACACGCACGGCAGGAGGTAGTTCCGGGTTGCTGCAGGCAGGAATCCCTGCCGTGTGAGCAGCAGCGGCCGGTCCAACGCAGTGGCCGCCAGCGCGTCGGGCCAGTCCTCTCCCGACGCCAGGGCCACGCTGTACGAGCCGGTCTCCGAGTCGCATTTGCCGCCGGCGGCGTTCGCTGCGAGTTCGTAGTAGTTCTGCCCGGGGATCCGCCGGATGGTGATGTCTGCGGATTGCGCCGAGGCGTTCGCTGGAAAGAACAGCACGGACCCTGCCAGCGCGACGCACAGCGCACCGAGCGCTACCGGTCGCAGGCCGCGGCGCGCTGTGCTCGCTGATCGTCTCATGCCGCCGCCGTACTCCGATTGCCGGGCAGCGGATGCTTCCGATGCCACAGTGCGACACCGCATCACGCTGCCGGATGACACCGCCGGGGCGAGGTTAGGGGGCGGCGTTGATGAAGGCGTCAACTCGCCATGCGACAGTGTCATCGTCGTTGCCGGGGTCTTTCAGACCGATGCTGGCCATGAACCCGCCGGCGCCGTAACCGTCGCTCGCCAGGCCGGCCACCGACGTGCCGCTTCCCAGGCCACGTGGCGTCCTGGGGTCGGTGCCGTAGATGTCTCGCAGCCACGTTCCCGACCGCAGCGCGCTCATCCCCCGCAGCTCCCAGGCGCCGCCCACCAGCCGAGCCTCGCCTGCGGCGGTGCCGGTCACCGTGCCCTGCGCCGTCTCGACCGACCACAGTGCGGTGAAGACATCGGGGTCCTCCTCGCCGATGCCTCGGATGAGCTCCACTTGCAAGAGCGCCTTCGTTACCCCCACTCGCCGGGGTGGCAGGTGCGCATCGACGGTGGACTCTGCTGTGCGGAACGACCACTTGGTTGTGCCGCCGAGCGTCGGGTCGACATCGCCGGAGAGCCCTGAGTGCAGCGGTTCGCCTCCCTCGATCACATCGGTCAGCCGGAACCGCCGGTACTCGTCCATGACCACCGCCACCGGCAGCGACGACCGCCCGTGGGGCCCGATCGCCCGCACCATCGTCGGATCGGACTCCGACAGTTCCACGCTCACGCAGCCCGGCCCGCCGGCGCCTTCGGTGCGTGGCACCCCGTCGTTGTCCAGCCGGTACCAGCCCAGCTTGGGCAGGTCGGCTACCAGGACGGGCGCCCGTCCTGACGATGTCTCTGCCACTAGCCAGCGCGCCCCGACGTAGGTCGAGCGGGGGAAACACAACCAATCTCGATTGGCGTTTCGGCTGCCGTCGGCTGAGTCGCCTTCGTCGTCCAGTGCGTCGAACTCGCCGTTTGCGTCGGCCCGGTGGAACACCGTTCCGTCGAGTGCCAGGCCGGTGGCGAATGCCCCCACGCCGCGCTTGGCTTCGGGCGCCTTCTGGGTGCGGTTGGGGTCGTCCCGGTCGGTCACTTGGGCGCCCACGAGGATCGGGGCCTCGGGCTCAGCGGGGTGTGCCAGCCCGCCGCTCACTACCGAGGAGGCCTGCGAGATCAGCTCGGGCCGGATGACCGACGGTCCCCCGAATGCCACCACGAACCCTGGGTCGAAGCATGTGCCCGCGTTCTGCGCCGCTGCGTACGCGTCGGCGTTGGCTGCCCCGTTGCGGGTGATGCCGCCTACCGCATCCACGCAGCGCCGTCCGACGGTGAATGACCGCCGCAAGAACTCGTGGACCGGTTCGGGCAGTTCCCGAGCGCCTGCCGGCACCAGCAGGATCGGTACCGCTGAGCGCTTCGGGCGGGGTGCGCCCGTGTCGGCTGATCGTTCGGCTGATCGCCGGGCCGCTGCAACCGATCCGGCTTCGGGTGCGGTGACCGGGCCTACGAATCGCTCCACCACGTATGGCTGCTTGTCGGGCGAGGGCGCCGAGGCGGCGCCGCACCATGCGCTGGCGCCAAGGGCATCGGGCCAGCCGCGTGCCTCGTCGCCGTGGCCGCTCGAGGCCACCAGGCACACCGTGGAGCGGGCGAAGTGGGCTCCGATGCGGTTCGGCCACCAGCCGCCGAAGTGCTGTGCCATGGCCACGCTGGTGGCGTACCGGTCCGGTCCTGACACCCGGTACATCTCGGCGCCGGCGATCTGCGTTGCCAGTTCGGCTACCGGTTCGGGGATTTGCGTTGTGCCGCCCAGCACGATGAGGTTCTCGATGTCGAGCAGGCTGAGCGCTATCGCTGTCTCGTCGGGCAGGGTGCGGCTGCCGTCGTGGAGCAGGACCGGCACTTGCCAGAAGCTGGTCCACCAGCCGGCTGCCAGGGCATCTACGCCGACGGTCAGCACCACCGTGCGGCCCAGCAGCTCGCAATCACGGGCTTTGGGCCGCCACTCGACCACCGAGTTGGCGTAGAAGGTCATGACGGCGTCGCCGTCGGATGCGGAGGGATCGGCGCAGCCGTCGACGCCTCGGGGGATTGGTGCTGTGCCCAGTGCTGTGGCCACTGATGCGGCGGTGCCGTAGCGGGTGGCACCGCTGACGCGGAACACTTCGCTGAACCCGACCGACACCAGCTCGGATTCGATGGTGGCGGGGACTGCTGCGGTACCGCCGACGATGATGGCCTGCCGGGCGGCGTTGCAGCCGCCGAGGCGAAGGTCTTGGGCGGCGAGCCGGGCGGCGTGGTTGAGCTTGGTTGCGCCTGCGCGGGCCGAGCCGGTGAGCAGGATGGGCGCAACGAATGTGTCGACCCGTGCGAAGCCGCCGATGGGGTCGAACAGGGGGTCGCTGGCGGCGACTCGCCGCAGGTAGGGCTCCGACGAGCCGCCGGTGGAGTCGGACAGTGCGGCGGCGGTGAGTGCATCGGCCGGGGAGTCGGATGCGACGACGATTACGGCCCGGGGGCAGACGCCCAGGCCCCACCAGCCGTTGGCGGCTCCCAGGCTTCGGCCGCCGCCCGAGGTGGCGTCGGGGGAATCGAAGGGGAAGCCGCCCCGGCCTCGCATAGTGAGTGCTACGGCTTGGGCGGTCTGGAAGCGGTCGTTGCCGAAGACGCGCATGGCGTTCGGCCATGCCTCGATCTGGGGTGATGCTAGGAATGACCGGTGCCACTGGCTGGGCGACACGGGTCCGGGTTCGGCGTCGGTCTGGCTGCCGGCGCCCGGCACGGCCAGCAGCGATGCCGCGACGAAGACGACGGCCAGTGCGGCGGTCCAGCGGACGCGCCGACGAGGTTGCATCGTCCTCACGAATCGGCCCTCACGAGACGACAGTCTGTCGCGGCGGTGTCACAGGCGCGTCGCGCTTAACGCGGGGCCGCTGCAGCCCGCCGAGCCGCTGCCCAAGATGCATCGTGGATCCGGGGTGCCATGGCTCCAGTGCGGGGCTCGGGGCACGGCGGCGAGCGTACCCCGCTGCCCTCCACGGCGGTTTCGCCGCCGGAGGACGGATGTCGGGGCTCAGTGGCAGCGGCCCTCGTTCAAGTCCCAGGCACAGTTCGGCGTTTGGCCGTTGACATCTATGACTGGGCCGACGGGCTTCCAAGAGAAGTCGTCGGCGTGATACCGGGCGAACTCGGAGCCTTCGACGAAGTGGGCGTCGGCGTTGCCGTTCATTCGGAACCGGATCCCGTCGAGATACAGCGGGTGGGTGATGTCAAGCGACCGCAACGCCATGATGAAATTCGAGCGAGTCAGCCCACCCGGGAGGTCCGCCGCCACGCGCAGAGCCTCGACGTACGCATACCCGTACGCGTAGCCCCTGCCGTACAGACTGTTTGACAGTTCGAGTTCAGCCTCTTCCAGGTTCCGATTGACGAATTTCACGAACGGCAGACCGGCGTTCGCGAAATCAGCGGTGTTCCTCTCGCCCCCTCGGGCAATCAACCAGCCATCTGCAGCACCGCCGGCGGGCTGAAGGTATGCCGATGGGCTCTCGCACACCGACGGGGTGAACAGAGCCCCTCCCCGGGCCTTCACGTCAGCGATGAGGCCGTTCTCGCCGGCTGCCTGTATCGCCAGCACGCACGGGTTGCCCGCAGTCATCGAGATGTACACGTCCGGGCTCAACGACTGGATCATTTCCATCTCGTCCGCAAGGTCCTGTTTCGGCGGGTAGTGCCGGACCGCAACGAACTCCGAGACAACGTCGGGATGCTCCTGGGCCCAGGCCTTGAAAGCGTCCTGATACGCCCACCCGAACCTGTTGTCCATCACCAAGCCGACAACCTTCACCGGCAGCTTGTCGCGAAGGCTCCTCTCGATCCATGCGCCCCACAGCAGGGCCTCTGTGGAGGACGACATCTGGATGCCCGTCGTCCACGGGTGGCGCACAGGATCTCCGAATGCGGGGCTGGCCGACGTCGCGAACGGATGCGGTACGCACTCGCGGTTGGTCATGTCGTAGGTCAGCAACGTGGACGCCGTACCGATCGTCGAGATCGAGAAAACGTTTTCCGACTCGATCATCTCGTACACCAGCTCGACGGTCACTTCGGCCCGATAGCTATCGTCCCTCGCCTCGAGCGTGAGCTGCCGCCCGGCAACCGGGTCGTTCTCGTTCACCCAATCGAAGTAGTTCTGCATGCCGACGGTGATGCCGCTGAAGGCCGCAAGCGATCCGGTCTGGGGAGTGGTGTGCCCGATCCGGATCTCGGTGTCGGTAATGCCCGTGGTGTCGGACCAGCGTGCTGGACAGTCGTCGAGGTCGATCCTGAAGCCTGCGGGGCCACGCAAGAGGTTGTTGGCGTTCACGCCGTAGGACCCCTCGTTGATCTTGCTGGTCAATCTGGCGACGATCTTGGCCCGCTCGTCGGCTGCGTTGTCGAAGATGCTCTCGAGCGCTGCGTCGTCGTTGAGGTCGGCGAGGGCGTGTGACGACACGGCGGTCTTGCCGCCGAACACGAGCAACGCATCGCTGCTCCGCTTGATCCACCGCTCGATGGCGGGGTCCATCTGCTTGGGGTCGGTGAGCAGCAGCGGCGCGCACAGCTTGCCGAGCAGCGGGCCGGCTCCGAATGCGTCGAACGGCACCCATGCGGTCGCGAGCCCGGCAGTCGAGCGGTCGAAACATGGCTCGCCTGCCGCTTCGGTGTACTTGCCTTGCAGGAAATCCGCTACGAATTGCGCAGTGTGCAGGCGGGTGGTGCCGCCCAGTCGGGTGACGGCCATGTCGAGCGCTGCGAGCTCATCTTGAACCGAGCTCGACACAGCGGCGGTGCCGCCCAGGATGATCACGTGCTCGGCGCCGCTTTGTGACACGTAGGACTTCACGCCGTCGTCGAGTTCGTCGGGCGGTGTGAGCAGGACCGGGTGGCCGCCCCGGGCCGAGAAGGGGCCCGCCACCATGGCGTCAGCGAACACTTCTGAGCTAGCCACGATGACGGTGCGTCCGTGCCCCGGCATGGCGCCGGGAGGGCCCATGCGCTGGGCGACCGCCACCGATGCGGCCGACGGATCGGGCCCCTCAATTCGTTCGACATTGCCGAGGCTCTGCAGGCTCGTCAGCACCTCTTCGGACACCGCACTGGTCGTGCCGACTACGACCACACGGGCAACGCCGGCCTCGGACAGGAAATCGGCCGTGGCGCTCGGCACCTCGTCCTTCTGCGTCAGCAGTACGGGTGCATCGAGCGACCCTGCCAGTCCCGCTGCGATCACGGCGTCATGCCACGACTGGCCCGACACCAGCACTGCCGCATCAATGCTGCCGCCGGCTTCCTGCTCGAATCGTTGCGCCACCGCCAGCGATGTCGCATGGCGGTCCTGGCCCCACAGGCGCGTCACGTCGACGTTGCCGCCGGTCTGTGCCCCCGTGGCGGCCGAGGCGAACGGCAGCGCGGTGGCCGCGACCAGCACAACTATGGCTGCCCGCAATCCGAGAGTGAGAGCACGACGGCCATGTGGATCTCGGGACATTGCGGCTCCTTGGGATGGCCACTCGCTCTGGTTGCTGACGCCAGGCCCTCTGGTATCAGAGGATGGCGTGTGCCGAGCGCGCCCATACCGCCGAATCAGGCGATCACGACGACCGGGGTGCCGAATCAAGCAATTACGACGACCGGGGTGCCGAATCAAGCAATTACGACTACCGGCGTCCCGAGTGGGGCCCAGTCGAAGAGCTGGCGGGCTTTGGCGTCGTCTTGGCGGACGCATCTGGCTGAGCGTGGCTGGCCCAGGTCGGCAATGGTCTGGATGGGGGCGCCTGCATAGGTGCGAGGAATCGAGTGGAAGCCGATGTCCAGCCCGGTAATGCCCTTCACGAAACGCACCATGTGGCGCATGGTGACGGGAGTCCTCGGCGACGACGAGTACTGCGACTTGGAGAACACGCTGTAGGAACCCACGGAGGGACTGGTGGCCCGGCCGCTCACCGGGTAGGTGTCAAAGAGCGCCCCGTTCGCCTCGATCAGCCACATCCGCTGGCCGCTGCGGTCGTACACGACGTGTTTGGTCCCGGCGAGGCTCACGTCGGGCGTCGAGGTCCCCGCACTCCACAGGCATGGATGGCGCACCGACACCAGCAGTGTCATAGAGGACCAGGTTGCCGTCGGACTGCAGCGTCAGCCGGTAACGACCGCTCGGCGAAGCCAGCGAACCGCCCGTCGAGAGCCGTTCGCCGGGCAGCAGCGAACTGCGGGTCACCGACCGATCAGTGTCGGGAGGCAATTGCGGAACAAGCGGTTCGTCAATCCGTGGAGACGCAGCCGCCGCCGACGTCCAGCTCGCTCCGAAGACAAGCAACGCAACCGACGCAACCGACGCCTGCCGGAAGCCGCACAACGCAACCGCCGCCGCCGACGCCCGCCGGAAGCCGCAGGATGCAACCGCCGACGCCGCAGTTGCTCGCCGTCTGCACCACGAGGTGCTGCGCTGGTCGGGAGCAACCGGTGCGGTCCTCATCACGACCCCACCGATACCTCCATCGCTGCCGAACCTAGTGCTGTGACCACAAACGTTTGCGTGGTTGAGGCGGGCTGGATGCCTCGCGCTGGCCTCGACAGGATCGGTTTTCTGTGCAGAAATGTTCGCTGAGCGAGCGATTTTGCACAGAAAAGCGCCACATTGGCAAACGTTTGCTGACACGGCACTAGTTGTGCAACCCCGCCGGCTGCGGCACCTCAAGCCATCAATCTTGGGGGCAGACACGTCCCCCATGCCGACTGCTGGAACGGCAACACCAACCGCCGAGGCTGCGCGACGAAGAATTCTGCTGGCGCACCGGCGGCGGGGGTGGTTAGGGGGCTCTGGGTTGGCGGCCGATTGTCCAGGTGCCGTCGGCGTTGCGCTTAATCGTGAGGTTCTGTTCGTGGAGGTCGTGGTGGTGTTTGTGGCACAGCAGGGCGAGGTTCACCAGGTTGGTCGGGCCGCCGTGCGCCCAGTGCCAGATGTGATGTGCGTCACAGCGTGACGGCGGGGCGCTGCAGCCTGGCCATACGCAGTGCCGGTCGCGTGCGATCAGTGCCCGCCGCAATCGAGCCGGCACCGTTCGTCGTGCGCGGCCGATATCGGCGCTGCCGCCCGGCCCGTTGAGCATGATCGGGATGATCTCGGCATCGCATGCCAGCTTGCGAACTGTCTCGGGTGCCAGCTCTGTCCCGGCGTCGGTGATGCCTGCTGCATCGGTTTGGCCGCGCAGCGCCTCGTACTCGATCATCACCTGCACCTGAACATCGGGCCGCGCCGACGCGAAAGCCGCATGCACGAAGCCCGCTGGATCAGCACTACCCGGCGACCCATGCACGAAGCCCGCCGGATGCGCAGCGCCCGCAGCTTCCGCCGACCCGACAGCCCCATGCGCGGCTCCCGGCGAATCGGTAGAGCCCCCAGGCCGCGCCGGCCCGGCATTCCCGCCGGGGGGCTGACCAATGAGCTTGGCAATCGCTTTGGCATCGGCTTCGCTGAGCGTTGCGCCGGTCAGCAGGTACGCCAGCGCGTCGGCGTCTCGCTGGGCGGGGGTGCGGCGCCCCACCCGCAGGTGCTTGTCGTCACGCCACATCGCTTGGGAGATCGCCGACAGCGCCGCTTCGGCCCGCGCACCGATCTCGGGATCCAGCAACGCACCGATCCGCAGCATCCCATCGTCGTCGGTGCCCCACTGCGCCCGACGCTTGGCACGCTGACGGGCGAACCGCTGCTCAGCAGTCTCGGAACAGTGCTCGGCCTCCGCGGCTCGCACACGGCGCTTGGTCTGGTCGGTGCCCTCGGATGCAGCCTCTGCGATCAGCTGGTGACGCACCTCGTCGGGTACCCGGGCATCGCTGAGCGACTCGGCCTGCTCGGTGTTGATGTCGCCCCCGGCCAACGCCTCCATCACCGGCTCGCACCGCTGAGCCTTCGCCGCAACCCGGCACAGCTCACGCGCAGACCGATCCGACACGCCGGTCGCCTCGCGCACCGCCTCCCGAGACGACGCGCCCTGCAGCCCCTCGGCTACACCCGCCGCATCCAGCCCAGCCAGCACCTCGACGCGGTAGCCCGCCACCTGGTTCACATGACGCTCGACGCCGCCCAGCACCTCGGTCAACGCCGCAACACCAAGCGAAGCAAGCTCGTCGCGACTCAACCGGGCGAGCCACAACCCACCCGCCGGCACCTCCCCGCCCGAGGCAGCGCCCGGCACGTCAGCGGCCGTGTCAGCCGCCGGCACCTCCCCGCCCGCCAGCACCTCCCCGCCCGTGGCAACTGCCAACACCGATGCTGATGCGCCGGCGGCCTCCGACCCCAACTCACCCATCGACTCTTTCAACATACGAACAACCGTACTGAGGGGCTGTCACACGCAACAGATGCGCCGGCTTCTGCCCCCGGCTGGCCCGTCGACTCCTTCAACATGAGAACAACTGTACTGAAGGGCTGTGACACGCATCAGAACGCCCAAGGTGAGGATGATCGCAAAGCTGGCGACCAAGTCTGCGATGAGGCCGCGCACGAAAAACATCCTGACGAACCCGACGGGTTCGAGTGATTGGTTGTCAATCACTCGCAGCTGCAGGGTCGAGGGGCCTGAATCAGGCCGGGTAGTACGCGAAATTCTGGGTCACCCAGAAGTTTCGTCCTTGGACGGCGACGCCAACTCCCAGATGGTTGAAATCGGGGTGGGTCATGTTGGCGTAGTGGCCTGGGCTGGCAACAAGACCGTCGAAGGAGGCGCGCACTTTGTCGAGAATCGAACCGCCGGACTGTCGCCACGCAATGTTCTCGCCCGCCCGCTGCCACCCATTCGGGTATTGCTCGCTGTAGGACGGGTTGTGGGCGAAGTTGTCCTCGTCTCGCACTGTCTCTGACCAGCGTCGGGCCACGGCGGACAAGTCGGTGTTGTACGCAAGAGGCTGCAGCCCGAGGCCGGAGCGCAATTCGTTGACCAATCGGACCATCTCGGCTTCAGCAGCTTCGATCTCGGCGGCCGTGTCGGCAACTTCGGAAGAGCTGTCCGCACCTTCGGGGGCGTCAAGCTGCACACGCGGCGGTGTCCACTCCCCGGTCGCCATGCGTCCAGCGAGGCGAAGCGTTTCCCAACGGTCAACACCACCGATGCGGCTCCAGGCGATGTGCGCCGGCAGCTTGCTGAGCGGAACCGCGGCGGAACCGCCCAGCACGTAGCCGGTGCTGAGACCTTCAAGCAGTGCCGCGGACGGTGCGGGCAGGCCAGGCTCGGTTCGGTCGCCGGAATCGACGACGCAGCCGGTGTCGAGCACACCCGCCACCAGATGGGCTGCATACAAATCGGGCTCGCTGGACGCATCTACCAGCACCGCCAAGGCTCCAGACGGGCAGCTCGGCTCGGGAGCGGCGGGCGCGTCGTGCGCACCAGCCGGCGACGCCAACACGATCGTTGTGCTCACCGCAACAAGCGACAAAGCAACGGCAAGAAGCACGGCACGCGCCCGAACGGTGGCCAGGCACGCATGAGCTAGGCGTGAATTGCCGCTCCTGAGAGCCGGAGGCAACGTGCGGTAGCTGACAAGGCTCTTGGTGCTCGGTGCGGACATCGGCAGATGCTATTCCTGAGCATCGCCCGCGCACATGACGCAATCCAAGCTGGTCACCCGACGGTCGACGAATCCTGTTCAACACCTACAACTACACCAACAGCGTGTCATTCATCCACGTCGTCGGCAGCGGGCGCCACGGTGGACGACTCGTCAGCACGGGGTAGCCCGGCAGCGGCTTCGAGACGAGCGAGTCGATCGGTGTGGTCCAGCAGCGTCGCGTTGATCTCACGGAACCCTGCCTGCATTTCCGCACGCAGACTGCCGATCTCGGTGCGCACGCCGCCGATCTCGGACCGCAACTCGGTTCCCAGGTGGTCAATACTGTTCCCGAGTGCGTTGAACTGCCATATCAGCAGCGCCGTGAGCAGACCGCCCAGCAGGCTGATGATCACGTTGGGTGACACTGTCCGATGCCGGTGACCGGCGCTTCGTGCAACCAGCTCTACCCAGGCGGCTTGACGCTGGCGCTGCGGGCAATGCGCACCTGCGAGCGGCCGTTCTTTTCGTCGTCGTTCTCGGGCGGGGCATAGCCGGTGGCGATCGCCGCCACAGGCTCGGCGCTCTCGTCCGCGTCCGTGTCCGGATCGTCAAACACCGTGTCACGGCCGGCGGGCGTGTCCACCAAGTCCCGCACCCGCGGCAGGAACTTCGCCGCCGCGGCACCCGGCTGCGTCACTGCCTCGTAGCGCACCACCTTCCCCGGCCCCTCAAACGGGATCGGCGCGTCCAAGCCCAAAGCAGCCTGAACAACAAGGGGGTCAACAGCATCAGTGCGACTGACCACGGCCCTCAGGATGTCCGCCAGCAGACCGTCGTCGTCAACCGTCTCCACGTAGCCGTTGAAGCGCACCTCAATAGCCACCTCGGTGACACCGCCACTAGGAGCAGCCGCAGTGACCTGCCGGTCGTTGGTGCCCAGGCTCAGCTCCAGGTTCCGGATTGAACCGCAGCCCCCTGAACGATTGGCGGGCGGCTCCACCTCGAACATCGAGTCGAAGGTGCTGTCGGCCTCCAAGGCGTCAGCCAGATCACGGTTGCGGGCCGCGCCGTCGTTGAACCGCACGAACACGGTCTCATCGTCGCTGCTGACCTGCACGGCAATGTCCACCTCACCGGTGGGGGTCCAACCGCTCGCCACGTCGAAGATGAACGTCCACGCGTTCCCCTCAGCACCGTCTGCGGCACCGCCGGCACGAGCCGAAATGGTGATCCGGTTGCCCTCACCAGAGATCGCAGCGGGCACCCTGGTGGATGCCTGGCCGCTGTGGCTCAGCTCGCTCATCAGCACCGACAGGATCCGTGGGTTCTTGTCCGGCGCAACAGTGGAGTAGGTGCGCTGCGCGCTCAGGTTGCCCCCGGCGTCGCTGACCGCTCCACGCCGAACCACAACCCGGTCACCCACTTCGAGCGCTTCGCTGAAGATCAGGTCGCTCGTTGCCGGGTTGACGCTCACTGTGAGATTGGGGTTGGCGCTGCGCAGGTCGACGTCTTCCTCGTTCAGCGGGCCGCCCTCGGAAATCGTGACTTCCGCGCTGAACCGACCGGCGACCATGAACACGTCGATGGTCGGGCGGGTACGAACCACGGCGGGTGCGATCACCGTCACCGACGCCGGGCGGACCGGCGTCGCGTTCGCGCCGGTGCCAACCGAGACGCCCGACGGGATCGAAATGGTGTCTCCGGCCCTCAACGGGTGCGAGAAGCTGACCGTCACCCGCTCCGGTTCACAAGCGTCATCTGCGCTGACAAGCGTCACCGAGTTGCCAGCAGCGAGCAGAGCCGGAGCGTTGTTCAGCTCCACGATGTCGCGGATGATCGACGTCAGCGAGGATGAGCCCGTATCGAGCGGGCCGCTGAAGTACAGGATCACCGAGTTGTCCCCGGGTGCGGGCACATCGTCGGCGTCGATCGTGCCGTCCTGGTTCTTGTCCGAAGAGGCACCGATCTGCACGGCCAGCGAACCGGCAGAGGCCGCAGTGTCAAGCGCCCCATCCACCACGTCGGTGCTCACCGCAGCGGTGCCGCCAATCGCCACAATCTTCAGCTCGACCTTGTCGCCGTCGTCGTCTTCGTCGGGTGTGGCGGCCAGGTAGTCACGCACCGAGGTGGGCAGCGTGTCGCCAACCAGCAGCACCGGCACCAGGCGTCCGCCGTCGAAAGTGCTGGCCAGCACCGGCGCGGCCGCAACGCCGTCAGGCAGCGCATCACCGTGTACCAGCGCCACGGTGTCGCCCGAGACCGGGTCGAGGTCGTCTGCGCAGCTGCCCAGAGCCAGCTTGGCCAGCTCCACCGAGGTGCCCGCCGCGAAATCGCCAGCGATGCGGTCAACAGTGTCGACACCAGCGTCGGTCAGCGCACCCTCGACACCGGCGGAAACCGAAGCGGTGCCGCCCACGATCACCACGTGCTCGACATCTTCAGACCGAATGAAGTCAGTCGTGGCCGAAGGCAGCTCATCGGCCGCGGTCATCAGCACCGGCAGCTTCAGCCGGTAGGCGATGGGGCCGATCATCATGGCGTAGGCGAGCGACACATCGCCGCCGTTCACCAGAATCGCCGCCGGGACATCGCCGCCGCACCACGAAGCACCGACGCCCAGCGTCGACGCAATCGCCGCTGCCGTGGCGTACCGGTCGGGGCCCTCGATGCGGGTCACCAGCGGCGCGTTGGGCAGGGCTCGCATGTCTTCGAGAACCGAATCGGCCACGGCTGCGCTGCCGCCCAGGACGTAGACGGTGTCCACGCCGTTGTCCTCGATGTAGTCGGCCACGCCGTTGTGCAAGCTCTCACTAGGCGTCAGCAGCACCGGCGCCTCCTCGAGACCCGCCAGGCCCGACACCGACACGGCATCGACCAGCGTGACACCCGAAGCGATGAATGCCACCGGGACCGTTCCGAGGCCGCCCTTGCCCTTGGCGAAGTTCTTGGCGAGACGCAGCGCTGTGTCATAGCGGTCACGGCCGCCGAACTCACGGGCATCACCGATGCCGTCGCTGTTGGTGTCCACAAGCAGCTCGCGGGAGGTGTTCGCAGCGTGAGCCGGCGAGCCTGCGACAACCGCAAGCACCGACGCGCACAGCAACCCAGCCATGACTGCTGCCAGGGATCGCCGACGAAGACATGATGGTGGGGCCATAGATCCGGGCCTCCTGATCGGAGCGATGCCCGGCACGACCGAAGACCGAAGCCGTCAAACGGCTGAACCCGAAGTCCGGCCCGCGGGCCTGCCGACGATGGTACTTCGCCCCTCGAACCCGGAGCCATCGCAGGCCGGGGAGCCCCGGTGCCTCGGTGCCTCGGTCACCTACGGTTGACCCATGGCACCGCAAGAGGTCGCAGCCTCTGCAAAGCGCCAGAAGTCGGCCGCGGCACCCGTCAGCACACCCGAGTCCGCCCCTGATCCCGGCGGCGACCTGGCAGCCTGCTGCGACTACAACGATAAAATATGTTATTACGTATATTTCGAATATAGGCTACCGTACGTCTGTCGCGTAGGGCGACGTGCTATCAAGTGGCCCAGGTCCACCTGGCGAGGAGGGGTGAGATGTCGAGCGCAACGATCGTGCGCGAGTACGAGATTCCAAGCCCGGACGTAGCGGTCGGAGCAGAGACCGCCCTCGCAGAACTCGTTGGGCTGCGGTCGTCGTTCGACACGTCGGCGCCTGGTGAGCTTGTTGCGCTCCATCTCGAATTGCCGACGTTCGCGGCACGGCTGCTGGTTGACGCACTGACGGCCCTGGCCGAAGGACACGCGGTAACCGTGGTCCCCGTGCCTGCCGAACTCACCACTCAAGGCGCGGCGGACATTTTGAACGTGTCGCGGCCATACCTGATCAAGCTGCTCGACGAGCGGAAACTGCCCTACCGGCGCGTCGGCAACAGACGCAAGGTGCTCCTCGAAGACGTCCTGCGCTACAAGCAACGTGACGACAAGTTCCGCCAGGCAATACTCGACGATCTCTCCCGAGAGGCTCAAGCAATCGGCCTCGAGGCACTAACCGCCGATCAGTTCCTCGTCCATCTCGTCGGTCTCCATCCAGCGATCGTGGCCACCACGCTGCAACGCCAAACCGACGCATTGGACAACCCTCCACAACGCATCGACGAACTGCTGGACAAGCTTGAACTGAACGGGCTTACTCGAACTGCCGCGGAGGTTCGTCGTTACCTTCAGCCATAGACAAGGTGACGGTCGCCATCTGGCTCGTGGACCACAAGAACGCTGCGAGCGCCATCGAAGAACCGACGCGAAAAGCCCCGAAGCCGGCTAGGAGCGGCGGGAGCTGACCATGAGGTCGGGTGCTTTGCCGACGAGGTCTCGGGGGCTGTCGATCGGCGATGATGGCCAGTAGGCCACGATGGCGCCGCTCAGCCCGGCAATCCCGGCAAGCAGCGACAGCAATGCCGCCCTCATGCGCCGCACCCACTGGACCCTAGCCACCCATGCCAGCGCCGCTGGGTGCAGCAGCGACGGCGGATCGGGTTCCGATTCGGGCCCGACGGCACCACTGGACACGAATCAAGCCGACACCCCCACCACACTCGAATCGTCCGATCAACCGGACACCGACTCAGACAGCGCATCCAGCCAAGACGGACTGGCTGCGCTGCCGCTCTTGCCACGCATGCAATCCGTGCTCGTCCTGGTCGAGACGCCCCAAGGCCTCGGCACCGGCCTCATCGTCGAAGGCGGATACATCGTCACCAGCTACCGCCTCGTGGGCACCTACGAGGCTGCCCAGGTGACATCGAGCGCACACGACCTGCAGGGCCGCACCGTGCCGCTGGTGGCATGGGAGCCCCGGACCGATCTCGCTGTGTTGGGCCCAGTCGACGTCGAGCTTGAGGCGCTCCCGATCGCCGAGAGTGCCGCGACGCCAGTCGGCACCATCATTTTCCTGGCCGCGTACGAGGAAGCAGAGATCGGCGTTCCGACGCTGACCATCGTCCCAGGCCGCCTGACAAGTGTCCACACGCCGGATCCCGCGGGCCCCACCTACGTCCTAACAAATGCCTACATCGAAGCGGGACGCAGCAGCGGCGTCATCATCGATTTCGACGGCACGCTGAGACTGCCGTAGGCCAGGCCCGTTGGCGGCCACCGCTGATCGGTAATGAAGACGTCTTGCTCCACCCGGTGACACTTGCCGAGTGCCTGATCGCCCCCACCCAGCTCGGCACGCTCGACAACGCAGCAGCAGGATCGCTAGCCAGCGAGGCCCGGTGTCCGCACCAGCCACAGTCCTCCCTCGATGCCTGGCAGCAGTGGAAGATCTATGGGCTCCCGGTCGAGGACGAGGCGGTCGCTGGCGAGCGGGGCAGCTAGGTCTTGGTGCCCCGGGCGCCGTTCGGGTCCACAACGACGTGCGTGCCCGAGAGCTTCTCCCACAGAGTCTGGTTTCGGCGATCCCAGAACGGCATGAACATCAGAACGCCCAAGGTGAGGATGATCGCAAAGCTGGCGACCAAGTCTGCGATGAGGCCGCGCACGAAGAACATCCTGACGAACCCGACGGGTTCGAGTGATTGGGCGTCAATCACTCGCAGCTGCAGGAGCGATTTCGCAGGTGTCTGTCCTCGTTGGACGATGAACAGCGCCCAGATGACCCAACCGATACCAAGGGTCAGACCGGCCAAGACCCCTTCGAGAATGGCAGCCCCGAGTCGTATCCAGGGGCTGGCGAATTCGATGCCGCCGGGCAGCAGCGTCTCATCGGCAACCTGCTGAGGCGGATCGGCTGGGGCGGGCTTGGTCATAGCTCGATCCTCTCCGGATGCCTGCAGGGCTACATCTATACGCAGGCGTTGAAGCCGGTGCCACGGTAGATGGGCCGCTGGGTTGCAGACGTGATCCCACCGGAATCGCTCGGCACAGCGTCGCCCCTGCGGAGTTGGGCAGTCGAACCACTTCAGGCTGTCGTCGACGCGCACCGCAAGCTGGTCACCCGACGGTCGACGAATCCTGTTCAACACCTACAACTACACCAACGGCGTGTCATTGATCCACGTCGGCGGAACCGGGCAGCCCGGCAGCGGCTTCGAGACTGGCAAGTCGATCGGTGTGGTCCAGCAGCGTCGCGTTGATCTCGCGGAAACCAGCCTGCATTTCCGCACGCAGGCTGATGATCACGTTGGGTGACACTGTCCGATGCTGATGGCCCTCGCTTCTGTGCTCACGGCTCCCATGCTTGCTCCAATCTCTGGAGCCTGCGCAAAACCCAGGGTGAATCACTCCTGGAGACCGTTCCGCTTTGCGATTGTGTTCGGGTGACCCGCCGACGGCGGAGGCGGGCACTCGGGGAACAGTGCTGCGGCTTCGTGGTGGTCGATGAAGTAGCGGTCGGTGGCGGGCAGCACTGAATCCGGCGATCGGTTCTTGTATGTCTTGCCGGTCGGTCTGCTGGCAGCGAGATAGGTGTCGATAGCGTCTTGTGACACTGCGGCGTTGCCGCCGAACACCCGCAGCGTGATCCGGTCCTGGCCTTGGCGGGCGTCGTTGAGGAACTCCACGGTCGTGTCGGGAATCTCGGCCGGGTCGGTGAGCACCGCTGGGGCGCACAGTTGTGCGAGCAGCGGCGCGGCGCTGAACGAGTCGAACGGCAGGAACGCCCGAGCCAGCCCGACCTGATCGTCGGACCAGCAGCCGCCGCCGTAACGGGCGGCATAGTCGGCGAACTTCGTGGCGGTCTCGAACCGGGTCGCTCCGGCCATGCGGTCCACAACGATGCCCAGCGCTTCGATGCCGGTCTGCACATCAACGGACAGCGCTGCGGTGCCGCCCATCAGAACCACCCGCTTGACCCCGGCGTCGCTCAGGTATTCGGCCACGTCGGGATGCAAGCCTGCCTTGGGGGTCAGCAGCAGCGGGAGACGGTTACGGGCAGCGAGCGGTCCGGCGACAAGCGCATCAGCGAACACTTCGCCCGACGCGACGATCGCGGTCGGTCCGAACCGGGCCAGATCGCCTGCCCCGCCGAGACGGCGAGCCGCAGCGACCCCGGTGCGGTACTGGTCGTTGCCTGAGACGCGCTCGACGTCGAGACCTTCGTGCACAAGAGCGTCAGTCACGTCGGTGCTGACTGTGGGGGGCTTGTTCGGCGGATCGGCGCTGACGACGACAACCCGCTCGACGCCGACATTGGACAGCCACACGAGCGCATCGCCCAGCAGCCGATCAGGCGGCGTCATCAGCACCGGCGCGTCAAAACGGCCTGCCACCGACGCAGCGACCACAGCGTCAGTCCAATGAACACCAGACACCATCACCACGGTGTCCAGCGACCCGCCGGCTTCGGCGGCGAACGCCTCAGCGATCAGCAGCGATGTCGCATACCGATCCGCGCCGCCGTAGCGGACGACATAGACCGAGGCGAGGTCGTCGGAAGCGGCACCAGCCGGCGCGAACGTCGGAACGGCGGCGAGCAACACTGCTGCCGCCAGAGCCACCATCATTCGCTTGGCTCGGCTCGCGCGACTGGTTCGAGAGCGCGTGTTCATTTAGGGCATCCCTTGTTCGCTTGTTGCCATTCTCCCAGGGGGTGTCACACAAGAGCGGCGAGCACGCCAGGTGATCGCCCCTCAGTGCGTGTGAGTCGTTCCATCTTCGTGAGTGTGCTCATCCTCGGCCTGATCTTCCCCGTCGGTGTCGTCGGACGACGGTTCGAAGGTTGCTGGGATCTCGGCAGGGAGTTCTGCCGCGCCCGGTGCCTCAACTACGGGTGGCGCCTCTGGGACTTCCGCTGTCTCACACCACATTGACAGAGGGGGATCCCATCGAGGAGCGGCTCGACCATCACCCAGGACCACGATCGCGGGTGACTGTCGCGGCGCTGCTGACCGCGATCGTCCACAATGCCGAACAGGGCCGGCCCTACACCAGTGCCGCGGTCACCGAGACGCTGAACAGCTTCACCCGCGACGAACTGGCCGAGCTGGGGGTGCGGTCTGCCGACCAATCCCCGGAGCCGTTCAGCTACGAATCAGCGTTGAGACGCATGAAGCAGCTCGAAGGCGCACTCGAGAAGGGCTGGACCGTGGACGGCGTCGAGTACGGCTTGGACTGGTTCGCCCGAGCGATGCTTTCGGCTTCCCTGCCGGACGGGAACGAACCGGCAGTTCTCGCAAAGGCGGACGACTCGGCGGCTTTCCCCACCTTCGCCGAGGAACGCGAGGTTGTCGCAGACCGAGGCTTCACCTCCCAGACGTACAAGGACGGCGTGGACCGCCGCGACACGGTCGAAGTCACAGCTGAGGCACTCCGGAGCGATAGCGGTCTGCCTCGCGGGCGCGCAGCAGCCCAGATCGCAGCGACAGCCGCTGCAGCTGCGCACAACCGACGAGCAGCCGCGCAGAAAAACGTCGCCAGCTCAGCGAACCAACCGGCGGACGACCCGTCCGAGCCGAGCAGCGAATCACAAGAGTGAACCCAGTGCGCCATCGTGCGCATCAGGTCACGAGCTGAAACCGACGCTGACCGCATTCGATGCTCGTGTGTTCCACGGAGCCGTGGCGCAGCCCCCTGACCTGGGATTTTGCCCAATGGTGCCAATTCCGTCGACGCAGCAGCCTCAAGCAGCTACACCAAAAGTGGAGTACCCCCTTTCAGAAGTGGAGCCCATAGTTTGGGGCTCTCCTAAGGGTGAGCGAACTCCATCGGTGGTTGCAAGTGAACGGTCATGATGACCGTTGCCAACACATGCAGCCGACCGATGGAGGTGTCCAGTATGGCAGCGAGGCTGAGTTTGGATGAGCGGGTGTTCATCGAGTCGTCGCTCGGGGCGGGCCGCAGCGTCGCGGACGTAGCGCGGCGGCTGGGCCGTGATCGGTCCACGGTGCATCGCGAGCTGGCCCGCTGCGCCGGGTGGGCGGGCTATGACGCCCGCTCGGCGCACGCGTCGGCATGCGCGAGGGCGCGACGCGTTCGGGTCTCCAAGCTGGCGGTCGATCCGGTGCTGGCCGCTGCGGTCAATGAGCGCTTGAAGCTGCGTTGGTCCCCGCACGCCGCGGCGGCGGACCTGCGCGAGGCGGGCATGAGCGTGTGCGCGGAGACCATCTACCGGGCGTGCTACGCGAACGACGCGCGCAGCGGCCTGCCCGCCGGCTCCTGGGACAAGCTGCCGCGGCGTTGCCGGCGCCGTCGGCCGCGCAGCGTCGCGCAGGCCCAAAAGCCCGGCCCGCTGGGGGAATACCGGCGGTTGGCCGACCGGCCCGACGACGTCGAGGACCGCTCGCAGCCAGGCCACTGGGACCGCGACCTCATCGTCGGCAAAGCGAACCGCACCGCCGCGGTCACCCTCGCCGAGCGCACCAGCCGCTACTGCTTGACTGCCGCGCTGCCCGACGGCTACGACGCGCCGCAGGTCGCCGCCGCGGTCACCGCGGCGCTGGGCCGCCAGCCCGCCGCGCTCGTGCGCAGCCTCACCTGGGACCAAGGCCGCGAGGTGGCCCGCGGGGCCGACATCGAAGCCGCGCTCGGCATCGAGGCGTTCTTCTGCGAGCCGCGCTCGCCGTGGCAGCGACCCACCAACGAGCAGACCAACGCGCTGCTGCGCCGATGGCTCCCCAAAGGCACCAGCCTCGACATCGCACAACTGCGGCTCTCGGTCATCGAGGACAACCTCAACCACATGCCCCGCCGACTCCACCACTGGACATCAGCAGCCGACACCTGCACTCGACTCAGTCGCAACCACCGATAGAGCTTGCCCAGCATCGACAACCGAAAGGGCAAAGACCGGAACAGTCAGCAGCGGAGACGCGACCTGCTCCGATGGGCAGATCAGCCGACGCGTTGCCGTTCCGGGGAGTGTAACGACACTCATATATACCAGTGTGGAGACACAAACGTCGCGCCATTCAAGGTTGTAGGTGAATCTTCAGAGAAGATCATCGACAAACGCTTGCGTAGCCGAATCGTCAGAACGCTCGTGGCGCGCCCAGTATTCGATTCCTCGGTGCGCTTCATGGCGGATTTGCGCAAGTGAGACCTTCTGCTTGCTCGCCTTCTTGCCGAGCATGTCCACCGGATCAATAAAGCTATTTTTAGACATACGTGGTTTTGGGAGCACAATCATGCGGCCACCTTTTAGGTCGCATTGTTTCCGTACGGCTGGCAGGTACGCCAAGAGTTGCCCCCATTCACGAATCGGGTCTTCGATGCCTTCGTTCCAAGTTACGACTGACAGCGTTGGCAGTCTAGAGAGAACGAGCATTTCCTCGGCTTGGTTGGATTGGGATTTATCGCGAGTCACGAATGCTGCAAAATTGTGCTGTGATGCTACTAAGTACAGGTACCAATCAGGTGTACTACTCATCGAAAGGTCCCTGTCGAGGTCATACAGATGTGTTACATCGACGCTTTGATCGAGCGCCTCAATCATCGACAAAGGAGTCTTAGGGAATCCTTGGTCGAGTAGTAAACGGAACTTAGATGGCGGACGCGAGGGCATCTCGTCTTCGAAGCCGCGTTTCAAGGTCTATGGCGTCCTTCACCGATGTGGCTGTAGTGCCCGGGTAGAGCGCAACGATGTGGCCTACTGGAAGGAGCCTCTCGGTCGATAGAGCGTATAGAGAGCTTGTCGGTATACGACTCCTAGCGACGCACGGATCCCCAGACATGACCCACGGGACAATACGTGTATGACTTGATGGCCTGACCAGATCAGGTGCCCAAACAGTCTTTTGCCCGCGCCATTGTAACTCGTCAATCGGTTCGTGTAGATCAAATACTCTCATCAAGTCGAGAAAAGCGCTGGACGGGAGCAGGTTGTTTCTGTCATCGCGAATGTCGGCGTTTGGGCTGCCATCCATGATCAGGTCGTATCGCGTGGCGCGGATTTGTCGGATGTCTTGCCCTTCGGCGAGATGTCGCCTGACATTCGTGATCTTTTTGGCAGCGAGGTCGCGCCGCATCTTCCCTTGCCGCAACCACGCAAGCAGACGCAGAAGCACTAAGTCGCGGTACGACCATGCTTGAGGGGAAGCTCTCGGGTAGTCACCCAAGAATGTCTCGCTGCGCCGCCACTCGTACAGCGTCGGGCGAGGGATCCCGGATAGCTGCGCTGAGCGAGTGGCGTTGTACCACCCGCGTGGTGTGCGCAGCGCGTACGCCATGTTTTGCCGCTCTTGGCTGTGATCGGGCACCATACCTAGGAAGCATGCCACCAGACGAAGGCAGTTCGCCGCATGTCGCCTCGCCAACGACCCGCACCCAGCTTCAGCAGACGGGCTAGGGCCACTAGCCCTGATTTTTCATCGGGGTTGTGGTTGATGTCAATGGCCAGTGGGATCTGCCCAGTGGCGGACAGTAGAACTGCCCGTTGGTGGCCAACAGAACTGCCCGGTGGTGGCCAGGTGTTGTGCCCGTGGGTCAGTTGGCCGGTGGCGTCACCCCCTTGCCGGCGGTGGCTTGGGTGAGGCGGATGCTGTCGCCGGCGGTGATGACGATGTGGGCGTGGTGCAGGAGCCGGTCGACGGTGGCGTTTGCGATGGTCTTGGGCATGAGTTCGTCGAACCCGGCGGGGTGAAGGTTGCTCGACAGGGCGATGGAGTGTTTCTCATAGGCAGCGTCGACGACGCGGCAGAGCGCTTCGGCGGTCTCGGTGGCGACGGGGAGCAGGCCGATGTCGTCGATCACGATGACGTCGGCGCGCATGATCCGCCGGATCGCTTTGGCGGCGGTGTCGTCGGCGCTGTGGCGGCGCACGAGCGCGCCGAGGTGCTCGAGACTGAACCAGGACACTTTGTGGCCGGCATCGACGGCGGCCTGGCCGAGCGCTTCAAGAAAGTGGGTCTTGGCGGTGCCTGATGGTCCGCACACGACGAGGTTCTCGTGGCGGTGGATCCATTCGAGGGTGCGCAGCGCCCGCTGGGTCGGCGCCGGGATCGAGCTGACGGTTCCGTCCCAGGCGTCGAAGGTCTTGCCGGTGGGGAACCCGGCCGCTTTGCGCCGGGCCCGGATTGAGGATGCTTGACGGCCGGCGAGCTCCTCGGTGAGCAGTGCGCGCATCGCTTCGGCCGGTTCCCAGCGTTGTGCTTTGGCGGTGGCCAACAACTCCGGTGCTGCGGCGCGCATGTGGGGCAGGCGCAGGGTGCGCAACAGGTCGACGACCTCGTCGATCGGCGCTGGGTTCATCGGTCGCCTCCGAGGCGACCCCAGGCGGCGGTGCCGGGCTGCAGCGAGTGCACGTCATCGGCGCGTCGGCGCTGTCCGGGCGGGTCAGCGGCCAGGATCGAGGCCAGGTCGCCGTCTGCGAAGCGGCCGAACATCGCGGCGGCACCGAGCGCCCCGTCAAGCCGCTCGGCGCCGTGCAGTCGGGCAAGGGTGACGGCTTGGGCCATCTTGACCTTCATGCGGGTCGTGCCCGCAGCAGCTGCTTCAACGAGCCAGGTGCGGGCGCCGTCTCCGATGGCGCCGAACTCGGCCTCGGCCGCGCTCGTCGGTTTCGGACGCCGCCCCAGCGGCCCAGCCGGGCGCGGCGGGTAGTGGGCGTCGTCGATCATCGGATGCCCAGGCGTCGAACGCTGGTGGCGGGCAACCTCGATCGGGCCTGACGGTGCGCAGTGCGTCACGACGACCTGGTCACCGTCCACACGCACCCACACCGTCTCATCGGCCAACGTGTGCGGGACCGAGCAGGTCACGCCGCCGAAGCTGATCGTGGAGCTCCAAGAGACTTTCCGGGTCTCCCCGAACACCGCCGTGTATGGGGCCTCGGGCAGGCGATGCAGCCGCTGCTGCTCCTCGAGGACCATCTCGACCGGTGCCCGCCGGGTCACCCGATGCTCACGGCCGTTGACCTCGGCCATCCACGCCTCGCACGCATCGACCAGCTCGGCCCAGCTGGTGCAGTCGCCGCGCAGGTTCGCGTCGGTGGGCACCAAGTCGGCCTTGGCGACCCGCACCGTCGCCTCTGACCCGCCCTTGGACTCGGGGTCCGCCGGCACACACGTCGCGATCGTGATCCCGTAGCGGCCGCCGATCGCGACCATCTCCGGATGCCTGACCGGCACCCCCGCGACGTGGTCGATCGTGACGGTGCGCTCGTTGTCGGTCAACCAATACGTCGGTGCACCACCCAAGGCCCTCATCGCCCGGTCGACACAGCCGATCACCGTCGCCAACCTGCGATCCCAACACGGCACCACCACCCGGAACCTCGACCACGCCAACCACGCACAAAACAGATTCGTCCTTCGGCCCGCGATGACCGCACCGGTGCCCCAGTCCCACTGCGCCCACATCCCAGGCTCGCCGATCCACAGCCGATACACCCGCCGCCGACCACGGCGATGGTTGGCCTTCACCTCCGCCACCGCCCGACGCACCGTCCGGGCCGAACCCTCGAACCCCAACGCCTTCAACTTGTCGTGGCAACGATCGGCGCGGATCTTGGCGTGCGACCGCTCGACCCACTCCTCGATCTTCGCCAAGAACGGATCGATGATCCGCCCCCTGCGCCGCGGCCCGTCGCCGGCCAACTCGCCGGCATCGCGCTCAGCGACATAACGGGCCACAGTGTGATGAGACACCCCGGCCAGCTCACCGGCGCCACGCAACGACCCAGCCAGGTCGAACGCTTCCAACATGTTCATGATTTCCTCGCGAGACTTCACTCGCTCCTCCAACTCGACGGTCACCGTTGTCGTGACCGGCCATTCGAGTAGGAGGAGCACCCCGCCGCGGTGGACCCCGACGGAAAATGGACTTCAACGCGGGCAGTCCTGTTGGCCGCCGCCGGGCAGAACCGTTGGCCCCCAGCGGGCACCTACATGGCCGCCACTGGGCAGGATCTCATGGCCGCCGACAGCTCGGACTAGTCGTCGACCAAATGAGCCGCCGGCGCCTCAAGGCCACCATTGCTCGGCTGCCCATGATCCATCGACCGACGAGTGCGTAGCCGTTCAGCGTGAAGAACAAGGCAACGAGCGCCAGGACGAAGCTCGCCTCGGACATGCACGACGCGAAGGGTCGTTAGATGAGGCGACATAGGGCTCATTCGGGGTCCGGCGCATTACGCCGATGCCTAATTTCTTGACGAATCAAGGACTGGGCCCTGAATCGGGATTGCGACTCCAACATCAACTTTCTCAGCCGGCGATCGTCTGCATCCAGGAATGCTCCGAAGTCTTGCTCACTGTTCTCACCCAAGGCTTCAATCCATTCTTCGTGCAGATTTACCTCCATGAGAACCGGTGCTGAGTGTTCTTCGAGCGTGGTCAATTCGATCACGACGCGCGTGAGGTGGTGTGCCATTCGCTGCTGCAGCAGCTGTATTCCGACTTCGGACATCGCCGCTACGCGGTGACCCGCCTCCAGGTCGGCGGTCTCTACGCTGCTCAACTCCCGAAGATTCGCGGAGACGGCACGAAACTCAGCCATCGCCAGCTCCGGCAACGGCATCCAGTCATAGTCGCCGCGCCAGAGTGTGTTCGGCCGTTCATGTACGGGCGCAACGATTTGCGTTGGATGAAGCTGTACCCCCCGCCGCATCGAACATGCGTGAGACACGACGCACACAGGGCCCGAGTCGAGCAGCACGACATCACCCTGCATGAGCATCCGGTGGGTGGGCACCTCATCGGGTGGGCAGGCGTACCAGACGTCAGAAGGATCCTCGGGCTCATCGAGTTCGCTCAACGCGTCTCCGTTAACTACGTCGGGTGATCACTCGCTCACCATCAGGGCGCTCAACGACCATCCAATCCGAGCGTGTGTCCGTTCGCCAAGTGGAATTCCAGCGGTCCAGGAGCTCTTCAACAGTCAGATTGCCCTGCGCGTGCTCGAGGATGTCTTCGTCGTGCCCAGCGCGGTAGATCCCGGCGGCTGTGATGGTGTGCTGCTCGACGAGCGGCATCATCAGCCAGCCGACTGGATCATCGATTGGCCCGACCTCCGAGAGGATCTCCAAGAACGCAGCCAGTTTGCTCAACGACCGCAAGCGCTCAGGCGCGAGCGCACCCCCGGATCGCCACTTGCGTACCGCCGAGATCGAAACTCCGCACAGCCGCGCGACGTCCGTCCAGCCAAGGCCGCGATCCACTGCCAGCTCCTCTAGGAGCGATTCGCTTCCGCCCTGTGCCTTCTTGTTTGTCAGAAGGCTCAGCACGGGCAACCGTGGTGCACGTTGGCTGCGCGCTTTACGCACGCTGACGAACCGCGCTGAACTCACCCATGTCCAGTTCGTACATGCCGAGTAGGACTCATTCAGGTCTGCAATTGCCGCGGATGCGGAAGCCGTGCCGATCTCGGGCATGAGGCCCGAGCCGAGCTGCCGCGACTTCGCGGAGGTCTGATCGGTGATGAGCGTCATGGCTCCTCCCGGAACAGTTCCCGCGCACGATCAGTTATCGAGCACTGGAACAGTTTTCCTATCGGCTCGTGCAGATCGTCGAGCACGGCAGCGACCGGTCCGGTGTCGAAGTCGATCATCTTGGAGCCGCTGGTGTCGCGATACGAGTCGACGTCAATGACGAAGAAAGGGCCCTCGGGTGGTTGCGTTCGACGGCGCAATGGCTTGTCCCCAACGACTCCCGAACCGACCATCGCGGCATACCGGACCAGCATGTGGTGGTTGCCATCGTGAAGTACGGCCGCGGTCGTGAAGCCGGCGGGTGACATGTCAGGTGCCATCTTCAAGTGGCTGAGGACATCGGCAGCGATCCAGTCGCTCCATTGGGACGCATCCTCGATGGGTTCGGGAACGCGGATCTCATCGATATACCGCAGGCCGACGCGCTCGACACCGGCCACTCGCGCACTGCTGGCAACGACATCGATTGCATGCACAATCGAGGATCGAAACTCTGGCCACTCGCTGTACGCGGTGGTCTCGATCGCCAGCGACGTCCGAGTGAGTACAACCGAGGACATCCGTTCACGGTCTGAGAACCGCAGCAAGCGCTGGGTCTCATCGCCGTCGTCCGTGTCATCGCCAGCCCATTCGACGGTGGTCGTAGCGGGTATGGGCAACGACTCAGAGAACTGCTCCACCAGACAGTTCAAGGTGTCATCGTCCGTCAAACTCGGCACTAGCGGGAACCGGATTTCACAGGTGACGAACACCAGAGGCGCGTTCGCGTACACCTCGCGCGTGTAGCCCATCTGCCAGACACTATAAACCCATACCCAAACTCGCACCAGAACATGTACTGAGACTGAACCGCTCTGGCTTTGTTGGAGACTCAGTGGTTTGGTTTTCCAGCCCCGGCTGGGGTGGTCTTGTGGGCAGCGTAGAACGCTGCTTCGAATTCTGCGGGCGGGGTGTCGTCGCAGTGGCCATGGAGCCGCTGTTCGTTGAACCAGTGCACCCAGCCCAGGGTCGCGAGTTCGAGCTGGTCGGTGTCGTGCCTGCCGCCGGGCGGATCACGGTCGACATCGACTCCACGATCTGCGAGGTTCACAGCGACGCCAAGGGCGGCGCCGCGTACGGGCACGGCGGCAAGCTGGGCTATCACCCGCTGGTGGCGGTGCGCGACGACACCGGCGAGATCGTTCACTCCCGGATGCGCAAGGGGTCCTCCCAGCGGGGCCAGGTGCGGTTCGCCGCGGAGACGCTCGCCCGGGTGCGCCGCTTGGCGCCCCGCGCAGCGCTGACACTGCGCGCCGATGCGGGGTTCTTCAGCTGGGACCTGATCGACAAGCTCGACGCGCTCGGCGTGAGGTTCTTGGTCGCTGTCCCCCACAACCCCAGCGTCAAAGCCGCTGTGGGCGCCATCGACGAGCAGGCCTGGACGCCGATCGGCTACACCAGCGACGGCGAGGCCCAGGTCGCTGCCACCGAGCTCACCAGCGCACGGCGGCCCGCCCGCAAGCCCAAGCGCACAGTGCGGCTGGTGGTGCGCCGCACCCGCCTGGTCGGCGGCCAAGCCGAGATGTTCCCCCACTGGCGGCACCACACGTTCGTGACCGACACCGACCTCGACGCCGAAACAGCCGACGCCGCATACCGCGCCCACGCCCGCGTCGAGCAAGCCATCAAAGACCTCAAACTGGGTGGGCAGGCCAACAGCCGGTTCAGATCAACCGTGCAGCTGACTCCCAACTAGTGGGTCAGCAAGAGCGAGAGAATGGGCTTTGTCGCACTTGGGCGCCGTGCGCGGTTCTGCTGGTGATGTGACGCTCGGCTCGGCCATGTGCTTCTCATTGCCTCACGCATAGCCACTAGGCAGCGGACAGGCTCGCTGCTAACCTCAGCGGTGATCCAAGGTCCACAAGGCCAAGGGGGGCATCCGGTCGCTAGCTACGTACCGGGCGCCAGTTATGCGAAAGTGGAGGTAAGACGGGCCAGCTGCCCCATATGTGCGAGGCGAGACTGACAGAGTCTCCTTTACGCAGCTGGACTCTTGCCCACAGTCACGATCCATGGCAAAGACCTCGCGTGAATTCTCTAAATTCCCGGCCAAAAGGCCGGGAATTAGAACTTAGGCGCTGGATTTCCGACGGTCGGCTTCGTCTGCGGACTTGCTCTGCTTGTCGGCCCAGATCGAACGACAGCTTGTGCCCGGACGTATGTGGCCGTCGGCGTACGCGTTGATGTGCCCGCCACGGTCAACCTTCCAGACGGACATCGGCGTCTCGATTCTGGTTCCGTTGAATTTGCGCACGTCCCAGTGAAACCCGAGGGGCAATTCCAGATTGCGGACGAATTGAGGATCACGGCCGTGTCGCGCGTTGGGTTCGGCTGCCCGCCATCGGCGCTTGCTTGCATCCTCCAGCTCTCCGTCGCGCATGTGCAGTTCCCGGAATCGCTTCCGCTCAGAGGCGTCGTCAAGCCTGAGTGCCCTTCTTCTGCGTTGCTGCGCTTCAAAGATGTGGAAAGGGAGTATCCGCGGGTCGCGTGGCCCGTCGCAGCTGACGGTGTTGAGCCAGTCATCGAACATTGATTCCCATTCACCGGCCCGGTTGTCCTCCAGACTCATCGAGAATGCCTTGTACTTGCAGAATTGGCCGATGGAGACCATTCGCTTGCGCTCGACGTCATCGCCCGGTGAAGTGCGCACCCAACTCGGGGCCTCAAACAAGACTGCAACCGGGCCACGGTGCAGGTCCGAATAGAGACGACTTGCCGACCGGCGTTCGAGCAGATTCACCAACCTGCCCGTGTCGTGGCCCTTGGTGACGGCGAGACGAACGCAGCGGGTATGGAACATACTCCAGCCTCGCTCGCCGACGGCCTCGCAGAGGCCAACTGGGAATGGCACGCCCGACGAGCCTGCAGGGGCTCTCACGAGCCAAACCAAGGGACTCCTGGGCGCGTCTTGATCGACCGCGTTAGCGGACTCTCGTTTCGCGACCGCCCTCCTTTTTCGCCGTCGCTTCGAACTGGCGCTCACCGACGCACACGCATCGCGACATGGGCCGGAATCTGGAGTTCCCTGAGTTCTGAGTCGCTCATGATGCCGATGCAGCGCGAGACAAACGATCGGAGTTCGTTGGCCGGACGCTGCGGCTCGGTCCAGTTCACCAAGTCGGACGGAGGCGCCAATTGGTGCTCATCGAAGAATTCGACAAGTCGTTGTTCAACCCTTGTGCGCACGAGTGCATTCCAATTGGCAACAAGACGTTTGGGGAGCGCAGAAGCACGCAGGCCGTTCACCGACCACTCCTCGATTTGTCGCCGTTCGGCGTCGTCGAGATCGGCTCGACAAGCGCTCGCAAACTCTGCCCGCCATGTTTCAAGCAGCGCCGGGTCCAAGGTGGGCAACGGAAGTCCGTCATCATCACGAGCGCGCTCTTCTGAATTGATCACCGTGCCCTTCGATGGACGCCACAGCCAAGTCCCATCGCTGCTGTAGTCGACGATGGCCCGCCACAGATCCGGCCGAATCCAGCGCTCAACAGCCGACGCAACAGAACTGCCGACTTGAGAACGGTGCGGTTCGAGCAACTCAACGATGAAGGGCCGCACAGTCAGGTCCACGGAGACGACATCGTCGAGCAGTTGCACAACGTCGATGAACTTTCGCTTGCCGAAATCTGCTTCGGAAAAAGCACGTCCGGTGAGATCCAGCAACCGGTTCTTGAGCACGGTTCCATGCATCCGGTACCACTCGGTTCGCCGTTGCTGCGCAGCCTTGCTGAACGCCTCCAGCACGAGACCCTTCAGCGCCGACAGATCGGCACTCTCGGTAGGCCTAGCGGGATCGGCTAACGGCGAGAACTCCGAACGCTGTGTGTCTTGCTCGGCCACGGCTCTCCAGACCATCAACTAGTGGTGTGTCGCGGTTTTGTTTAGGGCGGTTCGGGCTCGTTTGACTTTGGCGATGATCTGGTCGGCGGTCTTGGTCCATGTGAGCGGCTGGGGGTCGTGGTTCCAGTGCGCGGCCCAGTGCTCGATGACGTCTTTGAGATGTTCGACTGATGTGAACGCTCGCGTCTTGAGGGCTTTGCGGGTCAGGATCGAGAACCAGCCTTCGACGAGGTTCGCCCAGCTGCTGCTGGTGGGTGTGAAGTGCAGGTGCCAGCGCTTGCGGCGGGGGTGGGAGAGCCATGTGCGCACGGGCTCGGACTTGTGGGCGGAGAGGTTGTCCAAGATGACGTGGACGTCGAGATGGCGCGGGGTGTGCAGGTCGATCCACTTGAAGAACGCGAGCACGTCGTTTCCTGTGTGGCGCTTGCGGGTCTGGGTGAGGACCTCGCCGGTGGCGACGTTGAGCGCGGCGAACAGGTCGATGGTGCCGTTTCTCTTGTAGTCGTGGGTCAGGGTGCGGTTGCGGCCCGGGCGCATCGGCAGCGACGGCTGGGTGCGGTCGAGCGCCTGGATCTGGGTCTTCTCGTCGAAGCTGAACACCACAGCGCGCTCTGGCGGGTCCACGTACAGCCCGATCACGTCGGCGAGCTTGGCCTCGAAGTCAGGGTCGGCGGACACCTTGAACACGTCGGCGAGCCACGGGCGCAGCCCCCGCTCGCGCCACACCTGGGCGACGAAGTCCTTGCCCACCCCGTGACGGGCCGCCATCTGACGCGTCGACCAGCACGCCGCCGCGTCGGGCGGCTCGGCGCACAGCGTGTCGGCCACGATCGCCTCGGTCACCGCTGCGGGCACGCTGGGCTTGCGGCCCCGCCCCGGCGCCACCACACCCAGACCGTCCACACCCAAGACCCCGAACTGGTCACGCCAGCGGCGAACCGTGTCCTGGTGCGCCCCCATCGCCCGAGCAACGCCGCGCACCGAACCGCCGTCCGCCAACGCCAGCAGCGCTCTCGCCGGACGCACCCGCCGCCACGGCTCGCTCACCGAACGCGCCACCCGCTCCAACGACGAACGATCAGCCTCCGACACGACAAATCCAGCAGTCATGCCACCACCATACGCGCCCCGACCATTTCACAGACGAACCACTAGTGAAGGTCCAACGTAGTTCTCCGCACGGGCAGAGCTCTGTCGAATTTGTATCGAAGACGCACCCAGCCTCGGTCGGCTGATCAGAGGGGCTGCGCTGAATTGGCGGGCGGAGACGCGAAGAGCCCAGGGGCCTGATGCGCGGTTCAGGTGAACAGGTCGGTGAGCCGGCTCAGCCAGCCCGCCTCGACGGCTGCGATCTCCACGGCGATGAACACAGCCGCTGCGGTCACCCACCTGCGGTCCGCCTTGCGCTGCTGGGCGGCGTCCGCACGGTCGGCCTCGCGCTGGGCAGCCAGCTTGTCAAAGCCAGCTTGCATCTCTTCTTTGGTGGCACAACGCGACAACTCGGCTGACAGCACTACGGAGAGATGTTCCTTGGTCACCAAGTCCGACAGCGGCGCGGGCGCCAGGTACGACATCAGGTACTCCGCCAGCGGCTCGTCGGTCTGCTCACGCAGCCAAGCGTAGAGGCGAGAACGCGAGGAGCCCCGGGGCCGTAACCCCGGGGCTCCTTCTCAGTTTTGGCTTTCCCGACTGGGTGGGCAGGCCACCAATCGGTTCAGTTCAACTGTGCAGCTAGCTCCTACTGGGGAGCCTTGACGCTGCTGCTGCGAGAGATACGGACCGTTGAGGCTCCGTTCTTGTTCTCGTTGACGTTCCCGGGGTTCGTACCCGTTGTGACGTCTTCGGCGTAACCGGTAGCGACGTCCACAGCGTCGTCGTGGTCGGTCGTGTCGAGGTTCGTCAAAGCGACGCCCGTGGTCATCACGAGATCACGCACCTGCGGCAGCATCGCCGCCGAGCTGGTGGTCAAGGTGTACGTGACCTTGGTGCCCGGGAAGCTGACGCTGACGTTGCCTTCGGCAGCCCTGCTGGGGTTGGTGAGCGCAAGAGCGCCTTGGACTCGGCCGATCGCAACTTCCAAGGACTCAACCGGGTCCGTGGTCTTGACACGCTCGGCGGTGGCCGCCAGGATGTCGGCCAGCAGGTTGCCATCGTCGGCTGCGCTGATGTACGCGTTGAACGTGACCTGAATCGCAGCCTTGGTTACGCCGCCTGCCAGCTTGACAGTCGACGCTTCGGCTCCACGTGCAAGTGTTGGGATCGCGAGCTCGGTGTTGGCGGGCTTGCCGCAAGCACCGCCCTCCAGTGATGCAACCTCAGCGTCAACCTTGACCAGGAACATCGCACTGAAGGCGCTGTTGGCCTCAAGCGCAGCCTGCAGATCAGCCAGCTTGGCCTTGCCGTTGTTGAACCGCACGAACACCGACTTGTCACGGCTGTTGACTCGGACATCGATGTCGAGGTCCTTCTCCGGGTTGTACGTGCTGGCCCTGTCGAACGTGAGCGTCCAGTCATTGCCGGCCGCGCCGGCAGCGGCACCGTCGCTCTTCGCAATGATCCGAATGTCCGGTGCGTCATCCGCAACCGGCGGAACCGCTGCGGTGCCTCCGGTGAGGACCGTCGGGACCGTAATCATTGCTTGAGCGGTTTGAATGCCATGGTTCAGGTTGCTCATCAGGACCGAAGTGATCCGCGGGCTCGCCTGCGCCTTGATCGCCGTGAACGAACGCTGCAGGCTCTTGTTCTTGGCCCCGTCTTCGACGGCACCTGCCGCGATGGTCACACGGTCATTGGCCGCGAACCTCGCAGCCCCATCCAACTCGATGTTGCCCTCAGTGATGTCGCCTGCCGCCGCGACAGAATCGCCTGTCGAATCTGTGTAAGCCCCGAGGGGACGAGTAGCTGCAGTGCCCAAGCGGACCGTGACATTCGCAGCTGAGATCTCCGCAGTGAACGGCTTGCCGTTGTCGGTGATCGACACAAAGCCATTCTGCTGGCCAGCGATCAGGATGACGCTCACGGACGGGCGTGTCCTGTCAGCCGGCTTTGCAGCAACCGTCACTGATGCCCCGCCGACCGCACGCTTGTCAGCACTGGAACCGAGCTTTGCGCCGCCCACGATCGAGATCGTGTCGCCAGCCTTCAACGCACTGGAAAGCGTGACTGTCACTACGTCCGCATCACACGCAGCGTTGTCGCCCGGGTTTTGCGTAGCAGCAGACAGTCGTGCAGGAACCCCGTTGATCTCGAGAATGTCGCGGATCGCGTTCTCAAGCTCATCAACGTCCTGTGTCGTGTCGTCGTTACCTTCGACGTTGTCGCTGAAGTACAGGCGCACCATGGTGTCGTCAACCTGCGGAGCGTCGTTACCGTCGACCTTCGTGTCCTCGTTGATGTCGAGGTTTTCGTCCTCCGCGCCGGTTCCGCCTGTGCCGATCTGCACCGTCAGGGCGTCAGCCGAAGCTGCCGCTGCAACCGCAGCGTCCATCACGCTCGAGCTCACGGCCGCAGTGCCGCCGATTGCCACGATGCTCAGGTTCAGCTTGTTGCCGCCGACAGTCTCCGGCGTTGCAGCCAGGTAGTCGCGCACCGAAGCGGGCAGGGTGTCGCCGACCACCAGGATCGGGACCAAGTCGCCACCGTCGTAGCTGCTGGCCAGCACCGGTGCTGCTGCTACGCCGTCAGGCAGCGCATCGCGATGCACCAGCGCCACCGTGTCAGCCGACACAGGCGCAAGGTCGTCCTTGCAGTCGCCAGTCAGCAACCCAGCCAGCGCCACCGAAGTAGCAGCAGCCGTGTCGCCGGCGATGCGATCGACGGTGTCGACACCGGCATCGCTTACGGCATTGGCAACGTCCTCAGAGACGGCGTCGGTGCCGCCCACGATCACAACGTGCTCGATGTCCTCAGCCTCGATGAAGTCAGCGGTGGCTGACGGCAGCTCATCGGCTGCGGTCAGCAGCACCGGCAGCTGCAGGCGATGGGCGATCGGGCCGACCATCATGGCCTCGGCAAGCGAAACATCGCCGCCGTTCACCAAGAGGGCCGCGATGTCCTCGCCGCCGCACCAGGCAGCGCCGCCGCCCAGCTCGGCAGCAACCGCAGCAGCCGTTGCGTACCGGTCGGCACCCTCGATGCGGGTGACCGTCGGCTCGTTGGCAAGGGCCTCGATGTCTTCGAGGACCGAGTCGGCGATAGCAGCGCTGCCGCCCAGGACGTAGATGGTGTCCACGCCGTAGTCCTCGATGAAGTCAGCCACGCCGCCGTGCAAGCTCTCAGTCGGCGTCAGCATCACTGGCGCGTCCAAGAAGCCCGCAAGACCCGACACCGAAACGGAGTCGACCAGCGTGTCGCCCGAAGCGACGAAAGCCACCGGCACATTGCCAAGTCCCTTGGACTTGCCGAGATTTGTCGCAAGGCGAAGCGCTGTGTCGTAGCGGTCACGACCGCCGAACTCACGGGCGTCAGGGACGCCGTCGTCGTTCGTGTCGACGAGCGCCTCGCCGGATGTGTTTGCGGCTTGGGCTGGGGAACCCGCTACGACCGCAAGCACCGATGCCATGAGCATCGCCGCAAAGATCGCTGCGAGGGAGCGCCTGCCCCGCCGCTTCGTTCGAGTGTTCAAGGTTCTGTTTCTCCTTGTTCAGCATGTTTCTGCGTCATTTGGTGAACTGACAGTCCTAAAGCCGCAGGTCACAAGGCAGCAGAACCGATAGTTCGCGCCGGTTCGTTCCCCTGAGTGCTGTGCGTTCCCATTAGTCCTGGGGGCACGGAGCGGGGAACAGGAAGGGCAACCCAATGGCACAGGCCCAGCGACTCACTGCAACGCAGATCGAGGACGCACCCGCCGGCAAACACGCCGACGGCGGCGGGCTCACGCTCGTGGTCAAGCCGACGGGTCGCCGCTCGTGGGTTGCACGGCTCACCGTTGACGGCAAACGCCGCGACATCGGGCTCGGCGCCTATCCGGGCGTCAGTCTCGATGACGCCCGCCTGAAAGCCACCGAGCTGCGGGCCGAAGCCGACAGCTGCGGCGCCGATTCGCCGTCGCAGCGCTTAGGAGACGTGCCGACGTTCGCTGAGGCAGCCGCCGCGGTGCACGCGCTGAACGAGCCGCGCTGGCGCAACGAGCGCCACGCCCACGAATGGCTCGACTCGCTGCGCCGCCACGCGGCACCGCTGCAACATGTGCCCGTCGATCGCATCACACGAGCCGACGTGCTGGGGGTGCTGCACCCCATCTGGCACGACAAGCCCGCAATGGCCCGCCGGGTGCGTCAGCGAGTCCGCATGGTGCTCGCCTACGCCATGGCGCTGCACGAGCACATCGTCTCGAACGCCGCCGGCGACGGGATCGATGCAGCACTGCCGCCCATGCCGAGGGTCCGCAACCATCAGCGGGCGCTGCACTATCGCGACGTGCCCGCAGCGCTCAGGGCGATAGCCGCTTCCAGCGCCAGTGACGCCGCGAAGCTGTGCCTGCGGTTCCTGGTGCTGACAGCGGTCCGCTCAGGCGAAGCCCGCGGCACCTGTTGGCATGAAATTGAGGTATGCGACGCAGCGTGGCGCATTCCTGGTGAGCGCATGAAGTCCGGCATCGAGCACCGCATCCCGCTGAGCCGCCAAGCGCTCGAGGTGGTCGAGGCGGCGCGCCATCTCGAAGACGGTTCCAACCTGGTGTTTCCCTCACCGCTCAAGCCCGGATATCCGCTGAGCTGGCAGACGCTGCTGAAACTGCTGCGCACCAACGAACTTGACTGCACCGTTCATGGATTTCGCTCCTCGTTCAAGACCTGGACAATAGAGGCAACTTCGACGCCTTGGGCCGTCGGAGAGGCTGCGCTGGCGCACGTCGTGGGTAATAGCACAGAAGCCGCGTACGTCCGCGGCGACCTCTTCGACCAGCGTCGCAAGCTCATGGCAGCCTGGGCCGACTTCGCCGCACCCCGGCGCAAGCGCACCTGAGCGAGACGGTCTTCCACCCCGGCAAGCCCGGCGGACGCTCAGCGGCCGTCCTGCGGCTCTCAGGCGGCCCTCAGGCCGCCCATGGCGTCCAACCCGCAGCGCAGCAGCCGATCGGTCCCCTGGGGCAGCGTGGGATCGGGCGCAGACGCGAGGAGCCCCAGGGCCGAAACCCCGGGGCTCCTTCTCAGTTTTGGCTGTTCCGACTGGGTGGGCAGGCCACCAGCCGGTTCAGGTCAACTGTGCAGCTTGCTCTCAGGCAGCAGGCTCCTTGACTCCGCTGCTCCGGCCGATGCGAACCTGCGAGGCACCGTTCTTGTCCTCGTTCGCAGCAGTCGTCCCAACGTCGTCGGCGTAGCCGCCGGCAACCTGCGCAACGGCATCCTTCGCCTCGTCGACGTCGGTCGTAGCCGAGTCGTCGTTGATGGCGTCGGCACCAGCCGCCGTGTTCACGAGGTCACGCACCTGCGGAAGGAAGCTCGCCGCAGCGGCTCCCGCCTGTGTCGTTGCCTCGTAGCGCACGGTCGTTGTCGGGAAGCTCACCGTCGGTGCAGTACTCAGGTCAAGCGCTGTCCGGACAGCTGCGGTGTCCGCAGCATCCGTACGAGTGACCGTGTAATCAAGGATGTCGATGAGCAACTGGTCGTGGTCGACGGACTCGATGTAGCCGTTGAAGCGGACTTCAATCGCAACCTCGGTCACGCCGCCGAGCAGAAGGCCAGTGGTGACCTGCCTGTCGTCGTTGCCGAGCCCCAGCGCGGTGTTCAGGGTTGCCCCGCAGCCACCAGCGGCGTTGGCCGGCAGCTTCACGTCGAACATTGCGTTGAAGGCGCTGTTGCCCTCGAGCGCATCCTTCAGGTCGCCGTACTTGGCGTTGCCCGTGTTGAAGCGGACGAACACAGCTCGGTCACGGCTGTTGACCCGGACGTCGATGTCGACCGCAGCCTCAGCGTCGGACTCCCACGTGCTCGCCACGTCGAACACCACGGACCAGGCGTTGCCGGCCGCACCGGCCGCAGCGCCATCTGCCTTGGCAGTGATCGAGATGTCGTCCGAAGCGATGCCTGCGGGAACGTTGGCAGTGGCCTGAGCGCTGTGCTTCAGGTTGCTCATCAGCACCGAGGTGATCCGTGGGCTCTTGTGCGGAGAGATCGCCGTGAACGAGCGCTGCAGGCTCTTGTTTTGCGCAGCGTCCTCAGCGGCACCGCTTGCGACCGTGATGCGATCGCCAGCCACGAGCGCCGAAGCGAACGTGATGATGCCCGAGGTTTCGTCAACGGACTGCACATCCTGACCAGTAGTGGCACTCCTGACCGTGATGTCGTCCTCGTTGAGGACCGCATCGTCCGGTTCGGAAATGGTCACCTCAGCCGTCATGCGGCCAGCGATCATGATCACGCTGATCGTCGGACGGGTCCGGTCCGGAGTCGGAGCCGGAACCGTGTACGACGCTGAACCGACAGACCGCTGGTCGCCAGCAGCGCCAAGCTTGAAGCCGCCAACCACCGACACGGTGTCGCCTGCCTTCAGCTCACTCGCGAAGGTCACCGTCACTTGGTCGGGATTGCAATCGTCATCCGCACCGGCGTGATCCACTTCGTTGGTTTCGGCGAGCCGTGCGGGCGCACCGTTCAGCTCGACGGCGTCGCGGATCTTGCCTTCAAGCTGGGTGTCCTCAGCAATGACGTCGTCACTGAAGTACAGCCTCACGGCCGTGTCAGTGGGTGCTGGCAGGTCCTTGAGGTCAACCTCACCGTCATCGTTCTTGTCGGTATTGGCACCGATTTGAACCGTCAGGGCATCAGCCGAGGACGCTGCGGCAAGCGCAGCATCCATCACGCTCGCACTCACGGCAGCGGTGCCGCCGATCGCCACGATCTTGAGGTTGACCTTGTTCCCGCCGGCGTCTTCGTCCGGTATGGCGGCCAGGTAGTCGCGGACCGAGGCGGGCAGCGTGTCGCCAACCACCAAGATCGGGACCAGAGAGCCGTCGGCGAAGGTGTTCGCCAGCACCGGGGAAGCCGCAACGCCGTCAGGCAGCGCATCGCGGTGCACCAGCGCCACAGTGTCGCCCGAGACCGGATCGAGGTCGTCCGAGCAGCCGTTGAAGCCGAGCTCAGCCAGCGCCACCGAGGTGCCTGCCGGGGTGTCGCCTGCGATGCGGTCGACAGTGTCGACGCCTGCATCAGTCAGCGCACCCTCGACATCCTCGGAGACGGCGTCAGTGCCGCCCACGATGATGACGTGCTCGATGTCATCGCCCTCGATGAAGTCAGCGGTTGCTGAAGGCAGCTCATCGGCTGCGGTCATCAGCACCGGCAACTGCAGGCGGTTGGCAATCGGGCCGACCATCATGGCATCGGCCAGCGACATGTCGCCGCCGTTCACCAGGATGGCTGCAGCGTCCTCGCCGCCGCACCAGGCAGCGCCGCCGCCCAGCTTGGCAGCAACAGCAGCAGCCGTTGCGTAGCGATCGGCACCCTCAATGCGGGAGACCGTCGGCTCGTTGGCAAGGGCCTCCATGTCTTCGAGGACCGAGTCGGCGATAGCTGCGCTGCCGCCCAGGACGTAGATGGTGTCTACGCCGTAGTCCTCAATGAAGTCAGCCACGCCGCCGTGCAAGCTGTCGGACGGCGTCAACATGATTGGCGCGTCCAGGTAGCCCGCCAGGCCCGACACCGAGACGGCGTCGACCAGCGTGTAGCCCGAAGCCACGAACGCCGTCGGGATATTCCCGAGGCCGCCCTTGGCTGTAGCGAAGTTCTTGGCGAGACGGAGCGCGGTGTCATAGCGGTCACGACCGCCAAACTCACGATCTCCATCTGCCGTTACTACTTCGGAAGATGTGTTTGCGGCTTGGGCTGGGGAACCCGCAACGACCGCAAGCACCGATGCCATAAGCATCGCCGCCAAGATCGCTGCGAAAGAGCGCCTGCCCCGCCGCCTCGTTCGAGTGTTCAAGGTTCCATTTCTCCTTGTTCTGTACCCTCCTGCGTCATTTCATGGAACGAGAGGCCCAAAAGCACAGGTCAGATGGGCAGAAAACCCATAGTTATTGCGTGATTGTTCCCCCGAGAGGCCCCAAAAGCCCGTAGTTCTTGGGGGATCGATGCGGGGAATAATTGGGGCGACTACGTGGCACCAGCCGAGCGACTCACTACTTCGGAGGTCGAAGCTGCCCCTCCGGGAAAACACGCTGACGGCGGCGGGCTCACGCTCAATGTCAAGCCCTCGGGCCGCCGCTCGTGGGTGGTACGGGTCACGGTTGACGGCAAGCGCCGCGACGTCGGGCTTGGGCCGTACCCCCGGGTCAGCCTCGGTGACGCCCGCCGGCTAGCCGCTGAGCTGCGAGCCGAGGCCGCCGACCGGGCAGAGGCCGGGCGCGATGACGCCCCGCACATCCGCAGCAACAGCCGCAGCACCAGCATTTTCGGCGTGCCGACGTTCGCCGAAGCTGCAGCCGCCGTGCACGCACTGAACGAGCCGCGCTGGCGCAGCGCCCGCCACGCGCAGGAATGGATCGACTCGCTGCACCGCCATGCCGGGCCCCTCCTGCACTTGCCCGTCGACCGCATCACGCGAGCCGATGTGCTCGCCGTCCTGCATCCCATCTGGCACGAAAAGCCCGAGACGGCCCGCCGGGTGCGCCAACGCATCCGCACGGTGCTCTCCTACGCGATGGCGCTGAACGAGCACATTGCCTCGAACGCAGCCGGCGACGGCATCGACGCCGCGCTCCCTCGCATGCCGCGTGTGCGCAGTCACCAGCGCGCGCTCGACTACCGCGACGTCCCCGAAGCGCTCAAGGTGATCGCCAAGTCGAGCTCCTGTGACGCGGCGAAGCTGTGCCTTCGCTTCGTGGCACTCACCGCAACCCGATCCAGCGAAGCGCGCGGCGCACGGTGGCCCGAGATCGACGAAGCCGAAGCTGCATGGCGCATCCCCGCCGGACGCATGAAGTCCGGCGTCGAGCATCGTGTGCCGCTGAGCCGCCAGGCGCTCGATGTGCTCAAGGCAGCTCGCCGGTTTGACGGCTTTTCTCGCCTGGTGTTCCCGTCACCGCTCAAGCCCGGGCAGACGCTGAGCTGGCAGACGCTGCTGAAGCTGCTGCGCACCAACGGGATCGACTGCACCGTCCACGGCTTTCGTTCCTCATTCAAGACGTGGGCCATCGAGGCCACCACGGTGCCGTGGGCCGTCGGGGAAGCCGCACTGGCGCACGTCCTGGGCAACAGCACCGAAGCCGCCTACGTCCGCGGCGACCTCTTCGATCAGCGCCGAGAGCTCATGGCCGCCTGGGCCGACTTCGTGGCGCCACGCCGCCGGCGCTCCGCTTGAGGCACCCAGCGGAGGGAAGATTGTGAAATCTTTCGTCGACAAAGCAGAAAATACTAGGTATTGAGAGAACATTATAAAATCTTCTCTCAGAAATCTTCTATTCAGCGATTATGTGGGGAAGATTGTAAAATCTTCTCCTCGCTGGCTAGAGTGGTGGACATGGCTCGGCCGCAGCTTCAGCTCGCCGACATTCCCGAAGATCTCACGGCCGGTCAGTTTTGGGAACTGTTCGGCGAGGTCGGACACGCAACGCTTGATTTCAAAGGCGGACCTGGAGACAGCTTCAAGGAATTGCTCCCCGCGATGGCGATGACCGATGGCGGTCTCGCGATCTTGGGTGTGAGTGACACCGACGACAAGCGCCAGATCGTCGGTTGCCCGTTGGGACAGGGAACTCAGAACCGCATCACCCGCTACGCGAACCAATGCAACGTCCCTGTTGAGCTCAAGCCGTTCCGCGTCGACGAGTTCGAACTGATCGCGGTCGAGATCCCCCAGATCAGCGGCCGCATCGTCACTACGCCCGACGGACGGCTTCTTCGCCGCGTCGGCGGCGACTCACAGCCGCTAGTGGGCGATGCGCTCGCCGCGTTCGTCCGAGACCGGTCTCGACGTTCGGCGGAAGAAGAACAGTTGAATCGCCGGTTCAATCCCGCCGATTTCGACCTCGAACTCGTCAACTCCACGCTGGCCTACGACCGGCGACCTCCTGTTGCCGCGACAAGCCTCGTCGACGCACTCGTCGACTTGCACCTCGCAGAGCGAGCCCCCAGCGCCGCAACGAGCAGCGACGTCGAGGTGACGACCGCCGCGGCGATTCTGTTCGCACATGACCCGCGCCAATTCGTCGCCGGCGCCGCTGTGCATCTCGTGCGCCGATCAGGGATCGGCCCAATTGCCGGTGCCGCCTCGGACCGTCACGAATGCTGGGGACCGCTGCAAGGCGCAATTGAGTGCTGTGTCGATTTCATCGACAAGCACACCCGCACGTACGAGATGGTGTCTGGCCTGTTTCGCGAGCCCATTCCGGAGTACCCGCTTGCTGTGGTGCGGGAGGCACTGCTGAACGCTCTCGCGCACCGCGACTACGGCCTCGTCGGGACCACCATCGACGTGACCGTGTGGGACGACCGCATTGAGATTCGCAGCCCTGGCCCGCTCGCTGGTCACATCACGGTCGACAACATGCGCGAGGAGCACTTCAGCCGCAATCGCCGGTTGATGCGGACACTGCGCGGCATGGGTCTAGTGGAGGAGTTCGGGGAGGGAGTTGACCGCATGTATCACGAGATGGAAGCACGACTGATGCTGCCCCCGGAGTTCACTGCCACCGCTGATTCGGTGACTGTGACTCTGCGTAACCAATTCTTGGTTGATCTCGACGAGCAGGCGTGGCTCCTCGCCCTCGATCCGTGGCCCGGTTCGGCTGAGGAGCGCCGAGTGCTGGTCGAGCTTCGACGCCGCGGTGAAGCTGCCAAGCGACATCTCAGTGACATTCTCCCAAGCATCGACCTGGACTCCCTGCTCGATGAGATGCGCTTGCGGGGTCTCGTGAAACGCGTGGGGCGCGCGGGCGGCACGCAGTACCAGCTTTCGGACGGTGTCATCAGGCGTGCCGGGGCGCCAGCAGGCGGCGAGGTCTACGAACTCAGCAGCAGGTTGCTACAAGAAATTGACCGTGTCGGCAGCCTGTCCACCGCCGAGGCGGCGAAGCTGGTCGGCGTGGAGCGGGCAGCAGCCCGCAACGTCCTCAACGAACTCGCTGCAACCGGCAAGGTTCGGCTGGTCGGAAAAACGCGCGCACGTCGCTATCTGCGTGTCGACGAAGTCGAGAGCTGACCGGGAGACTGCGCTGGCCCACGTCGTCACCGCCCAGCTCGCCACAGCGGCAGCATCGCTGGGTAGTCGGCATCGGCGCGACAGTTGCGGCAGAGATCTTTTTGGCGCACCTGGGCCTGATCCCCAGCGTGCTCTGAGTCGCTTCGCGCCGCCCCGCCTGCGATCCAGCTTCAGCCCGCGGAAATTCCCCCTATCGAGCGGCGTTTCCCGCAGTTACACTGTTTCTGATCTAGCACTTGGGTCGATGGGTTGGGTCCGCCTCCGGGGAAACCTTGGGGTCGGACCCTTTCTCCGGTCGGCGCTGTCACAAACTGCGGCGTCTCAGGGTTAGACATTGCATACAGCGGGAAAACCCCCCGTCGTACAGAACAAGGAGCAACAGAACCTTGAACACTACTCACAAGCGGCGGGGCAGGCGCTCGCTCGCAGCGATCCTGGCGGCGATGCTGATGGCATCGGTGCTGGCGGTCGTAGCAGGCTCCCCAGCCCAAGCCGCAAACACATCTAACGAGGCGCTAGTCGACACGAACGACGACGGCGTCCCTGACGCCCGGGAGTTCGGCGGCCGCGACCGCTATGACACGGCGCTCAGCCTCGCGAAGAACTTCGCGACCGGACGAGGCGGATTGGGCGGTGTCCCGACCGCATTTGTGGCTTCTGGCCACACGCTGGTCGACGCCGTGTCGGTGTCAGGCCTGGCAGGCTTCATGGACGCGCCGGTGATGCTGACGCCGTCTGACAGCCTGCATGGAGGCGTGGCCGATTTCATCGAGGACTACGGCGTGGACAACATCTACGTCCTGGGCGGCAGCGCTGCTGTTGCCGACTCGGTCCTCGAGGACATGGAGGCCCTCGCCAACGAACCGACGGTGTCCCGCATCGAGGGTGCCGATCGGTATGCCACGGCTGCTGCCATTGCTTCAAAGCTCGGCGGCTCGGCCTCGTGGTGCGGCGGCGACGAAGTCGCAGCGCTCCTGGTGAGCGGCAACGCAGAAGAGTTGATCAACGCGGTCATTGCCGGACCGATCGCTCACCGCCTGCAGTTGCCGATGCTGATGACCGCAGCCGACGAGCTGCCCACAGCCACGACCGACTTCATCGAGTCTGAGGATGTCGAGCAGATCGTCATCATCGGCGGCACCGACAGCATCTCTGAAGAGGTCGAGGCCGCACTCTCCGACGCAGGCGTGGACAACGTGGACCGCATCGCAGGCGACACCCCCGCAGCAACGTCGGTGGCTCTTGCTGAGCTGATGACTGGTGACTGCGAGGCCGACCTGGCGCCGGTGGCGACCGAAACCGTGGCACTGGTGCACCGCGATGCGCTGCCTGACGGCGTGACCGCCGCACCGGTGCTGTCGAGCACCTATGCCAACAACGGCGACCTGGTCCCGATTCTGATCGTGGGCGACACACTGCCCGCATCAGTGCGTGACTACCTGAGGGCCACACCCGTCGAAGACGAGGAGGGCGACAAGGTCAACATGGCCGTCGTGGCAATCGGCGGCACTGCCGCCGTGAGCGACAGCGTCATGGAAGCCGCGTTGACTGCTGCTGCTTCAGCCGGAGGGCTGACGGTGAGCATCAGCGGCTCCGCTGACGATGCCGATGCTGCGCTGGCGCCAGGGGCGACGTTTTACCTGCACTTCAGCGACAACGTCTCGCCTGAGGGACTGGACGACAAGATCCGCGACATCGTCGATGTGAACGGTGCGCCAGCACGTCTAGGCGCTGACACCAGGGATCCGGCCGCGGTCGTGCACACCTCATCGGCGACCGAGTGCAACCGCAAGGTTGTCATGGTGACGTTGGACGATGCCGCCACTGTGGAGCTCAAGGCCGGTGACACCGTCTCGGTGGAGAGTTCGAGCATCAAGCTCGGCGACAGAGAAGATCAGCGAACGGTTGCTCCGACATCCAAGACAGTGCCCGCTGCAACGGTCGACCGCGACCGTCCGGTGGTCACCATTCAGGCGATCGTCGGCTTGGAGAGCTTCACGGTGAGCGTGAGCGACCCGTCCAGCAGCGCCATCTCCTACGTGCCCGACGAGGCCCAAGCTGAGGCCTTCGATCAGGATGACATCGCGTTCGACGCCGACGGCGACAACGAGGTCCCCGACTTCACCGAAAGCATCGACGGCACTACGAGCTTCACGATCGACCTTGATAGCAATCAGGTCTTGGAGAGGGGCGATCGCATCACCGTCAAGGGCAACGTCTTCGAAGATGCCGCAGGCAACAAGAACCGTCCGGTGTCGCTCACCGCGGTCGTGCCGCCGGAGAACCCGAAGATCGTCTCGGTGCTCATGAGCAATCCGAACCACAGCGACCACGCAACCGTTACCGTTCACGACGATGTTGTCAGCGCCGATGCCTCTGTCAGCATCGCTGCCAACGCGGATGGTGCTGCTGCTGGTGCAGCCGGCAACGACTGGTCGATCGTGTACGACAAGGCGAGCACTTGGAAGAAGGACAAGGACCTCGAAATCGATGTCAGGGTGAACAGCCGTGACAAGATCGTGAGCGTCCGCTTCAACAACGGCGTGCCGAAGTACAACGACCTGGTCGATGCACTCCACGACAACAGCGCTTTCGCTGCCATGTTCACCGCGACGAACGGCACGACCACCGACAGCGCCAATCCGTGCCTCGGCAAAGACGTCAACGATGAGATGCCGATCGGTGCCTTGGACCGTCAGATCACGTCGAAGTTGCGCGGCGGTGCGACCAGGGTCGCGATCCAGGTGCGCTTTAACGGATTCGTTGATGCGATCTTGGACGCCCAGCTGTTCGGCGACGTGTTCGCAGACACCATCGAGCGGAACACGCCTGCCGGTGGAACTGCACCTGACCGGGGCGAGTTGTTCGGCAGTAACGGGTTCAACCTCGATCTTGCCACGCCAAGTTCCGATCAGGACACGGAGCTGACCGTGAGCGGTCTCGACGTACCTGACAACTCCATACCGACGACGATGGCGACGTACAGCCTGTTGACGACGAACGTGAAGCACCTGCCGATGAGCCGTGACCTCGTCACAACTGTGGCTGGTGCCAATGTAGTCGTCGACGATGCAGACACGGACGAGGACGAGGCAGCTGACGCAGTGCCTGCGGTAGCTGTCGGGTTCACCGACGACGAGGACACGGACGAGGATGAGAAGCACAACGCCGCTTCGCAGCATCGCATCCGTGTGAGCAGCAGCGTCGACGCTCCGGAAAAACCGGCTTCCGACAGTTAGGTCTGGAGAGCTAGCTGCACAGTTGAACTGAACCGATTGGTGGCCTGCCCACCGGGTCGGTGAAGACCAACAACGAGGAGCCCCGGGGTTTGCGCCCCGGGGCTTTTCGCGTCTGCGCCCGAGTTGTGTCTTCCTCGATGGTGTCGGGGTCGGTCGCTTCGACTCGTTTGAATGGAAGTTCCGAGAAATTGGGGGCGGTCGGCGCAGGAGGTCCGGTTGGCATCATCGCGCGGCGGGACCGGGCGTTTGCGGGCGCGGTTTCGGAGATGGCGTGCTGGGCGGCAGGGGTTGAGGGTGCCCCGGTTGGGGCGCGAGGCGCGGCTCGGGTCGCGTCGGCGCCCTTGGGATCACTCCGGCACCTTGACTGAATATGTTGCATTTGTTGGGTTGCCGGCCTAGCGTGAGGTCATGCCCACGGCGACTTCGCTGGCCCGAGCATGGCTTCGCGATCTGCGGGGCGGCGAGTTCTTCTTCGCATCGGAGGTGCCGGGAAGATCCGATGTCGTGCGGCCGCTTCTGAGCCGGCTCGCGGCAGACGGCACCAGCCCCGTCCACCGCGAGATGCAGGGCTTCTATTGCAAGCTGTGGCACGAGGACGACGATTTCAGGCCGCCGTTCAGCGACCACGTGCGGGGCGCGCTGAAGCTTGCAGGGCCGGGAGGCGGCGGTGCGCGCTTGTTCGCCCTCAACCGGGTCGGGTGGAGCCTTCAGCTGCCCAGCAGGTTCGACTTCGCTACCTTGGGACGTCCGCCCACGTCGCCCTGGCCGCGTTTCGGGTTCAGCCGCCGGAGCAATTCTCGACGGTCGGAGCTGTCGGCCGGCGAGGTGACGCTGCTGGAGGCGAACCGCTTCTTCGGGCAGATGGAGTCGTGCCCGTGGAGCGATGCGGTCAGGTCGATCGAGTCGGGCGAGGTCCATGAGCGGCTCGGCCTCCCTCGGCCGACGCTGCGGGCCGACGCGATCAGGTGGGCCGCCCAGGCAGAGCTCAACCATCCCAGAGTGTTCCATGAGCGCATAGGCGAGGTCTGCGACGCGCTGGCACGCTGTGCGCGCTAGAGCCGTGCGGCGCGGCGACCGCTGATGCAGGACCGTGCGCTTTCGGACGACTCGCTCGCGAGAGTGATGCCGTTCGCCCTGTCGGGCTTGGCTTCGGACCGGCAGAGATTCGCTGAGGCGACCCATGCGACGGCGGCCGCGACTGGTCTCGAGGTCGGCCAGGTGGTTCATGACTACTGGCTGGTGCGGGCGCTGCACGGCGTGCGGTCCGTGCTGTTGGAGGACGGCGAGGTCGTGGTGCCTGCGCGCAATGCGAGACAGCCCGATCGTCGAGTCGGTCGATGGGCGTTCGGCGGCGGCACGTCGTTGACCGCCGCGTGGCGGGTGGCGGAGCGCTACTCCGAGGACATCGACGGGAACCTGTTCGCGGACGAGCCGCTGTCCGTGAACGCGTTCGCAGCAGTCCATCGTCGCATCAGCACAGCGATGTGCGAGTCCGTCGAAGCGGCCGGTCGCAGCACCCTGGGACGCCATGTGAGGACGACCGCCATCGATCTGGCGGGCAAGCCGGGGTTCCTGAGGGTCGAGACCGCACTAGAAGGACCTGACGACGGCCTCGTGACGGCTCAAGGGGTGAACTCGCTGATCGCGATTCACTCCGGCGTCGATCTCTCAGCTGAGCATCCCGAAGTCGGCGGCTTCCGCATTGCGTGCGTGCGCCCCGAATGGACCGCCGCCAACAAGCTCGACGCGATGCACCGTCGAGCCGTCACGGGCGACCTCCAGGGCATGGTCGACAGAGGCCGCGACCTCTATGACCTCTGGGCCCTCGCAGGCTCCGAGCACGCGGATGCGATCCGCGAACGCGTTCCGCAGCTGGGGCAACGAGCAGCAGCCGGAATACGCACACCGGTGCCGCGCCCCGATGAAGGGTACGGGGCCAGTCCCGCCTTCAAGCTCGGCACCGACGCCAACACGGCTCTCAGCGAAGGCTTCGCGAACGCCGTCGAATTGACCGTCTGGGGTGCTGCCCCCACCTTCGAGGACGCCATCGCAGCGGTACGAGAACTCGATACCGCCTAGCGAGCACGGTGCGCGGACCGAACCGGGCGAAATTGCCTGACCGCTCTTCGCCGCCGGTGATCACCCAAAACACCGGGATGTCGGCCGGCGAACACCTCAAGAACCCACAACAAATGGCGTCTGCCATGAAGTGATCTCGGTCTGTTTCAGCACCCGATTTCGGCCTGTCCGAGCCGAACAAGGAGCAACAGAACCTTGAACACTACTCACAAGCGGCGGGGCAGGCGCTCGCTCGCAGCGATCTTGGCGGCGATGCTCATGGCATCGGTGCTTGCGGTCGTAGCAGGCTCCCCAGCCCAAGCCGCAAACACATCTGGCGAAGCGCTCGTCGACACGAACGACGACGGCGTCGGTGACGCCCGTGAGTTCGGCGGTCGTGACCGTTACGACACAGCGCTTCGCCTCGCGGAGAATTTCGCGACTGGCCGCGGCGGTCTCGGCGGCGTGCCGACAGCCTTTGTGGCTTCTGGCGTCTCGCTCGTCGACGCCGTTTCGGTGTCCGGTCTGGCGGGTTTCTTGGACGCCCCGGTGCTGCTGACGCCCGCTGACAGCCTCAACGGACGCGTGGCTGACTTCCTCGAGGACTACGGCGTGGGCACTGTCTACGTCCTGGGCGGCAGCGCTGCTGTTGCCGACTCGGTCCTCGAGGACATGGAGGCCCTGGCCAACGAGCCGACGGTGACCCGCATCGAGGGTCAAGATCGGTATGCGACTGCTGCTGCGATTGCTTCGGAGCTGGGCGGTTCTGGTTCGTGGTGCGGCGGCGAAGACGTGGCTGCGATTCTCGCGAACGGCGGCGATGTGTCGCTGGCCGGGGCGATGATGGTCGGTCCGGTCGCGCATCGCTTGCAGCTGCCTGTGCTGTTGACCGCGGCCGATGAGTTGCCTTCGGCCACGACCGATTTCATCGAGGCTGAGGATGTCGAGCATGTCGTGATCATCGGCGGCACCGACAGTGTGTCCGATGATGTCGAGAGCGCGCTGACAGACGCCGGCGTGGACAACATCGAACGCATCGCGGGCGACACGCCCGCGGCGACCTCGGTCGCTATCGCGGAGCTGATGACCGGCGACTGCGCGGCAGATCTGGCTCCTGTGTCGGTCGAGACCGTGGCGCTTGTACACCGTGACGCGCTGCCCGACGGCGTCACCGCGGCGCCGGTGCTGGCCAGCACATACGCCAACAGCGGAGACTTGGTCCCGATGCTGATCGTGGGCGACACGCTGCCCGCGTCGGTGCGCGACTATCTCGCCGCAACCGACGCCGAGTACGCCAACGGCGACAAGATCAACCTGAGCATCGTCGCCATCGGCGGCACCGCTGTCATCAGCGACAGCGTCATGGAGGCCGCGACCGCTGCGGCCGTGTCGGAGGATCAGCTCACCGTCAAGATCAGCGGCAGCCCAGAAGACCCGGACTGGCCGCTGTCGGCCACCGACAAGCGGGGCACAGTCGTAGAACGCGCGGCTGCAAGCCCGGCAATCACTACCGCGGATCCGGGCAGGACGTTCTGGCTGCACTTCAGCGACGACATCGCGACCAAGGATGTCGAGACCAAGATCCGCGACATCCTCGAAGTGAACGGCGCGCCGGCCCGGCTGGGCGCGCTCGGCGCGGACGTCGACGGCTACGACGCGCCGACTCGGATGCCGATCCAGCACCACACCGGTGGCGGCAATCAGTGCAGCCTGGACATCATCCAGGTGACGCTGTTGGACGATGCTCCGCTGAAAGAGGGCGACACGGTCTCGATCACCGATTCGAGCATCAAGCTCGGCGACAACGATGACGAACGCGACGTGGTGCCCGCGTCGGTGACCGTGCCCACGACACCGCCGGACACGACCAACCCGAACGTCAACATTCTCGCGCTCGTCGGCCAGCCCGGCTTCATCGTGTCGTTCGACGACTGGCGGCCCAAGGACTTGGACAACACACGGGACGAAGACCGCGTGAGGGATCTCATCCACAACGACGCCGACAACAAGGCAGCGATCAACGACATCGTGTTCTCTGCCGCAGGCGACAACGAGATCCTTCCCTCCAGCATCGAGGAACTGACCGATGCAGATGGCGATGGCAACGCCGCCATTGCCGATATCAAGCGGATCTTCCGGATTAATCCTCATCCTCTTCACCGAGTTCGTGCCTACCGGGTGATGCTCGGCGTGGACGAAGACGGCGTGCAGATGACCTTGGAGCGTCGTGACCGGATCACGGTCAAGAACGCTGTGTTCGAGGACGGCTTCGGGAACCGCAACCGGTCTGTCACACAGGCAGCGATCCTGCCGCCGACCGATGCCAAGGTGACTTCGGTGCGCATGAGCCAGCCCAAGTACACCGTGGGCGTGGGCCGCGTCCAGAGCCACATGGCGCTGCGGATCCCCGACGCCGTCGCAGGCGGCGACGGCGAAACCGCAATCATCGCCGCCGATTCCCAGGTGTGGATCACGGCGAACGCGGACGGTGCTGCTGCTGGCGCTGCTGGCAATGACTGGTCGTTCGTGTTCGACAAGGCGAGCACTTGGGACGCCGACAATGATCTGGACATCGATGTCAGGGTCAACAGCCGGGACAAGACCGTCAGCGTCAGGTTCGACGACGACGCGTGGGTCTTGGTCTTCATCAACGACAACGCTGCGGATCCGAAAATCGGCGAAGCCTCAGACCAGGTTTCGACTGACAACGAACTGCTCAACGACGATTCGCAGACGCGGATCGTGGTGAGCACCTCTGTTCAGTAGCCGTGACTGATCCGGCTGGCGGCCTGCCCGCCTAGCCGGCACAGCCAAGGCTGAGAGGAGCCCCGGGACTTCGGTCCCGGGGCTCTTCGCGTTGCCGGCTGCGAGAAACAGGCCGGCCGGAGTGTCCGCGGAGGGTCCTAGCGCGCCATGAGGGCGATGAGCCTCAGACCGTCGGCGACGATGGGGTGCGTGACCAGGAACACGACGCGCAGGTCGCCGTCGTCGACATATCGCAGCAGCGGCGATACGCCTCCCGACAGTCTGGTTCGGGGGCGGGCATCGAGCGGCGCGTCTGAGATTCGCAGGAGCGCTTCGTGTGCAGCGATGACCTCGTCTGGGCCTCTGGCTGCCGCCCGCCTGTCCAGCGGCTCGTCGAGATCGAGCCAGAGCCAGCCGGCCGCGTCGTCACCGGTCGCCACGGAGCGTGGCGATTCGTTCGCGCAGTTCCTCGGAGGTCACTCCGTGTCCGTCGGGGCGGGCTGTTCGACGGTTTGGGTCGCGGACCTATTGTGTGCCTACCACCATTGGGGCTGCGGTTCTCGGGAGACGACCCGGGCGGTGCCTGTGTCGGAGAACCATGCGAGCTCGCGTCGGCCGTTCGCGACCGCTGAGCGGCAATCGACTCCGTTGAGCCCCGCTTGATAGGCGGCCTGGCCTATCGGCTGGCATGTGCTGTGGGGCACAACGGTCCCGTCGGCTTGGTGCGGGTAGCTGGCTGGCAGCCCGAGCGATGCCAGTCCTGTTTGGGTGAACGCATCGGCGGCGATGCCTGCGGGGATCTCGACTTCTACGAGATGGGGAGCGCTTGCGGGGTCTATTTCGTCGATGCTGACCGGACGGCCGGCGAAACGTGCCATCGCGTTCGCTCGGGCTGTTTCGATGTCTGCGCTGAGATACAGGCATCGCAGCCCGGGCGGGTTCCATCTGCGTCCCGGAGGTCTTGCCGCGTAGGTCGTGTCGAGCGGATCGGGCCAGTGCCAGTCCACGATGCGCAGATGGCGGCCCCCGATTCTCGCCGTCGCCATCTTCATGCGACAGTGGAGTAGTCGAACATCTCCTCGATGTCGCCGAGCAGCCATTCATGCTCGTTGGAGGCGATCAGCTCGAGCATGGTGCGATCCCCGTACGCAGCGGCGGGGCGTCGCGCCGCGATCGGCGGCATTCCCTCGCGCAGCCGGTACCGGAGCACATCGGCGATCTTGACAACGGTCCCGATCTTGGGGAGCCGCTCGGGCGGCGGCCCGCTGAGGAGCCATTTGTCGACTGCCTGGCGTGTGACGCCCATGACCTCGGCCATGGCGCTGCTGGTCAGGTCCAGGGTGTCCATCGCTCTGCGCAGCGGCGTGGCGCTCTTGCGCTCGAAGTCGATGTCGCCCATGGCCTTGGAGAACCACGACAAGTAGTGCTCGTCGATGCCGCTGCGAGCGCGCACGCACTGATGCGGCAGCCCGCCGACGAGGCCTCGCACCCTGTCGACGAGCACGGTGATGACACCGATGCCGTCAGCCGACGGCGCAATCCACGGCAGCTGCACGAACGCGGGCCTCAGCAGCGAATACACCACCGCAGGCGAATGCCCCCCAGCCCGATCCCGGGATGACAGATCGCACAGCGCCAAGGCCGCCGACTCGATGTTGCTGTGGAACCGTCGCAGCACCGCGGGATTCGCGTAGCCGCCGAGCATCGGCACCAGGCGATCCAAAGCGGCGACAACGTCGGGCACCATCTCAGCAGCCATCTGCGCGGCTTCGCCCAAGCCCCCTTCGAGCAGGTCGTCCATGCTGGCCACCCGACCAGACTACCGCAACCAAGAAGCAACGCAACGTGTTGCTCTCAACGCCGGTCCTGTCCGGCAGCACGGCTCCGCGCTGTTCCCCGCCGACCTCCAAAGATGCCCTGTTCGTTACCCACCGACAACGCAGATCTGCTTCGCAAATCAGCATCCCGCAGATGTGATCTGAACCCGTTTCAGTGCCTGTTTTCGCGCCCTCGGAGTGGAACAAGGAGAAACAGAACCTTGAATACTCGAACGAGGCGGCGGGGCAGGCGCTCTTTCGCAGCGATCTTGGCGGCGATGCTGATGGCATCGGTGCTGGCGGTCGTTGCGGGATCACCGGTCCAAGCCGCAAACACATCTCAAGAGGCGCTCGTTGACACGAACGACGACGGCGTCGGTGACGCCCGTGAGTTCGGCGGTCGCGACCGCTATGACACTGCGCTTCGCCTCGCGAAGAACTTCGCCGACGGCCGAGGCGGCCTTGGCGGGGTGCCTACCGCGTTTGTGGCTTCTGGCCTCTCGCTGGTCGACGCCGTTTCGGTGTCGGGCCTGGCGGGCTTCATGGACGCCCCGGTGCTGCTGACCAAAGCGGACAGCCTGACCCCCGGCGTGGCCGACTTCATCGAGGACTACGGCGTGGAGAGCATCTACGTCCTGGGCGGCAGCGCTGCTATCGCCGACTCGGTCCTCGAGGACATGGAGGCCCTTGCCAACGAGCCTTCGGTTCAGCGCATTGAGGGCGCTGACCGGTACGCGACTGCTGCTGCGATTGCTTCCCAGCTGGGAGCCTCGGCCTCGTGGTGCGGCGGCGACGAGGTCGCCGCGCTGCTGGTGAGCGGCGAGTCCGACGAGCTGATCAACGCTGTCATGGTGGGCCCGATCGCTCATCGTCTGCAGCTGCCGGTGCTGATGACCGCAGCCGACGGGCTTCCCGACGCCACAGCCGACTTCATCGAGGCTGAGAGCATCGAGCAGATCGTCATCGTGGGCGGCACCGACAGCGTCTCTGAAGACATCGAGACCGCTCTCGCCGACGCTGGCGTCTCCAACGTGGACCGCATTGCCGGCGACACGCCGGCAGCCACCTCGGTCGCGCTCGCAGAGCTGATGACCGATGACAGCGCTGACAGTTGCATGGACGATCTCGCCCCGGTGTCGACCGACACCGTGGCCCTCGTGCACCGCGACGCGCTGCCTGACGGGGTCACCGCGGCACCGGTGCTCGCGAGCACCTATGCCAACAGCGGCGACCTGGTCCCGATCCTGATCGTGGGCGACACACTGCCCGCGTCGGTGCGCGACTACCTCACAGCCACTCCGGCGGAGTACGACAACGGCGACAAGATCAACCTGAGCATCGTCGCGATCGGCGGCACCGCTGCGGTGAGCGCCAGCGTGATGGAGGCAGCAACGGCCGCAGCACAGTCCGATGAGCAGTTGACGGTCCAGATCAGCGGCTCCGCGACTGTTGCGGATGCTTCGCTGCATGCGAGCGACCCCGATGCGGACGCTCCCGCTGATCCGGGGCAGACGTTCTGGCTGCACTTCAGCGATGACATCGCCACCAAGGATGTCGAGACCAAGATCCGCGACATGCTCGAGATCAACGGCGTGCCCGCACGACTGGGCATACTCGACGTCGAAGTGGTTGGCTTCACCCCGGCTCGCAAGCCGATCCAGCATGCGGCCGGCGACAACGACCAGTGCAATCTGGACGTGATCCAGGTGACATTGATCGCAGGTGCGGAGCTGAAGGTCGGCAACACCGTTTCCATCGTCGAGTCCGGCATCAAGCTCGGTGACTCCGACGACGAGCGGACAGTCGTGCCGACGTCGGAGACCGTTCAAGCTGCAGCGGACACGACACGGCCCACGGTGAGCATCGAAGCGCTCGTCGGCCAACCCGGGTTCCGGGTGACCGTCACCGACTCACCGGACCCGATGTTGCTGAACTACTACCCCGATCACTTGGTGCGCAACACCCGCGACAGCAATGGCGCGAGGGTGTTCACGTTCGTCGACGCCAACGACGACGAGTCCGCGATCGACATCGTGCTCGACGCCGCCGACGAAAACAAGATCGGCAGCATGACAGGCACCCTGACCGATCAGGTCGGCTCTGCCACCTTCACCTTCTTGCTCGACCAGGATGAAGACAACGTTCAGATGCTCTTGGAGCGACGGGACCGGATCACGGTCAAGAATGCCGTGTTCGAGGACGCTGCGGGCAACCGCAACCGTTCGGTTTCGGTGTCCGCAGTGGTTCCGCCTCAGAATCCGAAGATCACTTCGGTGCGCATGAGCGACGTCGATGACTACAGGCAGATGGAAGTCAAGATCAAGGACTCGGTTGCCGGCGAAGGCTCGAAACTGTGGATCAAGGCGCTGTCCGACGGCGCAGCGGCAGGCGCGGCTGGCAACGACTGGAGCTTCGTCGTGGACAAGGCCAGCACCTGGGACAAGGACAACGAGATCGACATCGACGTGCGGGTCAACCGCATCGACAATGTCGTGAGCGCGCGGATCAACAACGGCACCATCCGCTACGACGATTTCGTTGACGCCCTGAACGATCACAGCGGCTTCAGCAGCATGTTCGAGGCGTTCAACAACACCACTGAGGTGACCGCCAACGAACCGTGCGGCAGGAGCGTCAACAACAAGATGTTGATCGCTGATCTGACCAGGCAGGTCGAGCACCAAGCCGACCGCATCGTCGACGACTTCTCCGAAGACGCATCCCCGGATGCTCGCGCGGACGGTGAAGTGACCGGTGAGTCATCGGTAGGCATCGAGACGAACTTCAACGGTTACGTCAACATGATCCACCAGGAGGCCCTGTTCTTCGATGTGTTCGCTGCAACACTCGACCGGACCAAGGTCAACCTCGACAACGGCGACGGCGGCGGCAGCTTCCCGGACAACGGCATTCTGGAATCTGGCGAGTTGACAGCAGGTCGTACTGCCTATGACGCAGTCGTAGGCACGGATCTCAAGAATATCGGTGACGGCACAGATACGGATACGGGCTCTCCCACCGTTGCGACGGCGACGAAGCAGTTGCGGTTCAATCTGTGGGTGACGGATGTGAAGCAGCTGCCCACTGCACGCGATGTCGTCACCACTGCCGGAGGCAAGGATCAGATCTTCAAGGACGATCCCGACACCGACAGGACCGAGGTCGTGGCAGTCGCGGTAGTTGATGTGGCGACCGGCTTCATCGACGATCTCGACACGCCATCGCCTGCGGCAGGCACCGATGTGGCTGACTCGGCTATCGGCGATGACGAGAGGCTCAACGCTTCGTCGCAGGTGCGGATCTTCGAGTCGACTTCAGTAGCGGTACCTGGAGTGCGACCGACGGATAACTAGGAGTTGGTTGCACAGTTGAACTGAGCCGATTGGTGGCCTGCCCACCGGGTCGGTAAAGACCAACAGCGAGGAGCCCCGGGGTTTGCGCCCCGGGGCTCTTCGCGTCGTCTCGGCAAGCGCGTCACCTGCTGAGAACCACAAAGATGAACCCCTGCCCACGACAGGGTCGGCGAACAAGAAGAAGGCGTAGACACATGGAACGGTCACGGTCATCGCGGGGGCTCCTGCTCGCAGTGGTGTTGCTGCTAGCTGGGATGTTGACGCCGACGGCGGCGTCCGCCCAGACTGGCGATACACATTCCGGCGCGGCCGAGGATGTGCTGGTCGTGGCGAACAGCTCGTCGCTGTCCGACATCGGCACCGCAGCGTCGCTGGTGGCCGCAGGACTGGGCGACGCGGTCGTGTTCGCCGAGGATGCCGACGCCTTGGGTGCCGAGTCCGAGGCGGTCATCGCCGCCCAGCAGCCCGACCTGGTCGTCCTGGTCGGCGGCACCGCTGCGTTGACCGCCGAGATCGAGACCGCGGTGCGGCGTCTCGTGGGCAGCGTGCGGATCGAGCGGCTCGCCGGCACCGACCGGGTGCACACCGCTGCGTTGGCTGCTGAGCGCGTGCTGGGCAGCGGTGCGGTCGACACGGTGGTGCTCGCGAACGGCTGGTCGCTGTCAGATGTGGGCACCGCGGCGTCGGCCGTGGCCTCCGGGCGTGCCGATGTAGTGCTGTACGCGGCGAGGGACTCGCTGGGCGACCCCACCGCCGACGTGCTCGGCGAACACCGGCCGGCGAGGATTCTGATCGTGGGCGGTACTGCTGCGCTCAGCAGCGAGGTCGACGACCAGGCCCAGCAGGCCGTCGGCAACGCAGTTCCCCAGCGGTTGGGAGGGGCTACTCGCACCGAGACAGCGGCGTTGACCGCTCAGCATGCGTTCGAGGCCGGCGCGGACACCGCGGTGGTGGCGAACGGCTGGAATCTGGCCGACGTCGGCATCGCCGCCACGGTCGCCGCAGCGCTCGACAGCGCCGCAGTGGTGTACACCCAGCGGGACGGCACCCTCGGCGCCACGACGGCAGCATTGCTCGCCGAGCACGAACCTGCACATGTCGTGCTCGTCGACACCGTCGGCACCGTCGACTCGGGCGACTCGGGCGACTCGGGCGACGAAACCGTTCAGGAACAGCTTGCACTTCACGCAGCGCAGGCTCGAAGAACGACTATCGCAAGTCCCGCCGGCGCCAGCTACCACGCCCTCGGCATCACGCCACCCACGACGGGCACCAGTACGGAGCAATCCGAGGGCGACAAATACGACGCAGTCACCGCCGGTTGGAACTTCTCGTGCGGGCTGCGCACCGACAGCACCGTCGCCTGCTGGGGGGCCGACCAGTTCGACCAGTCCGACGTACCTGCCGGAGAGTTCACAGCCATCTCTTCAGGCAATGTGGACAGCTGTGGGCTGCACACCGACGGGACCGTCGTGTGCTGGGGGGCTGCCTTCGACCCGCACTTGCCGGTGCCGGACGGCGCATTCAGCGCGATTGACGTCAGCATCCACCGCGTATGCGCGATTCGAGACAGCGGAACGCTGGTCTGCTGGGGTTCGGGTCTCAGGGAACCGAGCACCAACGCACCCACCGGCACATTCTCCGCCGTCGCCGTAGGCACTTCTCATGGGTGCGCGATCCGGACCGACCAGTCCATCGACTGCTGGGGCTCGGAGGACCTCCTCGAACACGTCGGAATCGCCGATACACCTCGTGGCGCCTACACGGCGATCGCGACTGCGGACTTTTCGGCATGCGCGATCGGGACCGACCAGTCCATCGACTGCTGGGGTCTGGCCCTACAAGAGACGAACCCGCCTCGGGGAGCCTTCGTCGCGATCGACGGAAACCTGCACCACTACTGCGGTCTTCGCACGAATGGGACTATCGCTTGCTGGGGGCTCAACGACCGCGGCCAGACCGACGCACCGGGCGGAACGTTCAGTGCGATCGCCACCGGGCCAGGACACTCGTGCGCAGTCCGCGACAGCGGAGCCGTCGTGTGCTGGGGGTTTGACATCAACTCGCTGACGCGGCCGCCCGAAGGACCGTTCACGGCGATCGATGCCGGCGAGGAGCATGCATGCGCAGTACGAAGCGAAGGATCCGTCGTGTGCTGGGGCGGCAACGCCTTCGGCCAGACTGATGTGCCGGGCGGGGCCTTCACGAGCGTCGTTGCCGCCGCCGTCGAATCGTGCGGACTGCGGCCCGACGCAATGATCGCCTGCTGGGGCTCGAGCCGTCACACCAGTGAGGGGCAACTGATCGAGCCGCCCGCGAGCCCGTTGTCCGCACTTGCTGGCCACGACCATTGGTGCGCTGTGAGACGTGGCGGCTCGGTTGTGTGCTGGGGCGACAACACCTTCGGCCAAACCGACGCTCCCCAGGGGAGCTTCGAGATGGTCGACGTGGGCGAGTCGCACTCGTGCGGTCTGCGAGACGACGGTACGGCTGCGTGCTGGGGCGGGGGCCACGATGTGCTGCGCGACGTTCCTGAGGGTACGTTCAGCGCGATCTCGGCAGGCTTCAGCGAAACCTGCGGTCTGCGAGCTGACGGCACGGTGACCTGCTGGGGTTTCGAACCGACATCGCTCAGCGGCACGTTCACAGCCATCGCGGTGGGCGGATACCACGCCTGCGGGGTGCGCGCCGATGGAACGGTTCTGTGCCGCATCCATCATGGGCGCAGGGCGACACCCACCGGGACGTTCTCGGCCCTAGCTGCGGCCCGGTACTTCGTCTGCGGACTGCGCACGGACGGCACCGCTGTCTGCTGGGGGCCGCGTCGGGCCCCTGCTGGTGTCTCGTGGCTGGATTAGTTCCGCATTCGGAGGACGAATCGACGAAGCACCGTCTGTGCCGACACGGCGAGTGCACAGTTGAACTGAACCGATCGGTGGCCTGCCCACCAACTGACCTTGTGAGGGAAATCCAAATGTCAGTCGATTACGACCACCTCTATGAGGAGGTCATACAACAACAATGGCGAGAGATCTCACAGGCGCAGCGAGACGCTGCCAGCTCTCCGGAACGCCGTGTGCAGTGGGACGACCAGAGCGCCAACTGGCAGGTTCAATCAGAGCACTGGGTCATGAGGAAATGAGCAAGCAACTGTCGCTGCTGGCTGAGGACACCGCCGTCGCTCCATCGGGGCTCGAGTACCACACGGAGTTCCTGACAGCTCACGAGGAAGCCGAACTGCTTGCGCGGGTCGACAGCTCCGAGTGGCTGTCGGATATTTCGCGGCGCGTGCTGCACTTCGGATACAAGTACGACTATTCGAACCGCAAGCTCGACGAGTCGGCCCGCATCGGGCCATTGCCGGAGTGGTTGACGCAGCTCACCCACAAGATCCATGCAGCTGCAACCGAAGAAGCGGTGCACCTGCTCGATGCACAACGCCCCTTCGAGCAGGCGATCGTCAACGAGTACGAGCCCGGCCAGGGCATTGCACCCCACATCGACAGGGACTGCTTCGGACCGGTCGTCGCGACCGTGAGCCTGGGGTCGGCGGTCAACATGGACTTCGGCTGTGGCGCGACCGGCGACGAGTACGTGCAACGGCTGGAGCCCCGCAGCCTCGTCCTGCTCCACGGCGACGCACGCTGGAAGTGGCGCCATGGCATCGCCAAGCGGCGCACAGACATCTGCAATGGGCGCAAGATCGCACGTCAGCGACGCGTCTCGATCACCTTCCGCACCATCGCCCGCCCCGAGCCGGCACAGACCTGATTCGCTTGGCCTGACGCGTCAAGGCTCCCGAATAGGAGTTGGCTGCACAGTTGATCTGAACCGATCGGCGGCCTGCCCAGCCAATCGGTGAAGACCAACAACGAGGAGCCCCGGGGTTTCGAACCCGGGGCTCCTTGCGTCTGCGCATCGGGTTGCGCCGAATGTCTGTGGGTTGGCGGTCGCTGTGGCTGTGCGGTTCGGCCGAGCGGGATCTGGCGCTGTTGGCTGTCGGATCGCTTAGGCGTTGATGTCTGCGCAGCGTTGGGTGATGGCGGTGAGCAGGTGCGAAGCGAGGCCAGTGGCTCTGCAGTGCGCGGGCAGGGAGTCGATCTCGGCGAGCAGGTGAGCCGATGTGTCCGAGGCGATTCGCTGCACCTGCTCGACAGCCCACTCGGGGTCGAGGCCGAAGTCATGTGCGAGGCGGCGCCAGTCGTCGTGGCGGGCGCCGTGGCCTGCTGGGAAGCGGCCGCCGAGGGACATGGCGAGATGTACTTCTGAAGCGTGCAGGCTGGTGTAGGGCAGCCACGACGCGGTGTCATACAGCGGCGCGAGGCGGCAGTGGGCGCCGGGCAGGTGCATCAGCGCGTGGTTCTTGGCGTGCGCGTCGTTGGCGACGATGACCCAGCAGTACACGAGCCGCACGAACCACGAGGCGAGGTCGTCGTGTGGGCTGCTGCTGTAGGCGCGCAGCAGCGCTGCGATCTCGGCGGGCGAGGGGCCTCCGTCGCGCTCGAAGCGCTGAGCGGCGGGGCGGCCCAGCGCCTGGCACATGTCCTCTTGATGGATGCGGGCCGCGGTGCGCGGCGCTGCGGGCGGGCGGGCGCGGTCGAAGCGCTCCACGACAAGGGTCTCGACGCCGCCGATGTCGGCGACCTCGGTGCGGGTCGCGGCGATGCCCAGCCGTCGGGCGGTCGCGAGCGCGAGATGCTCGCCCACGGCCTGGCCCGGGTACACGGCGATGGAGGGCTTCAAGATGTGGGTGGTGGGCTCGTCGCCGAGCGCCTTGTGCCAGCGGCCGGCTTCGCGGCGCAGCGCCAGCTTCGGCATCGTTCCCGCGAGGCTGAAGCTGGCCAGCGGGTCGTCGCGCCATCCTGCGGTCAGCACGCCGGTGCTCATGTCGCGCAACGTGTCGGCGAGCTCGGCGTCGGATACCGGAACCAGAGCCGATTCGGGTCGCGACGGATCGCCGGGGTCGCCGGGTTCGGCACGCTCGAACTGCACTGCGCCGGCGCACTCCGAGCCGATGGGCGAGGCGAGCAGGTCGAAGGCGTCCGACGAAGCCGCACCTGCGGCTCGGCGCCACTGGTCTCGCTGCGTCGGCAGGTCGGGCAGCAAGCCGTCGAGCCAATCGGTCACCAGACGCCCCTCATGGGGCTGTGCTCGCAGCGGCAGCGACAGCGACAGCGGCACCGCCTCGACGAAGGCCAGGTAGTCCGCCTCATAGGTGAGCACCAGGCCGTGCGCCGTGGGGGCGACCGTCGCCGCACGCCTGCCGCCCAGACGCACCCTGAGCACCCCCGAGGTCATTCCAGCGGCGCGAGCACGTCTCGATAGCCCAAGCGCCCCGGCTCGGCCACGCGCACCACCAGATCGCAGCCGAGCGCTTGGCAGATCTTGACAAGGCCGTCGACCTGCATGGTCAGCTTGCCCGCCTCGGCATCGCACACCAGCTTGCGCGACACCCCAGCCGCTTCCGCGAGCGCCTTCTGCGTGAACCCCGACAGCGCCCGGCGATCGGCGATCACACGCGCCAACGAACCCGCAGAGCGCACCGCGAACGCCGCCCCAGCCGCCATGCTCGCAACCTACCCGATGCCACCGTTCGCACGCAAGACGGCTGTTGTCACCGTACGCATGCAGCACCTGGATTGTCACCGTTCGCAGCCGGCCGATTCGGTCTGATACGCGTCGACGGCATCGCGCAGGTCCCCGCCGACTGTTCGCCACGCGAATGCGATGTGCTCGCCGGCTGTCTCCCAGGTGTCCTCGGCAGGAAGCGCATGGATTCCGGAAAAAGCGAGCGAGCACGTGTCGGCGAAGACATCTGCTGCCACTTCGGTGAAGCTGGCCGAGTTGCTCACCAGCGACAGCGACGAATGGTCAATCAGCGCGCTGGCTGGCGGCGAGACCAAGGTCGCGATCCAAGTCACGTTCAACGCCCACATCAGCGCAACCGGCTTGACTGGCAGCGAGAACAACGAGCTGCTCGGAGACATTCTGGCTGCAACGGCTGAACGCGCCGGGAAGGCTGGAGTCGTCGACGCTCAAGCAGGTAGTCCGACGGACCCGAACCATGGCCTGACCGACGAGGTGCGAGCTGGCCTTGCCTTGGCAACGTTGACAGCGCCTGACGCAGTTGCGCCGGTCGCCCTCGGCTACGCAATTGATGCACCCACGACCATCAAGGTCGATGAGAACATGATCGCTGCCTCGCAGGTTCGCATCGGCCGCAGCAGCAGCGTCAAGGCTCCCGAGTAGGAGTTAGCTGACAGTTGAGCTGAACCGATCGGTGGCCTGCCCACCGGGTCGGTGAAGACCAACGACGAGGAGCCCCGGGGTTTGCGCCCCGGGGCTCCTCGCGTCTCCGCCCATCCCCATCGACCCCAATCGACACCACCGTTTCCACATGGGTCTTCGCCGTTAGTCGTCGACCGATTACCGCAGGAAGCGAGACCTTGGGAGACTCCGATACGGCGCGGGTGACCCAAGCATCCTCAGTGCCGCCTGAGAGCCACAGGACGGCCGCTCACCGGCCGGCGGGTCCCCCCCAATATGGTCCAATAGCCGAAACGGCCCTGAGGGCACCGGGGGACGACTCGTGGCGTTGACTAGGTGTGCTGCTGACGTAGGCGCGGCCCGGTACCTGAGTGCAGTGCAACCGGGCTTGCGAGACCGTCAGGGCCGCGATCGGGGCCCGGGGCTAGGTTGCGCCGCTCCAATGCCGAGAGCGTTACATCGGCGGCGGAATTGGTGTGGGCGCCTCGTTGGTAGAGCGAGCGTGGGCTAGCTGATCGGACGAACCTCGAGAGCAGCTCAGCGATGTAATCTCATCGGTGTGCTGCGGCGGCTTCCCAAGTGATGCCGAAGTGCTGACGGAAGTTGCCGCCTCCCACCGTAGCCGGCCAGCAGCCAGTGGGCGCTCGTCGGCGGAGACCCACGCGGAGGCGGGACGGTAGGATTGATGCCACTAGTGAGGCCTCGGGCCCGGGGGCAGTGCCGTGTACTCGTCAATTGAGATCAGCGGCTTCCGGAGTCTCGAACAGGTGCGGCTCGAAGGCTTGAGCCGGGTGAACCTGCTGGTCGGATCGAACAATTCGGGCAAGACCTCGGTGCTTGAATGCGTCGGGCTGCTGCACTCGGCGGCTGATTACCGCGTGTTGCGCTCGGTGCTCGAATTGCGCGGCGAATGGCTGCCGGACGAGGATCAAGGCCGCGTGTACGACATCGCCCAGTTGTTCTCGTACCGAAACATGTCAGAGCGCATCCGCGTGTCGGGGCAACGGTCCGGCTCCGGTTCGCAGCTTGGGGCAGTCACGGCAGAACTATCGGTGCAAATGGGACAAGTGCAGATAAGGCTGCCCCTTCATGACGACGCCAGGGAGGCTGCGGACGAGTCGCCAGGGCGTCTTGTTTGGACGTCCAGTGAACGAAAAGGCGAATTCCAGGCGGCTTTGACGGCCGACGGGATGCTGCCGGTTCGGCAGCCGGCCCGGCATGGCTGGGGTGCCGACGACGACGTCCCACGGGTCCAGTTCGTGGGCACAGGCGGTCTGGTTCCCGGCGATGTCGGCGACATCTTCGACGATGTGGTGCTGACTGATGCTGAGGACGGGGCGGTGGAAGCCATGCGGCTCATCGAGCCTCGCGTGGAGCGGCTTGCGGTGCTCGCGTCGAGACGTGCACCGCTCGGCAGCAGTGCGCGGGGCGGGATACTCCTGCGGATGCAAGGCGTCGACGGTCGCGTTCCGATCGGCAGTGTCGGCGACGGGATGTGGCGATTGCTCGGCTTGGCGCTGGCATTAGCGCGTGCGCGAGGTGGGGTGCTGCTAGTGGACGAGATCGACACGGGCCTGCACTACACCGTGATGCAGAAGATGTGGACGATGCTCGCCGAGCGCTCAAGGTCCCTGGACGTGCAGGTGTTCGCCACCACCCACAGCCGCGACTGCTACGAGAGCCTCGCCTCGGTCGCTGATCCCGACGCCGTTCCGCCCGGTGATCTGACAATTCACCGGATCGAACCTGAGAACGGCAGGAGCGGTGTCAGCTTCGGCGAGCACGAGGTTGTGGTGGCCGCAGAGCGCGGTCTCGAGGTCCGCTAGGTGGCAAGCCAGACGCGAACACCAGCCATGAAGCTGCTCGTGGAGGGAGCAACCGAACTAAGGCTGATCCCAAAGCTCGTCGAGGCGCAGGGAATCTCATGGAAAGAAGCCGAAGTCGGAAGTCGGGTGCCGTGCATCGATGACTTGGGCGGCGTCGAGAACATCCTCAAAGCCGGAACGATCTCGACTGAATTCAAGGCCAGCGGTCTCGAACGGCTCGGCGTGATCGTCGACGCCAACGGCGACGCTTCAGGGCGCTGGCATGCAATCCGGCAACGATGCGAGTCCGAGCTGCCCGACATGGCCGATCTGCCTGAGCAGATACCACCAGACGGCTTCGTTCGAAAACGGCCTGACGGTTCCTGGCTCGGCGTCTGGATCATGCCGGACAACCGCCACCAAGGCGCCTTGGAAGAATTCCTACTCGGCCTCGTCCCCGACACGGCCGCCGAACTCTTGGAGTACGCCAGACACAGTGTTGACGGGGCGCGCGGACTGGGAGCGGCCCTGCGGGACGTTGACGTCACGAAGTCTGTGGTCCATACCTGGCTCGCATGGCAGGAGAATCCTGGGCCCCAGCTGCACCAGGCCGTCATGCGAAGACTGCTCGACCCACAGCATCCCCAATCGCGGCCGTTCATCTCCTAGTTCTCAAGGCTGTTCGAACCCTCGTCGTCGACCGTCGATGTTGCGAGCGAGTCCCAACTTGGCTGAAATCAAACGACCCGCTCCCGTCAAGCTTGCTGCGTCAGCGGGTGCCATGTCCTCGGCATTCTTCGGCATGTTGTCTGTCAACGCTGAGATCAGCTGATCCACGAACTTCGGTGACATGTTGACATGCTGAACAACTACACCGCGCTGTGGTTTTCTTGCCCGCTGAGTCACGTCGGACAGAGTCCAGTGTGAATTCACATGGAGAATGCCGTATCACGGCGAAGTTAGACCACACGCCCGCCTCGGCTTCGGGGCGGCTGCGGGCGCAGGCTCGGCTGGCGTTTGTTGCCGTTGTCTGAATCAGCCCGTCCTGGGAGAAGCGACGAGCGAGAACGGCGAGATTCCCGAAGCGCCCGACGCTGCGCCGCCGGCGATCCTTTTTTGTCTCAGCTACCAGCCGGACGAGAACCATCGCAGCGGATACCGGCCGGGTGATGACAGGGAGCGCATCGTCGGGTCTGTGCGCGGCTGGTGGGAGCTGGACCCCGATGAGGTCAAGAATCTCAACGTCAAGTACGCGGTCGCGTTCCATCGTGGTGTGACGCGTTCGGTGGTCGAGATCGACGGTTGGAAGTGGCAAGACGTGCCAAGCAGCGATCACAACGGGTTCGACGCTGACGAGGACGGCTACCCCTACCACGACGACCGTTGGCGGGGCCGAGACGATGTGCGTTGGTGCTTTACGCCGCGTGCGGCGAAGTCGTCAAGAGCGGCGAACGTGGCGAAGTATGTCGAGGAGGCCTGGATCGGCACAGACGGCAAGCGGGTTCCTGTTTCGCCGCGAGACACCATCGTCGGCCTACTGGCCGACATCGCCCATAGACAGCCACCGACGCGCCAGCCGTCACAGCGACCTATCCGGGCACCAAGGTCACCTACAGCGCCAGCACCATGAACGCAGCCATGCTGCCGCAGGTGCGTGACCTGGTTGTGACCACTGCTGGGCAGGACGCTGACGACACGACCACAACTGACGTGGACGAGACCGTTGACGTGGCCACCGGCTACGCCACCAACGACACTACGACTGCGGCCCAGAACGAGATGATGAACGATGATTCTCAGGTTCGCATCGGTCGCAGCAGCAGCGTCAAGGCGCCCGAGTAGGAGTTAGCTGCACCGTTGAACTGAACCGATCGGTGGCTTACTCACCGGGTCGGTGAAGACCAACAACGAGGAGCCCCGGGGTTTGCGCCCCGGGGCTCCTTGCGTCCAACGATCCACCGTCATCTGAACACCACGCATCCAGAGCCCAGGCCCGCGTGCGCCTCAGTCCTGTGGGATGGCACTGGGCACCAACTGACCTTGTGAGGGGAATCCAAATGTCAGTCGATTACGACCACCTCTATGAGGAGGTCATACAACAACAATGGCGAGAGATCTCACAGGTGCAGCGAGACGCTGCCAGCTCTCCGGACCGCCGTGGGCAGTTGAATCCAGACGAGCCCGATGGTCACGCGCTACATGACGCCTTCAGGTACCAGAGGGGTCATGCAGAGGTCTTTCGTGCCGTCGAGCTGATCTACACCACCGTGAGTCTCAGCGGCGGCCGACTGCCTGAACTCGGGCAGAAACTCGACCAAGCAGGTGTCTCGAGGAAGCCGAACTGCTTGCGCAGATCGACGGTTCTGAGTGGCTGCCGGATCTCTCTCGGCGCGTGCTGCACTTCGGATACAAGTACGACTATTTGAACCGCAAGCTCGACGAGTCGGCCCGCATCGGGCCATTGCCGGAGTGGTTGACGCAGCTCACCTACAAGATCCATGCAGCTGCAACCGAAGTAGCGGTGCACCTGCTCGATGCACAACGCCCCTTCGAGCAGGCGATCGTCAACGAGTACGAGCCCGGGCAAGGGATTGCGCCGCACATCGACAGGGACTGCTTCGGACCGGTCGTCGCGACCGTGAGCCTGGGCTCAGCGGTCAACATGGACTTCTGCTGTGGCGCGACCGGCGACAAGTACGTGCAACGGCTGGAACCGCGCAGCCTCGTCCTCATGCACGGTGACGCACGCTCGGCCTGGCACCACAGCATCGCCAAGCGGCGTACAGACGAATGGAACGGACAGAAAATCAAGCGTCAGCGACGCGTCTCGATCACGTTTCGCACCATCGCAGATCTGGAGCAAGCACAGAACTGACGTGCGCGGCCTGACGCGTCGGAAAATGCAGTTCCGCCCCGCAGGTTCGTTGGTGGCTTGTCCACTCGGTCGATAAGGACCAACAACTAGGAGCCCCGGGGTTTCGGCCTCGGGGCTCCTCGCGTCTGCGCAGCTCGCTTTCGACGCGGATGGCTGCTCTCAGCGAGTCCACGCTTCCGAGCCAGGAGCATCGATGACAGACGCTGTCGATTTGCCTTCTGTGCCCGACGATGCACCGCCGGCGATCAACGGCCCGGTGTAGGCCTTCAACGATCTCGCCATCCTCTTGACCCAACCAAGGGCCCGACGAGCAGAATCCCTCCACCTAGATGATCTGGCCTCGGAAACGATGGACTCCGGGACTTCTCGCATTCCTGAACGCGATTTGGTCTAGCAATGAAATCGATGCAGGCCTGGCGGCGCGGCGGGCTACGGTGTGGGTTGCCTCGCTGCCCGGCTGATGCGGCGGTCGTCCTGAAACCACACGTGCGCTCTGTTGCGCCGCGACGCTCAGCGAGGTCCAGTGTCCGCCACAGTCGAAGCGACCGCCGACATGAGCTCTGCCCCGAGTCCCCCAGCACGCTGGCCGCCGACCAGGCAACGCCACGCGCCGATGCGCCAGCAGCCGCCGCACCCGAACCACCCCATCAAGACACGCCTGGACTCGCTCGGCGAATCGCCGGCAAGCAACTCCGTCCGGTGTCGCCCAACGTGATCATCACCCTGGTGGGGGGACTGCTCACAGGGCTCCTGCTGTGGCAGCTCAATGCCCTCGGCGACAACATCGACGGCCTGCGGTCTGACATGCAGGCCCAGATCGGCGGCGTACGGTCTGAAATCGGCGGCCTGCGCACCGACATGCAAGGCCAGATCGGCGGCCTGCGCACCGACATGCAAGGCCAGATCGGCGACCTGCGGGCCGAGATGCAGGCAGGGTTCCGCGAAGTCAACGCGACGCTGCTCGATCACACCGACCGCCTCTCCCGCCTTGAGACCTGGGCCGGGCTGACAGCCTCAGACGAGTAACCCCGCAGGGCTGTGCGGGTGAGTGGCTCGCGAGCTCGGCTGGTACCCAGGCTGGCCAGCGCGGCGGACACTACGGCCGGCGCCGCACGGTGTTGCCGTCGTCTTCAAGCTCGACGAAGGTCCGGCCCTGCGCCTCGAATTCCGCCGCGAGATCGAGGCCTCGCCGGCGCCAATCCGTGCCTCGGCAAGGCGGTCAACGACGAAATGCCGGTCGGAGACTTGGATCATCAGATCACCAGCACGTTCACTGGCGGCGTGACGGGGGTTGCGATCGATGTTCGCTTCAACGGCTTTGTCAACGTGATCCATGACGACCAGCTGTTCGCCGATATGTTCGATGCGACGATTAAGAGGAATACGCCTGCCGGTGAGACAACACCCACCCGGAATGAGTTCCTCGGCACCGACGCTCTCGACACGCCGAATGTGAGGCATCTGCCCATGGCGCGTGACCTTGTCACGACCGCTGGCGGCAAGGATGCGGTTGTCGACGATCCGGATACAGCCGATGACGAGACTGCAGTTGAAGTAGTCGATGTCGCAACCGGCTTCAACGACGATCCCGACTCCGAGGATGAGAACGAGAAGCTCAACGCTGATTCTCAGCACCGCATCCGTACCAGCAGCGGCGTCAAGGGTCCGACGACACCGACATACCCGTCGTCGTAATAGTTGAACTGAACCGATTGGTGGCCTGCCCACCCCGTCGGTGAAGACCAACAACTAGGAGGCCCGGGGTCTCGGCCTCGGGGCTTCTCGCGTCACCTCACGGCCGATCAGAAAGCTCGGCGATTTCACCAGTCCGCAGTTGGGACGGCTGCGGGCGCAAACTTGGATGGCGTTTGTTGCCGATGTCTGAACCAACCCGTCCTGGGAGAAGTGATGAGTGAGAACGACGAGATTCCTGATGTGCCCGACGATGCGCCGCCGGCGATCCTGTTCCGTCTCAGCTATCGAGCGATTGAGAGCCACCGCAGCGGATATCGGCCGGGCGATGACAGGGACCGAATTGTTGCGTCCATGCGCGGTTGGTGAGAGCTGGACCCCGACGAAGTCAGGAGCCTCAATATCAAGTACGCGGTCGCATTCCATCGTGGCGTGACACGGGCGGTCGTCGAGATCGACAGCCCCCGAGATCTCAACGACATCGAGATGGTCACCGGTTGGCTTCGTTCCGCCATGCGCGCTGGCTCGACCGGTGGGCCATGGGAAGACGGCTACCCGCTCAGACCAGACGAGTGGCCCTCGCACATGGAGAGGACCCGATGAGCGCACTGCGCTTCGATGTCGAATGGCTTGACGGCACCGGCATCAAGGGGCCGGAACTGGCCGCAACGTTCGCTTCGTTGCGCATCCAAGCCGAGAGTGCGGTGCTAACGCGGGTTGACGACAAGCGGGCACGGACGCTGCGTGACGCTGTCTATGTCCCTCTCTATCCGATGGCCGAGTGGCTGGTGTCGAATTGGTGGTTCCTCGCCTATGAGACCGAGAATCTCCGCAACCGAACTGATCCGGCGTTCGCTCAGCGCCACAGTCTGGTGACCGGCGCAGAGGGCTATGCCTTGCCCGATGTGCGGTTCAGCTCGGCGGGCCGACTGACGCACATCGTATGGACCGACCGGATGCCGGAGTGGAATGAGCTCGAGTTTCGGAGTCGCGGCTCGATAACGGTCGATCGTGACCAATTCGTACAGGAATGTTCTGATTTCGTTGACATGGTGGTGAGTCGACTTTCGGCATGCGGCATCACCGCCACGCATCTGCAGTCAGAGTGGGCGGCCATCGAGGCCACCGATGCCGACCAGCTCGCGTTCTGCGCGACCGCGGCAGGACTCGGCAGGGATCCCTACGACCTTGACGGACCGCAGGAGAGCCTCGTGCTGCAGGTCGGAGAGTTGCTGGGCGATCTGCGAGAGGAAGCTCTGCCCGCGTTAGGTTCCGACGAGCCACTGTCGGCGTGCACTGCGATCCGCAAGGCCATGGAGCAGGCGGTAACCAATGAGGTTCGGCTTGGGGCAAGTCTGCTGCATTTGGGCGACCTGTCTCACCAGGCGAGCCGCCCGTGGCAGGCGGGCTACGAGTTGGCCAGGCAGACCCGCCGCAGGCTTGGCCTCAACGGTGACCTCATCGCCACCACGGCAAGGCTGGCCGAGGCGATTTGCCAAGACTTCGCGACGTTTGAGCGAGCCACTCGGCCCGTCAGATCTCTGGATGCGCTGACGTCAATCGATGGAGTGGTGAGGTCCCGAGACTCGCAGACTGTGTCATTCGGGTTGAGGGCGGCCGGGAAGACCAGTCAACGATTTCTGTTTTGCCGTGCATTGGCCGAGGCGCTGACAACCAGCAACGACGCTCTGCTCACGAGAGCCAACACTGAGCGGCAGCAGCGGAACCGAGCCTTTGCAGCTGAATTCCTGGCACCATCCGCGAGCTTGGCGGAAAGAGTTACCGGCAAATTCGTCGATCAAGACCTTGTCGCCGACCTTGCCGACGAGTTCGGCGTTTCCTCGTATGTGATCGGGCACCAGATCGAGAACCATGGCATCGCCGAACTCGTGGCGGCATGACGGCACGACGGATGTCAGCGAGGCAGTCGCCCCAGTCACAGTCACGGCGGGCTGCGAAAGCCACGCGCGTAGCTAAGGCAAGGCGAGCCACGAAGGCACAACGAACCGCCCCCTCAACACGACATGAGTACCGCGGGGGGCAATGCCACGCACCCAGGTGCCGACTGGGGACGGCTTCGTGCAGCGGTTGGAGCCGCGCAGCCTCGTTCTCATGCACGGTGATGCACGCTCGGCCTGGCGCCACGGCATCGCCAAGCGGCGGGCAGACGATTGGAACGGACAGAAGATCAAGCGTCAGCGACGCGTCTCGATCACGTTTCGCACAATTGCGGGCCTAGGTCGAACACAGACCTGACCCGCGCGAGCTGCACAGTTGACCTGAACCGGCTGGTGGCCTGCCCACCCAGTCGGGACAGCGCCGTCACACTCGCAGGAGTGATCGAGACCGACTGCATCGTGCTGGCCGGCACCCGCGACGAGCCGATGCCCACAGACCAGGCTGCGCGGCTCGACGCGGCCACAGATGGCGGCTACATCGTCGGCGGCACTGCCGCGGTTCCCAACGAGAAGGTCGCCGGGCGAGGCATAAGGCGCATCGGCGGCGCAGATCGCTGGGCAACGGCGACGCTCGTGGGTCAGGTAGCAACCGGCGACCACGGGGAAGGGCCTTCCGCCGCTGGGCAGCGGGACGGGCCAAGCGAAACGTTCTGAGCCTCGCAGCAGGGTGCGGCGGCATGTCGGGTTGGCGGCCGATCCCACGCTGCCTCTGCGGTCGGGTCGGCTGCTTGCGGTGCGGGTTGGGCGCTGTGGGCGGCCTGAGCGCCGCCTGAGCGCCGCAGGACGGCCGCTAGGCAGCTGACCGGGTGTGGATGGGTCCCGGCGCCGACAATGCCCTGAGAGGGCCGTGTAGGCGCTGTGGCGACCGGGTTTGCGCTGGCGAGTTGCGGGTCCGCAACGGGAGGTGACCGTGTCTGAAGAAGATCGATCTCGGCTCTACGCTTGGTTCCGTGAGCAGACCGATGAGCCGCTTGCGGAGTATCTGATGTCGTGCCTGGCCCCCGCGCCCCTGTCAGACCTTGCCACCAAGGCCGATCTGGCAGGGATCGACAAACGGTTCGAGCGGGTCGATCAGAGGTTCGACATGCTCTTCGCGCTACGCGAAGCGGATCGTGCCGAAGCGGACGCGCTGCGCGAGCGCGACCGTGCCGAAGCGGACGCGCTGCGCGAGCACGACCGTGCCGAAGCGGACGCGCTGCGCGAGCGCGACCGTGCCGAAGCGGACGCGCTGCGCGAGCACGACCGTGCCGAAGCGGACGCGCTGCGCGAGCACGACCGTGCCGAAGCGGACGCGCTGCGCGAACGCGACCGTGCCGAGCGCAAGAGCGACCTGAGATCGGTCAAGGCGCACCACTACACGGTGATCGGGTTCATCGTGGCGCTGTTCGTGGCGAACCTGACGATCCTGTAGGCCTCCCGCTACGGCTGGCCGTGGAATCCATCTTCGGCATGGAACGTGCCTTCTCGCGTGCCTGAGCGCGTTGCGGGGCGACAGCGTCGGGATGTCGTTTCAGCGCCTTCGTGAGGTATTCGTGTAACACCGCATGTTTATGGTGTTCGTCATGAGGGAGACAGACGTTCGTAACGATCCGGCGGCCGAAATGCGGGCGTGCGCGGTGCTGGCGAACGTCGCCGCAGAGACGCCGATGACTGCGCCTCCGGTTGAGCCGGTGTCACTGGCTGAGGCTGTGTTGCCGGCGTTGTGCGGGGCGCGCGACGTTGTCGCTCGGGCGTCGCGGGTGCCGATGCGAGGCGCGGATAGCGACGTGCTCGCACAAGTGATCGCGGCCGGCGGAAGGCTGCGCTCAGCGGTGGAAGCGGTGCTGCTGAACGCCACTGCGGCGCTGGAGGCTGCGCGTCCCGGTTCGGGTCGCACGGTGTTGCGCGACCAGGCGCGCGTGAGCGTGCGGCGGGCCAAGCGCACCGTCGAGGTCAGCGAGCAGGTCGCTCAGATGCCCAACGTGGCACGCGGCCTCGCTTTGGGCGAGCTCACCGCAGAACACGCAGAAGTGCTCGCTGATGCTGCTCGGCGCACCAGCCCCGAAGCCGTCAACGACGCCGCAGAGCTGCTCGAAGCCGCGGCAGGCGTCTCGCCGGAGGTGCTGCGCCGCGACGCCCGCGACTTTGCTGCCCGCCACGACCCCGCTGCTGCGCGGACGGTGCTGGACCGTCAGCGCCGCGACCGCTCCGCCGCGCTGTTCATTGACGAGTCAACGGGCATGGGTGTGCTCAACGCCCGCCTCGACCCGGTCAGCTACGCACTGGTGCTCCAAGCAGTCGAGAACTACAACGACGCCCTGTGGCGGCTCGACGGCGGACGCGACGGCACACCGGACCAGATACGCGACAACCGCCAACGCCTCGCTGACAGCGTGTTCGAAATGCTCACCAACCGCGACGCCCTGGCCACCATCGGACACCCCGCCGCTCGCGCTCACAACACCGCCCACCGGTCACCCGACGAAGGCGGTCCTGACGGGGGCGGCAAGGGCGATGCCGAGCCAGGCAACGGCGGCGCTGCCAGCCGCGATCACCACGGCCACGCCGAACGCAGCCCACACAGCGATGCCAACCGCTGTGCCCAAGGCAACACCCAACACGGCCGCCCCAGCGATGCCGAACCCAACCCACAATGCAATGCCAACCGCTGTGCCCAAGGCAACGCCCAACACGGCCGCCCCAGCGATGCCGAACCCAACCCACAATGCAATGCCAACCGCTGTGCCCAAGGCAACGCCCAACACGGCCGCCCCAGCGATGCCGAACCCAATCGGGGCGGCGGTGCGGGACCTGGCGACGGCGATGCGGGATCTGGCGACGGCGATGTCGTGCCAGCGGGCGCGGCGGGCCGCTCAATCGAGGGGTGGCGGCCCGCTCAGGCACCCAACCAGCTGGTGATCATCGCCGACATCGGCGTCATCGACGGCACCAAACCCGACGGACTCTGCGAAGCCCTCGGCGCCGGACCCATCCCGCCGTCAATCCTCGATGATCTCTCGCCCGACACGCGCATCAGCAGCGCACTCTTCGCCGGGCCCGGACAAGTGCTGTGGCTCGGACGCAGCCGCCGACACGCCAGCGTCGCACAACAGCTCGCGATCGCGATACGCGACCGCGGCTGCGTGCTGTGCCGCAAACCCATGCACCGCTGCGACTACCACCACATCGACGAATGGCAAGCCGACAACGGCACCACCGACATCTCCAACCTCGCCGCCCTGTGCGACGACTGCCACGACGATCTCCACAAGAACAAGCAACGTCTTGGGCGCCACCCCACCACCGGCCAATGGACCACCCAACCCCGCGACCGCGACACCGCCGCCAACACCACCACTGGTGACACCGCCACCGGTGACACCGCCACTGGTGACACCGCCACCGGTGACACCGCCACTGGTGACACCAACACCACCACTGCCACTGCCACTGCCACCGCCACCGCCACCGCCACTGCCACCGCCACCGCCACCGCACGAGCATCCAGACCGCCCCAGAGGCTGCGCGAATAGATCGCGGCCTGTTCACGCTTCGGCGGCTTCCGCCGTGAGGGGTTCGAGTGGGCGAATCCCGGCGCGGCCTCCTCAGGGGTGAATTCGGCGCTCGCCGTCCGGGCGCGGTCCTCCTAGACCTTTCTCCCCGGGGGCTGAAGGTGCAGACCTTTTGGGTGGGGATTGGCGCGCTGGAGCGTCAGGCCGGAGTGCGCGCCGATATGACCGACGTGTACCGAAAATCGCTTGGCCAGTTACAGCCCGGTGCCTACGGTCGCGCAATGTCGTGCGCAGCCGGGCGCGCTGGCGAGTTGCGGGTCCGCAACGGGAGGTGACCGTGTCTGAAGAAGATCGATCTCGGCTCTACGCTTGGTTCCGTGAGCACACCGATGAGCCGCTTGCGGAGTATCTGATGTCGTGCCTGGCCCCCGCGCCTCTGTCAGACCTGGCCACCAAGACCGATCTGGCAGGGATCGACAAACGGTTCGAACAGATCGACAAACAGTTCGAACGAGTAGATCAGAGGTTCGACATGCTCTTCGCGCTACGCGAAGCGGATCGCGCCGAAGCGGCCACGCTACGCGAAGCGGATCGCGCCGAAGCGGCCACGCTGCGCGAACGCGAGCGCGCTGAGCGCAAGAGCGACCTGAGATCGGTCAAGGCGCACCACTACACGGTGATCGGGTTCATCGTGGCGCTGTTCGTGGCAAACCTGACGATCCTGTAGGCCACCCACGAGGCGGCGTCAGGCTCGTCCGCCTGTCACTCGGTGCGCAGCAGCGGGTGGTTGGCGATGTCGAAGCAGTCGTCGCGTCCGTGCATGTAGTAGTCGTCGTGGCCCACGTCGAGCATCAGGTTGTCCCAGTCGCGAGCGCTGGGTCCCAACCAGATGACGTCGCGGTTGTCGTCGTTGACATGACTCGTGCCGTCGTGGTTCGGTGCGCACCTGGGTGTGGCCCCGAGAAGATGGGTGAGTTCGTGCCCGATGATGTACGACGCGCCGTACGGCCACCTGGCGCCAGGCTCGGGTTTGATGCCGCAGTTCTCGATCGGGACCACTACATAGTTCTCGGTCTTCCAGCCGCAAGCGCTGGCGGTCTCGAACTTCCCTTCCATGAAGATGAGCAGCGGCGCAAAGGGCGGCAGGCCGAGAGTCGCCCGGATCTCGGCGGCCATGGTCCCGCCATTCGTCGGTTCAGCAGCTGCCGGCGCCGGGCCCACTCGAATGGCTTTGACGTCGATCGTGTTTCCGTTTCGCTCAAAGACCGGGTGCCGGCCATTGGTTTGGGAACGGAACCATGTCTGCGCCGCCTTGACCGCGTCGGAGATGCCTTCGGAGCGGGTGCTCACCGGCGACTCGCCGTCGGGGACGGCGTACACGGCCTGTATCGCGACGCCGTCGTCGCCGGGGGCAGAGTTCGCCCAGCCCCACACACCAAACCCGTGACATTCGATCGTGCCGTCTTCTCCGAGACCGCACGTGTGCGTCGAACCTGCGCTGACCGCAGCGAGGCGGCCGGCGGGGGCCTCTGCCTGGCGGCTCGAGATGTTTCCCCAGCAGCTCGCCGTGCGGTCGTCGCGCAGCGCGCAGGTGTGCCATCCGCCGACGGACAATCCGCTGTGGGGCCCGGCGGGCGGGTCGATCTGCCCATAGAAGTTGTTGCCCCAGCAGGCGACCGTGTGATCCTCACGGATCCCGCACGAGTGCGAGCCGCCTGCGCCGATTTCGATGAACTTGCCCTCCGGTGCGTCGGTCCGGCCGTCATGGCGGGCGCCCCAGCAGGCGACCGTCTGGTCGTCGCGAATCCCGCATGAGTGAATGTGGCCGGCGTCGATCGCAGTGAATGTGCCTTCGGGCGCGTCGGACTGCCCGTCGTTGTTGTCGCCCCAGCACACGATCGATTGGTCTTCGCCGAGCCCGCACGAGTGCTTACCTCCTGCGGCCACGGCTGCGAAGGCTCCGCTCGGCGGGTCGGATTGACCGTCCTCGTTGGCGCCCCAGCAGATGACGGCCTTGTCGTCGCGCAGGGCGCACGAGTGCCCGAGCCATGGGCCGACCGTGCTTGACGGCACGGTGTCGTATTTCCCGGGCGGCACGATTGCAGCGGATTCGAGGTCCGATTTCCAGCAGATGACGGCCTTGTCGTCGCGCAGGGCGCACGTGCGCTGAGTCCCGGCGGTGACCGCGGTGAAGCGGTCCGGTGGCTCGAGGTCCACGGCGGCGTAGAACGCTTGGACGGGCGATGTGATGCGCGTGAGGGTGTCTGGCGTGCCTGCGGAGCCTGCGGAGCCTGCGGAGCCCGTCAGTTGCGTGTGCAGTTCGGCGCTGAGGGAGGTTTCGTCGCCGACGAGGAGTATTCGGTTGAGCCGGGCGCCGGCGATGGCTTGCTCGGATGGCTCGCCGAGTGTTGCTGGGCCCGCCGTGTAGGCGACGGTGCTGTTGGGCAAAGCGGCGGCCAGTGCTGCGGCGAGCCCGACGTCTTGGAGTGACCAGCCATTCGCGACGACCAGGGTGGTCGCTCCGGCGGCGATGGCGTCGCTGGCGACAAGCGCCGCTGTCTCGACACGCGTTGCGCCGCCCAGACGGCGAGACTCGGTGGCGCTTGCGGCGGTCTCGGCGTCGGACTGCACCTGCGGTGTCAACGCTGCGGGGCCGCCGGCGATGAGCACCAGGCGAGGACGGTGGCGCTGGAGGGCGCTGCGGGTCGGCTCGCCCAGATCGTCGCCGCTGGCGTAGAGCACTGCGTCCGCAGCTCCCGACGCCACCGCGGATGCTGCCACGCCGACATCGGGCAACGACCAGCCGTTGGCGATGATCACCGCCTCGGGCGTCTTGCCTTCCAGGACCCGGTCGGCTGCCAGCGCTGCTGTGTGGATGCGGTCGTCGCCGGCGAGACGTATGACCCTCACGCCGGCAGTGAGGCGGCGGAGCTCGTCCTCGACGTTGTCCGAGACTGCTTGTGTGCCGCCGACGATGAGCACCCGCTCGGGCTGCCAGCGGGCGGCTGCTGTGGATGCCGCGCTGCCTAGTGAGTCGGTCGATTCGGCGAACAGAACGGCGTCGCCCTCGCCCGCAGCAACCAACGACGACGCTGTGCCCACATCGGAGAGCGACGATGCGAGCGCGACGACGAGCGTTCCGGTGTCGCGGACTACTGCGGCGGCTGCGCTGGCGCCGGGGCTGGTGGACCAGGCGCTCGGGACGACCGACAGCACAGATGCGCCCAGCAAGCAGCCGATGGCGGCAGCGGCCGAGCGGCGTCGGCGGCTCAGCGGGATGCGTCGCTTCGGCAGGCCCCTTCGGCCACGATTCCGAAGCCCCATGCTGTCGCTCTCCCGCCATTTGCCGAGAAGCCCACGACAGTAGCGGGGTGCACGGCGGTGCTGGCGAGCGGCTAACGGATGTCCGACGTGGTCGCGGCAGCGTCGGCGGTCGCTGCCTTACCGCTTCTATGGGTGCGGTGGGGCTTCCATGGGTGCGGCGGGGCTTGCATGTGTACGGCGGGGCTTCCATGGGTGCGGTGGGGCTTCCATGGGTGCGGCGGGGCTTGCATGTGTGCGGTGGGGCTTGCCGATGAAATCGGTGCAGGTTTGTGTGGTGCGGTTTGTTACGTTGGTAGTGCCTCGCTGCCCGGCTGATGCGGCGGTCGATCTGAACCCACACGTGCGCTTTGTTGCGCCGCGACGCTCAGCGAGGCCTGATGTCCGCACCAGCCGAGACGACTGCTGCCATGACCCCATCGGCCGATCCAGAACGCTCTTCCGCTACCGGGGACGATGCCTCGGCTGTTCCGGCCTCGGCTGCACCGGCTGGTCCGACTGATTCAGCGGTTCCGACTGCTGCAAGCAGTGCGCCCGAGCCGGGGCGGGATGTTCGAATGACCCGCGAGCCGGTGTCGCCGAATGTGATCATCGGTGTGCTGGCGGGGGTGTTGACAGCGGTGCTGGGTGTGATCGGCGCGCTGCTGGTGTGGCAGCTCAGCGCACTCGGGGACAGCATCGACAGCTTGGGCACCGAACTGCGTGGCGAGATCGGTGGCCTGCACTCCGAGATCGGCAGCCTGCACTCCGCGATCGGCAGCCTGCGCGACGACATGCACTCCGCGATCGGTGGCCTGCGCGACGACATGCACTCCGAGATCGGTGGCCTCCGGGCCGAGATCGGCAGCCTGCGCACCGACATGTACTCCGAGATCGGCAGCCTGCGCACCGAGATGCACTCCGAGATCGGCAGCCTGCGCACCGACATGTACTCCGAGATCGGTGGCCTGCGGACCGAGATGCAGGCGGGGTTCCGTGAGATCAATGCGACGCTGCTCGATCACACCGCACGTCTCGCCCGGCTCGAAGCCGCCGTCGCACTGCCTCCCGCCGCCGCACTGCCTCCCGCCGGCGATTGAGCTTCAGGGCCACCAACCGCTCAGCAGCGGAGTCGCCCTGAGAGGGCGCTGATCTGTCCGACAGGGGCAGGTAGCGTGCCGTGGGTGAGGCGCCTGGCTGCTGTCCTCTTGTCTGTCGTCGTCGGGCTGGGCGGTGCGCTGGGGTGGCCGGCACGTACCGCAGCGGCCGCAGCGGACGACGATCTCGGCGTCGAAGTGCTCCGGTACGGCGGCGCGGATCGCTACGCCATGTCGTTGCTGATTGCGGAGGCGGTGGCTGCTGAAGCCGGGGGCTCGCTGTCATCGGTAGTGCTGGTGTCGGGTGAGCGTTGGACTGACGCTGTGGTGGCGGCTTCGGTGGCGGGAGCGTCGGGCGCGTCGGTGTTGATGACCTCGCCGGACGGGCTGCGCGCTGACGCTCTGGCGTTCTTGGGGCGTGCAAGTGTGACCGACGCGGTGGTGATCGGACCTGACGCGGGCGGCGGCGAACACGGTCCCGGGCGCGGGGTCAGCGCGGGGGTGCTCGAAGCGCTGGCGCAAGCAGGCATCACCGCTTCGCGGGTCAGCGGGTCGGATCGCTACAGCACTGGCGTGGCGGCTGCGCGCCAGATCACGCCGGGTGTGATGCCGGGGTTGGGCCGCACGGCGATCGTGGCCAGCGGCGAGGTGTTCGCCGACGCTCTGGTGGCGGGACCGTATGCCGCTCGGGGCGGACACCCAGTACTGCTGTGCCGCCTGTGCGCCCCGCTGGTGCTGGCCGATCCCGCCCAGATCCCTGCGGACACAGCGTCGTACCTCGATGCTGCCCGTGGTGGGAACGCTGCGGTCGACTTGCGAGTCTTCGGCGGCAACTCAGCCGTGTCCCAAGCCGCGATCGACCTGTATCTGTCTGGAGCGAACCCGGCGACCGATCACGATGACTGCCGGCCGCCAAGTCTCAGCAATGTGCGGACAACAGTGGGCTTCCCGTTGTCGGAAGCGGTTGATCCGTCGTCAGGTCGCGTGAAGATCACCGTGCTGTTCATGGACTTCCCCGATGCGCAGGCCAGCCACGCGACACATGAGGAGGTGGCATCGGGCCTGCCAGTGATGGAGGAGTACCTGGAAGCTCAGAGTTACGGGAAGCTGGACCTCGACATTGATGTGGTGCACCACTGGTGGCGCGCGCCTCACGAGTACCGGACCTATCTTGCCGACGACGCTGCTGGGGCGACCGGTCTGTGGCCATCGGCGGGCGCGGAATCAGTACGGCTGGCCGACGACTCCTACGACTTCTCCGACACCGACGTCGTGCTGACGGTGTTCCCCAGCGATCACTTCGGGCGCGGCTTGGCGTTGGGGTATGCCTATGCCGACGAGACGGCGCTGTCGGGCTTGAGGATCAATACCCATCCGGGTACAGGTGCCGGCGTGCCTTGGAATTGGGGTCTGACTGCCGCGCATGAGCTTGTTCACAACTTCGGCCTGGTCGACCTGTACCCGTACGACGCCAGCCTCCACAGCGACGGCGATCCGCCTGACGGCACCGCTTGGGTGTCCGTGGAAATCGGGTTGATGGGTCTGAAGGCCCGCTACTCACACTCTGACTTCTCGCTGTGGCTCGCGACACCGGCGGAGATGCTGGCGTGGACGCGCTGGCAGCTCGGGTGGCTGGAACCGGCCCAGGTGGTGTGTGGTGTGCGTTTGGGCGCCCCGGTGCCGCTGCAGCCGGTCGCCCGGCCGGGCACGGGAACCGCCATGACCATCGTGCCGCTGAACGAGCACGAGATGATCGTGATCGAGAATCGGCGGCGACTCGGCTATGACGCCACCGCACCCGACACTCACCAGTCGGGCGCGGCACCTCGCCACGGCCTGCTCGAAGAGGGCGTGCTGGTGTACACGATGGACTCCCGGGTGGACAACGGCCAGCTGCCCATCAAGATCGCCGGCGACAGCGGCAATGGCCTTGTGGATGACTTTCCGGTGCTGCAACTGGGCGAGCGGGTCACCCTGCGCGGCTACACAATCACCGTCACCGCAGACAAGGGTGACGCCTACACCGTCACGATCACCCGCTAGGCGGAAGCTGCGGGGCGGTCTATAGGAACGTCAGGTTCACCACGAACAGCGCCACGATGAAACCGATCACCGTGTAGTGGTGCGCCTTGACCAAGCGCAGATCGGCCTTGCGTTCCCGGCGATCGTCCTCGCGATGAGCGGCGGACTGCTGGTGCTGCAGTTCAGCGCGCCCGGGGATGAGGCTGTGGGTCCTGGGGCGGGGGTCGGTCAGGACCGGTGGTCTTCGATGGCGGCGAGGGCCTCTTCGAGTGATTCGACGCCGACGACGCTGACTGAAGGGTCGGCGACGGCGACCGCTTCTTCGACCTGGGATGCGGGCACCAGGAAGAGGTCCATGCCGGCTCGTACGACGGCGTGGGATTTCTGGGACACGCCGCCGATGGGCCCGACCGTGCCGTCATGGTGGATAGTGCCGGTGGCGGCCACGTCGAGGTTGCCGGTGAGCGGTTCGGGCGTGAGAGCGTCGATGACCGACAGCGTGAAGGCGAGGCCCGCTGAGGGGCCGCCGATGTTCTCGACGTTGAGGGTCACGTCGATGGGGAGCTCGGCGAACTCGACATGGGTGGAGACGATGACGCCGAGGAGAGCGACGCCGTCACGATCGGCCAGGGTGACAGTGACGGTTCGTGTTTCGCCGTCGGGGTCGAGGGCGGTGAGTGCCGCTGTTGTGCCGGGTTCGTTGGCCTTGATGGTGTCGGACAGCTGCTGTGCCGTCATGATGGGCGTGTCGCCGACCGCCCGGACGATGTCGCCTGCGCGCAGGGCATCCTCGGCCGGGGAGTCGGACATCACCCGTTCGACTCGGGCACCGACCGGCGTCATGATCTCGTAGCCCAGGTGCTCGAGCGCAACAGCCACGGCGACCTGTGTCGACTGGTCCATCTGGAGACGGCCGTCGTCCCGATTCTCGGCGATGGTGCGTTCGCCGAGGATGTCCTCGAGATCGACGACCTCGAGGGCGCCGTCGAGCCAGCCGCCGATCACCTCGAACAGCGACGGGCCGAAGCTGGTGCGAACGCTGACGAGGCTGATGGAGGCGTCGGACGGGTATGCCGGGTGGTCGTTGACCTGGACAAATTCCTCGATGTCTGACGTGCCGCCGGGCGCGATGACCACTTTGCTGAGCAGGCGGATGGTGAAACCGCCGATGATCAGCAGCGCGAGAACGATCTGCACCACGATGACAGTGACGCTTGCGCGTGAGTACTGCCTGGGGCGCGGGTGGCCTGACGAGGTGGGCTCGGCGTGGTGTTCGGGCTCGTCGGCGTCAGGGGCCGCAGGCAGTGGCGGCGAGGCGAAACCCGGGTCGTCGAGCGAACCGGCCAGGGCGCGCCAGCCGATGTCAGCGTCGTCCCGTTGGGGATCGTCGCCAGGTTCGTCTGCCGGTTTGCCGCCGGACGCATCGGTCACAGGCGCACAGCGTGCCATGCGCCCTTGTTGGGCCATGCGCGGTTCGGCCGGCCAATGGTGCATATTGGGCCCATGGAGTTCGGGTCCACGGAGTCGGGGCGCTGGCCGTACAAGCCGACAGCGATCTGGCGCAGGCTGATTGCGGTTGTCGGGCTGGCAGCGTTCACCGCCATCTGCGCTATGGCGTTGGTGGCGTTGGTGGCCATTGGCGCGGCCGTGGGGGCGCTCATGCTCGAAGCGATCATCGGATGAGCGGCGTGGCCGCCGACGGCCGAAGCGACCATCGGATCAACGACGGCGGGGCGCTGACGGCCGAAGCGATCATCGGATGAACGGCGTTAAGGCACAGACGACCCAGGCGACCAGCAAATGAGCAGCGACGAGCCCGGCGAGGCAGCGGACGATGCCTATGCACGCCGGCTCGAGGCGGTAGTGGCCGGGCACCGAGGCGAGGCTGTGGTCGCCGAGCGGCTGCTCTCTGACAGCGATGCGGCCGTGCGAGCGGCGGCGCTCGGGGCGTTGGCGCGCTGCGGTGAGCTGCAGGTCGCGCAGGTCAGGCAGGCGCTGGGGGATGAGGCAACGGTGGTGCGGTGCCGGGCTGCGGAGCTGGCACCGGCCGAGGTCGAACTTGTGGGGCTGCTGAGCGATCCGGATGCGTCGGTGGTGGAGGCTGCGGCGGCAGCGCTCGGCGAGCGTGACCAGGATCCCGGGCCGGTTGAGGAGCTGTGCCGGGTTGCCCGTGGACACGACGATCCGCTGTGCCGTGAGAGTGCCGTCGCGGCGCTGGGTGCGATCGCCGCGGGTCTAGATGCTGACGCCGATGCTGATGCGGATGCGGGCGCTGGCCCGGACGAGACTGCGGATGCGGTCGCCGATGCCGATGCAGGCGCTGACGCCGATGCGGATGCGAGCGCTGACGCGGGCTCGGACGCGGCTGCCGGAGCGGACGCACACCACGACGCTGAACCGGGCACCAATGCTGGCACGAGCGCAGCAGCTGGAGCGGACGCACACCACGACGCGGCTCGGGCAATGGCGCTCGAAGTGCTGTTGGCCGCGATGGAGGACCGGCCTCAGATCCGGCGTCGGGCGCTGCTCGGCCTGCACCAGTTCGACAATGACCGTGCCGCCGACGCCGTGCGAGCGGGGCTCGAGGACCGTGACCGCCAGGTGCGAGCCGTCGCCGGCGAATTGCTCGGCGTGCCTGTCCACTGACAGCGCCCCCACCGCCATGCGCCGACACACGGACCAAGAGCGCGTCTAGCCGCGGGCGCTGAGGCGGTTTCGCAGTTCTTCCACGAAGCGTGTTGCGTCATAGAGGAGTACTTGGCGCAGTCCGCGGCTGTCTGCGCCGATGTCGCTGCGTCCGTAGAGACGAAGCGTGCGCAACGGACCGCCGCCGACTGGCTCGGAGATGTCCATGCCGATACGTGGCACGCCGGGCAGCGTGTTGCGATCGGGATCGACCGGCTCGACGAGTTCAGAGAGCTCCACCAGTCGCTCACGGCTCACGTCGCCGCCAGCGAAAGCGTCCTCCAGCAGTGTGTGCAGGCGCAGCTGTGACAGCCATCCAGCCCGCGTGCGCGAGTCAGGCTGCGCGGCCGAGCCAGCCTGCACGGCCGAGCCAGCCTGCACGGCCGAGTCGGGCTGCGTACGCGAGTCAGACTGCGAGTCAGACTGCGAGCCAGCGGCGAAGCTCGCCCAGTCGGCGGCGAAAGCGTCCATCACAGCGGATTGGCCAGCCGTCCACGGCGGCGCCGGGTCGATGAACAGCTCTACCTGCGTCGGCAGTTCAAGTTCGACAGCCAGGGTGGAGCGCCGCACCACGGTCAGGTTCGGTGGCAGCTGTTCGAGCACACCGGTCGCCCGCGACTCGGCAACCTCGACCAGCACATAGCGGCAACGTCGGTCGGCGACTGCATCGGCGACGTCGAACACAGATGCAGACAGGTCGAGCACCTCGATCTCGCCCACGTCGAGGTCGAGCATCGCTGGCACCGTCTCACGGGCCGCGCCCGCCACATGGGCCGCTGCCGCAACCTGACGGCCGAGGTGTGAGCCGTCCACCACGACGCACCAGGTCGCCCCCGGACCGCTCGCTCGGAATCGGTCCAGCAAGGCCACCGTGGTCAGCTCCACCGGCGTCGTCGACGTGAGCACCCAGGCCAGGTCCTCGCCGGCAAGCGTGGCCACCGCGGGCACAGTCGGAAGCGGCAACTGCATGGGCGAAACGTCAGACGGGACTTCGAATTGAGTGCCGGACAAGGTGTCGGAGATGTCGACAGACGAGGTGCCGGATGTGTCAACAGACGGAACGTTGGATGTGTCAACAGACGAGGTGCCGGATGTGTCGACAGACGGAACGTTGAATGTGTCAACAGACGAGGTGCCGGATGTGTCAACAGACGGGGTGCGAGGCAGGCCAGCAGACGAGGTGCGACGAGGCCTGGTGAGCTCGACCGTGTCGACGCCCGCGCTCACGTAGGCCAGCGCTGCTATGTCCCACCCCTCAAGCGCGGCAGCGGCCGCTTCGACATCGCCAATGTCCCTCACCGACAATTCGACCGAGTACAGCTGCGCCACCCCGCCACGAACATTGACCCCGGCCCAGTAGGCCTGCACGCCGGCGAGCGCCGCACGATCTGCCTCGGCGGCTGGACCCGACAGGTCAACCAACACACCCAAGGTCAACGTGCCTGCGTCGAAGCCGTCGGCGGGAGCCGGTTGCGGCGGGAACGTCGGCGCTGGTTCTGAAGGCGATCCCGAGCAGCCCGCGACCGCCAGCAAGAGCACCGCCGCCGCCAGCAACGGCCTTTTCGCGAACGCGCCGCAGCACACCACCCCAACCGCCGAACAAGCGGCCCAGCACACCACCCCAACCGCCGAACAAGCGGCCCGGCGCGCCACCTCAGCTGCCAGCGCCGGCGTTGTCGCGAGCGAGCTGGAGCGTGTCACACCCCCGCGAAAGAGTGATCCCATGAGCACAACCAACCAGCGGACAACACCGCTGCGGACGGTCCGCTACCGGCCGGGAATGGTGTGCGAGGCGTGCAGCGCTTCGAAGTTCTCGAGCGCTCGGCCCGCACCCAGCACCACCGTCTCAAGCGGCGACTCCGACCGCAGCACCGGCACCCGAGCCTCAGATGCGATGCGCTGGTCCAGCCCCCGCAGCAGAGACCCGCCGCCCACCATCAAGGCACCGGTGTGAATGAGGTCCTGTGCCAGCTCCGGCGGCGCCTCGCCCAAGCACTCCAGCACGGCCTCCACGATGAGCTCCACCGTGTCTGCCAGTGCCGATCGCACCTCGGTCGGTGTGATGAGGAACGTGCGGGGCAGCCCTGTCGACAGGTCGCGCCCCTTCACTTCGGCGTCGAACTTGTCGTCGATCGGCCACGCCGACCCGATGCTGATCTTCAGTTCCTCGGCAGTGCGCTCGCCGATGGCGATGCCGTGCACACGTCGTGAATAGTTCATCAGTGCAGTGTCCAAGTCGAACGACCCCACCCGCACCGCACGCAGCGCCACCAAGCCGCCTAGCGACACCATCGCAATCTCGGCGGTGCCGCCCCCGACGTCGATCACCAGCGAGCCGGTGGGCTCGTGGATCGGCAACCCAGAGCCGATGGCCGCAGCGATCGGCTGCTCGATGAGCCGGACGTCGGACGCCCCGGCCCGCCGCGCCGCCTCGATCACCGCACGCCGTTCCACCGGCGTGATGAGCGACGGCACGCAGACTGCAACACGGGTCCGGCCGAAGCGGCCGACACCGACGCCCTGAAGAATGAGCCGGATCATCCGCTGGGTGATGTCGAAGTCAGTGATGGCGCCGTGGCGCAACGGTCGTGCAGCGATGATGTAGCTGGGCGTGCGCCCGATCATCTGCCACGCTTCGCGCCCGACCGACAGCACGTCGCCTGAACGCTCATTGAGAGCGATGACCGACGGCTCGTTGAACACGATGCCTCGTCCCCGCTCGTACACCAGCGTGTTTGCGGTGCCGAGATCGATCGCGAGGTCACGAGCCAGGACGACGCCTTTGGTTGCGAGATGTGACTCGTTCGCTGCGTGGAGGCACGATTGGAGTATGGACCTCCACGAGACGCACTGTGCCCTTGAACTGGGGCGCAGCCTGCGGGGGCTCCGGAGCTGTGGGGGCGGTCAGAGCAGCGCCAACTGTGCTGTGTACGCGGCGGTCGGCATCACGACGGACAGCACCAGGACGAACGGCACCACGACGAACAGCACCAGGACGAACAGCACCACCACGTCTGGCATCGCGACTCACGACATCGCGATGGGCGGCACCAGGACGAACGGCACCAGGACGAACGGCACCAAGACCGACGGGACCAGGACGAACAGCACCAAGACCGTCGGGACCAGGACGGCTATCGGCTGCCGGGCGTGTGACAGGCCGTCGATGCTGATCTTGGTCTCGGCCGCTCCCCTGTGCGGGTACGAGGCGAACGCTGGAAACCGGCGGGCGCGTCGAGCGCGGCGACGGCTGCTCCGGATGGGCCAGCGACCGTGCAGAGCCAACCCCAGGTCGCGCTGAACGAGCCGGCGACGGTGCAGAGCCGAACCCTGGCTGGGTTGAACTCGCCGGAAGCCGGGTCGAACTCGCCGATGGCTGAGTCGCAAGGGCTGGCGAACCTGCAGAGCCAACCCCAGGCTGCGTCGAACTCGCCGGAAGCTGGGCTGGACTGGCCGAAGGCAGTGTCGCAAGGGCTGGCGAACCTGCAGAGCCAACCCCTGGCTGCGTCGAACTCGCCGGAGGCTGGGTTGGACTGGCCGAAGGCAGTGTCGAACTCGCCGGAAGCTGGGCTGGACTGGCCGAAGGCAGTGTCGAACTCGCCGGAAGCTCCGTCGTTTGGGCTGGCGGTTGCACGGCTTCGGGTCGACGGCCGGGTGCATGCGTGCGTGCATCTCGTCGCTGCCAAGCGGGATCGTCCAGTTCGGCGCTGAATGGTGGCAGCACTGGCAACGAGTACTCACGCTCGATCAGCCGGACGCTGGCAGTCGTGGCCTTGGGCCGAACTACGCCGATTGTTGTTGTCTCGGGCCGTTGAGTGCGTTGCCGACGCCGGCCGCGCTGGCGCCTTCTGCCCCCGTCGTTCCCAGCCGACCCACCGTCCGACGCCGCACTGTCCGACCCCGCACTGTCCGGCGCCGCACTGTCCGACGCGTCCCTCGACGCTGCGCCATTTGCTCCTGCGTTGTCTGCCGCAGCTTCAACAACCGCATCACTCGCGTCGGCCGGGTCAGCGCCTCGTGCGCCCCTCAGCCGCCGCATCATCTGCGTCAGCCCCGGCGTGCCCGTCGATCGCCCACCCGACAATCGAGGAGCAAGCGACGCCAACCTCCGCCGGAACGGCTCGGTTTCGTCGTCGGTCACACGCTGACTCTTCAAGCGAGCGCCCACGCCCAGCACAGCCATCCCCAACAACGGCACCACCACGGCAATGGCCAAGAACAGCAGCGGGCTCATGACCCGGGCACCTGCGCGATCGGCTGCGACTGCAAACCCCAGTCGGTTCCGCCGTCGTGATGCTCTTGCTTCCAGATCGGCACCGTGGCCTTCAAGGTATCGATACCGAACCGGGCGGCTTCGAATGCTGCATCACGATGCGGAGCCGAAGCGGCCACCACCACCGAGCTCTCGGTCAGACACAGCGTCCCCACCCGATGCAACAGCGCCGCCTTGCGCACGCTCGGCCACTTCCGCCGCATCTCGGCAGCGATGTCGGCAAGCCGCGGCCCAACCTCCGACTCGTACGCCTCATAGACCAATTGCGTAACACCCGTGCGGTGCTCGGCATGGTCACGGACCGTGCCCGAGAACAGAACCACCGCCCCAGCCTCCGGGTCGAGCGCCCAGTCATAGACGGCCGCGATCGGCAGCTCCTCGGGCGTCAATTCCACCCAAGTGTCGTGCTGCGGCGCCACCATCATCATCGCAAAGCGTAGGAGCGCCGGAGCCAGGCCGCGGCAGCCCACCCTCCGGCCACCACAGCAGCCCCTGCGCCGACCAACATGGCGTGCTGACGTTGGCGCGCATTGAGGTCGTCCCAGGGCATTCCGACGTCCGCAATCACGTACGCCTGGGCACTGCTGTAGCGAGGCGTCCAGCCCTCCGCACGGAGCCGATCGTTGGCCACCACCCAGCTGTAGCGGGTATACGGCAGCAGGCCCTCGGGGGCGGAATGGCCGACTCGGCTGGCCACGTAGCGGTCGAGCCGCTTGGTCAACGGCAGGGGCAGGCGGATTTTGGGCCGGGCCCCCAGCAGGGCCCGCAGCTCACCAGGCGACAGCCAACCATCAGGGGCGACGTTGAACACGCCCGACAGGCGGCGCTGCGTGGCGAGCACCACAGCGGACGCCAGGTCGTCCAGGTGCAGGAACTGCACGGGCGGATCGTCGCTGCCAGTACGAATGGGCGCTGCGGCAAGCATCGCCTCGCCGATCGGCCCGCCGATGCCGCTCGAAACCACTGGCGCCGGCCGCAGGATCGCCACCGTGCGGGCTGGATCAGCATCACGCCAGTCCAGGACCGTGCGTTCGGCATCGGCCTGGTGCACGGCGAACGACGACTCGAGATTGGGCCGCACCGGCACGTCCTCCGAGATAGGCGTCGGATGGTTCGGCCACGCCCCGTAAACGGCGGCGCTCGACACCAGCGTCAGATGTTTGACCCCATCGGAAACTGCGAGCACCCGGCGCAGACGATCCGTGGTCACCTCACTGGTCAACCGCAAGTGCACCAGTACCTCGGCGCCGAACAGGTCATCCCCGCCACGCGCGCCAGCCCCACCAGCCCCGCCAGCCCCGCCAGCCGCTCCGGTTGCGCCAGCCCCGCCAGCCGCTCCGGCATCGTCTATATCCACGACCTCGTCGAAGGACCCAGCCAGCAACTGCAGCACCCGAGCGCCGATCACGCCGCCCGCACCCGTCACCGCGATCCGTGGGGTCATATCCCTACGATGCCCCAGACGGTGCGCCCAGCCCTACCATGCCCGATCCCGGCGACCCATGCCCGATCCCGGCGACACCCCATCCCGGCGACCCATGCCCGATCCCGGCGACGCCCTCGGCCTGTTCGCCCAGCCGTACCATGCCGTTGTGGCCCCTCCCGACGACGACGACAACCCGTTCTCGGGTATCCCGTTCCTCGGCGACATCGCCGCGCTCCTCGGCAATGACGCAAACCTCTGGGAAGGCGCCCGACAGGCCGCCAACCAACTCGCCAGCGGCGGCAAGCCCGAACACAACGTCGACCCAGTCGTCCGGCACCGCCTCAGCGAGATCAGCCGGGTAGCAGAACTGCATGTGGCGCATGTCACCAACCTCGATCCCACATCCGGCGGCCGTCCCCCACGCACCGATCCTGTCACCCGCTCGGGGTGGGCCAACGACGCCCTCGAAACCATCCGCCCCCTCATGGACCGCCTGTCCGAACGCCTGGCCAGCGACCAAGACCGCGGCCAAGAACACAGCCCAGAACACAGCATGGACCCCTTCGCCGGCCTGCTGCGCATGATGAGCCCGATGACCGTGGCCATGACCGCCGGCATGATGGCCGGCCACCTCGCCACCAAGGCATTCGGCAACTCGGACCTCGGTGTGCCCCGCCAGCACGACCAGGTGCTCATCGTGCCCGCCAACATCACCGACTTCGCCGGCGAATGGAGCCTCGACGTCGACGACGTGACGCTCTGGGTCGCCATCCGGGAACATGCCATGCACTCGGTGCTGTCGGTGACACACGTACATGCCGAGCTCGACAGGCTGCTGCACCGCTACGTGGACGGCTTCCGCCGCAGCGAGCCCACCTTTGACGACCTGGACCTCGACCTCACAGCACTCGCCGACAGCGCGGATGCATCCCAGCAGATGAACACGCAGCTGCAGCGCATCTTCGGCAACCCCGAGCTGCTGCTGGGCGTGTCACGAGACGACAGCCAGAACGACACCGTGCAACGGCTCGAAACGCTGCTGAGCGTCGTCCACGCCTATGTCGATGATGTGGTCGCCCAGGCGGGGCCCCGGCTCATCGGCGGTTTCGACGCACTGAGCGAGGCCGTGCGGCGGCGCCAGGTGGCTTCGCAGGGAACGGACTTCGCAGACCGCCTGCTGGGCGTGCGGCTGAGCGCCGAAGCCCGCGAACGGGGCGACAACTTCATTGCCGGCGTAACCGAGCGAGCCGGCCGGGAGGGCTTGGCCCGCCTGTGGGAACAAGGGGCGCTCCCGACACCGAACGAGCTTGCGGCACCCGGCCTGTGGCTGGCCCGCCTCGACCTGCCGCTGAACTAGTTCTTGCGACGGATACGGGTCCGCACACGGGTGGCGATGACCTCCGAAGGAGGACGCCGGCCCCGAGCCAGCGCCCACAGCCCCCCCAGGTAGAGAACCGCCGCCACGGTGGCGGCGATGCCCAGCAGCATCACCCCAGCCCGTAGCGGCAGGATGCCGTTCGGCGTAACCACCGGCACCAATGCGCCGATCACCCACATCAGCTGGAAGCGGGTCTCGAAGCGGGCAAACGTGCGGCCATGATCCGCAGGCACCTCGACGCGCTGCACGATTGCGTCGAAGCACAGCTTTCCCAGAGCGGACATGAGCCCGATCACCATGGCCAGCCCCAGCACCGAGACACGATCGGGCGCCGTCGCCACATAGAACGACACAAGTGCCGCCAGCAGAATTGTGCAGGCGAGCAGAGCTTCCTCACGGATGCGGCGACGCAGCATGGGCGCGGCCACGGCCCCCACCAGCTGGCCGATAGCACTCGCCGTGAACATGAAGCCGAACCACCACGTCGCCGCGTCGTCGGTGCGCAGCCAGAACGCAATAAGAAACAGCGTGAAGCCGGTTATGGCACGCACCACGCCCATGGCCGAGCCCGCCAGCAGCATCCCGCCCCGGCGCGTCGCGCCGGGAGCCGGTCCCGGCACCGCCGGCAGGCCTGGCTGCGGACGCCCGCCCGGCTCGTCACCTCCCTCGTCGCCCCACGGCCCGGTGTAGAGATCGGATGGCCTCCGCTGACGGGGACCGAGCGGCTCGGAATACGGGTCGCTGTGGGGTCGGTCGAGACGAGGCGCTGGTCCCGGTTGAGGCACCTGGGGCACGTCGTCCGCCTCGCCGGGGTGCGACCGCGACGGCCGCACAGCCGTGCGAGGCAGCCGGGCAGCGGGAAACGTCATCAGCACGAAGACCACCGACGCCAGCACCAGCACCCAGCGCGACGAGATCAAGCTCAACAGCAAGCCCGGCCCAGCAGCAAGCGCACCCCCCAGCCCGCTCAGCAACATCAGCTTCGAGTTGGCTTCCACCAGGTCGCGTTGCTCACGCACCAGCCCCGGCACCACCGCGCTCTTGGCCACGTGGTACGTCTTGCCCGCCACCAGCGCACCGAACGCCTCGGGGAACAGCAACAGCGAGTTGAGGTGGCGCACCATCATCAGCGCCAGGACCGCACGGACAATGCCGGCACCGATGATCATGCTGCGACGCCCGCCGCGAGCACGATCCACCAGCGGCCCAATAAGCGGCCCGACCAAGGCGAACGGCGCCATGGTCACCAGCAGGTACAACGCCACCTTGGGCCGCGCAGCAGCCGGATCGAGGTTGAAGAACAGCGACCCAGCCAGCGCAATCGCAATCAGCGCATCGCCTGCGGCGGACAGCAGGTGCGTGCGGGCAAGCCAGGTGAACGGTTGCATCAGCCCGCAGTCAGAGGTGGCTCATGAGCTGTCGGGCCTCGCAGCAGTCCGCTCGTATCGATATCCCAGACCGCGGATAGTCGTGATCCTCTGCGGATTCGACGGATCGTCCTCGATCTTGGCCCGCAGCCGCTTCACATGAACGTCAATCGTCTTGGTGTCGCCGATGTAGTTGTAACCCCACACGTTTTGCATCAGGCTGTCGCGGGTCACCACCCGGCCGGCGTTGCGCAGCAAGTAGGCCAACAGCTCGAATTCCTTCAGCGCCAGGGTCACCAGCTCGCCGCCCACCTGCAGCTCATGTCGATCGATGTCGAGCACCACGTCGCCCTCGATCAGACAGTTGCTGTCGCCCTCGGGCGCGACCGGCTGGCCCGAGGCGCGCCGCAGCACCGCCCGCATGCGAGCCACCAGCTCGCGCAGCCGGTACGGCTTGGTGACATAGTCGTCGGCGCCCACCTCCAGGCCCACCACGGCGTCGATCTCCTCGCCACGAGCGGTCACCATGATGAGCGGCACCCGTGACGACTTGCGGATCTCCCGGCAGACGTCCAAGCCGGACATGCCGGGCAGCATCACGTCCAGCAACACCAGATCGGGCTCGGACGCGCTGATCTCGGCCAGAGCGGCCCGGCCGTCAGCGGCAGTGCGCACCTCGAAGCCCTCGCGCCGCAAGCCCACGGTGAGGGCCTCGGTGAAGGATGGCTCGTCGTCTACGACCAGTATCGATGTCGTCATCGTCCTGCCTGGTTGCCTCAAGGGTTCTGTGAAGAGTCTTCGGGAGCGGGGAATCTCAGCGTGAACGTGGTGCCGACGCCCTCACGCGAATGCAGCATCACCTCGCCGCCATGATTGGCAACCACGTGACGCACGATGCTCAGGCCCAAACCGGTGCCGCCAGTAGCACGGGCACGAGCTTTGTCCACCCGGTAGAAGCGCTCGAACACCCGCTCTGTCTCATCGGCGGGAATTCCGATGCCCTCGTCGGCAACCACGATGTCCACCCATGTCGGGGCTGCCTCGGATGCCTCGGATGCGTCAGCTGCGTCATCCAGGGCATTCAGGGCATCCAGGTCATCCAGCGAATGCGGCACATCCAACGAACCAAACGCATCCGGAGGCCCGATCCGAGCCACCGCCGCGTCCGCATCGGCCAGCACCGCTGACGGCGGCCCGTCGTCGACCGAACGGGGAGCCACGCTCAACCGCACCTCCGAACCGGGGTCGCTGTACTTGATGGCGTTGTCGACCAGGTTGCCGACCGCTCGCAGCAGCTGCCCCCGGTCGGCGTGCAGCGTGATGCCCTGACCATCGTCTTGATCAACAGCCGGCCGCACCAGCGCCACGTCGTGCTTGCGGGCGTGCTCGGAGTACTGGTGAGCCACCTCGCTCAGCAGCGGCACGACCGGCACCGATTCCCGCCGCATGGAGCCCTCCAGCTCGACCCGGCTCAGCTCCAGCAGGTCGTCGATGATGAGTCGCACCCGCTCAGCCTCCGCACTGATCCGGTCGACGAGCCGGGAACGCACCTCCGCATCGTCCTCTTGCGCCAGCGTCTCGGACAGCAGCGCAATAGCACCCACCGGCGTCCGCAGCTCATGGCTCAGGTTGGCCACGAAGTCACGGCGCACGTGGTCGACCCGCGCACCCTCAGTCCGGTCCGCAATCACCGCAACTGCGCCCAGAGCGTGGCGGTCGCTCGCGACGGGATGGGCGCTGATCTCGATCACCCGCGGCGGCGGACCGGTCAGCTTCACGATGCGGGAGCGAGCGTGCCCGTCCCGAGCCGCCTCGAGCAGCTGGGTCACCCCTGCGCCCACCAGTGCCATCGCGTCACGGGCCGACATCATCTCGTCGGCCAGCGCATTGCTGGCACACACGGTGCCGTCCTCGTCCACCAGCACCACGCCCACCGCCAGCTCGTTCATGGCCAACTGCCAGCGCGCCCGATCCCGCTCGGCAATGTTGGCCGTCATGGCGGCTGTCGTGGCAACCGACTCCAGATGGGAGATCCAGTCATCCAGGCCGTAGTCGTCGAGACGTGGTTCGCCGGGACGCAGCCCGTCGGACTCGCTCTCACCAGAAAAGCGGTGCACCACGCGGCCGAGCCGCTCGGAGGCCGACGTCCGCGCCCGCACGCCGATGATGACAACCAAGACCAGCGCCAGCGCCAGCGCGGACGCAGCCGCCACCAGCGCAGCGATCACAGCGTCTCGCCCTGCTCCCGTCGGGCCCGGGCCCGATTGGCCCCCATATGTTCGGGCAGCTGGCCGGTCACCAGGAACTCGACGCGCTGGGCGATGTTGACGGCGTGGTCGCCGATGCGTTCGTAGAAGCGGCCCACCACGGCCAGCTGCACGGCCTGCTGGGTGTCGATCTGGCCCGCATTGCGTGAGGCGAACACGGCGTCGAGGTACTGGCCGTGCAGCTCGTCGAGCACGTCGTCGACGTCGTTGAGCACCGAAGCCAATCCGGCGTCACGCTCGGCGAAGGCATCCATGGCCATGGCGGTGAGCCGCACCGCCTGCTCCCGCATCCGGTCGAGCAGGCCGCGCACTCGAGGCTCCAGCTCGGCGCCATGCAAGCGGACAACCGCCTTGGCGATGTTGGTGACCAGGTCGCCGCTGCGCTCGATCTCCGAGATCATTCGCAGGTCGGTCAGGATCGTGCGCAGGTCGACCGCCACCGGCTGCTGCAGTGCCAGCAGCTGCACGCACTTCTCCTCGACCTCCAGGCTGAGCAGGTCGAGTTCGTCATCGGCGGTGATGATCTGGTCAGCCCCGCCGATGTCGCCCGCGAGCAGCGCTGCGGTCACTGCCGAGATGCCCTCGGCCACCATGCCGCCCATCTGCACGAGATCGGCACGAACCTCGTCCATCAACTGATGGAACTCGGTTCGTACTTCTTCGGTCATGGTTGCAGTGTGTCGTATCTGTGTCTCTGTGTCGCCTGGCTGGTGAGTGTCGCTAGCCGACCCGCCCGGTGATGTATGCCTCCGTGCGGGGGTCGTCAGGGTTGGTGAAGATCAGGCTGGTGGGTGCGTATTCGACAAGCAGGCCGGTGCGATGGCCCATTTCGTTGGCCTGCACCGAGAAGAACGCCGTCATGTCGCTGATGCGAGCGGCCTGCTGCATGTTGTGCGTCACGATGATGATCGTGTAGTCGGTTTTCAGTTCGGCAATGAGTTCCTCGATGCGGCCGGAAGCGATCGGGTCGAGCGCCGAGCAGGGCTCGTCCATGAGCACCACGTCGGGCTGCACCGCAATTGCCCGGGCAATGCACAGACGCTGCTGCTGGCCGCCCGACAGCCCGTAGGCAGACATCTTCAGGCGGTCCTTCACCTCGTCCCACAGTGCCGCCCGGGTGAGCGAGCCCTCGACCACGCCGTCGATCTCGGACCGCTTGACGCCTGCAAGCCGGGGTCCGTACGCAATGTTGTCGTAGATCGATTTGGGAAACGGGTTCGGCTTCTGGAACACCATGCCGACCCGCCGCCGCACTTCCACCGGGTCGACCTCGTCCTGGTACAGGTCGACGCCGTGGTAGTTGATGGTGCCCTCCACCCGGGCACCTTCGATGAGGTCGTTCATGCGGTTGAAGCAGCGCAGGAACGTCGTCTTGCCGCAGCCCGAGGGGCCGATCAATGCCGTCACCTCATGTTCGGCAACATCGAGCGTGATGTCGCGCAGCGCCCGAAAATCGGTGTAGTACACGTCGACGCCGGCGCATTCGAACACGGTGCTGGCCGCGAGGCGCTGGCCGGTCGACGCCGCCGTTGCAGCACCGCTCACGTCAATGCGCGCGCGGTTTGGCGGCGGCGCCATCACTTCGGGCACTGGTGCTTCTGACTCAGAGGTCATCAAGGCCTTCTCGGGATTCACCAAGTCATCGCCTGTTCGCGTAGATCGTCACGAAAGTCGTCATGGAGGATGTCTCACCACTGTTTTTCGAAGCGGTTGCGAAGGTAGATAGCAATGCCGTTCACCGCCAGCACCAAGACCAAGATGACGACGCTGGCCGCAGCGGCGTTCACCCCCCAGTCTGCGCCGGGCAGGCGAGCGAAGTTGAAGATCTGCACCGGCAATGCCGTGTAGGGGCCGGTGAAGGTCTCGAGCATGTTGGCGTCGCCGAAGCTGAGGAAACCCGTGGCGGCGCCGACCAGGATCAGCGGTGCCGCCTCGCCGAGGGCGCGCGCCAGTGCCAGCACGGTTCCGGTGAGGATCGTCGACAGCGCGGCCGGCAAGACCTGGCGTGAGAGCACCTCCCACTTGGTGGCTCCCACACCGTATGCGGCTTCGCGCAGTGACGAGGGCACCGCCTTGAGCGCCTCGACCGAGGTGATGACGATGATCGGCAGCACCATCGCGGCCAGCGTCATGCCGCCGGCGATGACCGACTTGCCCTGTGTGAAATCTTGGAGCGCTTTGACGAACACCGCCAGGCCCAACAGGCCATAGACGATGGAGGGCACCCCGGCCAGGTTGCGGATGTTCAGCTCGACGATGCGGGCGAAGCGGGATTCTTGGGCGTATTCGACCAGGTAGATGGCCGTTGCGACACCTATCGGCACCGCAAAGACGCCCGTGACCAGCGCCACCTGCAAGCTGCCGATGATGCCCTGCGAGATGCCGGCCTCTCCGGCCGAGCGCTGCGAGAAGCCGTGGGTCAGGAAGTACCAGAGGTCGCCCGACAGCACGTCCCAGCCGTCCACGATCATGACGGCGAGCAGTACTGCCAAGAAGCCCGCCGCAAACACGGTGGCGCCGATGAGCAGCCACTTGAAGACGACCCCGGTGGCATCGGCACCCCGGCGACGGCGCAATACGTCGGCTGCGTTGGTGGCGATGCCTGCGGGGGTGGTGAGTACGGTCATCAGTACCTGTTCTGCAGTCGGCGGACGATCACGTCGCCTGCCATGTTGAGCACCAGGGTTATGACGAACAGCAGGGCACCCAGGAAGTAGAGGCTCTGGAACGCCAGGTTGTTGCCGGCGACCTGGTCGGTGCCGAGGCCAAGTGCAGCCATGGCCGAGGTGATGGTGCCGCCCGATTCGAGCACCGACATGTTGAACAGCGAGGTGTCACCGCCGCCCGACGCGATGGTGACCACCATGGTCTCGCCGATCGCGCGGCTGAAGCCGACGATGGTGGCGGCCATCAGGCCGGACATGGCGGCCGGCAGCACCACCCGGACCGAGGTGGTGACCTTGCGAGCGCCGAGACCGGCGGAGGCCTCCCGCAACGCCACGGGCACCGCTCGCAGCGCGTCCTCGGCGATCGAGGCGATGAGCGGGATGACCAGCAGGCCGACTGCGATGCCGGCGGCAAGCTTGTTGAAGAAGTTGATCTCGTTGAAGAAGTTGCTGAGCACCGACGGGGTGATGAAGCTGATGGCGAACACGCCGAGCACCACGCTGGGGACGCTGGCCAGCAGCTCGAGCGTGGGCTTCATCACCTTGCGCACCTTGGGGTGCGCGTACTCGGAGAGGTAGATCGCCGCGCCGAAGCCCGAGGGCACCGCAACCGCCATGGCGATGACCGAGATCTGCGCCGAGTTGACCAGCAGCGTGCTGAGGTCGAACAGGCCGCGGCGAGGGAACCAGCCGATATCGGCGAGCTTGGTGAACTCCACCTGGCTGATGTAGGTCCACGCCTCCGAGGCCACTGTCCAGATGATGAGTGCGCTGACCAGCATCGTGACGGCGGCCGCGCCCATGAACAGCCAGCGGACGGTCTGCGAGCGCACCCGGCGCATCGGCGAGGTCTGAAGGTCTGCTGCGGTGAGCGTGGACCGGTCCGGCGTGGGACTCATGCGATGGGACTCATGCGATGGGACTCATGCGATGGGACTCATGCGATGGCGTCTTTGGTTCCCGGATGTCTAGAAGTTCTTGCCGGTGGTCAGGTTGTTCCAATTGCTGCGTGACTGCTCCAGATCGGTCGCATCCAGGTTCACGTAGCCGGCCTCGATCACGTAGGGCTGGCCCTCGTCGCTCACCATGAAATCGACAAACGCCTTGATAGCCGGGTCTGACGCCTGCGCCGCGTCAATGTAGGTGTAGAGGAAGCGGGCGATCGGGAACTCGGCCGAGGCGATGGTTTCGGACGTCGGGGACACGCAGCCGTCGCCGCCGTCGACCTCGAGCAGCTTGACCAGGTCACGGTTCTCGTCGGCGAAGGCGAAGCCGACCCAGCCCAGGCTGTATTCGTTGCCGGCGATGCCGTCGATGATCACGTTGTCGTTGGCCGACGCGTTGTAGTCGGGACGCACGGCGAAGTCCTCATCGGCGTGGCCCTCTTCGACGCGGCCTTCCCAGACGTCTTCGAGGGCGATCTCGATGAAGCTGTCGAAGGTGCCCGACTCTTCGCCGGGAGCGAAGATCTCGAGTGCGCCGCCGCTGAACGGACCGGTGCCGCCCAGCTCAGCGTTCAGGCTGTTGGCGTCGGTCCAGGAGCTGATGCCGGTGGACTCGACGCCGACCAGGCTGTAGAGGTCTGCGAAATTCAGGCAGTCGACGGTGTCGTTGGCCGCTGCGGTGATGACCGAGATGCCGTCGATGCCGACGCGCAGTTCGATGAACTCGACGCCGGCCTCAGCAAGGCACTCGGCTTCGGAGTCCATGATCTGGCGCGAGCTGTTCCAGATGGGGATTTCGCCGGCGCAGGCGGCCTTATGGCCGTCGCCCGAACCAGGGCCGGCGACCGAGAACGCCACACCGCGGTGTGCTTCTGCGAAGGCCTCAGCCAGCAAGTTGGTGACCGGCTCGACCGTGGAGGAGCCGGTGACGGTGATTGAGCCGCTGAGCGACTCGGCCATGTCTTCGTCGGCCATGTCGTCGGCCGCGGCGGTCGCAGCGGGAGCGCTGCCGCCGTCAGACGAATCGTCGTCGCTGCCGCACGCAGCGGCAATCAGGGCGAATGCAGTGAGCATCGCCACGAGCAATTTCGTGCTTGTACGAGTCTTTCGCATCGTCGCGCACGCTACGAAGGGCCGGTGACATCACTGGTGGTAGCCGGTGAACGACCGGAACGAATGCCGTGAACAACCCGTGAACGCGGCGACCGGGTCCGCGGAGGCCGGAAGTACCAGCTAGTTCGCTTCGTCTTCTTCCTCGGGCATGCCGAGGTCCCAGTGCAGCTCGTAGTTCTCGCGTTCGGCGTCGCGCACGACCCGCTCGCGGTTACGGCGGAACTGCGGATCGTGGGGCGGGAGCAGCTGCAGGCGCGCGTTGGTGCGACGGCGGAATTCGTCGACGGCCGCCTCTTCGCCGTAGATCCCTGCGATCTCCCAATGGGGCGCTACAGGCCCCAGATAGATGATGCGGATGCCGACCTCAGGCGGGAGCTGTTCGGCTTCGGTGGCGATGTCGGACACGGGCTTCCTTGGGTGTGGATCGGCGCACGGCAAGGGTACCGACGTCGTTGTGGCAAACAGGTCATGAACACCACATGAAAATTCGATGAAAGTCGGCAATCCCCGGAACCAGAAGCATGTGTATGGCGTTGGTTCTCGCGATGAGGATGTACGACGATGACCTCGCCAGCCGAGGCCTCAACAACGGAGCTTTTCTGGTCGGTTCGATCCGGGCAGCAAGGCAGAACCCCGAATCGAGCGATCTGCCGACATTGCAGGTCGCTTCTGTCCACGTGCCGAACGGCCCTGGCTCGGAGAGCCTGGCCTCCGACTGGGTCATTCAACGCAAATGTGCCGATATCGACCCGAACGTCTTCTTTCCCAGCGATGGGGCCGGCGTGATCGCCGCTCAGAAGGTGTGCGCAGAGTGCCCGGTGAAAGACCCGTGTCGGGAGTACGCACTCGCCAACAACATCACCCACGGAGTGTGGGGCGGGACTTCGGAGCGGCAGCGCCGCCGGACTCTGCGAGATCGTCGCCGTGCACAAAAGCCCGCTCGCGCCGCCTGAGCGCGAGCTACGTCAAGAGTCTTTGGGCTTGGAGTCGCTCGACGAACTGCTCGACGAGCCGTCGCCAGCCGCCTTTTCCGCGTCGCTCACGCCTTCACGGAACTCGCGCTGAGCCTGGCCCAGCGAGCGCGCCAGTTTCGGCAGCTTGGCTCCCCCGAACAGCACCAGCACGATGATGAGCAGGATGAGCAGCTCAGGCGGTCCGAGCGCAATTGCCATCACGGCCGCGAGCGTACCAGCGCTACGTCAAGCCAGTAGCCGGGCTGGCAGGCCTCGACACGTCAGCCAGTTGCGGCGCGCCTCGTCAGGGCTCGTTGGCGGCGTACTCGGCGGCGCTCTCGCTCGCTCATGCCGCCCCAGATGCCGAACTTCTCGCTGTTCTGGAGCGCGTACTCGAGGCAGTCATCGCTGACGATGCAGCCGCGGCAGACGGCCTTGGCCTCGCGGGTGCTGGCCCCGCGCTCGGGAAAGAACAAATCGGGATCGACGCCGAGGCAGTTGGCCTGATCCCACCAGTTCCCTTCTGGTGCTTCGAGCGCTTCTTCAGTTGCGAATGCCATCGTTCCTCCCGGCAGTCCCTCGACAGGTGTTCCCGACCTCGGTTGCAGCTGCAATCTCGGTGACGAGATACCCGACCTGTAATTACAGGTGTGTGACTTGCCATTGAACCCCATGGTTGTGACATGCGCAAGCGGCAATTTCGCGGTATCCCCCGCGACGACCTCGGCGTTCGTCGGGCATGGCGGCCGATTCGGACAGATCGACGTCGCCGATCAGGACACCGACCAGCGGAACCTCCGTGGGCGAGCGGTAGCGCACGGTGACGCGCACCAGGTCGCGGGCGGATTCTCGCTCGACGACGAGCCGTCTGGAATCAAGCGGGGTTGCGGCGATTACCGCGTTGCGGACGGCGTTCAGCGATGGCTCCACCGCCGCAATGCGCGCGCCAACCCGGGCTGCATGTGACACCAGCACTGCGTCGCGCGCGACCAAGGCCGTCTGGACAATGCACATGAGCAGCAACACCAGGAACGGCATGAGCAGGGCCAACTCGACTGTGGCCTGCCCGTGCTCGGGGCGGCCAGGGGCGCGTGGGCTCAGGAGATGGCCTTGGTGAGGTAGTTGAACACCGCGTCGAGCAGGCGGCCGATCTTGCCGGTGCTGGCGGCCCAGGCCGTAACCGCCGCCACCAGCAACGCGATGGCACCCGTGAGCAGGGCGTACTCGGCGGTGGTCTGACCGGCCTCGTCGGCTTGATCAACCGCCGTGAGCCGGTGGGTGCGACGCACCGGCGGCGGGCGGCGGGCCACAGCAGTCAGATGGGCGGTCGGATGGGCGGTCGGATGGGTGGTCGAGAATTCCGTCATCGGAGCTCCTTGGGGGTTCTGGTTGGTTTGGGTGCGAAGCGGGTGCGGGGCATCAGGCACCGAACGCGGCGACGAGCACCGGCACGATCGCGATCAGCCCGAGCGCCGGGAGCACGCACAGCACGAGGGGGAACAGCAGCAGCACCGGCAGGCGCCGGACCCTCCCCTCGAGACGCCGGCGGACGTCATCGCGCAGCTCCCGCCCGAGACGCTCCAGCTCGGGTGCCAGCGGAATGCCGGTACGCATGGAGCCGGTGACCGCAGCGGCAAAGGCCCGCGCGCGGGGCCCGCACGCGCGGCCGAACTCGTCCAGCGCTTCGTCAAGCGGCCGATGGGGCGCGGTCAGTGCGGCGAGCCAGCGGCCGGTCGGGCTCGCAGCGTCACGGTGGGCGAGCGCGAGCTGCAGCGATGCCATGATCGAGAGCCCCGACGCCAGGGCCACGTTCATCACGTCGACGATGGCCCCCAACTCCGCCACCACGTGATCGGGGTGCGGAGCGTCGCCACGGTGCGACCACGCCAGGCGCAGCCAACGGGCCGGGCGGCTGGCGAGGGAGCCCGCCGTGGTGAACGCATCCCAGGGGTGCTGTGCCGTGGCTGCGAGCAGCATCGCGCGGCGGCGCGCCGGCTCGGGCCGGGTGATGCAGCCGCCCCAGCAGACGGCGCCAGCAGCCAACCCGCCGACGACGACAGGATTGGTCAACACGACGCTTCTGAAGATGAGGCTGTCCGAAAACGAGCCGACCACGAGGGCGGCGTCGCGAGCTGCCGTGCTCCATACCGCAGCTATCTCGCCCGTCATCGCATCGCCCGTCATCGCATCGCCCGTCATCGCATCACCCGTCATCGCATCGCCCGTCATCGCATCGCCCGTGCGACCGAAGCGCGCATCCACGACACGCCCCCTAGCTCTAAGAGGACCGCCGCTCCGCAGCAGAACCAGCCCAGCGGTGTGGACGTGAGCACTCGGGCAGCAGCACCGCCTTCGGCCAGCAGCGCGAGCGCGACCACCCACGGCAAGACCGCCACGACCCAGACCGAAGCGCGGGCCTGCGCTGCGTGGACGCGAGCCTCGGCGGCCATGTCGGCTCGCGCCCGGACTGTCACAGCGACATGGTCGAAGAGCTGCGGCTGTGCCCCCACCCGGTCTGAGGCGAGTGTGACTGCCGTCGAGAGCAGCGCCGCCTCGGACGTCTGCTCGCGCGCCGCCCATCGCTGCACGGCGCGGCTCAGCGTGACCCCACGCTCGTGCTCGGCCGAGACCTGATCCAGCGGCAGCGACATCGGGCCATCTCCGGCGGCAGCGCGCAGCGCCTGCAGCAGCGTGTCTCCACCTCCCAGCCAGCGCGACACGGCCGCGCAGTAGTCGCCCATGTGCGCCGAACGGGCTGCGACCGCTGCCCGGTCGCGTCGCCGTTGCCGACGCATGCGGAGCCACTGGCGCACCGCCGGTGAGGTGATCGCGCCCACGCATGCCAGCACCACTACGAACAGCACGCTCAGCCGCATCCATCACACGGCAGCAGCCACGCGCGCCGCCATGTCCAACCCGGCAGTTTGCTGCAGCGAGCCGTCGCTTCGCACTTCGTAGATGGCTATGACCACCCGGCGCCCCTCGGGAGCGCGACTCATGTGAATGAGGCCGTCGAGAACCGACGCGATGTGCGCGCCGACATCGCCGACCGCGCCACCGGTTCGAGCAAGCTGTTCGAGCCGCCACAGCGCATGCGCGGGATCGTCGGCGTGCAGGGTCGATACCGAGCCGCGGTGGCCGGTCGTAAGGGCTTGCAGCAGCGCCGCTGCTTCTGGGCCGCGCACTTCGCCGATCACCAGACGGTCGGGTCGCATCCGCAGCGCCGCTGCCACCAAGTCGGCCATCGTCACCGCTCCGACCCCGTCGACATTCGGCGGCTGGCCTTCGAGGCGCACCGTGCTGACGCCCAGCCGAGGCAGCTCCGCTGCTTCCTCGACGACAACGAGGCGCTCCCGGTCGGCGACCGTGGCCAGCAAGCTCGCCAGCAGAGAGGTCTTGCCCGTGCTGGTGGGGCCGAAGACGATCAGGTTGGCTCGTTCAGCCACAAGCCGATGCAGATGTTCGACGTCAGCCGGACGTGCCAACTCGCTGAGGTGGCGGATGTCGGCGGGGAAACGGCGCAGCGTGATGTACGGGCCGTCCACCGCAACCGGCGGCACGGCGATGTGGCAGCGCGTGCGGTCGTCGAGCCGCACGTCCACCATGGGAAGACGCCGGTCCACGCGGCGCCCCGTCGGCCCCAGCAAGTACTCGACAAGGCGATGCACCTCGGCGGCGCTGATCGAACCCAGCGTCGACAGACGGCCGCGACGCTCGATGACGATCGGGCCGGGGCCGTTGATCATCACCTCAGTCACCTCGTCGTCGCCCCAGATCTGCGCGAGCGGGCCGACGCCCGCAAGGCGGGCCAGCACTTCGGAGACGAGCTCGGCCGCGTGGTTGCGGTCGAGCAACGGTGCCGCCGTGTCGACAGCGGCTGCGACGTCGCGGGCCTCGGGCGCCGGCGCCGGCAGGAACCGTTCGTGGATCTCCTCCACAAATGCTTTGCTTGATGGCGCCCTGCTTGCCGGATGCCGCCCGACAGCCCGAGCCGTGCGATTCACAAGAACGCATCCAGCGACCGCGCCGACTTCGCGCAACGGTCGAGCAGCAGGCCCGCATCGGCCCAGCGCGAGATCGAGCGGTCGACCGCCACGACGGCATCGGCATGACGTCCCAATGCGGCCTCGATGTCGGCGAGGCCCAGCGCGCGCTGCGTATCGGTCAGCACGATCACGTCGTCAACCTCGGCCACGACATCGCGTGCTCGGTGCAGCGCCTGGTAACAGCAGGTCATCGTGAGCAGGCGCCGCACCCTCGGCCCCGCCACCCGGTCGAGCGCCGCCCGGCCGCGACCCGCGTCGATGATGTTGACCCGTGGCTTGGCAGCGAGCAACGACCACAGGGTTCCGAGCCGGGCGTCGTCGATCTCGCCGCTGCCGCGCGGCAACAAGCTGACCCCGGGCGCGACATCGACCGCCAGCGCCGACGCTGCGCCCAATGACAGTTCGTCTGCCGCGGTCCACTCGGCGATGCCCGGCAGATCGGGCGCTGTGCCCAGCACCACACCGAAGTCGCCGGTGAGATCGACCAGCACGACATCGCGACCGGCGCGCTTGGCACTGCTCGCAGCAAGCAGGGCCGTCACGGTATTGCCGACGCCGCCCTTCGCGCCCACATAGGCATAGATCATTGATGCTCCTGAAAATCAGAGAAAACATATGAAAGTCATTACGAGATGTGACCTTGGTCGATGCCGTGGTGCGCGATCAATTGATTTTCCGAGGAGCACCAGTGGGCTTGGCGGCTGGCGCGGGGCGCGAAGGTGGGCAAAGATGACCGACGGAGGTGTCTGAGCGCCTGGTGGGCTCCCCCGCCTTCAAAGCGGGCGGGACGGGCGATCCCCGTCCGGCGGGTTCGATTCCCGTCCACCTCCGCCAATCGAGCCGCGCGCGGAGTTCAGAAAATGTGCGCCTAGCATTCGCTGAGCCGATGACTTCGGCCCACCCGTCACAGAGGACGATGCACCATGAAAAAGCTGTTGCTCGCCGTGATCGTCGGCGCTCTGATTGTCATCGTGGTTCGGCGCCTCAGCGACGCCTGAGCCCACCGCCGCGCCCGTCGGGGCGCGTGCCGCAAAAAGCCAGACCGTCGCCGCTGGCTAGTGCTGCTGGCTTCCCGCTCCGCCAGAACCTGCTGATCGCATCTGCAGCGTCACCGGATCGAGCACGGCCAGGCTGCCCGGCTCACCGTTCGCGGCCAGGCCCACCACCTCGGTCAGCTCCGCCCGCCCGGTGTCGAGCAACGACGAGTGGCCAACGTGCCAGTGACCGTGCACAACCAGCCGGGCCCCGGTACGGCGGGCTGCCACACGTACTTGGGCGCTGTTCGCCTCGCCGATCTGGGTATCGCCTCGGCGTGCGAACCCCGATCCCTCCCCGACGAGTTCGCGGGCGGGAACGTCGTGGCACACCAGCACGTCCAGCGGCTCGTCGCCCAACGCGTCGAGGTCTCGCCGGCTGATCGTCTCTCGCGGGAACCAACGCCAGCCCCGCTGGCGATAGTGCCAGCCGGGCGACCACGCACCGCCCAACGCGCCGAAGCTCGTGCCGCACCACGTCCAGCGTGAGCCTCGAGCAGCCCACCACAGCATGGGAGCAACCTGGATCGGTTCCGCGGGCCCCCACAGACCGTCGGGATCGGGATCGAAGCCGACTGGCGAGCGCTGGCTGCGGTGCGTTGCCGCCCGCGACGCCAAGTCCCCGAGGTGCTCATGATTCCCGTCAACGAAGACCCATGGCACGCCGCCGCCGGCCACCGCCTCGCACATCTCGGCACTGCGTTCGTCGCCTGGGCGCCACCCCAGGTCGCCGACCTGCAGCACGACCGCGCAGCCCTCTTCGAGCGCTGCGGCCGACACCCGAGCCGCGACCTCGGCATTGCTGTGGATGTCCCCGCAGAGCAGCACTTGATGCATGGGCGTCGCTGTCACGTTGCCGAATGCTGTCAGGTTGTCGAATTCAGGGACTGCTTCGGCGTTTACCATCGACAGCGGCGTCCGGTGCCGACGCTTCGGGTGCGGAAGCTGCGCTGCCTACACCGACAACAGGTCGCGAGCGCCCGTGTCGGTGCTGGGATGGCGGAGCTTGGACATCGCCCGCGCCTCGATCTGGCGGATGCGCTCGCGGGTGAGCTGGAAATGCTCGCCCACCTCCTCGAGCGTGCGGGGCTCACCCCGGTCGAGGCCGAAGCGCAGCTTGAGGATCTCGCGTTCGCGTTCGTCCAGCGGCGACAGCAGCCGCACGATCTCGCTGGGCAGCAGCGTGGTGGCCGCCACCTCGAACGGCGACTCGGCCGCGCGGTCCTCGACAACATCGCCCAGCTCGGCGTCGCTGTCCTCGCGCAGCGGCTCCGACAACGACAGCGGCTCGGCAGCGAACCGCAGCGCCTCGGTGACTTTCTGCTCGGGCATGTCGACTTCGATCGCCAGCTCGCCGAGCGTGGCGGGACGGCCGTACTTCAGCTCGAGACGGGAGCGGGCCTTCTGCAGACGCGCCAGCGTGTCGCCCGCGTGTACCGGCAGCCGGATGGTGCGACCGGTGTTGGCAATGCCACGGGTGATCGCCTGGCGAATCCACCACGTCGCATAGGTCGAGAACTTGAAGCCCTTGCGCCAGTCGAACTTCTCGACCGCGTGCATGAGGCCCAAGTTGCCTTCCTGGATGAGATCCAGCAGCGGCAGCCCCGACGCCTGGTACTTCTTCGCGATCGACACCACCAGCCGCAGATTCGACTGCACGAACGTGCGCTCGGCTCGTGCGCCTTCGCGCTGGTTGCGCACAAGGCGGCGGCGCTGGGCGCTCGACAGCTTCGAGGTGACCAAGGCGCTGTCGGACTCGAGGGAGTCCTTGGCGGCGATGCCCTTTTCGATCTGCTGGGCGAGCCGGACCTCGTCGTCCTTGTTCAGCAGGGGGTACTGGCCGATATCGGTCAGGTACAGGCGGACGAGGTCTTCCTCGTCACGTTCGACCCTCTCTTTGGCCACTACACCACCTCGCTGGTCGTCCCCCGCTACTACCGAGCCGGTGTCCGCCACAGCTTCCCCCGGTGACGGCGCATCGTACCCACGTCCATCGCGGTTACCTCCGCGCGCCGCCGTCAAGGCTTTGATCTCCTGTTCGCCGACTCAGACGCTCACCGGCGCTCGGCGGTTCCTCCTGAATGAATCAAGGCAGATCAATCAAGGCGGGCCCAGCACATCGAGGCCGTGCGTGTGCGCGCTCGCTGCGAGACGGGCATCGAAGGTGGCGATGGCACGTGCCTGATGGCTGATGGCCGTGTCGAGCACGATGGCGTCGGGCAGGCGCAATCCTGTGCGTGCCCGCAGTGCTGCCCAGCGCACGGGTGCCTCCCGTTCGACGACGGGGACGTCGAACGCTGCGCGCAGGCGCAGCGTTGCATCTTGAAGTGCTCCTAGCTGGGCGGGCGCAACCAGGCATTCGGCAAGGGTGACCGGATGCAGGAGCACATCTTCATCGTTGATGTCCCGATTGACGGCAGCCGCTTGGCGGTGGTGATCGTCGTGGGCGTCCCGCAGCGCCACGACCCAGCTCGCGTCGGCGACGATCACGCCGGCCAGTCCTCGGAGCGGTCATAGAGCGCCGACGAGCCCGGCAGCGAGCCCGCCAGCCCCGCACGAGCAGCGGCGCGTGCCGTCGGCGACCGCCCGCCCGCGGCCCAGTCGTGCAAGACCAGGCCGATCAGCCTGGATCGGGGTGCGTCGGTCCAGCGCCGCGCTGCTTCATCGAGGATGTCGGCAATCTCGTCGGTCTCGGTCACCGGATAACGGGGGCGAGTCGTCGGCACGACGCGAAGTGTAACACCAAGTGTTACACTACATCTCGTTCAGATGCAGCCGCATCCAGTCTCGTTGAAGCTCCCCATTACGAACTCGCTGGCTCCGTCGTTGAGTTGCGCCGGGTTTGGCGGGGTCTGAGGGGACTCTCAGAGGCTCCCTTGTCAAGCGGCGAGCGCGCGTGGTTGTTGCCGGGTGTCTTGGTCGCGCTGCATTCAGCGGATGACGCCGTTGGTTTCGTCCTCGTCCATCAGCTCGTCGATGACGCGTTCGAGGCGGCGGATGTTGCGGCGCCTCGTGCGGTCCTGTTCAGTGATCGCTTGGAGTCACTCCAGCCGGTAGGAGCCTGCGGGGGTCGCGTCGATGGCGGGATCAACGGTCTCAAGGCGGCGCAGGCGACCCTCGATCTTACCGTTAGCGGTGAACTGGTCAGGGATCTCGGTGGGGAGCTTCGCGATCTGGTCTCCGACTTGGTGCAGCATCAAAGTGCGAGTCGCCACAAGATCACAACGGTTCTTGAGCACCGCTTCAATCTTGGCCACGGGCGGGTCATAGACCTCTAGCGACTAGACCGGCCCGAGCGTCGTGCTGAATCCGTCTACAAACTTCGAAGCTGACGAGCAGACAGCCTGTTCCAGCGCGCACTCGGCGCTGTAGTCGGCACGCGAGCTGGCTCATAGGGTGAATGGATGGTGTCCCTGCGTGTGGGGTTGGCGCAGCTGAACCTTCGGCTGGGGGATCTTGACGGGAACGTCGAGATGATCGTGGCTGCTTACGACGAGGCTGTTGAGCTGGGCGCACAGGTGGTGGTGTTCAGCGAGCTGACTGTTACTGGGTATCCACCTGAAGACTTGTTGCTGAAGCCCACTTTCGTGGAGGGGGCCGCGCTGGCGCTTGGGCGGATTGCTCGGCATACGGGGCCGGTGCCCGCAGTGGTGGGCTTTCCTGAGGACAGCGGCCAGACCGGACCGGTGCGGTTGTGGAACTCCGCTGCGATGTGCTGGGGCGGTGCGGTGCGTGGCGTGTATCGCAAGCATTTCCTGCCCAACTACTCGGTGTTCGACGAGCAGCGTTATTTCGTGCCCGGCACCGACCCGGGACCGCTGCTGTGGGTGGACGGGGTGCCGGTCGGCATCTCGATCTGCGAAGACCTGTGGGGGCCTCCTGGCGCTGCGTACGCCGCGGCCAGCGACGGCGAGCTGCTCACCAGCCTCGGCGGCGATGACGACGCCAGTCCCGTGGTCGCGCAAGTCGCCATGGGGGCCAAGCTGGCAGTGGTAATCAACGGTTCGCCGTACCAGCGCGGCAAGCAGGCCAACCGGGAGGCATTCGCATGCGCCCGGGCGTCACAGGCCGGGATCGGGGTGGTGTACGTCAACCAGGTGGGCGGGCAGGACGAGCTGGTCTTTGACGGCAACTCGTTCGTCACCGACGCGGCCGGCAACGTGGTGTGTCGGCTGCCCGCGTTCGCGGAGCAGGTCACCGTCTGCGAGGTGGACGTCGGAGAGTCGAGCTGTGGCGATCCTGCGGCTGGCCTGCTGACACCAACGCTGGACCCGCTGGAAGAGGTGTGGCTGGCGCTGGTGGTTGCGACGCGTGATTACGTCCGCAAGAACGGCTTCACCGATGTGGCCGTCGGACTGTCCGGCGGCATCGACTCGAGCGCTGTGGCTGCCATCGCCACCGACGCACTCGGCCCCGAACACGTCCACGGCGTCTCGATGCCGTCTCGCTATTCCAGCGAGGGATCTCGCACGGACGCCTCCCAGCTCGCCGCCAACCTGGGCATCGACTTGCGAACCGTGCCGATCGAACCCGCGCACGCAGCCCTGGCCGGGATGCTCGACAACGCCAACCCCGACGACGTCGACTCACCCGCCGACCGAGTTGCTGACGTCGACTCACCCGCCGACCGACGTTGCTGACGTCACCCGCCGACCGGGCTGCCGCAGATCTCACCGACCAGAACCTTCAGAGCCGCATCCGCGGTGTCCTGCTCATGGCGCTGTCGAACCGGTTCGACTGGCTCGTGCTGACCACCGGCAACAAGACCGAGACGTCCGTCGGCTACACGACGCTGTACGGGGACACCGCCGGCGCGTACGCCGTCATCTCCGACGTGCCCAAGCTGCTGGTGTACGAGCTGTGCGCGTGGCGCAACCGCCAGGGCGACGGCGAGCGCATCCCGCAGGCGTGCCTGACCAAGCCGCCCTCAGCAGAGCTGCGGCCCGACCAGCGCGACGACCAGAGCCTGCCGCCCTACGAAGTGCTGGACCCGCTGGTGGAGGCTTATGTGGAGGGCGATCTCAGCGCCGACGAGTTGGTTGACGTTGCCGAAGAGCTCAGCGCCGACGCCGAACTCGTGCACCGCGTGACGCGGCTCGTCGACAACGCCGAGTACAAGCGCCGTCAGTCGCCGCCCGGCCCTCGCATCACTGCGAAGAGCTTCGGCAAGGATCGGCGCATGCCGATCACGAACTTGTACCGCTAGATCTTCAGATCAGGCGAGGGCCGCGCCGATGGTCTGGCTCAGCAGCGCAGTGACCACGTAGGGATCGGCGTTGGCGTTCGGCCGGCGATCCTCGATGTAGCCCTTGCCTTCCTGGTGGACCTGCCAAGGGATGCGCACCGAGGCGCCGCGGTCGGATACGCCGTAGCTGAACGTGTCGTAGCGCTCGGTCTCGTGCTCGCCGGTCAGGCGCAGCTCGATGCCGTGGCCGTAGCCGACGATGTGCTCCTCGGGCTTGCCGGGGGCGCCCAGCGACTCGGCCGCCTTCACCACTGCCTCGTAGTTCTCGCGCATGGCCTTGGTGGAGATGTTGGTGTGCATACCGGCGCCGTTCCAGTCACCCTGCATGGGCTTGGCGGCAAGGCTGATCTCGATCTCGTGCTCCTCGCCGGCGCGGTACAGCAGGTAGCGGGCCAGCCAGATCTCATCGCCCACGGTGAGGGCGTCGACCGGGCCGATCTGGAACTCCCACTGCCCGGGCATGACTTCGGCGTTGGTGCCCGAGATGGCCAGGCCTGCCTCGATGCACCAGGTGGTGTGCTGCTCGACCACATCGCGGCCGTGGATGCGCAGCGCGCCGACACCGCAGTAGTAGGGCCCCTGGGGACCGGGGAAGCCGTTGGGCGGGAAGCCTGAGGGCCACTTCGTGACCGGGTCGAGCATGGTGTATTCCTGCTCGAGGCCGAACCAGAAGTCCTGATTGCCGTACTTGTCGAGGATCGTCCGCAGCTTGGCCCGCATGTTGGTGGGGTGCGGCTCCAACGTCTCGGGCAGGAGGGTCTCGCACATCACCATGATGTCGTTGCCGCCGCGCAGCGGATCGGGGCAGGTGTAGACGGGCTGCAGCACGACGTCGGAGTCGCTGCCTTCAGCCTGGTTCGTACTGGAACCGTCAAATCCCCAGATGCCCGGCTCTTCGCCGTCGGCAAGGACCTTCGTCTTGGAACGCACTTCGACCGTGGGCTCGGTGCCGTCGGTCCAGATGTACTCAGCCCGGTAGGTCACTGCATGCTCCTTCGCTGAACGTGATGTGAACTGAATCGGATGTGAACTGAATCGGATGTGAATCAGGGGTGGATCGGGTGAGGCCAGTGAGCCTGCGAGCCCGCGCACAGCTTGCCCGGTTGGCGGCTGACACCAATATCCGTGCGCACGATACAAACGAGCCAGGGTTTCCGGGCCATTGCTCAATTGTGAACAGCGCGTGAAGCTGGCTCTGGCGCCTGGTTTTGGCCTCATGTCACCGCCGACAATGGGGGCTCAGCCACTGGGACTGCGCCGGTCGTCCACCGAGGACCTTGCGACCCACTGAGCCGAACCAAGAGGGGGAGGCCACCATGGAACGACCGCAGGACTACGTGCTGCGCCGCGTCACCGAACGGGGCGTGCGACTGATCCGTCTGTGGTTCACCGACGTAGCCGGGCAGCTCAAGTCATTCGCCATCTCGCCGGCAGAGCTGGAGACGGCCTTCGAGCAGGGCATGGTGTTCGACGGGTCAGCCATCGAAGGCTTCAGCAGGATCGCCGAGGCCGACATGGTGGCCCAGCCCGATCCCGAGACGTTCGAGCTCATGCCGTCGCGGATCAGCGACGATGTCTCGGCCCGCATGTTCTGCGACATCACCGCGGCCGACGGCACGCCGTTCAGCGGCGACCCGCGCGGCGTGCTGAGACGGGTCATGGACCGGGCGCGCGCCGCCGGCTACACGTTCTATGTCGCACCCGAGATGGAGTATTTCCTGTTCGAGTCCGAACTGGCCGACGGGCGCCCCGTGCCGCTGGACGCGGGCAGCTACTTCGACCTGACCACTGCCGACATCGCGTCGGACATCCGGCATCGCACGCTGAGCGCGCTCGAAACGATGGGCATACCCGTCGAGTACTCGTTCCACGAGGACGCGCCGTCCCAGCACGAGATCGACCTGCGCTACGCCGATGCGCTCACCATGGCCGACAGCGTGATGACGTTCCGGCTGCTGGTGCGTGAGATCGCTTTCGAGCACGGCGTGCACGCCACGTTCATGCCCAAGCCGCTGGCTGGGGTACAAGGCTCGGGGATGCACACCCACCTGTCGCTGTTCTCCGAGGGGCGCAACGCCTTCAGCGACCCCAGCAGTGCCGACGGGCTGTCCGACGTGGCGCGGGGCTTCGTGGCGGGGTTGCTGGCCCACGCACGGGAGATCACCGCCGTCACGAACCAGCTCGTCAACAGCTATAAGCGGCTGATTGCCGGATACGAGGCGCCCGTGGGGATCTCGTGGGCCCGCAGCAACCGGGCGGCGCTTATCCGGGTGCCGCCGACACGCAACGAGGCGGAAGAGGCGACGCGGGTCGAGTACCGGGCGCCGGACCCCGCCTGCAATCCGTACCTGGCGTTCGCCGTCATCTTGGCCGCGGGGCTCAAGGGCATCGAAGAGGGGTACGAGCTGCCGCCCGAGACGCCCCCGTCGATCACCGGATACAGCGAACACGGTGGACCGGCCTACGGGCACAACCTGCCGGCATCGCTGGACGAGGCGCTCGACGAGATGGAAGGCAGCACGCTCGTGGCCGAGACGCTGGGCCAGCACCTGTTCCGCTGGTTCTTGCGCAACAAACGGCGAGAATGGTCGGCATACCAGACCCAGGTGACCCAATTCGAATTGGACAATTACTTCACCGCTGTGTGAACTGGTAAGTGACCATGTACGCCGTCCACCCCGCCTCCGTGAGCGCCGAGCTGGCGCAGTTCCTGGATCTGGGCGGCTACGCCTGGAAGCCGTTGGCCAGTGCGGCCGACGTGACGGCGGACGCGCCGACTGAAGGCTGGACCGGGGCGATCATCCGGCTCGACAGCGGAAACGCGGACGGCGGCGGTGGCACCGATGCTGCCTGGTCGGTGGCGCGAGCGCTGCGCGAGAACGCGTCGGACACGTTGGGAGTGCTGGTGCTGGTGCGCGGCAACGCGCTCGACGAGCTGACAATGCGCGACGAACTGTTCGACGACTTCTGCCTGGACCCGTTCCACCCGCGCGAACTGGAGGCCCGCCTGGCGCACTTGGCCGCCGCATCGAGTGGCCCCTCGACCGAGATCATCACCTACGGACCGCTGCGCATCAACCTCGACACCTACGAGGCGGTGTTGGACGAGCGTCCGCTCGACCTCACCTACATGGAGTACGAGCTGCTGCGCTTCCTGGCTTCCCAGCCGGGGCGGGTGTTCACGCGCGAAGCGCTGCTGAACCAGGTGTGGGGGTACGAGTACTACGGCGGTGCTCGGACCGTGGATGTTCATGTGCGCAGGCTGCGAGCCAAGCTGGGCGAGGAGAATGCGAACCTCATCCAGACTGTTCGGTCTGTTGGATATCGCTTGGGGACCTATCGCTGGCGCTAGCTGGCTAGAAGTTTGTTTCGACGAGGGAGCTGCCTTCGTGGCGTGCTTCCGCGTCTTCGTGTAGGAGCTTTCCTAGTAGGGCGGCTACTGCGGCTAGTGAGATCGTGATGATGAACGGGCTCAGCAGGAGCACGACCACGATGAGGATGCCGCCGAACATGGGCCGCAGCGTACTTCACTGCTATTCGGGGAGGAAGGCGATTGCCTCTATCTCGACCTCGGCTCCTAGAGGGAGGGCCGCCACGCCGATGGCGCTTCTTGCTGGGCGGTGGTTGCCGAAGGCTTCTGCGTAGACGGAGTTGATGAGCGAGAAGTTGTTGATGTCGGTCATGAAGACGAGGCACTTGACTACGTCGTTCAGCGATCCGCCGGCTTCTGCCAGGGCTTCTGTGACGTTGGCGAGCACTGCTTGGGCCTGGGCTTCGACGCCGTCTGCTAGTGCTCCGTCCTGCAGGCCGATCTGGCCTGAGACGAACACGAAGTCGCCGGCTCGGTACCACTTCGAATAGTGAGCGATAGGTGCAGCCATTGGTATGCCTCCTTCAAGTAATCGGCTCGGGTGATCGAGTTAGGAGATGCTGCCGGCGTTGGACGTGATGTGATCCAGCGTTATGAAGATCGCCAGGCGGCGCTGGCGGGTCATCACGCGGTCGTACTCGTCCCAGTCCTCGTGGTTGCCGCCGGCTGAGCGGAACACTTCCCGCAGCAGCTCGGGAATATCGGCGTCGGTGACGCCGTCGGCGGGATCGTCCAGTCCGATCAGCTGCGCGTTGCCGTGGACAGCCACCCAATCCCAACGGTGGCGGAACGCAACCGCTGCCCGGGGGTCTTCGCGAAGCAACCGAGCCTTGCGAGCCTTGCCCGCTACCACGCAGGCGACGCTGGTCACGCCGGTCACGGGGTTGTCCATGACGCCGGCGTTGATGATCGACACGTGCGGGTTCCCGCTTGCGTCGAGGCAGACGAAGCTGCAGAGTCCGTCTTCGGCCGCGCTGAGGCGGCGGAGCTTCTCAATTGCTGATTCAGCCATCGCCGGGTGACGCTAGCGCGGGGCGGCGGGTCGGGAGTTGGGGTGGGGCTCCTTGGCTGAGCCAGGTGGCAATGCGTTACGCCGTGAGGAGTGCCGCCGGAATAACACCTATGCCGTCGCGGCGACGGTAAGCGTGAGATCCAGTGGTGATGACGGCGGCGTCAAGCAGGTCGGGCCCGAGACGTTCGCTCAGCCAACGCAGGTGACGCACATCACGTTCCTCTACTGAGGAAGTGAGCTTGACTTCGAGCGCCACCACTGTGCCGTAGCCACGCTCGACGATCAGATCGACTTCACGCTCGCCGCCATGGGTGCGCAGGTGATGAACCCGTGCTTCGTTCTGTTGCGCATAGACCTTCACCGACAGCGTGACGAGTGATTCGAAGAGAGCACCGAGCAATGGTCCATTGCGAGCAATTGCCGGACCGCCAGTGGTGCCGGCGAGAAGTTCATCGGCGTCGCAGCCGAGCAGCCGAGCAGCCAACGCAGGATCGGCAAGATGATGGGTAGGTGACCCAGCTAGACGGCGTAACGGGTTCCGGGTGGGGTGCCAAGCCGAAACCTCGTCGAGCAGCCACAGCTGTTCCAGAGCCGTCCGGTACGGCAGGGTGGTGGATCTCGCTGGTTTGTGGCCTTGGGATGTCGCCGCTGCGTCACGCACGGTCTCGAACGATGCTGTCGTTGAGGTTGCTGCTGCGTAGGCCATCAGCCAGCGACGCAACGTTTGGGGATGACGTACTCGACGGTCGAGGTCATCGAAGTCGTGCTCTGCGATCCGGTCGAGGTATCCGTCGAGGGCAGACCGCCCGAGACGACTCGAGAGGCTCCGGATTCCCGGGAAGCCCGACCGCATGATCTCCTGTGCGTAGTCGACGATGGTCGCATCGGTCTCGCCCGTCAAGTCGGGCCGGGTGCCACTCAGCAATGAACCGAGACTGACCGTGGGCACAACGGGCATTCGTTCCGCCAAGGACATCGGTCGCATGCGAACGGTCACGATTCGACCTGCCCCCGAATGCGTCGGCTTGCGGGTAGGCGTTGCTGAACCGGTCAACAGGAATCTGCCGGGAGCGCAGCCTGCGTCCACTGCTCGCCGCACCACGTCCCATGATTCGGGCATTCGCTGCCACTCGTCAATCAGGATTGGCGGCTCGCCCTCGATCAATCTCTGGCGTCGAGCCCGGATCAAGGCGTACTGGTCGGCGTCGTCGAGCCGGTGAACGGTCTTGGCCCGCCGCACTGCAGTCTCCGTCTTGCCGACACCTCGAGGTCCCTCAATGGCGATCGCCGGCAGCCCCTCGGAGAGCTCGTCCAGTTCTTGGTCGACAATTCGAGGGATGTAGCCGTCGGGTGACATAGTTCAACACTACAGTTTCGACAGCTTTAACACTACATATTCGACGTAGTGAGAACTACGTTTTCGACGCACTGTGGACTACAGATTCGACGCGATCACGGTGCTCTTCGCGCCCGGGGTGGGTGGGGCTCCTGCGCTCAGCCAGGTGGCTGCTGCTACTGCGGCGAATACTGCTTCGCCCGCTGGGACGGGTATTCCTTGCGACGGTTCGATCTTGACTTCGATGTTGGGGGTGTCGGCGGAGCGGGCTATTTCGAAGCTGCGGATTGTGAGGTCTTGGACTTCGCCGGACTTGTCGACCGACAGCGATTCGGAGGTGACCCAGCTCCAGGCCATGTGGGTGGCGCCGATCGTGTAGCTGCGCAGGGTTACGGCGTCGAGGGGGTCTCCAGCGTCGATGTGCACCTCGATGCCTGTTGGGCCGACGGTGGCTTGGGCGGTGGCGCCGGAGGGGGACGTGATCTTGACCGTGGCGGTGCCGGCGCTCGTGTCGGTTGCTTCGCCGGTGTGCAGCCGGTCTAGAGCTGCGGCCAGCATGTTTGCTTCGGCCCAGACGGCGGCGCGCAGTGCGGTCGACGTGGGTGGGCCCGGCACGTCGACTTCTTCGATGGTTGCTGCTGGCAGGACGGCTCGGAGGATGTCGGTTGCGCCGGGTGTTCGGGCTATTTGGATGATTCCGGTTCCGTCGGCGTCGCAGGCCTGCGGCCAGTGGCGGACGCTTGGGGCCTCGCCGCACTGCGTCTTCTCTGGACCACAGCACGCGAACTGGTTGGCCGAGTTGGGCTGCGAGCTGCCGCGCCTCTTCTTGGACCGGGGACGACGCCTTGCCTCCGAATGCACCGCCGTTGGCCAGCGGATCGGATGGTTCGCCGCCCGGCACGCACCAGGCAGCGTCGGTCTCGAGATAGCCGGGCTCGGTCCAGCAGGTCGCCAGGCGGACGTCCCACTGTTCGCCAGCTGGCGGTTCGGGGACCTCGATGGGTGGAACAGGTTCGAGGGTGCTGCGGCGCCCCTGCACCTTGCCGGCCTGGCGCCGCGCCTGCGTCAGGGTCTCGGCCGCAAACCAGTCACCGCCGGGTCCGGCAACCGCTGTGAGCGTGCCTGCGGGTGCTCCGTCGGCGCCGAATGCGAAACCGCCCAGGACACTGGCCGACACCGATTGCTGCAGGCCACCGGTCTCGATGCTGGCGCGACGGGCGGCGGCCTCAGGGTCACGCACGGGAACATCGGTGGGTGGAGCCGCGACGTGGGCGGCCGCTTCGCGGATGGTTTGCCAGCCGGTGCAGCGACACAGGTGCGCCGCCAGCGCCTTGTCGACCGTCGTGCGATCCGACAGATCGGCACCGCGCCGTACGTGGCCCACGAAGCGGCACACAATGCCTGGCGTGCAGAAGCCGCACTGGGTGGCACCGCAGGCCAAGAATGCCTGCGACCAGCGCTGCTGCTCGGTGGGGCTCAGCCCCGCGGCCGTGGTGACCTGGCGTCCGGCCACTCTGCGAGCCGGTGTGACGCAGGCCACGCGGGGCGCGTCGTCGACCAGCACCGTGCAGCAGCCGCACTGACCCTGAGGGCTGCACCCGTCGAGGACAGCCTCAATGCCGAGATGGTCGCGCAGCACGCCGAGCAGCGTGTCGCCGTCGTCGGGAACTTCGACGGAGCGGCCGTCGACGATGAACTGGATCGTGTCGCTGGCGCGCGCCTGGCCTGGAATCGCTCCAGGTTCGGGCTCAGTTCGGCTCAGCTGAACGAGTTGCCGCAGCCGCAGGTGCGCTGCGCATTGGGATTGTCGATCGCGAAACCCGATCCCATCAGGCCGTCGGTGAAATCGAGCGTGGCGCCTTCGAGCAGCTGCGCGCTCATCGGATCGGACACCACCTTGATATCGCCGTACGACTTCGCCATGTCGTCGGAGGCCATCTCGGAATCGAAGAACATCTCGTAGCTGAAGCCCGAGCAGCCACCCGGCCGCACTGCGACACGTAGCGCCAACACCGTCTCGCCTCCCGACTCAGACAGCTCCTGGTCGATGAGCTCGTGGACCTTTTCAGCGGCGGTATCGGTCAGCGTGATCACAACAGCGACTCCCGAATCAGCCCGAATTGGGCAAATGTTCTGAGATCGATGCTAGTGCCATCGGACCCAAATGCACAGGCGTGGCTCAAAACCGCGTGCAGCAGGCCCGAGGAGCCATGCCCGCCGCAGCAGGCCCCGGCCCCCGTGGGCCCACCCACGGCGGCGTTACCCTGCCTCAACGTGAGCACATCCACCGATGCTCCGGTGAATGACGAGGCGATGATCGCCATCCTTCGCGGCGTCATGGACCCCGAACTGGGCGACAACATCGTCGACCTGGGCATGGTGCGCAACGCCTATCGCGAGGGCACCACCGGGCATGTCACCGTGGCGCTGACCACCGCTGGCTGCCCGCTGCGCGCCACGATCAAGCGGGACTGCGAGACGCGGGTCGCTGGGCTGCCCGGCATCACCAACGTACGACTGCACTGGGACGAGCTGAACGCCGCCGAGAAGGCGCGGGTGATGGAGCGTGCCCGGCGCACCGCCCGCGACAACGCCACACCGAGCCAGGTGCCCGCCAGCGCCCGAGTGCTGGCGGTGGCGTCGGGCAAGGGCGGCGTGGGCAAGTCGTCGGTAACGGTGAACCTGGCGACGGCGCTGGCTGCACGCGGCTTCGTCGTCGGGGTGATGGACGCCGACATCTGGGGCTTCAGCGTTCCTCGGATGCTCGGCATGGAGGGCCGCCTCGGCGCCCGCCCGCCCGCTGTGGGCGAGGAGCGGGGCAAGATCCTGCCCGAGGAGCGGCCCGTCGGTGCCGGCCTGCTGAAGGTCGTCTCGACCGGGCTATTGGTGGAGAACGAGGAGACCGCCCTGATGTGGCGGGGCCTCATGCTTGCCAAGGCCGTCGAGCAGTTCCTGCACGACGTGGACTGGGGCGAGCTGGACTATCTGCTCATCGACATGCCCCCCGGCACTGGCGATGTGCAGATGGCGCTGGCCCGACTGCTGCCGCAGGCCGAGATGCTGGTGGTGACCACGCCCGCGCTCAGCGCGCAGAAAGTTGCCGTGCGTGTGGCCGACATGGCTCGTCGCAGCCACATGCCGATCTTGGGTGTGGTGGAGAACATGAGTGCGTTCATCGCGCCCGACGGGCAGCGATGGTCATTCTTCGGCGAGGGGGGTGGCGAGCGCCTGGCCGCCGATCTGGGCGTGCCCCTGCTGGGCTCGATTCCCCTGGAAGCCGCCGTGTCCGCCGGCGGCGACGCTGGTGAGCCTGTGACCGGCAATGGTGCCGGCGGGCCCGCAGCTGATGTGTTCGAGCGGATAACAGAGTTGCTGGTCACCGAGGTCTGCCCGCCGGTGGACATGGGCACTTGCACTGCCCGTCTGGAGGGTCCGATCCCGGTCACCTTCAGCGCCCGTCGTAGCTAGCCCCCCCCCTCTGCGAACTCAATCGTCTAGCCGAGGGATTTCTTTTTCCAGCGTGCTTGTCGCAGGCCGTTGTCCCCGGTGCAGATGACTTTGGGCGCGGTCTCGGTGCCGTAGGTCCAGCAGGTATGCCAGTAGCCCGCGGAGGCGTGGCGGGCGTTGTCGGGCTGGGCTGAGCGGGGCGCGTTGTAGGCCCAAAGCGGGTCGTGCTGGGGATGGTGGTGGGCTTTGCCGGAATCGTCGAACCATGTCCGGTTGCCCCAGCAGAACATCTCCCCGCCGGTGGTGCCGCAGGAGTGCCACACCCCGACTGACACTGAGTCCCAGCCTCGCCCCGTGGGCGAGAAGATCACGGCGCGGCACCGCTGGGCGGACCCGTCGTCGCTGCTGGCGCTGTCGGTGTCGCAGTCGATCTGGGGTGCTGTGCCGAGATCGCCGGCACCGCGCAGCGGGGCGGGGTCGCCCCAGCACACCAGCGCACCGTCGGAGCGGGTAGCGCATGCCTGCGCGCCTCCGACCGACACCAACGTGTAGAAGTGGCTCCCGCCTGCGGGGGGTACTTGGTCCAGCGCGAATGAGACATCGCCCCAGCAGCGCACGGTTCCGTCGATCACCAGCCCGCAGGTGCGCGAGTGCGACGATCCCTCATCGGTTCTGATGCCCGCCAGATAGCCCCCCGCGGACACCTGGATCCACTCCAGGCCCGTTCCCAGCTCGGGCGCGTCGAGCTGGGTGTCGTCGTTGCGGCCCCAGCAGTCCAACGACCCATCGGACACCACCGCGCACGTGTGCCACACACCCGCGTCGACCGATATGTACTCCAGCGTCGTGTCGGTGTGCGAACGATCCGCCGGTGCCTGGCCGTACTTGTTGTTGCCCCAGCACTTCACTGTGCCGTTGTCCAACAAGGCGCACGAATGGAACCCGCCCGCAGTGACTGTCTCATAGTGACGGCTGCTGCCCGCCGAAGGCACCGCAGCGTCACTGCCCAACGACGCGTAACCGCCAGAACACGTCACCTCAGTGTCCGCGTCCGTGCCGCTCAACGCGCACGAGTGATACCCGCCCGCGGACACATGAGCCACACCCCCAACCGGCACACCTAACACCTCCGGAACACCGATGCGGTAGGTGTAGATCTTGTTGTCGTCGTCGTCGAGGACGAACATGGTGACCCCGTTGGACCAGATCGCTCGGGGGTGGTCGTTGTCGGCGTGGAGTTCGAACTCCAGGGCGGCGACGCGTTCGCCGTCGGCGAGGCTGATCGCACGCGCGGTGCTGTTGGCGCGCTCGACGCCCCACACGGTCTCGCCGTCGGTGAAGATCCCGTAGGGGGCGAACCCGTCGCCGTTGTCGTCGAAGTCGATGTCCGCGTCGGTGTCCTTCGCGCCGGTGTCGTCGCCTGCGGTTTCGGGGTCGTCGAACAGCGCGAACGCCTGCACGACCTCGGTGGTGTCGGCGACCCACAGATGGTTCCCGTCGGAGGTCATGGCCCGGTTGGAGGTCGCTCCCACGAAATCGGAGCCCACGATGCGCCGCAACGCGAAATCGTGCCCCGAGGAGCGCGCGAGCCCCGGCAGGTCGTAGGCGTAGGCGTGGGGATGCTCGTTGTCCGCGCCCGGGTTGGCCTCGTCGCCGGTCCACAGCCGGTCCCCGAAGCCCGTCACGATCACCGCTTGGGCGGTGACCCCCGCGATGTCCTTCGACGACACCCGCGACCCGCCCGCCAGCTCGTACCCGTACACCTTCTCGTCGGCGTCGTCGCCCACCCACAGCGTCGTCCCGTCGGACCACATGCTCTTGGGATCCGAATTCGCCGACGCCAGACCCACATCGCCGTACCGGCCGAAATCGGCCGCGACGACGGTCTGCATCGAGGACACCAGCAGTGGCGGATCGACGAACACCGTGCTGCGGACAAAATCGGTTTCGTCGCCGGTGAGCTTGTCGGGATGGGGAATGTCGCTGCGGATGATCGCCGTATCGGGGGTCACGGCACCGCTGTTGTCGTCCCCGTTGTCAGGGTTGTTGTCGGATGGTGGGGGGGGGGGGGATCGTGCGCGCAGGAAGGTGGATTGGGCACTGATGCCGACGGCGTTGATGGCCTTGACCCGGTACACGTACCGCGTCGACGCAGTCACGTCGGTGTCGGTGAACACGGTGCCGGCTGTGGCGGTGTCGGCGGCGATGATGTCGAAGCGGCCTATCTGATAGGAATCGCGCAGTCGTCGCAGCACCTGGTAGCCGGTGATCGAGGCGTCGCCGGGGTCGTCCCATGCGATGGTGATCTGGTCGTGGGCTGCTGCTGTGACTCGCAGCCCGGTGGGTCTGGCAGCGACAGCGGGGGTGTCGGCTGCTGCGGGCAGCGTCGGTGCGGTGATGCCCGCCAGCGTTGCGGCGATCACGGCGGCCAGGATCCTCCGTCGGCGCGGTGTGCGCTTGGTCGGTCCTTGAGCGGCCACCGCGGTCCCCTTAGCGCACTCAAACTGTCATGAATATGATTCATGTCAGAGCGCGCCGAAGCGTACCCCCTGGTCCGTTCCGCGGAGCCTGTGCGGGCCTGCGGACGTTCGGTGAAGCGGCGGCGGCTGAGGGTCTGCTTTTTCCAGCGGGCTGGGCGCCGGCTGTTTGTGCCGGTCGCTCACTGACCCCCTTCGACCGCCGACTCCTCGAAAGTGCGCCTCTAGGGCATGGAGCCTGGGGGTGGGGGGTTGGCTGACGCTTCTTCGAAGCCCTCGTCTCCGGGGAGCAGGGTGAGGACTTCACCTTCGGGGCTTACTGCTATTGCTGGCAGTAGGGCGGGGATGTCTTCGAGTTCGTCTGCCCAGGCGAGCAGGTCTGCGACCGTGTCGACTTTGAGCATTGGCTCGAGGTTCTTCATCGTGGGGAAGATCATCATGAAGCTTCCATCGGCGTGCTGTTCGAAGGCGTCGGCGGGCCGGATCCAGGTGCTCTCGACGGTCTCGCTGCCGTCGTGCAGCGGCTCTTGGCCCTCGGGCACATGGGCCATGAAGAAGCGAGTGTCGAATCGGCGCGTTGGGCCGACCGGGGTAATCCAGTGGCTCACGTAGCGGAGATCGTCGAGTTCCAGCACCAGGCCTTCGTCCAGGCACATCTGCGCGAGCCGGAGTTCGCCGTCGTAGACCTGCCGGCGCAAGGTCCCGAAGCGCTGCGCCGTCTCGCGGTCGTCGAACGACACATAGTCGGCACCGTTGCGGGCCAGCAGCACACCGGCTTCTTCGAAGCATTCGCGCACGGCAGCAACCCAGTAGGCGAGACCGCCGTGATCGACATCGATCCGCCGCGAAGCCGTCGCATCGTCGAGGCCGATGCACACCGCCTCCAAGCCGGGGTCGTCCCGATCCTCTGCGTCGACAGCACCGCCTGGGAAGACGAACTGGCCGGGGACGAACTCGCTGCGCGGGTTGCGGCGCAGCATGAACACCTCGAGCCCGTCGGTGCCGTCGCGGACCAGCATCACGGTGGCTGCCTGCCGCAGCGGCGTCTCGGCAGGTGCGCCAGCGTCAGTCGCGTCAGCATCAGTCACAGCGGCTCCAGTCGTCGGCACAGCCTCAGGGACGTTACCGACGGGCGTGTGAGGGGGCGGCGGTAGTGTCCGGGCGATGAGGCCGCCGTCGGTGAACGACCTGGCGCTGCGGATCGCAGATGTGGGCCTGCCGCACGCCTTGCTGGTGATCGCCGCCCGGGCAGCTATTGCCGCCGGCGATCCCGACTCAGCCGCTGACGAAGCGCACCGGCTGCGACGCAGCTTGCTGGGGCCGGCCATCAACGCAACCGGGGTGCTGCTGCACACGAACCTCGGCAGGGCTCCGCTCGGGTTGGAGCCTGGCGACGACGGACCGGTGCGGTTCAGCAACCTGGAGTTCGACCTGACGTCGGGACGGCGTGGCTCACGCACCTCGCACGCGTCGCTGCTGCTGGCGACGCTGACTGGCGCCGAAGCCGCCCTGGTCGTCAACAACTGCGCAGCGGCGGTGACCCTGGTGCTGGCCGCTCTGGCCCGGGACCGCGGTGTGGCGGTGTCGCGTGGCGAACTGGTGGAGATCGGCGGCGGCTTCCGGGTTCCCGAGGTGATGGAGCAATCGGGTGCACGGCTGGTGGAGGTGGGCACAACGAACCGCACCCGGGCTGGCGATTACCGGGCGGCTGTCGAGCGGGACGACATTGCGCTGCTGCTGAAGGTGCACCCCTCCAACTACCGCATCACCGGCTTCACCGAAGAGGCCGACGTCGCGGACCTGGCCAAGATCGGGCCGCCGGTGGTGTCCGACCTGGGATCGGGTCTGCTGGATGAGCGATGCCCGTGGCTGGGGGCCCGGCCCGAGTGGCTGGCCGGCGAGCCGGGTGCGCGCCAGACCCTTGCAGCGGGCGCTGCGCTCGTCACGTTCTCCGGCGACAAGCTGATGGGCGGCCCACAAGCCGGAATCATCTGCGGCAACGCCGATCTGGTGGCTGCGTGCGCGGCACACCCGCTGATGCGGGCATTCCGGCCCGGCTCGCTGGTGCTGGATGCGTTGCAGTCGGTGGCGCTGGCGTACCTGCGTCGCGATGCCGATGCAATCCCCTTCTGGCGCATGGCCAAGGTGCCGGTCGATGAGCTTGCCCAGCGGGCCGAAACGCTCGGTGTCGGCCAGTCGGCACGCACGACGGCGCTGGCTGGCGCGGGTTCGCTGCCCGGCCAGGAGATCCCGTCCGCTGGCATCGAGCTCGACGGCGATCACGCAGCCGCACTGCGCGCATTCGATCCGCCGGTCATCGCCCGCGTCAACGAGCAGACCACCGTGATCGACCTGCGCACCGTCGATCCCGCCGACGATGCCGTCGTCGCCGCTGCGGTGAACCAGGCACTGGGCCAGTAGCCCAAATCACCGCATTGCGCACGTGGGTCGCCTCCGCGGCGCGCCCGGCGTGATCAGAAATTGATGAAAGTCACTGACGCTCTGCCTGCCAGCATGACGAGAGCCGCACCCCGAAGAGTGCGGCCCTCGAGGGCCTAGCGCTGGTGCGCCGAGCTGGATTGATAGCCCGCCTCGGACGGTTCGATTCCGTCTAGGTCCACCAGCGACCCTAGGGTCGCGACAACAAGCTACACAAGCCGATTCCCGGGCCCGGCCATTCCTGCGAGCATTCGGCGCAATCCGGCTCGGGCGGGGCAAGCTGGCACCGTGCACATCGTCGGCACTGCAGGGCACGTGGACCACGGCAAGTCCACGCTGGTGCGCGCACTCACCGGCACCGATCCCGACCGGCTGGCCGAGGAGAAGGAGCGCGGGCTCACCATCGACCTCGGGTTCGCGTTCTGCGCCTTGCCGTCAGGCAGGCAAGTCAGCTTCGTCGACGTTCCCGGGCACATCCGCTTCGTGAAGAACATGCTGGCCGGCGTCGGGGCGGTGGACGCCTCCCTGTTCGTCGTAGCTGCGCCCGAGGGCTGGAAGCCGCAATCGGCCGAGCACCTGGCAATCCTCGAGCTGCTCGGCATCTCGCACGGCGTGGTGGTGCTCAGCCAGATCGGTTTGGTCGACGACGAGCTGGCCGAGCTGGCCCGGATGGACATTGCCGACCACGTCGAGGGCACGTTCCTCCAAGACGCTCCCGTGATTGCCACCGACGCCATCGACGGCACCGGGCTCGACGAGCTGCGGGCCGCGCTCGACGAGCTGTGCGCTGCCACGCCCACGGCATCGGACCGAGACCGGCCCCGCCTGTGGATTGACCGCTCGTTCGCCGCAACGGGAGCGGGCCGCATTGTGACTGGCACGCTGGCAGGCGGTGGCGTGGCAGCCGGCGACGAGCTGGCGACCGCACCGGGCGGCCGTACGGCCCGGATTCGAGCAATCCAGACCCAAGGCGCTGCGGTCGAACGCATCGGACCGGGACATCGGGTCGCGCTCAACCTGACCGGTGTCGATGCCGACGACCTGGGACGCGGCATCGCGCTCGTGCGGCCGGGCCAGTGGCACCGCACCCGCAGCATCGACGTGGAACTGAGGGTGCTGGACAGCCTCGGCAGCGATGTCACCCGGCGGGGCGCCTACGCCTTCTACCTCGGATCGGGCGAATGGCCCGTACGGCTGCGAGTGCTTGGACCCGAACGCATCGCTCCCGGCGAGACCGGCTACGCCCGGCTGCACCTGCCAGTAGCGCTGCCGCTCGTGCTCGGCGACCGCTTCGTGCTGCGGGACTTCGGCCGGGGGCAGACCATCGGCGGCGGCACCGTGCTCGATCCCGATCCGCAGCTGCGAGCTTCGGTCGCCACCCCCGACGCCCGGCCCGAGCGCATGCTTGCCGAGCGCGGCTGGGTGGAGGCGGCGCAACTCGAGCGACTGACCGGCGAACGCATCCAGCCCGTACTGGGCGATTGGGTGGCGCCGCCCGAACTGCTGGACACACTGCTCGACGAAATGCGAGAGAGAGTCGAGCGGGCCGGCCCCCTCGGCCTGGACCTGGCTGGGCTCGACGAACGGCAGCGTCTTGCGATCGAAGTCCTCGACGGGATCGTGATCGACGCCGGGCGCGCCCGGCCGGCGGACGCGGCAGATGTGCTCGCCAGCCATCCCGTCATCGCCGAGCTGGCAGCGGCGCCCTTCTCACCGCCCGAGCCAAGCGGTGTTACCCGGCAGGAGCTCTTGGCGCTGTTGGGGCGCGGCGATCTGGTTCACGCAGATGGGATCTGGTTTGCCAACTCTGCCATCGAGGCCGCAGCCGAGCGGATAGCGGGCCTGCTGAGCGCTCAGCCGGACGGCGTCACCGTGGCCGAGATCCGTGAAGAACTGGGCACGACACGCAAATACGCGCTGCCGCTGGTGGGCTACCTGGACCGAACGGGGGTGACGCGTCGACGGGGGGACCTTCGCATTGCCGGGCCGCGACTGCCCCCGATACCTGGTTGACGCCAGTGCAGGACTGAACCCGCGCCGGCGCGCAGCGCCAGCGAGTGGTGGCTGCCGAGACTGTGAGGAACTGCTAGCTGGCGTCGGCTTGCATGAGCAGCAAGTTGCGGCGCTCGATCTCATTGCGCCCGCCCCAGATGCCATGCGCCTCACCCACGTCCAGCGCGTGACCGAGACAGTCACCGATCACCGAACACTGGTTGCAGATGGCTTTGGCTCGCGCCTCGCGCTCAGCCTTCTCGTCACGTCGCTCAGTGCGGGGCGGCGGGAAGAACACCGCCGCTTGAGGTCCTCGACAAGCTGCACTGTCCTGCCACTCTTCGACCAACAAAGCGCTCATATGTCCCCCTTGTCGGGGGGAACACTAGATGACAAAAATTCACTTGACAAGAGGTAAACGAAACCTCATTCGGTTTCGGAAACCGTCGGATCGGCCCTTTTCTTGCGCATCTCGCGGTAGTCCACCGCTGCACCTTCGAGCGGTTCCACCTCCAGCACCACCCCGCTGATGCCGCTGACGCGCAGCGGTTCACCCGCTTGCAGCGGCGTCAGCCGGTTCACTCTGGCCCGCCACAGAGCACCGTGAACTTTGACGGTGCCGTCGGGATCGATATCGGTCGCCGCAGTGCCCTCAACCCCGATCAGCCAATCCCGGCCCACCGTGGCGGTGCCGTACCGGGTCCGGACCAGCGCAGGCATGCCCGACAGCACGAATACGCCGACCATCACGAGGCCCACGACCAGCGGGATCCAACTCATCGAATACTGGCCGAACAGCCACAGCGAGCTGACGAGCAACGCCACGCCGCCCACGGCAGTCCAAAAGCGCGGCACGCCCGTCTGGATGTCCACAGCGAACGCCACAAAGGCTGCGATGAGCAGCGCAAGCGCCCACGGTCGAATGTCGAGTGTCCCCAAGCCGAAGGCAGAAAGCAGACCGCACACAGCACCCACGACCGCGGCAACGCCGATGCCGCCGGTGTAGAAGTCGAGCAGCAGCAACGACAACCCGGCGAGCAGCAGCAGATAGGCGACCGCCGGGCTGGCAGCGGTGTGGAACAGACCGTCGAGCAGCGGCAGCTTGACGAACGACACGACCACATCGGGGGCCGGGGCTCGCCGCACCACACCGTCGTCACCAGTGACGTTCTGCCCGATCGGCGGCAAGTAGCCCGCATCCGACATGGCGAAGATGAACTCGCCGATCGAGGGAGCCGTGCTGTGGGTGAGACCCTCGCCCATGGCGGCGTCGGCGTCGAAGTACCGGACGCTCGTGCCCGAGTGACGCCCGTCGTCGTCGTGACGGTGGAACCGCTCGGCATCGGGTCCATGGGCATGAATGAGGCCCTGCACTGCGGTGAAGTCGCCGATCTGACCGCCGGGCGCGATCGCGGCGAAATCGGCCGTGGTGACCAGGTGGGCAGCGCCTCGGAGTGCCTGCGCGCCGCTGGGTCCGACCCACACCCCCACCGGCAGGTGCGCGAGGCGCACATTGTCGAGCAGTTCGACGAGTGCGGGATCGTCGAGCGTGGTTCCGGCACTTTCAACCTGCAGCACCACGCCGATCGCGTGACGTCCTTGCGCGGTGACGATCTCCCGCTTGATGTACGACGCCATGATCGGATCGATGAGGCCGTTGACCTCCACCACGACGATCTGTCGGGAACCGTCGTCGCCCACGATCTGGGGGTTGTCGGAGTCTTCGGTGTGATCAGCCGGCTCGTCGTGAGCGGACGCCGGCGAGATGGCCAGGCCCAACACGCCAGACACCAGCAGCGTCGCGGCAGCGAGGCGCGCGAACCAGCGACGGCGGTTCTGTCGTGCGTTCACCCAGGCTCCCTGGATCGGCAACGGCCCGAACTCTAGGAGCGCTGCCCAAATGTGCGACGCAAGCCGGACCGGCCGCGACACGACGCCCTGCAGTGCAGACCCCATTACCCTGCGCCATCGTGACCGACGTGCTTCTGGCCACCGATGCAGACTGGGTCGTCGAAGAGGTGGCCGCCGCGCTCTCCGGGGCCGACGTGACCTTCCGAGTCGTGCGATCAGGGCAAGAGGTTCGGCCCGCTGTGGAGGCCAGCACACCTGACTTGGTGATCCTGGACTTCCAGATCGGCAACATGGGCGGCATGGCCACATGCTTGGACTTACGGCTCGAATCGGGCATGGGCAGGCTGCCGCGGGTGCCGGTGCTGATGCTGGCCGACCGGGAAGCCGACGTCTTTTTGGCCCGGCGTTGCGACGCCGATGCGTGGCTGGTCAAGCCGCTCAACCCGTTGCAGTTGCGGCGCACCGCGCACGAGCTGCTGGAGCGAGACGCCGCGAGCGCCACATAGGCGGCCGTACATTCCGGTAGCGCTTGCGCTTGCGAGACCGGTAACTTCAGCCGGAGCGATCAGCCAGCGGTGATCGCAAACGGGCAGTAGCGCAGGTTGGTAGCGCGCTTCGTTCGGGACGAAGAGGTCGTGGGTTCAAATCCCGCCTGCCCGACCGGTTTATGCGAGCGCAAGGCTTCGCCGCGCTCGCGACAATAGATGGGCGTGATGGAATCGGACGCAGCGCGCCGGGTGGGTTTCATCGGGCTTGGCAATGTGGGCGGCAAGCTGGCCGGCTCCCTGCAGCGCAACGGGTTCGACCTGATCGTGCGCGACCTGGATCCGGGCGCGATGGCGCCATTCCTGGATGCCGGTGCGAGCGAGGCCTCATCGGGTGCTGAGCTGGCGGAGCGCTGCGAAGTGGTGATCACTTGCCTGCCCACGCCGGCCGCCTCCGCGGCAGTGCTCGAAGCGCCCGACGGAGTGCTGGCAGGATTCGCCTCGACCCGGGCAGCCAACTCAGGCGCCCCAGCCGGGTCGGCCGGATCGGGTTTGAAGATCTGGGCCGAGATGAGCACCACCGATCACCACGAGGTCCGTCGGCTGGGCGCGCTTGTGGAAGCCACTGGTGGGGCCGCCATCGACTGCCCGGTATCGGGTGGCTGCCACCGGGCCGCCACCGGCAACATCTCGATCTTCGCCGGCGGCGAGCGGAACACCTTCGAGGCGATGCTGCCGCTGCTCACGACGATGGGACGCCGCATCCTGCACACCGGAGCGTTGGGCTCCGCGTCGATTCTCAAAGTGGTCACGAATTACCTGGCCACGGCCAATCTGGTCTCGCTGTGCGAGGCCTTGGTCACCTCCCAAGCGGCGGGAATGGACCTAGCCACCGCGTATGAGGCCATCCGCATCAGCTCGGGCAATTCGTTCGTTCACGAAACCGAGAGTCAGGTCATCCTGAATGGCTCGCGGGACATCAACTTCACCATGGACCTGGTGTGCAAGGACATCGGCCTGTTCGCCGACATTGCCGCTGAACAGGGCCTGCCGCTGGAGCTGTCGCCGCTGCTGGTGGAGGTGTTCGCCGACGGTGCCGCTCGCTACGGCGACCGGGAGTGGTCGCCGAACATCATCCGGCGGCTCGAGGAATCCACGGGGCGGACCATTGCGGCACCCGGCTTCCCGGCCGAGATCGTCGACGACGAGCCTGAGGTGCCGGGCGCCGAAGTGGAAGTGCGCCGCGGCGACAAGTCCTAGATCGCCGAGAGAACCTCGGCGATTTGCACCGCGTTGAGCGCCGCTCCCTTGCGGAGATTGTCGCCGACTACGAACAGGGCCAAGCCGTGTTCGACGGTGGGATCGCGGCGGATGCGACCCACGTAGGACGGGTCACGGCCCGCTGCGCTGAGCGGTGTGGGCAGATCGGCCAGCTCGACACCCGGCGCATCGGCCAGCAACTGTGTTGCGCGCTCGGGCGAGATCGCTCGCTCGAAGCGAAGGTTCAGCGCAAGCGAGTGCCCGGTGAACACCGGCACCCGCACACAGGTGCCCGATACCGCCAGATCACCGATGCCCAGGATCTTCCGGCTCTCGTAGCGGAGCTTCTGCTCTTCATCGGTTTCGCCGCTGCCGTCGTCGACGAAGCTACCCGCCTGTGCCAGCACGTTGTGAGCTATCGGGCCTGGGAACTTGTCCGGGGCCGGGTGGGTGGCAGCATCGCCGTCGAAGGTGAGTGCAGCGGCACCCTTGGTGGTCGCAGCCAAGGCACGGTCGAGCTCGTCGACGCCGGCGAGGCCCGCTCCGGACACCGCCTGGTAGGTAGCCGCCACCATCGACACCAAACCGGCCTCAGCGTGCAACGGCGCCAGCACAGGCATCGCCGCCATCGTCGTGCAGTTTGGATTGGCGATGATCCCCTTCGGCGCGTTGAACACCTCCTTGGCGTTCACCTCCGGCACCACCAGCGGGACATCGGGGTCCATGCGCCACGCTGAAGAGTTGTCGATGACCGTCGGACCCTGTGAGACGACCCGCTCGGAGATCGCCAGCGACGTGGTCTTGCCCGCCGAGAACAGGGCGATGTCGAGTCCGGTGAAGTCGGCTGCTGCAGCGTCCTCAACAGCGATCTCGGATCCGTTCCACGACAGCTTGCGGCCGGCAGAGCGGGCAGATGCGAACAGCCGCAGCTCGTCGATCGGGAAGTCCCGTTCGGCGAGGATGTCCCGCATGACGCCGCCTACCTGGCCGGTGGCTCCCACGATTCCTACGCGCATGGATCTGAGGCTACCGAGGTCGGTTCAGCTGGCTTCTGTGATTTTCTCGGCTGGTCAGTCGAGGCCGAAGGCTGTGTGCAGGGCCACTGTGGCTTGGTCTACGTCTGCTTCGGCTACTACGCAGGAGATGCGGATCGGCGAGGTGGAGATCATCTCGATGTTGATGTTCTGGGCTGCCAGCGTCTCGAACATGGTGGCGGCCACGCCGGGATGGCTGGCCATGCCGGCGCCGACGAGCGAGACCCGAGCGATGCCGGCATCGGTGTTCGCCGAGGCGAAGCCCACCGTGTCCACCATGCCCTCGCAGATGGCTCGCACCTCATCGGCGCTCTCTGCTGGAACGGTGAACGAGATGTCGGTGCGGTCGTGGTCGCCCACGTTCTGCACGATCATGTCCACGTTGACCGCGGCATCGGCCAGCGTACGGAACACCTTGGCGGCGATCCCCGGCTCGTCGCGTACGCCGACCAGTGTGACTTTGGCCTGCGACGTATCCGGCACTACGCCGGTCACTATTGGCTTTTCCATTTCTCTCGCGTCCATGCCTGACTCCGTGTCGATGACCCACGTTCCCGGTTCCCATGTGAATGCCGAGCGCACGTGCAAGGGAACGCCGTACGTGCGGGCAACCTCGACCGAGCGGGTGGCCGGCTTGGGGCAGCCCATTGCGGTCATCTCGAGCAATTCGTCGAAGCCGATGCTTGCCAACTTCCGAGCATTGGGGCACACCCGTGGATCTGTGGTGAACACCCCCGACACGTCGGTGTAGAGCTCGCAGGCGTCGGCGCCGAGGCCGTGCGCGAGCGCCACCGCGGTGGTGTCCGAACCGCCGCGGCCCAGGAACGTCACGTCGTTGTCGGTGGACACCCCCTGGGCACCCGCCACGACAGCGACGCGCCCGGCTTCGAGCGACACGGTCACCCGCTTCGGGGTGACCGACAGGATCTTGGCGTTGCGGTGGTTCGTGTCGGTCACAAACCCCGCTTGGCTGCCGGTGAACGAGTCCGCCGGGACGCCCACGTCATGGAGTGCCATGCACATGAGCGCGATCGCCTTGCGCTCGCCCGCCGTGATGAGCATGTCCATCTCACGGCCGGCTGGCTCATCGGAGATCTGCGTGGCCAGCGCGATGAGCTCGTCGGTCTCCGAACCCATGGCGCTGATGACCAGCACGATCTCGTCGCCGCGGCTGCGGCAGTGCTTCACGTGGTCGGCAACCTCGCGCATGCGCGCGGCGCTGGCGATCGACGTTCCACCGAACTTCTGCACGACCAACGGCACGCCGAGCGAGGGTACCGGGGGTCTTTCTGCGCTCGCCCCATGGGGGCCACCCAGCGGGCATCGGTAGTGTGACCGCCGGTACTGGTCAGGGGCCACCTTGAGCCCCAAGATTGCGCCCGCACCATGCGGGCCGAGGGCACGGAGAACGCCGCTCATGAGCAGCGAGAAGAGACAGCGCCAGCGCGAGAACCGCATGCGGGCAGTGGCCCAAGCCGAACGCGTCAAGAAGCGTTCCACCGTGGCCCGCAAAGTGTTCCGAATCGTGCTCATCGCGGCAGCCGTGCTGGTGGGGCTGTGGCTGTGGAGCACCTTCACCGGCGATGACCCCGACGAGCGGTGACAGCGCAGTGGTCACTGACACCGAGGCGCCCGACGTCACTGTGTTCGAGACTGACGAGCCGAGCGATGAAGCGCCGCCGGCCACCGAGGCTGAAGCTGAGACTGAGGCCGACGACAGCCCCGACGACACCGCGGCCGCCGCGCCAGAAAAGACGGGCTGCCCTGCCGCTGACGGCAGCGACGGCACCCGCAACCAATTCGACGGGCCCCACCCGCTCTGCATCGACATCGAGGCGATGTACGCCGCAACCTTCGAAACCAGCATGGGCGACTTCACCATGGTGCTCGACCCAACGCTCGACCTCGACAGCGTCAACAACTTCGTGGTGCTGGGGCGCTGGGGAGCCTTCGACGGGACACTCTTCCACCGGATCATCGCTGGCTTCGTGATCCAAGGTGGCGACGTGCAACTGCAGTACGGCACCGGCGGTCCCGGCTACCAATTCACCGGCGACTTCCCCGAAGAGGACTGGTACCGGATCGGCTCAGTTGCGATGGCCAACCGTGGGAATCCGGCCACCAACGGCTCCCAGTTCTTCGTCATCACCGGTCCCGACGGCGCCTCGCTGCCGCCTCTGTACTCGCCGCTCGGTCACGTCGTCAACGGCATGGACGTCGTCTTGGCAATCGAGGGCGTCGAGACCGACTCAGCCGACGCCCCGGTCGATGAAGTCGTGGTGCACAGCATGACGATCTCCGAAGCGACCGACGCTCAGATCAACGCATACACCGATGCGCGCAGCTAGCCCAGAGCGCGGCCCGCACGCCAGCACGTCAAGCGGCATTTCGACCAGATCACGCCTAGGCTCGCGCTGATGCAGCGCCAGTCAGAAGACGGCCCGACGGAGCCGCCTGCGTCGGGATGGTCATTCCCGCCAGCGTCGACAGCCGATGAGAACGGCCTTGTGGGAGCGGGTGCCGACCTCGTAGCCGGCACGCTGCTGGGCGCTTACCGTACGGGCCTGTTCCCGATGCCGTTGGGCGACACCGTCGGATGGTGGTCGCCGGACCCACGCGGCATCCTGCCGCTCAGCTACCTCCGAGTCAGCCGATCGCTGCGTCGGGCTTGCAGGCGCTTCGACATCCGCATCGACACCGCCTTCGAGCAGGTGCTGGAGTCGTGCGCCGATCCCGCCCGACCCCACGGCTGGATCAGCGGCGACATGGGAAACGCCTATCGGGAGCTGCACGAGCTGGGTTGGGCGCACAGCGTGGAGACCTGGCTCGACGATGAGCTGGTAGGCGGCCTCTATGGGGTGGCGATCGGCGCCCTGTTCGCCGGCGAGTCGATGTTCCACACCGAGAGCGACGCTTCCAAGGTGGCGCTGGTGGCGCTGGTGGATGCGCTCAAGGTGACCGGCGGCGCGCTGGTGGACGTGCAGTGGACGACACCGCATCTGGCCGGGCTGGGAGCCGTGGAAGTCGAACGCGCGGCGTATCTGGAGCTTCTGGCCGAGGCCATCACCCGGCCGCTGCCTGAGATCTGGCTGCGCCCGATGGTCTTCCGCATGCTCGACGGCTAAGGCCGGTGACTGCCTCCGATCCGCCACGGCGCTCAAGGCCGTGGCTGATGCGTACGTACTCGGGGCATTCCACGGCAAGGGCGTCCAACGAGCTGTACCGGTCGATGCTGGCCAAGGGCCAGACCGGACTGTCGGTGGCGTTCGACCTGCCGACACAGACCGGCTACGACCCCGACCATTCGATGGCACGCGGCGAGGTGGGCAAGGTCGGCGTACCAGTGGTGCACCTGGGCCACATGGCCCAGCTCATGGACGGCATCCCGCCCGAGGCCATGAACACCTCGATGACCATCAACGCCACGGCGCCATGGCTGCTGAGCCTGTACATCGCCAACGCGCAGAACGCGGGCGTGCGCTCCGACGACCTGCGAGGCACCACCCAGAACGACATCGTGAAGGAGTACCTCAGCCGGGGTACCTACATCTACGGCCCCGAGGCCAGCCGGCGGCTGACCGTCGACGTCGTTGCCTACTGCTCGCAGCACGTGCCGCAATGGAACCCGATCAACGTGTGCAGCTACCACCTGCAAGAAGCCGGCGCCACGCCCACCCAGGAGATCGCCTTCGCGCTGGCGACCGCCATCGACGTGCTCGATGCCGTGCGCGACAGCGGCAAGGTGCCGCCTGATCGCTTCGACGCCACCGTCGGCAGCATCTCGTTCTTTGTGAACTCGGGCATCCGGTTCGTGGAGGAGGTCGCCAAAGTGCGGGCCCTCACCCAGATGTGGGACCGGATCTGCTTTGAGCGCTACGGCGTGGCCGACCCGAAGCTGCGCCGGTTCCGCTATGGCGTACAGGTGAATTCGCTGGGCCTCACCGAAGCCCAGCCAGAGAACAACGTGGCACGCATCACGCTTGAAGCTCTCGGCGTGACGCTGTCGCAGCGGGCACGGACCCGCTCATTGCAGCTGCCCGCGTGGAACGAAGCGCTGGGGCTGCCGCGGCCATGGGACCAACAGTGGTCGCTGCGGATCCAGCAGGTGCTGGCACACGAGACCGACCTGCTGGAGTACGGCGACATCTTTGACGGCTCGGTTGTGGTGGAGGGCCTGACGGCCGAGCTCGTGACGTCTGCGCAGGCTGAGTTGGATGACGTGCTGGGCATGGGCGGCGCCTTTGGCGCCATCGAGGAGCTGAAGCGGCGCCTGGTCGCGAGCCACACCGAGCGCGTGCGCCAGATCGAGAGCGGCGAGCTGACCGTGGTGGGAGTGAACGAGTTCACCGAGACCGCCCCGTCGCCGCTGGAAGGCGACGAATCGATCCTGCGGGTGGATCCCGACGTCGAAGCCGAGCTCATCGCCGATCTCGAACAGTGGCGGGGGGCCCGGGACTCAAACCGGGTGGTGGCGGCGCTCGACGACCTGCGGGTTGCCGCGTCGGGCGATGTCAACATCATGGGGCCGACCATCGAAGCCGCCCACGCCGGGGTCACCACCGGCGAGTGGAGCCAGGCGCTGCGCGAGGTGTTCGGGGAATACCGGGCGCCGACGGGCCTGGGTGGCGTAGGGGCCCGCAGCCCTGCTTCGGTGAGATCGGGGCTGGCATCGGTGGCTGAGCGTTGCGCCCAGATGGCGGGCGGGCCGCCACGGGTGCTGGTGGCCAAGCCGGGACTTGACGGCCATTCCAACGGCGCCGAGCAGGTGGCGGTGGCAGCGCGCAACGCCGGCATGGAAGTGGTGTACGAGGGCATCCGGCTGACGCCGGCCCACATCGCTGCGACTGCCCGTGACGAGGACGTCGACGTGGTGGGGCTGTCGATCCTGTCAGGCAGCCATCTCGAGCTGGTGCCCGAGGTGCTGGCGTGTCTCGACGCCGAAGGCGTGAGCGCTCCCGTGGTGGTGGGCGGGATCATCCCGCCGGCCGATCATCAGGCGCTGCGTGAAGCCGGTGTAACCGCCATCTATACGCCGAAGGACTATGAGCTGTCAGCGATCATGGCCGACATCGCGGAATTGGCCGAGCAGTCACGGGCCAGCTCCGCCTGACCGTATCCTCATACGCATCCAAGTTGAGCAATCAGCGCCGGGTCTGTGGATTCATGGGGACAACTTCTTTGCTCAAGAGCCGTTACCGGCTGACCAAGCTACTTGTACCGGCCTTCTTTGTCCTGTACCTGGTCATGATCCCGCTCAACTCCGTGGTCGAAGAGGAGCATTCTGAGGTTTTTCCCTTCTTCCGTTGGCGGCTCTTTGCGACTATCCCCGATTGGCAGACAACCGAATATGCCCTTGTCATCGATGCCATAGATGGCGAGCCGGCCGATGAACCCCGCTATCTGATTCCGAGCACAGACATCCGGGACTGGAAGGCACTGAGAACTTCAGCTGTGGCGTGCAGCAAGGACATCGCATGTGACGACACGGTGACCGATGTCCTGTTTCCCATCGTTCAGCAGGCTTTGGGTGATCGCAGTATCGATTTCAGCATCATCGAAGCCGACGTAGACCTGCATGATGTTCGAGACGGGATAGATGATCTTGCCGACGGAGTCGCGACCAGGACCGAATTCTATCGACCGCGTACGGTTATAGGCCAATGGAATACTGAGACTGGCCGCATTCTTCCGTTCACGGGAACAGAGTAGGCAGTCGTGCGCATGTCTCGGACGACGCGCTGGGTCCGTAAGTCCCTGCTCCAAGTTGGAGAAGCTGAGCGCCGCTCTCCGGCCGATCTCGCTCGCGCTGCAGCCGATATTGTCTTGCTGAGCCGCTTCTACTATCTCTTTCTTGTGTTCAACATGCTCGGCACCTTAGGGCTCCAGTTTGGTTGGGCCTATATGGGGCGACCTCCTACTGCGCCGATCTGGCTGATAAAGGCGCTGCAACAGCTCACCGGCACGGGGTGGTTCGCCAACGACAATGCAGTGACGGTGGTCGGCTTGCTCTTCGCCATCGCAGCTGCGAGCTTTCCGAGGTTCTTGGTGTGGCGCCTGGGCAGCTTCGGTTATCTGCTGCTGCACGTGGCGCTCAGCAATTCCTACGGTTCCATCAACCACGGATACCACGTCATGCTCTTCATCGGCTTCGCTTTGTTGTTCTTGCCGGGTCGCGATCAAGGGCGGCGTATGGCGCGAAAGAACGTGCTGTCATGCCTCACCGTCTTCTGGTTTGCGCAGGGCCTCATATTGTTGCCGTACACGTTGTCGGGCTTCTGGAAGATCTGGCATGGCCGCCTTGAGGTGTTCTCACCCGACGCAATGACGAGAATCCTCTTGGATCGTGCGCTGCTCGAAGCGGACAACATACCGTTCCTCTTGCCGTTCGTTGCGCAACACAACTGGCTGGCACAGTCGATGTGGTGGCTGACGCTCTATATCGAGCTCTTTGCGCTCTTGGTCGTGTTCCGGCCCCATCTGCATCGGCCATTTGGCATTGTTCTGATGCTTTTCCACATCACCAGCGACTTGCTGATGAACATTTCGTTTTCCCTGAACATCATTATGTTGGGCTTGTTCTTGGTGCTGTCTCCCCTCGCACCCACCCGATCTTCTCTCTCCGGCGTCATTCGGTCGCTGCCGATCATTGGCATGCCGTTTCGGGTCGCGAAACGCCGTCAATTGTCACTGCAGCCGCGAGAGCCGCGTCACGTCTGGCTGGTCTATGACGGCGAGTGTCCGATGTGCAACAACTACGCCCAATATCTCAGACTGAAGCAATCAGTCCAAGAGTTTGTTCTGGTTAACGCCCGGCAAGGCGGCCCGGTCGTCGACGAGGTCCGACAGCTGCCGCACGATCTGAACGACGGGATGGTGGTGAAGATCGGTGACCGATATTTCGTCGGTCACGAAGCGCTTCATGTGCTTGCGCTCCTGTCCACCGATCGTGGTGCCTTCAACAAGTTCAACCGGTTGGCGTTCAGTTCGCCGTTGATCTCACGGGTCACGTATCCGATGCTGAAGTTCGCACGATCGGTGCTGCTGAGACTCAAGGGCGTGGCGCCGATCGACGACGAAGGCTGAGCTGAGTGCTCGCCTCGGGCCGTCACAGCCTGAGATCGACCGACTGAGGTCGGCTGTGCGGTGTCTCGACGTCTCCCGGTCGCCTATTGCAGCGCGTCGCGTAGCTCGCTGATGACTGCTGACGAGACAGCCGCCGCACCGCCGAAGATGTCGATCTCGAGGGTCTCGGCCTCGGCCACGCGCAGGTGACGACGTACCACTTCGGGCAGTGCGTCGGTTTCGGTGAGCAGCACGGGAGCACGGAGGAGGCCGAGGTATGCGGCGGCGCTCAGCGCATCGAATGGCACTGCACCGCTCGCCAACCCGAAATGCTCAGCATCGGCGAATGCGAACTGGGCGAACCGCACCGCAGTGCCATAACGGTCCGCTCCTGCGACCCGGGTTACCGCGATGCCCAACGCCTCTATTGCTTGCTCGACGGCATCGGACACCGCAGCGGGACCGCCGACGATCACGACATGACGGACGGCAAGCGCCGCGAGTGCTTCCCGTGCCGCATCCGGCAGCCTCTCCGCTTGGGTCAGTAGCACCGGGTGCTTGCCCGCAACAGCCAGCGGACCCGCGACGATCGCATCGGCAAATGCCTCGCCGCTCACCACGATCGCCGTGGCGCCGTGGCTGCGAAACGCTCCAGCGGTTCCGGTGTGCCGAGCTACGGCTGCAGCGGTTCGGTACCGGTCAGTGCCAGCGACGCGGCTCACCTCAAACCCGTCGAGGTCATCCAGGACCGTCGACGGCACCACTGCCTCGCCGCCGACGACCACGACGCGGGTGATGCCTGCCACCGCGGCTGCCGTGGCCTGCGCCTCATCGAGACCGTCGGGACCGGCCAGCAGCACCGGACCGCCCAGCGTTCCCGCCAGACCCGCGGCTGCCAGCGCGTCCGGCCACGCATCGCCCGATACCAGCACCGCCGTATCGGGCCTGCCGGTGGTGACGTCGGCCCACCGGGCCATCACTGCACGCGCCGTGCCGAAGCGATCCTGTCCGGCGATCCGGCGCAGCTGTAACGCTGATGGCGCACGCGACCCGCCGCCACCGCCTGAGCCAATGGGTCCGACGCCGCTCGGCGCGGGTCGCGCGGTGACTGTTACCTCGACTGCGAACTCGGCAGCCAACTCGCCGTCAGTGGCAACGACGACAATGTCGTACACGTTGTCCGCATCGGCATCTGCAGGCTGGTCTGTGCTCGGCGGTGCGCGGAATCTCAAGCGGCCGTCATCGATCCAGAACCGTTGCGCGTCGTCGCCTGCCAGCGACCATCTGACAGGATCGTCCTCGGGATCAGCTGCCACAAACGAAGCCACCGTTGCTGTGGTGGGAGCAGTCGCGCTGAGTTCGGACGGCCCGCTCAGGATCGGCGCTTCGTTGACATCGACCACATTGACGATGATGTCGGCTGTACCGTCGCCGCCGCTGTCGTTCGCGACGACGCTCACCTCGTACACGTTGTCGCGGCCCCTGTCTGCGGGTGCCTCATAGTCTGGAGGTGTTACGAATCGGAGCGTGCCCGCGTCAAGCTCGAATGCCGGCGCATCGGGTCCCGACAGACGCCAAGTAGGCGTCGCGTCGCCGTCAGGATCAACGGCGGTGCACACGCAGACCGCAACGGTCGACCCCTCTTCGATGTAGGCCACCCCGGGCGCGTCCACCATGGGAGGCTCATCGACGTCTTCAACGGCAATGGTCACATACGTTGTATCGTCGGCGCCGGAAGGGTCGATGACCACGACCAACACGACGAGCGTGTTGAGGAATGACTCGTATTCGAACGCGTATGCGGTGCGCAGTTGGCCCGTTTGGCGGTCAATCGTGAATGCGGCGCCGTGGAACACCCGTCGTCCCCGCGAATAGCTCAGCACATCGCCGTCTGGATCGGTCGCCTGCACCGGAATGCCCACGAGCGTGCCGAATGGAGCGTTCTCGGCGATGCTGAACGTGGGTGCGTCCCTCGGAAACTCCGGTGACCGGTTTGTCGACAGGGCCATGTCGACCGCTCCTGCGGACGCCCTCGTGACCCGCTTGCCGGCGTCCTCGCCGTCGGCATAGGTGGCAGTCACACGCAAGTACGTGCCCACATCCTGTGCAACCGGTGTGTAGGCATCCGCCTCGGCCGTGCCGATCGTCGTCCATGACACCCGATCGGACGAACGCTCCCAGCCCCACACCACTGACGCTGCCTCGATGATGTCAGGATCGTTCAGCAACGCACTGAGTGCCTGGCCGACACGAGGCTGCAGCGGCCACAACGACAGGAGTCCTGGCTCGTCCACGTTCTCCACCTGCACGCGCAGATCCAGCGCACCCGTATTGAGGCCGTCAAATGCCTCGACAGTCACCTCGTAGACGTTGTCGCTGTCCGCATCCTGTTCGTCCTCGAAATCCGCTGGGAACTTGAACGCAAGCGCACCGTCGGCAATCGTGAACGCGGCCGCGTCGTCACCCGACAACTGCCATGCGACCAAGCGACGCTCGGGATCGACAGCGCTGTAGCGCGCAAGCGTGCCCGACGTGTGCTCATCGACAGTCAGTTCGCTGCGGCCGGACACTGTCGGCGCCTCGTCAACATCGGTCACCAGCACCACGACGGAGAACGAGGCAACCAGGGCACCGTCAAAGGCTTCGACGACAACGTCGTACACGCTGTCGCCACCACGATCAGCGGGCATCTCCCGGTCCGGCGGGGATACGAAGCTCAGCACGCCGCCGTCGATCACAAATACTGCAGCGTCTGTGCCTGACAGCCCCCACTGCACCTCAGCGCCTTCAGGATCCTGGGCGCTGTAGCTCGACACCGCCACGGTGTTGTTCTCTGCGAAGCGCACCAACCGGCTTCCCGTCACGACCGGCGGCTCGTCCACGTCAGCCAGCACGACCGTCAGGTCCGCAGTCAGCGACGTCAGGCCGTCGCTGAGGCTCACCATGACTTCGTAGATCCGATCACCGACGGCGCCGTCGGGCAGCTCGTAGTCCTTGGGCTCGGCGAATGCCAAGTCGTCCTGCGCATCGAGCACGAAGTGCATCGCGTCCGCGCCGCCTGCGCCCCCCGGGATCGACCAGGTCAGCGCACTGCCCGGGCTGTCCGGATCGGTGGCGGCCAGGCCTGTGGTGTCCGTGCGATCCTCCGGCACCTCGATCGGATCGTCATGATCAATCCTGGGAGGCTGATCGGCATCGATGATGTGGGTGTCCGACAGAGGCTCTCTGCTGCTCAGCGCTTCAGATCGGAAGTCGGTGAAGCCGCTCAGGTCCGCGGCGCCCGCGGCGACGCTGGTAGGGCTCAGCGAGAGAACAATGTGAGCTTGCGCATTCGCCGGTTGGGTGCCCGGCAGCCACCACGTCGCCGCCAGAACAACGGTCGCCGCAGCAACGCGTAGCCCCCCCGAGTTCGCCGAATTGTGCACTCAGAGCCTTTCGTATGCACTCGGAATATCACATGTCGGTATTTCACGTGACCGTGTACATTATTGGTTCCGCGGTGCCGAGGACGGCCTCGTCAGTTCCGCGTGAACCGAACGACGGAGGCTCAGGAGCGCACGGGACTCATGGACGCGCAGGGTCGTTCGTGACGCAGGTCGCCACTGCTGCGAGTCTCAGGATCGCATTGAGGGCTCGGGCCAGGGATCAGCACCGCTGCGGCCAGCGTCTTCGACGCCGGCGAGGCACGCGTTGTCGGCGCCTTCGGGGCGGCCGGTCCAGCGGACCCGGCCGGGCGTGGCACTGAGCCGGGCAACCACGTTCTGTTGCACCAGCCCGTCGACCTCCACGAACACGCCGCGTGCGGTGGCGTGCGGGTCGTCGGAGAGTTGGCTCATGTCGAGCACTGGTGCTGCTGCGGCCTGCGCTTCGTCGAAGGCGGCCACCGCCTCGGCGAGCGTCCGCTGGCACACCCACTCGGCCATTGCCGTGTCCAACTCGGCGCGGTGGGCCATACGTCCCTCAAATGTCGTGAAGCGCTCGTCGTCTCCCACGCCGATCATCGCCATGACCCGGGCGGCAACCGAGTCGCTCGAAGTGCTCACGGCCAGCCAGCCACCGTCGGACGCCTGGTAGGTGCCACGGGGGACGCTGTAGGGAATGCCCGATCCCAGCCGGGGCTGCAGGTAGCCCTCGGTGTGCCAGGCGGTCATGAGCGGGCCCATCACCTGCGACATGGACTCCAGCAGGTTGACATCGACAACCTGACCGACGCCGCTGCGCACGGCCGCCAGCGCGGCGAACGCGCCCGCGAGTCCGGCGATCTCATCGGTGAGCGCAACCGGCGGCAGCAGCGGGGCTCCGTCGGCCTCGCCGTTCATCGAGGCGAAGCCGCTCATGGCTTCCGCAAGGGTGGCGAAGCCGGGACGGTCGCGATAGGGCCCGTCTTGGCCGAAGCCGGTCAGCCGAACGATCACCAGTTTCGGATTGGCTTCAATCAGCTCGTCGGGAACCAGGCCGAGAGCCTCGAGCTTGCCGGGTCGGAAGTTCTCCACCAGCACGTCGGCGACCGCCAGCAGGCGTTGCAGCAGCGCCAGGTCGTCGGAGGCCTTGAGGTCGAGGGTCACGCAGCGCTTGTTGCGGTTCACGAGACGCCACCACAGCGTCCCGCCGTCGGAGTCGCGCCAACCCATGTTGCGAACGGTGTCGCCGCCCGGACGCTCCACCTTGATGACGTCGGCACCGAAGTCGGCCAGGTAGCGGGCGCAGTGCGGTCCTGCGAACACCGACGAGAGGTCCACCACCCGCAGTCCTTCGAGCGGCATGGGCGTGTCGGGAGTCGGGCCGGCTGACACGGCTAGCGGTAGCGGACGGCGGGCCACCGGGCGGGGGCCTGCCATGGGCGGCCGCTGAAGCGCCACTTGCTGGGCGGGCCGGCATGGCCTGGAGCCGGAGCGGGACGAGGCCACAGCAGCTCGAGTGCGGCGACGATGGCGGCGGCTTCCTCCGCGCTCGCCGCGGGTGAGATGGCCACATGCGACGAGCTGATGACGGACCCTGTCACCCGTGGCTCGCTGTGTACATCTGTGACTCGGTCACAGTGGGATGTTGCCGTGCTTGCGGCGCGGAAGTTCCTCGCGCTTGGCACCGATCATGTCGAATGCGGCAATGACCTTCTGGCGGGTATCGGTGGGATCGATGACCGCATCGATAATGCCTCGCTCGGCTGCGATGTAGGGGTTTGCGTACTTGCGGCTGTATTCGTCGACCAGCGCTGCCTTACGGGCGTCCGGGTCGGCCGCCTGCTGCAGCTCGCGCCGGTAGAGGATCTCCACCGCTCCCTGCGGGCCCATCACGGCCAGCTCGGCGGTCGGCCAAGCGAAGCTGACATCGCAGCCCACCGACTTGGAATCCATGACGACGTACGCGCCGCCGTAGGCCTTGCGGGTGATGACCTGCACCCGCGGCACGGTCGCCTCGCAGTAGGCGTAAAGCAGCTTGGCGCCGTGGCGAATGATGCCGCCGTGCTCCTGGTCGACACCGGGCAGGAAGCCGGGCACGTCCACGAACGTGAGCAGCGGGATGTTGAAGGCATCGCAGAAGCGCACGAAGCGGGCGGCCTTCTCCGAGGATTCGATGTCGAGCACGCCGGCCATCACCATCGGCTGATTGCCGACGACGCCGATCGAACGGCCGTTGAGCCGAGCGAAACCGCACACGATCGAGCCGGCCCAGGCGGCGTGGTACTCGAAGAAGTCGCCGTCGTCGACCACGTCGGAAATGACCTGCTTCATGTCGTAGGGCACGTTGGAGTTCTGCGGCATGAGGTCGCGCAGCTCCGGGCACAAGCGGTCGGCTTCGTCAGTGGGCTCGACGGTGGGCGGCGCATCCAGGTTGTTCGACGGCAGGAACGACAGCAGGTAGCGCACGTCGTCGAGCACCGCCTTCTCGTCGGCGGCCACGAACGTCGCCACGCCCGACTTGGTGCTGTGCGAGCCGGCGCCGCCGAGCTCTTCGAGGGTGACGTCCTCACCGGTGACGGTCTTGACCACGTCGGGTCCGGTGATGAACATGTGGCTGGAGTCGCGCACCATGAAGATGAAGTCGGTCATGGCGGGCGAGTAGACGGCGCCGCCGGCGCACGGCCCCATGATCACGCTGATCTGCGGGATGACGCCCGAGGCCAGCACGTTGCGGCGGAAGATGCCGCCGTAGCCGGCGAGGGAGACCACGCCTTCCTGGATGCGGGCACCCGCGCCGTCGTTCAGGCCGACGATGGGGGCGCCGACCGATTCGGCAAGATCCATGACCTTGTGGGTCTTCTCGGCGAACACCTCGCCGAGGGCGCCGCCGAAGACGGTGAAGTCCTGGCTGGCGACGAAGACTTTGCGGCCGTCGATGTTGCCCCAGCCGGTGATGATGCCGTCGGTGTAGGGGCGCTCTTCGAGGCCGACATCGTGGGCCCGGTGACGGGCGAGCATGTCGAGTTCGTGGAAGGTGCCCTCGTCGAAGAGGTACTCGATGCGCTCGCGGGCGAGCATCTTGCCCTTGTCGTGTTGCCGCTGGATGGCGCGCTCGGTGCCGGCGTTCAGCGCCTCGACGCGACGGCGGGCCAGCTCTTCGAGCCGCTCGGCCATGGTCGGCTCAGACATCTGGCAGAGCCTACGAGAAAGCCCTCTGGCGAACCCGCTGAAGCCATTTCGGTGGCGTGGCTCGCGTGTCACGCAACGGTGCTAGGAGCAAGCGACGGCTACTTCCAAGGCGCGGCAGATCTGCCGCATGCGTTCATCGCTCAGCCGGCCCAGTCGTTCCACAAGGTGTGACTGAGGTGCGCCTTCGATCGAATCCAGATTGACCGCTGAAACCCGCAACACAGGATCATCTCCGGGTTCGAGAACGATTTCGCTGGGCAAGCCCCTGATCGTCGTGGTGCACGGAGCAACAATCGCCGTGGCGAGCCGATCCAACGCACTGTCCCGAAGCAGTACAACCACCGGACGCCTGCCCGACTCGGGCGACTCGAGCCACCAAACCTCACCCCACCGAGGACGAGCAGTGGTCACCGCGCGGACTGATCCAGATCAGGGTTCTCGCGACCCGGCGCGTCCCCCCATTTCGCTAACACAAACGACTCCAAGTCGCCCCAAGCGTCGGGTGTGTTCATGGGAATGCGGTCGTACGCCTCGTAGGCAGCGTCGATCTCGGCCTGCCGGTGACGATCGGTAAGTGCTTCCAAGGCTTCCTCGATCATCGCTGCGTCAGTCGACCATTCTCGAAGGCCGCGCGCCTGATCCAGAAGCTCCGCATCGACCGTAGTACTTACCCGCTGCCTCATGCCACCAACATAGCATTTTAGTGCCATTCCGAAATGTCTGGCGGGCAGGGCGAGAGCGCAGCCTGGGCACTCGGCGACCGGGTCGCTGCACGCGCGGTCGGCAGACAGCGGTGTGGGGCTTGGGCCTAAGCTGCGGGCATGGAACTGGGGCCTGTGCACCACGTATCGATCAACTGCGCGGATGTCGACGCTGCGGCGCCGTTCTATACCGGCATCCTGGGCATGAAGCAGCTGGATCGGCCGGACTTCGGCTTCAACGGGCGTTGGTTGCAGACTCCCGGCGGCGGCGAGGTGCACCTCATCGAGGTACCCGACTGGGTGCCGCCGAAGGGCCAGCATTGGGCGTTCAAGGTGAACGACATCGACGCCACCGTGACTGAGCTGCGCGATGCAGGCGTCAGGGTCAAAGACCCGGTGCCGCTGCCGGGCACGACAGCGCGGCAGACGTTCTTCTTTGACCCGGCCGGCAACATGATCGAGTTGAACCAACCGGCCTGAGTCACAGACTCACCTGGCCACAATCTCAACTCAGTCGGCCTCAACTCAGTCGGCCTCAACTCAGTCGGCCTGAACTCAGTCAGCGCGGTAGGCGGCCAGATTCATCACGCGGTCGACGAGTGCCCCGGCGCCGATCTGTTCGCAGAGGTCTTCGAAACCGCGGTGCGGGCCGCGCCATGCCAGCTCGTCGACGCTTTCTGACACCGGTGCATCGGTGCGGACGGTGGCGATGCGGCGGAACAGCAGGGCCAGATCACGCTCGGCAGCAAGCGTTGTGGCAAGACCGGCCGCGCCTCGGACCTTGGGCGCCCAGTCTTCGTGGGAGTCGGGAATCTCCTCGATGTGGCCGTAGTGCGACAGCATCACCGATGTCGACTTGGCGCCCCAGCCGCGCAGGCCCGGAAAGCCGTCTGCGTTGTCGCCCATCAAGCCCAAGTAATCGGGGATCGACCCGGGGCTGACGCCGAACTTGGCTTCGACACCGCTCGCGTCAAAGACCTCGTCGGCACGGCGATCCCACTGGACGACCGTGCCACCGACGCACTGGCTCAGGTCCTTGTCGGGCGTGCAGATGAACACCTGCCGGACCCGGTCGTCGTCTGCGGCCATCGCAGCACCGGCGGCCATGGCGTCATCGGCTTCGAATTCGATCATCGGCCACACAGCAACGCCCAACAGGCGCAGCGCTTCCTCGGTGGGATGGAACTGCGCCAGCAGATCCGGCTCGATTCCTGAGCCGTCCTTGTAGCCGGGCCACAGATCGTTGCGAAACGACTCCACGACATGATCGGTGGCCACCGCCACATGGGTGGCGCCCTGCTCCAGCAGCATCACGATGTTGCCGAGCACCCCCCGCAGTGCCCCAATCTCGGCGCCGTCGGCCGAATCGCGGCGGGGAACGGCGAAGAAGTGGCGGAACAGTTCGTAGGTGCCGTCGATCAGGTGAACGTCGAACTGACCCGCGGCGGGCGGCGGTCCGTGCGCTCCCTCCATGGACGCGACCCTAGGAGGCCACCAGCCAGGGCACTGCCGCCACAGCCCGCTCTAGAGTTGGCGCGGCCGACCGCCCAGGGGTGACCCCCGGCGGTCAGCAGAGCAAACACACGAACACGGCCCACGACGACGCACGACACTGAGGGGACGACATGAAGGTTCCGTTTACTGTTTCCGACTTCCTGTACCGGGCCGAGAACGTCTACCCGGACCGGGTGGCATTAGCCGACGAACCCGAGGCGCCCGGCGGCGGGCTCGGCGAGATCACCTACGCCCAGTTCGGCGAGCTGGTGCGTGCCCAGGCCGCCAAGCTGGACCAGCTGGGCATCACCCACGGTGAGCGGGTCGCGATGGTGTCCCAGAACGCCGGACGGCTCATGACGTCGTTCTATGGCGTGTCGGGCTACGGCCGCGTCTTCGTGCCGATCAACTTCCGCCTCAGCCACGACGAGATCAGCTACATCGTCGATCACTGCGGCGCCACGATGCTGATGGTGGATCCCTCGATGGAGGACACCTGCAAGGACATCGATATCGAGCACTTCGTGGTGATGGGCACCGACGCCGACAACCAGATGTACGCCACCGGGGTCGAGCCGGCACCGTGGACGCCCGACGAGGACGTCACCGCAACGATCAACTACACCTCCGGCACCACTGCTCGCCCCAAGGGCGTGCAGCAGACTCACCGGGCGCTGTGGGTGAACGCCACCACGTTCGGCTGGCACTCGGGCGTCAACGACCGTGACGTGTACCTGCACACGCTGCCGATGTTCCACTGCAACGGCTGGGGAATGCCCTACGCCGTCACCGGCATGGGCGGCAAGCACATAGTGCAGCGCGAGGTGCGCGGCCCCGAAATCCTGCGCCGCATCGACCAGCACGGCGTCACGCTCATGTGCGGCGCTCCGGCTGTGGTGTCAGCAGTGCTGGACGCCGCAGCCGACTGGGAGGGCGAGATCCCCGGCAGCGGACGCGTCCGGATGGTGGTGGCCGGCGCTCCGCCCCCCACCCGCACCATCGCACGGATGGAGACCGAGCTGGGCTGGGAGTTCATCCAGATCTACGGCCTGACCGAGACGGCGCCGCTGCTCACCATGAACCGCTGCCGGCCCGAATGGGACGACTTCGATCCCGACGAGAAGGCCCGCAAGCTGAGCCGGGCGGGCGCCCCGGCGATCGGCGTCAAGATCGACATCGACAACCAGGGCGAGATCCTGGCCCGTGCCAACGTCGTGCTCGAGGGCTACTGGGAGCAACCTGAGGCGACGGCCGAAGCCATCACCGACGGCTGGTTCCACACCGGCGACGGCGGCACGATGGACTCAGAGCACCACGTCACCATCTCGGACCGCAAGAAGGACGTCATCATCACCGGCGGCGAGAACGTGTCCTCCATCGAGGTGGAGGACGTGCTGTTCAACCATCCTGCGGTGACCGAAGTGGCCGTGATCGGCGTGCCCGACGAGCGCTGGGGCGAGACCATCAAAGCCCTCGTGGTGATCGACGCTGCAGTTGACGCAGTGACTGAGCGCGAGCTCATCGATTTCTGCCGCGACGAGATATCGCACTTCAAGTGCCCCACCAGCGTCGAGTTCCGCGAGGAGTTGGCCCGCACCGCCACCGGCAAGCTGCAGAAGTTCAAACTCCGTGCCCCCTTCTGGGAGGGCATGGAAAAGCTGATCAACTGAGCCCAGCGGCCCGGAGCTAGAGGGGCTCCACGCCGCCTTCGGCTCGGCGGCGCTCGACGAAGTCGGTGAGCTCAGCCCGGATGGCGTCGTCCATCGGCGGCTCTTCGTAGTCGGCGAGCATCTGCTTCCAGATGCGGTTCGCCCGCTGGGTGGCGTCGAGCGCTCCGTCCTCTTGCCACGTCTCGAAATTGCGCCAGTCCGACAGCATCGGCTCGTAAAAGGCGGTGTCGTAGCGCTCCAGCGTGTGGGCAGAGCCGAAGAAATGGTTGGCGGGTCCGACCTCGGCAATGGCGTCGATAGCGAGCGAAGCGTCGTCGATGGAGATCGGCTGCATCACCGCCCGCAGCATCTGGATCATCTCGGCGTCGATGATCACCTTCTCGTACGAGGCGCACAGACCGCCCTCGAGCCAGCCCAGGCCGTGCAGCACGTAATTGATGCCGCCGACAAGGCACGCCCACAACGACATCTGTGACTCGTAGGTCGCCTGCGCATCGGGAGCGTTGGAAGCGTTCGCGTTCGAGGCACGCAGCGGCAGGCCGTAGCGGCGCGCCAACTGGCCGCTGATGATGGTGGCCTTCACGTACTCGGGCGTGCCGAACGCCGGTGCCCCTGACCGCATGTCGACATTCGAAGTGAAGCTGCCGTACACCACCGGCACGCCCGGGTTCACGCACTGCGCCAGCGTGATGCCCGCCAGCGCCTCGGCATTCTGCAAAGTGAGCGCTCCGGCAATCGTGATCGGCGCCATCGCACCCGCCAGCGTGAACGGCGTGTACACGACCGGCTGGCCGTGCCGGGCCAGCTCGATGGCTCCTTCAAGCATCGGCCTGTCGTACACGAGCGGCGAGTTTGCATTTACGACCGTATGGATGGACGGCTCTCGCAGCAGCGTGTCATGGTCGATGCCGCGGGCGATGCGAGCGATCTCGATGGCGTCGCTGACACGGGCCCGCCCCAGCGAGTAGCAAAAGCCCGGCTTGGTCGACAGCGTGTACATGGCCGAGACCGCGTCCAGATGGCGGGTGCGCACTTCGAGATCGATCGGCTCGACGGAGTGCCCGGTGCAGGTGTCGGCCGCATCCAGTTGTTGCTGCAAGCGCAGCATGTTGCAGTAGTCGACGTAGTTGCCGGTGACCCGGCCACGATCCAAGTCCGACACGTTCGGCGGGCTCCCGACCATGCCGAACACGACCCAGTCGTCGCCGAAGATGACGCTGTTGGCGGGGTCGCGCGCATGCAGCGTGAAGCTCGACGGCGCCAATGCCACCGATTCAGTGACCATTTCGGGCGGGAAGCGGACCCGCACGCCGTCATCGGACGTCGCCCCCGCCCTGCGCAGAATCTCCACCGCTTCAGGCAGCAGGAAGTTCATGCCGATCTCGGACAGCACCCGCAGCGATGCATTGTGGATGCGCTCGACTTCGTCGCCGCTGATGAGTTCCAGCGGCTTGAGAATGTTGCGTGCCTGCTGCCGGGGTTCCGCAGCAGCAGCGACCGAATCCTGTCGCCTACGGCCTCGACGCGTCATGTCGCCTCGCCACTGTGTGGAAGCGCTCAGTAGAAGCGCTCAGTGGATGCGCTCACTGTCGTGAGCCGAATTGCACGGCTCACCATCTCGAACCGTACGGTCCTGTATGGAACGCGTCAAGGAAGGCTGCACATCTCAGGAATGCAGTCCTGTGAGAATCACTGTCCGCTCCTGCGCAGTCGGCGCGCGACCCACGTAGATCTCGAAGTAGTACGTGCAGGACTCGATCCTGGTCTCCATGGGCACCTCCACCTCGAGCTCGTACCAGCCCATCTGCAGGTAATACATGGTGCGAGCCCGGTTCAGGGCCATCGTCGGGTCGGGAACCTCGGGAGACAGCATCGCCACGAACGCTTTGATCCGCCGCTCGTCGGCCGCCCGCAGGCGCTCCCACAATTCAGGATTGCTGCGCCCCCAACGACGCACCGCCACCTCGAGGTGCGGGTCGAAGCGTTCCATGCTCAGCCAGCAGCGCATCAAGGCGATGTAGCGCTCGATGATGCCGCCCTCGCGTGCCGCGGCAGCGATGATCGTCCCAGAGTTGGTTTCTTCCCAGACCTCGAGAAGCCGCGCCAGCAGGGCTTCGCGGTTCTCGAAATGCCAGTAGAAGCTGCCACGGGTGACGCCGAGCTTCTTGGCGAGCGGCAGGACCTTCACGGCGCCGATGCCGTCGGTGACCAACGTTTCCAGAGCTACTTTCACCCAATCGTCAGCGCTTAGACGCACCCGCTCGGCCATCGCGTCACCTTACCGAACGCCTGATCGTTCGATAGTGGGACCTCTCATGGATGGACAAAGCGAGGACTCTTGGAGTCATCACTCTCACAATGCGTCTACGCTGGGTCTGTGCGGGTCTCCGAGCTGGCATCGGCGCACGCGGTGAGCGTTGACACGGTGCGCTACTACCAGAAGATCGGGGTCCTGCATCCGCCCACACGCCAAGGACGGGTGGCGCAGTACGACGAGAGCCACGAGCGACGGCTCGGTGAGATCCGGCGCCTCTCCGAGGCGGGCTTCTCGCTGGCGCAGATTCGACGGCTCGGCGACGGCCACGACGACCCGATGCTGATTGCGCTGGGCGGACGCCACGGTGACGCCCTGACCTTCGACAGGTTGGTGCAGCAGTCCGGGCTCTCCGAAGAACTCGTCCGGCTGGCGACCGACACCGGCCTGGTGCGACCGCTGCGCAGGTCCGTGAGCGGTGATGACGCGTCCTCGACTGCGGATGCCGGCCGTGCCGCGGACGACGCGCTCTACAGCACAGGCGCGTTGACGATGCTGCGCGCGGCCTCAGAGCTGCTCACCGCCGAAATGCCGCTCGACGATCTCATCGGCCTCGCGCTGCGGCACGCATCGAACATGGAAGCTGTCGCTGCGGACGCGGTAGGGCTGTTCGCGGACCGCTTCGCAGACGTGCCCGTGGCACAACGCGCCGATCTGGCCGCTCGCCTGATCCCGCTGGTCACCGATCTGGTGGCACAGCATTTCCGCGAAGCACTCGTCGAACACGCCACCGAACGGGTCCTGGCCGGCAGCGACCATGAATCGGTGGGACGTGCCCCCTCGGTGGTGACGGTGACCCCGCCGAGCGCACCCGCCGCAGCGGGGTTCCGCCGCGAAGCGTCAGCGGGCCTGAGCGGCACCCGCACCCTGACATTGGAATGCCGGGAGCTGCCCGGTGCTCCCGATCCGCTGGAGGTGTTCGCCGCAGCCGAGGGGTCGCAACGGGTGTATTGGGCATGTCCCGACGACGATCTGGAGTTCTGTGCCCTCGGCAGCGTCTTCGAAGCCAGCGCTGAGGCGGGCGCGCGACGCTGGGTCTCCGTTGCCGAGGCGCTGGGCCTGCTGGATGTCACCGTGACCGGCGACAGCGGCCATCCGATCGGACCACTGCTCGTCGGCGGCTTCTCGTTCAGCGCAGACCCGCCCGAGGCCGGTTCGGCGTGGGAGGCATTCGGCACAGGCGCCTTGACGCTGCCCGAGCTGCTCTTGGTGCGCCACGGCGGCCGATCCTGGCTGACATCAGTGCCGGGTGCCGACGTGTGGCCGATCATGGCCGCGTCGCACATCACCGCAGACCCTGAACTCGCGGACCCTGAGCTGGCGGACACGGCAGCCGGCGATCTGAATGCGGCGGCACTTGCGTTGCTCGGCAGCAGCTATCAAGCCGACGACAGCTATGTCGCGCTCGTGCGGCGCGCCCTGCGCAGGATCGCCGAGGGAGGGCTCGACAAGGTCGTGACGGCTCGCGAGCTGCACATAGCGTCGCGCCTCGAGCCCATCGCAGTGCTCGACCGGCTGCGGACGCGATACCCATCCTGCGCGTCGTTCGCATTCGGACGCGGGTCACAGACGTTCTTCGGCGCCACGCCTGAACGGCTGGTGCAATTCGACGGCACACGGCTGCACACCGACGCCCTGGCTGGCTCGCGGCCCCGCCACGGCGATCCGGCGCGAGACCGGGAACTCGGGGCCGAAATGCAACGCGATCCCAAGGAGCTGACCGAGCACGCGATGGTGGTCACCGACGTGCGCGACACGCTGCGTGCGTGCGGCGTGGCACTCGATCCCCCCTCGCCGACCGGCGTCATGGAGCTGGCGCGCATCATGCACCTGCATACGCCGATCACCGGACGTGTCACGGCGGGCTCAACGGTGCTGGAACTCGCGGGCGCACTGCATCCGACGGCGGCGGTCGCGGGACTTCCACGTCGCATTGCCCGCCAGTGGATTGAGCAGCACGAAGGCTTCGACCGTGGCTGGTACGCAGCGCCGGTCGGCTGGACGACGCTGGACGGGAACGGCGAGTTTCGCGTCGCACTGCGCTGCGCGCTGACTGGTCCGTCCGAATCCAGGTTGTTCGCGGGCGGTGGCATCGTGACTGGCGCAGATCCGAGCGCTGAACTGGCCGAGACCGCCACCAAGCTCGAAGCCCTCCTGTACGCGCTCGAAGGCGGCTGAACCACGGCATGCGGATCTCCAAGCACGATTCTGCGTACGTGGCCTGCCGCTCGCTGTGCGAGGGGCTGGTCGCGGCCGGCGTCATCGATGCGGTGGTGTGCCCGGGTTCGCGGTCGATGCCGCTGGCGCTCACCGTCTACAACACTGCGGGATTGCAGACGTGGGTCAGGATCGACGAACGATCCGCCGGCTTCTTCGCACTCGGGCTGGCGAAGGGCTCCGGGAAACCGACGGTGCTGGTGTGCACGTCGGGCACCGCAGCCGCCAACTACCTGCCAGCAGTCGTCGAGGCGCACTACTCAGGCGTGCCGCTGGTAGTGCTGACCGCCGATCGACCGCAGGAATTGCGCGGCTGGGGAGCGGGCCAGACCATCGACCAGCATTCGCTGTATGGCAGCCACGTGCGCTGGTTCTGCGAGACCCCGGTGCCCTCGGAGTTGCCGCCGTCCCAAGCCCAGCGCTGGTTCGCGCAGGCCGCAGCCCGGGCGGCAGAACAGGCGACCGGGCTGAGCCCCGGCCCGGTACACCTCAACGTGCCGTTCCGGGAACCGCTGGAGCCGGTCGCGGTTGCGCCGAACGAGGGTGTCGCAGCGGCACAGGACTACGTGGTGCGCTCTGCACGGGACCTCTCCACGACGTCACCCGCCGGTACTGACGCGCTCGTGGAGTTCGCTGGTGCACACGAACGCGGTGTCGTGGTAGCGGGGCCGATGCATGACGGCGTGCTCTGGGCTGATGCGGTCGCGGAGTTCTGCAGGCGCAGTGGATGGCCCCTGCTGGCCGAGCCGTGTTCGCAGTTGCGTCGGGAGCTGCCCGGCGTCGTCGTCACGAATCATCACGACGTGTTGCTCCGGACGGCGTGGGCTGACGCCGAGCCGCCCGAGGCGGTGCTGCGCGTCGGCGGAGCGCCCACATGCAAGCCGTTGCGGCTTTGGATTGAGCGGCATCGTCCGGCGTTTGCACTGGTTGACCCGGCGCGCAGCTGGACCGATGCCAGCTTCAGCGTCTCGTTGCACCTAGGGGTGGGGCCCGACGTGTTGGCCGAAGCGGCCGGACAGCTGACCGGGTCCGGCACCCGGTGGGCGCGGCGATGGGCCGACGCTGACGCACGCGCAGCCGCAGCGATAGACGGCGTGCTCGATGCTGAACCCCTGCAGGAAGCGGGCGTGGCTCGGCAACTGGGACGCAGCCTGCCAGCGGGCCATGCGCTGTACGCGTCGAACTCGATGCCGGTTCGAGACGTCGACACCTACCTGCGTGCTCGCCCCGAACCATTGGCAGTGCACGCCAGCCGGGGCGCCAGCGGCATCGACGGCGTGATCTCGGCAGCGGCCGGGGTGGCGGCGTCGGGCACGCCCACCACCGTGCTGGTCGGGGATCTGGCATTCCGCCACGATCTCGGCGGCCTGGTGGGAGCGTTCGATCCAGCGCCCGCGCCGATCGACCTCACGGTCGTTGTGGTCGACAACGGCGGCGGGACGATCTTTTCGTTCCTGCCCGCGTACGAGGTTGTCGACGCTGGTGCATTTGATCGTCTGATGACGACGCCGCCCGCGCGTCGCAGTGCAGAACTCGCCGGCGGGCTGGCAGCCGCCGTGGGTTTCGAGCACCACCACGTTGCGTCATGTGCGCAGCTGCATGACCTGCTGGGTGCGATCCAGTCAGACCGCGGCGTACGCGTCATCACGATCGACATCGACCCAGACGCCAACCGCGACCAGCACCGGCGCCTCGCTGCCGCCGTCGAGCTGGCCGCGACGGGCGCCGAACCGGGCTCGCAGTGACACCTGCGCACAGAGCGCTGCAGCTCGCCACCACGGTCATAGGCAGCGGGACAACGGTCATCGTGATTCACGGATTCACCGGCAGTGCCGCTGCAATGGCACCGCTGGTGGACCGGCTGGAGGGTTACCGGCGTGTCGCGGTGGACCTCGTCGGGCACGGCCGCAGCCCATCACCGCCAGATCTGGCGCCCTACAGCCTCGAGGCCACAGCCGAGTCACTCGCCGAACTGGCGGTCACAGCTCCTGATGGGCCGTGCCACGTCGTCGGCTACTCGATGGGCGGCCGAGCGGCCCTCGCCCTCGCCGCGGCGCACCCGGAGGTGTGCCGCTCGCTCAGCCTCATCAGCGCCACCGCCGGACTCGCCGATGCCGGCGAACGCGCTCAGCGCCGCAAGGCGGACGCCGATCTCGCCGACCGGATCGGCCAGCACGGCGTGACCCGGTTTGTGGAGGACTGGGTTGCCCTGCCGATGTGGCACACGCTGCGCGCTCGCCTCGACCCCGACGATTGGGACGCCTCGATCCGCCAGCGCCGACAGAGCAACCCCGTGGGTCTGGCGAACTCGCTGCGCGCCGCGGGAACGGGCTCGATGACGCCGCTCTGGGATCGGCTGGTTGGCATTGCGGTACCGACGCTGGTGCTGTGCGGCGAACTGGACACCAAGTTCGTCACGACCGGTCGCGAAATGGCGAGCCTGCTACCCGACAGCACACTCGTCGTGCTGGCCGGCGCAGGTCATGCCGTTCATCTCGAAGACCCAGACAGCAGCGCAGCGGCTCTGCGCGAGCACCTCGACGTTCACTGATCCCCGGCCATTTCAGCGGGAGCGGTCAATTCAGAGTTCGAAGGCGCCGGGCAACAGCTCAGCGACGGTGGTGTGCTCGTTCACGGCGCATTCGGGACCACCGGCCTCGTGCAGCAGTTGCCGGCAGCGGCCGCAGGGGGTGATCGGGGTGCCGTCGGGACCGGTCACTGCCACAGCGACAAGGCGACCGCCACCGCTGCGATGCAGGTCGCTGACCATGCCGCATTCCGCGCACAGTGTCAGGCCATAGGACACATTCTCGACGTTGCATCCGGACACGATTCGCCCATCGTCGACGAGACCGGCCGCTCCCACAAAGAAGTTCGAATAGGGCGCGTACGCCATGCGGGACGCGTTTTGGGCCGCAGCACGCAACTCAGCCCACCCGATGTCTGTTTCTCTCGGCATCGGTGGTCCGCCTCCCCCCTCGGATGGTCGCTGAGGGTATGGCTCGCACAAGGCAGAGGGGCGACGGTGCCTTCCGCCCAATAGCTTCAATCCGGTGCAGGCGACCTTGGGAGAATTCGAGCTGGCGCTCGCACGGCCGTTGCTGACGGCTCACGGCCCGATCACCGTTCGCCGTGGCATCGAGGTGCACGTGGGCGACAACGCTTGCGTCGGCCGAGGCGAGGCAGCGCCGCTGCCTGGATTCGGCGTGGAGACCTACGACGAGGCGCTCGCAGCGCTCGAACGATGGGCGGCCGATCCCGAGGGCGATCCGCCGAACCAACCATGCGCTGCGGCTGCTGTCGAGTCTGCGCTGACACAGCTCGATGCCGAGATCGAGGGTGTGACCTTGGCCACGCTTCTTGCCGGGAAGACGCCCACCCAGCGACGCATCGCCACGCACGCCCTCGTCGCTGACCTGGATCCAGAAGCCGCCGCGCAGCGTGCTGCACGTGCAGCAGCGGCTGGTCATGTGGCCGTGAAGCTCAAGGTTGCGGCGAGTGATCCGATCGGCAACGGGGCGGCCGCCATATCGGCCGCAGACGAGTCTGCGCGCATCGCTGCCGTGCGCCGTGCGCTGCCGGCCGGCGTGGCGCTTCGATTGGATGCGAACGGGGGCTGGGACCGTTCAACCGCGATCAAGGTGCTGCGCCGCGTCGGCTACCTCGACATCGAGTTCGTGGAGGAACCCACGCCGCAGCCTGCGGACTGGGCACAGATCAGCCGCACCGTCGGGCTGGGGGTGGCGGCCGATGAGCACTTGCGAGACCCCGATGCGCTTGACCGGCTCGTCGAGGTGGGCGCTATCGAGGTGGCGGTCCTCAAGCCGGCCGTGCTGGGTGGGCCCCACGCCACCTACGACCTGGCTCGCCGGGCGTCGATGCGCGGCGTTCGTTCGGTGGTGTCGTCGTTCATCTGCGGTCCGATCGGTCTGCGCATTGCCCGCGACACGGCGGTCGCTGTCGACCCCCATGGTGTGCACGGCATCGGCACCGCGACCCTGTTCGCCGATCCGCAGCCCGAAGATGTCACGCCGGCTGGCGGCTACCTGTCCGTGCCCACCGAAGCCTCGACCGGCACCGCCTGAACGACCGCTAGATGCCCCAGCGTTGGGTCTTCCCGAGCGGGGTCTTGGGCAGCTTGTCGACCAATTCGATCGCTTGCGGTGCGCAGTAGGCGGGAAGCTGGGACTTGACGGCGTCGCGGAGCTCGTCGACCGTTGGAGGATTGGCGGGGTCAGCGGGGACCATCACGGCAGTGACTGTTTGGCCCCATTCGGGGTCGGGACGGCCGACGACGGCGACTTCGGCGATACCGGGGTGCTGGGCCAGGATCCGCTCGACTGCGACCGGCCAGACCTTCTCTGCGCCGCTGGTGATCATGTCGTCGACTCTGCCGAAGACTGAGAGGCGGCCGTCGTCAGCGACGGCTCCGGCGTCGCCGGTGTTGAACCAGCCATCGTCGGTGCGGGGATCGGTGCCGTCGCGGTAGCAGCGCAACAGCATCGGGCATCGCAGTTGGACCTCGTCGTCAACGGTGCGCAGCTCGACGCCGCGCAGAGGCCAGCCCTCGTAGACCACGCCGCTGAATGTCTCGGTCAAGCCGTAGGTGGCGACGGTGTTCTGGGGTCGCTCGGCGGGCATGGCTGAACCGCCGATCAAGATGGCTCGGAAGGCCATCGCGTCGGTGCGTTGCAACGCTGTCGGCACGAGTGACGTCAGCGTTGCTCCCCGCCGGGCGGCGTCGGCGACCGCTGCGGCGTCGAAGCCGTCGTGCACCTCCAGCGGGGTGCCGGTCAGCAGCGCCCGCACCACGACGGCCAGGCCGCCGACGTGCGCTAGGGGCAGGCATGCCAGCCAGCGGTCGGTGCTGGGGTCGACTTCGAGGAACGAACTGGTGGCCATGGCATTCGCGGCGATCGCGTCGTGCGTGAGGACCGCGCCCTTCGGCTCGCCCGTACTGCCGCTGGTGACCATCACCGCAGCGTCGCCGGGCTCGACTGGCCAGCCGCCGCGTCGGCGGTGGCGACCCGTGGCGTCCACCACGTAGCTCGCACCCATGCGCTCGACGAGCGACTGCTGTGCCGCCGTTGGCAAGCGCTGGTCAACCGGCAAGACAGCGTCGCCGGCGTCCCAGGCGCGCTGCAATTCGGACACGAAGCGATCGCCTCCGCCCAGCGACAGGGCCACCAGTCGATGCACGGCGCGGACGTTACCGGCGGGTGTCGGGTGCGTCCGCAGGATTTCTCCCGCGAGACTGGGCCGCGACATGACTGGGTCCGATGTCGGTGGGACAATCCCATCGCCGACGCCAACGCTGCGCTGGACGGGCGACAGCGTCGAGATCATCGACCAGACGCGACTGCCCGCCGAGCTGGCCCTGATCGATGTGCGAGACACGGCGACCGCAATAGGTGCCATCGAGCGTCTCGCCATCCGGGGCGCGCCCGCGCTCGGTGCGTTCGGCGCTCTCGCCGTCGTCGTCGGCTTCGATGAAGCATCGCCTCGCTCGCTCGACGAGGCTCGATCCGTGCTCGAACGCCTGCGCACTCAGATCGGCGACGCCCGGCCGACCGCTGTCAACCTTCGCTGGGCAGTCGACCGCACCATCGACGCAGCACTCGGCGACACAACACTCGACGCCGCGGCACTCAGCGCCACAACCACATCAGACACGGCGGCCTTGCGAGAGCGATTGCTCGTCGAAGCGCAGGCCATCGGCGCCGAGGACGCCGAGGCGTGCGCCGAGATCGGACGCCTCGGGCGCGAGGTCCTCGCTGATGCGACCAACATCGCGACGCATTGCAACGCAGGCCGGCTGGCCACCGCTGGAATCGGCACTGCGCTGGCCACCGTGTACGCCAAGGCCGCAGCCGGTGAGCCGGTTCGGGTGCTGGCGTCAGAGACGCGACCGCTGTTGCAGGGTGCACGACTCACGGCGTGGGAGCTCGCCGATGCCAGTATCGACGTGTCGGTGGTGGCGGATAGCGCGATGGCGTCGCTGATCGCCGCTGGCGAAGTGGACGCGGTGATCGTCGGCGCGGATCGCATCGCTGCCAATGGCGACACCGCCAACAAGGTCGGCACGTTTGCCCATGCACTCGCCGCCGCCGATGCGGGCATCGGGTTCTACGTCGCTGCCCCGACCACCACGATCGACCCGTCGGTCCCGTCGGGCACTTGCATCGTCATCGAACAGCGGAACCCCGACGAGGTGCACAGCGCCGGCGGCAGACGCCTCACTCCTGCGGGCGCGGGGGCGGTCAACCCGGCCTTCGACGTGACGCCGGCTCGCCTCATCACGGCGATCATCACCGATGCCGGAGTCCTGCGACCGCCGTATGGCCCCTCCATCGCGGCAGCGCTGGCACTGACCCGGGGTGCCGAAAGGGGAGCTGATTAATGCAGAACCACTGGGACTCTTCCGAGGCAGAACGGTGGGCCGCATTGGGCGATCTCGGTGAGATCACCTTTGGTTCACGCTTGGTCGGTGCCGACCCGGCGCTCGTGCTCCATGGCGGCGGCAACACGTCGATCAAAGGCACCAGCCGCGACGCGTGGGGCGAGCCGGTGCCGACGCTGTGGGTGAAGGGCAGCGGCTGGGATCTTGCCACCATCGAACCGCCCGGCTTCGCGCCGCTGCGGCTGGAACCCGTGCGGCGACTGGCGGAACTGGAGCAGTTGAGCGATACCGAGATGGTGAACCAGCTGCGGATCCACCTGCTCGACGCATCGGCGCCGAATCCATCGGTCGAAGCCATCCTGCACGCGCTGCTGCCACACCGAGCGGTTCTGCACAGTCACGCCGACGCTGTCCTGGCGCTCACCAACACTGCAGACGGCGATGCCCGCGTGCGAGAACTCTGGGGCGACCGGATGGTCGTGGTGCCCTACGTCATGCCGGGTTTCGACCTGGCTCGCCGATGCGCAATCGAGTGGACCGCTCAAGCGCACGACGGCACCGAGGCCATGGTCCTGCTGAACCACGGGATCTTCACCTTCGACGAGACCGTGCGCTCTGCGTATGACTCGATGATCGCCCTCATCAGCGAGGCCGAGCAGCATCTCGCCGATGCCGGGGCGCCTTCGTTCGGAGGCAGCGATGCGGGTGAGACGGGTACCAGCAGGGCGCGTGGCATCAGCCCTGACTCGATCGAAGTTGTAGCGGAGCTGCGAGCAGCGATCTCGACTGCGGCCGGCACACCGATGCTGCTGCGCGCCGTGCACGACGAACGAGCCGAAGCGTTCTGCACCCGAGACGACGTGGCATCGGTGGCGCGCCGTGGGCCGGCGACGCCGGACCACATCATCCGCACCAAGCAGTTCGCAATGGTCGGCCGCGACGTCGGCGCGTTCGCTGCCGACTATCGGGAGTATTTCGAACGCAACCGTGCACGACATGACCAACCCGGCGCACACACCACCCTCACGATGCTGGACCCTGCGCCGCGGGTGGTACTGGACCCTCGGCTCGGGTTGTGGACAGCGGGCCGTCGAGCCGTCGACTGCGACATTGCCGCAGACATCTACCTGCACACCATCGATGTGATCTGTGCCGCTGAAGCACTGGGCGGTTACGAGGCGCTCAGCGAAGCCGACCTGTTCGATGTCGAGTACTGGGAACTCGAGCAGGCCAAGCTGGCTCGCGCTGGCGCGCCGGCTGCGTTGTCAGGTCAAGTGGCCCTGGTGACGGGCGCCGCTTCGGGCATCGGGCGCGCTGCAGCGGACGCACTCGCGGCCGGCGGTGCTGCGGTGGTCGGCATCGACCTGGCCGACGCCCCGGAAGGTGCCGCAGGGACAGCGCGTCATCACGCCGTCACCGACGTCACCGATGCTGCAGCGGTTGCGGCAGCAGTGGCCGGCGCGGTGGAGCGTTTCGGGGGCATCGACATCGTCGTGGCAGCGGCTGGCATCTTCGGCCCTTCGGCACCGTTGGGCAGCCTCGCCGACAACGCCGGGCTGGGCACCGCCTGGCAGCAGACCTTCGACATCAACGTGAACGGAACGGCGAACACGCTCGCGGCCGCTCACCGCGTCCTGCGGCACTCGCCCGCTGGCGGACGCGTTGTCATCGTCGGCTCGAAGAACATGCCTGCCCCCGGCAAGGGAGCCGCTGCCTACTCAGCATCAAAGGCTGCGGTCACCCAGCTCGCCCGGGTCGCAGCACTCGAATGGGCGGCTGACGGCATCACCGTCAACATCGTGCACCCCGACGGCGTGTTCGACACCGGACTGTGGTCTGATGAGCTCATCGCCGAGCGAGCTGCCGCCTACGGGTTGACGTCGGAGCAGTACCGGCGGCGCAACCTGCTGGGCCGCGAGCTGGCCTCAGCCGATGTCGGCGCGCTCATTGCCCAGATGTGCGGTCCCGCCTTCGCCCACACCACCGGCGCCCAAATCCCCCAAGACGGCGGCAGCGACCGCGTCATCTAGTCGTTCGTCGCATGAGAACTCGGCTACGCCGAGAAGGGGTTCAAGACCGTCACACCGGTGGGCTCGAAATGGCGGGTGTTCCGGGTGACGACAGTGAGGCCATGTTCAAGAGCTGTGGCAGCAATCAGAAGATCAGCATTGGTGTGTCCCAAGACTTCCGAGAGCTGGCCCCAACGACGGGCAACGCCGGTTTCCACAGCGAGGACACGGTCCCCGTACCAGGCGAGAATCTTGTCCAACCACTGGGCCAGTTCGCCGGCGAATACCGGGTCGCGATCTTGCTGGCGGGTGATGCCGCGTTCGATCTCACCGATGGTCAGCACGCTGAGATGCAGATCGGCAGTTCGCTGGCTTTCAATCCACCGGGTGGCAGATGGGTGTCGATCGCGCCGACGCATTGCAGAAACGACATCGGTGTCCAGCAAGAACATCAGAAGGCCACGTCCCTGGCAGACAGGTGAAGTCGCTCGAACTCGTCGTCATCTTGCGGTATTGAAGCAAGCAACTCACCGAATGTCGGCGCAGTCGTGCTGTCCAAGCGGCACAGTCGCTCAAACTCGTCTACTGCCACCACGACGACCACGGGTTGGCCTCGACGGGTCACCCGTTGGGGTTCGCCCAGCAGAGCCGCATCGACAACGGCACTGAATCGGTTCTTGGCGTCCTGCAGTTGCCATTCCGGTATCACATTGGTCACGACTGCCTCCAACCAGGTATCGACGCCTGCAGGCTAGCTGATCTGTCTAGACAGAGATCTGTTCCACCAGTCAACGACCATGCGCAACACCGAGCGTGTGCTACCGATCCCTAGAGGGTGGTCGCGGGGGTGGCGCCGGCCATGAACAGGCCGATCTCCTCGCGGGTAGCCGTAACGGGATCGACCACTGCCACGATGCGCCCCTCGTACATGACAACAATCCGGTCGCTGAGTGCCAGCACCTCGTCGAGTTCGGCGGACACCAACAGCACCGCCGTGCCGTCGTCTCGGCGTTCACGGATGCGGCGCCAGATGAACTCGATGGCGCCGATGTCAATGCCGCGGGTGGGCTGAGCGGCGATCAACAGATCGATGTCGTCGGAGAACTCGCGGCCCACGATCAGCTTTTGCTTGTTGCCGCCCGAGAGGCTGTCCGCAGGCGTGTCCACACTCGGGGTGCGCACATCGAAGGTCGCGACGACATCTTGGGCATGTGCATCAATGCGGTCGCGGTGCAACATCCCCGCTGCCGAGAACGGCCGCCTGAAGTAGCGGTTCAACACCGAGTTGTCGGCCACCGAGTAGGAGCCGATGAGGCCGTGCTTGGCCCGGTCCTCGGGAATGTGACCCACGCCGATGACCGTGACCCGGCGCGGTCGTGCTCCCGAGGCATCCTGATCGTTGATTGAAACGGTGCCAGAAGTCGCGTTGCGCAGGCCGGTGATGGCTTCCACCAGCTCCCTCTGGCCGTTGCCCTCCACGCCGGCCACGCCGACGATCTCGCCAGCACGCACCGTGAGCGACAACTCGTCGACGGCGCGCTGGCCGCGGTCGTCGTCGGCGCAGAGGCTGCGGATGTCGAGCACGACCGGCCGTGCGTCGTCTGAGGGCTCAACAGCGGGCGACTGCGTCCCGGCAGACTCGGATTCTGGTGTTGCAGCGGCCGTCGCGATCGGGCCTGCGACCGCGACGACACCCGACTCGATGCGGTCGCCGCTCAGGTCCACAGCCCGACCGACCATCAGCTCGGCCAGCGCTGCTTCGCTGGTGTCCGCCGGCGTCGTGGTGCCCACCACCCGTCCCTCACGCAGCACAACGATGTCGTCGGCCGCAGCCATGACCTCGCGCAGCTTGTGGGTGATGAACACGATGCCGACGCCGCCGGCGGTCAGGCCGCGCAGCACGTCGAGCAGGTGGTCGGTTTCCTGCGGGGTGAGCACCGCAGTGGGCTCATCGGCAATCAGCACTCGGGCGTCTCGATACAGCGCCTTGAGAATCTCGACTCGTTGCTGCGCGCCCACCGGCAGGTCCTCGACTGCGGCGTCTGGATCAACGTGCAGGCCGAAGCGCTCCGCCAGCTCCAGGACGCGTCGGCGGGCCTGGGAGAGGTCAACCATCCCAAACCGGTGCGGTTCGGCACCCAGCACGATGTTGCGCACGACGCTCATCGGGGGCACAAGCTGGAAGTGCTGGTGCACCATGCCGACGCCTCGTGCAATGGCGTCGTGCGGGCTCGACAACTCCACCTTCTCGTCGGCAATCACCACCTCGCCCGCATCGGGCCGGTGCAGCCCGAACAGCACGTTCACGAGGGTGCTCTTGCCAGCGCCGTTCTCGCCCAGCAGCGCCAGGATGCGGCCCGGTCGCAGCTCAACCGACACGTCATCGTTTGCCACCACGGAACCGAAGCGCTTGGTGATCCCCCGCCCTGCCAGCAGCACCTCGGGCACGCGCTGCGCAGCAGTGGCATCAGACTCGCGCTGCGAAGCAGCGGCATCAGACTCAGCCTGCGCGCCGTTTGCGGGAGATGCAGCCATCAGTGAACTTCGTAGGGCTGACCAAGCGCGGCGGGGTCGCGCATGTTGCCGAACAGGCCTGCGGCTGCCACCACGATGATCGTCACCACAAACGGCAGCATCCCCACGAACTGCGCCGGAATGTCGAACGTGTCGTTCAGCTGGAACTGGTTCTGCAAGGCCGTGGTGAAGCCGAAAAACAGGGCCGCGGCATAGGCACCGAGCGGCGTGCGGCGGCCGAAAATCATGACGGCAAGCGCCAGGAAGCCGCGGCCGCCCGACATTGCACGGCTGAACGTGCCGACGGCCTCGAGGGCAAGGTATGCGCCGCCGAGACCGGCCAGCCCTCCCGCCAGGGTCACGTTCAGATACCGCAGCCGGATCACGTCGACGCCGACCGTGGCGGCTGCGCCTGGGTGCTCGCCGATGGCGGTGGTGCGCATCCCCCACACCGACCGCAGCAACAGCACGTGCAGCACAACAACCAGCACGAGCGCGACGTAGGTGAGCGGCGGGCGGTTGAACAGCGCCCTGCCGACGACCGGCAGGTCGGCCAGCGGCCCGAGTTCGATCGCCTGGTACTTGAGCTGGCCGAGCGAGCGTCCGCGGTCGTAGAAGAACGACGTGAGGCCGAGCGCGGCAATGTTCAGCACCGTGCCGGCGATGATCTGGTCGGTGCGCAGCCCGATCGACATCGCGGCCAGCATCCAGCCCATCGCGAGCCCCATGGCCACGCCGGCCACCACGCCCGCAGCGAGCGATCCGACGATCGACGCCACCGTGAACGCCGCGAACGCCGACATCAGGAACTGCCCCTCGATCCCGATGTTGACGATTCCCGAACGCTCGCCGATCATCCCGCACATCGCTCCGAGCACCAGCAGCGTGGCCGCACGCACGGTCCCCGACATCACAGCAGTGGTCTGCGGGCCATTCCAGGCGTAGAAGCCCCACACGCACACGACGACCACGACGGCTCCCGCCACGGTCCAGATGCGCGCCGGACTCCAATGCCGCCGCGCAGCGGTCCCCGACGACGCCTCGATCGCCGTCATCGGCCCCAGCCAGCGCCCAGGGTGAGACGGCGATCATCGGCGTCGCGCAGCCGCAGCAGCCAGCGCACAATCATCGGCGCAGCGACGAACAACAGGATCAGCGCCTGGATGACATCGATGATCTCGGGTGCAACACCCGACTCGAACTGCATCTTGGCTGCACCGGCTTCCATCACCCCTACGAGCAGGCCCGCGGGGATCACGGCCATCGGGTGTGTCCGCGCCAGCAGTGCGATGGTGATGCCCTCGAAACCGAGGCCCACGTTCACACCCGCTTCGAACCGCCCGTCCACACCCAGCGACTCGACCGCGCCGCCGAGGCCGGCCAACAGCCCTGACACCGCCATGACCGACGCAATGATCCACCCCACCGAGATGCCTGCGTACCGGGCGGCGTGACGGTTGGCCCCGACACTGCGCACCTCGAAGCCGTACGTCGTGCGCTCCAGCAAGAACCAGCACGCCGCGGCGGCGGCCACCGCCAGCAAGAAGCCCGCAGGCAGCCAGCCCCATGTTCCGATGACGGCCGAGTCCTCCACGAGCGGGGTGCGGGCAATGATGTTCGAACCCGACGTGTCCTGCCACGGATTCGCCGCCAGCCAATCGGTGAGATTGCCGGCGACGAAGTTGAGCATGATCGTGACGATCACCTCGTGTGCTCCCGAGGTGGCCTTCAGCACGCCCGCGATCGCCGCCCACGCCGCTCCCGCAGCGCCACCGACGAGCAGCGCTAGGGGCAGGTGAATCACCAGCGGCAGCCCGTCGATGCCAAAACCGACACCTGCCGCGAATGCAGCGCCTACCAGCAGCTGGCCCTGGCCGCCGATGTTGAACAGGCCCGCCTTGAAAGCAAACGCGACCGCCAAGCCGCCGAAGATGAGCGGCGTTGCCTTCTGCAGAGTGCGCAGCACCGCATCGGCGTCACCCAGCCCGCCGAGAACTAGTGCCCCGTAGGCGCTGAGGACCGAATGGCCCTGCACGGTGATGAGCATCGCTCCCAGCACGAGCCCGAGCACGACCGATGCCAGCGGTACCGCTGCGGCGCGCAGGACGGCGCGAGCCGTGACCCGGGAGGCTGGGGCCCGCCGGGCCGCGGCGGCGTCGGTGCTCGCTGTCTGATCTGTCTCAGCGGGCGCCGATGAGCCAGCGGACGCGCTCACGGCGAGGTGAGGTGTCCGCGGCCCACGGCGACCGACTCAGTTCGTGCCTCGCTGGATCAGCCCGGCGGCCAGCCGGTGTCGATGCTGCCGTCGTTCAGGCCCACCAGCACATCGTCGAGCGTGGCACGCATGTCATCAGTGACGACATCGTCGAAATCGTGGAACGGAGCCAGCCCAACCTCGCCGAGGTAGTTGCCACCACTGAACGCACCTGCGTTGGCTTGGGCGACCAGATCGGCCACACCTGGGGTGATGAGCTTCATGGCGCTCGTCAACAGGCACGGCTGCGCTTCGGGCACGGTGTTCCACTGGTCGGTATCGACGCCCACGCAGTACGCGCCGTCTTGCGAGGCGATCTCGATGAGCGCCCCGTTGCCGGTGGAACCGCCTGCGCCGAAGATGATGTCCGCGCCTTGGTCAAGCGCCTGGCGTGCAGTGGCGGCACCCCAGTCGGGGTCGCCGAAGGCCACGTCAAGGCCGCCAGGGTGATACGTGGAGATCGTCTGCACGCCTGCGTTGGTGTAGCGCGCACCGTGCTCCCAGCCTTCCTTGAAGGCCACCACTGGCGGGACCAGGTCGGTGCCCAGCACGGCACCCACGATGTCGGTCTCGGTGAGCATGCCCGCGAGCGCTCCGGCCAAGAAGCCCGACTTGTCCTCGGGGAAGATCAACCCGGCCAGGTTGGGCAGCGTTTCGCCTTGGAACTGGTCGACGCCGACGAAGAAGATGTCCGGGTTCGCCTTGGCGGCGGCGATGGTGGCGTCGCCGAGACCGAAGCCGACGGTGATGATGACGTTCGCGCCGTCCTCGACGAACAAGCCGATGTTGTTCTCGTAGTCCTTGGCCTCTTCGGTCTCGATGTAGGTGGCCTCGACGCCCAGCGCGGCGGCGGCTTCCTGTGCGCCTTCCCACGCCGATTGGTTGAAGCTCTTGTCGTCAACCTTGCCGGTGTCGGTGACCAGGCCGATCTTGAACGCCTCGCTGTCGTCGCTGCCAGTGCACCCTGCAGCAAGCATCGCGACGACGGCAAGCACAATGGCCAGTCGTCTGGTGAATGTGGTCATGTCGGTCCTCCTAGTGGCACAGGTGGCGCGATCCGGTCCTGCGCGGCCCCGCCCCCGTGTAGGGGAGCCTATTCCTCGACGAGTTCGACCAGCGTGCCGAGGTTCCCCTTGGGATGGACGAACGCGACGGTTGTGCCGCGCGAGCCCGGACGGGGGGCTGTGTCGATGGGCACGGCGCCGGCGTCAATCATCGCTCCGAGGGCCGCTGCACAATCGTCCACCCGGTAGCCGATGTGGTGAAGGCCTTCGCCCCGACGCTCGAGGAACTTGGCAATCGGCGAATCGGGACGAGTCGCAGCGGTGAGCTGGATGTAGCTGTCAGCCACCTTGATCAGGGCTTCTTCGACACCGTCAGAGTCGACGATCTCACGGTGGGCGACCTCGGCTCCGAATGCCTCGGCGTAGTAGGCGACTGCCGCATCAAGGTCCTTCACGGCGATGGCGACATGGTCGATCTCGGTCAGGATCATCGGCTCAGCTCCTGCTTGTCGGCGGATTCGCTTGTCGGCGGATTCAGGCGTTGGCGGCTTCGAGCGATGCAGCGTGGCGCGCGAACAGCGTGATCTTGTCTTCACCGATCTGTTCGCGCTTGTCGGGATCGGTGATGCCCTGCCCCGGACCGGACGCCAGACAGAGCACGCCGAGCTTGCCCTCGTGCAAGTTGCCATGCACTTGCCACGCTGCAAGACCGGTCTCGTCCAGCGTGTACGTCTTGGACAGGGTCGGCTGGATGCGGCCCTGTCCGATGAGGCGGTTCATCGCCCATGCCTCGGCGTAGTTGGCGAAGTGGCTCGCCACGATCTGCTTGAGTCGCATCCACAGGTGCCGGTTGTCGTACTCGATCATGTAGCCGGTGGTGGCGGCACACGTCACGATCTTGCCGCCGCGCTTGGCGACGAAGACCGAAGCGCCCATCGTGGAGCGGCCGGGATGCTCGAACACGATGTCTGGGTCTTCGCCGATGAGGCCCCGCACCGTCTTTCCGAGGCGGCGCCACTCGCGCTCATCCTGGGTGTGCTCGTCAGCCCAGAATCGGTAGCCCTCGGCGCTGCGGTCAATGACGTGGTCGACGCCGAGCTGGTGGAGCAACTCGACCTTGTCGGGTGAGCTGACCACACCGATCGGCACGCCGCCGCCGTTGAGCACGAGCTGGCAGGCATAGCCGCCGAGCCCACCCGAGGCGCCCCAGACGAGCACCGAGTCGCCCTGTTTCATGCGAGCAGCGTGTTCGCCGACCAGCATCCGGTACGACGTGGATGCGCACAGCGCGTTCACGGCCGATTCTTCCCAGCTGAGATGCGTCGGCTTGGGCATGAGCTGGTTGGCCTTGACCACCGAGAGATCGGCGAGGCCGCCGAAGTTGCTCTCGAAGCCCCAGATCCGCTGGTTGGAGGCCATCATCGAGTCCTCGTGGGCGGCAGGGTCCTGGTCGTCGACGTAGTTGCAGTGCACCACGACCCGGTCTCCGGGACGCCAATTGCGCACCGCCGAGCCGACCTGCAGCACTACGCCCGCGGCGTCGGAACCCAGCACGTGGTAGTCGAGCGCGTGGCGGGCACCCCAGCGGCTCTCGCGGCCGAGCCGGTCCAGGAAGCCGAACGTCGGCAGCGGCTCGAAGATCGAACTCCACACGGTGTTGAAGTTGATCGAGCTGGCCATCACCGCCAGGTACACCTCGTCAGGTGCCAGCTCGGGCGTCGCGACCTCGCCGATGTGCATGGCTTCGCGGGGGTCCTTGTCGGCCGAGGCGCGGCCCTCGAACATTGTTTGCTCGTTGCGCAGTACGTGCGCCGCCCTGAAGCTCTCCGGGATCGGCATTGCCCCGAGATCGGAACCGGACGCACCGGCGTCGATGGCATCAGCGAACTGCCTCACGGGCCCGAACGCTAACGCTGCGGCGCGACGTCGAGAACCGCTGCGATCCCCCCACATCGGCAGCGTCGAGAGCCGTTTCGTACACTCGCCATTCACACATCCGTAGCTCGGCAAAGGGGCTGTGAGCGCGGGCAGAGGCGAGGGGGTCGCGATGGCTGGTTCTGTGATCGTCGGAGGCGCTCGGACGCCGATCGGCAAGTTCAACGGCGCGCTAGCCGGCCTGAGGGGCGCCCAGCTCGGCGGCGTTGCCATCGAAGGAGCGCTCGAACGCTCGGGCATTGCTGCTGCCGATGTCGACTACGTCGTGATGGGGCATGTATTGCAGGCGGGCCAAGGGCAGATCACGGCCAGGCAGGCGGCGACCGCAGCGGGCATTTCGATGGAGGTGCCAGCCATCACGGTCAACAAGGTCTGCCTGTCTGGCCTGAACGCCATCTACATGGCCGACCAGATGGTCACGGCGGGCGACGCTGACATCGTCGTGGCGGGTGGCATGGAATCGATGACGAATGCCCCGTACCTGCTGCCCGAAGGTCGCAACGGGATGCGGATGGGATCAGGCACCGTGCTCGACGCGATGGTCCACGACGGCCTGTGGTGTGCGTTCGACGACGGGCATATGGGCGACGGCACCGAGCGGGATGCCGCTGGTGCGGGGATCTCACGCAGCGCGATGGACGAGTTCTCGGCGCAGTCCCACGAACGTGCCGCGTCGGCTCAGAAGGAAGGCCGCTTCGACGACGAGATCGTCGCGGTCACTGTTCCGCAGCGACGGGGCGAGCCGCTGGCGGTGCTCGACGACGAAGGCGTGCGTCCGGGGACGACCTCGGAGAGCCTCGGCGGCCTGCGTCCGGCCTTCGCGCCGGACGGTGCCGTCACGGCGGGCAATGCATCCCAGATCTCCGACGGCGGCTGCGCGGTGGTGGTCATGTCTGCCGAAGCGGCCGAGCGGCACGGCGTCGAGCCGCTGGCTGAGATCGTGTCGTACGGCATGGTGGCTGGGCCTGACACCTGCCTGCTGCACCAGCCGGCGAATGCCATCCGTCGGGCGCTGCAGCGCACCGAGCTGGATGTCGAGGATCTGTCCTTGTTCGAGATCAACGAGGCCTTTGCCGCGGTAGCCCTGGCGTCGACGCAGGATCTGGGCGTGTCGCCCGAGATCGTGAACCCCAACGGCGGTGCGGTAGCGCTCGGACACCCCATCGGCATGTCGGGCGCCCGGCTGGCACTCACCCTCATCGGTGAGCTGCGCCGTCGCGGCGGCGGGTCCGGCGCTGCGGCGCTGTGCGGGGGCGGCGGCCAAGGCGACGCCGTCATCGTGCGGGTGGCCTAGGCAGCAATACGCGACAGCACCTCGGTCGCTACGCACAGCGGCCACAACGCGGCTTCGACAACATCGGCAACTGCCGACGCGTCGACGCCGGGAACCTCGAGGTAGATGCGGCTCGCTCCGAGCAGTTCGGTGAGCCGGGCGAAGGGGGCCGGGTCGACGAGCATCGCACCGATGACGGCTGCGGGCGCGGTGGCAATGGCCAGCAGCGCGCCACACGGATCCACGAACACCGCAGCGACGCCCCCCGGGTTAGCGCCGGCGCTCAGGCACAGTGCCCGGGCGTGGCATGGTCCGGCCACCATCACGCGGTCATCGGGCGACGGTCGGAACACCGCCACGGGCAGGTCCGGGGCAGCTTGGTCGTTGGGGTTGTGGGCAGCCATGACACTCCTCGAACGCGCAGTTCGAATGCGCAGGCCGCCGGGGAAGTGCCACCCGAAACGTATGCAGCTGCCGCGAGCCCGTCCAGCGATTTATTGCCTGGCCGGAACGGTGCCTGAACTCGTGGGTCGATCAGCTCGACATGGCGGAGATGAATTCCCCGGCGAGGAATGCAATCAAAATCCGAGCACCGCATCTGGCTCGACATCAAGTGCATCCAACGTGCTGCTGTGATGGTCGAGCCACAAGAGTGCTGGCTCGCTCAACAACTCGACGACATCGCGGATCCGTCGATAGTCGTCCTTGAGATTGCGTTGGAAGATGGGCTCGTGGTGGGCAATCCTGTTCCTCAGAGTACGCAGGCGGTCGAGAGTTTCATGAAGTCCTTGGCGATTCTTGATACGTCTCGCAAAGATCCTGTAAAGATCGGAACGCCAGATCGTCGTGTCGTAGGCATTGGCGAACAGCGCCACCCAGAATCCGAAGGGAAGTTCCGAAACGACGCGGTTGGCAGTTGGCTGCTTGCCGACCCTGCGGAGATGCTCAACTGCTCGCTCCACCGTGCTTACCTGGGCTGGCCGAAGCAGCCGTGCAGTGTCGAACCAACGAGTGCCGTGGGCCGCCCACGTCGCTGAATGCGAAAGGGTGATGAGCCACATTGCGCAACGGTATTGTTGACATGTACGCCCCCTTCAGCCTCTCCCCGGTCCGCCGGGTGATGCGGTAGGGGGCAGATTCCGTTTCGATGGCCTAGCGCTGCTGCCGCGAGCCCGTCCAGCGATTTACGCCGAGATCTACGGAGTGATGGTGCGGCGGTTGCGCAGCGCTCGTTCGAGCGTGAGTTCGTCGGCGTACTCGAGGTCGCCGCCGACGGGCAAGCCGCTGGCCAGTCGGGTCACAGCCACGCCGAGCGGTTCGAGCTGTCGGGCCAGGTACATGGCGGTGGTGTCGCCCTCGATGTTGGGGTTGGTGCACACGATCAGCTCGGTGACCGACTCGCTGTCGAGTCGTGCGAGCAGTTCGCGGATGCGCAGCTGTTCGGGGCCGACGCCTTCGAGCGGGTTGAGCGCCCCGCCGAGCACGTGGTAGCGGCCTCGGAAGCCGGCTTTCTCCATGGCAATCACGTCACGTGGTTCCTCAACCACGCAGACCATGCCGTTGCGTCGGGCCAAGTCGTCGCAATAGGCGCACGGATCGGTCTCGCTGAGGTTCCAGCACTGGCCGCAGAATCCGACACGGTCCTTGGCTGCGGTGATGGCTGCTGCGAGGCGGTGGGCGTCGGCCGCGGGCCGCTTCAGCAGCCAGAAGGTGATGCGCTGCGCACCCTTGGGACCGATGCCGGGCAAGCGGCTGAGCTCGTCGATCAGGTCTTCGACCGCGTCGTCGTACACGTCAGTCCCTGCTGCTGGTGGTGTGTCGCCGGCGTAGTTCCCGCCACCGTGCGTGAGGTAGAGGTCGCCCGCTGCCGGTCAAGGCTGTCAGGTTGTGCCCTCGTCGACGCGGACCACGACCGAGCCGGGAAAGCGCTCCACGATCTGGCGCACCTTGGACTCCTGCGATACCGCGGATGCGGTTGGGTTGCCGGTCTCGGACTGCTGGGCGGTGCCTCCCTCGGGCGCACTCGCAGCCGGAGCAGCGTCGTGTGAGGGCGGAGGCGAGGCGACCTCGGCCGGTGCCGCCGGCGCAGGCGGAGGCGGAGGCGGAGGCGGCGGAGGCGGCGGAGGCGGCGGCGCATCGTCGTGCGTCGTCGAGTCCGGACCGGCCACGTTGCCCGAACCGCTCACTTCGAGGCGGACCGTCTGGTCGAGCAGTTCCGACAGGACTGCTTCCACCTCGTTGCAGCGGCGCTGGGCCTGATCAACAGGCACACCTTCGCTGAGCAGGACGGTCACCACGTTGCGGTCGTGGGCGAGGACGTTGGCCTCGCGGAACAGCCCCGCGGCGACGGGACGAAGCCGCTCAACGATCTGCGTCTCCCAGATGCGCTGCAGATCCGCGGCCGTCATCGCTGATGCAGGTGCGCGCTCAGCCGCCGCTTCGCGTTGCGGTTCGGCTTCGGTGGGCGACGCGGGAGGTGCGGCAGCCGGCGGCGCCGAAGCAGCGGGCGGCGGGGGAGCGGGCGGCGGCGGCGACTGTGTAGCGACCCGAGGGGCGTCCAGGGAAGGCGGCGCCTTGGTTGCCGCCATAGCCGCCCGGGCGGCCGCGGGACCGCCAGTGGGAGGGGCAGCCCGTCCCGTCGGGCCTCGCGCCGGTGCCACAGGCGCAGCCGCCGATGCTGCGCCCGAACCCAGCAACTCGTCGGCGAGCAGGCCCACCAGCGCGGTCTCCAGCGTCAAGCGACGGTCGGCTGATTGAGGCATCTGCGCCAGCGCGCTGCCGAGGGCCTCGAGGGCTCGCACGTTGGCTCGGCGACCCATCGCGTCGCTCAGCTCACGCGCCGATGCGACCTCGGCGGAAGGCAGTTCCGCTGGCTCCACACCGGCACCCACCAGGAACATGTCGCGCAGACGGCGCGCCGTGCGCTCGGCGAGGTCCCGGGCGTCGACACCCGCCGACGTCGCTTCGGCCACCGCGATCAGCGTCGCCGCGAGATCGTTATTCGACAGTGCCTGCACCAGTGCGTTCACGTCGGTGCGGTCGTCGGGAATGCCCCCGGCCGCCAGCACGGTATCGAGCGCGGAGAGCGCGTCACGCACGGATCCGCCGCCGCGTTCGGTCACGTAGTCCACGACCACGTCGTCGATTGGCGCTCCAGCCGCATCGGCGATGGCTCGCACGTGCGGGGCCATCTCGTCCGCGCCGACTAGCGACAGCTCGAACTGCTGAGTGCGGCTGCGAATGGTGGGCAGCACCTTGTGCGGATCGGTCGTGGCCAGGATGAACACGACGTGGGACGGCGGTTCCTCCAAAGTCTTGAGCAGCGCATTCGAGGCCGCAGTGGACAGCATGTGCACCTCGTCGAGCAGGTACACCTTGCGGCGCCCGGAGCTGACGAGGGCTGCCTTCTCGGTCATGTCGCGGATGTGGTTGACCGAGTTGTTGGACGCTGCGTCAAGCTCGATGAGGTCCAACGAGGTGCCCGCGGCAACTGCGGTGCAACTGTGGCACGTACCGCACGGTTCCCCGTCGTCGCCGAGCGCCTCGCAGTTGAGCGCTTTGGCCAGGATGCGTGCGGTAGAGGTCTTGCCGGTGCCGCGGGGGCCGCTCAGCAGGTACGCATGGCCGACGCGGTCCTCGCGGACGGCATTGCTCAAGGCCCGGACCAGGTGAGGCTGTCCGACCACCTCTGCAAACCGCTGAGGTCGGAACCTCCGGTAAAGCGACTGGTGCGGCATCTCGCGGCGATCCTAACGGCGACTGTTCAGGCGGTTCTGCGGTTAGCGTTTGGAGTGTGTCGCCGTCTGACGTGGCGGCCGGGTCCTGTGCAACGGCGACCCGTGAACCGAGTCAGGGCCGGGAGGCAGCAGCTCTCAGCGGACCTTGTTGTGTGCCGCAGATCGCCTGGCCGCCTCGCCAGACGGCGACACACGGGATCGGCTTGCCGGTCCCGTATGCATTTCGGAGAGTTGCCAGAGCGGACGAATGGGCTCGCTTGGAAAGCGTGTGAGGCTTTCATCGGCCTCCGTGGGTTCGAATCCCACACTCTCCGCGTGACAGACTCGGAAGTCATGACCGGCAGCGGGTCACGCGGCATCGAAACCAAGGGTTTTGAGCCGGACCTGCCCATCTCGGTGTCGACGATCCTGGACTGGCCGCCCCGGCCGATCGCGACGCTGCGGCACATTGGCTTAATGATGCTTCCGCAGGGAATGCTCTGGGTGGCGATGTCCGCGGTGGTGTGGAACTTCTTCACGCCATCCATGGAGCGCATGGAGAACTTGAGCCCCAGGTGGATTCTGGAGATCTACCTCCGCAACGTGATCGTGTTCACGCTGGTCGCAGGAACACTGCATATGGCGCTGTACGTCAGGCGGGTCCAGCAGCAGCGCTACAAGTACAACCGTCGATGGCTCAGCACCACGAACCGGTCGTTCCTGTGGAACAACCAGACCCGAGACAACGTGTTCTGGTGCTTGGTCAGCGGCTGCGGGGTCTGGTCGGCGTATGAGGCACTCACCTTGTGGTTCTACGCCAACGACTGGATCCCGTCGGTGGAGTGGGACTCGGCATGGCTGTACATCTGCGCGCTCACGGTGATTGCGTCTCTGTGGTCGGTGACTCACTTTTATGGCATCCACCGGGTGCTGCACATGCGCTGGGTCTATGACCACGTGCACTACCTGCACCACCACAATGTGAACACGGGGCCGTGGAGCGGGCTGTCGATGCACCCGGTCGAGCACATGATGTACCTCAGCATGATTGTGCTGTGGTGGGTGGTGCCCGCTCACCCGTTCATCTTGATCCTCACCTTGCTGTCCAACAGCGTCGCAACGGCGTTTTCCCACTCGGGTTTCGAGCGCTTCGAAATCGGCAAGCGCTCCGGACCCACCATGGCGGGAGCCGACTACTTCCACCACCTGCACCATCGTTACTTCGAGTGCAACTACGGCAATAGGCCCGTGCCGCTCGACAAGCTGTTCGGCACCTTCCACGACGGCACGCCCGAGGCCCACGCCCGGATGCGCGAGCGAGCCAAAGCCCGCCGCGGCATAACGACTGCATGACGCCACGAAAGAGCGGCCACACTCTCGGTGTGACGGACGAAGCAGCCATTGAGCTGGCATTGGAGCAGGCCCGGCTGGCTGCGTCAGTCGGCGAGGTGCCCGTGGGCGCCGTGGTGATCGTCGGCGACGAGGTCGTCGCGGCGCGCCACAACGAACGCGAGACCACGAACGACCCCACCGCCCATGCCGAGGTGCTGGCCCTGCGAGACGCCGCGGCCGCGAGCGGCGACTGGCGGCTCGAGGACGCAACGCTGGCGGTGACGCTCGAACCCTGCCCCATGTGCGCAGGTGCAGCCCTGTCAGCGCGAGTGGCCCGGGTGGTGTTCGGGGCCTACGACCCGAAGGCGGGTGCCGCGGCGACCCTCTACAACCTGCTGGTGGACCCGCGCTTCAACCACAACTCAGAGGTGATCGGCGGCGTGCTCGAAGACGAATGCGGCGAGCTGCTCAGCCGCTTCTTCAGCAACCACCGCTGAGCTGACGCCTGAATCAGGGCGCCGACGAGATGCGAATCACGCCGGCGACGCGGCGTCCGGCGCGGGTTCGTTTGCGGACGGTCTGCTCGCGGACGTGCTCTACAGTATCTTGACGTCTCATAATTATGTGACGGTGCCTCATATCTGGCCACGCGCTGAGCACAAGCGCTGCACAACGAAGAATTCGAAGGTGGTTTTAGCCGTGTCGCAGACCCCCCCCCCCCCCTAGATCGCGCCGTTCCCGCAACCCCGGCAAGCCCGGGTCCATGAGCCCGCCTAGCGCCGTGAGACGCGCCATTCTGGTGGGCGCTGCTGTGGCGCTGGTGGCCACCGTTGTCGTGGCTGTCCCCGCTTGGGCCCAGAACCAGGAGGTGGCCCCGACTCCGGCTGCGGTCGGCGCCAACCCCCCGGCCAAGCCCCACAACCTCGGGGCCTCGGCCGAGCACGATGAGGTCACCCTCACCTGGACGGCCTCAACGGACCAGACAGTCACCCACTACGCGATCCTTCGCCGCAACCGCGACGTGGACGCAGTGGGCGTCTTCCACGTGATCGAGGCCAACGCCGGTCCCGAGACCAGCTACACCGACAGTTCGGTATCGGCGTCGAGCACCTACGTCTACCGGGTGAAGGCGGTCAGCCCCGCCGGCGTCAGCCAGTGGTCCGGCTACGTCAGAGCCGACACCCCGGCCCCACCGGAGCCCGCAACAGCCGACCAAGAGGACCAAACAGCCAACCAAGAGGGCCAAAAGGAGGGAACGTTGGAGTTCGTGCAGGTGGTGCCCAGACTCGCGGTCTTCACCGATGCCGACTCGGTCGTGCCCCTGAACTGGGCCCTCACACCCAGCGGCCTGGCCGCCGGCGGCCAGTTCCGGCTGTTGTTCGTCACCTACGCAGGCCACGCCTCGACGTCCTCCGACATTGACGACTACAACGACTACGTCCAGTCCCAGGCCAACGCCAGCAATGCCCACTCCGCCATCAAGCCTTACAGCTCCGGTTTCCGCGTCGTCGCCAGCACCGCCGACGACGACGCCCGCGACAACGCCGCGACCGCCTACACCAACACCAACAAGGGGGTCCCCATCCACTGGCTCAACGGCTCCAAGGTCGCCGACCACTACGAGGACTTCCACGACGGCTCCTGGGACGACGAGGCCAACCCCCGGGGCCGCAACGGCAACAGAGTCGGCTCCAACAACACCTGGATCTGGACCGGAAGCAACAGCAACGGGACTGAGGAGATCGTCAACGGAACATCGTTTGCGTTAGGCGAATCTGACGTCGCTATCGGACTCCTCACCGCTTCGGGCAGTCCCCTTGGTGCGAGCATTGGCGGCGTCGTTAACCACTTCTCAAGCAATTCCAACTACCGGTACTACGCCCTCTCCGAGGTATTCACGGTGGGCGGCAGCGTGCCGGTGTTCATCGATTCGGACCCGGCATCCCGCAGCGTGCCGGAGAACTCCCACGCCTTCACCAACGTCGGCGCCCTCGTGGCGGCCACCGACGCGGACTTCGGTGACACGCTGACCTACAGCTTGGGGGGCACGGACGCGGCGTCGTTCGACATTGGCATGACCAGCGGGCGGATCCTGACCAAGGCCGGGGTGTCCTATGACCACGAGACCAAGTCCCGCTACTCGGTGGAGGTGACCGTCACCGACGGCACCTACAGCGCCACCATTGCCGTGGCCATCACCGTGACCGACGTGGACGAGCCGCCTTCGGTCGCGCCGGGCGCGCCGACGGTGAGCGCGGTGGGCAGCACGAGCCATTTGCACGTGCGCTGGACGGCGCCGGCCAACACCAGCCACCCGATCAACGACTACGACGTGCGGTACAGGACCGACGGCAGCGGGAACTGGATCGAACGGCCCCACAACGGCACCGGCCTCACAGTCACGATCCCCGGCCTGACCGCCGGCACGGCTTATGAGGTGCAGGTGCGGGCGGGGAACCGCGAGGGCGTCACCGCCTGGTCGGCCTCGGGCCAGGGCACGACCGCCACGGCGACCACCATCGCGCTGAACTGGGAGCTCAAGCCCAGCGGCGTGGCCGCCGGCGGTCAGTTCCGGCTCCTGTTCCTCACCCATAGGACCTTCAGTCCAACGTCGAGCGACATCGACGACTACAACGACGAGGCCCAGCGCAACGCCAGAGCGGGACATCGGGCCATCAAGCCCTACGCCTCGGGGTTCGCAGTCGTCGCCAGCACCGATGACGACGACGCGCGTGACAACACCGGAACCACCTACACCAACATCGCCAAGGGCCTCCCGGTCTACTGGTTGAACGGTTCCAAGATCGTCGACGACTACGAGGATTTCTACGACGGGGACTGGGACGACGAGGCCAACCCCACGAACCGCTCCGGCGATGTCGCCTTCCCCACTGACGGTGTGGTCTGGACCGGCAGCGACAGCGACGGGACGGCGGCGACGGCGGCGCTGGGCGACAACAGCGTCGCTTACGGAAGGCTCAACGGCACGGGCGATCCCCTCGATGCGAATGCGAGTTTTTCCAATGTCAATCTGCAGAACCGGCCCTACTACGCCCTCTCCGAGGTGTTCACCGTCGGCACCGCCGACAACAGCGCGCCGGTGTTCGCCGACACCGCGCCCGCGGCCCGCAGCGTGGCCGAGAACCCGGGCGGCGGCGCCAACGTCGGCGCTCCTGTGGCGGCCACCGACGCCGACGTCGGCGACACGCCGCGGTACAGCCTGAGCGGCTCCGACGCGGGGTCGTTCGCCATCGACTCGACCAGCGGGCAGATCCGGACCAAGTCCGGGGCCGGCTACAACTTCGAGGCCAAGTCCAGCTACTCGGTGCAGGTGCGCGCCACCGACGGCACCCACACCGCCACCAACACCGCCACCATCGCGGTGACCATCACCGTGACCGACGTGGACGAGCCGCCGGGGGCGCCCGACGCGCCCAGGGCGCGCACGGTCGGGACGATGACCGACCGGCTGGCGGTGAGCTGGACGGCGCCGGCCAACAGCGGCCCGCCGGTCACCGACTACGACGTGCGGTACAGGCTGGGCGACAGCGGGTCGTGGAACGATGTGTCCCACACCGGCACCGGCCGGACCACCACCATCACCGGCTTGACCACCAGCACCATCGACGACGTGGCGGTGCAGGTGCGGGCGACGAACGACGAGGGCACCGGCGCCTACTCGGAGTCGAGCCCGGCCCTGTTCGACATCTGCGGCCGCACGGCGCAGGTGGTCCAGGCGATCCTGGCGGCCACGCCCGGCGCCGATTCCTGCGATTCGGTCTCGTGGCAGGGCATGGCGGCCATCACCGCACTGGAAGCCCGGGTGACGAAGTCCGGGTCCCTGAAGTGGACCGACCTCGACGGGCTTTCCGGCCTGACGCACCTGGACCTCAGCGGCAGCTTGATGAGCTCGTTGCGCAGCGACGTGTTCGACAGCCTGATCAGCCTGGTCGAACTGGACCTCAGCGACACCTCGCTGGACTCGTTGCCCAGCGACGTGTTCGACAGCCTGGGAAGCCTGGTCGAACTGGACCTCAGCGACAACCAGTTCTTGCAGACGGCTGACTGGCCCGCGGGCATCTTCGACGGCTTGGACAGCCTGGAGACCCTGCGCCTCGCCAACGTGGGATACGAAGGACGAGGCATCCAATTCATCAACAACAGCCACTACAACGACTTCTTCGATGGCCTCGCGAACCTGCGGGAGCTCGACGTGCGGCCCAGCACGCCGCACCTGGGCGCCCCCCTGGCGTTGGTGCCCCTGACCAGCCTGGTCACCTACAACACCCAGCCCTATGCCCGGCCCGTCGACGCGCCGCAGAACCTGACAGCCACCATGAGCGACATCGCCGGATCCGTCATGCACAGGGGAACCAGCTTCTGCAAGAAGGTCACCCTGAACTGGCAAGCCCCCGCCGGGGTGAGCGGCATCACCGGCTACAAGATCATGCGCATCCACTACGGCCACCCCGTGAAGAGCATGCGGAACCCCAATACGGACTACGGCCGCTACGGCTACGACATCGCCGCCGTCGGCGCCAACACCACGAGCTACCTCCACGAACCGCTCCGGCCCGGCGCCAACGGCCACACCTTCACCTACTACGTCGCCGCCGTCACCGCCGACGGCGTCGGCTTCCCCGCCACGGTGAAAGTCAGCGCCGACGTCAAGCTTCCCTGGTCCTCACGGGGGAGCTATACGACGGGGCCCGACGCTCTCCCGTGCCCCATGATGTAGCACCTCCCCCGCAGCCGACCCTCCAAGACAACCGCCTCGCCCTTGGGGGCGGGTCGGTTGCCGCGTCGGGTTGACCGTCATTATATTGTTGTTTAATACGTCTAACCGTCAATAGACTGTTGACATGAGAGCAGGTGTTCCAAGGAGCCGGATTGCGACGGATGCCGCGCGCCTGCTGGGGCGCAGCATCGCGCTTGCCCGACGGGAGCGCAGATGGACCATCGCGCAGCTCGCGGAACGCGTCGGTTCCTGCGAGGGCACCATGCGAAAGGTCGAGCGGGGCGACCCATCGGTCGCGTTGGGCACGGTCTTCGAGGCAGCCTCGCTGGTGGGCGTGCGACTGTTCAGCGAAGACGCCGCAACGCGGACACGGGAGTCCGAACTCGTCGACGCTCGCCTGGCCGTGCTGCCCCAGAGAGTGCGTCACCGTGTCGTCGATGACGACTTCTAGTCCGCGGCTGAACCCAAGCACAGTCTTCGTGTGGGTATGGCTACCCGATGCCTCCGAGCCGGTTGTGGCAGGGCGTCTCGACGAACAAGGCGAGGTCGCGACGTTCGCCTATGGCCGCCGCTACCTGGCCAACCCTGACGCGATTGCGCTGTACCTGCCCGATCTTCCTCTTCAGGAAGGCACCATGTCGCCGAGTTCGGGGAACCTGCATGGTTGCATCGCCGACGCTGCGCCTGATTCGTGGGGGCGCAAGGTGATCGAGCACCAGCACCGCCGCACCGACAGCAATGTGCCTGAACTCGGATATCTGCTCAACTCGGGCTCTGACCGCATCGGAGCGCTCGACTTCCAGGCGTCACCCACCGAGTACGTCGCTCGCAGCGGCGACGACGCCACACTCGACGAGCTCTACGACGCGGCCCGCCATGTGGAGGAGGGTCTCCCCTTGCCACCAGCATTGGACAGAGCAATGCTGCACGGCGCCTCAGTTGGCGGAGCGCGCCCCAAAGTCACGCTCAGCGACCGATCACGGCACCTGATCGCAAAGTTCAGCTCATCGACGGACCACTACCCCGTGGTCAAGGCCGAGTACGCAGCGATGGAGCTAGCGCGCCGAGCAGGCATCGATGTCGCACCGGTCGAGCTGAGTATCGCCGCAGGCAAAGCCGTGTTACTGGTAGACCGCTTCGACCGCACCCAACGAGGGGGCCGTCGCATGATGGTCTCGGCGCTGACCATCTTGGACCTGCACGACGCCTGGGGCATGGCAGGCCGCCACGCGACCTACTCCGACCTAGCGGAGCAGATTCGGACGCGTTTCGTGAACCCGGACGCGACGCTGTGCGAGTTGTTCTCGCGCATCGTGTTCAACATGCTCGTCAGCAACACCGACGACCACGCCAAGAACCACTCGGCGTTCTGGGACGGCAGCATGCTGACGCTCACCCCCGCATATGACATCTGCCCACAATTGCGCACAGGAAGAGAAACCGCCCAAGCGATGGCGTACGGCGCCGACGGCGAACGCCTCAGCCAGGCCGCACGCTGCGTCGAACACGCGAGCACTTATCACCTCAGCGTCAGCGAGGCCAACGAGATCGTCAATCATCACATCGAAGTGATACGCGACGACTGGGAAGAGGTCTGCGATCTGGCGCAATTGGCCGCAGCGGATCGCGAGCAGTTCTGGGAACGCCAATTCCTCAACCCGTTCACACTCGACACATAAACGAGCACCGCACGGGCAACTTCCAGGGCAAATACGGTCGAGGGGACGCCCGTGTCGTGGTGGGCTACTGCGGTACACGAGATCTCACACAACTTGGGCTGACCGACGCCACCCTGGCGGTCACCGCTGAGCGCGCAGCACCATGCAGGCGCCGGAGGAACCCTTCCCCTCAAGTCACCCGGCGGCACCGGAAGCGAGCGTCATGGTGGGCCTGCGGTTCTGCGTCACCGGATGGCTGGGTCAGAGCCCGAGCAGGTCAGCGATGAGTTCTCGAATCTGTTGCAGCGCGACGGGCCCGGTGTTGGCGCCCGTCGTCTCGACGACGCGGTCGACGCTGAGGGTGGTGGGCAGGTGCGCTTGGGCGACACCGAAGCCAGCGATCTCAACCTCGCTCAACCAACCTCGCCTGGTCGTCGTGCAAGGTACGACCACGATCGCGTGTTGACCGAACTCGAGCACATCATCGGCGGTGACGACGATGGCCGGTCGGACGAACCCGGGCTCGCCCCTTGCCGGCGTCCCGAAATCGCAGCGGACGACGTCACCCGCTTGCATCAGCGACATCGCTCGCAGACGCATCGAGCACAGCCTCGTCGGCGGTATCGAGCGGGGCACTCGCGAGCTGAGCCCCGATGATGCGACGACGTTCGCGCCGGATCAGCTTCTCGATCTGCGCGTCGAAGGTGAGCCCCTCACGATCGGCAAGCTGACGCAAGGCATCCCGGGTCCGGACCGAGACCTTGATGGTAGTCGAATTAGGCATACCGCAGAGTATGCCTCAGCAGCACCCAGCTCTCCCCGCAGCACACTCATCACCACCCCCAGCTTCTGCTCAGGGGATTTGCTCGACGGTCTCGGCATCAATCTTTCCTGGTCCGGGAATCAAACCCGAACCTGCGATACAAACGATGACACGGGACATCTAGACAAGACCGCCACACACCACTAGGGCGACGAATTGGCGGACATGTCAAACCGCTGCTCGTCGAAGTACGCCAGCCGGTTCGGCATCGTCGTCGTCATGATGCACCACTGCTGGGCAGTCAGCCGCTCCGGTCGATGCCGAACTGCGAAGTACGGCAGGAAACTCTCTGCGATGTCTTCTCGGTCGGGATAGTCGCGCGCGTATTCGGAAATGAAGACGCTGTCCGACCGCTGTGCCGAGTGCCACCCCGACGCCTTGCCCAAGTGGTCGAGCGCCATGTGCGCGCCTTCGTGCAGGAAGACTTCTTCTAGGAATCCTTGGCGTATCGCGTTCTGCGTTGCTGCATCATCGGTATGAATCAGCAGGCTTCTGTTGTACGAATTGCCGCCGAACAAGCCCGCACCCGCATTCATCTCTACTTCGCGGAGTTCTGACATCAGGACGTCCGGGAGTCGTCCAATTGCTGGAGCGAACGTATCGATCGACTCTCGAGCTGCTTCCTCGCTGCCAAACTCTGGATTGACTTGGAACTCCACGGTCCGGTCGCCGAACTTCACCTCGAAGAGGTATGCATCGACAGTGATCCACCTAGTGACCCGCCGGTCGTAGACGTCGCGCATCCCGCGCCCGACATAGGTCACGCTCCCAAGTGACGATGGATCCGAGGGACCGAGTATGTCGGAGGTGATCCACACTGTGCCCGAGTACGGCGGCTTTCCAGTGTGCTCGAGCACGAAGTCGAGTGTGCGGTCACCGGAATCCATTGTCACCGGCACTGTCTGTCTCACGTAGCCAGGATCGGCTGTCACGGTAATCTCGACTTCGCCCAGGACGTCGGACAAGCGATAGCGCCCGTCTGCATCCGTGACTACGTATTCCCCCGTGCCTCCCTTGAGCCGGACGGTCGCACAGGGAACAACGAGACCCTCTCCTCGAGCATCGCTCACCGTGCCCGACAGCGCGAGACCCGTGACTGTCACCGTTGTGGTCGACGACACCCTGCCCGACAATCCAGTGATCGTTGCCGTGCCAACGCCTGTTGCTGTCACCAAACCTCCGCGGTCAGCCGTCGCCACCGCGGCGTCACTGGATTCCCACTCGATCGCCGCTCCCGCAACTGGATATCCGCTCTGGTCGAACGCCTCCGCCGTCAGCTGCACGGTTGCGCCCAACCCGGTCAGCACGGCCGTGGCGGGCAGCACGGCGACCGAACTGACTGCCTGCGTCACGGATACCATCGCTCGCTCGGAAATCGCTCCCACCGTGGCAGTGATTGTGGCCGATCCGCTGCCCGCCGCTGTCACCTGTCCGTCCGCGTCGACTGCGGCCACGGTCGTGTCGGTGCTCGACCAGAACACATCCGTCACCGTCATGACGCGGCCGGTCTGGTCTCGCACTTCGACAGCTATCTGTGCGGTCTGCCCCAGAGCCGAGAATGCTGTCACGCCGGGGGTCAGCACGACGCTCGCGGGCACTGACACCATGGACGTAACGCTTGGTGCCCGCTCAGATTCCGCATCGGCAATCGTGTGATCATTGGTATCCATCGTTTCGACAGAAGGTTGCAGGGCGTCCCCCTCAGCTCGCGCGTCGGCGGTCGACGTCACGGTGGACGAGTCGCCCATCTTGGCCACGGACACCGTTGCGTTCTCGGAGCCCGCTTCAGGCACCGTCGCACCACCGGCCACAGCATGGCTGCTCGTATCGGCCGCATTTGCGTCGCAGGCCGTAGACATGAAAGCGCTCGCAAGAGACACCGCCATCATGCCCGCCCGCGATCCCTTCATCACGATCCCCTTGCGGCGGCTCTATCGCTGTCGCGGAAGGTGTGGGATTCGAACCCACGGTGACCCGAGGGCCACAACGGTTTTCGAGACCGCCCCATTCGTCCGCTCTGGCAACCTTCCGCTGCGCACCCTATCGACGCAGACCAAAGTGACCGCCCGGCCCGCACCCCGACTCTCGAGCCCTAATTCGGTCGCGGCAGCGGTGATTTCGTGACAGCCTCAGGGCCGTGAGCAGCGCTGTTGAAGGCTTCGAAGGCGTGGCCGGCGACGACGTCCCGCAACCCGACGGCACCTGGTCGGTGTCGGATCTCGCGGCCGCCATCGAAGAGACGATCCGGCGGGCATTTGGCTCCGAGGTCTGGGTGCGCGGCGAGATCATCGGCTACTCGCAGGCGGCGAGCGGCCACATCTACTTCAACCTCATCGAGCCGGGCATGGGCAAGGACCGCCGCGGCGCACGCATGCGGGTGGCGCTGTTCAAGGGACGCCAACGATTCGTGAACCGGGATCTCGCTGCCGGAGGCGGGCTGACGCTCGACGACGGCATCGAGGTGCGGATCCGCGCCGAGGTGGAGTACTACGCAGGCAGCGGGCAGGTGCAGCTCATCATGAGCGGCGTCGACCCGCACTTCACACTCGGTGTGCTGGCCGCCGACCGCGAGCGCACGCTGGCCGAGCTGGCTGCCTCGGGGCTGTTGCGACGCAATGCCGCTGTGCCGCTGCCGCTGGTGCCGCTGCGCGTCGGCCTCATCACGGCGGCCGGCAGCGCTGCACATGCTGACTTCGTCCATGAGCTTTCAGCGAGCGGCTACGCGTTTGAGGTGTTGCTGTGTGACGCCCGGGTGCAAGGCGTCACCGCCGAAGCCGACCTTGTCGCGGCGCTGCGCACGCTGGGGAGCGCCGAGGTTGACCTCATCGCCGTGGTGCGCGGCGGCGGCGACCGCACCGACCTGCTGGCATTCGACCTCGCCAGCGTTGCGAAGGCCATTGCGACGTGCCCACTGCCGGTGTTCTGCGGGATCGGCCATGAAATCGACACCTCGGTCGCGGACCAGGTGGCACACACGGCTGCCAAGACGCCCACCGCGTGCGCCGCCGCCCTCGTCGCCCATGTCGCCGACTTTGACGAACGCTTGGCTCAGGCACGGCGCGAACTCCATCGGACTGCCCGCTCCCGGGCAGCCGCATCAGCAGCCCGCTTGGCAGCAGCTCGTGGAGCGCTCGGCCTGCTGACCGAGCGTCGCCTGAGCCGGCCGCGTGCTCGCCTGGGCCAGGCACGGCTGCGGCTCGCCCACGGTGCCGAACGGCGAGTATCGGAGGCGCACGCCCAACTTCGTTCAGCTGCGGCCGTGATTGCCGCACTCGCGCCACAGCGAACGTTGGCTCGCGGCTTTTCGATCACGCGTGCAGCCGACGGCACCGTCGTGCGTTCGATGCCCGCTGCCGGAGCCATGATCACCACTCAAACGTTGGATGCGGAGTTCGCCAGCACCGTGAACGCACCGACTGCCACACCAATTGCCGACCCGACCGACCGGGGGACAGACAACCCATGACAGACCCTGTGACAGATGACGGCGAGCTCGGCGGCTACGCCGAGTCCATTGCCGAGATCGAATCGATCCTGGCCAGCCTCGAGGGCGACGACGTCGACATCGACACGCTGGCATCGAAGGTCGAACGCGCCTCGCTGCTGATCGCGCACTGCGAGCAGCGGTTGCGGGCCACCGAGCTGTCGTTGCAGACGATCCTGGCTCAGCACGAATCGACGCCGTCGGACAGCGACGGCCCTTGAATGGCCGCACGCGGCATTGCAGGCATGTGTGGACCGAGGGAGTTGGTGGGCGCTCCCCCGGTCCACCTGCGCGTCACGGGTCGGTGGAGGACCCGGAGCGCACGCTGGTGCCGCTGCGGAACCTGCTCAGAATGAGTGATCGTAGCGGCGTGTCGAAACCAACGAGGAACCTATGAGTTCGCCATCGCGTTGTCAAGATGACGGCGGCCGAAATCTCAGTAATCCCGGGGAATTTCGACATGGTGCGTGGCCGTCGCCGCTGCGGGCGGCTGACGTTGCCGCGGGCGCGGTGCGAAGGACCGAATCACGCATCGCTGGCGGCTGGGCCTATTGGGTGGAAGAGCGGCCTCTCGAGCGTGGGCGGGGCGCCGTGGTCCGGGTGCGGCTCGACGAGCCCGGCGCCCAGCCGGCCGACGTGCCCCATACGGCCGAGGCAGACATCCGCACTTCCGTCCACGAATACGGCGGCGGGGCTTGGCTTGCGTTCATGGCGCCTGATGGCGGCCATTTCGTGCTCGGCAGTTGCATGAGCGACCATCGGATCCGGCTGTTCGATGCAACGGGTCGCAGCGAGCCGCACGCGGTGACTCCTGAGCCTGACACTCCCAGGGGGCTGCGTTACGCCGATCCGGCACTCGTGCCAGATCCCCAGAGCAACGCTGAGGGCGGCAGCTTCGATCCGGTCAGCATGTGGGTGCGCGAGGACCACACCGGCGGCGGCGACGAACCCCGCAACGAACTCGTCGCGGTCCGCCTCGACGGAACGGTGAGTGTCGTCGCGACGGGTGCCGACTTCTATTCCTCACCGAGGCCGGCGCCCGACGGCAGCACGCTCGCGTATCTCAGCTGGGATCACCCGAACATGCCGTGGGACCACGTCCGCCTGCATCTCGTGGACCTGCGTGACGGCGTGCCGGTGCCGGGCAGCGATCGGGTGCTGGTCGACGGCCCTGCACTGACCCAGCCGGCTTGGAGCCCCGACGGCAACCTCCATATCGTCACCGATGTTGATGGTTGGTGGTCGATTCACCGGGTGGACACCCGCACGGGTGCCACCGAACCGTTGCTGGGTGACACAGCCCCCGGCGAGAGCAACCGCGAATTCGGGGTGCCGGCATGGGTGTTCGCGCAGGCCACCTACGGCTGGGATGGCGGCGGCACGCTGTGGTGCACCTGGACGTCCGGCGGTGTCGGGCACCTCGGGGTCATCCGCGACGGTCACCTCGAAGAGATCCCGAGCGGGTTCTCGGAATTCGGGAGACTGGCGGTGACCCCAGGCGACACTGTCGTCGCCGTGGCTGCCAGCTGGACCCGTCGAGCCGCGATCGTGGAAATCTCACCCGACGGCGGGCATCGTCAGCTCAGCGACGTCGAGCAGTCGGCGCTCGAACCCGGCGACGTCTCTCTCCCTCAGGCGTTCACCTTCGACAGCGACGGCGGCCGCCAGGCGCACGCGTTCTTCTTCGCGCCCGCCAATTCGGCGGTCGCCGATCAAACAGGCGAGCCACCGCTCATCGTGTTGAGCCACGGCGGGCCCACGGGTTCGGCCCGCAGTTCGCTCGACTTGGGCATCCAGTACTGGACCACCCGCGGCATCGCCGTCGTGGACGTGAACTACGGCGGCAGCACTGGCTACGGCACCGCCTATCGCAGCCTGCTGGCCGGCCAGTGGGGCATCGTCGACACGCAGGACTGCATCGCTGCGGCGCTGCATCTTGCCGGCGAGGGCAACGTTGACTCGCAGCGCCTGGTCATCAAGGGCGGCTCGGCGGGCGGCTACACGACGCTGTGCGCGCTCACGGGCAGCGACGTGTTCGCTGCGGGCATCTCCCGGTACGGCGTGGCCGATCTCGAAGCGCTGGCTCGCGACACCCACAAGTTCGAGGCCCGCTATCTCGACGGGCTGATCGGCCCATACCCGCAGGAGGCCGAGCTGTACCGGGAACGCTCGCCGATCTGGCGAACTGGCCAGCTGCGCACTCCGATGATCGTGCTGCAGGGCACCGAGGACCGGGTTGTGCCCCAGAGCCAGTCCGAGCAGTTGGTGGCGGCCCTGGCTGACGCGGGCGTGCCGCACGCCTACGTGCTGTTCGAAGGCGAGGGGCACGGCTTCCGCCGCGGACCCAACATCGTGGCTGCGCTCGAAGCCGAGCTGTCGTTCCTCGGCCAAGTGCTGGGCTTCGAACCAGCGGGCGACATCGCTCGCGTCGAGGTGCGAGAGGGCCACCGGTAGCGTCGCCGAAGAGGTCGTGGCATGTATCACTTTGCGCGCACGCCGCGCTGGCTGGCAGGACACGCGCTCGCCGGCACCCTGCTGGTGATCTTCCTGGTCGCCGGTTTCTGGCAGCTCAGTCGCCACAACGAGGTGCGTGAGCGCAACAGCGTGATCTCCGAGCGCGAGGACATGCGCCCTCTGGATGCCGACCGGTTCTTTGAAGCAGTGCTCGACGCCGGCCTCACGGAAGAACTGCAGTACCGATCGGTGGCCCTTCCAGTGGTCCGCTTCGACTGGCACGAAGCAGTGCTGATCCGCAACCGCAGCCTCGACGGCTTGCCCGGCTGCCACCTCGCCGTGCCCGCAGCCGCAACATCCAGCGACAGCGTTGAGCAGTTCGGCGTGCTCGTGGTCGCGGGCTGGCTACCCCAGCGTGGGTGCGCGATCGTGGGCGGCGATGAGACGGAGTCCCGCGAACTCGTGAACTTTCGGCTCACTGAGCCTGCGGAGATCACCGGCCGGATCCGCACGAGCCAGCAACGAGGCTTGCTCGGACCGGCCGATCCTGCCGAAGGTGAGCTCACCACGCTTGCTCGCGTCGATGTGGAGCGCATCAGCCGCCAGACCACGCTGGATCTCGTACCTGTCTATGTCGAGGTGACCAGTGCTGCACGGCCAGGCGGATCGATGATCGAACTCAACCCAGATGGCCGCGGCATCTCGCCCGTGCCACTGCCAACGCCGGAGCTCGACGCCGGTCCCCACTTGGGCTACGCGCTGCAATGGTTCAGCTTCGCCCTCGTCGCCATCGTCGGCTACCCGCTCGTGCTGCGCCACCAAGCTCGTAGAGGCGAGTCAGAGCAGATCGCCGACGACTGAGCCTGTCAGTGTCAGCGTCTGCGGACATGACGCGGCCGGGTGATGACGGCTTGGTCCGCGGGTCAGAGCAGCCCGGCGATTGACCAGACATTGCACGTCGGAGCCTTTCGCGAGCGTGACATCGAAGCCATCCGGTCCGGCATAGCTATTGGCTATCTTGCAAATAACAAACTTTGGTTATAGGTTATTTTGCGAACAACGAATATCAGAACGGACCAGTGATGGCTACTTGGCAGCCGACGCAACAAGACTTCCACGAGATCTTCAACGAGCAGAATCCTTGGCATCGCAGCGGAATGGTGCCTCCTACGTTCGCGCCGACGACAGAACGATTCCTCGCCGGTGGGCTTTGGAAAAGACTGCTCTCCGACGACCCACGAAGGCACCACGTGGTGCTAGGGCCGCGTCGCGTCGGCAAGACAACCGTGATGTACCAGACCGTCCGGCACCTCATCGGTGCTGGCGTACCGGCGGGAAAGATCTGGTGGCTCCGCTTGGACCACCCGTTGTTAGTTCAAGCGAGCCTCGGCGATCTCGTACGTGGCTTGCTGGAGGGCGCTCAGGCGTCGGCCCAGGATCCCCTGTTCTTGCTGCTGGACGAAATCGTCTATGCCGACAGCTGGAACTTGTGGCTGAAGACGTTCTACGACGAGCACTGGCCGGTACGCATCGCAGCAACCTCAAGCGGCACTGCTGCGTTGCGCAAACAGCGTCACGAAAGCGGCATCGGCCGATGGGAACTACATCATCTGATGCCGTGCCTGCTCGATGAGGCATACCTGCTCACCGGGATCGCCCCATCCGCTGAGCCGGCGCTGCCCGACCCAGGCCCCACACTCGGCGAGACACTCGGCTCCCTGTTGCCTGGACCAGTGCTCGACGGCAGCGTCACGGACATGCGGAGGTTCTTGATCATGGTGGGCGGGTTTCCTGAGCTGCTGATCAGAAGTCGGCCACTGTGGAATGAAAGCGGGCCCGCCGATTTCGAGGACCAGGTGCTCGAGTCTCAGCGGATCTTGCGGGGCGATGCTGTTGCCCGAGCCGTCTACCAGGACATCCCCCAAGCAGCCGGCGTCGACAACCCGATGAACCTGGAGCGCTTGCTCTACCTGCTCGCGAGCGATGTGACCGGGATTCTCTCTCCCACCAGGCTCAGCAGAGAACTCGGCATCGCTCAGCCAACGCTCGAACGTTATGTCTCGTTTCTTGAACAGGCGTATCTCATCTTCACGCTGTCCAACTACTCGAGCTCAGAACACTCCATTCAGCGGCGAGGACGCAAGGTGTACTTCACCGACTGCGCCGTGCGAAACGCAGCACTGCAACGCGGCCTCGCGCCGCTGCAGAACCCCGAAGAGCAGGGCGTGCTGCTGGAGAACCTTGTCGCGGCGTCAGTCAGGGTGCTCGCGTGGCACTCAGACGTGCGACTGCACCACTGGCGTGACGGGTCTTCAGAAGTCGACCTGATCTACGACGATCCGCGTCAGCCAGTCGCCTTCGAGATCGCTTCGTCGCCCGGTCATCATCGCAAGGGCCTCACGGCACTGATTGATCGCTTCGAGCAATTCCGCGGACACAGCTACCTCGTTGCACCGCAAGCTCCAGTGCTCCCCGCCGGTTCGAGCACATCGGGCATCGGCACCCTGCCTCTCGACACCTTCCTGCGCATCGTCGGACAGCAGGCGAGGCTTGCCATGGCCGAGAGCTTGGGAGTCGCCGGATAGGCAGAGCAGGCGGCTGCCCATCATCGCTCCACAGTGCTAGCGGGGAGGGCGTTCGGCCAAGGCCACTCAACGCAGCTAGCGGCCGATGGCCTTGGCCATGCGGGCGGTGGCCTCGTCGAGCATCGCTGGCGAGGTGGCGAAGTTGAGGCGCACATGGCCTGTGCCCTCGGGTCCGAAGTCCAGGCCCGAGTTCAGGTACACCCCGCCCTTGTCCAGGAACACCGCGGACGGATCGTCGCCGAGGCCGAGCTGACTGCAGTCAAACCAGGCCAGGTAGGTGGCGTCGGGTGGGCGGTAGCGGACTTCGGGCAGACGCTCCGCCAGCAGATCGGCCAGCAGGTGGCGGTTGCGGTCAAGGCCCGCGACCAGCTCATCGAGCCAGTCGAGCGCCTCGGTCCAGCCGGCCACGGTGGCCACTTGGCCCAGAATCCCGATGCCGCCGATGAGCCGCTTCGGAATGCCCGTTATCACCGGGCCGTAGCGCGATGACGCTGAATGCAAGAACGCCATCCGCAGGCCCGCCATGTTGAACGACTTGGTGGCCGCCGTCACGGTCACCGTTCGCTCAGACGCCAGCTCGCTGACCGATGCAACCGGAATGTGGCGTCGCGGCGCGTACACCAGGTCGCAGTGGATCTCGTCGGAGATCACCACCAGGTCGTGACGTTCGGCAATGTCGACCACGGCCGCAATGTCGCCGGCGTCGAGCACCATGCCGCACGGGTTGTGGGGCTGGCACAGGATGATTGCCGTCACGTCGGGGGTGCTCGCCGCTGATTCCAAGTGGTTGAGGTCGAGATGCCAGCCGTCGTCGTCGCAGATCAGCGGGTCGGGCACCACCCGCCGGCCATGGCCTTCCACGCTGGAGAAGAACGGCGGGTAGGCCGGGGTCTGGAAGATGATCCCGTCGCCGGGTTCCGTGCAGTAGGTGATCGCCAGCTCGAGACCCTGGATGACGTCGTGCACGCGCACGGTGTCGGCCGGATCGACCTGCCAGCCGAACGCCTCGCCCATGCGGTTGGCAAACACGTCGAGCACCGGGATCGGCTTGTCGTAGAAGTCGTAGCCCAGCCCACCGCTGTCGATGCGTGCGGTGACGGCGTCCAGCACAACGTCGGGCAGCTCCAAGTCCATGTCGGCCACCCAGGCCGCCAGCACGTCAGGACCCTGCCGCCCCCACTTGATTCCCGGGCGGTTGCGAACTCGGTCGGTGTCCAAGTCGAAGATCACGGGGCGACCCTACGCGGCGAAGCGCGGCCGGGGCCTACTAGAGCCCCCTGTGGGGGACCTCAGGCTCAATAGAGCCCGAGCATGCGCCCGGCCAGACCGAGGACCGCCACAACGAGGACAGGACGGATCACCCGCTCCCCGCCGCGTACGGCCAGGCGGGCGCCCAGCCAGCCGCCGACAGCGAAGCCCGCGGCAACGATGAGGGCGAAACCCCAGTGCACCTGGTCGTTCAGGATGAACACCGGCACCGCCACGGCGGTCAGCACGGCGATCACCACCACCTTGACCGCGTTGGCATTCACCAGGTCCAGTCCGGCGTGCGACAGCGCCAGTACCAGGATGAGGCCGACGCCCGCCTGGAACGCACCGCCGTACAGGCCGATCGCGAAGAACACCACAACGGTCAGCGTCCTCGGCCAAACGATGTCGTCGCTGCGCGCCTTCGGTGGCCGCAGGCTCAGGATGAGCAACGGCACCATCAGGATTCCGAAGATGCGCTCGAATGCCGTGTCGCTGAGCAGGTTCGAGACCGCGTATGCACCAATCAAGGAGCCGACCAGGCTCGGTACGAGCACCGGCACGGCTCGGCGCAGACCCGATACGCCTTCACGGCGGAAACCGGCCACGGAAGCCACGTTCTGAGTCAGGACGCCGATGCGATTCGTGCCGTTCGCGACCAACCCGCCGAGGTCTCCCACCACCGTCAGCAGGCTCACGGTCAACAATGACCCACCGCCCGCCATGGCGTTCACCACGCCGGCCACCACGCCCGCGCCAGCCACGAGCGCAATCTGCAGACTGTCCATCAGGAACAGCCCATCAGCCCTGCGTCTGTGCTGCGGGTCCGGGTGCGAGCTGGGTTGTCTGCTGTCGCAGCAGGTGGTCGGCCAGCACGAGGCAGATCATCGCCTCCACCATCGGCACCGCCCGGGGCAGCACGCATGGATCGTGGCGGCCCCGAGCCGCCAGCACGGTGGGCTCACCGGCGCTGGTCACGGTCTTCTGCTCGCTCGCGATGGTGGCGGTGGGCTTGAACGCGACACGCAGCACGATGTCGGCCCCGTTGCTGATGCCGCCCTGGATGCCGCCGCTGCGATTGGTGACGGTGACCGGTCGCCCATCGGGCCCCGGTGCGAATTCGTCGTTGTGCTGGCGGCCGGTCATCAGCGTCCCGGCGAACCCGCTGCCGATCTCGACGCCCTTCGCCGCCGGCAGCGACATCACCGCCCCGGCCAGCTCGGCGTCGAGCTTGTCGAACACGGGCTCTCCCAGCCCGGCCGGAACCCCACGCGCCACACAGGCCACGACGCCGCCCAGCGAATTGCCGTCGCGCCGGGCCGCCTCGATGGCCTCGGTCATCCGGGCCGCGGCAGCGGGATCGGGGCATCGGGTCGGGTCGGCCTCGACGTCGTCACGCATCAGCTCCGCTGGATCAACGTCTGCGTTGATGTCGCGCACTGAGCTGACCCAGCCCAGCACCTCGGTGCCGACCGTCGAGAGAATCCTGCGAGCGACGGCTCCTGCGGCCACCCGGCCGACGGTCTCGCGAGCAGAAGCCCGACCGCCCCCCTGCCAATTGCGGATCCCGTACTTGGCTTCGGTGGTGAAGTCGGCGTGGCTGGGCCGGTACACGGCTGCCATGTCCGCATAGGCACCCGGCCGGGCATCGGTGTTCGCCACGGTCATGCCGATCGGCGTCCCCAGCGTCAAGCCCTCGAAGACACCGGAGTGGATCGTGACCCTGTCGGCTTCATCGCGCTGGGTGACCAGGCGGCTCTGACCGGGACGGCGGCGGTCCAGGTCGACCTGCACATCGGCTTCGCTCAGCTCAATGCGCGCGGGGCAGCCGTCGATGATCACACCCAGCGCTCCGCCATGGGATTCGCCGAAAGTGGTGACCGCGAAACGCTCCCCGAACGTGCTGCCGCCCATGGCAGAACCCTACGGCGGCGGTTGGCGCCCGACGCCGTTCTTTTTCCCGTGCAACTAGGGCGTGCGCCGCTCAGCCCGCCTCGTCGGAGTCGCTGTCGCCATCGCTGGGCCCCGACTGGCGCTGCTCGGCCAGGAACCTCTGAAACTCCTGTGCCAGGTCGTCGCCGCTGGGCAGATTTTCTTCGGCAGTGCGATCCGCTTCGGCTTCCAGCTGCTCGATGTACGACACGATCTCAGGGTCACGCGCCACTGCCTCGTTGACCCGCTGCTCCCAGGCCTGCACGCTGGAATCCAGTTCGCCGTAGCCGGTCGTTACGCCGGTGACGGTCTCCACATGGGCCAGCAGCGCTCTCGTGCCTTTCGGGTTCGGCGGTCCGGCCACATAGTGCGGCACTCCCACGCGCAGCGACACCACCGGCAGCGACGCCTGGTCGAGCACGTCATGCAGCGTGCCGATGATGCCGGTTGGACCCTGGTAGGTGGGCCGGTCCAGACCCAGCCGGGCGGCCAGCTCGGCATTGGCCGCACTGCCCTTCACCGACGCGATCCGCGAATGCGCTACACCCGCGACCATCGCCCCCAGCGTCACCACCATCTCGCAGCCCAGCTCGCTGGCGATCTCCACGACACCTGCGCAAAACGTGCGCCAGCGCATCCGCGGCTCGATGCCCGACAGCAGCACGAGATCGTGCGGCGGGGCAGCCGGCACCACATGGCACTCGATATCGGGCCAGCGGATACGGCGCTCTCCCTCGGAGGTGATCTCGATGTGGGGTCGGCTTTCCTGGAAGTCGAAGAACTCTTCTGGGTCGATATGGCAGACGCGCCGGGCCTCGCTGCGGTCGCGGATCCACGTCAGCGCACCAGTGGCGCACTCACCGGCGTCGAACCAGCCCTCGAAGGCCACCAGCAGAAGCGGATTAGCCAGCTTTGGCGCACCGTCCCAGACGACTATCTGCCGCTCCACGGCGCGATCAGCCCCATCGGTGGCATCACTGTGACCCATGGCATCACTATGGCCGATAATCGACCTGATCGCGCCCGGAATTCGCGTTCAGTCAGCCCACCGCAGCAGTGAGACGCGCTCGGTTGATCCCAGCTCGACTGATTCGAGTGCCTTGTTCGATGCGATGTACAGCCGACCGCCGATCACTGCGCTCCCGGCAACTCGCGCCTCGTAGTCGACGTCGTACCAGCAGTAGCGCTCGAAGGGGCCGACTTCTTCAGTGCCGTCGGGGCGGACCGTGATCTCTCGGGATTCGCGGCACTTGCGCAGCGGCGGGTCCGCATGACTGAAGCGAGCGAGTTCAGAAAGCTCATCGTGAACGGTTGTGAGCGCTACGGCACCGAGGAACGGAGAATCACCTCCGTTCTCGTCGCTCGGGTACTGGTTCATGGGCAGCACCGCGAGACCGGTTGGGGGCCAGTACAAGAACGCAAGCGCATCGAACTCCACCTGGCTGCGGCCACCCGGCGCAGTCCACTGGGCGATGCGTTCGGGCCGATCCAAATCAGCAATATCGAACAGCGACACCTGGGTGCCGAGTGTTCGGCCTTCTTCGTCGGCGTCCTGGCCGACACCGAGCAACCGGTCCTCGCCGACCGGATGCAGATAGGCCGAATAGCCGTGAATCTTGAGTTCGCCCCGCACCGTCGGCGAAGCTGGGTCAGCCAGGTCGATGATGTACAGCGGATCGGTCTGGCGGAACGTCACCACCGCGGCGATGTCACCTAGGTACCGCACCGCAAAGATTCGCTCGCCGATACCAAGCCCGCCGATCTGGCCGACCTCCCACAGGCCGTCGGCGTCAACGGCGAACACCGTCACGAGGCTCTCAGAGTCAGGCTCACCCTCGAAGCGCCACGGCGGCACCGTTGTGGTCGCGATCCTCAGGTGGCCCTCGTGGGAGGACATCGAGTATTGGTTCAGCACGGTGCCGGTCACCGTCGCCGAACCGACGTAGGGGCTCGAAAGCGCATCGGCAGTGTCGAACATGTGGATCTCGGACTCGGCGAGCGTGCCGTCATCGGGACCCTCTGGCTGGGTATGCCAGTTGAACCATCGGGTCGTCGTTACGTACAGGTGCTCTGGTGAGGCGTACACCGTGCTGCCGTCAGACATGATCGACGTGGTGTCCAACGATGCCGCGAGGCCGTCGTCAGCGATATCGATGGTGGTGACGCTGAGCGTGCCCGGACCCGAGTAGTGAGCTGGAGCCCAGACGCGATCGCAATGGACAAGGCGACCGTACACGAGGGTCGCGCTGGCGGAATCTGACAACTTGTAGCGCGGGAGCCAATGATCGACCGTGGTGGCGGCAGCAATCTCACGATTCGTCTGGGTTGCCTGCTCCTGGGCGGCAAGGTCAGCCGCGCCCGGGACGGCCCAACCGATGGCACGCGGCCTCGAGCTGGTAACGATGCGCACAACGCCCTCGGTCATTCGAGCGCTGACGTAGTTGCCTTCGATACTCAGCCGCCGCACGATCGACGGGGTCGAGCCAGCCAAGTCGATCTCGACAACCTCGGTCGTGGGGCCCCAGTCGGGTTCCGGCACGACGGGAAGCGCTTCGAGGGCACCGTCAGCATCGCGCTCGAACGGCACGATGACGTCCCAACGTGACGCGAACACAAGCACCCGATCACCGTGCAGCAGCAGTCTCGAGCCCCAGTGATCGCCGAGCGTCAGCGACGCGACCAGCTCAGGCTCAGCGCCGGTCACGTCCACGACATGCACCCGCTTCTCGCTCGCGAAGACGATTCGCTCGCCGTCGGTCTTGAGCACGTCGGGTTCGTCGATGCCCGCTTCTTGCACGTTGGAGGTGCTGTAGTCGACGCCTGCCTGCAATGACGGGAAGTCGCCCGAGGCCGCTTCGTCAACGGCAATCGCGCCCTCCTCGATGACATCCCCCTCGATGCCGAAGCCGTCACCAAGGCCCCACGGGCCAACGATTTGCGCCGCGTTCGCATGGACATAGTCGAGCAAAGGGCCGCAGTCGCTGAACCGTTCCAGCGCAGCAGTCTGTGCGCCGTCCGCCTCGCGACGCCTCTGCTGTTCCTCCGCCTCGCGACGCCTTCGTTCCTCTTCGATCCGTTGTCGTTCTTGCTCGGAAGCCTCGCTAGACGAATCGTCGTCGACATCGGCGTTGGCGTCCTCCGCAGCAGTGTCCTCATCGGCGTCGCTCGACGGCTCGGCGCCAGGGTCTTGGCTGGTGGGAGTGTCGGGTTGCTCACCGTCGGTTGCCGCCGACGGGCTCGTTGTCGGGGCAGCGGAATCTCCGGCCGGAGCATCGACGGCGTCGCTGGTGCAGGCGGCCGCAAACAGCCCTGCGGCGAGCAGCACGCCCAGCAGTCGGCCAGTCATTGGTCTCGACGCATGTCGCATCTTCGAGTGGGTCATCACATAGACAGAGTCGCTGCGGCAGATTGACGTTCCGACGCCATCGTTACAGTCCGGTGTCAGCGCTGCGGACGCAGCGACGTCAGGCTGCGACCTCAGGCCGGGTCAGGGTCGTTGCCGTCGGCGTCGTAGAGGCCGTTGCGGCCGAGCCGCACGAGCAGCTCCTCGGTGCTCCACGGCAGCATCGTGGCGCCGCAGCGGGCATCTCGGTAGTGCTGTTCGAGCCTGCCCGGTCGCAGCAACGACCGGCCGCCGCAAGTGCGCAGCGCCAGCGACGCCATCTCGGGGGCGCTCTCCATCGTGGTGATCGTCGCCACCTGAGCACGGCGCAGCTGTTGCGGATCGGGATCCGCGCAGATCTCGCCGAGCACGCGGTACGTCATCGCCTGCGCCCGGTCGTAGATGAGCTGCAGCTGCGCCCAGCCGGTCTGCTTGATGGGGTGATCCCGAGACGCCTTCACACCGGACTCGCCGCGCAGGTACGTCCGCGTCGTGTCCAGGATGGCTCGCATCAGGCCCAGGTAGCTGAACGACAAGCTCATGTAGAACTGCGGGAAGCGCGACACCATCGCGTTGAACATCCCGGGCGGCAGCACCTCGTTCTCAGCCGGCACGAACACGTTGTCCATCAACAGCGTGCGCGAGTCGGTGCCACGCATCCCCAGCGGATCCCAGTCGCCCACGATCTCGACACCGTCGGAGTCGGCAGGCACGCCCAGCAGGCGAAGGTGGGGATCGCCCTCCACCACGGCGAGCACGTTGTGCCGGTGTGCCGCGCCGCTCAGCGAAGCGAAGATCTTGCGGCCCGTTACCACATAGCCGCCGTCGGTCACCACGGCGACGGTGCTCAAACCCGCTCGAGCCCCGGGTGCCTGCCCCTCGGAGAACGGCTGGGAGTGGATGGTGCCGTCGTGGACCATGCCGTGCCACAAGTTCGGCCGATTCGCTTCGAGGTGCGCAGCCATCTTCCCGTCGGGATCCAATGCGCTGCCGTTGGGGCCGGCGAGCAGCGATTCCGCAATCGGTCCGGCCAGCAGCGCCGTCGCGGTATGCATGTTGAACGTCAGCGCGGTCGTTGCGCAGTGCCGTCCCATCTCCTCAGCCACCAGCGCGTAGCCCACGAAGTCCGCGCCGAGGCCGCCCGCGGACTTCGGGACGCACAGGCCCAAGAACCCGGCGTCGGCCAGGTCGGCCCAGTTGCGATGCGGGAAGCTGGCGTCGCGGTCGTGCTCTGCGGCACGCTCGGCAAACGCAGGGCCCAGTTCCGCCATCCGGGCGACCAATTCCACCCGTTCGGGCGTCAGCAGTTCGTCACTCATTGCTCTCACCCTTGCATTTGTCAGCGTGTGCTCCCAGGCGGGGGTGGGCCGTAGCCCCCGCCGCCCGGTGTGTGGATCTCCATGACATCGCCCGCGTCCACTTCGACGCGGGCGCATCCAGCCAGCTCGGTCACGGCGCCATCAGCTCGTTCCAGCAGATTCCGGCCGAGGGCGCCGGGCCGGCCGCCGGCGACACCGAATGGCTGGATCCGCCGGCGCGAGCTGAGCAGGTTCACCGTCATTGCCTCGCCGAAGCGCAGCCGGCGTATCACGCCGTCGCCGCCCCGGTTCGCCCCAGCTCCGCCCGAGCCTCGCCGCACCTCAAACCGCTCCAGCAGCACCGGGTGGCGCTGCTCGAGGATCTCAGGGTCAGTGAGACGGGTGTTGGTCATGTGCGTATGCACCGCATCGGCGCCGGGCCGGCGCGCAGTGGCCCCCGCTCCGCCGCAGATCGTCTCGTAGTACTGGTGCTGCGCATTGCCCCAGATGAAGTTGTTCATCGTGCCCTGCGACGCCGCCACCACGCCGAGGGCGCCGAACAGCGCATCGGTGATCTGCTGGGACGTCTCCACGTTGCCGGCGATGACCGCCGCCGGCGGGTGCGGCGACAGCATCGAAGGATCGGGCACCAGAAGTTCCAGGGGCCGCAGGCAGCCCGCATTCAGCGGGATGGCGTCGTCGACCATGCAGCGGAACACGTACAGCACCGCCGAGCGGCAGACCGCCACCGGTGCGTTGAAGTTGCCCGGGTGCTGATCGCTGGTGCCGGTGAAGTCGACAAGAGCGCCCCGCGCCGAGCGATCCACCGAGATGCGAACGCAGATGACGCTGCCGTCGTCAAGTTCGAGCCGGTAACTGCCCCGATAGTTGCTATTGCCGAGGACGTCGATCACCCTCCGCACCATCTCTTCGGCGTTGTCGGCGACGTGGCTCATATAGGCGTGCACGACCTCGAGCCCGTAGTAGTCGACGATGCGGCTCAGCTCGGCGGCGCCGCGCTCGCACGCGGCGATCTGGGCCCGCAGGTCGGCGATGTTCTGGTCGGGGTTGCGCGCTGGCCACGGGCCGCTGGCGAGCACATCGCGGACCTTGGTTTCGAGGAAGCGGCCCCCGGCCACGATCCGGAGGTTGTCGAGGACGATGCCTTCCTCGTCGATGGTGGTGGAGTCGGCCGGCGCCGAACCGGGCACGCAACCGCCGATGTCGGCATGGTGGCCGCGGGAGGCCACGTAGAAGATCCGATCCGTGCCGGAAGCATCGAAGACGGGCCGCACGACGGTCACGTCGGGCAGGTGGGTGCCGCCGTTGTACGGGTTGTTCAGCACATACACGTCACCGGGCGACATCGTCGGGTTCTGGGTGATGACCGTGCGGATGGACTCGCCCATCGAGCCCAGGTGCACCGGCAGGTGCGGCGCGTTGGCCACGAGCTGCCCGGCGGTGTCGAACAGCGCGCAGCTGAAGTCGCGCCGCTCCTTGATGTTCACCGACACCGCGGTGTGCTCGAGCACCACGCCCATCTGCTCGGCGATGTTCATGAACAGGTTGTTGAAGATCTCGAGCTGCACCGGATCGACGCTGGTGCCGATCGCGACCCGTGACGGTCGAGCCACAACACGTTCGAGCACGAGATCACCGCGGTCGGTGATCGTGCCCTGCCAGCCCGGTTCGATCACGGTGGTGGCGTTCGGCTCGACGATGACCGCAGGGCCAGCCATGACGGCTCCGGGTGCCAGCGCGGTGCGGTCCCAGAAGGGTGTGTCGTACTGCGCGCAGCCCGGCGGGGCTTCGGCGCTCATGTAGGTGGTGTGCGTGGCCAGCAGCGCCTCACGGTCACCCTCGGGCGGAGTCGCCGGCGGCGGGTCGACGGCCTGGCCGCGGGCCTCGATGTGCAGTGCGTCAACCACCAACGCCTGATCTGGTGGGCTGAACCCGAACCTCGACCGGTGTGCTGCTGCGAATTCGCTCGCTACCTCGTCGGCTGAGCCCAGAGGCACTTCGAGCGTCGTGTCAGAACCGCGGTAGCGAACAGCCAGCCGCCCGGCCACCTCGATGCGGTCCTGCGACACCCCCGCAGCGGCCACGGCCTCGACTGCGGTCGGGCTGGCTGCGGCGAGCCGCCGCTGCAGCGCGCCGATGAGCTCGCTGTCCAGCGGGGCCTCGATCGGCTCAGCGCGCAACTCGGTGACGTCAGCCAGCCCGATGCCGAGCGCGGACAGCACGCCCGCGTGGGGATGGATGAAGATCGTGATGATCCCGAGCCGGTCTGCCACCCGGCAGGCGTGCTGGCCGCCGGCACCGCCGAAGCAGACCAGCGTGTAGGCGGTGATGTCGTGGCCCCGCTCGGTGCTGATCATGCGGATCGCGTTGGACATGTTCTCCGCCGCGATCTCGCCGTACCCGAAGGCCACCTCGGCAGCGCTGCGCTGCACGCCGGTGGCCTGCGCGATCGAAGCGGCCAACTCGGCAATGCCGTCGGCGGCAGCAGTGACATCGAGCGGCTGAGTCCCATCGGGACCGAACAGCCGCGGGAAGAACTCGGGCCGGATCACGCCCAGGGTGACGTTGGCGTCGGTGAGGGCCAGCGGTCCGCCGTTGCCGTAGCTCGCCGGTCCGGGATCGGCGCCGGCCGATTCGGGACCGACACGCAAGCGGCTGCCGTCGAAGGTGAGCAACGACCCGCCTCCGGCCGCCACCGTGTGCATGTCGATGATGGGAGTGCGCACGCGGATGCCCGCCACCTCGGTCTCGTTAGCCCGCTCGAACTCGCCGGCGAAGTGCGAGACGTCGGTTGACGTGCCACCCATGTCGAAGCCGATGAGCTGGGAGAAGCCAGCCGCCCCAGCGGTGCGCGCCATGCCCACGACACCGCCGGCTGGTCCCGACAGCAGCGCATCGCGGCCGGTGAATCGCCGGGCATCGGCCAGCCCGCCGTTCGACTGCATGAACTGCAGCTGCGGACCCTCCGACGACGCCACAGCGTCGCTGTTTCCAATTCTCGACGCCACAGCGTCGACGTAGCTGCGCAGGATCGGGGACAGGTAGGCGTCCGCAACGGTGGTGTCGCCTCGGGGAACGATCTTGACGAGCGGGTCCACCTCGTGACTGACCGAGACCTGCTCGAAGCCGATCTCGCGGGCCGCGGCGGCCAAGGCCGCTTCGTGGTCGGGATAGCGGTAGCCGTGCACCAGCACGATCGCGACGGCTTCCATTCCGCGTTCGCGGGCCGCAGCCATGCCAGCGACGGCAGCGGGCAGGTCCAGCTCTCGCAGCACCGCGCCGTCGGCAGCCATGCGCTCGGCGACTTCGAGCACCTCGGCGTAGAGCATCTCGGGCAGGACGATGTCGAGCTTGAACAGGTGCGGACGGGTCTGGTACCCGATGCGCAGCACGTCGCCGAACCCTGCGGTTGTCACGAACAGCGTCGGCACGCCACGCCGTTGCAGCAGCGCATTGGTGGCGACCGTGGTGCCCATCTTCACGGACCTGATCCGCTCGGGCGGCAGCGGTTCGCCCCGCGGCACGCCGAGCAGGTCGGCTATGGCAGTGGTGGCAGCGTCGTCGTAGCGGCGCGGATCCTCGCTCAGCAGCTTGTGCGTGACCAGGCTTCCGTCGGGACGGCGGGCCACGACGTCGGTGAACGTGCCCCCACGGTCGACCCAGAAGTCCCAGCCACTTGGCACCGGATCCATCCCTTGAGGCTAGGAAGCTGTGCGGCGCAGGCGCGTCGGCGGCCACGTCTCGCCCAAAGCGTCTCCGCTTCGTTCCCGAGCACGTTGGTATGCGGCTGCCCAGCCCAGTCTCACCTGCCTCGCCAGCTAGGCACGCGCCTTGCGGAAACGGGTGCCGTGAAGGATGCCGCCGTAGTAGTTGAACGCCTGCCGTGCGGTGGGCTCATCGAACGGGTAGTCCGCACCGATCTGAGTTGCAGCGGCGAGCCCGGTCACGAAGCAGGTCTCCTGGCTGTTGACCAGCGTGTGGGCACCGCAGTACCAGCTCCGCCGCTTGCCCTGGATGAAACGGAACAGCGGGACGAGCAGTGTCACATGGCGGACGTCGTGCACGATGTGCTGGAACCACCAGCGCTTGACGATCTTCTCGTCATCGATGGGGGTGATCGGGTTGTACGTCACCAGGCAGGGCCGCTCGGATTCCTGGGCCCACGGCTGCTGGTTACCCATGATGTAGGTGATCTCGTAGTTGTCCGGTCTGGCGCCGTACTGGACGATGTGGTTGCTGCGTGTACGCAGCACTTCGACCTCGTCGTCGGGCAGCACGGCCGAGTCTGAATGCACCACCACATGGTTGTGGAGCTCGCTCTCGTAGCGAATCGATGACAGCAGGTAGCGCTCGAGCATCGTGGGCTTGTCCAGCATCATCAGCGTCTGGTTCGCATTGCAGGCGAAGATCACCTCGTCGAAGGTCTCGCGGGCACCGGTCTCGTCCTCGACCTCGACGCCGGACGGCTGCCGGTACACCTTGCGCACCGGCCGGTTCAAGTAGATCTTGTCGCCGAAGTCCGCCGACAGGTTCTCGTAGATGCGCCGCGTTCCCTGGTCCCAGGTCTGCATGGGCGTCGCCGTCTCGATGTCGAAGAACTCGAGATACCTGGCGAAGAGCGCTGCCGGCATGTCGAACACGTTCGTCGCCATCAGGAAGTTGACGAACATCGGCTTGAGGATCTTGTACCTGAAGTCGGCCGAGAACCCGCCCATGTTCAGCATGGTCCGCATGCTGATGTAGTTGAACGGGTTGAGCGCGTTCGCGAACTTCGACCTCGCGCGGGTCAGGCGACCGAATGAATGCAGGCGCTTCAGCAGGCGCTGGAACTTCGCGATCTCGGGCTGCAGCTGATCCCTGATGTCGGAGTCGAAGTCGTGGGCGTAGATGCCGCCGCGGTATCTCACGCTGTAGTTGAACTTTGTGTCCACGAGATCGATGCCGAAACGCTCCATCAACAGCACGACGTGGTCGTACACCGACGGGATGCACGCGGTGACGGAGATGTCGAACGGGACCGAGGTGCCGTCGGATTGCGGCATATCGGCCGTGACTGCGTTGCCGCCGATCTGTTCGTTGGCTTCGAACAGCCGGAAATCAAATCGGTCCGGGTGGTGGTGCAAGGCCCACGCGGCTCCCAGCCCCGACATGCCGCCGCCGACAATTGCGATTCTGCGCTGCATCGTCATGCTCCCTACGACGATGGCCCGAGGACGAAGCGCGCGCGCTCGTTGCGCAACATTTCGTACGGCGTGATGGATTTGACTCCTACACCTATGCAGGCATTCGGGATCTTGATCTTCTTAGGGGACCGGCCAAAGATTTCGTGGGTGACGACGACATAACCGTGCGCATGAGCATGGGCGACGAGGTAGTAGTCGGCGACCTGGAAGAACGTGGCGGGTCCCACTTGCTCATAGCCAGCCCGACTGGCCCAAGAACTCACGATCGAAAGACTCGGAATCATTGCTGAGTCCGGTGCCAGAAACAACTCTGGTCTGTCGTTTGCCCACGCGGCCAACTCGTCGTCGCCAGCTCGGATTTCATCACCTACCCGCTCAATGCTGAACACGATCCCCGTTGCGTTCGCATGATCGATCCATTTCCAGAAGGCTGGGCAGAACTCGAATCCGTAGTGGAGGTTCTTCGCCTGGATGAAGACGTTCGCGTCCAGCAGATACGTCGTCACGTGATTCCGAGCCGTTCGCTCAATTCATGGAAGGTCGAGATCTTCTTGAAGCCGAGCATCCGGAATGCGTCGGTGTGAAGCGTCTGGCCCTCAAGAGTGCTGGCGATGACGGACCGCGCGAAGAGTTTGGACACCCGTACCGGTTGTGTGTTGTAGAAGTTCCCACCGTCGCCGGCTCCGACGATCAGCCCCATCACACGGGCAAGCTCAGCTCGGTACGCCTTCCTGTAGTCATCCCAGGCGAGGAAGCCAGCTTCGTGCACACGGCGAAGCAAGACGAGTGTGCTCGCCTTGAACCGCCGAGCGAGACGGTTGAGCTCGGCGGTGAGGTCTGCAGCAGGAGCGAATTCAGTTCGAAGCGCCTCAATTGGCACCAGAAGTTCCGCCGCGACTTCGTTGCACCAGCGTTCAGCTGCGATCGACGGTGCGCTGCCTAAGTCAGCGTCCGAGAGTCCTGTCTCGCCTAGCCAGATGTGCGCCAGCTCATGCGCAAGGGTGAAGATCTGCGCAGCCTTCGTGTCTGCGCCGTTTACGAACACCAAAGGCGCTATCGGATCGACAAGGGCGAATCCTCTGAATTCTTGCGGATCCAGCTTGCGGTGTGTATTGCTGCCAACCACACCGCTAACCATCACCAAGATTCCTACTTCCTCGGCTTGATCTCGCAAGTAGGTGAAGGCGTCAGACCAATTCGAGCCTCGCTGGCCCACAGAAAACGTGAGCGCCTCTGACATCACAGAGGCGGCATGTCCTACCGGTGTCGCGACCGTCAGCGAGCCGACGTGAGGGATCGGCTCAAGCCCGAGACCGAGGGCATATTCGCGAAACCAATCTTGGCGCTGCTGGCACTCGAAGATCGTGTCGAGCAGGTTCGGACTCGGGCGAGCAACTTGTTCGTCGCCAATCGTACGGAAATCGGGGATCGGGACTTCTTCGACAGGCGGTTCAGGAAGAAAGAAATAGCCGACTGGGGTGCGTGTTGCTCGGGCGAAGCTCTCGAGTTGTTTCAGCGTGGGCGTGTGCTCGCCCGACTCCCACTGCCTCAGCTTTGGAAACTTGTGCAGGAGTTCCTCAACGCCGAGTCGCGAGCGTTCGGACGCCCACGCGTAGAGCGCTGGCTCGACGTTGACCCGAACCGTCACAGCCCCTCATTGTGATGCGCCCAGGGCTCCGCAACTGCCATGCCCCTCAGCGCGCTTGGAGGGACTCGAACCCCCAACCTTCTGATCCGTAATCAGATGCTCTATCCAATTGAGCTACAAGCGCTGGTCCTCGCCGGAAGCGGGCCGGATTGCCCGGTGGCGTCCAGACAGTGTAGAAGGCGGCACCTATGGGGCTTCAAGAGGTTTCCCCTCAGGCCGGGGGGTCGTCACGGTCGGGCGGATCAGCAGCGGCCAGCAATCCAGCCGCCCGGGCGACTTCGGCTGGCGCGCGGCCAATGGCGGATGCAGCGGCGACCACGTCAGACCACTCCGGCTTGCTGCGGTGAGGGCCATGCTTGACGCTGACGGCGTGCCCGGAGACGTGCACGGTCGATGTGTGCCGTTCGAGCGCTGTGCGCACCACCGGGCGCGCGCGGAGCCCCAGCGTGCCAGTAAGCCGTGCGATGAGATCGGCCAGACGGGTCACGTCGTCGGGTCGGCACAGCGCCATCAGCGTGTGCGCGGGACGACCCTTCTTCATCACGATCGGGGCGGCCCAGGCGTCGAGCGCGCCGGCGGTCAGCAGTTCGTCCAGCGCATGACCCAGCACTTCGCCCGAGACGTCGTCGAGGTTGGCAGCCAACTCGACCAGCGCTTCGGTGGCGTCGGCTCCCTCGAGGGCCCCCATGGCAGCGCCCAGATGTGGTGCAATCTGATCGGCTACGGCCCCGATCTCGGCGCCGATCAGCACGCCGGTGACGTTGGGGCGCCCAGGCAGGTCCCTGGTGCCTGCTCCGAAGCCGGCGCTGGCGAGTGTCATAGCCGGTGCTGGCCCGAAGTGCTCAGCCAATGCGGCAACGATGGCGGCACCGGTGGGCGTAGTGAGCTCGATGTCGATGTCGACGCCGACGATCGGGTGTCCTGCCAACAGGTTCACCACCGCGGGCGGTGGGTTCGGCAGCACTCCGTGGGCTGCGTTGATCGTGCCCTTGCCCACCGCGACCGGGCCGCAGCGCACCGAGTCCACTGCGAGCGATTCGAGGGCCGCGCACACACCGACGATGTCCACGATGGCGTCGAGGGCCCCGACTTCGTGGAAATGCACTTCTTCGGCCGCCATGCCGTGGACCTGGCCTTCGGCTTCGGCCAGCGCCCCGAACACCGCCAGTGCCCGCTGCCGGACGCGCGCGGCGAGCGGTGCTGCGGTCAGCAACGCCCGGATATCGCGCCAGCGACGCTGGTGATGCCCCTCGGGAGCGTCGACGATTGCCCGGGTTGCGGCGAGCTCGTTCCGCCTGACCCGTTCGGTGTCCAGCTTCCAGCCGTCGAGGCCCAGCGTCTGCAGTTGGGCAACCACATACCCCAGGTCAGCGCCCGCATCGAGCAATGCGCCAAGTGCCATGTCGCCCGCAATGCCCGAGACCGGGTCGAACCACGCCACCATGCCTCCCGACGCGGACGATCCAGTGCTGTCGGCAGGGATGGCCTCGACGTTTGCCGGCTCACGCGCCTCGGCAATCGGCGGGCTGGGCGACGGGTTGTCGTGCATCACTCGGATCCGCCGTGGGAGCGGGCGGCCAGATCCAAGATGCGCATCGCAGCCATGGCGGCACCGAAGCCGTTGTCGATGCCCACCACGGTGATGCCCGCAGCACACGACGCATGCATGGCCAGCAGCGCGGTCACACCTTCGAGAGCGGCGCCGTAGCCGGCACTGGTCGGCACCGCGATGACCGGTGCAGGCGTTACACCTGCGACTGCGGTGGCCAGCGCTCCCTCCATGCCTGCCACGACGATGACCACGTCAGCCGCCGCCAAGGTGTCGATCTCGGCAAGGAAGCGGTGCATGCCGGCCAGACCGATGTCGGCGCGGGGCGTCGCGCAGACGCCGAAAGCACCGAGCACTGCCGCCGCCTCGTGTGCCACCGGGCCGTCTGCCGTGCCGGCCGAGGCCACCACCACCTGCTCGCTGCGCACGTTCGCCGCACGCCACACCACCGTCGCCAACGCCTCGCTGTCAGCAGAATCTGGCCCTCGATCGGCCGGCCGGTGCACCGTCCCTCCGGGACATGCCGCCAGCGCGGCGGTCACCTGCTGTGGCTGCGCACGCGTCAGCAGCACGGGGCCGGATCCCCCGCTGAGCATCTCCGCCACGATCCGGGCGCACTGGGTGGGCGACTTTCCCGGCCCATAGACGGCCTCGGGATGGCCGGTCCGCAGTGATCGATGATGGTCGATGCGCGCCCCGGCGACGTCTGCATAGGGCAGCCGCCGCAGGCGACTCAGCGCCTCGTCGGGCGGCAGCGTTCCGTCACGCACGTCTGCCAGCAGATCGGCGAGCTGTTGTGCGTCCATCGGCTGCCGTTCTACCCGCTGCAGCGAGGGGTCCGTTGCCCGTGGCGCGATGCGTATCCTGCCTCGATGGCTACAGCCGGTTCTTCAACGGGCGCCACGACCCTGCTGCCTTCGACGCGCATCGGCTACATGGGTCCACCCGGCACCTTTACCGAGAGCGCCCTCCAAACCCAAAGCGACCTCGTACGAGCGGCGTTGGTACCGCTGATGTCGATCCCGCACGTCCTCGACGCCCTCGAAACCGGCTCGGTGGACTTCGGATTCATCCCGATCGAGAACGCCATCGAGGGCAGCGTCAACATCGCGCAGGACGCTCTGGCGTTCGATTTCGACTTTCTCATCCAACGCGAAGTGGTGGTGGATGTTCAGCTTGACCTGATGGCACTGCCTGGCACCGCCACAGCAGACGATCTGTCTGGGATCCACACCGTGAAGTCGTTCCCAGTCGCTCTCGCGCAGTGCCAGAAGTTCTTAGACCGTCACCTGCCTGAGGCGCAGATCGAAGAAACCGCCTCGACTGCTCTTGCTGCGCGCGACATCCGCGTCGAGGAACGAGCCGGTGTGGCGGCGATCGCGAGCCGGGCGGCCGCCGACCTTTACGAATTGGAGATCGTGGCACCGTCTGTGCACGACAATCCCCACAATCAGACTCGATTCATGCTGGTCGGCAAGGGTGAAATCCCACCACCCACGGGCAACGACAAGACGAGCATCGTGGTGTTCCAGCATCACAATGAACCCGGCAGCCTGATGAACATCCTCATGGAGTTCGAGTCGAGACGCATCGATCTCACCAGCCTGCACTCGCGCCCGGCCGGCGGCGGGATCGGCGCCTACTGCTTTCTGGTGGACTTCGAAGGCCATCTCTGCGATTACGCCATCGGCGATTGCCTGCGGGCGCTCAAGATGAAACAGCGCGACGTCAAGTTCCTCGGTTCGTATCCCGCAGCCAAGGATTCCACGAGCAACCGTTCTGTGGTCAGCGACGAGGCATGGGCCAATGCGGTGGCCTGGCTCGGCCAGCTGCGAAAGATGATGACCTGAGCCACGCCAGCGTCGCCGGCGGGTTGGGAGAACTACTAGAGGCCGGCGGCGACCTACACCCAGGGGCAGTTGGAATTGCGGTCGCCGAAGGTGCCGCCGGTGCGGTAGCGGTCGAGCGTGAACGGCTTGAGTTCTTCGGGCTTGTCGCCGTGCACCATCATCTGGGCGGTCAGCTTGCCCACACCGATCATCTTGAACCCGTGGTTGGAGTCGGCAATCACCCAGGCGTTGTCGGCCACGTAGTCGAACACCGGCACGTTGTCGGGGGTGAATGCGCCGATGCCGCCATTACGGCGCTCCTTGAACAGCGGCCGCAAGTTCTCCAGGCGCTTGAACAGCATGCCCAACGTCGCGCAGTAGTAGTCGGCGAACCATTCCTCGGCCTGGTGTTCGTCGTTCAGGTGACCGTAGGGCTCCACTGCCGCCCTCGGCCCAATCTTGATCGGGATCGTCCCGCCCTGCAGGCCGGGCGCGCCCACCCGCTCCGCGGCATAACGCACGTAGGAGTAGAAGTGGTCCTTGAGGAACCTGCCGTCGTCGGAATACACCGGCGTGTTCATGAGCTCGACGTGCAACACCGGCGAGTCTTTGTGCTGTGCGGTGCGGAAGTCAACGCCGGGGGGCAGCAGGACCTCGCCCTCCAGCAGTCGCCAGTAGGTCCACATGTCCATCTGGGTGTCGACATGGCCGTCGGGGTACAGCACGTCGAGGTGCGAAGGGCCGCCTAGCCACTCCCAGTGCTGCGGCGTCCACGCTCCCGCGCCCACCACGACCTGCTCGCAGGTGATCGACCCCTGGTCGGTGTCCACCGCGGTGACCGAGCCTGAGGCGTCGAGCTGGTAGCCGGTCACGGTGGCGCCGTACACCCGCTGCACGCCCCACTGTCGGCACTTCTGGTCCAGGCCCCACACTGCCATGTGGGTGCCGGCGTACCCGGAGCGGTGCTCGTGAAGCACCACGTCGCAGTTCTCGGTCTTGAAGTCGGGCCACAGGTTAGTGAGGAAGGCGCGGGCCTCCGCACCGGTGTGGACGTCGGAGGGGTATCCACTGGCCTTCTGCGACGCCTGGAGCTTGAGGTAGTCCTCGGTCTGGTTCGACTCGCCCACTGACACGTAGCCGACCTGCTGGAAGCCGAGGTTCACGGGGTCGGACTCCCACACCTCCACGCTGGCTCGCAAGATGGCGTGCAGAGGCTCGGTCATGTACATGTTGCGAATGCAGCCGCAGGCCAGCCCGGTAGCGCCAGCGCCCGGGCCCTGCTTGTCGATCAGCACAACCTCACTGCCCGAGCCCTTGCCGGTGCGCTCGAGGTACATGGCCAGGTGGTAGGCGCTCGACAGCCCGTGCACGCCCGCGCCGACCACCACAAACCGAGCATGGCGCGGCAAGGTCACTGCGTCGAACACCGGGATGACGGCCGGGTTGACCGCTTGCCCGTCCACCTCTGGCGGTAGGGGCCGGTTGGCGAACGGATACCACTGGTTGTGCCCAGTGGGGTTAGGCACAGTGGGGTTGGGAACGGTATTGGTCATGTCTTTTCCTCTTGTACTCGGGGATCAATTCTGGTCGTCGGCGGTGGGGAGTCGGTAGTCGGCTCCCAGGGTCCGCCAGATCAATGGGACGCCGGGCCGGTAGGCGAGGTGGTGGCGGCTTGGCGCGTCGAGAACGGTTATGTGGGCCGGACCGCCGGTGGTGAGCCGCCCGACGTCGATCCGGCCCAACGCTGTTGCCCCTCCGACCGTCACCGCGGCGATGGCCTCGTCGATCGTCATGCCCATGTCGCGCACGGCCATGGCGATGCAGAACGACACCGATGTGGTGTAGCTCGAGCCCGGGTTGCAGTTCGAAGCGATCGCCACCTTGACCCCGGCGTCGATGGCCCGCCGGGCGTCCGGATAGGGCTGGCGAGTGGAGAAGTCGGTGGCCGGCAGGAACGTGGCGACGGTGTCGCTGGCGGCCAGGGCCTCGATGTCATCGTCGGAGAGGTAGGTGCAGTGGTCCACCGACGAGCAGCCCATCTCGACGCCGAGCTGTACGCCCGGCCCGTGGCCGAGCTGGTTGGCATGCAGACGCAGGCCCAGCCCGGCGGCCCGACCCGCCTCGAGTACGGCCCGGGACTGTTCGGCGTTGAACGCGCCGGTCTCGCAGAACACGTCGATCCAGCGGACGCGGTCCGCGACCGCGTCCAGCATCGGCCCGCACACCAGATCGACGTACTCGTCGGCCCGCCCCTGGTACTCGCTGGGCAGCAGGTGGGCGCCCAAGAACGTGGCCTCGGGGCTGGCTTCGGCGGCCAGTGAGGCCAGCTCGGTCTCAGAATCCACCGACAGCCCGTATCCGGTCTTGATCTCCACCGTGGTGGTGCCGGCCCGGTGCACCTCGACCAGCCGCTGGCCGAGCGAGGCTCTCAGCGCATCGCGACCAGCGTTGCGCGTGGCGTCAGTGGTGACCCGGATCCCACCCCCGTCGTAGGGCTCGCCCGCCATCCGCCGGGTGAACTCCTCGGCCCGGTCGCCCGCGAACACCAGGTGGGTGTGGGAGTCGACGAATCCGGGCAGCACGCACCGGCCGCTGACGTCGAGGCGTTCATCGGCGACAGCCCCCGACGGACCCACCGCCAGCACCGTGTCGCCGTCGATGACCACCGACGCATCGGTCACCACGCCCAGCGGTCCGTCGCCCAACTCGGGGTCGTTGGTGATCAGCTCGGAGATGTTGTCGATGACCAGGGTCATGGCGCGGTGACCTCCGTGATGGCCGAAGCCAGATCGGTGGCGACGGCGACGGTCGTGTGCCGGCCGTCACGCACGACGGTCCTGCCGCCCACGACCAGGTGGTGCACATCGGCACTGGTGGCCGCGAAGATCGTCGCGGCCAGCGCGGTCTCAGCATCAGCTCCGGCCATGCGCACCGAATTGAGCCCCACCGTTGCGAAGTCGGCCAGCGCGCCCGCCTCCAGCGTGCCGCCTTCGGGCCAGCCGAGCGATCGGTAGCCGCCGGAGGTGGCCATCGAGGCCAGGACATCCACATCGAACACGCCGCGGTCGTTGGTGGCGGCCCTCTGGTCAAGCTCGACCATGCGTGCCTCGGAGAGGATGTCGACGGTGGCGTGGGAGTCCGAGCCCAGGCATAGTCCGGCCCCTGCTCGGGCCAAGCCGACGCTAGGTCCAGTGCCGTCGGCTAGATCCCGCTCGGTCGACGGGCACAGGCAGCAGTACGCGCCGGCCGCGCCGATCATCGCCTGGTCTCGCCCGTCGGCATGGGTGGCGTGCACCAGGGTCGTGCCCGGGCCCAAACCTTCGGCCTGAGCGATCACGTCTATGGGAGTCAGGCCGTGGACGCCGAGGCACTGCTGGTTCTCCGCCGGCTGCTCGGAGGCGTGGAAGTGCAGCGGGGCGCCGCGCTCTTTGGCCCAGTCCGCGGCCACCTTGATGGACGGCGGATCGACAGCCCTCACCGAGTGCACCGCCGCGCCGACCCTCACCATCGGTCCCGACACCGTCGAGGCCAGGCCCTCGATCCGATCGGCCCACCGGTCGGCGCTGCCGTCGCTGAACCGGGCCTGCTCGGGCGCCAGCGGCTCGTAGCCGCCGTCGTGCGCGGGGTCGAGCCCGCCATGGAGATACAGCGTGTCGAGCAGGGTCAGGCGGATGCCGGCGTCGCGGGCCGCGGCCACCACGGCTGCGCCCATGGCGTCAGGGTCGTCATAGTTGCCCCCGCCGGGTCGGTGATGGACATAGTGGAACTCGCCGACGATGCCGATGCCGGCCAGAGCCATCTCCGCGAACACCGCTCGGGCCAGCCGGTAGTAGCAGTCGGGGTCGAGCCGGGCCGCCACCCGGTACATCAGGTCGCGCCACGTCCAGAAGTTGCCGCGCCCTGCGTGGGTTCGGCCCCGCAGGGCTCGGTGGAAGGCGTGACTGTGCGCGTTGGCCAGCGCCGGCAGGGTCAGGCCCGCCAGTGGCACGGCTTCGGGGGGGCAGGCCGGCACACCGGCACGGACCTCGGTGATGCGATCCCCGTCGATGGTGATCACCACGCCCTCTGCGGCCCCGGACCCACCGAGCCAGGCCAGCTCGCACCAGTACTGAGCGGTCATTCCCCGACCCGCTCGTTGAACCGGGAGATGCGCTCGATGAACGCGTCGCGGTGGTGCCGTTCAAACTCATCCCAGGTGCACAGGGTGGACGGGTCGGCCCGGTCGGTGATCAGGACACCGTCGAGGTGGTCGCACTCGTGCTGCCAGGTTCCCGCGGTCAGGCCCCGTGCTTGGGTGCAGTGTTCGGTGCCTTCACGGTCGAAGTAGCGGACCCCGAGATTGACCGAGCGGACCACGTCGCCCCGCAGCGGCACCGAGAGGCAGCCCTCGTTGATGACCACGGTCTCGTCGTCGCGCACCTCGAGCTCCGGGTTGATGGCGACGGTCAACTCAATGGGCGGCTTGTAGGGGTAGCGGGGGTTCTCGTTCACTTCGATGACGACAATCCGGGCCGTCTCGCCGATCTGGTTGGCGGCCAGGCCTGCCCCGTTGGCGTGGCGCATGGTGTCGATGAGGTCGTCGACGATGCCCTGGGTTCGCTCGCTGGCGATCTCCGACTGCGGGACGACCGCAGCCGCCCTCCGCAGCGCCGGATGGCCGATGGAGAGAATGTCGCGGACGGTCATGTCCCTGCCTTCACCGCCCGGGCCTACTGCGCGGCCGCCGGAGCGGCCGGTATCTGAACGCCGCGCTCGGCGGCCACTTCCCAAGCCCTGTCGTAACCGGCGTCGGCATGGCGCATCACGCCGGTACCTGGATCGTTGAGCAGCACCCGTTCCAGTTTCTGAGCGGCCAGGTCGGTCCCGTCGGCCACGCTCACCTGGCCGGCATGGATCGACCGGCCGATGCCCACCCCGCCGCCGTGGTGGATGCTCACCCACGACGCTCCCGACGACGTGTTGACGAGCGCGTTGAGCAGGGGCCAGTCGGCGATGGCGTCGCTGCCGTCTGCCATGTCCTCGGTCTCGCGGTAGGGAGAGGCCACCGAGCCCGAGTCGAGATGGTCGCGTCCGATGACGATCGGCGCGGCCAGCTCGCCGGACCGGACCATCTCGTTGAACCGCAGCCCCAGCCGGTGGCGCTCCCCGTAGCCGAGCCAGCAGATCCGGGCCGGCAGGCCCTGGAACGCGACCCGCTCGCTAGCCAGGGTGATCCATCGCTTGAGACCCTCGTCATCAGGGAACTCCTCAAGCACGGCCCGGTCCGTAGCCGCGATGTCGGCCGGGTCGCCCGACAGCGCAACCCAGCGGAACGGCCCTTTGCCCTCACAGAACAGGGGCCGGATGTAGGCAGGAAGGAAGCCCGGATAGTCGAAGGCCCGCTCGCAGCCGCCGAGAGCGGCCTCGGCCCGCAGGCTGTTGCCATAGTCGAACACCTCGACGCCGACGTCGAGGAAACCCACCATGGCCTCCACGTGGGTGGCCATGGCCGCCCGGGACCGGCGCACGAACTCGTCGGGCTGGTTGCGCCGCAGCTCGTCCGACGCCTCGGGCGACAGGTCGTTGGGAACATATGCCAGCGGGTCGTGCGCGGAGGTCTGGTCGGTGACGATGTCGGCAGCGACGCCGTCAGCCAGAAGGCGCGGCATCACGTCGGCCGCGTTGCCGACCAGTCCCACTGACAGCGGGCGGCGGGCCCTGACGGCCTCGGAGCATCGGCGCAGCGCATCGGCGTAGTCGTCGGCGACCACGTCGAGATAGCGGGTCTCAACCCGGCGAGCCGCGCGTTCGGGGTCGACCTCGATACACAGGGCAACCCCATCGTTCATGGTGATGGCCAGCGGCTGAGCACCGCCCATCCCGCCCAGCCCGGCGGTGACGGTGAGGGTCCCTGCCAGCGACCCCCCGAAGCGTTTGCGGGCGATGGCCATGAAGCACTCATAGGTGCCCTGCAGGATCCCCTGGGTGCCGATGTAGATCCACGACCCCGCTGTCATCTGGCCGAACATGGTCAGGCCGAGCTGCTCCAGCCGGCGGAATTCGTCCCAGTTGCCCCACTCCGGGACAAGGTTGGAATTGGCGATCAGCACCCTGGGCGCCCACTCGTGGGTGCGGACCACCCCTACCGGCTTGCCCGACTGCACCAGCATGGTCTCGTCGTCGGCCAGATCGGTCAGCGTCGCGATCATGGCGTGAAAAGCGGGCCACGACCGCGCCGCCCGACCGGTGCCCCCGTACACGACGAGATCGTCGGGGCGCTCGGCCACGTCGGGATCGAGATTGTTCTGCAGCATCCGGAAGGCGGCTTCTTGGGGCCAGCTCCGGCACGTCAGCGCAGTCCCGGTGGGAGCTCTCACTCCGCCCCGAGGGGCGCTGGCGCTGTGCTGTGTGCTGCCTGCCATAGAGGACCTCGCGCTGGCTGCTGTGTGGTGTGCACACGTTACCGAACGTCGGCCTATGATGTCAATATGCAGCAAGAGATTTCATGCACTGAAATTACTGCTGCCCCGCTGCACAGGTCACGCTCGGCGGAGCGGGTGCTGTCGCTGCTGGACGCCGTGATTACCAACGGCGAACTCAGCCTGACTGCGGCAGCCGCCCGGACGGACATGCCGGCCAGCACGGCTCTGCGACATCTGCGGGTTCTGACCGACCGTGGCTACCTCGTCAAGGACAGATCCGCTTCCTATTCCGTGGGTCCGGCGTTCGTGCGCACCGCCTTGGCATCGTTGCAGTCCGGCCCCTACGCCCGGCTCCGATCGGCAGCCCAGCCAGAGCTCGAACGATTGGTCGAGGCCACCGAGGAGTCCGCATACCTCGCCGTGCGCGACGGCGACGCTGCCGTCTATATCGCCACGGTCGAGAGCCGTCGGGCCATCCGCCACGTCGGCTGGGTGGGCCGGTCGGTTCCCATCGACGGCACCGCGGTGGGGGCGGCGCTGCTCGCCGCTCCGCTCGGGCGCGGTGCCCGCCCCGCGCCCGTCTTCAATACCGGCGCCATCGAGTCCGACGTCACCGCGGTCTGCGCGCCAGTCCACGGTTTGGAGGGCCCGGTAGCGGCTCTGTCGGTGCTGGGTCCGGCGGAGCGGCTCGTCGGCACCCGCCTGCAGACCGCCGCCGACGCCGTGACCGAAGCGGCCGTCGCCACATCGGCCGCGCTCTCGTCCGTCGAGGCATTCTCGGCATGACGGTGGTACTCGACGGCCCTGGCGTCACTGTCTCTGATGTCGTCGCGGTTGCCCGGCACGGCTCAAAGGTTCGCCTCAGCGACGACGCCCGATCCGCCATGACCGCAGCCCGCGGCATCGTCGAGGCCCTAGCCGACGGCGAGCCGGTCTACGGGATCTCCACCGGCTTCGGCGCCCTCGCCAACACCACCATTCCGGCCAGCCGTCGGGCCGCTCTGCAGCAGTCCTTGATCCGCTCCCATGCCGCCGGGATGGGCCCGGCGGTAGAGCCCGAGGTGGTCAGGGCCATGATGTTTCTGCGGGCCCGGACGCTCGCCTTCGGGGCCTCAGGGTCGAGGCCGCAGGTTGCGGAATCGCTGGTGCGTCTGATCAACGCGGGCGTGGTGCCTGCGGTGCCCGAACACGGCTCACTGGGTGCCAGCGGCGACCTTGCGCCGCTTGCCCATGCTGCGCTCGTGCTGATCGGCGAAGGCGAAGTCCTCACCGACGACGGGGGCACGATTGACGGGGCCGAGGCCCTTTCGATGGCGGGCATCGAGCCCTTGGTCCTCGCTGAGAAGGAGGGCCTGGCCCTTACCAACGGCACCGACGGGATCCTGGGAATGCTCTGCCTGGCCGTCCACGATCTCGCCGGCCTGCTGAGGGTCGCCGACATCGTGGCCGCCTGCAGCGTCGAGGCTCTGCTGGCCACCGATCGGGCCTTCGCCGCCGACCTGGTGGCGCTGCGGCCCCATCCCGGCCAGCAGGCCTGCGCAGCCAACCTCCGGGCCTTGCTGGCCGGCTCGCCCATCGTGGCCAGCCACCGCTTCGGCGACGACCGGGTGCAGGACGCCTACTCCATCAGGTGCACGCCCCAGGTGCACGGAGCGGCCCGCGACACCCTCGACTTCGCAGCAGCCGTGACCGATCGGGAACTGGCCTCGGCCATCGACAATCCGATGGTGCTGCCCGATGGCCGCGTCGAGTCGTGCGGCAACTTCCACGGAGCGCCGGTCGCGCTGGCAGCCGACTACCTCGCCATCGCTGCGGCCGAGGTCGGCGCCATCGCAGAACGCCGCATCGACCGGCTGCTCGACCCCAAGCGTTCGGCTGGTTTGCCCCCCTTCCTGGCCGACGATCCGGGCGTGGACAGCGGCCTGATGATCGGCCAGTACACCGCTGCCGCCCTGTGCGCCGAGAACCGGCGCCTGGCCGCGCCGGCCGCAGTGGACTCGCTGCCCACCTCCGCCATGCAGGAAGACCACGTGTCCATGGGCTGGGGCGCGGCTCGCAAGCTGCGCCGGGCCATCGCCAACCTGCGCCGCATCCTGGCCATCGAATGGGTGACAGCCGCCCGCGGCATCGAACTGCGAGCGCCCTTGGCGCCCGCGGCGGGAACCGCCGCGGCGCTCAACTTGCTGCGGACCAAGGTGCCCGGCCCGGGTCCCGACCGCTGGCTGTCGCCCGAACTCGCCGCAGCCGAGCAGATGCTCGCCGCCGAGGCTCTGGTGACCGCGGTAGAGACAGCGACCGGTCCCTTGGCCTGAAACACCTCTGCGGAGGGAGGGGGATTCGAACCCCCGGAGGCTTGCGCCTCAACTGAAGTCGCTGCGTCGCCTCGTCCGTTGAGCAACGCTCGCCTACCTTGTGACCATGGCGGCACAAAGCGATGACGCTCACCATGGCCCAGTTGGTCGCTTGGCTCCCCATGAGGCCGATCCTGAAGCGATACGGCCTGCGGACACGTCGCCGGAAGCCTGGAATCGGCTCACCCAGACGTGGTCATCGATGACGCCATTGCAGCGAGCGAATCTGGCCGCTTCGATGTCATCGGCCATCGAGTCCGCAGCCCGTGCAGGCATTCGAAGCGATGAACCCGACGCCCGCGAGGGCCGCATCCGTTACCTCTTGGCGCAACGGCGATACGGCACCGAGATCGCTACGGCCGCGTTCGGTCCCGACGGTCGCTGGCCGCAGTGACCGATCCCTTCGCGCTGGCAATGCGCGTGGCGGACATCCTCGATGATCACGGCATCCCCTACGCACTGGGCGGTTCGCTCGCCAGCTCGATGTTCGGTGAACCACGGGGCACCGTCGACATCGACATGGCCATCCGCTTGGAAGGCCACCAACTCGAGGACTTCGTGGGGTCGCTCGAAATCGAGTTCTACGTGCCCGTCGCGGAAGCGCAACGCGCGGTCGCTGCGCACACGTCGTTCAACCTCATCGACGACAGTGGCTTGAAAGTGGACCTCTTCGTGCTCGGTGAGAGCCTTCTGGACACGCTCCAGCTCGAACGACGTCGACGCGTCATCGTCCGCGACAATCCGCCGCAGCACCTGTGGGTCACGGCGCCGGCCGAGCAGATTCTCCGCAAGCTGGAGTGGTACCGCGACGGAGGGCATGTCTCCGAACGTCAATGGCGGGATGTGGTCGGGCTGCTGCAAGCCCAACACGCGTCGCTCGACATTGCCGAACTGACCCACACAGCAGCATCGATCGGACTCACCGACCTCCTCGCTGCCGCGTTGGAGGCTGCGGACGCAAGTCCCTGAGACGCCTTGGCGGTTCTGGCTGACTTAGCGAGCGGAGGGAGTGAGCTTCAGTGAGCGCAGATCAGCGCCCATTTCTGTTACGCCGATCGGTGCGGACCGGGGTGGCCTTTCCGGCGAATGCACCTGGCATTGACCCTGGGCATCAGGTAGTGACAACGGGGTGCAAGACGCCGGCCCGTCCGCGAGATGACCGCACCCGCATCTCCGAGGTCGTAACGAGCTTCGCGGGCCGCCGCTTCCAAGACGACCTCGGCATTCATCACAGCACCGAACTCAACGCTCCCGTCTGGGCGCACGTTCACGCAGCCGACGTTGACGAGCCGATGTTCGATGTCAGCTAGCTGGGACTTGGGCATCCCCGTCCGCTGCGCGATGCGCAAGGGTTCCGCAGTTCCGCCGAGGTAAGCAACTGCGTGCAAGAACGTCTGCTCGGGCTCGCTGAGATCGTGCCACGTAGGGCGGAACACCCGGTCGGACATAACGCGATCTGTCTCACGGATGGCCTCGCTTGCCGCGTGATCGTCGATTGGCGACAGCGGCGCGTCAGCAATCAACCACGCGTGGTAGCCGAGCAATTGCATGCGGTACGGCAGCGGACCAGTCGCCTCCGCCAGACTGCGCAGCGCTGAAGTCTCGATCGCGCCGCCGGCATCGCTCACCGTCCGCTTCAGACACCGCATCACGTCGGCAACCGTGAGGGGCGGCATGTCGAACTTGCCACCACGGTGAAAGAACGTCAGCTTCTTGTCACGCAGAACGGTGTGCTTCATGTCCGACAATCCGGCGCCGATGAACGCGACCGGGAGTTCTTCACGCTTCGTGGTGTGCTGCAGGTCGGCCGCGAGGCGCCGCATCTCGTCTCGCTGAGCACCGTGCATCTCGTCCAGGCTGAGCAGCACTCCAGTCCCCCGCTGTGCAGCGTGGATCCCCAGCACCGTGAGCTGCCGCCGCAAACTCCAGTCGTGACGCACCTCGCGCACTACTTCACGCTGCACCGATGCCAGCCTGGGACCCAGTCGCGAACTCACGGCAGTGCGCTGGGAGCGACCGCTGACATCGGGGTAGTCCTCGTACTGCTCTTGGCCCCACAAGATCATGTCGCTGATGCGGTCCCCGATTCCGGCGGTACTCGCATCCAGCGCGAACACCACCCAGCCGTCTCGTTCGGCGGCATCCTCGATCATGCCGAGCGTCACCGTCTTGCCTGATCCGCGTGGGCCGAGAACGACCGAGGTGATCCGATCGTCACGGGGACCGCTGTGCAGCGCGGTTCGGACATCGGTGAGCATGGCGTCACGACCGACAAAGAAGTGCGGGGCATGACCGAATCCGGGCGTGAACAGGTTCGGCGCCGGTACCGAACCGCCTGCGCCGCGCGACTTCCGAGCCATATTGTCAGCCTACGCTGATGTGATTTCTTGCACTGTGCTTTGCAAGTTGCAACATTGTTTGCAACTTGCATAACCCCGTTGCACCAACCAGCAACTCAGAAATCTCGTTGCGGAGCGCCGCTCGCGCTGGCAGTGTCGAGGCGTGCTTGCTGTTCGGTTGTCATGTCGGCGCCGAGGGGCCCGGCAGGTGCCTCACAATCGGTGCCGACGACTCCGGCGAGCGTGACGGCGTTGTAGATGTCCGACTGCGCCGTGCCGAGACTCGTTGAGACCTGTCGTGGCCGATGAGCCCATTCGCGAGCCATTCGACACACATCACGCCCGCGAGCAACTCGCAGACGAACTCTCGGGCAAGCACCAGGTCTCGTAGAGACGTACGAGAACCTGAGGCTCAAATTCTTCGACGCCCACTCGGGCTAGGCGGGCACCGATTCGCGAGCGTCCTGCACCTGCTGGCTGTGCCGTGTCAGCATGGTCGTCGACCGAGTCAACGTCGTGGTGCGACGGCCCGCGGCCGCACCCGACAGATTGCGCCATTCCGCGCCCAGCGCCGCCCCAGCGTCATGAACGATGTCGAAGACTTCGACATCAGTGTCGGAAGTCGCTACTGGACGCAGCAACTCGAACGTGATCTCGATCTCACCTTCATCCGCGTCCCCGGACGCCACGGGGTCAATGACGCGGTCGTCGCCGAGCAGGTGCTCCATGAGATCGCTCACGAATGTGCACACTTCGTCGTAGGTCAACGGCCTCGCACCGTTTTCGTCCTCATGCACGATGCCGATCTTGCAGGTTGCCTCGGTGCGTGATCCGCTCATCCCCACCCCTCGGTTGTCTTGCACTTCCTCATGTGAACTCTTGTATTTCGCAGGCTGCGATGGTCTGACGGCGTAGCGGACACGGCCACGATGTGCTTGCCGCACTCAGCCGGACAGTACAAAGCAAAGTGTCTCTTGGTTTTCTTGATGCGCCAACCATGGTCTTCCGCTTGCCGGAATAGCCGCTCGTAGTCTCGGTTCTGGTGCCTAGTCCGATCGCTCGCCATGAACGACGGACGCTAAAGCGTACGTTGCATTCCGTCGCCCGATTTATTCGCTCGCGTCCGCCGATGAGCCGCTGGTCGCCGTGGTCGTAGTGGCTTCCAGCCGCCTGGTCCGAGACACCTCAGAGAGGGTCGGAGATCCCGGTGAGCGGAGGGAGGGGGATTCGAACCCCCGGAGGCTTGCGCCTCAACGGTTTTCAAGACCGTCGCAATCGTCCGCTCTGCCACCCCTCCGCAGGCCAACTTATCGTCGGGGACATCGCGGAAGCTTTCTGCTCGGGGCTATCTTGTTGCGGTGCGCCTGCCGCCCAGCGGCTGGTTGCGAATGGAGAGGTGGCCGAGTCCGGTTGAAGGCGCTTCCCTGCTAAGGAAGTAACTGCCGCAAGGTGGTTCGTGGGTTCGAATCCCACCCTCTCCGCACACGTGATTTCGTCACCGGCAGGTCGTGTGCCCGCTCGCGAGCCGGCTTGCATCGCCGGGAGAACTCTGGCGATTGGACGCGCCTTGTGGCAAAAAGAATTAGAAATGCAGCAGCATGAGAAACCGGCTGCTCCGCTTCGCGACGTATGTCGCCGTGGGCGTCGTCACCGGTTTGATCGTGGCCGCCGTAGCCGTGCTGAGCGAGAAGGTGCTGCTCGAACGGGTGCTGCACCTGCCGCCGTGGCAGCGAGTGCTGGCACCGGCGCTCGGACTGTGGGCTGCGGTGCTGATGCTGCGCTGGGCCGATGCCGGTCGCCGACTCTCGCCGTCCACCGCGGAGGAGTACATCCGGGCCTTCCACGACCGCAACCATCCGATGCGGTTCCGCGACCTGCCCTTCCGGCTGGCGGCCGGCATCGTCACCATCGGGTCCGGAGGCGCAGTCGGCCTTGAAGGCCCGTCCATCTATGCGGGTGCCAAGGCGGGGAGCGCGATACAACACGTCGCCCGGCGACTGTTCCGCAACCGGGAGGGCTACGCACTGCTGGTGGCCGGCGCTGCGGCGGGCGTCAGCGCCATCTTCCAAGCACCCGCCACCGGAGTGCTGTTCGCCCTCGAAGCGCCCTACAGAAGTGACCTGGGCCGCCGGGCCCTGCTTCCCGCACTGCTCTCAAGCGCGTCCAGCTACGTCGTGTACGTGCTGGTCACCGGCTTCGACGACCGCCCATTCGAAATCGGCACCGAGATGGTGAGGGTCGGATTCGGCCGCCAGGAACTGCTGGGAGCAGCCGTCGTGGGCGCCCTGTGCGGGCTTGCAGCGTCAGCGTTCTGCCGCATTCTGGGAGCCGCCAAGCGGATTCAGGAGTCCGACCGGCCCTGGTGGCTGGTGGCATTGTGCGGCGGCGGGATCCTGGTGGGCCTCGCCGTGCTCTGCGAGTTCCTGTTCGAGGCGCCGTTGTCGCTGGGCCCGACCGCCGAGGGTCAGCTGGTGAGCTGGTCGCTCGATCCCGACCAGTCGCTCGTGCTGCTCGGAGCACTGCTGGCGGTGCGCGTCTTGGCGACATCGACGGTGCTCGCATCGGGCGGCGTGGGCGGCGTGTTCATCCCGTTGGCCGTGTTCGGGTTGATCATCGGGCGCTTGGTCGGGGGCTGGATCGAGCTGGGTCCCGAATCGCTGGCGTTCTTCCCCTTCATCGGCGTGGCCGCATTCCTGGCGGCGGGCTACCGCACCCCGCTCGCAGCGGTGATGTTCGTGGCTGAATCCACGGGCGCTCCGGCGTTTGTCGTGCCCGCCTTGGTGGCGGTGGCCGTGTCGCAGGTGCTCATCGGCAACTCCTCGGTTTCGCGGTACCAGCGGGACAGCCGCACGGGGCACCTCGAGCGTCGCCTGGAGATGCCTGTCAACTCAGCGATGTCAACCGATGTGCCCACGGTGAGTGCCGACGCTCCGCTGGCTGATTTCGTGTGGGGCATCGCGCTGCCTCGCAAGCAGCTCGAAGCCGTCGTGGTGGGGCCCGAACGGAACTTCCTCGGTGTTATCCGGCTCAGCGATTCCCGCCATGTGGATCGCAATGACTGGATGTCGGTCACGTGCGGCGAGGTGATGACGACCGACATCGAACCAGCACGCCCGTCGTGGACACTGCGCGAAGTCACCGAAGCGATGGCTGACACGGAGATCGAGCTGTACCCCGTCGTCGACAGCGGTGGGCGGATCGCGGGCGTTGTCACCGAGAACGCCATCGTCAAACTGGTGGACTTCCTCAACGAGACACAGGGTGACAGGTGATGAGTCAAGCTGAGACGGACACTGGGACTGGCACTGGGGCTGACACTGGGGCTGCCGGGTCCGACACTGGGGCTGAGCCCGGGTCGATCGGGCTGCTGGAAGGCCTGGCGACCACCCGCTCCATCCGTCGCTACCTTCCCGACCCGATCCCCGACGAGGACCTGGCGTCAATCCTGTGGCACGCGAGCCGAGCACCCAGCGGCTCCAACCGGCAGATGTTCCGCTTCGTCGTGCTGCGCGATGGCCCGGTTGCGCGCCAAGCGAAAGCGCTGCTGGGCCGGTGCTTCCGGGAAGGCTGGAACTCGAAGCGCTCCGGCGACGGTTACACCGAAGGCTCCGGCGCCGCCGACAACTCGCCCAAAGCTCGCATGGCCCGCACCATGCAGCACTTCGTCGATCACTTCTCCGAGACGCCAGTGGTGATCCTGGCGTGCCTGGTGCGATACCGGAAGCCCACGTTCACCGAAGGCGCTTCGGTGTTTCCAGCCGTGCAGAACCTGTTGCTGGCGGCACGGGCGCTGGGATACGGCGGCGTCATCACTGGCTGGCACCACGATGTCGAAGACGAACTGTGCGAGCTGCTCGGCATTCCCGAGGGCGTGGCGATCCATGCGACCATCCCGCTCGGCCGGCCCGCTGGACGCCACGGCCCAGTGCGGCGACGGCCATTGCGCGAACTCGTCTTCGAGGACCGCTGGGACCAGGAAGCGGCCTGGGCCGTCGACCCGCCCGACACGCACTTCACCTCGGCAGGCCCGCCGCCCGGCTCACCGGTCTGACTCGTGGTGCCTTTTCTGTGCAGAAATGTTCGCTGAGCGAGCTTTATTGCACAGAAAAGAAGCGGAACAGTCCCGTCAGCAGGCGCGGCGGCGAGGCTAGATCGCTCAGACAGTCTCGGCGGGGCGGTCGGTGTGGCTCCACTGCGACCACGATCCGATGTAGACGCTCGGGCGGCCGAGCCCGGCGTGCTCCATCGCGAGCGCGTCCGTGCAGGCGCTGACACCCGATCCGCAATAGATGACGGTCTCGTCTGCGTCTGCGACGCCTTCGAATTCGTAACGGGCTCGCAGCGTCGCTAGGTCAGCGAAGAAGCCGCCGGCGTCGAAGTTGTCGGCGAACGGCACGTTGGCCGCCCCGGGGATGTGCCCTGGCCGGGCGTCGATCGGCTCGGTCTCGCCGCGGTAGCGATCGCCGCCGCGGGCATCGATGAGCACGCTGTTGGCGCCGGCACCGGCTGCCGCTGCTGCGTCGATGTCAACGAACGCGCCATCGGGCCAGCCCCGCACCGGGCACGTCACCGGCGCACGGTGGTTCCGCTCGGTCGCCGTCGAGCCGGGCCACGCCTGCAGACCGCCGGTGAGCAGCGCCGCGTCGTGGCCGAGCACACGCAGCATCCACACGAGCCGGCTGGCGGGCAGCCCGCCCTGATCGTCGTAGGCCACAACGGTGTCATCAGGGCCGATGCCAAGCTCGCCGAGCGAGTCAGCGAAGCTCTGCGCACCCGGCAGCGGATGGCGGCCATGCTCTGGCCCGCCGTGCGCCGACAGGTGAACGTCCAGATCCACCCAAATGGCGCCGGCAATGTGGCCGTCCAGGTAGGCGTCGAGCCCTGAGCGGCCATCGAGGTACCAGCGCACGTCGCACATCACGACGTCATCGCGGCCCGCAATCTGGGCCGAATCGACAATGGGCGGCAGCGGCGCAGCAGACCCAGGCATCAGCCCTGCCCGAACATCATCAGCCACTGCGCCACCATCACACCCTCGGCGCAGAACACATCACGTCAGCCCTGCCCGAACATCATCAGCCACTGCGCCTCGCTGCTTGGCTTGAAGACGTAGTTCATCTGGCGTGTCTGGCCCATGGTGGCGCTCGGCTCGAACGAGTACCGGTGCCCGGGAAACAGCACAGTCGAGTCGGGCACCTTGGCAAGCGTGTCGTGCAGCGAGCGGTACATCGCAGCAGGATCGCTGCCGGGCAGGTCCATGCGCCCGCAGCCGTCGAGGAACAGCGTGTCGCCGGCCACCAGCGCCCCTGCCACCAGGAAGCACTGACTGCCGGGCGTATGCCCCGGGGTGTGCAGCAGCTCGATGTCGATTGCCCCCACCGACACAACATCGCCCGGCGCGTGCAGCTCCATGTCGCTCACCGAGATGCCCGTCGTCTTTCGCACCAGCTCGGCTTCGGGCGCCTGCAGGTGGATCTTGGTGCCCTGGCGCTCGAGCAGCTGAGCCACGCCTTCGATGCTGTAACCCATCATGTTCCCGCCGATGTGGTCTGCGTGGAAATGCGTGGCCAGCACACCGGTGAGCGCCATGTCGTCTTCGGCGAGGATGCCGAGCAGGTCGTCGACGTCGTAGGCCGGATCCACAACGACCGCCTCGCGGGTCTCCCTGTCGCCGATCAGGTAGGAGAAATTCACCATCTGGCGGGCGATCGGGTCACCGGTGGCGAAATCCTGACCCGACAGCAGCTGGCGGAAATAGAGCCTGCTCTCGGCGGGCGGCGGCGTCGCCTGTGGGTCCTCGGACATAGCAGCGCACAGTACTGCGATTGGAGACGGGAAGGCACTGGGGACCGCACCGGCGACGGCACTGCGGAACGCCACAGATCTATCGCGGCGACAGGTTTCGCCGCCGGGCAGCCCATGTCGGATGCATGTCTGTTCGGCGACGATCCGAGCGGCTGGCTGGCCCGCCCTTCGCCAGCGCGGCAGTATTCGCCCATGAGCCTCACGCCTGCCCCGCTGTCGGATTTCTACGAGATGGACGAGTTCCTCACCGACGAGGAGGAGATGATCCGCGACACCGTCGCCACCTTCGTGGCCAAGGAGTGGGATCCGATCGTGGGCGACCACTTCGAGGCGGGCACCTTCCCGATGGAGCTGGTCCCGACGATCGCCGACATGGGCCTGCTGGGCATGCACCTCGACGGCTACGGCTGTGCGGGCGCTTCGGCCATGGCCTACGGCGTGGCCTGCCGGGAGCTGGAGGCCGGCGACAGCGGGCTGCGCAGCTTCGTCTCGGTGCAGGGCTCGCTGTGCATGTTCCCGATCTGGCGCTACGGCTCGACCGAGCAGAAGGAGACGTGGCTGCCGCGCATGGCCGCCGGCGAGATCATCGGCTGCTTCGGGCTGACCGAGCCCGACCATGGCTCCGACCCGGTCTCGATGACCACTCGGGCGGTTCGCCGGGGCGACACCTGGATCCTCAACGGCGCCAAGCGCTGGATCACCAACGCCGGGCTGGCCTACCTGGCCATCGTGTGGGCCAACACCGACGACGGCTTCCGGGGCTTCCTCGTGCCCACCGACTCGCCGGGCTTCGAGGCCCGCAAGATCCAGAACAAGCTCTCGCTGCGGGCCTCGGTGACCGGCGAGTTCTACATGGACGATGTCGAAGTGCCCGAGTCGATGCGCCTACCCGATGCGCTGAGCATCGGCGCGCCGCTGAGCTGCCTGTCAGAAGCGCGCTTCGGCATTGTCTTCGGGGCCGTGGGCGTGGCCCGCTGCTGCTACGAGGCAGCGCTGGACTACCAGCTCGAACGCCCCCAATTCGGCAAGCCGCTGGCCAGCTTCCAGATCAGCCAGATCAAGTTCGCCGACATGCTCACGTCGATCACCAACGCCAACCTGCAGGCAATGCGCCTTGGGCAGCTCAAGGAACAGCACCGGCTGCGACCGCATCACATCTCGATGGCGAAGCGGCACAACTGCCGGGTGGCCATCGATGTGGCCCGCACCGCTCGAGCGATGATGGGCGCCAACGGGGTCTCCACCGAATATGCGCCGATGCGCCACGCGGCGAACATGGAATCGGTCATGACCTACGAGGGCACCGAGGAGATCCACGGGCTGATCCTCGGCCAGCAGATCACCAACATCCCAGCTTTCCGCTGACACCACCGCTCACAAAAGGAGCACGCCATGACCGCCGCCACCGACCACGTTCGCCGACAACGCAAAGGAGCTGTGTGGCAGTTCATCGCGGCGGCACTTGCCCTCACGCTGCTGGCTGCGGCCTGCGCTGGTGGCGATGATGACGCCTACACCTCATACACCGAGGAAGCGGCCGCGGCGTTTGCCACCTCCGATTCGGACATGCCCGACGGCGAATTCGCCATGGCCGATGACATGGAAACGGCCATGGCGGAGGAGGAAATGGACGAACCATCCTCCCTCGGGGGCGCGGAGACGGTTGAAGTCAGATTGCTCCAAGACTCGGACGAGTCGGGCTCAGCCTCCTTGGCTGGCACACCACCGGTTGTACTCACCGATCTGGGCCGCGACATCATCCGCACGGCCTGGATCTCGGTCGAAGCTGCCGACGTGGCCGCCGCGGCTGCGCAGGCCACCTCGATCATTCAAGGGCTGGGCGGTCTCACGTTCGGCCAGGAGACCTACACCCAGGGTCGGGCCCACACCACGCTGACGTTCAAGGTGCGACCCGAACAATTCTCGGTCGCGCTGGAGCGCCTGTCGAACGTCGGCGAACTTGTGGAACAGAGCGTCAGCGCCGAAGACGTCACCGACATCGTCGTCGACCTCACCAGCCGCATCTCCACCGCCGAGACCAGCGTGGAGCGGCTTCGGGACTTCCTCAGCCGTGCCACCGACGTGGAGGGCGTGGCCGAGCTGGAACGCGAGCTCGCCCAGCGCGAGACGAACCTGGAGCGGCTCCGAGGCCAGCTGCGCTCGCTGCGAGACCGGGTCGACCTGGCCACGATCACGCTGATGATCACCGAGTCGGTCGAGGCGGTGCCGCCGACGTCGGTGATTCTGCGTTCATGGCTGGCCTCCGGCGACGACGACCCCTGCCTGGGATTCACCGATCTCGTCGCACCGTCCGAAGGCGAGGTGGGAATCTGCATCGAGCTGGAGAACGACGGCGAGACCACCCTCACCGAGGTGACTCTCAGCTCGAATGCGCTGCGGTTCGGCAACGACGACCTGACGGTTCCCGAAGGCATGAACCTCGAGAGGATCGAACCCGGCGAGCGCGCCGTCGCCACGCTGCACGAAACGGTCGAAGACGGTCGCATTGCCGGGCGGGTGGCCACCCGGGGCCTCGAGGTTGATGTCCGGCTGAGCGCCGTGCCCGTGACCGACAGCGGGCAAGAGGGGCCGCGCCTGGCTCGCAGCCACACGCTCCACATCTTGATTATCGAGGACGACTCGCCACCGGGCTTCGGCGATGCGCTGAGCGGCGGTTGGGATGCGCTCGTGGCCGTGGGCAACGGAGTGCTGCTGGTCATCGGCGCTCTGCTCCCGTTCTTGCCAGTCATCGCGATCGCGCTCTGGGTGGCGTGGTGGTGGCTGCGTCGCCGCCGAGCCCGGCGAGCTGTCGCCAGCGGCACCGAACATCAAGGCTGATCTAGGCGACCCACGGGTTCTGAAGTCGTCAACGAACATCGATCGGCGATTCCTGTTGACCGACAGTCACGCCACGAGAGCCGCGCTGTCTCGGGGGAGATACATGCCAGCCGAACGGAGCTGATCAATCAGCGTTATGGCGGCAGATCGGTCAAGGAGATTCGATTTCACACCGAGCTGGATCAACCACAGCGACCCGTGAACAGCTATGCCGTCTTGGTGCGCGATATCCCGAGCACGGGATTCATCGATAATGGCCGTGCCGCCGGTGCTCGCGCACCACGCGAGAACAGCCGCCTCGCCGAGGTTCTTACTCGGGCCGCCGCCCAATTCCCGCTTGTAACGAGCGAACAAAGCTAGGTCGCTAGCCGAGAGTTGAACGTTTCCGAGGGCGAAATAGTTCAACGCGGTGGTGTCGAACACCAACTCCCGCGTCACTCAACCGATCCAAACTCCCGTCGATACACCTCGGCCGACAGTTCGACTTGGTCTGGCAATTCCGCGACGGTCAGTGTTTCCCAGAGAAGTTCCGCCGCGCGCTCGGCGGTTAGCTTCCGGCGCCTATATGCCGAGAGCACACGCCGCCCGTACTTGGGAGGCACCGCGGGTGCCTCCAACTCTGGTTGCCACCGCTCGCCCAATTCGATGAAATCGACACGAGAAGGCGGTTGAGCCACCAAGTCCTCATATGAACCCGCATCCACGAGTCCGGCGTTGCGCAGCTGTGCACACACGGCCGTCCAGCTCAGCCGAAACCGCACGCCGGCAGCAACGGCTGCAAGCCGCACATCGGCTGAGAACTCTTCAACGAGCGATCGCGCATCGCCGAGCGGCAGCAACAGGTGAATCGCGAAGGCGTTGATCAAGCGCTCGGTGTCGTCTTGAGGCGAGAGTCGGACTTCTGGTGCATAGGCGTCCTGAAAGACATGGTGCCCAAGTTCGTGTGCGAGATTGAATCGACGTCGCCCGGGGTCCATCTTGCCGTTGATCACCACCACGCCAGCGTCCTCGACAGCAACGTATGCAGCATCGCCGCCGTCGACGCCAAGGTTGAGCGAGAAGACGAATAAGCCGATTCGCTCAGCAAGAGCTTGCAGATCACGCAGCGGGCCATCGGGGACTTCAAGATGTCGTCGAAGTGCACCTGCCGCTCTCGCTGCGCCGTCCACGGACTCAGGTGGCGCCTGCACAAACCGTTCGTACTTCGGCAGCTCGTCCAACTGATGCAGGTCAGCAATGTCCCGGGCAATCCAGTCGACCCTGGCATCCAGCGGCGCCGACAGCCCGCGAATGTTCGGGTCAGAGCGCCTGCTCACCACCGCCGGGGGGGATTCCAAGAAGAACCAATCCACCGGACGACGGAGAGACTCCGCGAGACGGACAAGTTCGGCGGCACCGAGCTTGCGAGAGCCGGCCTCAATCTTGGCAATGACGGTCCGACCCAAGTCACTGACCGCCGCCAACTCGGCCTGCGTCATTCCCGCAAGCTCACGTGCCTCAGCTACCCGGATGCCGAGGTCGCTTGCTGTCTCGGTCTTCACTGTGCCATATTCGCACATTCGAGACTAATTTCCACCCTGGGATGCGGCGATTGCTTGCTCTCGGCAAGCGTCATGAGCTGATGCCAAGTGAATCGGACACATTCGGACCTCCATCGCAATGTCCGTTTATGTCCGATCGTTGCGGGCCAGACTCGCTGCATGCAGGTAGAAGCCGTTCTCACCACGGGCATCTACTGCCGAGCAGACTGCTCGGCACAGCCATTGCCGCACAACGTGACGCACTACTCCAACCCGGTGGCCGCCGAGGTGGCTGGCTTCCGTCCATGCCTGCGTTGCCATCCAGAACGTCGCGCCGGCTCTCTGGCTGATCTGGATGTGCCCTCGCCGGTCGGAGCGGCACTGCTGCGCATCAACGACGGCTTTCTCGATCACCACGACGAAGAGGCACTGGCGGCCCACGTGGGATACAGCGCCCGCCAGCTACGGCGGCTGTTCGAGCACCATGTCGGCGCGACTCCCACAACCATCGCCCGGTCGCGCAGGGCGCACTTCGCCCGCTGCCTGATCGACGACACCGATCTGACGTTCACCGAGATCGCCCGTGCTGCGGGCTTCGGCGGGCCGCGCCAGCTTCACAGAGCCATTACTTCGGTGTTTCGTTTCACCCCCACGGAGTTGCGGTCGAAACGGCGCCGAGGCGAACGGCCTCGCCTCGACGGCGGCCTTGTGCTCGCATTGCCGTACTTGGCGCCGTTCGACTTCGAGGCGTTCATCTCGCACCAGGCCTCCAGAGCCATACCAGGTGTCGAGGCCGTCACCGGTGCTGGCGGCTCAGCCGCTTATGTCCGCAGCTTCAGCGCGTACGGGCACGCCGGCATCGTCGAGGTGGCCCAACCAGCGCCGCCTCCAACCCGTGCCAGCGCCGCCTCCATGGCGGCCGTGCCACCCAGCGCCGCCCCAATGGCGGCCGTGCTAGGCAACGGCGAACAGCTTCAGCTGCGGCTGCACCTGCCGACGTACGACTCAATCATCGACGCCGTGAGCCGCGCACGGGCCTTGCTCGGTACCGACACCAATCCTTCGGCGGCTGCAGCTGCGCTCGCCGACGATCCGCTCATCGGGTCGCTTGTGCGGGGCGCACCGGGCTTGCGCGTGCCGCGCTCATGGGACCGCTTCGAGACCGCTATCCGCATCGTCGTCGGGCAGCAGATTTCGCTCGCCGCAGCGTCCACGATGTCCGGCCGGATCGCCCAGCGCTTCGGCACACCGATTGATGCGCTCTTGGAATGCTGCCCAGGTTCAACTGCGCGCATCGAGCACGGCGAAGACGTTTCGGTGCCACTGACTCACCTCTTCCCGGACGCAGCGAAGCTCGCTGATGCCGGACCGGCAGGGCTCGCGGGGCTGGGATTCACCCAGCGACGAATCGACACCATTGTCGGCATCTCCCGTGCAGTGGCCAGCGGCGACGTGGACCTGAGCGCCACCGACACCCTCGAAGCCACCGTGGCCCAACTCTGTGAACTGCCCGGCATCGGGCCCTGGACCGCACATCTCATCGCGATGCGGGTGTTCGGCCACGACGACGCATTCCCCGCCTCCGACCTCGGCCTGCGCCGGGCAATTGAGCGCCTGGTGGGCCATCCGATGCAGCCACGGGAAATCGACTCGCTGGCCCAACGCTGGCGCCCCTACCGTGCGTGGGCTGCGCAGCATCTGTGGCACTCCGCCGGCCAAGCAGTACCGACCCTTCGCTGAGGGGCCTATGAGAACTCTGGAGCAACACATGAGCCCATCGAATTCCAGCACCGGTCCCGCCGACACGGCAGCCGCCAGCGCGGACACGCACTGGCACACGACCATCGACAGCCCGATCGGACCGTTGGGCTTGGTGGCAACCGAACAGGGGTTGCGCGCCGTCTCATGGCGTGGCGAGGAGACCTCCGTCAAGCTGCCCGACGACATGGTCGAAGATCCCGCCCACCCGATCCTGCACCAGGCCGCGCAGCAACTCGACGAGTACTTCGACGGGAAGCGCACCAGCTTCGACCTGCCACTCGACTTGCGAGGCACCCCTTTTCAAGTGGCGGCGTGGCGGGCGCTCGGTGACATCCCCTACGGCAGCACCCGCAGCTACGGAGAGCAGGCGTCGCTGATCGGCAGGCCGAAAGCCGTGCGGGCCGTGGGCCAGGCGAACGGCCGCAACCCCGTGCCGATCGTGCTGCCATGCCACCGGGTCATCGGCGCCAACGGCTCGCTCGTGGGCTTCGGCGGCGGCCTCGACCTCAAGTCGCAATTGCTCGAACACGAGGGCGCCCTCGACTGAACAGATCGACTGAACAGATCGACTGAACAGCAGTCCGCTGGCCACGCCCCGCACCGGCTGCCACCACGTCGTCGCCGCAGTGCGCGAGGAGGGACTTGAACCCTCACACCCTTACGGGCACAGGCACCTGAAGCCTGCGCGTCTGCCAATTCCGCCACTCGCGCGTGGGGCGGTCAGGCTAGCCCGCGAACCTGCGCTCCTACACTGGGCCGTCGTGGTTGGCGCCAGCTTGGTCGGCAGCGACGGACAGTGCCACGAACTGGGGCATTCGACCGTCATCGGGCGGCGCGACGACTGCGACATCGTGGTCGACGGCCCCAAGGTCTCACGACGACACGCCCAGATACGCGAGGACGCAGATGGCCTGCTCCTGGTGGACCTGGCCAGCGTCAACGGGACGCTGCTGAACGGGATCGAGATGACCAGCGATCGTCTGGCCCACGGCGATGTCGTCACCATCGGCACCCACGAACTGCGGCTGGAGCTGAGCTGATGTCCGAGCAGCTGGTGCGGCTGCTCGCGCTGGGCGTGCTTGTCCTGCTCTACCTGTTCTTCTTCCGGGTCATGCGCGCCGTGTGGGCCGGTGTGGCGACACCCCGCAATCACCTCGGCTGGAGATCGCTGCTTGCGCTGCGAGGCGACGGGCCCCCCAACGGCAACGCCACCCCGCAGCCATTGGCGCTCGTCGTGCGCTCGCCGCTGAGCGCTCAGGGCGAACGGCATCTGCTGGCCGACACGCTGACCATCGGGCGCAGCGCCGAGTGTGACGTGATCATCTCCGACAGCTACTCATCGCAATCTCATGCCCGTCTGTACCGCAACGGCGCCCAGCACCTGCTGGAGGATCTGGGATCGACGAACGGGACCTACCTGAATCGCCAGAAGGTCGCCAACGCCACCGTTGTGCGCCTCGGCGACTACGTGCAAGTCGGCTCCACCGTCTTCGAGGTCAGCCCATGACAGAACCCCGCTGCGCCCACATCGCGGACTGGCCGCGCCCTGCGTGCGCGGCACTCGGCTGTGCCGATGCCCGGCAAAGCCGCGAGACTGGTCCGCAATGAGTGCCCCCGCCCGCCAGATGCGCATCCGCTGGGGCGGAGCGTCCGACCGGGGACTGCGCCGCGCCGAGAACCAGGACGCCATGTACGCCGACATCGGTCTGTTCGTGGTGGCCGACGGAATGGGCGGTCACCTCGGCGGCAGCGTCGCATCCAGCCTCGCCGTGAAGACCGTTGCGGCCAACTCCCCCTCAACGCCGGCGGAGCTGCAGGCGGCCGTCCGCCACGCCAACCAGGTCGTGCACCATCGCTCGACCGCCCATCCAGATCTCGCCGGCATGGGCACCACGTTGTGTGCCATTGCCGTGGTGCAAAGAGACGACAGCCGGGTGTGGTGCCTGGTCAACGTCGGTGATTCGCGTGTCTACCGCTTCCAAGGGGGCGAGCTCACCCAGCTCACCATCGACCACAACTTCGTTGCCGAGATGATCCGGGCCGGCGATCTCACGGTCGAGCAGGCCGCCGACCATCCCCGGCGCAACACGCTCACTCGAGCCATCGGCGTGGAACCAGATGTGCTGATCGACGACTGGATCCTCGGCCTCACCGGCAATGACCGCTTCCTGCTGTGCACCGACGGCGTCACCAACGAACTGGCCGAAGACGAAATCGCCGAGCTGCTGGACACCGATGAGCATCCATCAGACGTGGCACGCTCGCTTGTGCGTCAGGCCAACGAACGCGGGGGACGCGACAACTCCACGGCGCTGGTGGTGGACGTCAACATCGAAGGGATCGAGATCGCCCCGACCGCTCCCGACGCCGAAGTCACACGGATGGGCGACAGCACGCAAAGCACGCCCAGACGGCGCAGCTGGCGGCGTTCTCGCTCACGCTGAGGCCACCTCTGCGCGCGCGACGCCGCACCGAGTCTGCGCTTGCAGCAATGGCGACCGTGGTGGTCTGTGCTGCCTTCGCGGTCGCCGCCATCGGTGTGTCGCGCAACGACGACACTGGATCGCTGTGGGGCACGGCGGTCTGGTTGGGAACCGTTCTGCTCGGCGGCGCGGCGACCCGTGTCGCAATCAGGCGATTGGCTCCGAACAGCAACGAGATTCTCTTCGGCGTCGTCGGTTTGCTCATCGGCATCGGCTGGGTCTTCGTGGTCCGGATCGATCCGGCACTGGCACGGGGCCACACGTTCGCGGTGCTGGCGGGGTTCGCAGCCCTCGTGGGGACCTTGGTCGCCATGCGTCGCCTCGACTGGTTCATGCAACGTCCAAGCGCCTGCGGTCTCATCGCCGCAGTGCTGGCTGGGCTCGGCAGCTTCGCCAGCGGGATCGATGTGTCCGGCGGCGCCTACGAACCGGCCCGGCAGTGGCTGAGCCTCGGATCGCTCAACGTGCAGCCGTACGGCGTGGCCAAACTCGGCGTGATCCTGGCGGCCTGCGGGCTCACGGTCACCGCCCCGCGTTGGCTGCCGGCTCGCTTGGTGCCTCACCGCCATGCCGTGGGCGCAATCGTCGCTGCGGTCGGAGCGTGGACGCTGCTCATCGCCCAAGGCGACCTCGCGTCGTCGGTGTTGATCTTCGCAGCGGCATGGTTGCCGCTGTGGCTTGACGGCGACGATCTCGTCGGCAGCGAACTGCCGACGGTCGCTCGGGCAACACGCACACGCGCACTCGGCGGCGTGATCGCCACCTACGGAGTCGGCGTCATCGTGCTCGCCTCGGTGTACGACTGGCTGTCCGCACAGATGCGCCACTGGCAGGACCCGTGGGCTGTTGGCGAGGGGGCATCCACCGTCGAGGCGGCGTTCGCGATCAGCGCCGGCGGGATCAGCGGCGCGGGCCCCGGCCTCGGCGCTCCGCAACGGATCGCGGCGGTACACAGCGACTTCGTCTTCGCCGTCATCGCGGAGGAACTCGGCATTCTGGGCGGCGCAGCGCTGCTGGCTGCGTTCATGCTGCTCGTCGGGGTCGGCGCTGGAATCGCCCAGCGGGCACGGAAGACGCATCGACTGCTCGCTGCCACGGCAACCGCCGTGATAGGGCTGCAGGCGCTTGCCACCATCGCAGGGGTGCTGCGGCTGCTTCCGCACACCGTCGGCGCCCTGCCGTTCGTGGCCCATGGACCTGCGGCACACCTCGGCAACTGCATCGCCGTCGCGATGCTGCTGGCAGTTTCCGATGTCAGCGGCACCTTGCGACTCGAGCAGAGCGCGCCAAGGGTGTCCGAACCGACGCAACTCCGTATGCCCCGCCGTCCGGGCCACGACTCAGCGGCGGGGGACGATCCGACGGGCGAACTCCGTGCCCCCACCGTCAGGCCAGCGCGTCGCAGACGTCGACCCGCGAGCGATCCCTCCCACGGCGAGCCTCAACAGCTGCCACTGGTTGACCCGTGAACCGGCGCATCACACGGTTGGCCGTCGCGCTCGCAGTGAGTTTCGCTGTGCTGCTGGTGCAGCTCACCAACATCGGCTTCCTGGGCGCCGACGAGCTGCGCCGTCACGAACTCAACACACGTGCAGCGGCGGCCGCCATCGGTTCGGCGCGCGGTGCGATCATCAGCGCGGACGGTGAGACGATCGCGCCCGGCATCGGCCCAGACGACTCCGGCGCCGTGCAGGTGCGCACCTACCCTCACGGCTCGCTCTACGCCCACATCGCGGGCTACCTCTCACCCGCTGCGGGCGCGAGCGGTCTCGAGCGCAGCTGGGATGCCGAGCTGTCAGGAACCGCGATTGATGTCGCCGTGACACAGCTGGCCGACCTGTTCGCCGACAGCGGCCGAGTCGGCGACGTGATCTTGACGGTGAACCACGGTGTGCAGCTCACCGCCCGCGCCGCGCTCGGAGACCGTGACGGCGCCGTCGTTGTCGTGGACCCCGCGACCGGCGCCATCGTGGCGATGTGGTCGCGTCCCAGCTTCGACCCCAACGCGCAAGTTCTGCTGGCACCCGATGCAGTTGCAACCAGTGCCTCGCCGCCGGTGGCACGCGCCTACCAACGCCACTACCCCCTCAGCGCCGACGCCGCGCTCGATGCGACCGGGGACGAATTGCTGGACGGGGCGCGCCGGCAGCTTGGTTCGACAGGCATCGATCTGCCCGGCGAACCCGACGGCGCCGTCTTCGGCGTCGGGGTGCCCCTGACACCGCTTCAACTGGCGTTGGCCGCTGCTGCGATCGCCAACGACGGGGTGCGGATGCGCCCCTACGTGGTGCAACGCGTTGACGCGCGCTCGGCCTCCCGCTCGGGCGAGGGCGAGCCGCCCAGCCCGGATGGATCCGCACAGACAACGCCGCGCGACGCCGGTCGCATCTTCGAGATCGCTGATGCAGCTGGGTTGCTGGCGCGCATGGCAGCACAGGCGCAGCTCGCTTCGATCAGCCTCGCACCGACCGACGGCGTCGAGTTTCCCGCAGCGGTCGCGACCGGCCAACTGCTTGATCCAAACAGCGACCGCGAACGAACCGGCAGTTGGGCGGTGCTGCTGGCCCCAGCAGAAGCACCCACGGTCGCCGTCGCGGTGCTCCTCGAACCCGACACTGGTCTTGACGTGGGCGACCCGCAGGCCGGCGGTACCTTGGCAATGATGATCGCTGCGACCGCAGCGGAAGCCGCCCTAGCGCTGCGGGCAGTCCCGACCTCATTCGAAGTCGGCCCGTAGCCCGAACCTTGCAGCCACCCCGCCGGCACGACGGCCCGACCTGGCAGCAATTGCCCTGTGCCCATGGCAGACACCGACAACCCAATCTTCGGCGGCCGCTACGAGCTGTTCAGCCGTATCGCCCGGGGCGGGATGTCCGAGGTGTTCCTGGGCCGCGACCGCCTGCTCGATCGGCCTGTCGCCGTCAAGGTGCTGTTCCCCGAGTTCGCGACCGACTCGTCGTTCGTCGAGCGGTTCCGGCGCGAGGCCCAAGCCGCAGCGAACCTGAGCCAGCCGAACGTGGTCGGCGTGTACGACTGGGGCAACCACGAGGGCACCTACTTCATCGTGATGGAGTACGTCGAGGGACGGAGCCTGGCTGAGGTCATCCGCAGCGAGGGTCCGCTGCACCCCGATCGCGCCGCCGACATCGCCATTGACATTGCCGCGGCGCTGGCGTTCGCTCACAGCAACGGCGTCGTGCACCGCGACATCAAGCCGGGCAACGTCATGATCACCCAGTCCGGCCAGGTCAAGGTGGCCGACTTCGGCATCGCACGGGCGCTCGGCGGCGGTTCTGACGACCTGACACGCACCGGTTCGGTGATGGGCACAGCCACGTACTTGTCGCCCGAGCAGGCCCAGGGGCAGGACGCGGACCCGCGCAGCGACGTGTACTCGCTGGCCGTCGTGCTCTATGAGGTGCTCGCGGCGGGGCCGCCGTTCACCGGCGACAGTCCGGTGGCCATCGCCTACAAGCACGTGCAGGAGGTTCCGGTCCCGCCGTCGCGCTACAACGCCGACGTTCCCCACGAGCTCGAAGCCATCTGCCTGCGCGGGCTCGCCAAAGATCCCGATGCCCGCTATGGCTCAGCCGCCGAGATGCGCAACGACCTGCTGCGGTTCCGGGCAGGCCAGCCGACTCATGCCTCAGCGATCGATGTCACGGCGTATTTCCCTGTGGTGACGGCCTCCACGCCGTCGGCGGCACAGCAAGCGCCCGGGTCCGCCCAGGCCGCACCGCCCGCCTACCCGCAGCCGCCCGCTACCCCGCCTACGAACCCTTACGGCCACACGCAGTACCCGCCGCAGTACCCGCAGGGCCCACCGCCCAGCGCTGTCGAGCCGCCGGACCGCACGCCGATGTGGATCACGCTGCTCGTCGTGTTGCTGCTGGTCATCGCGGGGCTGGTGTTCCTGCTGGTCAACGACCGTGGCGAATCGGAAGTCGTGACCGAGCCCGAGAGCACTTCCGACGTGCGGTTGCGAGTACCCAACGTGGTGGGCTTGCACTTCGCCGAAGCCGAGCGCGAGCTCGCCGACGTCGGCTTCGATCACGCCAGCATCGAGTTCTCCGAACGCGACGACGTCGACGAGAACGTCGTCTTCCAGCAGAACCCCCGCGCTGGGCTGCTGCTCGCCGAGCCGAACGATCCCGACAACCCGATCACCCTGTTCGTCGCTGCGCCACGCACCCTGGTCCTGTTGCCCAATGTGGTCGGGCGAACGTACCAAGAGGCTGAGACACTGCTGGTGGCGGCCGGCTTCAGCGTCGAGCGCATCGACGTGCGCAACGACAACCTGTCGATCGGGCTCGTGACCGAGCAGAGCATTCCGAGCACCGAACAGCGCCCGGCAGGCACGATCGTGACGCTGACGGTTTCAGCAGGCCGGGGCGAGGTGGAGGTGCCGCGCCTGATCGGGCAGACGATCGACGACGCGAGGGTCACGCTGGCCCGCCTCGGGCTCGTCGACCGGGTCGAGCGGGAGTTCTCCACCGAGTTCAGCGAGGGGACCGTCATTCGCAGCAGTCCCGAGGCCGCTGCGGCGGTGGAACGGGGCAGCGTCATCACGCTGGTCGTCTCCGATGGGCCTGAAGTACTGGTCGTGCCGTCGCTGGACGAGCTGGGCACTCGTGACGCTGGCGACGTCCAGATAGCGCTCGAGGCGCTCGGTTTCGACGTGAAGCGCTCGTTTCGCGAGGCCTCGAACCCAGATGTCAATCCCGACTATGTGCGGGAACTCAGCCCCGTGCCCGGCACGCAGCAGATCGCCGGGTCCGAAGTGATCATGTTCCTGTGGAAGCCGCCGGTCATCGCCACGGTCCCGAGCCTGCAAGCGCTGGGATCCTTCGATCCCGACGAGATCACCGCCGCCATGACCGAGCTTGGCTTCACGGTCACCCGTCGCACGCAGTCTGTCGCTGAGGGCGACGCGGCAGACGGGCAGGTCATCGCCCTCAACCCGGCGCCGGGAACCGAGATCAAGCTCAACTTCGCCACAGTGACGCTCGTCATCGCCGAAGCCGCCGCGGGAAGCGGCGAAGGCGGAGCCGGAACAGAGGGCGAAGCCGATCCCGGCGGGGACGACGGTTCGAGCGATTCCTGAGCTGGGCCTGGCAGTGCTGCGGATCGCCCGACAATTCACCGACAGACCACTAGGTTGATCGGCCATGGCACGGCCCCGCAAGACCAGCCGCATTACTCCCAAGGGCACGCGACCTCCCAGCGCGCCCGCCCAGCAGCTCAGCGCAAGCAGCCATGGCGAACCGAGCGGCTCGTGGTTTGGCTGGCTGATCGTGGCGCTGCTCGGGTCCGGCACAGCGGTGATCGTGGCGAACTACATGAGCTGGTTGCCCGGCAGTCCCGACAGCGCGTGGATCGCTGTTGGCCTTGGCATCGTCTTGGTGGGCATCCTGCTCGCGACACGCTGGCGCTGATCGGCGGTTCGCCGGCCCGTCCCGAGGCCGCGAGACGCTGATTTCATTTGCGGCAGTTGTCGTTCACGACAGCTCGCATTCGTAGCAGTCATGCAAATGTCGCAAAAAGGTGAACTACATCGATGTGACTTTCCCCAATTTGTGGAAAACCTGTGAACTGGGGCGCTACTCGTCCGCGTTGGCAATGAGATCCATGTCCTCGCTGCAGCAGCGAGGCGGATCCGGGTTCTGCACCGGGGCGCGAGTCATGCGCATCTCGGTGCCGCACAGACTGCACCGGAAGGTGAGCCGCACACGGCGCAGCTCCCCCGGCGGGGGCGGCGGCGGGATCGGCCGTGAGAACGTCGCCATCATCCGCAGGCCAAGCCGGTACACGATGTAGATGAACACCAGCGACAGCGGAACAGCCAGCCACAGGCTCACGCTGCCAAGCTACTGGCGCTTATGCGAAAGTGTCCCTATGCGGCCGAGTGGGACTGAGCCCGGGGACTTTGTCGAGTACGACATGGACCTCTACGAGGCGCAGCGCCGCAGCGCCATGCGTGCTGCTTTGGAGGCCAGCCGGGCTGAGCTGTCCGCGGAACTCGGCATCGAGCTGCAGGTTGCCAGCGAAGGCAACGAACTGGTGCTGGTCGACTCCGAAGGGGTGCGCTACCGGGCAACTCTGAATCACCATGGCCGGCTTGTGCTCACCGCAGCGCGAGGCGCGAGCCTGCTCTAGCGGGTGGGGGCGGCTCGGAAGGCTCGTTCGAGCAGTGATGCCGGGGCCAGCTCGGACTCCGGCTCGGGCTCGGTCATTTCAGCCGGTTCGGGGCGTGACCGGGGCTCGAAGAGCGGTGAGGCGGCAGCACTCTGGGGGGCTCTTGCGCTCGGACTGGATCGCTCCATGACGGGTTCGGGCTCGGGCGCCCGACGATCCACGAACTCCCAACCGACCGGAACTTTGATCCGGTCCGCATGGGCTCGGCACAGCGGGACGATGATGTCGCGCTGGCGAGATGTGCCAGCGATCGTGGCGGCATCGAGGTCGTAGAGCCACGCCCTTGTCTGGGGCACCTCGTAGCCCAGCCCCGCGGTGGCCGTCTCGGTGCACATCCCTCGAACACACTGCAACATGGGTTTTCAAGGTACCGGCGCTCCCGCGACGGGTCGGGGATAGGGACGTCGATCCGGTGCCGAACATCCGATCTCGCTAGGGTTCTTTGCGCCAGAAGCAGGCACGCAGCTGGCAAACACACAAGGGGAGCTGCTGTGGTTGGCGGAGCATTGAAGTCAGCGAGCATGGACGATTTCGACCTGCGGATGTCGACATCGGTCGAGCCGCTGTACGAGGCCGTGAAGACGTTCATCCGCGAAGAGGTCGACCCCATCACCGAAGAGTTCCATCGCCTCGGCGAGAACCGGCCCGAGCGCTGGAGCTGGGGGGCCGGTCAACTTGAACTGCTAGAAGTCGCCAAGACCAAGGCACGCGAGCAGGGCCTGTGGAACTTCTTCCTGCCCGACGCCGAGACCGGCCAAGGCCTCAGCAACCTCGACTACGCCTACATCGCCAACGAGCTCGGCAAGAACCGGCTGGCCTCGGAGTGCCTGAACTGCTCCGCGCCTGACACCGGCAACATGGAAGTGCTGGAACGAGTCGGCACCGCCGAGCAGAAGCAGCAGTGGCTTGAACCGTTGCTCGAGGGCAAGATTCGCTCGGCATACGCGATGACCGAGCCCGCCGTGATGAGTTCGGACGCCAAGCAGGTGCAGACCAATGCTGTGCTCGACGGCGAAGAGTGGCTCATCAACGGCGAGAAGTTCTACATCTCGGGGGCGGGCGACCCGCGCTGCAAGATCATGATCACCATGGTCCGCACCAACCCCGACGCGGACACCTACAAGCAGCAGTCGCAGATCCTCGTGCCGATCGACGCACCGGGCGTGAACATCCTGGGCCCGATGCACGTCTTCGGGTCTGACGACGCACCGCACGGACACATGCACATCACCTTCGAGGACGTGCGCGTGCCCAAGGACAACATCCTGCTCGGCGAGGGCCGGGGTTTCGAGATCAGCCAGCTACGTCTTGGCCCGGGTCGCATCCACCACTGCATGCGCTCCATCGGTGCCGCCGAGAAGGCCATCGAGATGATGGTGGACCGGGGCTTGTCCCGTGAGGGCTTCGGCAAGAAGCTCATCAACCTGGGCAAGAACATGGAGATCGTGTCGCGCTCACGCATCGAGGTCGAGGCAATGCGGCTGATGGTGCTTCGTGCCGCGAAGGCCATGGACACGCTCGGCAACGCAGAGGCTCGCGTCTGGGTCAGCGCCGTCAAGGCGATGGTGCCCGAGAAGTGCTGCGACATCATCAACGAGGCCATCCAGATGCACGGCGCTGCCGGCGTCTCGCAATGGTTCCCGCTGGCCGACATGTGGCACGCGCAGCGCACGTTGAGGCTTGCTGACGGTCCCGACGAGGTGCATCACCACGTCGTGGCACGGACAGAGGTCAAGAACCGCGAGAGCGAGCGGTCCATGGGTCTGGCTGTCGACCACACGTTGGACGGCCCGCGCCAGCCCGCAATGGCGTTCTCTGGCCCCAGCCGCCCGGGGAGCGGGTCTTAGGCGTGGGCGGGGTCGCCTAGGTCTCGCAGCGCCCAGTCGCGGAGCTCTACTTTTCGGATCTTGCCTGAGGGTGTGGTGGGCATCTCGTCCACGAAGATCACTCGGCGGGGGATTTTGAAACTCGCTATGCGGCCGCGGCAGCGCTCCAGGAGGGCATCTTCAGTGAGGTCGTTGGGGGCTGTGGCGGTGCGTTGCACGAAGGCGACCGGGACCTCGACGAGGCGGGGATCGGGGTAGCCGACGACGGCGATCTGTTCGACGCCCTCGACGTCAAGCAAGTAGCCCTCCACCTCGGCGGGCGAGACGTTCTCGCCGCCCACTTTCAGCATGTCCTTGTGGCGGCCGATGAAGACCGCGTGGCCGTCGGGCCGCATCCGGGCGATGTCGCCGGTGTCGAGCCAGCCGTCGTCGTCGAGCACTTCGGCGGTGGCTTCGGGGCGGCGCCAGTACTCCTCCATCACCGTGTAGCCCCGGACGAACAGCGCCCCGGGAACGTCGGGCGGGCATTGGTGGCCGGTCTCGGGGTCGCGGATCTGGTACTCGATGCCGTCCATCGGGTAGCCGGAGGCCTCGGTGCGCTGCTCGACGCTGTGGGTCGGATGGCTGCAGCTCACGAACGCCCAGGACTCGCTCATGCCCCAGCCCGAAACCGTCGGGCAGAACACCTCTTGTGCGCGTCGGGCTACGGGGGTGGACGACTCCATGCCCGCAGCCAGCGTTCCCATCCGCAAGCTGGACACGTCGCGGGGGTGCTCTTCCTGAGCCCGAAGCAGGTCGCCCCAGTGCGAGTCGAATCCGTGCATAACCGTGCCGCCGCGTGACTCGACTTCGGCCAGGATCGCTGCAGGGTCGAAGATGTCGAACAGCACTTGGCAACCGCCGGACAGCACCGCTTGGATCGACACCTCGCCGAATCCGAACAGGTGGAACAGCGGCAGGTAGCTCATGTGAATGTCGTTGGCGGTGTGGCCCAGCAACATGGCGCGCTCTCGGCTGTTGCGCAGGGGGCGGTGGGTGTGCACGACGCCCTTGGGGTGCCCCGTCGTGCCCGAGGTGTACGCCAGCATCATGCGGTCGGCGACGGTCACGCTGGCGGCCCGTTCGGCCAGCTCGGCGTCGGAAACGCTCTCGCCGGCGGCCAGCAGGTCGCCCCAGCTCGGAGTGTCCCCAAGGCTGTCATCGCGAGGTTCGCCGGTGAACACGAGGCGCTCCAGATGCCCTGCCTCAACGATGCCGGGGTAGGCCTCGCACAGCATCTCGCGGAAGTCGATCGGCCCTGACCGGTCGATCGAGATCATGAACCGGCTTTCGGACTGGGCCACCGTGTAGGCGACGTCGTCGGTGCGGTAGCGAGTGTTCAGCGGCACGATGCAGCACCCCACTTTGGGGATCGCGTACTGGAGCCACAGCCACTCGGGCAGATTGGTCATCCAGACGGCCACATGGTCGCCTCGCTGCGCGCCCAGCGCTATGAGCCCCTTGGCCACCCGGTCCACCTCGGCGGCGAAGTCGGTGTAGTCCCAGCGCTGCGAACCGAAGACCACCGCCGGGCGGTCCCCCCACATGCGAGCCGCACGGTCGACGGCGTCACCCAGCAGCAACCAGTCGTATTTCGCACCCTCAGCCATCGCCGCAGCGTAGGTCAATGTTCCCGTGGCACGCCCAGCCGGTGGGCCGTCCCGATGAGTCACTGCGGACGGGAAGCGGTGGTGGGGCTACGTTGAGCGGGTTCGTGCGTTCGTGGGCACTGGTGGGGCGAGCCACCTGCAGCCCGAAGGAGTGGTGCCGCCGTGGAATTCGACCTGATGACGGGATCCTCAACGTGGGGTGAGGCCGCCGAGCTGGCGCAAGCGGTCGAGGGCGCCGGTTTTTCGGGGATGCTCTACACCGAGACCGGGCAGGTGCCGTGGATGCAGCTCGCCGCGGCCGCCATGGCAGCCCCCAGCCTGACCTTCACCACCGGCATCGCGGTTGCGTTCCCACGCAGCCCGATGGTGTCGGCCCAGCTCGCCTGGGAGCTCGCCGGCGAGACCCGTGGCCGTTTCCGGCTGGGGCTCGGCAGCCAGGTCAAGGGCCACGTGGTCCGGCGTTACTCGGCTGAGTTTGATCGACCAGCTGCACGAATGCGCGACTACGTGCTGGCAGTGAAGGCGTGCCTGCGGGCGTTCCGGCGGGACGAGAAGCTCAGCCACGAGGGCGAATTCTTCAACCTCAGCCTGCTGCCGGCGCAATGGATGCCACGCAGGCACGACTACGGCGACGTCAAGGTCGATATCTCGTCGGTGGGGCCGATCATGAACCGGGTGGCGGGCGAAGTGGCCGACGGGGTGCATGTCCATCCGATGCACACGATGCACTACATCCGCGAGCGGCTGCTGCCCGAGGTGGCCCAGGGCGCCGAGCGGGCCGGCCGCGATGTCACCGAGCTGGACCTGATCGTGCCGGTCTTTGCGGCTCCCGGCGACTCGCCCGAAGAGCTGGCACCGCTGATCCGGCGTGCCAAGACGCAGGTCGCCTTCTACGGCACTACGCCGAATTATTCGTTCCAGTTCACCGATCTGGGGTACGAGGGCGTCACCGAGAAGCTGCGCGACTTGATGCGCACAGGCGACATCAACGGCATGGCCGACGTCATCACCGACGACATGCTCGAGCACTTCGCCGTCGTCGCACCGTGGGACGAGATGGGTGACCGGCTGAAAGACCGGTACGGCGGCACTGCGGCCCGGGTGGTCATGTACTTGGCCGAAGAGCAGATCCGCAAGAACCCTGACATGGTTCACAAGTGGGGCGAGGTGGCGCAGGCCACACGCTCCTGAACGCAGCTTCAACGCAGCGTTTGGCGACAGGAGATGACGTGACTGACGATGGCAACGCGGACCGGGTGGCCTTGGTGACCGGCGGTGGCCGGGGCATCGGGCGGGAGATCTGCCTGGGGTTGGCCCGCGCCGGGCGACGGGTTGCCGTAGCCGACCTGCGAGTGCCCGAGGCCACCGACACAGCCGCGGCGATCAACACTGAGAGCAGCACCGGCCGCCATGGCGGCGGCGAATCCAACAGAGCAATTGCCGTGGCGATGGACGTCGCTGACTCTGATTCGGTGGCCCAGGGACTGCTGGCGGTGGCCGATGAGCTCGGCCCGGTCGAAGTCCTCGTGAACTGCGCCGGCTGGGACGAGCTGAAGCCGTTCGGAACGACCGACGAGGCGTTCTGGGACCGCATCATCGAGATCAACTACAAGGGTCCGCTGCGGACTACGCATGGGTGCCTGCCCGCCATGATCGAGGCAGGCTTTGGCCGGATCGTGAACATCGGATCCGACGCCGGACGGGTGGGTTCGTCGGGCGAGGCCGTCTATGCCGGTGCCAAGGGCGGCGTCATCGCCTTCACGAAGACCATTGCCCGTGAGGTGGCGCGGCGTGGCATCACCGCGAACGTGGTGTGCCCTGGGCCGACGGACACGCCGCTGTTGGCAGAAATCGCCTCGGCTACCGACACGAGCGACAAGATCATCGGCGCAATGGCCCGGGCCGTGCCCATGAAGCGCATCGGTCAGCCGCACGAGGTGGCTTCGGCTGTCGTCTACCTGTGCAGCGAGGAGGCCGGGTTCATCACCGGCCAGACGCTGTCGGTCAGCGGCGGCCTCACGATGGCTTAGGTGCGCGGAGTGGTGGCGATGGTGTTGCTGTCGTAGAGGGCGGCGATCTCGCTAGGCGTGAAGTCGAGTTCGGTCAGGATCGTCTCGTTGTGCTGGCCCAGCTTGGGCGGTGGACTGACATCGGCAGGCGTGGTGTCGAAACGGAACGCCAGGCCGGGGAACAGCTGCGGCCGCTCGCCGGGGCGGGCGAGGTCAACCATGAGGCCGCGGGCGGTGCTGTGGTCGTCGTTGACGATGTCGGCGATCGTCATCACGGCTGACGCTGCGATGCCGGCTGCCTGCAGTTCGGCGGCGGCCTCGTGCTTGTCGCGGGCGTCGGCCCAGCGATTGATGATGGCATCGATGGCGTCGTGATCGGCTCGACGGGCCGCAAATTCTGCCCATTGCGGCGAACAGCACTCGTCGCCGAACTCGCTGCAGAGGATTCCGGCCAGTGCCGTCCAGGCCCGGGCGTCGGTGACCGTCAGCGCCAGCCAGGCATCTTCGCCCGCGCACCGGTACACACCCGACGGGGCTGAGTCGCGTGAGCGCGCCCCGCGGCGCGACGGCAGCGGAGACTCGGGCGGGCGCAGCGAGGCCTCCCCGAACTGGTCGCCGGCAACCGCTATGGCGGTCTCGAGCTGGGACAGGTCGACCGCGACCGACTCGGCGCAGCGCCAGTGCTGCCACAACGCAGCTAGAGCGATAACCGTGCCGTGCAGGCCGCCGACCACATCGGGGAAGGCGATGCCCTGCTTGTAGGGGCCCGAGTCTGGGTAACCAGTGGCGGAGGCCAGACCCGAGGCGGCATCGAGCACTGGACCCCAGCTGATGCGTTCGGCGTCGGGTCCCGTGGCGCCGAACCCCGACATGTCCAGCGTCACGATGCCGGGATTCATCTCACGCAACTCGGCCGGCGTGATCCCGAGCGATCGAACGCCTCGGGGGCTGTAGTTGTTCACCACGATGTCGGCGTTCGCCACTATCTGGCGCAGCACCTCGCGCCCGCCGGGCGCCTTTGCATCGAGGCAGAGGCAGCGCTTGGAGCGGTTCATCTTGTTCCAATAGCCGAGCCGGTTGAACCAGTCGTCGCCCGGGTCGTTGTTGGCGAAAACGCCGTTGCGCGACAGCGGCCCGGGAAGCTGTCCCCATTCCCAATCACCTCGCTCAGCGGCGATCATCTCTGCCGGCGGCATGGCGAGGCCTCGGGCGGTGGGGTGCTCGATCTTGACGACGTCGGCGCCGAGATCACCCAGCAACCGGCCGACGAGGGGCCCCGCCCAGGCGATGGCGAACTCCACGACACGAACGCCTGCCAGGGGCTTGATGCCCTCGGGCCAGGTTCGTTCTCTCGACGCCGGGTCCTCGGCGCCCTCGCCAAGTGCTGGGGCGCGGCAGAACGCGGGCGTCGCACCCTTGATGCGGGCGGGCGGGCCGGGCAGCCGGGCATTCTCGGCAGCGGCGTGTGGGGCGGCACTGGTGCCAAGAGGTACCCAGAAGTCGCGTGCGGCGAGCTGCGGACTGGCCAGCATGTCGTCGAGACTGGCGACCGGACCAGAGGGAACCTGGTTGTCCTGCAGCGCAGCCACCGCTTCGGTCACGGTCTTGGTGGCAGCCCAGGCGCAGATGATCTCGTCGAGCTCGTCGGCGTAGTCGAAGCGCACGGCAGGCACGTAGAAGTCATCGCGGGCCAGCAGCTCCACCTGGTCCATGGCCACACAGAGGCCTTCCCACTGGTGCGCGGACACCGCCGCAATGCACACCCAGCCGTCGATGCACTCATAGAGCGCGAGCGGGTGATGCTGCTCGCCGAAGCGATTGCCCCAGCGCTGCTTGGTGACGCCGTTGTGCGTGTAGAGGCTGAAGCTCCACTGGTGGGCGTTCGCCAGGGCCTCCAGCGCGGAGATCTCCACCAGGTCGCCGCGGTCGGCCGTCGCGGCGTTGACTAGCGCAGCCTGAGTGCCGATGGCGGCCGTGGCGCCGACCAGGTGCGTGAGCCACGGCCCGCCGCCCGGCAGCGGATGCCGGTCAGGCTCGCCGTTCAGGCTCATGTGTCCACCGAGCGCCCAATGCTCCAGTGGGCCGGCCCGCCAGGCCGATTTAGGCCCGGTGAATCCGTATGGAGTGATGGCTGTCACCACCAGTTCAGGGTGCGCCTCTCGGGTCGCAGCAATGTCGGATTGGGTCTCGCTCAGCTCTCCCTCGACGTCGAGCACGACGACGTCGAAGCCGTCGGTCAGCTCTGAGAGCGGAGTGCCAGCGTCGACGATGACGCTTGACGTGTTCGCCCGCAAGTACTCCCAGGCGATCGAGACCTCGTTGCCGTCCCGGTCGGCGACGAGACCCATCCGCCGCAGTGCCGAACCCTCGGGCGGCTCGCCCACAACAACGTCGGCACCGGCCATCGCCAGCAACCGGGCGCAGTACGCACCCGCCCGCCCGTCACTCAGATCCAGTACTCGTACGCCCCGCACATCGCCCCTGAATCGCCGACAGCCCAAAGGTCTCGGAGCGTACCGACGCCCCCCGATCCGTGCTTCAGGGAAGGGTCAGGCTCAACCTGGCGAGGGACTAGCTGCCGTGACCACAAACGTTTGCGTGGTTGAGGCGGGCTGAATGCCTCGCGCTGGCCTCGACAAAATCGTTTTCTGTGCAGAAATGATCGCTGAGCGACTGATTTTGCACAGAAAAGCGACACACTGGCAAGCGTTTGCTGACACGGCACTAGCTGCCGTAGTCAGGGTCTCGGCGTTCGGCGAAGGCGCGGAGGCCCTCGGAGGCGTCGGGGGAGGCGAAGGCTGCCCGGGTGTACTCCTGGTAGAGGCGCAGGCCGTCGGGCAGGGACATCTCGCTGCCGCGCAGTGCCAGTTCCTTCGTCATCCGGATGGCGGCGGGGCCGTTTGCGGCGATCTGGTCGGCGATGCCGCGGGCGGTCGACTGCAGGTCTTCCGGGGCGGTCATCTCGCTGACCAGGCCGACCCGCAGCGCTTCGGCGGCGTCAACGAAGGCGCCGGTCAGCAGCAGCCGCATCGCATCCGACGAGCCGATCAGGCCGGGCAGCCGCAGCGCCCCGTATCCGTGCAGGATCGCCCAGCGCACCTCTGGGCAGCCGAACTGTGCGGTGTTGTCGCAGACCCGAATGTCGCAGAACAGCGCCAGCTCGAGCCCGCCGGCCAGGCAGTAGCCTTGGACCGCCGCGATCGTGGGCTTGGCGGTCTCGAGCCCTACGTCGAAGCGGTCCGGCCGCCACGGCATCCACGCAGTCCGGTCGGCGAACTCGCCGAGATCGTGGCCCGACGTGAACGCCCGGCCGGTCCCGGTGACGATCATGCACCGCACCGCCGGATCAGCGTCAGCTTCTCCCAGCGCGGCGCCGATGCCGTGGTACATCTCGTCGGTCATCGCGTTGAGCTTGTCCGGGCGATTCAACGTGATCGTCGCCACGTGCCCGTCGACGTCGTAGGTCACCTCGTCCATTGCGCTCCCCCTGTGCCGCCCGACTGTGCTGGTCGGTCTTGGGTCCACGTCGACACTAGGTCAGTAGTTCCGAGGGGTTCGTGGTCGCAAAGGGCGACTGAGCGGCTGGGGCGGGTGCGGTCGTTGTGGCGTTCGAGGCTGAACTCGCCTTTGAGGGTCTGGTTGACGGACTCGACAACAAAGCACAGCGTCGTGACGAGTCAAGTAGGAGCGTCACGGGCCCGTTTCAATGGAACGTATGTCGTTGTCTCATAGTTGATCCAGTTCGGGTCATACTTTGGCCGCATGAGCAGGTCGCGGCCGTGGGCGGGCAATACCCATTCCGTTGTGACATCGAAGGAACTGCCTGTCAGGCCGCGGGCCGCAATGGATGTGCTGCCGACCCTGTCTCACCGCAGCAATCGTCACCGCAGCATCGCCGGAAACCAGCGATCGCGCTGACAGTCCGGCATCAAAGCGATGAATGTGCTCCGCAGGAAATGGCTGTGCACACCGATACTCGGCGCAGCAGCACTGCTCGCGGTGACGTGGGGTCCGGTGGCCTCGTCGGTATCGGCCTCGAGACCGACAGGCGTCGCCGGAACGCCTCTGCGGACCGACGTCGATCTGAGCGCGAGCGCTGACGCCGAGATGCTGCCCACAGGCCGTGGTCCCGCAGCGGCCGAGCAGCTCCCCGACAACGGCAAGCCGTCTGTTTCCACGCGTTCAGAGAGCGAGACAGTTCCCGAGCTCAAGGTGCGCACCGTGGTCTCGGGACTGACGAACCCATGGGACATAGCGTTCGCCCCCGACGGGACCATGCTGTACACGCAGCGATCCGGGGTGCTTACTGCCAAGCTGGCCGATGGAACCACCACCGCGATCACGGCGGACATGAGCGACCTGTTCGCCCGCGGCGAAACCGGGCTGATGGCGATCGCCGTCGATCCCGCCTTCGAGACCAATCGCCGCATCTACACCTGCCAGGGTCATACGGGCCCCGAAGTGCAAGTGATCGCATGGACCTTGAACGATGACTACACCACGGCCACCCGCGTCAACGATCCGCTCGTGGGCGGCATACCGGCGGACCCAACATATGGCCGCCATGGCGGCTGCCGGTTGCGGTTCGGCCCCGCGGGCAACCTGTGGATAGCCACCGGCGATGCCACTGTCGGCACTCACCCCCAAGACCAGTCCACGCTGGGCGGCAAAGTGCTGCGCGTCAGCGCCGCCACAGGCAGCGCCGCAGCGGGGAACCCGACCGCCGGCTCGCTCGTCTACTCCTTCGGCCACCGCAACGTGCAAGGACTCGCGCTGCGTCCGGGCACCAGTGAGATGTGGTCAGTCGAGCACGGCCCCACGTTCGACGACGAGATCAACCTGCTCGTGGCAGGAGGCAACTACGGCTGGGATCCAATCCCGGACTACAACGAGCGGGTCTCGATGACCGACCTCACCAAGTTCCCGAGCGCCGTCGAGGCCAAATGGTCGTCGGGGAGCAGCACACTCGCCACCAGCGGCGGAGTCTTCCTCGACGGTGACATCTGGGGGGCGTGGGAGGGTCGGCTAGCTGTGGCCACGCTCAAGGACCGCAGACTCAGGCTGTTCGAGTTCGGCGACGACGGCGCATTCATGAGCCAGACGTCTCCGAGCGCTCTGCGCAACACATATGGCCGTCTGCGGACACCGGTGCTGGGACCAGGCGGGGCGTTGTACATCACCACGTCGAACGGCAGCGGCAACGACAAGATCCTGCGGGTCACACCGAAGCAGGCACCCAGCTTCGACGAGGCCTCTTACGCCGTCAGCGTTGCTGAGGACACCGCAATCGGAAGCGTCGTTGCCAGTGTCAGCGCACAAGATTTGAACGACGACGCGTTCATGTACTCGCTGAGCGGCACCGGCGCTGCGCTGTTCCGCATCTCCGACAGTGCAACAGGCGACATCGAACTCGCTGCCGCGCTCGACTATGAGACGGACACGTCGCATGAGATCATCGTCATCGCATCCGATGTGGACCAGATGGCTGCCACAGTGATCGTGACAGTGACGGTCTCCGACGTGAATGAGCCTGCGGAGATCACGGGCGACGCGTTGATCAACTTCGTCGAGAACGGCACCGGAAGCGTCGCGGACTACAGCGCGAACGACCCGGAGCAGAAGGAACAGGTGACGTGGTCGCTGTCGGGCGACGATTCCGCGTTCTTCGAGATCGACTCGAACGGAGGGCTGCGGTTCAAGCGATCCCTTGACCCGCCCGATCGTGAGGCCGTGCGAGGAAACGTGTACGACGTGACGGTGGAGGCTTTCGACGGCAAGGACGCAGACGGAAACGCCGACCCGTCGGTCGATGACCGGTTCGATGTCACGGTGACCGTCACCGACGAAGATGAAGCGCCGGTGATCACTGCGGGACCGACCACCGCGAGCGTCGCCGAGGGGCATACGGGCGAAGTGGCGCGGTTCGAGGCGGAAGATCCAGAGGGCGAGGGCGTTACTTGGGTGCTGCTGGGCGCCGACCGGGCGGACCTCACGATTGGGCGCACTGACGGCATCGTCTCGTTTGCCGGCACGCCGGACTACGAGCATCCAGACGATTCAGACGCCGACAACTCCTACGTGGTCACCGTGCAAGCTTCCGACGGCGAGCTGACGGCCACCCGCTCGCTGAGCGTGACGGTCGCCAACCAAGATGAACCCGGCACGGTCACGTTGTCGTCGCCCCAGCCCCAGGCCGGCACGGCACTGAAGGTGACACTGGACGATCCCGATGGAGGAGTTGGCGACGAAACATGGACCTGGGAGCGCTCGCAGGTGGCGTCGCGGTCGGGATGGACAACGATCAGCGCCGCGACATCGGGGTCCTACACACCGGTCGATGGTGACGTGAGCCGCTATCTGCGAGTAACGATGTCGTACCGGGACCGCGAGGGCCCCACCGATCCGCAAGACCCCAACAAGACGATCAGCACCGAGTCCGACCGTGCAGTTCGCGCAGCGCCCGCCGACAACGAGCCGCCCGCATTCCCGTCGACGGAGACGGGAATGCGCAGTGTCGAGGAGAACTCCGCTCCAGGCACCAACATCGGCACAGCCGTTGCTGCGGATGATCCCGACGACGATGACCTGACCTACTCGCTCGCGGGCGAAGACGCGGCATCCTTTGACATCGACGCCGATACCGGTCAGTTGCTGACCAAGGCGGCGTTGGACTACGAGGACAAGGCCGCATACCAGATCAGCGTGACGGTCCGTGATCCCTCGCTTCTGTCTGCATCGCAGCCGGTGACGATCCAGGTGGACGATGTGAATGAAGCGCCAACCGTCTTCGGGCCCGCTGTGCCGGGCTACGCCGAGAGTCGCACTGATGCGGTTGCGCAGTACACGGCGGCGGATCCTGAAGACGACAACGTCAAGTGGAGCCTGGGAGGCACCGACGCCGGCCGCTTCCAGATCGACGAGGACACGGGAGAGCTGAGCTTCGTCGAGACACCCGACTTCGAGCACCCCGCTGACGCAGATCTGCGAAACGACTACCAGGTCATCGTGTGTGCCTTCGACGGCGAACAGTGCGGCACCTTTGTGGTCATCGTGACCGTCGCAGATGAGAATGAGGAGGGGTCGCTGACGCTCTCGCTCACGCTGCCTGGAGTGAATTCGAGGCTGGACGCGTTCTTGTCGGAACCCGACGCAGGTGTCGCCGACGAAGCGTGGTCCTGGGAGCGCTCCAACGATGGGACCGACTGGACGCTGATCGACGGCGCGACATCGTCGGGCTACCGGCCGAGTGCCGACGACCTGGGCCACTGGCTCCGGGTCACGGTCACGTACTCCGACAACTTCGGATCAGGCCAGTCAGCATCGGTAGAGACTGTCAGCGCTGTTCAGGCGTCAGCGGTCATCGGCCGCCCGGCCACGAGACCTACCACCGGCGCTGCTGGTGGTGGCGGCGGCGCTGGTGGCGGCGGCGGCGGCGGATTTGCTGAGAGCACAGCGGTGCTGATTGTGGCGAATGGGTGGAGTGCAGCTGATATCGGTGTGGCTGCTGCATTGTCTGCGCGCACGCCCGAATCCGCTGTGATCTATACGGCCCCGGAGCGGTTGTCGAGTTCGGCTCGTGAATTGCTGGTCGAATACTTGCCCGCGGTGGTGATCGTTGTTGGCGGGGAGGCAGCGGTCAGCGATGCGGTGTTGGCGTCAGCGCGGCGCGCGTCGGAGGTCGACGCGGTGCATCGCATCACGGGTGCAGCCCGCACCGATACCGCAGCAGCGGTGGCACGACGCATATTGGGCCAGGCTGATCAAGCAAGCGCGACGGTCATTTTGGCGAATGGGTGGAGCCCCGCCGACATCGGTTTGGCCGCGGCACTGTCAGCACGCACGCCGCGCTCGGCTGTGGCGTACGTGCGGGCGGCGGCACTGCCCCAGGCCACCAAGCGGTTGCTGGAGGATTTCCGGCCCAGCCGAGTGGTGATCGTCGGCGGCACCGCCGCGGTGCATCCCGCAGTGGAAACGGCGATCCGTGAGGTGGTGCCCCGCGTTGCCTTCGAGCGCGTCAGCGGGCCGACCCGTGCCGGAACCGCTGCGGGGGTGGCTCGACGCTTCCTGGGGCCGCCTGAAGCGGCGGTGACCGACCAACTGACCGTCATCGTCGCGAACGGGTGGAGCCCGCCCGACGTCGGCGTGGCCGCAGCGCTGTCGGCTCGCACCAAAGGCTCCGTTGTGCTGTACACCGAAGCACGGCGCTTGTCTCCCGAGGCCGAGGCGGTGCTGCGCGCCTACCGCCCGTCGCGACTGGTCTTTGTCGGCGGTCCCGCAGCGATCACCAACGAAACCAAAGAACAAGCCCGCGCCGTGGTGCCCGGCGCCAGCGCACCCCGCTACAGCGGCTCCACACGCACCCACACCGCAGCAGCCGTCGCTCGCCGCATCCTCGGCAACCCCTAGCGCATGTCCATGCGGGCGGACCGCCACGAGCACGAGTTCAGCACCGCGGAGGCCGGGTCCCGTCGTACGATCCGAGTGACACCGCGCGTCGAACCGGACGCGCGGCCGCCGCCACTCGAAGGGCATGCATGATGTCAGTGTGGGCGCAACAACTGCAGCCGCCGAATCGACGAGCGCCGCAGTGAGCATCGCCGATCTCATAGCGGACAAGGGGTACGTCGTCGCCGACGGGGCAATGGGCACCCGGCTGTTCGCCATGGGCCTCAGCTCCGGCGATTCGCCTGAGGAATGGAACGTCAGCCACGAGGCCGAGGTGCGTGCGGTCCACCGGTCGTACCTGGCCGCCGGGGCCGACCTGGTCGTGACGAACAGCTTCGGGGGCACCCACTTCCGCATGGCACTGCACCGCCTCGAAGACCGGGTGTGCGAGCTCAACGGAGCCGCCGCCCGCATCGCACGCCTCGAAGCTGACGCAGAATCCGAGCGGGCCGGGCGGCCGGTGCTGGTGGCGGGTTCGATGGGGCCGACCGGTGAGCTGCTGGCGCCGCTTGGCAACATGACGGCCGGGGAATGCGAGGCGGCGTTCGCGGTGCAGGCGACGGCCCTGGCGGCCGGCGGGGCCGACCTGCTGTGGATCGAGACGATGAGCGCTCTCGACGAGGTGGAGGCCGCTGTGCGGGGGGCGCGGTCGGCGTGCGATCTGCCGGTTGCCGCAACCATGAGCTTCGACACCGCCGGTTGCACGATGATGGGCGTGACCGGCAATGAGCTGGCCGAGCGGCTGGCGCAGCTGGATCTGGCCGCCATCGGCGCCAACTGCGGCAACAACGTGCCCGACACCGAGTCAGCGGTGGTTGCCATTGCCGGGGCTGACCATGCAACCCCGGTCGTCTCCAAGCCGAACGCAGGTGTTCCGGTCTGGAGCGGGCATGGATTCGTCTACAACGGCACGCCCGAGATGCTGGCTGCCCATGCACACCGGGCCCTGCTCGCAGGCGTGACCGTGATCGGCACCTGCTGTGGCAGCACGGCGGAGCACACCGCCAAGATCGTCGCTGTTCTGAGCGGCGACGAGCCCCCGCCGGAGGTTGAGCCGACGCCTGACCCCGGCACCGTCATCGAGAACCGCCTGGCCCGTCGCCGCCACCGGAGGCGCCGGAGCGCGTAGTCGCACCCCGGCGAAGACGCCGGACGAAGTAACCGGACGATTCCCGCACATGCAAGACCCGTACATGCAATGACCGAAGACAGTGATCTTGAGGTTGACGATCTGTGGCAGGCCATCGAGGCCTGCTACGACGCCGGCTGGACTGACGGGCTGCCGGTGGTGCCGCCGACCGAGCGGTTGGTGGACGCCATGTTGGCCGGGGGTGTCTGGGACGGTGACGAGGTGCTGTTGCGCGAGCCGGCGAGAGGCCTGGCAGTGAGCGCCCGCAAGGCCGCCGCCAATGCGGTGATGGCCGGGTGCCTGCCCGAGTACTTCCCGGTGGTAGGCGCTGCGCTTGCCGCGATGGGCACGCCGGAGTTCGAATTGCATGCGGTGGCGGCCAGCACTGGCGGTGCGGCCATTCTCATCGCCGTCAACGGGCCGATCCGTGACGAGATCGGCATCCACTACAAGGAGAATCTGTTCGGTCCGGGCTTTCGGGCCAACGCCACCATCGGCCGCACCGTGCGGCTGGTGCTGCGCAATTGCCTTGCGGCCATCCCCGGCAAGCTCGACAAGAGCACCCAGGGGTGGGCCGGCAAGTACGCGATGTGCTTCGGAGAGGACGAGGTGTCGAGCCCGTGGGAGCCGTATCACGTCTCGCTCGGCTACTCGCCGTCGGCCAGCACCGTCACGGTGATGGCTGCGGAGTCGGGCCACAACGTGCTCAACCATGCGTCGCCCGATCCTGAGGGTCTGCTGGGCACGTTCGCCGACACGATGTCGGCGTTCGGCTCGCTCAGCTCGGGGCGTTCGCTGGTCGTGTTCGCTCCAGAGCACGCCCGCAAGCTCGGGGCGGCCGGCTGGAGCCGGGGACAGGTGCAGGAATACCTGTTCGCCCACGCCACCCGGACCTATGCCGAGGTGAAGCGGGGCGGCAAGGTCGAAGCAGCCGGTAATGTGGCCGGTTTCCATGCCACCCAGTGGATGGAGACCGACCCGACGGTGCAGCCGGGCGACGAGGACATCTCGGTTCCCCGCGGCACCTGCCCCGGCGACATCGCACTCATGGTCGGCGGCGGCGATGCCGGCGGCCACTCGTCGTTCTTTCCCACCTGGAGCAGGGACCGCAGCGTTCCGCTCATCACCCAGGAGATCTTCGCGCCATGACCGTCACCCTGGTTGACCCGACGCTGCCCGCCGCCGGTTCGGGCGCCACGCTGGCGCTGCGGCCCGACACTCTGGAAGGCGCCGTCATCGGGCTGGTGAGCAACGGCAAGACACACGCCCCAGGGATCCTCCAACGTGTCGCCCAGAACCTGATCGACTCGCACGGCGCACGCGACGCCGTGCTGATGCTCAAGCCCACCGCCAACCTGCCGGCCGCCCCCGAAGAGGTGGAGGCGCTGGCCGCCGACGTGACAGCGATCATCGCCGCCATCGGCGACTGAGGCAGCTGCTCGTCGAGCAGTGTGCTCGACGCCGTCCACTTCGAAGAGCTGGGCGTGCCCGCCGCGGCCATCCTGACCGAGCCGTTCGCCAGCACTGGTCAGGCGATCGCCGAACTCGCAGGCTTCGCCGACTACCCGTTCGCCACGGTGCCCCACCCCATCGGCAGCTTGACCACGGCCGAGGCGATGGCCGTCGCCGATGCGGTGACCCCGTCCGTGCTGCGCCTGCTCACCAACGCCGACCCTCACCCGGTCAGCAACCGCGAACCGATCGGCGCCGACGCATCGAGATCATCGTCAACCGATTCCGCGCTCGCCGACGTCGTCGAAGAACTGGCCACGGTCCTGCGTGCGGATCGTGCCGACCTCACTGCCTCCGTCGCAGGACGCCACATCACCCTTCGCCTCCACATTCCCGACGAGGCCTGCGCAGAGTGCATCCTGCCCGCCTCAATGCTCGTGCCCATGTTCGGGCACCGCTTCGACACCGAACTCGGCCCCGGCTGGACCCTCACCCTCAACGACCCCCGCCAACCTCACGATTTGACACGCTAACTATCTCATCGCGTCAAATGGACACACATATGACACGCTGAGTCACTGGGATCGTTCCAGATCGAAGACGTGATGCCCCCTTAAGTCAGGCCACCAAGGGCGCTGTCGCAGCCTGCCTCATCGCCGTTCACCTAGATGATTAGTTCCAAGGTTTTAGTGGTCGTATGCGGTGAGTGAGCGTGCTGGTCGGGTGTGTCGGTAGGTCTCGTTGTGCCAGAAGGCGGCGGTGAGGGCGAGGAGGCGGGTGCCGATGCGCACGGCGATGCCGGCTTTGGTGCGTGCTTTGTGGCGTTCGAGGGTGAGCTGGCCTTTGAGGGTCTGGATGATCGATTCGATGATCTGGCGCAGGGGCCGCAGGAATCTGGCGCCGGGACGTGGGGCCTCGGTTCGGGTGGCGGGGCGCAGCAGGGTGATGCCGGCGTTGTTGAGGTCGGCCTCGAATGCTTTGGAGCGGTAACCCTTGTCGGCGATGAGGGTCTGGCCCGGCCGGGCGAGGTCGGCCGCGTCGATCATGTCTGCGCAGACGTCGCGTTCGTCGGCTTTCGCGCCGGCGAGCGCGAACGCGATCGGCAGACCTGAGGGTGTGGCGACAAGGTGCAGCCGCAGACCCCAGAACCAGCGGGAATGCGACGCGCAATAGCCGTATTCGGCCCATCCCGCGAGGTCAGAGCGCTTTTGGGTCTCGCGGCTTCGGCCGCACTCGACCGGGGTGGAGTCCACCAGCCACACGTCGTCGTGCCACGACTCGCACTCGCGTGCGAGGCATCCCATGACACCTGCGATCATGTCGCCGCTGCGCCGCAGCCGCTTGTTGTAGCCGTCGCGGTTGGGCAGATAGGGGAACCACGGCCCCAGATGCGCGTGGGCGAAGCGCACGAACTGCGACTCGTTGTCATAGCCCAGCAGCGCCGAGATCACCGCCAGAGTGACCAGCTCCGCGTCCGACAGCTTCGGGGCGAACCCCACCACAGGCCGCTCGGGAGCCCACCCAGGATTCTGCGCCAACAGGTCATCGATCCTCACATACAGTGCGGTCGCGAGGGTGTCCAAGTCCGGGTTCATGCTCCGGTCCTCCGAGATCGAGGTGTTGTTTCACACCCCGAGCTTGGACACCCTCACCCCACCACAGGTGGACCCGACCCCTTGGAACTAATCATCTAGGGTGACGCCCTGAATTCCGCCAAGCTTTCGCGGACAAGAGCGCGAACGGCATCTCGATCAGAACCGTTTGGCGCCGAATGGATCCCACGCTTGACGACGTACTCAGATTCATCACCCGTGAGCTGCAAGTCACCAGAAATCTCTTCTGCATTGAAGTACTTTGACAAGTGTCTCGCGCACCATTCGGGCACATCGCTTGCCGGAGAGGGCACTGACAATCCACACGGCCTCGTTGCCGGCTGCTGCTTGCGAAGCACCGTGTAGAACGTTGTTTCGTCGACTTCGAGCTGCTTCAGGACGCCTGACTTGAATTTCTTGCTGTAGTCCTTGTGGCCCCGAGAAATGATTGTGTGCAGCAGCTTCCCACCTACACGTTTGAAATACCTCTCGTGGCCGGATCCCTCTCGCTTGTCCCAACGATCATGTTGAACAAAACGTCGATGCTCGTCGGTGTCAATCTCGAATCACCCCCCGAAGAGTATCTCTGCAAGCATTGAGTTTCTGTCCGCTTGCTTGAGTCTGGTCACTAGCTCTTCACGCGTCTTGTGCGGATCCTCGTAACGCAAGAATTCGTACCAATCGACGATGTAATCGCGCACTTGGGACAGCAGATCGCCTTGCGCCTCGTCTACGTCAGAATCTTCTGTCAAGAGGCCCAGTTGATCCAGTGAGATCACGAAGACGCCGTCTCCCAGTTCGATCTTGGCTAGGCCGTCTGATTTAGCCCTGTAGCTGGGAAAGACTCTCGCCAAGATGTCACCATCGGAGATCCCACGGTTGTAATGGCGCAGCGCCAGGCCGAAGTTGCCTGTAGACAGCACATCGGCAACTGAGAGGTGGGATTCGATCTCATCAGATAGTTGCAAGGGCGTCCTCAGCCAGTGCCCAGGATCGCCTCCACGACACTGCACGAGATTGGCAAAGGCGGCAAGCTTGCACAGCGAGCCGAAGCGGCGATTGTCCGGCAGCGCCTGTCCGTTCCGCCACTTCCGCACGGCTTGTCGGCTGATCCCAGCGACGCTCGCGACGTCATTCCACGCGATGCCATAATCCGAGTTCAGAAGCTCCAAGAGCTCAGTCGTCGGACGTCTTCGATATGCCCGCGTCAACTGCTCCAGTTCGTCAACGGCTCCGAGGGGCTCCACCACTCCTGATCGTTCGCGAGCAGATCGATAGGGACCCGATAGCCACGGCAGCAGGGCCGAAGTCATCGACAAGCTGAGCGCATCATCAATCGCGTATGCGTGAGTACTGGCGTTACACCAGCGCTCAAACTGGCGACGATCTGTCGTCTGCGATGTCATGCTTCGCCTCTCAGCAGATTCATCGAAGCTGGCGTGAGTACTCGCAAGAACGACTCCTTGATCACTTCATGGAGCGAGTCGAGCTCGCGAAGAGCCGCATCCTCGCTTGCATGATCTTCGAATCGGCACCATCCGGTCCACTCCACGGCCAGGACACTGTCCTTTGGCTCTTCGTAGTGCACGCGTAGTGGGTGGTCGTCTGAGATTGCCGGCTCATAAGTAGGTGCCCACTCGATGTTGACGTGCTTGTTGTCGTCGAGGTGGAGCACGAGGCCTCCATAGTGTCCTTCCACATGGTCGAGAACCACATCTTCGGTAACGACAGGCAGGTTTACGTATTTCGTCCACTCGAAGAGATCTGTTGAAGACGGGGGGCGAATCTCGTCAAGGAAACGGACGGAGCTGTACTCGATTCCTCGTCCCTTGGCAACGTGCCCAAGGAGTGCCTCTACGACACCGCGAAATCGCTCCCAACGTTCGTACTGGACAGTCAAGACGTGCAGGCCATCTTGCAGGACGGTCACCAGATCGGCCTCATGCACGGCTGTAAACAGCTCGCCTTCTGACTTCTCAGCACTCGGAGACGAGAGCACGACGTTGTAGCTGGCATCGAGAACTGGCCTCAGGATCGCGTCGTGGTCCGAAGCGGTGAGCTTGCCATCGAAGCTCACGTAGGCATTGACCAGCCTGACGAACGGGTACGGAAAGACCTCACGCTCAGGGTCAACAACCAATGATGCTCCCACGGCCACTGCCGACGGCCTGACCCGACGACAACCAAAATGTTAACCAGATCTGAATGCGCTTGACGATACGCCATGGCGACGAGACTGGTCGAATTCTTTTCTCGTGCCAGTAGCGATCTAGGGTTGCGACATGAACGGTCAGCTGCTCGCGGGTACCAACAAGGGCGTCTTCATTGTCGATGGCGCGGGGTCGCAACAGACGCTCGAAGCTCGCCATGTCCGCGACCTCACCTTGGTTGACGACCGGCTTTTCGCGTCGGCAGCCCCGGGTCTGTACGCCAGCGATGACGGGGGTCGCACGTGGTCGGCACCTCAGCTCACCGGGTACGACGTGTGGCAGGTCCGGGCCGCCAGCAACGGTCTGCTCTATGCCAGCACCGAGCCGGCCCACCTGTTCCGAAGCGACGACCTGGGCGAGACCTGGACCGAGATCGAGTCGTTCGCCAACCTTCCTGAGGCGGCTGGGTGGTGCGTGCCCGTGGAGCCGCCCATGCCGGGGCGAGCCCGGGCTCTCGCCATCGACGAGGACGATCCGGACCGCATCTGGGTGGGCGTCGAGGTCGGCGGGGTGGCCCGCACACCCGACGCAGGCCAGACCTGGACGGTCGACCTGCCCGGCGACAATCCCGACATCCACATGATGTTCGCCCATCCCGCCGAGCCCGGTGTGCTGTTCATCAGCACCGGCTATGGCCGCTTCGACGGCGTCGCCGAAGAGCTCGAGGGCAACGCCGGCGTGTTCCGATCCGACGACTTCGGCGAGACATGGGCCTACGCCTGGAAAGGCGTCACGCCGCGCTACTCACGGCCGCTGTGCATCGACCGCCGCGACCCCTACAGCGTCACGGTCGCCAGCGCCCCCACCGCGTTCTCGCATTACAAGGACGACGGCGGAGCCCATGCAGCCCTCTACCGGTCTGACGACCACGGCCAGTCGTGGCGGTCACTCTGCGACAAGGCCCATTCGCCGTCGCCTGCCAATTTCCATGGCCTGATCGCCGACCATGAGAACGTGAGCGGCGTCCTGGTCGGCACCGACACCGGCGAGGTGTGGCGGGTGTCCGACGACGCCCAGTGGACCGCGCTCGGGTCCGGCCTCCCCCTCGTCTGGTCGCTGGCGGTGGTCTGACAGGACTCCTGGGAGCCGTGTAGATCCAGGACCTTGGAGGCCGAACGCATGAAGGACCGCTACGGCCTCGATCTCAGCACTTCGTCAGCGGCCGCCCGTGACGCGTATGTCGACGGCATCGATCGGATGCTCGCCGCCGAGGCCGGGGTCGAGGCCTCCCTCGCTGAAGCGCTTGAGGCCGACCCGGACTTCGCCCTCGCCCATGCCGCCATGGCCCGCCAGCACCAGCTCTACGTGCGGCCCGCCGAAGCTCAGGCCTCAGCAGAGGCCGCCGTTCGGCTGAGCGACGCGGCCACAGCAAGGGAACGCCAGCACGTCGAGATTGTCCGCCTGCTCGTGTCCGGCAAGGTCCCCCAAGGGCTCGACCTCATCGGCCAGCACGTCGCCGACTATCCCCGCGACGCGTTCGCGTTGTCGCCCGCGTGCGGCGTGTTCGGTGCCATCGGCTTCAGCGGTCGCATCGGCAGGGAAGCCGAGCTGCTCGCATTTCTCGAACCGCTCGCCATCCATTACGGCGACGACTGGTGGTTCGCGACCGTGCATGCGTTCGCGCTGATCGAGCAAGGGCAGTGGGACCGGGGCCGGCGGATGGCCGAACGGTCGCTCGAACAGCGGCCGACGAGCGGGCATGGCGTCCACACGCTGATACACGCGCTCTTCGAGGCCGGCGACGATGACGAAGCAGTCGATTTCCTCGACGGCTGGCTTCCCGCCTCCGACCGGTCGAGCGTGCTGCACTGTCACATCTGGTGGCACTACGCGCTGGCGCTGTTGGCGGTCGAGCGGTTCGATGCAGCTTGGCAGGCCTTTCGACACAACTGCCTGCCCGGCGCGACCACCAGCCCGCCGATCACCGTGTTCTCCGATTCCTCGTCGTTCCTGTGGCGTTTGGAGCTGGCCGGCAACCCGCGCGATCGAGACACCTGGGAGAGGGTGCGCGAGTTCTACGAGGAGAACTTTGCCCAGCCCATCGTGTTCGTCGATGCCCATCTCGGTCTCATGTACGCAGCACTGGGAGAGACCGAGCAATTGCAGGCCAGCATCTCGCTGCTGACCGAGCTCGGCGAAGCCGGCCGCTTGCCCGCCGAGACCACCGGGGCGACGCTCGCCCGGGCCTATGCCGCCTTCATCAATGAGCGGTGGTCGACGGTGGTCGATCTCCTCGAGCCGTTGATCGGTCAGGTCGTCCGCATCGGTGGCAGCCGGGCCCAGCGCGACCTCGTGACCAACACGCTGCTCGCGGCATACGTCAACGGCGACCGCATGGCCGAAGCCAGAGCCTTCCTGGAGCAGGTCGTCGACCGCCGACCCACACGGCCGGTCGCCGGCCTCGGTGTGCGCTGAGGGCGGTCGACAACAGCCGGTCCAAAGAAGTCTGTCCAAAGAACCGGTATGGCTGCTTGGATGCGCCCGAGTTGTCGCCAATCCAGCCGTAACGACATTTCAGAAAGCTTCGTCTCCGGAATTGTCGCTAACATCGAATTGAGCGACAACTCGAGGAAGTGAGACCGTGGGTCGGAACGAGCGACGATTTTGGGATGACCGAACCCTCACGTCTCGAGCGGCGCTGCCGTCCGATCCCGCGCAACTGATCTTCGATGCCTACGTCCCTCACCCAATCAGCGGCTGGGAACCCGACCTTCATGCCAGCACATGGAGACAGGTCTCGATGGCCACAGACCGATGCGCTGACCTCGCGAAGACGACGAGTACGCAAGCAGTTGCCTCGGAATGGCTCCTGGACCGAGCCGAGAGCATCGCCTCGAGCACAATCGAAGAAATCCGTCCGTCACCTCGCCGCGTCGCCCGAGCAGAGACGCAGATCAGCCTCTTCGGACAGCAGCCCGCGGACATAGAGATGCAAGCTCTGCGAAATGTTGCAGCGACGCAACGTGCGATTGATCTAGCGACATCCGGCGCTGACTTGACCGTCGCGGGGCTGTGCGACGTGCACGCGACACTGATGGGTGAGCAAGACCCCATCGCCGGCCAGATTCGCGATCACCAGAACTGGGTCGGTAGCGGCGCCTTTGGCGGGCCGCTTGACGCTCGGCACGTCGGGCCGCCGCCGGAGTTCGTCAACGAGCTGCTTGATGATCTCGTCGAGTTCATCAACGAGAAGGACGGGATCCCAATTGTCCGTGTAGCGATCGCTCATGCCCAGTTCGAGACGATCCATCCCTTTCCGGACGGAAACGGACGAACCGGGCGAGCGCTGATCCAGTACATGTACGTGCGTGAGGAAGTGATGAGCAACGGTGCGTTGCCTGTCAGTTCGTCGCTCATGTTGAACAAGGAGCGCTACTTCGACGCGCTTGACGGATTTCGCGTTGTCTGCGCGCCAGATGACCCAGAACGTTCCAAGGCGTATCAGCCATGGATCGAATTGCTCGCCCAGGCGACCGATCATGCATGCGTTTTGCGGAGGCGCTTGACCAAGCATGTTGAGGCGCTCTCGCAACGCTGGACGAATCAGGCTCGTGCAGCAGGCATCCGTACGTCAAGCGCTGCGTTCCGGTTGCTCAATGCGCTCCCGCAACACCCGGTCGTCACCGCAGAAAGCGCAGCCGAGCTGCTTTCGATCGAACAAAGAACAGCTCAGCGCGCCGTCGCTCGTCTTGGCGACCTGGGCATTTTGGAACAACGCAGCGCCGGCCGTCGCAACAGGGTCTTCGAGTGCGGCGACATGATGGACGCCTTCACCGAATCTGCACGCCAGCAGCCCGCCGCCAACCTCACGCTCGCGACTCCAGACGATGCCACGGCCACGGCAACTGCGGCGAAGGGAACCGCGCAGGACGGCGGTGGTGGCATCTGCGCCGCACCGACCCGCCGACAAAGGCCGTGCGGCCATCCACGTCCACGCCCGGGCGGGAAGTGCCCAGCGGGGCACCGTCGGAGTTGACGCAGCCCCGACGGTCTGGCGACAAGGAACACATCGCCAACGTTCACTGAGTTCACATCCGCCAGCTCGAAGCGGTGCTGTCGCGCACTCTGGCGCGCGCCTGGGGACTGGGCGCCGACACCGGCGAGGTGCTCGGCGCCCGCATGCGCACCGGTTCCGCCCAAACCACACCCCCAACAACCCGACGCGACCCCAACCCGCCACCGACCCGGGAACCCCGCGCTCACCAAAGGCCAATCGGTGGATTCAGGCTGGGAGCTAACAAAATTGCTGCCGCGAAAGTGTGATTTGACACGTACCAAAGCCTTGAAGAGTTGCTATAGGTTTCATGGGTATATGAATCCAATTCACCAAACAAGCGGAATCACCGGCTGCTGTGAGCGCTCAGGGGATGTCGCGGTCCACAACAGCTTCGTGCAGGACCTGGCGGCGACGGGCCACACCGACCTCCACAACCGCCCGCTCCGAGCGGGCTGATCCAAGGGGACATCAATGGAACGCAAGAATTTGATCCGCTCCGCCCTTATTGTCGGGGGGGGGCATCCCGCCGCGTCATCAGGCTTGCCCCACTGTTGCTGGCAGCGGTGGCAGTACTGGCAGTGATCTCGAATCCCCTGCAGACCGCCTCGGCCCACGTTAAGGACGACCACACACACGTCTGTACCAGCCCGCCGGCCGCCAGCTGCCCCAGTTACGAAGACGACGTCCCGGCGGAGATCACCATCTGGTCAACGACCATGACGGTGGGAATAGGTGGCTTTACCTCAGGCTCCACAACTCAAGAGACTACGGGGTATAGCGAAAATATCGGCAGTCTTAGCTCCACCGAATTCACATACAGTGGAACGACCTATACGGTAACCCTACTCTATCTCGATAAAACGACATTCTCCGGTTCCGTAATCAGCGACACGCTCTCTATCGTGCTAAACGCCTTGATCCCATCCCAGTACGAACACAAGGTCGTACTCGAACTAAACGGAACAAAATTCCCACTGGCAGACGCAATTAAAGGTACCAACAATTACCAATGGGTCGGCCACGGCCTCACCTGGACGGATAACGAATCCGTCACGGTAAAGCTCACCGAGCCCCCAACGCCGAACGCTTACGGCTACAGGACCATCTGGTCGGCATTGATGACGGCGGAGCAACATCCAACTGTAACTACCCGCTACGGATACTCCATTGAAAGTTACGGCGAAATAACCAACAACCTGATCGTGGACGGGCGGGACGAGACCGTAACAATCGGAACTAAAGACCAGCTCCGGTTCCCCTGGACTGGGTTTGAAATCGTGAGGTTGAACAATCCTGGCAGTTCTGCTACCGATCTCGTTTTTGATTCAGACTCCTACCCAAGTGCTGATGAAGTCGCCGGGTGGACGCTGGTGCTTGACGGGAAGGAGTTGCCGTTCGCGAACGCTACAAACGACGCATTGACACCTCACCTATGGTCCTTTTCCTACGCTCCGGGCTGGACCGCTGGAGACCAAGTGTTGGTCTCCATCCGCACCAAAGACGTACAGAACCGTTTCGGTCAGGTAGCCCTCAAGGCAAGAAGAAGTATAAGCAGAGGTGGTAACGACAACATCGTCTACGGAAAAACCCATTACACGTACGCAAGAGAAGACAGCGGGTTCGGCCCAGGAGAGTCATGGGATCTGCAGAATCTGCGGGTAAAAACCGATAAAACCGGCGACACGGACCCGGTCTGGATCACTGCCACATTCACAGCGCCGAACGCATCTGTCGCCTGGCCGGGGTACTGGGAAGGCGAGTTCGAGCACTTCCACACGCTGTTCCTCAGGTGGATTTACCAGGTCGACGGCGTAGGCGAGGGCGCAGCCACGTACACGCTCCCGCTCAGAACGGCCGCTACCGAAGGCGGCGTCCGGCTGGACAGGTCGGGCCGCGACATCACCTTCACATGGGTGCGCACGTACAAGGAATTCCAAGACAGACACCTGGACCTGGCAAACCACACCACCATCTTCGCCGACATGCTGACCGCCCCACGGCCGGTCACGGCCAGAAGCACGTTAACCAGCCAGAACACCGGCAATCAGCAAGGCCTGCACCAGCGGCAAGGCCTGTACACCCCGGCTCCGACCGTGACGTCAGCCGAGTTCACCTCAAGCCCAGGGGATGACCAAGTCTACGGCCCGTGGTCAATCATCCAGGCTACCCTCACCTTCGACCAGGACGTAACGGTCGGGTACGTCGGGTCCAAGCGCAACGCCGCCAGCCTGGAGCTGGAGATGAACGGCGAGACAAAGACCGCCTACTACGAACGGACCGAAGGCAACAAGGTCATTTTCGAATATACGGTCCTGCCCGGCGATGAAGCGCCGGTGGCCCTCAGACTCCCGATAAACAGCCTGAAGCTGTTCTCAGAACGGGGCCACCACCGCGACGACTCGATCCGCAACTCCGAGGGCACCGACGCGGTCCTGGACCACAATGGGATCCTCAGCACGAAGCACCGGGTGGACGCAGTAGACCCGGAGTTCTCCAGCGCCGAAGTGTCCAATGACGGCGCCCAAGTAATGGTCACCCTGACCGAGGACATCAAGTCTCCGTCGATCCTGAGAGCCTTCGGACTGCAGACCGGCCTGCTCCAGAGCCTGGCCCTCGACGTCTGGGTGGACGGCGAATTGCCCGTTCGCAGCGACGCAACGGTCTCTGGAGACACCGTCACCCTGACCATGTCGGAGCCCATCACCGAGGGCCAGACGGTGACCGTCTCCTACAACAACCTGTTCACGAACAGCGAGCCCATCTTCAGCGACCTCCACGGCAACAACCTGCTCGCCTTCACCAAGCAGCCGGCCGCGAACCACTCCACGGTTGCCGACGTGACCCAGCCCGGAGGCGGACTGGCGCTCAGCCGGACTGACCTCATCATCAAGGAAGGGTCCACCGGTACCTACACCGTGGTACTGACGTCCCAGCCCACCAACGACGTCACCGTATCCGTCGACGATCACCCGCCAGGGCGGGCAACAGTGAGCCCATCCAGCCTCACCTTCACCGCTGAGAGCTGGAACACGCCCCAGACGGTGACAATCAGTTCTGCAGAGGACTCGAACTACCTCGACCGGTGGGTGATGCTCCGGCACACGGCCACGGGCGACAACTACCGGGCCACTGCCGCTGCGTGGCTGATCCTGCGCGACAACTACAACCTGACGACGACCACGCCGAATACGCCGGCCGCCGGCAGCCCCACCATCAGCGGCACCCCCGAGGTGGGGCAGACACTCACGCTGGACATCTCGTCAATCACCGACGCCGAGGGCTTGACCAACGCCTACTACACCTACCTGTACCAGTGGCTCCGCAATGGCGCCGAGATCCGGGATGCCACGGACACCTCCTACACCCTGGTCGACGCAGACGAAGGCGAGACCATAAAGGTCAAGGTCTCCTTCACCGACGACGCGAACAACGCGGAAAGCCGCACCAGCGCGGCGACGGTGGCAGTGGCGCCCCGGCCAAACAGCGCGCCGACAGGGGCGCCCGCCATCGACGGGACGCCCCAGGTGCGCCGGACACTGATGGTGGACACATCGGAGATAGCCGACGCAGACGGCATGGAAACCGCCGTCTTCAGATACCAGTGGCTCGCCGCCACTGACTTCGCCACGCTGGAATTCCACGGAGAGACGAGCCCGACCTACACACTGGGCCCAGCCACCGAGGGCCTGGCGATACAGGTCAAGGTCTTCTACACCGACGACCGCGGCCACACCGAGACCCTGACCAGCGCGGCCACGGAGGCGGTGATAGCGGCCGAGCCGAATTCTGAGCCCACGGGCCTTCCCACAATCGACGGCACGCCCCAGGTAGGCGAGACACTGACGGCGGACACCTCGGCCATTGGTGACGCCGACGGGTTGGACAACGTGTCCTACAGGTACCAGTGGGTCGCCAGCCAGTCGGTCATCGACGCCGGCACCGGAGTCGCCTACATCCTTACGCTTGAAATACCGGACCAGACGGGTTCCACCTACACACTGGCCCCAGCCGACGAGGGCTGGACTTTCGAGGTCAAGGTCTCCTTCACCGACGACGCTGGCAACGCCGAGTCCCTGACCAGCATGGCCACAACGGCCGTAGCCGACCACGACGGCAGCCTGCTTACGGCCAGCTTCGCGAATGTGCCAGCCGACCACGACGGCAGCAACTTCACCTTTGGCCTGAACTTCAGCGAAAACGTGAACGCCGGCTACGCCAGGATCCGCGACGACGCGTTCACCGTCAGCGGCGGCACCATCGCCAGCGCCAGCCGGATGACCCAGGGCAGCAACCAGGGCTGGACCGTGGAGGTGGACCCCGACGGAAACGGCCCCGTAAGCATCACCCTGCCCGAAACCACCGACTGCGACGCCAGCGGCGCAATCTGCACGCATGACAGCACAAAACTGTCCCAGTCCACATCGGCGACAGTGGCCGGGCCACCCGCCATAGCCATCAGCGACGCCACCGTCACCCGCACCATCGAGAACGGCGAATCGTCTTCGGGAACACAGGAGGACCCACCGGCCGAAGACCCGCCGGCGGAGACGCCGGCGGTACTCCTCACCGCCAGCTTCGGCAACATGCCAGCTACCCATAACGGCGCCGCCTTCACCTTCGACCTGACCTTCAGCGAGGAGTTCGGAATCAGCTACGTGACTCTGCGGGACAACGCCTTCAGTGTTACGACCGGCGATGTGACCAGTGCCCGACGGCTGACCCAGGGGAGCAACATCGGGTGGACCATCACCGTGACGCCCGACTCGGCCGCCGATGTGACCATCGTCCTGCCCGTGACCACGGACTGCAACGCCAACGGGGCCGTCTGCACCGCGGACGCCCGGATGCTGTCCAACCGGCAGGAGTTCACCGTCTCCGGGCCGGGCGAATAGACCGGGATGCCACGTCTGAGGCAGTTCGCAGACGACATGCTCGGTGTTCCTCTTCAAGATCTGTGCGACGCTACGCCCGGTTGATCTGGTGGAGCTGACGGGACTCGAACCCGTGACCCCCTGCTTGCAAAGCAGGTGCTCTTGCCATCTGAGCTACAGCCCCAAGGAGTCGAAGGGCTGTGAGGGTACCGGCCAGCGTGCCCCGTAAATCCGTGCCAATGCAGCGAAACCGCCGGGTCGGGCTGGCACAGGGCAGGCTTGTGGGTTGGTGCCCGACACATCAGATCTGACGCCCTCCGGGGAATCTGCGGACCCCGCAGCCCCGTGGTCGGTCGCGGCGGCGGCGTTCGCTGCGAACTTCGTGACCTTCGGGATCCTCTTCTCGTTCGGGGTGTTCCTGACGCCGATTGCCGACGACTTCGGTACCACCACTGGGCCCGTGGCTGCGCTGTTCTCCACGGCCATCTGCACCTACTACCTCGGCGGTGCGATCGGGGGTCGGATCGGCGACCGCTTCGGCGCTCGACCGCTGGTGGCGGTGGCCGCGCTGGCCATGTCGGGCGGTTTGCTCGGGACCGCCTGGTCGACGGCGCTGTGGCAGACCTACGCGGCCTTCGGCGTGCTTGTCGGGCTGGCCACGGGGTTCTGCTATCCCTCGATGATCGGCCTGATCGGGCGCAGCTTCAGCGAGCGGCAGCGTCCGGCGGCGATGGGGTTCCTGCTCGTCGGCGTCGGTGCGGGGACGCTGGTGATGCCGTGGCTGGGCCACCAGCTGATCTCGGTGATCGGGTGGCGGCAGACGTATGCGGTGCTGGCTGCGGTGGCGCTCGTGGTCATCGGCTGGGCCGCCACACGGGGCGACCGGGTTCGCACGTCGGGCGCCCGGCTGATGCGCATCTCGTTGCTGGCACGGTCGCGCCGCTTCCTGCTGTTCTTCGCGGCCGTCGTTGCGATCGGGCCGGGTTTCTACGCGCCGGTCGCGTTCTACAACGACTACGCGATCGACGCCGGGGTGGCGGCCGGGCTGGCCGCCGGACTGATTGGCATTTCCGGGGCCACGAGCGTTGTCGCCCGCCTGGCGTGCGGGGCGCTGGGCAATCGGGTTGATCCGATGTGGCTGTGCCGTTTCGCGTTCGCCTGCCTGACTGCTGCGCTGGCGATCTGGTGGGTATCGGGTGGCAGTGCGGCGGTGCTGGTCATCAGTGCTGTGACTCACGGTGTGGGCTGGGCGGTGTGGGTGACCGCCACGCCGTCGGTGCTGGCTGCGTGGTACGGCGTGGAGAACCTCGGCGGCGTCATCGGCATCTATTACACGGGCCTGGGGGTCGGCGGGCTGGTCGGCCCTGCGGTGTGCGGTTTCGTGATTGATGCCGCCGGCTTCGGGCCCGCCATAGCGCTGGTCACCGTCACCAGCCTGATTGCGCTGGGCCTGCTGGCGCTGCCGATGCGGGACGGGGCGGCTGCAAGTTCAGGTTGAACTCGAGACCCAACCGGCCCAGCAGCACGCCGCGTCGGGCACCGCGCCAAACGACTCGACTGGCACCCGTCTGCTAGGAAACCCCGCATGAACATGCCTGCCATTTCCCTGGCCGCAGTGCGCGGCCGTCGTGAGCGCACCCTCGAGATCGCCGCCGAGATCGAGCAGCGAGGCTTCAGCGGGATTTTCTGCCCGTCGATGGGCGACCCCGTCGCGCTGTGCCAGTCGATCGCCCACGCCACGAACGAGATCGTCTTCGGGACGTCGGTGCAACCGATCTACTTCCGCAACCCCGTCGACATGGCGTCGACCGCTGCGTTCATTCACGAGATCTCCGGCGGGCGGTTCCGGCTGGGCCTCGGCGTGACGCACGGGCCGGTGCACGATCGTCTGGGCATCACGCCGGGCAAGCCGCTTGCGGACACGCGGGACTACATCGCCGCCATGGAGGCGGCCTCGCAGCAGCACGGCGCGCTGCCGCCGATCGTGCTGGCCACGCTGCGCCAGCGCATGGCCGAGCTGTCAGCGGAGATCAGCTCGGGGGCGGTGTGGGCGAATGCAAGCTGCAACGACTTCGCCAACTCGGTGGCGCACCTCGGCGATGCCGGCCAGCAGGACGACTTCTTTGTGGGGAACATGATTCCCACGGTCATCGATGACGATCGGGCGGCTGGGGCGGCTCGCAACCGCAAGACGCTGTCTGGTTACGTGGCGCTGCCGAACTACCGAAACTACTGGAAGCAGGCCGGGTGGGTCGATGAGATGGAAGCTGTCGAGGCCGCCACTGCGGCAGGCGATACCGAGGCGTTGCATCGGGCGATGACCGACGACTGGCTGTCGAACGCGACGCTGTATGGCTCGGCTTCGCAGGTGCGGGACGGGGTCGAGGCGTGGTTCGACGCTGGGTGCAAGACGCCGATCCTGGTGCCGTCGAGCACGAGCGGCGGCCAGCTCAAGGCGCTCGAGGAGATGTTCGACGCGTTTGACTGATCCGCGGGGCGCGGCGGCGATGCCTGCCAGCCTCGACTGCCCAGACTTTGTGCAGAAATGCCGCCACACACGGCAAATCTGCACAAAGAGGACGTGACCATCGTTTCTCGAACCGTGACCCATCCGCTCGATCTCTTACGCTGCGGGGCATGCACATTGAGCTGTTCGGATTCGACACAGGCCCTGCGCGTTTCGAGGCCAGCATCCGCGATGCCGCGGAGCAGGGCTTCAGGCGCTACTGGACCCCGCAGATCTTCGGCCATGACGCGCTGACCACCATTGCGGTGGCTGGCCGTGATGTACCGGACATTCGCATGGGGACCGCGGTGGTGCCCACCTACCCGCGCCATCCGATGATGCTGGCCCAGCAGGCGCTCACCACCCAGGCCGTCATCGGCGGGCGGCTGGACCTGGGCATCGGCCCGTCGCACAAGCCCGTGGTGGAGGGCATGTGGGGCTACTCCTTCGACCGGCCTATTGCGCACATGCGCGACTACCTGACGATCTTGACCAAGCTGCTGACGGACCGGCGCGTCTCCCACGGCGGCGATGCCGTGGTGGGGCGTGGCGAGATCACTCCCCCGGCTGCGGACGCGCCGCCCGTGTTCGTCGCTGCGCTCGGCAGCCAGATGCTGCGCCTGACCGGCCGCATGGCCGACGGCACGTTCACCTGGATGACGGGGCCGGCGACGCTGCGGGACCACACCGCGCCGACCATCAACGAAGCGGCCGCCGAGGCCGGCCGTGCCGCGCCGCAGGTTGTGGCCGGCTTCCCGGTGTGCGTGACTGACGACGTCGACACCGCCCGGGCGCGGGCCGCCAAGGACTTGGTGGTGTACGGCACCCTGCCGAGCTACCGGGCCATGCTCGATCGGGAAGGTCTCAGCGGGCCCGAGGACATCGCCATCATCGGAAGCGCCACCGAGGTGGCCGACCGCATCAGCGCCATGGCGGACTGCGGCGTGACCTCATTCGCCGGCTTGGCCTTCGGCACCCTCGATGAGCAGGCCGACACCCGCAAGACCCTCATCGGCCTGCTCAGCTAACGCCGGCGCTGGGAGCGCTGGTGGCGCTGGTGGCGCTGATGGCGCTGCACACCAGACGGTGACGCAGACCAAGAAGCAGCTATCGGTGCCTGTCGCTACCGGCTGGGATAGTTGCGGAGGGTAATGGGCACCCGAAACAGCACCCGGCGCCAGACATCCAAGACCGCCGCACGCCAAATGGTCGCGCAAGCCAAGAAGCCTGTGCAGCGGTGATCCCGTGTCACTGCGCGAACCGTGCCACAACGCGATTCCGAGCCCGACGCTGACGCTGATTTCGCGGCTGGCCGTCGCTGTGAGCGCTCAGGGGATGTCGCGGTCGATGCTCGGTGAAAGTCGCGGTGGGGTGTGGGGGTTGCGCTGGTGTCAATTCGGATTCGGTGATGCCGTTGCGGGGTTGTTTCAAGGCCTTCGTGTAACACCCCATATTTACAGTCACTGTCATGAAGCGCTCAGACGTTCGCAGCGATTCGGCGGCGGGCATGCCGACTGGCTCGATCCCGGCGAACGACGCGGCCGTGACCGTTCTACCCGCGCTGTCGTCGCCGGTTGCGCCCGAGTCGCTTCGGGTTGAGCCGGCCAATCCCGTGCCGCCGATCGAACCCACGCCACATCGAGCCGAACCCGTGCCGCCGATCGAACCCACGCCACATCGAGCCGAACCCGTGCCGCCGGTTGCGCCCGAGTCGCTTCGGGTTGAGCCGGCTGAGCCGGTGCCGCCGGTTGAGGGTGTGTTGTCGGTGCTGTGCGGGGCGCGTGACGTTGTCGCTCGGGCCTCGCGGGTGCCGTTGGGCGATGCGGACTGCGACATGCTCGGCGATGTCGTTGATGTTGCGTCTCGGCTGCGTTCGGCCGCGGACGCGGTGGTGCTCTCAGCAACTGCTGCGCTCGAAGCCGCCCGACCTGGGTCGGGTCGAGTCGCGCTGGTGGGCCGGGCGCGGCTGAGCAGGCGCAACGCCAAGCGAACCGTTGAGTCCAGCGAACAGATCGCCCAGATGCCCAATGTGGCACGGGGCCTGGCCGCTGGAGCGCTCACAGCCGAGCATGCCCAAGTGCTCGCCGACGCTGCACGGCGTACCAGCCCCGACGCGGTCGACACCGCTGCTGAGCTGCTCGAAGCCGCCGCGGTGGTGTCGCCTGAGAAGCTGCGCGAACAGGCCAAAGCGTTCGTGGCGCGTCACGATCCTGCCGCTGTGGAGTGCGAGCTGGGCCGTCAGCGCCGAGAGCGCTGCGCGTCGCTGTTCGTCGATGAGTCCACCGGGATGGGCGTGCTGCACGCCGAGTTCGACCCGGTCAGCTTCGCGCTGATGCGCCAAGCGCTCGAGACCTACAACGACGCCCTGTGGCGTCTCGACGGCGGACGCGACGCCACACCGAGCCAGATCCGCGACAACCGCCAACGCCTCGCCGACAGCCTCTTCGAGATGATCACCGACCGCAACGCCCTGGCCACCATCGACCACCCCGCCGCCCACCCCCCCAACACCGCCCGCCCCCCACAAACCAACGACAAACACCGCAAACACAACGACACCGACCGCGACCACAACAGCGATACCGGCCGGGGCCACCGCAGCGACGCCGACCGCGACGGACACAGCGACGGTGACCACGGCGGATATCGCGAAGGCGACCACGGCGGACACAACGACACCGACCGCGACCACAACAACGATCACGGGCCCGACCGCAACAGCGCCGCCGACCGTGGCGGACACAACGTTGCCGGGCAAGGCCACAACAACGATGTTGGCCACGACGCACATAGCGACGCCGACCACGGCGGACACAACGACACCGACCGCGACCACAACAACGATCACGGGCCCGACCGCAACAGCGCCGCCGACCGTGGCGGACACAACGTTGCCGGGCAAGGCCACAACAACGATGTTGGCCACGACGCACATAGCGACGTCGACCACGGCGTACTTAGCGTTCGCGGCCCCGGCCACTACGCACAGGCCCGCGACCGCACCGAACGCCCACGCCATGGCGGTGCCGGCGAGGCGAGGCACGGCTCGGGCGGCGACGTCCCCGACAGCCCGGCGGGCCGTTCGATCGATCGATGGCGGCCTGCCCAGGCACCCAACCAGCTCATCGTCATCGCCGAGATCGGCGTCATCGACGGCACCAAACCCGACGGAACCTGCGAACTCCTCGGCGCCGGACCCGTCCCGCCCGCGATCCTCGACAACCTCTCACCCGACACCCGCATCCGCGGCGCACTGTTCGACACCAACGGAGAAATCCTGTGGCTCGGACGCAGCCGCAGACACGCCAGCGCCGCCCAGCAACTCGCCGTCGCGATACGCGACCGCGGCTGCGTGCTGTGCCGCGCACCCATGCACCGCTGCCACGACCACCACATCAACGAATGGGCCGCCGACAACGGCACCACCGACATCCCCAATCTCGCAGCCCTCTGCAACGACTGCCACAACAAACTTCACAACAACAACGAACGCCTCGAACGCCGCACAGCCCCACGCCGCTGGAGCACCACACCGCGCACCAACACCACCAGCCAGACCAACTACACAACGGCCAAAGGACCACCGTGACCGTGATCCCAGCAGCGACCTCAGGGCATTGCTCTGCGTCTGACTTCGCCACGGAGGGCCCGATCGACGACACAACACCGACAGGACCACCGTGACCGTGATCCACCCCCTCGCGGCTGGCGACACACCCACCGACGCCAACCCCAACGACACACCCGGCAGCGCGAACGACACCCCTACCAACACCACACCGAGCAGCAGCGCGAACGATTGTGGTCACAGCACTAGCAACGACAGTGCCAACGCAACGCGGAGCCTTCGCGCACCGGGAGTGCTTGACCCCCGACGAGTTCCCCGACTAGCAACGACAGTGCCAACGCAACGCGGAGCCTTCGCATTCAAACGCGACTATGCGAGATTGCAGACCGCCTAGAAACGTCGATTTCTTGCGGCGTTTCGGGCCATCGTCGCGGACGTGCAAGCAATGGAGACGGCTGAACGCGACAAATTCAGAACTGGCCTACGAGTGAAGCCGTTACCGATATCCCCGACGTACTTCAACCGATATGACCCCCACCCCACCCCAGAGCGCGACCAAACTGCGCTATGAAGCTCTGCTGGCGGTGAGGACATCCCTCGACGCTGCGAGAGTGAAGTCCGGCTGACAAGTGAGGCGCTGGGAGGCCTCCAAGTCAGCGGACCGGATCGTCGGGATCTTCGACGTCGCCGACAGCGGAAATCCTCTCGCTGATCGGCGCGGGATCGGGAGTCACCCGCCCACCGTCGTCTGGATCGGGAGTCACCCGCCCACCGTCGTCTGGATCGGGAGTCACCCGCCCACCGTCGTCTGGATCGGCTGCGGGAGCGAGTTCAGCGGCAGGGGCGGGGCGCAGGCCTACGAATAGTGCGGCTAGTGCTGCTAGGCCGACCACGATGCTGGTCCAGACGTTGATGCGCAGGCCGCCTAGCTCGGTGGCGTTGTCGATGCGGAGCAGTTCGATCCAGACACGCCCGGCGGTGTAGCCGAACACGTATGCCGCGAACAGGTAGCCGGTGCGCAGGCGGGGCAGCGCCTTGGGAACCACCCAGACGAGCGTCGCTGCCAGCGCCAGATTCCACAGGGCTTCGTAGGCGAACGTCGGATGAAACGTCTCTTCAAGGCCGTAACCGGCGACACGATGTGCCTGGTCGATCTCAAGTGCCCACGGAAGATCGGTGGGGCGCCCGTACAGCTCCTGGTTGAACCAGTTCCCCAGCCGGCCGATGGCCTGGGCCACAGCGAGCGCCGGTGCCAGTGCGTCGAGCATCGTCGGGGTGCTGTGCCCGCCGCGGCGCAGCATCCACACCGCTAGCAGGACGCCACCCGAGATCCCGCCCCAAATGCCCAGGCCGCCATGCCAGATCTTGGGAATGTCGCCGAGGCTGTCCCGATAGCGATCGAAGTCCGTGATGACGTGGTACAGCCGGGCGCCGACGAGGCCGGCTGGCACAACCCAGACCGCGAGCGTCCCGACAAGATCGCTCGCGCCGACCACGTACGAAGCGTCCTGGCCAGCAATAGCCCGGCGCCAGCGGCGGCTGGTGATCCACACCGCAACCAGCACGGACAAGCCAATAGCAACGCCATAGGCTCGAATGTCGAGCGGTCCGAGCGAGATGTAGCTGCGCGACGGGCTCGGGATCGCCGCGAGCGCACCAGCGATCGGAAAGAGAGAGCCAACAGCCATGACGCAGCAAGGGTACGCACAGTGGCAGGAAACAGAGGGTCGGCGGCTCAATGAGATCGCCGCCCGGGCCGACAGCACGCCCGGCGACTGGCAGCGGCCCATCCCCGAATGCCCCGGTTGGGACCTCGAGGGGCTGATCGGTCACTGCGCCGGAGTGTGGACGTTCGTCGGCTCCAGCATCGCCGCGGGCGGCCCCGTCGACCGCGACAGCATCATCCAGCCCGACTGCACGCTGTCGCAATGGCATGCCGATGCCCTCGCCCGCCTCACCGACGAACTCGCAGCTCGGAACCCCAGTGATCCCTACTGGAGCTTCAACCCCCGCGACCAGACCATGGGATTCTGGCAGCGACGCATGGCCAACGAAGCCGTGATGCACCGCTGGGACGCCGAATCCGCGTTCGACGGCACACCGAATCCGATCGATGCCTCCGCGGCCGTCGACGGCATCGACGAAGTCTTCGACTTCTTCCTGCCGGTGCGTCAGCCGACGGTCTTCGCCGGCAACGGCGAGACCATCCACCTGCACGCCACCGATGCCGACGGCGAATGGGTCATCACCCGCACATCCGAAGGCCTTGAGGTCGAGCATGCGCACCGCAAGTCAGATGTGGCCGCCCGGGGGTCAGCGCAGGACTTGATGCTGTTCGTATGGGGCCGCATGGGTCCCGAGACACTCGACACGTTCGGCAACTACGAACTGCTCGAGGACTGGCAACGCGAAGTGCGCATCTGACCGGCTGGGCTCGCTGAACTGGACCGGCACGGCAGCTCGGTTGCAATTGCGGCTGAGCTACAGGCGGGCGCCCTCGTAGGCAGCGGCGCGCACGCCACGTTCAGCCAACTCCGCTAGCCACGGCAGCGGTTCGTCGAGCATGCCAAGCCCCCACGCCCCCGAGGGCAGCTCGTCGGCCAGTGCCCATCCCGTGGCAGTCGCGGCCACCGCGGCCGCCGCCGCGCTCGGATGGTCGATTACACCGAGCACATCGGTGCAGTGGCGGCCGTCCCGAATGCCTCGCAACTCAACGCGCACTCCCCCAGGCCCGCCCTCGGGATGGGGTGGGCGCAGCATCGGCAGCATCGCCGTCAGGCGATCGCGGCGGGTGCCCGCAACACGCGCCGTCACCCGTTCGATGTCGTTGAATGCCGGCACCAGCAGCAGTGCGTCCGAGAGCGCAGCCCGGTAGCAGTCGTGCGCACCGAGCGGATCAGGAAACCACACCAGCTCCCGGCCCGAGCCGCCCCGGCGGCGGCGCCAATCCCCGTCCCGCCAGTCGATCGAGGTCCCAGTCCGGGCACGGTGCAGTTGGCGCTGGGAGGCAGGACCTCCCGTGCCCACACGAGCAATGTGAATCTCAGTCACCACGTCGAATTGCGCAGCGCCGTGGCGTGCCAGCAAGCAGCTATACCCGGGCGAGAAACCCGCCCCGACCACCACGGACTTCTTGGCGTTCTTGGCCCGCTTGTCGAGTTCAAGCAATTTCTCCACATCGGTGACGGCGCCCGAAAGCGACACCACGTGGGCGCCGCGCTCAAGGGCCTTCTCCGCCAGCGCAGTGTGGCCACCGCTCGGCAGGCTGAGTACCACGACATCGACTTCGGGCAACGCGCCCGGTTCCACGACCTCGACATCCACGTCAAGCAACTGCGAGGCAAACCCACGCAACCGGGCGGGGTGGCGCGAGCCCAGCACTAGGAGATCCACATCCTCTCGAGAGGCCAGCTGCCGGGCGATGCGCTGACCGACCGCTCCCGCGCCAATGACTGCTGCCGAGTTCATCGAAAAATCATCCGATCACCGCAGGTCGGGCCCAGAAAGCTCACGCCAGCTGCCCTCACGCCGAGGCACGTCTTGGGAAAAACGCAGTCGCAGAATGATGGTGACCAGCCCGCCGACGACGCTGGCGAGCAGCACTCTGCGAAGAAAACTCACCATGACCGCTTCGGATTGTGTGGGGCTAGATGGAATCGAACCAACGACCTCACCCTTATCAGGGGTGCGCTCTAACCGACTGAGCTATAGCCCCGCGAAGTCGCTCACACTACAGCCCGCCGGCGGGCATATCCAAGTGCGAACTCCCCTCGAGCACTCAGCGGGCAGGCGGGCGGCGCTCGTCCTCGAGCACCGTGACACGCACGCCGCCGGTGAGATCGCTGATCAGGTTGAACATGATTGCCATCACCACGTTGAAGGCGACACCGACGGTGGCGGCGATGAGACCGATGATCCGGGCGCGCTGGTAAATGACCATGCCGTTGATCGTCCAGCTCTCGTAGGAGCCCACTTCTGTGATGAACGATTCCACCTTGTCGACCAGACCCGACCGCTGAGCCGCATTCCACAGCAGCACGCCCGCGGCCACCACCGCTACGTACAGGCAGGCATAAAGCAGAGCCGACACCTTGAAGACCGACCAGGGATCGATGTGGCGAAGGATCCGGTGCGTCCGCCGCACTCGCGCCCGGCGCTGGCTGAGCCATTTCCAGCGGACGGGCTCCATTTCCTGCGCAGGGGGCGGGGCATCGTGGCCCGGCGGCGCATGGGATGGCGCAACCTGACCTGGCTGCGCATGGCTCGGCGCCTGCGGAATCTGGCCCGGTGGCGCGTGCGGTATCTGAGGGGGGGCACCTGGACCGGGCGACGCGGTGTCGGGCACCGGAGCACGGCGGCGTCGGGAGCGACCCGCCGGGGTAATGCCCAGCGCTTCAGCAAACAGCTCGTCGGTGGGAGTTGGTCCGCTCGGCTCCGGCGACGGCGGCGCCCCACCCGATGTCGGATCGGCCACGCTTCGCAGTGTAGGAGTCAGCCGCCAGACAGCCCGTCAGGGGAACCGGGCAGCCGGCCGGGCACCGGGCCCAACGACAACGGCACCGGCACCGGCACCGGGCCCAACGGCACCGGTAGCGGTAGCGGTACTTGTGCCGCCGCGGCTGCCGCCGCGCGCTGGCCGCCGAGCTCCACGACGACCTCGACTTGCACAGTGCTGCCACTGACGTGGAGATCAAAGGCGAGCAGTGTCCCGCCTGCATCGCGAACGACGGCCGTTGCCGCGCCGTCATCGGGCAGCACACCGTGGGGAACCTCGCTGAGATCCGCCACAGTCAGCGTCGCCAGCGCTGCCGCGTCAGCGGCGGCCTGAGCACGCGAACTCGCCAGCGCAGCATGACCCCAGCGAGCGACGAGGCCCAATCCGACCAGCAGCCCAAACGCCAGCAGCGCCACCGGCAACGCGGTCTGACCGCACTGGCTCTGCCGGAAACGCCGGACAGGCGAGACAGGCGAGACAGGCGAGACAGGCGAGACAGGCGAGACGTAAACAAGCACAGCCGACATCATCGAGCGACCTTATGCCGGTGGGCTCTCCTCGTCCGAAGAGATTTCGCCAGATTCCGTGCCGACATCATCGAGTTCGGGCTCGTCGACCTCAAGGTCGACAGGGGCAATCGCCACCACGGTCTCGCCGTCGCCCAGGGCCATTGCCCGCACGCCAGAAGCTGCGCGGCCCTGCTGAGAAATGTCCAACACGCGAGTGCGGATAAGCACACCGCTCGACGACACCAGCAGCACCTCATCGTCGGGGCCGACCAGTCGCGCACCCACGACATGAGCCTCGGCGTCCGGCATCTTGACAGCGATCATGCCCAGACCGCCACGTCCCTTGCACCTGAACAGCGCCGCAGCGGTGCGCTTGGCAGTCCCGGTGCTCGCCACGACCAGCAGGTCACGCTCATCGCCAGGCGACAGCGCATCAGCAGCAGCCACAGTGTCGTCACCGCGCAGGCGCATGCCCCGAACGCCGGCTGCAACTCGGCCCATCGAACGCACATCGTCTTCGGAGAACCGGATGGCCCGACCCGCTCGCGACACGATCATCACGTCGTCGTCGCCCGAAGTCTCGAGCACACGCACCAACTCGTCGCCGTCGCGCAGGCTCAACGCAATGAGGCCATTGGAGCGAATGTTCTCGTACGCGCTCAGCGCAGTCTTCTTGGCCAGACCTTGGCGCGTGATGAACATCAGGTACCGGTCCGAGGGGAACTCCCGCGCCTCCACCACCGCCTCGACGCGCTCGCCAGAGGCCAACTGCAGCAGGTTCACCAGCGCGGTCCCCCGCGCAGTGCGGTTCGTGAGCGGCACCTCGTAGGCCTTCAGCCGGTGCACCCGGCCGCGGTTGGTGAAGCACAGCAGCCATGCGTGTGCCGTTGTGAGCATCACACGGTCCACGACATCGTCTTCCTTGAGCCGGGCGCCTTGCACGCCACGCCCGCCGCGACCCTGGGTGCGGAACATGTCAGGCGAAGTGGCCTTCACATAGCCCTCGCGGGTGAGCGTCACCACCAACGGCTCGTCGTCGATGAGGTCCTCGGCGTCCATGTCGCCCGGGTCGAAGACGATCTCGGTGCGACGGGGAATTGCGTGATTTGAACGCAACGCGCTCAGCTCGTCGATGATCACCTGCCGCAGGCGCGCATCGTCGCCGAGGATGGCTTCCAGCTCGGTAATAGTGCGTGTCAGCTCAGCCAGCTCGTCGGTCAATCGGGTGCGGCCCAGCCGGGTGAGGCGGCTCAGCTGCATGTCGAGAATGTGGTTCGCCTGCTCGCCACTGAACGACATCGGCTCAGCGCACAGGCCCTCGAGCGCGGCAGCGCGATCCGCACTGGCGCGTATCAGGGCGATGATCTCGTCGATCAGGTCCAGCGCTCGCAGCAGACCTTCCACGATGTGCGATCGAGCACGCGCCACGTCCAGGCGATGCTGACTGCGCCGCGTCACCACCTCGATCTGGTGGTCGACATAGGCGACCAGCGCACTGCGAAGGTTCAGCGTGCGTGGCACCCCGTCCACGAGCGCCACCATGTTGACCGCAAAGCTGGACTGCAGCGGCGTGTGCTTCCACAGATTGTTGAGCACCACATTGGCCGGCGCGGACTGCCGCAGCTCGATCACGAAGCGCGTCTTGCCCTTTGCGGACTCGTTGCGCAGCTCGGTGATGCCGTCGATGACCTTGCGGTTCACCGCATCGGCAATCTTGCGCTCGATGCCCTCGACGGAGGTCTGGTACGGAATCTCGGTCACCACAATGCTCGACCGCCTGCCGTGGTCGACAATCTCGGCCCGGGCGCGCATCTTCACCGAGCCGCGGCCCGTCGTCAGCGCCTCGCGTGCGCCGGCTCGGCCCAGCATCCGGCCGCCCGTCGGGAAGTCGGGACCGTGCACGAACGCCATCAGGTCCTCGACGGTGGCGTCGGGATTGGAGATGAGATGGATCGTGGCGTCGATGATCTCGCCGAGGTTGTGCGTGGGGATGTTGGTGGCCATGCCGACCGCGATGCCCTGACTGCCGTTGACCAGCAGGTTCGGGAAACGTGACGGCATCACCAGCGGCTCGGTACGGGAGCCGTCGAAGTTGGCAGCGAAGTCCACCGTCTGCTCGTCGATGCCCTCGGCCATCGTCATGGCCAGGTTCGTCAAGCGACACTCGGTGTAGCGGTAGGCGGCGGGCGGGTCCGACGGCGAGCCGAAGTTGCCGTGCGGGTCGATCAGCTTGTTCGCCAGGCTGAACGACTGGCCCATCCGAACGAGCGCGTCATAGATCGAGCCGTCGCCGTGGGGGTGGTAGTTGGCGATGACATCGCCGACCACAGTGGCGCACTTCTTGTGGGGACGGTCCGGTCGCAGGCCGGTGTCGAACATCGACCAGAGGATCCTGCGATGCACCGGTTTCAGGCCGTCACGCGCATCGGGCAGTGCCCGGGACGTGATGACCGACATGGCGTAGTCCAGGAAGGACTGCTCCATCTCGGTCTGAATCTCGACATCCACCACGCCGATTCCAACGCCGGTGTCGGGACTGTCGGGACTCTCGGGACTGTCGGGTTGGTCGTCGCTCATGGGGTATCGGGCCGGTGATCCATCGCTGTGCTGGGCCTAGACGTCCAGGAACCGCACGTCGCTGGCGTTGTTCTGGATGAAACCCCGGCGAGCTTCCACGTCGTCACCCATGAGGATGCTGAAAATGAGGTCCGCTGAGGCGGCCTCCTCGAGCGTGACGCGCAGCAGGGTCCGGGTAGCCGGATCCATCGTGGTGTCCCACAACTCCTGGGCGTCCATCTCACCGAGGCCCTTCAGGCGCTGGAACTCGTTGCGGTGGTTGGTCCGCTCGGCAAGGAAGGCCGTCTTTGCGCGGTCGTCCTTGAGGTACACCGTCTCGGACCCGACCTTGGTGGAGTACAGCGGCGGCTGGGCGATGTAGACGCAGCCGAACTGCAGCAGATCGCGCATGCGATGGAAGAAGAAGGTCAGCAGCAACGTCCGGATATGGCTGCCGTCGACGTCGGCGTCGCACAACAGGATCACCTTGCGGTACCGCACCCGGTCGACGTCGAATCCGCCCTCGCCGGTCGCGCCGTCGACGCCGGCACCGATTGCCGAGATCAGCGCGCCGATCTCGTTGTTCTCGAAGATGCGCTCTGGGCGGCTGCGCTGGACGTTGAGGATCTTCCCCCGGATCGGCAGGATCGCCATGATGGCCGGATCGCGTGCCTCTTTGGCCGATCCCCCAGCCGAGTCGCCCTCGACGATGTACAGCTCGGACTCGTCGGGATCGCTGGATGAGCAGTCGGTGAGCTTGCCCGGCAGGCCGGCGCCCCGCAGCGCCGACTTGCGCACGGTGTTGCGTGCCTTCTGAGCGGCGACTCGGGCCCGGCGAGCGTCGACCGCCTTGCCCACAACCAGCTTGGCCTCGCTCGGGTGTTCCTCGAACCATTCGCCGAGCCCGCTGTAGGCAGCCTTCTGCACAAGGCTGCGCATTGCGGTGTTGCCCAGCTTGGCCTTGGTCTGGCCTTCGAACTGCGGCGACTCCATGCGGACGCTTACCACAGCAGTCAGTCCCTCGCGGATGTCGTCGCCCTGGAGGTTCCCATCGTCGGGGCGCAGCATCTTGCGATCGCGGGCGTAGGCGTTCACCGCCGAGGTCAGCGCAGAGCGGAACCCCTCAGCGTGCATGCCTCCCTCGATCGTGTTGATGCCGTTGGCGAAGCTGTGAATGCCATCGGTGTTGAAGCCGTTGTTCCACTGGAAGGCGATCTCCACCTCGTCGCCGGCTTCTGCCGCTGACAGGTAGCCGACACCGTCGAACAGCGCCTCGGACGTTTCGTTCAGATGCCGCACGAAGTCACGGATGCCACCCGGGTAGCAGAACTCGTGGCGTACGGGCTCGGCCCGCCGCTCGTCGGTGAAGGCGATGCGCAGACCCGCATTCAGGAACGCCATCATCTGCAGCCGCTCGGTGAGCGTCTGGGCTCGGAATTCGACGTGATCGAACACCGTGGCGTCGGGCTGGAAGGTGATGATGGTGCCAGTGTTGGCATCGGGCGAGGGGCCGATGTCGGTCAGCTTGCCGACAGGCTCGCCGCCGTCGCGGAACAACAGGCGCCAACGTCGCCCCTCGCGGTCGATGATGACTTCCAGCTCCGAGGACAGGGCGTTGACAACGGACACGCCGACGCCGTGCAGGCCGCCGGACACCTTATAACCGGCGCCGCCGAACTTGCCCCCTGCATGCAGCACGGTCAACACGACCTCGGCAGCTGACTTGTCGGGATACTGCGGATGGGCCTCAACGGGAATGCCTCGACCGTTGTCGGAAACGCTGCACGTACCGTCTGCCCGCAGGGTCACCTCGATGGAGGTGCAGTGCCCTGCCATGGCCTCATCGACGGCGTTGTCCACCACTTCGTAGACGAGGTGGTGCAGGCCTCCCGGACCGGTTGAGCCAATGAACATCCCAGGCCGTTCACGCACGGGCTCGAGACCTTCGAGCACCGTGATGGCATCGGCGTTGTAGTCGCCTACGACGGGACTCCTCGGCGTATCCGCGCTGTTGTTCGAGGCTGGCACGTTGTTGTTGGGCACTGGCGTGCCGTCGTCGGGCGCATCTGCGCCGTCCACTGGGGTCGCCGCGGTCGGCGCCAAGGAGGTGTCGGTCACTGTGCGAGTCGGGGTCTCAGGCGCGGCATGGATCAGCTCACTCTCCAAGTCCTGGTCCTGGTGTCCAACGGCACTCTTCCTAGTGCCTCAGTCTACCGGAGAGCAAGCCATTTTCGGTGCCAAAACGCCCACAGAAAGAGAAACAAAACCGCAGGTCACACGGGGTTTTTTACCTTATCCGCCAGGATGCACACGCAGGTGCAGTTCTGAGATGGTCGCAGCACCGGTTTCAGCGTTCAATGCGGCCAGAATCCGGCTGGAGTGATAGCGCAATTCCGTCGCCCAGGCGGGGTCGTCGACAACGACGATCAAGCGGCCGGCTTCGAGCCGCTCGGGCTGTGCGTGGGCCGCAATCGCCTCGCCCACGGCTTGGGCCCAACGCTCGCCCAGGTCGATCGCCCGGCCCCGCGAACCGAAACCAGAGGTAACGGCCCGCAGCGAGTCCTTGATCGGCCGAGGCTCGCGCCCAGTAGTGCCGTGGCGACGTCTCTTCATTTGATGCCCATGCTCGCATGCCCAAAGGCGCGCACCGATCAGTTGGTGCTCTCGCCGCGCGGAGCGTCTTGGGGAATCGCCTCACCGTCGCGGATCTGAATGTGGCGGCGAATCTCGATTCCGGGCGGCACGTGCCCGGTGGCCGAAGTCACCACGGTCTGTGCAGAAGGAAGGCAGCCGACGAGGCGTTGAGCGCGGCCCTCATCGAGCTCGGAGAAGACATCGTCAAGCAGGATGATCGGCTCGACCCCCCCGGTCTCGGCTGTGTAGCGGTGCTGCGCCAGCCGCAGCGCCAGCGCAATGCTCCGCTGTTCTCCCTGCGAGGCGTGCGTCCGTGCGGGCAGTCCGTCCAAGAAGATCTCCATGTCGTCTCGGTGTGGGCCCACTGTGGTGGTACCGCGCCGCAGATCGTCCGAACGCGCCTGGTCCAAGGCGGCGGCGAGCGTTCCATCGCGCCACGGAGCTGCGTAGGACAGCTCCAACTGAACTGTCGTCCCGGCAAGTCGGCAGTAGGCGTCCTGTGCAGGGGGCGCCAGTGCGGTGCACAGCGCGACGCGGCGGGCCGCGACCGTCTCGCCAGCAGCAGCGAACTGTGCATCCCAGACTTCCAGCGTGGTCAGGGCTTCGTTGTCGAGACGAGTGCCGGCCTGCTTCAACAGGTTGTTGCGCTGTCGCAGAATCCGTTCAAAATCGAGACGAGCCGCCCGGTACTCGCGATCGGTGGCGGTGAGCACGTCGTCGAGCAGTTCCCGCCGCACGGCTGGTCCGCCAGCAGGGATCGACAGGTCTGCTGGGCAGAACACCACAGCACTGACCACATCGGCAAGATCGCGCAGCGATCGCACACGCTGGCCATTCACCTGGGCCCGGGAACGGCCCGCGGCTGCAATCTCCATCTCCACCAGGTACTTCCGACGCTCCCGGCGGATCTCGGCGCGCACGTAGGCCCGCTCGCAGCCGGCCCGCACGAGAGTCTCCGCGTTCGCCCCGCGGAACGAACCCGAGCCATTGAGCATCGCGATGGCCTCGAGCAGGTTTGTCTTGCCGTGCCCGTTGGGCCCGACCACGAGCGTCCGGGTCTCGTCAAGCGACAGCTTCGTAGATCGATGGTTCCGGAAATTCTCGATGCTCAGCCAAGCAACGATCACAAGAGTTGGCTCTGCAGGCGGCGGTTCAGCTGACTACGACACCCGCACTGGCATCAACAGGTACAGAAACTCGCCATGGCCAGGCGTTCGAAGCACGGCGGGCTTGAGGGCATCGAGCCGGACCAGCTCGACGGTGTCGCCGCCAGCCGCTTCAAGGCCTTCGATCAGATAGTCGGGGTTGAAAGCGACCGTGGTCGGCGTTCCCTCGTACGTGGCGTCGATTTCCTCGCTCGCGCTCCCGACGTCCTGGGAGATGACGGTGAGCTCGATGCTGTCGTCGCGCAGTTCCATTCGCAGCGGCGCATTCGTGTCGCGCGCCAGCAAGCGGAGCCGGCGAGCCCCGTCGAGCAACGCGGCACGGTCCACTTCCAAGCGGTTGTCGTGCGAATCGGGGATCAATGGTTCATAGCTAGGGAAGTCGCCCGCAATGAGACGGCAGGTCACCTGGGCGGTTTGGGACTCGTCGGAGACTTCGAAGGTGACCTCACGTTCGCCCAGGCGCATGGTCACGTCCTTGCTGGGGTCCAAGATCCGTCCGAGCTCCTCGAGTGCTCGAGACGGAACGAGCACTTGTTGCCCTGGCGCCAGGACTTGAGCCTCGGGCAGGTCGCGCAGTGCCAAGCGGTAGGAGTCGGTGGCCACCAGGCGCAGTCCGTCTCCGCGAGCTGCCATGAGCACACCGGTCAGGATCGGGCGGGCGTCGTCGGAACTTGCAGCACGGACAACCTGGCGGAAGGCTTGCGCCAAGTCGACAGCGGGAACGGTCACGTTGTTTCCAGCCGGCTGCGCCAGTGTCGGGAAATCGGCTGTCGGCAGCGTCCGTACGGAGAACTGTGCCCGTGCGCCACTGATCTGCACTTCGTCGTCAGTCACTTCCAAGCTGATCTCGCCGGCAGGCAGCGCTCGGGCGATATCGGTCAGAAGACGAGCTGGGACCACGGTTTCGCCTTCGGTCTCCACCGGAGTCCGCAGCCGGGTCCGTACGGTGAGGTCCAAGTCGGTTCCCGTGACCGTGAGGCCTTCGCCGTCAGCACGCAGATGCAATCCGGTGAGTACGAACAAGCCGCCCCCGCGCGCATTGACCCCACGGCTGGCCAAGGTCAGCTGGTCAACCAGTGCGTCTCGTTCAATGCGCAATTTCACGGGCGGTTCTCCTTGGCCGTACGAGACCGATGAAACAGACAATCCTCAATGTGATGGTTGAGACTTATGCAGTAGTAGTTGTAGGGGCTGTGAATTGTGGACAATGAGCCGTTGTCGCAGATCAGCGCCATAAGGCCCATCAACAGTCTTGCTTGCCGCGTCCACAGCTACACCCTCCCTTTTCCTTGATCGATGGCGCGGCGGTGGATAAGTGCGACTTTTCCCGAGGGCTGTCGAGAACTTTTCCACTCGTTGTCCACAACGTGTGGAGACACCCTAGATCCACTTGTCGGCCGCACAGCGGACAGCGGATGTCAAGTCAGCCTCAGGCGGCTCGGACTCGCGCAATGAGCTGAGCTACCTGGTCGTACACCTTGCGTTCCGAAGGCAGGAGACCGTTGATCTTCTTGACAGCGTGCATGACCGTGGTGTGATCGCGGCCGCCGAACACGCTGGCAATGGCGGGGTAGCTCAGATCGGTGAGTTCGCGCATCACGTACATGCTGATCTGGCGTGCTTTGACCAGGCCTTGCTGACGGCCTGGGCTGGTGAGCTCGATCACGTTGTAACCGAACATGTCCGCGGTCATGTGCAAGATCCGCTCGGTGGTGATGGGTTTTTCCAGCGGTTCACGGATGTCGCTGAGGATTTGCTTTGCCATCTCGAGCGAGACGGTGCTGCGGGTGAGACTGGCGTAGGCGGTGACGCGGACCAGCGCGCCTTCGAGTTCACGGATGTTGTTGATGATGATGTAGGCGATGTGCTCGAGAACCTCGTCGGGCACATGCCTGTGCTCGGTCTTCTTGCGCAAGATGGCCACCCGGGTCTCGAGGTCGGGCGGTTGGATGTCGGTGATCAGGCCCCATTCGAATCGGCTGCGCAGCCGATCTGACAGCGTGGCGATGCTGCGCGGCGGGCGATCTGAGGAGATCACGATCTGCCGGCCCGCGACGTGGAGCGAGTTGAAAGTGTGGAACAGCTCTTCTTGCAGGCCTTCCTTGCCTTCCATGAACTGGATGTCATCGAGCAGCAGCACGTCGAGCTCGCGGTAACGCCGCTTGAATGCCGGCGTCGTGTTCATACGGATTGCTTCGATGAACTCTGAGAGGAAGGTCTCGGTCGAGACATACCGGACCCGATGCTCGGGCAAGGTCGTGCCCAGGAAGTTCACAATGGCCTGCAGCAGGTGGGTCTTGCCCAGTCCCGTGCTGCCATGAATGAACAGCGGGTTGTACGCGATCCCCGGAGTCTCAGCTACCGCGAGGGCCGCGGCTTGGGCGAACCGGTTGCTGCTGCCAGTGACGAAGCTCTCGAAGGTGTAGCGGGGGTTGGTGATGTCGACGCCCGCCACCCTGCGCGGCATTCCGGCGGGACCGGGCGACGCAGCGTCACTGGCTGAACTCGCGGCGGTTGGTGCAAGCTGGGTAGAACCGCTCGCTGGGTGCCATTCCTCGGCTTCGCTCGGGACGGAGGCATCGTCGTCGGGGACTGCATCGACGTCGTGTTGGTCCGCGTCGGTGCTGTCGAGATCTCCGAGCTCGGGACGGGTCTCGATCTCGTAGGTCTGCGGCCGGACTGGCAGCCGCTCGAAGGCGGCATGGAGCATGGGGATGTATCGCCGTTGGATGCGATCCCGGATCATGTTGCTCGGCGCGATCAGCACCGCCAGTTCGCCGTCGATGTGCAGCGCCTGCAGGTGGCGGAAGTAGCCCAACCAGAGTGCGTCCGAGACAGTCGTGCGGAGGATCTCCCGGCACTTCGACCACAACTCGTCGGTGTTCGCCCGCGTGCTTTCGGCCGCGTCTGATGGCTCCTGTGAAGTCACATGAGATTGCTCAAATGGGGCTGACTGCTGTGAAATGTGGGGTTTATCGTCAGGTGCGGGTGCTGCGGCACCCTCCTGCGGAAAACTCACCACAACAACCTCATTCGCCTGTGACTGTCTTGCACCCGGAGAACCCATTGTTCTCCAGCGAGCCACCAAGCGGCATCCGTGAAGTGAACTTATGGCCGCGCACCCACCGTCGCAAGCGCGTGTTGGTGCACCGCCATCATGTCGAAGATGACGCGAGCTCGACAGTTCATCGCCAGGCCCATAACACCCGCAAAACAGGCAGGTGACATGGTTGTTTGCGGTCCCGGCAACCCGCCCGACCGCAGCCAGTGACGGAGGGGAACAAGGTGGCGTGCTCGAATGACGCGCGCGAATACGCGCGTTGGCACGCGCGTCTTCGTGTTGCCCCCACCCCGGTGCCGCCTTGTGCCAGCACCCGTAGGCTGTCAGCGCTCTCGGGTCGACATTCGGGCACGCTCCGGTCGCCGCACCGCATTTGGCGGACCTGCCCGCGGCCTGAACCTCCAGGAGGCTGCAGCGTGAAGCGCACGTACCAACCCCACAACCGCAGACGGGCACGCCGGCACGGCTTTCGTCATCGCATGTCCACCCGCGCGGGCCGGGCAATTGTGAATTCTCGCCGACGCAAGGGCCGGCAACGGCTGAGCGCCTGATCGATTCGTGCCGCAGCAAGGCCGACTTCGCAGCGCTGCGACGCGGCCGTCGCTTCGACAGCGAGCTGCTGTGGATGTCTTTCGCAGCCGACGCCGGGCTGGCGCGGCCCCGTGTGGCGTTTGCGCTCAGCCGGCACGCCGGCACCGCGGTGGTGCGCAACCGGGTGCGTCGACGCCTGCGGGCCCTGTTTCGCGAACACGCGGACGACTTGGCGCCGGGCCGCTATCTCGTGGGCACGCGCGGAGCAGCCTCTGCGGTGACCTACCGGCGCGCCCGAGCCGAGCTGGCAAGGTTGCTGGAGACGGCGGGGGCCTTTCCGAGAATCAAGCGCACGCCGACGTGAGGACTGGACCCGTCGCACGAGCGCTGGTCGCTGTGGTCAGGTTCTACCGCGCACTCCCCCGCTCGAGGCCGCCGTCGTGCCGCTTCGATCCGACGTGTTCGCAGTACGCACTCGATGCCGTGCGGACCTGGGGTGCGGCACGCGGTGGTTGGCTGGCTATCCGGCGCATCTGCCGCTGCCATCCGTGGGGCGGCCGGGGCTACGACCCGGCACCGGAGAGAAGCGGCCGGGATCGCCGTGCGGATGCCGCTACTGGATCCTGGGAGCACTGATGTTCGATTGGGCTGATCCGATATTTAACGGCATCGCCGGTGTGCTGGCGTGGTTCTACTCGCTGGTGCCCGACTACGCGTTCGCGATCTGCATGCTGACCCTGGCGATCATGCTGCTGTTCACCCCGCTCACCTTGCGGGGCGCCCGGACGATGACCAAGACGCAGGCACTGCAGTCGGAGCTGGGCCAGCTACGCAAGAAGCACGCTGGCGACCGCCAGAAGATCAACGAAGAAACGATGAAGCTGTACCAGGCGAACGGGGTGAGCCCCCTGGGCGGGTGCCTGCCGAATCTGGTCCAGATCCCCATCTTCATCGTGCTGTACCGGGTGATTCTCAACCTGCGCGTCACTCCCGACAATCCGTACCCGGATTATCCGCGCAACCTGAGCGAAGACTCGGACTTGTACACCGATCTCGTCGACGGAATCGGGAGCAACGGTTTCGGGGAAATGCGGTCGCTTGGCATGGACCTCGCCAAGGCGGCCCGGGAAGTCGTGCAGGCCGACTTCGTCGAAGGGCTGCCGTATCTGGGGCTCGTAGCGGTCACGTTCCTGCTGGCCTGGCTCCAGCAACGCCAGATGGCGGCTCGGCGCGGCAACGCGGCCATGCCGAACCGTCAGATGGAAATCATGATGAAGTACATGCCCTTCATGCTGCCGGTGTTCAGCTTCTTCGTGCCGGCGGCGTTGGTGCCCTACTTCATCGTGTCAAGCATCTACCGGATGCTGACCCAGGCCTTCATCCACGCCACGATGAAGCCGACGAAACCGCTGGTCGCATCCGAGTCCTCCGACGCTGTCATCGAGGCCGAGACGGTGTCGCAGCCTGAGCCACCGCGAAAGGTGCCGAATCAGCGGTCACGCAAGGCGCTCGACGCTGAGGCGGTCCTTCGAGAGGCTCGCGAGCAACGCCGCAAAGAACGGCGGTCAGGCTCAAGCAACTCGTCGCACCAGAGAGCGCCGGAGTCCGCACCTCCGGAGTCCGCACCCTCAGATTCCGCACCGCCAGAGTCCGCAACGGCGGAACCTTCGGAGATTCCTTCGGTCCGGCGGACCCGTTCGTCGGAGGAGCGGGTCGAAGATGCCCGCAAGCGTTCACGCCGGGGCGGATCCAGTTCGCGTCGGTACCAGACCTCTGAACGTGGCCGCAAGCGCCGTCGGGGCCAGGCCGAACCGGAGTCGAAGCCCATCCAGAGTCGCCGGACCTCAGGAGACGGCAGGACGCGCAAAAGTCGCAAGCGATGAGTGCGACGGCGATTTCTGCGGGGAGCTAGGGCTGCGTCATGGAGTGGATCGTGATGACGGGCCCCACCGTTGACGAGGCGCGACAGCGTGCCCTCGATGCGCTCTCGGTTGCCGTCGAGGACGTCGACATCGAGATCTTGGCGGAGCCGACGCGAACTCGCTGGGGATTTCGGCGCCATCCCGCTCGCGTTCGAGTGCGGGTGCGCCCGACCGGTCCACCGCCCCGCGTGGGCGACGACCGGCGAGGTCGTCGCCGGCCGCGCCGCCGCTCCGGTGGGGGACAACGTCCCCGACAACGGGGGAAGGGCCAAGGTCAGGGCCAGAACCGCGGCGGCCGATCATCTCGCCGGCGATCCCGGTCAGGCAGCCGCGGCAACGCGTCGAAGCCGGCGAGTTCGGCTTCATAACGACGGCCGGCCTGGGGGCCGGCGTTTGTCAGACGGCCAGTTCGTGCCGCCGCTTGGCGATCGTGAACTTGAGCTTCCTGTTCGGCGACATCGACGGGAATGGGCTGATCTTGAGCTTGTAGCTCGCCGGCGAGACCTTGAACTCGAAGAAGTGGACGAGCATGAGCAGGCTGAGGGCAAGTTGGGTCTCGACCAACCGGAAGCCTAGGCAGCTGTGTGTGCCGAGACCGAACGGGGCGTAACCCGGAGTGCGGTGCTCGCCACGTGAGGGCAGATAGCGATCTATGTCAAACGCATGGGGATCTGGAAAGACGTCGTTCATGTAGTGCGACGCGGTCTGGGCAATAAAGACTCGTGCACCGACGGGCAACTCGAAGTCTTCGACAACGCACGCATTCATCACTGTGCGAATCGACATGGAAATCGTCGGGTAGAGACGCAGGCACTCCATGATGAAGCGCTCAGTTACATCGATCGCCGACGAGTTGAGGTCTTCGGGAGTGGGATTGCCGTTCTCAAATACGGCGTCTGCTTCTGTACGGACCTTCTCGTGCAGGTCTGGCTGGGTCACCAGGGCGTACAGCATGAAACTCAGCTCGTCTCCGGCGTACATACTGGCGAGCATTGGTGCCGACAACACGAAGCGAAGATTCGATTCCGGCAGGAACTGAGGGTCGCTGCTGTGCAAGCTGAGCAGGTCGTCGGCGTGATCTCGCGGACAACCTGCCCGCTGCGCGGCAGTGTGAGAATGCTGGATTCGATCGAGGACTGTGTCGATGGCCTGTGCACGCCGTTTCATGCCAGGCGTATTAAGCATGAACTTCGGCAGCACCTTCGCAACGTGAGTGGACAGCGCGCGTTCCTTGTAGGCGATCAAATCGTCGACGACGTCTTGCGAATCGATGCTGACGAACAGCGGCGACAGTTGCGCATTGACAAAACGGCGGCACATATGCACGCCCTCAAGTGTGTCGCCGACCTTCCATTCGGCCATATGGGTTTGAGCGTCATGGCATAGCTTGTCGAAGTGCTGTTCGAGCTTTGCGCGGGCGTAGCTGGGGCGCATGACTTTGCGCATTCGGAAGTGGTCTGCGCCGTCGAGCGCAGGTATCAGTCCGGATGCGTGATATGCGCTCTCCAAGTCCCGGAAATAGTCCCTCGAACGCAGGTACAAACGACCGTAACGGTGGACCCAGCGGTTTGTCCGCGTTCCGGCCAGGAAGTACATGGGGGACTTCGTAAAGGGTGGGCTGAGCTTGAAGACTGGGCCGTATTCTTCGGCAAATTCGGCAAACCCAGCTGGGATATTTCCATTGCGCAGGTGACGGTTCGTGAGAACTCGACGGAGGGGCAGGTCGGGAATCGACTTGGTCAAAGACGAGTGTCGAAGCAGCGGGCCTGCGAGATTATGTGTGACGGCGTCGGCAATCGCCCTGCCGATCAGGTCTAGCTGGCAAATCAGTTGGATCCGATCTTCGGCCTCCTCATCGAGTTCAAAGATGAATCGCAATACGTCGCAAGTATTCACGAGACCAATGATGATGACGTCCCTGGGGCTGGGAACTTCACCGCTGAAGATCGATTTTCCGATGCGTGTCTTGATGAATTGCACGGCCGTGTCTTCGCCGTCGCTGGCGAGGAGATCGCTTTGCCAAGCGGTTCGGGCCAAGGTCCAGAAGTCGCCTTCGTGATGTTCTAGGAGTCCGAGTTGAACTAATCGATCGAGCGTCAGGTCGATCATCATTTCGGCACGCGGGGCAAATCGTTCGATCCAGAACTGAGCGCTGTGCTGGTCGGGTTCGTTGCCAATCTGCAAGAGCACGAGGTCCAAGACTGCGTTGCCGGTGGGTGTTTTGTCGAGGAGGATCAGCGACTGGGTGTCGGAATCAATGCGGGCCTGAAGAGACAATTCGGCAAGCGCGGCGCCGGCGATTGCGCAGTTCAAGTTCCAACCGGGAACCTGATGAAAGTAACCACTTTCCTCGTTGAGGAGCATCAAGATGAGCTCTTCGGGAAGGCCGAGCGTTCGCGTTGCGGCAGCCTCAGTGGAGTGGATCGTCACGTTGCGCATCCCGTGGGTGATTGGGGGTAATCTGTGGTATGTATGGTAGTTATAACGACTATAAGTATAAAACCTCGTGTTCCAGTGGTGATCGTATGCTAGTGATCCCGCCTGCGATCATAAACTTATGAGCAATTGGGCACACGTCGAGGTGGGCGAGGAGTATGGAGTTGTGTCGACTGGAGGTCGCGAGCTAGCGAACATTAGTTCGCTTCCACCGTTTCCCGAGGGTTGGTACTTCCTTGCCACGCGGCAAGCGGTGGAGAAATCGAAGCTCCGAGAGCAGACGTGGATGGGCCAGAACATCATCATCTGGTGCGACGAGCGCGGCCGTATCAGCGTGGCCAAGTCGGTGTGCCCTCATTTTGGTTCACAATTGGGTCCAGCTGCAGGGGGACGTGTGGTCGATGGCCGGCTCGTGTGTCCCTTTCATGGTTTTGAGTACGACGCAGACGGGCAGTGCGTCGCTACCCCATCTGCGGCTCCCGCTCGATCTACGCAGCTGAGCGTCTTCGAGACTCGGGAACTCAACGGCCTGATCTTTGCCTGGTGGGGGATGGGCGGACGTCCCCCGCAATGGCACCTCCCCGCCGAGCCGCCGGATGCAGGTGAGTGGAGCAACATCCAAATCCGGACTGTGCGTTTCCGGGGTCATCCGCAGGAAACGAGCGAGAACTCGGTGGATATTGCCCACTTGAGCCATGTCCACGGCTACGGCAATGTGACGAACGAGACGCCGGTGTCGATTGACGGTCCGTACCTCGAGATCCGTTTCGGCTTCTCGACCACCCACAAGATCGCCAAGATTGCGAGACTCAGCCACGAGGTATCAGCCGTTGCACGGGTCACCGGCCTGGGCTACTCGTATGTGGAGTTGCAGGAGCTCTCCATCGGCATGGATGTACGGCTGTGGGTGTTGGCCACGCCTGTCGATGGCACGCTGATCGACCTGTCGATCGTCTCGCAGGTGCGTGAGATGCGCAGCCCGAAGCGACGAATTGCCGGCTTGGGATTCCTGCCGTGGCGGATGCGGGCGCCCATCATGAACAAGTTCGTTGCGGACCTGTTCATCCAGGACGTTCAGCAGGATGTGGTCGTCTGGAGCCGCAAGCAATACGTGCCGCGCCCGAAGCTCGTTCGTTCTGATGGCGAGGTGATGAAGTACCGGGCGTACTGCGCCCAGTTCTACCCAGATCTGCGCCAGTGTGAGTCGACGGCTCGCTGACGCGTGCCCGTAGGCTGAGCGTCCCTGAGGGCGCGACAACGATTCCAGAAAGCGTCCGCAAGCGAGCACGGCAATGGTGCGACGGGCCAGACGTCGAGGGCCCCATCAGAGGAGACGAAGATGACAGTCGAGACAACGACAACAGAACAGCAAGCCATGGTGCAGGAGTTCCTCGATGGCTTGGTCAACGCCTTCGGTATCGATGCCACCGCAGTGCCAGTTGCTGCAGATGACGACAGTTTCGAGATCAATCTCGAAGGTTCGAATGAGGCGTTGGGGCTGCTCATCGGCCCACGAGGGCGCCATGTGGTCGCGCTGCAGGAAGTCGCCAAGACCATGCTCCAGCGCCGGCTGCCGGGCGAGCGCCGGGCCCGGGTGAGGGTTGATGTGGCCAGCTACCGCCAGCGGCGTCGCGAAGCGCTCGAGGCGTACGTTCGTGAGCTCGCCGAAGCTGTGGCAGAGGTTGGCACTGAGCGCGGGCTCGAGCCCATGAACGCAGCCGACCGCAAGGTCGTTCACGACACCGTCAATGAGATCCCCGGCGTCGACACCATCTCGGTGGGCGACGAGCCGAGGCGGCGCGTCGTGCTGGTACCCACCAGTTCAAACGACGCGGAGTAATCGCGCTCACCAATCAGCGCCCACCAATCAGAAGAGCGGCCGTTTTCGGATCTGCTTCCACGTCCGGGGATACGCCGCGCCCGGCTGCGACTGGCGTTCCATCACGGCGAACGCTGGCGTCGTGCTGGTATGCCGCACGAAGTGCAACCCGAGTTGGGCAAGGGCTTCGGCCGGCCAACGCTGATCGTTGCTGTCAGGCGGCTCGCTGACGACAAGCCTGCCCCCGGGACACAGCAGGCCGACGCTGCACTCCGCAACCGCTGCTGGGGGACCGAAAGCCCTGCTCACCACACCGTCATAGGCATGACGGTGCTCGGGACGATGGGCGAGTTCTGCGGCATCTCCGAGTGCGAGGGTGACCCGATCCCCGATATCGAGGTCGCTAATCGCCGTGTTGAGGAAGTCAATGCGGCTCTGTGAGCGATCCAGCAGCACGAACTGGACGCCGGGTTGCTCCAAAGCCATCACCAGGCCCGGCACTCCCCCACCGGTTCCCAGATCGCACCAGCGCTGACCAAGCTCTGGTTGAGCTGTTTGTGCGTGCGCTCGTGCATGTTCCACGTGCGTGAGAAGATCGCCCGGGCCCAGAAAGCCCTGGTGCTGGCTGCGAGCGAGGACGGTGAGGAGGCGTTTATCGACTTGTGCCATGACGCCAATCACGGTACTTCGGAGGTTGCGTGAGTCTGGAGGCATCCCGCTGCGGCATCGTAAGTTTCCCGCTCTTGTTCGCTGCGCTCACAGGCCGCTCGGACCTCTGGGACGTTTCACGTGAAACATTGCCGACCTCAGCCCTTGCGAATGGGGCCAACTGGCGTACCCTGATCTCCAATTGTCGGCGAATGGAGACCGAATGGATCGGATCATTGCGGTGACGAACCAAAAAGGCGGCGTTGGTAAGACCACCACGGCGGTCAACTTGTGCGCCGCACTCGCCGAATTTGGTCACAACACACTGCTCGTCGACATGGATCCGCAGGGAAATGCGGCTACCGGTGCAGGCATCGATCCACGCGTTTTCGAAATCTCGATGTACCAGGTCCTTCTTGGTTCAGCAGAACTCACTGAGTGCATCCGGCCCACCGGGATTGATGGCTTCGACGTAGCACCGGCACGCTTGGAAATGTCTGGCGCGGAGATCGAACTTGTCTCAGCCTTCAGTCGCGAGTTGAAGCTTCGGCACGCGCTCGCGCCGATTGCCGACGATTACGACTACATCTTCATCGACTGCCCGCCGTCGCTTGGGCTCTTGACCGTCAACGCGTTGAGCGCGGCCACCGAAATCCTGGTGCCAGTCCAGTGCGAGTACTACGCGCTCGAGGGGCTCGGTCAGGTGCTCCACAACGTGGAGATGGTGCGGGAAGGACTGAACTCGGCCCTCGTCATCAGTGCCATCGTCATGGTGATGTACGACGCCCGGACGCGACTCGCTGCAGAAGTGGTCTCCGACGTTCGCCAGCACTTCGGGGACCGAGTGTGCCGAGTTGTCGTCCCTCGGACGGTGCGCCTGTCGGAAGCCCCGAGTGTCGGGCAACCGGTGACGGTGTACGCACCGAGGAGCCGAGGCGCCATTGCCTACCAGGAACTTGCCCGAGAGATCCATGAACGCGGTGACCCCCACCAAGCTGCAGCGGACAGCGCTGGTGACGGGCATGCCGATGGACTCAGTGATCGGAGAGAGGTCGTCGAGCAGTATCGAATCACCGAAGGAGCGCCGACATGAACGCCCAGCGAGGACTTGGACGAGGGCTCGGCGCGCTGATTCCAACCGGACAATCGGTATACCGCGAGGTTCCGCTCTCGGCTGTCGAAGTCAATCCCCTGCAGCCCCGGCAGCATTTCGAAGCTACGTCCCTCGAGGCGCTCTCGGACTCGATTCGTCAGATTGGGGTCCTCCAGCCGATCGTCGTGCGAGAGACCGGCATCGTCGGGCGCTTCGAGATCATCGCGGGCGAACGCCGCTGGCGAGCAGCGCGGAGCGCAGGCTTGGACACCATTCCGGTTGTCATACGAGCTGCCGACGACGAGACCAGCCTGACTCATGCCCTGATTGAGAACGTCCACCGGGCAGACCTCAATCCCTTGGAAGAGGCGGCTGCGTACCGGCAGCTCATCGATGATTTCGGGGTCACGCACGACGAACTCGGCCGCCGCATGGGCCGCAGCCGAGCAGCAGTCACCAACTCGCTCCGGCTCCTGTCGCTGCCGGTGATCGTCCAGCGCTACCTCATGGACGGTGAGCTCTCAGCTGGCCACGCCCGGGGGCTGCTGGGCTGTGACGATCCAATCGAGCTCGAGCTGTTGGCAGAGCGAGCGGTGGATGAGGGCTGGTCAGTGCGCACCGTCGAGGAAGCGGTCCGATCTCTCAGCGCGGTGCCTGAATCTGGACCCTTGGCGGAGCCGCCAGCCGCAGAAGTCGGCGAATTGGAGCCCGCAGTCGACGCCGACCGCCCAGCTGCGGTGCTGGAGGTCGAAACCGCCCTCGCCGTCGCTTTGGCGACCTCTGTCGAGGTCCAACTCGGGCGTCGAGGGGGTCAGATTGTCATCAGGTTCGCTGATTTGACCGATCTTGCCCGGCTCTACGAGGCGATGAGCGACAACCTTGACTCATCACTTGAAGGTTAAGTGGCCTAGGTCGCCCAGTTCAGACTTCAGGTCGAACGAGCGCTCTCACCCAGATTCGTAGCTTCAATCTGAACTTGTTGTCCACTAACTGTGGAAAACCTGGGGAGAACGGGCTACTCGGACAACGACGAGGCGACTTGCAAGTCGGAGAGCAGGTCGCGAGTCGACTGAGCAACGACGTCGGCAACCTCCCGGTTTCGCTCGAGCAGGAGGTCAATCCGCTCGAACCTGCACAGCACTGCTGGCATGCTACTTTCACGCAGCATCGGGAGGCCCATGCCGTTGGTCGGGATGGCACCGAACATTGGTTCGAGCCTGTGCGCGATATCAGCAGCGAGTTTCTGACCTGCGCGGCTCACAAAGTGACGACCCTGGAAGAAGCTGATCGAGGGGGACGCAGGCTTCACTTCGAAGCCGATGTAGACAGCCGCACCGAACCGGTTGACCTGTGCGGCCTGTGCCGACCAGTCGGGATGGTGAACGGTCAGCACCTCGGCGCCGTTGCGACCGATCTCGCGCCTCACCGACGCCGTGACCGGTTCGAGCCCGCCGGCTTCTCCCACAGCGATGCGACGTCCCGCCAGCAGGCCGCCGGCGGACTCCAGGCGCTGGCTCTCAGTGATATGCGCCACGACCGACGCGTCGCCGAGCGGACGCACTAACCGTTGCAGCGTCTGCAAGGTCTGCCCGCCGCAGACGCCGTCACCTCCGAGACCCATGTTGAGCTGGAAGTCCGCAAGGGCTGCAGAGGTCAGCAGGCCCCAGATTCCATCGATCCGCCCGACTGTGAAACCCAGTGTGCTGAGCATCCGCTGCACTTCAGCAGCGTCGTCACCGCGCAGGTGCGGAGTGCGCAGGTACAGCAGGCGATCTCCGAGCCGCTGACCCGCTTCGATCAGCAGCGACCACGTCACAGGACCGCAGATGCCGTCGATATCGATGGAGCGCTGAACCTGGAATGCCTTGACGGCAGTGGCGGTCACCGAATCGAATGTTCCGGTGATGGGGCCATGCCAATGGCCCGTCGCGTTCAGCCGGTGCTGGAGGTCTCGTACGTGCGGACCTGCTGCGCCGATGCCGAACGGTCGGATCAGAGGAATTCGCCGATCTCAGCCAGCAGGGCGCTCTTCGGCTTGGCGCCCACGAGACGCTTTGCCGGTTCGCCGTCGGTGAACATGATGAGCGTGGGAATGCTCATCACCTGGAAGCGCATCGCCAGGTCAGGACTCTCGTCGACGTTGACCTTCGCGATGCGGATGTTGTCGTTCTCAGCGGCGATTTCCTCGAGGATGGGGGCGATCATCTTGCACGGCCCGCACCACTCGGCCCAGAAGTCCACCAGCACCGGGCCGTCGGCGCTGCCGACGGTTTCGTCGAATGTGCTGTCGTCCAAGGTGGAAATGCCTTCGGCCATCGCCGGCTCCTCATCTCGTGATTGCCGCGAGGCTACCGCTCGGTCTGGCTCGATGTCGGTTGGACCGGCGGTCGTCAGTGGCCCTGGGATTCCAGCCAGCGCTCGGCGTCGATAGCCGCCTGGCATCCCGAGCCGGCAGCCGTCACCGCCTGACGGTAGTAGTCGTCTTGCACGTCGCCGCAGGCGAAGATGCCGGCGATGTTGGTGCGCGCGCTGCCGGCCTCGGTCACGAGATAGCCGTTGGGCTTGAGCTCGAGCCAGTCTGCGAACAACTCGGTATTCGGCCGGTGTCCGATCGCGATGAACAGGCCTGTGACATCGAGCGCGCAACGCTCCTGGGTCACGGTGTCCGCCAGCGTGACGCCTGCGAGCTGCTCATCACCCCGGATCTCCACCACTTGACGATTCCACAAGAACTCGATGCGCTCGTTGGCCAACGCCCGGTCCTGCATGATCTTCGAAGCCCGCAGCTGGTCGCGCCGGTGCACGACGTACACCTTGGAGGCGAATCGGGTCAGAAACGTGGCCTCCTCGAGCGCGCTGTCGCCGCCTCCCACCACTGCAATCTCCTGTCCCCGGAAGAAGAAGCCGTCGCAAGTGGCACAGGTGGACACTCCGTGGCCGATGAGGCGTTCCTCGTTGGGCAGCCCGAGCAGCAGGCTCTGCGCTCCCGTCGACACGATCACCGTGTGGCTGCGGTAACAGTCGTCACCGACCCAGACTGAGAACGTGTGTTCGCTAAAGTCGACTCTTGTGGCTTTGGCAGTGATGAACTCGGCGCCGAAGCGCTCCGCCTGGGCCCGGAAGCCCACCATCAAATCGGGACCCATGACGCCGTCGGGGAATCCGGGATAGTTCTCCACATCGGTGGTCAGCATGAGCTGGCCTCCCGGCTGATCGCTGGTGGAGGACGGCTCGCCCTCGATGACGAGGGGCGCCAGCCGGGCGCGAGCGGTGTAGATGGCAGCGGTCAGGCCAGCGGGTCCGCTTCCGACGATGATGACGTCGCGCGGCTCGGCGCCGTTGCTGCTCATGTCCCCTTCGCCGTGCCTGGCCGCCGCTTGGACCACGCCCATGCGCCAACGAGGCCGAACGCGCCGCTCGCAATCAGGTAAGCCGACCACACCTCGCCCGGCACGGCGATGTCGAGTGCTCGGATGGCCGCGATTGCCACAAGCACCACGACGCCGACGGCTGCGGTGGCGATGACAAGGCCGTACACCAATGCTCGAACGGCCGTGACCAGCGGTCCGCTGGTGCGGGCACGCACGGCCTCGACCGCGTCCACGAAGCGAGCGACCGCTGCGTCCACACTGTCGTCGTCCGCCTCGTGAGCGTCCGCCTTCGAGCTGCGTCGCCCCCGCTTGGAGATCATCGGCGGAAGCCTACGAGAACGCGCACAAAGGCGAACCCGCCGGCCCCGCCGCTCGACCTCTAGGGCGTGACGGCATCGGTGCCCGGTGGCGCCTCGGCAGTGACGGCACTGGCGCCGATTTCGATCCGGGAAATGGTCACCCGGTGCCCCCCGCTGGGCAGTTCATCACCGAGATCGGTGATCCACACGAGCACAGCCGCAGCGTCGGTGGCGGGCACGTCCAGAGAGGTCGAACCGGTGATGTCCTGCGCGGCGGCCAGAGCGCGGCCCCAGTCGATCAGCGTGCGATTGCGCTCGCCCGATGCGTACACCTCGAAGGACCAACCCACAGAGGGGGAGTCGACAGCCACGCGCTCGATCGGGCGCGGCTCGTCACCCGTGAGCACGACAATGAGTCCGACACCGTCCTTCAGGCCGCCGAAGTCGCGCGAGCTGTAGCGCGCCGTGCTCCATCCGGTCGTCAGGTCGCCGTCGTTGATGAAGATCAACCGTTCGGGATGCTCGATCCGGTCGTCACCGGCGGGATCGAAATCGGTGATGGATTCGAGGAGGATCGGCGTGTGGCGGACTTGGGTCGTTGTCGGTGCGGGCACGATTGCAGGCGTCGTTTGCGGCGCGGCAGTCGCGCTCGCGCTCGCGGCCGGGGCAATCGTGACGACCGTCGGTGCATCAGGATCCTGGACTGTGGTCTCGACCGATGGCGCGGCGTTTTCGCTGCTGCGATCAGCCGGCTGCTCGATGAGCAGTGCGATACCAACCAGCGTCGCAGCAGCGGCCACGAGCACGCCAACAGGGGCCAACCAGTGCCGTTCCGCCTGCCACACCGACCTGCGGTCCGTGCGCACGCCGTCGAATATCGGCAAGTCGTCCACAATCGACCGCAGCGCGAGCAGCATCGACGGCACGTCGGGCCACGGATCAGACGCACTCATTGCCCGTGCCAGCACAGGTGCCACAACGTCAGGAATGACGGAGTCGAGCTCCCACGTCCCGTCGGAACGCCGCTGAGGCGCCGCCCCGACGATCAGGCGATGCGCGAGCACAGCGAGCGACACCAAATCAGCTCGCCGAGTGGCCGGGATGGTCACGGCATCGTCGGTCGGCGGGCCGTTGAGAATGACCCATCCCACCTCGGCGCGCCATCCGATGTAGTCGGCGTCGACGCCGCCGTGAGCGAAACCCGCGCTGTGCAGGACGGCCAGCGCCTCCGTTACTGCAATGACGATGCGGACTGCTTCGGGCGCGGCAAGCCGCCTCGTGTCTCCGTTGGGGGCCGTGAGCTCGTCGACGAGCAACGTCGTGGGCAACTGCTCGGTGACGATCGCGAAGTGGTCCGCATCGTCATAGGTGTCGAGGATGTGCAAGAGGCCGTGGTGCTCCACCCGCGCAAGCGCCTTGGCCTGCAGGCGCAGCCGGTGCCCGATCTCGCTGTCGGCATTGGCGCGGCGAATGGTGACGGGTCGGTTGAGCGTCCGGTCGAGCCCCGACCACGTCTCCACAGCCCCCGGCTGCAGCAGCTCGCGTCGTTCGTACCGTTCGCTCGAGGCGGTGTTGGTCACTCCTGGTGCGGCGCGGACTCTCGCTCGATGAAGACCACACCGATGGTGCCGACACCCGTGTGCGCGCCGACCACGGGGCCGATCAGGATCACCATGGGCTCGATGTCGGTGAGCGGCGCGATCCGTGCCACGAAATCGTCGATGTCAGCGCAGTCCGCATGCATCACGGCGAGCTGGGAAATGTTGGCGCTCTCGGCTGACACCAAGTCGACCAGGTGCGTGAGTGCGCGAGTGCGCGTCCGCTGCTTGCCCGCAGGTTCGACGCGGCCGTCGGTGACCGTGATCAGCGGCTTGATCGACAGCACCGAACCGAGCAGTGATTGCGCCGCGCCGATCCGGCCGCCCTTGCGCAAGTTCTCCAAGGTGTCGAGGGCGGCGTGAACGCGGACCCGCGGCGCGGCCGAGCGCACAGCTTCGGCAATCTCGGCCCCGCTGGCGCCGCCCGAGGCGAGCTGCGCCGCGCCCATGACGAGCAAGCCGAGGCCTGCGCTCACGGAGCGGCTGTCGACAACGTGGCATGTGATGCCGTCCGGGGGCTGCGATGCAGCTTGCTGTGCTGCTTCGATCGTGGCGGAGAGGCCACCGCTCAGCGTGATGACGACGACCTCGCTCGCGCCAGCGTCGCCAGCGCGTTGATACGCCTCGGTGAAGGCACCGGGAGAGGGCGCGGCAGTGGACGGCAGATCATCGCTTGCTCTGCACCGTTCCCAGAAATCGGCCGTGCTCAGCTCGACGCGGTCGGTGAACGTCTGCATGCCGAACCGGATTTCCAGCGGAATGATCGTGATGCCGAGCTCTGTGGCTACGTCGTCGCTGAGGTCGCAGGAACTGTCGGTGATGATGTGCACCGGGGCTTGCGCTGTCATTGGGTCACGCCTCCTTCATTGTCGTCAGTAGGGGACTGAACTGTGTCGTCGCCCGTGGTACCGCCCGCGTTGTCGTGCGGGCGCTGCCGCCGGTTCAGTACGAGTCGGGACAGTTGCGAAGTTAGTGCTCTGGCCGCGGGCAGCCGGAGTGCAAGCCCGCAGCCAAGGTGGAACCCTGCCATGACCAGCACCGCGACGGCAGCTCGCAGTACCGAGGGCAGGCCCTCCAGCGCCAGCGCTATTGGGAGGCCGACGACGAATGCCACGGCGGCCGGCACCAGATGACGGCCGAGCGCGCCGCCGAACAGCCGCTGGTTCGGCCAGTCAGCTTGGCGCGGCAGCCCAGTTCGAGCGGAACGGCGCCGCAGGAGAGCTCGGCGCAGCAATCCCAATTCGACCCATGCCCCGACTGCTGCGCCGATGGCCAGACCTACGGCGCCCAGGCGGGCCGGGAGCGCGGGATTGGAGCGAATCTTGGAGTCCAGCAACGACCAGGTGGACTCCAGCGAGAACAGATCGATGTCGCCGAACCCGGTGAGGGCACCGTCGAGGACGAGCACCCGGTCCAGCGGCAGCATCACCGCAGCGCCGATGGCCAGCGATACGGCCAGCCGGATTGCTGCGATGGTGGCGGCCGTGCGCGTGTCGCGGGCAGCAAACAGGACGTTCTGGCAGAGCCGCGAAGCCACCAGCGGCACCAGACCCACTGAGTAGGCGCCGAGCACCAAGGCGATCAGGGTGATGTCGTCAGTTGCGATCGCGTTGCGGAGGCCGGCCAGATTGAACACCGTGTCAGTGAGGGGTCGTCCGGCTGCGAAGTAGATCGCCACTACGCCCGAGACCGCGAAGGCGGTGGCGCACAGGCGTCGAGTTGTGCGCTCTGCAATGGCTGCGGGATCGCGGACCCGGCTCAACTCGGTCAGCTCGGCTGCGGCGATGCTGGTGCCGATCAGGCTCAACGGCAACAGGTACAGCGTCTGTGCAGCGGCCATTGCTGCCGCCGCCCCCACGCTGAGCAACGAAGCCAGCGCGAGATCCAGGAATGCGGAGATCTGCAGCACACCCCGTCCAGCCACCGCAGGACCGAATCGCTTGATGACACCTGCCGCCTCCCGCTCGCGCCAGCCGAAGTTCAGCGCGATCTGAGGGTCTGCCCGCCAGACGCCCCGCAGCTGCACCAACACTTGGGCAGCCGCGCCTGCGGTCACGCCCCAGGCCAGTGCTGTTGCGCGGTCGGCGCCCGCGACTCCCCACGCGAGCACGCCGACGAGCACCGCAATCTGGGTGGCGTTCCACACCACCGGCGCCACATAGGAGAGGAAGAAGCGTCGGTGGCTGTTGAGCACGCCCAAGCACCACGCGCTCAGCACCGCCAACGCCGTGCCGCACACCGTGATGCGCACGAGAGTGACGGTCAGCTCGAAGCGTTCACCGACAAAGCCCCAGGCGATGAGCCGCACCAATGGCCGTGCGACGAAGACGCTGATCAGCGCTGCGGTGGCCGTGATCGCCACCAGGAAGGTTGCGATCGCTCCGGCGAGCCGTCCCGCCGCACGCTCATCGCGTTCGGTCAGCGAGCTGTACGCCGGGACGAATGCCCCCGACAGCGCACCTTCGCCCAGGAGGTTCTGCAGGAAGTTCGGGATACGCATCGCTGCCGCGAAGGCATCGCCGATGGTGCCGATCCCGAGGATGTTGGTGATGAGCGCCGTGCGTGCGAGACCTGACAGGCGAGAGACGCCGATGCCAGCGGCAGCTGCCCCGGCGCCCTGCGGTTGGCGCATCTTCGCGCCCGGTCGCTGCTCGCTCAGCCGGCGAGCCGCAGTTCCACCTGTTGGCGAGCCTCGTCCTCGGTGACGTCCATGCTGATGGACAGCTCCGACACGAGGATCTGCCGGGACTTCTCGAGCATCGATTTCTCGCCGGCCGAGAGACCCTTGGCGTTCTCACGAAGCGCGAGGTTTCGCACCACCTCGGCGACTTGGTAGATGTCGCCGGACTTCAGCTTCTCTTGGTGATTCTTGAAGCGCCGACTCCAGTTGGCCGGCTCACGCACGTCCTTCTTGGCGAGCAGCTCGAAGAGATCCTCGACGTCGTCGGTGTCGATCGGCGGCCGCATGCCGACTTCGTCGACCATGTCGGCGGGGACTTTGACGGTCAGATCGCCGTGAGCGGTCTTGAGCACCAGGTACTCGCGGGTTTCGCCGAATTCGTCGCGCTCTTCCCGGGCTGTGATTTCCGCTGCACCGTGGTGGGGGTAGATCACGCGGTCGCCAAGCTCAAACTTCATCGTCACCTGCTCCGCCGCCGGCTGCTGCGGGAGCCCGTAGAGGCCTGCGCCGGACAGCTAGAAGGATGCCAGAAACTCCCACTGCTGCCACTGCCGGGCCCGACTCACTGAGCGGACGGCATTCAGGCTGCCCAGGTGTGTCGCCTCATCAGCTGGGGCCCAGCGGATAGCGCCGGATGAGGTGGTTCCAGCCGCACTTGGGGCAAACCTCCACCTCGTAGGCCACGAAGTTCCCGGTTCGCTGTGCGACGCGTTGGAGTTCTGCATCCGAGAGCACGCACTTGCCTCCGCTGCCCATGCGGGGGCCGAACACATAGCCGACGACGCGGAGATCACCGTCGGGGCACAGCGGGCAGCTGCGGCCCAGCGGCGGGGCTGCGTTGCGAGCCGCCCGCAACAGATCGGGGTGCGCATCGCAGGCTTCGGCACGTGAGACCACACCCGCCTCCACGTCGGCAAGCAGGCGCCGTCGCCTGAGGCGGTAGTCGACCGATCCGGGAACGGCCGGAGCGGGCTCGGGTGCAATGTGAGGCTGGAGCGTCACGCGGCTCACGCTAGTGCGCGGCTTCAAATGCACCCGTCCCCTATTACGGCCGTCGCCGATCCCACTCCGCGAGCAGCTCGCAGGCACGTTCGGAGCTCAACGGGCCGTATTCGATCTGCTGGTTGCGCAGCCATGCCAGAGCTTCACCCACCACGCGACCCGACTTCCCGAGCACCTCCATGACGCGGTGGCCGTCCACGGGGAGACGCCTGAGGGCTTCGCCTTCGGCTGCTTTGACCTCCGCCAGCGACCTGGCGAACGTCTCGCTCAGCGAGCCGCCCCAAGCGGTCGCGGTGACGGTGGCGGCGTCCAGCTGCGGGCCATGATCCGCGACCAGTCGACGAGCAACCGGTCGCCAGTTGTCGGATCCGTCGACACCTGACGCCGTCGCATCAGCGGAGGCCGTCTGGAGCGCACGCGCAGCCCGCCCGATCGCGATGGCCCCGGTGATTGTCGCGCCCCTGATACGAAGCGCAGACAGGCAGCGAGCAGCGGTGGTTTCGTCGTCGCAGACGAGTCCCAGCAGAATCGCCCAGCGAATCTCGACTCGCTCGTCGAGGTCGCCGACGACGTCCAACGCCGGAGCCGGAACGGCAGTGCCGGATTGCTGCCACGGCGGCAGCAAGTCGCCCAGCAGGCCCGTGTCGGCGAGGAATCTCACTCCGGCGGAGGGCCGCGGCAGCTCCAGCAACTTGGTGAGTTCTGTCCCAATGCGCTCACGCGACACGATGGCCAAGCGCGGACGCATGTGGCGAATTGCCGTGACCAATTCCTGCGTAGGGGTGAGCGCGAGCTGCGCGCTGAATCGAGCAGCTCGCAGCATCCGCAGCGGATCATCGGTGAACAATCCCTCTGGCTCCGACGGCGTGCGCAGGACACCGTTCGCCAGATCCGCCAATCCACCGAACGGGTCGTACAACGTCCAGCCCGGCACTTCGATGGCCATGGCGTTGACGGTGAAATCGCGCCGCCCCAGATCGGTCGCGATGTCGTCGGAGAAGCGCACGTGGGGCTTGCGCGAACCGCTGTCGTAGGACTCGGCTCGATGCGTGGTGATCTCGACTGTGATGTCTTTGCGGCGCGCACCGATGGTGCCGAATGCCTTTCCCTGTTCCCACACCGTGTCCGCCCAGCCGGCGACCAGTTGGGTGATCTGGTCGGGAATCGCGTCGGTCGTGACGTCGATGTCGCCGGTGAGCCCGTGACCGAGCAGCGTGTCGCGCACAAGCCCGCCAACGAGGAAGAAGCGGTACCCCGCGCGGGTGAACGCCGCTGCAAGCGGACCGATCCGCCCGTACAGCTCGCGCCGGTCATCGTCGCTCAGCGCTGGCGTGCCCGACCGGGGTGCTCGGGTCGGGTTCGATCCCACCACTGTGAGGGTACAAATCGGCTGCGCCCATGTTGGCAACCATGTTGGCCCGCACGTTCGCTGTACTCTGCGCCGCGCGAGCGACATGGACCGCCCCAGCCCTTCTGGCACGCCCACCTCATCGGGGTCCCCGACCTCGGGCGCCCCTGTAGAAGCCGCCCGTGAGCCGGTCCGGTCGGGCCGAAGTGCCCGGGCGGCGCCGGCCCCTCAGCGCTGGGCGCGCCGGCTGTTGTGGCTGATATTGGCGCTGGCAATTGCGGTGGGTGTCGGCAGTCGAGTGTTCGACAGCCTGCGGTCGCCACCTGCCCATACCGAGGTGGTGCCGAGCGTGCTGTATGACCGCTACGGCACGCCGATTGCCGAGATCGGCCCGAGCGTCGCGCACGCTTCGCTCGGCCTCGAGGACATGGCACCTGCACTTGTCGACGCCATCGTTGCGGTGCTGGACCCGAGCTTCTTGGAGCGCGACGGCGTCGATGCCAGGTCATACGCAGATTCCCTGCGGCGGGTCTGGGATGAGCCGGACGCTCCGGGTGACGGAGACGGTTCCCGTTCCGGTGACGGGATCATGCGCAGGTATCTCGACACCGTCCACGACGACGACACCGGCGCGGACGCCGAGGCGCGCATGTTGTTGGCAGAGCTGCGGCTGGGCCGCCAGCTCAGCCGACCAGAAATCCTTGAGCGCTTTGCCAACGTCGTGTACCTGGGCCGCGGCGCCTACGGCGTGCATGCCGCCGCCACTGTTTGGTACGGCGTCCCGGCGTCCGATCTCACGGTGACCCAAGCGGCCTACATCGCTTCGCTCATTGACGCTCCTTGGGGTGTCGACGCGACATCGGATCGTCCCGACGACCCGTACCGACCGACCCGACTCGGTCGAGACCGGGTACTGGTGGCCATGTACGAGCACGGTGTTCTCACCTCCGATGAGCTGGCAGCAGGGCGATCGGTGCCGGTCGAGTCCGACGTCCGAGCGGCTGGCTCCGACGCACTGGGGGAGGCGGCGGGCGGGTACGTCCGGATGCTCGTCGCCGACGCCGGCCTCGTGACGGCGGTAGGGGAGGCGTACTTGCAGCTGGTCGAGCGGTACGGCATTCATCGGGTCGTCACTGCCGGCCTGCATGTCACGACCAGCCTTGACCTGCCTGCCCAGCATGCCGCTGTTGAGACGGTTCGCGATCAGCTCGGTCCCGCAGCCGGCGCCGACGTCGTCGTGCTGGACCGCAGCGGTGACGTGCGCGTGCTCGTGAGTGTCGCCGCCGGGCCGGCGAACGACGTCGATGTTGTGTCCAGATTGCGCCCACGGCCACTCGGCGATCTCCTCGGCTCGGCCGCGAGCGCCCTGGGTCCATGGATCGCTCCGAACATCTCCTCCGACGTCGTCGCGCAAGCTGCCGACGTCGCCCAGGTTGCAGCAGCGTTCAGCGTTGTCGCCACCGGCGGGGAGGAACGCCCCTCTCGGATCGTGCTGGAGGCAGATGACGCAGCACCGAGTCGATCGCTGCGAGACCGCGACACCGACCGTTGGCTGATGAATCGCACGACCGTCTTCGAGGCGGCCGCGGTCTCCGAGCTGCGTCCGGACATGGACACGATCACTCTGCCGTCGGGTGCCACAGCGCTCGGCCGAGCGGGGATCTCACCAGAAACCGGCGATGCATGGTTCGTGGGGTGGACTTCTCACTACACCGCTGCGGTGCGCATCACGTTGAGCTCACCACGCGGCCCGGTCGACGCTGCTTCGCGGGCGAGTCGGCTGTTCGCGGCAGTGCTGGATCTCTTGCAGTACCCGCCCGGGACACCGCAAGACTCCGGCTGAACGTGGTCTCGCGGCACCGCGGGACTGCCGCTCGGCATGAGGGGCAGCGGGTCGAAGTCACAGTCGCGACAGAAAATGCAGGTGCGATCGCCGGGCGCCGGGCCTAGCGTTGCGAGAGCACCACGGGCACTGCGTGCCCGTTCGGCCACAGGCGTCAGTGACGCTTGCCGCAAGTCCGCTCATTGGGGTCGGGCTCGCAAGGTGGGTGCATCAACCAGTCCCTGCCCCGAAAGGGGCCCCGCCCCGGCGGGTCCACAGGAGGTCGCCCCCAATTGCGCGCATACGAGCTAATGGTCATCTGCGATGGTGACCTGGAAAACGCTGAAGCCCGCAAGGCCATGGATGATGTCCAAGGCCGGATTTCGGAGATCGGCGAGGTTGCCTCGTTCGACTTCTGGGGTCTGCGCGATTTTGCGTACGAGATCAACCACAAGACACGCGGTTATTACTCGGTCATCGAACTGCGGGCTGAGCCCGGAGCGATGGACCCGGTAGAGCGATACCTGCGGATCGCGGACGAAGTCGTCCGCCACAAGCTCATTCGACTCCCCGACGACGAAGCGCAGCGACGCGGATTGATCGACGCGGGGTCGACCAACAGCCACTAAGCGGAGGCGTCATGGCTGACAACACCATCACCGTGGTGGGTAATCTCACCCGCGATCCCGAACTTCGATTCACCCAGACCGGCCGCGCCCGGGCAGTGCTCGGCATGGCCGTGAACCGGCGGTGGATGAATCGCCAGACCAACGACTGGGAGGAGCAAGTCAGCTTCTTCAACGTCGTCTGCTGGGCCGAACTTGCCGAGAACGTCAGCGAGTCGCTGGCCAAGGGCAACCGCGTGGTCGTCACCGGTCGGCTCGAGCAGCACAGCTGGGAGACACCGGACGGCGAGCAGCGCAGCGTCGTCGAGATCGTCGCCGACGAGATTGCACCGTCGCTGCGCTGGGCGACTGCCGAAATCACACGAACCCCACGGGGACCTGCGGGCGAAGCTGGCGGGACCCGCGAACGTCGCGGGGGCGGCCCCGCTTGGGAGGCCGGCGACAGCCCGCCGCAGCACTCACCAGAGGAGGAGCCCTTCTAATGCCACCACGCAAGCGAACCGGTCGAGCGCGCACAAAGGATCTGCGCAATCGTCCGCGGAGGCGAAAAATCAGCCCGCTCACGACGTCTGGTGCGACCTATGTCGACTATAAGGACGCCGAACTGCTCCGGTCTTTCATCTCGGAGCGAGCCAAGATCCGCGCCCAGCGAGTATCTGGGAACAATCGCCAGCAGCAGAGCGAGGTGGCGCGTGCCATCAAGACCGCTCGGGAGATGGCGTTGATTGAGTACGCGCGCCGGCCGATGACGCAGCGACGCGGTGACAAGCGACGCGGTCCACGCCAGGGCGACGACCGCCGGCCGCCCTCCGACCGGGCAGATGGGCCTGTGGTCGACGAGCAGAAAGACAACGACAACGGGGCTGAAGAGCTCCTCGACGTCGTCGTTGAACAACTGCCTGTGGCGGTTGACGGAGAGCAAGCATGAAGGTCGTGCTGCGAAGCGACGTCGACGGTGTCGGCAACGCAGGTTCTGTCATCGACGTCGCCGACGGGTTCGCCCGGAATCACCTGATACCCCGTGGGCTGGCCTTGCGAGCGACAGACGGCACGGTCAGCCAGGCTGCTGCCATGGCTCGGGCACGCTCGGTGCGTGACCTGCGCGAGCGCGAGACGGCCGAGCGTGTCGCACAGCAGCTCGTCGCGGACGGTGTGACGATCGCTGCCCGGGCGGGATCGGGTTCGCACCTGTACGGATCGGTCACCACCAGCGAAATTGCCGTTGCGATGACTACCCGTACGGGCGTCGAGATCGATCGGCGCAAGCTGACGCTGCCTGCGCCGATCCGGACCGTGGGTTCGCACGAAGTCTCGGCGCAGCTTCATCCCGAGGTGGCGTTCACGTTCAACGTCGAGGTCGTCGCGCTCAGCTAGCGCTGCGCCGGCTGGCCCCTCCGACGAGGGGTTCGCCAGTTTTGGTGTGACACCCCATCTGTTTGATGGGGGTGTGATCTCATCGGCTGCGCAGGGCATGTGGACAAGCGGCTGTTTGTCCACATCTTTGGGCCGAGATATCCACCGGAAGTGGGACTGTCGGTCCCCAGGCAATGCGCGAGAGAGTCACTGGCGATGAGTCTCGCCGAGCTTCAGATCGATGTCGCGCGCCGACCCAGTGGCCGGGTCCCGCCGCAGAACGTCGATGCTGAGGAGTCGGTGCTCGGCGCGATGCTGCTCTCGAGAGATGCCATCGGCGCTGCGGTCGAGCGTCTCGGTGCCGACCATTTCTACGTGCCGGCGAACGGTCTCGTGTTCGAGGCGATCGAGGCGCTCTATACCGCCTCGGAACCTGTCGACTGCCTGACAGTCGCCGATCAGCTCGAACGCACCGGCAACCTCGTCGCCGCCGGGGGATCCGAGCGCCTGCTGACACTCGAAGCCGTCACGCCGACGCTGACTCACGTCGACCGCTACGCGCGCATCGTGGAGGACACCGCGTTGCTGCGGCGCCTCATCGCTGTCTCATCGGAAATTTCCGAATTGGCCTACAGCCGGCCCGGTGACACGGCCGCTGCCATCGACCAAGCGGAATCCCTGGTATTCAGCGTGGCCGAGCGCCGCATCATCGACTCCACCCAGTCGTTGCACGACTTGTTGGACGAAAGCCTGGATCGGCTGGAGGAACTGTACGAACGGGGCGATGCATTCTCCGGCCTGGCGACCGGTTTCAACTCGTTGGACCGCATTCTGGCTGGCATCCAGCCGTCGTCGTTGGTGGTCGTGGGCGGCCGGCCCGCGATGGGCAAGACAGCGTTCGCATTGACGCTGGCTTCCAGCGTGGCTCTCGAACTCCAGGAGCCAGTTCTGCTGTTCTCGCTGGAGATGAACCATGCCGAGCTGACGGGCCGGCTGCTGGCCTCTGATGCCCGCGTCGATGCCACCCGGGTGCGTACGGGCCAGCTGCGTGCCGAGGAGTGGAACCGCATCACGCGCAGCGTGGGCCGCTTGGGCGACGCGCACATGTGGATCGACGACAACCCGAACGTGACCGTCACCGAGATCCGTGCCAAGGCCCGCCGGCTGCGCAGCCGTCTGGGCAGCTTGGGACTCATCGTGGTCGACTACCTGCAGCTCATGAGCGGCCGAGCGAACGCCGAGAACCGCCAAGTGGAGATCGCAGAGATCTCACGCGGCTTGAAGATCTTGGCCCGAGAGCTCGAGACGCCGATCGTGGCGCTCTCGCAGCTGAGCCGCAACCTGGAATCCCGCGGCGACAAGCGGCCAATGCTGTCTGACCTACGCGAATCAGGCTCGATCGAGCAGGACGCCGACATCGTGATGTTCATCTACCGCGACGAGGTCTACAACGAAGAAACCGCTGAGCGAGGCATGGCCGAGATCATCGTTGCGAAGCACCGCAACGGACCGACGGGCACGGCGCGCTTGGCGTTCATGCCGCAGTACACGCTCTTTGCCGACATGGCCCACGAGAACTGAACACCGTGTTTCTTGGCGAAGATCTCATCCCGTACCTGGTCTTGGCGCTGGGTGGCGCGCTGTTCGTCGGCAACGTGGCAGCCATGGCGCGGCCGCGGCGTGCCGGCGACGGGGGAGAGCTGGTACGAGCGCCCGCGCGACGCGCCGTGCCGCTCGCGCTCGTGGGGCTTGTCGCGGCCATCTGGGGGCTCGCGACCCTCCTGTGGGGGTGAGTGAGCGGGTGAGGGGAATCGAACCCCCGTTATCAGCTTGGGAAGCTGAAGTTCTGCCATTGAACTACACCCGCGGACCGACGCCAGAGCCTATTCAGTGCAGGCATCTTGACGGGCGTCCTGAAAGGCTTGGCGACACTATCGTCGCCCGTCGGCCCACCCCAGGAGTGGCGCCGGGAGCGTGCGGCAGAGGGAGACTGCGGTGATCCTGTCGGACCGGAGCATCCGTGAAGCCTTGGAGACCGGCCGTATCGTCATTGAACCGCTGGGCGATGCAGCAGTGCAGCCCTCATCGGTGGACCTACGGCTGGATGCCAGCTTCCGGGTCTTCCGCAATCACACTCGCCGGGTCATCGACGTCATCGAGGACCAGACGGACCTGACCGAGGAGGTCGAAGTCGCCGCGGGTGACGCGTTCATCCTCCATCCCGGCGAGTTCGCGCTGGGCTCCACCCTTGAGCGGGTGGCGGTGCCAGACGACCTCGTCGGGCGCATCGAAGGCAAGTCGTCGCTGGGGCGTCTCGGCCTGCTCATCCACACCACAGCAGGATTCGTCGATCCCGGATGGGACGGCTACCTGACCCTCGAATTGTCCAACGTGGCCAACCTGCCGATCACGCTGTACCCCAGCATGAAGATCTGCCAGATCAGCTTCATGGAGATGACCACACCGGCCGAGCACCCATACGGCGCCGAGCTGCTGGGGTCCAAGTATCGGGGCCAACGCGGCCCGACACCCAGCCGCTACCACGAGAACTTCCGCTCCCGCCGCCTGTTGTAGGCGTTGGCGGGCACCCACGGCTGGGCAACAAGGCCAAGATGCTCGCCCAATCGTCGGCGCGTCGGCGGTGCTGCGCCTCCGTTCGTCCTGGTCGCGCCAGTGGCATGGTATGCCAGGTTGCATGAACGAAATTGATGCGACTGATTGGCTCGCCAAGGCGATACGTGATGCTCGAATCATCTGCGCCAAGCGGCTGGCCTACCCAGAATTGGGAGGTGACGATGGCAGATCCGACGGCCTGCATCTACCTCGCAACTTGATCTTTGATCTCGCTCCGGAGTTCCGCTTGCGCGGCGGAAACGACCAGACAGCGCCCGTGGCTCTGGTGGGTGCATTCGGGGACACCAGCGCCGGGGTCCTCGTTTGGCACGGTCTTGGGTCTGGTAAAGGCACCCAAGGCCGGGCGCGGCTCCACGATCTCTCCGGTGTTGCGTCGCCACTTCGAGATCCCGAGAACTCTGGCGCCTTGGCGGTGCTCGCGTTCGAGCGCTCGCGGCGAGGAATCCAATGTGACTATGTCGTATGTCGAACGATCAAGGAGGAAGACCAGATTGAGGACCGCCTGGGACCTGTTGAACCCGGCTACGCGGTTATTTGGGGCGCTCGCGCGGCGCGGGTATCTGGCGATGATCGACTGCCGAGGTGGCTGCCACACGAGATGCCTGCAGACGAGTGGTGATGCGTCGGAGGGATGGGGCGAGATGTTCTCGGCGGTCAGAGAACGTCGGCGAATACGTGCTGCTGGTGCCAGTCGAGGTACAGGGACTCGGGCGCTGCGCGTTCCGGTGCCCGCAGGGTGCTTCGCAGGGTTCGTCCGAAGTTGTGATCGACGCCGGGGTCGACCCGGACGCTCTGCTGCAATCGACTCGCTCGATGGACGCGCAGACCTCCGTTGATAGTGATGAGGCCAGCGTCAAACGCTGCGTCATGCATGGGACACGCAGCGATCCCATTCGAAGCATCGAGCCGTTCGGCGTCGTTGCAGGCAGCCCACGGCTTGATGTGAGATGCGATGAGTAGCCGCTTGCGAGGTAACGAACGCGGGGCGAAACTGCAAAACCCGCATTGATGTTTGTAGTTGGCAAGCACTTCCTTTGCGAACCGATGCTGCCCAAGCCGGATGGTCTGTTCTGCGATTCGGGCCGTCTGGGCGTCACTGGCAGCGAGTTGACGCGCTCGAATCTTGGCCGCGAGCAGTTCGACAGCTTCGACGAGCGGTTGTTGAGGCAGGTGATCCTGTCCAAGGAGCACGATGCCGCCACCTGGGTCGCGTTCGACAAAATCAGGCAGTCGCTCGGGAGTGATGCCCATGTGGCGGGCTGCGATCAAGACCCGCTCGTACAACGCCGAAAAATGCGCCGGATCTGCTGCCATCGCGTCGAAGAACAGCGCCTCGTTGGCCGCGGCATTGGCGCGTGAGCCGTCGAGATTCAACATCTTGCTGGTGATGGAGGCGGGCGACCGAACGAAGAGATCCGCGAGGCGAGTGATCTCATCCGGTACATGGTCGATGTTGCGCCCGCCAAATCGATGCGGATCGACGATTCGGAATAGCGCACAGCACAGGATGACTTCGACGGAGGTGTACGGCTCCTGCTTCTTCCTCGGTACGCGGCGGTCGATGCGCCCCCATTGGGCGCGAGCTTGGGCGTCCGTCAATTCCAGGTAAGCAGCCAGCGATGGCATCCGATGATCCTAGGAAATTCCGCGGTCGGCCAAGGCTCGCAGCCAGCGATGCGACGAGGGCGTTAGTAGTCCACTGCTCTCACAAGGGAGTGATCGCCGGGCGGTCTGAAGTGAAGCGAGTTGGCATCGATCCAACGGCCCATCACGAGGTCGTCGTCAGAGAACCTCGCCGAAGGGCTATATCGGCTGTACATCCCGCTCTGGGTTGCGTAGCGTGGCTACACAGCCGTATTGGTCGCGGCAGGAGGACACGGTCCATGTCTCCCGACACCACAGCGCGTAACACCGGGCATGCCAAGACCAGTGCGTCACGTGCCCCGCCGCCCATGCCGAATCCTGATCCCGTCCCCGACCCGGATGGGGATTTTGCGGCTGGCCGGTTCGCCCGTCACTACACGTCTGAAGACCTGATCACGTCGCTCGAAGAGCTCGTCTGACCGACGCTCGTGCCGACATACGACACGTCGGCGGCGTTCCGACGCGACTTCGCTGGCATGTCGTCGGACCACTGTCGTCGCTTCCTGGCGGCGCTACAGGCCTTTGTCGCAGACGTGCAGGCGATGGAAGCTGGAGAGCGGGACAGATTTCGACCAGGTCTGCGAGTGAAGCCGGTCACAGATGTGCCAGGAGTGTTCGAGATGTCTTGGGCACCTGACGGGCGGGCGACTTTCGAGTGGGGCGAGTCAATTCGCGAAGGCCAGCGACATGTGAAGTGGCGGCGATGCGGCGGGCACGACATCTTCACCCGTCCTTGAGAACCCTGCTATGCAAGCTGCGTCTTGGCCCGTGACTTGGCGCTGACGACGCGCTGGACGGGCCTGGCATCTCGGTCTCTTGTGCCGCTCGAGCGTTGGTGGATGCCTTGGGGCTCAGCCCTCGCCGGCTTCGAGGGCGTCGATGAGGTGGATGGAGATGTCGGCGACCTTGACCTGGTCGTCTTCGACCCCGTGACCCTTCACTCCGTCGTCGATCATGATGAAGCAGAACGGGCACGCCGTCGCGATGCGATCGGCACCGGTGTCGAGCAGTTCGCGCGAGCGCTCGTCGTTCACCTTGGTGCCGATGGTTTCTTCCATCCACATGCGAGCGCCGCCCGCACCGCAGCACATGCCCTTGGTGCCGTTGCGGGGTGCTTCCACGATCTCGACGCCGCCCAGGCTGCCGATGACATTGCGGGGTGCCAGATAGATGTCGTTGTGGCGGCCGAGGTAGCACGAGTCGTGGTACACGACACGCTCGTCGAGCCGGGCACCGGAGAGGTCCAGCCGCCCGTCGGCTACGAGCTGTTCGAGGAACTGGGAGTGATGGATGACCTCCCAGCTGCCGCCGTATTGCGGATACTCGTTTTGCAGGGTGTTGAAGCAATGCGGGCACTGCGTGATGATCTTGCGGACGCCCATGCCGTTGAGCGCAGCGATGTTCTCCGATGCGAGCATCTGGAAGAGGTACTCGTTGCCGGACCGCCGGGCGCTGTCGCCGGTGCAGTTCTCGCCCGGCCCCAGGATGGCGAAGTCGACCCCGGCGCGTTTGAGCAGCTTCGCCGTGGCCACCGAGACGCGACGATTCTTGTCGTCGAATGATCCTGCGCAGCCGACCCAGTACAGGTACTCGTGGTCGAACGCGTCGTCGGGATCGACCACCTCGACGTCGAGCCCATCGGCCCAGTCGGCCCGCTCGCCGTTGTTCAGGTTCCACGGATTGGCGTTGTTCTCCATGCCGCGGAATGCGCTGCCCAACTCGGCGGGGAAGTCGCTCTCCATCAACGTGAGGTAGCGCCGCATGTCGAGGATCTTGTCCAGGATCTCGATATTCACCGGGCAAGCCTCGTCGCACGCCCGACACGTCGTGCACGCCCAGAGCTCGTCATGGGTGATCCGCTCGAACATCGAATCGGCTGACACCGTGATCTCGGCGTCGGTGCCGATGGGCGGCGTCACCGTGCCGTGGGAGCCAGTTGCCGCCATGATCTCGCCGGTCTTGAGCACGATCTCGCGGGGATCGAGCGGTTTGCCCGTGAGGTGAGCCGGGCAGACGGCGGTGCATCGGCCGCACATGGTGCACGCGTCGGTGTCGAGCAGCTGCTTCCAGGTGAACTCGTTGATCACCGACACACCGATGGTCTCGATGTCTTCGGCCTCCATGAGGTCGGGGACCATGCGCATGGCGCCCTTGGGCCGCTCGCGGTCGCGCAAGTACATGTTGAGCGGCGACGTGAACATGTGCCGCAGCATGGTGATGGGCAGCATCGCCAGGAACGCCATGAAGCAGCCCACGTGGGCGATCCACAGAGCTTGGTGCCACCCGGCGATGGGGCCGACGCTCTCGAATGCCGCCGACAGCGGGTAGCCGATGAACGACCACTGCTCGTAGGCGGGCCGGCCGTCGAGGACGATCCGCATGGCCTCGGTCACGAACCCGGTTGCGCCCAGCCCAGCGAGCACAATCAGGATGACCATGTGCTCGGGCCGGGACTTGATCCGGATGCGATACGGCCGAGCCGCGTACCGGCGAACGATCGCCCACACTGCGCCCAACAAGAAGATCAGCCCGGCCAGATCGCCGACGAAGCTGAATCCTTGGTACGTGGGGCCGACGAGGAACTTGGCCGCCGTGGGCAGCTGGTGATTGATCTCGAGCGTGGTGGTGACGGCCAGCAGCACGAGGAAGCCGTAGTAGAGCAGCGCGTGCATGACGCCTGCCGCCGGGTCACGCAGCAGCGTCTGCATGAGCACGCCGCCGCGGTAGTCATGCAGTCGTCGGCGGGCGTTGGCCGCCGTGGTGGAGCGACGGTCGGGTGCGCCGCGCTGCCAGTTTCGCGTGCGCTGAGCGAAGTTCCACGCTCCGTAGATGATCAGCACACACGTCAAGACGTAGAACGTGAACTTGACCCCGCCCGGCACGTTGCCGAACACCTCGCGATGCGCGGCGTCGGTGTCTTCGTGGAATCCAAAGGCTGCCGCCGCAATGCCCGAGGCAGCGGTGATTGCAGCGAATGCGATGCCGATGCCCAGCACGAGCTGGTGCGGCCGGAGGGGTGGCTTGCTCACGCTGGCGAAGTTAGTTGACAACCCCGCGGGTAACGGGAGCCATAGACGCCTGCGGCGTCGAAGGGCTCACGAGGCCGCAAGAACGCTGTGGGTGCTGGGGCGGCTCAGCCGTAGAGCTTGCGGTTTGCCTTGCGCAGGCGGGCAGCGAGCTCCGACAGCAGCTTGTGCGCAACCGACGGGGTGCTGTCGATGATGCCCTTCAGCGCTCGGCGCGACAGCATGATCGTTTCCATGTCGGTGGCAGCCACCACCGATGCGGTGCGCGGTCCGTCGTCGAACAGCGCCATCTCACCGATGGTCTCGCCTTCGCCGATCTCGGCAACCTTGCGGCCGTTGCGGCGAACCACAGCGGTGCCGTGCACGATCACGTAGGCATAGCTGGCAGCGGCACCGCCGCTGCCCTCCTCGACAATGTTGTCGCCGGCGGTGTAGTCGACCTGCTCGGCGGCACGTGCGATGTGCTGGAGTTCCTTCTTGCTGCAGTCGGAGAACAGATCGATCTCACGCAGACTCTCCACACGATTCGCCACAGACATATCCCGCTCCCCTTGCCAGAGTGGCCGATTGCGCCGGGACCCTTAGGCCCTGCAAACGCCGGACCGTAGCACTCGCCCGGTCCCCACGACGCGCCAGAGGTTAGCGCTTGCGTCCCAAGTTCAAAGGAAAGCCTCGCCACGATTCTGGTTGGCGTCGGGTCTGACGCTGGGGATTGCGTGCGCATGCGCGCTGTTCAACAGGTTGCGTGCAATCGATCACGCGGCGTGCGACCCTTGGGGTAGACGGCCTATGGGAATGGCGCAGTCGGGAGGGCCCAATGGTTGAGGCGTCGGTCGCAATGGTGACGGCAGTCATCAAGCCGCACCGTCTGGAGATGGTGCTCGAGGCACTCCGAGATCTCGACATCACAGGACTTACGGCATCAGAAGTACGGGGGTTCGGCCGTCAGGGCGGGCACATCGAGACCTACCGGGGCACCGAGTATCACGTTGACTTCATTCCGAAAGTTCGGATCGAGGTGCTGGTCGCTACCGAGCTGGCGGAGCGGGTCGTGGATGCCATCGTGGAATCCACGCGCACCGAGCGCATCGGCGACGGCAAGGTGTGGGTCACCTCGGTGAACAGCGTCGTGCGCATCCGCACCGGTGAGCGGGGCATCGACGCCCTCTAGCCGTGACAGCCGGAGACGTTGCCGCTCAGCGCAGATAGCGGTCTTCGACCGAGCACTCCGAAGCGACAGTGAGGTCGGCGCCGAGTTCGTACACCAGAGGAACCCCGGTTGGGATGTTGAGTTCGGCGATCTCGGCGTCGCCGATCCCGTCGAGGTGCTTGACCAGACCCCGCAGGCTGTTGCCATGGGCGGCCACGAGCACGGTGTGTCCCGCCCACAGGTCGGGGGCGATGCCGTCGTACCAGTAGGGCAGCAACCGCTTCACGACGTCGGCGAGGCACTCGGTGCGCGGCACGTCGCCCGCGGCCAAGCCTGCGTAGCGCGGGTCGCCGGCGACGTCGAACTCATGGCCGGCGGGCATCGACGGGGGAGGCACGTCGTAGCTGCGGCGCCAGAGATGGACTTGGTCGGCACCATGGCGAGCCGCCATCTCTGACTTGTTCAGCCCCGTGAGCGCTCCGTAGTGCCGCTCATTCAGGCGCCAATGACGACGTACCGGCAGCCAGCCTCGGCCCATCACGTCAAGCGTCGTGTTGGCGGTCTGGATGGCGCGCCGCAGCAGCGATGTGTGGACGACGTCGGGCTCGATGCCTGCTGACGCGAGAGCGGCGCCGCCGGCGCGAGCCTCAGCCTGGCCTTCGTCGGTCAAACCGACGTCCCACCAGCCGGTGAAGCGGTTCTCGAGGTTCCACGCGCTCTGGCCGTGGCGCACGAGTACAAGCGTGTGCGCGGGTGCACCCGGTCGGCGTGAGGCGTGCTGATCGACGGGTTCGCCGGGTGCCGATGCCATGGGCGTGCACGGTAGCCCGCCGTCGTGTCCACCGAAATGCCCCGACGCAACGCTCCTTGGCAGCCCTTGGAAGCCCCCGTTCCAGAGGGTCACTTAAGGAAGTTGCTAATGACGCACTCAAGTTATATGCTTGCCTTAGACAAGTTATCGACATTCCGGCCCGAACCGGCGTCGGGATGACTCATTACGAAAGGCACAACGATGCCCAAGGCTGTCGGAATCGACCTGGGAACCACGAACTCGGTGGTGGCTGCGATGGAGGGCGGCGAGCCTGCCGTCATCGCCAACGCCGAGGGTGATCGCACGACGCCATCGGTCGTGGCCTTTGCCCGCAACGGCGAGGTGCTGACCGGCGAGGTCGCCAAGCGGCAGGCGGTCACCAACCCTGACCGGACCGTTACCTCGGTCAAGCGGCACATGGGCACCTCCTGGGGCAAGAAGATCGATGACAAGAACTACACACCGCAGGAGATCTCGGCCCGCGTACTGCAGAAGCTGAAGCTCGACGCTGAGCAGTACCTCGGCGACACCGTGACCGAGGCGGTGATCACGGTGCCGGCGTACTTCGACGACGCGCAGCGGACCGCCACCACAGAGGCCGGCAAGATCGCCGGGCTCGACGTACTGCGCATCATCAACGAGCCCACAGCTGCCGCGCTGGCGTACGGCCTCGACAAGGAGACCGACGACCAGACGATCCTGGTGTTCGACCTCGGCGGCGGCACCTTCGACGTATCAGTGCTGGAGATCGGCGACGGCGTCTTCGAGGTGAAGTCCACCGCGGGCGACACCCACCTCGGCGGCGACGACTGGGACGCCGCGGTGATGGCGTGGCTGGTGGCGTCGTTCAAGGGCGATCACGGGGTCGACCTGAGCACCGATGCCATGGCATGCCAGCGGCTGCGTGAGGCGGCCGAGCAGGCCAAGAAGGACCTGTCCTCCAAGCAGACCACCCAGATCAACCTGCCGTTCATCACTGCAACCGACAGCGGTCCGCTCCACCTCGACTACGAGCTGACCCGAGCCAAGTTCGAAGAGCTGACCTTCGACCTGCTGAAGCGCTGCCGGCCGCCGTTCGAGCAGGCCATCACCGACGCAGGCCTCGCAAAGACCGACGTCGAACACGTCATCCTGGTAGGCGGCTCCACGCGCATGCCTGCCGTGCAGAAGCTGGTGACCGAGCTCACTGGCCGCGAGCCCCACAAGGGAGTGAACCCCGACGAGGTGGTCTCGGTTGGCGCAGCGATCCAGGCCGGGGTGCTGAAGGGCGAAGTCACCGATGTACTGCTGCTCGACGTCACGCCGCTCAGCCTCGGCATCGAGACCAAGGGCGGTGTGATGACGCGGCTCATCGAGCGCAACACCACGATCCCCACGCGCCGGTCGGAGATGTTCACCACCGCCGAAGACGGCCAGCCGTCGGTGGAGATCCACGTGCTGCAGGGCGAGCGGGAGATGGCCGCGGGCAACAAGACGCTGGGCAAGTTCCAGCTGGTTGGCCTGCCGCCGGCACCGCGGGGCGTGCCGCAGATCGAGGTGGCATTCGACATCGACGCGAACGGCATTGTCCACGTCTCTGCGAAGGACAGCGCAACCAGCAAGGAGCAGTCGATCACCATCACTGGGCAGACGGCCATGTCGCCCGACGAGATTGAGCGGATGATGTCCGACGCCGAGGCGCATGCCGCCGAGGACACTCGCCGACGTGAAGAGGCCGAGGTACGCAACAACGCAGACACGCTCGTGTACCAGACCCGCAAGCTGCTCGATGAGCAAGGTGACAGCATTGCTGCGCAGGACAAAGAACCAGTGGAGTCCGCGCTGTCGGCTGCCAGCGAGGCGCTGGAGAGCGACGACCTCGACGCGATCCGGTCGGCAACCGAGACGCTTGCTGCCGCCAGCGGCGCCTTGAGCCAGAAGCTGTACGAGGCAGCGGCCGCGACCTCCTCTGGGGGCGCTGACGGTGCCGGATCCGACGACGATGTCGTTGACGCGGAGATCGTGGACGAGGAGAAGTGAGCCGCTCAACGTCCCAGCCGGCTCCGGCCGCCGATGAGCCCGCGGCGCGTCTCGACGCCAGCGAGCACGAGATGCCCAACGATGACGGTGCCGACGTGAGCGCGAGCATCGATGCGGAGGCTCCTGAATTGGCCGCCCAGCTCGAGACCGTGACGGCTGAGCGCGACGACTATCTGGATCAGCTACAGCGCCAGCGAGCGGAGTTCCAGAACTTCCGACGAAGGGTCGAAGCAGAGCGACGCCAACAGGTGTCCGCTGGAGTCAGTCGTCTGGTCGAATCGCTGCTGCCAGTGCTCGACGGGTGCGACGCGGCCACCACGCAGGGCCACAGCGAAGTGGCAGCCGTGGGTCAGGCGCTCATGGTGGCTTTGGGAAAGGCGGGTCTCGAACGCATCGACGCCGTCGGGGAGCCGTTCGATCCCACCCAGCATCAGGCCGTGACCATCGAGGCCGCACCCGAGGAAGATCCTGATCCCGACGAGGACGGCTCCGGCAATGGCGAGGCATCCGGTGAGACAGTGGGGAGCGATGGTGCGGCTCCGACCGCATCCGGCGACCCATCCGACGATCGCAACGACCACTACCAGGTGGTGACCGAGGAGTTGCGCAGCGGGTTCCGTTTCGACGGTCGTGTGCTGCGTGCCGCCATGGTCAAGGTACGCACGGCGTAGGGGACGACGATGGACCCACGACGCGAGTGGTTCGAGACCGACTACTACGCGGTCTTGGGAGTCTCGCCCGATGCGTCGGACCCCGACATCACCAAGGCATACCGGAAGCTCGCACGCCAGCACCACCCTGACTCGAGCGACGGCGACGAAGAGCGCTTCAAGCAGATCTCCGCGGCGTACGACGTCATCGGGGACTCGGAGAAGCGGGCCTCCTACGACGAGGCCCGTCGCATGGGTCCCGCAGGGTTCGGTCCTCAAATGGGCGGTTTCGCATCGGGGCCCGGCGGCTTCAGCATCCGCATCGAGGACTTGGGCGACCTCGGTGGCATCTTCGGCCACTTGTTCGGCGACGGCCGCGGGCGAGGCGGCCGCGGCGGCCCGATGCCGATGCGGGGCCAGGATCTCGAGACGCGGGTTGGCGTCTCGTTCCGCGACGCGGTCGAAGGCGCGATCACCGAGGTCGCCGTGCCGGACCCGTCGTCGGGCGGCATGCGCAAGGTGAAGGTACGCATCCCCGCTGGCGTTGACGATGGCGGGAGGATCCGGCTGGCCGGCAAGGGATCGCCGGGTTCAGGCGGCGGCCCGAATGGCGATCTCTTCGTGATCGTCGACGCTGCGACCGATGCCGATTTCGGCCGGGACGCTCGCAACTTGACCGTCAGCGTGCCGATCACGTTTCCAGAAGCAGTGTTCGGCGCGGACGTTCGAATGCTGGACTTCGGTGGGAACTCGGTCACGCTGCGCATCCCGCCGGGGACACCGTCGGGAAAGACGTTCCGGGTGCGCGGCCGCGGCGTCAAGACGCGCCGTGGCACCGGCGATCTGCTGGTGAGCGTCGAGATCGCGGTGCCGACGAAGCTGTCTGGCGCCGAGCAGGCTGCCGTCGAGGCGCTGCGCGACGTCACCGACTTCGAGGGGGGCTCGAGCCGGCGTCAGCGCAATGCAGATCCGGAGCCGGCCACGCTCGCAAATGGCGAGCCGTCAGCCAACCGCTCCAACAGTCACGCCACCAGCGGCGACAGCAACGCTGCTGGTGAGACCGACACGAACTCCGATACCGCAGGAGTCACGCCGTAGGACTCAGGCCTCAAGGAAAGCTGCCATGAGCAACCAACCCCGTCCCAACCAACCAAGCCGCAAGCCATCGGCATCGGCATCGGCATCGGAACGCAACCGGGCGTTGTACGTCATCTCGGTAGCGGCCGAGCTCGCCGGGGTGCATGCTCAGACGCTGCGCATCTACGAGCGAAAGGGTCTGGTGGCTCCAGCGCGTACCTCAGGCGGCAGCCGCCGCTACAGCGACCGCGACATCGCCATGCTCGACCGCATCAGCCAGCTCACCAGCGAGGGTCTCAACCTGGCTGGTGTCAAGCGAGTGGTGGAGCTGGAGGGGCGCGTGGCGTTGCTGGAACGCCGGCTGGCCGAAGCTCAAGCAGAGACAGCGGCCCTCGTGGCCGCGACACACCGCCAGTACCGGCGTGAACTGGTGCCGCTGCCGCAGACCGATCTCATGCGGCGGCCCGGTCCTGGGCCGGCCGCATCCACTTGAGGCTGCACCGAAGCCGCACAGCCGCTGTCACGAGCCTCTTGAAGGGTCCTGTCGACAGCAAGAACCGGCTCGCGACGGGTGCGCGCTCGTAGGCTGGCTCAGTGACTGGCTTGGTGACGACTCGCCGAATTGCGCCCGCAACGGCGACCGGGCTTGCGGACACCCTGGCGAGGTAAGCAGTGCCCGGCTCGATCGTCGTAGGAACGCAGTGGGGCGATGAGGGCAAGGGCCGCATCGTCGACATCGTCGCCAAGGAATGCCAGCACGTCGTTCGCTACCAGGGCGGCCACAACGCCGGGCACACAATCGTCGTCGACGGCGAGACCTTCGCCCTGCAGCTCATTCCCAGCGGGGTGCTGTACGACCACGTGACGCCGATCATCGGCAACGGCGTGGTCGTCAACCCGTGGGTGCTGATCGACGAAATCGACATGCTGGCGCGCCGAGGCGTCGACTGCAGCAAGCTGATGCTGAGCCCCGCGGCGCACCTCGTGCTGCCATACCACCAGATCGCCGACGAACTCGCCGAAGCCCGGCGCGGCGACGCCAAGCTCGGCACCACCAAACGCGGCATCGGACCTGCGTACGCCGACAAGGCGGCACGGGTCGGATTGCGCGTCGAGGATCTGCTCGAGCCGCTGGCACTTCGCGAGCGACTGCTCAGCGTGCTCGCCGATCGCAACTCCTACTTGCGGCAGGTGTTCGACCATCCCGGCGTCGATCCCGATGAGCTGGCCGATCAGCTCATCACCGAGGTGGCGCCCCGACTTGCGCCGCTGGTGGGCGACACCGTTGGCTGGCTGCACGAGGCGCTGCATGCAGGCGAGCGCGTGCTGTTCGAGGGCGCTCAGGCAACGTTCCTGGACCTCGACCACGGCACCTACCCCTTCGTCACGTCCTCGAACCCGGTGGCGGGATTCGCGCTGGTCGGCTCGGGTATCGGTCCTGGTGCCATCGACCAGGTCATAGGCATCGCAAAGGCGTACACCACCCGGGTCGGCTCGGGACCTTTCGTGACCGAACTGCACGATGAGATCGGTGACGAATTGGTCGAGCGTGGTGCCGAGTTCGGCACCAACACCGGCAGGCGCCGCCGTTGCGGCTGGTTCGACGCCGTCATGGGTCGTCAAGCAGTGCGGCTCAACGCCTGCACTGAGATCGCGCTCACCAAGCTTGACGTGCTCGACGAGATCGACACGATCAAGGTGTGCGTGGCCTACGAAGTAGACGGTCGCCGCTACGACTACCTGCCGCACCTGCGCTCGCTGTGCGACCGTGCTGAACCGGTGTATGCGACGCTGCCCGGCTGGAAGACACCGCTCGACAAGGTGACCGAGCGGTGGCAGCTGCCACGGCAGGCCGTGGACTACATCGTGTTCCTCGAACGCCAGCTCGGTTTGCCGATCCGGTACGTCTGCGTCGGCCCGGGCCGCGAGCAGTACATCCGCTTCGCGGCCTGAGTCGGGGAGCGTCGATGAGGGTCTGCGTGGTTGGACAAGGTGGGCGTGAGCACGCGTTCGCAACCACCTTGGGGAGAACGACCGAGGTGGTCGTCACGCCCGGGAATCCCGGCATCCCGGGGAGTACCGGGGCACCCCCGACCGAGATCGATGCGGACCTCTACGTCATCGGGCCGGAGGGTCCGCTGGCAGATGGCTTGGCGGATCGCCTGCGGGCAGACGGCCGGCTGGTATTCGGACCAGGTGCCGACGGCGCAGCGCTGGAGGGTTCCAAGGCGTGGATGAAGGCAGTCGTCAGCGCTGCGGGCGTGCCGACCGCGGCCTACGCCACCTTCAACGGCGAGCCGGAGCAGCGCCGAGCAGCGCATGCCTACCTGGAGGCGCTGTCCCCGCCGTACGTCATCAAGACCAGTGGGCTCGCTGCAGGCAAGGGCGTGCTGGTCACCGACGAGCTGGCGGAGGCCCACGCTGACGTCGACGCCAAGCTGGACGGCACTGCGTTCGGGGATGCCGGCCGTCGCATCGTCATCGAGGAGGGACTGCGAGGTCCCGAGGTGTCGCTGTTCGCACTCTGCGATGGCCGTCGTGCAGTGCTGCTGCCCACAGCCGTGCGCGACCACAAGCGCCTTGGCGACGGCGACACGGGGCCGAACACCGGCGGCATGGGCTGCGTCTCGCCGCTGGCAGATGTCGATCGGGCAGCCTGCGAAGAGCTGGCCGCGATGGCCTTCGAGCCAACGCTGGCCGAACTGAACCAGCGGGGCGTCGACTACCGCGGTGTGCTGTACGCGGGCTTCATGCTGACGCCCGTCGGGCCGCGCCTGCTGGAGTTCAACGTTCGGTTCGGCGATCCCGAGGCTCAGGTCACGTTGCCGCGCATCGAGAACGATCTCGCTGGATTGCTGGCGTCGGCTGCAGCGGGTGAGCTGACTGACGAGGTCGTCATGTCCGACGACGCCATGGTGTGCGTCGTCTGCGCCGCCGGGGGCTATCCGGTCGCACCCCGTACCGGCGATGTCATCGAAGGCCTCGAGCGCGCGCGCGAGGTCCCCGGCGTGACGGTGTTGTGCGCAGGAGTCGCGGAGTCGGACGGACCCGATGCGCCGGGAGGATCTCTGGTGACAGGAGGCGGCCGGGTGCTCAACGTCTGCGGACGCGGACCCGACGTGGCAACTGCTCGTGACCGGGCATACGAAGCTGTTCGACGCATCAGCTGGCCCGGCATGACCTACCGCACCGACATCGCTGCAGCCGAAACCCTGCTCGTCGCTGGCGACCGCTGATGGCTGTGCGCGCGGGTGCGATTCGGCGCTGCGAGCGCGGACTTGGATATCTCCCTCTTGGGTGCTCCGGGCGGCGAGACTTGGATCGACCCGTCACTGTTTCATTCACCGGCTCCTTCGCCGGCAGGCAGCGGGCCCTCCGCCGCGCAGGACACCTCAGGGGAGCACATCGATGAAGGTCGCAATCTTGATGGGTTCGCTGAACGATGCGCCGAAGATGGAAGCCGCCGCCGAGATGCTCGACCGGTTCGGCGTCGGCCACGTCACCGAAGTGATGAGCGCCCATCGCACACCAGCAGCCGTGGCGGAGTTCGCTTCGGGAGCACGGGACGCTGGCTTCGCTGCCGTCATCTGCGGCGCGGGAATGGCGGCTCATCTCGCTGGGGTCGTGGCCGCACACACGACTCTGCCGGTGATCGGCGTGCCGCTCAGCGGCGGCCTCGCCGACGGCCTCGACGCGCTGCTGTCCACCGTGCAGATGCCGAAGGGCATTCCAGTCGCGACAGTGGCAGTCAACGGAGCAGCCAACGCTGCGGTGCTCGCCACCGAGATCATGGCGGTGAACGATGAGCAGCTCGCTGCCCGTCTGGCAGAGTTCCGCGCCGCGGGTGCACGGTGAGGCTGACGTGAACCGAGCCGAGGTCCCCAACTATCTGGCGACGCGTTACGCCTCTGCGGAAATGGCTGAGCTGTGGTCGCCCAGCCACAAGGTCATTCTTGAACGCCGTCTGTGGGTCGCTGTGCTCGAGGCCCAGCGCGACGCCGGCGTCGACGTTCCCGATGGCGCGCTGGAGGCCTACCGCGAGGTCATCGACCAGGTTGACCTCAATTCCATCAACGAGCGCGAGCGGGTCACGCGACACGACGTCAAAGCGCGCATCGAGGAGTTCTGCGCGCTGGCCGGCCACGAACAGATCCATCGCGCAATGACCTCGCGGGATCTCACCGAGAACGTCGAGCAGTGCCAGGTGCGTGCAGCGCTGCAGCTGGTCACCGAGAGGATGGCGGCGTTCATCATGCGCGTTGGGGCTCTGGCGACCGCCCACCGCGATCTCGTGATGACCGCCCGCACCCACAATGTGCCTGCGCAGGTCACCACGCTGGGCAAACGGTGGGCCAACGTCGGCACTGAAGCGCTGGTGGCCACCGAACGCCTCGAAGATCTGATCGCCCGCTACCCGCTGCGCGGCCTGCGCGGCCCTGTGGGAACGCAGCAGGACCTGCTCGAACTGCTGGGCGGCGACGCCCAAGCAGCCGACCGTCTGGAGCGCCGCATCGCCGACGATCTGGGCTTCGCCCGTGTGCTGGGCTCGGCTGGTCAGGTCTATCCCCGCTCGCTCGACCTCGACGTCGTCGCTGCACTCGTGGGCGCCGCCGCCCCGCTGGGCAACCTGGCGCTCAGCGTGCGCCTGATGGCCGGACACGAGTTGGTGACCGAGGGCTTCGCAGAGGGCCAGGTGGGATCGTCGGCGATGCCGCACAAGATGAACACCCGCTCGAGCGAACGCATCAACGGTCTGGTGACCATCCTTCGAGGACACCTGACGATGGCATCGCAATTGGCGGGCGACCAGTGGAACGAAGGCGACGTCAGCTGTTCAGTGGTCCGGCGCGTGGTCCTTCCCGACGCCTTCTTCGCACTCGACGGGGCACTCGAGACAGCGTTCAGCGTCCTGGACGGCTTCGGCGTGTTTCCCGGGCGCGTCGCAGCCGAACTGGACGAGTACCTGCCGTTCCTCGCGACGACTCGCCTGCTGGCCGCGGCGGTCGCGGCAGGTGCTGGCCGGGAGCAAGCGCACGAGCGCATCGGTGCCCACGCGACCGCTGCGGCACTGGCGCTACGCGAGGGAACGGCCGACCACAACGACCTTGCCGACCGCATCGCCGCCGATCCCTCCTTGGCGCTCAACGCCGACGACGTCGCAGCGGCGCTCGCCGATCCGGCCTCGTTCAGCGGCCGCGCTGCCGATCAGGTCGATGCCTTTGTGGCAGCTGCCAGCGAAGTAGCGGAGCGATACCCCGCAGCTGTGACTTACATGGGCGGCGAGGTGCTGTGAGCCTCGCAGCACTGAGCGCACCGAACAGTTGGATCTCGAAGGGAGCACAGTGAGCGAGCTTGAGTTGATCCACCGCGGCAAGGTGCGCGAGATGTTCCTCGTGGACGACAGGCACCTCTTGATGGTCGCAAGTGATCGCATTTCGGCATTCGATGTCGTGTTCACAGAACCAGTGCCCGACAAGGGCCGCGTGCTGACCGCCATGACGGCGTGGTGGTCGCACTGGCTCGGTGACATCGCGCCGACCCACGTGGTCTCCAGCGACCCGGCCGACTTTCCGGCTGCCGCACGTCGGAGCGAGTGGATCGGCCGCTCGCTTCTGGTCCGTCGGGCGGAGATGCTGCCGATCGAGTGCATTGTGCGCGGCTACATCACAGGTTCGGCGTGGAAGGAATACCGGGAACACGGCACGATGCACGATGAGCCGTTGCCGGCTGGGTTGCTCGAATCGCAACAGCTTCCCGAACCAGTCTTCACACCCTCGACCAAGGCCACTGATGGCCATGACGTCAATATCTCGTTTGCGGCGGCCGCCGACTTGGTCGGAGCCGAAGCGGCCAAGGCCGCGCGCGCGATATGCGTCGATGCGTACAGCACTGCGGCCGCCCATGCGTTCGAGCGAGGCATCATCATCGCCGACACCAAGTTCGAGTTGGGCTTCGTCGACGGCTCGCTGGTCATCGCCGACGAATGGTTGACACCCGATTCGTCTCGCTTTTGGCCCAAGGATCACCACAAGCCCGGCGCAACGCCCCCGTCGCTCGACAAGCAGCCGGTTCGGGATGCCACCGAGGCCACTGGCTGGAACAAGGAGCCACCGCCCCCGCCACTGCCTGTCGATGTGGTCGTTGCCACACGTGCTCGGTACATCGAGGCGTACGAGACATTGACCGGCGAGTCATTCGAGGACTGGATGGCACGGCCAGGTGTGTTGGCGGGAGCCACCGCCTCATGAAGCGCTGGGACGTCTTGGTAGAGGTATCGCCCCGAGCTGAGATCGCCGACCCGGCCGGAACCACGATCCAACGCGCACTGACGGCGCTGGGTTTTGACGGCGTCAGCGGAGTCAGGGTCGGCAAGGCCATCCGCATGGAGCTCTTGGCGACAGACGCGGCCGAGGCGCGGATGATGACCGAGCAGATGTGCGATCGCCTGCTGGCGAATCCGGTGATCGAAGATGCCCGTATCGAATTGCGTGCCGCGGAGCAGGATCACGGCTCGTGAGTGTCACCGTCGGCGTCGTCCGATTTCCCGGCACGAACTGCGATCTCGACACACTCGATGCGTTGGAGGAGTTGGGGACGAAGACCGAATTGCTGCGGAGTGACGACACGTCGCTGCAAGGCGTCGACGCAGTCGTGATACCGGGAGGATTCGCGCACGGCGATTACCTGCGAACCGGAGCAATCGCTCGATTCTCGCCGATTATGGACGCAGTGGCTTCGTTCGCGAGCGCTGGCGGTCCCGTCGTTGGCATCTGCAATGGATTCCAAGTGTTGACCGAAGCAGGCCTACTTCCTGGGGCCCTGCGTCCGAATGCCGGGCTCTCCTTTGTGTGTCAACCGCAGCAGGTCGCCATGGCTTCGGTGAATCATGTGCTCGGGCATGGGCTGGCACCGTCGGAAGAACTGAGCATTCCGATCAACCACTTCGAAGGCAACTACGTATGTGATCCCGTGACTTTGCAGCGTTTGCACGACAACGACCAGGTCGTGATGCGATACATCGGCAACCCGAATGGATCGTTGGACGACATAGCCGGGATCTGCAACGAATCGCGCAATGTCGTGGGCCTCATGCCCCACCCAGAACGCGCTACGTCCGAGCTATTGGGGTCAACAGATGGGAACAGACTGCTCGAAGCGTTGCTGCACGCGGCAGCAAGCACTTGCCAAACTGATGAGCGCCACCCGGCTTGAAGGAAAGTAATAGGTATTATGACCCAAGCTTCTTGCGCTGTGGCCGAGGCGGTCTGAGGTGTCAGCCGCCCCGTGTGATTCCAGCACGGGCCAGCATTTCTGCTTGGACGCCGAATTCACGCCAAGTGGCGTACTGGATTCCCTTGCGTTGTCCGTAGTTGACGGCGTGGGTGACAAAGCCCTCTTCGACAGAAGCCATATCGGGTTCGACCTGCAACGCCTCAATAGCCGCTTCGACGTCCCGGCGCTCTTGCATCAAGAGCAGGCGTTTGATCGGCTTTGCCTCGGCAATCTGGGTATCGATTGCGTCCTTCTTGGCATTCAAGGACTCGGTGCTCTGCCGGCGACCTGGCCGCGGCCGATGCGTTTCGAGGGCCTCAAGGTAGTCGCGCACTGCTGCGGCTTCGATGCGCCCAGCAGCAATCGCAGCCTTGTGCTCGTCAGACATTGTTCGTTCACTCATGGTGCTTGTATAGCACGTTTGCAACCCAATTATTTGCCCCAAAGTTGAAATGACTGGTTGATGTGACTGCAGTGCCTTCCACTCCGTCGAGCATTCATGTGGCGCTCGGTCTCACTGACCCCGAATACAACCGCATCTGTGAACTTCTGGACCGTGAGCCAAATCATCTCGAGCTCGCGATGTACGCAGTCATGTGGTCCGAACATTGTTCGTACAAGTCATCGCGTCGGCATCTTGCTCGTTTGCCAACTGAGGCGCCGTGTGTGCTCGTCGGCCCCGGTGAGAATGCGGGGGTAGTCGATGTGGGCGACGGGATCGCCGTTGCATTGCGCATCGAGAGCCATAACCACCCCTCAGCTATCGAGCCGTATCAAGGTGCGGCGACCGGAGTCGGGGGCATCTTGCGCGACATCTTCACCATGGGCGCGCGACCTATTGCCTTAGCCGATCCCTTGCGCGTGGGGCCACTTGACGAGCCACGAAGCAATTGGATTGCTGAGGGAATCGTCAGCGGGATATCTGGTTATGGCAATAGCGTCGGTGTACCCACCATTGCGGGTGAGTTCGTGTCGTGTGAGACCTATCGCGACAATCCGCTCGTCAATGTGGCCGCACTCGGGACCATGCCGACCGAGCGTCTTGTCTTGGGTCGTGCGACCGAAGTGGGCAGCTTGGCCGTCCTGATGGGAGCGAGCACGGGTCGCGATGGCATTGGTGGCGTCAGCGTGCTGGCGTCAGCGGGTTTCGACGAAGGGGCCGACGACGCAGCCAAACGGCCGAGCGTTCAGGTCGGCGATCCCTTCGAGGAGAAGCGTCTCATCGAGGCGTGCTTGGAGATGCTCGATGCAGGACTCGTCAGCGGAATCCAAGACCTTGGTGGCGCCGGGTTGACTTGCGCCGCGAGCGAGACAGCTTCACGGGGCGGGACCGGCATGGAGGTTGATGTCACCGCGGTGCCGTTGCGCCAAGCCGGCATGGCCCCGTTCGAAATCATGACGTCGGAATCTCAGGAACGAATGCTGGCGATTGTCTCGCCGGGCAACGTTGATCAGGTGCGCGCGATCTGCGAAGCGTGGGACGTGAGGGCAACGGTCGTCGGGCGTGTGACCGGCGACGGGATGCTGCGCGTGCGCGACGGTGCCGACGGCTCGGTTCTCGCCGAGATTCCTGCCGCCACATTGCACGACGACGCACCGACCTATGACCGGCCCATGCGGCCGCCCGCCGACCTGACCGCACGCCGGGACGTCGACCCAGCCACCGGCTGCGGCGACACCAGCCCAGGCGACTGCGCGGATGATCTGCTGGCGATGCTGGCGGATCCTCGCTGGGTGTACCGGCAGTACGACCACCAGCTGTTCGCCAACACGGTCGTCGGTCCCGGCCACGACGCCGCGCTGCTGCGACTACGTGACCCCCGCTCAGGCAGGCCCACCGGCCGGGGCCTCGCGGTCTCGGTCGACGGAAATCATCGCTGGTGCGATGCTGATCCTGGCCGGGGCACTGCGATGGTCGTGATCGAATCGGCGCTGAATCTTGCCTGCGTCGGGGCCGATCCGCTAGCGCTAGTGAACTGCCTCAATTTCGGCAATCCGACGCATCCCGAGGTGATGTGGCAGCTGTCAGAGGCCATTGACGGCATGACCGAAGCCTGCGACGCGCTTGGAGTGCCGGTCGTCGGAGGCAACGTCAGCCTCTACAACGAGACCAACGGCATCAATATCGCTCCGACGCCGGTGGTGTGCATGATCGGTATCCACCCTGAACTCGTGCGGCGTCCGGTCCCCGACAGCTTGCAAGCTGGGACCGAACTCGTGCTCCTGGCTGCTCCCGAGGCTGCGGCCGACAACATTCGCGCGGCACAAGCCCCCTCGGCGCCACCGATCCCGCTCGGCGGCAGCCGGTGGGCATGGGAACGCCGCCACTGCCGAGACGGAGCGCTGCCGGCGGTCGACCTCGCCGGTGCGGTCGCCACCGCCCGCTTCGTGGCCGCAACGGTGCGGGACAACCTCGTCGGGTTCGCCCACGATGTCTCTGAGGGGGGTATTGGGGTGGCCATTGCAGAGATGTGCTGCCATGGGGGCGCCGGCGTGCAAGCCCGGATCCCGCCGCTTGGAGCATCTGCGCCCGCGGTCCGTGCGTTATTCGCAGAGCCACCGGGTCGCGTCCTGGCGGCCGTCGAACCCGGTGACGTCGAACGCCTCGAGCGCGCGGCTTCGTCGGCGGGCGTCGAGTGCCGCCGCCTTGGCCGGTTCGGCGGATCGAGAGTGCTGATCGGCCGCCCTGGCGAGCCCGGCTACGACATCGATCTTGCACTCGCCGACACCGTCGCCCGGTGGTGCGGCGCCTTGCCCCAATCGTTCGCGGGGCCGATCGATGGAGCAGCGGCATGAACGAGGCTCCCGACGAAGGCGTGGACCTCATCAAGCCGCGCGAGGCCTGCGGTGTCTTCGGCGTGTACCTGCCGGGTGGACCCGTCGCTCACCTGTGCTACCTCGGGCTGTACGCGCTGCAGCACCGTGGGCAGGAATCAGCCGGCATCGCAGTGTCCGATGGCACGCACATCACGGTGGTCAAGGACATGGGCCTTGTGGCCAGCGCTTTCGACGACCGGGTGCTGGCAGGCCTCGAAGGCGACCTCGCCATCGGTCACACCCGCTACTCCACAACGGGTTCGAGCTCGTGGCGGGCGGCGCAGCCGTTCTACCGCGGTCTCGATGGAACCGAGTTCGCCCTGGGTCACAACGGGAACCTCACCAACACCGCAGAGCTGGCGACCTCGTCGGGGATGCTGGACGGCGTTGTCACCAGCGACAGCGACTTGGTCGCCGAGCTGATCGCGCAGCGCATCACCGCTACTCCGCAGATAACCCGCACCCGCCAGCGCGAGGCAGTGACCGAGGCGCTGGCACACGTGCTGCCCAGCTTGCGCGGCGGATTCACCTTCGTGGTTGCCGACCGCGACCGCCTGATCGGGGTTCGCGATCCGCACGGCATCTGGCCGTTGTGCGTCGGGCGCCTTGACGGCGGTTGGGTGCTGGCTTCGGAGAATCCCGCGCTGGAGGTTGTCGGGGCAACGTTCGAGCGTGAGATTCAGCCGGGCGAGATGATCATCATCGACGCCGCCGGGTGCCGCTCACTGTGGCCCTTCCCAGGCGGCGGAAGAGCTGGCGAAGGCGCGTCCTCGCGCCTGTGCATCTTCGAGTTCGTGTATTTCTCGCGACCCGACACCACCCTGGCCGGTCAGAACGTCCACGCTGCACGCCAGCGCATGGGGGCTCACCTGGCGACCCATGCGCCGGTCGAGGCTGACTTGGTCATGCCTGTACCCGAATCGGGCATTCCCGCAGCACAGGGCTACGCACGCGCCAGCGGAATTGCCTACGGCGACGGACTGGTCAAGAACCGCTACATCGGTCGCACGTTCATCGCTCCGAACCCGCTTGTCCGGTCGCTGGGTGTACGAACGAAGCTGAATCCGATCAGCTCCAACATCGACGGGCGCCGGCTCGTGGTGGTCGACGATTCGATTGTGCGGGGCACCACCACTCGATCCATAGTGGACCTGCTGCGCGGGGCTGGCGCCACCGAGGTGCACCTGCGCATCTCCTCGCCCCCGTACCGCTGGCCGTGCTTCTACGGCATGGACACCGGCACGTCCGATGAGCTGCTGGCAGCGAACCGCGATCTGGAACAGATCGAGGAGTTCTTGGGGGTCGATTCGCTGTCCTACCTGAGCCTCGACCATCTCATCGACGCAACCGGCGTGCCGGGAGGCGGTTTCTGCCATGCATGCCTGACGGGCGAGTACCCGGTCGAGATTGGCGCTGCGACACGAGCAGAAGTGTTCGGCGGCGGCGCCAGCGAGCCGAGCCGATCGCTCATCGCGACGGGCAGCGTGCAGCCGGCTGCCGCCGCGGGATCCGTCGCGAGATGACAGACGATCCTGTCGCCACGCCTGCCGGCATCGCCGCGGCCAGCGACACGGGGCCGTTGACGTACGAGACAGCAGGGGTGAGCATCGCAGCCGGGGAGGAAGCGGTCCGCCGATTGGCTCCGCATGCCCGCAGCACATTCCGGCCAGAAGTGCTGAGCAACATCGGGGCCTTCGGCGCGGTCACGGCGCTGCCGGACGGCTTCACCGAACCGGTGCTGGTGAGTGCGAACGACGGTGCCGGCACCAAGCCGCTCATCGCCGCGGCGCTGGATCGCTGGGACACCATCGGGATCGATGTGGTGGCCATGTGCGTCGACGACATCGTCACGCTCGGCGCGCAGCCCTTGCTGTTCCACGACCAGATCACTGCGGGACGTCTCGAACCTGACGTGGTGGAGGCGATTGTGTCCGGCTTGGCGGCCGGCTGCCGCAGCGCCGGCTGTGCCCTGGTCGGCGGCGAGCTCGCAGAGCATCCCGATGCGCTCGCACCAGGAGAGGTTGACATCGCTGGCTTCGCTGTGGGCGTCGCCGAGCGCGCGCGGCTGCCTCGACCGCTCACCGGGGAACCCGCTGTGCTCGTTGGGCTGGCATCGGGCGGGTTGCGATGCAACGGCTACAGCCTCGCCCGCCGCGTCCTGCTCGGCAGCCCGCCCGAGCCGGGCCTGCTCGATGCGCCGGCTTGGCCAGGTGCCGATCGCACGCTGGGCGACGAGCTGCTGGCGCCGTCGGTCATCTACGCCCCGACGGTGCTAGCGCTCTTCTCAAAGTGCGATGCTCGCGGGGCCGCCCACATCACGGGCGGGGGACTGGCCGCCAACGTGGCGCGCATGCTGGGACCCGCCGCCGACGCGGTGGTCCGGCGCGGCACCTGGCCGGTGCCGACCATCTTCAGCCACATCGCCAGCACCGGACCGGTGATGGGGTCGGAGATGGAACGCGTCTTCAACCTGGGGATCGGCATGGTGGTTGCTGTGCCGCCTTCACAAGCAGATGCTGGCGTCGCCACGGCTCACGCTGCGGGCCACGAGGCTTGGGTGATCGGCGAAGTCGGGCCCGGTAGCGGCACCGCCCACCTCGTTGACCCTGATACCTAGCCGACGCCCAATACCCTGCCAGCGCTGCAGCCGCGCCAGGAGCACTGATGACTGCCACCGCAGGGTCTCGACCCACCGCCGCCTATTCCGCCACTCTCGAAGTCGAGCTTGCCCACGTACCGGGCACGCTCGGCCGGCTGTGCATGGCCATCGGTGACGTCGGGGGCAACATCCAGAGCCTCGACGGCTTCACCATCGTGCAAGGAACCCTGACTCAGCACATCGTCGTGGACGCTTCCAGCGAGGCCCACATCGCCCAGATCTGCGCGGCGGTGAACGGCCTCGAAGGCATCACTGTCATCTCAGCCCTCGACCGCACATTCGAGCTCCACGCCAACGGCAAGCTCGAGACGGTCAGCCGCATCCCGCTGCGAAATGCCGATGACCTCTCCATGGCCTACACGCCCGGTGTGGCCCGGGTGTGCCGGGCAATCGTGGACGAACCCGAGCGTGTCCACGACCTGACCATCAAGGGCAACACGGTGGCGATCGTCACCGACGGCACAGCGGTGCTCGGTCTCGGCGATATCGGTCCCGCCGCGGCGATGCCGGTGATGGAAGGCAAGGCGCTGCTGTTCAAGGAATTCGCCGGAGTGGATGCCTTCCCGATCTGCCTCGACGTCAACGAGCCCGCCGAGATCGTCGAGACCGTCATCCGGCTCGCGCCCACCTTCGGCGGCATCAACCTCGAGGACATCGCTGCGCCCGGAGCCTTCGAGGTGGAAGAGGCGCTGCGCGCCGCGCTTGACATCCCCGTGTTCCACGACGACCAGCACGGCACTGCGGTGGTGGCGCTGGCTGCGCTCGAGAACTCGGCGCGCATCGTCGGCAAGGAGATGGCGAATCTGCGCTGCGTCATCCTGGGCGCGGGCGCCGCGGGCGTTGCGACGGCCAAGATCCTGCTCGGTGCGGGCATCGGTGACGTGATCGCGTGCGACCGCAAAGGCACCATCCATCCCGGACGCGCTGACTTGAATCACTCCAAGGCGTGGCTGGCGAACAACACGAACGTCGATCGCGTGGCGGGGTCGGTGTCCGACGCGATGGCGGGCGCTGATGTGTTCCTGGGCCTAAGCGGCCCCGGCCTTGTCACGCGCGCCGACGTCGAGACGATGGCCGAGCGGCCGATCGTGTTCGCGATGGCCAATCCGGATCCCGAAATCCTGCCCGACGCCATCGCCGACATCGTCGGGGTCATGGCGACGGGTCGCAGCGACTATCCCAACCAGATCAACAACGTGCTCGCATTCCCGGGCATCTTCCGCGGCGCATTCGACGCTGGCGCCACCGACATCACCGAGAACATGAAGATTGCGGCTGCCGACGCCATCGCGGCAGCGGTGTCCAGCGACGATCTCAGCCCCGATCTCGTCATCCCCACCGCGTTCGACCGCTCAGTCGTTCCGGCAGTTGCGAACGCGGTAGCCACGGCCGCAATCAGCGACGGCGTAACACGCAACACCAACTGAGGCTCACGAGTGCGGCGGAGCCTTGCACTCGCACTAGTTCGTGGTCGGGACCGGCGTCGATCCGGTGACCTCACGCTTTTCAGGCGCGCGCTCTGCCAACTGAGCTACCCGACCGCGGTCCCGACGGGATTTGAACCCGCGACCTCTGGCTTGACAGGCCAGCGTGAACTCCAGACTTCACCACGGGACCAGCTGTATTGCTGTGTGCTTGCACCGGCGTTGGGGCCGAGGTCCCTGCTGGTGCAAGGGGAGCAACGATAGCCACCTCGATCATCAATCAGCGCCGATTTTGATCTGGTCGTCCAACCGTCGTGTGGCCGGTGTGCGATCATCGGCGACCTCTGACAATGAGCAATGAGTTGGTGACACCCCCTGCCTATTCTGGTCGCATGGCGACCGAACAAACGCGCGCTCCAACTGCGTCCGACGATGCGCGCCCGCATTGGTCGCTACACCGTGGCGATGTCCTCGATGTCTACGTCGAGTGGCCGCGACCTGCACTGATCGTGTCCGACGGTGCGTACGGTGTCGGCGGGTTTCCTGGTGATCCGCGCACGCCATCAGAACTTGCGAATTGGTACGCGCCCCATATCGAGAATTGGTCCAAGTTTGCTCATCCAGCTACGACGTTGTGGTTCTGGAATACGGAAATCGGCTGGGCGAACGTGCATCCACTGCTGGTTGAGGCCGGATGGGACTACGTCCAGAGCATCGTCTGGGACAAGGGGTTGAGTCACATCGCAGGCAACGTGAATGGCGACACCATCCGTCAGTTCCCCGTGACGACAGAGGTGTGCGTCTTCTACCGGCGCAGGCTCGAGTTCGAGACATCGGACGGCGTCATGTCCGCAAAGCGCTGGCTGCGGCACGAGTGGCAGCGGGCAGGTTTGCCTTTGTCCCGCGCCAATGAGGCCTGCGGTGTCGCGAACGCAGCGACTCGCAAATACCTCACCCAGGACTGGCTCTGGTACTTCCCCCCTCCGGAGATGATGGAACGGCTGGTGCGCTACGCCAATCGACACGGTGATTCGCGAGAGGCGCCCTTCTACTGCATCGAAGGAAACGTACCTGTCACAGCAGCGGAGTGGTCTCGCCTTCGTCATGTTTGGTCTCACGCCCACGGGCTGACCAACGTGTGGGCGGCACCTCCGTTGCATGGAGATGAGCGGTTGAAGGGCAACGGCGTACGCTCCGCTCCTCGCGTTCACCGGCCGGGACCCAACGCAGCGGTTCACCTCAACCAGAAACCGGTCGAGTTCATGCAGCGCATTATTGCGGCGGTGACTGCTCCAGGCGATTCTGTCTGGGAGCCCTTCGGTGGATTGTGCAGCGGTGCCGTCGCGGCGATCATGGATGGCCGTCAGGCATTCGCCGCCGAGCAGATTGAGCATTTTGCCGATGTAGCTGAACAGCGACTCACTCAAGTAGCAACCGAGTGAGTGTGATGCCCGGCAGCGACCTTCAAGCACCGTCTCTGCCTGCACTCAACGCCGAAGATCCGCGGACAGCGTTGACTGGTCGCGTACGTGATGCACTCGGGGCGCTGCCTATCCATTTCCGTTCGCCAACCTTGATGGAGGGACTAGACGCCACTGACTTGTTCGCCCTCAATACCGTCCTCGGTGCGACCATCGAGGTGCAGGTCGTCGAGGCACTCAATCGCATGCGGGAGGTTTGGGATCCCTCGGGCGAATGGCCGCTTCATTCGTTCGTTCGGCAAGCCCAGACCTTCCCCGATGTCTTGTTGCGCCGCCGCTCTGACGACGGTGCCGATGACATCGCAATGGGAATTGAGCTGAAGGGTTGGTACCTGCTTGCGAAGGAAGCAGTTCCGAGCTTTCGCTACACAGTGACGCCGACAGCATGCACCGATTGGGACTTGCTTGCTGTCGTGCCGTGGTGCCTGTCCAATGTCGTTTCTGGTCGCCCAGAGGTGCGTTCGCCCGGCATTTGGCCAGCCCGATACGTTGCTGAGTACCGGAACTACTGGTGGCAGCATGTTCGAGACGCCCGTAGCGAAACGACGATTGAGATGCCGGATGGCGTCGAGCCGTACCTTGGCCGAGACCACACTGTGGATCGGCCAGTGTCTGACGGTGGCAGCAATTTCGGTCGAATCGCCCGAATCGGCATTATGGACAGTTGGATTAAGGACGCGATGCGGCAGCCGTTGGCCGGAATTCCAGCTCAGGACTGGAGCGCCTTCTTGCGCCGCCACTCGGATGACAGCAACCCGGACGAGGTCTTCTCGATTCTGAGTTCCGAAGCGGCAGAGGCATTAGTTCAGCGGAACACAGCGCGCGCAGATGAGGTCTTGGCAACTCTGCGTCGACTGACCGCTCTGCTCGCATCCGATTGACACCGCAGCGCGAACACGCCGATCGCTCAGTGCTCGGTGGTGGTGCTCAATTCACCGGTCCATGGACTTCGTTGTAGACGTCGTTCAGAAGACGGCCGTCCTCAGTGAGCCAGTAGCGCGTCGGGGCAACATTGCGTTCCAAGCCGAGTAAGGCGGCAGTCAAGGGCGACAAGTGCCACAAGTCGTCGCTCATCCGCAGCCCGTCGTAGCTGCCGTCGGGGATGGACAGCAGCCGTACTTGACGTCCATTGACAATTTCAGCCCGTACGCCAGCGTCGTTCTCGTACACAAGAAGTGCTCCCGGATCGAGGCCGAGCTCTCTGAATTCGAGTCTGGGACGCCTTAGGCGTTCGCGCGCTCGTCTGTCAGCCGGAGACTGTTCAGCGTCCACCTCAGCCCGCACATCCTCGGTGATGTCCATCGAGTTGACGAGCTGCAGGATGGCTATCGGTTGTTCAGGAGCAATCTCAAAGAACTCCCGCTTGGGATGAACGCGTTGCGGAGCAAACGCCTTGTGGAGAGCTTGTTCAACTGCCGTGGCGTCACCGGTGACAGCTGCTGCGTACTCCATCTCAAAGGGCACGGGCACGCTGGTGTTGAAGAGGGAACTGATGCGACTCTGAGGATCGTCCATGGCGGTGCTGCCAATCTTGACGATTCCAGGCATCGCCGGGTTGGTCGCGACGTACACGTAACCCGACTGCGTTGATCGCTCGTCGGCGCTCTCGTGATCGGGGTCGGTGGGGTGATTGTCGGCGCGGTCCTTGCTCATGTGCACGGCTGCTTACCGGGTGTCATCCGAATAAACGTCATCTCTCAATTCAAGCGGTTGAGGCGGCCGCCCTGCGGAGACGGTCCGCGAGGTCGCCGCGCGGCCCCACCGATACACCCGCGCCTCCGCACCACGTCGACAGGGCACGCAATTCCGCGGACAACGCCTCGAGCGCTCGGTCTTCGGCGGCGATGTCGGTGGGCCACCACCCTGGCTCGGCCCAAGCGGCGGGTACCTCGAGCCGTCCGCGCTCGCGGTCGAAGCGCAGGTCAAGCCGTGCTACGAGGGCGTCGTCGTGCAGGAACGGCAGTACGAAGTAGCCGTACTGACGCTTCGCCTTGGGCGTGTAGATCTCGATCCGGTAGTGGAACCCGAAGAGCCGTTCAGCGCGCGGGCGGTACCACACCAGGGGATCGAAGGGGCTGAGCAGCACAGAACGGGAACGCTTGCGGGCGAGCTGAACGTTTGCGGGAACGTACGCGGGAACGTCCCAGCCCTCGACCGCCCTTTCGCACAAGGCACCGTCTTCGGTCAGTTCACCCAGACGCGCCCGCGCAATGCGCTTGGGCAGTCGGTGGTAGTCGATCAGATCATCGGCTGTCGCAATGCCCAGACACGCCGCCGCCTGACACAGCAACGCCCGATGAGCGTCCGGTTCGTCGATGTCGCGTGCCAGCACATCACCGGGCAGCACTCGTTCGATCAGGTCGTAGCGCCGTGTGAAACCGACACGCGCTGCCACCCCCACGTGGCCAGCCCAGAACAGCCAGCCCAGCGCCAACTTGGCGTTGCTGCGCGTGCCCCAAGGACCGCGCACGCCGGGACCCCAGCCCATTGCCGTGTCCAGCTCAGAAGACGTGGCAGGCCCGTTGCTGGCGAGCCATCCGATGACGTCGTCGATGCGCGCTCGCTCGTCGCGCTCGAATCGGACGTACAGGGGCCACATCTCGCCCTCGGAGCCCCGCCGCATGCGCCAGCGGTACAGCGGCCAGTCGCGGACCCGCACGAACGAGGCCTCATGGCCCCAGTACTCCGTGAGCTCGCGCCGCTCGGGCTGACGTGGGTATGCCGCCCTTTCCAGCAGCCCCAGTGCGGCCTCATGGCTGCCGCCGAGCCGGGCCCGCAACACCAGCAGGTGTGAACGTGCCAGCACGCTGACGGCGTCGATCTGCAGCAGACCCATGCGGTTCATGGTCGTGCGCAAGTGCCGAACATCTCCACGGCCGGCTGGCAGCGGTGCCGCCAACCCCTGGGTGCCGATGGCGAGGCGCCGCGCTGCCCGCAGGCTCAGGCGCGCCGGCCGCGCTTGTGTCATTCGAGGCCGGTCGGCGCATCGCATGACGATGCGCGCAATCAGAAATCTCCGGCGCCGCTCAGCGTTCTTCTCTGAAGATGACGTGGCGACGAAGCACTGGGTCGTACTTGCGCAACTCGATGCGGTCGCGGGTGTTCGTCTTGTTCTTGCGCGTCGAGTACGTGTAGCCGGTGCCTTCGGTGGACTTCAGCTTGATGACCGGCCGCTTGTCGCTCTTGGGCATCAGATCTTCTCCCCGCGCCGACGCAGGTCAGCAACCACCGACTCGATGCCGCGCTTGTTGATGGTCTTGATGCCCTTGGCGCTGATCGTCAGCGACACCCAGCGGTGCTCGTTGGGCACCCAGAAACGCTTCCGCTGAATGTTCGGCTTGAACCAGCGCTTCGTGCGGCGGTGCGAGTGGGACACGTTGAAGCCCGAATGCGGCCGACGACCGGTGACTTGGCAGATGTTGCTCATTCCCAGCATCTCCAGCGGGTGGGCTTGACAGCAGCGCACGAGGCTACCGAGGTGTCGGCGCGCATCGTCGTGCTAGTCGGCCGGTAGCTGAGGGAGGATCTCGCGGCCGACGCGCTCAAGTACTTCGTAGCGGGGGTCGAAGTTCGGCAGGATCATGACCTGATCGAGTCCGCGCTCTCCCAGGTCCATCAGGCGCTCGGTGACCACCTCCGCGGTGCCCACAATGCAAGTGGCGTTGATGAGCTCGTCGGTCAGGAACCGAGTTTCCTCTGGCAGCACCCAGCAGTTGTGGCCGGCGTGGATCCGCTGGTGGATGCGTTCGGGATCGGTGTCGTCGAGCATGGCGCAGTACTCGTCCCAGATGGCTTCCAGCCGGGTGCCGGGAGCACGGCCGTATTGGCGGTACTGGTCGTAGGAGTAGTGCACCGAGGCCATCGCGAACGCTCCGGCCTCGTGGTACACGCGCTCGCGCTGGCTAGCCAGCGTCTCGCCGTCGTCCAGCACCACGATGGTCGTGAGCGAGCACATCAGATAGTCGCTGCGGTCAATCGTGCGGCCCGCCTCGGCGGCGCCGGCTTCGATGAACTCCCACACACGTGCGGTGGCCGAGCCGTCGGGCGGCACCGACAGGACTGCGCCGTCGCCGTACTGGCCCGCAAGACCCAGCGAACGCGGCCCGAAGCCGGAGATGTACAGCGGGATCGGATCGTCGAAGTTGACGAATCCTGCGTCGGGCATGATGTGGCGGATCGGCTCGGCAGTGCCGCCGAAGTGATGGACGGCTTCCTCGCCGCGCAGCAGCGGCCGCAGCGCCGCGAGATACCGGTCGAATTCGGCGATGCGTTGCGGCTTGTGCCCCATGATTCGCATCGCTGTGTTGCCCGTGCCGATGCCCAGAAACGTCCGACCCGGAGCGAGCGCGTTGATGGTGGCGATCGAAGCCGCCGTCACGGGTGCGGGACGAGTGCCCGAGACCGATACGCCGGTGCCGAGCTGCATCGTGTTGGTCCGCTCGGCCGCGAGTGCCAGCGTGGCGTAGCAGTCCGACCACAGCATGTGACTATCCGCGAACCAAGCGTGGGTGTAACCAAGCTCTTCAGCGCGAGTGACGTATTCCAGGTCGCCGATGTGCGATGCGATACAAATCCCTAAGTCCATGATGAATCCTCGTGCTGAGTTCTGTTGGCCTGATAAGCACGCCGCGGCTGGCGCAGACACGCTAGACACGAACCGTGGCACAGGACAGGCCTGAGTTATCCGAGAAGAGGTCTTCGGAGAAGGGGTCCGCAAGGAAGAACCAGAAGAACATCCCCTCCGAGGCGTCGGCAAAGCCTCGCCGCCGTCACGTCGAGTGGGGTCGCTATACCAACGCTCCCATGGACCGGGCAGCCGGAGGCGTGGTGTGCCACGAGGGTTCGGTGCTGGTGGTGCACCGCCCTCGTTACGACGACTGGTCGCTGCCCAAGGGCCACCTCAAGCGCGGCGAGACCTGGGCCGAGGCGGCGCTGCGCGAAGTCCGTGAGGAGACCGGGGTGCGATGCGCGATCACTTCGGCGCCGTATCCGGTCAGCTACCTGATTAGCGATCAGGTGCCGAAGCTGGTGCTGTTCTACGCAATGACGCCGGCGAAGATGCCGAAGCGGCTGAAGGGCGATCCCGGCGAAGTGGACGAGGTGGCCTGGTGGGACATCGCTGATGCCGTCCGGGCGCTGAGCTACGACATCGAGCGCGACGCCTGCTCGGTACTCACGATCCCGCACCTGCGTCGCCGCAACTCCGCCGCTGGATGAGCGGCCATCGCCCGGGTCCGCCGACATTCTTATGGGATTCTCACCGTCTGGATTCCAGAATGGGGCTGTGGACCCTGACCGGCCAGGCGGCACCGGTCCCGCGGTAGCCGTCGTCGACGACGATCAGCGGATCCGTGCGGCATTGCGTCGCGCCCTGCAGATCGAGGGCTATTCGGTGCTCGAGGGTCGCGATGGCCTCGAGGGAGAGGCATTGGCCCGCAGAGCTGACGTGATGGTGCTCGATGCCACTATGCCGAATCTGGGTGGCTTCGAGCTGTGCCGTCGCTTGCGTGCTGCCGGGAGCCGGTTGCCGATCCTGCTGCTGACGGCCCGGGGCTCGACTGTGGACCGGGTGGAAGGCCTCGATGCCGGAGCCGACGACTACCTGGCGAAGCCGTTCGCGCTCGACGAACTTCTGGCACGGCTGCGGGCGCTGCTGCGCCGGGGTACAGCCTCCGAGGCCTCTGGAGGCGATGAGCGGCTGGCCTGCGGCGACATCGTCATGGACACGGCCAGCTACGAGGTGACTTGTGCCGGCGAGACGTTGACACTGACGCGCACCGAGCATCAGCTGCTGGAACTGTTCCTGCGCAACCCCGATCGCATCCTGATGCGTGATGAGATCTACGACACGGTCTGGGGTTACGACGCCTCGCTCGCCTCGAATTCGCTGGAGGTGTACGTCGGCTACCTACGCCGCAAGCTGGCCGCAGTGCACGGTGGCTCTGACGGGCACAGTCCGATCCGCACAGTGCGCGGCGTCGGCTACGTCCTGAGAAACTCGTGAGCTTCCGAACACGCCTGAGTCTGTTGGTGGCTGCTTCGGTAGCGGTCGCAGTGTTGGCGGTGTTGGGGGTCATGTTGTGGATCGCGCGCAGCGAGGCCCGCTCGGCGATTGACGAGCAGCTCGAGGAACGTGCACACGTCCTGGTGACTGCTGACGGCCGCTTTCGCCAGAGCGTCGGGATTCGCGCGTTTGGCAAGCACGTCCCCTATGACGTGCTGGTCCAGGTGATCGGTCCCAAGGGCACGGTGAGATACATCTCCGATGACGTGATTCCGGTCTCGCGCGGCGACCTTGAGGTCGCCACGGGCCAAGCGAAGACTCATTCCGCCGATGTCGCCGCCGACACGGTGAGGCTCCGCGTGTTGACGGTCTCGCTGGGGCCACGAGGAGCACTCATGGTCGCCCGACCGTTGAGCGAGTTCGACCACTACGCCCACGGAGTGCGTGAGGCGCTCGCAGTAGTGGCGATCGCTGGCGTCGCCCTCGCGGGTTTGCTGGGCTTCCTTGTGGCTGGCCGCGCGATGGGCCCGGTGCGTCGACTGACGGCCGCGGCACAGAACGTCGCACAAACCCAGGATCTCGACCAGCCCATCGAGCCCGAGCGTGACGACGAGCTGGGCGAGCTGGCGCGCAGCTTTAACGCGATGCTTGAAGCGCTTGCCCTGTCGCGCGCCCAACAACAACGGTTGGTGACCGATGCTGGCCACGAACTTCGGACGCCGCTCACCAGCATTCGCACCAATATCGAGCTGCTGTCGCGTGCCGAAGCCACACAGGACTCCGATGGGGTGGCCGCGGTGCTCGATTCCAGTGAGCGCCGCCGGATGCTTGACGATGTCCAGTTCGAGCTGGATCAGCTCACCGAGCTGGTGGGCGAGCTCGTCGAGTTGGCCAGTGATCAGCGTGCGCAGGGCGAGCCGACGCCAGTCGATCTCGTCGACATTGCGGCCTCGGTGGTGGACCGGCACCGTCGTCGCGCCGAGGTCGACTTCGTGACCGACTTTGAGTCGTGTGAGGTGGTGGTCAACGTGGCGTTGGTGGAGCGTGCCATCAGCAACCTCATCGACAACGCCCTCAAGTGGTCACCGCCCGGCGAGCCCATCGAGATCAGCGTTGCCCATCGCGAAGGACTGGCGATCGTTCAAGTGTGCGACCGCGGTCCCGGAATCGACCCCGCCCTGCGGGAGGTGGTTTTCGAACGCTTCTACCGGGCTCCCGAGGCCCGCTCGCAGCCCGGTTCGGGCCTCGGGCTGTCCATTGTCGACTATGTCGCTCGCACCCACGAGGGCTCCGTGGCCGTCATCGACACCGAAGGCCCGGGAGCCACTGTCGAACTCCGCCTCCCGCTCGCGCTCGAGCCCGAATCGCCCCCTGCCGACACTGGCTGAACGTCAAGGCTCCCGCATCGCGGCTTGGATTTAGGTCGGCAGGAAGACCAAGAGGAAGGTCAAGAGGGGGGTGAGCCGGAGGAAGGCGAGCCGGAGGACGCCAGCGTACGAGAAGCGTTCGCAGGATCGAACCCGCTGGCAATCTCGTCGTTATTCTGACGGCAACGGCATGAGCGCCGCGGAATACCCTGAGAATATGAGCGCTGACAGCAAGACGCTGACTCCGCCGCAAAAGAAGCGCGACTCTTGGGGTTGGGCAGGCGTTCTAACCGGGGCCGTAATAGGAAATCTCATAGAATGGCTCACGGATTGGTCGTGGTGGGTCTACGGCGCACCCTTCGGGGGCATCGCCGTCTTGATCCTTGCCTACGGCTGGACCAAGAACAGGCGCATGGCCGCGAAGGCGGCAGTCCGGTAGAGCCGACGTTCTCGGCACGGCTCGGCAGTCGAAGCTAGGCATGGTTTGACTGGGCTTGGCACGGAGAGGTACCTCGTTGGCTTCGGCCGCGGGGTTCCTCGCCATCGTCGGGTTGAGAACGGCCGCAATGCGGACGATGACGACTTCGACGGCGATTCCGACGACGGCGGCGACCAAGCATCACCGCCCGCCGAACCTGAGACTTCGACCGGCAACTACTGCACGCCGTGGGAGTCATTCGCGCAGTACGGGCTGCCCCATCTCGGAAAGGTCAACCTCTATGAGAACGGTGTCTTCGTCACTCAGTACCAAGGCAGTCGAGAGTCGGCCACAGCACGATGCCAAGCGTCCCTCGCTCGCCTAGGCCAATGACCCGCACAAGCGAGAGATATCTTGAAACCATGGCGACGGCAGAGTGCCACACTCCGCCAGCACGACAGCGCTGGTTCCTCAGGTTCTTTGTTGTGGCCACCGCGGCCGGCACGGCGTCGACTCCCTTGTGGCGCGCTGTGCACCAATCAGGCAGCTTTGTGCTGGTGACGGCCGCGTGGGGCGCAGTACTGACCTTCGCAATCGTGTCGTATGTGAGGTTCACGAGGCGAGAGCGCCGCCGGGAGACAGCGAAGGCGGCAGTTTGGGCCTGATCGAGCGCTCGTGCGGATGGCTCACCCGTGGTAGCGGATCGGCGCTGTTGGGCTGCTGCGGGCCGTTCTGCGCTCCTCTTCGGACGGGGCCGCAGCGGTGCTCTAGCGGTCCGCACAGCGCCGCTGGAACCACAGCGCAGTCGTCGTGTAGGGCCGGGGAGGGCCGCGGGGGTGGGTATCGACGTTCACTCGCGGGGCGATGGCACCGCCCGTCAGCGCTTCCGGGCAGGTACCGGCGAGGGGGTCAGCCGTACTGAGGAATATCGTCGCTCCATGATCGCTGACGTTGCGAGCAATGCGAAACGGAGGCCTGTCGATGAGCGCGGCGAATACCCTGAAACCATCCCTGAAACCATGACGACGGCACAGCGTCACACGCCGCCAGCACGACAGTGAGGGTTCCGCAGGCTGTTTGTTGTGACCAGGTTCCTTGTTGTGATGACCGCGGTCGGCATGGCGACGATCACTTTGACCGAGATGGGCGGCGGCGTGGCACTGGTTACGCGGGCCGTCTCGCTGTCGTGCTTGGCCATCGGCATTGCAGGCATGGCGTTCTACACGGTGCGGGGAATGCGACTGCGCCGCCGCGAGACAGCGAAGGCGACAGACCGGGACTAATCGAGCGCACGTGCGGGTGGGTCACCTGTGCTAGCGGATCGGCGCTGTTGGGTTGCTGCGGGCCGTTGTGCGCCCGTGGGGCGCTCCCCTTCGGGCGGGGGCATTGTTGCCCGCGAGGCCGCAGCGGCGCTCCAGCGGCCCGCACAGCGCGGCTGCGGGGGCCCCTTCGCGGTCGCCGTGTCGGTCCGGAGAGGGCCTAGGGGCGGGTGCCGAGCATCACTCACGGGCCGTTTGGCACCGCCCGCCATCAGCGCTTCGGGGCAGGGACCGGCGAGGGGCTCATCCATGCAGGCATTTGGTCGCTGGCCACAATCTGGTAGCACGGGTGACTCCGTCGCCGGTACCTGAGCGACGCTGCGTTGGGGCGGTGCCATCGTGGGGCGCAGGTTGCCCGTGTGGAGCGCTGTGCGGCCCGTGGCGATCGGGTGCGGTGATTGCCCCAGCGAAGGCGTCAGGGGCGCTGTATTCGATCCGTTCGGAGCGGGCGTTTTGTGAGCGGCTGAGCTACGACATGTTGTTCAAGTGGTTCTTGGGGATGCGCATCGACGAGCGCGCCTTCGACCCCTCGACGTTCTCCAAGAACCGGCAGCGCTTGTTGGATCACGAGATCTGTGACCGGTTCTTCGCTGCGGTGGTGCACCGCGCCAGGCTGCGCCGGTATTGCTCGAGTTTTGATCGAGAACCGCAACGGGCTCAGGGTCGACGCCGAGCTCACCCAAGCCGACGGCTACGCGGAGCGCGGCACCGCCATGCAGATGCTGCAAAGAGCCCCCGAACGAGTTCAGCGCCGCCAGCTACAACCTCGTGCGCATGACGCGGTCGCGGATCTGCAGCACCCCCAACGGGATTCGAACCCGTGCCGCCGGCGTGAAAGGCCGGTGTCCTAGGCCGCTAGACGATGGGGGCCGGGCGTCTCAGGCTAGGCCGGAGCCGTCTGGGGCCCACGACTTCGGGGACACGTCAAGCACACTGCGCGGGCACTGCACGGACACCGCCGCGATCAGCGGTGCGCCGCGTCAATGAGTTCGGCGAGCAGGCCCCCGAGGTAGTGGTACCGCAGGCGCGGCCGCTGGCCGGGATCGTGCGGGTCGACCTCAGTCGAGTCATCTTCCTCGGCGATGTCGAGCTGGGTGCCGAGGACCAGGCGCAGCTCGTTCAGACCCTGCACCCAGGCGGTCAGCTGTGCGTCGTCGAGGTGATCAGCTTCAAGCGTGCCATCAAGCAGATCGAGGTGATCGAGCCGCTCGGCTAGCAGCTCGTCGCGCATGAGGCGCTGGTAGTCGGCGTCGCGATCGGGATCACTCAGGTAAGCCGGCGGGAACAGGCGCCGGAGCGATGGATCCAAGCCGTCCCCGCCGTCGCGTGCTGGCGTGTGATCCAGCAAGTTTCTGCGCAGCTCTCCCACCATCTCGGCAAGGAGTCGCCGCTCCCAATCGGCGAGATGCACGCTCACCATGGATCCGCGAGCTCCAAAACGCGTTCCGGTCACGAGGTCATCTTTGTCGGGCCACCGACAGTCGGCCGCCAGCAGCGTGCAGCGGACACCGCTCAGGTGTCCTTCTGCATGGTGGCCCACAGGCCGTACTCGTGCAGGCGAAACACATCGAGCTCGGCTTTCTCACGTGTTCCCCAGGCCACCGCCGCACGGCCCTTGTTGTGTACGTCCAGCATCAGCTCGGTCGCCTTGGCCTCGTTGTACCCGAACAGCTTCTGGAACACATACACGACGTAGCTCATCAGGTTGATCGGGTCGTTCCAGACCAGAACCACCCATGGCACATCGGTGCTGTGTTCGTCCTCGGTCGTCGGATCATGGATGACCTCTGGGTCGGCGACGACCGGTGCAGGCGGGTTCACGGCCTCATTGTGCGAAGCCGCGGGGCGCGATGCCAACCGATTCGCCGACCGGCGGCTGCGCTGAGAGGGTTTGGGTGGCCCCAGGCTGTGTCGCTTGGGCCTGCGCAGACGCAGGCTGTGTCGCTTGCATCCCGGTTGCCAGCACCAAGCGGGTCATGGCGATGGTTGCCAGCGTGGCACCGCCAACGTGCAACGCAACGAGCAGCACTGGCAGTTCGGTGAAGTACTGCACGTAGCCGATGGCGGCTTGTACGGCCATGACACCGATCACCGTGCGCACCCTCCGCCACAGTTGCGACGCACATGCACCGAGCGCGCTACCGCGATGAGCGATGGCCGCGCGCCGAGCGCGAGCGCCGAGCAGCAACGTGACGAGGGCCAGGATCACCACCGTGATGCCGTGGATGCGCGCTACCGACGGCAGCGCGAACTGCAATCGCTCGACGTGCTCGTCACCGCCGTGGGGCCCCGTGCCGGTCACCACGGTCCCGGTCCACAGAGCGGCCGCAGTCAATGCCGCTGCGAACCAGGCGTGCGCCCGGATCGATGCCCCCAGCGCAGCGCTCGGGTTCCTTCCGGCCAACGGCTCGATGCCCGCCCGGTGTTGCAGGACGACCGCTGCCGCCACCAGCACCTGGGATGCCAAGAAATGCGACATGACGATCGGCGGCGACAGGTGCGTCAGCACGGTGACCGCACCGAGACCGATCTGAAATGCGACGCCCACAACCAGCGCAAGCGACCACCAGATCAGGTCAGCCCGCCGGGGATCCCGCCACAACGACGCGCCGACGGCCAAGACAACCGCCACCGACACCAAACCGGTCACGATGCGGTTTCCGAACTCCACCCAGCCGTGGAAGTCCGCAGCCGGCACGAACTCGCCGGGCTCGCAGTTCGGCCAATCGCTGCACCCGAGCCCGCTCCCAGTGAGTCGCACCAGCGCGCCGGTGATCACAATTGACACGAGCGCCCAGAGCGCCCAACGGGTTACCAGTGCGAACCGCCTCGGCGTTACATACGGCCCGCGCCCCCGCATGCGCATCAGGTCCAGCCTGCCCTCCCCGACACGCGCCAGACGCAGCAAGCTCACGCCGAAACGCTAGAGGCGACACGTACGCTCACAGCAATGCTGGCGACGCTGCGTCCAACCCTTGGTGGGTATGTCGCGCTCACGAAGCCGCGCATCATCGAGCTGCTGCTGGTGACAACGGTGCCGCCGATGTTCGTCGCCGAAGGTGGCGTGCCCAGCCTGGCGCTCGTGGTGCTCACCGTCTTCGGCGGCACGCTGTCCGCGGCCGGTGCCAACACCTTCAACATGTACATCGATCGTGACATCGATGCCACGATGGCCCGCACGGCGCACCGGCCGCTGGTCGTCGGCACTGTGACGCCCCGCGCAGCCTTGATCTACGGCGTGGTGCTCGAGGTGCTGGCCTTCGGGATTCTGTGGTGGGGCGCCAATCTGCTGGCAGCGCTGCTGGCGCTGGCGGCATGCCTGTTCTACGTGTTCGTGTACTCGCTGTGGCTGAAGCGGACGTCCACCCAGAACATCGTCATCGGCGGGGCGGCGGGCGCAGCGCCGGTGCTCGTCGGCTGGGCGGCCGTGACGGGCTCGCTGTCGCTCGAGGCCTGGATCGCTTTCGCCATCGTTTTCTTCTGGACGCCGCCGCACTTCTGGGCGCTGGCAATTCGCTATGCCGACGACTACGGCGCTGCCGCCGTGCCGATGCTGCCCTCGGTAGCGAGCGAACGCTCGGTGCTGGTGCAGATGACGCTGCACATGGTTGCGGTGATCGCGCTGTCTCTGTGGTTCGCCGTGGTCGCCGAAACAGGAGCGCTGTACTTGGTGGTAGCGGTGTCTGGGGGTGCAGCATTCGGGTGGCAGCTGCTGGCGCTGTGGCGCTCCCTGAACCCTGGTTCGGCAATGCGCGTCTTCCACAGCTCCATCGCATACCTCGGCCTGCTGTTCGTGGCGATGGCAGCCGACGTGATTGTGCGGTTCGGCTGGTGACGGGGTTGTGGTGGGGCACCGGCGTTCCGCCAGTGCGGAAGGCCGCCGCGATTTGGTCGCAGACAATCTGGTTGAGGTGCCCGCGGGTCGCTAGAGTGCCCCGTTGGTGTCGCCCCAAAGCGGCGCTGCCAGCCGAGTCCGGGAACCACTTCGCCGCATGACCGACGCCACTACCGAAGCTGAGCATTCGGAAGGATCTGCCGTGGCTTCACAGGCAGAAGACCCAACGGCTTTCGGCTTGCTCAATACCACCGACCACAAGCGCATCGGTCGGCTGTTCATCGGCTGTTCCTTGCTGTTCGCTCTGGCTGGTGGGGTCACCGACATGCTGGTGCGCTTCGATCTGGCATCAGCAGACGGCCACACCGTTCTGAATTCCGACACCTTCGTACAGGTGTTCACCTTCACGCGGGACGCTTTGGTGTTCGGCATGCTCATCCCGCTGTTCCTGGGCATTGCGATGTATGTGGTCCCGCTGCAGGTGGGTGCCCCCAACGTGGCATTCGGCCGGGCAGCAGCGCTGTCGTTCTGGGGCTGGCTGGTCTCGTTCGGGGTCCTCGTTGGCGCGTACATCGCCAATGGGGGGCCGGCCGGCGGCTGGGCAGACGGCGTCGATCTGCACTTGCTGGCCGTCGCCGGGCTGGTGATATCGCTGCTCACCGGCGCCATTTGCGTTGCCGTCACCACGCTCACCATGCGTGCGGGGGGCATGTACATGGACCGCACGCCACCATTTGCCTGGTCGGCGCTCGTCACGGCGTCGATGCTGGTCGTCAGCCTCGGCGTGGTGCTCGGCCAGATCGTCATTCTCTATATCGACCACCGCTACGGCCGCACGTTCCTCGACGGCAACTACGGCATCTGGTCCCGCATCGACTGGATGTATCGGACGCCGCAACTGTTCATCTATGTAGTGCCAGTGCTGGGCGTGGCCGCCGAAGTCATGCTGGCCTCTGCACGGCGCTGGGTTTTCGAGCCGCTTGCGCTCTACTTCACGATGGGCCTCGTCGGGCTCTTCGGATTCGGCGCCTGGGCCAACTTCGGCATCACCACCGAGGGCGCCGACATCGTCGATGGCCTCGAAGGCATCGTGCTGGTCGGCCTGTACGCCGGCGCGCTGGCGGGTGTCTCCGGATTGCTGGCGCTGCTGGGCTTCACCGTGTGGCAGAGCCGCAAGTGGCCGCGCCCTAACACGGCGGTGCTGGCTGCATTCGTCGCCGGCAACCTCGTGGCGGTCGCCGCGCTCATCGGTCTGATCGGTGCTGGTGTGGATTGGCTGCAAATCGCTGGCCGAGGCATTGACGGGAATGCCCCGCTGCGCTCTACCACTTGGGTCACGGGCCAGCAGAGCCTGCTCATCTATGGGGCAGGACTGCTCGGCGCGCTGGCTGCGCTGCACTGGTGGGCGCCAAAGATCTGGGGCCGGCGCTTGTCTGAGCTTGCAGGCTTGGCGAGCTTCGCAGCGATCGGAGGCGGCGCCTTCCTGGCGTGGCTCGGCCCGACGCTGTCGGGGGCCTTCACCGAACAGCCGCAGTTCGTGTATCACGCGCCGAACGAGACCACTGACTATGCCCACCTCGTCGACACCTCTGGTGCGGCGGGCCTCTCGGTGCTCGGCGCGGTCGGTGTGCTCATCGTCCTGGCCGGCCTGGCGCTCTTAGTGCTCAACCTGTTGGTCTCGGTTGCAATGGGCAAGGGCGCCGAAGCCGAAGCCGACCCATGGGGTGGTCTCACACCCGAGTGGCTGCTCGACTCGCCGCCCCCGCTCGGCCCCGCAGAGGCATTGCCTGAGCTCACGTCCGGCACGCCGCTGCTCGACGCGGAACTCAACGGCAGCGCTGCTGCAGGCGAACGTGAAGCGACGGAGGTGCCTGCCTGATGCCAGTGTCTGTCGCCAGCCCAGCTACCACGTCGAGCACCGTCGACGTCCCGCAGCCCGGCCGCTACGTCGTTCCCGGCCCACCACCGCGCCCGCGCAGCCAGCTTGTGGGCACGGGCTTCGCGATTGCGGCCGGGGCAATGGCAGTCGCCGGCGCTTTGGGCCACTACATGGCTCGTCGTCATGCATCGGGCATGGACCCGGGCCACGAGTGGCTGGCCGGCCACTCCGTACCAAGTCCGCAGCTCGTCTATGCCCTCATCACGCTGGGAGTTTCGGTGGTGACTGCGCACTGGGCCGTGTGGGCAAGCGGCCGTGGCGAACGCGGCCACACCTGGGTGGGCATGACCATCACGCTGGTAATGGGCTTCGCCTTCTTCAACATGGTGATGTTCAGCCTGAACCGGATGGAGGTGGAACTCGGCTCGGGCGAGTGGGCCAACCTCGCGTTCGCGGTAACCGGGCTCTCGCTGGCCATCCTGATCGTCGGGATGTTCTACCTCGGCCTCATGACGCTCCGGTCGCTTGGCGGCGGCGTCGGCCGGGACCGTTCAACGCCGCTGGGCGCAGCGGTCTTCTTCTGGGACTTCGCCGTGCTTGCGTGGGCAGCCACCTGGTACGCCGTGTACGTGGTGAAGTAGGGGATCGATGGTTGGCATCGCCAGCAGATACTTCGCCGGTCGCATCGCGCTGGCCGCCGTAGCCGCAGTGGTTGTCGGCGTGCTCACCGGCATGGACAGCACGGGCAATGTGGTCATGTACGCCACCATCGTGCTGGGTGTCGCTGCTGCGGCATTTGCGTTGCTGTTCGCCCTGGCACTGACGGTGGGCGACGGCGACTCGCCCGACCGGGCGCATTCGCACGACTACCGGCCGACACCGGCCTACTGGCCGATCATGGCGGCAGTGGGCATGGGGGTGCTCATGGTCGGCTTAGTGACGGGCTCCCTGCTGACCATCGCAGGCGTGGCGCTGCTGCTCATTTCCGCTGTCGAGTGGACGATGAGCGCGTGGGCCGAGCACCTTTCCACTGACGCAGCATCAAATGCGGTCGAGCGGGCCCGGTTGCTGCGACCCTTCGAGATCTCGCTCTATGGCGTGCTGGGCATCGGCGTGCCGGTGGTGCTGGCCTCCCGGATCTTCTTGTCGGTGAGCAAGAACAAGGCGAGCTTGGCGGCAATCGTGATTGCAGCGATGATCCTGGCGTTCGCGTTCGTGGTGTACGCCAAGCCACAGATCAGGCGTTCGGTAATGGCCACGACGCTGGTGCTGGGCGGCGTTGCACTCATCGTGGCTGGCATCGCTTTTGGTGTGAGGGGTGAGCGCGAGTTTCACCCGGAGGACGGCGCTGAGATTGCTGGCGATCACGGCGAACCTGGCGAGGAGGGCTCAGGCGAATCGGACGAGTCTGGCGAAACCGGCGGGGGACACGAGTGATGGGCACCGGCTTCCCTCGACGCTGGCGCCTCGCCGGCCTGGCGCTGCTGGGGCTGGTCTTGGCTGGCTGTGCCACCGGCCGCCTCGACGCCACCAAGCCAGTCGGGAAGAACGCGCAAGAAATCGACGGCCTCATGCGCCTGTCGGGCTGGATGGCCATCGGCGTGGGCATCCTTGTGGCGGCTGCGGTTGCCACGATCATCTTGAAGTTCCGGGCCAAGCCCACCGACGATCCCGACGACTTGCCACCGCAGATCCACGGCAACCGCAAGGCCGAGCTCACGTGGACGATCATCCCGACGATCTTGCTGATCTTTCTGACGGTCTACACACTGCCGACCGTGTTCGCGCTTGCCTCGGAGGGCGACGGAATGACGATCAAGGTTGAGGGCCAGCAGTGGTGGTGGCAGTTCAGCTACGACATCGACGAAGACGGCCAGTACGACATCGTCACTGCGAACGATCTGGTCATCCCAACCGGCGAAGAGGTCAACCTCGAACTCCATTCCAACGACGTCATCCACTCGTTCTGGATCCCCCGGCTCAACGGCAAGAAGGACGCCGTGCCCGGGCGTGTGCACGATTGGCGGATCAGCTCCGACGTGCCGGGAATCTTCTACGGAGAGTGCGTCGAGTTCTGCGGCCTGAGCCACGCCAACATGCAGATGCGGACCATTGCGCTCGACCCCGACGATTTCGATCGCTGGGTGCGCCAGCAGTACGACGGGCAGACACAGGCCGCAGACGTCGCATCCGCCGAGGGGACGCCCGAACAAGCTGCCGGAGCGACCCTCTTCGAGACCCACTGCATCAGCTGTCACGTCGTCGACGGTGCGTACGAGAGCGCCGCCGGCGGCAATGCGAATCTCCTCTCAGGCCTCGCGCCGAATCTCACCAACTTGATGAGCCGCACGGCGTTCGCCGGGGCGCTCTACGAGACGTACCTGCTCGGACCCGACGGAGAGTATCTACGCGGACCCGACGGAGAGCTCAGGCTCAACATCGCCGAGCTGCGGGAGTGGGTGCGAAACGCGCCGAACATGAAGCCGGCCCGAGCCGACAACCAGCAGGGCATGCTGGACTTCTCCGAGGTGCTGACCGATCAGGACCTCGACAACTTGTTGGAATTCCTGAAGACCCTCGGCAGCCCGCCCGTGCTGCCCCAGTGAGCACGGCCTGGGCTTAGGAGGACGACCCAATGGCAATCATCACCGATCGCCCAGAAGGCGAAGCACCCGGCACCGAGCTCGAGGTAGCCGGCGATGCTCCCCACGTCACTGACGACTCGCCACGCACCGGCGTCTTCGCACGCCCCACTCATGCGACGGGCTGGCGCTCGTGGCTGTTCACGGTGGACCACAAGAAGATCGGAATCATGTACGGCGCTGCCGCCATGTTCTGGTTCCTCGTGGGTGGCATCGAGGCTGGGCTCGTCCGCCTGCAGCTGTGGGGGCCGGACGCCGGGGTGTTGAGCGCGGACTCGTACAACCAGCTCTTCACCATGCACGGCGTAACCATGGTCTTCCTGGTGATCATGCCGCTCGCGAACGCGTTCGCGAACTATCTGGTGCCGCTGCAGATCGGTGCCCGAGACGTGGCCTTCCCACGGATGAATGCCCTCGGATTGTGGATTTTCGCCTTCGGCGGGATCTTCTTGAACCTCAGCTGGTTCCTCGGCGGTGGCGCTGACGGCGGCTGGTTCGCCTACGCACCCAATACCGGGCTGGCGTTCAGCCCCGGGAACGGCATGGACTTCTACGCGATCGGCCTGCAGATTGTCGGCATCGCCTCGCTGCTGGGCGCGCTCAACCTGCTCGTGACCATCATCAACATGCGCTGCCCGGGCATGTCGCTGCTGCGCATGCCGGTGTTCACCTGGATGATCCTGGTGGTGCAGTTCCTGCTGGTCTTCGCACTGCCGGTCATCACCGTGGCGCTCGTGCTGCTGACCTTCGACCGCACCTTCGATTCGAACTTCTTCGACGTGACCGCGGGAGCCGATCCGTTGCTGTGGCAGCACCTCTTCTGGATATTCGGCCATCCCGAGGTGTACATCCTCGTCCTGCCGTCGTTCGGCATCGTGTCTGAGACGCTGCCGGTGTTCAGCCGCAAGCCGCTGTTCGGCTACCCGATCGTGGTGCTGTCGGGTGCCGCCATCGGCTTCATGGGCTGGGGCGTGTGGGCGCACCACATGTTCACCTCCGGCATGGGACCGGTCTCGGTGGCGGCGTTCTCAGCGACGACCATGTTCATCGCGGTGCCCACCGGCGTGAAGATCCTGAACTGGATCGCGACCATGTGGGGTGGGAAGGTCCGCTTCACGGTGCCGATGATGTTCTCGGTATCACTGGTCTCGATGTTCACCATCGGCGGCCTGTCCGGCGTCATGCACGCCATTGCGCCCGCCGACACCCAGCAGACCGATACGTACTTCATCGTGGCGCACTTCCACTACGTGCTCTTCGGCGGCGCGCTCATGGGCCTGTTCGCCGGCATGTACTACTGGTGGCCCAAGGCATTCGGCTTCCACCTGAATGAGCGGCTCGGACGCTGGCACTTCTGGCTGGTGCTGCTGGGCTTCAACCTCACATTCGGGCCGATGCACATCGTGGGCCTGCAGGGCATGGCTCGGCGCCACAGCGTCTACGGGGAATTGGACGGATTCGAATTCTGGAACAAGGTCGCCACGATCGGCTACTTCATCATCTTCATTTCCATGGTGATCTTCGCCGTCAACATCTTCCGGACGTGGGGCCGCTTCCGCCGGGGCCTCGAGCCGAAGGCCGAGGCCGACCCGTGGGACGGCCGCACCTTGGAATGGGCGATTCCTTCGCCAGCGCCTGAGCACAACTTCGACTATGTGCCGGTGGTGAGCGACGTCGACGACTTCTGGCACAAGAAGTACCAGCATGACGAAAGCGGCAAGTTGCGCCGGGTCGCCTATGGCAACGACATCGCCCAGCTTGGCGACCAGCACCCGCACCTGCCGTCGCCGTCGTACTGGCCCATCGTGCTCGCCATGGGTCTCCCGCTGATCGGCTTCGGGCTGATCTACAACCTCTGGATCACCGGCATCGGTCTGCTGCTGCTGGTCGGTTCGATGTTCGGCTGGACTCTCGAGCCGCCGACGGATCCCGATGCGGGGCATGGCCACGGCCACGATGACCACGGCCATGACGGTCACGACGACGATCATGACGGCGGTCCCGACGGCCACGCTGACGGGAACGGCGTGCTGGCGGCCAGCGCGCCGAATGGGGAGGCCACCGGTGACTGAGACCGCTGAAGCCGCCGTCGAGCCAGTCGATCCTGACGAGCCGCAGATCGCGTACCCGCGCACCTCGTGGGACGACTACGAGATGGTGCCGCCCACCACAACCCTGTCCAACGAGAAGATGACGATGTGGGCCTTCCTGGGCTCGGATTGCCTGCTCTTCGGCGCGCTGATCTCGACGTACCTGCTGTTGCGCAACCGCAAGCCGCCATCGGGACCCGAACCGCTGGCGGCAGCTGATTTGTTCGACATCCCGTTCACGTCGGTGAGTTCGTTCGTGCTGCTGATGAGCTCGCTCACGATGGTGCTGGCGGTGTCGTCGATTACCCGTCGCGAGATGGAGCGCTGCAAGCTGTGGCTGATGACCACCGCCGCGCTGGGCGCGGTGTTCATCGCCGGGCAGGTGTACGAGTTCACGAGCTTCTACCGGGAGGGACTCGGGTACACGGTCAGCATCTCGTCGTCGGCCTTCTACACGCTGACCGGCTTCCACGGCGTCCACGTGTCGCTGGGCATCGTCATGCTCGTCACGTTGTGGGTGCTGGTGAACCGTGGAATTCTCGGGCCCGAACGGGCGGAAACCGTCGAGATCATCGGCCTGTACTGGCACTTCGTCGACATCGTCTGGATCGTGATCTTCGCGGTCGTCTACCTGATCCCGTAGGGAGTGCAGCGATGAGCACCGCCACCGAAGAAACCACCCCCGCAGAGGTTCACGACGACCACGGCGAGCACGACGACCACGACGATCACGAACATGGCCTGAGCGACCTCGGCTACATCAAGGTCGCCCTGCTGCTGGGTGCGCTGACAGCAGCGGAGGTGATGACGTACTTCGTGAACTTCGGTCCGGTGGAGGTTCCGGCGCTCCTCATCCTGATGGTGGTGAAATTCTGGATCGTCGTCGCCTATTTCATGCACTTGCGGTTCGACAACAAACTCTTCACGTGGCTGTTCGTGGGTGGCTTGGTGCTCGCTGTCGCCGTCTACGTGGCGTTGGGCACCTCGATGGTGTTGTGGACCGACCCAGCGGGCTGCGACCTCAGCCCCAACCCGAGCTGCTGATAGTCGTCCAGCGACGTGGTTCCCGAGTACAGCGGCTCGTCAGTCGCTCTTGAGCCGTTCTATTGCCGAAGCGGTGTAGTCGCCGTGCGGGCCGTCTTGGCTGAACACGTACGCATTCGTGCGGTTCGCATCGCCCGCCACGGCAATCACGAACTTCGACGGCTCTGACACGATCGGCACCAGCCGATCTGGATCGTTGGAGGTTGCGAACTGCGGCGGCAGCTTGCCGGCGGCGACGACGTCGGTGAGCCGGGGACGGCCCGCCGTCAGGTTCGTCCACTCGCCGATGAGCTTCTCAAAGCGCCACGCCGGGATGCGGGCATGTTCGAACAAGGCCTCGGCCAAGCGCGCCTTGGTCCACCCTGCCGCAGAACAGGTGCGTGCCAGGATCGGCGACAGTACCAGCAGCGGCCGGTAGTGCAGGTGGCCAAGGCCGTACAGGTGGCCGAGCTCCCAGCCGGTGATGCGAGCCAGTCCGTCGCTCAGGTAGGGCACCATCTCGTCCGGTGTCGATCCGAACACGCTGCCGACGATCGCGCCACTGTTGAAGCGGGCCATGGTCAGCACGTCGTCGTCGGGGCCAAACCCGAACTCGGCACTGACGGGTTCCCAGCCGATGTCAGCCAGCGTCGCGGAGTCCTCGCACAGCACGACCCGAAATGTGTTCCCGAACGTGCACTTGTCGTGTTCAGTGGCGGTGAAGCCGAACACGTTGCGCTGGTACAGCCGCAGCCAGCGGCCGACGCTGGTGTTGGCGCGCACGCCGTCGCGCAGCGCCCCGACACCGGAGTTGAAGCCGAGTTCTGCCGCCTGGGCCCCGTTGAGGATCATCAGGGCATCGGCGCCGGTGGTGTTGCCCGAGTGCTCGGCGCCGTAGTGCGGGTCGGCCAGGATGCGGGCCGCGGCGAGCAGCACCGGAAGGTGCCGCGCTTCGCAGCCCGCCATGACGGCGTTGGTCGCCACCGACCACACGGTCATGTCACGGCCGGTCGTGCGAGCGAGACCCAGCGACTGCGCCGGATCAAGGCCAGAGCCGGCCAGGAATGCCTCGACACGGTCGCGTGTCGGCGGCACGATCGGCAGGCCGTCGGACCAGCCCCGGCTGGCAAAGACGTCGTTGATCTCGTCGATGGATCCGCTGGCTACTGGGTCGTAGGGAGCTCGGTCGTCAGGGAGCGGATCGACGTGGGAGGTGGCACCGTTCGTGCCGTTGCTGACCGCCGACTCGCCGGTGAGGCCCTCGATGACTGCGTCGACGGTGTGAGAAACGAAGTTGGCCACCATCTCGGCGGCGGACTGGGCATCGACATGCCCCACGGTGAGGGCCACTGGCAGCCCGTCGAAGCCGTGACCCCGGGCGGTGGCGATGGCCTGGCCGTCGAAGCTCTCGCACACGACCGAAACCGACGGCACTCCGGCGGTCTCGGCCACCACTGCTGCCCGCGCCACGGCGGGCGTGCAGCTGCCTCAGCAGCCCATGCCCGACACCACCGCGTCCACGGCTCGTGAACGCAGCGAATCGGGCAGGCGGTCGATCACTTCGGCTTCATCGGGGCCGTGGGTGTTGCCGAACGTGTCGTAGCCGATGAACTCCACGTTCTCGAACCGGTTGGCGAGCTCGCGCTCGAGGATCGGGAACAGCTCGTCGCCACGGAACAGGTAGTCCCACAGGAACCCGATGCGCTTGCCGGCCAGTGTGTCGAGCCGCGGCGCCAGTTCCCGGTGTTCGATTCCCGAATGGGATCCAGGCCAGACGACGTCGTAGGAGGGTTCCATGGATGTTCCTTCGCAGTGGGTGAACGCCACAGTTTGCAGTGTGGCTCGCATCGCTGCGGGGCCGGTAGCTTCAGCCGGCGTGATCGACCTCCGCCGGCTGCGTGACGAGGCCCCGTACCGCGACGGCGCTGTGCGCAAGGGCGTGTCGGCGGAAATCATTGACAGCGTGCTCGCGGCAGACGAGACGTGGCGGTCGGTGACCCATCAGGCCGAGCAGGCGCGTGCCGCCCAGAATGCCGCCTCACGCGAGATCGGCCGTGCGGCACCCGACGATCGCCCGGCCAAGATCGCCGAGGCGGGGCGCCTCAAGGAAGAGGTTGAGCGCCTTGAGACCGAAGAGCGCGCCGCTGCCGAGCAGCGCACCGAATTGGCGCTGCAGGCTCCGAACCCTGCGGCGGCCGATGTGCCGTCGGGTGGCGAGGAGGATTTCGAGACGGTGCACGAGGTGGGGGAGTGCGGCGAGCCGCCTGCCCACGATCACGCCGAGATCGGAGCGTTGACCGGCCTCGTCGACTCGGAGAGCGGGGCCCGCAACAGCGGTTCGCGGTTCGCCTACCTCAAAGGCGCCGCAGTGCGGTTGGAGTTCGCCCTCGTGCAGTGGACGATGGACTTGCTGGAGCGAGACGGTTTCGTCCCGATCGCGCCGCCGGTGCTGGTACGCGAGGAGATGATGGTCGAGGCCGGGTTCTTCCCCGCAGACCGTCATCAGGTGTACGAGATTGCCGGCGACGATCTGTTTCTCATCGGGACATCTGAGGTTGCGTTGGCTGGCCTGCACCGGGGCGAGCGCTTGGGTCGGGCTGAGCTGCCGCTGCGTTATGCCGGGTTCTCGTCATGCTTCCGCCGCGAGGCCGGCACGTATGGCAAGGACACCCGCGGCATCTTCCGGGTGCACCAGTTCGACAAGGTCGAGATGTTCTCGTTCTGCGATCCGGACACGAGCTGGGACGAGCTGGAGGCCTTGCGCACCATCCAGGAGGAGATTGTCGGTTCGCTCGATCTGCCCTACCGGGTCATCAACGTGGCGGCCGGCGACCTGGGGGCAGCAGCGGCCAAGAAATACGACCTCGAGGTCTGGTTGCCATCGGAGCGGGCGTACCGCGAGGTCACGTCGTGTTCGAACTACACCGACTACTCGGCTCGTCGGCTGGGCACCCGCTGGGCGGACGACGACGGCACCGGCCTAGTCCACACGCTCAACGGCACGGCTTGCGCAGTAGGCCGCACACTCGTGTTCATCATGGAGAACCACCAGCGCCCCGACGGCTCGATTGCCGTGCCCGAAGTGCTTCACCCCTGGCTCAACTTCACCGAGATCCCCGCTCCCGCCTGAGCTTCCAGCCAGCGGCAACCGTCAGGGTGTCGTGGTCACGAACCAGATGGGATCACCTTCCATCGGCTCGACCGAAGCGATCACGAAATCGCGCCCGACCGCGACCTCGGCATCCCTGAGTCGGGTGCTGAGTCCGAAAGCGTCCACCTCCGTCTGCCAGTCCCAATTGATGCCGTTCCGGGACCAACCGATCCAGACCGGGCCTCGCAAGGACCTGGCCGCTTTGCGCCTGAGGGGAATTAGATGTTCCTCAAGATCGTCCATCGCGAAAATCACGAGTTCAGCGCTGCTGTCAGGATCTTCGAACGTCACTTCGTACTCGTGGTCGGTACCGCTCTCGCGCACCCACGGTGAGGGGCCCATTCTTAGAGTGTCGCCCCATTCATAAACGGGAGATTCCTGGGCAACGTCCCACAGCGTGAGGCCACCCTCGGGTTCATTGAGGCGAAATTCGAAGCCATTCTTGGCGATTCGACCCGAGGGCAGGAAGAGCAGCGCGTCGAGCATCTCGAAGCCAAAGAGCGATCGGAACTCTGGCACGGGTCGAGCGATCGCGACGAAGCCACCGTCACCGACACGGAGCCCTGCACCACGCGGTCCGCCCACGATGAGGCCGCCGAGCACTGCCAAGCTCTCGGGAGCCTGACCACATTGCAGGCTTGCGATGGTGCTGGACGTGCCGTCTCCGGTGGCAACTGTCCATATCGACCCATCGGCACCGACGTCAGCAAACTGTGCACGGACAGGTGCACCGGTGGGGATCTCATTCCATGCGCGTCCGTCCGAGGAAGCATGGTAGCGATAGCCGTCGGAGTCGTCGTCGGCGACAGTCAGCATGAAGCCGTCACGAGTCGCTGCGCCCCGAGCTATATCGGTGTCGAACTCGCCCGTGATCGCTAGGCCGTTCTCATCCCCGGCGTAGACGCGGACGTAGCCGACTTGCCCGCTGCCCAGGACCGTCTTCCAGAACTCCGTCAGCGTCTGTTGTCGTTCGCTGAGGTCCATTTCGTCGTACGTGAAGAGGATCGTGGAGTGTTCGAACTCGGGATCATCGGAGGGCACCAGCATCATCACGCTGTCGACTCCGACGCTCCCAAGATGTATCTCGTCCGCATCTGCCACAAGACCGCGATCGACCAGCAGGTCGGCCAACTGCGGTGAGGGGAATACTGCGGTCGCCAGCGCGATGCGACCTTGCGAGACCATGAGATCGAGCGTGGACAGGTGCTGTTCGTTGAAGAACGGGGGCGTGCCCGGATCGATCGGCACCTCGGTCCAAGTCACGCCTTGATCACGAGAGAGCAGCACCTGGTCGGGTGCCCACGGATCAATGGCTTCACCGGTGGCGTCCAACGCGGGCCCAACGATCACCCAGCGATCGCGCGAGATGTGTATCTCCGTCGGATCGATGTCCTGGGGAAGGGGGAATGCATCCCAGTCAGTGCCGTTGGACGTGATCTCGAGCCGGTGCGCCCCGTCTTTGTTGACCACGACCACGATTCGTCCATCCGCTGTCGTGTGGAAGTCCGAGACCAGGCCGGTGCGCTGGACAGCGCCATCGTCTCGCGTGCGAGTTCGGTAGAACTGCTCGACGGGTGCATCGACCTGCGTCCACTGCAGTACCGGTTCTGCAGACAGGGTCTGACGGACACTTGGCGGCGGATCGGCTTCGAGGGTTGCGGGTGCGCTCTCGACAGCGCAGGACTCCGGAGACGAATCGAACAATTCGAATGCATCGTCGCCTGCAACCAGCACCGTGGCACCAACGAAGACGGCCACGACGATGACAGCGGCCACGATCGTTTGCAGGCGCGACGGCCGCCGCTCCGAGTCCGGCGGATCGGCGTCGTCGGACGCTCCGTCAGCGGCGGCGTCGGCCATGCGGTCGAGACTAGATGCGCCCTCTTGGATGGTTGATGCGCGCTAGACGAGCGCGAGGCCGAGGTAGGCGGCGGCGGTTGCGCCTGTGATGGTCAGCGAGACGTAGCCGAGCGCCAGCACAGGGCTAGCCCTGCTGAGACGTGCGCTTTCTCCGAGGATGCCCGACACGGTGGTAAGGGCGCCGAGACCTGCGGTGCCCACGATGGTTGCGGCGGCGCCCGAGGTGCTCGCCAGCAGGCCCAAGGCGAAGGCGCCGGCGATGTTGACCAGCAGCGTCCCGCCCGGCCCGAGCGCAGTGCTCGTTCGCCAGCGGAGCATGGTGCCGACGGCCGCTGCGACGCCGAAGCCGAGCATGACTGCGATTGTCGTCATGGCCGTGGCCCTTGGACGAGAGCTGCCGCGCGGCCTGCGACATATGCCGCGGTACAAGCTGCAACCGTCAGGCCGAGCCATGCACCGGCGGTTCCGACCCGACCGTCGTCGAGGAGCCTGGCCAACTGAAGTGCGAGCGCCGACATGCTGGTCAGTGCCCCGCAGAAGCCAGCGGTCAGCCAGGGCGATGGCACAGCAGGGCTCCCGGGCGCACCGTGGGAGCCCGGCCGAGGGTGACGCTGGGCATGAAACCGCCCGGCGCGAGCTACGGCCCAGCCGATGAGGCCGCAGCCCACGACGTTTACAACGAGCAGAGCCCAGTCGTCATTGATCCGTGTGGCCACAACCCATCTGCCCGCGGTACCGACGATGCCGGCCATCGCGACCGTCACTGCGATGCGGCGCCGCATCGGGAGTCCCTCAGCCGGCGAGCGACGCCGCGGGCACCAGACCGCGGCCATCGCCTGCTGGTTCCTCGGTGAGCGTCCATGCGCGAGCCGCAGCCGCCAGACCTTCGATGAGTGCCTCGTGATGGGGTACACGGCCGGGTCCACGGAATCCCGTCCACATCGGGCTCTTGCCGCGGATGCGTGGGGGCAGCTCGATCTGCACACCACCGCTTCGCGGCAGGTTGCAGGGGTTGCGCGGGTGCTGGCCCGACAGGGAGCGGGGGATGTCGTCGAGACGGTGAAGGATCTCGTAGTGCGGCAGCCGCCCGATCAAGTGCACGGCGACGTGGGCCGCCAGCGCGCGATTGCGGCCGCCCAGCAGCACCGCTCGCAGCAGCCGGGGGCTGCCGAAGCCGTGGACGGCGACCACCACATCGACATGGTCGAGGAACCGGTGCAGCACCGGAGAGTCGGTTGGATCGAAGCAGTGGCTGGGCAGGTGCCACTGGTCGTCGGGGCCTTGAAGGCAGGCATACACCGAGGCACCGCTGCGTTCGGCGGCCACCGTGGCGATGTCATCGGTGACCTCCTCGAGCCACCCGCCATGAAAGGCCATGAAGCCGAAGCGAGAGCGCAGTTGCAGCACTTCGGTCACACCAGGCCGGTCGAGGAGTTCGGCGAAGGGCCGTTCGGCGTCGAGGAGCGTGCGGTCGGCCAGGTGCAGTGCCACAGTGGCTCAGTTCAGCATCTCGGCGGCACTGTCCGCTTGGTCCGTCCCAGACGGTTCATCGACGTCATCCGTCCCAGTCTCATCGCTGTCGCCACGACCCGCCATCAGCATCGCCATGCCACCGACCGCGAGCACGATGCTCATGACAAGACCCAGTCGCACGCCGCCCACCGAGGCGACCCAGTTGCTCAGGCTGCTGCTCCAGCGCTCGACGGTCACCACCAGTCCGTCACCGCTGCGGTCAGTCAGATCGTTGATCCAGTACCAGATCGTGAACGCACCTGCCGCAATCAACAGCACCGCGGCGATGGTGTCGGTGTGGCGCATCAGCACGCGCAGCTTGCCGAGCAGCCAGCCGCGAGCCAGCGCCAGGCTGACTGCCAGCGAGGTGAGCACCAAGCCCATGCCCAGCGCATAGAGCACGAACGACACGATTCCGCCCACGAAGCTGTCGTTGCCAGCCGATGCGGTGACCACGACGAGGAAGGTCGCCAGCCCGCACGACACTGAGGCCACGGCGTAGCTGACGCCGAACAGGAACAGCGAGCGCACATCCCGACCGGCGCCTCCGCGCTCGAACTTGGGCAGATACGCCGTCATTCGGAATCCGGCGAGAATCGCGACGCCGAGTGCGATGAGCCCCACGCCGATGACAATGGCCGCCCACGGCACGTAGTCGCGCAGGGCGCTCAGCCCTGCCGACAGCGCGATGCCGACGATGCCGAACACTGCGACGATGCCGGTGGTGACGACGGCGCCGGTGGCCAGCGCCCGCCCGACGCCGACGCGGGAACTGCCCTCGGCGGCTCGGCGGTCGATCCCCAAGAAGAACGACAAGTAGGCGGGCAGCATCGCGAAGCCGCACGGGTTGACCGTTGCGACGATGCCGGCCGTAAAGGCGAAGGTGAGGCGTGCGCCGTTCACAAGCCGCCCCTGCGCAGGAGAGACCCGACTGGTGTCACTTCTGCCATCCGGCTCATCATTGCGCCCCTCACGGCATCTTCATAGCCCGAAGTGCTCTTCGGCACGGCTGGTGATGTCGTCGAGGGTCAGCAGGCCGCTGTGAGTCTCGAGAATCTCACCGTCGGGCGACACAAAGACCGTCGTGGGCATGCCCAGCCCGCCGAAGTCGATGAACAGCTCGCCCTCATCGAGCCCGGTGGGATAGGTCACGCCGCGTTCGGCCACTGTGGCGATGGCGTCTTCGAGCCGATCATTCGCCGCAAGGCCCAGCACCGCAACCGTGGCCCCGTGGGTATTCCAGAAGCGTTCGAAGTCGGGCATCTCGGTCACGCACGGCGCACACCACGATGCGAAGAAGTTCACGATGAGCGGGCAGCCCACATAGCCAGCGAAGGCGGCTGGTCGTTCATCGAGCGTCACGAAAGCCAAGGCGTGCACGGCGCCCAGGCTCGAGTCGACACTGTGTTGCGAAGGGTCGATGTCGCTGCACGGAGGAGGCGGTTCCGGTGCCGCGGCCACAACTGTTGAGGCGGGCACACCCGAAGCGGGCACAGTCGAATTGGGGGTGCTGGCCGGGTCGGAGTCGACGTCGACCCCGCCGCTGCCCACTTCGGCTTCCATTGCCACCAACGACGTCATCGCGGGCTGGCCGCCACCCGCCAGCAGGAACACTGTTGCCCCAAGCGCGTACAGGCCAAGCAGGGCGAACAGCCCACCGCGCCAGCCTGATAGCTGCGTTCGCAAGCGCGCCGCTCGCTGTGCATCCATGCAGTGGCGAGGCTACTTGCGCTTCATGTGACGCCCGTTTCAGGGCTGCCAACGCCCTGACGGCCCGCCCCGGGGCTGTCAGCCGCCCATTTCGGGCAACCTCAGTCCACCGGGGCAGGCTGTGTCCGATGGGCCTGTCAGGGGACAGGCCGTGTCGAGGACGCGCCTGAGCGGGGGAGGACTCAGGCGCGAACCAGATCGGGAGGCAGTGGCACCTCCTCGATGATCAGTGGCGGCCGCGGCCGTTTGGGCGGCCGGCCGCGTGGGCGTTTGTCCCTGCAAACTCGGCCGTTCTCGAAGAGCTCGCCGCCCCACACGCCCCATGGCTCGTGGCGCGCATTGGCGCCCTCGAAGCACTCGTTCATCACTGGGCAGGCCGAGCAGATTGCCTTGGCCCGAGCGATCTCGAAGAAGTTCTCCGAGAAGAACAGCGGCGTCAGGGTTCCCACGAGGTCGCGGCAGCGACCCCGAGCGCGCCAGCCCTCATTGGTGAGGGTCGGTGGGGTGTCGGTGATGAGTTCCAGCATGTGTGTGCTCCTTTGTGATGCCGGTTTGGGGTGGTGGTCGGTGGTGGATTTCGCGCTTGGGCCGAGAACGCAGAACGGCCGCCGGGTTGTCCCGGCGGCCGTTCGGAGAGTTCTGGTGTCTCAGTGGACTACATCAGACACTCCGAAGGCCGCAGGCCGTGGCGCTTGATGGTTGCGGTCGGGTGGGTACCGAAAACGCGCACGGCGTGCCGGAACACCGTTGGCATGGGGCCGGCCGCAGTGCGGCCGCAAATGGCCATGCCGCGCTCGCGACGCCACATGACGGGCTGCTGGTCGCAGCGCGCGCCGAGTGCAGGCACCCGTACGCGGCCGTTGCAGGCACGCGCCGTGTTGTAGGTGCCGACGTCGGACATCCGGAGATCCAATCGAGCCAATGGTCGGGGCAGGTGATCAGCTGCGGTCACCCGACGATACGCCGCAGTGCCGTCAAGAGCACCACTTCGCTGCGGGTCGTGTCAAGTTGTTTTCGGCCCGCCGCGCAGCGTCGCCCGCGCCGAGCGAGCTTTGCCATGCGCGGGCGCTCAGCTGAACTCGTATTCGAGGACGTCGTCGGGTCGGCGGGAAACGTTGACTTCGCCGATGTAGCGGAGGTGCTCGAGATGGGCGAAGGTCTCTGACTCGGCCATCGGACCCCACGAGCGCTCCTTGAACAGCTGCTTCATGTAGTCCTGCACGGGGGCACGTCCGAGCCGGTCAGATGAGGTGCGGAGCAGGTCCAGGCGCTCGTTGTGGTGGCGCTTGATGTCGTCAACGCGACCCGCGAGATCGGTGAAGGGCTGGCCGTGAGCCGGCAAGCCCATCGTGACGCCGTCGAAGGTGGCGACTCGATCGAGGCTGGAGAAGAAGTCCTTCAGCGGATCACGCGCTGTCGTGATACCTGAGATGTGCGGTGTGATCGTCGGCAGCACATGGTCGCCGCAGATCATCAGCCCACCCTCAGGATCGAACAGGCACAGATGATCGATGGTGTGCCCGGGCGTGTGGATCGCCACGAACTCGCGTCGTGCCAGCTTGATCCGGTCGGCGTCCTCCACGTGATGGGTGGGATGCGGCGTGGCGAACCAGCGACCGCCCCAGCCATTGCGCATCGCGAAATACCCGACCTTGGCTCGCAGCGGCATCTTGTAGCGCTGACCGCCCCAAGGTGTGGGTCCGCCCGGACCGGTATCGCGCCCGCTGTACACCGGGTCGGCGACAAGTTCGTTGTTCTCGCCGTCGGACGACACCGTTTCGAGCGCTTCTTCGTCCTCATCGGCCGTGTCCCACCACAGCCGGAACCGTCGATGGGTCACCAGGTCCGCGCCGAACTCGCGAGCGAAGCGCCCCGCTGCTCCGAAGTGGTCCGGGTGGCTGTGGGTGACGATGATCGAGTGGACTCTCTCGGGCGGAACTTCGGCTTGCGCCAGCCCAGCCATCAGTGCCTTCCAGTTCGCCGGACCGGGCAGGCCCGGATCGACGAGAGCGGCGCCGCGGTCGTCGTCGAGGATGTAGCAGTTGACGTGCCCGAGGCCCGGCATCGTCATGGGCAGCTGCAGCCGGCGCACGTCCGGTGCAAGCTCCGTGATCTTGCCGTCGGGCGGCATCTGCTCCTCGCGGGTGGGACGCGACACGGGCTGCAGGCTAGCGAGCTATTTGATCCTTCTAACGAGCGTTCGATTCTGGGTCAGGACCCCGAACCGGTCCGGCGACTGATCCGGCGGCGGACTCGGTCACGTCCGATCTCAGCCACTGCTCGCGGTAGAAGCGAAGCTCGTCAATGCTCTCCAGCACATCGTCGAGGGCCCGATGCTTGGTGGTGCCAGCACGAGACCTGCTCAGACCGGCCCACGCCTCGGCGACCTCGGGCCGCCAGCGCTTGGCGAGCTCCTTGACCGACGACACATCGATGACCCGGTAGTGCAGGTGCTCTTCCAGCGCCGGCATGTACTGGTCCAAGAAGCGGCGGTCGGTCCCGATCGAGTTGCCGCACAGCGGCGCCGTGCGGGGCTCGGGAACGTGCTCGATCACGAACGCGAGGGTGCGTTCTTGCGCTTCGGTCACGGTGATCTGCGAGGTCCCGATCTCATCGAGCAGCCCGGTGGCCGTGTGCATCTTGTGCACCTCAGGGTCCATCGCGGCCAGATCTGCCCGCGACGCTCCGATCACCAGCGACGGGCCCGTGGCAACGACGGTGAGCGAGTCATCGGTGATGACCGTCGCGATCTCCACGATGCGATGGCGGCGATGATCCAGCCCGGTCATCTCGAGATCCAGCCAGACCAGCACGGCTGCATCGTAGGCACGACCGACGGTGCTGGCCGTTCTAGCGTGCAGGCGATGAAGGGCCTGTCTCGCATGAGACTGTCGCGCCAGAGCCCCGGGCGACGGCTCACGTCGTCCGGGCTTGAGCCCAGTCAGCGGCTTCTTGCAGGCCTCGCTGTCCTCTTCACCATCTTGGTGGCCGGCACGACGGGCTATGTGCTGCTGGGGCTCGACGTGCTGGACGGGCTCTACCAGACAGTGATCACGATCTCGACGGTCGGCTACGGCGACCCCGAAGGCGTGGGCGGTCGGTACCAGCTGTTCACGATCGGTCTCATCCTGCTCGGTACCGGCACTTCGCTGTACACGATTGGTGTCGTCATTGAGATGCTGTTCGAGGGACGGCTCGACGACCAGTTCAGGAGGCGGCGCATGCAGCGCTCCATCGACAATCTCTCCGGTCATTCGGTCATCTGCGGTTATGGCCAAGTAGGCCGGGCAATTGCTGCGGCCATGGACGACGGCGGCACAGAAGTCGTGGTCATCGACCGGGATCCCGACATCATCGCTGATGATCTCTTTCTCATACCCGGCGATGCCACGAACGACCGCACCTTGCGTGACGCGGGAATCGAGCGCGCCAAGTCAATGGTGCTGGCGCTCGATTCCGACGTCGACAATCTCTACGTTGCTTTGAGTGCCCGCTCGCTGTGCCCGGGACTGTTCATCGTGGCCCGTGCGAACTCGGCGGGAGCGGTGCCGAAGCTGCACCAGGCAGGAGCGAACCGCGTGATCAACCCGCACCAGATCGGTGGTTCGCGTATGGCCGCGATCGCCTTGCGACCTGGCGTGGCCGGTTACTTCGAAGAAGTCCTCCGCCGGACCGACCAGGACGTACGTCTGCTTGAGCACCGAATACCCGAGGGAAGCCATTTCGTGGGTCGGCCCCTGTCAGAACTCGAACTGACCCAGCGCACGGGCTGCGGCATGCTGGCAATCCATCGTGGCGGCCGTTGGCTCACCAACCCCCAAGGCGGCCACCAACTCGCGGCGAACGACGAGCTGGTCGTGCTGGGCACGGACGAGCAGCTCAGCTTGGCGCTAGCGCTGTTTGAGAGCGAATCGCCGTCAGGCGTCTGACGGTCACGTCGGCCGAGCATTGATCCTCCGAGTCCCCGAACCAGGGCGCTGGACGAACGATGCCGGCTCAATCGGCTTGGCTCAATCGGCCACGAGGTGCAGCCCCCTGCGGGCCTGTTCGATGCGCTCGTAGCTCTCGCTGTCAGCGAGGTAGCGACGCTTCGCAAGCCGTGCCCGAGCGCGCCGCCTACGGGCCTTTGCCGCATCGGCGTCGACAGCGATACTCCTGGCGGCAATCGCGGAGGCGAACACACGGGCGTACAGCCCCCGTGTCGCGTAACGATTCGGCGTCTTCGTGTCGGGATCGGCCTCGAACTCGAACTGCGAGACATCGAACAGCGTGAGCGGCGGCTGTGTCGGTGGCTTCGTCGTCATGACGTCATGACTACTGAGGGGGTGTGACAGTCATGACGGGAGGGTCCGCGGCCAGGTTCAGCGTCCCGAGTGTCCGAAGCCTCCAAGACCCCGCTCTGTCTCGTCGAGTGCGTCCACCTCTTCCCACTCGGCCCTCTCGATGCGCTGGATGACCAGCTGCGCGATCCGATCGCCGCGCTGGATCTCGTAGGGATCGGTGGGATCGGTATTCAACAGCAACACGCGCAGCTCATCGCGGTAGCCGCTGTCGATCAGGCCGGGCGAGTTCACGCATGTGACACCGTGCCGCAACGCCAGCCCGCTTCGGGGCTGCACGAAACCCGCATAACCGGGCGGGATCGCCACGGCGATGCCCGTCGGGACCATGGCCCGGCCCCCGCCCGGAGCGAGCGTGACCGTCTCAGCGGCAAGCAGGTCGCATCCCGCGTCACCTGGCTTGGCATAGGTCGGCAGCGGAAGGTCGGGGTCAAGGCGTCGTATCGGCACAGCCACCACGGCGAGCACTGTAGGTGAGGCTCCGGCTGGTGCCGTGGCTGCGTTCGTCCTCTGCGGTAGGCCGCCCGGGGCTCGAACCCGGCACCTTGGGATTGGCAGAGGCCTGCTCTACTCGATGAGGTAGCGGTCCGACGTCGTGCCTGCGTGGTCGTTGCGGTAGGCCGCCCGGGGCTCGAACCCGGCACCTTGGGATTAAAAGTCCCCTGCTCTACCCGATGAGCTAGCGGCCCGACGTCCGCAGGCACCGATGCGGCCCTCCGGCACTCGTATCGAGGCTACTGGCGAGGATTCTCGCTCTAGCCTGATGTCGGTGCCCGAAGAGCCGTCTCCACTCGTCTCTGCGCAAACTTCGCCGACGGGGTCGGAGCTGCTGAGCGACGCTGAGCTCGACGCCATGGAGGACGACCTGGCACGAGCTGAACGGACCTTGGGCCTGCTGGCGGACACCGATGTCGACCCCGCAGCTGCAACGTCCTGGCTTGCCGAGCGCTGAAGACAGGTCCCGAGCGCGCGCCGAAGCCGATGGCGCGGCTACTCGATCATGAGGTCGACGTCGGAGGACACCAACTCGACTCTGTTGCGGGGCTCGAGCTGATCCCACGACCACTTCGCATCTGCAGCGGCTCCGTCAAGCCAGAACCATCGTCCTGCCAGGTTCGGCACCCGTTCGTCGCCGAGACCGACGCGGGCATCGATGGTCTTGAGCACGCCGGCGTGTCCGACGAGCAGCACTCGGCCGCAGACCGACAGGTGCCGCTGCAGCGCGGGCAGCAGACGTCGGGCAATGCTGTCTTCTGACTCGAAACCGGGCGGCCACCGCCGGGCAGCGACGTCGCCCGGCCAGCCCTCGTCGATCTCGACCCGGGTGAGGCCCTCCCAGGGACCCGCGCTGCGCTCACGCAATGATTCGTCGGTCACGACATCGCCGACGCCGAGCTGCTTCGCGATGATCTCGGCGGTCCGGCGTGCCCGCTGCAGGTCGCTGGAAACGATGAGGTCGAATGCCGGCAGATCAAAGGCCCTTCGACCGGTGTGCAGGTCGCGACCACTCATCACGGGGGTGCGCCAACTGTCGTCCGCGGCAGCGAGCGTCGCTGCCAGGGCGTCGGCGGCAATCTCGGCTTGCCGCTCTCCGAGACCTGTCAGGGGCGGGTCGGCCTGTCCCTGCCAGCGGCCGCGCAGATTCCACTCGGACTGGCCATGGCGCACCGCCAACAACTCTGAATGCTGTGTCACGGCGCCTGACCGTAGCGGGCCGTCGCAGAGACGATCGGTAGCATCACGGCGATGCCGACGGTGACGATCCGCCTTTTTGCGGGGGCACGTGAGGCGGCCGGCGTCGGCAGCACCCAGACCGAGGCCTCATCGGTCGCCGACGCGCTCGAATGGGCCAAGACGAACTTCGGCGATGGTTTCAGCGCCGTATTGGCAGCCAGCCGCGTCTGGCTGAACGGCGAACCCGCAGATCCCGACTCGCGGCTCAGCGCCGGCGACGAGATCGCCGTTCTGCCGCCGGTTTCGGGCGGTTGAGCAGCGGCGGCACGGTGGCGTCGCCTCCCCGAGCACCGGCGCACGTCCCGCAAGCCGTGCTGTGGCTCGGCCCCGCAGTGGCGTTGCCTGACGCCAGCATCGGTGCGGGATTCTTGTGGTACGCCGCACTGGTGGGTGCCATCTGGGCAGGGGCGTTGACGTTCGGGCTGCTCATGACGGCGATTGCCGTGCTTGGGGCCTGGCAAGCGGCGAGTATTCGCGGCGGCGCGGACGCGATGTCCCAGCCGGACGGCGATGACACACCTGCGGTGTTTGCCACCCTCGAGGTGAACCATCGATTGCCCGCTGCCGCGCTCGCTGGTGCAGTTGGATTCGCGGGCGTCCTCGACACCCGGCTCGCGGGAGCGGTGCTCGGAGCAGCGATCATCGCCAGCTTCATCGTGGTCGGGGCGTTGCGAGCCGCCCGCAACGGCGCCGGCGCAACTGCCAGTGAAGATGCACTGCCACCGGCTGTTCTGGCTCGTGCAGGGCTGCTGATTCGCACCTGGATGCATGTCGGGGTCGCCGCCGCGTGCTCGGCAGCGATTGCCCGGTACTCGCTTGGTGCGGCCCTGGTGCTGGTAACCGCTGCGGCTGCCTACGACGCAGGCGCTCACGTCACCGCGGCGGGGCGGCCACCGGGAGTGCGGGGCCCGTTTGTGGGTGTGGTCGCAGCCGTGATCGCCATCTTTGCGCTGACCGGTCTGAGCGTGCCGCCGTTCGCGCCCTCTGACGTCATCGAGTTCGGTGCGCTTGCCGCGCTGACACTGCCAATCGGACCCGCCGTAGCCCGGCCCATCACGGCCTTCGCGGCGCGGCCGCGGCACCGGCTGGCGGACTCGCCGAACCCCGTGAACCAAGCACCGGCCGATTCCCGAGCAGGCCAGCGCCCCCGAGCGCGTGAGCGAGTCTGGCTGCGACTCAGCGGGGAGTGGGCAGTTCGCAGGATCGATTCGCTGGGCCTCACCGCGCTGGCTTGGATGTGGGGGCTGGGCCTGCTCGCTGTCTGAACATTCGAATCGAGCGAAACCGCTGACGCTGCCCGGCCAGTTCGTGCCGGTCGGGCGATCTGCGTAGCGTTATCGACCGTGGCTCCCACCGCATCCGATGACCCCGGGTACCGGGCGACTCGGTTCTCCGAACACGACGCCCCAGGCCGGCTGGCGCGCCGCGAGCCCAGCCGTGTCTCGTCGGTTGCGGTGCTGTGCATGCACACCTCGCCGTTGCACCAACCCGGCAGCGGCGATGGCGGCGGTTTGAACGTCTACGTGCGTGAACTCACTGCGGCGTTGGCGCATCTCGGCGTCGAGTGTGACATCTACACCCGGCGCACCGACTCGTCGCAGCCCGATGAAGTGGAAGTGGAACCTGGGGTGCGCGTCACCCATGTCGATGCTGGCGCTCCCTCGCTCGACAAGGACGACCTGCCAGCAGTGGTCGCCGCGTTTGCCGACCACGTCGGCGAGCAACTCGTTCTCCGACCGGTTGACGCCATCCACGCGCACTATTGGCTGAGCGGCATGGCGGGACACGAATTGAAACACCGCCTCGACGTGCCCCTCGCAGTCACCTTTCACACATTGGGGCGCGTCAAGACGAGCACCGGTGATGCCGAGCCGCGCCACCGCGGCGACGCGGAACAGCGGATCATCGACTGTGCCGACGCCGTGTTCACCTCGGGAGACGCCGAGGCCAGCCAGCTGCGGTCGCTGTACGACGTTCCGCTTGAACGGGTCCACGTGCTGACCCCCGGCGTCAATCGGGCCATGTTCGCGCCCGGTCAGCGCCACGCGGCGCGGACGGCGATCGGGCTTCCGCCCGGACCGGTGCTCTTGTTCGTCGGCCGTCTCCAGCCGCTCAAGGGCGCCGAATTGGCCGTCGAGACCCTTGCAGCCACCAGAGCCGCTACCTCCGAAGGAGCCCAGGCCCAGCTGGTCATCGTGGGAGGACCCAGCGGTCCGCAAGGCCCCTCCACGCTGGCCCGGCTGAGGGCCATGGCTGACGACCTGGCGGTCGCCGACCATGTGCGGTTCGTCGAACCGCTCCCGCATCACCTGCTGTCGACCTACTACCGAGCGGCCGATGTGTGCCTGGTTCCGAGCCGCTCGGAATCGTTCGGCCTGGTTGCGCTCGAGGCCGCTGCGTGCGGGACACCAGTGGTCGCGTCCGATGTGGGCGGCCTGCGCGACAACGTTGTCGAGAGTCAGACCGGGTATCTCATCGCCGGCCGAGACGCCGACACCTACGCCCGCCGGGTCACCGACATCCTCACCGATCCGCTGCTGGCGCTGCGCCTCGGTGATACCGGCTCTCGCCGCGCGGAACGCTTCAGCTGGCGCGCGAGCGCGGCTGCGGCGCTCGAAGCACTTGACACCGCTGCGCGCCGCGAACTCGTTGCCTGCGTGTGAGTCACCCGGCCACCGACTCATGACACGTCGCCCGGCCACCGACGCCGAACTCGATCAGCTCGAAGCTCGCATGGATGCCTGGTTGGCGCAGTGGGCTCGCTCACAGGCCGAAGGCGCTCCCGACGAGCGCCCCATGTTGATTGACGTGACCCGAGACGATGCAGTGCCGCGCCGCTGGTATGTGCGCTTGGCGGGGGAGTCCCGCGACGTCATTGCCATATGGCTGACGCTGCGCCAACGCACGTTGACCTATGAGTCCTACGTGCTCCCAGCACCCCCGCAGCGACCCGAGCAGGTGGCCGACTTCGTCCTGCGCCGCAACTACGCGCTGGTGGGCGCCCAGTACGGCATCGGTCCCGAAGATGCGCTGTACCTGACGGGAGAGCTGCTGACCCACTGCGTCGACGAGGACGAATTGGATCGGATCGTCGGATCGCTCTGGGCGTACATCGAGCGCGACTTCACGACGCTGCTTCGCTTGGGCTTCGGGAAGTAGATCCTGAAATTCATTTGACAACTTTCATTGTCTTCTGATTGATTCAGCCCCTGCCGGGGCATTCGCCAGCAGGCATGCAGGGAAGTGCCCCACTCACGGCGAGTGCCCCGGCACCGTGTGTTCAGGCCCCTCGCGAGATCCCGGAGATCGCCTGAGCCCGACATTCGATGCTGACGACATCGGAAACATCGGCGGAAGAGGTTCGGATGCGGTCCGGTACCGTGACCGCATGGCTGAGGTGGTCGAACTGCTGATCGTGGGCGGCGGCAAGATGGGCGAGGCGCTGCTGGGCGGAATGCTCGCGGCCGGTCGCAACGCCGAGAGCATCTGCGTGAGCGAACCGATCTCGGCTCGCCGGGATGAACTGGCCGGTCGCTACGGCGTGTCGACCTCAGACGACGTCGTGGCTTCAACCGGCGCCATTCTGGCAACCAAGCCCGACGTGATCCCGGCTGTCGCGGGTGCCGTCACTGCCGCGGGCACCGACCGCATCCTCTCGATTGCCGCCGGAGTGACGCTGACAACACTCGGCAGTGCTGCTGGCAGCGGCACCCCCATCGTGCGTGCGATGCCCAATACGCCTGCGCTGGTGTCGCAAGGTGCGGCGGCAATCTGCGGAAACGACCAGGCAACCGATGCGGACTTCGCATGGGCCAGCGAGATCCTCGGTTCGGTGGGCAGCGTCGTGCGAGTTTCCGAGCACTTGATGGACGCTGTCACCGGCCTGTCGGGCTCCGGTCCGGCGTACGTGTTCCTTGTCGCCGAGGCGATGATCGAAGCGGGCGTGCTCATGGGCCTGACCCGCCCGGTGGCGGCCGAACTGGCCAACCAGACCTTGCTGGGCGCCGCGACGTTGCTGGCCGAAGGCCGTTCGCCTGCCGACCTGCGGGCCGACGTGACCTCGCCTGGCGGCACGACTGCGGCCGGGCTCCGAGAACTGGAACGCCATGGCGTACGGGCCGCATTTGCTGCGGCCGTCGAGGCCGCGACCCGCCGGTCGGCCGAACTCGGCAAAGCCTGAGCGAAGGCCGAACGAGGACCGGCGACTCGACATGACGGGCTTCGACACCGTCACCTGCGTGAGCGACCTGGGCACCGCAGACGACTCGGTGGGCGTCATCCATTCGATCCTGCGCCAGGCCGCGCCTCACGCGGCTGTCATCGACTTGTGCCACGAGATCGACCCGGGCGACACGCGCACGGCAGCGTTGATGCTGGTGCGCAGCGTGCAGCATCTCGCCCCGGGCATTGTGCTGGCATCGGTGGGTCGGCGGTTGGATCGACCCGCAATTGCGGTATCGGTCGGCGGCGGACAGTCGATGCTGGTCGGCCCGGACAATGGCGTGCTGGCTGGAGCCACAGCAGCGGTGGGTGGCGCGGACGCAGCGGTCCGGATATCCGATGGCGGCGACGCGGATCACCAAGCGGTGCTGCATCCGGCCCGTGACGTGCTTGCACCCGCAGCGGGCCGGCTCGCAGCAGGTGAGCCCATCGAGGCGCTGGGATCACCGGTCGACCCGGCGTCGTTGCTGCCCTCGCTGGTCGCCGTGCCACGCATCTCCGACGACGGCTCGGTGGCCGCAGAGGTCCTCGCGGTGACGCGCTGGGGCACGGTGCAGCTCAACGTGGACCGCGACACGCTGGCACCCCTCGGCCAGCAGATCGTCGCGGAATGGACTGCCAGCGCCAGCGTCGGGGTTTCGGCGTCGGCCAACTCCCAATCGGTCCAGCTGGCTGAGCCGGGCTCGGCAGGCACGGGCAGCCTTGCACTGTCGGATGATCCCTACGGCCTGCTCGAGTTCACCGTCGCGGGCGGGAGCGCACACCATCTCGGCTTCGATGTGGGAACCGAAGTGCGTCTGCGCAGGTTGACATGAGACCCCGCACCGCCCTCGTGCTGGCCATGCTCGCTGCACTCATCCTGCTTACGGCCACGATCCGGTTGGTCTTCTTCTTTGTCTGAGCGCCCCAGATCCATATTTCTTACGCGACATTTGCCCGATCGCGTGGAAACGGGGTGTCTGATCGGCGAGACTGTGCGGGCCGCATTCCCGACCCCGGGGTAGTCCTCGTGTCCATCGTTGTCATGGGCGTGAGCCACCGCAGCGCACCGCTCGAATTGTTGGAGCGGTGCACGGTTGCCACCGCCGACGTGCCGAAACGACTTGGCGATCTCGCGGGCTGCCCCAACGTCAGCGAAGCCGTCGTGGTTTCCACCTGCAACCGCACCGAGGCGTACGTCGTTGCCGAGAAGTTCCATGCGGCCTTCGGGGAGCTGCGCGACTTCTTCTGCACGCTGTCGGGCGCGGCACCCGCCGAGCTGTCCGACCATCTCTATGTCCTCTATGACGACGACGCAGCGCGGCACCTCTTCCGTGTGGCCAGCGGCTTGGAGTCGGCGGTGCTCGGGGAGCACGAGATCTTGGGTCAGGTGCGCACTGCGTGGGACACGGCGCGTGCCGAGGGCACTGCAGGCACGGTGCTCAACCAGCTTTTTCGTCACGGCATTAGCGCCGGCAAGCGTGCACGCACCGAGACCGGGATCGCACGGGGCACCGCTTCGGTCAGTCACGCAGCGGTGAGCATGGCCATCGAGTACCTCGGCACGCTCGAGGGCTGCCGCGTGCTCGTCGTGGGTGCGGGCGAGATGGCCGAGGGCATGATCGTTGCCGTGGCAGCCGCGGGCCCGGCGGCGGTGCAGGTAGCAAATCGAACCCCGTCGCACGCCGAGGCCCTGGCCACGCGTGTCGGCGGCCACCACCTGCCGCTCGGGAACCTTGAAGACGCCCTCGTCGAGGTCGATCTGCTGCTGACCTCGACCGGCGCGACGTCGGTCATCGTCGACCACGCCAGCGTGGGAGAGGTCATCGAGCGACGTGCCGGACGCCCCCTGCTCATCGTTGACATTGCCGTGCCACGCGATGTCGACCCGGCCGTGGCTCGCATTCCGGGTGTCACCCTGCTCGACATGGACGACCTGTCACGCTTCGCCGACGCGGGCCAGACCGGCCGCCAAGCGGAGGTGGCGGCGGTCGAGTCCATCCTGGCCGCCGAGACGGAGCGCTTCTCGGGAGACCGCACCGCCCGAGAGATGGCACCGCTCATCGAATCGCTGCGCGGCAAGGCCGAAGCGGTGCGCCAACGGGAAATCGAACGTGCGCTGGCCGCGCACCCCGAAATCGACGACGACGCTCGCGAAGCGCTCGAACGTGCGACAACGGCGCTCGTCAACAAGCTGCTGCATCAGCCCACCGTCGCCCTGCGGTCGGCGGCGGGCAAGGCCAAGGGCGACAGGCTCGCCGACTCGGTGCGCGACCTGTTCGATCTGTAGAACCTGGCAGCGTGAGGATCGCGACACGATCGAGCCCGCTGGCACTGTGGCAAGCGCGCGCCGTCGCGACAGCGCTGGCGGCAGCCGGATCATCCCCTTCCGACATCGAGCTCGTGCCGGTCTCGACGAGCGGCGATCTGGATCTGTCCACACCAATCTCGCAGATGTCCGGTCAGGGTGTCTTTGTGACCGAGGTGCAGACGGCGGTGCTTGACGGGCGGGCCGACGTGGCGGTGCACAGTGCGAAGGACATGCGCTCAGAGCCGACCCCGGGCTTGACGCTGGCGGGCTGTCTTGGCCGAGGCGACGTGCGCGATGCGCTCGTGGGTCTGGCTCTCGACGCGATTCCCCGAGGGGGAGTCGTGGCGACCGGATCACAGCGACGCGAGTGCCAACTGGCCGCGCTGCGGCCCGATCTGCGCTTCGCCGGCCTGCGCGGGAACATGGCCCGCCGCATCGCGGCCGCGGAGAATCCAGACATCGACGCCGTGATCGTGGCCGCAGTGGCGCTGGAGCGTCTCGGCGAGTCACACCGTATTGCGCAGCGATTCAGTCCCGATGAGTTCGTGCCCCAGGTTGGCCAGGCCGCCATCGCAATCGAGCATCGGGACGGCGACGCTGTAACCGCAGCCGCAGTTGCGGGGATCATCGACCAGATCACGACACGATGCGTGCATGCAGAACGCTCCTTTCTGCGAACGCTCGGCGGCGGTTGCGAGCTGCCCACCGGGGCCTACGCCACCACCGGCGCTGACGGGAGCATCGAGATGACGGCACTGCTGGCAACACCCGATCATTCCGAGATTGCGCGCACCTCTGGCAATGACCTCGACGGCGAGGCGCTCGGCGAGGCGCTCGCACGCGAGCTACTCGCTCGGACGGGGACAAGCGGTGCCTGAGAAGCGCCTCGACGTGTTGACCGACCGCACGGTCGTCGTGACGCGGGCGTCGCACCAGGCCAGCGGGTTGGTTGAAGCCCTTCGCCGTCACGGCGCCCGTCCGGTGGTTGCCCCAGCCATAGCAGTGGTGCCGCCGTTGGACGGGGGCCAACCGCTCGACGATGCCCTGCTGCGGCTCGAACAGTTCAGCTGGGTTGCGTTCACATCGCCCAACGCGGTCGCGGCAACGCTCGCACGCGCCGACCGTCGCGGGGTGCGCCGCCGCTTCGCACGCATCCGCGTCGCGGCCGTCGGTCCTGCCACGGCAGCCCGCGTCGAGGCCGAGTTGGACCGACCGGCCAACCTCGTGCCCGACCGGAACGACGCAGTCGGCCTCGCCGAGGCCTTCGGCGATCCACGACCGGGCGACGCGTGCTTTGTGCCGCACTCTGCGCAGGCCCGCCCCGAACTCGTCGACGGCCTGCGAGCACGCGGCTGGACCGTGGACGCAGTCAGCGCGTACCGCACGGTCACGCCCACGCTGTCAGACCATCTCATTGCCGATGTGGCTGCCGCGGATGCCGTGATCTTCGCTTCGCCGTCCGCGGTGGGGGGCCATCTGAGCCAGATCGGCGAGCGAGGGGTCCGCGGCAAGGTGGTCTGCATCGGCGATACCACGGCCGCTGCGTGCGTCGAATCCGGTCTGTCGGTGGCGGCCGTCGCCAGCCGTCCCTCCAACGAAGGTCTCGTCGAAGCAGTCGCGGCGGCCCTGCGCGCTGGTGAGCATCCGGCGAGCTCGTGAGTGCGCCGGCACCCCTACGCTGCGAGCCGTGACGGACCCGCATCCAACGAACGCCGGGTTGTTCGACGCGGCCCGGCGCGTCATTCCGGGCGGCGTCAACTCACCGGTTCGTGCCTTCGGGTCCGTCGGCGGCACGCCCTACTTCGTGGCATCGGCCAGCGGGCCGTACGTGACCGATGCAGAGGGTCGGCGGTACATCGACTTCGTGCAGTCCTACGGGGCGATCATTCTCGGCCATGCCGATCCGGCGGTCACCGAAGCGGTGGCATCTGCCGCGGCGGAGGGCACTTCCTACGGAGCGCCCACGGCGCGCGAGGTAGCGCTGGCTGAGCACATCGCCAGTGTGGCCCCAGGTGTGGAACAGGTACGGCTGACCAGCAGCGGAACCGAGGCCACCATGACCGCTGTGCGGCTGGCACGCGGTTTCACCGATCGGTCCCGCATCGTCAAATTCGCCGGCTGCTACCACGGTCACGCTGATTCGCTGCTGGCCGCAGGCGGGAGCGGTGTCGCCACGCTCGGCCTGTCGGGCTCAGCCGGCGTGCCGCCGAGCGCAGTGGCCGACACGGTGATTGCGCCCTACAACGTCGTGCCCGCACTCGACGAGCAGGTTGCTGCGGTCGTGGTCGAGCCGGTGGCGGCGAACATGGGTCTGGTGCCTCCTTCGCCGGGATTCCTGGAGGGCCTGCGGAACGCCTGCAACGAGGCGGGCGCGCTGCTGATCTTCGACGAGGTCATCACCGGATTCCGTCTCGGCCCGGGCGGCGCGGCCGAGCGGTACGGGGTCACGCCCGATATTTCGTGCTTCGGCAAGGTCATCGGCGGCGGCTTGCCGATCGGCGCGCTCGGCGCACGTACCGAGATCATGGAGACGCTGGCACCGACCGGTCCCGTGTACCAGGCAGGAACGCTTTCGGGGAACCCATTGGCGACCGCAGCAGGACTGACGGCACTCGAACGGCTCACGCCGGAGGCCTATGCAGAGCTGGAAGCGCGGGCCAGCCGGTTCGCCGACGGCGCGCGCGACGCGCTGGCTGACGCTGGCTTCGATGCTGCCGTCTGCCAGGTCGGCACGCTCCTCGGCTTGTACTGCGGCGCAGGGCCCGAACCGGGCTGGTTGCCGGTCGACTACGACGATGCCCGTACCACCGACGAGCAGGCCTACGCGCGACTCCACGCCGAGCTGCTCGCACGTGGCGTGGCGTTCGCCCCCGGTGCCTACGAGGCGATCTTCGTGGGCCTCGCACACACACCCGACGTCATCGAAGATGCCGTCGCTTCCATCGCCGATGCCGCCTCCTCGACCCACTCCTGACTCGTCGCCGATTAGACGCGGTCAGCCAGTTGGCTCAGGCTATGCATTAGATTGCCTCATGTTTCTTGGGTCCTAACTGCCTCGACATGCACTCCTCGAACGTTTGGCCATGTATCTAAACCCCGAGTGATACCGCGCGGATTTCGCAGGCAGGAAATCGACGATTTGGAGACAGAGCGGATGCAATTGTGATCATCTTCGGATGGAAGTCTCGCGCTCGCGTCGTCTCAAGCGGCTCTTTTCGTTGCCCTCGGTGCGGTGACAAGCGTTGGTACTCAAATGTCTCGGTACGAAGATGGTTCACTCTGTTCTTCATCCCACTGATCCCTCTGGACGAGCTGGGTTCCTATATTGAGTGCCGGTCTTGTGGTTCCACATACAGCCAGGGGGTACTGACGACTTCGCGTCCGGTGCCGGCGCCGACGAATTCTGCAGGTGTTGCGGGACGCCCTCCACAAGACTCAAGTCCGCGTTTGACTCAGGCTCCCGCTCATTCGACGACTGAGGAGGCCATTCGACGCCTTCTGGTTTCGATCTCGTTGGCAGACGGCGAGGTCACACCAGACGAAGCGGCGTTCCTGATTGTCATCGCACAAGATTTCTTGCCGTACCCCTACTGTCTTGACGACTTGATCGAAGACATAGCTGCGTTCTCCGATGACGATGTCCTAGCGACGATGAGATCAATGAGGCAGCTGTCAGGAACCTTGAACAATCAGGGACGGGAGCTATTGCTACAGGCCGCAGCTTTCATCTCCGCGTGTGACGGGGAGGTTCATGAGGCCGAGTTCAAGATGCTGCAAGACTTGGCTCGCGCATTTGGGCTGCCGCGGTCTCAGGTAGGGAAATCGCTAGAACTCGCTCGTACGTCGCTTGCCCGCACGGAAACAACCGAAGAACCATTCTGAGATCCCGAAATAGGATCGGCCATAAGCACCAGAGCGCCGAGGCTCGACATCGTCCGCTTCCCAGGGTCTGTCAGATTCTGACAGACCCCATCGCCCCCTATGACCGTCACCGAAGCACTCGGCGTCCTACCATTCACGCTCGTGCTCATCGCCAGTGTCTCGAAGACACGACCAAAGCCATGACACGACGCTCGCCGGCAGACACGACGGCACGTCACCACGCTGCGAGGCGATGACATCACGCCCGCGCTCATTCGCCGCGGTCGCCTGTGCCGTGGTGCTGCTCGCCGCCGGATGCGCCTCGGGCGACGACAACGCCGCCGCTCGCACTGCCGACCTCGAAGCCCGAATCGCTGACCTCGAATCCGACCTCGAAGCAGCACTCGAAACAGCCGCGCCAACGACGACCACGACCACCACCACATCGACGGCCACCACGACGGCTGAGCGTTACCTGTCGCCCGCCCAGCGAGAGGCCAATTGCGACGAAGTGTCCACGGCCAACGGGGTGCTCGTTACCGCCTACAACGAGGCCATCGAGGCGAGCCACGAGACCCTCGACGCGTTGCGGGCAGCAGGCGATGCCTACGAGGCCACCCCGACCGACGCCAACTGGGACCGATACGTGGCTGCCGCCAATGCGCACGCGACGACACGGGCCGCCAATGTCGCCCCCGCCGTCGGACTCCGGGCGTCGTACTTCGAGTTCATCGCCGCCTGCGACGGAACCGACCTGTTCGGACCGGCAAACATCCTGAATGCGAAAGCCGCCGTGCTCGCCATCGACGAAGACCTCGCATGGTTCGCCGACCAGTGCGCCGACCTCGAACACCTCGTTACCTGCCCGCCCGAAGCGCTGCGCCTCGCCGAAGCCGACTACCCGCCGATCCCGGACTGACGTCGCCACGGTCCGAAGCCATGACACAACGACACGGCGGAGTGCCATGACCGACAGCGGGACTCAGACCGTCGGGTAGGGATTTGACACCCCGACGGCACCGAAGCTGCCCCCACCCGCAGCGCCTCTTGCTGACGTCGCAGCGCCAGCGATGAACCGGCGCCTCCGGTCGGATTGACGGACGGCACGACCGAAGCAAGGCTGTGGATGTACGACGACCCGGCGCGCCGCTGGATACTGCTCGTGGCCCCGTGGGCACTGCTCGTTGTCGAGTCGCCCGTCGCTGCTGTCGCCTGCACCGCAGCGCTCACCGGCCGAGCGCCCGACACCCGGGGCGCTGTAAGGCGTCCTGAGTGTCCGCAGCCGTCGGGGCCACAACGGTGCTCACAGTCCGGCGACGTCTCGCCGCCGCAACCACGCCGGCGTCCACATCGAGCTCGTCGACGCAGTCGAAGCCGTCGGGTACATGCACCGCCCGCCGAACCCAGCAGCCCCCGATCCCACAAAAACGCGAAGGCTCAAGCGATTTGGTTCGATTTCTCCAACGCTTGAATTGGGATACCAATCGGCATATGCCACTGCCAGTGAGCGAAGATAGATGGCGGATGTCGTCGCCGTTCACGAGGGCGGCGAGTTTGGCTTCGACGGCGGCGACGCCCTGGTGCTATGGCGCGAGGCCCTCTTGCCAGAGGCGGCGGGCGAAGTGGTCTGCGGGGATGATGTCGATCCCATCGTGAGTGCGGCGTGGCCGGTCTTCGAGACAAACCACCACTCGGGCCGCTAGCTCAGGGTGCTCCTCGGCCAGCTTGCGCAGCCCTCGTAGATGGCGTGTCGTGACGGTGGCGGCGGCCTTGGCTTCGACTGCGATGCGCATGTCGCCGACGATGAAGTCCACCTCGATGCCGCTGGGCAGCCGCCAGTAGCTGAGCTCCTCGCCGGTCTCGTGATACGCCGTCATCGCGCACAGCTCGTGGAACACCCAGTTCTCGAACGCCTTGCCGTACGCGTCTGAGCCCCGCTCGACGGTGCCGCGACGGGCGAGGCGGTTCACCACGCCCACATCCTCGAAATACAGCTTGGGCGCCCCGGCCAGACGGCGCTTTGCCCGTCGCCGCCAGCGCGGCAGCCAGCGGGCCAGCAACGTGTCGGTGAGGATGCCGAAGTGCGCCTTCGCCGTCGGCCCCGAGACGCCGCATTCGCGGGCGATGTTGGCGAAATTGACGGGGTCGCCGTCGCTGAGGGCGGCGGCGTCGAGGAAATCGGAGAACGCCGGCAGATTGCGCACGAGGCCCTCCGCGGCGATCTCCTGCCGCAGGTAGTCGGCGATGTAGGCATCCAGCAGGCGGTGGGGCCGTTCCGATTCGTACATGCGCGGCAGATACCCGTGGTTGAGCATCCGGTCGAGGCTGAACGCATCGCCGAGCTCGCCGGAGGTGAGGCCGCGGAGCTCATAGCGCAGCGCTCGCCCGCCGAGCAGGTTCGCCGCACCGTGACGGACTCTTCGTGCACTTGACCCGCATAGCGCGAAGTGCAGCCCGTGACGTTCGATGAGCCAATGCACTTCGTCGAGCAGCGCGGGCACCTTCTGGACTTCGTCGATCACAACCTGGCGGGTCGGGTCCGGGCCGTGAGGGCCGGCCGCTTCCAGTTCCTGTCGCAGCCGCTCAGGTCGGGTTGCGTAGCGGCGGAAGTCGTCGGCCTTGAGCAGATCCACCCACACGCCATCGGGGTACTGCTGGCGCAGCAGGGTGCTCTTTCCCGCCTGCCGAGGTCCCCACAGAAAGAACGTTTCGGTGCCCGACGGCGGCAATGTCAACTTGCGCCCATACATTGCCTTTAGATTATCATGACAATCTAAAGCATCAATTTCACCGATGTCTGACCGTACGTATGCGTGCGGCAGTGCATACGACGAGGCATCGCCCGAGCCTTGAATCTGCGCGACCGACTCGCATAGCGTCGCCGGTCGTGACCCCGCCTGCCGTTGCCGGTTTGCCGAGTGTGCGCCTGTCGCCGGATTACAGCGACTCATTGCGCCGCCTTACTCGCGACGAGCAGCATCAGGTCAACGCTGCGGTGATGCTCTACTTGGAGAACCCGGCACTGCCTGGGCTGAAGCTCAAGAAGCTGCGCGGCAAGAGCCCGGCCGATCAGTTGTGGTCGATGCGTGCATCCAAGGAGCTTCGCATCCTGCTGACGCGTCACGGATCGGTCGCTCACCTCGTGTATGTGGACCACCATGACGCGGCGTACAGCCGCGCCGAGACCATCGGAGCGCCGCCGCCCGCACCGGTAACGCCGGAATCGGCAGGCTGCGTGGTCTCCGCCGACGGCGACGGAAAGCCGGTGCCGACGAGCCGCCATGACAAGCCAAGGGCGGCGGATGTGTCGGAGAAGTCGGAGACCCCGTTTGAGGCAACTCAGCGGCCTCTGCTGTGGATGTGGCCCGTCGAAGACCTGCATGAGTATCTCGGTTCGTAGCAGCGAATCGGCTGGAGGGGCTCAGAGTGATCAGTTCGTCGCAATCTCGGAAGCGCAGGCAGCGGCGCTGGTCGGCGCGACGGAAGATGACGTCGAGGACGTGCTGCTGACCGGTTGGCCAGGCGATGCCAAGGCGTCGGTGCGCGCAAATCTGCTCGACTTGCTTGTCGATCTGTCCGAGATGTCCCCGCAAGACTGGCGCGAGGCAAGGCTGACCGACGACGAGACGGCCGCGGTTGAGCGGTTTGCCAGGGACATCACTGAGCAAGGGGCGGCGGCGGCGCTGTCGGCCGAGCTTGGCACCGAGGAACTGCGGCATCTTGCGGCCGCACCCATTGAAGATTGGATGCTTTTTCTGCACCCCGATCAACGCGAGATCGTCGAACACAGCTTCGCTGGCCCAGCTCGCGTCAGCGGCTCGGCCGGCACAGGGAAAACCACGGTGGCGCTGCATCGTGCAGCTTGGCTCGCCAAGCACCCGCCTGAGGCCGACATGTTCGGCACCGAGCCGCTGTCGATCCTGTTCACCACCTACGTGAAGACCTTGGTGCCCGTTCTCGAGGCGCTCTATGGGCGGCTGCCCGGCTCGGTGCCCGACGCTGTCACGTTCACCAATATTGACCTGCTTGCAGCCGAGTTGTGCGAAGAAGCTGGTGACCTGGGCAATTGGAACGGGGCGCAGAACGAGAACACCTTTGCGCTCGCCAAGAAGGAGATTGTCAAGCCGGGCACGCCGCTGCACGAACTGGGCTGCTCTGACGGCTACCTGCGCGAGGAAATCCAGCGAGTCATCATTGGCCGCGGTATCGACGACCTCGACGGCTACCTGAGCATCGACCGGATTGGTCGCGAGATGCCGTTCCGGCGTTCCGTGCGGGAACAAGTCTGGGAGCTCTGCTTGGCGTGGCGCGACCTTATGGACGCGAAAGGACTGGAGCACTTCGAAGACCGGATGCGACGCGCCCGCGACTACGTCCGCTCGCTGACAGAGCCGCGCTATCGCACGGTCATTGTGGACGAGGCGCAGGACCTGACTCAGACCGGCCTCGAACTGCTGTGCGCGCTCGTAGCTCGTCGGGTTCCGACGACTCAGGGACCGCCCCACCACGAGTTGGGACGGGATTCCGTGCTGATTGCTGGCGACGCGGCGCAGCGGGTCTACGCAGGCGGGTACACCCTGCGAGCTGCCGGGGTAGACGTGCGCGGTCGCAGCCACAATCTCGGGCGCAACTATCGCAACACACGCCAGATCATCGAGACAGCCATCGCGTGCGTCGGCAGCTTCGCTGTCGCCGACCTTGAGGCCGAACAAGGAAGCGGGTCGGTCGTACGCCGTAGTGACGCCGAAAGCGACGCGGCGACCGATGGCGTGCGGCCCAGGCTGGTCATAGCCGCCAACAAACCAGGTGAGCGTCGCTGGGTCGCTGCTGAGATCGCACAGCTACGGGACGCCAACGAGGAACTCGCCCTGAACGACTTCGGCGTGTTCGCTGCCCGAAACGACGATGTCGACGCTGCCCTCAACATGCTGAAGAGTTCGGGCTTGGAGGCTCAGAATCTGAAGAACTCAACGCTTGGCGGCGGTGGAGTCAAAGTCGGCACGCTTGACCGGGCGAAGGGTCTCGAGTTCAAGGTGGTGTTTCTTCTCGGCATCTCGCACGGAGCGTGGCCGTTCACCGCGAACAAGGGCCTCCACCCAGGCGAACGGACCGATGCCGAGGCACTGGCAGCATCCAAACTCTTCGTCGGCATGACCCGCGCCCGCGACTTTCTCTACGTCGTGTGCAGCGAGAAGCCGCACTCGCTCATTGACCATGGCCGTGACCATTTCGAGACGATCCGCGTCCCGGCTGCCTGACGGTTCACACGTCAGTCGTTCGGTGGGCTCAATTGCTTGATGATCCGCCGGGCGAGTCGTTCATTGATCTCGTTGTGGCGCGGCACCGCCTGTTACGTGCTGGTCTCGGGGTTCCGATACCAGTCGTGCTTGGAACCGTGCCGAACCAAGACCGATCCTGTCGCACGGATCCGCCGGACCAGTTCGGCCCGCTTCACGCCAACGTGAGGTCAGCGACGTGATGAACCCCAGGCAGTTCACCGCTCGTCAGGTCAGCGTGGAGATCGCGCAAGTGCTCCTCGAGGTCTTCCAGCGTCGTGCCCTGAACCCAATAGTCAGGGAATTCCTCGAGGTAGCCGAGCCACCACCCGTCCTCTTGCCAGTAGACGATCTTCGTGGTCCGCACGCCCGCATCTCCCAGCTGGCCGTTTGCGTTGAACATAGCGCCCGTGGAGCGCTAAACCCGGCGCGGAATCGGCGCCGGCCGCGGGGCTCAGGTGCGGTCTCGCCAGAGCCGCGCCAGCGAGGAGGCCGCTCGGTAGATCTGCCTGTCCGCGCGAGGACCATCGGGACTCGCCAGCAGATCGTTCGAGACGCGCATGGCCAGGTTCCCCATCCGGGGGGAGCGGATCGCCAGCTGCGTCAGCTTTCGCATCAACCCGGGCTGGCCGAGCGCACGCAAGGCCAGATCGGCGTGCTCGGTGGTCACACGGTTGTCGTCACGCGGGCTTCGCACCAAGCGAGTCTCTTGGCGGAGCTGCTTCGCGAGCACGGCGCGCACCCGGTGATCGCGCCGGCCATCGCGGTGGTACCCCCGCTGGACGGCGGCCAGCCGCTCGATGATGCACTGCTGCGGCTCGAACAGTTCAGCTGGGTTGCATTCACGTCACCCAACGCGGTCGCGGCGACGCTCGCTCGCGCCGACCGTCGCGGAGTGCGCCGTCGCTTCGCGCGTATTCGTGTCGCAGCCGTCGGTCCTGCCACCGCCGCCCGCGTCGAGGCCGAATTGGACCGCCCTGCCAACCTCGTGCCCGACCGCAATGACGGTGCTGGCCTCGCTGCGGCCTTCCCCGATCCACGACCGGACGACGCGTGCTTTGTGCCGCACTCGGCCCAAGCCCGCCCCGAACTCGTCGACGGACTGCGAGCACGCGGCTGGACGGTGGACGCGGTCAGTGCGTACCGCACGGTCACGCCCACACTGTCGGACCATCTCATTGCCGATATGGCTGCCGCGGATGCGGTGATCTTCGCTTCGCCCTCGGCGGTGCACGGGCACCTGACCCAGATCGGCGACCGACCGGTCAGCGGCAAGGTGATCTGCATCGGCCGCACCACTGCGGCTGCGTGCGCCGAGGCGGACCTGCCAGTGGCAGCCGTTGCCAGCCGCCCCTCCGACGACGGTCTCATCGAAGCAGTGATTGCTGCTGGGAATGGCTGATAAGAGCGCTCTGCAACACTGGTGCCGTGACTCGCACGCCAGAAAATCATTCGAACCCCATAGACGCCGCGCGTGAGACTCCCCGCCGCGGACGACGGATGCCGTCGTTCCGCGCCAACACTTGGAGGCCATCGGCATCACGCCGAGAACCAAGCGCACCTTCGAGCTCGCCGATGGCACCTCGAAGGAGTTCGACATCGCCTTGGCTGAGTTCGAATTCATGGACGAAGTCGTCGCTGGCAGGGTGATCTTCGTCGACGACGACACCGAGCCGCTGCTCGGCCTGACAGCGCTCGAATCCGTCGGCATCGAGGTGGACCCGCGGAACCAGCAACTGAAGCGATTGTCCGCGGTACGGCTCAAGTCGCTCGCGCCTGTCTGAGACCGGCGCGCCCGGCGGGCGGGTGCCAAACCGGTCAGCAGACTGCGGTAGACGCGGCGAGTCACAGTACGTTTGGTGCGCTTCTGACTCCGTGATTGCTCGTTGCTCGCCCCATGATCAGCCGGTGATTGCGTGCTGAGACATGGCCTACGCTGCGGGGCCGTGACGCAGCCGCACCCGACGAATGCAGCACTGTTCGAGGCTGCCCAGCGTGTGATTCCTGGCGGGGTGAACTCGCCAGTGCGGGCCTTCGGGGCTGTCGGCGGCACCCCGTACTTCGTGGCACGGGCCGAGGGGCCGTATGTCTTCGATGTCGAAGGTCGCCGGTATCTGGACTTCGTGCAGTCCTACGGGGCGATCATTCTGGGTCACGCACACCCGGAGGTCACCGAAGCGATTGCCGCGGCTGCTGCTCAAGGCACGTCGTACGGCGCGCCGACCGAGCGGGAGGTTCGGTTGGCGAGCCTGATCGCCGAGGCTGCACCCGGTGTGGAGCAGGTGCGGCTGGTGAACAGCGGCACCGAGGCCACGATGACAGCGGTGCGCCTGGCTCGCGGGTATACCGGGCGGCCGCGCATCGTGAAATTCGCGGGTTGCTACCACGGCCATGCAGATGCGCTGCTGGCGGCAGGGGGCAGCGGTGTGGCCACGCTGGGCTTGTCTGGTTCGGTCGGCGTGCCGCCCAGTGCAGTGGCCGACACCATCGTCGTGCCCTACAACGAGGTACCCGAGTTGGACGATCATGTGGCAGCGGTGATCGTCGAGCCGGTAGCAGCCAACATGGGTCTGATTCCTCCTGTGCCCGGATTCTTGGAGGGCTTGCGCCAAGCCTGCGACGAGATAGGCGCGCTGCTGATCTTCGATGAGGTCATCACCGGCTTTCGCTTGGGCCGAGGCGGTGCGGCCGAACGCTTCGCAGTGACACCCGATGTCTCATGCTTCGGCAAGGTGATCGGCGGGGGGCTGCCCATCGGCGCCATCGGTGCCCGCGCCGAGATCATGGAAACACTCGCACCACTCGGCCCCGTGTACCAAGCAGGCACTCTGTCAGGAAATCCCCTTGCCACCGCTGGCGGCCTCGCTGCCCTTGAGCACATGACGCCGGACTTCTACAGCGACCTCGAAGCAACGGTCACCGCTACGGGCACCGACCTCGGGACCATGCTCGCTGAGGCTGGGTTCGAAGCAAGAGTCATCCAAGAAGGCACGCTCCTGGGTCTTTACATGGGTCCGTCTCCAGGCGGTAACCCGGAGTGGCAACCCAAGAACTACGACGAAGCCCGCACCACCGACGAGCAGGCCTACGCCCGCCTCCACGCCCACATGCTCGACCAGGGCATAGCCCTAGCCCCCGGTGCCTACGAAGCGATCTTCGTCAGCCTCGCCCACACTCCCGAGGTCATCGACGCCGCCCTCGCCGCTCTTCATCGACATGACCCGCGCCCGTGACCGTCGAAGAAGAGCAGATGCGGGCGAGCGTGGTCAAGCGCCATGCCACCATCATCCTTTCGCCGCTGGCCGTGCTCGTCCTGGTCGAAGGATTCGGCTGGTATTTGCACACATGGATACCGGTGCTATTTGCCAATTTCGCCATCGCGAACTCGCTTTCCGACCGGCTTCGGGATCTGCGCCGTCATCGGGTGGAGCGAAGTGGGGAGTCGTCGGTCGGGGAGCGGGCCTATGACTGGGCCGTCGTGGCTTCCGCCTTCGGGCCGATGGCCGCGGGTGGAATGGCTGGTGACGTAGACGGCCTCGGCTGGTCCGTGACTGCGGCGTGCTGGCTGGCGGTGTTGGGCAACCTGCTCATCTCGTCCATCGGACTGCTCATCTCGTCCATCGGCCTCAGGCTTCGTCGACGCCGGGTACGACGGCGCCCGTCACCAGCGGCCTGGGCGGCGACATCGTGGCGGCACTCGAATATTTCGGGCGCCTTGACGGCTCCCGGAGCCTGAGCATCGAGCGCTGGCAGCCCGTCTCGCCGGTTACACAAACTTCATGACAGGCCCGGTCTAGGGACCCAGACGTCAATCGCTTGGTGGGCTCAGTTGCTTGATGATGCGCCGGGCGAGTCGTTCATTGATCTCGTTGTGGCGCGGTACCGCCTGATACTCGCCGGTCTCGGGGTTCCGATACCAGTCGTGCTTGGCGCCGTGCCGAACCAAGATCGATCCGGTCGAGCGGATCCGTCTGACCAGTTCGGCCCGCTTCACGCCAACGTGAGATCGGCGACGTGACGAACCCCAGGTAGTTCACCGCTCGTCAGGTCTGAGTGGAGGTCGCGCAAGTGCTCCTCGAGGTCCCCCAGCGTCGTGCCCTGGGTCCAATAGTCGGGGAATTCCTCGAGGTAGCCGAGCCACCACTCGTCCCCTTGCCAGTAGACGATCTTTGTGGTCCGCACGCCCGCGTCTCCCTGCTGGCCGTTTGTGTTGAACATAGCGCTCGTGGAGAGTTAATCCCGACGCGGAATCGGCGGTAACCGCGACCTCCCCGACAGCGCGTCCTTGCGTCCGGTCATCTCGCCGGTCACAACCGGAAGTCCCGCCGCTGGCCCGCCATCGTGACGGGCGAGCCTGTGACGCTCGTGGCGGGGAGCAGGGTGGCTGTCCGTCGCTGTTGCGCCGCGGCCTTGCGTATCATTGCACATCGATGTTATGATGCGGTGATGCGCACCACCGTCGATTTGCCCGACGACCTGCACGCTCTCGCCCGCGAGCTGGCCCATCAGCAGCACAAGACCCTCAGCGGGGTCATCGTGGAGATGCTCCGTAAGGCCACCGGTACCGGAAGCGCCACCCGTGACTCATCCCACGAAACTGGGTGGCCCACGGTAAACCTCGACCGACCGATCACCATCGAGGACGTCAGGTCGCTCGAGGACGAATGGTGAACGTGGCGCTGGCGGACAGCAATCTGCTGATCGCACTGACGGTGCCGAGCCATGTGCATCACGGCATGGCGCACTCGTGGCTTGCGCAGCATCAAGGTGTGGTTGCCACATGCCCGATTACCCAGGGAGCGCTGTTGCGACTGTTGATCCGAGAAGGCAGATCCGCAGAAGCTGCTCTCACGGCACTCGAAGCCATCTCACGGCAACCGAATCATGTCTTCTGGCCCGACAACCTCGGCTACGGGGATGCGTCACTGCGTGGGGTCATCGGCCACCGGCAAGTCACCGACGCCTACCTTGCGGCGCTGGCCGAGCACCACGGTGGCGTTGTCGCGACCCTTGATCGCGGCCTCGCGCTGCTCCGCCCCGACGCGACGCTGCTGATCGGGGCCTGAGCGCACGAACCGGAGCTCTTGGCGCACCGAGCACGGCTGGCGACAACGGGTGGGCCTAACCTCATCGCTCGTGTCGAGCACGACGGTGCATGTCTCCCTCGATCTGCGACTCGCGCCTGGGTTTCGAAACTCGGTGCACGAACTCACCAGGAACGAACAGATCAGCGTTTGGGATGCAGTGGGACAGCTCGCCGAGGACCCATCGCATCCCGGATTGAAGCTCAAGAAGCTGAACGTCAGGAGTTCAGTCGATTGGCTGTGGTCCGCACGGGCATCTAAAGATCTGCGCCTGTTGCTCCGGCGCCTCGGAGCAACGAGCGAGCTGGTTCACGCCGGTCATCACGACGCGGTCTATGAGCGGGCCGAGCGCATCAGAACCCTGCCGACTTCGCCGCCACCGACCGAGGCGATGCCCGCAAGCGAGCCGGTTGAAGATGGCCTTCCGTCAACAGAACGCCACGCCAAGACGGACCCGTATGTCCAAGAGCCTCAAGAACACCTGCCGACGAAGGACGAGCCGCAACGACCGCTGCTGTGGATGTGGTCTGCCGCAGACGTGCTCGACATGTTCAAGGTGCGAGACGAGTTCGGTGGCGTGAGCACCGATCAGACGGAGGCGCTGGTTCGGGCGACCGATCTTGACGGGGACGACGTGCTACTGCGTCATTGGCCGGGCGACGACAACATCGCCTTGCGACTTTCGCTGCTCGAACTTTTGTTTGAACTGCACGAGGTTCATCCTGACCAATGGCGCAGCGATCAACTGACCACAGCAGAGCAAGCGGCTGTCGAGCAGTTCGCTCGAGACATCACCGAGCGTGGTGCCGCGGCCGCGCTGTCGATCACGCTGAACGCCGACGAAGTCAAGCGCCTCGCCGAAGCTCCTATCGAAGACTGGATGATCTTTCTGCACCCCTCGCAGCGCGACATCGTCGAACGCGACTTCACTGGCCCTGCCCGGGTAAGCGGATCAGCGGGTACCGGCAAGACCACCGTGGCACTGCATCGAGCGGCCTGGCTGGCCAAGCGCCCGTTGCAAGAAGGGATATTCGGCGAGGAACCCCGGCCGATCCTCTTCACGACCTTCATCCGAAGCCTGCCGCCCGTGCTCGGGAGTCTGTATTTGAGGCTGCCCACGTCGGTCTCGGGATCGGTCGAGTTCACGAATATTGACCAGCTCGCGGACCGCCTATGCCAAGAGATCGACGAGCATTGCGGTGGCCCTCAGGCGAGCGTCAACATCTCGCAGTCGAAGAGCGCGTTCGCGCGGGCGAAGCGCGACGTGGTTCGACCCGGTTCGCCGTTGCACGTGCTGGGACTCTCCGACGACTACCTCATCGACGAGGTGACCAAGGTCATCATCGGGCGTGACATCGGAGACTTGGAGACCTATCGCAAGGTCAGGCGCCATGGCCGCGAAGTTGCGTTCCAGCAACCCGTGCGCGACCAGATGTGGGACCTCCATCTCGCATGGCGCGAAATGATGGCGGATAAGGGCCTCGAACACTTCGATGACCGCATCCGCCGAGCGCGTGACTACGTGCGATCGCTCCCGCAGCCTCGATACCGCGCCGTGCTTGTCGACGAATCGCAGGACCTGACCCAGATTGGCCTAGAGCTGCTGAGCGCGTTGGTGGCCGAACGCGTCCCTTACGAGACCGGCGAAGGGCACGGCTTCGTGCTTGGCCACAACTCGCTGCTGATTGTCGGCGATGCCGCCCAGCGTGTCTATCCCGGAGGCTTCGCACTGAGTGATGCGGGCATTGAAGTTCGAGGCCGCAGCGAAGTGCTGGTCGTCAACTACCGAAACACGCGTCAGATCATCGAGGCAGCCATGGCCTGTACCGGCGCGCAGGAAATTGACGATCTCAGCGACGAGACAGACGACGAACCGTCTGGCTCAGCATCTGCGGTGCCGACATCAGCGCGGCCGCGGCGACGCGCTGATGTGCAATGGGAAACTCACCGTGACGGTGTGACGCCGCGCCTCGTGATCGCCGCAGATCAAGGCGATGAGCGCCGGTACGTGGTGGAAGAAATCACCTTGCTCGCCGCAACGAACCCAGCGCTGAGTCTGGGTGACTTCGGTGTCTTTGCGGCCACGAACAGCCGGGTCGATGCGGCGATCTCGGTACTGGAGCAGGCCGGCCTGAGCTGTATCAACCTGAAGGACTTCGCTGGCAAGGCGTCCGAAGAGGTCAAGGTGGGGACCTTCGATCGGGCGAAGGGCCTGGAGTTCAAGGTCGTCTTTCTGCTCGGTGTGTCGCACGGCGCATGGCCGTTCACGGCCTCCAACAAGTTCCCTCCCGCCGAGCGCGCCGATGCAGAGGCGCTCGCCGCCACCAAGCTCTTCGTCGCCATGACCCGTGCTCGCGACGCGCTCTACGTCGTGTGCAGCGAGAAGCCTCACTCGCTGATCGACGCAGGCCGCGATCACTTTGAGGCCATCCGCGTCCCGGCCACCTAGAAACTCAGCTGTCAATCGCTTGGCAGGCTGAGCTGCTTGATGATCTGTCTGGCTAATCGCTCATTGATCTCGTTATGGCGCGCACCGCCTGATACGCGCCGATATTGGGGCGCGATACCAGTCGTGTTTCGAGCCATGCCGAACCGAGACCGACCCTGTCGCGCGGATTCGCCTGACCAGCTCAGCCCGCTTCACACCAGCGTGAGATCGGCGACGTGGCGGACTCCAGGCAGTTCACCGCTCGTCAGATCCGCGTGGAGATCGCGCAGACGCTCCTCGAGATCCTTCAACGTCTCGCCTTGCGTCCGGTCATCTCGCCGTTCACAACCGGAAGTCCCGCCGCTGGCCCGCCATTCTGAGGCCCAAGACTGCGAGCGCACATCGGGACCGATGGTGGACAGTTCAGGGGCGGAGGTGGGTGATGGGCACGACGGCGATGTCGTCATTGGTCTCGAAGGCTCGGCCTACCGCTGTGACGACGATGAGGCGCGAAGGTTCGCCGGCGCGTCGGGGGTCGACCCTGGCGCGCAAAGAGCGCAGCGATGTGATCGCTGCTTCGATGGCGGCGGTACCGCCGAGTTTGATCTCGACGGCGGCCCAGTCGCCGGCACCTTGCGTGATGATCGCATCAGCTTCCAGGCCCTTGCTGTCGCGGTAATACATGACATCGGCACCGAAGGCCCCGGCGTAGACACGAAGATCTCGGATGACCAGAGACTCGAACAGCAAGCCGAGCGCTTCGAGATCAGCGACCAAGCCGTCCGGGGAGGCCCGCAGTGCGGCGGTCGCGAGGGACGGGTCGACGAAGTAACGCTTCGGTTTGGAACGAAGCGTTGCCGTGCTGCGCAGGTGCGTTGACCATGCTGGCAATGGCTCGATGACGAATGCATCGGTCAGCCTGTCGAGGTATCGGCTAACCGTGTCGCGATCTGACGGCCCGCCAAAGCTCGCGGTGTCGTTGACCAGGGTCGTCAGCGCGGCTGATGTCGCTTCGTTGCGGGCGAGCGAGGTGAACAACGCAAACATCTTGTGTGGGTCGTGAGCCGCGGTGTCGCCCGTCACCAGGTCGATCTGAGAAAGGTCGTGCAGGTAATCGCGCAGGCGCGCCCGCGCATCGAGTGGATCCATCGTGACGAGACGCGGAAAGCCGCCGCGGCAGATCAATTCCCCGATGCGGGTGAGATCCGCTTCGCAAGGATCGGCTGCACAGATGTCGCCAGCGAGCAGGCCCGCCAGCGAAACGACGCCGGTCGAGTCACCGGACTCCCACAGCGACATCGGGCGCATTCGCAGCCGCGCGACGCGACCCGCTCCGCTGTGGTCGGTGACCGCTACGACGGGTTTCACTGAGCCGGTCAAGATGAACTGGCCGCTCGCACCTCGGTCGTCACACGCGTGACGCATCGCGTTCCACAGACCGTCGGCCAGATGCCACTCGTCAAGCAGCCGTGGCGTGTCGCCGACGAGAAACGAAGCCGGGTTGACGGTCAACGCCAGGCGCGTCGCCTCGAGTTGGTCGAATCGCACCATGCTGTTGGCGAACATCCGGCCGGTCCATGTCTTCCCGCACGCACGCGGGCCTTCCACGACCACGGCCGGTGCGGTCCGCAGCAGCGCTCGCATCTGCTGGTCGACGACTCGGGGAACATAGTCTGCGGGCGAAAGCGGAGTCGTTTCCATGCCGCAGAATATACCTTATGAGTACCGCAAAATATCCTATTTTTATACCGCAAAATAGACCAGGGTGATGACGATGGGATAGGGGATGGTGAGGACAGTCTGGGGTGGTCAGGTGCGGTCTCGCCAGAGCCGCGCTACCGAGGAGGCCGCCCGGTAGATGCCGCGGGGGCCGATGGGACCAGCCTTGGCCGCCAGCAGGTCGGTCGAGACGCGCATGGCCAGGTTCCCCATCCGGGGGGGAGCGGATCGCCAGCTGCGTCAGCTTCCGCATCAAACCGGGCTGGCCGAGCGCGCGCGTCGTCAGCCGGCCGAGGTGGTGGTACCGCTGCCAACGGGCAGCCAGCGCGGCCTCGTAGTGCCGCAGCTCGAGGCCGCCGTCGGCGTCGAGTGCTCGTCCGATCACCTCAGCAGCCGGCCGACCCGTTGTCAGCGCCGGACCGATGCCATCGCCGTTCCAAGGGTTGATGCTGCCGGCCGCATCGCCAACCACGACCCAATGACGTCCTTGCGGACGCTGGGTTCGACGCGATCGTCTGCCAGGTCGACACCCTCGTCGGCCTGTACTGCGGTTGGGCTCCCGAACCAGGCTGGGTGCCGGCGGACTACGACGACGCCCGCACGACCGACGAGCAGGCCTACGCCCGACTGCACGCCGAGCTGCTGGCTCGTGGGGTGGCATTCGCGCCTGGTGCCTACGAAGCGATGTTCGTCAGCCTCGCCCACACCACCGAGGTCATCGGAACGACGCGACGACGGACGCCGGAACGGCAGCCTGACCTCCAATGACATGCACGGCGACGCCGTACTCTCGAATCAGCGCGAGCAGGTACCGCTTGGTGGCATGCGTCAGCCCCTCAGGCGAGCTCAGCAGCAGCGGAGCGCATGACTTGCCAAGCATCGGTGCTGCGCTCAACGCATCCATCGAGCTCGCCAACGCCGCGAGACCGACCACCGAGGTGCCGTAACACTGCGCGCCTGGCCCGGCTTCGGACCCGCCAATGGCGAACTTCGCCACGGCGATCGCGGTCGCATATGGATCTGTTCCGGCCAGACGAGTGACCTGAAGCCCCAGATCGGCGATGGTCTGGGCTGTACCGGCGTCCACGGCAGCCTCGTTGCCCACCAAGATGGCATGGGTGACCGCGCCCGAGGCCAGATACGCCTCGACATCGGGATGCAGGCGATCGGAGCGCGTCAACAGGACTGGGTGTCCGCCGCGCGCTGCGACCGGGCCAATCGAGATGCCGTGTTCGTGCGACACGCCGCTGATCACGAATGCGACCCGGCCGAAGTCCTTGAGCCAGCCCCCGGATCCGAGACGGCGTGCCGCTGCCGCGGAGGTCGCGTAGCGGTCAGAGCCAGAGACGCGTTCCACAGTGACGCCGGGGCTTAAACCTGCCAAGCTCGAGGCCGGCACGGCCGCTTCGCCGCCGACGACCACGACCCTTCTGGCACCGGTCTGGGACAAGAATCTCAGCGCGTCGCTGTCGAGTCCCTCTTTGGGGACGAGCACAATCGACGCGCGCAGCCGTCCCGCCAACCCTGCAGCAGCCACCGCGTCAGCCCAGCTTTCGCCCGAAACCAGCACAACGGTGCTTCCGCTGGTGTCGCGCGCCACTCTTCGCGCTATCGCCAACGAGGTCGCATAGCGATCTGGGCCGCTGAAGCGCGTGATTGTCGGGCGAGGATTCTGGGGCGCTGGAGACCGTCGAACATCTCGATTCGATGTAGTTGGCGACGTGGATGGCGGTGCGGTCGGGCAGGTGCCTGCCTTGGCGCCAGTGTCATACGCAATCGTCAGCTCGTCGACGTGGCGGCCCGCCCCATAGCGGTTCTTGGCACGAACGCGCACGGCATAGGACTCGCCCGTCACCAGCATTGCTGTGGTCACATCGATCATGTGCTGAGGGCTGCTCCCACTGACGGAATCGCGGTCTTGGTCTTGATACCCGGCTGCGCCGAGCGGCTTCCAGGAAACGGCGTATCCCGTGATGCGATCTCCGCCATGGTCGACCGGCACGTCCCACAGCACAGATATGCCGCCATAGTTGACCTTCAGGCAGAATCCTCGAGGTTCCGAGGGCGGATGGCCTCGCAACCGGATGGTCCGCTCGTCCCAGTCGCTCTGGCCGGCGCTGTTTGTTGCCGCTATCCGCACCGTGTAGGTCGCACCGTCGTCTAGTCCCGGAATGAGGTAGTCGAGCACGGAGCCGGCCTGGCTGTCCACAAGCGATGCCGGCACGTCGATCCGGACTTGCCGGTCGGCGATGCCGTAGCTGCTGCCCGTCGGCCAGGCGTCCGCGCCCGTTTTCCACTGCAAGGTGTAGCTCGTGACCGGGCTGCCGCCGTCTCCGGGAACCGTGTCAGTGTCCGGCGGCTCATACCACCAGACGATGCCGACGCCGTGGCCTCCTGCTGATCGGTAGCCATCCGGCGGTTGTGGCGCCACTGACGGCGATGGATCGGCAGGCGCGGAATACGTCACTGACGGCGGCGAGGCAGTATCAGTCGGCGATGCTGCCAGCCACGGCGTGAAGCGACCCGCACTCAGTCGGGTGTGGAACGCGGCAACCCGCACCCGGTAGGTGGTCCCGTTCGTCAGGCCGGAGATGGTGTGGGACAGATTGGAGATCCGATCCTCAAGGTCCGTTAGACCAACCGGCTCACCGGCGCCGTCCAGCTCCTGCCATTCCAGCCGGTAGCTGTCAGACTCGCCGCCGCCGTCGTCGTTCGGCGCGCCCCACGTCGCGGTGATTGCCCCATCACCTGGCGCCAGCGTGATATCAGTCGGCGGCATCGACAGCGTGGAGAACGTGCTGGGGGCCCTCAGCCTTCCGAAGTTGCTGAAATTCGAGGACTCATCCCACGGTCCGATGCCGTGAACGTTTACTGCTGCAACACGCGCGTGGTAATCGGCACCGTTAGTGAGGTCGGTGATCCGATACCACAGGTTCGACAGATCAGTGATCTCGACTTGCCGGTGTGCATCGCCAAAGTCGTTGCCGGTCGGCCAGCCCTCACTCGCGGTCAGGTTGCGCCATTGCACCCTGTACTTCGTGACCGACGATGCGCTGCTGTCGTCAGGTGCCCCCCACAGCACGGTGATCGTGCTGTGGTTCGCGAACATCCGCACTGCGTACGGCTCGGACGGCACGGTCGCGGTTTGCGCTGCGACGGCCGGGATCAGTACCAGACTCGAGAACAGGAATGCGATGGTCAGCACTGCGCCACATGCGCGCCTCATGCGAGGGGGAGGGGGGTCTGACAGACAAGTCTTCTGCATGCTGAACTCCTATGCGCGCCGCGCGGCAAACATGAATGCAGATGTCTACCAGCATGAGATTGATTCATTGGGGAATCCCTCGGTACGCCGCGAATCGACGACCAGGAGGACTCACGATTCCGCCGAGTCGCGGTGGTCGGCACCAACGGTGACCGCCATCAGACATCCATCGACTATCGCCACGGTTGGAAAGCCCGAGGGCCCCTGTCCGCTAGTGCTCTAGGTGCGGTCTCGCCAGAGTCGCGCCACCCCCGAGGCCGCCCGGTAGATGCCGCGGGGGCCGATGGGACCAGCCTTGGCCGCCAGCAGGTCGGTCGAGACGCGCATGGCCAGGTTCCCCATCCTGGGGGAGCGAATCGCAAGCTGCGTCAGCTTCCGCATCAAACCGGGCTGACCGAGTGCGCGCGTCGTCAGCCGGCCGAGGTGGTGGTACCGCTGCCAACGGGCAGCCAGCGCGGCCTCGTAGTGCCGCAGCTCGAGGCCGTCGTCGGTGTCGAGTGCTCGACCGATGACCTCAGCGGCCAGCCGACCCGTTGTCAGCGCCGGGCCGATGCCGTCGCCGTTCCAAGGGTTGACACTGCCGGCCGCATCGCCGACCACCACCCAATTCGGCCCCGAGCGCGGCCGCACCGACCCTCCCATTGGCAGTCGGCCACCTGCTGGCGCGGAATGCAGTCCAGCGGGGTCGATCTCCCAACGATCAGGAATCTGGGTGGTCCACTGCTCGAAGAGGCGTTCGAGCGAGATGGCCTCGTTGCCGTAGTGATGGCTGAGCAGACCCACGCCCACATTTGCGGTGCCATCGCCGACCGGGAACACCCAGCCATAGCCCGGCAATTGGCTGCCTGCATGATCGGTGAGTGCGAAGACCGACTCGATCCACGGCTCGGCATGGCGCGGCGTGGGGTAATACGCGCGCATCGCCAAACCCTGCGCGTACGTCCGGGTTCGCACGGTTCCGAGCGCCCGGCCGAAGTTCGAGCGCGGCCCGTCAGCGATTACCACATAGCGGGCATGGGCTGCCATCGGCCCTTGGCGCGCACTGCCCGCGCCGGTGGCGATCGCAGTGCATCCCCGCAGGTGACCATCGGTGATCAGCGGAGCCGTGACCTCTGTGCCCGTCAGCACGCGTGCCCCCGCGGATTGGGCTCGGGCCGACATCAGGGCATCCAGCCTCGGTCGGCGCACGACGACGCCGTAACCAGGCCACTGCTCACCTTTGGGCCAAGGCACCTCGAGGCTCTGACCGTGGGCGGTGATGCGCAGCCCAAGGTGCCGGTGCCAGCGCGCGGCGCTGGGATCGCAGCCCATGTCGATGAGTTCGCCCACCGCGACTGGAGTGAGCGCATCGCCGCACACGCGCTCGCGTGGATAGCTAGCGCGCTCGATGAGCACGACGTCGCGCCCCGCGCGTGCCGACCAGTAGGCAGCGGCACAGCCGGCAGGCCCGCCGCCGACGACGAGCACGTCGCACGCCAGTGTGTGGGTCACGGTGTGTGGGTCACGCTGTCTGGGTCACGGCCACGGCGCCCTGCGGAACGGGGCCCGGCAGGTGCGCCGCAGCGCTGAGAACTGGGCCTCAGTGGCCGCCGCCCTCACCGGAATCGGAGCCGCCGCCACGGTGTTCCCACTCGGCGTCACGCTCAGCCGCGACCTCGTCGCTGATCTCTTCACCGCCGATGACCTCGCGGACATAGCGCGCGACCGAGTACAGCTGGTGCTCGCTGAGCACATCGCCAAATGCGGGCATCTTGGCCGCGTTGTCGCTGCCGCCGGCGATGTGTGCGCCGCCTGGGCGGTTCGGGTCGCCATAGGCCTGCCCCAAGCCGATCCCCTCAGAGCCGACCGAGATCCACTCGATGAACGAATCGTCCAGGCCGGGGAACGTCAGCAACACCCCGCCGTTCCACAGCGGTCGGCCCACGGCACCGCCTTCGGAACCGGAGCCATCGCCGCCATGACAGCTCGCGCAGCGCACTGAGTATGTGGTCGCGCCTTCGGTAATCGCCGTGATCGGCTCGGGCGGCGGCTCGGTCAGCTTCACGTACACGAACGCCCAGAGCGGCAGGCAGAACAGCACGGGCAGCACCCAGATCGGAATCCGGTGACGGGTCTGGGCCGCGACCACCCATGGGGCATCAGGCGGCGGTGCGGGTTCGATTTCGAGCTTCGCCGCTTCGCGCGCCGCAGCGATCATCTCAGCCTGGCCCGACGCTGCCGCCGGAGCTGCGCCGGCCGCCGGCGCAGCAGCAGCGGCGCCACCGTCCCCGCTGCCGTCGTCCTCGAGCACCCCTAAGGCAACGCGACGCTGTCGCGAGCGCTCCAGCAGGTACTCGGGAACATCGGTCACGGGATCCTCCGCGGGGTTTCCCCCAGGGGTTCTGGCACGGCCGGCGGGGCCAAGTTCGCAGCGCACGATACGCGCCCGAGCGCACCGAGGCGCAAGTCTGCCACGCAGTCACTCCAATGGCGCAGTAGAAGTCAGCTCGGATTGCGGTGACGGATTGCGGTGACACGGTGGCGACCGCAGGTTGTCGTGCTAGAACATCACGCGCCATAGCCGGGGTGCCGGTAATCTTTGACCCGGTCTCGTTGCGGCTGACGTACTCGGTAAAGCATCGAATGCGCCAGCTTGCAGCGGTCCTGACACGCCGACGACCGAACGCGGGAGGAACGAAAGAGTGGTTGCACTCATCACCTCGATCCTCGTCACCGCGCTGATGGTTGCGGGCTTCATGTGGTACGGCAAGCGCCGTCCCGCTGACCGTCCCACCACGTGGGGCGAGGCCATGTTGGGGGCGGCCTACGTGTTCATGATGATGCTGCTGGTCTTCGGGATCGTGCCCGACCGCTGGATCCGCCTCACCGACAACGAATGGGGCTGGTCGGTCGAACGTTTCCTGGTCACTGAGGGACAGTTCATGACGTCTCCCATCACGTTCCCGCCGATGCGCATCGACCTCAAGAAGGTCAGCGACACCGTGATCGTGATCGAGCACCTTGCGGCCCTCGTCGGCATTCCGCTGCTGTCGAAGTGGTGGCAGCGGCGTGACAAGGCCCAGCTCATCGCCGAGGCGACCTCGGATTACGGTCGTCCCCTCATCAAGGGCAACTGAGAGAGCGAACCCATGGCTGCGAACGACGCGAACCCGCCAATGCCCAAGTTCCGGGACGATTACGTCCTGCATCAGGTCGATGCCGCGTACCTCGACGCCGCGGTCAAGCCGAAGCAGTTCATCAATATCGACCAGTCCGAGTGCATCCAGTGCGAGGGCTGCGTAGATATCTGCCCATGGAAGTGCATCTGGTACGTGTCCACCGAGGCCGTCGACGAGGCCGTCGGCGTGGACCTGCCGGGGCTGGATCCCACCGACAACGCCATCTTCATCATCGACGACGACGTGTGCACCCGTTGTGCGCTGTGTGTCGACCGCTGCCCGACCGGCGTGATCACGCTCGGCAGGGTCAGCAACACCCCTCCGCCGTCGGGCGATGTCCACGGCCGGACCCACACCCACGGCTACGCCTACGGAATGCGTCTGTAGCGCGAGCCCCGATGCTTGAACTGTTGCGACAGCGAAGGACCCGGTCGACCTAGATCGAACACATATGGCGAACACTCTCGAGTCCCCCAAATCCAAGCCGAACCTGCCGCAGCGTCTGCAGAACGCGCAATCGCAGGCGGCCGATTGGATGCAGGACAGCCAGTTCTGGACGTCGGTCTTCCGCCCCGGTTCGATCTTCCGCAAGGGCTACACCGACAGCCCCCGGAACCGCTCGTACGTCGTCATGAACAGCGTCCTGTACCACCTTCACCCGGTGAAGGTGAAACGGCACGCGGTGAAGGTCAGTTACACGCTATGTCTGGGCGGTCTCAGCTTCTTCCTGTTCATCCTGCTGACGATCACGGGCATCTTCCTGATGTTCTTCTACCGACCTACCGATACAGCGGCTTGGGCGGACATCGAGAGCCTCCACACGCAGGTTGCGTTCGGCCTGCTCGTACGAAACATGCACCGATGGGCTGCGCACCTCATGGTGCTGACGGTCTTCTTGCACATGGCGCGGGTCTTCTACCACGGCGCCTACAAGGCACCCCGGGAGTTCAACTGGGTCGTCGGCGTGATGCTGCTGCAACTGACGTTGCTTCTCAGCTTCACGGGTTACTTGCTCCCGTGGGACCAGCTCTCACTGTGGGCGGTGACGGTGGGCACGAACATGATGGGGTTCACGCCCGTCTTCGGTGACCAAGTGCGCTTTGTGCTGCTGGGGGGCCAGCAGATCGGAGCGGAGACGCTGCTGCGGTGGTACGTGCTGCACGTCTTGATGCTTCCTTTTGTGATCGTCATCTTCATGGCGATCCATTTCTGGAGAGTGAGAAAGGACGGAGGTATATCGGGACCCCTGTAGGAACCCTGAACGTCCCGCAACGAACGCCATGACCGAGATCCCCGAACACCTCCTGAGGCGCAGCGCCGAAGCCAAGGCACGCGCCACCGGCGCGCCCGCGCCTGGCGACGCCGCGTCCTCGGCTGCCGCGCAGCCCGATGACGACGACGGTGTCACGATCCCGCGCTCACTGCTGGAAGCCAGCCAGCAGCCCGGCGGCGCGCCCGCTGTTGCGGGCATGGCCGCGGGCGGCCCAGCAGCTGCCGGCGGGGGCGTGGCCACCACGCTGCCGCCGCTCATGGCGGGGCCGGCGGGCAACACCCACCGCCTGCTGACGGTGGTCAAGTCGGGCTCGATCCAGGATGTCAAGGCCAGCCCGGGCGACAAGGTCCATGTCTGGCCGCACTTGCTGGCAGCAGAATTCACCGCCGCGCTGTTCATCACGGCCTTCACGCTGGTCTTCTCGCTGTTCATCAACGCGCCGCTGCTGGAGCTCGCCAACCACAACGAGACGCCCAATCCCTCTAAGGCCCCCTGGTACTTCCTGGGCCTGCAAGAACTGCTCACGATGTTCGATCCGATGATCGCCGGCGTGACTATTCCCGGCGTCGCTCTCGTGCTGCTGGCCTTCGCTCCTTACATCGACAAGAACCCGTCCATGCGGCCGGAGGACCGCAAGTTCGCCATGTCTATCCAGACGATCCATCTCATGTTCTGGGCGGTGCTGGTAATCATCGGCTCGTTCTTCAGGGGGCAGGGCTTCAACTTCACCTACCCGTGGGACACCGGTCTGCACGGCATCTTCCACCTGTAGGAGCACGTCGGCATGTCCACCGGAACGATTCTCGCGATTGCCATCCCGGTCATCGTCGTGCTGGGTGCGGTGGTCGCGTTCGTCTCCCTGCGTCGCCGGGATGCCACCGGCCTGGGGTACCTGTCGCGCGAGACACGTCGGCGCGACGAACTGGCGGCCACCGCGGCGGGCGAGGCCGCGGCGGGCGATGACGCTGGCGCGTTCGGGGCCAGCTCACAAGCCCGGGAGCTGGAACGCTCAGTTGCACTGGAGCGCCGCCCGGCACCCGTGGCGGTCGCCGAGCCTGAGCTGCCGCAGGACTGGGCACCTCCGCCTCCCAGCGAGGTGGGCGTCACGCGCCGGCAGTTCCTGAACCGGTCCTCGGTCATTCTGATGGCGACCGGTCTGGGCACCTTCAACGCCGCCATGATCGCCTTCCTGTGGCCTCGTCCGACGGGCGGCTTCGGCTCGAAGGTCAAGATCGGCACGATCGCATCGGTGGACGAGGCCATCGCCTCGTCGACCCCGGCGGCCAACTTCTCGTACTTCTCCGAGGCGCAGAGTTACATTCAGCCGTACCCGACCGACTCGGCCACGCAGGCCGCAGCCGAGACCGTGTATTCAGGCGCCGTGCTCGATGCCATAAAGCTGGGGTACGTCGCACTGTGGCAGAAGTGCCCGCATCTCGGCTGCAAGGTGCCGGTGTGCGGCAGCTCGCAGTGGTTCGAGTGCCCCTGTCACGGCTCGAAGTACAACCGCGTCGGCGAGAAGAAGTCTGGCCCAGCGCCTCGTGGCATGGATCGGTTCCCGGTGACCATCGAGGAGGGCAACGTGTACGTGGACACCGGGAGCGTGTCGCAAGGTCCTGCAATCGGCACCGACTCCACGGGGCAAGGCCTCGAGGGCCCGCATTGTGCTTGACGTGAGCGGGCCCGGCGCCCTTCAGTTGCTGGCCGCCAGTACGGAGCGGTCGATCGCGATCGTGCTCATGGCCATTGTCGTTGTCGGCTGGGCGATCTATGTCTTCGTCAACATCCGCCAAGCCAAGGTGGAGGTGGGCAGCGAGGTCGAGCTGGCGCCGAACCGCGGCAAAATGCCCGACGACGAGGAACTTGAGGGCCGTCGGCTCGAGAAGGTGCAGGCTTTCGGTGTCCTGATGCTGCTGATCATGGCGCTGGTCCTGCCGATCTACTGGATGCTCGAAGGCGGTCGCCGTTCGGGTGCCGAGATGGCATTTTCCGAAGCCGCCGAGAACCGCGGTGAAGCACTGGCGGCCGAGCAGGAGTGCACCGACTGCCATGGCGCCGACCTAGGCGGCGCGCGTTTCGCTCCGGTGGTGCTCGACATCGGCCACCAGTTCTCCGACAAGGAGTCCTACGTCATTAGCACGACGTGGGAGGCCCCGTCGCTCGACGACGTCTTCACTCGATTCGACACTGATGCCGAGACGCTCGACGAGGTCAGCGAGGTGCGACAGATCCTCGTGTATGGCCGAGGCGTGATGCCGGCGTGGGGTCTCGATGGCGGTGGCCCCCTCAACGATCAGGAGATCGACGACCTGGTGGCGTGGCTGTGGCGGGAGCGCATCAGCGACGAAGAGGCACAAGAGCGCGCTAAGGCGCGCCTCGCCATCGAGTCGGCAGCGAACCCCGACAGGTCCGAGGGTGCGGTCCTGTTCGACCTGCATTGCGCGCGCTGTCACACGCCTCGCTGGCCTGGCCGCGGTCCCGCGCAGCTTCCGAACAACGGCGGACTGATCGAGGTAAAGCCCGGCCCCGACGGCGCCGGTCGCTACGGCCCGTCGCTTAACGGCGTGAGCCTGGAACGGCTGTTCCCCGAAATAGAAGACCACATCTCGTTCATTTCCGACGGCGCAGCCGACAATGTGCCCTTCGGCGAGTTTGCCCGGCTGGGGAACTACGGCATGCCGGGCTTCGGCCGGGTACTGGATGAAGACGAGATCCGGGCCATCGCGGAATATGAGCGCGGCCTCGACCAGGAGAGCCAGGCTGTGGTCGGCTTCGAGCTGCTGGACGAAGCGGGAGATGACCAATGACCGCCTCGAACCTTCTCGGGATCGTCCGCTGGGATCCGGTTCTCACCGGCTACCTGGCCGTCATCCTCGCCGTGGCCGTGCTGTGCGGTTCGGTGTACCTGCTGCTGGCCACCAACCTGGGAGTCCGGCTCGGATTCTTGGTGGCGTGGACCGGCCTGTGGGGCTGGATGTTGCTGATGTCCATCACGTGGTGGGTGTTCGGCATCGGGTGGATCGGCAGCCAGCCGGGCTGGAATGTCCTGCAGGTGGCGACCAATCCAGCCGTCGTGCCCACCGAAGAGGTGCAGCAGTTGTCGGCGTACGGACTCGAGGGGCTACCCCCCGACTGGATCGTGGTCGATGAAGCCGATGTCCGCTCGGCGGCCGACAGCCACGTGGTTTGTAACGACGCCGACCCTCGGCGCTTGCTGGCCGTGAACTCGTGCATCTTCTCTGCCGCCACTGACTACTTCACGCACCGGGTAGTCGTGACCGGGGGCGAGCGGTATCGCCCGCTCGGCATTCCCGACAACGTGATCACGCAGTACTTCTTCCCGAGTCGTGGACGGCCCAACTACGCGGTCGTGCAGATCCAGCCGTTCGCGCCGGTCGCAGACGTCGACCCGAACCGGCTCGACGAAGAGGACGAGGTCATCCTGCCGCAAGCCGAGATTGACGACGACGCGCCGGTGTACTCGGTCGTGATGGTGCGTAACCACGGCAGTGTCCGACTCCGCCCGGCCTTGCTGTCGATCTTCTCCGCGCTGCTGTTCGGCTTGGGCTGTTATCACCTGCATCGACGGGACCAGGCGATCTGGGCGGTGCGCGAAGCTGCGGGCCAGTGACCGGCTGGCCGTTCTTGGGCCAGACTGGGACCGGCATCGAATCGACGACACGCTGAGGAGGTCAGGGGCATGAACAGCGGCTTGGCGGAATACCTGCCGGTGTTGGTGCTCGGCGTGCTCGCTGTCTTGTTCGTGCTGCTCAGCATCGTTGCGTCGCGACTGTTGGCACCGCAGCGCAGCACCAAGCCCAAATTGGCGCCGTACGAGTGCGGCATCGTCGACCAGGCCGCCATCCCGGAGCGATTTCCCGTCCGCTTCTACCTCGTGGCGATGCTCTTCATCATGTTCGACATCGAGATCGTCTTCCTGTACCCGTGGGCGGTCGCGAACGCCAGTCTCGGTCTCTTCGGCTTTGTAGCGATGCTGGTCTTCGTCGTGATTTTCTTCCTGTCGTTCGTCTATGAGCTGGCGATGGGCGGGCTGGAGTGGGGCCCGCGCAAACGCCGGGTCCTCCCGCTGCCCCCCGCTACCCGCAGCGGAGTGACCGCCGTGCGCACTGTCGGGCTGACGGGACGTGAGCACGTGCCGGCTGGCGCCGCCTGGAGCGGCGCCCCGCAGCACGGCAGCGGGACGGGAGCGGGCTAATGGCGGGCATCGACGAACTCAAGGCGAAACTCGGCATCGACGACGGCCTGGCAGGGCTCGGGCACAACGTCTTCACCGCACCGGTGGAAGAACTGGTGAAGTGGGCGCGGCGCCGCAGCCTTATGCCTGCGACCTTCGGGCTGGCGTGCTGCGCGATCGAGATGATGGCGACCGGCACGGCTCACTACGACCTGGCTCGCTTCGGCATGGAAACGTTCCGCGCCTCGCCCCGCCAAGCTGACCTGATGATCGTGGCCGGACGCGTCAGCCAGAAGATGGCACCGGTGCTGCGGCAGATCTACGACCAGATGATGGAGCCTAAGTGGGTGCTGTCTATGGGTGTGTGCGCATCCAGCGGCGGGATGTTCAACAACTATGCCATCGTGCAGGGCGTCGACCAGGTCGTGCCGGTTGACATGTACGTGCCCGGCTGCCCGCCGGGTCCTGAAACGCTGCTGCACGCCATCCTTGCCCTGCACGAGAAGATTCGCACCGGCGAACTGACCCAGCGACGCGCCGAGCGCGGTGGCGGAGCTGCAGTGGCCCTCGAGACACATGGGGTTGGCCAGTCGACTGCTGTGGTGACGCGCTAATGGCAGACGAAGGCGTTGAAGCCGACGACACCGCGCCGACCGCAGAAGCGGCCGAGCAGCCGACGATGTTCGGCGTGTCGTGCACTGACGAGCGCGGCCAGCAGGTCGTGCATCCGAGCCGTGACGAGTACCTCGATGTAATGGGCATGGCCGCTGCCGACGGTTTCGAGCTGTGCGTCGATGTGTGCGCCACGGATGGGCTCACGAACCGCAGCCGGACCCTGCCGCCGGGTATTGAACCGGAGCGTTTCGAGGTCGTGGTGAACCTGCTGGATCTCCGCGGCCGTCGCCGGTTGCGCGTTCGCACCCAAGTGCCTGCAGACGACCCGCAGGTGCCCTCGGTGGTCGGTCTGTACCCGGGGGCTGAGGCTCCCGAGCGAGAAGCCGCCGACTTGTTCGGCATCAGCTTCAGCGACCACCCTGATCCCAGCCGCATCCTCATGCCGCCAGACTGGGACGGCCACCCGCTGCGCAAGGACTACGCCATCGGCGCCATCCCGGTGCAGTTCAAAGCGGTCGAAGGCCGATGAGCGCCACGACGGAGACCGTCATTCGCCGGCCGGCCGATGCAGTGCTGCGCATCTCCGAGGACGTCGCTCTGGCTGCCGCCGATGTTTCATCGGCGCAGGCAGGCACAGCCGATGTTGGCGAGGGCTCTGTTGCAGCCCATAGTGGCGACGAGCCGATGCTCATCAACATGGGCCCGCAGCATCCGTCCACCCATGGCGTGCTGCGCATCGCGATGGAACTGCAGGGAGAGACCGTGCTGCGGTCCAAGCCGATCATCGGCTACCTGCACACCGGGATGGAGAAGACCGCCGAGGACCTCACCTACCTGCAGGGGCCGACGAACGTCACCCGCATGGACTACGCCTCGCCGCTGTTCAACGAGTTGGTGTTCTGTCTCGCGGTCGAGGACCTGCTGGGAACGGAGATCCCGCCGCGAGCGACCTGGATCCGCATGCTCATGTGCGAATTGAACCGCATGAGCTCGCACCTGCTGTTCCTCGCGACGAACGGCATGGACCTCGGCGCAGTCGGGATGATGCTCTACGGCTGGAAAGAGCGCGAGGAGATCCTTCGGTTCTTCGAGAGCGTCACTGGCTTGCGGATGAACCACAACTACATCCGCCCTGGCGGTGTGGCGGCCGACCTGCCCGATGGCTGGCAAGACGATGTGGAGCGCATCTTGGCGGTGCTGCCCGGACGGCTCTCGGAGTTCGACACGTTGATGACTGGCCAGCCGATCTGGCGAGACCGCACTCAAGGCGTCGGCGTCATCACTGCCGACGAGGCCATCGCCATGTCGGCCACGGGGCCGCTGCTGCGCAGCACCGGCGAGGCGTGGGATCTGCGCCGCACCATGCCGTACCTGGCCTACGACGAGGTCGAGTTCGACGTCGTTGTGGGTGCCTACGGCGACACGTTCGACCGCTATTCGATCCGCCTGAACGAGATCCGCGAGTCGATGCGCATCGTCGAGCAGTGCCTCGACAAGATGCCGAAGGGTCTCTACCGCACCGAGGACCGCAAGGTCACGCCGCCGCCTCGGGCTCGCATCGACGAGTCCATGGAAGCTCTGATCCACCACTTCAAGATCTTCACTGAGGGCTTCAAGGTGCCGCCAGGAGAGACCTATGTGGCGGTTGAGTCGCCGCGCGGCGAGCTGGGCTGCTACCTGGTGTCCGACGGCGGGCCCAAGCCGCAGCGGGTGCACATCCGGGCCCCTTCGTTCGTCAACCTGCAGAGCCTCCCGCACCTGATGTACGGCGGCCTGCTCGCCGACGCCATCGCCATCATCTCCTCAATCGACCCGATCATGGGGGAGGTTGATCGGTGAGGGTTTGCGACCGCCGCGTTGTGGTTCACCCAGCGTCCGACGGTGGAGGGACAGCTAGGTGAACTTCTTTTCGGAGGAGAATCGCATGTTGGCGCGCGAGATCATCGGCCGCTACCCGAAGCGTCGCTCTGCAATGATCCCGCTCCTGCATGTCGCGCAGGCACAGGCCGGCTGGGTCTCCAATGAGGCAATGGTCGAGATCGCTGAACTCGTCGACACCACACCGGCCGAGGTGCTCGGCACCTGCTCGTTCTACGAGATGTTCAAACGAGAGCCCGTCGGCAAGTACCTCGTGAACATCTGCGTCACGATGTCGTGTGCACTCGCCGGTGCCGCCGATCTCATGGAACGCGCACAGGAACGCTTGGGCGTGCGGGTCGGCGGCACCACTCCCGACGGCATGTTCACGCTGGCCTCTGCGGAATGCCAGGCCGCCTGCACCGAGGCCCCATGCCTGCAGGTGAACTACCGGTACCGCTACCGGGTCGACGCCCCGCAGTTCGATCAGCTCATCGACGATTTGGCAGCGGGTGCCCTCGATGACGAGATCCCACCGCACGGCATCACCGCACGCATTCGGCAGCGCATCCCGGCCGAGCGAGCGGTCGGGGCCGTGCCGCCCGACCAAGTCCACGAAGCACCCGTATGGCTGACGCTCTCAGCAGCAAACGGAGCGTCCGGCGGGGGAGCGGGCTGATGGCGTCCTACACGATTCCTCATGCACCCGGATTCGTGGCGAACGACGCGCCGCGCATCGTCACCGAGCGCTTCGACCATCCCGACAGCTACACGCTCGAGCGCTACCTGGCCACGCGCGGCTACGAGGGTTTGCGTGCCGCGCTGGAGCGCGCGCCGGCCGATGTTCACGGCGAGGTGCGCGACGCGACCCTGCTGGGGCGTGGCGGTGCTGGCTTCCCTGCAGGTGTGAAGTGGGGCTTTTGCCCGCCAGGCGTGTGGCCCCGCTACCTCGTCGTGAACGGCGACGAGTCCGAGCCAGGCACCTACAAGGATCGCCTGCTTATGGAGCTCGATCCGCACCAGCTCATCGAAGGTTGCTTGATTGCCTGCTACGCGGTGGGGCTGTCGCAGTGCTTCCTGTACATCCGCGGCGAGATGGTGCTGGCGCAAGAACGTGTCGCGCAGGCCCTCAACGAGGCGTACGACGCCGGCTGGGTGGGCCGCAACATCTGCGGCACCGATTTCTCGGTGGACATCGTGCTGCACTCCGGTGCCGGCGCGTACGTCGTGGGCGAAGAAACAGCCCTCATCGAGAGCCTCGAAGGCAAACGGGGCATGCCGCGGCTCAAGCCCCCGTACTTCCCGGCCGCGATCGGGCTGTACGGCCAACCCACCATCGTCAACAACGTCGAAACCCTCGCGAACCTGCCGTGGATCCTGCGCAATGGAGCGGCGGCTTTCACCGCCATCGGCACCCCCACCTCGCCCGGCACACGGATGGTGGCCGTGAGCGGACACGTCCAGCGCCCCGGCGTCTACGAGATCACTAACGGCTCCACTACGTTCCGCGACCTGATCTATGGCCCCGATTACTGCGGTGGTCTGCGTCCGGGCAGGGAACTGAAGGCCTTTGTGCCCGGCGGCGGTTCCGCGCCGTGGTTCACACCCGCCCAGCTGGACTTGCCGTTCGAGGCGTCCGAAGTGGGTCCGCAGGGATCGATGCTGGGTTCGGGAGCGGTGATGGTGATGGATGACACCACCGACATCTGTGCAGCGGCGCTCACCCTGACGAAGTTCTATGCCCATGAGTCGTGCGGCAAGTGCGTGCCATGCAGGGAAGGGGCGACGTGGTTGGAGCGGGTGCTGCGGCGAGTCTGCGACGGCACCGGCACGCGGCGCGATCTCGACCTGCTGTTCGAGGTCGGGGCCTCGATCTGCCCGGGCGACTTCCCGCACGCTGCGGTGCCCGAACGCGGCCTCGAACCGAAGCCGTTCCCGTACCAGATGACGACGATCTGTTTCGTGGGCCCGTCGGCATTCGCGCCGGTGCACTCGGCCATGACGCTTTTCCCGGAGGAATTCGAGGCCCGGGTAGCGCCGAACGCCCACTTTGACGCTGAGTTGCCGGGCAGCCCGCAATCAAGCACCGGGCTGCCGGGCAGCCCGCAATCAAGCACCGGGCTGCCGGGCAGCCCGCAATCAAGCTCAGTCTCGGAGGTGGCCATCCGTGTCTGACGCCACGGCTGCCGAAACGGCACCGAGCACGGTCGAGGTGACGATCAACGGCGTCGCAGTCGATGCGCGGCCGGGCGAACTCGTCATTGCGGCTGCGGACCGCGCTGGGGTGTACATCCCGCGGTTCTGCTACCACGAGCGGATGAGCCCGGTGGGCATGTGCCGCATGTGCCTCGTCGAGATCGACACCGGTCGTGGGCCCCAGCTGCAGCCCTCCTGCGTGGTCTCGGTCTCGCCGCAGATGGTGGTCGACACCACTAGCGAGCGCACGCGGCGGGCACAGGAAGGTGTGCTGGAGCTGCTGCTCATCAACCACCCTCTGGACTGCCCGGTTTGCGACAAGGGCGGCGAATGCCCGTTGCAGGACCAGACCATGGCCTACGGCCCGGGCGAGTCCCGCTTCGTCGAGGAAAAGCGGCACTTCGAAAAGCCGATCCCAATCTCGGACTTGGTGCACCTTGACCGGGAGCGCTGCATCCTGTGCGACCGCTGCACCCGCTTCGCAAACGAGGTGGCAGGCGACCCGCTCATCGATTTCACCGAGCGTGGCAACGAGACCCAGGTGCTCACGTTCCCCGGCGAGCCCTTCTCGTCGTACTTCTCAGGCAACACGGTGCAGATTTGTCCCGTCGGAGCGCTCACCGCAGCGCCGTACCGCTTCAAGGCGCGGCCCTGGGATCTGGTCCAAACCGAGTCCACCTGCACGACGTGCGCCGTCGGTTGCCGGATTGCAATCCAGTCGTCGCGAAATGAACTGGTGCGCTATCTGGGAGTCGATATCGACCCGGTGAACCATGGCTGGCTGTGCGACAAGGGCAGGTTCGGCTATGGCTCGGTCGCAAGCCCCGATCGGGTGACGACGCCGCTGGCTGCCCGTGCGCCATCGGCTGCCGGCACTTCCGAACTCGCCGATGCTGAGCCGCTGCGCCGCTTTCAGCCGACCGACTGGGCAAGTGCCCTTGGCGCTGTGTCCGCCGCTGTGTCCGCCGCCCGACCCGGAACGATTGCCGTTCTCGGCGGAGCCCGCGGCACCAACGAGGACGCGTACGCATGGTCGAAGCTGGCACGCACGGTGCTGCGAACCGATCACGTCGACGCTCAGCTGGGCGACGGTTTGCCTGCGGAGCTTGTCGTCGGCCTGCCAGGTGCGACGATCGACGACGCATGCAGCGCTGACACCACACTGCTGGTGTGCGGCGACCTCCGCGAGGAGCTGCCGGTGCTGCACCTGCGGTTGCGTGGCGCAGCACGAGCGGGCACAACTCGCCTGGTCGAGATTTCTCCGACCGAAACCGGCCTGACCCGCAACGCAGCCCGGAGCGAGCAGTGCCGCGGCGGCGAGACCGCATCGGTGCTGCGGGACTTGCTCGGCGGCGACGATCCGTTGGCTGCCGAGCTGGCGTCTGGATCGGTGGTGGTGGTGCTGGGCCGCTCGTCGGTCGCAGAGTCGGCCGAGGCAACGGCCGAGGCGGCTTCGGTCATCAGTGCTCGTGTCCCCCATGCGCGCTTCCTCGTTGCCGCACGCCGCGGGAATGTCCGCGGCGCGCTCGACATGGGCCTTGCGCCGGGCCTCCTTCCCGGACGCACGCTGAGCGCCAGCCCGTCGCCGACCTTGGCGGCGGCGTGGGGCGAACTGCCGACCGAACGAGGGCACGACGCAGCGGGGATCCTCGCGGCGGCCGCTTCCGGGGAGATCGACGTGCTCTTCCTGATCGGCGCGGATCCCCTGACCGATTTCCCCGACAGCATGCTGGCGCGCCTCGGCGTGGCCGGCGCGGGCACGGTCGTAGCGGTGGATTCGTTCGTGAACCAGTCCACCGCAGAAGCCGACATCGTTCTGCCTGCCGCTGTGTTCGGTGAGAAGTCAGGCACTACGACCAACCTGGAGGGACGCATCTCGGCCGTGGGCGAGTTGGTGACTGCGCCCGGCTCGGCCCGTCCCGACTGGATGATCGCCGCCGAGCTGGCGGTGCTCTGCGGGGGGGACCTGGGCTTTGAGTCCACAGAGGAAATCACCGCCGAGATTGCCGCCTTGTGCGCTACGCACGCTGGAGCGATCGGGGCTGAGTTTGGGGCTGACGGCGTGGTTGCTTCGGGAGCGGCTTTCGAGCCTGAGTTCCCGGCTGAACACGCTGCACCACCTCGAGACGCATATGGCCTCCGGTTGGTGTGCGGCCGCAAGCTTTACGACGGTGGGGTGGCTGTCAATCAGACGCCGGCGTTGGTGTCGCTGCAAGCCGAAACGGTCCTGCGCGTGCACCCGGTCGACTTGGAGCGTGTCGGCGTCGACTCGGGAACTGAGGTCGAGGTTCACTCTGAGCGCGGTGCGCTGCGGTTGCCGATCGTGGCTGATGGCGGTGTCGCCCGTGGAAACGTCGTGCTGGCGTTCCCCTCATCTGATATCGACGTGGGCGCTCTGATCGACGCGACTGCTCCGGTCACCGACGTGCGGGTCGAGACCCGAGCCGGCGGTGGGGCGTTGCGATGACTGGCGACCCGCTCTTTGCCGATGGGGTCGACTGGGGCGACATCGCCGTCATGGGCGTCAAGGTCCTGGTGGCCTTCGGCGCCCTGCTGGTCGCCACCATGTTCATGATCTGGTTCGAGCGCAAGCTGATCTCGGACATGCAGCACCGCATCGGTCCCAACGTGGCCGGACCGTGGGGTCTGCTGCAGGCCTTCGCCGACGGTGTCAAGTTCTTCTTCAAGGAAGACCTCCGCCCCGCCAACGCAGACCCGCTCGTCTTCCGTCTGGCCCCTTACATCTCGGCGGTCACCGCGTTTGTGGCGTTCGCGATCGTGCCCGTCGGCGGCGTGTTCATCGACACTGGATCTTCAGCAAGTGAGGTCCGCACCGGCACGGTCACGCTGTTCGGCAAGGAGACCATCCTGCAGGTGGCTGACCCGCCGATCGGCATCCTGCTGTTGCTTGCGATGTCCTCGGTCGCCGTCTATGGCGTGATGCTGGCGGGCTGGTCGTCGGGATCGAAGTACCCGCTCATCGGCTCAGTTCGCGCGTCGGCGCAAGCCATCTCCTATGAGGCGGCGCTGGGTATGGCGGTGGTGGCCGTGGTGATCGGAGCGGGGACGCTCTCCACCCAGGGAATCGTGGCGAAACAAGCCGGTGGTGTGAACACCTGGTTCGTGATCTCCAGCGGCATCGTGCCGTTCGTCGTGTTCCTGATTGCTGCAACTGCAGAGCTGAACCGCCCGCCATTTGACATGGTCGAAGCCGAGCAGGAACTCGTCGGCGGTTTCCACACCGAATACTCGTCGATCCGATTCGCCCTGTTCTTCCTTGCCGAGTTCATGAACGTCATCACGATGTCGGCGATCATGGTGACGCTGTTCTTCGGCGGACCGGCCGGACCCGTCTTCTTCGGCTGGACCTGGCTATGGCCGACAGTGTGGTTCTTGGTCAAGGTGCTGGCGTTCCTGTTCATGTTCGTCTGGTTCCGAGCCACGCTGCCGAGGCTGCGTTACGACCAATTGATGTCGCTGGGCTGGAAAGTGCTCATCCCCGTGATGCTCTTCTGGCTGATGTTCCTGGGTCTGCGAGAGCTGGCGAGCGTTGAGGGCTGGAATCAGGTCTGGACATTGATCGCGGGTGCGATCGGATTCGCGATCGGGTGGGCACTGCTGTCGGCGGCACTGCGGGCCGCCAAGCGCAGAGTCGGCGACGTCGATGAGCCTTTCGACGCCGACGTCGACGCCGACGCCGACGTCGGCTTGGCGCCGCAGGACGGCGCGCCAACCAACACGGGAGGGGGAGGCTGATGGGCTACCTCGACGGTTTCATCGTCACGTTCGGCAAGCTCTTCGGTGAGCGGGTCACCACCGAATACCCGCACGAGAAGCGACCGAAGCCGCCTCGCTTCCACGGGCGGCACGTGCTCAACCGCTATCCGGACGGCATGGAGAAGTGCATCGGGTGCGAGCTGTGCGCCGGTGTGTGCCCTGCCCGGTGCATCTACGTCCGCGGCGCCGACAACCCACCCGATGACCCGGTGTCTCCGGGGGAGCGCTACGGCTACGTCTACGAGATCAACTACCTGCGCTGCATTCACTGCGACCTGTGCGTGGAAGCCTGCCCGACCGAGGCCATCACCGAGACGAAGGTCTTCGAGTTCAGCTTTCCGACGCGCCGCGACGCCATCTACACGAGAGACGAATTGCTCACCGATGATGACGGTCGCCCCCGGCGCCAGCCGTGGGAACTGTGGCACGAAGGCGACGACGAGCACACCTCTGGCTGGATGCGGGCCACCTCGCCCTCGGGCCAGCCAGATTACGAGGGGCGCGTCGGGTGGAGCGGTGAGCTGGGGTACGGCGTGAGGGCTCCCGAACAGGGCCAGCACGCCGAGTACGACGACTCGATCGATCCTGACAGCGAACCCTCCGAAGACGACGGGCCCTCCGACACCGACGGGCCCTCCGAAGACGACGGGCCCTCCGACACCGACGGGCCCTCCGACACCGACGGGCCCAGTCAGACCCGTGCAGCGGGGAGTCACCACTGATGGCTGAAGTGGTCGTGTTCGCGGTGGCTGGCGCCGCGTGCCTCATCGGTGCGATCGGCGTGGTGCTCTCGCGCAATCCGGTGCATGCGGCGCTCATGCTGGTGATGACGCTGTTCGGCATCGCGGTGCTGTTCGTCGCCCAGCAGGCGCACTTCATTGCCGCAGTGCAGGTCATCGTCTACGCGGGCGCCATCGTGGTCCTGTTCCTCTTCGTCATCATGCTGCTCGGCGTCGACAGGGCCGCCGGGCTGTCGTTGGGGGCACTGCCTGCCCAACGCTGGACTGCTGCCGCGTTCGGCATCGGTGGCTCAGCGGTATTGGTCTGGCTGGTGGCAGCGGTCGACCGGCTGTTCATGGGTGCTCATTCCTACGAACTCGAGGAAGCGGGCGTTCTCGGCAACGAGGTTGAGCCTGCCGCCACGAGCTACGCCGCAGACGTCGGCGACATTGCCCGATCACTGTTCTCCGATTACGTGTACGCGTTCGAGCTGACGTCGCTGCTGCTCATCGTGGCGGTCATCGGCACGGTGATCTTGGCTCGGCGCAGCTCGTATGGCGCCATGGCGAACTTCGAGAGCGCCGAGACGTCGCAGGAGGCTCGTCGATGAGCGGCCTCGAGGTAACGACCGGCTGGTACTTGGTTCTCGGCGCGATGCTCTTCATCATCGGGGGCACCGGGCTGCTGGTGCGACGCAACCCGCTGATCATGCTCATGTGCGTCGAGCTGATGCTCAACGGGGTCAACCTCAGCTTTATTGCTTTCGCCGATCGTTTCGGCGATGTGCATGGGCACACGGTGGTGCTATTCGTTCTGGTCGTCGCTGCCGCCGAGGTCGTCGTGGGTCTCGGCTTGATGGTTGCGGTGCTGCGAGCCTCCCCCCGCGCGACGGCGGACGATCTGTCGGCTTTGAGGGGCTGAGGCAATGGTCTCGGTGGTCTGGCTCATCCCCGCGCTGCCCCTCGCGGGGTTCGCAATTCTCCTGTTGGCAGGCCCGCGCCTGGGCGAACCTCGTGTCGGCTGGCTGGCCACTGCAGCCAGTGCCGGGTCGTTCCTGCTCACTCTCATCACCTTCGGCGGGCTGCTCGGCCTCGACTCAGCGGCCGAGGGCGGTGCGGGTGGGCGCGGCGGGCGCTGGTTCATCTCGACGCTGTTCGAGTGGATGCCGATCGGGGGTCTCGAGGTAGACGCGGCGTTGCTGGTGGACCCGCTCTCGATGACGATGGCGCTGTTCGTGACCGGCGTCGGAACGCTCATCCACCTCTACTCGGTCGGCTACATGGCGGGAGACCCGAAGTACTCCAAGTTCTTCCTGTACCTGAACCTGTTCCTGTTCTCGATGCTCATGCTGGTGCTGGGCGAGAACCTCGTCGTCACCTTCCTGGGCTGGGAAGGGGTCGGTACCTGTTCGTACTTGCTGATCTCGTTCTGGCACGAACGGCCCACCGCGGCAACCGCCGGCAAGAAGGCATTCGTCACCAACCGCATCGGCGACTTCGGCTTCATGGTCGCCACGTTCCTGCTGTGGACCACGCTCGGAACGGTGTCCTACGCCGGGTTGGCGACCGCCGCGCCAACGCTGGCCACCGGAACCGCCACCGCTGTGTCGCTGCTGTTGTTGCTGGCCGCTGCGGGCAAGTCAGCGCAGTTGCCGCTGTACGTCTGGCTGCCCGATGCCATGGAAGGCCCCACACCGGTCTCCGCGATGGTGCACGCCGCCACGATGGTGACCGCCGGTGTGTACCTGCTGGTGCGGCTCAACCCGGTGCTGACCGACACGGCCCTGCTCATCATCGCCATCGTGGGTGCAGCTACGGCGCTCTTTGCTGCGCTTGCCGCCGTGGCTCAGCACGACATCAAGAAGGTGCTGGCGTACTCCACCATCAGCCAGCTGGGCTACATGTTCCTGGCGATCGGCTCGGGCGCGTACGTGGCGGCGATCTTCCACGTGGTCACGCATGCGTTCTTCAAGGGGCTGCTGTTCCTGGGCTCGGGCTCGGTCATCCACGGCCTCGGCGACGAGCAGGACATGCGCCGCATGGGCGGCCTGCGGTTGGCCATGCCCATCACCGCGGTCACGTTCATCGTGGGCTGGCTGGCGATTGCCGGCGTGCCGCCGCTGTCGGGTTTCTGGTCGAAGGACGAGATCCTGCTGGCGGCGTGGGAACAGCCCGATATCGGGCCCCTGCTGTGGATTGTGGGCCTGGTCACCGCACTGCTGACCGCCTACTACATGAGCCGCCTGACCTTCCTGGTGTTCTTTGGCGGCCAGCGCTGGGATGACAACGTCCACCCGCACGAGTCGCCGGCGACTATGACTCTGCCGCTCGTGATGCTGGCCGGTGCGGCGGCCATCGGCGGTGTCGTGAACTTGCCGCTGGTGGGCGATTGGCTGGTGCTCGAGCACTTCCTGGAGCCGGTGCTGGCCCATCCGCTTCACTTCACTTCGGGTACCGGTACCAAGCTGATCTTGGCGCTTGTCGCCATCGTCATGGCGCTCGGCGGGATTGCCGTCGCGGTGGGCGCGTGGCTGCGATCGCGCATCCCGACGGACCGCCTCGAGCCAGCGTTGCTGGAGAACGTCTTCTACGTCGACTCCACCATCTCCAACTTCGTGAGCGGACCCGGAACTGCCGCATTCGAAGCAGCCGCCACTGTTGACCGAAAGGTCGTCGACGGCGCCGTCGACGGCGTCGCCAAGCTCGTGCGGCAGCTCGGTCAGGCAGTACGGCCCCTGCAGTCGGGCTACCTGCGGCACTACGCGTCGGGTGTGGCGGTCGGCGCGATCATCCTTGTTGTCTGGCTGGCGCTGCGGGGCGTCTCATGAGCACGGGCACCCTGCTTGCGGCCGCCGGAGCAGGCAGCGATTTCCCGCTGCTGAACGCGCTGATCTTCGTGCCGGTCGTGGGTGCGCTGGTGGTGGCACTGCTGCCGCGGAGCCGCCCCGACCTCGCCCGCCCGATCGGCACGCTCTTCGCCGCCATCGGCGGCGCGTTGGCGTTGGCGTTGGCATGGCAGTTCGACACGAGCGCCGCAGCCGCCCAGCTCAGCAACGGCGACGCGGCGTTCCAGTTCGAAAGCACGGTGTCGTGGATCCCGGCGCTCGGCATTTCGTGGAAGGTCGGCGTCGACGGCATCTCGCTGTGGCTCGTGGTGCTGACCAGCTTGATCGTGCCGATTGTGTTGGCGGGGGTAGACCCGCATCACAATCCCAAGCCCTACACGGCGTGGATGCTGCTGCTGCAAGCAGGTTCGGTCGGCGCATTCTTGGCGCTCGACCTGTTCCTGTTCTTCGTGATGTTCGAAGTCGTGCTGGTGCCCATGTACCTGCTGATCGCCGGCTGGGGCTACGAGGGACGCCGCTACGCCGCCACGAAGTTCTTCATCTACACAATGGCCGGCTCGGCGCTGCTGCTCGTGGCGATCGTGGCCACCGCCGTGCTCGGCAAACCCGACAGCGGCATCACCTTCGACCTCGTGACGCTGGCTGAGGGCCAGCACCTGGCTACCAACACCGCACGCCTGTGCTTCGTGGCGTTTGCGATCGCCTTCTTGGTGAAGGTGCCGGTGGTGCCGCTGCACACCTGGCTGCCCGATGCGCACACCGAGGCACCCACGGCGGGTTCAGTGGTGCTGGCGGCCGTGCTGCTGAAGCTCGGCACCTACGGCCTGCTGCGGTTCGGCCTGTACCTGTTCCCAGAGGCCTCGGAGTGGGCGGCGCCCGTGCTGGTCACCGTCGGCGTGGTGGGTGTCATCTGGGGTGCGGTCACCGCTGCCATGCAGCGTGACCTCAAACGGCTCGTGGCCTATTCCTCGGTGGCGCACATGGGCTTCATCGTCCTGGGCATCTTTGCCTTCACCACCCAGGCAGTCGGCGGTGGCGTCATCTTGATGGTCAACCATGGCATCACCACCGGCGCCTTGTTCCTGCTGGTCGGGATGCTGTATGAGCGGCGCCACACCCGCCAGATCGACGAGCTGGCGGGCATCCAATCGGCCGCTCCGGTCTATGCCGGTGTGTTCACGCTGATGATGCTGTCATCAGTCGGCGTGCCGGGCCTGAACGGCTTCGTCGGCGAGTTCTTGATCCTGATCGGCTCGTTCGAGACGCGGCGCTGGTGGACGGTCGTCGCTGCGACGGGAGTGATCCTCGCGGCGCTGTACCTGCTGTGGGCCTACCAGCGGGTGTTCCACGGCCCTCCCGCTGCGGCCGACCGCCAGACGGCCGATTTGCGCCGGGGCGAGTTGCTCACGCTGGCACCGTTTGTCATTGCCGTGGTGGCCCTCGGCGTATATCCAAAGCCGTTGCTCAGCGCCGTTGAGCCGACGGCCGACAACCTGCTCGAGCACTTCGCCGAACACAGCGGGTTCGAGCTGCCTGCGCCCGATGACCCCGTCGAGGTGCCTGCTTCGAGCGAGCACTCTGATGCTTCCCATTCCGATGCTCCCCACGACGAGGACCGTCACTGATGACGTCGCTCGAAGCGCCGTTCATTTCTCCGTCCGTCGACTGGTGGGTGCTCGTCCCGCAGATCATCCTCGTCGGCACCGCTCTCGGACTGCTGTTGGTGGCCTCGCTGAAGACCCGCTCGCTGCCGGGCTGGGTGTCCACCATCACCTCGATCGCCGCCGCCGCCGCCGCCGCCATCGTTGCGGCCGTCCAATGGGCCGCCTGGGGCGCCACACCACGACCCACGCTGGCCGGTGCATTCGTGGCCGACAGCTTCAGCCTGCTGCTTACCGTGCTGGTCGGCGCCGGTGTGGTCATGACTGCGCTGGTCGCCCATTCAGCCCTCGACCGCTACGGCATGGCGCCGCCGGAGTTCGCGGCACTGCTGCTGGCGTCTGCTGCCGGCGCAGTCGTGATGGCTGGCGCAAACGATCTCATCGTGCTGTTCTTGGGCCTCGAGTCGCTGTCCATCGCCCTCTATGTGCTGATCGCGCTGGCGGGCCGACGAGCGAGCGCACGCGAGTCGGCCATGAAGTACTTCGTGCTGGGGGCGTTCAGCTCGGCGTTCTTCCTCTACGGCATCGCGCTGGTCTACGGCGCCACCGGTAGCACGAATCTCAGCGGGATCGGAGACTTTCTCTTCGGAACCATCCGAGAAACGGACCACTTGCTGCTCGCTGGCATCGCGTTGTTGCTCGTCGGACTGGGGTTCAAAGTGGCAGCCGTCCCGTTCCATTTCTGGGCACCCGACGTGTACGAGGGTGCGCCCAGCCCCGTGACCGGCTACCTGGCATCGATCGCCAAGGCAGCGGGTTTCGCCGCGATGGCGCGCGTGCTGTACGTGGCTGTCGGGGAGCAGAGCGTCGCCTGGACCCCGATCCTCGCCGGTTTGGCGTTCGCCACCCTGGCAGTGGGCGCGGTCATGGCCATCTGCCAGAACGACGTCAAGCGCATGTTGGCGTACAGCTCGATCAGCCACGCAGGCTTCGTGCTGGTCGGCCTGACGGCGGTCGACCTGGAGGTGCTGCGGGACATCTGGGCCCCCATCGGCGATTCGGCCAGCGTCTCCGTCGATGCGGGAAACGGGATCTCGTCGGCTGTCTTCTATCTGGTCGCCTACTCGTTTATGGCGCTCGGCAGCTTCGCGGTGCTGTCAGTCATCGGGTCCGCTTCGACGGAGCCGGCCGACGAGACCAGCCGCCATCACCTCAGTCGTTATGGCGGCTTGGCACGGCGACATCCTGTGCTGGCGCTGGCGTTTGCTGTGCTGCTCCTGGCTCAGGCCGGCGTGCCGCTCACGGCTGGTTTCGTGGCGAAATTCGTGGTCATTCGTGCCGCAATCGGTACGGGTGGCTACGTCCTCGCTTCGGTCGCCATGGGAACCGCTGTCGTGAGCGCCTTCGCGTACCTGCGCGTCGTGCTGGCGATGTACGCGCCTGAAGGATCGGCCGCAGACGGCGACAGCGCTCCTGTCGCCCGAGCGAGCCGCCCGCGTTGGGGTGGCCTGCCCCCCACCTCTGTTCTCGCGATCACGCTCGCCGTGGCGGTGACCTTGGTCGTCGGCGTCCTGCCCCAGACACTGCTCGAATGGAGCGCAGACGCCTTCGTCTCGATCATCATCCTGTAGCTCGCACCCCACGACGACCTCGTTTGCAAAGTTTTGAACAAGATTTCAAACCCATAGCAAGTTTCAACACTTTGATGCCAACACTGACGACATCAGGCGAAGCGCCCTGTGGTCCAACGGTCGAGTTTGCATTGTTTTGAATTAGAAGTCAAAATATTTGTAACATTCAAAACTTTGAACTAGTCTGCTGCCATGAACACTGTGGAACTGTGCACGGCCATTGCCGGCGGCGAGACGCTGACAGTGGAGTTCAAGTCCAAAGTTGACGCCTCGGAACTCGTTGAAGCCGTTGTCTGTCTCGCCAACACGGACGGTGGCCAAGTGTTGGTGGGCGTCGACGAGAAGACCGGCAAGATCGTCGGCGCAGAACCGTGGCCGAAGATGGATCTCGATCCGGTGCGCATCGAGGCCCACATCGCCGCGAACACCGAGCCGGCGGTCCGGGCGTCTGTCGAAGTTGTCGACGACGGCACAGCCTTGGTCGTTGTGGTCGCCGTGCCCGCTGGGGACACGGTCGTCGCGACCAGCAAGGGCAAGTTCGTGCGGCGGACGCTTGATGTGCGCGGGAAACCACAGTGCCTGCCGATGCGGCCGAGCGAAGTGCTGTCGCGAGCGGGAAGCACCGGCGAGCGTGACTTCACACGAACACCGGTGCCCAACCTGAGCATCGACGACTTGGATCCTCTCGAAATCGACCGTTTTCGTACGTTGGCGACAAGCGAGCACGGTGACGCGGTGCTGGCGTCCCTCAACGATGAGGCGCTGTTGCGCGCACTGGAACTCGTCGACATGGGAGGGCAGCTCAACCTCGCCAGCGTCTTGCTGTTCGGCCGAGAAGCCGCGCTGCGCACCCAGGTGCCCGGCGCCGAAGTGGCATTCCAGCATCTCGGCGCCCATCTGACGGTGCTCGCCAATGACATCGGTCATGTCCCTCTGTTGCGCGCCATGTCGGAGCTGTATGAGCGAGTGCAGGCTCGCAACACCGAAGAAGAACTCGAAATGGGCATGTTTCGGGTGCCGATACCGCGCTTTGCAGCGGTGACAGTGCGCGAGTTGATCGCCAACGCTCTGACGCATCGTGACTACACGGCATTGGGTCAGACACAGGTCGTATTGACGGACGCGGGTCTTGAGGTGTCGAACCCCGGAGGCCTCCCCGTCGGGGTCACGCTGGCCAATCTGCTCGTCACCCCGCCACGGCCTCGGAATCCACTGCTTGCTGACGCATTCAAGCGTGCAGGCTTGGTGGAGCGCACGAGCCGCGGAATCAACCTCGTGTTCCGGGGCCAGTTGCGGAGCGGGCACGGGCCGCCGGACTACAGCGGCACCACCTCGGAAACAGTCATGGTGCGCGTCGTCGCTGGACCTGCCGACCGAGAGTTCGCGGGCTATGTGGAGGAGGCTCGCCGGGAAGGCAATGAACTCGAGCTCGATGAACTCCTCGTGCTGCATGAGGTGCGCCGCGAGCGCATCGTGTCCACCCGGCGCGTGGCCGAGCTGATCCAGCGTGATCAAGCCCAGGCCCGCGGACTGCTCGCGACGCTCATCGAGAAGGGGCTCATCGAGCCTCGCGGCCGCGGCCGCGGCCGCGAGTACCACCTGTCAGCCTCCCTGTACCGCCGCTTTCATGAGGCACCTCGCTATGTGCGCACGCGCGGCTATGACCGCCTTCAGCAGGAGCAGATGATCCTCACCTACGTGCGCGCATATGGCTCGATCGCTCGGCGCGAAGCCGCGGACCTGTGCCAGATCGATTCGGGGAGTGCCGCTCGAGTGCTTCGCGAAATGCGCCACGCAGGCGTGCTTGATCTCGTCGGCGAACGCCGCACAGCACGCTACGTGGCCGCAGCCTCACAGATGGCGTCAGATGCCGTGAGGGAGCGACATGACGAAGCGTGATGGCGGCCGGAGGCGCATGCCCATCGCCGGCCACTCGCCTTCTCCCGGTCTCGAGGACCTTCTCGAATGTATGACAGCCCGCGGAATTCGCGTCGCGTGCCTTTCGAACGACGTGAGCGAGTGGGAAGCCCTTCAACGCGATCGCTTCGGATTGGCGGAACTCATCCGGCGACTACGGCGTGCTTGAGGTATTCGGGCGTCTCGACGTCGTCGGAACCAGTGCCTCGCAACTGCCGCGAAATCCCTCGCGCTCAGCCGTCTGACCTGCGCTCGACAACGAGGTCGGTGAATCGGCGCAGGCGGTCCCGCAGTCGCTAGCGTTGCGGTCCGTGTCCGATCTCTTGCGGAGCTATCTGACAGTCGCAATCTTCGGTGCAGCGGCGGTCCTGATGGCCTTCACGATGTTCGGCGTCGCCCGGATCCTGCGGCCGCACGCCTCAGAAGCAGATGGCGTATGAGAGCGGCGTCGACCCGGTCGGCAGCGACTGGACTCAGAGCCAGATCCGCTACTACGTCTTCGCGGTCCTGTTTGTCCTGTTTGACGTGGAGGCCGTGTTCATTTTCCCCTGGGCGACGCGGCTCGACGTCTACGCCCTGTTCGGCCTGGTTGAGATGGCGATCTTCATCTTCATCCTGATCTTGGGCCTGTTCTACGCATGGCGCAAAGGCGTCTTGCGCTGGGTGTGAGCGGGAGGACGTAATGGCACTGGTCGACAAGGTCAAACTGCCCAAGCCGCTCACCTGGCTGCTGAATTTCGGCCGGGCCCGATCGCTGTGGGTGTACCAGTGGGGCTTGGCGTGCTGCGCCATCGAGATGGGTGCCGCATTCGGCTCGCCCCGCTATGACGTCATGCGCCTGGGCGTCATCCCGTTCCCCGCCAGCCCCCGCCAAGCCGACCTGGTGGTGATCTCGGGCACGGTCACCGACAAAATGGCGCCGGTCATTCGACGCCTGTACGAGCAGATGCCCGAGCCCAAGTACGTGATCTCGATGGGCTCGTGTGCGAACTGCGGCGGTCCGTATTGGGACAGCTACTCCGTCACGAAGGGCGTCGATCAGATCATCCCCGTCGACGTGTACGTACCCGGCTGCCCACCCCGGCCCGAGGCACTGCTTGAGGGCATCGTGCTGCTGCAGGAGCGCATCCAGCGCGAGGACATTCAAGAACGCTGGCGAGGTGAGCCCATCGTGGTGCCGCCCTCGGCACCAGCATCGACACGGGTGCCGCCCTCGGCACCAGCATCGACACGGGTGCCGCCCTCGGCACCAGCGCCGGCGTTGCATGCCAACCCCGCTCGGGTGCAGGCGTAGCCATGGCGGACGACACCGACGGCGGCACCGAAACGCCCGGCGACGAGGCCCGTGAAGCCCTTGTGGCTGAGCTGGCAGAACTGCTGGGTGACGCCGTGGTCGAGACCCACATCGAAGCGGGCCAGAACCTCTGGCTGCGCATCGAGATCAAGCACTGGCGCACTGCGATAGAGGCGCTGCGAGACGCCGGCTTCGTCTATTTCGGCTTCCTGTCGGCCATCGACTGGACGGATGCGCCTGAAGGCCGCTACGAGGACACCCAGTTCGACGGCGCTGGTGTCGGCCCGGACGAAGAAGAGACCACGAGCGCCACCGCCTCCGAAACCGTGCGCTTGGGCGGCGGCGAAACACGCTTCCAGCTGCTTGCACATCTGCACGCCCCGGCACGGCACGCGGCCGTCATCCTCAAGGCCGACGTGACCGATGTCGACGGTGCCCCGGCATCAGTGCCGTCGATCATCGACGTGTTTGCCGGTGCTAACTGGCACGAGCGCGAAGCCCACGAGATGTTCGGCATCCGCTTCGAGGGCCATCCGAATCTGGAGCACATCTACCTGCCCACCGAATTCGAGGGCCATCCGCTCCGCAAGGACTTCCCCCTGCTGGCGCGTGCGGTCAAGCCGTGGCCCGGTGTGGTCGACATCGAAGAGATCCCGCCGGAGCTCGAAGCCCAGCTCGAGGCCGAGGTGATGGCCTCCTTTGAGGCGTCGGAAGCGGGCGCATGAGCCCCGCGACTATGTCCGATGGTGCTCGCAGGTTCGCATCCGGAGCCGCCGCGCTGCGCGAACAGCAGGCCTACGTGGCAGGGCAGGCTGCCGATGCTCGTGTCAACGTCGAACTCGACACGGGCGACATGACGCTGAACATCGGCCCCCAGCACCCCGCCACCCACGGGACGCTGCGCATCGCCTGCCGGCTCGACGGCGAGCAGGTCATCAGGGCCGAACCGCTGATGGGCTACATGCACCGCGGCTACGAGAAGCTCTGCGAGGTCCGTACCTACCCGCAGTGCACCACGCTGATCAACCGCATCGACTGGCTCGGCAGCTTTGCGAACGAGGTGCCGTTCATCCTGGCCGCGGAGCAGCTGATGGGCGTCGAGGCCCCGCCGCGTGCGCAGTGGATCCGAACCATCCTGTTCGAGCTGAGCCGCATCGCGAATGTGTCGCTGTTCCTCGGCGACATGGGTGTGCAGATCGGCGCCCTCACCCCGGTGTTCTTCGCCTTTCGCGACCGTGAGCGAGTGCTCAACCAGATCGAAGAAGTGACCGGTGGTCGCTTCCATCCCAACTTCGACCGCATCGGCGGCCTCAAGGACGACCTGCCGCGGGGCTGGATCGCCGAAACCCATGCCGTCATGGCCAAGATGCGCGGCTTCTGTGACGAGATGGAAGACCTGCTCATGGGCAACGAGATCTTCCAGACTCGCTGTCGAGGCGTCGGCGTGATCCCCAGTGATGTGGCTCTGGGCTACGGCCTCTCGGGCGCCAACCTGCGAGCCAGCGGCGTCGACTGGGACCTGCGTCGCGACGCCAACCCGGGCCTCGCCTGGGATCAGATCGACTGGCGGGTGTGGACGCACCCCGACGGTGACTCGTTCGCCCGCTACTGGGTGCGGATGCAGGAAACCCGCGAGGCCACCAAGATCGTCGACCAACTGCTCGACGCCATCCCGTCGGGGCCGATCATGACCAAGGTGCCGCTCATCATCAAGGTGCCTGCCGGCGAGACCTACGTCTCCACCGAGAACCCGCTGGGCGAGATGGGCTACTACGTGATCTCCAAGGGCGGCTTGGGGCCGTTCCGAGTGAAGATCCGCACGCCCAGCTTCAGCAACATCTCGATCGTGCCCTGGGTGATGCGAGGCACCTACGTTCCCGACATCATCACCATCTTGGGCTCGCTGTACTTCATCCTCGGGGACATCGACCGGTGAGCGCGATCGGAGACCTGAGCGCCCTGCTGGGATTGGCGTACTGGGCGGAGACCAGCATCAAGCTCGGCGTCGCGCTAGTCGTCATCCCGACGGCTGCGCTGATGCTCGGCTACCTGTTCCTGCTCAAGATGATGGCCTTCATGCAGAGCCGGCTGGGTCCCCAGGACGTGGGCCCTTCCGGCTCGCTGCAGCTCATCGCGGACGCGATCAAGTTCCTCCAAAAGGAAGACATTCACCCCGCCGCCGCCGACCGGCGCGTTTTCCGTGCAGCACCGGTGGTGGTGCTTGCCTCGTCGTTCTTGCTCTTCGTCGTGCTGCCCACCGGCCCCGACGCTGTCGTGGAAAACCTCGACACGGGCATCTTCTACGCGCTGGCGGTCTCGTCGCTGTCGGTGCTGGGCGTGCTGATGGCCGGCTGGGCCTCAGCCAGCAAGTACGCACTGCTCGGCGGCCTGCGAGCTGCTGGCCAGCTCATCGCCTATGAGCTGCCGCTGATCCTCGCCGTCATGGGCGTGGTCATCCAATCCAACTCGCTCAACCTGCAAGAGATCGTGCGGGCACAGGCCACCGGCGAGATCTTCGGCTTCGGCCTCATCGGAAACCCGTTCATCCTGACCCAGTTCATCGGCTTCTTGATCTTCATGATCGCTGCCCAGGCCGAGCTGACCCAGACGCCGTTCGACATGCCAGTGGCCGAGACCGAGCTGGTCGGCGGCTTCCACGTCGAATACACGGGCTTCCGCTTCCTGCTCTTCTTCATGGCCGAAGTGGCCACGACCTTCGCCTTCTCGGCGTTGGCCACCGTCCTGTTCCTGGGTGGCTGGTGGATTCCGGGCTTCGATTTCGACGCTCCGGTACTCAACGTGCTCGGCCCGATGGTGATGCTCGTCAAGATCCTGCTGGTGGCCTTCGTCATCTTCTGGATCCGCTTCACCTATCCCCGCCTGCGCGAGGACCAACTCCAGAAGTTCGCTTGGAAGGTCCTCATCCCGCTGTCGCTCGCCAACATCGTCGTGACCGGAATCTTCAAGGTGGTGCTCTAGATGCCGCAGCTCCCCGGATTGCTGAAAGGCCTTGGAGTGACAGCGCGCACCGCAGCGCGCACGCTGTTCCCCAAGCGCGGCATGCGCACGCTTATCCCCGCGCCGCAGCTGGGCTCGGTCACCGTGCAGTACCCGCACGAGAAGGAAGCCCCGCCCGCCCGCGCCCGCGGCGTGATCGCACTGCACGAGGAGAACTGCACCGCCTGCATGCTGTGCTCGAGGTCGTGCCCCGACTGGTGCATTTACATCGAGGGCCACAAGGTGAAGGCTCCGCCGCGCCGTGCCGGCGGCAAGGCCCGCACGGTCAACGTGGTCGACCGGTTCGACATCGACTACGCGCTGTGCATGTACTGCGGCATCTGCGTGGATGTGTGCCCGTTCGACGCACTGTTCTGGACGCCCGAGTACGAGTATTCCGAGCCGAACATCGCCGACCTGCTGCACGACCGGATCCGGCTCGGCGAATGGATGGAAACCGTGCCCGATTTCCTGGCCTACGAGCCGGGCTCGGAGCAGAAGGTGCGCACAGTGCCCGACTTCGGCCCCGATGACATGGCGCCGGTGCGCAAGCTCGGCGCCGATGAGGCAGGGCCGGTGCGCAAGCTCGGCGCCCCTGTGTCTGATCCCGCCAGCGGAGCTGGCGGCGAGGCAAGCACCGCTGGCGGAGCCGGCGGCTAGGCGGGCACCATGATTGCGCAGAACATCGCCTTCGGCATCATCGCGGCAGCAACCGTGCTGGCCGCGCTCGGGATGGTGACGACGCGCAACATCGTGCATGCGGCCCTGTTCCTGGTGGCCGTGCTGGGCGGTTTGGCGGCGAACTACATACTGCTGGCGGCCGAGTTCATCGCCACGACGCAGGTGCTCGTCTACATCGGCGCCGTGATGGTGCTGTTCCTGTTCGGCATCATGCTCACCCGGGCGCCGATTGGGCGAATACCCCATATGACCGGGGCCACGTGGCCGGTAGCGGCCCTTTCGGCGCTGGCACTGGGCGGGGTCACCGTCTATGCGCTCATTGACCGCTTCGGCACCGATTCGCTGGCTCAAGACAGCCAGGTCTTTCGGACAGCCGACGTATCGGACTCGGTCTTCTCGCAGTACATCATCCCGTTCGAAGCCATCTCAGTGCTGCTGCTCGCCGCGTTGATCGGTGCCGTCGTGCTGGCGCGGCGCGACTGAGGCGGGGGCCAGTTCGAGGTGATTGTTCGATGCTGCTGAACCAGTTCCTGCTCCTGGGCGCGCTGCTGTTCGCCGTGGGCGTCTATGGCGCACTGGCGCGCCGCAACGGCGTCATGGTGCTGATGTCGATTGAGCTGATGCTGAACGCCGTGAACCTCAACCTGGTGGCGTTCGGGCTGCAGCACGACGTCGTGTCGGGGCAGGTCTTCGCCCTGTTCATCATTGCGGTCGCAGCCGCCGAGGTCGGCGTGGGCCTGGCCATCGTGCTGTTGCTGTACCGCAACCGCCGATCGATCGCGGTCGACGAGTTCGACCTGATGAAGGGCTGATCGCACGCGCATGTGGATCCTTGAGAACGCCTACCTCATCCCGCTGATCCCGGCGATTTCTTTCGTCGTCATCCTGCTGTTCGGCCGCAGCATCATCGGCATCGAGCGTGTCCAGAAGGTGGGCATCACCGCCGTGGGCATCGTGTGGGTGCTTTCGATGATCGCGGCAGTGTCGTGGATCACCCAGGTGGAAGACAGCGCATCATCGGGCGGCTCGGAGGACCACGCACTCGTCGAAGTCAACGAGGGGCTGAGTGCGACGAGCGCGGGCGCAGCCGTTGACGGCGATCTGTATCTCGCCGCCGAAGACGATGGTCACGCCGAAGACGACGGTCACGCCGCGGCCGGCCCCGATCCGGTCATCTCCACGTTCGGCAGCTGGTGGTCGACTGGCGGTGTCGACTTCGCTGTGGGCACGCTCGTCGACGGCCAGACCGTGCTGCTGCTGGTGGTGGTCACGTCCATCTCGCTGCTCGTGCACATCTACTCCAGCGAGTACGTGAAGGGCGATCGGCGCTTCGTCCACTACTTCGCCTTCCTGAGCCTGTTCACCGCCTCGATGCTCTTCTTCGTCATGGCCCAGAACCTGATCCAGATGATTGTGGGCTGGGAGCTGGTGGGCGTCTGCAGCTTCGTGCTCATCGGGCATTGGTGGGAGGAACGCCCGAACACCGACGCCGCGGTGAAGGCTTTCTTGACTAACCGCGTCGGCGATATCGGCCTGATCGTCGGCGTGATCATCCTGTTCGGCACCTTCGGCACGTTCGGCATTCACGACATCAACGTGAAGATCGGCGAGGCGAGTCGCGACGCGAGTGAAACCGGGGGCGCCAACCCGTACCACTTCGCCCTGTTGATGGCGTCGATCGCGCTCATGGCAGCGGTGTGCTCCAAGTCGGGCCAGTTCCCGCTGCATACGTGGCTGCCTGACGCCATGGCCGGACCCACTCCTGTCTCAGCCCTGATCCACGCGGCGACCATGGTCGTGGCCGGCGTGTTCATGATCGGCCGGCTGTATCCGGTCTTCTACGAGGGTTTCTCCATCGGCACCTCGTCGATCAACCTCATGGCGTTCATCGGCGGCTTCACGGCCCTGATCGGCGCCGGGTTGGCCTTCACCCAGTGGGACATCAAGAAGGTGCTGGCGTACTCGACGGTCAGCCAGCTCGGCTACATGGTGATGGCGCTCGGCGTCGGCGCGTGGACCGCCGCCATGTTCCACCTGTTCACACACGCCTTCTTCAAGGCCTGCCTGTTCCTGGGGGCCGGGTCGGTCAGCCACGCTGCGCACCACACCTTCGACATGCGCGAGATGGGCGGCCTGCGCAAGTACATGCCGCACACCTACAAGACGTTCGTGATCGCGACGCTGGCGCTGGCGGGCATCTTCCCGTTTGCGGGGTTCTGGTCGAAGGACGAGATCCTGCTGGGGGCGCTCGCCGGTCAGGAGCGCGCCTACTGGCTCATGCTGATCTTCGGCTGCGTGGTGGCGTTGCTCACCGCCGCCTACATGACACGGGTCATCTGGTACACGTTCTGGGGCGAATACCGCGGCCACGGCCACCCACACGAATCACCCAAGGTGATGACCGTGCCGCTGTGGATCCTTGCCGGCATGGCGGTGGTGGCCGGTGTGTTCAACCTGCCCGCCGGGGTTCTGTCGCCGTTCGGATTGGAAGGCTTCGCTCACCGCGTCCAGACCTACGCCGAGCCGTCGCACTACCTGAATGCCCTCGGCCTCACGCATCCCGACCCGTCGCTGGTGATGGCGCTCGTCGGCCTCGTGCTGGCGCTCGCGGGCATTGCCATCACGTTCATGTACTTCTGGCGCAACACCGGGCCGCACGGGCTGACCGAGCGCAACCGCTACGCCAAAGCCGGGTACACGTTCCTCGAGAACAAGTACTACCTCGACCACCTCTACACCGACATCGTGGTGGGCTCGATCAAGGCGCCCATCGCTCGTGCCGCCAACTGGGTCAACGACAACGTGATCGACAAGGTCGTCGATACCGCCGGTGAGTCAGCCCGCGACAGTGGCAAATGGGTGTACCGCTGGATCGACCAGGGCGCCATTGACAACACCGTCAACGCGCTCGGCACTGGAGCCGATGCAGGCGGTCAGGGTCTGCGTGTGATGCAGACCGGCAAGGTCCAGAACTACGGCTCGCTGCTGTTCGGTACAGCGGCCGTGGCCGCCATCGTGTTCGTGATCGTCCTGTGAGCAGTGAGATGACGCAGGTGATGAGACAGAGCCGTAAGCAAGAGGGAGCTTCCTAGTGGACGCAACTGGATTCGACGCTTGGGCGCTGAGCCTTGCGGTGTTCCTACCGGTCATCGGCGCGCTCGTGATGATGCTGGTGCCGCGCGCCCGCGAGGCTGAGCTGAAGCTGATCGCGCTCATCTCGTCGCTGGCAGCACTGGCTGTCGGGGTGTACCTGCTGTTCAGCTTCGACTACGGCAACGCGGGGTCGCTGCAGTTCGTCGTGGAAAAGGGATGGATCAACGCGATCGACGCCAACTACATCCTGGGTCTCGACGGGCTGTCGATGCCGCTGCTGATCCTGTCGATGGCGATCATTCCGCTGTGCGTCATCTACTCGTGGGAGCACATTCCCGAGCCGGGCAACGCCAAGGCGTTCCTGATACTGATACTGATCCTGGCGTCGGGCATGAACGGCACCTTCGTGGCGCAGGACCTGATCCTGTTCTTCGTCTTCTTCGAGGTCGTGCTGCTGCCGATGTACTTCATGATCGGCGTGTGGGGCGGCGAGAACCGCCGCTACGCCTCGCTGAAGTTCTTCCTGTTCACGCTGTTCGGCTCGGCGTTGATGATTGTCAGCTTCGTGGCGCTGTACTTCGTGGCCACCGGCGGCGACGGGTCGCCGCTGAACACGTTCGACATGCAGGAGCTGGCTGCCGCGAGGGGCGGCGATCTGGCCCGGGGCACGCAGGCGATCATCTTCGCCGGCCTGTTCATGGGCTTCGGCATCAAGGTGCCGATGTTCCCCTTCCACACCTGGCTGCCCGATGCGCACACCGAGGCACCCACGGTGGGCTCGGTGATCCTGGCCGCGATCCTGCTGAAGCTCGGCACCTACGGATTCGTGCGGATTGCACTGCCGTTCCTGCCCGAAGGTGCAGCGGCGTGGGCACCATGGATCGGCCTGCTGGCGGTAATCGGCATCATCTACGGCGCGTTGGGATGCCTCGCGCAGACCGACCTGAAACGCCTCATTGCCTTCAGCTCAGTGGCCCACATGGGATTCGTGATGCTGGGCATCTCCACGCTCACCGACTTCGGCATCAACGCCGCAGTGTTCGGCATGGTGGCCCACGGGATCATCACCGGGATGCTGTTCTTCCTGGCCGGCTCGATCAAGGAGCGCTATCACACGCTGGAGATCAGCCGCTTGGGCGGGCTGCTCAAATCGGCGCCCCGGATGGGCTGGATCCTGGGCATCTCCGCAATGGCCTCGCTGGGCCTGCCGGGCCTGGCTGGTTTCTGGGGCGAGTTCCCAGCGATCCTGTCGGCCTACAACCCCGGTGCTGGCCTGCCAGAAGAGACATTCCGCACCTACATGGTGATCGCAGCGGTGGGCACGGTGTTCGCCGCCGGCTACCTGCTGTGGCTCTTCCAGCGCAGCGCCTTCGGCGAGCCGCCCCCCGAGTGGGAAGGCCACGTCATCGCAGACGTGAACCGCTACGAGTGGATGGCGTGGGCGCCGCTGATCGTGGCGATGGTGCTGTTCGGCATCTTCCCGAACCTGATCTTCGGCATGGTCGATGACGTGTCGACCCGCATCGCCGAGAACATCGAAGCTGCCGTGGGACGGAGCTGACGATGGCGCTGACCATGGACCTCGGGGCGGTTCTCGCGTTTGTACGGCCGGCACTTGACTGGCACGCGCTCGCACCCGAGCTGACCCTGCTTGGCGTCGGCACGCTTGTCACGGTCGCCGACATTGCGTTCGACGACCGGGCCAAGCGCATCATGCCGATGCTGGCCGGCGTCGGACTGCTGGTCACGCTGATACCGATCCTGACCCTCGCTGCCGACGGTGCCGAGCGGCCCATGTTCGGCGGGGCGTACGTCGTCGATGACTTCTCGCTCGTGCTCAAGGCCCTGTTCATCGTGGCCGGCTACATCGTGGTGCTGATGTCCGTCGACTACGTGCGCGACGGCGACTACTACGAGAACGAGTACTACACGCTGCTGCTGACGTCACTGCTGGGCATGGTGATGATGGCCAGCTCGCGTGACCTGGTGAGCGTGTTCGTGGCGCTGGAGCTGCTGTCGATCCCCGCGTACATGCTGGCTGCGTGGCGCAAGGGCGGCCCGCGCTCCAACGAGGCCGGTTTGAAGTACTACCTGATGGGGGTTTTCGCTTCGGCGGTGATGCTCTACGGGATGTCGCTGCTGTTCGGCGTGTCCGGCGGCACTGACTTCGGGACAATTGCAGAAGCACTGAAGGGCGAGGGCTCGAGCCCGATCGTCATCGTGGCAGTTCTGTTCGTGCTGATTGGCTTTGCGTTCAAGGTGTCGGCCGTGCCCTTCCACACGTGGGCTCCCGATACCTATGAGGGCGCCCCGACGCCGGTGACGGCGTTCTTGTCGGTGGCATCCAAGGCGGCGGGCATGGTCGCGCTGCTCGGGCTGGTGTTCGTGGCGTTCGAGGGCGCTGCCGATGTCGTTCAGCCGTTCTTCTGGGCGCTGGCTGTGGTGACGATGACGGTGGGCAACCTGATCGCGCTGCGCCAGACCAACATCGTGCGCATGCTGGCGTACTCGGGTGTGGCACAGGGCGGCTTCATGCTCGTGCCGTTTGCGGTTGCCTACGAGGAGAGCACCGCGGGCACCTTGGCGAGTGCCCGCGAGGCTGTGATCGTCTACCTCATCATCTACGCCTTCATGAACCTGGGGGCGTTCAGCGTTGTGCTGGCGGTGTCACGCCGCACCCGCTCCGGCGCGATCGACAGCTACGCCGGACTGTTCAGCTATGCGCCCGGGGTAGCGGTGCTCATGACGCTGTTCCTGGCGGCCCTTGCCGGAATCCCGCCGGCGGGCGGGTGGTTCGCCAAGTTCGTCGTGTTCCGGGCACTCGCTGATGCGAGCACGCCTGCGGGCTGGGTGCTCGCCGCGATCGTGGCCGTGAACGCGGTGATTGCCTTCGGCTACTACGCCCGGGTGCTGGTGCAGATGTGGATTCAGCCGGTGCCCGAGATGGTGGAGCTCGGTGTGGACACGCGTGACGACACCGATGCCGTGCCGGCCGTCGAGTTGCCAGCCGAAGCAGGTGCCGACGAGGGAGGCCTTGTAGCCGTCGAGACACGCTCAGCCACGATGGTGAGGTTCACCCCAGGTCCCATACCGATGACCGGGGCCTTGGCGGCAGCACTTGCCATCACCGCGATCGCCACGCTGGCGCTAGGGATCTTCCCCGGGTTGGTCAGCCACTTCGGCGACATCGCAACATTCGACTTCGGCGGCTGACCCGACCGTTCGAGGGCCCACGCCGCGAGGCGCAGGCTCGTCGCGGCTCGGCAGTGATTCGTGGGTCTCGCAACGGAGCGGCGCCCGCGTGGCCTCCAGACTGGAACTGATGCCCGAACTCTTGCGCTTTGACGCATACATGGACGAGGTCTTGTACGGCGCTTCAGGCTTCTACGAACGCGGAGGCCATCCGGGCGCGCGTGACGGCGACTTCGCGACGTCGGTCGAGCTGGGCTCGCTGTTCGGTCGGTGTGTGGCGATCTACCTGGACCGGACGTGGGTCGAGATGGGCTGCCCCGATCCGTTCGTCGTCATTGAGGGCGGAGCAGGCCGGGGGACACTGTGCCGCGATGTGCTCGGAGCACTCGAGGACTGCCGTGATGCAGTTCGCTACGTGATGGTCGAGCGGACCGAGGCGCAGCGGCAAACAGCGCTGGGAATTGCTGGCGAGGCGACGGTGTTGGCTGACCTGCCCGCAGGACCGCTGGTGGGCGTCGTGGTGGCTAATGAGTTGCTCGACAATCTGCCCTTCCGTCTGCTTGAGCGATCGGAAGCCGGATGGGACGAAGTTCATGTTGAACTCGGCGGACAGCAGGCGACGGAGGTCCGCGAACCCGCGCCCGTCGACGCCAGCGCGATGGCGTCGACGCTTGCACCCGACGCACCGGTCAGCAGTCGGATGCCGCTGCAGCTACGCGCCTCAGTATGGGTGCGAAGGGCGTTGGGGCTGCTCGAAGCAGGCCGAGTTCTGATCTTCGACTACGGCACGCGCACGACGGCCCAGTTGGCAGCGCGTCCGCAAACCGAGTGGCTGCGAACCTACCGATCCCAGCGCCGCGCCCAGTCTCCGCTCGACGCCCCCGGCACCGCAGACATCACCTGCGAGGTGGCGTTCGACCAGCTGCCCGCGGGAGCGAAGATGTCCCCGCAGGCCGACTGGCTCGGCGCGCACGGCATCGAGTCGATGACAGCGGGCGCACGCGCGCTTTGGCAGGGCAGCCGCGCCAATCCCACCGCCGAGACCTTCGCTGCACGAGCGCTCCTTGACGAAGCGGAGGCGCTGGTTGACCCTCGCAGCTTTGGTGCGTTCTGGGCCGCCGAGTGGTGCACCGGCTGACAGCCTGCACCCCTGCGGTCAGGCGTCTGTGCCCGCGAGTTCGTTGACGTCGTCGTTTCTAGTCCGCCAGTTCAGGGTTGAACCATGACAGCCCCTGGAAGCGAGCGAAGCCGGCATCAGCTGTGGCGCCGAGCGGACTTCTTCGACGAATGACATCGCAGCTTGGATCGTCGCGGCGTTGGCAAAGGCCTTTCGATTTGTCACCACACGTAGGAAGCCGGTGAGGACGACATCAGCAAGGCCGATTGGCTCAGTCCTGTCGAGGGCAGCTTCGAGCCAGGGTCGAAACACCTCGTTCTGGTCCAAGTCGGCGCGGTAGGCGTAGACGAGAACGTTGACGTCGGGGAGGATCACTTCCAACCGTCGGCGTCGAGGATTTCCCAGAGAGCTTCCTTGTCTTCCAAGTCGACGAGAACGCGGTCACCTTTGTTGCCCCAGGTGGGCAATGGCGACCGAGGTGCTGGAGGTGACTCCTGCAGCACCCGATGCAGCCCCTCCACGACGAGCGCGGTGAAGGTACAGCCGCGCTTGGTGGCGCATTTCTTCGCTTCCTCGGCGAGGCCGTCGGGGAGATTGATGGTCGTCTTCATATGGCTAACCATATTCGAAGATATGCATATATGGCTACAGATTTTGACCTTCGGCACAGAGCCGCTTGGCGGGTGGCAACTACTCTGCGAATCTGGCTGAGCGGCTCAGGCGTTGCCGAAGCTGACCGCTTGGATGCAGCACGACGAGACAGGGGTACCGATGGCTGACGCAACGACCGAAGCGACGATCGAGGACTACTACGTCGAGGACCGCATCTTTGAGCCCTCAGACGAATTCCGGTCGTCGGCGCTGGTGGCAGATCAATCGCTGTACGACGAAGCAGCCGCTGACCGGCTGGCGTTCTGGGCGCGACAGGCCCGCGAGCACGTCACCTGGTTCCGCGACTTCGACACGGTGCTCGAGTGGGACCTGCCTTTCGCCAAGTGGTTCTTGGGCGGCACGCTGAACGTCTCGTACAACTGCCTGGACCGTCACGTCACCGCCGGCCGCGGCGACAAGGTGGCGTACTGGTGGGAGGGCGAGCCCGGCGACACCCGCACCATCACCTATTCCGACCTGCTCGACGAGGTGTGCAAGTTCGCCAACGTGATCAAGGGCCTCGGCGTCGAGCGAGGCGACCGGGTGTGCATCTACATGCCGATGATCCCCGAGCTGCCCGTGGCGATGCTGGCGTGCGCCCGCATCGGCGCCGCCCACTCGGTGGTCTTCGGCGGGTTCTCGGCTGACTCGCTGTCGGACCGGATCGACGACGCCTCGGCGAAGCTGCTGATCACCGCCGACGGCGGCTACCGCCGCGGCGATCCATTCGGCCTCAAGGACACCGCCGACGCCTCAGTAGCGGCCACTTCAACCATCGAGAACGTCGTCGTCGTGCGCCGCACCGGCCAGGACGTCGCGTGGAACGACAGCGTCGACCACTGGTACCACGACCTGATGGCCGACGCTTCGGCCGACTGCCCGCCCGAGCACATGGACTCAGAGGATCTTCTGTACCTGCTGTACACCTCGGGCACCACGGCCAAGCCCAAGGGCATCATGCACACCACCGGCGGGTACCTCACGCAGGTGGCGTTCACGCATCGCTACGTGTTCGACCTCAAGCCCGACGCCGACGTGTTCTGGTGCGCGGCCGACATCGGCTGGGTGACCGGCCACAGCTACATCGTCTACGGGCCGCTCGCCAACGGCGCCTCGTCGGTGATGTACGAGGGAACGCCTGATACGCCGCGCCCGGAGTTCCGAGCGGCCGACCGGGCAAGCTGGCCGAAGGACCGGCTGTGGGACATCATCGAGCGTTACGGGGTGACGCAGCTCTACACGGCACCCACGGCGATCCGCACGTTCATGAAGTGGGGCGCGGCCGCCCTCGAGCACCACGACCTGTCCAGCCTGCGAGTGCTGGGCACCGTCGGCGAGCCGATCAACCCCGAGGCCTGGATGTGGTACCACACCCACATCGGCGGTGGCACCTGCCCGATCGTGGACACCTGGTGGCAGACCGAGACCGGCGGCCACATGATCACCCCGCTGCCCGGTGTCACCACCACCAAGCCAGGTTCGGCCACCCATGCGCTGCCGGGCATCTCGGTGGAGTTGGTGGACGACGCCGGCAACACGGTGGAGCGGGGCGGCGGCTACCTCACCGTCACCGAGCCATGGCCGTCGATGCTGCGCGGCATCTGGGGAGACCCCGAGCGCTACCGGGAGACGTACTGGAGCGCCTATGAGGGCCGCTACTTCGCCGGCGACGGCGCGAAGATCGACGCCGATGGCTACCTGTGGCTGCTCGGTCGGGTGGACGACGTGATGAACGTGTCCGGCCACCGCATCTCGACGACCGAGGTGGAGTCGGCGCTGGTCGACCATCCGTCGGTGGCCGAGGCAGCGGTCGTCGGGGCGACCGACGCCACCACCGGCCAGGCCATCGTGGGCTACGTGATCCTGCGCAGCAGCCATGAGGCCTCCGATGCGTTGCGCGAGGAAGTGCGCCAGCACGTCTCCACCAAGCTGGGGGCCATTGCCCGGCCCAAGGCCGTGGTGCTGGTGCCAGACCTGCCCAAGACCCGCTCGGGTAAGATCATGCGCCGCCTGCTGCGCGACGTGGCTGAGGGACGCCAGCTGGGCGACACCACCACGCTCGCCGATGCTGGCGTGGTGGACGAGATCCGCACCCGCGCAGCCGAATCCCCGAGCGAAGACTGAGGCGGCGGAGACGAGCGGCCCGAGGCGTCGGCGAGCCTCCGCCGTGGCGGATTCCGACAGAGATTGGCCGTCGTACTGGTGGTGGCGGGCCGGGCCGGTACCGCCCGGCGACTGCGTCATCGTCGACATCGACGGCGTGCTGGCCGATGCTGCCCACCGCCAGCATCACCTCGACGGCCCCTGGCGCGACTGGGACTCGTTCTTCGCCGACGTGGGCGACGACGATGTCCTCGAAGAGGTGGCCGAGCTGCTGGTGCTGCTTGCCCCCGAGATGGTCGTAGTGGCGCTCACCTCGCGGCCGACATGGGTGTCCGACGCGACCCTCACCTGGCTGGTCAAGCACGGGCTCCGCTGGGACCTGCTCATCATGCGGCCGATGGGCGATTTCCGGCCGTCGCCCATGTTCAAGAGCGACCAGACCATCGCGTTGCAAGAACAGGGCTTCAACCCCCGACTCGCCATCGACGACGACATGCGCAACGTCCGCATGTACCGCGACCTCGATCTGCCGACCCTCTACATCGACAGCGGCTACCACCCCCACTGACCCCGGTGCAACAGCGCCGGACCTGACAGCATGAGCCGATGGCATCTACGGCGTTGGTGATCGGAGGCACGGGGCCGACGGGTCCCGGTGTGGTGAACGGGCTGATCGAACGCGGCTTCGAGACCAAGATCCTGCACACCGGGCGCCACGAGGTGGACACCATCCCGCCGAGCGTGGAGCACATCCACACGAACCCATTCCGCATCGCCGAAGTCGAAGAAGCCCTCGACGGCGCCACCTTCGATGTCGTCTACGCCATGTATGGCCGGCTGCGCGACTTGGCGCCCTTCTTTGCCGGCCGCTGCGGGCAGTTCATTGCCGTTGGGGGAGTGCCGGCTTACAAGGGTTTTGCCCGCCCCAAGCTCAACTGGCCGCCCGGCATGCTCGTACCGATCCGTGAGACCGCCGAGCGAGCCGTCGACGACTCCAACGACAAGGTGGCCAAGATCGTCGCCACCGAGGACATCGTCTTCGACCACCACCCCAGCGCCACCATCTTCCGCTACCCGTTGATCTACGGGCCGGGCCAGATCAACCCTCGCGAGTGGCTGATTGTTCGGCGCATCATCGACGGTCGCAGGCGGGTCATCATCGCCGATGGCGGTCTCACCCTGCGCACGGCCGCTTACGGCCCGAACGCCGGGCATGCGCTCACCCTGGCCGTGGACCGTGCCGAGGTGGCTGCCGGCAAGTCGTACAACATCAGCGACGAGCACGTCCTCACGGCCCGCCAGACCATCGAGATCATCGCCGCCGCGCTCGATGTCGAACTCGACATCGTGAACCTGCCCGAAGAACTCGCCACTCCCGTGCGCCCATTCCTGGGCGGAGAGCATTCGCTTCACCAGATGACCGGGCCCGATCTGCTCATCAGCGACCTCGGGTACCGAGACCGGGTGCCTGCCGTCGAAGCGATCGGCGTGACGGCCCGGTACCTGCGCGACAACCCCATCGAGCGAGGCAGCATCACCGAGATGCGCCTGCAGGACCCGTTCGACTACGACGCCGAGGACGCTCTGATCGATGCCTACCGGGTTGCGATCGGACGAGCCAGTGAACTCGCGGCCAACTATGACCCCGAGTTCCGGGACCGCTATGCCCCTGGCTCGGACGACTGGCGCCTGGTCGAAGCGAAGAACTGACGAGTACCCGCAGCGGCTCCGGCACTGTTGCTCGCGACCACCATGAAGCTGGTCGTCATTAGCCTGAATCCCGATCGGTACATCCACCGCTGAGCGACGGAAAAGGGCAGCGAACAAAGTGCGCAACACTGCTAAGACCACCGTCTTGCTGGCAGGCCTCGCCGGTCTGATCCTGTGGATCGGCAGCTTCTGGGGCCAAAGCGGCCTCACCATCGCCGTGATCATCGCTTTGGTCATGGTGGGCGGCAGCTACTGGTTCAGCGACAAGCTGGCGATCCGCTCCGCCCGGGCTCAGGAAGTCCAGCCGCACCAGCTCCCTGAGTACTGGACAATCATGCGGGAGCTCACCGAGCTGTCCAGCCTGCCCATGCCCCGGCTCTTCGTCTCGCCCGACCCCCAGCCCAACGCCTTCGCCACCGGCCGCAATCCGAAGAACGCGGCGGTGTGCGTCACTGAAGGGCTCATCCGCCACCTCAGCTGGTACGAGATCCGCGGCGTGCTGGCCCACGAGATGGCCCACATCCGCAACCGCGACATCCTCATCGGCTCGGTGGCCGCAGCAGTCGCCACTGCAATCACGTTCGCAGCCCGGATGGCGTCATTCGCTCTGATATTCGGAGGCGGCGGGCGCGACAACGACCGCAACCCGTTCGGTGAGATCCTGCTCATCATCCTGGCGCCGATCGCCGCGATGCTGCTGCAGATGGCCATCAGCCGCAGCCGCGAGTACCAGGCAGATCGCACCGCAGCCCGGCTCATCGGCGACGGCGAACCGCTCGCGCAAGCCCTGCAGAAGCTGGAAGTGGCATCGAAGACGATCCCCAGCCTGGCCGACCCCAATCAGGCCCAGATGTACATCGCCAACCCGCTGGCCAGTCGCCGGATGGGCTTCAAGGGCCTGTTCACGACGCACCCGCCGATGGAAGAGCGCATCCGCCGCCTGCGTGACGGCTCCTGGCAGGAAGCGATCTAGACCGGGGATCTGAGCCGGGGATCTGAGCTCGGGCGTCAGTCGCGGAAGTTCTCGAACTGCAGTGGCACGTCGAAGTCGCCGTCGGTCAGCTCCGCAATGACTGCCTGCAGGTCGTCACGCTTCTTGGACATCACCCGCAGCTGATCGCCTTGGGTCTGCGACTGCACGCCTTTGATGCCGAGACCCTTGATGAACTTGTTCAGCTCGCGGGCCCGGTCAGACGAGATGCCTGCCTGCAGGGCGGCCACCTGGCGCACCGTGCCGCCGGATGCTTCCTCGACGTTGCCGTAGTTCACGGCTTTGAGGCTGATCTGGCGGCGCACGAGCTTCTCTTCGAGCACGACACGCAACGCTGCCAGCCGATCATCAGTGCTCGAGCGCATGTTGATGGCGTCCTCGCCGAGCTCCACGCTGCTGCCGGTGTCGCGGAAGTCGTACCGGTTGGCGACCTCGCGGGAAGCCTGATCCACGGCGTTGCGGATCTCCTGCATGTCCACTTTGGAAACGACGTCGAATGAAGGCATAAGCGCAAGCTACCGACGCGAAACAGGCAGCAGACCGTGGGTCTTGTGGTGCTCTGGGCCGTACCGACGGTGTCGCGTGCGCCGGTAGCCTGCCCACCTCTGGGGTCGGTGCCCGAGCGGACACAGTGTCTGTTGTCTTTGCCCGCTCGGTCTAGTTGTTGTGACGCCGGGACGCTTTAGGCTTCGAGGCTCACCTGGGTCGGTGCCCGAGCGGACAAAGGGAGCGGGCTGTAAACCCGTCGGCTACGCCTACGGAGGTTCGAATCCTCCCCGGCCCACCAGCGTGATTCAGCGACCCGCGGTGAAGCCGCCGTCGATGGGGTAGAGGCTGCCGGTGATGTAGCTGGCTTCGTCGGAAGCCAGGAACGCCACTAGCGCAGCGACTTCGTGCGGTTCGCCGTAGCGCTGCACCGGCAGGCGTTCGGCGAATCTCTTGCGGATGTCGTCGGCGTCGTCGCCACCGATGTAGGCCTCCAGCGACCGCATCATGCGCGTCTCAATGGGCGCAGGGCACACGGCGTTGACCCGTACACCAGAGGTCGCCAGCTCCAGCGCTGCGGATTTCGTGAGCCCGGCGACAGCGTGCTTGCTCGCCGAGTATGGAGAGATGCCGCGGGAGCCGAGCAGGCCAGCCACTGATGCCGTGTTCACGATGGACCCGCCGCCGCTTGCGATCATGGCCGGGGCGGCGTACTTGATTCCGAGCCACACGCCTCGCACGTTGACCGCGATGACCTGGTCAAAGGACTCTTCGGGGTACTCGATCATCGGGGCGTAGGTGCCCTCGATGCCTGCGTTGTTGAACAGCACGTCGACGCGTCCGAAAGCCTCACGGGCAGCGTCGACGTAGCCGGCGACTTGGGCGGAATTGGTGACGTCGGCAGGCACGGCCAGCGCAGCGCCACCCGCGCCTTCGATCGCCGCCACCGCGGCGCCAAGGTCGGCAGAGGCCAAGTCGACTGCCACCACCGACGCCCCCTCCGAGGCAAACCGGGCGCAAGCCGCCAGTCCAATCCCCCCGGCCGCCCCCGTCACGATCGCCACTCGCCCCGTAAACCTGCTCATCGGTTCGCTCCCTGTCGTCGATTCAAGAATCCCGCCGACCGTACTGCGGTGCAGGTAAACTCGCCGAACCGCCACGCCATTCCTGAGTTCCAAAATTCCCTGAAGACATCGACGTCCACGGGGCTAGTTTCACGCCCGTCATGGAATTGTGATTCAAGCCCTACCCGGAAGCGCACAGTCTCTTGAGCCGCGTGGACGATGACTCAAACCAGCTGACGCTCGACTTGAGCGAGGTGCGATTCGTCAAGCCGTCCGTGCTCGTCGCAGTAGCTGCGATGGCTTCGGCGCATCGTGCGCAACTCGGCCCTCCATCTCGTTTCGTGCCGCCGGCCGAGCGCGGCCCCTTAGTTTCTAGTTGGATACCTTGCTAAACACAGCACAGGCAGGAGGGGCCACGGCGATGGTTACGACGCTGGGGGCACCGCCTCGGATTGGCGGGCGAGAACTGCCGCGCGAACTGTTTGAAGCCAGCGGCCTGCCGGGGGATCTCTCGGGCAGCTCACTCGTCATTGAATCGAGCCGCGTACCTTGTACACAATCTCGTTTATTGACGAACTCGTGTTCGAAGCACTCGTGAATCGCAAGTGCGAGCAGCTCACGTTGCGCGGCCTGTCCGAACGACTGGAGCGGGTAGCGACTGATGCCGCTAACTATCACGGCGTCAGCGAACGGATGACTCTTACGTCCTAGCGACCACGCGGGCAAGCTAGCGAAACCCGAGAATCGAAATCCCTTCTAGCAATCCGCATCCTCGCACCGCTGTTCCGGGGACGGGCCGCCAAGCCTGTCAACAGCCTCCTTAGCTCGCAATTGCCTAGTCGGCGTGGCGGCACAGGACCATGCGGGTGGGGGAGTAGACCATCACGAGCTTGCCGTGCTGGTTGAAGACCTCGTTGCGGGTGGTCACAATGCCGCGGTCGCCCCGTGAGGTGAGCCGGGACGCCGTGACCTCGGCCACCACCTGCAGGGTGTCATTGACGAACGTGGGCCCCTTCACCTCGACCGTGGCGCCGAGGTAGGCCACGCCGGTACCGGCAATGGCGCCGCCGCTGATGGTCAGGCCCTCGGCTAGCGACATCACCAGACTGCCCGGCACCAGCCGTCCGCTGTATCCAGCCCGCTCAGCGGCGGTGGCATCCAGGAAGAGACCTTCGGAGAAGCCGAACTGGGTCGCGTAGACCACCAAGTCGGTCTCGGTGATGGTGCGCCGGGAGGTGCTCCAGCGCTTGCCGACCGGCTGCTCGTCGAACGTCCAGCCCCGGTGCGGTCGGGGCGGCAGACCCGGAATCGCTCCTGCATCGCTGCCGTCGCTGCCCTGTTCGTCGCTCATGTCGCCTCCCAGTCCTGAGTCTGGCAGTGCGATGTGTCGCAATGCAGTGTCTGCCGGTGCTGCGTCTGGCAATGCAGTGCATCCATCGTGTTGACTTGGCACCGTTGACTTTACGTTGGCGACAGGGGACGACGATGAGCGACACGGTTCTTGATCGACCGGCACAAGAGATCGTCGACGACGACACGATCGAGCGGTTCCGCGCTGACGGCGTGGTTGCGCTTCGCAACGTGGTGGACGCCGAGTGGGTGGAACGGCTGCGCGGCGGCGTTGCCGCCGAGATGGCGAACCCCAGTCCGACTGCACATGCCTACGAGTCGACCGGCTTCTTCGGTTCGCTGGATCTGTGGCGCCTCCACCCGCTCTTCTCCGAATTTGTCACCCAATCCCGGCTCGGCGAGCTGGCCGCAGCAATGTTCGGCTCGCCCGTCGTGCGCATGTACTACGACCAGCTGTTCGTCAAGGAACCCGGATCCAGCCAGCCGGTGCCGTGGCACAACGATCAGCCCTACTGGCCGATCTCGGGACGTCAGGTGATGTCGTTCTGGATCGCCCTCGACGAGGTGGACGCCACCAGCGGCCGGGTCGAGTACGTGCGGGGTTCGCATGCCTGGGACCGCTGGTTCCAACCGCGCACCTTCGCACCGACCAACGCTCACGACTACAAGCGGAACCCTGACTACGAGCCCGCGCCCGATGTCGAGGCCGACCGCGACGCCTACGACATCGTGTCGTTCGATCTCCAGCCGGGTGACGCCGTCGCGTTCTGGGCGATGATCCTGCACGGTTCGCGGGGCAATTCGAATCGAGGTCGAGCACGGCGCGGCTACGCGGTGCGTTACATCGGCACCGACGTTCGTTACGACCCCCGGGTCGGCACGGCCGAAGCGCTGCACTACGCCGAATTGGAGCCGGGCGCGCCGATGGAAACCGACCACTACCCGATCGTCTGGCCCCGGCCCACCTGAGCTTCCGCACAGCAGCGGTGGCGCTCGATAAGCCGCCGGACTCAACCCTTTCCACGAACCAAACAGGAGCTCTCGTGCACAAACACGCTTCGACCGCCCAGATTGATGCCGTTGCCGAAGGCGACCTAGACGAGCCGGTCGTGATGCTCAATCTGCTGCGCTACCGCGAGACCGCCGAGTCGGGCTTTGGCGTCGACGGCATGTCCGGCGAGGCCGCCTACCGCGAGTACGGCCGCCGCTTCGCAGAGCTGCACCCTCGATTCGGGGGCGCGCCGATCTGGATGGGGCGCGCCGGCCACACAGCAATCGGCCCGACCGACGAGCGCTGGGACATCGCCATCCTCGTCCGCTATCCCACCCGGGCCCAGTTCGTCGCGATGTTCCGCGACCCCGACTACCTGGCCATCGCGCCCATCCGCGCGGCAGCGCTGGAAGATTCCCGCATCATCGAGACCACCCAGCTGCTGCCGAAGACCTGACGCCCGCGGCAGCTCCGCCGAACCGGGGCTGTCAGTCGGTGCCGATTGCTACGCGTTGACTGATGTGTTGTTGTGGCTGCCGATCGTGCCGGACTGCATTGTGCGGCCCAGCATCATCAGCCAGATCAGGGCAATGACGGACCCGACACCGTTGATGGCATTCCACCCCTCGAAGTCGAAGATCGAGGCGATCACCCAGAACAGGGCCGCCCACACGACACCGACAACGGAAACAACAAGGGCAGCAGCACGCTGAATGCCTGCGGGCAGGATCGGTCGAAGGCCGATCGACACAGAGCTCGCGCCCAGCATCACCAGCGGCAAGGCCACGATCGCGATTCCGGCCTTGACGGAGTGCATCGACACAGCAACCTGCATCGCCTCGGGCCTCCCAGCCGCAAAGGCCCCTCCGAGGCCGACATTAGTTCGGCCGCGAAGTGGCTCAGCATGTCCTCAGCACGTGTGGTCCCCAGAGTCCAGAATGTCCGAATGGATCGAGCGGTTGAATCGGATGAAGCGACGAGCAGTGCCGTGACGGATTCCGATCTGGCGCTGATCGACGGGCTGGGCGCCGGCGGCATCGAGGCCATGGAGCCGATTATCGCCAGGGTCGCCGTGGCGGCCGCACCGGCCGATGTCTGGGCGGCGATCAGCGAGTCCGGCAACCTCACCAACATCCACCCGTTCTGCGAGCGCAACGAGGTGAAGCGCTGGGACGGTGCACGCAGCCGCGATCACGTCTACTACTACAGCGGCGTCCACTACCAGCGCGAGTTCCTCGACTGGTTCGATGGCACCGGTTACGACTTGGTGCTCGGCCCGCCCGAAGCCCGCACTGCACTCGTCCGTTGGCGCATCACCAAGCCTGCAAAGAGTAGGGCGTCGGCGGGCAGCGCCGGATCACCCGCGTGCGAGTTCAGCATCAAGGTCGTGGCACTGCTGCGTGACGACGTACCGACCGCGCAGCGTGAGCACTATGCCGAGCACATGATCCGGCGAGCGCTGCCGCCATATCTCGACTCGGTCGTGCGCGGCACCGCGTTCTATGCCGAAACCGGCACACCCGTCACGAAGAACCAATTCGGCGCCCACCCCATCTACTCGCCGACCGACTGATTGCGCCTGTTCCCCGCAGCGCCACCAAACCGACCCGCGCCGAGAACGCGCAGGACAACGCTGAGCGAAGCCGAGAGGGGACTACTAAGTTCGCCCGACATGGGTGAATTCTGTTATTCGGAGCGCGACGGGAACCTGTTCGTCGTGACGATCAACCGGCCGGAGCGAATGAATGCACTGCATCCGCCGGGCAATGCCGAGATGTCGGACGTGTTCGACGAATTCCAGAACGACCCGGACCTGTGGGTCGCGATTGTGACCGGCGAGGGTGACCGGGCGTTCTCTGCAGGCAACGACTTGAGGTACCAGGCCGAGGGCGGCGATCGTTCGGCTATGCCGTCGTCGGGCTTCGGAGGTCTGACCTCGCGCTGGGATCTGGACAAGCCCGTCATTGCAGCCGTGAATGGCGTGGCGATGGGCGGCGGCTTCGAGATCGCGCTGGCCTGCGACATCATCGTCGCCTCGGAGAACGCGCTGCTGGCGCTGCCCGAGCCCAAGGTCGGTCTCGCTGCGCTTGCGGGCGGCGTGCACCGCCTGCCGCGTCACATCGGGCTGAAGCGGGCCATGAGCATGATGCTGACTGGCCGACACGTGCCTGCAGCTGAGGCCAAGGATTTGGGAATCGCCTCCGAGGTGGTCCCCCGAGGCGAGGCGTTGGCATGCGCCCGTCGCTGGGCCGAGATGATTCTCGAATGCTCGCCGATGTCGATTCGGGCCACCAAGCAGGCTGCGATGCAGGGTCTCAACGAGGCCAGCGTGCGAGCCGCGCACGAAGATCGGTACGAGGCGGTGCGCGACATGAACAACAGCGCCGACTACATCGAGGGCCCCCGCGCATTCTCCGAGAAGCGCCCGCCCCAGTGGCAGGGCCGCTAGCGGAGTTCTTCAGGCCCGGACCTCCCAGCCCGGACCTCTCAGTCAGTGCCGGGCACCCAACTCGTGCCAGCCAGTGGCACCTTGGCCATCGCTGCGGCCTCCACAGTGAGCGCGGCCAGGTCTTCGGGTTCAAGGTTCAGCACGTGCGACTTGCCGTTGGCCCGGGCCAGGATCTGGGTCTCGATGGTGAGCACCTGCAGGTAGTTGGCCAGGCGCCGACCAGCCAGAACAGGGTCCAATCGGGCCGACAGGTCCGAGTCCTGCGTGGTGATGCCGGCCGGATCGGTGCCGGCCTGAAAGTCTTCCCAGAAACCGGCTGAGGTCCCCAATGCCCGGTACTCGTCCTCATAGGCGGGGTCGTTGTCGCCGATGGCGATCAGCGCGGCCGTGCCGATCGAGGCAGCATCGGCGCCCAGCGCCAGCGCCTTCGCCACGTCTGCGCCCGAACGAAAGCCGCCTGCCGCGATGAGCTTCACCTCTCGCCGGTGCACGCCAAGCTCGTGCAGAGCCCGCACGGCTTCGGGAATGGCGGCCAACGTCGGGATGCCGACATGCTCGATGAACACGTCCTGGGTGGCGGCAGTGCCGCCTTGCATGCCGTCGACCACCACCGCATCAGCGCCGGCTTTCACCGCCAGCGCCGTGTCGTAGTACGGACGGGCCGCGCCCACCTTCACGTAGATCGGCACCTGCCAGTCGGTGATCTCGCGCAGCTCGATGATCTTGATCTCGAGGTCGTCGGGGCCGGTCCAGTCAGGATGGCGGCACGCCGAGCGCTGGTCGATGCCGGTGGGCAGGGTGCGCATCTCGGCTACCCGCTCGGTGATCTTCTGCCCGAGCAGCATCCCGCCGCCGCCCGGCTTGGCGCCTTGACCCACCACTACCTCGATGGCGTCCGCCGCTCGCAGATCGTCCGGGTTCATGCCATAACGAGACGGCAGGTATTGGTAGACGAGCACCGAGGAGTGCTGGCGTTCCTCGGTGGTCATGCCGCCGTCGCCGGTGGTGGTGGACGTCCCCGCAGCCGATGCACCCCGGCCGAGCGCTTCTTTGGCCTGGGCCGACAGCGAGCCGAAGCTCATTCCAGCGATGGTGACCGGGATCTTCAGATGCACCGGACGCTTGGCCCGGCTCTCGCCAATCACCACGTCGGTGCCACAGGCCTCGCGGTATCCCTCCAGCGGGTAGCGCGACATCGACGCCCCCAGGAACACCAGGTCGTCGAGGGTGGGCAGGCGGCGCTTTGCCCCCCATCCCCGGATGCGGTAGATGCCGGTGTTGGCGGCCCGGCGGATTTCGGCGATCACGTTGCGGTCGAACGTGTAGGACTCGCGCAGGTGCCAGTTGTCAGGGTCGGTGGCGGCGAGAGGCACCGAGTTGCTGGATGGTGTGGGGCCGCCGATTGGCGTCCCAGCCGGTGTCTCAGTCATCGGCCGGCAGCCTCCGTCCCAGCTTCGACAGCGTCCACGTCGTCGATGGTGAAGTTGTAGAGGCGCCGGGCCGAGCCGTAGCGGCGGAAGTCGCCAGCGTCAGCCCCATCGGCCGCCCCGCCAGCCGCGGCTAGCAGTCGCCCCACCAGGTCGAGATGTTCGGGCCGCACTTCCTTCTCCACACAATCGGCACCCAGCGACTCCACATCGCCCCGCACGAAGATCTGCGCTTCGTAGATGGAGTCGCCCAAGTCCGCTGCGGCATCGCCGCACACCACCAGGTTCCCGGCCTGGGCCATGAACGCGCTCATATGGCCGACGTTGCCGCCCACCACGATGTCGACGCCTTTCATGGAGATGCCGCACCGGGCGCCCGCGTTGCCTCCCACCACCAGGAGGCCACCGCAGCCCGTCGCGCCCGCTGACATGGTGGCGTTGCCAGTGATGTGCACCACCCCGGACATGATGTTCTCGGCCAGCCCAGTGCTGGCATTGCCCTCCACCAGCACCTGGCCCCGCTGGTGCATGCCGGCGCAGTAGTAGCCAACCGAGCCGCGCACCACGACGTCGATCGCGGCAGTTATTCCGCACGCCGCCGCATGAGCCCCGCGGGGGTTGACAATCTCGAAGGACTCGCCGTCGGGGGCGTTGTGCAGCGCCTGGTTGAGTTCTCGTCGGCTCAACTCGGCCAGATCGAAGACGCGCGCAGCCCCGCTCATGGGGCCCGGCCCCTCATGTGGCCAGGCTCCACGCGTAGATGCGGGCTGGCTCCGGTTCCCATATCTCGGCGTCGCCCGCGCCGGGCAGGCGCGCAATGGCCCGATATTCCGACGACATGGCCACCCAATCGTCGGTCTCGGCCACCACCGCAGGCTTGCAGGCGATGGGGTCGCGCAGGATGGCGAACCCGTCGGCGACGCCAATCGCAAACGTGTAGAAGCCGTCCAGTTCGCCCAGCGCACCCTCGAGTGCTTCGGAGATGGTGTCGCCCGAGTTCATCCGCCATGACAGGTAGCCGGCGGCCACCTCGGAGTCGTTCTCGGTCTGGAACGATTCGCCCCGGGCCTCCAGGAACCGCCGCAGCCGGTTGTGATTCGACAGCGACCCGTTGTGCACCAGGCAGGTATCGGCGCCTGTGACGAATGGGTGCGATCCGTTGGTGGTCACGGCCGACTCGGTGGCCATCCGGGTGTGGGCCAGCGCATGGGTGCCGGCGCGCCCCGCCAGGTCGTAGCGCTCAGCCACCAGATCCGGGTCGCCCACCGCCTTGTACAGCTCGATCTGGTCGCCGTAGCTCAGCACTGATGCCCCTGCCACGTTGTCGATGATCCACTGGCGAACGGTGCGTCCGTCGCCGCCGGTGGAGAACACGGCGTGGTCATGCACCGCTCGCGCCGTCACTTCCGCGCCCAGCACCTCCTCCAGCGCGGCAGCCACCTGTCCCCAGTCCACCTCTACGCCCTCCGCCAGCACGGTGATGCGCGTTCGACCTTCGATGCCCGGGTCGTACACGGCGAACCCGGCGCTGTCGGGACCGCGGTCGCGCATCTCGCGCAGCATGACTGCCGTCAGTCGGCCCAGCTCGTGCCGGTGGGTCTCGGTCTTGCAGAACAGGCCCACGATCCCGCACATGGCGCACCTCCAGCCGGTCATCTTCGCCACCGACGATCCAGCCCCGCACCGTAGCGCTCAGCCTTGCCCCGTCTTCGCTACCGGGATCGTTGACTACTGTCGGCGCGGGGCCGTCCCGAGCGGCACGACATCAAGGGGGGCGACATGGATGCAGTCGACGAGATCCGTAGCCGGGCCGAGGCCGACGGCGTGGAGTTCATCTACGCCATGTTCGTGGAGATGCACGGAAAACCGTGCGCCAAGCTGGTGCCGATCGGCGCGTTGGACGGCCTGATGAGCGACGGGGCCGGCTTCGCGGGCTTTGCGGCCGGCCCGATGGGCCAGGACCCCTCCAGCCCCGACATCCTGGCCCTGCCCGATCCGGCCTCGTACACACAGCTGCCATGGCAGCCGAACGTGGCCGCAATGCAGTGCGACCCCACCGTGGAGGGCGAGCTGTGGCCATTCGCGCCCCGGGTGATCCTGCGCCGAGCGCTGGAAGCGTTGGCCGAGCGCAACCTCGTGCTCAAGTGCGGCGTGGAGGCCGAATACTCGCTGGTGGTGCGCAACGACGACGGCTCCATCTCGGTGGCCGACGAACGCGACAACATGAGGCTGCCGTGCTACGACGCCAAGGGTCTCACCCGGATGCTGCCGCACCTGGTGGCGGTGTCGAAGAACCTCGACGCCATGGGCTGGGGCAACTACGCCAACGACCACGAAGACGCCAACGGCCAGTATGAGCAGAACTGGCTGTACTCCGACGCGCTCACCACTGCCGACCGGTTGATCCTGTTCCGGCTGATGGTGCACACCCTGGCTCAGCGCGACGGCCGCTACGCCACGTTCATGCCCAAGCCCTTTGCTGACAAGACTGGCAACGGACTGCACACGCACCTCAGCCTGTGGACCGCCGACACTGACGAACCGCTGTTCATCGGCGGCAGCGGTGGCGGGCCCGACACCAAGGGTCTGGGCCTGAGCGACCTCGCCTACAAGTTCGTTGGCGGGATCATCCGCCACGCCCGCTCGCTGGTGGCGGTGGTCTGCCCGATCGTCAACTCCTACAAGCGCATGGGGGTGGGCGCGCCCACCTCAGGAGCGACTTGGGCACCGGCGTACGCGGCCTACGGCGGAAACAACCGCACCCAGATGATTCGCATCCCCGAACCCGACCGGATCGAGCTACGGCTGGGCGACGGTGCCGCCAACCCGTACCTGATGTTCGCCACCTACTTGGCCTGCGGGCTCGACGGCATCGACAACGACATCGACCCAGGCGATCCGAACACCGACAACCTGCATGCCCTGTCTGCCGAGGAGGTGGCAGCCAAGGGGATCGAGGTGCTGCCGCCCACCCTGCTGCACGCCGCCGAGGAGCTCGCTTCCTGCGACGTCATCGGAGCCGGGCTGGGGGACACCGCCGAGGGTCCCTATCGCGACTATTTCGTGAAGGTGAAGCGGGAGGAATTCCTGGCTCACCACAGCGTGGTCACTGCCGGAGAGGTCGACCAGTACCTCACGTTGTTCTGAGGGGGAGTCATGAGTGCAACAGATGCGACGACGAAGCGAGCCGAGCAGCGTGCCGCGGCGGTCGCCGACGCGATGGACGACATCGCCAAGATCAACGCACACGGCCGTGAGCACGGGGGCATCGACCGCGACGGTGTCGAGCGCATCCGCGAACGTCTGCTGCAGCTAGCCGAGCGCGACGATCTCTTCCCGCTCGAGGACTTCCCGCCGCCCGCCGAAGGGCGCAGCGCCAGCATGTACCGGATCGCACAGAACCACGACGACGAGCTGGCGCTGTACGTGCAAAGCGTGCTCGACGGCACCGCCGCGCCGCCGCACGAGCACACCACGTGGGCGGTGATCGTGGGCATGCGCGGTCAGGAGCTGAACCGTTTCTACGACCGGTGCGCAGGCGAGGGGGAACCGCAGGCCGTCCGTGAGGTCATGGTCGCGCGCGGCACCGGCGTGGCAATGCTGGGCCACGACCTGCACTCGATCCACATCGAGGGCGCGTCGACCAACTTCCACTGCTACGGCTTGGCGCTGGAACGGCTCAAGGGGCGACGGTTCTGGCACGCCGACGAGGGCGAGTGGCGTGAGTACTACGACGTGGGTCACATCGTCGAAGCCCGCCCGGGCTACGCCACATCACCGGCCTGAGCCTCGGTCCGCCGCGCCGGCACGCAGGATGCACCCGCACGCCGCCACTCCGGTCAGCGAGCGGCAGCCAAGGACCCTTCAATCAGGTACCGGACCAGCGAACATGGGGGCGTGATGGCCGATCTGCACACGACCAGCGCGACCGAGTTGATGGAGCGGCACCGTGGGCTGCTGCGCCGCGATGGCACCGAGTTGGCGCTGCTGGACGCCCGCGAGCCGACCGAGTTCACCCGTCGGCACCTGCTCTATGCCGCCAACCTGCCGCCGACGCATGTGGGCCTCGAAGCGTCGGCACGCATTCCGCGGCTTGGCACACCGGTGGTGGTGTGCGACGACGGAGGCGGCGAGGCCGCAGCGGTTGCGCTGGAGCTCACCGTGCTCGGTTACACCGACACTGCAGTGCTTGAAGGCGGCATCGACGCGTGGGCGGCTGCGGGCGGCGAGCTGTACTCGGGCATCAACGTGCCGTCGAAGCTGTTTGGCGAGTTGGTCGAAGCGCACTTCGGCACGCCGCATGTGACGGCGACCGAGCTGGCGGGCTGGCTGGCCGACGGTCGGGATGTGGTGGTGGTCGATTCGCGCACCCGCCGGGAGTTCAACCGCATGAGCATCCCGACGGGCCGGTCGTGCCCGGGCGGCGAATTGGTGCGCCGGGTGCACGAGTTGGTCGACGACGCCACCACTGTGGTCGTGAACTGCGCGGGGCGGACCCGCAGCATCATGGGTGCGCAGTCGCTGCGCTCGGCTGGGATGGAGCGGGTTGTTGCCCTGAAGGACGGCACGATGGGCTGGGAGCTCGCCGGGCTGGAGCTCCAACATGGCTGCGACGAACTGGTTCCCGAACCGGGCGTTGACGGGCGACAGCAGTCGCTCGCGGCGGCCCGAGCAGTCGCTCAACGTTGCGGCGTGAAGACCATTGGTCGCGATCAGCTGGCGGGCTGGCTCGCGCAGAGCGACCGCACGACGTATTTCATGGACGTGCGCACGCCCGAGGCCTACGCCGCCGGACACCTGGCGGACGCCGTGTGTGCCCCAGGCGGCCAGCTCGTGCAGGCCACCGACGAGTACCTCGCTACCCGTGGAGCGCGGGTCGTTCTGGCCGATCACGACGGTATCGGCGCCACGATGACGGCCTCGTGGCTCATTCAGATGGGCTGGGATGCTTGGGTTCTCGAGCCAAATTGGCTGGCCGAAACGGGGCTGGTGACCGGCGGCAACGACGACGCCGAGGCGGCTCGCCGATCACGCCAGCCGGCGCTGCCCTACGACCCCGAAGACGCCGAGGTGGCCCGGGCCGCCATGCAGGCCTACCTCGATTGGGAAATCGCCCTACCCGACCAGTACGCCCGCGACGACCTGGTCGGATTTCAGTTTCGCTAGCGAGCACACCGCGTCTACGCTGACGTCATCGCGCGATGCGAGCGCAACGGACCCGGGCGCACGGCTTCATACGGATAGCCCGGGTCCGTCCCGCCGATTGCGCACCGTAGTTGTGGTGTGACTTCGGTGGATCTTGATTTATTTCAATCCACTACAGCCTGAGATTTCGCTACAGATCGGCGTAGCGCTCGATGGTCTCGGCCCAGGCGCTGGCGTCATCGGGCGTGGCAATCACGGTTTGCAGCCCGGCCATCGGTGACACTGGCACCGCTATTCGACTCACCCCGCGGCGGGCCAACTCACCGATCTCGTCGAGGTCCGCAGGCACCGCCACGGTGATCTCGAGCGCATCGGGATCCCGGCCATGCTCCGTGGCCGTCTGGCGGGCCAGATCGATCAGATCCCACGGAGCACCCCGGGCGGGGAAGTAGCCGTCGCCGAGTCGCCCGGCCCGCCGCGCAGCAACCCTCGAATCGCCGCCCACGATGATCGGCACCGACCCGTTCACCGGCTGGGGCCGGCAATACGCCGCGTCGAAGTTGACGAACTCGCCATGGAATGTGGGCCGGTCGGCCGACCACAGCTCACGCATGGCAGCCACATACTCGTCTGTGCGGCGCCCGCGATCGTCGAATGGCACACCGATGGCTTCGAATTCCTCACGCATCCAGCCCACGCCGATGCCCAACAGGACGCGCCCACCGGACATGTGGTCGAGGGTGGCGATCTGCTTGGCACATACGACCGGGCTGTGCTGGGGCACGATCAGGATGCCGGTGGCGAAATTGATGGTGGACGTAACCCCGGCCATGTAGGCCATCCACATCAGCGGATCAGGCAGCAGCAGGTCCTCAACGCCCCCTGCCATTTTGCCGTCAGGGCTGTAGGGATACTGCGACTGGTAGCCAGATGGGATGACGGTGTGTTCCACCGTCCACGCCGATTCGAAACCGGCGGCCTCGCCGGCCTGCACGAGCTCTGCCGCCAGCGCTGTGTCGGTGGCGAACTTGCCGGTGTTGCAGTACCTGAGGGCGAATTTCATGTTGCTGTCCCATGTCTCGGTTGCGGCCCGCAGTTTCGCATGCAGCCATGTTCGGGGGCCGTTCCGATCCAATACCGTGCCCTCACGCCACCCGCCTTGGAGCACCCATGCCGTTCTTGCCTCATGTCTCGGACACCTTCGACTCGTCGCGCTGGGCGGCAGTCGACGGGTTCGACTTCACCGACATCACGTACCACCGCAGCACCGAACACGGGACGGTTCGCATCGCATTCGACCGCCCCGATGTTCGCAATGCCTTCCGCCCGCACACGGTGGACGAGCTGTACCGAGCGCTCGACCATGCCCGCATGACGCCCGATGTGGGCTGCATCCTGCTGACCGGGAACGGTCCGGCGCCGGCCGACGGGGGTTGGTCGTTCTGTTCGGGAGGCGACCAGCGCATCCGCGGCCGGGACGGGTATCGCTACGCCGATGGCGAGACCGCAGCAGACATTGACCCGGCCCGCACCGGGCGCCTGCACATCCTGGAGTGCCAGCGCCTCATCCGGATGATGCCCAAGGTGGTGATCTGCGTGGCCAGCGGCTGGGCGGCGGGCGGCGGCCACAGCCTGCACGTCGTGTGCGATTTGACCATTGCCTCGGCCGAGCATGCCCGCTTCCGCCAGACCGACACCAACGTCGCCAGCTTCGACGGCGGCTTCGGCTCGGCCTACCTAGCCCGCCAGATCGGCCAGAAGAAGGCCCGAGAGATCTTCTTCCTCGGCCGCACGTACTCCGCCCAAGAGCGTTTCGACATGGGCGATGTGAATGCGGTGGTGCTCCACTCCGAACTGGAGTCGGTGGCGCTGGAGTGGGCGGCAGAGATCGTGTCCCGTTCGCCGACGGCACAGCGGATGGCCAAGTTCGCGTTCAACCTCATCGACGACGGGCTCATCGGCCAGCAGGTGTTCGCGGGGGAGGCCACCCGGCTGGCCTACGGCACTGACGAAGCCGCCGAGGGCCGTGACGCCTTCTTGGAGAAGCGAGATCCCGAATTCGAGCAGTTCCCCTGGCACTTCTGAGCTGGTTGGGCTCCAAACGCGCTTCAGGCGGGGCGCAGGCGTTGCATGAGCGTCACGTCGAGCCAGCGGCCGAACTTGCGACCCACTTCTCGCTCCACGCCGATGAGCTCGAAGTCGTGCTTGGCGTGCAGTGTTACTGAGGCCGCGCCGGCATCGGCGATGCGGGCAAAGATTGCGTGAAACCCGTGCTCGTCGGCGAGGGCGACGAGGTTGCCGAGCAGCAGGCCGCCCACGCCGCGTCCCTGGTGGTCGCGATGGACGTAGATGGAGTCTTCGACGCTGGTCGAGTACGCCGGCCGAGTCCGGTACGGCGACAGGCACGCCCAGCCCAGCACGGTGTCGCCAGTTGTTGTGTCGTCAGTTGTATCGGGGACTGCCACGATGCACGGGTAGGCACCCGAATGGTCTCGCATCCAGGCTGCCTGCTCGGCAGTCGTGCGGGGCAGCATGTCGAACGTCGCAGTGCCCTCGGTGACCTCGCGGTTGTAGATCTCCGCGATCGCATCGGCATCGGCCATCGTGGCCAGCCGGATTTGCATGGCAGCGAAGCTATCGGGGGTCCACAGCTACACTCCGGACCCCACAAACTTCCGCGCACATCGCTCGGCATGCGCACGGACGTCGCCCCGTTAGCTCAGTAGGTAGAGCACAGCCATGGTAAGGCTGGTGTCGCCGGTTCGATTCCGGCACGGGGCTCGCCGCGTGAGGTCCCGGCTAGGGCGCCTATTGGTGCTATCAGTAGGCTTCGCAAGACATTTTGGCGGGATAGCTCAGTTGGTCAGAGCGCACGGCTCATAATCGTGAGGTCCCGGGTTCGAGCCCCGGTCCCGCTACCACCGGCTCATAGTTGTGAGGTCCCTCGCCGCAGCTTCGCTGCGGGCATCGGGCACAGTGAGCCCCGGTCCCGCTACTGGATCTGGACGCGACCCAGATTGCTGCCGGTAGCGTGTTGCGGCGGACATTCTCCCAGAAGGCCCGCATCCTCGCTGAGGGCAGTAGCTCAATTTGGTAGAGCACCGGTCTCCAAAACCGGCGGTTGCGGGTTCAAGTCCCTCCTGCCCTGCGCTTCCGCCAACCTGTGACCGTCAGCCGGGCGGACCGAACATGCCCAAGCCCCTGAAATTCTGAGCCGGAGACTTTCCCGATGGCCATGAACCGACGGACACGCCGTCACCTGCAGCGTCAGGGCGAGATGACGGCTGACGGCGCGCCGGCGGCGAGGCGCGAACGGCGTCAGCCCGCCTCGGCGTCGCCGACCACCGAACGGGCCGGGCCTGCGCAGTTCGTGGGCGAGGTTCGTTCCGAGCTCAAGAAGGTGATCTGGCCGACTCGGGCCGAGATTGTCAACTACTCGATCGTTGTGTTCATCACCATCGTGATCCTGACCGCGATCATTGCCGGCCTCGATTGGATTCTGGGTGAAGGCGTCCTCCGACTCTTTGACGTGAACTGACGAAGAACTGAACTGACGAACATGAGTGACCCGACCGATACCTCCGCAAAGCCCGACACCGACCCGATGGCGACCGCTCGCCGGTTGCTGAGCTCACAGACGGCCACGACCCTGATGGGACCGGGCCCCGGAACCGCCGAGGCAACTGAGACCGCAGACACCGTCGAGGGAGCCACCGCTGAGGCAGGCCTTGCGGTCGTGCTCACAGAGGACGAGCTGCTCGCTGCCGACGAGCCCGAGGAGAAGCATGTCTCGCCCTATGACCGGCCGGGCCGCTGGTTCGTCGTGCACACGCAGTCGGGCTACGAGAAGAAGGTCAAGCAGAACCTCGAAGCCCGGATCGGCACATTCGACATGGAGGAACAGATCCTCGAGGTCGCGATCCCGATGGAGGACGTGATCGAGTTCAAGGCCGGCCGCAAGGTTGTCGCCAAGAAGAAGGTTTTCCCCGGCTACCTGCTCATCCGTTGCCGCCCCAGCGACGAGGCGCACCACATGATCCGCAGCACGCCGGGCGTCACTGGGTATGCGGGCCCAGGCGGCAAGCCGTCGTCGCTTCGCCGCAGGGAAGTCGAGGCCTTCCTCGCCGACCCCGACGACGGTCCCGAGATGCCTCGCCGCACCAAGCCGTCGATGATCTTCGAAATCGACGAGAGCGTGCGCATCAAGGAAGGTCCGTTCTCGGACTTCCAGGGTCAAGTGATCGAGATCAACGAGGAGCAGCTGAAGGTGAAGGTGTTGGTGAACATCTTCGGCCGCGAGACTCCCGTCGAACTCGACTTCGTCCAAGTCGCAAAGATCTGAGCCGCGCCAGCGGCCATCAAAGACCTGAGCATCTGTGCAGGCAATTTCCCAGGAGCACCCCATGGCAGAAAAACCAGCAAGGTCATCGAGGCGCAAGAGAGTCGCGGCAGTCGTGAAGATCCAGATTCCCGCCGGGCAGGCTTCGCCGGCACCGCCGGTGGGCACTGCGCTGGGCCCGCACGGCGTGGCGATCATGGACTTCTGCAAGGAGTACAACTCCAAGACCGAGAGCCAGCGCGGCACGATCGTGCCCGTCGAGATCACGATCTTCGAGGACCGGACCTTCACGTTCGTGACCAAGACGCCGCCGACATCGGTACTGCTGCGTCAAGCGGCTGGGCTCGAGAAGGCGGCGGACAATCCCGGTCGGGAGACGGTGGCAAAGGTCACCGAGGCGCAGGTCGCCGCGATCGCCACAACGAAAATGCCGGACCTCAACGCCCGTGACCTCGAGGCCGCCAAGCTGCAGGTGATCGGCACCGCGCAGTCCATGGGCATCGAAGTCACCGGCTGAGGCGAACCACAGGAGACCCCCACATGTCAGGGAAGAAGTACACCGACACCGTCCGTCGCTTTGACCGGCAGATGATGCACGAGCCGAGCCAGGCAATCGACATGGTGCGAAGCTTCGCCACTGCGAAGTTCGACGAGTCGGTTGAGTTGTCGATCCGGCTCGGCGTCGATCCGCGCAAGGCCGACCAGATGGTTCGGGGCACAGTTGCGCTGCCGTCGGGCACAGGCGGCGATGTGCGAGTTGCAGTGTTCGCGCAAGGTGATGCGGCCGCGGAAGCCTCCGATGCAGGTGCTGACGTGGTGGGCGGCGCCGATCTGGCGGAGCGTGTGGAGGGCGGCTTCACCGATTTCGACGTGGCGATTGCGACGCCCGACATGATGGGCGTGGTCGGTCGCCTGGGCAAGGTGCTGGGTCCGCGTGGCCTCATGCCGAACCCCAAGTCCGGCACGGTGACCCCCGACGTCGGCAAGGCCGTGGGCGAGTTCAAGGGCGGCAAGGTCGAGTACCGCACCGACCGCTACGGCAACGTGCACCTGGCGATCGGCAAGGTCAGCTTCAGCGCCGAGGATCTGAACGCCAATTTTGATGCAGTCATGGACGAACTGGCCCGGGCAAGGCCGGCCAGCGCCAAGGGTCGTTACGTCCGCAAGATGGTGGTCTCATCGACGATGGGCCCCGGCATCCGCGTCGACCCCACCACTTTCAACTAGTCGCTGGCAGTTGGACGCGTCCGGGGCTCCCGGTAGCGTCTGGGGCTCTACAACCTGCTCGCCGTAGAACTCCGGTGGCTTCGGCCTGAAATCGGCCCCGTCTGAACGTGTTTCAGGGGCTTGCTCAACACGGGCAAGCCACACGGGTCGTGCCTGATGAGGCGGACTGTCTTCCTGTGCGTGTATGCGCTGGGGCGCGGTTCTGTCTGGTCTGCGGACCGGTGCCCGATCCGGGGCCGGGAGCGATCCACCAGCCCTACGACAGCGAATCCGCCCAGCACAGGAGGTCCCCACAGTGCCTACAGCAACGAGCGGGCCCACAGCAACGGCGGCTGGCCAACGTACGCCGCGGGCCGACAAGGTCGCCGTGGTGGACGAGGTTCGCGAGCGATTCGGTGAGGCCGAAGCGGTGCTGTTCACCGGGTACCGGGGTCTCGACGTGGCCGCGATGGCCGACTTGCGCGGCCGTCTCATCGATGCCGACTGCCGCTACAAGATCTACAAGAACACCTTGGTTCGCCGGGCGCTGTCTGAGAATGCGCCCCCCGGCACGCTCGACCTGCTCGGGGGACCCACAGCCCTTGCCTTCTGTGGCAAGGATCCCTCAGCCGCCGCCAAGGCTCTCCGCACATTCGCGACCGATCATGAAGCGCTCGTCATCAAGGGCGGCGTGCTTGCAGGCACCCTGCTCAGCGACGCCCAGGTGCGCGAACTTGCCGACCTGCCGTCACGCGACGAGCTGATGGCACAGATGCTCGGCGCATTCGGTGCGCCGCTCAGCGCACTCGCCTCGATGATGAACAACCTGATCGGCGAAGTGTCCGGTCTTGTCCAGGCGCTGATTGACCGCAACTCCACGGAGAACTCAACAGAAACGGAGAACAACCAGTGAGTACATCCACCGAAGAGATCCTCGATGCCATCGGCAACATGACGGTGCTCGAGTTGGTCGAGCTGAAGAAGGCGTTCGAAGAGCGCTTCGACGTCACTGCTGCTATGGCCGCACCGATGATGGTGGCTGCTGGTGCCGCCGGATCCGACGGCGACGGCGAAGCCGACGAGGAAGCCGTCGACGAGGTCACCGTCATGCTGACTGCCATCGGCGACAAGAAGGTGCAGGTCATCAAGGAGGTGCGTTCGCTCACGAGCCTAGGTCTCAAGGAGGCCAAGGATCTCGTGGAGGCCGCTCCGAAGGCCGTGCTCGAGGGCGTGCCGAAGGTAGACGCCGACAAGGCCAAAGAGGCCCTCGAAGCTGTCGGCGCCACTGTCGAGCTGTCATAGTCGCGCGCTGCCATCAACTCGCCGCGAATTCGGCGTCACGGTTGTGGCGCACGCTAGGGCTGGGTAGCCTCGTTCTAGCCGTGGCACAGGTGGCCTCTCCCTTCGCGCACCCCACCAGTCCCCAGCATCGAGGCCAAGGATTGAGGTCACCGTTTGCTGCGGACACCTGCGGCTGCGCGCGCTTGCGTCCAATCGTCAACGGCCGTCGGCAGTCGCCTGCGACCCATCCCGCACAACTGAACCGCTAGGAGAGTCCGTTGTCGTCTCTTGTCGGCCGCGAACGCTATTCGTTCGGCAACCTCGACGAAGTCCTGGAACTCCCAGACCTCGTTTCCATCCAGAAGGACTCCTTCCAACGCTTCCTCGACCTCGGCCTCGCTGAGACGTTCGCTGACATCAGCCCCATCAGCGACTTCGGTGGGCACCTGCAGTTGGTCTTCTCTTTTGACCCGCACGACGAGGATCTTCGTCCGCCGCCCAAGTTCTCCGTGGAGGAGTGCAAGGAACGCGACATGACCTACTCGGCGCCGATCTTCGTGCGCGCCGAGTTCAAGAACGCCCACACCGGTGAGGTCAAGGCCCAGACCGTGTTCATGGGCGACTTCCCGATGATGACCCCCAAGGGGACGTTCATCATCAATGGCACCGAACGGGTCGTGGTCAGTCAGCTTGTCCGTTCGCCCGGGGTCATCTTTCAGCCCGGTGAGCGTTACCGGCTGCGGAACATGTCCAAGCACCAGCTGGTGACCGCAACCATTCACCCCTACCGCGGCGAGTGGATCGAGTTCGACGTCGAGCACAAGCCCGGCAAGGACCCGACCGCCGGCAGCCGTGTGGCTCGAAAGCGCCGGCTCAGCATCTTCTCGCTGCTGCGAGCCCTGGGCTACGGCGAAGACCGCTATCCCGGCCTGCTCGAACGCTTCGTCGAGCACTTCGACTTTCTCGAGCCGCAGTGGGAGAAGGACCGCAACGTCGCGGTCTCCCAGGAAGAGTCGGTCATCGAGCTGTACAAGCGGGTGCGCCCTGGCGAGATGGCCACGGCCGATGCCGCCAACAACTACTTCCAGAACGCCTTCTTCGACGATCGCCGGTATTCGCTGTCCAAGGTCGGCCGTTACAAGCTGAACCGCAAGCTCGGCCCCGAGCTGGATCGCGTATCGGAGCTGTTCGGCCTCGACTTCGTCGATCGAGACGACCCGCGGGCGGTCGATCATCCCGAACTCATCCGGCCCAACCCAGAGTCCACGGTGCTCACCCGCAGCGAGGTCCTGGCCACAGCGAGCTACCTGCTGCACCTGGCAAACGCCGAGCCCGGCTACCGGCTCGACGACCAGGACCACTTCGCTAACCGCCGCATCCGCTCGGTCGGCGAGCTGATTCAGAACCAGGTTCGCATCGGGCTCAGCCGTATGGAGCGGGTCGTGCGCGAGCGCATGACCACCCAGGACGTCGAGGCGATCACGCCGCAGACGCTCATCAACATCCGCCCGGTCGTGGCTGCCACCAAGGAATTCTTCGGCACCAGCCAGCTCAGCCAGTTCATGGACCAGGTGAACCCGCTGTCTGGCCTCACCCACCGCCGCCGCCTGTCCGCGCTCGGCCCCGGTGGTCTGTCACGCGAGCGAGCCGGTTTCGAGGTACGTGACGTCCACTTCAGCCACTACGGGCGCATGTGCCCCATTGAGACGCCGGAGGGCCCGAACATCGGCCTGATCGGCGCGCTGGCGACGTTCGCCCGCGTCAACGAGTTCGGCTTCATCGAGTCGCCGTACCGGGTCGTCCGCGATGGCGTCTCCACTCGCGAGGTGCGTTACCTGACCGCGGACGAGGAAGAGGAATACGTCGTTGCGCAGGCCAACGCGCCGCTGCATCCCGACGGTTCGTTCCGCAATCCCCGCGTGCTTGTCCGCAAGAGTCCCCAGGGCGCCAGCCTGGAAGACCTGCGCCTGCAGATGGAGCGCGACACCTACTTCGCTGCCACCACCGAGATCAGCTACGTGCCGGCGTCCGAAGTCCAGCTCATGGACGTGTCGCCCAAGCAGATCGTGTCGGTGGCCACAGCGCTGATCCCGTTCCTCGAGCACGACGACGCAAACCGAGCGCTCATGGGCGCCAACATGCAGCGCCAGGCTGTTCCCCTGCTGCGGGCCGAAGCCCCCTACATCGGGACCGGCATCGAGGGCCTGGCCATGGCCGACGCTGCCGAGATGGTCCTGTCCGACGTCGACGGCGTCGCGACCGAGGTGAACGGCGACCAGATCGTCCTGGAATCCGACGACGGCTATGAGCACGTGTTCCCGCTGCTCAAGTTCCGACGCTCCAACCAGGACACCTGTATCAACCAGAAGGCGCTCGTGCGCCCCGGTGACAAGGTGTCCGCCGGTCAGGTGATTGCCGACGGGCCCTCAACCGATCACGGCGAGCTGGCGCTGGGCAAGAACCTCCTCGTGACCTACATGGCCTGGGAGGGCTACAACTTCGAGGACGCCATCATCCTGTCCGAGCGCCTCGTCAAGGACGACGTGCTCACGTCGATCCACATTCACGAGTACGAGATCGACGCCCGCGACACCAAGCTGGGGCCCGAGGAGATCACCCGGGACATTCCCAATCTGGCCGACGACATCCTCGCCGACCTCGACGAGCAGGGCATCGTGCGCATCGGTGCCGAAGTGGAGCCAGGCGCTGTGCTGGTGGGCAAGGTCACCCCCAAGGGCGAGACCGAGCTCACGCCTGAGGAACGGCTCCTGCGTGCCATCTTCGGCGAGAAGGCCCGTGAGGTACGCGACACGTCGCTCAAGGTGCCTCACGGCGAGAATGGCGTCGTCACCGACATCCGGGTGTTCAGCCGCGACAACGACGACGAGCTGCCACCTGGCGTGAACCAGCTGGTGCGTGTCTACGTGGCCCAGAAGCGCAAGATCAGCGTGGGCGACAAGCTCGCTGGCCGCCACGGCAACAAGGGCGTGATCTCGAAGATCCTCCCAGTCGAGGACATGCCGTACATGGCCGATGGCACGCCTGTCGACATCATCTTGAGCCCACTCGGCGTGCCGAGCCGCATGAACGTCGGCCAGGTGCTCGAGGCGCACTTGGGCTACGCGGCCCGCTGGGGCTGGAAGTCCACCGATAAGGGCGGCAATGGGCAGATGATCGGCTCCGAGCCGGTCAGCAACACCGCCCGTAAGACTCGCCCCACCACCGAGCCGTCGGTGTTCATCGCCACCCCGGTGTTCGACGGCGCACGCTGGGACGAAAAGGAGGCTGCTGGACGGCATCCCACGATCCAGCAGACGCTCGAGAACCTGCGGCCGGAGTCGATCACCGGCGAACGGCTCATGACCCGTACGGGCAAGACGACGCTCTTCAACGGGCGCACTGGCGTGCCCTACGACGAGCCGATCATGGTGGGCTACAGCTACATCTTGAAGCTGGCGCACCTCGTCGACGACAAGATCCACGCCCGCTCCACCGGCCCGTACTCGATGATCACCCAGCAGCCGCTGGGCGGCAAGGCACAGTTCGGCGGCCAGCGATTCGGCGAGATGGAAGTGTGGGCGCTCGAGGCCTATGGCGCCGCCTACTGCCTGCAGGAGCTCCTCACGATCAAGTCCGACGACGTGCTGGGCCGGGTTCGGGTGTACGAGGCGATCGTCAAGGGCGAGAACATTCCAGAGCCCGGAATCCCTGAGAGCTTCAAGGTGCTCATCAAGGAGATGCAGGCGCTCTGCCTCAACGTCGAGGTCATGTCGACAGCAGGGCATCAGATCGACATCCAGGGTCTCGACGAAGACGTCTTCCGTGCCGAGGAATCGCTGGGCATCGACATCAGCCGGCCCGAGCGCGGCACCGACGAAGAAGACGAACTGCGCCGTCAGCGCATCTGACCGGGCGCAACCGAACAGCAAGAACTCGCACGACACATAGGGCCTGACACACAACATGATCGACGTCAACGACTTCTCTGACATCCGGATCGGCTTAGCGACTGCCGACGCCATCCGCACATGGTCCAACGGCGAGGTCCGCAAGCCGGAAACCATCAACTACCGCACGCTCAAGCCCGAGAAAGACGGCTTGTTCTGCGAGAAGATCTTCGGTCCCACCAAGGACTGGGAGTGCGGTTGCGGCAAGTACAAGCGCGTCCGATTCAAGGGAATCATCTGCGAGCGCTGTGGCGTGGAGGTCACCCGCTCCAAGGTGCGACGTGAGCGCATGGGCCACATCGAGCTGGCAGCGCCGGTGGTGCACATCTGGTACCTGCGCGGCACTCGCTCGTGGCTGGCGTACTTCCTGACCGGCCTCGATCCCCGCCAGGAGCTCAAGGCCAAGGCGCTCGAACGCGTCATCTACTTTGCTGCGAACCTCGTCACCAAGGTCGAGAGCGAGAAGCTGCACACCGACGTGCCGCGGCTCGAGGCCGAGAAGGCCGAGGAGATCGCCGTCATTGACGAGGAACTCGCTGAGCGGCGGGCCGAACGGCTTGGCGAGCTCGAAGGCGAGCTGGCATCGCTGGAGACCGATGGCGCTCGTGAGCGCGACTTGCGGTCGGCCCAGCGTGAGTCCGAACGCGATCTCGAGGCGCTCGACGAAGAAGCCGCTGAAGAAAAGGACCTCGTTGAGCGCGCGTTTGCCGCGCTCAAAGATCTGCACGAGCGGATGATCATCGACGACGAGGATCTCTGGCGCGAGCTGCAGGATCGCTACGGCCAGTACTTCGAAGGCGGCATGGGCGCCGAGTCCATTGCGCAACTCATGGCCAACATGGACTTCGACACAGAAGAGGCCGAGCTTCGCGTCGCCATCGAGGCCTCGGACGGGCGCCGTCCGCTGTCCGCGCAGCGCAAGCAGAAGGCGATCAAGCGTCTCAAGATCCTGAGCGCCTTCAACCGGCGTGACGAGCACGGTCGTCGCATCAACGATCCTCGGGCGATGATTCTCGATGCCGTGCCGTGCATCCCGCCGGACCTGCGGCCGATGGTCCAGCTTGACGGCGGCCGCTTCGCGACGTCCGATCTCAACGACCTGTACCGCCGGGTCATCAACCGGAACAACCGGCTCAAGCGTTTGCTGGATCTGCGGGCACCCGAGATCATCGTCAACAACGAGAAGCGCATGCTGCAAGAGGCGGTGGATGCGCTGTTCGATAACGGTCGAAGGGGCCGTCCTGTGACAGGTCCCGGCAACCGGGCGCTGAAGTCGCTGTCGGACATGTTGAAGGGCAAGCAGGGCCGTTTCCGCCAGAACCTGCTCGGCAAGCGAGTGGACTACTCGGGCCGGTCGGTCATCGTTGCGGGACCCACGCTGCGCCTGCACCAGTGCGGGCTGCCCAAGCTGATGGCGTTGGAGCTGTTCAAGCCGTTCGTCATGAAGCGGCTGGTCGACTCAGAGATCGCCCAGAACATCAAGTCGGCCAAGCGGATGGTGGAGCGCCGACGCGCTGACGTCTGGGACGTGCTCGAGGACGTCATCAAGGAACACCCGGTGCTGCTGAACCGGGCACCCACGCTGCACCGGCTTGGCATCCAGGCATTCGAACCGCTGCTGGTGGAAGGCAAGGCAGTCCAGATCCACCCACTGGTGTGCGCCGCGTTCAACGCCGACTTCGACGGCGACCAGATGGCCGTTCACCTGCCGCTGTCCTCGGAGGCCCAAGCTGAAGCCCGGGTCCTGATGCTGTCGGCCAACAACATTCTGAGCCCGGCCGACGGCCGGCCGATGACCGTGCCCAGCCAGGACATGCTGATCGGCAGCTATTACCTGACCGAGTTGCCCATGCGCGGCGATAAGCAAGATCTCAACAATCCCGACGCTGACAAGCCCATCTTCCGTCACCTGCACCAGATCGAGCGGGCGCTCGAGGGGTCCCAGGTTGTATTGCACCAGCTCATCGAGTGGCGTATCCCGCAGCTCAGCGACGGCGACGGCGGGTTCATCCCGACCACGCCCGGTCGTGCGCTGTTCAACGCCACATTGCCCGACGACTTTGAGTACATCAATCGCGCTGTCCGCAAGAGCGAAATGGGCCAGATCGTCCGCACGCTCTCGGACAACTACACCACCAGCGACATTGCGACGAGCCTGGACCACATCAAGGACCTCTGCTACTCCTACGCCAGCCGCTCAGGTCTGACGATCTCGGTCGACGACGTGCGTACGCCGCCGGACAAGGCCGAGATCCTCGAGCGACACGAAGGCGAGGCGGAGCGAGTCGAGACCCAATTCCGACGCGGCATCATCACCGACGGTGAGCGGCGTCAGAAGGAAGTGGAGATCTGGACCGACGCCACCGACGAGGTGCGGCGTTCGCTCGAGGCGGAACTGGCCAAGACCACCTTCAACCCGATCGACATGATGGTCGCCTCAGGTGCCCGCGGAAACATGATGCAGGTGCGCCAGATCGCGGCGATACGCGGGCTGGTGGCCAACCCTCGTGGCGACATCATCCCGCGCCCGATCAAGTCCTCGTACCGGGAAGGCCTCGCCACACTGGAGTACTTCATCTCCACGCCAGGCGCCCGCAAGGGTTTGGTCGACACGGCGCTGCGAACCGCAGACTCGGGCTATCTCACGCGCCGTCTTGTCGATGTGGCTCAAGAGCTCATCATCAACAGCGAGAATCCTTTCGACCGCCCTGGTCCGGTGAACGGGCTGTGGATCGATGACATCGGCGCTGACAGGCCGGACAAGCGCACGCACCTTGACACGCGGCTGTTCAGCCGCTGCCTCGCGGCGGAGGTGACGCTCAGTGATGGCACTGTGTTCGAAGCCGGGAGGCTGATCGGCGATGACGAGCTGATTGCGCTGCGCGACGATCCTGAGGTCACGGGAGTACGTGTGCTGTCCCCCCTCACCGACGACTCCGAGTTCGGCGTGTCGACCACGGCCTATGGCGGATCACTGGCAACGGGCAAGCTGATCGAGGTGGGCGAGGCGGTCGGCGTCATTGCCGCGCAGTCCATTGGTGAGCCCGGCACGCAGCTGACCATGCGGACCTTCCACACCGGCGGTGTCATCGGCGGCGAGAACATCGCTGGCGGTCTGCCCCGCGTCGTGGAGCTGTTCGAGGCGCGTACCCCGCGCGGCAAGGCTGTCTTGGCCCGCCGCTCGGGCGTGGTGCGCATCGGCGAGGACGACGGCCGGGGCCGCCAAATCGACGTCATCGGTGACGACGGCTCCGAGGACACCTACACCGTCCCGTCGATGTCACGCCTAGCGGTCGTCGACGGTCAGGACATCCGCGCTGGCGACCCGCTCGTGGACGGACCACGCGATCCCAAGGAGCTCATTGAGATCCGTGGTGTGCGCGAGACCCAGCAGTACCTCGTTTCCGAGGTCCAGAAGGTGTACCGCGAGCAGGGCGTGTCGATCCACGACAAGCACATCGAGTTGATCATCCGCCAGATGACCCGGCGAGTGCTCGTAGGCGACCAGGGCGATTCGCCGTTCTTGCCCGGCGAACAGGTCGACCAGCGGATCTATCGCGAGGCCAACCGCGAGCTGGTGGCCCAAAGCAGCCGCCCCGCTGAGGGCCGCCCGATCATCATGGGCATCACGAAGGCGTCGTTGGCGACCGAGTCGTGGTTGTCGGCTGCGTCCTTCCAGGAGACGACCCGCGTGCTGACCGAGGCCGCCATCGAGTCGCGCCGCGACGGCTTGAAGGGCCTCAAGGAGAACATCATTATCGGCAAGCTCATTCCTGCGGGAACGGGCCAGGAGTGCTACCGCAACATCGAGACGGTCGCCCCCGAGTACGAACCGATGGAGTTCTGGTCGTCCGAAGACGCCGAGGATCCGGCCGCATGGCTGGCCTCGATCGGCGACGAGACCGATTTCGACGAGACCGGACTCGACGCGAAGGTGGCGTCGGTCACCGACGCCAGCTGAGCGGCCTGGTCGTTCCGTCGCTGGCGGTTGTCGTGTCGGGACGCGCTGCCTAGCCTGCTTTCTCAGTCAGGTGCGCTGCCGGTGGGGCTCCTCTCAGACTTGCCCAGCACTGTCCGCAAAACTGTCCCACTTACAGCTTCCCCAGCCATAGAGGTCTTGGTGCCCACGATCCAGCAACTGGTCCGCAAGGGCCGCAAGTCGAAATCGACGAAGGTTCGCACGCCTGCGTTGAAGGGATCGCCGCAGCGGCGCGGGGTCTGCACGCGCGTGTACACGCACACGCCGAAGAAGCCGAACTCCGCCTTGCGCAAGGTTGCCCGAGTGCGCCTCACTAGTGGTGTCGAGGTGACCGCCTACATCCCGGGCGAGGGCCACAACCTCCAAGAGCACAGCATCGTTCTGGTTCGCGGCGGCCGGGTGAAGGATCTGCCCGGCGTCCGCTACAAGATCATCCGCGGTGCGCTGGATGCCTCGGGTGTGAGCGCCCGCCGGCAGGCGCGCTCGCGCTACGGCGCCAAGCGGGAGTCCTGATATGCCCCGCCGAGGTGCAGCGCCCCGCCGCGATATCGCTCCCGACCCCGTGTACGACTCCACGCTGGTCACCCAATTCATCAACAAGGTGCTGCGGCGCGGCAAGCGGTCACTGGCCGAACGCATCGTGTACCAGGCGATGGATCTCGTCGGCGAGCGGACGGGCGGCGAGCCGCTCGAGATTCTGAAGCGAGCGGTCGACAACACCCGCCCGCAAGTCGAGGTGAAGAGTCGCCGTGTCGGCGGCGCCACCTACCAAGTGCCCGTCGAAGTACGACCCCGCCGTGCCACCGCGCTGGCGATCCGCTGGATCGTGGGCTTTTCCCGCGAACGTCGGGAGCGCACGATGTCGGAGCGTCTCGCGAACGAGCTGATGGATGCCTCCAACGGCACCGGCTCGGCTGCCAAGCGGCGTGAGGACACGCACCGCATGGCAGAGGCCAACAAGGCCTTCGCGCACTATCGCTGGTGATCTGAGCTACCGGGGCAGCGCTGCAATGGCTCGAATACAACCTCTCGACCGCGTCCGCAACATCGGGATCATGGCCCATATCGACGCGGGCAAGACAACGGTGACAGAGCGGATCCTCTACTACACCGGCGTCAACTACAAGATCGGTGAGGTCCACGATGGCGCCGCCACGATGGACTGGATGGAGCAGGAGCAGGAGCGGGGAATCACCATCACCTCGGCTGCCACCACCTGCCACTGGAACGATCACATCATCAACATCATCGACACGCCGGGCCACGTCGACTTCACCGTCGAGGTGGAGCGCTCGCTGCGGGTGCTCGACGGCGCCGTCGCCGTGTTCGACGGCGTGGCGGGCGTGGAACCGCAGACCGAGACGGTGTGGCGGCAAGCCGACCGCTATGGCGTGCCGCGGATGTGCTTCATCAACAAGCTGGACCGCACGGGCGCTTCGTTCTTCGGCTCCCTGGCCAGCATCGAGGACCGGCTGACTCCCAACACCGCCGTGCTGCAGCTGCCGATCGGAATTGAGGCCGGTTTCGAAGGGGTGGTGGACCTCGTCGAGATGAACGCCGTGGTGTGGAAGGGCGAGGATCTCGGCGCCACCTACGACACCGTCGACATACCTGCCGATCTTGCCGACCAGGCGCAGGAGTACCGCAGCAAGCTACTCGAGCGTCTAGCGGATGTCGACGAAGACATCATGCTGGCCTATCTCGAAGGCGACGATGTCGACACTGCCACGGTGCGGCGGGCGATCCGGCAGGGCACCATCGAGGGCCAGATCGTCCCGGTGCTCACCGGCAGCGCCTTCAAGAACAAGGGAGTTCAGCCACTGCTCGACGCAGTGACGATGTACTTGCCTTCGCCGGTGGACATCCCCGCGATCTCGGGCAGCTCTCTCAATGGCAACGATGAGCTGGAGCGCAAGCCCGACGACAGCGAGCCATTCTCGGCGCTGGCGTTCAAGATCATGACCGACCCCCACGTCGGCAAGCTCATCTACTTCCGGGTATACAGCGGCCGCCTGGAACGTGGCGGCCAGGTGCTCAACACTACGACGGGCAATCGCGAGCGCATCGGGCGCATCCTGCAGATGCACGCCAACAATCGCGAGGACCGTGACGACATCGCAACCGGCGACATCGTCGCTGGCATCGGTTTGAAGAACACCCGCACTGGCGACACGCTGTGCGATTCTTCGAAGCCGATCGTGCTCGAACAGCTCAAGTTCCCCGATCCAGTCGTGCACGTCGCTGTCGAGCCGAAGTCCAAGGGCGACCAGGACAAGCTGGGCAGGGCGCTCACAGCTCTCAGCGAGGAAGATCCCACCTTCCAGGTCAAGTCCGACCTCGAGACCGGCCAGACGGTGATCTCGGGCATGGGCGAGCTGCATCTCGAGGTGCTCGTCGACCGGATGCTGCGGGAATTCAAGGTTGACGCCTCGATCGGCAAGCCGCAGGTGGCCTACCGAGAGACAATCACCGCGCCGGTCAACAAGTTCGAGTACCGCCACATCAAGCAGACCGGCGGTTCGGGCCAGTACGCGGTGGTGGTCATCAATCTGCGACCGTCCGAGCCGGGCGAGGGATACGTCTTCGACGACCGCATTCGCGGCGGCGCCATCCCGCGCGAGTACATCAACTCAGTCAACGCGGGCTTGCAGTCGTCGCTGGAGAACGGCCCGCTGGCAGGCTTTCCGCTGGTGGACGTGGCCGTCGATCTTGTCGACGGCAACCATCACGACGTGGACTCCTCGGAAATGGCGTTCAAGATCGCCGGTACGATGGCCATGCGTGACGCAGCCAGGCTGGCGCGGCCGGTCCTGCTCGAACCGGTCATGTCGGTGGAGGTCGTGACGCCCGAGGACTACATGGGAGATGTCATCGGCGACCTGAACTCCCGGCGCGGCCGTGTCGGGCAGATGGAGCTGCGTGGCGTCAACCAGGTGATCGACGCCAAGGTGCCGCTGTCAGACATGTTCGGCTACGCCAACGATCTGCGGTCCCGTACCCAAGGCCGAGCCACGTACAGCATGCAGTTCGACAAGTACGAACAGGTGCCTCGCAACATTGCCGACGAGATCATCAAGCGCATCCGCGGCGAATGATCCGGCCCGCCGTTGGCGGGCAAAACAGCCGTCCCTCTCCTGAGTTATTTGGCCGGGTTTATTGGAACTGGGCCACAGCGTCTCTAACCTCTCACCGTTCAATACGGTGAAGAAACAAAGACATCCCCTGCACCTCACTCTCCCCCGATAGGCGAGCAGAACCCCGAAAGGTGGGTAAGACATGGCCAAAGAGCGTTTTGAGCGGACGAAGCCTCACGTCAACGTGGGCACGATGGGACACATCGACCACGGCAAGACAACCCTGACGGCCGCCATCACACGAGTTCTTGCTGAACAGGTCGGCGGCCAGGCAACGGCCTTCGACGAGATCGACAAGGCACCCGAAGAGCGCGAGCGCGGCATCACCATCTCGATTGCTCACGTGGAGTACGAGACGGCGAACCGGCACTACGCACACGTCGACATGCCCGGCCACGCCGACTACATCAAGAACATGATCACCGGCGCCGCCCAGGTGGACGGGGCCATCCTGGTCGTGTCTGCTGCCGACGGCCCGATGCCCCAGACCCGTGAGCATGTGCTGCTGGCCCGCCAGGTCGGCGTGCCTTTCATCGTGGTCGCACTCAACAAGGTCGACATGGTCGACGATGAGGAGCTGCTCGAGCTCGTCGAGCTGGAGGTGCGCGAGCTCCTCAGCGAGTACGAATTCCCCGGCGAGGACGTGCCGGTAATTCGGGTCTCGGCGCTCAACGCGCTGGAAGGCGACGCGGCCGCTGGCGAGCAAGTCATCGAGCTGATGAATGCGGTGGACGACTACGTACCGGAACCCGAGCGCGACAACGCCCGCCCGTTCCTGATGCCGATCGAAGACGTGTTCTCGATCACTGGCCGCGGCACCGTGGTGACCGGCAAGATCGAGCAGGGCATCATCAATACCGGCGAAGAGATCGAGATCGTCGGCATCCGCAACACGCAGACCACGACGGTCACCGGTGTCGAAATGTTCCGCAAGATCCTCGATCACGGCCAGGCGGGCGACAACGTCGGACTGCTGCTGCGAGGCACCGGCAAGGATGATGTCGAGCGCGGTCAGGTCTGCACCAAGAAGGGCGCGATCACGCCGCACACCAAGTTCGAGGCACAGGTGTACATTCTCGACAAGAACGAGGGCGGTCGTCACAAGCCGTTCTTCTCGAACTACCGGCCGCAGTTCTACTTCCGCACCACCGACATCACCGGGGTCGTCGAGCTTCCTGAAGGCACCGAGATGTGCATGCCGGGCGACAACACCGAGATGACGGTTGAGCTCATCAATCCGATCGCGATGGACGAGGGCTTGCGCTTCGCCATCCGCGAGGGCGGCCGCACCGTCGGTGCCGGCCGAGTCACCAAGATCATTCAGTAACAGAAGCGACCAGTCAGGCGTTCACATGGCAGCACCTCGGATCCGTATGCGGCTTAAGGCCTATGACCACGAGATCGTGGACCAGTCCGCACAGAAGATCACCGAAACGGTGCTGCGTACCAACGCGAAGGTCCGCGGGCCTATACCGCTGCCGACGGAAAAGCACCGCTACACCGTCGTGCGGTCACCCCACAAGGACAAGGACTCGCGCGAGCACTTCGAGATGCGCATCCACAAGCGCCTCATCGACGTGATCGACCCCACCGACAAGACGGTCGACTCGCTCCAGCGTCTCGACCTCCCCGCCGGCGTCGAGATCGAGCTCAAGGTCCAGCCCTAGCTGGACGCAACGCCCTCGTGGCGGGCGTGGGTGCTTCGCTGGCAAGCGTTCCGGCAAGGGCGCAACCCTGGACATTTGCCGAAGCGCGGATGTTTCCGGGGCTTTCGTCTGCAGGCGTAGCGCTGCATAGTCTGCCTCGCGTGAGAGAGCTTTAGGTGCCGTCGCGCCTGACTTCTGAACTTGTTCAGGTAAGGTAGCGGCATGCAGGTGATCGAGCGGACGTTCTCTGAGTTCTTGCGCCACCCCAAGGAGGTCGTGGCCGAACTCGCCAATAGCGATGTAGTGCTGCGCCGCCGGAATGCTCCAGCGCTTCGCTTGTGCCGTGTCGACCGAGAAAACGCGCGCGACGAGGTGTTTGGCAGTGTGGCTCGGATGTTGCGCAACCTGGCGGCGAACCATCCGGCTGCTCTGGAAGAAGTGCTCAGCGATGCCTACCCCTGGGTGAAGTTCCTGCCGCCCGATGAACGCGAGCTCTTTGCTGTGGACTTGACGAAGCAATTGCTGGCGGTTGATTCGATTGGCGACTTTGCTCCGGTTGGTCTGCTCGTGGATGCGTGGAAGGCCACTGCCGAGGTTCATGCCAGCCCTGAATTGTCGCGCCGGTTGTCAGGCCCGTTCGAGGTGACGCACGCCGGTCGTGTCCCACGCCCGGCCCTCTGAAGGCACCGCAGTCGATACATGCCGAAGCGACGTGAGAGGGTCGCGCCTCCGCAGCGTCCAGATGGGTGGGACATGCGCTTCGGGAACAACGTCGCGGCGCGCGGCTGGGACGACCTTTGCTCAAGTGCGCCGAACAATGCCCGTTCAGCTTGGGAGCGGATCACGGAGGATCCTCGTCGCTGGGACGGCCGCCAGAAGCCGCTTCAAAGTTCGTACGAGCGTGCCCATATCAATGGCATCCAGATGGAGCACTGGCAGTACGAAGTCACCTCCGGTGGTCGCATTTGGTACTGCATCGACGACGCCAAGCAAACGGTCTGGGTCACCCACGCGGGCACCGGCCATCCAAAGGCCACGGAGTAGACGGCTCTTGTTCAGTGCCAATCCATGCGGCAAGCGCTCCCGGTATGGAGCGCCTGCAGCGTTGCGGTCGAATGGCTCGGGCACCTGCTGAGGTCAGTATTCTCCTCGGACCTCTTTGATATCGGGAGTGTCACTCTTCGGCGGCCGCGGTTTCGGCCTACGGGGTGTGTCATCTGGCTGACCGGCTTTCTTGGGAGGCTTGACCTCCAACTCGATGGTGCTGACAAACTCAAGGGTCTCATGGTTGTCGTCGACGACCGTGAACTCGAAGCGCAGCACGTCCCCCTCCGCGGCTGAGTCGGGTAGCCGGAACTGCATCTCAGCTATGCCTGCGCTGAGGTGCCATCCGTCCACGTGATGGTCTGCGTCACTCCAAGCGCCATTGACGGAGGCGATATCCGGGAATCTCGCAGCCGCAAGTGTGGCACTGCTCGCCAGCCACGGGCGGCGGTCGCTGGATGGCGTCGTGTGCGGCCTGCGGGTGGTGTCCGGCGCAGTCAAGGCACCGGGTGCACCACACGATCCGTGCTCGTGCGACCCGTGCTTGTGCGCCGTCCATGCGGCGGGCGAGACCCGGGAACAGGGCACTGGCGTCGTGGGTGAGCAAGGCGTCCGCGATGCGCCGCAGCAGCGGGTCTTCGGGAGGCGTGCGCGCGTAGGGCGGTGGCTCGCGGTCGGGCGGCGGTGCGGGGCGAGGGCGGGTCACGCGCTCAGGAACGTACTGGGTGGACATCGGACATCGCGCAACAGCTCACGTTGGGATCATGCCATTCGTCGTCGTCACTCCGGTCGGTGATGCGCCAGCGGCAATCCTGTCGCCGTGGGTGCGCTCCACGGTAGGGCGGCCTACTCGGGGGCGCGGACGCATTGACGCATTCTCTCAGTGCCGATTTCGACAAGCCCCGCCAACCATGGCGAATGTCTCGGTCTGATCTCTGCACCACAGTCCCACGCAGATGCCGTCTTCGCTGATCTCTCCCGCGAAGACGACATACGCGTAATCCAAGTTCACTTCGTTGCCGTTCAAGTCCACAACGCACTCGACGTCGTCCGGCACGTAGGAGCGTCCGCAGGATGATTCCCAACCTGCTCTTTCCCCGAGCCCGGGAAGTGTGACGATTCCGTCGGCGCAGTTGCGATGTTGGATGGTCTCGCTCGCTGCTGTCTGCCGCGGGTCGGTCTCCGACCATCCTCGGCAGTCATTGCCAGCATCACACTCGACGCCGTAGCAGGTCTTGAGGATGGTCTGTTCGTTGTCGGACGGCAAGGTCAACGCGTAGGGGCCTTGGTTGGCTTCGTATACGTCAAGGGCGTGATCCGACTCGCAGTCGAACGTGGCTGCGTAGATCGCATTGAGGAGAGCTGGATCGGGTACTCGCGAGTCGGCGAGGCAGCCGTCGAAGCCGCCGGTGCGGAAATAGCCGTAGTCGAGTTCTGCAAGGGCGGGCGTCTTGATGAGACTCGAGAGACTCAATCCTGACGGATCCTCGGTTGCCCGCATAGCCGCAATCGCCATCGTGTCGGCCAACAACTCCTCGGCCAGCCGATCCGTGCTGAGGCCATCTCGATCGCTGCGGCACCCTGCGTAATGGATGATGAACTGATTCAGGAGCTGATTGCCGTTGGAAGTGGAACGCGTGTACGCGTGAGCGAGTTCGTGCAGCACGATGTCGCTGCTGCTGGGACCCTCGTAGGGGCTGTACGACTCGTGCTCCCTTCGTAGCGCGTCCAAACTGAGCCACGCCTCGCCTGTGCGATGGTTGTAGCAGCCGAGAGCACTTGCGCAGCTGCCAGACAGGTCCTCGAAAAAGCTGAACTGGGCGGCAGCCAGCGCCGGTCCCAACCACATCCAAGAGTCGGTGTGCTCGTTGATGATGACTTGAACAATTTCCATGCCCTGCGCTTGAACCTGCGGATGCAGCGCAGGCACGGCGACCCCCTCTTGGGGGGCCGCGGTCGTGATTCGACTATTGAGATCTCCGGTGCGAGGATCGAGCTGGTGAGCTGCGGCAGGAGCGGAGGGAAGTGTGGGAACACCGACCGTGCGGACAGGGGCATCGCCATCCGCGCGCCACTGTTCCCACGCATTGACCGCGAGGACTCCGCCCACGGCACCGATGAGCGCGATCAGGGTGCCCAGAACGAACTTCCTCAACACGGCGAGCAATCTAATCGCGTGCCTATGTGCAAGATCGTGGGCACAGGAATGACTTGCGCTGTCAACTCGAAGCCGTCTGCGAGCGGGCGCTGTGCTGGTCTATCCGCCGGCAAGCGGGCGGACTAAGTGCACCTCTGATGACTCGGTGAGTTCTTCGAGCATCGGGTCGGGGATGAGCTCGCCGTCGATGGCGACCGCGGTGGACGAGGTCTCGGCGAGGTGCGCGTTCAGCGAGGGGTAGAGGTCGGTGAGCCTGCGAACGAGCTCGCGCACGTTCGCAGCATCTATGGCGACTTCGGCAACACCGGTGTGTTTGCGCTGTTCGGTCGAGAAGTGAACGACCGCCATGAAGTCTCAGATCAGCTGTCGTTCGCGGTCAGTGCTTCCAGCACCCGCGGCGGCGAGAGCGGCAAATCGCTGATGCGGCAGCCGGTGGCGTCGGCCACGGCGTTCGCCAGCACTGGCAGCGGCGGCACGATGCCCACCTCGCCGACGCCGCGCACACCGTAGGGATGCGACGGGTTCGGCACCTCCACGATGACCGTCTCGATCATGGGCAGGTCGGAGGTCACCGGGATGCGGTAATCCAGGAAGCCTGGGTTCTCGAGCGTGCCGTCGTCGGAGTAGATGTACTCCTCGTTGAGCGCCCAGCCGATGCCCTGCGCGACGCCGCCCTGCATCTGACCCTCGACGTAGCTCGGGTGGATGGCTGTGCCGGCATCCTGGGCCGTGGTGTAACGCTCGACGGTGATGCGGCCGGTCTCGGAATCGACGGAGATGTCTGCCACCTGGACCGAGAACGCCGGGCCTGCGCCGCGGGCATTCAACGACGCAGTCGTACCCAGCGGGCCGCCGGTGCGCTTCGCGTTGCCGGTAATGGCAGCCAGCGTCAACGGTTCTTGTTCGCCGGTTCCATGCACAGCCGAACCGTCCACCCAGTCGACCTCTTCGAGGTCGCAGTCCCAGGTCTTGGCCGCGCGCTTGCGCAGCTGCAGCTTGAGGTCTCGGCAGGCTTCCACCACGGCCATGCCGGTGGCGAACGTGGCACGGCTGCCTTCGGTGACGTCGGTGAAGCCGACGACCTCGGTGTCTCCCACGACCGGCTGGATCAAGTGCACATCCAAACCGAGTTCCTCCGCGGCCATGATCGCCATGGATGCCCGGCTGCCCCCGATGTCGGGGCTGCCGGTGATCACCGTGGCCGTGCCGTTCTCGTTCAGGTTGACGGTTGCGCTCGACGCCTCGCCGATGTTGAACCAGAAACCGGTGGCCACGCCGCGGCCGTATTGCTTGACGGCGGTCGATCCGCCGCTGGGCCCGGCGGGAGGCTCCGACTGGTAGTGATCGCTGTCGCGGATCGCTTCGAGGCAGTCCCGCAGGCCGATCATCGGCCACTTCGGCCCATACGGCGTCGGGTCGCCCTGAGACGGGCAGTTGTGGAGCCGCAGATCGATCGGATCCATGCCGAGCTGGCTGGCGATCTCATCGACAACCGATTCCATGGCGAACGCTGCGGCAGGGGCCGACGGTGCGCGGTACGCCACGTTGACCGGCCGGTTCATCACCACATCGAAGCCTTCGACGTAGAGGTGGTCGAGGGTGTACGACGACACGACGCACATGCAGCCGAGCATCGCGGCGATGCCCTGAAATGCGCCGTTCTCGTACGCCAGCCAGGCCTTCGCTGTAGTGATCGTGCCGTCATTGCGGGCGCCGACCTTCATCTTGATGATCGAGCCTGGCGCGGGTCCGGTGGCGCAGAAGACGTCCTCGCGGCTCATCACGATCTTGACCGGTCGGCCCGCCTTCGTCGACAGCAGCGCTGCGACCGGCTCGATGTAGATGGTGGTCTTGCCGCCGAAACCGCCGCCGATCTCGGCCGGGATGACCTTGATGCGCGACGTGTCCCAACCCAGCACGCTCGCCGTGGATGAGCGCACCATGAAGTGGCCCTGCGAAGAGCACCAGATGACGGCTTTGCCCTCCTGATCGCAGTCCACGACGCAAGCGTGGGGCTCGATATAGCCCTGATGCACGGCCTGAGTCGAGAACTCCCGCTCGATCACGATGTCGGCTTCGGAAAAGCCCTGCTCGGTGTCGCCGCGCTCGTACACCGTGCGAGCTGCGATGTTGGACGGCTCTGTGGGCCGGGGCTCGACGCCGCGGGTGAACAGGTTGTCGTGCAGGATCGGAGCGTCGTCAGCCATCGCGTCGGCCAGGTTGAGCACGTGGGGGAGCAACTCGTAGGTGACCTCGATGGCCTCGGCCGCTGCCTTGGCTTCGTGACGGGTCGACGCTGCCACCGCCGCTACTGCATGGCCGGTGTAGAGCACCTTGTCGCGGGCGATGACCGTGCACATCAGATTGCGGGCGGCGCCCTTGGGGGGTGCGGAGGGGAAGTCGGCGCCGGTGATCACGGCCTTCACGCCCGGCATCGCCGCTGCGGCAGAAGTGTCGATGGAGGTGATCCGAGCGTGGGGGTGCGGCGAGCGCAGGATATGCCCATACAGCATTCCCGGAAGGATCAGGTCGGCCGCGTAGCGCGCCTTTCCGACGACCTTGTCGAGACCGTCGTGGCGGACCGGGCGGGTGCCGACCCAGCGGTACCCGGAGTCGCTGCTGGTACCAGTGCTTGGGGTTGCTTCGGTGGTGCTCATGTTCAGGTGTCCTTGTGCGTTCTTCGGCGGGCTGTTCTAAGCGGCGGTACGGATCTCGACGGCGGCGTCGAGCACCGATCGCACGATCTTGTCGTACCCGGTGCAGCGGCACAGATTGCCGGCCAGCGCGTAGCGCACTTCGGTCTCGGTGGGGTCAGGGTTCTCGTCGAGCAGCGCCTTGGCGGCCACGAGGAACCCGGGGGTGCAGATGCCGCACTGCAGCGCGGCGCCTTCGAGGAAGCACTGCTGCAGCGGGTGCAGCCCCTCGGCGTTGGCGAGGCCTTCGCAGGTGGTGATGGCCGCGCCGTCGGCTTCGGGGGCGAAGATCAGGCACGAGCACTGCAGGCGCCCGTTCATGATGATCGAGCAGGCACCGCAGTCGCCGGTGCCGCAGCCTTCCTTGGCCCCGGTGAGTCCCAGCTCGTCCCGCAAGGAATTGAGCAGCGATTCGCCGTCGTCAGTGAGGAAGTCGACGGTGTCGCCGTTGACCTCGCAGGTCACATGGGTGCGGCTCATTGGGAGTCCCCTTGCTGTTGATTGGCGGGCTGTCCGTTGCGGGTGCGGATCCGGTCGGCGGCGATGCGTGCGGCTCGACGGGTGAGCACACCGGTGACCTGGCGCCGGTAGTTGATCGTGCCCCGCTTGTCGTCGATGGGATTGCAGGCGTCGCTGGCTGCTGCGGCTGCTGCGGCCAGCGACGCGTCGTCGAGGCGGCTGCCAACCAGTGCCGTTTCTGCCGCGGGCACCCGCACGACGGTGGGGGCCACCGCACCGAGTGCAACAGCGGCCCCGCTCACGGTGCCGTCGTCGTCCAGCGTGAGTCGGACGCCGGCGCCCACCACGGCGATGTCCATCTCGGTTCGCGGGATGAGCCGCAGGTAAGCGTCCGCAGTGTTGGCGGCCGAACGGGTGAGCTCGAAGCACACCACGATCTCATCGTGGGCTAGCGACGTCTGGCCGGGGCCCGTCACCACGTCGGCCACGGGCACTCGCCGCTCGCCCTGTGCCCCTGCGATCACCGCGACCGCATCGTTCACTACCAGAGCCGGCACAGAGTCGGCGGCGGGAGAGGCGTTGCACAGGTTCCCGCCGAGGCTCGAGCGGTTCTGGATCTGGTCCGACCCGATGAGGCCGGCGGCCTCGCTCAGGCCCGGGAAATCGGCACTGAAGGCGGCATTGCCGGTCAGCGACGACGAGGGCGCTGCGGCTCCGACGTGCCAGGTGTCGCCCTCGAGGCTTACCGACATGAGACGGTCGATCTTCTTGAGGTCGATCACCATCGACGGCTCGGGCCGGCCACCGCGCATCTGCGGCACGACGTCGGTGGCGCCCGCGAACACGATGGCGTCGGTATCGCCAGCGAGCAGCGCCCGGGCCTCATCGATGGTGGTCGGCGCGGCATATTTCATGCGGGTAGCTCCCGATCCGGTGTGTGGCGGATGTATAGACGGCACCGCCTTTCGGCGGCCGTGTCCAATGCACCGCCTTTCGGCGGTCGTGAGTACACGGCAGCGGACGATAGTTGCGCTGGGCCGTGCTTGTGGCGTTAGCGAGCATTGTGGGCCGCAGGGGCGATCGCGACCCGGCGGCGAGCGGACGAAGAATGGTCGCCGGAAACCGGCAATCATGGCGGGTGCTGGGCGAGACCCAAGGAGCGAGTCATGGCTGAACAACAGGGTGCAGCGCGGGTGTCCGACTGCGTCGTGCTGGCGAAGGTGCCCGACGGGCCGCTGCGCAGCGAGCACTTCGCGATGCAGAACGAAGAGGTGCCCGAACCGGGACCAGGCGAGGTGCTGATGCGGGTGCAGGCGATCACGATCGGCGCGGGACAACGGGCCGGCCTGCAGGGCAGTGCCAGCTACGCCGGCGCTCCGGAGGTGGGCGTCGTGATGCGAGGCACTGGTGCCGGCGTAGTGGAGGCATCGAACGCCGAGGGGATCAACGTGGGCGACACGGTGGTGGGCTGGACCGGCTGGCGCCGCCATGCAGTGATGGCCGGAGGCGAGCTCCGCGTTGCCGATGGCTCGCTCGATCCCGCCTTGCACCTGGGTGTGCTGGGTACGAACGGGCTCACTGCCTACTTCGGCTTGCTGGACGTCGGCCGACCCCAAGCAGGCGAGACCGTGGTGGTGTCCGCAGCGGCCGGCTCGGTGGGACACATCGTCGGACAGATCGCCAAGTCGCTCGGCGCCAGGGTGGTGGGCGTGGCCGGTTCGGACGAGAAATGCGCACTGTTGACCGACGAGATCGGCTTCGACGCTGCCCTCAACCGGCACTCGCCCGATTTCCGGGCCGAGTTCCGGGCTGCCACACCCGACCGCATCAACGTGTACTTCGACAACACCGGCGGCGAGATCCTGGGCTCCGCCCTGTTCCGCATGGCCACCTTCGGCCGCATCGTGTGCTGCGGAGCCGTATCGGCCTACGACACCGCCACTCCCGACCCGAGCCCGCGCGGCATCCCAGGCTTGCTAGTGAACAATCAAGTGCGCATGCAGGGCTTCATCGTGTTTTCCTACGCCGGCCGCTACGACGAGGCCCGTGCACAGATGCGCGAATGGATCGATGCCGGCTCGCTCGTGCCCCGCCACGTCACCTACGACGGCCTCGAGGCCGCTGGCGGGGCCTTCGTCGACCTGCTCGGCGGCCGTACGATCGGCACCACCATCGTCCGCCTCGGCGACTGAGCCACCTGAATCGCGCATTCGGCTGCTGTGTCGCCTGCACCGCCGACAGGGCGGCTGCGCGCGGCGGAACCTAGGCTCAGCCCATGGCGGCCGCCCCCCAGCCGGAGCGAGCGGATACTGAGCCGTACGCCGCTGGCGGGGGCCGATCGTCCGGTCTCGCAAGGCTCACAGTTCGAGGCTCGTATCCCGTCGTGATTCTGCTGGGGATCGGCATCTACACCACGCTGGGATCGCTCGGCGTGCCCGCCGTGGTTGGGTCGTACATGGCGGTGCTGGTGGGGGCCGGGCTGGTCACGGTGCACGAGGTCGCCCTGCCGTACCGCATCCAATGGCGACCGCACGGTTCCGACCTACGCGCCGATGTGGCCTTCATGGTGGCAGTGCAGGTTGTGCTGCCGTTGCTGCTCTCACTTGCGGCAGTGACGGCGTTTGCCGGCTGGTTGCGAGAAGGCGACCTCACGCTCGGGGGCCTGTGGCCGCACACGTGGCCAGTCGCGCTGCAGGCGGTCTTGATGATGGCCGTGGCTGACTTCTTCCGGTACTGGATGCACCGGGCGTTTCACGGCTCAGCGTTCATGTGGCGCTGGCACGCCGTGCACCATTCGCCGCACCGGCTGTACTGGCTCAACGTCGGGCGCTTCCATCCAGGAGAGAAGGCGGTCCAGTTCTGCGTTGACGCGTTGCCGTTTGTGCTTGTGGGCGTGGGAAGCGAGGTGCTTGCGGCATATTTCGTCTTCTACGCGCTGAACGGCTTCTACCAGCACTCCAATTGCGATGTGCGCCTTGGTTGGCTCAACTACCTCATCAGCGGCCCCGAGCTGCACCGTTGGCACCACTCTGAGCTTCCGGCGGAGTCCGATCACAATTTCGGCAACAACCTGATCATCTGGGACGTGCTGTTCGGGACCCGGTACCTGCCCGCCGACGCAGCCGTGGGACGGCTCGGACTGCTGAACCGGGAATATCCGACGGGCTTTGTGGCTCAGATGCGCACCCCTTTGATTCGAGGACTCGACAAACGGGCGGTCGAGGCGGCGACGTCTTCGTGACCGACGGCTTCAGCTACCGCCTGCTTCGAGCCGGCCTGGCCGCGGCCAGCGGGCGAACACACCGTCGACTCCTCGATGCGTGCGCCCATCCGCGGGCGGCTCAGGATGAGGTGCTGCAACGCATCCTGTCCGACAATGCCGGCACGGTGTTCGGCGCCGATCATCGCTTCGGCGCCGTCGCAGGATTCGAGGACTACCAGCGTGCCGTGCCGGTGCAGACTTATGAGGACCTGCGGGACGGGATCGAGCGGCAGGAGGCCACCGGCGAGCCCTGCCTCACCGCGGAACAGCCGATCTATTACAACCAGACCAGCGGCACCGTCGCAGCGCCCAAGAACATCCCGCTGACCAAGGCCGGCTTGGCCCGCATCCAACGTTTGCAGCGACTCGCCGCATACGCGTTGTCGAGGAGGACATCGGCACTCGGCGGCAAGGTCTTCGTCGTGAGCGGCGCTGCGCACGAAGGCACGATGCCGGCAGGCACGCCGTTCGGCTCGGCATCGGGCCAGATCTACGCGAGCCAGGGTGCGCTGCTTCGCCGTCGGTACGTGCTGCCCGCGTCGGTATCGGACATTGCTGACTACGACGCCCGCTACTTGACGATGGCGGTGCTAGGTGCCGCTGACAGCTCCATCACGGCGATGGCAACCGCGAACCCGTCGACGTTCGTCCGGCTGATGGATGTGCTCAACACGCACGCCGAAATGGTGCTCAACGCAGTGGCTACAGGGAGATTGCCGGCGGACTGCGCTGTCGAGAATCGCAGCGACCAGCTCGGGCTCCGTGCGGACCCGAAGCGAGCCGCAGCGCTGGGCCAATGCCTCGAAACTGCCGGCGAGTTCACCTATGCCGACATCTGGAGCGATCTGCGGGCGGTGGTGACGTGGACCGGAGGGAGCTGCGGCCTGGCCGTCGAGCGCCTCCGGCCAATGTTGACGAACGGTTGCCCGGTGTTCGAATTGGGCTATCTCGCCAGCGAGGTGAGCGGCACCGTCAACATCGATCCCATCGAGGGCTCATGCGTGGCGACCCTGGCCGACAACTTCTTCGAGTTCGCGGATCGCGACGCGTGGGAGGACGCCGCCGATGAAGCGGACCGAGGCCTGCAGACCTGCACGCTCGCCGACCTCGAGACCGGACGCGACTACTACATCATCGTGACCACAGCCGACGGTCTGTACCGCTACGACATGAACGACATCGTGCGAGTGACGGGCTGGGTGGATCGCACGCCGATCCTGTCCTTTGTCCAGAAGGGCAAGGGAGTCACGAGCATCACTGGCGAGAAGCTCTATGAGTCCCAGGCGATCTCGGCCGTAACCGCTGCGGTCGCGGAGCTCGGGACCGTAGCGCCGTTCTTCATCATGCTCGCCGACGAGGCCGAGGCGACCTACACGTTGTACGTGGAACTGACGAGCACACGCGACGCCGTGTCGGAGGCCAGCGTGGCGGGCGACTTGGCGAACCGCATCGAGCGGTCGCTGCGACACGCCAATGTCGAGTACGGCGCGAAACGAGCGAGCGGTCGGCTCGCTCCGCTGCGCGTCCGGTTCCTTGCTGCGGGCACCGGCGACGCCTACCGGCGGCAGCGCGTCGCCGACGGCCAACGCGATGTGCAGTTCAAGTACCTCCACTTGCAGTACAGCGCCGAGTGCTCGTTCGGCTTCGACGACTTCCTCACCTCCGCCTGAGCGAGATTCGACGGGTCACCGCGTGCAGATCCGCCACCTGAAAGCGTTCACGTTCCCGGTGCCGTTCAAGCGTGTGTTCCGGCATGCCTCCGCAAGCCGCCGCCAAGCCGAGAACGTCATCGTGGCGGCTCACGCTGCCGACGGGAAGATCGGTTACGGCGAGGGGTGTCCGCGGCTGTACGTGACTGGGGAAACGGTCCCTGACTGCGCTGCATTCGTCAGCCGGTACGCCCATTCGTTCTGCGCGGATGTCGGGAGCGTGAACGATCTGCGGGCGTGGGCCGATGCCCATCGCAGCGTCATTGACGAGAATCCAGCCGCGTTCTGTGCGATGGAGATCGCTGCGCTGGATCTTCTGGGCAAGGAAAGCAGTTGCACTATCGAACAATTGCTTGGTGTCGCGGCGGGCCCGCCCGACGTGGCGTACACAGCGGTCGTGGGCGACATGCCGTTGCCGCTGTATCGATGGCAGCTCCGTGGTTACCGGGCGCGGGGTTTCATCGACTTCAAGGTGAAGCTCTCGGGCTCGCCCCGGCGTGACCGCGCCAAGCTGGCCCCGTTTGCCTCTCGAGGTTCAGGCCCGGGCACCGTTCGCCTCGATGCGAACAACCTCTGGGAGACGCCCATTGCGTGCATCGAGCACTTGGACGCACTGGACGACGTCGCGTTCGCCATCGAGGAACCGCTGCAGGCGGGTGACATCGAGGGGTGCGCGCAGATCGCCCGTGAGTGCCGCATCAAGATCATCGCCGACGAGAGCGTGTGGCTCGCCGACCAGCTGGAGGCGTTGGCGGAGCCGTTCCGGTGGATCGTCAACGTGCGGGTGTCGAAGATGGGTGGCGTCGTCAGGTCGCTCGACGTCGTGGCCGCCGCAGCGAGCGCAGGCATCGATGTCATCGTCGGATGCCAGGTGGGGGAGACGAGCCTGCTCACGCGGGCAGCGCTTCCAGTCATCGCGAGCGCCCCGGGCTCAATCGTCGGGGCGGAAGGTGCATTCGGCACGCACCTGCTGTCGCGTGATCTCACTGATCGGATCATCATGTTCGGTCACGGCGGCGTGCTGCGGGGACGCGACGTGCCCGATTGCAGCGGCGGCGGGCTGGGCCTTCGGATTGATCCTGCAGCCGTTCTCGTGCCGCTGAGGGCCACGTGAGCGATGACCGCTTCGCCGCGGCGAGCCTGGCGCTGGGCGTGGCGTTCTTGGCCCGCGTCGCGGGTCAAGCCACTCAGCGCTGGTGGAGTGTCGGCTTCCTGCCCTCGCAGGACGCATGGCAGGGCAGCAGCCTGCCGTTTCCGGCATTGTTCGTGTCCCAGATCGTGATCCTGGTGATCATTGCGGTAGCGACGCTCCGGATCCGAGCAGGCCGGAGTCTCTTCGGGCGGCGCTGGGTGACGCCGATCGCTTGGTTCGGGATCCTGTACTTCGTCGTGATGTCGGCCCGCTTGGTCCTCGGCCTCGGGGGCAACGCCGGCGTACTCGGCGAGGACAGCTTTGCCGCCGGAAGGTGGTTCACTGCCTACCTGCCGACGGTGTTTCACCTGGTCCTGGCGGGTGAAGTGCTGCTGTTCGCGGCATACCAACGAGGTCACCTGAGACAGACCAGCTGAGCGCCAGCGGGGTTGGCGCGGCTTCAGTCGAAGATCACTCCGGCGTTACGCTTGAAGCATGTCTCGGCGTGACGTGATTCTCGACCGTCACCGTGAAGCGATCCGAGCCGTGGCTGCCAAGCACAACGCCTCCTCGATAGCTCTGGCTGGCTCAGTGGCGCGTGGCGCCGATGGGCCAGACAGCGACTGCGATTTCGTGTGCGAATTCGCCCCGGGAACAACCGTGATCGACGTGATCGGGCTTGAGATGGACCTCGTCGAAATGCTCGGCTGTCATGTCGAGGTGTGCTCCGCACGAGCGCTCCAAGCCCCATACACATCGATGCTCGACGACGCGATACGTCTATGAGCCGAAGCGCTGGCGAGCTACCTTCCATCACTCGTTCGCGATCTGGTGACGGAACCCAAACGCGAGACCCCGTAGGGGTAGTTCTCGGGCGTCGCATTCGAACCTGGTCTCCGCCGGTCAAGCTGAGGTGGGCCAGTCTCGTTCGTCGATGTCGGCCATGAGGCGGCGCTTCAGCTTGTGCTCGGTACGGACCTGCTCCAAGAGCGTCGCGAAGCGCTCGGGCTCACCGGCGGAGTTGGCCAGGCGGCGGATGCGCTCCATGAGGTCGACGGCACCGCGATAGAGGTCCGGTCGCTTGAGTCCGATGATCGACAGCGCTTCTGATTCGTAGACGGCGATTGCGTCGAGCGGGTGGGTCTGCTCGCGGACGCGGGCGAGTGTGAGTCTCAGCACCGGTCCGCAGCCGAATTCGGCTGCTGCATCCCACGCTGCGCCGCTGTGCCCTTCGAAGAGCAATATCTCCACCAGCACTGTCGCAGCGCGAGGCACTGGGGGCCTTGCCCGCGTGGGTGGGCTGTTGCACGCCGACGGCGGCCAGTCTGATGGTGGTCGTGGCGTGCGGGCCAGTTTCGAGCGCAGTTCGCCGATGCAGCGTTCGAGCCAGTCGTGGCCCGGGGCCTTGTCCCCAAGCTGCCGGTAGCGGTCGAGCGTCGGATCAGCAGCGAAGGCCTGCCAGAAGAGATCGACCGACGCAGCGTGCTCGCCTCGTGCGTCCAGCCGCCGGCTGAGGAACTCGCGCAGTTCGTCCGATTGGCGCGGCCGGTTCCGATTCTCGGCGATGCAGCGCTGCGCCCACGAGATCGCCTCGTCGGTTCGGCCGGCTGATTCGAGTGAAGTGGCGATCTCCAGGACGTCTCGAGGACTCGGCTCGTCCCGGCTGTGTACGTCGATGAGGGCATCAGGGTCGCCGGTGGCGAGCGCCCATCCGACCATTGCCTGGCGAACTGCGAATGCGGCACCGTACGGATCGTCTGTCGGCTTGATCTTGCGCCACCGAGGTTCGAGCCGGCGCCGGTATTCGGCCAGCCCGGCGTCGCCCAGCACGTCCGCATAGCTCGAGGCCGCTCGGTGGAAGCCGTCCAGTTCCGAACTCAGTTCCAGCTTCACCAGGCGGGCAGCGAGCTCGACGGGGTCGGCGGTTCCCTCCCGGCATGATCGAAGATGCAACTCGGAGAGCCGATCGATGATGCCGGTCAGGTGGCCGTCAGAGTCGTCCACATAGTTCATGGCCTCGTCGGCGCAGCCAAAGGCGTGCTCTGCGAGTTCGGCGACGGCATCGGGGTGGCCGGCGTCGCACAGGTTCTCGAGATGCTCGATCATGACGTGGATGCCGTCTGCCCAAGCTTCAGCCTCGTAGTAGCTCACGAAGTCGCCGTGAGCGAAGAAGGCGCGGTCGATGCGCCGCACCCAGACGCTGAGCTTGGGTGCGCTGGCACTGGAGCCGATCTGCCTTCTTGGTGAGCTGCTGCCGGTGGCCGCGCACTCGGGTCGGACATCGGGCTCATCCCTGCGGGGAAGCAGCGCCAGCGCCGTTGCCACGCAGTGCTTGCAGAAAGAGCCATCCTCCGCCGCAGGGCAAGTACACGACCAGCGGGGCCGGTCACCGTCGGCCCACAACTCCACGATGTAGGGCACCGTGCCCCGAACCATCGCCCGGACCCGTCCATCGCGCTCGACCGGCGTTTCGACCCGGCGTTCGTGCAAGTAGCCCACACCGCGCTCATACGAACGTGGCCCAGCCAGCCGTTTCACTCTGGCAGCGTCGAACAGCGTGTCCAAGGCCTCACTCCAAAATCGGTGCATCGCCAACGGCCGACGTGGCGACTTGTCCTCCCGAGGGCCGTCTCAGCCCCGAGCCGCTCGAACTGTACGACCCCGGCAAGATCCACCGTTCCCATCAGCCGGCCCGCAAGTGTGCGACGCGTCGTCGCTGAGGTTCCATGGCGAATTCACCACTATGTTCGGCGAGGAGGCATCTACTGATGGCACGCACCTCCTGACTGACGCACATGCCGTGGAAGTCGCGGGATCCGTCTGCCCAAATTTGCATATTGGTACCATAAGTGTTACCAACAAGCTATTCGCGGCAAGGACGGAGGGGATTGAGATGGCACTGACTCGAGACTTCAAAGAGACGGTTCAGGCCCGCGTTCGGCGCGACCCCGAATTCCGCGTGCGACTCCTGAAGGAAGGCGTCGACTGCATGCTCGCCGGAGACATCGACACCGGCAAGCTCGTGCTTCGCGACTACATCAATGCGACGATTGGCTTCTCAGAACTCGGCGAACTGACACACAAGCAGCCCAAGAGCCTCATGCGCATGTTGAACCCGAGCGGCAACCCCCACGCCCGCAACTTGTTTGAGATCATCGGCTGCATCCAACGACACGAGGGCCTCCAGCTCGAAGTGAAGACAGTCCGATAAATCGGTCCTGCGCGTCCATGCTGGGACGGTTGTTGTCACGCTGATGCGGCTTGCCGATGAGGCCGTCGAGGCTTCTCTGGAACCGTGCAGCCACCGGTCCCAATGTGTGAGAAGTGCTTCGGAGACGCCGTGGGACGGAGCCGAAGCAGTGTCGTCGAGTAGGGCATGCTGGCTCTGCGGCGGGGTTGTGGGCAATCTGGACTCTTGTCTCAGTCGATCCCGAAGTGAGCGCCAGCGTCAGTCAACTCGTCGGCTTCGCCCCGCGCCAACTTGCCGAACAGCAGCACAATGCCGACACCGGTCACAAAGCGTGCCGGTCAACGTATTGCCACCCTCACCGCGGTGCGGGTTGCCGCAGGATCCCGAGCCGACCGGGAACCAGAGGAGAGCGCATCGCACATTGCGTCACCTCATCACACGAATTCATGCACGCTTCGAATGAGGCGCCTCTAGTCTGATCCCATGTCGACAGCACATCGCGATAACTGAGGATTATCGGCATGGTGGACACGCACGACGACCAAGGGCGCGCCCATCCAGACCAAGGGGCGCACACAGCGACGAGCGACGATCGTGGGTTCGAACTCGCGTTTGTGGGCCGAGCCAGGGAACTGGAATCTGCCGATCAGTGGTTGTCGACGCGTGCGTCGGAGGCCAGGCTGTTACTCGTCTCAGGCGACACCGGCTCGGGCAAGACGTCTTTCGTTCGCCAACTGCTGACCAGGCTTCACGCCAAAGCGCCGCATTCGCTCGTCCTTTACGTCGACATCGCAAATGACGACTACCAGAGTTCTCGAGTCCTGTCATCGCTCTTCAACCTGGCGTTTGTTCCTGGGCCGATGTTCGGGAAGTCTGTCGTTTCGGTTCCAGCGGAACTCTCGCTCGAAACGTTCCTGCACAAGCGCCGCAGGAGATCCCTCGTAGGACGGATACTCAAGTCGTTGGCAAAGGGACTCGCCGCAATCTTCCGCCTCGGTGCGGCGGCCGATTCGATGTTCGACAAGCAACGTGCTGATGACGCCACGTCTGTGGAGCACGAACTTGCCGCATACCTCGCGTGGGCGTCTCGCCGCGGGCGAGTATTCGTGGCCATTGACAACATCCAATTCCTGAATCTGGACGACCGCTTGATGGTCGAATCCGTAATCCAACGAGTTGGAGGTGACCTCTCGCCGATTCTCGTCGATCGGACCGTTGAAGGAGTGAGCGAGCTGAGCCAGCCTGTTCGCTGCTTTGCAAACGGGCAGCTGCCCATCGTGATTGAGAGGTTCACCGAGCAAGAGACGCGCGAGGTTGTCGAGACGGCCATGTCTTCTGAAGGCGAGGTCAGTCAACAACTCGTGACGGATGTGTACCTCAAGACAGGCGGACTTGCGCAGGACATCGAATACTGCCTCGCCAGTTACCGGCTTGAGGTCAGCAAGGGCTCGGAGTCCGAAGCAGTTCGGGGACTGCTTGTGACAATTCATCGACTGCCTCTGATCCACCGTCAGTTCCTCATTGTGGCGTCGCTCTTAGACGGTGGTGTGGACGCCGCTATCGCTCGAGGCACCGTGGAGCGTTTGACTGCCGCGGACGACTCGGCAGAACTCGAGAATGTCGTCTGCGAACTCCTCGCCAGCGCATATCTTCGGTTGAATGGTCCGGAGGGCGACATGTTGCGCCCCGGCCATGAGCGCATCGTTGTCGCGATTCGGGAATCGACCGATGAGGATCTCAAGGAAGAGGTACGGCAGTCGCTACTTGTCGAACTGGGCGCCGCGCTTGACGAGCGAAGCGACGCCGGTACCGAGACATACCTCCTTCACTGTCTGGTTGGCTTGCAGACAGCGCATGAACTCACCCACAACATCGGTCAGATCACCCGTCTGATCCAGAGCCAGCATCGACAGGACCAGTTCTCATATCTCGCGTCACTGGCGGATGATCTGCTCGATGTGCTTTCGTTGCTGCCGGCACACGTGCTGGAGCTCCTCTTTGATTCTTTCCAGAAGAGCTCCGGATTCGAGAAAGGCCTCCAAGTCCTGCATCGGCTCGAAATGTCAGGGGTGCCTTCGAACCGTGCGCGTGATGCCTATCGAGTTCGCTATCTGACACAGGCGTACCGATACCGGGAAGCTCTGGAGCTGTCACGCGAGTTCGAGGATGACGAATGGGTCAGGCTGAACACCATCAACACCCTGATGGCGCTCGGACTCGACGACGAGGCCTACCGGCGTACGGAGGAACTGCTGGCGCCGGACTGCTCAACTGAAGTCCAAGCGGTGCTTCGAAGGAACACGATCCATCTCTACGACTCCGAAACGGCATTGCGGCACCTCGACGAGTCGTACCGACACTTCGACCGCGGTGCGAGCGTATTTCGCCTGGCGACGATAGAGACCAATCGCAGTCTCGTGTATCTCAATATGGGTGCTCGGGGAGATGCGGCCCGATCTCTTGAGCGCGCACTCGTCGCGATGCGGGACATACGGTCGCGTGAGATATACCAAGCCCAGATCAATGAGGCAATCCGGATCGCACTGTCCGGTGACTGGGCGCGATCCCGTCCCCTGCTCGACGAGGCGGCGGTCCATGTGCCTCGGGCGCTGGTCTTCGACCAAGTCAAGATCGACGTGATTGCTGCAGTGATCGACCGGGTTTCTGGGCAACACTCGCAAGACCAGTGCTCCGAGGCACTCGAAGACTGCCTGGAGCGACTCCGCGGCATCGAGAGTCCCTACTTGGACGCAACCATCGAGCACAACTTGGCCGCCAATCGAGCCAGCTCTGCGATGGCGAGGAGAGACCCCGATGACCGGGTGCGCCTGGGTGTCGAACTCCCTGTGGGTGACCTGGTCTGGGACCTTCCTATGTCCGTTCACTGGCGCTACTGACGAGTGCACGGTGATGCCTGAGCAACAGGTCGTCTACCTCCGCTCGAGACCTGGGGTCGCCTTGGAGTCCGTGAACGATCGCAGTGCCTAGTTGGCGAACATCGTCATCGGAATAGCCGAGAATCACCGGCACTGTGCTGCTGAGCCGGATGCCTGACGCCTCCCAAGAAGACAACGGGTCTTCGGGAATCTGATTGCGGTTCACCAGAATCCGCGCGCGTTCGAGAAACTCTTCGGCTTCGCGTCCTGTCACTTGGCTTTCTGAGATGTCGAGCAGCAGCAGGTGGCTCTCGGTCTGGCCGAAGACGGGGCTGCCGACGGCGGGCTCAAGGCCGTTCGACAGCAGTCTGGCGGCGCCCACCAGTCGCCGGGCGTACTCAGCGAGTTCGTCGTTGGTCCACGAGAGCAGACACGCCGCTTTGGTCATTAGCCCGTGCTGGTTCGGCGAGCTCTGTTGAATTGGAAATATGGCGCGCCTCATCGCTCGCTCGACATTGCGCCGGAAGACGAGAATGCCACCTCCTGCGCCCCTCATGTTCTTGCTCAGGTCGATGGTTGCAGAGTCGACGTGCGGGAATGCCGGCGGATGCAGACCGCTTGCGACAAAGGGCGCCATATGGGCAAGGTCGGCATGTAGATGCGCTCCGACCTCAGCAGACATCTCGGCAAAGCGCCGGTAGTCGATGCCTCGCGTCAGCGAGGTCGATCCCAGGATGATGAGACTGGGCTGCGCCTTGACGATGGTTTCGCGCAGCTTCGAATAGTCGGGATCGGGTGCAAGCAGGTCGAGTGGGACGAACTCGTGCGGTCTGGGGATGCCGAAGTGATGAGAGATGTGGCCACCATCCGTCGACCGCAAAGCCGCGACGCGCTGGACCCGGTCCTCGCTGAGAACGCACCTGATCGCAGCGTGGTTGGCCTGCGTTGCGGAATGGGGTTGGCCGCTCACGCCGTAGGTGTCGTCGATGCCGAAGAGCCGTCTCGTCTCCTGCTCGATCAGCGCTTCGGTGAGGTCGAACGGTTCAGTTCCAGGGAAGTAGCGCTGCCCCAGGTGGCCCTCGACACGCACTGAAGTCAACGGAAGCGACCCGGCATCGCCAACGACGGGAAACGGCAGCGTCGCGCTGCCGATCAGATTGATGTAGCCGGTGAGATGTCCGCTGAGGCTGTCGACGATGGCCTCGAGCCGGTCGTAGCGGGCTCCGGCGAATCTCTTGAGGATGAACATGGCAGCTAGATCACCGATAATCCTCAGTTATCGCGGGCTCAGGATGCTCCCAATGACATCGGCGCGACATACCGCGCGGCGAAGGGATGTGTCAGTTACGTGGGTGTAGATCTCGGTGGTAGAGATGCTTGCGTGGCCGAGTAGCCGCTGGACAATCCGGATGTCGGCTCCTGCGTCGAGCAGGTGGGTCGCGCAGGTGTGCCGCAGCATGTGGGGCGTGACCCGGCGCTCGATTCCGGCTTGCCGCGCTGCTCGGCTGATTCGGTCCCGTAGCGCGGCAGTTGTGAGGCTGCGGCCGAAGCGGTTGACGACCAGTGGATCGCTCATCTTGGCTGAGCGTTGGGTCACGTAGCTGTCGAGACTTGACAAGAGCTGTCCAGGGGGCACGTACACCACGCGCTCACGCCGGCCCTTGCCCATTACGTGGATCGACCCGCCGTTGATGTCGACGTCACCGACGGTCAGTGCTGCCAATTCGCCGACGCGCATACCCGTAGCGACCATCAGGGCCGCGGCCAGGTAGGTCGACGTGGCCGGTGCGCGCCACCATCCTGCCGTCTGGCACGCGGCTTCGCTGCTGGACTTCAGGTGGATCAACAGCCGTGCGGCGTCTTGCGTCGATAGGGCCTTGGGCAAGGTGCGTTCCCGAGCCGGCTTGACCCTGCATCGGACAGCCGGGTTTGAGTCGAGCCAACCGTTCGACGAGAGCCAGGAACAGAGCTTGCGGACCCCAGCGATGCGTCGCCTCGCCGAGCTGCGCTTGAGGCCCGAAGCGAGCAAGTGCTCCGCGAAGCACTCGATGTCCGCAGGGCCGAGTTCGGCCACGGCGCTAGCGCTTCCTACGAATTGCTCAAGGGCCCGGGCGTCCGCGACGTAGGCACGGATGGTGTTGGATGACAGATCTTCCTCGTCTGCCATCGCTTCAACGAAGCTCGGGAGTACATCACGAATGCGCATTGGGACCTCCTGTGGATTGTTCGAAGACCGCACGGCCCCAGATGAGGTCGGACACGGCCGACGGGAATCCGAAAGGAAACCGGTACTGCACTGGGCTCGAGGTGAGGGGCTGAAGCCCGCGCCATTTGGTCAGACAGCAGTACGCCGACCGCTGCCACGCCAATGATCTTCGTCGCTAGTGCTGTGTCCGCAAACGTTCGTCGGGTTGGTGTGCGCGTGGCGGGGTGTGGTTTGTGGTTTGGTCGGGGGTATGAGTGAGCGTGTTCGGGTCCGTCGGTTGGCCCATGAGGAAGGCCAGGCGTTGCAGCGGATCGTGCGTCGCGGCGCCGGCAAGTCGCCGGGGTCTCATGTGCGATGGCGGCGGGCGGTGGTGGTCCATGCGTCGGCGGGCGGGAACTCGGTGCCGGTGATCGCGCAGCTGGCGGCGACGTCGCCTGATCGGGTGCGCGAGATGATCCACAGGTTCAACGAGTCGCCGATGGCGTCGTCGGGTCCCTCAGTGGGCGGGTGGCCGTCCCCGGCGGATCACGACTGACGATGATGCGTTCATCGTCGAGACGGCCCGCACCCGCCCGCGCAAGCTGGCCCAGCCGTTCACGCGGTGGAGCGTCCGCAAGCTCGCGGCGTATCTGGGCGACAACCCGACCCGGGTGGTGCTCGTCGGCCGGCAGCGGCTGGGCGAGATCCTCACCGAGTCAGGCATCACGTTCGGGCGCACCAGGACCTGGAAGGAGTCCAACGACCCGCAGCGGGACGCGAAGCTGGACCGCATCGAGCATGTGACCGACAAGGCCCCGGACCGGGTGTTCGCGTTCGAGGGGTTCGGGCCGCTGGCCATTCGCCCGACCGGCGGGGCGTGCTGGGCGCCGCGGTCGCGTCCCCAGCGGCTGCGCGCGAATTACAACAAGCTTCACGGGGTGCGCCAGTTCCACGGCTGCTACAGCGTCGGCGACGACGAGCTGTGGGGCGTCGTGCGGCGCCGCAAGTCCGCGGCCAACACCCTCGCAGCGCTCAAGACCATCCGCGCCCGGCGCCCTGACGGCGAGCGGGTCTATGTGATCTTGGACAACCTGTCCGCCCACAACCGCACCGACATCGCCAGATGGGCCAAGCGCAACAAAGTCGAGCTGTGCTTCACCCCGACCTACAGCTCATGGGCGAACCCCATCGAGGCGCACTTCGGGCTGCTGCGCGAGTTCGTGCTCAACAACTCCGACCACCCCAACCACACCGTGCTCACCCGCCGTCTTCACGCCTACCTGCGCTGGCGCAACGCCAACAAACGCTCACCCGAACTGCTCGCAGCCCAACGACGCGAACGAGCCAGAACCCGAGCCGAGAAACAACACCGCTGGGGCAGACCCACCAAAGCAGCCGCATGACCAAAGCACGCAAACGTTTGCGGACACAGCACTAGTGTCCTGTTTGGGGAATTCGTTGGATATATGAGGCGAGGTTGTCGAGTATCTCGTCGGCGGTCTTGCGCCATACGAAGGGTTTGGGGTCGTTGTTCCAGTTGTCGACCCAGGCGTTGATGGAGTCTTTGAGGTGTTTGACGCTGGTGTGGGTGCCGCGTCGGAGCCATTTGGTGGTGAGCTCGGAGAACCAGCGCTCGACGAGGTTCATCCAGGAGCTGTAGGTGGGTGTGAAGTGGAGCTTGAAGCGGGGGTGCGCGACGAGCCAGCGCTTGACCGCAGGGGTCTTGTGGGTGGAGACGTTGTCGAGCACGACGTGGATGTCGAGGTGCTCGGGGACCTCTTTGTCGATGAGGTTCAAGAACTTCCGGAACTCTTCTGAGCGGTGCCGTTGTGTCATCGACGTGATGACGTTGCCCGAGGCGGTGTCGAGCGCTGCGAACAGATTGGTGGTGCCGTGGCGGCGGTAGTCGTGGGTGCGCCGCTGGGGCGTGCCGGGCATCAGCGGCAGGATCGGCGCGGTGCGGTCCAGGGCCTGGATGCCGGTCTTTTCGTCCACGCAGAGCACCACCGCGGCCTCTGGGGGGTTCAGGTACAGCCCCACGACATCGCGGACCTTGTCGACGGACTGCGGGTCCGGCGACAGCTTGAACTCCTCGGCGAGGTGGGGCTTGAGCCCGAACGCCCCCCAGATGGCGTGCACCGACGACGGCGAGATGCCCACCGCTTTGGCCATCGAACGCGTCGACCAGTGCGTCGCGTCGACCGGCGCAGACTCCAAGGTGAGCACGATCACCTCCTCGACGGTGGCGTCGTCGATGGTGCGCGGCGGACCCGGCCGCGGATCGTCGCAGAGCCCGTCGAGACGCCGCACGGCGAAACGGCGGCGCCACTTCGACACCGTCGCAGGATGGCACCCCAGCTCCGCGGCGATCTCGTTGTTGCTGCGGCCCTGCGCAGCTGCGAGCACGATGCGGCACCGCAGCGCCAGCGCCTGAGACGACTTCGGGCGGCGCGCCCACCGCTCGAGCGTGGCGCGCTCCTCGCCGTCCAGCACGATCGCGACCGTCGGCCGTCCCCGCCGTGCACCCATATCCGCCTCCGTTCATCGCCTGCCACGGCCACGCTGCCGCCCCACCATGATAACGCGATGAACTAACCACACAGGACACTAGTCCGGGCCAACGATCAGCCACTCGTCGCCGAAGCGCACCGCCTTTGGGTCGGGGCGCCCTGATCCGCCGATGCTGCCGTCAGGGGCGACGAACCGGTGAGCGACAGCGACCCGTCGTCCGCGGTCGAAATACACGACGCGTTCGCTGCGGGTGCCAAGTGGCTGTCCCGAGTTCGGGTGAGCAGCGCTGCTGGCCCGGATCAATTGGGAGAACTCGCCGCTCTGGACTCGAGGCAGGACGTAGGTGTTGAAAACGGCCCGGACTTCTTCAGATGAGGTGTACGTGATTCTTGACATGCCGGGGAGTATGAGAAGGACTGCGACCTGCAGGTCAGAATTGTCGCCGGGTGCTCGCGAGCGCCCTCGAGACAGCCTGTCGGAGCCGTGACGGTTGGCGAAACGAATTTTCTGCGATCATCAATGCGCGGGAGCACTACCGTTGGGGAAATGGCCGACACTGCTCAGCAGCTGCAGCACGATGCGAATGTGCCCGAGGGACACGTTCGCGAGGTTGTCGAGGCGTGGCTACAGGCCGGCGGGACCGGACCCCGCGCGCTGCAGGCGGATTTGACGGCGATGTTCATTGACGGCGATGAGTCGCAATTGGGTTTCGAGGCGTGGCGACTGGTCGCTGAAGCCGTCGAGACTGGCTGGGCTGACGAGCGATTGGCCGACGCGCTGTCGAGTGCACTGTCGCAGGACGCCGAACGCCAGTTGGCGGGAGCACTGGATGCTAAGGCTGCTACTCCGACGGAATGAAATATAGGCACGCGCCGTCAGCAGTCCACGGCGAGGCGGAGCGCGGCGCAGACGGGCTTCAATCATGCGTTCTGCTGTCTCGAACAGATCGAAGACAGTGACGCTGCGGACTGGCTCGCCCTCCACAACTTCACGCCAACGGACCCCGTTGCGGCGGTAGCGCGACAAGACGTTCACGTCGGCCAGTGCCGAGCGCGCCCATCGACCCGTCGGCGATGCGACGTCTCGCCGATCTGCGCTCGTGGCCCGAAACCGGCGAGTGTTCAGCGAAGCGCTCGAACTCGGCCGGGCTGAACTCGGACAGCTGCGCCGAGAACCAGGAATGCGGCGCAGATTTCGCCGAACGCATGAACCCAGTTCTGGAGCAGCTTCAGTGCGCCGATGATCGCAAGCTCGACAAGCATTGATTGGAAGTTGGTGAGGGCAACCCTGCAAGGCGGGGATTCTCGTTGGAGGTCTCAGCGATGCCTGCCAGCGCCGACGGCTGTGACACGAACCCGAGATAAATAGTCCAGGGGATCGAGCCTGCGCGGGTCGTACGAAGAGGCTGGGCGGATCGACTCGTTCGCATAGGCGGACGATGCCATGGCTGACATCTACATCGGCAAGGCAGTCGAATACGACCAGAACACGGGAACACCGCCGCAGCGCGATGGCGAGCTGGCGCGGACCGGGTGCGGATTGCTGCTCCGATGGAATGAAATCAAGTCCTTAGAATTCATCCCAGAGCCCACCGACGAGTCCGAGACCGGAGCCAGCGATGAGCAAGAGCGCAAACGACGGTGGTCGTGGGCGCGCAAAGGAGCAATGGCGCCGTCAGCATGACCTCGGCTATCAGCCCGCGGGGCGGGTTGCCCCTGACCGCGCCAAGTCAGCATTCCAACCGCCCCCAGAGCCGAGGGAACCCGCCGGGTCAGCCGGTGAGGTAGACGACACATAGCGGGCCGTCACAGTTGACCGAGCATCGCTGTTAGCCCTGATTATTCATGAGAATTCTGTTGGTCGTATTTTCGGTGTGCTTTGCGCCCGGTTTGGTGGTGTGGGGCTGTTGGGGCGTCGGCGGGAGCGTCGCAGGGGAGCCGATGGCCCCGGTTGTGGCGCTCAGGCGGCGCTGGGCGGCGCTGGGGGCGTGGCGGGGCTGTCCCCCCGGGGGCAGGCGTCGCGCGGGACCGGTTGGCTGGGGGGTCAGCGGGGGTGGGCGATGGCGAGGAGCGCTTTGGCGCCGGGGTGCTGTTCGGGCAGGCGCAAAAGGACGCGTCTGGCGGTGCGGCACACGAGCGCGGGGAGGTGCCACAGCTCCCAGCGGAGCCGTTTGGGGGCCGCGCGGCGCAGCGCCCCGGTGAGGCAGGCGTTCTGGAACCAGCCGACGAGCGCGAGGCCGATCATGCACATGGCGGCCCAGGCGCTGTTCGCGTGCCAGTCGGTGAACGGCATGCGCGTCAGGCCGCTGTCTTTGAGCCGGCACACGGCGTTCTCGACGTCGGCGTGGCTGCGCATCAGCCGATCCAGTTGCACGGCGCTGCCGGGCTGGTCGGTGAGGAATCCCCAGTATCGGAAGTTCTCGCTGGGGAACAGGCTGCGCTGCGCTCCGGGGTGGCGCGGCTCGCGGCGCACGATCAGCCGGGTGCGGTCGGGCCAGCCCGACAGGTCCGCGAGGTCGGTGAGGTCGGTGACCTGAGCACCGCGCCGCTTGCGCTGGCCGGGCCGCTTTGGGGCGTTGTGCCAGCGGTCCGGGTCGCCCAGGCCGCCGCGGATCGCTGCTTGGACGCCCGGAGCCGACCGAGCTGACACCGCATAGCCGATGTTGCGGTCCCGCAGTGCCGCGGCGAGTCTGGGCGAGCAGCCCGCGGCGTCGATGCGCACCACCAGCGGGCGTTCCACGAGGCTGTCGTCGTCGCCTTCGCGGTGGCCCACGGCGTCGGGCTCGGGCAACGTCGCCACAGCGGCGTCGATCACCTCGAGGTGATCGGCGATGTCGTTCGCGGCGGCGTTGCCGGGCCGCTGGGTGATCCACAGAGGCTCCCCGTCCGCAGTGGAGCACACCATCGGATGGAACCCGAACCCGCCCTTGTAATGCGGCGCAGCTCCCGCCTTGTTCTCCGAGTGGACCTCCACCAGCGTCGAGTCGACATCGACCACCAGCGGCGCGCTGCGGTCACGGTCGGCCCACAACAGCTCGCGCACCGCTGCGGCCGCGCCCAAAAGCGCCGCGGCGCCGCCCTCGCCCAGGCCCGTGAGGGTGCGGTACAGCGTCGAGTCCGACGCCACGTCGCCGAACAGCTCCCGCTGAGCACGCAGATGCTCGATGTCGGTGCACGCCTCCCCGCCGCCGGCCAGCATCAACAACGCATGGACCAGCACCCCGCCCCGGTCATGAACCGGGGCCCGCTCGCCGCGTGGGGGCACCGCGGCCGACAGCGCCTCGGTCAGCCCGACCCGGTCCGCGAACCCGCCCAAAGCGAACAGCCCCGCACCCCACACCACACGATCCCCGCCGCCTGCCAGACGCGCGTTTGTGACACTGCTAAGTTTCACCTCGGAGATGCCCCCCTGAACTCGCGGATGCGTTCATTGCAGACACGCATCGTCGCAGGTCAGAGGGGCCTTTCCGCGGACCCAGACAAACCAGTCCGCCCGACTCGTGAATAATCAGGGTTAGTGCTGTCGAGAACCTGACGGACATCACCCTGGATTCATCCTGCCTGAAGGAGGCGCTCGGTGTTTCTTGTTCATCGACTCATCAAGCGAATGGTGTTGGACTGCGGGTCTCGGCGCCGATGGTCCTGGATCCTGACTCCGCTGTATGCGCTTGTCGCGGCCGCGGTCGTCACTGGGGTGGCCACGCTCACCGGCGTCAACGCGCTGTACGAATTGACCGCCGCCGTTGAGCGGGCTCAAGACGTGACGCTTGTTGTGAGCGCCGCAGCACTCGCAGCAGCCCTGGTCGGCATTTCCGTTGCTCTGCCGCAGGCGCTCAAGGTCAAAGCCCTCGACAGTGAACGAGCGGAGGAATTTGCGCTCGCAGTGCTCGGGCTGGTGTTCTTGGCGTGGGCATCGACCCTTGTCCTGTTGTTCCAGTGGTTGCTTGCAGCACTTTCGTCTAGCCCGGAAGCAATCAGGCTCGTTCCTGCACTGAGCGTCGTCATGGGGTTGATCCTCATGCTGGACGGTCTCGTCGGGCTGCCGTTCTCGATGATTGACGCACTTCAAGCGCTGAAGGCCAACAGCGAGGAGGCAGCGACTGACGAGCGGCCACCAACCTGACCTGGGCTGAGGAACAGGTCCGAAGATCCCCGCCGGGCGTTCCAGTTGTCCGCAGGCCCGGTCGACATATACAAGTTGCGGGCGGGAGGCGAAGAAACCGGCGCTTCGTCGAATTGCGCTTGAGGCCCGAAGCCAGCAAGTGCTCCGCGAAGCGCTCAATGTCGGCAGGGCCGAACTCGGCTACCGGGCTGGCCCCACCCAAGAATCGTTCAAGGGTTCGAGCGTCGGCGATGTAGGCACGGATCGTGTTGGGGGACAGGTCCTCCTCGTCCGCCATGGCCTCGATGACGTTCGGAAGTACGTCACAAATGCGCATCGGGATCTCCTGCGGATTGCTCGGGGACCGCCCTGCCCTAGATGATTAGTTCCAAGGTTTTAGTGGTCGTAGGCGGTGAGTGAGCGGCTGGGGCGTGTTCGGTGGTAGGTCTCGTTGTGCCAGATGGCGGCGGTGAGGGCGAGGAGCCGGGCGCCGATGCGCACGGCGACGCCGGCTTTGGTGCGGCCTTTGTGGCGTTCGAGGCTGAGTTGGCCTTTGAGGGTCTGGTTGATCGATTCGATGATCTGGCGCAGGGGCCGCAGGAACTTTGCGCCGGGACGTGGGGCCTCGGATCGGGTGGCGGGGCGCAGCAGGGTGATGCCGACGTCGTTGAGGTCGGCTTCGAACGCTGTGGAGCGGTAGCCCTTGTCGGCGATGAGGGTCTGGCCCGGCCGGGCGATCCGGGCCGCGGCGATCATGTCCGCGCAGACCTCGCGTTCGTCGGCTTTCGCGCCGGCGACCGCGAACGCGATCGGCAGCCCCGCCGGGGTGGCGACAAGGTGCAGCCGCAGACCCCAGAAGTACCGCGAATGCGACGCGCACCAGCCGTATTGGGCCCATCCCGCGAGGTCAGAGCGCTTTTGGGTCTCGCGGCTTCGGCCGCACTCGACCGGGGTGGAGTCCACCAGCCACACGTCGTCGTGCCAGGACTCGCACTCGCGTGCGAGGCACCCTATGACACCGGCGATCATCGCGGCGCTGCGCCGCAGCCGCTTGTTGTACCCGTCGCGGTTGGGCAGATACGGGAACCACGGCCGAAGATGCGCGTGGGCGTAGCGCATGAACTGCGACTCGTTGTCGAACCCCAACAGCGCCGAGATCACCGCCAAGGTGACCAGCTCCGCGTCCGACAGCTTCGGGGCGAACCCCACCGCAGGCCGCTCGGGAGCCAACTCAGGGTTCTGTGCCAACAGGTCATCGATCCTCACATACAGTGCGGTCGCGAGGGTGTCCAAGTCCGGGCCCATGCTGAGAACCTCCAAGATCGAAGCGTGAATACACACCCCGAGCTTGGACACCCTCACCCCACCACAGGTGGACCCCACCCCTTGGAACTAATCATCTAGACGATCTCCTCGGTGCCGAAGTCGATGTTGTGCCGCGGTCATGCCTGCGGGACCGCTATCGCACCATGCTCGCTGACGCAATCCCGCTGTGAGCCGCAGCGATGCCGAGCGTGGCGCAGGCATTCGCGCTTCATGCAGTCGGCTGGCCAAGATTGTCGAGCGACGACACCTGACCGGATCACCTGGATCCCTCCGCAGATCCAATGTTGAACGAGCAGCCCTGCCGTAACGCTGAGAGCGCCTGCGAGGCAGCAGAGAAACGTTCTGGGCTGAGACCGCCTAGTGTCTTGTTTGGCTAGTTCGGCGCGTTATCATGGTGGGGCGGCAGCGTGGCTGCGGCAGGCGATGACCGGAGGCGGACATGGGTGCACGGCGGGGACGGCCGACGGTCGCGATCGTGCTGGACGGCGAGGAACGCGAGACGCTCGAGCGGTGGGCGCGGCGGCCCAAGTCGTCCCAGGCGCTGGCGCTGCGGTGCCGCATCGTGCTGGGCGCGGCCGAGGGCCGCCCCAACAACGAGATCGCTGCGGGGCTGGGGTGCCATCCCGCGACGGTGTCCAAGTGGCGCCGCCGGTTCGCCGAGCGCCGCCTCGACGGGCTCTGCGACGACCCGCGGCCGGGCCCGCCGCGCACCATCGACGACGCCGCCGTCGAGAGGGTGATCGTGCTCACCCTGGAGAGCACGCCGACGGACGCGACGCACTGGTCGGTGCGGTCGATGGCCAAAGCGGCGGGCATCTCGCCGTCGTCGGTGCATGCCATCTGGCAGGCGTTCGGTCTCAAGCCCCACCTCGCCGAGGAGTTCAAGCTGTCCCCGGACCCGCAGTTCATCGACAAGGTCCGCGACGTGGCCGGGCTGTACCTGAACCCCCCCGAGGCAGCGGTGGTGCTGTGCGTGGACGAAAAGACCCAGATACAGGCACTGGACCGCACCGCCCCGATCCTGCCGCTGATGCCCGGCACACCCCAGAGGCGCACCCACGACTACCGCCGCCACGGCACCACCGACCTGTTCGCGGCCCTCGACACCGCCTCGGGCAAGGTCATCACCTCGATGACGCCGCGGCACCGCGCCGAGGAGTTCCGCAAGTTCTTGAACCTCATCGACAAAGAGATCCCGCAGCACCTCGACGTGCACATCGTGCTCGACAACGTCTCCACCCACAAAACGCCCTCCATCAAGCGCTGGCTGCTGCGCCACCCCCGCTTCAAGCTCCACTTCACCCCCACCTACAGCTCCTGGATGAACCTCGTCGAGCGCTGGTTCTCCGAGCTGACCACCAAATGGCTCCGCCGCGGCACCCACACCAGCGTCACAGACCTCAAAGACTCCATCAACGCCTGGGTCGACAACTGGAACAACGACCCCAAACCCTTCATATGGCGCAAGACCGCCGACGAGATACTCGACAGCCTCGCCACATATATCCAACGAATTCCCCAAACAGGACACTAGCCGATGATGGCCGCGAGGCGGGCGATGACCTCGTCGACGATATGGGTGGGTGCGCTTTCGAGGAATCTCCCATTGCGTGCTTGCAGGTCGAGCACGCGGGGCTGGTCGCAACGCACGATGCCGTGGGTGCGCGTGTCGGCATCGTCGAGGGAGACTGCGAATCCGCGTCTGCGCGCAAACTGCCCGGCCGTGGTGATCGGCACCACGATCGGCGTGTCGGTCAGATCGTTGAGCTCAGCGGGCGACACCACCATGACGGGTCGGGTGCCCCGCTGCTCGTGCCCGGCCGTGGGGTTGAGATCGACCAGCCAGATATCTCCCCGCTGGGTCACAGCTCTTCGCGGCCGACGGGTGCTCCGTCAATCCATGCCCGTTCGTCATCGGGCGCTGCGGGGTCGCTCTGGGCGATCAGCTCGTCGAGCGTGTACCTCGGGCGACGACGGGGCGCGACGATGAGACGCCCATCGTCAATGTCGAGGTCGACCGTGGAACCGGCGCGCACGCCGATCACGTCGAGAAGCGCCGGCGGCACTGCCAGCATGACCGAGCCGCCGACCTGTCGCATCGTCGTCGAGTACATGTTCACCTCTGAAAGTTATATGCGAGTATAACTTCTGCGGGCTCACAGCGTTTCAAGGTCAGATCTGAAGTCGCGGACAGCGATCAAGTAGAGGCCGTCTGGGTAACGCTGGGCTGCCGCTTGCCACCGTCCCGAGATACAAGGCAGCATTTGCGCGCCGGAACCGGCAGATCCCGAGTGCTGATCTTGAAGATCTCCTCGGTGTCGAAGTCGATGTGGTGCCGCGGTCATGCCTGCGGGACCGCTGTCGCACCATGCTCGCTGACGCGATCCCGCAGTGAGCCGCAGCGATGCCGAGCGTGTCGCAGACATTCTCGCTGCATGCAGCCGGCTGGCACCGAGTGTCGCCAGTTCGATAAGCACCGAGTGGAGCCCAGTGACGCCGACGCGGTGCGGATTCTCGTTGGAGGTCTCGACAAGGACTCCCAGGATCGACGGCAGCCACACGGACTCGAAGCGAATAAGGCCGGGATTCGAGGCTGCTTGGCAGTACAGAATCCGTGGGGACTCATCGGAGGTGTGACCGTGCTGCCCGAGTTTGAGACGATCGCACGAAGCGCTGCGGTGGCACCCTTGATGAGCCGCAGCACGGCTCAGCAGATCAGCCACAGGGCAAGCATCGGCAAGGAGTTCGAGCTGTCGCCCGACGTTTCGTCTCGGGCCGTCGAGCAGGTGCTCGCCTGCGAGTCCGACTATGACAGTCTCGACACCCGCGAGCAGGCGATCGTGCGGGCCGAGTGGGCTGAGCTGACCGAGCAGCGGCGGCGCTCGGTCGATCTTGTCGCGGAGTTCGAAGCTGCCGGGATGTCCTATGTCGAACAAGACGCCGAGGGCGCGATCATCCGGCACCAGCCATAGAGACGCCCGGGCGCTCATGAGACTGGTGCTTGGTGATGTCCACGCCGGTTCTGCATGTCATCGCTGGGCCGAACGGCGCGGGCAAGAGCACCTTCCAACGCAGCGTTTTGGCCCCATCGACGCTTGAGTTCGTCAACGCCGACCGCATTGCTGCTCGGCTGTGGCCCGGAACCGAACCAGCGCATGCATACGACGCAGCGAGGCTCGCCGAACAGCGACGCGACGAACTGCTCAGCGAGCGGACAGCGTTCGTGGCCGGGACGGTGTTCTCTCACGAGTCGAAAGTCGACTTTGTTCGCAGAGCTTCTCGGGCCGGTTACGTCGTAGTGCTTCACATCGTCGCCGTCTCAGTGGAACTGGCCGTTGAACGCGTCAGGCATCGTGTGGCCCACGGCGGGCATTCGGTTCCCGAGAACAAGGCCCGATCTCGCCACCGACGGCTCTGGAGCCATATCGCGCAGGCAGCCCGCATCGTCGACGAGACAATCGTCTACGACAACTCGTCGGCGCAGAGCCCGTACAGGATTGTCGCCACGTACCGTGCTGGCACCGTCGTGGGCCTGCCGACTTGGCCGGCTTGGGCGCCCGACGAGCTCGTGAACCTCTGAGTCGGGTGAGTCGGAAACGAAGCACTCGGCCTGCGAGCACGGGATCAGTGACGGTGCGGTGCTGGCTTCGTTCGGGCTGTTGCGATTGCTCGAGCAGACGTGCTGTGGCCGAACCTGTTCTCCCATCACATGGGCGTATCCGCCCAGAGCGTGCTAGACAGAACCAGCATGCATTCAGCTCATGGTCTTGCGGCATCGGCCGCCGATCGTCTCTGGAACCGGAGCTGAAATGGCGGCTGAGGCCCGCATTTGGTCACGAGACTCGCGTGTAGTTCATGTGCGCCAAGCACGTCTGGCTCGGTATCCTGCGGTCGACGCGGCGGTCTCGCAGGCCCCCGTCGCCACCGGCGTAGGTGAGTCAACGGGAACTTGATGAGGCTTTCAACTCTCAAGCGCGCGTGCAGCGCGACCAAACTGCACCCCAAGTGACGAAAGCACGGGGTGGGAATGTCGGATTCGGGAAATGCTGACACATCGGCAAACGGACAACGGTCGGACGGACTGATTCGCCGGCTCTTTCGTCACAAGGCGGTGACAGTTGCGACTGTCTATGGCGCTGTTGCAGTCGTTGTCTTGGTGGTGTGGGTTGTAGGTCGAGGGGGTTTCACAGACGGCTTTGCCAGGGATCTGTCGGACCTCATGCTCGCGCTCTTGGGTCCCGGAGCATTGGCCTTAGCGCTGTGGCGTAGTATTTCGGCGGACAATCAGGCGACTGCGACGACGGCTCAGGTTGAAGCCTTCAATCAGCAAGCAGATGCCGCGCAGGCGCAGGTGGCTGCTGCCGTCGCTCAGGCGGACGCCGCGCAGCAGCAGATCACTGTTTCAAAGAGACAGACCAAACTTGCTGAGGAGCAGCTTCGCTTGGCAGAGCGGACCTCTGACGAGCAGATTCAAGTTGCGCAGAAGCAGCTCGAGTCGTCTGAGCGAGTCGTCGAGGCTCGTCTATCGGCCGCGCACAAGGAGGCCGAGGCAGCCGAGGAGCAGGCGAAGTCGTTGGAGTTACAGGGCAGGACAGCGGAGCAAAGTCTTCTCGACGGCCGTTACTACCGCGGTGCCGAAGCACTCGGGCACGACAACATGTCGGTCCGGCTCGGCGGCGTTTACACGCTGTCGAAGCTCAAGTCAGAATTTCACACCAGGTACGCCAATCAGGTGATTCAGCTACTCTGCGCCTTCGTACGCAATCCTCCCTCTCTTCGCGATGAGTCGAACAAGGCCACAAGACTGCGGGAGGACGTTCAAGCGGCGGTGCAGTCGTTGGGCGACGTGCCAAATGACACGGCCGTAGTACCGGGATTGGTGGATCTTCGCGGTGCAGAACTGCGCTACCTCGTACTGCGCGGTGGGAACCTGAACAGGGCGACACTCGATGCCGCTGATTTGTCGGACGCAGTCCTGCACGGGGTGGAGTTGAACCGCGCGAGCCTTGTTGGGGCTCGGCTGACTGAGGCCAAGTTGGAGAAGGTCAATCTGAACGATGCCAAGCTCAGCAATGTGAACCTGACTGGCGCCAAGCTGAAGGATGTCAATTTCACTGATGCAGTGACGAACAACGCTCGCACTGGCGGTGTGACCCACACGGACTGCACCGGTGGGGAGTTCCTGGAAGCGTGATGTCGAAACACAGCGAAAGGCCAGCAGACTGCGACACTCGTGAGTTCTCCGCCCGGAGACTTGGCGGTTGGGGCCGCATCGGCTTCTTCGGACGTTGGAAATCCTCAATGTTCGCAGTGATGGTAGCCATGCTGGTAGCAGCTGGATCGTTGTCGCCGGTGGCTCCAGCAGGAGCACAGACCGACGGAGCGGCGGTGTTGCCGCCGGTGAGCTATACGGCTTCGGACTGTGCGGGCAAGGTGCCGATCGTGGTTGGGTCGGATGCGGCGGCGCAGTCGGATCTGTACAGCGCGGTGACGCTCGCTGGTGTGATCGAGACGGATTGCATCGTGCTCGCCGGTGCGCGCGACGAGTCCATGCCGGCAGACCAGCGAGCACGTCTCGATGCTGCGGCGGCAGGCGGCTTCATTGTCGGCGGAACGGTTGCGGTGCCTGATGCGAAGGTGGCCGGTCGAGACTTGTCCCGACTGGCTGGCACGGATCGCTGGCGCACAGCACGTCTGGTGGGCAACCAGGCGCGCAACCTCGCCGGTGATGACAGCAGCGCAGCCGACGCTTCGGCTGGGGCTGAGGACCCAACCACCGACTGCACCGGCGACGTGCCGATTGTCGCCGCTTCGGACGATGCGGCGCAGTCTGATCTGTACAGCGCCGTGACCCTTGCTGGTGTGATCGGCACAGACTGCATTGTGCTCGCAGGCGACCGCGACGAGCCGATGCCAGCCGCGCAGCGGTCGCGTCTGAGTTCAGCCGCAGCGGGCGGTTATGTCCTGGGCGGGCTCGCGGCCGTGCCCGACACGAAGATCACCGGTCGCGACATGACACGCCTCGCAGGTACCGACCGCTGGAGCACCGCCCAACTCGTCGGCAACCAAGCCCGGGCTTTCGTTTCTGGCGATGGCAATGACGGTGGCGTGACCAACGGTCTCGACGAGGGCTTCACCAGCGTGAGCGTCGGCTCGGGTTTCTCGTGTGGTTTGCGTACCGAGGGAACCATCGACTGCTGGGGCTCGGACTGGCATGGTCAGATCAGCAGTGTGCCCGAGGGCAAGTTCACACAATTGGACGCAGGCATAACGCACGCGTGTGCACTGCGTACAAATGGCACCATCGCCTGCTGGGGCTCTGACCTCGGCGGGAATTTCGGCCTCACTCCGAGGAACGGACAGGTCAGCGATGCTCCTGCGGGAGTATTCACCGCTATCTCGGCAGGCGGCCTGGGCGCTTGTGCGCTGCGCGTCGATGGCTCAATCGCATGTTGGGGCGACGACGAACTGCATGATGCTCGCACTCCCAAGTATCACTGTCGCCCCTCATCATGCAATGCAGTGAACGTCCACGGAATGGACGGTCCTAGCGGCCTTGGTGTCCCGAGTGGAACCTTCAGTGAGGTGTCGGTCGGCGTGAGCTATGCGTGTGCGATTCGCACGGCTGGCACCATCGAGTGCTGGGGTAAACGTTCGGCTATGCCGGGTGGGGGTATAGCCTTTCCTCCGCCCGCGGGCGAGTTCGTATCCGTCTCGGCGGGGTTTAGGTTTGCTTGTGGCCTTCGTTCTGGTCGCGCTGTCGTCTGCTGGCCCGGATTTGTTGAGCGAAACGATCAGTCTCAGGGCCCGATCGGAGAATTCGAAAATATCTCCACAATTTCTGATGATGTGGCGTGTGGCATACGCACAGATGGAACTCTTACGTGCTGGGCGCACCCGTGGGCATTCAGCAATGGGGTCTGGCACACGGTCGGAAGTGACAGTCGAGCAGTTGTCATCGACTCTTCGGTGCCGTCCGGTCGGTATTCTCAGGTTTCAGTGGCTAGTTCACCACATGTGTGTGCGCTGAATATTGACGGAGTGATCGAGTGCTGGGGTGCCAACGATGCATATCAGGCGAGTCCGGCAACTCGGATTGATCCGGCTAGCGGTTTCGTGTCCGTTGGAGGGAATTGCGGGCTTCGCGGTGATGGATCTAGTGCATGCTGGGCTGTTCCGAACCACCATAGGCAATTCGGCTGGCGTTACTTCGGGAGATCGGCCCCGGGGTCAGGATTCGTTGACTTGGCGTCCTGGTGTGGGCTAAGGAACGATGGTGTCATTCATTGCGGCTACGATACAGTCCTCGATGGCCGATATCAGGCGATCGATGGCGAATCTAGCTATCTTAACGATCTTTGCGCGATCGAGGAGAGCGGGGAGATTGTATGTTGGAACCACGATTGGGAAGATTTGGAGATAAGTGAACGTTGGTTGGGGAAGTTCATCACAATTGGAGGTGATTGCGGGTTGAGGAAGGACCGCACCATTGCGTGCAGTCCAACTGCTGAAGTTGATCATCCTGATCACGACCGTTATTGGTATTGGGACACATCCGACATTCCGTCCGGAAAATTCAACGACGTAGACGCCCATGTCAAGTTTGGATGCGGGATTCGCACCAGCGGCGTGCTTGCATGCTGGGGCTACTTCGAATCCAATCCCACTAACGTAAAGAACCGGCCTCCCACGGGAACTTTCATGCAAGTCGAGGTAGGCGACGGTCAAGTATGTGGTTTGCGGACGGACGGACGCCCAGTCTGTTGGGACAGAGAAGGAATCATCCAATCGCCTTCGGGAGATTTCACGGCTATCGATGAGGGCGGCGACTCGTGTGCCGTTCGGTCGGATACCACCGTCGTGTGCTGGGGGCATTCTGGCGCACTTCCACCTTATGAATTCTCACCCCGCTTGCGGGACATCGGCGAGAGTATCGATCGGTAGCGCCAGGCGAGAGTTCGCGGCTTGCGTATGCTCCAAACCGGTGGCACGCTTCAGTAGGCATCGTTGGCTCGCAACTTCCGCAGCGCCGCTACGAGATCACGGTCGCATTGAAGGCCTACATTCTGCTCCAAGTCCCTCGACCACAAGCTCACGGCGCTATCAACTACGCCAACTTTGAGTCCCGCGACAGCCTCGTGAGATCACCAACCCGCCGAGGCTCGCAGCCCAGATCCCACAAGAGCGCGAAGGCCCAACTTCTCTCTGAACTTGCAGGATGCAGGCCAGCACATGACCGGCGCCGTTGATGCTCGTCTTTGCGAGACAGGCAAGACGCGTGTGCAGAGGGCAGAAAACAGCTTTGCTCGTTGACGCGGTCCGTCTACGTTGCGCTGTCACTTCGATCGCTGCGGAGGGAGCCTCGTGTCTGAACAGGATCGTGTTCGGCTCTATCGTTGGCTGTGTGAGCAGGCCGACGAACAGATGGCTGAGTATCTGATGTCGTGCCTGTCTCCTATTGCCGCTGATGATGTGGTCACCAAGGAGTTCTTGCGTGCGGAGCTGTCTCGGTTCGCCACCAAGGACGAGCTCAACGCACGATTCGATGCAATGCGCACCGAGCACGCGGCTCAACGAGACGCCGACCGTTCTGAGCACGCTGCTCATCGTGCCGCCGATCGCTCCGAGTACGGAGCCCAGTTCAGCAGCGTCCGGGCTGAGTCGAAGAGCCAGTTCCGTTGGCTCGTCGGCATCATGGTGACGATGTTCGGCTTGCTGATGGCAGCCATGTTCGGCCTCGCCGCCGTTTCCTGACGTACACCGCCGCACTCGGCGGCTTGGCGTAGCGCACGCAGGTGAACACGCCCGTCCTTGGCGCCGCATCCCGCTGACATCTGAGGGTTGGGGAGATGGGGGACCCTCGGTAGGCTGCTTCATTCGCGGTGTGGGAGTTCCTGCGCCGAACCGACGTCCGGCCAGGCCGGGTGCCCAAAGCCAAATGGTGGCGGGCACACGGAACCGTTCGGCACAACCGGAGAATCGCTCCGCCGGCAGCGCCGTGCGGAGCGTTTACGTGCCGCCCGGCAGGGCGGACCGGCAAGCAGAGTGCCGCCCGGCAGGGCGGACCGGCACCCACGAAGGCACGAGAGAGACGCTGACATGGCGAACAAGGCGCTCGTCGCGACGAAAGTCGGTATGACGCAGCTTTGGGATGACGAGAACCGGGTCGTCCCGGTCACCGTGCTGCGCGTGGATACATGCCGGGTCACCCAAGTCCGCACCACCGAGCAGGACGGCTACACCGCGGTGCAGGTCACCTACGGCCACCGCGAAGCCCGCAAGCTCAACCGCCCCACGGTGGGTCACTACGAGCGTGCTGGGGTCGACCCCGGCGTAGGCCTCGTAGAGCTGCGGCTCGACGATGTGAGCGAAGTGACGGTCGGTGCCGAATTGGGCGCCGACCTTTTCAGTCCTGGGGAACTCGTCGATGTGACGGCTACGTCCAAGGGCAAGGGCTTTGCCGGCGTCATGAAGCGGCACAATTTCTCGGGCCAGCGAGCCAGCCACGGCGCCCACCGCGTGCATCGCGCTCCCGGAGCCATCGGTGCCTGCGCCACGCCCTCGCGTGTGTTCAAGGGGACCCGCATGGCGGGCCGCATGGGCAGCGACAAGGTCACCACGCTCAACCTCGCTGTCGTCGAGGCCGACGCGGAGCGCGGCCTGCTGTTGGTGCGCGGTTCGGTCCCCGGACCCAAGGGCGGCACGGTCATCGTCCGCAACGCTGTCAAAGCGCCACTGGGCGCGTCGGCAAACACAGCGCCGGCAGAGGTCTGAGGGGGCTGCGATGACGCTTACGCTCGACGTCCGCACCTCCGACGGCGGCACTGCCGGCACCGTCGAACTCGACGAGGCCATATTCGGCATCGAACCGAACATGGCGGCCCTGCACCAAGCCGTGACCGCACAGCTCGCAGCTCGCCGCAGCGGCACTCACAGCACCCGCACGCGCGCCGAGGTGCGCGGCGGCGGTGCCAAGCCCTGGCGGCAGAAGGGCACCGGTCGGGCTCGCGCGGGTTCGATCCGCGCGCCCCAGTTCACTGGCGGCGGTGTGGCGCACGGTCCCAAGCCGCGCGACTACCGCCAGAAAGTGAACCGCAAGATGGTGCGGCTCGCCCTCCGGTCCGCCCTGAGCGACCGGGCTCGCAGCGAGCGCGTCATGGTCATCGCCGAGTGGTGCTTCGCCCAGCCCCGCACGAAGGAAGCCATTGCCGTGCTGGAGAACCTGTCCCTCGACGGACAGGTTCTGCTCGTTCTGGACGACAGCTCCGCACACAAGACCGCCGACCGCAGCTTCCGCAATCTCCCCTCAGTGCGTTCTGTCCGCACGGCCGAGCTGAACGCCTACGACATCCTGCGCTCGGACTGGCTGGTCTTCACCCGCGACACCTTGCCGATCAGCAGTGCGCCGATCAGCAGTGGGCCGATCAGCAGTGGGCCAACCAGCAACGGCTCACAGAGCGGGGAAGCAGACCAGTGAAGGACCCCCGCGACGTTCTGATCGCCCCCGTCATCTCGGAGAAGTCCTACGACTTCCTCGAAGAGGGCGTGTACGTGTTCCGCGTCCATCCTTCGGCCAGCAAGCCGGAGATTCGCCAAGCGGTCGAGACGGTCTTCGACGTCAAGGTCGCCAAGGTCAACACGCTGAACCGCAAGGGCAAAGCCCGCCGCAACCGGCGCAACGGCTCAATCGGCAAGCGGCCCGACACCAAGCGGGCGATCGTCACCCTCGTCGAGGGCGACTCGATCCAGATCTTCAATTCCTGAGGCACAGCGTCATGGGCATTCGAGTACGCAAACCGACAAGTCCAGGCCGGAGGTTCCAGACCGTCTCGGACTTTGCTGACATCACCGCAACCAAGCCCGAACGCTCGCTCATCGCCAAGCAGCACTCCACCGGCGGTCGAAACAGCTACGGCCGCAAGACCTCCCGCCACCGTGGCGGCGGTCACAAGCAGCGATACCGGGTGATCGACTTCCGCCGCAACAAGGACGGTGTGCCCGCCACGGTCGCCACCATCGAGTACGACCCCAACCGCAACGCACGCATCGCGTTGCTGCACTACCACGACGGCGAAAAGCGCTACATCCTGGCGGCAGCGGGACTGGAAGTCGGCGACAAGCTGGCCAACGGACCACAAGCAGAAGTGCGCGTCGGCAACGCCATGCCGCTGCGGTACGTGCCGGTCGGCACCACCGTTCACAACGTGGAGCTCAAGCCCGGCGGGGGCGGTCGCATGGCGCGTTCGGCAGGTTCCAGCGTGCAGCTCGTGGCCAAGGAAGGCGTGTACGCCACCTTGCGCCTGCCGTCCACCGAAATGCGCCGTGTGCCGATCGACTGCCGTGCCACGATCGGCTCGGTCGGAAACTCCGAGGCCGACCTCATCAAGATCGGCAAGGCGGGCCGGAACCGCTACAAGGGCGTCCGCCCACAGACCCGCGGCGTGGCCATGAACCCCGTCGACCACCCCCTCGGCGGCGGCGAGGGCAAGTCCTCGGGCGGCCGCCACCCGGTGTCGCCGTGGGGCAAGCCCGAAGGCCGCACCCGCCCCAAGAACCGCAAGTCCAACGACCTCATCGTCCGCCGCCGCCGGACGCGCGGGTCCCGGAGGTAGAACGATGCCGCGCAGTCTCAAGAAGGGCCCGTTCGTCGACGATCACCTGCTTTCCAAGGTGGACGCACTCAACGAGAGCGGCGAGCGCAAGGTCATCAGGACGTGGAGCCGGCGTTCCACGATCATCCCCGAAATGATCGGCCACACCATCGCCGTGCACGACGGGCGAAAGCACCTGCCGGTGTACGTGACCGAGTCGATGGTGGGCCACAAGCTCGGCGAATTCGCGCCGACGCGGACATTCAAGTTCCACGCCGGCCAGGAGCGGGGCGGTCGTCGGCGATGAGCGGCTTGATCGATCTGAACGTCATCGCTGGGGCAAGGGCGACGCACAAGTACGCGCGGCTGTCGGCATCGAAGGCTCGCGTCGTGCTCAACCTGGTCCGCGACGAGGACCTGGGACTGGCCCGCGACCGCCTGCGGTTCTGCGAGCGCGGTGCCGCCGAGGTCGTGTCCAAGGTGGTCGAGAGCGCGGTGGCCAACGCCACCAACAACGAGCAGCTCGACGCCGACGAGCTGTACGTGGCCGAGTGCTGGGCCGACGAGGGTCCCGTGCTGAAGCGGTGGCGCCCGCGGGCGAGGGGCCGCGCCACGCGTATTCACAAGCAGACCTGTCACATCACGGTGATCGTGGCGCAGCTCAGCTCTGAGGAATTGGAGTTGCGCGAGGCCCGCCTCGCGGCCTCGGGTGCTCAGACGCCCACCGCTGCCCGCGCTGCTCGCGTTGCCGCCAGCCGTGTTGCAGAAGATACCGATGAGGGCCAAGACGCTGAGCTCGAGGGCGCTGAGCTCGAAGACATCGTCGACGCGGCCGAAGCAGTCGCCGAGACCGAGGACGCCGCCGCCGAGACCGACGAAGTCTCCGCTGTTGCGACGGGCGATGTCAGCCCAGCCGATGAGATCGACCCCTCGACACAGACTGAAGCCGCCACCGACGACGCCACCGACCGCAAAGAAGGCAGCTAGCCATGGGTCAGAAGGTCAACCCGTACGGCTTCCGCTTGGGAATCACCACCGACTGGAAGTCGCGCTGGTACGCCGACAAGGAGTATCAGGACTATCTCATCGAGGATTGGAAGATCCGCGACTTCCTGCGGACCGAGCTGCCGCATGCTGCGATCAGCCGCATTGAGGTGGAGCGAACCCGCGACCGCCTACGCGTCGACGTGCACACAGCCCGACCGGGCATCGTCATTGGTCGCCGGGGGAGCGAGGCCGATCGCCTGCGCACCCAGCTCGGGAAGATCTCTGGCAATCCCAAGGTCCAGCTGAACATTCAGGAGATCAAGCAGCCCGAGCTTGAGGCGGCGCTCATCGCCCAGGGCATTGCCGATCAGCTGGCCGGCCGGGTCGCATTCCGGCGAGCCATGAAGCGTGCCGTGCAGAACGCCCAGAAGGCGGGCGCACTCGGGATCAGGGTGCAGTGCTCAGGCCGTCTGGGCGGTTCGGAGATGGCCCGCACCGAGTGGTACCGCGAGGGTCGTGTGCCACTGCACACACTGCGCGCCGATATCGACTATGGCTTCCGCGAAGCGCGCACTACAGCGGGACGCATCGGTGTGAAGGTGTGGCTCTACAAGGGCGACATCCTCCCCTACAAGGTCTCCTCTGATGAGCGCATCCACCGTGAGGCGGCCATGGCAACAGGGCAGACCTCAGGCGACGGTGCTCCTCCCGGAGGGGCGGTGTCATCGGCCGGCCGCCGGGGAGACGCCGAAGACCATCCGGAGGAGCCCCCCGCACCGCTGCTGCGCGAAGCCGATCCGGAGTTTGAGCGCCTGCTGGAAGAGGAAGAGCAGATCGAGCGGGCAACGCGCGACCAGTCCCAGACGCCCAACTTCAGGCCGGGAGACGACTGATGCTGATGCCCCGCAAGGTGAAGTATCGCAAGGCGCATCGCGGTCGTATGAAGGGCCGCACCAAGGGCGGCACGGCCGTGCACTTCGGCGACTTCGGCATTCAGGCACTCGAACCCGGCTGGATCACTGCCCGCCAGATCGAAGCGGCCCGTATCGCCATGACTCGTCATGTCAAGCGCGGCGGCAAGGTCTGGATCAACATCTTCCCTGACAAACCCGTCACGGCGAAGCCCGCGGAGACCCGCATGGGCTCGGGCAAGGGCAACCCCGAGAAGTGGGTGGCCGTGGTGAAGCCCGGTCGGGTGATGTTCGAGCTGGGCGGAGTGAACGCCGAGCTGGCTCACGGCGCCATGGAGCGCGCCATTCAGAAGCTGCCGGTGCGTGCACGGGTGATCTCCCGAGAGGAGGCCATCTGATGGCAAAGGCCGCGACGCTTCGCACGCTCTCGGACGATCAGCTGCTCGACGAACTCGACAGCGCAAAGCAAGAACTGTTCAACCTGCGCTTTGCGTTCGCCACCGGGCAGCTCGACAACTCCGCGCAGATGGCCGCGACCAAGCGCGACATCGCTCGCATTCACACCGTGCTGCGCGAACGCGAGATCGCCGCCGCCGACGTGCTGGCTGGCGCTTCGCAGGGCTCAGCCGCTGTGCTGGCTGGCGCTTCGCAGGGCTCAGCGGCGCAAGACGCAGCTTCGACAGGAGACCCCTCATGAGTACCGATACCTCTGAATCTGTCGAGCGCAACCGGCGCAAGGTGCGTGAGGGGATTGTCACTTCGACCAAGATGGACAGTACGGCGGTCGTGTCGGTGACCGAGCGCGTGCGGCACCCCCGCTACTTCAAGACTGTCCAGCGCACCAAGAAGCTGTACGTCCACGACCCCGCTGGAGACACACGTCCGGGTGACCGGGTGCGCGTCATGGAAACCCGACCGATCTCGAAGACCAAGCGCTGGCGCTTGGTGGAGATCGTCGAACGGGCTCGCTGAGCCCGCGGCGCCACAAGCACAGGGAATGCCATGATCCAGCAAGAGTCCAGACTCAAGATCGCCGACAATTCCGGCGCACGCGAGGTGCTGTGCATTCGCGTGCTCGGCGGCACGGGTCGGCGCTACGCCTCGATCGGCGATGTGTTCATTGCCACCGTGAAGGACGCCATTCCCGGCGCAGCGGTTCGCAAGGGCGACGTGGTGCGCTGCGTCGTCGTGCGCACTCGCAAGGAGCGCAGGCGCCCCGACGGCAGCTACATCCGCTTCGACGAGAACGCCGCGGTGCTCGTCGACGACAACCGCCAGCCACGCGGCACTCGTATCTTCGGTCCCGTCGGCCGCGAGCTGCGCGACAAGCGCTTCATGCGCATCGTGTCGCTCGCCCCTGAAGTTCTGTGATTGGGGTGACGTGATGCCGAGACAGCGAAACCAGCTGCCCCGCCTGCACGTCCGCAAGGGCGACACGGTGCGCGTGATTTCCGGCCCCGACAAGAGCCGGGAAGGCGAAGTCGTGTCAGTGGATGTGCAGCGACGCCGCATCACGGTCGAAGGCGTGAACGTCGGGCGCAAGCACCAGCGACCCTCCCAGCAGAACCAGGACGGCCAGATCATCGACTACCTGCTTCCGATCGACGCGTCGAACGTGGCAGTGGTGTGCCCGCGCACGGGCCAGCCGGGCCGTGTCGGCTTCCGCTTCGAAGGCGGGCGCAAGGTGCGTTACCACCGGGTTTCCGGGGAGGAACTGCCATGAGCGTGACCGAGGTCCAATCCGATCCCCAGTCCCTCGAAGGTGGCCCCGTGCGGCCCGAGCCCCGCATGAAGGTGCTCTACCGCGACACCCTGCGCGTCCAGTTGCAGACCGAACTCAGGCTTCCCAACATCATGCAGGTTCCCAAGCTGACGAAGATCAGCGTGAACATGGGCGTGGGCGCAGCGCTGACGAACCGGGCGCTGCTTGAAGGCGCCATCGACGACCTCAGCCGCATCAGCGGTCAGCGGCCGGCGATCACTCGGGCGAGGCGTTCCATCGCCGGATTCAAGCTACGCGAGGGCAACGCGATCGGGGCCCGGGTCACGATGCGCCGGGATCGGATGTGGGAGTTCTATGACCGTCTCGTGTCGCTGGCGATCCCGCGCATCCGGGACTTCCGCGGCCTGTCGCCGCGCAGCTTCGACGGGCACGGCAACTACACGTTCGGCATCACCGAACAGCTGGTCTTTCCAGAAATCGATTACGACAGCGTCAACCAAGTCCGGGGCATGGACATCACCCTCGTTACGTCGGCCGTCGACGACGAGGGCGGACGTGCCCTGCTGGTTGCACTCGGCTTCCCATTCCGACAGGGGCAGAACTGATGGCCAAGAAGGCACTCGTCAACAAGCAGCAGCGCACTCCCAAGTTCAAGGTGCGCGCGTACACGCGCTGCCGCGTGTGCGGTCGACCGCGGTCGGTATACCGCAAGTTCGGGCTGTGTCGAGTGTGCCTACGACGGATGGTCCATGCCGGCGAGGTGCCCGGCGTGACGAAGGCCAGCTGGTGAGGGAGGAGCGCACATGTCGATGACCGACCCCATTGCGGACATGCTCACTCGCATCCGCAACGCCAACATGGTGTTCAAGGACGAGGTAGCCATGCCGTCCTCGAAGCAGAAGGAGCGCCTCGCGGCGATCCTCAAGAGCGAGGGCTACGTAAGCGATTTCACGGTGGAAGATGCCGCCGACAGCCGCGCCCGTAAGCTCACGATCAACCTGAAGTACACCGGTGACCGGGATCGCACGATCTCGGGACTGCAGCGGATCTCCAAGCCCGGGCTACGGGTGTACACCAAGTCCGACAAGGTTCCCCGCGTGCTCGGCGGTCTCGGCATTGCCGTGCTGTCGACGAGCCGGGGCCTGATGACCGACCGCGAAGCCCGCCGCAACCGCATGGGCGGCGAAATCCTCTGTTACGTCTGGTAGGAGGCGACAATGTCACGTGTGGGCAAAACGCCCATCTCGATTCCCGACGGGGTGACGATCACGGCTCAGTCGGCCGCGGATGTCGCCGGCTCGGCGCCAGGCGAAGTGGTGACCGTCAGCGGACCGGGGGGCGAGCTGAGCCGGGAGCTGGCTACGGGCATCACGGTGCGCCTCGACAACGGCGAAGCAACCGTCGAACGTGCCGACGACAGCCGCTCGCAGCGGTCGCTGCATGGGCTCTGCCGGGCGCTGGTCGCCAACATGGTGCTTGGTGTGTCGCAGGGCTTTTCCAAGGAACTGCAGATCGTCGGCGTGGGTTACCGGGCAGCTGCCAAGGGGCCATCGTCGCTCGAGCTGTTGCTGGGATTCAGTCACACGGTGCCGGTGACCGCACCCGACGGCATCAGCTTCGAGGTTCCGAACCAGACATCGATCATCGTGAAGGGCATCGACAAGCAGCTCGTCGGGCAGGTCGCGGCCAACATCCGCGCGCTGCGCAAGCCCGAGCCCTACAAGGGCAAGGGCATCCGCTATGTCAACGAGCGCGTGCTGCGCAAAGCAGGGAAGGCGGCCAAGTGAGCGTTCCCACGAGGGCGGCTCGGCGCGATCGGCGCCGCTACCGCGTCCGCAAGAAGGTGGTGGGCACTGCGGAGCGTCCGCGCCTCTCCGTGTTCAGATCCAATCGGCACATCAGCGCCCAACTCATCGACGACGAAGCGTCGAACACGCTGGCCGCCGCGTCTACCCGCGAGCCTGGGCTGGCGGCGGCTGGCGGCGGCAATATCGCAGCCGCCGGCGAAATCGGTCGGCTCATCGCCGAGCGGGCCCGGGCGGCCGGCACCACCACGGTCACCTTCGACCGGGGCGGCAACCGTTACCACGGCCGCGTCGCGGCCCTTGCAGATGCTGCCCGCGAGGGCGGCCTGGAGTTCTGAGGGAGGACTTGTGACAGACGCACCAACCTCAGCGACACGACCGGAGCGAGAGCGCAGCGGCCACCGTCGCCCGCGCGACCGTCAGTTCGAAAATCCGCGCAACAGCGGCGATGACGGCTTACGCGAGTCGCGGGTCATCGACATCAACCGTGTGGCCAAGGTGGTCAAGGGTGGCCGCCGCTTCTCGTTCTCTGCGCTCGTCGTGATCGGCGACGGCGCAGGCCGGGTCGGGCTGGGCTACGGCAAGGCCAAGGAAGTGCCGCTGGCCATCCAGAAGGGCACCGAGGAGGCCCGCAAGAGCCTCTTCCAGGTGCCGCTCGCCGGGTCGACCATCATTCATCCCGTGCTGGGCGTCATGGGCGCCGGCAAAGTGCTGTTGCAGCCGGCGGCACCCGGTACAGGGGTCATCGCCGGCGGCGCGGCCCGGGCAATCCTGGAGGAGGCGGGCATCAGCGATGTGCTGGCCAAGTCCCTTGGATCGTCCAATCACATCAACGTGGCCCGCGCCACCATCGCGGGCTTGGCGGCGCTGAAGCGGCCCGACGAGGTGGCAAAGCTGCGCGGGCTGTCGCCCGAGGAGTGCATCCCCGCCGGTCTGCTGGAGGCGTACCGGGAGACCGAGCGCACTCTCAAGCTGAGCCAGGCCTCCAGAGGAGCCCGATCATGAATCCGCCCCCCATGAGCGACAGCAGCACGAAACAGATCGTGGTGACCCAGGTACGGTCAGGCATCGGAGCCAAGCCCAAGGCGCGCGGCGCCCTGCGGGCACTGGGGCTGGGCAAGATTGGCCGTAGCCATACCCTTCCGGATCGGCCCGAGATTCGCGGCATGCTTCGCAAGGTCAACCACTTGATCACAGTGCAAGAAGTGGCAGGGCAAGAGTTGACAGGACAGGAAGTGGCAGGGGAGGTCAGCGATGCTGAGACTGCATGACCTGGCCCCGCCGCCAGGAGCGAAGCGCAAGCGCAAGCGGGTGGCGCGCGGCACCAGTGGCAAGGGCGGCAAGACCGCAGGCCGCGGCACCAAGGGAACCCGCGCTCGCGGGACCGTGCCCATCTGGTACGAGGGCGGCCAGCTGCCGCTGCAAGTCCGCATTCCCAAGCAGAAGGGTTTCAAGAACCCGTTCCGCGTCGAGTACCAGCCGATCAATCTCGACACGCTCGAAGATTGCGGCCTCGACGAGGTGACGCCATCAGAACTGCTGGCCCGCGGCTTGGTGTCCAAGGGCGCCATGGTCAAGGTGCTTGGCCGCGGCGAGATCACCCGGTCCGTCTCGGTGAAGGCCCACGCGGTGTCCGGCTCGGCCCGCGAGGCCATCGAGGGCGCGGGCGGCAGCATCGAAATCCTGCCGCCCAACTTCGGCGGCCCTCGGCCACCCGCCCAGGGCAATCAGCACACCAATCGCTAGGGATTCATCGTGCTCGGCCACATGCGCAACATCTTCCGGATCGCCGATCTGCGCGGGAAGATCATGTTCACGCTGTTCATCATTGCGGCGTACAGGCTGGGCTCCCAGGTGCCGGTGCCGGGTATCGACTTCGATGCCATTGTGTCGCTGCGCGAGCAAGCCAGCTCCACCGGCGGCGTGCTGGCGCTGCTGAATCTGTTCTCGGGCGGTGCGCTCACCAACTTCGCGATCTTCGCGTTGGGGATCATGCCGTATATCACGGCGTCGATCATCATCCAGATCCTCACCGTGGCCATCCCGCGTTTCGAGCAGCTCCAGCAGCAGGGGGCAGTGGGCCAGCGGAAGCTGACCCAGTACACGCGTTACCTGACGCTGGGCATCGCCTTCGTGCAGGCCACGGGCATCACGTTCATCTTCGGCCGGGGCCAGGGGACGGCGCTCGGCAACACGGCGGGCGTCATCGTCATCCCCGACTTCACGTTCAACCGGGTGGCGTTGGTGATCCTGTCGCTGACGGCAGGCACGGCGCTGCTCATGTGGATGGGCGAGCTGATCAGCCAGCGGGGCGTCGGCAACGGCATGTCGCTGCTGATTTTCGCCTCGGTCGTGTCCACCATCCCCTTCGACGGGGCCCGCTTGCTGGCAGTGCAAGGCACGGTGTACCTCGCTGCGGCGGTCATCGTTGCCACGGGAATGATGGTGGCAATCATCTTCATCGAGCAGGGCCAGCGGCGCATCCCGGTGCAGTTCTCCCGTCGGCAGGTGGGACGTCGGCTCTATGGCGGGCAGAACACCTACATCCCGCTGAAGGTCAACCAGTCGGGCGTGATCCCGGTCATCTTCGCCAGCTCGATCCTGTTCCTGCCAGTGCTGCTGTCGAACGTGGCGAATTGGGGCTGGCTGCAGGTCGCGGTCGACGACTACCTCACCCAGCCCGACAATATCGCCTACATCCTGTTCTTCGGCGGGCTGATCGTCGGCTTCGCCTACTTCTATACGGCTATCTCGTTCGATCCGGTGCGCCAGGCCGACAACATCCGCAAGCAGGGCGGCTTCATTCCCGGCATCCGGCCCGGGCCACAGACCGAGCGCTACCTGTCCAAGGTGCTGAACCGCATCACACTGCCGGGTGCGCTGTTCATCGCCTTGGTGGCGCTGCTGCCCAGCGTGCTGTTGTCGCTCACAAGCGACCTCGATGCGTTGGGCTCCGGCGGGGCCGGTGCAGCTATCGGCTTCGGCGGGGTGTCGATCCTGATCGCCTCGGGCGTGGCGCTCGAGACCATGAAGCAGGTCGACAGCCAGTTGCTGATGCGCAACTATGAAGGGTTCCTGGCCTGATGTCCGACACCATCACCAGGCGCCTCGTCATTCTGGGCAAGCAAGGCGCCGGCAAGGGCACCCAGTGCAAGCTGCTCGTCGAGCGCTACGGCGTGGCGCACATCTCAACGGGCGACATACTGCGAACTGCGGCGGCTGCTGGCACCGAGCTGGGACGCCAGGCGAAAGAACTCATGGATGCGGGTGAGCTCGTCGGCGACGAGTTGATCCTGGGCATCGTGGCCCAACGGCTCACCGAGCCTGACACCACTGCTGGCATCTTGCTCGACGGCTTTCCTCGCACCGAGGCCCAGGCCGACGGTCTGTTCGCGCTGCTCGCGCCGCACTCCGTCGAACGGGCCATCGATCTCGACGTGCCTGATGAAGTGGTGACCCAGCGCATGCTGGATCGGGGCCGAGCCGACGACACACCGGAGGCAATTGCCCGCCGGTTGGAGCTGTACGAGGCGGAAACGTCACCATTGCGAAAGCTGTTTGCCGACCGGGGCGTGCTCGTCACGGTTGACGGCCTCGGCACTCCCGCACAGGTCCATGGCCGCATCGTGGCCGCGATTGAGGGGGCACCGTGAGCTTGCGTGGCGGCTATACAAGCCGCATTATCCGCATCGTTGATGCCATCGAGGCCCCTATACTTGCTCGCTCGCCTAAAGCGCAGGTCACCCGATGAAAGTCCGTCCGAGCGTCAAAAAGATCTGCGACAAGTGCCGCATAATTCGCCGTCACGGGCGGATTCGGGTGATCTGCCCGAACCCGCGGCACAAACAGCGACAAGGCTGAGACAGGAGTCCCGTATCGATGGCCCGAATCGCTGGCGTCGACATACCGCGTGAGAAGCGTGTCGAGATCGCTCTCACCTACATCTATGGCGTTGGCCGCTCGGCCAGCCAGAAGATCTGCGAAGACTTGAACATCGCTGAGCGCACCCGCGTGCGCGACCTGACCGACGCCGAGGTGGCCCGCATCCGCAACCACATCGACGCCAACCTCACGGTCGAAGGCGACCTGCGGCGCGACGTGGCCCAGGACGTCAAGCGGAAGATCGAGATCGGCTGCTACCAGGGTGTCCGACACCGCCGCGGACTGCCGGTGCGGGGTCAGCGGACACACACGAACGCACGCACTCGCAAGGGTCCGCGCAAGACGGTGGCGGGCAAGAAGAAGGTGCGCAAGTGAATCAGCAGCCCCGGCGCGGACGGCGCAAGGAGCGCAAGAACGTCGGCGACGGCGTGGCGCACATCAAGAGCTCGTTCAACAACACGATCATCACCTTCACGGACCTGCAAGGAAACGTGGTGTCGTGGGCGTCGGCAGGCAATGCCGGCTTCAAGGGCTCTCGCAAGTCCACGCCGTTCGCTGCGCAGCAGGCCGCAGAGCAAGCCGCCGAGCGTGCCATGGAGCACGGGGTGCGGCGGGTGCACGTACACGTGAAGGGTCCCGGCTCGGGCCGCGAGACCGCTATCCGCTCCATCCAGAATTCCGGCATAGAGATCAAGGGCATCCGCGACATGACGCCGGTGCCTCACAACGGCTGCCGTCCTCCGAAGCGTCGGAGGGTCTGAGATGTCTCGCTATACGGGTCCCAAGGCGCGCGTCTCGCGGCGTCTCAACACCAATATCTGGGGTACCGCGGGCGAGACGAAGGCGCTTGACCGCCGGCCGTATCCGCCTGGCGAGCACGGTCGTGGCAGGCGCCGCAGCCAGAACTCAGAGTTCCTCATGCAGCTGCAGGAGAAGCAGAAATGCCGCTTCACCTATGGGATGACGGAGCGGCAGTTCCGTAACGCCTACGAAGAAGCAGCCCGCCAACGAGGGGTCACTGGCGAGAACCTGCTGCGCCTCCTCGAGCTGCGCCTCGACAACATCGTGTACCGAGCCGGCTGGGCAGCGACTCGCCCGCAGGCCCGTCAATTCGTCAGCCACGGCCATATCGATGTCAACGGACGCCGGGTGAATATTCCCAGCTTCCGGGCTCGCAAGGGCGACGTGATCGAGCTGCGGTCGAAGGCCCGTGAGATCGTCACCGTCCGCTGGAATCTCGACGTACTGGACCGCACTCCGCCCGTCTGGCTGGAGGCGAGCGACGGAGACCAGCGTGTCACCGTGCGCGAGCTGCCGATCCGGGAACAGATCGAGATCCCGGTGCGCGAGCAGCTCATCGTCGAGCTCTACAGCAAATAGCCACCAACCGCCCACGAAGGGGTCAACGTGTCCATTTCCGACACCTTGGTCATGCACCGACCGACCATCGACATTCTCGGCGAACCCGAGGGCAATCGCCAGCGTTTTGCCATCGGCCCGCTGGAGCCCGGCTTCGGGCACACGCTGGGCAACTCGTTGCGACGCACGCTGTTGTCGTCGATTCCCGGCGCAGCCGTCACGCAGGTCCGTTTCGATGAAGCGCTGCACGAGTTCACGACCATCGAGGGCGTCGTTGAAGACGTCACCGACATGATCCTGAATCTCAAGGACGTGGTTCTGCGCTGCCACAGCGACGAGCCTGTGGCAGTACGCCTCGACGAGCGTGGCGTGGGCCCTGTGCTGGCAGGACACGTCGACTGGGGCGTCGACGTCGAGTGCCTGACGCCGGACCTGCACATCGCGACGCTCGGCGAAGGTGCCCGCTTGGCGATGGACCTCACCGTCGAGCGCGGATGGGGCTACGCGGCGCCCGAGAGCGACCGTGCCGGTGCCACGATCGGCGTCATCCTCATGGACGCCCTGTTCAGCCCGGTGCGGCGCGTGGCGGTCGAAGTCGAACCGGTGCGCGTGGAGCAGTCCACCGATTTCGACCGGCTCGTGCTCGACATCGAGACCGATGGCGCGATGAGCCCTCGTGAGGCGCTTGCGTCGGCCGGCGACACCCTGTGCCGGTTGATGCTCATGATCGCGGAGCTGTCACCCGAGCGCTTGGGACTCGAAATCGCCGATGTGATCGTCGGCGACGGTCGGGCCAGCGATCTGGAACGACCCATTGAGGACTTGGGCCTGTCCGAGCGTGCCCGTAACTGCCTCAAGCGTGCGCAGTTCAACACGATCGGCGAGCTGCTCGATCAGTCCGTCGATGAGCTCATGACCGTCCCGAACTTCGGCCAGAAGTCCCTTGACGAGGTCATCGAGAAGCTCGACGAACGCGGCTTGGCGCTTCGGGGCATGCGCCCGTCAGCTGAGGTCACCCAAGAGCAGGCCGAGCCTGCGGCGGTCAGCTGACCGTGCCGGCACCCACGAAGGGTCGACGCCTCGGCGGCAGCGCCGGCCACCAGCGCGCCATGCTTGCGAATCTGGCGGCGTCGCTCTTCGCGGCAGAGGCCATCGAGACCACCCAAGCCAAGGCCAAAGCGCTGCGGCCGTTTGCCGAGAAGCTCATCACCAAGGCCCGCAGGGGCGGCTTAGCGCGGCATCGCCAGATCATCGCCAGCCTTAACGGCGACCAGGAGATGGCGCAGAAGCTGATCGACGAGATCGGTCCGCGCTATGAAGGGCGCCCGGGCGGCTACACGCGAATCCTCAAGCTGGGCCCGCGCCGCGGTGACAACGCCCCTATGGCGCTCATCGAGCTGGTCTAGCCCGGTTCACGAGGCACCCGGTCATGGCCGCCGACCCGCTGAGCCCCGACGTTCTCGATGCCTTGCGGGCGCTTGACACTCCCACGGTCTGCAACGCGCTCGAGATTGCTGCGCCGCACCGCCGTGCCTATGGCTACACGACCTCGCCATTGGTGTGCCCGAACCCAGATGCACCGCCCATGGTCGGCTATGCCCGGACGGGCACGATCCGCGCGAACGCACCGTCGGGCCGCTCCGGCGATGAGGATCTGGCGGTCCGAGTCGGCTACTACCGCCACATGGCCGAGGGCCCCCAGCCCACCATCACGGTCGTCTCCGACATCGACGCATCCCCGGGCTATGGCGCGTGGTGGGGCGAGGTGAACAGCAGCATCCACGCCGGTCTGGGCTCGCTCGGCGTCATCACCAACGGCTCCATCCGAGACCTGGGGGACTGGGCACCCGGCTTCGGCGCTCTCGCCGGCTCCATCGGTCCCTCCCATGCGTGGGTTCACGTTGTTGAGTTCGCGGTGCCCGTGACCATCCACGGCATGTCGGTGCGACCGGGTGATCTCATCCACGCCGACCGGCACGGCGCTGTCGTGGTGCCACCGGAAGCCGCTGCCGGTGTGCCCGAGGCCGCCGCTCGCATTGCCGCTGCCGAGCGTGTTCTTATCGATGCCGCCCGAAACGACGGCTTCACCATCGACCAACTCACGAGCCTGCTCGACCCCAAGGGCGATCACTAGCCCTCAACCCTGCCGGGGGGCCGCACGGTGAGTCCGTTCAGGGCCGCCCACCGACGCCGAGCGCCCGTTCGAGGTTCAACAAGTACTCAGCGAACGCATGGCGCCCCACCGCTGTCGCTTGGACCCACGTGCGCGGCTTGACGCCGTGGAACTCCTTGGTGATCGCCACGTACTCCACGTCTTGGAGTTTTCGCAAGTGGGTCGTGAGGTTGCCCGGCGTCAATTCCAGATGCTTCTGCACGAATCCATACGCGAGGGGGTCCGTCGCGTCCACTGAGACAAGCAACGACATGATGCGCAGCCGGGTCGGCTGGTGGATGGTCTCGTTGAGGACGAATGCACCGTTATCGGGCACTTCGCCGGTGTTTACCATTCGCCGGTCCTGCGAACCCAGACGAACGTGGCAGCAAGCAACGCAAGCATCGCGATTCCGGAGATCGCTGGAGCGATGTCATCGAAGATGTAGTGCGGAACGTAGAACGACACGGCGTAGCCCAAGCCGAACACCGCAATCACAGGCCTGTGCAAGATGCCGAACAGCACGTATCCGAGTGCGATGACACCCACCAGGACGTACGGGATGGTTTCGGCACGGGTCTCGTTCCACAGTCCTGCCGCTCCCGGCAAGAGTCCCGCCGCCGTCACGACGGCCATCCAGTAGAGAAACACCCGGATTCCAGCGTTCTGCATGGCGGCGCCCGTCGACAGGGCTCGGCCGGCGCGGTAGCCGATGGTCATGCTCCCGACCATGCCCACCGCCGAGAAGCCGATCCACAACGGTCCCGGAAACCACGGCCAACGATCCGCGAAGTCCTCCGCGAACGTCGAGATGGCGTACTGGGCGAGGTACGCAGCCGAGATGATTCCGGCCCACATCAGCAGTATCGCCGTGCTCCCCGCGGTGTACATGGCCCCGCGGGCGTCGTGGATGGTGGCCTGAATGGTCTGCCACCCCTCCTCGGTGCTCAGCACGGCCGTGTCGTCGTTGTCTGACATCATCGGGCTCTCCTCTGCTGCGATGCAAACTAGTTTGTAGCACAAACTAGTTGAGAGCACGACCACACACAAGTGCAATCTCTCGGCACCCCAGTCCAACGATCAAGCCGGCCGCACTCTTGTTGCGTCGGCACCCTGGCGGAACGCAGCGGCCGCCTAACGCCGAGCGACAGGTGCGTCGAGAGCTATTGCAGCAGTGCCGTGTCTCGGCCCAGCGATCTCCGTGCTTCGGCGTAGCGCTCGCCGAGGCGCTGTCCCACCCGGCCGATCCGATCGATCAGCTTCATGAGCCGGTCGCGGGCCGCCTCGGCAATGCCGGACAGCTCCGTCAACCCCGGCAGATTCCAGTCCCGCAACACGACGGGCTGAAGGATCTGGTCATGATGAATCGACAGGTCGTAGATCCCGGCCTCGGCGATGATGCGCGCGTGGTTGTCGAAGTCGGTGATTCCCATCCCGGGCATGGCAAAGCCCTTCACCTGGTTGGCGATGGCGACCACCGCGCTGGAGGGATCCATCTCGACGGCGGCGCTCATCACATCCCGATAGAAGAGGAAGTGCAGATTCTCATCGAAGGCGACCCGGCGCATGATGGCCTTGCCAGCGGGGTCGTCGATGTGGCGCCCTGTGTTGAAGTGCGCAATTCGGGTTGCCAATTCCTGCAGTGTCACGTAGGCAAGGCCCTCCAGGATGCCGGGGGGTTCGGGCACCTGCCCGCACTGCACCATTGCCATGCGGGCCCGCTCCAATGCCACTGGATCCAGGGCGCGGGTGACAGACAGATAGTCGTAGATCACCCGGCCATGCCGCCCCTCTTCCGCGGTCCAGCGGCGCACCCACTCGCCCCAAGCGCCGTCTCGGCCGAACAGCCGCTCGCTGTCACGGAAGTAGTAGGGCAGGTTCTCCTCGGTGAGCACGTTCACGAACAGGGCGCTGCGAGCCTCTTGGGTGAGATTTGCCTCTTCGGGTGACCATTCGTAGTCAGGCCCAAAATCTTTGCCGCGGCTCCACGGCACTAGCGCGTGGGGATGCCACTCCTTGGTCTGCCGAAGGTGGCGCTCAAGCAGTTGCTCTACGGTCGGTTCAAGGTCGGCAAGCGACCGGACATCGGCTTCTACAGACATCGGGCATCGCCAATCAGTATTCGAAGCTCAGCCTAACGACCTGCGGCGCCGCTGCAGGACACGAGCCAGAGGAAATCTCGGCGTCAGTTCAACCTCGACCACCGGCGCTCATCTCCTCCAATGGCGGAAGGGAGCGGTTGAGCTAGGCGCGGGTGCGCAGGGCTGCGGCGTAGTTGGCCGATGCGAACTCCCAGCTGACCAGGTGCTCGACAAAGGCGTCCACATAGGCGGCACGGGCGTTCTGGTAGTCGAGGTAGTAGGCGTGCTCCCACACGTCGATGACCAGCAGCGGTGTCAGCCCGTCCGTCAAAGGCGTCTGTGCATCGTCGGACTGGACGATGCGCAGGGCGCTCGGCCCCGCACTCGTACCGTCGAACACCAGCCAGCCCCAGCCCGAAGCGAAGTTCCCGACCGTCCCGGCGGCGAATTCGTCCCGGAAGGCGTCCACGCTTCCGAAGCTCGCTGCCAGCGCCGCCGCTAGGTCGCTATCAGGCTCACCGCCACCGCCCGGGGACATCGACTGCCAGTAGAAGTCGTGATTCCACGCCTGCGCGGCAGCGTTGAACAGGCTGCCCGCTGGCAGCGAACGCACCAGTTCGGGGAGCGGTCGGCCTTCGTCAGGCGTGCCCGCAACCCCATCATTCACCGCCCGCACATAGGCGGCGTGGTGCTTGCCGTAGTGGAAGCTGATGGTGCGCTCGCTGATGTGCGGAGCCAGCGCATCGGGCGCGTATGGAAGGTCTGGAAGCTGAATCGTCATGTGAGAGTCACGTGATCACCGGCCCGGGTGAGTATGCCAGCGGTCACGGCAACTTCCCCCGGGTTAGCGTCCAAAGCACTGCCTAACGCGCCGGTATGGTGCGGCGTGCGCTTGGTCGGCATCTATGACGCAGACGGATCTCTGGCCGGTGAGCTCCGCTACGCATTCGACAAGCTCACGGGCCGCAGCAGTTGCGCCTTGTGTGACATCACGCACGGCTGGAATCCGATGGGTTCACGTCGGTGGAAGCAGGCCTGCGCGGCCTCGCCGGTCGACCTCGAACTCGTCCACCGCGACGATGCCGCCGCCGAACAGCTTGCAGCAGCCTCGGCGCTGCCGAGCATCGTTGCCCACGATGGCGAGGGCTGGAGCGAAGCCCTCACTACCGCTGACATCGCTGGTTACAAGGACTCACCCGAGGCCTTGCTCGCTCGGCTTGAGCAGCTGTGAAGAACGGTCACTTGCACGCCAGTGCGCCCTATAGCCACGAGCGAGAAATGCCGATACCGTCCTGTGCCGCTCGTCTGCTGTGCTGCGGCTCCCTCGCCGCGCACGCAGCATTGCTCAACTCGTCCGAAAGGCGACTCAGCCAATGAACACCACCTCTTGGCGCAGGCTGTTCGTAGCCCTGCTTGTCTCCGTGTTGCTGGCGGCGGCCTGCGCACCCGACGCTCCCGACGCGGTCCCCGCTCCCGACGAGGCCGACGACGAAATGTCCGAAGTCCACGAGGAGGCTCCCGAGACCCCCGCTGAGCCCGAAGAGACCGACGAGCCCCCCCCGGCAGAGGAACCGGAGCCCGCCGACGAGCCGGAGCCCATCGGCGATCCGGTCGATCTGGGTGAGTTCAACAACTACGAACCCGCCGATCCGGATGCGGCGCTGTTGCCGGTCGACTCGAACGTTCTGATCGACGAGCTCCCGAACGGCCTCACCTACTACCTGCGGTCGAACGACTCGCCCGGCGAGGCCGTCGTCATGCACCTGGTCGTCGACGCAGGCGGGGTGCAGGATCCCGATGGGGCTGAGGGTGCCGCGCACTTCTTGGAGCACATGATGTTCAACGGGACGGAGCGGTTCTCCAAGAACGAGATCGATCAGGTGCTGCGCGACTTCGGTACCGACTTCGGCGCCGACCTGAACGCTTTCACCAGTCCGGACGAGACCGTCTACATCCTGGACTTCCAGCTTGACGATCCCGAGGCGCTCGACCTTGCGTTCACGGTGCTGTCGGAGTGGGCGTCGGCTGCCACGATTTACTCCGATGACGTCGAGGAAGAACGGGGCATCATCCTCGATGAGTACCGGCTGCGAGACGAGTCGGCATCGGGCCGGATCTCGAACTTCCTTGATGCGATCTACTACAAGGGCACCGTCTATGAGGGCATGCTGATCGGGGGCAGCGAGGAGTCCATCTCGTCGGTCACCGCCGCACAGCTCCGTGACTTCTACGAAATCTGGTACCGGCCCGACAACATGGCCGTGGTCGTAGTGGGCGACCTGCCGGTCACGCAAATGGAGCAGCTGGTTGTCGAGCACTTCGGAGACTGGGCCGCACGTACCGATGCTGCGCCGGCTCAGCCGGACCGAAACGCGTTCACCGTGGAATTCGTGACCGAGCCGGTTACCGGCGTCGTCACCCACCCTGACCATGGAGCCATCTATGTATCGCTGGATTGGCAGCTGCCGGCATGGCCTGCTGGCACCGTCGGCGGCGAGCGGCTGCGGCTCATGGAAACCCTCATCACACGGATGCTCGACATCCGCTTGGACGCCGCGCACCGAGCGGGTTTGATGTCCCAAGCGACCGAGCCACACATCGGTACGTTCGCGGCGGCCCGGGGACTGCGCCTGGTCGGCACCAACTACCAGGGCTCGGATCTGGTGCAGGCGACCACCGACTATCTCGCGGTCGTGGAAGGGGCGGCTCACTTCGGCTTTAGGCCCGATGAGCTTGACCAGGCCGTCAGCGCCATCCGCACGTCGCTTGGGTTCCAGCTTGAGAGCGAGGAGACCCGCCAGGACAACGAGTACGCGTTCGGCTACGTCGACCACTTCCTCTCGGGAGACGACATCTCGTCAACCGCGGACCGGGTCAAGCGCCTGGGGGCTCTCCTGGGCACCTACTCAGTCAACGAGCTGACTGCGCATCTGCGCTGGGTGCTGGACAAGGCGCCGCCGCTCGTCGTGTCGATCGGACCCGATCCATCCCAGGTGCCAACCGCGGAAGAGCTCCTCGCAGCGGTCGAAGCCGTGGTGCCGCTGGCGCCGCCGGCGGCTGAAGAGGCGGTTGACGTCCTGATGCAGGCGCCGGAACCGGTCGCTCCCTCGCGGCAAGCCGCGTTGGGCCTGTTCGAGGACGCGTACGAATGGGAGTTCCCCAACGGCGCCCGTGTCGTGTTCGCGCCATCGGACATCGCGGCTGGCGAGGTGAACGTCTTAGCGGAGGGCTTGGGCGGCTGGTCGACGTTGTCGCAGGGAGACTCGGCGCTAGTCCGACATGCGGTCGGAGCAGTTGCCTCCAGCGGCGTGGGGAATGCCTCCGCGACTCAGCTGGACGAGTACCTCGCCAACACGACGGCCAGGGTCAGCCCCTTCATCGGCGAGTTCTCCGAGGGATTCTCCGGCGCGACGGGATCTGATGACCTCGAGGCCCTGTTCACGCTGATGCACCTGTACATCACCGCGCCCCGCATCACCGACGTGGCGGTCAACGAGCAGGTCCAGGCCATGGCGACGCGGCTCGCGAATGCCGAGACGTTCCCGCAGTGGATCTCGGAGTTGGCGCTGCTCGACGCGCTCTATCAGGACAGCCCGTGGTACCAGTTCATTGCCACGCAAGCCCAGATCGACGCCACGACGACGACGTCTCTGCTCGGCCTGTATGAAGCGCGGTTGAGCGACGTGGACGATCTGGTTGTGGCAGTTGTCGGCGATATCGACCGTGCCACCGTGGCCGACTTGGCGGCGCGCTACATCGGAACCCTGCCGTCGGGCGACTCCGACACGTTCGAGAACCACCGTCCGGGCTTCCCATCCGGCGTCCGGCGCATCACGATCGCGGTCGACGCTGATGCCGGCGCGGCGGGCTTCGACCTCATGTTCGGCGCTGAAGCACCGATCACCACCGAGAGCTCGGTGATTGCCGACGTGACTGCTGCGGTCATCAACGACCTGCTCACCGTGCGGGTGCGCGAGGAGCTCGGCGACGCCTACGCCGTCGGGGCATCAGTGTCGCCGAACGACGCGGTGGGAACCTGGGAGGCACGCATCTACTCCACCGGTGCGTCGGAGGGCCTCGAGGCCGGTCGCGCTGAAGTCATCGAGCTCCTCACCGAGTTGATCGCCGACGGTCCCACAGAGCGCGATCTCGCCCAGGCGCTCGCAGTCGTCCGCGACAACTACGTGCTGGAATCCAATTTGCTGATCATCAACCCCCTCCTGCGGCGTCACCATCTCGACGACGCAGACGTGGGCACACCTGCTCAGCGACGCCAAGCGCTTAACGAGGTGACGGCGGACGACGTGCAGCAGTACGCCGCTGCGCTGTTCAACCTCGACAACCGCATCGAGGTGTTCCGTACCGCCGAGTGAGCCGGGGGACCAGCCTCGCCTAGAACTCCTCGTCGCGGTAACGCACCGCCACGAGGGTCAACCCGTGGGGCGGTGCGATCGGCGCGGCCGCGTCCCGGTGGCGCGCAGCCAGCACGGCGGGCACGTCGTCGGCTGAGCGATCGCCGCGGCCAACTGCGACGCACTGCCCCACGATGGCCCGCACCATCTGGTGACAGAAGGCGTTCGCTTCAATCTCGAACAGCAACTGTGCGCCTTCAGCCGACCAGAGCGCCTGCGTCACGGTCCGCACCAGCGACGCGTCGGGACGATCCTTCGGCCGGCGGCAGAACGATGTGAAGTCGTGCTCGCCGACAAGCTGGCGGGCCGCAGCGTTCATGCGGTCGACGTCGAGGCGCTGGGGCACATGCCATTCGAGGTCGGCGTAGCGCGGGTCGAGGCGGGCCGCATTGCAGATGCGGTACTCATAAGCCCGGGCCTCGGCTGAGTGACGCGCATCGAAGCTGTCTGGGGCCACCGCAGCAGCCGTCACGGCAATCTCAGGATTCAGCATCCGGTTCAGCGAAGCCGCGAGGCGATCCAGCCGATCTCCAGGCTGACTATCGCCGATTCGGCGCAGCCCCTCGCTCTCGATCTTGAACGACACCACCTGACCTGTCGCGTGAACTCCCGCGTCGGTGCGACCTGCAACGGCCACCGGGGGCGCCTCGCCGAGGACCCGCTCCAGCGCCGCGCTGAGATCGCCCGCAACCGTGCGCACGCCTTCATTGGCGGCGAAGCCACGAAACCCGGTGCCGCGGTAGGAGAGATCCAGCCGCACCGTGCATTCGAAGGTTTCGTCTGGACAACTCGTCGGCTCGATGCGATGCGTCGCCATCGGACGAACGGTAACTCCCGTCCGAGCGCAACCTTCTACCGGCCAAGAATTCGTCAACGACAGCACGCGGGATGGCCGTATGGTGGGCGACTGAAGGCCTTGAAACGGCGACGGCCAGTAGCAATGAGCGAGCCATGAGATCGATCACGCTTCGCAACTACCGCTGCTTCGGCGACGAGCCGCAGACGGCGCGACTGGCGCCTCTCACCCTCCTCGTCGGAGAGAACAGCAGCGGCAAGACCTCGCTCATGGCCATGGTCCGTGCCCTCTGGGATGTCGCCTACGACAACCGTGTGCCCGACTTCAAGCAAGAGCCGTACGACCTCGGAAGCTTCGATGAGATTGCGCACCACCGCGGCGCGCGCGGCGGTCGGGCACAGTCGTTCGAAGCGGGATTCGAGACGGATTTGACACGTGGTAAGCGGAACGGCGCCAGTGAGGGCCCGCTCCGCTTCCGAGCGACGTTTGAGGCGCAGTGGTCAGCGCCGACGGTGAGCAGCAGACTCTTGGAGCGCGGGGGCTACGCGCTACTTCACGACATCAGCGACGGCGAATCCGAATGCGTCGAAATCAGCACACCGCGCGGCAGGTGGCGATGTCGGACACAGACTTCGCGCCAGCCGGTACGAGCAGCCGCAGCATCGGAGGCACTGTCGCCTATTGAGAGTTTGCTCTTTCGATTTCAGTTCGCGTTGCACGAAGGAGTTCGCGACGACTGGAAGATCGAGCCGCTTGACGGCGCCCCTGAACTTTCTGACACCGACGTGACCGGACTCAATCAGGCTTTGTCTCTACCCGGTTCCCGTCATCGTGGAGTCCGACACGGCCGTGTCGAGCGTCCCTTCGCTAGCGCACCCGTTCGGTCGCAACCTAGGCGCACCTATGACCCTGTTCGTGTCTACTCAGATGCGTTCGGTGACAATGTTCCGACCTATCTGGCGCAACTCGCCTTACGAGAGCCCGCATCGTGGGCTGAATTGAAGGAGCGACTCGAAGCCTTCGGTCACGACGCAGAGCTCTTTGACGAAATCCGGGTTCGACGTCTAGGCCAGACCGATGTAGACCCATTCCAAGTCCAAGTGCGAAAGTTTGGCAAGGGTGTGAAGGGGCCGTACAGGAACCTGGTCGATGTTGGCTACGGCATCAGCCAGGTGCTTCCAGTGGTGACCGAGATGCTCAGAGTCGGCGGGTCGAACACCCTGCTGCTCCAGCAGCCCGAAGTGCATCTGCATCCGAGCGCCCAAGCTGCACTGGGAAGCCTGTTGTGTCAGATGGTTCTTGCAGGCAGGCAGCGCCAGACGAAGCAGCTGATCGTGGAGACCCACAGCGACTTCATCATCGACCGGGTGCGCATGGCGGTGGCCGACGAGCGGCACGACCTAAGTCCCGCCGATGTGTCGATCGTCTACTTCGAGCGACGCGGTCTAGATTCCCGCCTTCACTCCATTTCGGTGGATCACATCGGCAATATCGAGGGAGCGCCACCTGACTACCGACAGTTTTTCTTGAGAGAACTACAGCGTTCGTTGAGCTTCTGAGCGGTGTGCGCGATACTCGACGCAAACGTCGTCAGTGAGCTCTGGGAGGCAAGCGGCACGCCTGCTGGTCAAGGCTTCCGACTCGCTGTTGAAAGCGGTCGGGTTCGTCTCGTTGTGGCCGGCAGCCAGCTCAAGAGTGAACTCGATGCGGCCAGCAGGCGCATGGGTCCCTGGCTTCAGCAACTGCGTCTGAGCGGCAAGTTGTCCAAGCCCGATGATGCTCTCGACGGCCGAGTAGATAGCTGCACCGAAGAGGTGAGGGCACGACCACCGAATGGCGCCGACGCCTGCACGTCCGATGATCACCACATCATTGCGCTAGCGCAGCTGTCGGGGGCACGCCTGCTGTATACGAACGACCAGAAGCTCACGAGTGACTTCGGGAACAACCGACTCATCGATGCACCGCGAGGCAAGATCTATTCCACACGCGTCACGGCTGATTTCTCGCCCGCCCGTAAGCGGTTGCTTGCTCGTGCCGATCTCTGCCACTAGCCCTGATTATTCACGAGTCGGGCGGACTGGTTTGTCTGGGTCCGCGGAAAAGCCCCTCTGACCTGCGACGATACGTGTCTGCAATGAACGCATCCGCGAGTTCAGGGGGGCATCTCCGAGGTGAAACTTAGCAGTGTGACAAACGCGCGTCTGGCAGGCGGCGGGGACCGTGTCGTGTGGGGCGCGGGGTTGTTCGCTCTGGGCGGGTTCGCGGACCGTGTCGGGCTGACCGAGGCGCTGTCGGCCGCGGTTCCCCCACGCGGCGAGCGCGCCCCGGTTCATGACCGGGGCCGGGTGCTGGTCCATGCGTTGTTGATGCTGGCCGGCGGCGGTGAGGCGTGCACCGACATCGAGCATCTGCGTGCTCAGCGGGAGCTGTTCGGCGACGTCGCGTCGGACTCGACGCTGTACCGCACCCTCACGGGCCTGGGCGCGAGCGGCGCCGCGGCGCTTTTGGGCGCGGCCGCAGCGGTGCGCGAGCCGTTGTGGGCCTCCGCCGACCGCAGCAGGCCGCTGGTGGTCGACATCGACTCGACATTGGTGGAGGTCCACTCGGAGAACAAGGCCGGAGCTGCGCCGCATTACAAGGGCGGGTTCGGGTTCCATCCGATGATCTGCTCCACCGCGCAGGGGGAGCCGCTGTGGCTAAAGCAGCGGCCGGGCAACGCCGCCGCGAACCACATCGGCGATCATCTCGAAGTGCTCGACGCCGCGGTGGCGATGCTGCCCGCGCCTGACGCCGCAGGGCACCGCGAAGGCGACGACCCCGACCTCGTGGAGCGTCCGCTGGTGGTGCGCATCGACACCGGGGGATGCTCAGCGAAACTCGCCGAAGGGCTGCGGGACCGCAGCATCGGCTATGCGATCTCGGCGCGGTCCGCCCCAGCCATCCAAGCCGCGATCCGCGGCGCCTTGGGCGAGCCGGGCCGCTGGCACAACGCCCCAAAGCGCCCCGATCAGCGCAAACGGCGCGGCGCTCAGGTCGCGGAGCTCACCGATCTGGCGGACCTGTCGGGCTGGCCCGAGCGCACCCGGCTCGTGGTGCGCCGCGAGCCGCTGCACCCCGGAGCGCAGCGCAGCCTGTTCCCCAGCGAGAACTTCCGCTACTGGGGGTTCTACACCGACCAGACCGGCCACCCCGCACAGCTGGACAAGCTGATGCGCTCACACGCCGACATCGAGGACGCCGTGCGCCGGCTCAAAGACAGCGGCCTTGCGCGCATGCCGTTCACCGACTGGCACGCGAACAGCACCTGGGCCGTCATGTGCATGACCGGCCTCGCGCTCGTGGGATGGTTCCAAACAGCCTGCCTCACCGGCGCGCTCGCCAAAGCGGCCCCCAAACGGCTCCGCTGGCAGCTATGGCACCTTCCCGCCCTGGTGTGCCACAGCGCACGGCGCGTCCTATTGCGGCTGCCCGAACAGCACCCCGGCGCCCGAGCACTGCTCGCCATCGCCCACCCCCGCTGAACCCCCAGCCGACCAGTTCCGCGCCACGCCCGCCGCAGCGGGACAGCCCCGCCACGCCCGCACCCCCACCCGGTCCCGCCCGCGCACCAAAACCGAGCCCAACCGCTCCCCCCCGACGGCCCCGCCGACACCCAAACAGCCCCACACCGCCAAACAAGGCCCACAACACGCCAAAAAGACGACCAGCAGAATTCTCATGAATAATCAGGGCTAGTAGTTCATCGGCGATAGTCGAGGCGGCACGGTAACTTCGCCATCAGCTACGCGGGACCGGCTCATGGGGGCCATCCGCTAGGGGGACGGGGCAGATGCTCGATATCAGGATTGCGGGCGGCACTGTGGTGGACGGCACTGGCGCACCGCGCCAGCAGGCCGACATCGGCATTCGAGACGGCCGCATCGTGGCCATCGGCGACGAGGCGGTGCGCGCGGCGGGCACTGCTGAGCGAACCATCGACGCCGCCGGCATGGTCGTCGCACCCGGCTTCGTCGACATCCACACGCACTTCGATGCTCAGGTGTTCTGGGACACGACGCTGTCGCCCTCGCCGCTGCACGGCGTGACCACGGTCATCGGCGGCAACTGCGGCTTCACGATCGCTCCGCTCGAGCCACAGCACGGCGACTACCTCATGCGGATGCTCGCCCGAGTGGAGGGCATGCCGCTGGCGTCGTTGCAACAAGGCGTCCCCTGGGACTGGCGCACCTTCGGCGAGTACCTCGACGCCATCGACGGCACGCTGATGCCCAACGCCGGTTTCCTGGTGGGCCACAGTGCACTGAGGCGTGTGGTGATGGGGGAGCGCTCCGTGGGCCAGGCAGCCACGCCCGCCGACCTCGCTGCCATGAAGGCGATGCTGGCGCAGAGCATCGACGCCGGAGGCCTGGGCTTCAGTTCGTCATGGGCGAAGACCCATAACGACGCAGACGGGGAAGGCGTGCCGTCTCGTCACGCAAATCCCGCGGAGCTGATCGAGCTGTGCTCGGTGCTGCGCGACAGTCCCGCCGTAGCAATCGAGTTCATCCCGACTATCGAACGCTTCGACACCGACGTCTACCAGTTGCTCACCGACATGTCGGTGGCGGCGGACCGGCCGCTCAACTGGAACGTGATCTTCGCCAACGGCCGGCAACGAGACGCCATTGCGCAGAAGCTCGAAGCGGGCACCTTCGCGGCCCGCCAAGGCGGTCGTGTGGTGGCGCTCACCGCACCGATGCCCGCTGTCAGCCGTCTGTGCTTCGAGAGCGGATTCCTGCTGGACACTCTGCACGGCTGGACCGAGCCGATGGCGCTGTCGCCGTCGGAGAAGGCAGCATTGCTGGCTGATCCGCAGCGCCGCGCCGAGCTGAACGACCTGGCCCAGCAGCCGAGCGCCTTTCGGGGCCTGGCCCGCTGGGAACGTCTCACGGTCGGCGAGGTGTCCAAGCCCGAGCTTGCGCACTTTGAGGGTCGCACCATCGGCGACATCGCCGACGAGCAGGGCACGACGCCATGGGATGCGCTCTGCGAGCTGGTGGTGGCCGACGACCTCAAGACCGGCCTGTATCCCCGTGCCGCGGGTGACGACGACGACAGCTGGGCGCTGCGCCAAGAACTGTGGAACGACGACCGCTGCGTAATCGGTGCCTCCGACGCGGGAGCACACCTCGACTTTCTGGCGACGTTCAACTACTCGACGTTCCTGCTGGCCGCAGCTCGGGACCGCGAGATGCTCGAACTTGAGGACGCCATCCACAAGCTGACCGACATCCCGGCTCGCCTCTACGGCCTTGCGGGGCGGGGTCGAATCGAGAACGGCTGGCATGCCGATGTCGTTGTGTTCGATCCGGATTCGGTTGGTCCGAAGCCCATTGAGGTGCGCGAGGATCTGCCCGGCGGTGCGTGGCGCCTGTACGGCGAGGCTGACGGCATCAACACGGTCCTCATCAATGGCGAGGTGGCTGTCAGCGGCGGCGAGTTCACCGATGCCCGTCCCGGAACCTTGCTGCGGGCCGGCCGAGATACTGACCCGGTGACGGCAACTGGCTGAGCGCCGGTAGCCTCCTGAGGTCTCATCGGCGACCCCAAGCGGAGCTCCAGCGTGCGCACCTACGCCCCCAAAGCATCTGAGATCGAGCGCGCTTGGTTCGTCGTTGATGCCGAAGGCATGGTGCTCGGCCGGATGGCCACCGAGGTGGCCAGAATTCTGCGCGGCAAGCACAAGCCGACCTTCGCCCCGTACATCGACTGCGGCGACCACGTCGTGGTCGTGAACGCCGAAAAGGTCGTGCTGACCGGCGACAAGGCGACGCAGAAGCTCGTGCACCGCCATTCGGGTTACCCCGGCGGTCTGCACAGCGAGAAGTACGGTGACCTGCTGGCCCGCCGCCCAGCCGACGCCATCCGGCGCTCCATTCGCGGAATGCTGCCGCACAATCGTCTCGGCCGGGCCCAGCTGCGCAAGCTGAAGGTGTACGCCGGACCAGATCATCCCCACGCCGCCCAGCAGCCCGAACCGCTGCAATTGCCTGGCGCCTCCGCGCGCTGAGGCCCCAAACCAAACACGGAGAGTTCGTGCCCGTACCGCTGACGCAAACTACCGGCCGCCGCAAGCGCGCCGTCGCCCGGGTGAGGTTTCAATCCGGCGGCGGCAACATTCGCGTGAACGGTCGCCCGTTCGACGAGTACTTCACCTCGTCGGTGCACCGCATGAACATCACTGAGCCGCTGCGGCTCACCGAGACCAACGAGAGTTACGACGTCGACGCCACTGTCGACGGCGGCGGTGTGGCCGGCCAGGCGGGTGCGCTGCGGCTGGGTATTGCCCGCTCGTTGCTGGTGATGGATCCCGAGATGCGGCCGACCCTCAAGTCCGCCGGGATGCTCCAACGCGACGACCGCAAGAAGGAATCCAAGAAATACGGCCTCAAGAAGGCCCGCAAGGCGCCCCAATATTCCAAGCGATAGCAGCTAAGCCTGGCGTGATACCCACCTTCGGAACCGACGGCGTTCGAGGGCTGGCATTCGAAGAACTTGACGAAGTTGTCGCGCACGCCATCGGGCGTGCGGCCAGCCAGGCGCTCTCGGCGGGCGCGAGCGGCGTTCGTTGGGTCGTAGGCCGTGATACACGAGAGTCGGGGCCGGCACTGGTCGGCGCGCTGGCTGCCGGACTTCGTGCGACGCGTGCCGAGGTTGTCGATCTGGGCGTTGTGCCCACGCCGGTCGTGGCCTTCGCAGCCGGACAGCTGGGGACTGCCGGGGCGATGGTCTCCGCGTCGCACAATCCATGGACTGACAACGGCGTGAAGCTGTTCGCCCCGGGCGGCACAAAGCTCGGCGATGACGCTCAGTCAGCCGTGACGCACCACCTCGACCGCATGGGACTCACTCACGGCGACCGCCCATCAGCTTCCGATGTTGCCCGGCGGAGCAGTCTCGCCAGCGCAGAGGTCGGAGTTGCTCCGACCGGCGCGACGGGTCGGGTGCTTGCTGCGTACGAGATGTCGCTGCGCGAGGCCATCGAAGGGCGCACGCTCGACGGCCTCCGCCTTGTCGTGGACGGCGCCAACGGGGCCAGCGCCTCGCTCGCGCCTGCGGTCCTGCGACGGTTGGGGGCACAGGTCACGGCGCTGTTCTGTGAGCCCAGCGGTCGCAACATCAACGACGGCTGCGGCTCGGTGAATCCGGCTGCGCTCCAGGCGTCGGTGGCCGAGCAGGGAGCGGACCTCGGGTTGGCATTCGACGGCGACGGTGACCGGCTGATCGCCGTGGGCAGCGATGGACGCCTCATTGACGGCGATCGCCAGATGGTGCTGTTCGCGTTGGATATGGCCGAGCGCGGCCTGCTTGAGGGCAACACGCTCGTCGTCACCGTGATGTCCAACCTGGGGCTGCGCCGGGCCATGGCCTCCGCTGGCATCGAGGTGATCGAGACCGCAGTGGGGGACCGTGCTGTGCTTGAAGCGCTGGACTCCGGTGGCTACAGCCTTGGGGGCGAGCAGTCAGGCCACGTGGTCTTTCGTCACGAGGCCACGACCGGTGACGGGCTGCGCAGCGCAGTCCATCTGGCCGACCTCGTCATACGCCGCGGTATGGCCGGCTCACCTGTCCGTTCGAGCAGTGATCTTGGGGGCGCGGCGATGCAGAGCGCTCCGCAGGTGCTGCTCAATGTGCCAGCCAGCGCAGGGTCCTTGTCCGACGAGACCCTTCGCTCGATCGACGCGATTGCTGCGCAAGCGGGACCCGATGTACGGGTGCTGGTGCGCCCGAGCGGCACCGAGCCGGCTATTCGTGTCATGGTCGAAGCGCCGACCGAGACCGAGGCAGCCGAGCTTGCGGACCGCCTCGTCCAGTTGGTGCAAGCGACAAACTCTTGACAACGCCGTAGTTGCGGCGGCTGCTGCGCTGGATCAGGTGTAGACGTTCAGGAACGCCTCGTTGAGCCTGCGATCGACGTAGAACACGCCCTTGCCAAGCTGCGCGGCATCCCAGGTTCGCCTCGGGTTGTCGGGGAAGTAGATGTAGCCGCCCGAGAACACCTCGTTGCGGTTGCCCGACGGATCCCAGAAGTAGATCGTCTGGCCGCGGGTGATGCCGTGCCGGGTCGGGCCGATGTCAACGGGGACGTCGTACCGGCTCATGACATCGCCAGCGTGGGCGACGTCGTTCCAGCTCTCCAAATAGAACGACACGTGGTGGAAGATGCCCGGGTCGTCGTGGTGAACGAATGCCACGTCGTGGGCTTTGCTGGCGCACGTGAGGAACGGCGCTATGTAGGAGCCGTCAGGTGCGATCACCACTTCGGCAAGCTCGAAGCCGAGTACCTCGGTGAACAGTTCGACGGTCTCGGCGATGTTCGGCCCGTACAGCAGGCAGTGGTCCATGCGGGTGGCCCGCATGCCCCGGGGCTCGGAGTCCCACACGTCAGGGTTGTGCGTAGGCGGCGTCCGCTCCGCGATCGCCATCTCGGAATAGAGGTGGATGGTGTGCCCTGCCGGGATCGTGAAGCTGACGACGCGACCCAGTGCGGGTTGCGAGCCCGCCTCGAGGTGGTCGACCGCCACGCCGTGGCTGTAGAGCTTGTCGGTGAGCTCGGTCAGGTCGTCGTCGTTGCGCACCTTGAAGCCCATGAAGTCCAAGCCGGGCTCATCAGCGGGTCGCAGGATGACGCTGTGATGGTCGAACTCGTCGTATGCCTTCAGATAGACACGACCGTCCTCGCCGGTGTGCACCACGGACAAGCCGATTCGATCTCGGTAGTGAACGATGCTGGCATCCATGTCAGTGACGCGAACCTGCACGTACCCAGCTCGCATGACGCCCGTAATGGCCATGGCGAGACCCCCCTGTGAGTTGCTGCCGCCTATCTAATCACGCAACCCAAACCCCCGCCGCCGGCCGACCCGCACCGGGCGGGGCGGTGTCCGGGTGCTCGGTACCCTCGCTGGTGTGTGCGGGATTGTGGCCGTCATCGGGCGCCGTGACGACCGGGATGCGCTGGAAGCGTCAGCTGTCGTACCGCTGCTGGCTGACGCAGCGGCCCTGCTTGCTGCGGTAACAACTGACGACGCCTCGACCGCCGATTCTGACGGCCGCGACCTCGCCGAGCAGCTTGAAGCTGCCGCAGCCTTGCTGCGAGAGGCCGACGAGGCACTGCGATCGCTGCCGGGAGTCCGCCTGCTGATCGATGATGCCAAGTGTGTGCTCGACATCGAAGCCGCTCTGGCGACCGTGGATGCGTACATCGCCGAAATCGACGGGGCTGTCGATGCGGGAGCTGTACTGGCTGACGCTCAGGACGAGCAAGCGAGCGAGCTTGACGGCGCGGGCGCTCGCATCGAACGCATCAACGCCGCCTTGGGCGAACTGACCGACCACGCCTTCGCGTTACGACGCGATCGCCTGCGGATGGCCCGGGAGCTCTTCGGGCTGTGGGGTGGCACGCCGCCTTCGAACGCCGTCGGCGGGCTCTGGCCTGTCCAGGTGGCGCTGTCCGCCCTTGACCGGCTCGAGGTGCGAGGCCGGGATTCGGCCGGCTTGCAGGTGTTCGTGCGGGGGGCGAGCCTCGATGCGGATGCCGAGGGCGCCACTGCGGGCTCTCACGGAGTGCGACTGGAAGATCCGCTCTTCGGCGCCGACGCGGTGCGGAACACCCCCGATGGGCTCGCATTCGTCTACAAGACCGCCTCGGAAATCGGTGAGCTGGGTGACAACACCACGGCGCTGCGTTCGCAGATCCGCCAAGACAGCCTGCTGCGCTGGGCGTTGTGCGTCGACGGTGCCGAGGTGGTGGTGGTGAGCCACACCCGCTGGGCCAGCATCGGCATCGTCTCGGTCCCCAATACCCACCCGCTCGATGCCTGGACCGGATCGGGCGACCGCAGCCACGTGGCCGCTGTGCTCAACGGTGATGTCGACAACTACGCCGACCTGATCGCGCAGCGTCGCCTGTCGATTGCGCCTGAGATCACCACCGACGCCAAGGTCATTCCCGCGATGTTGCGCCAAGCGTTCGCGCCAAGAGGCGACTCCGCTGGGTCAGCGCAGCTTCGGCAAGCCTTCGCTGATGCCGCCAGCAGCTTCGAGGGTTCGGTCGCGATTGCGGCGCACACCTCAGAGGTGCCCGATGTTGTGGCGTTGGCATTGCGGGGCAGCGGGCAGGCGCTCTATGTCGGTGCGGCGGGGCAGTCGTACGTGGTTGCCAGCGAGCCGTACGGCCTGGTCGAGGAATGCCGCCAGTACATGCGCCTCGACGGCGAGACCCCATCCGATCCGGCAAACCCCGTCGGCAGCCGGGGCCAGATCATGCTGGTCGGCACGCCGCCTCCGACAGCGGCTGGCAAGCCCACAGCGGCTGAGTTCACTGCCCTACGACGTTTCTCCTATGACGGCACCGAATTGCCTGTCGAACCGGGCGACATCGTCACGGCCGAGGTGACCACCCGCGACATCGACCGGGGCGACAACCCGCACTTCCTGCTGAAGGAGATCCGCGAGGCGCCTAGGTCGCTTCGGGCCACATTGCGTGGCCGCATAGAGACAGCCACATTGCGTGGCCGCATAGAGACAGCCACATTGCGTGGCCGCATAGAGACAGCCAACGAGTTGCTGCATTCCCGTCTCGGTCCCGACGTGCTGCCGGCTGACGTGCGAGACCGTCTGCGTGACGGCTCTATCCGCCGGGTCGTTGCCATCGGCCAAGGAACTGCGGCCGTGGCCGCGGCGTCGCTGCCGCACTTTTGCGAGACGTTGCTCGAACCGTCGCGCCGCCAACCAAATCTCGAAACCGTGGCATCGCTCGCCACCGAGCTCAGCGGTTTCGGCCTGCGCTCGGACCTGTCGGACACGCTCGTCGTGGCAGTCAGCCAATCGGGCACCACCACCGATACGAATCGCACCGTCGACTTGGCGCGTTCGCGGGGAGCAACGGTTATTGCCATTGTGAACCGGCGCGGCAGCGACCTGACTGACCGATCCGACGGCGTGCTCTACACGTCGGACGGGCGCGACGTCGAGATGTCGGTGGCGTCCACCAAGACGTTCTACGCACAGGTTGCGGCCTGCGCGCTGCTCGCCGCCGCCATTGCCGCAGAGGTTCGCCCTGACGACGCCCAAACGGCGCGTGCCATCAGCGAACTGCTCGGTGCTCTGGGCGAGCTGCCGGCGGCGCTCGAGGTGGTGTTGGCGTCACACGACGAGATCGCTCGGATCGCCCGTCGCCACGTAGGCACCCACCGCCACTGGGCAGTGGTGGGTAACGGCCCCAACCGGATCGCATCGCGTGAGATCCGCATCAAGCTCTCCGAGGTCTGCTACCACGCCGTTGCCGAGGACAGCACCGAGGACAAGAAGCACATCGATCTCTCGTGTGAGCCGCTCATCTGGGTGTGCGCTACGGGGCTCAGCGGCTCGGTCGCCGCCGACGCTGCCAAGGAGGTGGCGATCTACCGAGCGCACCGGGCCACACCGATCGTCATCGCATCCGCTGGAACGGACCGCTTCGATGCGGCGGCAGAACTGCTGGAAGTTCCCGCGGTGCACCCCGCCTTGGATTTCGTCCTAGCGACGGCTGCAGGCCACCTGTACGGCTACGAGGCGGCGCTGACCATCGACGCTCTCGCTGATCCGCTGCACGAGATGCGCGCCGCGACCGAGTCGCTGCTTGCGGCCGGGGGCCGCGACGAATCGCTGCTCGCGGCCCGGGACGGCGACGAGACATTGCTCGCGGCCCCACGCACCGACGGGACTCTGCTGGGATCCCAAGGCCCCGACGACGATCTGCTCGGCTTGCTAACGGAGCGACTGCGTCCAGCGGCCAACCGCTTCCGCGACGGTGTGCGCGCCGGAAACTACGACGGCCACCTGCGGGCGGGCACTGCCGCTCGCCTCGGTGCGGTGTTGCGCTACGCAGCAGGGGTGGCACCGCTCGAGATGTACCAACTCGACATGGGCAAGGTAGGCAGACCCTCGGTCGTCATCGACGACCTCACCGATGCCCTGAACATCGCCATCGACGAGCTCACCCGGCCGATCGACACCATCAAGCACCAGGCCAAGACCGTTACGGTGGGCATCTCGCGAGCCGACGAGACACTGCTCGACTCGATGCTGGTGGCGGCGGCGCTTGAGGCTGGGGCCCCGCGGGATCGGCTGTCATACGCGACCCTGCGCACGCTGGCTGCCTTGGACCTCGCCGTTGCGGAGGTGACGGGTTGGTCGCGCTACCGCATCGAAGGCGACGTGGCTTCGGCCAGCAGTCCCGAGGTCACGATCTGGCTGACCGACCGCGGCGGCACCGCACTAGGCATCGAGTCGCGCACGGTGGCCAATCCGCAGCTGCGCGGCGGCAAGCACCGTGCCGCCTACGAGCGGGAAGTCACCGTGGCCCGCGGTAGCGATGGCCGCACGGTGCTCCACATTCCTGAGACCAAGGACGGCACAGCAACCGGGCTGACGCTGCTGCATTGCCGCTTCGTTCCGCGGCTGCGGGCGCCAGCGATGCGGGCAGTGCTGATGAGCTACCGGGGCCGCTACGGCGCGCTGGCCGACGCGGTCACCGAAACGCTGCCGTGGTTCCGTGACGACCTGCTCGGAACGCTCGACGTCTTCGATCTGCTGACCCGCCCGGTGTATGTGCTCGCGGAGCACTGGCTGGGCCAGCCGGCAACGTCCGCCGGAGGCGGAGCATCCGACACGTCCGCCGGAGGCGGAGCATCAAACACGTCCGCCGAAGGCGGAGCATCCGACACGTCTGCCGATGGCGAACCGGGTGACTAGGACCGTGATCGGGTGAGCACCGCAATCGGGCTCGACATGGTGGACGTACAGCGCTTCGCCGCTGTGCTCGAACGGCGCAGCGGCATGCGCACCCGTCTGTTCACCGAAGCGGAGCTCTCCTACGCCATGGGAACGGTGGATCCCGACACGCGCCTCGCCGCTCGGTTTGCTGCGAAGGAAGCAGTGATGAAGGTGCTGGGAATCGGCCTGGGCGCCTGCCGCTTCCGCGACATTGAAGTGGCACGCCACCCCGGAGGCCGCCCCGAACTGGTGCTGCGAGGACTTGCGGCCGAGCGGGCGGCAGCTGCAGGACTGTCTGACTGGCAGGTCACGCTCACTCACACCGACTCGGTGGCAGCGGCCATGGTGCTGGCGCAATGAGCGAGTGCTGGTGTGCGGGCGGCTGCGAGCCGGCAGGGAGCTGACGCCGTGATCCCGATCGTGACACCGGCCGAGATGGCCGAGATCGACGCGGCCGCGCCCGAGGGCACCGATGTGCTCGTCGCCCGCGCCGGCGCGGCCGTTGCCATCGAGGCCCGCCGGATGATGGGTGGCACCTACGGGCGCCGTGTGCTTGTGGCCGCCGGCAAGGGCAACAACGGGGCAGACGGTCGGGTGGCGGCAACGGCGCTGGAGCGATGGGGTGTTCGCTGTCGCATCGTGATGCCGACCGAGGCACTCGAACTTGTCGCAGCGGCCAATGCTGCCCCGGGAACCTCGGCGCCGTGGGACCTTGTGATCGATGCCGCGTACGGAACGGGCCTGCGCGGATCGTGGGGTGCGGATCGCCCGCCGCCTGTGCCCGTGCTGGCAGTCGACATCCCGTCGGGCATCGACGCGCTGACCGGTGAAGACCACGGCTGCTGGCCTGCGACGTCGACCATCACATTTGGAGCGTTCAAGCCAGGCTTGCTGCTGTATCCCGGTGCTGCAGCCGCCGGCGAGGTGCAGCTGGCTCCCATCGGCCTCGACACGAGCGGGGCAACGTCGTGGCTCGTCACTGATGCCGATGCCGACATGGCACTGCGGAGCCCGGAGCCGACAGCGCACAAGTGGCGCCGAGCCGTGCGGGTCATCGCGGGTTCGCCGCAAATGCGTGGCGCCGGCCATCTCGTGTGCGCAGCCGCCCAGCAGGCGGGAGCGGGCATGGTCGTCATCAGCTCGCCGGGCCTGCGCGCGGCCGACGTGGCACGGCCTGCCGAGGCGGTTGCTCGCGACCTTCGACCGGGCAACTGGACGGACGCCTCACTCGAGGGCATCGAACGCTTCGACGCAGCCGTCATCGGTCCTGGCATCGGCACCGACCCCACGGCGTCGGCCCAGATGGCTTGCTTCATCTCCGAGTGCCCGGTGCCGTTGGTTGTCGACGCCGACGCCCTGTCGGCTGTTGGGGACCGTCCCGAGTGCCTGAGTCCGCGAACAGCGCCCACTGTCCTCACACCGCACGACGGGGAATTCGCCCGGCTCGCTGGCGGTCCGCCCGCGGCTGACCGGTTCGATGTGGTGCGTCAAGCCGCTGCGGCGCTTGGCGTCATCGTGCTGCTGAAGGGGCCGACGACACTCGTGTCTGCGCCCCCGAGCGAATCCGGTTCGTCGACTGTGCTGGCTGTCGCGTCGGGCACCGAGCGTCTGGCGACCGCTGGCTCGGGCGACGTGCTCTCCGGCGTGATCGCCGCGGTGCTGGCGGGGGAGGCTCCGGGACGCGATCTCGACGATATTGCAACGAGCGTTGCCGCTGCGGCGCACTGGCACGGCCGAACAGCCAGCATCGCGACCGCGGGGGGAGTCACTGGCTCGACGCCGCTGCTTGCGAGCGCGCAGGCGGACCTGCTCGAAGCCGCCAGAGCCGAGTTGAGCGCCGCGCCGGCGGATCGCAGAGGCCCATGACCTTCGACGCGATGGCCGATGCCGCCGACTTGCAACTGCCTCCAACCGACTTGCGTCTGCCTCCAACCGACGCATCGGAGATGCGTCCGACCTGGTGCGACATCGATCTCGGCGCGCTCGAGCGAAACCTGGCCGCGATCCGTCGACATGTCGGCAGCTCGGAGGTGGTGCCCGTCGTCAAGGCCAACGCCTATGGCCATGGCATCGCGCCAATCGGGCTGGCGTTGCAGGGGGCCGGCGTGTCCTGTGTGGCCGTCGCATACGTCGAGGAAGCGCTGGCGCTGCGCGCCGCAGGCGTCACTATCGATATTCATGTCCTCGGCGGCGCCGTCAAGCGGCAGATCCCGCTGTTCGTCACCCATGACCTGATCCTCACGGCACCGTCGGTGGAGAAGCTGCGCCAGATCGACGAAGCAGCTGCTGCTGTGGGTGGCACCGCCCGGGCGCATCTCAAGATCGACACCGGCATGGAGCGCATCGGCATCCACCACTACAACGCCGACCGCCTGGTCGAGGCCTCGCTGCGCTGTGAGTCGGTGCGCATCGAAGGCGTGTTCAGCCACTTCGCCAACGCCGATGCCGCCGATCTCTCCGACGCCCGCACACAGCTGGATCGCTTCAGCGAAGCGGTGAGCTTCTACGAGCGCCGCTCGCTGCGGACCCCGATGCGCCACATGGCCGCCTCCGCAGCGATAGCTCGCTTGCCCGAAGCACATCTCGACCGCGTGCGCCCCGGCATCGCGCTGTACGGGGTCTCCCCGAAGCCCGAGATTGCGGCCGCCTTGCCGACCGAACCCGTGATGTCATGGCACAGCGAGGTCGTCTACTTCAAGGTTGTGCCAGCCGGAGCGTCTGTCGGCTACGGCAGCACCTGGACTGCGCCCCAACAGACCCGGGTGATCACCCTGCCGGTGGGATATGCCGACGGATACGCCCGCTCGCTCGGATCTGGATCGACAGGGGAGGGGGCAAGCGTGCTCGTCGACGGCGTCCCGCACCCCGTCGTCGGCCATGTCTGCATGGACCAGACGATGGTGAACATCGGCGATTCCAGCGCCTACAACGGCGACCGCGTCACCCTCGTGGGCACCCACGGCGACGAGCGCATCACCATCGCCGATCTTGCTCGATGGTCTGGCCGCAGCCCGTATGAAGTGCTCACGGGGATCTCATTGCGCGTCCCCCGCGTCTACCGCCGCACAGATGCCGCCCAATGCGGTCCCGTCACCGGCGAGGCGCGCTAGACAAGCTCCGTTATGCAGTTCCGGACGACGAGTGCCGAAGCGACACGGGAGGTCGCCGCAGCGCTTGAGCCGTTGCTGCGCCCTGGCGACGTGGTGCTGCTCTCAGGCGACCTCGGGGCTGGCAAGACCGTCTTCACCCAGGGGCTGGCGGCAGCCCTGGGAGTCATCGAGCAGGTCACCAGCCCCACCTTCACCTTGGCGCAGAGCTTCCAGGGACGGATCCGGCTGCATCACCTCGACGTCTACCGGCTTGACAGCCTTGGTGAGGTGCTCGACCTGGACCTGCCCGAGCTGCTCGACGACGACGCCGTGGTGTGCGTGGAATGGGGCGAGGTCATCATTCCTGAGTTGCCGCGAGATTTCCTGCGCGTACGGATCAGTCTCGCGAGTCCGGCAGAGCACCCCGACATCCGCATGTTCGACGTCGATACCGTCGGTCCCAGTTGGCAGGCACGCGCCGGCGCGCTCGCCGAGGCGTGGAACATGCACGGCCCTTCGGGAGACGAGACGTGTTAGTGCTCGGCATCGAGACTGCGACGCCCCAGGTCGGCGTGGCCATCGGCGGGCACGAGGGCATCATCGCCTCGTTCCACACCACCCGCGACCGGCGCCACGCAGAGACGCTCGTCCCGGCGATCCAGTTCCTGTGCGAACAGGCACAGATGAAGCTGTCCCAGCTGGGCCTCGTGGCGGTGGACATCGGCCCGGGCCTGTTCACCGGCCTGCGGGTGGGGCTGGCCACGGCGAAGGCCATAGCGCATGCCTGCCGGATCCCGATGATCGGCGTTTCCAGTCTCGACCTCACAGCGTTCCCGGCGCGGTTCAGCGATCGGCTGATCGTCTCGACGGTGGACGCCCGCCGGGGTGAGATCTTCTACGCCACCTACCGGCGCGCACCCGGCGGCATCCAGCTCCTGAGTCCCCCGGCGGTCGACCAGCCCGCCGACGTTGCAGGACAACTGATGGCACTCGGCCAGGAGACCCTGATCGTCGGCGATGGCGCCCAGCGCTACGCGGACGAGCTCGGGGCGGTGAGAGGCGCCGAGATCGGCCGGGAAGGACTGCGCCATCCCAATGCCGGCGCGCTGGTGGAGCTGGCGCACGCCCGGGCGCTGCGCGAGGAGTTCGTCAGCCCGTCGGAGATCGTGCCGCTGTACCTGCGTGCCCCTGACGCCCGCATCAACTGGCAGCAGCGGGAGCGGTCGTGAGCACCCCCTACGCGCCGAACGCTCCGGCGCCGGCCGCTGCGGGACCGGCCGCCACCCGACGAGTGCTCATCTGCCCGATGAGCCGCAAGCACTTGCGTGACATCAGGCGCATCGACCAGTTGGTGTACCCGCGACCGTGGTCGATGTCGCTCTATCTCGATGAGCTGCGCCACACCGGTGACCGGGTGTACCGCGTGGCCGCCGCGGTCGGACCGGGTGGTCGCTCTACCGGAGTCATCGGCTACGGCGGCTTCATGATCGTCGCCGGCGAGGGTCACATCACCTCGGTGGCCGTCCATCCCGAGTGCCAGGGCAGCGGCGTGGGTGCTCGGCTGCTGCTGGAACTGCATCAACAAGCCCGCCGCATCAACGGGCTGGAAGCGTTGACGCTGGAGGTGCGGGCGTCGAACGCTGCGGCGCAACGGCTGTACCGCTGGTTCGGCTATGCGCCCGTCGGAACGCGCTCGGACTACTACCGGGACGGACCCGACGGAAGGCGTGAGGATGCCCTAGTGATGTGGTGCCACGACATCGACAGCTCAGAGCACGGCAATCGCCTCGATGTCATCGCGGCCAGCTTGGGGGTTACGACGTCAGGGGTACAGCCGCAATGACGACCATCTTGGGCATCGAGACGTCCTGCGACGAGACGGCTGCAGCGGTCGTTGACAACGGTCATGAGGTGCGCTCAAGCATCGTCAGCAGTCAGGTGGACCTGCACGCCCGTTACGGCGGTGTCGTGCCCGAGATCGCGGGGCGCGCCCACGAGGCGCTCATCACCCCGGTGGTGGCCGAAGCGCTGGTGGAAGCCGGCGCGGCCGACAGCGACATCGACGCCGTGGCGGCCACCTGCGGCCCCGGCCTCATCGGCAGCCTGCTCGTGGGCGTAGCCGCCGCCAAGGCGCTGGCGCTCGTGTGGGATGTCCCCTATATCGGCATCAATCACCACGAGGCGCACCTGTACGCAGCATTGCTCGACGAACACGACGCCGAGGTTCAGTTCCCGCTCGTCACCTTGCTGGTCTCGGGCGGGCACACGATGCTGATCACGTTCGAAGGCCACGGGCGCTACCGCCTGCTGGGCGCCACCCGCGACGACGCTGCCGGGGAAGCCTTCGACAAAGTCGCCCGCTACCTCGGGCTGGGCTACCCGGGCGGTCCTGCCATCGACCGTTTGGCAAACGACGGAGACCCCACTGCGGTTCCGCTGACGAGAGCCATGCTGGACGACGGCTACGAGTTCTCGTTCTCGGGCATCAAGACCGCCGTCATCAACTGGGTGCGAGCGCACCCGGAGGTCGACACGGCCGACGTTGCGGCTTCGTTCCAGGCCTGCGTGGTCGACGTGCTCACCCACAAGGCTCGCCGGGCAGCTCGCGATGTCGGCGCAGCGGTCATCTGCCTGGCCGGCGGCGTGGCGGCCAACAGTGCGCTGCGTGAACGCACGCTCGACATCTGCATGGAAGACGGCATCAACGCCTACCTGCCCAGTCGTGCGATGTGCACCGACAACGCGGCGATGATCGCCGCGACCGCCTGGTATCGACTGGCCAGCCACGGCCCGTCAGCCCTTGACAGCGGCGCCGATCCCAACCTGCGCATCAACTTTCTCAACTGACTTCCGTGTCCTGAGCCGCCGCTCGGCAACCTGAGCCCCATCCCTCCCGGCGTCCCAGATCGGACTCGCAGCCGGCATCCCTGGAAAACTCATCGATCAGGCTCGCCCTTGCTGAGCCATCCCGGAGAGTGGCCGAGTTATGTAGGGATAGTGTCCTTCACCCCAATGCTTGGCAGCATTGCGCTATCGCGTCATAACTCTGCACAACTCCGCTCAGCGATACCTTCGTCGAGGGTCGGGAAGAGCGAGGCTATGAGGGGGTGTCGAGGCCGAACTCGGCCAAGACTCTGTCGATGGTGTTCTGATCAGTCAGCTTGCAGGCCGTGTTCCGGTAGGCACGCAGCCCCTGTTCCCAAAATGCGTCCCCGATGTCGCGGGGGGTGACGTTCCATTCGACCGGGACCACCATCTCGATCGTGTTTTCGTCGTCCGAGGCCGCGGCATCAACGAAGTACGAGGGGATGTCAGGCTGCTCGATCAGCTGCCCTTCTTCGCCGTTGACGGTCACGGTCGCGTCGCCGATCGGCCTCATTCGGCCGGTCACTTCCCCGACGCCGACATATCCGCATCCGGCCACATGGGCAAAGACGCGGTGACCAGGCTCAAGATGTTGTAGCGGCAGCCAATAGCGTTTGCCTCCGCCGCCGTTCAGAAAGCCGTAGCGGCGCGCCAACCACCAGCGTTTGCGGTCTTCGCGTCTCCCTAGCACGGCGTAGTAATCCCGACCGTTCCATTGACGGCTCTTGCTGCGTGCCTTCGACATGGCTGCCTCCCCGGCCGTGGCCCGGTCATCGTTGCCAGTGGCTAAGCCTAAGAGGCACTTCGGACTGGTGTGAGTGCTCGCCGGTAGTCGCGTTCTCATGCAGTTGGGCCGACGGACACCTCGGGCACCGACACCGCCGACATCGAGCCCGGCTCCCCCTGGGAGAACGGCTGGATCGAATCGTTCAACGGACGCCTGCGCGACGAATACCTCAACATCGAGGACTTCGCCAACCTGCTCGAAGCCCGAGTCGTCACCGAGGACTGGCGAAACGACTACAACCACCACCGGCCCCACCGATCACTCGGCGGGCTCACCCCCGCCGCCTACGCTGCTCTACACCAACCGACAACGACCACAAGCAAACACCCATAACAACCGGACCGACTAACGGGTCCCCGTCAAGGCCGCTAGACGGCTGAGACTGAACTGACCTTCGCAGGGGGATCAAGTGAAGCGAGCACTAGCTGTATTAGCGATCCTGTTGGCTGGATGCTCCGATGGCTACGAGCCGGGTTCCCCGGAGTGGGAGTGCGGTATGGCTGCTCAGGCATGGCTGGATGCCGGGTCTGCCAAGGGTTGGGCAGACAATCGCACCGGCGCGATCGTCGAGTTCCACCCCGCTTACGTCAACTACATCGAAGCGTGCAGAGATGTCACGGGCGTGGATTACACGGAGGTGGATTACACGGAGGCAGGCGGGCATCCACACTGCGACGGCTGGGCAAGCGTGTTGCAGTTGTCTCTCGTGGCAACTATGGCGTCTATTGACGAGGAAAGTCTCCCGCCACTCGCCCACGAGCTTGACGCCGACGCGCTCCAATGGACCAATGATCTCAATCGCATGGCGAACGACATGGTGATTGTTGCAATAGACCATCTAGAAGAGCTTGGATGCGAAGAGCCGAACGAGCCTGCGTCAAGCCCATAACTTGACATCCCCTTCCGGATTGAGCCAGCGTGGCGACAAAGCGTCGCTATAACTGGTCGCTGCCGGGCAGCACATAGTGCGAGCCACGCTTGGAGCCACGAAGTTCGAGCTGTCCGTGCGCCACCAAGTTTCGGAGCACAGCTACAGCCTCAGATCGTGAGAGACCCATGACTTCGCGTACGGCTGCGTTGGTGACGGGACCCGAGTTGGCCATGTCCAAGATTGCGGACTGCATGCCGACGCGGTCCAAGCCAACCCAAGCAGGGCGTCGAAGACCAGGCGCGATGTAGTACCGGGTGCCGCGACGCTCACCGTCTTGGACGAGGAAGCCGGCGTCACGTAGCCGCTGCAGGCTCTGGCGTGCCGTTGAACTATCGGCGTGGAGAAGCGACCGGACGCTGGCGTTAGAGAGTTCGACTCCTCGAGCCGCCTCGATCAGTACACGCCGGTCCTCCGGCTGCAAAACGGTCCGCTGTTCGAGTTCACGCGCCCACGCACGTTCTTCAGGTGAGACTGGGCTCTCCATCGGCAGCCGGACCGTGATGTGTCCGGCAGGATCTTCGGCGAACGTGGGCTCTACTCGAAGATCCTCAGCCATTTCCTCCAAGACCACCCGGATGCCGCGCCCTGCGTCTTCCGCGAGACCGAACGCACGCAGCGCCTGGATGATGCGCCGATTGCGTGCAGCATGTGCATGGCGCAGATTCTCGCTGGTCACCGGCGCGACGAATCCTCCAGGGGACTTCACTGTCACCTCGTGAGGTGTGACTCGAACTTCGACCGCAGATCCTGCTAGCTGGTAGTCGCGGTGAGCGACGGCATTGGCAATCACCTCCCTGAGCGCCCTGACCGGGAGGCGCCGAAGTTCGTGACGCTTGCGTCCGCGTACTACGAGATCGAAACCCAGCTCGTTGTCGATCCATGCAGTTGCCTCATCGACCTGCTGGGCAGGGGTGCCTGCAAACGACTTTCGAAGGTCGTGCTCTCCGTCAGGGTTCGGAAAGCGAAAGACCTCTATGAAGCATTTGCCGAACTCGTTCGAAGCCTCTGGCACCAAGAACAGCGCTCCGGCCTTGGTGAGCACCGGTTCGCCGGACCGACGCACGAGCATTCCTCGCTCTTCGAGCGCGTCAGCCAAACGGGAACCGTCGAGGCCTGAATCGACATCGAGAGCCTCGCAAAGCTGCCTGAGCAGGTCCGGGTCCGCCTTGGTGATCGACCATTCCGAAGGGCTGTTGTCGAAGCTGTCGTGTGTGCGCTCTGTCACCAACTCGACGAGAGCTGCACCTGTCAATGGAAGATTCTGCTTGCCTCGGCGAACCAGCGCAGCGCCATCCGATGTCTGCGCCAGACCTTGCATCCGCTGCCCGATCGAAAGGACGGTGATCAGCACGCTCCCGACGGTCAGTGAGCGGATCTTGATCGGGCCGGGCGATTCGATGTCGTTGATGGTCTCCCACAGCGTCTTCTCCAGACCTGCATCCAGCGGTTTGCCTGTCGGCTGGCCGCTGTCATCGACGCCGAGCAGCAGCACACCGCCGTCGGCGTTGGAGAATGCGACAATTGCCCGCTGGATCTCCTTGCGGCTGACACCTGCCTTCCATTCCACGTAGTTGTTCTCGTTCGGAAACTCTGTTCTGAACTGCTCGGCCGTCATCAACAGTTGCTGTGTTTGCCCGTTGGGGTGAAATGACGGATATGAACTGTTTGTCATTGAGATGAATTTATCCCATCAATCTTTCATAAGCAACATAATTTGCAGTTGTGTTTGCTGCGAGGTTGTCGCCGCCTACCGGTGCTCGTATCGTTAGCACTCGCCCGGTGAGAGTGCTAAGTGCCGCCGGGCAATCCCATGACACGGCCCCCAGACAGGGCACAGCGCCACAGGAGGCATATCCGACCATGAACCTGAAGCCACTCGAGGACCGAATCGTCGTGCGTCCCAGCGACGCAGAGGAAACCACCGCCAGCGGGCTTGTCATCCCCGACACCGCCAAGGAAAAGCCCCAGCAGGGCGAGGTACTTGCGGTCGGTCCCGGCAAGCGTTCCGACCATTCGGGCGAGATCATCCAGATGGACGTCGGCGTCGGCGACACCGTCGTCTACAGCAAGTACGGCGGCACCGAGATCACCGTGGCCGGCGAGGACCTGCTCATCCTGAGCGCTCGCGACGTCTTGGCCGTCGTCGCTTAACTCATTACGCGACGACAAGAAAGAGAACCGACACATGCCGAAGATTCTGAAGTTCAGCGAAGAGGCCCGCCGCGGCCTCGAAGCCGGCGTCAACAAGCTGGCTGACGCTGTCAAGGTGACGCTGGGTCCCAAGGGCCGCAACGTCGTGCTCGAGAAATCGTTCGGGGCGCCGACGATCACCAATGACGGCGTGAGCATCGCCCGTGAGATCGAGCTCAGCGACCCGTTCGAGAACATGGGTGCTCAGCTGGTGAAAGAGGTCGCCACCAAGACCAACGATGTCGCTGGCGACGGCACGACCACCGCGACGGTGCTGGCCCATGCAATGGTGCGCGAGGGCTTGCGCAACGTGGCAGCCGGCGCCAACCCGATGGAGCTCAAGCGGGGCATCGAGGCCGCTGTTGCAGCAGCCGTCGAGTCCATGGGCGCCATGGCCATCGACGTGTCCGATGACAAGGACAAGATCGCCAGCGTGGCTGGCATCTCGTCTGCGGACAGCACGATTGGCGAGACGCTCGCCGAGGCTTTCGACAGGGTCGGCAAGGACGGCGTCATCTCGGTCGAGGAATCCAACACGTTCGGCGTCGACCTCGAATTCACCGAGGGCATGCAGTTCGACAAGGGCTTCCTGTCGCCCTACTTCGTGACCGATCCCGACCGTCAGGAGGCCGTCTTCGACGATCCCTACCTGCTGTTCGTGAACGGCAAGATCGGCTCAGTGACCGAGCTGGTCCCCGTGCTCGAGAAGGTGATGCAATCAGGAAGGGGCCTTGTGATCATCGCCGAGGATGTCGAGGGCGAAGCGCTGGCAACTTTGGTGGTCAACAAGATCCGCGGCACGTTCTCATCGGCGGCGGTGAAGGCCCCCGGCTTCGGCGAGCGCCGCAAGGCGATGCTGGCCGACTTGGCCATCCTCACTGGCGGTCAGGTCATCTCTGAAGAGGTGGGCCTGAAGCTGGAGAACACCACCGTCGACCTGCTCGGCACCGCCCGCAAGGTGATCATCACCAAGGACGAGACCACCATCGTGGACGGCGGCGGCGAGTCCGGCGACGTCGAGGGTCGTGTGGTGCAGATCAAGCGCGAGATCGACGACACCGACTCCGACTGGGATCGCGAGAAGCTGCAGGAACGGCTGGCGAAACTGGCTGGCGGCGTGGCAGTGATCCAGGTCGGCGCGGCCACCGAGGTCGAGCTGAAGGAAAAGAAGCACCGCATCGAGGACGCCGTGTCGGCGACCCGTGCCGCCATTGAAGAGGGCATCGTGCCCGGTGGCGGCACAGCGCTGCTGCGGGCTCGTGCCGCTGTCGCAGCGCTGGACCTCGATGGCGACGAAGCCACCGGGGCCCGCCTGGTGCACCGGGCGCTCGAAGGCCCCAGCCGCCAGATTGCACACAATGCCGGCTATGAGGGCGCTGTGATCGTCCAGCAGATCGAGCAGGCCGAAGGCAACACGGGCTTCAATGCCGAAACCGGCAAGTTCGAGGACCTGGTTGCCGCTGGCGTGATCGATCCGGCGAAGGTGACCCGTGCGGCGCTGCAGAATGCAGCGTCAATCGCGGCCCTGCTGCTCACCACCGAGACACTGGTGACCGACAAGCCCGAAGAGGCTGACCCCGCAGCCGCTGCTGCTGCTGCTGCTGCCATGGGCGGCGGCATGGGCGGCATGGGTGGCATGGGCGGGATGATGTAGCTCCGGCTGCTTCTCTCTACAACTCACGCACAGGGTCGGCGAATTCGCCGGCCCTGTGTCATTCCTGGCCCACGGTGCCGTTGAGCGCGGATTTCCAAAGCGGGCTTGGGGGGCGGCGATAGCCTCGTTGTTTTCCCGAACTTGGCGCAGCTGCGGCGCCGGACCTATGCCCCCACACTCGCCGGCGGCCAGCTCGGCCGCCCACCCAACGGTCCTCGTGGTGGATTTCGGCGCGCAGTATGCGCAGCTGATTGCGCGGCGGGTGCGCGAGGCGCAGGTCTATTCCGAGATCGTCTCTCACACGTCAACCGCTGCTGAGCTGGCTGAGCGCTCGCCAGCGGCGATCATCTTCAGCGGCGGACCGGCTTCGGTGCACGTCGAAGGGGCACCTGGCATCGACCCTGACGTCTACGAGCTGGGCGTGCCGATCCTGGGCATCTGCTACGGATCGCAGCTGCTGGCTCGCGACCTCGGCGGGCGGGTGGACCGCAGCGGCCGGGGCGAGTACGGGCGCACGATGCTCGGCCGAACTGACGTGGCGTCGGAGCTGTTGGGTGGCTCGTCACGTGGAGCACCTTCGTCGGAATCAGTGTGGATGTCGCACTTTGATGCGGTGACGGAGCCGCCGGTGGGATTCGTGGTCACGGCATCGACGCCGGACAGTCCCGCCGCTGTGATCGAGGACTTCGAGCGTCGCTTCTACGGGGTGCAGTACCACCCGGAGGTTCACCACACGCCTGGCGGGCAGGCCCAGCTTGTGCGGTTCCTGCATGAGGTGTGCCAGATCAACTCCGAATGGACGATGTCGAATGTCATCGCCGACAGCGTCGAGGCCATCCGGGCTCAGGTCGGCTCGGCACGGGCCATTTGCGGTCTCTCGGGCGGGGTGGACAGCGCCGTGGCCGCTGCGCTGACCCAGCGGGCCATTGGCAGCCAGCTCACGTGCGTCTTCGTGGACACGGGGCTCATGCGAGCTGGCGAAGGCGACCAGGTCACCGAGACGTTCCGCCGTACGCAGGGCATCGAGCTGATCCACGAGCGCGCTGCCGACGAGTTCTTCGAGGCGCTGGCGGGAGTCACCGATCCCGAGGACAAGCGCAAGATCATCGGCGAGAAGTTCGTGCGCATCTTCGAGCGGGCTGCTGGAGGCATCACCGACGCTCGTTTCCTGGTGCAGGGGACGCTCTATCCCGATGTGATCGAGTCGGGCTCGTCTACTGCGGCGAAGATCAAGAGCCACCACAACGTCGGCGGGCTGCCCGAAGACATGACCTTCGAGCTGGTCGAGCCGCTGCGCAACCTCTTCAAGGACGAGGTGCGTGCCGTAGGCGCAGAGCTGGGTCTGCCGCCCGAGATCGTCCAGCGCCAACCGTTCCCGGGGCCGGGCCTCGGCGTGCGGATCGTGGGCGAGGTCACCCCCGAGGCTGTCGACACCGTGCGAGCCGCTGACGTCATCGTGCGCGAGGAAATTGCGAAAGCAGGTCTGGACGGCGAGGTGTGGCAGGCGTTCGCGGTGCTGGCCGACATCCGCAGCGTCGGCGTGATGGGCGACGAGCGCACCTATGCCAAGCCCATCATCGTGCGGGCGGTCACCAGCGAGGATGCGATGACCGCCGACTGGGCCCGCTTGCCTCACGATCTGCTCGAGACGATCTCGTCGCGCATTGTCAACGAGGTGGCTGGCGTGAACCGGGTCGTCTACGACATCACCTCAAAGCCGCCCGGCACGATTGAGTGGGAGTAGGCGAGTGGGACTAGGCGAGTGACGCAGACGGTTGCGAGCTTGACGGTCGAGACGCTCATTGCGAATGGCATCACCGACCTGTACTGCCTTCCCGGGGTGCAGAACGACCCGTTCTTCGATGCGCTCTACGACCGCAGCGACGCGCTGGCACCCGTCCATACCCGTCACGAGCAGGGTGCCGCCTACATGGCGCTGGGAGCCGCTCTCGCGACGGGCGAGCCGCAGGCGTTCTGCGTGGTGCCGGGACCGGGCTTGCTGAACACGGCAGCGGCGCTCTGCACGGCATACGCCACCAATGCGCCGGTGCTGGCACTGGTGAGCGAGATCCATTCGGCCGCAATCGGCAAGGGGCTTGGCGCTCTACACGAAATCCCGGATCAGTTGGGCGTGCTGGGGCGGCTCACCCGCCAGGCTGAGCGTGTCACCGATGGCGCGACCGCCCACGCTGTGCTGCAGAGCGCGTTCACGGCGCTGCGCTCGGGACGTCGAGGCCCGGTCGGCGTGGAAGTCCCGACCGACGTGTGGAACGCCACCGTCGAGTCGTCTCGCGGCGATCTTGTCGCTCCGGCCCGGCCAGGTCCTGCACCCGATCCGGCGGCCATTGCCGAGGCGGCAGAGCTCATCGCAGCGGCAGAGCGGCCGATGATCGTCGTCGGGGGCGGCGCCCAGCCATTCTCGTCTGAAATCTGCCAGTTGGCCGAGCAACTGTCGGCACCGGTCTTGGCCTTCCGCATGGGTCGAGGCGTGATGCCGTCGGACTGTCCCTTGAGCATCACCACGCCAACCGGGTACCAGCTCTGGCCGCACACCGACGTCGTCATCGGGTTGGGCACCCGGCTCGCCATGGCGCAGTCCACCTGGGGCGTCGACGACGACCTCACGATCATCCACATCGACATCGATGCCGACGAGATCGGCCGCGCCGGGCCGCCCGCAGTGGGCATTCATGCCGATCTCGCCGATGCGCTGCCCCTGCTCGCCGACGCACTGGGGGAGACATCGCTCGACCGCTCCGCATGGCGAAGCACTGTCGCCCAGACGCGAGCCGAAGCTGAAGCGGACTGCGCAGCCGCACTTGCGCCCCAGCACGGCTGGCTCGGTGCCATCAGAGCCGAGCTGCCGGCCGAGGGCATCTTCGTCGATGAGATGACGCAGTGCGGCTACGTGTCGTGGCTCGGGTTCGAGGTGTTCGGTCCGAGGACTTTCATCAGCGCCGGCTACCAGGGCACGCTGGGATACGGGTTCGCGACGGCGCTCGGTGCAGCACATGCGCGGCGCGACGTCCCGGTGGTGTCGATCGTCGGCGACGGGGGAGCACTGTTCACCATCAACGAGTTGGCGACCGCTGTACGCCACAACATTCCGCTCACGACGATCGTGTTCAACGACCACGCCTATGGCAACGTCCGCCGGATACAGCACGAGCGATATGGCGGCCGCGTCATCGCCAGCGACCTCACGAGTCCGGACTTCGTGAAGCTGGCAGATTCATTCGGTGTCCGAGCGCTGCGTGCCAGCACACCAGACGAGCTGCGCACTCGCCTGCGCGAAACGCTGGGCTCGGGCGAGCCGGCTGTGGTCGAGGTGCCGTTCGGCGAGGTTCCCTTCCCGTGGCCGCACATCGTCAAGCCACGAATCCGAGGCCTCCAGCCCAGCGAGTAAGACCCATGCCGTTCAACATCAACTTCTACCAAGACCAGATCCTTGCTGGTGGGGCCACTTCGACACCGCTGGGGCCGTTGCCGCGGCTGCTCTACGTGCGCGACGGCGAAGTGGCGGTCAACGGGCGCGACCTGCGAGCAGGGGAGTACGCGGCGGCCTCGGAGGGCTACGAGGTGGAAGGCACGGCCGAGTGGTCACAGGTCTGGCGCTGGGAGGTCGATCGACCCAACAGGCGCCACGCCCTGCTGGCGGGTGCCGACGTGCTCACGATCCACCGGATGAGTCGGCTCATCACGTCTCTGGACATGGCTCGGGGGAGCGAGTGGCTGTTCCGGCTCGACCAGATCACGTCGCGAGCGGGCCACATCTCGGATCCTCATCTCCATCCTGGACCGGGGATTCGCTGCCTGCTGCGGGGCACGTTCAACATCGAGCAGCACGGCGAGCGCTACCGCAGCGGCGTGCCCGGCGAGCCGTGGTGGGAATCGGGAGGCGACGAGGTCGTGTTCTGGGGTAGCGAGACCATGGGAGCCAGCTTCCTGCGGGGAATGGTGCTGCCGGTCGACCACGCCGGCTCGGCGACTGGGAATAGCCGGACGGCCGACCCGAACCGGCGGCGTGCCAACTGGACGCTGCATGTCGACGAGCTGTTCACGGTGCCCGACAGCGACCGCTGAACTTGCTCGCCGCTGCGGTTCGGTGAATTGCCGGAGGCTCCCGGCGCTGCCGCAACTACCTTGGCCCCACAGCCGCGGGCAGGCCGTGGAGAAGGTGCGACGAGGGTTCAACATGGTGTCTGGCGAGCTCGGGAATTCCGCCCCGGCGGGCGCGACGGTCGACTTGCCGGCTGGCTTTGCCTGCCACGTCGGCAACATGGGCATGAAAGACGACACCGACGATGTGATGGTCTTGGCGGCTGATGGGTTGGCCGCTGCGGCGGGTGTGTTCACCAAGAGCCTGTTTGCCGGTGCCAGCGTGCGCCTCAGCCAGGCCAACGTCGCCGACGGGCGGGTGCAGGCGGTCGTGGTGGTGTCGAAGAACTCCAACGTGGCAACCGGCGAGCAGGGCGAGCGAGATGCAGCGAATCTGGCGCGGCGCGTTGCCGAATTCGTGGGCTGCCAGCCCGACCAGGTGCTGGTGGGTTCCACCGGCCTCATCGGCGTGCACTACCCCGAAGGCAAGGTTGATGCCTACTTCGACCGTCTGGTTGCAGCGCGGGAGGGGGCACTGACGTCGCGGGACGCCACTGCGGCAGCCACGGCGATCATGACCACCGACACGCATCCCAAGACCGCCAGCGCATCGGCTGGTGGCGCCACCGTGGTCGGCATCGCCAAGGGCTCAGGCATGATCGAGCCCGACATGGCCACGATGATCTCGGTGATCACCACCGATGCCGAGATTGCTCCCGACCGGCTTGACGCCATGCTGCGCCGTGTGTGCGACGTGACGTTCAACGCGCTCAGCGTGGACACCGACACGTCCACCAGCGACATGGTGGTGATGCTGGCGAATGGTGCAGCCGGGCCGGTCGACGAGGCCGCACTGGAGTCGGCCCTCGGTGCTGTCAGCTTGGATCTGACCCGTCAGCTCGCCTTTGACGGCGAAGGCGCCGAGACACTCATCGTGGTGACCGTGAACGAAGCCCGTGACGACGCGCAGGCCAAGCGGGTCGCCAAGGCCATCGTGAACTCGCCGCTGGTGAAGACCGCTGTGCATGGCCGCGATCCCAACTGGGGCCGGGTCGCGATGGCGGTCGGCAAGTGCAGCGACGAGACCGACATCCACCAGGACAATGTGGTGATCCGCTTCGGCGATCAGGAGCTCTATCCCACGCCCGCGACACCCGAGGCGCTTGCTGAGCTCGAGGCCTACCTGGCGTCCGACGAAGTGCTGATCTCGGTGGACCTGGGCATCCAGACGTCGGAGGTGGGCGGGTCGTTCACGGTCTACGGCTGCGATCTCACCGACCAGTACGTCCGCATCAACGCCGACTACACAACGTGAAGCGGCAACGTGAAGCGTCCCGCATGACTCAACCTACGCCGGCCCCATTCCAAGGGCGCCACCCGAATCGCCGTTGCCAGCCATGAGCGCAGACGACGACCCGATCCTCGCGCCGCTGAATGCCGGTCAGCGAGCCGCCGTGCTGCACGGCGAGGGTCCGGCGCTGGTGGTGGCCGGGGCCGGGTCGGGAAAGACCCGGGTGCTCTCTCACCGCATCGCACACCTCATGCACCACCGCGGCACTCACCCGTTCGGACTTCTGGCGATCACGTTCACCAACAAGGCCGCGCAGGAGATGCGGAACCGCATCGGCAGTCTCATCGGCCCTGTTGCCGAGCGGATGTGGATCTCTACATTCCACAGCGCCTGCGCCCGCATCCTGCGCAGCCACGCCGACGTCCTGGGCTACCCCCGCACGTACAGCATCTACGACCAGGCCGATGCACGGCGCCTCACCCGCTATGTCGTGCGAGATCTCGATCTGGACCCCAAGCGCTTCGCCGACCGAGCTGTGCACGCGGCGATCTCGACCATGAAGAACCGCCTGATCTCGCCGGTGCAAGCTGCCGAGCTGGCCGAGACGCTCGACGGGGGCGGTCCCTACGCCAAAACGATCGGCCGCATCTACTCGGAGTATCAGAAACGGCTGCAACGAGCCGGCGCCATGGACTTCGACGACTTGCTGATGATTGGTGTCGAGCTGCTGCGGACGCATCCCGATGTGGCCGAGGAATACCAGCAGCGCTTCTCCCACATCCTCGTCGACGAGTACCAGGACACCAACCTGGCGCAGGTGCGCCTGGTCGGATTGCTCGCGGGTCCGCCGCGGAACGTATTCGTCGTCGGCGACTCGGACCAGTCCATCTACGCCTTCCGGGGCGCGGACATCACCAACATCCTTGAGTTCGGCAGCGAGTTCGCCAACGGCTCGACGTATGTGCTCGACCAGAACTACCGCTCCAGCCAGTCCATCCTCGATGCGGCCAACGCGGTAATCCGCAACAACATGGGCCGGCCGGCCAAGAACCTGTGGACCGATCGGGAGGGTGGGGCACGGCCCATTCGATACCGCGGCGCGGATGAGGTCGACGAAGCCCGATTCGTATGCGCAGAGATCCGGCGGATGCACGCCGACCGCAGCATCGGCTGGAGCGACGCTGCGGTCTTCTACCGGTCGAACGCGCAGTCGCGGGTGATTGAGGAAGAGCTGCTTGCCAACGATGTGCCGTACCAGATCATCGGCGGCACCCGCTTCTACGACCGGCGCGAGATCAAGGATGCGCTGGCGTTCTTGCGCGCGGCAGTGAACCCGGCCGACGAGGTGTCGCTCAAGCGTGTCGTGAACCTGCCGACTCGGGGCGTCGGCGACCGCAGCATCGCCAGGCTCGACGCGCTGGCTGCACGTGAGGGCGTGTCACTGGCCGAGGTGCTCGATCGCCTGGACGAAGCCGGCGTGCGAGGCGCGGCCCGCGGCGGACTGCTGCGCTTCCGTGAACTGCTGGATCGCGCCGCCGCATGTGTGCCCGACGGACCCGCAGCTGTGCTGGAGTCGGTGCTGGAAGGCTCGGGCTACCTACAGGAGTTGACGGACGAAGGGACCATCGAAGCCGAAGGCCGCCGGGAGAACCTCGAAGAGCTCCTCGGCAGCGCCGCCGATTTCGAATCGTGCGAAGAGTTCTTGGAGCAGGTGTCGCTGGTCAGCGACGTCGACGAGATGACCGACGCCTCCCAGGTAGCGCTCATGACCCTGCATGCCGCCAAAGGGCTCGAATTCGACGTGGTGTTCGTGACTGGCTTCGAGGACGGCGTGTTCCCGCACTCTCGATCGATGACCGAGCCGGACGATCTTGAAGAAGAGCGCCGGCTCGCCTACGTCGGGATCACCCGTGCCCGCAAGCGGCTCTACCTCACACACGCCTGGAGCAGGATGCTGCACGGTCAAACCAGCTACAACCCGCCCAGCCGGTTCCTCGGAGAGATCCCCGAGTCGTTGCTCGATGACCGCTCACCCGCCGTCGGGCGCCTCGGCAGCTCGTGGCGACCGGCGACGAGCGACTGGGGCGCCAATCGCCGTGCCAGCGAACCCGGCCAGTCCAGCGAACACAGCCAGCTCAGCGACGCCGAGATGTCCAGTCGAGGTGCGGCGCGGCATACAGCGACCCAGCCCGACAGCTCTGCTGCGAAAGGGCGCGAAGCTCGCCGCGAGCAGGCACGTCTCCGAGTGGCCGCTCGAATGTCGGAAACGGCGTCCGCGGACTCGCTTGGTTTCAGCATCGGCGACGACGTGGCGCATCCCACGTTCGGCGCCGGGGTTGTCCAGAGTCTGCGCCCCGACGCCGACGATTGGGAGGTCACCGTGCACTTCTCCAATCTCGGCACGAAGACCTTCGTCGCAAGCATCGCCAACCTCCGCCGCGTGAGAACCTGACCGGCAGCGTCGTAGCTGCGCCGCACATTTCGTCGATCAGGTGACAGCGCCGACAGTCAGCGGCACCCAGATCGTCAGCATGAAACCCGCCATGGTCAGCATGAGCGTGCGCGTCTGTTTGGCCAACGCCGTAGCGATGGTCGTGTCGACGTAGCTGCGAAGGCGTTCCTCGAGCGCGATGAGGTCGGCCTTGAGCGCGTAGATGTCGTCCTTGGTGGCGATTTGGTCTGCGCCGTCGGGGAGGATGCATTTCATGAGCGTGTTGGCGGGCTGTTCGCCCAGGGTGTTGATGAGCTGTTGCACCATGGCGGTGCGTTCGATCTCGTCGATCGCCATGCCGTTGTCCTTCACGATAGATGTTGCCCACAGGGCCCGATCGCAGGGAAGAACCGCCGCTCAGCAGTGACAGACGAGACTACGCGAGAGTGCCAAACCGCAAGCCTGAATTCCGCGGCAGCGCCAGGGCGGGCAGAAGGCCGGTTTCTCGTCGACTCCCCTCCTATGCTCCCCGCCGTGGATCTCTTCGAGTATCAGGGCAAGCAGTTCTTCAAGAGCTATGACATGCCGGTATCCGACGGCGAAGTTGCTTTCAGCGTCGACGAAGCAGTAGCCGCTGCGCAACGCCTGGGTACGCCGGTGATGGTCAAGGCGCAGGTGCACACCGGCGGTCGTGGCAAGGCGGGTGGCGTGAAGTTCGCCGCCACCGTCGACGACGCGCGCACGCACGCCGGCAACATCCTGGGGCTCGACATCAACGGCCACATCGTGCGGCGGCTGTGGATCGAAAAGGCGTCTGACATTGCCGAGGAGTACTACGCCAGCTTCACGCTGGATCGCTCGGCCAAGAAGCACCTCGGGATGCTGTCCGCCGAGGGCGGCGTGGAGATCGAAACCGTTGCGGCCGAGAACCCCGACGCCATCAGCAAGGTACTCGTGGACCCGGCCGAGGGACTCTCCGCGCAGGCCGCCCGGGCCTGGGTGGAGGGTGCCAACCTCAACCCCGTCGCCACCGATCAGGCCGTCGAGATCCTGCAAAAGCTCTATGTCGCCTACACCGAGGGTGACGCTGACCTCGTCGAGATCAACCCGCTCATCCTGACGCCCGACAACCAGGTCCACGTCCTCGACGCCAAGGTCACGCTGGATGCGAACGCGGTGTTCCGCCATCCCGACTATGCCCAGTACGACGAGACGCAGCCGCGTGACGAGCGCGAAGAGGCCGCACACGCCAAGGGCCTGCAGTACGTCGGCCTGGCGGGCAGCGTCGGCGTGATCGCCAACGGCGCCGGGCTGGCCATGAGCACCGTCGACGTCGTGAACCAGGTGGGCGGGCGCCCCGCCAACTTCTTGGACATCGGTGGTGGCGCCAATGCTCAGGTCATGGCCAACGCGCTCGAGGTGATCAACAACGACCCCGACGTGCGGGCCATCTTCATCAACATCTTCGGCGGCATCACCCGCGGTGAGGAAGTGGCCAACGGCATCATCGGGGCGCTCGAAGCCGTCGACATCGAGGCGCCGATCGTGCTTCGCCTCGACGGCACCAACGCCGCAGAGGGCCGCGAGATCCTCGCCCCCTATCTCAACGAGAAGCTGATGATGGAACCGACCATGCTCGACGCTGCCCGTCGAGCCGTCGCGCTGGCCGCGGCTGCGAGCTGAACGGGAGCTTGACGTGAGCATCTTCGTCGACAAAGACACCAAGGTCGTCTACCAAGGCCTTACCGGCTCCCAAGGGCGCTACTACGGCATGCTGAACCGCGACTACGGCACGAACGTCGTGGCCGGCACCAATCCTCGCAAAGCCGGCACCGACGTCGAAGGTGTGCCGGTGTTCGCCAACTGCACCGAAGCGGTCGCAGCGACCGGCGCTACTGCCTCGTGCATCTTCATTCCCGCGCCTCGCGTACTCGATGCCGTGCTCGATGCCGCCGAGGCAGGCATCACCTTCGTTGCCTGCATCACTGAGGGCGTTCCGGCACACGACGAGGCCCGCTTCTTCAACATGCTGCGGCGCGACTACCCCCACGTCCGGCTGCTGGGGCCGAACTGTCCCGGGATCATCACGCCCGGGGAGTGCAACATCGGCATCACCGCGGGGCATATCGCCAAGGCGGGAGGCCCAGTCGGGATCGTGAGCCGCTCGGGCACGCTGACCTACCAGGCGCTCTACGAGCTGCAGCAAAAGGACATCGGCGTCACCACCTGCGTGGGCATCGGCGGCGATCCCGTGCCGGGCACCTCGTTCATCGACTGCCTCGAAGCGTTCGAGGCCGATCCTGAAACCAAGGCCGTCATGATGATCGGCGAGATCGGCGGCTCGGCCGAGGAAGAAGCCGCCGAGTTCATCAAGCACAACATGACCAAGCCGGTGTCGAGCTACATCGCCGGTGTGGCTGCGCCTCCGGGCAAGAAGATGGGCCACGCTGGCGCCATCGTCTCTGGGGGCAAAGGGACTGCTGCGGCCAAGATGGATGCTTTGCGTGATGCTGGCGTTCGGGTTGGGCTCAATCCGACTGAGGCTGGCGAGCTCATGGCGGAGATTGTCGCCGCTTTGTAGGGCATCGATGGCGTTCACGTAAATCTGAGCCGACCTGAATGGCCAGCGTGTTACGGTGCCGGCATGGACCCGGCGGAGTACGTGCAGATCGCCTCGATCGTTCTCGGCGTGCTCGCAATCGTCTGGCATCAACAGCGCAGTCTTGACAAGGTGCGGACCGAGGTCGCGCAGCTTGGGCAGCGGCTGGCGCGCATAGAGGGCTTCCTCGGCGTCGGCGTTTCTGCCGAGGCATCTCAGCGGACTCCAGGGGCTGCCGCGCCGCAGGCCGACGCTTAACCCGCCGCTGCGGCAATCTCCTCGTAGATCCGCAGCAGGGTCGCTGCATGGGCTTGCGGGCCGAACGGCGCGAGCGCGGCCGTGCTGGCTGAAGCCGCGACGTCAAGGTTCGACTGCAGGGCGGTGCCGAGAGCATCAGCCAGGGCGTCGGCGTCGCCGGGCGGGACGAGGCGGCCGTTGTCACCGTCTGCGATGAGGTTGGGCGCGCCTCCGACTGCGGTTGCCACGACGGGGCGTCCTGCGGCGAGCGCTTCGGCGACCACCATGCCGAAGCCCTCGCGGCGGCTTGGCACGCACACCAGGCGGGCTCGCTGATACCACTGGCCGACCTCGCTGGGAGCCACCGCGCCGACGAACTGGACTGTCACACTGCGTCGCAGAGCCAACGCTTCAAGCAGAGTCCGGTCGGGGCCGTCACCGACAATGACCACTTCGGGTCGTTCCGCTGGAGGCATCAGCGCCGTGGCCTCGATGAGCACGTCGAAACCCTTCTCGGCCATCAGACGACCGATGGCGACTACGGGGCCGTCGGGGGGTGGCGGCGTGGGCGATCCGAGTCGCTCGGTCCTGACGGGCATGGATACGACGCGCAGCAGCGGCCCGGTCCTGCGGCCCCCTGATTCGGCACTGGGCGGTGGGTTTGGTCCGTAGGGCCGCTGCACTAGCGATTCTGCCCAGCTGCGCAGGCCTTCTGAGACGGTGACTACGGCGCTGGCCCGGCGCAGCACTCGGCGAGCCAGCCATCGGTGCACTGCGTTGGTGGTGACCGCGGCGTCGGAGCCGTGTACATGCACCACACTGACCGCCCGCCGACCAGCTGCGGTGGCAGCGACGGCAACGAGTCCGCAGGGGAACCACCAATGGCCGTGAATCACTGCGTCCCCGGCCTTCGAGCGACGGCGGGCTTGGCGCGCGGCGGCCAGGGTGAGGCTGGCGATCATCGGGATGACCCACAGCGCTGACAGGCCGGAGAACACGCGGTAGCTCTCGCCGAGCGCCACCCGGGCCTCGACTCGGCTGGGGGCGAAGCGGACCCGCTGCACCTCGATGCCGCCCACGTCGTGGCGATGTGGCGCATCGGGGTGAGCCGGGCACACCACCGTCACGTTGGCTCCCGCAGCGGCGAGTGCTCGTGCGTGATCCGCAAGAAACGGCTTGTGGTGATCATCAAGCGAGGTCGGAAACCCCGGCGCAACCAGCACCACACGCATGCGCCCAGTCTGGCAAGCGAACCGTTGCCGTCACGGATCAGCGGAGGGAGGCTGAGTTGTCCGAATTGCGGTACGCGCTTTTTTCGGCGGGTCGCCGACGCTCAACCACTCTCCCTCGAACAACACGAGTTTGGGGTCGGGAAGACCCGATGCGCCCGTCTCGCCGTCAGCCGAGACAAACTGGTGCGCGAAGGCGACCATCTCGCGTCCATTCATGTAGATGACCGTCTGACTCAATGTTCCGGACGGCTGACCCGATGAGGCTGCCGGTTCCGTTGGCGGCAACGGGAGCGCGAAGTACTCCCCGCTGTGCACTCGCGGCAAGACGTATGAGTTGAAGATGGCCCTCAGTTCGCGGGCCGATGTGGGGGTTGTGTACTGCATGCCACGGAGAAAGTGAATGTGCCCTCCGGCGTGACCTCAAAGATCGTTTGGTCATCATTCTGGGCTCCGACCACACCTGATACAAAGACATTAAAATATATTGAAACTGATTTACACAGCTTGCTATCTGGCTGCTAGATTGGTTGATCGGTGAGTGCAGACGGATCGATGGCACGTTCTCGACGGCCAATGTCGAAAGGTGATTCGCGCGCAATCTTGGAGTCGTGGCTGCCGACGGGACCCGCTGATGTGACAGGCCTCCTCGCTGACTTGACGATGTTGACGGTCAATGGTGACTGGTCGCCGCTGACACTCGAAGCGTCACGCCTCGTGAGCGAAGCCACGTCCGCAGGCTGGGCCGACGACAGGCTGGTCGAAGCCCTCGCTGATGTTCTGGCGGCCGACGCTCGGGGCGAACTTGACGAGCAACCGATTGAGATTCCCATCCCCCAAGAGAGTGTGATCGGTTCAAGCATTCGCTGAGACTCCTCGCTCGAGGACTCGTGAGCGCCTCAGTACGCTCGGCGGAATGCTGGCAGGGCGCCAGATGTGCCAGACACGCGAGATGCTCAGCATCACGGGCGTGCCGTCGTGACGGGATCGCACGGCAGCATCGGCGAACGGCAACGATCCGGTACGGCCGTGCGGTGGGCGCTCGGGTTAGCGACCGCGGCGATGATCGTCTGGCTCGCCTTCCGCTACTGGGACGATCTGCGCCAGATCGATCTCGGCGTCGAGGCTGGCTGGCTGATCGGGGCGATCGCAATGTCGTTCGCTGCGACGCTGCTGCTGGCTGCTGGCTGGCAGGAGCTCATCGGCGGCTACGGCACACCGATCGCGTGCCAGCCCGCGATGCGCATCTGGATGCTGTCCCAAGCCACCCGCTACCTGCCCACTGGCCTGGTGCCCATCGCAGCCCGTGCCTCCCTGGCCGCCCCGTTTGGTGTCAACCGGACTGCCGCGGGCGCCTCAGTTGTGGTCGAGACCGCCACACTCGTCGGCTGGGCCGCGGTGTTCGCAGCGCTCTGGGCTCCGGGCGACTGGCTGGGCACAGCCGGCGGCTGGCTTGTGCGCATCGTGATCGGTGCCGGCGCCGCGGTGGGCCTCATGACGCTGCCGTGGACGCTTGCCGGCGCCAGCAACTGGTGGCGGCGCGTCGACCGGTTCATGCGCCGTGTGGTGCTCCTGCGGTGGATCGCTGACCGCATCCCTCCCGATGCGCTCAGCGCGCAACGGTCAACGGTCTGGCGCGCGACATCGATCTACGGCTCCTCGGTCGCGCTGCGTCTCGTGGCAACCGTGCTGCTGGCCCTTGCCGTGGTCGGAGCTGGTACCGGCGATATCTGGCTGGTCGCCGGTGCAACGGCAGCCGGTGTGCTCGTTGGCATGGTCGGCATCACGCCGGCGGGTCTTGGCGTGCGGGAAGTCGTCGTGGCGGCCCTGCTGGCCGACCGTTTCGGCATTGGCGACGCGGCCGCGTTCGCCATCGCCGTGCGAGTGCTCGAATTCGCCCACGAACTCGTGCTGCTGCCTATCGCCGCCGCAGCAGGCCGAGCGAGTCCGACAGAAGCTCCTCGCTGAGCGATCCGGCGTGCGCACCGGCAGGCTGTAGCGGTGCCGCACCGGGACATGATCGTGATCGGGGCTGGTCCCGCCGGCGCGGCGGCGGCCATGCGTGCCGCGGGCGCCGGTATCAAGGTGACGGCGTTCGAGAAGGCGCCCCCGGGTCGCGACAAGGTCTGCGGCGACGGCTTGACGCCCCGTGCGGTCGCAGCGTTGGGCGAGCTCGGCGTTTCGCTCGACGAAGCGCATCGCATTGCGGGGCTTCGGATGATCGCCGGGCGACGCGTACGAGAACTCGACTGGCCCGCGAACGGGCAGTTCGGCCCCTACGGAGCGGTGTGGCCCCGGCGCCGTCTCGACAGCGCCCTGTGTGACGGAGCGGCTGCGGCGGGTGCCGAGCTGTGCTTCGGCACTGAGGCGCTGCCGATCGTCGAGGACGGCCGTGCGGTGGGGGTCACCGCAGGGGGAGAACGTTGGACCGCCGATCTCGTTGTGCTCGCCGCCGGTGCTCAAGGCCAGGCCGCCCGCATGCTCGGCGCGCTGCGTGACCCTGCAGAACCGTTCGGCCTCGCCATCCGCACCTACGCCGAAACACCCCGCCACGCCGATGAATACCTCGAAGCGTGCCTGACGCTGCGCGATGCCGATGGCACGGCGGTGCCTGGATACGGCTGGCTGTTCCCCGCCGGCGACGGCACAGTCAACATCGGCGTCGGTGCGCTCAACACCATGAAGGGCTTCGCGAAGCTCAACCTGAATCGGCTGTGTGACAGCTACCGCGACCTGGTGGCCGACAGCTGGGAGCTCGGCCCCTACCTGGAGCGCCCGCGTGCCTGGCGACTGCCGATGAGCGCCACGAAGCGCCACGGCCCCGGCTGGGTCGCCATCGGCGACGCGGCCGGGCTGATCAATCCGATGAACGGCGAGGGCATCGACTACGGCCTCGAGACCGGCATCCTCGCTGCCGACCTGTTCGCCTTCGACCCGGCAGCGGTGGCCGACACCTACGACCGCATCGTTGCCGAGAAGTTCGACGCCTTCCTGCGCACGGGCCGCCGGTTCTCGTTCCTCATCGGGCACCCGCGCATCCTGCGAACGGGCCTGCGCTTAGCGGTCGGCACCGATGCGATCGCCCGCCTCACCCTGGCTGTGATGGGCAACCTCATCGACAACGAGACCCCCGGCACCCCAGGCCGGGTACTGGCCGCCGCCGACCGGGCGCTCGCGGCAGCGTCGCCCGCGCTGCGTCGCCTCCACAAGCGCCGCACCGCCCGCACACGCACCACGACCAGCCAGAGCCCCAACGGACATCCAGAGCCGCGCTGAGCCACGTCCGGTCACAACTACTGTTCGGGCCGTGACAGCGGTGCTTCTGGACGGGCAGGCGCTGGCGGAGCAGATCAAGGACGACCTGCGCAGCCAGCTTGAGGGCAGCGGCTTGGAGCCGGGGCTCGGCACGATTCTCGTGGGCGATGATCCGGCGTCGCACAGCTACGTCGGGGCCAAGATCCGTGACTGCGCCGAGGTCGGCATTTCCTCGGTGCACGAGCAGTTGCCCGCCGACATCAGCCAAGCCGAACTGAACGCCGTGATCGACCGGTTCAACAACGACCCGGCGGTGCACGCCTACATCGTGCAGCTTCCGCTGCCGCGTCAGCTCAACGAGGAGTCGGCGCTGCTGGCCATCGACCCTGACAAGGACGCCGACGGCCTGCATCCGGTGAACCTGGGCCGGCTGGTGATGGGCGTCGACGGCCCACTGCCGTGCACGCCCCGTGGCATCCAGGTCATGCTCGAGCACTACGAGGTGCCGGTGGAAGGCCGTCACGTCGTGGTTGTGGGCCGCGGCCTCACCATCGGCCGCCCGATGGCGCTGCTGATGGCACTGAAGCGGCCTGTCGCCAATGCGGCCGTGACGGTGGTGCACACCGGTGTCGCCGACCTCGGCGCCTACACCCGCCAAGCCGACATCGTCATCGCCGCAGCCGGCGTCCCTGGTCTCATCACGCCCGACATGGTCAAGCCGGGAGCTGCAGTGGTCGGCGGCGGCATCAGCCGTGAAGGGCGCAAGATCCTCTCCGACGTCGACGAGTCCGTCGGCGAAGTTGCCGGCTGGGTCACTCCCCGCCTCGGCGGTGTGGGCCCGATGACCCGAGCGATGTTGCTCGCCAACACCGTCGACGCGGCCCGCGCTGCTGCTGGCTGAGCCGTTGGTTCGACACCGGGAGGACTCGGTATCGGGCCTCGACTCGCTCAGTCCTGCCTGGGGACTGCGTCGTGGTGCAGAACGCCATCCGCTCCGCTAGAAACGCTCGCGCCCAGGACGACGCAATCGTGCCCGCACGTGACCCATGGAGAACGCCGTGAACGGTCCAGCCAAGAAAGATCCAGTCCGAGTAGCCGTGACCGGAGCTGCGGGCCAGATCGGCTACAGCTTGCTGTTCCGGATCGCCTCGGGAGCCATGCTCGGCCCCGAGCAGCCGGTCGAGCTGGCGATGCTGGAGATCCCGCCCGCGATGGGCGCGCTCGACGGCGTGATGATGGAGCTTGACGACTGCGCCTTCCCGCTGCTGGCCGGGCGCAAGGGCACCTCAGACCCGAACGAGGCGTTCGAAGGCGCCGACTACGCGCTGCTGGTGGGTTCGATGCCTCGCAAGGCGGGCATGGAGCGCAGCGACCTGCTGGCGGCGAACGGCGGCATCTTCACCGTGCAGGGCAAGGCGCTCAGCGACTCGGCCAACTCCAGCGTGCGGGTACTGGTGGTCGGCAACCCGGCCAACACCAACTGCCTGATCGCCATGCGTAATGCGCCCAACATCGCCGATGGGCAGTTCACCGCCATGACCCGCCTCGACCACAACCGGGCCGTTGCGCAGCTGGCCGGCAAGGTCGGCATGTCGGTGAATTACGTGACCCGCATGACGATCTGGGGCAACCACTCGGCTACGCAGTATCCGGACATCTTCCATGCCGAGGTGGGCGGTCACAACGCTGCGGCGCTGGTGGACGACCAGGCATGGCTGGAGGACGACTTCATCCCGACCGTGCAGCAGCGCGGCGCGGCGATCATCAATGCCCGTGGGGCTTCGTCGGCAGCCTCGGCAGCGTCCGCTGCGGTGGATCACATGCGCGACTGGGCGTCGGACACGCCCGGCGGCGACTGGGTGTCGATGGCCATCCCGTCCACCGGCGACTACGGCGCTCCCGACGGGATCATCACGTCGTACCCGGTGACGGTGTCAGGCGGCCAGTACCACGTGGTGACCGGACTCGAGCTCGACACCTTCAGCCGTGCCCGCATCGAGGCCACTTGGGCCGAGCTGGTCGAAGAGCGCGACACCGTTGCCGGAATGGGCCTCCTCGGCTGACGTCTCAGCTCGAGCGCTGGTCAGACGCGTATGCGTGGGCGATCACCCACGCGTCGCCTGCTCATGTACCACCTCATGCCTACAGTTGCCGGGACGGGCAACTGAGGTTGCCCGGGAGGAGGTTCGATAGCTGTGTTGGCTGATGTGTTGACTGATCGCGCCCTCCTGACAGCGGTCTGTGAAGACCTCGTGCCATTCATGAATGGTGAGAAGATGTGCCGTCTCTCTCTCGTGCTTGACGAATTGGCGCTAGACCGAAGCGGCTCACTACTCGACGACGAGGACCGCACATGGTTCGAAGCGGCCGTCGAACGCGGACGGGAGCGCACCTCCTTCTGGGGTGAGGAACTTGAGCGACTCCGCAGGCAGGACATCCGGGTCATGGCCTGTACCGATTCGGACTATCCAGTCAATCTGACCCTCGTTCACGATGCTCCACCGGTCCTCTTCGTTCGCGGGGGCCTCAACGAGGATGACAGAAGGGCTGTCGCCGTAGTTGGGACTCGAAAGGCCTCGCCCGATGGGCTCAGCCGGGCATCCGCCATCTCGACAGATCTCGTTGCCCACCGATACACGGTCGTCTCAGGTCTTGCGAAGGGCATCGACACAGCGGCGCACTCGGCTGCCTTGAACGCAGGCGGCCGGACAGTCGCGGTCTTTGGAACTCCGGTTGAGACCATCTACCCCGCTGCGAATCGCGGATTGGCGAGACAAATCGTCCGTAACGGTGCATGCGTTTCGCAGTTCCTTCCTGGCGTGCGTACGGGCCGATGGTGTTTTCCCGCGCGGAATCTCACCGGGTCTGGTCTGTCGCTGGCGACAGTCGTTGTGGAGGCATCCGCGACGTCGGGTGCCCGACTCCAGGCAGAGGCCGCCTTAAGGCATGGCAAGCGTGTTTTTCTCGTCGAGTCGCTGGTGACCGCCCAGCCATGGGCCCAGCAAATGGATGCTGCTGCACACAATGCAACGGTTGTGAGAGATGCGGACCAAATCGTTACGGCGCTCGAAGCGGACTTAGCCGTCAGCAGCGATGCCGTATCCGCATGAGCGATCTAGACCCGCGCCCGAACCTTGATCTAGTTCGGCCGGGTCTAGTTCCCATCGCTCGTCCACAGGATGGCGTGTGTCGCACGTGTTGCAGTGGCGCGAACCTCGGCTGGGACGATTGCTACCAGTGCGCCCGCTTCGGTGTTGTCGAGGTGCTACCGATCTCGATGTCCGAGCGTGGTGGGCCCCTGCATCATCGTCTTCGCCTCTACAAGCGCGGCAATGAGCAGCAGCGCATCGATTACTCCCTGCAGCTTGGTGCACTCCTGGGGTGAATCACCGCGAGTGTCTTGCGTCTGGGCGGTTGGGGCTTTGCCCCCGGGGGTTCAGCGTGGGGGTGCTCGTGACGGGTCGTTGCTGCTGTTTGGCGGCTGGGTGGGTGGTTGGAGCCGGTAGCGGCTGCCTGCGGTGTCCCATTCGACGGTGAAGCCCTGTTGGTGGATCTTGTCGTTATGGCAGTTGGGGCAGACAGTGACGAGGTTGGTGTAGTCGGTGTGGCCGCCGTGCTGCCAGTGGTCGATGTGGTGGTGCTGGCAGCGCTCGGGGGAGATGCCGCACCCGACGCAGCCCTTGTCGCGCAATGCCAGGGCGGCGCGTTGGAGGTCGGTGGCGGTGCGGCGGGTGCGCCCCATGCGCAGGTCGCCGGTCGCGGCGTCGAAGATCGCCGGCAGCACTTCGGCGTCGACGGCGATCTTGGCGATCTCGCCGATCGGGATCGGTGTGCCATCCGCGAGGCGTCCGTTGGTGAGCTGGTGGTTCACCATGTCGTAATCGGCCACGACGATCAGCGACGCGCCTGCGGGGCGCTTGGTGTCGGGATCGCAAATGAGCTGGCTGATCGCGTCGGCCATCCGCTGCTGAGGTGTGCGCCGCGCAGCGGGATCCTCGTCTTTGAACAGACGCCGCTCGGCGGCGGCGATCACCGTGCCCAGCCGGGCGCCGGTGAGCGGGTCGACAACGAGGTTGAGCACCGTCATGCCGTCGCTGTTACGGGTCAGGATCTTGGCGCTGCGCGCCCGGCGCTGCCGCTCCAGCAGTGATGCGCCGTCGTCTCGGTTGACGTCGGCCACATGGCGGGCGACGGTACGACGGAACTCGTCATAGCCCTCGTGTCGTGCCCGCTCGGCCAGGAACTCGTCGTCGATCGGGGCGTCGCCGGCGGCACGGGCAATCAGCTGCGCGTGGCCCACCGGAACCGAACCCGCCGAAAGCCCCTCACGGGTCGCGTCCAGCCCGCCGAGCCTCACTGCGTCCCTGACCTCGCCGCGTGCCTTGCGGCCCGACACCGCCATAGCGTCCGTCGCAGCGTGCGCGGCGGCACCGTCGCCGTTGCGGCGGGCGATCTCGCCCAACGCGTCCGCCTTCATCGCCGCGAGCCGAGACTCGGCCCGAGCCAGCACACCCAGCCGAGCCCGCAAGCCCTCACCGCACAGCCCAGCAACATCCACCGCATCCACACGCACCCCACCCGATGCCAACGCGCCTGCCGCACTGCCCCCACAAGCCGAATCGCTGCCGTCCTTCATGAGAACAACCGTACGAAGGGGGTGTTACAGCCATGTCCAACCCAAAGGCACGAGAGACCTCGGATTCGGTACCGGGGCCTCCCCCGAGCACTACGACGGCGCGAACGCGCTCAAATGCTGCCGATCTCAGCATGTCGGGCACATCGCCAATGAACTGCATCTGTCGCTGTCGCAGTGATGGAGGCCCGACGTCTTCGTTCGAGCGCCGTCTGACCAAGAGGAAACGTCTCGGGTCATACGGGTCGAGTCGGGAAAAGTAGCTGTAACCGACTCTGGCGCCGAGTTCGCCAGCTGCAACGACTGAGGGAACTTGTTCGTCCGCAAGGCGGTATCCGAGAACCTCTGCGAAGCGGTCGAGTCGTTCGTTGCTTGCAGCGGTCGGATAGCTGCCGGAACCTGTCGATTCGGCGTCCCCAGGAGTGCGGGCGGAGCCGGACACAAAGAGCCGGGCCGGTCGCGTTCTGGCAACGAGCTTCTGCAGCATCGTCGTGATCTCGGAATAGTTGGCGATCTCGATGAGTGGATCGAAGTTCGTAGTCCAATTCTCTGCGATTCCGAGTTGCGCCAACAGAACGTGGTTCTCGAGCGGTTCCGGGACAACCGCACCGACTGACAGGCCAGCGCCGATCAGCACACTGGCTTGCCCAGCTTCGATAGCGCTGCCGTAGCCCTCGATGAACGTCTCAGGGTCCACGCGCCGCACTATCGCCGATTCGCGACTAGTTTAGCTGCGTATAAACTACTTGGCGATGGCGTCGGTCGCTGGAGGCCTCATATGAAGATCACCAACACGAGGAGTTCGGACGACTTTGAGGAGGTCGACGACGTCCTCGATGGATTCAACCTCACGCACGCCGAACGATCCCGGATCGAGGACAGAACTGCCGGCCTGCTCGCCTTGGACGCCTGTCTGAAAGGCCTCCGAGTCGCCGCAGGAGTCCGCCAGACAGATGTGGCACAAGCCATGGATGTCACCAAGTCTGCTGTTTCCCAGCTTGAAGCCCGCGGCATGCTCGATGCCAAGCTCAGCACGTTGACTCGGTACTTCGCCGGCCTCGGATATCAGATCGAAATCACCCTCACCCCCATCGACGCGTGACAGCAAAGCCATCTGAGGTTCGCAGCGCCGCCGGTGGACGACCAGGCATGGCTGGAAGATGACTTCATCCCCACCGTCCGGCAGCGCGGCGCAGCAATCATCAACGCACGCGGCGCGTCCTCGGCAGAGTCGCTCGACCACGCCGTCCATTTGCAGAACTCGAGCGCCTTCGGGCTGACCGGGGGCATCCAGACGCTCGACCCCTGCGAGCGTTGTGCCGGTACTGCCATGCAGATCGCGTGAGGATTCGATGTGCGCCTCTTTGAGCGTGTCGCCGAGCACCCCGCGATCAACCACAGCCTTGGAAGCACCAGCGTGAATGTCTCATAGTTTGATGTGAATGACACATAGAGTGGGCCGGCGACGAGGGGGGTATCTGCATGACGCTCGACAGACCGGTCCATCCAGCTGAGACGGGGGACGCAACGATGGTTCCGGTCATCGCTCCTGTGTCCGCGCTGCCCCCCCCCCGAATTTGGGGGTAGGTCATGACCGCCTTCCGGCGTCTTGTGACGCTCCCGCTGCTGGTCCTGGCGCTGGTCGCCGTGCTCCTCGTGCCCGTGCCGCCGCCGGCGGATGCGCAGACGGAGACCACCGTGCTGGTCAGCAACACGGGGCAGTCCAGCGGACTCTCTGTCACTCTGAGTAGTTCGACATCCAAGCGGGCCCAGCAGTTCACCACCGGCAGCAACGAAGCGGGCTACACGCTGGGCTCCATCGGCATCAATTTCACCAACATCGCCAACACCGTGTTCGTCGGCGGCCAGCTGACCGTCACGCTGAACGCGAACAGCAGTGGCAATCCCGGCGCCGCTCTCTGCACGCTGAGCAACCCGGGCACCTTCTCCGGCTCGGGCGTACAGACCTTCGTTGTGCCGGCGACGTGCCCCACCCTTGCGGCGAGTACGGCCTACTTCGTTGTCGCCGAACGGTCGGGCTTCGTTAACACCGTCGAATTGGGCGCAGCCAGCACGGGCAACGAAGACGCTGGCGGCGCGATGGGCTGGTCAATCGGGAATGCCCGCCATTCATATACCAACGGTTCGTGGGGAGGCTTTCCGCAGCCGCACCAGATCGAGATCAAGGGCTCCGCGTTCGTGCCGCCCCCGCCGAAGCGGGTGACCGGCTTTGACCTGGACAGCAACAACGGTTCCTCCTTCGGCATGTGGGGCAATGACGACACATTCTGGGTCGTCAACGACGGCGGTGCCATCAACAACAAGCTCTACGCCTACAACCGCTCCGACGGCTCCCGCGACAGCGCCAACGATTTCGACAACGTGCCCGGCGCCGGCAACCTCAGCCCCACCGGCATCTGCTCCGACGGCACGACCATGTTCGTCGCCGACCATGACGACGACAAGCTCTACGCCTACAAGATGTCCGACACCTCCAGAGACTCGACCAAGGACATCACCCTCGACTCGGCCAACACCGAGCCCAGGGGCATGTGGTGCGATGAGACGACCGTATACGTGGCCAACGACGGCGCCACCAGCGCCAACAAGGTCTTCGCCTACACCATTTCCAGCGGCGCCCACGACTCCTCCAAGGACTTCGAGCAGCTTTACGTCTCAACCAACACCGCCGCCCAGAACGCCGAGACACCGCGCGGCATCTGGTCGAACGGCACCACCATGTTCGTGGCGGACAGCGACGACGACAATGTCTTCGCCTACAAGCACTCGGACGAGTCCCAGGACTCGGCCAAGAACCTCGCCCTGACCAGCGCCAACGACAACCCCAAAGGAATGTGGTTCGACGGCCGGGTGCTCTGGGTGGTCGACGAAACCGACGACGCGATCTACCCCTACGACCTGCCCGACGCCCAGCCGGACAACACCCCCGCCGTCGGCGACCCGGCGATCACCAGCGCGTTCACTCAGGAGGTCTTCACGGCAACAGTGACGTCCGCTGCACTTTTCATTCCCAGCCCCGGCCTAGCCGGATACGCCGTTACGGGTGTTTTTACTGTCCCTGTCGGATCCATCTCCGAGTCACAGTTCACCGTGGAGGGAGTCACCTACACCGTTAGAGCCGTAGTCGACGGAGCCAGCAACTCCAACTCCGGTGATCTGATTGTTGAGCTGAACAAGGAACTGCCACGCAGTTTCACCTTCACCGCGGACGGCGTGACCTACTCGTCACACGACGCCACCGAGAGCGAACCGGGCACCGGCCGCTATCGGTACCAGTGGGCCGCCAACCTCTCCTGGGGCGGCAACCCAATCCCGGTGGTTCTGACCATCGCATCGCCGAAGGACGGCGTGGAGGTGAGCGCCAACGTCTCCGGCATCACGGACTCCACCGACGGCGTCGCGAGCGCCCACTTCGAGTACCAGTGGATCCGGGTGGACGGAGCGGACGAGGCCGACATCGACGGCGCGACCGGCTCCACATACACGCCGACCGCCGACGACGTGGACAAACACCTCAAGGTGCGGGTGGTCTTCGACGACGACGCGGGCTACCGGGAATACCCCCGCACCAGCCCCCAGTTCGGCCCGGTCGTCGGCCTGCCGCCGGAGATCACGTCGGTCGCCATCACCTCGGACCCGGGCGCCGACAAGACCTACGCCATCGGCGACGACATCGTCGTGACGTTCACCTTCGACAAGAACATCACGCTCACCGACGCCAGCCCACTTACACCGTACGCCTCCCTCTACTTGGGAATTGGCTTTGCAGATGAGAAGGAACCGGGATGCGTGCTCGGCACGGCGCCGACGAAGGTCTTGGCCTGCACCCACACCGTCGATGAAGACGACGAGGACACCGACGGCATCTTGGTGAGCGGCAACGACGTACAGCACTTCAATCGGATCGTCGGTCCTTTCGGGCAGATAGTGGACGCCAGTCATTCCGGGCTCGCCGCCGACTCGGACCACAAGGTCGACGGCGTGCGGCCGGAGCTCAACGGGGCCAGGCCCTCCGCCGACAAGTCGAAGATCACCCTCACCTTCAGCGAGGCCATCGGCAGCGTCGACCGCACGAAGATCACCTTCGACTCGGGCGGGACGACACTGACCACCACGGCGCACTCGACGAGCGGCTCCGAGGTCGAGATCACCCTCACCACGGCGCTCACCGCCACCGACACCAACGTGACCGTTGCGCTCGCCGCCGACGCGGTCGCCGACGCGGTCGGCAACGGCAACGCCGTCCTGGCGGCCACCCCCATCGTCGACGAGACCGCGCCCACGCTGTCGGAGACGTCCACCCCGTCCAACACGGAGGTGTTGCTGACCTACAACGAGCCTCTGGACCCGGACTCCATCCCGGAGACGTCGGCATTCACCGTGGGTACCAACGAGATATTGTCGGCGACACTCACGGTCCAGGACACAGGCTCCGGCTTTTTGGGTTGCAACGATAACCCCAGCCCACCCTTCGGAGACGAATGCAATATATCCAGCACCCTGACCGCCGTCGCATTCTCGTATGGCGGCACCGACTACGAGGTCGAAATCATAGAACTCAAGGCCGGGGAACTGGACTTCCAAGCAAACCGGTACTTGGAGCCAGTTACGGTACGCGACCTGACGCTCAAGGTCGGCGCCACCTCGTTCGCATTCGCGGACGCAACCCAGCAGGGGTCCGGACTCAGATGGACCAACACCGGCCTCACCTGGAGCCAGGGCGACACGATCGCCCTGAGCATCGGCGGCGGGACCGCCCATACCGTTTCCACCGCAGCGCTCAGCGGCACCTCGGGCATCGCGCTCACGCTCAGCCCGGCTTTCCGCCCCGGCGACGCGCTGACTGTCAGCTACACCGTGCCGGAGACCAATCCCATCCAGGACATCGCCGGCAACGACGCCGCGGCCCTGGCCGACCAGGCCGTCAGCAACACCCTCGATGCCACCGCTCCGGAGGCCGTGGCGTTTCTGTCCGCCGCGATTAACACCTCGACGACATTCGGCGAGGCGGACCTTCTGTGGGACGGCGACACCTGGGCCAACGGCAGCCCCATAACCAGGCACGAAGTGCGCTACGGGGACCAGACGCCCATATGGTCGGCAACGCTCACGGTCAAGCAGTTTGGCACCAACAACTTGCTGGGATGCGAAACCGTGAGAGCCAATTTCGGATGCGAGCCAGGCGAACTTCTGACCGACAATACGTTCTCCTATGACTCGGTGGACTACCGGATCGATGAGTTATACCTCACTACTGGCGGGCAGCTGTTCCTCGCAACCAACAAGAGCAGCATCACCGCGGCGGCGCTCGCCGACCTGACGCTCCACGTGGGCGGGCTCTCGTTCCCGTTCGCGGACGCAACCCCCAACTTGGGCAACCTCACCTGGACCGGCACCGGCCTCAGCTGGAGCGAGGACGATACGGTCGCACTGGCGATTCGCAGAGTCACCTCATGGACGGAGGTCCCTGACAGCGCCCCGGGTGAGGCCAACGAGACCAGCCACACGCTGGAGGGCCTGGACCCGGGCGGAGAATACACGTTCGAGGTCCGCGCCGTGAACGACGTCGGCGGCGGCGGTGAGGCCAGTGACACGCTGACGCTGCTCGCGCCGGTGTGGAGCTTCACGCTGCGCGACGGCGGCGGCGACGTGACCGGGCTGACCGAGGGCGGCACTTCGGCGGCGGCGAGGGTGACCATCACCAACGCCGGCCAGGCCACCTTCGGCGCCGACCAGACGATCACCCTGGAGTGGGGCGGCCGCACGCTGGTGGGCGGCCGGATCCAGGGCGCGGGCAACACCTCGACCATCACCATCCTGGCCGGAGCGTCGACCGGCCACCTCGACCTCAGCGCGCCCGACAACGATGCAAACCCAATCTATATCCCCGAGACTGGCGACCTCACCGCCACGTGGGAGGACGACGTCATCGGGACCATCATGGACCTCCGCCGCATCGAGGACGAGAGCGCGCCCGTGGCGCGGATCACCGACGCCCCGGAGTCAGTGAACGAGGGTGACACATTCGACATCGACATCGAGCTCTCCGTCCGCTACCCGAATCCCGGAGCGCTCAGGTTCACCATCACCGACGACGACAGCGCCCTCAGCGGGACGCTACCCGACCAGGCATCTCTGGTCGCGAACGAACTGACCGCCACCGTAACGCTGACCGCCGCCGAGAACACCACCCAGAACGACGGCGCACGCACGGTGACCTTCGCCCTCGAGACGAGCACGGATATCCCCTACACCCTGGGCACCCCCAAGACGGTGACGATCATCGTGCGGGACGACGACACGCCGCCGCTGGCGGTGGGGAACCTCCGCGCGCAGGCGGGCAACACCGAGGCGACCCTGAGATGGGATGCGCCGCCGGCGCCCACGCCGGACCACGGTCAGCCCATAACGCACTACGAGTACCGGGTGAAGGCAGGGACGGGCTCGTTCAGCTCGTGGGCGACCCTTCCGGGCAGCGACGGCACCACCACCAGCCACAAGTTCACGGGCCTGACCAACGAGACGGAGTACACCTACGAGCTGCGAGCCGAGAACGTCGCGGGCGACGGGGCCGAGGCCCAGGTGATGGTCACCCCCATCATCGGCGTTGCGGTCTCGTTCGGCTCGGCGTCGGCATCGATCACCGAAGGCGGCTCGGCCACCGTCACGCTGACGCTGGCCACGGCGCCGGCGGCGGGAACGACGGTGACGGTGCCGATCACCGCGACGCGGGGCACGGGTCTCGGCGCGACCGAGTATTCCGGGGTGCCCGCGAGCGTGACGTTCGCCGCGGGCGACACCTCGAAGAGCTTCACCGTGACGGCGGCAAACGACACGCTGGACGAACCGGACGAAGAGCTCACGCTGGAGCTGGGGACGCTGCCGGATGGCTACGTGGCGGGGACGAACTCCGAGGTCGCCATCACGGTGGTGGACGACGATGTGGCGCTGTTGGGGCTCACCCTTCGCGATTCGGGGCACAACGCCGTCACGCAGCTCGTCGAGGGCGGCGCCTCGGCGACGGCGACGGTGTGGATCACCAACAACGTGCGGTTCGAGACCGACCAGACGGTAACCCTCGAGTGGGGCGGCCAGGAGATCACCAGCGGGCTCATCCAGGGCGCGGGCGGGAGCGCGACCATCACCATCACCGCCGGGCAATCCAACGGCACGCTCGCCGTCAGCTCCCCGCAGCGCCCGGGCGACCTGTATCGCCCGCCGGAGACCGAGACACTGACCGCCACGCACGGCGGGGCCCAGATCGGCGGCGGCATCGAGCTCGCATACGTCGACGACGAGGACCCACCCGTGTTCACCATCAGCCTGAGGGACACCAGGGTCGTCGAGAACAGCTCAGTGTTCCTGGACGGAACGCTCTCGCGGGGATACGACATCTCGGGGCTTGCCCCGCTGTATGCCTTGGCCATGGGGGCAACGCCCAGGCTCCCCATACTCGCGCTGAACGCCCAAGACGGACAGCCGGCGGCACCCCTCAATTTCGAAGGAGGACAGACCACGAGCCTCTCGAGCACCATGACGCCCACCGGCAACTCGGCGGCGGGGGACCACGCCACGGTCACCTTCACCATCCCGTCGAACCCGGACTACTACACCATCGGCACTCCGTCGATGGCGACGCTGCTGATCCTCGACGACGACGCCGCGCCGGGCGCTCCCCGCAACATCACCGCAAGGCCGGGGGACACCGGGGCGACGCTGCGCTGGGACCACCCGGCGACCTACGACCAGATCTGGGTCAGCGACTACCAGTACCGCCAGCGCGCCGGGACCGGCCCCTGGACGAGCTGGGCCGCGATCGGGGGCAGCGACGGCGAGACCACCAGCCACCCGTTCACGGGCCTCACCAATGAGATCGAGTACACCTTCGAGATCCGGGCGCGCAACAGCAACCACAACGGCGCTGTGGCCCAGGTGCAGGTCACGCCGAGGGAAGGGGTGGCGGTGTCGTTCGGAGCGGGGTCGGCCTCGATCACCGAGGGCGGCTCGGTGACGGTGACGGTGACGCTGGACGAAGCGCCCGCGGCGGGCACGACGGTCACCGCGCCGATCACGGCCACGCGCGGCGCCGGGCTCAGCGCCACCGAGTACTCCGGCGTGCCGGCGAGCGTGGTGTTCAACGCGGGCCAGACCTCGAAGAGCTTCACGGTGACGACGGTGGACAACACCGACGACGAGCCGCACCGCACCTTGACGTTGGGCCTCGGGACGCTGCCGGAGGGCTACGTGGCGGGGACGCACCACGAGTTCGTGCTGACGCTGCTGGACGACGACGTGCCGGTGGTCTCGGCGACGTTCGACCCGGCGTCGGCGTCGGTGCCCGAGGGCGCCCAGGTGAGCGTCACGGTGCGGCTGAGCCAGGCACCCGAGCGCGAGGTGGCGCTGACGCTGTCGGCGGCGCGGGGCGCGAACCTGGACGCGGACGAGTTCTCGGGCGTGCCCCCCAGCGTGACCTTCGCGGCCGACGCCACCGAGGCGGCCTTCACGGTGACGTTCGGCGACGACACCGCGGTGGAGGGCAACGAGACCCTGACGCTCGGCTTTTCGACGCCGCTGCCGGGGCGGGTGACGACGGGCGCGAACCCGCAGCTCGTGCTGACGGTGACCGACGACGACGGCCCGGCACAGGCACCGGGGAGCTTGGCGGTGATCACCGGCCACGGCTACGCCGAGTTGTCGTGGGAGCTGGTTGTCAACGACAGCCCGGTGCTGCGCTACGAGGTGCGCTGGCGGGAGACCGACGGCGGGACGTTCAACGCCTGGCAGTCGGTGGGACCCGAGACGAGCTACCGGGTGGAGGGGCTGACCAACGGCGCGGCCCACACCTTCGAAGTGCAGGCGGTGAACGCCCACGGTTCGGCAAACGTGGCGTCGGTGGCGGGGACGCCGACGGAGCGGGTGACCGGGGTCCCGACAGCGCCGCAGGTGCTACAGGTCGAGGCGACCGACAGCGGCCGGGCGGAACTCAGCTGGGCCAGGCCCGCCAACGCGAGCAACTATGACTACAACACCCCAGCGCAGCAACATCTGGTGCTCCGGAACTCTGCCCTGCGGGGCTACAGCATCGAGGTGTGCCGGACAGCCTGCGACGACGAGGCGAACTGGTATGAGATGGCCTCGACGAGGGGAATCTTCAGCACAAGATATGTGCATCAGGTGCTGGCGCCGGGCGTGATCCGGGAGAACCGCTACCGGGTGCGGGCCATCAACATCAACGGCGTTCCGGGCCCGTGGTCGAACGTGGCAACGCTCGATGCGACCGAGGTGGAGGGTCTGCGGGCGGTGGCGCCGGACTCGGGGACGCTGCGGGTTTGGTTCCAATTGCGCAACCCGGACGGCAACCCGATCTACGTGCGCTACAGGCCGAACGACAATTCTGGGTCGACAACGTACGGCGATCCGCTGCGCCCGACGGCGAAGGGCGAGGTCCGCTTCGAGCTGACCGACAACGTGCAGGCGTCGACGTTCTACCGGGTGGACCTGGACTGGGTGAACACCTTCGACTCCGGCCGGGGGCAGTCGTACTGGCTGTGGACGCCGCGGGCGGGGGAGACGCCGCTCAAGAGCCCCTATGCCCGCGACCTTGTGGAGGCGCAGGTCTGGCAGAACGGTGCCTGGCGCGATGCCTCGACCACGGCGCTGACCATCCGGATGGGGGAGGTGGGCAAGTACCGGGTGGGGCTGAAGCCCTGCACCCGCATCTACAACGTGATCCCGCGGCGCATCGAGTCGCCGGCGGGACGGCTGCGGGCGAGCCCGGCACAGACCGCCCCGACGTTGTTCTCGAACCTGCGGTGCGAGAAGGAGGGCATCGGCTACAGGACCGACGAGAACGGCAACTACCTCACCATGAGCGATGTCTACGACATGACCAACTTCCCGGACCGGGCGAACGACCGCATCCCGATCTACGGGGGGAGCCCGAACGACTGGTACGAGGTGACGGTGACGGCGCGTGCGCTCGAGGACTACGCGGCGGACGTGCGGCCCGACGCGCTGCTGAGCGCGCCGTTTGCGGTGGTGTACAACCACGAGGTCTCGTACGGCTCGGACGATACGCGGTCGGGGCCGGTCTCGGATGGCTCGGGCCTGGTGCGGATCCTGGTGGACCGGCCCGCCGATGCGACGCTTCCGGTGCCGGGCGGCGTGACGGTCGGATCGGACCGCCACATAAGCTGGAACCCGGTGCCCGGCGCGTGGGGCTACCTGGTGGAGTGGCGCCACGGCCCGCGGTACGGCAACCGGGCGAACCAGAACCGGAGCCTGCAGGCGGCGACGAGCGTGACGCTGCCGCCGGGTGCGTCGGGCCGGGGCCCGGTCACGGCGCGGGTGCGGGCGTACAGCGGCAGCGGCGTGAGCGGGTGGTCGGCGGAGCAGACCTGGGACAGCCGCACGCCGACGCTCAACGTGTTCGACGCGGTGGTGAACGAGGCCGACGGCTCGGTCGGGTTCCTGGTGACGCTGGACCCGGCGGCGACCGGGACGGTGACGGTGCAATACACGACCGTGGACGCCACGGCGGTGGCGCCGGCGGACTACACGACCACAAGCGGGACGGTGACGTTTGCGCCGGGCGAGACGAGCAAGCAGACGGCGCTGGTACCGATCACCGACGACGGCGAAGAGGACAGCGGGGAGACGTTCCGGCTGGTGCTGAGCAACCCGACGGGGAGCGATGCGAACAACGGGGCGGCCGTGATCGGAGACGGCTCGGCGGTGGCGACGATCCTGAACAGCGAGCAGGAGGTGGCGTGGCTGACGGGGTTCACGCTGGTGGACGCGGGCACGAACGCGGACCTGATGGCGCTGGCGGACGGCTCGACGGTGCAGCTCGGCGAGCTGGCGGCGGCGAGCTACGGGATCCGGGCGGACATCAGCCCGGGCGCGCAGCCGGGGAGCGTGCGTTTCGCGCTCTCGGGCGCCAAGACGGTGACGAGCAGCGACGACGCGGCGCCGTACTCGCTCTACGGCGACGGGGCCGGCAGGGTGAACGGGCAGGCGCTGCCGGCGGGCTCCTACACGCTGCGGGCGACGGCGTATGCGGACTCCGCAGGCCAGGGCGATGAGCGGGGCTCGCTGGAGGTGTCGTTCACGGTGACCGCGGGCACCACGTCGGTTGCGACGCCCGACGCATCGGACACGGGCACCGGGGAGACGGCGAGTGGGTCGACCCCGGTCGGTGCGGACGACGGCGGCGGAGCTGCTGGCGGCGGTGCTGCCGGCGGCGGCTCTGGCGGCGGCGGTGGTGGTGATTTCGATGTCGGTGTTGCGACGTTTGTGGTGGCGAATGGGTGGAGTGCTGCCGATGTGGGCGTGGCGTCGGTGCTGGCTGCTCGTACCGACGGTGCAGTGGTGGTCTATACGGCGGGCGGTGAGCTGTCCTCGGAGACCAGGGCGCTGTTGAGAGAAGCACTGCCCGCTGAGGTGGTGATCGTGGGCGGCAATTCGGCGGTGTCGCGTGATGTGCGCAACCAGATCCGCGCTGCGTCGCCCGATTCGGGCATCTCGCGGGAGTCGGGGGTGGATCGCGCTGACACCGCGGCGGCGACGGCGCGACGCATTCTGGGCGCGCCCGCTGCGGCGGGTCGGGTCACACTGATTGTGGCCAACGGCTGGTCGCCGCCTGATATCGGCGCCGCGGCGGCGTTGGCTGCGCGCAGCGGCCGTGCCGCGGTGCTGTACACCGAGGCCGCCACGCTGTCTGAGGCGTCTGCTGCGCTGCTGCGCGACTACGAGGTGGCGCGGGTGATCCTGGTGGGGGGCACCGCCGCGATCGGCCCTGATGTGGCCGACGCGATCGCTGACGCGGCAGACGGAGCCAGCATTTCGCGGCTCACCGGCGATGACCGCATCGACACTGCCGCACAAGCAGCACGCCGCGTGCTGGGCAACCCCGCCGCGGCGTCTGACGGCGTCACCTTGGTGATCGCGAACGGCTGGTCCGCGCCCGACGTGGGCGTCGCCGCCGCGCTGGCCGCGGCGACCGACAACGCCGCGGTGGCCTACACCACGCAGGGCATGCTGCCCGAGGCGACAGCAGCGCTGATACGCGACTACCGGCCGACCCGGGTGATCATCGTGGGCGGGCGCACAGCAGTCGCCGAAGACGTGCGCACCACCGTCACCCAAACAGCACCCGACAGCGCCGACATCCGACGCATCACTGGCCAGACCCGCACCGACACCGCCGCACGAGCAGCCCGACGCATCCTCGCCAACCTCTGACTCCGACTCAGCAGCGAAGGCACCTGCTCAGATCTGCAGGCTGCGAATCGGTATTGCTTGGGTGCGAGCCGCGTCGATGAGCGGTTCGTTCTCGTTGGCCTGCGCGTAGCAGATCTCCGCATCCAGAAAGCGAGCAGCAGCCAGTGCTTCGAGCGAGAGCAGGTTGAGGCGGGCCCCGTCCCGCACGAGTTCGCCCATCGGCCAGCCGATCGCGCGAAGCGACACCAGCTCGATTGATGTCGGCAGCTCGAGGACAGCGGCAATGACCTCGGCTGCGACTTCGGGCGACACACCTCCGAGCCGGCGAGACATCGAGCCGACGACTGCTTGATCGGCGAGTGCACGGCAAAGACGGTGGTACCACAGCCCCGTCGTGGCGACGACGCCGTCTCGGGGCCGCAAGTCGCGCGGCTCTTCACCGAGCAGCATCCTCAACAGGATGTGGTCGTCCACGAGGACGACTTCGCTCATGGAAGATGCGGGCTCATGGGGCCTGCGGATTCATGCGAGATCAGGCTCGCTGGCAGCGACTCGGCGCGCGAGCGACCGATATCCGCCGGCATCCTCCAAGGCTTCGCTGAGCATCGACCGCAGTCCACCTCGGTTGGCCGGCACTACCACCACCGCAGCGCCAAGATCGGCAATCTCAACTGCTCCTCCAGCAGCGATTCCCCATCGGCGACGTGCTTCAGCCGGCAGTGCCATCTGACCCCGTTCCGAAACCCGATAGTGCGCAACAGCCACGACACCAGTGTACAAGGGAATCTTGCATATTTACAAGGTTGCATTGTGGAGCTGCTGGGTGCTGTCTGCCCGCTGCGTGTGCCGGTTCTGAGAACTTCATTTGGCGAGTGTGGCGCGTTCAACCGTCGCGATCGCGATGGTTTCCAGCGCGCGTGATTCGCTCTCCCGTGCCTGCCGGGTCGTGGTGAATGCTGCAGGGGCGTGGGCAGACGAGGTCGCCGAACTTGCCGGGGCAAAAGCCGTGGGCATGCAACCGCTACGCCGCACGATTTTCACTTTCTTGACCGGCTTCGACGCCGATGATTGGCCACTGGTGATCGGCGCCGACGAATCGTTCTATTTCAAGCCCGAAGGACCTGGACAGCTGCTGGGATCGCCCGCCGACGAGCACCTCGACAGCCCATGCGATGCCCGACCCCGTGAGATTGATGTCGCCATGGGTATCGAGGCCGTCAATGCGGCGACTCGGCTGGAAGTCCGATCTATTCGCTCGACCTGGGCCGGATTGCGGACGTTCGCGCCGGACCGCGTGCCGGTGGTCGGTTTCGATCCCTGGGCCGATGACTTCCTCTGGTGCGCGGGCCAAGGCGGCACCGGCATCCAAACCGTGCCGGCTGTGCCTGGCGCCACCGCCTGTCAGTGGCGGCACTGCCGCTCGCCGGGCTCAGCCAGCGGGGCCGTATGTGTAGCGGCCTATGGCATCGAGCGTGAGTTGGCGCAGCGTGTTGCAGCTTCCGGTTTGAATAATCAGCGGCTCGTTGGCGATCATGGCGAACGTGAGCACATCGCCGTTGTCGGCGGTGCTGACACCGGCAATGGCCGAGCTGTCGTTCAGCTGACCGCCCTTGGCGAAGATCGTGTTCGTGGAGCCCTGCCCGTTGGCGAGAGGCCGCGGGCCGCAGGTCTGCAGCGTCGGGGTTCGTCCTGCGATCGACATCGAGTCCACGAGGCGCGAATCGGCACCAGCCAACGCCAGCAACCGCACTGCCGCCTCGCAGCTCATGCGGTTGTGAACTGACAGGCCCGAGCCGTCCACCAGGACGATCTCGTCGGCTGCTGATCCCAAGATGTCGCTGAGCGCGGCGGTCGCTGCCGCCGCTGCGGCAACCCGTGACGAGTCACCGTGAAGCCGACCGATCTGCTTGAGCAGCATTTCCGCCGGGGTGTTCTCGGAGTATCGCAGTATCCGGATGAGCATTTCGGAGACCGATGGCGAGGTGATGCTGCCCAGATCGGTCGAGTCGTCCGCTGCCGGGGCGCTGCCCGAACGTGGTCGGTGACGAATCACCATGCCGCGTGCTTCGAGCAAGTCGTCGAAGTCCGACGCTGCGGCTTGGGCTGCGTCGGTGCTGCGGGTGTGGCTTCGCCGGTCAGTGGTGTACGGCGAGTAACCGTCGTTGATGATCAGGCCCGACAGCACACCCACAAGGTTCTGTGACAGGTACGACTGCTTCCAGATCGGCGGCGTGTCTGACGTCGCGTCAGGCGGATAATGCGAGGTATAGCTCTGCTCGCCATCGGCGAACCACGATCCGTCCCCGACAATCGCACCGTCGATGGTCTCGATGCCCAAGGCGCCGAGTGCCGTCATGACGGCGTCTGCCAGCTCGGTCACGTCGGTGTAGGGACGCGCTCCGGCAATGCGGTTGATGTACCCGGGCGTCGCCAACACTGGGTCGCCGCCGCCGATCAGATAGACGTCGCCTCGCAGTACGCCGTCGCTGACTGCAGCGAGCGCGCTGGCATCGGTAGCCACCCGAGTTGTGAATGTCGCCTCGGCGCCCAGTTCGCTCAGCGCCGCAGTGACGGTCGCCAGCTTGGTGAGTGATGCCGGCACCAACGGGGTGTTGGCCTTGTGCTCGAAAATCGGCACGCCGTTGCGATACAGCGACATGCACATGTCGTCAGTTGCTTCGCTGGACTGCAGTGCGGCCGAGAATTCGTCTGCCAGCCGTTGCTGCCAGACGGGCGTGCCGTCATCGGGCTGTGCATCCGTGTCGTTGGGCTCGTCGGGCTCGTCGGGGTCTTCGCCCGCTGCGAGCGCTGCTGCGACGGCACCCACCGCAGTGGCGGTCTCCCAGCGATCCGCGCCGTACACGCGGGTCATTTTGCGGCCCGACAGCTTGGCATTCGGCACCGCCGCGGGTCCGCCGACGACGTAGCCGCCAGCCGCCGCTGTGGCGAGTCGTTCGAGCTGGTCCTGCGGGAACGGGTCGTCGCGACCGCCGGCCAGCACGATGCAGGTGTTTGCCCCCAGCACGCCGACGAGCGTGACTGCGGAGTAGATGTCGGACTGCGCGGCGGCGTCGGACGCGACGATCACGGGCACAGCGTCGGAGCAGTCGCCGAGCAAGCTCGGCGGCGGGAGTACTGCCGCCGTTGTCGAGGAGGACGCCTGCGCGCCCGCTGAACGCGGAAGCGGCGCACCGAGTGTTGCCAACAACACGACTGCCGCTGCGACCGCTGTGGCGCGTCGCTTCATTCGTGGCGTCCTCACTTCCTGCTGCGCTCGCTGCTTGCCCTTGCTGCGAGTGCCGGCTGATTCTGGCGGTTTCGCACTTGACAGCGGCGCCGTGCCTGAATGCCGAATTCTCGACTCAATCGAAAGGACCTGCCATGAAGATCCACATTGTCGTTCCCATCACCTCGGACTCATTCAACGAGCTCATCGCCCAAGAGGCACGCAGCTTCCTGGGGCGCGACATCGAGATCGAGGTCTCGTGTCTGACAAGCGGCCCGGCCTCGATCGAATCGTTCTACGACGAGGTCCTGGCCGGCCCCGCCATCGTCGCTGAGACGAAGCGGGCAGCTGCGGCGGGAGCAGACGCCGTGTTCATCACGTGCTTCGGCGATCCTGCCGTTCCAGCGGCGAGAGAGATTGTGGACATCCCGGTCGTCGGCGGGTTCGAGCCTGCCGTTGCGACGGCGCTCAACCTGGGGGAGCGGTTCTCAGTCGTCACCGTTCTGGAGAACGTGGTGCCGATGATCTCGGGGCTAGCGACCCGCATGGGCATCCGGGATCGCATGGCGTCCGTTGAAGTCATCGACACACCGGTGCTGGAACTGCATGACGGCGATGCGCTGCTCGACAGCCTCATGGCGGCCTCGCATCGTGCTCTGGATTGCGGCGCCGATGTGCTGGTGCTTGGCTGCACCGGGATGCTGGGCGTGGCAGCGGCGCTGCAGTCTCGCCTGGAGGCGGAACGAGTGAGGGTGCCCGTCGTCGATCCGACTGGTGCCTCGCTTGGGCTCCTGCTCACGCTGCAGTCCATGGGGCTGAAGCCGAGTCGGCGCACCTACATGCCACCCCCCGACAAGGAACGCACCACCGCCGCGGGCGTATAGCCGGCAGGCAAGCTGCGCGAGACCTCGGATCATCGGTCCGTCAGCCGAGAGCGACGAGGGGATCGGTGTAAGGGACACCAATGGCGGCGGCCACGCGCGGCTCGGCGATTCGACTCCGTGCACCTTTTCCAGCGCCCATGCGCCTGCCTGCACAGCGCAAGAAGATTCGGGAGCACCGGTCGGGAGTCCGTTCAGGTCACCCGGTTGTGCGCGCCCGTCGAGCCCAGGCGTCAAGACCGACTGCCACGAGGATGACGACGCCTTGTATGACCCGCTGCCAGATCGGGTCGACCTGGTGGATGTTGAAGCCATTGACCATGAAAGCGATGAACAACGCCCCGAGCACCGTTCGCCACACGGCGCCCTCACCGCCTGCGATCGATGTTCCGCCTACGACGATGGCGGCAATGACGGCGAAGACGAAGCTGAAGTCGTCGGACGGCAACGCACTGCCTGACCGGGCTGCATTGAGCGTGCCCGCGAGCCCTGCTGCGGCACCCGACATGACGAATGTCGCCGAAGTGATGAGACGCGTATTGACGCCGGAAAGCAACGCTGCTTCGGCATTCCCGCCTGTCGCGTAGACGTAGCGACCGAACTTGGTCCGGCTGAGCACGAGCCACGCCAATCCGACTACGGCGATGCTGAACCACGTGGCAGCGGTGAGTCCGAAGATGCGCTCGCGTGCCAAGTCCGACCACGCTCGAGTCTCGGGACGCAATATGGAGCGGTCGCTGATCAGGAACCCGGCGCCGAACCAGATGAACGATGTGGCGAGCGTCGCGATGAACGAGCCGATTCGGGCGTAGGCCACCACCACGGCGTTGAACACGCCGGCCCCTACCCCGAAACCCACCCCTGCCAAGACGCCGATCAAGATGGAGTGGGACGCGTTCAGCGCTTGGATAGCGACGATGGCGGAAGTGACGAAGACTGCCGCCTGGGAGATATCGAAGCCGCCGCCGATGATGGTCAGGGTGGCGAAGGAGGCCGCTATCAGGATCAGTGACTGCTGGTCGAGGACGTTGCGGAGGTTCGCGCCCCGCAGGAATCCGTCCGTCGTCACTGCCAGGATCCCGAACAGAGCGATGGTCACCCACAGGATTCCGTAGCGAGTGAGCAGCACGCGCACCCGCCGGGTCCCGGCATCGAACATCGATACGGCCGCCAGTCGGGATGCAGAGACGTCTGTCATCGGGTCTCTCCGGCCGTAGTCGCGAAGGCGGCTCCGAGAATGCGGGTCTCGTCGAGTTCATCGCCTGCAAGTTCCAGCACGATCTGCTGATCTCGCACGACGAGGACACGGTGCGCAAGCCCCATCACCTCGTCGAGCTCGGACGAGACGAACAGCACCGCCAAGCCCGCCGAAGCGGCGTCGGTGATCAGGTTGTAGATGGCCCGCTTCGCGCCGACGTCGATACCCCGGGTCGGTTCGTCTGCGATGAGCACTGACCTCGAGTTGAGGAACCAGCGAGCGAACAGGCTCTTTTGCTGATTGCCCCCCGACAGTTCCATCACGGCCTGTTCGATCGACGACGACCGGATGTCCACCACCTCGGTCGCTTTGGTGACGGCTTGGTTCTCGGGCTGTCGTCGCATCCAGCCCAGTCGGCTCAGGATGTCGAGATGGGGCAGCGCCACGTTGTCTCGGATCGACCGTCCCAGAAGCAAACCCTGATCTTTGCGCGACTCGGGAATCAATCCCATGCCGGCGCGTATGGAGCTACGTGTTGATCGGCGCTTGACGGGTCTTCCGCACGCGGTGACCTCGCCTTCGGCGCGGCGATCCGCGCCGTAGATGGCCCGGGCGATCTCTGATCTTCCTGAACCCACCAGACCGGCAAGACCGACAATCTCCCCCGCTCGCACCGTCAAGTCGATCTCCGGCCCTGTTCCGCCGCATCGGAGCCCACGAACATCAAGCACGATCGGTGCATCGGGTGGCGGAATCGACTTGGGCGGAAAGCTGGTGTCGAGCGTCCTGCCGATCATCGCTTCGACAAGCGTCCGCTCTGTCTCGTCCCTCGCAGGCCTGCTGCTGACAAGTGCGCCGTCGCGCAGCACCGACACCACGTCAGCTGCCTCAAGAACTTGGTCGAGGAAGTGCGATACGAGTATCACCGTCGTGCCCTCTCGCGAAAGGCGGGCGACTATCGAGAGCAACGTCTGGGCCTCGTCAGTGGACAGCCGAGCAGTTGGCTCGTCCATGATGATCAGGTTCGCATTGCGCCCCAGAGCACGAAGGATCTCGACTTTCTGCTGCTCTGCCACTGCGAGATCCATGACGAGTGCGTCAAGCGGGACGCTGAATCCGACGCGCTCGATGATCGAATCGAAGCGTCGCCGTTGCTCACGCGTTCGCACAATGCCGGCTCGGGACGGCTCGTCGCCGAGGAAGACATTGTCCCGGACGCTGCGTGCGGGTACCAGCGACAACTCCTGGGCCACCATCGTGATGCCCTGTGCCAAGGCGTCGCGGGGAGAGCGGAATATCACACGCTGCCCGTCGACGAGGATGTTTCCTTCGTCGGGGCGGTGAACGCCGGCGATGATCTTGCCGACGGTGGACTTGCCCGCGCCGTTCTCGCCCACCAGAGCATGGACTGACCCGCGGTCGATCGAGAGCGACACGGCGTCGACCGCTGTCGTCGCCCCGAACAGCTTCGACACGGCGCGCAGCTCCACGTGCGCCTCCGACATCTTGCCGTGACTTGATGGAGGACGGACCGTCGAGTGCGACCCGCGCGGGCGGGATCGGGCAGGATGCGCGCGCTCCGGTGTCTCAAATGACCGCATCCCACCCGATCCGTTCAAGAGATCAACCGTCCCACTGTCCTGTGAACTGGTCCACATTCTCAGCGGTGACCAGACCGTTGTCGGTCACGTTCGCCAGGGGATTGATTCCTCCCGAGAACGTGCCTTCGGTCAGAGCCAAGATCATGGCGTTCATGGCATTGGCGCCTTCGGATCCCGGCGCTCCGAAGACCACGCCGAACCAGCGCCCTTCGGCCACGGCCTGCAGACCGGTGATCGACCCTCCGAGTCCGATGAGCTTCACGTCGTCCATGTCTTCGTCTCCGAGCACGATCTCGACGCCTTGGATCGACTGGTCGGCTCCCATGACCACGTCGAATGCGGGTTGTGCGATCAGAATGTCCTGGATCGCGTTGATGCCGCCTTCAGGTCCGAGGTACTGACCTTCGCCCTCCGCCACGATGTTCACGCTCGGGTTGCGAGCCAGGACGTTGTCGAAGCCCTCTTTCAGCGCCACATCGAGGGGGAATCCCTTGATGCCATAGAGGTACACGACCCGGCACGGGTCGATCCCCTCGCAGGCCTGCACGGTCAGCTCGCCCATGCGCTCGCCGTTCTCTACAGGCGGCGCGAGCGAAGACGCTGCTATCCCTTCGACTTGCGGGGCGCCCTCTGTGAGGTCATCACCCACGACTGTGTTCAGCACGACGACTTGAATGCCTTGGGCCAGAGCGTCCTCGATGTCGGGTATGAGGCCGGGGCCGTTGACGGCCGCCACGATCACCCCGTCGTACTCGCCTGAAGCGATCACGTCCTGGAGCTGAGCAGTCTGAGCCGCTGGGTCGAACGCGGCATCGAATTCGACCATCTCGATGCCGTTCTCATCTGCGATTCGCTGCATCTGTTCACGCGAGCTCGCATACCAGGTGTTCGCCGAGCTGCCTGACAAGTAGGCGATACGGAGGCCTTCGGTCGAGGTGACCTGCTCGCTCTCTTCGGCTGCCGGCTCGGGAGTGGGCTCATCGGGTCCCTCTTCGACTGCGGTCGTCTCAGCCGTGCTCTGGGCCTGTTGCGCAGTGGCGTCAGTGGATTCGACTTCGTCCTCGGCCGACGGCGTGTCGTCTCCGCCGCATGCAGCAACTGTCAACACGAACACACAAAGGAGTGCGCCTATTCGCGGCGACAGCCGCCTCGTTGTCCATCTCATTGCTGATTCCCCTTCCTCACACCTCTGGTGTGTTTGTCTCTTTATGGAGCGCCTCTCACACGGTCCGACGGCGAGACGGACCGACTCACTGCAGCGGTCCCGCAGCTTTGACTCGCAATCTCAAGACGTCGTCCTTCAGATAAGCCATCGTCAGTTCTTCCAGTGCCACGACTTCGGTCCGTTCGGGCTCGGCCCCCAAGGCGATGGCGGATCCGATGGCTGCGTCTCTGGCGCGCTTGATGACCTCGTCGCGACCGCCGGGGCCGAGGACCAACAGCTGGTCCACCTCGGCGCTGATGGGAGCGATCGCGGCGCCGATCGCATTCGCGACTTCGTAGTTTTCGGGCCGATGAACTTCGCTCACGCCGGCGAGCGAGTCCGGCAGCAACACACTGCCGCCGCCGACGGCGATGACCGGTTGCTCGGAACGAGTGAGCTTCATCCGGTCGATCGAGTCTTCGAACATTTGGTCGATGCGTCCGATGGCCTCGACGGCCCGCAGCCCACTGACCTCGTCGACCGGATGGTGTCCCATGGTCGCTCGGCCGGCCCGGACCGCCATGTCGCTGAGGGTGAGTACCGGGCCACCGAAGCACAACGCCTCAGATGTCAGCTGATACCCCACGCTGTCCGGGCCGATCACGAGATCGCCGCCGTCTGTACGCACTCGCGTCCCGCCACCGAGTGCGATCGACAGCAGGTCAGGCATGCGAGAGTTCGTCCGCACACCGCCGATCTCCACCGGGATTGCCGACTCCCGCGGGAACCCGTTCGCCAGCACGCCGACATCGGTCGACGTGCCGCCGACATCCACGACAATCGCCTCGCGCAGGCCCGTCAGGTACGCAGCCCCGCGCATGGAGTTGGCTGGGCCGCTGCCCACCGTCAACACCGGAAACTCCAGCACCCGCTCGAGCGCCATCAACGTCCCGTCGTTCTGGGCGAAGTACGGCGTGGCCTCGATGGCTTGGTCGCGGAGCGCTGCGCTGAGACCGTCGACGATCTGCCGTGCGACGCGTCGCAGGGCTGCATTCAGCACGCACGCGTTTTCTCGTTCCAGGATGCCGATGGATCCGATGTCGCAGCTCAACGAGATCGGCGTGTCCTCGCCGAGCACATCGGCCGCGACGGCGGCCGCGATGTGCTCATGTTCGGCGGAGACGGGCGAGAAGATGCTGGTGATCGCGCAGGCTTCCGGACGCTCGGGAAGTTCCTCGAGGAATCGCCTCAGCCCAGGTTCGTCGAAGGGGACGTGCTCGCGGCCGTCGAACTCGAAGCCGCCGTCCACGATGACCTCGCCGGCGGAGACGACGGTGCGGAGATCGGCCGGCCAGGTGGACAGCGGCGGCACCGACCGGGTAGCGGGACCGCCGATCCGGATGACCGTCACCGAAGCCAGGTCGCGACGCTGGAGAACGGCGTTCGTTGCGTGCGTAGTCCCGAGCATCACTCGGGAGATCGACGCCGGGATCACGCTGTTGGCCGACAGCACCATCTGGATCGCAGTGGCCAATCCCTCGTCAACGTCTTCGGTCGTCGGCGTCTTGACCTTGGCCACCAACTGCAACTCGTCGTCGAGCAGAACAGCGTCGGTATTGGTGCCGCCCACGTCGACCCCGATGCGATATTCACCGCGCATTGAGCTTCTCCAGTGGGCGGTAGTCGAACGCGTAGTCGAAGGCCCGAGGTCCGGCGACAGCGAGGGCTTCCGGCGTCCGCCAGAGCTCATTGATCGGCAAACCGACGACAGTGACCAGCTGGCCGTACCGCAGCAGCTCGGTGACGATGGGGCGAGCTGTGTGCAGGTCGACTGCGGTGATGATGTCGGGAACGCTGGCCAGCACCTTGCCGTCCTCGATGAGCACGGTGTTCTCGTTCTGGAACTCGAGCCGGGCCATTCGGCCGGTGCACGCTCCGACGCCCTCAATGGTTGCCGATCCGCGAGCGAATCCTTCGGTGGTACGACGGTCTACGTCGACGACTTTTCCCTCGATGAGCGCTAGGCCGCCGAGGTGTTCGCACAAGGCCCTGACCGGATCGTCGGATGCTTCCAGCATCACTCGGCCAGCCGAGATGGCCAGGGTGATCGAGTTCCTCACCGTGGCTTTCTTTGCCGTGCCGACGGTCATCGGGTAGAGGCAGATCGTCGCCTCGGCTCCCATCGCGGTGCACACCGAGCGCGCGAGGTCCTCGGCCCACTTCGCAGTCGTGGTCGACAACGTCACCACGTTGCCCCGTTCATCGGTCATCGCGGCCGGACTCACCGACACTCCCGCGAGCGCCGCCGTCGTCATCTGAAGCTCCGGGAAGGCTCGACCCATCAGATCGGCGTCGACAACTGGGAGCCCGGCCCAAGCAGCCCACGCGAAGGGGACAACGCCGTTGAGGCCTCCAAGCTCCAGGCAGCAGATGGCAGCGGCCTCGGTGCCGGTTCTTGTCTCGATGGCTTCCTGGAGTCTGAGCGCTTCGGATCCCGATCCAAACTTCTCGACCATCACCGTCGTCGCGCCCATCATGCAGATCGGCAGGATCAGCTGCTCTTCGGAGAGTTCGTCGAGGTCGAGCAGCTGAACTGGCCCTGTCCGGGCAATGGCCTGGGACGCCATGTGGAAGCCCAGCAGGGGATCCCCGCCGCCCCCGCTGCCGAACACGGCAGCACCCAGAGACAACCATTCGAGCTCGCGGGGACCAATTTCCAGCATCACCCCGACCGTAACTTCGATGCCTTGACGGTTTGCCCAATTCTTGGTGCATTAATGAAGAAATTTGCTATTACTTGTGCTAAGAGCACAGAACACATAGGTTCACGGACATGCGCCTCGGAGAGCTGGTGAACCACAATCCGTCGATCAGCGTCCTGCAGGCATCGGCGGCAGCGCTGGACCGAGACGTGGGATCTCTTCAGATGATCGACAGCTATGACGCCATAGGGGCGGCGAACGAGGGCGCGCTGTTGGTGCTGGCACCAGCGCTTTCCGCTGAGGCTTCCTCGTACCGGTTCGACCTGGGCTTGGGACAGGCCCCTGAGGGCGTCGCCGGCATTGCGCTATCGGGTCAGGCTGATGCGCCGTCGGCCACGGCGATGCGGGCTGCCGAACGACGGAATCTTGGGCTCGTCGCGCTTGCTCCGGATGCCGACGTGGCGGCGATCGCCGTGCACGTGCGAGACGTCAATGTCGGTGGGCACCGCGAAGCGGTCACTCGCTTGGAGAATCTCTGCCGAATCGTCGACTCCCACGATCCTGGCACCGAGGATCTCTCCCAGCTGCTTGGCCACTTGTCGGCGGCATTGGACTGCGACGTAACCCTCGAATTCGAGCGTCTCAACGTCACAGCCGTGCCCCTCGACACCGGCTCGGGGCGGCCCATCTTCCTCACGCTCCATACGAGAACAACAGACGTCATCGCCCGCGCCGCGTTGACCTATGCCGGCCGTGCCATCGAGGAGACCCTGCGACGGGACTTCGAACAAGCCAACTTTCCCGTGCGGTCCCGCGGGGAGCTCCTCAACGAATTCCTTCTGAGCGACGCCAGCACGAGCGCGGAAGCCCTTACGAGGCTTCGCCGGAGCGGCTTTGCGGTGGAGGGGCACCACCTCGGAGCCCATGTTGATCTCCACAATCTTGCTGTCGGCGGTCACGATGCAGCCGACAATTACCGGCGCCAGCTGCGTGCCGCCCGGGTGCTTATCGACAAGGTCATTGCCGGCGACGACTCGTGGACGTCCGCGGGGACGAATGCGTCAGTCCTGCTGATCCTGAGTGAGGACCGCCACAATCCCCGGCACGCTGAGATCTTCGATGACCGGCTGCGCTCGGGGCTCGCACAACTGGAAGAGGTCGAACCAAGTCTGGAATGGTCCGCCGGGGTCGGATCCGTGCAGGGCGGCGCCGCCGGGCTTCGCAACACAGCCGACGAGGCGTTCTCGGCGCTCCGGGCCGCGAAAGCGGGAGGCATCACCAACAAGCTCCATCACTTCGACCGGCTCGGTTTCGCCCGAGCACTTATCCGGTGGTACGAGGTCGACGACGTGCGGGCGACGATCGATGAGCTGCTTGCACCGCTGGCCGAACTAGGCGAAAACAAGATCGGCGAGGCGGTTCGCACGTTGCGGACGTACTTGGACTCGGGTCAGAACGTCAAGCTGACCGCTCATCGCCTGCAGGTGCATCGAAACACCGTCCGGTACCGCATCAATCGAATACTGGATGCCCTCGAGGTTGACCTCACCGATCCTGAGCAGAGGCTCCTCGTAGAACTCGGCACCCGCGCCATGCGGGTGAGCTAGGGCTCACACCGACTCATAGCGCAGCGACGCCGATGCGCTAGTGCCGACTGTGTCTGATGGTTCCGGCATCAATGCCGGAACTGCCTTTCCCCGGTGAAGAGCATGGCGAGGCCGAGCTCGTTGGCTCGGGTGATGACGTCGTCGTCTCGCAGGGCGCCGCCGGGTTGCACCACCACGCTCACGCCGGCTTCGGCGGCGGCCTCGACGCCGTCACCGAACGGGTAGAAGGCGTCGCTGGCACAGGCGCCGCCTGCGGCACGCCCGTCGGCCTTCGCTGCGGCGAGCCGGCCTGACTCCACCCGGTTCTGTTGGCCGGCGCCGATGCCCCACGCTGTGCGGTCACGCGCCAGCACGATGGCGTTCGAGGTGACATGCCCGCACACCCGCCAAGCGAATCGGGCATCGGCCATTTCCTGCTCGGTGGGCTGGCGTTGGGTCACCACCTGCCACTCCTCGGGCGCTGAGGCGAAGGTATGTGGCGACTGCGCCAGCCAGCCACCATTGATCTGCCGCAGCGAGATTCCAGCGGCGTCGGGCCGTGGTGCCTCCAGCACGCGGGTGTTGCGTCGCTTCGCCGCGATGCGTTCGATCACACCGTCCTCGTACCCGGGCGCGATCACCAAGTCGGCCTGTGCTGCGGCTTCCAGGCGTTCGACCGTGTCCAGGTCGACCACCCGGTTGAACGCCACGATGCCGCCGAATGCCGAACGGGCATCACAGTCGTACGCCCGCTGGTAGGTGTCGGCCAGGTCGTCGCCGGCGGCCGCGCCGCACGGGTTGGCGTGCTTCACAATGACCACAGTCGAGCAGTCCTCGGCGTCGCCCAGGTCGTGCACAATCCGCCAGGCCGCATCGGCGTCGAAGAAGTTCATGTAGCTCAGCGCCAGCCCGCGGTGCTGGAACGCGTGGTCCCACCAGGTCAGCTCGCCGACCGGGCGATACCGGGCCCCGAGGTGGTGCGGGTTCTCGCCGTAACGGCACCCCTCGACCCGCTCCAGCGCCAGATGCACGGTGGGCGGCAGGGGAGCGGCCCCCGTATCGGCAGTCCCGGATCCCGCGTCGTCGACCGGCTCGTCGAGCCAGCTGACAATCGCCGCGTCGTACGCGGCCGTGTGTGCAAAGGCGGCCCTCGCCAGCCGCCGCCGGGTCGCCGTACTCAAAGAACCCTGCTCCGCGAGCTCGGCCAGCACCGGCTCGTAATCGTCCGGGTCAACCACCACACCGACACCGCCGTCGTCGTCGCCGTGGTTCTTGGCGGCGGCCCGCACCATCGCGGGCCCGCCGATGTCGATCAGCTCCGGGCCCGGATCGGAACGGAACGGGTACAGGTTGCACACCACCAGGTCGATGGCCGCAATGCCGTGCTCATGCAAGGACGCCAGATGCGCCGGCTTCGACCGGTCCGCCAGGATCCCGCCGTGGATACGCGGGTGCAGCGTTTTCACCCGGCCGCCGAGCATCTCGGGGCTGCCGGTCACGTCCTCTACTGCCAGCACCGGTACGCCCGTATCGGCCAGCGCCGCAGCGGTCCCGCCGCTCGACACAATCTCCCAGCCAAGCCCCGACAGCCGGGTGGCGAAGTCCACCACGCCGGTCTTGTCCCACACCGAGATCAACGCCCTCATCGGGTCAGTCCCTCCTGAATCCTGTCCTGGCTGCTGGCCTGCCCGCCAGTCGAACCGCCCACCAGTGCAGCGACTTCATCGGTTTCGCAACGTTCCAAGAACGCCGCAATCGTTGCCGGGTAAAGCTCCCGCTCCACGGTTTTGATGCGCTCGTGCAGTGTGGCCTCATCGTCGCCCGACAGCACCGGCACTGCACGCTGGGCCAGGATCGGGCCCGCATCCACCTCGGGAATCGCCACATGCACGGTGCAGCCCGACTCGGTGACTCCCGCAGCGAGGGCGTCGCGTACCGCGTGCCAGCCCGGAAACGCCGGCAGCAGTGACGGGTGCGTGTTCAGCACCCGCCCCCGGTAGCGGTCGCCGCCCCACTCGAAGAACGATCCATCCAGCACAGTGCCGAAGCCGGCCATCGCCACTACGTCCACGTCTCGCCCAGCCAGTGCAGCCGCTAGCTCGCAGCTGTAGCCGTTGCGGTCGAACCGGCGCTTGCCGGTCCCGGCGGCCGCGCCGGCCCCGCCAACCATCCAATCCGCACGCTTCACCAGCACCGTTTCGATCCCGGCATCGGCTGCAATTGCCAGCCCACGGCACGCCCGATCGGCCGCCACCAGGCCCACCGGCAGCTTGCAACCCAGCATCGCTTCGAGGATCGAGCCGGTTCCCGAAACCAATACCGCCAGGTGCACTCCGCCGAACCTACGCGCCGCGCCCGTCGGCGGCGGGGTCCGCTGGCTGCGGGACCGACCCGCCCTTGTAGCCTCCCTGCCGTATGCGTCCCCCAGAGGACATGCCGCCTCCCGCGTCCGAGCAGCCCCAGCAGCCTCGGCGGGTGCCGCGCCGTCGCAACATCAACCGTTTCCGCCTGATCATCGGCGTCGTCGTCGGCGCCGGGCTGATCCTGCTGCTGTCCATTCGCGGCCTGGCCGGCTTCTACACCGACTACCTGTGGTTCGACAGCTTGGGCTTCGCCTCGGTGTGGTGGAAGGTGCTGTGGGCCAAGATCGGCCTCGGCCTGCTGTTCACAGCGATCTTCTTCGTCCTGCTGTGGGTGAACCTGTTCATCGCCGAGCGCATGGCCGCCAAATCGGCGCCCGCAGGCCCGCCCGAGGACATCGCCGCCCGCTGGCGCCAGATGAGCCGCCGCCGCCGCGGCCTCATCCGTCTCGCCGTCGCGCTGGTCTTGGCGTTCATGGTCGGCTCGGGTGTCTCGGGCCAGTGGGAAGCGTGGCTGTTCTTTATCAACAGCACCGAATTCGGCCTCGCTGACCCGCAGTTCGGCCGCGATGTCGGCTTCTACATCTTCCGCCTGCCGTTCTTCAATTTCCTGATCGGCTGGGCCTTCGCTGCCGTTCTGGTGACGTTCATCTTCACCACGATCTGGCACTACCTGAACGGGGCAATCCGGGTCCAGGCCCCCGCAGGCAGCCGGGTCATACCGCAGGTGAAGGCGCACCTGTCGTTGCTGCTGGGTCTGCTGGCGCTCATCAAGGCCGTCGGGTACTACTTCGACCAGTTCGAGCTGACGCTGTCGACGCGGGGTTTCGTGGACGGCGCCACTTACACCGACGTGAACGCGCAGCTGCCGGTCCTGCGGCTGCTCATGATCATCAGCATCTTCAGCTTCTTGCTGCTGGTCGTGAACATCTGGCGGCGCGGCTTCACCTACCCGGTGATCGCTGTGGCGCTGTGGGCGGTCGTTGCCGGCTTGGCGGGAGCGGCGTATCCGGCCATCGTTCAGCGCTTCCAGGTGGAGCCCTCGGAGTCCACCCGGGAGGCCCCCTATATCGAGCGCAACATCGAGATGACCCGCATTGCGCTCGGGCTCGACAACGTGACCTCAAATGAGTTCGAATTCACACCCGAGTTGACCGCCGACGACATCGCGAACAACTTCGACACGATCCGCAACGTGCGCCTGCTTGACCCCAACGTCATGCGGGACACCTTCCAGCAGACCCAGGGCATCAAGAGCTTCTACGACTTCCGCGACATCGACGTGGACCGGTACGAGATCGACGGCAAGGTCACTCAGATCGTGCTGGCGGCCCGTGAGCTGCGGCCCACCGAGCTGCCGACCGACACGTGGGAGACCGAGCACGTCGCCTATACCCACGGCTACGGCGTGGCGGCGGCGCCGGCCAATGCGGTGGACACCAACGGTCGGCCCGCGTACGCGCTGGGCGACATCCCGAACGTGATTTCTGAGGGTGCTGAGGCCCTGGAGCTGGACGAGCCCGGGCTGTATGTGGGCGAGGACCTTCCCGGTTACGCCATCGTGGGCGCCCAGCGGGCCGAGGTCGACTTCCAGGACGACGACGACCGCACCGAGACGACCCGGTATGACGGCGAAGACGGGGTGGGCATCGGCGGCTTCCTGCGGCGGCTGGCGTTCGCAGTGCGTTTCGCGGAGCCGAACCTGCTGGTCTCGGGCGAGATCACCGGTGACAGCCGGATTCTCTACAACCGTGACATCACCGACCGGGTGCAGCTGCTGGCGCCGTTCCTGTCCTACGACAACGACCCCTATCCGGTCGTCCTCGATGGGAAGGTGAAGTGGGTGCTCGACGCCTTCACGACCACGTCGCAGTTCCCGTATTCGCAGCGGACCAATTCCCGGGCGGCGACGCCGGGGAGCGACCTGCGTGAGCCGCTGAACTACGTGCGCAACTCGGTGAAGGCCGTGATCGACGCCCACGACGGGACGGTCACGTTCTATGTGGTGGACGACGACGATCCGATCGTGCAGTCCTACATCAAGCAGTTCCCTGCGCTGTTTGCCGATGGCCCGCCGCCGGCCGAGCTGCGTGATCACTTCCGGTACCCCGAAGACCTGTTCCGGGTGCAGACCGATGCGTGGGGCCGTTACCGCCTGAACAACCCGTCGGAGTTCTACGACGCGGCTGGGGCATGGGCGGTTGCCCAGGACCCGGGCGATTCGATCGGGCAGACCACGGTCGAGACGGTGCGTGACGAGACGACCGGGCAGGTGATCGCAACGGTCGAGGCTCGGATTTCGCCGCAGTACTTGCTGTTCCGATTGCCGGGGGACGACTCTGCCTCGTTTGTGATCTTCCGGCCGTTCGTGCCGTTCTCCGAGGACGACTCTCGTAAGAACCTTGAAGGCTTCATGGTGGTCCACAACGATCCGGACCGTTATGGCCAGATCGAGGTGTACGAGATCCGGTCTGATCAGCCGATCGACGGCCCGGCGCTGTTCAACTCGAACATCCAGACCGAAGAGGAGATCTCCGAGCGTCTGACGCTGCTGAACCAGAACGGCTCGGTGGTGCGGCCAGGCAACCTGCTGCTGATCCCGGTGGAGAACTCGCTGCTGTATGTGCGGCCGCTGTTCATTGCGGCGACCGGGCCGACGGCGGTGCCCGAGCTGCAGCTGGTGATTGCCGGCATCGGCTCCGATGTGGTGATCTCAGAAACCTTCGAGGGCGCACTCGAGAAGGCCCTCGGCGGTGTCGACATCGACATCATCAATGAGACGGTGCGGCCGTTGGGCGGGGCACCGGCCGTGACGCCTGATGATGCCCCCGACGAACCGGCTGCTGCCGCGCCTGCCGACGACGAGCCTGAGCCGGCCCTGGACACCGACACGGTGAGCAACCTGCTCGAGCGGGCCGCGAGGGCCTTCGACCGGGCCGACGCTGCGCTGCGTGAGGGCGACCTGGCGGCGTACCAGGAGGCCGTCGACGAGGCCGAGAGCCTGATCGCCAGGGCCGCCCGAATGCTCGAACAAGCCGCCACCGGCTAAACGGACGGCGGCCCGGCTCCAACTCATGAGTGCGTGTGTGGGCTGATGCCATCTGATCAAGCACGGTCAAGACTCCGTGAGTTGATACTTGACGGCGCCGCAGGGCCAGTCGCAGGGCGAGCCGACGAGCACTACTTCGCTGCAGTCCGGGATCGGGTCCGGTCAAAGGCCGAAGCGACGCAACCGGCGGTCGGCAAGCCTCCAAACGCCGAAACGCTCTAGCCGCTCGGCAGTCTTCGATCCTGAGCTAAGCGAGTGGCTCGCGTCCGGCTTTGCCGGTCTCGCTGGGCCGCTGGTAGCGTTGTCGCTCTCGCCGCGGGGTGGAGCAGTCTGGAAGCTCGTCGGGCTCATAACCCGAAGGTCGCAGGTTCAAATCCTGCCCCCGCCACCAACAGGATGTTGGCCAATATCCGGTGTGGATGTTGGCCAGAATCCAGGAAATCGGGCCGATCTGGCCCGATTTTGTGCGTTCAGGCGTGGGTTTGGGGCTTCGTTCGGCGCCACTGCGTCAATTCGTGGGGCACCCGTCGGGATTCGCTTGAGTGCGGGCATGACGAGGCAGACGGCTCGGCGGCCGTCTGCCTCATTTGTGACGTAAGGAGCGATTCTTAGGGAGGTGCGCGGGGTGCGCTGGCGTCGGACTCGCCGGTGTCGGTTTCGGGTGAAGTCGCGGGGTCGGGATCGTCGGGCTGTCGGGGTTCGTACGTCTTGGGTTGGGTCGCGTTGTGGGTGCGTCTGGATTTCTTGGCTGCTTGCTCGGCCTCTTGTGCTTCTTGCCGTTGCTTGCGGGTGAGGTTGAGGTTGGTGCGAACGATCCTCGCGATGACTGAGATCGCTCGGGCGCCGTCGTTGGCGGCGCGGCAGGTCTTGTTGGTGAGTCCGTTGTTCTCTTTGAGGATTGCGAACCCGTTCTCGCTCGGTAGGCGCCGCCCGTAGCTCTGATTCTGCGGCGGGGTGCCGAAGTGGGGCTGTTGGTAGTCGTCGAGCTCTTCCGCGGTCACCATGATGTAGGGCTTGAGGTGTGTCTGAGTCTTCCGCGGAGATCGGCTGAGAAATGAACCAAGTCATGCTGTGTTCTCGGGGTTGTTGGTGGTGGTCCGGCGGTTGTGGTCGAGCCGTCGTGTGCGGGCTCGTTGGAGGCCTTGCCGGCGGGCCTCGCGGATCGGTTCTCCTCGTTGGTGGTGTTCGTCGTCGGGGGTGACGTAGCCGATCGCTTCGTGCAGCCGGACTTCGTTGTAGTCGATCCGGATGCGTGCCAGCTCTGTGTCGAGCAACGCCGGGTCGGTGATCTCGTCGAGGTGGGGCCATTCGTGCTTGATGTGCCCGAAGAAGCTCTCGATCCAGGCTTGGTCGGTGGGGGTGCGGGGTCGGCCGTGGTGTTGGGCGATGGCCATCATCGCCATGTAGGCGCGGGTGTGGGGGCTGGTCATGGCCGGGCCGTTGTCGGACACGGCGAGCAGGATCGGCCGGTCGGGGTCGTCGATGTCGAGATCGAGGCGGTCGTCGGTGAGCAGCTCGTCGAGATCTTGGGCTAGCAGCGCCTGGTCGAAGATGACACGCACTTGGGTGGAGGTCTCCTCGGTCGAGACCAGGCTGGTGATCCAGTAGCGCGAGACCATGTCGACGATGGCGAACACGCAGCGCCGGGCCTGCCCGAAGTGGGTGACGTCCCAGATCCAGATCCTGTTCGGTTCGGTAGACCAGCCAGTGCGGCCACGGCGTGCGGGGCCGCCGTGGTGTCGGCGGCTGTTCGGGCAGCACAAGCCCGTGGGCAGCCAGAACGCGCCGGAACGTCGAGGGGGCCACCCACACCCGGCCCACATAGGAACCGCGGTGGGCGAGCTTGCGGTGCGACCGGTCGACCGGTCCCCACTCTTCAGCGACAGCGAGGACCTCCGCGACTTCGTCGGCCAGCAAGGCATGCACCGGCGCGCCGCCCGGGGCGAGGTCGCTGAGCGTGCCCAGCTCGCGTCGGCGGGCCCGCCAGCGGTGCACCCGGTCGTCGGAGACCTGCCACACACCGGTGGCCCATGTGTGCCAGAACCCGGCGGCAACGGCGTCGTCGACGGTGTTGAGGACCAGCTCTTTGGCCTCGGCGGGGACTCTCGCCGGGACCGGTCCGTTCAGTCCCAGCCGGATTTTCCCCGGACGATGGCCAACTCGATCGCTTGGACCTTGATCGCCTCGGTGAGCTGACCGATCTCTGCCCGGGCCGCTTCGAGCTCCCAGTTCCGTTCGGTGGCCGGGCGACCCGGCTTGCGGGCCAGCGCAGCCAGCGCCGCGTCCTTCACCGTCCGGCGGATGGAGATGATCGTCGACACATCGACCCCCCACTTCCGGGCCGCGTCGGCCTGGGTGATCTCTCCGCCCGTGACCTGCAAGTAGATCTCCCACTTCGTCTCCGCGGACAGCTTCTTCGGTCGACGCCGACCCTCGCTGACAGTCATCTGATGCTCCTTCACGCGTCAGCGAGAACACGATCAGACTTGGTTCATTCCACGGTGGACCCTCCGCGGCAAACTCAGACGCACAACAGGCTGGTGGAGGAGTTCTTTGGGGATGCCGGGGAACAGCGTGTCGAAGTCGTCGGGTTTGGGGTAGAGGGCTCGGCCGGTCGAGGCGGGGTTCTCGGCAGGGCCGATGGTGAAGTCGCCTCTGTGGATGGGCGACTCGAACTGCTTGTCACCGTTGGGGAAATGCCGGTTGACGGTGAGCGCGAATCTCTCTCGGTAGACGTAGAAGTTCTCCAGCTTTGCTTCGGTGAGGCCTTCGGGTGGGACTCTCCACTTCTTGGGTGTGCATGCGTGCAGGATGGTGCCGGCGTGGACGATTGCGGGGTATCCGCTGGGGCCGAGCTTGACCGGCCTCGCGGTCTTGAGCCAGTCCGACCTGTGGTCCATGGTGACGTGGGCGCCCATCTTGTGCAGTTCGCGGTTGAAGGTGTCCCGCAGCTGGGAGAAGCCGCGGTCGACAACAGCGTCGTCGGTGTGGGTGCAGAGCTTGCGTGCTCTGTTGAAGGTGCGGATGCCGGCGTCGGCTGGGTTGACGCCGGCGGGGCTGCTGTCGACCGCGACGATGTAGGGAGGCATTCTGGGCCCGAACTTGGCCTTCTTTTGGCTTCCGGTCACCTTCCTGTACTTGACCGCGACCGCGATTGTGACGTGGTTCCCGAAGAAGATGTCTTCGGCGTGGCCGCTGGCAGCGTTTCGATGACCCCAGCTAGCGCCCGGCGTCCGGCTGAGGATGATCCCTCCGTCGGAGCGGCGCTGGCCGATGAGGCCGTTCGTCCGCTTGAACCTGCGTCGTTTTGCGCCCCGGCGGAGCCGAATGGTCTTGTTGAGCTCGGCGATGTCACCTTCGGCGACGGCGGCCTCTACCACGCGCCGCGCATGGGGCGGCTGGGACCACGACGGGAAGTCGGTCGTGTCGATGGCGACCGACGCCGTCCGCCATGTGACCTCGTCGGGGACCGACGCTGCGATGAGCGAGTCGAATAACCATTGCAGGTCGCACACGGTGCCGTCGGTCTCGTCCACCCACCCCTCGCACAGGGCCTTTTCGATGAGGTCCGCTCGCTTGCGAACCGTGTTGTACGTGATGGGCTCCCGCAGACCGTCGAGAGGCTGGATGCCCCAATCGACGGCGTCTTGGGGCTTCAGGCCCGCGAAGAACCCGGTGAGTTCGGTCCGCAAGTAGCTGTTCCATTCACCGGCCACATACAGCGCTCCCATCAGCAGAGACTCGTCCGGCAGCTTCGAGGTGCTGCCGCCCTTGGGCTTGAAGCGGCGCCTGATGTACGGCAGGACTCCTGAGCGGATCAGCACCTCTTCGAGTTCGGCAATGTGCCCCGAGTCCGCCGCGTGCAGCTTGACGTTGTGGCGGCGCACATCGTGAGGCAGTTCGCTAGCGTCGAGCCTCCTGCCAACCTCTTCCGGGGCGAGCTGGTCAGGAGCCGGCGCCGACGAGTGTCTGAGCGCTGGTTGGCGGCGGCTCACGGCCCGAGTCCCCTGTTGGCAGCCTGGACGGGGTCGACCGGACCGGTGCAACGTGCGAGCATCTGATGGAGGTACGCACCGGTGATCGGGCCGGCGATCTCGTGCAGGACGTCGAGTGGTGTGCCTGCGTTGATGTGAGCGCATACGAACGTGGCCCGGGCGCGTTGGATCTGCAGCCGTCCGAGACCCTGGACGGTGAGCCGCGTTGCCAGGCTTGACGGCGCGGCGGGATTGTCGCCCTCAAAAAACCGATCTGAGCCGCACAGGTCGCGGGCCTCGACGACGAGAGCGGTGTATCTCTCGCGGATCGGGACGATCCGCTGCCGGTCGCGCTGCACCTTTATGCCCAGTCGACCTGCGTCGAGTTCCACCACGTCGCGGGGGCCGAGCCGGAATGCCTCGATGCCGCGAAGGCCCGCCCCCAGGGTCGCTGAGGTCAGCCACAGACGTTCGCATCGGAGCTTGCGGCCCGCCATCAAGGCTGCTTCGCGGAACAGGAAGTCGTCGACCGGCGAGTACGGCACCACAGCGTCGATGGCCCCGATCGGTCGGGGCCCCTCGGGCCACAGCTGGGGGCAGACCGCCCGGCCAACACGACGCAGCACGGTTCGCGCCTGGGCACGTCGCCCGTCGGACCATCCGCGCGCAGGGTCCATGGTGAACTCTTCGACGTTGCGGGGGTGCAGCACAAAGTCGGGGTCGGTGGTACCGAGCTCGCCGTCGGACCACAGCAGCGCATCGGTCACGATCCGCAGCCACGCGGTCGCCGCGGATCCCGACGGCGGACCGGTGTGGGTCACCCAGTCGCGCGCAATCCCCAACAAGGGAGCCGCAGCCCGCGACTGCTCGTCTCTGGGGCACCAAAGCTCGATGGTGAGCTCGATGTGCCCCGGGTCGTCGTCTCCGACACCCGCAGGGCGCCTGCGCTTACGCGACGTGTCCGCGAGTCCCGCCATCGCATTGTCGGACGGCAACTGCCCCGCGGCGATTGCGGCCCGCACGACACGACGTGCAGCCCAGCGGCGCTGCTTCTTCAACAGCAGAGACCGGCCCGGCCTCCGACCAGTCTCGGGGTCTGCCCAGTTCCCGTCGCACCAGGCATCGGTCATCTGCTGGGTCACGTTGACCCAGCGGTCCCCGGCAACGCGAACCAAGTACTCCAGCAGGCTCTTCGCGAGCCACAGCAGATTGCTCTTCGTCGCGGGACTAAGCCCCTCGATCTCGCGCAGCCTGGCGAGAATCAGTGGGATCGAGCCACGGATGCTCCCAGTGGCACCCGGGCGGTTGCGGACCGCCTCGGCCGACACAGCAGCCCTGTCCGTCCGGTCCGCGGCCCCTTGGCCTCGGTCGGCTGCGTTGCCCGTCACAGCAGGACCTCAGGGCCGCGCGCGGCCTCGTCATGGCACCTGGCGGTCTGCGGGACCGCATCGACGACGGGTCGGTAAGTTCTCATTTGCACGGGTTCAGCAGCCGCGGTGTCGCTTGCCGAAATGGCGACCGGCACTGCGGCTGCTACCTATGAGCCGTAGTCACGTGCCACGACATGGAACGACGCGATTGCAAGGTGCGAACCCGATTTCCCAGTCCCTATGCGGCTAAGCGGATGTTTCAGAAAAATAAACTCATGTGCAGGTCGCGCGCGCACTTCGGATCGGAGAACGAGGCTGCCGGCCGCACAGGGCAGAGAAGCTTGCGGTACCGCGAGCGCACCGAACACGTCGCCGTGAGACGCAACCGCAGTGTCGACTCGCCGAGTTCTCGGAAGGCGATTGGCCGAGCTGCGCCTCTGATCCGCGCGACGATGCGAGCCGAGGAATCAGACCCGTGGCCCGCATCGTCTCTCGAAGGCTCGTCGAAACGTGGACAGTCCAGGCGCTGTTCGCAGCGCTCGGTCCCACGACGTGGATCTGCTCGCACGAAGACGCCCAGAGCGTGACCCGCTGGCCCGGGACGCTCGACAAGTGGTTCATCATCAAGCCCACCACGCCCGAGCGGGTCGCCTCCGCCGGATCCCAATGGCGCGAGACCGGATCCATCGACTCCTACATCAGGATCGACCTAGGCACTGCCGCTGCGCATGACGCCGGCTTCCGTGATCTCAATCACCCCGACGTCATCTACGTGATGCCGGACCTGTCCCAGTGGTTGTCTGAGAGTTGGAGCACCCGATCACAAACCGGTGTCATCCCTCCCGCGGTCGAGCACTTCGTGAAGCACTCCGTCGCCATGGGCGCGAGCAGGCTGATGTCTCAGCTTCAGAACGGCAAGGGCAGCGACAGCGCCAGAGTCCAATTCCATCGAGGCCAGCTCATGTACCGGCCGCACGCCACCCAGGACGCCGTCGCGCTGGAAACCATGCCGCTCTGGCAACTGCTGAGCCAGCTGCTCGAATGCCAAGAACCCGCCGGGCTCGCCCTACGACGAACCACACGAGGACAGCCACGCCGCAACACCGACGAGACCGACACGGTCCACACCCGCGACATGACCATCGGCGCCAACAACATCGACCGAGCCATCAAAACGGTCAAGCACAGCCCCCCGGAGCTGATGCTGTACGTAGGACAAACGCTCACCAAGCCGCGCCCAGGAGCTGACGCGCGACCGTGAAGGCGTCGGCCACCGAATCGCCGTTGAGCACATGAAGAATTCCACCCGTCCGCGACGCAGGTCCGTCGGCACGCGCTGCTGGCTTGCTGCTCCTTGGTGCTGCGCGCCTCGGCAGGGCCCATGTCACGGCCAGCGCTTGGACCATCGATGGGAAATAGGCGCTGACGGGGACCCGCTAGCCCTGATTATTCATGAGAATTCTGCTGGTCGTCTTTTTGGCGTGTTGTGGGCCTTGTTTGGCGGTGTGGGGCTGTTTGGGTGTCGGCGGGGCCGTCGGGGGGGAGCGGTTGGGCTCGGTTTTGGTGCGCGGGCGGGACCGGGTGGGGGTGCGGGCGTGGCGGGGCTGTCCCGCTGCGGCGGGCGTGGCGCGGAACTGGTCGGCTGGGGGTTCAGCGGGGGTGGGCGATGGCGAGCAGTGCTCGGGCGCCGGGGTGCTGTTCGGGCAGCCGCAATAGGACGCGCCGTGCGCTGTGGCACACCAGGGCGGGAAGGTGCCATAGCTGCCAGCGGAGCCGTTTGGGGGCCGCTTTGGCGAGCGCGCCGGTGAGGCAGGCTGTTTGGAACCATCCCACGAGCGCGAGGCCGGTCATGCACATGGCGGCCCAGGTGCTGTTCGCGTGCCAGTCGGTGAAGGGCATGCGCGCAAGGCCGCTGTCTTTGAGCCGGCGCACGGCGTCCTCGATGTCGGCGTGTGAGCGCATCAGCTTGTCCAGCTGTGCGGGGTGGCCGGTCTGGTCGGTGTAGAACCCCCAGTAGCGGAAGTTCTCGCTGGGGAACAGGCTGCGCTGCGCTCCGGGGTGCAGCGGCTCGCGGCGCACCACGAGCCGGGTGCGCTCGGGCCAGCCCGACAGGTCCGCCAGATCGGTGAGCTCCGCGACCTGAGCGCCGCGCCGTTTGCGCTGATCGGGGCGCTTTGGGGCGTTGTGCCAGCGGCCCGGCTCGCCCAAGGCGCCGCGGATCGCGGCTTGGATGGCTGGGGCGGACCGCGCCGAGATCGCATAGCCGATGCTGCGGTCCCGCAGCCCTTCGGCGAGTTTCGCTGAGCATCCCCCGGTGTCGATGCGCACCACCAGCGGACGCTCCACGAGGTCGGGGTCGTCGCCTTCGCGGTGCCCTGCGGCGTCAGGCGCGGGCAGCATCGCCACCGCGGCGTCGAGCACTTCGAGATGATCGCCGATGTGGTTCGCGGCGGCGTTGCCCGGCCGCTGCTTTAGCCACAGCGGCTCCCCCTGCGCGGTGGAGCAGATCATCGGATGGAACCCGAACCCGCCCTTGTAATGCGGCGCAGCTCCGGCCTTGTTCTCCGAGTGGACCTCCACCAATGTCGAGTCGATGTCGACCACCAGCGGCCTGCTGCGGTCGGCGGAGGCCCACAACGGCTCGCGCACCGCTGCGGCCGCGCCCAAAAGCGCCGCGGCGCCGCTCGCGCCCAGGCCCGTGAGGGTGCGGTACAGCGTCGAGTCCGACGCGACGTCGCCGAACAGCTCCCGCTGAGCACGCAGATGCTCGATGTCGGTGCACGCCTCACCGCCGCCGGCCAGCATCAACAACGCATGGACCAGCACCCGGCCCCGGTCATGAACCGGGGCGCGCTCGCCGCGTGGGGGAACCGCGGCCGACAGCGCCTCGGTCAGCCCGACACGGTCCGCGAACCCGCCCAGAGCGAACAACCCCGCGCCCCACACGACACGGTCCCCGCCGCCTGCCAGACGCGCGTTTGTCACACTGCTAAGTTTCACCTCGGAGATGCCCCCCTGAACTCGCGGATGCGTTCATTGCAGACACGTATCGTCGCAGGTCAGAGGGGCTTTTCCGCGGACCCAGACAAACCAGTCCGCCCGACTCGTGAATAATCAGGGCTAGTTGGTCCAGTCGTTATGGGTGTTGGCTCGTTGTGGTCGTTGGTTGTGTGGGTCGGTGGCCTGCAGCGTAGGTTCCGTCGCAGCCATGGGGCGCGTCTCGGCGGGGCTAGGTGTTGCGTCAGTTCAGTTGGGTGCGGAGATGACTTCATCCTCGTTCGCCACAGGCAACCTCCACAGCGCGTTCGGTGGGTGAAGTGGAGATACTCATTCTCCTGGTACCGCGGTACTTCGCCCCGAGTGTCGTGGCCGGGGCGCGGTCGCACCCGTCCGGTGGGAGAGGGGGTCATCGCATTCAACCTGTTGCTCGGCTGGATTGCCTCGCTAGTCTGGTCGCTGTCCCGCACCGACTGACCCCGCTCAGCTGACTGCTCGCGCCGCTTGACAATATGCGCGAAACGAAGTACTCCATCCACCACGCGCACGCGCGCCCGTGGTACGTAATCTCACAACGCGAACTACGCACATGTGTTTTTGGTCCAAGGAGGAACTGCTATGGCATCGCACGACTTGACCCGTACACGTTGCGACCAGCAGGTCGCATGACCGCGACGGACTTCCCAACATTCGATAGCCCCCCCGTTGTAGAAGTCGGACTCATCGCACAGTTCGTGGAACCGCTGCCTTGGAAGCACGTAGACGCGTTCGCGGCAGCATGGCCCGATTACGAACGCCACTCGCGGCGAGTGCTCGCCAGAATGGACCTGGTTCCTGAAAGCGGGTCAGCAGCGGATGAGAAGGCAGCCGGAGAGCGGCTGTGGTTGGAGAACGCAGCCGGAAGCAGGGTTGTGCAAATTCAGCCGGACCGTCTCATGGTCAACTGGTCCGACGACGACCCCACCGAGGAATACCCACGCTACGAGAATATTCGAGAGTTCTTCAAGGAAGCATGGCGACACGTCGAGAGCGTCGCCGAGACAGCGTTGGAACCCGACATCTGCGAAGTGTTCTACCTGAACTACATCACCGCACGAAACGGCTGGACGGGTCCCGAAGACACCGCCTCGATCATTGCTCCGTGGAGCGGCGAAATGAGCAACGACTTTCTGTCGGAGCCCTACAGAGCGGCGACGTACCTACACTTTCACGTCCCCGAACCGTGCCAATGGCTCGACATAGAGATTGGCCCCCTCAGTGTCGAAGAAGAACGCTTGCTCGCAATCCATCTCGCCTCGCGCGGCTTCGCCCCGTCGCTCGGTCTCGACGGTGCGCTAGCGGTCCTGAACGCAGCCCATGAACAGATCGTCAAGGGTTTTGTGTCCCTTACAACTGAGCATGCCCACGCCATATGGGGGTTGGAGCGATGAGTAGCCAGTCCGGGTTCCGTATCAAGACACCTGGAATCGTGACAGCAAGGAGCAGCCCAGGCCGCATCGCACGATCATCAGGGCAGACGATCAGACTGTTGAGGACACGGGCACACGTACACGTCTCACCGTCCAGCGCAAGACGCGACACCAAACCGCGTCGAGAGCCCAGCCAACGAAATGACACATCGGCTGCTGTGCCACAGCCGTCCTCTCGGGTCGGCGCATCGCCGTTCGGGGGCAGCACACTTGCCGAAGCCCGCAAACGTGAAGAGGCATACCACCAAGATTGGGTGCAGCGAGGCTCACAACGCGAGAATGAAATGTCACTTGACGAACTCGCGGAAGCTCTGTCGCGCCGTCGAAGCGAACGGTGAGATCGCCTGACCGATGGAACTGGGTTGATCCCGAAGGCGGCATAGAACGTCTTGCTGAGATGTTGAGTGGTTACGACGAGGGCGAGCACGATGCCGCGCTCGAAGCGATGGACTTCGTGAAACATCAGTCCACCGCTGAGATGCCCGGCCAACAGGTTCCCGGCCAGCCAAACATCACAAGGCGCTACCAAGTTCATGCTGGCTGGTACGTCGAGTTCCGTGTTCGGCGTGAACACCATCAACTAGTGCCGATCTGGTTAGAACCAGCCTCTAGCTAGTTGCTGAGAATTCGTGTGTCAAGACTACCTGTCACGGGTAAACACGTACCTAAATCCCCTCTCGATCGTCCATCAGGACTTCCTCTGACGAGAAACCCCGACTGTCAACAACCTCCGTCAGTTTCAGACCCTGTCGCTGCGCTTCCCAAGGCGGTAGATCAAGCTATTGAGCAACATCTCGGCGGGCCTGACGAGAAGCGCCTGAAGAAGCTCCGCCGGGTCGCGCGCAAGATCACCCCAGAGGTCGCGCGGATCATTGTCCAGGGCGCAGCGCTCGCCGCCAACTGAGACGACATTCCTCAGACCCGAACCGTCTGACCGTATTCTCCACTACCCGCCGGTGACATTGAGGATGCTCGAGAAGCGAGCCGCCGGGTCGTGCCCGCCGAGTCGATTGATAGCCGCTGGACGGATGGCCGCCATCGCTTTGGGTACGTGTCAGTTGCCGGCTTCGCTCAGGTCCACTGCAGGTTGCCGCCGCTAGCTCCGGTCGGATGTGCGGCCAGCTGTTGTGCGTGGCAGTTCGGTGATGTCGAGGCACAGGTCAGGGTCGGATTCGGTCGCTTCCCGGCTGGTCTCGACGTAGATGTCGGCGATCTGCCGGAACGCCTCAGTCACGGCCGGGTTGTGGCCCGGCCGGTGTTGGTCGCCGATTGACGGCATGTGCACAGCGTAACTGGAGCTTCCAGACAGGCCTGTCGGGGCGATTGGGGGTGGGTCAGTCGCCCAAGTGTCGGCGGCCATGAGATCCTGCCCAGTGGCGGCCATGTAGGTGCCCGCTGGGGGCCAACGGTTCTGCCCAGCGGCGGCCAACAGGACTGCCCGCGTTGAAGTCCATTTTCCGTCGGGGTCCACCGCGGCGGGGTGCTCCTCCTACTCGAATGGCCGGTCACGACAACGGTGACCGTCGAGTTGGAGGAGCGAGTGAAGTCTCGCGAGGAAATCATGAACATGTTGGAAGCGTTCGACCTGGCTGGGTCGTTGCGTGGCGCCGGTGAGCTGGCCGGGGTGTCTCATCACACTGTGGCCCGTTATGTCGCTGAGCGCGATGCCGGCGAGTTGGCCGGCGACGGGCCGCGGCGCAGGGGGCGGATCATCGATCCGTTCTTGGCGAAGATCGAGGAGTGGGTCGAGCGGTCGCACGCCAAGATCCGCGCCGATCGTTGCCACGACAAGCTGAAGGCGTTGGGGTTCGAGGGTTCGGCCCGGACGGTGCGTCGGGCGGTGGCGGAGGTGAAGGCCAACCATCGCCGTGGTCGGCGGCGGGTGTATCGGCCGTGGATCGGCGAGCCTGGGATGTGGGCGCAGTGGGACTGGGGCACCGGTGCGGTCATCGCGGGCCGAAGGACGAATCTGTTTTGTGCGTGGTTGGCGTGGTCGAGGTTCCGGGTGGTGGTGCCGTGTTGGGATCGCAGGTTGGCGACGGTGATCGGCTGTGTCGACCGGGCGATGAGGGCCTTGGGTGGTGCACCGACGTATTGGTTGACCGACAACGAGCGCACCGTCACGATCGACCACGTCGCGGGGGTGCCGGTCAGGCATCCGGAGATGGTCGCGATCGGCGGCCGCTACGGGATCACGATCGCGACGTGTGTGCCGGCGGACCCCGAGTCCAAGGGCGGGTCAGAGGCGACGGTGCGGGTCGCCAAGGCCGACTTGGTGCCCACCGACGCGAACCTGCGCGGCGACTGCGCCAGCTGGGCCGAGCTGGTCGATGCGTGCGAGGCGTGGATGGCCGAGGTCAACGGCCGTGAGCATCGGGTGACCCGGCGGGCACCGGTCGAGATGGTCCTCGAGGAGCAGCAGCGGCTGCATCGCCTGCCCGAGGCCCCATACACGGCGGTGCTCGGGGAGACCCGGAAAGTCTCTTGGAGCTCCACGATCAGCTTCGGCGGCGTGACCTACTCGGTCCCGCACACGTTGGCCGATGAGACGGTGTGGGTGCGTGTGGACGGTGACCACCTCGTCGTCACCCACTGCGCACCGTCAGGCCCAATCGAGGTTGCCCGCCACCAGCGTTCGACGCCTGGGCATCCGATGATCGACGACGCCCACTACCCGGCGCGCCCGGCTGGGCCGCTCGGGCGGCGTCCGAAACCGACGAGCGCGGCCGAGGCCGAGTTCGGCGCCATCGGAGACGGCGCCCGCACCTGGCTCGTTGAAGCAGCTGCTGCGGGCACGACCCGCATGAAGGTCAAGATGGCCCAAGCCGTCACCCTTGCCCGACTGCACGGCGCCGAGCGGCTTGACGGGGCGCTCGGCGCCGCCGCGATGTTCGGCCGCTTCGCAGACGGCGACCTGGCCTCGATCCTGGCCGCTGACCCGCCCCGACAACGCCGACGCGCCGATGACGTGCACTCGCTGCAGCCCGGCACCGCCGCCTGGGGTCGCCTCGGAGGCGACCGATGAACCCAGCACCGATCGACGAGGTCGTCGACCTGTTGCGCACCCTGCGCCTGCCCCACATGCGCGCCGCAGCACCGGAGTTGTTGACCACCGCCAAAGCACAACGCTGGGAACCGGCCGAAGCGATGCGCGCACTGCTCACCGAGGAGCTCGCCGGCCGTCAAGCATCCTCAATCCGGGCCCGGCGCAAAGCGGCCGGGTTCCCCACCGGCAAGACCTTCGACGCCTGGGACGAAACCGTCAGCTCGATCCCGGCGCCGACCCAGCGGGCGCTGCGCACCCTCGAATGGATCCACCGCCACGAGAACCTCGTCGTGTGCGGACCATCAGGCACCGCCAAGACCCACTTCCTTGAAGCGCTCGGCCAGGCCGCCGTCGATGCCGGCCACAAAGTGTCCTGGTTCAGTCTCGAGCACCTCGGCGCGCTCGTGCGCCGCCACAGCGCCGACGACACCGCCGCCAAAGCGATCCGGCGGATCATGCGCGCCGACGTCATCGTGATCGACGACATCGGCCTGCTCCCCGTCGCCACCGAGACCGCCGAAGCGCTCTACCGCGTCGTCGACGCTGCCTATGAGAAACACTCCATCGCCTTGTCGAGCAACCTTCACCCCGCCGGGTTCGACGAACTCATGCCCAAGACCATCGCAAACGCCACCGTCGACCGGCTCCTCCACCACGCCCACATCGTCCTCACCGCCGGCGACAGCATCCGCCTCACCCAAGCCACCGCCGGCAAGGGGGTGACGCCACCGGCCAACTGACCCACGGGCACAACACCTGGCCACCACCGGGCAGTTCTGTTGGCCACCAACGGGCAGTTCTACTGTCCGCCACTGGGCAGATCCCACTGGCCATTGACATTAGCCTCGCCGGACGGTCGGGTGGAGTACTGCGCGACGGGCTCCGGGACGCCCCTGATGCTGGTCGTAAGTGAACAGGGTCGCAGACGATCCGTAGAGACAAGGCACGTGTCGACCGGTCGACGGGTCCGCAAGGGGTGTTGCGAGACCACTGCGTCCCAACTGCCACAGACTCTTCGCCGCTTGTTTGATCGCGATCTCGGTTAGGTGAGTTCCTATGTCAAGTGGGTGGTCTTGAGGTGGGTCCAGATGCGGTCTGAGATTCTTCGTTTGAGGGCTCGGATGGCTTCTCGTTTGGTCTTGCCGCGGGCGAGGCAGCGTTCGCAGCAGTTACGACCCTCGGTGCCTGGTCGAGAGGTCTGGGTGAGGGCGGGAGTGTGGATGGCTTCGTTTTGCCGGCTGTCGCAGCCTCGGTTGAGTCGGTGACGTCGGACTCGCCCCGAGCCTGCCTCGATGCGTGCGGTGCCGTTGGCCAATGCGAACGCAGCTTTGGTACTGAATCGTGCTGAGTGTTCGATCTCGGTGAGGATGTCGGCAGCTGAGAGTTGGCCGATGCCGTCAATGCGGCACAGAATGGTGTCGGATGCGTCGACGGCGGTGCGAATCTCGTCAGTGAGAGCATCGATGGTGCGTGCCATGGCGCGCAGAGCTTTGATTCGGCTGCGGGCGATCTGCGAGCGGCTGGTTTGGTCTCCTCGCAACCATCTGATGGCGCGATCGAATGTTGCTGGGCTGCCCAGGCGCCCCATGCGCTGGTGGCTCCGGCTATGGCTCTCGCGTCTTCGCTAGAACTCCCCGATTGCGAAGGGATCGGTACTCAATCTCGCCTGTCTGCTGAGCTTCGGGTGAACCGACGTGTTGCTGTCGCTAGAGGCAGCGCTTCGTGGGGAGGGTGGCTGCGTCGAGCCAGTTCGATGTGAATCGACAATTCGCCGATGTGGTTGGTTATGTCCGCGATTGCTGAGGCTGTCAGCAGTAGGGCGTGACCGTTGGTTGCGGCGTCCCTTGCATGCGTGTAGAGACGCGCCGACCAGCCGTCGGTCCACCAGATGCTCGTTGCTGCGGGTTCGCCGTTGGCGGTGTGCCACTGCCCCGCTCTCGTCGGATCGGCATTCGAAGCCGTGATGAAATCTCGCGGTTCCGACCGGGAACAAACCGTCGAAACCTTCGTGGACCAGTGGGCCGGGGTATGCGACGGCGAACTTCCCGAGCCATCGGGCGAAGCGATGCCGTGGGAATGCGTGCACGGCTCGAGACACGTCTCGCTGTTTGGCCCCATGGGATGACCAACAGGCATCAGAACGAACGCAATTGTCTCGTTTGGGCGGATCACGCATCCAGTGCCGCGTAGAGCCTGCTGCGCCACTTCGCCGCAGTCGACACGGCGAGAGAACTCATGACCCCGGTCGTTGCGAGTGCGCTCAGATCCCCCAAGAGCGGCGAATTCACGCCGAGAACGGACTTCTCAGAGTCCGCCGCCTGTGGAATCTGCCGGTGAACGTCTAGCGCTTAGGCGGGCTCTCGGGAAAGTCGCGCGAGCGGTTGACCGTCTCGTTCGACGGTGGGGGTGGCGGCGGAGGCGGCGGAGGCGGCGGAGGCGGCGGTGAGTCCTCAGAAGATGGCATCCGCCCAGACTAGAGCGGCGGCAGCGAGAACTGCGTACACGGCTCCGAGCAGCATCTTGTAGGCGGTGTTACGAGCAGCCGCTGAGCGCTTCAGATCGCGCTCGTAGGCACCAAACAGGTCGCGCACCAGTGCCTTGTACGCCCACACTCGGGATCTTGTTTCATGCTGGGGCTCTACAAGATTCTCGATGATCAGTGTCGGCCTGAGCGCTGCGTCGGTAGTGACGGGCCACGCAACGATGCCCGCGCACACCGCTACAGATGTCGTCCCGAGAGCGAACAAGACCCAACCGATAATCCCGACGCCGCCGATCGAGTTATCGGCGTAGCCAGCTGGGGCCACGGAGGCGGCAACGCCCGCGATCAAGATCGTCATCGACAGCAGCGCGACAGCCCGCGTGCGTTGAGCCTCCAATGTCCGAAGGGCATCGTCAACAAGTTGGCGGCTCCATTCGTACGCCGCTTGGCACGCCACCTCGTCAGACCGCAAGGCCTCGGCTCGTATATCGACCTCGTTCGCAGGCTGTTCAACGTTCGCGGCGTTCATGTGGCTTCCTCCCCGTCAAATCCCAGCAGAGCAGTGACGGCTTCACCCGTCCCATGAGATGCGGTTGTCCGTTGCTGTTGAGGACCAGATCCGCTAAGCCACTTGCACCGCCGAAGATCGGGCAGTCTGACCGCGCGCAACTCAGGTCACACCAACGCCTCCGCCAAGCCCAGAGTTCCTCGGAGCCTGTGCAATGGTCGGCGCGGTTCACTTGCGCACGGCGCAGCATGGCCATGCGATGCCGAATTCTGCGTTGCGACCCTCGATCGTCCGTCGAGTCTTCCTCTTGCGAGTAGTCCTAACAGTCGGCAACCATCCTCAGCTTCGGAACTCGATGTCGCTTCGCGTGAGGTTGTGTGCGCGTGATGCGGGTGTGCCGCCGACGGCGGTGTGGTGTCGGTGGCAGTTGTAGTCGTGGACCCAGCGGGTCAGGCGGACATTGCGGTCGGCGGACCGAGCCATGTCGGGTAGTTGCCAGACAGTCGTGGGGAGGCGGGATCAGAGTGTGCACATGGTCGGCTGAGTAGCGGAGGCTGTCTCTTCAGCATGGCGGGTCGTGCGGGACCTCTGCAGCGGCCGCAACGCAGCCGATCTGGGACCTCCTGTGTCCGTCCACAGAGCTCTTGACCATCCGCTGAGCCTCAGCAACGCCAGGTGGCGGTTGAGCAGCACGCTGCCGGCTTCGCGGTGGCCTCGCAGGTCTCGTCCAGCACGGCTTCGATGTCATCGAGCACCACTGAGTCACCACCGCGTGATTTCGCCTGGATCAAGGCGGTCTCAAATCGTCCGTGCACGACGATCAGATCGTCGTAGATGTCCTCGGCCTCGCCGGGATCCTCGAGCGGTCGGCTGGCGATCGAATCGGCTTCGGCACCGAGGGCGAAGATGTTGGTCACCGCCGCCTCGCAGGTTCGTTCACTGCTCGGATCCAACCCCGAGCCGGCACGGCCGGCGATCAGCAACGCGACGAGGGGCGTCCGCACCATCAGCGCTTCTAATCCGATCGGCAGGCCCCCACGGTGGGGCTCGTCAGCGGCGCTGGCCGGGGCACTACTCTGCACCACCACCTAACGCTCAGGACTGCCGGGCCCAGGTAGTTTGCGGTGCGTGACCAGCGGAGATGGCCGCCGTGGGCCAGACTTGCGGACCCACTGTCGACGATCGGCCGCACTAAGGCTTGCAGGCCATCACCGAGCGGCCGAACGAGGTCAGAGGGGTCGGCACTCAGGGCAAGGGGCGATCAGGGTTTGGCCAGCGTGAATATCCTCTCGTACAACCCCGGCCACGACGGAGCGGTAGCTCACGTTAGAGATGGCCACCTCGTCTCATCGGTGGAAGCAGAGAAGGACTCCAACTACCGCTACACCCCGATCTCGAGCCCGGATCTCCTCGACGCCTTGGGTCGTCTCGAAGAAGTGCCCGACGTGGTGTGCACTGGAGGCTGGTGGCCGCGCGAGGCGCAAACGATCGGTTCGCACCACCATGTTGGGTATCGCGGTGTCTCGAGAGACGGGATCGTGACTAGAGACGGCCACTTGACTGGAAAGCCAGTGTCGTTCTTCTCGTCCTCTCACGAGAGATCGCACCTCCTCTGCGGTTTTGGCATGTCCCCCTACCCGCAAGGCACATCCTGCTACGCGCTGGTTTGGGAAGGGTCGATCGGCGCGTTCTACGAAATCGATCCCGACGTGAACATCACGTGGATCGCGGATGTGATGAATGAACCCGGGAACAGGTACGCAGCGATCTACGGACTGGCAGATCCGACCTTTCCAAAGGATGCGCCGTTCTCGCGCTTCACAGACGCCGGAAAGCTGATGGCACTCGCTTCCTACTCGCAGAGGAGTACACCGACCGCCGAGGAAGAGGAGTTGATGACGTTCCTCCTGACGTCTCGACATGTTCGGCTCGATCTCTACGATCGGCTTGAGTCGTCCGTCTACTTCAACGTGGGCACAGACGACCAAGAGTTTCGGAACTTCGCTGGCATCTACAGCGATCGGATCTTCGACGCCTTCTACCTGTTCGCTCAGAAGAACTTGCGCAAGGGGCTGCCACTGGTTGTGACCGGGGGCTGCGGTCTGAACTGCGACTGGAACACGAAATGGAGAGAGACGGGCATCTTCTCTGACGTCTTCGTGCCGCCAGTTCCCAACGACTCCGGATCAGCGATCGGGACAGCTATCGACGCTCAGCTCCAATTGACCGGCGATGCCAAGATCAAGTGGAACGTCTATTCCGGATTGTCCTTCCGGACGGATGCCCCCGTGAATCGTGACCGGTATGACATCTTCGACGTTTCCTGCGAGGACATCGCTCGCATGCTGAGTAGCGGTCTGATCCTCGGCTGGGTCAGCGGCCGGTACGAGATCGGTCCTCGCGCTTTGGGCAACAGGTCGATTCTTGCGGCTCCGTTCGACCTAGGGACGAAGGTGCGCCTGAACGAGATCAAGCAGCGCGAGCAATTCCGACCAATTGCCCCCGTGTGTCTGGAAGCTGACGCTGAGCGATGGTTCGGCTGCGGCCACGAGAGTCCGTACATGCTGTTCACTTACACGGCCAACACGGATGCTCTTGCTGCCGTGACGCATGTGAACGGTACCGCCAGGCTCCAAACGATTGGACCAGACACGAACGCATGCCTGTATGAGCTACTCGCTGCTTTCAAGGCGCACACGGGCTACGGGGTGCTATGCAATACGTCGCTCAACTTCAAAGGGAAGGGGTTTATCAACAACCTGACGGACCTCGACAAGTACACCGTGGATCACGGTCTGGACGGGTTCGTGGTTGAGGGCCGCGCATATCTTTTCCGGGAGTCGCCGCACTACAAGGCGTATCGGAGGGATGGCACTCGGTGAGATTGCCAAGACACGATCAGGCGAATTCACAGGCTGAGCCGGCGGCAGCGAACAACAGCCATCGACTCCCGCCCTCGGCGGCCGACGCTTACCTGCCCGGCTTTGAGGAGAATGACAGCCTGCGGTCCGACTTCATTCGACAGTTGACGCTGCGTCAGCTGCTCGGCAGTCGAACTACCTCGATATGGGATGAGGCTCATCCGACAGAGCCAATCCCCAGAACGCTGGTGCAGTTCTGGCACGACCCTCATGACGTGCCGCCGGACGTGCGCAGCTGCCTCGATAGTTGGGGCTCTTTGCGGACCGAGGGCTTTGCCTTCCGGATGTTCGACGACGAGTCCGCTGGCGCCTACATCGCGGAGCGGTACAGTTCGCGGCATCTCTCCGCGTTTGGGCGATGTAGGCATCCCGCAATGCGGAGCGACTATTTGCGCCTGTGCTTCGTGCACGCGGAAGGTGGCTTGTACGTCGACGCCGACGATGTGCTGATGAGCGATGGGTGGAAGTACATCTTCCGCGACCATACCCTTAAGGTGCAGGCGCTCGCCTATGACATCTCAGCCGGTGGCATGGTGCCGCCGTCTGAATTGCGCCGCACCGAACTTCCCATTCGCGACCGCATCTTCTATGTCAACAACAATCCGATAGCTGCACCGGCCGGTCACCCTGTGTTGCGCCGAGCTCTGGCTCGGGCGACAGACAGGCTCCTCGGAGGCGAGCCAGCACCGGACATTCAATCGACAACCGGCCCCGGAAATCTCACTGCCGCGCTCGCCGGCCATGCGCGCGAATTGCAGATGGAGGACGCTCATTCGGACTTCGAGTTGCTCCTCGACTGGGAGCGGACCGCAGAGCCGCAGTGGGATCTTGGCTATCGGAACGACGCCCGCAACTGGCGCAATATGGATCTCTGACGGATCAGCGCGGACTAGCCCTCTATGCACTTCAACAGGGTGGTCGGCCCAATGCGAACGCTCGCTTTCCGAACGTGGCGTGCGCTTGCCGTGTCGTTGCCGGGCGCGAGGATTCATGCCTTCGGCTCAGGCACAGACCAGATTGGCGCGGTCTTGGTTGTGAACTTGGATAGGCAGCCGAGGCGATGGCGGCGCGTAACGAAGGAGTTGGGCCGATTCCGAACGTCCGAAGGCAAGCCGTTGTCGTCGATCACGCGGCGACTCGCAGCAGTCGATGCTCGAGACGGTCGGGCCGTCGCTGCGACCGCGGACGTGGATCCGACGTATCGAATCGGCGATCAGTTGTATGTGCAGCCCGACGCCCGCTTAGCGGAGTGCTTCGCCGAGAATGAGCCAGTGCGGATGACACGACAGGAAGTTGCAGTGGCGCGGTCACACGTGGAGGCATGGAAGGCTGTTGCAAATGGGACCGACGAACACGTTCTCGTACTGGAGGACGACGTCTGGTTTTCACAAGGTGCACCAGCTGCGATCGATGCCGGGTGGAGGACCGCACTAGACCGCTGCGCAGCCGCAGGTGGCCCGAAGTTGCTCTATCTCTCGTACAGCGACGCGGATGGAACTGCGATGCGCGATGACGTTTGCGACAGCCTCTTCCGACCTGTGCGCGGTCTCTGGTTCCTGTCCGGTTACGTGCTGTCGCGCAAAGGCGCCGCGATGCTCCTTCGCGCCATGCCGGTCACTGGGCCCGTTGACCTTTGGATGAACTATCGACTCGCCGAACTCGACGCATTGGCACTCACGTCGCCCGCAATCGAGCAACGGCATGACGAAGCATCTGACAATTCCTATTCGATCCTGCCTTACCTGGCTCGGGCTGGGATCGTCGACGCAGCAGACAGATTCAAGCCTCCAACTACAACGCACGCAGGCCCAGTTCTGGCATGGACTGCGGGTCAGGAGCGGGAAAGCCTCGCTATGGCGCTGTCGATGCTCGGGTTGCGCGTACGCGTCTTCGACGGCGATGAAGAACCGCTACGCGAGACAGAACTGCGAGATGTGTTGAAGACATTCGACGCCCTCGTCGACGCCCCAGTTGTGCGCACTGTGCTCTCCGCTGCTGCGGCGGACGAGCGTTATGTAATCCTCGTCGAAGCCGACGCGCCCATACCCCTCGGTCTCGAGCGCGAACAGCTGCCGTCAACGCGGTCGGCAATCTTGACGCTCAACGGCTCCGCGTATCCGTCTTGGGAAGCCCTCTGCCGCCTTTTGCGTCTTTCGACTCCTGCCGAAGCCTTTCCGGCTGGAGCCCCGAGAACCTTTGGGCTGTTTCGAGATGCCCGCCCGCCGGCCCGACCCGAGCCTGCTGAGCGAATCCGAGGGAACTCTGGCGCGATGGACGATTCACCGTGGGTCCTACCGCCATCGAGCAGTTGGCAACCGGCACCGAACGGAAGCCGCCCCCATGACGCGACTGGCGCAATTGTCGCCGAAGCCAGCATGAAGGAGGCCTCGACCTTGTTCCCGGGAATCACCGAGACGTTCCCAGGAAACCTGGCGTCGTTCGTGCCGGAGGGCCTCCGGCACCGCGCAGAGGGCGCGCGACTCGAAATCGACGCCATTGAAGGCGGAGTGCGACCGTACAGATCCGGCGCCTTTGCGTCCATCCGGCCGTTTGGGCATGGGCGCTTCGAAGCCGAGATTAGGGCAGCGCCAGGCTCAGGATTGATTACTGGATTCTTCCTGCATCGAGCCGCACCCCGACAGGAGATCGACATCGAGTTCGCCGGAGACGACCCCTGGCGAATGCTCGTCAACGTCTACTTCAATCCCGGAGACGACGGCACCGACATGAGCTTCGGGTATCGCGGCTCCCCCTGTCGCATCGATCTCGGCTTCGACGCCACGGCCGACTTCCATCGCTACGCAATCGACTGGCGTCCGGGCCAATTGACGTGGCTGGTTGACGGGAATGTTGCCCACCAGCGTGTTGAGTGGGATCCCACGCCCATCCCACACCTGAACATGCGCCTCCATGCCAACTTGTGGGCACCCCGCTCTGCCGAACTTGCCGGACCAATCGACGAGTGCGCTCTGCCAGCGGCAGCCGTCGTCAGGGACGTGTCGGTCAGGGCGTGAACGCTCGATCGCGCCAAGATGCGATGAAGTGCCCTACGCAGATCCATCGAGCCGCTGAACCGACGCCACGGCGGTTTGCGATGTGCTCGAACGCCATTCTCAGAGGTCCTTCGCTGCGGCCCCTTCGCTGCATGTCTCCCGGGGACAAGACTGAAACACAATTCGAGGTCCCGCGTGGACCTCCAGTTGAATCGGCGACTTGGGCAGATCGATTCGGTTGTCGCCCAACGTGGACCGGGAATGGGAGCCGTGATGTTCAAGCTCTGCAACGCGGTCCACCGCAGCTTCTATGTATGTGTTGGGAATTGCTAGCAAGCTTCCGATCTCGGGATGTGGCGCGCATGTCAGTGCAGTGATACTCGCCGCCGACCCGAGGTGTCGGATGGCGTGAGGTTGTGTGCGCATGATGCGGGTGAGCACTACGGATGGAACCGCAACGTGCAGTGAACTCATATCCCTCTTCGCCGCGAGAGCGTTCAGAACCCCCGAAAACGGCTATTTCGCGCCGAAAACGGTCTTCTGAAAGCGCATTTGTGCACTTCCCACTTGTCCTCGGTGCGCGTCGCAACGCTTTGACCAGGGGTTTTAGCCCTTCGGGGCCAATGTGGAGATTCGCCGAATTTCGTGTGGAGATTCGCGAACCGGCCAGAATTCGCCTACCGTGACCTGGGCAAACGCGACTGGCCAACATCCCACTAGCGGGTGTTGGCCAGTGCACCCTGTTTGTGTTGGCCAGTTGCACCTGATTCGGGCCGTTTTGGCCCGTTTTCCGCGTTTCGGCATGCGTTCGGGGCTTGTTGAGGGGCTGTCTTGTCAGTTCGCGTGAGTTAGGTCGCGGGCTGCGTGTGGACACGCGCGACGAGGCAGACGGCTCAGGGGCTGCTCGTGCTACCGCAGTCCTGTCGCGTGCTGTTTCCCCTGCCTGCTAGGCGACCGTTAGACGCAGCTCCGAGTCTCGTGAAATGACCCCTGACCTGCGGTTTTGCCGCCATTGCCCTATCGGAACATAGTTGTGTGTACGAGTTCCGGCCGAATTTTGGGGCGTTCGCAAGAATGGCGTCCTATACGCTGACAGAGAGCCTGATTCTCGTCGATGAAGTGTTTAGGGAGGTGAGATCGGCATGGCAAAGGCGCTCCACGCAGCAGCTTTCCTCGTGAGTCGCTCGGGCACGATCAGTACCTTCCATATGCAGAAGCTGTTGTACTACGCACAGAGCTGCCATTTGGCGTTGCATCGCAAGCCTCTCTTCGACGAGCCAATTGAGGCTTGGTCAAACGGCCCAGTCGTGAGAGACGTCTTTGTCAGACACCAGGGAAGGTTCAATCTCAAGAGCCCTTGGCCTGATGCGGCGACGCTCAGGTATGCGGAGGCGGAACTCCCTTCAGATGCGGTTCATGTTCTCAATGTGGTTGCTGACTCGCTGGGCTGTTGGGCCACCGATGCACTCATTGAATCGACTCATTGCGAGAATCCTTGGGTTCAAGCTCGACATGGTCTGGCACCGGATGCGTACTCCGACGAGGTAATGAATCACGACGCAATGCTCGAATACTTCAAGGCGGTGTGCCTACCTGGGGAACACGAGCCAATCCGTAGCGAACTCACACCGGCTGCGTTCGAGTTGTATCTGCGGTTCGCCCAAATGCGCGCATTCACACCTCCGATCATCAAGGCAGAAGATGCTGATTCGTGGTACGAGATGCTTGATGCTCCTCCTCGCGAGATGCCTGGCTTGCGTGAGTTCTTGTTGTCTGCAGGGGCTCGTTCCAGGGCGTGATAGATGATTATCCGGATCTAGCCCCGCTCAACCGGAGGCATGAAGTAGGCGGTTTCCGCTGTTCTTCTGAAGCGCAGACCAATTGGTTGCGGCGACAAGGTCCGAATAATCGCAAAGTCGGCACAGCAGCGAAGGTTTACGTCATCACTGAGTCCGCGGACTCACACGACGTTGTCGCATACTTTTCATGGTGCATGTCAGGAGTGGCGTCCGAGACGCTTCCATCCCGATTCAAGTAGGGCGCGGGTGGCTACCCGATGCAGCCATTTATTCTTCTGGCGAGGCTCGGAGTTCACAGCGCTCACGAAGGGCAAGGGCTGGGTAGTCGGATGCTCGGGCATGTCATAGTAGAGACCTACAACTACAGCACGGCAATCGGCTGCAGAGGCCTCCTGATACATGCAGAGAACGATGACGCTGTTGCGTACTACAAGAGCCGAGTAACCGATTTCTCAAATGTGCACGGCAACGAACAACACCTGCTGCTCCTCGCTAAAGACATAGGGAAGAATCTTGCTGACTGAGAAGGCGCTCGACAGAATGCTGTGATCGATGCGCCTGAACCTCTCTCGAGGCATTCGCGCTCGACCAGTTAACGGCCACGACGCCGCAAATGGAGCCTGCTGCGACGCGTGGTCGGACCGTAGCGCGCGGGGACTCATAACCATGATCTCCGCAGGAGCCATCAGATCCCCCGAAAACGGCCATTTCGCCCCGAATTTGCCCCGTCTGACCTGGGTAAACGCGACTGGCCAACACCCCACCAACCAGCAAGCCCCAGGAGCCCAGCTCCGGGGCTTGTTTCGCGCGGCCTAGCCCTGATTATTCACGAGTCGGGCGGACTGGTTTGTCTGGGTCCGCGGAAAAGCCCCTCTGACCTGCGACGATACGTGTCTGCAATGAACGCATCCGCGAGTTCAGGGGGGCATCTCCGAGGTGAAACTTAGCAGTGTCACAAACGCGCGTCTGGCAGGCGGCGGGGACCGTGTCGTGTGGGGCGCGGGGTTGTTCGCTCTGGGCGGGTTCGCGGACCGTGTCGGGCTGACCGAGGCGCTGTCGGCCGCGGTTCCCCCACGCGGCGAGCGCGCCCCGGTTCATGACCGGGGCCGGGTGCTGGTCCATGCGTTGTTGATGCTGGCCGGCGGCGGTGAGGCGTGCACCGACATCGAGCATCTGCGTGCTCAGCGGGAGCTGTTCGGCGACGTCGCGTCGGACTCGACGCTGTACCGCACCCTCACGGGCCTGGGCGCGAGCGGCGCCGCGGCGCTTTTGGGCGCGGCCGCAGCGGTGCGCGAGCCGTTGTGGGCCTCCGCCGACCGCAGCAGGCCGCTGGTGGTCGACATCGACTCGACATTGGTGGAGGTCCACTCGGAGAACAAGGCCGGAGCTGCGCCGCATTACAAGGGCGGGTTCGGGTTCCATCCGATGATCTGCTCCACCGCGCAGGGGGAGCCGCTGTGGCTAAAGCAGCGGCCGGGCAACGCCGCCGCGAACCACATCGGCGATCATCTCGAAGTGCTCGACGCCGCGGTGGCGATGCTGCCCGCGCCTGACGCCGCAGGGCACCGCGAAGGCGACGACCCCGACCTCGTGGAGCGTCCGCTGGTGGTGCGCATCGACACCGGGGGATGCTCAGCGAAACTCGCCGAAGGGCTGCGGGACCGCAGCATCGGCTATGCGATCTCGGCGCGGTCCGCCCCAGCCATCCAAGCCGCGATCCGCGGCGCCTTGGGCGAGCCGGGCCGCTGGCACAACGCCCCAAAGCGCCCCGATCAGCGCAAACGGCGCGGCGCTCAGGTCGCGGAGCTCACCGATCTGGCGGACCTGTCGGGCTGGCCCGAGCGCACCCGGCTCGTGGTGCGCCGCGAGCCGCTGCACCCCGGAGCGCAGCGCAGCCTGTTCCCCAGCGAGAACTTCCGCTACTGGGGGTTCTACACCGACCAGACCGGCCACCCCGCACAGCTGGACAAGCTGATGCGCTCACACGCCGACATCGAGGACGCCGTGCGCCGGCTCAAAGACAGCGGCCTTGCGCGCATGCCGTTCACCGACTGGCACGCGAACAGCACCTGGGCCGCCATGTGCATGACCGGCCTCGCGCTCGTGGGATGGTTCCAAACAGCCTGCCTCACCGGCGCGCTCGCCAAAGCGGCCCCCAAACGGCTCCGCTGGCAGCTATGGCACCTTCCCGCCCTGGTGTGCCACAGCGCACGGCGCGTCCTATTGCGGCTGCCCGAACAGCACCCCGGCGCCCGAGCACTGCTCGCCATCGCCCACCCCCGCTGAACCCCCAGCCGACCAGTTCCGCGCCACGCCCGCCGCAGCGGGACAGCCCCACCACGCCCGCACCCCCACCCGGTCCCGCCCGCGCACCAAAACCGAGCCCAACCGCTCCCCTCCCACAACCCCGCCGACACCCAAACAGCCCCACACCGCCAAACAAGGCCCACAACACGCCAAAAAGACGACCAGCAGAATTCTCATGAATAATCAGGGCTAGTGCTCGCGTCGCACGCCCTTGAACGGCCCGCCAGATCTCTTCATCGCCATGAATCGGCCTGAGGACGCGTCGCGCTTGGTCCAGTTGCCGTTCTTCGGATTCTGGAACTGACTGCGGCCCTTCAAGCCTCCGCTGCCATCGAACCGCCAGCGTCCTCAGAGACCTCGGGTGTGATGCGTGCGACCGCGATCGTGATGTTGTCCTGGAGTCCCGCGAACCGGGCGGTGTCCATCAGCGTGTCCGCCGCGTCCGCCGCGGTGCCGCGTCGATCAGTCGGCAGCGCGAAGCCGAGGCTGTTGTCGTCGGGATCGTCGCTGAACCACTCCCGGCCATGAGCACCCAGGATCGGGCCGAACAATCCGTCGGTCGCCAGAACCAGCAGCAAGCCGCCGCCTTCGATCCACCCATTCACGCGTTCGCCGCGCACATCGTCACCGAAATGATCCACGTCACCGGGCGGCAGGTCGAAGCTGTCCCGGTCGGCGCGGGACATGCCAATGCAGCGGCTGATGAACCCGAAAGGGTCGTTGTGCGGTGCGCAGTGCCAGCCCGGTCCGCCTCCGAGGGGAACCACGAATCCCATCGAGTCCCCGATCCACGACAGCAGCAACCCTCCTTCGGGTGTCCATGCCGCGACAACCAGCGTCGTGAGCGCAATCGCCGACGACACGCCCTCGTTGTGGGAGCGCATCTCGGGGCGCAGCGCCCACGCCGCAGCATTCGCCGCATCGAACGCAGCCGTCATTTCGGCGGCATCGGCGATGCGCTCGGGCAGCGCGTCGATTGCCGCCTGTGCAGCCTCGTCCCCATACGGATGCCCGCCCAATCCGTCTGCGACAGCGATCACCCAGGATCCGTCGGGGTTCTCCACAGCGCGGACGCGGTCCTCTTGGCGGTCGCGGGGACCGATCTCGGTGCGGGTCTCGATGTCGGTGGTCAGCTTGGGGGTCATGTCCGGCGCCCATTTCGAGTGCTGTGGTGACCGTACCGAGGAGATGTGACAGCACACGGACGCATTTGCCGAACCGCCTCGCGACCGACCAGTTCATCCTCGACCAGCTTGAGGGGATGACCGGCACTCAGGTCAGCGAGCTGTCCCATCAAGAGCCGGGCCGCTCGCTGGCCCGGGGCGTAGGTCGGTGGGTTGAGGCAGTGCCGAGATCTGTGGGTGGTCTATTGGTGTGGGCCGCTGACGGTGAACTCCAAGCGGTTGGACAGTTTCCTGTCGTCGTCGGTGCAGATGGCGCCTGTGTCGTCGCAGTCGTTGGGGATCGGCAGTACCACGGTGACGTCGCCGGTGGAGTCGGGCTTGACGGTGATGCGCCAGGAGATGTTGGCGGGCCTGTTGGTCCTTTGGGCTTTCTTTATGGATCCGCCTGTCACGTTGAAGGCGTGGAGTTTGAGGGTCTTGTAGCTCAGGCGGAGGTTTTCGCTGAAGTCGAGTTCGAAGGTGAACTCCGACGAACCGTCGTGAGTGGTCGGGGCGGCGACGGTCACGCTGACGGTGAACGGGACCGGTTCCGGTTCGGTCTCAGTCTCGGTTTCGGTCTCAGTCTCGGTTTCGGTCTCAGCCTCGGTCTCGGTCTCGGTGGTCTGTTCTGAGATTGTTCCGGTCAGTTTGATTTTGAAGCTGGCTGTCTCGTCGTAGGCGGTCCAGGTGCGGGTGTCGGAGCTGGCGGTGAGGTAGTAGGCCCGGTCGGCGATCGACCAGCCTTGGGCACCGCCGGGGTCCTCTTCGGTGGCAGCTGAATTCTCGGTGGGGTAGGTCTGGGGGATGACTGCATATGAGTCTGTTCCGCTCGGGTTGGGCCACTCGATGACGACGAAGTAGGTGGTCTGGGCCGCCAGCTGCTGGCAGGAGCCTTCACCTGTCGGCGCCTCGAAGGCGATCACTCCCGGTGCGGTGAAGGTGGACGGATTGGTCAGGGTGCAGTGCGCGTCGCCTGGTTCGTCTTCGCTGGTGGCCTCGTTGATCGTGACCCGGAGCTGGTCTGCCGCGTTCGACGCATCGTAGAAGCGTGACACCGCGATGTCGACGGCGCCGAGTGTGTACCCGTTGGTGTTCGGGCCTGTCGCGAATGCCTGGGCGAACCCTGATCGGGCCGTGTCAAGGGTGCGCTGAATCCCGCCGGCGCCTTCGGTGCCCACGCCCAGGTTGCTGACCAGGAACTGCGGCTCGGGTTCGCTGCTGTCTTTGTCCGCCGTCGCGATTCTGCTCAGCGCCTCGTTGATGGTGTGGACATCTGGGACCGGCGTGTCGGCCTGAAAAGCGTCGATTCCGGCCGTCAGCACGATGCGCACATGAATGAGTTGTCCGTGTTCCCAGTCGGCGTCCACGTCGTGCCATTTGAAGCTGCTGGCGCCGGAGGTGTCCGCGGGGAACTCCAGGGAGAGGTCGCCGACTTGCAGGGTGTAGTCCGCAGCGTTGGGAACGCCTTCCTGGAATGCCAGGCGCAGGTCGCGGTGCGGTGTGTAGGACCAGAGCGACTTGATCTGCAGGTCGCCGCTGCCGCCCACATTGGAGAACAGGTCGGCGGTGGCTGCCCCGATGGAGACGTTGGTGTACTTCACCACTGTCATGTCGGCGGTCCAGACCGGCTCTGCGGGCTCCTGCGTGTCCGCCGACGCCGGCGTCGCCCAGACCGCCATGGCTGCCAGCACCGTCGCCAGCAAGGCCGCCGCGATGCCCCGCGGGGTCAGGGCCCGGGTCGGTTGCGCGGCAATGCCGACGACCGGGGTCATCTCTCGGGGACGATCGTGAAGACGGGCGAGATCGCGTAGAGCGACAGCAGCGTCTGGCGAGGGCGCGCCACGTACCCCGAACTCACGTCGACGGCGCCGATGGGGGCGTAGTTGTCGTTGGGATCGTTCGGTGTGCCCACCGCGACCATCTCCGTGGGCGAGTTCGTGCCCATCGGGACTTCGGGATGCGAGGCGCCTTGGGCGTCGCACCCGGTCCAGATCATGTGGCTCGGGTTGAAGTGGGCGGTGTTCCCGGCGGCGTAGGCGCCATGGTCGCTGTTGACCCACGCGCCGCTGTAGAACTGGTCGTAGGAGTCGGCGATCAGCGTGGGGCGATCCTCCCAGCCGCCGTCCAGCCAGCGGATCGTCGCGCCAAAGGCGTCGGTCATCGCGGTGTTGGTCCGCGCGTCGACCGCAGCGGTGCAGACCACCGCTTTGAACTCCGAAGCGACGCTGCGTATCACCCGATCGGTGAATGGCGCCGATGTCTCGTCCCGTCTGCTGCGGCCGGAGGCTTCGAACTGGACAAGTTCGTTGTATTCCTCTATGTCCCCGGACACGGCGCCCGTTGGGTGGTGTGTGACGAAGACCACCCTGAACTGGTCCCCGACACGGGCGTCGTGCGGTGCGTGGAGCCAGTCCGGGGTCACCTGGTAACCGCTGCTCACGGACCTGGCGCTGCCCACGAAGCTGCCCTCGACGGCCTCGCCGTAGACGGCGATCTCGAGTGCGTGGCTTCCTGTGGACACCGTCACGCTGTTCAGGTCGGCGCCGCGGTAGAACGCGTCGGCCAGGGCGAAGCCGTTGAGTGTCTCGGGTTGGTCCTCGTCGTTGCTTGAGGTTCGGCGCAGTCTGTGCTCCTCGCCGTTGTGGTAGGTCCAGACCATGACGTAGGAGGTGTCGGGCGCCAGCCTGGTTCCCGTGGGTGCCTCGAAGAAGCTGAGCTTGCCTGCTGCGTAGTCGTCGGGGCTGACGAGGTCGAACAGCTTGTCGCCGGGCTTGCCGCCCGTGTCGGCGTGCACGGCCACCTTCACCGACGACGGTCCGTCGGGTATCTGGGGGTCGTTGTTCGTGTCGTCGGAGCCTTCGACGTTGACGCCGATGCCCTGCAATCGGTACCCGTACGCGCTGGGTCCGGTCGCGAAGCCCTGCGATATCACGTCATTGGCGGATGTGGCGGTGGCGTAGCTGTCGTTGTCCTGTCTCAGGTTCGACGCCATCGCGTGGAGCGGCTCCCCGTCGACGGCCATCATCGGCGTGGGGCAGGCGATATTCCCATGCTCTGAGAGGGTCACGCCCGGCGCCGACGGAGCGTCCGTGTAGTTGACTATTTCGGAGCAGAATATGCGGCCGTTGATGATGCCTCCCCGCGTTGTCCCCGCGGTGTCCCCGGCAATGCTCACGATGTTCATGTGGAAGACGTATGAACTGCTGCCGGCCACGGTTGCGCCTTGGGGAGCCGTCCAGTCAGACATGCCTGCCGGGGAAGCCAGGTGTAGTGGGGCAGCCACCAGGCTTCCTTGGGCAGACGCATGGGGCAGGGTGAACAGCGTGGCGCCCGAGCTGTCTTGCAGGTCGAACGGGAGACCGAAGAAGCCGCTTCTGCTTGTTGAGTCGTCCGCCGCCACAGAAACACCGCGGATGAGGTAGCGGTCCGCTGACCCGACGTGCATCTCGAAGCAGCAGTCGTCGCCGGTCGAGACGATTTCTTGGAAATCCGTGACTCCCGTGAAGTTCGCAGCCAGGACGCCGCGGTCCCGCCTCGAGCCCTCGAGGGCCAGGCGCAGCGCGCCGCCGCGCGTCGCGGGACCATCCCAGCGTCCGGTCGAACCCAGCGCTCGGACCCTCGCCGAGTCGAACAGGACGGCCTGCGGCTCGCCGCCGGGATCCTCATCGTCGGATGCCGTCTCCATGATCGACAGCGACGAGCCGAAACCCGACAGCACGATGAAGTAGTTGACATTCGGGTACGCGAAAGACCCTTCAGGAGCCGTGAACTCGTTCAGGCCGACCCCGAACGAGGCCGGGCCGTCGAACTCGAACAGCTCGCGTTGCACACTCGAAGCGCCGTTAACGGCCGTCCCAGCAGGGCCGCCGATCCACAGCGACACGCTCAGATCAGACGGCACCGCGGCCAACTCGATCGACACGCCCGAGATCTCATAGCCCTGGCCGTGACTGCCCAGCCTGAACCCCATGGCGTACTGCTGAGCGACATCGACCCGCACCGACGACGACTGGCCAACATTGCTCACCAGCCGCGTGGTTGGTGCGGACAGCAGCACCAGCACCGTGGCGGTGTTGGACGAGCGACTCCTCACCCCATCCCTGATCGCCTGTACCCGGTAGCTGTAGCGCTCACCGGGCACCGTGGCCGTGGCGTCGAAATACGTGGTATCGGTCGTGGCGGTGTCGGACACCAGCGTCGTGAGCGTCTGTTCGCCCCGGTCGGGACGGCGGCGCAGGATCTCGTAGCCGTCCACGGATTCGTCATTCTCGGCGAGCGGGGCGTCCCACGTGAGCTCCACCCCGCCTTGCACCAAGCGGGCCAAAAGGTTCGAGGGAGGCGTGCGCTCGTCGGGGGCCTGGGCCCGGGCCGTTGCTCCCGGGCCGATCAGAGCCACGAGGACCGCCGTCCCGATGAGCAGCATGGAGAGCGGCGCCAAGCGCCGCGAACCGGTCACGACTTACACCCGGCCTGCCGACACCCTCCATAACTCCGGGGGGGGGGGGGGGTACTGAAGACGCCCGCGCGATCTGGGCCGAGGCGTTCAACATTGCGTGAAAAATGATCATGAACATCTGAATTTAGCGCACAATGCTCATGACGGGGCCCCGCTAGATGATTAGTTCCAAGGGGTGGGGTCCACTGGTTGTGGGGTGAGGGTGTCCAAGCTCGGGGTGTGTATTCACGCTTCGATCTTGGAGGTTCTCAGCATGGGCCCGGACTTGGACACCCTCGCGACCGCACTGTATGTGAGGATCGATGACCTGTTGGCACAGAACCCTGGGTGGGCGCCGCGGCGGCCTGCGGTGGGGTTCGCCCCGAAGCTGTCGGACGCGGAGCTGGTCACCCTGGCGGTGATCTCGGCGCTGCTGGGCTATGACAACGAGTCGCAGTTCATGCGGTTCGCGAGAGCGCATCTGGGGCCGTGGTTTCCGTATCTGGCGAACCGCGACGGCTACAACAAGCGGCTGCGGCGCAGCGGCGAGATGATCGCCGGTGTCATGGGATGGCTCGCACGCGAGTGCGAGTCGTGGCATGACGACGTGTGGCTGGTGGACTCCACGCCGGTCGAGTGCGGCACCAGCCGCGAGACCCAAAAACGCTCTGACCTCGCGGGATGGGCCCAATACGGCTGGTGCGCGTCGCATTCGCGGTACTTCTGGGGCCTGCGGCTGCACCTTGTCGCCACGCCGGCGGGGCTGCCGATCGCGTTCGCTCTCGCCGGCGCGAAAGCCGACGAACGCGACGTCTGCGCCGACATGATCGACGCGGCCGGGATCGCCAGAGCGGGCCAGACCCTCATCGCCGACAAGGGTTACCGCTCAGCAGCGTTCGAAGCCCACCTCAACAACATCGGCATCACCGTGCTGCGCCCCGCCACCCGATCCGAGACCCCACGACCCGGCGCAAGGTTCCTGCGGCCCCTGCGCCAGATCATCGAATCGATCAACCAGACCCTCAAAGGCCAGCTCACCCTCGAACGCCACAAAGGCCGCACCAAAACCGGCGTCGCAGCGCGCATCGGCACCCGACTTCTCGCCCTCACCGCCGCCTTCTGGCACAACGAGACCTACCGACACACCCGACCAGCACGCTCACTCACCGCATACGACCACTAAAACCTTGGAACTAATCATCTAGGTGGCCGGTCCCGATACGGTGAAGCTCAGCGTGTTGGACAGTTTCCTGCCGCTGCCGTCTCTGGCGCAGATCGCCTCGGTTGCTGTGCAGTCGGTGGTGGCCGGGAGCTCGATCGTGATGTCGGCGTTCGATTCGGGCGTCACCTTTATGGTCCATGCGGCGTTGCTGCCCCGGGTCACCCGCCGGGCTCTGTCCACCTTGCCGTCGGTGACCGTCTCGCCGTCCAAGATCGTGAACACGTGGTCCCGCAGGGTCAAGTAACTCAGCTCGACCTCTTCGCTGAAGCGCAACACGAAGCTGAACGCGGTCTGGCCGTCGTGGGTCGTCGGCACGCTCTCGAAGCTTGCCGTGAGCCTCACCGGCGCCGCGGCCACTTCCTCGGTGGCTTCGCTGGTGAGGGTCTCGGTGTTGTCGGCGTCGTCGCTGAAGGTCACCCGGACCCCGATGGTCGTGCCCTGCTCGCTCGAGGTGAGCAGGTAGCTGGAGCCGGTGGCCCCGTCGATGTCGCTGCCGCCGGCCGTCCACTGGTATTGGTAAGAAACGTTGGTCAGCCCGTCGGCGTCCTCGATGGACGACGTGTCAGCCGTGAGGGTCTGTTCCACCTCGGGTGTTCCGGCGATGGTGGGCGCTCCTGTGGGCGAGTTGTTCTCAGTTTCGGTTTCAGCCTCGGTCTCAGACTCGGTCTCGGTGGTCTGTTGTGAGACTGTTCCGGTCACTTTGATTTTGAAGCTGGCCGTCTCCTCGTAGGCGGTCCAAGTGCGGTCATCGGAGCTGACGGACAGGTAGTAGGAGTGGTCGGCGATCGACCAGCCGTCCGCGCCGCCGGGGTCCTCTGCGGTAGCTGCCGACTCATCGGTGGGATAGGTCTGGGGGATGAGTGCGAATGCGTCGGTTCCGCTCGGGCTGTCCCACTCGATGACAACGAAGTAGGTCGTCTCGGCCGCCAGCTGCAAGCAGGCGCCCTCGCCGGTCGGCGCGTCGAAGGCGATCACCCCCGGCGCGGAGAAGCTCGACGGGTTGACCAGGGTGCAGAGCACGTCGCCCGGCCCGCTGTCGCCGGCGGCGCCGTTGATCGTCACCCCGAGGTCGTCTGCCGCGGTCGAGGCGTCGAAGAAGTGCGTGAACTGGATGCTGACCGAGCCGAGTGGATAGCCGACGGTCCTCGGACCCGTCGTGAATGCCTGGGCGAACCCCGATCGGGCGACGTTGAGGGTGCGCTGTACGCCGCTGGCGCCAGTGACGCCCGCTTCCAGGTTGCTGACCAAGAACTGCGGCCTCTCGCGCACCTCCTGCGTCGCGGCGCTGGTCAGCGTCTCGCTGTTGCCGTTGTCGTCGATGAACGACACCTTCAACTTGATCGCCTCGCCCTCGTCGTCGCCGAGCGTGTAAGCAGACTCTGTCGCACCGGCGATATTGGCATCAGCGCGCATCCACTGGTAGCGGTAGGAGACACTGTCCAGCCCGTCTTCGTCCTCGATAGCCGAAATGACCGCGGTCAGCGTCTCACCCACCTGCTCCGTGCCGCTGATAGCGGGCTCGCCCGTAGCCGCAGAGTTGACCACCACAGAGACGGCCTCCCCAACAGCAACATCGGCCGTCAACACGACCCGCACCCGGATCAGCTGCCCATCCTCCCAATCGATGTCCACGCCCGACCACTTGAAGCTGCTGGCACCAGAACTGCCGGCAGGAAACTCCAAGAAGAGGTCGCCGACCTGCAACGTGTAGTCCGCAGCGTCAGAAACACCGTCTGCGAACGCCAAACGAAGATCGCGGTCCGGCTTGTAAGACCACAACGACTTGATCTGAAGATCCCCGCTGCCACCGACATTGGAGAACAGGTCCGCGGTGGCCGCGCCGACCGAAACGCTGGTGTACTCCACCACCGTCATGTCCGCCGACCACAACGGCTCCGCGGACTCCTGGCTGCCCGCCGCCACAGCCCACAAAGCCACACCCACCAACACCAACGCCGCCGACAGCGCCGCCCCGGCCACGCCGACAAACAAACCCCGACCAGACAGACCAAACAAAGCCCCCCCTCGGGAGACAGAACCATTCATCTCAGTGCGTCTCATCGATACCAGCTCCAATCAATCCGAAAGCTCGATGAGCCTGATCTCAACGGTCTCGCCATCGGCCCAGCTCAGGCCGGGGCCGCCCCAGGAGTAGAAGTTCGTACTCCGAACTGCATCTGCCAGGGCGAACCGTTTGCCATCGAGTTCGAGCACGAGCTTCGAGTCGGAGTCAGCCGGCGGCAGCGATGCCATTTGCAGGTGCAAATTGTCTGCTGTGAGGCTGCCTGACAAGGTTTGCCTCTCGGTTTGGAGATGACTCACGGTGTAGGCTGTTCCCTCGTAGGTGAACTGAGTTGACCCGATGATCTCCCCGAACGTGGAGCCAGATCCGGCGAACACACTGACGGTTGATCCCGCAGTGTCAGTGAGTGTTCCCACCGTCATGCTGGCTGACCAGATGGTGCGGGGGGAGCCGTCGCCGTAGACGGTGAAGACGGGCGAGATCGCGTAGAGCGGCAAGGCTTGTTGTTTTGCGATGCCCAGGAATTCGTTGGCGTCGTCGGCGTCGAGGCTGCCGAGGGGGGCGCGGTCGGGGTCTCTCGGCGAGCCTGCGGCTACCACCGCGGTGGCCGAGCCCATGGGGCCCATCGGATCCGGGGCCCCAGAAGCGTCGCACCCCGTCCAGACCATCGCATGCTCCTCGAAGTGGGCGGAGTTCCCGGTGACGTAGGCGCCCCAGTCGCGGTTGGCCCAGTCGGCGCTGAAGAACTCGGAGTACGTGTTGGCGACCAGCGTGGGGCGATGCTGGTAGCCGCCGTCCAGCCAGTGGACCGCCACGCCGGTGCCTGGCATGTCGGCGTTTCTTCGGGCGCCTCTGCCGTTGGTGCAGACCACCGCTTTGAACTGCTCAGCCGCCCTCTGAATGAACTGATTGGTGTATCGCCCGGCTGCTCCTGGATACCGTTTGGACCGGCCAGAGGCTTCGAACTGGGCGAGGGCGTGGTAGTCGCCTGCGTCGGAGGACGTGGCCTGCGTGGCGTGGTGGGTGACGTACAGCAGCCTGAACTGGTCCCCCGCGTCGGCGCCGTCGGGTATGTGTGTCCAGCTCAGGGGCACGAGGATGCCGCCGGCCACGGGCGGCCCCTTGGTGAGGACATCGGTGTACACGGCGATCTCCAACGCCTTGTTCGACTCGCTCGCGGAGCCCCGCCGGAACTCGTCCGCGATGCTGGCGCCCGTCAGCGCGCCCGAGTCCTCGCTTGCGGCGTCGGTCAGCTGCAGCCGGTGCGGGGTGCCGCCGGTGTGGCGCCAGACCAGATGGTAGGAGGTGTCCGGATCCAGGTACGCCCGCGGCGGCGCCTCGAAGAACCTGTCGTCCGCCCCCAGTTCGATGGGGCTGATCAGGTCGAACAGCTTCGCGCCCGGCTTCCCGCCCGAGTCGGCGTGCACCGACACCGCCACCGACGCCGGGCCGTCGGGCACCTGGGGAACGCCGTTCGAGTTGTCGGAGCCGTTGATGTTCACGGCGATGCCCTTCAGCCGGTACCCGAACTCGCCGGAGCCGGCCGTGAAGCCCTGCGATGCCGTCGTGGCGCTGCTCCCGCCGACGGCGCGCCAGACCCCGTCGGTCTGGCCGAGGTTCTGCACCATCGCGTTGAGCGGCTCGCCGAAGATGGCCATAAAAGCGCGGACGGGGTTCGGAGTTTTATCATTGAGGGCGAAATCCCCTAGGACGCCGCCGATGCTCACCCCGGCCGCCTTCGGCGCGTCCTCATCGGTGGAATCCGTGGCGCCGTAGCGGGTCAGGATGACGCCTCCCTGCCGGATGGGAAGTTCGCCGTCCTTGTAGATGTTGTATTCCTCGCAGGTCTCCACACCCATCGACGTGGTGCAGCCTCCCTCCACGGTCATGCCCTGGGGAGCGGTGAACTCGTTGATGCCGTTTATCTGACGTGTGCTTATCAGCTTGAACAGCTCGTCAGTCCCGTCGCGCAGCGACCACGGACTGCTGAAACCCCCGGCGACCGAGGTGTCGTCTACGGAGAAGGTCACACCCCGGATGAGGTAGCGGTCCGCCTCCCCCACGGTGAAATTGAGGCCGATATCGTCGCCGCTCGATACGATTTCCTGATTGCCTTCTGTATCTTCCTGCCCGTAGGTCGAGACCAGGATGCCGTGGTCCCGCCTGTGGCCCTTCACCGCCAGGCGCAGCACGGCGCTGTCCCCCTGGTCCTCGATCGTCGCTCCCGGCTCGCCGCCGCCGTCCTCGTCGTCGGAGGCGGTCCGTTTGATCGACAGCGAGTCGCCGAAGCCCGACAGCACGATGAAGTATTCGAGGTTTTGGTAGACGAACGCCGCTGGGGGGGCCTTGAACTCGTTCAGGCCGACCCTGAACGACTCCGGGTTCTCGAACTCGAACAGCTTGGTGTACGCACCGCCGAACGCCGACAAGTGAGCACTGCCCGCCCACAGCGACACCTGCAGCCTGTCCGGCACCGCGGCCAGGTCGATCGACACGCCCGAGATGTCATAGCCCTGGCCGTGGACGCCCAGCTTGAACCCCAAGCTGTAGCGCGCGCTGGTGATCGTCGCCGTGGCCGACGGCGATTGGCGCGTGTTGCTGACCAGCGTCGCCGCCGGCAGCAGCCGCGGCGGCTCGCGAACCGGGCGGAACGGCAGGCTGGACACAATCTCGGTGCTGCCTACTTCGTCGACGAACGACGCCTCCACCCTGAGCAGCTTGCCGAAGTCCTCCTCGACAAGCCGGTAGCGGCCCGACTCGACGCGAACGCCGAGATCGTTGACAGCAGCGCCGACCTGCCGGTAGTCGACCTGGTCGACGCCGACCACGGTCTCGGTGGCGCCGTCGACCCGGATCCACCGGTAACTGAAGTTGCGCAGGGGGCCCGTCGATTCCAGGCTGCCCACATTGGGGATCCCCTGGGGGTCGGAAATGCCCGAGGTGTCCACAGCCAGCACGCCGTGGCCCTCCGCGGTGGGCAGGATCACCGGCCGGCCGGTGGCGTTGGGAGGTGTCTGCCCCGAGTACACCGAGATCTCCAGCGCATTGCCGCCGCTGTCCTGGGTCAGGTCGGTCACATCGGGGCCCAGGCGGAACGCGTCCGCGATGCTGGCTCCTGTTTCCCCCCCCGAGTCCTCGCTGTTGCCCGTGGTCCTCACCAACCGGTGGTTGGCGCCGCTGTTGTGGCGCCAGACCAGGACGTAGGAGGTGCTGGCGTCCAGGCGCTTCCCCCTTGGCGCCTCGAAGAAGCTGAGGCCCGCCGCGTATTCGGTGGGGCTGAGGAGGTCGAACAGCTTCGCGCCCGGCTGCCCGCTCGCATCCGCGTGCACCGACACCGACACGGCCGACGCATCGGCGGGAACCTGGTCGGTGCCCGACACTGCGGAGCCCTCGATGTTGACGCCGATGCCCTGCAACGAGTAGCCGCCTGTTCTGGAGCCGGTCGTGAAGCCCTGCGACACCACGTCGTTGGTGCCGCCGACGGAGACATAGCCGTTGTCGGTCTGCCCCAGGTTCTTCACCACCGTGTACAGCGGCACGCCGTACACGGCCATGCGCGGCGTGGGGCCTGCTGCATCGTTGTCGGACAGGTCGCCGCCTTTGCCGAGGGTCGTGCCCGCCCCCGTCGGCACATCCGACCTGCCGTCGGCATCCGTGTCGACTTGTTGTATCCGCGATAAGACGGCTCCGACCCTCTCTATCGTGTCGCCGTCATTTGTGAATTCGAACTCTGTGCCGAGTCCCTTTTGGAGGAGGTAGGTGCTTTCTCCTGACACGGTGGCACCCTGCGGGGCCGTAAATGTCGGCAGGCCGTTGACCTTGCGCGTCTGGCCCAGGCGGAAATGTATGGTGCCGTCAAAGTCGTCGGAGCGGAAGAACCACGGGTTGTCAAAGCCCCCGTCGAGATGTGTGGTGTCGTCCATGGCGATCGACATACCGCGGACCAAGAAGCGGTCCGCAGCTCCGAGTGCGATCGTAAAGCCAATCTTGTCGCCGAGAGAGATGACCTCCTGATTGCCCTCGTCGCCGGATTGCGCGAAGTTCGCTGCGAGGATGCCTTGGGTACGCCTCGAGCCGTTGATGGCCAGGCGGACCACGCTGGTGTCCCCGCCCACCTCGTTGGCGAGCACCGCTCCCGTCTCGCTGCCTGCGTCCTCGCCGTCCGAGGTCGTCTTTTTGATCGACAGCGAGCTGCCGAAGTTCGACAGCACGATCCAGTGATCCACGACCTGGAGCGCGTGCACGCCCAAGGGAGCCGTGAACTCGTTCAGGCCGACGGCGAAGGGGTCCGGGTTCACGAACTCGAACAGCTTCGCTCGACGCGAACCCCCCTCGCCGCTCCCGGGAGGCCCCCCGGTCCACAGGGAGACGCTCAGGCTCGACGGGACCGCGGCCAAATCGATGGAGACGCTCGATATCTCGTAGCCCTGGCCGTGACTCCCCAGGTTGAAATTCATGGCGTACGTACTGGTGATCATCGCCGTGGCCGACGGCGACTGGCCCGTGTTGGAGACCAGGCTCGACGCCGACAGCAGCGTCGGTCTGGCGATGGGGCCGAAGGGCACGCTGGTCACAGCCTCGGCGTTGTCGGCCCGGTCCGTGAACGAGACTCGCACCTTGAACTTCTTGCCGAAATCGGCTTCGACGAGCTGGTACCTCTGCGAGTCGGTGCCCACGTTCGTATCGTTAGAGCCGTCGACCCGGATCCACTGGTAGGAGAAGTCGAAAATGAATTTGCCGTCGTCCGGATCCCCGATCGATGTTGCGCCGGGAGCGGCGCCATAGGGCAGCCCGTCGGCATCCCTGATGTCCCAGATGTCGGCCGCCAGAATGCCGGGGCTCTCCGCGGAGACCACGACCCTCGGCAGGCCGGTCGCGGTGTTGTTGGCCTGGGCCTGGGCCGTTGTTCCCGGGCCGATCAGGGCGACGAGGACCGCCGTCCCGATGAGCAGCATGGAGAGCGGCGCCAGGCGCCGCGAGCCGGTCACGACTTACACCCGGCCTGCCGACACCCTCCATAACTCCGGGGGGGGGGGGGGTACTGAAGACGCCCGCGCGATCTGGGCCGAGGCGTTCAACATTGCGTGAAAAATAATCATGAACATCTGAATCTAGCGCACAATGCTCATGACGGGGCCCCGCTAGTGCTGTGATCGCAGCGGCGAAGTGCACCTCACGCTGTGGGCTTCATACGAGCCCCTCAAGGGACCGCCCTAGCGCATCACACTGCTCGCCGAGTAGCGCGGGAGGTCGGTGCCGGCCGGAGTTTTCGAGCCCAGATTCGAGACGACGACGAGGGCGCCCGCCGTTGTACTCGACTTCGAGGACGGTTCCGACGGCCTGCCCGAGGCGATCGTCGCGGCCGCCGAGGCAGCTCAGGGGCCCAGAGCGGTGAGGGGGGCCACACTCACGCCGTCGGGACGGGTGTAGGAGTAGCCGGTCGGCGTGATGACCAATAGCGCGGCGAGCGGTCCGGCTCTGGAGGTGTCCACGGCGGCGGCGACGCGACGCAGTGACCGGGCCGCGGCGTCGACGGCGTCAGGAGTGTGGGACAGCTTCACCTCCACCGCCATCCACTCGCCGGTGTAGCGGCGCCGGATGATGGCGTCGGCCTCGAGACCGTTGTCGAGGCGGTGGTGGTAGAGGTCGCACTCGTGGGCGTCTGCGTAGACGCGCAGGTCGCGCACGGCCAGCGACTCGAACAGCAAGCCGCAGGCCTCCAGATCGGCGGTGAGCGCGTCGGGGCCTGCCCGCAGGGCCGCAGCAGCCAGCGACGGGTCGACGAAGTGCCTCTTGGGAGACTTCGTTAACCGGGCGCGCGAACGCAGATGGGTGGGCCAGGCGGGCAGATCCTCGGCAATGAACAGCCGGGTCAGAGCATCGAGGTAGGCGCGCACGGTCTGGTGGTTCAGCGGCCTGTCGTTGTCGGCGTCGTAGGCCAGGCGGGAGTTGGGAGCCGTTGTAGCGGTGTTGCGTGCCAGCGAGATGAGCAGCTTCTCGACCAGCACCGGATCGCGTCGGCGCCCCGAACCGATGTCGAGGTCCAAGCGTCGCACCTCGTCGAGGTACTCGCGAAGTCTTCGCTGGGCCACCTCCGGAGACTGGTCGAGGAGCCACGGCCATCCGCCCACACAGAGGGCTTCGAGCACATCGCGAAACTCGGCCTCGCTGGTCCCTGCAGGGGCCGGCTCACCGCCCAGCAGGCCGCCTAGGGACACCAGTCCGCTCGACATGCCAGACTCCAGCAGGGACATCGGACGCAGCCTCGCCCTCGCCACGCGGCCTGCGCCGGAGTGGCGCACGATGTCGTCGACCGGAGCCGCCGATCCCGTCAACAGGAACCTGCCTGGCTCGCCCGACCGGTCGCATGCGTGGCGGACGTGGTTCCAGATCTCGGGAGCGAGCTGCCACTCGTCGAGCAGCCTCGGAGCCTCACCTCGAAGGACGGCCTCCGGGCTCACAGTGGCGAGCCGCCGTGCCGCCGCGTCGCCGTCGAAGCGGACAGAGCTGCGGGCGTGGCGCAGAGCGGTCCACGTCTTGCCGCATCCCTTCGGCCCCTCTATCAGCACTGCGGCCATCGAGTCCAGGCACTCGGTGACTCGGGCATCGGCCACGCGTGGCCGATAGCCGCTCGGTATGAGCGTCCGGTTGCGGGGTGCGTGAGGGGCGCTCACTGTGTCTCTCCGGCAGTCGACATATGGATGTAGCGATTCCAGTCCAGCGGGCGTAGCGATCGCGTTGATGTGAGTGTAGCAATCGCGTTGATGTGAGCGTAGTGATTCCCCACGGTCTGACGAACGAAAACCCCACCGAGCTACTGCTCAGCAGGGCTTTCAACCCGGCACCAGGTGGGCTGGCATATGGTCAACGCCCTGGTGGGCGCATGGGCCGAGCAGGCGCGCGACGAGCTGCGCACCGACTTCCTGTGCAGCGGAACGGGCTGCACGTCGTACAGGGTCGAGTGGTCGGTGCAGGATCCGCCCGAGGCGGGGGATCTGCGGTCGGCGGCAACTGGCGCCGGCTGGGACCGCATCGACATCGACAGGCCGTGCACGCCGCCGCCGCTCGACACCGAGCCGGGCCCAGTTGGCTCACGTCGAGCGGTGGCACCCCGCGCTCACAGACGTGCCTTGACCCAGTTGTCGAACGCTGTGAGGAGCATCTGGCGCTTGCCGTCGTTCGTCAGGAATGGCGCTCTGGACATCTCGAGCTGCATCCATGGCATCTCGGTGCCGTGTGAGCGCGTGATGTAGCCGCCTCGAAAGGGATCGTTGACATTCACCGGCCCGTCGAGGAGTTCGGCGAAGCACGCCCGCAGGCCATCGATCCAGGTCGGCGGACAGGTTCCGTCGCCGTTGCTCAGACAGATCCACGGCCGCTCCTTGCCGTGGTCGGGTCCGACGGGAGGCCCGCTCGCGGCCATCGTGTGGCAATCGATACCCAGGGGCCACCGGCCGCTGCGCCCCAGTTCGCTGAGCTGGTCGTGGTAGGGGGCGTGGTAGTTGCCCAAGAGATGCTCGACTTCGGAGTCGCGCAACGGTCGGCGGTAGACGGGCACGTTCCAGCAGGTGTGGGTCTTGACGACGCCGTCGGGTCGGCGGTCATCGGGTGCCCGGTTCATGTCGACGATGGCGCGGGCCACGTCGGTGGTGACGAACGCTTCGACTTCGGATTGGATCGAGTAGATCTCCGCAGCGCCGCCGTCGCCGTCGTCGGCGATTTCCTGGGCCGACAGCGAGCACACGTCGGTGACTTCGGCAGGAACCCGCAAGCCGGCGTGCGGCACCGAGATGACCAGCGGCAGCTTGCTCATGCCGGTGCAGGCGAAAGTTTGCTCATGCCGGTGCGTGGCCAGACCCGGGCCCAGCCTCGGGCGCACGCGCGGGCACCGACGCAGGACCAGCCGCGGCACCGTCGCGCCGCGGATCGGCCACGCCGATGAGCCGTCCGCCGTCTCTCATCACCAGCTGCGCGCAGCCGAGATAGAACGAGTAGGGCTCCCGGCGAGTCAGCGCATAACCCGCATCCTCCAACGCCGCGAGCACATCGGTGGCGATGCGCGACGACTCCACCGAGACCTCCCCTTTCAGCGAGCAGTGGATGCGGGGCGCGTCCACCGCTGCCATCGGAGTCGAGTTCCGCAGACGAAGCAGCACTTGCAGGATCGTGGGCGGTATGCGTTCGCTGCCGGGTGAGCCGATCGCCAGCCACGGCTGCTTGGACCGGAACACGATCGTCGGGGCCACGCTGGCCCACGGCACGGCGTTGGGGCGCAGGTAGTACGGGTGGGTGACGTCCTCGGTCTGGAAGGCACTCATGTAGTTGTTGTAGAGAAAGCCGAGCTCGGGTGACGCGGCGCAGGAGCCGTACACGTTCTCGATCGACTGGGTGAGCGCCACCACGTTGCCGTGCGCGTCCATGACCGACAGGTGAGTGGTCTCGCCGTGTCCGAAGCGCTGGGCGACCCCGCCGGCGAGAGCCCGGGCGTACTCGCGGTTGAGCATCTGTTTGTCCGAGGCCGGGGAGTACAGATTCGGGTCGAAGGGGCGGTCCTTGCGATCGACGAGTGCCAACCGGATGGTCTCGGCCAGGCAGACAGCGCCTTGGGGCGTGTCGATGTCCTGGAGCTCCCGCGGGAGGCTCTGGTGAATGTTGAGCATCTCCACCAGCGTGCGTCCGGCGCCCGGCAGCGGCATCGTGAGCACCCGGTCGCGCCCGAAGCGCACCGACAGCGGCCGCCGTTCGATGGGATGGGGAATCTGGGCGAGATCGTCGGCGAACACGACCCCGCCGTTGGCCTCCATGTCCTGGTGAATCAGCCGAGCTGTCTCACCGAGGTAGAAGTCCTCGAAGCCCTGCTCGCGCAGACGACGCAGCGTGCGAGCCAAGACCGGCTGGGTGATGATCGTGCCGGCGCGGTACGCCCGCCGCCCGTCCTGGAGGAAGAACTGACTGCCTGAATGAGCCGCCAGGCGCCTGCGTTCGCGCCGGGTGAGGCGGTGCTGCAGCAGACTGACCTCGTAGCCCTCTTCGGCCAGCACGATCGCCGGTTCGCAAACCGTTGACCAGTCGAGCTTGCCGTAGTTCGCCAGCGCATGGGCATACACGGCGGGCGAACTCGGCACCGTGGTGGCGAGATGGCCCCGTCTGCGGTCTTCGGTGAGGTTTGCGAAACGCTCCACGAGTGCTCGATTCGGCGCCCTCGACGAGCCGTCCAGAGCGATCGTGCGGCCACTGGCACTGTCGTGAATGACCATCATGGTCTGGCCGCCGAGCCCCGAGGCTGCCGGTTCGCACACCCCGAGGGCAAGCGCTGCCGCCACGGCCGCGTCGATGGCGTTGCCGCCGCGTTCGAGCATCTGAACGCCAGCTGCCGTCGCCGAGTAGTGAGCCGTGCTCACCATCCCGTGCTCGGATGCGGCGATGCGCTGCGGCTCGCGTTCGATCATGCGGTCATCGTTCGAGCCGGCCGATGAGGTACTCCGCCAGCAGCAGCGTGCGCTGGACGAGGCTGATGCGCTGTACGGCCTCGTCGGGAGTACCCCGGTCTTTGACGATCGGGCCGATTCCGCAGACTACGGCCGTCGGGTCGGGCACGAGTCCGGCCACCGAGGACCAACCCGACGATTCGTGCTCGATGGGGATGTCCCATTTGGCTGCTGCGGCTTCGAGCGCCGCGACGGCATCGTGGTTGGCGGGTCGGTCGATCATCGGCGGCCGGTCGGTGAGCCGGGTGAGATTCCACCTGGGCCCGCGGCGACCGAGAATGGACCGCATCGATGTTTCGGCTTCGTCGGCTTGGGCCGCGTCGATGTACGACATCATCAGTGACGCCTCGACTCGATGGGGCACGAACATCGCGTGCCGCTCGGTGTGGACATTGAGCGCAGCGATCGACAGGCGCTTGTTGGGGGCGTTGAGCCTGCTGAACGCCACGAGCTTCTCGGCTGTCCAGGTGATTACTGTGCGCCGCCGCCCGACCTGGCCGGGGCTGAGGCTCTGGCCTTCCACGGTCAATTCGTAGCGGCGGCTTCCGCGTCGCTCGGTGATGATGCCGTTGCCGACCGTGCCCGGCCTGCACACCAGCACTTGGTCGGCTCGCGCCGCCGCCCGCCTGATGAGTTCTTGGCTCTGGGCGGCGTCTTGGCCCTCGTCGGTGTACAGCAGCACGCCCAGCGGCACTCGCCTCAGCGTCCGCACGTTGCGCAGCGCCCGCAAGGCGTACTCGAGCATCACCAGCGATCCGCGGGACCGTCCCACACCCTCGCCGTACAGCCATTCGGGATCTCGGCGGTATCCCTGTCGCAGCGTGCTGCCCGTCGTGGGCACGTCGAGGTGGGCCAGCAACAGGACACCGCCGCCGAATCCCCGTGCCGTCTCCCACATGTACGACTCGGGCTCATCGGTGAATTCCGGTACCGCCCGCATGCCGAGGTCAGTGAAGATCCGCCCGGCTCGCCCAGCGGCACGTGCGATCCCGAGCGGGTCGTCGGTGCGGCTGGGCAGCTCCACCCATTGCTGCAGCGAGCGCTCCATCTGGTCCCGGCGTTGGGTGATGAACGCGAACGCACGCTCAGACGGATTGGCTGCCTTGGCGTCGACCGGCGGCGGCTGGGGCGTCCCGAAGTACCGAGCGCTGGCAACCTCGACCAGTCGGTTGACGAAGGCGGCGAAGTCCATGCCGACATGGGCGGCGCCCACCAGGTACGACCCGTGCTCGCCGAGGCTCGGCAGGCTGTTGACCTCAAGCACATAGATGTTGTCGTCGTCGTCCACTCTCATGTCGACGCGGGCGCAGTCGTAGAGCCCGAGCACTGAGAACGAGCGGAGGGCGATGTCCTGGGCCTGTCGGGAGAGCTCATCGGAGATCGGAGCCGGGCACAGGGGCTCGATGGTGCGCCCGCTGCGGCCGGTCTTGTCCTCGTAGGTGTAGATCTGGGGCCCGTCGGTGCCGAAGCTCAGCATGACGGGCGGGAAGGCCTCCGGCGGGGCATTGCCCAGCACGCCCACGTTCACTTCCCGGCCCTCGATGTACTGCTCGGCAAGGACGGGCTGGCGGAACCGGTCGAAGATGACCTGCGCGGCGTCCCGCAGCTCCGCTTCGTCGTCGACCACCGCCAGCCCGAACGACACCGCCTCGTTCTTGGGCTTGACGATCATCGGATACGCCAGGTCTTCGGGTACGGGGCTCCCGGGCGTGTCGAGCACCACGAAGTCCGGAGTGGGGATGTCGTTCTGGCGCAGCATCATCTTCGTGACGACTTTGTCCAGCGCCAGCGAATGCCCCAGCGGGCCCGAAGCCACATAGGGGATGCCGATCATCTCGAGGATGCTCGGGACGTGCGTGTAGCGGGCCTGGCCCTGCAGCCCGTAGGAGACGTTGAAGACCATGCCGGGCCGCTCGCCCTTCACGACCCTGGGCATGAACGACTCCAGATTGGAGATCAGCTCCTTGTCCGCCTCAAGTGCGGTGACCTGATGACCGCCCGCACGCAGTGCGTCGCTGAGCCGCTTGATGGTCTGGAGGCCGATCTTCTCCTGGTTCGGCATGCCGAACAGATTGATGACGTTGCGACTGTCGCGGTTGTAGACGATCGCGATCCGCATGGTTCGAAGCTATTGGCTGGCTGGGTGACGCCACGCCGCTGTCCGGCCCTCCGCCTGAGTGCGGATCAGCCAATTCGGAGTGTTGGCGTGCCAGCATCGTGGCCATGTTGATTCGGGCGCTTCGGTTCGGCGAGAGTGAGTGCGCCGAGGCCATGGAGCCGCCGACGACGCTGCCCGCGTCCGGTTGGGTATGGATCGATATCACGGCGGCGCCCGACGAGGAGGAAGAAGTCAGCGCCTTCACCGACGTGCTGGGGCTGGATGCACTTGCCGTCCGCGACGCAGTCCAGGACACCGATCTCCCCAAGGTCGACGACTTCGGCGGGACGGTGTTCGTTGTTCTGCATGCGCTGAGCGGCGAGCGAATCGATTGCTACCAACTCAGTTGTTTCCTCTCGCAGCGGTGTCTCGTCACCATTCACCGAGTGGAGTCGCCGTCGGTGGACGTGCTCTGGGATGGCGTCATGTGCCAGCCCGAAGTCGCCAGCGGCGGCCCCGATGAAGCACTCGCCCGGCTGGCTGATGTCGCCACTCGACGGCTCGTCACCGTGCTGGATGTCTTCGACGACCGCAACGAGGAATTGACCGGGCTGGCATTGCGGGCTGACGCCGGCTTCCTCCACGAGATCACCGCAGTGCGTGCCGATTTGGCGGCGCTGCGGCGGTCCGTGCATCCCCAGCGCGAAGCACTCGACATCCTTCGGCGCTCCACCTCGCATGTGATCACCGACGCGGGCCGGCGCCGTTTCTCGGACGTCTTCGACACGGCGTCGCGTGCCGCTCAGGGTGTCGACGGGGCGCGAACCGCGCTCGCGGAGAGCCTTGACGCCTACCGGGGCGCCGAAGCCCGCCAGGCAACCGAGGTGACCAAGGTTCTGACCGTGTACGCGGCGATCATGCTGCCGTTGACGCTCGTCGTCGGCTTCTTCGGCATGAACTTCGCCGACCTCCCCCTCCTCGGTCGGTCGGGCGGTTGGATTTGGGTCACCGCGTTCATGGTGCTGGTCGCGGCGCTGTCGTTGGGGGTCTTCGTCTCGGTGGGATGGATTCGTCGCCCGTCGGGCCGAACCGCCGGAGACGTGCTCGGTCGAGGCCTCATCGAGGCCGCCCGCGCACCGGCGCAGCTCGTCGGAGCGGTCTTCGAGATCTCCACCACGCCGCTGAGGACAATCGCGGACACAGTGGCTCGCCGTCACCGGCCCAACGAACCGAGCCACGACTGATCGTGCCACGACAGCCGCGTCCGAGCGCACGATCGGTCGATGCCTCGCCCGCGCCGCCCGCTGACGCCGAAGGATCGCGGACTGCAGATGCGCTGGCGTATGGGGGAGGTGCGCTGGTGCTGTTCGGGCTGCTCGCGCTGGCGTTGTGCTGGGCGACGCGCCGGCTTCGTCCGCCGGCGGTGTCCGATGTTCTGGCGGGGATTGCGGCGATATCGCTGACCCTGTGCGTCGACACTGTGTTCGACGCCTCTGGCGTTGTGGTCGGTCCTGTCATGCGCTGAATCTTGGTGTGCGTGCCGGCGATGCTGGTTGGCGGAGCGATCAGCTGGTGGTTCCGTTCGCGAGCCGCCGGGGCCTGGGCGGTGGTCGGATTTGTCACGTTGCCGCTGGCGTTCGCGACCGGCAGCGAAGAGAGACTGGGCTTCACGCTTCCCCTCAGCGTCACGGTGTCCGAGGTCTCGGTCTGGGTCGCCTTGGCGCTGATGGTGGTGGCCGTGACGCTGGTCGAACAGGCCACTCGGGTGGCGGCGCGGCGCGGGAACGTTACTGATGCGACCGTCACGTGGATTGTGTTCGTCGCCTCTTCAGCGCTCGGCATGGCGCTGGTGATTTCCGCCCGCGTGCAGGGTGAGTCCTGGTTCTATTTCTTCCTGGTCGCCGCTGCCCAACCACTTCTCGGTACGAGCCTGGCTGCGGATGATCTGGTTCACGGGGTTCTGCGCATCCTGCGCGTTTGCGTTTGCGCCGGGCGTTTGGCCGGCCGCGGGCGGGCTGTGGGCGGCCGGGGTGATCGTGCTGGCGGCGATCCAGCGGCGCGTGCCGGCGATGGTGCTGGCCGCGTTGGCGTTGTTCGTCGTGTTCATCGTGACGGTGATCGAGATGTTCGGCGCCATCACCGGAACAGGGTTCGGGACGATCTTCTTCGGGATCACGCTGCTCGGCGTCGTGGTCGCCTGGCGGCAGTGGGTCGGCGCCGAGCGGACCATTTCAAGCAGTTGAACTCGGCCGACTCGCACGTTGAGCGCGGGGCAGTGGCCGCTGTACACCCACATCTAGCCGCGACACCGTGCCTGCTGCGCTCACGAGAGCACACGTCACGACCACGTGGGCCGAACTCGTCCGATGCTCGCGAGTCGTGCGGCCGAGCGGATGGCGTCGATGTCGATGTAGCAGCCCTGCAGATCTGTGTCCGCGCTGCGGCAATCAGGCCCCGGTAGGTCTCGAGCGGAGCTTTGGCCCCGCCGTCGACCTTGAGACCGTCCACCTTGCCGACGTCGTCGTAAGCACGCAGCCGAATTGCCTCGGCGGCGAAAGCGCCGGCTGCGAACGCCTCGGTGTCGTCTGGACCCAGCGGGCCTCCCTGCTCGGCCAACGACATCTGCGAGGCCTTGCTGAGGCGCTCGCGGTAGGCCGACACCGTCCGCAGCGGCCCCGGCGGCGGTCTGCAGTGCGTGGTCGAGCATCGTCACCTGCTCGCCGTAGGACTCGTGGGCGGTAGCGGCCAGCAGGTCCATCAGGACGTCGGCGAGCGGGAGCTCCCGGCCAAGCAGCGTCGACCCTTCCCAGCGGGGGTCGGGCGCGAATCCGCACAGGTCGGCGACGGTTGGGGCGACATCGAGGGGCGAAGCGGTCGGCCAGCCCGAGGCGGCCGGGACGCGGCCCAGCGCCGTGTCTGATTGCGTGGCCGCGGCGATGTAGGAGGCGCTGTCCCAGCCATGGGCGTGACCGTCGAGGTCGGGCCGCACTCAGGAACGAGGAGGCGTCGGTGCGCAGTGGCGCCAGCGTGTTGTCGGTCAACCCGTGGGCGGCGGGATCAACGCCCCGGAAGATCGAGGCGTGGACCGGGAGTGTCCATGGCGGCGTCACAGTGCGTGCGTTGAAGCACGACGCCCCTTCGAGCGCCAGGGTGGTCAGCGCGGGCATGGTGGCACGCGTGATGTGGCGGGGAGCCAATCCGTCGATTGACACCACCAGCACGGGGGAGCGCAGAGCGGTCGTGCCCGCAGAATACGACTGCCGATCTGGGATTCGTGTGATGGCTGACCGTGGTGAGGCGACCCCCGTGATGGCCGACGGGTTGACGGAACGGACAGGTTGGGGCTGTGGTTGTGTTGGGGCTGGGAACTTAGCCGGCCGCGGGCTGTCTGTTTCGTGGTTGGATGGGATTGCGGATCAGTGGGTAGTCCAGAGTTCGGTTTCGATGCGAAGGACTGCCGCTGCGATCATCACGACGTCATCGAGTGCGAGGCAATTCGTGTGTCCTAGCCGGCCAGTCGGTCGAGAATCCGTTGAAGGGGTTCCATCGACGCTGCGACGCGCTTGCGGAGACCGTCGTCGGCTCGACGGTTCTCGACGTGGCTCCGTATGGCGCCGGCCTCGCTGGGCGGACGGCCGGCAGTCGAGTCCCGATCGTTCCCCGCGTCCGCCACCACGTCGAGCCCGATGCGAGCGCCGAGTTCTACGTCCAGTTCTACGAACCGAGCTAGCCGTGCTTCCAGAAGTCGAAGATCCGAGCAGCGCCGTGCAAACCGCCCGATGCAGCTCCTTTGCCAATCGGTCTGTCCGATCTGTAGCGTCTTTTGCGTCCGTTTAGACGGATATGTCGCGTCCAATCAGTAGTTTTCGGGAAGGTCCGCTGGTAGTGTCGGCCTCGTGGAGGGCTATATCCCGAGGATCTTGGACACTGAGCTGGACGAGTTGCTCACCGGACTGCCCGCTATCTCGATCGAGGGGCCGCGGGCGGTGGGCAAGACCGAGACCGCAACGCGCCGCGCCAAGACCGTGCACCGCCTCGACGATGCCCGCACCACGGAGATCATCAGGGCCGAACCCGAACGCCTGACGCTCGGTGAACCACCCATCCTCATCGACGAATGGCAGCGGATGCCCACGTCGTGGGATTTAGTGCGCCGCGCGGTCGACCGCGACCGGACCCCAGCACGCTTTCTTCTGACCGGCTCGGCAGCCCCCACTGCCGCACCGACGCACTCGGGTGCCGGCAGGATCGTCACCGTCAGGATGCGACCTATGTCGCTGGCCGAGCGCGGCATCTCAGAGCCCACAGTCAACATCTCTGGGCTGCTCAGCGGCCAGCGCCCTCGGCTCGAAGGGGCATCGCAAGTGCGCCTCGGAGACTACGCAGCGGAGATTGTGAATTCGGGCTTTCCCGCTCTGCGAGGCAATCCTGAGAGGCTCTCTCGTGCTGAGCTCGACGGCTACATCGACCGCATCATCGACCATGACTTCGACGACCTCGGGCTGCGAATCCGTGACCGCGGTTCGCTACGCCGCTGGATGACCGCTTATGCCGCAGCAACCTCGACTTCGGCATCGTTTGCGACCATTCGCGATGCCGCCACACCCGGCGAGCCCGACAAACCGGCGCGGTCGACAACCATCTCCTACCGTGCCGCCCTCGAACAGCTCTGGATGATCGAGGAAATTCCGGCCTGGCTGCCCACCCGCAACCGGCTCCGACGCTTGGCTGCCTCACCGGTGCACCAACTCGCGGATCCAGCCCTCGCGGCGCGGCTACTCGGCGTCGGCGCCGAAGCACTTCTCGAGGGTGCGGAAGGCGGGCGGGGCATCCTCCGCGACGGCACCCTTTTGGGGGCACTGTTCGAATCGCTGCTGACGCTGTCGGTGCGTGTCTATGCCCAAGCCAACGAGGCCCGCGTGGCGCACTTGCGAACCAGAGGCGGCGAACGCGAGATCGATCTCATCCTTGAACGGGCGGACGGACGTGTCGTGGCCTTGGAAGTCAAGCTCTCAGCCACCGTCGACGACAAAGACGTACGTCACCTCCGCTGGCTGGCCGATCGTCTCGGACCCGACTTGCTCGACGCCGCGGTTATTACCACCGGTGCGGAGGCCTACCGCCGAAATGACGGCATCGGGGTCATTCCTGCCGCTCTGCTCACCGCCTGATGCGGGCTCCACGGCTGACGCTGGCACCAATAGCCTCCAAGACACATGCTGTTGGCTGCGTCAGCACCACCGTTGTTGGCCGAGCTTGCGATTCTGCTGGTAGCGGGAACGCTGATCGCTTTCCTGTCTTCGCGGTTCGGTGTCCTGCCAATTGTCGGCTTCCTGATCGCCGGTGCGGTGATCGGACCCGGCGGCGTCGGCCTCATCGGCGACATCGATCTCGTCGACCAGTCAGCAGACATCGGCGTGATGCTGTTGCTGTTCACCCTCGGGATCGAATTCAGCCTCGATCGCGTGCGCCGGTTGGCGTCGCTGTTTCTGGGCGGCGGAGCCATTCAGGTGGGCCTGACCACCGGAGTCGTGACAGCGATCGTCGCCGCCTTCGGCGTTGATTGGCGAACGTCGATCTTCACCGGGTTGCTCGTTTCGCTCAGCAGCACGGCAATCGTGCTCAAGGTGCTCGCGGAGCGGCGTGCCACGACATCGCCGACGGGCAACATGTCGGTCGCCCTGCTGATCTTTCAAGACTTGGCCATCGTCGCCATGGTGCTGTTCGTGCCGCTGCTGAGCCGCCAGACGACGGGTCCCGTCGACGTGCTCGTCGCGTTGGCCAAAGCGGTCGCGATCATCGTCGCCGTCGTGTTCGTCGCCCGCACGCTGGTCCCCGCAATCCTGAGGCAGTTGGCGCGGCACCAGTCGACAGAGGTGTTCCTGCTGACCATCTTGGCGATCTGTTTCGGGACCGCGTACGTGACCAGCCTGCTTGATGTCTCGATCTCATTGGGCGCGTTCCTTGCGGGGCTGATGGTGAGCGAGAGTCGCGTCGCGGCGAGGGCCCTCGGCGAGGTGATGCCGCTGCAGATCCTCTTTTCCGCGACGTTCTTCGTGTCGATCGGCATGCTGGTCGACGCCAGATTTCTGGCGAGGAACCTGCCGCTGGTGATCGGCTTGGCGCTTGCGGTGGTCGCCGTCAAGCTGTTCGCCACTGCCGTCGCCGGAGTGCTGCTGCGGCAGTCCCGGGCCGTCGTCGTGTCGTCGGCAATGGTGCTCGCTCAGATCGGCGAATTCTCCTTCGTGCTCGAACGAGCCGGCGAGGAAGTCGGGCTGATGCCTGCGGGTCTGCAAAACGGCACCGATGCCTTCATATCGGTAGCTGTTCTGCTGATGGCATTCAGCCCGTACAGCGTGCGCTTGGGCGAATCTCTTGCGGCGCGGCTCGCGACGGGCGACAGCGACGACTGGAGAGATCATCCGCTGGATCGCTCTGCCCGCGAACCAGATCCCGGCGAGCACGAGCCGCTGCGCGACCACGCTGTCGTGAACGGCTTCGGGCCCCGGGCCCGCCGGATCGTGGCTGCCCTGGAGTTGGCGAACGTGCCCCACACCGTCGTCTCGATGGACCCAGCAGCACAGCAATGGGCAGCCGCGACAGGCCGCACGGTGGTGGCAGGCGACGTGTCACGCCAATTCATCGCGGACCGGGCGGGCTTGCGAGACGCGCGGGTCGCTCTTGCCGTGGACAGCCCGCCGTTTGCCGTCGAGCAATTCGCTCGCATCGCACGTGAGCACAACCCTGAGATTGCGGTGCTCGCTTGGGCGGCCGACTCCGCCGACGCTGCCGATCTGGAGCGTGACGGGCTCGTCGACCATGTCGTCGCTGAACGGCAGGCTGCCCTCGATGCGCTCATTGCCCATGTTCTCGGCCACTTCGAAGTGCCCGAGCCGGACAGCGAAGCTGTCACGCACGCGGTCTTGCATGCCGACGACGCCGAAGACGATCGCCCGAGTCCCTGACCCCCGGCGTTCGCCTGGGGCTCGTCGGGCTCGTACGTCTCTTCAACGCTGCTTGTCTGGGTCGGAGCGCCAGAGATCGCGTCAGCCGCTTGACCTCGCGAGGTTGCAGGTCAGTCTGGGAGCTGACGGGATCGTGCCGCTTCGATCCTTTGTTGTGCGCCCGAGCGCTGTTGTTCGAACCGTTCCGGGTCCATCCGGCGGCCGAGTTCGGCGATCCGCAGGCCGTGGGTCTCGATGGGGGAGATGCCGGCGTCTGACAGCCCTTGGTAGCGAGCGGCCAGGGCTTCCTTCTTGCGTACTTGGTGCGGTTGGAGGTTGTCGAATTGGCGGGGCGTGATGGGGTCGCCGAGGACGAGGTCGCTGGATGCGACCGCCGAGCCCACCAAGTCCTCGCCGACGGCGGTGCGGACGATGATGCCGTTGAACCCCTCGTCCTCGCCGGTCGGTGCACCCCCCGGCCAGACATCGGCTGAGGCGACATCGGAGGCTTCGCCGAGGGCGTCGGGGCACAGCTTGCAGCGGGTCTCGACCTCCCAGCCGGACTCGTCTTCCCACATGTCCAGGTAGGTCTTGGCGTAGCGATCGCCAGCGGCGGTCTCGATGACCGTGGGTCCCGGGTTGCCGTGTCCGCGGTAGCGGAACAGCGTGACCTCGCTTTCGTCGATGCCGAGTTCGTGGAGGACCGCCTGCGACTTCGACAGGCGTGACTGGCCGCCGCAGACGAGCGCCAGGCGGATCACGCATAGCTCGTCGACCCGGGGGTCGGACTTGGAAAGGGTATGCACGGCCCCGAGGTCGCAGGGCTTGGCGATGATGGCGAAGGGGCGGCGGCGTTCCAGCGCTGCGGCGAGGCCTGCGAGCGGCGCGGTCGGTCCGTAGCGCGAGCTGGTGTTGGCCCGGACCGAGTCGGCGTCTTCCGACAGGACCCAGCGGCTGCGCATGGGCCGTTCGGGGTCGGCTCCGACATGGAGCACGAATTCTGCCCGACCGGTGTTCAGCGCGTGGGCGCCGAGTGCGGTCAGCGCGCCGCCGGTCGCGGCGCGGAAGCGAGTGTCGGGCTGGTCGGCCCATGCGTAGGACATCCACCGGTGGGCTCCCCAGACGGGATCGGTCGTGGTGCCGTCCTCGGTGCGGGCCTCGGCGACAGCGCCCGGGCACGCGGCCATGAGCTGGGCCTCCTCGCGGTTCGTGAAGGCGTCGGTGGACGAGGGCCGCAGCGAGCCCGCAGGGGTCATCACCATCGTGACCCTGCCGCCGGTGAGCGCCTCGCACAGCCCGCAGCCGATGCACAGATCGTTGGCGACGATCTCCGCAATGGAGTTCGTTGTGATGGGTTGCGCCGTGTCGTTGGTCATTGTGTGGCTCAGCGTGACACACGGGCGTGGGGGCGCGAACGAGCTGTCTGAGGCGGATCGGCGCCTCACTATGGTGGGCCGCGTCGAGGTGAAGGTCTATGAGTGTCGGCGCCGAGTCCAACCCTTCCCCTCGAGAGCCACCGGTGAGGTCGTCGTCGCCGTCTTCGTGGCGTCGGCCCCGCTGGGCTGATGGGCGGTTGATCAGTCCGCGCGATGACGGGATCGCCGCGTGGATCAAGATCGGCTCCTGGTGTCTGGCCGCAGCCGGATTCTGGTTGTTCGGGTTGGCGGGCATTCCGACCAGTGCAACGGTGCCTGGGGCCGGGTTGGTGGTTGTGCTGTTGGTGGCTGTGTCGGTTGGTGCTCTGCTGGTGGTGAACGTTCGGGCTCTTTCGGTGGCTGAGTGTGGATCGTGGGCCGTTGCCCCAGTCGAGTACGTGTTGCTCGACACTGCTGGTTCGACGACTCGGTGGCGGGCGGCACGTTGGCCCGATGGCCGTTATGTGGCCGCCGGTGGCGTCATCGCCTACATCGCCGGGTTCGCCGCGGTGTTGTTGTTGTCCTTGGCACTGTGGGTGCTTGGGCGGATGAGCGCGCCGGATCTCGGCGTTTCGTCATGGTGGGGATCGTTGGGCTCCGCGCTGCTCATGCCGATGATGCCTGTGGGCCTCGTCTCGAGCCGGCGGCTCACGGCCTTGGTCTTGAAGGACGCGGTAGGTGGCCGGGCCAGCACTGAACACTGGGCGTGATTGAACGCCCGCGACAATGAGGCTGATATGTCTGCAACTGCGAGGTTCGAACGGTTCACGCTGGCAGGGATCGCAGCGCTGCATCTCGGCGTCGGGTTGACGCATACCTACGGCCATGTGGCCGCAGACGTGCCCATTCCGGCCGTCCAGCAGGCATACATCGTGATCGTCGTGACGCTCATGCCGCTCGCCGCGGTGTGGCTGGCGTTTCGTCGCAGCGTTCGGCTGGGTGCTGCGTTGTTCGCCGCGTCGATGTATGCCGCGTTCGTGTTCGGCTACCTGCTCCACTTCGTCATCGACAGCCCAGACCTGCACTCGAATGTCGTCGGTGACGGCGCCGGCGTGTTCTTCCACACGGCGCTGAGCCTGGCGCTCATCGAGTTCGTCGGTTTCGCGATCGGGCTGGTTGCTGCAGTCCGGCGGATTCGCTGAGAGCAGTGCGGGCGGTGTCTCGGGCCGCGTGGGCTCCGGGTCAGTCGGGGATCCAGTCTTCGGTTTGGAGGCCGAGCCCGTCGGCGATGCGGTTGGCGTACGCGTAGTAGCCGACGACTTCTGTGATGTCGAGGATGTCGCGGTCGCTGAAGCCGGCTTTCCGCAGGGCGTCGACGTCGGCGTCGCTGGTCGCGGCTGGGGTCTCGGTGAGCTTGACGGCGTAGCGGAGCATGGCGGTGCGTTTGGGTGACAGCGGAGCGGTGGTCCAGTCGTGCTCGACGGCGGCGACCAGTTCGTCGTCTCGGAGGAGGCGGCGCAGACCGCGCCGGTGGTGGACCACTCAGTAGTGGCAGTCGTTGGTGAGGCTGACGACCAGGGCGATGAGCTCGCGTTCGGCTTTGCGCAGCGTGGCGGTGCCGGCCATGGCCGATTCGTAGAGGCCTTGGTGTGCAGCCATGGAGCGGGGGTTGAGCGAGTGGCGCGCCGCGATTCACGTGGAACTAGAGCGCTTCGGCTAGGTGCCGTCACGATGGCCCGGTGCGTTCAAGCGGCCTCAGTCTCGGGTTCGTGTCCGCCCCCGCTCCATGTTCCTCCCGATGCAAGCCAGAGCTCGTAGTGCAACAACCACTCAGATGCCCAAGGGATGATCGTTGTCGTGATTAGGTCCTCTGGCCCCCATTCTTCGTGGAGGTGAAGACAGAGTTCATCGTCCTCGAACGTGTGAGGCAATTCCCGTCCCGGGATGCACTCGAGGGACGGTGACTGCACCTTGACTACCGGGCGGGAGTAGCCGTTGTATTCGATCCTCACGGTGTAGGACTTACTCAGTGGTGTGGGCTTGAGGTCAAGGACGCAGACAAGGCCGGGCGGGCTGAATTGGACATGGGCGTCACTGAAGCGGCCGCGTAGGCCGAATGCTTGCTGGGCCAACGTGAGCCGCCGACGCATCTCAAGCCCGTCCATAGAAGTTGTGGGGCCGGACAGCGACAGCGGGCCGAGCAGAGCCCATCACCAAACCACCGGTAGCAGCGGCGGAAGCGAGCTTGCCGCCCTCCCGACTGGATCTGTAGGCCTGCCCCAGGTCTTGAGCCGACTTGCGAACTTCTGATCCAAAGGACCTGTTCAGTCGCTCGACGACATTGTCGAGGCCACGGCAACCGGCGGCTTCGTTGAGATCTCGCTGCAACTGGGCGACCCACTCAAAGAATGCCCGTGCCCTCTCCGGGTGCGCCTTCCACCGGTCGGCAAAGTTCTCCAGAGGCAAAACGGGATTGGCGACCCATCTCACACCGTTGCGGTTCTCGACGAACTGCGTCATGTGTGACGCGATGTGGAGGACTGCCTCAAAGAGGTTGTCTTCCTGTCCATATGCGCGGCCAGCGATGGTCGTCACGAGGATGGACGCCGGCTTCAGCGACTGTCGATCAACGAAGTAGATGTCACGATGCCGCTTGAGCACTTGGACCGCCTGTTGCAGCGTCGTCTTGACCTCCCAGGCCGGTACGTCGTCGATCTGAGCGGCCCGCTCATCAGCCAGCAGAGCGCGTCGGCGAATGAACTGGTCACGCATCTGGTCGTGGAACCAGGCCGCGAACCCGATGGGGTCGCTGCACTGCCAGAGGTAGAGATCCCGATCGGTCAACCAGATGCCGGTGGGAGGGTTCTCGGGGCTTGGCAGCGCGGGCAGCACGTCCACGTGGAAACTCGGCCACTGCAGGGTCCAGCATCGGCTGCCCTCCGTGAGATCGACGCCCGTGCCTGAGTGCACCGCGTACTCCCCAAGTCGCTGCCCGGCGAATTCCTTGAGGCCCGCCTGCGTGGTCTGCTCCTTCGTGGCGGACACTCTGAGGACCAGGTCGATGTCGTAGTCCGAATTCGGCGTCGGCCGGATCACAGTCCCCAAGCGGAACGATCCCTGCGGATAGATCAGCAGGTCCCTGTCCTCCTTTTCGTCCTCGACACCGAGATAGCGGGCAACGCTCTGGTACTTGTCGACTGCCTGCCGGTACATGTGGGGAGGGATGTCGAGCTGCGCAATCGCCCCCGTGAGCAGGGCTGCGAGTTGTTCTTCAGCGGAATCAAGCATGAGAAGCCTCCTTGGGCATGGTTGGTGCTTGGTAAGGAACGGAAATGTGGTCGCAGAAGCGCTCTTGCACTCGCGGCGCTGCGTAGCGGGATGCGCTGGAAGCCCAGGCGATTGCGTCGTCGATGCGCAGGCGGTCCAGACGTAGGAGTCGGCGTGGCACCGATGGGTTAACCCGCTCCACATGGTCTGCGCCCAGCAGGTGCTGTGCAGCAGTGAACGCCCCCGTTGCTTGGCTTGTCATGAGGACGTCGATCAATGCCGAGCCGCGGAGCCATTGGAATAAGCCGCCCCGCGCCAGTGAGCGAGGCAGGTCACGGAATTCGTTCGTCGTCCCGATGTTGAGCAGCCGAATGTTTGCAAGTGGGGCATTAAGCAGGCTGACCGCTTCCACGGTGCCCACCAAGGATGGGTTGTTGGCCCAGACTCCGCCGTCCACGAGCACGGTTCGATCCTCGCTGAGAACATGAGCTGGCAGATACGTCGGTGCCGCGGCCGTGGAGCGCGCCACCTCCCACATCGGAACGCGCCAATCGCGCCGCAGGCGCGGATGGTGGGGAGTCTTGAGCAGGTAGACGTCATTCCGAGTCATGTCGAACGTGGGAATGACCAGGCGAACGGCGCTCTCACCGAGCAGTTTGTCGCCGAAGAGGCGCTGCAAGGCCGAATCGAGCGCCCGGCCGTTGTACTTGGGGCGCACGAATTGACGGGCCACCCGCTTCCGCGGTGCCCGAAACACCTGAGAGCCTTCTTCGACGAAGAACTCAAGTATCGATCGAGCAGGTACGCCCGCACCGAGCGCCAAGGCGATAAGGCCGCCGGTCGATGTTCCCGTGACCAGGTCGAAGTGATCGAGAACCGGAGAATCCAAGTCCTCTTCGAGAGCGGTGAGCACCGCTGCCGAGAAGATCCCGCGCAGGCCACCTCCATCCAGGGACAAGACCTGGCAGCGGCCCTCCCATGGCTGGGGGTGGTCAGTTGTTCCGTTGATTATCGCCACGTCGGCCAGCTCCGTTCGCTGCGGAGATCTGATCGGTCGCGTACTATCCGGGTCGTCCAAACACGGACCTTGGCGACCGGTAGGTCTCCAGGTTCTGAGGGGGTCGGCCGAATGGCCGGCCCCCTCTTTGTTGAATAGCAAATCTAGCGCATCACATCCTTGGAATTACGCAGATGTAAGACACATGATCGCGCGTGCCAGGGGCCCACGTCAACCTTGCCGCAAGTTTCCTGCAATAATGCGCCTGTGACTGGCGAAATCGTAGCATCTCAGCCTTCTGTTCTGTTAACCTTTCGCGCGGAGAACGCGCGATCGTTCAGGGACGAGATCGAATTCTCGATGCTCTCCACCCGGTTGTCCGAGAGCCGATTCGTTCGAGATGTCGAGTGGCGCGAGAGCGGCGCTCCGATCCAGGTGCTCCCAGCCGCTGGCGTGTTCGGCGCCAACGGCTCCGGCAAGAGCAACCTGCTCAAGACGATGGACGACATGCGCGGGTACGTCCTGCACTCGTTTCGGCGCGGTGATCCCGAGGGCCGCATTCCTCGTCGACCATTCGTCTTGGATTGGGTGCGGCGCACTGAGCCGACCGAGTTTGAGGTAGACCTCGTGCTCAACGGGGTGCGGCACCAGTACGGATTCTCCATCGACGACGATCGCGTGATCGAAGAGTGGGCGTACTGGTATCCGAAGGGCCGACCGGCGCTCATCTTCAGTCGCAAGAACGAGCATGTTGACGCTGGCAGCGTGGAGCGGCAAAAGACGCGAGCAGTCCAAGAACTCATCCGGCCGAACGCACTCTTCTTGTCGGCAGCAGCCTCGGCCAATCACGCAGCGCTGCTTCCGCTGTACCAGTGGTTCGGCCGCAATCTCGTTTTCGCCGAGGCCGATTCACGCCCGCTCCGACAAGCCCTGACGACCGAGATGTTGGGCAACGAAACGCATCGGGATCGTGTACTGGCGCTTCTGCAGGCGGCGGATCTTGGAGTGACCGGCGCACGCAAGCAAGAGCCCGACCCTGTCATGTACGAACGCCTGCGGAGGGCGATCCGAATCTTGGAAGGCACTGACGGTGACTCCGACAGCGCCGAGGGACCAGCGTTCGAGGAGCTCGGCGTGCGTCTCATCCACCGCGGCTCGGATGGAGAGGAGGTTGAGCTCGATGCCGAAGACGAGTCACTGGGCACCCGCGTGTGGTTCGGTCTCATCGGCCCGGTAGTGCAAGCCCTCGCATCGGGGTCGGTCTTCCTCGCAGATGAACTGGACGCGAGCCTCCATCCGGCACTTGCGACAGAGCTTGTGCGTCTCTTTCAGGACCCGGGCACCAATCCGCGGAGGGCGCAGCTGATCTTCAACTCACACGACGCCACCCTGCTCGGCGATGCCATCGAAGACCGGCTGCTCGGGAGGGATCAGATCTGGTTCACCGAGAAGCGCGGTGACGGCAGTTCTCACCTGTACCCGCTTCTGGATCTTGCGCCGCGCAAGCAAGAGGCAATTGGCAAGCGGTACTTGGAGGGCCGCTACGGAGCGACGCCGATCCTCTCGCATGGCGAATTCGCATCAGCCGTGGCACATGAGTCCGCAGGCGTTCGTTGAGGAAGGTCAGCCCCGGGCGGCCGCGCCGCGTAGCGGGCGATCCCGCGACCCGGCGGGAGATCCTTGTCTTCACCGAGGGGGAGAAGACCGAGGACGGGTATCTGCTCCCGTGGCGCCGTGCCTACAGGGACACGGTTCTGCTTGAGATCGACCCATTTCACGGAGTGCTGCAGTCGCTGGTCGAACAGGCCGTAGCGACCAAGAAGGCTGAGGCACGCGATGAGCGACGAGGGCGTGGTCGAGCGCACGACGAGATCTGGTGCGTCTTCGATATCGATGCTCACCCCAATGTTCCCGAAGCCATCCAGCTGGCTGAGGCCCACGGCATTGGCTTGGCGATATCCAATCCGTGCATCGAGCTGTGGTTCATCCTCCACTTTCGGGACCAGACGGCGTACCTCAGCCGCCACGACGCACAATCGGCGGCAGCGGCGCTGTTGGGCTGCGGCAAGGTTCTGACGCGGGCGGCGATGGATCTCCTGCGCGACGGCTACGAGGATGCGCGAGATCGGGCACGGCGTCTCGACGCAAAGCACGACGGGGACGGCTCACCGCCTAGGTCGAATCCGAGTTCGAGTGTGTGGACGCTCATCGAAGCGATACGGCCGCAGGGAGTGTGACGGGCCTCGACCGCCGAGCCTCGGGGCCGCGTGGGCTGCGGGTCAGTGAGGGATCCAGTCTTCGGTTTGGAGGCCGAGGCCGTCGGCGACGGCAGAAGATCTCGACGATGCCCTAGCTGCGGGCGAATCTGACCAGGTCGTCGATGTCCCCGGCGTCGGCGGAGCGCAACGCTGCGATGTAGCGCTGGCGCAGCTCCTCGGTGGAAGTGTCCAGATTGCTGCCCCAGCTGAATGTGTCGCGGCCCAAGTTCACGACGAGCAGATCGGCGCTGATGCGGCTGTGGCGACCGTTGCCATTGACGAAGGGATGAATGAAGACGAGGCGATGGTGGAAGCGGACGGCGAGTTCGTCCGGTTCGTACGTCTCGTGCTCTACCCATGCGGCGGCGTCATCGGTGACATCCCGGACAGCCGCCGAGATGTGCATCGATTCGATGCCGATGTTGGTATCGGAGGTTCGATACCGGCCAGCCCAGCCCCAGACGTCGCCGAACATGGCCTTGTGGAGGCCGCGCAGGTACTTGTCGTCGAGCAGCGTCGGCAGCCTGGGCTTCGGGCGCAGCAGGGCCTTCGCGATGTTGCGCTGTTCGGCGTCGAACAGTTCTTGCCAGGTCGCGATGTCCCGCTGGAGCAGGCCGGCTCGATCTTCATCAGTCAGCAGCGTGTGCCCGTCCCCGATTGGGGCGGCGAGGTTGCTCACAGTGAATTGCCCTACTCAGTGCGCCAGAGGTCACGCCGCTGTCGGAATTCAGCGGCGAGGTCGTCGATCTGGGCTTCGAGATCGTCAGGTGTGACCTCTTGGTCCTCGAGCCGCGAGTGAGCCATGACGTTTCGCAAGTGCCTAATCGCGCTGAGTCGGGCTTGAACGTCGACCATGCCGTCGAGGCTTGTGCGGGGCACGAGTGCGTAGACGAGGTCGCAATTGAGAGCGTCAGCGACTCTGGTGAGGGTGTTGAGCTTGAGTGTGAGTTCCCGCTCGCCGCGCTCGATGGCGGGGATGCGCGACGGATGCACACCGATGCGGCGAGCCAGGTCTCCGCTGGTCATCCTCAGTGAGTCGCGCAGCGCGCGGATCCAGCCCTGAGGAGGAGGGGCAAGATCGGCGAGGTCGCCGTGCCGACCGAAGCGTTGGTCGAGCCGGCGCCGTGATTGGGCTCGTTTGTCTCGCAGCATGAGTCACCTGCTGAGGTCTGACTTATATAGGTATCGCTAGACAGATACGAAGAGTATATATCTATATTCGAATGTTAGTAAGTCCGATATGTAAAGCGTATCGACCATGAATAGCATGACCCGACTGCAGAGTGGATGGCCGGGCTGCCGCGGATCAGTCGGGGATCCAGTCTTCGGTTTGGAGGCCGAGCCCGTCGGCGATGCGGTTGGCGTACGCGTAGTAGCCGACGACTTCTGTGATGTCGAGGATGTCGCGGTCGCTGAAGCCGGCTTTCCGCAGGGCGTCGACGTCGGCGTCGCTGGTCGCGGCTGGGGTCTCGGTGAGCTTGACGGCGTAGCGGAGCATGGCGGTGCGTTTGGGTGACAGCGGAGCGGTGGTCCAGTCGTGCTCGACGGCGGCGACCAGTTCGTCGTCTCGGAGGAGGCGGCGCAGACCGCGCCGGTGGTGGACCACTCAGTAGTGGCAGTCGTTGGTGAGGCTGACGACCAGGGCGATGAGCTCGCGTTCGGCCTTGCGCAGCGTGGCGGTGCCGGCCATGGCCGATTCGTAGAGGCCTTGGTGTGCGGCCATGCTGCGGGGGTTCAGCGAGTGGATGGCCAAGATGTTGTCCACCCGGCCCCAGGTGCGGTCCACGACCCGGGGGTACAGCTCGCCGAGGGGGCCGTCCCAGGCGTCGTCAGGAATGACCGTGATGCGTGCCATGAGCCAGCGTTTCACACCGGCGGGGGAGTGCGAACCTGCCGGCAAGGCTCGTTGCGCTGCACTATTCCGCTAGCAGGATGCGGTTTGCCTCGGCGCGTGCTGCTCGGAGCGGGACCAACAGCTCTTCGCTACACCCTGCAGGTGCCGGTCCCTCCTCTTCGTTGCGCGATTCGAGTTCCCTCAGGTGCTGACGAAGTCTCGTCTTAGTACGGGAAAGGTCGGGCAGCGAGTTCACGATGGCTCGGCAGTGCTGCTGGAGCCTGAGTCGTATTCGGGTGTCGCGAGGAATCCTTCATCGGTTGCCCACCGAACAAATTGACCGGACTCGAACGGCAATCGGTAGTCGGTCATGATCAAGCCGTCCGCGATGTCGCTGACCTCGTCGAGGCTGAGCAGTTCCCTGTGTATCGCGTCACACAACAAGGGGAGCGTTCTCGTGCATTCGACACCTTCTCTCTTGCCGACCTCATAAGCCGTGGCTGTCATCGATGACTGCTTGCGCGGGCAACGTGGCAGCGAGCGCCAATACTTCGGCCTCACCGACGTTCTTCCGGCCAGACACCAGCAGCTCGCTGAACAAGGCAAATGTTGAGACTTCTTCGTACGAGCGGAGTTCGTAGCGAGTGATCCAGTCCGCGTCGGCTGCATCAGCGACGTCGGGAAACCGGTGACTCGCCGATTCCAATTCAGCGAGGACGGCCATAGGGATGATCGCACGGCGCTCACCGACGGTTTCCTCGAGAACGCCGAGCCATCCAGCCTGGGCGAAGTGCCTCAATGGTCCTGTATCAAATACGAGCGCGTCCATCGGCGCTGCGTTAGGAGACGACCGACCAAATGGCTTCCGCAGGACGCGGCTGAAGCTCGGGCAGCTCGTCTTCGTCGACGGTGTCGAGAAGCAGTTCGACGCAGCGTGCTGTTGAAATCTGCTCACGCCTGACCAGTTCCAAGACTGCATCGTTGTACTTGGACGGCAGCTCCGGAGGCTGCAGTTCGTCAGCGACGATCAACCCAAGATCTTCGATGTCAGCGCGCTGCGTGCGGGTCGCCCGCACGAGTGAAGCCTCGCCTTCATCAGCCAGATCTATCTCGATGAGGCGCCGAGCCAACGTCGACATGTCGACCCGGTACTCGCTCGCGATTCGCACTGCATCAGTCCTGATCGTCGAGCCGCTCCATTCTTGGCGAAGCGCCGAGGCGGGAAGCAGCAGAGCTCGTGCAAAACGGTCAATGACCGTCTCCCGCGACGCCCTGCTTGAGTCGGCAGAGTCAACGGAGTACTCATCGGCGAACACGTAGTGCCCGATTTCGTGGGCGAGGGTGAGGCGACGTCGGCCGGAAGGATGGCTTCCGTTCACTACAGCCATCCCGCCACGGGACAGCATGACCGAAGCGCCATCGGTGAGCCGGTCGTCGAGCGCAACGGAAAACGTCAGCAGGCCAATGCGCCAAGTCCGAGCGCTCAATTCCTGAGCGGGCTCGGCTCCGCGGTAGCCCAGCAACTGACGAGTACGGGCCGCGGCACGCTCAATTGTTTCGTTGGACTGCGGGAACGAGATCCTCGGCGAATCGGCCAACTCAAGGTCGCCGACCCGCTGCACGAACTCAATCTCACGAGCGAGACGTTCCGTGAGCCAGTCAATTTCTGAGAACGTGCCGCTCCCCGACCGGTCCCGCCGTCGAGAGATGACTGCCTGCGGAGCGTCCTTGAAGAACCACTCCACCCGTACCGAGAGGGATTCGGCGAGGCTCACAAGCTCGATTGTGCTGACTGCCCTTTTGCCTCGCTCGATGGCGTCTATGTCAGCCTCGTTGATCCCGGCTTGCTTGGCGCAGGCTGCGCTACTGACCCCCGACTCAAGTCGAGCAGTTCTGATCCTCGCGCCGACCTCAGCCCACTTGGCGATATCAGTTTGCACGACCATGGGCCTAGCGCACCTGCGGTGCTCGGTTGCTCTGCGGCCGTGAACAGTGTGTCGCCACGCGTCCATCCTAAGCGGCGGTGGACCCGCCTCGTCCAGCTCGTACCTAATTCAGCAGATGTACTCGAATCCGAGCTTGTCGCAGAGGTAGGCGTGGTTGTCGCGCAGGTGTCGGGCGGGAGCGCCGGTCTGGCGGTACCGGCTCAGCGCCTCCAATAGCTGGATTTCGAACGCGGCCCAGTTGAGGTCGCTGTCGACGTCGCGTCTGTAGCCGATGACGGCGCGTGCCCGAGTGTTCTGCCGGAACTCCTGCAGCCGTGTCTCGGCGACCCGCATGACCGAGCACGAGCCGAAGTGGATGATGCGGCCTTCCGCCCGGCCGTCGATCAGGGCTTCGAGGTCTTCGAGCGAGACGTAGCGCTTGCCGCCAAGCGAGAGGCTGCCGGGCCCGCCGTGAAAGCCGAAGTAGCCGACCTGGTAGGCGGCGTAGCGCTTCTGGAGCCATTTGTCGATGTAGTGCTTCAGTTCGGGCACGGTGGCGACGTTGCGGCGAATGCAATTGATCTCGCCGATGTCTCGCAGGGCGTGGAGCATCGTTTTGATACTCCACGGTTCACGCAGGTCGGTGTCCCAGTCGCCTTCAAAGGCGAACACGCCGGTAGCGATCGGATCCTCGAACGCTGTGCGCGTCGTTACGGAAGTAGCGGTTTCTGTCTTCTTGGCCATGGTGTTCTCCAGCTCCCGTTTCAGCGAGACCGCGGCGAGGTTACGAATCGATCGAGCTTGTGGGTTCAGCAACCGCACGGCCCGAGAACAGCCGAACACCTCGCCTGACGTCGCCGAGAGTCAGCTGTCGTTACCGTTTGGGACCGGTCTGCATTGGGGGCGAGTCTGATGGTTGAAGTTGCGTCACTCGACGAGGTTCCGCTGCGCGATGTTTGGCCCGACGAAGCCCGGGACTTCACGCCATGGCTGGCTCAGCACCCGGGCCATCTCGGCAAGGCGCTCCAGATGGACCTGGAACTTGAGGGCGACGAGGTCGCGGTCGGGCCGTTCTCGGCTGATGTCGTGTTTCGGGATGCGAACACCGGTCACCGTCTCGTCGTCGAGAATCTCCTTGAGGCGACTGATCACGATCACCTTGGGAAGCTGATCACCTACGCCGCAGGACTGGAAGCGCACTGGGCTGTGCTGGTGGCGAAGGCGTTCCGCCCCGAGCACCGATCTGCGCTCAACTGGCTCAATTCGCTCTCGGGCGAGGGGAGCGGCTTCTTCGGAATCGAGGTTCACGCCGTCCGCATAGGCGACTCGCCTGCTGCGGTCCAGCTGGAGGTCGTTGTCGAGCCGGACGATTTCTCGCGGCGCGCACGCGCCGCAGCGAAGACGATGTCCGCGTCGACTGCTCGCTACATCGAATGGTGGGCAGAGTTCCTTCCTGCGTTTCACGAAGCGCATCCCGATTGGAGCAACGCAAGGGCTCCATCGTCCACCAACTGGATGAATTTTCCGAGCGGGAAGAGCGGTGTTCGTTACGACCTCAGCTTTGCCTACCCAACCGGCGCTTCGAACTACAGCCTCCGAGCTGGGTTGTACATCGACGATGGAGACTCGGTGTACCCGGCGCTGGAGACTCAACGCGTGGCGGTCGAAGCGGCACTCGGTTTCACGCTGCAGTGGGAGCCCATCGAGAATGCGCGGGCTTCACGAGTCTGTGCCTACCTCGATCCTGTTGATCCTGCTGACCGGGCGAGTTGGCCGGCGTATCGCAACTGGGCCATCGAGACCCTCGGCGAGCTACGCCGAGTCTTCGCTGATCCGATCAGAAACCTGCCGTAACACACGAAGCGCGACCGTTACCTCGAAGCGCGGGTCGGCTGCCGCCGCATGGCACCACTGTCGCGGGGTTGAAGACCGTCAATGGCGGCTTCGGCGCCAGTGAACGCAACGCAGCCCTGCGCATCGAGCGGAAACTCCGCGTTTGCCTGCGAGCGCTCGAGCGAGGCTGACCGGGTCGGGTCACCGCATGTTCCCAGGCGGCGCGGTTGTGTATCACGCTTGGTTACACTTTTGGTTATCGCCGAGCAACTGTCATGCGTCACGCCGCCGTTCCGGAATCCGCCGCTCGTCCTGACCGTGTTGGAGATTCGCTATCCCGATATTGCCGGGGGCCTCACCGTCGACGCCGTCGCAGCGATCAAGGAAGCGGTGCATGACAGCCTGCCGATCATGGTGTCGCTGGTCGAGCATCAGATCGGCGTGGCCATCGACGCACCAGCTCCGCCGCAAGTGACACTGCGCCCGTCGTCAAGGTTCTGTGCTCGCGACCAAGCCACCGCGCTGGTTGTGAGGAACGACGCGCTGGTCCTGGAGACGACGGACTATGCGGGCTGGGCCGAGCACTTCGGGCCACTGACGCGACTGGTCACCGAGGCGTTGGAGCGCATCTGCGCGCCCGACGGCGTGTTGCGGATCGGTTTGCGGTACATCGACGAGATTCGAGTGCCTGGCGTCGGCGGCGAGCCGGAACACTGGGACGGCTACATCAATCCCCGGTTGCTGGCCGCGGCTGCTGCTGACCTGAGGCCGGCCGGGATGAATCCGACGGCTTGGCAAGGCAACATCCAGTACCAGACCGACGCTTCGTGCGCTTTGACCGTGCGCTATGGGCCTCAGACGGGCTACGCCGTGGACCCCGAGGGGCCGACCCGGCGCAAGTCGGTGTTCCCATCTGGGCCGTATTTCTTGCTTGACTCCGATGCGTTCTGGACCAGCGACAATGAGATTCCCAAGTTCGCGGCAGATGGCATCCTCGAACAATGCGATCGGGTGCATCAGGCGGCGAGCGACTTCTTCAAGATTGCCGTCACCGACAAGCTGCGCACAGAAGTGTTCGATCGGCACACGGAGGACCCAACATGAGCACTGTCAGCCGCATCGAAGACGAGCCCACCGGCGCATCGGTCGGCCATGCCCCGCCTCGCTTGGAACGGACCAGGACGATTCAGGATGTCGTGGACGACATCGGGTTCCTGCGCAACCACAGCGAGTTGCTGGTCAACGATTCTCGGAACCTTCACGAGTCGATCGGGCGCATGCACTTCGACAGCCTCGAGGAGGAACTGCGCTCGACAACCGTGCGTCACGCCCGGGAGCGCTTGCCGGCGCTGTTGGACCGGCTCAGCACGCTGGGGTTCTCGTGGCGGGACATTGCCTGGATCTGTGGAGTCTCAGTGCCCGCCGTCCGCAAATGGCGACAGGGCGAGTCAGCGACGGGCGAGAACCGACAGCGCGTCGCACGTGTCGTTGCGCTGTGCGAGATTGCGGCAGAGCGCTACCACATAGCGGATGTTGCAGGTTGGCTCGAAACGCCAGTCCACCCTGAGGCACCGATCAGCGGGCTCGACTTGATGGCGTCTGAACGCTTCGATCTCGTTCTTGCGCTGGCTTGCGAGCAGCCCGGCGACCCCGAAGAGGTCTTGGACGAGTTCGAACCTGACTGGCGCGTTCGGTATCGCTCGGACGTAGAGGTGTTCACAGCGGCCGATGGTCTGCCGGGCCTGCGACTCACCAGCCCTGACAACTAGCCCTGATTATTCATGGGAATTCTGTTGGTCGTATTTTCGGTGTGGGTTGCGCCCGGTTTGGTGGTGTGGGGCTGTTGGGGCGCGGGCGGGAGCGTCGCAGGGGAGCCGATGGCCCCGGTTGTGGTGCTCAGGCGGCGTCGGGTGGGTGTGGGTGCGTGGCGGGGCTGTCGCGCCGGGGGCGGGCGTCGAGCAGAGCAGGTCGGCCGCGGGGTCAGCGGGGGTGGGCGATGGCGAGCAGCGCTTTGGCGCCGGGGTGCCGTTCGGGCAGCCGCAAGAGGACGCGCCGTGCGCTGTGGCACACCAGGGCGGGCAGGTGCCACAGCTGCCAGCGGAGCCTTTTGGGGGCTGCGCGGCGCAGCGCTGCGGTGAGGCAGGCGTTCTGGAGCCAGCCCACGAGCGCGAGGCCGATCATGCACATGGCGGCCCAGGCGCTGTTCGCGTGCCAGTCGGTGAACGGCATGCGCGCCAGGCCGCTGTGGTTGAGCCGGCACACGGCGTCCTCGACGTCGGCATGTGAGCGCATCAGCTTGTCCAGTTGCACAGCGCTGCCTTGCTGGTCGGTGAAGAATCCCCAGTAGCGGAAGTTCTCGCTCCCGAACAGGCTGCGCTGCGCCCCGGGATGGAGCGGCTCGCGGCGCACCACCAGCCGGGTGCGGTCGGGCCAGCCAGACAGGTCCGCGAGGTCGGTGAGGTCCGCGACCTGAGCACCGCGCCGCTTGCGCCGGCGGGGCTGCTTGGGGACGTTGTGCCAGCGGTCCGGGTCGCCCAGGCCGCCGCGGATCGCTGCTTGGACGCCCGGCGCCGACCGCGCCGACACCGCGTAGCCGATGTTGGGGTCCCGCAGCTTTGCGGCGAGTCTGGGCGAGCAGCCCGCGGCGTCGGGCTCGGGCAGCGTCGCCACCGCGGCGTCGATCACTTCGAGATGATCGGCGATGTCGTTCGCGGCGGCGTTGCCGGGCCGCTGCTTTATCCACAGCGGCTCCCCGTCGGCAGTGGAGCACACCATCGGACCGAACCCGAACCCGCCCTTGTAATGCGGCGCAGCCCCCTGCTTGTTCTCCGAGTGGACCTCCACCAGCGTCGAGTCGATGTCGACCACCAGCGGCCCGCTGCGGTCCGCGGAGGCCCACAACGGCTCGCGCACCGCAGCAGCCGCGCCCAACAGCGCCGCGGCGCCGCCTTCGCCCAGGCCCGTGAGGGTGCGGTACAGCGTCGAGTCCGATGCCACGTCGCCGAACAGCTCCCGCTGAGCGCGCAGATGCTCGATGTCGGTGCACGCCTCACCGCCGCCGGCCAGCATCAACAACGCATGGACCAGCACCCGGCCCCGGTCATGAACCGGGGCACGCTCGCCGCGCGGGGGCACCGCGGCCGACAGCGCCTCGGTCAGCCCGACCCGGTCCGCGAACCCGCCCAGAGCGAACAGCCCCGCGCCCCACACGACACGGTCCCCGCCGCCTGCCAGACGCGCGTTTGTGACACTGCTAAGTTTCACCTCGGAGATGCCCCCCTGAAACTGCGGATGCGTTCATCACAGACATGCATCGTCGCAGGTCAGAGGGGCTTTTCCGCGGACCCCGACAACCCAGCCCGCCCGACTCGTGAATAATCAGGGCTAGAGGCAATACCGCCATGGGCGGCCCACTCGCATCACGCGCACACAACCTCACGCGCACCGACAACTAGACCATTGCCTCGATCTGTTCAGCGACCTCGCTGGCTGAGCAAAATCTGTGCGCCTGAATGTTCTCAAGCCATTGGGTTTGAATTCGTTCGGCTGTCTCGTGGTCTCCGAGGCCGACAGCTGCGTAGCGAACAGCGAAGTCCTCTCGGGCAATGGTCGGCACGGACCCGGGGTGGCCCAACTCGAGGAGCGATCGCTGCAAGTAGATCCTGGCGTCGCCGAACTCAAGATCCTGTATCCACATCATTGATAATGACTCACTCAGCTTGCCAACAGCAGCAACTCCATCCTGAATCCCAGCGACGAACTCCTCGTAGAACGCTTGGTCGATGGAGCGAAGCATCAGCATTGCAAGCGCTGCAAGCTGCCACGCTTCATGCCGCTCGCCGGCTGGGTCGGCAACGGTTGCTACGAAGTGCGCCATCTGCTGTGCATCGCGCAGACTTGCAAAGGACTCTGCCACCAAGTGCGCCAGTGATTCCGCGACAACGCTGCTGAGCGATTGCCGCCTCAATTCAGTGTGGTTGATCGCCGTGTTCGTGAACAGACTCAGTTGGCCCGCGCTAGGTACACCGAGGTGGATCGGCAAGTCGATGTAACGGCGCAGAAAGACAGCAGCATCCGTCTGGGGTCCGAATACCTCCTTCACCCGATACTCCAGTTCCGCACGATTGACGCCCAGCACGATGACCACACCGGGTGCGGCGAAGAGGTGACGTACCTCGGCCAGCATGTCGATCGCGTAGTCGGGGTGGCAGCGGTCGAGTTCGTCGATGATCACGACGAACTTGCCGCCGGATGCCTGCACAAGCTTGCCGAGCGCCTCTTTGAAGTTCGTGACCTGCGCCTCGACATCAGCCCACACCTGGAACACGGATGTGCTGTCAGTGTCGTTAGTTCCGACGCCCTCGGGGTCGACCACACCGGCTGTGGCGGTCTTGACACCTTGCACAAGGAGTCCGCGCAAGATCCTCTTGCCGAGCCCGAATGCTGCTTGGATGAGATCCGTTGTGACGTTGGTGCTGTGCGCTGCCAGCGCCGAAACGACATCGATGACGGGGTTGTCGGTGTGGGACTGCTGCCAAGCATTGAACTCCTGGACACCCACGCCCTCGTGCAGCGCCAGGTTGGCGGCGAGCATCCGCAAGAATGCGGACTTGCCGGATCCGAAACCTCCGTTAACTGAAATGACGGCTGGGCCCTCTTCGGCCACAATCGCCCGCGTCAATGCCTCAACGCGAGGCTTGCGACCAAGCAGATCGTTCTTGAATGGATCGTCGTCGTCGACCTCCAGTTCAGGTGGACGGAGTGGCATGGCGTGCCTCCGTGGCCGGTGGCGGATTGATGGGCGACGCTCCGCAGCGGAGCCGATATGAGATGCGGGCGAAGCTAGTTTCGCGCCAGCTGACGGGAGTGCGCCTCCGAGTTGGCGAGAGGCAGTAGCACTGCGGACACGCACGTTCTAGCGCCCGTCAATTGATCGCCGGTCTGTTCGAAGCGCCAGCGGGCGGATGCGGCCTGGCCTCGTGCTGCCGGCAGCACGGCCTGCCTGCTGATCAGGGGATCTTGCGCGGATCCGAGGGCGGCAGCGTGTCGTGGGTACTGTGAGCCGCAGTGTCAATCGCCACCCGTGAGCATGAGCAAGGTCAACTTCCGTTCGAGGAGAACTCCGTGATCCGACTCGGCGGGCGGCGAGTGCAGGTGACCGAGGTCTTCTGGTCATACTGGCGGCTGGCGGCGGAGCGGCAGGCGATCTTCTATCGCCGCGCCGCAGGCGAGCTTGGTCCGTGGACGAGCGATCCCATCCTCGCTAGGCACAGGTTCACGAACGCGTACCGTGCGTCGGACCGCGTCAGTCAGTACCTGCTTCATCACGTGATCTACGACGAAGAGCGCGACGCGCTGGACACGTTCCTGCGAGTCCTGCTCTTCAAGATCTTCAACCGGATCGACACATGGGAACATTTGGTTGACCGCGTCGGGCAACCGACAGTGGCCGGCTTCAGCGCCGACGGCTACGCAAAGGCGTTGGACGAACTGCTCGATCAGGGCCGATGCGTGTATTCGGCGGCGTACATCATGCCGAGTCCACGGCTAGGGGCAGACCGCAAGCACCGTGACCACCTCTCCCTTCTCGAGGGGCTGCTGCGGACGGGCGTGTTGGCCGACCTCGAGCGAGCTTCTTCGTTGCGATCCCTGTATGAGCAGCTCTGCGAGGTGCCGTCGTTCGGTCCGTTCTTGGCGTTTCAGTACGCCATCGACCTGAACTACACGCCGCACTTCGACTACGACGAAATGGAATTTGTTGTCGCCGGTCCAGGAGCTGTTCGCGGCATCCGCAAGTGCTTCGCAGACACCGGCGGCCTCGACGCAGCCGGTGTAATCGCGGCAATGGCGGACTCAGCCACCGAGTTCTTTGAGATGACACCGGTGCCGACGCCGTTTCGGGACCTGTGGGGCCGTCCTCTTCAACTCATTGACTGTCAGAACCTGTTCTGCGAGGTCGACAAGTACGCGCGGGTCGCCCATCCCGAACACTCATTGGGTGGGCCGGGCCGAATCAAGCAGGTGTACCGGGTTGACGGTCGGCCCTTGAAGTTGGGCTACCCGCCCAAGTGGGGCTTGCCGTTGTCGGCGCAAGCTCCGTCCTGCCTCAGCGCTGCGGGTTAGGTCCGGGTCGCCGCAGGGCACTCGACGCGCTTGACGGCTGATGTCAGATAATCTAACATCAATGTCATGTCAGATGACATCGACACGGGCAGCATCTCCCCACCACAGCGCCAAGCTGAAAGCGCGGTCGACGTTCGCGGCCTAAATGAGAGCGAGCTTGAGGCCCACGTAACAGCGCTGCTCGCGAGTGTTGGCGAAGTCTCGAGTGGGCCCAGCGCGAGCGTGGCCAGCCTTGTGGCGGTGTGGGTGATCAGTCAAGTCGAGGAGGCCTGCGGAGTAGGACGCCTCGTCGACCCTGATGACCTGACCAAGGACGATTTCGCCAGCCCAATGGTGCTGAGCCAGAAGCTGCACCGACAGATCCACAAGCAAGACGCACCACTGGTCGGGTCATGAGCGAGCTACTCGCTGCGAGCAAGACCCTGAGCGAGGCGTGGCTCCAAGCCCTGACGCACACGGCCAGCCAGCGGGATGGCCGCTGCGTCAATTTGGTGATGACGGTCGAGAACCCTGGCTCAGAGAACGAAGCCATCCGCGACGCGCTCGACCGAGGGCTCGATGCTGCGGGAGACCAAAGCGTGGAGACAGTCGCGGGCACCATCTTCCCAAGGGCGCTCTACCGGAGTCCCGGATTCGCCTGGTCACCCGATCTCGATGAGCAGGCCGTCCGAGAGCTCGATGCTGCGGCGCACAACCTCTACGAGTGCTACGAGCAGATGCTCCCCCTGCTGCTGAAGTTCCGAGGAAACAACCGGGGCACTTACTTCTCACGGATGATCACCTGGCCGGGCAAGAAGCCCGGCGGGACGAATCAGCTGGACTTGAGGATCTCCCGTATTCGCGGCGAATTCGCTAGGGGACGCCGAACCAACAACACCCTCGACATCGATGTCGGTGCCGATGCCCTTGTGTCAGAACCCCTCGCTGGGGTGCAGGTCTATGCGCCTAGTGACCAACGGATGCGGGGCTTTCCCTGCTTGGTCCACATCGATCTCTCCTTGCTTGATGGAACGCTGCACTGCACAGCCGTGTACCGCCACCAGTACCTGATCACGAAGGCATACGGAAACTTGGTCGGCCTCAGCCGCCTCGTGTGCTTTTTTTGCGAGCAGACGGGTGCTGAGTGCGGCGAACTGGTGGTCCACGCAACATTGGCCGACGCGGAGCCGAGTCATCGACCGAAGCCACGAGCTCTCGTGGAGTCGATGGGAGTACTGCTGTGAGAAGCGTCGACGCAGCAGCAACACCGCCGTCTGCGGCGCTCGCGTCAGCGCTCGAGACCTCGGCGCTGAACCAAGACTGCCGCGACATCGTGTGTGTTGGGGTTGATGTCGTAGCAGTTCCGAGATTGAGCCGACTCGTTTCCGAAGGTGGGCCGGCGTTTCTTGATCGTGGCTGGACATCAGACGAATGTGCCGAAGCCAACGGCGACCCGGAGCGGCTCGCGACACGGTGGGCGACGAAGGAAGCGGTGATGAAGTGCCTCGGCCTGGGGATAAGCGACCTCGATCTGCGAGACATCGAAATCGTGTCGTCAGAATCGGGCGCTCCGAGTGCCGTGTTACGAGGCTCGGCCGCCGAGCGGGCCCGATGGCTCGGCATCTCGAAGTTCCATGTATCTGCCTCGCACGAGAGCGGCTGGGCTGCGGCGATCGCAGTGGCCTGCGCGGGGACGGAATTAGAAGATCTTGAAGTGTCAGTTCAACGAGAGGACGGATCATGAGCACAGATGCGCCCGATTCGGACGCAAGCGAAGAAATGGCCCTCGCGCGACGACTGCGAGGTGCACGCGAATACATCGGTCTGCTGCAAGAAGATGTCGCAACTGCGCTAGACATCCCCAGAGCGAGCGTGTCGGCGATCGAGTCTGGAAAGCGCCGCGTCTCATCGCTCGAGCTCCGACGCCTCGGCCGCTTGTATCGCCGACCCGTGGCCTGGCTTCTTGGAGAAGAAGGTGCTGAGGTCGACATGAATGTGCCCTTGTACCGGGCGACCGAGGCGCTGTCGGATCAGGATAAAGAGCAGGTCTTGCGCTTCGCCGAGTTCCTCGCTGGGGCGGGACGACCCGGAGCTACCCGGACCGAACAAGCGGAATAGCCCATGGCTTCCGGGCACACCCGACGCCTCGCGGCTGCAAGCTCGGCGAGCCGCCTCCTGAGCGAGGCCGGCGTAGATCAGTCGCGCAAGGTGGATGTGTTCGGCCTAGCGGAACGCCTCGGGTTGTGGCTCGCCTTCTTCCCGCTCGATGGGCTCTTGGGCGCATACCTGCCAGAGGGCACGGGTGGCATTCTCATCACCACTGAACGATCGACGCCGATTCAGCGATACACCGCGGCGCACGAACTCGGCCACTGGCGACTCGACGGCGGCCACGATGCTGCACTCGATACCGAATCGGATGTGCTGGGACGCACCGACATCGAGCGAGAGACGCTTGCGCAGGTGTTCGCCGGAGCGCTGCTGATGCCGCCCCCGCTCATCCACAGCATCCTGTCGCGCCGCAACTCAACATCGCTTAGCCCGCTGGACGTCTACACCGTCGCCCGCGAAGCAGGCGTCAGTTACGAAGCAGCTGCGCGGCAGCTGCACCACCTCGACCGGATCACGCAGCACGAACTGCGAGAGCTGCTCAAGGTGCAGCCACTAACCCTGATTATTCACGAGTCGGGCGGACTGGTTTGTCTGGGTCCGCGGAAAAGCCCCTCTGACCTGCGACGATACGTGTCTGCAATGAACGCATCCGCGAGTTCAGGGGGGCATCTCCGAGGTGAAACTTAGCAGTGTGACAAACGCGCGTCTGGCAGGCGGCGGGGACCGTGTCGTGTGGGGCGCGGGGTTGTTCGCTCTGGGCGGGTTCGCGGACCGTGTCGGGCTGACCGAGGCGCTGTCGGCCGCGGTTCCCCCACGCGGCGAGCGCGCCCCGGTTCATGACCGGGGCCGGGTGCTGGTCCATGCGTTGTTGATGCTGGCCGGCGGCGGTGAGGCGTGCACCGACATCGAGCATCTGCGTGCTCAGCGGGAGATGTTCGGCGACGTCGCGTCGGACTCGACGCTGTACCGCACCCTCACGGGCCTGGGCGCGAGCGGCGCCGCGGCGCTTTTGGGCGCGGCCGCAGCGGTGCGCGAGCCGTTGTGGGCCTCCGCCGACCGCAGCAGGCCGCTGGTGGTCGACATCGACTCGACATTGGTGGAGGTCCACTCGGAGAACAAGGCCGGAGCTGCGCCGCATTACAAGGGCGGGTTCGGGTTCCATCCGATGATCTGCTCCACCGCGCAGGGGGAGCCGCTGTGGCTAAAGCAGCGGCCGGGCAACGCCGCCGCGAACCACATCGGCGATCATCTCGAAGTGCTCGACGCCGCGGTGGCGATGCTGCCCGCGCCTGACGCCGCAGGGCACCGCGAAGGCGACGACCCCGACCTCGTGGAGCGTCCGCTGGTGGTGCGCATCGACACCGGGGGATGCTCAGCGAAACTCGCCGAAGGGCTGCGGGACCGCAGCATCGGCTATGCGATCTCGGCGCGGTCCGCCCCAGCCATCCAAGCCGCGATCCGCGGCGCCTTGGGCGAGCCGGGCCGCTGGCACAACGCCCCAAAGCGCCCCGATCAGCGCAAACGGCGCGGCGCTCAGGTCGCGGAGCTCACCGATCTGGCGGACCTGTCGGGCTGGCCCGAGCGCACCCGGCTCGTGGTGCGCCGCGAGCCGCTGCACCCCGGAGCGCAGCGCAGCCTGTTCCCCAGCGAGAACTTCCGCTACTGGGGGTTCTACACCGACCAGACCGGCCACCCCGCACAGCTGGACAAGCTGATGCGCTCACACGCCGACATCGAGGACGCCGTGCGCCGGCTCAAAGACAGCGGCCTTGCGCGCATGCCGTTCACCGACTGGCACGCGAACAGCACCTGGGCCGCCATGTGCATGACCGGCCTCGCGCTCGTGGGATGGTTCCAAACAGCCTGCCTCACCGGCGCGCTCGCCAAAGCGGCCCCCAAACGGCTCCGCTGGCAGCTATGGCACCTTCCCGCCCTGGTGTGCCACAGCGCACGGCGCGTCCTATTGCGGCTGCCCGAACAGCACCCCGGCGCCCGAGCACTGCTCGCCATCGCCCACCCCCGCTGAACCCCCCAGCCGACCAGTTCCGCGCCACGCCCGCCGCAGCGGGACAGCCCCGCCACGCCCGCACCCCCACCCGGTCCCGCCCGCGCACCAAAACCGAGCCCAACCGCTCCCCCCCGACGGCCCCGCCGACACCCAAACAGCCCCACACCGCCAAACAAGGCCCACAACACGCCAAAAAGACGACCAGCAGAATTCTCATGAATAATCAGGGCTAGCCCTGATTATTCACGAGTCGGGCGGACTGGGTTGTCTGGGTCCGCGGAAAGGCCCCTCTGACCTGCGACGATGCGTGTCTGCAATGAACGCATCCGCGAGTTCAGGGGGGCATCTCCGAGGTGAAACTTAGCAGTGTCACAAACGCGCGTCTGGCAGGCGGCGGGGATCGTGTGGTGTGGGGTGTGGGGCTGTTCGCTTTGGGCGGTTTCGCGGACCGTGTCGGGCTGACCGAGGCGCTGTCGGCCGCGGTGCCCCCACGCGGCGAGCGGGCCCCGGTTCATGACCGGGGCGCGGTGCTGGTCCATGCGTTGTTGATGCTGGCCGGCGGCGGGGAGGCGTGCACCGACATCGAGCATCTGCGTGCTCAGCGGGAGCTGTTCGGCGACGTGGCGTCGGACTCGACGCTGTACCGCACGGTCACGGGCCTGGGCGAGGGCGGCGCCGCGGCGCTGTTGGGCGCGGCCGCAGCGGTGCGCGAGCTGTTGTGGGCCGACCGTGACCGCAGCGCGCCGCTGGTGGTCGATGTCGACTCGACGCTGGTGGAGGTCCACTCGGAGAACAAGGCGGGAGCTGCGCCGCATTACAAGGGCGGGTTCGGGTTCCATCCGATGGTGTGCTCCACTGCGGACGGGGAGCCTCTGTGGATCACCCAGCGGCCCGGCAACGCCGCCGCGAACGACATCGCCGATCATCTCGAGGTGATCGACGCCGCGGTGGCGACGTTGCCCGAGCCCGACGCCGTGGGCCACCGCGAAGGCGACGGCGACAGCCTCGTGGAACGCCCGCTGGTGGTGCGCATCGACGCCGCGGGCTGCTCGCCCAGACTCGCCGCGGCACTGCGGGACCGCAACATCGGCTATGCGGTGTCAGCTCGGTCGGCTCCGGGCGTCCAAGCAGCGATCCGCGGCGGCCTGGGCGACCCGGACCGCTGGCACAACGCCCCAAAGCGGCCCGGCCAGCGCAAGCGGCGCGGTGCTCAGGTCACCGACCTCACCGACCTCGCGGACCTGTCGGGCTGGCCCGGCCGCACCCGGCTGATCGTGCGCCGCGAGCCGCGCCACCCCGGAGCGCAGCGCAGCCTGTTCCCCAGCGAGAACTTCCGATACTGGGGATTCCTGACCGACCAGCAAGGCAGCGCCGTGCAACTGGATCGGCTGATGCGCAGCCACGCCGACGTCGAGAACGCCGTGTGCCGGCTCAAAGACAGCGGCCTGACGCGCATGCCGTTCACCGACTGGCACGCGAACAGCGCCTGGGCCGCCATGTGCATGATCGGCCTCGCGCTCGTCGGCTGGTTCCAGAACGCCTGCCTCACCGGGGCGCTGCGCCGCGCGGCCCCCAAACGGCTCCGCTGGGAGCTGTGGCACCTCCCCGCGCTCGTGTGCCGCACCGCCAGACGCGTCCTTTTGCGCCTGCCCGAACGGCACCCCGGCGCCAAAGCGCTCCTCGCCATCGCCCACCCCCGCTGACCCCCCAGCCAACCGGTCCCGCGCGACGCCTGCCCCCGGGGGGACAGCCCCGCCACGCCCCCAGCGCCGCCCAGCGCCGCCTGAGCGCCACAACCGGGGCCATCGGCTCCCCTGCGACGCTCCCGCCGACGCCCCAACAGCCCCACACCACCAAACCGGGCGCAAAGCACACCGAAAATACGACCAACAGAATTCTCATGAATAATCAGGGCTAAAGGTCAAGCAGTCGATTGGCGCCGGACGCCGACCCGTCGTCGGCGTTGCGGACGTTTGGCCGGTCGACATGGCTTGGCACGGCCAACAGCTCAACGTCCAGACTGATGACGAGATCATTATTTCGTTGCCCGAAGACCGCAGTACCGGCTACAGGTGGTCGATCGCAAGTCCCGACCCGAGCTCACGACGCGCCGCGACACCCCCGCCTCCCCCCTTCGCCGACGACCGCCTCCCGGGATCGGCAGCACTGCCGCTGGCAGAACCGAAGGTGACACCACGCCGCAAGCCCCCGAGTCAAGCCGTTGACCGGGCGCGTCAACCGGCGTCGGCGGAGAAACCGGAGCCGCTTTCGATCGCTGGTGGTCGGGCGGCCGTGGTCGGTGACGTCTACATCGCGGATGGCACCCCTCAGGCAATGACTGACGCGGCCATCCGAAGCCGCCGTCTGGCGAGACTTGGAGCCTCCGAGGCACTGGAGGCTGTGCGGCACGTCCGCGACGAGAAGATCGTCGTCGGCACAGTGGGTCGGCGAGTGCTCGGGATTCGGCTGACGGAGCCAGGCACAACGCAGCTCCGGCTGGTGCTGCGCAACGAGTACGGCGACACTGATCCGGTCGACGAGTACCGAATCACGGCGGCCGTCGAAGCGCGGCGAGAGGCGTTCACCATCGATCAGATCAGTGATGACGACGACTGGACGGAGGCAGCGTTGGAGCGGCGACGTTCGGCTGCCCCGGCATCGGCAGATGATCCTCGCTAGGCGATGGCCAGTTACGACACAAGGCGACAGCACAGCCTCGCTCGGCCGCCAGTCGACTTGAGGCCGTTGCTCGCGCCCGCGATCAATCAAGGAATCCGACCGCTCTGCATCCCCATCGTCGTGACCGCAGCACATGAAGCGTGTCGTACGCAGCCTCCCGAACCGCTCGCACCCGATGCCTTGTGGTCTCGCTGCGTTGCGAACGGAACAGCGTCTCGTCACGGCACAACGCTTGAAGCGGTCAGCGACGCTCTGCGGAAAGATGGCCAGCCCCGTTTGGTGGACTGGCCGTTCAATTCCGCGATCAGACACGAAGCCGATCAGGTCCCCCCGGCGGCCCAGGCCTCCGTCTGGCACCAAGCCGACGTGTCCGTCGCACCAGTGGCTAACGACGGCATCGAGGACGACATCGAAGACCTGCTGGCGGCCGGCCTCGTTGTGGCGTTGATCGTCGAAATCACGACTGAGTTCGAGCAAGCCGCACCCGATGGCGTCATCGAGGTGCCCCCCTTGACGGCGCCGCAGGGTGCCTACCACTCCGTGTTGGTGGTCGGAGCTCGAACGTACGAAGCAAGCCGAGTCCTGCTTGTCCGAAATAGCTGGGGATCCGGATGGGGAGCAGACGGTTATGGCTGGCTGCCCACGGACTACCTCATTGCGTTCGGTGCACTCGCAGGCGCGATTGACCCATCGAGCTTCACAAGCAGCGCACAACCGATCACAAGGAGGAATGGCCCCTGATGACGCACGACTCACTCACTATTGCCGAGTTCCAACGCCGCTCCCAACGAACGGACCACTTTCCAGAGCCCAACGATGAAGGCGGCGACCCCCTGCTGGGTCCGCTACTTGGTCTCGCAGGTGAAGTCGGAACTCTGCTCGCCGCCTACAAGAAGCGCCTGCGAGACGGGGCCGCATACGAGCTCTTCAAGGACAACGTTGCAGAAGAACTCGGGGACATCTTGTGGTACTTGGCCAACGCCGCCGAGAAAGCTGGCCTGTCGCTCGATGAGGTTGCCCGGAGCAACTTGGCCAAGACGTCCGATCGCTGGCCAGCGCGTGGGGACAAATCACCGAGGCAACGGAAGCCGTCAGAACACTTCGACTTCGGACAACCTCGACAACACCAGCTCCCTCGCACCTTCGAGGTGACGATTCATCCCGTGCCCAGCGACGGACCCGAGCCGCAGGTCGAAGTGATCTGGAGGAATAGGCGCGTCGCTGACAGGCTTGGTGACAACACGTACGACGACAGTGGCTACCGGTATCACGATGCGTTCCACCTGGCGAACGCGGCCATCCTGGGATGGTCGCCCGTGGCCCGAAAGATTTTCGACCGTAAGCGTCCAAAGGGAACCAAGACTGATGTCGTCGAGGACGGTGGTCGGGCCATCGTGGTCGAAGAGGCATTCGCCGCATTCATGTTTGAGTACGCCTGCCAGCACAACTACCTCGAGAACGTGCGGCACCTTGACTACAACGCACTCAGAACTTTCCGGATATTCACGGCCGACCTCGAAGTCTCACAGCGCCATCTTTGGGAGGTCGAGGAAGCGGTATTCCAAGGATTCGCCGCATGGCGCCAGCTGCGTGCGAACGACGGAGGTGTTCTGCGGGGTGACCTCGCCGCCAGAAGACTCACCTACTCGCAGTTGCCGTAGCTGTGATTGCTCAAGAAGCCGGCCTCGGCCGAACCTGCGTGTAGGCCAGGGAGGGTGTTCAAGTTTGGCCAAGAGAAAGGCTTCAGGGTGACCGTTGCACGCAATAATCAGGACGTGGCTTCTGAGGAACTTGAGTACTGGCTCTCCGTGGTGACGGGTGAGGTACCGCAGCCGTCCGATGACTTCATCGTGATCGCGTTCCCCACAAACGCTGTCCGCGACGAGTATCTCGTCGACATTTCAAGGCGCGCCGAATCAGAGGTGCGAAGAGTCCTCGCAAGCATGTTGGGAGACTCACGTTCGCTACCCGAGTGGGATGCTCTTCAGCTCGTCGTCCTAGATGCAGCACGCTCCGCCGGCATGCTCCCGTCCGGAGCGGTTGACGACTCACTCGGTTCTCGGCCGCAATTCAGCGATTACCACAGACGTGCCATCTTGGCTGCCGCTGGTGAGTCCAGCGGGCCAACGTGGCCCGGGCTCACATGGGTCCTAGACCTTCTTCCCGGGTCTCCCGACCGTGCCCTGGCAGTCGTGTCTGCCTATCTCCTTGCCCATGCTCAAGTCCTGCCGGACTTGCGCATTACAGGACTCAGCGATGCGGCAGCGATAATTCGATCCCGCTACATCCTCGGCGAGACTGACGCCCACCATCGCGTCCTGAGCACCATCCACTGGCGGGATTTTGAGTTCCTCGTCGCCGCCCTCTACGAGGCGAAGGGCTATGAGGTCGAAGTGACTCGAGCGCAAAAGGACGGGGGTAGGGACGTCATAGCCAGACGCACCGGTGCCGACGCTGAGACTCTCCACATCGCTTGTAGTCGAGGTACCAGCAAGAAAAGCGCCGCCGAGGTGGCCGCCCTCAACGGTCGCCTCGATACCGGCGAGAGGGCGAGTCGCGGAATCTTTGTCAATATTGCCGGTTTCACGGAGCAGGGGCCCGGTACGGCAGCCAAGGTCGCAATGGAGATGCCGCGGATCAACTTGCTTGGGGGAGATGAGCTCCAATGGCAGATGAACGAGCATCTTGGAGCAGACTGGCCATTCAGAGTCGAGAGGATCATCGCTGCAGCTCGTCACGGTCAGCATGCAGCAGAAACGGCCACCTCTGACTGTTCCAGTTAGGGACGTTGTTGACGTCCATTTCATGGTGAGCCTCCCGGGCGGGTGTTGAGCTGTCGGGCCTCACATTTGGCGCAGGAGGCTTTTGATGCACGGTGATGCTCTTACGGTTGTTGAGAGCCGGCTTCGTCGGGACCGAGCTACGTGTGGTGGTTGCGTGCCTTGTAGTACGTGGGACGGCCGATCTTGCGGTAACGGAATGTCGCCGCGGCGTTGTCTGACACCTCCTTGGCGCGGCGAAGCACCGCTAGGCGATGCCGGAGCTTGCTCTGCCCTTTTTGATCTTCCATCAGGATTTCCTCTGCCGGGACGCCCAGAGTGTCGTCAGCCTCGGTCAATTTCCAAACAACGGAACAGCGATGCGGTGGTCCAAACGTGCCTGATCGCAACGAGAACGCCGCCGTCATTGATGAGACGGCGCGGACCAGAATGCGAGCGGCCACGCCGCAGACGCTCGGGCGAGCTGATGGCAGGGGTGTGATCGAATCGGCTGCAGGTCTAATCCACGACGCGGGGCGAAGCTCGTTGAACCGGCCGTTTCGGCTGGCATCACGGAATGACGGCGATGCGTGCCTTGGGCCACCGTTTCACACTTGCATCGGAGCAGCCGAGCCCACCTGGGGTGGGCTCGGCCGCCTCACAGGAGTCACGGCGCGCCCGAGACTCCAGAACGACGCACTGTGGAATGAAGGGGCATTCCGAGCGGACCGTCAAGACATTCTCAGAGCATTCGCAAGGAATCTCCAAAGAATCCTCGAAGAATCGCCAAGACAACACGAAGGAATTGGTGACATGTCACAAAGATATGTGGCATGATGTCACGATATCCGGCCTGTATAGTGGGGCTATGCAGAACAACCAAAACCGCACACTTCACCTAATCGACATCGAGAACCTTGTCGGTTCGCCGGATCCCTCGGCTCGCCAGGTTCGCCAAGTCCGAGATCACTACGAGCCGATGTACGTCCGTTACGGCGACCAGGTTGTGGTCGCGTGCAGTCATCACGCATTCGGCTCGGTCGCGTGGGAGTGGCCTCGGGCACGTCACGTTCCCCGATCTGGCAAGGACGGGGCCGACCTGGCCTTGCTCGGCGTGATCACCGGTGAACGCGTCGCCGAGCGGTTCCAACATGTCATGGTCGCCTCTGGCGACGCGATCTTCGCCGACGCTGTTGCCTGCCTTGGAATGCAGGGTGTCAACGTGACAGTCATCGCGCGACATGAGAGCTTTTCGCGCACCTTGCAACTCGCTTCCCGGCAGCACTTGTTGCTGCCGTGCCTCGATGCCTCGAACGCCGAGCTACCGGAGTCGGCATGAGCGAAGTACGAGGTCGGGTCACCGTTAGCACCCAGCAGATCGCGGAAATCGCGGGAGTCGGACGATCGGCCGTCGGTAATTGGCGAAAGCGTCACTCCAATTTTCCCGTACCGGATTCGAGGGGCGGCTTCGATCTGCGACAGATTGAACGCTGGCTGTTCGAGAACGGGAAGATCGACCGCCCAGTACCTGCAGGTCTCAGGGCATGGTCACTGGCCGACGGCCTGCGGAACTTTCTTGATCCTGACGAGATCACTCAGATGCTCGTCGCGGTACTCATCTATCTCGAAGTCTGCGATGCCACACCTCGATGTCAAGAAGCTCCCACGGCTACCGCCGGTGTGGGGCCGTCGGACTCCTGGGACCAGCTGCGTCAGTTGCCCTCGGCGGAACTTGGCGCAAGATTGCGTTCAGCCGCAGCCAGAATCGAGAGCGAGAATCCCTGCCTTGACGACCTGCTCATCCCAGGCTTTGCGTACGCGTCAACAGCGAATGCTGAACTGCTCAGATCTCTGATCGACAGCCTCGAAGCTGCTACTGACGAGACGACCTCACGCTCTGATCTCTTCGAAGAGGTCTTCAGTCGTGCCCACGGCATCGATCGCTTCCGCGGTGAACACTCCACACCTAGTGATGTCGCGCGCCTGATGGTCCAGTTGGCCGGTGATCGCGGCGGAACTGTGTGTGACCTGGCATGTGGTGAAGGAGGGCTGTTGATGTCGGCGGCGCTCCACAGGGACGGGGATGTGTCGCAAGATGCCCGCCTCATCGGATTCGAGATCAGCGACACTGCATTGAGAATTGCTCGCGCCAGGTTCCTGCTCTCGGGTCTCAGGGCGGAACTGCGGCTTGCCGATGCGTTCCGAGTCCCGCCAGATGAGCTCCCTAGGGCCGATCTCGTCCTTGTCGACCCACCGTTGGCTCAGAAGCACTGGGCAGATGCGGACGTCTACATGGACGATCGGTGGACCTTTGGCGCGCCGTCGCCGAGAAGCGCCGATCTGGCGTGGGTCCAGCTAGCGACTCAGTGCCTTGCCGAGAACGGCCGAGGTGTAGTGCTCACCACCACCGGAGCGGCTGCAGGAAGCGGCAGCGACGCGCGCGTGCGACAAGCCATGCTCGAGGCAGGGGTTGTCCAAGCGGTTGTCGGGCTGCCGAGTCGCTTGCGTGCCAACACCTCGATTCCCCTAGCGCTTTGGGTACTTCGGCCCCCGTCGCCCAACGTCACGTCCGTCCTGCTTGTCGACGCCTCGACGTTGGGCACCACCGGCCGATCACAACATTCCTTCGACCAAAGCGACATCGATCGGGTGGCGGCTGCGTTGCAAGCACACGAGCGCGCCCAGCCAGTCGATTCGGAGATCGCCTGGCCAGTTGACGTCACGGAAGTCATCGAGAACGGAGCGATCTTCGACCCGAAGCGATATCGACCCGCTGTCGAGGTGAATGTGGGCGAGCTTCGCGAACGCGCTGAGGAGATACGAACGTGCCTACCAACCTCGGCTGATGCGGCAGCAGACGCGGTCAGTCGATCTCGTGACTGGGTCCCTCAGGGGGGAGGATTGTGGCAAGCGGAGCCGAACCGTGTCCTCGAGAGCGTGGCGGAGATTCTGCGCGGTACTGCATCACCGAGGCCCCGTGACTCCGAGAATGGTGTGCCTCTATTCGGAACGGCCGAAGTCTCGGCGGGCGACCCCCTTCAGGCGAGGCTCGTTGATCCTGACGATCTCGGAGTGCATCCAGTGCACTTGCAAGCTGGGGACGTCGTTGTGGCGCTAGCGGGCGTTGCAGGGCAGTCAAAGCTCGTGACCGCATACCATGCGGGAGCCGTGCTCGGACGAGAGTGCGCCGTAGTGAGACCCACGAGTCCCGAGCTCACCTCCGTATGGACGTACATCTGGACGCAGTCCACCCCCTTTAGAGAGCAAGTGCTTCGGCACACTGCCGGGACCACGTTGCCGAGGCTGGGCTTCGGGGCACTGCAGTCCTTCAAGATTCCTGTCCCGCCGATGGAAGATCAGCGCAAGGCCGAAGAGCTGTTGCGGGAACTGGACGACGCCATCGTCAGGGTTGACGAGGTGCACTCTCAGCTCAATGAGCTGAGAGAACTCCGACTAGACCTGTTCGTTGCCGACGTCCGGGGCGGCTCGTGAATACCGCGCAAATGCGTACGCATCGGCTGCAGTTCCGCTATCACACCGATTCCACTGGATCGGCCGAAAGGAGAAACCATGGTCACGGGTGAGCTGAAGCGGCAGATCGATGCGGTGTGGAACGACTTCTGGTCGGGGGGCATCTCGAACCCGCTGGAGGTGATGGAGCAGCTCACATACCTGCTGTTCATCAAGGCCCTCGACGAGCAGCAGACGCTGGCAGAGAACAAGGCGAACCACATGGGAGAGCCGATCCCGTCCGAGGACGACATCTTCCCCGAGGGGCAGGAGTTCCGGCCTGAGGGGCGCGTTGAGGGTCGGCCGTACGGCGACCTGCGCTGGTCGAGATTCAAGAACCGCCCTGCCGCTGAGATGTTCGACATCGTCGAGAATTACGTGTTCCCGTTCCTGCAGCAGCGGGCGGGCAAGAGCAGCCACGCCAAGCACATGAGCGGAGCCAAGCTCACGATTCCGACACCGGCCCTGCTGCAGAAGGCGGTGGATGGGCTCGACGCCGTCGAGATGGCCGACCGCGACACCAAAGGCGATGTTTACGAGTACATGCTCTCGAAGATCGCAACGGCAGGCCAGAACGGCCAGTTCCGCACGCCGAGGCACATCATCCAGCTGATGGTCGAGATGATGGCGCCCCAGCCCGACGACGTGATCTGCGACCCCGCGAGCGGCACGTGTGGATTCCTGGTCGGAGCCGGGGAGTACATCCGCCGCGAGCACCCGAGCGCTCTTACGCGTCCCGCCGCAGCGAAGCACTTCCACAATGGGATGTTCTCCGGCTACGACTTCGACAGCACGATGCTCCGCATTGGGTCGATGAACATGCAGCTCCACGGGGTGCAGAACCCGAACGTCAGCTACCGCGACTCGCTCGCCGAGGACCACGCCGCCGACGCCGAGGCCTACAGCCTGATCCTCGCCAACCCGCCTTTCGCTGGGTCGCTGGACTACGAGGGCACTGCCAAGGGACTCCTTCAGGTCGTCAGGACCAAGAAGACCGAGCTGCTGTTTGTGTCGTTGTTCCTGCGGTTGCTGAGGCCTGGCGGCCGTGCTGCGGTCATCGTTCCCGACGGTGTGCTATTCGGTTCGACCAAAGCGCACAAGGAGCTTCGCCGGATCTTGGTCGAGGACCAGAAGTTGGATGGCATCGTGTCGCTGCCCGCAGGTGTGTTCAAGCCGTACTCGGCAGTATCCACGGCGATTTTGCTGTTCACCAAAACGAACTCCGGCGGCACCGACCTCGTCTGGTTCTACGACCTGCATGCCGATGGCTACAGTCTTGACGACAAGCGTGATCGGCTGCTCGATGAGACCGAGTTCGGCGCTCTCGTCGAGGGCCTGACAGAGGACGAGCACGAGAAGAACAATTTGCCCGATGCGCTCGCCCGCTGGCGTGAGCGCAGCGGCTCGGAGTTGGAGCGGGCGGTGTCTGAGCAGTCTTTCTGCATCCCGAGGGCCCAAATAGCATCCAACGACTACGACCTCAACCTCAATCGGTACCAGGAGATCGTTTACGACGCGATCGAATACTCGTCTCCGGTTGGGATGCTCGACGAGTTGTCCGAGCTTGAGAACGACATCTTGGCGGGCGTTGAAGACCTGAAAGCGCTGCTGGCATGACAGGGCGCGTTCCGGTACATGAACTCGCCGCCCAGATCCGAGGCGTGACATACAAGGCGGCTGAGGCTTCGACGACACCTCAGAGCGGCACAGTTGGGGTAGTTCGTGCTGGGAACATTGTCGACGGCGAGTTGAAGATCGATGATCTCGTGTTCGTGCCTGCTCTCAGAGTGAGCAAGGACCAATGGCTCAAGAAAGGCGATGTTCTGATCGCGACATCGAGCGGAAGTCTCGATGTCGTTGGGAAGGCTGCGCGCATTCGCCGCGACGAGGGAGTCGCTTTTGGGGCATTTTGTAAGGTCTTGAGGCCTGGCCCACAAATCGACTCCGGCTACTTCGCTCATTTCTTCCAGACGAAACCCTACCGACAGTACGTGTCGCGGGTCGCGGCAGGCTCCAACATCAACAACCTCAAGAAGGGCGACCTCGACAACATCGAGATCCCGTTGCCGCCGATCGAGGAGCAGCGACGCATTGCGGCAATATTGGACGGGGCCGAGGCACTCCGAGAGTTGCATTTCGAGGCAATCAGGATTATTGACATCCTCTACGGTGGACTTTCACAGAGGGCGTTTCGGGGTGAGCTGTGAGCGAGTCACAGTTCTCGTTCCTCGAAGCTGAGTTCAGGCCGGAGTTCGAGTCGGCGTCGCGGGCCGAGGGGTACTCACTGTCGGATCCGGGCGCCTCGGTCATCTATGCGCGCAAGTGCCTCGAATCCGCCGTCCGGTGGGTGTACCAGCATGACCGGGCGCTCCCGGTGCCGTACGACGACAAGCTCAACGCGCGGCTGAATGAGCCGGCATTCAAGACGTTGGAGGGCGGCAGGGTCTTCAACGTGGCGTGCAAGATCCAGCGGGCCGGGAATCGTGCCGTCCACGAGTCGAAGGCGCCGTCGAGGCTGGAGGCGGTCGAGATCGTCTCGGCGCTGTTCCAGTTCTGCTCTTGGCTGGCGTTCACCTACGGCCGTTCGGCGAAGCCAGATCCGGCAGTGCGCTTCAACCCGCACAAGCTGCTCGATGCTGGCAAGGCCGAGCAGGCGTCGCTGCGGGAGCGCCAGGAGCTTGAGCAACGGCTGGAGTGGGAAACCGCAGAGCATGCCGCCGCTCAGGTGCGGCTGGAAGAATCCACACGCACCGCCGAGGAGCTGAACGCCGAACTGGCGAAGCTGCGGGCAGAGGTCGCCGCGGCGAAGAAGAAGGCGGCCGAGACGGTCCCGCCGGAGGCGTTCGACTGGTCTGAGGCCGAGACCCGCAAGTTCAAGATCGACGCCCTGCTGGCGGAAGCCGGCTGGACCGGTCTCGTCGAAGGCCGAGACACCGAGTACGAGGTGCACGGGATGCCCTCGGAATCGGGCGTCGGCTATGCGGACTATGTGCTGTGGGGTGCCGACGGGCTGCCGTTGGCCGTGGTGGAGGCCAAGAAGGCGCTGGCCGATCCGAAGATCGGCATGGAGCAGGCGAAGCTCTACGCCAAGTGCCTGGAGGACGAGACGGGTCAGCGGCCGCTCATCTATTGCAGCAACGGCTACGAGCACTGGCTGTGGGACGACACCCAGTACCCGGCCCGGCGAGTGCAAGGGTTCTGCACCCGCGACGAGCTGGCAGTGCTCATCCAGCGGCGCACAGTCCGCACGTCGCTGGCATCACTCGACGCCGGCGAGCAGATCGTCGACCGCCACTACCAGCGGCGAGCGATCAGCGCCATCGCCGAGCATTTCGAGATCGGCAAGCAGCGCAAGGCATTGCTGGTGATGGCCACCGGTGCGGGCAAGACCCGCACGGTGATCGCTCTGGTGGATCTGCTGATGCGCGCCGGCTGGGTGAAGCGAGTGCTGTTCCTGGCTGATCGCACGGCGCTCGTGAATCAGGCGGTGAACGCCTTCAAGACCCACCTGCCTGACTCGGCGCCGGTGAACCTGGTGACCGAGGGCAACGTGGACGGCCGGGTGTACGTGTCGACCTACCAGACGATGGTCGGCAAGATCGACGAGTACCGGGCCGACGGGACCCGCCGGTTCGGTGTGGGGCACTTCGACCTGGTGGTGATCGACGAGGCGCACCGCTCGGTGTATCGCAAGTACCGGGGCATCTTCGAGTACTTCGACTCGCTGTTGATGGGCCTGACCGCCACCCCCAAGGACGAGGTCGACAAGAACACCTACGACCTGTTCGACCTGGAGACAGGCGTGCCCACCGACGCCTACTCGCTGGACGACGCCATCAAGGACGGGTTCTTGGTGCCGCCCCAGAGCGTGTCAGTGCAGCTCAAGTTCGTGCGCGAAGGCATCCGGTACGACGACCTGAGCGAAGACGAGAAGGACGACTGGGACGAGCTGGACTGGGGCACCGACGATGAAGGCAGCCCCCTGGCGCCGCCCGAGGCGGTCGACCCCGCCGAGCTCAACAAGTGGCTCTTCAACAAGGACACCGTCGATCGGGTGCTCGAGTATCTGATGACCGAGGGCGTCAAGGTGGCCGGCGGCGACCGGCTGGGCAAGACGATCATCTTCGCGAAGAACCAGAAGCACGCCGAGTTCATCAAGGAGCGCTTCGACGCCAACTACCCGTCGCTGGATGCCGGGAACTTCGCCCGGGTCATCACCCACAAGGTGAAGTACGGCCAGAGCCTGATCGACGACTTCTCTAACAAGGCGAAGGCGCCGCACATCGCGATCAGCGTGGACATGCTGGACACCGGCATCGACGTGCCCGAGGTCGTCAACTTGGTGTTCTTCAAGCTGGTGCGGTCGAAGACCAAGTTCTGGCAGATGCTCGGCCGGGGGACCCGGCTGTGTGAGGACCTGTTCGGGCCCGACGAGCACAAGACGCACTTCAACGTGTTCGACTTCTGCGGGAACCTTGAGTACTTCAGCCAGCCGCTGGTGCCGGCGGAGAAGTCGAGCGGCAAGTCGCTCAGCGAGATCCTGTTCAGCGCACGGCTGGAGTTGCTGCAGAAGCTCGATTCGGTGGCGGCGCTCGGCGACGAGCGGGCTGAGATCGCAGCCACGCTGCACCGGACCGTGGAGTCGATGAACCCCGACAACTTCTTGGTGCGCCCCCACTTGGAGCTGGTGGAGCGGTTCAGCTCGCTTGAAGCGTGGGAGACGGCCTCGCTGGCGGACTTGGCTCAGCTCAATGAGCGGGTGGCCAAGCTGCCCGACCAGCTCGATGCCGACAGCGAGGACGCCAAGCGCTTCGACGTGGTGATGCTGAATGCGCAATTGGGCCTGCTGCGGCGTGAGCCGTTCGAGCGGCAGCGCAGGCGGATCATTCGTGTGGCGTCCGCGCTGGCGGACCTCGGAACGGCGATTCCCGTGGTGGCTCAGCAGAAGGGGCTGATTGACGACATCCAGACCGACGAGTGGTGGGCCGACGTCACCTACCCGATGCTCGAGGACGCCCGCAAGCGGCTCCGCAACCTGGTGCAGCTCATCGCGCACACCAACAAGAACGTGCTCTACAGCGATTTTGCCGATGAGCTCGGCGGGGCCAGCGTGATCAAGCTGCCTGGTACCGGCGGGCCCGGTGGTGACGGTGATGCTGGTGGCGGCGACGATGCCGGCAGCGGTGGTGGCGGTGGCGAGTTCGCCCAGTTCCGCAAGAAGGCACAGCACTTCCTGAAGGAGAACCTGGCCGAGGATGTTGTGGCCAAGGTCCGCAGCGGCGAGCCGTTGACGCTGGTCGATATGGGCGCTTTGCAGCGTGTGCTGGTGGCCGCCGGCATCGGCGACGACGACACCTTCGCCGAGGCGTCAAAGCGTGCCGGCAGCTTCGGGCTGTTCATCCGCTCGCTGGTAGGGCTCGATCGGGCCGCCGCGAAGCGTGCCTTCGCCAAGTTCCTCGACGACAAGCGCTACAGCGTCAACCAGATCCGCTTCGTCGAGTTGGTGATCGACTACCTCACCGAGCACGGCACCGTCGAGGAACGCCGCGTCTACGAGTCGCCCTTCATCAGCGTGGCCCCCGAGGGACCCGACGCCATCTTCGCATCCGACGATGTCGATGAGTTCTTCGAGATCGTCAAGCACCTCCGCAACACCGCCGTCGTCTGACCGACCGGCGCCGAGGCTGGGGCTGTCGGAAGATCGTCTATCGGGCCGTGATCGTCTTGTCGGATGTGGTCGGCGACCTGCTCGGTGGTTGACAAGTTGAGACTGACGCCTGAGAAGGTGCGGCTGCGAGTATGCCGTGTCGAGATCGACGGTGGTGATCGTCCTGGGGCGACGTCTGCCGAGCTTGCTTGGACTAAGAATCTTGAACGTAAGAGGCGGGAGCTACGGCGGGGGAGCGAGATTCTGTTAGCGGCGCCGGCTTTCTTTGGGGCGGAGTTCTACCGCTAGTCCCAGTCGTAGCGGCGTTTATCGACGCTCACCGGCTCCGGTTCGTGTCGAGCCGATTTGCGCTGCGCTGCGTAAGCACGGCACCGAGAGCGCCTCCGCCATAGCGGCATCGCCTTGACGATGACCGTCTACCAGCACGTCGTTTCCAACATGCAGACCAAGGCAGCCGTGACGTTCGGCGCGGTGGTGTTCGGAAGGTAACTACCGGCGCTATCACCACTCATCCCTAGACTTGCGGTGACACCGGAGAGCGAGGCTGGAATTGACTGAGCTACGTGAGCAACTGAACTCCGAGCGCCTGAAGGTTGACGTCGACTACTCCGACATCACTGTCCGCGAGCTCCGGCGCATGCTTGAGGCTGACGAGCTGAACGCCGCACCTGCGTACCAGCGGAAGTTCCGCTGGAGTGAGGAGGCTGAATCCCGACTCATCGAGTCATTCTTGCTGGGCCTCCCGGTGCCTTCCATATTTGTGGCAACGAACGAGGACTTCACTTGGGAAGTTGTCGATGGTTTGCAGCGTCTCTCCACCCTCGTGCACTTCATCGGAGACTCGGAGAAGCTTCTTGAGCAAGTGGGTAAGGAGAAGCCTCTTCGCTTGAAGGGTTTGGAAAAGCTCACGGAGCTGAACGGCGTCGACTTCGAGGGTCTCGATGACGATGTCAAGCTCTATTTCATGCGCCGGACGCTCCGCGTGACAGCGCTTTCCGACAAGAGCGACCTCCAAGTTCGATTCGATCTCTTTGAGCGGCTGAACAGGGGTGCAGTCTCACTGACGCCCCAAGAAGTCCGTGCCTGCATCTATCGCGGCGAATTCAACGATCTGCTTAACGAGCTGGCCGAGAATATGAAGTTTCGAGAGGTCGTCAAGCTCAAGTCAAATAGTGAGAACGACGGCACGCGGGAAGAACTTGTGCTGAAGTTCTTCGCATACCTGAACCACCGCTCCGAGTTCAAGCAGTGGGTGACACGGTTCCTGAACGACTACATGGCGCAGGCAACGAGAAGCTTCGACCTTGACGAAGCCCGCGCGATCTTCGGGGCAACCGCCGACCATCTCCATGAGGTCCTTGGCGGTGAACCCTTCCTCCGGAAGAACACCTACGTGACGCCGCTCAACCAACTCGAAGCCGTGTTTGTGGGAATCGCCGAGGTGATCCAATCTGGCGATAGCCCCGGTAGCCCACCTGATGGGTGGCAGGACGACTACGAACTCGTGCGCACCAGCACGAAGGGCACGAATACCGTGGCGAACGTGCGGGGTCGTATCGAGCGCGCACGTCAGCTCTTCTCGTAGCGCCGGCACCCCATGAGCATTGTTGATGCACTGGACCGTGTGTGTCGTCGCCTCGACGAGATACGTGCATGTGTCCGCTGGGCCGAGGCCATTGTTCGCGAAGGTGGCTCGGATGCAGAGCGGCGGGCGTCCAACGAGATTCGCGCCGCGAGCTTCATCGCAGCATGTGGGGCGATGGAGCAGTTCTTTCGAGCGTTTGTCGAGTGGCTGTGCGGCGAGATCGGACAGTCGGGGTTGCGGTACGTAGAAATCAGGCTCAGTCTGCACTCGATCGCTTCCTCGGGCGATTTCCGATCTCTTCAGTCGCTGCGTGAGCGCGACCCCATGTTCGGCCGACGAATGGACCTGCTGAATCGAACAGTGAGTACGAAGAGCTGTTCCCTGAAAGTACCGCGCGATGAGCTCGGATTGGGCGGCGAAACCATCCGGCCTGGCCAGGTCAGCAACGTATGGGCGGTCTTTGGGCTGCCGGGTTCAGGATTCGAAGACCTGGGGCAGGAAGTCGCGATGCGAGTGTTAGCGGACAGCCGCAACGACTACGCACACGGCAGAGTCGACATCAGTACTTTCCTCGCCCACCCGGAATGCGAGCCGAGCCGATTCTTGGACCGAATCTCGGCCCTCGAAGAATGGTGCTTTCACTGCTGGAGCGCCGGCCTTGAGTACCTCGACAGTCAGGGTTACCGTCGCTAATCCACAGCACCGCGTGGCGCAGAAAAACGTCCCGTGCCGAATCGTCCGTTAGTAGTGGGGGTCCCTGCGTTACGCGCAGGCGTGATGTTGGATTCATGCTGCCGGTTTGCGTCGGTGTTGAGTCTCGAACTCTTTGCTGCCTCGACCGGACCGAGCGCATCGTGATTGACTAGCGGACGGTCAAATTGGGCTCTTGCGCACGTTGGCGCCCCGCCACGTTGCGTTGCTTGGTGGATGAGGTGAACATGACGTCGACGCTGTATCGGGATACGGGCTACTCGCTCACGCATCTGGTCGAGGACATCAAGCACGGCAACATCGCGCTGCCAGACATCCAGCGCCCGTTCGTCTGGTCTGCAACGAAGGCGCGGGACCTGTTCGACTCGCTCTACCGGGGGTACCCGGTCGGCACGCTGATGTTCTGGGAGACCGGTGCCGATGTCGGCACACGGCAGGTGGGCGGTGGCGAGAACGAGAAGGTGGCCAAGCTTCTGATCGTTGACGGCCAGCAACGGCTCACGTCGTTGTTCGCAGTGCTGACCGGACAGTCCGTGTTGACGAAGACCTTTGAGGAGCGGCGGATCCGAATCGCCTTCCGCCCCGAGGACGAGACGTTCGAAGTGACTGATGCGGCCATCGAGCGCGACCCCGAGTTCATCCCCGACATCACAGCGCTGTGGGATGACGGCTATCGCCCGACGGTGCGCAAGTTCCTCGCACGGCTCGTCGAGGGGCGTGGCACCACTCTCAGCGAAGAGGAGGAGGATGCCCTCGAGGACTGCATTGACAGGGTTTACGATCTGCGCAACTTTCGCTTCCAGGTCATCGAACTCAATTCGGGGGCGGATGAGGAGCAGGTCGCTGAGATCTTCGTCCGCACCAACTCCGAGGGCGTCAAGCTCAACCAAGCCGACTTCATCCTCACCCTTATGTCCGTCCACTGGGAGAAGGGACGTCAACAGCTTGAGCAGTTCTGCCGGGACGCCGTCGATGTGGCAGTGAGGGGGCCGTCGCCTCGGAACTCGTTCATCGACCCGGGCCCCGACCAGCTGCTGCGTGCTGGAGTCGGCTTGGCCTTCCGTCGAGGCAGGTTGCAGCACGTCTACAGCATCCTGCGCGGCAAAGACCTCGAAACCGGCGACGTCTCGACTGAGCGCCGTGCCGCACAGTTCGATGAGCTTCGGCGCGCACAGGACGACGTTCTCGACCTGACGAATTGGCACGAGTTCTTGAAGTGCCTCACCCACGCGGGCTTCAGAAGCCGGCGCATGGTGACCTCAGAGAACGCGCTCATCTACACCTACGTGCTCTGGCTCATCGGCAAGCGCGACTTTGGTCTCGAATTGAAGACGCTGCGCGGTGTGATCGCCCGTTGGTTCTTCATGGCTCACACGACCGGCCGCTACACGTCCTCACCGGAGAGCCAGATCGAAGCCGACCTCGGCCGCGTGGCGGCGTTGCGTCCCGGCCACGGCGAAGCCTTCTGTGCCGAGCTGGATCGCCTGGTGCGCGCCAACTTCACGCGTGACTACTGGGAGATTTCGTTGCCGAACCGGCTCGACACCTCGTCGGCGCGGTCGCCAGTGCTGTTCGCCTACTGGGCAGCGCTCAATCTGCTCGATGCGGAGCTGCTGTTCAGCGACCTGAGGATCCGGGAGCTGCTTGACTCGAACGTCTCAGCGCCACGGTCGATCGAGCGACACCATCTCTTCCCGAGGGCGTACTTGAGCGCTCGGGAGATCACGAATACTCGGCAGGTCAACGCGATCGCAAACATGGCGTTCCTCGACTGGCCCGAGAACGCGACCATCAGTGCCGAGGACCCATTGGACTACTGGTCAGCGATGACCAGCTCGATGGATGCGGGCCGCTTGCAACGGCATCGGTACTGGCATGCATTGCCCATCGGGTGGGAACAGCTGGAGTACCCAACGTTCCTTGAACGGCGGCGCGACCTGATCGCGCAAGTGGTGCATGACGGTTTCAATCGCTTGTGGGACGAGGATCCGGGGGATGAGGCGTCGTCGGGGCTTGCCGACCTGCTCGCCGTCGGTGAGTCGCAGACGGTTGAATACAAGTCGACGGCGCGGTGGAACCTCCGCACGGAACAGGCTGACAAGAAACTCGAGCACGTCATCACCAAGACTGTGTGCGGATTCCTGAACGCCGAGGGCGGGACACTGTTGATCGGTGTCGATGACGCCGGCCAGGTGCTCGGCCTTCGGGACGACATGGCCACGCTCGGTGACAGAGCGTCACGCGACGGATACGAGCTGTTGCTACGTCAGCGGCTGGACAACGACTTGTCGATCCCGACTGCGGGCGTTGTCAAGATCCGATTCGAACGGATTCATGGCGCTGACGTTTGCCTAGTTTCTGTGGCCGCGAGCGGCAAACCGGTCTTTGCTCGCCCGAGGGATGGCGGATCGGCTCAGACCGAGTTCTGGGTACGGGTTGGCAACGCAACGAAGCAGCTGCATGGCGAGGACATGCTGGAGTACCAGTCGGGCCACTGGGGTTGAGCGTGACATCAGCGATGCTCGCCGTGCGTGGTGTAACGGTTTGCACTGCGGAGACAGCGCCGCTAGCACAGAGCGTCCGACGACGTCGCTAGAGCCAAAGGAACGTTGATGGTCAGACCGCCGTTCTCGATTCGAAGGAGCTCGGACGCAGGCGCTCGAGAGAGGTACGAGGCGCTGCGTGACGGCGTTCCCAGTGGTCTGCTGCCCACGTTGTTGAATTTCGTCGACGAGCGGATGGGGGAGGCGACCAATGTCCTGGGCTACTTCGTAGTCAATGATCAGCACCGAGAGAAACTGTCCAGAATCGTCGACGTCCCTCTTCCCTCGGGGTTGCGCGATCTGCTGGGACTGCTCGAGGCGAATCCCGACTTACTACTGGATACCGTCGACTACATCGTCTATTACTGCTCGGTGCCGCCACCCATCGTGGCGGGGCTTAGCCTGGCGTTCGAAGAAGCGCGAAGCGCTTTCACGATCGGTTTCGATGGTGAGGGTCATTGCGGGCTGCAAGAGCGGCAACCGGCTGAGTTGACCCAATTGATGAATGAAATCTTGAGCGGTCGCGACGAAGCAGCGCGGCAGCTTGCGGCGGCCTGGTCCAGTGCCTTCGGACGTACACCGGACCTGAAGGCAGCGTGTGACGCGGCCGTGGTGGCAGTTGAGGAGGCTGCCAAACCGGTCGTGATCCCGAATGACCAACGAGCCACGCTTGGGCTCATCATCAAGGCGCTTGAAGCCAAGCCGGAGAAGTGGACCACGGTCACGGGTGCAGATCGGGACATCGAGATCGTGATTGGGATGTTGCGGCTGGTCTGGACCGGGTTCACTCGGCATGGCGGCGATCCGACCCCGATCCCGCTTTCCGCAGAGCTGGCGCAAATGATTGTTCACACAGCGGTGCTGCTGGTGCACTGGTTCCATTCGGGGAGCATCCGCAGAGTGACTTGACAGCGAGAGGCTCAGTGCTCCAGCGAATCCAACTGCTTGGCCGTCACACCGCGGCTCTACCGTGGGGACGTGGCTGACAAGTCGGCGATCGAGTGGACCGAGGCAACGTGGAACCCGACCACGGGTTGCGACCGGACGTCCCCGGGGTGCGACCGTTGCTACGCGCTCACGCTGTCGAAGCGGCTCAAGGCGATGGGTTCGCCGAAGTACCAGCTCGATGGTGACCCGAGGACGAGCGGGCCGGGCTTCAAGCTCACCCTCCATCCTTCATCGCTCGACGTGCCTCGTCGCTGGGACGCGCCGCGGCTCGTGTTTGTGAACTCGATGAGCGACCTCTTCCACGTTGACGTTCCACTCGAATTCATCGAGCAGGTCTTCGAGGTCATCCGCGAGACGCCTCAGCACACGTATCAGCTACTCACCAAGCGAGCGCAGCGGCTGAGCCGCGCAGCAGGCGAGCTCGACTGGCCGTCGAACCTGTGGATGGGCGTGAGCGTGGAGTCTCGCCGGTACGCCTTCCGCATCGATCACCTTCGCAAGGTTCCAGCAGCAGTGAGATTCGTGAGCGCCGAGCCGTTGCTGGGCCCGCTCGGTGAATTGGATCTTGCGGGCATCGGGTGGGTGATCGCCGGCGGCGAGTCCGGTGTGAACGCCCGGCCCATGGAATTGGACTGGGCCACTGAGCTCCGTGATACCTGCACCGCCGCAGGTGTTGCGTTCTTCTTCAAGCAATGGGGAGGCAGAACGCCGAAGGCGGGAGGCCGAGAACTCGAGGGCGAATTGTGGGATCAGCTACCGCTCGAGGCGGCCAGCTAGCCCAGTGGCCGTTCCAACCGACATTCTCTGGGAGCGTGATCTGCACACGGCTGCGAAACACACGCTGCTGCGCCGCTACCAGTCAGCGTGGTTCCCCATCATGGCCAGGCGGTTCCGAGAAGACGGGATCACATTCTTCGACGGTTTCGCGGGACCAGGTAAGTACACGAACGCTCAAGAAAGCTCGCCCTTGATCGCGATGGAACAAGCGTTGCGGTCCGATGTCGCCGGGCTGCGCACTCCAATTCGTCTCGTGTTCATCGAGGCTGATCGTCGGCGCGCTGAGCACCTCGACAATCTTCTCAACGCCCGGCACCAGCAATCAATCAGACCGCCCGACCTGGTAGTTGGCGTCCACCACGGCAAGTGCGGCGACCTCTACGAGCAGGCCATAGCGGAGGTGGGCGGATGGTCCGGGCCAGTCTTCGCCAACCTCGACGGCTGGGGCGTCGACACCGACTACAAAATCGTGCAACGGGTCGCTCAACAGCAGTCGTCCGAGGTGCTCGTCACGTTCCAGGACCAGTTCTTCATCCGATTCGCCGACGGCGATCAAGAAGCAGGTGAACGTGTCTTCGGGCACAGCGAATGGCGGCAAGTCGATCAACTGGCGACAGCCGCAAAGACGCCGTTCCTTCTCGACCTGTACCGCCAGGGTCTTCACACGGCCGGCTTTCCGCACGTACTGACGTTCGAAATGATCGACGAAGGAGGACACTCTCTTCATCTCTTCTTCGGGACCACGAGTGACGTCGCCGTACGGAAGTTCAAGGACGGGTTGTGGGAGGTTGACGGTGTCTCCGGCCAGCGCTTCCGAGACCCTCGTGACCCCGACCAGATGTCATTCGACATTCTTCGCCCGGACTTCACCCCACTCGCGAACGGCATCGTGGAACTGCTCGGTGGGCGCGACTACAGCATGGCGCAGCTCTGCAAGCACGCCCTCCTCGAGACGATCTACAAGGAGACTCACGTCAAACCGGTTGTGGACTCGCTCCTCGAGCAGCGCAGAGTGGAGCTGGCGCACACTGGCAGGTCCTATGAGGATCGAGTGCTTCGCCTGGCGGAGCAGTCGCTGTTCTGATCTTTTCTCGGCCGACTGCAGTTCCCAAGCAACCAGGTTAAGCCCTCGTCACTCGACGGGACAGCTCTCTCTCGGCTGTTCGACTCGGAACGCCCGCAGGGTCACGGCGGTGCGCAGGATCGCGAACCCGAGCAGTATCCCGACGGCGCGTCTCGAGTCCTGCTCGCCAGTGAGAACACCGCAGTAGGCGTCGGCTGTCCAGTGAACGGGGCTCGGCGGAAATCAAACGTCAGCGACCTCTGTCGGATTCGGATCTAGCCTCGGCGTTGCGACGCGGACTCGGAGGAGCGCATGGCTGGGCGTGATCTCAAGGAGCTCTTCCGCGCGTTCCGCAACGCTGACGAACTTGCGTTTCGTCGGGCGGCGAACACGATCATCGAAGAAGAAGAGGCGCGACATCACGTGGCGCTCGCCCGTGATCTTCGGAAGATCCTCGCCAGCGGCGAGTCCATCGACATCGGCCAGGGCGATGTACGGCTCGTGCCTCCGCCGACCGACCCCGATCAGGGCTGGGACCTTGCGACAGTGCGACGCCCGGAGCGCTACCTCGCCAACCTCGTCCTCAGGCCTGCGGTTGTGACGGCGCTGACCGATCTCGCCAAGGAAGTCCCCGATTGGAACCGGCTCGAGGCGCTCGGTGTGCCTCGGCGTAACCGGGTCATCTTCTATGGCCCGCCTGGGTGTGGGAAGACGTCCGCGGCTGAGGCTCTCGCGGCCGAGCTGGGCGTGCCGCTTGTCGTCGTTCGCCTTGACGCGATCGTGTCGTCGTACCTCGGCCAGACCGCAGGCAACCTCAGACGGATCTTCGACTACACAAGCTCTGCGCAGTGGGTTGTGCTCTTTGACGAGTTCGACGCGCTCGGTCGTGAACGAAATGACCCAAGCGAACACGGCGAGATCAAGCGAGTGGTCAATTCGTTCCTCCAGCTGCTCGACGGCTACACGGGTCCCGCCATGCTGATCGCCGCAACAAACCACGAAGAGATCCTCGACCGAGCGCTCTGGCGGCGCTTCGACGAGGTCGTCGAGTTCCCCCTTCCGACCGTGAGGGAAATCCGGATGCTCCTGGGACGCGGGCTGAAGCACGTGAAGTCGGGACCGCTGCCCATCGACGAGATGGGGACGCAGCTCCGTGGCCTGCCCCATGCGGCCGTCGAAGCGACAGCGTGGACAGCGATTCGAATCGCAATGAGAGACAACCGAACTGCAGTGTCAGTCGAAGACCTCACCGCGGCGGTCGCAGCGGCCAAACGACGCCGCTGGTAGTTCGTGGAGCGGGAACCCGGTTGCGGTTGGTCGGCGGTCAGGTCGTCCTATAGTGGCTGTGTACCTTTACATCGGCGCATAGGCCCTAGGCCGAACGCCACGTCCTACGGTCGCCTTCGGGCGACCGTAGTTGCGTTCTGAGCCATGTACGTCTGTTACGTCGACGAGTCCGGCGGGTTCGAAGCTCCGAACTCCGGTCCCCGAGCGACGCCGCTCATGGTCTTCGCCGGGCTGATTGTGGAGGCCGCGGCGATCAGGCCTCTCACGGCGGATTTCCTTGCTCTCAAGCGAAGGTTCTACCCAGGCGAGGTGTCGCGGCATCTCGACTACGTACTTGCGGAGGTCAAGGGAGCGGAATTGCGGAAGGCTGTACGTGTCGGGAGCCAACGGGAGCGTCGGCACGCGTTCGGGGTGCTCGATGGCGTTATGCGCCTCATCGAACATCACGACATCTGGCTCGTCGGGCGCATATGGGTCAAGGAGCCTGCGAAGGCGCTTGAGCCTGACTCCACCTACACGTATGCCGTTCAGGACATCGCCCGGAATCTTGACCACTTCCTCGGACAGCAGAACACCAGTGGCCTCGTCATATGCGATGGACGAGACCATCGACAGGATGTGAGGGTCGCCCATTCGGTGTTCACGCAGAAGCACAAGTCCGGGGGAGATGCTCTGCCCCGACTCATCGAGACACCATTGTTCGGCAAGAGTGACAACCATGTCGGGCTGCAGATTGCGGACTTGGTGGCGTCTGCGCTGTTGTTCCCGATGGCGGCCCGCGTCTACTGCGAGGGAGGAGCGAAGAGCTTTCATGCACACCCTCAGTTCGATGCGCTTCGAACTCGCTACGCGAGGCGATTGCGCGCGCGTCGGCACGTCTACGTTGATTCGAGTGGGCGAACGCGCGGCGGGATAGTGGTCAGCGACAGACTCGGTCGGCGACCGCCGCAAGCCTTGTTCGAGATCCCAGGGGGAACGCGGCAGCAGGGCAATTCCCCGACTTGAACTATCAGGCGTCGCTCCGGCGCGTGCAGACTTCGGGCCAACGAGCCGGCGAGCACGCTGCGGTAGGCCTCGATCGTCCAGTACACGGTGTCGGCGACGGGTGCAGGCATCGGACTATGGAAGCGCCGCGAGTACCTCATCGACACACCCGTTGAGATCGGTGCCGAGTCGCCGTCCGCTGAAGCGCATGACCTTCCAGCCCTGCGCCTCGATTACCCGATCGCGGGCGGCGTCCCGGTCGCGATCTATGTGAAAGGCAGCCCCGTCGCATTCGATGTCGAGCCGGTGGTCACCTTGAACGACTGCAAGATCGAGGCGGTGGCCGGCGACGATCACGCCGGTCTCCGCAGAGAGGCCGTGTTCCAGCAGGGCTTCGTGGAGCGCCAATTCCAGCGGGCTGTCGAATGCCCCGGCTTCGAGACGGCTGACATAGCTGGCAAGGTCGCTCAGCACGTTGCGGTGACGCAGGCACGCATCCATGTTTCCGACTATCACAAGTCTGCGGCGAGCCCTCGTAAGGGCAACGTTGACCAGATTCGGATCAGCCGCGAAAGCCGCCTGCCTGTCGGTCATCGAAGGTCCGATCACTGGCGAGAAGTAGATGACGTCGCGCTCATCGCCTTGGTACCTGTGGGCGGTGGCAACAGTGACCGTCCGGGCTAACTCACTGCCGAGGGCTCCATGAATGTGTTGTCGGATGAGCTCGGCTTGCGCTGCGTACGGGGTGACAACGCCGAGCGAGAGTCCGAGCCCGGACAGGGCAGGGGCGTCTCGGACCAGTGTGTTCGCGAGCGCCTGTGCTTCTTGGGGATTGATTCGGCTGCGGTTCTGGGGACCCTTTCTGCTGTCACCTGCGACGCGAGACCACTCAATGGCAGGCAAGTCGGAAGGGGGGCGGTTTTCAGAACAGAACTCAAGCTGTCCGTCGTAGAAGCGTTCGTTCGAGAATCCGATGATCGCAGGGTGGGACCGGAAGTGCAGATCGAGGAAGAGCGGGGACTCGTCCAATCGATGGGAGGCCAAACCGAAACAGCTCCGGCTCCGGTAGCTGAACTCTCCGATGCGGTCCTCAGTCAACGCCCAACGGCGACCGACAGTTCGCTCGCGCGCGCCGCTCAGTGATGTGATGTGGATGAGCTGGCGTCGGTCGCCGATGATCAAGGCCCTGCGTGCTCGCGCCAGCAACGGCAGGGCCGACGCGACATCGCATTGTGAAGCTTCGTCTATCACGACTAGATCGAATAGGCCGGACGTGAGCGGAAGGTTCGTGCGGGCCGACAGATTCGTAACTCCCCAGACGGGAATCGCAGGCAGCGCCGAGGAAATGAGCCCCCGAGCGCGCCGGACGCCCGAGCCCGAATTCGCGGCCTTCACCAGATGCTCGGCGAGATCGCCGGCAGCGGTCCGAGCTCGTGGGTCGTCGCGACGGACTTGCTCCCAGCGAGCGTCCAGCAAGGCTCTGCCGGCTGCGGTCCTTTCCGGACTCAGTGCGTAGAGCTGGTCGTCGAGTTCCTGCTTCGGGGGCAACGCTCCGAGTTGACCTTGCGTCTGAGAGATCGTCGCTCGGGTGTCGTTCACCCACCGAATGCCGTCGGCGAATCCTTCGATCGCCATGAAGTCGTGCCGCGGTTGGAGCGAACGCTGCGGCCTAGCGACGACTGATTCGAGCGGCATCTCGACGGCGATTGGGTCGAGCCCGATGAGAGCACCGAGTGCTGACAACGCCTGCCTCGCCCGATCAAGGCGTTCTTGATGCTTCCTCCAACGACCGAAGAGGCCGAGCCGCCCGCTGAGTGCGTCAAGGGATGTACGTGCCTTGACGACGGCCTCAGCGAGATGGGCAGGGTCGACGTCCACGTCCACCCACTCGGGGTGCCCATCCAAGCGGCCCTCGAGGACAGTTTCGAGCCGGTGAATCTCTTGTTCGAGAAGGGCACGCTGTTCAAGAACTTCGTGGATGGAGCGGATTCTCTTCTCGACGCTGACCCAAGCCCGTCGGGCCCCGACCGGGTCGACTGTCCGGCGTGGCGTGCCGAGGATCGACGTGATGCTCGAAGCGACCTCTCTTCTCAGACTCGAAGCACCGGCCCGCACGATGCACGGGTCGGGGCTCGTCAGCTTGAGGCGCTCGAACACGACATCGACCGCCTGGTTGTTCTTGGATGCGAACAAGACAGTCTCTTTGCGGGCAACCGCGGCGGCAATGGTGTTCACCAACACCTGCGACTTGCCGGTGCCCGGCGGCCCCGTGACCACGGTCAGGACGTTCTCCATAGCGGAAGCGACCGCTTGGTCCTGTACCAGGGACGAGGGAACAACCGTGGGGTGCGGTTTCGGCAGTGAGCTGGCCGGTGCTGGTACGCGCCCCAGCAGCACCGCCGCAGGCCCGCTTGAGAGCAGCTTGGGGTTGTTCAGCATCTGTTCGAGATCCTCAAGGAGCATCCGAGTGATCTGCGTCGATCCGGAAGCGACGATGAGCATTCCGGTGCTATGGACTCCGGTCAAGCTGTTGTGTGGCGCAAGTTCGACGGGAGCGAGATGGGCGAGGCCCTCAACACCGCCATCGGCAAGAACCGAGAGAATCGCAGCTGTGCGGTCCTCGGGGAGCCGGGCTTCTTCGACAGCCGGGTTCTCCTCAACGAGTCGCGCCAGAGCGTCACGCTCGTTGCGGTTGACGCCGAGCAGGTCGAGCGCGTATGGGTTGAGGTCGATGCCGCCGCCGTCGGGCTCGACGACCCACGCGCCGGCCACCCGCGTGAGTCGGACATCGGACGTCAGCAGCGGCGACGCGACGAGTCCGGCTCCGCCCCCGTCGGAATCCTCTCCGATCACCATCGGCCACCCGGCGATGATCGATTCTCCCAGCGCCATCTCTCGCTGCTGGCACCATCGATCGACCCGGCTGTCGGCAGGAAGCTGACTCCGGCCGTGGATGGGGCTTGAGCCAACCGTCAGCTCGACGTGGCCTGTGCTGCCCGGTCGCACGCGCACTGAGCCCGCAGCCTCTGCCTCCACACAACCGATGTAGAAGCCGACGACCTGGGCGACCGGATCCTCCGGAGGCCCTGTGCGCTCGACGACCCAATTGGAGGCGTGCAGCTCTGAGGCACCGTTGTACTCGCGCACCCGGCCCTCCACCTTGACCCGGGCACCATTGGCTGGGGCGCGCCCTTCGTCCCACCAGACGACGGGCACATCGCCACCGTCTTCGGGTGTCACCGTCGCCTTGACGAAGGGTTGCCCGCCTGATCTGGGACGAACGACGTCCCTGTTCTTCACGATCCCGACGATGCTCATCTCCGAGCCGGACACGAGATTCATCTGCCGATCCCTCCAGCGTTTGTGTGGCTAAGTCTGAGTCCATTGCAGGCTGGTCGGCTCTTGTGGCGCGAGAGTCCCGCTATCGACATCACGCCCACGGCTGGGCCAACTTGTGCCCGGAGATGTCTCAACCCGACGTAAGTCCGATTCGTGCCGGGTTCCAGACAATCTCAGCGAGTTCGCGGTACAGGTCTTGGCGTGTGTCGACGTCGTCCTTGGCGAAGGTCATCGGGTACGGCTCGAAAGAGAGGTCGTGGGTCTTGCGGAGGCGGTCGAAGCTGGGGCTGTGGTCGTAGGCCAGCGGGTGCAGCGATTTGGCCAACGGGTTCTGACCGAAGTAGTGCTCGTACTTCTCTTCGTAAGGCATAGCGCCGTAGCTGGCGTTGAAATCCTTTGGGAGCAGCAGCAGGTCGCCGATCTTGTTGCGGTGCTCCTCGAATTCGTAGGTGGTCGGGAACTCATCGGCGTGCCGTTCGTACTTGTTGGCCCAGATGTGCTCGACCTCGTAGGGGTGCGTGCGAGACCGGTCGAGATAGTCGGCCAAGGTCGTTCCGCCTCCCAGTTCGGAATCGAGCCAAGCGGTGATGCGAGCGAGGAGGTAGTGGATGTGACTGCGATTTCGCTGGGTAAGGCCGAACCGCTGGATTCCGTCGAGGCGCTCCTGCTCGGTCTCGAGCCATCGGGTCAGGACGCTCCGGACGATCTCAATGGGCTGGTCGCGCACGTCCTTGATGAGATTGAACATTGTGTAGACGACCGTTGAGTAACCGAAGTTGCGGTAGTTCACCATCCTTCGGACGATGAAGATTTCGAGCGCTCCGGCGATGAGTGCGGCCTTCGCTGTGAACACCTCGTCGTCGTTTTCCGGCGTGACCGCAGCGATGATCACCGGCAGTTGCAGCGTGAAGCCGGTCCTAGCGTTGCAGTAGACCGCTTCGAGGCCTGGGCGCAACTCGCGAGAAGCATCAAGCAGGCTCAGGTAGCGGTTGCTGAGCCCCAAGAACTCGCGTTCGACAAATTCGCGATAGTCCCCCGTTCGGTCGAGACCGATTGCAGTCTGGCTGTCGCGTACCCACTTGTGGAAAGCGGTACCGATGATGTCGAAGTCACGCGGCGCTGCGTTGGCTTTGCGTTCACGCTGCGTCTTTGCGTGCTTGCCGCGGAGCCAGGCCTTGACGAATTCCGCATCGGCGTTCTTTTCGCTGTCCACCAGCTCGGTGACGCGCTGGCGCCAGCGGTTGTTCAGATCGCGGATCACATGCTCGTCACCGACCCGAGCGAGCAGAAAGCTCTTGAGCATGTCGGTGCTGCTCAGCCGTAGGCCTCGGTCGTTCATGGTCTCGAAAATCTCGAGCGCCATGTCCTGATCGGGTGCCCCGATATCGACGAGGATCACACGGTGCTGGAGCCAGTCGACGAAGTACGGCAGCGTGTCGCCCTGGAGGTCGCTCGGGAACCGCTCGATGATCGTTTGGTACCTGTCCCAGAGGTTCCGGACTGACTCGGGTTCGGCGCTGGCGTCGTATTCCTCGCCGTCCAACATGGCTTGCAAGCACTTCTCGCGCTCGTCGACGTCGAGGTTGAACGTCGTCTTGCCGAACGCAGCGGAGAAGATGAGCGAGTTGAGAGCCTGCGCATCCCCGTGATGTGCATCGGCGAGTCCGTGACGGACGCAGATCAACAGGAGACTGAGGGTCGTGATTCGCTGTTGGCCGTCGACCAGATAGCGCACACCACCACGCTGCGCTGTCACGATCGGACCCAAGAAGTACGGACGGTACGAGGCGACATCGTGGCGTTCGTGAGCGGGGTCGAACTCGTCGAAGAATCGACCCGTTAGGTCATCGATGAGTTCCCCGACCTGGGCCTCCTCCCAGCTGTACTCGCGCTGGTAGAAGTCGAGGCCGTACCGACTCTCCGACAGGAGTTGGCGAACAGACCGGGAAGTCCCAGTGATTTGCTGAACATCGACGGCCATCAGACGGTCCTTCCCTTGGCTTCGCTGAGATCACTCATCGAGCTGCTCTCACTCCTGGGTCAAAGAGACTTCAAGAAATCATGAACCACTTGAGGCGCATTCAACCTAGCGCTGTTACGATCCGCCGCTCGTGGAGCACACGTCGAATGGATCGTCGCCAAGCCTTGATGAACCCTCGCCTGACTGTCCGCGCTGCGGCGCAGGAATGGTCCTCCGAACCGCTCGAATTGGAGCGAACCAGGGAAACCAGTTCTGGGGATGCTCGACTTTCCCGAAGTGCCGCGGCGTGGTCCCCCTCGACAGTTCTCTCGAAGATTCCGGGGCGGCCACGAACAGCGGCCGGGATCAGTCCGGTCCTGCCTCTGCGGGACCCAGCGATGTCCGCGAGGTTGCCGAGCCGGCTGTCGACGCTGAACCAGGGGTGCTGGACACGCCCGTCAGCGGCAACGAACGACGTCGTTGGCGCGACAAGCTCGCCACGGCTGCCATCGGCACGGGCAAGACGATCGAAAAGGTTCGGCGATCCAGGTTGGAGGCCGTGGAACCGGACGCATCGGGCCGCTGGAGCAAGGAGCATCGCAGCAAGTTGCTTCGTTACGTCTACGAGCGAGACGATCGGCGCTGCGGCGTGTGCGGCGCCGAGACACGCATCGAAGCCGCCCAGGTCGAGCACATCGTCCCGAAGATCTTCGCCTTCTTCGACATCAGCAAGGCCGGCAAGGCGGTGCGGGGCACCCGGTACAAGAGCCTGCTGCACAAGCTGGACAACCTCCAGGCGTCTCACACCTACTGCAACAAGAACAAGGGCAACGCGGCGGATGTGACCCGCTGGCGGCACCCGACGATGCCTCCGCTGACGGTGGCTCTGGCCGAAGACGGTGCCGAGTTCCGGGTGCCGCCCGAACCAGTCAAGGGCCACTAGCCGACTTCGCGCAGAGGGGATCCTCTCGGCTCGGCCGACTCCAACTTCTTGGCTGTGACACCCCGCCTCTACCGTGGGGGGCGTGGCTGACAAGTCGGCGATCGAGTGGACCGAGGCAACGTGGAACCCGACCACGGGTTGCGACCGGACGTCCCCGGGGTGCGACCGTTGCTACGCGCTCACGCTGTCGAAGCGGCTCAAGGCGATGGGTTCGCCGAAGTACCAGCTCGATGGTGACCCGAGGACGAGCGGGCCGGGCTTCAAGCTCACCCTCCATCCCTCATCGCTCGACGTGCCTCGACGCTGGGGCGCACCGCGGCTCGTGTTCGTGAACTCGATGAGCGACCTCTTCCACGAGGACGTGCCGCTCGAGTTCATCGAGCAGGTCTTCGACGTCATCCGAGAAACGCCTCAGCACACCTACCAGGTGCTCACCAAGCGAGCGCAGCGGCTGAGCCGCGTTGCAAGCGAGCTCGACTGGCCGCGGAACCTGTGGATGGGCGTCAGCGTGGAGTCTCGCCGGTACGCCTTCCGCATCAATCACCTGCGCAAGGTTCCGGCAGCAGTGAGATTCGTAAGCGCTGAACCTCTTCTCGGCCCGCTCGGCGCGCTTGGTCTTGAGGGCATCCAGTGGGTCATCGCCGGGGGTGAGTCCGGTGCCAACGCACGGCCCATGGAGCACGACTGGGCCGCCGAGCTGCGTGACACCTGCACGTCAGCGGGCGTCGCGTTCTTCTTCAAGCAATGGGGAGGCAGGACGCCGAAGGCAGGTGGCCGAGAACTCGAGGGCGAATTGTGGGATCAGCTACCGCACGAGGCGGCCGGCTAGCCCAGTGGCCGTTCCAACCGGGGTTCTCTGGAAGCGCGATCTGCACACGGCAGCGAAGCACACGCTGCTGCGCCGCTATGTGTCGGCGTGGTTTCCGATCATGGCAAGCCAGTTTCGCGACGTCGGGATCACGTTCTTCGACGGCTTCGCCGGGCCAGGGGCGTACACGAACTCCTCAGAAAGCTCGCCCTTGATCGCCATGGAGCATGCGTTGAGGGGCGAGGTGACGCGCTGGGGCACCCAGACACGTCTCGTCTTCGTAGAGGACCATCGCGGGCGCGCTGAGCACCTCACGAATCTTCTCAACGCTCGGTTCCCGCCCACGATCAGGCCACCCGGCTTGGAGGTTCGCGTCCGTCGCGGCAAGTGTGGCGATCTCTACGGGCAGGCGATCGCCGAACTGGGCGGGTGGGAAGGACCAGTCTTCGCCAATCTCGATGGCTGGGGTGCCGATACCAACTACGAGATCGTGCAACGGATCGGTCAGCAGCACTCATCCGAGGTGCTCGTCACGTTTGAAGATCAGTTCTTCATCCGGTTCGCCAATGGCGAACAAGAAGCAGGCGAACGTGTTTTCGGGCACAGCAATTGGCGGCGCGTTGATCGGTTGAACACTGCTGAGAAGAAGCCGTTCCTTCTGGGGCTGTACCACCAGGGTCTACACACGGCCGGCTTTCCGCACGTGCTGACGTTCGAAATGATCGACGAAGGAGGACACTCTCTTCATCTCTTCTTCGGGACTACGAGTGACGCCGCCGTACGGAAGTTCAAGGATGGGTTGAGGTCGATGGTGTCTCCGGCCAGCGCTTCCGAGACCCTCGTGATCCCGACCAGATGTCATTCGACATTCTTCGCCCGGACTTCACCCCACTCGCGAACGGCATCGTGGAGCTGCTCGGTGGGCGCGAACACAGCATGGCTGAGCTCTGCAAGCACGCCCTCCTCGAGACGATCTACAAAGAGACCCACGTCAAACCGGTCGTGGACTCGCTCCTCGAGCAGCGCCGAGTGGAACAGGCGCGCACCGGCAGGTCCTATGAGGATCGAGTGCTTCGCCTGGCGGAGCAGTCGCTGTTCTGATTTCTTCCTCGGTTGACAACAGTTCCCCAATAGCCAGGACGAGTCCTCGTCACTCACCGGCGAGGACGCTGCGGTAGGCGTCGATGCTCCACTACACGGGTATGGCTGGGGTGATGGCCCGCATCCAGCCCGGCAGCTTCCTCAGCAGTGCGAAGGTACGGCAGCAACGTCAGTGCAATCGCAATGGTGACGTACATCATCGAGCTGGCGGCGGTGAGCGGCATGAGTCGGGCTGCGCCGCATCGACATCACTCAGGGGTGACCGGCCTCAGGTCATTCCCTTCGTCGACCCGCCGCTCGCCGACTACCTGAGCGAGGTGACACGCAGCTCTCGCCGGTCCGGTGTCTGCCGCATTCCGTGGAACGTGTCAGAGCAGCTGGCCGTGATCGCGGACTCGTTGACAGCACTGTTCGAGCGTCGCGGTGTGTGCAGTCGGCCAAACCAGTCGTTCAGTGACGTCGTCGTATGCCTGGACGAGCCAGTCCGGGCACTCTCCCCAAGCTGAACTCGCTGCGAAACCGCCGCTCGGTCGGTCGGAACTTGACAGCTGGACAGCCTGTGAGTGCTGGGAAACCTCTCGGGCAAGCACGTCGACTCGTACCTGCTCAAGTTCGGCCAAGATCCGCGGCTCTCGCAGCAGTGCATCGACGTCGTAGTAGTGGCGCGCTGTCTTGCGTCGCCGCTCGTTATCTCCGACTTCGGCAGCATTGTGAAGGATCATGAGCTTTTCGACGAGGGTCCGAACGGGATCAAGAACCAGGAGCGGCACCGGTCGATTCTCGGCATAGTCAGGGTCAAGTCCTGCGCTGGCGGTGTACTCCGAGATGAGTGACGAGACCTTGATGAGCGTGCTTGGTATTGCTCCCCCGCGGGAACCGATTTCCATCACCACATCGCTCTTCAGCGAAACAGACGAGAATCTCGCCGGGTAGTGCAAGTTGACAGTGCGCTTGACTCCCGTTGTGGTCGTGGAGGCGTCCGTCGTGCCTTGCAGACCTGTTTCGCTTTCAGCAGCGGCCGCGAATTCCTTCAGGATCGAGTCTCGCGATTTCTTGCCTCCGCTGGGGAGAACCACGAGCAGGTCGACGTCCTCGGAGAACCTCTTGATGAGCCGGTGAGCTTTCGACAAGCTCGTGCCGCCCTTGAAGATGACCGAGCAGCCAGTGGCTTGCGACGCATCGGCGATGCCTCGCAGCGCCTCCGTGACCCAGAAGTCCTTTTCGACGTGGGGCACGGGAATGCCTGAGGCGCGTGCAACGGCGCTCACATATCCCTCGAGTTCGTCCAACTCGTCGCGCAGGCTGAGCGTCATGATCGGATTCGTTCGGCGAGGAGTCGCCAGCGTCCGCGCGCGGCCACATGATGCTCGCTGAGGATCTGCTCGCCGATCTGTTGGGGGCGGATGGCGCCGGACTCGGCGAGCTGTGCAACAACAGCGGTCGCCCGTTCCCAGTCGACCTCGATGAAGCGAGTGCCGTCCCGCAGCAACTCGAGCACTGCCACCTCCAGCGGCCGCAGACCTCGGAACCTGCGATCAACGGCACGCGACACGAACGCCACTCCCTTGGGAGGTCGTGGCGCCCGCCCAGCCACAGCGACAACGTCGACCGAAGGAACCTGGGTAGTGAGGCCGAGGCTCGCGGCAGTCGAGAATCCCGCGGGCCCAGAGCCATTGCCGGCGACGCGCAGACCGACGTCCATGGGCGCCGGTGCGGGCATGCCAGCGCGAGTTTGGGCCCCTTTCCAATAGAGCCCCTTGTAGACGCGCACTAGCTCGTTCCTGCTCGCCATCCGTGCCAGCTCGCAGTCGATCGCGTGGCAGGCCTCAGGCAGGTCAGCGCGGGACACGAATGAACGCGTGGGGATGCGCTCGACATGGTCACGAACGACTCGGGCAGTGCTCATGAGAAAATATCGTAGCAATATGTTCTCATTCCCGCGGTCAGGCACGCGGACGGAACAGATTCAGGATTCTGGCCGCCGATGAGCATGAGTGCCCGAATAACAAGAAACACCCGCCTGGTGGCCGGACCGAAGTCGCAGTCCAGCGGGCGGGGAGCAGATATCGAAAGCGTATTGCGTTGATGGGTTGACTCGGCTCGCCTCAGCCGGCGCGGCGGGATCGAATCCGCATCACGATCCGTCGTAGCTCTCTTTCGGCTGTTCGACGCGAAACGCCCACGGGGCCACGACGATGAACAGGATCCCGAAGCCGACCTGCATCCCCACGGCCCCTGGCCGAACCCCGGCTCGCCGACGAGCACGCTGCGGTAGGCGTCGATCGTCCAGTACGCGGGGCCGGCTCGAAATCAAACGTCAGCGATCTCCGCCAATCTCGGTTCTAGCCTCGGCGCTGCGACGCGGACTCGGAGGAGCGCATGGCTGGCCGTGATCTCAAGGAGCTCTTCCGCGCGTTCCGCAACGCCGACGAACTTGCGTTTCGTCGGGCAGCGAACACGATCATCGAAGAAGAAGAGGCGCGACATCATGTGGCGCTCGCGCGTGATCTTCGGAAGCTTCTCGCCAGCGGCGAGTCCATCGACATCGGTCAGGGCGATGTGCGGCTCGTGCCTCCGCCGACCGACCCCGATCAGGGCTGGGACCTTGCGACAGTGCGACGCCCGGAGCGCTACCTCGCCAACCTCGTCCTCAGGCCTGCGGTTGTGACGGCGCTGACCGATCTCGCCAAGGAAGTCCCCGATTGGAACCGGCTCGAGGCGCTCGGTGTGCCTCGGCGTAACCGGGTCATCTTCTATGGCCCGCCTGGGTGTGGGAAGACGTCCGCGGCTGAGGCTCTCGCGGCCGAGCTTGGCGTGCCGCTTGTCGTCGTTCGCCTTGACGCGATCGTGTCGTCGTACCTCGGCCAGACCGCAGGCAACCTCAGACGGATCTTCGACTACACAAGCTCTGCGCAGTGGGTTGTGCTCTTTGACGAGTTCGACGCGCTCGGTCGTGAACGAAATGACCCAAGCGAACACGGCGAGATCAAGCGAGTGGTCAATTCGTTCCTACAGCTGCTCGATGGCTACACGGGTCCCGCCATGCTGATCGCCGCAACAAACCACGAAGAGATCCTCGACCGAGCGCTTTGGCGGCGCTTCGACGAGGTCGTCGAGTTCCCCCTTCCGACCGTGAGGGAAATCCGGATGCTCCTGGGACGCGGGCTGAAGCACGTGAAGTCGGGACCGCTGCCCATCGACGAGATGGGGACGCAGCTCCGTGGCCTGCCCCATGCGGCCGTCGAAGCAACTGCGTGGACAGCGATTCGAATCGCAATGAGAGACAACCGAACTGCAGTGTCAGTCGATGATCTCACCGAGGCCGTCGCGGCGACGAAACGGCGCCGCTGGTAGTGCGTTTGAGGTCAGTTGGCGGCGATGAGGTGCTTGAAGGGAGCCATCATCGACTCGATCGAGTCAGAGCTGTGATAGCCGTCATAGAAGTAGCGAGGGTGGGTGACGCGGATGGCGTCCTCGGAGGCTGCGCCCAACAGCACCACCTCGACCCTGGGCTGGTCGAGGTAGCTGTCCTCGATCTCGTCGTAGCGGCGGATGGCCTCGTGCGGGTCGTCGATGGCGTTGAGCGAGATGCGTCGGCCGGTGTCGTTGTCGAATACGACGAGGAAATATGTGGTGTGGGGCTTGGGTGACATGTCGGTCCTAGCTGCGACTGGGACGGGCGGAGCGTGCCTCTGGGCCGGTTGGTTTCGGCTGGGTCCTGAAGAAGTACCGGCGCAGAGCACGACCGGCCTTGTTGATCTGGTTGTTGCTGAGCTGCTGCTTGTTGCAGAGCTGCGGCGAATCAGCCGACACGGCACCCAGACTATGAGGCCGCCGACGCCGTGTGCCCTCCGGCCAGCACGGCGGCATCGGACTCGAACGGCGGGCGCAGCGGCTGGGCCGGTTCGCAGGCGAGCTCGACTGGCCGTCGAACCTGTGGATAGGCGTGAGCGTCGAGACTCGCCGGTACGCCTTCCGCATCGATCACCTGCGCAAGGTGCCCGCAGCGGTGAGGTTCGGGGGAGGCAGGACGCCCAAGGCCGGCGGCCGGGAACTCGAGCGCGAGTTGTGGGACGAGCTGCCGGTTGAGGCGGCTCGGTCGAGCGGCCGACGTGAGGAGCTGCTGACGAGCGTCTAGGGCAAGCATTCGCTGGCCCTCCCGGAATTGGCCCTGAACGGCGCGTCATTCCGGATCAACCTCGGAAATTCGAGAGTTTGTATCAGGTGAGCTAATATAAGTTCGGCTGATGCAAACCTGGAACGTCGAGTACACCGACCAGTTTCATCAGTGGTTCCAAACACTCGACGAGCTGAGAGACGAAGGACTCCTCTGATGCCCAGCACGAAGAATTTCAGAGAACTGCGGGATGAGGCACGGCTCGATCCTGAGCGTGCTCGACGAATCGACGAGGCCAAGCTGCGCGCAGTTTCCGAGATCACGACGTACGCGCTGGGCGATCTCCGTCATGCGCTCGGAGTGACGCAGGCCGAGCTAGCGGCGATGATCGGCAAATCGCAATCGGCGATTTCCCAGATTGAGAGCGGTGAGATCGGCCTGTCGCTCGGACTGCTCAAGTCGATTGTCGGAGAGCTGGGCGGCGAACTGGAGATTGCTGCTGTGTTCAAGGATGGTCGCGTTCTGATCGACGCCTGAGTCGGGTTTCTCGGGGCCTCAGGGTTTGTACGCCCGGGTGCCATGGTCGAAATGGGCTCGTGCGGGGTTCAGGGAGCGCAGGCGCGCGACGGATTCCAGGCCGACGGAATGCCAGGCGGGGTTGTGCATGTCGTCGGCGATTGTGGCACCGCGATTCGGCACGGCTGACGTCAAGTTGCTGGACTCCACATTTCCCTTTAACGTATAGTTCTATACATTTTATGAAAGTTCCGGCACCATCGCTCGCACCGATTCTGCGCTCGGATGCGCAGGGGCGGATCTTGGCGCGCGTGCTTGTCGACCCGGAAGCGAGCTACAGCCTCACCGATCTGGTCGCATGGTCGGGAACGAGCATGCCGACGGTCACCCGGGAGATCCGGCGAGCCGAGCAAGCCGGGATCGTGACCACCACGAAGCTGGGCCCTGTCAGGTTGGTTCGTGCCAGGGTGGACCATCCTCTCCACGACGCGGTGAGGCACATCGTCCTCGCCACCTTTGGCGTGCCGGTGGTGGTAGCGGATGAGTTCGGTGACGTAGGCGGTGCTGACGCGGTGCTGCTCTTCGGTTCGTGGGCTGCGCGCTATCTCGGTGAGGATGGCCGGGCGCCCAACGACATCGACGTACTCGTGATCGGCAACGCAGACCGGGATCGGGCGGATGATGCCGCTGAGCGAGTCGAGCGGCGGATCGGCATGCCGGTCAATGCGACGGTCCGCTCCCGCTCGCAATGGGAATCTGCGGCCGAGAGCTTCATCGAAGAAGTCAAGTCGCGGCCGTTGCTGGTGGTGCTTAATAGTGACGATGAGCAGCTTGCGGTCGAGCTCGCAGAACTCACCGCAGACCGAGGCATCCGGGGATGACCTGGGAACGGGGTCGCTCGACAGTTGAGCGCTTGCTTGTCGGCGGCGAGCTCCAACATGTAACGCCTTCGTCCAATATGGCGGACCGTCTGCTGGCTGATGCCACGGCGCATATCGGACTCGCAAGCAAGGGCGTCACTGAAGATCCTGCGGGCGCACTTCAGCTCTCCTACGACGCTGTCCGGAAGGCAGCTGCCGCGCTGCTGATCGTGCAAGGGCTGCGGGCCACGACTCGGGGTGGACACATCGCCGTGATCGATGCCGTTCGGGCACAGTTCAATGACAGCGGCGGGATGGAAATCTTCAGCCGCCTGAACGCGTTGCGAAGACGTCGCAACCGGACCGAGTATCCGAACGCAGATTCGCCTGGCGTCAACCCCGGCGACGCCCAACAGGCCCTCGAGACCGCCGAAGGTGTTCTCGATGCTGCGCGCCGCCTGCTGACGAGCGATCGCTTGGAAGTGTTTGAGTAGCGCTCCGAATCGATAGTGACCGAATCTGACAACCGTCAGCGGTAGTCATGGGGCGAGAGCGATCAGTCGGGGGTCGAATTCGTTCATGTCAGGACGTGAGGCCCTCCGCGAGCGCGAGCAGCAGATCGATCACGCGTTGGTACTCACCAGCGGACGACGAGCCGGGGCCAGCGCACATGCCCCTGGAGAACCACCGGGTCACCGGGCTTCTTGACCCCTGTCAGCACCGCCTGTCAGGGAACTGCCCGGTGTTCGTGGCTCGTCATCGGATTCGTCAACTGGTTCCTCACCCTTGGCCTGCGATGGCGGCACCGGGGCCAGATAACCAACGATCAGCAGCAGGAATCCGACGCCGATGAACGAAGCGGCTTTCGGCAGCGTTGCCAGGTTCGCCAGATCGATCAAGAACAGCTTGACCACCACGACGCCCATCCACGACGCGCCGACGATCCAGATGCGCCGGTCGGCGGTTCTCATACCGACGACCATCGCAGCCAACGCGGTCGCAGCCCAAAGGATCGACACCGCAACCTGCAGCTCAGTGGAGTACACGAGCGATCTCAGCTCGAACGGCACGTCCGCCCAATGATGGACAGACCGTGCGGCGGTCATCGTGAGAGCAGCCACGCCCGTTGCGCTCAGCGCCGGCAGCCATGGTGCCGCAGCCACGCGCAGCAAACTCTCCACTGCCGGCGTCAGGCCGTCCGAATCGGCGGACAGCTCCGCGACCATCTCTCGTTTCCACCGCAGCATCACGAGCACCGCAGCTGCCGCAAAGATGTCGATCGGGTTCAGAATTGGCACGAACGGCAGCGGGTCGACGCTTCCGTGGTGGAGCGCCACAGCAATGCCAGCGCCTGCAGCAGCAGTCCACGCAACCGGCGTGATGCCATACAGCAGGCAGCAACGCCAGCCGTCACCCACGAACCATGACGCGTGCGGGCGCGCACGCAAGGAGGCGCTCAGCCACAGCAGGACCGCGGCCGCAGCCCCGTACAGCGGCCATTCCCCATCGGCGACCTGTGCCAATTGGCCGTAGACCTCAGCGGCCAAGAACACGCTCACGACGCAGTACAAGCCGCCGTAGAGGCCGGCGGCCTTGAGTTTGTCCCCACCGGTGCGCAGGAACACTGCGTACGCCAAGATCATGAACGGCCATGCTGTCCAGCCCCAATCAGCAGACGGATAGTCCTTGCTGATCACAGCGATCGCCAAGGCCACCACGAGAGTCGGCAGCATCAGCACTCCGGCCCACTCGAGCTCAGCCCACTTCAGCGCCCGACCAGCGACCACCACCGCTGAGGTCGTGCCGATCACCAGCAGCGAAAGCGCCCACAGCCGGTAGTCGTCGGTCAACACCCACAGCTGCGCCGCAGCGGCGAACAGCCACCAGCCGACGCCCCAGAGCAACGACAGCCACATCATCGGGACTCGGGCATTTTCGAGCGCTGACGCTGACCTGTAGATGATCACGGCACTCGCGATGCCGCACGCGGCCAGCAGAACAGCTACGCCGAAGTACTGGTTCGCAAACGGGGTCGAATCTGCCCAGAACTCGAACGAGCCAGGGGACAGGTTGGCAGCATCGTCGGCCATCTTGAGTGCTGCCGCGATGGAAGCTGCGACCTGCATGGCGATGCCGGCAACAGCAACCGGCATCGAACGGCGCTTCGACGCCACCCACATCAGCGCAGCACCCTGCACTGCCCACAACCCGACAGCGGGCATCAGCCCAAGTCGCAGCCAGACAGCGGCAGTCTCGGCGAACAGGAACCAGCCGGCGCCCCACACCAACGCCATGTTCTGCGGCCATGGGTGCCAATCTTCGAGATGCGACGAGCGGCGCAGAAACTCCGCGCTGGCGAGCCCGGAGGCAGCGAGCATGAACGCACCGAGCGAGTACGGGTTGAGGACAGGCGTGGCCTCGGCCCAGAACCCGAAGACCGCGGGAGAGTCCCAGTCGGTCGAAGCGGCCGCAATTCGCACCACATACGCGACAGCAGCGGCCGCCTGCAGGACAGCGCCGCCCACCAGCGCCAGCCGTGAGCCCCATCGTGCGCTGGCCCACACGAGCATCGCGCCCTGCACAGCCCAGATGGCTGACGTGGCGGACGCGCCCAAGAACAGCGGAACAGCGGTAGCGCTGAACGCCACGGCGAGTGCGGTATAGGCGACCACGAGTTGCTTGTCTGCGGGTCTCAGATTGCGGGCCAGCTCGCGCAATGCAACGTGCGCCAAGGCGAGCACGGCACTGCTGATTGCCACGCCGTAGCGCAAATGGCCGACCAGCAGCGCTTGCATTGCCAGCCCTGCGAACGGCGTGCAGAACACCAGCGGCGCGTTCCATGCGTCCTTGAAGCCGATGGGTTCGGGGCGTGAGGACGCAACCGGCGGCCAGACCAACGGGACGAGTGCGTACAACAGCACGAAGAACGCGACGAATGGCTGCAGTTGCACCCAGTCGCTGTGGTCCTGTCTCGCAAGCAGCCACAGCCCGGCCACGACGAACGTGAAGGCGTAACCCGACAGCACCAGTGTCGGCCACGCCTTCAGCCTGCTCACGGCGACCACGGCCACGCCGAGAACCGCGTAGAAGCCGAACACCTCGAAGTGGTCTTGGGGCCACGCAAAGGCCAGCAGAGGAGCGGAGAAGCCGCCGATGAGTCCCAGCATCGCCAGTGTCAGCGAGTTCTGGACCATGGCGAGCGCGCCGGCAGCAACGGTGATCAGCACGACAGCAGCGAGAGCCACCGGCGCGCCCAGCAGGTCGTACAAGGCGTACGAGGCGAGCGTCACCAAGTACAGGACAGCGATCCCGCCGCCCTGCAGGCTGAGGCCGTAGATGGGACGTTTCGTTCGTTGGTGCCAGCCGAATGCCAGCAAGGCGAACCCGAACACGGCTGCCGCTGCGAGGCGCATCTCGATGGTGAGGTCCACCCAGCCTCGGACTGCTGCTTCCCGCAGCAGGAATCCCAGCCCGATCAGCGAGAGAATGATCCCGATCTTCACGGGGGAGTTGCCGGTCAGCAGCCAAGTGCGTGCACGGGCAACAGCAACGGTGACCCAGCTGGGCTCTGGCGGCTTCGCCGGTCGACGAGGCGCCTGCGGTGGCCTTGGTGTGGGCACCGCAGGCCGGGGCACGGTGGCGGGCGATGGAGCGGGCCGTGAAGCAGGTCGCGGAGCGGGGCTTGGCGCCGGCCGATGCGTGGGGCGTGGAGCAGGTCTTGGCTTCGGTGGTTCTGGTTCGGGCTCGGGCAGTGCCGGATCGGGCTGGGACACGCCGGGCGGCGGTTCCGGCTCATCCGTGGTCTTTGGAGGAGCAGGAGAGTGACGCAGGACCTCGACAGTCCGCTCGAGCGATTCGATGCGAGAGCGCAGCCCACGAGACTGAACATCTCGTCCGATCAGATAGCCGATGGCGGCTCCTATCGGGAGGCCTGCTGGACCAGCAGCAAGGCCGAGCAGAGCGCCAACGAGTGCAAGTACAGCAGGAACCATGGGGTGAGCCTTTACGGATTCGAGAGATTGAGGGTTCCCGAGACGTAACTGGAGAAATCACGCTCAGCTCTGTTTTCGATGCCGCTGCGGGAGTCGCATGAGTCGTCGACATCAACCCAACGGACAGCCATCAATCAACCCTAGATGCCGCCTGCGTTGGCATTCATGACGGCGCAACGAGTTCGTCGACGGATGGAGTGAGCAACGCTACGAGCGGCGGCACCGCCAGTTGCCGTCTTCGCATTCACTCGCCGAGGTAGCTCTCCTTTGCCTTCTCGGCTCGGAACATCCACAGGGTGACGGCGGTGAACAGGACGCCGAACCCGATCAGCATTGCGATGGCGCGGCCGAAGCCCTGCTCGCCGGTGAGGACGCTGCGGTGGGCGTCGATCACCCAGTACACGGGGCTGGCTGGGGCGATGGCCTGCACCCAGCCCGGTAGCGCCGCCAGCTGTGCGATGGCTCCGCCGGCGCCCGCGACCGCCATGGTGCCCAGCATCGAGGCGGCGTTGAGCTGGGACATGGTGCGGCACAGCGACGTCAACGCGATCGCCAGGGTCACGTACATCACCGAGCAGGCCAGTGCGGCTGCGACGACCTGGGCTGGGCCGCCTGGCACGTCGAGGTTGAACACGGCAATACCGATGGCGACCAGGATGAGCTGCTGGCATACGGTCACCGCCAGCATCGGGATGGCCTTGCCTCCCACGATGTGGATCGAGCGGATCGGGGCGATGCGCAGCCGGTCCCAGGTGCCCCACCCGTGCTCGCGGAAGAACGAGAACCCCATCGACGCGGTCCCCATGAGCGCGAACAGCGACGCCAGAGCGGGGACTGAGTGAGCCGGCCCGCCGATGCTGAGATGGATGACCGTTGCCGTGTCACCGTTGGCCGCGAGCAAGTCTTCAAGCGGGCCGGCCGCGACCTGCCGGCCGTGGTCGAGGATCACGAGCGTGTCGCACGCTTCGGATGCTTCCTCCAGGTAATGGGTGCTGAAGATGACAGCGGTGCCTTGGGCTGCGAGTCTGCGGATGCTGTCGATGACTGGCCGGCGGGCCGACACGTCCAGACCCGCCGTCGGCTCGTCGACCAGCAACAGCGGGGGTTCATGGATCACGGCCGTTGCGAGGTGGACCAGCTTCGCCTGGCCGACGCTCAAGTCCTTGACGGCGCGGCGCAACAGCGGGTCGAGATCGAACAGGTCGACGATCTTCGCCACCGCCTCTGCCAGCGACCTGCCCCGCAGGCCGTAGAGGCCGCCGAAGAAGGCCAGGTTCTCCGACACCCGAAGCGACAGGTACAGCGCCGTCCGCTGGGCCGCGCGGTATCTCGGCGAGCCGGGCCGGGCACCCGAGACGTCAAGTCGCGTCCCACGCTGGTCGTGCTCGCAAACGAGGAACAGCTCATCGCGTCCGAACTTGGAGGTCTTCGGACGTCTGCACGCTTTGCGCAGACGTCGAAACCGCACCGAGTACCCCGACGCTGACTTCTCCGTGCGGTCGTGGCCGCGGCAACCAACGCGCTGGGGATGTGTGCAGTTGGCAGGATGGCCCGGTGACAGAAACGGCCCGCAATCGATTCGAGACGTCATCGCTCTGTGAGCAGGATGTCAGTGACGCGATCGCTCGCATCGCGGCGCGTGATCCCGAAGTGGCTCGCGAGGCCGGCGATGTGTACGAGTCGTTGACCTGGGGCGAGGGGCCCGGCGTGTTGAGTCAGGCCGGGTTGCAGCATTGGCTGTGGTACGTCGTGCCCACGAAGTACATCACCGATGAGGTCGGCTACATGGGCCAGTTGGCGGGGGCGGCCGCGGCGTTGCTCGACGAATTGGGGCTGCACGCATATGCGGCGATCTGCCGGTCGCCGGAGACCGCAGCCGTCCATGCCGCCTTCGACCGCAGCGACAGCGAGGGAATTTCGGCGCTGCGTAAGGCGATGCAGCGCTCGGGGATCGATCCGCCCGACCTGGCCGATTTTGAGTGGAGCTCGGTGATGGGGCCCGAGGAAGCCTCTGCACGCTCGGCGGCGCAGGATGCGCTCGAACGGGCTATTGCGGCCGGGGAATTCGCCGTGGGCGGCCGCGGCTGGCGGTCAGCCCAAGGCGCCGTCGCTACGGCAGCCCTGGACGGCGACCACCCGATCCTGCCGGGCCAGTCCTGGCGAACAGCGGTGATCACCGAACGGCTCGAGCGGTGGATCGCCGCCGTGGAGGGGCGCAGCGAGCAGTTGTCCGCGGCGCGGGCGAGGGTGGCGAATCGACTGCTGCATCGGGTCGAGCCGCCGGCGGGTGCACAGGAATCGCTTGGCCCGGTGCTGTGGCTGCTCGAACGGTTCGGTGACGAGCAGACCTTGACTCAGGCTGGCTATCTCAAGCGGGCGTTCGTGCAGTCCGTGCAGCGCGACCGGCCTTGGACGTACCGCTACGAGCTCGACCGGCCGCCTCGCACAGAGACCGACGACGTGGTGCTGTATCACCTTCGACGGTGGCTGCAGCGTGCCGGTGCGTTGCAGAAGCGCAAGACGTTGCTGCGACGGACCGCTGCCGGAACCGAGATGACCGCGGACTGGCACAAGGCGTGGGACAGGCTCACCCGGCATCTCGCGCCGTCGGGCTGGGATGGCTTCGTCGCTGAGACGGCGGTACTGCACTTGATCGACCGCGGCCGCGAGTTGTCTCACGATGAGCTGACCACCTCGGTGGCCGCGGTGGCGGTGGACATGAGTTGGGCATCCACCGTCGGCGGAGTGCAAGAGATGCCGTCGGCGATGGAGGTGTCGTGGGCGTTGAGCGAGTCGCTCAGCGCGTGGACGGCGTGTGACCTGGTCGTCGAGAGCGGAGATTGGCAGGACCGGCGCCTTGCGCTGACCGAGGTAGGCGTCGCCGCGGCGCTGACCTACCTGCGCCATGTCGGGGCGGGCCCGCGCGACACGCCGTGGTAGGCGGAGCAGGCGGAGCCGCTCAGCAGTCGGCCATGGCGGTCAGTGTGGCGCACATCTCAGATCGTCCCGGACGGCGTTCCTGTTCGCTCTCGGCCCATCAGATGTCGCATTGGGATGGCGTCACCACGTCTCCCCGGGCCCCTCGGCGATCATGAAGAGCGCAAGCGCCATCGTCCGCGATCGCCTTGACGACCGCCTCTCGCGCCTCAGGCTGCTGGCTGAAGTGGCGCGGCCTCGAGCGCAATGAGCGCCTGGATATTCCCCACGCGACTTAGGGTGCCTCAGGCGCAGGGGAGGGGACGCGGTGGCCGGTGACGACACCGTCTATGACGACTTCTATGACGACGACTTCTGCCTGACGAATGGTTTGGTCGGCGAGGCGCTGGCGATCCCGTCGGCGAGTCCCAAGAGCTTCTTTCAGGCGATATCCGACACCGCGGCGATGCCCCGCCAGAACCTGTGGGGGAAGCTCTTTCTGCCTGACGGGGCCGGTCGGTCCGTTGGGGCCGATCAGCGGGGTCAGCCCGGTCAGCCCGGTCAGCCCGACGAGCCCGGTCCATACCCGGTCGTGATCATTGCCCCGGGCAGCCTCGGGCTCCAAGAGCACCACCTGTCATACGCAGCCGAGCTCACCGACGCCGCAATCGCAGCGTGCGCCATCGACCCCTTCGGCAACCGCGGCGTCGTCAGCACCGTCGAGAATCAGGCTCAGTATTCGTTTGCGGCCAGCGCCTGGGACGTGCTTGCGGCGGCTGAGCTGCTGACGGCCCGGCCCGAAATCGACGCTGCCCGCATCGGCGCGCAAGGCCACAGCCGGGGCGGCTCGGCGGTGCTGAACGCCGCTTCGGTGCACCTTGCGGCAGCGTCCGATGCTCCGAAGCTCGCTGGGGTCTACGCCGCCTATCCCTGGTCGGGACACCAGTTTGTCGATCCCGCTGTCGGCGGCACTCGGGTGCGGGCGATCATCGGGGATCTCGACGACTGGTGCTCGCCGACCCAGGTCCAAGCCCACGTCCACGCCATGCGGGTCGGGGGCGGCGATGCGACGGTGCGGATCGTGGGTGGTGCCCGCCACAGCTTCGACCGCACGACGCCTCTTGAGCACATTCCCGACGCGGCCGTGGCACCCGCGGCGCCCACGCTTTACATCAGTGATGACGGCGCCTTCATCCTTCCGACCTCCGACGAGCCGGATCCGGAACTGGTCGATCTCGACGGGTTCCTGTATGCGTTCGAGGCGGGATACGCCGTGCGTGGCGCCCACATCGGCGGGAGCCCCGAGCTGGCGCCGTTGTTCGTCGAGGACATGATGACGTTCTGGACCGATGTGATGGGAGCGGGCTGGCGCTGAACGACCAGCAATGTGCCGACGAAGGTGCGAGCGGGCTGAACGTGCTCGAGGACCGGCGCCGGGTGATTGACATCGGTAGAGAGGGGCGCCACCGCCAAGACCGCCACCACCATCGACGGGCCTCGGCTGAGCAGCTGGGGGACGCTTGCTGGGGAGGTCCAGTGATGCTCCTATTGATGTCACACCTCCCTTCTACGGTGACAGCCATGGCCTCAAGCACCCACGAGATCATTGGCGGCAGCCAGCGACCGTCGCGCCGGCCGGTCGAGAGCGTGTGCCTGCCGGAGCTGCGTGGTCGGTTGGCGCAGCGGTGCGGGGCGGGCGAGGTGCGTGACGCGGTTGGCGCAGTGGTGGGGCCGTTATTGCAGGGTCCGCTGGTCGGCGGCGAAGCGGTGCGCGCTGCGGGCGACGGAGATCTGGTGTGGTCCACGCAGCAGGTCCAGCGTGCGCTCAATGCGCTCGAAGGCGCCCGCATCGCCCTCGCGGCCGAGGCAGCACGGCGCGAGTTGCACGTGCGCCGAGGGGACGCATCAGTGGCCGAGACGCTGGCCAGCGCGACGGCGTTGAGCGGCGCAGCGGCGCGCCGTGTCGAACGCGACGCTGTGTCGCTGCAAAACCGACCGCAGGTGGCTGATGCATTGGCGTCCGGGGCGATCAACGCTGATCAGGCCGCCGTGGTCGCCACAGCCGAGGTGCCCGACGAAGTGCGCAGCGAGCTGTGCACCGGCGCCAAGTCCCAGACAGCAGACCAGACACGTCGCGCTGTGCGCGCTGCGGAGGCCGCCTGGCGCAGCGAATCAGAGACTCAGCGGCGGGTTCGGCTGCGGGCCGCCCGGTACGCGTCGATGTGGATCGATCCCCGAGACGGCATGTGGCACCTGCGGGCCAAGTTCGAACCGCTCACCGGCGATCGGATCAATCGCCGCTTGATGCAGCTGATCCAGCGGAACTGGCGCAGTGACAAACACCTGCCCGAGTCCCAGCGACGCAGCGTCGCCCATCGAGCTGCCGACGCGCTCGCCCAACTGCTCACCGCAGAAGGGCCACAAGGTGCAGGCTCCCAATTGGGCGATGATTTGACAGACGCAGATCCAATAGGCACAGCCGCCCCAGGCGAAGGCTCGAGAAACGGATCAGTGACCGGCAGCGACGGCGACGCCGCTTCCAGCGACGGTTCGATGGGCGGATCGGCGACTGGCAGCGACGGCGACGCCGCCTTCAGCGACGGTTCGATGGGCGGATCGGCGATCGGCGGCGCGACTGCTGACACAGGCATAGCCGACGGGCCCAAGACGAACCCGAACGCCGACATCGAGAGCTGGGTTGTGCCCAGTTCGACGCAGATGATCGTGCTTACCAGCCTCGACAATCTCCGAAACAACACACCCAGTGCAGTGCCGCCGCTGCTGGCAGCACCTGGTGTCTGCGCGGTCACCGAGACCGGTACGGAGTTGAGCAGCGCCGAGCTGCGCAAGCTGGCGTGCGACGCCCGGGTCGTGCCCGTGGTCATGGGCGGCGCTAGCGAAGTGCTCGACGTCGGTCGAGCCACGCGCACCATTCCACCGGCGATTCGGCGGGCGCTGATTGCACGCGATCAAGGCTGCGTGTGGCCCGGCTGCGAGCGAGCCCCTATCCATTGCGATGGCCACCACATCCAGCACTGGATCGACGACGGGCCCACCTGCCCGACCAACCTCGCGCTGCTCTGCCACAGCCACCACCACCGACTCCACGAGCACAATCTGGTGTTGCACCCGCCGACCGGACCAGTGCCGCCCGGCACTGGGTGGACAGTCACACCAGCGCCACCCCCCACACCCGCCCGCCCCAGCACGAAACAGATCTGCTGAACCCAGTGGTCGGGATACCGTCAGGCACTTGTCGAACGGTCACGAAGCTGGGCCGCAAGGCGGGGAAGCGCTAGCGGGGAAGCATCAGCGGGAAGCAAGACTCGGAATCCGAGCGGGCAAACGGAGCAGGCAAGAGGGAGCGGGCAAGTAATGGACAATCGAGTCACCGACACCACAGCACTGCGGGAGATCTATCGCCAGCCGAGCAAGCTGGTGGCCAGCAAGAACGTCCCCGCTATCGATGCCGAATCGGCTCGCTTTCTGGCGAGGTCGCCGCTGTGCGTGCTGGCGACACACGGTCCGGGCGGGACCGACGCATCGCCCCGAGGCGGGCCGGCTGGGTTCGCCCGGGTGCTCGATGACGGGGCACGCCTGGCCTTCGGCGACCTCAGCGGCAACAACCGTCTCGACTCCTACACCAACTTCCTGGACGACCCCCAGATCGGCCTGATCTTCTTCGTGCCCGGGAGCGACCACACCGTCAGGGTGAACGGCACTGCATCGCTCACGACTGATCCCGACATCTGCGCGGCGGCAACAGTGGGGGATCGGGTGCCCAAGACGGCCGTGGTAGTCGACGTCGACGAGTGCTTTCTCCACTGTGGGAAGGCATTGCTGCGGGCCAACATCTGGGACACCTCGACGTGGCCGGAGGGAGAAGTTCCCACGGCGGGCGAGATCCTCGCCGCCCAGCACGAGCTGCAGGCCGAACCCGAGGACATCGACCGGAACCTAGAAGCCGGCTACTCAGCCACGCTGTGGGCCGACGCGGGCTCATAGCCGCCCGCATGAGCTGCAGGCTGAGCCTGAAGACATCGACCCGGACCTCGTAGCTGCCGACTCGGCGACGCTGTCGGTCGACGCAGGCTCCTAGCGGGGGCTCATAGCCGCCCGCGGGACCAGGCTGGTGGCGCCGTGTCTGTGCCGAGGACCGTCTTGCTGACGACCGTCTTGCTGACGACCGTCTTGCTGACGACCGCGTTGCTGACGGCTTCGTCGAGGCGTGAGCACGCCACCCGCGCTGGGCAACAAGGACGCTGTGGCGACTCCCGGTCAGACGGTGCGCAGGGTTTCGGTGTTGCCGTCCACGCTGAGGACTTGGCCGCTGACATAGCGGGCGGCATCCGAGAGCAGCCAGGCGCAGGCTTCGCCAATGTCGGTGCCGGTGACGAGCGTGTGCATCGACACCTGGGCGGTGTAGCCGGCCTTGATCGCTTCGGGGGTGGCGCCGGTGGCGGCTGCTTCCCGTTCGATTACGCCTTCCATGCGTGGGCCCTCGACCGTGCCGGGGCAGACCGCGTTGACCCGGATGTGGCGCTCGCCGAGCTCCATCGCCCAGGTCTTGGTCAGGCCGACCACCGCCCACTTCGATGCGGCATAGGGGCTGCGAAGCGGGTAGCCGAAGATGCCGGCCGTCGAGACGATGTTGACGATCGAGCCCCCGTCGCCCAGCAGCGGGACTGCGGCGGCAGTGCATCGGAAGGTGCTGCCCACGTTGACGCGCACGCAGTGATCGAACTCCGCCGGGTCGAGATCTTCCACCTGGCCCGTCGGGCCAGCGATACCGACGTTGTTGACCAGACCGTCGATGCCACCCATCTGCTCAGCGGCAGCCTCGAACAGCCGGGCCACGTCGGCCTCGTCAGCGACGTCGTAGTGCCCATCGACGGAAGTGTCGGGGTCGATGTCGGCGCCGAACACAACGGCGCCGTATCGGCGGGCAGTGGCTGCAATGGCTGCGCCGATGCCTGCGCCGGCCCCGGTCACCACGATTCGCTTGCCTTCCAGCATGAGCGGCACGCTACGAGCCAGCGGGGACCCACCTCGACGGCCGGAGCTAACAAAGGCGAGGCATCTACAGCCTCACCGCGTCATAGGGTGGCCGCGTGCGGTTCCGCTTCTTCGCCCCGCTGGTCGGAGCCGCACTGCTGGCCGCAGCGTGTGCTAGCAGCGGCACGGACACGCCGACATCGGCCGTGACTCCGACATCGGTGGCTGAGGCGGCCGAGGATCCCGCACAGCAGATCGCCCCGTCCGCGGATTCGGCTGGCACCTCGGCGTCGGTGGCTGGATCGGAGTCGGACGCCGTGCTGCTGGACCCAAGAGAGAGCGGGGCGCTGCGGAACCACCTCGGGTACGAGTTCCCGCCCGCACCTGAGGTGCCGACGGGCCCGATCCCACAGACCGCAGTTGACGACCTCGAGTTCCTTTGGACCGGTTTCCAGACCGAAGTCAATTTCAGCGGCCTTACCGTCGCCAGGCTCGCCCAGTCGGGTGATCCGAGACTGGCCTGGATTCTCTCGGACCTGCTCAGGTTTTCCCTCGTGGCGACATCGCGGACGGGGCCGTCTCGGCCTTCCAGTCGCTGACGGGCGCGAGGCTGGCCGAAGACCCCGTGGCCCTCAGGAGCTCGTGGCAGTCCGTGACCGATCACCTGCTCGCATGGGATCTGCCCGCCTTCGATGGCTACGACGAATACAAGGAGCGGCTGTTCACGCTGGTCGAGCCGGGCTGGCAGCCGTTCTTCGATGACGCCGATGCCGACATCGATTGGCGCATCGTGAGCTGGGGCGGGGTGCTGATCGACAACCGCCAGCTCGGCGACGCCCGCCCGTGCCCGCGAGGCTGCATCCCGGCGCTAGACGACCCTGCGGTCACCGACACCTCCGCAGGCTCGTGGTACCCCGACGACGGCATCGTGTTCGCCGTCGTCATCGGCGATGAGGCCCGGGCATACCCGCGCCACATCATGGAAATCCACGAGATGATCAACGACACGCTCGGCGGGCGCCGCATCGGCATGCCGTATTGCACGCTGTGCGGTTCGGCTCAGGCGTACTTGACCGATGCTGTTCCCGACGGGGTGGCGGTACCGGTTCTGCGGACCTCAGGGTTGCTGTCACGGTCGAACAAGGTGATGTACGACCTCGTCACCAAGTCGGTGTTCAACACCTTCACCGGCCGGGCAATTTCGGGACCCCTCCGTGAGCAAGGCATCGTGCTGCCCCAGGCAACCGTGGTCACCACCACCTGGGGCGAGTGGAAGGCCGCCCATCCCGACACGACGATCGTGGCCCAGGATGGGGGGATCGGCCGCCCGTACCCGTTCGACCCGCTGGGCGGCCGCGACGACCGCGGGCCCATCTTCCCGGTCGGCGACGTCGACGGTCGCCTCAGCGTCCACGACCAGGTCTTCGGCGTGGTGCTTGAAGACGGCACCCCTGTTGCATTTCCCGTCAACGCAGCGGTGGCTGCTCTCGAAGGCGGCGGGACGGTGGAACTCGGCGGTGTCACGCTGCACCTCGACGGGGGCGGGCTGCGGGCCGTCGACGCGGCCGGTGCGGAGATTGAAGGTCACCAGTCGTTCTGGTTCGCCTGGAGCCAGTTCATGGCCGACACGCTCCTGTGGGAGCCCTAGGCCGCTCGTTGGGACCCAGAGCTGATGGCCCTCTACGCCTTCGGATGTCGTGAGTTGTCGAGGCGTGCTGATTCGTCTGGGGTTGCCGGCGGCGAGGTCTGCAGTGCGCGGCGAAATCGTTGGTCTCACCGGCCTCCGGCGTCCGGCGTCCGGCGTTCAGTGCATGAGCAGGGTGTCGAGCGCAGCCATTGCGGCGGTGCTCGTCGCTTCGGGGTCGCGCCAGGCGACGTGGCCGTCGGGTCGGATCAGCACGGCGCCTCGTTTGCCGATGCCGTGGGCGTCAGCGAGCTGGCCGCCAGGGTCCTTGAGGTCGACGCCGAGCTGCAGCACATGCAGTATCGGATGGGCGCTGTCTTGGGCGCCGTCAACGTCCGCAGCGCACAGCAGCACGAAGTGGGTGTCGTAGAGATCCAGGGTCGATGTTGCCCCGTCGAGGTTGATCGGGAGGTGGGGAGCACGGTGTCCCGGCCGGGCGGTGGGGGCGTAGTCGGTCACCGGGTCGTCCACCTGGGGCGGCGCAGTGCCGTCGCTGATGACGCAGCCCTGCTCGTAGTGGAGCCCGAGGTCCATGCCGAGCCATCTCCCGTACCGAGCCGACGCCTGGAGGGCCTGGCGCACCTGCTCGGCGGTTGCGTCGCCCGATTCGAACACGCCTCGGATCCTCCCGACGCTTCGGGCGTTCTCGAGCGAGCGCGCAGCGTTGTAGGCCGCAACGGGGGGCCGCTCGGCCTGGTAGGTGTCGAGAAGGCGGTCGCCGGCATGGCCCCCAGCGACCAGCGCGAACTTCCACGCCAGATTGTGGGCGTCCTGGATGGCGGTGTTCATGCCGAAACCGCCCGTGGGCGGGAGCTGATGGGCCGCATCGCCGATCAGGAACACGCGCCCGTCGGTGAACCTCTCGGCGACGGTCGATGACATGACCCACCCGATGACATCGGTGACGTTGACGTCAAGGTCGGCGACCCCGACCGAACGGCGGATCCACTGCGCCGCCATCTGAGGGGTGAAGTCCTCGGGCCGGAGCGTCTTGGGGTCGTAGGCGATCTGGCACAGCCAGCGGTTGTTCGTGTCGATCTTCTGGAAGACGTTGCGGGCGGGATGGGTCGTCCAATACAGGGCGGCTGGACGATGGTCGGTCCACGTTGCGAGGTCGGCGTAGAACTGGCAGTTGATCAAGGTGCCGAAGCCGGCGCGGCCGGTCATCTCGATGCCGAGGCTGCGGCGGACTGCCGATCCGGCGCCGTCGGCCCCGACGAGCCATCGGGCAGTGATGTCGCGGGTGCCCGATGGGGTGCGAACCGTGGCGACGGCGTGATCGGCGGTCTGGGTGACATCGGCGAGCTCGGTGTTCCAGTAGATCTGGTTTCCGGGATCGTTTTCGAGATGGCGGACCAGGATCTCTTCGATTCGATCCTGCGACGTCAGCAGCCACGGTGCCGGCGAGACCTCGACGCCGTCCACGACGGGTTGGATCGACGTGGTGATGCGGCCGATTTCGGGGCCCGCCAACGTCTCGCAGTACACAAACTGCTCGGTCCAGGGGAGGGGCAGGCTGACGGCTTCGATCTCGTCGAGCAGACCCCACTGGCGCATCAGCTCGGCGGTTCGGACGTTGACCGATCGAGCCCGAGGATGGGGGTTCACGCCGCTGCGACGCTCTACGACGATCGTGTCGAGCCCCATGCGCCCGAGCAGGATCGCCATAGCGAGACCGGCAGGTCCTGCGCCGACGATGAGCACGGTTGGGTCAGGCACGGTTCACCGTACCCACGATCCGAGTGCTCAGTCCGGGCCGCCGGTGCTCGTCGACGGCAAGTACGTCTCAGCGCCATCGGCCGACTGATCGTGGACGCCGGACAACGTGGCGAGGGCGTCTCGCAATTGAGCGTCGAGGTCAGGATCGGAGAGTGTCCCCGCCGCCGTGTCGAAGTTCTGGTCGAACCTGGGAATCGACAGGCTGGCCAGTACCTCGTTGCCGAAGTACTGGGCGAGGTGGGCTGCGGACCGCAGCACGAAACCGCCTCCACCGCCGCCGGGCGACGTCGACAGCATCACGATCGGTTTGTCGTGGTACACGCGCATGTTGATCCGGGACGCCCAGTCGAAAACGTTCTTGTAGGCGACCGTGTAGGAGCCGTTGTGCTCCGCGAAGGAGATCAGCAGCGCGTCGGCGGCGCCGATCGTGTCGTAGAAGTCGTGGGCCGGCTGGGGGATCCCATCAGCGTTCTGGCGGTCGATGCTGTAGATCGGCATCTCGTAGTCGTTCAGGTCGATCGTGCGGACCTCCACCTCACCGGCCGGGACGCCCTCGACCAGCCCATCGCCGAGCAGGCGGATGGCGTAGTCGACGAGCTGCCGGTTGATCGACTGGCTGCTATTGGAGGCCGCGAAGGCCAGGAGGTTCATGTCAGGAACTTCATGTCGTCATGTCCCGGTTCAGGTCGATCTCACCGACGTGGGCTGGCGTGAGCAGTGTGGCTGATGATGGCGTCGATGATGATCGGCCATTGCGGCTTGGGCAGGTCGTGGCCCATGTCGCCGACCAGCAGCAGGTTGGCGCCCGGCACAAGCTCGGCGGTGCGCTCACCGCCATTGGGCATGATCAACGGATCCTCACGTCCGTGGATCACCAACGTTGGCACCGCCAGATTGCGAAGCCCCTCGGCCCGGTGCCCCGATCCCCGGACGGCCGCCATCTGCCGGTCGAGGCCCTCGGGATAGAACATGCGGTCGTAGGAGTCGGCCAGCAACTTGGCGGAAAGATCCGGGTCGAAGTAGCGACGGCTGGCGCTGATCTTGCGGGAGGCGACCCCGGCGGCGATGAACCCCTCGCGATCAGTCGGCCATGGCGCCGTGAGCGCTGCCATCGCCTCCGGCGTCGCCTCGAAGTACCCACGCTCACCCGTGGTCGACATGATCGAGGTCATCGACAGCACCCGTTCGGGATGGTCGATGGCCATCTGCTGGACGATCATCCCGCCCATCGACACACCGGCAATGTGCGCCGCGGGAATCCCCAGGTGGTCGAGCAGGCCCACCGCGTCGTCGCCGAATGTCGACATCGTGTACGGCACGGGCGGCATGGCCGTGCCCGCAGCGAATGCCTTGGTCACCGCGGCCAGGTCCACTTCGACGCCGTCGAGATGCGTCGACAGGCCGACATCCCGATTGTCAAAACTGACGACGAATCGCCCCCGCTCTGCGAGCTGCTCCCGGAACCCCTCGAACCACCCGAGGATCTGCGACGAGAACCCGTTCACCAGCAGCAGAGCCGGGTCGGCTGGGTCGCCGTGGGTCTCGTAGTACAGCCTGACTTCGTTCGATCCGAAAAGGTTGGCGGGGGCATAGGGCATGGGCGGTCTCCTGGCGGCGGGTGCTGCCGGCTGAGTGGCACCGGCTGGCGTTGAGTCTGTCGCACGGGCGATCGGCGGCAAGTCCTGAGCGCACGTCCGCGCGCGGGCGGCAGTCGAATGGGCCAGCGAATTGGCTGGCGAGCCGACAGTCGAGTTAGCCGGCATATCGGCAAGCGAATCGGCCCCGGCGAGTGACCTATCGTGCGGGCCATGCGGCGCATGCACATCGGGCTGCAGGTCGATGACCTCGACGAGTCGATCAAGTTCTACACGCGGCTGTTCGGCGTCGAACCCACCCTGCGGCGAACCGACTACGCCAAATGGATGCTGGACGACCCGCGCATCAACTTCTCGCTCGATGTCCACGGCGGCGGACCGCCTGGCTCCGCCCACTACGGCATCCAGGTGGAATCGCACGAAGAACTCGAGGAGATGCGGGGCCACATCGACGCCGCCGACTTGTCCCGTGCCGACCAGGACGACCTCGTGTGCGGCTACCAGCTCCAGCACAAGTCGTGGGTCACCGACCCCAATGGCCTGTGGTGGGAGGCGTTCTTCACCGAAGGAGTGGTCGACGAGGGCTACGGCACCCCTGAGATGCCCGACCCCGCCAGCCGGTCCGCCGCTAGTTGCAGAGGCCTTGGGCGCCGACGCCCCGATCGATGTAGCACATCACGGTGCCCTCGACGTTGCGGAGCGTGAACGTTCCGTCACTATTGGGGGTCGCGAACACCTTCAGCCGGAAGCCGCGGACCGAATCGTCAGGCTGACCGACGACATCCATCGTGATCTCGCCGACGTCGCCGACGGTGGGCGCACCCGAGATCCTCACACGCGATTCGGGCTCCTCCGATGCCATTGCTCCCGCAACGGTCCGACCCAACGCCGTCATGTTTGCGGCGCTGGGCGTCTCGCCCAGGCGCGCCACTATCTCGGTCGTTCCGTCGACGGTCGCACCCAGCGGCGCCACATAGCCGCCGCTGACCCAACCGACAACTCCAGCTGCGTGCACTTCGTACCAGATCGCCCCGGACACCTCCCGAGTGGTGCCGGTGGGAACTAGTCCAACAGCGTCCGAGTCGAGCCTGCCGACGACCTGGCCTCCCGGCGTCTCGCGCACGTTCAGAGTGCTGTCGTAGCCGATGCCCACGACGGCCAGCACTAGGCGATCGTCGGGCATCTCGTCGGCCATCCCGTCCGACTCAGCAGCCGTCGTGGCTGTCACGACCAAGGACGAGGCAGCTGTCGTAGGCGTCGGGGCCAGTGTCTGAACGGTGCGTACCGTGGTGGTGGTCTGGAATGCTTGAGTCGTCGCTGACGCTGACGCTGGCGCAGACACCGTGACGCTTGTCTCGGACTCGTCGACGGCGTCGTCGCTGTCGGAGTCGCTGACGGCGACTACCAACGCTGCGATCGCTACAGCGAGTGCCAGAAGCGAGACGCCGATCGGGAGCCGGTCCTTGGGTTCCATAAACGAGTTCTAGTCGTTCCGCGGCGCCGCGCCCGGGACATCCCCGGGTCCGAAGGGCTCAGGCGAAGGGCTCAGGCGAAGGGCTCGTCGTCGTCGTCGGAGAAGCTCTCAGCGTCCAGCGGGGGACCGGAGCGTCCAGCACCGCTTTGTCCGTCCTGTCCGCTCGGCCCGCGGGGCCCACCGGGCCCACTCGGTCCGCCAGACCACCCGGCAACCGAGATGCGCTTGGAGTAGCGACGCACGAGCACCGAGCGCATGGCGATCCGGGTGGGCGGGAACAGCAGCAGCAAGCCCAATGCGTCGGTCAGGAAGCCGGGCGTCAGCATGAACGCCCCGGCCAGCAAGATCAGCAGTCCGTCCACCAGTTCATTGCCGGGAAGCTCGCCCTGGGCCAGTCGGGTGCGGATCTGGTTCAGCACACCAAGCCCGGATCGGCGCACCATCCAGGCGCCCACAACCGACACGACGAGCAACAGCACGATCGTCTGGCCAGCGCCCAGCCCGCCGGCGACCTGCACGATCACGTACAGCTCCAGCAGCGGAACCGATATGAGCAAGAGAATCAGCACCGCCAGCACGCCGCCCAGCGTACGAGAGCCTCCAGGCGTCGCTTCGTCGCTGACCTCGTTCATCAACCCATCGATCCAGAATCGCCTTGAGTTCGGCTCACACCGTCGACGACACTGCACGGTCGAGTGCAGGTATCCCTCGCCGGAATCGGCGAGTTCGCACTCGACGATCTGGTGGCTCGAACCGTCGCCATATGCGGCTCAGCACATCGGCGCACGCCGGGCGGCTGCACCGCCGTTACGGCGCGCTCAGAGGTCGAGGCCGATGGCGGCGATCGGTGTGGTCATCTGCATTTGGGGCGGTGACGCCATGAGCGGCATGAACGCAGCCATCGCCTGTTGCATGGCTTCGGACTGGCCGTGGTGCTGCATCGACTCGGCATCGGTCATGAGGGCAAAGAACCAGAACGTGTTCCCCTCGCCGCGGTGGTACGAGTAGATCTCCACGCCGGGCTCTTCGGAGGCGGCTTCGACCATCGAGGCCAGCACGGCCGCCATCTCGTCGCCCTCGCCGTCCTGGCATTCGAAGCTGCCGATCACCGTTGCCTTGCCCATGAGTGCGCCTCCTTGGCGTGCGGTTCGAGTCGATGCGAGCACGATCGCGCGGGCATCTCTACCACGAACCGTGCCGATGAACGCAGGGTGGGGCGTGACTCGACCGCGCCTGAATCGACGGTGCCCCATTCGACAGCGCCTGACTTGAGAGGGCTGACGGTCAGGCGCGCCACTCGGCTGGGTCGACGTCGTCGTCGAGGGTCAGGAACACCATCTTGGCCCCATCGGGGACGAAGCGGGACTTGTGGCCCCCGCCGGTGACGTCGTCGGCGAGCAGGGCGTCGCCGGTTGCGATCCGGCGAGTCGAGCCGTCGCCTGCCTCGACCACCAGCTCGCCACCGAGCGGGATCACAAACTGGCGCCGCGGCGCGTTGTGGAAGTCCATGTCCAGCGCCGGCTGCTCGGACCGAAAGAATGCGCCGCTCACCGGCACCACGGCGGTTTCGACACCGCGCTCGCGCTGAGTGCTCGCGATCTCGAGATCCTCGAACGTCGTCTGGCCGTCGGCGCCCGTGCGCATCCATGTGATCTTCATCGAGCGATCTCCGTGTCCGGTTTCGGCTGGGTCTGCTTCGGCGCTGTTTGCTTCGGTTGTGTCTGCTTCGGCTCTGTCTCGCTGGGATCAGCGATCGGTTGCAGCCTCAGTCGCCGGTCCGGCCCACAGCGGCGGGTGCGGCATCGGGCCACGCGCCGCCTCGTACGCGGCCGCGAGTGTGAGCGACAGTGTCTCGTCGCCGCCGCGGCAGACGACCTGCATCGACGTCGGCAATCCGCCCGGCGACACACCGGTCGGCACAGTCGTGCCACACAGCGCGAGAAAATTTGCCGCTCGGGTGAACAGCGCCGGGGTGTTCGTCTCGTCGGCTTCGTCTACTGGCAGCGGCAGCATCGGCGTGGTCGGCGTCACCATCGCATCGAAACCTTCGAACGCTGCCGCAAATTCGGCAAGGTCGATGCGCCGCTGGAGCGTCGCCGCGATGTAGTCGGAGGCCGAGATGTTGGTCCCCGCCAGGACTCTCGCTCGCACCCGCTCATCCACCTTCGAGTTCGGGTCCTCCATGAGCGCGCCGTAGTAGTGGTACGACTCCGCCGTCACGATCAAGAACCTCGTGTTCTTCAGCTCCTCGAACGATGTCGGCAGCTCGAAGGGCACCACGTCGGAACCCAGCCCGGACAGCACCTCGAGCGCGGCGTCATACGCGGCGAGTTGGGCGGCATCCACGCCCACACGCTCGTCGTCGCTCAAGCAGCCGATGCGGCGGCCCTGCATTCCGGCTTGTAGTGCCCCATAGCGACCGGTGCCCGCCAGCCAGTCCCGCTCGGCGGCGGCGGGCGGCGTGCCCAACATGGCGTCGAACATCAGCGCCGCATCGAGCACCGAACGAGAGAGCGGCCCCGGCGTGTCCAGCGTGTGCGACAGCGGAACGATCCCGTCGATCGGCAGCAGACCCTCAGTGGTCTTCAGCCCGACGATCCCGCACAGCGCCGCCGGCAGCCGAACCGACCCACCTGTGTCGGTGCCCACTGCGCACGGCGCCATGCCAGACGACACCGCAACTCCCGAGCCCGAAGACGAACCGCCCGGCGTGCGGGCAACCTCCGGATCCCACGGATTCCACGGCGTGCCCATGTGCTGGTTGGTGCCCCAGCCGCCCATCGCAAATTCGACGGTCTTGGTCTTGCCCAGCAGGATCCCGCCGGCCTCCAGCAGCCGCCGAGCAACTGTGCCTGTCGCCGGCGAGATCCGATCGGCCCACTCCGCGCAGCCCGCGGTCGTGACCCGGCCTTCCACGTCCACGATGTCCTTCAGAGCGAACGGCACACCCCAGAACGGCCCCAACGGCTCACCCGCCGCCAGCGCCAGCGCCGTATCGGCAGCCTCCGCGGCCGCCCGCGCCTCGTCCGCATACACCGCCTGCCAGGCGCCAACCCGCTCGTCCAGAGCCGCAATAGCGGCCAGGCACTCCTCCGTGGCCTCGACCGGACTGCGAGACCCGTCCCGGTAGCCCACCGCCAGCTCAGCAATCGTCGCCGTCACAAGTCCCCCGCTCGCCATTCCTTGGCCAGCCGGCAGTCTCGCGCCCAGCGGCGTCGCTGTCCGCAGAACTGCGTTGAGCTCAGTCGGCTTCGGGGTCTTGGTCCTTGGCGTTGGGAAGCTGCTGCCAGGTTTCGGGGAGGTTGCCGATGGCGGGCAGGCCGTCGTTGTCGCGCAGCATCTTGGCCGTGTGCATCAGGTTCCAGGACATGAACGTGGTGTTGCGGTTGGTGAAGTCGTTGTCGTAGCCCTCGTGGCCGCCATCAGCACGGGGGTCGCCATAGCTGGGGCCGGGCCCGGCCTCGCCCAGCCAGGCACAGTCGGCCTGCGGGGGGACGGTGTAGCCGATGTGCGACATGGCATAGAGCAGATCCATGGCACACGCCTTGGCCCCGTCCTCGTTGCCGGTGATGATGCAGCCTGCCGTCTTGCCGTAGTACAGGTACTGGCCCTTGGGGTTGCGGTCGCCGCTGTAGGCATACATGCGCTCCACCACCAGCGTGGCCACGCTCGACTTCACACCCAGCCAGATCGGCGTGCCGATCACGAAGATGTCGGCCTCCATGATCTTGGCGTGGATCTGGGGCCAGTCGTCTGCCATGCCGTTGACCGTCTGGTCCTTCTCCATGCCGAAGGCGATGGTGTGGGAGAGCGCATGGACGATCTCGACGTCGACGCCGCGGTCACGCATCACCCCGACGGCCCGGTTGATGAGCCGTCGAGTGTGCGACTGGGCGGGGTCGTGCTTGATCGAGCAGTTGATGAACAGTGCCCGCAGGCCGCTGAAGTCGGGAAGGTCGCCTGATTCGTCCATGGTGCTCAACCTTGCTGCTTGCGCTCGCCCGACGTGCCAGGGCATCTGTCGTTGTTTGCCGTCCTGTGAGCGTCAATGTAGGTCTAGGCCGCTGGCCCTGAGTCGCGCGTGCGGCCCGGACCCATCCGCGCCCGCCGGCGAAGCAGACCGCTCCGCGCCCGACGAGTAGGTTCGCAACGGTCGGCGGTTCAACCAGGGGGAGGCCCCGATGACACTTCCAGCAGACGAAGACGACCAATTCTCGCCAGCGGGAACCACTGTCGTATGGGCATTCCTGCTCGTGTTGGGCATGGTCGCACTGTTCGGGCTCACCCAATGGGGTCTCCTCGACGACGTGGCGCAGTCGGAGAACGTTGCTGGTATCGCCATCGGGACGCACAACGCCATCGGGATCGTCGCCATCGGCGGCTGGAACGCGATCGGAGTGGTCGCCATTGGCGGCGCGAACTCCATCGGGGCGATCACTATCGGCGGATTCAACAGCGTCGGCCTGATCGCCATCGGCGGCGTGAATGCGACCGGCTATATCACGCTGGGCGGGCTCAACGCATTTGGAGCGAAGGGGGCGTCGATCTTCCGGTGGTCTCCAAGGTCGCTTCGAAACGGCTCGAGGTTCGGCTGCTAGCGAGGCGGAGATGACTACCGGCCCCGGACCGCTCGAAGGCATCCGCGTCGTCGAGATCGCCACATTCATTGCCGCACCGGGCGGCACGCACCTGCTGGCGTCCCAGGGCGCCGAGGTCATCAAGGTGGAGGACACCGTGGTCGGCGACCCGCTGCGGATGTTCGGGTCGAGCCGCAACGGCATGTCGGGCTGGTTTGCCAATCTCAACGCTGGCAAGCGGTCGCTGTGTATGGACATTGCCTCCGAAGCGGGCCGCGAGGTCATGGCCGATCTGCTGGCTACCGCCGACGTGTTCGTGCAGGCGTACCGCCCCGGCGTCGCCGAACGGCTGGGCATCGGCGAAGCCGACGTGCGCCAGCGCAACCCGAACATCATCTACGTGTCGATCAGCGGCTTCGGCCGCGACGGGCCGTATTCGAAACGGCCGGCGTACGACGCCGTCATCCAGGCCTGGTCCGGCATCGCCGCCGTGCAAGGCGGCGACGACGAGCCACAGTTCGTGCGCAGCTTCATCCCCGACAAGGTCACCTCGCTCACGTGGACCCAGGCCGCGTGTGCAGCGCTGTTCGCCCGAGAACGAACCGGTAGGGGCGAGCACGTGGAGCTGTCCCTGCTGGACTCCGCAGTCAGCTTCATGTGGCCCGACGCGATGATGGAGCACGTCGTGCTGGCCGACGACGCCGACCATCGTCCCAACCTGCTGGCCGACTACCGGCTGTTGGGATGCCGGGACGGCTATGTGGCTGTCATGCCGCTCACCGACGGACACTGGAAAGGCTTGGCCGATGCGTTCGACCGGCCCGACCTGCTGAGCGACCCCCGCTTCGCCGAAGCCGGGCCGAGGGCTGCCCACTTCGGCGAGATGATCGACACGCTCGGCGAAGTTGTGGCCGATGTGGCCCGTGATGACGTGGTCGAGCGGCTCATCGCAGCAGACGTGCCGGTAGCGCCGGCGCTGCGTCCCGACGAGGTCGCCAACGACGCCCAGGTACAGCACTCGGGAGTGATCCGGGAGGTCGATCACCCGATCGTCGGCCGGATCCGTCAGAACCGCCCCGCCGCGCTCATCGCAGGCGGCGTGCCCGAGCTGCGCCCCGCCGTCGAGCGGGGCACCGACACGGACGCGATCCTGACCGAGCTGGGCAGGTCAACCGACGCCATCGCCGAGCTGCGCGCCGCAGGAATCGTGAAGTAAGCGCAGCGAACTCGCAGACGTGAAGACCGAAGTGCAGTAGGAATAGTGAGATGAGCGCAACCGAAGTGCCTGATTCGGCTGGCTCGAACGGCTCAGGCCCGGACCTGCGCATCGACGAGGGCACCGGCGCCGTGCTGACCGAACATGCCGCCTGGAACGAGGAGCACCGCCGGCTGGCCGAGGGCTCGATGACAGCGCTGCGCGACGCGGGCGCCCTGCGCCTGCTGGTGCCCGAACGCGCGGGAGGTGACGAGCGGGAGTTCGCCGACATGGTCGCCAACGTGCGCGAGGCCGCCCTGTACGACGGCGCTGCCGCCTGGGTGCTGATGGTGCTGGTCGGGCACAGCTGGATGCTCGGCTCGATGACCGAGGAATTGCAGGACGAGGTGTACGGGGCCGATCCCGACGCGATCGTGCCCGGCTCGCTGGCGCCGGTCGGCTCGGCCGCCGAGTGCGACGGCGGGTGGCTCATCGACGGCCGCTGGCCGTTCACCAGCGGGGCGATCTGGGGCGAGTGGTTCTTGCTGGGCTCCCAAGTGTTGGCCGAAGGGGAGCGGCCGCGCCTGCTCCACGTGGTCATCCCGCGGAACGACATCGAGATCGACGACAACTGGTATGCGATCGGGCTGCGCGGTACCGGCTCGTGCGACGTGGTCGCGGACCAGGCGTACGTGCCGACGCACCGAACGATCGACTCCGGCGATCTGCTGGGCGGACGCTCGCCGTGGTCGAACCGTCACCGCACCAGCGTGTACCGCACACCGGTCCTGCCCGGGCTGGCGGTGCACGTGGCCGCCGCTGCGCTCGGTCTCGCCCGCGCCGGGCTCGACGATGCCGCCGACCGTTTCGGCGTGCAGGAGGACCGCTACATGGGTTCGCCGAAGTCCAGACGACCGGGTCTGCACATGCGCCTCGCCGAGGCAAACACCGAAGTGCGCTCGGCGGAGCTGCTCATCGAAGACACGATCGGGCTGTTGCGCCACGCTGCCGACGGGGCCGATTCCAAGCAGCTGCGAGCCCACGCCAAGTACCAGGGCAGCTACGCCATCGAGCTGTGCCGCCGTGCACTCGACCGGGTCACCACAGCGGCCGGGGGACGGGCCGTGTTCGACGGCAGCCGCCTGCAGCAGGCATTCCGCGACGCGACGATGGCGAGCCAGCACCAAGTCGCCGACCTCGACACCGTCGGCGAGGCTTACGGCCGCACGCGTCTGGGCATGGACCCCGGCGCCCATCCGCTGTAGCTGAGCTGCTCACGGCCGATTTTCAAAAGCCAGCAACGCGAAATATGTGACCGTTCGCGGACATGAACTACTGAGATACTGGCCAAAGAGCCGGAGCGTGTCCGCGGCGCCGAACACCTTGTTTCGCCGTTCCGGCAAGGAGTTGATGACTGTGAAAGCTCGCTGGGCGAGATTTGCCGCGGCCCTCGCGGCGCTGACACTCGTTGCCGCGGCGTGCGGTGGTGGCGCCGACGACGACGGTGGGGGAGACGTCGCGACGCAGGCGACGACTCCGCAGACCTCTGCGCCGGCAACCACCGCTGCGCCTGTGACAACTGCGCCGGCAACGACTGCGGCTGCACTTCCCACGGATCCGCTGGAGCTGCTCACTCATGCGTTCGAGTCGAGCGCGGGGCGCTCGGTGCGCGGCGAGATGCAATCTGACTTCGGAGGAATGGCAGCGATTGCGCTGTCGTTCGAGGTCGACCCCGACGCCAATATGGCGATGACGATGAGCGTCGACGATCCGGTCGGGGGTGGTATCGCCTTCGAGATCGTGATGGTCGACGGTGCCACCTACGTCCGCTTTGCCGTTCCCAAAGAGTTGCAGGGCCAGGCCCTTGGGCAACCGCCCGAGGGCTGGTTCACTCTCGACGCCACCGCAGCAGCGGGCATGGGCATCTTGTGCCCATCGCCGCTGCCCGGTGAGGCCCCCCGCGCCGGCGTCTGCCCTGCGCCGAACGACAACGCCCATCTGATCGAATTCCTGACCGATGTCGAGACCATTGGGTCTGAGGACATCGACGGCGAACCGATGACCGTCCTCCGCTACACCCTCGATGCTGTGGCCTTGGCCGAATCGCAAGGGACCGCATCACAGGGGACTGGGGCCGATGGCAGCGGCGGGTCGGCCCCGTTCCCCGCGGAAATGTTCGGCGATGGCTTGGCCACCGACATCTGGATCGACGGCGAGGGCCTCACGAGGCGCATCAGTCTGGATCTGGGGTCGATGTTCGGGGACCTCGCGGAGGGATTCGGCGCCGACGCCGAGGACATCCCAGAATTCGCCATCGTGATCGACTTCTACGACTACGACGCCGACATCACGATCGAGGCGCCGCCCGCCGATGAGATCGTGGGCGATTTCGGCGACCTGATGGGCCTCGGCTTTGACGAGGGTTCCGGCGCCGCGCCCGACTACGGCGGCTGATAAGGCTGCTGCTGTGGCCGGCCCGAGCCGGTCACCCATGTCGCCTGGGCTGAGCGGAGGCGCGGCATGTCAAACTGCCAGCGTGAACGTTGGACTTGACCCGGGAGCGCGGCGATGACGGCAGACGCAGCGACGGCATTCGAGACGGTGCGGGTGGACGGCGACGGACCGGTACGCCACCTGGTTTTGAACCGGCCTGAAGTGCACAATGCCGTTAATGCCCAGCTGGTGGCTGATGTGCATGCGGCATGTCTCGCGCTTGACGCCGACCCCGGCGTGCGGGTCGTGATCGTGCGTGGCGAGGGCAAGAGCCTCTCGTCGGGCGCTGACCTCAAGCAACAGCGCGGCAGCAGCCTGGACTCAATGCTGGGCTCGAAGCACGGCGCCCGCATGTACGACACGCTGATGCACCTCAACCCGATCACCATCGCCCTGTGCCACGGCTACATGATCGGCGGGGGAGGCGTGCTGCCCGCTGCGTGCGATTTCCGCATCGGCAGCCCGTCGATCAGCCTCACGCTCAACGAGGTCAGCATCGGCTTCAACCTGACGTGGCACTCGGTCCCCGCGCTGGTCAACCTGGTCGGTCCGCACCGTGCCAAGGAGATGCTGATCCTCGGGCGCACCTACGGGATGGAAGAGCTGGACAAGTTCGGCTTCTTTACCGAGACGGTGTCGAGCGACGACGAGCTGGTGCCCGCCGCCGAGCGGCTGGCCGCAGCAGTCGTGAACCAGCCACCGGTGCCGGTGACAGCGTCGAAGGCGTCCATCAACGCACAGGCGATGCCGTTGGGCCGAGCGATCAACCACCTCGACCACGTCGCCGTGGGGTACATGGGCAAGAGCGACAGCTCCCGCACCGCCCGTCAGACCTACTTCGACCAGAACGAGCGCAACTGGTCCGACGATTGACATGCGCCGTCGAGATGTCGGCTGGCCCAACCAGCGGACTCTGCTGCTGTACCTGCTGGGCGGATTGCTGATTGCAGCGATCCCTGTCGTCGTCTCGCGCTTTGTCGACCAGCCCGATCCGGAGACTCACACGATCGACATCCCGCCTGGCACAGCGGAGCGCCTGGCTGCCGGCGAGGACGTGGAAGTCATTCCCGACGAGCTGGACTTCAAGCTGCGCGATGTGTTGATCATCGTGAATCGTGACTCGGTGGCACACACCATCGGCCCCTTCGAGGTTGGGCCAGGCGAAAGTTCCGAGCACAGCTTCGGTGAGGCGGCGGCCTTCAGCAGCTACTGCTCGCTGCACCCCTCCGGAAGCATCCGCATCTCCATCGGAGACGGCTGAGGCACCACCGGGCGAGCGCCAAACGCCGTCATGCCTCGGCGCAGGCCGGCAGGGCCTCTTCGGCGAACTGCGCGATGGCGTCTTCGGGGCGTCCCATGCGCAGCGCAGCGGTGTTGACCAACAGTCGCTGCACGCCGTGGTCGCGGTACACCTCGAGGCTTTCGAGCCCCTCGCGGTGGTAGTTCCAGTATGCGGTCAACGCCAGCTCGGCGGGGTCGCGGCCTTGGCGGTCGCACTCGGCGTGCATCTCGCCGATCAGGCGCTTGAAGTCGTCGAGGTCTTTGTGGATGACGTACCAGCCGTCGCCGCGGGCCACCAAGCGGCGGATGGCTGGCGGCGTCGTGCCGCCAATGAGCAGCGGCATACGGGGTCGCTGCGCCGGCGTCGGCAGCATCGAGAACCCGGTCCAATTCAGGAACTCGCCGCGAAAATCCACGTCCTCGCCGCTCCAGGCGGCCGTCATCGCGTCGATGTACTCGTCGGCACGCGCACCCCGGCGGCCGAACGGCACACCGATGGCGTCGAACTCCTCTTCCAGCCAGCCCACGCCGATGCCTAGCTCCAGCCGTCCGCCGGACAGATGGTCGAGCGATGACGCCTGTTTGGCGAAGTACAGCGCGTTGGCCTGGGTGACGATGTTGACGCCGGTACCCAGGCGCAGGCGCTGCGTGGCCCCCGCGACGTACGTCAGCGCGATGAACGGGTCGGTGAAGCCCACGTCCGTCGGGAGGCCCAGCTTGCCGCTGGGGTGGTACGGGTACCGGCTCTCGTAGTCGTGGGGCACGATCACGTGCTCGAACGTCCACACCGACTCGTAGCCGAGCTCTTCGAGCTGCTGTGCGAACGATCGCAGGTATCCGGGGTCGAGGTAGGCGGCTGAGTTGATGGGAGTGATGCCGACGTGCATTTGCGGGACCTTACGCGGACCGATCGGGATGCCGCCGTGGCGCCGGGACGGTGCACCGTGCGACGCGCCTGCACATGCGCCATGCTGTAGCGATGTCGGAGGGCTCGGTGTTTGCGGTGCATCGAGCGTCCGCGTACTCGAGTTCGGACCAGGCGCGCATTCAAAAGCGCACCGTTGTCGTGCTGATCGCCAGCCAGGCCGCGGGTGGCTTCGGCCTCGTGGCGACGTACATCGTGAGTGCTCTGCTCGCAAAGGACATCACGGGCAGCGCGACACTTGCCACGATCGCGGCCAGTTGCTTGTCGATCGGTGCAGCAGCGGTTGCCGTGCCGATGTCGAAGTTGATGAACCGCCACGGGCGGCGCGTCGGGCTGCGTTTCGGGTACCTCGTAGGGGCCGGGGGTTCGACGCTCGCGGTGCTCGGCGCAATCCTGCTGAGCTATCCGCTGCTGTGTCTGGGCGTGTTCGGCGCGGGAGCCGGCAGCGCGGCCAACTTGGCGACTCGCTACGCAGCGTCCGATCTCGCACCCGAGCACCGGCGCGCCAGCACGATCAGCATGATCGTGTGGGCCACGACGTTCGGCTCGACCGCCGGCTCGGTGGTGTCGGGCTTTGCGAGCGACGTCGGCCGCACAATCGGACTGCCCGACAAGACCGGCTCGTACGTATTCGCTGCTTTCATGTTCCTGGTTGCCGCCGCAATCGTGGAGCTGTTCCTGCGGCCCGACCCGCTGGTGGTCGCGAACGAAGTCAGCGAATCACTCAATGGCGCCCGCGGCCGATCGGCAGCGTTGCCGACGCCAACGGCGCGCGACGCGCTGGCACTGATCTGGCAGAAACCACAGGCTCGTCTGGCCGTGCTGGCGATGGTCGTCAGCCAGGTGACCATGGTGGGCGTCATGGCGCTGACGCCATTGCACATGGATGCGGGCGGCCAGTCCCAGAACGCCATCGGGTTCATGATGGGGTTCCACATTCTGGGCATGTACCTGTTCTCGCCGGTCATCGGGCAGCTCACCGACCGCATCGGCAACTATCCGATGCTGTACATCGCGGGCGGTCTGTGCACCTGGGGAGCGTGGTGGGCGGCAGTCACGCCGCCCACGGGCGCGGTGGGTGTGTTCATGGGGAACTTCCTCATCGGCTTGGGCTGGTGCTTCGGGGTGATCGCAGCGTCGAGCCTGCTGGTGACGCTGTATCCCATCCACCAACGAGTCGCAGTGCAAGGCGTCGGTGACTTCGCCATGATCGGCTCGGGCGCATTGGCCGGGCTGACCTCGGGTGCGCTGTACGCGACATTCGAATACCGGGGCGTGAACTACGCCAATGCGCTCTTCGGCGTGGCGCTGATTGTGGCCACCTTCTTGACGTTCACCGGGGTGAGGCGTGTGACACGGCGACCGCAACCCGCCGCAACCGTCGGTGGCGGCTGATCTACGGCGCCAGCTCGGGCGGCGGCTCCACCATCACCAGGGTCATGTCGACGCGGCGCGGGTTGCCGCGGGTGATGACGTCGTAGGAGGTGTCGTTGGTGAACGCCATGCGGCCGTCCGACTCGGTGATCACCGCCGAGACTGAATACGTGTTGCGGTCGTCAATTTCGTCGCTGGGGTAACGCACGTCGAAGTCGATGGGCACCTGGCCCGGGCTGGCGATGATCTGCTCGGCGATGAGCACTGCGGCGGCATCTGCGTAGGTCGTGTCGCGCAGCTGCACGGTGACGACGGCATCGGGCGTGAGTGCGATGCGCTCGCGGTAGGTGATGGTGCCTCTCACAGAAGCATCGGCGCCGGGGGGCGCTGGATTGATCACTTCGGTCGAATCGTCGTAGTAGCCGCACGCGCCGGCAACGAGCGCGAGCCCGACCGCCGCGCCGGCCAGCCGAAGTGATCTACGGAATACGTGCACGGTTCGCCCCAACCTCCACGGTCTCACCGGCGATGAGATTGTCGAACCGAGCTGGCTCGATGAGCACGACGGGGCAGTCGACCGCGTACAGCTCGGCCGCAACCATCGCCCCGACGACGACGTTGATGTCGGGCTCAGTGACCAGGATGGCTGCAGGCCCTGTGCCTCGGCGGAGCATCTCGCAGAGCGCAGCCGGCGTGGCGCACGACCCGCGCGATCCCGCGAGCGCAACGATCTTCCCGGCGATCGAGGTGCCCGCTTGGGGGTGGGCCTGATCGATGATCGTTCCGGACATGTCGATGCCGCCCCAGAAGCTGATCGTGTCGTTCAGCTTGGCCACCTCACCGCTCGCCGAGCCTCCGTGCAGCGAGTGGCCGTCGATCCTCACAGCACGACCTCGCCGCCAATCGCCGACTCGACGCAGGCGCGGAGGCTGCCGAACGCAACCTCGACACCCAGCGTTCCGGGCGCGTAGTAGGCCCACTTCGCCGAATTCGTCATGACGAACCCGCTGACGCCGGTGGGTGTCGGCGGGTAATACGTGCAGGTGTCGCAGATCACACGCACGCCTGCATCGGCGAGCTGAGGTCTCCAGCCGAGGGCATCGATTTCGGCGAGGACGGCTCGGCTCGTCGTGACGAGCATCTGCACTCGGGTGCTGCGGCCGTCGAGCAATCGCAGTAGCTCGCCGAATTCTTCCGTCGAGAAATGCGGCGTCCCCAAGCACACTGCACTGAGCCAACCCGACGAGCGAGTCGACAACGCGGCGCGGGTTTCGGCGAGCATTCCGGTGTCGATGACGGTTTGACGTGCGGGCGTGCGACCTCCGGTGGCCGCTTCGAGCGTGGCCGCTTCGGGCGTCACGCCGACGACGTGGAACATCGCCACAGAGCCGGAGGATGCTGCCGCGGCGGCGACAGCCTTGAGTTGGTCTTCGCCGAGCGGGCCCATGCCGTCGATCACCGGGACACGGGTGCCCGTCAGCCGACCGACGATGATCCCGACGAGATGCGCCAACGATGCGTCTTCGTGCTCAGCGTCGGACGCTGAGTCGGGCAGCTGGAGACGGAACAGGTGTGTCGCCCCTCGGCCGTCATCGGTGTGCAAACCCGAGAGCGGCACCGCCCCGACGACCGCAGCGCTGACGTCGAGGAAGTCGCCGTACTTGTTGGTGCGGGCGCCGAGGACCGAGTTGAAGAACGAGACAGCGTTCGACTCCGCAGCCGCCACGTGCTGGCCGAAGCCGGGCCGTCCGTCCGGCTGCTGGTACGGCGCACACGTCCACATCGGCGTTGCACCGAGCTGCTCGTAAATCTCCATGAGCCGTCGGGCGCCAGCCACCGACTCGGGATCGTTCGACTCGGGCCGCAGGGTCGGCGTGGCGCAGGCGATGAGGCTGGCATTGGTGTGCGTGGGCACGGTGAAGCGGGCGCCGTTGCGAAGCAGGAACTCGGCGAAATCGAGTGAGGCGCGGCCCGAGTAGTGGCAGGCGCTGATGTGCGCCATCTCGATGGGCACCAGCTCAGTTGCACCGCTGAGTTCCGCAGCGCTGAGGACCAGGCGTGTTGCCAGCTGTCGTGCGCGGTCCCCCTGTCCGAGTCGCTCGCGCAGTTCGTTCAGCTGCATGGGGGTTCGGGATTCTGCAGCGACGCGAGCAGCGAGCCGTGGCGCCCGAGTGGGGCGACGCCCAACGAACCGAAGATGCGCCAGTAGAGGCTGATGTCCGACCCGATTATCGGGACCCCGATCGCCGCTTCGATGTCGGCTGCAAGGCTGACGAAGCGCCGCGGCAGACCGTCCGCGCCGCGGTAGTTGGACATGCCGTTCACCAGTACTGCGTCCACGTCGGGGGCCTGGTCGAGCGCGTACTTCGTCGACTTCAATGCGAGGTCGCCGGGGAAGATCCAAGTGTGGTCGTTCACCTCTTCCTGGGTGGCGTACCAGCCTTGGTCGATGAAGTTCCCTGCCCACACCACGTCGATGCCCGCACTGCGCAGGAACCTCACGACCCCGTCGCGCCAGTCGGGCCAGAAGTACACGGCATTGAGCGCGATCCGCTCGTATCCGTGCGCCTCGCAGGCTTCCACCAGCGTCAGGCCGGCCATGTGGAACGGTGTCTCGTACTTGTCGGACATCTCGGCGACGAAACGCCGGATGTCGGAAGCGTCGGTGCCGCTGGCATGCACCCAGTTCGTGCCGACCTGGCCGACGACGTCGGCGCCGCTGTTGCTGAGACAGTGCACGGTCTCTTCCAGCAAGGGGAAGAGACCGGCCCGGTCGCTGAGCCGGTGCGCATAGTCGGGGGCGTGCAGCAGGCGCCCGTGCACGCCGACGGTGTCCGGGCACATACGCAGGAAATCGCTGGGCGCGGCGTCGAAATCCATGGGCGGCGCGGTGAATCCCACCTGGTGGGGGAACAGCTTCTTGTCCGGATCGGACCATTTCTCGGGTTTGGTCACTGGGCTGCGTTTCCGTTGTTCGTTGCCGGCGTTTGGTGCCGATGCTCGATGCTGTCTGCCGGTGTGGTTGTCATTGTTCGTGGGGCCGTGGAGCCGTGGGGCCGTGGGGCCGTGCAGCTAGGCACTCCAGCCGCCGTCGACGTGGATGGTCTGGCCGGTGATGTAGCTGGCACCGGCGCACAGGAACAGGCACGCGTCCGCGTACTCCGCGGCGGTGCCGGGGCGACCCAGCGGCAGCGACTTGGAGTCCTCGAAGACGGTCTCCCAGCGGATCGGGAAGTTGGTGGAGTCGGGGTGCACGTAGCTGGGGGAGATGGCATTCACCCGCACCTCGGGGGCGAGGCCGCGTGCCAGCTCCTTGGTGAGCGTGATGAGCCCGCCTTTCGCGACGCTGTAGGGCGAGCTGGAGCCGCCGCCTCGCCACCCTGACATGGATGCCGTGTTCACGATGGCACCGCCGGATGCCTTCAGGTACGGCGCGGCCGCTTTGGCAGTGCGGAAGGCCGACAGCAGGTTGATCGACAGCGCTTCGGCCCACAGCTCCTCTGTCTGCGAGTCGAGGTCGCTGGCGGGGATGGGTTTGAGCGTGACCGGGTGTCCGGCGATGTTGAGCAGGTAGTCGACGCCGCCCATCCGGTCAGCAGCGGCTTCCACCATGGCAACCACGGAGTCGTTGTCGCGCAGGTCACAGGGAGCCCCAAACACGTCGAGACCTTCGGATTGCAGCGTTCGCACGGTGTCGGCGAGTCGGTCGGCGTTCAGATCGGCAATGGCGACCATGCTGCGGTTCGCGGCGAACGTGCGGGTCACGCCGAGGCCGATGCCGCTGGCCCCGCCGGTGACGATGGTCCGCTTGCCGGTGAGATCGGCGCTGATCATGAGGCGCTCCTCATGGGGCAGTCTCCGTGTCGGTTCGCAGTAGAGGCATGTGTCGGCGGGTGCTGAGACGTCGGTTGGCGGGGTGGGCCGAGCCGGACCGGGACACGCTCACGAACCCTGCGGCAAGTATTGGTCGTGGGACCACGGGTCAAGTAGCAGGCCGAGCTCCCGCAGCCGGCCGTGGAACTCGTCGCGGGGAACGTGGCACAGCCGGATGTGACGGCCGCTGGCCGGATCAAACGCAGTGCGCCCGTGCATGACTCGATGGTTGTCGATGAGCACGCCCTGGCCGGGCTCGACCCGGATCGTGGCGGTGAACTCAGGGCTCCCCATCCGGTCGCTGAAGGCGCGGATGGCGTCGTAGAGCCGGTCGATGTCGTCAGGTGGCACGTCGAGCGGGCCGAGGGCCCGGTCGAAGTAGCGAATGCCGCTTGGGCGGCCGAACTCGTCGAGCCGGATGAGCGGGCTTCGGCTGCGCATGTTGATCTCGCCAGGGTGACGCCGCACGTGGGTGACCGGCAGTGTGGTGAGCGCTTCGAACGCAGCGGGTTCTTCGGCCTGCAGTGACTCGGCGATGGCAAAGCCGTCCACGTAGGTGCTCATGCCGCCGACATCGGTGTTGGACAGGCAGTGAAAGATGTCGATGCCGGGCGGGGAGTAGTAGAAGGCGTCGTCGATGTGAGGCGCCTGAGCCATGCCGGTCTTGGCGCCCAGCTTCGCTACCGGCTCGGCCCGCACGTCGTAGATGCGGCCATAGACGGTGGTCTCGTGGATCGGGCCGACGAGGTTGGCGAGCTGCTCGGTTTGCTCGGGCTCGGTGCCGAGGTTCGCGATGCGCACGATGCCGTAGTCGCGCAGCAACCGGTACGCGCGCAGCTGGCCGGGGCCGCCGTCGCTGGCGTCGTCCCACTCGACGGTGGGGAAGCGGTCCGACAGCTCTGCTCGCCACGTGATCGGCTGCCACGCGGCTCGCCGTTGGCGGGCCTCTTTGTCGTAGGCGTTGGCGGCGAGCCAGTCGCTGCCGTAGGTCGAACGATGGCCGTCGGGCCACGTGAGCTCCAGATCACCGTCGACGGCTTCGGACCGGGTTGGCGCGATGTCTGATGGGAAGCTCGTCACGGTCGTGAAGCGAATGCCGTCGGCGGGGTTGCCGCACTCGGGACACCAGCAGCAGTGCCGCAGCCACTGGCCGGCGAATGCGCGGCTTTGGCCATTCGAGAACTGGACATGCACCCGCCGCTCGTCGATGATTGCGCTCGTCACCACGGGTGCTTCGGCGATGCCGAGTCGGTTGCCGAGGTGCGGGTTGTGGGTGGTGATGTCGCCAACGGCGCCATGTGTCGTCGACGCTGCAGTCGACGGTTCGTTCACCGCTCAGTCGCTCCCGCCGCTGGCGGCGTCCAGCGTGTGCGCCGCCACCAGCTCGTCATTCAGCTCCACGCCAAGCCCGGGCCCGGTGGGCAGCGCCGCGTACCCGTCGACGATCTCGGGCTCGGGCGGGTGCACCAGCTCGGTGCGCAGTCGAGAGGGGCCGAGGCGCGACGACCGGAACTCGACCATCGGAATCGTCAGGGCTGCCGCCTGGAGATGGAAGTTGGCGACGTCGGTGATGCCGGTGGCGAAGCTGTGCGGGATGAGCTGGGCGCCGTGCAGCTCGCACAGCTCGGCGATGCGCATCAGCTCGGTGAAGCCGCCCGCTCGGCTGACGCCGGGCTGGACTAAGGACACGCCGCCGGTGGTCAGCCATTCACGTACCTCCCAGCGGCCCGCTGCGAACTCGGCGCCGCCGATCCGCAGGGGCGACACCGCTGCGAGGCGGGCGTGACCGGCCAGGTCGTCGTGGCGCAACGGCGCCTCGGCAAAGGCGATGTCGAAATCTTCAATGCGCCGCAGCGTCCAAGCGGCGTCGTGCCAGTCCCACCAGCGGTAGCCGAAGTCGAGGGCGATCGTCAGGTCATCCCCGAGCGAGGTGCGGCAGGTGCGGACGAACTCGACGATGCCCCGGTCAGGCACTTCAGCGCCGAACAGCACCGGCACCTTCACCGCTGTGAGGCCCTGGTCAACGGCAATGGCGGCCTGACGAGTGATCTCGTCGAGCACTGCGCTCATCGGCCCGTCGTAGATGTCGCCCGGGTAGCAGGTGGCATACGGCCGGATGCGCTCGGTCCGGGCCCCGCCAAGCAGCTTGTACACCGGCAGGCCGAGCTGGCGGCCGGCCAGGTCGTAGAGCGCGATGTCCACCGCTGAGTAGGCCTGGATGTAGGTGCCGCGGCGCCCGTGGTAGAAGCTGCCGTGGTACGCCCGGTCATAGAGAGCGGCCGCCTCGATCGGGTCGGCACCAACCACCACGTCCTTGATGCCCTGGCTCCAGAAGTGGATGGTGCGCTGGTCGATCATCGCTTTGACGACCGCTGGCGTGCAGACCGATTCGCCGATTCCGACACGTCCGTCTTCGTCGATGACCTTGACCAGCAGGGTCTCCTCGGAGCCTTCGGCGAAGGCGTTGCCCATCGCGGGCACCGAGACGATCAACGCTTCGACCGCGGCAACGGGGCACGGCTGGCGGACGGGTATCACCGACGTGCTACCCGACATGTCAGCTCTTGGTCCCGTCCGAGCCCCCGGCCCTGTATGGCGCTTGGCGCCACGTGATCACACGTCTCGGCCGCTCGAACGTCATCCGATGGGGCTCTGTGCAGTGAGGCCACCGTCCACAGTAAACACGCTGCCTGAGATGAAGCGGGCCGCTGGCCCCGCCAGCCAGGCGACGACCTCGGCGACGTCGTCGGGAGTGCCGAGCCGGCCAACAGGATGGCGGCCGATGGCGGCTTGACGGGCCGCGTCAGGGTCCGCTTCGAGGTCGAACACGGCGTCAGCAAGAGCAGTTGCGATCCAGCCGGGACTAACTGCAACGCAGCGGATGCCCTGGTGCCCGTGGTCGACCGCGACGGCTCGGGTGAGGGCTTCGACGGCACCCTTCGAGGCGTTGTAGACGGCCATGCCGGCGTCGGCATGAGTTGCCGCCACCGAGCCGATGTTGATGATCACGCCGCCGTCGGGTTGGCCGGCCATCTGGCGCACGCCAGCACGGCACATGTTGAACACGCCCCGCACGTTGACGTCGATGACGTGATCGAACTCCTCGTCGGTGGTGTCGGCAACGGTCTTCTCGACCTGCACGCCGGCGTTGTTGACCACCACGTCCAGCGACCCGAACTGCTCGACGGCTGCGGCCACTAGCGCGTCGGCCCCCGCAGGGTCCGCGACATCGGTGCGCAGCCACTCGGCACCGTCGAGATCGGGCGCGCTCCGGCTCCCCGTCAGCACCGACCAGCCGTCAGCCACGAACCGCCGGGCGATCGCCTCGCCGATCCCCGAGCTCGCCCCCGTCACCACCACACTGCTCACGGTGCCTCCTCAGCGTTCCCATAGGGCAGGCTTGCAGCATGTCTCATGGGTGTGACGCCGGCGGCCCGCCCGTCCCTGACCAGAGAGCCGCCGGGTGAAGATCGTCGCCATCGACCACGTGCAGCTCGCAATGCCCGCTGGCGAGGAGACTGCCGCCCAAGCGTTCTACGAGGGCCTGCTCGGCCTACCGCGGGTTCCCAAGCCGCCTCACCTCGAAGCCCGAGGTGGCTGCTGGTTCGAGAGTGACACCGTCAAGATCCACCTTGGCGTCGAGCAGCCAACCGATGGCCCGTTCCACCCCGCCTGCAAAGCCCACCCTGCCCTGCTGGTCAGCGACCTGCCTGCACTCGTCGAGCGCCTTCGAGCCGCCGGCGTGCCCGTCCGCGACGACGACCCCCTCGAGGGCTACGACCGCGTCTACGTCGACGACCCCTTCGGCAACCGCATCGAGTTGATGGAGCCCCTCGGCGCTTAGCGGACCCACAAGCCCGCAAGGCCGCGGTTCAGCACCACTGCAGGTCGTCGGTCGTCTCGCGGGCGAGGTCCGCCAAGTAATCGGACAATCCAGCGTCTGCTTGATGGGCCAGAACCTCGCGGATGAAGCGTTCGCGGCTCATCCATCGCGGTCGCAGATCAACGGCAGCCGGTTCGGTTGGTGATTCCCCTTGTGTCGCACTCACGTCGTCAACCGTAGGGAAAGCGCCCGGTCAACGCGGCATCGTTTTCCGACGGCGTGAATGACGCGAGCTTGAGTACCGGGTCGGTCCAACCTTCGTCGGCGAACAGCGTCCCCGCCAGTCGCCCGATCTCATCGGCCGACTTCGCCGCCGAACCGCAACCGCCGATTGCGACCGCGACGCGATCATCGATCCAGTCGATCCACGGGAGACCGTGCGGGGTGTCCGTGACCACGCAGGGCTTCATGTCTCGGGAGCGGATCGTCCGGTCGGGCAGGAGCGCTCTCAGCCGGTCCTCGAGTCCATCGGCCTCGGTGGGGCTCCCGCCGCTGCGAAACCAGGCCACGACATCGGCGGGGTTGGTGGCGTACCCGACGGAGCGGTCGTAGCCGCCGATCTTCAACATGGTTCGCCCGTCCGGGAATCGAACCGGCGGAACCCAGTAGACGTCACGGTCGGAATCGGTCTCGGCCCGAGAGATGAGGCTCGGAAGCGTCGGGCCGTCGTCGAGCTCGGTGAGCAGGATCGTTCGGAGTGTGCGCTCAAGCGGCAAGTCGACCGCGACGAGCTCAGCCGCCCAGGCCCCAGTGCACATGAGCACACGGTCCGCGAGCAACGTGTCGTTCCCGACGGTTAGCTGCACGCCGTTGGGTGTCGGTGCTGCCGCCGAGACAGGCGCGTCCACGATCACGCCGCCCGCTGCACTCGCCAACCGGTTCTGAGCGACGATCATGCGCCGCGGGTTGATGTGGCCGGCCGGTGCGGACTCGAGAATGATCGTCTCCGCGCCCGACATGGCGATCCCGAAGCGCTCAGCGACCTCCGTCGCCGTGACCTCACGCGCGTCGACGTCGAGTTCCAGCGCGAGAGCGAGATCCGCTCGCGGCTCAGCCGAGGCGTAGACGAGTCCGGCACCGGTATGAAACGGCACACCCGAGCGTTCCTCGATGTCCGCGTACCTGGCGATCGATCGGATCGCAAGCTGGGACCAGGTGGGATCAGGATCAATCATCCGCGTAATGCGGCCCTCGTCGTAGTGGCTCGCGAACGGACCCTCCGAGGTTGCGTAGTCCGCCGGTTCACCAGGTCCGATCAGCGCTACGGAGCGCCCGGCCTCTGCAAGATGTCTCGCAGCAGCGCTGCCGATCAGACCTCTTCCGACAACCGCTACCTCGACGTTCGACATGGGTGCAACGTAGATGCTCTCTTGCCGGACGTCCGGTACACGTTCCGCACTACCACGAGACTGCCAACTCACGTAGTCCGGACAGGTCGAGTGTGCGGTCGTGGCACCACCACCAGGCGTAGCTGCGGCACGCAGCACTCGTCATGTCGCAGATGTCGGTGACTTGGCGAAGGTCGTAAACCGACAGGTACGCCTCGGCATACGCGTACGCGATGACACCCGGGTCCCATCGTTGCGGGTCAGAGCTGGTCCATTCCCAGGCTTGGGCGTAGGTGGCGGTAGCCAGACGCCGTGCGACCGGCAGGACCTTCTCGTCCCACTCCCGCAACGAAGCGTTCACCTGGTCGATCTCGGCTTGAATGGGATCTGGCGAGTCCGGATCGTCGCGTGCGCTCAAGCAGGAGAAGAGCATCTCAGTGTGCTCCTGCTGGCTGGTCGTGGTCTGGGTGAGGGTCTTGCGGAGTTCTTGTCGGGTCGTCCTCACCGCCTGAGAATCCTCCGGCGGAGGCCACACCACCGGGCCAGGCGCGGTGTGCGCGAGGGCGAGCCCATTCGAGCTGGCGGCACCGACGAGATGCGCGAAATTGCTCACTTCGAGGCAAGCGACATCGAGGCCGGCAGGCCACGGCCCCTCCGACGCCTTGATTGAGGCGAGAGGCACCTCGTGGTCATACAGGACCGGATCAGGTGTCCCGGGCTCGCCAGTGTCGGCGGCATAGTCGTCGAGCGCGGCGTCCCACCAGCCCGGAAACGCGGCTCGGCAGAGTTCGTCGACCACCGAGCACGAGGCGACCCGGGTCACGAGCGTCCCTAGGAGTTCCGCCGCCATGCAGATGCGACGGTCGCCGTCCGGTGACCGGGCAGCGCGCTTCACCGGGCGCGACTGCCGGCCGCCTGGCCGAGCAGTGACGCGGGATCCCGTGCAGCGCGCCAGCATCTCGTCACACGCCCGAGCTACCAGATCCGGCCACTCGAGTGGCTCGCCTTGGGCGAGGCAGGCATGCACCGCATCGTCTGCGCCGTTGACCAACCGAGCCGGACGCTTGTCGGAGCCATAGCGGGGAATGATCGGAATGAGTTGAGGTGTGGTTGTAGTCATGTGACGCAACGTATGAAGGGGGTGTCACAGCCATGATGGTTGCGGGCAGAATTCGGGCCCGGACGAGCAGAGCCGGGTCGTCTACGACTGCAGCGTCGAGACATGGACGATGGTGCTGCCCGTGACCCGGTCGGCCACGGTGCGGTGTTGGTCGCTCAACACCAGGAGTATGAGGTCGATGACGACGCCGAGCCCAAGGGTGACGGCCCAGTAGATCTCCTTGAAGACCTCGCGGACGAACATCCGGCCCCAGCCGAACCGCGTCCCGTCGGATTTCACGGCGACCAGTCCGAAGATCTGCTTGCCCGGTGTCTGCCCTCGTGCCAGCGCGATGAGCCACCAGATGAAGTAGACGATCACGATGTACCAGAACAGGTAGGACAGAGACAGAATCGCTGATTCCACGAAACGGGCGCCAATGCGCCGAATCGGCCTGGCGGCTTCCTCGTTGAGACGCGCACCTCCGTGCGGCCACCTAGGTCCATCTGTCACGAACGGGATTCTTGCAGCCAGGCCGTCACCGGGCGCGGCGATCCCCTGTGTCCGATGGCCCTAGATCAGCTCGATGCTGCAGTCGATGCCGGGGGCGCCGGCGAGCTTCGCATCGGCAGTGACGAGCGGCGCGTCCAACGCTTCGGCGAGTGCGACATAGACGGCGTCGTACATGGTCACGTTCGCCCGCAATTCCCAGCAGCGCTCCATGAGGCTGCGATGCGAGATGCGTTCGATCGGGAGGTCCCGCAGATCTCGACGGGCCAGCTCAGCGCGTCTCGCATCGATTCGGCCGGCGGCTTCGTGCTTGCGCCATGCCGACACCACTTCCACGTCGAGCAATTCGGGCACGACAATGCGTTCGCCGCTGAGCCGCTGCCGGGCTGCGTCGCCGTCAGATCCGTCATCGCCGAGCGCAAGTACCACTGTGCTGGCATCGGCCACGATCATCGCGAGTCGCGATCGGCACGCACAGCCTCGACCGCCTCAGCTTGCCCGATGTTGCCGCCGGCTCGTCCGCCAGCACGCTCGAGCACTTCGGCGAGCGTCGGAGTGCGCGCTTGCTCGCAGAGCAGCTGCAGCAAGTACTCCTGCAGCGACTGGCCTGCCCCCACCGCACGTTGCCGCAGCGTCTGGTGCACGTCACTCGGCACGCTCTTCACCTGGATGCTCGCCATGGCGACAACGTAGCGCCACCGTGGCGGTCCAACATGCGAAATAGCGCCATTCAGGAAGCCGGCGTCGAGAATCACAAGCCACAGCGCTGGGCCACGGCGGAGATCTCCTCGTTGCTGAGGGGGCCGTCCTCGTCGTCCCACGCTTTCAGGAAGGCGTCGAAGGCCACCCTGCGGTCGTGTTCGGCCGCAAGTCGCTGCAGCGCCTCGCGCACGGTCGCCGTCTTGCCACCGAATTCCGGAGCGAGCCGTTCGAGGAGTTGACGGTCTTCGTCGGTGAGCCGCACGGTCGCCTTCGCCATGCCATCGACTGTATTGGACACCTACGGGTTCGTCGCCGGGATTTCTTGGACCTTGCGCGAAGCGAATCGAGGACGCGTTCGGCGCGGTCCACGCTGGCTCGAGCTTCGCTTTCGATAGGTACGCAACGTGTGTCGTAGCCCGCACGAAGTCCGCCTTGCTGGAGTTGGAGGCACTCGAAAGCTCTCTTACGATCGTCGGCGTGCGGTTTGTCGTTGTCGATCTGGAGGCCACCTGTTGGGCCAGCGAGCGGCCGCGCCCGCGCAGCCAGATGGAGATCATCGAGATCGGCGCTGTTCGGCTTGACGAATCGCTGGAAGTGGCGGATGAGTTCGGGTCGTTCGTCCGCCCGATGGTGCATCCGGAGCTGAGCGAGTTCTGCATCGGTCTGACATCGATCACCCAGACCGATGTGGACGGAGCGGACCGCTTCAGTGAGGTCTTCGCACGCTTCTTGGAGTGGATTGGCAACGGGCCGCACAGCCTCTGCTCGTGGGGCCTGTTCGATGTCAGCCAATTTCAGCTCGACTGTCGTCGCAGCGGGCTGCTGTTTCCCGAGTGGTTTGAGACCAAGCACATCAACGTGAAGGGCGAGTTCGCCGCGTGGCGTGGTGTCAAGCGCTGCGGCATGGCAGAGGCGCTCGACCACCTCGGCATGCCGCTGGTGGGCACGCACCACCGCGGTATCGACGACGCCCGCAACATCGCCCGCATCGTCCAGCAGATGCTTCCCGACCTCGCCGACAGCGCAGCCGAACAGTGACGGGCACATCGCGGCGCCCGCCATCGACACGAAGTCGAACCCGCCATCTGTGCCGGAGGGTTCGCGTAGGGTGCTGTCGCTGATCGACAAGTGCGAGCGGAGGCACAACGGCTGATGGCCACGCACCATATTGAGATCGTGACCGACGGGGCGGACTTGCTGGAGTGGGAGACGCTCGAAGCTCTCTATGAGGCTGGGTGCAACGACGCAACCATCGGCCACAACACCGTCGAGTTTGACCGCGAGGCACCGTCGCTTGATGACGCGCTGCGCTCAGCGAGGCAGGCCGTTGAGTCGGTTCCGGGCCTACGGGTGTGCAGCATCCGGCTCGAGCCTGCGTTGACGTAGCCAGGTGCTGCGGCCACGTTCAGCAGCCGCCACCGTCGGCGTCTACGTCGCGGCCGGGTGGGGTACCGGTTCGCCTTCGCGCTGGATCGGATCATTCAGATCTTCGGCTGTCCTGAAGCAACATCTGGAGGTCATTGCGCTGCAGTTCAAGAACGCGTTCCCGGTCAACGGTGCGAACTGTTCGCGACAGGCCAGAGATCGCCGGACTCGGACAGCGACGACGCGAAACGGTCAGGTCGTTACCATCGAATGTGTCGGCCGACGTGCGTTTTGCACGATGCGCTTCACCAGTGTGGGCAGGAAGAACATGTCAAGCGATCGAGACACCTACAAGTATCAATTCGTCGGCCCGGACCGCCGGATCAAGCACAGTGGCATCACGAACGACCTGAACCGCCGCGAGAACGAGTTGCGCAGCGAATACGGCGAGGGCACCATCCGCCAAGTCGGGCACAGGACCACCCGCGAGGCTGCCCGCGAATGGGAGGCGAGTCGGCCGACCGCGGGCCGGTCGGGTCCCTGACGAGCAAGTCCCCGGTCGGTTTCCAATCGTCGTCGGCCAGCCGAGCGACGCTCCCCGAGCCTGAAGACAGCGAAGACTGGCACGTCTGGGAAGTTCGGCTCGCGGCTCCCGATGGTGAGGATCATGCTTGGCTGGTTGTCTCAGGCATGATCGAGCGGGATCAGATCAACCGGCATCTGCTGGCAACCGACCCGGACTTCAGGGAGATCGGCAGGACACGCGTCGGCGGAGGCGTAGAGCCCTTCATTGAATTCAACCGCTACCCGTTTGATCAGCCGTATCAGTCCCAGCGATTCAGTGACCATGAGGTCGCCCACGCAGTGGCCTTTTTATCCTGCCGCCGAACTTGGGCGCGAGCCGCTCAAGGAGCTGGCAGTCCTCGTCGTAGAGCCGTTCCACAGCGGCGAGTGACTATTGCTCAATAGTGGCTCAGTTGTTCACGGCGAAATCTGAAATTCAATTAATGTTCAGTAAATGGTAATACTTCAACGTGACAGTGAAATATAATGATGCTATGAAGTATTCGGACGAGGACATCAAACTGACGGCCGAGGCAGCATCGGGAGGCGGCGAACGTGCCGCCCGGGCGCTTATCGACGTACTGCCTCGAAGCGCCCAACCGCAGATCACCCCCCAGCGGACAGGCCTGGTCGTCAAGCTTGGAGAGAGACAGCTCGAAGTGTCCTGGGTCGGAGAAGGACGGTTGCGCAACATCCACGAACTGCTGTCTCGCAAGCCGCTACCCGACATCGTTGTGGGCCGTCGCCTGTCACCCGGCGCCAAGAGTGTGTTGTCCGACGCGGGCATCGGTTGGGCGGACGAGACCGGTGCCGCAGAGATCGCCGTCGGCTCGATCATCGTGTCCCGCCCCGGCCGACCCTCGCAACCCAAGCGGGTGAATCGATGGTCGCCGTCGGCGTTCTGCGTCGCCGAAGTACTGCTGTGCGGAACTGACGCAACTGTCGCAGCGACCCACGCCGCCACTGGTCTCTCGTTGGGCAGCTGCGCTCATGCCCTGCGGTTCATGGCCGATCTTGGCCTGCTCGAAGCCGACGCTGCCCGAGGCCGCAGTTCCGGGCGCCGCGTCACCGACCGGGACCGACTGCTTGATGCCTACGCGCAAGCGGCGGACGAGGCAGTACAGCGCCAGATCAGCGTCACGGTCGGCGTCGCATGGCAGGACGTCATTGCGGGGGTCGTCGAGGCTGGCCGTGCCTGGGAGGCGGCTGGCATCTCGTGGGCCGCGACCGGCACCGCAGCCGCTGCAGTGATGGCTCCTGTGCTGACCGACGTGGGCAGAGCCGAGGTCTATGTCGACGCCAAGACGACTGTGGGCTTGGAAGCAGCGGCCGCCGTTTCGGAGTTACGAGCCATGCCCGCCGGTCGGCTCACGCTTCGCCCGTTTCCGTCGAAGTGCACCAACACGCTCGCTTACATGCACGACGGATTGCGGACTGCGCCATGGCCACGCGTCTACGCCGATTTGCGACGCGTCGGGGTGCGCGGCGAGGAAGCGGCCGAGCACCTGAGGAGCAGCCTGGATGAATCCTGAGCCAGATCGAAGCCGCGCAGCCCGTCAAGCTGCGGAGAGCGCACTGGTACGGGTTGTGCACGAGTACGGCCGACGACCGGAGTTCGTCGTGCTCGGCGGGCTCGTTCCCGAGTTGTTGTGCAGCGCCAGCGATATGCGCCATGCGGGCACAACTGACATCGACGTCCAGGTCAATCTCGAAATCGCCAGCGGTTTGGTGAACGCTGCAAGTCTCGAGCAGGCGCTTGTGGCCGCAGGGTTCTCGCCGTCGGAGAAACAAGTGTGGAGGTGGGTGACGACCGCAGAGGGACTCCGAACCGAGGTGAAGTTCGAGATGCTCGCCGACCTCGATGACAAGCCATCCGGCGCAATGGTCACCTTCGACGACTGCGATCAGCTCGGCGCCGCCAATCTGCGAGGCACCCGATTCGCTGCCGCCGACTTCGTTTCGCGAGAGATGACCGCGGCTGTGGGGGACGCAGAGATCTCAGTGGAGGTGTATGTCACCGGTCTGGCCGGCTTTCTGCTCGCCAAGGCCGCTGCAGCGCGAGATAGAAGGGCCACCAAGGACTGGTACGACATCGCGTTTGTGCTGTTGCACAACGACGAGGGTGGCCTACAAGGGGCAGTGGGCGCGGTTCGACGTCAGTTCGCAGACGAGCTCGCAGGAATGCGGACTGAGCTGGATGAGCTCGCGGCGAACTTCGTTGACCGAAGCGCCCAGGGCGCGCGGGCGTACGCCGACCAGATCGTCCTCAACAACGCCAGCATCGACTACGAAGAGGCTGTCACCGAAGGCATCGTCGCCGTGGAAGCGTTCTGCCTCGGTTTGTCTCGCGGCCCGAATTGATGGGTTGCGGGCGGCAGAGACCGCTTCGATCCAATGTGCCTATCGATGCGCGCTGCCGAGCCCGCCTTAGCCAAATGATCGGTCATCAGGGGGAGACACCAGCGATCGAAGTTTCGATTGCGAAACGGGGCGCAAGCAGAGGTAGTTACGATGATTGCAACTCTATGGACAATTGCGTAACACATTCGGCTGGAGGAGGACGATGAGGTGAGCCTGCTCCACGAGGTTCTCACTCGCTCTCGCAGACGAGCGCGGTACTCCCAAGACGATGTGGGAGCCGCTTTGGGTGTCAGCCGTGCGATGGTGTCGTATTGGGAAACTGGCACGCGCGTGCCCAACGACCGCCAGCTGAGCGCACTGGCGCGGCTCTATGGCACCGAACCCGTTGATCTCCTGGAGGGTCGCGACGTCGAACCGGCGACTGACGGCTTGGTCGGCATGCTGTTGCGCGCCGATGAGGCGGTCGATCCTGTCGCTGTTCTGGGTGTCGGCGAGTTCGTCCAATTTCTGGACCGATTCGCTGAGTTGGCTGGAATTCTGAACGTACCCATCCGGAGCCTCACCCAGAGCCCGTTCGTACAACGGCAGAAGTACACCCAGAAGGACGACATCCGCCGCAAGTCGGCGGAGGTTCGCGCCCACCTCGGCCTGGGCTCTGCCCCGATCCTGGATCTTGACCCGATATGCGGGTCGCTGGGCATCGCGATATACCGTGCGCCACTCGGTGCCGATCTGCGTCGAGCACCGTCAGGGGCGTTCCTCAAGCACCCCGAGATGGGATCTGGAATCTTGGTGAATCTCGACATGACGCCGGGTCGGCAGCGATTCGCGATCGCCCACGAGCTAGCGCATGCGCTGTTCCACAGCGACGAGACCAACCTGGTCCTATGCCATGGCGCCGGTCCGCGCGAGAGCTTCGCTGATGGGTTCGCCGGCGAGTTCCTGATGCCCAGCGCGGGTGTTCGACGGTTCGTGGAAGAGCTCGGTTTGCCACCACGCATCGTCGACCCCGTCGACATCATCCACATCCAGCGGTACTTCAAGGTGTCATGGCCCACAGCGCTGGTGCGGCTTCGCCAGATGAATGCGATCACGCACGACACGTACGCCGAACTCAGGAACTCTGTGCGCCCGAGGTCGTTGGCGCAATCGCTCGGCTACGAAATCGATCGCGGCGACGTCCAAGGCGTCGAGCCGTCGGGGATCGAACGATTCCCTAGATCGTTCCTGCGGATGCTGCGACAGGCAGTCGTCACCGAAGTGATGTCGCCCCCGACCGCAGCCGCGTTCGCCGGGCTAGCGCTTCCCGAAATCGTGCAGATTCTCGGCCAGCCGCTCGGTGATGTCGAGCAAGAGTCGCCTCGCCTTGCGATGGAGTTCGACGAATTCGAAGTCACCGGCGTTGTTTCCGGACATTGAGGGCGCCGAACGCCAAAGCACCGCCTCCCCCTCCAGCGCCTTCATAAGAGGCTCCCGAGCCACCAAGCGAAGAGGTCATGCATGCAGCACCGGCAGTGCCGGCGACCGCGGTATTCCTCACACGGGCGACCCCGGCTCGGAGAGGGCTCAGGGCCAGCGGTGCACCTTGGGCGCCATCACGCCAGACCTGCGCGAGAACTGGGTGTGTGGTGTGCAACGAGGGATCAAGCCTGCGCGTCGCGAGAAGGGTCTGTGCCGAATCCTCGCCCCGAACCACTGAGATCAAGAAGCCGGCGTCGAGGATCACAGTCCGTAGCGCTCGGCCATCGCTGCGACTGCTTCCTCATCAGGCGGTCCGCTCTCTTGGGCCCACTCCGCAAGAAAGGCGCTGAGCGCCTCCTTGCGATCTTGATCAGCGGCAAGTCGACGCAGCGCCTCGCGAACCGTGGCGGTCGTGCCGCCGAATGCCGGAGCGAGCCGTTCGAGGATCTGTCGGCCTTCGTCGTCCAGTCGCACCGTTCTCCTGGCCATGCCGTCGACTGTATTGGGCCTGTGTCGCCCCGTTGCCTGGGTTTCTTGAGCTCAGAGTTGGTCGGCCGCGAACAGTTTGGCTGCCAACAGGGAGTTACTTGGTCAGCGTGAACCAGGAAACATGTGCGCGGGATTTATCAGCCGCGGAATGCCTGTCTTGACTCTCAAGGTGATCGGCACTGTGCGGATCTTCGCTCGGGAACAAGCCCTCTGCGATCTCCTCGTACTGATCAGCCAAGATGCCGAACGCTTGATCAATGTGACTGCTGGTCAGCGCCGATCCTGCACGACTCGCGTCGTCGGACGACGCCGCGACTGGATCGGCGGAAGCCAGAGGTACGTCTGCGTCTTGCTGCTCCGATTCCGTTGGCCAATCGGCATCACCGCCGTCGTGGTGCTCGGTGCCGAGATCCGGGTCCGATGCGAAGAGTCTGTCGCTCAGAACCGGGTAGGCGGCGGCGAACTCGGCGAACGCTTGATCGATGGCTTCTTCATCCAGGTCCCCGATGTCTTCACTGCCTTCGTCAAGCGCGGTTGTGACGATGTCGCGCAGGATCTCATCGGATGGACGCTGAGCCGCTCGAGCGCGCTGTCTCAAGGTTCGCGCCTGGGCGTCTGAGAGCAGCACCGTGATGTGCGGCATAGGCCGAGCGTATCCCCGCCTGTCACCGGGGGCGGCCGCGGCGGGTGGCGTGGAGCGGTCGGGCGACGCCTTCGCCAGCGATCAAGCCACGCGCACTCCGGTTGCCTGGCTCTACCGAGATCAGGACACCGGCGTCAAGGATCACAGGCCGCAACGCTTGGCCATGGCGGAGATTTCCTGATCGCTGAGTGGGCCGTCCTCTTCCTCCCAGGCCTTCATGAACGCATCGAAGGCCACCTTACGATCGTGGTCCGCGGCGAGCCGCTCCAGCGCTTCGTGGATGGTGGCCGTCTTGCCGCCGAACTTGGGCGCGAGCCGTTCGAGAATCTTTCGGCCTTCGTCGTCCAGTCGCACCGTTCTCCTGGCCATGCCATCGACTGTATTGGGCCAGTGTCGCCCCGTTGCCTGGGTTTCTTGAGCTCAGAGTTGGCCGGCCGCGAACAGCGAAGCAGCCGGGTGGTGGACCCGCTTCGGCGGGCCCTTGCGTTCTTGCCGAGCCCGTGGCTTGCGGAATTCCCCTTCGCTGTCCCTGAGCACGGATGGCAAGTGTCTTCTTCGGCGTGCAAGACCGTGGCAAAGCGCAGTCCTGTCGGCTTTGGGGATGCCTCGGGAACCCTGACCGCGCCCACTTTCGAGGTGCCTGAAGTGGACTTGGATGGGCGGCAGAGTGCGGGCATCCGCAATCGACTTCGCCGACGTAGCCGCCGTTCGTTAGGTTGGGTCCAGAACAGGGGTGTCTGACATGTCCCGAGGCAATGGCGGTCGCAGAGAAGAGCATCGCTTCGGTCATATGCGCGTGCCGGGTGTCGAATCGCCTCCACCAGCTGATCGAGTCCCGGAGCCGAAGCCTGCATCTCAGGACTCCTCGCAGGCTGCTGCTTCGAAGGATCAGTAACTTTGGGTCAGGGCGCAGCGGGAATCGTCCTTGTCGCGCTCGTCGTTTCCCCAGGGCTTGCGTATCGCGTAGCAAGAGAGCGTGTTAGGCCGAGCCGAAAAGGGCAGCGAATCGGCGCGCGTTGGAGAATGTCCCGGCAGATGTCATGCGTTGGGCTCGTGAGGCCGCAGCGGCCGAGACGCGTATCGGCGCCTGACGGGCTGGCTAGGACTTCAGCGCTGAGACGTGGACGATGGTGCTGCCGGTGACCCGCCTTGCTCGGAAATCCGGCGCGAAATGCGAGCACTGATTCTTTGATGTCCGCAGTCATGAGATCGACAACGACCTGATACCGGCCCGCCGCTGGCAGCTCTACGCCCCGAAAATCGATGGCGAACGGGAGCATCAGCACCTCCCCAGGGTCATTTCCTTCTGATGGAAGGTCGACTTGGAAGCCCCCCGACGACTCGGCAAGACGTTTGCCGTCGCTGTCTTCGACCCGAATTCGAATTTCGCGAGGCAAAGCGGCTTCCGCCGGTGCGACTTCGATGACGAGGGCCAGCATGAGCCCCATAGGGGCCGGGTACTGAGGTCTCCACACCCGCGTGATGCCTGCCGAAGCGACGGTCAGCAGACTCTCCCGAACCTGCGCGAAATCACACAGTGCAGCGACGCAAATCTTCATCCGCTACGCGAGGGCCGCCGCAGGTTGAAAGCCGACTCGAATTGCGTCCACGCCGAATGTGTTTGGACGCGACGTTTCGGAGAGGTGGACCGGGTCAGGGACAGCTATCGCTGGCCGGGGAGCCACCGCGGGCACTGGACCCACGGCTACAACTGTCGTCGGCACGACTCGATTAGCTGTGAATGACACGGCTCGGAGATCGAGCGATGCTTGCGACGCAAAGTGCTTGGACCTGTTCGGGCACGCGGCGCCGAGCATCCCGCAACGCATCAAGGGCGCTTTCGGCGCGGTCCAGGTTCGCTCGAGCTTCGCTTTCGATCAGCACTTGACTGGTGTCGTAGTCAGCTCGAAGACGGTCTTGCTGGAGTTGGATGAACGCAAGGGCGAAGCTTCGCAACGCAGAATCGCACACCACTGAACCCGTCAGCCACGGCACCGTTGAGTGGGGACGAGCGAGACGCCGGCACGCGTCGACGGCGACGCCGTGTTCCGCGAGGCGGTGGGCGGCGGCGTGAACTCGTGACTGAAACGGGGCCGCGACCTCCGCGTTGAGCGCCCAGAAGAGCGCGTAGTACGAGGTGGACATCGATCGACGAACGGCCGCCTCGGAAGGATTGCCGCCAGGCGGCTCGAGCATGTTCCTGGCGACTGCGACAAGTTCCGTCGGATCGATCATTGTCGAGACGTACCGCTCGCCATCTCGGTGGGCACTGGTACCGGCTCCCCTTCGCGCTGGATCGGATCCTTCAGGTCTTCGGCCGTCATGAATCGGCAGCTGACCGGCATCAACTCGCCGAGTGAGTATTCGACGGCTGTGTACAGCGGCTCGAGGATTTCCTGGGACCAGACAAGAGCGGGGCGATATGGGGGCATTTCGATGACGACGTCGAGCAGACGCTCGTCGGTCGCTGGATGAGCAGGGAGCAGCCTCAGGTAGCGGATGACCGCATTGTCCCCGCGTTCGGCGAACAGCTTGTTCAGCTCGCACGCTCGCTCCAGCAGCGGCCCGAGTTCGCTCATGTCACGACCGTAGCCACATGATTTGTCGTGTCAAGCGAATTCTCAGCGTGGTGCGCAAGGGGTGGTGACCGCAGAGCTTGGAGGACACGACGCCGGCTGCTGTGCCGGGTGTGAGCGCGTGTTGTCCTGCGGAGAGGTTCGTGGACTGCCGGCGCCGAACGCCAAAGCGCCACCTGCGCCCCTACTGGCGGAAGAGAGCAACAGGTAGCGACGCCCCAGCGCTGACTACCGTCGGGGCCATAGCGGAGTTGGCTGTCTGGCGCGGGTGGTACTTCTGATGACGCACTTCACCGAAGCAAGCGGCAATCTGCTTGATGCCGACGTAGATGCGCTCGTGAACACCGTCAACACGGTCGGCGTGATGGGCAAAGGCATTGCGCTGCAGTTCAAGAAGGCGTTCCCGGCCAACTTCAAGGCCTACGAGCAGGCTTGCAAGCGCAAGGAAGTCGTCCTCGGGAAGATGTTCGTGTTCGACAACGGCCAGCTCACCCGGCCCTGCTGGATCGTCAACTTTCCAACGAAGGGCCACTGGCGCTCCCGTTCACGCATCAGTGATCTGGAAGCCGGCCTCGACGATCTGCGGGCCGTCATCGCCGAACTCAGGATCACCTCGATTGCCCTGCCCCCGCTCGGCTGCGGCAACGGTGGGCTGGACTGGGCCGACGTGCGACCGCTGATCGAGGACAAGCTCCAAGGCCTTGAGGCAGCGGTGCACGTCTACGCCCCCGCCGACGCTCCGGCTGCTGCCGACATGAGGGTTGCCACTCCGCGGCGAGCCTGACGTCGGGCAAGGGGGCCGCGCTCGCCGCGTTCAACCGAGATCAGAACACCGGCATCGAGGATTACAGGCCGTAGCGCTTGGCCATCGCAGAGACCTCTTCCTCGGTGAGGGGTCCGTCCTCGGCTTCCCATGCCTCGAGGAATGCGCTGAGCGCCTCCTTGCGATCCTGATCGGCTGCGAGGCGCTGCAGCGCCTCGTGGACCGTTGCCGCCCGCGGCGGAAGTGTTCACCGGGTTCGCCGTGCCCGACATCGCGCAGCCCCGTCGGTCAGCCTCTCGGCAATCAGGCCGTGGGCTCCACGATCCGCCAGTGTGTTGCTCTAGCCCTGATTATTCATGAGAATTCTGCTGGTCGTCTTTTTGGCGTGTTGTGGGCCTTGTTTGGCGGTGTGGGGCTGTTTGGGTGTCGGCGGGGTTGTGGGAGGGGAGCGGTTGGGCTCGGTTTTGGTGCGCGGGCGGGACCGGGTGGGGGTGCGGGCGTGGTGGGGCTGTCCCGCTGCGGCGGGCGTGGCGCGGAACTGGTCGGCTGGGGGTTCAGCGGGGGTGGGCGATGGCGAGCAGTGCTCGGGCGCCGGGGTGCTGTTCGGGCAGCCGCAATAGGACGCGCCGTGCGCTGTGGCACACCAGGGCGGGAAGGTGCCATAGCTGCCAGCGGAGCCGTTTGGGGGCCGCTTTGGCGAGCGCGCCGGTGAGGCAGGCTGTTTGGAACCATCCCACGAGCGCGAGGCCGGTCATGCACATGGCGGCCCAGGTGCTGTTCGCGTGCCAGTCGGTGAACGGCATGCGCGCAAGGCCGCTGTCTTTGAGCCGGCGCACGGCGTCCTCGATGTCGGCGTGTGAGCGCATCAGCTTGTCCAGCTGTGCGGGGTGGCCGGTCTGGTCGGTGCAGGACCCCCAGTAGCGGAAGTTCTCGCTGGGGAACAGGCTGCGCTGCGCTCCGGGGTGCAGCGGCTCGCGGCGCACCACGAGCCGGGTGCGCTCGGGCCAGCCCGACAGGTCCGCCAGATCGGTGAGCTCCGCGACCTGAGCGCCGCGCCGTTTGCGCTGATCGGGGCGCTTTGGGGCGTTGTGCCAGCGGCCCGGCTCGCCCAAGGCGCCGCGGATCGCGGCTTGGATGGCTGGGGCGGACCGCGCCGAGATCGCATAGCCGATGCTGCGGTCCCGCAGCCCTTCGGCGAGTTTCGCTGAGCATCCCCCGGTGTCGATGCGCACCACCAGCGGACGCTCCACGAGGTCGGGGTCGTCGCCTTCGCGGTGCCCTGCGGCGTCAGGCGCGGGCAGCATCGCCACCGCGGCGTCGAGCACTTCGAGATGATCGCCGATGTGGTTCGCGGCGGCGTTGCCCGGCCGCTGCTTTAGCCACAGCGGCTCCCCCTGCGCGGTGGAGCAGATCATCGGATGGAACCCGAACCCGCCCTTGTAATGCGGCGCAGCTCCGGCCTTGTTCTCCGAGTGGACCTCCACCAATGTCGAGTCGATGTCGACCACCAGCGGCCTGCTGCGGTCGGCGGAGGCCCACAACGGCTCGCGCACCGCTGCGGCCGCGCCCAAAAGCGCCGCGGCGCCGCTCGCGCCCAGGCCCGTGAGGGTGCGGTACAGCGTCGAGTCCGACGCGACGTCGCCGAACAGCTCCCGCTGAGCACGCAGATGCTCGATGTCGGTGCACGCCTCACCGCCGCCGGCCAGCATCAACAACGCATGGACCAGCACCCGGCCCCGGTCATGAACCGGGGCGCGCTCGCCGCGTGGGGGAACCGCGGCCGACAGCGCCTCGGTCAGCCCGACACGGTCCGCGAACCCGCCCAGAGCGAACAACCCCGCGCCCCACACGACACGGTCCCCGCCGCCTGCCAGACGCGCGTTTGTGACACTGCTAAGTTTCACCTCGGAGATGCCCCCCTGAACTCGCGGATGCGTTCATTGCAGACACGTATCGTCGCAGGTCAGAGGGGCTTTTCCGCGGACCCAGACAAACCAGTCCGCCCGACTCGTGAATAATCAGGGCTAGCGGGGCCAAGGGTGAATGAGTGGGCCGGTGGCTCCGAGTGTGCTGCTGATGCCTGTGAGATCGTCGGCGTCCCCCGTCAGTACATCTTCCTTGAGGCGCACGGCCAGCACGACGAGATGTGCGTCCACGACATCGGACGTTCGAGATCGAGCCAGCAATCGGCCAACTGCTGGACCGTCGTCGAGTGCGTGAATCGTCACATGCTTGAGGAAGGCAGCTAATCGTGCTTGGGTAGCGCCGTCTCGCCAGACCTGTGCGACGACAGGGTGGCTCGTGTGCAAGGAGCGCGGAGCGTTCTCGCTGTGGAAGACAGCGCGCGTCTCGTGATCTCCACGATCTATCGAGATGAGGAAGCCGGCGTCGAGAATCACAGGCCGCAGCGCTGGGCCACGGCGGAGATCTCCTCGTTGCTGAGGGGGCCGTCCTCCTCGTCCCACGCTTTCAGGAAGGCGTCGAAGGCCACCTTGCGGTCGTGTTCGGCCCCAAGTCGCTGCAGCGCCTCGCGCACGGTCGCCGTCTTGCCACCGAATTCCGGAGCGAGCCGTTCGAGGAGTTGACGGTCTTCGTCGGTGAGCCGCACGGTCGCCTTCGCCATGCCATCGACTGTATGGGACGCCCGTCCGTCCAAGGAAGCGAATTCTCCGAAGAGCTGGGCCGCACGGGTCGTCGGCACCCGCGCAGCGTCATTGGGTGTTGACGGCTACCACGCCAGGTTTGGCCTGTACCCAGCGTTGTGGGGATCGAAGTCTCGATTGCGAAACGGGGCGCAAGCAGAGGTAGTTACGATGGATGCTCCTATGTTTGTCAACTCCCGGTCTGTGCGAGGTGTCGCTGGTAGCGTTCGGCGAGGTCGCGGTTGTGGATGATGCCTCTTTCGAGTTCGGATATCCGGTTGGGTGCGGCTCCGAGGGCTCGGGCTGTCTGGTGGATGGTGAGCCCTCGTTGGGTGCGGTGGCGGCGCAGGTCCGCTCCGTGGGCGACGTCGGGCGGGTCGATGATCAGCTTGTAGACCTCGCGTGCGATGTGGCGTTTGAGGCAGCGGAGTATCTCGCGTCGGGTCTTGCCCTCGGCGGTGAGGCGGGCGGCGTAGGCGATGCTGCGCTCGTCGACGCGCAGGCGGACCATCGCGATGCGCCACAGTGCGTTGTTGGCCTGGCGGTTGCCGCCGCGGTTGAGCCGGTGGCGCACCGTTCGGCCTGAGGACGCCTCGATGGGGCTGGTGCCGCACAGGGCGGCGAAGGACGCCTCGCTGCGCAGCCGCTCGGGGTTGTCGCCGGCGGCGACGAGCAGCGCGGCCGCGGTCTCCGCGCCGACGCCGCAAGCGCCCAGCAGCGCCGGGTTGGCTCGTTCGCACAGGCGGCGCAGCTCGGCGTCGAGGTGCTTGATCTCCGCGGTGAGAGCCTGGTGGCGGCGGGCCAGGGAGCGCAGCGCCCGCTTGGCCGCAGCGCGGACGAGATCACCGTCTGTGTCGGGCCGCATCCGGGCGCAGGCCTCGACGGTGCGGGCCGTGTTCAGTGCCCGCAGGCGGTCTTTGACGGGCTCGGGGGCGGTCACGACGACAGCGTCGATCTGGTTGGCGGCGACGGTGCGGGCCTTGACCGCGGAGCGGCGCGCCACACGCAGGGTCCTGATCGCCTCGACGCACCCGTCGGCGCTCTTGGGCACCACTGCGGCACAGCCGTTGAGCGCGGCCCGCGCCGCTGCCTCCGCGTCGACGGTGTCGGTCTTGCCGCGGCGGCGGCGCATCTGGCGGTTCGGGCGGTTCACATCGACGACGTCGACGCCGGCAGCCGCGAGGTGCCGGGCGAGGCCCGCGCCGTAGGAGCCGGTTCCCTCCACGCCGACGCGCTCGACGCTGCCGTGGCCGCCGAGCCATCCCAGCAGCGCCGTGTAGCCGGCGGTGTCCGCGTCGAACGCGGCGCTGCCCAAGACCCGTCCGGCGCCGTCGAGGACGGCGGCGACATGGGTGTGCTTGTGGGTGTCGACCCCGCCGAATACGCCGGGGTGGTCCTGTGTCATGATGGTGATGCCTCCTTGTGGTCATCTCACTGTCGGGGGCGCCACCGGCCGCGACGGCGGACAGAACACTCACGGTGTGGCTTACAAGGCTCCTATCGGGTCACATCCGTCGGGCCGGTCGGTGCGCGCCCCGCCGACCAGAGAAAGCCGACAGATCCACCGCAGGGCACCACGAGGGGCCGGTTGCAACTCGGGTCAGACCCGCTCCTGCCGACAAGGCCCAACCATTATGAGTATTGCAACTCTATGGAGAATTGCGTAACACATTCGGCTGGAGGGGGACGATGAGGTGAGCCTGCTCCACGAGGTTCTCACACGCTCTCGCAGACGAACGCGGTACTCCCAAGACGATGTGGGAGCCGCTTTGGGTGTCAGCCGCGTGATGGTGTCGTACTGGGAAACCGGTGCGCGCGTCCCCAACGACCGCCAGCTGAGCGCGCTGGCGCGGCTCTACGGCATCGAACCCGTCGATCTCCTGGAGGGTTGCGACGTCGAACCGGCAACTGACGGCTTGGTCGGCATGCTGCTGCGCGCCGACGATGCGGTCGATCCTGTCGCTGCTCTGGGTGTCGGCGAGTTCGTCCAATTCCTGGACCGATTCGCTGAGTTGGTCGGAATCCTGAACGAACCCATCCGGAGCCTCACCCAGAGCCCGTTCGTGCATCGGCAGAAGTATTCCCAGAAGGACGACATCCGCCGCAAGGCGGAGGAGGTTCGCGCCCACCTCGGCCTGGGCTCTGCCCCGATCTTGGATCTTGACCCGATATGCGGGTCGCTGGGCATTGCGATTTATCGCGCGCCACTCGGTGCCGATCTGCGTCGAGCACCCTCAGGGGCGTTCCTCAAGCACCCCGAGATGGGCTTCGGAATCTTGGTCAATCTCGACATGACGCCGGGTCGGCAGCGATTTGCGGTCGCCCATGAGCTGGCGCATGCGCTGTTCCACAGCGTCGAGACGAACCGGGTCCTGTGCCATGGTGCCGGTCCGCGCGAGAGCTTCGCTGATGGGTTCGCCGGCGAGTTTCTGATGCCCAGCGCGGGTGTTCGACGGTTTGCGGAGGAGCTCGGTTTGCCGCCTCGCATCGTCGAATCCGTCGACGTCATCGAAATCCAGCGGTACTTCAACGTGTCATGGCCGACGGCGCTGGTGAGGCTGCGCCAGATGAATGCGATCACGCAAGACACCTACGCCGAGTTCAGGGCGACGGTTCGTCCGGGGTCGCTTGCGCGAGCGCTCGGGTACGCGATCCATCCCGAAGAGGATGTGCGTAACGCCAAGCTGGGGAGGATTCAGCGCTTCCCCAGGTCGTTCTTGCGGATGCTGCGCCGAGCGGTCGTGACCGAAGTCATGTCACCGCCGACCGCGGCTGCGTTCGCCGGCCTCGCACTACCCGACATCGTGCAGATCCTCGGCCAGCCGTTGTGCGACGATCAGCAAGAGTCGCCACAGCTCGAGACGGAGTTCCGTGAATTCGAGGTAACCGGCGTCATCTGACCCGTCGACGTTCCGGGCGGCTTGGCCGTTCCCGCCGGGTCAGTGGCGCTTGTGACACGGGGGATATACCCTGCGGCCATATCCCCCCAGCCGCTTCGGTGGCTGGGGGGAGGGCCCGCTTCGGCGGGTCCTTGCGGCTTACCAGCGTCTCTCGCAGCGCCCTCAGCGTCGGTCGCGAGGTACTCCAGCCCCGGCCGTCTCTAATCCCCGCAGAATCGGTAACACTGTGACTATGCGAACGGCTCAGTTGGCAATGAGGAAAATGTCATGACGGCTCACAAGCGGCCAAGCGACAGCTCTGGCCCCCGTTGGCCTACGGCGATCGACGTCTTTTGCGGTGCCGGCGGTCTCAGTCTCGGCTTGAGGAAGGCTCGATTCCGCGTCGTGGCGGCCCTCGATGTCTCTGCCCTAGCAATTGAGAGCTACCGCATGAACTTTCCCCGCGTGCCCCTCATCTGCGGCGATGTCCGTGAAGCCAGCGGGGCGGAACTGATGCGTCGCGCCGGATTGGGTGACGGTGAGTTGGACCTGCTTGCAGGTTGCCCGCCGTGCCAAGGGTTCTCGGAGCTCCGCACCAAGAGACGGCAATCCGCCGTCGATGATCACCGCAACGACTTGGCCTTCGAGTTCTTGCGACTGGTGGGTGAAGTTCAACCGAGGTTCGTGTTGATGGAAAACGTTCCCGGCCTTATCCGCGACGACCGCTTTCGGCAAATCGTCAGCGGCCTTGAGACAAAGGGGTATGGCGTGACCAGCGGCGTATTGAATAGCGTCGACTTTGGAACACCGCAGCGGCGCCGACGCCTGGTGCTCGCAGCGGCGCGCGGGGACCAACCCCAACTGAGATCCGGGGACACGACACGACTAACTGTGCGCGACGCCATCGGCAGCCTCGCCTGTACCGCGGGGCGTTCGGGCGATCCTTTGCACGACCATGGCGAGCGGCGGGCGGATCGGGTCCAGTCCGTCATCGCCAAGATTCCGCACGACGGCGGCAGTCGCGCCGATCTCGGCTCGAGCGCGCAACTCGAATGCCACCGCAAGGCAGCGGCCCGGGGAGACGGATGGGGCCGCGACTCGTATGGACGGATGGCGTGGGACAAGCCTGCCCCGACGATCACCGGCGGTTGCGTCAACCCTGCCAAAGGCCGATTTCTGCACCCTGACGAAGATCGAGCGATCACTCTCCGCGAAGCGTTGACGCTGCAGGGGTTTCCGCTCAACTATCGGCTCTCGCTACGACGCGGCAAGTACGCAGCGGCTGAACTTGTGGGCAATGCAATTCCCCCGCCCTTCGTAACGGCGCAGGCGCTAACGCTTCGTCAACTGTTCGCCCGCGCCGAAGGGTCGGTCGCGTGAACGGACCCACAGCCAGTATTGCTGACATTCTGGAGCGAGAACTCACCGCCGAGCAGCGGGCGGCAGCGATGGATGATGGTGCAGATGTTCTCGTGATCGCCTGCGCTGGATCAGGCAAGTCACGGACGCTCGCCTATCGAATCGCCTGGTTGATTTCGCAGGGTGCTGGCCCAGGGTCGATCGTCGCGTTTACCTTCACGAGGAACGCCGCAGAATCAATTCAACGGCGTGTGGCGACTGCGCTCAGCAAAATCGGCCGGCCACCCACCGAAGTAGGCAAGATCCGTATCGGCACTATTCACAGCTTCTGCGAAGAGTTGCTGACTCAGATTGACGCTCGGTATCGCCAGTTCGACATACTCGACCAGAACGGCCTAAACCTCTTCCTGATGTCGCGCTATCCCCAATTGGGCATCAACGAACTTGGGGATAGAGCGAAGAAGTATTTTGACCGGATCAAAGGCCTCGCCGAAGCTTGGACGATCCTTCACGATGAAGTGCTAGAGCTAGAAGACGTAATCGATCTTGATCCGGAACTGGGTCAAAAGTTAGAGCAACTCAAGCGTCTACTTGATGAGTCGAACTACATTGATTTCTCACTGATGATCCGATTGATCGTGGACCGACTCAGTGCCGATGAACCTCATACACTACAGGTCACCAATTCAATCCAGCACCTCTTGGTGGATGAATATCAAGACACCAACCCACTTCAGGAGCGACTGATCCAGTTACTCCGGCGCGGATGCCAGACTCTCACAGTGGTGGGCGACGATGACCAGAGCATCTATGGATGGCGCGGCGCGGACGTGCAAAATATCCTCGATTTCAAAGCCCGTAATCCGAGTGCTCGAGAACACACGTTGGCGCACAATTTCCGCAGCACTCCTGTCATAGTTGACAGTGCGGACACTTTCGTCCGCGCTGAACTTGGTGCGAACCGCCTTCCAAAACAGCCCACAGCCAATCAAGGTGACGGTCCCGATCAGGTCGGCGCCTTCGGATTCGCTGACCGTCAGTCGGAAGCCGAATGGGTGGCAGCGCGGATTACAGCGTTGCTGGGCAACTCTTATGAGGACGAAGGCGGGACGCGCGGCCTAACTCCAGCGGATTTTGCCATCCTGATGCGGTCAACTGGCAGCGACGAGCAAGATGGCTCCGCTAGATCTTCGGCCTTCACTGAGGAACTTGAGAAACGCAACATTCCGTATACGTTGGAGGCTGGTGGGAGTGTCTTCAGCCGGCCGCGCGTCGCGGCGCTGCGCGATGCAATGGAACTTCTGCGCTCGGAATCACCGGATCGTGCCACCGTGCTTGGTTTTGTCAATGCGACAATTCGGCCTCTGTACCCGAATGTGCATGAGCGTGCAGTGACGGATGTTTACGCGCGGTGGGGCAGGCAGATCCACACACCGATCGAGGTCGAGCGGCGGCGCGTCTACCCCCAGCAACTGCTTCACGATCTGCTCGCAGCGTTTGGTGTCCGCGAGTCAGAGCTCGACGATGGCGCGATGGCGGACATCGGAGTGCTGAGCCGGATGCTCCAAGATGTCGAGACAGTGTATGTGAGCATCGATACGTTTCAACGATTCCAACAGATCCTGAACTTCATGCAAAATATTGCCGAGAGCGGATATCAGTCAGCATCGGATGCAGCGGTGCGCAGACCCGACGCGGTAACGGTCTCGACCGTTCATAAGGCCAAGGGTTTGGAGTACCCCGTTGTGTTCATCGTTGATGCAGAGGGTCAACGCTTCCCGGGCCGAAATAGTGTGTATTCGGGATGGCTACCAACCGAGATCATGGATGATGCGACGAATCCACCGCGCGGTGCGTATGGCAATGATCGAGAGCAAGAAGCGCGACTCTTCTATACCGCGTTAACCAGAGCGGAGCGATTCCTCTATACGACGCACGCAACTCAGTTACCGGGAGGAAAACGTGCGCGCAAGGAATCTCCATTTTCGGCAAGGCTCACAAATGATGCTGTGCTCCGAGATGCTCCGCCAGCAGACGTGCTGCCCACAAACGAGTTGCCCATCGCGCCTCAGCGTCGCCGTGTCGACGAGACAGTCTTGCCGACGACGTACTCAGAGATCCGCTACTTCCTCCGTTGTCCACGCGACTACAAGTACCGACATATCTGGGGTTTCAGCCCACCCATCCCTGAACTGTTCGGATTTGGTCGAACCGTGCATGCAGCAGTTGGCAAGGTTCATGAGCGCCACCCGGAGTGTGCACCGACAGCCGATGAGGCCGAGGCGGTCGCCCGCGAGATCTTCCACCTAAAACATGTACCGCCGAGCAATGATCCAGAGCAGCGGCCGGGCGCCTATGAACGTGCTGCCGATGCATCGGCGAGAATACTCCGCAGGTATGCCGATGACTATGGCCAAGACTTCGAGCATCGTCGCCAACTCGAGGTTCCATTCGAGATTCCCTTGCGCGATTCTGTGCTCGGCGGCTCAATTGATCTGCTGCTGCGTCTCAATGATGAGGGGAGAATTCTCGAGGCAAACGTAGTCGACTTCAAGGCGATGGAGGGTGGCCCAGACCCTAGCGGCAATGCCGAACTCGACTGGGCTGAACTCGCCTTGCAGGTGCAGCTCTATGCCAAAGCCGCAGGAGACGTGCTCGACGTCAACGCGCGTACTGGTGCCGTTCATCTCCTCAAGGATGGCCAGCGCATCGAAGTCCCTATTGGCGATGACGCGGTTAACGCAGCGGTGGACAATGTCGAATGGGCCGCACAGCGCATCATCGCAGGAGAATTCCCCATGCGTCCACACCCGGACAAGTGTGGAGAGTGCGATTGGCGCGATCTGTGCCCCAAGTCGGCTGAGCAGTTCGAGGAGGACGACCCGCCGCCTCCGTTGCATCTGCCCGATGGTCATCAACGGATGGTGAGCGCCTTCCATCAGGCGTGAGGCCTGACAAGGTAACTGTCGTCGGTGTTCCGCCGGCGACGAAGGGCAGAACCAGTAATCAACGCGCTCTGATCGGTCGAACCGACCGCGGCGGTCCTCGAGCAGGGGCGTGAGATGCTGTTGGCGGTAGCTCTGATCGCGCGTCGGCCGGTACGGCGCTGTACTTTCGCCTCGTGCTCACACTGCCTCAGCTCGAACGGCACCTGTTCGCCGCCGCGGACATCTTGCGGGGGAAGATGGATGCGTCGGAGTTCAAGGAGTACATCTTCGGCGCGCTGTTCCTGAAGCGGGCGAGCGATGTGTTCGACGAGGAGCGCCGGCTTGTCCTTGAGGGCCAGATCGCGCAGGGCCGCTCGCAGGAGGAGGCCGAGCAGCGGGCCGACGACGCCGACTACTACAACGATGCGTTCTTCGTGCCGCCTCAGGCTCGCTGGTCGACGCTGCGCGACGAGCTCCACCACCATGTCGGCGACGGGCTGAACAAGGCACTCGCCGCTCTCGAAGAGCACAACCGGTCGCTGGAAGGCGTCCTGCAGCACATCGACTTCAACCGGCGGGTCGGCACCACCACGGTCTCGGACAAGAAGTGGCGCGACCTCATCGACCACTTCACGAAGTACCGGCTGCGCAACGAGGACTTCGAATTCCCCGACCTGCTCGGCGCGGCCTACGAGTACCTGATCCGCGACTTCGCCGACTCTGCGGGCAAGAAGGGCGGCGAGTTCTACACACCCCGCCCGGTGGTGCAGCTGATGGTGCGCCTGGTCGACCCGAAGGCGGCCATGAGCGTCTACGACCCGTGCTCGGGATCGGGCGGCATGTTGATCTACGCCCGCAATCATGTGGTCGACAACGGCGGCGATCCCGCCAACCTCGCGCTCGCCGGCCAGGAGAACAACGGCACCACCTGGTCGATCTCGAAGATGAACATGCTGCTGCACGGCATCCGAGACGCCGACCTCGAAAACGACGACACGCTCACCAATCCAAAGCACACCAGCGGCGGCGAGCTGAAGCGGTTCGACCGTGTCATCACCAACCCGCCGTTCAGCCAGAACTACGACACGGACTCGCTCACCCACACCGAGCGATTCCGCTACGGCTATACCCCCGAGGGAGGCAAGAAGGCCGACCTCATGTTCCTGCAGCACATGCTGGCCGTCCTCAAGGACGACGGCATCGTCGCCACGGTCATGCCACACGGGGTGCTGTTCCGGGGCGGTGCCGAGCGCTCTATCCGTCAGAAGTTCATCGAGGACGACCTGCTGGACACGGTCATCGGCCTCGGCCCGAACCTGTTCTACGGAACCGGCATTCCCGCCGCGATCCTGATCCTGCGGGCCAAGCGCTCCAAGCCGCCCGAGCGACGTGGCAAGGTGCTGTTCATCAACGCCGATCGGGACTTCGGCGAGGGTCGTGCCCAGAATCACCTTCGCCCCCGCGATGAAGAGAAGATCACCGCGACCTGCAGGGACTTCGCCGACGTGGACGGCTTCGCCAAGATCGTCACCATCGACGAACTGGCCGACAACGACTTCAACTGCAACATCCGCCGTTATGCCGACAACTCCCCGCCGCCCGAGCCCCACGACGTACGAGCCCACCTCCACGGCGGCGTGCCCATGGCGGAGATCGACGCCGCCGCGGACCTGGTGGAGCGGGCCGGACTGAATGCGCTAGGGATCCTGTTCGCCGACCGGGCCGACGGCTACGCCGACTGGCGCCACAACATCGCCTCCCCCGAAGGACGAGAGGCCGCGCACGGCGCTATCGGCTACGCCGTGGCGCAGCGGGCCGCCGCCAGCCCGTGGCCCCAATGGTGGGCCGACACTGTCGAACCGATGCTGTTCGCGCTACCCGACCGGGCCAGCCTCGCCGGCTTGCGCCAAGAGCTCGTCGAGGACTTCACCGCCCACATGGCTCCAGCCGGGATGGAGCACTTCGACGCAGCGGGCGCGGCAGCCACATGGTGGGAGGAAAGCGTCCACGAGCTCCAGACCGCGGTTAGCCGGGACTGGAAGGCGGTGATCGAGGCCTGGCTCACCACCGCCGAAGCCAGCCAAGACGACGAGAACGCCCCCGACCTGGCCGATCAGATTGCCATCAAGCTCCTCGCCGGGCCGCAGTTGGCCTCCCGGGCCGAGCTCGCAGCCGCGCTTGCCAGCCTGGGTTCCGAGATCAAAGCTGCTGAAGCCACCGGCGCCGAAAACGACGAGCCCGAACACGACGCTCCAACCCCGGCCAAGATCAAGATGATGAAGTCGGAGCGCACCAAGGCCAAGAAGACGCTCAAGGCCATCGACGCCTCACTGCTCGCCACGGCCCACCAGACCCTCGACGCCATGCCTCTGGAAGACGCTCCCGCTGAGGCCATCGGCGTGCTCCGCAGCCGGATCGAGACGCTCGTGGCAGACCAATTTGCTGGCATCGAGCGCCGGACTCTCCTCTGGTACGACAATCTCGTCAACAAGTACGGCGCCACCCTCCACCAACTCGACGCCGCACGATTCGCGTCCGCCGCTGGTCTTCGAACACACTTGATCCAACTTGGCTATGAGTAGCGAACGCGTCAAGAGCGGTCTTCTCGGAGTATTGCCAGACGGATGGTCGGCCGAGCGGCTGGGACACATTGGCCTGTTCCTCAGGGGTGGCGGCGATTCCAAGCAAGACGAGGTTGATGACGGTCTTCCGTGTGTTCGATATGGGGATCTATACACCCATCACGACTGCCGAATCACGGACACCCGTTCGCGGATTAGCCCTGATCGCGTCAATTCCTACACGCCACTTCGCTACGGTGACGTCCTTTTCGCCAGCTCGGGGGAGACTGTCGATGACATTGGTAGGTCCGCCGTGAATCTCATGCGTGGGCGCGCCTACTGCGGCGGCGATGTGATCATTCTCCGACCAGCAATCGAAATCAATTCGAGTTTCTTGGGGCATGTTGCTGATTGCACATCATCGCGCATCCAGAAGTCGCGCCTGGGACGTGGCTCAACGGTCATTCACATCTACGACGAAGAGCTCCGCGACTTGGTGATCCCGGTGCCGCCTCCGGAGGAGCAGAGGCAGATCGCGAAGATTCTCGACACGGTCGATGACACCATCAAAGCCACCGATCGCGTTATCGCCAAGCTCGTCGCTGCTCGAGTAGGGCTTCTGCGCGAGCAACTTGCCCCTGGAATGACAGATTCGCCTCCGCCGGATTGGGAGGTCGTCCGGGTCGAGGAGTTGTTGGGTCACCGAAGTCCCGCCATGAGAAGCGGCCCCTTCGGAAGCTTTTTGCTCGCTTCCGAACTCGTCAATGAGGGCGTGCCGCTGCTTGGGATTGACAATGTTCAGCGTGAACACTTCGTCGCCGACTACCGCCGGTTCGTAACCCCTGACAAGTCCTATGAACTGCGCCGCTATCGCGTTCGTCCACGAGACATCATGATCACCATCATGGGCACGGTCGGCCGATGCTGTGTTGTGCCCGATTCGATTGGCGAAGCTGTGTCCAGCAAGCACGTGTGGACCTTGACACTCGACCAGGAGCGCTACCTGCCTGAGTTGGCCTGCCTGCAGATGAACTACGCGCCTTGGGTGCTTGCCCACTTTTGCCGTGATGAGCAGGGAGGGATCATGTCTGCGATTCGCTCCGAGACTCTCCGATCACTTCGTCTGCCAACCCCTCCAATGGCTGAGCAACGGAGAATGTGGGCCATGCTGCGCGCGCTGGCGCGCAGGATTGAGGCAGAAGCAGAGTCCCTCTCCAAGCTACGCGAGCTTCGTTCCGGTCTCGCGGCCGATCTGCTGTCAGGGCGTGTCCGGACGGTCGCGGCGTGAGCTCTGGTGCGGAGTGGGCAAGGGTCGAACGGCCGCTGCTGGACCATCTGTCCTTGTTGGGTTGGGAAACGCTGATCTGGTCCGAGCGACGAGCGGACGGCGTTGACGCTCGGGTGTCGGATCGCGACGCGCTTCTTGGGCGACGGCTTGATTCGACGCTGAAGAAGATCAACCGTGGCCCCGACGGCGCACTGTGGCTGGACGAGGCCCGCGTCGGAGCAGCAGTCGCGGAGCTGAAGTCGATGCCGGCCGGGGCCAAGGTGCTGGAAGCGAACCGGTTGTCGACCGATTTGCTGATGGGCGGAACGACAGTCGCGGGGCTCGACGGCTGGGACAGGGGCCGAGACCAGGTTGTCAACTACATCGACTGGGACGACTGGTCGGCCAACGAATTCCTTGCCGTATCGCAGTTCTCGGTGGCGACACCGGGGCAGGCGCCGAACATTCGGCCCGACGTGACGCTGTTCGTCAACGGCATCCCGTTGGTGGTGATCGAAGCCAAGTCGCCCGGCCACGACAGTGGCATCACCGACGCGATCGATCAGCTACGCCGTTATGCCAACCAGCGCGACGGCGAAGCCAACGAGGGCGCGGAGCAACTGTTCTGGACGAACCAGCTCACCGTCGCCACCACTGGCGAGCGGGCCCAGACGGCGACATTCTCCGCCGAGCCCGAGCACTATCTGGCGTGGAAGGACCCGAGCCCAGCGACCGTCGACGAGGTCGCCGCATCGCTCGGCAAACCCGCCGACGCCGTCACGCAACAAGAGTTGCTAACAGCCGGGATGCTGGCCCCGGAGCGGCTGCTGGACATCATCCGTCATTTCACGCTGTTCATGGACCTCGGCGCGGGTCGCACAATCAAGCTCGTCGGCCGCTATCAGCAATACCGCGGCGTCCAGAAGGCGCTGCGACGGCTGCTCACCGGCGACACCCGCGTCGTCGATGGCCATGTCGATCGCCGGGGCGGGATCATCTGGCACACCCAGGGGTCGGGCAAGAGCCTGACCATGGTGTTCCTGATCCGAGCGATGCGCAGCCACCCGCAGCTCCGACGCTTCAAGATTGTCCTGGTCACCGATCGCACCGATCTTCAAGCGCAGCTCAGTGACACCGCAGCGCTGGTCGGCGAGACCATCAAGGTCGCCCGAAGCGCAGCCGAGGTCCGAGCCCTGCTGCGCCAGCCCGGTCCGGGTGTGGTGATGGCGATGATCCAGAAGTACCGCGATACCGCTGCCGATGGCGCCGACGGGCTGGGCGAAGGGGAGACGTTCGAGACGCTGAACGAGTCGGAATCGATCCTGGTGATGGTCGATGAGGCGCACCGCTCTCAGGCGTCAACGCTGCATGCCAACTTGATGAACGCGGTGCCCAACGCCGCCCGCATCGGCTTCACCGGCACGCCTATCATCCTGGGCAAGCGGAAGAAGACGCTGGAGATCTTCGGCGGCTACCTCGATCGGTACACGCTGTCCGAATCCGAGGCCGACGGCTCGACGGTGCCGATCCTGTACGAGGGCCGTACCACCGATGCTGCGGTCAAGGGCGCCTCGAAGATGGACGACGTCTTCTTCCAGTGGTTCGCCGAGCTCACCGAAGAGCAGCGTGAGACGCTCCAGCGCAAGTACGCCACGACCGCACAGGTGCTCGAAGCGCCCGAACTGATCGCGGCGAAAGCCAAAGACATCCTCCGGCACTACATCGGCACGGTGATGCCCGACGGGTTCAAGGGGATCATCGTCGCCACCAGCCGAGAGGCATGCGTGCGGTACCACGAGGCGTTGCGCGGTGCGCGCGACGAGCTGGTGGCTGAGCTGGAACAACGGCTGCCGGACCTGCTCGATGGTCCCGACGACACGCTCGACTCCGACGAGTTGTTCATGCGCACCGCCGCCGGGCAGGTCGGCCTGATCCGAGAGCTCGACTTCGCGCCGGTCATCTCGGGGGACCACAACGACCCGCCGCACTACGCCCACTGGACCGACAAGGCCCGCCAGCAGGCACGCATCCAGAGCTTCAAGCTGCCGCTGGGGCCGGGCAGCGAGAAGGACGATCCGCTTGCGCTGCTGATCGTGAAGTCGATGCTGCTGACCGGGTTCGACGTGCCGCAGGCCCAGGTGCTCTACCTCGACCGGATGATCCAAGAGGCCGAGCTGCTGCAGGCGGTTGCGCGTGTCAATCGGACGGCGGCGAAGAAGAGCTACGGGCTGGTCGTCGACTACTACGGCGTGTCCGCTCAGCTCACGACGGCGCTCGCTGCGTACACCAACACCGACGGCGAACTGGACCCCGACGTGGACGGGGCGCTGCGCCCGCTGACCGCCGAGATCGAGAAGCTGGAGCCACAACGCCAACGGGTGCGCCAGATCTTCGTGCAGCGCGGTGTCGAGCCGGCGGCGACTGTCGATGCAATCGAAGCCTGCTTGCAGGTGTTGGCCGATGAACGGGTGCGGGCCGGGTTTGACGTTGCGCTGCGAACGTTCCTGACGACGTTCGACACGGTGCTGCCCAGGCCTGAGGCGCTGCCGTTCGTCGAGGACGTCAACCTGTTCGGCGAAATCCAGATGCTGGCCCGGCGTCGCTATCGCGACACGCCCGACGGCGACTTCGATCCGCACAAGTACAAGGAGAAGGTCCGCCGACTGATCGACCGGCACATCACCGTGCTGGACCTCAGCCAGAAGATTCGCCCGGTGAGGATCACCGATCCGGCGTTCAGCGCCCACATCAACGGGATCGGCTCGGATCGGGCTAAAGCGTCCGAGATGGAACACGCCGTGCGTCACCACATCCGCGAGCACATCGACGAGGACCCCGTCTACTACGAGCGGCTCTCGCAGCGAATCGACGAGATCCTCGAACGGCTCGAAGAACGGTGGGACCAGATGGCGCTCGAGTTCGAAGAGCTGGTCGCCGACATCAACGCCGGCCGAACCGACGAGGAAGACACGGGGCTGGACCCGACGACCGAGCTGCCCTTCCACAACCAGATGGCCGAGAAGGTCGCCAACTCGGAGCCCGACGCGAGCGAGCGGCTGATTGCGCTGACGAACGGGCTCGTGGCCGAGGTGCGCCGGATCATCGGCGTGGTCGGCTTCTGGGACAACGCAACCAAGCAGGACGAACTACGCAAGGCGATCAAGCAGACGCTCGACCGCAGCAACCTGTTCGCCTACGCCAGCCTCGACGAGCTGGCCGTGGAGTTGGTTGCCCTCGCCAAGGCCAACCAGTACCGACTGTCATGACTGCCGCCGCGTTGCATGATCTCCCGTCGCTGGTCGTCGGCGACCTCGTGCTCCAAGTGGAACCGCCCAGCGATCGCACGACCATCGAGATCGTGGTCGATCGCGATGCGTCACTGCGGCTCAAGGCGCCGCCGACGGCGACGGTCGAACGCGCCACGCAATTCGTGGCCGCCAAACGCTCGTGGGTGTACCGCAAGCTGGCCGAGAAGGACGCACTCACCGGCCCCGCTGTCGTGAAACAGTTCGTCGAAGGCGAAGGCTTCGCCTATCTCGGCCGCAGCTACCGCCTGACCCTGACAACCGAGAGCGAAAGCCGCAACGGCGTTCGTCTCGACCGTGGCCGATTCCACCTGAGCTCGGATGAAGTCGGCAACGGCGCTGCCGCAATGCGCCGCTGGTACATCGACGTCGGCGGCCGGTGGCTCCGCCGAAGGATCCGGCCCTGGGTTGCTCGCATAGGCGAAGACGAAGTGACCGTCGAGGTCCGAGACCTCGGCTATCGGTGGGGCTCAGCCCGTCCCTCCGACGGCCCTCAACGCATCAACGTCCATTGGGCCACCCTGCAACTCCCACCCAGCCTGATCGACTACGTCCTCGTCCACGAACTGGCCCACCTCCGCGAGACCAACCACACCCCCGAGTTCTGGTCCACAGTCACCCGCCTCATGCCCGGCTACGAAACCCACAAGACCACTCTCTCCGCGATAGGCAAGAACGTCTGGCTCGGTTCGAACGCAGAGAACGCATAGCGGTGGGTGCCGTTGCTGCTCTCGGTCGTCCATCAGGACTTCCTCTCACGAGAAACCCCGAGTGTCAACTTCCGTCAGTCTTAGAACTAAGGCTGCGCCGACGACGGAGAACCTCTTAGGCTCGCCCCAATCATTCGGTCTGCGACGGGATGCGGTGGACCTGGCCTGTCATCCGAGGGTTGTCATGTCGAGATTTTGGAAGCGATCGCGAGCGTCCGATGAAGCTCGGATGGCCGCCGAGATCGAGCGAGAGCAAGTGATCCGATCGGTGCTTTGGAGTCTTGAGCACGAGCCCGATGACGACAGCACGAGCACGCTGCTCACGCAGTATGGGCTGTATGTCGAGTCCGCCGAGAAGGTCAGCCACCGACGGGGCATCGCGAACAACTTCTTCCTCCTGGTCAACTCTGCGGCATCGGTCGCGTTGGCCGCATTCGGCCTCTCCAGCGAGGAAGCTGCCCTATGGCCGCTGCTGTTCTCTGCTGTCATCATGATCAGCGTCTGCGCTCTGTGGGGCTTCACCGTCCACAGTTACCGCCAGCTGAATTCGGCCAAGTGGGCGATCGTCAACGCCATCGAAGAGCGCCTGCCCGCCGCGCCGTGGGCAGCGGAGTGGCAATTGCTCGAGCGAGGCCAGTCTCGACGGAGCTATCGGCGTCTCACAGCCATCGAAAAGTGGGTTCCGGGCTTGTTCGCGTTGGTCTACGCAGCCGGCTTCGTCGCGCTCGCGTTCTTCAGCTAACAGCGCGCGTTGCAGGTCACGGCGACAGGGTGCGAATCCCCTGAACGATCGAGTTCGTGTTCCAGCCGACGACACGGTCGGCAGCTTCGCGCACGACCGTTGATGTCCGTTCCGATGCCCAAGGTTCCACCGCAAGAATGGGTTTGGCGTAGAGGAATCCGCGCTTGGCCAGATTGATCTCCTCGATGATCCACTTGCTGTAGGTCGCGTACACGCCGGCGATGATGACAACCACATGGCACGGAGTCATCTGCCGCTTGATTGCGGCGCGGAGCAGTTGCTGGTTCGGGGCATTGTGAATCGGATCATCTCGTGGAACCGAATAGTTGTTGTAACTGAAGTACGGGTCGTTGTCCATGAGCCTGCAGAGGCGCTCGTAGTTGTCTCCGGAGCTCCAGGAGTGGCTGATGAAGAGGTTGCGTGTCTTTACCACGGATGAGTCTCCTCGTTGGTCGCGGGCGGAGCCGCTCGGTGGCGGTTAGGCATGCGGTTCGCGTCGTTCATGCCGTCGGTGACTCGGATGGCGGGCATGCCGTCGTAGGCGGTGCCGCCGTCGACGATCTTGATAGCGGGGGTGCCGTCGATGGCGAACAGAGGGGGCACCACCTTTTCGTCGGCTGTCGTCACGAATGGCGCGTCATTGCCGTGGTCGCCTTTGAGTCGGCATGGCGCGTAACGGTTGTTGGCGGTGCGCTGGACTTTGCTGAACGCGATGATTCCGGCATCGAGGCAGCGGTCGGCGTTTGCAGCGTGGAGAACCATGTCGTAGATGAACGCGATGAGCGAGTCGCCGTTCTCGCCGAGAGCTATTGGCTGCCGCGGGCAGCTCACGCTGCTGTCAGCTAGGCGGGGGCGCGGACTCGGGCTATGTGGGTCTCTTCATTGTCATCGGCAAGCAGTTGGGCGAGGTCTTCCTCGTAAGTCGTTACGACAAGCTGGCGGAGTCGCATTGCTTTGCGTCCATCGGAGAGCATGCGTGCTACGAGTCGGCGGGCTCTGGGATCGAGATGTTCGAGCGGTTCGTCGACCCAGCAGAACTGCGCACGAGTCGTGGTCGTGAGAATGGCGAGACGCATCAGGAGCCGGGCGGCAATTCGTTCTCCTGCGCTGAAGGCGTCGATGTTGAGTTGGTGGCCGCGCAGGTCGCGCCACATATCTCCTGCGATGTCGAAGTGCAGATCCGGTCGATCCGCAAACAAAGCGTTCCACTTCTCGCCGACGGCCTCGGCGGTCGGCCGCAGCTGGGCAGCGAGCGCATCATCCAAGGTGGAGCGGGTTGCAGTTGACGCTGCTGAGGTGAGCGCCCAGCGACGCCAGGAGCGGACGCTTTGAGCGGCACGTTCGTCGAGGTCCTTCGCTTCTCCTAGAGCGGCGGCAAGCTGCTCGACTCGATGCTGGACGGCTTCGTGTTCGGCGACTGCATCTTCGAGTTCATTGCGCGCAGCTTCGTGAAGTTCTCCGAATTCTTGGGGCGAATCGCCGTGAGGCACTGCGGGCACCGATGGTGGTTCGCCGAGGGCGTCGACACGGCGCATGAGCTGCTTGGCGGCGTCGGAGTCCGTGGCCGCTTGTGCAAGTTGAAGGCTTCTGCGTTCATCGCGTAATTGATCGAGAGATGCCTGATGCCTCGCACGCGCTGAGACGCGTTCGGGTTCACCGAGCTGGCGCAGGCAGACTGGACACTCAGCGGTTGCCGACATGAGATCACTGAGCGCTGCTTCGATGAGTTCTATTCGTGCTTGCAGGTGTGCCGCTTGTGCCTCGAGATCGGCACGCCGGGACTCAGCGTCTGAGAGCATCTGGGCTGCGCTGGCGTGGATGTCCTCGACTGTGACCTGAGGGGACCGTGCTGCCAAGGAGTCGGCGATCTCGACCGATGCGGCTTGCCACGCCGCGTGCCGCGCCACAGCCGCGCTGTGCTCGTTGGCACGTTGGTGCGAGTCGGATATCTCGTCGAAGCGTGTTCGCGTCGCTTCCAGTCGCCGGTGGGCAGCCGCTGCTGCCTCGCGTGCTGCGGCGTGGTCCAGTTCGAGTTTCTTGATTTCCCCTCGTTGGGCTCTAATGGCTCTGGACTGCTTACCGGCTTCTTTTTCGCGCTCGTCTGCGAGCTGTCTCAGTAGGTCGGCTGTCGACTCGGTCTCGGACAGTCCGAATGCGATCGTGAGTTGGCTGCGCAGGTCCAAGGTCGGACCGTGCTGCAGGCTGTCGAGCATGAATGCGTTCCTGCCGAGGAACGCTGGGTCGGCCCCGAAGGCGCCTCGGAGTTCGGCGCGTATGCGTTCTTCGCTGAGTTCGTCGTCGGCTATCCGGGCTCGAAACGACGACGGCTGACCAGATTGGGCCGTCAGTGTCCTCTCGACGACGAGCACTCGTGAGTTGGGCAGCTGAATCGAGAGACTGATCTCGGCTTCCTTTTCGCCCATTCGAACTGGCGATGTCAAGTCGTCGCATTTGCCGGTCAGCGCGAACCGGGCAGCTTCGAGAAGCGAGGTCTTGCCGATCCCGTTGGGAGAGACGATGAACGTCGTTCCGGGTTCAAAGGGAACCTCAGCGACTTCATAGCTTCGCCAGTTCCTGAGTTTCAGTCGGCGGATCATCGTTCCGCGATCGCATCGAGGAGTGCGATCAGTTCCTCTGATGTGGTCGATGACGCGAGAGCTTCGGCGATGGCCGTCGCATCTGCGCTGCTGAGCGCCCTGAGCGCTTCCCGCTTGGTGAGTTGGGCACCCGTTGTGCTCAGCCGCTCGATCGCGTCGGCTGCATGCTCTCGCAAGGGCGGCGCAAGCTCGAATCCGGTGCCTGCTGGCGACGGCATGGGCGATTCGGCCACGGCGAAGGTGCTCTGATCCAAGAGGTTGACAAGCGCCTTGATGAGCGGCTGGGTTTCGCGGTCGACCCGCGGTTCCAGCATCGAGTCGGCTTGGGGCGGCTCGTAGGCGTAGTGCAGGTCTTGCTTCTCGAAGACGGCGGCATCGAATGGGAACTTGGAGTTGGCGATTGCAAGCGCGTCTGCGGAGACCGCTGAGAGGAACTTGGCTGCGTGCGCGACCGAGTCCATTGCTGGAGGCCACGCCGACGCGTCTTCGGCCGCCATCACGATCGCGGTGCAGCCGAATTCCTCGACACAAGCGACAGGCAGGCAGCCCATCGGCATTGTCAGCAGATGTGCGAACGACTGGGGCCGATGAATGCGGAGCGAATCGCCACGAAGGGAGGGAAGCTCATTGACGAGGGTGTCCATGATGGCAGCGGCGGCTGAGATCGGGTCAAAATCTTCGTCACCATCGTCGTCGTCTTCAATCGGATCCAAGGACGCGAGTTCGTCGGCGAGGATCTGGCGGAGCACGATCCTCTCGTCAGCTTGGCTCGTGATGGGAGCACCGGTTCTGAGCCCATGATCTTGGCCGGTCGACGCCGATCCGGAGATCCGTTCGAGTTCGGGTTGAATGTCGAGGTCGCCGAGGTAGACGCTGAGCTGTTCGTTCGGAACGGTGCCGATGACTGAGGACATGATCGTGACCGGGTGCCCGATGGCCTCGAACTCGTCGACGATAAGCGACTTTTCGTCGGCGGCGTCGATGTCGAGGGTCACGGCATAGACGCTCACTGCATTCGCGAGCACTGCTCGGATCCATACGAGCATGCGCGGGTCGCTGCCTGCGAGCCAGACCTGGCCCGGCGAGAACGAGTTGGGATGCTGCGCTGAGTTGATCGCTGCGAGAATCCTGGGCCAGGTTTTGGGATGCGCTATCTCAAGTGGTGAAGCTGTGTGGCCGAGGTCGTTGCGGCGGATTCGAGCGACGCGAATGCGGCATAGCAAGCACGCTCGGAGGTGTTCGAGGATTTCGGCGGCCTGCGGGCCGGCAGAAGCGTCGCGGGTGTATTCCTGCAGATCGCTGTCGAGCGGATGATCGGTTCGGGCTTCCATCACACGCGCACAGACGTTGAGTCGTCAGCTCTTGTCAACTCGGCAAGCCTAGTCTTGCTTGCCTCCAGACCTTCTTCGGGGGCATCATCGATGCTGTCGGCATGGCGATCGTCAAACGGGGTCACAGGTTGAACTCGACTCTCACGTCGTAGAGCTCGTCCCAGTCAACCGCGCCGCTATACGAGACATTCGAGGGTGTCCACAGCGATGCGTCAGCAGTTCGCTTGTATCCCCACGTACCCGGCCGGTTGAGACCGAGACTTACGTTGGCCTCCGAGTGTACGCCTGGGCTTCGATCGCGGGACGAGGTCCGCGTCACAACGGTGATTCGTCCGAGTGATGAGTGAGGTAGTTCAACCACGAGAACCGGTCGGCGTGGCTTCTTGTCATAACCACTGAGAATCGCGGTGTCCACCCAGTAGACCTCTCCTGGCATCGGCAAGTACGGGCCACTGGCGAATGCGGCGATGTTGATCATCGGTCTGCTTGCTGTCGACCGTCATCGGCCCGTCTGAACCGGATGCCGAGCTGCGGCTTCTGACCGGCCAGTCGGAGGCCTGCCTCGGGGTCGATCTTGTCAGGGACGAGCAATGACGAAGTCTTTGTGGAATCGGCAGCAGGACTGTCGCCGCCTTCAGACGAGACATCGAACGGTACAAGCCATTCGGGCGCCTATTGCACATGGATGCCTCGGGAGGAACCCGGCCTCAGTCGCGGCCAAGGGATTCGGAAGAGCCGCAGAGCGCAGCCGTGCGGCCATGCCGCCATAGTCGCTGCCGATTTCGACCGAGCCAGGCATCGCAGGATTCGTCGCCACGTACACGTATCCCACATAGGAGGATGCATCGGCTTCGTCACCCTGTTCTCCGGTCATGTCGGAGTCACTGCCAATGGCCATGGCGAGAAGCTAGCTGTGCAACTGACGCAGTCGGTTGACGTCAGCTGCACACCTCGGCGACCCCCAGACCTAGGGGCGACCTCGGTCGTTCGGGGCATCGTTGCGTCTCGGGCTGCGCTCGCAGCTGCAAGTCTCAGCGCGCCGTTACCGTGTGCGGCATGGATGCTCAGCGCTTATGTCGGATCGGGCTCACCCAACTTGAAGCGGCCGTGCTGGACGCGCTCGGCGACGAGGAGCTGACCCTGTATTGGCTGCGGGATCGGCTCGGGATGACCGAGACCGGATCGGCCGAGATCGTCAATGGCGTGCTGTCGCGACTGATCGACTCGGGCGAGCTGGACGGCGACCAGAGCGGCGAGGGCGAGCACTATCGCTACTGGCGCACGCGGAGCTGACTTCCGAAGCAACAGGTGGGGGTCTTGGCGAGACGCATCGCCACCCCATCCTCCGGATCTGTTTCCCTCTCGCCTCGACTGCTGTTGGTTCTTCGAGTGTCACCTGACACATTCGGAGCCGCTGGCAGGCTGGCTGGCAGAGCGCACAATGACCGATGGGCACATAGCGGCGATCACCGTGGGCCACATCGAAGCTGGCGCGGTGAGGGATAATCTCGACGCGCTGCAGACCAACAAGCCTAAATCCGGCGGAGACCCGCTTGGCCTCGCGTTAACGGCTGGAGGCGTAGCTACGGGTCTCGTGCCCGGCAAGTCTGCAGCAGCCTCCGCATACTGCTACGTGTTCTCCGTGAACCGTCAGCTCGGCGGCCATCTGGGAAACGGCTGAGTTGGTGAACTTCGGACTCTTTCCCATACTGCTGCGGGAGTGATGGACGGATAGAAATGGTTCAAGTTGCCCTGATCGCTCCGCTTCGAGGGCTTTCGAGCACCGCTCCAAGACGGGAACCGGCGCTTGGCGCTTGGTCTGCTGCGGGGTGGTGGACCGGGGTACCTTCAGGGGCGCAGGGAGGCTGGCGGCATGGCTACGGCGGACCAGGTCAAGGCGCTCATCAAGAGCCATGCGTCTGGTGACGACGAGCGGTTCTACGCGGTCGCGCTCCAGCTTGCTGCTACTGAGGCTCGCAGCGGCCACGCGAGCTACGCACAGGACCTCAAGGCACTCATCGACGCGGGGAGGGGTCAGCCGCGTGCTGCGGTGCCCACCCCTGTCGCTGCACCCCGCGGAGAGCTTGCATCGCTGCTCACGGCCGCGTACCCCGATGAGCGCCTGGCCGACTTGGCCTTGGCAGCACCGTTGCGCCGCGAACTGAAGCGGGTACTCCATGAGCAGCGCCAGCGGGACCGGTTGCGTTCTCGCGGATTCGCGCCTGCTCGACGGCTGCTGCTTGTGGGGCCTCCCGGTACCGGCAAGACGATGACAGCGCGGGCGTTGGCGGGCGAGCTCTCGCTGCCGCTGTTTGCGGTGCGTCTTGACGGGCTCATCACAAAGTTCATGGGCGAGACGGCTTCGAAGCTTCGGTTGATCTTCGATGCCATGGTCGCCACCACGGGCGTCTACCTCTTTGATGAGGTCGACGCGCTAGCGGGTGCAAGGGCCGCTCCCAACGATGTCGGTGAGATCAGGCGTGTGCTGAATTCGTTCTTACAGTTTCTGGAAGACGACGATTCCGACAGCGTTCTGATAGCGACGTCCAATCTGCCCGAAGTTCTGGATCGGGCGTTGTTTCGGAGATTCGACACGCGCCTGGAGTACTGCCTGCCAGATGTGCGGATCGGGAACATGGTCATCCGTAATCGCCTCGCAGCGCTCGATCTCGCTGACATCGATTGGCGCAAGATCGGTTCCGCTGCAAGGGGGTTGAGCCACAGCGAGATCACCATTGCAGCGGAGCAAGCCGCCAAGGCGAGCATCCTGACCGACAGGCGCACCGTGGACACCGAGACCCTCTGGGATGCGCTCCGAGCACGTCATCGTGACGACCCCAGTTCGTAGTGGCGGAACGAAATCGTCCTCACGTTTTCGTGGCTGCACCGGCCACCGCAGAGAGCTATCAGCCAGCCACGCAGGGTCGCGGCGGAAAGTCACCCCCGTCGCCGGGCCATCGCCAAGCTCATGGAGCGCACCTGAGCGAGCGACTTGAGTCGGCATTTGATACCGCCCATGGCCAGCGCACGTCGGCGCGCGATATCGATGTGGAAGGAACTATTGACGGCATCTACGTCGAATTCGAGTCATTCCCCGGCTATGAGCTCGCGCTTCAGTCTCTCGAACCTCGCAATTCCAAGGTCCACCCGGAGCTTCGGGCGGTACGGAGCATCACCGTAGAAGATCACGTCGTTCAGCTCGCAACCGTGTTTGTGCCCGATCAACAGGTCGACGGCTTCCTGCGTAAGTTTGAGGAGTACGCCACCGAGGACACGCCCGGCGGCAATCCGCGCCATCAAAACCTCGTTGAGCGCATTGCAGACCTACGCCTCGCGACACTCGAGGCCTTCTGGACTGAACCGGCGGAGTTGTTTCCGCCACCCGAGGAGCGCACATGGTGGGAGCTGTGGCTACGCGAGAGAAACGGTGTCGAGTCGCGGGTCGCTTCATTCGCCGAACAGACTGACGTGACCGTCGGGATGTCCCGATTGATCTTCAGCGAGCGTCGCGTCATGCTCGTAAGGGCGACGGCGCGGCAGTTGTCGTCGGCGGTGGGTGTGCTGGATGATCTGGCGGAGATTCGTCACCCATCGGTCGCAGCTCAGCCGCTCGCGGATTGGTCTCTCGCCGACCAGCGGGAGTTCGTCCACAACTTGGCTGACCGCGTCAGACCGCCCGCACCAGACTCGCCAGCAATCTGTCTGCTCGACACCGGCATTGAAGCAGGCCACCCTCTCATCTCCCCTGCCTTCGCGCCGTTGGATGCGCATGCCTGCAATCCCCGGTGGGGGGGGGCTAGACGATCGTCAAGGCCATGGAACGCAGATGGCCGGAATCGCTCTCTACGGCGATCTCGGGAGAGCGCTGCTCTCGCACCAACCGATGACGCTTTCCGGGTGGCTTGAATCAGTGAAGATTCTGCCCAACCAAGGTCTGAACGATGAGCGGCTGTATGCGTCGCTGACGGCGCAGGCCGTTTCGCTGCCAGAAATTGCGCGCCCTGCGCGAGACCGCACATTCGTTATGGCTGTGTCTGCCGCGAGTCCTCAGGATGCGCCTGGCGCGGAACTCGGTCAGCCCACCGGATGGTCGGCCGCACTTGACGCGCTCGCGGCTGGGCAGGCGATTGACGTATCCGACGACGGCATCGTGGCGATTCTTGAGGATGAGCATGTGAGTCAACGGCTCTTCTTCGTATCCGCCGGGAACGTGCGCCGCCCGTACGAACTTGACCATCTCACGCGATCTGATCTTGAGCCGGTCGAAGATCCCGGTCAAGCGTGGAATGTCATCACCGTCGGCGCGTCGACTGAATTGCACGACCTGTCCTCTCAGACCGATTTCAACAGCTGGACCCCGCTGGCCCCACTCGGCGAGCTATCCCCCTTCAGCCGAACTTCAGTCGGTTTCAAGCCTCAGTGGGCCCATAAGCCGGACGTCGTGTTTGAGGGCGGAAATGCCGCCGCATCGCCCGAGCGAATGACCATTGACACACCAGGAGCGCTGGGTGTGCTGACCACTCGTTCCACACTGTTGGGTGGCCGCTTGCTCACGACGATGACGGGAACCAGTCCGGCCACGGCCGCTGTTGGCGGTATGGCGACCGACCTGCAGACGGGCTATCCAGGCTTCTGGCCGGAGACTCTTCGAGGTCTCATTGTGCAGTCTGCCCGCTGGTCGAATCAGATGTTGAAGAGCACACCCGGCAACAGAAAACAGGATCATGCAAATCGAGTGCGCCGCTACGGGTGGGGAGTGCCGGATAGGGAACGGGCGCTGCGCAGTGCTGACGACGCGGTGACATTGATCGTTCAGGACACAATTCACCCGTACCGCAACGGGAAGATGCGGGAAATGCACCTCCACGATCTTCCGTGGCCCAACGAAGTGCTGGCCGAACTCGGAGACAATGAAGTCCAACTGAGAATCGCATTGTCCTACTTCGTGTTGCCGAACCCGTCGCGTCGTGGATGGACCCGGCGGTTTCGTTACGCATCGCACGGACTGAGGTTCGACATCCGGCGACCGACTGAGACTCGCGACGAGCTGCGCGAGCGTCTCAATCTGCTGGCCCGCGCAGAAGACGAAGAACGAGGCCCTGCGGCCGATGATTCCGGCGAGTGGTTCTTGGGACCGAACGAACGCGTGCGCGGCTCGCTACACGTCGACATCTGGACAGGATCTGCGGCCGATCTTGCCGAGCGCGCGACGATCGCGGTCTATCCGGTCACCGGCTGGTGGAAAGAAATTCCAGGCCGCGACCGAAGCGATCTCGGCGCTCGGTACTCACTGATCGTCACCATTGAGAGCCCCGAAGTCGAGGTGGATCTCTGGACACCGGTCGCTGTCGCTGCGGGCACGGCGATCCCGATCGAAGTCCGCACCGGTCCCTGATGCCTCAGTTGCAGCTTGCCTTGCTGCGGGGCATTCGCTAACGCTGCCGCGATGCGGCAGGCTGTGGGCATGGCGGACACAGGACGGGTGATTGATCTTTCGGTCGAGGTGATCGGCGACGTTGAGACGGTGTGGCGGGCAGTGGCGACGGGGCCGGGGATCTCGTCGTGGTATGTGCCGCACACCATCGAAGAGAAGGCCGGGGGAGCGGCGACGGCGTCGTTCGGGCCCGAGCCCGAGATGCAGATTGCCGGCCGGGTTGCGGCGTGGGAGCCGCCGCACCGGGTGCTCTTCGACGGGGGCGAAGGCGTCGATGGGCTGACGTTCGAGTGGACCATCGAACCGCATGACGACAACACGTGCACCGTGAGCTTGCACAACGCTGGCTTCGGCAACGACGACCCGCAGTACGAGGCCATGATCGACGGTTGGAAGCTGTTCATGGCCAACCTGCAGCTCCACTTGGAGCACTTTGCCGGTCAGACCGCAACGTCCGCATTGCCGATGGTGATGTGGCCGGTGAGCCCTGACGAGGGTTGGGCGATCCTCACCGGAGGGTTGGGCATCGACGAGATGCCCGAGGTCGGCGATCGCCTCGAAGTGGCAGCCGACGACGTGGCGAAGCTGGCCGGCACGGTGATCGACACTGCCCCCCGCCGGATCACCCTGCTGGTCGACGAACCGGCGCCCGGCACCGCATTCCTGACTTCCGAGGACGGCGGCGGGTTCACGATGGTCTCGGTGTGGCTGTACCTCTACGGATCCGACGCTGCCGCCGCCGAACGTGACGATCCCCGCTGGCGCGCCTGGCTCGCTGAACAGGCCCCGCCTGCACAGTCGCCGTAGGGCCTGGCTAATTCATCATAACGGTGGAGTTGATTTAGACATTGACAAGATGTTGATTTATACATCAACTATCTGTCGAAGTGGTGATTTGGCGGTAGGCTTCGTGTATGGAGATGGTCCCGCGTGACCTGAAGCCGCAGATCGGCGCCGCGCTCGACACGTTCCGGGTTGTGGTGCTGCACGGAGCCCGGCAGTGCGGCAAGACGACGCTGGCACAAGCTGTCGCTGCAGAACGGGGAGGCACCTACACCACACTCGACGATCCGCTGGTGCGGGCGGCTGCTCTCGACGACCCTCAGACGTTCTTGCACAACCAGCCGCATCCGCTGGTGATCGACGAGATTCAGCTCGGAGGTGATCGTTTGGTCCGTGCTGTGAAAATGGCAGTCGACGACCAGGGCGGGCCGGGACGCTTCCTGCTGACAGGGTCGACAAACTTTCTCACCGTTCCGACCATCAGTGAATCGCTGGCTGGCCGTGCGGCGATCCTGCAGCTGCGGCCGCTGTCGCAAAGGGAAATCGCTGCCCATGCCGACGTTGTCGACGATCCGGCGGCACCCGGCCGTGCCGGCATTGTCGCAGCCAATTTCGAATCAGCCATCACAGCTTGGTTCAGGGACGAAGTGCGGCTGGGAACCTCCGCGGGCACGGCACGGGACGCCTACCTGCGGTTCCTGTGTCGTGGCGGCTATCCCGAACCGTTCGAGCTGACGGGGACATCGAGACGGCGCTGGTTCGACAGCTACGTGACGACGGTGCTGAACCGAGACGTCGTCGACTTGGGCGACCTGCGAGCAGGTCCAGCGCTCGCCCGGCTGATCCGGCTTGCGGCGGCCAGCACAGCCACCGAGGTAAACCTCTCAGACTGGGCTCGGCGCATCGGCCTCGATCGTCGCACCGTCGAGGGCTACCTCGGGTGGATGCAAACGGTCTTTCTGATCCATGAGCTGCCGGCCTGGACGCGGAACCGTGCTCGCCGAGCGATCAAACGCCCGAAACTGCACATGGCTGACACCGGATTGGCGGCAGCGTTGCTGCGCTTCGATGCGAGCGGATTGCGCACGCCGACCGCCACGATGACCGGCCCGCTTGTCGAGACATTCGTCGTCAACGAGATCGCTCAACAGATCTCCGCTGCTGATGAAGCCATCGACATGTACCACTTCCGCGACAACACCGGCCGCGAAGTCGACATCGTGCTTGAACGAACCGATGGCAGCGTCGTCGCCGTCGAGGTAAAGGCGTCCGCTTCGCCGGCCCCGAGCCAGCTGCGCGATGTCGCTTGGCTGCGCGACCGTTCGGATCAAACCGAGCCCGGCACATTCGCCGCAGGCGTACTGCTGCACACCGGCACTCATGCCCTCAAGCTCGGCGATCGTCTGTACGTGCTTCCCATCGACCGACTCTGGACATCATCGGGACCGAGCGTGCCGCCGAAGATGCTGACGAGCTGACCCTCGCCGTCGAGAGCGCCGACCCTCCATTCGACTGCTTCCATCCCCCAACAGGCGATCCGCGCTGGCGCGCCTGGCTCGTCGACCTCGCTCCGAAGACGGGCTGACGTGTGGCACAATTGTGGCCATGTCCACTGAATCGTTGAGAACAGTGAGGGACCGCTTCTCTGACTTCGTCGAGCGAGTTCACAGCCACCACGAACGGATCGTCATCACTCGCAACGGAACGCCTGCGGCCGTCCTCATGAGTCCCGAGGATCTTGGGTCGATGGAGGAGACGCTGGCGATCCTGTCCGACCCGGATGCGATGGCCGAGATTGCCGAGGGTCTGCGAGCCATGGACGAAGGCGATGTCGTGCGCGGAGTGGAAGCTGTCAGGGCGCTTCGGCCCCAATGATGGGCGAGTCGTACGACCTCGTGGTCGCGCGGCCAGCAGCAGTGGAACTTGCGGAACGGCTTCCGGAGCCAGTTGCCGCCGCTGCCATTGAGTTGATCACGGGGCCGTTGACCGATGCCATTCGGCGTATCGGTGTGCCGCTGCGGGACGAACTTGATGGGCTATGGGGCGCTCGCTTGGGGACGTACCGCGTGATCTACCGCATCGATGAAGCGAATCGGCAGGTTGAGGTGGTCCGCATCTCTCATCGACGGGATGCTTGCCGATCTTGACGCTCCGCAGGTCCGGAACGGACAATCGATCCGCGCATCTGATGAGCGGCTCGCAGCAGGAAGAGTGCATCATGAACCACCTGTCTCGCTTGCACCGAACCGGCGAATGGCGTGTCGACGACCGCCGAAATCCGAAACGAGCCAGCATTGGGTTCCGCCCCTGGCCGCTCGGCCTTGTCGTTGCGATGCTGCTTGGATTGGGCCTCGCCGGATGCGGGGACGACCCAGGCGGCGACGAGCTGAACGTTGCCGGCGATGTCTATGCCGTCATCATCGACGAGATTGCAAGACAGGGATACATCGGCGAGAACGCCGTCTCCGCCAAGGCGAACAGTCTCACGACGTACACCCAAGTCGGTCAACTCGAACACCGTGTCGACGCGGCTGTGTGGTGCAGCAGAAGTCTTGCCCCAAAACCATGAGTGATTGTCAGTGTGTTTTGTATAGTTTCAATCTGTGTCGCAAGGCAAACATCCGGACAAGGATGTGCGCAAGGCGATCGAGGCACTCGTGGCTGCTGGCTGGACCATCAAGCGACCCAAGGGCCGCGCCGGTCACGCCTGGGGGATAGCGCGCTGCCCGCGAGGGCACAGGGAGTGCAGCAAGTCGATATCGAGCACGCCGGCCAGCGCTGGCAACGAGGCGCGTAGGCTGCTGTCGCTGATCGGCAAGTGCGGGCGGAGGCAAGACGGTTGATGGCCACACACCATTTTGAGATCGTCACCGACGGGACGGACTTGCTGAGGTGGGAGACACTCGAAGCTCTCTACGAGGCTGGTTGCACCGATGCGACTATCGGCCACAACACCGTCGAGTTCGACCGCGAGGCACCGTCGCTCGATGAAGCGCTGTGCTCAGCGCGCCAGGCCGTCGAGTCGGTTCCAGGCGTACGAGTGTGCAGCATCCGGCTCGAGCCTGCGCTGACGTAACCATCTCGCCTGCAAGAGTTCCGACTCGAGATGAGCCCCGCTGGCGACAGTGGCTCGCCGACCGCGCTCCAGCCACCGACTGACCCCGTCCCCGAGGACCGAACCGTCTCAGTCCGGGTACACCTGGGTGCGGCGGCGCTTGAGCATGCGGTCCTTGACGCGCCAGCCGTCGGGCGTGCGCACCACCAGGTCGTGATACGAGGCGGTCCCGACCTTGCCGCCGCCGATCAGGGCCAGGATCCGGAACTTCAGTTCCACACCGTCCGCCGTCTCGTTCACGTAGATGTTGGTCATCGTGTGGGTGCGGGGATGCTCGGCCTCGTCGGCCATGAAATCCCGAATCGCCGTCAGGCCCTCCAGCCGCGGCGCACCCAGATCGGTCAGGTCGAACACCGCATCGTCGGTGAAGATCGTTCCCAGCCGATCCCAGTCACGGTCGTCGATGATGTCGCCGTAGCGGCCCGGCAGCTCGTGCAGTTCGAGGCGGTCAGCAGTATCCATGGCGTGACCCTACGGCACCTGCCTGCATCCCGGCCGCTGTCCGAGGTGTCCCTCAGCCGAGCGTTTCCGGCAAGCCGGCGACGCGAACCTTCAAACGAAGAACCGGTTTGCCATTGCCCGCTGGATCTCGTATATCGAGCCTTCTAGGGGTGCGGGCGGAAGCGGCATCCGAACCGGCACTGACGTCACTCGTGGCTCGATCGTGGGCTCACCGGCAACAATCATCCGATCGAAGCTGGCGATATCGCCGATCGGATGCACCAGCGGAAACGCGTCGACCGCTGCGAACTGGAACAGCAACAGATTCCGTGGGCGCGCCGACCGGTTCGGGGCCGAGCCGTGCACGGCTCGCACGTGGTGAAACGTCATCGAACCCGCGGTGCCAACCAACGGGACGGCCGTCGAGAAATCGATCGGGTTCTGGACCGGGTCGATGGCTCCGCTGAAGTAACCATTCGCATGGTGGTCGAAGATCTCACCGCGGTGACTTCCTGGCAGCACACACAGCGGCCCATTGGTCTCGTCAACGTCATCGAGCAGGACCCCGACGGCGAGCAGATCGTCATTGGTGTGCGGGTAGAACGCCCAGTCCTGATGCCACTCGACCGCTGAGCCGCCGAGGGCAGCCTTCATGTTGAGCTTGCTGGTCTGGAAACGAACTCCCGGTCCGAGCAGTTGGGTCAGCACGTCCAGCAACACAGGATGGCGAAGCAGCGCCGCCACACTCGGCATGACCGCGTCAGGGTTCTTGATCCGCCTGACCTTCGGGGCCGCCGGGGTGTGGTCGTCCTCGAGGTCGTACACGTCGTCGTTCTCGGTTACGTCCGACGCCTTGTCGACTAGTTGTTCGAGCTCACGGCGGATCGGTTCGAGTTCCGATTCGGCCAGGACGTCCGGTACGACCAGATAGCCCTGTTCTTCGTACAACGCCACGTCCACACGAGTCATGACGGTCGTCATCCCCAAACCATAGGGCCGATGCCGCAGCCAAGCCTGTCGTTTAGCGTGAGGGCCGGCGCCAAGCAAAGTGAGTTCCGGGGGGATGCGTGATGGGCAAGTCCAACGTGTCGCAGCCGCCCGATGAGGTGTACGGCTCTCCCATGGGCGGCCAGTAGATGTCGGCAGACGATGTGCGCCCGCTGGCGATCGCAGGCCGAGTTCTGATCGATCGAACCGTCACCGACGAGGGCGTCGTCCTGCTGGCAGGCGACAAGATTCTGGCCGCAGGCCCGCGCGGCGGGATCGAGATTCCGGCGAACGCACGTCGCGTTGACGTGCCCGATCGGATCATCTCGCCTGGCTTCATCGACGTGCACATCCATGGGTCGGGTGGGTGTTACGCCGAGGACGACCCGGTCGGCATGGCCCGTCATGTGGCGAGCGGCGGGTGCACCTATTTCTTGCCGACGCTGATGACGAACGAGTTGTCCGCAATGGTCGATTCGGCCGCCAAGATCCAAGCCGCCTCCGGGCCCGTCAGCGATGGCGCCACCATTGGAGGCGTCCACCTCGAGGGACCATTCCTCAATCCCCGATACGGCGCCCAGCGTCCCGATTTCGTTGTGGAGGCAACCCCCGATGCCGTCGAGGTGCTGCTCGAAGCGTCGGGTGGAGCGCTGGCAATGGTCACGATCGCCCCGGAACAAAGCGGAGCCATCGAGGCAATCAGGCGGTTTGCTGCCGCAGGCGCCGTCGTGTCACTCGGCCATTCGGACGCGACACAGGCTGACTATGCAGCGGCCCGAAGCGCCGGCGCCACTCATGTCACTCACCTCTTCAACGCCATGGTACCCAGGCAACTGCAGGAATCGAACAGCTACGACGGAACCAGGCGAGTCGGTCTGGAGGAACTCGCCCTCGTCGACGACGACCTCACCGCTGACATCTTGTGCGATTCGGCTTGCGCCCACGTGAACGAAGCACTGGTCAAGCTCGCATTGCGGTGCAAAGGCGCAGCCAACCTGGCGTTGATCACCGACGCGATGTACGCAGCCGGTCTGGAACCCGGCGTCCATCAGATGAGCGACGGCCAGGAGCTGGTGACGAGCGCGGATGAGGATGTGGCGCGGCTTGCGGGCGGTTGGCTCTGCGGGAGCGTGATGTCGATGTCGAGCGCTGTCCGGAATCTCGCAACTGTGGCCTCTGTCCCCGTGGATGTCGCGCTAGTGATGGCGACCGAGGCGCCCGCGAGCACACTCGGGATATTCGACCGCAAAGGCAGCCTCGCTGCGGGCAAAGACGCTGACATCACGGTGCTCGATCCCGAAGGCAACGTCCAGCACACGCTTGTCGGGGGTCAGCTCGTGTTCTCGACCGAACCAGAGGCGTTCCGATGACCGACGAGCAGACGATCGCAGACCTGCGCGACCTGTTCCCCGTCGTGGATCACTGGACGTATCTCTACAACGGCAGCATCCATCCGATCGCCCGGCCGGTGGCCGCGGCGATGAACAACGTGGTCGACGAATGCGCACGAGGAGGCGAAGATGCCTTCCACCTCGGGTACGAACGATTCGTCTTGCTGAAGGAGCGGCTGGCAGGGTTACTCCACACCACCTCGGACAACATCGTGATCACCGAATCCACGACTGCCGGCCTCAATCTCGCCGCACAGATTCTCGCCCCGACGCCCGAGCAGAACGTGGTGCTCACCGATCTGGCGTTCATGTCGAGCACGTATCAGTGGCTCGCGAGCAAATCTGCGATACCCGATATCCGGTTCGTCGAGCAACGAGCCGGACGTGTCGCTTTCGAGGACATCGAAGCGACGATCGACACCGAGACCGCATGCGTGTCCATCTGTGCTGTCACCGTCGGGAGCGGTTTCCGATACGACTTGGCACGGCTGACGAACCTGACTCAGGCAGCCGCGGCTCCGCTGGTCGTCGACGCGGCGCAAGCGCTGGGCGTGATCGACGTCGACGTCGGTGCGACACCCGTGGATTTCCTGGCCGGCACCACGAGCAAGTGGTTGATGGGACCCACAGGTGTCGGATACCTCTACGTGGCCGATCAGCATCTTGGTGCGACGCCGCCCACCGTCGGCTGGATGTCAGCTGCGAACGTCGACGATTGGGACGTGCGCAATTGCGAACTGCACGACAACGCGAGCCGATTCCAAGGGGGCATCCCCAATCTTGTCGGCGTCGCAGGAGCCTTGGCCGGCGTCGATCTGTTGAACGAGATCGGACGAACCTTCATCGAACGGCGAATCAGGGACCTGACGCAGTATCTGTTGGACGAGCTGAGCCGGCTGGGCCTTGAGATCTGGACGCCGCTACCCGCCGCCGATCGGGCGGGCATCGTGTTCTTCCGAATCCCCAATGCCGCCGAAGTTCACCTCGAACTGAAGGCCGAGCGCATCTATTGCGGCACCTTCCTCGGCGGCATTCGTTGCGACCCGACCTTCTACAACACCCAAGAAGAACTCGACCGGTTCCTCGCCGTCATCGAACGATCTGCCCGACGAGCCCCGGGAACGTAAATCAATCCGCCAAGAAATCCTTGACGATCTCGCCCCAGTTCTCGGTCATATCCAGCTCGATGTAGTAAGCGCCGAAGTACTCGAGCGGCGTGAAGTCCGACAGGTCGTAGACGGGCGAAGGGTTGAACTGCACCACGCCGTCGCCCGCCCTGCAAACATGCACCACCACGTCGGTGGTCGCACCTGTGACGTCGATCAGTTGCATCACGTCGACGCCGTTGCCGTCGGCGCGAGGGATCACCTTGAGCCGCCACGCGGGTTCGCCGGGCGGCATCTCGTCGGGTGTCGCCTCGCGATGCATTGTCGAGCGGACGCTCATCAGTGTCGTCCCGCCGACGAACGTGTTCGTGTACATGACGCGCTCATCGAACGCGATCTCGAAGTCTGCGTACACCTTTGGCGTGCCGTAGATCTCGCGGCCCGCGGGAATGCTGGACTTGGAGTTGAGGAACACGACAGGCGCGAACCAGCCCTCGGCGCCCTCATAGGTGCACTTCACCGACAGGACGCTCTCGTCGAATGCGCCGTAGTTGGCAGACCACGGCACGGTCAGGCCGATGGCGTCACACATGCCGTCGGGGCTCGGCTCAAAGCACTCCGGCAGGACCCTGTCGATCGCGTCGAGACTCGCCCGAAAGTAGACGTGCTGGAACTTGGCGCCTCGATAGCGCGCCGGTGGTGCCGGGAAGTACGGCGAGAACGCCGGCATCGACGTGATCTGGTCGAGAGGAATGGCCATGGGACCGGCTGTCTCTGGCGTGTCGAAAGTGAGCAACCGTAGCCCACACCTGCGCCTAGGTTTCCAACTGATGGACGTCTACGGTCAACCGCCCGATCGCTCTGGACTGCTGGCCCATGTCGGTCAGATGTCGCAGGTGGGAATCGGGGCCCGTGGTTTCGGGAGCGGGTCGGACGCAGTAGCGGAGCATCTTCGACGCCACAGCTGACCGGTGGACCCGACCCGTGGGCTCCCGCATACGTCGAGCCCACGGATGCCCAGGAACGGGGCGCTCAGGCACCGATGCTCGCCGCTCCTTCGATCCTCCCGATCCTTCGATCATTGCCCCGCGGTTACCATCCCGCGATGTGGCGTTTTGCCGAGCTTCTCGGGATTGATCCGTCAGTCGCGGTCAGCCTCGGAGAGGGCGACACGCCGCTGCTGCACGCCACCGGTTCGCAGCTGAGCGGGCCCGGTGGTCCCACGGTTTCCTTCAAGGCCGAGTATCAGAACCCCACCGGCTCGTTCAAGGACCGAATCGCGGCCATGTCGAGCGCGATCATTGTCCGGGACGGGCTCGTCGGTGCCATCGGTACCTCGTCTGGCAATGGTGGGGCTGCGATCGCGGCCTACGGCGCCCGAGCCGGATACCCCGTCATCTTGTTCACCATCTCGGGAATCGTCGATGGCAAATTGGGCCAGATCGTGGCCCACGGAGCTACGGCGAACATCGTCGCCGAGTTGGGCTCCGCTACCGGCGGGGCACTAGACGCGGCGGAGAGCATCGCCGCAATGGCCGCCGAGCAAGGTTGGCTCGCGTTCCTCACCGGTGCGCGCTACGCCCCCGAAGCCATGCGCGGCGCTGAGACGATTGCGTTCGAACTGATCGAACAACGTGCCACGGCAACTGCGATCTATGTTCCGATCGGCGGCGGCGGCCTGCTCGCATCCATTTGGCGGGGCTACCGGCGCATGGGCGTGGGAGTGGGCGCGGGCCAGGAGATTCCGCGCTTGATCGGCGTGCAACCCGCCGGCTGCCCGACCCTCAATCGAGCGCTCGCAGGCACGCTCGATCCGTTCGACGAGGCGCTCACCACCACCATCTCGGGACTCCAGGTACCGGTCCTGTTCGACTTCGACGCCACCACCGCGATCACCGACACAGGGGGGCACGTGGTCGAGGTGACCGATGAACAAGCCTGGGATGCCCAGCGGATCCTCGCCCGCCAAGAGGGGCTGTTCGTCGAGCCGGCGGGCGCCACCGCACTCGCCGGGGTTCTGTCCGATCTGGAAGCGCACCGGATTGCGGCCGACGACGACGTGATCGTCATCCTGTCCGGTGCAGGGCACAAAGATGCGGTGTCGGCCGCACGACTTGGTGACGACAACCCCCCGCGCCACATCACGGCCGCCGACATTGGGTCCGTGCTCGCAGAATTCGAGGACTCGCCATGATCGATCACACGCGGCGAAGGGTCTCGGCAGGAACTGCTGGCGGATTCGATGTGTGGACTGCTTCGGCCGTCGAAGACGGTCCCAACGTCGTGGTGCTCGGCGGAATCCACGGCGACGAGACCCAAGGCGTCTTGGCAGCGGGTCGGCTGGCGATCGACGACACCCGTTTGACCCGCGGCAGTATCGCGATCGTGCCGATCTGCCACGAGGCGGCATTCGAAGCCGACAGTCGCATCAGCTCCATCGACGGCGGCAACCTGGCACGGGTCTTTCCGGGAGATTCCAGCGGCAGTGCGACCGCCCAGATTGCGCACCACCTCTTCACCGAGGTTCTCTCCGGAGCGGACTTGTTGATCGATCTGCACACGTCGGGTCAGGACTACGACATGCCGTTCCTGGCTGGCTACCAAGCAGACACGATCACGGCTGACTCCTTGGCCAAACAGGCAGCCTCGGCGTTCGGCGCAGAGTTCTTGTGGCGTCACCCGGGCCGCACAGAAGGCCGTTCGGTCAGCGTGGTCGATCAGGCCATCTACGTCGAATGCCCAGGCGGCGGGCCGGTGAGTTCCGCTTCGGTCGACGCCTACGTCACCGGCGTTCGACGCGTCCTCGCCATGATGGACATGGTCACCGGCGCACCGCCCGATCCGGCCAGCGCACCGATCGGCGTCACCGGCGGAGGCGATCTGGATCGCGACATGATCTCGGTTCGCCACGAGGGCCAGTTCCTGACCGATCTGGCGGGTGGAGCGAAGGTGGAAGCTGGTCAGCTCCTGGGAACGGTCGTCACCTCCGGCGGGCAGGTACTCGAAGAGGTGCGTGCCCCGGAAGACGCCTGGGTGATGGCCGTCAAGCGACGCCCACCCGTGGTCCGCGACGATCTCGTCGTCTGCCTGGCTGCCAGCGACAGCAATGTCGATTATCGCGGCCGGGCCGGGATTGACCTCAAATGAAATGGTCTCGCCCACATATTCGTCAATGTTGATTTTCAGGGAGCGTACACACATCGACAACAAGCTATGTATCGTCCACAGCAATGCTCACTTGGAGTCCCAATTCGAGTCCATTTGCTCGATAGTCAACTCCTTCAGTAACCCTAATATCGTCGAATAGGGGCTCTTCGCGTTTTAGCGTGGAGTGAGTGTGTCGAGCAGGCTCCAGTCGGGCTTTCCGGCGTAGAGCAGGACGCGGATGCGGTAGTGCTCGAAGTTGGTGATCCCGAACGACACGCGCTTGATGAGCTTCGCCAGATTGTTGGCGGCCTCGGTCGGTCCGTTGGACACGTGTGATCGGTGCCAGTTGGTGATCTGGGTCCGCCAGCGGCGCAGAGTGCGGCCGAGGCGGTTCAGCTCGGGGCTGAACGCTTCGTCTTGGAGATCGCGGGCGAGCTCGTCGAGCGCTTCGACGGCGAGCTTGCGGCTGGGGACCCGGTAGACGAGCCGCAGGGTCTCCTTCGCGTGCCACGCGTCGCGGACCTCGCCTCGTGGGTCCCCGGCGGCGAGCAGGCCGCGCAGCTTCGCATGGCCGGTGTCGGTGACGCGCTCGGCTGCGGTGAGCAGCAGCCGCCGTATCCGGTACAGCGGGTCGCCTTTGGTGCCGCGCCCGCCGGTGGTCTCGTTCTGCACGCGGCGGCGCACATCGTCGACGGTCGTGTTTGCGAGCTTGACCGCATGGAACGGGTCCGCGACCTGTTTGGCGTGCGGCAGTGCCGTGCTGAACGCCTTGCGATACGGGCCCGACAGGTCCATGACCGCCCAGCGCACTCGCTTGGGCCATCGCACCGTGCGGGCACGGATCCATCTGGTCGCCCCCGCAGCGCTGCGACCAGGCACGATGTCGGCCAGCACGCCCCTTCGGGCGTCCACAACAGTGGTTCCCCAGTGCTTTCGGCGGTATCGGCCGCGTCGGAACATCAAGATCTCGTCCAGGCCCAACGCGGTGACCCCGTCGATGCGTTCTGTGTCCGCTTCGAGCAATGCCCGGCCCCACCGATGCACCGCTCTCATCACGGTGTGCCAGCCGATGCCCAGCTCGGCGGCGATCTCGCTGACGGCTCGCCCAGCACCCGTTCGGCGGGTCGCGTGCCGCGCAGCCCGAGCAGTCACCCGCGCCCTGGGCGGAGCGATCCGCGGCTCTTGGTCGGTGAACGTGCACACCGCGCACGATCCGTCGGGGCAGCGCCAGCGGCGCTTGTTCCACACCAGCCGCACCGACCGGCCGAACGCCGGCAGGCCCGCCAGGCTCACCGAGCTCTCGCCGTGAGCCCACACCGGTCCCCCGCAGCCTCCACAGCACGGACGACCCGTCAGAGCCACCTCGATCTCCAGCGGGCCGCCCCGGCGGCCCCCGACCCCCAACACCGCCACACCAGGACCCAGACCGACGATCAACCACAACGCACGCGTAAGGTCAACAGCCACAGGGATCCTCCCGAATCGGGGCATCGAACACCACCGATTCTGGGGGATCCCTCCCTATCCGGCCGGGACCCTCACCCAACTACTCCACGCGCAAAGACGAAGCGCCCGAATAGGTCACCCCGATATCGGTTGTGCTTGCCTGGGACAGGCTCAGGGCAAATTCGACGGCTTGGCCTTCGACTTCAGCATCGCTCGGGCCGAATGCATCGAACGACATCACCGGCAGGGGTGATTGTGCGCACGACACGGTGGCGCTGCCGAGCCACAGCGCCCCAGCCGTCGCGAAGGCGACGACAGCGAGCAGAGCGGCCCGAACTTGCTTCCTCCCGAATCGGGGAACCGGAGAATCTGCAGCCGTGCCGCGACCACCCACCCGCGTCCGGCACAGGATCTGCCGGTGCCGCAGTGGACCAACGCGCCGGCCGCGGCAGCCACACCACCGCTGTCCTGCCGACCACGAAATCGCCTACTGCCGTCAACAGAGCACGGCCACCCCGGCCGTGACTCAACAATCCGAGTCTCTACATCACTGTGAAGATGCGCGCGCGGTGCTTCATGGCGCTTGCGTTCTAATAGTTGCCATTATGCTTATGCAAATTCTCCCATGCCGGCATGACCTTCAGGAGCATCGATGAAGCCTTCAGCAGGCAAGAAGCGTGCGAGCCGGCTCGTGGCCGCGGTAACCGTGTCGCTGCTGCTCGCTGCGCTGATTCCGCAAGCACCAGCTGGAGCCACGCACGATGCGGGCCGGCTTCAATACTGGTCGCAGTCCTTGTCGATGAGTCCTCATGACCGGGTAACCACTGCCGCGCCCAGCAGCCCGGATCACTATTGTGATGTGACTTTGAAGGCTAAATGGCGCGCTTCTGGTCAAACTCACTACCAAGTGCAGCACAGTATCCGCGAAGGCTCAGAGACCCACACGGCCCCGTCGGGGGACGAGGTATCGAACAAGCCATATCCAACCGGCGACCCCAACCACTCGGGCCTGTCTGAAGGATGGTCCCTATGGGAGACATTCGGTGGTTCGGCGATGATGGAGATGTCTAATCAGTCGCACCGACGTACCTATGCTTTTGACGATCCCGGCGACGGGGTGAGGATGCGAGTCCGCGTGAAATTTGGAGGCAGCAATGCTTGGAGCGGTTGGTCGGACCGCCTCATGTGGACTCGCGGCTACCAAGTTTATCTCGCCGACAATGGCCACATTGCATTGGACAATACGCTGCACAAGAACGAATTGTCGAGGCAAGGGTGCTTGGGTCGGCTGTAGCACCGTTGCTGCCAATGGCGCAAGCGTTTTACCGGTGACTACGCACGTCTGAGCCGGTCAAGCTTCGGTGCCGAAGCAGCGCCAGACCTTCCTCCTCAGCCTAAGTGTCCTCTCACACGCACCGCCTCTTGCCCATCAATGGCGCGCGTCTGAAGGTTGTGATCTAGGCGTTTGCATTCGAATGCGGGGTTAGTTGTCGCGAGCCGCGGGATAGTAATCATTATTATATTTACTTGTAGCATTGGCGTGTATGTGGCGTCGTGTGTTTGTCTCGTTGGCGGTGGTGTGTCTGGCGGGTGTGGCGCCGGTGGCTGCGGTGGGTGCGTCTGAGCATTTGGGCGCGGTGGAGGTGGTGCGTTTGGGGGGTGCGGATCGGTATGGCACGTCGTTGTTGGTGGCCGAGGCGGTGGCTGCTGATGCGGGGGGTTCGTTGGAGTGGGTGGTGGTGGTTTCGGGCGAGAGCTGGCCTGATGCGGTGGTGGCGTCGGCGGCGGCGGGCGAGCTGGGCGCCGCGGTGGTGCTGACGCCTTCTGGCGGTGTGCGCGCGGACGCGTTGGAATTCTTGGCGCGCACGGGTGTGTCGCGTGCGTTGGTGATCTCGACGGGGGCTGCGGTGTCGTCGGGGGTGGACGCGCAGTTGGCGGCTGCGGGTGTGTCGGTGGAGCGTGTGGGGGGCGCGGACCGCTATGAGACGTCGGTGGCGGTGGCTCGCCGTTTGGGGGCGCCCGGTGTGTTGGGGACCCAGGGCCGCACGGTGCTGGTGGCCAGCGGCGAGGTGTTCGCCGATGCGCTGGTGGCAGGGCCGCTGTCGGCTCATGGGGGCCATCCGGTGCTGTTGAGCCCCCAGGACGCGTTGCATCCGTCGGTGAGCTCGTATCTGGGCCGGTCGGGGGCTGATCACGCGGTGGTGCTGGGCGGCACCGCGGCGTTGGCCGCGCAGGTGTCCGACGCGGTGGCGGCGTTGGGGATCGGTGTGCAGCGCGTGGCGGGCGCGACGCGTGTGGGCACCGCGACGCGCACGGCTGCGTTGACCGCCGCCCAGATGGTCGATGGCTGCCCGCGGCGTGCGCAGCTGGGCCTGGCGCGTGCCGATGTGCCCTTCGACGCGTTCGCGGCGGGACCGCTGCTGGCGGGGCGCTGCGCGGCGCTGGTGCTCTCGGGGACCCACGAGGTGCCCAACCTGACCGCGAGCTACATCAACCGGGTCCGCTCAAAGAACCTCGACGGCGTCACCGTGTACGTGTTCGGCGGCAACGCCGCCATCGCACAGACCGCCGTCGACGACTACCTCGAAACCACCGAACAACCCGACAACGGAGGCGGCGGCGGCGGCAGCAGCAGCAGCGGAGGCGGAGGCGGAGGCGGAGGCGGAGGCGGCGGAACCGTCGTCAACACCGATTTGCCCGGGGTGCCCTCGGCACCGACAGAGTCCACGGCGACGGCGACGTCGCTGACGATGATCTGGGCCGAGCCCACCAACACCGGCCCGCCGATCACTGGGTACAACGTGCGATACCGCCTCTTGGGCGCCACAACCTGGACCGAGAACGACTTGGGTACGACGAGCATCGAGGTCACAAGCCTCAGCCAGGACACCTGGTATGAGTTCCAGGTAAGAGCAATCAACGCAGAGGGGCAAAGCGGCTGGTCCAGCAGCGGCACGGCCAAGACACTGGAAACATCGGGACCGGGCAACAGCTTGCCGACGTTCACCAGCTCATCGGAGGTGAGCGTCGCTGAGAACTCCGCATTGTTGCACCAGGTCACAGCGGTCGATCACGACGTCAGCGACACGATCGTGGCCTACACGGTGAGCGGAGGCAACGACGCAAGAAGCTTCCAGTTCGGCACGCGCGGCGACTTCGACAAATTGAGCATGCGCGTACCGTTGAACTTCGAAGTCCAGCGTTCCTACGAGGTCGTGGTCGAAGCGATCAGCGGAACCGGAACGCGCGAGCGCACGAACACCCAGACCATCACCGTCACCGTCACCGATGTCGACGAGCCACCCGCAACACCGCAGGCACCGCGAGCGCCTCAGGTGACCACGTCATCGGTGACCATCAAGTGGGACGAACCCGCCAACACCGGCCCGCCGATCACCGGCTACGAGGTGCGATACAAGACATCGAGCGCGACCGTGTGGCACACCCAGCAGTCCAACGGCACTGACCGCACTGCCACCATCTCAGACCTGTCCGAAGGCAACTCCTACGAGTTCCAAGTGCGTGCCCGCAATGACGACGGCCTGGGTCCCTGGTCACCGTCGGTGACCCGAGTCCCCAACGCCGTGGCTCGCATCACCAGCGCCGCCAACGTCACCGTGGACGAAGGCGAGATGCTGGCATACCAGATCACAGCAGTCGACGACGACTCCCAGGACAGCATCACCGGATATGAGCCAATCGACCATGACTCTGACCTCGTAGATCACGAGAACGAGGATTGGTTCGTCCTGGGCATCGACAGCTCAGGTGCGCTGTGGTTCCGTGGTTGGGATGGCCACAACGCAATTGTCGATTACGAGCGTGTGCTGCCGCCTCGAGTGCTCGAAGTGAGCGTCCGGGTGTTCTCCGGCACCGGTATCCGCGAAACCTCAGCGGTGCACACGGTCAGCATCACTATCAACGACACCTCAGAGCCAGTCGTCGAGAACCTCCGGGTGACCGACCAAGGCACCTCGTGGATCGAATTGGCATGGGACGAACTTGCAGACCCTGACGTAAGCGCCGAGCAATACGGGGTGGCGGTGTTCACGTCTCCGCCGACTCCCTCTAGCTTCTACGCCCAGTTCGAGGCGGTGTGCTGCACCCATCTGGTGACAGGCCTGGTGGCCGACACCACCTACTACATCATGATTCTGTCGGCGGCTGACGGCACGCGCCTTGATGTCTTGACGCTGACGGTCAGTATCTGATGCGTCATGAGCGCGTCGGCGAGATGACCGGGTGGGCGGTCAGGGGTTTGCGAGGGTGCGGCGGGCGGCGCGGGCGGCGGTGTCGGTTCGGGTGCTGCCGGTGATGCGTCGAATGTCGGCGCTGGGGTGGGGGTCCCTGACTTTGGTGGAGGCGTGATGTTCGATTCATGCTCAAAAGGTGGTGAGTGTTGTGGTGTAGGTGCCTGTCTGGTCGGTTCGGCTGATGATGTCGATGTAGTAGGTGCCAGGCGTTATGACGGTGAGCGTGAGGCTGGCGTTGTTGTCGACGCCGCCGTCGTCGCTGCCGATGCTGTTGGCGAGGTCGTGGCCTGAGGTCGGGTCGAGCATGGCGGTGTCGGCGAGGACGTCCCCGTTGTGGTCCCGCACCCTGAACAGCGGGTCGGGCTGTGTGCCGCCGTAGTCGGCTGCGGCGGCGCCTTTGACGTCGATGCGGTAGGAGTTGCCGGCTTCGAGCTCGAGCCTGAGCCAGTCGCCGTCGCTGGCAGAACCGATGCTGCCGGTGGCGGGGTCGCCGTCGGCTTGGAGGTATCCCGCTGTGCGCGTGGAGTCGGAGAAGTCGTAGGCGCTGTGGTTGACATCCGAATGGTTCTCCGACACCGATGTCTTGGGAACGTTGCGGTGGCCTGCGGTCACCACGGTGTAGCCGCTGTGGGTGCTGGCGTCGTCGAAGTGCGCGGTGACCCGCAGCAGCCGGATCGTCATCTCGAACGCGATCGTCTCGACGGTGTCTGCGACTTCGGCCGCGGTCAGCCGGTCGTTGTGTCCCGACGGATCCCGGCTCGGCACCGTCATCAGCGTCATCTGTGTGTCGCCTTCACCCGATGGAGCACGATTGACCAGGAAGGTGGCACCATCGTCGGCGTTGAGCAGCGACACAGGCCCGGAGTCACGCACAGGGCTCGTGCACTGCCACGCCCAGGTCATCCCGTTGTCTGTGCTCCGCGGAAGGCAGCTTTTCGCCCCCGGAACCGCGCGTATCTGACCTTGTCCCTCGGTCCAGGGCGGGACGCTTTCCTTGGTGTGGGCGTCCCTGAAGTTCGACCGCTGGGTCATGTCGACTTGCTGGATCGAATAGCGGACCACAACAGCGGCCTGGTCGGCCTCCCACGCCGACCAGTCGAACCAAACCTCGCCGCGCTCGGTGTAGGCGGCGACGCCGAACGGGTTCACCGCGCACTCCAGCACGTCGCCTTGCGGGCTGCCCTCGGCCATGAAATGGCGGCAGTCCTCCATCGTGGCCGGCGGGAACTCCGGCGCAGCCAACTGAGGCTGGGCCAGCAACGGCGGCGCGTCTGGCGCCTCGATGGTCGGCGCCGGCGCGGCCTCAGCGGCGGCGGTGCCGGTCGCGGTGTCGCTCCACGGCGAGTTGTCCCCGGGCCCGAACCTGGCGCGCACCTGCACGCTGTAGGAACCCCCGGGCGTCAGACCCGACACCACCAGCGACGGCTCAGACGGGAACGCATTCCAATCGGAATCGCTCCTGATCCGGAACGACTCGCCCTCAGGCGCCCAGCGAACCCGATACTCCGCCGGCGCCGGCGACGGCGCATCCCACACGACCGACAGATCGCCCGCGCTGTCGCCAGCCGCCACGGTCACCCCCGACACCGCAACGCGGACCTCCTCCGCGCCGGCGAACGCCCCAGACGGCACCAACAACACCCCGGCAACCACTGCGAACCCAACAGCAGCACGAAATCCTCGAGGCCAACAGCGAACCTTCATGGCTAACTCCAGTTATAAGACGAACTATGACCAGAACAGTATTCGCCTCGGCCAGCGGGCCAAAAGTGTCTGGCACACCAGACACCAAGCGTCGGGGCGGCCCGAATGTGCCCGTGGAGCGACACCACCAAACCCGTCACAGACAGCTCGAAAACAACCGCGCAAAATGACGTTGGACAACAAATCGTCTGACACCATGCTGCGCGGCCGCCGTCACGAACAGGCCCCGACGGGCGTGCCCGACCGCCTCGCCGACAAAACGACCGCCGCGACCGACGGCAACCCGCACATCCACCCAACAACGCGCGATCTACGCGCGAATTCGCCTGCAAAGGGCCTGTCACCACGACCACCAGCGCGGCGCTGACTCGAACGCTGAGTCGGGTTCAACGCTGGCGGCTGCGATGGAGCCGAGGCCTTCAGAACCGCTGTACTCGGGTGGCGGGGCCTGTCGGACGCTCCCTTGTCAAGCGGCGAGTGTGTGGGTGTGTTGTCGGGCGGTTTCGTCGCGCCACATGCGGCGGGCGGCGCGGGCGGCGGTGTGGACACGATCGGCGCCGGTGAGCCGCGAGACACTGGCGTGGGTCACCGCGGCGATCATGTCCTGCGTGCTTTGGCTGATCGCTGCTGTGCCCCCGATGAGGATCACTCGGGCGACCTGATAGTCGCGCAGCAGCGCCGCTGAGGCTTCGGGCCAGCTGCGACCGGTCCGGAACGAGCGACGTGACCTCATAGGAACCTGCAGCCTGTGGGGCAAGGTGTAGATCACCGCGGAGCGGCCGCTGCGCGCGGCCAGCGCGGCTGCCGCGCCGATGTCGGGCGGCGACCAGCCGTTGGCCACCACCAGCGTGACCCCGCCGACGCGTCGTCGGCTTCCCAGGCGACATCTCATGTGGCATGACTCCATCCTCGTATCCAAGATCAGGAGCCTCCAACCAACCCGGGGTGATTCAGGGCGATTCAAACGGCCTCATCGGAGTTTTGGGAGATCTGCGATGAGAACACAAATAACCATTATTGCAAGCTCAAATTGAACCACTTCGGGTTTCGCGCGCGCTCCACTGAGGCGACGATCAACCCCGGCTTGGCTTGCTCACTCGTCGCCTACGGCCACCAACCTCTGGGAATCACTCATCTAGTGGTGAATCCAACCACCGTCCACGGCAACGACTTGGCCGGTCACGAAGGCGCTGTCGTCGGAGGCCAGATAGACGAATGTGCCCGCGAGGTCTTCCGCATAACCCCGTTGCGGGAGGGACTGGAGTTCGGCCAGACGCTTGGCAAGTTCATCCTCTGTCTCTGTTTCGATTTCGACTTCGTACTCTGTTCTGATTGCGCCGGGCATCACGCTGTTCACCCGGATCCCATCTCTGCCGACTTCGCGAGCCAAGGCCCGAGTGAGGCCGATGACCCCTGCCTTCGACGCCACGTAGTCGAGGCTCCCCGCCATGCCCAGATCGACCGTGACGCTCGTCACCGTGATGATGCTCCCTCGCCCCTTCCGGAGCATTCCCGGATGCACCGCCTTGGCGCACAGAAAGGTTCCGCGAACATTGACCGCCATCGTGCGGTCCCATTGCTCGACGGAAATCTCGTTCCACGCCGAGCGTTTCGCATACGCAGCGTTGGCAACGAGCACATCAACATCGCCGAAGGCACTCTGGGCGTCGGCGACCATCGCCTCGACTTGCGCTGGGACTGTGATGTCGGCCACCACCTTGATGGCGGCACCCCCCGCGTCGGTGATACGAGACACGACGTCGGACGCCATGGCGTCCATGCGTTCGTCGGGGATCGTGTTGATCACCACACTGGCGCCTTCACGGGCGAACGCCTCTGCGGCCGCGGCCCCGATGCCACGCGATGCTCCGGTCACCAGTGCGACGCGATTGTCAAGTCTTCCCACTGTGCCCCCTTAGGACCTCACCAAGCTGGTGGCTCGAGAGGCCTCCACCAGCGTGCGGGTGTAGTCGGTCTTGGGATCGGTCATCACCGCAGCGGTCCCGCCGGCCTCGACGACCTGCCCGTCCTTTAGCACGACGATCTGTTCGCACACGCGTGCGACCACGGCGAGATCATGAGAAACGAGCACCAGCGTCAACCCGTGGCGCTGCTTCAACCCCATCAACAGATTCAGCACCTGGGCCTGGACAGACACGTCAAGGGCACTGGTGGGCTCGTCTGCATAGAGAACATCGGGTCTCACCGAGAGCGCCCGGGCCACGGCGATCCGTTGCAATTGTCCACCTGAGAGCTGATGCGGATAGCGAGAGAGAACTTCGCCGCTGAGTCCCACATCCTGGAGCCAGTTGCGGAGTTCCGCTGCCTCGGGCTTGCGCTGTTCCAGCGCCTTCGTCGGCTCGGACAGCGAGGTCTTGATTCGCAGCCGAGGGTCGAGCGAGCTGGCAGGACTCTGAAAGACGATCTGGTTGCGGCGGTGGAATTCGCGACGATCCTGCGACAACCAGTCCCTCACTGATCGGCCGTCGAAGGTGATGCGGCCCCTCGAGGGAACGAGCAAGCCGCACAAGAGCCGCACGAGGGTCGACTTGCCGGACCCGGACTCGCCGACGATGCCGACGGTCGAGCCTGCAGGCATCGTGACGGCAATGTCGCGCAGCGTCCAATCCGCGTTGGGGTCGCGCCGCCGCAGATGGGCGTGATAGTCGAAGTAGAGCTGGTTGGCCTCGAGCAGAAGGGTCATTGGCGCTCGCTCGCCAGTGCAGCGTCGCCCGAACCGATGGCCATCGCTGCAGAAACCGGGTTCCAGCATTTGAACGAGTGCTCGGCCGTCATCTCGGTAATCGGCGGTTCGACTGCACACTGCTCGATCTCGTGTGGGCAACGGCCTCGAAACCGACAGCCCGGCAAGAATGCACCCAACGGGGGCACGGAGCCCTTGATCGTGACGAGCGGTTTGCCGAGGGAGGCGTTGATGTCTTCGGGGTGGCCGGGGTTGACGCTGATGAGCGCCTCGGTATAGCGATGGCACGGTGAGGCAACAATGTCGTCGGCTGGACCCGTTTCGACGAGGCTCCCGCCGTAGAGAACTGCGACGTGATCCGAGATTGCCTCGATCACACCAAGGTCATGGCTGACGAACAGAACCGCCATGCCTCTTTCAGCGCTCAGGCGCTCCAGCAGTTCCAGGATTTCCTTCTGAACCGTCACATCCAGGGCAGTCGTGGGTTCGTCGGCAATCAGCAGCTTGGGGTCGCAGGCGATGGCCATGGAAATGAGAACTCGCTGCTGTTGGCCCCCTGACAGCTGATGGGGATACCTGCGGGCCAAGACTGCAGGATTCGGCAGCTGGACTTGCTCGAAGAGTTCCACAGTTCGCTTCTTCACGTCCCTGGAAGGCACCGTGTTGTGGAGTCGCAGAGCCTCTCCGACCTGCTTGCCGACCCGCATCGTCGGGTTCAGCGCCCGCAGCGGGTCCTGGAAGATGACGCCAATCTCGGAACCTCGAATATTGGACAGATCACGCTCGGACCGGTCGACCATCTCGACGCCCAAGAACTTGATGGAGCCGGTCACCACTGCGTCGCGGGGCAAAAGGCCGATGATGCTCATCGCGGTCATCGTCTTGCCCGACCCAGACTCGCCGACAAGCCCGAGGCGCCGACCGGCCGGAATCGACAAGTGCTCGATCGAAACGATCTGGTGTGCCCCGATCGAGATGGACAGATCGTTGATTTCGAGCATCACACACCAGCACCCTTGGCGGTCTGCTGCGGATCGAGATAGGTGCGCAGGCCATCGCCGAGGAGGTTGAAGCCGATCACGGCGACCATGATCGAGACCCCGGGGATGATCATGAGATAGGGGGCCTGATCAAGGAGTGGCTGGGCTTCCTTCAGCAGACGGCCCCACGATGGGGTCGGTCGTTGCGCACCGATGCCGAGATACGACAACGCGGCCTCGACGAGGATCGCGATCGCGAACATGACGGATGCCTGGACGATGATGAGCGGGCCGATGTTGGGCAGGACGTGTCGGAAGAGGATGAATTTTCGAGTCCGGCCGTACGCCTGAGAGGCCTCGACGAAGTCGCGTGAGAGGATCTGGCGCGCTGGCCCGATGGTGACTCGGGCAACCGTCGGGATCAACCAGAACATGATGGCGATGATCGCCGTCGTGTTACCCGGTCCGAGCGACGTGGCCAGAACGAGTGCCACCAAGATTCCGGGGAGGGCGATGCCGATGTCGGTCACGCGGCTCATGATCCGCTGCTGGAACGGGCGGGCTCCGGCGGCAACCAAACCGAACAGCACGCCAGGAATAATCGACGCGATCGTCGAGACAACGCTGACCAGCAACGAATTTCGTGCGCCCGCCATGATCTGGCTCGTCATATCGCGACCGAGCTTGTCGGTGCCCAGGAGATAGCCGTCTGATCCTGGGGGCAAGAACTGGTTCGGGACATCGACTTTGTCGAGGTCGTACGGCGTCCAGAACAGCGACACGAGACCGACGACGACGATGACGGCAACGATGACGCCACCGATCACAAGCTGTGGCGGCATCCACCGTTTCGAAGCGCTACCGGCACTCTCGAACACTTCGAGCTCATCGGCGTGCGGCGCGGACATCTCGGGCGCCGAATCCTCGGACGCCGAATCCTCAGGTGCCGACTCCTCAGGCGATGGCGGTTGGTCGGTCATGCCATCGGGGCCGATCGACCGCTATCGCGGATACGTGGATCCAAGAGTCCGTAGGCGATGTCCATCAGGAAGTTCAGCGTGAGGATCATGAGCATCAGCACCAGCGCCAGCGACTGGACGGACAATGGCTCGCGCCCCCCGACGGCCACGACCAGCATGCGACCGAGCCCCGGCAATGTGAACACGTTTTCGATGACCACCGCACCGGCCAGCAACGAGCCCAGTTGAAGGATGGTGATGGTCACGAGCGGAATCGATGCGTTCCGAATCCCGTGGCGCCACGCAGCTCGCCTCAGCGTCAGACCCTTGGCCTGAGCAGTTCTGATGAAGTCTTCATCCAAGACTTCAAGCATGCCTGAGCGCACGTAGCGAACGAGCACCGCGCTCAGCGGTATTGCGAGAGCGAACACCGGCAGCGTCAACGATTTGGCGCCTCTCACGAAGTCTTCTGTGAGCGGGACATACCCGCCTGCGGGCAGCCATCCCAAGTGCACGGCGAACAAGGTGACCATCAAGAGGCCCAACCAGAACGACGGAATCGCAATGCCGATCTGGGACAGGATGTCCACCCAGGTGCCACGCCAGTCTTTGACATGAATGGCCGAGAAGGTCCCGAGCACGAGAGCGACGATCACCGAGATGATCAACGACGAGAACGCCAGCGTGAAGGTCAAGGGCACGCGAACCCAGATTTCGTGTGCGATGTCGAACTCTGCGGCATAGGACGTGCCCATATCGCCTTGGAGTACGCCGCCTATCCACTCCAGGTATTGCTGCAACAGGGGTGCGCCCAACCCCATCTCGGCGCGTAGCGCCTCCAGCGCCTCACGGGTTGCGGTCTGCCCAAGGATGACGGTTGCGACGTCACCCTTGAGCATCCGCAACAGGAGAAAGACGATGATTGAGCCCATGAAGGCGGACGCCAACAACGAGATGATGGCGCGAACCAGAACTCGAACCATTCATCGTCCTATTCCGTGGTTCCTGGTTCCTCGTTCTACTCGAGGGACAGGTAACCGAGGTCGAATTCACTACCAGCGGTGAACAGCTTGACACCCTGGAGATCGGCACGCACAGCGACAGCTTGGAGCTTGGCAACAATCGGGATCAGGAAGCCGGCGTCGGCGTGCATCTCCACCGCCTGTCGCCGCAGCTCGGTCGTGACCGCCGAGTCGACAGCTGCGTCCCCGTCGTTCAGCAGTTGATCGAACACCGGATCGCAGTGCAGGGTGAAGAAGCCAGGACACTTCCAGGCATCGATCGTGCTTGGACCGCTCAACGATGTGAACGTGTAGTCGGCGGTCTCGCCGAGTATCTCATCGATGTAGGTGGTGAGCTCACGGCCTTCGAGCTCGACGGTGAAGCCGGCCTCGCTCAGCTGTGCAGTCACGACTTCCTGAATCGGCGGGAACTCGGCGATCGTCAGGTACTTGAACGGGATCACCAAGCCCGGGACCCCGGCCTCTTCAAGCAGTGCGCGGGATTTCGCCGGATCGTATTCATAGGGGCAGTAGTCGCTTGCCCACGGCTCGTTCGGCGGATTGACGAAGGTGCACGTCAGTTTCCCGAGCCCGGCGAATGCGGCATCGACGATCGGCTGGCGATCGACGGCGTGGTTGACCGCTTGGACGACCAACGGGTCTTGGAAGATCTCCGCCGTCGCGTTCAGGCTGAGGTACGAGATCTCGAATCCTGAGACAGTCAGGATCTTGAAGTCGTCCTCTGCGTCGATTTCGTCGACGCGATCGATGCCCTCGCCAAGGATTCCTGCTACGCCGTCAATATCACCAGCGAGCAATGCGTTCAGGCTTGCGGTCTCGTCGGTGATGAAGCGCCACGTGACGTCGGAGAAGTACGGCTGGTCGCCCCAGTAGTCGGCAAACCGATCCATATCAACGGAGACGTCAGGCTTCCACTCGATGAAGATGTAGGGGCCAGTACCGATTGGGCCTTGGGCGATGTCGTCGCCGGTACCTTCGGGCACGACTGCCGAGCTGATCCTGGCCATGCCATTGAGGAACGCTTGGCTGGGCTGAGTGAGCGTGACGACGACCGTTCGGTCGTCAGCCGCCTCGATCGTGTCAACGGCGTCGAACGGCGTGGTGATGTCCCCCTCGCCCCCTCGGTTGTACTCGAGCGAATAGGCCACATCACCGGCGTCGAGATCGCTGCCGTCATGGAACTTGGCCTCGCGGATCGTGAACGTGTAAACGGTCCCGTCCGTGTTGACGGTCCATTTCTCGGCGAGCATCGGAGCGACGCTGCCGTCCGCTTGCTTCTCGACAAGCGTCTCGACGACGTTGTAGAGAAGCGGCGTCTTGATGGCCGTCGCTCCGTTCGTGACGTAATCCCAGTTCGCCGGCTCCTGCGCGACAGCGAGAGTCAACTCCCGGACTTCGGCCGGTTCGTCAGCGGGTTCGTCAGCGGGTTCGTCAGCGGGTTCGTCAGCGGGTTCATCGGCGGCGGCGGCGGCCGTATCCGCGGTCGAACCTCCGTCGTCGTCTGATCCGCAAGCCGCTGCGAACAGTGCGAACGCCATGAGCAGACTGAGAATCAGCCAACTCCGTTTGTTGGTCCTCATGAGGTGATCCTTTCTGGATCGTGTATTCACGCTGCCTCACAATCCGTTCAGGATCGCAGCGGCCAGCTTGTTGAATTGGGTCTTCACGCCAGATTGGTCACGTCGTTGCCAGTGACTGTTCGAACAGTGTTGGCCCATGATGGATACCGCTCTCAGCGGCATTGCTGCCACCTTGAGAGGTGCCATCACTGAAACCTGAGTTTCACTGATTAGAACCGTAGTTCTATCACCACCCCCGGTCAAACGCCGTGGGCCGACAGTCAGGTGATGCGCTTGCCCCGGTCGATGGCTCCCTCGTAACCGATCCGTTCCTGCAATGCGATCGCCGTCACAGCGCTCTCGACGTCGCGGGGCGCCATCACCTCGCTGGGCGGCTCCAAGAGCCGAAAATGTCCGTATCTGTCCTCGCCCGCAACGAGATGTGCCGACGTCGTCACGCCTGACACCTGTCGCATCGATGGGGCGACGTACCGAATGGCCAACCCGATGCGTCGGTCAGCTGACGCATTTGGATTCGACGAATGGAACAAACGGCCGTCGTGCACAGACATCTCGCCGGGCGCAAGCGTCACATCGACCGCGTCCGCCTCATCCACCTCAACTGCCAACTCCTGGCCTCGTGAGAGCATGTTCGACTCTTCGAAGGTGTCGCGATGCTCGACGATCTCACACCGATGACTCCCGGGTACAAACCGCATGCAGCCGCTCTGGGTTGTCGACGGGCTGAACGCGACCCACGCGGTCGCCTCGTGTGCGTCGTCGTATCCCCAATACGTCAGATCCTGGTGCCAGCTCACGAACGCGGGCGTCGCGGGCTCTTTGATGAAGAAGTTGGCACTGATGACCAGGAGGTCGTCGCCCAGAATCGCCTTGACCGGCTCGAGCACCGACGCCAGGCGCGTGATCTCGTCGATGAACGGGAGCACGGTATTCGGGTTTCCCCGCAAGATCCTGCTCATGACGGCGTCGTCAGCGTGCGCGGCCTCGACCGATTCGAACATCGCCCGGTATTCGGCCGCGCGATCTGGGGTCATCGCCTCCACCGGGAAGACGTAGCCGTCTGCGTCGTACGACTGTCTCATCTGCCGTGTCTGCCTTGCGTTCTCGAACCCTCGACGGTCGAAGCTACAATCGGCTCAGGGCTTGACGGGCAGCTGCGAGGGTCTGGTCAATCAGGGCGTCGTCATGTGCGGCCGACACGAACCACAAGCCCCGACTCGTCGGTCTCACTCCGAGGTCCTGGAGGCACGCGAGGAAGCGCGCCCCAAGCGCATCGTCGGAGTTGGCCGCGAAGTCCGCGCGCGACGCCACAGCCCCAGCTTTCCCGAAACGGGTCTGGCACAGAGAACCACCGATGTGATCGACGGCGAGCCCGACACCGAGTTCGCGATCGAGCTGGCGCAGGCCATCGACAAGACGACAAGTGAGGCGATCCATCTCTGGGTACGGGTCGCTGTCGATCAGAAACCGGAGCGTGGCGATGCCGGCCGCCACCGAGGAGACACCCGTGTTGTAGGTGCCCGAGTGATTGATCTTTCCACGACCGACACCGGCCAGCAGGTCGGTGCTGGTGCCGAGCACGGCGAGCGGGAACCCAGACGCGATCGCTTTGGCATAGATCGAGATGTCTCCGTGAATTCCGTAGAAGCCTTGGGCACCGCAGAGTCCCAGGCGGAATCCGGTGATCACCTCGTCGACGATGAACAGCGCTCCGTGCTGTCGGCACAACGTCTTGACACCTTCGAGATAGCCCGGCGTCGGTGGGATCAGCCCGGTGTTGCACATCACCGGCTCCATCAGGACACAAGCGACATGGCCGGACTCGAGGGCCTGCGCCACCTGTGCGATGTCGTTCCACTCACACAAGATCACGTCGGTCGCAGCCGAGACCGACTGACCCGCTGTGAGCGGCACGGCCTCCATCGGCGGAGCGGTGACGGTCATGTCGACGAAGAGCGGATCGAGCCAACCGTGGTAGTGGCCGGTGAAGCGCACAACTTTGTGACGGCCGGTCGCTGCCCTGGCGATTCGGACGGCCAACAGATCCATCTCTGTCCCGCTCATGCCCATCCGGATGCTCTCGATCCAAGGCAGCACGCCGACGAGGGTCTCGCCGAATTCGGCTTCGAGCGGGTGTTGCCCAGCGAAGAGCTGGCCAGTCGAGAGTGACTGCTGCACAGCGGCGGTCACCGCCGGGTGGTTGTGGCCGAGGATCATGGGTCCCATTCCGGCCGCATAGTCGATATAGACGTTGTCATCGACATCCCACAGCAGCGCTCCGTCGCCGCAGACCATCGTGAGCGGCACGGGCGCACCGTGCAGACGAACATTCGAGTTGACGCCCCCAGCGATCACCTTCTGGCGCCGAGCGTGCTCTTGTCGGCTCTGGTCGTAGCAGGGAATGGCCTCGGTTGTCATCTTCCACCTTTGTTGCGATGAGCGATTCAGGTCTCGCCCGAGATGGGGATCGTCGACTCACACGCGACGCTGTCGAGTCGGTAGCAAAGCGAGCGCGCGACTGAGCGTGTCGAGATACACCATATCAATCACTGCAACACAGATTCCACACTCTGAAACCAGCGTCCCTCGTGGGCGAGTAGCAAGCGGGCGCTGCAGGCTGGTGGTCGCGCCGGGATCCGTCGACGCCCACACCCATGACCACATGCAGTTGCGACGCGATCGGCTCAGCCGCGCCAGGACGTCAGTGCTTCCATCGGAAAGATCGGTCGTGGAACTCGCTGCCACGGCAGAGCTGCGATGTCGGACTGCGTCGGGCCGGGTGTGGCAACGCGAATGATCGTCGTTGTGAGCGGGGCCATGTGCTGGAAGTTGGACGCGGTCTTCATGACGACCATCTGATATTCCGCCGGTTCCACACCCAGGTGGCGATACACCGCCGGATCGATGCCCGCGACACCGGCAAATTCGCTCACCAACAGTGTCACCGGGCCGACTTCGAAGGCCACCGTGTGTCCCATGTCGATCCGACTCTGCGCATGGCCGCTCAATTCGACGATGCCGTCGGAGACGGCCCGTACGACACCGGTCACCTCGAGCGGCGTGAAGAAGGGGGTCGAGCGACCGCCCAACGCAACCGTCACCGTTGCATTGACGCCAGCCCGTGACAGTCGACGGGCCGAGACAGGGTCGATCATCGGAACGAGTGCGCGTCCCCGAATGCCGAGCCGCAAGATCGCCTCGAGAATGACCGTGCTGTCGCCCCCAGAACCGCCCAACACCGAGTCGCCGGTGTCGCTGAGGATGACTGGCCCCCCCTCCGCTGCGTCGGCATCGACGACGGCTTGGTCGACCGGCCGGCTCTCCGTGCGTTGAAATTCGGTCCTCATCGACCAAGCCAGCTCGGCCAGCTCATCGGCGAGCGACTCGGCCAGCGGCTGATCGTCGTCGGTCACGACAATGATCGCCCACCCGCCTTCGTCGGCATCGAGCCAGCACTGCATGGGGAACGGCGACACGGCCAACACCCGCGGGTCACGCTCCATCTCCCTGGCTCGGTCGAACAGGATCTTCATCGGGCCGCGCGAGGTGAGGTATTGCTCTTGGTGGGTGAGCATGCGCAGCTTGCGCCACGCCACCACGGGGGTGATCTCGCCGGCGAAGAGCCGCACCCCGTGCAAGGTCAAGTCACGGGCGGTCTCGAACTGATCGTGTGGTTGGGTGCGGAATCCCACGATGATGTCGGCGTGGTCGATCATCTCTTGGGTCACGTTGGCGTGGTGATCGAGCATCAACGCCAGCGGAAGTGACGGCCCCACGACGCCGCGTGCCGTACGAAGAAGGGCTCCTTCGACGTCGTCGATCCGCTCCGCCGAAGCCGCTCCGTGCAGCAGCATGACCAGCCCGTCGAGCTTGCCCGCGCCACGGAGCCCATCTCGAACCTTGGCGTCGAAGAACTCGAACGCTTCCGTCGAGAGTCGACCGCCCGATCGAGTGTTGCCGCGAATGATAGGAACGGTCTCGACCTCGACCCCGCAGCGCCCGATGGCATCGAGATAGCCGCCGACGGGGCCGCCAGAGTGCAGACGCTCGAGGATCTCGGCCCCTTCGTAGATCCCGAACGACTCGAAATCGGCGAGCGTCGTCAGCGTCGGGTTGAAGCTGCTCGTTTCCTGAGTGATCTGAATTAGCCCGATGCGCATGACTGGATATCTAGCCGAAACTCCGATGTGAGGCTTTCATTGTCTGCCAGCTCGGCTCAAGAAGCCACACCGCCGAAGGGTGTGTACCCGCGGCCCGACACGCCGACATCGAGCCCGAAGAGGGCGCCTGCGTGTGGCTGGGACCGCAGTTCGGCCTCCGAGAGCCCGCTGCGAGCGCTCGTGATGAACAGTGTGGTCCCCTCGGTGCCCCCGAAGGCACAGCTCGTGATGAAGCCTCCGGGCACCTCGACCACACGATCGAGCTGTCCCTGCGGCGTGTACCGGTGAACGGCGCCGCCATCCCAGAGGGCCACCCAGACGCAGCCTTCGGCGTCGATGCTGAGTCCATCGGGTATCGAGTCGACATCGACCAGGGCTTCGGACCGAATTGGCAGGCCCTCGGCGTCGAGATACAAGATGTCGACTCGGTAGGTGAGCGAATCGACGTAGTAGCAGATGCGGCCGTCGGGGCTCCAATCGACGCCATTCGACATGGCCACGCCGCCTCGGAGCCGCCTCTGGGACCCATCGGCCTCGACACAGAAGAGTCCCGCCTTCGGTTCGTCGGAGCGGTCGACTGTGCCGACCCATAAGCGTCCCATCGGATCGCATCGACCGTCGTTTGCGACCCCGTCGCCGTCCGGCGGCAGCGTGGCAATCGCCGGTCCGACACGGCCGATTTCGTCGATCCGAGCCACAGTCAGGCCAGCGACGGCGACCAGTTGACCCTCGACATCGGGCACGATGACGCTGACACGCTGATCGAGATCCATCGCGGTATGACGGCCCGAGCTGTCCAATTGATGGAGAACCTGGCCGTCGATGTCGAGCCACAACAACCGTTGCTCCCGAGCGTCCCATGTCGGCCCTTCCCCGAGGTCGCAGGCACAGTCCACGACAACGTCGGGGGTCATGTGGCCACCTTAGAGCGAGGGCGGTGAGGCAAGCCTTCTGCGGCCGTGCCCCTCGTGTACCTATTGTGAGCTTCGGCTGATGAGACTTGCCTCGGTATTGACTCCGCTTTCGGACGAGAACTTGACCTTGGCTGCCCAATGCGGCGTGGACGAGGTCGTCGCCCGCTATCTGGGACCCGACCTCACCCTGCTCGACGGGGTCAAGGACCGAATCGAGTCCTTTGGAATGCGGTTGGGGGTCGTCGAGGGATACCTGCCGATCGAACGCATCAAGCTCGGCAGCGACGACGGCACCGAGATGGACCAGATGAAGGCCCTCGTCCGGCATCTCGGCGACATCGGCGTTCCGCTCATCTGTTACAACTTCATGGCTGGAACCGACTGGATCCGCACCAGCGTCGATGCGCTCGAACGGGGCGGTGCCAAGGTGACCGCGTTCGACCTCGACGACCTCGAGAGCGCCCGAATCCCTGGCCGCCCCCCGTTTCGGGCCTCACTCGAGCCGGGGGCCACCCGCGAGCAGCTCTGGACAAACCTCGAAGCGTTCCTCACTGAGATCATTCCTGTGGCTGAGGACGCAGGCGTCGTGCTGGCCATGCATCCCGATGATCCGCCGCTCCCGTCGCTGCTGGGCAACGACCGCGTCATGCATTGCGTCGAAGGGTTCGAGCGGCTGGTCGGCTTGGTCCCGTCACCGTCCAATGCGATCGCCTTTTGCCAAGGCACGTTTTCCGAGATGGGCATCGATATTCCGGCTGCCATCAGGCAACTCGGAACCCATATCGCGTACGTCCATTTCCGTGATGTCACCGGTACCGCCGAGTCCTTCACCGAGACGTGGCAAGACACTGGCCAAACCGACATGTTCGAAGCGATGCGTGCATATCGCGAGGTCGGGTTCGATGGTCCGATTCGACCTGACCACGTTCCCCAGCTGGTTGGCGAGGGCGATGGCGAACCGGGCTACACCATGCTCGGTCGCCTCTTTGCCTTCGGGTACATCCGTGGCCTCATGGATGCCACCGAGATCTGAACATGTTCGATCTGATCATCCGCGATGCCACGCTGATCGACGGTTCGGGCGCCCCGGCACGTCCCGGCGACGTCGGCATTGCAGGTGGTCGCATCACCGCCCTCGGCAGCATCGACGCCGATGCGGGGGCGGTCCGAACCATCGATGCCCGCAGACGGGTCGTGTGCCCGGGCTTCATCGACATCCATACACACTCCGACCTCACACTCATTGCCGACGGCACCGGCGAGAGCAAGCTGCGCCAGGGCGTGACGACCGAGGTTGTCGGCAACTGCTCGTTCGCAGCGTTCCCGATCGAGCCCGAACGACTCCACCTCCACGCCGATCACCTCGCTGCGGCCACGGCACCGGTCACGCCATGGTGGACCGATCTCGATGGCTATGCCGATGCCTTGCACGACCAGGGTCTGTCGATCAACGTCGCGCCGCTTGCCGGCCACGGAACGCTGCGCGTGGCGGCGATGGGCGTCGACGAGCGACCGGCCACCGAAGCGGAAATGCGGCGGATGGAACGCGACCTCGATCGCGCACTCGAGCAAGGAGCCTTCGGGATGAGCACCGGGCTCACCCTCGTTCCCAGCTCGTATGGCGACTTCGATGAGGTCGCAGCACTGGCTCGAGTCCTGGCCGCCCGCGGCGCGCTGTATGCCACACATTCGCGAGCGATCGCACCCGACGAACGCGCATCGGTAGCTGAGGCGATCGAAATCGGCAGGCAGACCGGCGTGACGGTCGAGTTCAGTCATCTGGCGATCAACCGCCCGGAACGCTGGGGGCACGGAGCCGAACTCCTGTCCATGTTCGACGAGGCCCGCACGGAGGGCATCGACATCTTCTTCGACGTCTATCCCTACGACGCCTCATCGTCGTCGCTGACGCAGTACCTCCCGCCTTGGCTGCCCGCAGGCGGGACCGAAGCGATGCGTGCCCGGCTGGCGATCCCCGCAGAACGCCAACGTGCCCTCGACGACATGGCTGAGGGCTGGTTCGACGGGATTCCGTGGCTGTGGGACCGCTTCGTCGTGAGCAGCTGTCCAGATGGCTACGGCATCACAAAGACGCTCGACGAGCTCTCGGCCAGCGAGGGGATCGAACCGTACGAACTGACCCTGCAACTGTGCGAGCGGTACGGCAACGAGCTGGCCGTGGTGCTCTTTTATCGCAGCGAGGACGACGTCGAGAAGTTCCTGGCTCATCCGCTGTCGGTCATCGGCTCGGACGGCAATGCAATTCCGCTCCACCAACCCATGGCCTGTCCGCATCCGCGCAACTTCGGGACCTTCCCTCGAGTTTTGGGTGTGTACGCCCGCGACAAGCAAGTGCTCGAACTGAGCGATGCGGTGCGGAAGATGACCGCCGAGCCGGCTCGGCGCCTGGGACTGCCCGACCGCGGGACCCTCGCCGTCGGGGCCGTTGCCGATGTCGTGATCTTCGACCCCGACACCGTCATCGACAACTCCGAGTTCGGCCGCAGCGCCGATCCGCCGACTGGCATCGACGTGGTAATTGTCGGCGGCTCAGTGGTATTGGATCATGGAGTCATCGGAACCGATCGCCCTGGCCGGGTCCTGCGAAGGGGCTCGCGTCCCGCAATCGCCTGACCGGTCGACTCTGTTCACACAAAAGGAAACTCATGCGCGTCGCGACCCTCGGCTTCCACCACGAATCGAACACGTTCGCTCCGGTGCCAGCGACCCTCGAGCAGTTCCTTGCCAGCGGACCCGACGTCGGTGACGGTCTCGTCGCTAAGTACGCCGAATCACAGGCCACCCTGGCGGGCTTCATCGAGGCAGCGGCGGCGGACGCAGATGTGGAACTCGTGCCGTTGGTGTATTTCGACCTCAATCCGATGGGAACGATCACGGCTGAGGCGTTGGAAGCCATCGCGGCGCGGCTGCTGAGCGCGCTCGATGAGAACGGCCCCTGGGATGCAATTCTGTTGGCGCTTCACGGCGCCGCCGCATCCGAGATTCATCGTGACGCCGACGGCGAAATCCTCGAGCGCGTGCGGCGACTCGTCGGAGCCGACGTGCCGATCGCTGTCACCTACGACATGCATGCCAACGTCTCGGCGCGAATGGTCGACTGCGCCACTGTCGTGAACACGTACATGACCAACCCGCATCTCGATCCACGTCTGCGTGCTCGAGAGTGCGCTGATCTGGCATTCCGCGTCGTTCGCGGCGAGATTCATCCGGTCATGGCTCTCGAAAAGCCGCCATTGGCCGTGAACATCTTGCGCCAGGGGACGACCGACTCGCCGATGGCCGAACTCGTCGAGATGGCGGCGCAGGCCGCGACCCGACCGGGCGTTCTGTCGGTCAGTATCGCCGAGGGCTTCCCGTACGCCGATGTGGAAGAGATGGGAATGGCCTTCATGGCGGTCACCGACGGCGATGCCGATCTTGCCGGCGAGATCGCCCGCGAACTCGCTAGCGCCGCTTGGGAGGTTCGCGCCGAACTGGAAGGCGATGGGATCTCGGTCGACGAAGCACTTCGTCGCGCCGCAACCGCAGATGCCCACCCCGTTGTCCTCCTCGACGTTGGCGACAACGTCGGCGCTGGCAGCCCAGGTGATTCGACCCATGTCCTGGCAGCGGCGCAGCGTCTCGAGGTGGGCGGATTGTTCCATTCGTTGTGCGATCCGGCTTCCGTTGCCGTCTGTGCGGATGCTGGTGTCGGCGCCACAGTCGAACTACTCGTGGGCGGCAAGACCGATGACCTCCATGGCGACGCCGTCGCTATTCGGGGGGTCGTTCGAATGCTCGATGACGGGAAGTTCGAGGATGCCGGACCCACTCACGGCGGCTTCCGGTTCTATGACGCCGGTCCCCGGGCGCTCGTCCACACCCAGGACGATCACATGGTGCTGTTGACGTCACATCCTCGGGGCAACACCAGTCGAGCCGAACTCATCAGCGCCGGCCTCGACCCATTGGCGCAGCCGATCATCGTCGCCAAAGGCGTTCACTCGCCGCGTGCGGCTTACGAACCGATCGCAGCCGAGATGATCCAGCTGAACACCCCTGGCTGCACGAGCGCCGATGTCAGCGTTCTCGACTACACGTATCGACGTCAACCGATGTTCCCCTACGAGCCCGACACCCGGTACTGACTGCGCCCGGTACTGACTGCACCCAGTACTGGCAGCGCTGTGCTCGACCGTTAGAACAGCGTTTCGGCGATCTCGATGACCCGATAGTTGTCGTCGACGATCGGGATCGCGCGCCACTTGTCGAATGTGGTGCACGGATGCGAGATGCCGAAACCGACAAGGTCTCCGACTGCGAGAGGATCGGTGGGTTCGAGGTCCAGATAGGCGTGTTGATCGTTGATCTCGACGACCCGGGCACGCGCCACGGTCTCGATCTCTGTGGATCCGCGGCGACGGACCTTCTTCGGAACCGGCAACAGGCCATCGGTCGAGGCGTCGCGCTTGCCGATGCCCACCAGGGCTCGGGTGGGCTCAGGACGGGAGAGCACAGCACCCCAGACTTCGATCGCCGGCACGAGGCGGTCGTCGTTGCCGGTGCGCGGAGTCTCACCCATGGGGGAAACCTGGTGCAACGAACCGTCGTCGTGGCTGATGTAACAGCCGCTGCGGAGCACCACTCGATGGGGAGACTCGATGTCGACGAGTGAGAAACGGTCGACGACCTGATCGAAGTACGCACTGCCACCGGCGGTGACGATCACTTCGGGCGTCGGCTCGAACCAACCCTTGGCATCGACCGCGTGCGTCAGCTCGACGATCTGATCGAGGAACTCTTCGACCCCGTCTCGGACGGGTCGATCGTCCATCGGTCCGAGAATCCCCTCGAACCCGGAGGTTCCAGTGAGCGCCAGATGAGGGGACTGTTCGGTGGCGGCGGCGACAAGCAATCCGTCGGCGATGCTGCGTGCGCCGGTGCGCCCTCCGGTGATCCCCAATTCGAGCAGCACTGGCAACCGACTGGCTGGCTGGACGCGCGCCAGGGTCTCATTCATGATGTCGACACCCTCGAGGGAGTCGACATAGCAGTACACCTCGAAACCCTCATCCAGCGATCTCGCCAGCCATTCGATCTCGGCGGGGACGACGACCTGGTTGGCGATGAGGACCCGGCTTACCCCGGCCTCGCTCATGGTCTTGGCTTGCCACGTCGTCGCAGCGGTGATCGCCCAGGCACCATCGCTGAGCTGACGACGGAAGATTGACGGTGCCATCGTCGTCTTGCCGTGGGGTGCCAAAGACACGTCGTTGCGCTCGCAGAAGGCCGTCATTGCCTTGCTGTTGTGATCGATCGCCGATTCGAACAACAACACGGTCGGGTACGACACGTCGGCGTCGAACACACACCACCCGGTCGTGGCGCCCGAGGCAAGCGGCAGCCCTTTTAATTTGGACGTCGACGGCTGCGCGATGTCGGAAGACGCTGCGACTACGGCCTGCGAATCAGGGCCCATGGCCATTTCTCAACCCTCGGTGAGCTGTCTCAGCCCTCGGTGAGCTGTCTCAGCCTTCAGTGAGGAAGTCACGAACGAGACGCTCACCGACGCTGCGAATTTGCTTGACGACCGTTGGCACCATGTCGATCGTGAACCGTCGCGCCGGCGCGCTCACGCTGATGCCGCAGGGGAAGGGCATTCCGCTGAGTGCCACCGCGACGCATCGACCGTCGCCCTGGTTCTCGCAGTCGTCGATCGCATACCCCTGCTGTCGAACCGTCTCGAGAGCGGACAGGTAGGCCTCGGGTGTCGTGATCGTGGTGTCGGTGAAGGGCGTCATCTCGACCGCGTTCAGGATCGCCAGAACATGATCCTGGGGCAGTTCGGCAGCTATCGCTTTGCCGAGGGCTGTCGAGTGAATCGGGGCGCGCTCACCGGCGCGGGCCGCCAGGCGCATCATCTGGCTGCTCTCGAAGACGAGATTGTGGACGACTGCGGAACCATTGAGCGTTCCCAGGTTCGTGGTTTCGCCGGTGTCGTCGCGGAGTCGTTGAAGCGGACCGCCGGCCTGCGAGAGGAATGCCTCGAGCTGACGTGTGTTGTGCGGTTGGAAGGCGAGCCCGATTCGGTACACAGCGGATTCCTCATCGCGCTCGACATAACCCCGAGCCTCGAGCGCCGACAGGTACCGAAATGCCGAACTCTTCGGCAGTGATGTGACCGCCGCGGTTTCCGGGAGCGAGACCCCGTCGCGTGAGCGCTGCAGGAGATCAAGGATGTCGCAGACTCGTTCCACCGCTCGAATGGGGTAGGCGTTCGATGAACCATCCGACGTCGTGCTGCCCGATTTCGAGGACGTCTTCTTGTTCATCGTCTGAGCTCCTCGAGTTTGTGAACGTTGCCTGGCAGTCCGGTTCGAAGCGTTCGCCCAGAAAGCGGCTCAGTCGACTCGTAGGCATCCGACGATACCGAAGCCCAACCGCAGGTCGGCCCGACATCATCGAAGTACATCGACCGTTCCTGCTCCTCGCAGTAGTGCCATACCTGGCCGGAGCGGATCAGGCACAGATTGCCGGGCCGGGGATCGCCCACCTCGGCAGCGAGATCGTCCCCGGCGCTTGCGGGGATCCGGCGGCGAGTATCTGATCAGGCGTCGCCTCGCCCGTTGCATGGACGACTGATCAAGCCACGCTGAGGTTTCTGCGGATGCGGGGCACCACGTCGTTTGCGAAGCGCTCCAGCGAGGCGTTCATCACTGACGGTGGGAGCCCTGGCGGGCCGCCCCAGCTGACCAGATCGGTCACGTCGTGGTCGCGCATCATCGTGGTCAGCTCGGCCACGCAATGGTCGGCATCGCCGGCGGTCCACACCAGCGGGTTCAGCGGATCGGGAACACGTGGGCCGGTCCGGGCCGAGCGTTCCGCGGCAGTGGACTTGTGGTCGGCACTCGCCTTGATGATGCCGATGTACACATTCCGGCGGTAGCGCTCTGCGGCGGCGATTGCCTCCCAGGTCGGATCGTCGGCGGGGTCGCGCCCGTCGGTGACGTACACCCCGCGGATGATCCCGACTCGTTTGTTGCCGGAGTCGCGCCCGTCAGCGGCCAGCGCCTGCTTCCACGGTTCGAGCACGGTCGACTTCGGCCCTTGGGGCAGCAGATTCGTGTCGAAGCGGGCCGCCCTCAGCGCCCCGGCTTCGCTCGTCGCTGCGATCCACAGCGGGGGACCGCCGTCTTGCATCGGATCGGGCGTCACCCGCACGTCTTGGTAGCTGTATCGCTTGCCTTCGTAGCTGAATGGCTCGCCGGACCATGCCAGCCGCAGTATCTCGAGCCCCTCCTCGGTCAGTGACACCCGCCGGCTGATCGGCAGACCGAAGCCGGCGAACTCGTGCGCCGCATATCCCATGCCGACACCGATCTCCATGCGTCCGCCAGAGATGTTGTCGAGCACGGCAAGGTCCTCGGCCAGCCGCACCGGATCCCGGAACGGCATGAGGCAAATGTCGGTGGAGAACCGCATGGTGGTGGTCAGCGCCGCGGCCGCGCCCGCCACCGGCACGAAGTTGGGCAGGTAGCCATCCTCCATGAAGTGGTGCTCGGTGAACCAGCACAGCTCCAAGCCCAACTGCTCGGCCAGCACCACTTGGTCGAACGTTTCGGCGTACACCTGCGGCATCGTCACGTCACTGCCCGGCGGGCACCGGAAGTCGTGCACGATCCCGAATCTGAGCGTCTGAGCCATGCGGCGACGCTAGTTGGACGCCCCTTGATGCGGCCGTGCCGCCAGCTCGTCGAGCAAATCGCCGACGAGCGCCACCATTGACGACGCGATGAAGTCTGGATCTTCGAGTATGCCGACAGCGCTCACTGCCATGCGAACGCCGATGCTGTCGGTGCTGCCGAAGAGCGAGCCGAGTTGCGCAATCGCTTCATCGGTCACGCCTTTGCTCAGATCGTCCTGCCGCAAGCTGACGAGCCGGGCGCAAAGGTCGTCAGTTGAGACGCTCTGCAGCAATCGCAGCACATCCAACGCGTCCTTGTCATTGAGTCGGTCGGGAACCGTGGATCGGTTAGCAATCTTGTGGACCTTGGCAACAAGGAGTGCTCCTGGACCGGCGACACTCATCTCAATGGAACGACCGTCGTTCGGATCGAGCGCCTCGATCATCCTTCGCCCCCGGTCGATGAGCACTGCTTCGAGGCCTTTTGCTCGGTGAGCGACGCTGTTGCCGTGGGGACCGAGGTCGGCATCGGTCGTGTACTCGTCGACAACGAATTCGGTCTCGCTGGTGTGCGTATAGACGGCTTGAGCTCCCACGAGCACGACCGCATCGAGATGAACTCCCAGCGCGTCGGCGGCATCCAGAAGGCCCGCACGTGCACGTTCGTACAACTGTCTAGGTTCGCCAAGCTTGTTCATTGCTCGTCATCCAATCGAAGAGTGCTTCGCCTTGCGACGGCTCTCGACCTGGTCCCGTCAGCAAGTCGACAGCGAGTTGGCTCGGGTTGACGCAGCGCAGACCGTTGCGGATCGTCGCGCCTTCGAAGACGATCGGGTCAAACGGTTCGAGCAGAACGACGTTCGCGCCAGAGTCGACCTCACGCAGGCCGAGTTCGTGAGCCGCTTCGTAGGGGTCCTCGACAAAGAGCGTCGCCGTTCTCGCGCCCGCGATCGGGTTGAAGCGTTGGGCCGCAAAGGCACCAGTGGCTGCGTACTTGAACGAGGCACGTGCGAGCCGACGTTCGGTGGATCGAAGCCCACGCGGATCTAGCAACATGGACGGCTGGTTTGACGTCAACTGTCCGTAGTCCTCGGCCCACCGGCGGATGGCGGCTTTCCAATCGACATCAAGAACGCGGCCGCGTGGCTCGCGCGTAGTGATTCCCTCGCGGTCGAGCAATGCAATGACACGCGAGAGCGTCGGGGCTGAGGCCGCGGTGAATTCCGCAAGCTGCCGGATGCCGAATGGCGGCGAATTGTCGATGATGGCTCGCAGTGCCACAGCAGTGCCGCGACCACGTAGGGAATTCAGCGGATACTCCGCGGGCCAGGGATCACGGTCAGCACCCGCAGCCGAGATGAACAGTCCCGGCGACGAGACTTCCAACTTGACGTTGCCAGTGGTGTCGATGTAGCCGACGCCGCAGCTCACGAGTGTGTCTCGAGTGCGCGGCGAGAGGTAGGCGGCGCCAACGATTGGCACTGCTTCCTCTTCCAGGGCGGTGCAGTACTGCTGCACCTGGTCCACCACCGATCTCGCCGCGCGAGGTTCGATCCGCCGTTTGGCCTCGATGACGATCTGAGCGGACTCGCCACTCGGCGACTTGACCTTGACGACGGCATCGGGCCTGAGCGCCGTTGCGCCGATTCGTGCGTCGAGGCCTACGTCGGCGTACCAACCTGTCGGCAACCGAGCAGCAAGCGTGCGAGTCAGGTCTCGGATTATTTGAGTTTCGCTGGGAAGGCTTGACGATGGCATGGTTGCTCGGGTTCCGGGATAGTGGTCAGTGATTCGAGCACGTTTCATATCTTACTCTGTTTCGGTAGCGGTGAAATAGGTGAATTTCTGAAACATCCTTAGAGCGTTAGCGAATAGGCGGCGATTCCCGGCAGCCCCGACGGCAGACTCTGCGCAAAAATGCCGCCACAGACGGCAAATCTGCGCACAGAAAGCGTGACAGCAGCATTCCGAGCGGTCGCCTATCCGCGCGGCCCGGTGCGGGTGGCATGCTCAAGAACGAGCGGGGTCAGTACCAGACGTCGGGAACGGCTGCTTTGCGGTCCTCGACGAAGGCTTGCAGCTCCCGGTCGACGGCTGGTAGGAGCGGCATTGGCCGAGTAGCGCAGGTGGGCATCCACCATGTCGAGGTGCCGCTTGTCGACCGGGACGTCGACCGGCTCGCATACCGTGCCGCTCCCATGGGCCAGCCACGGCGACATCCACGTCAGTTTCACGAAGTTCCGGAAGTCCTCGATGGTGGCATACCGGCGACCGCCATTCAGATCAGCGACGAACGGCGGGCCGTAGGACGGCGTGAAGACCACGTGGTCGCCGCCGATCTCGATGCGCCTGCCGTCGCGGCCCCACATGGCGAAGTGGCGTGGCGCCGTTGAGCACAGCTGCCGGGCCAGGCCGGGCTCGAAGCGAACGCGCTCACCGGTGACCTGTGCCCCGGCGGCCCCGAAGAGCTCCAGCGCCTCGTCGTCGCCACGGAACTCAACTCCGATCTCGGACAGGATCCAACCGGCCCGAGCGCCTGAATGCCATCACGCATGGGCTGGTGAGCGACCTCCACGGCGCCCTCAGCGCCACCGATGCCGATCGCATCGGGCTCGTCAGCCGCCGTCGTGCCCGACGACGACCTCATGGACACCTGCCTCGGTGTCGCTGCCGAGATCGTGGGCAACAGTCCGTTCGGCGTGTGGATGACCAAAGAAGTCATGTGGTCGAACCTGGAGATCGGCAGCCTGCGCGCCGGCATCGACCTCGAGAACCGCACCCAGATCATGGCCTCGCTCACCGAGGACAGCAAAGAAGCGATGGCGTCGTTCCTCGGGCGCCGCCAGGTGAAGTGGTCTCACCGCTGACCCGCCACAGCGGCGACGACTGACTGTGAGCCACTGCCCGACGGTCGCCGTGGCGCACGGCATCACACACCAAATATGTATTGCACACACATAAGTATGAAGGTATCTATGGACGGCCTACAATTCTGTGCATGACAGACATGCATCGCGATCATGGTCACAGCTCCCCCGGGCCTGGGGGGTCCGCTCGCAAGTGGGGGAGGTTGACGCGGTCACTTGTTGCGCTCCTCTCCGCGGCTCTCGTAACGGCGACGGTCGCCCTGCCTGCCGCAGCACAATCCGAGGACGACGACGCCTCGGTCACCTGGGATCGCGACTCGAACCGGGACATCGACCTGCACGCTGCTTGGAACAGCCCGACAGCGATTGCTGGGATCGGGTCCACCATGTACGTCAGCACGCGCGGCTCGAGTCAGGTGCGCGCAATCGCCTTGGAGGACGCTGGTGCGTACCGGATTGGCGATCAGGTCCATGAGGACGACATCGACACCGTGGCGGTTGCCGATTCCCACGCAGGCATTTGGGCCAACGACGAGCATCTCTACGTGGTCGCCCCAGCGGCTGGATCCGCTGCACCCAGTGGAGTCAACCAGTGGAGGGTTGTTGCTTTCAACCGTGAGACGGGCCTGCATGATTCGGATGTAGAAATCGTGCTCACCGCAGCGAACCAGCGACCAGAAGACATCTGGTCCGACGGCGAGACGATCTGGGTGCTCGACGGCAACTTCGACCTGATCTTCGCCTATGACCTCGTCACGGGCGATCGTTTGCACAGTCTCGAAGTCGTATTGGATCCCCTGAACGGAGCAGGCCGAGGACTCTGGTCCGACGGTGCCGTCATGTGGGTCAGCGACCTGAGCCGTTCCAAGCTCTTTGCCTATTCGATGGATGAGGATTCGCTCGGCGAGCGCCAACTCGAGCATGAGTTCGAAACTGACAGTGACAATGACCGGCCGAGGGGCATCTGGTCCGACGGCACGACCATGTGGGTGGTCGACGAGGCCGATCGCAAGTTGTTCGCATATACGCATCCGGGCAACACAGAAGAAACCGCAGATCCCGGCGTGGAGCTGATGATTCCCGACGGTTGGGGTGATGTCATCGAAGGAGACAGCGTTGCGTATTCGCTCGTCCTGCAGGCTGAACCCGAAGCCGATGTGGTCATCGATGTCACCCACACCGAGAACGAGGACTTCTCGATATCGCCGAGCTCGTTGACGTTTACTCCGTCGAACTGGTCCGCGCCCCAAGACATCTCGATCAGCATCACCCATGATAGCGACACGCTCAACGACGGCATCCACATCACCCATACCGTGAACGCCGCCAGCAGCTCGGACGAATACGACGACGTCGTCATCAACACGCTTGGGTTCACTGCACTCGACATCGATACCGCCGGGATAACGGTTTCCGTCCTCCGACTGGTGATCAACGAACCGAGCAGCACCTCCTACACCGTGGTGCTTGACGCAGCCCCTGCCTCAAATGTCGTGATCGAGGTTTGGAAGATGGGAGAGGCCACCGTCTCCGTCGCACCCAGCCTGCTGACCTTTACGTCAACGAATTGGTTCGAAGAACAGCAAATCGTCGTCACTGCGATCGACGACGCAGACCGGGCCGACGGAACCGCAACCGTCTTTCACCGTGTGACCGCCGACGGCACGTCGGACAGCAAGTTCGTCAGTGTCCTCATCGACCCGATCCAGGTGGTTGTGAACGACACGGACGATGTGGTGGTCACGGTCGGTTCGCTGGCATTCAATGAGGGCAGCAACTCCTCGTACTCGGTCGTGCTCGACGCGGCCCCAAGCAATGACATCGCCATCGATGTCACGGTGAGCGGGGACAGCGATATCACCGTGTCGCCGTCGACACTGACGTTCACGACCTCGAACTGGTCCACATCGCAAGACGTCACCGTGTCCGCGCTTGAGGACACTGACAACACGGACGACGAAGCAACCATCAGCCACACAGTCAGCACTGCCGGCAGCGCTCACATCACCATCAGCAGCGTGGAGGTCACTGTCACCGACAACGATCCGGGAGCCACCGTTTCGGCGGAGGTGCTGACGATCGACGAGGGCGGCAGCGGTTCCTACACCATCGTGCTCGACATTGCTCCTGAGTCAGATGTCGTTGTTGGTGTGTGGCCGTACTCTCGAAGTGACCTGGAGAGGTCTCCGAGTACGTTGACGTTCACCTCTTCGAACTGGTCTACCCCGCAGACCGTCACCATTACTGCGAGTCAGGACGACGACGACAATCACGATCATGTGAAGATCAGCCACATAGTCGACCAGGCGCGCAGCCCTGCTGAGTACCACGTTTTTGTCGAAAGCTTGACGGTCGCCATCACCGACGATGACATCGATTTGAGCTTCGAGGACTGCGAAGCAGAACTGGCAAGCACAGATACATCAGAGGATTCCTCAGCGCTCTATGGTCGTGTCCCCAGCAAGGACATCAGCCTGAACGCCGGGTGTGACGACGACTCGTACCGTTCGAAGTTTGCGAACGACATTGCAGGAGATTCCGGCAGAAACGTCATCTGGATTGCCGACTCCGAGCGTGACGCGGTGTTGGCGTACTCCATCGACCCCGAAGATTCCTACGGCGAATACCTTGTCGATGTGTCCTTTGTGCTCCCTGGTCACATTGCGAGGGCTACCGGCATCTGGTATGAGGTCGATACCGCCAGCTTCCACATCGCGAACGAGGATCGTGCGGGATACATTCGGAGGGAGGACATTCTCGCCAAGCTCTACGAGCTGGATTCGTCGCACGAGACTCTGAGTTCCATCAGTTACGACAGCGACAACGGAATCCGTGGTGCGGTCTGGGGCGATGACAGCACATTGTGGGTACTGGACTTCGATGACGACAAGATATATGCCTACGACCGATCAACCGGGAGCCCGGACAGCGACAAGGACATCACGCTGGTCGACGGCGAGAACGTGGACGCAAGAGGAATGTGGTCGGACGGAACCACCATGTGGGTCACCGACAAGGCCAACCAGTACGTCTACGCGTACAGCCTTGTTGACAACCAGTCCTATAACTTCGGCCAACGAGCCAAAACTCACGAGTTCGGTCTCGCCGGAGCGAACGCCGATCCGCGCGCCATCTGGAGTGACGGGTCGACGATGTGGGTGCTCGACTCCAGCGAGACGCAGCTGTTCGCATACAAGGCAACTGGTCAGCGCAGCGGGGGCCTGTAGGGAGGCACGTTCGCAGGCAGCCATCGATTCGGGTGCCGTCTGGGTCCGAATCGGTGGCTGCCACGCCGTGCTTCTGCGGTCGATCCCTGTGATTTCGGCCTGTGAGGCGGGCTTGAGCGGTTGATCGGTGCGGGGTCGGCCTGAGAGATCAAACGGATCGGAGATGCTTGTTATGAAGAAGAACTGTCTTGTTGTGGTCGTGGTGCTGGCTGCTGTGATGCTTGCGGGCGTCGCCGGCTGCAGCGATGATGCCGATGACGGCGATGCCATGCCGGAGTCCGATGCGCCGTCGGTGACGGCGGCAAGCGCGGAGACCGAAGACGATACTGCGGCGCCTGTCGCCACCACAGAGCCGCCGACGACCACATCCGGTCCCGGCAGTGACGACGGGGGCAGCGACGCATTGGCCGCCGCAGCGGACAAATCGGATCCAGTTGCGCATACGCGCTGGGTCGTCGACTCGGCGATCGAGAAGTACCAGAGCGAGGGCCGTGAGGCCACGCTGGCCCACTACAGCGATATCGAGAGTGTCGACGAACAGTGGTACGTGTTCATCGTCGACGCCGACGGAGAAGTCCTCGCGCACTACGACTCAGAGCGACGCGGATCGCTGTTGACGAGCTGGGTGGGCGTCGATGCAAACGGCTATGCCTTCGGGCCCGAGATGCTGGCGGCAGACGAGAACGGCACATGGGTGACCTATGTGTTCCGTAATCCTGCGACCGGCGACCTGGCGGCGGGAGATTTCGGGGAAACCCAGCTCAAGGCCGCCTGGGTCGTGCGCCACGACGGGCTGCTCTTCGCGTCCGGCTACTACATCAACGCCGACGAGTTTGTCGAAGCCGGGGTTGCGGCAGCCATCGCGGGCTATGACGAATCGGGATTGGACGGCTACGCAGACAGGTTCACGAGTTCCGACTCTGTCCTAGGCAGCCTCACCGCGACCCTCGCGTACTACAACACGTCGAACTTCGAAGCACGATGGATCGTCTTCGTCGCCGCACCGGACGGCGAAGTCATCTCGGCTTTTTTCGATCCTGAGCTGGAGGGTCGCAACATCGTCGATGTGCTCGGTTCGGCTGCGCTCGATGCGGTCCCTGGAGGCGTGTGGATCAGCGAGGCCGACAACGAGGCCGGAACAGGCCCCGCGTACATGCGGTCGTGGATCGTCCTCCACGACGGCCTGATCTTCGGCGCAGCACGGGCCGACTGGAGCTACCTCGAGTAGCGCAGAGCGCCGCCGCGGGGGTCCTCAGCCACCCACTCGCACGGATCTCTCCGGATCCCTCTTGCCGCCAAGGAGAACGCAATGCCACGGAACGCAATGCCACTCGACCGACTTGCCCTGATGAGATGTCGGAATCGGGGCCGGATCGCGGCGGTGCTCGCTGTCGTGGCCGCCGCGGCGGTGCTGGTGCCGGTGGCGGCGCATGCGGCGCCATCGCCCGACCGCCCATCGAGGCCTTCCGCTGCGATCGTCGACGGTGTTGTGGAGTTGAGCTGGGGCGCACCCGCGCAGGACGCCGCATCGGTGACGGGCTATCAGGTACTGCGCCGCCGCCCTGGTGTGGACGCTGTCGGAGCGTTCCATGTGATCACCGACGACACTGCGACAACCGACACGTCGTTCGCCGACGTGTGCGCCCGCGACGCCGGCGCTTCGTATACCTATCGGGTCAAGGCATGGCGCGATGGCGAGCTGTCGGGCTGGTCGCGGTACAGGCGCATCAATCTCAGGGACGACTTCGTCGCGGCTGAAGATTCGCCGGATTGTGATCCCGACACCGGGGTCATCACCGACAGCGGCGATGCAGGGACGGACGCTGACGACGCTCAGTTACTGGGCATCGTCGCGGGGACACAAGGTGGCGCAGTTGTCGCCTCCGCCGTCGTCGACACCGCCGACACCGCCGACACCGCCGACAGCGACACTGCGGTCACCGTTGAGGACGTCTGCGCCCTAGCGGGCACACCGGCCGCAGAAGAGCAGGGATCGGAGGAGTCGGAATCGGGCGGCGTGTACCGCATCGCATACACCAGCCCCGGCGACGCGTTCTCCATCCGCGTGATGGATGCCGACGGCAGCAATCAGACAATGGTCACGAGCCACTCAAGCGACGTGCACGGAACCGAGTGGTCGCCCGACAGCAGCAAGATTGCGTACTACACCGAAGTCACCAATGCCGACTTCGAGCTCTTCGTCATCGGCGTCGACGGCAGCAACAGCGTGCGTCTCACCGACGACAGCTACGAGAATCGCTACCCGTCGTGGTCCCCGGACGGCGCCACGATCCTCTACCAGACCGAGCGGGCCCTCGGCCACCCAGCCAACATCAGGTCCGTCGAGCCGGACGGCGCCAACGATGCCGAGTTCTACACCGACTCGGCCAGGGAACCCCGGTGGTCACCCGACGGCACCAAGGTGGCCTTCTACGCGCGCGACTACTACGTCGTGGACTCCGCCGGCGAGAACCGCGTGCAAATCAACGACACGGTCACGATCGACGAGCACATGGCGTGGTCGCCTGACAGCACCAAGATCGCCTACCGCAACTACGGCAAGATCTATGTGGCGGGCATCGACGGCAGCGGCAGCACCGAGATCGCAGCAGGCAAGCATCCGGTGTGGTCGCCCGACGGCACCAAGATCCTCTTCTGGTCCGACGACCAGCGCGAGCTGTACACGGTCGAGCCTGACGGCACGAACCGCACTCGGGTCACCACCAACGGCCGTACCGAGCACGCGGCATCGTGGTCGCCCGATGGCACCAAGATCACCTACTACGCGTGGGGCAGCCACGGCGGCGAGATCTTCGTGGTGGACGCCGACGGCAGCAACGAAACCAAGCTGACCAGTGACCGCAACCACAACATCGACCCGGTGTGGTCGCCTGACGGGACCAAGATCGCTTTCAGCAGCAAGTCCACCGACGACGAGATCTTCGTGATCAATTCCGATGGGACCGCCAAGCAGCGGCTCACCGACAACGATGTCGACGACTGGACCCCTGCCTTCTCACCTGACGGCACCCAGATCGCCTACGTCACCAACGACGGCGACCCGGAGATAGCTGTTATGGCAGCCGATGGCACCGATGTGGTGCAGCTCACCGACAACAGCACGTCGGAATCGTTGCCGCAGTGGTCGCCTGACGGCACCCAGATCGCCTACAAGATCGACGACGGCGACGCCGAGATAGCTGTTATGGCAGCCGACGGCACCGGCATGGTGCAGCTCACCGACAACAGCACACACGACACGCAGTTCTCGTGGTCGCCCGACAGCACCAAGATCATCTACACCAGCAACGACGGCGACAACGAGATCTCCGTCATCGGTGCCGACGGCACCGGCATGGTTCAGCTCACCGACAATGCCGACCTCGACGAAGACCCGGACTGGTCGCCCGACGGCAGCAGGATCGCCTTCACACGCATGGCCTCTCCCGGCGATTTCGAGGTGTTCACTGCGAATGCCGACGGCAGCTGCCCCAAGCAGATGACCAACGATCCGATGCACAGCTACCGGCCGAAGTGGTCGCCCGACGGCACCAGAATCCTGTTCACCAACAGGCTCCTGTGGCTCCAGAGGCCAGGAATCCTGATTGCCGACGGCACCGACGATCGGACCACCCAGCAGCAGCTACTCGGGATGTTCCTTGCAGCCCCGAATCCGACGTGGTCGCCCGACGGCACCCGCCTGGCTTACGTTCAATCGGGTATCGGCGTCATGAACGCAACCGGCAACGGCATCCAACGGCTGACCTACAGCCGCGACGACCGCGACCCCACGTGGTCCCCCGTGCCCAATTCGGACTGACGGGACGCCGCCGAAGCCAGCGCCGGCCGGCGCTAGCCGGCCGGCTGAGTTACCCGGTCGGATTTGAATTCGAAGATGTAGGGGTCGAGCGACTCCTGCGCGGCGAGCCGGAACTTGTGCCAGTAGCCGCCGCCGTAGTACGCCAAGCTGCCCGGTTGAGCTTCGCCGTGGCCGTTGTAATACGACAGGCAGTCACGCAGCGGTGCGGTGGTGATGTCGGCTACTCGGCAGTGCTCGGCGTAGTTCACCTCTGAGTCTGGGGTGATGTCGACCACGTTGAGGGCCTTGTCCCGCATTTCGGTCAGCATCCAGATGATGTAGTCGCCGTGCTGGTCGATGGCGTCGGTGAAGTTGAAGCTGCCGCCGCCGCCCTGGGGCCCCGACACGATGAACAGGTTCGGGAAGCCATGGCTGTGCAGGCCCAGGAACGTCCTGGTGCCATCGGTCTGCCACTTCTCGCTGAGCGTCATGCCGTCGCGGCCCCGGATCATGTTGAACGTCGCAGTAGCCATCCACTGGAACCCGGTGGCATAGATCAGTACGTCCAGCGGGTACTCCACGCCGTCGTGCACCACGCCGCGCTCGTTGATCTCGCTCACGCCCATCGGGGCGGTGTCCACCAGGTGCACGTGCGGCTGGTTGAACGTCGGCAGGTACTCGTCGTGGAAGGTGGGCCGCTTGCAGCCGTACGGGTAGTACGGCTTGAGGGCCTCGGCCGTCTTGGGGTCTTCGATGATGGCGTCCACCCGGGCCCGGATCTGCTCCATGATCCGGAAGTTCGTGTTGAGCTGTTTTTGCACCAGCTCTTCGGGCGACAGCTTGCGTTCGTGCTGCTTGCGTTCCTTAAAGTCCGCCACTCGGCCGGCGAGGTAGTCGTCGTTGGCCTTGATGGCGGTGCGTCCTGACGAGATGCGAGCGAACCGTTTGCGGCGGGCCCGTGCCCACCCCGGCTCCTTGCTCCACTCGGCGATCTCGTCGGGGTCGGTCGTTCGCTGGTCGCGCACGTCGATCGACGACGGCGTCCGCTGGAACACGTACAGCTCGCTGACCACCTGGGCGATCTCAGGGATCACCTGCACGGCCGTGGCCCCCGTGCCGATGATGCCGACACGCTTGCCTTCGAGGTCGATGTTGTAGTCCCAGCGAGACGTGTGGAACGACTCGCCCTCGTACTTCGTCATGCCGTCGATGCGTGCCAGCTTCGGGCTGGTGAGGATGCCGTTGGCCAAGATGACGTAGCGGGCCTTCATGGCGTCGCCGCGGTCGGTGATCACCTTCCAGCGGCCGGTGTCCTCGTCCCACTCGGTGGCGTCGACCGTCGTGTGGAACAGGCAGTGGTCATAGAAGCCGAACTTGGTGGCCATCGCCTGGCAGTACTCGAGGATCTCGAAGCCCGAAGCGAACTTCATCGACGGGATGTACCCCATCTCCTCGAGCAGCGGCAGGTAGCTGTACGACTCGACATCGCAGGCAATGCCCGGGTACCGGTTCCAGTACCAGGTGCCCCCGACGTCGCCGCCCTTCTCGCAGAAGCGGACGTCGGTGAATCCGGCGGCGCGCAGCTTGTGCCACAGCAGCAGCCCGGCGAACCCGGCCCCGATCACCAGCACCTCGCACTCGTCGGCAAGCGCCCCGCGCTCGATCGGCGGCTCGGAGTACACGTCTTCGAGGTAGCGCTTGAACTCGCCCTCCATCGCCATGTAGTCGGCGGCGCCCCTGCGGATTTCTTTGAACTCCCGGTATTTGGCCTGCTCTTCGGCGTTGAACACAGCACCCGGCGGGGGAGGCGGCAGCTCCTTGAGATGCTCGTCAGCGTTAACCGAGTAGCCCCTGCCCTGAATCTTCTCCGACGCCTTCGCCGCCCGTGTGTTGAAGATCTTCAAGCCGGTCTCGGGATCAATGCTGACCGCCGGTCGCGTGAACGTGTCCGATGCCATCTCACTCTGCGCCATGAGTCCCCCGACGTCATTCGATTCAGTGCTCATGCGATGTTACGCGAGGTGCTGTTCATCGCGCCGGGGCGGTGCAGCCGCGCAAGCGCGAGGCAGGCGTCGGGCGCTGTGACAGCCTTCAGGACGACATGAGACGGGACATCGTTGCGGCCACGCTGGGGATGGGAGCCCTGGTCGGGGTGCTTACCGTCCATCTGCTCGTGGCCTCCTCGGCGGGCGGTCCTGTGGCGGTGCCCGACGTGCCCGCCTACCTGAGCATCGCCCAGTGGATCGGGAGCGACGGGCTGGCACCCGAAAACCTGCCATTTCAGCCGGGCTTCGGCTTGCTGCTGGCACCGCTCGTCTGGGTGGCACAGATCTCGGAACTGTCCACACAGGGTGAATCTGTGCACTACATCGCGCTGGTTGCCAACTCGATGGCCGCCACAGTGGCAGTGGCGGTTGCGGGCTGGCTTGGCTGGCGGATGTCGGGTCGCTGGTGGGTGTGCGTTGCGGGCGCGGCCATTGCCGCGGTGCACCCGTCGCTGTCGAGCGCGTCCCGCATTGCGTGGCCCGAGACGTTGCTGGCGCTGGCCGTGCTCGCGAGTGCAGGCGCTATTGCCCGCGCGCACCTGGCGGCAACGACCCGTTCGAGCCAGCGTTCATGGGCGGTTGCCGGACTGATCGCGACGCTGGCAGTTGCGCTGCATGCGCGCGCCGTCGTGCTGGTTGTCGCCGTCGTGGTGACGGCTGCGGTGACCCGAACCGGACGCCGCACGTGGCTGGGACTGGCGGCAGGTCTGCTGGTGGGCGGCGGAACAGCCGCATTGGCGCTCTCGCTGACCGGCACCTGGCCGATCGCTCGGCTCAGCGAAGCCGCCGAGCTCGACCGCGGCTGGCAAACGGTGGCGACAGTGTCCGGGCAGCTCCTGGCGCTGGGCGGCGGCACTGTCGGCTTGGGGCTCGTCGGGCTGAGCATCGGCATGGTGGCGGCAATGCGCCTGCTGCGAGTTCGCGGTGCGCCCGAGAGCCCGGTGGCCGCGGTTGGAGTCTTCGTGTGTGCGGGCGCGCTGGCGGTGGTGCTGCTGGGCGGGTGGACTCTGGTCGGCAGCGACCGCGTCGACACGGTGCTGTACGGGCGCTACGTCGATCCGTGGGCAGTGCCGCTTGCCGTCGTCGCGCTCGCATGGATCTCAACGCAGCGCTCGCGCCGCCACAGCCACGTGCTCATTACGACGACGGCGCTGGCGCTGACCGCCTACGCAGCCGTTCTGGGCGCGCCCGGAATGTTCGACGGTGAGCCGCGACGCATCATGACCCTGTCGCTCAGCCCAGCGTGGGCGCTCACCGACGACCGTCTCGGCGCAGTCGCAACGGCAGCCGTGGTTCTGACGCTGGTGGGAGTGCTGCTGGCCGCACTAGCGCTCAGCCGAGCGAACGCTGGCATCGGTGCTCAACTGCCGGAGGGGCCGGGTGTTGCTGTGCTGTCGACCGCCGGCGCGTGCGATGAGCACTCCGGACGTCAACGAGCACGGCTGCTCGTGGGGGGGACGCTGGTGGCTGCGGTGCTGGTGCTGGGGACAGTGTCGACGGTCTCGAACCACCGTCATCTCGCCGATGTGGGCGCAATTGCCCGCGACCAGGTGACCGCGGCAGCCGCGATCGCCGACATCGTCGGAGCCGGCGGGCTGAGCTGCCTGGCCCACGACCGGGCCCGGGTGCCGGAATATGCGCTGTGGCTGTATCGCATGGAGCTGCCGTCGATCACCCACGAGCGTGTGAGCTTGAGCTCCGGGGAGGCGCCGTGCTCGGCATTCGTGATCGCACATGACGATCTCGTCGAGCGCTGCACAAATGCCCGGCACCTGGTGGACGAGCCCGCCGGTGCATGGGCCTTGTGGTACTTGCCGGCACGCGAGTGCATCGGAGCGTGAACCCTCGGAGCAGGGCGCGGAGTAGCGTCGCATGATGGCTCCACGACAGCGGCAAGCGTCGCGGCTGAAGTCCTCGCTGGCAGGACGGCTGGCCACCGGTGGGGTTCTGACACTGCTGGCAGCAGCCCTGTTGGCGGGCGCATCGGGGTGCGCCGGCACCTCGTCCGACGACGACCAATCTGCGCCGGACCCGACGACCATCTCCGCTCCGGCCACCACCGCTGCCGCCGTGGTCCCGGCGTCCACGACAACGGTGCCGATCATCGATCTCAAGGTCACCCAGATCCCCGGCGGCCCGCGCGAGGCAACGGTCTCGGCCTTGCGAGAGGGCATCACTGCACCGCTGCTGCCCGAGGCGCTGGTGTCCCCCCTCGATGTCCTCTCCGGCGGCCCGCCACCCGACGGCATCCCCTCCATTGACGCTCCGGACTTCGAACGAGCCTCCGACGTCGAGTTCTTGCAGCCCCAAGAGGCCGTCGTCACGCTCACGCTCAACGGCGACGCCCGCGCCTATCCGGTCCAGGTGATGCTCTGGCACGAGATCGTCAACGACACCGTCGGCGGTGAACCGGTCACCATCACCTACTGCCCGCTGTGCAACACGGCCATCGGGTACTACCGGCAACTCGACGACCGCATCTTCGATTTCGGCACCTCGGGCCGCCTCTACAAGTCAGCGCTGGTCATGTACGACCGCCAGACCGAGAGCCTGTGGGCGCACTACACCGGCCAAGCCATCGCCGGCGTCCTCACGGGGTCCCAGCTGGAGTTGATCCCTGTCGCCACCGTGGCCTTCGAGACGTTTGTGGCCGAGCACCCCAATGGCTTGGTGATGAAGCGCCCTGGCGGTTTCGGGCGGTCGTACGGCAGCAATCCCTATGTCGGCTACGACGAGCCGGATGGCAGACCGGACTTCTTCGGTGACGTTCCCGATCCACGCCTGCCTCCGCAGACTCGTGTGCTGGTCATCCGGCACGGCGGCGCCGTTGTTGCGGTGCAGCTCGACGCGCTGCAGTCAGGTGGGGTGATGCCGCTCGATCTGGAAGGCATACCGGTGGTTGCCTTTCAACTGCCGGGCACTGCGACGCCGATCCAGCACCAGCAGGTGGCCTTCGGCCGCGACGTGGGCGCGACCGGGGTGTTCGACCCCACCGTGGATGGGCAGCTCCTGACATTTGTGCGTATGGCCGACGCCTCAAGTTCCGTGGGGCCGGGAGCGTTCACCGACAATCAGACCGGCTCGACGTGGACAGTGCTCGGCCGGGCGCTTGACGGCCCGCTGACGGGAACCCAGCTTGAACCCATCGAGCACATCGACACGTTCTGGTTCGCAGCGGCTGCCTACGATCCCGACATCGAGCTCATCGACGCCCCGTAAGAGGATCTAGTCGGCGTCGCCGATCTGGGCGAGCAGGTACCGCTCGACCGGTGCTGAATGTCGGCGTCGAGCTCTAGTCGGCGTCGCCGATCTGGGCAAGCAGGTACCGCTCGACGCCGATGTCATCAATGAGGCTCTGCTGGGTCTCGATCCAGTCGAGGTGCTCTTCCTCGCCGACGAGCAGGTGTTCAAGCAGTTCTCTGGTGCCTGCGTCGCCCTCATCCAGGCATATCCGCACGCCCGCCCGGTAGCGCTCGATTGCGTGCTCCTCAAGCTGTCGATCCAGCGAGAGCTGTTCGGGCACGGTCTCACCGATCATCACCATTCCGAGGCGCTGCATATTGGGGAGCGCGTCGAGCAGCAGGATGCGCTCGATCAGCTTCTCGGCGTCGCGCATTTCCTCGATCGATTCCTCGTGGTACTTCGACGCCAGCCGGCCGTAACCCCAGTTGTCGGCGATCTTCGAGGCTGCGAAGTACTGGTTGATGGCCGTCAACTCGGCCGTCAATGCTTCGTTCAAGAACTCAATGACCTCGGGCGATCCTCGCATGGTTCCACCCTATGCGGCGATTGCTGCGACACAGGCCGCGAAAGTGACCGCTGTTGGTGGCCTGGCCTCTAGACGCCGACGGCGATCGGGTCGAACGCGATCGAGTGGACCTTCGTGTGCTCGGGATCCATCAACTCGAGCCTGCACTGTTCGAGCACGGCGCGGATCATGCCAACGCAGCTGCCGCAGTCGGTGCCGGCACCGCAAGCTGCGCCAATGTCAAGCGCTGAAGTAGCGCCCTGCGCGGCGAGGTGCCGGATGGCGGCCTCGTTCGTGGCAAGACACTGGCAGATGATCATCGAAGCAACGATCTCCAGTTCTGCACAAGCGGGCACCAGCGAGCGGCACACACAACCTTGATGCTCAATGTTAGGCACCGCTAACGCAGCGCGCGCAAGCACCGACATCCGAGTACCGGCATCGGAGCATCACCCGACCGGCGTGCGGTCTGTCTGCTGCGCAGGCGTTCGCGTCGCCGCTGGTCGAGCGTTTGCGCTGCTGGTGGAGCGTTCCGTTGCTGCTCAGGCGTTCGCGGTGACCAGGATGCGCGCCGCGGTATAGGCGCTGACGCCGACGGTGCCTTCGCTCATCTCAACCGTGGCGGTGCCGTCGGGCGACACCGACATGAGCGTGCCCATTCGGCCCGGCATGAGCCCCGAATGCTCGAGGAACTCCAGCTGTCCGGTTTCGAACTCGAGCTCCTCAGGAATGCGCTGCACAGTGAAGGCGCCGGGTGTATCGATCTCGGCGAGCGGCATCGCATTGACAGGAGCGATGTAGTCGGAGCCGGGGATGGGATTGCCGTGCGGGCAGGTGTTCGGGTCGTTGAGCACCTCCACCATCGCCCGCTCCACGACAGGGGAGATGACGTGCTCCCAGCGGCCCGCTTCGTGATGGGCATCGGCCCAGCTCAGCTTCAAGATGTCGGTCAGGAACCGCTCGGACAGTCGATGCCGACGTACGACCGTCGTAGCGATCTGCTGGCCCTCGTCGGTGAGGGTGATGTGGGCATCGTCATCGACCTTGACGAGGCCTTCACGCTGCATGCGCCGGATCATCTCGGACACCGCGGGCCGCGAGATTTCAAGCCGCTCGGCAATGCGGGCCTGGATGACCTCGACGCCGTCCTCGGCTAGCTCGTACACCGTCTCGGAATACTCCTCGAAAGCAGGGTGGTATTCCACCGGCTTGTACGCCATGGTCGCCACCATAGCTGTGACCCCGAGAACCGCTGCACCGAGTTTGCAGGCAGCCGGTGCGTTCGCCGGGGCAGAGTTCTTTGCCGTCGCACCAGTACGGCCTCAGGGTTCGCGGGCGCTCACGTTCCGGCCGGGGCAGACTGGCGCAGCGGTTCGGCCCCGACGGCCGGTGAAAAACGGAGCATGTGATGGATTTGCAGTTGGCGGGCAAGAACGTCCTGGTGACCGGCGCCGGTCAAGGACTTGGACTGGCCATCGCTGCGGCGTTCGCCGACGAGGGCGCCAACGTCGCCTTCGCCTACAACGCATCGAACGAAGGGGCCGAGAAGGGTGCCGCCGCAGCACAGGAAGCTGGCAGGGCGGCGCTCGCCGTGCGATGCGATGTCACCAGCCAGGAAGACGTCGAGCGCACGGTTGGCCAGGTCGTGCGCGAATTCGGCAGCATTGACGTGCTCGTCAACAACGCCGCATATACCGACACAGGTCCGTTCATCGACATTGACCCTGACGAGCTACAGCACATGGTCGACGTGACCGTCATGGGCACGATGCGGATGACCCAGGCCGTCGTGCGGCACATGGTCGTTGCCAACACTGCAGGATCGATCGTGTCGCTCATGGGTGACTCGGGCCGGGTGGGTGAGAGCCGTCTGGCGGCCGTGGCCACCACTCGGGCATCCACCATGGGCCTGATGAAATCGGTGGCGAAGGAATTCGGGCGCAACGGCATCCGAGCCAACACCGTGTCTCTCGGATTGGTGCGCTCGGAGCGGTTCGCCCATCACACCGGCAACGCCGACGACGAGCGCATGGCCCGCATCGCCAAGATGTACCCGCTGCGGCGGGTCGGTGCTCCCGACGATGTGCCGCCGATGGTGCTGCTGCTGGCCTCGCCGCTGTCCGGTTGGACGACCGGCCAGACCATCTCGGTCAACGGCGGCTACTCGATGGTCTGAGGGCGCCCGGCGATTGCGAGCCGGAATCCGATGCCCCCCAAGTGAGCCCCGAAGTGAGTCCCAGCGAATGACATTGCCGAGATGAGTCCGAGCAAGTGAGCCTTCTGGTATGAGCACGGGGCGCGACGAGCCATTCCGGCTCGATGAGACAGTGCCGACTAGCGGCGCCCCGTTTGGCCAATCGGTCCCGCGGCGCGAGGACGCCCGGCTGTTGCAGGGCCGAGGCCGCTACATCGCCAACGTCCGCTACGACGGTCAGCTCGCCGTGGCCTTCGTGCGCAGCCCGGTCGCCCACGCCCGCATCGTGAGCATCGACACCTCCGCGGCGCTCGACGCCCCCGGCGTGGTCGACCTCGCGACTGGTTCCGACCCGGACTTTGCCCCTATGGCGCTGGTGGCCGAATCAGCGCTGCGGACCCACATCGCCACGCCCCAGCCGGTGCTGGCGGCACAGAAAGTCCGCTACCAAGGAGAGGCAGTGGCTGCCGTCGTTGCCACGAGCGCAGCGTTGGCGGCCGACGCTGCAGAACTGGTCGACGTCACTTACGCCGAGTTGACCTGTCACGTTGACGCTGTCGCTGCGGCCGCCGATCCGGCCGATCCGGTGCACGACCTCGCTCCCGACAATCTTCTCGTCACCAGGCTGTTCGACGCCGGCGAAGTCGACCGGGCACTCTCCGACGCGCACCTGGTGATCGAGCGGCAGTACCGCACGAACCGCCACGGCGGGACACCGATGGAGGGCCGCGGCGCGGTGGCGCGCTGGAGCAGCGACCGGACCAAGCTGACGCTGCACGCGACGTCGCAGGTCCCGCACCTGCACCGCAACGGCCTCGCAAAGGTGCTGGGCGTGTCCGACAGCGCGGTGCAGTTGCTGGTGGGCGACGTGGGCGGCGGCTTCGGCATCAAGGCGGTGCTGTACCCCGAAGATGCGGCGATTGCACAGCTAGCACGGAGGCTAGGACGCCCGGTGGGCTGGATCGAGACCCGCTCGGAACATCTGATGACGGCGCTGCACGCCCGCGACCACCACTACACGGTGCGGGCCGGCTTCGATTCTGACGGGACCCTCATTGCCGTCGACGCTGTGCTGCACGCCAACGTGGGCGCATACAGCGCGCCGCCGTGGACCGCAGGGATCGAGCCGCTCATGGCAGGCGGGCTGCTGACGGGGCCTTACAAGCTGGGCCATTACCGCTGCAACGTGCTGGGCGTCGCGACCAACACCACACCGACAGGTCCCTATCGAGGCGTGGCGCGGCCCGCCACGGTCTTCGTCATGGAACGCCTGCTCGACGACGCCGCTGCGGCGCTGGGCCTCGACCCGCTCGACATCCGCCGCAAGAACCTGGTGGCACCCGACGACCTGCCCTACACCGCACCCACCCGGCTGGTGCACGACTCGCGCACCTACATCGACTGCCTCGAAGGTGTCGTCGAGCGTGTGGGGTACGACGAATTCCGCGCTCTGCAGCGGGCGTCAACGGCACCAGGCGGCGACGGCCGGCTGCTCGGCATCGGCTTCGCTTGCTACAACGAGCTGACCGGTCTGGGCCAGAAGGCTTCCGCGGGGCCGCGGCTGCCGTTCCGCACCGGCCACGAGTCGGCCAGCGTGCGCATCGACCCCACCGGCGCGGTCACCGCTGCGATGGGCGTGACCTCCCAAGGCCAGGGTCTCGAAACCACGATGGCGCAGGTGGTGGCAGCCGAGCTAGGCATCGACATCGACGACGTCTCTGTAGAGATGGGGGATACCGATCGGATCTCCTTTGGGCTGGGAGCGTTCGCCAGCCGCCAGGGGGTCATCGGCTCGGGGGCCGCCACCCTCGCAGCCCGCACCGTGCGAGCCAAGATGCTCACCATCGCAGCGCACCTGCTCGAAGCCGAGCCGGAGTGGCTGACCATTGACGACGGCCTGATCCACACGGCCGATGCACCAGCGGTCGGAGTGACGGTGGCCGAAGTGGCTCGCGTCGCCTACTTCGAGCCGCAGCGCCTGCCGCCGGGCACCGAGCCGGGCCTCGAATCCTCCCGCTTCTACGACCCGATCACCGGCACGTTCGCAGCGGGCGCCCAAGCCGCCATCGTCGAAGTGGATCCCGACACCGGCGAAGTGGACGTGCAGCGGATCGTGTGCGTGGAGGACACCGGGCGGACGATCAACCCGATGATCGTGGACGGCCAGGTGCAGGGCGCCATCGCCCAAGGCGTGGGCGGGGCGCTGTATGAGCATTTCGTCTACGACGGCAATGGGCAGCTGCTGTCGGGCACATTCATGGACTACCTGGCGATCTCAGCAGACCGGGTGCCGCCCATCGAGCTTGGCCACATCGAAGATCCCGCTCACAATCTCAACGGCATCCGCGGCGTCGGCGAGGGCGGCACGCTCGGCCCGTACGCAGCGATCGCCAACGCCGTGTGCGACGCGCTCGCCCCCTACGGCATCACCATCGACGACTTGCCGCTCAGCCCCGCCCGCGTCCACGCCGCGCTGGCTTCCGCACGCCAGTAGCCGCTACGCGTGCTCCTCGCCGCGACTCAGGCGTGGGTGCCTGAGCCGAGATAGGCATCCACCACTGCTTCGTTGACCCGGATCTCCGCCGGCGTGCCTTCCGCGATGATCTGGCCGAATTCGAGCACGTAGATGTAATCGCAGACTTCCAGCACGAGGCCCATGTCGTGGTCGATCAACAGGATCGACACGCCGCCCGACGCCACGTCGGTCAGCCGGCGGCCCAGCGCCCTGCTCTCGGTGTTGGCCAGGCCGGCGGCAGGCTCATCGGCCAGCACAACGCGGGGCCCCGGGGCCAGCGCCCGCGCGACTCCGACGAGCTTCTGACGGCCGAGCGGCAGATTCTGTGGCCGCGCCTCGGCGTCACCGACCAGACCCACGAGTTCCAGCGCCTCGTCCACCCGCGACTCGTCTGCGGGTCGCGTCGGCACCACCATGTCGGCAAGCACGGCACGGATCGACGACCTCTCGACAGCGACCTGAAGGTTCTCGCGTACCGACAGGTCACCGAACAACTCGAGCGACTGCCACGTCCGTGTCAGGCCAAGTCGCGCCCGCCGGTGCGGCGCTTGGTGGATCAGATCCTGCCCGCAGAAGGTGACGCGCCCTTGCGAAGGGACGAAGCCCGTCAGTGCGTCGACCAAGGTTGTCTTGCCGGCGCCGTTCGGCCCGATCAGCCCCACGATCTCGCCCTCGCGGATACGCAGCGATGCCCCATCCACAGCCTTCAGACCGCTGAATCGCACCGTGAGGTTTTCGACGGTGAGCACCGTCGGTGCCGCATCGAAGCTCACCGGGCGCGCCGGGCGCTCGTCGTCTGCCACAAGAGCGGGAGCGTCAACGAGGGCCGCGGCGGCGCCGAGGAGCTCAACCGTGCTGCTGCCGCCTTCACGGACGGCCCTCACCGCACGCCTCGCGGAGCGCATGGCCCTGAACTTCGCGAGGTTCTGGCGGTATGCACCGGCGACGCCTTCGGGGAAGAAGATCGCGGTCAGCACCAGTCCGACGCCAGCCAGGAACTGGTACCACCTCCCCAGCGATGCCGCTCGGTCGGCCACGACGTAGCCGATGCCGAGGGGCGCAAAGATCCCGGCGATGATCGCCCCCGCAACACTGGTAATGCCGCACAAGTAGGCGAGTGCCAAGAAGCTCAGGCCGATCAGCACTGCGAAGCTCTCAGCAGACAGCTGGCCGCGGCTGTAGCCGATGAACGCACCGCCCACGCCAGCCAGGAACGAGGAAATTCCGAACGCCAGCAGCTTGGTCTTGGCAACGGAAATCCCGACCGAGGCACCAGCGCGCTCGTTCGATCGCACTGCCAGGAATCGCCGCCCGGTGGCGCTGCGGGCAAGGTTTCCGACCACGACACTGCACACGGTCACCACGATGAGCACGAGGATCCCGAATTCCAATCGAGCGAAGTTGCGCCCCTCGCGCACCCCCAGATTGATCCCGAACAAGGACGGATCCGAAATGGGGTTGCCGAACAAACCGGTGATGGAGGGATTGCGGAAGACGAACTCCTCGAGCGCGACGGCACCCGACAAGGTGACCACGGCCAGCTGTGCACCCCGGATGCGAAGGGCTGGAATCCCGACCAAGACACCGAACACCGTCGCCATGAGGGCCGCCAGCAGCGGCGAGATGGGAAACGGGATGCCCATCGAATCGCCCAGCTTGCTGAGCGCGAAACCCGAAGCCCCGGCGATGGCAGCTTGGGCCAGCGAGATCTGCCCGACCAGACCCGTCAGCACCACCAGCGACAGCATGACGATCGTCATGATCATGCTGGTGATGACGCCCAGGCGGTAACTGCCGTGGGTCACGACGGTCAACACACCCGCCGCCAGCGCAACCAGCACGACAACTGACGGACGCATCCGTGGCCGGACCACCTCCGGCAGGGGATCAGCCTCGACCGCACCTCGGGTCGGCAGCGAATGGCCCAAGCCGAACAGGGCAATTACGATGACCCCGAATGGCAGCGCATGGGCCAGCCCGGTGATCGCCCAGTCGGGCCACCACGGATTGGTGGTCTGATAGACGACGATCGACTGGATGATGCCGAGACCGAACGCGGCCGTCACCGTGATGGCGATGGACAACAACCGGCCGATGACCGCAGCGGCGAGCGCCGGCACGATGGCCAGCACGTAGGTCAAGGGATTCAACGTCACGATCGGTGACGTCAAGATGACGAGGAAGCCGACGATCGTGCTCGACAGCACCCACGTCGAGCCGGCGAGGACCTGCGGCGAGTAGCGGGCGAGGCTGATGGCCCGCTCATTCTCGGTGGACGCCCTCGTGGCAAGCCCCAGGCGAGTAAAGCGATACCAGGCCCATGCCAACACCGCTGTCACCAACACGACGGCGGTGAGCCACAGGCGGTCGCGTGAGAAGTTGATGCCGGCGAAGCTCACGGGTTCGTTCGGCAGGATCGGGCTGACGATGCGAGCCGAGCTCGTGAAGTGCATCACGATCAAGGCCTGGATCACCAACAACACGCCTACCGACGCCACGACTCGCGCCAGGATCGGGGCGCGTCGCAGTGGCCGGAACACGAGAAAATGCACCATCAGGCCGACGAGGCTGCACGACAGCACCGCAAGCACGATCGCTGTCGGGAACGGCACCGTGCCCGAACTGCCACCCAGGCTGAAGCGGTGTCGAACGACGATGACTGGCAGCACCAGATCGCCTGTGCGGCTCAGCTCCTCGAAGACGTACGCCCCCCACATCCCCATAGCGCCGGTGGCGAAGTTGATGATGCCCGTGCCCCGGTACGTGATGACCACGCCCATCGACAACGCCGCGTAGATGGAGCCAAATCCCAGCCCGACGATTGCGAAGAGGAGGTACTGCTGCACTTCAGTCGAGCCGACCCCTCATGTGTGAATGCTCTGTTTGCCGAATGCTGTGTGTCAGTGGGCGTCTCGCGTCTAGAGGCCGCTGTACTCATAGGCGTCGAAGAAGCCACCGCCGATCGGCACCCGGCCCACCGTTCCGTCATCACGTTCTTGGATCTGCCAGACCATGATCTCCGACGTGCAGTGCGAGGACTCCGCTGGCCATGGCGCTTGGCCGCAACGCAGGTTGGGACCGAACCAGCCGGGTGTCTCGCCTGCGTTGCCAAAGGCCGCAATGATCGACTCGGGCGTGATCGGTCCTTCGATGGTCTCCAGGATGAACTCCAGCTCGCGCCACGCCGAGTACGGGGCCACGGCGAAGCCGTCGATCATGTTCGCGTAGCCCGCGGCTGTCATGTGCTCCCTGAAGGCCTCGAGACGCTCCGCGATCTCGGGCGGTGCGAACTGTTGGATCGACGGAATCCACTGGTCGCCCTGGGTGTAGGTGCCCAGTGCGGCTTCGCCCAACAGGTTGATGTAGACGGTGCATGAGCCGGCGAAGATCGGCTTGTCGAAGCCGCTTGCGGCAGCTGATCCGACCATGCCGATGCAGCCGAACTCGTCCAGATGGCCCATGAGTCCTTCGACGCCCGATGTCTGCGCCGCTGCGATTGCCGCGGTCCAATCGGGTGCTGCGGAATCGACCACGATGCGCTCCATCTCAATCCCGTTGTGTTCGAGGACGGGCCCGATGATGTTGTCCAGGAAGTCCAAGCCGGTGGGCGAGTCCTGGGTGATCACGCCGATGTGGTCGATGCCCAGATCCTTGAACGTCTTGGCCGGGCCCACGGCGTAGGCGCCGGATGCCGCGTGCAGCAAGAACGCGCCAGGACTGTTTCTCTCGGTGGGGCCCCACGAGTTGGACGAGACATAGGGAATGCCGGCGTCAAGCCAATGGTGGATCGCAGCCTCTGAGGCCAGCTCGACCCCCATGTAGGCCAAGACAATGTCTTCCTCAATGAGCTTCACTGCGCAGTTGATGGCACCTTCAGGCGTGCCGTCAGTGAGGCAGACGACCGTTTCGATCATCGCTCCGTGGATCCCGCCTGAAGCATTGATGACCCCGATTGCGACCTCGCCACCGACTCGCAGCTCCGGCAGGGAGATGGCACCTCCCTCGGTGTTGACGTAGCCGACCCGGATGACCTCTCCAGTGCGGTCGATGACAGTCGGGCCCTCAGGCATGTCATCGTCGCCGTCGCCTGCCGCTTCACCCGTGGACGTGTCGCCGCTGGCGGCCCCGTCATCGGTCGTGACGACGGTGTCCGTCGTGTCACCGGCATCGTCGGGTGCCGTCGTGGCCGCCGGTTCGTCAGCGCCACCGTCGTCGGAACTGCCGCATGCTGCCGCGACAATGCTGAACGCGAAGAGCAGTGCGAGCAGTCGAGACAGTCGAGACAGTCGAGATGTCATGAGGTTCTCGACGCTACTCGTGGTCGAGTGTGCGCTCGCCGAGATAGCTGGCCTCAAGCACCTCGGGCCGTTGCGCCAATTCGGCGGCAGTGCCTGACAGCGCCAGCTCGCCGTGATTGAGCACGTACGCCCGGTCGGTGATGGCTAGTGCGGCGTGGACGTGCTGCTCCACGAGCAGCACTGCCGTCCCGGTCTCATCCGCGATGCGTCGCACGACCGGCAGCAGGCGCTCCACGATGATGGGCGCCAAGCCGAGGCTCATCTCGTCCACCATCAGCAGCTTCGGATCGGCGATGAGCTTGCAGCCCAGTGCCAGCATCTGCTGCTCGCCGCCCGAGAGCAGTCCCGTGCGGCGGTCCAGGAGTGGGCCCAGGGCCGGGAACCAGCCGATCACGTCGGCCTCGGTGACTTCGCTGCGACGGTGGCAGTGCAGGCGCAGGTTCTCCGCCACGCTGAGCTGGAAAAAGATGCCGCGGTCCTCGGGCAGCAACGCGGCGCCCCTGCGGGCCACCTGATGTGCGCTGGCACCATCGAGAGGCATGCCCAGCACATCGATCTCGCCGTCGATGGGCTTTAGGACCCCGGCGATGGTCAATAGCGTCGTCGTCTTGCCTGCGCCGTTGGGTCCGAGCAGCGCCACCACCTCCCCGGGATGGACGTGCAGGGACAGGTCACGCACGGCCGGCACGCCGCCCCAACCGGCAACCAGGTTCCGTACGTCCAGCGCAGGGGTCGCAGCGGCACCGCCGTTCGGCGTCGCGGTTTCCACTGCGTTCATGTTGACGGCCTCATGTGAGGGGGCTCATGTGTGGACCTCGGAACCAAGGTAGGCGTCAATGACGGCCTCGTTCGCCCGTATGTCGGCCGGGGTGCCCTCGGCGATGATCTGACCGAAGTCGAGCACGTAGATGTAGTCGCAGACTTCGAGCACGAGGCCCATGTCGTGGTCGATCAGCAGGATTGACACACCGCCCTCGGCGATGTCGACGATTTCGCGGCCCAGCGTCCGGCTCTCGGCGGTGTCGAGACCGGCCGCAGGCTCGTCGGCCAGCATCACTCGAGGCGTTCCGGCCAGTGCCCGGGCCACGCCGACCAGCTTCTGGCGGCCCAGCGGCAGGTCGCCCGGGCGAGCGTCCGCATCATCGGTGAGGCCGACGAGTTCCAGCGCAGCGTCAACACGGGAGAGGTCCGACGGGCGAGCCGGAACCACCATGTCCGCAAGTACGGAACGGATCGAGGCTCGCTCGTCCGCGACTTGCACGTTCTCACGCACCGAGAGATCCCCGAACAGTTCCAGCGACTGCCACGTGCGCGAGAGGCCCATGCGCGCCCGCTGGTACGGCAATTCTGAGGTGAATTCCACGCCGCAGTACTCGATCCGCCCTTCAGAGGGGACGAACCCCGTCAGCGCATCGATCATCGTGGTCTTGCCGGCGCCGTTCGGCCCGATCAGCCCGACAATTTGGCCTTCACGGACCTTCAGCGACGCTTCATCGACTGCCTTCAGACCGCCATAGCGGACCGTCAGGCGGTCAACAGCGAGCACATTGGGCGCATCGTCGAAGCTCGGCCGATCTCGCGCCGCAAGGGCGGGAGTGGCCCGGGGAGCCGAAGCGGTGTGTTCAGCGCTGCTCAGAGGAGACGCGTCTGCGCCATCTGCCCCAGCGGCCTTCGCGGCTGCTCGAGCTGCGAGCACCGCTTTCAGCTTGTCGAAGTTCTTGCGGTTGGCGCCTGCGATCCCCTCAGGGTTGAAGATTGCCGTGAGCACCAGGCCGATGCCCGCGAGGAGTTGGTATGCCGTTCCTAGGTCGAAGGCGCGGTCGAAGATCACGAAACCGAGGCCCAGGGGCGCGAAGGTCCCGGCAACGATTGCTCCTGAGACGGTGGTGATCCCGCCCAGATAGGCGAACGCCAAGAAGCTCAGCCCGACCAGCACGGAGAAGCTGTCCGCCGAGAGCTGCCCGCGGCTGTACCCGATGAACGCGCCGCCCACCCCGGCCAGGAACGAGGCGATGCCGAACGCCAGCAGCTTGGTGTTCGCAATCGAGATGCCCACCGATGCGCCAGCACGCTCGTTCGATCTGACCGCCAGGAATCGTCGACCGGTCGCGCTGCGGGCCAGGTTCCCGACGAGGATCGCGCAGACCGTCACGACGATCAGCACGAGGAAGGCGAACTCGACGCGTGCGATGGTGCGTCCCTCGCGCACACCCATGTCGAAGCCGAACAGTGTCGGATCCGAGATCGGATTCCCGGCTGCTTCGGCCAACCTGGCGTTGCGGAAGATGAACTTCTCGAGCGCTACAGCCCCGGCCAGGGTGACGACAGCCAACTGAGCACCGCGGATGCGCAGTGCCGGGATGCCGATCAGCACGCCGAAGACCGTCGCCACCAGTGCTGCCAGCAGCGGCGAGATCGGGAACGGGATGCCCGCGACATCGCCGAGCTTGCTGAGCGCGAATCCAGCGGTGCCGGCGATGCCGGCCTGTGCCAGCGAGATCTGCCCGACCAAACCGGTGAGCACCACCAGCGACAGCATGATGATCGTCACGATCATGCTGGTGATGACCCCGTAGCGATAGCTGCCTGAGGTCAGCGTGGCCAACACACCGGCGCCAATCACCACTGGCACGATCACCGCAGGACGCATCTTCGGCCGGTACACCTCGGGCAGCGGGTCCGACTCGACTGCACCGCGGCTCGGCAACGAATCACCGACCACGAAGAGCGCGATGACGATGACCACGAACGGCACTGCGTCGCCAAGTCCGGTCACTGCCCAGTCGGGCCACCACGACTTGGTGGTCTGGAACACCACGATCGATTGGACGATCCCCAAGCCCAGCGCTGCGGCGACCGTGATCGCGATCGACGAGAGCCGTCCGACGAGCGCAGCAGCCAGCGCCGGCACGATGGCAAGCACGTAGGTCAGCGGATTCAGGATCACCGTCGGGGCGGTCAAGATCACAATGAAGCCGACGACTGTGCCCGACAGCACCCAAGTGGAGCCGGCGAGGACCTGCGGCGAGTAGCGGGCCAGGCTGATGGCTCGTTCATTCTCCGCGGAGGCTCTCGTGGCGAGGCCCAATCGTGTGAATCGGAACCACGCCCACAACGCGACCGCGATCACCACAACGATGGCGGTGATCCACAGGCGGTCCCGCGAGAAGCTGATGCCGGCGAGACTGACGGGCTCATTGGGCAGGATCGGGGCAACCGCTCGGGGTGTGCTGGAGAACTGCATCACGATCAGCGCCTGGATCGTCAGCAGCACGCCGACCGATGCCACGACGCGCGCCAGGATCGGCGCGCGCCGCAACGGCCTGAACACCAAGATATGCACCATCAGCCCGATGAGGCTGCACGACAGCACGGCCAGCACCATCGCCAGCGCGAACGGCACCGAGCCCAAGCCGTCACCGAGGCTCACGCTGTGGGGGATGATGACCACGGGGAACACAAGATCCCCAGTGCGGTTCAGCTCATCGAAGACGTAGGCGCCCCACATCGCCATCGCGCCAGTGGCGAAATTGATGATGCCGGTGCCGCGGTAGGTGATGACCACGCCCATCGAGATGGCCGCGTAGATGGAGCCGAAACCGAGCCCGACGATGGCGAACAGGAGGTATTGCTGCACGTCGCGAGGGCCGAAGGCTCAGTTCTCGATGGTCAGAATGCTGCGCGGTGCGTCCTGGCTAGAAGCCGCTGAATTCGAAGGCGTTGATAAAGCCGTCGCCAACCAGGACGCGCCCGACGGTGCCGTCATCCTTCTCGGCGACCTGCCACACAGCGATCGCTGACTTGCAAGCAGATGTTGAGGCCGGCCAGGGCTCTTGGCCGCACTGATGATTCGGGCCGAACCAGCCGGGCGTCTCACCGGCGTTCCTGAAGGCGTGGAGCACCGATTCGCCGGTGATCGGACCGTCGATCGTCTCAAGGATGATCTCGATAGCACGCCACGAGGAATACGGTGCAACGGCGAAGCCTTCGATGTGGTTCTCGTATCCGGCTGCGGTCATCAGGTCGGCGTACTCGGCGAGCTGCGCCTGGATCTCGGGCGACGCGAATTCAGCCGTTGACGGGAAGAACACGTCGCTCTGGGTGTACGTGCCGATCGAGGCCGCACCCAGAACGGGGATGTAGAAGCTGCACGAGCCGGCGAACACCGGCTTGTCGTAACCGCTGGCCGCAGCGGCACCGACCATGCCGATGCAGCCGGGCTCGGTGAGCTGGCCCCAGATGCCTTCAACGCCCGCTGCTTGTGCCGTGGCGACCGCCGCTGTCCAGTCAGGAGCAGCAGGGTCGACCACGACACGCACAAACTCGATCCCGTGGTGTGCGAGCACCGGGGCGCCGATCGCGTCGATGAACGCCAAACCTGCCGGCGTTTCTTCCATGATGACGGCGATGTGGTTGATGCCGAGATCGCTAAACGTCTTTGCCGGGCCGACCGCATAGGCACCGGCGGGCGAGTGCAGGAGGAACGAGCCCGGGCTGTTCTGTTCGGTGAGACCCCACGCGTGAGACGAGATGTAGGGGATGCCAGCCTCGACCCACAGGTTGATCGCGGCCTCCGACGCCACCTCGATGCCCATGTAGGCGAACACAACGTCTGCTTCGATCAGTCGGTTGGCGCAGTTGATGGCGCTTTCAGGCGTGCCATCGGACAGGCAGACCTCGGTCTCGATCATCGCCCCATTGATGCCGCCGTTGTCGTTGATGAACCCGATGGCCACTTCGCCGCCGGTGCGGAACTCGGGCAGCGCGAACGCCGCGCCCTCGTTGTTCACGTAGCCAATCTTGAGGACTTCGCCCGTGCGGTCGATGGCAGCCATGTCGTCGCCGGAGTCGTCGGCCATGTCGTCGTCGGCCATGTCGTCGCCGGAGTCGTCGGCCATGTCGTCGTCGGCCATGTCGTCGCCGGAGTCGTCGGCCATGTCGTCGTCGGCCATGTCGTCGTCGGCCATGTCGTCGTCATCGTCCATGTGACCGTCGTCGTCGGCCATGTCGTCGTCCGCTGCGGTGGCTGCATGGGCGTCGTCGGCCGCGTCGTCGTCTGAGTCACCGCATGCGGCGGCAACAAGGCCGAACGCAAAGAGCAGAGCAAGCAGTCGAAGCAGTGGTGATTTCATGGAGTCCCCGATCCCAGTCCATCCGCCCGACTCGGTGCCGACGGCGGCTCCGGCGTAGCAAAACGCTGCGCTGGACAAACTTGGGTGATCCTATGCCACTGCGCGCCCGGCCGCCGTCGGTGCTTTCAGCTATCCGCCGCCATGGTGAAAGAGTCAGGCGGAAGCGGACAGGACAGCCATGATGGCTGTCTTCATGCTGGGTGCCCACGACAAGGACTGGTTCCGAGGCGTTTATTCCGAGACGTACCGGCCGTTGCTGGCGTACGCGCGTCGCCGGGTGGACCACGCAACCGCCGATGAGGTCGTCGCCGACACGTTCTTGACAGCGTGGCGCCGGCGCGACGACGTTCCCGACGGCTCCGAACGGCTGTGGCTGTTTGGCGTGGCCCGCAACATGATCCGCAATGCTGCACGCTCGAATAGGCGGCGCCAGGCAGCGCAGCTTCGGCTGCGCTTTGCGAACCCGCCAGAGGCGATCGACAGTGTCGCCGATGCCGCTGATGACCGTTCGACACTGCTGCGAACGGCACTGGGTTTCTTGTCCGAGGCCGATCGCGAGGTGCTCATGCTCGTGGCATGGGAGGAACTCAGCCATGCCGAGATCGGACAGGTTCTGGGCATCTCGGCCAACGCCTCGGCGATCCGTGTCCACCGCGCTCGCAAACGGCTCGCGGCGCGCCTTGAGCACCTCGACCACTCAGGGGCGGGCGAATCGAACGTGAAAGAGCTGCGCCAACGCGGACAGGCAGCCCTCGAACGGCCCGATGAGCATCAAACAGAGCGGCCCGACGACGATTCGGCAAGGAAGGCGCAATGACTGACACCGATATCCACGACGATCTGCTCGATGAGCTGCGCCGAGCCAACCCGGCCGACGTCGATTCGCTCGCATCGGCAACCGATCCGGACCCGGCGCGGACGCTGGAGAGAATCCTGGCGGATACCGAAGATGCACCTGCACCCGGTCGAGCGGCTCCCAGCCTGTCGCCATTCGGATCGCCCGCTCGTCCGCGGTGGATCAATGCCGCTGCTGCAGCCGTCGTGGTCGCTCTCGTAGCAGCGACGACGGTCGTTGTCTACGACACAGGCACCGGCCGCGACGCGACTGCTGCCGTGCACCAGGCTGTCGAGACCACGATCGGTGTGAGCGACTCCGCTACCTCGCAGACGACGGTCACGTTCGACTTCGACGACTTCGCTGAACCGTGGGAATTGACCATCGAGGCGACGTCTTCGGGCGGGAACTTCCAGTACCGGATGACGCCTGGACCGGCGATGCCAGAAATGGGCATCCCACAGATGGACTCCTACACCGAGGTCATCGTCGACGGTCAGGCGTACCGCTCGGCTGCGGAGGGACCATGGGAGGGTCCCGTTCCGGTCGCATCGGAGCCAGATGCTCCGGGCTCCGGCGGACCCATCCAGTCAAACCTGACGTTCGGCGTCGCGATCGACGATCTTGGAGGTCTCTACGACTTCGTAGGCGTGGGCGACGAGAACCTCGATGGGCTCGCCGTGGCTCACTACCGCACCCACACCACGCCTGCCGGTGCAGGGGCAGGCTTCCTGATGTCGCTCGGCATGTTCATGATGATGACGAGCCAGGAGCCGGCCACTCAGCTCGACAGCATCCAGCTCGACGTCTGGGTCGATGGTGACGATCTCATCCGACGGGTGAGCTACAGCGCCACCATCGACGGCACCGGCACCTTCAGTGTCGTCACGAATTGGGCTGACTTCGGCGAGGCCCCGCCGATCACGGCGCCGGTCAACTGAGCCGCACCATCGTCGGGAGCCCGACAAAGCAGCATGGGCGGCCGTTTTCCGCGACTGCAATGATGACCCCCTGATGTGCCAGTGCGATGGGCCGGCACCGCAAGGGGGACAGGTCATGGAGATCCACGGGACGTGCAATGAGGGCTTCGAGGCGGTTCGAGACGCCTTCGAGCAGAACTTCGCCGAAGGTCTTGAAGTTGGTGCGGCCGCGGCCGTGACCGTCGACGGCGAGTCCGTCGTGGACATCTGGGCCGGTGACGCTGGCCCCAGCGGCGAGCCGTGGGAGCGGGACACGATCGTCAACGTGTACTCGACCACCAAGACCATGGCGGCGACAGCGATGCTGGCGCTCGCCGACAGGGGCGAGTTGGACTTCGACGCTCCTGTGTGCCAGTACTGGCCCGAGTTCGCACAGAACGGCAAAGAGGGCGTGCTGGTCCGCCACGTCATGTCGCACACAGCGGGGCTGCCCGGGTACGTGCCGCCGGTGACCGCCGCCGACCTGTACGACCTCGACGCCATCGCCGCCCAGCTGGCAGCCCGGGAATTGTGGTGGGAGCCGGGCACCAAGTCGGGCTATCACGCCGTCACCCAGGGCAACCTCGAGGGTGAGATCATGTACCGCATCACCGGCAAGCGCATGGCTGACTGGTTCCGCGACGAGATTGCCGAGCCGCTGGGCGCTGACTTCCACATGAGCCTGCCGGAATCAGAGGATCACCGGATGGGTGAGTTGATCCCGCCGGTCGTGCTTCCCGGGGATCTCGAGATGAACGGAGTCAAGGTCGAAATGGACTCGGTCTGTGCCCAGACGCTGATGAGCTGCCTGCTGGATGCCACCGAGCCGCAGACGCGTGAATGGCGGGACGCAGAGATCCCCGCCGCGGGCGGCATTGGCAATGCCCGCTCGATTGCCCGGATTCATTCGATGCTGGCATGCGGTGGCGAGGTGGACGGCGTCCGGATCATGTCCGAGGCCGGGGCCCGCAAGGCGCTCGAAGAGCAGATCGACAACGTCGACGACGTGCTGTACATGCGGCTGCGCCACGGCATCGGCTTCGCCCGCGACCTCGAAGGCTGGGTGACCTCACCCAACCCGAACCACATGTTCTGGGGCGGCTGGGGCGGTTCGATTGCCCTGGTCGACTTTGACGTGCGGGCATCGGTTGCCTACGTGATGAACAGCATGGTGGGCACCATCACGGGCGATCCGAGAGGCAACCGCATCGTGGATTCTGCGCTCGCCAGCGTCGCCGCTGCCGGCTGATCAGCCCAACGGCCAACAGTCTTCAGCAAGACACAGGAGCCGCCATGCGCTTCAGCATTTTCTACGAGCATCAATTGCCGCGCCCGTGGGATGACGGCGCCGAGGCTCGGGTAGTCCACGAGGCCCTCGAACAGGTGCAGCTCGCCGACAAGCTCGGCTTCAACACGGTGTGGGAGGTGGAGCACCACTTCTTGGAGGAGTACTCGCACTCATCGGCACCCGAAGTGTTCTTGGCCGCGTGCGCCGCGACCACGCAGAACATCCACATCGGCCACGGCATAGTGCCGGTGCTGCCTGGCTACAACCATCCGGCAAGGGTTGCCGAGCGCATCTCGACGCTCGACATCATCTCGAATGGTCGGGTCGAGTTCGGCACCGGCGAGACGTCGAGCGACATGGAGCTGCTGGGCTTCGAGATCGAGCGGGCCGATAAGCGCTCGATGTGGGAAGAGGCGCTGCCGGAGATTGCCAAGATGATGTCCCAGGAGCCCTATGAGGGGCATACCGGCAAGTTCTTCTCGATGCCGGCCCGCAACGTGGTGCCCAAGCCCACCCAGCGTCCGCACCCACCGATCTGGGTGGCGTGCAGCCAGCGCGACACGATCCTGATGGCGGGCAGCCGCGGCATCGGGGCGCTGAGCTTCGCGTTCATCAACCCTGACGAAGCGAAGCAGTGGGTTGCCGACTACTACGCGGCGTTCGAGGCCTGCACTGATCCGGTGGGTTTGGCGCCGAACCCGAACATCGCGGTGACGACGGGTTTCCTGTGCCACCAGGACGAGCAAACGGCGCTGGACCGTGGTCTCGATGGTTTCCACTTCTTTGCTTACTCGCTGCTGCACTACTACCAATTCGGCACCCACACGCCGGGACGCACCGACATCTGGACCGAGTTCGAGCAAAACCGTGCCGAGATGGGCTTCGAGAAACTGAACGCCCAGGTCGATGAAGCCCGTGCCGACGACGGCACGGGCATCGAGGAAGGCGGGTTGGACTCGCTGCGGGGCTGCATCGGCACGCCCGATCAGATTCGCGACTTCGTGCGCGCCTACGAAGACGCCGGGGTCGACGAGTTGATCTTCGTGAGCCAGGCGGGCCGGAACCGCCACGAGGACATCTGCGAGTCGATGGAGCTGTTCGCCCGGGAAGTCATGCCCGAGTTCGCCGAGCGTGCCCCCGAACGCGAGGCCAGAAAGCGTGAGCGCTACGCGGAGACCATCGAGCGGCTCCAGAACTTCCACAACATCGACTTGGCCCCACGCCTGGAGCTGGCTGTCCCGGCCAACCCCAGCGTCTAACCCTCGGCGAGGCTTGTTCGCTGGAGGCGTTTGCGGGCGCGGCCGCGGGTGGTGGCGTCGAAGACCGTCTTGCGGATGCGAATGGCGTTTGGGGTCACTTCGACGCATTCGTCGTCGCCGATGAATTCCAGCGCTTGCTCGAGCGACAGGACACGAGGCGGCGTCAGGCGAATGGTGTCGTCGGAGGCAGCGGCGCGGACATTGGTCTGCTTCTTCTCGCGGCAGATGTTGACGTCCATGTCCTCGGAGCGCGGGTTCTCGCCGATGACCATGCCTTCGTAGACCTCGTCACCGGGTGCCACGAACAGCGACGCCCGTTCTTGCACAGCAGCCACGGCGTAACCAGTGACCGAGCCTTTGCGGTCGGCGACGATCGATCCCGAGTGGCGGGTGCGAAGCTCACCGAGCCACGGTGTGTAGCCCTCGAACACGTTGGCCATGAGGCCGGTGCCCCGCGTCTCGGTCAGGAATTCGGTACGGAAACCGATGAGGCCCCGTGCCGCCACGATGTAATCCAGCCGCACCCAGCCGGTGCCGTGGTTGGACATGGCGACCATGTCGGCCTTGCGCTCGCCCAGTAGCTGGGTAACCGCCCCGACGAAGCTCTCGGGGATGTCGATGGTGACGCGCTCGGTGGGCTCGTGGAGCTTTCCGTCGATGGTGCGGGTCACCACCTTGGGCTTGCCCACGGTCATCTCGAAGCCCTCGCGGCGCATGATCTCCACCAGCACTGCCAACTGAAGCTCGCCACGTCCCTGGACTTCCCAGGTGTCGGGCCGCTCGGTGTCCAGCACCCGCACCGACACGTTGCCGATCAGCTCGGCGTCGAGGCGGTTGTCAATGAGGCGGGCGGTGACCTTGTCGCCGTCGAGACCTGCCATCGGGGAGGTGTTGATGCCGATCGTGATGGACAGGCTCGGCTCGTCCACGGTGATGAGGGGCAGCGGCTCGGGGTTGGCCAATTCGGCGAGCGTTTCGCCGATGGTGATGTCCTCGATGCCCGAGATGGCGATGATCTCTCCGGCGCTGGCCTCGTCGGCGTCCACGCGATCGAGGCTCTCGGTGACGTACAGCTCGTTGATCTTGGCTGTGGTGGTCGTGCCGTCAGTGCGGCACCACGCCACGCTCTGGCCACGCTTGATGGTGCCGTGCATGACCCGGCACATTGCGATGCGCCCCACGTAGGGACTGGAGTCGAGGTTGGTGACCCACGCCTGAAGCGAGTGCTCGGGGTCGTACAAGGGAGCGGGCACAGTCTCGAGCAGCGTCTCGAACATCGGGCGCAGATCGGTGCCTGGCTGGCCGAGGTCGAGCGTCGCTGTGCCCTGGCGGGCGTTGGTGTACACGATCGGGAAGTCGATCTGGTCGTCGGTTGCGTCGAGGTCCAAGAACAGCTCGTACACCTCGTCGACGACCTCAGCGATGCGGGCGTCGGACCGGTCGATCTTGTTGATCACTAGCACGACAGGCAGTTGCAGCTCCAGTGCCTTGCGCAGCACGAAGCGCGTCTGCGGCAGCGGCCCCTCGCTGGAATCCACCAGCAGCAGGACGCCGTCCACCATCGTCAGGGCGCGCTCCACCTCGCCGCCGAAGTCGGAGTGGCCCGGCGTGTCGACGATGTTGATCTTGGTTTCCTTGCCGCTGTCGCGCACGTAGCGCACAGCGGTGTTCTTGGCCAGGATCGTGATGCCCTTCTCGCGTTCGAGGTCCATCGAGTCCATGACCCGTTCGGCAACCGTCTCGTTGGAGCGAAAGGCCCCCGACTGCCACAGCATGGCGTCGACCAGCGTGGTCTTGCCGTGGTCCACATGGGCGATGATCGCCACGTTGCGCAGGTCTGCGCGCGCAACAAGATTCTCGGTTGCGGACATGGCGAGCCTCGCTGGAAGAGGGTTCCGGCGCAAGATTCGGCGTGCGGACTCACCACGGATGAGTGCAGCCGATGACTCCGGGTGCCGCGCAGGTTCTCAACGCACCCAGAGATCGTGGTTGCTGCTGGACAAGAGGACCCAGCAGAGCTGAACTCTACGGGTGCAACCGTCCTCAGCGGCCAGCCGCTGGTTCGGGCTTCTGCGTGCCGAGTCGCCAGGTGACACCTATGTCGGTGTGTATGAGGTCGTGTGCACGTGATGCGGGCGGGTCGCCTTCGTGTCAGGCTCAACCAGTCACACGAATCGGAACTCGACGTCGTCGCTTGGGTACGCAGAGTCGCCTATGCGGTGCTAGGTGTGTCGCCTTCAGGTTCGGCATCGCGGCTTGGCTCGATGAGTGCCAATTCTGTGCGGGCGTGGAGTTCGAATGCTTGATGGGCGAATCGGAGCCGTCCGCGGCCAGCCGGCAGGACCATGCCGGCATCGAGCGCCCGTCGGCGATAGGCGTTGACCGTGTTCGCCGTCCATCCGAGGCGAGCGGCCAGTGCCTGCACGTCGACGGTGCCGCCCAAGGCGCACATCGCCAGAGCGAACGCTCGGTCTTTGGCTGACAGGCCGACCCAGACCGGCTCGACGAGCTGCTGCACCATGGCATCGTTCGCGGCACTGATCGCAGCACTCATATCTGTCGCAGACACGCCGACGCGCAGGTCGGCGGCACGCTCCCAGGCCGCATAGCCGATGTGCTGGATCATGAACGGATAGCCGACTGCAGCCTCGATGCCGGCTTCGAGGGCAGCGTCGGCCATGACCACGCCGGCGGCAGCAAACGGCTCTCGCAGTGCGTAGCGCGCTTCGTCGTCGCTGAGGCTGGATGTCTCGGCGCGTGCGCAACGGTGGAAGAAGGTCATGCCCGGATCGGACATCAACGTTCGAGCGATGTCAGTCAGGCCGCATCCCACGAACATCAGCGGCCGCTCCTCACGGCGTGTCACATGCTGCAAGATGGAGGCGACTGGCCGCAGCGCTTCGGCCGTGCTGGCCTGCATCTCATCGATGGTGAGCATGACCCCAGCCCCGTGAGCGGATGCCTGATCGGCCAGGTCGGTAATGACGCTGCGCAGATCGCCCGCATGGGGCAATGCCACCGGCCTGCCGTGCCTCCCCGTCGCAAGTTGCGATGCCTCGCTCGCGAATCCCGGCGCGGTCGTGGCCCATGAGCTGGGACGCTCCAGTTCATGGACCCGCAGCATCACGTTGCCCGCGAGGTTGGGCCCGTCCGAGCCAGCGACCTGCACAACCGCCCATCCCTTCGATGTCGCCTCGCGGGTGGCGACATCGAGCAACACCGTCTTGCCGGTGCCTCGACGACCGGTCACCACCAGGGTGTAGTCAGGGTGCCGCGGTCCGCTGTCCATCGCCGCAGAAATGCGCCCCAGCACTCCCGACCGGCCTGCCAACACGGGCGGTGCCGTGCCGAACGTCGGGGTGAAGGGGTTCGAAGCCTCCATCGAGCCTCCTGCTCACTCGTGCCGACTATGAGGTTCTACAATATAGAGCTTCATAGTCGCAACTCAGCCGCCCGAGGTCACCTCGCTTGACGATCCCTCCGCAAACGCGGCATCCGTAACGCCACATTTGATGCATTGAAGTTGCTCCAAATGACGCATTGATGAGCTGAACGCCATTGGCGAGACTGGTAGTGAGACCGCTTCTTGTAGCCCCAAGTCTCCACAAACTGTAGGCCGAGAAGCCCACAGACTGTAGGCCCAATGCCCCCTCTAGAGCACGCCGTCCCAGAGATTGATCTCCGCGGCTGCGGGGCTGTTGGCGACGCGGCATTCGTCGTCGAAGAGCATCGTCGGGCGATTGCTCGCATCCCAGCGCGGCCAGTCGGGCAGGCCACTGTGGTTGGGATTGCCGTCGGTGGCGAACCGGACCCATGCGTCGTGCGTGGCCGCGATCAGGTCGGCCGGCGGGTTGTTGCCGACGAATCCGCGGCCCATGTCGTTGTCGGCCTGATCGAATGCGAACGGCACCTCGATGAAGTGGTGCGCTCCCCATTCGCCGTCGCGCTCAGGGTTGTCCCAGTCGAATCGGTACAGCCACAGGTCCGAGTTGTGCGCGGCTTGGGCATCGGCCATGCGAATTGCGGGCACGGTGAACATGCGGTCGGTCTCGATGGCCGCTGCCAGCTCGTGCGGAGGGGCGCCGGGCCGGTTCTCGCTGTAGAGCTGCAACGCCGCGTCGCCGTCCTTGCCGGCCATGCCGAACACCGCTCCCACGGTGGCTTGCACGAGTTCTTCGTTGAACATCTCCTTGAGGTCGACCACGAAGATCAGCGCTTCTTCCTTGGTCGAGCCGACCATGACCGAGACATCGGTTGCCGAGCCAGCAGCGATCGCGTCGATCGGCCGCTGTGGCAATTCCTCGGTGAAGTACACGGGCTGGAAGGCCATCGGCACCGCCGCTGCCTCGCGGTACTTCACCGGGTCTCGTGTCGCGCCCAGATCGTCGGTGATCGCGATCTGTGCAGCCAACAGATCGTCGTTGCTGACCGCTGCGAGCGCTGCGGTGTCGCCCGGTCTCACACCGACCGCGTCCAGCACGTAGCCGCCGATGAGCGATGTCGTGTCGGCGCTGAGGCCGTTGTGGGCGGCACCGCTCTGGGGAATGGCGGCCCGAAACAGGCCCTTCGCCGCGGGCATCGCCATCAGCGTCGAGCAGCTCATACCGCCGGCGGATTCGCCGGCGATCGTGACTTTGCCGGGATCGCCGCCGAAAGCAGCGATGTTCTCCTGCACCCAGCGCAGCGCCGCGATCTGGTCGAGCATGCCGATGTTGCCTGACTGAGCCAGTGCGGGGAAGTGGTTGGCCAGGTTCCAGTATCCCTGCACGCCGAGGCGGTAGTTGATCGTCACGCAGACGACGCCATCGCGGGCAAAGGCTGCGCCGTTGTACACGTCGTCCACGCCGCTGCCGGCGTAGAAGGCACCGCCGTGGATCCACACCAGCACCGGCATGCCGCCTGCTGTGGGGTCCGGCGTCCACACGTTCAGCCGCAGGCAGTCGTCACCGGCGGGATTCGGCGGCGTGCCGAGCTCGCCGAAGATGCCGGGCATGGGCTGCTGCAATGCCACAGGTCCGAAGGCCGAGGCGTCGCGCACGCCGTCCCAACCGGCTGGCGCGACTGGCGGCCGGAAGCGCAGGTCGCCCACCGGAGGCGCCGCATAGGGAATGCCCTTGTAGGCGTGGACGCCCTGGTCGTCAGCACCAGCCAGTCGTCCTGAGGTGATCGCTACTTCTGCAGCCATGTCGGCCCCTCCTTTGTGTGCGGGGCTGCCCCCGCGGAACTGTCCCGGCGATCCTCCACGCCAAGCCAGCGGCGAGGATCGTATGGTTTCGAGGCTCACACTATGCGCGCGCTCTCAATCGGATTGCGCCGTGGCGGGCTCCCGAACCACTCGTCGGGCAATCAGCTCGTCCACGACATCAGGCGCGTATCCCAACACATCGGTCAGGACCTCGAATGTGTGCTCGCCGAGCAGGGGTGCCGGGCGACGCAGTCCGTTGGGGCCGTCCCTCAAGCGCCAGGGGACGCCGGGCACCACACGTTCTCCGGTGAGCGGGTGACGAGGCCGTTCGAGCATCCCGATGGCTTCGAAGTGGACGTCGCCGGTCCACAGCTCGTGCGATGAAAGCGAGGGGAATGCGGTCACGCCGACGGCCTGCAGCTCTTCGGTGATTTGCCAGCGATCTCGTGTCTTGGTCCACGCCGAGATTTCCGCGTCCAGTTCGGCCTCGTTCCGCTTGCGATCCGCAGCGTCTGCGAATCCCGGCCGATGCGCGAGGCCGGGGTCCACGACTGCACACAACGAATGCCACATGCGCTCGTCGGTGCAGGCGATCGAGACCCATTGATCGGGGCCTCGGGCCCGGTAGCAGTTGTGGGGCGACCAGATCGGGTCGTGGTTGCCGATGGGAGCCGGCGATCGGCCTTCGGTCAGGTACTGCATCCAGCCTTCACCGACGGTGGCCGCGACGGCTTCCGCCATAGCGACGTCGATCGTGGCGGCGATGCCGCTGCGACGGCGAGCGGCGAGCGATGCCACCACCGCCCATGCAGCGGTGATCCCCGTGCACGGATCACCGATGGCTACACCGGTCTCGAACGCGGGACCGCCCTCGTAGCCGTTGGAGGCGTACAGCCCCGCGAGTGCTCCGCCAGCAGGTCCATACGCCACATATTCCGCACAGGGGCCGGTGCTTCCATAACCGGACAGCGAGGCGATGACGACGTCTGGGTTGATTGCACGCAATTGCTCGGTACCGAACCCGAGTCGATCCATGACACCGACGCCGAAATTGTCAATGACCACGTCGCTGACGGCGACGAGCCGTGCAACGACCTCCGCGGCGTCCGCATGGGACAAGTCGATGCTGACACTGCGCTTGTCGGTGTTGTAGATCTGAAACAAGCCCGAGGTGTCATGCGACGGCGGGCTGTCGGGCGGACTCAGCGGCAGCCGTCGGAACATGCACAGATGATCGGGAGACTCGAGCTTGATGACGTCAGCGCCGAGGTGGGCCAAAACCTGGGTGCAGAAGGGACCGGCCCAGATCCAGGTGAAGTCGCAGACCCGCACTCCCTCCAGCGGACGGCGCCCCGGAGCTGTTGCCGCGGTGCTGCTGGTACCCGCGGCGGTATCGGCATGGTCGACGACGGCCGTTCTGTGGCGCCAGCCTTCGCCTTCGTGGGCACCGGCGTCCGGTGCTTCCGCGGCGAGATTCCACCACGGTTGATCGATCTGGAAACCCGGTCCCGGCAGTTTCAGCCCGTCGGGCGTTGTGGCGAAGAACCCGCGCTCGGCAAAGTGGTCATCGGCTTCAAGCTGGGCCATCGTGTTCACCGGTGTCACGGCTATACGCGCAGCCTGGGCGGCGTGGTAGATGTCGTCGACGTGCTGGTCGGCAAACCACTCCGCGAGATACATGTTGACGACATCGGAGTTCTGAGTTCGATCAGGTCCCGTGGCGAACACATCGAGTGATGCCCACTCGGGGGATCCCATGAGTTCGACAAACGACTCCCATTGGGATTGCTCGGGACAAATGAGCTGCAGCAGCCCGTCAGCGCATTGGAAAATTCCCCAAGGCACCACCGTGCGAGTGCCGAGCCGGGAGGCCTCCACGCCCAAGAACGAGACTGCGGCAGGAGCGACTTCGGTGATCTTGGCCGCCGCGGCGACGGCCGAGAAATCGATGTGCTCGCCCTGGCGGCTCACGGCGGCTCGCTCCACTGCCGCGAGGGCCACGATCGCGGCGACGGTGGCCACGTTGATGTTGGCGTGATGGCCCGGCGCCTTCAGCGGCGGCAGGTCTGGATCGGTGGCACCACCCGGTGACAGATTCCCCCAACTGGACGCGTGAATGGCGTTGATCTCGGCGGCCTCGTAGTGCGCGTAGGGCCCGGTGAGCCCGAACGGGGTGATGGCAAGCACGACGAGCTGGCTGTTGTGCCGCGTCAGGTCAGCCAGCTCGCGGCGATCGTGAATCACCAAGTCGGCGCTGCCGATCAGGTCATCGGTCAATGACAGGACGGAACGCTTGTTGGAGTTCAGCCATCGGTGGACATCGTGGGGACGCGATCGGACCACGTCGTTCCCGTCCTCAACGCGTATGACATCGGCGCCCAGATCGGCAAAGAGCTTCGCTGCCCAGGCAACCCCCACGCTTCCAGCAAGCTCCAGCACCCGCACATGAGCCAGTCCGGCATTGGGCAGTGCGGGCGTCGTCTGACGAGACGGCATCGATGCTTCTGCCGCCATGCCTAACCCCCTCGCGAACTCGGTCGGGTTGTGCTGTGGTGTGCACCCGGCGGGGTCGCTCGCTCTCCCCCCGTGAGCAGACGGGCCCCGCCGGAATGCCGTGCGAGCGATGCTAGGCGCGAGGTCCCAAGAGCCGCAGCGCCCGTCGGGCGGGCACCGGCAACCAGTGCTGAGCGGCCTCGCTCGACGGCCCGGAACTAGCGTGCGGGCGCTTATGGATGGACGGGGGGCGAGGGGAGAGTGGCGTCGGGTGCTGCTCTACCTCGGCGGCATGATGGGGCCGCTCGGCACCTTCGTGATGCTGCCGATGATCCCAGAGTTGCGCCACCTTCTCGGTCACGACGGGCCAGATCGGGTGGGCGTTGTGGTGCTACCTGCTGCCGTTCGCGGGACTCTTGCTGGTGTCGGGCACGATTGCCGACCGCTGGGGCCGAGCCCGGGTATTGCGCCCTGCCGTTGCGCTGTACGCGGTAGCGACCGCTGCGTGCGCCGTGGCGCCTTCGTACCTGTGGTTTCTGGCGGCCCGGGTCGGACAAGGCTCGATGAACGCGTTCATCACGCCGCTGCTGCTGGCGACATTGACCGAGACGGCACCATCGGGTCGCATCGGTCGGATCGTTGGCCGCTACGCAGCATGTCAAGCGCTCGGACAGCTGGCCGCCCCGGTTGTGGGCGGCTACGGCGCCGATGTGAACTGGCGCTTGGCCTATGTGGCGACGGCCGTCATCGGTGCGGCCATTGCGTTGCTGCTGCCGAACGCCGCCGATGACGGCGCATCAGATCCGCTCCAGGCGTTGAGCTCACCGCCTCGCCTGCGTTCCCTGCTTCGCCGCCCGACGCTTCTGCTCGCGGCCACCGCGTTGCTGAGTGCACTTGGACCCGTCGGGGCAAGGGTCCTGGTCGGTTTGAGTGGCCGCGATGTCATCGGATTGACGGGTTCACAGGTCGGCTGGCTCTTGTTCGGCGGAGGATTGGCCGGCATGTTTGCTGCACCAACGTGGGGGATCATGCTCGACCGCTTGGGCGGGAGACAAGCGGCCACCATCGCGATTGCTGTCTGCTCGGGACTCGTGGCGCTGCTCCCCGCCGCACAGACGACATGGTCGCTGGCGATCTTGTGGTTCGTCACCGGTGCCGCGACGCAGTCCGTGGTGGTCAGCTTCCAGTCGCTCGCCTCGGTTGCTGCCCCCGACAACCGTGCCGGCGCGCTGTCGTTCACCCTGTCGCTTCGATTCGGGGGTCACGCGCTGGGCGCGGTCATCTGGCTGCCGGTTTTTTCGGCCAGCCCGACCGCGGCCTATCTCGGCTCGGCGGCGGTCGGCGGTCCATCGTGGCCGTGTTGGCCAGCCGGCTGGACACCAGCGGCCAGCCCTGAACCGCGGGCGACGACATTGCGATCCCGGCAAATTGCTTTGCCCTGTGAGCTGACCCCATGACTAGCTTCACGCGGTCCGAATGAGCGGCTGGCAGACCGAGGAGGCACTGATGCCTCAGCGACCACGGCACACCAATCAAGATTACGATCGCTGTTGCGAGAAGCAAGACCGCGGTTGGCGGGTGAAGAAGATGAAGAAGCACTTCTTGGCGCTGTGCCCATGCGACTGCCAGTGCGTCGTTACAGTTGGGTCCACACCCTCAGACCGGCGAGGCATCAAGAACACCCGAGCGAAGTTCAACCGATGCAAGAGCGGGAGATGAGCGTGATGAGCAAGGCGAGCGGACCACATACCGAAGTGACGATCACCGGCACCCTCAGCCGTGTCGACGCTGACGGAGCTCGACCTCTCACGTACGACGAATTTGTCGATTTCGTGAGCGGCACGGCGGACCATCTCCACGACGACGACAGCCTCATAGATCCCATGGTGTCGGGGCAGGCCAGCACAGGGGAGCTCTCGATTTCCTTCGGAGTGCTCGTCTCGATCGGTGCACCCGAGCTCACAGGTCGCCTCTCGGAGATTCTCGACAGCCTCAACGACGCGCTCGGTCTTGTTTGGCCACACGACCCTGTACCGCGTTCCCGCGAGCGCGGCACGACGATGCTGAACCTGACAAGCCAGCACCTCGACGGGATCGACCTGCCGGCGTTCGCCTAGAACTACGACCCAGACGGCTGCCCGGAGGGCGTCAAGTGCCGCCAGACCCGTTCGGGGGTGCAGGGAAGGTCGACGTGGCGAACTCCCAAGTGCGACAGCGCATCCACCACCGCGTTCTGTACCGCCGGCGTGGCGCCGATGGTGCCGGACTCGCCGATGCCCTTGGCACCGAGCGGGGTTGCCGTCGTCGTCATAGACGAACACCTCGCCGAGTGCATGGGCGATGCCAGAGGCGACACCGCCATGCACCTGGCCTTCCACGATCATCGGGTTGACGATGACACCAGCGTCGTCGCACGTCACATGGCGCCGCGGGGTGACCTGTCCGGTATCACGGTCCACCTCCACGACTGAGAGCTGCACTCCGAACGGGAAGGTGGCCGCCGGTGGCTGGAAGTCGCTCTCGGCTTGCTTGGCCTGTTCGATCACCGCTTTCGCTGATTGGAAGACTGCGGCCCCGCCGGTCTGAAGCGAGCGGGAGCCACCAGTCCCACCGCCGCGCTTGACCTCGTCGGTGTGCCCGTGGCGCACTTCGATCCGCTCGATCGCCAAAGCGGCCTCCGGGCGCCCAGCTCCCCGGTACGCGCCCACCGGCGCAGTGTTCGTTGTAACGGAATTCGTGGACACCGCCACGTTCGGGATGTCGTACACGCCCGTCGCCATCGTGCGGACGAACATGGGCAGCAGTGACCCGATCATCGGGTAGGCGCCGGCGTCCTGCAGTGCGTCCACCTCGTATGCCGTCACGTTGCCGTCGCGGCTGCCCCCGAGGCGGCAGGTAAGGCGGGCCACCACGAAGTCTTCGACGTATTGGGCGTTCTTGGCGCCGAAGCCCCCGCCGACATCAGGCGTGATGACATGGACCTGGCTGGGCTCGAGCCCGCAGAACGCGGACATCGTGTCCCGGGTCTGGTGCGGGAACTGGGTGCAGGCCCAATAGGTGAGCCGCTGTGTGCCAGCGTCCCAGGAGGCAACCGCAGCACGAGGCTCGATGGGGGCTGCCGTCATCCGAGGGTTGCAAAACGCCAGTTCGACGGTGACCTCGCAGTCGGCGAAGGGATCCTGCCCGTTCTGTGGGCCCGACGGGATTGCGAACACCGTGTTGGTCTCGGCCTCGGGGAACAGCAGCCGTTCGTTGAGCGCAGACTCGGCGGTGTCCAGCAGCGGGTCGAGCGGTTCGTACGGTGAGGAGTTCAGGGTCTTCTTTGCGTTCTACGCGGGTGCCGATCATGCTCATGTGTGGGGAGATTCTCCGAATGCGGTGTCGTGTGATGATCAGGCGGCGAAACGGAACCGAGCTGCGGCCCCGGTTCGCGACGGCCGGAGAGTAGTCAGCGCTGACCGGTCAAGCTGCGTTGACGGGCCTCTCAAACCGTGTCGACCCAGATGTAGGCGAATTCTTCGCCTCTTGGCTCGACGGAGACGTGCACTTGCTGGCCGAGACTCGCCTCGCCCGGCTGCACGTCGCGCAGCGAACCGACCACGCGGGGCCCTTCGTCGAGTTCCACGACTGCGGTGATGTAGGGCAGCTCGTCGACCCAGCCTCTATCGACCGTGAAGTGGTTGACGGCCATGGAGTAGATGTGGCCACTGCCCGAAACGGGTGCGAAGTCGTAGTTGCGGCTGTGGCACGACGGGCAGTACCAGCGCTGCGGGTGGCGGAATTGCCCGCAGTCCGAGCATCGTTGAACACAGAGCGTTCCCGCTTCGAGGCACGCCAGGTGGAACTCAAGGTTGAGCCCCTCGGGCTTGGGCACGTACTTGCGGGCCGGCTTGGCAGTGGTCATCGCATCGGCCTCATCGGCACCGGTTCAGCCCCGGGCCAGCACGGCAATGCTGCCGTCGCCGAGGTCGCCGTATCCGGTCACCAGCCCCACTTCGGCGTCGCGCACTTGGGCGTCGCCGGCCTCGCGGCGCAGCTGTCGGGCCGCTTCGACGACGTGGTTGAGGCCCCATGCGTGACCTTGGGACAGCAAGCCGCCATGGGTGTTCATCGGGAATCGGCCGCCGAGCGCGATGTTCCCGTCGGCCACGAATTCCTTTGCACCGCCTTTCGGGCACATGCTGATGGCCTCAAGCTCCATCAGCACGACGTAGGTGAAGCAGTCGTAGATCTGCAGGAAGTCCATGTCGGACGGCTGCACGCCCGCCATTGCGAACGCCCGGGGAGCTGCGGAGTCGAGGCCCAAGCGGAGCATGTCGGGCCGGTTGGTGATCTCGTCGGCGGGGTACGGGTGCCCTTCGGCGCCGCCCAGCCACAGCACCGGCGTATGGGGCAGGTCTTTCGCTCGCTCGGGCGAGGTCAGCACCACTGCAGCCGCGCAGTCGGTCTCCAGGCAGCAGTCGAACTTGCGCATCGGCTCGGTGATGAGCGGTGAGGCCAGGTAGTCCTCCATGGTCATCGGCCGCCCGCCCATGAGCGCCTTGTCGTTGAGGTGCGCATGCTCGCGGCAGGTCAACGCAACCTGAGCGGCATCGGTCGGCTCGACGTCGTAGAGGTCCACGTAGCGCTGGATGTACATCGAGTACCACTGCACAGCCGAACGCACGCCGTAGGGCGCATAGAAGTTGCGGCTCACGTCCACGAACGGTCCCGGCTCCAGGCGACGCTTGGTCGGACGTGTCTCGGGCCGGGGCCGCATTGCCGAGTAGCCGTTCCAGCCCACGGTGATCACGACGTTGGTGGCGACGCCCGCGGCGATGGCCATCGTGGCTGACTGCAGCGCTGCTACCGGGCTGGCGCCCCCCATGTGCACCGTGACGGCGTAGCGGATGTCGTCAGCGCCGAGGTTGGCGGCGATCTCCTCGGCCGAGATGAATCCCGGGGGCGGCAGGATGCCGTCGATCTCGCTGGGATCCAGTCCGGCATCGGCGATGGCGGCCATGGTCGCTTCCAGTACCAATTCGGGCACGCTCAGCGAGGTGCCACGCATGTAGTCGGTCTCGGCAACCCCGACAATGGCAGCAGCTCCGGAGATGTCCACGATTCACCTCACCTGCTGGACGTGGTGGGAGATCGAGTCCGTCCAGCGATCCCGTTGAGTGTGGCAGATCTATTGGCAGGAGTTCCTGTGGAGCGGCCTATGAGCTCTCAGTCGTCGTTGATCACATGAGGGCAACGCGGTAGTCAGCGAGAATCTGCTCGAGGTAGAGAGCTCCGACGCCCGTACCGAGATCTCGCTCGCTAGATGTCAGCGGTGAGGCATCTTCGGTCGCTTCGAGACAGTCGTCTGAGACACGGTCACCGAACAGCACCAAGGCGAAGCCTTCAGGTTCCCGTCGGGAGCGCCAAGCGAGGCCACTCGCCCATGGTGCCCATGATCGAATGGCCGCTGCCCAGCGACGTGACATCCCATAGGCCGATGCTGGCCCACCGGTCAACCAGGTGTCTTGTCCGACAGCCGCCAACGAACGGCCGGAGCGCAGGTCGACCAGGTCCAGATCGACGGCCACGTTCATCCAGCCGATTCGCAGGCCTGAGAGCTTGGCGCGCGGCAACAAACGGGCGCCGCGGTCATCGAATGGGAGGTCGCGAAGCAGCGTCTCGGAAACGGCGGTGCGATCGTCCAGCGCGGCGTACAAGAAGGAGTACGGATCGTCAGGCGACGAGTCGAAGCGCCCACCTTGCAAAGGGTTGCGAGCAACGGTCGGATTGAATTCCGTGACGGAGAACTCGGTGCTGTGCAGCCGAGTTAGGCGAGTGCCGCTCAGAAGACGGAATCGGTGCGGCGTGCCGTCGTAGTGGGCCGACGGTGCCTGCTCTGGCGGCAATCCCGCCTACCCGACGGGCTCGGTGACGGCGTTCGCGACGGCAAGCAGATCGTCGTCGCGGTCGGCTGCCACGAGTTCGCAAGGGCGGGCATTGAGGCGGTCATTGACGCTGAACCACCACGATGCGACACCCCACGGGTCGTCAACGGCGCGCAAGTGTTGGTTGACCGCGCCAACCGTGGTGTCAACGCAGCGTCGTTCGGGATCGAACTGGAACGCTGGATATAGGTAGCCCCGTCCGTGACGCAATCCGAGCAACTCCGAACGCAAACGGAGCTGGCGAACTCGCTCCCGGTTCGTCGGTTCTGACCCGAGTGCCGTGGCCGCATCCCGTGCTTGCAGCATTGGCTCGTCCCAGATGGCACGGATTGCCTCGCCCTGAAGCCTCGTGCGGTTCATGAGCGACTGTTCGATGTGGTCGAGAACCCTTCGCGGCTCGCCGCCAAGTTGGTGGGCGATATCGCTTTGGGCCGCGACGAAGAGCAGCAGATTTCGAAGGTACGGCGCGCGATCGACGAATGCTCGGTGACTCGCAGCGACGAGTGCGGCTGCGTCCAAATAGTCCGCATCGGCCGCTGGCCACTCATCTTGGAGCGCGACCAAGATTGCTGCCATGCAGCGCCAGCGGTCTGCGTATCGTTCAGATGCAGCCGACACGACCGCGTCCGCGAATTCCTTGTCGCTGAGTTGGGCGCTCAGTTCCAGGAACTGCTCGTGTGCCTTCAGTTCATTCGTCACAGAACATGTCCTACGCTGACGGATCCACCATCACATTGTATCGTCAGGAACGTCAGACTGTCGCCGGGAATACCGAATCCCACCGGTGCTTGGCTGTCAGGCCGTCGCAAAGGCCACGGATGTCACGACGATGTCGGCAATTGTCGAAACATGAGTCGTGTGACGCATAGGTCCTGCGTCAGCCGACGGCGACCGGCGAACGTTCAGTGCTGAAGGTCACGCCCTCGTAGTCGTGGTCGGCGATCTCGTCGATGCGGCGCTTGTACTTCGGCGCGCCGCCGTTGTACACGAGGTGGCGGATGGTGCCCTTCTCGTGTCCGTCGACATTCGAGTTGTAGCCCGTGAACCAGCCTTGGGCCTTGCGCATCAGCATCATGGAGTACATCTCGACGACGTGGTTGGTCCAATCCCGCTCGGCGTCTTCGTTGGCCTCGAAGCGGGTGTAGCCGTTCTCCCAGATGTAGTCGAGAATGCCGGTCACCCAGTCGACGCCGATCTCGATGCCCCGCGGGTAGTTGGTGGACGCTGAGCCGCTCTGCGGACCGGCGATGGTCAGCAGGTTGGGGAATCCGTTGACCATCAAACCGATGTAGGTGACGGGCCCGTCTCCCCACTTGTCGCTCAGTTTCAGGCCGCCGCTGCCCTGGAAGTCGATCCGGTCGAAGGCGCCTGTGATGGCGTCGAATCCTGTGGCGTAGACGATCAGGTCGAACTCGTAGTGCTGGTCGGTGGTCTGGATGCCGGTCGGCGTGATCTTGGTGATCGGCGTTTCCTGCAAGTCCACCATGTTCACGTTCGGCCGGTTGTACGTCTCGTAGTAGTGCGTCTCGAGCGGGACCCGCTGCACGCCGAAGCCGTGGTCTTTGGGGACGAGCTTCTCGGCGATGACCGGATCGTCGACCCGCTCGCGGATCTTGTCGCCAATGAACGCCGACAGCTCGGCGTTGGCCTCCTCGTCGAAGAAGATCTCGCGGAAGTTGGCCATCCAGATGCCGAATCCCGGCTCGCCGTACAGCTTCTCCCACATCGCTCGGCGCTCTTCGGGCGGCACGTTCCAGAAGCCGCGACGGTCTGGCTCATGCTCGAAACCCCCGGGGGTGCGGGCGCACTTGTCGAAGATCTCGTCGTAACGGGCCCTGATGCCTGCCATCTCGGAATCGGAGATCTCGCTGTTGTGCAGCGGTGCACACCAGTTCGGGCGCCTCTGGAAGACCGTCAGGTGCTCGGCCTGCTCGCCGATGGCGGCGATCGCCTGCACGCCCGTGGCGCCGGTGCCGATGACGGCGACCCGCTTGCCCTTGATCTCAACCGGTTCGGCCGGCCAGTGGTAGGTGTGGAACGACGGGCCACGGAACACATCGGTGCCGTCGGCGTCGACGCCTTCGATGCGTGGATAGGTGGGCGCCGACAGCAGGCCCAGTGCGGTGAGCAGGAAGCGGGAGGACAGGTCGCGACCGTCGGCAAGGTGCAGCCGCCACATGTTGTGGGTGTCGTCGAAGTGCGCCGATTCCAACGTGCAATCGAACTGCATGTACTTGCGCAGGTCGAACTTGTCGGCGACGTAGTTGAGGTAGCGCAGGTTCTCGGGCTGGCCCGAGAAGCGCTCTTGCCAGTGCCACTCGTCGAGCAGTTCGTCGGAGAACGAGTAGCCGTAGGTGTAGCTCTCGGAGTCGAAGCGGCAGCCGGGGTAGCGGTTCCAGAACCACGTGCCGCCCAGGTCGCTGCCCATCTCGAGCACGGTCGCGTGGACGCCGCGCTCAGCGAGTCGGTACATCTGGTAGATGCCGGCGACGCCAGCCCCGATGATGATGACCTCGTAGTCCCCCATGCCGGTCCCCGACGCTGAGGCGACCTGCGAACCGTTGGTCGTGCCGTTCGTCGTTCCCTGCGCCATGAGCTGTTCCCCTTCGCGATCTTGATCGGGTCGTCGCGCCCGGCTGTGCCTCGCCGAGCGAGCAGCCAAGCGTTAGGCATTGCCCGTGACCCGCCTGTCCACGGTAGTCGAATCGCCTCCGAACGACCCTGGGACGGCGAGGCGCGTCACCTCTGGCTGGTCGACCGGCTCGGTCGTAGTCTCCGGGGATGCCTCAACCCCTGCGATTCGGTGTCGTCCACGATTTGCGCAGCCCGCCGGGCAGCGAGGTGTCGCTGCGGGAGATGTACGCACAGGCACTTGACCAGCTCGAGATGGCCGACGAGCTCGGCTTCGATCTGGCGTGGTTCACCGAGCATCATTTCCTCGATGACGGCCACCTCCCGAACTTCGTGCCGGTAGCGGGGGCTGTTGCCGCTCGCACGTCGAACATCCGCATATCGACTGACATCCTGCTGGCGCCGTTCGCCCATCCGATCCGGCTGGCCGAAGACCTGGCGATTCTCGACAACATCTCGAACGGGCGCATCGAGCTGGGCATCGGGATGGGCTATGCGGCCCACGAGTTCCGAGGCTTCGGGATCCCGCAGTCCCGCCGGGTGTCGCTGACTGAGGAGCTGGTGCAGATCCTGCGTTTGGCGTGGAAGGGCGAGCCGTTCAGTTTCCACGGCAAGCGCTACCAGTTCGACGACCTGCTGGTGACGCCGGTGCCGGTGCAGCCCGGCGGACCGCCGCTGTGGATTGCGGGCATGAGCTCCAACGCGGCTGTGCGGGCCGCCCGGTTCGACACGCACCTGTTGCCCCAGGGCGCCCCTGATGTGGTGGTGGAGCCATGGAAAGCGGAGCTGCGGTCGACCGGACGTGACCCTGACGACTATCGCGTGGGCATCATCCGCTCGGTCTTCGTGACCGACGACGTCGAGCGTGAGTGGAACCCGATCAAGCCAGCGGAGCGTTACCGGCTCGGGGTGTACGCCAAGTTCTTTGCCGAAACGCCCGACACGTTCACCGCCTTCGACCTGTCAAAGGGCGCGATTCCCCAGACGTGGATTGTCGGTGATGAGGACCATTGCGTCGCCGAGCTGGTCGACTTCATCACGCGCTTCGGCTTCACCGACGTGTGCACTTGGGGTGCCTCGCCCGGCATGGCCCCGTCGCTGTTCAACGCCTCGCTCGAACGGCTCGCTCGCAATGTCATCCCGCGGGTGCGCGCCGCCGTAGAGGGCGGCGGCCGTTGAGCAGCCAGCCGATGGGTGTGTGGCGAACGGCAATGGCGTAGCTCGCCAGCAGGACAACCGTTGCGCCCGCGACGATGGCGGTGAATTCGATGCCACGTGGCAGATCGGTGCTGCGTGCCCAGGCCTGCAGCACGATGATCAGCGGCAGGTGCGCGACGTAGAGCCAGTACGACGAGTCGGACAGGTAGCGCACCCAACGGCGCTCCCGACCGAGCATCACGCTGAACAACCCGATCAGGCCCAGCGACATGCCCCAGGCGTAGGCGGCCTGGAAAGCAGCGGCGACCGGCCATGGGCCGTCTTCGAACGTGAGTCCGAGCCCGATGGGCAGCACCACCACGAACGTGACGGGCAGCGCCCAGCGCCAGTGGCGTCCCAGCCGGTCTGACATCAGCTCGCCGGCGGGTGTGCGGCGGCCGTAGATCAGGGCCCCGAAAGCGAAGAACAGCGCGTAGTAGGCCAGGACATGCGGGACAGGAACGAGGCCCGCCGACGTGTCAGGACCGAACACCGGCAATTGGCCGCCATCGCCCATTGCCAATTGCGGCAGCAACGTCAGCGGGACCGCCAGCCAGATCAGTGCGGAGCCCAGCTTGCTGTGCGGGCGGTCCGATTGCTTCCGGCGCCGCGTGACGATGTCGAAGAACGGGGCCACGACCGCGAATGCCGCCATGTACCAGCACAGGAACCACAGGAACCACAGGTGATGGAAGCTGGTCACCCAGCTGGAGAGGCCGATGTCGTCCTCGCCGGACTCTCCGTTGCCGACACGCTGGTGAAAGGGCGAGTCGGCGGCACCGTCGCCCCAAAAGGAGATCTCGTCCCAGTCGCCCCCGGGCGGGCGGTAGTCGATGTGGCCGCCGGCGACGATTGCCTCGGCCGCTTCGGGATGCCCGAAGTAGACGGCTACATCGAGCGGCGTCGCAAAGTCGGCGTTGCGGGCGTTGAAGTTCGCGCCGCGTTCCAGCAGCAGTTCAGCCACCTCGGCCTCGTTGGTGACCGCTGCCAGGTGCAGTGCCGTGTTCTCGTTTGGATCTGCGGGGTTGACGGCGTTGACGTCGAAGCCGCCGTCGAGAATCAACTCGGCTGCGAGCACATCGCCGAAGTAAGCAGCGGCAAAGAGATCACTGTCGTCGTCGATGCCGGAGGTGTAGGCCCACTCCGTGGTGGCGTCCATCAGGGGGACGATCGTGAACACGCCAATCAGCAGCGGCAGGCCGATGCGGCGGGCCCGGTGGGAGATCAGCCTCGCCACGCCCCGCCGGCGCCACAGCATCGCGGTGAAGTAGCCGCTGAGCAGGAAGAAGACCGGCATCCGGAAGCCGTGGATGATCCAGAGGATCTCGTCGAACGGCCCGGCGAGGCTGGCGCGGCCGTCAGTCACCGGCCAGAACGAGGGAAAGAACGCCAGGGTGGCGTGCAGGATGATGCCCAGCAGCATGGCGAAGCCCCGCAGGGCGTCAAGGTCGTGGCGGCGGGGGTCGGGTGTGGGCGCGCTGGGTGCTCCGAGCGGCGGAGCTGTGCCGGCGTCGATTTGGGTCACAGGCTCGACCCTGCGCTCAACGGCTGGCGTGATCGACCAGCCAGCGGAATGACGGGTCGGCCAGCGCACCGGTCATCAGTTCGGGGTGCCATTGCACGGCAATGATCGGCAGCTCGGCGTGCTCCATGCCTTCGATGATCCCGTCGGGGGAGTGGGCGGTGGCGATGTAGCCGTCGCCAAGCTGGTCGGCAGCCTGGTGATGCAAGGAGTTGACGGCGACCTCGGGTCCGTACAGGCGTCGTAGTTCGCTGCCCTCGGTGGTGGTCACGACGTGCGGTGTTGCGTCGGGCGGCCCGTCCACAAATGCGTGGGTGGGCAGGTGGGGGTGCAGCGTGCCGCCGGCCGCGACCGTCATCAACTGGATGCCGCGGCAGATGCCCAGCACCGGCACGTCGGCGGTCACGGCGGCGTCGAGCAACTCGAGCTCGAAGGCGTCGCGCAGCGGTATCTGGCCGTCTGGCACGACAGCGTCGTCGGGTGTGTCGAAGGCGTTCGGGGCGCTGGCACCGGACCCGTCCCCAGCTTCGGTGACCAGCCGGTCGGCGTACAGGCTCGCAGCCACGTCCTCGCCGCCGGTGAGCAGCACTCCGTCGAGTCGGGGCGCAATGTCTGTGGGGTCAGCGTCGAGCGGCAGGTAAACCGCAATGCCGCCCGCCGCGTTCACGGCCTGGGCGTAGTGGGCGATGTACAGGTCCACTTCGACATCGGTGAACACCGGGGGGAAGCCACCGATTCGCGATCCCTTGCGTCGGCGTCCGACAAGCCCGATCAGCGGTTTCGGCACCCGTCCACCCTAGATGAGCCGTTTTGAACCCCCTCTGACGGTTCGCTCACCGGTGTGCGCCAGTACGGTCGGGCCCATGGTGGTGCTGTGCCCGAACCGCCGCGGTGGGCGGGATCGGGAGAGACGACAGGAGGCATCCAGAAGTGCCTGCTGAGCCCAAGGACCCGGTGGTGCTGGTACCGCTGGAGCCGACCGATGGCGGGTCGTCGACGGTCGAGATCCGGCAGGGCACTGATGGGCCTCGCAAGCACTGGTGGCTGGTCGCGACCGTTGCCGGCGTCCTGCTCATTGCCGCTGTTGCCGTCAATTCGCAGCTTGGTCCGGACCGTCTTAGCGACGATGCCGAGCCGGCAGAAGATGCAGACGTCGAGAGCGCGGACGGATCCTCTCCCGATGATCCAGCGGCGCCGGAGGCGACGACAGCCGAATCGGACACACCGGCGCCGCCGGAGCCGGACATCTCAGGCGACGAGCGAGCAGGTGCCGGCGACGAAACCGGTGCAGAGCCGTCGAGGGCTTTCGGTGAACCAGAGCACCCGGTCTCGGGTGTCGAGCCGCACATCCCCAGCCGAGTCCGGTCCGATGAGCCTGGTCCGCCCGCGCAATTCTGTGACGGCAGCTTCTCGGCGACCCGATTCCAGCTTCCACTGCGGTTTGCCAGCACGAAACCGGAGGGCGTTGACTACCTGTCGTGGGCGACGGACTGCCGGAGAATGGTGTTCCGGGTTGGGAGCACGCTGTGGGTGGCGGATGCCGATGGCACGAGCGATCTGCCGTTTCTCACCGCTCAGCATGGTCTGAGTGCGCCGGCGTGGTCACCCGATGGCCAATGGATCGCTTTCTCGCAGGGCGCGATTGTCGACGGGGATCGAGCGAGCCACATCTACATCGTCCAGCCCGATGCCCTCGGTCTCGCACAAGTCACGGACGGTGAGGTCTTGGACCAAGATCCAGCCTGGTCACCCGACGGGACGCGGATCGCCTTCTCACGCCGAGCACGGGCCAGCGAGGAGTCTGCCACGGGCCAATTCGACCAGTACATCGCGGTGGTGGATGTCAACACCGGGAGCGAGCAAGTGCTGACTGCCGGCAGTGAGCACGAGTCCGCGCCGTCTTGGTCCCCTGACGGCGAATCGGTCAGCTATCGCTCGGGCGGCTCGCTGATGCAGTTGGGACTGAATGACGCCGTTGAGTTCGAGCGGCTCGCAGGCGTAGTTGGGCGCGGTGCATCGTGGTCCCCAAATGGTTCGCGAGTCGCAGTATTCCGGGACTGGTTCGACGGCAGAACGAAGATCGTGGTCAGTGACCTGCCGGGGCTGTATCCCGGGGATCAGCATGTGATTGCGGTGGAGAGTCTCGAGCAGGCTTCGCCCAGCGTGGTGCCGACGCTGCAGTGGAACGCTGACGGCCAGCGCCTCTTATTCCACGGCTCCGATACACCTGCCAGCCACTGGGCGTACTCGATCGTGGTTCCCGCACCGACGCGTTCGCCGGAATACTGGGCGATGCTGGATGTTGTCGAGGCGGTCCTGCGGGAGGCCCGGTACGACGTGGTCGCCGTCCAGCATTCGGTTGAGGTCGAAGCTGAGTTCTCGGTCCGGGGCCGGGCCGGTGGAACGACGATCGAGGCCTGGATCGCACTCGAGCGCAGCGAGCCGCGTCGTTTCTTCGACGCCGTCGAGAACCCGCATTCGGAATTGCCGGGAATCCGCCGCAGTCCCGAACGGATCGGCGTGTGGTTCGAGTGCGAGGGGTTGTACGGCGAGGTGCTCGCTGCTTCGCAGGTCGTCGCCAATGCTGTCGCTACAAGCGTGATGTCAGCCATCTGCGAGGACAACTGACCCACCGCACACCTTGGCGCACCCACGCAAGCTCACTGGGCTGAGGCAGACGGCGTCTCGAAGAACGTGAGCTGTTCGCTCTCGTCCGCTTCATTGTGGCCGCCTTCGGCCTCGGCGACGAGGCGTCCGTCCCCTCGGATGTGAATGACCGTCGGTGGGGCACCCCGCTCGAGCAGTGCTTGGGTGATGAGCAGCCGACGGTGGCAGCGCGTCGGGTCTTCTTCACTGCACATCATGGCCACACGCTGCTTCACTGCACCGTCGAGCAGACGTTGCAAGCCATCGGCGAAGCGCTCTGTCTGAGCGAGTTGGTCGTAGAGCACATTGCCGGCGTCGTCGTACAGATCTGGCTCCGGAGGACGCCCGCCCAGCTCGCGGCCCAAGAACACATAGCCGAGACCGGCCTCGGCCAGCAGTTGCCGCAGTGCCGTCTGCCTGAAGTGAGGCGAAAAGCGACTGTACGGCTGCGAACGGACGTCGGCGACTGCCTCGATGCCGTGCTGTTGCAGCAGTTCAACGAAGCGCTCCGGCCCGTGATTGGAATGGCCGATCGACCACAATTCGACAGGATTGCTCACTTCGGCCACCCTCTCTGGTCGCTGCGTTAGCGTGGCACGCCGTTCGACTTGCGTTGTTGTCGGCGCTGAGGTTGCGCTGTGACTGCCGCATGCGACAATGAGCACGTGGGAACCCGATTGGTCCTTCGTCTCGCGGGGGAGCAAGCAAGCCTCGGTCAGGCGGACGCGGTCGACCTCATCGCGATCTTGCGAGCGGATCAGCTTGAGCTCAGTTTGTCCGTCGGCGACTTCTGGGACACGAAGTCGGTCGCTGAGCTAGCTGAGGCACAGGGCGTAGACCCGATCTACAGCGTCGAGGTATTGCGGGACGACGACATTACCGCAGCAGAGGCCGAGGTCTTCATGGCTGCACTTGGTTTGTGACGAGTGACATCAGAGGCGTTGCTCGACGACACATGGGAAGAGGACCGCATGGGCACAAGAGCCGATACGCACTACGCCTACGAACCCGATGTCGTCTACTCGCCTGGCGAGACCTTGAGAGAGTGGCTTGACGAACACGACATGACCCAAGCCGAGCTTGCGGCTCGCACTGAGTTGTCGACCAAGCACATCGACGAGCTCGCTGCGGGTATTGAGCCGATCACCGACGAGACGGCGCTCAGCCTTGAACGGGTGACTGGCGTGCCTGCCAGCCTCTGGAGCCGGCTTGAGGCTTCGTACCGCAGGTAGCGGCGTCGCGGGCACGCAATCAACTCGAACGAGCGAGATGTTCGCCACAGATGAAGCACGCGCCGAGGGGGCCCGAATCCGATGGCCGCCGAAATGAGCACATTGGCGTCCAGCACCGCTCGCATTGTCCGGCGATCGACTTAGCGATTGGCACGCTGGCGTCGGACCGCCTTCGACTCGGACACCGCGAGTGCCATCACCTCTTCGTCGCCGAGACTGCCTGCCGCACTTGCAGGCGAGACGGATGCAGCGGGAGATGACCGGACGAAACGATTGCGAGCTTGCGCTCCCGTCAGGCCGACGGCGTCGCCGATCAGGTTCCAGGACGCGCCGGACAATCGGGCAGCGCGCATCAGTTCCCGGCATGACTCCGGCAACGGAGCGTCACATCGATCCGCCTTGCGGAGCGCATCAAGCACGGCTGCCGGGTGCCCGAATTCGACGCCCGCGTCCATGTCGGCCAGCGTAAGCGCCACTTGGGTCGCGAGCCAACGGTTTTGTGTCGGGCCTTGGCACAGGGCAGCGTCGTTTCGACAGACGATGTCGTTCAGCATCGGTTCCGCGAAGCCTCAGCCGCAGGACTCCGAGTTCCGACCACTTCGCCCTGTGAGGTCCGCTGGCCGATGCAGCGGTACGCGGCCTCGCAGCTGGCCGTCGAACGTTCGGAACCACTGTTGGGAAGTTGTCACAGCCCGCCAGTACGGTCGCCGAGCATGGTGACAAGGGTTGTGAATTGGAACATTGCGAAGCGGCACGCTCCGTGGCGCGAGCTGGTCGACATGGGTGCGGATGTCGCGTTGCTCCAAGAAGCGGGTGATGTGCCCGAGAACGTCGCTGACAGAGACGACGTCGGTCCTGGTCGCAAGATCGACGCCGGGCCCGATGAGCATTGGGACGCGCACATCTGGAATTCGCGCTGGCACGATCGCCGGACGCAGCAGCGCTTCGACAACTTGTATGACCGATGGTCGAAGGTGATCAAGCTGTCCAACCGTGTTGACATCGACTGGTTCCGGCAGGTCAGCCCTATCGGCTGGGTACTCGACGACGAGATCGCTGTCAGCGGTATCGGCACCGTCGCAGCAGCTCGAGTGAGGCCGCGCAGTGGGCTGCCGTTCGTGGTGATCTCCATGTATGCCCGCTGGATTTCGCCTCACCCATCAACGCATAGCAAGTGGGGTGTGGGCTACTCAGACGGCTCTGCGCATCGGATCATCTCCGACCTGTCGGCATTCATCGGCAGTACCAATCCCTCGACGCACCGCATACTCGCGGCGGGCGACCTCAACACGTTCCTTGGTGCCACAGATGACAACCGACTGGTACTGCCCGCCCGTGATCGGACCGTGTTCGCGCGCATGGACGCGCTGGGTTTGGAATTCCTGGGTCCGCGTGCTCCTGATGGCGGTCTTCAGGCCGACCCGACACCACCGGGTCTTCCGTCTGACACACGCAATGTTCCGACGTTTCGTTCCAATTCGAAGAAGCCGGAGACGGCCCTGAACCAGCTCGATTACGTCTTCGCTTCGCGGGGTTTTCACGAGCAGATCACGGTCCGCGCCCTGAACTCGCCTGACGAGTGGGGACCCAGCGACCACTGCCGCATCCTCATCGAGATCGAAGACAGCTAGCGCCCCTCTGACTCCGAGTCTGATTGGGCCGCCCAGCCAGTGAGGCCGCAGCTTGGGCGGAAGAGAACTAGACTAAGGTGACTGAACTAAGTTTGAACACGGAGTTGGACGTGCGAGTTGTCAACATGCATGAGGCCAAGACGCATCTCTCGCGACTGGTTCAGGCAGCGAGTGAGGGCGAGCCGTTCGTGATCGCTCGCGCAGGCAAGCCGCTCGTCAAGGTGATGTCGGTCACTGCACCCGACCCGGCTGCCGCGCGCCGCACCGGCTTCCTATCGGGCATCGCCGTCCCAGAGGACTTCGACCGCATGGGCGATCAAGACATCTCCGACTTGTTCGAAGGTCCCGAGTGAGCCTTCTCTTGGACACCCACGTGCTGCTCTGGGCGGCCGGGGAACCCGAACGCCTCGCGCGGAGCACGCAGGAGATGCTTGAAGATCCCGCTGTCGCTGTGACGTTCAGCGCCGCGTCGATCTGGGAAATCGCAATCAAGAACGGTCTCGGCCGTGCAGATTTCAGCGTCGATCCCCGTGTACTTCGGCGAGGCTTGCTTGAGCACGGTTACGTCGAGCTCCCGGTGACCGGGGCGCACGCCGCCGCGGTCGACGTGTTGCCTGACATTCACCGCGACCCGTTCGATCGACTCCTGATCGCACAGGCCCACGCCGAAGGGCTGACACTGCTCTCTGCCGACAGCGTCATCGGTCGCTATCCGGGGCCAATCCAGGTCATCTGATCGTTTGCCTCAAGACCGGTCGCATGGTTCGACACGCAGCGTGACGCCTTCGGCGTCGGCGACTTGGTGCCAGGAGCGGCCGACGTTGGCCTCGGCGATATGAACGGACCCAACATCACCGCCAACCCATCGACAACGTCCCCGGTTGTCACGACTAGCGAGGGGCGCGTAAGCGTTTGCGCTGTCGTCGGTGAGCCGGGTGCTGGCGGTTCGCAGTCCTTACCAGTCCATGCAGGCTGCATCGGTTGGGAGCGAGGGTACGTGCGTGCGCACAGCACGATTGCCGGCGCGGCACGACCTGCTCGTGCGGTTTCGGCCATTGGGCGGGGGCACGCGGCCATGACGAGTGAGGTGTGTGCGGTGTGTGGTGTGTGAGGTGTGTCGGGGTCTTGCCGGCGTCGGCTTGGGTGCGGTGATGCAGTTGCAGAGAGGTTCGAGGGCTTTCGTGTTACACCCCCCATTTACAGTCATTGTCATGAAGCGCTCAGACGTTCGCAGTGTCTCGGCGGCGGCTATGCCGACTGGCTCGATGCCGGCGAGCGACGCGGCCGTGACCGCTCCGCCCGTGCTGTCGTCGCCGGTCGAGCCCGTATCGCTTCGAGCCGAGCCCGCTGAGCCGGTGTCGCCGGTCGAGCCCGCATCGCTTCGAGCCGAGTCCGCTGAGCCGGTGTTGCCGGTTGAGGGTGTGTTGTCGGTGTTGTGCGGGGCGCGTGACGTTGTCGCGCGGGCGTCGCGGGTGCCGTTGGACGATGCGGGCTGCGACTTGCTTGGCGATGTCGTCGACGTTGCGTCTCGGCTGCGTTCAGCCGCGGACGCGGTGGTGCTCTCAGCGACTGCTGCGCTCGAAGCCGCCCGTGTGGGGTCGGGCCGCAGCGCGCTGGTGGGCCGAGCGCGGCTGAGCAAGCGCAACGCCAAGCGCACCGTCGAGTCCAGCGAGCAGGTCGCGCAGATGCCGAACGTGGCTCGCGGCCTCGCGGCGGGCGAGCTGAACGCCGAGCACGCTGCGGTGCTCGCCGACGCTGCGCGGCGCACCAACCCCGACGCGGTCGACACCGCTGCAGAGCTGCTCGAAGCCGCGGCGGTCGTGTCGCCTGAGAAGCTGCGCGAACAGGCCAAAGCGTTTGTGGCCCGTCACGATCCCGAGGCTGCTGAGTGTGAGCTGGGCCGTCAGCGCCGTGAGCGTTGCGCGTCGTTGTTCGTCGATGAGTCGACTGGGATGGGTGTGCTGCACGCCGAGTTCGACCCGGTCAGCTTCGCACTGATGCGCCAGGCGCTCGAGAACTACAACGACGCCCTGTGGCGTCTCGACGGCGGACGCGACGGCACCCCGGGCCAGATCCGCGACAACCGCCAACGCCTCGCCGACAGCCTGTTCGAGATGGTCACCGACCGCAACGCCCTGGCCACCATCGACCACCCCGCCGCACACACCCCCAACACCGCCCGCCGCCCACAAACCAACGGCGAACACCCCAGACCCAGCGACACCGACCGGGGCCACCGCAGCGACACCGGCCGGGGCCACCGCAGCGACACCGGCCGGGGCCACCGCAACGATGCCGACCACGACGGACGCAGAGACACCGACCGGGGCCACGGCAACGACGCCGGCGGCGATGGCGTCTTCGACAGCCCGGCGGGCCGCTCGATCGATCGGTGGCGGCCCGCGCAAGCACCCAACCAGCTCATCGTCATCGCCGAGATCGGCGTCATCGACGGCACCAACCCCGACGGAACGTGCGAACTCCTCGGCGCCGGACCCGTCCCGCCCGCGATCCTGGACAACCTCTCACCCGACACCCGCATCCACGGCGCACTGTTCGACGCCAACGGAGAAGTCCTGTGGCTCGGACGCAGCCGTCGACACGCCAGCATCGCCCAACATCTCGCGGTCGCGATACGCGACCGCGGCTGCGTGCTGTGCCGCGCCCCCATGCACCGCTGCGACGACCACCACATCAACGAATGGAAAGCCGACAACGGCACCACCGACATCCCGAATCTCGCAGCCCTCTGCAACGACTGCCACAACAAGCTCCACAACAACAACCAACGCCTCGAGCGCCGACTCGCCCCCCGTCGCTGGACCACAACACCCCGCACGAACACCACCGGCCAGACCAACAACACAACACCCACAGCACCACCGTGACCCCACTCCTGTGTTGCGGCTGGCGACACACCCACCACGACCCCCACCGACGCCAACCACATCGTCACACCCGGCGGCGCATCTGCCAGCCTCACACCGGGCGGCAGCGCGAACGTTTGTGGTCACAGAACTAGCGCGGGGCGCGCCTTCCAGTTCCCGGCGATGCAACAATCGCGGCCTTACCGGTACCGGAACACGACCACGGAGGGACTGCCATGAACGAGACGACCCATTCTCCGTCCAATCGGTCTCCGTCCAATCGGCCGCCGTCGGGCCACTGCCTGTGCGGCGGCGTGAGCTACGAGGTGCACGGCCCCATCCGGCCCGTGTGGAACTGTCACTGCTGGCGCTGCCGACGCTGGACCGGTCACCACATGGCCGCGACGGGATGCAGGCGCTCTGATCTTCGGCTCTTGTCTGACACCACCCTGGTTTGGCACCACCCGGCCGACGACCCCAACGTGGCCTACGGGTTCTGCCGGGAGTGCGGCGGTTCGCTCTTCTGGAAGGTGATGGAAGGCTCGCCCGATCAGGTCGACGACATCGCCATCTGCGCGGGCACGCTCGACCTTCCCTCAGGCCTGCACACCGAGCGGGCCATCTTCGTCGACGATGCCGCCGACTATCACACCCTCGACCCAGTGGTCCCTGCCTGGAGTCGCGAGTCAGCCGAACGCGGCGAGTGAGCGGCGGTTTCGCTGGGCCCGTCCCGGCGTTGCATAGCGTGCCGCTCAGTTCGGATTCGGCTCCACCTCGACGATTGCGGTCACGGTCTTGCGACCCAGTCCAGAGACTTCGGCGAGTTGGCGGAACGAAGCGCCGACTCGATGGGCGACTCGAATCATGTCGTCTCGGATCGCAGCCTCCTTGAGTGCTCGCTCGGCGCTGAGACCGACCACGGCCAGCGCCGCACCGATCTCGCCTTCAAGACCGCTTCGGTACTTGTCCACGGCAGTTTCGGCTGCGAACACCTCTGCATCGCGGTAGCTCATGTTTGCTCCCGAAGGCCGACGGCCAACTTGTCACGGATTGCCAACAGGGTCGCAAGGCGCGGCGACAGATCACCCGCTGCCTCAGCGTTGTTCAGATGAGCCAAGACCATGCCCAGCAGTTCAAGGGCCTCCACCCGTTCAAGCTCAAGGTGAACCATTGGTCCAATAGTAACCGCTAATGGTTCGATATGAACCGAACCTCTTGCGCGCACCCCTCCCAGTCGCGCTGGCGAGACCGTTGCAGCCGCATGAGGATTGCGCGGCCTATCAGGTCATTTGATTCTGACTAACTTAGTCATATGAGTTCCGGTACCGTGTCTGTTTCCGAGCTGAAGGCGAATCTGTCCCGCTACCTGCGCGAGGTGCGGCGAGGCGGTGAGCTACAGGTGACCGATCGCGGCACGCCGGTTGCGAGGCTTGTTCCGCCCGCGGAGCCCGAGGACGAGCATCTCAGCCGATTGATCAAGTTGGGTGTGCTTCGAGCGGGGCAGGGAGATGCCGCGGCCGTGCTCGACGAGCCTCCCTTGCAGATCCCCACCAGCCTCACGGACGCGTTGGCCGAGGAGAGAGAGGATCGTGCGTGAGGTACTGGGATACCTCGGCGCTCGTACCGCTCGTCGTTGCCGAACCGACAACTGACGCAGCGCGGTCGTGGCTGCGTGAGGACGGCGTCATCGCTACCTGGGCATGGACGCGAGTAGAGATCACCGGCGCCGTCGAGCGGCGTACGCGCGATGGCGATCTGTCACGGGAGCAGCGCCGCAGCATCATGAGTCGCCTGGACGGATTCAGCGCGACATGGCACGAAGTGGTCGAGATGCTGGCCGTGCGGTCGCGTTCGATGTCGGTGCTGGCACGGCATCCGCTTCGGGCGGCCGAAGCCGCCCAGCTCGGCGCGGCATTGCATGTTCAAGAACAGCTCGGTGCCCCTTTGCAGTTCGTGAGTCTGGACCGACGTCTCGCCGAAGCAGCCGAGCGAGAAGGACTTGCCGTCGTCTCGGCGTAATCGGCCAAACCGGGGGGCTGTCGCCGCTGGACGGGTCATTCTGAGCGGGCCATATTCGTCGACGATGCCGCCGACTATCACACCCTCGACCCGGTGGTCCCCACCGGGGACCGCGAATGGACTGATCATTCCGGGGCTCTGATCAGGGGACCACGTGGACGAAGCCGGCCGCGGCGAAGTCACCGTCGAATGCAAGGGCTTCGCGCAGTCGCCGCTGGCGCATCACTTCGAAGCTCGTGGCGTCCACGAACGAATAGCTTCGTTCGTCGCGAATCCGCAGCCAGCGCATTGCGCGTTGTTCCAGGTCCTCGGTGACGTGCGTCACGACGAGTCCGTGCCCCGACCGGAGCGTTTCGATGCGATCCAAGTAGGCGGTGCCGTAGGCATGTCCGGCGCGGCGTCGCAGGAACGTCCATGTCTCGCCGACGACGTGATTCGTTGTGAGCATCTGCTCCGTCCGGCCGAGACGAGCGAGCATCGCCATTGCATCAGCGTGCCGAGTGTCCGATGGCAGCGCCCAGGCCACCCACCAACCCGTGTCGGCAAACTTCACGAGCCGTAGAGCAGGTCGTCGATCTCGCCCGGCTCGACGCTCAATCCCTTCGGCCCGAAGCCTGCCAATGCTGTCCAAGGATCGTCGGGGTGTGCGGGCTCGCTGTTTTGCAGCATATGAAACAGACCTCGGCGAATCAGCTCAGACTTGGAGATGCCACGCCGCTTTGCTTCAAGTCGCGCGGCATCGTCGAGATGCTCGTCGATGGTGATCGAAATCGTCTTCACACGTCAAATTATATATATCAAACGTGACATGCATCCCATATGTCCACGATGGCTTCGTGCAACGTCACCAAGGGCGACGGATATCGACGATGTCGCTGGTGACCTCGTCAGAGGCAGTGAACAGCGGTACTCGCAGGTGCTCGGCCAAGACGAGCGCTGACCACGAATCCAGGGTGTCGACTGCCTCAAGACCCGCGCGTGACACCGTCGAAGCGACCAGAGACCGCACCGGAAACCACTCGTCGACGACCGAGATCGCCAGGCCGATTTCCGCTTCGACTGCAGCCGCGCGCCCGAAGCTACGGGCAGCGAGATAGCGGCCGACAGTCACCGAGCTCCAATCGAGTGCCAGCACTTCAGCGTTCTCAGGCGCGTCGCCTTCGAGCATTCCTGCTGCGACGAGCATGCCGCCGGCGTCGCAAACGACGCTACGCAGCATCGATGTCGCGGAGCTTGCGGCGTATGGCCTCGAATTCCGAACGGCTCATGGTGTGGGCTCCGGGCGCCAACTCTTCGGGGGATGGCCGCGATGCGACACGCGTCAACTGGTTGCGAAGGTATTGCTGCATGGACAGTCCCGCCGCGGCCGCCTGCTGCCGAAGCCGCTCGCCGACTTCGTCATCGAGATCCTTGATGTTGAGGTCCATAGACATGATTCTACCAGAATGGTATAAGTCGGTTGAGCGCCATCCTGGATCCGTTGCTGTTCATGCCTCAGCTGACGTGGCGGGCGTCGGGGGTGCGGTTGGCGAGGTTCGCGATGGCAGTGGGGGTGGGGATTCCTTCGGTCAGGTCGGCTGAGGGGGTGGGCATCTCGAAGCGGGTCGTGAACGGCACCACGCCGGCCCACCAGTTGCCCGCCATGTCCTCGGCGTCGTCGACCGGGTCGCCCGTGCGGACCTTGGCCGATGCCTCGGCCAGCGGCAGCTCGAGCACAAGCGTCGCCCGCAGGTCCGCATCGCTTGGCGGTCGGGAAGTGTCCCAGATGGCGGCGATGTGATCGGTCACGAGCTTCAGGGCACGTTCCTTGGCTGCCGCGTCGTCGATGCGGCGGGCGAGGCCTCGCACCACGACGCAGCGGTAGTTCATCGAGTTGTGGAACGGCGTACGAGCCATCACCATGCCGTCAAGGTGCGTCACCGTCACGCAGATCTCGGCGCCTCCGCCGGAGTTCAGCAAATGGTTCGCAAGTGCCCCATGCAGGTACAGATTCTCCTCATCGCGCCCGTAGGCCATCGGCAGCACCAACGGCCCGTCAGGTGTGTTGACGCCGACGTGGGCAATCAGCCCGGCGTCGAGAATCTCCACCACTTCGTCATGGCCGTAGCGGCCGCGCTCGGCCATCCGCCGCAACTTGGTGCGTGTCGACGGAGCCTGCGCGCTGTTGCTTGAATCGCTCACGCCCGCACGGTACGCCGCGCGCCTGTACCCGGCGCGTTGATTTCCCCACGCTGTGGTTCGCCGCTGGCCGCAGGGCTTTCTCAGTCGAGCGGGTAGCGAGCTACATCGATCAGCCCCGCAATGTCCATGACGCCGATGTCGATCGCGCTCGTGTCATGCCTCCCAGTGCGGCACCCAGTCGCCGTCGAGTCGCAGGGACAGGTCCGCGTCGTCTTCGATGCGGCGGGCCACGTTCAGCTCTGCGGCATCGAGGCCGTAGCGCTCGGCAGCCCGTTCAAACGCTGCACGCGCGGCAGCCGTCATCGGCAGGTCGGCACCGACGGCCGACTCCAACTCGGCCACCAGCCCAAGGTCCTTCACGCACAGGCCCAGCGAGAATGACGGGTCGTAGTGGCCGGCGAAGATGCTGGGTGCGTCGTGCCGGGCCACGAAGCTGTCGGCGACGCTGTCCTTGATGGCTTCCCACAGGTCGCCGAGCTCGACCCCGTTGCGAACTCCCACGGCCAGCCCTTCGGCCAGCGCGGCAGCTCCCACGAACCAGAGCTGGTTCGTCACCAGCTTCACCACGCAACCGGTGCCCAGCGCGCCGCACTCGATCACGCGCCCCAGACGTTCGAGCAGCGGGCGTACCCGCTCCACGGTCTCGGCCTCGCCGCCGGCGAACAGCGTGAGCGTGCCGTCGCGTGCGCCATCCACGGCTCCGGTCACCGGCGAGTCCATCACCGCAACACCCGCCGGCGCCTCTGTGGCCAGGCGCTGGATCAACTGGGGGCGGCTGGTGGTCAAGTCCACCCAGATCGAACCTGCTGACAGCGCTGCGAGCGCCCCGGCGTCGCACATCACCGTCTCGACGTGTGAGGGAGCCGGTAAAGAGGTCAACAGCACGTCAACTCCAGCCGCTGCCTCTGCAGCCGAGCCGACAGCAGACGCTCCCGCTGCAACAGCGGCGTCCAGCGCGCCTGCTTCGAGGTCGAAGGCCAGGACCTGGTGGCCGGCACGAGCCAGGCGGGCGCACATCGGCCCGCCCATCGTGCCCAATCCGACGAATCCGACTGTCTCCATCGTTGCTGCGTCCTCGCCGCCGCTCTCCGCACCAAACACTAGTGTTTGCTCTGACCCGTGGTCCCGAATTCGTGCTCCGCGGGGCCGCCGCAAGCCTCCCATCATTCCCGGTTGCATCGGCCGCTGTCGCATCTGACCGACCTGCCCACTCCCACGAGGTGCGAAGGGTCTCGCGCTTAGGATGACCGGCGCCCCGCAACCCTGGGAGGCGTGCCATGAAGTTCGGGATCTTTTACGAGCTCCAACTGCCGAGGCCGTGGAACGACGACTCCGAGTACGTCCTGTTCCAGCAGGCGCTCGACCAGATCGAGCTGGCCGACAAGCTCGGCTACGACTACGCGTGGGAAGTCGAGCACCACTTCCTGGAGGAATACAGCCACAGCTCCGCGCCCGAGGTGTTCCTGGCCGCTGCCAGCCAGCGCACCAAGAACATCCGCCTGGGTCACGGCATCATCCAGCTCACCACCAATCACCCCGCCCGAGTGGCCGAGCGTGTCTCGACGCTCGATCTCGTCAGCGGAGGCCGGGTCGAGCTGGGACTCGGCGAAGGCTCGTCGGTCACCGAGCTGCACCCCTTCGACCGGCGCTTTCGTGACAAGCGCGAAGTGTGGGAAGACGCAGTGCGCTGCCTCATGCCCATGTTCAGCAGGGTCAACCACACCTACGACGGCGACCTCTTCAAGTTCCCCGCCCGCAACGTGGTGCCCAAGCCCTACCAGAAGCCCCACCCGCCGCTGTGGGTGGCGTGCAGCCAGCTCGACACCATCGTCATGGCGGCTCAACGGGGCATGGGTGCGCTGGGCTTCTCGTTCGTGTCGGCAGACGCCGCGAGGGCCTGGGTGAACGCCTACTACAACAACTACCTCAACCATCTCGACCTGCTCTGCGACTACCAGACCAATCCGGGTGTCGCCGTCGTCAGCCCGTTCATGTGCGCGCCGACCGACGAAGAAGCTCAAGCCAAGGCCGAAGGCTGGACCTTCTTCCAGTTCTCGCTGGTCTTCTACAATTCCCACGGCCCGGTGGAGCCGGGCTCGGTCAACCTGTGGGACGAGTATCAGGAGTGGAAGAAGTCGCCCAAGGGGCAAAAGGCCAGCAACAACGTCGGCCTGGTGGGCTCACCCGACACGATCCGCCAGAAGCTGAAGATGTACGAGGAGGCTCACGTCGACCAGCTCATCTTGCTGAACCAGGCGGGCAAGAACACGCACGAGGACATCTGCTCAAGCTTGGAGCTGTTTGCCGACGAAGTGATGGGCGAGTTCCACGAACGCGACGCCGAGCATCAGGACTGGAAGTCAGGCGTGCTGGCCGGTGATGTGCTCCTCGAAGACATCGACACCGACATCTACCAGGTGATCACCAACCAGACGCCGGTCGAAAAGCGCACCGAGATCGAGCGCAAGCAGCGCGAGGCCCGCTCCCGCCAGGCAGTCGGGCTCAGCTAGCCGGCTGGGTGAAATTGCGGTAAGTCTGCGAACAGAACCCGTCCACCGCGAATCTGTGCAAAAAAGCCCTCTCAGGGGGTAAAATTGCACACAGAATACGTGGTGGCCCGTTGGGCAGGTGCTGATCTCTCCGCACCGGCGCTCAGCAGCCGGCTCTGCGCATGAGTTAGCGGCTGTGCAGCCAGTCGGCGATGGCTTGGCCGATCTCGTCGGGGCTGTCTTCCTGGCAGAAGTGATTGCCCACCACGACCACCTCGGTCTGGTTCGGCCAAGTGCGGCAGTAGTCGAGCTGCGGGCCGTTCAGGATCGCGCCCGGATCTGCGTTGACCAGCAGCTTCGGCACATCAGAACCTGAGAGCCACTCGCCGTAGTCGGTCACAATCTGGGTCACGTCGGCTGGCTCGCCGTCGATCGGGATCTGCCGCGGCCACGTCAGCGTGGGACGCCGATGCTCGGGCTCGACGAACGGGCGGCGGTACTCGTTCATCTCCTCGTCGGTCAGCTTGCGCTGGATCGAGCCGGGCAGCACCGCCTCCACGAACAGGTTCTTCGTGATGACCATCTCCTCGCCGGCGGGGGAGCGGAAGCCCTTGAAGATGCCGGCGGCGGCCTCGGGCCACTCAGCCCAGGTCATGGGGCACACGATCGCCTCCATGTAGACGAGGCCGGCCACGCGGTCACGGTGGCGGTTCGCCCAGTCGAAGCCCAGCGCCGAACCCCAGTCGTGGATCACGAACGTGATGTTGTCGCCCAGGTCGAGCTGTTCGAGAAGGCCGTCGAGGTACTCACGGTGCTCGACGAACCGGTACGAGTCGGGCCCGGTGTCGTCCAGCTTGTCCGAATCGCCCTGGCCGATCAGGTCCGGAACGACGACGCGGGCATGCGGTCGCACGTGAGGCACGATGTTGCGCCACAGGTACGACGACGTCGGGTTGCCGTGCAGGAACACGACTGCATCGCCGGCTCCGGAATCGTGGTACGCCATCCGCTTGCCATTGACGGTCGCGTAGGACTTGGAAAGCGGTTCCGCAGAGAGGGTTGCCATCGGTGCTCCTTCGGTTGGCCGGATCGGCGCCACATCATGCCCGACCCACCCCAACGCTGCACCCGTCCCCAGGAAGCTCGTCTACTGCGTCTGATGGTTCAGACGCCTAGCGGCGCCTACTGTGTCTGATGGTTCAGACGCCTAACGGCGTCTACTGCGTCTGATGGTTCAGACGCCTAACGGCGTCTGAACAGGAGCTGGAACTCCATGATGCCGTGGTCTTCGGCGGAGAGGACGACCGGCACCTGCGGCACGGTCACGTTGAAATCGGCGAGCGTGACCTCGACAGAACCCACCACTGCGATGACGCTGCCGACCAGCTGCGCTTGGATGTCGATGGCGACGGGTCGGGTGATGCCGTTCACGGTCAGATCGCCGGGCGCTGACAGCATGATTGCTGTCCCTGTGACCGCGGCGCCTTCGATGTCCAGCTCCTCGGTGAGCGAGAACGTGGCGGTTGGATGCTGGGAAGTGCCCAGAGCTCGTTGGACCGCTCCGTCCCGACGCCTGTCGTCAGTCTGGAGCGTGGTGAGGTCGACCTCGATCTCCACTGACGTCACGTGTTCTGAGACGATCTCCATCGTGCCGCTGACGTGGCCGGTGCGCCCCACCGCAGTGAACGCGCCGATGCTCGCCAGCTCCTCGTCGACGCGGAAACCGGCGAACGAGCCGGTGGCCTCTTCCAATGGGACAGAACCCGTCTCGGCTTCGACAGCCCAGCCGCCGTTGATGTCATCGATCGTGGCAACGTCGTCCGAAGGAGAGGCTGCATCGGTGTCGCTGTCTTCGGGGACGACTACGACATATTCCTGGTCTCTGTCATGATCGCCGGCCCCGCCCTCGGGTGCTGCGTCACCGCTCTCATCATCTGCGGCAGCCACCGTGGTTGTCGCACCCGGTGTGGCGTCTTCTTGTACGAGCTCGGCGTCAGCGACCGCTTCGGCCAAACTGACTTCGGAAGGCGAGGAGCCCAGCACTCGCCAGACGCCGACCGCCGCCGCGGCGGCGACGATCACCAGCAGCACAACCACTGTCACGAGAATTCTGCGCCGGGGGCTCATGACGGGTCACGGTAGCTTGGGGCCGCTCATGAAACTGCGCAGCCTGAGAACCGGATTGACCTTCGACGACGTGCTGATCGTGCCGCAGCGCTCGTCGATCCGCAGCCGCAGCGACGTGTCGGTGCGTACCCGCTTGTCCCGCAACATCCAGATTGAACTGCCGGTGATCGCAGCCAACATGGACACGGTCTGCGAACACGAGATGGCAATCGCCATGGCCCGTCTCGGCGGCGCAGGAATCGTCCACCGGTTCATGCCCATCGACGCGCAGGCGAGCCAGATTGCTGCGGTGAAGCGAGTCGACGACGGGGCGCTGGTGGTCGGCGGCGCGGTGGGCACCGATCACGACATGGGCGACCGGGCCAAGGCCCTGGTTGCAGCAGGGGCCAATCTGCTCGTGCTCGACATCGCGCACGGTCACGCCGATCACGCCATCGAAGGCGTACGCCGTCTGAAAGATCACTTCGGCGAGGTCGACGTCATCGCCGGCAATGTCGCCACGATCGACGGTGCAATCGACATGGCAGAAGCTGGCGCCGATGCCATCAAGGTCGGCGTCGGACCCGGCGGGGTTTGCACGACACGACTCGTCGCGGGAGTCGGCGTGCCCCAGCTGACCGCGACCGACGACGTGGTCAACGGCTTGGTCGATGCCGGACTCGACGTCCCGGTCATCGCCGACGGCGGCATCAGGAACTCGGGTGACATCGCCAAAGCGCTGGCGGTCGGCGCTGAGACCGTGATGATCGGCAGCATGCTGGCCGGCACCAAAGAGAGCCCTGGCGAGGTCGAGCAGGGGCCGTATGGACTGCGCAAGCGCATCCGCGGCATGGCCAGCTTCGAGGCCATCGAAGCCAGGGCCGAACGCCACGGCGAGGAAATCGACGACGAGTACTTCGAGCAGCGGGCACCTGAAGGCGTCGAGGGCACGGTTCCGTACCGGGGTGAGGCCGGCAAGCTGATCGGCGAACTCATGGCCGGCCTCCGCAGCGCCATGAGCTACACCAACGCCCGCAGCTTGGCCGAATTCACCGAACGCGCCGAATTCGTTGCCGTGACGCCGCTCGGGTTGGTGGAGAACACGCCGCACGCCACCCTGTCCTTCTGACGGGCAGAAGCACCCGCCAGTCGAGGAGATGTGCCATGGCAAGCGAACCGTCCAAGGATCTCATCGCGCTCGACGATCCCTACCCGGACCGCGACTACGAGGTGCGCTGCACGACGCCCGAGCTCACGTGCGTCTGCCCTGTGACCGGGCAGCCCGACTACGCCACGGTCGAGATCGCCTACATCCCGGATCGCCGCATTGTGGAGTTGAAGTCGCTGAAGCTCTACCTGTGGAGTTACCGAGACGAGCCCGTCCACCACGAAGCCATCACCAACCGCATTCTGGACGACCTGGTTGCTGCCGTCGCACCGAAACAGGCAACCGTCGAGACGCGTTGGCTGGTCAGGGGCGGCATCACCACCACCGTCACTGCCCGCCATCCCGCGCAGGCGTCACTGGGCTGAATCGTCGGCACCTGACTAAAGGGTGCTCGGCAGCTTCAATACACTCGATCCGATGCCGTTGTTGGCGCCTGCCGACAGGCGCATACTGCGCGAGCTGCTCGTCCGTGGGGGTACGGCCGAGATCGGCGAGATCAGCGCGGCTGCAGCTCTGGACCTTCAGGTCGTACAGACGTCGTTGGGCACCTTGCAGCGGTCGGGCATCGTGGTGCCCGTGGGCTCGGTACCGGGGCTGCGAGGCGCTCGCTGGTCCCTGACCCAACACGGCATTGAAGTCGGGCCGTCGCTGGTCGGCAATGACCTCGGCGGCCGTGTGGGCAACCAGCCTGCTCCCCAGGCGGTCGACCCGGCGGAAGGCTGGGGATTCCCATGGAGGCCGCCGAAGTCCGAGGCACCGCTGTACGCGACGGGGTTGAGTCGTCGCGCCCGCCGGGTGGCGGATCGCGCTGTCATCAGCGCTGCGGGACGGCCTCACCGGCGCAGCCGTGGGGGCCGCTTGATCGCAGTGATCCTGCTGGCCGCGGCGACGATCGGGGTTGGCGTCGTGGCGGTCGGGGCGCTGCGCGTCACCGAGATCACCATCGGCGGCATCCATGAGGGTGCCATGTTGCAGCCCGGTCATCTCGAGGGAGCCGTCCTGGAATTCAGTGTGAACGGTGGTGACGTCGAATCGGCCCAAATGCTGCTCGACGGCTTGCCCGTGAGCGGCGTTCAGCGCTACGACAACCGGATCGTGTGGCCGGTGCCCGGGTTGACCGAGGGCTTGCACGTCGTCACCCTGGACGTGAGCCGGCGCTTCTTCGGGACGTCCCAAGCAGCGGTGACGTTCACGGTCGATGGGACACCCCCAGCAATCGATCTGCCGAGAGTTCACGACCCGGTGTCTCTGGGCGAGCCTGTGGTATTGGCCGGGTCTATCGAGGCCGGTGTGTCCCTGCGGATCGGCGATCAACAGCTCGACACGTCGTCTGGCTCATTCAGCCTCACCCTGTCGAGCCCGCCAGGCGGCCCACTCCCGGTGGTCGCGACCGATACCGCGGGCAACATCACGTCGTTCGACGTCATCGTGCCAATCGGCTATCCCCACACCACCGGTGTGCATGTCAGCGCCGCCGCATGGGATCACGACGGGCTCCGCTCGGGCATCGTGGAGCTCATCGAACAGGGCCGGATCAATACGGTCCAGCTCGACCTCAAGGACGAGAGCGGTTACATCGGTCACACGACGTCGGTACCGCTTGCGCGCCGGGTCGGCTCCTCGAAGGAGTTGTTCGACCTGCGGACCGCTATCGACGAGCTGCACGACATGGGCGTGCGTGTGATCGGCCGCATCGTCGCGTTCCGCGATCCGACGCTGACCCGATATGCGGTAGCCAACGGAAACTTGGATTGGGTCCTGCAAACGCCGGACGGCCGCCCGCTGTCCAACTACAACGGCTTCACCAACTTCAATCACCCGGTCGTGCGGCAGTACAACCTGGATATCGCCGCGGAAGCCGCCGCCGCCGGCATCGACGACATCTTGTGGGACTACATGCGCCGGCCCGAAGGCGACCTCGGCGGGATGAGGATCCCCGGCTGGGACGGCGGAGATCCTTCGCCAGTCATCGTGAGCTTCCTCGCCGAAGCAGGCGGGATGCTGCGCGAGGCTGAGGTGTTCCACGGTGTGTCTGTGTTTGGCATCTCGGCTCGGCGCGGCGAATTCATTGCCCAAGACATCGGCGCCATGTCGGATCACGTCGACTACGTGGCTCCCATGGTGTACCCGTCGCACTGGGGCCGGGGCGAGTACGGCGTCGCCCACCCTGAAGCGCAGCCCTACGACATCACCTATGCCTCGCTGGCCGATTTCCAGGTTGTGCTGGCAGGCACCAACACGGCGGTCGTGCCGTGGCTGCAAGACTTCTCGATGCGGGTCGACTACGGCCCCGACGAAGTCCGTGCCCAGATCGATGCCGCTCACGCCCTTGGGATCATCGACTGGCTGCTGTGGGACCCGACCGTGACCTACACGACCGAGGGCATCCCCGTTTCGTACCGCTAGCCGGCGCCGGCCTCAATCGAGGCTGGCTTAATCGAGGCTCGAGGCTGGCTCAGTCGAAACTGTCGCGCAGGCGGTATTTCTGGATCTTGCCGCTGGGCGTCATCGGGAACTCGTCCACGATGACGAGGTCTTCGGGCCAGAACTGGCGTGTCACGTTCTGAACGTCCAGGAACTCAGTGAGATCGGCGAGGCTCGGCGGATCGCCGACGGGCTGCACGAACGCGCAGCCGATCTCGCCAAGGCGCTCGTGGGGTTTCGCGACGATCGCCACCACGCCCACCGCCGGATGCCGCAGCAGGACGTCCTCGATCTCTTTCACTGGAACGTTCTCACCGCCGCGGATGACGAGATCTTTCGAGCGGCCGGCGATTGCGATGTAGCCGTCGGCGTTCATGATCGCCCGATCGCCAGTGTCGAACCAGCCGTCGGGCCAATGCTGCGAGGTGAAATCCCGACCGGCCATGTAGCCCGCGAACAGCGCCGAGCCGCGGCACTGCAAGTCGCCTTCAGCATCCAGCACCGGCTCGCCGATCTCGTCGACCACCCGCACCTCGTTGTCGTTCACGGCCCGGCCGTCGGTGAGACGGCGCTCGAGCGGATCGCTGGGCCGTCCGACGGTCAGCAGGCCGCATTCGGTCATGCCCCAGCCGGGCAGCACGGTGCATTCCGGCAACAGCTCAAGTGCCCGTTCGAGCATCGGGCGGGGGATTGCCGCGCCCGCGCACAGGAATCGCTGCCACGAGGACAGGTCGTGATCGGCCAGGCTCTCAACGTTGAGCACATCGGCCAAGAACGGAGTTGCGCCCATCGACAGCTGGATCCGGTGCTTCTCGACAAGGCCCACGAACTCGACGGGATCCCACACGTCCTGAAAAACGACGTGACCCCCGACGTGCAGCGGCAGCCGCATCCCGTACAGGTAGCCCGTCTGGTGGCCCAGGGTGGATGCCATATGACAGACATACGCCTGCGGCGCACCCGCGCCCCGATGGGGCTGAAGCCCCTCGCAGACCGTGTCCAAGAAGGCGTCGACGGCCACCGCCAGGATGTTGTGGGTGTGCATGACGCCCTTGGGCACCCCGGTGGTGCCTGAGGTGAACATCATCTCGCAGACGTCGTTCGGACCCGGCCGGCACAGGTCGACAGCGGCGCGGTCGTAGGACGAGAACCGGCCTTCCTCGATCAGGTCCTCCCAAGTCATCGCGTCAGCGGGCAGCCACGATTCGTCGTCCGCCGAAGTTGACGATGCGGTCGACGGTCCTGGCACCACCACAAGCTCAGATACCCACTCGCAGCGTTCGCGGAGCTCGGCGTGCATCTGCGCCAGCCCGAAACCCCGGTAGCTGTCGGCGGTGATGACGACCAGCGGACGACCGAGTTCGCTCATGACGGAGACTTCGTTGTGCCGGAAGATCGGGGCAACCGGATTGACCACCGCGCCGATGCGATCGCACGCCACTGCCGCTACGACAAAGTGGCGCCAATTCGGCAGCTGCAGCTGCACGACCACGCCAGGACGGACGCCGATCTCCAGCAGGCCCTTGCTGGCGGCGTCCACCTCGGCGCCGAACTCACCCCAGGTCATGGTGCCGAAGCGGTCGGTAATGACCGATTCGTCGGACCGCTCAGCGGCCCACCTTGTGACTTGGTCGTCGAGCAACTGGTTCGACCAGGCCCCCGATGCAATCAGCTCGTCGACGCGACCGGATTCGAGCGTGGTCTCAAAGAACCGTTTCGCTGTCATTTGATCTTCACCCCTGCGTTTGGGCGAGGCCGGTTACTGGCCGCGGATCCGCGGAAGCACTTCAGCGGCCATAAAGCGCTCGCTCTCCTCTATGTAGTGCATCGGGGAGGCTGCGCTGAGCACGACGGTGCGCGCCCCGGCGTCGATGTACTCGCGCAGGCGTGCAACGCAGCGGTCTGGGTCGCCGGCGATGGCGAACTTGTGCACGAGCTGGGAGAAATCCTGGGCGTACTGCTTGGACAGCCGTTCGGCGGCGTACTCGACGGCGGTGTCGTTGTCCTCATGGCAGCAGAAGAACACGAACATGCCCGATTCAACCGGTGTGGGGTTGCCCTCGTCCTGCCGGTACCCCGCAATTGCTTCGATCGATTGCGCCAGGCGTTCGGGCGTGTACATGTACGGCAGCCAGCCGTCGCCGTAGCGAGCCGCGCGCTTCCACGCAGCGTCTTGGCGGCCCGACACCCAGATCGGCGGCGGCGAGGCGGGCTTGGGCGCGAGCGTCACGCCCGACAGCGTGTTGAAGCGCCCCTCGAAGGTCACATTGTCCTCTGTCCACAGCCGCTGGATGATCTCGAGCGCCTCGTTGGTGCGGGCGCCGCGTTCACGCACCGGCACGCCGCAGGCTTCGAACTCGGAAGGCATCTCGCCGCCGACCCCCACGCCGAGGTGGAATCGCCCTCCCGACGCCACATCCAGCGCCGCGCTCAGCTTGGCGCACAGCGCAGCCGGGTAGAGCGGGATGAGCGTGATGGACGACATCAGCTTGAGCGTCGTGGTGGCACCTGCCGCGACTGCCAGCGAGATGAAGGCGTTGGACGTCGGCACGTGGAAGAACACGTGCTCGCCGGTGGTGGCGTAGTCGTACCCGAGCGCCTCGATCTCGCGGGCTTGGCCGGCGATGTCGTCGCTGCGGCGGATCGCCAGCCCGAACTCGATCTTGCCGTCGGCCGGTGTGCTGTCGCTCATTGCGTCCCCTTCGTCGGTTGTCGAATGCCTACAGCGGTGGTGTGACAGGCATCCGCGGCGTCCGCGAGCGCACCGTTGCGGTCGGGCCGTCCTCATCGTGCGAGCAACGCTTCGCTCGCGTCCGATGCCGTGCGCGACGGTAGCCGCGGGTGATAGGCCAAGGCCGTGAGCACTACAACTGACACTGCAACCACTGTCCAACAAGCCCGCGTCGACACGCTGCTGGATCGCTGCAAGCGAGAAGTCGAATCGGGACTCCTGCCGAGCTGCCAGGTGGCCGTCGGCTTCGGGGGCGAGATCGTGGCGCAGGCCACCTACGGCGACGCCACCGACGACACTCGCTACTGCATCTTCTCGGCAACCAAGCCGTATGTGGCTTCGACGATGTGGCAGCTGATCAGTGAGGGAACGGTGGAGCTCGATGCCACCGCGGCCAGCTATGTGCCGCCGTTCGGCGAGAACGGCAAGGACCAGATCACCGTCGAACAGGTGATGTTGCACATGTCGGGCTTCCCGCATGCGCCGCTCAAGCCGCCGCAGTGGGATACCTCTGAGTCGCGGCTCAAGGCCATGGCGAACTGGCGGCTGAATTGGGAGCCCGGCACCAGGTACGAGTACCACCCCACCTCCGCGCATTGGGTGCTGGCTGAGATCATCAACGCGGTCACTGGCAACGACTTTCGCGACGAGGTGCACAGCCGGGTCACCGGGCCGTTGGGTTTGCCTCGCCTGCTGGGTCTGGCACCCAAGGACCAGGACGGCATCGCCGAGCTGATCCTCGTGGGCGAGCCGGCCACACCCGACGAGCTCGAGGCGACGTTCGGCGTCCGCGAGCTGCCGATGACCGAGGTCACCAACGAAGCGATCCTGCGCTTCAACGAGCCGTCGGTGCGCGAGGTCGGTGTGCCCGGCGGCGGGGCGTTCGGCACCGCCGTCGACGTGGCGCTCTTCTACCAGGGCCTACTGGGCAACCCGGATGGACTGTGGGATCCCGAGATGCTGGCCATCGGCACCGGCGAGGTGCGCAACACCCTGCCCGACCCGATGGGCATGCCCGCCAATCGCTCGATCGGGCTCTTCCTGGCAGGCGACGACGGGATGTCGAACATGCGCGGGCTGGGCCGCACGGTGTCGCCGATGGCCTTCGGACACAACGGCGCGGGCGGGCAGCTGGCCTGGGCCGATCCGGCTACGGGCCTGTCGTTCGGCTACACCACCAACGGCTACGACGAGCACGAGGTGCGCCAGCCGCGCCGCGATACGGCGATTGGCAGCCTCGCCGGTCTGTGCACGACGCCCGCCTGACCGCAGGCTTGCCAAGGGTGTGACCGTCCAGCCTCACCGCCATCAACAGCTACGCCGGCCTGTGCACGGCGCCGTGACGGCCTGAGGCGCCGATTTCGCCCAAGAGCGAGCACGGGGCGTGGTAGCAACGGGGGCGATGCGGCTCCTCGTTCTCCAGCACATCGACTGCGAGCATCCGGGCCGGCTGCGCGATTTCCTGCGGGCCGACGACGTCGAGTGGACCGCGGTGGAACTCGACGAGGGCGAGCCCATCCCGCCATTGGAGGACTACGACGCCATGTGGGTGATGGGCGGCCCGATGGACGTGTGGGATGTGGAGGATTGCCCGTGGCTGGTGCCCGAGAAGCGGGCCATACGTCGCTGGGTGCGAGAGCTGCAGCGTCCCTTCCTAGGGCTGTGCTTGGGGCACCAATTGCTGGCCGACGCTCTCGGGGGGACCTGCGGACCGCAACGCCCGCCCGAGATCGGGGTCTTGGCTGTGGAACTCACGCCCGAAGGTCGGGACGACTCGATCTTCGACCAGATGGGAGACCGTCAGTACGCGCTGCAGTGGCACTCGGTGCAGGTGGCGCAGCCTCCCGATGACGCGGTGGTGCTCGCAAGTTCACCGCAGTGCCGGGTGCAGGCGATGCGAGTCGGGCCGCATGCCTGGTCGATGCAGTACCACGTGGAGGTTGAGGACGACACGGTGCGCAACTGGGGCGAGATCGACGTCTACCGCGAAGCCCTGGAATCGACGCTGGGTCCCGGCTCTCTGGATGTGCTCGCAGCTGACACTGATCGCCGCATAGACAGCTTCGCCGCCGACGCCGAGCAGCTCTACCGAAATTTCATGGCGGCCGCAGCTCGCTAGTGCTGTGTCCGCAAACGTTCGCCCTGTAGCCAGGTGTGGTCGTGTGGCTGGTGTCGCTGGCGTTGGTGGGTGTATCGCCAGGTGTGGTCGTGTGGCTGGTGTGGCTGGCGTTGGTGGTGGTGTCGCTGGCTGCGAGGGGTGGGTTCACGGGGGTCCTGTCGCAGTCGTGTGGCTGGTTTGGCCGGTGGTGTGGGTGCGGGGTGTGGTGGTCCATCGGCGGGGTGCGAGGCGCCGCGCTAGGCGCTCGTTGTTGTTGTGGAGCTTGTTGTGGCAGTCGCCGCACAGGGCTGCGAGATTCGGGACGTCGGTGGTGCCGTTGTCGGCTGCCCATTCGTCGACGTGATGATTGCGGCAGCGGTGCATGGGTGCGCGGCACAGCACGCAGCCGCGGTCGCGTATTGCGACGGCGAACTGCTGGGCGACGCTGGCGTGTCGGCGGCTGCGTCCCAGCCACAGGATCTCTCCGTTGGTGTCGAACAGTGCGCCGCTGATGCGCGTGTCAGGTGAGAGGTTGTCCAGGATTGATGGCGGGACTGGTCCGGCGCCGAGGAGTTCGCAGGTTCCGTCGGGTTTGGTGCCGTCGATGACGCCGATTTCGGCGATGATCACGAGCTGGTTGGGTGCCTGCGCAGGCCGCCACCGATCGACTGAGCGATCCGCCGGGCTTTCCGAGGCGACATCGCCGTCCCCGCCCAGCATCGCATCGCTATCCCCGCCGTCTCGGCGGAGTTCGGCTTCGCCGTTGTGGCCGTGTGCGGCGGGATGCTCGATGGCGGCCAGGGCGTTGCGGTCGGTGACGATCTCGAAGAGGCTGTCGGCGAGACGCTGGCGGTTGTCGCGGATCTGGTTGGGTGTGCCGTCGCGTCCCCCGTCGAGACGCCACAGGGCGTCGTTGTAGTTCTCGAGTGCCTGACGCACCAGCGCGAAGCTGACCGGGTCGAACTCGGCGTGCAGCACACCCATCCCGCTGGACTCATCGACAAACAACGAAGCACAGCGCTCACGGCGCTGACGACCCAGCTCGGACTCAGCAGCAGCGGGATCGTGGCGGGCCGCGAACTTGCGGGCCTGATCGCGCAGTGTCTCGGGCGACACCACCGCGGCGGCTTCGAGCAGCTCTGCCGCAGAATCGACCGCATCAGGGCTGGTGCGTCTGGCAGCGTCGGCCAGCACCGCCGCGTGCTCGACGTTCAGCTCGCCCACCGCGAGGCCGCGAGCCACGTTCGGCATCTGCGCGACCTGCTCGCCGACCTCCACGGTGCGCTTGGCTTCGCGTTTGCTCACACGCGCCCGGTCCCGCAACGCGGTGCGGCCAGAACCCGCACGGGCGGCCTCGAGTGCGGCGGTCGCAGCGAGCAGCACTGCGTCTGTGGCTGAGCGCAGCCGTGCCGCGGCGGCGATGACATCAGCGAGCGTGTCGCAGCCGGCATCGCCTAGCGGCACCCGCGACGCTCTAGTGACCACGTCACGCGCCCCGCACAGAACCGACAACACGCCCTCAACCGACAACACTGGCCCAACCGGCAACACTGGCTCAACCGGCAACACTGGCTCAACCGGCGACACTGGCTCAACCGGCGACACTGGCTCAACCGGCGACACTGGCTCAACCGGCGACACTGGCTCAACCGGCGACACTGGCTCAACCGGCGACACTGGCTCAACCGGCGACACTGGCTCAACCGGCGACACTGGCTCAACCGGCGACACTGGCTCAACCGGCGACTCCGGCTCAGCCGGCGACGACAGCGCGGTCGGCAGGGCCACAGCCGCGCCGCTCACCGGTACGGAACCGGTCGGCGTTCCCGCCGCCAAATCGCTGCGAACGTCTGAGCGCTTCATGACAATGACTGTAAACATGGGGTGTCATACGAAAGCCTCGAAATGACCTCCCCAACGGCATCACCGCACCCATGCCGACACCTGCTCCACCCGACACCTGCGCCACCCCGACACTGAACTCTGCGTCAGGTCTGCGCAGGCATCAGATCAGCGATAGTGCGAAACGTGATCGAAACGCGTCGCTGGCGCTTGATCTTCTGCCCGTTCCATACGTCCGAGTGTCGTTTGGCGATGCCGTGACGCCAAGTTGACCGTGCATCGCCACGCATGAGGACGAGGCTGCGTGGCTCCTATCGCAGAACGTATTCGTCGCCGGTTGAGCCACAGCAGAAATCCAAGCGGCGATAGTTGCATGCTCATGCCCGCAAGACCCAATATCCCGCCTGCACTTTCTACAGGTCGGTGTATTCCTTCCGCTGTATGCGGCCTTCGCGGCTGCTCGACTCCGAAAAGCGCCTCCGAACTTGGACCTTGACGTCGTCAACCCTTCGCCTGATCCCGACCTGGTCAAGTCTTTGGCCAAGACCAGGAAGTTTGGACTCGAGGCTGTAGATGTTGATCGTCGTGGTGTGTATGAGTTCAACAGCGCGATCAACGTCATCGACGGTATGACCCACAGAGCACCGCTTGTGTGACCTGACTCCGTGAGCAGTCGCGGGGCTAGCTTCGGGCCGTCATGAACCAGCCCTCCCCGCGACAGAGCCGGGACCCGTCGACGGTTCAGGGAGCGCTGTCGGGACTGCGCGTCGTCGACCTGACCGGCGATTCGGGCCGCTTCGCAACGAAGCTGCTGACCGAACTGGGCGCCGACGTGGTGCGGGTCGGAACCGGTTCGCCGGGCTTGCCGCTGGCTGATCGGGCTGCGGCCGCGCTCGGTGGTGTGGCCGATTGGTGGTACGACGGCGGCAAGCGCCGCTGCCGGTTGGACGTGAGCACTGCCGAGGGTCGCGACGCCTACCGGCGGCTGACTGCGGCAGCCGATTTAGTGATCGAAACCGAACGCCCCGGGCGGCTGGCCGAACTGGGCATCGACTACGCGGCAGCGGCCACTGACAACCCAGCGCTGGTGCAAGTGTCGATCACGCCGTTCGGGCGTACGGGCCCGCTGGCGCAGTGGCTGGGCTCCGATCTGGTGTCGGCCGCCATGGGCGGGATGATGGCGCTCACGGGTCTGCCTGACCGCCCCCTCAACGTGTGGGGCCGGCAGGCCTACAACTACGCGGGGTTCGTGGCGGCGACCTCGGGAGTTGCCGCGGCACTGTCGGCACGTTGGACAGGTCGGGGCGCGCACGTCGACCTGTCCATTCACGAGACGGTCACCGGCTCGATCGAGAACCTGTTCATGCAGTACTTCTTCGACGACGTGTTGCCCCTGCCCAAGGTGGCTCCCCGGCAGGGCGCCCTGCACTGGCTCGGTGCATACGACCTCGCCGAGTGTCGAGGCGGCGACGGCGGCTACGTCATGATCACGCCGACCCCGACACCCGATCTGCTGTTCGAATGGATGGTCGAGACCGGCTTTGACGAGGTTGCGCGGTGGGTCGGCGCGGACCCAGCGGACGTGCTGATGGACGTGACCGAGGTCATGGACGCCGTCCGGCGCTGGATAGCGCCGCGTGATGCTCGCGAAGTGTGGTGGGAGGCGCAGGAGCGCCATGTCGCCTTCGGTGGCGTGCTGGATATTGCCGAGGTGTCCGTAAACCCGCAGTTCGCTTACCGAGAGTTCTTCGCCGAGGTAGCAGCGCCGGGGAGGATTGCTGCAAACGGCTCGCATGTGCCCGCAGGGTCAGCGACGGGCGGGGCAGGGCCGGTGCGCGTGCCGGGCCGTCTGGTGCGCTGGAGCGACGCCGGCAGGTCTGGATCGATCCCGCCGAGCCCGCCGGCCGCCCTCGACACGCCCCTCGACGAGATCTTGGCGTCATGGGCGGCACCGGCCAGCGAAGCCCGAAATGGGGCCACCGGCCGCGACACGGCCGATGATGCGAGCGGTGCAACCGCCCGCGAAACTGCGGGCGTTTCCGCTGGCCCGGTCGGCGAAGCATCACGCGTACACGACGGCGACCATCGCCCGCTTGACGGGATTCGCGTGGCCGATTTCACCTGGGTGCTCGCCGGACCGTCTGCCACGAAGCTGCTCGGCGATCTGGGTGCCGACGTGATTCGCATTCAGAGCGAGGAGCGCTCCACGCTCGTCAACTCGCCCGACTTCCCCTACTACTTCGTGTGGAACCGCTCCAAGCGCAGCGCCACGCTCGACATGAAGCATCCCGACGCGCTGGCTGCGGCCCGGCGGCTGATCGAGTCCTGCGATGTGCTCATCGAGAACTTCAGCGCCGGAGTGCTGGACGCGTGGGGTCTCGACTGGGAAACCGTCCACGAGTGGAACCCGCGGCTCGTCTACGTGACGATGTCGGGCTGCGGCCACGACGGACCGTGGCGGCATGTCATCTCGTATGCGCCGACGGTGCATGCGGTATGCGGCATCACGCACCTGACGAATTTCGCCGACCGCGGCGACGTCGGTCCGGGCTTCTCGCTCAATGACCACCTGGCGGGCTTCGCCGCAGCAGTCTCGACGGTCGGTGCGCTGTATGCCCGCGAGCGCACCGGCGAGGGGCAGCGCATCGACATGGCGCAGCTCGAAGTGGGCACCTACGCCATCGGAGCGGCAATCATCCGCCAGTCGGCCGGCGTGTCGCCGCCTCGACCCGAAGGCAACCGCGACGGCATTGCCGACCACGTTCCCAACGAGGTGTACGCGTGCAGCGATGGCTTCGTGGCGGTGACCGTGACCGAGCCGGCGCAGTGGCTGGGCCTCTCGGGCATGTTGGCCGACCTCCGACTCGACGATCCGACGCTCGCCACCGGGCAAGGCCGTCGCGATCGCCGCACGGTCATCGACCAGGTGCTCGGCGAATGGGCAGCGGGGCGCACTGCTGTCGAGGCGGCGGAGGCCTTGCAGGCCGCAGGTGTTCCTGCGGGACCGGTGCAGAGCTCCCACCAGTTGTTCGCCGACGATCCCCAGCACGCGGCTCGTGGCTTCTGGCAACCCGTGGACCATGCAGTGTTCGGCGAGCGCACCGTCGATGCTTTCGCCGGGCTGTGGAACGGCCAGCGTTGGTTCCCGCGCCATCTCAGCCCCGCCTACCTGGGCGAGCACAACTTCGACGTATGGACCGAAGTCGGCTACGACTTCGACGAAGTAGCCGAAGGCATCGGCACGGGCCTGTTCATCTGAGCCTCAGCCGGGCCCGGGCGCTCAGCGGGGCCGGACGCTGAGCACTCAGCCCTTGGCGACCTCGGCGATGAGTTCGAGCAGAGCGTCGGAGGTCTGGCGGTCTTGGGCGATTCGGTCGTCGGTGTCGTAGGTGATCTTGCGGGCGATCCGGATGCCCGAGCCACTGACTGCGGCGATGTGTGCCCGGTCTTCGCCCCGTCGCGGCGGATCAGTCACCAGCGCGGCTGTGCACGAGATGCCGGCGAGCGGCCACGGCTCGGTTCCAGGCTTCGGTGTCGAGACGAGGTACTGGGCCCGGGCCAGGCAGCCGTCGGCCATCGCCAGCGCCGCGTCGTCGGAGACGTGCGGCTCAAGTTCTGAGCCCATCAGCTCATAGAGCGATTTCACCGAGTACGGGACGCCGGCCTCAAGGATCGTGCGCGAGCCGCCCGGAATCGTCAGCAGGTCGCTCAGCGCCAGCACCCCGCCGCCCGTCACCGAAAGCACGATCCGCAACGGCGAATCGTGAATCAACCGGATGGTCTGCAGTCGTTCTTCAGCGGTCATGGCGTCCCCAGTATGTCTTGCAACCTCCAACACATGTCCGCCCAGCCCAGTGGATCGGCAAGGCAGGGGTTCACCATGGCTGGGCAGAACTGGCCACGCTCGACATCGACTGAGTGCAATAAATCATGAGCTCCGGTCGCGCTACGATGCCTAATGTTCGAACATGGCAACTGCACCTGACGCTGTGATGGCCCACTTGGAGGCAATGGAGGGTCGCCTCAATCAGCGTCTTGACAAGTCGGACGGTCGCTTCGACAAGGTGGATCGCGAGCTGGGGCAGATCAAGACCACTTTGGGCGTCATAAAGATCGAGACAAGCGCGCTGATTGATGCGGTGGCTGACATCAACTCGCGCACAGCCGGCTCCTAGACATCGGGTGGACGGTGTCTGCTGAATAGCTCGGATTCAGCGCGCCGCCAACGTTCATCTCAGATCATGTTTTTATGGTATAGACGCATACATGCTCTAGAATGCATGGCAGCAATCCGGTGCAGGTAGCACCGGTTTCTGGAGATCCGCCATGACGTTGGTACCCCCCCCCCCCCCGCAGAATGGGTAGAGGCCCAACCGTCCAGCGTCAAGTGTGATGCGTCGACGCGTGTCGGTATCCCTCGCCAGGTCGCACAGACGCCCGCTCGCGGCCTGCGCGGTGCTGGCTTTCGCAGCGGCGGGTCTCGTTGGCATCGCTGCCGAACAGCGTCCCGCCGAGGCGCAGATGGTCTCAGCCATCACCCTGGTCAAGAACACCGGTCAGAGTGCACCCGGCAGTTACGTGCTGAATTCAGGGACTCCGAGGCGGGCTCAGGCCTTCACCACCGGCTCGTCCAGCGATGGCTACGTCCTGGACTCCATCGGCATCAGATTCGAGACTATCGACTCAGGTTCAGACGCCGGCGATGAGCTGACCGTCACCCTCCAGTCGGTCGATACCGCGAACAACAACCGCCCCGCAGGTGAGCTCTGCACGCTCACCAATCCGTCTGACCTCACCGCTGCGGGGACGCACTACTTCGCGGCGCCCACTGGCGATTCCGGCACATGCCCGAAATTGAGCGCCAGCACGACCTATGCCGTGGCAGTTGCACGGGCAAACAACAACATCAACACGATCGCCCTGGCAGAAACGTCCTCCGATGCGGAAGACGAGGGGGGTGCCGCGGGCTGGACCATTTCCCACAACCGTCATCGTTACGGCGGTTCCTCCTGGGTCACACAGTTCACCACGTCCCACGTGATCGACGTGAAGGGCCATGTCAACACCGACGCCATGGGCGCACCCTCGATCACCGGCACCCCCAAGGCCGGACAGGTCCTCACCGCCGACACCTCGGGGATCACCGACACCGACGGCCTCGACGACGTCGAGTACTCCTACCAGTGGATCCGCGTCGACGGCGGCACTGACGCCGACATCCCGTCCGCCACCAACGCCACCTACACCTTGGGCCCCGCCGACGAGGGCAAGTCGGTCAAGGTAAAGGTGAGCTTCACCGACGACCTCGGCTTCGACGAGTCGCTCACCAGCGCAGCCGTCGACGTGGCCCAGAACACCGCGCCCACAGGTGCGCCCGCCATCTCGGGCACAGCCCAGGTGGGCCAGACCCTGATCGCGCTCACGTCGGGAATCGACGACGCCGACGGCCTCACGACAGCCGAATTCGAGTTCCGGTGGATCCGCACCAGCGGGGGCACCGACACCGATATCGCGCATGCGTCGTCGCAGTCCTACACCCTCGGTGCGCAAGACGAGGGCAGCACCATCAAGGTGCGGGTGAGCTTCGCCGACGACCTCAGCTTCGACGAGTCGCTCACCAGCGCGGCCACGGCGGAGGTGTCGGCTGCTGCGGTGCCGGGGTCGCGGCGGACGACCGACTTCGCGCTGAGCGGTGCGGGCTGGCCGACGGGCGTGTGGGGCAACGCCGAAACGATCTGGGTGGCGAACAACTCGATGCATGCGCTGGACAAGATCTTCGCGTATCGCCGCAGCGACGGCAGCCCTGACACCGGCAAGGACTTCGACACTCTGAACGCGGCGAACAACAACGATCCCACGGGGCTGTGTTCTGACGGGACCACGATGTTCGTGGCCGACGCCGGCGACGACAAGGTGTACGCCTACAAGATGTCGGACCGCTCCCGCGACGCCGACAAGGACATCTCGCTGCACAGCAACAACAGCAGTCCTGAGGGTTTGTGGTGCGATGCCAACACGGTGTGGGTGTCCAACGACGCAGGCGGCACCAACAACAAGATCTATGCCTACAAGCGCTCCGACGGCTCGCGTGACACGGCCAAGGAATTCGATGAGCTGCACCAGAGCAGCGGGTCTGGATCGACGAACAATTCCCAGCCGCGGGGGCTGTGGTCGAACGGGGAGACGATGTTCGTGGTGGACCGCGAGGACCGCCGGGTGTATGCGTACAAGTTCTCTGATGGGTCTGAGGACACGGCCAAGAACATCGATCTAGGCGCCGCCAACACCACCGCGCGCGGCCTGTGGTTCGACGGGCGGGTGCTGTGGGTGTCAGACCCCGACGACGACAAGCTGTACGCCTACGACCTGCCCGGCGCCCGCACCGGTCGCCAGTTCTGGTCGGGCACAGCCACGGTCACCGAGAGCGCGACCTACCACCCGACGAACAATCCCGTGATCGGGTACGACGCCGACGCTTCGGGCTTTCCGTCAAGCTCTCTCGACGGCGGCGACTTCGACTACGGGCCGACCACCTACACCTTCAGTCGCGTGAGCGTCACCCCCCTCGGCGGAGGGTTCTACCAGATATTCGCCGAGCTGGTGCCGCGGGCGGTCACGGGCGTGTGGAACAAGTGGGAGCTGGTCTCGGATGCGTCGAAGCACGTCCATCCGATCGCATCGTCGCCCACCGCCTCGACTCACAACCCCCTTGCCACTGATCCACTAGATCCAGCACACGCCACTTGGCCCACGCCGGCGGGTTGGAGCGACTCCGAGTCGGTGGAGCTGTCGTTGCGGGCGGTGCCGGCGGCGGCGAAGAGGGGGCCCAAGGTGGGGGGCATCCTTCAGGTCGGCCAGGTGGTGACCGCGGATGTGTCGGCGATCGCCGATGACAACGGCGTGTCGGCGGATTCGTTCGGCGCCTTCCAGTGGATCCACGTCGACGACGACGCCAACGAGACCGATATCGAGGGCGCCACCGACGCCGCCTACTACCTGACCGACCTCGACGTCGGCAAGCGGCTCAAGGTGCGGGTGGTGTTCAACGACTACGCCGGTTTCGAGGAGTACCCGCTCACCAGCGCGGCCAGCGCGGTGGTGGCACCCCGGCGAACCACCGCGGTGACCACCCAGGTCCGCAACACCGGCCAGACGTCTGCGGGCACGACAGGGCTGAGCCATAGCCAGACTCACCTCGGGCAGGCGTTCACGACCGGATCGAACCTCCATGGCTACGCGCTGGACTCCGTCGGGTTCCACCTTGCCTTCCCCGGCGTCGGATCTCGGGGCAGCGCCGAAGTGAAGCTCTATGAGATGGACGGCAACGGTCGTCCAGGCGATGCGCTGTGCACGCTCGACGACCCAGCCTCGTTCGCCAACTCAGGCGTCCAGACGTTCGACGCGCCCACCGGTGACAGCCCGTGCCAGACGCTTGCCGCCAACACCACCTATGCCGCCGCAGTCAGACTGACCGGCTCCTCGATTCCTGCCACCAACGTCGGCTACACCTCCACCGGCGCCGAGGACACCCTCGATCCCCCCACCGGATGGACCATCGCAGACTCGCGTCTCAGCTATGACCTCGGCAGCGATTCATGGTCGGTCACCGACAACTCGGCGTATTTCATCGAGGTCGATGCCGGGGCGGTCATCGGCACGCAGGTGAGCAACACCGGCCGGAACGTGAGCGGCATCGCGGAGACTCTGGACACCGGCATCGCCCAGCGCGCCCAGGCCTTCACGACCGGTAACAACGACGGCGGCTACGTGCTGAGTTCGGTCGGCATCAGGTTCGGCAAGATCCAGGCCGGCTCGAGTCCGGGCACTGAGCTGACCGTGACGCTCAACGAGTTCGGCGCCGGCGGCAATCCCGGCGGCGTGCTGTGCACGTTCACCAATCCGTCGGAGTTCGGCGCCTCGGGAGTGCATTTCTTCGATGCTCCCGCCGAAATCGAGCGTGCCTGCCCGCGCCTCCCTCCGATCGGGACCTACTTCGTCGTCGTCGAGCGGGCCAACGCGACCACCCAGGACATCTGGTTGACGAGATCCGGCGTCAGCTCAGACGACATCCTCACCCCGGCCACCGGCTGGAGGATCGCCAACGATGGCCTACTGAAGTCGGGCGCTGGGTGGGTGTCGCAGTCCAATGTCCACATGATCGAGGTCCGGGGCACCTCGAAGGAGCGCACCAGCATCCCCGCGACGGGCGCGCCCGCGATCTCGGGCACGGCCCGGGTGGGCCAGACCCTGATCGCGCTCGCGTCGGGAATCAACGACGAAGACGGCCTGTCAGGGGTTGAGTACACGTTCCGGTGGGTGCGCACCAGCGAGGGCACCGATACCGACATCGCGCACGCGTCGTCGCAGTCCTACACCCTCGGTGCGCAAGACGAGGGCAGCACCATCAAGGTGAGGGTGAGCTTCGCCGACGAGGCAGGTTTCTCCGAGTCGCTCACCAGCGTGGCCACCGCGCAGGTGTCGGCTGCTGCTGCGCCGGGGTCGCAGCGGACGTCGGACATCTCGGTTGCCGGCCACCAGATCGTGCCGACGGGCGTGTGGGGCAACGCCGAGACGATCTGGGTGGCGAGCAATGTGTCGGGGTCGGAAAAGATCTTTGCGTATCGCCGCCGCGACGGCGGCCGTGACACCGGCAAGGACTTCAACACTCTGGACGCGGCGGGCAACAACGTGCCCACGGGCCTGTGTTCTGACGGGACGACGATGTTCGTGGCCGACTCCGGCGACGACAAGGTGTATGGGTACAAGATGTCGGACCGCTCCCGCGACGCCGACAAGGACATCTCGCTGCACAGCAACAACAGCAGTCCTGAGGGTTTGTGGTGCGATGCGAACACGGTGTGGGTGTCCAACGACGCAGGCGGCACCAACAACAAGATCTATGCCTACAAGCGTTCCGACGGCTCGCGTGACACGGCCAAGGACTTCGATGAGCTGCACCAGAACAGCGGGTCTGGATCGACGAACAATTCCCAGCCGCGGGGGCTGTGGTCGAACGGGGAGACGATGTTCGTGGTGGACCGCGAGGACCGCCGTGTGTATGCGTACAAGCTCTCTGACGGGTCTGAGGACACGGCCAAGAACATCAACCTGCGTGGGGCCAACGCCAAAGCGCACGGTCTGTGGTTCGACGGCCGTGTGCTGTGGGTGGCAGACCCCGACGACGACAAGCTGTACGCCTACGACCTGCCCGGCGGACGCACCGGTCGCCAGTTCTGGTCGGGCACCGCCACGGTCACCGAGGCCACCAACCGGTTCGGGTACGACACCGACGCCACGGACTTCCCGTCAAGCTCACTCGACGATGACGACTTCGACTACGGGCCGACCCGCTACCGGGTCAAAGAGCTGAATCTCCTTCCGATAGCCCAGGACACGTTGACCGCCATCGTGTCGCCGCTGGTGTCCGACAGCGTGGCGACGAACTGGGAACTTGTCCTGGACGCTTCGGGGTCGCAGTACGTCTATTCGCTCGGGTCCGGAACCGACTCCTTGAGCCAGTCCACAACCAGTTGGACCAAACCTTCGCAGGGCGCGAGGTGGAGCGACATGGAGGCGGTGGAGCTGTCGTTGCGGGCGGTGCCATCCGCGGTGACGGGCGATCCAGTGGTGTCGGGGAATGTGCAGGTGACCCAGCCGGTGACGGCGGACGTGTCGGCGATCTCCGACGGCAACGGCGTGTCGGCGGAGTCGTTCGGCTACTTCCAGTGGATCCGCGTCGACGGCGGCAACGAGACCGACATCGGCGGTGCGAACGCGCAGGTGTACTACCCCGTCGACGACGACATCGGCAAACAGCTCAAGGTCCGGGTGATCTTCAACGACCACGCCGGGTTCGAGGAGTACCCCCTCACCAGCGCCGTCTCTGTGGAGGTCACGCCCCCGCCCGAATCCACCGAAGTGCTGACCCAGGTCAAGAACACCACTGTTGCAGACATTGGCCTCCTGGCGATCAACACCGGTATTCCTCGCCGCGGACAGGCATTCACGACCGGGCCGAGCCTGCACGGCTATGTGCTGGACTCCATCGGGTTCTACTTCTCCTTCGCCAATCTCGCGATGGCGGAAGGGGTCGCGGTAAGGCTCTATGAGATGGCCGAGGACGGCAATCCCGGCACTTTGCTGTGCACACTCGACGACCCGGCCATTTTCACCCAATTAAGCGTGCAGAGGTTCCGCCCGCCCACAAGCGGCAGCTTGTGCCCGACGCTGGCCCCCAACACCACCTATGCCGCCGTAGCCAGGGTGGAAGGCAGTACCACCACCGCAACCCATGTGGGCATTGTCCACAGCACCGCCGAGGACGCCCTCGACCCTGTTACCGGATGGACGGTCGCAGACGAGAACATCTGGTACTCCAACTCCTGGCAGGTCACGCCCAATCAAGCGCAAGTGATCGAAGTCAAAGCCGCGGCGGTCATCGGCACGCTGGTTGCGAACACCGGCCAGACCGCTGATTCCAGCGTGAGCAATTTGGGCACCGGGCGTCCCAAACGCGCCCAGGCGTTCACAACCGGCGCCAACGCCGGCGGCTACGAGCTGACCTCGGTGGGCATCAGGTTCGACGAGATCCACGCCAGCTCGCAGCCGGGCAGCGAGCTGACCGCGACGCTCAACGAGTTCGACGCCAGCGGCAATCCCGGAGATGTGCTGTGCACGCTCACCCACCCGGACGCCTTCGTCGGCTCCGGTGTGCAGTACTTCGACGCGCCCACAACCGACGACGACGCCTGCCCGCGGCTCTTGGCGTCGACGTCGTACCACTTCGTGCTCGAACGGTCCAACGGCACCTCCCAGACGATCTCGTTGAACAAGACCGCGAGCGACTCGCAGGACACCATCGATCCGGCCACCGGATTCACGGTCGCCGCCACCCGCCGCGATTTCGTGCAGTCGAGCGGTGCCTGGAACTCGGAGTCCCTCGCCAGCATGATCGAGGTCCGAGGCACCACGCTGGTCGTGCAGCCCGACAAGGCTCCGACGGGCGTGCCCACGATCTTGGGCACCCCCACGGTCGGCGAGATCCTCACCGCCGACACGTCAGCCATCGCCGACGGCGACGGCCTGGACCGCGCCGAGTTCTCGTACCAGTGGGTGCGTACCAGCAGCGGCTCCGACACCGACATCCCCATGGCCACCCAACAGACCTACACCCTCGCCCCCGCCGACTCGGGCACCACCATCAAGGTCAAGGCGAGCTTTGACGACGACGAAGACCACAGCTACACGCTGATCAGCGCCGCCACCGTCGAGGTGGCCGCGACTGCTCCCGCGGTGGTCGTGTCGACGTCGGCGCTGACGGTGGGCGAGGGCAGCTCCGGCACCTACACGGTGGTGCTGGCGGCTGCACCTGCCTCCGATGTGGTGATCGAGGCGGCGAAGCTGGGCGGCAGCAGCGACGTGGCGCTGTCGTCGTCGCCGTTGACGTTGACGTTTACGGTGTCGAACTGGTCAGCCCCGCAGATCGTGACGGTCACCGCCGCCGAAGACGACGACACCGCCGACGACCTCGCGGTGGTGACCCACACCGTCGACGCCGCCAACAGCGCCAACGAGTACGACGAAGTGGCCGTCGCCATCGTGGTGGTGACCGTGGCCGACAACGACACCATCAAGCTGGTGGGCAACACGGTGAACAGCGTCTTCGGAAACGAAGGTGTCGCATTGACGGCCAATACCACGAAGAGGGGACAACGGTTCCGCACTGGTCCGCAAGAGTCCGGCTACCGGGCCGGATCGGCCAGTGTGTGGTTCAACGGATACTTCGGATTGGCGCAGGGGGAGACGCCGACGCTGGCGGTTGAGGTGACGATTTTTGAGGCCGTCCCAGCCCAAGTTCCCCAAAACTTGTTCCATCCCGGTGATCTCCTGGACACCTACCTTCCTAGCGAGGCGGTGTGCACGCTCGTGAGCCCGGATTCCTATGTCGAGAATGGCGAAAACGTGTTCGCCGCGCCCGATTCGTGTCCGCCGCTCGCCCCCGATGCCTGGTATCTCATCGTGGTGGAGCGCCTCAGCACTTCGAACCACAGCGTGGGCCTGAAGGACTATGGCCACGATGCCGCACCATATGTCGACGTCGATTCAGTCCCCGGCTGGAGGACTGTCCCAGAGTGCATCTACTTCAGCAGTCAGCATGACGCCTGGGGAGAGTGCAATGAATTCGTCTTGCTCGGCTTTGAGGTCCGGGGCGGTGTTGGGGCCGTGCCTGGCTTGGACGTATCGATGTCTGCGATGGAGGTCACCGAGTTCGGGGAGGGTTCCTTCACGGCAGCGCTGACCACAGAGCCGGCCGTGGATGTGATCGTCGACATCAGCGTCATGGAGAACAGTGATTTGACGGTGTCGTCACCGTCGCTGACGTTCACGCCGGCTGATTGGAACACCCCGCAGACGGTCACGATCAGCGCGTTGAATTTCGACCTGTCCACGGCGACCAGCCCGACCGAGATGGTCTCTCTTGCGGTGGCTGAGGGGAGCTCGCCGGAGTACGTGGGCATTGCGGGCAAGAGCGTGGAGGTGACGGTCGTTGAGGGCGTCCCGGGTGTGACGGTGTCGCCGACATCGCTGCTGGTGCCCGAGGGCGGCTCGGCTGTGTACACGGTGGTTCTCGATGCGAGGCCGTCGGCTTCGGTGACGGTGGATGCGACCGTCACTGGCGGTGTGACGGTGTCGCCGTCCTCGCTGACGTTCAGTGCGAGTGATTGGTTTCGTCCCCAGTCGGTCATGGTCAGCGCGGCTCCTGACGACAACCTGCTGTATGAGTTGGTGACGGTCTCTCATGCGGTGAATCACGGCACGGCGTCGGAGTATTCGGCGGTGACCGCCGGCGATGTCGCTGTCACTGTCATCGACGACGAGGCATCGACGCTTTTCGACAACACCGGCTTGAGGGGAGCCAGCCGCGTCTTTCTTAGCCGTGAAGCAAGAGAGCTGAATCAGGCTTTCACTACCGGGCCGGGCAGCGGGGGCTTTGAGCTCGCCAATGTGGGCATCGTGCCATTTACACACGGTGCTGGATCCGCCGGAAAGATAGCGGCGGTCATCATGGCAGCGGCCTCCCCCGGCAGTCACGTACCCGGCGATGTTGTGTGCACGCTGACCGCGCCGGCGAAGTATGTGCTTGGCGCCGTGAACCTGTTCACCGCGACGGAGTCGTGCCATCTGGCGGCCGATACCACATATTTCTTCGAGCTCCGGCGTACTGACGACAACGACGAGACGTTGCGCGTATGGCTGACGCCGCTTGTTAGCGCCGATGATGACAGCGCCCCGGGCTGGTCGCTGCCGATCAAAGTCCGGAGGCGTAATCGATCAGATGCCTCCCTTCGGTCCTTTGGCGAATTCATGCAGCTCGAGATAACCGGGGCGGCGTTGCCGGGGGTGTTTGCGCCGTCGGCGTTGACGGTGGGCGAGGGCACTGACGGCACCTACACGGTGGCGCTGGCGACTGAGCCCACTTCCGATGTGGTGATCGAGTTGGCGAAGCTGGGCGGCAGCAGCGATGTGACGGTGTTGCCGGCGTCGCTGACGTTCTCGCCGTCGACTTGGGCCACCCCGCAGACCGTGACGGTTACCGGCGCCGAAGACGCTGACACTGCCGACGACCTCGCAGTTGTGAATCTCACTGTCAAGGTCGCCGACAGCGCCGCCGAGTACGCCGACATGGCTGCCCACGCCGTGGTGGTGACCGTGGCCGAGAACGACACCACCAAGCTGGCGGGCAACGTGGACGCCTTTTCTGGAGGTGACGTCCTCGGACTGACTGCCAGTTTCCCTCATCGTGTCCAGGAGTTCACTACCGGCCCACAAGGGTCCGGCTACCGGGTCGCCTCAGTCAGCCTGTGGTTCCAGGGCTACTTCGGCTTGTCCCAGGGTGACACATCGACGTTGGCGGTTGAGGTGACGATCGCTGAGGCCGTCCCGGCTCAGATCTGGGGGAACAACGATGTGTACTACAGCGGCCACATACCTGGCGAGGTGGTGTGCACGCTTGTCAGCCCGGATTCCTATGTCGAGAATGGCGAGAACGTCTTCGTTGTGCCTGCTTCGTGTCCCGCGCTTGCTCCCAATACCCGCTACCTCGTTGACGCGGAACTCCTCGGCGAATCGAACCATGCCGTCCTCATGAGGTACGCGCAGCACGATTTTCCGCCCTATGTCGACGCCGATTCAGCCGACGGCTGGCGGATGCGACGCGATTGCACTCTGTTCGAGATCGCCGATGACCGCTGGGAGGATTGCGACCAGCATGAGGCTTTTGGCCTTGAGATCCGGGGGGGTGCGGCGGCTGTGCCGGGTATTGGTGTGTCGCCGATGTCGTTGGAGGTGACGGAGTTCGGCGTGGGCACGCTCGAGGTGGAGTTGGCCTATGAGCCGGCTGGGAATGTGACGGTCGAGTTGAGCGTGGGCGATGGTCTGACGCTGTCGTCGGGGTCGCTGATGTTCACCTTGTCTGATTGGGACATCCCGCAGCCGGTCACCGTGAGCGCATTGAATTTCGACCTCGCCACGGCGGTCAGCCCGACCGAGACGGTGTCGTTGGCGGTGGCTGAGGGCAGTTCGCCTGAGTACGTGCGCGTTGCGGACGCGGGCGTGGAGGTGACCGTAGTAGAGGGTGTCGCGGGGGTGACCGTGTCCAAGGCGGTGCTGTCGGTTCCCGAGGGCGGGTCGGGCGCTTATACGGTGGCGTTGGATGCGCGGCCGTCGGCGTCGGTGACGGTCAATGTGAGCGCCACAGGTGATGTGACGGTGTCGCCGTCGAGCTTGACGTTCAGCGCTACCGATTGGCAGACCCCCAAGACGGTCATGGTCAGCGCAGCCGACGACGACGATCTGCTGTACAGCCTGGCGACGGTCTCCCATGCAGTCGTCCATGGCACGGCGTCGGAGTATTCGGCGGTGACCGCCGGCGATGTCGCTGTCACCGTCGTCGATGACGAGGCTTCAACGCTTTTGGCCAACGTCGGTCAGAAGCCAGGGGACTTTTATGTATTCACCGGGGTGGCACGGAAAACGGCCCAGAGCTTCGTCACCGGGCCGAGCAGCGGGGGGTACGACCTCGCCAGCGTCGGCCTCAATCTGCGGAACTACTCTGCGGGCTCCACGGGAGAGATCACGGCCGTCATCACGACGGCTGTCCCCTTTTCCAACCCTTACATAGTTGCCGGCGAGGCAGTGTGCACGCTGGCCGTTCCAGCCCGCTACGTGAACGGTGCCGTCAACTTGTTCATCGCGACCGAGACGTGCCATCTGGCGCCCGACACCACGTATTTCCTCCAGCTTCAGCGTTCCGACCACAACTACCCGGGAGCGGAAATATGGAGCAACGGAACGAGCGACCTCGATGATGGCAGCGCCATGGGATGGTCGCTGCCCGTCAGGCTAGAACGCGTGACCGACGGCGACCCCAGGTCTTTCTCGTCCTACGCCCAGCTTGAGATAGCCGGGGCGGCGTTGCCGGGGGTGGTGGCGCCGTCGGCGTTGACGGTGGGCGAGGGCACCAACGGCACCTACACGGTGGCGCTGGCGACTGAGCCCACTGCCGATGTGGTGATCGAGGTGGCGAAGCTGGGCGGCAGCAGCGATGTGACGGTGGCGCCGGCGTCGCTCACGTTCTCGTCGTCCACTTGGGCCACCCCGCAGACCGTGACGGTTACCGCCGCCGAAGACGCTGAGACTGCCGACGACCTCGCAGTTGTGAATCTCACTGTCAAGGTTGCCGACAGCGCCGCCGAGTACGCCGACATGGCTGCCCACGCCGTGGTGGTGACCGTGGCCGACAACGACACCACCAAGCTGGTGGGCAACGTGGACGCCTTGTCTGGAGGTGAGGTCCTCGGATTGACTGCCAATGTCCCTCATCGTGTCCAGGAGTTCACTACCGGCCCACAATGGTCCGGCTACCGGGTCGCCTCAGTGAGCCTGTGGTTCTTGGGCTACTTCGGCCTATCCCAGGGTGACACATCGACGTTGGCGGTTGAGGTGACGATCGCTGAGGCCGTCCCGGCTCAGATCTGGCAACCCGGCTTAGTTGAGTTCCTCAGAGGCCCCATACCTGGCGAGGTGGTGTGCACGCTTGTCAGCCCGGATTCCTATGTCGAGAATGGCGAGAACGTCTTCGTTGTGCCTGCTTCGTGTCCCGCGCTTGCTCCCAATACCCGCTACCTCGTTGACGCGGAACTCCTCGGCGAATCGAACCATGCCGTCCTCATGAGGTACGCGCAGCACATTACGTCGCCCTATGTCGACGCCGATTCAGCCGACGGCTGGCGGATGCGACGCGATTGCGTTGTGTTCGATGGCGTAGATGACCGCTGGGAGCATTGCGACCAGCTTGAGGCCTTTGGCCTTGAGATCCGGGGGGGTGCGGCGGCTGTGCCGGGTATTGGTGTGTCGCCGATGTCGTTGGAGGTGACGGAGTTCGGAGTGGGCACGCTCGAGGTGGAGTTGGCCCATGAGCCGGCTGGGAATGTGACTGTCGAGTTGAGCGTGGGCGGTGGTCTGACGCTGTCGTCGGGGTCGCTGATGTTCACCTTGTCTGATTGGGACATCCCGCAGCCGGTCACGGTGAGCGCATTGAATTTCGACCTGGCCACGGCGTCCAGCCCGACCGAGACGGTCTCGGTTTCGGTGGCCGACGGCAGCTCACCTGAGTACTTGCGCGGTGCGGGCGCCAGCGTTGAGGTGACCGTCGTTGAGGGCGTCCCGGGGGTGACGGTGTCGGAGGCGCTGCTGTCGGTTCCCGAAGGCGGTTCGGGCACCTACACGGTGGCGCTCAATGCGAGGCCGTCGGCTTCGGTGACGGTCAATGTGAGCGTCACCGGTGATGTGACGGTGTCGCCGTCGAGCCTGACGTTCAGCGCTACCGATTGGCAGACCCCCAAGACGGTCATGGTCAGCGCAGCCGATGACGACGATCTGCGGCACAGCCTGGCGACGGTCTCCCATGCCGTCGTCCATGGCACGGCGTCGGAGTATTCGGCGGTGACCGCCGCTGATGTCGCCGTCATCGTCGTCGATGATGAGGCTTCGACGCTGGCCGCCAACACCGGTCAGGACCGAGACGAACTTCTCAACTTCAGATCGGCTTTCCGGAAGGCGGCCCAGGCCTTCGCCACCGGGTCGAACAGCGGGGGCTACGAACTCGCCAGCGTCGGCGTCGTGCCGCGGTCCTACACAGATGCCCCTTCCGGGGAGATCACGGCGGTCATCAACTCGGCGGTCTCCGACGCCACCCTTGGCTACGTATCCGGCGAGGCGGTGTGCACGCTGAGCGCGCCGGCGCACTATGTGCCTGGGGCCGTGAATCTGTTCGTCGCGACGGCCTCGTGCAATCTCGCGGCCGACACCTCGTACTTCTTCGAGCTTCAGCGTTCCGCCAACAGCGATCCGGCAATCGAGATATGGGGCACGGCTGCCAGCGGCCTCGATGATGGCAGCGCCATGGGCTGGTCGCTGCCCCACAGCGAACAGATAACCGTCGGCACTACCACCGCCAGTACGGTGCCGACGAGATACATGCAGCTTGAGATAGCCGGCGCGGCACTGCCGGCAGTGGTGGTGTCGGAGACGTCGCTGACGGTGGACGAGGGCGATACGGGCACATACACGGTGGCGCTGGGGCTGGCGCCGACGTCGGATGTGGTGATCGATGTCGGGTTTGGCGATGGCAGCGACAGCGATGTGACGGTTTTGCCGGCGTCGCTGACGTTCACGCCGCAGAACTGGGCGGCCGCCCAGGACGTGACGGTCAGCGCCGGCCAGGACGTTGACAGCACAGATGACACCGCGACGGTGACGCACGCGGTCAACGCCGCCAACAGTGCCGATGAGTACGACAGCGTGTCCGTCGACAGTGTGTCGGTGACGGTGACTGACGACGAAACGGGCAGCGACGCGGTGACGGTGTCGGTGTCGGAGCTGGCCCTGAACGAGGCCGGAACGGGCACATACACCGTGGTGCTGGGTGCTGAGCCGACGTCGGATGTGGTGATCGATGTGGCGTTTGGCGATGGCAGCGACAGCGATGTGGAGGTGAGCACTGACGGTGTGAATTTTGGGTCGACGGCGACCTTGACGTTCACGTCGTCGACTTGGAGCGCCGAGCAGACGGTGACGGTCAGTGCCGCGGCCGATGACGACAGCGTCAATGACACCGCGACGGTGACGCACACGGTGAATGACGACGACAGTGCGGATGAGTACGACGGCGTGTCCATTGCCAGCGTGACGGTGGAGGTGACTGACGACGACCCCGTGGGGCTGACGCTGTCGACGACGTCGTTGGATTTTCACACCGAGGGGCAGACCAACGGTTTGACGTACTCGGTGAAGCTGGATTCGGAGCCGTCTGGTGAGGTGACGGTGGATATCACGCTGGTGGATCTTGAGTCGTATGAGACAGTGACGGTGAGCACTGACGGCACGTTTGGCACGACGGCCAGCTTGACGTTCGATTCGTCGAATTGGTCGACTCCGCAGGTGGTGACGGTGTTGTCGCCTGTTGATGACAACGGCGCTGATGTCGCGGCGAAGATCCGTCATACGGTTGCTGCGGGCAGTGCTGCTGAGTACGTGGGTGTGACTGCGGATCTGCCGGTGACCGTCCCCGACTTCACCTTCTTGTTCGTGACTACGAAATTTGATGGCGGAGCCGCGGTGTTGGAGGGCGGCTCGGAGGACTTCGAGGTCGTCCTGACCGTTCTGCCGACCGCGAACGTGACGGTCGACATCGCTGCCAGCGGCGCTTTGACGGTGAGCACTGATGGGAATTTTGCATCGTCGGTCAGCTTGCTGTTCACGCCGTCAAACTGGGAGACCGCTCAGATAGTGACGGTGTCCGCAGCCCAGGACGACGGCAACCAGGTCCATGAGACCGAGAGTCTCACAACTACGGTGGCGGCTGGCAGCGCGGCGGAGTATGTGGCTAAGTTCTCGTCGTTCACCCGCAGCGTTGTTGTGGCTGATGACGACACCGGTGCGGGGGTGACGGTGTCGCCGGTGTCGTTGGAGGTCGAAGAGGGCGACAGTGTCGGCAGCACCTACACGGTGGTGCTGGATGCGTTGCCGTCGACGCCGGTGGCTGTGTCGGTTGTTGCTGAGGACGGTTCTGATGTGACCGTGGACCTCGAGCGGTTGGTGTTCGAAACGGGGAACTGGAATACGCCCCAGACGGTGACAGTGACTGCTGCGGGTGACGCTGACATGGTCGCGGACTCGGTGGCCATCAGTCACGCCGTCGAGGCCAGGTACTTCAGCCTCTTCGACCTTTACAGCGCGTTGGAGTATGTGGCGCTGGCCAGCGTGGACGGCGTGGATGTGACGGTGGTCGATGACGACGGCCCGTCGGTGTCGGTGTCGGAGCTGGCGGTGGGCGAGGGCGGCACGGGGACCTACACGGTGGTGCTGAATGTCGCGCCGACGTCGGATGTGGTGATCGACGTGGCGTTTGGCGATGGCAGCGACGGCGATGTGTCGGTGAGCACCGACGGTGTGAATTTTGGGTCGACCGCGACCTTGACGTTCACGTCGTCGACTTGGAGCACCGTGCAGACGGTGACGGTCAGCGCCGCGGCCGATGACGACAGCGTCGATGACACCGCGACGGTGACTCACACCGTCGACGATGCCCAGAGCGACAACAACTACGACGGCGTGCCGATCCCCAGTGTCGCGGTGACCGTGGCCGACGACGATTCGAAGGTGATCGTGTCGGTGTCGGAGCTGGCGGTGGTTGAGGCCGGTACGGGCTCCTACACGGTGGTGCTGGGGCTGGCGCCGGGCTCGGATGTGGTGGTCGATGTGGCGTTTGGCGATGGCAGCGACAGCGATGTGTCGGTGAGCACCGACGCCGTGAATTTTGCGGCGACGGCGACGCTGACGTTCACGTCGTCGAACTGGGCGACCGTGCAGACGGTGACGGTGAAGGCTGCGGGGGACGACGACAGTGTCGATGACACGGCGATGGTGACCCACACCGTCGACGACGCCAGCAGCGACGATGCGTTCGACGGGCTGTCGATCGCCAGCGTGGACGTGACGGTGGACGACGACGACCCCGTGGGGCTGACGTTGTCGAAGACGTCGCTGGCGTTTACCCATGAGGGGCAGAACGGTGTGTCCTACTCGGTGGAGCTGGATTCGGAGCCGTCTGGTGAGGTGACGGTGGATATCACGCTGGTGGATCTTGAGTCGCATGAGACAGTGACGGTGAGCACTGACGGCACGTTTGGCACGACGGCCAGCTTGACGTTCGATTCGTCGAATTGGTCGACTCCGCAGGTGGTGACGGTGAAGTCGCCTGTTGATGACAACGGCGCTGATGTCGCGGCGAAGATCCGCCATACAGTTGCTGCGGGCAGTGCTGCTGAGTACGTGGGTGTGACTGCGGATCTGCCGGTGACCGTCCTCGACTTCACCATCTTGTTCGTGACTACGATCTTTGATGGCGGAAACACGGTGCTCGAGGGCGGCTCGAAGGACTTCGAGGTCGCCCTGTCCGCTGTGCCGACCGCGAACGTGACGGTCGACATCGCTGCCAGCGGCGCTTTGACGGTGAGCACTGATGGGAATTTTGCATCGTCGGTCAGCTTGTTGTTCACGCCGTCAAACTGGGAGACCGACCAGATCGTGACGGTGTCCGCAGCCCAGGACGACGGCAACCAGGTCCATGAGACCGAGAGTCTCAGAACTACGGTGGCGGCTGGCAGCGCGGCGGAGTATGTGGCCAAGTTCACGGCGCAAACCCGCAGCGTTGTTGTGGCTGATGACGACACCGGTGCGGGGGTGACGGTGTCGCCGGCGACGTTGGAGGTGGCTGAGGGCAGCACCGGCAGCAACGACATTGCCGGCAGCACCTACATGGTTGTGCTTGACGCGTTGCCGTCGACGCCGGTGGCGGTGTCGGTTGTTGCTGAGGACGGTTCTGATGTGACCGTGGACCTCGACGAGTTGGTGTTCGACACGGGGAACTGGAATACGCCCCAGACGGTGACGGTGACCGCTGCGGGTGACGCAGACATGGTCGCGGACTCGGTGGCCATCAGTCACGCCGTTGCAGCCGTGTTCAGCGCCGGTTCCAAGTACAGCGCGTTGGAGTATGTGGCGCTGGCCAGTGTGGACGGCGTGGATGTGACGGTGGTCGATGACGACGGCCCGACGGTGTCGGTGTCGGAGCTGGCGGTGGGCGAGGGCGGCACGGGGACCTACACGGTGGTGCTGAACGTCGCGCCGACGTCGGATGTGGTGATTGATGTGGCGTTTGGCGATGGCAGCGACAGCGATGTGCAGGTGAGCACTGACGGTGTGAATTTTGGGTCGACGGCGACCTTGACGTTCACGTCGTCGGACTGGGCGACCGTGCAGACGGTGACGGTCAGCGCCGCGGCCGATGACGACAGCGTCGATGACACCGCGACGGTGACGCACGCGGTGAACGACGCCAGCAGCGACAACGCTTACGACGGCGTGCCGATCGCCAGTGTGGACGTGACGGTGGACGACAGCAGTTCGGTGGGGCTGACGTTGTCGACGTCGTCGTCGGATTTTGCCGCCGAGGGGCAGACCGGTGTGTCCTACACGGTGGCGCTGGACTCGCAGCCCACCGCCGATGTGACGGTGGACATCACGGTGCAGGACCTGGCGTCATATGAGACAGTGACGGTGAGCACTGACGGCACGTTCGGCACGACGGCCAGCTTGACGTTCGATGCGTCGAATTGGTCGACTCCGCAGGTGGTGACGGTGTTGTCGCCTGCTGATGACAACGGCGCTGATGTCGCGGCGAAGATCCGTCATGCGGTTGCTGCGGGCAGTGCTGCTGAGTACGTGGGTGTGACCGCGGATCTGCCGGTGACCGTCCCCGACATCACCATCGTGTTTGTGACTGCGAACTTTGACGGCGGAGCCGCGGTGCTCGAGGGCGGCACGAAGGACTTCAAGGTCGCCATGTCCGCTGCGCCGACCGCGAACGTGACGGTCAACGTCAACGCCAGCGGCGCTTTGACGGTGAGCACTGATGGGAATTTTGCTTCGTCGGTCAGCTTGCTGTTCACGCCGTCAAACTGGGAGACCCCTCAGATCGTGACGGTGGCTGCGGCTCAAGACGTCAATCAGGTCCATGAGACCGAGAGCCTCGTTCTTACGGTGGCGGCGGGCAGCGCGGCGGAGTATGTGGCCGAGGTCTCGTCGCTCACCCGCAGCGTTGTGGTGGCGGATGACGACACGTCGGCGGGGGTGACGGTGTCGCCGGCGACGTTGGAGATGGCTGAGGGCAGCACCGGCAGCAACGACATTGCCGACAGCACCTACACGGTCGTGCTTGACGCGTTGCCGTCGACGCCGGTGGCGGTGTCGGTTACTGCCGAGGACGACTCGGGTGTGACCGTTAGCCCTGAGCAGCTGGTCTTCTACACGTCGAACTGGTCGACGCCGCAGACGGTGACGGTGACCGCGGCCGCTGATGACGCTGACGTGGTCGCGGACTCGGCGGCCATCAGTCACGCCGTGGAGGCCGAGTTCAGCCACGGCTCCAATAACAGCGCGTTGGAGTATGTGGCGCTGGCCAGCGTGGACGGCGTGGCGGTGACGGTGGTCGATGACGATGGCCCGACGGTGTCGGTGTCGGAGCTGGCGGTGGGCGAGGGCGGCACGGGCACCTACACGGTGGTGCTGAACGTTGCGCCGGCTTCTGATGTGGTGATCGATGTGGCGGTGACGGGTGACAGCGATGTGCAGGTGAGCACTGACGGTGTGAATTTTGGGTCGACGGCGTCATTGACGTTCACGTCGTCGGACTGGAACATGGCCCAGACGGTGACGGTGAGTGCGGCCGCGGATGACGACAAGGCCGATGACACCGCGACGGTGACCCACACCGTGGACGATTCCCAGAGCGACGACGATTACGACGGCGTGCCGATCGACAGTGTGGCCGTGAGCGTGGACGACGACGATGTGGGGGTGTCGGTGTCGCCCACGGAGTTGGGTGTGGATGAGGGTTCCAGTGCCGGGTATGACGTGGTGCTCGAGGTGGCGCCGGGCTCCGATGTGGTGATCGATGTGGCAGTAACGGGTGACGGCGACGTGACGGTGTCGCCCTCCACCCTGACGTTCACGGCGTTGAACTGGTCCACCGTGCAGACGGTGACGGTGAGTGCGGCCGCGGATGCCGACAAGGTCGATGACACCGCGACGGTGACCCACACGGTGGACGATTCCCAGAGCGACGATGATTACGACGGGCTGAGCATCGACAGTGTGGCCGTGAGCGTGGACGATGACGATGTGGGGGTGTCGGTGTCGCCCACGGAGTTGGGTGTGGATGAGGGTTCCAGTGCCGGGTATGACGTGGTGCTCGAGGTGGCGCCGGGCTCCGATGTGGTGATCGATGTGGCGGTGACGGGTGACGGCGACGTGTCGGTGTCGCCGGCGACGTTGACGTTCACGGCGTTGAACTGGTCCACCGTGCAGACGGTGACGGTGAGTGCGGCCGCGGATGCCGACAGGGTCGATGACGCCGCGACGGTGACCCATACGGTGGACGATTCCCAGAGCGATGATGATTACGACGGCTTGTCGATCGACAGTGTGGCCGTGAGTGTGGACGATGACGATGTGGGGGTGTCGGTGTCGCCGACCGAGCTCGGTGTGGATGAGGGTTCCAGTGCCGGGTATGACGTGGTGCTCGAGGTGGCGCCGGGCTCCGATGTGGTGATCGATGTGGCAGTGAGCGGCGACGGCGACGTGTCGGTGTCGCCCTCCACCCTGACGTTCACGGCGTTGAACTGGTCGACCGCGCAGACGGTGACGGTGTCCGCGGCCGCGGATGCCGACAGGGTCGATGACGCCGCGACGGTGACCCATACGGTGGACGATTCCCAGAGCGACGATGATTACGACGGCTTGTCGATCGACAGTGTGGCCGTGAGTGTGGACGATGACGATGTGGGGGTGTCGGTGTCGCCGACCGAGCTCGGTGTCGGTGAGGGTTCCAGTGCCGGGTATGACGTGGTGCTGGAGGTGGCGCCGGGCTCTGATGTGGTGATCGATGTGGCGGTGACGGGTGACGGCGACGTGTCGGTGTCACCGGCGACGTTGACGTTCACGGCGTTGAACTGGTCGACGGCGCAGACGGTGACGGTGAGTGCGGCCGCCGATGCCGACAAGGTCGATGACACCGCGACGGTGACCCATACGGTGGACGATTCCCAGAGCGACGATGATTACGACGGGCTGAGCATCGACAGTGTGGCCGTGAGTGTGGACGATGACGATGTGGGGGTGTCGGTGTCGCCCACCGAGCTCGGTGTCGGTGAGGGTTCCAGTGCCGGGTATGACGTGGTGCTCGAGGTGGCGCCGGGCTCCGATGTGGTGATCGATGTGGCGGTGAGCGGTGACGGCGACGTGTCGGTGTCGCCCTCCACCCTGACGTTCACGGCGTTGAACTGGTCCACGGCGCAGACGGTGACGGTGAGTGCGGCCGCCGATGCCGACAAGGTCGATGACACCGCGACGGTGACCCATACGGTGGACGATTCCCAGAGCGACGATGATTACGACGGGCTGAGCATCGACAGTGTGGCCGTGAGTGTGGACGATGACGATGTGGGGGTGTCGGTGTCGCCGACCGAGCTCGGTGTCGGTGAGGGTTCCAGTGCCGGTTATGACGTTGTGCTCGAGGTGGCGCCGGGCTCTGATGTGGTGATCGATGTGGCGGTGACGGGTGACGGCGACGTGTCGGTGTCACCGGCGACGTTGACGTTCACGGCGTTGAACTGGTCGACGGCGCAGACGGTGACGGTGAGTGCGGCCGCCGATGCCGACAAGGTCGATGACACCGCGACGGTGACCCATACGGTGGACGATTCCCAGAGCGATGATGATTACGACGGCTTGTCGATCGACAGTGTGGCCGTGAGTGTGGACGATGACGATGTGGGGGTGTCGGTGTCGCCCACCGAGCTCGGTGTCGGTGAGGGTTCCAGTGCCGGGTATGACGTGGTGCTGGAGGTGGCGCCGGGCTCTGATGTGGTGATCGATGTGGCGGTGACGGGTGACGGCGACGTGTCGGTGTCACCGGCGACGTTGACGTTCACGGCGTTGAACTGGTCGACGGCGCAGACGGTGACGGTGAGTGCGGCCGCCGATGCCGACAAGGTCGATGACACCGCGACGGTGACCCATACGGTGGACGATTCCCAGAGCGATGATGATTACGACGGCTTGTCGATCGACAGTGTGGCCGTGAGTGTGGACGATGACGATGTGGGGGTGTCGGTGTCGCCCACCGAGCTCGGTGTCGATGAGGGTTCCAGTGCCGGGTATGACGTGGTGCTGGAGGTGGCGCCGGGCTCTGATGTGGTGATCGATGTGGCGGTGAGCGGTGACGGCGACGTGTCGGTGTCGCCCTCCACCCTGACGTTCACGGCGTTGAACTGGTCCACGGCGCAGACGGTGACGGTGAGTGCGGCCGCCGATGCCGACAAGGCCGATGACACCGCGACGGTGACCCACACGGTGGACGATGCCCAGAGCGACGACGATTACGACGGGCTGAGCATCGACAGTGTGGCCGTCAGCGTGGACGACACCACAAACAGTTCTGCGATGGGGGCTCCGACGATCTCGGGCACTGCTCAGGTGGACGAGACCGTGACCGCGTCGGTGTCGGGGATCACCGATGCCGACGGACTGTCGGGGGTGCAGTTCAACTATCAGTGGATCCGCACCAGCAGCGGCACCGATACCGACATCCCCAATGCCACTAACCAGACCTACCAGCTGGCCCCAGCCGACGAGGGAGCCACCATCAAGGTGCGTGTCAGCTTCACCGATCAGGCCGGCCATTCCGAGTCGCTCATCAGCGTCCCGACCGTGGTGGTGCTCGCCGCTGCTGTAGTCAACAGTTCTGCGATGGGGGCTCCGACGATCTCGGGCACTGCTCAGGTGGACGAGACCGTGACCGCGTCGGTGTCGGGGATCACCGATGCCGACGGACTGTCGGGGGTGCAGTTCAACTATCAGTGGATCCGCACCAGCAGCGGCACCGATACCGACATCCCCAATGCCACTAACCAGAGCTACCAGCTGGCCCCAGCCGACGAGGGAGCCACCATCAAGGTGCGTGTCAGCTTCACCGATCAGGCCGGCCATTCCGAGTCGCTCATCAGCGTCCCGACCGTCGCAGTGCGAACGGCCGACGATCCGGGTCTTGCGGTGACCAATGTGGAGGTCACCAAGGGCGGCGGCCCAACCGCGACCACAGTGGTCACTGAGACCAACGGCTACGTGCAGGCCCGTGTGCGGCTGGCATGGGACGCTCCGGTGGCCCAGGTCGACGAAGTGGTGGGCTACCGGGTGGAGCGGCGTACCCACTACTGCTACGCCGACCCTGCTGGGGTGGACCGGCTGACGTTCTGGTCCAAAGTCAACGAGTGGGACTTCGAACAGGCAACGGCGCGCCATGCCGGCGACGAGTTTTCGGTAGATCCATCCCAGCTCAGCTTCGTGGACCTGGGCCACTCCAGAACTTATGTAGGCGACGACGGCACCGAATACACCACGCAGCCCTCAGGAGTGTCGCTGAGCTCCGCAGAATCAGGCAACGGCGCATTCGTCACGATCAGGCGCGAGTACCGGATCGTCACGATCCGCGACGACGCCGAACCGGTGTATTCCTCCAGCTTGCTTGTTGGCTATGACCACACCGCCTCGGGCAACAACCGCATAACCGTCACGCCCCAGCCGACCGAGCTCTCCGAGCCCAACTGCGCCGGTACCGCGCCGGCGATCACGCTCGGCGACATCGCAGTGACCGCCATCGGGACCACCACCGCAACGGTCACCGTGCCGATCGACAACGCCGACAACACCTGGGTGTACTTCGGCTACGCCACCAACACGATCGGGTGGCAATACCGCTACGTGCGTGTCTCGTCGAGCACCGCCACGGTCACCCTCACCGGCCTCGAACCGGGCACCAGGTATTACGTACAGGCATCGCTGGATCAAGGATTCGATTTCGGCAGAAACCGCGTCACCAACTTCGACACCCTGCCCGGCAACTAGCAAGGTGCTAGCAGAGATGGGTCTGGCAAGATACGCAAGCCTCTGACCTGCGGTTTTGGGTTCGCAACATTCGAGACTCTTCAGCGTCCGGCCTTCACGCTGCCGCGGCGTAGCGGCATGAATATATGAACTAAGTTCATTGATGATGCACAGGTCTTTTCATGTCCCGTCTTTTCATGTCCCTTGGAAGCGAATCGCCGCGGCGCTGTTTGTGGCGGTGTTCATTGCGGCAGTGCCGATGCACGCGCAGGCACAATCAGGAGAGGGGCAGGCGCTACGAGAAGTCGACGAGAACGTCGCAGTCATGGAGGCGCCTTCCTGCTGTCTCTACTCGTGGGGAACTACTTGGATGTTGCTCATCTGGGTTTCTGGAGGGGATGTCAGCTCTGACCGTGCGGAGGTCCGTTATATCCGGGAGGATGCAACGGACATGTCCGACGAGCAGTGGACGGTCGAGACAGCCGATACGGACTATTACCACTGGGTCGAGGGTCTGGAGCGCAATGTCAGGTACGTGTTCCAAGTTCGGTCCGGCAACGAGCAGGGGTTCGGTCCATGGAGCGAGTCGCTGACCGACCGCACCCGCACTCGCCCCGAACCGATCCACAACCCGACCGTGACGCGCGGCGACGGCAGCCTGAAAGTGAGGTGGCCGCAGTTCGCCGATGCCGATGACATTGACTACATCGGCTACTACGTCTACTGGATCGACGCCACAGCTCACAGCCAGTTCCTCATATCGCGCTGGAACCGCAGCGACCTCATCGCGAGCGTTGACCCCTGCAGCGACGATGACAGTTATGACAACTTGGAACACGTGATCGCCGGCCTGTCGAACAACGTTCGTTACAAGGTGGTCGTGCGGGCGCAGACCTCGTGGGGCGACATCAGCACACCGTTCCATCTCAACCAGGCATCGTCGGCCACGCCGGGCTCCAGCGGGGGCACGCTGACGGCGACTGTCCCGACGCCATGCCCGCCGGAGACTTCGGAGGGAGTCGTTACCCGATCTGACGTACTGCTTGGTCCGAGTTCCACGCTCAAGTCGGATGCGCTGGTTGAGGCGGTCGGCCCTCCGCCGGCTGGCGACCCTCCGCCGGCTGACGACGGTGGCGAGGACGACGGCGACGGGAACGACGCCGAAGAGGACGCTGGCGACGGGAACGACGCCACGGTTCTGACTGCCGAATTCGTCGAGTCGACCGTTCCGCAATCCCATGACGGCACGCGAAAGTTCACGGTGCGCGTCCAGTTCAGCGAGTCGATCGCTGTGAGCTACCGCACGCTGCGTGACGACTTGCTGGAAGTGACCAACGGCAGAGCCCTCAAGTTCAAGCGCGTCGACGGGCGAAGTGATCTCTGGGAGATTCGCGTCAAGCCGAGCGGCACCGATGACGTGACGTTGTTGCTCCCGGCAGCAACCGCGTGCGCGACGTCGAGTGACGGTCAAGCCCGCTCCCAGACCCAGGTGTGCACGGCCGCGGGCGCGCCGCTGTCGCATGATCTTGAGGTGGAGGTGCCATACCAGGCACCCGCGGCGTCCGAGTAATTGTCGGGTGCCACTGCATCGCTGAACCCGGTCTCGCAGCCCTTCGGCTTGTGATCCTGGAATCGCAGTACCCGAGGTCCGGACCTCTTCAGCCGATGGCGCCGGCGACGGCGAGCTCGACGATGCGGTCGTCGTCGTAGCCCAGGACGTTCCGCAGTCGTTCGTCAGCTGTCATGCCGTGTTCCTCGCCGTGCTTCGCAACGTTCGATGCAGGTGCTCACCCATCGGCCCGTAGCGGAGGAACCGCGGTGGCCGAGCACTACCGCGTCGCGAGGCATCGACCGGCTTGGCGCGCTTGCGAACAATTGTTGTCACACCCCTCAGTGATGATCGGTGGACAACGCGGAGCTTGTCCTCCGCTGTCGCGGAGGTGGTGTGTGCGAACATGCGAGCAAATGGTCTTGACATTGACAGATGCCCCGCTTGTCAGACCCGCTGACACGGGAATTGACGATGAACTCGCGCTCTGCGCTGCTGCTTGGGCCCTGACTCGCGGGGGTGACCTCGCAGAGGTGAGCTGCGCTGAATCCGAGCTCATTGAGGCTGCGGATCAATCGCTACGACCGAGCGATCTTGAAGACTTGGCGACTGTGATCCGGGCAGGAGAGGACCCGTTAGGCGCGTCTTTCGCCAGGCTCCGCTCGACAGCGCAGCGCCGCAAGCTAGGCGCCACGTACACGCCTGCGGCGCTGGTCGGGCCCATGTCGGAATGGTTGGCTCACTTCAAGCGGGCAGCTCGGGTAGTGGATCCCGGCGCTGGCTCTGCGAGATTCCTCTGTGCGGTCGGCCGGTACTTGCCTGACGCGCAACTCATGGCGGTCGAGATCGATCCGCTCGCAGCACTGACAGCCCGCGCAAATCTGACCGTGTTGGGTTTCGACGGGCGGTCGGTGGTGGACACCAGTGACTATCGCGCGCTGCGATTGCCATCAATTCCCAGCCCAACGGCATTTGTCGGCAACCCGCCCTACCTACGCCACCACGACATTGCGCCAGGGTGGAAATCCTGGTTGCGAGAGCGCTCTGCTGATCTAGGTCTGAAGGCGTCAGCGCTCGCGGGCTTGCATGTGCACTTCTTGCTGGCTACGGCGCATCTCGCCGAAACGGGCGACTTCGGCGTGTTCGTCACTTCGTCCGAGTGGCTCGATGTTGGCTATGGACAACTTGCGCGGGAGTTGTTCGCCGGGCCGTTGGGCGGTCTCTCAATTCACATTCTCGACGCGCGTACCCAAGCCTTCGCAGACGCCGCCACGACGGCGACCGTCATGGCGTTTGATGTCGGTGAGAGGCAGCAGCGGGTTCGGGTGCGCAAGATCAGGGATACGGAAGACTTGCGGGGCTTGGCCGGAGGCGAGAGCTTCAGCCCCGGAGAATTGCGTGCGCAGCGCCGCTGGTCCGCACTGTTGGAACCCCGCGTGTCCATTCCCAGTGGCTTTGTCGCGCTGGGCGATTTCTGCCGGGTGCACCGAGGGGCTGTCACCGGCGCAAATGCGACGTGGGTAACCAAGCAGGGCGACCCGCGGCTGCCCTCGTCGGTGCTCGTCCCCGCCGTGACGAAGGCCTCGGAACTCTTCGGTCTGGAGTCGGGCGTCCTAGCCGGCTGCGGGGATCTGAGAGCGGTGATTGATCTGCCCGAGGACTTGGACATCCTTGACGCTGACGCCAGGGCGCTCGTGGAGCGGTTCTTGAGAGCGGCCCGCCGTGCGGGTGCTGCCAGTGGCTACATCGCTCGACACCGGAAACCATGGTGGTCCGTCAAGCTGCGCAGCCCGGCTCCGCTCCTTGCCACCTACATGGCGCGGCGGCCGCCTGCCTTCGTGCGCAACCTTGCGGCTGCAAGAAACCTCAACACCGTGCACGGCATCTACCCGATGGAATCGCTGTCAGAAGAGGCGCTGTGCAGCTTGACGAGGGTGCTTCGTGATCGAGCAACCCTGTCAGGCGGCCGCACCTACGCAGGAGGCCTGACAAAGTTCGAGCCATCCGAGATGGAGCGAATTATGGTGCCGCCTCCGATCTGGCTGGAGTCGGGAGAAGCGTGGCCCTCGTAGATCCGCCTCGCTGGACCCATGAGGAACTCGAGCACGAGCGGCGCATCGCGATCTCCCTCTTCCGAGAGGAACGTCTGACCGAGCCCGTCGAGCGGTACATAGAGGCCTTCGACGACTACGTGGTGGGCATTGAGCGCTTGATGCAGGAAAGCGACGATCTCCGCTCGCTGCGAGACGTGGCCCAAGCGGTTCTCACTGACGGGGACTTGCTTGAAGCAGTCCGATACATCGCCGGGCCACCAGTCTCTGCCGATGATCTGATGGAACTAGCGGAGACGCACTTGACGGCGAGTCGCCTGCGTGATGACGAGGCTGCTGCGCATCGGGTCGTCGACACGGTTCTGAAAATGCTCGACAGTCGCCGCTTCTCATGGGTCATCGAGCAACGACATCCGACAGATGACGAACGATCAGCAGCCGCGATGGCCTCCGCCGCGCTCATGGCGAGCCAGCGAGTGCGCACGAACCGCGCCAATACGGCCAAGACGGACCAGGAAGCGCTCGTCCGCGAACATCTCGCTGCCTCGGGTCTGACCGAAGTGCCCACACGTGAGATATGGACAACATCGGATGCTCCTGGGCGTGGCAACTTCTGCGCTGAGAGTTCAGTCGTTGGTCGGAAGGCTGATGTCGTCGTCGGGTTGCACGATGGCAGAGTCATGCCAATCGAATGCAAAGTCTCAAACTCCTCGACCAATTCTGTGAAGCGTCTCAACAACGACGCGGCCGTCAAGGCCGATGTATGGATCGACAAGCTCGGCAGCCATGGTGTCGTTCCCGTGGCGGTCTTGTCTGGAGTCTTCAAGACCCTCAACCTTGAGCAAGCTCAAGACAGAGGCCTGACCATCTTCTGGGCCCACGATCTGACGCCGCTCACGGATTTTGTTGCGACCACTGAATCACCCCGGGATGAGTAGAGACTCGGGTTGTTGAGTCACGGCCGGGGTGGCTGTGCTGGGTTGACGGTAGGAGGCCCGTTCAATGTTCTCGACTCGCGTTCCGTCCGATGCAAACAACATCGTCACGCGTCCAGGGATCCAGTCGACTCGACCCGCCACGGGATTCAGGAGAAACTCTCGCCAGATTTCGCTGTGCTTCCGGCATCGGAAGGCGCACGCAACTGGAGCTATGGAGTATGCCTAGGTGAAGCCGTGGGATGGCTTACCTGGATGCGCAGGAGGCTCAGCCGATGGCGCCGGCGATGGCCAGCTCGACGATGCGGTCGTCGTCGTAGCCCAGGACGTTCCGCAGGACCAGGTCATTGTGCTCGCCCAGGCTGGGGCCCGAACGGGCCACGACGTGGGGTGACGCACTGAGCTGTAGTTTGGGGGCCTCGACGATCATGCGGTCGTGCACCGGGTGGGCAACGTCCATCCAGTGGCCTCGGTGGATGAGTTGCGGATCGGCGAAGCAGCCCAGACCGTTCTGGTTGGCATGCGCCGGAACACCGACCGCCTGCAGTGCAGCTTCGGCGTCAGCAGGGGTGCGTTGCGCAGCCCAGGCGGCGATGACGGCGTCGATCTCGGCGCTGCGCCCAAGGCGACCGGCTGCGTTGAGGCCGCCGAGGTCGGGCGGCACGGGTTGGCCGTCGGCCTCGAGCAGGCGGCACAGTGATTCCCACTGATGCTCGGTCTCGCACACCACGGCAATCCACGGGTCCGGCGGTTCGAGCGGGTTGTCAGGGTCTGCGTCACCGGGGTCGCACGGGTACATCGCATGGGGGCACATGAACGCATCGGCGTTGCCGGTCCGAGTTGCGGCGGCGCCGTTGACCGTGTGCTGGAGCACTTCTGTGGCCAGGAAGTGGACTGCAGCTTCGGCTTGTGCGAAGTCGAGGTGCTGACCGCGGCCTTCAGGATCGGCATCACGAGCATCGAGCGCGGCCATCAGCAGCGGAACCATGTACTGCGGCGTGACGTAGTCGGTGTAGGCCAGGAACGGTCCTGCGGGGGCACGGTCGGGCCACCCGGTCATCTCGTAGAAGCCAGTAATGGCGCCAGCCAGGTTGCCGAAGCCGGCGAACGTGGCAAGCGGTCCGGTTTGGCCCATCAGGCTGGTGCTCAGCAGAATGAGACTCGGGTTGCGCTTCGACAGCGCCTCCCACCCGATGCCCCAATCGTCCAGCGTGCCGGGCGTATAGGACTCCACGTAGATGTCCGCCCATTCGGTGAGATCGCAAAAGGCGTCGCGGCCTTCGGGGACATTCAGGTCCAGGGTCACGCCGAGCTTTCCCGCGTTGAGCGTTCCGTACTGGATCGACGCGTCAGGCCCCATGTCGCCGCGCAGCCCGCCGCCGCTGCCCCGAGCGGCATCGAAACGAGCCGGCCCTTCCACCTTGATGACGGTCGCGCCGAAATCGGCGAGCACCCGCGTGGTGAACGGCCCGGCGTACACCCAGCTGGTGTCGAGCACCTTGATGCCGTCGAGCGGCCGCGGTGCTGCGGGGTCGCGGTTCGCATCGCGCAGCGCCTGCGCGGCGTCCAGCAGTGCCGAATGAGGCGTCGTCTTCACCGCTTCGGTGTGGGCGCCAAGCTCGGGCGGTCCGCCGAGCGAGCGCAGGGGCGTGCGGCTGGGCTTGCACCACGCACCGGGGGTCACGACGGTGCCCCAGGCCGGATCGTCGACCGTGTCCCAGTAGCCACGCTCGTTGAAATGCTCGACTCCGGTCAGCTCCGCCGGGCTGTACACGGGTGCGAGCAGCAGTTCACGCTTCTGTGCCTCCGCGAACAGCTCGGCTCGTGTCCGTGAGCTGGTCAGGCGGGTGATAGCGGCCTTGATCAGCTCGAGCTGCGCCGGCGCGCTGTCGGGATCGGTGAACAGGCGCATGCCGAAGTCGACCCAATCGAGAGCAGCCAACTCGTCGTCACAGCAACCAGCCTGGTGCACCCAGTCCATCAACCGAGCAGTGAAGCGGCCGATCGTGTCGCCGAAGAGCAGCGTGATCGAGACGTAGCCGTCGGCTGTCGGGTACACGAACTGCAGATGAAAGTTGAGTATCAGGATGCCGCCCGAGGTCCGCCGCGCCGACGGGTACCCATTCGGCGCGTGGACATGTCCAGGAAACGCGATCTGCATCAGCGCCTGCTGCGCCGAGATGTCGACGTGCTGGCCATAGCCGCTGCGGTCACGTTGGCGCAGCGCGAGCGCCGTTCCGACAGCGGCATGCGATCCGGCGTGCAGCCAGCTCTGCGGCGCCGTGATGCGCAGCGGTGCCCGGTCGGTGTCGCCGGTGATGGCAGCGCTGCACGCCGATGCGGCAATGGTGAGATCTGACGCTGCCCATGCGGCCTTCGGGCCGGTGCTGCCGAAGGCGGTGACGGTGGTGTGCACGAGGCCTGGGTTGACGGCGCGCAGCTGGTCGTAGTCGAGACCGAGGCCTGGGTCGGGCGATTCGATCAGCGCGTCGGCGCCCGCGACCAGCTCCAGCAGCTCGTTGCGGTCGTTGATGACGCAGCTCTGCGCTCCGCGTCGCAGGTTCCACCAGCCCAGCGACGTGCCGTCGGGGCCTTGCTGGCGGTGGTCTCGTCCCCGGCCGTCGGGGCCTTCGACGAGGACGACGTCCGCGCCCAGCGAGCCGAGGATCGAGGTGCACATCGCGCCCCGGTGATCGGTGAGGTCCAGCACTCGATATGGCTTCAGCATCGCCGTGAAGCTAACGCCCGCTCAGGTCTGCGGCCGACCGATCGGGAAACAGAATTGAGGTGGGCTGACGCTGTCCGCCAATTCACCTCCCATTCGCTTGGCCGTCTATATCGACACTGAGGACAGCGGCCTTGAGCTCTATGGTGCCGGTTGTGAGCGCATGGCGTTACGAACCCGAGGCAAGCCCGAGGAATCCCGGAATCTCGTACCATGGTTTTCCCGAACACCCGGAGTTGTTCCCGAGCAGCGGCAATGCGAGGCAGGTCAAGCAGCAACTGTTGGACCAAGCCGAGCATCAGGGATGCAGGCGGGAGGTGCGCCGATGGATGAACTGGTAGCACGCTCCAGTGGTGGCGAACTTGAATTCTCGCTGACGTGGCTGAATGGCGGTGCGAAATCGACCGGTGCCGAGGCGACATTCGGAAACCTGCGCGTCTGCCTGCGAGGCCGACCGGTCTGGCACGGCGAAGACGACACCACCGGATTTGAGTGGACGTGGATCGAACTTCTCGAGTTTCTCGGCGAGTATTGGCTGTACTTGTCCGTCGAAGATGGCTGCCCCTTCGGTGTCGCCCCGAACACCGCCCCAAGGATGTTCGCGGCAGCAGAAGCGGCGATCGAGATGAGGCCCTCCTCGGAGGCAGAGTATGAACGCGAGCAGTTGGAGGCCTATCGCCTGACGCACGATTTGGCGGAGGCCTTGCAGGGTGTGGTTTCCCCTCCGTTGTGGGTCGTCCGAGATGGCAACGTGGGGTGGATGGCGTCGACGGCGATGACCGCGACAGTGCCGTTCGAGGAGATGCTTGATGTTCTGACCGCTGTCGGCGACTTCATCTCGCTGCGGCTCAATGGATTGGGCGATGAGCGGTCGATACAAGCGGTACAGACGTGGCGCGAACGCGATCACCATGACCGGCTTCGGGTCATCGAGGCTGCAACCGGTTACCCGCCGGAATTGGTCGCCGAGGTCGAGACGGCATTCCCTTCGCAGGACGACAGCCAATGGAGCACGCCTGCGTCCGATGAGTTGCTGGCAGCCGCACGTCTCGTGGGCCCGCAGCCGCTAGCCAGCCTCAGGCCGATCCTGGACGCCGTACGGCAGGCTCACAAGGTTGAAACGTCCGAGCTAGATCATCTCTCGGAGCAGGCCTCGGAGGTGATCGCACGTGCTTCCGACGAGCCGCCGTATGTACAAGGGTACGAATTGGCTGATTGGCTGCGGTCTCAGCCGGGAATCGTCGGCGCGAACGGGCGCGTGAACCCAGACCACGTGCTGCGGCTCTGGAGGGTTCCCGTCATCGACGTTGGCCTCGGGCTGATTGACGTTGATGCGATCGGATGCTGGGGTCCAAGCCACGGACCAGCCGTACTTGTCAACAGCGACCGGCGACACGCCACGAACTCTGGACGGCGAAGAGCAACCCTCGCGCATGAGATCTGCCATCTCTTCGCCGACCGTTCGACATCTCTGCCTCTGGTCGAAGTGCTGGGAGGCCGGACCGCGAAACACGTCGAGCAACGTGCACGCGCTTTCGCAGCCGAATTTCTGCTGCCTCGTCGGCTCGCTGGCGAAGCGTTCATGGATGTTGACGGAGACGATGAGCGAGCGGCCAAGTCGCTCCGAGCTCGATTTGGGGTCAGCTCGGCGTTGCTTGGGTGGCAGGTTCGGAACTCGGCAGTATTTCTCAGACCTAAGTCACGCCAGTTCGTCGACCGTCTCATCGGGGACCAAGCGGGGCTCGGCTGGTTCTGAGTTCGCGGTTGAGGCGGGCTGGATGCCTCGCGCTGGCCTCGACAGGATCGGTTTTCTGTGCAGAAATGTTCGCTGAGCGAGCGATTTTGCACAGAAAAGCGCCACACTGGCAAACGTTTGCTGACACGGCACTAGCTCGGCTTCTCGGCGGGCGCTCGATGACAGGGGGCGGCTAGCGTCCCGCCGGTGACCATTCGAGGGAAGGCCTTCATCGCCGGGGTGTTCGAGCATCCCGGGCGCGAACTGCCCGACCGGACGCTGCCGCAGATCCACGCCGAGGTAGCCGCGGGAGCGCTCGCCGACGCGGGGCTCACCCTGGCAGATGTCGACGCGTACTACTCCGCCGGTGACGCCCCCGGTTTCGGTGCGTTGTCGATGGTGGAGTACCTGGGCCTCGACTGCACCTACGTCGACGACACCGAAACGGGCGGCTCCGCGTACCTGGTGCATGTCCAGCACGCTGCGGCGGCCATTGCCGCCGGGCACGTCAAGGTCGCGCTCATCACGCTGGCCGGCAAGCCCCGCACTGGCGGTGCAGGACCGGGCGGCAGCGCCCGCTTCAGCTCGGCGCCCGAGGCATCTTTTGAGAATCAGTTCGGCATGTCGGTGCCCGGCGGGTACGCGCTGGCCGCAGCTCGTCACATGCACGAGTTCGGCACGACGTCCGAACAGTTCGCCGAAGTGAAGGTCGCGGCGTCCACGCACGCCCAGCACAACCCGAACGCGTTCCTACGCGACGTGGTGACCGTTGACGAGGTGGTCTCGTCGCCGATGATCTCCGATCCGCTGCGCCGTCTGGACTGCTGCGTCATTACCGACGGCGGGGGAGCGTTGGTGCTGATCTCCGAAGCTGTAGCGGCTTCGCTCGATCGCCACTGCGTGCCGGTGCTGGGCACTGGCACGTCGATCAAGCACACCTCAGGCGGGCGTATCGACCTCACCCACACCGGAGCGTCGCGCTCGGGCCCGCTGGCGTTCGCCGAGGCCGGCATCACCCCGGCCGACATCGACTACGTGTCGATCTACGACAGCTTCACGATCACGGTGCTGATCACGCTCGAAGACCTGGGCTTCTGTGAAAAGGGGGACGGCGGGCGATTCGTGTCCGACGGCGCTCTGCAGTCACCGGGCGGTGTGCTGCCGTTCAACACCGATGGCGGCGGGCTGTGCAACAACCACCCCGCCAACCGCGGCGGCATGACCAAGGTGGTCGAAGCCGTGCGACAGCTGCGTGGCGAGGCACACCCTGCGGTGCAGGTGCCCGACTGCGAGCTGGCCTTGGCGCACGGCACCGGCGGCAGCCTCGCGACACGCATGGGAAGCGCCACCCTCGTGATGGGCCGTTCGACATGAGCCAGATCGAAATGAGGCGACCGCTGTGAGCGAATTGGGGCCGTCGGGCCTGCCGGTGCCGCCGCCGCATGCGAACCTCGAAACGCAGCGCTTCTGGGACGCGACGGCGCAGGGCCGCTTGGAGCTGCCCCGCTGCGACGACTGCGACCACGTCGTGTGGTACCCGCGCGACCACTGCGACCAGTGCGGCTCGACATCAGTGAGCTGGTTCACCGCTTCAGGGCGCGGCACCGTCTACAGCTGCACCGTCACCCGGCGCATCCCGGGCTCGTGGCGCAAGGCGGCCCCGTTCGTGTTGGCCTACGTCGAGCTCGAAGAAGGCCCCCGCGTGGTCACCAACATCGTCGGCTGCGACCCCGACACCGTGCACATCGGCCAAGCCGTGCTGGCAGTCTTCGACCCCACTCCCGACGGCCCCGCACTGCTCCGCTTCACACCCGCCTGAGGTCAGCGTCGGGTTCGGTCGCCGAGTGCGCCGACACAACATGGCGCAGCCACCGGCGCCCTCAATGTTGAACTGTTCGATTAGTTTGGCGCGAACTCAACAAATTCGCGGCCAGCGCGGATGGGATGCGAGGAATCACCGATGCCGAAGTCGCTCGGTGTGTTCTGCCGAATGCAGGTGCAGCAAGTGAACAAGTGCACGATGCGCGACGATGCCGCTCGCAGATGCGCTGACGTCGTCGGCATGGCATGACCGACAGCTCCTCCGTTGCCCGACGTTCGGGTCCTGGTCGTCCGACGCACCGGGAGGTGTACGAACGACTTCAGGTCCAGGTTGAAGAGCTGCGGGAGAATATGGGTGGGCTTCCGCTCCCTGAGGAGGCTGCCGACATCTGGCGCGGCCTTTGGTACGAGGAAGCGCACCACTCGACTGCGCTGGAAGGCAACACCCTCGTGCTCAAGCAGGTGGAGCAACTGCTCGCCGAGGGTCGAGCGGTTGGGAATAAGGACCTCAACGACTACTTGGAAGTCAAGGGCTACGGCGACGCTGCCGAGTGGGTCTATTCCCAAGCGCTTCGTCCACTGGGACTCGGTCAGCATCAGCAAATCGTGACACTCACGGAAGTTCGCGAGATCCATCGCGTTGCGCTGGCACCTGTGTGGGAAGTCTCACCCCACCCGAATGCGACACAAGCGGAGACTCCGGGCAGCTATCGCCAGCATGACATCCGCCCGTTTCCCGGAGGCATGACTCCAATGTCCTGGCCCCTAGTCGATGCGGAGATGACCGAATGGGCAAGACACGTCAACTCGCTCGACCCGGCTGTGCTGACATTTCCGGAGGCATTGGCTTCAGCCCATTGCCGCTTCGAGCAGATCCACCCATTTCTTGACGGCAACGGACGAACAGGGCGACTTGTACTCAACCTGGTGCTCGTCCGGCTCGGCTTTCCTCCGGCAATCATCTACAAGCGAGATCGCGACCGGTACCTCCGCGCTCTCCGCAGAGCCGACGACGGTGTACCGGCACCGCTTGGTGCGATGCTCGCTCGAGCCGTACTGGACAGCCTCTACAGATTCGTGCTGCCGGCGGTAGCGGGACCCGCGCGCCTTGTGCCGCTCGAAGCGCTGGCCTCGACCGAGGTAAGCGAAGTAGCGCTTCGTGGAGCGGCGAGTCGCGGACGGCTTCAAGCGACGCGCGGCAGCGACGGACGATGGAGAAGCAGTCGGCGATGGGTCGACGAGTACCTAGCGTCTCGCTACCGACGTACCTGACGTCGAGCAGCAGCCGGTGCCCAGAGACGCATGGCTTCCGGCAAGCGCCACGCTCGTCTTTGTTGAACTGTTCGATTAATTCGGCGTGAACTCAACAAATTCGCGGTCCGCGGCTCGTGCTGTCCAGCGCCTCAGCGCTTCGGCTCAGACTTCGAGCATCAGCGTCACTGGACCGTCGTTCGTCAACTCGACTGCCATGTGTGCCCCGAACGAACCGGTTGCAACCGTGGCGCCCAGGCGTCGCAATTCGGCGACCAACTCGTCGATGAGCTCAGCAGCAACGTCGGGTGCGGCGGCGGCTACGAACGACGGCCGGCGACCTTTGCGGGTGTCGCCGTAGAGCGTGAACTGGCTGACCACCAGCACTTCGCCGCCGGTGTCGGCCACTGACCGGTTCATCTGGCCGTTCTCGTCGGCGATGATGCGCAGGTTCCAGATCTTGGCTGCCAACTTGATCGCTGCATCGGGGCCATCGTCGTGCGTGACGCCCACCAGGCAGCACAGCCCAGCGTCGATCTCGCCGACGACCCCGCCGTCCACCCGTACCCGGGCCTGAGACACCCGCTGGATCAGCGCTCGCACGCGCTCAGCCCCACATTCATGTACAACTTCATAGGGCCATTCAGGTCGAAATTATCGGCGCAATCATGTACGGATTGTCGGTGGCCGTGTGGCATGAGGGTGCAGGCGGTGACCTGTCCGCGGCACCAGTCAAGGGATGATTGCGTCGACTTCGATCTCGATGACGAGGTCGGGATGGATCAGCGCCGACACCTCGACAAGCGTGGACGCTGGTCGGATGTCGCCGAAGACTTCGCCATGTGCACGGATGAAGTCGTCGAGCATTCCGATGTCGGTGATGAACGAGCGGGTCCGCACGACGTCAGTCATCTGCGCGCCGGCCTCAGCCAGCGCTCGCTCAATGACCCCCAGCGTGTAGATCGCCTGTCCGTAGCAGTCGCCCGGGTGCGCCACCCCGTCAGGGCCCAGCGACGTGCTGCCTGAAGCAGCCACCCAGTTCCCCATTCGGACTGCTCGCGAATAGCCGGCGACGGCTTCGAGCGGCCCGCCGCTTGAGATGTTCTGCCTGTCGGCGCCTGAAGCATTGCTGTTGTTGTTCATGACGACATTGTGGGGCGCAGCAGGCACGCCGTGCTGCGCTGTCAGGTGATGGCGCCCGCGATGACGAGTTCGGCGATCTTGTCGGGGTCGTAGCCGAGGATGCCTTCGAGCACCTCCATGTTGTGTTCGCCGAACATCGGACCGCCCCACAGCGGCCGTCCGGGCGTGCGCGACAGCTCGAAGTTGCTGTCCTCCACCCAGGTGTGGCCGTGCTTGGCGTGCGGTACCGACAGGAAGTGCTTGCGGGCGACGATCTGCGGGTCGGCCATGAGATCGGCAGCGTCGTTCACCCGGTGAGCTGGCACGCCGCACTGCTGCAGCGTCGCCTCGATTGCAGCTGCTTCTTGAGGTTCGGTCCACGCCGTGATCGCAGCATCGACGGCGTCGCTGCGGGCTCGGCGCCCGGCAACGGCAAAGGCCGCAAGGTCAGTGTCTGCGCCAATCGCCGACAGAGCGTGCCCCAGATCACTGTTCTCGCTGGCGGCCTCCACGAGCAGTTCCGCCAACGCGCCCCACTGCGCATTGGTTTCGCAGGCGATCGCCACCCAGCGGTCGTCGCCAGCCGCGGGATAGACGCTGTGGGGGCACATGTGGCGATCAGCGTTGCCGGCGCGCCCAGCAGTGCGCCCGTTGATCTCCTCGTCGGCGAACTCGGTCGCCAAGAAGTGCAGCGCCCCCTCCATCTGGGAGAAATCGATGTGCTGGCCCCGGCCCGTGCGATCCCGCTCGGCCAGCGCAGACAGGATCAGCATCACGCCCAGCTTCGGCGATATGTAATCGGTGTAGGCGGTGAACGGACCCGCCGGGATGCGGTCGGGCCAGCCGGTCACCGGATAGAAGCCGGCAATGGCGGCCGCCATCGTGCCGAAGCCGGCGTACATGCGCATCGGCCCGGTCTGGCCCATCAGGCAGCTAGAGAACATCACGAGGTCGGGATTCACTTCGCGCAGCACGTCGTAGGTGAGGCCCCAGTTCGCCATCGCCTTCGGCGAGAACGACTCGGTGATCACGTCGCACCACGCAGCGAGGTCCAGGATCACCTCGCGGGCCTCGGGCAGCGACAGGTCGAGTGTCAGGTCCAACTTCCCTGCGTTGATCGAGTGGAACTGCAGCGCGTTCTCCTGCCCGCCTTCCTCGCCGATGAACGGATGGACGCCGCGCAGCACATCGGGGTGCAACTCGCTCTCGACTTTGACGACCGTTGCGCCGTAGTCGGCCAGGGTTCGGGTTGCGCCGGGCCCCGCCAACGCCCACATGAAGTCGAGGATCTTGACGTCGTCAAGCGGGCGCTCCATCGATCGCCCGGTCGGGGCGAGCTCTGCTCGGGGACGTGACGGGATAGCCGGTCCGGTTGTGCCGCTCGCGTCGAGGTACAGAGCGGTGTGCTCGCCGAGCTTCGGCGCACTCGGGAGATCAGCCAGCGGTTCGCCGTTGGTCTTGGCCAGCGCGCCGCACAGTCGGACCGGTTCAGGACCGCAGGCTCGGGGCATCTCGACGTGCTGCCAGTAGTCGCGCACATCCAAGTGTTCGAGAGCGAGCACATCGGCCGTCGTCGTGATCGGCGCGATGAGCAGGTTGTCCGACAGCGCCCGTTCGAGCAGCTCAGTCTTCGTCTTGGTTGCCACGAACGCTGTGAGGCACTTGATGGCGTGATCGAAGGTGTCCATCGACTCGCGGCCTTCCACGATGGCCATGCCGAAGTCGACCCAGTCCTTGTCGCGCAATTCGGCGTCGCAGTAGCCCTCTTCGCAGACCCACGTCAGGATCCTGCTCGTGAAGGGTGCGATCATCGGACCGAACAGAAACGTGACGGTCACGTAGCCGTCAGCACATTCGTACACCCACGGGATCAGGAAACCGCCCAGGTTGACGGCGCCCGGGAGCCGCACCGGAATCTCGCCGCCGGTGAGCACGGCCATCATCTGGAATTGCGTGCAGTCCACAAAGGACTGCTGGGCCGAGGTGTCCACGTGTTGCCCCAGCCCCGATGTCTCGCGCTCGTGCAGCGCCATGAGGATCGCGCCGGCGGTGTCGACCGCAGCGTTGTGCCAGGTCTGAGGTGAGCCGATGCGCACCGGTGCCCGGTCGCGGTCGCCGGTCAGCGACATCGTGCCGCTTGAGGCGGCGATCGTGAGGTCGGTTGCCGCCCAGCCGGTCTTTGGTCCCGTTTCGCCGAACGGCGTGATCGAGGCGGTCACGAGCTCAGGGTTGGCGGCACGCAGCCCATCAAGGTCGACGTCGAAGACGCCACACGAGATCACCGCATCGCAGTGGGCTGCCAGCTCTGCGATCTGCGCCGAGTTCTCGATGACCACCGAGTGCTTGCCCCGGTTGTAGACCAGAAACTCGATCGACCGCTCCGGATCCGTGACGTCGTCCACGTAGGGGCCCTGGTGGCGGGCGCGGTGCCCGTCGGGCGGCTCGGCGAGCACAACCTCGGAGCCCAGTTGCGCCAGCAGCATCCCGGCCAAATGCCCCCGGTCGTCGGTCAGATCCAGAATCCGGTAACCGTCCAGCACCTTGGTGCGCTCCCGTGTCGCCATTTGGCCGGCATGCCCGGCCGAATCCCGCAAACTCTGCCAGACGCGTCCTGCAGGCGCTCACAGATCGAGCGGTGGCCCGAGTGCCTGAACCCGGTCACTTCGTGCGCAAATGCAACATGGACGATCTGGTCGGCTCTCATCCATCTACTGCCGCGGCTTATGGAGCTTGACCAAACAAACACGTACGCGGCGTCGTCATTGCTCGTCGAAGCACCCAGCATCGACAACGGCGGCCTCGCAACTGCCGACGACGGCACGTTCACGCTCACGTACCGGCTGAACCCGGAGGCGTCGTGGAGTGACGGCACGCCGATCACCAGCACCGACGTGTGGTTCAGTTGGCGCGCCGCGCTCGACACCACCGGCACGTTGAGCGGCCCCGGCTACGACTTCATCACCGAGATCGACCACTCTGATCCGCACACGGTGGTGATCGCGTTCAGCGAGCCCTATGCGCCCTGGCAGACGCTGTTCAACCTGGTTCTGCCAGCACACGAACTGGGGCCCGACACCGACATCGCCGACCAGTGGAACGACGAGATCACGATCTCTGGTGGGCCGTGGATCCAGCACTCTTGGTCATCCGAGCAGCAAATACTGGCGCCCGAGAGCGCATCACCGGAGATCTGACGTTCGCCGTAGGCGAGGGGACATTCATCGAAGGGCTCTGGATCAACCAAGACGCGCCGGATCGACGCTTCGATGTCACTCGCAATGTGCGTCAAGCGCTCGCGTACGCACTCGACCGCGAGCGCATCGCGGACGTCGCGCTCGGCTCGATCATCCCGGACCCCGAAGTGCTGCAATGCACCGGCTGGAACCCCGGTTTCGGAGACTGGTGCAACGACGACTTCGCCCACTACCGCCAGGACGCCGCCAAGGTTGCCGAGCTGCTGGAAGCCGAGGGCTGGACCCGCCCTGACCCCGACGGCCTGTGGGTGAATCCTGGAGGCGAGGATCTCGTACTTGCGTGGAACACCGTGGCAGGCAACAAGCGACGCGAGGACGTGCAGGCGCTCGTGGTCGAGATGACGGCACCCCTCGGCATCGGCTGGGAGATCATCAACTACGACGCGGGCGAGCTGTTCCAGAACCGGCTGCCGGTGCTGAATTTCGGTCCGGTGGCGCTGTTCGCAGACAGCACCGATCCGGACCCGTCCGTCACGGCGTACTACGACATCGAAGGCGTGCCGACGTCTGAAAACGGGTACTCCGGGCAGAACCTCACGGCGTATCGCAGCCAGGCTGCGAGCGATCTGGCATTCGCCATCAACGCGGAGGTGGATCCGGCCGCTCGGCTGGTCATGGTCCATGAACTCGGAACGCTGCTTGCGGATGACGTGCCGTGGATCCCGTTGTACGTGCTGCCGAACCTGTTGGCTTGGAACGAGACGTTGGTGTCTGGCCCGGGGGCGTACGTGTCGAGTCCCTACGGAGGTTTCTTCGACATGTACGACTGGACGGTCAGCGGGGAATGACTCTCTGATGGCTCGGATCCTTGGCTCGTGTGGGCCCCCGGTTTGGCGATTGTGATCACTGTCCTGTCGGTCAACTACGTCGGCGACGGCCTGTGAGACGCCTTCGACGTCAAGGTGGCAGTGCGTCATCAAACGCCCGCCGATTCCCAAGCGTGAGGTGCGTCGGAGCGCTCATGCCGGTAGACAGCGGGCCGCAATTCCACCACTTCGGCCTGTTTGTGTGCTGAGGTGATACCCCGAATCCCTTTAAGAGAGGAAATGGACCGTGGCCAACAAGGCAGAGACCATCAAGGCGGTAGCCGCTCAAGCCGGTGTAAGTGCGGGCGACGCAGAGCGGACGCTGTCAGCGTTCTTCGATCTCGTTGCGGCCGAAGTGAAGGCCGGCGGCAAGATTACCTGGCCAGGATTTGGCGCCTTTTCCATGTCCGAGCGTGGTGCCCGGATGGGACGCAACCCCCAGACCGGCGAGTCCATCGAGATTGGCCCGAGCCGCTCGTTGAAGCTGGCAACCGCGGCTGCCATGAAAAAGCAGTTGATGGAGGGCTGAGCCAGCGCTCAGCGAACCGGCGCCTGCTACGGCGCCGCACTTCGAGACCGGCGCATCGTCGCCATGCAGATGCACGACGTGAGGGCCATCACCGCGATGACTCCGTAAGTCGCGTCGAAATTGCCTGTCCTGTCGGCGAGCCAACCGCTCGCTGCTGGACCGATGACGGACGCCGGGCCATAGAACATCGTCATCGTGCCGAGCACAGCCGAAAACGTGCGGTCGGCGACGTGATCGCTCACAAACGTGGCTGTGAGCGACGGGTAGGAGAAAGACGCGCCGCCGAAGACGACTACGGCGGCGACGATGATTGCTGCATTGGGAACGCGCGCCGCCATCACGACCCCGGTGCTTGCGCTGATGGCCATGACGGTCGCCATCGTGGCGGGTCGGCCCACCCGATCGCTGAGTCGGCCGAATGCCAAAGCGCCAACCATCGAACCCGCTCCCATGCCGGAGAACACGAGCGTGGCGGCCAAGCGGTCGAAACCGTGGTCGCGCTCGAGTGCCAGACCCAGGAAGTTTGCGAACGACGACGTCGTATAGGCGAACGCCATGTACGCCACGACGGCCCGCTTCCAGCCCTGAATCTGCCGCAACGCTGCGAGTCCGCCGACGGCGGCGACCCGTTCAGTACGGCCGGCCCTGACGAACAGCGTCAGCGCAACGAGCAGCAGTATCGAGATTGCTGCCTCGCCCAGCCAGAGCGGCCGCCAGATCGCGTCGCTGCCAGCCACATTGCGCATCGCCGCAGTTGCCAGGGGAACGCCGATGAATGCTGCGCCCATGGTGGCGGTGAGCACGCCGAGCGCGGCGCCTCGCCGAGCCGCGGGCACTCCCTCACTGGCGATGACTGGAGCGGTGAGCCAGATGCCCCCGCCGCCGAGACCTGCCAGTGCGGTACCGATCACCACAGCCAACGCAGACGACGCCGTTCCCACCACGACGAGGCCGATCGTCGACGTGACGATGCCGGCCCGCAGCAGCGTGAACGGTTCGACGCGGCCCGCGCTGAACGTGACGATCACCACACCGGTGAAGTAGGCGCCCATATTCGTCGAGCCGAGTGCGCCGACCAGCGTGTCGCTCAGCCCGAGTTCGGGGGCCATGGCGGGGATCAGTATTCCGATGGTGGCCCGACCGAAGATGTGCGATACCACCCCGGAGAAGGCCACGAGCACGACGCGGCCCCAGCGCACGCGGTCGAAGTCGAACCCGTCGCCGACCGCATCGGCAGTTGCCGCCGGGCCCAGCGTCGGCACGGCATCGCCCAGTCCTGCCGCGGCGGGCGTGACCCTGAAGGCGTCGGGCAAGCGGCCCATCTGGCGAGTGGCTGGGGTCAGTGCCCCGGCGTGAACCTGATGGGAAGAACGGCCGGACCCCAGATCCCGTTCGAGAGCGGCTTCCACTCGACGTCGCCGTCGAGCTGAAGATTCGGCATGCGGCGTGCGATGGCCTTGAATGCCTCCTGCAGCTCGGCGCGCGCCAGGAAGGCCCCCAAGCAGTGATGGATGCCGCTGCCGAAGGTCATGTGCGGGGCGCCTGAACGGCGCGTGATGTCGAAGTCTGTGGGCTCGACAAACTTCTCGCCGTCGTAGTTGGCGCCCACAAGGCTCGGGAAGATGAAGGTGTTCGCCGGGAACTCGATGTCGCGGTAGGTGATCGGCTCGCTGGCGTAACGAGCCGTGCCGCGTATCGCACCGAGATACCGCATGACTTCTTCGACGGCGCCAGGCGCCTGCGACGTGTCGTCTGCGAGCAACCGCAACTGGTCGGGATGCTGCGCGAACAGCGCCACCGCGCATGCGAGCTGGTTGCGAGTCGTGTCAGTGCCCGCAAGCAGCAGTGAGTTGGCGAGCGACAGCAACTCCTCCGTCGACAGCCGATCGCCTGCTTCCTCGACCGCGATGAGGTCGGACAGCAGGTCGTCACGCGGCGCCGCCCGGCGCTCGGCGATGAGCGCCGTCATGTAGGCCTCCATCTCGTTCTGCGCAGCGACGATGGCCGGACCGTCCCGGTGGAGGTTGCCGTTGAAGATGCGGAAGATGTCCGTCGCCAAGCGTCCGAACAGCTTCCAGTCCTCGCGAGGAGCACCCAGCATCTCGCAGATGATCGGGATCGGATACGGCTCGCACACCTCGCCGACGAACTCGGCCTCTCCCCGTGCGCAGATCGGCTCGAGCAACTCGTCGATGACCTCAGCCATGAACGGTCGCAGTCGCTCGGCTGATTTCGGTGTGAAGGCGGGTCCGACGAGGCGCCGGATCCGGTGATGCTCAGCGCCTTCCATGGCCAGGATGTTGCGGCTTGAGCGCTGCCTGAAGTCCGGGTCGTCGTAGCCCTGCATGTCCGCGATCAGCCCAATGGCCGAGTACCAACGGTCGTCGCGCAGCATGGCGGTTGCGTCGTCGTAGCGAGTGATGACGTAGCCCAGCGGAGTCCGCGCAATCCAGTCGTCGTCTTCGAGCAGGCCGAGCAGCAGCTGTCGCTGCTCCTCCCATGTCACCGGATCGAGGTCAAGCTCGGGCATCTCCACGTCGACAACCGGCACGGCCATGGGCGAACCCTAACCAGCCCGGCAGCGGCCTCGGCTCGGGCACGCTGGGGGGCGTAGCCGTAGCATTCGCACGATGAAGGACGCAGGCACACCAGGCAATGGCACATCGGGTAATGGGGCATCAGGCAATGGCACGGTCTCGGCTGAGCGACACGGCAGCGTGCTGCTCGTCGAAGTGGACGACGGCAAGGCGAACGCGTTCTCGGTACCGATGCTCGCGGCGCTGGACGCACAGATCGATGCAGCCGAGGCCGATGACGGCATCGGTGCGGTGGTCATCGCCGGCAACCAACGGGCTTTCTTTGCGGGGTTCGACCTCAACGTGATCCGCGGCGGCGACCGTGCCGCGATGACCGAGCTGGTGTCAGCGGGTGGCGCAATGGTGCGGCGGGCTTACGGCTCATCGGTACCCGTAGTGGCAGCATGCACCGGCCATGCCGTTGCAGCAGGAGCGTTGCTGCTGTTGGGCTGCGACCATCGCGTCGGCCCCGATGCGCCCGTCAAGATCGGGCTGAACGAAGTGGCGATAGGGCTGACGCTGCCGGACTGGGCCATGGCGATTTCCACCGAGCGCCTGTCCAAGCGTCACCTGCAGCGCTGCGTGGCGAACGCCCGCCTGCTGGACGGCATGGGTGCGACGCAAGCCGGCTTCCTTGACGAGGCGGTGGCTCGAGATGCCGTCATCGAGCGGGCGCTCGAGGTAGCTGCGGAACTGGCCGACACGCTGGACCCCCGTGCCTACGCCGCCACGGTGCGGGCACTGCGAGCCGGCGTGCTTGCCGAGATGGACGCATCCGTCGAACGAGACCGCGCCTCGGCGGCGTGAGAGACCGATGAAGGTCGGCGAATAGGGGCACTGCGATGAAAGCAATCGTCTTCTCGGAGCACGGCGATATCGATGTGCTGTCGTATCGCGACATCGACCTGCCCGAGTTGCAACCCGGCGAAGCGCGGATCGCTGTGCGGGCGTGCTCGCTGAACTATCACGACGTGTTCACACGCCGAGGCATGCCAGGGATCAGGGTGCCGCTGCCGGGCATCCCGGGCTGTGATGCCGCAGGGCAGGTTGCAGAGCTCGGTCCCGGTGTCGAGGGATGGTCGGTGGGCGACCGGGTGCTCGCAGACCCGGTCCATTGGGACCGCGGGAGCGGCACGTTCTCCATGATCGGCGACACCCTGTGGGGCGCCTATGCCGAATACGTCACCGTCAGCGCAAGCCAGCTGATCCCGCTGCCCGACGACGTTTCCTTCGAGGATGCTTCGTGCCTGCCGGTCGCCTACGGCACCGCCCACCGGATGATGATCACCCGGGGCGAGGTCGGCCCCGACGACACCGTGTTGATCCTGGGCGCCAGTGGGGGAGTGGGCACCAGCGCGTTGCTGATCTCCAAGCTGCGGGGTGCGAGAGTGATCGCTGCAGCGGGCACCGACGAGAAGTGCCAGCGCCTCGCCGACCTGGGCGCCGACGAGACGATCAACTACTCCGAGGTCGACATTGCCCGCTATTGCCGTGAACAGACCGGCGGTCTGTTCGGCGGGGGCGGCTACGACGTGGTGGTCAATTTCACCGGCGGCGACACCTGGGCCCGTTCGCTGCGATGCGTGCGGCAGGGCGGGCGTGTCCTGACCTGCGGCGCTACCGCTGGCTACAACCCGCCGACTGACCTTCGCTTCATCTGGACCGCCGAGATGGACATCCGAGGTTCCAACGGGTGGAAGCGCGACGACCTAGATGAGCTGCTGCGGATGGTGCAGTCGCGCGAGCTGGTGCCCGTGATCGATTCCCTGGTGCCACTGCCCGACGGTGTTGAGGCGCACCGGGCCATGGAGGAGCGACGCTTCTTCGGCAAGATCGTCATCACCGCCGACGCGCCGGTCTGAACGTCGCCGCGGGCCGGAGCCTGCCGCCCCACATCGAGCGCAAGTACCTGCGCGACAACGCCGCACGAGTGCTCGGCCTATGAGCGCGCCGGAACCGTCGGGAGCGATCACTGCGCCCGCTCAAGGGCGGCGCGCACTTCAGCGGCCAGCAACGGGAGGTCGTCTTCGGCAGTTCGCCACGCCGTTGCTGCATCGATGGTCCAATAGGCGTGGACGATGCGATTGCGCAGCCCACGGGCCATCGCGACCGGCAGCGTCGGAAGCACCGTCGCCGCCTCGTCTGTCAGCCGCGAAGCGCATTCGCCGATCACGGTCAGGCACCTCAGCAGCGCGTCCTCGGCCATCGTGTCATCGGGAATCTCGACTCGCAGGCCGGAATATCGGATCGCGCGCTCGGCTGCATCGAGTAGGTGTCTGAGACGGGACACATCTTCGTCGTTCACAGCGCGATGGCGTAACGCGCAACCGATTCACGCTCGGCATCGGTCATCCCTCGGTCGCTGATCACATCAACAGGCGCTTCCAAGAGCGTTTCGAGCGCACTGCTAAGGCGCGCGAGGTCGAACAGCGTTGCGGTGTCCGTAACCGTGACCAGCAGGTCGATGTCACTGCCGGCGTCGGCGGAGCCCCGTGCGGTGGAACCGAACAGTCGCACGTCGGCGGCGTGGTGCTCGATCGCAAGCCGCTTGATGTCGTCCCGGTGCCGCAGGACGCGTTCCAGCGCCGATGGTGCCGGCCGCGAGTGGCGGCTGAGGAATTCTCCGAGCGCGTGCTGAATCAGCGCGGCGGTGGACGGCGGTACCGGTTGCTGCCTGCGGTACCGCTCGATCTCCGCATCCAGCTCGTCGGAAATGGTCACGCTCAGTCGGCGCATGTGGTGCATTTTACACCATTTGCACCATCATGCCGGTTTGACGACTGACACGAGAGACGGTGCGCTGTGTCAGCCAGATCGCCACTACGCCTTGGGTTGTATCCAGCGCGTGAGAGCACTGAGAGCGAGGGGATGGAGCGAAGCCCCTCCTACTATTCCGCTGTTCGACGAGTTCCTCAAGCGCACCATGCCCAAGCCGGCAACGCACTGAATCGAACGCTCGCCGATTCTGATCATGCAAACACCCGCTTCCACCTCCGGCGCTACGGAGTACCGGACACTGTTCGTGACGTCGCTCGTGGGCTTCATGGTGGCGCTCGAGATCACTGTCATCGCGCTGGCTCGCGACGAGATCGCCCAGGCATTCCCAGACGCGTCGGCGGCCGCACTGTCGTGGGTCATCACCGCCTACAACATCGGTGTCGCATCGGTGCTGCTACCCGCCGGCTGGATGGCGGATCGGTTCGGTCGTCGCAGGATGTTCTTGTGGGGGATCGCAATCTTCGCCGTCGGCTCGCTGCTGTCAGGATTCGCCGTATCGGCTGAGCTGCTGATAGCGGCGCGTGTCGTGCAGTCCCTGGGTGGGGCGTTGCAGTTCCCGTCTGGCCTGGCATTGCTGTTGACGGCGTTTCCGATCGAGCGACGGCAGATGGCCATCGGCGTCTGGGGCGCCATGGGCGGGCTGGCCGCAGCACTGGGTCCCTCCGTGGGGGCACTGCTGGTCGACGCGCTGGGCTGGCGTTCGGTGTTCCTGATCAACGTGCCGGTGGCGCTGATGGCGCTGCTGCTCGGACCGACCTGGCTGGCTGAGAGCAGGGGTGACGGGGTGGCACGGCAGGTTGATCTCGTGGGCGTGCCGTTGGCCTCGATCGGTGTCGGTGCCTTCGTGCTGACCATCGTGCAGGTGTCCGACTGGGGCTTGGCAGCCCCCAAGACGCTCGCCTCATTGGCCGTGGGCATCGTGCTGGTGGGCCTGTTCATCGTGCGCTCGCATCGCCACACGGCGCCATTGTTCGACTTGGGCCTGTTCCGGCTCCGCAGTTACGTCGTTGGCAATCTGGGCACCGTCGCCTTTGCTACGGCTTTCTTCGCATGGCTGATCGTGCTTCCCGAGTTCCTTCAGCGTGCCTGGGGCTGGTCGGTGCTGAAATCGGGATTCGCCATGGCGCCCGGCCCGATGGTGTCCTCGATGCTTGCCCCGATAGCCGGGCGGTTCGCTGATCGGTTCGGGTCGCGACCGCTGCTGGTCGCAGGCGGGTTGTTGGGCGTGACAGCGGCCGCGATGCACTTGGCGTGGACCGGCACAGAACCCAGCTACGTCACCGGCATGCTGATTCCCGGAGTGGTCGTGGGTCTGTGCGCCGCATGCGGCTTTGCGCCGCTGGTCGGCGCGGCGATGCGCGACGTGCCCCCGCCTCGATACGCGATGGCCGGCGCAGGGCGCACCACCATCTTCCAGCTGTCGGTAGCGCTCGGCGTCGCCGCTGCGATCGGCATCGTCGGCCGACCCGCATCTCCCGCTGCGTTTCTCGATGGGATGCGCTGGGTGTGGCTGTTGGCGCTTGTGCTGTTCGCCACCCAAGCGCTGCTGTTCGCGACGGCCTACCCCCGGCGCGATGGCGTCCCGGTCGCCCAAGCGCGTCGTTAGATGCGGTAACTACTTTGAGTTGCGAAGGCAAACGTCCTACCGTGGCAAGATGCTTGGCGTGGCGGAGCGGTGGACCCACCAACCGCGAGGATCGACAACCGCCTCGATGGGGGGCGCACCACTGCTGCCACCGCCGATGCGACCACGTAGAAGTGGTCGCCCCGTCGCACGTATCGAACACCTCGGAGCGGGTCGACATCCCCGATGCGCACGTGACCGATTTCCACTAGATCCATCGCAAACAATAGGATTGCTCTCATGAGCGAAACGACCGAAGAAGTACCGGTCGCCAATCAAGACCCACAGCGCCCAATTTCGGCAACGACGCGGACTCGGATGACAGAATTAATCGCGAGTCTTTGCAGCAGCGCTCAAAGGACAAATACGTCAGCTATCCAAGCCGAGAGCTACTCGGCAGCTTTGCGTACGATTCGGACGCAGCTCAGCGGTAGTGGCATGGTAAGTGATCTCTTGAGGTCGAGGAGAGAGGAAGCAGCCAGAGAAGATCTGCGATGAGTGTCGTCTTGGATGCATCGGCACTCTTGGCCTATCTTCAAGGCGAGGCGGGCGCAGATGTGGTTGAACAGGCGATGCTGCAAGAAACTGCGCTGTGTGGTGCAGCAAACTGGTCCGAAGTATCTCAGCAGATTCTTGCCAAAGGTCATGATCTTGAGCAGATTGCTGATTTCTTAATGGCGCGTCGATCGATTGCCATCGTGCCCGTTGGTCGTGACGATGCGGAGTGGGCGGCTCGGCGATACGTTCGCGGTGAAGGACTCTCGCTAGCGGATCGTCTTTGTATGGCGCTTGCTCGTCGCCTGCAATTGGTGCTGTTGACTGCTGACAGGGCTTGGGGATCGGATACGTTTATTCGACAAATCAGATGATGTGGATGGTGGATTACGATTGATCTAATCCTTATGGAACTGATGCACTCAAAGCTATTTCTCACTGGGGAACTATAATGGCTGGCCGAGACGATCCGGGAGAAGCTATCTGGTTCAATGCGCAGGCAATTGCTGATGATCGAGCAATGAGCACCGAACTAGCTTCAGAATTCTGGAACGATCATGCAGATGAATATGTCTCGTTTGGCCAGCGGCGGGCGAAGTGTGATCAGATTTCTGCGTACTGGCGCGAACTCTCGGATGCTTGGAAGGCGCTTGCTAACGCTGATCACGTAAGCCTACGACCTGATGTGTACCTGGCGGCAGACGAGGATGTAAGCCAGACAATCACACTGGGGAACGCGAATCAGGGATTGGGATTACGATCAGCGCTGCAAGTAATTGCGGCAGTCCATCGTCAGGATGCAGTAGAGCGATCGATGGACGAAACAATTGCTGCAATTGATTTGACCTTGGGGCCCAGCAGCGACTGAGCTGCTCCAGCGATGTCACTGCCATGTGACCAGCGATCTGGTCAAGACTGCTGAAGTGTCGTCACGAACTCTTGGGCGTCGGAGGTTGCTGGAGCTTGACCAATTCCTGATTTGATTCAACGCTGCAGGCCACCCTTCGATGGGTCATCGCGCGAGTGCCCTTTACACCGCTGGGTTGAGATGTGATCGCTCAGGCGTTCCCGGGGATGACGGTTCGAGGCTGTTTGGCTACACCGAGTAGGCGAAGTCGCGCAGGGCGGCGGCGGTAGATGCGTACACGTTGGGCATGGCGGTGCGGAAGATCACGTCGCCCGCGTGGCACGTGCCGTTGATGGTCCGAGCCGTTGCCGTGTTCCCCGCAGCAGTCAGCTTTCGGTAGTACGTCAGTCCCTCATCGCGCAGCGGATCGAGCTCGTTGACCGAGATGACATGGGGAGGCATGCCCTCCAGCTCCTCGACGCTGACGTGCATCGGCCACGCCAGCGGATTGGTCGCATTCTCACCGGCGGGGTCGTACGCCTTGACGAGCGCGCCCATGTTCTCGCAGCCCAGGAAGTACTGGTCGTTCTCGTGCAGCGACGGCAGGTCCCCGGGCGGATTCGCGTACATGCCCGAGATGTACGGGCACTGAGCGAACACGCCGTCGATGACGTCGAGATAGCCGTCGCGCTTGGCCTTGAGCGTGGTCGCCAGCGTCAGGTTCCCGCCGCCGGACTCGCCCGACACAGTGATCGTGGAAATACCCAAGTCGGCCTTGTTGGCCGCGACCCACTCCAGCGCAGTGCCACAGTCGTTGAGGCCGGCCGGGAAGGGGTGGTTGCCAAGCGATCCGCCGCCGTTGCGGTACTCCACGCCCACGGCGATGAGACCGAGAGCGGCCAGCTCGTCGCGCCAGCGGCAGAAGTTGGCGTCGGCTGCTGTGAGGATCACCATGCCGCCGCCGTGAATGTGGAAGATGGCCGGCAGCGGCCCTTCGACTCCGGCGGGACGGTGGATGTACAGGCTGATCTCGTTGCCGTCAGGCCCGGTAATGGTGACGTCGTTGCGCTCGATGCCCTCGATCGCCGTCAGGCCTTGGTAGAGCACGTCGAACATCATCTGGAAGCCCGGCTCGGCCTCGTCGCAGTAGGCGTAGAGGTCCTCGATGGGCGTGTCGACGTTGACCGGCGTCGGTTCGCCGTGGCCGTCGAGGCCGAGCTCCGTCATCACGGCAACCATTCGGCGATCTGCTCGCGGGTCGGTCCCCAGCGTCATATCCGGATCGCCGAGCCGTCCCGGTCGGTGTACTCGCGTTGCGTCCATCAGTGGCTCCCTGTCCGCCAGGCGGCACGGTGCCCCCCGGGTTGGCGCAGACAGTAGCCCTGGGGCCTGTCGCCACGCGTCGCGTCTAGGCGAGCAATTGCCTGGCTGCTTCCCGGGCTTCATCCAGGTTCGCCACGATGTGCTCGTCAGGGACTTTGCGCAGAACGTTGAGCGATTCGAGCGTGGCAGCAGGCATGCCGTCGAGTGCCATGACAATGCACTGTGCGTCGCCGCCGGCAGCGGTGTCGATGAGCTGCTCGATGACGAGGGCGGCGCTGTCGTCGATGTAGTCGGTCTCGGAGAAGTCCAAGATCACGACTTCGTGGCCGACGATGTCGTCGCCGATCGTGCGGATGAGCTTGCTCGACGAGGCGACGGTGAAGCTGCCACGCAGCTTTACGATGCCAACACGTGCGGAGTAGGGGCCGATGCCGTGGATGTCGGGCGTCTGGCCGTGGAGGAAGATCTGGTCGAGGAGGGGCACCGAGACGACGCTGTCGAGCTGCAGCCGTTCCAGTTGGCGGGCGCCGATCATGCCGGCCACGATCAGCCCGACCGCCACCGCTGTGACCAAGTCGACCAAGACAGTGATGCTCAGTGTCGTGAGCATGATCAGCAGGTGCTCTCGCTGGACGCGCCCGACGCGTGCCAGGAACCGCCAGTCGATGATCTGCCAGCCGAGCACGGCCAGCATGCCCGCCAGGGCCGCATGGGGAACGAACTCGAGGTAGCGCGCAAGCCCCAGCACGATTGCCAGCAGCGCCAGAGCGCGTACAACCACCGAGACACGCGTCGTTGCCCCGAGCCGGATATTCAGCACCGTCGTGACGAACGTCATGTGCCCGGGAAGCCCACCAATCAACGCCGCAGCGGCGTTCCCGGCTCCGAGGCTCAGCAAGCCACGGTTGGCGTCGGTTTGCGTGCGGGTCTGAGCGTCGACGGCGAGCGAGGACAGCAGGCCGCGCACGGTGCTGAGCATTGCAATCGTGAGTGCCGGCACCAACGAACTCGCCAGGAAGTCGAGCGACAAGACCGGCTGCTGGAGCTCGGGCAGACCTGTTGGGACATCAACGATGGTGGGCACGTCGCCCAGCCAGATGACGCTGAGCAGCGTGCCGCAGATCAGTCCGGCGACCGTCGGGGGAACAACGCGCCGCAGTCTGCGCGGCCACGCAATCGCGATGACGAGCGTGACGACAGCGATCGCCAGTGCGCTGGCGTTCAGGTTGCCGAGCGCGTCGGGCCAGCCCCGGATCGCGGTGAGGGGTTTGGTGATCTTGACCGGTGTGCCAGCGAACGTCTGCACCATGGACACGACGATCATCACGCCGATGCCGGAAGTGAATCCTGCGATCACCGAGTAGGGCGTGTAGGAGACGTAGCTGCCGATGCGCAGAGCACCCATGAGCACTTGGATCAAGCCGGCCAGCATCGCGACCGTGAACGCTTCCGCAGCGGTGTCAGCGTGGGTGGCAATGACCGCCGCCATCGCCACCGCCATCACGCTGCTGACGCTTGCGATCTGTGGACGGGCGCGTTCGAAGATGCCCACGAACAGTCCGACGGTGATCGCGCCGTAGATGCCGCTGGCAGGCCCAAGTCCTGACACGACGCCGAAGGTCGCTGCGGGCGTGATCGTGACGGCCGCCGCGGCCAGCCCGCCGCTGACATCGCCTCGAAGGGATTGCAGGTCGTAGCTCATATCGAAGCTGTCCGACCCCCCTCGAACGCCGACCAGATCGACGCTATTCGACGGGGTGTCTCGGCTATTCGTCTGCCGTGATGACCACGAGCAGTTCGCCGTTGTCGACTTGATCGCCGACAGCAGCGCGCACCTCGCTCACTCCGCCGTCGGCCGGTGCAGTGATCTGGTGCTCCATCTTCATGGCTTCCATCACCACCAGCACCTGGCCTGCGCTCACCCGGTCTCCTTCGGAGACGTTGACCATCAACACCTTGCCGGGCATCGGCGCGACCAGTCCGCCCTCAACAGCCTCGGCGTCCGGGTCGGGGAATCGAGACCGCTCCCGCAACGTCGCTGAACCGGTGAGCGGCCCGGTGACGTACCAGTCGTGACCGCGTCGGCTGATCTGCCAGGTGCCTCGCATCCCGCCGCCAAAGGAATTGAGCACAGTGACGTCGAGTTCGGCATCGAATTGCTCGGCGGGGGGTGCGTCGGTCACCCCGCCGGCCACGTCGTCCACGATGGTGTGGATCTGGATCGAATGGGGCCGCACGACGAACTCGCTGGAGTCCGGCAGGCCCCCGCCGTCGTAGCCGTCCTCGTCGCTGCCGCTGTCCCCGCCGTCGCTGTCGCTCGGTTGGGGTTCGCCATCTTCTGGCGGCGCAAACGGCGCGTCGGTCCGCAGCGGCGCCACGCGCAGCCGGTAGCTGCCGTCCCGCTGGCGCCGGTAGGCAACGCTCACATCGACATCGCCTGCCACGGGATCGAGTGCCGTGAGCGGCAGCACCTCGTCGGGCATGACGCTGTTGCGGTACCCCGATGTCATGAAGCCCAGCGCGGTCGCCAGCTCACGATTCCGGGCTTGCGACACCAGCGCCACGGCTGATGCCGCTGCATGCAAGAACAGGCCGCGGTAGGGCGGCGAGGCGGTGGCAAGTCCCGTTCGGTCGATGAAATCAGTAGTGGTGTCGCCGGCGAGAAACTCCTCGCTGCGCAGCACCGCGGAGAGGAAATCGCGATTGGTGACAACGCCGCCCATCCGGGTGCGATCGAGCGCTGATGCCAGTCCCAGCGCAGCCTCGGTACGCGTCGGCGCCGCCATGACCACCTTGGCGAGCATCGGATCGAACTCTGTGCCCACCACCGAGCCCATCTCGATGCCTGAATCGAAGCGCGCCTGGGGCTCGCTTGCCGGCGCCCACAGCTCGACAGTGCCGGTTGCGGGCAGGAATCCGTTTCTGGGATCCTCCGCGTACAGGCGGGCCTCGACGGCGTGGCCGTTGATCGCCAGGTCAGCTTGCGCGTAGCCCAGCGGCTCGCCGGCTGCGACGCGGATCTGCTCACGCACCAAGTCGAGACCGGTGATCTCCTCGGTGACCGGATGCTCGACCTGCAGACGGGTGTTGACCTCGAGGAACCAGAACTCGGCGTCGTCGCCGCTGCCTTCCAGCAGGAACTCCACGGTCCCAGCCGAGTGGTAGCCGATGGTGCTGACCGCAGCGACCGCAGCAGCACCCATGCGCTCACGCAGCGCCGGCGTCACCGCCGGCGACGGTGCCTCCTCGATGACCTTCTGATGGCGCCGCTGGATCGAGCATTCCCGCTCGAAGCAGTGCACGACGTTCCCGTGTGTGTCACCCAGCACCTGAATCTCGACGTGGCGCGGCGCTGGCAGGTAGCGCTCAAGGAACACCGTGTCGTTGCCGAAGGCGCCGGCCGCTTCGCGGCGCGCCGCCGCCACAGCATCTGCGAGCGAGCTCGCAGAGTCCACGATGCGCATGCCTTTGCCGCCGCCGCCAGCCGAAGCCTTGACCAGCAGGGGATAGCCGACGTGAGACGCCGCCGCAGCCAGGTCGTCGGGGGACATGGTGTCGGTCACCGGGACCGAAGGCAGCGTCGGGACGCCTGCGGCCACCATGGTCTCCTTGGCGGCCAGCTTGTCGCCCATCGCCGCAATAGCCGCAGGCGGAGGCCCCACCCAGATCAGCCCCGCTTCGATCACAGCCGCGGCGAAGTTGGCGTTCTCCGACAGGAAGCCGTAGCCCGGATGCACGGCATCGGCGCCGCTGCGCTGGGCGGCAGCGATCACCTTGTCGATGGACAGGTATGACTCTGCTGCGGTCCGCCCGCCGAGCGGCACCGACAGGTCCGCGTCGGTGACAAACGGCGCTTCGGCGTCGCCGTCGGAATACACGGCGACGGTCGAGATGCCCATGGCGCTCGCGGTGCGGAAGACGCGGCGGGCGATCTCGCCCCGGTTGGCAACGAGCAGCCGCCGAAGCGGGCGTTGCTGTGTTCGAGTGTTCTCGCTCATCGCGCGCCGCCGTTGCATCCGGAAGACCCGTGTTGATGCGGTGTCTTCGGTTGGTGTCGTTGCTTGCTCATCGCAGCCGCCCCTACATCCGGAAGACGCCGAAGCCGTCGGCGCCCTTCACTTCGTTGTTGTGGCACGCCGACAGCGACATCGCCACCACGTCACGGGTGTCGCGCGGGTCGATGACCCCGTCGTCGGTCACTCGCCCGCTGGCGTATGCGGAGAGGGATTTCAGCTCGTGGAAGTGCTCGACCTGCTCAGTGATCTTGCGGTCGGCGTCGGTGTCGAATTCGACGCCGCGCCGCATGGCCTGGCCGCGCCGCACGATCGACATGACGCCGGCGATCTGCTTCGGTCCCATGATGGCGATCTTGGCGGTCGGCCACAGGTACGTGAAGCGAGTGTTGAACGCCCGCCCCGACATGCCGTAGTTTCCGGCTCCGTAGCTGTTTCCCAGGATGACCGTGATGTGGGGCACCATCGAGTTGGACACGGCGTTGATCATCTTCGAGCCGTTCTTGACGATGCCGCCCTGCTCGAAGTCCTTTCCCACCATGTAGCCGGTGATGTTCTGCAGGAACAGCAGCGGGATGTCCTGCTGGTTGCAGAGCTGGATGAACTGGGTGGCCTTCTCGGAGCTGTCGCTGAACAGCGGGCCGTTGTTTCCGAGGATGCCCACCGGGAATCCATGGACTGAGGCCCAGCCGCAGATGAGCGTGGTGCCGTAGCGGGCCTTGAACTCCTCGAATCGGGAGCCGTCGGTGATGCGGGCGATGACCTCGCGGCAGTCGATGATCGCCTGCAGGTCACGAGGCATGAGGCCTAGCAACTCCTCGGGACTATGCACTGGAGGATCCGCCGGCATCGTCGGGCCGGGACCTTGCTTGCGCCAGTTGAGGTGCGCCACCACTTCCCGGCAGATACGCAAGCCGTCCGCTTCGTCCTCGGCGAGGTAGTCGGCGAGGCCCGAGATCTCGGCGTGCATCTGCGCCCCGCCCAGCGTCTCGTCGTCGGAGTCCTCGCCGGTCGCCATCTTCACCAGCGGCGGCCCGCCCAGGAAGACCTTGGACTGGTTGCGGATGAAGATGTTGTAGTCGCTCATCCCGGGCTGGTAGGCGCCGCCGGCCGTCGAGCTGCCGAACACCACCGAGATCGACGGAATCTTCAGCTTCGACAGCTCGGTTACGTCGTAGAACAGTCGGCCGGATTCTGCGAAGTGGTTCTCCTGTTCGCGCATCTGGCGTTCGGGGTCGTCGTTGCCTCGCAGGTCGCCGCCGGCCGATTCGACGAACTGGATGTACGGCATCCGGTTGTCCCGGGAGATCTCGATGGCTCGCATGATCTTGCGGCCGGCGAACACCGTGATGGCGCCGCCCAGCACCGTCGGATCGTTGCCTTCGATCATGCACTCGACGCCGTTCACGACGCCGATGCCCATCACCAGCCCGCCGCCGACGGCGTAGTTGGAGCAGTAGCCGGCTAGCGAGCTGATCTCGTAGAACGGCGAGTCGCGGTCGACCAGCATCGAGATGCGTTCGCGGACCGGCATCTTGTCCCGGCTGCGCATGCGGGCCATCGCCCGCGGCCCGCCACCCGCTGCTGCCTGCTGGTGCAGCTCGTCGAGTTCGGCGAGCTGTTCGCGCATGTCTTTGCAGTTCTTGGCGAACCACTCAGAAGACGTGTCGATGTGTGATCGCAGTACCGGCATGTGACTCCCGCTTGTAGGCAATCAGCGCGAACGCAGACGCGAACCCTCGCAGTCTGCTTGAAGCGAGTCGCTAGCGCCTACCAGCCGGTGTAGGGGCTAGGCCCGACGGCAATGTGCCACATCGGCGGGCATGTGGAGTGGGGCAGAGTAAGGAAGTCATCCCCGACAGTGTTGATGTGCCCATCGGCGCTGCCGCCGAACTCGATCTCGTCGCCGTCGCGCATCACGTGCTCGCCGTTTACAACGGCGGGAATCGAGGCATCGAAGCTGAGCCGCTCGGAATGGGCGAACACGAGCGTCCGCTGTGTCGGCCCATCGCCGTGTTCGACCCAAATGCACTCATCACCGATGCGCAGAGTGCCGCGATTCAAGTTGTCGGTCGACATCTGCACGAATGCGACAACGAAACGGTCCACCACCGGCGGCGAAATCTCGTCGGGATCGAGCAGCCACTCGATCTCGTAGGTGATGCCTGGCCGTCTGGGCAAGGCCGCTTCGACGGCCTCACGGTCAATGGGCACACCGTCGACGAACGCCTGGCCAATCCGGGCCTCAACCGTCCGGGTCAAGACGTAGCCCCCGTAGTCGACATTGCGTATGCCGAACCCTCGCAGGGTTTCCCAGATCTGCTCGGCAGCGCGCTGGATCTCTGCTGCAGTGACGGAAGTCGACTGCTCGAATCGGAACGGAAGACCACTGGCCTGTGCCTCGGCCAGCACTTCGGGTGGCACAGCACTGTTCCAGCGCACGGTCAGGTTCAACGCCACGTCGAATTCGTCGGGGTACTCCGTCCGCCAGCGCGAGGTAAAGGCACCGGCACGGGATTGCTGGTCCAACTGGATCAGTGCCTGCCATGGCGGAATGTCGAAATCCGCAGCCATGTAGCAGGCATCATGCACGAATGCTTCGGCACGGGTGACCACTCGTTCACCATTGCTAGGTGTGCTAGGCGGCGGCTCGGGATCGCATGCTTCGTGTGTCAACGGCGCATCGGGGTCGAACAACAGCCACGGCAAGTCGGGGTCGGAGCCGAGTACTCGCTGGACCAATTCTCGCAGCGGCATCGATGCGGCGCCCTCGATGAGAGTACCTTCGAGAGTGATTGTGTCCGACTCATCCGAGCGAACATCTGCAGATTCGACGTCGGCTTCAGGCGCCGAGCCGGAGGTGTCAGGGCCCGCACCGGCGACGACAATCTCTGTCTGACCGCTTGAGCAGGCAACCCCTAAAGCGACCATCACCGTGAAGCCAGCGACTGCATGGAAGCGCTTCATTGATTCACCGTAACCTCGTCGCGGTGTCTCGCCAGAGCGCTTTCATCGAGGAACGGGCTGCGTCATATGCGGCGGCGCACTCGCTGCAGCCGACTGCTGTCCAGCGGGAGCTGATCGCCGAAACGGCAGCGCTGGGGCGGGTTGCGGGCATGCAGATCAGCCCGCTGCGGGGCGCGTTCATGAGCGTGCTAACGACGGCGTTGCGCCCCCGGCTCGCTGTCGAGGTGGGCACATTTACGGGCTACTCGGCGCTCTGCGTCGCGAGTTCGCTTGAACCGGGTGCCGGGCTCATCTGCTGCGATGTCTCCGAGGAGTGGACCTCGGTTGCCCGCCGCTACTGGGAGCGAGCAGGCGTGGCCGATCGCATCGACCTGCGCATCGGACCGGCGCTAGACACGTTGCGTGCGTTGCCGACCGAACCCCAGATCGACTTGGCGTTCATCGACGCCGACAAATCCAGCTACGTCGACTACTACGAGGAGATCTTCGGCCGGCTGTCGCCGGGTGGCGTGATTCTCGTGGACAACGTGCTGTGGGGCGGAGCGGTTGCCGATCCGTCCCGAGACGACGAAGGCACCGCAGCCATTCGGGCATTCAACGACCGTGTCGCGGCCGACGAACGGGCACGCAGCGTGATGCTCCCCATCGGCGACGGCCTGACGATGACCACGCGCCGCCAATAACATTCCCGCCGTGGCTGAATCGGGCTCTTGGCCCATCGAGACTCACATCCTCCATCGAGCCGACGCCGGTCGGAGCTATCAGCTCTGGGTCGCGCTGCCGATGGGCTACCGGGCGGACGCCTCCGACCCGTACCCGCTCGTCGTGTGCTGCGATGCGCCTTGGACGTTCGGCACCGCCGTGGACACCACTCGCATCCTGTCGATGTCTCGGGAGACGCCCCGCTGCGTGGTCGCGGGCATCGCGCACGACACCGCCGACATGCGAGAGATGCTCGATCTTCGAGCAATCGACTACACGGTGACGCCTGCTGAGGCCCCGCCGATGACCGGCATTCGAGCGCTCGCCGCTGAGACGGGCGGGGCCGAGCCGTTTCGACAGTGGCTCGCCGGCGATGTGATGCCGCTGCTGCGCGACCGGTATCACGTCGGCGAGACCACCTACGTCGGGCACTCGTTCACGGCGCTGTTCGGCCTCCACGTGCTGTTCAACAGCCCGGACATGTTTGCCCGCTACCTGCTTGCGAGCCCGTCGGTGTGGTGGGACTACGAGGTCATGTTCCGCCTCGAAGCCGAGCACGCCGCCGCCGGCGGCGATCCGGACGTCAAGGTGTTCATGTCGATGGGGGGGAACGAGACCGACGAATACTCGCCCCAAGCCAAGTTCCACGACCAGTTCTCGGCCCGCGGCTACCGCAACATCGACCTCACCTGGCACGTCTTCCCCGGAGAGAATCACAACAGCGTCGTCGGCTCGGCCGTCAGCCGAGGCCTTCGGGCGCTGTACGCCGACTGATCTCAGCTTCAAAGTTCCAGCTCCCCGGGGGCATCCCGAACGGCGCTGACCCGTCTTCGTTCCGCACCGATTGCGGGGGTGGGGCAGAATGGGCCCACTGGGGCAACGGGGAGGCCGTGACATGGCCATGACGGAGACACGCAAGGGACTTGGTCCGCTGGCGACGAACGGCAAGGTGCCGGTGTACGACGCGGATGCGCACATCGCGGAGCCGCCGTCGGTGTGGCAGGAATACGCCGATCCGAAGTTCCGCGACCAGATCATGCAGTGCCGGATCATGGACGACGGCACCGATGCCGCATTTGCCGAGGGAAAGAAGCTGCGCAACGGCATTGCGCCGGCGTGCATCCCGCATGCGTACGGCACCAAAGTCACCTGGGATGACATCGTGCCGGGCAGCTACGACCCGGCAGCACGCCTGTCGGTCATGGACGACGAAGGTCTCGCCGCGGCGCTGATGTTCCCGTCGCTCATGCTGATCTCGGGCGACATCAACGACGCTGAGATCGCTGTCGAGAACGCTCGTGCGTACAACCGCTGGATGACCGACTTCGTGTCGGAGGATCCGAACCGTCTCTTTGGCGTGGGCGTCTGCCCGCTGCAGTCAGTGGACGGCGCCGTGGCGGTCATCGAAGAGGTCGCGAACGCCGGTCTGACGGGGGTCACGTTCCGTCCGGAGCGCTACGGCGGCCTGGAGCTGTTCTCCCCGGACATGGATCGAGTGTGGTCCGCAGCCGAGCATCACGACCTGACGGTCGCTATTCACGGCAGCTTCGGCTCGGGAATGCCGAGCTTCGCCAAGACCCGCTACGAGAACCAGTTCTACGTCCACATGGTGTGCCATCCGTTCGAGCAGATGGCCTCGGTGATGGAGATGGTGGCTTCGGGCGTGCTCGACGACCATCCGATGCTGCGGGTGGGCTTCTTCGAGTCGGGCCTGGGCTGGCTGCCGTACTGGCTGGACCGTCTCGATGAGCACAAGGAAGCCATGGGCCACCTGGTGCCGAGGCTCAAGCGAGACCCCACCGAGATCTTCTCCGAGCAATGCTTCGTGACGATGGAGGCAGGCGAGGGCGAGGCCTTCGAACAGGTCGCAGCCATGGGCCTCGCGCACACGGTCGTGTGGGGTTCGGACTACCCCCACTACGACTGCACGTTCCCCGGTGCTCTCGCCGAGCTCAACGAGACCTTCGAAGGCTTCGACGACGAGGTAAGCAGCCTGCGCAACGAAGTCGTCTACACCAACGCCCGCCGCTTCATGGGTTTGTCATAACCCCTTGACGGACGACCTCGCCGCGGAGCTGCCCCAGGTCAAACCGTGGGAGCAGCGCGCAAATGGCGTGCTGCCGCTTGCCGGTGGGTACGAGCGGTACTTCGACACCTTGGCTTGGATTCTGCAGCAGTGCCGCGATGACCGGCTGGATCAAGATGAACTACAGCAGCGCTACATGGCGGCTTACTCGCTGGATGCCTATGTGGCGTTAGTTCAGATCCAGGGGCTGCAGAAGTACGGCCTCTTAGAGAAGACTCCAGACCGCATCGCCCTCACCTCGCCCAGCGCTCGCTGGCTAGAAACGCGGCGCGCGGATTTCGTCGTCGGAACCATGCACGCGAACCTGAGGCTCGTCGGTGAGTTGATTCACGAGGTGCGACTACCGCGAACACGAAAGTCACTACTCAAGACTGCCAACGACAGATACGGCTTCGGATGGCAGAAGGACTCGCAGATCGCGTACCGACTCGGATGGTTGAGGTCCGCTGGCTTCGCACAGCAAAAGCCCGGCAATACGTACCAGGCGACCGACGCAGGACTTGCCTTTCTCGATCGAATCAAGCTGTACCGGCCCAACGAAGTGACGACGGTGAGTGTCGACGATCTTGGAGTGCAACCTCCCGTCCGGGATGGGGGCTCCGTTCACGAGGGCAATGGGACAGAAGGCGGAGAACTGCCGACGGATGAATCCCATCCAATCCACCCCGAGCCGAAATCGCCCCGAACGTTGGCAACTGATATCGCTCAACGTTTGATCCAATGCGCGAACGATGGAGCTAGGCACAAGGAGTTCGAGGAAGCGGTGCGAGACGCCTTTGCGTTCTTGGGCTTCGAGGCACAACTGCTGTCGGGAGCGGGTCAGACAGACGTGTTGGTCAGCGGGGTTCGCCAGCCTGCCGACGGTGACGTCCGCTTAGCGAATCGTTGGCGATACAAAGCGGTCGTCGATGCGAAAGCGGTCAGTAAGGGCAAGCTCACATCTGGTCAGGTCACGTGGCCTGCGATCGAGAAGCATCGGAAGTTGCACCAAGCTGAGTATGCGCTCTTGGTCGGTCCGGAACCGAGTGGTCAGCTACTCGACTTCGCTACGAGCGCACGGATCGGCGTGCTTGCCGCCGAATTGCTCGCCGAACTTGTTGCCAAGCACGCCCTGGTGCCGCTGCCGCTGCCCGAGTATCAAGCGTTGTTCGCCGACGAGAATGACCAGCCTCGCGGCGGCACAGTAGATCTTGTGCCAATTGAGGCCGCTCGCGCCGAACATGAGCATCGGCGTGGCTTGCTCGTCGGTGCATGCCGAGCGGTGTCGAACGTGGCAGAGAGCGGTTCGGCGACGGCCACAGCTCAAGTCGTGCAATTCGCCCTGAGCCAGAACGGGATTGCATCACGGCTTGGGGACGTCGACGCTGCTCTTGAACTGCTCGCGAACCCGTGGCTTGACGCGATCGGATTCCGTGGCGAGCATCCGAACAGGGACTACTTGCCGACGGCTGCCCCAAGGGTGGTGGCGGCACGGTTGCGATGGCTGGCTGACGCCTTCGACGAAGCGAGTGACGCTTCAGCCGAACCGTCCAGCTCCGGTTGACTTCACAAACTCGGCGTTATCGCAAGCCGTTCGACGGGCTGGCCGGTGACCTCTGCGATGAGTTCGAAGTCCTTGTCGACGTGCAGGACGGTCAGTCCCGCGAGTTCCGCCGATGCAGCGAGCAAGAGATCCGGTATCGACGGCGCACGATGATGACCAGCTCGCGCCAACGCCAGTTGCACTTCGACTGCCCGGTCCTCCGCTGCCGGTGTCAGATACTCGACAGGCATCATGCTGAGCGGAGGTTCATCAAACCGCCGACGAAGTTCTTCGGCTGAACGAGCCGCTACGCCGAGTTCCAGCCTCGTCGCAGTCGCGATCCGCACGAGTCCACGCTGGACTCGCTTTGTCCACTCACTTGCGTCGATCGCGATTTCCAGCCGAACCAGCGCCGAAGTGTCTATAAGCCACTCGGTTACCGCCATGCGGAGGCGATGAATTCGGGGTCCTTGGCGTTGGCGCAGGTCTCCGCGAGCCTGCGAAAGGACTCCACCGTCACTTCAGGTGTACGTGCGCATTCGCGTTCGAGCATTCGACGCAGGTACTCGACTCGGGAAAGTTCAGCCCTGCTTGCGTTGGCATCGACGGCCGCGACAACATCGTCGGGAACGTCACGAATCAAGATGTCAGCCACGTTCGAACCTCTCCATCTGGACGATATCGTACGATATCTAAATCTCTCCGACCCGACAACCGGCTCTTCGCATTTTGGCGCGGAGTCGGGGGTGTCGTACCGGACTCGACAGTGTGCTCGGGCTGTTTATTGGGGGTGGGCCTCGGCTGGCGAGGTGTGGTGCAGGATCGTGTCGGGTTTGGCGGTGTGCTGTCGGTCGCTGGTCCCGTCGCGGCCGGGGGCGGTTCGCCGGTGTCAGTGTACAGCACTGTCGTACTATGAAACGGTATGTAAAGTAATTGTAATGATCGGATTGGGTCGAGAACGTGTGTTTGTGACACCCTCCCCGTAGAGTGAACACATGTTCTCTCACGTGGAGCAGGCACTCGGGCACCTCACCTCCGCGCTTGACGCCGTCGACGCCGCCTCCAGCGATCAGCTGCGCCGCACCCTGGCGCTGTCCAAGCAGCTGCGCAGCCGCGTCGAGCTGCTCGAGACCAAAGCCGCCGCGCTGGTCGCCCGCCGCGAGGACCACGGCGACGGCGGCGCAGGGCTGCTGAGCGAGCACAGCGGCCTGTCGCGCTCCGACGCCGCGCGCAACGTGCGCACTGGCGCCGAGCTTGCCTCGATCCCCGACGCGGACGAGGGGGTCGCGGCGGGCCAGATCAGCCTGGCGAACGCGGCCAGGCTCGCGCGCGCAGCGCGCAAGACCAGCCCCGGCGCAGTGCAACACGACCCTGGGCTGATCGGGCTCGCCAAGACCCTGCCAGCCGACGAGTTCGCCCACGCCGCTCGCCGCTGGGAAGCCCAGCACCAAGACGCCGCCGATCTCGCGGCGCAGCATCGCCGCAACCGCCGCAACCGTCATGTGCGCTTTTGGAACGGCGAGGACGGGTCGGTGCAGATGCGCGGCAGCTTCGACTCCGAAACCGGCGCCCGCATCCAGCAGCGGCTGCGCCGCCAAGCCGAACAACACCGCCAAGCCGACCGCCGCCGAGCCCAGCACCCCAACCGGGCCGCTGGCGGCGACAACCACAACAACGACAACGACAACGACAACGGCAACGGCAACGACAGCAACGGCAGCGGCGGCGGCGGTGCTACTGGGCCCGCGACAGAGCAGCGCACCACAGACCAGCGCATGGCCGACGCGCTCGACACGCTCCTGGCCGCCGGCACAGCCGCACAATCCACTGGCACAACAGCACAATCCACTGGCACAACAGCACAATCCGCTGGCACAACAGCACAACAGGGCGTTCGCACACCGCCAGCACAGACCGCTCGGCTCGCTGCTGGTCAGGCGCCGCCGCCTGGAACACCACAAGGCGTTCGCACACCCCCAGCACAGACCGGACCAGCCGACCAGCGACCGGACACGAACCTCCCGCCGCAGCCGGACCTGCTGAGACCGCCCGACACTGACAGCCCACGACCGGGCCGACACGGCCACGCCGAAGGGACCGATCAGTCCGAGCCGACGCTCCTAGCAGTGCCGGCGCCGACTGTGGGGCGCAAGGCCGCCGCGGAGATCATCGTGCGCGCCGACTTGGCCGCTTTGGCTGATCAGCCCGGTGGGTTCGCGGAGATCTGCGGTGTCGGCCCGATCCCTCCCGGCGCCCTTGCGCGGCTGGCGTGCAACTCCGATGTGTGGGTGGAGATCTTCGGCGACACGCTCACCCCGCTGTATGAGACCGTCGCACGACGGGCGCCCACCGCCGCCCAGCGCCGCGCGCTGATCGCACGCGACGGGGCCTGCATCGGCTGCGGCGCGCTGCCGCTCGAATGCGAAGCGCACCATGTCATCCCGTGGAAAAGCGGCGGCAAGACACACGTCGACAATCTCGTGCTGGTGTGCTGGTCCTGCCACGACCGCATCCACGACCACAACTGGCACGTAGTTCTGCGCGACGGCCGCTACCGGCTCATGCCCCCCGATCCTGCACAGCCACCGAACCTCGCCCGCTCACGCAAACCCAAACATCGCACCCCACACCAGCCAGCACCCGCCGACACCTCACAACTGCTGCCCCTGTCCCCAGCCGCGCCGCCCGCTGTGACCACCGCCACACCGCACAGACCACCGGTACCGACCGCCGCCACACCGCACAGACCACCGGTACCGACCGCCGCCACACCACACAGACCACCGGTACCGACCGCCGCCACACCACACAAATCACGGACCGCCACTACGCCACACGAGACACAGCCAGCAGCCTGAACACCGTCTGCAGGGTCCGCCGCCTCGCCGCCGCAACTGCCCCACACCCACGCCAAGTTCACACGAGACTCATTTGGAGCATTAGCGGATAGGCGCTGACCTGCGGAAACGCATCTGACTGCGCAGGCTGGCTCAACCCTCTGACCAGCAGCTCTACAAGCCTGCCGGTTACGGCACCAGACGCATGCCGAAAGCCGCTCCACCTATCCGCACGCCCTCTTGGCGGCCTGAGCACAGCAGCCACGGCCCTCAGCAACACCACGGCGAACGCAATCGATTCTCCTGGCGATCCGAACACCGCCGACGAAACAGCGACCGCAGGCGAGCGACCCGCCCGACCGACACCCGCACCCCACGCCAAAGCGCGAAACGCCCGACAACTCCCGCGCCGGACACGCACTGCCCTGTATTGCATCAGCACCGCGCGCGGCCCCAACACGCGAACTACCCGGCCAATCGATCAACAGACGCCCAGGTCGCAATCTGCATGACTGCATGACTGCTACCATGCAGTCATGCAGCAGATCACTTGGCGAGCAGACGATGAACTCGTCGCTCGCATCAAGATGAGTGCCCAGGACCAGCGCATCTCGATGAACGAGTACCTCACCCGGATAGCGCAGGCGGCAACTGACCCCTCACTCTCATCGAATGCAATCGAGGAGATCAGATCGCGCCTCAGACTCGCTGGCCTTCTCTCTGACTTTGAAGCTCGCGACATGGTGCGACCCGACGAAGACGCGGTCGCCGCCGCCCGCCAACGAGCCGGTCAGGGAACACCGCTGTCTGAACTGGTTCGCGACAATCGGTGACGGTATTCCTCGATTCATCCGCTCTCGTCAAGCGCTACGCCAACGAGCCAGAAAGCGACGTGGTGCAAGCCGTCTCGGAGCCGGTGATCGCCAGCGACCTGGCTGCTGTGGAGGTCCCAGCCGCGTTATGGCGCAAGCATCGCGTCGGTGAAATCTCCGCAACCGACGCTCAGGTCTTGTGCCGGCGATTCCTGACTGACGTCTCCGCTTCTACCCGGGACAGCGACACCGTCCTCATCGAGGTAGGCGAAGACATCCTGCGCTCAGCAATCGACCTCGTAGCCCGTCACCCGCTTCGCGCCTACGACGCTGTGCAGCTTGCCTCGGCGCTGGCCGCATCTCGCCTCATCGGCAGATGTCCATTCGGCTGCTTTGATGAGCAGCTCACCGATGCCGCCGTGGCCGAAGGCCTCATGCTCCTGTGGTGAGTGCGCTCAAAATCGCAATCTCCCACAGGCGCAGCACTGATGGTGACGGGGCGGGTCCGCTAGACATTTGCGCCATGGGACAGACGATCGAATTGACAGCATCTGATGGCGTGACGTTCAGCGCTTACCGGGCCGAACCTGACGGCGCGCCGAAGGGCGGCGTCGTGGTCGTGCAGGAAATCTTTGGTGTGAACGACCACATTCGCAGCGTGGCCGACGGCTACGCAGCGGACGGCTACCTCGCGGTGGCGCCGGCGTTGTTCGACCGGGTGCGCTCGGGAGTCGAGCTGGGCTACAACGCCGAGGGCATCGATGTGGGTCGCAAGATTGCCTTCGACGACCTGACGATGGAACAGGTGATGGCTGACGTCTCGGCCGCAGCGGCCTGCGCCTCCGAAGGCGGCAAGGTGGGCGTCGTCGGATACTGCTGGGGCGGGACGGTCTGCTACGTGGCGGCGGCTCGTCTGTCCGACCAGATCGCAGCGGCCTCCGGCTACTACGGCGGCCAGATCATTCCGTATCTCGAAGAGCGGCCCGCTGCGCCGCTGCTGCTGCACTTCGGCTCGGAAGATCACGGCATCCCGCTGGAGAACGTGAACGTCATCGCTGAGCGTTGGTCCCACGTCGCCGTTCACGTCTACGACGGCGCCGATCACGGCTTCAACTGCGATGCCCGCGCCAGCTTCAACCCCGATGCCGCCGGCACCGCCAAACAGCGCACCCTTGTTCACTTCGCTGAGCACCTGAGCTAGCCCGGCACTGCCCCAGGAATCCGAAGCGTCCGCAGGCGCTCCTGCCTGCGGTTGAATCGGCGGGCGTGACCATGCGCCGCCGAATTCCGCTGCGATGATGTCACCGATGCGCACCCTGGCGTCCGCACTCGTCATTGCGCTGGCTGCGACGGCGTGCAGCGCTGGTGGAGTCGAATCCACGGCCGCGACCACCGACGCGCCCGTGGCGACAGTGGCGCCGATCGTTGCCAGCACAACGTCGCCACCGACCTCGTCGGCACCCACCACCACCGTCTCGCCGTCCGCGACTACCACGACGCCTACGGCGCCAACGACGCCGACGGAAACCGAAGCGCTGGCGGAAACCGAAACCGAAACCGAAACCGAAACCGACGCGGACCCCACGCCGGATGCCGAGGCCGCGGCGGAGCCAACGATTCCGACACCGCTGTCTGGCCTCGGCGACAGCTTCTATCCGTGGCTGGGAAACGGCGGGTACGACGTCACGCACTACGACCTCGAGCTCGATGTGAACCCAGTTGCCAACACCATCGACGCGGCGGCATCGCTGCGGGCGATCGCAACCGAGGAGCTGCAGGAGTTCAACCTGGACCTGTCGGGCCTCAAGGTGAGCGCAGTCACCGTGAACGGCGCCGCCGCGGAGTTCTCCCGCTACAAGACCGAGCTTGTCATTCGACCCGCCGAACCGATCCCCGCCAGCACGGAGTTCGTCGCCGAGGTTGCCTACTCGGGTTCGCCGGAGCCGGTTGTGGATCCCGGGGTGCCGTTTGAGGGCATCGGCTGGTTCTCGGTCGGCGAGGTGATCTTCACAGCGAATGAGCCATCGGGTTCCATGTCGTGGTACCCGTCGAACAACCACCCCACCGACAAGGCGACGTTCACCATCCGCATCACGGTGCCCGAACGTTTCACAGCGGCATCGAACGGCCTGCTCACACACGAGGCCGTGGTTGACGGTCGCAGAACCGTCACGTGGGAATCCGACGACCCGATGGCGACGTATCTCGCAGCGGTTTACGTCGGCGAGTTCGAACGGCACGAGTATCGACTGCGCGACGACCTGCTCATCCGCGACTACATCCCGAGCTCGCTCAGCGACGCCGCGGCGACGTCAACCGTTGAGGCGCTGTCGATCACACCCGGAGCCATCGAGTACTTCGAGGGGTTGCTCGGCCCCTACCCATTCGATGCCTACGGCACGATTGTGATGCCGTTCACCCTGGGCTTTGCCATGGAGAACCAGACGCTCTCGCTGCATGGCACCCAGACGCTCGGCTCGCAGATCATCGCCCACGAGTTGGCGCACCAGTGGTTCGGCAACTCGGTGACCGTGGCTGATTGGAGCGACATCTGGCTGCATGAGGGCTTCGCTCACTACCTGAGCTTCCTGTACCTAGCTGAGGTGCAAGGCGAGGATCTGGAGGCTCTCATGGCTCGAGAGCTGGAGACGGCGACGTTTGCGGGAGCAGCACCGCCCGGCGGCATCACGGTGGCGCAGCTGTTCGACTTCAACGCGGTGTATCGGAGGGCGATGCTGACGCTGCATGCCCTGCACCGCCGCGTCGGCGACGACGTGTTCTTCGACATCTTGCGACGCCACTACGAATCGTCAGCTGGGGGCACGACCAACACCGCCGAGTTCTTGGCCGTCGTGGAAGAACTGGCCGGTGCAGGAGCCGTGGAACTGGTCGAGATGTGGCTCTACGACACCGAAGTGCCGTCGATCCTGGAAGAACCTGGGCGACTCCCCGCCCGTCAGCGAGATAACAGAATGACGCCGCGGTCTACTGCTGAGCCGCCCGCGATTGCGCTTCTCTGGGGCATGATGGGCCCTTTATGACATAGTTAGCAAGTTCTTGTCAACAACTGACAACTATGTCATAACCACTAACCGGGCGGGCCCGGCAGCGTGTAGTAGGTACCTCGCCGCTGACCATGTCGCACCAGCTGGCCGGCAGATACAAGCCGACTCAGAAAGCGCAGAGCTTGTAGGCGGTCCACGGTCAACCGCTCACGCACCGCTGTGTTCGTAAGCGGGCCTTCTTGAGCAAGAGCGAGAACCATCGTGTCGATCTCGTCGTCGGACAGTCGCAATCCTGCCGGCGCGCCGAGTTCGTCGCTGGCGACATACGTCGCGCCGCCGCGCTGGCCGAGCTGAGTCAGCAACCTCGCGTCCCGCAAGCGCTGAAGTGCCTGACGCGCTTGCACGCTGTCGACGCCGAGGATGTCACGCACGACTGAATTGGTGAGCTCAACGCCCCGTGCTGCGTGAACCAGGACCAATCGGTCGGCCCCAGCGAGCGATCCCCGCTGTTCGAGTTCGGCTACCCATGCCCGCTCGAGCGGTGTCACCGCACCGACCGTGCGAAGGGTGACCGATACCGAGTCGCCGTTGTCGAGGAACTCCGGCGGTTCCAGGAGATGTTCGGCCATCTCGTCTTGCATGACGTCCACACCGCGGCCGGCGTCCTCGGCCAGTCCATAGCGTCGGAGCGTGTCAATGACGGCCAGATTCCGGGCGGCGTACTGTTCCCGGATATTCGCGACCGTGACTGGCTCCGGCAAACCGCCTGGAGAGGTCACGACCACCCGATCATCGTGAAGCTCGATGCGGACCGCGGTGCCATTCGCTTCATAGGAGCGATGCGCGACTGCGTTCGCGATTGCCTCTCGCAGGACGACTTCGGGCAGGCGTGGCAGATCGTGGCGCAGCGTGCCAATCACGACGTAGTCGATGCCGATTTCATCCAAGACGGCCGAGGTAGCTGCTTCGAGCTGGTCGGCGATCGGTCCCATGATTTCGATGCGTCGATCCGGCTCGGTCGCCTCGCCTCGATAGCGGAAGATCTCGATGTAGGCCTTTCCCAGCACGGCGTGGGGTTCAGGCAGCAGGTGTAACGCCCCGGCGACCGTGAGTCTGGGCTCGGGACCTTCGAGTGCGACCAGACCGTGCTCGACCATCCGCTCCGTTCTGCCGTCGGTGTGCCAACCCCACGCCGAAGCCAACTGATCAACGAGTTCGGGGGCGGCGCTGCTCAGCGGAGCTCCCGTCGGTGTGGTGTCGAAGCGCCCCAGAGAGCGCCGACTGACGAGCCGGATCAGATCTTCGCCGAGCAACGCACGGTTCGAAGCCCCGAAGCGACCGAGGACGCTGCCGTCGGAGAGCTGAGCGAAGCCTTCGGCACGGCTTGCGATCGAAACCACTACGACCGGCTTGTCATCGACTGCGATCTGGCGGACTTCGTAGCGACCCGGGTTGACCACCCCTCCGAACACGTCGTTGTTGAGCTGCGCGCTGCCTTTCGAGGTGAGCACGAAGCCTTTCACCGTGCCGTCGTCGCTAGCACCGAGCAGAATCACGCCGCCTTCGGTGTTCGAGAACGCCACGATCGCGCGGCGCAACTCCTTGACCGACAGCCCCTCTTTGAATTCGACGTGCTCGCTTTCTGCCGGAAATGCGGCACGAAGATCCTCGGCAGTCATGACCATCGGAACAGGCGCGTCATGACGAGGATGAAAAAGCGGATATGACATACTTATCTCTTACAGTCAGTTATGCAACAAGTATGTCATAAATGTACAATGGTTTGCATGGTTCGTACGGGTGAAGACCAGTCGTGGGCTCGTCCGCTGACGGCTCAGCCGCTCAGCAGAATCACGCCGCGGTCTACCGCTGGGCCGCCTTCGGCGTTCAGCACTTCGAAACGGGCTGCTTCGGCGGCATCCCCGAGGCCGGTCACTGGTGTCAGGTCGTGAATCCGGACCGTGATCGTCGACGGCATGAGCACCATGGCGCGGAAGCGGCAGACGATGCGGTGGACCCGGTTCGGGTCGCCGCCCGCAACTTCGTCAACAACCGCTGAGACGCCGAGAGCCAGGGTGGCGGTGCCGTGCAAGATGATGGCGGGTAGGCCCGCTTTCTCCGCGACTGCCGCATCGGTATGGATGGGGTTCCAGATGCGAGCGCACTCTGTGTAGGTATGTGCCGCTCCGTGAGCCACGGGCACCGGAACCTCAACCAGAGGCTCAGCTGGCAGATCACCGAAATCCGGCTCCGCAGGTGCGTCCGGGTCGGGGCGATCAGGGCCAGCGGTTGCGACGTTGAGATACATGCCACCTTGGTACGTCGTCGCCACGGGCTCACCGTCGGCGTCGACGGTGTCGATCCGCATCGTCTGGAACGTGCCCGGCCTGCGCTGCTCGACGCCGGAATAGGTGAGGCTGGTGGTCAACCGGTCGCCCGGTCGGATGAGGCGGTGAACAGTCAGATCGTGTGTGGCGTGCACTGAGCGCCGGATCTCGTCGGGTTTGATGCCCCAGCGTTCCGAGACGTCACGTCCCGACACGATGACCGGCCACTCGGAGCACACCACGAACATCGGGTGTGCCACCACGCCGTCATCGGCAAGCGTGTCGAAATAGCAGTCGTGCGTGTCGCCCAGCGACCCTGCGTAGGCCATCGTCCAGCGGGCGTCCACATCATGTGTGATCGGCCCGATGGTCTCGCCCACCATGTCAGTCGGAACCGGCATGAGTCCGAGCGTAGTCACCGTGTGTCAGCCGTTCCAGACGGCGCGGGGGAGTTGCTTTTCCTTGTCGACGAACGGCAGCGTGTCGACGATCGCCTCGTGCGATTGTCCGTCGTGGTCAATCAACAAGACCGTCTTGGCGTACCAGTCGTCGTCCGGCAACGGCTGATCGAAGCGCGCATAGCCGACGCCTGTGTCCAGCGTGGGCGACCACGTGCCGATCGTGATGTGTCCAACCGGGCCGTTCCCGTCGTGGATCTCCATTCCGGCGTCCGGTGCCGTGGTAGCGCACACCAGGCCGAACAAGAGCTGGCGGCGACTGGCCTCTTCCAGAGCGGTCTTGCCGATGAAGTCGGCCTTGTCGAGTCGGACAAACTGCCCAAGGCCTGCACCGAACGGCGTCAGGTCCGGCTCGATGTCGCTGCCGTTGTCGAGGATCCCGGATTCGATGCGTCGAATCCCCATCGAAGATGACGAGCTGAACTCCAGTCCGAAGGGTTCGCCGCAGGCGAGCAAGTCGTCCCAGAGGGCCTCATGATCGGTCGGCGCCGGACCGCTATTGCAGTAGATCTCGATTCCCACCTCGCCAGTCCACCCAGTGCGCGAAACCCACAGTTCTTGGCCGCAGACGTCAAAGAACCCGGCGCGGAAATACTTGAACTCGGCTGAGAGGCCACCTCCGATCGCCGCATCAAGGACCTGAAGAGACTTCGGTCCCTGAATCTGCAGGACTCGTGATTTGGGGTCCGAGACTTCGACGTCGAGGCCAATGGCGCTTGCGGTGAGCCAGCTCGTGAACTCGCCGTTCGCCATGACGTACCAATAGCGATCCGGCGCGAGGCGCATGAGCACGCCATCCATCACGACGGTGCCGTCGTCATTGCACGCGATGCCGTAACGCGCTCGGCCATCTGCCAGCGTCTCGACCCTGCAGGTGAGGACCTTCTCAAGCAGCCTTACAGCGTCAGGGCCGCTGACCTCGAGCGGCTTCTCTGGAACGTCATACAGCAGGACGCCCTCCCGCAACTTCCAATACTGCGGAATGGGGTTTTCATCACGGCTTGTCTTGAGGGGATACAGCCGATTGCAGTAGACGCCGAAGATCGTCTGATCCGTGGCGTACCGGCTTGCAAAGGGCGACTGCTCGACCCGGTAGGAACTCAACTGCACGGTGTCGAAAGACTCGATGTAGAAGTGTCGGTCCCGTGCCATCGATGCCCCCAGTGCTGTACGGGCGTCGGGTTCATCAACACGACGCAAATTCGAGCGCGGCACGCTCGGTGGCTGGGGCTCAGACCGTAATATCCCTGCGTTCGCCGGTCGTAATGCCGCGAGATCCCGCCGACTGGCAGTCGGCGGGATCGTCGGTCTCAGTAACCGCAGGGCGGGCGCCGGACGGCGGTCAGGACCTTCAGCACGCGCCTGTATTGCTCGCTGGGCTGCGACGGGCGTGTGCAGACGGGCTGGCCGTCGATCTGACGCCGACGTGCGATCCGTTGCCGACGGATCTCGGCATGATCGGGGATCGTCTGTGGGGTCATGGCTTCACGGTATGCCTGAATCGCGTCGGAGTGTTGGCGGGAGACACACAGCGTCCACAGTTGTCCGAATACTCAACCCAGTCGTCGCAATGTCATAGCGAAACGCCAGAATCACCTTGTGGCGAAACGGGCGAACCGATGGAAGTTAGGTGGCCCAGGAGGATTGCTGGCCGCCGACGGCATGGCCGGGTATCGGGCGTGGCGAGCGACGCGCGGGCTTATTCGCATCGTGCTGTACCGAATGTTCCGCGTGCGCGCCACCGGACAGGAGCGCCTGCGGGCGAACGGCCCATTGATTTACGCGCCCGTTCACCGCAGCCACCTCGACGGCCCACTCGTCGGGAGCCTCACCCATCATCAAGTTCGCTACCTCGGCAAAGAGGAGCTGTTCCATCCCAAGCCGCTCGGCTGGTTCATGCGCTCGATCGGGACCTTCCCAGTGCGGCGCGGCGAGGCTGACCTCGACGCAATGCGTGCAGCGCTGCAATTGTTGCGGGACGGCGCGGCGATGCTGGTCTTTCCTGAAGGGACGCGGCAGCCCTCCGACGACATTGGCCCGATCTTCGACGGCACTGCGTGGCTGGCGGCCAAGTCGGGCGCGCCGGTGTTGCCTGTTGGCGTCGCTGGCACACGCGAGGCCATGCCCAGCGGCGCGAAGTTTCCCAAGAGGACACAGGTGGCGATCGTGGTGGGGGAACCCTTGGCACCGCCGACGGGGCCAGACGGGGGACGTGCCCGGCGAGCCGACATGACTGCGTGGACAGCGACATTGCGGGACGCGCTGGAGGACTGCCAGCAGCGTGCGCGAGCGCTGGCGAACGAGCCCGGCCGTGGGCATACGCCGATGCGCGAACTCGTGCCGTGAGTGCACCCGATCAGCGTTCACCGGTGTGGCCCAAGACGGCGCCCGGGGCGCTGGCTGGCATCCGCATCTGCGACTTCACCGGGCAGCTGGCCGGCGCTGGCGCCACCAAGATCCTGGCGGCCCTCGGTGCGGAGGTGATCCGCATCGAAGACCCCGTGCGGCAGGGCCGTTGGGACATCCTGCGGGGCACCCAGCCGTTCGTGGGCGAACACCGCGGCATCGAAGCCGGGGGCTCGTTCAACAATCACAACGCCGGAAAGCTGGGCATCACGCTCAACCTGCGGGACGACCGGGCGAAGGAGTTGCTCGCCGAGCTCGTCGCAGTCAGCGACGCGGTCACCGAGAACTTCGCGGCAGGCGTGATGGACCGCCTTGGCTTTGGCTACGAGGCGCTGCGTGGCTTCAAGCCCGACATCGTCTACGTCTCGAATAACGGCTTCGGTGCGAGCGGTCCGTACACCAGCTTCCGGTCGTGGGGCCCGATCGCACAGGCGGTGTCGGGCCTGACGTTTCAGTCCGGCCTGCCCGATCTGCCGCCTGCAGGCTGGGGTTACTCGTTCATGGATCACACCGGCGCCTACTACATGGCGATCGCGATCGGCATGGCGCTGTTTCATCGTCGGCGCACCGGCGAGGGCCAGTGGGTGGACCTTGCCTGCATCGAGGCGGCAGGAACCCTGCACGGTGCAGCATCGCTGGACTTCACCGTGAACGGCCGGCCAGCGCGTCGGCCCGAGATGCCCAACAGCAACCGTTCCCAATCGCCGGCGATGGCGCCCCACGGCATCTTTGCGTGCAGCGGCGACGACGAGTGGGTGGCAATCGCCGTCCGGCACGACGAGGACTGGCAGCGCTTCATCGACGCCGTCGACGAGTCATGGACAGCGGACGAGCGGTGGCAGCGCCTTGCCGGTCGACTGGCGTACGAGGACGAGCTGGAGCGCCTGGTCGGAAAGTGGACGGCGACGCGAGCCAGGCACGATGTCTCCCAGCAGCTCATTGCTGCGGGCGTACCCGCGGCACCGGTGCTGCGCCCCAGCGAACGTATCGACGGCGATCCGCGTACCGAGGACTGGGGGCTATGGATCACCGTGCCGCACAGCGAGGTGGGCGACACCCGCGTCGAGGGCCTGCCGGTCCGACTGTCGGAGACTGACTGGGCGATCGGCCGCGCCGCACCCTGTCTGGGCGAGGACAACCAGTACGTGTTCGGCGAGGTGCTGGGACGCAACGAGGACGAGATCGCCGCGCTGGCAGCCGAGGGGGTCATCTGATGCCTGCACACGGCATCTCCGGACCGATGAAGCCCCGACCCCTTGACGGTCTCCGGGTCATAGAGCTGACGTCAGAGCGATGTGCGCTCGCGGGCAAGCTGCTTGCCGATATGGGCGCCGATGTGATCGTCGTGGAACCGCCCGGCGGATCGCCGATGCGCGCCTACGAGCCATTTGCCGGCGATCGCCCCGATCCCGAGGGCGCCCTGTGGTGGTGGCACTACAACACCTCGAAGCGCTCGGTCGTGCTCGACCTCGACAGCAACGAGGGCGCACACGACTTCGCCAGCTTGGTGGGTACCGCCGATGTCGTCGTCGAAGCAGAGCCACTCGGCCGTCTTGGCGCGCTCAGGCTGGACTGGGACCAGCTGGGCGGGACGGCCACGAATGCCACACAAGCCAGCGGGGCCGATGCGGCGGCCCAGCCAGACTCCGACGGACGCAACGAAGGCCTCGTGTGGGTGTCGATCACCCATAACGGACGCCAGCGTCCCGACCCCCCGGCCACTGATCTGACCGTGCTGGCAGAGGGCGGTCCCGTGTGGTCGTGCGGCTACGACGATCACACGATCCCTCCTGTTCGAGGCGGTGGGAATCAGGGCCTGCAGATGGGCTGCCACTACGCCGTCGCGACGCTGATGGCGGCGCTGTTGTGGCGGGAAGACTCGGGCCGAGGCCAGCTCATCGATGTGTCGATGCTCGCCACCGCCAACGCGACCTGCGAGTTTGCGACCTACTTCTGGCTGAACCAGCAGATCGAAGTGCAGCGTCAGACCGGTCGTCACGCTCTCCCGCGGATCTCCGAGCCCACGCAGGTTCGATGCGCGGACGGCCGCTGGCTGAACACCGGCGTGCCGCCCCGGCGAGGACCAGAGTTTGCTGCGCTGGCTGGCTGGGTGGGCGAACTCGGCCTCGCCGATGAGTGCCCCTACGGCGAGCTGCTGAAGTTGGGCGAGGACTACGAACTGATCGACATCCTGCACCTCGACGCAGATCCTCTTGGCGCCGAGGTGTTCGGCGCCGGACGCGACACCATCAACTTCCTGGCCGAGCGTCTCGGCGCGCACGAGCTCTTTATCGGCCTGCAGACAATTGGCTTGGCCTGCGGAGTCGTGTATTCGCCCGAGGAAATGCTCGCCGACGAGCATTTTGTGGCTCGAGGCTTCCCCGTCGAGATCGACCACGACGGCACCTCTGTCACCTACCCGGGCGCGCCCTACCAATTCTCGGCGACACCATGGCGGGCGACGCGAGCCCCGCGCCTCGGTGAACACCAGGACGCGCTCGCCGACTGAGCGCTGGAGCGCAGCGCTCAGCCACAGCTACTCGTCGGGGTTGTGGAAGCGGGCCGCCTTGGCCAGCTCGCGCACTTCGGCGCGCTCGTCGGGAGTCAGGCACTCGAAGTCGGGCGCGTGCATCTTGTCCGTGAGCGATTCGATCTCGTCGCGCGCCTCAGCGAGGTGGCTGACGTCGGGATAGGGCCGCTCCCATCCGAAGAACTCGGCGTTCCACTCGCCTGCGGGGCCTGACAGGATCGCCTCGAGCGGCCCCATGCCCAGCGCCTGCACCGCGACGGCGTGCCGACCGAAGCGCAGCTCCCGCATGACCTGGGCCATGAAGAACGCATGGGCCGGCCCGGGCTCACCGGGCCGTGGCAGGTCTCGCCAGCCGATGAACGTCGGAGCGCCCTGGGGAACGGCGGAGTCCACGACCCGCTCGAGCAGCTCGCCGAGACGCTCAGCGCCTTCCATGCCCGCCAGCCGCTGCTCGCCATATTCGGCGCAGATGTCGGCCCAGATCAGCGCTCCGTCGGACGGCTTCATGACCGCACGTCCTTCTTCCACCATCGAACGCATCTTCTCGGGCGCCCAGAAGAACGCTGCACCGATGACATTGTCGACGGGGCATTCGCCCAACACACCCAGCCGGCCGGTCGCATACGCCCCCATGCCCTCTGCCATGCCGCGTTGGGAAGCCTTTTCCAGCGTGGACGGGTCCATGAGCCAGTCCATCGCCAGCATTCCCACTGAGCCGCGCATGCTGCGCGCAACCGCTGCCGTCTCCATGACGAATCCTCCCTATGGCGCAGGCCCTCGCCGCCAGTCGTCGAGCGCGTATGCGCCGCACAGTTTGGCCGATGCCACCGAAGCGCGCCGGATAGGGCTACTAGCACCGGGGCAATCTGAGCGAGCCCAGGGCGCTGTGGCGTAGCCTCGAAGTCACCAGCATCGCTGGATCACCTGAGCGCGGGCGCTCCGACAGCGCACGGACAGTCTCGGGAAGATCCGAAAGGGGAGCACCTCATGCACGTCGGTTACTCGGCCGTCTTTCAGAACCCGGAGAACGCACTTTCGGACCGAGAGGTTTGGGACCAGGAGATCCGCATGGTCTCCGAAGCCGAGGATCTCGGCTTCGACTCGATCTGGACGGTGGAGCATCACTTCACCGACTACACGATGTGCCCAGATCCAGTGCAGTTCCTGACCTGGGTTGCGGGCAAGACAAACCTGCAGCTCGGTACCGCCGTCATCGTGCTGCCTTGGCACGACCCGTTGCGGGTCGCCGAACAGGTGACCGTGCTCGACAACCTCTCCGACGGCCGTCTCATCCTCGGCATCGGGCGCGGCCTGGCCCGCGTCGAGTACGAGGGCTTCCGGGTGGACATGAACACCAGCCGGGAGCGCTTCTTGGAGTACGCCAAGATGCTCATCGACGGCCTCGAACTGGGCTACGTGGAGCACGACGGCGAATTCGTGACCCAGCCCCGCCGCGACATTCGCCCCAAGCCTGAGCATTCCTTCAAGGGACGCACCTACGCCGCTGCTGTGTCTCCCGAAGGCATGCCGCTGATGGCCCAGCTCGGCATCGGCCTGCTGGTGATCCCCCAGAAGCCGTGGGAGATCGTCGAGTCCGACTTCGCCGCCTACCACGGCGAGTGGGTCAAGCACCACACGGCACCGCCGCCGCCCCCGCTGTCGGGCGGGTTCTGCTGGGTTGACACCAACGCGGAACGCGCCGAGGAGAAGGCGATGGAGCACATCGGCAACTACTACGGCACCGTCATGAAGCACTACGAGTTCGGCCCCAAGCGACCGCACGAGGGCATCAAGGGCTACGAGTTCTACGAGGGCATCTCGAAGTACATCGACCGCCACGGAGCCCGCGGCGCAGCCGAGGACTTCACCCGTTTGATGCCATACGGCACGCCCGACCAGGTGCTTGAGAAGCTCCAAGTCATCAGAGAAAAGATCGACATGGCGGCGTTCTTCCCGAACCTCTGCTTCGCCGGTATGAACTGGACCGAGGCGCGCCGCAACCGCGACCTGTTCGCCACCGAAGTGCTTCCCGTGCTCAAGGAATGGGACGCCCCGCCGGTTGGCTTGGCTGCCACCGAGCTGGCTACCGCTGCCGCTTGACCTTGTCCCGATGTCGGACGATTCGGGGCAGCGTGGGCTGGTTCAGAGGGCTGGGGCGGGATCCGGGCTCGGTGTCCACTGTTTGAGCGGGGCGGCTTCGCTGATCATGTGCAGGCCCACAGCGGCGAGCGCTCGTTCGATCTCGCTGGGCTTGGCGGGGCGGAATATGTCGGTGAGACGACGAGCACGTGAGGGGCGCATGCCGATGCGGCGCGCAAGTTCTGTTGCCGTGACGCCCTCAGCGCGCATGGCCTCGTGGAGTGCGAACTGTGCAGCGACTGGCGGTGACACCGCGACGAGTACCTGACCGGGCTCGGGCTCGCTCGGCTCTGGCAGGGATTCGTTGCTGTCGATGCACAAACTCAGCGCCGTCTCGAGGCAGTCCCGCAGATGGCCGTTCACTTCCTGCACCGACCAGCCGCCGGTGATAGCGGGTGGCACGTCAGGAAAAGTTGCGACGTAGGCCTCGCGACCCGTGGTCTCGGCCTCCTCGTCGTCTAGCACTACCTCGCATGGGTAGGAGTACCTCATTGATCAGAACTCCACCTTGTCGATGCCGAGCTGCCGGAGCATGGCCTGCAGCTTGCCGGGCTGCAGTTCACCCTTGGACAACGTTGTTGCCCTGTCGCCGAGCCAGACCCTGGCGTGGCTGCCCTTGCCGCGGTCTGGCTGGACCACGACCGATACGCCACGCTTGCGAGCGTAGCGGCGGAGTCGGCTCAGGAACTCCCGGTCGGTCATGCGCGGCAAGGCCACCGCGGCAACTGCCGCGCGTCAATTTCTTTTCTGAACGGGCACCCTGAGCGTTGATCGGCCATGATGTTCGCCGCCGCGCCGTCCGAGCGCGGCGGACGGGGGCTCCCAGATGAGATTCGGCCTGATCTCCGCGAATTTGATGGGCAATGTCGAGGGCGCTGCCGCGCTGGAGACCGCTCAGACTGCCGAGGAAGTCGGCTTCGATTCGTTGTGGGCGATCGAGCATGCGGTCGTGCCCAAGTCGTACACGTCGACGTATCCGTACGACGAGGGCGGCAAGCTGTTCAAGGGAGCGAGCCAGCTGGACCACGCTGATCCGCTCATCTGGTTGGCATACGCCGCCGCAGCAACAACCCGGATCCGCCTGGCGACCGGAATTCTCATCTTGCCTCAGCGCAACCCGCTGATCTTGGCCAAGGAAATCGCGTCGCTGGACCGGCTGTGCGGCGGGCGCTTCGACTTCGGCATCGGCGTGGGTTGGCTGCGTGAGGAATTCGAAGCGCTGGGAGTGCCGTTCGATCGCCGAGGGGCACGCACCGATGAGTACCTCGCAGCGCTGCGGGTGCTCTGGACCGAAGAAGAAGCCGAATTCCACGGCGAATTCGTGGACTTCGACCCTGTGTATTGCCAGCCCAAGCCGATCCAGCAGCCGGTGCCGATCCTGGTCGGCGGGCACAGCGACCGGGCCGCACGGCGAGCCGGCGAGCTCGGCGACGTGTTCTTTCCCGCCGAGCGTCCTGCCGAAGTGCTCGCTGAGTTGTTCGAATCGGCCCGCCGGTACGCGAAGGCCGCTGGCCGCGACCCCAACGACGTGCAGATGTGGACTACCGGCGGAACCGATCGCGCCCACCTCGACCAGCTGGTCGAACTCGGTGTCAGCCAGGTGATGGTGCCGGGACGCCGTCCCGCCCAGCTCGGCGAGACGTACGGCCAGATTCTCGCTGACTATGCGGACGCCTGAGACTCCGACGGCGCGCGCCACTGAACCGGATCCAAGGGAGATGAACGATGCCTGAGTACGGCGACGGTGACGCGATCAGTCACGCAGAGCGAGTAGCCGACCTGGACGCACGCGCCGGAGTGATCAGGCGTGACATGGGTGGGGCTTCCAAGGTTCGGGCGATGGCCGCGGAAGGCGATCGCACTATCCGCCAGCACATCGACGCGTTCTGTGACGAGGGCACGTTCCGTGAGATCGGTACGTTCAGCCGTTCGATCCGTCCAGAGATGCGCGATATCACTCCTGGTGACGGCAAGATCGGCGGGCACGGCAACGTCGACGGGCGCCCTGTAGCGGTGTTCGGCGACGACATCACCGTGTTGCGCGGTTCGAGCTCAATCATCGGCACCCGCAAGGAGGAGCGCCTCTACGAGCGGGCGCTGGTGATGGGCATCCCCATCGTCCATTTCGGCGAGACCGGCGGCGGTCGCATTCCCGATCTCATGGGCTCCGAGGGCATCTCCGAGCCGGGCGGGATGTTCGACATGGCTCGCCGGCGCCACCGAGTGCCGATGGCAACGATGATCTGTGGCCAGTCGTTCGGCGGTTCGTCGTTCGTGTCGGCGCTCAGCGACTACGTCGTCATGGTGCGCGGGTCGTGCCTTGCGGTGACTTCGCCGAAGGTGTTCGAAATCGCCACCGGCGAGGTGATCTCGTTCGAGGACGTCGGCGGCGTGGACGTCCATGCCCGAATCACCGGGCAGATCGACCTCGGCGTCGATACCGACGAGGAGGCCTACGTCGCTATCCGGCGGTGGCTGTCGTTCATGCCGTCGAACGCGTGGGAGCCGGCGCCGCGCGCCGAGCCGCGTGGCATCGACGGCGCCGACCCCGAGCTGGCCACGATGGTGCCCGCACGCCGCACGCGTGGCTACGACATGCGCCGGGTCGTTGCCCGCATCTGCGATCCCGAGTCAGTCCTTGAACTGCAGCCGGGTTACGCCCGCAACGTCGTGTGCGCGCTTGCGCGGCTCGACGGGTACGCGGTCGGCGTCATCGCGAACAATCCGATATTCCAGGCTGGAACGCTGGACCCGCAGGCCTGCCACAAGATCATCCGCATGGCCACCGTGTGCGACTCGTTCAACATCCCGATGGTCTTTCTCGTGGATGTCCCCGGATTCATGGTCGGCAAGCGCGTCGAGCACGACCTGATGCTCCATTGGGGCATGCGCATGATGCACGCCCTGCAGAACGCGTCCACGCCGACGCTGACGGTCTGTCTTCGCAAGGCGTTCGGCCTGGCTTGGCAAGCGATGAACGGCTCCCGGATGCCGAGCCACGGCATCTATTGCTGGCCTGGCGCGGAGATCGGCTTCATGGATCCCGAGGTCGGTGTCAACGTGGCCTTCGGCTCGAAGCTGAGCCGCATTGCCGATCCCGACGAACGCGAGACTGAGCGCCTGAAGCTGGTGGCAGAGGTAGCCGAGGCCACGAACCCGTTCGAGGCGGCAGGCACCATGCGCATCGACGAGATGATCGACCCGGCAGATACCCGTCGGGTGCTCATCTCGGACCTTCGGATGTTGGCCAATCGTCCGGTGCCGCCACCCGAACAGCGAGCGCTCAGCTACTGGCCGAGTTGCTGAGATTGGGCAGTGTGTCCACGCAATGTGAGCACAGCTTGATGTATTGAGATGCAAATGCCAAAGATCAGGCTGTGATAGACAACGGCTCAATTGACTTGGGATTACGTCCGTTGTTACCTGATGCCTCGCGACTCGGCTACGCGTTGGGCCGGTACCGCTGGCCCTGTCCGCGCCGGATCCTTTTGCTAACGGGGAGTTCTGTGCCGTGATCGATCTCGAAGGTGTTACCAAGCACTACGAAGTCGGCCCCGTATTGGTCACTGCGCTCGATGGCATCGACCTGCATGTCGAGGCCGGCGAGTTCGTAGTGGTGCTCGGTCCTTCGGGGAGCGGCAAGACCACCACGCTCAACATCATCGGCGCACTGGACACGGCGTCATCGGGATCGGTGAACGTCGGAGGCCGCGACATCACGGCGTCCAGCCGGAGCGATCTCTTTGCGTTGCGACGCGAGACGGTCAGCTTCATCTTCCAGAGCTTCAATCTCTTCCCCGGCTTGACCGCGACCGAGAACGTCGAATTCGGCATGGATGTCTCCGGCAATCGCGGATCGGCCGACCCCGCCGAGATTCTCGAATCCGTCGGGCTCGGGCACCGCCTCGGGCACTTCCCGCACGAACTATCCGGCGGCGAGCAGCAGCGTGTGGCGATCGCACGAGCGTTGGCCACTGGCAACCCGGTACTGCTCGCAGACGAGCCCACGGGCGAGTTGGACTTCAAGACCGGTGCCCAGATTCTCGAATTGCTCGCCGAGCAAGCCAACAACGACAGGGCAGTGCTTGTGGTGACGCACAATCGCGAGATCTCCCGGATGGCCGACCGCGTCGTCGAAATGAGCAGTGGGCAGATCATCAGCGATGGTCCACCGGAGGGCGGCAAGACCCCGCTGTCCGAACTGCACTGGTAGGTCTCGAACGTGTGGCTTCTCCGGCTGCGGTGGTCCCTGCGGGACGCGCGAAAGCGTTGGATCCAGATCGTTGGAATTGCCTTCACGATCGCCATTGGCATCGGCAGCTACGCCGGTCTCAGCAGCGTCACCGAGTGGCGGTACGCGTCCACCGACAAGAGCATCGAGCTCACCAACATGTTCGACCTGCGGGCGACGGTCGGCGGGGGCGGAGACGTACCCGTTGGCTCGCTCGCACAGATTGCCAGCGAAATCGACGGCATCGACGAGTACAACGAACGCCTCTTCCTTGACACCCAGGTCGAGACCACCGCCGATGGCGAAGAGCTACTGGTGCACGGGCGCATCGTCGGCGTCGACACTTCAGGCGGAGGGCCAAGCGTCAACGGCGTCGAGGTCATTGAAGGCGACGGTTTGCCTCCATCGGGCGCCGACACGCCCCGAGTTCTACTCGGACGTAACTTCGCATCGTTCTGGGATCTGCCGACACACGGCAGCCTCACTGTCGGAGGCGATGTACGCGTCGACTACGTCGGCCACGCCGCATCACCGGAGTACTTCGACATCCTCGAGGGCAACGGTTCGCTCGGCCAGTCCAACTTGGCTGTGCTGTTCGCCCAGCTCGCCGACGCGCAAGACATCTCCGGAAGGCCCGGCGCAGTCAACGACCTCGTAATGACGCTGGAGCCGGGTGCCGACTCTGACGCAGTGTCGCAGCAGATCATCGACGCGGCCGCTGTTCATCTAGACGGGATTCTGCTGGAAGTAATCACCCGCGACGAGTGGCCGTCGTACATCGCACTGCTCGGATCGCCGGAGGTCGATCAGAGCATCTACGACGTCATGGCGCTCCTGCTGTTCATCGGCGCTGCCTTCGCAACGCTGAACTTCTCGGCGCGGATGGTGCAAGCGCAGCGGCGTGAGATGGGCGCAGCTATGGCGCTGGGCGAATCTCCTCGATCAATCGCCATCCGGCCCCTGCTTATCGGCTTGCAGATTGGCGTTCTAGGCGTCATTCTCGGAGTCGGCGTCGCCTTCGCGCTGGCCTTCCAAACAGCGGGAATCATTCAACAGAGGGTGATATTGCCGCTGTTTGAGATGCCCTTCCAATGGGTTTTCTTTGCGAGAGCCGCGGCGATCGGCTTCGTGGTGCCAATGCTGGCCGTGCTCGTGCCCGTTCTACGCGCCGTACGGGTCCAACCGGTCGAGGCGATACGCCCGGGCCATCTGGCATCACGCGGAGGGGGTCTGTCACCCATCCTCAGCCGCCTGCCGTTACCCGGTCGCAGCCTGGAGCGGATGCCCATAAGGAACCTGATGAGGGCACCCCGCCGCACCTTCATCACCTTGCTGACGTTCACGACGAGCTTGGCGATCATGTTCAGCATGGTGGGTCTGAACACTTCGTTTTCCACCACCTTCGACGAAGGCAATCGAGAGTTGCAGGGAGATGAACCCGAGCGCTTCATGGTGCAACTCGACTCGTTCTACCCAGTCGATTCTGCGCGAGTGCAAGACGTGCTCAGCGATTCAACGGTGCAGCTCGGCGAGACCGGGCTGAGGCTTGGGGCGAGTGTCATCGCCGAGGCACCTGCCGAGAACATTGACGAGCAAACCCGGCTCGATCTTTCCGTCCGGTTCGTCGACTTCGGCAGCAACGTGTGGACACCGACCGTGTCGGAGGGAGAGCTGCAACCGGGGGTGCCGGGCATCGTGCTCGCCGACAAAGCTGCGCGGGACTTCGGCGTCGGAGTCGGCGACGACGTCATCGTCACCCATCCTGAGATCGTCGACGGGGCGTTCGCCTATGGCACCCATACGCTGCCCGTCCTCGCCACACACCCGCATCCGCTGCGAGTCAACTCCTACATGGACCTCTCGACCGCAGCCGATTGGGGCTTCGGAGGACTCGCGAACATCGTGACCGGCGTGCCAGCGGATGGCAGCAATCTGAACGACGCGAAGCGCTCGCTCTTCGGCACCGGTACAGGTGTGGCACTGGTGCAGGGGATGAGCGAGTCGTTCAAGTCGCTGCAGGACGCACTAGATCAATCGAGGAGCGTGCTCATCCTCACACGGATCTTCGTGATCCTCTTGGTCATGCTGATTGCCTTCAACACGGCGAATATCAACGTAGACGAACGGGCTCGGGACCATGCGACGATGTTCGCTTACGGCATTCCCGTGCGAAGGGTGATCGCGAACCTCTCGATAGAGGGCTTGCTGCTAGGTGTGGCGGCGGTCGTACTCGGCGCCCTGTTCGGCTACGCGCTGCTGCTGTGGATGGCGTTGTTCTTGATGCCGACCTCCATTCCTGAAGTGGGCATGCTGGTGTCAGTCCGCTGGTGGGAGATGGCGGCCTATTTCCTTGCGGCGCTGGTCGCGATAGCAGTGGCGCCGATGTTCTCGGGCCGCAAGCTCTCCAAGATGTTCATCCCGGGCCAGCTGCGGGTGATGGAGTAGGGCCGAGCTGCTGCGGATCGAGCTTCGTGCTAACCGTTCGGCAGGCTACTTACCCACTCTTGAGCACCATCCCATAGACGCCGCGCTGTGTCGCTGTCCTTGGTCTCTTCCGAAGCTCGCGAGACGGCACAGGTCTCGTAGTACTCGCCCCCTCGCAACGGAATCATCGTTGCGCACGCGATCGTCGTTTGAGCCCCCTGGAGCGGACTCAGGAAGAACGGGGCCTGTAGCGGACTGGTCAACCGATTCATCATCCTCAATACCGGTTGCTGGCCTAGGCCCGCATTCGTGAGATTGCTGCGAACGTCGCCAGGGTGAACTGCGGCGGACTGCAGCCCGTATTGGTCCGCAAAGCGACGCTGTAGCTCAAAAGCGAGATGCACGAGAGCGAGCTTTGACTGTGCATACGCATCCCACGAGTTATATGGCAGGGGCGGCTCGGAGAAGAAGCGCGCGTTGCTGCCCTTCTCGTGCACGACTGACGAAGTGATGATGATGCGGGCATCGCCCGTTCGCTCACCTGCACTCTGCAACCGGGGCAACAGCAGGCTGGTCAGGTGAAATGTGCCGAGGAAATTGACTCGCCAGTGAACTTCGGTGCCGTCGCCCGCAAGGATCGGCGTCTTGGCGCGCTTGGCGATGTCGCTGAATATGCCGGCGTTGTTGACGAGGATGTCTAATTCGTCCCCGTGATGCTCCCGGTGCCACTGCGCGAAGGCGGCGACGCTCAGGGGATCAGCCAGGTCAACGGGCTGTGCGATCAGCCGGCCCTGATCGACGCCGGCGCCGCGGAGCTCGTCGCGCAACTTGCTCTGCAAGGTGTCGGTTTCTCCCAGCGAAGTGACGACGACGTCGGCGCCCCATGCGGCGAGGGTCTTCGCTACGTAGTAGCCGATCGAGTTCGCGGCGCCGCCCGTGACGACGGCGCTTCGACCTGACAGATCAACCTGGTCCGCCATCGGCTTTGGTGCCGTCAGTCGACGGTACGCCTCCGCGAATCCGTTCGCATGCTTGCCGGACATGATGTGTCTCCCGCTGCGGTCGATCAGGCGGCCGTGACTGGAATCAGGTGTTGAGTCCCCGCAGTCCGTGCTTGATCTTAGGGACCTCTGCGTGCTGCTCAATTGGCCTCACGGCGAGCAGCATCCCGATCATTGTCGCGGTGTCCGCGACGGTCACGCTTGTCGCCCGCGGGTGGAGGCGTGCAGACCCACGGCTGGCTCGGCAGCGCCGCGGGATCGAAGACAGCGGCGATTGCAGCCAGGTCCTGAGTGGACGTGATGGGTTCCAGCCCAAGGCTTGCCACGAGAAGATTTGTGACATCGAGCGGGGTCTCGCCGAGCGCCCGCCGGTCCGACAGAGTCACGGCGCCATCCCGCTTCGCGAGGCGCTGACCCTGCGGACCCAGCACCAAGGGCACGTGCGCATACGACGGGGGTTCGACGCCGAGCAGTTCTGCGAGGTGCACCTGGCGCGGCGTGGACGGAAGCAGGTCGTCGCCACGGACGACCTGGTTGATGCCCTGGGCTGCGTCGTCCACGACGACCGCCAGGTTGTACGCCGGGGTGCCGTCGCCGCGCTGGAGCACGAAATCGTCGATGATGCTGGTGAAGGCACCAAGCTGGCGGTCGGTGACGGTCAGCTCGGCATGATTCCGGTCCGAGACCACGCCATCGTCGTGACCGGCGCCAGCGCCCTCGACGCGTAACCGCAGAGCCGGAGGTCGGCCGTCGCTGCGACGCTGTTCGCGTTCCCCGCGAGTGAGCTGCCGGCAGGTTCCGGGGTACGCACCCTCAGGCGAGGGGCCGTGGGGCGCTGCAGTCGCCTCGGCAATCTCACGCCGCGTGCAGAAGCACTCGTAAGTGAGGCCGCGACGGCGCAGTTCCGCAATGGCATCGCGGTACAGCTCCAAGCGGTCACTCTGGCGGACGGGTTCGCCGTCCCAGTCGAGCCCGAGCGCTGCCACGTCGCGCAGCTGCGAGTCGTAGAACTGCGGCCGCACGGCGCCGTCGAGATCTTCGAACCGCCACAGGAATTGGCCAGCGACCGAACGGGCGAACAGCCACGCCAGCAATGCCGTGCGCAGGTTTCCCAGGTGCAGATCGCCGGTCGGGCTCGGCGCCCAACGGCCCGTTGTCGGGTCTTCGCTCAAGCGCTGCCTTCGGCGAGTGCCTTGATGCCCTCGACGCACCGCTTCATGTTCGCCAAGTGCTCGCTCTGGCGCCGCGAGACGATGCGCGGCTCTTTGTCAGGCATCGCTTCGATGGCGGCACTGAGGCCCGATGGGCCGGGTCCGAGACGGACCGTGTGGCGCAGCCGCGAGCGCTGACCATGTAGATGGTCGATCTCATAGCGCCAGCGGGCGCCGGCGACATCCTCGGTTTCGCCAGTGGCCCAGCCGAAGAGGACGTTCGGCTCGTACTCGGTGATGGTGAGATCGATGTTCCACTCGCCGATGGCGGGGTGCTGGTTGTGCCCGATGAACTTGGCGCCAAGTGCTGGGCCGTCGTAGCCAGGAGCCCATTCGGCGCGCACGAACTCTTCGGAGAAATTTGCGCCCACATTGATGTCGCTGACGATTTTCCAGAGACGTTCGGGCGATGCGTCGATATCCAGTTCGAACGTGGCACCGGGTCCCTCGCCGATGGCGCGAGCCGTCGCTTCGTTCCCCCGCTGCTCCCAGGTGCGGCCCCAGCCGTCGACGTAGGCGATCTCGTTGGCGCGACGGCGCGGCACCGCGCCGAACTCGGTGCCCTTCGCGTACGCCAGCGGCAACAGCGCGACCGGGGTGACCCCATCGGGAATGCCCAGCACTTCGCGCAGCTCGTCTTCTTTGTTGAGGATCGCAGTGGTCCACGCCGTGGCCATGCCGCGTGCGCGAGCCGCGAGGCAGAAGCTCCACGCCGACTGCAGCACCGAGTCGAACAGCCCGGGCTTGCCGCTGTCGTCGTGCACACCCCACACGCAGGGAATGACAATGACCGGAACCTCGGCGAGATGCTCTGCGAGATGAGAGGCAGATTTCATCACCTGTTCCATCGGATGGCCGGTGCCGGCTGTGGCATCCCGACCGCGCGCCATGAAGCTGCCCACGATCGATCCGTACATCTCGCCGATCGCCTGCCGTTGGGCAGGGTCGCGGATCAGCAGCCAGCGCCGGCTGGCCTGGTTGCCGCCGCCGGGACCCTGCTCGGCGACGTCGATGCAGTCGAGCACGACGTCGTGCGGGACGTCGCGTTCGAGGTCCAGCCGCAGCCGCACCGAGCGGGTGCTCGACAGCACGCCGTCCACCGACGCGAGGTCGACCCTGGCGGTGTCGTAGCGGGCGGGCACATGGGGGTTCAGCTCTGGAGTCGGCATGGCCGCCAGTATTGCCGCCGCGGTCAATAGTTTCTCTGAGCGTGACGAAACCTTCGCCGGCCGGACGGCACTCCGCACGGCCGATCAGGGTCGGTGTGGTTCTGGCGTCCGCCGTCGGGATTGTCCTGGCTTGCGCGTGCTCAACCAGTCAGCGGGAGTCAGGAGAGACACACGAGCCTGCCGTGCCTGCCGAAGCGGAGACGGCCGTTCCCGTTGCGCCGGAACCCGCTGCGACCGTTCGCGACTGTTCGCCACGGGAACCGGCGGACAACCTTGCGGTCGACACCGCTGCACCTGTGCTCCTCAGCGTCGAGATATCGCGCGCCCTCTACGGGTGCGCCGACGAGATCGGCCTGGCGTTCGCCAACGATTCCGAGGCGATCCTCACGCTGGCCGCACGTGGGATACGCGGACCCCTCTTGCTCATGGAGTCATGGTCTGGCGCTGAAGCGATGGCAGAAATTCGGCGCCTGGCGCCGGAGCGGATCGTGGCGGCAGGCTTCAACGAGCAGGACCTCCGACAACGGCTCGCCGGTTTTGCCGTTGAATGGGTACCCGTCAATCCCGAGGCGGCGCTGCCGCATCAAGACGTTCAGTATGAGCGCGTGTGGATCGTCAACAGCGCCGAGCAAGCTGCGGTGCTCGGGGCCGTCGGACGGCAGATCGACGCGACGGCGATGACCGCGGTCGAAGATTTGCGGGCCTTGGCCCCACAAGGACGCAAGGTGCTTCGCGAGGCCGTTCGCGTGGAACTGCACGCGGATCTTGGCCCCGATGCAGCGTGGCAACTGGAGGTCATCCGTCGCGGTGATGAACTTCCCGGAGGCGGCCTGCTCCTGTTCGAGCCAGAACGCGACCGCCGTTTGGTTGCCATATACGGCCACCCATCGACATCGCAGCTCGGAGTGCTGGGCGAACAGGATCCGTCCGGGGGAGTGGCGCGCCTGCGGTCCATCGCGGAGGGCTACGACGCGGACGGCTCGGACGTGCTGCTTGCATTCGAGATCATCGCCACCGTTGCGTCAGCCAGAGCGGGTCGTGACGGCGATTACTCCAACGAGACCGCCCTCGATGCGATCAGGCCGTGGATCACCGCAGCAGCCGACAACGACATGTACGTGGTGCTGGATCTGCAGTCGGGCCGAAGCGATTTCCTCACCCAAGCCAAGCACTATGAGGAGTTCCTGCGGCTTCCCCATGTCGGGCTGGCGCTGGATCCCGAATGGCGACTCGGACCCGACCAGGTGCATCTGCGTCAGATCGGCACCGTCGATGCTGCCGAGATCAACGAGGTCGTGCAATGGCTGGCCGGTCTCGTCCGTGAGGAGGCCCTGCCTCAGAAGCTGTTGATTCTGCACCAATTCCGCTTCTCGATGATCACCAACCGCGAACTGGTCGAGACTCCCGCGGAGCTGGCGGTGCTGATCCATATGGACGGGCAGGGTCCGATCGACACCAAGTACAGCACTTGGGATGCGTTGACCGGGCAGCCCGACGCCTATCGCTTCTACTGGGGCTGGAAGAACTTCTACGACGAAGACTTCCCCACCCCCACCGCGGAGCAGGTGCTGGGTCTCACCCCTTCGCCGCTGTACGTGTCGTATCAGTAGACCGCCGGTCACGTTCCGGGTCTCCGTCTCCGTGTCGTTCGCGAAGGGCAGCGTGGTGGCGAGAACCCGCTGATCGCGCCGTAACCTCCGCAACGTGGCACGGCTGCCATACCTGAATTCGCGCCTGCAGGGCTACCAGTCGACGATCTTCGCCGAGATGTCTGCGCTCGCTGTGCGCACTGGGGCCATCAACCTGGGGCAGGGCTTTCCTGACACCGACGGGCCGACGGAGGTACTTGAAGCAGCCGTTGCGGCGATTCGCAGCGGCACCGCGAACCAATATCCGCCGGGCATCGGCATCCCGGAGCTTCGCCACGCCGTGGCCCGGCACCAATCCCGCTTCTGGGGCATGGATGTCGACCCCGATAGCGAGGTGCTCATCACCGCGGGGGCAAGCGAAGCGCTGGCTGCGAGCATCTTGGCGCTGACCGAGGTGGGCGAGGACGTGCTCACGTTCGAGCCCTGGTACGACCTCTATGGCGCGGTCATCTCGATGGCGGGAGCGGTGCGCAAGGTGGTCACCCTGCGCCCGCCCGACTACAGCTTCGATCCCGACGAGCTAGCGGCCGCGGTGACACCGCGCACGCGGCTACTGGTGCTCAACAGCCCGCACAACCCCACCGGCAAGGTGTTCAGCCGGGCCGAGTTAGAAGCCATCGCCGAGGTTGCCATCGAGCGTGATCTCATCGTGGTGACCGACGAGGTGTACGAGCACCTGACCTTCGACGGCGAGCACATCCCGATCGCCACGCTGCCGGGCATGGCCGACCGGACCGTGACCATTTCGAGCGGCGGCAAGACATTTGCCGTAACCGGCTGGAAGATCGGATGGGTCTGCGCACGCCCAGCGCTGGTCGCGGCGGTGCGAACGGCCAAGCAATGGCTGACCTATGTCAGCGGCGGACCGTTCCAGCACGCCATCGCCGCCGGACTCGACCTCGGCGACGACTACTTCAAGGCCCTGGCCGAGGACTTGTGTGCCAAGCGGGACCGACTGTCAGCAGGCCTGCGATCGACCGGTCTCGAAGTGTTCGAGCCATCCGGTACCTACTTCATCACCGCCGACATCCGCTCGATCGGCCACGACGACGGCATCGAGTTCTGCTGGGGGCTGCCGGAGCGGATCGGTGTGGCCGCAGTGCCCAACGTCGTGATGTACGACAACGTCGATGAGGGCCGCCACCTTGTTCGCTTCGCCTTCTGCAAGCAGCACGACGTCCTCGATGCAGCCATCGAGCGCCTCAGAACGCTCTGACCGACCTGCACGATGGGTGTCTCGGTGTGGCACTGCACGCTGGCCGCGACCGTGTCGAGTGGCGGCACCGCTCCGAGCTGCTTTGGCTGCGGGCGATCGTCGGCAACCGCGCCGGTACAGTCGAAAGTGTGAACCGTCGCTACGCCGTGCTCGAGACTCACCGGGTAGCGATCCGCATCGCCGCGGAACGCGCCAAGGCGCGGTCGATATCGCTAATTGGCTCGGTGGCCCGAGACGAGGACACGGACCGGAGCGACTACGACTTCCTCGTCGAATTCGACGACGACGCTGACCTATTCGACATTGCAGGCCTGCAAGTGGACTTGACGGAATTGCTCGGCCAGCATGTCGACGTTGTTGATTCTTCGGCAGTGCGTGAGAGCCACCGGGGAATGTTCGAGGACGCAATACTTCTGTGACTCGCAGCGACGCCGAGCGTGTCCACGACATTCTCGATGCGTGCAACAAGCTGGTCGAGATTGCGGCGCTGGGCCGCGCGGAATTCGACCGAAGCTGGATTCTCCAGAGCGCCGCTGAGAGACAGCTTGAGATCATCGGCGAAGCGATCGTATGGCACTCCAGTCGTCATGACCGTGTCTTGCGACCGCTGGGATCCGCCGATGACGAGCAGCAACCACGGGAGCCGGCGTCTCGCGCCGTTCGTATAGCGCATGTTGGACGCAGTCCTTGGCGACAACTTCGATTGCCTCCGCTCGCTCTGACCTGATGCGCGGCCCTACTATGCGCGGCGGCTTGGCAACTGCTGATTCGCTCGCGAATCTCACCCGCGCCGGTCAAGGAGGTCTTGGGCAATCGTGGTTGCAGAGAACGATTGGAATGATCCCCGCAACGAGTTTCCCGCCGTCTTGTTCCGGCTCAGCCATCGGACGAAGAAGAAATACCGGAGCGGATATCGCGAAGGCGACGAGCAAGGCGACTGGCCGCAGAAGGTCGTCAACTCAATGCTCGGCTTGGCACCGGGATCACCGGCATGCGACGAGACACCTTGGTGTCAGTTTGGCCCTATTCGCTCGTCGACGACGAACGCGACCTCATCGAGCGAGCTATGCGAATCCTCGGCGAGGCGCTTCAGACGCGCTTGGTCCGCGAGTTCAGCCCTCGCGACATAGCGTGGCTTCGCCAGTCGCTACGCGATGAAGCAGCGGGTGAAGTAGCGCGGCGCGCGCTGGGTCAGTACCCAGAACAGTCTCGGGATCCCGCACTCTGGTTGAAGTTTGTTGAGGACAACTGGGCCCAGGTGCAGAGTTGCTTTCCATCATTCCGGCAGTCCGGCTTCTTTCTCCAGTTGTTGCGCTTGAGGCACCAATGGGCCCATTTCGCATACCGAGAAGAAGTCACCGAGCACGAAGTCGACAATCTCAGGCGCTTGACCGGGCTATTGAACGGCATCGACTCGCAACGTGCCGCTAGCAACGTGGACTTCATTCGTCGAGTGCTGCGGACGCACGTAGGGCGTCGGGAGGCTGGTAGAACAGCTTGAGCCGCTTGGCCGCGAGCCTTGTCGTGTTGTGCTGCTGTGAGGGTGGTTGTTATCAGGAGGGCTTGCTGGGCGAGTCGTAGCGCTGCTGGGCTTCTGCCTCGGGCACGCCCAGAAGTTCGCCGATGCGCTGCCATGAGACGCCGTCGGCGCGGGCGGCAGCCACCTTGGTTCGAAGCAGATCGTCAGGACTCTTGGGGTCGCCGGCGGCACAGCGGAGCCACCAGTCTGAGATTGGGCGGTGAACGGCCCGCTCGACATCGAAGCCTTCGAAGCGTCGCGCGACTTCGTCCCAATCGCCATTGTCGATGAGCTCGTCGATGGTGGGCCTCATCACCGAGCACCATTCCAGGGATGCCGCAGGAATCTCGGCCGAGCTGGCATTGCGTGGACAATTTCTGGGATCGGCTCCAGACGCCGAACGCCGAGTTCAATGGGTCGACCCGAGCGATCCCCTCCGATGATCATGGTCATGTCCTCAATCTCATGTGCATCAAAGGCGTTTCGATAGGCGTGAAGGATGTCGGCGTCGCTGATGCCGTGCTTGCGGGCGGCGGGTCGAATATGGGGTTCCACCTCACGCTACCTGTCGGCGCGAATCTGACAGCGACATCGACGATGAGCTGGCGGAGTCGGAGACACCCGCAGTCTCTACAACAGCCAATAGCTCCTTTCAAGTTATTTTATGAATTTTCAATACTTGAGTTGGCGCGTGGGGGTGGGAACAGGGCAACCGCGATTGCTGATCCAATCATGCCGCCGCCGGTGGACAGCACGAGATCGGCGACGGTGTCGTCGTAGGTGAGATCCAGTCCGCCGCCGGCGCCGGTTTCAGCCACGATCCACTCGGCTGCTTCCCAGCCCACGATGGCGAGTGCTCCCAGGCTGGCGCCGAGCAGCCAGGCATCGGCGCGCGACAGGCTGGACCCGCCGCGGCGGTAGCGCCACGCATGGAACGCACCGACGAGCAGGATCCAGTTGAGCGTGTGCAGCACGTCATCGGTTGCTTCGAACGTGTCGTACACGTATGCCAGATTGCCGAGCGTGTCGATGAGAAAGGGCGCCACGATCAGCACATCCGCGGTTGCGGGGTAGGGCCTGAATCGTCCGCGCCATGCGAGCGGCACCACCACAGCCGAGAGCATGAACAGGGGGAATCGGAACAGCATCCCCTTGCCCTCGAGGTGGTCGAGGGGCACCGCGATCGCCACCACGAAGCACAGCGCCAGCGCAATCTTGAACGCCACCGCCACCGCCACGGCCCGGCGGCGGCTGTCCAACGCCGCCACTCCGGAGCTTGGGCTTGTCGCTTCGGTCACGATGCGGCGGCCCGGTTCAGGAACGGGCCCGAAGAGGGGCGATCACGCCCTCGGCGAACTCGTTCAGCATTGCCAGCTCCTGGTCTTGGGTGAAGTAGCCGACGTGGTGCCACAAGAAGAACTCGGTGACGCCGAACTCCTCGTGCAGCGAGGAGACATGATCGAGCTCCTGCTCGCGGCTGCCGCGCCACACGCGTCCCATCGGCACGACATAGGGGGGTGCGTTGTAGGCCCAGTTGAACAGCTCTTCAAAGCCGGCATACAGGTCGGCGGCCTCGGCCGGCGTGCGGCCCATCGTGAGATGACCGCCGATCGCCAGCGCATCGGCCGCTGTGGTATCACGCCCCGAGTTGTGAGCTTCTTCGAGATAGATGTTGAGCGCTGTGCCAATGAAGCTCTGCTGCTCGGGGGCGACGAAGCTCACCATCTTGCCGCCCTCTCGCGCCCAGAACTTCGACGTCTCCATGCTGTAGCTGAACGGTGCGTACACCGGCGGGTGCGGCTGCTGCAGCGGTCGGGGCACGATGCCGATCTCGCGCAGTGTCTTGTTCTCGTCGACCGCTGTGGGGTCGAAGTCGTCGGTGGGCGGGAAGTGCCATTCCATCTCCGGCGGGGCCTGCCAGAACTCGCCCCGGATCGACACCTTCTCCTGGGTCCACAGCGACTTGATGAGGTGCCAGTTCTCATAGAGCGCCCGGCGGTTGCGCTGGTCGGCCTCGGACTTGTCGGACTCGGTGGAGGTGATGCCGAGATGCTGGCCGAACGTTCCTGTCCAGCGGGGCGTGTTGCCGCGCGAGAACCCCACAAAGGTTCGCCCGCCGGTGAAGTGGTCGAGAATGGCGATGTTCTCGGCGAGCTGGATTGGATTGACGGCAGTGAGGTTCATGCCGAGCTGCCCGACCCGCATCCGCTCGGTGTGCTGGGCCACGAAGTAGTCCCAGAACAGCGGGTTGGTTGTGGTCTCGATGCCTTCCACCTGCAGGTGCTGCTCCGTCATGGCGAAGCCGTCGTAGCCCACCGACTCGGCGAACTGCATCTGGGTCCGCACGTGGTCCATGAGGGTCTGCCAGCGCTCCGGGATCGATCCGGCGAGGCCGATCTGTTCTCCGCGGCGGCGCATGTAGGGCACCACCAGGATCGTGAAGCGGAAGTCGGTCATCGGAATTCGGGGACCCTTTCAGTGCGACGCGGCTTGCAGAAGCGGCCGCACAGACTGCAACACTAGGAAGCCGACCCCTCAACTCGCCCACCCGGCATCGTCCGAGCGCGGAAGGAACCGCCACATGCCCAAGTTCGAACCCGTTGCAGGGCGGGGCCTGCACACCATCGAGAATGCCCCGATCCCCGAGATTCGCGCCCTGCAGCTGGAGCGGATGAAGTGGAGCCTGGCGCATGCCTACGCCCACGTACCGGTCTATCGGCAGCTGTTCGACCAAGCGGGCGTTCACCCTGCGGATCTGCGCAGCCTCGATGACTTGCAGCGGTTCCCGTTCACGTCCAAGGCCGAGCTGCGTGACAACTACCCCTTCGGCATGTTCGCGGTGCCCCAGGAACAGGTGGTGCGGGTCCATGCCTCGTCGGGCACGACCGGCAAGCCGACGGTGGTCGGCTACACCCAGTCCGACCTGGATATGTGGTCCCACGTGTTCCAGCGCTCGTTGGTGGCGGCTGGCGTGCGGCCGGGCGATGTCGTGCACGTTGCCTACGGCTACGGGCTGTTCACCGGCGGGCTGGGCGCGCACTACGGCGCTGAGCAGTTCGGCTGCACGGTGGTGCCGGCGTCGGTGGGCCAGACGGCTCGACAAGTGCAGCTGCTCGTGGACTTCGACGCCGATGTGCTGTGTGCGACGCCGTCGTATGCCCTCGTGGTGGCCGACGAGTTCCGCAAGCAGGGCATCGACCCCGCGTCGACCTCGCTGAGGGTCGGCATCTTCGGCGCGGAGCCGTGGTCGGAGGCGATGCGGGCCGAGCTCGAGGACGTGTTCGACATCGACGCCGTGGACATCTACGGCCTCTCGGAGGTCATCGGCGGCGGCGTGGCGAACGAGTGCGTCGAGACGAAGGACGGTCCGACGATCTGGGAGGACCACTTCTATCCCGAGATCATCGACCCCGATTCGGGCGAGGTACTGCCCGAGGGCGAGACCGGCGAGCTGGTGTTCACGTCGCTGACCAAGGTCGCGATGCCGGTGATCCGGTATCGAACAAGGGACATCTGCTCATTGCAGCCCGGCACCGCCCGCTCGATGCGTCGCATGGGACGGGTTGCTGCCCGCACCGACGACATGCTCATCATCCGCGGTGTCAACGTGTTTCCCAGCCAGTTCGAGGAGTTGGTGTCAGCCGAACCGCGGCTCACCGGGCACTTCTTCTTGGAGGTACACGAGCGGGGGCGCATGGAGGGCATCACGGCCGTGCTCGAGCCGAAGCCTGATGCCACCGATCACGAGACGATTGCCCAGGAATTCGCCAGCACGGTTCGCCAGCGCATCGGCGTGGCTGTCGAGGTCAGGACGGTCGAACCCGAAGGAATCCCGCGCTCAGAAGGCAAGGCTCAGCGAGTCCGCGACCTCCGAAGTTGAGCGCAGCGGCAGAGAAACCTGGCCGATCCCTCGTCGCTCACTCACTCCGTCGGGCGGTCCGATTCCGTCCTACAGCGGTTCGGTGCCCTCGCTCAGAATGTCCAGGTACTCGGTGTACGCAAAGAGCCGGTTACGCCGCTGACCGGTGAGTTCGTGAGCAATACCCATGGCACACAAACGTTCGAGAGCGTGCGTTGCGGTCGTTACGGCGAAGCCGGCAAGTTCAGCCGCGGTGGCGATGTCGAGCACAGGCCGCGCCGCGAGAGCATCGTGGATGTGAGACGTTGAACCGCTGAGCCGGCCGAGGTCGTGGAAGCGGGCGCGATTGGCATCAAAGGTCGTCCGCAGCCGCCTTGCTGCGTTTGTGGCGTCATCGGCGGCCACGGTGACCGCATCCATGAAGAACAGCAGCCACTGTTCCCAATCGCCGTGCTGCCGAACACCATCAAGAAGCTCGTAGTACTGATGGCGCTGCCGCTTGAAGTGCAGGCTGACGTAGAGCAGCGGCGTACGCAAAACCCCTGCGTTGTGCAGCGCCAACACGATGAGCATGCGGCCGACGCGTCCATTGCCATCGAGGAAGGGATGGATGGTCTCGAACTGCACGTGAGCGAGCCCCGAGCGAACCAGCGCTGGGAACCCGTCAGCGCTGTCGTGCAGGAAGGACTCGAGGCGTGACATCGAATCGCCGAGAAGGTGCGGCGGCGGCGGCACGAACCGCGCGGTGCCCGGACGTGAGCCGCCGATCCAATTCTGCGACGTACGAAACTCTCCTGGCAGCTTCTCGGCACCGCGTCCACTCCGCAGCACGATGGCATGGGCATCGCGCAGCAGGCGGTTGCACAGCGGCAAACCCGTAGGACTGGCCATCTGCTCGAACGCCATGTTCACGGCTGCGACGTAGTTGGATGTCTCGGCAATGTCGTCAAGGGACACGGCTGGCGTCGCGCCGAGTTCGTGACTCAACAGATCTGACAGCGTCGACTGGGTGCCCTCAATCTGGGAGGACAGCACCGCCTCCTTGCGGACGCACGAATACAAGAGCAGGTCGGTGTTGGGCAATACGTGCGCTGCCCCATCGAGCCGTCCGAGCGCTAGGGCTGCGCGCTCAGTCGCTGCGGTCAGTTCGGTGCCGGTGATGAGTTCGGCAGCCGGCGGCAGCGGGTCTGGTACGAAGGCCCGGTATTCCTCTTCGCCGGTGCGGATGATCTCATAGCGGCCGGTCGGTGCCTTCACAGGAACTCCTGGGTCTTGGACAGGCATGTGACACCATAATCCTACAAGAGAAGATAAAAATAATTGAAAATACCTGAAATAATATAGTTAAGTAGTACAGTCGGCAATTCGAGGGCAAGGGACCGAGATCCGCAGGGTGAGGATTCGACGCTTGATGGTTCTTATTCCAATTTATAGCTGAAACGCGAATAACGTTAGCGCTTATTCCAGTGAACTGGATTAGGATTTCCGGTTGTTCTAGATTTGACATGAAACGAAATCAACGGCGTTGTCGACGTTCGGAGAGCGGCCGTGCAGCGTTCTGCAATCTGCGCGAGCGTTGAGCGGCCGCTACGGTTCGAGCTGCCGCCCTTGGACGTGGCAGCAGCGGGGCAGGACGGGGAGACAGTCATGAGCTTTGTGGAGATGCGGCGGTACCGGCTCAAGGTTGGGGCGGCGGATCGCTGGGTGAAGATCTACAAGGAGAAGGGCTACGAGGCGCAGCGCAAGTACCTCGGCGAGCCCGTTGGGTACTACACGATCGGCGTCGGTGATCTCAACGACATCATCCACATGTGGCGCTACGACACGCTGGAAGAGCGCGCAGCCAAGCGCAAGGCGCTGTTCGAGGATCCTCAGTGGCTGGAGTTCGTGAAGGAGATAGCGCCGCTGGTGGAGACGCAGGAGAATTCGATCCTGCACAGCATCCTCGACGACTGACGCTTCGAACTTCGGGGTCTGAGCCCCGCAGACTTGGCCGACTGCCGGTAACCGGCTGACGGCCTTCTCATTCATGACCTGAAACGGGAGCACACACCAATGCCGAACACGATGATGGACACCTGGGCGGCCGGGGATGAGACGCTGGGTACCTGGCTCTCGATGGCTTCCAGCCATTCGGCCGAGATCGCAGGGCGTGCCGGCTTCGACTACGTCTGCGTGGACATGCAGCACGGCGTCGCCGACTACCAAGTTGCGGTGACGATGATGCAAGCCATCGAGATGGTCGGCGGAACGCCCATTGTGCGCGTGCCGTGGAACGAGCCCGGCATCATCGGGCGAGTCCTGGACGCAGGGGCTCGCGGGGTGGTCATCCCGATGGTGAACTCGGTCGCCGAGGCGCAAGCTGCCGTGACGGCATGCAAGTACCCGCCGCTGGGTGCCCGCAGCTTCGGCCCGGTGCTCGTGGCCGCACGGGCAGCCGCGGGGGAGAACTACTTCGAGGTGGCGAACGCCACCACCGCCTGCATTCCGATGATCGAGACCCGCCAGGCGGTCGAGGCGCTCGACGACATCTTGGCGATCGAGGGCGTTGATGCCATCTACGTCGGCCCCGCCGATCTGTCGATCAGCTATGGCTACGGACCCGGCTACACCGATGACCACGCCGACTACAAGGCGGCGCTGGAGCACATCGCCGAGCGGTGCGCCGCGCACGGGGTGATCGCCGGCATCCACTCGACGGCGTCGCTGTCGGCTGATCGCCGGGGCAAGGGCTTTCGCATGCAGACCGTCGCCGGCGATGCCATGGCGCTCGGCCGCGGCATGGCCCGCGATCTGCGCACAGCCCGCGAGTCCGGCGTCGCCGAGGCCGCAAGCGGAGTGGACTCAAAGATCTACTGACTGTTGCGGCACCCGAAGTGGCGACTGTCGTCAGGCCGTAGGCGGGTCCGACTCGTCGTCTTCGAGCTCCACTGATTCATCGCGATCAATGAGTTCCTTGACTCTCTTCGCCGCCGAGCCGATTGAAGCGCTTGTCGCGGCAGCGCCACGCGTTGCTAAGCGACCAGACGCCTTCGCGCCGCTGGTCGCCGCGCGACTGGCTTCTGCTGCTTGGTCGGCTGTCAGTCGGCCGACAGCCGATACTGAGCCCGCAACGAACCTGCCCGCGCTCGCCGTGCCGCCCGCGACGGCGCGGCCGCTGTCGGCAGCGAGATCCCCGATGGCATCGCCAATGGCAATGGCCTGCTGGGAGACTTGGCGCGCCACTGTGGCCGCATCTTCCTTGACGAATGTGCTGATCGCGTCCAGCGTGACGTCCTTGGTGGCGGTGTGCGCGAGCACTCCTGCGGTGACACCTACGAGCAACGCAACTCCGGCAGGCCCGCCTGCGACGCCGACAAGTGCCACGGCGCCCAAACTGGATCCGGTCGCGAACGCACCCTTGAGCCCACCCTCGGCAAGTTCGATGTACTCGTTCGAGGAATTCGCCTTGTGAAATGCGCGCGCCAAGGCAACGACCGACACCGGCATCAGTAGCGGGTTCACACTGACGGCGGCCGACATGCCAATGCCTGCCGCGAGCCTCGCGAATGTCTCGGTGTCGGCTCGATTCCAGCCGAAGATCACCGAGACTGCGCCTACGGTCCCTCCGAGCACGTCGGCGGCGTCGTAGGTCACGAGTTCGCTGAGCCAGCTCTTGGGGATGCCAAAGGTCGACTTCAGCGATTCGGCGACGGCGTCGTAAGTGGCTTTGTCCCATGTGGCGAGGGGCAAGCCCGCCGGCGTGGAGACGTCTCGCAGCAGCCCCTGGATGGCACCGAGCGTTTCCTGGATCAGGGTGTCGTCGGCTGAGGCTTCCGATGCAGCCTTGAATGCGCCACTGATCGTGTGACCCCCGTCAAAGAGTCGGTGGAAGCCGCCTCCCATATGTGTTTCGAGGTAGACGGCATCCATGGCCTTGTCGTAGATGGTCGGAGCGCCCTCGACAGCGGCAGCGACGACTTCATTGATGGCCGCCGACAGGTCACTGGCCACGAGCGCTTGTGCAGAAGAGAACACCTGAGCGGTGGCTGCACTGGTCGAATCGAACACCCATCGAGCGCTCTTCCCGACGGCTTGCCCACCGGCAACTCCCGCTTTGGCGGTTCCGCTGCCGATGGCGTGCGCCGCTGATGCACCGGTTGTCACTGCTGTCTTGGCGCTATTGCCAATGGCCTGAGCTGTCGACACTCCGGCCGAGCCGACAACCTCGGCCGCCTTTCGGCTTCCGGAGACTGTCGCGTCGGCCGCCTGCTTGCCGGTGGCAAGTGCGGTGTCAGCAAGACGCTTGAGACGTCCGGCTTTGTCATTCTCGAACTCTGATTCGGCCGGAGAAGCGGGGTCCGGCGCGATCGGGTCGGGACTCTCCAAAGGCGGTCCTTCCCTTTCCGGACGGTGAGCAGCAACCTGGTTCGTGTCTGGCAGTTCCTCGGCCACCGCGTGGACGTTAGTGCCGACGAGGTTCCTCCGGTTGATTCGCAGGTGGCGGGCACCTATCGCTGTAACACCCCCTCTCTACCTTGGAAATGAGAGAGGCGGCGGCCGAAGTACGGCGCCGCAACCAGCGAATCCGGCCGCTGTGGCGGGGGCGCTGGGCTCTGGATGAAGGGAAGAGACATGGGATCAACAACAGCCGACGGTTCAACGAACGGGCAGCTCGAGCGGAGCGGCACGGCACCTTGGGAGCGCGGCGACGACCGCGGGACTTCGGCGGATGACGCACGGCAAGCGAAGAGCACCAAGAGCGGCAAGAGGAGCGGCAACGGGTCGTCGTCGGACCGGTCGAAGGTGTGGATGCTGCTGGATCGATCGGGCTCAATGTCGGGTCGGGAGGCTGCCGTCGTCAAGGGTGTGGGTCGCTTTATCGCCGAGCAGGCGGCTGAGCCGGGCACATGCCGGCTCACGGTGGCCCAGTTCGATTCGGAAGCGCCGTTTGAGGTACTCGTTGACGACGTCTCGGTGCACAAGGCCGATCCGCACGCCCTCGAGCGGTACGAGCCGCGGGGACTGACGCCGCTGTTTGACGCTGTCGCGAGACTGATCGGTGGTGCCGACCAGCGGATCTCCCAGCGCGCCAAGGCGGGCAAGAAGCCCGAGGATCAGACCTTGGTCATCGTCACCGATGGTCTCGAGAATGCCAGCACCGATTACTCAGCAGCCGACATCCACAACCTCATCACCAAGCGGCGGGAGCAGGGCTGGGCGTTTGTGTACATGGGCGCCAACCAGGACTCGTACTCCGAATCGGCGCGCCTGGGGTTCGACGCCCGGAGCGTGCAGAACTACGAGGCGTCCGACGAAGGCATCGACGAGGCCTTCGCGTCGGTGAGCCGTGCACAGCGAGATCGGCGCACAATGTCGTCTGTCGGGCTTGCGGCAAGTCAGGACGACTACTTCGGTGGCGTCCGCGAGGCCGAGGAAGGGATGCGGCGTCGCGGTAGGGGGGACTAGCTCCGGTCGTTGCGCTTGGCCAGCCCGGTCGTGGTGTACGGCGGCAAAGTACGATCCGCGACGGGGCTGGACAGAAAGAGAGAATATGGACGTCGACTATCCGATTATCTCCGCCGACTCGCACATCGCAGAGGCGCGCAATTGCTACACGGACTACATCGATCCGAAGTGGCGCGATGTCGCGCCACACGTCGAGTGGACCGAAGAGCGGGGTGACGTCTACGTCATCGACGGCATGAAGCGCACAATCGACATGGGGCTCATTGCCGCTGCGGGCCAGAAGCCCGAGGAGCTGAAGCGCAGCGCGGCGTACGAGGAGTTGCCGCGCAGCAGCTACGACTCCACGACCCGCACTGCCGATCAAGATCGAGACGGTGTCTCCGCTGAGGTGATCTACCCGTCGGTGGGCATGGTGCTGTGCAACCACTCCGACCCGGACTACAAGAAGGCGGCGATGGACGCCTACAACCGGTGGATCGCCGACTATTGCTCGGTCGATACCGATCGGCTGCTGGCGGTCGGGCAGACGGCGTTGCGCTCAGTGGAGGAAGCCATCGACGACATCACCGCGATGGCTGAAGCGGGTATGCGCGGCGTGATGATGTCCGGCAACCCGCACACCGAGTTCGACTTCGACGATCCCCGCTGGGACCCGTTCTGGCAAGCCGCCGTCGACCTGGGCCTGCCGGTGTCGTGGCACATCCTCACCAGTCGCGGCCAAGGCCGGACACGCGGTCCGAAGGCCAACGCCTTCATGACCATCATCCGGGCCAACCAGGACATCATGGGCACGCTGGTATTCGGCGGCGTGTTCGAGCGCAACCCCGGACTGAAGGTCGTCTGCGTCGAAGCCGACGCTGGCTGGGTGCCGCATTACATGTATCGGATGGATCACGCCTACAAGCGGCACCGCTTCTGGTTGCCGCCGGGACAGGAGCTTTCGAAGCTGCCGAGTGAGTACTTCAGCGAGCACATCTACACCACATTTCAGGACGACTGGGTGGCGTTCAAGATGGTGAACGACGTCAACCACCGACGCCTGCTGTGGGCGAACGACTTTCCGCACTCCGACAGCACGTGGCCGTGGAGTCAGGAGCTGCTCGACGAGCACTCGGCGCACCTCACGATCGAGCAGACCGAGGACATCCTGTGCAACAACTCGGCCGAGCTCTACGACATCGACTTGTCGAGGCTTCCGGTCGGCGGCGACCGGCTTGCCGCTGCCTCAGTCTGACCGGTAGCAAACGGGCGCCTGATCCGTCGCGATGAGAGCTTGAGCGCGCCCAATTCACGTGCCCTGCGCGCCCCAGGCGTCAGCAGGCCGAGGGCTACCGTGGACAGCGTGCGCCGCGCGCGTACGCATCCTGCGAACGAGGAGCCTTCAACAGTCATGCAGAGCCACGAAGTCGACTACGAAATCTTCGGCGACGACATGCAATTCGTCGAGGTCGAACTCGATCCCGGCGAGACCGTTGTCGGCGAGGCCGGCACGATGATGTTCATCGAAGACGGCATCTCGTTCGAGTCGGTCATGGGCGACGGGTCCGAGCCGGACTCAGGAATGTGGGGCAAGCTCAAAGGCGCCGGCAAGCGCGTCATCTCCGGCGAGTCGCTGTACCTCACCCACTTCACCAATACCGGCGCCGCTGGCAAGGCCAAGGTCGGGTTCGCAGCGGGCTATCCGGGCAAGATCATCCCGGTGGATCTCGCACAGATGGGCGGCGAGATCATTGCCCAGCGTGACGCTTTCCTGTGCGCGGCCATGGGCACCAAGCTCGACATTGCCTGGCAGCGCGGCGTCGGCACCGGGCTGTTCGGCGGCGAGGGCTTCATCCTCCAGCGTCTGTCGGGTGACGGGATGACCTTCCTGCACGCTGGCGGCTCGATCAAGGCCGTTCAGTTGAACAACCAGACCGTCAGGCTCGACACCGGCTGCCTGGTCGCACTGCAACCGTCGCTCAACTACACGATCGAGCGGGCGGGCAACCTCAAGTCGATGTTCTTCGGCGGGGAGGGCCTGTTCCTGGCGACCGTGTCGGGCACAGGCTGGGTATGGCTGCAGTCGCTGCCGTTCGAGCGACTGGCGTCGCGGGTACTTGCCAACGCGGCAGGACCGGCGTCGGACGACTCACGCGGCATGCTCTCAGGGTTGTTGGAGCGCAGCTAACGCCGCACAGCGTTCTTGCCGGCTGTCCTGTTCGTGTAGTCGCCATAGGGTCGCGGACATGCAGCTGACATCGGGCCGCATCGACGTCGACGACCTGGCCGACGCGCAGGAGGCATTTCACTCGCGCGGCTGGACTGACGGTCTACCCGTGGTACCGCCCACCGCCGACGCGGTCGCGGCCTGCCTGGACTGGGCGATGCTGGAACCGGACCACCTCATCGGCATCGAGCCCGTGCGAGCCCGGGCCATCACTGCGGAAAAGGCCGCCGTCAACGCTGTGATGGCGGGCTGTCTGCCACCGCACTTCCCGGTTGTCGTCACTGCGCTCACCGCCATGTTGCAGCCGGAATTCGGCCTCCACGGGCCGACGGCGTCGACCGGCGGCTGCGCCGTGCTGCTGATCGTGAATGGCCCCATCCGGCACGAGCTGGCGATGGACGCCACCTTCAGCGTGCTCGGAGGAGCCGACCGGTCGCGGGCGGTCATCGGCAGGGCAGTGCGCCTGGTGCTGACGAATGTGCTTGACGTGCGACCTGGCGGCATCGACCGCTCGACTCTGGGCCACCCCGGCAAGCTCGGCTACTGCATCGCGGAAGACGAGGAAGCAACCGGGTGGGTGTCGTTGGGCGATCAGCGGCTCGGCACCACGACCGCAGAACGCGGCCAAGTGTCGTCGGTGACAGCGGTGGCATCGATGGCACCCCGCCAGATCATGAACGAGTGGACGACCGACCCGGCCGAGCTATGCGAGACCATCGCCGCAGAAATCCGGGCCAATCAGCTCAACTACTCCATCTGGCCGGGCAACTATGCGGTGGTGGTGCCGCCACAGCTGCGGGAGCACTTCGACGCGGCCGGCTGGGCGAAGGACGACATCGCACAATGTGTGTACGAGCGGGCACGGGTGCGACGGGGCGACTGGGCTGCCGTCGGCAAGGGAGCTGTCGTCAAGGACCGGGCCGAACGCGAGTACCCCGGACTCGAAGCGCCAGAAGACCTCTTGATCATCGCTGCGGGAGGACCTGCGGGCGGCTTCGCCGCTGTCATCCCGCCGTGGCTGGGCACTCGCAGTCACGCCGCCACCGTCGCAGTCGGTGCCTGCGTCGACTGCGAAGTGCGCTGAACCTGTAACCCGCGACCCCACCGACCGTGGGTCGCGCAAGACTCGCAGCATGAAGGACAATTCCGACCCGCAGCAGCCGAAGCACGCCTACGGCGGTTTGCTCAACGAACTGCCGGAGGAATACCTGGCGTCAGTCGAGGACTACCACCGGATGGCGTATGCGGTGGTCGGCGAGGCCCGACGTGTCGCGACAGGTCGGTTCGGCCTGCGGAGCCTGACTGCGGGTTTCGGCACCCCAATCTTCGACGTCCCCATGGCCCGAGCCGGTGAGATGGAGTGCCGTGTATGGATTGCAGGCGACGAGCTGTACGCCGAAGAGGGCGGCGTGCAGCGCAGCATGCACATCACCACGCTGGCGGCGGCAGCCGCTTTCGTGGGTGTCTCCCCAGGGACGGAAGCTCGAGAGCCGGACAGTCCTGAGCTTGGTGATGCCGAGCGCTGGCTGCGGGTCAGTCCCGAGGTGGGTGCGCACCTCGAGTCGTGGTTCCGACTTGGCAACGACGTCTTGGACCAGCTGGGGGCATTGCCAGGCGCCGTTGACGCCGACGAGGTTCAGCTGTGGCCGGGGCACTTTGACATCGCAACAGCAATCGGCGATGCCGAAGGTGGAACCCGAGCCACGTACGGCCTGTCACCGGGCGACACAGCCCATCCGTACCCCTACGCGTACGTCGGACCGTGGAGCGAGGTGGATCGCGCCGACCCCTACTGGAACGAGGCCGCGTTTGGCGGAGCTTCGCTTCCGTACAGCGAGATGTTCGGAACAGCGCATCCCGCCGACGCTGCGTTCGAGTTCTTGTTTGCCGGCTACGACAGCATCAACGGCTGACCTGCCAACCAGAGTGGCCCGTCCCGCGCTGAGCATGCCCATCGGAACTGTCCTCGTGGCAGCATGTACGCAGCCGGGAGCTAGCGGGGGCGCGATGCCGCCCAAGGAGGCTTGACGTGGAAGTGCTGAACCCGACCCACGAGCAAGACGCCGCTGGGTTCGCGGCGCCGGCGCGGCTCGCCACTCTGAAGGGCGCCACCATCGGCATCATCTCCAACGGTAAGGAGAACACCAGGCCGTTCTTCGACCACGTCGAACGCTTGCTTCGCGACCGCCACGGCGTTGCCAAGGTGATCCGGCGGATCAAACCCAACTACAGCGCGCCCGCGCAGCACGAGTTGCTGGCCGAGGCCATGGGCTGGGACGCCGTGCTGGCCGGCGTCGGCGACTGAGGCAGTTGCTCGTCGTGCAGTCTGCACGACGCAGTCGCAGTCGAGCGGGTCGGAATTCCCGCCGTCAGCGTCATGACCAGCGCCTTTGTTGATGCTGCAGAGTTGATGGCGCGCGTCCAAGGTGTGCCTGAGCACCCATTCACCGTCATCGAGCATCCGATAGCGAGTGCTGACAGTTCGGGACTTGAGGCTCGCGCCGAAGCAGCCGTCTCGCAAGCCGTCAAAGTACTCCTTGCCCACTAGCGTCAGCCCACTCCCGCCCTCCGGCGGACCGAGCATCGGCTCGCTCGAAATGAAGCAAACGAACCCCAAGGACAGCTGATCATGGTGCAACCCATTCCCGACGACTACCCCCGTGTCTCCCCGACACTCAGCGTCGACGGCGCTGCCGAGGCGATTGACTTCTACATCAACGTCTTGGGCATGACCGAACGGATGCGCCTCGATATGGGCGGCAAGATCGGCCATTCCGAGCTGGTGCTGGGCGAATCGCTCATCATGGTGGCCGACGAGTTCCCCGAAATGGGATTCGTTGGGCCCAAGAGTCTCGGCGGGACGCCGGTCCACATGAGCGTCTATGTAGAAGACGTGGACGCCATTTTCGCTGCGGCACTGGCAGCAGGCGCCATCGAACTGCGTCCCGTCGAGGACCAATTCTATGGCGACCGATCCGGGCAGTTCGAGGATCCGTGGGGCCACGCCTGGAACGTCATGACGCACATCGAGGACATCGATCCCGAAGAAATGGCGCGCCGGACCGAAGCCGCCATGGCCGAGATGGCCGAAGGCTCATAACTCTCGGCTAGAGCCGTTCGGGGTCGCTTCGGGACGACCTGGACTACTGCGCCGCGCCTTGCGCGCGCCTGCCGACCAGTGCCACCGGTGCGGCCGACACAGCGAAGAGCAATGCGGCGATTGCCAGCGCCACCGGCACCGTCACCACTTGCGCCACAGTGCCCAGCGCTAGACCGATCGCTACCTCTCCCACCGCTTGGGATTGGCCGACGAATGAGACGACGGTGGCGCGCACCGACGAGTCGGCATGGCGATTCGCCATCGCTTCTGTCAGCGAGTACGCCGTCTCGCCCGCGACGTCGAGGACTGCCCAGCCGACCAGAGCAACGGCGAACCACGGACTCAGCGCCAATACCACGGCGCCTACTGCGGCAATGGCCAAGAATCGTGCCAGCAGAATCGCATCATGCCGAGCCGATCGCTGGTCGGCCTGCGAGCGCTCAAGGTGACCGTGGAGCCAAGTCATCATTGGAATCGCCAGCGCAGACATCACGAACCAGGCGGCGCCGAAGAACAGCACCGCCCCACGACCATCGAGCTCAGTAAGGCCGAGATCGAACAGCCGCAAGGCGGACAGTCGATCGTTGGCCTCCCACGCCCCGGCGGCGATGGCCGCGGAGATGGTCACTGCAAGCAGCGATGGATTGCGGCGGACGAGGCGTGCGCCCCGTTTCCACAATGTGACGGCGTCCGCCCAGGCGCTGGTGTGCTGAATCTTGGGGGCGCCGCCCCCCTGAACTCGTCGGCGAGGTGACTCGAAGCCAGCTTCGGGCATCGTGATAGCCAGATAGGCAGCCGCAGCGACCGCAAGCATGCCCATCGCAGCCATCGACCCCCGAATCGACCAAGCTCCCATTGCCGTGGCAGCGGCCAATCCGACCATGACGCCTACCGAGCGCCAGATGGCATGGCGCACGATGAGCTGGTCAGTTGTCCGGTCGGGCCAGTCGCCGCCGTCTGTGTCGTCGCCGCCGGCTGTCTCGCGATCTTGCTGGGTTGCTCGAGCGGGAACGGGTGGCAGCGCGCCGATTCGGTAGGTGCGGGCTGCGAGCGCCAACTCATCGGTCATCCAGGCCGTGGCGGCACCACTCTGCAGTGTCCAGCCGATGCCCCACAGCACCTGCCAGACGATGAGGACGCCGAACAGCTCTGTCACCGGGCCCAGCGCCATCGCCGTGCCCATCACCACATAGGCGGCGACGACTGAGTATTTGCGGCTGTAGAGGTCGGCGATCACGCCGGTCGGCGTTTCGGCCACGAGGATTGACAGCACAAGCGCGGTACCCAGCACGGCGAGCCGGAAAGGGGACAGCCGCAGATCGACGACCCACCACACCATCGCCGGCAGGCCCCATGCGAAGGCCAAGCCTTGCACGCCACCCGTCAGCAGGAACAGCCGATCCGGCCGATGCCGCACGACGCCGCAGCCTACGAACAGACCCACGGGAGGAGTTGTAGATGACCCCCCGTCAGGCCGCGGCCGCCGGACGCGGCAGCGGCTGAGCTGCCGGTCTCGTTCATCGCCCAGACACGGCCCAGAAATCCCGGTTCCAGGTCTCGTGGCGACATAGAGTCACTGGCCGCACGTTGCATGCATCAGTCGCATGCACTTTCATAAAGGACTTCAACATGCAAATGCAGAGCGATGCTGCAACAGCAACGCCACCGCCGCTCTTCGGCCAATTTCTGGAACGATGGTCAGAGGAGTTCTATTTCCTCTTCCGGCTCTTCTTCGCGTTCTTCGCATTCCTGCACGGGATCCAGAAGGCGTTCCTGCTCTGGGGCTTTCCCGCCGACCATCCGCTGGGTGTGAAGGTCGACATCGCTGGCTGGGTCGAATTGATTGCCGCGATCTTGATCGCGACGGGGTTCTTGACCCGACTCGCAGCAGGCGCGCTCGTCGTGCAGATGATCTGGGCGTACTTCGACGTGCACGCCCCGAATGGCATCTGGCCGCACATCTTCCCGGCTGGCGCTGGCTTCGGCGGCCACGGAGGCGAGGTGCCGCTGCTGTGGTTCGCCATCGCCGGAATCATCGGTGTCCTGGGCGCCCGCAAGTACAGCCTCGAGCGCAAGCTCCTCGGACGCGAACTGCTGTAGACCCGGAGCGCTCGCGGTTGCACGACGGCCTCCCGGCAACGGGGGCCGTCTTTGTTGCGTCGACTACGTTGCTGCAAGGTAATCGGCTAGCGAGCGGTGGACGATGCGCGAGTACGTGGTGTTCGATCTGGAGGCGAACGCGGACCGCTCCAACCCGCCGGCGCATGAAATCATCGACATCGGCGCCGTATTGATCGCCGACGGCGCGGAGACTGGTCAGTTCGAGACGCTGGTGCGGCCGACCCGGCCGCTTCGTCTGCACACACGGAATCTCACCGGGCTGACAGACGACGAGCTGGCGCGAGCTCCGACGCTTGGCGAGGCGCTGCGTCAATTCGCTGCATTTGCCGGCGACCGGCCGCTCATGGCGCACAACGGCTTCGGCTACGACTACCCGTTGCTGGACGCGGCAGCAGAGCAGACCGGCCTGCCCACGATCGGCGGCCGGCGACTTGACACATTGGAATTGGCACATGTGGCGTTTCCACGAGCCGGCCAGGAAATTGTCCGCAACGTCGACGGCAGCTCCCCACCAAAGGGCCGCAACCTCGATGATCTCGCCCAGTGCTTGGCGGGCCGAGCGCCGCGCGATGTCCACCGGGCGCTCGGCGATGCGCGCTTGCTGGCGGCGGTTGTGCCGCATCTGCTGTCGGTCCTCGACGAGGACGATGCGGGGCGTCGTCTCCAACGCTGGGTCTTGGGAACGGCAGGTCATCCGTGGACTGAGTTCTTGACCTCGATTGGCCAGTTGGCCGACCTGTCAGATGTTGTGCCTGACGTTCGCTTGCCTGAACCCGAACATGGATCCCATCCCGTCGAGCCCGAGCGCGCTGCGGCGATGCTGGACGAGGGCGGGGTGCTCATGTCCCCCGGCCGGCGACCTCGGCCTCAGCAAGTGCGGATGGCTCGGCGGGTCTCCGATGCCCTGTGTTCCGGCACGCGTCAACTCATCGAGGCCCCCACCGGCACGGGCAAGACACTCGCCTACTTGGTGCCTGCCATCGAGCACGCTCGCGACACGGGTCGCGCCGTGGCGATCGCGCCCCACTCGAAGGTCCTCCAGGACCAGATCATGCTGACCTTGGACGGCCTGTCGGAGGAGCTGTCGCCATTCAACGCGGTGCTCGTCAAGGGGCGAGACAACTACCTGAGTCTGGAGGCCCTCGCGGGCGAACTCGACGCACTGGCCGAGCAGGACTCGTCGAACACTGACGCTGACCGTGCGCTGGCGCTGGCGATGGTCTGCGGCTGGGTGTCGCAGACGCCGACGGGTGACTGGGACGACTTACGGACCTGGACGCTCAAGGGCCCACATGCCGCCATGGCAGGCCTGCGGTTGGTGCTATCTGCCGAGGGTCGCGTGGGCCCCGCGCGAACTGCAATCGAGCGTCTCGAATTCCATCGCCGAGCTCGTAAAGGGCTGCGTCATTGCCACATCGCTGTGCTGAACCACGCACTGGTGGTCAGCGACGAGGAATGGCTCGACGACGTGAAGCTGCTGGTGCTCGACGAGGCGCACAACTTGGAGGACGCTGCCACCGATGCGCTATCCCAGGAAGTCAGCGCGTGGGACTTGGTTCGACTGTGCGACGCACTCGATGACCCCGTCCGACGACATGGGACCGTGCACCGGCTTGCTCGCGCAGCTGGCTGGCCGCTCACGCATGAGCATCTGGACGGGTTACGACGCGCTGTCAAGGCCGTGCGTGGTCAGGTCTCAGAATTCGGCAAGCAGGCAGTGCATTACCTGCGCGTACGGACAGCGGCGAGTCCCGGCGACACCTACCCGGTCGCCTATCGCCTGCGCGTCGGCACTGACACGGCGCATCCGGACTACTACCCGGTGCTGCAAGCAGGCCGCGAGCTAGCCAGCGCGTTGCGCGGCGTCTCTGGCGCGCTGAACGGCATCAATCTGCCCGAACAGATGCAGGGCCGGTACCGCCGTGAACGCCTTGAGCGAGAAATGCGCCATCTCGGAGGGCTCGCCCGATCCTCTGCCAAGACTGTCCGTCGGGTGGTGCACGCAGATGAATCAGATCAGGCGGCTCCGGACGGCAGGGGTGCAGCCGCCGACACCGCTCGCAGCTCTGCCATTGGCAGCCCCGAGTCTGAGACGTGGATTGCCATTGCAGAGATCGCCTTCACGGATGACGCTTGGACGTGGGCGCTGCGCCGCTCGCCGGTCTCGGTGGCGGGCGCACTTCGCACCCGCTGGGCTTCGCTCGACGCAGCCGTGCTCACTTCGGCCACGCTCGCTGTGCGGGGCAGCTTCGATCACATCATCGGTTCGCTCGGCCTCGGAGCGATACAGACGTTGGTGCTCCCCAGCCCCTTTGAACGACTGCCTCTCAATCACCTGCTGGTGCTAACCGACTACTTGCCAGCGCCGAGGGCCCGGTTGATCGACGAGTTCACTCATGCGGCCGTGCAGGAAATCGGTCGCCTGCTGCTGTTGAGCGACGGTCGAGGCCTTGTGCTGTCGACCGCACGCGCTCGCATGGAACGCACACGCGACCACCTGCGCCCGGTGCTCGAGTCATACGGCATCCCCTTGCTGGCCCAGGGCGACGCGCCGGCACCCGCACTCGTCGAGCGGATGCGGTCCGAGACCGCTACGAGTCTGCTGGCGCTGCGATCGTTCTGGGAAGGCGTGGACATTCCGGGCGAGGCGCTCAGCCTGCTCATCTTGGAAAAGGTGCCGTTCGACTCGCCAGCGGACCCGATTGTCGGAGCGCGTATGGCGGCTCTCGAGGATCGCGGCAAGGACCCGTTCGCCGACTATGCGGTACCGCGTGCGGCGCTGAGGTTCGCGCAGGGTGCCGGCCGCCTGATCCGGACTGCCGATGACCGGGGTGTCACCGTGGTGCTCGACAATCGTCTGTGCCGGGCGACTGCGTACCGGGACCAGTTGCTGGGCACGCTGCCCGGCCCGCCGACGACGAAACAGGCCCGCCAGCCCGAAGAGGCATACCGATTGATCGCTGACCACCTCGGTGATGTGGCATACGACGAGGACAAGCGCGCAAAGCTGATGGCAGTTCCCAGCATCGACCCTTGGGAACATCTCGATGCGCTGCGCCTGACGCCCGAAGAGGCACGCGATCGCGGGGTGGTCACCGCCCGTTTGGAACAAGTTCGGGAGGAGTTCGGCTTTGAGTCTTGGCGGCCGGGCCAGCTCGAGACCATGACACGCTTCATCGCTGGTGAGGATGTGCTTGCGGTGCTTCCGACTGGATCGGGCAAGAGCATCACGTTTCAGATACCGGCACTGCTGCTCGAAGGGATCACGCTGGTGATCTCACCGCTGGTGGCCCTCATGAACGACCAGGTGGGTAACTTGCGTGACCGCGACGTCACGCGTGCCGCAGCCATTCACAGCGGCATCGGCCAGAGCGAATGGCGCGACGTGCTGAGAGGCGCCCAGCGGGGCGACTACAAGCTGCTCTATGTCAGCCCGGAACGACTGTGGTTGCAGGAGTTCGTCGAAGCGCTCTCGGCCATCGGCGTGGCACGCATAGCGGTCGACGAGGCCCATTGCATCTCCCAATGGGGCCATTCATTTCGCCCGCCGTATGCGCGCATTCCCGCGGCTCTGAACCGGATCATCGAGGCGGCGCAAGGCCGGATTGGCGAACGGCGTCCGCCGGTCCTGGCGGTCACTGCCACGGCGAATAGGCGAGTGAGAGACGACATCATGAGCTTGCTTGAGTCGGCTGGCGACCAGCCGATCGTGCAGTCGCCGGACCGCCCCGAGCTGCGCTACTACACCGAGCGGTGCACAGATCGACGAGACCGCGACGTTCGAGCGGCGCAGATTGTCGATGCCCACCGGTCGCAGGCGGCAATCGTCTACGTGCCGACTCAGCGCGACGCCGTGCGCGTGGCAGGACTCCTGCAAGCCACCGGCCACCTCGCGCGGCACTACCACGGTGCCATGGAAACAGCCGCCCGCCAGCATGTCGAGGACGCGTTCCGGCACGGCGAAATCGATGTCGTCGTGGCCACCAAAGCGTTTGGCATGGGCATCGACAAGCCCGATATCGCACTCATCGTCCATCTGGAGATGCCAGCGACCATCGAGGAATACGTGCAGGAGACTGGCCGCGCCGCACGCGGTGCGGGCCAAGCGGGCATGCCCCAGACCGGCTCCGCCGTGCTGCTCACCATGCCCCATGATTGCTCGATCCACCGCCGGTTCGTCGACAGTGCCGCACCATCGATCGCTCAGATCCGTCGCGTCTGTGATCGACTCCGTTCGGGTCTTGCGGCCTACGACCCTAAGGAAGTGGTCTCAGATGACGAAGGCACCGACAGCGACGATTTCGAGGCTGCATTGGCAATGCACTACCTCGAGGAGGCTGGCGCATTGCGTCGCCACCCAGACACCGCTTGGCACGGACGCGTCACGCTGCTCGAGGACTCGCGGCAACGACTCGAGGAACTGGCGGTCGGGACGGACGGCGAAGCGTGGGCCGAATTGGTGGCCCGCAGCGAGCAACTGATGGAGCAAGCCGAAACCAGCGACGGCCACTACGAGGCCGAAGCCTGGGCACGGGCGCTGGGACGGAGCGCATCCGATATTGTGACCGACCTCTTGGAACTGCAACGCAAAGACATCGTCGGCTTCAGCGTGTGGCGTTACGCATGGGTGCTCGAACGCTTCGATGTGGAGCCCGACTGGGCCTCCATCGAGGAACGCGCTGATCGCCGCCGCAACGAGGTCAAAGCGAAGTCTGAACGGGCGCGGCGTTTCGCTCACCCGAACAACAATTGTCGGGTTGCCGCCATGCTCGACTATCTCGACGCTGCCAAGGCCAGCGGACGTTCCGTGCCGAGCGGCCAGGCTCAGACCGGTTGCAGTCGTTGCGACCATTGCGTCGATCTGCCACGGCCCTGGGCGGGCAGTCATCTCACCGAAGCTGGGCTTCAGCGGGCGCTGCCGGTACGCCGCATAGCGCTCAGCCTGCTCCACGATGTTGACGGGCATGGCTTCTCGCGCCGCAACATCGAACGGACGCTTGCCGGGGATGTGTTCGGCAGCGTTCCGCAGCTACGTCCGGGCCAAATTCGGCAAGATTCGCTCGCTCAAAGTTCCGGCAATGAACATGGACGAAGACCTGTCCCGAAGGACCTCGCTCAGCATCCATCCGCCGGCCGCTTGGTGTTCGTGAGTCGCGCCGGGGTCACCGAGATCATCGACCAACTTGTGGAAGAGGGCCTCGTCGAGCTCATCTCAAGCGAGCTCGAGGGCACCGCTTACGACCAGCTCACGATCACCGAAGCGGGGCGAGGGTTCCTGTAGCCCAACAATGATCGGGACAACTAGCGTGATCAGTTGTCATGGCTTTCATGCAGCCCGAGAACATTGCCAGCCGCAATGATGTTCCTCAACGACTGCAGACGGTCGCTGGCTTTCTGCGCGATCTCGTTCCAGACGATGTCACCGTTTGGCTCGAAAGAACGGGTGACGGCGAGTCGGCTGCGTTGCGGCGCGAATTCGAGAACGCTCCACGCTCGGACGACGATGGCGACTGCTACCTGGTGGTGCTCGACCCCTCCTGCGGTATCGCGGTTGTCGAGTCACCGACGCTTAGCCAGGTGCGGTCATGGGGCCGTCGCCGCACTGCGCTGAATCAAGACTTCGTGCGCATAGAGATTGCGCAGCGCGTCACGTCACTGCGCGACGAAGCCCGCCGGCTCTCGCTCGAGGCATTGCCCGTACGTCATGTCCTCGGTTTGCCCGATGTGGAGCGCGTCCAGGCATCGAAGCTCGAAACGCGCTCGCCGCTGTTGAGCGAGGAGGACTTCGCGCAAGGCAAGCTCAGTGATGCGCTGAGAGATGCCATCGGCGGCGCCGTGTTGCCGCTCGCGTCGCCGTCGTCGGCTACCCATCGCATCGAGGGATCCGATGCGCAGTTGCACACTGCAGCCGCATCTCACAGGCGCTCGCTCGACACAGCGGGAGTGACCGCTGCGCGGGCTGCGGTGAACCCTGATGTGGTGATCAAGACGCGCCCACACAAGCTCTTCAAGCCCGTCGACCCCTCAAGCGAGGACGTCATACGCACGCTCGACCGCGAACAGGAGCGCCTGGCCCGGGGTCTCGGAACGGGCTATCGCCAGATCCGAGGGGTGGCGGGCAGCGGCAAGACGCTTGTGCTCACCTACCGAGCGCGCCACATCGGTGAGCTCTTTCCCGAGTGGCGCATCCTGCTGTTGTGCTTCAACCGCCCGCTCGCGTCCGCATTGAGAGCTGAAATGCGTGACGTGGGCAACGTCACTGTCTCGACCGTCGACCGGCTTGCATACCGATTGCTCAAGGAAGCGGACCGGCTCGAAGAGAACGCTGCGGGTCCCGATTTCGACGCTCGCCGACAGGCAGCGACCGAGGTAGCTGCTGGCCTGCCGCCTTCGGCGCGTTACGACATGGTGTTGGTTGACGAAGCGCAGGATCTGGGAAGCGAGGGCTTGGATCTAGCGTGGGCCATGCTGAAGCCTGAGCGTGACCACTTCGTGGTCGCGCTTGACGGAGCTCAGCGCATCTACCGAGGCAAGCGTCGCTGGAATCCTCCGGGCACGACGGCCCAAGGCCGCACGAAGGTGCTCAAACGCAACTACCGCAACACACGCGAAATCCTCGACGCAGCACTCATGCAACTCGGGGATGCGGTTCGGCGGGTCCGCGACGATGAGGAGTCCGACGAATTCGACGTGCTGGTGCTTCCGGAGCGGGCGATCCGGCGCGGCAAGTTGCCCACTGTGCTTGTGTGCGACAGCCTGCACTCAGAGGTAACGACCGTCGTCGAAGCAGTTGCAGAACTGCGGGCTCAGGGCGTGCCGCCCGACGACATAGCTGTCCTGTCGGGCTGGAGAGATCTGCGCCAGGACGCGATTCGGCGTATCCCTGATTCCTTCGACGTGCAAGCACACCGAGACGAAGCGGCGTCGGCCGAGGGCGTCGTTCGGGTTGCGACGCTCCAGTTGCTGAAGGGTCTTGAATACCGGCACGTCATCATCGGCGGTGCCAATCACATCTGGGTGGACGATGACGACGCCGCGGAGCAGGACCGTCAGCGGCGACGGCTTCTCTACGTCGCCATGACGCGCGCCAGCGAGACGTTGACGGCCACATATTCGGGCAACGGCATCATGAGCGCCATGGACGCGTTCCCGCAACTCAACTGACTGCCGGCCGGGCCCGACCGCTGACCCCATCATCACGGCTGTCGCACCATTTCACCGCACGGCAATGCCGGCGGTTCCTCGCAACCGCCCCACCGCAATTCGTCCCGCTACGGCAAGATGGTCAAGTTGGTACGAACCACTATGAAGGGGACGTAGCCCATGTCATCACCGGCAGGCAGTCCGCAATCAGCTCATCGCATTGACGGAGCGACAACGGCTTTGACGCCGGGCGGCTGCGCGGACGAAGCAGCTCAGTTCGAGGAGATGGGCCTGTCGGCGGCCTGGTCATTCGAGGTCTCCCATGACCCGTTCCTGCCGCTGGCGCTGGCGTCGGAGCGAACCGAGACCATCGAGCTCGGCACGGCTATCGCTGTCGCGTTCGCTCGCAACCCGATGACCTGCGCGGTGACGGCGTGGGATCTGCACCGGATGAGCGGCGGGAGGTTCATCCTCGGCCTCGGCACCCAGATCAAGCCCCACATCACCAGGCGATACAGCGAGCAGTGGTCACGGCCCGCCGAACGGATGCGGGAGTACATCGAGGCGGTGCGGGCCATCTGGCACACCTTCGAAACCGGCGAGCGGCTCAACCACCGCGGCGAGTTCTACACCCACACGCTCATGACGCCCTTCTTCAGTCCAGGCCCGATCGGAATGGCGCCACCAGCGATCTACGTGGCCGGGGTCGGACCCCGCATGGTCGAGGCCATCGCCGCATGAGCGAATGCTTGACAGTGTCGTTCCGCGGAGCAAGTGCGGCAGTTGGTGCGTTGACATCGGCGAGTGCGTTCCGCCCAGCGGAAATACCAGGCCTGCTGCGCGATGCGACGCGATACTGACCGGGCGATGACAGCCCTGCATGGTGGCCCACCGGTTAAGCACCTGCACAACTACCACGAGCTCACGTTCAAGCTGATGGACGATCCGACTCGCTGGCGCGAGCGTGTCGTCGAGAAGATCGTCATCGAAGACGCTGACGACGTGCGCGTTACTTCGTCGTATCAGATTCGCCTTCCACTGGGCCTCGTCCAAGAGGTATGGCCTAGTTGCGGTAGTGGTGATCTGGTGCGGATTCTGCTCCCGTTGACGACCCGTCCCAAGGGTGTGCTTCTTGATGTCGATCTCAAGGGCACCGAGGGACACCACTGTGCTCTGTTGCTGAAGCACCAACTGGCTCGATTGCAGGCCAATTTCGTCCTTTGGGTAGCCAATGCTCCCCCCGGGGAAACTCTGGCATCGATGGACGCCGATGAGGTCCTCTATGCGATCAGTGCATACAGCCCTGCGATTTGGAATCAGCACGTCGCCGAGTTGCGCAATGAATCCCCACAAACGCTCGCCGAGTACTTGAAGTTCGGACTCCGTCTCGACGTAAGGTTGGATGACGTGCGGCACTGGTCAGAACTCGTTGCTCCGGCCTCCGAGCTACTGGCGGCATCGATGGGTACACCGATCGATCTTCAGTCCGCAGTGGTGCACGTACCGAGGTGCCTGCCATTCGTTGAGCACCGACCGGCGACTGTCGACGACGTCTCAGATTGGCTTGGCCGTTTCTGCCTGTACGTGGAATCTGTCGATGCTCGGACGCGGTCGATTGTTGCTGCGTATGGTCAACGTTGGGATGTCATGATCGACACGGTAGTTCCGGTCGATGTGCCGACCAAGATCCAGCTGGGCACGAAACGGCCGTGGCACGACGTGGCCGTCGAACGCCCGGCAAGACGGCGGGCACCGGGTGTCATCACCCAGCGGGTCATGTTGGGCGATGCACAGTCCGGCCATGTAGAGGTCCACCTCGTGGACCACGGCGCTCGCATCGTTGGCCCGCCCGAAGTCGTTGACACTGAGGGAAGCGTCATTGGTATTCCGCGAGTTGATGCGCTTCGCATGACCGACGACAAGCTCTCGATCTACGTCGCCGGGGAAGACGCTCCCGCCTACGTCGACCTGAGCGTCAGGCTTCGCTTGCGCACGCCGATGCATTGGCTCTTGTGGTTGTTGACGCTCGCTGCCGCCGCATCTCTTCCGCTCGTCGTCGCGGCAGATAGCACTGTCTTGCTCGACGAGAGCGCGGCGCTGCTGCTGTTGCCTTTGGCCGGTGCCGTTCTCTTGGCGCGACCGGCGACGGGTGCCGCCGAGCGGCTACAACGCAGGTTGAGAGGAGCGCTCGTTGGGACGGTGGCCTTGATCCTGCTTGTATTGACGGTGCGGCTAACGCTCGCGGTCTTGCTGTCTGGAGATGAGGTCTCAGCGAAGAGCGGAACTGCGTGCCCGCTTGCCACGTCCACGCACGACGTGGCGTGTGTCGTTGTCGACGGTGTTACACCTGCTAAGTACCGTAGTGAGTAGCAACACAACGGCCTGTACGAGTCATCACGGCCTGAGCCTTGCGATTTCACATGAGGCACCGGCGATTCGGTGTCAGCCCGAGTGAGGAGTCAATCGTGACCCGCAGCAAGCAACATCGATTGATCGACGACCAGGCGCGGCGCGGTCAAGTAACGCGAGCCAACCTGTGGGTGAAGCGTGACTTGTCGAGCGGTCGCTTTCTTGAGGCCAAGAAGAAGGGTGGTTCGTTCAAGGGAGTGCGCCGCGAACGCTGAGGACGCCCGCTTCGCGGTTGACGCGCCCGAAGGGCTGCGGAGGCGTGACGACGGGACGCTGGCGTGCTGGTGGGGCGAAGGCCACGACGACTACAGCGCTTATCACGACACCGAGTGGGGCGTGCCGGTCACCGACGATGTACGGCTCTACGAGAAGATGTGCCTCGAAGGCTTCCAGTCCGGGCTGTCTTGGCTGACGATCCTGCGCAAGCGGGAGAACTTTCGGGCGGCCTTCAGCGGATTCGACTTCGAGGCGGTGGCTCGCTTCGGTGACGCCGACATCGAACGGCTGCTGAGCGACGCAGGCATCGTGCGGCACCGCGGCAAGATCGAAGCCACGATCAACAACGCCCGCGCTGCACTCGACACCATCGGGACCCACGGCAGCCTGGCGGCGTTCTTCTGGTCGTTCGAACCTGGCCCGGAGGCGCGGCCAGCCGTTGTCGATCACAAGACGCTCGAATCGATGGCGACCACGCCTGAATCGACGGCACTGAGCAAGGCCCTGCGCAAGCTCGGCTGGCGTTTCGTCGGCCCCACCACCTGCTACGCCTTGATGCAGGCCTCGGGAATCGTCAACGATCACCTCGAGGGCTGCCACCGCCGTCCTGCCACTGAAGCGGTCCGCACCGCGCTGGTCCGACCGCGAACTGCGTCAACCAATGAGATGGCCGATAATTCCTGATTCTGGGATTCCGGAATTGGTGGTCGCGCAAGGGCGGGAGACACACCGAGGTCGGTCAGGTTCGCCGTCAGTCTGAACCGGGGGCGATGATGGTGTCCACCATCGACACGGTCATGCCCGTGACTCGTTGGGGCTGGCCGGCGAAGACGGCCGCCCGCTCAGGCGACGCTGCGAATTCCTCGTATGCGGCTTCGTAGTCGCCGGGGTGGCTGGCTGCCCAGACGAGCTGATTGTTCTCACGGTCGGCATACATGAACTCGACCTTGAATCCAAACTTCGCCCGCACGGCGATGATGTTGGGGAACCACTCGAGTAACGAATCCATCTCGCCCTCGACGACGTCGTAGCGGCGCAGTTGTGTCGCCATGTCGGCTCCTTTCGCACGCGGAATGCCGCGATCTTGGCCTGGGCGGTTCGGGCCCGTTCGGCTGCGGCGCCGCCCACCGTACTGTCGCCATGACCAGCACAACCGACTGCGAGTACGCCAACACCGACCCATTGGCCGTGCGCGATTCGGGGCAACCAGCTACTAACCGCCGTTGGGTTCGACGGCGACGACGCCGTCCTCGGTCGCAAGGTGGGTCATGGGAACGTCGTGGGGTTCAGCAGGCAGCCGGTCAAAGATCAGCTCACGAGGTGCGATCCCGATCCGGGGGCTCTCAGCAGGCAGTCTGGCTAGTAGCTCGTCGAAGTAGCCGGCACCGTGGCCGAGACGCGTCCCGGCTCGGTCGAAGGCCATCGCCGGTACGAGGGCCAGCGCGATGTGCCGGGGCTGCAGCTCGAATGCGCCGTCAGTCGGCTGTGGGAAGCCGAATCGGTGCGGTTCCATGGCGCCGACCGCCAGGTGCAGCGTGAGCGGACCGTCCGGGGGAGTCCGCGTCACGGCGAAGCGTTGCCAGCCCAGCGCATCGGCGAGGCCGTCAAGCGAGAGCTCCTGCGGCATCGCCCGGTAGAAGAGAATCAGCCCGTTTCCGAGAGACGGAGCGCCGCCGACCCGGTCGTTCCAGGTGACATCGACAGACTCGATGAAGCGGCACAGACTCGCCACGATCGAGGCAGTGGTGCCAGCATCGACGTGGGTCTGCCGATCGCGCAGCCAGCGCCGCCAAGTGTCCTTGGATGCTCCCGCAGCAGGGGGCTCGCGCACCTCGCACACGCTAGATGCAACAGTTCCGACCGATCGGACTGAGGCGGCGGGCGCCAGCGGGGCGTCAGCGGGGCGACAGTCAAGACCGCTGTCACGGTGCAGAATTATCACATCTTCGATCTCAGCGATCACTCGGCGATCTGGGACTGACAACGGGAGCACGGTGCCTGCTGGCTTGCAAATCATCACGCGGCAGGGGCATCCGGATTTTCTCGATCTGCCATGGGAGCAGCCGCTCGAGCGTTGGAGCGGCACGACGGACCGGCTGATCAGTGTCCGCCGAGGACTGAGCCGTCACGTCGTGCGTATGGTCTCCTACGACGGCAGGGTCTACGCGCTCAAGGAAACCGAACAACGGCTCGCAGAGCGCGAATATCGGGTGCTTCGACAGCTCGAGGACTCGCGCCTGTCCGCGGTCAAAGCAGTTGGTGTCGTCACCGGCCGCCGCAGCCGCTATGGCCAGGATCTCAAGTCGGTGCTGGTCACCCGGTTCTTGGACTTTGCCCTGCCGTACCAGCACCTGTTTCGCACCACCGCGACCTCGTTGCTGCGCGATCGCCTGCTCGATGCCGCAGTCGTCCGACGGCTCTCGGCTGCGGATCCGGCCTGTGGTGCTCGAAGAGGGCCACGCACACTTGCGATTACGGCGATTGACGGGTCTTGAAGTCCAAGAGAACCAGGCACGGACGCTGCTCAATGCGGTCGACGCGTACGGGCTGACGCTCGAACGCGAAGCAGGTCATGTGCTGCCCGAGGCCGTGAAGGCCTACCGGTGGCTGTCCGAGCGGTACGAGCCGGTGATTGCTGCGATTCCCGACCGGTATCGGGACCGTCTCGACGACGCCCAGCTGATCTACGAGTTCATCGAGCATCGGTTTGCGCGCTCGAAAGCGGCTGGCCGCCAGGTTGAGAACCCCGAGGCAATGGTCACCTTTGTCGACGAGGTGCTTGAGCGACTGCCTCGAGAGCGCACGCTCATCGATCACGACGGAGGCAACGACCCCAGCGATGTCTTGTTGGGGGCGCCTGATCTGGGGGCACCGGTGCCGGGGGTGCATGAGGCACTCACCCCAACCGAAGGCAAGGCGTAAACTGCGCGCAGTGGGAATCGGGGAAGTCACACTTCCGCCGCTGTACGAGCGTCCGCCTCGGCCGTTGGCCATGACGCGCTGGCTGGTCACCAGGTATTTCTGGTGGCAGAACGCGCTCTGGATTGTTGTCGGCGCGGCGACCTGGTTGTGGCTGACGCCATCGCTCGACCGCTTCGCTGAACCTTCGGTGTGGGCGGTCGCGCTGGTGTATGCGCGCAACGTCGGGCTCATGATCGTCATCGTCGGCGGTTTGCACTGGTGGCTATACATGCGGCGTTCCCAAGGGACGCAACACAAGTACGACCAACGATGGCTGTCGGTCGGACGGCGGCCGTTCCTGTTCCGGCATCAGACACGCGACAACGTGTTCTGGTCGCTGGTGAGCGCGTGTTCGATCGCAGCGCTGTACGAGTCGCTGATGCTGTGGCTGTATGCCAACGACCTGATCTGGACGATCCCGGCCCGCAGCAACGTCCTCTATGCAGCGGCGCTGACGTTTGCCTTGTTCCCGCTGGTGTCAGTGCACTTCTACGCCAACCATCGGCTGCTGCACACTCCGCGCTTGTACCGCATGGCGCATTCGCTGCATCACCACAACGTGAACATCGGTCCGTGGACCGGCGTTGCCATGCACCCCGTTGAGCACGTGCTGTATTTCTCAGCGCCGCTCATGTTCCTGTTGATTCCGGGCAACCCGTACCTCGTGACGCTGACTGCCATCTACCTGCTGCTGTCACCGGCGCCGTCACACTCGGGCTTCGACCGCTACGTCGTGGCCGGCAGGCGCACGATCGCAGGCGGCGACCGCTTCCACACGCTTCACCACCGTTACTTCGACTGCAACTACGGCACGTCGCTGGTGCCCCTGGACAAGTGGTTCGGCACGTGGCACGACGGCAGCGACGGAGCGACCGAGCAGGTCAAGCAGCGCCGAGCACAGAAGGCGAGCCGGCGCTAGGCGATCGTCTCGGGTTCGGTCGTGACCAGCAGCTCGGCCACCGACGCGGTGTTCGGCAGTCGCAGGATGGTAGCGACCGTGTGAGCAAGGTCGTCCGCCTGGATCATGATCGAGGGGTCGACGCCGAATTCTGCAGTCATGTCGGTCTGCACGTAGCCAGGACACACTGCGGTGCAGCGGATCCCGTCTCCGAACGTCGCATGGCGGACCGAATGGTGCAGCGACATCGCGGCGTGCTTGCTCATGGCGTAGCCAGGAGCGAAGGTGCCGCGCACCCGCTTGCCCGACATGGAGATCACGTTCACGATGCGCCCTTCGCCGCTGCGACGCAGGTGCGGCAGCGCAGCCCGGATCATGCGGAACGGGCCCTTGGCGTTCACCTCCCACAACAGATCGAGGGTTTCCTCGGTCAGCTCGTCGAGGGTGTCGGTCGAGGCGACGCCAGCGTTGTTGATGAGGCAGTCGATGCGGCCATGGGCGTCGAGCGTCTCGGCGGTCCAGCGTTGCGCGCCGGCTCGGTCCGTCACCTCGTAGTGATGCAGGCTCACCTCGGGAGCACCGCTCGAAGCGGTCCGATACGCCGCGGCCGACTCCTCGAGCGACGGGAGGTCGCGAGCCCCCAGCGACAGCGCCCAGCCGTCGGCGTGCAGTGTCGCGGCGAGTGCCGCGCCGATGCCTCGGTTGGCTCCGCTGATCATCGCCACGCATCCGGTGATGTCTCGCATCTCGCACCCCTTCCGGCGGGTCATCCGGGCATGCTCCGGTGCCCCGCAGTAGCGTTCCCAAACGGTCCCGGAGCGGATCCCGCACGCCGACGGGGAGGCTAGATCGATGGTGCAGAGTTTGTCGGCGGGCAGCGAGGGGAACGCATACCTCCCCGGCACGCCCGAGCGCGATGAACTGGCTCGCCGCACCATCAGGGTTCTGCAGCTCGGCGTCATCCCTGGTGGGCTCGCCATGACGGCATCGTTCTCCGCGGCGACCTTGATTGCGCAGCAGATGACCGGGGACGAGTCGAAAGCTTCCCTCGCGGCCGTGTGCCTCAGCCTCGGCGGCACGCTTGCCGGCATCCCGCTGGCCGCCGTCATGGCACGCCATGGGCGCCGCGCCGGACTGGCCGGCGGCTATCTGATCGGCGCTGCCGGTGCCGCCATCGCGATGCTGTCGAGCTTCGTCGGGCGCTACTCAGTGCTCGTTGTGGGGATGGTGATGATCGGCACAGGCCAAGCTGCCAACTTGGCCTCCCGCTACGCGGGCGCCGACCTGGCGACCGACGAGACCCGCGCCCGGTCAATCAGCCTCGTGCTGTGGGCGAGCACCATCGGATCAGTACTCGGGCCCACGGTGGGGTTGGGGGCGAAGAGCCTGCTTGCCGACAGCGACTCCCTGAGTGGATTCGCGTTGCCCTATGTGCTGGCGCTGGGGCTCTTCTTGATTGCGGCCCTGAACATTTCCCGGCGGCTGCGCCCCGATCCACTGCACGTAGTGGCGGTGGACGCGGGGTCGGCGGGGGTGAAGCTGCCGAGCCTGGCTGAAGCGGGGCGCATCTTTGCCCACCCGGTGGCCTCGATCGCCCTCATCGGGATGATGCTGTCGCAGGCCGTGATGGTGGGCGTGATGACGGTGTCGCCGATTCACATGTTCCAAGGCGACCAGAACTCCTTCATCATCGGCATCATGCTGTCGCTGCACATCGCCGGCATGTTCGCGTTCTCGCCATACGTCGGGTGGTTGGTCGACCGGGTCGGCGGCCAGATCATGATCGTCCTCGGTGCGCTCGTACTCGCCGTCGGCGCTGCGACCGCCGCCAATACCGAGGCTGAGCACGCCACTGGCTTGCTCTCTGGGCTGTTTCTTGTCGGAATCGGCTGGAGCTGCTGCGTGGTCGCCGCGAGTTCGCTGCTGACTGCCTCATTCCCGGTCGAGCGGCGTGTGGGCGTACAGGGCACCGCCGACGTGCTCATGACGGCATTCGGCACTGCCGCCGGGGTGAGTTCAGGCTTGGCGGTGAAGCACCGCGCGTACTCCGATCTCGCCAGCTGGGGTGCCTGGGTGGCCGTGGTGTTGGGCATCGCGGCCGCGTTCATGCTGGTTCGGAACTTTCGAGTGACCGGGCGCCTGACAGCCTGATAAGCAGCGCTGCTACTGCGGCAAGTGCACGTCTGCCGGCCGGTACGACCCCTCAGAAAAGCCCGTCGAGACAGGCAGCAAGCTTCGAGTCGGGCACCTGCGACTGGGCAGTGATGCGCGACAGGAACGACAACGAGACGTAGTCACCCATGACCGCGCCAGTGTCGACGTCGATAGGCATCTCGACCGCATCGCCCCAGTGCATCGCGACCCGGAACGCGTCAGCGTTGTCTGGGTGCGGTTCGAGGGTGACCGAGGTGATCGAGCGCGGTGGCAGTGTGCCCACCTCGGTGAGTCGCCAGCCCTTCATGTCGGCGACCTCACAATTCGGAACGTTGAGGTTCACTGCCCATGCCGAGTCGTGCTCGTCGGCGAGCAGGCCGCTGAGCACGACGCTGGCGACTTCGGCTGCTGCATGCCATTTCTGGTCGGCGATGGCATCTTCCCAGCCTTGGCCCTCGACACCGAATCCCTCGACGGTCTGGCTGACTGCCAAGCCTGGAATGTTGCCATTGCGGCCGGTCAGCACCGCTCCGACGGTGCCCGAGTGGTACACCGAACGACCTACATTCGCCCCTGGATTGATGCCCGATACGACCAGGTCGACGGGCCCAAAGGCACCGAGCCGGGCGAACATCACGCACAGCGCCGGCGCTCCCGACACTGCCCAGGCGTCTTCGATGCCTTCGAATCGCACCTTGTGAACCTCCGGATCCATCAGGTGCAAGGGACCGATCGCTGCTCCAGCTCCCGAGTATTCGGAGTCGGGTGCGACCACCACGACGTCGCCGTGAGCCGTCATCGCGCTGGCGAGAACGTGCAGGCCCTCGGATTCGATGCCGTCATCGTTGGTCACCAGGATCCGCACCGTGCCGAAGGTAGCGCCCAGGGGTGACATACCGATGTATGGCCTGCGAACGGGTGATGCCGCACGGTTGACACCCAGCTGACAGGCGGTTTTCCGCGATGTCGTGCCAGTAGCTGAGTCCTGAAATCTCCGGCTGAAGTCTTCGTCAGTGCGCCGTGGCAAGCTGTTTCGCTGTGAAGGGGCTGACAGAGACTGAGACTCCGAAGGCGTTGTCGCCCACCGGGCACACGTTGCGGGTCCTGCACACGTCCGATGTTCACATCGGCCATGTCCGGGGACCCCATGGGGCGCACCGCGATGTCTGTCAGTGCCCCATACATGCCTTGGCCGAAACCGCCGTGGCCCACGAAGCCGATGTGCTGCTGATCGCCGGCGACCTGTTCGACCACGCCCGGCTGAAACGGTCCGATGTGGCGCACACGATGGGACTGCTCGGCGGTGTCGAGGCGTCCGTTGTGATCATTCCCGGCAACCACGACGTCCACGACGAGCGGACGTTGTGGGGCACCCACGCTGATCACGAGCACCGCCTCGAAGTCACCGGCGCTGGCGTGATCTTCCTCGACGATCCCGAGGGTGCAACGCTGCATTTCGGCGAGCACGACCTGACCCTGTGGGGCCGCGCAATGGACTCACATGACTCCGACTACCGCCCCCTCGCCGGTGTGCCAACCCGTCCCGATGCTGGCTGGTTCATCGCAGCGGGTCATGGACACTTCCAGCGCACTGCTGACGATGCGCACCGGTCATCGCCGATTGCCGCCGAAGAGATCGAAGCCACCGACGCCGACTACGTGGCACTCGGCCACTGGCACGTGCCCACCGACGTTTCAGTCGGTCATGTCATCGCGTGGTACCCGGGCGCCCCGATGGGAATACCGTCGAACGGGACTGCCTGCCTGGTCACGTTTTCCCAGCACGCAGACGGCAGCGCCGGAACGGTCTCCGTTGACCATGTGGCCGTCACGCCGCCCCCCGACGGCTGCGCGGAGCTGTATTGAGACGGGCGCTGGAACCCAGACTGCGATCGAAGGCGGCTACAGGGAAGCCGCGATGCGGTCGATGCGTCGTTGCAATGATTCGCACTCGGTCATGTGGCGCATAGCGTCGGACTTGGCAGTGCCGTAGTCCTTGGCGACTCGGCGCGCGAGTTCTGGGTCGTCGTAAGTAGCCGGATCACCGAGGAGCGCTTGCAGTTCTGCGACGCGGTGTTCGGCGATCTCCCAGCCGCGCTCGGCGGCAGCCAGCGCCCAACGCAGATCCGCAGTCGCGTCGTGAGCAGCCCGGCGCTTGCTGGCTCCCTCGCGGCGGCGCTCGGCCGCGACTGCCCGTGACGTCGATGCTTCGGGGGCGCCATCGGATCGGCCCCCGGTGATCCGAGTGCCGGTGCTCCCTCCAGCGGTCCGTCTCGTACTCAGCCCCGGCGGCCGCAGCAGATCCTCGTCGACGCCGGGGTGCAGGGTGGCGGTGCCGTCGCGCACAACGATCAGCGAGTCGGCCACGCTGCGGATGAGATGGCGATCGTGGGTTACCAGCAACACCGTGCCCGGATAGACCGACAGCGCATCCTCCAGCATGTCGCAGCTCGGCAGGTCGAGGTGGTTGGTGGGCTCGTCGAGCACGAGCAGGTTGACCGGGTTGGCCATAGTGATCCCCAGTGCCAGCCGCGTCCGCTCGCCACCGGACAGGTCCGCAACCTTGCGGTCCGCGGCATCGCCCGCAAACCCGAACCCGCCGAGCATCGTGCGCACGTTCCGGCCCGGCTGGTCGCCAACTGACGCGGTGAATTCCTCCACCACCGAGCGTCGGGGATCCATGACCTCGGTGAGGTGCTGCGCGAACGTTGCCATATCCACATTGCGGCCCCGGTGCAGCTCGCCGCCGAGAACCCCCAATTCGCCCTGCAGCACTCGCAGCAATGTCGTTTTTCCCGCACCGTTCGGCCCGACGACGCCCACCGTGGTGCCGCGTTCGATGACCAGGTCCACTCCTTCGAGCACCGGTGCGTCGCCGTCGGCATAGCCCAGCGCAGCGCCGATCAGCTCCACGACAACCCGCGACGAGCGCCGCGGCGTGCCGAAGCCGAAACGTGCCGTCAGCTCCTTGCGGCTCGGGACCTCGACCGGCTCCAGCTTCGCCAGCGCCTTGATCCGGCTCTGCACCTGGCGGGCCTTGGTGGCCTTGTAGCGAAAGCGCTCGATGAACCGCTCGGTGTGCGCCCGGCGGCGCGCCTGCGTGGCAGCGATCGCTTCCGCGGCCGCAATGCGCTCCTCGCGAGCAACGACGAACTCGGCAAAGCCGCCGACGTGCTCGTACGCGCTGACGCCGTCCATCTCGATGACCCGATTCGCGACCGCGTCGATGAAGTCGCGGTCGTGGCTGACGAACAGCAGCCCACCGTCCCACGATGCGAGCTGTTCTTCCAGCCAGGCCACCGAGTCGACATCGAGGTGGTTGGTCGGCTCGTCAGCCAGCAGCACATCGGGCTTCGACAGCAACAGCTGCGCGAGTGCGACCCGCATCCTCCAGCCGCCTGACAGCTGTGCGACGGGGCGCTGCGCATCGTCGGGAGCGAAGCCCAGCCCAGCGAGCACCCGGTGGGCCTCCGCCTCGAAGCCGTAACCGCCGAGCTGGCGGAAGCGGGCCTCCAGCTCGCCGTACCGTGCGAGCACACCGTCGTGGTCGGCGGCGTTGACATCTGCAAGGCGCTGCTCCAGCGAGCGCAGCTCGGCCGTCATCGCGGTGATGTCGCCTGCACCCGCCAGCGTCGCCTCGAGCACGGTGCCTTCGGTGATGTCGTCGAGTTCCTGAGGCAGGTAGCCGAGGGTCAGTCCGCTCTGGCGGTGGACTTCGCCCTCATCTGGCTCGGAGATGCCCGCCAGGATCTCGAGCAGCGTTGTCTTGCCGATTCCGTTGCCGCCCACGAGCGCCACCCGCCGCCCAGCAGCGAGCTGCACGCTGACATCAGCGAACAGCCGCCTCGGCGGATATGACTTGGCAAGCGATGAGGCCCACAGCACGGCCTGAGTCTGCCGGTGGACCGCCAGCTTGGGCGGATACGAGCCGGCGAGGGCTAGGCGAAGTGAGGTGCGACATCGGCCATGAAGCCGCGCAGCGCGTCGAGGCGGCCTTCGATGCCACCGCGCGCGACCGGGTCCAGCACCAGATGCGTGACGCCGGTATCTGCGACGTGGCCCACGCTGTCGATCATCTGGGAGGTGCTGCCGGCAATCGACACCGCCGGCTTCATCGCCGACGCCGGGTCGAGGTAGTAACGCAACGACAGGGTGATCTCGCCGAGGTCGCGACCTGCAGCGTCGCATGCCTCGCCGACCTGCGCCCAGCCGGTCATTACGTCGTCCAGCGGTTCGAATGCCGCATGGAAGCCGTGCCCGTAGCGCGCGACGCGCCGATACGCCGCCGCCGAATTGCCGCCCACCCATACTGGCACCGGGTCCTGCACGGGCTTGGGCTCGAAGCCGACCGTCGGGAATGAATAGAACTCGCCGTCGAAGCTCGGGTCATCCTCGGAGAACAACGTGCGGAACACTTCGAGCTGCTCGTCAGAGCGCTTGCCGCGGCGGTCCCACGGCATGCCCAGCACCTCGGCTTCCTCGCGCATCCAGCCCACGCCCACGCCCAGGATCAGCCGGCCATTCGACAGCACGTCGATGGTCGCCAGGCGTTTCGCCGTCTCGACCGGTGGTCGGTAGGGAAGGATCAGCACGCTGAAACCCAACCGCAGGTTCTCAGTGACCGCTGCAACGAACTGCAGCGTGCCGATGGGGTCGAGCCATCCTGTCTTCGGCGGCGCCGGGAACGAACCGTCGTCCGTATAGGGATAGTGCGAGACCAGCTCGGCGGGCCAACAGACATGATCGGACGCCCAGCCCGAGGCGAAGCCGAGCTGGTCGACTTCCGAGGCGAACTTAATGAGCCCGTCGCGTGTACCGACGTGCCCCAAGTGCGGCAGAGTGACTCCCCATTCCATGGGCCGACACGTTATTCCGAGCAGCTCGAGCGTGCCGTGCAATCGAAAATCCATCGTCCAAGTCCGGGATTGTCACAGGATCGTCGCAAGTCAGCGAAAAACGCTCAGCGCAACGCGATTACTCTCGCGCGAACCGCCGCAGCGGTCTTTGGGGGACGGTTGAGGGCCACGGCCCTCGTCGTTCACCTCGCGATGCCGCGGTGGCTGCAGTTCCACCGAGGAGGAACCCATGCAACTATCCAAGAACCGACTTCTGCGCTTGCTAGCGCTGCTCTTCGCGTTCTCGCTCGTAGCAGCCGCCTGCGGCGGCGACGACGACGGCGACGACGCTGCCGAGACGCAGACCACCGAGGCCAAGGCCGAAGAAGAGGAGATGGCCGAAGAAGAGGAGATGGCCGAAGAAGAGGAGATGGCCGAAGGCGAGCCTGAGGAAGAGGCCGGCGGCCTCAGCCAGGACGTCATCGAGCAGGCGTCGCAAGACGACGAGATGGCCGAAGAAGAGGAGATGGCCGACGAGGAGGAGATGATGGAGGTCGACCGCTCCACCATCGAGGGCATCTTCGCAGAAGCCGAGTTCCGTCGCGCGAAGGTCGTTGAGCGGCTGACCGCTGGCATCGAGTCCGGCGACTTCGGCGTCGGCGACGACAACATCCTGCGCGGCCCCGAGGGCTTCTCGATCGACCTGAATGAGTGCCCTGACGACTGGTCGAACACCGAGGGCATCACCGATGATGAGATCCGTATCGGCCAGACGGGCCCGCAGTCAGGCACGCTGGCGCTGTACGGCAACGCTCGACTCGGCTGGCAGACGTATCTCGGCCACGTCAACTCCGAGGGCGGTATTGCCGGTCGCAATGTCGTGATGAAGTCCTATGACGATGCCTATGTCGCTGCACAGACCATTGAGTTCGTCGACGAGCTGATCGAGAACGACAACGTCTTCTCCATCCACACTCTGGGTTCGCCGAACACGCTGGCGGTGTACGGCACGCTGAACGCCGAGTGCATCCCGCAGCCGTTCGTGTGGACGGGCCACCCGGCGTGGGGCGACCCCGAGGTGCATCCATGGACCACTGGCAGCATCCTGTCCTATTCGACGGAATCTGTGCTGTGGGGCAACTGGATCAAGGAAAACCTTGCCGGCGAGCTGCCGGTCAGGGTTGCCGGTCTGGTGATGGACAACGACTTCGGCTTGGCCTACGAGTTGGGCTTCGAGGACTACGCGCACAACAATCCCGACGTTGTGTCGGAGTTCATCCCGGTGCGTCACGACCCGGCATCGCCGACGATCACGAACGAGATCACGACGATCGCAGCAGGCGATCCGGATGTCTACATCTCGATGACCGCGGGCAACGCGTGCCTGCTGGCCATTCAAGAGGTGGCGGCTTCGGGTCTGAAGGAAGAGCTGTCTGCGGCCTTCACCCCATCGGTATGCAAGGCGCCCGCCAGCTGGATTTCGCCCGCTGGCGATGACGGCCACGACTGGTTGATCGTCGGCGGCGGTGTCAAGGACACCACCGACCCGGTGCTGATCGAGGGCGACGCCTTCATCCAGTTCGTCCGTGCGAGCTTGGAGGCGAACGATCTCGATCCCGACATCGCGATGTTCGGCAACGGCTACATGATTGGCTACCCGTACGTCGAGGCACTGCGCATCGCTGCGGAGCTGCCGGGCGGCCTGAACCGGACGAACTTCATCCTGTCGGTGCGGGCGATTGACATCCATCACCCGATCTTCCTGGATGGCATCACGTTCGCCATGAACGGCAACGCAGATGCGTTCCCGATTGAGGGCACGGACTTCAGCCAGTACGACTCGTCCACGCACTCCTGGATCGTCTCGAACGTCATCGACGTGAACGGCGCTTCAGGCAACTGCGTCTGGGACAAGGACGACGGCGGCTGCCGCTAGGCAGGCGCCGCATCAGAGTCGGGGCTGCCGCTAGTCCTGACTGACTGAGCGAGACAGAGCGGTCGTCGCCGCCGGGAGCAATCTCGGCAGCGGCGGCCGCTCGTCGCGTCTATGGGTCGATGAGCACGCCGGGGTTGAGAATGCCGTTGGGGTCGAGGCGCTTCTTTGCGGCTCGGATGGCCTCGGCGAACAGCTCGGGGCGCTGGCGGTCGTACGCGTTCGGCCGGTGCATTCGGCCCACCGCATGGTGATGGGTGGCGGTTCCGCCTGCGGACACGAGCGCTTCGTTGGCGGCGTCCTTGACAGTTTGCCACTGCTCGAGCTCGCCGCCCTGGGTGCCCATGCCTGACCACGTGTAGTACGGAGCCGGGCCGTCGGTGTAGACGTGGGTGAACCGGCACGAGAGCGAGTGGTGATCGCCGAACACCTCAGCGAGCACCGCCCCTACCTTCTCGCGCACGACGGCGTCGAATTCGGGCCACTGGTCCCAGGTGATCGCCGTCTCGAAGGTGTCATTGATGAGGCCCAGCGAGGTCTCGACACCATTGCCGACGCCGATGAACGCACTGCGCCATGCCCCGACGGCACCGCCGCGGCCCGTCGGCGTCCCCGTGCCGTCGTCGATTTGGATCTCGTCGTCAGGAAGGTGCCCACCGCAACTGCGTGCGATCTCGGCGGCTTGTGTGATGTTGTGGCGCTGGGTCAGCTCTGCTGACTCGAACGACACGATGACCAGTGCGTGCTCGCCGTCCATCCCGGCGGCACGGCCAGCCTCCGCGGGGTCGAGGATTCGCAGATTGGCCGGCCACAGCTTCGCCTGGACAAGGTGTCGCACGGCGCCGTACCCGGCTTCCCACGATGGGAAAGTGATGCCGGCTGTGGCGCGGAACGTGGGCCGCTTCTGGATGCGCATCCACGCCTCGGTGATGATCCCGTAGATGCCTTCCGAACCGATCACCATGCGGTCGGGGCTGGGGCCCGCTCCCGAGCCCGGCAGGCGGCGCGACTCCCACCAGCCCGATGGTGTGATCATCCGCGTCGACTCCACGAACTCGTCGATGTGGGTGTGGTTGGTGGCGTAGTGGCCGCCGGAGCGGGTGGCGATCCAGCCGCCGAGCGTCGAGAACCGGAACGACTGCGGGAAGTGGCGCAGCGTGTGTCCGCTGGGGCGCAGCTGGTCTTCGAGATGCGGTCCGAAGACACCGGCTTGGATGCGAGCCGCCCGCGACACGTCGTCGATCTCGAGCACTTGGTCGAGTTGGTCCAGCGAGATGATGACGGTGGGACCGCGGTCTTCGGGGGGTGCGAGACCCCAGACCACCGACGATCCGCCTCCGTAGGGCACGGCGATGTAGCCGTTGGCATCGCACCAGTCGAGCGTGGCTTCCACCTCGGTCTCGTTGCGAGGGTGCGCCACGACGTCGGGCGGATTGGGGAAGTCCAGGTTGAAGGCCCGCACACGCTCGGTGAAGTGGGCGCCGTAGGCGTAGCGGGCACGGTCGTAGGTGCTTACCGAGCACCAGTCCGCGACCGAGTCCGGAATCGGGATGCGCGGCGCGCGCAGGTGGGCGTCGTCGACCGAGGGCACCGGCTTTGCCGTGATCTCAGTGCCGTACTGGGTCGACAGCTTCGCTGCCAGCGCCGCCCGCTCGGCATCGGTCGGCTCTTCGGACTCCAAGCACCACGCCCAGAAGGACTTCCGGTCTGCCACTGCACATTCCTCCGGCTTCGTCGAGCACCCTCCAGCGCTCGTGCGCCAAGCTAGGCGCGCAGCAGCAGGATCGGTCGGCCGCTCGCTCCTCGCAGCACGAGGCGGGACTCAGTCGTCGGCGAGCAGGACGCGGCTGATGACGAGCTTCTGGATCTCGCTCGTGCCCTCGCCGATGATCATCAGCGGGGCGTCGCGGTAGAAGCGCTCCACGGGGTATTCGGTGGAATATCCGTTGCCGCCGTGGATGCGCATGGCGTCCAGCGCCAGCTCGGCGGCCGTCTCCGAGGCGAACAGCTTGGCCATGCCCGCGGCGAGATCAACCCGTTCGCCGGCATCGGCTTTGCGTGCGGCGTCGTAGGTCATGAGGCGCGCCGCGTGCAGCTTGGTGGCCATCTCGGCGATCTTGAAGGCGATGGCCTGGTGCTTCGCTATGGGCTTGCCGAAGGCCTCACGTTGTTTCGCGTAGGCCACGGAAGCGTCGTAGGCGGCCTGGGCCACGCCCACTCCCCGGGCCGCCACGTTGATGCGGCCCAGCTCCAGCGCGGCGAGTGCCCAGCGCAGACCGTTGCCGATTCCCTTATCTCCGCCGAGTACCCGGTCGGCGGGCACGCGGTGGTCCACGTAGGACATCTCGACGGTCTCGAGGCCCCGGTACCCGATCTTGTCGATCTTGCGGCTGACGGTGATGCCGCCCGAGGTCTTCCCCGGCGTCTTGTCCACCAGGAAGCAGGTGATGCCCGAGCTGCCGGACGCGTCGCCTTCGGGCACGCGCGCCAACAGCGCCACGATGCCCGCGCGCTCGCCGTTGGTGACCCACATCTTCGTGCCGTTGATGACGAACTCGTCACCGTCGCGGACGGCTCGGCAGCGCAGGGCGGCGGCGTCGGAGCCGCTGTCGGGCTCCGACAGCGAGAAACAGCCGCGCAGCTTGCCGGTGGCCATCCGCGTTAGCGAGCGGTCCTGTTGCTCTGCGGTGCCGAACTGCGAGATGAGCTTGGCGCAGATCAGATGGCTGTTGACGATGCCTGCGAGCGACATCCAGCCCCGTGAGAGTTCCTCGATCACCCGCGCATAGGTGAGGTGGTCGAGGTCGAGGCCGCCGTGCGATTCGCCGATGGTCGCGCCGAACAGACCGAATGCCTCCATCTGGGTGGCCATCTCGGTGGGGTACTCGTCGGCAAGCTCCAGCGCCGACGATCCCGGCACGACAACGTCGTCCACCCAGCGACGCAACGTGTCGATGATCTCGTCGGCGGTGTCGTCGACTGAGGGGTCATTCGGGACTTTGCTGGTATCCGTGTGCGTGGCATCGCTCATGCGTTGGCCTGACGTCGGTGTGGTGTTGCTTCTAACATGCGCGCCGACCCCCCAGCGGATGGAGTACATCGATGAAGATATCCATGGCGATTGGAGCCGGTGCGAGCTTGGATCCCAAGCGGCTGAGTCGGCATGTGGCCGATCTCGAAGCGGCCGGCGTCGACATGCTGTGGGGCGGCGAGATCTACGGCTTCGACCTGGTCTCCACCCTTGCGTACGTCGCGGCCAAGACCGAGCGCGTCCAATTGATGACCGGCATCCTGCCGATCTACTCGCGCAGCCCAACCATCATCGCCCAGACGGCAATGACGATCGACACCCTCTCCGAAGGCCGCTTCATCCTCGGCCTCGGCACCTCGGGACCGCAGGTGATCGAAGGCTGGCACGGCGTGCCCTTCTCGAAGCCGCTCGGGCGCACCCGTGACGTGATCGAGATCTGCCGCAAGGTGTGGTCAGGCGAAAGGGTTGTCCACGACGGCCGGGCCATCAGCCTGCCCCTGCCCGAGGGCGAGGGCAGCGGGTTGGGCAAGCCGCTCAAGCGCATGGGCAAGCCGTATCGCCAGGACATCCCGATTGCGGTGGCTTCGATCGGGCCGCGCAACGTCGAGCTGACCGCAGAGCTGGCCAACGTCTGGCAGCCGATTCATTTCCTTCCCGAGAAGTTCAACGAGGTGTGGGGCGAGGCTTTGGAGACCGGCGGTTCCCGCCGGGCCGACGACCTCGGCGACCTGCAGATCGTGGCCGGCGGCACCGTGGCGCTCGGCGACGGCCCGATGGTCGATTCGGTGCGCACGGGTGTGCGGAACAACGTCGGCTTCTACGTGGGCGGAATGGGCGCACGCGACAAGAACTTCTACAACGACCTGTTCAAGCGCTACGGCTATGTGGAGGAGGCGGAGAAGATCCAGGACCTGTTCCTGACCGGCAAGCGCGACGAGGCATTCGCCGCGGTGCCTGCCGACTACGTGGACCGTGCGAGCCTCACCGGCGATCCCGAGCGGGTAAAGGAGCGTGTCGAGGTGTACCGCTCGGTAGGTGTGAGCTACCTCGACATCGACATCCCACCCGAGACCGAGAACCCCCTCGAGGTCATCTCTCAGATCAAGGCGTGGGCTGAGTAGCCGACCGGCTTGTTCACACGGGCAGGAGCCCTAGCTACCGCACGGACAAGCTGACGCTCGCCTTTGATCGCTTAAGGGGCCATGTAGCTTCGCCGACGTGTGCGCGCGAGCGGAAGTGCGGAAGCGATGATTGACCTCACCGGCAGCCCGTACAGCCTTGAGTCCACTGCCGGGTGGGTCTTTGAGCGCGCTGCGCGGCTCCACGAACGGGTGGAATTGCTGCGCTCGCAAGGGCATCTCACCCAGCAGACACTTCGCGCCTACTTCGGCGACAAGCGTTTTGAGCAAATCGCCGAATCGAATGCGATTGAGGGCAGCACGCTCGGTGTCGGAGAGACCCAGATGGCGGTGCTGCGCGGCATCACCATCACCGGTCACGACCCGGCCTACTCGGCTGACGCTGTGAATCTGTCCCGGGCGCTAGAACGCGTCGTCGAATTGGCCCAAGATCCGTCGCCTACGTCCATCGATCAAGTGAAGGAGTTGCATTCCTTGGTGCTCGGTGAAGGTGCTGGTGCTGGCCTTTTTCGCTCCACACCCGTCATCATCGCGGGCTCACCGCACGAGCCTCCGTCCACATGGGACGAAGTGATGTCTGGGATCGAAGATTGGGAACGCTGGTCCGTTGCAAACGCAGACGCGTCCGCGCTCCTGCGAGCGGTCGTCCTGCACGCATGGCTGACCCACATTCATCCCTTCACTGATGGCAACGGGCGCACATCTCGGGCAGTCATGAACCTAGAACTCGTGAGGGGAGGCTTCCCGAGCGTCATCATCCGCCGCAAAGACCGGCTCCGCTACTACGAGGCTCTTGCGGAGTCCGACCTCGGTGGCAACCTTGAGCTCATCGCCGAATTGATCTTGCTTCGTGCCGAGGACGCATTGCGCGACTTGGAGCGTGCGGCGACGGCCCAACAGGGCTACGACAAGGCGCATGCGGAGCTGCTGAAGGCCCAAGAGCGTCAGGCAGCGATTTGGAACGACGCAGTTCGGCTGCTGTTCTCTCTGGTTGAAGACGCACTCAATTCCTCGGTTGGGGACCGTGGAACCGTGTCCACCCGTTGGTACGACGCGGAACTCTCCGTTGATGACTACGCCGCTTTGTCGCAGAGCGATCCAGAGGCCAACTCCTGGCTCTTCCGCATTGATGCGAACGTTCCTGGTTTGCCCAGCAGACGTTTCCTCGCATGGACGGGATTCCGCAGCTATGAGGTCAGGAACTCTCGTGGAATCGCGGGCGGCCCGTCGATCTTCTGGTCAATGCCGGACCCTGCTGGCAACCGCATGTGGTTTCGAGACGACAGGAACTCGCCTGGCGTCGCCGAGCTGACGTTGGAGCTACCCAATGTTGATCGATGGATTGCGCGGCTGCCCAATGATCGGATCGAGGCGCTGTGGCCGAGCGCAGCGGCGCAGCGGATCGCTACCGCCGTCGTCGAGTCGATTGCTCGTGGCTGAGTGTTGCCGCCAGTGTCGTGTCGATGACGCTGCGTGCCGCGCTCACAATTGTCGGGCGACAGACAACACCCACCATCAATGCCGCACGATGAACGCAGCCCATGCCAGCCCATCGTGCTGCGCGGAAGCAGGAGGGGACGACGGGTGAATGCTCGCGAGCGGTTCCTGGCCGGAGCTCGCGAGGTGGGGATGGCGCCGGAGATCCTGCGCTTTCCCGACGGCACGCGCACGGCCGTGCAAGCGGCTGCTGCAGTGGGCTGCGAGCTGGGCCAGATCGTGAAGTCGCTCGTGTTCCTTTGCGACGGCGAGGCCGTGCTGGCGCTGACATCGGGTTCCAACCGTGTGGACACAGCGCGGCTCGGGGCGGTGCTCGGCGGCACGATCACGCGAGCCGACGCCGATGGGGTGCGGGAAGCCACTGGCTATGCGATCGGCGGAACGCCCCCGTTCGGCCATGCTCGGCCGCTGCGGGCAGTGGCGGACCGAGCGCTGCTGGTCTACGACACCGTGTGGGCGGCGGCCGGGACGCCCGACACGGTGTTCGAGCTCACGCCCAGCGAGCTGATGCGCGCCAGTGGGGCGGAGGTCGCCGATTTCGTTGCCGATTGACTGTCGCGGGCTCAGCGGCTGTGCCGTCCTCGCTCAGCGAGGTTGCTCGGAGGGCTCCGGAAGTTCGCCTTCGATGCGGAAATTCGGGATGATCCGGTCGAGCCAGCGAGGCAGCCACCAGTTGCGAGCACCGAGCAATTCCATGGTGGAAGGCACGATGAGCATCCGCACCAGCGTCGCGTCAATGGCGATCGCCGTGGCCAGACCCATGCCGAACAGCTTGACGACCCGGTTGTCTTCCAGCACGAAGCTGCCAAAGACCACCACCATGATCGCCGCCGCGGCAGTGATGACCCTGGCGGTGGCGGCGAGGCCGTCGGCGACGGAGTTGACCGGGTCGCCGGTGCGCTCGTACTCCTCTTTCATGCGCGACAGCAGGAAAACTTCGTAGTCCATCGACAGCCCGAACAGGACCGCGAAGAGCATCATCGGGATGAACGGCTCGATCGGCGCCGCCTCGATTCCGAGCACGCCGGCAAACCATCCCCACTGGAAAACGGCCACCAGCACGCCGTACGCCGCGCCGATCGACAGCATGTTCATGACGACGGCCTTGAGCGGCACGATGAGCGAGCGGAACACGGCCATCAGCAGCAGGAACGACGCTCCTAGCACTGCGGCGAAGAAGATCAGCATCCGCCCGGAGAGGTAGTCGCTGAAGTCGATCTGGAACGCCACTGCGCCGCCGACCAGGGCTTCGACGTCGGTGCCGTCAAGGGTGGCAGGAATCACGTCATCGCGTAGCTCGTTCACCAGCGTCTCGGTCGCGGCGTCCTGCGGTCCAGTGGCCGGCTGAACCCGGATCAACGCCGCACCGCCGTCGGGGCTCGGCACCGCCGGCGACGCGAAAACGACGCCGGCGGTTTGGTTCAGCGCCCCCGACAGCCCGTTGAGCGTCCCGAGATCGGCCGGGGCGGATGTCTCGGCGACGATGAACAGCAGGCCGTTCGCACCTGGGCCGAATCCCTCGGCCAGCAGGTCGTACGCCTTGCGTGTGGTGGTGTCGGGCGAGAAGTTGCCTTCGTCGGAGAAGCCGAGTCGCAGGCTCAGCACCGGGGCCGCCAGCAGGAGGAGCACTGCGGTGCCTCCCAACGCGAACAACCACGGGCGCGCCTGGACGACCCGGCTCAGGCGGTACCACGCGGTGTCCCGCAACGCCTTCGGCTTGCGGTGTCGCAGGATGCGGCGCAGCGGGTTGCGGGTGCCGCCGAACGCTCCGGCAATCAGCACCGCAACGGCCGCGGGGAGCCCGGCAACCAAAGGGCGGATGCCGGCGCCGAGGCCCAGCAGGGCGACTGCCACCAGCGCTGCGGCGGCGATGCCGCGAACCCTGGTGGTTGTCATGCGGTCACCGACCAGGCCCAGCACGGCGGGAAGCACGGTGATCGAGCCGATCATCACGATCGCGACTGTGACAGCCGCTGAGAGCCCGATACCGGCTACGAAGGGCAGGCCCATGAGCAGCAGACCCAGCAGCGCTACCACCACCGTTGCGCCGGCAAACACCACCGAACGGCCCGCGGAGTCCAGCGCTGCACCCACGGCCTCGGAAGGTTCGAGCCCCTTGCTGACCCACTCCCGGAAGCGGTTCAGGATGATCAGCGCGTAGTCGATGCCGACGCCGAGGCCGATCATGACCCCCAGCGTGGGTGCGAATTCGGGCATGGTCACGGCGTTGCTGAGCGCAGTGATGGCCAGCACGCCGATGCCGACCCCGACGAGGGCCGTCCCGACCGTCACGCCCATGGCAACCACCGAGCCGACGGCCGCGATCAATACGAAGACGGCGAACGCGAGCCCGATGGCCTCGGTTTCGGGCGGCTGCTGGCGGGCCAGCCAGGAACCACCCATCTCGACTTCGACACCGTCCATGGAACGCAGCACGCTGGCATCGATGAGGTCGATGATCTCAAGGCCCAGGATTCCGGCTTCGTCCACATTGAAGCTGCGACTGAGCTCGACGTCGGCGTAGGCGTACTTGCCGGTGCCGGGTCCTTGGGCGGAGATGCGGAGGCCGCCGTCACGGTCGTAGGGCGAGCTGACCGTCACCTCGTCGATGGCATCAACCGCGGCGAGCAGTTCGGTCATCGCCGAGCGCACCGCCGGGTCGTTCACGCCGGATTCGGCCTTGAGCACGATGGTGCCACTGATGTTGGAGCCGACGCTGCCGAAGTGGTCTTCGAGCACGTCGGCGCCCCGGCTGCTCTCAGAGTCGGGTGTCGAAAGCGACGCGCCGTAGGAGGCGCCCAGGGTGCCGGCGAGCACGGCGGCAGCCACTGCGAAGATCAGCCACGAAGCCAGGATGCGCCAGGGATTGCGGAAGCACCATTGGCCCAGAGCTGAGTACACAGTCGTCTTCCTTCCGCGAGAGCGAGCGCCGTTGCTGCCCAGGGTGACGACCGGGGGCCGAGGTGCGGAGCCCGGAGAGGGGGGGGCCAAGCGGCGAAGCTACTGGCCTGAGCGGGCGGTGCTGTGCTTGGATTGGGCGGCTTGTGCGCTGGCTCTAATGCTGGCTGGCGGGTTCGGCAGGCGCCGCTGCTTTGCTGGCGGCCAGACCATTCGTCGGGTGCACTGCCTTGCCCGTCTCTGCTACCTCGGGCTGGATCACCACCGTGCGTCCCGTGATGGCTTCGAGCAGTGCGCTGCGGGCTCGGGCGGTGAACAGCTCCACCGAGGTGTCCGCGCCTGGTGAGACCCGTGCGATCAGCCTGAGTTCAGCCTCGGGAGCGTCCGCAACTCGAACGCGCGTCACGACCTGACGGTTGGAACGGTCCAGGCCGATCGCCACCCGCAGCATCGCCGCCATCCAACGCACCTTGTTCTTGTCGGGCGAGCTCAGGGAGGCGAAATCGGAGTGCTTGGACTTGGGAGCGCTCTTGCGGTGGTAGCGGGCCACCTGGGCGATGATCTCGATCTCGCGCTCGGTGAAACCAGTCAGGTGCTCGCTGTTGCGGATGATGTAGTAGCTGTGGCGGTGGTGGGCGCTGTGGGAGATGAAGATACCCACGTTGTGCAGCAATGAGGCCGCCTCGAACAGCTCCCGATCCTCGTCGTCGAGCCCGTGCTCCGCGCCGAGTGCATCGAACAGCTCGAGGGCAAGGTCGGTGATGTGCTCGGCGTGCCCGAGGTCTTCGTGGTAGCTGTTCGCCACGTACATCACGCCTGAGCGCCGCAGATCTTCGAGGCGATGGAACGGGTCCAGCTCAGGCGCAGCGGCCCGCCGCATCTGCTCAAACAGGATGCCTTCGCGCAGGGCGAAGTCGGAGACCTCCATGCGCTCGATGCCGAGCAGATTGAACGTCTGCTCCAACAACAGGGCGCCGCCCACGATGATGTCCGCCCGGCGTTCTTCCAGCCCCTCGATAGCGAGGCGGTGCGCGGGTTCTGTCGCGTTTACGAGATCCGAAGTGAGCGAGCGAAGTTCGGTCGCCGTGAATGACAACCGCCCAGTACGGCTGTCGCGATCGCCACGCCGGATCGCGCAGATGCGCGCAAGTGCCGCGATGGTTCCCGACGAGCCGACCGCTGTCTCGAAGCCAAGCTCTGCGATCTCGGACGGCAGGTGCCCGAGGAACGACTTGATGTAGATACAGCACTCCAGCACAGAGCGCTCGCAGGTCCGACCTTCGGGAAAGAAGCGATCGGTCAACCGGATCGAGCCCAGCTTCAGGCTGCGCAACAGCAGCGGTTCGGCGCCGTCGCCGATGATGAACTCGGTAGAGCCGCCGCCGATGTCGATGAGCAGGTGGCGCTTGTCCAGCAACGGGACCGCCGCCAGCACGCCGAGGTGGATCAGCCGGGCCTCTTCCACGCCGGACACCACCTCGATGTCCACGCCGGCCTCACTGCGGGCTCGCTTGGTGAACTCGTTGCGGTTGTCGGCCTCGCGCACAGCGCTGGTGGCCACAGCGGTGACGCTCGTCGCTCCGGCGTGGATGGCGATCCGTCGCATCCGGCCGAGCGTGGAGATGCCGCGATCCATGGCGTCGGGTTCGAGGCGTTTCATGTCTTCGCCGCCCGAGCCAAGTCGGACCGGCTCGCGCTCGCGGGTCAGGACCTCGAGATGGCCCTCGGCGTCGACGGATGCGACGACGAGGTGGAACGAGTTCGTTCCCACGTCGATCGCTGCGATGACGCTCACGTACCGCAACGCTAGAGGGATAGTTGCACGACCCGAGCTCGGCGGCGGTCGTTGGCCCCTAGCGTTGCGCCGATGGCGACCCACGCGACCACGATCGTGCCGCGCTTCGGCGAATTGGACCCGTACAACCACGTCAACCACGCGGTCTACGTGTCGTATTTCGAAGCGGCTCGATGCCTGGCGCTGGAGTCGGCCGATCTCGCGTTGCCAGACCTGTCAGATCAGAACGTGCAGATTGTGGTGACCAACCTCGAGGTGCGCTTTCGGGCACCCGCGACTGCGCGAGACACACTTCGTGTCGAAACTGAGCTGGCCGAGCACCGGCGCGCCAGCACGCGCTGGCAGCAGCGGATCATCCGGGAGGCCGATGACACGGTGCTGGTGGAAGCCAACCTGGTCGCGGCGATCTGCGACAACGACGGCAAGCCTCGCCGCCCACCCCCCGACCTGATGGGCAAGCTCGAAGCGCTGGTGCCCGGCTAGACGACGGGGGACAGCCCCCGCAGTGTCGGTTGCGAGGGCGGGCTGCGGTCTCGTGGCACTTAGACGACGGGGGACAGCCCGCCGTCGATGTTGATGGCGGTGCCGGTCACGTAGCTGGCGGCATCGCTCGCGAGGAACAGGGCGAGGTTCGCGAACTCTTGGGCATCGCCCATGCGACCGGCGGGAATGCGGTCCCCGACCGCTGCGGTGAATTCGGTGAACGTGGTGCCGGTTCCCTCGCGCTCCCAGCGCGTACGCCACTGGTGAGTGACGAGCAAGCCGGTGATGAGCGCATTCACGAGGACGCCGTCGGCAGCGAACTCTGAGGCGAGCGCCTTGGTCATCGCCAAGCCTGCCGCCCGGGTCGCTGCAGTCGGGCACGTCTGCGCGCTTGCGGCCTTCGCTCCGATGTTCAGGGAGTTGATGATGCGGCCCCAGCCTTGGTCGCGCATGTGCGGCAAGCACAGCCGGCACAGGCGTACGGCGGAGAAGAGCTTCAGGTCGAAGTCGTCCTGCCAGTCGTCATCGTCGATGTCGAGGAAGGGTTTGGCGTTCGATGTCCCGCTGTTGTTGACGAGGATGTCGATCGGCCCGCATGCGGCCACGGCCTCGGCATGAGCCCGAGCGACCTCTGAGGCCTGACGGACGTCAGCGGAGATCGCCGCGTGGGCTGCATGGGGGTTCGCAGCCTGCAGTGCCGACAGCGTCTCGTCGAGCACGTCGCGGTCGCGTGCCACCACCGCTACTGATGCACCCGCCGCAGCGAATGTCTCGGCCATGGCGCGGCCAAGACCCCGGCTGCCGCCGGTGATGAGCGCTGTGCGGCCGTCGAGTCTCAATTCCATGCGCGCACCATATGTCCACGCGCTACCGCGCGCTATGTCCGGGCGCTGCCTCGCGCTTCGTCTCGGCCAGCGCGATCTCGCAGGCCGTGCGCGACGATGGGGGCATGCGTACGGGACTGGTGACTGGCAAGGGACACTTCGAATTGCGAGAGGTTGACGAACCGACGCCTGGGCCGGGCGACGCGCTTGTCGAGATCTCGCTCTGCGGGATCTGCGGAAGTGACGTGCACGCGTATGTCGAGGGATGGCCCTACGCGCCGGGCATCTGCGGCCACGAGTGGGTCGGCAACGTTGTCGCCGTGGGCTCCGACGTTCGTGTCGTCGGCATGGGCGATCGCGTCACGGGCGGGTTGGCGCCAGGCTGCGGTCGCTGCGCAGAGTGCCGAGCCGATCTCGGCGCGTACTGCTCGACGGCGCGCTCGTACTACATCGGTGCGAACGCGCCGGCCTCGGGTGGCTTCGCGCCGTTCATGGCAGCAAGTGCCGACCGACTGGTGCGGGTGCCCGATGAGCTCACCGACGACGACGCTGCAGTGATCGAGCCCGTCTCGGTGGCGCTGCATGCTGTGCGCCGCAGCCGCATGCGCGCCGGCGATGTGGTGTGCGTTGTCGGCTGCGGCCCGATCGGCCTGCTGGTCGCCCAGTGCGCGCGCCTGGCAGGCGCCGGCAAGGTGATCGCGGTGGAGCCCGACGCCGACCGACGCAGGTTGGCGCTCGACACCGGTGCCGATGTCGCGGTCGAGCCCGGCGCACAGATGCGGGAAGCGGTGAACGAGGCCACGGGTGGCTTGCGGGCCGACATCGCCTTTGACTGCGCCGGCATCCCACAGACCATCCAGCAGTCGGTTGGCATGGTGCGTTACGGCGGCTCGGTCTGCATCGTCGGCGTGACCGGCAGCGACGCCACGATCCGCCCGAACCGCTGGCTGTTCAAGGAGATCTCGGTGGACACCTCGCTGGCATTCAGCCTTGATGAGATGCGGGCTGCGGCAGGCTTCATCGCTGACGGCCGCATCAGCGTCGCCCCGCTCGTAAATGGCACGGTCACCCTCGACGAGCTGCCGCAGACAATCGACGATCTCGCCACGAAGCGCAACCCCGCCGTCAAACTGCTGGTTGACCCCACCGCCGGCTGAGCCGCCGCTTGAACGGGTCGGCTGTCCTGGCTGGTCCGCCTGAGTGCCAAGACGCATCCCGGCCCGGCGAGCCCCGCCTCGGAGTCATCGCCGGCGCTCTCGCCAGACTTATGCCTCGAGCGATCCCTCGCTGGTGGATGCAGCCGGCGCGCAGGCCACGAGCGTGTCGTGCATCGCTGAAAGTCGGCGTGCCTCGGCCTGAGGGATGTCAGCGCCTGATCCGTACTTCCTGAGCACTTCGGCATAATTCGGGGCACCGCCAGCCGCAAGCACGCGGTCAATCTCGGCGGCGGGAACTGCGACGTCGCGATCCGGATCGGGGCCGCCCACGATCTCGCCCCATTCGATCATGCAGTAGATGTCGAACAGATCAACACCAAGCCGCTCCGCGGCAAGTCGCGCACGCACTGGCTGGTCCTCCGGGACGAGGTGTCGCATGGTCGGCGGCCTAGACATCGTGCCCTCCGTTCATTTCGAGAATGTCCGCGAGCTCGTCCCAGAGCTTACGCGTGATGATCAGGATCGCAGCCTCTGCAACCCGCTGTTCATGCGCGCTTCGAGCTGCCGCTTTTGCGCTGTCGAGTGCGTCCAACACAGCGAGCGCCTCGTCGCGATTCAACTCGATGGCACCGGGCAACCGAACGAACGGCGCATCCGCAGACACCGCTGAGACAGTAAATGGAAATAACATGAAAATAACTGTTATCTTCGCAATGGCCTGTCCACTTGGACACGAGAGCAGCAGCCCGACAGCAGTCAAACTCCAGGCAAGACACCTGCCAGAAGCAGCGCGCCCGCAAAGCACCTCGGCACTGCGCGTACCCTCAGGACACTTGGATCCTGCGGTCGCGTGTGAACGGCTGCGGTCCCATGACCCGAGGGGCGAAGGCAAGAAGAGGGGGGTCGGATGGGCTGGGAGCCTGAGATTGCTGAGCTTCGGCGCCGGGAGGCGTTTGCCGAGGCGCTGGGCGGGCCCGACAAGGTCGAGCGACAGCACTTCTTCGGCAAGATGACCGTGCGTGAACGCATCGACGCCGTGGCCGACAAGGGTTCGTTCCACGAGATCGGCAAGACCGCCGGCGTCGCGGAATACGACGATCACGGCGACCTCGTCCACCTGACGCCGTCGAACTTCATATTCGGCCTTGCCCGCATCGACGACCGTCCGGTCATCCTGTCCGGCGACGACTTCACAGTGCGGGGCGGCTCGTCGGACGCCACCATTCCGGAGAAGCGCAACGCCGCCGAGTCCATGGCCTACGAGATGCGGCTGCCGCACATCCGACTGGTGGACGGCATGGGCGGCGGTGGATCGGTGAGGTCCATCGAGATGGCCGGTCGCACGTACATCCCCGAGCTGCGCGGCTGGGACACCATCGTGAACCACCTCTCAGTGGCGCCGTCGGTGTCGCTGGCACTGGGCTCGGTTGCGGGCATCGGCGCGGCCCGAGTGGCCACGGCGCACTACTCGGTGATCGTGCGCGACACCGCGCAGATGATGATCGCCGGTCCGGCGCTGGTCATGCAGGCATCGCTTGGCGATCACGGCAAAGAAGAGCTGGGCCACGCCGACATTCACACCGCGAACGGCGCCATCGACGATGTGGTCGGCAGCGAGGCTGAGGCGTTCGATCGTGCCCGGCAATTCCTGTCGTACCTGCCTTCGAACGTGGACGAACTTCCCGAGCGCGTGCTGGGCGGCGACAGTCCCCAGCGCCGCGATGGCGAGCTGATCTCGATCGTGCCGCGCGAGCCGCGACGCGTCTACAAGATGCGGTCGATCATCGAGTCGGTGTTCGATCAAGGCAGCTTCTTCGAGATCGGGCAGCGCTGGGGACGTTCGATCATTACCGGGCTGGCGCGCCTCGACGGCTGGCCGGTGGCGGTGTTCGCCGAGGATCCCTACGTGTACGGCGGCGGCTGGACCGCCGATGGATGCCGCAAGCTGATCCGCCTGCTCGACACTGCCTCCACGTTCCATCTGCCGGTCGTGCACCTCGAGGACTGCCCAGGCTTTCTCATCGGCAAGGAGTCCGAGGAGAGCGGCACCATCCGGTTCGGATCGGCCGCGCTGGCGGCCCTCGGGCAGTTGACCGCTCCGTTCGCGTGCGTGGTGATCCGCAAGGCCTTCGGTGTCGCGGGCGCCGCCAACAACAAACCCGGCGCGCGCAGCTTCCGCTTCGCCTGGCCTTCGGGCGACTGGGGCTCGCTGCCGATCGAGGGCGGCATCGAAGTCGCCTACAAGCAGGACCTCGCCGACAGCGACACGCCCGACGAGCTCCTGGAAGACATACGCGAGCGGTTGAACCTGGTGCGCTCGCCGCATCGTTCGGCGGAGTTCTTCGAGGTCGAGGAGATCATCGACCCTCGCGACACCCGCCCGCTGCTGTGCGAATGGGCAGACCTGGCCCGCCGCTCCCTGCGAACCGGGCCGAGTTCGTTTGGTTATAGGCCCTGAGCCAACGCGACGAGCCGCGTGGCAGACTCAGCGGCGAGCAATAGGGGAGCGCGACCATGGATCCCACATACACCGAAGAGGCTGAGGACTACCGGGAGAAGATCCAGGCGTTCCTGGCCGAGCACTTGCCTCCCAACTGGGGCGGCATGGGCGATCTCTCCGAGGAGGCCCGGGAGAAGTTCGTCGAGGAGTGGCGTGCGCTTTTGGCCGAGAACCAGTTGCTGGCTGTGTCGTGGCCGATCGAATACGGCGGTGCTGGGCTCAGCGAGGTGGAGCGTGTCGTGCTCGCCGAGGAGTTCTTGACCGCAGGCGTGCCGACGGGCGGTGACAACGACGGCTTCAGCATCACCATGGTGGGCAACGCCATCATCGAGTGCGGCACCGAAGAGCAGAAGCGCCACTTCCTGCCCAAGATCATCTCTGGCGAGCATCGTTGGTGTCAGGGTTACAGCGAGCCCGACAGCGGCTCCGATCTCGCCAACCTGGGCACCCGCGCCGTGCTCGACGGCGACGAGTGGGTCATCAACGGCCAAAAGATCTGGACCTCCAGCGGCCACACGGCCAACTGGATCTTCGTGCTGTGCCGGACGAACCCCACCGAGGCCAAGCACCGTGGCATCTCGTTCCTGCTGGTCCCGGTGGATCAGCCCGGCGTCGAGATGCGCCCGATCATCAACATCAACAACCGGCACGACTTCAACGAAGTCTTCTTCACCGACGCCAAAACGGCGAAGGAGAGCGTGGTCGGCGACGTGAATGACGGTTGGCGGGTCGCAAACGTGCTCCTCGGTTTCGAACGCGGTCACGGGGCCACCACCGATGCGCTGCGATTCCGCAACGAGCTGGACCGGGTGACTGCCGTTGCCGTCGAGCGGGGCGCCACCGACAATCCGCTGGTGCGTCAGAAGCTCGCGCAGGCGCACGCCAAGGTCGAGATCATGAAGTGGATGGGCCAGCGCAACATCACCAACGTGCTGGCGGGCAAGTCCCCCGGGCCGGAATCGTCGCTGCACAAGCTGCTGTGGAGCGAGTACCACCACTGGCTCACTGAGTTCTCGCTGGAGATTCTGGGCATGGAAGCCACTGCCCCGAGCGGCCATCCGGCGGTGAACGGCATCAACACCGACGCGGTCGGCGCAGAGTTCTCCTCGCTCTCATGGGTGCAGACCTTCATGGGCGCGAGGCCGGGGACGATCTACGCCGGCACGTCCGAGGTGCAGCGCAACATCGTGGGCGACCGAGTGCTCGGATTGCCGCGAGAGCCGCGGGCCGACGGCGGTCCGTGGAACGAGATCGGCAAGAAGTAGCCGGGTCAGAACTCGAAGCCCAAGAGCGAGGCGCGCACGCGCCAGGGTGCATGACTGAAAGGGACCAGACATGGAACTGCGACTGGATGGCAAGACTGCGCTGGTGACTGGCGGCTCGGCCGGCATCGGCAAGGGCATCGCGAGGGCATTCGCCGATGCCGGCGCGAACGTGATGATCACGAGCCGCAAGGCCGACAAGTGCGAGGCCGCTGTTGCGGACATTGGCGGCGAGTGCGACTACATCGCCTCGCACATCGGCCATCTCGACCAGGCCGAGCGTGTGATGGGTGAGACCATCGAGCGCTACGGCTCGCTCGACATCCTGGTCAACAACGCGGCGACAAACCCCTGGGCCGGGCCGATGGTCGACTGCGACGTGCCGCGCCTGGACAAGACCTACGAGGTGAACCTGCGCGCACCGCTGCAGTGGACGCAGACGGCATGGCAGATGTGGATGTCCGAACACGGCGGCTCGGTCATCAATATCGCCTCGGTTGGCGGGCACCACACGTCCCAAGCGTTGGGCGTCTATTGCATGTTCAAGGACGCCCTCATGCACATGACTCGGCAGCTGGCTGCCGAGATCGGCCCCAAAGTCCGGGTGAACTGCATCGCTCCGGGATTGATCCGGACGGATTTTGCGCGGGTGCTCTGGGATGGGCCCCGCGGGAAGATAATCGCGGACCAGCTTCCGATGAAGCGGCTCGGCGAGCCGTCCGACATCGGTGAGGCGGCACTGTTCCTGTCCGCGGGTGCGACCTGGATCACCGGTCACATCATGGACATCGACGGTGGCGAATGCGTCAAGATCGCCGGCGAGCTTCCACTCGAAGAGGGATAGTGACGGTCCCGACGCTCGCACGAGCGACGGCATCGTCAAGGTGATGCAGTCCACGAACAAGGTGCCATTGCGTCCGAACGGCGCGCGACTTCCGCTGCTGATTCTGGCGGCGTGGACCGTGGCGATCTGGTTGACCCGGATCGTCAACGTCGCCCAAGCGGGCGACCTCGGCTTCTGGGGAACACTGTGGCGCGTGCTCGTCGCTTTCGTGTTTGTCGATCTCGGGGTTGCAACGCTCGTGTGGGCTGTCTCGGGCAGGTTCGGCCCGAGGTGGTTCGTGATGCTGGCGATCCTGTCGGTGCTCTACTGGCCCCTACGCACCGCGCAGCTCTGGGCCGACAGCACACAGACCACCGGCTTCAAGCTTGTGCACACAGCGCTGATGCTCGTCACCATTGCGGCCGTGGCGCTCGCGGTCTGGGCGGTTCGCCGCGCTCGCCGGTTGGCCACGAGTACCGCGGTGACAGGTTCCTGAACGAGGTCCAGGGTGCGGCGACTCATGCGAATGGGTCGGCAATCTCAACTGGGTCACGCGCAGCGATGATTTTCTCGCGTATGGCGCGCAATCGTGGCGCTGCGCGATAGAAGCGGCCGCGCTTCTCTCCCTGAGGGACGAACAACTCGACATCGACGAGGCGACGCAGATCTCGACTGGCGGCCCCGCCGCTCAGTTCTTCAGAAGCTGCTCGATAGGTCGCGTTACGGACACGCAAACCGTTTGCTGCCATCGTGAGCGCATTGAGCGAGCGCTCTGGCAGGGACAATTCAGCCGATATTCGTTCCAATTCGTCCCACAAGCGTTCGGCTTCACGCACGCGTCGCAATTCGATCCGCCCCTGGCGCAGGTGAGCCGTGAGGACGAAACGGATCCAGGGCCGAGCGTCGCGGTCTGGTTGCCACGAGCCGCCTCCGACCGAACCAAGCACGTCGTAGTAGGACTGCGTGTTGGCGCCGAGGTATTCCTCAAGCGAGCCGAACACCGGATCGCCAAGGCCGTCTCGCGCGAGCACGAGGGTTTGCAGACAGCGCGCCATGCGGCCATTGCCATCACGGAACGGGTGGATCATCACGAGGTTGAGGTGAGCCATGGCGGCGCGGACGAGCGGCGGTTGTGCTTGGGTCGAATCGTTGAGCGCCTCGACCAGCTCACCGATGAGCGTCGGGACTTCGTCGACATCTGGGCCCTGGTAGATCACCACCTCCTGCGCATCGTCTCGGACGAAGATGTCGCCGATGCGCCATTGACCCGGCCGTGCAGCGAGGTCGTAGCTGATCATCATGAAGTGCAAACCGCGCAACAAGTGCTCGCTGTAGGTCGGATCGGGATCGTCAGCGATCTGCAGGACGTAGGTCATGGCGTCCCGGTAGCCGCGAAGCGCCTGCCGCGTTTCCTCGCCGGCATCCAGCGGCTCCGCATCGTCGCTGATCGCGAGGACGTCATCCAGCGGCGCGTAGTAGCCCTCGATGCTGTTCGACCCTTGCACGGCGCGAGCACGAGCCATGCGCCGAAGCAGGTCGTGCCAGCGACGTGGCTGTCGCAGGCGATAACTCAGGCGGCGCCGCAGATCTTCGATATCGGAGATCGCGCGGCATTCCTTCTCGTCTAATTCAGGTGTGGTGAACAGCATGCTGGATACTCGGATAGATTCCTCGGTTGACGCAGATAATATCCGTTCTAGAGCGGTTTGTAACCGGTTATCAAGCGGTTCCAAACTGCACGCCGCCGTGTCGGTCTCGGTTTGATGCGAACCCGGCGTGATCTGTCTGCGTTAGATGAGTGAGAGCGAGCCGAGCCAGCGCGCTACCGCAGCGGGATCCTCAATCATGGCGTTGTGGCCGAGGCCGCTGAACACGTGCGGTGTTGCGACCCCGGCGGCCAACGGGCTTGTTGCGGCAGTCGAGGCCAGGTCGTCGTGATGATCAGGGGCCACCAGCGGATCGTGTTCGCCCAGCGCCATCGACACCGGGCACTTCGCTGCGGGCAGCAAGCCGGTCATGTCGGGCGGCCCAACGCCAACCGTGGCGGGATCCTGGGCGGTTCTCCAGAGCGAGCCAGAATCAGGATCGGCGATCACGCCGGCGTCGATTGTTGCCGCAAGGCGCGGGTCATCAGGTGCGAACACGCCGAACAGCCCTGACAGCTTCATGAACCACTCGACGGCCCCGGCCCGGTTGTCGAACGTGCGCGGCGGCCGCGACGCCAGGCCGTCGATGCGAGACAACTCCTCGTCGGACCAGCGCAGCTTCACCCCGATCGTGGCCACGTGCGTCGGCGGCGGTCCGAACCAGCCCGAGGCGAGCGCCAGCCCGACCGCACCGCCCATCGAGTGCCCGACGACGGTGTACGGGCGCCCGCCGTAGTCACGTTGCAGCACTTCGGCAAGGTCAGCTGCCATCGCGCCGAACGAGTAGTTACCGCTCCACGGTGCGGCGCCATGCCCCCGAAAGTCGGGTACAACCACAGCGGTACCGTCGGCACCCAGCAGCTCGGCCACACCGTCCCACACATGGCGGTTTGCCCCCAGCCCGTGCAGCAGCACCAACGTCACGCTGTCGCCCGACCGCCCGCTCATAGCGGCCGCTCGCCGTAGTCGCCGTGAGGCGCATCCCGCTCGGCGATGACCTGTCGGAAACCCTTCGTCTCGAAGTCCTCCACCCAGCGGTAGGCCTCCTCGGTGTGGCGAGTGACGCCGTCAAAGAACGTGCCGAGCAGCTGGCTGGTGCGAAGGCCCATGTTCTCGAAGGCCTGGTTGACGAGCAGCTTGTTCAGCGCCAGCTGATTCGCCGGGATGTGTGCGAGCCGCCGGGCGAAGGCCTCGACCTGATTGCCGAGCTCGTCGGGCGGGTACACGTAGGCGACCAGCCCGATGCGATGGGCGGTCTCGGCATCAATGGCGTCGCCCGAGAGCAAGAACTGCTTGGCGTGCTCGAGGCCCAGCCGGTACACCCACATCATCGTGGTGGGCGTGCCGTAGATGCGTGAGGGCGCATAGCCGATATGTGCGTCCGAAGCCATGAACAGCAGGTCGCAGCACAGGATCATGTCGGTGGCCCCGCCGATTGCCCAGCCGTGGATCTGCCCGAGCACCGGTTTGGGGCATTCCCAGATCTTCATGAACCGCTTCACGTTGTGGCCCATGAACTGCCAGTCCCGGACAGGGTCCCAGGCACCCTCGCGAGGCTTCGGACCAGGAGCGCTGTAAGGACTGCCCCACGAGTCGTACAGCTCCCCTGAACTCGAATCGCTGCCACCGCCCGGGTTGAGGTCATAGCCCGCCGTCAGCGTTGGGCCGCTGCCTCGGAGCACGATCGAGCGGACGCTTCTCGATGCCGTCGCCCGATCGATCCCGTCCGCCACCCCCGCGATGACGCCCTCGGTCAGCGTGTTCATGCGTTCGGGCCGGTTCAGGGTGATGAAAGCGACAGTGTCGGCCTCGGTGTACAGCACCACCGGCTCCGCGCCGCCGTGCCCCTCGTCGCCCCCAGCAGTTCTTGACTCTGCGTCCATGCCATGACGCTAGGCCAGCGCGCCGATTTGGAGCATCTCCGCCGACAAGCGGCACCATAGGATCGAGCCATGTTCGGCCACCCGCGAGTTTGGGCTGACGCTGGATTGAGCGTATGGATCGGGTAAGTCCAACTTCATTCGGTTCTTCGAGATGTTGAGCCGGATGCTGCGTTCTCGGCGTCTCGAGCAGTTCGTCGCTCAAGACGGCGGTGCTGACGATCAATTGTTCATGGGGAACAAGGTGACGCCACGCATGGACGCTGACATTTGCCTCGCTTCGCGCGGACGGCGGCAACTTGGCGGCAGTGCTCCATCGACTCCAAGGCGAGTACCCAGGCCACTACGAGTGGATCGAAGGCAACATCCGGCGAATCCTGCCGAACTTCGACCAGCTCATCGTCGAGGAAGAGCACGGCAAAGTGATGTTGCGGTGGAGAGCAACAGACTCTGACAAGACGTTCGGTGCCCACCTCACATCGGACGGATCGCTCAGGTTCTTCGCCCTCGTCACCTTGCTCAACCTGCCGCCCGCCATGCTGCCCGAGGTCGTCATTGTTGATGAGCCGGAACTTGGCTTGCACCCTGCGGCTGTGTCGCTGATTGGGTCGATGATCGAGTCGCTGGCAACTCAGCGCCAAGTGATCGTGGCGACTCAGTCACCCCAGCTCGTCGATGCCTTCGATCTCGACGAGATCGTCGTGATGGAACTGGAGGACTCCAAGACCGCAGTGCGCCGCTTGGATCGCATCGACTACGAGCGGTGGCTTGAAGAGAACTACACGACGGGAGAACTCTGGCAGATGAATCTGCTCGGCGGCCGCCCATGAAGCGGGTGGCGATAGCCGCCGATCAAACCAGGCGGTCGTGGCGGCAATATCCACGTTGACCGGTTGGCACCACACATGGCGAAGCTCTCGTGGAGTTTCGACGCGGTCACGTCGCTGGTGGACTTCCACGGCTTCCGTCACCGCTTGCCAGTTGAGACCGCTCAGGAACTTGAGGAGCGAATCGATGCGGCAATCGGGAGGCACAATCCGCAAGTGCCTCGCTTGGTGCCTCAGTTCGCCTACGTTCAGCAGTTCGAATTCGAAGCACTGCTCTTCTCGGTCCCGAGTTCATTCGGCGTCCTGCCGGACCTACCGGCGGGGGCCCTCACGGCGCTTGGTGAGACCGCGGGACAATTCTCGACCCCGGAAGACATCAACGACGGCGCCACTACCGCTCCGAGCAAGAGAATCAAGCAGTGTTTCGCCGGTTACAAGAAGCGGCTTCATGGTCCAGCGATCGCGAAGCAGATCGGTCTCGCGAACATCCGCGCTGCCTGCCAGCGCTTCGACGACTGGGTTTCTCGACTCGAAGCTTTGCAAGCGAGCTGAACCGCCGGTTTGTGGGCTCTACGCGACCAAGCTGGGACGTCGGGTTCTGGTTGGTATGACGGGTTGAGATTGGCATGGACGCTGGCCAGCGACGGCCGGCTATTCCAGGGGGAACGGGACTTGGAGCCACCAGGGGCGGTCGACGGGGTCGATGCGGCTCACCCACTTGACCCACCAGAAGCCGCGTCTTCCAGGTGCCACCAGCCGCACCGGAGAGCCGTGGCCGCGGCGCAGCGGCTCACCGCCGTAGCCGACGGCCAGGTACAGGTTGGCCGCGTCGCGAGCGGGGAACAGGCGGCTATAGCCGGTCACCGATGTGACTTCCAGCGTGGGCGCATCCAACGATGGCATCAGCTCGGCCAGCGGCACCGCGTCCCACGACTGGCTGCTCCACCACCCACCCGTGCAGTCGAGAACGGCCGGCACCGGTGTGGCCCGGTTGTACAAGGTCTCGAGCGTCACCGGCTCGCCTGCGACAGTGAGGTCCCAGTCCGAGGCGGCCACTCGGGGCGACTGGTCGTTGAGCCACATGGTCGTTGGCATCTCTGCCGGGTTGAACGAGGCGATCTCGTGTGAGCCGGTGAATCGCCGGTTGTCGCCCAGCGCCAGCTGCTGAATCCAATACACCGCGCCAGCGGCTGCCAGTGCGATGCCCCCGCCGATCAGTGCCCTGCGGTCGAGGTCGGCCGCTTTCGGGCGACCCGGTCGGCTGACGATATGCCACACCAACAGAGGGGCCAGCAGCGCGGCCAGCAGAACATGGGTCCACAGCGCCGACCAGTAGCCCACCCCGTGCCACAGCCCGGTGGCGTGGAGGACGCCCGCGACGACGGTGGCTGTTACCAACGCTCCCAGCAGCATCGACAGCCACCGGGTAGCGCGGCGGCGCTTCAGCCCGGTGCGCACCGAGCCCCGGAGTTTGGCCGGGGCCAGCGCCAGCAGGCTCAGGCCGGCGAGGGCGTGCATGACCGTTACCCAGCGGGCCCAGCCGGTGCCCACCGCCCAGGACGCCAGCCCGGACCCGGCCGCCACTGTCGCCGCGACAGCCAGGAGCAGATCCACCCGCCGAGCAGTGAGCCAATTGCCAAGTCTCATGTCGTGTCGATCTATGTCGGCCACTGTATGGGCGATGGCCCTTCCGACTTGGAGTTCCGCAAGTGAGCGGATTCGGCCAGTTTGCGTGAGTCAGTTCTCGAGCCGCTCGCCGGTGTGGAACTGTCGTTGCCTCCACGGGAGCCGATGCGTGAACCGCTGCATTTTGAGTAGGCGACGATGTTCGTCTTGGACACGAACGTCGTGTCGGAATTGATGCGCCTTGAGCCCGAGCCATCGGATCCTCTCCTTTGACAGTTCCGCTGCGAGCGCCTATGCGACGCTCGTCGCGTCCCGGCGAGCCGCTGGCCGTCCGGTGGCGCAGGCCGATGCCCAGATCGCTGCCATCGCATATTCGCGTGGCATGTCGATAGCGACTCGCAATGTCGTCGACTTCGTGAACATGGGCGTCGACATCGTGAATCCCTGGTCTGTGGGCTAAGTCGCCCACAGCGAATCGATGGGCACGATGAACAGGTGATCGCCGACTCTCCAATTCCCTGGTTCAGACCCCTCCAAATCCCCAGCAGTCACCCCTCCAAATCCCCAGTTCGAGTAGGCTGGAGACATGACGCAGCGTGTCGATCGACGGATTGCGCAGATCGTGAGGGATCGGCTCGCCGAGGAACCGGTGGTGGCGCTGCAGGGGCCGCGCACGGTGGGCAAGTCGACTCTCCTGGCCGAAGCCGCGGGCCGCCACGGGGTGCGCGTGATCGATCTCGATCAGCCTGCGATGCGTGACGCAGTGTCCGCCGATCCGGCGACGTTCGTGGCAGGCCCGTCGCCGGTGTGCATCGACGAGTTCCACAAGGCGCCGGTCGTGCTCGATGCCATAAAGGCCGAACTGAATCGTCAGCTTTCGGCTGGACGCTTCGTCATCACTGGCTCCACACGATTCGACGCGCTGCCGCTGGCTGCCCAAGCGCTGACTGGCCGCATCCATATCGTCGATGTGCTGCCGTTCTCGCAGGGCGAGATGGCCGGATTCACCGAGGTCTTCTTGGAGACTGCGATGAGCGAGCCCGCGTCGCTCGTCTCGTCTCATCGTTCGCCGACGACTCGTTTCGACTACATAGCAAGAACCTGCATGGGCGGTCTTCCCCTCGCAGTGGCCCGCAGTGACGAGGCGCGCCGCCGCTGGTTCGACGACTACGTACGTGTGTCGCTGGTCCGCGATGTCACCGAGCTGGCCAAGGTCCGCCAAGGAGCGCTACTGCCCGCTCTGCTGCGACGCCTCGCAGGGCAGACGGCTCAAGTGCTGAATATGGCGAGTGCCGGCCGCGCAGTGGGGCTTACTGCTGCAACGGCGGAGATGTACACGAAACTGCTTGAGGACCTGTTCCTCGTTCGCCGCCTGGAAGCCTGGGGTCGCACTCTGCGGGCGCGCGCCGCTGCCTCGCCGAAGGTGCATGTGCTTGACAGCGGCTTGGCGGCCCGGCTCATGGGTGTCACGCCGGAACGACTGGGCCGCCCCGATCCAGCTGCAATCACGGAGTTCGGCCATCTGTTCGAGACATTCGTGGTAAACGAATTGCTCAAGCAGGCCTCGTGGGCCAGCGGGATCGCCTCGGTCGGTCATTGGCGGACCCACGACGGCCAAGAAGTCGACCTCGTCATCGAGCACAGCGACGGCGCGGTAACGGCGTTCGAGGTGAAGGCCGCAGCCCGTGTCGACCACCGCGATGCCCGAGGCTTGCGCGCACTACGCGACATCCTCGGCGAAGCGTTCAATTCGGGCTTCGTGCTGAACACCGGCGAGGTGACATACCGGCTCGACGACCGGATCATCGTCGCGCCCGCCGACCGCCTCTGGAGTGCTTGATCGCGTCGAGAACTGACCCAGCTTGCGGCTATCCGAATTTTGCCAACGGCAAGGAGCCTGTTTCACAAGTGGGGTCTGGATGGGTGGTGGTTGTTGATGCGGTCGCTGTTTGGGGCCGTACTAATGATTGCATTGCAATCACCCCGCTCGGCTCAGTCTGAGGTCAGACAGCCACTGCCGGGGAGATCTGGAGCGATGGCAAGCATCACCATCCGCAACCTTGACGATCGGATCAAGGCGCGACTGCGCCTGCGTGCCGCTAGTCGGGGTCATTCGATGGAGGAAGAGGCTCGCCAGATCCTCCGAACCGCCGTGGAGTCGGATTCAGCTCCTTCGGATCTCGCGGCATCCATTCGTGCCCGCTTCGGGTCGCTCGGCGGGGTGGAGTTGTCACTTCCTCCCGCGAGCCGGTGCGCGAGCCGCTTGTGTTCAGCTAGACGACGATGTTCGTTCTCGACACGAACGTCGTCTCGGAGTTGATTCGTCCCATTCCCGAGATGTCGGTGGCCACGCGCAGCGTGGCCGACTTCGCCGGCATGGGCCTCGACATCGTCGATCCTTGGACTGTCCGAAAGCACCACAGCAGCTGAAGCCGACGCCTCCCCATTGATGGCCTCGCCCCGACAACGACGAGCACAACTACAGTCGGACCGCGCGTAACTGTCCGCTCCGACACCCTGGCCGGCCGCTGGGAGTGCTCGAGCGACGCCAACTCCGGTTGTGGAGAGTCCACGGTGAACATTTCAACCATCCTTGATCTCATCGACAGCGGCGACATCGCTTTGCCGAAGTTCCAACGTGGCTATGTGTGGAACCGCGATCAGGTGCGGGGGCTGATGGATTCGCTGTACCGTCGTCACCCGGTCGGGAGCCTGCTCGTGTGGGCGACGGCAGCGGAGGGAGCGCCGCACCGCGGCGAGCAGGATCTCTCACCGGGTGTCGTGCGGCTGCTTTTGGATGGGCAGCAGCGAGTCACGTCGCTCTACGGCATCATCCGCGGGACTCCGCCAGCGTTCTTCGACGGCCACGCGAGCGCCTTCGCTGATCTCTATTTTCACCTTGAGAGGGAAGAATTTAGGTTCTATCAGCGCTTGAGGATGAAGGATGATCCACTCTGGATCGATGTCTCCGCGCTCATGAAGGAGGGGAACGCAGGACTTGGGCAGCACATCACTCGGCTGGGACAGCTTCCCGATCTCGGCGCGATGCAAGGTGAGTTCATCGGACGGCTCAACCTGATTGTCGGCATTCGCGACATCAGCTTGCACATCGAAGAGGTGACCGGCACTGACAAGACGATCGATGTTGTGGTCGACATATTCAACCGGGTCAACAGCGGCGGAACCAAGCTCTCGCAGGGCGACCTCGCCCTCGCAAAGATCTGTGGCTCGTGGCCCGAGGGCCGCGAGCGCATGCAATCAATCCTCGGGCGCTGGCGGGGGAATGGCTACGACTTCAACCTTGATTGGTTGCTGCGCAACGTGAATGCGATCGTGACGGGCGAGGCGCGCTTCTTGCATCTTCACGACGTGTCAACGGCCGATGTGAAGGACGGACTCGCTCGCGCCGAACGAAGTATCGACTACGCCCTCAATCTGATCGCTGGGCGCCTCGGTCTCGACCACGATCGAGTCCTCTTCGGCCGCTACGCCCTGCCCGTGCTATCGCGCTACATCGACAAGCGCGGCGGCCACTTGGCCGATACCGCAGAACAAGACCGGCTGCTTCACTGGTACTTCCAGAGCGCCATGTGGGGCCGCTTTTCCGGCTCGACGGAGACCACGCTCGATCGAGACTATGAAGCGATCGAGGACTTGGATGGCGGTCTTGACCGGCTGCTTGCTCAGCTGCGGCTCTGGCACGGCAGCCTGCGCATCGAGCCAGAGCACTTCCGCGGCTGGAGTCTCGGGGCACGGTTCTACCCCGTGCTCTACGCCCTGACACGCGTGGGCGAGTCGAAAGACTGGGGTACGGGACTCGTTCTCAAGAACGCACTGCTGGGTCGCATGAACGCGCTTGAGGTGCATCACATCTTCCCGAAGGCGCTGCTATATCGGCACGGGTACCACCGCTCGCAGGTCAATGCTGTGGCGAACTTCTGCTTCTTGACCAAGAACACGAACCTGAAGATCAGCGACCGAGCGCCCGCTGAGTATTTCGTGGAAATAGAGAAGCGGCATCCGGGCGCGCTCGGGTCGCAGTGGATTCCCATGGGCGAAGCGCTCTGGGAAACGCGCAACTATCCCCATTTCCTCGAGGAGCGCCAACGACTGCTCGCTGCGGCCGCGAATGCGCTGCTAGGGGAACTGCTCCACGGCGAAACGCAGGTTGAGCCGGAGGTCGAGGCACCGCCGGTCCGGGTTGTTGCGGCGAGACTTCCTACGTCGGCATCGATTCCCGGCGGTATCGAGGACGAGGAAGAGGAAGCTGTTCTGCGGGCTCTGAACGAGTGGGTACGCAAGCAGGGCCTCCCGGATGGGCAGATCGAGCATGAGCTCTCTCATCCGTCCACGGGGGACCCGGTTGCCATTCTCGACTTGGCGTGGCCGAATGGTCTGCAGGCGGGTTACAGCGAACCCGTGGCGCTGTTGCTCGGCGAAGAACAGGAGACGTTGCAGATTGCAAACGACCACGGGTTCCGCCACTTCACGACTGCCGAGGCGTTCAAGCGGTATGTGGAAACCGATGTATTGGCGCTGGCCCGTGACGGGGCTGAGGTCACGTCGAGTAAGTCTGCGGCACTGCTCTCGCGATGACTTCAGCCAATGCGGCTCACGAGAGGGGCTGGATCCTGTCGGGTGCCTGATGTCGTTCGGCGCAGTCCGGGCAGGTAGTCCTCCGGGGACGTGCCGGTGAGCCGCAAGTAGAGCGCATCGGCGCACAGGTCGATGTTGTCGCCCCAGCAAATCGCCCGTGCCGGACCGATCCGCACCGAAGCAAAGACGGCTGGGTCATCCCATGCGGCGAACACGCCGTGCCCGCCGAGATCAGACAGGTCGACGTCGCCTGCAACGTTGTCAGCGAACCGGATCCAGATGCGGTAGTGGCCCCTGGCCCGCACCTCAACGGGGCGCACCAACTCGGCGTTCGCGTCCATGGGGGACGAGCCTAACGATGACCTCGGTACCGCAAAGCCGGCCTGCAATTCGCCGCCTACATTCCGCCGACTTTGAGTCAGACACTCCGACGTGGGTGTCCAGACACGCCGTTAGGCCATCGAACACGGCACCGGATGGCGGGCTCAGGTCAGTGCACTGATGGTCAGCGGCACCCAGATGGTCAGTATGAATCCGGCCATGGTGACCATGAGCATCCGCGTCTGGCGCGCCAGTACGGTACTGACGGCGTTGTCGACGTCGTTGCGCATTCGTTCTTCGAGTGCTCGGAGGTCGTCCTTGGTGGCCAGGTAGTCGGTGCCCTTGGGATAGACGCACTTCATGAGGGTGGCGGCCGGTTTCTCGCCGAGCGTGTCGATGAGCTGTTGCACCATCTCGGACGATTCGATCTCGTCGATTGCCATCGGGCGTTGCTTCTCAGTGTAGGTGTGGCCCCGGGGTCGCCTCCAACGGTGGTCGAAGGATGGCAGCGATGTGCGGCGCGGTGGTGAACGTAGGGCAGGGAAGCAGTGCGGTCCAAGCGGTTTGCCGCTGCGCGCGGCATGTCGGTGGCCACGCGCAAAGTGGCCGATTTCGCCGGCATGGGCCTCGATATCGTGGATCCTTGGACTGTGCGCGGGGGCGGTGCCGCAGGGCGATGACGTCACGGGAACGACCGGCGATGCCGGCTCTCATCGTGGAGCGGTTCGATGGCGGGAGCCGCCGCGCGCAACGGATATTCGTAGCAGCACTGCTGAACATGGGTGTCGGGTTGGGCGTGCTGGCCGTATTCGTGCCCGTCGATGACCTCTCGGGTGCTGGCCTGCTGTGGGTTTTGATTCCGCTGGTGGCTGGGTTCGTTGCTGCGTCGTGGATGTTCGGCCGCATGCGTTTGGAACTGCAGATCGAAGATTGCGGCTTCACCGCCCGTGTGCGGCCGTTTCGCCGGGTGCGTGTTGATGCCCAGGCAGTTGTGCATGCAGAGCTCGTCGAAGTGCAGCCCGTCAGCGAATTCGGCGGCTGGTGGGACAAGGGACCGCGAAGCAACCGCCTGCTCGGCGGCACCGGCCAAACAGCCCTGCGAGTGACCTACTTGGAACAGACCGCAGCACGCGAGCCGAAGACCTGCCGCCTCACCCTGCTGAGCACCCACGCCGAGCGCCTGTTCGCTGTGGTCGGCCCCGGTGCGGGGCAGAGCTGACGCACTCATCCCGCACAGCCGCGGCCGACGCCGGGGTAGTCTGCATCACTGCTGGCAGCGCGGTCGATGTGCTTGTCACTGATCGTCCGGAGTGGGCGACACACACAACGAAGGTGCCTGCATAGCTCGAAGCGCACCTTGCCACCTACGCCGTGTGCATGGGCGACTCCGAACATCGCGCGAACATCGACTGGAGCAAAGAAATCGGGTTGCCCTCGACCCCCCGTTGCTGAACTGGACAGCCGATTCATCGACATGTCCGATGCCGTCACACGCCTCGGCGATCGACTCAGGCCGTCGCGCAGCGAGGCTGCGGCCGTGGCGCGCTCAGACCTCGGCGTCCTGGATGCGGAGGAGAACGTGCGCTTTGCCGGCGCCTGCAGCGATGTGCACATGGTCATCGAGGCCGCCGCCAGGATCACCCATGTGCTGACGATCAAGACACAGCCGCCGCGCGATCACGTCATCGCTCGCTTGATCGCAGCACAGCCCGCTTGGGTCCGGGAAGGGTTCTCGGAGGCGGCGTCGGGCATGGTCGACTTCGACGAACTGCAGCTGTGGCGCCAAGGCGGCACCTATGCCGCTGATCGACCCGAATCGAGATTCGAAGAGGACTACCTGCGGCGCCTCGTGTCAGCTGCGCTGAGCATCGCCCGGTTAGCAGCCGACCGGTGCCGCTGCGAGGTTCTGGACCCGGAGGTCGCCCGGATCTTCGCCGTTCCGCATTGAGGACTGCGAAACCGCCTTGAGCGAGCCCCTGCGCCTGCCCCGAGGGAGCTGAAGCCGCACGCACCAGCGAGAGCGCGCTGGCTGTGCCGCGAGCGGTACAGCGCCGTACGTGTTTGACAAGCGTCCTGTACCGCGTCAGCCGCCACGACGGATCCCATTGCTCCGGGGGCCTCGTCGGTGCCAGACGGCTTGTGTCAGGTCTCCATGCCCGGAAAGAGGGAGGGGAGCCCCGGGGCTCCTCTCGGGCGCACAGCGCGCCGCTTAACGTGTCGGCAGCGTCCCGTCTTCAATGAGGGCCACGGCATTCACGCCGTAGCAGGGAGCCCCAGGTATCAAGGTGTCACCTGAGAATGGTGGGTCGACATGGCTATAGCTAAATGTCTGCGGTACCTAGCTTACGTGAAGCTGCTGACATAGTAAGCGCGAGTTCTAATACTAGTTGCTATCATTAGGTCGCTCAGCTAGGGTTCACTTCGATTCACAAGGTGCACCTTCGTATGACTACGCCAACGGACCGAGTCGCAGTGTTCATTGACTACCAGAACGCCTATCACGGGGCGCGCGCTGCCTTCTTTGATCGCGACGATCCGGCCTTCCGAGGACAAATCAGGCCGCGGGCACTTGGGATGAGGCTCCGTCATCGATCTGGGACGGGCCGAACGCTGGTGGGTGTGTTCGTCTACCGGGGTTTGCCATCGTCACGCTTCGATCCGAAGGGCTTCGGCGCAGCTGAGCGCCACATCGCTCATTGGCAGCGCGAGAGCTTGGTCGAGGCTTGGTCACGACCTCTCAACTGTCGGGTTCCTTCCCAGCCACACGAGAAGGGTGTCGACGTGTCGGGTGCTCATGTCGCCGAACTGCACCCCAGCGTGCTCGCGAGATGTCTGGGCCATGCAGTTGCGTCACACCCCCTGAATCGTTATCTGATCACTTGATAGGCGGCTGTGTGCTGCTGGGAAGGACAAACAGATGGCTGAGTTGACTTACGAAATGTTGCGAGACGCCGTGGCGGGCGAAGCGGTTGCGCTGCGCTCTGTGCTGAGCCTGCAGCCGGCAGACGGTGATGGGGGGAAAGTCTTCCCGCCTACCTACGCCGTCGCGAGCAACGCGGAGCACAAGTATGCGATCGAGGAGCGACAGGTCGGCGACCGCGTGGTTACGACGGTGCTGCTCGACTCAGTCGCGTCGCAGGCCAATCGAGCCGAGCTTGCGCTGTTGGAAGGCTGGGAAGCGGGAGACTTGAGCTTTCCCGTCCCCTTCGTGGACTTCGCAGTCGAGGCCGATGTCGCTGACATCGGTCGGCTGACGGTGCTCGAAGCTCCGCATCGGCTTGCGGATGCGATCTTCCGTGACAGCCTGCTTGATGGCACCCTGTTCCGCCTGTCGGATGTTGGCCGCGCAATCACCGACGCCAATCCCCGCAATGCGACGGCGATGTTCCAGTACGCGCCGACTGCACTGCTGTTCGGCCAGTGGGATTCGACCGGCCCCAAGGGCGGCCTCGGGGCCAAGTTCCAACGAGCGTTCGTCTCCGAGATAGTCGGGCTCGATGCGAAGGTTGGCAACAAGGTGGGCAGCCGCATCGATCCGCTCCAAATCGAACGCAATGCGGCAGTGGCGTACGAGCACAGCGATTCTGAGCAGCGATGGACGCTTGACAAAGACGAAGCCCTCCACGAGAAGGGCAAGCCCAAGGCTGCGGGTTCTGACGGTCGCCCGGCAGAAATCAACCACGGAAACATCGCGCCGTCGATTGACGCGCTCGCTGGTGGGGTGACCATCTCATCGGCACGTCAGACCACCGTGATGTCGCTCGCCGCACTACGCCGGCTCAAGTTCGCTGATCAGAGCGATGAGGCTGTTGTTTCTGCCCGCGCTGCTGTTGCTGCGTTGGGCGTCGCAGCGATCGCCTATGGCTACGAGATGGACTTCGATCTGCGTTCGCGGTGCTTGCTGATTCCCGAGCATGCGCCGTCTGTCGAACTCGTCGGGCGCGACGGGTCCGCGCCAGAGATTGTCGCTATCGGTCGCGATTCGAGCGCCGCACTTGTAGAGCAGGCGGCGAATGTGGCAGCGGATGCGGGCCTCGGCTGGGCAACTGACGAGATCCGGCTTGTGCCGGCGCCCAAGCTGATTGAGTTGCTTCGGCGCAGTCGCGATGTGTCAGCGCGCGAGGGTGCCTCGGTGTGATTGCCGTCGAGGTCACGCTTTTGACCGGCCGCTATGTGGCGACGGCGCACCACGACCGCCGTGAGCACGAATGGCCGCCGCACCCAGCGCGCTTGTTCTCGGCGCTCGTGGCGACGTGGGCCGCCGCTGACGTTCCCGATGTCGACGAGCGGCGCGCGCTGGAGTGGCTCGAAGGCCAGGCCGCACCGGCGATTACGGCGTCTCGATCCGAGGACACGGCCGTTCGCCGGCCCGTGAGCCACTTCGTTCCCGTGAACGATGCATCGGTCGTCTCGGGTGCTCAGTATCGGCGTCGCGTCGAGCGGTTGTCTGACTTCCTTGATGGGTACTACCAAGAGCTCGAATCAACCGGCGGCGAGGTGGCCCAAGCCATCGAGCGCTTGCGCGACAAAATCGACAAGGAACGCGATGTGGCATCAATGGTCGGCCCGGTGGGCACGACCAATCCAAGCGCTGCGGCCGCGCTCCTTCCAGAGGGCCGTGGCAAACAGGAACGTCAGTTTCCATCCGTCACACCTGACTGCCCCCATGTGACGTTCAGCTGGGAGACAGCCCCTTCGTCCGGCGTCGCGGCTGCGCTTGACGTGTTGCTTGGCAGAGTGACTCGCCTTGGACATTCGTCGTCGCTGGTGTCGTGCCGGTTGCTCCGGAGTGCACCGGAGCCGACGATGCGGCCGGGCAACGGAACGACGATATTGCGCTGCGCTCAGCGCGGCCAGCTTGCTGCTCTCGAGCAGATGCATGCGGCCCACGAAGGCATCCGGCCGCGTGCGTTGCCGTTCGTCGGCGTTCGATACGCGTATGTGGACACCGACGAAGGCATCGCGTCTGCAGCCGTGCGACCCGATATCGCTGGCGAACTCGTTGTCTTCGAACTACCGGGCGACAAACGCCACTTGCCGTTGACGCGCACGGTGGAACTGACTGAGGCGCTGCGCGGAGCGGTTTTCCATCACGCTGACGACCCGTTGCCGGAAGGCCTCAGTGGCCATCTGCCGGACGGCAGGCCGAGCCGTGACCCTCACATCGCGTTCTTGGCGCTGCCGAACGTCGGTCACATCCACGCAGATGGCCGACTCATGGGCATGGCCGTGATACTGCCTGATGGGCTCGACGAAGCGGCGACGCGAGCTGCCTTGCGAGCTATCGGCCTGTGGGAGCGAGCCGAGCCAAATGGTCAGTGCCGACTGACACTTCCCGGTGGCGCCGTGGTTGATCTCCAACGCAAACAACCGCCGTTCGAGTTCAAAAGCCTTGAACCTCGAGCATGGTCTCGGCCTTCCCATGACTGGGTGAGCGCAACTCCGATTGCCCTGCCCAAGAACCCGGGTCGGCTGACGCAGGGTTCGCCTGCCGCCCGAGCGAAGGCCTGGGCCGCAGCGGAAGATCAGGTGCGGCAATCGTGCGTTCATGTCGATCTGCCCGAGCCCGCATCGGTAGCAATCTCGCTCGATCCGCTCATGACCGGGGCCCGGCCTGCTGCTGCCTTTCCGGCCTTCGTGCAGGGCTCTCGACGAGGTGACGAGGTCCGTCGGCGGCTTGTACATGCGGCCTTGCGATTCGACGCAGAAGTCGAGGGCCCGGTCGTGCTGGGTTCCGGCAGGTTTCTTGGACTTGGCCTCATGCGACCACTTCCGGCACGACCGACGACGTCTGAAACCAGAGACGGGCTGGGCCAAGTTGAGCATTGAACAGCTGTTTGCCGACGACTTTGCTTCCTTCTTCGAGGCTGTCCACGATCAGTCGCCGTATCCCTGGCAGGTGCGCCTCACCGAGCAAGTGCTCACAGAGGAGTGTTGGCCCGAGGTGATCGACCTACCGACAGGTGCTGGCAAGACGGCGGTGCTCGATACGGCAGTGTTCGCTCTAGCGGCCAAACCCGAGGTGTTCCCGCGACGCGTCGTATTCGTCATCGACCGCCGCATCGTCGTCGATCAGGTCTATAAGCGAGCCCACCGAATCAGCGATGCAATCCGCTATGCGGATGGCGGTGTGCTTGACCGAGTGCGATCAGCCCTCTATGAGGTCGCCGCTGAAGTGGACCAGCCCATTGGTGTCTCGGCACTGCGCGGCGGAATCCCGCTCGACAATGAGTGGGCGACGCGGCCCGATCAGCCGTGGGTGATGGTCTCCACGGTTGACCAGTTCGGCTCGAAGCTCTTGTTCCGTGGCTATGGGGTCAGTTCAGGCATGCGGCCGATCCATGCGGGCCTGGCGGGCAACGACTGCTTGGTCATTCTCGACGAGGTCCATTTGAGTCGGCCGTTCGTGGCCACATTGCGCGATATCAGATTGGAAGCTTCCATTAACTCCTTCGATGACACGCTGCTGCCCAAGAGGGGCTGCATCGTCGAGATGTCGGCGACGCCCCCCGGCGATGAGCGTCGTCGTTTCGTGCTTGATCCCTCCACGGACCTTGAAGGCCCGGATGCATCGAGAGAGCGGCTCCGTCTCATCACTCATGCGCCGAAGCGGGCGCGTCTAGTGCTAGTGCCGGGCAAAGCACCCCATGCGGCCTTGCCGAAGGAGATCCTGCGCATCATCCAGGACGAACTCCAAGAACACGAACGAAGCGTCGGCGTCGTCGTGAATCGAGTGCGCACAGCACGAGAGGTGCAGCGTGCCTTGAGCGAGGAAGGATTCATAGCGCATCTCATTACCGGTCGCATGCGCCCGCTGGACCGGGAGCGTCGACTCCGCGAGATCGCTGAGCTAGTTGATCCCGATAGCCGGAATCCTGATGCGGATCGGACGGTCGTGGTAGCAACGCAGTCGATCGAAGTCGGCGCCGACTTCAGCTTCGATGCGCTGATCACTGAGGCGTGCCCACTCGACAGCCTCCGCCAGCGGGTAGGTCGCCTCGACCGGCGCGGAACATTGGCGAAGCGCACGGGTCAACCGGCGCGCTGTTGGATTCTTGGCCTGAAGTCCGATGTCGAAGGCGAGCGCCCTGACCCGATTTACGGCCAAGCGGTCCGTGTCACCTGGCGTGAGTTGGGGGAGCGTGCCGCCGAAGCGAGAATTGATGTCGGTCCGGCGAGCGAGAGGCTGAAGGGTTTTCCCGTCGACGCGAGCGCGCCAGCAGCACAAGCACCGTTGTTGCTGCCCACGCACATCGAAGCGTGGACGCAGACGAATCCTGAACCTCTTGTGCAACCGGACATCAGCGACTTCCTGCATGGTTTCGACGAGAATCCTCCGGAGCCCGAGGTCTCAATCATCTGGCGCCAGGACCGAAGCAGTGAGGCACTGCGGTTAGTGCCACCGCGCCCAGCGGAGCACTTGTCGGTGCCGATGTCAGCGGCACGTGCATGGCTGCGTGGAGCCGACGAGACGCCGACCGCGGATGTCGGCACACCCGCCCCGCAAAGCAGGCCGATTCGCGCTGGTGATGAGACTGCAAGTACAGCGAGCAATCTCGTTTGCCGGTACTGCGGCGGTGACGAAATCTTCGAAGAAGTTGGAATTGACGATGTGCGACCGGGCGACGTCTTGCTGGTCGATCCAGCTCGAGGCGGCCTCACCGCTGGCACTTGGGATCCTCAGCGTACGAAGGTCGTCAGGACCGGACCTGGTGCTGACGATCACGACGGCACAGCGGACCCGGCTGCCGACGACCTGGGTGACGAGGCTCAATGGGCGTACGGACGGCGACGCACATTGCGCCTCGGCGATGGTCTGCGTTTGCAGATCCAACACCGACTTGGCGGCGACGTTGCGGATTTGCCGGAGCCCATCAGCGAGGCTGCGGCGGAAGAGGCCCAACCCGCGGCACTCTCGAGGAGGCAGCAGGTGCAGGCGTGGGCCCGTAGCGTCCTGCAGGTTGCTGATTCGCAGCCAGCCGAGAGCGGCTTGTTGCCCGCGTGGTTGATTGCCGGACATTCTCGGCCGCTCGACGACGCAGAATTCGCGAACGGTCGCCAGAGCGGTACTGCGCGAAGCGCGGTGCAAGAACAACTCGGAACACTGCGGTGGCTGGCAGAGGCGGATCAGCGTGAATTCAGCGTCGAGTTAGTGACTCCGGCATCGTCCGAAGTTGCCACTCCATCGGATCAAGCTCGTCTCGAGGACTACTTCGTAGTCGTCGAGCGTTCCGTGGATGACGCGACGCTCGGAATCGACGGCAACGATGCGTCCCTGACAGGTACCGGCGTCCTCTTGGAGGACCACCTCCCGGGTGTCGGCGAGCGTGCGGCAGCATTCGGGCACCGCCTCGGACTCTCAGATGCGTTGATTTCAGACTTGCGACGCGCCGGCGAGCTGCACGATCTCGGCAAGGTAGATAGCCGATTCCAGGCGCAGATGGTCGGCCATGATCGCGTCCGTCAAGCGATGCAGGACAAGCCACTCGCGAAGTCACTGCCTTCCGCTCGACCTCGTCCTCACCTGTGGCCACCCGTGCGCCACGAAGTTGCAAGTGTGGCAATGGCGCAGTCAGCCCAGGAGCTCATGGCGTGTTGCCACGATCCCGACCTGGTGCTGCATCTCGTGGCGACTCATCACGGCCAGGGTCGTCCCCTGCCCCGAATCGTCTCGGACGATTACCCGCAGGACTTGGCATATGAGTTGGACGGCACGATGCTGTTCGCGCGTACGAACTTCAGCGACACACCCATGGCAATCGAGATGACTGATCGTTTCTGGCGCTTGAGCGCAAAGTACGGCCACCACGGTCTTGCGTGGCTCGAAGCAATTCTCCGCCTCGCTGATCACCGGCAGAGCGCCCAAGAAGCTCGCGATGGGGTTCGAGCAAAGTGGGAGTCCGTTGATGCCTGAGCGGCAATTGCCTGGACTTGCTGGCAACAACCCACTTGGCTTCCTGGCGGCGCTCGGAGCCCAAGCCGCGGCTGAGCATGCGGGGGAGTCGACGTCGCTGCATTGGACCGATGATGCGGTTCCGCATGCGGTGTTGGGCGTTGACGGCGATGCCGAAGCGATTGCCGCGACGGCGCTCGCGTCGGCAGAGCGTTGGCTGGAAGGCCCGGCGCTGGCTGCAACGGTCGACGAGAAGCTCAAGCTCGACCCAGCAGCGATCACGCAATACCTCCACAACGCACGTTCCAGTCCGGCCGTGGGCGTTCTCGCGATGTGCCTGGTAGCGGAGAACAGTCTCGACAACAGCGGCAAGGCGAAACCGTCGGACTTCTATTTCACAGCGGGCCAGATGAAGTTCGTCTCGATGGCACGCGAGATTCTCGGTGACGTAACCAGCGAGGAACTTGTCGCGGACATGACTCTTCCTTGGTCGTACGCGAGCACTCGCCCCTCGCTGATGTGGGACGTGGTCGACGATCGTGTGTACGCGCTCAGTTCGGTGAATCCGTCGTCCGACAAGAAGCTCACCAATCCAGGAGCAGAGGCCCTCGCGTTATTGGGCCTGAGCCGGTACCCCTGCTTTCGTTCTGCCCGAGGCACTGCTACGCAGGGCTGTTCCGGGAGCTGGAAGCGCGGCAGCTTTGCGTGGCCTCTATGGGGTCGGCCCGCGACCATTGGCGCAGTGAGGTCGTTACTAGCTCACGCGTCGGCGCCCGAGCCGAGCAATGGCGAATCGGCACGGCAGTTTCGACACCGCGCTGACCAGTACCAAGGCTGGGGCATCACGAGGGTCATGCAGTCCCAGATTCGTCGCAGCGACCAGGGCGGCTACGGCACGTTCGGCCCACCCAGGGTGATCTGGCAACGTGACTGACGTACCCGAACTCGTTCCGGCCCGGATGGTCAATGAGTTCGTGTACTGCCCGCGACTGTTCTACTTGGAGTGGGTCCAGAGTCGCTTCGAAGACAACGCCGACACGGTGCACGGCCGCTACGTGCATCGCAGCGTGGATCAAGGCGGCGGAAGCATGGGCGTGTCCTCGGAGGACGATCCAGTGCGCAATGCGCGCTCGGTGCTCGTCAGCTCCGAGCGGCTTGGGCTCATCGCCAAGACCGACATCGTCGAGGGCCTCGACGGAAAGGTCGTTCCCGTCGAGGTCAAACGCGGCCGGCCCCCCAAGCACGGACCAGCTTGGGAGCCGGAGCTTCTGCAGCTGGCTGCTATCGGTCTGATCTTGCGTGACGAGGGCTATGACTGCGACCAGGGCCAGTTCTACTTCGCTTCGTCCCGCGAGCGCACGACCGTTGAATTCGACGACCGGCTCATGCAGCGGGTGCTCGATGTCGTTGAGCGACTGCGTCACGTAGCGGCTTCGGACGACCCGCCACCGCCCTTGGTGGACAGCCCCAAGTGCCCGCGCTGTTCGCTGGTTGGAATCTGCCTGCCGGACGAGACCAATTTTCATACCGGTCGCGTCGACAAGGCTCCGCGGCGACTCACACCACGCGATTCGGCGGCTCGTCCGTTGTATGTGACGGAGCAGGGTGCTCGGCTCGGCGTCAGCCAACGTCGGGTAGAGGTCAAGGTCAATCGTGAAGTGGTACGCAGCGATCGTCTCATCGACGTTTCGCAGATCAACCTCAGCGGGAACGTGCAAGTGTCCACGCAGTTGCTGCACGCGGCGTTCCGCGAGGACATACCGGTGTGCTGGTTCAGCTACGGAGGATGGTTCTCGGGGATAGCGCATGGCATGCCATCCAAGCATGTGGAACTGCGGCGGCGTCAGGTTGCGGTGGCAGCTCAGGCCGGCTTGCCGCTCGCCCGGCAGATGGTCGTCGGCAAGATCCGCAACTCCCGAACGCTGCTGATGCGCAATTCCCGCGAGCCGGTAGAGGCGGCTGTGCAGCAATTGAAGGATCTCGCCTCGAAGGCGGGCGAAACCGATTCGATCGAGTCGCTACTGGGCCTCGAGGGCGCAGCGGCCCGTTCATATTTCGGCAGCTTCGGATCCATGCTGAAGGATGACCGTCTCGGAACGTTCGACTTCGATGGGCGCAACCGACGGCCGCCGCGCGACCCGGTCAACTGCCTGCTGTCATTCCTGTACGCCTTGCTGGTCAAGGACCTCACCGCGGTCGCCTTGTCCATCGGCTTCGACCCGTACTTGGGCGTCTATCACCGTCCCAGGTTCGGGCGGCCCGCACTCGCACTTGATCTGGCTGAGGAGTTCCGCCCCATCATCGCCGAGTCGGTCGTCATCAACGCTGTCAACAACGGCGAGGTGACCAAGAGCGGTTTCGTCATACGAGCTGGGGGAGTCGCGCTCGAGCAATCAGCTCGTCGAGCCGTGATCGCGTCCTACGAGAGGAGGCTCGACCACGAGATCACCCATCCTACGTATGGCTACAAGATCACCTATCGACGTGTGCTCGAAGTTCAGGCCCGAGTGCTTGCTGCGTGCATGCTCGGTGAGATTCCCGAGTACGTTCCATTCACCACGAGGTAAGAACATGAGCAGTCGTCGCCGATTTCTGGTCTCCTACGACATCAGCGATCCAAAGCGACTCCGTAGGGTGCACAAGGCGATGAAGGCATACGGCTGGCCAATGCACTACAGCGTGTTCATCAGTGATCTCGATGACATCGAGTTGATCGATCTCAAGATGGAGCTTGGAGAAGTCATCCACCATGGCGAGGACACGATCGCCTTCATCGATCTCGGGAAGCCGACGGAGCGAGGTCGAGAGTGCTTCGACTTCCTCGGCAACGCGCCGCCACTACCCCAATCTGGACCGATCATCGTCTGATGCGAGTGGTCCGGTCAGGCCTCGATGCCTGGGGAGCGCTCGCACCCCGCAAGTACGGGCCAATTCTGCACCTTGACAATCGAATAAGGTTCTTCTCACGAGCGCTCCAGCCTGGAGCGCTCGCAACTGCTCGCGAAACTGCTGGTCAAACCCGGTAGATATCGAGAGCGGGTCTGGCGGATCAATTGATCCGCCCTTCATTGAAGTGTGTCGCTGCTGTTGATCGTGCAGGTGTCGGTTGTGGTCTGGCGGATCAATTGATCCGCCCTTCATTGAAGACGTGCCGCGCAGAGCGGCAGCCGCCGCGCAGCGGTGGTCTGGCGGATCAATTGATCCGCCCTTCATTGAAGCTCGACAGCCAGCCGGCCGTACGACGACATTTGCGGGGGTCTGGCGGATCAATTGATCCGCCCTTCATTGAAGCACGTACCTCGTGGAACAGGTGTCCGGCTTGACCCCGGTCTGGCGGATCAATTGATCCGCCCTTCATTGAAGCGTGATGTCCTTGAACCTCCACCGGCGTCATCTTACGGGTCTGGCGGATCAATTGATCCGCCCTTCATTGAAGGCTCAACGCCGTACGCACCACCGAGGAAGCCAACAACGGTCTGGCGGATCAATTGATCCGCCCTTCATTGAAGGGTCGAGGGGGTCAGACGCGGTCGGAGACGCGGTCGTGGTCTGGCGGATCAATTGATCCGCCCTTCATTGAAGCGATGCAGTCACGACAGCGGCCGTCGAATGCCTTGAGGTCTGGCGGATCAATTGATCCGCCCTTCATTGAAGCAGATACCACGACGAGGAGTGCGAGCCGGACCAGCCCAGGGTCTGGCGGATCAATTGATCCGCCCTTCATTGAAGCGAGCGCGTCGGCGAACGGGTCCCCGAGGGTGGCCGTGGTCTGGCGGATCAATTGATCCGCCCTTCATTGAAGCACGTGAACACGAGTAGCAGGGATTGTCAGGACGTTGGTCTGGCGGATCAATTGATCCGCCCTTCATTGAAGCAAGCGCAAGTCGGGGTGTTGCGGCCGTAGGTCCAGTGGTCTGGCGGATCAATTGATCCGCCCTTCATTGAAGGATGATCGCAGAGCGCGATGCCGTCAGCTGTCAGCTGGTCTGGCGGATCAATTGATCCGCCCTTCATTGAAGGAGAACGGTCTCGGCTCGTTCGAGGTGCTGCAGCGGGTCTGGCGGATCAATTGATCCGCCCTTCATTGAAGCGCGGAGAGCGATGTGTGTGGAGGCTTGGATGCTGTAGGTCTGGCGGATCAATTGATCCGCCCTTCATTGAAGCCTGTCAGAGGTCTGGACGAACCATCGACGGGCCATCGTCTGGCGGATCAATTGATCCGCCCTTCATTGAAGCTCAATCAACGCTCGTACCATGAGCCCAAGAGTGGCGTCTGGCGGATCAATTGATCCGCCCTTCATTGAAGCTGGTTCGTGGACCTCGGCTCGGTGGGCCAGGCGCTGGTCTGGCGGATCAATTGATCCGCCCTTCATTGAAGCAGCAGCACCAACCAACCCCCTCACGCGCAGGCCCGGAGGTCTGGCGGATCAATTGATCCGCCCTTCATTGAAGCCGCCATGTCAAGGCCGGGGAGCAGGCAGCGATCGCGTCTGGCGGATCAATTGATCCGCCCTTCATTGAAGCATGATATCCCGGCATCGGGTCGGGCTGCTGCTGGCAGTCTGGCGGATCAATTGATCCGCCCTTCATTGAAGCGTGCCCGTGGACGTTCAGCGCGTCGCCGGGAGAGTGTCTGGCGGATCAATTGATCCGCCCTTCATTGAAGCCGGCGCACCTGGGGTGCGCCGCGACCTGTTTGGGGGGTCTGGCGGATCAATTGATCCGCCCTTCATTGAAGCTCGAAAGGACGCTTGCCCTCGGCGATGCGGTCGAGTCTGGCGGATCAATTGATCCGCCCTTCATTGAAGCGCGACGACGTTCGCCCTGGCCGAGGACGATCGGCTGTCTGGCGGATCAATTGATCCGCCCTTCATTGAAGCGACCCGCAAGGCGTGTGCGTCCCCGATGTGGTGCCGTCTGGCGGATCAATTGATCCGCCCTTCATTGAAGCATGTACGCAGCGTGCTGCTCGATCGCCCGATGCTCGTCTGGCGGATCAATTGATCCGCCCTTCATTGAAGCCAGTGGAGCGTCATCACACCTAGGACAGAAACGAGCGTCTGGCGGATCAATTGATCCGCCCTTCATTGAAGCTGAGTTACCTTGGATAAAACGCCTCTCAACATCCAACGTCTGGCGGATCAATTGATCCGCCCTTCATTGAAGCACCAACGATGCAGGCGAGGTGATCAAGTACGTGGCCGTGTCTGGCGGATCAATTGATCCGCCCTTCATTGAAGCCACACGCTCGGCCGTCGGGTATGCTGGGGGCTATGAAGTCTGGCGGATCAATTGATCCGCCCTTCATTGAAGCGGCATCGCCGTGCAGTTCATGGTCAACCTCCTGGTGGTCTGGCGGATCAATTGATCCGCCCTTCATTGAAGCGGTCATCTGCCGCCGTCTCTGCAGTCCGACATTGAGGTCTGGCGGATCAATTGATCCGCCCTTCATTGAAGCCAGAACGCCGACAACCTCCCGCCGAGCTACATCGCGGAGTCTGGCGGATCAATTGATCCGCCCTTCATTGAAGCCAGCGTGGACCTTCACTGGGCAGTCGGACTTTACCGGCGTCTGGCGGATCAATTGATCCGCCCTTCATTGAAGCGGAGGCAGGGGGAGGCCTGCGGGACTGTCGGCCGGTGTCTGGCGGATCAATTGATCCGCCCTTCATTGAAGCGGACAGTAGCGCCGCGAGGCTGCCGGCAGGGTGTTCGTGTCTGGCGGATCAATTGATCCGCCCTTCATTGAAGCCTGGCGGGAAAACGAGGCGCGGAGATTCTCGGGGCTGGTCTGGCGGATCAATTGATCCGCCCTTCATTGAAGCGGTCGGAGCGGCGACAAGGTGCGGCGTTATTTCGTGCGTCTGGCGGATCAATTGATCCGCCCTTCATTGAAGCTCGGCAGCAGCCTGTCGGCTGGCTGTCTCGGTCGGGGTCTGGCGGATCAATTGATCCGCCCTTCATTGAAGCTAGGCCCCGTCGCTGGAATCGAACCAACGTGCAACCACGTCTGGCGGATCAATTGATCCGCCCTTCATTGAAGCGGCTTCGACGACAACGGCGTAGGCGGGCAGCTCCAGTCTGGCGGATCAATTGATCCGCCCTTCATTGAAGCCAATCGGCGTGCTCACCGGCGGCGTAGACGCTGCAGTCTGGCGGATCAATTGATCCGCCCTTCATTGAAGCGATACCGACGTCATCAACGACAGCGCGTGCTATGCGTCTGGCGGATCAATTGATCCGCCCTTCATTGAAGCCAGGTACTTTGAGTTGTGTAAATCCAACGACATCCGTCTGGCGGATCAATTGATCCGCCCTTCATTGAAGCTGAACTACCTTGGATAAAACGCCTCTCAACATCCAACGTCTGGCGGATCAATTGATCCGCCCTTCATTGAAGCCCCGAGCGATACAGCGAGAAGGTGCTGACCGACGGGTCTGGCGGATCAATTGATCCGCCCTTCATTGAAGCGGTCTTGGCCTGCTCTCGTCTGATCCGCAGCACCTCGTCTGGCGGATCAATTGATCCGCCCTTCATTGAAGCGTTCACAGCGTCGAGCTGGAACGGCCACAGCAGTTCGTCTGGCGGATCAATTGATCCGCCCTTCATTGAAGCAAGGCAGCGAAGCGGCTGGACGAAGTGGTCACCGGGTCTGGCGGATCAATTGATCCGCCCTTCATTGAAGCCCCAGCGTATGGCCCGATGCCGGCGCGCAGACCGCGGTCTGGCGGATCAATTGATCCGCCCTTCATTGAAGCGGTTGTAGTACCGCCATCAAACGGCGACCAACCTTCGTCTGGCGGATCAATTGATCCGCCCTTCATTGAAGCCAATGGACGTACACCACCCACGACTCCGACGCAAAAGTCTGGCGGATCAATTGATCCGCCCTTCATTGAAGCGGGTACTCGGCCTACTCGGCCTAGCTCCCTGGCTCGGTCTGGCGGATCAATTGATCCGCCCTTCATTGAAGCGGGTGAATGAGCGAGACAAACGGGCCAAGGGGACTGGTCTGGCGGATCAATTGATCCGCCCTTCATTGAAGCGTGGCGAAATGTTGGCCCCCGCTCGAGGAGACGAGGTCTGGCGGATCAATTGATCCGCCCTTCATTGAAGCTCGTTGACGGTATTAAGAAGGTTGGGAAATTTGTTGTCTGGCGGATCAATTGATCCGCCCTTCATTGAAGCGGTAATAACTGGTGCTATTAGGGCACCAACTTGACCGTCTGGCGGATCAATTGATCCGCCCTTCATTGAAGCAAGCGTTGCCCGGAAGCTGGCAGCCGGGGGTTATCGGTCTGGCGGATCAATTGATCCGCCCTTCATTGAAGCCATGGTACCCCAGATAATCCTGCATGTCCTTTCGGGACGTCTGGCGGATCAATTGATCCGCCCTTCATTGAAGCATCCCGACCGCTGGGTTGGACTCGGTCGGCGAGTCGGTCTGGCGGATCAATTGATCCGCCCTTCATTGAAGCGATTAGCGCTGCATCCGCGGGGCCGCACTGTGCCGTGTCTGGCGGATCAATTGATCCGCCCTTCATTGAAGCCAGGCTGAGCGCGGTCCGGGGCATCTCGTCGGGCTGTCTGGCGGATCAATTGATCCGCCCTTCATTGAAGCCGGGTGACGTGGGCGTGGGGGTGTCCGGACCAGCAGTCTGGCGGATCAATTGATCCGCCCTTCATTGAAGCGGTAATAACTGGTGCTATTAGGGCACCAACTTGACCTGTCTGGCGGATCAATTGATCCGCCCTTCATTGAAGCCACGATGCCGGGGTTGTCTGCGACCACTGCAACGCAGTCTGGCGGATCAATTGATCCGCCCTTCATTGAAGCCGGATCGAGGGAGGCACGATGCCGTGCTCGTTGCCGAGTCTGGCGGATCAATTGATCCGCCCTTCATTGAAGCTTGTCGTCGACCCAGACCTTGTGGACCGCTTGCGGGGACGTCTGGCGGATCAATTGATCCGCCCTTCATTGAAGCGTGTAGTCAGCGCCCGGAACCCACAGGTAAGACTCGGTCTGGCGGATCAATTGATCCGCCCTTCATTGAAGCACGAACCAGAGGGTGGTGCCGTCCGACACGCCGCCCTGTCTGGCGGATCAATTGATCCGCCCTTCATTGAAGCACGACCGCCAAGCCCGCCGTGACGCAGGCCAGCTCGGCGTCTGGCGGATCAATTGATCCGCCCTTCATTGAAGCTTTGGGTCTCGCGTCGTGCGTGCAACGACGTTATGAGTCTGGCGGATCAATTGATCCGCCCTTCATTGAAGCATGTTTCTTGACCGGGATAGCGAGCACAACGTTACGTCTGGCGGATCAATTGATCCGCCCTTCATTGAAGCTAGGTGGGGTCGGCCATGCGCAGCAGTGTGGTGCGGGTCTGGCGGATCAATTGATCCGCCCTTCATTGAAGCTGGCCTTCTGGCAAGTCAACACCGGTAACGGTACCGACGTCTGGCGGATCAATTGATCCGCCCTTCATTGAAGCAGCTGCATCCCGTTGGGCTTGCTTGGCCTTGGCAAACTGTCTGGCGGATCAATTGATCCGCCCTTCATTGAAGCAGGGCTGCGTACGCCGCCGACGCCGCGTTGCGGGCGTCTGGCGGATCAATTGATCCGCCCTTCATTGAAGCACCGGGGGCACTCTCTCTGCGTCCTGTCCGGTGGGGTCTGGCGGATCAATTGATCCGCCCTTCATTGAAGCCTCATCGATGTCATTGACTCGCATCCCGATCGGACCGCGTCTGGCGGATCAATTGATCCGCCCTTCATTGAAGCGCCGAACGGCCTGAACTTACGAGAGGTGGGTGTGATCGTCTGGCGGATCAATTGATCCGCCCTTCATTGAAGCGAGCCTGCGACGATGCAGCCCCGTCCCCCTGTCTTCGTCTGGCGGATCAATTGATCCGCCCTTCATTGAAGCCAGGAAGTCGGTTCGGCGGGGTCAGGTGGCGCTGGGTCTGGCGGATCAATTGATCCGCCCTTCATTGAAGCTGCAACGCCAACGCGTGAACGTGATCGGATCGTGCGGTCTGGCGGATCAATTGATCCGCCCTTCATTGAAGCTCGTCGGCCATGCTCGGCGCGATGCGCTCGGCCTTGTCTGGCGGATCAATTGATCCGCCCTTCATTGAAGCACCAAGGCCCTGATCCCGTGCTCGGGATCGACGAAGCAGTCTGGCGGATCAATTGATCCGCCCTTCATTGAAGCATGCTCGCAAGCTCGCCCCACCCCATGTGAGGAAGAGGTCTGGCGGATCAATTGATCCGCCCTTCATTGAAGCGATGTTGGGGTCGCCTCGCTTGAGTCGGACGGTGCGTCTGGCGGATCAATTGATCCGCCCTTCATTGAAGCGAATGTGTGGAATGCAAGGTGCATCGCCGGTGGACTGTCTGGCGGATCAATTGATCCGCCCTTCATTGAAGCCAGCGCTCGAGGTCACGGGCCACCCGGCGCACCAGAGTCTGGCGGATCAATTGATCCGCCCTTCATTGAAGCTGGTTCGTGGACCTCGGATCGGTGGGCCAGGCGCTCACGTCTGGCGGATCAATTGATCCGCCCTTCATTGAAGCGACATCACCGTCGGCGTGGGACTCCTCTCCGAGGAGCGTCTGGCGGATCAATTGATCCGCCCTTCATTGAAGCTTCGTGACTGCGGGTCTCCGAAAGGGATTCGCCAAGTCTGGCGGATCAATTGATCCGCCCTTCATTGAAGCGCGAAATCGAGAATGCGAGTGTCGGCGGCCTGCGCCAGGTCTGGCGGATCAATTGATCCGCCCTTCATTGAAGCGTGGAAGTGCTGCGGGCAGGCACCAACGTCACGTTGTCTGGCGGATCAATTGATCCGCCCTTCATTGAAGCCTGCTCACGCTCGCGTTCCCCTTCATTTCACACCGCGTCTGGCGGATCAATTGATCCGCCCTTCATTGAAGCGCGACATCGCCATTGTGCGAGTCATGCGGGACGGGGTCTGGCGGATCAATTGATCCGCCCTTCATTGAAGCAGCGAACGCGTCGACGAGAGCGACCATGTGGTCGTGTCTGGCGGATCAATTGATCCGCCCTTCATTGAAGCATCGCCAACCCCATCTCAGCCGGGAAACTCTCCATAGAGGTCTGGCGGATCAATTGATCCGCCCTTCATTGAAGCGAGATGGGCGTGCCGATCATGCCGCGAGTGATCCGGAGTCTGGCGGATCAATTGATCCGCCCTTCATTGAAGCAGCCTCGGCGGCGAAGCCGGCGGCGTCCTGACCAACGTCTGGCGGATCAATTGATCCGCCCTTCATTGAAGCCGCCGCGACCGAAGACGTGCTGATATGGGATCCCGGGACGTCTGGCGGATCAATTGATCCGCCCTTCATTGAAGCCTCGAGTTGGTGGAGTGATGCCCCCCTGCGGGCAGAGTCTGGCGGATCAATTGATCCGCCCTTCATTGAAGCAGGAGCTTGAACCCGCGGTGTAGCTAAGAATCCTTTGGTCTGGCGGATCAATTGATCCGCCCTTCATTGAAGCTCGTACGACATGCCGGTGGCGCGCAACGCCACCACGTCTGGCGGATCAATTGATCCGCCCTTCATTGAAGCGTCGAGTGCCGGGTGACTGTGGATCGGGTGGATGCGGGTCTGGCGGATCAATTGATCCGCCCTTCATTGAAGCGGCATGAGCGCCGGCCAGGCGGGCGAGTGTCATGGTGTCTGGCGGATCAATTGATCCGCCCTTCATTGAAGCGATTAACTTGAGCGCGTCTTGAAGTTTTCCACCTTGTCTGGCGGATCAATTGATCCGCCCTTCATTGAAGCGACGAGACGGCCACCACGCTGACGGTGAACGCGGCAGGGTCTGGCGGATCAATTGATCCGCCCTTCATTGAAGCGTTTGCGACCACTGCGACCGGCCCTGCAAGATCACTAGTCTGGCGGATCAATTGATCCGCCCTTCATTGAAGCAGATGACGGCCGACGTCGAGCACGACCTGCCGGTACAGTCTGGCGGATCAATTGATCCGCCCTTCATTGAAGCCTTCAGAGCGTCGTCAGCTTCGCGGGTGATGCTGCGTCTGGCGGATCAATTGATCCGCCCTTCATTGAAGCTTGGCCATCGGGTCGGTACGGACCTCCGCCTCCGTCGTGTCTGGCGGATCAATTGATCCGCCCTTCATTGAAGCGCCGGGTTCCCGCTCGCGACCGAGTCGCTGAACGCCGTCTGGCGGATCAATTGATCCGCCCTTCATTGAAGCGAGTCTGGCGGCGGGGGCGGCGGCCAAGGCGGCGGTGTCTGGCGGATCAATTGATCCGCCCTTCATTGAAGCCAGTGCGTGGCCGCAAACTGGGCATTCAATTACGGCGTCTGGCGGATCAATTGATCCGCCCTTCATTGAAGCACCCGTGCTACGGTTTTGGTGCGGCATCAGGAGTGCGTCTGGCGGATCAATTGATCCGCCCTTCATTGAAGCCAGGATGATGCCGTGCTTGCTGGTCTTGAATCCGTGAGTCTGGCGGATCAATTGATCCGCCCTTCATTGAAGCCGCCGCATCCCGTTGGGGACAACGCCCGAGATGTAGTCTGGCGGATCAATTGATCCGCCCTTCATTGAAGCCGCAGTGTGACCTAAGCGGACACTACTGGTTCCGTTGGTCTGGCGGATCAATTGATCCGCCCTTCATTGAAGCGGCCGGTTACCGCGCCCGCATATTTGGAGCCAGACAGGTCTGGCGGATCAATTGATCCGCCCTTCATTGAAGCTGCTGCACACTGATCGTGGTGACTTGCAAGCCGATGTCTGGCGGATCAATTGATCCGCCCTTCATTGAAGCTGCGGTCTGCGGCCCGCCCACGCCACGCTGCCCGCGTCTGGCGGATCAATTGATCCGCCCTTCATTGAAGCCCGCGGGCGTGCGGGGGGCGGCTCGGATGTGTGGAGTCTGGCGGATCAATTGATCCGCCCTTCATTGAAGCGTTGGGGCCTATCCCGAGTTCGCCGTCGTCGGGGGGTCTGGCGGATCAATTGATCCGCCCTTCATTGAAGCGGGCTCGACCTGCTCTGAGCCGACTCATGAACGGCGTCTGGCGGATCAATTGATCCGCCCTTCATTGAAGCGTAGTACCGCCATCAAACGGCGACCAACCTTCACACAGTCTGGCGGATCAATTGATCCGCCCTTCATTGAAGCGAGCGCAGCTTGGAATTGCCTGACTTGCAGACTAGCTGTCTGGCGGATCAATTGATCCGCCCTTCATTGAAGCGGCATTGACGTGTTCAAGGGCATGACGATGAAGAGTCTGGCGGATCAATTGATCCGCCCTTCATTGAAGCGTGTCCGATGAGCAGGCGTCAGGGCAGGCGTTGCTGTCTGGCGGATCAATTGATCCGCCCTTCATTGAAGCATCGAGTTCGACGACGGCGCAGAGTTGAAGGTGTGGGTCTGGCGGATCAATTGATCCGCCCTTCATTGAAGCACCGCGGCGGCAGCCACGGTCTCGACATCGCTGGCGGTCTGGCGGATCAATTGATCCGCCCTTCATTGAAGCACCGCGATCACCGACGGGACCGTCACCTGGCTCGGCTGTCTGGCGGATCAATTGATCCGCCCTTCATTGAAGCCTCAGCGGACAGCAGCGAGTGGTGGCCCATCGCCGGTCTGGCGGATCAATTGATCCGCCCTTCATTGAAGCGAGGAATTGGTCACCGGCGTCAACACCGACTTTCCCCGTCTGGCGGATCAATTGATCCGCCCTTCATTGAAGCGTCGAGGCCATTGACGCGCATGCCGACAGGGCCGCGGTCTGGCGGATCAATTGATCCGCCCTTCATTGAAGCAGCGGCGCCAGCTCCCGCATCGTCGGGATCGCCCTGACGTCTGGCGGATCAATTGATCCGCCCTTCATTGAAGCCTAGCTGGATTGGGTCGGCGATGACGCCAAGGTAGGTCTGGCGGATCAATTGATCCGCCCTTCATTGAAGCTAGGCCCCGTCGCTGGAATCGAGCCAACGTGCAACCGTCTGGCGGATCAATTGATCCGCCCTTCATTGAAGCAGTATGTGAACACCGCGCTGTATCCCGATTCGCGCAGCGTCTGGCGGATCAATTGATCCGCCCTTCATTGAAGCACGAACGACGACGGCGAGGTGATCAAGTACGTGGCCGTCTGGCGGATCAATTGATCCGCCCTTCATTGAAGCAGCAGCCCGAGACAGATGCCGCACAGACCGTGCTGGGTCTGGCGGATCAATTGATCCGCCCTTCATTGAAGCTCGGTGTGGGCGCGGGAAGCAGGCGCGCAGACTGCGTCTGGCGGATCAATTGATCCGCCCTTCATTGAAGCATCAGCACGACGCCGGCGCGACCCGGCGCGCCGATCGTCTGGCGGATCAATTGATCCGCCCTTCATTGAAGCGGACGCGCAACGACCAGCCAGCGCTGTGCTGACTGGTCTGGCGGATCAATTGATCCGCCCTTCATTGAAGCTGGGAAGCGACGTTCGGAGATGCGGTGATGCGGTTGTCTGGCGGATCAATTGATCCGCCCTTCATTGAAGCGATGGCCGCCACCAGGTCATCGACTTGGTCGATGTCCACGTCTGGCGGATCAATTGATCCGCCCTTCATTGAAGCCGCATATCCGTACGGCTCAGCCTCCCCCGCCAACGGAGTCTGGCGGATCAATTGATCCGCCCTTCATTGAAGCGGCAATGTGGCACTTGTTGGTTGCGCCGCAACTGCAGTCTGGCGGATCAATTGATCCGCCCTTCATTGAAGCTGTATGATGAAACGGGCGGTGATCCCGCATGCGAAGTCTGGCGGATCAATTGATCCGCCCTTCATTGAAGCTTCGACGCCCGAACCCGAAAGAACACCTCAGTGCCAGTCTGGCGGATCAATTGATCCGCCCTTCATTGAAGCCTGAAGCGGGCGTCGAGGCTCGACGGTGACGGCTACGTCTGGCGGATCAATTGATCCGCCCTTCATTGAAGCGACGGTGTGTTACTGGTGATTGTCGGGTATCAGGCTCGTCTGGCGGATCAATTGATCCGCCCTTCATTGAAGCATTTACCGTTGTGATGATGCTGAGTATCAGCGTGGGTCTGGCGGATCAATTGATCCGCCCTTCATTGAAGCTCGGCGCTGTAACGGTCACCGGTAGTGTGTCTGCCGTCTGGCGGATCAATTGATCCGCCCTTCATTGAAGCCGACGGCACCGCCCGCGCGGCGGCTGCCGTCGCCCGGGTCTGGCGGATCAATTGATCCGCCCTTCATTGAAGCGCTAGTCACTACAACGTGAACGACACGTACCGCAAGTCTGGCGGATCAATTGATCCGCCCTTCATTGAAGCTACTGGCAGAGGCTCAGCGACACCAGCGAGGCCGAGAGTCTGGCGGATCAATTGATCCGCCCTTCATTGAAGCGCCGAGATGGACGCCGGTGTGGCAGGTCTGAGCGAGACGTCTGGCGGATCAATTGATCCGCCCTTCATTGAAGCTCGACTGGACACACACCGGGACCGGGAAGAGCCCGGGTCTGGCGGATCAATTGATCCGCCCTTCATTGAAGCCTCGCCACCACTCAGGCTGCCGGCGAGGGTCTGGAGTCTGGCGGATCAATTGATCCGCCCTTCATTGAAGCCATTCCGAGTCGCCCGAACGGAGCACGCTCCCCGCGTCTGGCGGATCAATTGATCCGCCCTTCATTGAAGCCCGTAGACGAGCCGGACGCCCTGGACCCACTCCTCGTCTGGCGGATCAATTGATCCGCCCTTCATTGAAGCTCCGGCGAGAGCAAGCATTACGAGTCCGCAGGCGAGCGTCTGGCGGATCAATTGATCCGCCCTTCATTGAAGCCGCGTTGGGCGACTGTCATCACCGTGGAATGGTCGTCTGGCGGATCAATTGATCCGCCCTTCATTGAAGCGCGCGGAAATGCTGTGCCACCAGATCGGTGACCAGCGTCTGGCGGATCAATTGATCCGCCCTTCATTGAAGCGCCGAGGTGTGGCGGGTGCTGCGAGACGACGGCACTCTGGTCTGGCGGATCAATTGATCCGCCCTTCATTGAAGCGGCACAGCGGGCAGGGGCGCAGCGGGGCCGGCGACGTGTCTGGCGGATCAATTGATCCGCCCTTCATTGAAGCCGGGTGGCGGCGTGATGGCTGAGCGCTGCGACAGGAGTCTGGCGGATCAATTGATCCGCCCTTCATTGAAGCCCAAAGAGACCCGGTGTCTGCCTCGCCGTTGGCGAAGTCTGGCGGATCAATTGATCCGCCCTTCATTGAAGCATGGCGACGCCGTCGCCGTAGACCGTGTGGCCGTCGTCTGGCGGATCAATTGATCCGCCCTTCATTGAAGCGAGTTCGACAACCTGCGACGTCCGGTTGTCGGCATGGTCTGGCGGATCAATTGATCCGCCCTTCATTGAAGCGCCGGTATGGCCCGGTGGCAGGTCGCAGTGCATTCCGCGTCTGGCGGATCAATTGATCCGCCCTTCATTGAAGCCCGATGTGGCTGTCCAGCGCTGACGCTGCTTCGTTGAGTCTGGCGGATCAATTGATCCGCCCTTCATTGAAGCAAGTTCTTGGAGTTTGAGCGCACCTACCGTATCCAGGTCTGGCGGATCAATTGATCCGCCCTTCATTGAAGCCGGTGCACGATGAGACACAATGCGACGTCGGGTTTCGTCTGGCGGATCAATTGATCCGCCCTTCATTGAAGCGGGGTGAAGACTCGTGATGAGCTGGCCGATAAGTTCAGTCTGGCGGATCAATTGATCCGCCCTTCATTGAAGCTTCGGCTGCCCAGCCGGTCTGGCGGTAACCGTCGAGTCTGGCGGATCAATTGAGCCGCCCTTCATTGAAGCGCTCTCTCTCTCGCCAGCACGACCGGCACCTCGCCGTCTGGCGGATCAATTGATCCGCCCTTCATTGAAGCCGGGTCGGCGAAGTCGGTGGCGACGCACACCTCGTAGCGTCTGGCGGATCAATTGATCCGCCCTTCATTGAAGCGTTGAGTGGATGATGGGCTTCGGGGCGGGCTGGGTGTGTCTGGCGGATCAATTGATCCGCCCTTCATTGGAGCTGGAACGAGTCCCGGATGTCTGTGTCGATGTCATCGAGGTCTGGCGGATCAATTGATCCGCCCTTCATTGAAGCTCGGGTGCTGGGTCGCAGTCCAGCTCGGCCATGTTGGTCTGGCGGATCAATTGATCCGCCCTTCATTGAATCAGCCGGGAGCGCGCGCTGGCGGCGCATCTGAATGCAGAGACGCCGTGCTGAGCAGGCTTTGACAGCCCTCATGGCCGTCTGTAATCCGAAGCGCCGATTTCGCCTCGACTGGCTTGGTCAAGACGCGAGTGCGTAGGCGACGGCGTTGACAATGCGTTCAGCTACGTTCTCCGCAGCTCGTACGTGCGCTGCGTTGAGCTTTCTGGAAGCGAAGTCTCCGTACTCGGCCATGGCGCGATCTTGTCGCATTTTGTTCGCTTCGTCGAGGTCATTCTCGTCGACCACGTCTGCTAGCTGGTGTCGGGCGTAGTCGAGTGTGATGCGGTGAGCGCCTTCGCCACTGCGTAATCGTAGCCCTTTGGCGGCCTAGTGGGCGGTCACGGCTTTACGGATGGCGTCATGGCATGCAGCTATGGCGAGGGTTGTGTCGTCTTCGGCGAGTATTCGAGCCGAGCGAACGTGTCGCCTCGCGTCGTTGAGGCGCTCACCAGCCGCTCCCATGTTGGGCTTCACTCGTTGCAGGTCACGCGTCGCGATCGCCTCGGCCAGCCAGTCAAGTGCCACTTTCGACCTCGATCGAGATGGGCACTAGTGGCTGCTCCCTGATCTGGGCGATGAGGGGCTCCGGCGCATTGGAGTCCCAGCTGGCACGGTCGATCACGATCGGGTTGATCTCCACTCGCAGATCTTGCTCTAGGTCGCGGCATGCTTTTCGGACTGACCGCAATGCAGCTTCGCCGACTACGACGACGTCCACGTCACTTGGGCATGGACCCGGCTCGCCTCCGTAGCGAGCGGCCCACGAACCAAACACGAAAGCACTGTCTACGCCCTTCATGCTGCTGAGGGCTTCGCCGAGGCGTCCGAGTACGCCTACGGTCTGCATCAGAATGGATCGCAGTTCCGGGGCCCACGGCAGGCTCCAATTGGGGCGGACGAACTTGTTGCGGCCGATTGTCCGAGTGATTGTGAGGCCGTGCTCAGTGAGGCGCGCCACTTCTCGACTTGCCGTTGGCTGCGCGACGTTCGACCGCTCAGCGAGTTCCCCGATGGTGAGCTCATCTCCGGTATCGGTGAAGAGGACTCCCAAGAGGCGAAGCTGCTGATCTGACCTGAAGAGTGGGACGAGAGCCGGTGCTGATCTACTCACACTCTCGATCATATCATCGAGAGTGCGAGTATGGACACAGCATCCGATTTCGACGCCTTAGCCGAGTCACAGCAGGATGCGCCAGCCCGCAGCCGCGCCATTGGCGACCTCGGCGGGGCAGCGGTTTGAGATGGCCGAGCGGGGTGGCGACGGCTGAACCGCCGCCACCCCGTTTCGGTCTGGTGAGTGCGCTAGTGGTTACTCGCCGCCGGGAAGCAGTTCGACGGTGACTCGTTGCCAGCCGTCACCCACGACGTCGACGCCGGCCTCCCGCAGATTCGCCACCGCCTCGGTGGCGATGTCGGTGCGGTAGGCGCCGTCGGTGGGTGCCGAGGCCAGAATGCCCTCGCCGGTCGCCACATCGACAGTCTGCGCCCACAGGTCGGGATCCATGATGCCTGCGCCCAATGGAGATGGCCAGATCAAAGCGCTGATCTCGTTCATCTGCCATGTCTGGTGCGACTCGCCCAGCGTCGAGACATTGTCGAGCACGATTTGCACGCACTCGGCGGGGTTGTCCCGGCAGTGGATCCAGCCTCTCAGCGACGCCTCAACGAACCGGACAGCCGCATCGCGGTAGGCCGGATCGTCATCGAGGCGGTCGGCGTCCGCCCACAGGGCGTCCTGCAGCATCGCCGTGCCCACGTCATTCCAGTTGATGACGTTGAGATCCCCAGGCTGGAAGAGCTCGCCGGTGTCGGGGTTGACCGTCTCGAGCACTTGGGCGTACTCGTTGTAGATCATGGCCTGCGCCGCGTCGATCTGTCCATCGATCAGAGCCAGCATGTCGAAGTTCTGCTGCACCAGCTGAACGTCGGAGTCCGGGTCGAGCCCGTTCTTGCGAAGTCCCGCCAGCAGCTCGAACTCGTTGCCGAATCCCCAGTTGCCCACCGTGCGGCCCTCGAGGTCATTCACCCCCGAGATACCGGAGCCGACGAAGGACACCTGCAAGGTGGCGCTTCGCTGGAACACCTGGGCAATGTTGGTGATGTTGGCACCCTCTTCTCGCGGCACCAAACCTCTCGGCACCCACGAGACCGCGAATTCGGCGGCGCCTGAGTCCAGAACCGAGGCCGGCACGATGTCAACGCCGCCCTCGAGGATCTCCACGTCGAGCCCGACATCTTCGTAGAAGCCGAGCGCTTGAGCCGCGTAGTAGCCGGCGAACTGTGCCTGCGTGAACCACTGCAGCTGCAGCGACACTTCGGAAATGGGCTCGAATTCGGGCTCATCGGTTGCGTCATCGCTGCCGGTGCAGGCCGCGGTTAGTAGGCCGAGTGCCAGCAGCGGCGCCAGCGCCCGTATCAACATGTTCTTAGCCTTCATATTTCCCCCCTATTAGGTTCCCAAATGGGATCTCACGCACAACAATCGGTTCATGTCGTCTTCCGCGCTGCGAAGTACCACGGCATGACCAGCCGTTCGAGCACCGCAGCAAGCGCGTACAGGCCAATGCCCACCAGCGAGCCCGCCAGCACCGCGGCCCACGCGTCGTCGTAGCGGGTCAACCCCGCTGAGTTGGTGATGACGTTGCCAAGCGCGTCCTGGCGGCCGCCGAAGTACTCGGCCACGATGGCCGCGATCACCGCCAGCGACGTGGCGAGCTTGAGCGCAGTGAAGAAGTACGGCATCGCGTTCGGGATGCGCACTTCGCGCATGATCCTCCACTTGCCGGCGCCGTAGGACTCCATGAGCTCGACCTGGCTGGGCTCGGGCTGCCCGAGTCCCCGGGTCGTGTTGATGAACACCGGAAAGAAGACCAGTACGACCACGACGGCCTGGTTGGAGCGGGGCGACAGAATCCCGAACCAGGCGTTGAAGATGGGTGCCAGCGCGATGATCGGCACCGCGTTGACGGCGACAGCCAGCGGTGTGATCGTCTCGTTGGCCGAGCGAAAGGCTGTGACGAGCACGGCAGCCGTCGCTCCCGCCACGACCCCAGCGAGGAGTCCGGTGACGATGATGAAACCGGTGATGCTGGTCGCTGTCGCGATGGTGCCGAAGTTCTCGGCCACCGCACTGCCGATACGCGAGGGCGGCGGGAGCACGAAACCGTCAGGGTTCAGCACAGCCAGGAGTGCCTCCCAACCGGCGAACATGATCAGCGCGGCCACCACCGGCGGCAGCCACGAGCGAAGCAGCGCCCTTGCCGCGGTCACGAGGTGTGACCTCCTCGCAGTGCGTTTCGCACTGCCGTCACGTTGGCGAAGTAAGCCGGGTTGTCGCGAGTTGCCTCGCTGCGCTCCCCAAGGTCGGTGTCGATGACAGCGGAGATCTTCCCCGGACGGGGCGACATGACCACCACCCTCGTGGACAGGAAAACCGCCTCGCTGATGGAGTGGGTCACGAAGATCACAGTGGTCTGTGTCTCGGTCCAGATCCGCAGCAGCTCGTTCTGCATGTGCTCGCGGGTCATCTCGTCGAGCGCGCCGAACGGTTCGTCCATCAACAAGAGCTTCGGATCGAACGACATCGCCCGAGCGATGGCGACGCGCTGCTGCATGCCGCCGGACAGCTCCGCCGGATGGTGCTTGGCAAAGTCGCCCAGCTTCACCAATTCGAGCATTTCGGCTGAGCGCTGCCGCCGGTCGGCCGCTTTCCAGCTCATCAGCTCGAGCGGCAGCTCAATATTGCGCGACACGTTGCGCCAGTCGAACAGACCTGCCCTCTGGAACACCATCGAGTAGTCGCGGTCGAGACGGGCACGGTCGGCCGGCTTGCCGTTGACCTTGACCGACCCGTCGCTCACGTCGATCAGCGCAGCAATCAGCCTCAGCAGGGTGCTCTTGCCGCAGCCGGACGGGCCGATCAGCGTGACGAACTCGCCGGAGCCGATCCGGAGGTCGATGTCGGTGAGTGCGACGACCTCGTTGGGGCGCCCCGGGTTGAACACCTTGGAGACGCCCTCCACCTCGACGGCTGCCGCACCGTCGAGGTTGTCCATGTCGCCGGCGTCGCTCATGTGCCCGTCGCTCATGTGCCCGTCGCTCATGTGACAGCCTCCCGGCCCTTGCGTCCCACGAGCGCGTACTCGACCGACGAGATCACCGAGAAAACGACGATCCCGAGAACCGCCGCCCCCAGCACGGCTACATAGAGGCGTTCGGGCCCCGTCGTGTAGCGCTGGGCCTCCAGCAGCACCCGGCGGCCCAGCCCGCCCTTCACCCCGGCAGAGATCTCGCCCACGATGGCGCCTACGACGCTGGCCGTGGCCGCAATCTTGAACGCAGCGAACAAGTAGGGCAGCGATGCCGGCAAGCGCAGCCGCCACAGCGTCTGGCCCCATCGTGCCGCGTAGGAGTCCATCAGCTCGAGGTCCTCGGACCGGGGGGACAGCAGGCCTCGCAGGCCGTTGATCGTCACTGGGAAGAAGGTCAGGTAGGTGGCGATGACCGAAACCGACATCCAGTCCTGCCACTCGAAGGGCAGAAAGTCCAAGCTCTTGCGGCCCCAGATCACGATGATGGGCGCGATGGCGATCAGCGGAATGGTCTGGCTGGCGATGACGTGGGGCACCAGCGCACGCTCCAAGCGCCCCGACGTGGTGAGCACGATGGCGATGCCCAAGCCGACCAATACCCCGATGGTGAACCCCACCGCTGCCTCTCGCAGCGTGAAGGCAGCTTCGGTGGCGATGATCGTCCAGAAGGCCTGGCCGGTGCCCCTGGGCTCAGCGAAGATCCCCGAGACGATGTCGGTCACCGGCGGCATTTTCAAGTCGTTGGTCTCGGGCAGGAACGACCCGATCACAGGCCAGCTCGACTGACCGTCGTCGATGGCTGTTCCCACCTTCTTGTAGGCGGTATAGGCAAGGCCCAGCAGGCACACGAACAGGGCCAGTACGACCACCTGGCGCAAGGTTTGGCGGGCTCGGGCGCGCCGGCGCTCGCGGGCCGCCTGCTGTCGAAGAAACTGGTCTCGGACGATCGGGTCGATCGTCGCCGGGGTAGCGGTGTCTGCTTGCACGACGCGCCGGTCAGGTTCCCAGCGCCGGAATGATCTGCTGGCCGTAGGCGCTCAGTGTTTCGTCTTTGGCGTCGTGCATCAGGTAGATGGCGAACTGGTCAACGCCCAGTTCGCGCAGCTCGGCGAGCCGGGCGATGTGGCTGCTGGCGTCGCCGAGAATGCAGAACCGGTCGATCACGTCGTCAGGGACGAAGTCGGTGTGGATGTTGCCGGCCTTGCCGTGCTCGGCGTAGTCGTAGCCCTCGCGCCCGGAGATGTAGTCGGTGAGTGCTTGAGGCACCGCGCCGCCGGTGTCGCCGTAACGCTCCACGAGGTCCGCCACATGGTTGCCGACCATGCCCCCGAACCACCGGCACTGATCGCGCTGGTGGGCGAGGTCGTCGCCGACGTAGGCAGGCGCGGCGACGCATATGTAGAGGTCGTCGGGATTGCGACCAACCTCTGCCGCGGCCCTCCGGACGGCGGCGACGGTCCACTCGGTGATCTGAGGGTCAGCCAGCTGCAGGATGAAGCCATCGGCCTGCTCGCCGCAGAGCTGCAGCGCCCGCGGCCCGTAGGCGGCCATCCAGATGTCGAGCCGACTGCCCGCCGACCACGGGAATTGCTGCCGCGTGCCGTTGTATTCGACCTCGCGGCCCTCGGCCAAGCCCTTGATGACGGTCATCGACTCGGCCAGCGTGGCGAGGCTGGTGGGGGTGTGCCCGAGCACTCGCATGGCCGAGTCGCCCCGGCCGATGCCGCACACCGTGCGGTTGCCGAACATGTCGTTGAGCGTGGCGAACATCGAGGCGGTCACCGTCGGGTTCCGGGTGCCCGGGTTGGTGACCATCGGGCCGACGACCATCCGATTCGTGGCCGACAGCATCTGGCTGTAGATCACGTACGGCTCCTGCCACAGCACGTGGCTGTCGAACGTCCACCCGTAGGAGAAGCCCAGGGTCTCAGCCCGCCGAGCCAGGTCGATCACTCGCCACGCGGGAGGATCCGTTTGCAGAACAACGCCAAAATCCATGTTCTCAATCCTCCGATCTGATCAGCGGGAATTACGTGTAGTCGAGCTGGGTCTTGGCGGCGCCTCCTACTGCAGGTATTGGCAGAGGCCACGGGGCAGGTACTTCCCGTCGCCGGCGCGGCCCAGGTACTGGCCGTCGTCGATGATCCTGCGACCCCGGGAGAACACGGTGTCGACATGGCCGGTCACCTCGACACCCTCGTACGCCGAGTGGTCGATGTTCATGTGATGGTTGTCGACGCTGACGGTCCACCGCTTGTCGGGGTCGTAGATCACGACGTCGGCGTCGGCACCCGCTGAGATGATCCCCTTGCGGGGGTACAGGCCCATCATGCGAGCCGGGGTGGTGGCGCACAGCTCGACCCAACGAGGCAGGCCGATCTCGCCGGTGACCACGCCTTGGTAGATCATGTCCATGCGATGCTCGACGCCGCCGATGCCGTTGGGGATCGCCCGGAAGTCGCCGAGACCCAGCTCCTTTTGCTCCTTCATGCAGAACGGGCAGTGGTCGGTGGACACGACGGCTAGGTCGTTGGTTCGCAGGCCCTTCCACAGTGCGTCCTGGTGGCCTTCGGACCGCGAGCGAATCGGCGTCGAGCACACGTAGGCCGCCCCCTCGAATCCGGGTCGGTCGAGGTGCTCCTCCAGGCTGAAGTGCAGGTACTGCGGGCAGGTCTCGGCGAAGACGTTCATGCCGGCGTCGCGCGCCAGCGCCACCTGCTCCAACGCCTCGGCCGCAGACAGATGCACGATGTACAGCGGCGCTGCCCCCACCTTGGCCAGCTGGATTGCCCGGTGCGTCGCCTCAGACTCCAGTTCTTTTCGCCGCACGTAGCCGTGGGTGACCGGAGCGGTCTCGCCCCGCTCGACGGCTTGCGCGGCCAGCACGTCGATGGCCAAGCCGTTCTCGGCGTGCATCATGATCAGCCCGCCGTTGCCGGCTGCCTGCTGCATGGCCCGCAGGATCTGTCCGTCGTCAGCGAGGAACACTCCCGGGTAGGCCATGAACAGCTTGAAGCTGGTGATGCCCTCGTTGACCAGCAGGTCCATTTCCTTAAGCGAGTCGTTGTCGACGCCGCCGATGATCATGTGGAAGCCGAAGTCCACAGCGCAGTTGCCTTCGGCCTTGGCCATCCAGGCGTCAAGGCACTCACGCACGTTCTCGCCGGTCTTTTGCACCGCGAAGTCGACGATGGTGGTGGTGCCACCCCAGGCCGCGGCCCTCGATCCCGTCTCGAACGTGTCGGACGCATAGGTGCCGCCGAAAGGCAGCTCCATGTGGGTGTGCACGTCCACCCCGCCGGGCACTACCAGCCGTCCGGTGGCGTCGACGACTTCGGCGCCCCGCGCGGCCGCATCCGCGATGTCGCTGCCTGGTTGCAGAACGGCCACGATTTGCTCACCGTCTATGAGCACCTCGGCCGGATCCGCGCCGGTCGAGCTGACAACGGTGCCTCCCTTGATCAGCGTCGCCATCGTCGTGTCCCCCTGTGCGGCTAGCTCAGCGTTGTGGAAGTGTCGTCGGTGATCCGGGTCAGGATCACCCGGCTCAGGGCGCCGTCAGCGGCCCGTAGGAGTCGGGGCGGCGGTCCCGGTAGAAGGCCCACTGGTTGCGGACCTCGTCGATCACTTCGAGGTCGAGCTCGCGCACCATGAGCTCTTCGTCCCGGTCCGATGCGGCCGTCTCCACGATCTGGCCCCGCGGGTTGGCGAAGTACGACGTCCCGTAGAAATCGTTGTCGCCGAGCGGCTCGATGCCGACCCGGTTGATGGCCCCGACGTAGTACATGTTGGCCGCCGCAGCGGAGGTCTGTTCGAGCTGCCACAGGTAGGCGGACAGTCCCCGGCTGGTGGCGGAGGGGTTGAAGACGATCTCCGCTCCGGCGAGCCCGAGTGCCCGCCAGCCCTCGGGGAAATGTCGGTCGTAGCAGATGTACACGCCGATGGTGCCGACTGCGGTCTCAAATACCGGGTAGCCGAGGTTGCCAGGCCGGAAATAGAACTTCTCCCAGAACCCCTTGACCTGCGGGATGTGGTTCTTGCGGTACTTGCCGAGATAGGTCCCGTCGGCGTCGATCACGGCTGCGGTGTTGTAGAGGAACCCGGCCTTCTCTCGCTCGTACATGGGCACGACGAGCACCATCTCGTGCTGGGCGGCGAGCTCACAGAAACGCTGAGTGGTTGGGCCATCGGGGATGGCTTCCGCGTAGGAGTAGTACTCGGCGTCCTGCACTTGGCAGAAATAGGGTCCGTAGAACAGCTCTTGAAAGCACATCACCCTGGCACCGGCGGCGGCGGCGGCGGCGACGTGCTTCTCGTGGAGCTCGATCATGGATTCCTTGTCGCCGGTCCAGGCCACCTGGACGATCGCGGCGGTGACTGTTCGGGCCATGTGGTGCCTCCCTCGCTCGATGGGTGGACGAGTTTCCGTGGTGAATGGAAAGAAGGGAGCTTAGATCAGGGCGCAAGGGGGCAATTTCCCCCACAGCGTCCATACGGTGTCGCCAGATGCGTCCGACGCGGTACAGGCCCTATCGGGCAGGATGTACCGATGTCCAAACGGCGCACCGCCTTCCGCGGCTGGAGGGTGGTGACCGCCGGAGGAATCACGCAAGGCCTTCAGGCCGCCTTGGTGATGCACGCGATGGGCTCCTACCTCGTCGAGCTCGAGAAGGAATTCGGCTGGAGCAAGACGGCCCTGTCAGGCGCGTTCGCCATGAACCGTGCCGAGACGGCGCTGCTCGGACCCGCCCAAGGCTGGTTGCTTGACCGCTTCGGGCCTCGGGCCATTGCTCGAACCGGGGCCGTGTTCATGGCAATCGGCTTTGTGGCGTTCAGCCAGATCCATTCGCTGTGGCAGTTCTATGGCGCGTTCCTGATACTCGCCATCGGCACCGGATTCTGCGGGTTCTTGACCGTGACGGTTTCGATCGTGCGCTGGTTCGAGCGGTTGCGGGCACGAGCGCTGGCAATCGGCGGCATGGGCCTCGCCCTCGGCGGCATGGGCGTGCCGCTGGTGGTGCTGTCGTTCTCACGCTTCGGCTGGCGCACCACCGCGGCGGTGTCCGGCGTCGGGGGCGCCATTGTGGCCTGGTGGCTCGCCAAGTACCTCGAAGGACGGCCCGAGGACTACGGCCAAGAGGTCGACGGCGGCGCCGTAGTTGTCTCCAATAGCCGCACGGTGCGCGCCGAGGGACTTTCGGACATCCACTTCACCGCCGCCGAGGCAGTGCGCACGCGTGCGTTCTGGATGATCTCGCTCGGGCACATGAGCGCCTTGCTGGTGGTGGGTGCCGTCATGGCGCACCTCCAGCTCTATCTGACGGCTGAACGGGGATACTCGCTGCAGCGAGCCAGCTTCGTCGCTGCAGCGCTGCCGCTGATGCAACTGGCTGGCATGGCCGTCGGCGGCTGGCTGGGCGACCGCGTCAACAAACGACTCATCGCCTCGGTTGCCATGTTCGGACACGCTGCGGGCCTGCTGCTGTTGGCATGGGCGCCGAATCTGGCGATCATCGTGGCGTTCCTGCTGCTGCACGGATTGGCGTGGGGAGCACGAGGGCCGCTCATGCAGGCGCTGCGGGCCGACTACTTCGGCTCGTCCTCGTTCGCAGCAATTATGGGCATCAGCTCGGTCATCGTGATGATGGGACCGGTCATCGGCCCGCTGGCGGCGGGCTGGCTGGCTGACATGACCGGCAGCTATGCCTTCGGCTTCGTGGCACTCGCAATCTTGACGGGCATGGGAATGCTGTTCTTCGTGCTTGCCAAGCCGCCTGCTCCTCCGATCCGCTCGACTCGCGGAACCCCAAGCACCGATGTGCCCCAACGCCAGGTGGCAGGCTGAGCGGGATGCCCGCAGCCATCGAAGGATCTGGTGGCACCGGCACGGCTCCGGACCCGACACCGCTGTTCGACCCGCGCACGTTTGTGGACGGCGTGCCCCATGACCTGATCGCCGAGCTTCGAGCTCACGCTCCGGTCCACTGGATCGGTGAGCCCGAACTGATGGGCTGGGAACCGGGTCCCGGCTTCTGGGCGGTGCTCACTCACGAGCTGATGAACCGGGTGCTGCGCGACCCGGGGACATTCTCGTCCCACCTCGGCGGCACGCAGATCCGCGATCCGAAGACCGCCGAGATGCTCATGTTTGTCCAGCGGATGATGCTCAACCAGGACCCCCCGCAGCACACGCGGCTTCGGCGACTGCTCATGCGCTCGTTCACGCCCAGTGCAGTGGCGGAGTTGGAGGCCACGATCTCGGATCGGGCCAGGATGCTCGTCGACAACGTGGCGGACCGCGGCCGCGCCGACTTCGCCAAGGAGGTCTCGGCCGAACTGCCGCTGCTGACGCTCGCCGACATCATGGGCGTGCCGACCGAGGACCGGATGCTGCTGTTCGACTGGTCCAACCGGGTCATCGGCTACCAGGACGCCGAGTACGCGGTCTCCGACGCGTTCGACCCGGCGACCGGCACGGAGATGGCGCGGCGTTCCCGGGAGGTGCGCGCCGAGATCCGCCCGGGGTCCGACGGCCGCATGCCCGACCCTCGCTCCCGCGAAGGCCTCGCAGACATGTACGCCTACGCCCTTGACCTCGCCGAACACAAGCGAGCGAATCCGGGCTCCGACGTGGTGTCGATCCTGCTGGCGGCGCCCGACGACGAGGGCGGCATCACCAACGAAGAGTTCGAGACCATGTTCTTCCTGTTCGCGGTGGCGGGCAACGAGACGCTGCGCAACGGCATTCCGGGCGGCATGTGGGCGCTGCTGCAGCATCCCGATCAGCTTGGGAAGCTGCTCGCGGACCCCGCTCTGCTGCCCGGCGCCATCGAGGAGATGCTGCGGTTCATACCGCCGGTCGTGCACTTCCGGCGTACTGCTTCGCGTGACGTCGAATTGGGCGGCTGCCCAATTCAGGCGGGCGACAAAGTGGTGGTCTTTCACGTGGCGGCGAACCGGGATCCAGCCGTGTTCGCCGAGCCCGACCACTTCGACATCGAGCGCAGCCCGAACGACCATCTCACCTTCGGCGCTGGACCGCACTTCTGCCTGGGTGCGCACCTGGCGCGCCGCCAGATGACCGCCATGTTCTCCGAGGCGCTGTCGCGGCTGGCGAACCTGCGGCTCGATCCCGCCCGCCCGCCGCAGCGACTGCTGTCGAACTTCCAGCACGGCTTCAAGCACCTGCCGGTGATCTGGGACACACCTCTTACCGAGGAGGCCCAGTGAGCGACAGCACTAGCCGAAATGGGGAGCCAGTTTCGACGCCAGCACATGGCGAGGTGCCGCCCATCCGGGTCGGTGTCACGCCCGACATCAAGCTCTGGTCGCGACCATGGGCGCAGCGCCGCCGCATGGTGGAGCTCGTCGCCGATGCCGGCATCGATTGCATGTTCTTCGCCGACCACGTCAGCTTCCGGATCGGTCACGGCAATGACGGCATGGTGACCGCAGCAGCGCTGGCCAATCTCCACCCGAGCCTGGGCGTCTACCTGGGTGTGTACCTCCTGCCGCTGCGTCACCCGGTTCCCGTCGCCCGCCAGCTGGCAAACCTGGCCGAAATGGCCCCCGGGCGAATCAGTTTCGGCGTCGGCATCGGCGGCGACGACCGGCACGAGGTCGAAGTGTGCGGCGTCGATCCCCGCACGCGCGGGCGGCGGACCGACGAGTCGCTCGACATCGTGTTGCGGCTGCTGGGCGGCGAGACCGTCAATCACGAGGGTGAGTTTTTCTCGCTGTCACAAGCCCGCATCATCCCGGTGCCCGACCCGCCCATCCCGACCTACGTCGGCGGGCGATCCGATGCGGCGATCCGCCGCGCCGGACGCTTCGCCGATGGGTGGCTGGGCATCTGGTGCACCATCGAGCATTACCAGGCGGCACTGCGCCTCTACGCCGAGACTGCTGCGACCGAGCGGACGGTTCTGGGTGCGGCCCCGGACGTTCCCGACCATGGCATCCAATTGTGGGTTGGCATCGGCGACAGCCGGGAACAGGCGGCGGGCTGTGTCGGCCCCGAGCTCGAACGCTTCTACCGCGTGCCCTTCAAGGCCTTCGAGAAGTACACGCCCTATGGCACCGTCGATGACATCGTGGAGTTCTTCTTGCCGTACCTTGAGGCGGGTTGCCGGCACGTGAACATGACCCCGTGCGGTCCCGACCCCAACGAGGCGATACTTGCGGCAGGGGAAGTGGCACGGCGACTGCGGCAAGCAGATCCGCTGGCGGCCACGGCTGCTGCGGGAGCGACCCGCGGAGCGCAGCAGGGGAGCGATGCGCGATGAGCACGACAGCAGCACAACAGCCAGCCGCAGAGGGTGTTCTCGACGTACGGCCCCTGGCTGGCGCGCTGGGTGTCGAGCTGTGGGCGGTCGGTGGCGGTCCGCTCGATGTCAACTCACTGGACGATGCGGGGTGCGCTGCGATCCGTGAAGCGCTGTGCGCCTACCACGTGGTGGTGATCCGCGACCAGCAGATGGATGAGGCCGACGTGGCGCGCTTCGGCCGTCGCTTCGGGGAGCTGGAGCGCCATCCCTACCTGGGCGGCACCTCCGCTGAGCCCGACGTGGTGCCGATCATCAAGGAGCCCCACGAGACCGTCAACTTCGGTGGCGGTTGGCATTCGGAGATGTCGTTCCTGCCATGCCCGCCGATGGCCACTGCGCTCTTTGCGGTGGAGGTACCGCGATTCGGCGGCGACACCCTGTTCGCCAACCAGCAGGCTGCGTACCTCGGGCTGTCCGACACGATGAAGCGCATCGCCGAAGGCCTGACGGCGATGCACTCCGCAGCCAGCCAGTACGGGCGTGGCGGCGATTCGGACCGCCACTCATCCGATCGCGGCTCGATGGCGGTCGACGTGTCCGACGAGGCCCAAGCCACGGTCACTCACCCCGTCGTGCGCACCCATCCCGAGACCGGTGCGAAGGCGCTCTACGTGAACCGACCCTTCACCGAGGCCATCTCAAGCATGCGTCGCAATGAATCCAAGGCGCTGCTCGAGATGCTGTGGGCTCACTCGGTGCACGAGCAGTTCACCTGCCGGGTCCGCTGGGAGCCGGGCACGTTCACCATGTGGGACAACCGCAGCGTCCAGCATTACGCGTTGAACGATTACCACGGCCAGCGCCGGCACATGCTGCGGGTGACGATCGCGGGCGATCGGCCCCGTTGAGGGCCGATCGGGCGCTGCAGGCAGGCGACGGGAGCGAACGCCGATGAAACCGCTGGCTGGTATCCGGGTGATCGACATGAGCCGCGTGCTGGCGGGACCGTTCGCCGGGCGGATCCTCAGCGACCTCGGCGCAGACGTGGTCAAGGTGGAGCCGCCCGAAGGCGACATCTCCCGTCTGTGGGGAGTGACCCGAGCCGGTCTCGCGGGCTTCTACACCCAACAGAACGTCGGCAAGCGCAACGTCTGCATCGATCTGCGCGCCGAGGGCGGGTCCGAGACGGTGAAGGGCCTCGCCTCGAAGGCGCACGTGCTCATCGAGAACTTCCGCCCCGGCGTCATGGCGCGTCATGGCCTGTCTTTTGCCGAATTGTCCGAGGTGAACCCGGCGCTGGTGATGCTGTCGATCAGCGGGTTCGGCCAGGAGGGTCCCGAATCGCATCGGGCGGCCTACGCGCCGGTGCTGCACGGTGAATCGGGATGGTTGGCTCGGACGGCCGAGATACACCAGCAGCCGCTACAGGAGCCGTACCTGGCGGTGGCTGACACCAACGCATCGCTGCATGGGTCGATCGGCGTCCTGGCGGCGCTGCGTGTCGCGGAGCTGACTGGTCACGGCCAGCACATCGATATCGCCATGCTCGAATCGTTTCTGGCCACCGATGAGGGCAGCCAGGCAGGACTCGATGGTGTGTCCTACCAGTCTCAAGGCGGGCTGGTGTGGGACGGCGTCGACGGGCCAATCTTGACCGCAGGCGATTTCCGGTGGATCTGGAAGCAGCTGAGCGAGACTCATCAGATAGCCGATCCCTCGCCTGCTGACGCCGACATTCCGACCAAGCGGTCGCACCGTTCCGATGCGATCAACGCGTTCCTGAGCTCGTTCGAAACCCGAGCCGAGATGCTGGCTGCACTCGACCAGGCGAACCTGGCCTGGGGCGACATCCGCACGACGGCGGAGGCGCATGAGTCGCCCACGGCGGTTCATCGTGGCTCGTCGGTAGAGATCGACGCCCGTGACGGGGGCACCCGGCGCGTGAGCCAGACGCCCTACCGATTCACGGGCATCACCGCGGAAACCTCGGCGACCTCCGGCGTCACCCCGGGCGCGCTGGCGTCTCACTTGGGCGAGCACAACGACGAAGTGCTGGCGCAATGGCTTGGCTCGGGTCGCGCAGAGATCGAGGCGCTGCGACAATCGGGCGTGCTTGTGGAGGACATGTTCGCGGCGGCGGCGGGCTCCGACGAGCGTTCATGAACGACACGGAACCGAAACGGTCTGGTGGGAGTCTGAGGGGGCAGACAGTCTTCGTGGGGACGTGGAATGACTGGCGCGCTCGTTGCATTCATAGATCTGCATTCGCCGATCAGTCACGGTCTGATGGGCGCAGGCACGATCCGCACTGGATTGACAGTGAGCGCTGCTGAGGGTGCGCCCTCGAACGGATCCGCCCGGGTGGATGCCGTGGCGCTCCGGTTCGAGGACTTCTATGCGGCCCACCGCGACGAGATCGCGCGCGCGCTCGGGTTGGCGATGCGCGATGCCGAGTTGGGCGCGGAGGCTGCCGATGAGGCATTCGCCCGCGCCTGCCAGCGTTGGGGACAGGTCAGCGCCTATGCGAATCCGCAGGGCTGGGTGTTCCGGGTCGGGCTGAATTGGGCTCGATCGTGGCTGCGACGGGTCCGACGAGAGCGTGAACGCCGACCCTTGCTGGCACAACCGCACTCCACTGAGGACCGGGCGCGCGATCTGGATCTTGAGCGTGCGCTCGAGACGCTCAACGACGCACACCGCGCGGTGATCGTGGCGCGCTTCTACCTCGACTGGTCGGTGGCCGAGACGGCAGAGGCGCTGGGTATCGCTGCTGGCACGGTGAAGAGCCGGCTCAGCCGGGGGCTCGAACAGCTGCGGGATGTGCTGGAGTCGGGCTCCGACGAAGGAGAGGCGTCATGACGGCCGAGGATCGCCTCCGCAGTCAGCTGCGTGACGCTGGGGCGTCAATGCCGGTGGGCTCGGGTTCGCTCGCAGGCGTTCAGGTACGAGCCGCTCAGCTGCAGCGCCGGCGCAACGCGGTGCGTGGTGGGGTGGGTGCGTTCGCGCTCGTAGCCGTGGCGGCCGTCGGGCTGGTGTCGCTGCGAAACGGCGGCATCGAGGATTTTGCAGGTTCCGCCCAGTCGGAGTCGCAGAGTGACTTCGAGGTCATGCCCGCAGCCACACAAGCCAGCAGCGCCGAGAGCGCGGACTCTGACGATATGACGGAAGATGAGTTCTTCGAGGCTGTCGCTGACGAATCGGTGAGCGACGACGCGTCGGACGACGAGCCGATGGAGTCCGCTGCAGCGACCGAAGACAGCGTCGACGACTCCCAAGCAGCCTCCGACGAATCCGAGATGTCCTCCGAGGAGGTGCCGAGCCGTAGCTCCGGTGGCGCCGTGTTCGCTACAGCGGTGGCTGCGGTGGCACCTCCGGCCGAAGCCGAGGGTGCCGCGATGCGCTACTCGTTCAGCGGCGAGCACGCGGTCGCTCAGGCTGCCGATGACTGGTACGCCTACGACGGTTCGCAGTGGCAGTCGGTGGGCTTGCCCGAGAACATCGAGGTGGTGGCGGTCGACCTGTCGGGGTCCGAGCGGATCGCGATCTTGGGCGTCGTGCGGCCGTTCGAGTGCGCCGTCGAGCACGTCGTTGGCGTCAAGACTGCAGATGGCTGGAGCTTCGTACGCATCGACGATGGCACCCCGCCGATGGTGAACTCGGAACTGCTCGGGGCGAGCGTACGTGTCACAGACACTGCGGTCGAAGTAGAACGCACTGAGCTGCTGACGCTGTTCGACGAGTGCGCCGATCCACAGGAGTACGCCGACCCATCCGGCGACGCTGCGAAGCTGGTGGCCGAATTGGAGGAGCTCGGCGAGATCCAGCGGCAGAGTTGGCTGGTCGCAGAGCTTGAACCGGACTTCGCTCAGCGTTGGCCGCTGGTGGCAAGCGATGACGCGCTAGCGGCGGCGCTGCAGGGTTCTGGTTTGCAGTGGGCGCGAACGGAAGCACCCCTGTACACAGTCGAAGCGCGAGAACTCACCGCGGCGCTCCCTTCTGAGGACGTTGCGATCGCAGTTGCACTGCACGAGACCACAATGCTGGAGGTCGCGACGAGCGTCGAGGTGTCGAACGGCGTGGCAGTGCTGCGACGGGGTGATCAGGCCTGGGACGTCTGCCCGATCCCCGACGTGGACGAGGCGCACGGCGAGATCGGCTGGGCCGGTGAGCACCTCGCGGTCGTGGTCGGCAAGCCCGAGCAAACGCTGTTCGTTATCCAGCGCACTGAGTAGCGGCGGCCGACGTGCTGGAATGAGCACATGGCAGATGATTTGGGACTGTGGGGCGCCGGCGAGCAGGCGGCAGCCATCGCTTTGGGACAGCTGTCGAGCCGTGAGCTCGTCAGCCATGTCATCGAGCGGATCGAGCGACTCGACGGCGATATCAATGCGGTGGTGACCCGCGACTTTGACGCAGCGACCGAGCGGGCCGCAGCCGCTGATGCCGCGCAGATGAGCGGAGAATCGCTCGGGCCGCTGCATGGCGTCCCGTTCACCGCGAAGGACGCGCTGATGACCGCAGGGATCCGCTCGACCGGCGGGGCGCGGGAGCTGGCGGACAATGTTCCGGGCACCGATGCTGCCGTTGTAGCTGCCGCCCGTGCCGCCGGTGCGATCGTGATCGGCAAGACCAACCTGCCGCGCTGGTCGGCCGACAATCAGTCCTTCAACGACCTCTTCGGCACCACCAGCAATCCGTGGGATCTGTCGAAGGTTCCCGGCGGTTCCTCGGGAGGTGCTGCAGCCGCCACGGCGATGGGCTTCACCGGTTTCGAGATCGGCACCGACATCGGGGGCTCGATTCGTTTTCCGGCCTCGTACAACGGCATTTGGGGCCACAAGCCGAGCTTCGGACTGATCCCGACCACCGGCTACTTGGATCACATCCGCGGCGGAACCACTGAGTCGGACATCAACGTGTTCGGCCCGCTGACCCGAAGCTGCGACGACCTCGAGCTGCTGTTCGACGTGCTGCTGCGCCGTGAAGCGCCGTGGGTGCCGCAGCTGCCTCCCGCACCGGACGACGTGGGGTCGCTCCGCGTGGCTGCGTGGCTCGACGATCCGTACTGCCCCGTTGACGGGGACGTGCTGAGCGTGATGCATGCGGCGGTCGAGGCGCTCGAGGGCAGCGGCGTGCGCGTTGACCACGAGGCGCGACCGGACATCGATCCGTTGCCGGCGTGGGAGACCGGCCTGTGGCTGGTGCGAGCGGCGATGACGTTGGCCGGCCGGGGCGAGGGGCCGAAGCATCGCGATTGGCTGGAACACCACATCACCCGCGAGGAATGCCGCCGGAAGTGGGCGGAGTTCTTCACCCGCTACGACGCGATCCTCATGCCGGTGAGCTTCCACCCGCCCTTCGACCACATGCCCGAAGGCACCTTCGCCGAGCGCCGTATCCCAGCCAACGGCGTCGAGCGGCCGTACATCGAGATGACCCGCTGGACCATCCTGACCGGCATGTCCTACCTGCCTGCGACCGTGCCGCCGCTGGGCCTCACGCCGCGGGGCCTGCCCATCGGCTTCCAGGTCGTTGGCCCCTACGGCGGCGATCGCACCACGATGGCGCTGGCCCGCCACATCGGCGAGCTGACCGGCGGCTACCAGCCCCCTCCTCGTGCGCTGGGCTGAGCTTCGTCGTCGCTATGCAGGAGTTCGCACGAGATTGCCCGCGAGATCTGCGACCTCGTCGACGGCGCGCCGCAGGGCGTCGCCTTCGAGACGGTCGGCTCTTGCCGGTTCCCCCTGTCGCAGGTACAGCAGTACGACCTGCGTCACCTCCCGCCCTGTGGCTCGCTCGACACACCACGCGTACACGGCGCCTTGGCGGCGGTATTGCTCAGCACGGGGAGTGTCGATGTCGGGCATTTCCCCAAGCGCATCGGTCTTGTAGTCGACCACCACGAGCCCGCCCGTCGCGGGGTCCTCATACAGAAGGTCGATGAAGCCCTCGACAACTGTCGCGGGCACGCCGCCGGGTTCGCTGCCGGTGTTCGGTGCCGCTGTGTACACCTCGCGCCAGTGCCGGCTGCTCGCAGCGCGTTGCACTTCATCGCTGGCGAGCGCCGACTGCACGAACGATTCGATGTCGCCGTGGCTGGCGGACACACCCTCGGTGACGGCTTGTGCGGCGACGAGTCCGCTAAGTCCGGCGCCAGAGAACAGGTCAATCGACTGCAGCACGCCGTGAACGGCTTTGCCGACGGAGGTGGCGCCGCGACCGCGCCGGCCCGGTGCGCGGCCCGTGCCGAGATGATCGTCCGGAAGCTCCTTGGTCTGCCCGAGCGTGGCAGTGAGCGAGCGGCCCGCAGCCTCACGCGAGTCGCTGGTGACCAAGGCGGGTTCGACCCCAGCGCGGGCGATGCGAGTGGCGCTCAGCACCGTGGTGCGTGAGGACGCGGCCGCAGCGCTGTCACGCCGCCGGAGCCATTCGTCGCGCTCGGGCAACTGGCGCACCGGCGCGAAATCCCCCGTCGCGGCAGGTGCCGCCGGAGATGCGTCCTGAGAGTGCCCGGGTCGGTAGTCCCACCGGTGCGTGGCTGTGGCAGCGGCCAGCGCAACTTCAGCCGCAGTCGCCGGGGCAGTTCCAACTGCAGCCGCAGCCCCGATTCCGCTGGCGGGCTCAGGCATCGCATCGCAGATGAGCTGGGCGTGGGTGCGCTTGTGATCGTTGCCGTCGGTCAACGCATCGCGCGATGGCTCTTGGCGATGCAGTGAGACGACGAGGTGGTCGCGGGCACGGGTGCACGCGACATACAGCAGCCGGATGCGCTCGTGATGCCCCGCGAGCTGTTCGGTATCGGCCCATTCCTGGTAGCCGGCAGTTTCGACACCTGCCCGCAGGCGCACCGCGACCGCGCCTGACCAGTGCGAGTCGGTGCCGCTGCCATCCCGAGCGCTTTCGAACCCGACGGCCGCCGAATCGGACCGGGGCCGGTTGCCGCCTTGGAGCCCTGCCACGATAACGATCGGGAACTCCAGCCCTTTGGAGGCATGCACCGTCATCACCCTGACCGCGTCGTCGTCGGATTCGGGAAGGATCGCCTCGGTCACTTTCGCCCGTTCCGATGCCTGCATCGACGCCCAGCGAAGGAAGTGTCGCAGGCCGCCGTGCTGGCTCTGCGACCACGCTCGGGCCTGGTCGATGACGTAGCGGACCTGACGCCATGCCTCGCGGGTCCTCGGTCCGGCGACGGCCTGTTCGAGCACACGTCGCTCGCGCACCAGCCGGTCCAGCAGCGCGGCGGGGGAGACCTGTATGTGGTCGTCGTACAGGCTCCGCAGATGCGCAAGGCCCTGCGCAACCGGGTGGGCGTCGCCGCCCGGCAACGGCGAGAAGTCTGAGGTGAAGCAGCTCCACGATGGGATCGACCGGCGATACACGTAGAGGTCGTCGTCGCCGCAGCCGTACACGGGGGTCCGCAGCGCGCTGACGATGGCCAGCGCGTCATCGGGGTCGGCCACTGCTCTCAGGCACATCATGAGGTCGCGCACCGTGCGGCTGCGCCAGACGAATTCTGACGCTTCGAGCCGGTACGGCACTGACGCTTCGCCCAGGCCCGCCTCGAGCTGCGGCAGGCAGGTACGGGTCGGTATCAATACGGCGATGTCACTGCAACGGGCCGCCCGTGTGCGTCCGGTGTGACGGTCCTCGACCTGCCAGCCGTCGCCGACGATCTCGTTGATGACACCGGCCACATCGGCGGCCTCAACCTCGCGGATGCCTTCGGCGTCGAGGCTGCCGCCGTTGCGTTTGGACAGGTGCGCTTGCGTGCCGAGCGCGACCACCGCCGGACCGCCGCCGAGCTCGGGTCGCCACGGGTCCAGCGGCGCGTAGTCCGGCTGTAGCCCGGTGCCCCCTGACGTTGTGTCACCGGACATCAGCCTGCTGAAGGTCGCATTGATCCATTCGATGATGGGCGCCGTCGTGCGGAAGTTCACGTTGAGCGTCGCCGATGATCCGGTGTCGCTGCCGTATCGCTGGCGGGCGGCGAGGTACAGGCCTATATCGGCACGCCGGAAGCGGTAGATCGACTGCTTTGGGTCGCCGACGAAGAACAGCTGGCCGGACGCTGTGTCAATGCGGTCCCACGCCACGGGCGGCGAGGCGTCGCCGTGGCTTCCTGGGAGACCGTCAGGGTCGCTGCATTCGATGGCTGCGATGAGCGACGCGATCTCGATCTGGATCGGATCGGTGTCCTGGAACTCGTCGAGCAGCAGATGCTGGTACCTGGCGTGCAGCGCTGCGCGTGCCGATGGCGAGGTCCTCAGCAGGTCGCGGGCGTACACGAGCTGGTCGTGAAACTCCAGGCGCCCAGCGGCACGGCGCTGCGCGGCCGCTTCCAACGTGAAGCGCGCGATGCGGTCGCACACCACGGCAATTGCGGCTTCGAGTGCTTCCGCGGCGGCAGCCGTGCAACATTCGCGCAGGCAGGTGAAGCTCTCGCGTACTGAAGCGATGTCATCCCAGTTGGCTTTGCGCCCGACGTTGCCGATCTTGGGCACGCCGGTGCGCGGATCGTCGGCGTCGAGCAACACGGCGATGCGCGCTGTGTCGGTACCCGCTGCGGACAGGCGCTCGACGAACAAGTCGAGCTGGCCGAAGCGCGACAGCGCCGGGTCGGCTGCGTCGTGGCACTCGCTGCGCCGCCCGGACAGCTCACGGCCCTGTGTGATCAGGTCGTCGACGCGAACCGGCGAACTCTCGAGCATTCCGTCGCCGATCTGCACGCGGTCCCAATTGGCGTTGAACGACACTGCGATATCGCGCAGCGCTGTCAGGCCGACTCCGGCAGCGTCGATTATCGCGACAGCCCAGTGCGCTTCAGGGTCAGCCAGCAGGTTGCCAAAGAAGCGCCGCCAGCGTTCGTCGAACTCCACCTCGCTGCCGATCTGATCGAGCGTGTCGAACAGCGGGGGCAGCCCAGCCTCGATGGCGTGCTCGGCGAGGATGCGGCGAGCGAAGCTGTGCAAGGTCGAGATGGCGGCCCCGTCGAGGCCATCAAGGGCGTCGCGCAAGCGTCGGCGGGATTCATCGTCGTCGGCGGCAGCGAGCCTGGCGTTGAGGCCGGCTCGCAACCGGTTGCGCAGTTCTGCAGCGGCCTTGTCGGTAAATGTGATCGCCGCGACCCGTCGGATCGGAGCCGTTGGGGCGCCGGTCACGAGTTCAAGCACACGGCCCACCAGCGCGGTCGTCTTGCCAGTGCCGGCGCCGGCTTCGACGAACAACGTCGTGCCGGTGCTGCGTGTCGCCCGGTCGCGCTCGGCTTGGTCGGCGGGCGTCGCCTTGGACTGCACGGTCATGTCGCTCACGACGCATTGTCCTCGCTGGGCTCCGCGAGATCGGCGAACGCCGCCAGCGCTGCATCGCCGCGTTTGCGGTGCCACTGGCGCAGTACGTCTGCAGAGCCGGCCCCGTCAGGATCGCAATACGGGCACACCACATGGGGCATCCGGTCGTCGCCGCGCTGGGCGAATCCGGGGAAGATCCCGCCCCTGATCCCAGCGACAATGACACGCAGCACCTCGTTGAATCGCTGCATGAGCGCGTCGTTCACCGCGAGCGGCACCCACGTCCAATGGCCTGGCTCGGACGAGATGAACCAGTAAGCCGCGTGCGCGATCGGATCATCGACCGCGCCCGAGCCGAAGTGCTGCGCGGCCGCGAGCGCGTACACGGGCAACTGCAGCTTGGTGCCTCGCAGCGTGGGATCGACATCGTTGCTGAGGGCCTTGTAGCTGCGCGGGCTGCCGGACTTGTAGTCGATCACGACGAGCTCTCCGCCAGATGTCCGCTCGACGCGGTCGATCGCACCACGAAGCCGCACAGACAGCGCGCCGCCGAGGCTGTGCTCAACAGCGTCGGGGGTGCCGTCAAAGCCGAAGCGGAACTCCGAGCTCTCGGTCTCGCCGCGCGTCGTGGGGTCGCGTTGCGTGTCGCGTTCGAGCAGCTCGCCCAGGTCGGCCAGCAGCGCGGCGCGGTCGCGCTCCCACAGCAGCGCTCGACCTGTGAGCCCGCGCTTCTCAGCGAGGTCGACCAGTTCGCGGCCGATGGCGACAAGCTCGGCGCGATCCTCGGCGCTGGGCGGTCGTCCAGGCCCCGGCGGCGGTCGGCCGGGCCCGGAGTCGGGCACAGGAGTACCCCCCGTCCACGCCTCGCGTGCGGCGATGAGCGGGCGCAGGAAGTTGTCGATGGCCTCGTGCATGAGACTGCCTCGCTCAAGCGCGCTGAGCCGCAGGATCTCCTCGGGCTCTTCGACCACGCCGACGCCGAGCAGATGCGAGAACAGGTACTTGCGCGGGCAGGTGGCCCAGTCTTCGAGACGAGTGGCGGACATGACTTCGGCGAATGCGTCGTCGCCGTCGATGACGTGCGCCAGGTTGCCGTCGAAACGGGTGAACTCGCTGCTGTCTCGCGCTGACGTGCACTCGACTCCGGCTCGGAACGCAAGCTCGTTGAACATCGGGTGGCGACGAAGGCTCAGACCGCTTCTGCGTGCCGCGAAAAGGCTGGCTGAGTCGTACTCCGCAACCGTGGCCGCGAACGTCGCCGACGCGATCCCTGCCATGAACGACGGGCTCTCCACGATGTCGGGGATTGCACTGTCTAGCGCTGCAGCGCCGAGGTTCTCGGCGTCCAAGTAACCGGCCGCGAAGTATGCGCTCTCGCCAGTGCTGGCGAGCTCCAGCCGGCGAGCCGTGTCGAGCACCCAGCGCGACGGCACGAATTCAGCGTTCTGACGTAGGTCGCCACGCGGCAGCACCAGGGTGCAACCGTCGGGCGCGCTCGCCATTGCCGCGAGCAGCATGCGGCGCTCATCCGCGGTGGCGTCCGCTTGCACAGCTAACGCGCCAGGCACCAGGCGCCGCTCGTCGTCGTTCAACAGGCTGTCGGGCTGCGAGCGCCGGGGGAAGATGCCCTCGGCCAACCCCACGACGTACGCGCTGGTCGGCACGACGTCGATGGCGCCCGCGATACGGCCGACGTACACGCCCAGGCCTTCAGTACCGCTGCGCCCATGCGGCTGGGCCAGTTCGGTCGCGAGCGCTCGGGCCATGACATCGAGGCCCGTGCGCGGCTCGATGTCGCCGAGATCTGACAGGCGTTCGAGGACACCGTCGACGCGCTCGGCTGCCGTGCGTTCTCTGTCGGGCCAGTCCTGCGTCCAGCGGTCGCGGCCCACCGCACCTAGGTAGCGATGCAGCACGGTTCGCAGCCAGTCGCTCAGCCCTCGCCAAGTGCCGAGCGAGCGGCCCTGCATCAGGGTGTCGCGCAGCTCGAAAGCAAATATCTGTGCGGCGCGGCATTCGTGTGCCTGTGAGGCGAACCATTCCGCGCTGCTATCGGACGCGCCTGCGGACCGCTGCTGCGCGGCGTGGGCCGCCAGATCGTCGCCATGCTGGCCCAGGCGTGTCTCCCAGTCGTCGCCGCTGACGACGTGCGCGTCACGAGCGAGACGCTCCCACGCTGAATCAGGCACGAAGAAGCTCTCAGTGGGGTCGTGCTCTGCGCGGCGGTGCCGGGGCACGCGCGCACCTGCGAGCAGGTCGAACACGGCTCGACGCTCCAAGCGCGGCTCGGCCAAACCGACATCGGCCAGGTCGGCGAGCCCGAGCGCGAAGCGGCCGTATGCCGATTCGGCGAGCGTTCGCGCAGTGCTGCCATAGGCGGTGACCTCGGCCGCAGCGAACAGCTCTTCGAGCGTGCGACCGTACGGCTCGCTCGACCCATAGAACACGGCGATCTGCGCTGGCGGAATCCCGGCATCGATGTCGCTCAGCACGGAGCGCAGCACCGTGCGGGCTTCCTCGTCGGGATCGGTCACGCTGATGATGCGGCTGGCGGCAGCCGGTTGGAGGGGACTGTGGGAGGGTGGGAGTTCGACGCCCAGCCGTTCGCATACCGAACGTGCTCCGGCGTCGGCAGAGCGGTCGCCGGTCACGCCGAGCAGCACCGTCACCGGTGAGTTCGCGACAGCGCCCGCATCGCTGAGTTTGCGCCGCTGCTCAGCCACGGCGCTCAGCAGATCTGCCTCGTGCCGGTTCAAACGCCGTGGCAAGTACGAAGCGATGGCACCGAGTTCGACCAGTGCCGCAGCGCTGCGCGGCGTCGGCTCGGCAGCGGTGGCCAAGAGATCGCAGTCGTCGTACCAGTTGTCGTGCAGCGCAGCTCGGACGTTGCGGCACAGCGTCACCACCGCTCCGGCTCGTTGCGACGCTGCCGAGAGTGCAGCAAGCTGTTCACGCGAGAGGTCGCGCAGCTCTTGGTAGGTGCGCGACAACGCATCTGCGGTTTGGTGATGGCTGGCCACGGGACCGAAGACGCCCGGATCGTCTGCCAGCGCGTTGCGAACAGCGGCTGTGATCGCCTGATCGCTCAGCGGAAGGCGCCCGTCGGCTTGCAAAGACGCACCGGCGAGCCGGTCGGCGAGCTCGACCAGGGTCAGCGTGTCGAGCGCCGCCAGTCCCGTGCCGGTGCTCGACACCGGGCCGTGGATTCCCGAAGCGAGCGCTCGCCGCAGCGCCAGCCCCGTGTAGTTCGACGGCACGATCACCGTGACCGGGGCCAGCGGATCACTCGCTTTGGCGACTGTCACGAATGCCGCCAGCGCTTGACGCGCAGACTCGCCGAAACCGACCGGCACTACCCGTAGCGACTCCCCAGCGCCGGGCGATGCCTTCTGGTGAGCGATCGGGTTCTCGTTCACGTCGAAGACACTACGCAGGGGGTGTCACAGTCTTGATGTCGGCTTCAGCGACCGGCCTCGCTCGCCGAGCGCTCAGGTGCCCGCCAGCCGGGCTACCACTGGTGCCATGGCATCGACCTCGGGATCGTGGATGACGATGTAGCTGGCACCGTAGGCCTCACGGTGATGGTGCAGCTGCTCGCAGATGTCATCCACCGTGCCCGCCAGCACCAGGGGCACCTCACGCGCCTCGGCCACCGTCAGGCCAAAGCCGGGTGCGAACTGCTCCAAGATGCTGTCGGCGTCTTCGGTCACGAGCGCCATGAACGTGTTGAGCTGGATCTCGATATCGGCGAATCGTTCGCCCGCGGCGTCGGCGATCCATTGGCGTCGCTCGGCGAACTTCCCGGCCACCGAGCTGCGCGCCGCATCGACTCCGACGGTGCCTTCCCGTAGGTTCGGGTTCAAGCTGATGATGTCGGCCAATCGCGCCGCCTCAGACAACACCCGCTTGCCGCCGCCGCCGATGATGATCGGCGGCCCGCCCGGCGTGTGCGGCAGTGGCCGGCCGACCATCCCTGAGATCTGATAGTGCTTTCCGTCGAAGTCGAACGGTTCTCCGCTCCACAGCCCCTTGATGACCTCGAGGGCCTCCACCATCCGGTCGATGCGCACGCCGGGCCGGTCGAGCGGGATGCCCGACTGCTCGTAGTCCTCGCTCAGCCAGCCGGCGCCAATCCCGAACTCAGTTCGACCCTCAGCAAGCAAGTCGAGCGTGGCGAAGTCCTTCGCCAGCACTGCGGGGTGGCGGTAGTCCGCAGCGAACACCAAGGTCCCGACCCGCAGCGTCGTCGTGATCTCCGCTGCGATGGCGGGATGCACGATCGGCGACCAACTGTCCCAGAAATGGTCGTGGCAGAATAAAGTCGAGAATCCGAGGTCCTCGACCTTGCGAGCCATCTCTCGGAACGCAGCCGGACTCTCCGGCTTGCCGTGCTGGACTGCGAATCTGAACGGATGCACAGCGGCACCCTATGCGTAGGCGAAGCGTTGGACTGCGGTTCGGGCTGGTGCGGGTGGGGGCGTTGGGTGGTTGCGTTGCGCTGCCCGACCGTGCGTTCGATGAGCGTCGTAGGTCCAGGTCGTTGCCGCCGGGGACGGTACGGCTGGGCTTTCATGTCACACGGGATGTTTACAGTGATTGTCATGACAGGGCCAGACATTCACGGCGATCCAGAGGGCGCTATGCCGTCGGGTGCGGAGCCAGCAAGCAGTCCCGTTGCGTCCTCAACGCTGTCGGTGTCAGCGCCACTGAACGAGCCGGTGTTGCCGGAAGAGCCGAATGGGCTGGTGCTGTCTGCTGAGTCGGTGGTGACAGTGCTGGGAGGTGCACGCAGCGCGGTGACCGAGGCATCGCGAGTGCTGCTGAACGACGCGACAAGCGGCACGCTGACCCAGATCGTCGAGGAGTCCGCGCGGTTGCGCTCAGCTGCACAGGCCGTGCTGCTGGCAGCAACCGCCGCGCTGGAGACCAAGCGTGCAGGATCAGGCCGCAGCGCGCTGAAGGACCATGCACGGATGAGCACCCGAGGCGCGAAGCGCGCTGCGGAGACCAGCGAGCAGATCGCGCGGATGCCGAACGTGGCACGCGGCCTAGCGGGGGGAATGCTCACCGCAGAGCACGCAGAAGTGCTTGCCGACGCAGCCCGCAACACCAGCCCGGAAGCGATCGACACCAACATCGAGCTGCTCGAAGCCGCCGCCGAGGTCCCGCCTGAGGTGCTGCGACGCGACGCACGCGAATTCACAGCCCGCCACGACCCGGAATCGGTGAAAAAGGTGCTGGATCGTCAGCGCCGTGATCGCAGTGCTGCGATGTTCATAGATCACAGCACGGGCATGGGAGTGCTCAACGCGCATCTGGACCCGGTCAGCTTCGCGTTGGTCCGACAAGCAGTGGAGAACTACTGCGATGCGCTGTGGCATCTAGACGGTGGACGCGACGGAACACCCACCGAAATCCGCAACAACGCCCAGCGCCTCGCGGACAGCTTCTTCGAGATGCTCACGGACCGCAACGCACTGGCCACCATCGGCCACTCCGCCGCCAACAACGCCGACACGGAGCCCGGCGTGCAGCGGCCGCACGAGGATGCCGAACCGGACCCAAGCGGCGGTGCTGGACGAGGCCCAAGCGGCAACACCGGGCCCGGCCGCAGCAGCGACACCGAGCGCGGTGCGAACGACGGCGACAGCCCGGACAGCGCGGCGGGTCGCTCGATCGATCGGTGGCGGCCCTCGCAGGCTCCGAACCAGCTCGTGATCATCGCGGACATCGGCGTCATCGACGGCACCGATCCCGACGGATTGTGCGAAGCGCTCGGCGTGGGACCGGTCCCGCCGCAGATCCTCGATGATCTCTCACCGGAAACGCGTATTAGCGGCGCTGTGTTCGGCGGACCCGGACACGTTCTGTGGCTGGGCCGCAGCCGCCGTCACGCCAGCATCGCCCAGCAGCTAGCAGTGGCGATTCGCGACCGCGGCTGTGTGCTGTGCCGCACGCCGATGCATCGCTGCGAGTTCCATCACATCGATGAATGGAAGGCTGACCGCGGCCGCACCGATGAGAACAATCTCGCAGCGCTGTGCGACGACTGCCACAACACCCTCCACTTGCAAGACCAGTGCCTGGTCCGCCGAGCAGCCGGCCGATGGGACACCGAACCCCGCGGCGACCCCGCCGCCCATCCGGCGTTCAGCAATTGCGTCGCAACTGTTTGAAGCACGGAGGCCGCTGTGCTTGTGCTGGCCGGGCGTGACAAGAATGCTGTGCTTGTGCTGGCCGGGCGTGATGCGAGGCATGCGCTAGTGCTGCTAGCTAGATCTGCGACTGCTGGGTCAGGTACGAGCGCTCGGCCAGGCTGTGCCATTCGGAGATGCCGTCGCGGAACGTCCGCCACGGCTCCAAGATGGCGGCAAACCGAGCATCCTCGGCCGCCACGCTGTCGAGCACGTTCTCCGTCTCTTCCTTGAACGCAGCCATGAGCTCGGCGGGGAATTCGCGGATGGATGCGAACTCCTTCACCCGCTGCAGGTCGGCTTGGTTGCGCACGTCGTAGTCGGCAACGGTGTTGAGTTCCTTGGTGAACCAGCCGCCCATCTGGCAGCCCGTGCCTCCGGCGGGGAAGGCGATGATGCCGTACTCCGACCTGCCACCTAGCTTGTCGCCGTGGTGAACAATGCATCCGGATCGGAACGCCCGCCGAACGGCAGCTCCGGTGCTTCAGGCGAATCGCTCCGACCAGCGGCGATGCCGCCGGCGCTGTTCGTTCCGGTGCCCGGCGGAGCACGCGCGACCGAGTTGACGCGCGGTCCGTGGACCAATCACGTGATGCACGGTGGAGCGATCTGCGGGCTGCTGGGCTGGGCAGTCGAGACCGAGATGCGGCGGCTCGGCAATACGAGCCAGATCTGCAGCCGTCTCACCGTCGAGATTCTCTCGGGCATGCCGATGGCGCCGTACGCCGTGATGGCACGCGCAGTGAAGCCGGGCCGGCGCACCTCGGTGATCGAGGCCGAGCTGCGCGCTGTCGAGGCCCCCTCGCGAGCGACCGAGCCGCTCACTGGTGGCCGTCTGGTCGCGCGCGCCTCGTCGCAGTGGCTCGCCCCCACGATTCCCCTCGCCGCTTCGGGCGCTCACGAGATGTCGAACGATGTCAAAGCGTTGCCGCCGATCCCGCCCGAACGAGCCGATCCAGGAGCGCATTCCGAGATCGAGTATCCGAGACCAGGCTTCAACGCAGACGGCGTCGACATTCGGTTCGTCGATGGGTCAACCGAAGAGCCCGGGCGCGGTCTGACGTGGATCCGGCTCGACCACGAGCTCATGGCAGGCGAGACGACCACGCCGTTCGGCCGTGTCGCGAGCCTGTGCGATCTCGGTGCAGCGGTCGGCTGGGACTATTCGCCCAGCGGCGGCGCGTACATCAACACCGATGTCACGTTGCAGTTGCTGCGTGAACCGGTCGGGGAGTGGATCCTGTTCGACTCGGCAACCGATTCCACCCCCCAAGGCCTCGCCTGTTGCCATTCGGAGATTGCGGACCAGCAGGGTCGGCTGGGCTGGGTGCTGCAGAGCCAAGTCGAAGCGCCGTCCGAGATGGGATTCCCTGGCGGGATGAACGTCGCAGTCGCTGCCCGCGATGCTGCGGCGAGCTCCGACTAGCCGGCCTGTGCTTGCTTGTCGCCGGTTACCCGGCCTGTGCTCGCCTGTCGCCGGTTACCCGGCCTGTGCTTGCCTGTCGCCAGTTACCCGGCGACCTCGGCCAGCAGGTCGTCGATGACGTGGGCCATCTGGCTGTAGTCAGGCCGCTTCATCACGAAGGCGTCGGCGCCGAGGTCGTAGGCCCGGGCACGATCGTCGGCGGCTTCCTCGGTTGTCAGCGCAACCATCATCACCTTGTCGAACTCGGCGGCGGCGCGCACCTCGGCCAGCAGGTCGAACCCGCTCACGATCGGCAGCTTCAAGTCGAACAGCACCAGATCGACCTCCGACGGGCCCACGGCGCGCATGAACGACAGCGCGTTGGCGCCGTCGTGGGCGACACGCAGCTGGTTGCGGGTTCCCGCCTCAGCGAGCGCCAAGGTGATCACGTCGACGTCGTGCTGGTTCTCCTCGGCAAGCAGCACGTGGACGGTGTCGTCAGGAGTGTGCAGCACGGGTGGCTCGAAGGTGCCCGCACGGTCGACGGTCTGGGTCTCGGCCGTGATGTGCTCCACCGGCACCCCGAACCGCCGTTGCAGTCGACGCGGCAGGTCGAGGTGGAGCCAGCGGCTGGCGCCTGCAGGCAGCGTGCTCAAGATGATGAGGTCGGGGCTCAACCGGTTGATGGCGAGATTGACCGCCACGACAGGATGCGCGGGACCCACCTCGCCGGTGACCCGGACACCGATGTCATCAAGGGTCTCGAAGGCCTGGCTGAGCCGGCGGCGAGCACCCGCAAGCGCCCGCGCGGGGTCGGGGCCGTTGGCACCCGTCGCGGGCACGACGATGTGAAACCGGGTCTCGGGGTCGACGGCGAGGATGTGCTCCACTCGCTCATGCAGGTGACTGCCGACGAGTGTTTGATTGGCCACGATCAAGACGTGTCGCATCTCTGTGTCTCCTTCCGGCGCGGTCTGCGCCAGCGAACTTAGTGAGCATTCCCGAGGCCGGGCAAGCGGCCGCCGAGATCCGGGTTCACTCCACAGCGGCTTCGTGGACAGCGCCTTGCGCGACCAAGCCGTCAATCTCGGGGCCAGACAGACCTGCAGCAGCCAGCACTTCGCGGGTGTGGTTGCCCAGCTTCGGCGCCGGTCCGCGTGGTCCGACATCGGCTGTTGCAAACCGCATCGGGATGCCCACGCTGCGGTACTCGCCGATGTCGGGGCTGTCGAGCGTGGGGAACAGACCCAACGCCTCAGCCTGCGGATCGTCGGCCACCTCGTGCAATCCCAGCACCGGCCCCCAGATGATTCCCTCAGCGTCGAAGATCTCGCCCCACTCGTCACGGGTGCGGTGCGCCAGTGCCTCGTCGATGCCGGCGACGATCTCGGGCATATGCGCGAAGCGGCCGCGAATGTCGGCGAAGCGCTCGTCCTCGAGCCAGTCGAGGCGTTCGATGACCCGGCACAGCAGTGGCCAGGCGCTGTCCTGGGGCATGTTGAAGACCACCCATTTGCCGTCCCCGCAGGGGTAGCGATTGGCGGTCGGGATGATCAAGTTCTCACGGGCACGCTGGCGCAGCGGTGCTTTGTCCATGGCGGTGATGGCGTAGTCGGACGCCTGGGTCCACACGGCCGTCTCGTACAGCGAGGTCTCGACGACCTGCGCGTCGCCGGTGCGTTCAGCGAGCCGGAGGGCCGCCAGCACGGCGCCGACCAGAGCCAGACCGGTGGTGTGGTCGCCCTGGGCGGGGCGCGCCATTGGGACCGCCCCGTTGGGCCCTTCACGCATTGCGTCGTAGATGCCCGAGCGACCGAAGAACGCCGTCACGTCGTAGCCCGGACGCCACGCCTCTGGACCCGTGGTGCCGTAGCCGGTCAGCGTCGCGTGCACAATGCGCGGGTTGACCGCCGTCACTGTGGCCGGGTCGAGCCCGAAGCGTTCCTGGCGGTGGACGAGCAGGTTGCACATGAACACGTCCGCGCCGGCGATGAGCCGGTGGACCACCTCGCGGCCCTGTGCAGAGCCCAGGTCGACTGCGATGGAGCGCTTGCCACGGTTGTCCACGTCGAATTGGAAGTCGTAGTCCTTGATCTCGGGCGGAAGTTTCGCCGGACGGCTGAAGCCCCGGGCCGGATCGCCCTCGAGCGGCTCCACCTTGATGACGTCCGCACCGAGGTCGGCCAGGATCGCCCCCGCCGACGGCGTGGCCATCCAGCTGTCCACCTCGATCACTTTCACATCGTCCAACGGTGCTGCCACTGGCCCTCCAACGCTGTGTCGAACTCGCTGTCGAAGCTCGGCGCCGACCGCACCAGCCTGACACTGCACCACACGCAATGCTCTGGGGACCCCAAATCCGGCAGAGGGGACCCAGCGGCGGGCAGGGTGGCACGGAGCTTCCCGCACAGTCGCCATTACGCTGCCGGGCCATGGAGCTTGCAGGCAAGGTTGCGGTCGTCACGGGTGGAGCGAGTGGAATCGGGGAGGCGCTCGTGGAGCGCTTCACCGCAGAAGGGGCGCGGGCGTTGGTCGTGGTTGACCGCGATGAGGCTGGCGCGCAGGTCGTGGCGGATCGGGTTGGGGGCACAGCCGTCGGGCTCGATGTCACTGATGAGGAGGCCATCAAGGCAGTGGTGGCCGACACGGTCGCAGCCCACGGCGCACTCGATGTGTTCGTGTCCAACGCCGGCTACGTGACCCAGGGCGGCCTCGAGGTCGCCAACGACGAGATCCAACGCATGTGGGAAGTCCACGTGATGTCTCACGTGTACGCGGCCCGGGCAGCCGTTCCCGTCATGGTGTCCAACGGCGGCGGCTACCTGCTGAACACCGCCTCGGCGGCGGGGCTGCTCACGCAGCTCGGCTCGCTGCAGTACGCCGTCACCAAGGCGGCTGCGGTGTCGCTGGGCGAGTTCCTGTCGATCACCTACGGCGACAAGGGCATCGTGGTGTCGATGCTGTGCCCGCAGGCCGTGGAGACGAACATCTTGGCCAACAGCCCCGACCGAACCGGCAATGGCGACCAAGGGCGAGGCACGCCGGGGGCCGCGGCTGGTGACGGCATCCTGCAGCCGTCGGAGTTGGCACAGACTGTCATTGAGGCCATGACCGAAGAGCGCTTCTTGGTGCTGCCCCATCCTGAGGTGCAGACCTACCGCGAGCGCAAGGCGTCGGACATCGACCGGTGGCTGTCGGGCATGCGACGCTTCCAGTCGAGGCTCTTCGCCGATTCCGACATCACGCCAGCGGACTGGCTGCTCAGCTGATCGCTGTTGCGTGAAAGGGTCTCTTGCCTCATCGGGTTCTTGCCTGACCTGGTTCTGCCTGACCTCGTTCTGCGTGAGTGGGCTCAGCCAGGACGGTGGGCGAGCAAGCGTGCCTCGTGGCGGTGGCCGAACCAGTCCTCTTCGAAGCTGATCGGTTCGAGTCCGCCGCACAGGCCGGGCAGCTCGCCCCGCTCCACGAGGTAGGGGCGGCCCGGACGCGCATTGATCAGCAGGTTCTTGACCGTCGCGATCTGCACGAATGCGATGCCGCCCGGCGCCAGCAGTCCGCTCAGCGAACCGAGCAGGGGGCGGTGCAGGAAGTTGGCACAGACGACGGCATGCCAACCGCGCTCGCTGCCCAGTCCGGCAGCGGTCGGCAGCGGCTCGGCTTCCAGATCGGCGCAGACGGTCCGCAACTGCACGCCACGCTCAGCAGCGGTGCTCCGAGCAATCTCCAACGCCCGCCCGGAGACCTCGACCAGCGTCGTATCGATGCCTAGGGCTGCCAGCCACAGCGCAGTGCCGCCAGTGCCACCGGCCAGGTCCACCGCCGTCGGGCACTCGGCCAGCAGCTCAGCGTGGCCCGTCACGAACTCCGAGGGCGACCCGGGCTCATGCCAATCGGCGTATTTCGCATCCCAGCGGTCAGCGGCGGTCACGCGTCGTAGGTCCGGACTGCTCGCGCCCGGCGGCTGCGAGCGTATGCAGCCACCAGCAGCAGCACCGCATAGAGGAAGAACTCCGACTTCACGAGGCCAATCCAGCCGCCTTGGGTTACCCATCCGGGCCGGTCGACGAGCCAGACCGGCAGCAGCACCAGCACGGTGGCGGCGGGCACAGTCGTGATGAGTCGACTGCCGCCGATGGCAGTGCTCCCGAAGGCGATGGTGAGCGCGAACAGCTTGATCGACAACTCCTCGGGATACAGCGATTGATCGTTGAAGTTCACCGGTACGAGCATGAGACCGCCTGCCAGGCCCGCAAGCCCGCTGCTGAGGCTCACCCCCACCAGCCGCAGCCGGTACACCGGTACGCCGAACGTGGCTGCCGCCGTCGGCTCGTCCCGGGTGGCGACGAGCGCTCGCCCGATGGGCCCCGACAGCAGTCCGTGCAGCAGCCAGAAGGCGATCACTACCCACGCGACGACGATCCAGAACTCCCAGATGTGCTCGTCGTTGGGGGCGATGCCTGTCCAGCTGGGCGGGACAAACTCGCCGTCGAGGGTGACCGGCAGGGGACCGTCGAGTTGCCGCAGCACGATCGGGAACGCCACCGCGGCCGAGAGCGTCAACAACGCCAGGTAGGCCTTGGGCAAGCGCAGCGCTGGAATGCCCAGCAGCGCGCCCACTGCGCAGCCCGCCACGAAGCCGACCAGCGGCATCGCCAACAGCGGCAGCCCGAAGTCGTTCGCGGCGTGCAGCGCCGCGTATGAGCCGCAGCCGGTGAGTGCCCCATGACCGATGGAGAGCAGACCCATCCGGTGCGTGAGCAGCCAGAGCCCGGCGAAGACCAAGCAGAACGCTGCCAGCTGGGTGACGTCGGTGACGAAGGTCGACGAAGCACGCAGCGGCACGATGACTACGAGTGCCGCTATCACGGCGAGCGCACCGACAGTGAGCGCGAGGGGCAGCTGCTCTCGCTGGGTCCTCTCCCGCCGCGGTGCGCGGGTTGGTGCAGGCTCCGCTGACGTCTCCGTGGCGAGCGGAGCGCCGCGCTCGTGCGGCTCCAGGCGGAATACCGACGGTTCGGGGCCCTGAGCCAGCGGCTCGTCGCCGTTCGTCACGTCTGCAGGCTCCCGCGGGCTGCCTTGCGAGACAGCAGTCCCGACGGGCGCACCGACAGCACCACGATGAGCACGCCCAAGGCCCACACCAGCGTGACCTGGCTGTCAATGAACCCGACATAGCCAGACATCAGGGTCTCGGCGAGGGCGAACAGGTAGCCGCCGGCGAGCGCCAACGCCGGGCTGCGCAGTCCGCCGAGCGTGGCTGCTGCGAGGCCGAAGATCAGGAGGCGTTCCATCATGCTGGGACGGACGTTGAATTCCCCGGCAATGAGCCCGCCTGCGAGACCGCCCAGCGCCGCCGCCACGGCCCACCCGCCCATCACGACCCGCTCGACCCTGATGCCCAGCAACGCGGCGCTGTCCCGGTTGGAAGTGATGGCTCGGAAGGCCAGCCCGATCTTGGTTGTGCGCTGAACCAGTGCCAGCAGGCCTATCGCAGCAAGCATCGTGAGCGTGAGGCCGATGCTGTCGAACCACAGCCGCGCACCCCCGATGACAAAACGGTCAGTGTGCTCTTGCGGGAACGGCGAGCCGAGAAATCTCTGGCGACCGCCGAAGTGCTTGACCACGAAGGCGCCGATGAGCAGGTAGAGCCCGAGTGTCGCCCCGATCGTCGGTACTGGATCGCCGTGCATTGGCCGGATCACCGTGTATTCGAGGAGCGCACCCAGGACTGCAGACACGACGACCGCAGCAGCAACTGCAGCCCAGATCGGCCATGGCGTCGCGAATGGCGCCAGCCAGCCCGAGAACGCCACCGTTGGATCCGCGCCTGCTGCGAACACCACCGCGATGTATGCGGACAGCATCGCAAGCTGTCCCTGTGCGAGGTTCAGCACCCCGGTCGAGCGGAACACCATCGAGATCGCCACTGCCAGAGCCGCATACGCGGAGCCGTTGGCGAACGAGTCGAAGACCCGCTGCAGGAACAGGGTCATGAAGCCGCGATTGTGGCATGAGCAGACGCGTTGACGGGCAGGCGCGCTCCAGTGCGAAGATGAGGACGTGCCGAACGATTCAGATGCCCCTACAGATGGCGCTCGATTCCTCGCCGATGTTGTGCTGACGTGTGACGAGGATTTCTCGACGATCGAGCGCGGTGCGGTGGACGTGGGCGCCGACGGGCGCATTGCGTGGGTGGGCCCGGCGGCGGACGCGCCTGCGACGGACACGCCCGTGATCAGCGTGGGCGGCCTGTTGATGCCGGGGCTTGTCAACACCCACGCGCACACGCCGATGACGCTGGTGCGAGGCGCTGGCGACGGGCTGCCGCTCATGGCGTGGCTGACCGACGTGATGTGGCCCCGCGAGGGCCGGCTGCGGCCCGACGATGTGTGGTGGGGGATGACGCTGGGAGCCGTCGAGATGCTGCGCTCGGGCGTCACCACGACGTGCGAGATGTACGCCTACGAGCAGGCCGTCACCGATGCGGCCCGCGAGGCTGGCATCCGGCTGGTCATGTGCCCGGGCGTGATGTCGGTGGTGCACGCCGACCAATCGGGCAGCGTGGCGGGCCGTATCGATGACATCGCTCGATTTCACGCTGCCGAACACGATCCCGACGGCCGCGTCACGGTCGGGTTCGCCCCGCACTCGGCCTACGACCTGGGTGTGGAGGCCTGCGCCGAGATCGCAGCTGCCGCCCGCGAACGGGACACGCTGTTGCACATCCACCTGGCCGAGACGCGCACCGAGGGAGATGCGCTGTCCGCTGCTCACGGCGGTGCCAGCGTGCCGCAGCTCCTGGCTGACGCCGGAGTGCTGGAGGGCAGGGTGCTGGCAGCGCACAGCATCTGGCTCGACGATGCAGACCTCGACATCTACGAATCGACCGGCGTGGCCGTGGCGCACTGCCCGGTCAGCAACATGAAGCTGGGCTCGGGTGTGGCGCGGGTACCCGAGATGCTCGAACGAGGCATCACGGTCTCGCTCGCCACCGACGGGCCGGGCTCCAACGACGACCTGGACCTGTGGGAAGAGATCAAGATCGCCTCGCTGTTGGCCCGGGTGACCGCACTGGACCCCACATTGATGAGTGCACAACAGGTGATCTCGATGGCGACCCGCAGCGGCGCCGAGGCGCTGGGTCTGCACACCGGGGTACTGGAGCCGGGCCGCTGGGCCGACATGATCCGTCGATGGCGACCCGCAGCGGCGCCGAGGCGCTGGGTCAAGATGCACACCGGGGTACTGGAGCCGGGCCGCTGGGCCGACATGATCCGGCTCGACATCGACGACGTGGCGTTTGTGCCGGTCACCTCGCCGCAGGAGTTGATTGCCCATGTGGCGTGGTCCGGCGGCAGCCGCCACGTCACTGATGTCTGGGTAGGCGGCGAGCGTGTGGTTGCCGGGCGGGTCTGCTTGACCGTTGACGAAGCACGGGCCCGCTTTGAGGTACAGCATCGAGCGCAGCGCCTCGCTGAGGAGTCGGGGACGTGAGCGCGATGAGCGGCGTGGGCGAGACGATCGAGACCAGCCCGGAGCGCCCTCCGGTCGGGATCATTGCCGGGACGGGCTTCTATGAGCTGCCTGGCCTGACCCAAGCCGAGCACCGCATGGTGCAGACCGACTGGGGCGAGGCATCGGCAATGACCGGCCGGTGGCATGGGCGGCGCATCGTGTTCGTGCCCCGTCACGGCGGCGACCATTCGATCCCGCCGTCCGCGATCAACTACCGGGCCAACATCGCCGCAATGCGCGACCTCGGGGCCACGGCCATCCTGGCCGTGACCGTCGTGGGCTCGATGGTGCCTGAGCACGGCACCGGGTCGTTCCTGCTGCTCGACGACTACCTGGAGTTCACCACCGGCCGTACCGCAACCTTCTTCGATCAGCCGGGCCACGTCGTGCACACCGACATGACCACCCCGTACGACCCGGCGCTGCGTGCGGCGATGGCCGCCGCGGCCCTAGCCGAGGGCATCGACGTGGCACCGAGCGCCACCTATGTCTGCACGAATGGACCGCGCTTCGAGACGCCGGCAGAGATCCGCATGTATGCCCAGATGGGCGGGAGCGTCGTGGGGATGACCGGCTATCCCGAAGTGGCGCTTGCCCGCGAGGTCGGGATTCCCTACGCCGGTGTGGCGGTCGTGGCGAACATGGCCGCAGGCATGTTCGACGGCGAGATCTCCCACGAAGAGGTGTCGGCGGCGCTTGAAGCCACCAAGGACCCGCTGTTCGCCCTGCTGGGCCGCACCGTTTCAACGATCTAGTGCTGTGACCACAAACGTTTGCGTGGTTGAGGCGGGCTGGATGCCTCGCGCTGGCCTCGACAGGATCGGTTTTCTGTGCAGAAATGTTCGCTGAGCGAGCGATTTTGCACAGAAAAGCGCCACACTGGCAAACGTTTGCTGACACGGCGCTAGCCACCCGATCGCCGCAGCAGGCGAGGCCTTCCAGCGCGTGACCGATTATCATTCGCGCGATCCCTGGCTGTGAAATCGCGCGATCAGCATGACGCGATCGGCATCACGCGACCCAGGCGTAGCATCGGAGTAGATGCGAGGCGGCAGGGAGTTGTCGATGCGTAGCTGGGACTCAATGGAGGACTTTGAGGCGTTCCTTGACGACGGTGGCCTGGTGGAGCCCTGCGATGACATGCCGGGCGCGTACCGCGAGGCTGTCTTTCGGTTCATCGAGCTGCATGCCAACAGCGAGTACATGGGCGGGCTGACCGAGCGGGACTGGATCGCGAAGGCGCCGGGGCTGTCCAACAAGCTGACGGCGCTGGCCAAGACCCAGGACGAGATCGGCCACGCGCACCTGCTGTACATGGTGGCGGCGGACATGGGCCCCAAGACCCGCGACGAGATGACTGCCGACCTGCTGGCGGGTCGCACCACGTTCCACAATGTGTTCCACTACCGGGCCTACACGTGGGGCGACCAGATTGCGATCGCGTATCTCGTAGACGCTGCCGCGCTCGCCAGCCAGCAGGCCGTGTTCAAGAACTGCAGCTACGGCCCCTACAAGCGCATCCTGCGGCGCATCATCGCCGAGGAGGGCTTCCACATGCGCAACGGCGAGGAGCTGTTGCTGAAGATGGCCAAAGGCACGCCCCAGCAGCACCAGTTGATGCAGGACGGGATCGAGCGGTGGTGGTGGCCGTCGGTGCAGCTGTTCGGGCCTGACTCCCGGCCGAACGATGTGCTGCTGCGCTGGCACATCAAGTCCGAGCGCAACGAGGTGCTGCGCGACCGGTTCGTGCAGAAGATGGTGCCTCAGCTGCAAGCTGCCGGCTTCACCATTCCCGACCCGGATCTGCGCCAGGATCCCGACACGGGGCGCTGGATCAGCGGCGAGATCGACTGGGATGCGCTCGCCGATGCGATCGCTGGCCGCGGCCCTGACAGTGAGCGACGCTTGCGCGACGCGCGCAACGCCTGGGACGGAGCGGCGTGGGTGCGCTCCGCGCTCGACGAGGCCGCGGCGGTGGCTGCGTGAGCAACACCCGCGGCTTGGACGCAGGCCTCGTAGACGCCGTGCGCGAGGCCGTGTCGTTCGTGTGCGATCCCGAGTACCCGGAGGTAACGATCGCCGAGCTGGGCATTCTCGAGAGTGTCTCGTTGAGCGAGGGTGGCTCGGCTGTGCGAGTCGAGCTGGTGCCGACCATGCTCGGTTGTCCGGCTCTCGACGTGATTCGCCGCGACGTGCTCGCAGCAGCTCAATCAGCATCTGCCGGCACCGACGTTTCGATCGATGTGGTGTTCGTCGCCGATCCGGTGTGGACGCCGGATCGCATCGCGCCCTCGGCGGTGGGCTTCATGGCCCGCGAGTACTCCGTGGCAGTCCGAAACGCACGGGCAGAAGCGACGTGCCCGATCTGCGGGAACCAAGCGCTGGAGCACCGGTCGGACTTCGGGCCGACGCCGTGCCGCAGCGTCGAATGGTGTCCGCAATGCCGCAACCCGGTGGAAGTGGTCGGCCGCGTCGACATTTCGCTGCCCACGGCCGCCATGGGGGCGGCGCCAACACCCAAGGTGCCTGCGTGAAGACCTACGAGGTGTTCCTGAAGCGTCCTGGCAAGGACCCCTTCACCCACGTCGGCGCACTCGAAGCACCCGACGACGATCTGGCGCTGAGCTTCGCCCGCGATTGCTACGCGCGCCGCTCCGAAGGGGAACAGATGTGGGTTGTGGCCCGCGAGGACTTGCTGGTTGCCGACCCCACTGAGCTGGCGATGGCCGACCGTGAACACCGTCACAACGACGGCGCGCTGTTGCGGGATCTGAGACGGGCCCCAGACTCACCGAGCTCATGAGCGACGTGGACCCCCAGAGCGTTGGCGGCGCGCACGAATTGGTGCTGGCGCTTGCCGACGACGAGTTGTGCATCGGCCAGAACTTGGCGTGGTGGATCGCTGTGGGGCCGTTTCTTGAAGAGGACTTGGCGCTGACCTCGATCAGCCAAGACGAGCTGGGCCACGCTCGGGCGCTGTACGGGTTGCTCGGCAACGACATCGACGTGCTGGCCTACGGGCGACAGCCGCACGAGTACCGCTGCGCTCATCTCACCGAGCTGCCCTGCCGCGACTGGGGAGAGACCCTGGTACGGCACTTCCTCTACGACACCGCCGAGACCGTCCGCTGGGAGGCGTTGGCCGACTCGTCGTGGGAGGCGCTCGGTGCAGTGGCCCGACGGGCCTTGGCCGAGGAGCGGTCGCACCTGCGCCACGCGTCGAGTCTGCTGTCGCGGCTGCTGAGTACCGATACGGGTTGTTCGCGACTGCTCCCGCTGTTCGACCAATTCGCGCCGATGGCGTGCGAGCTGTTCGAAATCCCGCCGGGCTGCTCGGACAAGGCTCTTGTTGCTTCGGGCGTGATGGCTCGCGGGTTGAGCGATCAGCGCGCCGAGTGGCAGGCAACGGTCGACGACGCGGTCGCTGCGGCTGGGTACCAACCGCAGTGGCCTGCCCACGACGGCACGCCACGACAGGCGAGCGGCCGAGCCGGCCAGCGTTCACCCCATTTTGCGGCCTTGCACGCCGAGATGGTCGAGGTGCTCTCGATCGATCCCTCGGCAGTCTGGTAGCGCGAAACCCCTAGGTTTTGGGCGGTCGGCGGAGCTTCTGGCACCGTGCGACACATGTGAGCGGGGCGCGGACCTGCCACAATCGCCGGGGCTCAGCCCCCGGATGCGCAACGGAGCGACTTCATGGCATTACGAGGAACATCTGTAGTTCGACGCGAGGACGCTCCGTTGTTGCGGGGTCGGGGACAGTTCGTCGCCAACCTCAACTGGGACGGCATGGCGCACGCCTGCTACGTGACCTCGACCGTGTCGCATGCTGTGATCGCCGGTCTCGATGTCGGCGATGCCCGCAGTGCACCCGGTGTCATCGATGTCGTCACGGCAGCAGATGTCGATCTCGGGCCGTATCCGTCGCCGAGCCCTGCATTCGACACCGCCATCGTGCGCCCCATGCTGGCCACCGACCGGGTGCGGTTTGTGGGCGAGCCCATCGCCGTCGTACTGGCTGACACCCCGGCTGCGGCGATCGATGCGGCTGAACTGGTCGTGGTCGACTATGAGCTGCTGCCCGCGCTCGTCGATCCCGAGGCTGCGTTGGACTCACCGGCGCTGTTCGAGGGCATGGCCGAGCCGAACGTGGTGGTTCGCATGGCGCTCGAGGGCGAGCAGGCCGACTTTGACTCGTGCGAAGCGGTGGCCGAGGTCCGCACTGTCAATAACCGCATAGCGCCGTGCCCGCTGGAAACTCGGGTGGCTGCGAGCCGTTGGGCAGACGATGGGCGCCTGCACCATGTCAACGCCGGCCAAGGCTCCCATCCGGTTCGAGCAGGTCTCGCCAAGATCTTGGGACTGGATCGGGAGCAGATGCGGGTGATCTCGCGTGATGTAGGCGGCAGCTTCGGTGCGAAGGCTCGACCACATCCCGAGGAGGCTTTGTTGGGCTGGCTGGCGACCCGTATCGGCAGGCCTGTGATGTGGGTGCCCTCACGCAGCGATGACATGGTCGGCCTCGTCCACGGGCGGGGACAGATTCAGTACTGCCGCATTGGCGGCAACCGAGACGGCCGCATCACTGCGTACCAGCTACATGTGGTGCAGCAAGCCGGCGCCTACGGGAACATGGGCGCGGGCCTGCCCGGCAACGCGAAGGCAATGCTCGCCGGTTGTTACGACATCGACACCCTCGGCTTCACATCGGTATCGGTGCTCACCAACACCACGCCGACTGGCCCCTACCGGGGGGCGGGGCGGCCCGAAGCGGCGGCCGCCATCGAGCGTGCTGTCGACGTGTTCGCGGCAGAGATCGGCATGGATCCCGCAGAGGTGCGACGCAAGAACTTCCTCCCGCCCGAGGCATTCCCGCTTGAGACCCGTACCGGCATGCCCTTCGACACTGGCGCCTACGAAGCCAGCCTCGACGCTGCGCTCGAAGCCGCTGACTACCCAGCGCTGCGTGCCGAGCAGGCCCGCCGCCGCGCCGACGGGGACGTCAAGCTGCTCGGCATCGGTCTTGCGACCTACGTCGAGCGCACCGCAGGCATTGGTCGGTCCGAGTACGGCGCCGTGGAACTGGTGTCAGGCGGCCGCATCGTGGCCAGAACCGGTTCATCTCCCTACGGGCAAGGCCACCACACCTCGTGGGCGATGCTGATCTCGGACCGCACGGGTGTGCCGATGGACCAGATCGACGTTGTGCACGGCGATACCGACGAAGTGCCCCGTGGCGAGGTGACCGGCGGCTCCCGCTCGGTGCAGTTGGCCGGCTCGGCCATTTGGGAGGCGTCGGGCACGCTGGTGGATCAGGCCCGCGCTGTGGCGGCCACGCTGCTTGAAGCTGATCCGGCCGACATCACGCTCGACACCACTTCCGGGGCGTTCCACGTCGTGGGCACCCCGGCGGTCTGGGTGGACTGGAGCGCGGTAGCTGAACACCTCGCTTCGACCAATGGCACGGCGGGGCCACGGCTGCTCCACGCCGAGGAGGTGTTCGACTCCGAAGCGCCCACATTCCCCTTCGGAACCCACGTGGCCGTCGTAGAGGTCGACCGCCACACCGGCAACGTGGAATTGCGCCAGCTCGTCGCCTGTGACGACGCGGGCACCATCTTGAACCCGCTGCTGGCAGCGGGGCAAGTGCACGGCGGCCTGGCGCAGGGGGCGGCGCAGGCGCTGTTCGAGGAGTTCGTCTACGACGACGACGGCAATCCCCTCACCGGGAACTTCGCCGACTACCCGATCATCTCGGCCGCGGAGCTGCCGTTCTTCGACCGGGTCGTGCTCGAAACCCCGACGCACATCAACCCGCTGGGTGCCAAGGGCATCGGCGAGTCCGGCACAGTTGGCGCAACCCCGGCAGTCCAGAACGCCGTGGTCGACGCCGTCGCACACCTGGGCATCCGTCACATCGACATGCCGCTCACCCCCCAACGCGTCTGGCAAGCCATCACCGAGGCCACCGCGGACACTGTCGACGGCGCCTATGCAAGCGCCGCGGAGTCCTATATGAACCGAGAGGGGATTCCCGTTGGCCGGGAGGCGGCCTCACCGGACGAGTCAGGTCGGCGATACCCGGGGCGGAGCGAACTCCACGATCGCTGAGCCTGTTCGTTTAGTCCTCGCCAGGACCCAACTCAGGGGCGTTCACCGTGCGCACGTCCGGCTCGACCAGGTTGGGCTCGTTGAGCTCGTCGTTGCTGCTCACTGAGCCCAGCTCACGGAAGCGTCGAGCCTGCGGCAGCACCATGTGCCCGAACGAGCCCACACTGCCGTTGTAGGCATCGACCGCGCTGCGCAAGCCACGACCCATCTTGTCGACGTGCTCGACGTACCTTGCAAGCCGGGAGTACAGCTCGTTTCCGAGGTCGGCGACTTTCTCTGCGTTGCGGGCGATGTCTTGACGCTGCCATGCCAATGCCACCGTCCTCAAGAAGGCGATCAACAGGCCGGGGGTTGCGATCAGCACTCGGTGTCGGTGCCAAGCGTTCTGCCAAACATCGCCGTCAGCGTCCATGGCCACGTCGAGCATCGGGTCGGTCGGTACGTACATGAGCACGAAATCGGGTGATCCTGGTACCCACCCGCCGTAGTCGCGGTCGCCTAGCTCCTTGGCGCGCTCACTGAGGGCAGCGGCATGCTCAGCCAACGCCTGCTGCTGCTCACCCCATGCGCCGCGCATCTTGGAATCGCGCAGGATCTCGCGCAGACCGCTCGTCTCGGAGACCAGTTGATCGACGCTCTGTGAGACCTTGGCCGTGTCCTCCACTCGGGCCTTGTCGGCCTTGTTGACGTGGTCTCGCTGACCTGGGCGGCAATCTCCTTGAAGCGACCCTCGATCTCAATCTGCTTCTTGGACATCTCCTCGACGCGCGCGTCGCGGTCGGCTGTCGCTGACGCCAAGCTGGTTTGCAGACCGGCGTTGACGTCGCGGTGCTGCGATGCCTCGGTGCGGGCCGCATCGCGCTCGCTGGTCAGCTCGGCGACTCGCCGCTCCATCGAATCGTGTGCTGCACCCGACTGCGCCAGCCGGCGTGACAGCACCGACCATGCGATGCCCCCGCCCACGGCGAGACCCGCCAGCACTCCTCAGACGACTGCGAGGCCGGTGGACATATGGATCACTCCTTGGTGGAAGCTGGCGACAGACGTTCAGGGGATGAGCCCTGCCCGCAGGCGCCTCTCATTGTCTAGCGAGGGGGAGCATCGCGGTTGCCTCGATGAACAACCGCGCAGCCGGGCCCCACTGTCGCGCCACTAGCGTCGGCGTCGGTGTATTGCATGATCGCTGGCGAGCGCGAATGGTTCACGAGCGGCGAAGGCTGCGGTTCCTGAGACCCTGGCGCGCCCCCACGACGGCCCTCGTAACGGTCCTGCTGCTGGTGGCGGCCTGCAGTCAGGGCGCCGAGGAGGCGGCCGAGCCGACCGTCGCTCCACCGGCGACCCAAATCCCCGACGACGCTTCCGACGATGCTTCCGCCGATGCGCCCGGGTCCACCTCTGAATTGTCGCCGGGCACGCCAACCACACAGGCACCTCCGGACACAGCGCCACGCCGCGGCGGCACGCTGCGCGTGCTGATCGCCGCCGACCCGACGCCGATCACCGGTTGGACGCCGTGGGACCACGTGTGCGCATGGTCGTGCCGCAACGTGCTGGACCACGTTCTCGAAACGCTCACGGTGGTCCTCCCGGACGGTTCTGTCGCGCCGTGGCTGGCGGAGTCGGTCTCGGCCGGTGCATCGCTGCAGCGCTGGACCGTCACGCTGCGGCCCGACATCACCTTTACCGACGGCGAGCCGATGGATGCGCTCACCATCAAGACCGGCGTCGACGACTACCTGCGTTCGGGCCGGGCCAGCGGCGGCCATTTGCGGGATGCCCGCATCGCATCGGTCATCGTTGCCGACGAGCTCACGTTGATCTTCGAATTGAGTGAGCCCAATGCCGGGCTGCCGGCGGCGCTCGCGGGCCCCGTCGGACGCGTGTTTTCCATCGCAGCCGCCGAAGCGGACCCGGACATCTTTGCCAGAGGGCCGGTGGGCACTGGACCGTTCTTTTTCCGGCGCTGGTCGGCGGGTGCGCCAGCGGTCCTGGGGGCCAATCCCGACTATTGGCGTACAGCAGCCGACGGCTCGCCTCTGCCGTGGGCTGCTGAGATCCAATTCACCGAGATTCCCGACGAGCGCGAACGGCTCGCCGTACTGCTCGACGGTGGCGGCGACATTTTGATGTCGAGATCGGCGGAACTCACCACAGCCGCAGCCGTCGCAACCGATGGCGGGGGTCGCCCGCTCAACGTGGTCCGACGTTTTGACGACAATGCCGGTGTCGTGCTGTTCAACCTGCTGCGCGCGCCGCTCGACGACATACGTGTGCGGCGGGCGCTGATCGCGGCGGCCGACCAGGATCAACTGAATCTGGCGCTCGGACCAGACGTGGACTGGTCGGCGGCAACGCAGTGGTGGGCGCCGGGCAGCATCTGGCATTCCGCTGAGGTTGCGCAAGCCTCGCCGGGTCATGACCCACAGCGGGCTCAGTCCCTGCTGCGCGAGTACACCGAGGATCCCGAGCGTTCCGACGATCGAGATCCCGGCGAGCCAGTGCGGATCCGAATCATGTGCACCGACGATCTCGCGCTCACGCAGATGACGGCAACGCTGGAACGCCAGTGGGAGGACACGGGCCTCGTCGATGTCGAGGTCGAGACAGTCGCCCGCACGGGGCTCATCAGCCGTGTCATGGGCTCGGTGGTCCAGAGCCCGTCCTTCGCCGGCGACTTCGGGGCCACGTGTTGGCGGGTCGGCGGCGAGTCCGATCCGGCGGTACTGGCGTACGCAGCTGTCGGACCGGTCCGCACCACGCCGCTGAACGTGTCCAACTTCACCGGCGAGCATCTCGGGGCGTTGGCGAGCCTGATCAAGGCGACCGACGCGGGGGACGACCGACGACAAGCCGTAGCGAATCTCATGCTGGAGCTCACGAACGAGGCTCCCTACGTGTACCTGGGCTACGCCTCGAGCGTCGTGGCAGCGACGGCGGATGTCACCGGGCTTGGCACCACGACGCTGCCCGACGGCAGCGTCGTCCAAGGCCAGCGACTCGGCGTCGGCCGCTATGACGAGGTGTGGCTGCGCCGTGAGTGACGGCTCTGATCCGTTGCCGCCGCCGATGCCGAACCTCGAGCAGCTGGGCTGGTCTCGACGAACCGGACCGGCCCCCCAGATCCCGAAAGGTCACACCGTGAGCCGCGTTGTGGTCGAGCACCGCGGCGCCTATGAACTCCTTGACGACGAGGGCCCTCGGATTGGGGCGCTGGATGCCGCTGTCCGCGATGCAGCCCGAACACCGCTGGATTACCCGACCGTCGGCGACTGGGTTATTCGCTCGCTGGAAGTCCGACACAACCGCCGCGTGGTGATCACTGACGTGCTGGAGCGCACCTCGGTGCTGTGCCGTCGCGCCGCTGGGCCACGAGCACGGCCCCAGCTGGTGGCGGCGAACGCCGACATCCTCGCCGTCGTCACCACGCCTGCGCCAACCAGTGACTTTCCTTCGACCGAAGCGGCTGGCGTCGGTCATCGGATCGAGTGGTATCTGACTGCGGCGTTCGCCGGCGGCGCTCGACCGGTGATTGTCGTGAACAAGGTCGACACGGTGTCGGGCGCCGAGTGCGAGGCGAGCGTCGATGCCCTGCGTCACCGCCTGGGTGCCGCAGCGACCGAGGTGCCGATCCTGGCGACGAGCGCCCTCGATGGTCGCGGCCTTGACAGCTTGGGAGCCTTGGCGAGCAGCGGCGCGACCGTGGCGTTCAGCGGACCGTCGGGTGTGGGCAAGTCGTCGCTGGCGAACCGGCTCGCAGGGGCCGAAGTAGTACCGATCGCCCCGCTGAGTCCCGATGGTCGCGGCCGGCACACCACCGTGCGCCGCCAGCTCGTTCCCGTCGGCGGGCCGGCCGGAGGGACGCTCGTGGACACCCCGGGCTTGCAGGATCTGATCCCCTGGGGCGGCGATCTGGGGTTGCCCCGCTCTGTAGGCCCGCTTGACGGGCTTGCGATGGCATTCGGCGAGATCGCCGCACTCGCTCAGAGCTGCCGCTTTGGGGACTGCGCGCACACCGTCGAGCCGGACTGCGCTGTGACGGCTGCGGTGTCAGCCGGCGAGCTGGCAGCCGGGCGCCTGGGCACCTACCTCGAACTCGTGGCGGACATCGATACCGGGGATCCATTCGGCAGCCAGCGCGGGTCTGGCTGAAGTACTGCCGCAGCGCCGTGCTCAGCGCCCCTTGAATTCGGGCGGGCGCTTGTTCATGAATGCGTCGACGCCTTCTTGGTAGTCGTCGCTGTCGAAGCAGGCCCGGATCATCGCTTCTACCTCGGCGAAGTCGCGCTGAGACTCCGGCTTCTGCCACTGCGTCAACGCCGCCTTCGCCGCCGCAATGGTGAGCGGTGCGTTCTGGCCGATCAGCTCGGTCCATTCGTCGACCGAAGCTTCCAGGTGCGCCTTTGGCACGACCCGGTTCACGAGGCCCATCTGCAGTGCCTCCTGCGCTCCGAAGCGATCAGCCAAAAAGAAGATGCGCTTGGCCGCTGATGGTCCGACCAGACGCATCAGCGTGCCGATACCTGCGGCGCCATAACCAAGTCCCAGGCGAGCGGCGGGGATCGTGAACTGGGCGTCCTCGGCTGCGACGCGCAGGTCGGCCGTCAGCGCCACCGCCAAGCCGCCGCCGATGCAGTAGCCACCTATGGCGGCGATGAGCGGCTTGGACAAGCCCAGCAGCGCTGCGTGCGCCCGGGACGTCGTGTCGTCGTAGCTGCGGTTGCCGCTCGCGTCGGAACGCTGCGCGCCGAATTGGCTGATGTCGGCACCTGCTGCGAAGGCGCGCTCGCCGGCCCCTCGGATCACCACCACCCGGATCTCTTGGTCGTTCTCGAGCTCGGTGGCGGCAGCGGTGATGCCGTCCCACATCTGCGCGCTGATGGCGTTATGCCGCTCCGGATGATCCAGGATGATGCGGCCCACATGGCCGTCGCGTTCGAGGTGCACCTGTCCGCTCACGGCGGCCGACGCTACCGGTCGCACCGTGGCCATGACGGGAGCGATAGGCACGGCTGTCCTACCGGCGCCCCGAGTCTCTGCTGCGTTGCAGGCAATTGAAGAGAACGAATTCAGTCCTCGGGTGGGACCCAGCTGGCGTCGCGGCGCTCTCGGAACGCGGCGATGCCCTCGGAGGCCTCGTCGCTTTGAAAGAGCCGTTGGCTGAGTTCCGCCGTCCACTCCCAGGCTTCGGCACGGGGCATTTGCGGCACCCTCGCAACCAGCTGCTTCGTGTGTGCCAGCGCGTTAGGTCCTCCCCGCACCAACCGCCGCAGCGTCGATGCCACTTCGTCGTCGAGCTGCTCCCGGGGTACCGCACGGTTGATCAACCCGGCTGCCGCGGCACGCGGTGCGGGCACCCGCTCGCCCTCGAGGAACAACTCGCTGGCATCAGCACGGCGCAGCTTCGGCAGGCAGACCACCGAGATCACCGCAGGTGCCACGCCAATGCGAACTTCGGTGAACCCGATGATGGCGTCGTCGGCCGCGATGGAGATGTCCATCGCCGCAGCCAGTCCCACGCCGCCGGCGGTGATGTGACCGGCCAGCCGGCCCACCACGGGCTTGTCGCAGGTCATGATCTTCTCGAGGATCTCCACGAAGTTGTAGCGAAGCGTCGGCTGAGGCACCCCGGGCTGGGCGGCCCGCAAGTCGGCGCCGGCGCAGAACGTGTTGCCGACATGGGTGAACAGCACGGCACGCACTGCGGGATCGCCAAGCGCGGCCTCAAAGTGGTCGCCGATGGCGTTCACGATTTCCACGCTGAGGGCATTGCGGTAGTCGGGCCGGTTCAGGGTGATCGTCGCCACCCCGCCTGCCACCGAATAGAGCGCAGCGGCATCGGGGTCGTCGGTGGGTGTGCGGTCGTGTGCGTCTTGGCCAGCGTTGTCCTCGGTCATCGCAGCGATGCTAGGCACCGAGCCCCTGACCGATCACCGAGCTGTCTGTGCGCTCGGGTGTGATCTGGGCGATTGTCAGCGTCGCGGGCTATTGGGTTGCAGCGGGTGTTGCCACCGAAGCCCCTGAAATCGCGCAAAATCGGCGTCGGTGGACACCATGGTGCAGCCGTGCTCGATAGCGACCGCAGCGTGCGCGGCGTCGGCCACGAGCTTGCCCGTCGCACTGGCCTCTCGGCACAGTCGTTCCACAATCGCGAGATGATCGGGTCCGGGACCCACGACCCGTGCATTGGGGCGTTCCGCCAGAGACGCAACGAACGCGAACGAGAGGTCGAGGGTTGATGGAGGGCTGAACACCCGTGGGTTCGTCGCGATGCGCACAAAGCCTGTCAGCACGAGGACCGACAAGGCGAACGGCTCAGGTCCGTTCGCCATGCGAGTGAGCCATCGCGCATATTCGGAGTGATCTGGGACCGAATCGGGGAAGTGCGCATAGACAAGCACGTTGACATCAGGCAGCAGCATCGCCCATCAGCTCTGCCTCCGCGCATAGAACGCTGTGTCGTCGTCGGTCTCAATCGCCCGAGGCCGGTCGAGATCGATTGTCGGAAGCGAGCGGACGCCGCTCGCGGTCAACAATTCGAAGGGACGTTGTTCGGCCGGTTCGCGTCGCTTCAGCGCGTCGCTCAACGTTGCTGCGATGAAGGCGCTGACACTCATTCCTCGCGCCGCTGCTTCGCGGCGAACCTGCGATGCAAGCTGGTCTTCGAGCGAGATGGTCGTCCTCATGATGCAAAGCATAACTGAGCTGCGTACATTCATAACAACGTTTGCGCGGTCTCACATTGTGGCCATCCGCACGAGATGCTCTCGCATCGCGGACTTTCGCTGTAGCCGCGCGATTACGCCCTCACGTCCGGTCGGGCAACCGAGACACGCTGACCGCATGCCTCCGCTACCCGATGCTGTGTCAGGGGTCGCGTAGGGTCCCGCGGATGCCAGATTGCTTTGTGCACGCCTCGGATCTCCATCTGGACGCACCGCTCGGCAGCTTGGGGCTGCTCGATGCCGAACGCCGGAGCCACCTGGCCGAACGCGCTGCCACGGCGTGGGATCGCCTCGTGCAGCTGTGCATCGACGAAGACGCCTCGTTCCTGGTGCTCGCCGGCGACATTTTCGACAGCGCCATTGCCGGAGTCGGGGTGCAGGTTCGATTCCAAAGCGGGCTTCGACGCCTCGACGAGGCCGGTGTGAGGTCGTTCATCTGCCACGGCAACCATGATCCGCTCAGCGAGGGTTTCCGCACGGTCGGTGAACTGCCGGCGAGCGCCGTGAGGTTCGCTCCGGGCGAGCCCCAATCGCACCGCGCGCGATTGCGCAATGACGGCGGCGACGTGCTGGTGAGCGGTGTCAGTTTCGGCCAGCGGCACGAAACCGAGAACTTGGCCCGCCGCTTCGGGGGCATCGAGCATGCACGGGATGCGGGACCGCATGTTGCTGTGCTGCACGCCAACGTGGGCGCAAATCCGGGCCATGACCCATACGCGCCATGCAGCGACGACGACCTCGATGCCGCCCCCGTGAACTATTGGGCACTCGGCCATATCCACAAGCGTGAGGTCCGTCGGTTGCACTCCGGTGCGCGGGCGGCCTACTGCGGCAATCTCCAAGGTCGCAGCTTCAAGCCCTCGGAGTGCGAACCCAAGGGTGCGCTGGTGGTGCCTATCGCCGACGGTCGCATCGGCGAGCCGCGATTCGAATCGTGCGATGCAGTGCGGTTCGTTCGAAGCGACCTTGCGGTGACGCCTGAGGACACGATTGACGAGATCGCCATCAGGCTGACTGAGCAGGCGACGGAGATGGGACGCCGACATGCCCCTCTGCCGGTTGTGTGGGAGTCCCGGCTCGTCGGCACGAGCCACGACGCAAGACGCATTCGTGACGCAGCAGCGGCGGGCGGGTTTGCTGCGGCGCTGTCCGCCGAGTTGACAGAGCGACTGGGCGGCGGCGGGCTGTGCCGACTGGAGACGACGGTACGCACCGCGGTGGATCGTGAGCAAATCCTGTCTGGCAATGATCTGCGAGCAGATGTGCTGCGCGACCTGGCCTCCTATCAGCAGGCCCTGGCGTCACCCGATGCTGACACGGCCCTGTTGCACGAGCTGCTGCGCGAAGGTCTCCCGTCTGTCGTCGAGGACTTCTGGGCAGAGTTGATCGCCGAGCAGCCGCAGCGGCTCGACGATGTGCTCGTGTTGGCTGAAGAGCTGCTGCTCGATGTGTATTCCGATGAACCCGCGGGTACGCCATGAGCGAGATCTTGAGCGTCGAGCGACTTGAGACTCCTAGCTGGGGTCGTGCAAGCGGCTTTGACCTCGCCTTGCCGGATCGTCGTTTCGTGGTGTTGTACGGCCCGAACGAATCCGGCAAGACCAGCTTGGCATCGGCACTCTCGTGGCTGATCGCCGGACCCGGCTCGGCATCGCTGCTGCAGCGTTTCGGACGCCCCGGCGACGAAATCGCTGCACGGCTCAGAGGTCGGTTGGGTGCTGACGCCGTCACGATCGAAACCCGAGTGACGGTGCCGCAGGCGGCTTCGAAACGCATGGTCAGCGGGAAATTCTCGGCCAGCATCGCGGAGGTGGCGTTGGGGCGCAGCGAACTGACCGCCCGACTGGGAGGCGGCGATTTCGACGGTTATCAGCGCCTCTACTGGGTGGAGGCGCTCGACATCGCAGACGGAAGCGACCTCCAGGAGAGCGTCTCGGTACAAGCCATGTTCGGCGGCGTCAACCCATTCGACCAGTCGTCTGCGCTCAGCAGCGCCGCGAGAGAGCTGCTCGGAGCGAGCAGAGGCAGGGCGGCCGAGGGATCATCACGTGACCTGCTCGGGCAGATTGGCAGCATCGACACTGAGCTGCGCGGGCTCGCCGGTGCCCGCGATGAATGGGCTCGCATCGAGGCCGACATCGAAGACGAGAACGACGAGCGCCGCGCAATCGAGCGGCGCCTCGGTGAGCTTGGCAGCGAACTGCGTTCGGCGAGACGCGCCGCGAGGGCATTCTCGGAGGGCGTCGTCGAGCGCAGGAATCGCCTTCGCGCTGACTTGGCCAGCATTGCCGCGCCGACCGACGACGAGCGAGAACTGCACGGCCGCACCACACAGGTGCAAGCAGACATCGGCCGTCTGGCAGCGGCACAGTCGGGCGCCTCTCAAGCCCAAACCGGCTACGACGCGGCGCTTGGCGCAGTGCACGGCGATTGGCGCTCCATGGTGCCCAACGCGCCATTGGGCAACACAGCTGTCGAAGCAGCGAAGCTCGCCGCTGCGCACCTGGTGGAGGCCATGCGGGAGCAAGGCAGTGCGGAGGCTGCGCTTCAAGGCGCCATTGCTGGTTACCAGCAGTGGCGCGTCGAAGCCGAGCAATTGCGATCGGAATGGGAACAGGAGTATCCGCACGGCAGCGCCCCTGATCGCGTGATCAAGGCAGCGTCGAGACAATCTGGTTCAGGCAGTTCTCGCGCCGCGGTCATCGGTGACTCAGCCAGGAGCAGATGGAGCCGCTTGGCGGGCGCGGTCGGAAGCCTGGTTGGCACTGCTTGCACCGTGGCGGTGGCGGTGATGCTGAGCTTGCAGGGCGACTGGCGCATAGCAGCGGTCGGTGCGGTCGGTGCCGTGGTGCTGGTTCTCACCATGCTGCTCGCTTGGCGGTCCCTGCGCCCGCCCGACGACGAAATGGTGAGGCTCGCAGAGCGCCGAGTTGCCGCCGAGAAGCAACGTGACGCTGCCCAAGAGCAGCGCGGAGTCTTGGAGGCGGACTCGAAGACCAAGAGGAGTCTCACCGATGGCCGCCGTCACGAGCACACGGCGAGACTGATCGCGCTGGGCGTGCCCCCCGGTCTGATCTCTCGCTTCGAATCGGACGCAGTTGCGCATCTGGAGACCGTGCGTAACGCGCAAGCGGCGGGTGAATTGCTGGTTCAGCGTCGCAGAACCGAAGCGGTGCAGCTCTCGACGCTGCGGTCGCACTTCGCCGAAGCAGCGTCGGCCAGCCCACCTGCGATGTCGATGCCCGCAGGCACTGCCGGTTCTCCACCGGTCGGCGACGAGGCCGGTGCACATCAGTCGGCATCGCACCAGTTGTTCGAGGACACTGCGGGTGCCGAAGTTCTGCTTCAAGCAGTGTGTGACCGAGTCGACAGCTACGACCGCGCCGTGATCCAAGCGCAACAAGCCCAGGACGATCTTGGTCGGGCGGTCGAATTTGACGGCACCGCTCTGGAGCACACCAGCCACAGCAACCCCGCTGCGCTGTCGATGCTCATCGAGGGACTCGAACGCGATATTGAGATTCTGAAGGCGGAGTTCGAGCAGCGGGGCCAGAACATAGCGAGCCTCACCGCCGATGCCAGAGCGCTCGAGTCACCGCAGCGCTCCAGTGCGTTGATGTCATTGCGTCGCAGCGAGCTGATGTCGCAGGTCGAGAGCCACGTCGTGAGCGGTCTCGGACATCACGTTGCTGCGCGGCTGCTGACCGACGTGGCAGAACGGCACCGCAAGACGCGCCAGCCGGCGCTGCTTGAACGCACCAAGCAGATCGTGGTCGAAGTCGCCGACTGGACCAACGTCACGGTGAACCCTCACGCCCCGACCGACCGAACGGACAATCTGCTGGTGGACAGCCCACGGGGCGAGCATTCGGCTCATCGACTGTCGTTCGGCGCACAGTCACTGCTGTACCTGGCACTTCGCATCGCAACTGTCGAAGATCAATCTGCAGCGCGCGGCGTCCGTCTGCCGCTGATCTTCGACGATGTGCTCGTCGGACTCGATGATGCCCGAGCACAACGGTGCGTCGGAGTCCTCACCGAGTGCGCCCAACGTCACCAACTGATCCTGCTTACGTGTCACCGCGGCACCGCCGAACGCGCCGAAGCAGCGGGAGCGGCCGTCGTAGCGGTACCACCCGAGGCGTAGGCGCATCGAGACCGTCGCGCAGGCCGGGCCGAACTCCCGCGAACCAAGTGAACAGGCGCCCAGCGGTGTACTTCTAGGCTGCCCGAGATGACCTCACTCCTCGCACAGGCCCCCTCCGCCACTGATGCGATGGATGCACTTCTGGAAGCCAGCCGCAGCACGGAGGTGTGCGGCACCGAGCCCAGCTGGATCTGCGAACGCCTGCTGGATTGGACGGGCAGCGCGGGGCTGGCGTCGGCGTCGGTATGGATCGTTGACAAGCCCCTCACGGTGCTGGTGATCCTGCTGCTCACCGTTGTCGCTCGCCGACTCATGCGGCGTGCCATCGACCACATGGTGGAGCGGATCGCCAGCGACAAGAAGAACGCAGCGAAAAATGAGGCCGCCCGCACCGCCGAAGCGGGCCGAGCCTGGGATCCCGACCGGCTCGCGGCCAAGATGAGTCAGCTGCGGGAGCGAACCGAGCGCGCCAGCCAACGGGCGAAGACCCTCGGGACGCTGTTCAAGAGCGTCGCAACCACGATCATCTGGGCCGTAGCGCTCATGATGCTGCTCGGCGAGTTCGACGTGAATCTCGGCCCGCTCATCGCAGGCGCCGGCATCATCGGCGTCGCGGTCGGCTTTGGCGCCCAATCCCTCGTCCGAGACCTGCTGACGGGCGTCTTCATGCTGATCGAGGACCAGTACGGCGTCGGCGACGTGGTCGATCTCGGCGATGCGGTCGGCACCGTCGAGTCCGTGGGGCTGCGCACCACCCGGTTACGTGATATCTCCGGCACGGTCTGGCACGTGCCCAATGGAGCGATCGCCCGGGTCGGAAACATGTCGCAGCTGTGGGCTCGCGTGCCGCTCGACCTTGACGTGGCCTATGACACCGACCTCGACGAGGCAATGGCGATCATCAAGCGGGTTGCGGACCAGGTGTGGCACGAGCAAGGCGAGAACACCACCGTGCTCGAAGAGCCCACAGTGGCCGGCGTGCAAGCCTTCGGCGCCGACGCGGTCACCCTGAGGGTCATGGTGAAGACCGAGCCCGCTGAACAGTGGGCCACGGCACGCCTGCTGCGCAAGCGCGTCAAGGATGCGTTCGACGAGGCCGGCATCGAGATCCCCTTCCCGCAGCGAACAGTGTGGGTGCGCAGCGGAGAGCCCGCCGCAGGCGATAGCGGGCGGCCCGTTGGTGCCTTCGAGACAGCGGCATCGCCGATGGAAGCCGACGGCGCGGACTCTGATGGCGCAGACGGTGATCTCTGAGTCGAGGTTGTCCTAGCTCTTGGCTTGCGCGTCGGCGGGTGCCAGCACCACGCTGACGGTCGGGTGCGCGAGCGCATCATCGGTCGCGAACGACAATTTCTCGATGCGACCGGCGTCGATCAGATCGGACTGCGTCCGTTGCAAAACTGCGACGTCCGCATCCGAGGCACTGACGACCACCCGTTCAGCCGGGACGCGCAGGCTGCGCCGGGCTTCGGTCTTGGCCCGGCGAACCTCGCTGAGCACGGACGCAGTGAGCCCGAATGCTCCAGCAGATGCCTCGGGTACCAGCGCCGCAATCTCGTCGGCATCGGGCCAATCGGACTGGTGCACCGAGCCTGGCCGCCACCACGACCAGATCTCTTCGGTGACAAACGGCAGGAACGGAGCGAACAAGCGCAGCAGCACATCGAGCGCAACCGTCAGCGTGAGATGTGCGTCCGCTGCAGCCTCAGCGCCTTGACCTCCGTAGGCCCGACCCTTGGCCAGCTCGACGTAATCGTCGGTGAAACGCCAGAAGAACTGCTCGGAGCGTTCGAGGGCTCGGGCATAGTCGAAGTTCTCGAATGCGTCGGTGGCAACGCGAACCAACTCGGCTAGCTCGGCCAGCAGCGCCGCGTCCAGCGTGTTGCGAACCGCGGTATCGCGATCGCCAGGGCTCGCTGCGTCGTCCGGTGTGGCTCCGCCCGTCAGTGTCAGTGCGAATCTGGCCGCGTTCAACAGCTTGATCGCCAGGCGGCGCCCGATCTTCATCTGGCCTTCGTCGAAGGCGGTGTCGGTGCCGGGCCGTCCGTTGGCTGCCCAGTAGCGAACGGCGTCGGCGCCGTAGGTGTCGAGCAGGTCGGTCGGCGTCACCACATTGCCCTTGGACTTGGACATCTTCTTGCGGTCCGGGTCGAGGATCCAGCCCGACAGTGCACAGTGCCGCCACGGCGCACAGTCGTGGCCGAGGTGACTCCGCACTGCAGTCGAGAACAGCCAGGTGCGGATGATGTCGTGGCCTTGGGGGCGCATGTCCATCGGGTAGGTGCGCGCCCACAGGTCAGGATCCTCACTCCACCCGCATGCGATCTGGGGCGTCAGTGACGATGTTGCCCAGGTGTCCATCACATCGAGATCCCCGACGAAGCCGCCGGGCTGGCCGCGCTGCGACTCGTCGTAGCCGGCAGGCACGTCGCTGCCTGGATCAACCGGCAGAGCACCGTCGTCGGGGACGAGCGGCCGCTGCCAGATCGGCTCGCCGACGTCGTCGAGCGGGTACCACAGCGGGATCGGCACGCCGAAGAAGCGCTGACGGCTGATCAGCCAATCGCCGTTCAGACCCTCGATCCAATTCGTGTAGCGGCCCTGCATGTACGGCGGATGCCACGTCATCTCCGAGCCACGGGCGATCAGCGCGTCACGCAACTCCCCATCGCGCCCGCCGTTGCGGATGTACCACTGGCGACTCGACACGATCTCGAGCGGCCGGTCGCCCTTCTCGAAGAACTTCACCGCGTGAGTGATGGGTCGTGGTTCGCCGATGAGCTCGCCTGAGTCGCGCAGCAGCTCGACGGTCGCGTTCCGAGCGCCTCCAACAGTGCGGCCTGCCAGGCGCTCATACGCCTCGCGCCCCGCGGGCGAGTCGATGCCCGGAGGGGGATCCGCAGCAATGCGACCCCGGCGGTCCACGATCGCCCGCACGGGCAGGTCCAGCTCGCGCCACCACGTCACGTCGGTGGTGTCGCCGAAGGTGCAGATCATGGCGACGCCGGTGCCCTTCTCGGGCTCGGCCAGCTTGTGGGCAACCACTGGGACTTCCACTCCGAACAGCGGCGTCACCACGGTTGAGCCGAACAGCGGCTGGTAGCGCTCGTCATCGGGGTGGGCCACGAGCGCCACGCACGCTGCCAGCAGTTCCGGCCGGGTCGTCTCGATCTCGACTGTGCCACTTGACGCTGGGCTCTTCGATGCTGGGCCGTTGCGGCCGCCTTGTGAGTCCAGGCGATGGAAAGCGATGCGGTGGTAGGCGCCGGGCCGCTCGCGGTCTTCCAGTTCGGCCTGGGCCACTGCGGTGCCGAAGGTGACGTCCCACAGCGACGGCGCTTCGATCTGGTACGCCTCGCCACGCGCCAGGTTCTCCAGGAATGCACGCTGAGCGACTCGCTGGCAGCGTTCGTCGATCGTGGCGTAGGTCATCGACCAGTCCACGCTCAGTCCGAGTTGGCGCCACAGCTCCTCAAAGGTCCGCTCGTCGGTGGCGGTCAGCACATGACACAGTTCGATGAAGTTGCGCCTCGAGATCGCCAGTTCGCCGCGTGCCTCGACCGCCGCCGGATCGCCGCCGTCGGCCGGAGGCTCGAAGCTCTCGTCGTAGGGGAGCATGGGATCGCAGCGCACGCCGAAGTAGTTCTGCACGCGCCGCTCGGTCGGCAGGCCGTTGTCGTCCCAGCCCATCGGGTAGAAGACCTCGTCGCCGGCCATGCGCCGGTAGCGGGCGATGTTGTCGGTGTGGGTGTAGCTGAAGACGTGGCCCATGTGCAGCGAACCGCTGACGGTCGGCGGCGGCGTGTCGATGCTGAACACCTGCTCACGGGTGGCGGTGCGATCGAAGCGGTACACGCCGTCGGACTCCCAGCGCTGCGACCACTTCGCCTCGAGCCCGTCGACCGTGGGCTTGTCGGGCACCTGCGTCATGCGCGGCAAAGCTACCGGCGCGCTCGGGCGGTATCCGAGGCTGAGCGACCGCCACGCACGCGAGGTGAATCCCAAAAAAACAAAACTGTTACAGAATTGTCACAGAAGTGCAACGACGTTGACTAGGGTGTTCGGTGGTTGCCGACTGCGGGGGCGGAAGGCAGCCGTAGCCAAGTACTGCCGACCAAAGGGGGTCGATAACCATGATGTCGACAATTTTGACGCTGATCATCCTGGGCATGGTGTTCCAGGGTGCGATGGTCGTCGTGGACAGTGTCCTTGACACGGTCAAAGTAAACGACACGCTGAAGTCGATACCGATTATCGGCAGCAACCTGAATCTGATCTGGGCCTACTTGCTAGTGCTGGTTTCGCAAGCCAATGACGGCGGAGCCTTGTTTGGGTACGGGGCCAGCTTCGAGGTGCTGTCACTCGGACGCTTCGGCATGGATGTGGCCACGGCCATCGCCATTGTTGCGTTCATCCCGGTTCGAGACGCTGCAATGAGCGCCTTGAAGCAGGGCATTGGAGGACGCGGCAACTAGCCAGCGTCATGAACGGCGTCCGTGAGGGCGCCGCGCTATCGGCAACTAGCCGACGTAGGGGCACCCCTTCAGGGGGGTGCCTTATGCGTTGCCCTCTATGAGTTCGGAACGGCTGACGGGGACCCGTTAGTTGGTCCGGTCGTTATGGGTGTTGGCTCGTAGTGGTCGTCGGTCGTGTCGGTTGGTGTTTTGCAGCGTAGGCGGCGGGGGTGAGCCCGCCGATTGATCGGTGTCGCCGGTGAGGTTCATGTTGCTCGCTGGCCCGGGGCGTAGGTCGGTGGGTTGAGGCAGTGCCGAGATCTGTGGGTGGTCTATTGGTGTGGGTCGCTGACGGTGAACTCCAAGCGGTTGGACAGTTTCCTGTCGTCGTCGGTGCAGATGGCGCCTGTGTCGTCGCAGTCGTTGGGGATCGGCAGTACCACGGTGACGTCGCTGGTGGAGTCGGGCTTGACGGTGATGCGCCAGGAGATGTTGGCGGGCCTGTCGGTCCTTTGGGCTTTCTTGACGGATCCGCCTGTCACGTTGAAGGCGTGGAGTTTGAGGGTCTTGTAGCTCAGGCGGAGGTTTTCGCTGAAGTCGAGTTCGAAGGTGAACTCCGACGAACCGTTGTGGGTGGTCGGGGCGGCGACGGTCACGCTGACGGTGAACGGGACCGGTTCCGGTTCGGTCTCAGTCTCGGTTTCGGTCTCAGTCTCGGTTTCGGTCTCAGCCTCGGTCTCGGTTTCGGTGGTCTGTTCTGAGATTGTTCCGGTCAGTTTGATTTTGAAGCTGGCTGTCTCGTCGTAGGCGGTCCATGTGCGGGTGTCGGAGCTGGCGGTGAGGTAGTAGGCCCGGTCGGCTATTGACCAGCCTTGGGCACCGCCGGGGTCCTCTTCGGTGGCAGCCGTCTTCTCGGTGGGGTAGGTCTGGGGAATGACTGCATATGAGTCTGTTCCGCTCGGGTTGGGCCACTCGATGACGACGAAGTAGGTTGTCTCGGTCGCCAGCTGCTGGCAGGAGCCTTCACCTGTCGGCGCCTCGAAGGTGATCACTCCCGGTGCGGTGAAGGTGGACGGATTGGTCAGGGTGCAGTGCGCGTCGCCTGGTTCGCCTTCGCTCGCGGCCTCGTTGATCGTGACCCGGAGCTGGTCTGCCGCGTTCGACGCATCGTAGAAGCGTGACACCGCGATGTCGACGGCGCCGAGTGCGTACCCGTTGGTCGACGCGCCTGTCGTGAATGCCTGGGCGAACCCTGATCGGGCCGTGTCAAGGGTGCGCTGAATCCCGCCGGCGCCTTCGGTGCCCACGCCCAGGTTGCTGACCAGGAACTGCGGCTCGGGTTCGCTGCTGTCTTTGTCCGCCGTCGCGATTCTGCTCAGCGCCTCGTTGATGGTGTGGACATCTGGGACCGGCGTGTCGGCCTGAAAAGCGTCGATGTCGGCCGTGGGAACAATGCGTACGCGAATGAGTTGGCCGTGTTCCCAGTCGGCGTCCACGTCGTGCCATTTGAAGCTGCTGGCGCCGGAGGTGCCCGCGGGGAACCCCAGGGAGAGGTCGCCGACCTGCAGGGTGTAGTCCGCAGCGTCGGGAACGCCTTCCTGGAATGCCAGGCGCAGGTCGCGGTGCGGTGTGTAGGACCAGAGCGACTTGATCTGCAGGTCGCCGCTGCCGCCCACATTGGAGAACAGGTCGGCGCTGGCTGCCCCGACCGAGACGTTGGTGTACTCGGTCACTGTCATGTCGGCCGACCAGACCGGCTCTGCGGGCTCCTGCGTGTCCGCCGACGCCGGCGTCGCCCAGACCGCCATGGCTGCCAGCACCGTCGCCAGCAAGGCCGCCGCGATGCCCCGCGGGGTCAGGGCCCGGGTCGGTTGCGCGGTGACGTCGACGACCGGGGTCATCTCTCGGGGACGATCGTGAAGACGGGCGAGATCGCGTAGAGCGACAGCAGCGTCTGGCGAGGGCGCGCCACGTACCCCGAACCCACGTCGACGGCGCCGATGGGGGCGTAGTTGTCGTTGGGATCGTTCGGTGTGCCCACCGCGACCATCTCCGTGGGCGAGTTCGTGCCCATCGGGACTTCGGGATGCGAGGCGCCTTGGGCGTCGCACCCGGTCCAGATCATGTGGCTCGGGTTGAAGTGGGCGGTGTTCCCGGCGGCGTAGGCGCCATGGTCGCTGTTGACCCACGCGCCGCTGTAGAACTGGTCGTAGGAGTCGGCGATCAGCGTGGGGCGATCCTCCCAGCCGCCGTCCAGCCAGCGGATCGTCGCGCCAAAGGCGTCGGTCATCGCGGTGTTGGTCCGCGCGTCGACCGCAGCGGTGCAGACCACCGCTTTGAACTCCGAAGCGACGCTGCGTATCACCCGATCGGTGAATGGCGCCGATGTCTCGTCCCGTCTGCTGCGGCCGGAGGCTTCGAACTGGACAAGTTCGTTGTATTCCTCTATGTCCCCGGACACGGCGCCCGTTGGGTGGTGTGTGACGAAGACCACCCTGAACTGGTCCCCGACACGGGCGTCGTGCGGTGCGTGGAGCCAGTCCGGGGTCACCTGGTAACCGCTGCTCACGGACCTGGCGCTGCCCACGAAGCTGCCCTCGACGGCCTCGCCGTAGACGGCGATCTCGAGTGCGTGGCTTCCTGTGGACACCGTCACGCTGTTCAGGTCGGCGCCGCGGTAGAACGCGTCGGCCAGGGCGAAGCCGTTGAGTGTCTCGGGTTGGTCCTCGTCGTTGCTTGAGGTTCGGCGCAGTCTGTGCTCCTCGCCGTTGTGGTAGGTCCAGACCATGACGTAGGAGGTGTCGGGCGCCAGCCTGGTTCCCGTGGGTGCCTCGAAGAAGCTGAGCTTGCCTGCTGCGTAGTCGTCGGGGCTGACGAGGTCGAACAGCTTGTCGCCGGGCTTGCCGCCCGTGTCGGCGTGCACGGCCACCTTCACCGACGACGGTCCGTCGGGTATCTGGGGGTCGTTGTTCGTGTCGTCGGAGCCTTCGACGTTGACGCCGATGCCCTGCAATCGGTACCCGTACGCGCTGGGTCCGGTCGCGAAGCCCTGCGATATCACGTCATTGGCGGATGTGGCGGTGGCGTAGCTGTCGTTGTCCTGTCTCAGGTTCGACGCCATCGCGTGGAGCGGCTCCCCGTCGACGGCCATCATCGGCGTGGGGCAGGCGATATTCCCATGCTCTGAGAGGGTCACGCCCGGCGCCGACGGAGCGTCCGTGTAGTCGGCTATTTCGGAGCAGAATATGCGGCCGTTGATGATGCCTCCCCGCGTTGTGCCCTGGGTGTCCCCGGCAATGCTCACGATGTTCATGTGGAAGACGTACGAGCTGCTGCCGGCCACGGTTGCGCCTTGGGGAGCCGTCCAGTCAGACATGCCTGCCGGGGAAGCCAGGTGTAGTGGGGCAGCCACCAGGCTTCCTTGGGCAGACGCATGGGGCAGGGTGAACAGCGTGGCGCCCGAGCTGTCTTGCAGGTCGAACGGGAGACCGAAGAAGCCGCTTCTGCTTGTTGAGTCGTCCGCCGCCACAGAAACACCGCGGATGAGGTAGCGGTCCGCTGACCCGACGTGCATCTCAAAACAGCAGTCGTCGCCGGTCGAGACGATTTCTTGGAAATCCGTGACTCCCGTGAAGTTCGCAGCCAGGACGCCGCGGTCCCGCCTCGAGCCCTCGAGGGCCAGCCGCAGCGCGCCGCCGCGCGTCGCGGGACCATCCCAGCGTCCGGTCGAACCCAGCGCTCGGACCATCGCCGAGTCGAACAGGACGGCCTGCGGCTCGCCGCCGGGATCCTCATCGTCGGATGCCGTCTCCATGATCGACAGCGACGAGCCGAAACCCGACAGCACGATGAAGTAGTTGACATTCGGGTACGCGAAAGACCCTTCAGGAGCCGTGAACTCGTTCAGGCCGACCCCGAACGAGGCCGGGCCGTCGAACTCGAACAGCTCGCGTTGCACACTCGAAGCGCCGTTAACGGCCGTCCCAGCAGGGCCGCCGATCCACAGCGACACGCTCAGATCAGACGGCACCGCGGCCAACTCGATCGACACGCCCGAGATCTCATAGCCCTGGCCGTGACTGCCCAGCCTGAACCCCAAGGCGTACTGCTGAGCGACATCGGACTCGACCGCCGACGACTGGCCAACATTGCTCACCAGCCGCGTGGTTGGTGCGGACAGCAGCACCAGCACCGTGGCGGTGTTGGACGAGCGACTCCTCACACCACCCCTGATCGCCTGTACCCGGTAGCTGTAGCGCTCACCGGGCACCGTGGCCGTGGCGTCGAAGTACGTGGTATCGGTCGTGGCGGTGTCGGACACCAGCGTCGTGAGCGTCTGTTCGCCCCGGTCGGGCCGGCGGCGCAGGATCTCGTAGCCGTCCACGGATTCGTCATTCTCGGCGAGCGGGGCGTCCCACGTGAGCTCCACCCCGCCTTGCACCAAGCGGGCCAAAAGGTTCGAGGGAGGCGTGCGCTCGTCGGGGGCCTGGGCCCGGGCCGTTGCTCCCGGGCCGATCAGAGCCACGAGGACCGCCGTCCCGATGAGCAGCATGGAGAGCGGCGCCAGGCGCCGCGAGCCGGTCACGACTTACACCCGGCCTGCCGACACCCTCCATAACTCCGGGGGGGGGGGGGTACTGAAGACGCCCGCGCGATCTGGGCCGAGGCGTTCAACATTGCGTGAAAAATGATCATGAACATCTGAATTTAGCGCACAATGCTCATGACGGGGCCCCGCTAGTCGGTCCAGCCGGATCCAAATCAGGGACCCCTGTCACGGCTGCTCGCTCGACGGGCCCGCTAGCCCGGCACGACGATGACGCCCTTGTCTCGCAAGCCGTCAATCTCGGCCGCGTCGTAGCCGAGCTCGCTGAGAATCTCGACCGCGTGCTCGCCGAGCAGCGGTGCATGACGGCGCAGGCGCGTCGGCGTCTCGGAATAGACAACCGGGTCAGCCACGTAGCGGTACGCCCCTTCAGTGGGATGCTCTGAGATGCTCACCAGGCCGACCGCAGCCAGCTGAGGATCGCCGTCGAGATCCGCCAGGTCCATGACCCTCGCGACCGGGATCGAGTGCTCGTCGCAGTAGGAGATCCACTCGTCCGTCGTGCGGCGCACCGAGAGCTCACCGAACAACGCATACAGCTCGTCGACGTGCGAAATCCGGCTGTTGTGGCTCGCGAAGCGTGGATCGTCAGCCAACTCGGGCCGGTCGACGAATTTGAAGAAGGCCCGGTACTGCGCATCGTTGTAGGGCAGCAGGCACACCCAGCCGTCGGCAGTGGGGTAGGGACGCCGGTGCGGAGTCAGCAACCGGTCGTAGCCGAAGGGTCCCTCTGGTGGCTCGAACACTGCGCCGCGGTAATGCTCCACCAGATTGAACGCCACCATCGTCTCGAACATGGGCACCTCGATGACCTGGGCCACTCCGGTGCGCTCACGGTGGAAGAGGGCGGCGAGTACAGCTTCGACGACATGCAGTCCGGTGACCTTGTCGGCAATCACAGCAGGCACGAAGCCGGGTTCGCCGGTGATACGACCGATCAGATCCGACAGGCCCGAAGCGGCCTGGATCGCGTCGTCGTAGGCGGGTTTGTCGCGATATGGACCGCCGCTGCCGTAGCCGTTTGCTCGGCAGCAGATGAGCTGCGGGTGCTGAGCCCGCAGGGTGTCGGCATCGAGACCGAGGCGTTCGAGGGCCGCCGCTCGCATGTTGGTGATGAGCACGTCAGCGCTGGCCAGCAGCCTTTCCATTGCCTCACGCCCGGCCGGGGACTTGAGATCCAGCGCCAGCGAGCGCTTGTTGCGCTGAATGTTGAGGCTGAACCCAGACATGCCAGCGGACCGGGCCGGCAGGCCGTTGCGCGTGGAGTCGCCGTCGAGCGTTTCCACTCTGATTACGTCGGCGCCGTGATCTCCCAGCATTCGGCATGCCAGCGGTCCCATGAGCACTGTTGTCAGATCGATAACGCGTATGCCGTCGAGCGCGCCTGAATGCTGGTTGTCGCCCGCAGTTTCAGTGCCTGCTGTGGTTGGCATTCGATCCTCGTTCACTGTGTCGATCTGGTCGCCGCGGCTCGACGCTCATCGCGCTCGGCGGCTTTGATGCCGTGGCTCATGACGATGGAGGGCGCAAGCAGCATCGATCCGACCACGAGCGCCACGGCGATCAGCGTGGCGAGCAGCGGGGTGTATCCCCAGCGGATGCCGATGGCGCCGCAGACAAGCGACGCCACATACAGGCCGTACCCCGTCCGTTGTCCGAGGCTGGAGATCCGCTTCAGCCGCGCTCGTCGAACGAGAACATCGTCGACGGGATCGCTTGGCGCATGCGCTGGGCCGCGATCAATGTCGGGCATCTCGCGATTGGACTTCCGGGAGGTGGCCACGACCCCCCATTATCTCGTCACGGATCTCGGCACAGGCATCGTCGTGCCGTCGTTGGCGCGGTATTACGCGTCGGCGCCGCAGCCGCAGACTGCCGATAAGCGGCGATGCCTGCCTGCCCCGACCGCCCAAACTTTGTGCAGAAATGCCGCCACAGGCGGCAAATTTGCACAAAGAAAGCGTGAAAGGCGTTCAGGCTCCGAAGAGCTGCGGATCGTGGGCTTCGGTGCGCTCGCCGCTCGAGGTGCGTTCGGGGGTTTCGACTTCATTGGGCCACGGTGCAGGGGCCGGCCACGGTGCTGGTTCGACTCGCGATGCCCACGCCGGCTCGTTGTGTGCCGGCACGGGGCTCGGCGGTTCCGCCGGAGCTGTGGGTGCCGTTCGTGCTGGCGTTGCTGGCGACGCTGCTGCCGCGCCGACCAGCGGCGGATGCTCCAGGGTTGTGGACGGTGCCACCGGCCTGAGCACGACGGTCCCATCGTCGTAGTCCTCAAGATTGCTTGCCGACACCGCTTCGAGCCGTCGTAGATCCCACGCCGCCGGCCACATGAGCCGGAATCCGATGTTGGCCAAACCGGCGGCGGTCACCAGATCGCCCAGCGTGATGACATCTCTCAGCGGTGCGAGCGGGATTGCACCGCCCAGCCACGCGGCAATCGTCGCGTCGTCCGACCACCGTCGGGCAGCGCCGAGCAGTACCCGGTCAAGTCCGTCGAAGTCGATGATGCCTGCAGCCACCACAGCGCTCTCGTTCACTGGCAGGTAGCCGTTCACGAGGAGCACTGCGAGGTTTGCCGCAATGCCGACCGCAGCGATGCACGCACCGGTGAGGTGCCGGTTGAGCAGGCAACCTGCGAGCAGCAGCGCAAGCGAGACACCCAGCGCGAAGCGACCCGCGAGCATGTTGGTGTCCAAACCGACAGCGAGCGACAGGACAACACCGAGCGCGAGCACTGGCCAATGGTTGATCCGGAGTGCTCGCAGCCTGCCGAAGATCTCGCGCGGCGTGCCGCCAGTGACGAGTGCAAGGGCGAAGCCGGTGCAAATTCCAATGGTCGCCACAAGCACGATGAAGAACACCGCATGTCGACAGTACAGACCGGTTCGCGCGCACTTGTGGATGGTGAGGCGCCAAACAAGACGTCGCCAACAGAGGTGCCAACCACGAGTCCTGGGCGTTCGGTTGCCGCCTCGATTAGCTTTGCGCAGGCTTTTCGCCCCGGGTTCCGTGGAGGAGAAACGACTTGTTGGACGTTCGAGCTGAGTTGACCGCGACCGTGTGGAAGGTGGTTGCCGAGGTGGGAACCGCCGTCGCTGCTGGCGACGAATTGCTCATCCTCGAGTCCATGAAGATGGAGATCCCTGTCACTGCTCCCACCGACGGCACGCTGGCGCAGATGCATGTGGCCGAGGGCGACGCCGTCGCCGAGGGCGATGTGCTTGCGGTGGTCGCGACGCCCTGAGCGACCGAACCCACCCGTAGCCTTGACGCTCCGTGGCAGCTGCCGTTGCCTTCGAGGGCGTCGTGGCCCTGTTGGACCGCTTTCCTGCATTGGCGGGTGCTGACCTCACCGTGCAAACCGGCGAGATGGTCTGCCTGAGGGGTCCCAACGGCGCAGGCAAGAGCACGTTGCTGCGGGCATGTGCGGGTCTCGTGCCCTTACGAGGCGCGCGAGCCGAGGTGCTGGGCTTCGACCTCATCGCAGACCGTCGCTCAGTCCGGCGTCACGTCGGATTGCTGGGACATCGGGCACCGCTCTACGGCGATCTGAGAGTTGACGACCAGCTGCGCCACTGCGCGGCCCTGCATAGCGCGGCCCCCGCCGAGGTGTCAGCCGCGGTCGAACGCTTCGCACTCGGTGGTCGCCTGACCGCAGTTGCCATTCGACGGCTCTCTGAGGGGCAGCAGCGGCGAGTGGCGCTGGCCTGTCTGACCATCGCCCGCCCGCGGCTGTGGCTGCTCGACGAGCCGCACGCCGGACTTGACGAGTCGAGCAGGGACGCGCTCGACGAGTTGCTGGCCGACGCCGTCGAGGCGGGAGCCACGGTGATGTTCGCGACACACGAAACGGGCCGTGCAGGGGTCGCGGCCGCGCGCCAGGTAGTGCTCGCTGGCGGCCGGGTCGAGGCGACCGCTGCCGCGCCAAGCACGGACGGTCCAACCGATGTGGCGTGAGATCTGGCTCGTCTGCCGCAAGGACCTGACCGTCGAGCGACGGGCCCGCATCACGCTCATCCAAATCGTCCCGACGGTGCTGCTCATCCTTGTGGTCTTCGCATTCGCATTCGACGCAAACCCGTCCTTGCTCGGCGCCGGGGCGGGCGGTTTGTTTTGGGTGGCCGTCTTGTTCGGAGGCGTGCTCGGGGCGAAGCGCAGCTTCGACATCGAGGCCGAAGGTGGGAACCTGGACGCGCTGCGCCTCGGCGGGCTGGCGTCCGCGGCCATCCTCTGGGGCAAGGCGGCAGCGCTGGCCATCCAGCTCATCGTGGTCGCCGTATTCACCGCTGCGGGTCTGCTGGTGCTCTACTCGGTCACCGTCGACGACTGGCTCCTGGTCGTTGTCGCAGGGCTCTGTGGCACAGCTGCGTTTGCCATCTGCGGGACGCTGTACGGGGCGATGACGGTAGGTCTGCGGTCGGCGGATACCCTGCTCCCGCTGCTGCTGATCCCGGTGGCAGCACCGGTGCTCTTGGCCGGGACCCGGGCGTTCGACGTGGCGCTCGGGACCAGCGCCGACCAAGGCTGGAGCTGGACAGCACTGCTGGCTGTGGTGCTGGTCACCTACATCGCAGTGGGCTGGGCGGCGGCTGGTCCGCTGCTGGAGGACGCCTGAGTCATGAACGCGGGCTCACGATGATCGGGGCCGCTGAGCCCGACCTTCGCCAGCAGGCGCAACGCACCGCGTCGCTGTCGATGACCGGCAGTGTCGCGACCCGGGTGCTGGGTGTGGTCGCGATCGCAGCAGTCGCCGTGATGGCGCTGCTGGCGCTGTGGATCTCGCCTGCCGACGCAGTGCAAGGTGACGCCGTGCGGCTGATGTACGTGCACGTGCCCTCGATCTGGGTCGCCTATGGCGGCTTCTTGCTGACCGCATTCGCAAGCGCCAAAGTGCTGTGGCGGACCCGCAGCGGCGCCGGAGGGTTGGAAGGCGTCATCGCCGATCGGCAGGCGCGGCACTGGGACCGCGTAGCTGGAGCTGCCGCCGAGCTCGGCGTGCTGTTCACCGCACTCACGCTGGTGACCGGGTCGCTGTGGGGGAAGGTGACCTGGGGCACCTACTGGCAGTGGGACGCCCGGCTGACCACCACCGTCCTGCTGTTCGTGACCTATCTCGGCTATCTGGCCCTGCGGCGCTTGCCCGCCGAGCCTCGCTCCAGGGCACGGCGGTCGGCGGTCATGGCCCTCATCGCGGTCGTCAACCTGCCGATCGTCCACTACTCGGTGGATTGGTGGCGCACGCTGCATCAAGAGGCCAGCTTGGAGCTCGGGCCCGGGGGCGACCGCAATTTCGCCGGCGAGATCTACTGGACCCTCCTGTATTCATGGGCCGTCTTCACTGTGGTGGCGCTGTGGATCGGCATCCATCGTTACCGAGTGCTGCGTCTCGAAGAACTCGCCGAGGAAGCAACCTTGGAAGAGCTCCTCGAAGAACGCCGCAGCGAACAGGCGGCGGGACGATGACCTACGCAGCAAACGTGCTCACTGGGTACGTACTGGTGGCGGCCGCCGTTGTGACGTACGCCCTCTGGCTAGTCCGGCGCGGCCGCGCACTCGGTCGGGACCTGGGGATTGGCAAGACAGAGTCTGCGGGGGATCCGAGCAACGAGACCGCACAGACATGACGGATCTCAGCCCCCGGCACCCAATCGAGGAGGCTTCTGATCGTGCAGCGGCACGCAGGGACATGGGGCGCCGACGCAAGGCCCTGGTCGGTGGGTTCGTGTTGCTGCTGCTCATCGCGGGCGGCGCGGCAGCGATTGCCGGCCTGCGCAACGCCACCCTGTTCTTCCGCAACGCCGATGAGGCCATCGCCGAGCGCGTCGAGCTCGGCGAGCGCCGGTTCCGTCTGCAGGGACGCGTGGTGCCTGCGTCAGTGGTCCTCGATGGCGGCGTGACCGCCTTCGAGGTGGTCCACAACTGCGCGTCGGTGTCGGTGCGCCACTCCGTCGACCCCCCAGACCTGTTCGAATCGCCGTGGATCCCGGTAGTGCTCGAAGGACGCTGGGTGCAAGGTGACGTCGTGACGGTTGCCGGTCGCGACACCCACTTCTTCTCGAGCGACAACATGCTCATCAAGCACACCAATGAATACGAGGCGGCGAACGAGGAGCGCCTCGGTGATCTCGACGAACCGCCCGAGGGCTTCCTGGACAAGTGCCCGTTCGAGGTGCCCCGACTGTGATCGCCGTGCTGGGCACGCTCGGCGTGGCCGTCGGCCTCGTCAGCGCGCTTGGCGGTGCCGGAACGCTGGTCGCTGCGAGAGCACTTAAGCAGCCCGAGCGGTGCCGCGGGGCGCTGGCGTGGATCGCGGCAATGGCTGCGGGCTGCGTGCTGGCCGTTGGCTCGATGGAGTTCGCGCTGCTCAGCGACAATTTCTCGCTCGCCTACGTGGCGCGCAACTCCACCATCGCCACCCCGTTCATTTACAAGATGGCGACACTCTGGGGCGCGCTCGAAGGGTCCATCCTGCTGTGGGCACTGGTGCTGTGCGGCTACGTCGGCACGGCCGCGTGGAGATTCCGCGGCCGGACTGCCGAACCGACGGTGGCATGGGCGCTGGCGGTGATGTTGGGCGTCTGCATCTTCTTCTTTGCACTGCTCGCAGGCCCGGCGAACCCGTTCGCCACGCTGGCCAACCCTCCCGCAGATGGCGGCGGCTTGAATCCGCTGCTGCGCAATCACCCGCTGATGGCCATTCACCCGGTGATGCTGTACCTCGGGTACGTCGGCTTCACCGTGCCGTTCGGGTTCGCTGTGGCTGCGCTCGTCACGGGACGGTTCGACAGCCGCTGGCTGGCCGATACACGCCGCTGGACGCTCGTGGCATGGGGCAGCTTGGGTACGGGAATCCTGCTGGGCGCCTGGTGGTCGTACGAGGTCCTGGGTTGGGGCGGGTACTGGGCGTGGGATCCCGTCGAGAACGCCTCGCTGCTGCCGTGGCTGACCGCCACAGCGTTCGTGCACTCGCTCATCACCCAGCAGCGGCGCCAGATGCTGCGTGTGTGGAACCTGTCGTTGCTCATCGTGACGTTTGCGTTGACGATCTTCGGCACGTTCCTGACCCGCTCGGGCGTGCTCGAATCGGTGCACGAGTTCAGCGAGTCCTCGCTGGGGCCGTTGCTGCTGGCGTTCTTCGCCGTGATCGTGGCTACCGGTGTGGTGCTGGTGGCGTGGCGCGGCGAAGCGCTGCGAAAGCCCGCCAGCTTGGGATCGATCTGGTCACGGGAAGGGTCGTTCCTGGGGAACAACCTGCTGTTTGCGGTGGCGGCGTTCGTGGTGCTGCTCGGCACGGTGTTCCCGCTCTTGGCCGAGGCGATCTCGCAGGAACGGTTGGCTGTCGGGCGGCCCTACTTCGATCGGATGCTGGCACCGGTGGGCATCGCACTGCTCGGGTTGATGGCCCTGTCCCCGGCGCTGAATTGGCGTGACACGTCTGCTGAGCTGCGTTCGAAGCGGATGCTGTGGCCGGCTGCGATCGGCGCGCTGACCATGGTGTTGTCGTTGTGGGCCGGTGCGCGCGGTCTGTGGCCGGTGCTGGCGCTGGGCTTGGGTGGATTCGTGATCGGCAGCGCCACGCGGCTGTTATCGCTGGGCGTGCGGCGCAACGGCTGGCGTGGCTTGCTCGGCCGCACCGGCGGCGGCATGATCGCCCATATCGGCGTTGGCGTGATCGCATTCGGTTTCATCGCGTCGAATGCATACGGGTCCGAAGGCGAGTTCACGCTGTCGCCGGGCGAGTCCGGCGTGGTCGCGGGCCACGAAGTCACCTACCTGGGCCTGACCGACAGGATCGAAAACGGCAACCGGGTGGTCCGGGTGCGGGTGGACGTGGAAGACCGGGGCACCTTCGAGCCTGCGGTGACGCGCTTCGCCGAATTCGGCCAGCCGATCTCGACGCCGTCGGTGGCGACGAGCCTGGTCGACGACGTGTATCTGTCGCTTGCGACCATTCCCGAAGAGGGCACCAGCGAGGTGGCGCTGCGTGTGCTCATCAAGCCACTGGTGGCGTGGATGTGGCTGGGCGGCGCTGTGCTTGCGCTGGGTATTGCTGCGGCATTGGTGCCGACCCGCATCGGAGCGCGGGACCGGGTGCCGCGCGGGGGCGGTGCGCGCCTAACCGTCGACTCTGCACAGGACCGAGCCGCTGCGGCTGCAGGGGAGCACCGCTCGTGACGCTGGAGCCTGAAGGGATGTCGAGCGCCGAGCCGCAAGCTCCCCTCGACAGCGAAAGCAGCGAGGAGGTGCCGCGCCGCCGAGCCTGGGTTCGAATCACGGCTGTGCTCGTCGGACTGGCGGCAGCGGGCCTGATCGCGCTCCTGGCGACGCGAGACTCCGACGGCGGCAGCATCCGGGCTGCAAGCCCGCTCATCGGCGAATTGGTGCCACCGCTTCGAGGCGAGCTGCTCTGGCCGCAGGAGCAGTTCGTGCAGGCCGGCGGTGCGCAGGCGATGCCGGGTGTGCATATCGGTCCCGACGGCGTGGCGCGTTTCGACATCGACGCAGCGTCGCCCCGGTGGGTGCTCGTCAACTTCTTTGCGTCGTGGTGCGTGCCGTGCGAGCGCGAACACCCTGCACTGGCCGAATGGGTCTTCCGCCATCCCTATGACGGCGCCTTGATTGCTGTCCCGTTCGGCGACCGGACCGACGACGCCGTCGCGTTCTATGAGCGCCTTGGAGGCAATTGGCCGGTCGTCGACGACCCCGATTCTCGATGGGCCGTCGAGTTCGGAGTGCTGCGGCCGCCCGAGTCGTTCCTGATCACGCCCGAGGGCATCGTGGCGGCCCGCTGGCAGGGTCAGATCAGCGCTGACGATCCCGACGCTGTCATCGCGCTGCTGCTGGGTTCCGCTGGCGAGGGCGCAGCGACGTCGCAGCCCGATTCGTGAGCGCGCCATGAGCTCGCCAGAGGGCACCCCGCCTGCCGCGCCGACCCGGCCGCAGCACCGTGGTCCCGGGATGCGGCGCATCGGCTGGCTCGTTGTTGTCGCCGTGGCGATCATCGCTGCTGTGGTCGCCGCTACGGCGTCACGTCCGCCTGCGACGGAGGCCGAGCGCGCCTACGAGCTCAAGCAAGCCACGCTCTGCCCGGTCTGCGACGGCCAGAGCGTGCTCGAGTCGAACGCGCCAGCCGCCGCTGCCATGCGGCGCCAGATCGATCTTTGGGTGGACGCCGGTCGCAGCGACTCCGAGATCCAGGCCGACCTCGCCGCTGCCTACGGCGATGACGTGAACGCGCTGCCGCCAGGGGAGGGGGTAGGCACGCTGGTTTGGGTGCTCCCGGTGGCCGCGTTCGCTGCGGCTGCGGCTGGCTTGTGGGTCACAACCCGTCGCTGGAAGGCTCGGGCAGCTGCTGAGGTGGCGTCCGATGACGGGGCCGGATCCAGCTCCACGCTCCAACCCTCACGCGACGAGCCGCGCACACGACGAATGCGTCTCGTCTCGGTCATCACCGTCGGCGCCCTCGTGCTCGTTGGCGCGCTGGCTGGCGTGGGGGTGGCGCGTTCGGTCGGGCTGCGCCTGTCGGGCGAGACCATCTCGGGAGATATCGACCGCTCGGCCCGTTCGCTGCTGGTCGATGCTCAGCGACAGTTCGCTGCGAACCAGCTCGACGAGTCCCGCGCCACGCTGGAGGAGATCTTCCGTCTCGAGCGCGACCTGCGCGGCGCACTCGTGCTGTCTGCTCGCCTGCACCTGCGCCGCTGCGAATCGCAGTCAGCTCAGGACTCGTCCGTCACCGATGGGACAACCGATGCACTTGCCGCCAGCTGTGACCTGAAATCGGCGCTGGTTGATCTCGACCGGGTGCTGGCCGAAGATCCCAGCGACACCGAAGCCTTGGCCCTTCGTGGCTGGCTGCTGGTGCGCATCCCCGATCCCGAGCTAGTCGCCGCGGGCATCGCCTCGCTCGATGCGGCGGTGGCGCTCAACCCAGGCGAGTTCGATCCATGGGTGTTCCGCGGCTACACGGCCCGCTTTGTCGAACGCGACCTGCCCGCCGCCATCGGCTTTTACCAGTCGGCGCTCCAGCGCAATCCGCCCCCCGCCATGGCTGCGGTGCTCGAGAGCGCAATCGCCGAAATGCAGGCCGAGCAGGAATAGCCGACCGATTTGATGTCCGCAGACGAGTTCGCCATTCACACAACCATCTGAGCCCGCTGCGGTCGGCGACGGTCGCGCCAGTAGCGTGCGAGGCGGGCCGCTGGCGCGGCTGCAACGCCGGTGCAGCCTCCACGCGGCAATCCATCGCAACCGGTCGGGGGCACCCAGTGAGGGCCAAGCGCCGAAATTCAGCCACCGACAGCGGGGCAGCGACCGTCACCGATCAGCAGCTGGCCGCAGCCGTGGCCGGCGTGATCGACCCGGAGCTGCGCCGGCCCATCGGCCAGATGGGCATGCTGCGCGCTGCGGCCGTCGCGGGGCGTGCCGCACAGGTGCTGGTCGCCCTGCCGTCGCGCGATTGGCCCGCTGCCGGGCACGTCTCGCACGCTGTCAGCGAGGCCGGGTGCCTGCTCGAGGGCATCGACGACGTGGTCGTGGAATTCACCGTGATGGACGAGGCCGAGCAATCGGCGCTGCGGGCTCAGCTCATCGGCGATCCTGCTGCCACCGCGGGCACCCACGAAGGTCACGGTCACGCCGAGGGGCGGTCGGTGCCGTTCGCCCAAGCTGGCAACAAGACCCGCGTGCTGCTGGTGGCCAGCGGCAAGGGCGGTGTCGGCAAGTCCAGCGTGACGGTCAATCTCGCGATCGCGCTGGCCCAACGCGGCACCCGCACAGCGATCATCGACGCCGATGTGTGGGGTTTCTCCATTCCCCGGATGCTCGGCGTGAACCGTCCCCCCACCGTGATCGACCAGATGGTGGTGCCCACCGAGGCGCACGGTGTGCGGTGCATGTCGATGGGCTTCTTCGCCCGCGAGGACCAACCGGTCATCTGGCGCGGCCCGATGCTGCACAAGGCGCTTGAACAGTTCCTCACCGATGTTTTTTGGGACGATCCCGACCACCTGCTCATCGATCTGCCGCCCGGCACCGGCGACATCTCGCTGTCGCTGGCGCAATTCCTGCCCCGCTCGGAGCTGCTGGTGGTGACCACACCGCAGCCCGCTGCCCAGAAGGTCGCCCAGCGTGCCGCCCACATGGCCTCGCGTGTCAACCTGCAGGTGCGGGCGGTAATCGAGAACATGAGCTGGTTCACCGGTGACGACGGCAAGCGCTACGAGCTGTTCGGCGCGGGTGGCGGCCAGGCCCTGGCCGATGAGATGGATGTGCCACTGCTCGGTCAGGTGCCGCTGGTGCCGCAATTGCGTGCGGGCGGAGACGAAGGCATGCCGATCACCGCTGTCGACCCCGACAGCGAAACCGCCGGCATATTCCGGGACATGGCGCGCCTGCTCTGCGAGGAACACCTGCCGACCCGTCGCTACAACGAAGGTCTGAAGCTGCTGTGAGCACATCGGCGGAGCCGATGGTTAGCCCAGGGGCGGAGCCGATGGTTAGCCCAGGGGCGACGATTTCCTCGTTGGACGAGGTCCGCTTCGACAACCGGTTCACGTCCTCGCTCCCGGCCGATCCCGACACCGTCAACCACCGCCGGCAGGTGATTGGCGCCTGCTACTCGCGGGTCGCGCCAACTCCGGCGCCCACGCCGCAGCTGCTGGCGCACAGCGCCGAGATGGTCGACCTGCTGGGGTTCGACCCCGAACTGGTGAGCGATCCCCGGTTCGCCGCCGTGTTCGCCGGCAGCACGCTGCTCGACGGCATGGACCCCCACGCTCATTGCTATGGCGGGCACCAATTCGGCTCGTGGGCCGGTCAGCTCGGTGACGGCAGGGCGATTGCGCTCGGCGAGATGGTCGACCGCAACGGCCAGCATCAAACCCTGCAGCTGAAGGGCGCCGGGCCGACGCCGTATTCCCGCACGGCCGACGGGCTGGCGGTCCTGCGCAGTTCGGTACGCGAGTTTCTGTGCAGCGAGGCCATGGCGCACCTCGGCGTGCCCACCACGCGGGCACTCAGCCTGGTGGGGACCGGTGACATGGTCATCCGCGACATGCTCTATGACGGCAACCCGGCGCCTGAGCCAGGAGCGGTCGTATGCCGGGTGGCGCCCTCGTTCGTGCGCTTCGGCAACTTCGAGATCTTCGCCTCCCGGGGCGATGCCGAGACGCTGCGCACGCTGGCGGACTTTGTCATCGGTGCCGATTTCTCCCATCTGGCGGGCGAGCCCGCACCCGGTCGATACGTGCAGTTCTTCGACGAGGTCGTGCGGAGCACCGCGGAGATGGTCTGCGAGTGGCTGCGCGTCGGCTTCGTCCATGGCGTGATGAACACCGACAACATGTCGATCCTGGGCCTCACCATCGACTACGGCCCCTACGGCTGGGTTGACAACTACGACCCCGACTGGACGCCCAACACCACCGACGCGGCCAACCGGCGCTACCGGTTCGGCACCCAGCCGGCGGTCGCGCAGTGGAACCTCATGCAGCTCGCCAACGCGCTGTACCCGCTGATCGGCGAGGCGGAAGGACTGCAGGCGGCGCTCGACGGCTACGTGCCGTACTTCGAGCAGAAGTGGTCGGCGATGATGGCCAGAAAGCTTGGCCTGCCGAGACTCGACTCCGATGCCGACAGCGAGCTGGCCACGGGAGTGCTCGAGGTGCTGCGACTGGTCGAAACCGACATGACGGTGTTCTGGCGACGCCTCGCCACGGTGGCTACCGCCGAGGGCATCGACCCGGCCGAACGCATCGCCCCGATGGCCGACGCCTACTACCGGCCCGCCGAGTTGACCGACGAACACCGCTCAGCCACGAGCGAGTTCATCGAGGGCTACGCAGCCCGGCTGCGGGCGCTGGGCATCGCCGACCAGGCCAGGGCCGAGGCAATGAACCGGGTCAATCCGAAGTACGTGCTGCGGAACTACTTGGCCCAGGTGGCCATCGACAGCGCCACCGAGGGCCGTCCCGAGGCCATCGGCGAATTGCTCGAAGTCATGCGCCGCCCCTACGACGACCAGCCCGAGCGGGAGTCCTATGCGGCGCTGCGTCCGGACTGGGCGCGCACCCGCGTCGGCTGCAGCCAGCTCTCCTGCAGTTCCTGACGCTCTCAGCGAGGTCTAATTTTCAGTCATGAACTCGACGCTGCGGCGGGTGTTCCTTCTGCCCAATCCCGACATGGCCCGTGCGATGCGGCGCTATTGGTGGGTGATGATGCTCGTCGTCGCGACAACGTTCCTTGCTCTTACGAGCCTCTACCCGCCCTACAACTTGGCGCGAGGATTCGACACCCTGCTCGTGGCCGGCTATGGCGCCGTGGCCGGTCTCGCAGGCCATGCGTCGGCTCGCGTGCTCGCACGCCGCGGACTTCGCAGGAACTGACTTCTCCCTGAAACTACTGGTCAAAGGTCATTTTTCGCCCCACACGAAGTGCTCTGATCGAGGCGGTACGGCAACGATCATGCGGGCACTGAGGTCGAACATTGGCAGCGGCACTGCCGGTCGGCCTCGTCGGTGCGCTATTGCGGCGGGACCTGCACGGTGCGCTGCGATACCCAGGCCCTTGCAGTGGGGTACCCGAACGCGACGGTGTTCCTCGCGGTGGTCACGATCATGCCGGCGCGCTCCAGCCGGCGCCGGTAGACGTGGGCGTAGTTGGTGGAGACGCCCATTCGTTGTGCAATGGCGTCGAGCGTGGAATCGCCGGTGTCCTCGGTCATGGCCGCAAGGAAACGCCGATCCGTGTTGGAGAGTTCGTTCCACGTCGGTGCAATGACCAGGCGGCCGATCCTGCTCTCGGCGCGGTTGATGCCGACTGTGAAGTCGGCGTCATTGATCCCTGCCGCTGGATCGTGGACGGCTTTCCACGTATAGAAGCCGATGAGTTGCACCATGAACGGGTATCCGTTGGCGGCCTCGACGGCGCGCCCGAGGGCATGGTCCTCGATCGTCGCCGCCGACCGGCTCATCGGAATCTCAAGGGCGTTCCGCGTAGCGGCGGCATCGAGCGGGCCGATGTCGTAGCGGGAGCACCGCTGCAGGAATGTGGCCAGCTGGCCCTGTAAGAGCTCGTCCTCGATGTACGGCAGTGCTGCACCGGCGAAAGCGATGGGTCGGCCCTCGCGGCGAGTGACATGCTGGAGGATGCCGCCGAGTTCGCGCACTTCGCCGACATCGGCCGCATGCAACTCGTCAACGGTGATGAGCAAACCGCTGCCAGTCTGCGCGAGCCGGTCGCCGAGGCTGCCGAGAATGCTGCGAAGGTCCTGCGGTCCTTGCGACGAGGAGCGGTGCTCGAAGGCGATGCCCACACCGTCCGCCTGCAGCCCGCTGACACGGCGCGAAGGCTCGCTGTCGAACTCGGCGAGCAAACGTGCGGCGCCATCTCGCAGGCGTTCAATGAGGCCGCTGGGGTTGCCTTGTTCAGCGACCACGAGCCAGCCTCGCTTGCGGACCATGTCCTCGGCTGCATTGAGCATCACCGTCTTGCCGGTGCCGCGAATGCCGATGAACAACACGGTGTAGTCCGGGTGTGACGGTCCAGTCTCGAACGCCTCGTCGAGGTCTTCCAAGATTGCGTCTCGCCCTGCCAGTGCAGGAGGCGAGGTGCCGAAAGTCGGCGAGAACGGGTTGTTCTTGGCCACGGACTCAGCGTACTCGGGATCCACTCGCAGCAGTTTTGTGAGATTTGTCAGCTTTGCAGCATTTGTTGTGTTTGCAATCTTTGCAAATCTCGAATCGCCGGAATTCTGCGCGGCAGCCACCTAAAGCGGATCTCTCGTTCGGCAGGGGTCGCGGGTACCACCGGTAGCCTGCGGCCATGGACATCCGGATCGGCATCACGCACGGTGGTCGCGAGCTCAATGTCGAGATCGACGATGATGCCGCGGCAGATGCGGCTGCAGCGCTCGAAGCCGCATTGAGCGGCGACGGATCGGTGCTTTGGCTGAACGATCGCAGCGGACGCCGCGTCGGCGTGCCCGTCGACAAGCTCGCATTTCTCGAGTTGGGCCCGACCGGCGACCGGCGCATCGGCTTCGCCGCGGACTGAGGCTCCTATGCGGGCGCCCGCCGACCGGCCGCGCCCAGCAGTGAACGTGCGCGATAGCCCGCGTGAGCATCTGCGACGCCTCATAGCGTGGTGGTCGCTGCTGGCCGACCTGTCGTTCTCGGACTTGCTGCTGTTTGCGCCAGGACAGGTGGCGTCGATCGACGAGCTGCCCGACGACGTATCGGGCCCTGAGCCGCACGACCTCACCGGCACGCCCCGTCCGTGGCGGCGTCTCGGCACAGATGCTCCTTTGACCGTGATCGGTCAGATCCGGCCCACCACCGGCCGCACGCTGTACCGCGACGACCACATCGGGCTCTGCGTTGCCGCCAGCGAACGGCCGCTGGTGTCGGAGGCCTTTGCCCGTGGGGTGATCGTGACTGGCGAGGGCCTGCGGGTCCCGGGGGACCGGCGGGCACGCATCACTGCGGTGCCGGTGACCTTCGATGACGTGACGATTGCTGTGATGAGCAGCGAAGTGACGCCGCGCTTCACCGACATCCGCGATCCCGGTGAGCTGGAGCGGACCTACATCGCCACATTCGGCCGGCTGGCTCGCATGGTTGCCGCAGGCCTGTTCCCCTACCGCGACGCCGATATCGCTGACGAAGAAGCACCGCGAGTCGGCGATGGCCTGTTCCTCACCGACGACACGACGCGCATCGGATTCGCGTCGCCGAATGCCGTGAGCGCCTTGCACCGCATCGGCGTCGGGGGCAACGTGCAAGGACGGCGCGTGCGAGATCTCGATCTCGGCCCGGACGTGGTGGGACGCGCCATGAGCGGCGGCATCCCTGTCGTGGGCGAGGTCGAGCACCGATACGTGACCGTGCAATTGCAGGCGCTGCCACTGACCGATGCCCCCGTGCGCAATGCCCTCGTGCTGCTGCGCGACGTCACCGAGCTGCGCCGCCGCGACCGGCTGCTCATCTCCAAGGACGCCACCATTCGCGAGATTCACCACCGGGTGACGAACAATCTGCAGACGGTCTCGTCGCTGCTGCGCATCCAGGCCCGCCGCCTGGAGTCGCGCGAGGCGAACCGGGCGCTCGACGAGGCGGTGCGGCGCATCCGTGCCATCGCTCTCGTCCACCAGACGCTGTCGAGCGAGACCACCGACGACGTCGATTTCTGCGATGTCGCCGAGACGCTGACCGAGACGATGCGCCAGAGCATCACCTTCCCTGAACGACCAATCGACTTCAGCGTCACCTGCGAGGCGGGGATGCTGCGGTCCCAGACCGCGACATCGCTGGCGGTGGTGCTCAACGAGCTGTTGCAGAACGCCGTCGACCATGCGTTCCCCCGTTTGTGGGAGATCGAGGATCACACGCTGGAAGCTGCGCCGGGACTCGAGGAGAGCCCCATCGGGAGCGTGGAAGTCGAGATCACCCGGCCGTCGGCGGACCTGCTGTCGATGGTCGTGCGCGACGACGGCATCGGCATCCCAGACGAGTACGACACTGAGCGTTCCGGCGGCTTGGGAACCTCGATCGTGCGCGCATTGTGCGGGACCGATCTGAGCGGAACGTTCGAGGTCAGGCGGCGGACGCCCCCGCCGGGTTCCGAGGCGGTCGTGCAGATCCCGTTGCGAACGATCGCCTGACCGCTCCGGGCCTGATCAGGCGGTGCTGGAGGGCATGACAAGCCTGAGCACGTCGGGCACCCACTCGATGCGCAGTTCGTCGACGGCGCCGAGGTGGTCGCCGTCGAGCTGGTGACCGAACGGGCGGATCCCCGTCACAGTGAGCTCGCGGACATGGTCGATGCGCTGCACCACGCTCGGATCAATATCGCCGAGGCTGCCGTTTGCGCCGAATACCGCTGAGATCACGTTGAGCGAATCGGCTAGGCGCAGCGATCGCAAGCCCACCACCGACAACCCGTTGTGCAGGGTTGCCGCTGGGGCGATGTGCACTGGTCGACTGCCGAGAAACGTGTAGGGATCGGTGTTGGCCACCACGATGAGGAAGCAGCCGTCTACTTGGGTCGACTCTGGCCCCGCAATGCGGGCGGACAGGGTGCCGGTGCGCCGGTCGTAGTGCCGCAGCAAGGTGTCGACGCCCGCGAGCAGGAACAGGGGATGGCCCAGGTAGCGCTTGAGGGTGGGGTGGCGCTCGACCCGCTCCACGATCGCGGCGTCGAGTCCCATGCCGCAGTGGAACAGGAAGAAACGGCCCGATGTGCGGCCGAGCCCGGCCGAGGTGATGCTGCCGGCTTCGAGTGCGTCGAGGACTGCCTCGGTCGCAACGAGCGGATCGTCGGGTGTCCCGATCGTTCGTGCGAACACGTTGGTCGAGCCGCCCGGCAGCGCGGCGAGCACGCAGTCGGTTCCGGCCACGCCGTTGGCCGCCTCGTTCAGCGTGCCGTCGCCGCCGAGCACCACCACTGCATCGGTTCCGGTCGTCGCGGCACCGCGTGCCAGGCGAGCGGCGTGCCCGCGGCGGTTGGTGAACGCCACCTCGGTGTCGTGGCGTTCCGAGAGCACAGTGTGAATCAGCACTCGTGTGCGAGCGGTCGTCGACGACGCCGAGTCGTTAACCAGCAGCAGGACACGCACGGCGCAATTCTCACCGATGCGGGGCGGATGCGGAGCCGTGCGTCGATGCGCACGTCGACGCCGGAGCGGGTGCGGTGACCGCAAGCGTTCGCCCTGTAGCTGGCGTCGGCGTTGGTGGGTGTTTCGCCGGGTATCGCCGAGTGTGGCTGGTGTGGTTGGCGTTGGTGGGTGTTACCTCGGCCGTGAGGGGTGGGATCAAGGCGGCTCTGTCGCTGTGGTGTCGTTGGTCTCGCCGGTGGCGTTCGTGCGGGGTGTGGTTGTCCATCGGCCGGGGGCGGGACGCCGCTCAAGTCGCTCGTTGTTGTTGTGGAGCTTGTGGTGGCAGTCGCCGCACAGGGCTGCGAGGTTGGGCACGTCCGTAAGGCCGTTGTCGGCTGCCCATTCGTCGATGTGGTGGGAGTCGCAGCGGTGCATGGGTGAGCGGCACAGCACGCAGCCGCGGTCGCGTACAGCCACGGCGAACTGCTGGGCGACGCTGGCGTGTCGACGGCTGCGTCCGAGCCACAGGATCTCTCCGTTGGTGTCGAACAGAGCGCCTGCGATGCGCGTGTCAGGTGAGAGATCGTCCAGGATTGACGGCGGGACGGGTCCGGCGCCGAGCAGTTCGCATGTTCCGTCGGGTTTGGTGCCGTCGATGACGCCGATCTCGGCGATGATCACGAGCTGGTTGGGTGCTTGGGCGGGCCGCCAGCGATCGATCGAGCGGCCCGCCGGGCCTTCGGAGGCGACATCGCCGTCTCCGCTCAGCGTGGCATCGCTGTCCCCGCGGTGCTCGGCATTGCTGTTGCGGCCCGGGTCGTCATCGCTGCACCCGCCGTGCTCGGCATCGCTGTTGCGGCCCCGGTCGTCATCGCTGCACCCGCCGTGCCTGTCATCAGGTTGTGGGCGGCGCCTGGTGTTGTGGCCGTGTGCGGCGGGGTGGTCGATGGTGGCCAGGGCGTTGCGGTCGGTGACGATCTCAAAAAGGCTGTCCGCGAGGCGTTGGCGGTTGTCGCGGATCTGGTTGGGTGTGGCGTCGCGTCCGCCGTCGAGACGCCACAGGGCGTCGTTGTAGTTCTCGAGTGCCTGGCGCACCAACGCGAAGCTGATCGGGTCGAACTCCGCGTGCAGCACACCCATCCCGGTGGACTCATCGACAAACAACGAAGCACACCGATCGCGGCGCTGACGGCTCAGCTCGCACTGCGCGGCGGCAGGGTCGTGACGCGCCGCGAACCTCTTGGCCTGGTCGCGCAGCGTCTCAGGCGACACCACCGCGGCGGCTTCGAGCAGTTCGGCAGCGGTGTCGACCGCGTCAGGGCTGGTGCGCCGCGCAGCGTCGGCGAGCACAGCCGCGTGCTCGACGTTCAGCTCACCCACCGCCAGGCCCCGAGCAACATTGGGCATCAGAGCGACCTGCTCGCCGACCTCGACGGTGCGCTTGGCGTCGCGCTTGCTCAGCCGCGCCCGCTCACGCAAGGTCGAGCGGCCTGACCCTGGGCGGGCGGCTTCGAGTGCGGCGGTCGCTGCGAGCAGCACTGCGTCTGTTGCTGAGCGCAACCGTGCCGCGGCGGCGATGACATCGGCGAGCGTGTCACAGCCGACGTCGCCCAGCGGCACCCGCGACGCTCTGGTGACCACCTCACGCGCCCCGCACAGCACCCCCACCACACCCTCAACCGCCAACACCGGCCCAACCGGCACCGCTGAAGGCAACACCGGCTCAGCTGAAGGTGACACCGCTTCGACCGGAGACGACACCGGCCCAGCCGGCCCAACCTGAAGCGATGCCGGCTCGACCCGAGGCGACTCGGGCCCAGCCGGCGACGACAGCTTGGGCGGCAGGGCCACAGCCGCGCCGCTCGCCGCCACCGAACCAGTCGCCATTCCCGCCGCCGAATCGCTGCGAACGTCTGAGCGCTTCATGACAATGACTGTAAATGAGGGGTGTTATACGAAAGCCTCGAAACGACCCCCGACGGCACCAACGCAGCCCGCGCACCGCAACGCAGCCCGCGCACCGCAACGCAGCCCGCGCACCGCAACGCAGCCCGCGCACCGCAACGCAGCCCACTCATCGCGGGCGAGTGCCCTGCCCGATCACCGACACTGGGTCACTAGCTCACGCGGCACCGCTGATCTTGCTGTCCGGGCAATAACACCTTCGGGCCCTGCTGACGCCGCTCGCGAGGACAACGGGACGCCAGCACCCAGCACCCGGCGCGCCGACGGCAGCGCAAACGTTTGCGGATACAGCACTAGATGGCGAACTCCAATCGGAACTCACCACCTAGAGGCGTTTGTTGTTCCAGGTTTGGGCGCCGAAGCTGGTGTCGCCTTTGCAGGTGACTCGGTCGTCGCTTTGGCTGTCGACCCAGCAGCTGTGCCAGCAGGTGTGCCAGCTGCCCACGGAGGGGAATCTGGCGTGGTCGCCGACGAAGCGGCCGGTGGGATGCTCGCGTTTGTTGGGGATCAGGTTGTGCAGGACGATCTCGTTGCCCCAGCAGACGATCTGCGACGTGACGCTGGTCGCTCCCGCGGTGGCGCAGGTGTGGTGCGCGCCGGCTGCGACGCTTTCCCATTGCGTGCCCGCGGGCGGTTCGGGCTGTGACGACAAGGACTGGTGGTTGGCCGATGCGTTGGTCTGTTGGGGGGTTCCCAGGTGGGTTCCCCCGTTGCCCCAGCAGCGCACCGTGCCGTCTGACACCAGCCCGCACGTGTGGAACTCCCCGCCCGAGACCAGCTTCCAAGTCTCGGGCGGGGTCGTGGTGGGATCCAGCGCCGGAATCGCGCTGACCTGGCCGAACTCGTCATAGCCGTGGCACTCGACATCGCCGGCCTTGAGCAGCGCACACGTGTGGTATCCGCCCGCAGTCACATGCGGCTCGCCCAGCCCGGGTTGTGTCGCCTGGGGCAGCGTCACCTTGACCGCCGAGCTGAAGATCAGCTCGGCGAACCCGCCGTTGTGAGTGAAGCTGGCCTGTACCCGCAGCCACTTGCCCAGATCATCGTCGGTGACCAGATAAGCAGCGGCGGTCTGCCCGACGATGTCAGTCCACGTGATGCCGCTGTCGATGCTGGTCTGCCACTGCAGATCAGGCGCGAACGAGTCGGGCAGCCCGTCAGGATCGGTGATCGCCGACGTGTCCGCGGTCAGCGTCCCCTCAGGAGTCGCCCGACCCGACACCACCACCTGGCCCGACGCATTGTCACCCAGCCGATACACCCTGATCTTTCCGCCGACGGTTCTGTTGCGGTTGCCGGTGGCGGGAGAATCCCCCGCTACGAACATGGTCACCCCGTTGAACCACAGCCCGGCCGCGTCGCTCGTGTTCTCCTTGCCGACGCTGAGCGTGAGCGCATCTTGGACCCACTGTGACGGCGCCCGCTCAGTCCACTCGGTGCCGTCATCGATCCGGTACGCCAACACACGCTTGGTGGTGTCGGAATACCACATGTGCTGCCCGTCAGTCGCGACACCGCGCAGGATGATCGGCACGTTGTCGTCGACATCCGGCGGCCGATCTGACTCTGGGAGACCTCTTTGGACGTGTCCCGGGCGCCGGTCGCCAGCGTGTACGCGAACATATGCGTGGCGCCGTCCTCGCCCACCCACACCGTGGTCCCATCAGACCAAATCCCCTGCGGGGTGTCATTGGTGTCGCAGTTTGCCTCAGTGGTCTGGTCGTCGTCGGAGCAGTCCGAGTGACTGTCCACGAACAGGTCCAGATCGCCGTACACCGTGTAATCCAACGGCTGGACAGCGGTGATCGCCCGAGGCGGACTGGGAAGTACCTCGGCGTAGCCAGCGTTGTCGGTGAAGCTCGCCTCCACCCGCACCAGGGCGCCCGCATCAGCAGTCACCAGCGTGTACTCGGTGCCGGTCTCGCCCGCGATGGCAGACCACGTCTGGCCGCCGTCGCTGCTGCGCTGCCACTGCAGGGTCGGCGTGAACGGGTCGGCCAGCCCATCGGGATCGACGATGCCCCCGATGGACGCAGTCAGCGTTGACCCCGGCTCAGAATGGCCCGTCACGGTCAGGCCGTGCGCGTTGTTGAGGTATTGGTAGGCGTACACCTTGGGGTCGGTAGTTGTGGCTTGGAGGACGTACAGCACGCCGTTGTGGCCCCACAGGCCCGCCTCATTGGTGTGGTCGCTGTCGAGGGTCACGTCACGGGACGGTTTACGGGTGCGCGCCGGCCAGTCGAAGGCCACCAGCTTGTCGTTGGTGTAGTCGAGTGCCCACGCCGTGTCCCCGTCGGACCACAAGCCCCTTGGATGGACCGTCCCGAAGTCCACAGACGAGTCGCGGGTGCCTAGCTCATCTGCGTCAGTGTTGGGATCGTCCAGCTCGTACGCGTATCCCTTCTTGTCACCTTCGTCAGCCACCCACAGCGTCGTCCCGTCACCCCACAGACCCTTCGAACCAGTATTGGCCGAGTCCAAATCGAACACCCGCACCGGGAACGCCACCACCGCGTTCTGCTGCACGTTTTGCCGTTCGAGGCCGTCGTCCCCTAGCTTCGCGTCTTCTTCTTTGGCCTCGTCCGGCTCGCCCTCGCCGGACTTCACGATCGAACCGCCGACAGGTACTTCGCCGTCCCCGCCGCCGTCCCCGCCGCCGTCCCCGCTGTTGTCCCCGCCGCCGTCCCCGCTGTTGTCGTCGGTATTGATGGGTGGTGGGGGACAGTCGAACACGGCGGGGATGTCCGCGAACGCGAAGCTCGAGTTGCCCGACAGCGCCACTCCGCCGCTGCCGCACAGCGCTTCCGCGGTCAGACCCGAGGGTCGCTGTGCCCGTTCAGCGTCGCTGATCGCGGCGCCCGCGTTCGGCGTTGCCAGCAGTGCTGCAACGACTGTCACCGCAGCCGCTGCGGCCCCAAGCCGCTGGCTGTGCCGCCGGGGCGGATCCCCCCCCCCCCCCCAATACGCCCGCCGTTTCTAAGGTTGAAGATCATTAAGACATGAATAATACTCATTTCCTGCGACCTTGCGAGCACCATCAGACACTCGGTGTGGCAACGATCTCATGTCGGTGGATTGCCCGTTAGATGCGAGCTTGCGAGCACCATCAAGCAACTGGTGTGGCAACGGATGCGTGAGTCGGCAGACTGCCGAGCCATGAAGGTCGTTGTGTGCGTCAAGCAGATTCCAGACCCGGCTATCCCGGGACAGCTCCAGTCCGATACCCGGACGCTGAACCGGGACGACAAGCTGATTCTGGACGAATCCGACTCCTACGGCGTCGAGATGGCGCTGCAGCTCGTAGAGGCAGCCGGTGGCGGCCAGGTGACGCTGGTGTCAATGGCGCCCCGCTCTGAGACCAGCGGGTTGCGGACCGCGTTGGCGATGGGCGCCGACGACGCGGTGCTGATCAGCGACGACGCACTGGCCGGCAGCGACGCACTTGCCACCGCCAAGGTGCTGGGTGCCGCTATCGGCGAGCTCGAAGCCGACCTCGTCCTGGCCGGCACCGAGTCCAGCGACGGCTACACCGGCACCGTTCCCGAGATGGTGGCCGGCGTCATGGGATTGCCGTCGGTCACGTTCGCGAAGCACATCGAGATCACCGATGGCATCGCAAGCGTCCAGCGCCAGACCGAAGCCGGCTACGACCAGGTGGAGTGCGCGCTTCCAGCAGTGGTCTCGGTGACCGCAGGCGTGGTGGAGCCTCGCTATCCGTCGTTCAAGGGGATCATGGCGGCCAAGAAGAAACCGGTCGATCCGAAAGATCTCGCAGCGCTGGGCATCGATGCGAGCGCAGTCGGTGTGGCAGGCGCCCGCCAGGAAACGATCGAGGTGACCGATGCGGCCGAGCGTGAGGCTGGCGAGATCATCACCGATGAAGGCGATGCGCACACCAACATCGTCGAGTTCCTCACCGAGCTGAAGATCATCTGACCTGACTGTCGTTCTCAACCGGCTCGCCAGCTACCCGATCTACTGACCTACGAACCCCACAGGAACCACTCGCAATGACGCTTGCACAGATTCTGCTCTTCGCTGAAGGCGACGCCGAAGGACCTTCGGGCCTCACGCTCGAGTTGGCCACCAAGGCCCGAACGCTGGCCGATTCGGTGACCGCGTTCGCGCCGGTGCACGGCGAGGCCATGGCGGCCGAGCTGGGCGCGCACGGCGTGTCCACCGTGTACGCACTCCAAGGACTCGGCGACGGGCTGGTCGGCGTTCATGCCGCGGCTGCGCTCGCAGGCCACCTCGAAGCCACCGCTCCTGACGCCGTGTTCTTCGGCCAGACCGCCGACGGGCGCGACACCGCCGCCCGGCTCGCAGTGCTGGCAGATCGTCCGGTTTCCACCAACAACGTCGGCGTCGAAGTTGTCGACGGCGCAATTGTCACCGAGGAGCCGATCTTCGGCGGGACGCAGAACATTTTCACCGCCTACCGTGCGCCGGCGCCCGCATTGGCCATGTTCCGACCGAAGAGCTTTGAGCCCGAGCCGAGTGGCGGCGGAGCGGCAGGCGTCGAGAGCGTGGGAGCAGTCGATCCAGGCGCAGCAGGCCGGGCCGTCGTAACGGGCCGTCACGCCGAGGAGCGCTCGGGCCCGCAGCTCGACGACGCTGCCGTGGTGGTGTCGGGCGGTCGTGGGCTGGGACAGCCCGAGGCGTATTCGATGGTCGACGAGTTGGCAGGCCTGCTCGGAGCAGCGTCCGGCGCCTCGCGCGCCATCGTGGACGCCGGCTGGGTTCCCTACGCCAAGCAGGTTGGGCAGACCGGCAAGGTCGTGAAGCCGAACGTCTACATCGCCTGCGGCATCTCAGGCGCCACGCAGCACCTGGTCGGCATGAAGGGCTCCAAGAACATCGTTGCGATCAACAAGGACCCTGAGGCGCCGATCTTCGGCGTGGCCGACTTGGGCATCGTCGGCGACGTGCACAAGGTGATGCCGGCGTTGATCGAGGTGCTCAAGTCCCGCTGATCAAACCAGCGGCTGTCGCATTCCCGCTGGTTAGACCAGCGGCCAGGGCCACCGACGGCCGCCGTCGTCGTCGGGGAACTTGCCGAAGTTGGCGAGCCACTCGGCTCGCTCGGCCAGCGCGCTGAGCTCATCGGGACGCAGCCATTGCGACAGCGCGGGGGCCGGCTGAGCGGCCGATCCGATGGCCTCGGCGAGATCGTCGTCGAAAGGTTCGCCGCCGAAGTCCCAGATCACCGTGCGCAGCTTGAAGTCGCTCGCGAAGCACAGACCCTGATCGATGCCGTAGATCGGCCCCCAGCGCGACGCCAAACAGTGCCCCGACTTGCGGTCGGTGTTGTTGGCGAGAAGATCAAAGGCGCAGATCCGCCGAAGGTCGCCATGGTGCCGATCGTCGTTGACCAGCGTGAAGTAGTGCTCTTCGAAGTTGGCGTCGATGAACAGCTGGACTGAGCCCACGCCAAAAGGCCCGTCTCGCTCGACGGTGGGCGGAATGACGTGCCAGTCAAGCGCCTCCGACAGCTCAAACGCGGCAATCTCCCGCCGGTACAATCCCGACGGGAAATCCCACAGCGGACGCTCTCCCCGCTCGGGCTTGTAGATCGCTGCGGTCGGCATTGTGGGGTGGTCGATTCGCACCAGGAACGTGGCGTTGCTGCTGTAGGGCATCCGCCCCAGCACGGAGATGTCGCCCGTGCGCAGCACACCTAGGGCATCCGCCGCGGACGCGTCCCAGATGACCGGCACCTCGTGTTGTGTGCCGTCTTCGTTCTTCGGCAGCAGGTGATGCGGGGCCAGTTCGCTCACGCCGGCCAATCAGTCTCGGGGCGGGCGGTGCCCATTGCGCTGGCCGAAGTCGCGGCCTTCTTCGACCAGCAGCAGCGCTTGTTGCGCGAATCCGAGCGCCATCGCATAGTCGAGATGGAAGCGGGCGCGACCGCCAGTGCGCTCGTCGTCCTCAGTCAGCTCCTCGCCGCCCGAATCAGCTTCGTCGTCGGGATCGTCGCTGTCGCTGTCATCGAGCTCATCGGCAATGAGCACGATGACCTTGCCCTCGGTGTCCAAGCCCGTCGCGAGACGGCCGACCGTCCATGCAGCGGTCACCGGCTCGACCAACTTGGCGAAGGTTGCCGCAGGACCTTCGTAGCTTTCGCCTTCGAGCAGTTCGCTGAGCAGGTTTGCCAGCGCCCAGACCTGGCCCTTTTCCAGCTTCAGCGAGACGACGTGACCGGCCTCTGTGGCCTGCAGGAAGAAGATCCGCTGGCCAGTCGGCCCGACCGTTCCCGCCACGAAGGCGTCCGGATTGCGCAGGTCGAAGTCGTCAGTCATGCCGGTGAGAGTGCTGCAAGGTCTGAAGTGCTGTTGGTGGCCAGCACCACGGGGCCGTCAGTGGAGTACAGGATCGCAGTCACCGAGCATGGCGACACGACTATCCGCTGGAAGAGGTCGAGATGGGTTCCCATGGCGTCAGCCACCAGCGCCCGTATGGGGTCGGCGTGGCTGACCGCGACAACCGTCGCACCGCGATGGCGGGCTGCCAGCTCGGCTGCAGTCGTAGCGATGCGCGCCTGCATCTGACGGAACGTCTCGCCGTCGGGGAAGCGAAAGCCGCTGGGATAGCGCTGCACCTGCGACCACGCGGCCAACTTGCGCAACTGGCTGAGCTTGCGACCCGTCCAGCGGCCCATGTCGAGTTCGTTGAGGCCGTCGTGTATGCGCACGCTGCGGCTGAGGCCCTTAGCAATCGGAGCGGCGGTTTCCTGGGCCCGCTCCAGCGGGCTGGCATACACCGCTGCGACGCGGCGTCCCCCCGCAGCGATGCGTTCGGCGGCACGCTGTGCCTGCTGGACGCCGGCGTCAGACAGGTGTACTCCCGGCCGTCGGCCGTACAGCTCGACGCCGGTCGTCGGGGTGAGACCGTGGCGAACGAACAGCAGCAGCGTGGGTCGAGTTCGGGCTGGCACCGTGCCGAAGCTACTTGTCTGGGTCGCCGCGCAGCGGCGACGCACGGCACGCGCGCAGCGGCGACGACTGGCACACTCGCAACGATGAGCGCCGCATTACGTTCGCCTGGGGACGCGTCGCGCGGCGCGGCGCTGCGCCTGTTGAACGACGAGGTCGCGGCGTGCAGGCGCTGCGATCGGCTCGTGGCGTGGCGCGAGCAGACCGCAGCTCAAAAGCGAGCCGCATTCGCGGACGAGGACTACTGGGGGCGAGGCGTGCCCGGTTTTGGAGATCCGGCCGCGGCGGTCGTTTTCGTCGGGCTAGCGCCGGCTGCACACGGCGCGAACCGCACCGGTCGGATGTTCACTGGCGACCGCTCAGGCGACTTCCTGTACGCGGCCCTGCATCGCTGCGGCTTCGCGAACCAGCCGACATCTGAGCGCGCAGGTGACGGACTGGAACTGCGTGATGCGTACATCACCGCTGCGGTTCGCTGCGCACCGCCAGCCAACAAGCCCACTCCAGTCGAACGAGATGCCTGCCGGCCCTTCCTCGAACGCGAGCTGGCGCTGCTTGTCAACGCCCGGGTAGCGGTCGCCCTCGGCGCATTCGCCTACGGCGTGCTGTGCACGCTTGGTGGCGTGCGGCCTCGGCCCCGTTTCGGCCACGGCGTGACCGCCGAGGTGCCTGCCGGCCGAGGATCGAAAGGCTCGGAGTCGTTGGGCGGGATCGCCCACATCGTGTGCTCGTTCCACCCAAGTCAGCAGAACACGTTCACCGGCCGCCTCACCGCTGACATGGCCGATACGGTGCTTCGCGATGCGCGCCGGCTGGCGAATCTTCCGCCCGCCTGAGGCCTGGCGGCCTCAACTGCTGCGCGGTGCGCGTTGGGTCGCAGCCGTGCTGGCGCTGGCCGGCGTTGTTGCATGCTCAACGACCGTGATCGAAGTGGCGCCGGCGACCACCGGACAGGGAGCAACGGATTCCGGCGTACCCCTCGGCAATCCGGGCACGCTTGCTCCCCCGGCCGTTTCCGACGTTGGCGCTCCCGGCCTGCTGGCCATCGAGCCGCTCATCGCGTTCTTGGATGCGTGCGTCGCCGACGCCGGGCTCGTGGGACCGTGCCACTGCGCCGCCGACCGAATGGAAGGCAACCTCACCGCCATCGATCTCGAGGTCTTCGAGGATCGCATGTCGGGCGCCCTGGAATTCTCTCCCGAGCTTGCTTCAGCGCTCGTCGACTGCCGTGAGGCTGGACCGCCGGCGCAGTGGACCGATGCCCAGCAGCAGGCTTACCTCAACGAGTGTTCTGCTGGCTCGGACCGCTTGCGGAGCCTGTGTGCTTGCTCGCTGGCCCGAGCGCAGGACGTGGTGCCGGCCCACCGGCTGGGCCACTTCATGGCCAGCACCGAGGTCCAACCCGACATCGTCGACTTCATCAACCTCTGCCTGTGAGCCAGCGATGGCTGCGGCGTGTGCTACCTCTTTGTGGGCTCGGGCAGCAGTGCGGGCTTGTCCCAGGCGAATTTGGGCCAGCGGGCCCGCGACTTCTCGCTGAGCTTGTGCATGAGTGCGATAGCGCCCGGGTCTTCGTCGCCGGGACGCCCGATGAGCGAGCCGTCGGCGAGCATCTTCATGATGATCTCGCGGCCGATTTCGGTCCGGACGATGGTGAGGGTCCAGTCGCTGTACTTGCCGATGCCGCCGGTGGAGATGTCGGCGTGCTCGGCGGCGAAGTCGGGGCAGTGGTTGCATCCCTCGCGGGTCCAGGCGTGGCATTCCTTGAGGTTGATCTCGTAGTAGCCGCCGTCTTGGGTCCAGATCTGGAAGACGCCCTTGATGTTCGTCTTGCGGATGAGATGGCGGTCGAGCCCGTACTTCTGCTCGAACAGCTCCTCGAAGATGGCCTCGTCGAACGACTTCGAGCACAGCAGCCCGATATTCAGCACGAACCGGTTGCCGACCTTGCCCACCTTGCGGGACTTGGCGACGGGCACGATCGAGCTCTGGCAGCTCATGCCGACCAGAGCGAGCTTCTGAGCGCCGGCCTCGATCGCCTCGTTGTAGGCGAGCGTGTTGGCCGAATAGGTGTAGCGACTGCCAGCGCCGCGCAGCACGTCGTCGCGGTTGAAGGCCACGCCCGGCGAGGCCGTCCACTGGTTGCCCTCGCCCTCGCCGACATAGGACGTCAGGGCGGCGTCGATGTAGCCATGGTCGAGCGCCCAAATGAGGATCGCCGAAACCAGCCCGCCGTCCTGACCGATCTCGTGGACGAAGTCGTCAGAGGCCCTCGTCAGGATGATGTCCTTGAACACTCCTGAGGGCTCTTCGCCCGTGCGGTGCCGGCCGAACATGAAATCGTCGGCTTCGTCTTCCCAGGTGCGGAAGCGGGGACAGGCGCGGGTGCAGCTTGTGCAGCCCTTCTGGCCGTGGCCGCAGTCTTCGAGACCGAGTTCGGATTCGAGGTGGAATGGCATGAAGCCGCCCCCGACGTGCTCGTAGCCGATGACGTCGTGCGGGCAGGAGATCACGCAGCCGGCACAGCCCGTGCACAGCCCTGTGGTGATGACCTCGTCGTACAGCTCCTTCCACTGGAAGGTCCAGCGCGGCGGCGCGCCGCCAGATGCCGGGGGAGCCCCAGTCGTTGCCCCAGTCATTGCCCCAGTCATTGCCATGGCCCAAGACTATGGCAGGTGCCTCGCAGACGGTCCGGGACAACCTGGCTCGGAGACTCTGGGAACAATGACGCTCAAGCGCTGGATCGACGCCGCGGTGCTCTAGGGTGGCCCGCCGTGACCGAGGCCGAACTGCTGGACCTGCTGTCCGAGGGTCGGGTGGCGACACTCGCGACGATCCGTGCCGACGGGCGCGTCGATCTCGTGCCGTGCACGTACGCATTCGAGGACGACGTCGTGGTGACCGCTGTCGACCACAAGCCCAAGTCGACCATGGACCTCAAGCGGCTCGACAATGTTCGACGCTTTCCCGAGGTCACGATGCTGATCGAGCACTACGACGACACGAACTGGGAGCGCCTGTGGTGGGTGCGCCTGCGCGGCCGCGCTGTGGTGCACACCGAGGGTGCGCAGTACCGAAATGCGATCAAGCTGCTGTGCGAGCGCTATCCCCAGTACGCCGCGCAGCCGCCGGTCGGCGCCGCCATCGTCATCCAGCGCACCGAGTTGACCGGATGGTCAGCGTCGAGTTGAGCCGGCGCAGTGAACCGGCCGGCGGTCGGTTCAGGACACAGGAACCATGCGTCGCGAGACATGGGAACCTCGGCTGGACGCTCCAGACGAGACTGCCTCCGGTCACGATGTCTCACGGCCTCTATCGGCGACCTGCCGTCTGCACATAATAATCAGCATTACTACTTCTAGAATATCCTGCGCCATCGAAGGGGCGGAGGAACATGATGAAGGCACGCACTTCTCGGGGGGGGGCGGGGTCTTTGGTCGCCATCGTGGCGTTGGCGGCGTCCGTGCTGACAGTCCCGCAAGCGGTCTCCGCGCAGGCAGCCGATCCGGTGGTGACGATCGTGGCGGACCAGTCGAGCAAGGTGTTCGGGGCCTACACCGACGTCAGCTTCACGCTGACGCGCACCGGCTCAACGACTGATGAACTGGAGGTGGAGGTGGAGTTGGACCCAGGGGAGGGACAGTTCCTGAAGCCGACGTCGAATCTGTCCCGGCAGGTGACGTTTGCGGCGGGTTCGGACACGAAGGTGCTGACGATTGGCTGGGCGGATTTCAGCGTTAGCACAGGAGAGGAAATCGCCAGCGGAAAGCTGACGGCGACGGTGGTCGATGGCTCGGGCTATGACGTGGGAATGTCGAGTGAGGCGGAGGTGTCGATCGTGGTCGCGCTCACCGTGGGATTCGATAAGGACGAATACACGGTCCCGGAGACGGAAAGCAAGCTGACGGTCAAGCTGGTGGCGCGCACCGGCGAAGGGGCAGATAAACCGATAGTTCCAAGCGAATACTCGGTATCGACGGCTGCGGGCGGGGCGACAGCCGACGACGATTACGTCGGCCGCTCGGTTGTCGTCGAAATTCCGGCGTCGAGCTATGTGGCGGACGGGACCAGGTTCAGGGCGGAGGTGCCCGTCGACATCACGATCTTGAGCGACGACGTCGACGAGGGCAACGAGAAATTCGAAGTCGAACTGACAATAACTTCGGGGCTGGCCCCAGAGTACCGCAACCTTGTCAAAGAGGGCGGTCTGAAATGTGGGAATAATTTATGCCAAAGCCAAGTGACGATCACCGACTACAACGACAGAGCGGGAGTCACCGTCTCGGAGTCTTCGCTGGCCGTGCGCGAGGGGAACCCCACCGGGCGCAGCTACACGGTGGTCCTCAACTCCGAGCCCACGGCGGACGTCGAGGTGACGGTCGCGGCGCAGCCGAGCGCCGGTGTGACCCTGGTGACGACCACGCTGAACTTCACCCCCGTGAATTGGGATACGCCCCAGACGGTGAAAGTGACGGGACGCAGTGACGTAGACGCCGCCAACGACAGTGTCACGTTGACCCACAGCGTGTCGAGTACGGACCCCAAGTACGACGTCCTTAACCCCGCCGTCGTGTCGGTGACGGTGGTCGACGACGACAGAACCAACTCCTGTCCGGCCGGCTACCACTGGTGTACCGCGCTGACGATTGGGAGCCTTGATGACGGGAGCTCCACGCTCTACGGCTTCGCCCCCGAGATCGCCGACGGCGATCTCGCGGACACGATCATCGACGACGGCGAGGGGACGACTTGGACGGTCACGCAGATCATCAACACCGTTCAGCCGCCCGGTAGTCCGTTCAACCACTTGGTGACGATCGCTCTCGGCGAGTACTTGCCGGACGGCTCGGTGTTCTACCTCGACGAGGAGATGTTGATCGCCGACGAAGATTCGGAGAACCACTTATTGCCGCAGTATGTCTGGGAGGCTCCCGACGGCCTCGCCTGGAACCAGAAACATCGCGAGAGCGTGACGGTGGGCGTGAAGCTCGCCGACGACTCCGAAGCGAGGCTGGCCAGCATGGCGCTGGACTATCGCGGGCTGACGGACCCGATGGACATGAACTCGGAAGGCGACATCGCGATCACGCTGCACCCGGAAACTGCCATTAAGGACCCGCTGGGTTTCTTTGAGGACAGCTTCATTTACACGGCGTCGGTGGCGAACGATGTGGACCAGATCACCGCGCTGGTGACGACAATCGACATCGAAGCGACCTACGCGTTTTCCGTTGGGACCCCCGCGATGAGGAACAGCAAGGCCGTACGCAACATCGACTTGTCACCGGGCGAGAACGTCATCGAGGTGGAGGTGACGGCGAAGGACGGCTCCACCACGAAGACCTATCAGGTGACGTTGACTCGGGAGGAGCTTCCCACCCTGAGTTTCTCCGCGGATTCCTACACCGTGAATGAGCAGTCGGGCTCGGCCGTGCTGACCGTCAACAAGAGCGGAGACACATCGTCGCAGGTCACCGTGGACTACAGGACGGCAGATGCCAGCGCAGTCGTAGGCGCCGACTACAGCTCCAAAACGGGGACGTTGACCTTCGCACCGAGTGAGACCTCAAAGACCATCACCGTCCAGATCCTGAACGACAACATCTATGAACCATTAAGTGAGAACTTCAGCGTCGAGTTGCACAGCCCCAGCCTCGCGACGCTGACCACGCCGCACAGCGCCGACGTCACCATCCGCGACAACGAGCAGCAGCCCACGGCTTCCATGGACGCGCAGAGCGTCGGCGAAGACGACGGGACCATGACCCTGACCCTGCAGCTCAGCCATCCGAGCTCCGCCGACATCTCCTACAGCACACCCCAAGACGGCTCGGACGTTGGTGGCACGGCGACGAGCGGGGATGACTACTTGGATTTCTTTGGCGGTTCCGATGCCGTCATTACTGTGCCGGCGGAAGATCTCTCGGCGACCTTCGAAATCACCATCGTCGATGACGGCGTGACCGAAAGCGACGAAACCATCGAGATCGGCTGGCGCAAGAGCAGCGGGTCAGATGCAACACCCGCACGTATCGACTTCGTCGGCACCATTACGGGCGGTGGCACGGGCACGGGCACGGGCACCGGCACCGGCGGTGGCAGCAGCAGCAGTGGCGGCAGTGGCGGCGGTGGTGGCGGCGATTTCGATGTGGGTGTTGCGACCTTTGTGGTGGCCAATGGGTGGTCGCCGGCTGATGTGGGTGTGGCGTCGGTGTTGGCGGCGCGTACCCCGGGTGCGGTGGTGGTGTACACGGCGGGCGATGAGCTGTCTGAGGCGACGAGAGTGCTGTTGAGACAGGCCTTGCCTGCTGAGGTGATCATTGTCGGCGGCAACGCTGCGGTGTCTCGTGACGTGCGCACCCAGATCGATGCTGCGACGGCTGGTTCGTCGATTTCTCGGTTGGCTGGCGCGGATCGTGTTGAGACGGCGGCGGTCACCGCCCGGCGCATCCTGGGCACGCCCTCGGGGGCGGGGCGGGTCACTGTGGTCGTGGCCAATGGCTGGTCTTCGCCTGATATCGGCGTAGCGGCGGCGCTGGCTGCGCGCAGCGGTCGCGCAGCGGTGGTGTACACGCGCGCAGGCACGCTGCCCGAGGCATCGGCGGCGTTGCTGCGGGACTATGAGGTCGCGCGCGTGGTCCTGGTCGGCGGGGTTGTTGCGATCAGTTCGGAGGTGCAGGACGCGATTGCTGCTGTGGCGGGCGATGCCAGCATCTCGCGGTTGTCGGGCGTCGACCGCATCGACACCGCCGCGCAGGCAGCACGGCGTGTGCTGGGCAACCCTGCTGGGGCGCCCGAGGGTGTGACCTTGGTGATCGCGAATGGCTGGTCGCCGCCTGATGTCGGTGTGGCGGCGGCGTTGGCTGCTGCGACGGAGAACGCTGCGGTTGCCTACACCAATCAAGGAACGCTGCCTGAAGCGACTGCGGCGCTGATCGTTGAGTACCGGCCCGCTCAGGTCATCATCGTGGGCGGCACTGCTGCTGTGACCAATGATGTCCGAACAGCCATCACCGAGATCGCCCCCGAGACTGCCAGCATCCGGCGCATCACCGGCAGCACCCGCACCGACACAGCCGCCCGCGCCGCACGCCGCATCCTCCTATCCAACAGCTAACCCGCACCCCCCAACCGACCACCCCGCGGTACCAAGCGCCGACTGCTGTCGTTGCTGTGCGAGCGCTATCCCCAGTACGCCACCCAACCGCCGGTCGGCGCTGCCATCGTCATCCAGCGCACCGAGTTGACCGGCTGGTCAGCCGCCGACTGAGTTACGTCGACCATTCCCGACGCCTCCGGCAAGTTGACGACGACAAGGCTGCGCACGCGCCGGAAATGGGGGGTAGTTGGACCGGCTCCACGGCTACGGTCTGACGCCGTGTCAAGACCGAGCGCTTCGGCTGTCAATGCTGCGGGCAGGGTCTTGAGACGGGTGCGGTCGAGCGGCACTGACTTTCCGACCAGAGCCGAGTTGGACGAAGCGCTCGGCGTGATCGCACGTCTCAAGGTCGCGCACCGAGCATCAATGCTCGGCGCAGAAGTCAAGATTCGGCTCGGCGTCCAACAGGATGGCGACTGGCTCGTTGACAGGGCCAGCCGCATCAAGCGCGTGAGTTCGATAGCGCTGAAGCTGCATCGGCGACCGACGATGCGACTGACTCAGATGCAGGACGTCACGGGGCACCGCGTTGTCCTTGGAAATCAAGACGCAGTGAACAGAGTGCGTGATCGCCTGCTGGAGTCATGGGAGGCCGAGCAGGTCAAGATCGACGACTACGTGGCTCAGCCCCGCATCTCCGGCTACCGCGCCATTCATGTCTGTCCCATCGAGTTCGGATGCCGCGTCGAGATTCAGTTGCGCACTGTCTCCCAGCACCTTTGGGCAACTCTGGTTGAAGAGGCCTCCAATGTTTCGCGCGTAGACTTCAAAGGAGGAGAAGGCAGCCCCGAGGTCCTCGCTTCCGGGATGCGGCCGATGCAATTGCCCAGAGTGAACCCACGTTCGCGAACATGTCGCCCGAGGAAACCCGCGATGCATATCTCGCGGCCAAGTTCGCCGTTGAGGAGTTTTCTTCCGAGTTGAGGAAGCATCCATGGACGTAGCAAGAGACAACTACTACGTGATCTTGTATGACCACGATGGGCGCAAGCAGTTGAGTATTTCGGAATACCCGTCGTCGGAATTCGAGACGGCAATGAGGCAGTGCGCCGAGGCCGAGAGCAAGCACTGGGGAACGCGCATCGAAGCGGTCTTGCTGGGAGCAGCCTCCGAGGATGCCCTGCGATTGACCCACCCCAATTACTTTCGCGAGGGGTATCCACCCATTGACGATTATCTGCAACCTCTGCGGGACTACTACTTCGTCGCAGATTGAAGCCCCGCGGGGTTCGGATGTCTCGCGACATCACACCGCGCCCTCGGCAGGATTCGAACCTGCGCACATGGCTCCGGAGGCCAATGCTCTATCCCCTGAGCTACGAGGGCTGAAAGTCCGGATTCAGCTCGAATGTCCGGACTCAATGCCCGGCAAAGCTACCGACCGCCGTCGCGCCCCGCTCTTGCAAAGACGTCCAGCCGCCAGCGCCGCACGAGGCTGTGTCGTCGGCGTCGAGGGTCGCCAGACGCGCCGCCGGGCACGGCTGGGGCGTGAAGCGGCCGTGCAACGCGACCGTCGGGAGTCATCACGCTGCGGGCAGTCCCGAGCACCACGACAGCGACGGTGAACGCGACGCCCCCCAAGATCAGGAACATCACGATCATCTGTGCGGCGACGGCGTCGAGCGGGTCGGCGCCCGCCAGGATCATGCCGGTCATCGCGCCGGGCAACGCCACCAGGCCCACCACGCTGGTGCGCTCCACCTGAGGGACGAGTGCTGATCGGATCGCTTTGCGAACCTGCGGGCGGATTGCCGAGCTGCTGTCAAAACCCAAGGCGAGCATGGCGTCGATCTGGCCGCGTTCGTCGAACAGCAGTTCCTCTATGCGTGCGGCTGCAGCAATCGTTGTCGGCAGCGAATTGCCGAGCAGGATGCCGGCGATCGGCACCAGCGCTGTCGGCGTGAGGTCAAATACGCCCAGCCCGAATGTCACTGCGAGGCAGACACTCAGCGGCACGAGCACCGCCGCCACGATCAAGACGGTTGACGGCTGGAACGGTTTGAGCCGCTGCGTGCGCCGCCGCACCACGCCGGTCGCCAGCACCACCATGGCGGCCACCCACAGCCACGACCACACGAGGGCGGCTTCTGGCCGCAGCACCACGATGAGCACGCCGCCCACCGCTGAGAGCTGTGCCGCTGCTCGTGCTGCCGCCACGACCACACTTCGCGTGATGCCCAGGCGCAGCCATGCAGACAGCACTACGACAGCGGCCACCAGAGTCAAGCTGGCGGCAACGTTGACCCACGTCAGGTCGAGATCCATAGCGCGAGGTTGTCACGCCGCCGAAGAGCGCGGCATTCACGCCGCCGAATGTGCGGGGACACCCCGTGCGGCGAATTACGCCGCGCCGAGAGCCGGGTGCGATGCAGGCTCGTACATCATCGGTGCCGGCGAGGAGGCAACGACAAGCTGCGGCTGTTCGGCCGCAATTGAGCCCGGGAGCAGCGTCCAGCAGGGGTAGCTTCGCAACGGTGATGGAGCAGGCGCTCACCGGCGCGATCGCAGGTGCCCTTGCGGGTCTTGGCATCGACGCCGACACGTCGCGTCTTCGTTTGGAACGTCCATCCCGAGCCGATCACGGAGACTGGTCGTCGAACGCTGCCATGGTGTACGCAAAGGCGGCCAAGATGGCTCCGCGCGAGCTGGCGGAAAGCGTCGTGGCCCAACTCGAGCTCGCGGGCCTGCCGCACCTCGAACGCGCCGAGGTCGCCGGCCCAGGATTCGTCAACCTGCACCTGGCGCCGTCGTGGCTGCACGAGCTGCTGGTCTCGGTCCTGCGCGAGGGGACCGAGGGCTACGCCTGCCCCGACATCGGCCAGTCCCAGACCGTGAACCTGGAGTTCGTCTCTGCCAACCCAACCGGACCGCTGCATGCTGGCGGAGGGCGGTGGGGTGCGTACGGCGACAGCCTTGCCCGCCTGTTCCGTCGCTGCGGCTATGAGACCGTCACCGAGTACTACGTGAACGACCTCGGCGCCCAAGTGCAGCTGTTTGGGCAGTCGCTGGTGGCGCGCATGACCGGTGAGCCGGTGCCCGACGACGGCTATCACGGCGATTACGTCGTGGAGTGGGCCAGCGAACTCGCGGCCAAATTGCGTGCGGGTGCGGGGGCTGAAGCCGATGTATCGAATTTGTTGAGAATTGCGGCGCTCGAAGAGGGGCACGCGCCGATTCCCGTCGGTAGTTCCATCGAAGTTCGCTTCGCTGCGAGATGGGGTATCGAACGGGCGTTGCGCGACGTCGGCGAGTCGCTGGCGGCCATGAACGTCAGCTTCGACCGCTGGCAGAGCGAGGCTTCGCTGGTGGACTCCGGAGCCATGGACGACGCCATGGGGTGGCTTCGCGATGCCGGCAGGGTGTATGAGGAGGACGGGGCTGTCTGGCTGTGCACCAGCGAGTTCGGCGATGACAAGGACCGGGTGTTGTACCGCAGCGACGGCGAACCCACCTACTTCGTGCCTGACATCGCCTACCACGACGCCAAGTTCGGCCGCGGCAGTCAGGTCATCGACGTTCTGGGAGCCGATCACCACGGCTACGTACCCCGCATCGCAGCAGCCATGCAAATGCTGGGGCACCCGCCCGATTCCTACGAGGCGATCGTCGGCCAGAACGTGACGCTCATGCGCGACGGCCAGATCATCGAGCTGTCCAAGCGCACCGGCACGATGGTGGAAGTGCGCGAGCTCATCGACGCGGTGGGTCCCGACGTGGCGCGCTTCGCGTTCCTGCTGCAGTCGATCGACTCGCGTCAAACCATCGATATCGACCTACTGTCGGCGCAGGCCTCGGAGAATCCGGTCTTCTACGTGCAGTACGCGCATGCTCGCATCGCGTCGGTAGCTCGCCGAGCTGAATCGGATGGGGTCGCGCCCGTACCGCCTGCCGGCACTGATCTGTCGTCGCTCGACGGCGAGCGCGAGCTGGCGCTGTTGCGAGCGCTCGAGGTACTGCCCTCAGTGGTGGAGATCGCGCTGCGAGATCGGGCACCCCACAGGGTGACGACATGGGTGCGCGACCTGGCTGGCGCCTTCCACGGCTTCTACCACGACTGCCCGATCCTGCACTGCGACGTGCTGCCGGAGGTGCGCGACGCTCGGCTCTGCCTGACTGAGGGCACGCGCATCGGCTTAGCGATCGGGTTGGACCTCCTCGGCGTGGACGCGCCGTCGGCGATGTGAGCGGGAAGTGACGGTCCGGCCATGAGCCCTGATTCACCCAGCACCGCAGCCGGTGGCACCGAGGCGCCTGCCGACGATCCCAGCGACCCGATCCCGTTGCGGCTGCTGCCCGAGACCTCCGAGGTGTCCGAGTTGGGGCGCCTGCGAGTCGGCGGTTGCGACCTGGTCGACCTGGCCGCCGAGTTCGGCACGCCGTTGTTCGTCTATGACGAAGCGCACCTGCGTGCGCGCTGCCGCGAGGCCGTTGCGGCTTTCGATGGGGGAGCGGCGTATGCAGCTAAAGCGTTCTTGTGCGCGGCCATGGCCCGGCTGGCGATCTCCGAGGGCATGGATGTCGATGTGGCCAGCGGTGGCGAGCTGGCGACCGTGCTGCGGGCGTTCGATGGCGCCGCCGCCGAGAGCGTGGCGCAGCGGATCGTGCTGCACGGCAACAACAAGTCAGTCGCAGAGATGGCGATGGCTCGCGCAGCAGGTGTGGGCCGCATCGTCGTCGATTCGGCCGACGAGCTGGACCGTCTCGACGAGCTGCACCGTGCCGACGGGGTAGTGCCGCGGGTCTTGTTGCGGGTCACGCCCGGCGTGAGGGCAGAGACACACGAGTACATCTCGACCGGGCAGGCCGACTCCAAATTCGGCTTCGGCATCGCCCAGGGCTTTGCGAATGCCGCAGTCGAGCGGGCCGCTTCTTCGGCTTCGGTCGAGCTCGTGGGCATCCACTGCCATATCGGCAGTCAGGTGTTCCGGGTGGAGAGCCTGGCCAAGGCGCTGGAGGTGGTTGCCGAGTTCGCGGCCCCGCTGTTCGGTGGCTCGGGGCTGGCTGCCGGCTGTCTGGATGAGCTGTCGATCGGCGGTGGGCTCGGCGTCGCCTACGTGGAATCGGAGCGGGCACCGACGATCAGCGAGTGGGGTGCGGTCCTGTCGCAGAGATGGGATGCGCTGAGCACCCAACACGGCCTCGGGGGGCGACTTGCGGCTGAGCCGGGGCGTGCCATTGCTGCAGCGGCAGCGGTGACGCTCTACACGGTGGGAGCCATTAAGGAAGTGCCGGGCGTACGTACCTATGCGGCCGTCGACGGCGGCTATGGCGACAACCCGCGCCCGATGCTCTACGGCAGTGACTACACGGCGTTCATGCCGGCCCGTGCCGCCGAGCCCCGTCCCGACCGGGTGAGGCTGGTGGGCAAGCACTGCGAATCGGGCGACGTGATCGTGCGTTCAGCCCCGATGCCCGCTGGACTCCGTTCGGGCGATCTGGTGTCCACGCCGGTGACAGGGGCATACGGGTACTCGATGGGCGCCCCCTACAACCGCATCGGCCGCCCGGCCGTGGTGTTTGTGGCCGACGGCGATGCCCGGCTGGTGATCCGCCGCGAAACCGTCGACGACATGGTGGCGCTCGACGTTCTGTAGAGAGTCGGCGCCCCCTGCGCGCTGGCACCGTTCCGACTCGAAGCTGAAAATACTGCTGGGGTGCGGGTGCGCTGCCGGTACCGTTTCCGCCGTGCCCGAAGCCGCTTCCGAGCCCATGCACCCTCCCGCCGATGATGCGGGCGCGCCCCGCTCGGTGCGCGTCGGCATTCTGGGTTGCGGCAACGTCGGGGCGGCGCTGGCGTCACTGCTGCAGCGCGACGCCGCGTATCTCGTGGGTCGTACCTCGCTGGAATTCGAGGTCACCCGGGTTGCGGTTCGCAATCTCAGCGCCGAGCGAACGGTGGAGCTGCCTGACGGAGTACTGACTCGTGACAGCGAATCGCTGGTGGTCGCCGATGACGTGGACGTGGTTGTGGAGGCGATGGGCGGCATCGAGCCTGCCCGGCACCTGGTTGCCGCCGCCCTCAATGCAGGCAAGCCCGTCGTGTCCGCCAACAAGGAGCTCATCGCCAATGTCGGTGAGGAGCTGTTCGCCGCGGCCGCGGCCAACCGCGTGGACTTGGCGTTCGAGGCTGCCGTAGCGGGCGGGATCCCGCTCATCGGCGTACTGCGCAACTCGCTCGTCGGCGAGCGCATCACCCGGGTGATGGGAATCGTGAACGGTACGACCAACTACATCCTCACCCGGATGACCGAGGACGGGGCCGACTACGCCGACGTGCTGGGTGAGGCGCAGCGTCTGGGCTACGCCGAGGCCGACCCGACGGCCGACGTCGAGGGATTCGATGCTGGAGCCAAGGCGGCGATCCTGGCGATGACCGCATTCAGTGCCAAGGTCGTGGCCGGCGACGTCTACGCCGAGGGCATCAGCGGGATCGGCAAGGACGACATCGCTGCGGCTGCCCGGATGGGCCATGTCATCAAGCTGCTGGCAGTGGCTGAGCGTCAGAACGGCGAGATCGCAGTGCGAGTGCATCCGGCGATGGTGCCCATCGACCATCCACTGGCCTCGGTGCGCGACGCCTTCAACGCAGTCTTCCTCGAGGGAGAAGCCGTCGAAGAGCTCATGCTTTACGGGCGTGGTGCGGGCGGCTTTCCGACCGCCAGCGCCATGTTGGGCGACCTCATCACGGTGTCGCAGAACCTGCGCCGGGGCGTCTGCGATGGCTTCGGCCCGCTGGCGGCGGCGCGACTGCGGCCCATCGACGAGACCTACACCGCGTACCACCTGCAGTTCGACGTCATCGACGAGCCCGGCGTGCTTGCCGCGGTGGCTGGCGTCTTCGGCCAGCACGGGGTGTCAATCCGCTCGGTCGAGCAGACAACCCGGGGCGGTGCGGCCGACGGCATAGCGCATTTGGAGTTCATCACCCACCGCGCTCGCGAAGCCGACGTGGCGTCAACGCTGCGCGACGTGCGCAACCTCGACGCCGTACGGAGCATCGGCAACGCGATCCGCGTGATCGGCGAGTAGCCGGCGGGATTGACTGGCCTGAGCATGCGTTACCTCAGCACCCGGGGCGATGCCCCGATCCTGGAATTCGGCGATGTGCTGCTCGAGGGCCTGGCCTCCGACGGCGGGCTGTATGTGCCTGTTGAACTGCCGGCGATCAGTGCGAACGACCTGGCTGATTTTGCTGAACTCGAGTACCACGAGGTGGCAGCACGGGTGCTGGCCCCATTTGTGGCGCCCTCATTGGACGTCGACGATCTGACCGCACTCACCCTCGACGCGTACTCCACGTTCACCCATCCCGAAGTGGTGCCGACCAGCCAGTTGGCCACAGGTGAACACCTCGTGGAGCTGTTCCGGGGGCCGACGCTGTCGTTCAAGGACGTGGCGCTGGCGCTGCTGGGTCGTCTGTTCGAACACGAGCTCACCCGGCGCGCCACGACCATGACGGTCGTGGGCGCCACCTCAGGAGACACCGGCTCGGCGGCCATCGAGGCGTGCCGTGACCGCGAGGGCATCGAATTGGTGATGCTGCATCCGGCTGGCCGGGTCACCGAGATCCAGCGACGCCAGATGACCACCGTGGACAGCCCGAACATTCACAACGTGGCCATCAACGGCACCTTCGACGATTGCCAGGACCTGGTGAAGGCGCTGTTTGGCGACCGACCGTTGCGCGAGCGGATGCGGCTCGGAGCGGTGAACAGCATCAACTGGGCACGCGTGGCTGCGCAGACCGTCTACTACGTGACCACTGCGGTGAAGCTGGGCGCACCCGAGCAGGCCGTGTCGTTCTGCGTGCCGACCGGCAACTTCGGCAACGTGCTTGCGGGCGATGTGGCCCGCCGCATGGGCGTCCCGATCGACCGGCTCGTGGTTGCCACCAACCACAACGACATCCTGGCTCGCACCCACCGCACCGGCGACATGTCCATCAGCGAGGTGCGGCCCTCGACCAGCCCGGCCATGGATATCGGTGTGTCCAGCAACTTCGAGCGGCTGCTGTTCGAGCTGGGTGGCCGCCGCGGCGCTGCGCTCGCAGCCGACATGGCTCACTTCCGTGCAGAGGATTCCTTGGCATTGGCGCCTGATGTACTTGCTGGCCTGCGTGCGGGCTTCGATGCCGGCTCTGCGAGCGAGGACGAGGTGGCCGCCACGATCGCGGCGGTGGATGAAGCCGACGGCCGGCTCATCGACCCGCACACGGCGGTTGCACTCACGGTGGCGCGCCGTGACGCTCCGCCCGGCGGATGGACCACTCCCATCGCCGTCATGTCCACCGCACACCCTGCCAAATTCGGCGAGGCGGTAGTCGAAGCCACCGGCCGACAACCCGAGTTGCCACCGTCGCTGGCCGCCCTTGCCGACCGCGACGAGTACCTCACCGCTCTCCCGAACGACCTCGCCACCCTCCGCGACTTCGTCACTTCCGCTGCCGGGCAGTAGTGGCTTGGGGCGGCTGGCGGTAGCGTCAGCGTTGATCGACGGTTCCCCCAGTGCAGGGCTCGCTCGGGCGTCACGGGACCAGATCGCTGTGTCGGGCGCCAAGGCCCGGCACAGGAAACGCAAACTCACTTCGCGGCCCGAACGGCGTCGCGAGAGCAAGCCAGAGCTTCTGAGGTAGCCATGTCGGACATGCCGGATCGTGCCTTGCTGGAGGCGAAGGAGCGAGACGAATTGCTCCAGATCGCCGCGGCGCTCGGCATCGAGGTAGCACCCCGTGCCCGCAAGGGCACGATCATCAGCGCCATCCTTGCGCCCGAGGGCGCCAACGGCGACACAGGAGGCGTGGCCGAAGATCCGGCCGAAGCGGTTGCGGAGACTCCGAAGGTCACGACGCGCACCCGTACACCAGCACCGCCGCCTCAACCCGTCGCTTCGAGCGGCTCTGACGCCGAAGCCGAAGCCGAAGCCGATTCGCCGCCGGTCGTCGATGATCGGGACGCGCCGCCAGCGGACGCCGGCGATACGCAACCCGACGATGAGGGATCCGGGCCCGATGCCCCAGTGGCCGAGGAAGGCAACCGCCGCAGCCGCCGCCGCGGTCGAGGCCGAGACGACGGACCGATTGTCGGCGAGACCGTGCATTGCGATGGCCTGCTCGACCTGCGAGACGAGGGCTACGGCTTCCTGCGCACTGCTGGCCCGCTGCCTTCGGCCGACGATGTCTATATCGCGGCCCGGCAGGTGCGTCAGTACGACCTGCGCCGCGGCGACCGGATCACCGGCGTCAGCCGTCCAGCGGCCCGCAGCGAGCGCAACCCTGCACTGCTGCGCCTTGACACGCTCAATGGCGAGCTGCCGCCCGAACGACCTGACCGACCGCTGTTTGATGAACTCACACCGGTGCTGCCCACAGACGCATTGCCGCTCGCGGGCCCCCAGCGTGCAGGAACTCTCGCGACCGTCGACGACCTCGCCCTGATCGGAATGGGTTCACGCGGCCTGCTCACGGCCAGTGGGACGCGCTCTGCATCACCACTGCTGGCGGCAATGGCCACTGCCATTGGCGACCAACATCCAGACATCCACCTGATCGTGCTGCTCATCGAGGAGCGGCCCGAGGATGTCACCGAGTTGACCCGCCGGCTGGAGACCTCGGGCGAGGTCCTGGCGTCTACGTTCGACCGGCCGCCCGAAGAGCACCTTGCCGTGGCCGAGCTCACGCTGGAGCGCACGAAGCGTATGGCGGAGTCTGGAGACGACGTCGTGATCCTCTTCGACGGATTGACGCGGCTTGCTCGTGCCTACGCGGCAAGTGGGAACGGGCGACATCAGCCCGCCGACACCGTGGGCGCAGCCATCTCGTCGACGCTGCGGTTCTTCGGAGGCGCCCGGAATCTGGAAGACGCCGGCTCCATCACCATGGTGGCAACGGCACGGACGTCAACGGGCAACCCAGTCGACGACCTGGTGGCGGCGCGGCTGCGCGAAGCGGCGAACCTGGAGATAGCGCTCGTTGGGGGCTTGCCGGGAATCGCTGATCTGAAGGCCGGCGAGGTCTCGGTGGACCGCGACCACAGCTTCAGCCTCGGTGAGCACCGTTGATCTGCACTCGATGCGATTGCACCCCAGGCGCCTTAGGCTGACTGCCCCGGAACCTTCGAATCAGGGAACACGATGAAGAGCGATATCCATCCGAACTACAGGCCCGTGGTGTTCCGCGACGCCAGCGCCGATTTCGCGTTCCTCACCCAGTCCACTGTCGAGACCAACGCCACGATCGAGTGGGCCGACGGCAACACCTATCCGCTGGCCAACGTTGAGCTGTCCAGTGCCAGCCATCCCTTCTTCACCGGGCAGATGAAGATCGTCGACACGGCGGGCCGCGTGGAGCGCTTCGAGCGCCGCTACGGCCAGCGGAAGCGGCGGAGCTGAACGGGCCACCGGTTCGGCGCGGCCGGCGGGTGCTACGAGCATCACCAATGGGCCGGCACCGCAGTCTCGAAACCCCCCACGTCTGACGGCAGCCACCATGGCGCTCGACGCTGATCGCATCCGGGCCCTGCACGCGGCGAAGCTGCGAGCCCTGGCCCGCTCCGTGCTCGGCGTGGATCTGGCTGAAGTCTCGGGCACCGATGACGGAGCCCTGGCCGTTGTTGCGGACGCCGAGCCGACGGTGCTGTGCCTTGCCCAGGAGCGACCCCAGCGGGCGCTGGGCGGCGCGTTGGCAATGGCGGTGCGCACTGGCTGCGACAGTGTGCATGTCTTTGCCGAGAACCACAGCGACGTGCTCGCTCGGCGGGCAGCGTGCTTTGGCACGGCACCCACTGTGTGGCAGATCGACGGGCCCAGTGCCGCTCTCGCAGGGGCGGCACCGCGACCGACCGAGCCAGCTCCTCCCCGAGTTCCCGAGCTGGTGGCCCTGCTGGGCGTTGCCGGTGTCGAGATTGCAGTCGAGCACGGCGTCATCACCGGCGAGGTAGAGGGTCTCGAAGTAGCTCGCATCGTCGCTGTGGCCACCAGCAGCGGTGAGGACACCGACGGCGGTGATCCCGACGAACCTTCCGTGGTGTGGCAGATCGAGGTCGGAGTGGGCGCTCACGATCGGGAGGCCTTCTCGTTGCTGCACGCCGGTGAGCCAACGCCCGAGGCCATCCGCCGCGTCGCCGAGGTGGTGCGGATACATCGCTCGCCGGGGGCGTCGCCGCATCCGCTCAACCGCATGGGCGCGGCTCGCTGGCTCCGATCACTGCTGCTGCGCCAGCCGGAACTCGTAGGTGCGAGCCGCTTGCGCGCTGCGTCTCCGCCCCTGCCGCGGAGTGGACCCAAAGAATCGGCGCCTGCGGTCGCGTACGGCGTGCGGTCCGATGGTCGTCGCTTGGTCGTCGTCACTTGCGTCGGCATCGACCTTGACGTCGTGCCATTCGCCGCCGACGCTCGTCTGTTGCTCGATCCGGAAGCCGAGCTGGTCGTGGCGCTGGCTCGCCGCGATGCGCACGACATCGTCGCAGCCATGGCGACCAGGCTCATACGACCAGCCGAGATCGTCGAGATCGACGACGGGTGGCGCACCACCACCGCCATAGGTCACTGATCCGCCCACTACCCCCGCAGTTAGCCTGAACGCGTGTTGGGCGCCCTCGAAGCCTTCGAATCTGAACGGCTTGTCGCGCTCGAGGCCGAGCGGTCCGAACTCGAGCGAAAGCTCGGCGAAGGCGTGGCCTCGGGCGACCGGGCGCAGTTCGCCGAACTCGGCCGGCGACTCGCTCGGATCGGCGAGATCATCGACGTCGCCCACGAGGCTCGAGATGCACAGGCCGACGCCGAAGCCGCCCAGGACCTCCTCGACGCCAGCGTCGGCGACGATGCGGCCGAGGCCTCAGAGATGCTGGAGGCCGCGACCGAGCGAGCAGCAAATCTCGACGAGCGGCTGAAGGATCTGCTGCTGCCCCAGGATCCGAACGACGAGCGCGATGTCATCGTGGAGATCCAGGGGGCCGAGGGCGGCGAGGAAGCCAACCTCTGGGCACGAGACCTGTTCGAGATGTACCGGGCGTATGTGGCCGTGCAGCCGAGATGGTCGTTCGAGCTGCTCGGCAGTCAGGACAGCGACATGGGCGGGTTCACCAACGTGACGTTCGCGGTGCGCGGTCCCGGCGTGTGGCGGACGCTGAAGCACGAGGGCGGACCGCACCGAGTGCAGCGAGTACCCGTGACGGAGTCCCAAGGCCGCGTCCACACATCGTCAGCGACAGTGAGCGTGCTGCCCGAAGCCGAGGAAGTGGACGTCGAGATCGATCCGAACGATCTCATCGTCGACACGTTCCGCTCATCGGGACCGGGAGGCCAGTCGGTCAACACCACCGATTCGGCGGTGCGGGTCACCCACAAGCCCACCGGGGTGGTGGTGTCGATGCAGGACGAGAAGAGCCAGCTTCAGAACCGAGCCAAGGCCATGCGGGTGCTGCGCTCGCGGCTCTTGCAGCTCCAGCAAGAGGCCCACGCAGCAGAGGTGGCGGCCCACAAGCGGGACCAGGTCCGCGGCGGAGGCCGCTCCGAGAAGATCCGGACGTACAACTTCAAGGAGAGCCGGGTCACCGATCACCGGGTGGGTCTCACGATCTACAAGCTGGACCGGGTGCTGGCCGGCGAGCTGGACGAGATCGTCGAGGCACTAGCTAGTGCTGAGCGCGAGCAGCTCTTGGCAGCTGCGGTCGCCGACGGCGGTGCTTGAACCGTCGCCGGGGAAGGAAACGGAGCTCGGTCATGGCCCATCCCGACGGGCTGATGCTGGGGGACCTGTACCGGGGACTGCGTGCGCAGTTCGAGGCTGCCGGTGTGCCCGAACCTGAGGTGAGCGCGCGCCGCATCGCGGCGGAGGCCAGCGGGCGCGACGCCGCCGAGGTCGCCCTGGCGCCGCAGACGCCGATGACTGTGCGCATGGTGGCGCACGCCGACGCCATGGCCGCCCGTCGGGTGGCGGGCGAGCCGCTGCAATACGTGCTCGGCAGCTGGGGTTTCCGCAAGCTCGACCTGGCCACCGACCTCCGTGCGCTCATCCCTCGCCCTGAGACGGAGGTGGTTGCGGGCATCGCCATCGACTGGCTCCAAAGCACAGTGCGCCGACGGCGTCTGGCAGAAGTGAACGTGGTCGATCTGGGCACGGGCTGCGGCGCGATCGCCTTGTCGATCGCACACGAGGTGCCCCAGGCCCGCGTGTACGCCACCGACAGTTCAGCCGACGCGCTGTCGCTGGCGGCAGCGAACATGGCCGGTCTGGGAAGTGCAGCCACCCGCGTCTCGCTGCATCAAGGGAGCTGGTTCGAAGCACTCGAAGGACTGCACGTCGGGAACGACTGCGTGACCGAGCTGCGGTTCCGACGACTTGATCTCATTGTGTCCAACCCTCCGTATGTGGCCGACGGCGAGGTGCTTTCCGCTGAGATCGACGATTGGGAGCCACACGGGGCGCTCTACGCCGGACCGGACGGACTGGACGCGGTACGCACGATTGTGCGTGACGCCCGCATCTGGTTGGCACCGGGCGGCCTGCTCGTGCTGGAGATCGCGACGGCACAGGCATCGGCGGTCGCGGCCATGGCGGTCGCACGCGGTTACGAAGAGGTGCGAATCGAGCGCGACTTGGCGGGTCTCGATCGGGCGCTCGTTGCGTCGCGCCCGCGCTCTGAACCCGACGCATCGACCATTGACCAAGCGGCCGAGCGGCTGCGCGCCGGCGAATTCATCGTGGCGCCCACCGACACTCTCTGCGGTGTCATGGCTCGCTACGCCGACACCGCTGCGGTCGCCCGCGTGTGCGATGCCAAGGAGCGTCCCCACAGCGAGCCGATGCCGATCCTGGTGTCGGGCCTCGAACAGGCCGACGAACTGGTGGAGCTGTCCCCACAAGCCCGCGCGCTCGCGCAGCGACACTGGCCGGGCGGTCTGACGCTGGTGGCGCGGCGCCGAGGGGGTCTAGACCCGTTGCACGGCCGGGAGACGCTCGGCGTCCGAGCGCCGGCGCTGGGCTGGCTGCGCTGGCTCATCGACGAGGTCGGACCAGTGACGGGCACGAGCGCGAACCGTCACGGCGACGAGACGCCGGCCAGCGCCGTAGAGGCAGCTGCGGGCCTTGCCACGCTGCCGGGAATTGGTTGCATCATCTTTGGCACCGCATCGGGTGGCACCGCATCCACCGTGGTGGATGTCACCGGAGACCAGCCCGTTGTCCTGCGAACCGGTGCCGTGGCCGAAGAATCGCTCGAATTCGCAGAATTTCCCGAAGAATCTGACGCCTGAGGGGCATCGGCGGCTGCGAGACTTGCGCGGTGGCTCACGGCAACTCGCCAATCTCAAGAAAGCCGGCTATCGCGCTCGCGGCCGATCACGCTGGCTGGGAACTGAAAGATCGCTTGGCAGAGCACCTGCGTGCAGGCGGTTACGACGTCGTCGACCTCGGCACCAACGGCCCCGACGCGGTCGACTATCCCGATTTCGGTGCAGCGCTCGGCGAGGCAGTCGCGGCTCGAGAGGCGGAGTTTGGCGTAGCCGTGTGCGGCAGCGGTATTGGCATCGCCATGGCGGCCGGCAAGGTGGCGGGAATCCGGGCCGCCACGGTGCACGACGAGACCTCGGCCCGGCTGGCTCGCGAGCACAACGACGCCAACGTGCTCTGCCTCGGCGCCCGTTTGCTTGACTCAGACCTGGCCACCGGTGCACTTGACGCCTTCCTTGGAGCGGCCTTCGAGGGTGGGCGCCATGAGCCGCGGGTCCGCAAGATCGACGGGAATCCACGCGGCCCCGCCCACCCGCGGTCTGCAAGCTGGGCGCCGCTCGGCGATCCCGAGATCGATGCGGTGCTCGAAGCCGAGTTCGAACGCCAGATGACCACGCTGCAGCTCATCGCATCAGAGAACTTCGCCTCTCCCGCGGTGATGGCCGCGACCGGCAGCGTGCTCACCAACAAGTACAGCGAGGGTTACCCCCGCCGCCGCTACTACGGCGGCAACGCGAACGCCGACACTGCCGAGCAGCTCGCCATCGACCGGGTGAAGGCGCTCTTCGGCGCGGAGCACGCGAACGTGCAGCCGCACTCGGGCTCGCAGGCCAACGCTGCGGTGTACCTGGCGCTGCTCGACACCGGCGACACCGTGATGGGCATGAGCCTCGACCAGGGCGGCCATCTCACACACGGGTCGCCGGTGAACGTGAGCGGACGGCTCTACAACTTCGTCAGCTACGGCCTGACACGAAGCGACGAGCGGATCGACTACGACGCGATGGCCGGGCTGGCGCGCGAGCACCGGCCCAAGCTGATCGTGGCGGGCGCAACCGCCTATTCGCGCCGCATCGACCCGGTGCCGTTCCGCGAGGTCTGCGACGAGATCGGCGCGGTGTTCATGTTCGACGCCGCGCACATCGCCGGGCTGATCGTGGGCGGCGTGCACATCAACCCGGTGCCGTACGCGGACATCGTCACCTTCACCACCCACAAGACGATGCGCGGACCACGCGGCGGAACGATTCTGTGCACTCAGGAATACGCCAAGCGCATCGACTCAGCAGTGTTCCCCGGCAGCCAGGGCGGTCCGCTTGATCACGCGGTTGCAGCCAAGGCAGTGGGTTTCGCCGAGGCCGCACGCCCGGAGTTCGCTCAGTACCAGGCCCGAATCGTCGAGAACGCTGCAGCGCTGGCTGACGCGCTCGGCAGCCAAGGCTTCCGGCTGGTTTCGGGCGGCACCGACAACCACCTGCTGCTCATCGACCTGCGCACGTTCGACGCCGACCTGACCGGCAAGGTGGCCCAGGAAGCGCTCGATGCGGCCGGTGTCACGCTCAATCGCAACTCCATCCCTGACGATCCACGCTCGCCGTTCGTCACCAGCGGCTTGCGGATGGGCACCCCATCGGTCACCACCCAGGGCATGGGACCGGCCGAGATGGCCCGAATTGCCGAGTTCACATCACGGGTGCTGCGGGCCCCCGACGATGAGGACGTGATCGCCACGGTGCGCGCCGAAATCGCCGAACTCTGCGCCGCCTTCCCCCCTTACGACCGCTAGAAACCGCGGCGATAACCGCGCTGGCCGGCGCTGGGGGTGAGCACGGCGGCGAGCTACCAGATGACTTCGGCGTCGCCGTCGATGAACTCACGCAGGCGCAGATCCTTCGAGACCACCGGCCAGCCTGAACTCGCCGCAGTCGCGTAGATCTGCCGGTCGGCCGGATCGCCGACGAACGTCTGCGGCAATGACACAGCGGTCAGCGCAATGACGGGCGTGAGGGGAATTGTCAGCAGCGATCTGGACAGCCCGCCGAGCCACGAGGCGATGGGCTCTCGCGGCACGATTCTCCCTCGGTAGGCCAGCCACGCCAGCTCGTACCACGACACCGAGGCGACCGCGAGGCTGTCGGAGTCGCTGATCGCGTGCGCGGCTGCGTCGCTGAGTCGGTGAGGTTCGGCCGACGCCCAATGAACCACATGGGTGTCCAGCAGCAAGGTGCTCAACTCGCGCTCCAGCCCTCACCCGTGGAGAACAGATCCTCATCGTCGTCGGTGCTCGACACGCTTCCGGCGAACATCCCCACGAATGCCGCGGGGCCGCGCGCCGGTACCAGCCGGGCCACTGTGCGTCCGTGCTTGGTGATCTCGATCTCGGCGCCGGCAGCCACCTCGTCGAGCAGTCCCAAGATCGACTTCTTGGCCTCCGTAGCGGTCACCTGTTTCAGCATATGGCCATTATAATGGCCATTTACCACCCTAAGACCACTGCCGAGGGCCGCGGTGATGCGCTCATCGGGCCTCTCCGATGCCAAGTCAGCGCTCCCTGACGGTTATCGCTCCGACAAAACTGCTGGTCAGGGGCATATTTGGGCTGTACCTGAAACGTTCGTATCTTACACACCTCCAAGTGCCCGGTCAAGCCGCATTCTGAGGTGGTTCTCCTGTGGCGTGCTGCTGGGGCAGCTCGGTGCTGTTGTCCCGCTGTTGTCGGGCCTGTCGATGCGCTTGGGCGTTGGCGCGCGCTTGGTCGTCGAGGTCGATGGTGCGCAGCAGCGACGCGACCGATGAGCGGCTCCATGCGGTGTTGCCGGTGGGTGTAAGGACGCCGGCGGTGGTGAGCGCCACCGCGATCTGGTTCAGGCTGTGACCTGCTGAGCGCAGCTGGGTTGCGAGGGCCTTGGTCGTTTCTGCGTGGCGGCTGGGACGGCCGAGACGCTGGCCTCGGCGACGGGCCGCGTCGAGGGCTTCTGTGGTGCGCGCTCGCGTCATGCCCGCCTCAAACTCGGCGATGACAGCGCGAACCCCAACGAACAAGCGGCTCTCAGGGCCTCCCAGACCGCCGGGTGCGTCGAGAGAGACGAGCGTCCAGCCCTCAGCCTCGGCGCGTTCGTAGAGGCGCAACAGCTCGATCGTCGAGCGCGCCAGCCGATCGCCCCGCGCTGTCGCGAGCATGTCGGCATCGCCGTGTCCGAGCTTCTCCAGTGCTGCGCGCAGCCGCGGGCGGCGCTCGGTGGGGGTGGTGCCCGAGACCGCGTCGTCGGTGATGCGGTCGATCACCTGCCACCCGCGTGCTGCGGCCTCCCGGTCCACCGCTTGGTGCTGGGCGTCGATGCCGAGACCTGATTGAGCCTGCGCGCCGGTGGACACCCGCGCGTAGGAGATGACCCTCAGATATGGAGATACGCACGTTCGTTCAGTCATAAAACGACTGTACCTGAAATGAACGGTTCCGACACAAGAAGGAGAACCGTTCATGCAACCAACACATCCCCGACCATCTGCGTGCCGCTGGCTGCGGCACCTGGGATCGGCCGCTACAGCCGTCGCGCTCATCGCCGCGGTGCTGACACCGGTCGCGCTCGGTGCCGACCCAGCCGACGCGCACACAGAGCGCGTTCAGCGCTGCTCGTTCGACCCGTTCGCTGGCCAGCAGTGCTGGTACGAGAACGTCGACCACACCCACACACCGCCGCCCTCGAGCACGACCCCGCCGGGGCAGGGTCATCCGGGTGGTACTGACAATGAGCAGGACGATTTGCCTGATCCGCCCGTGACGACCCCGCCGGGGCAGGGTCATCCGGGTGGTACTGACAATGAGCAGGACGATTTGCCTGATCCGCCCGTGACGACCCCGCCGGGGCAGGGTCATCCGGGTGGTACTGACAATGAGCAGGACGATCTGCCCGACCCGCCTGATACTGAACAGACCCCTGAGAGCAATCAGGACGGCGATGGCGATGACGATGACGACGGCGGCTCGGGTAGCGGCTCGGGTAGCGGCAGCGGCTCAGGCAGCGGCAGCGGCTCGGGTAGCGGCAGCGGCAGCGGCTCAGGCCGCCCGGGCCGATGCGATACGCACCCGCCACAAGCCGGATGCCCCCAGCAAGGCAGCGGCCCCGACGACGAAGAGGGCGGCACCACCGACCCGATAGCGACAGCGTGGGGGCTGCTGAAGTCCGGTCTTGAGACGTCCGGCGACGCTCAAATCGCCCAGTCCGAGGCGATGCAAGCGCAGGGCGAGGCGGTGCGCGATGCCATCGACCGAGCGCTGACCCGTCTCAGCGAAACGGACATGGAGGGCAGCTGGCCTCTGCAGGGCCACGTCTCCTACGCCGAGTCGCAGGCGATAGCCACGCTGTGGAACGGTCTTACGCGAACGCAACAGGCTGCGGTTGCTGGGGCTGTCTGCGGTGCCATCGGGGCGATTGTGGGCTTCGGCGTGCCTGGCGCAGTGGCGTTCGGCGCTGCTTGCGCGGCGGCTTTCAGTATCGCGGCAGACTACATAGAGCCTCCGGCGACAACGCCCGAGCCGACGGCTGCTGACGACGACACCGAGGCCGACGACGACACCGACACCTCGACGGGTGCCTTCTGCACTGGATGGACGAGCTTCGGGTTCTTCAATTCGAAGGGCCACGAGATTGGGGAGGTCGTGCTCCACGAGAACGACGGCGGCAACACGTCTTACCAAGGCACCCAGGAGTGGGCGGCTGAAAGATGCCAGGCCGCTCTCGCTGCCCTCGACTGAGGGAGGCGCCGGCAGTGAGATACGATGACGCCATGATCGCCGTCGAAACCGAACCGCACCTGGCGGCGGAGGAGCCGGGTCTGTGGGCGAAGCTCGACCGACGCCTCAAAGAAGCCGACTCAGTGTCGGCTTCGGCGTCAGTGTCGAAGCCTCCCCGGAATCGCAGCTGGCGCGAGCGTGCGGCCTGTTTTGTGATCGTGTTTGTGGTGGTGGTGGCGCAGTGGTCGCTGCTGCCCGTAGAACGCGTCGGGGTCATGCCGTCTCTGATGCCCGCCCTCGGGCTGGGTGCGCTCGCCTTCGGCTGGAAACTCCGGCAGTGGCGGCAGTTCACCCGACACTGAGGGCGGTTACCGCTGGTGCGGGTTGCGGCCCCGCGCTGTGCCTTGCGAGGGCCGCGCCGACTGCGAATGACTGCGCTTAGCGGCCATCCCCACGAGTGCGGAGCCTGCCCCTGTGCCACTGTTCAGGGGCGGGCTCTGCCGCGTCACAGTGCGACGCGGTCAGGGGCTACGGTGCCGCGACGTTGATGCGCCGGGCTGCGTGCAGGGCGTCGGTGGTGCGCGCCCGCGCCATAGCGGTCTCGAACTCTGCAATGACGGCGCGAACCCCAATGAACAAGCGGCTCTCGGGGCCTTGCAGGCCGACAGGGGCGTCGAGCGCGGCCAGCGACCAGCCCTCGGCCTCGGCCTCGGCGCATTCGTAGAGTCCCAGCAGCTCGATCGTCGAGCGAGCAACGCGGTCACCGCGAGCCGCCGCGAGCACCTCGGCATCGCCGCTACGGAGCCTCTCGAGCGCAGCGCGCAGCCGCGGGCGGCGCTGAGTGGGGGTGGTGCCTGAGACCGCGTCGTCGGTGATGCGCTCGATCACCCGCCAGCCGCGCGCAACGGCTTCGCGGTCCACCGCGTGGTGCTGGCCGTCGGTGCCCAGCCCCGACTCGGCCTGCGCGCCGGTGGAGACGCGTACGTACGAGATGACTCGTGGGATTGGAGTTGCATACGTTTGTTCAGTCATGGAACGATTGTACCTAAAATGAACAGTTCAAATATAAAAAGGAGAACTGTTCATGCAACCAACAAGATTCCGACCACCAGCGCCCGGCTGGCCCAAGAATGCTGGGCTCAACGCTCACGGCCGTTGCGCTCATCGCCGCAGTGCTCGCGCCGATCGCGTTCAGCGCCTGCCCCGCCGCGGCCCACACCCAACAAGTCGAGCGTTGCTCGTACGACCCATTTGCCGGCCAGCAGTGCTGGAACGAGAACGTCGACCACACACACCGCCGCCCTCGAGCGCCACTCCGCCGGGGCAGGGTCATCCGGGTGGTACTGACAATGAGCAGGACGATTTGCCTGATCCGCCCGTGACGACTCCGCCGAGGCAGGGTCATCCCGGCGGTACTGACAACGAGCAGGACGATTCTGCCTGATCCGCCCGTCCAGACACCTCCGGCCAACCAAGGGCGCCCTGGCGGCTCCGCCGGCGGCTCCGGCAGCGGGTCAGGCTCTGGCCGCCCGGGCCGATGCGATACGCACCCGCCACAAGCCGGATGCCCCCAGCAAGGCAGCGCCTCCGACGACGAAGAGGGCGGCACCACCGACCCGATAGCGACAGCGTGGGGGCTGTTGAAGTCCGGTCTTGAGCAGGCCGGGGAGACTCAACAGGAGATGTCCGAGGCGGAACGCGAGGGAGCCGACGCGCTGGTCGATGCCATCGACGACGCGTTGAGCCGTCTCAGCGAAACGGACATGGAGGGCAGTTGGCCTCTTCAGGGCCACATTGCCTACGGCGAGGCGCAGGCGGTAAGGGAACTGTGGGATAACACCCCGGAATGGGGACAGCGAGTCGTCATTGCGACCGCTTGCCTTGCCATCGTGGCGGGGGCAAGAGGTCGCCTCTCAAATCAGATCCGGACGCGCTGCTTGCAGGCCCTTGGCATCTCGACAGGCACCCCGGCGGTTCCGCTGGCGCCGGAGCCTGACAACGACGACGATGACGGCTGCGGCTCGGGTGACGGCGGCAGCAGCGACGACTCCGACACTTCGACGGGCACCTACTGCTCAGCATGGAGCGGGTTCAGGTTCTTCAAAGCCAAGGGCGAGGAGATCGGCGAGGTCGTGCTCCACGAGAACGGCGGCGGCAGCACCTCCTACCAAGGCACTCAGGAGTGGGCGACGGCATCATGTCAGGCCGCTCTCGCCGCCCAGGGCCAATGACCGACATAAGCGAGAGATATACGATCACGCCATGGCCGTGAACGAGACAGCACCGGCCCGGTGGTATAGGACCCCCATTGCCCGCGTCTGTCGGGCGTTGAGGGCGGCGGACCACCCCGTCACGATGGGGGGCGACGCGGAACTGCCGCCATCGGTGTCGGCCCCTCTCAAGTTTCGCAGCGGCCGTGAGCGTGCGGCGTACCTGGTGCTCCACTACGGGGTGTTGCTGGTGCCGTTGCTGCTGGTGCTCGTGGGGAGTATCGGCGTCGTGGGATTCATCGTGCTCAGCATCGTTTCGTATGTTGCCTTTGATCTCGGCTGGCGGCTCTGGCGGCGACGGTCAGTCCGACACTGAGGGCCGTTATCGTTGGTGCGGGCTCTGCGTCGATAGCTGTCACGTGTACCGCTGGCCGGACTGGGACCCCCTCTCGGGATGCCAAGGGCCCGACGCACCTCTAGCCGAGCACCGTCTGGCGTGGCGACGAACCGCCTGAGGCCGTAGATTGCGGGCGGCTTGGCCGGTGCTCGCCTCGTTAGTTCGTGCGGAAATGATCGCTGATCGGGGTGCGCGTCGGCACGCTTACCCAGGCATCGGAGACCCCCGGACCCATGCGATCGCACGCTGCGCGCGAAGAGACTCGGGCCACCGGCAGCCGTGCTGGCGGTGGGGACGGTCTCGCCAAGGCCGTCGAGATCGTCCTGACGCCGGTCATCTTCGCTGCTGCAGGGTTCGGGCTCGATCGCTGGTTGGACACGGGACCCTGGCTGGCCCTGAGCTTCGGCATGGTTTCGTTCGTGCTCAAGCTGATGGTCGAGTGGTACCGGTACGCCGAGCTCATGAACGACCACGAGGCAGACCTGGCCGCGCGGCGCCCGACGCAACAGCGAGGCATCGATCGCTCCGCTGGCATCGACGAGCCGGCTTCGCTGCCGACTGGCGTCTCGCTCGAGGCCGACACCGCCTCGTCGGCACCACGCGACGTGACTGAGTCGAGTCCGTCTCGGAACGAGGGACGAGACGAGGGCCGATCACTGCGCTCAGCTACAGGGCCAGGACTCCTGTGACACCGGCCGAATTCGCCGAGCGAGCCGGAACTGGCGGCACGTATCCCGCCAGCGACGACGGCTCGCCAGAGCGCGACATCGCGTTCGACATGGCACGACGAAGCCTGTGGGTGTTTCCCGCCTGGGTCGTCGTAAGCGGGTTCATCTGGGGCATGGGCGGGGCACTCTCATCAGCGCTGGGCTACGCACTGGTCATCGGTAATCTTGCTGCGGCCGCGGCGCTGATGGCGTGGGGTGCACGCACGTCGCCGGTTGCGCTCATGGGGGCCACTTTGGGTGGCTTCATCGTGCGGCTCGCGGCGCTTGCCGGAATCGTGCTCGCCGTCAGTCAGCTCGGCTTCTTCGAGCCCATTCCCATCGCGATCACCATCGTCGCGAGCCACCTCGGTCTGCTCGCGTGGGAGATCCGATATGTTTCGCTGCGGCTTGTGGCCCCAGGCCTTGATCGTCAACGCCCAGGCAAGGAGCAGAAGTGAACTTGCTAGCGCTGACCTTTCCTGACATCGGGCACCTCTTGGAGTGGCCGAACGTCCTGCCGGGTCTCGACGACGACTCGGTGTTCGCGCTGAACAAGGTCGGCATCATCTACATCTTCGCCCTCGTGGCTCCCGTCATGATTTTCGTCATGGCAAAGCGCCGCTACGCGCAGGCGGAAGTCATCACCGCCCCCCGCGGAATCCAAACCGTGGCGGAGACCTCGGTGGAGTTCGTCCGCGAGAACATCATCATGCAGACCATCGGGCCAGACGGCCTGCGCTACTTGCCCTTCCTGCTGACGCTGTTCTTCTTCATTCTCTTCTCGAATATCACCGAGGTGTTCCCGCTCATCCACTTCCCAGCCAACGCCCGCATGGCGATGCCCTTCGTCCTCGCCGTGCTGGTCTGGGTGGTGTTCAACGCCGTCGGCATCAAGCACCACGGATTGTTTGGCTACCTCAAGAACGTCGTGATTCCGCCCGGTGTGCCCAAGGCGCTGCTTCCGCTGGTGGCGCTCATCGAGTTCGTCTCGACGTTCTTTGTGCGGCCGTTCTCGCTCGCCGTGCGGTTGTTCGCGAACATGCTTGCCGGACACCTGCTCCTGGTCACCTTCGGCGTGCTCACCGCAGCACTGTGGGACACGAGTCCGCTGATAGCGATTGTCTGGGCGCCGTTTGTGGTGCTCATCGGGCTGACCGGCTTCGAGATCCTCGTTGCACTCCTGCAGGCGTTCATCTTCACGATCCTCGCCGCCGTGTACATCGGCGGTGCGCTGCACCCAGAGCACTAGGCCCGACCACCCGTTCCCTCACCGACCACCGGCCGCACAGTGTCTCGGCACTCGGCCCCTGCCCCAAGACCCCATACAACACAGGAGATGACGAGTAATGGAATTGCTCGCGCAAGCGGACAACGCACTCGACGGGCTCAAGGCGCTCGGCGCCGGCCTCGGCTACGGCCTAGCGGCCATCGGCCCGGGCGTCGGCATCGGCCTTGTCGTTGGCAACGCCATCACAGCCATGGCGCGCCAGCCCGAATCGGCGGGCATGGTCCGTACGACCATGTTCTTGGGCATCGCGTTCACTGAGGCATTGGCCCTCATCGGTTTCGTGGTGTTCATCCTCCTCAACTTCGCGTAGGAGGAACCCATGAACGCCACTCTGAGCAATTTGGCAGCCGGCCTTCTTTCGGCGACCGAGGAGGGCGAGGCCGCCTCCAACCCGATCATCCCCGAATGGAACGAGGTGATCTGGGGGTCTTCGGCATTCTTCATCCTGCTCATTGTCATGTGGAAGCTGGCCCTGCCGCCGATCAGGCGGGCCATGGAAGCTCGCACGGAGCGCATCCAGGGCGACCTCGACGGCGCCGCAAACGCCCGCTCTGAGGCCGAGGAACTGCGCACGCAGTACGACGCCCGGCTGGCCGAGGCCAACACCGAAGCCGCCCGGATCATCGAGGAGGCCCGAGCGTCTGCCGAAACGGTCCGCCAGGAGCGTCTCGCGGCGATCGAGCCGGAGATCGCCGAGCGACGTGCGCAGGCTGAGGCCGACATCGAGGCTGCTCGCGAGCGGGCCATGGCCGAGGTACGGGCCGACATCACGTCGATCGCCGTCGGCGCCGCCGAGCAGGTGGTTCGCGCCAGCATCGACGAGGCAGCCCACGCCCAGCTGATCGATGACTACATCGCACGGGTGGGGAACTAAGCGTCCCGCGCAGCGCCCGCCGGCGGCCCCGCAACCGGGCCATAACCGGTACGGGCGGGGACAGGAGATAAGCAGATGACCAGGATCGACCAATGAGCGATCGAACCGAGGGTTACGCAAGCGCGGTGGTCGCTATCGCGCAGGCCGAGGATGTGCTTGAGCGTGTGCCCAACGAACTGTCAGCAGTCGGCCGCGCTGTCGCCGCGAACGAGGAACTGCGCCGCGTGCTGTCCGACCGCTCCGTGCCGGCATCACGCCGCATCGGCATCATCGAGGACTTGTTGGCGGCTCAGGCATCGCCGGTCACGCTCAACGTGGTGGCGATGCTGGTCGGCGCAGGCCGTGGCGGTCAGCTCGACACCATCGCCGAAGAGGTGCTAGAACTCGCCGCCGCAACGCGGGGTGAGGTGGTGGCCGAAGTGCGCGCGGCCGTCGCACTCACCGACGAGCAGATTTCCAAAGTTGCCGATGCGCTTGGCCGGGCGAGCGGTCGCAACGTGACCGTCCACGTCGTAGTGGACCCGGAGATCATCGGAGGACTGTCCGCCCAGATCGGCGACACCGTCTTCGATGGCTCGGTCCGCACTCGGCTCGACAACATGAAGGAGCGCCTGTCGTGACCGACTTGAGCTTTGATACCGCTGGCATCGCTTTGGCGATTCGCCAGAATCTCGAGGGCTTTGATCCGTCGATCGAGTCCGCAACTGTCGGCCGGATCCTCGAGGTGGGCGACGGCATTGCCCGCGTCTCGGGACTGCCGGGCTGCTCGGTGAACGAGATCTTGGAGTTCGCCAGCGGAGACGTCGGTCTCGCATTGAACCTCGACGAGGATTCCATTGGCGCCGTCGTGCTCGGCAATGTCGAGTCGATCGAGGAGGGCCAGGCCGTCAAGGCAACCGGCCGCATTCTGTCGATCCCTGTCGGCGACGCCGTTCTGGGCCGTGTCGTGAATGCACTCGGCGAGCCGATCGACGGCCGGGGCGAGATCGTCGGCGCCATCGAGCGCCGCATGGAGATCCAGGCGCCTGGCGTGATGGGCCGCAAGCCGGTGCATGAACCGCTGCAGACCGGCATCAAGGCCATCGACTCGATGACCCCAGTCGGTCGAGGTCAACGGGAGCTGATCATCGGCGACCGAAAGACCGGCAAGACGTCGATCGCGGTCGACACGATCCTCAACCAGGCCGGCCTCGGTGTGAAGTGCATCTACGTGGCCATCGGGCAGAAGGGCTCGACGGTTGCGCAAGTGGTGAACACATTGCGAGAGCGTGGCGCCATGGAGTACACCGTGGTGGTCTCCGCGCCTGCCGCCGACGCCGCGCCGTTCAAGTACCTGGCTCCCTATGCCGGCTGCGCGATGGGCCAGCATTGGATGGAGAACGGTGACCACGCGCTCATCGTTTACGACGATCTCTCCAAGCAAGCCGAGGCGTACCGCCAGATGTCGCTGCTGCTGCGCCGTCCGCCGGGACGCGAGGCGTACCCGGGCGATGTGTTCTACCTGCACAGCCGTCTGCTTGAGCGTGCCGCCAAGCTGTCCGACGTCAACGGCGCCGGCTCGCTGACAGCGCTTCCGATCATCGAGACAAAGGCCGGCGACGTGTCGGCATACATCCCGACGAACGTGATCTCGATCACTGACGGCCAGATCTACCTCCAGGACGACTTGTTCAAGTCGGGAGTCCGGCCCGCCGTGGACGTGGGCATATCGGTATCGCGGGTGGGCTCTGCTGCACAGACCAAGGCCATGAAGGGTGTGGCCGGCACCCTCAAGATCGACCTGGCGCAGTTCCGTGATCTTGAGGCGTTCGCCACCTTCGGATCCGAGCTCGATGCGGTGTCCGCCGCCCAGCTCGGGCGGGGCTACCGGCTCGTGGAGCTGCTCAAGCAGGGGCTCAACTCGCCCATGCCCGTCGAGCAGCAGGTGGTCGTCATTTTCGCCGGCACCAACGGCTACGTCGACGGCATCCCGGTGGAGGACGTAAACCGCTACGAGAACGAGCTCTTGGCGTACATGAGCACTCGTCACAGCGCCCTGCTCGAGGACATCCGCTCGACGGGAGCCCTCGTCGAAGGGGCACTGCAAGCTGCGATCGAGGCATTTGGCGCACAGTTCGTGACGTCTGACGCCTTGAGCGCTGACGACACCGCGGACAGCTGATTCGCGATGGCAAGCGGTCAGGAGCGCATTCTTCGGCGGCGTATCAAGTCGATCGAGGCTACGAAGAAGATCACGCGCGCCATGGAGCTGATTGCGGCTTCACGCATCGTGCGGGCGCAGACCCGGGTGCGCGCCGCACGGCCGTACAGCGAGAAGGTGACTGCGGTCATTGCCAACCTGGCATCTGCCGGTGGCGAGGCCGATCACCCGCTGCTGCGCGAGCCGGCCGATGTCGCGAAGGTGGCCTACGTTGTCATCGCTGCGGATCGTGGCCTGTGCGGCGGCTACAACAACAACGTCCTGCGTTCCACCGAGCGTGCGATCGCCGCCGACGCGGCAGCGGGCCGTGACTACGAGCTGGTGCTGTCGGGCCGCAAGACCCAGGGCTACTTCCGTTTCCGCGATTTCCGCATTGCCGCTGGCTTCGACGGCTTCAGTGACCAGCCGAGCTATGCCGATGCCCAGCGGATCGCGCGGGCAGCCACTGCGCTGTTCGAGAGCGGCGAGTGCGGCCAGGTGAAGCTGGCGTACACCAAGTTTCACTCCATCGGCGTCCAGGAAGTGGCGATCGTCCCGTTCATGCCGCTGGATTCCGGCGACTTCGGCGGCGCCAACGGTGCCGATGTTCCCCAAAGCTCCGGTGCAGCCGGTGGCTACGAGTTCGAGCCCGAGCCAGCGGTGATTCTCGAGCGTCTCCTGCCGCGCTACGCCGAGGCCCGGCTGTTCTCAGCGCTGCTCGAGGCCTCTGCCTCCGAACACGCCGCTCGTCAGCGCGCCATGAAGGCCGCAACCGACAACGCCGAAGACTTAAAAACCAACCTGACACGCGTGATGAACCGCGCCCGCCAGGACGCCATCACCACCGAGATCATGGAGATCGTCAGCGGTGCTGAGGCGCTCTCTCAAACCGGCGGCGAAGTCGACCTTCTGTCCGACACCATCGAAGCCCGCACTGCGAACCTGTTCCGCTCACGCAAGTAGCCCAATCGAGCCCCTCGGCGGGTTGAGGAGACACATCAATGACTATGACGCAAGCAAGCACAGCCGAAGAGACGACCGAGCACGCCGACGGCCGCGTCGTGGCCATCGCCGGACCGGTTGTCGATGCGGAGTTCCCGTCGGGGGCGCTCCCGGAGATCAACACCGCTGTCGAGATGCATGTCGAGCTGGAAGGCACGCCGGTCACCATCACAGGCGAGGTGGCCCAGCAGATTGGCGACAACCGCGTGCGCATCGTCTCGATGAAGGCGACCGACGGATTGACCCGAGGCATGAAGGTGACCAACACCGGTCGGGGCATCGCCGTGCCGGTGGGCGACGGGGTGCTGGGCCACATCTTCAACGTCTTGGGCGAGCCCCTCGATGGTGCCGATCTGGTCGAAGGCATCGCGGATCGGTGGGAAATCCACCGCCCCGCACCTGCGTTCGACACCCTTGAGCCGAGAGCGACGATGTTCGAGTCGGGCATCAAGGTCATCGACCTGCTCGAGCCATACGTGGAGGGCGGCAAGATCGGTCTGTTCGGTGGCGCCGGCGTGGGCAAGACGGTGCTCATCACCGAGATGATCAACCGCGTTGCGTCCCAGCACGGCGGTGTGTCGGTGTTCGCTGGGGTGGGGGAGCGCACTCGTGAGGGCACTGACCTCTATCTGGAGATGGCAGAGTCCGGCGTGCTCGAGAAGACCGCGCTGGTGTTCGGGCAGATGGACGAGCCGCCTGGCGTGCGGCTGCGCGTCGCTCTGTCGGCGCTGACGATGGCGGAGTACTTCCGCGACGTGCAAGGCCAGGAAGTGCTGCTGTTCGTCGACAACATCTTCCGCTTCGTGCAGGCCGGCTCGGAGGTGTCCACGCTGCTGGGCCGCATGCCGTCAGCGGTGGGCTACCAGCCCAACCTGGCCGACGAGATGGGCGAGCTGCAAGAGCGCATCACCTCGACATCGGGGCACTCGATCACGTCGCTGCAGGCCGTGTACGTGCCGGCGGACGACTACACCGACCCGGCGCCGTTCACCACGTTCACCCACCTCGACGCCACCACTGAGCTGAGCCGCCAGATCGCCTCGCTGGGCATCTACCCGGCAGTGGATCCGCTGGCCTCGACATCGACCATCCTCAGCCCCGAGGTGGTCGGCGACCGGCACTACGGCGTGGCACGGCGCACCCAGGAGATCCTCCAGCGCTACAAGGAGCTACAGGACATCATCGCCATCCTGGGTCTTGACGAGCTGTCCGAGGAGGACCGCATCACGGTCAACCGGGCGCGCAAGATCCAGCGCTTCTTGAGCCAGCCGTTCTTCGTGGCCGAGGTCTTCACCGGCTTGCCGGGCGTCTTCGTGCCGATCGCGGAGACCATCGAGTCGTTCGAGATGCTGTGCAATGGCGAGCTGGACAACCTCCCCGAGCAGGCGTTCCTCAACGTCGGCAACGCCGAGGCCGCCATGGCCAAGGCGCGGGACCTCGAGCAGTCCTAGCTGGCACGGCCGGGGCTCGGAAGGACACGGAGGCACACGAGATGCAAGTTGAGCTGGTCTCACCCGAAGCGGTGCTATTCAGCGGCGAGTGCACTCAAGTCGTCACGCGCACCGTCGACGGCGACATCGCCTTTCTGGACCATCATGCGGCGTTCATTGGTGCGCTCGACATCGGCCAGACCCAGCTGTGGGCGTCTGACGGCATCGTGACGCTGGCGATCAACCGCGGCTTCGTCGAGGTCAGCAACAACGTCGTGACGATCCTCAGCGATGCTGCCTATGCGGCCGACGAGATCGACGTCGCCGCGGCCAGCGCCGATCTCGAGGCGGCCGAAGCAGCCGTCAACGCCGATTCCGACGACGACGACGCCAAGGCTGCGCTGGCCTGGGCGCAGACGCGCATCGCCGTCGCCGGAGCTGCCTGAGCACAGCGCAGCTGCGTAACTACAGCGCAGCTGCGTGAACACAGCTATGTGAGCACGGTGTGACGCGGCGCTCGCCGCGTCTGCAAGCATGACAGTCCTGCACATTCAGCCAGGGGGCTCGTCATGGTCGAGATTCCTGAGCAGTTCATCCTGAACACGTTCATGTTCCTCGTTTGGGGATCGCTGATCATGTGGATGGCGGCTGGCTTCACGATGCTTGAAGCCGGCGCAGTCCGCACCAAGAACGCGTCGATGATCTGCCTGAAGAACATCGGCATCTACTCGATCGCCGGCCTGGCGTTCTACTTCCTCGGCTACAACCTGATGTACGTCGAGGTGGGCGACCTCTGGGGCTCGTTCAAGTTGCTGTACGGGCCCAGCGCGGACGAATTGGCGCTGCTCGACGGCGACGCAGGTGCAGCAGGCGCAGTGGCCGCCAACGGCTACGCGGTCATGTCGGACTGGTTCTTCCAGATGGTGTTCGTGGCAACCGCGGCGTCCGTGGTATCGGGCGCCATTGCCGAGCGCGTCAAGATGTGACTGTTCTTCGGCTTCACGCTGGTCCTGACCGCCGTCATCTACCCGATCGTGGGCGCGTGGACCTGGGGCGGCGGCTGGCTGGCCCAGCAGGGCTTTCAGGACTTTGCGGGCTCGACGATCGTGCACAGCACTGGCGGGTGGGCAGCGCTGGCCGGCGTGCTGGTGGTTGGTCCCCGGCTCGGCAAGTTCCGCTCCGACGGCACGGTGAAGCCCACGCCGCCGTCGAATGTGCTCATCGTGACGCTTGGCGTGTTCATCCTGTGGTTCGGCTGGTTCGGCTTCAACGGCGGATCCCAGCTGGCACTCGGCAGCGTGTTCGATGCGGTGGCCATGAGCAACGTGCTTGTCAACACGAACCTCGCGGCGGCAGCGGGCGTGGTGGCGGCGCTTGCGGTCTCCCGGTCAGTACTGGGAAGGGTCGACCTCTTCGCGGGTCTCAACGGAGCCATTGCCGGCCTGGTGTCGATCACGGCCGGCCCCGACATCACTCAGCAGTGGTGGGCGGTGATCATCGGCGCCATCGGCGGTGTGCTGTGCACGCTTGGCATCAAGGCGCTGGAGCTGGCAAAGATCGACGATGTGGTCGGCGCGATCCCGGCGCACCTGATCTGCGGCATCTGGGGAACGCTGGCGACGGCAATCGCTGCTGGAGCCCAACTGCACATCCAGTTGCTTGGCGTGGTGTCGGTAGGAGCGTTCGTGTTCATTGCGTCGCTGATCGTCTGGAAGGCCTTGGACATCACGATGGGCCTGCGGATCTCACGCACGGTCGAGCAATTGGGTCAGGACTCCGGGGAGCTCGGCATCGAGGCTTACCCGGAGTTCGTGCTGATGCCCGAGAACTTCGACGAGTAGCAGCGCTGATTCAGCGTTCGAGACAGTTCAACTGTTGAGGTGGCGCAACTGGCTCGAGTCGTTCAGAGCGCGGTAGTAGCAGCCTGGGCGGGCTGAACCGCTGGCGTCGCGGGTGTGACACGCTCCGCCTGCGTCGCGCCGCACCCGGTACAGCAACGAGTTCTGCTCGCAGTTCACACGCACGTCGACGAGTGAGAGGGTGTCGCCCGAAGTAGCGCCCTTGTGCCAGATCTCGTTGCGCGAGGTGGAATACAGCACGGCGCTGCGTCGCTCGAGGGTGAGCCGCAACGCCTCGTCGTTGGCGTAGCCGATGAACAGCACGTCGCCGGTGTCGACATCCTGCAGTACGACTGGCACGACCTGGTGGCCGTCGCGGCCGATCTGGGCCACCTTGCCGAAGTCGATGCGGGCGACCGTGCCTTCTTCGAGGTCGTCGAGCGCTGGCTCCGTCTGGGATGCGATATCAGTTTGGGAGTCAGGCATGGCTCAGGTGAAGTCCACCGCCGCGTAGGCGCTGAGTTTCTCGATGTCGTGGGTGGCTTCGATGCGCCGCACTGTGCCGCTGCGCGAGCGCATCACCAGCGAGTCGGTGGTGGCACGCTGCGCAGTGAACTTGACACCCCGCAGCAACTCTCCGTCGGTGATGCCCGTGGCGGCGAAGAAGACATCGTCGGACTGCACCAGATCGTCGATGTGCAGTACTCGCTCGAGGTCGAAACCGGCCGCTGCGGCCGCTCGCCGTTCGTAGTCGTTGCGCGGCCACAGGCGGCCCTGCAACTCGCCGCCGAGGCACTTGAGCGCCGCCGCGGAGATGATGCCTTCGGGTGTGCCGCCGATGCCAAAGAGCACGTCAGTGGTATCGCTGGCCGCCGCGGAGATGGCCCCGGCGACATCGCCGTCGGGAATGAGCCGGATGCGGGCGCCGGTCTCTCGGATCTCCCGGATCAGCTCACTGTGGCGGTCGCGGTCCAGTACGACGGCGGTCAGGTCTCGCAGGCCTTGTCCGGTGACTTCAGCGATCGCCCGGAGGTTCTCCGACGGCGAGCGGTTCAAGTCCACCACCCCCTTGGCTTCGGGACCAACCGCGATCTTTTCCATGTACACGCACGGGCCGGGATCCAGCATGGTGCCTCGCGGCGAGACCGCGATGACCGAGATGGCGTTCCCTCGGCCGAGCGAGGTCAGCGTGGTGCCATCGATCGGGTCCACTGCTACATCGGTGAGTGCGCCAGTGCCATCGCCGATGAGCTCGCCGTTGAACAGCATCGGCGCCTCGTCCTTCTCGCCCTCGCCGATGATCACGATGCCGTCCATGGGAACAGTGCTCAGCACAACGCGCATCGCGTCGACGGCGGCGCCGTCGGCGCCGTCCTTGTCGCCGCGACCCATCCAGCGAGAGGCGGCCATGGCCGCTGCTTCTGTGGTGCGAACCAGTTCCAGCGCCAAGTTGCGGTCCGGAGCCTGGCGGGAGAGATCCGGACGGTCGGCACGGCTTCGATCGCCGAACGATCTGCGATTGTCATTCATTGCAGCCGACCATAGTGCTGCGGTCGTATCGAACCCACGGCGGCAGACCGTAGCCCTTTCGTTTGCCCCGCTAGCTTCACGTCGATGACGAGCGCCCGGTCCCCGTCAGCCCGTGCGGATCTCGCCGTGGTGGGGGCGGGAATCATCGGGCTGGCGACCGCGCACCGCTATCTCGCAGATCATCCCGGTCGCCGCGTGGTGATCCTGGAAGCCGAAGACCGGCCGGCGATGCACCAGACGGGCCGGAACTCCGGTGTGCTGCACTCGGGTGTGTACTACCGGCCCGGTTCAGCCAAGGCGGAGTTGGCGGTCGCCGGCCGCAGTTCGATGGTCGAGTTCGCCCGACAGCGGGGCATCGCCCACGAAGTGTGCGGCAAGGTCATCGTTGCGGTCGACAGCTCCGAGCAGGAGCGGCTCGTGGCGCTCGCCGAGCGGGCCGTGAGCAATGGCGTTCCCGCCGAGCTCATTGACGCTCGGCGCCTGGCTGAGCTGGAGCCGTATTGCGCTGGGGTGGAGGCGCTGCTTGTTCGAGGCACTGGGATTGTCGACTACGGCGCAGTGTGCGACGCGTTGATCGGCGAGATCGAAGCCGCGGGCGGCGAGCTGTGCACGGGTACGGCGGTGATCGGGATCAGCGAGGGCGCCGACAGCGTGCGCGTCACCACGACGACTGGCGAGCTGGAGGCGAAGAGCCTGGTGAACTGCGCGGGGCTGCGCTGCGATCAGGTGGCGGCGCTGGCGGGCGCCGGGGGTGGTTACCGGATCGTCCCGTTCCGCGGCGAGTACTACGAACTGGTGCCCGAGCGCTCGCATCTCGTCAACAACCTCATCTACCCCGTGCCGGACCCGAGCTTCCCGTTCCTGGGGGTGCACCTCACCCGCATGATCGACGGCACGATCCACGCGGGCCCTAACGCCGTGCTTGCACTGTCCCGTGAGGGCTACCGCTGGAGCGACATCAGCGGGGCCCAGCTGCGCGAGCACCTCACCAACCGCGGCCTGTGGCGTCTTGCACGGCGCTACTGGCGCACGGGCGCGGGGGAGGTGTGGCGATCGCTGAACAAGACAGCGTTCACCCGGGCGCTGCAGCGGCTGGTGCCCGAGATCGAGTCGTCCGACTTGGTGCGCTCGGCCGCTGGAGTGCGTGCCCAAGCGATGGATGCCGACGGTGAGCTGGAGGACGATTTCGCTGTAGCGACCGCCGGGCGCAGCACCCATGTGCTGAACGCGCCGAGTCCCGCCGCCACCTCCAGCCTGGAGATCGCCAAGATGATCGTGAAGCGGATCGACGGCTGAGGCTGGCGACAGCTCAGCCCTCGAGCCCGCCCAGCCAGTTCTCGATGTGTTCGACGACGGCACGGCGCGCGGCGATCGTGTTGGGGTCGTGGCGGGCGCCGTCGATGAAGTGGAGCGTGACCGGGCCGGCGAGAACGCTCGTGTGCTCGCGCAGCTCGTCCGGCGTCGCGAACGGATCACGCGTGCCTGAGATGAACAAGCACGGCACCGTGATCTGGCCGAAGTGAGCGTTGCGCAGACGCTCGGGTCGCTCGGGTGGATGCAACGGATAGCTCAGGAGTACGAGACCAGCTGCGGGAGCGCCGGCAGCGACTGCCATGGAGCACACACGGCCACCGAAGGATCTGCCGCCGAGCAACATGCCTGTCGGCGGCACCCCGAGTTCGGCAGCGATCTTCCGCAGATCCTCCAGCAGCTCATCGACGACCTTCTCGGCGCGGGGCGGTGCTCGCCGACCGGCCCGTCGGTATGCGAAGTCGTGTCGCCTCACCGGCATCCGATCGGCCAAGGCCGTCTCAATGTCAACGAGCGTGCGGTGGTCCGCGCCGCCGCCGGCACCCGGTGTCAGCAGCAGTCCTCGAACGTCGCTCATCTCAGTCTCATCTTGACCCGGTCGCACTGGTCGTGTCCCGACCTGTCACATCGGTGCTGGGGGCGGCACAGGGGGCCGCAGCCCGTCGGAGTCCGCAGCAGCATCGGCCGGGTGCAGTTCTTCGAGCTCGCGTCCGCTGCGTTCGACCAGCCACAGCACGGCGATGCCTGCTGCGACAAGGGGCCCGACCCACAACAGCGCGATGACCTCGCCGAAGCTGCCCCACGCGGTGCGCAGCCGGCCGGCGAGCAGCACGCCTGCGGCTGCGCCGCCGACACCCATGGCACCGGTCAGTGTCGCAGCGCGTGCCCGCACGGCGGTCGGGAACAGCTCGCCGCGGTACACCCCGAGCGACGGCAGCAATCCTGCCGACAGCATTGCGCCGACGAGGCCCAGCAACCACAGCGCCGCCCCGGACACGTTGAACATCACCACGAGGGAGCCCAGGCCTGCCACTGAAGCAACGGCCAGGATGACGCGCCGGCCCCGGGAGTCCGCCAACCTGCCCGCCGCATACACGGCGAGACCCGCAGGCGTCGCTGTGCCCAGCACGAACAGCGACACCAACGTTGCGCTGAAGCCGTGCTCGTCACGCAGGTACTCGTTGCGGAACCAGTCGATGGGCCCCAGGAACAGGCCGAATGCCAGATAGATGGCGCCGAGGAGCGCGATCGGACGCCAGTACCCGCGCAGCCTCACGCCACGGCCGCGTCGTTCGAAGCGACGGCTCTCGGGGAGCCTGCGCAGCAGCGGACGAGCGGCGAGCAGCGCGAAGAGCGGCACGCCGAACAGCAGTCGCCACGCCCACGGGGCCAGGTCGGACAGGGGTTGCAGCCAGACGACCACGCCGGCGCCCAGCGCAGCCGCCATGGCCAGCACCGACAAGCACCACGCTCGGCAGCCCGCTGGGATCTCCTCGAGCGCCATCACGAGGATCGTGGCGCCGAGCGCTGCGTTGGCGGTTCGGCCGATGAGCAAGAACGCGCCCAGCCAAGCCATGGAAGGCGCCAGCGCCGCCAGCGCCGCGCTCGAAATGCCGACGAGCATGGCGCCGGCCACGATGCGCCGCCGCCCGTAGCGATCCGCAAGCACCGACACCCCGATGGCGAGCAGCGTTCCGATGCGCACCACTGCGCCGAGCATTCCCTGGGCGGATTGATCGGCCCCGAACTCGTCCGCTGCGTAGGTGTGGAGCTCCGATGGGGCGTTGGCGAGGTAGCCGCTCAGCATCGCCGCGGCGGCGAGCATGGCCATGATGGTCGCCGAGCGTGCGGTGAGGCGTTGCGGCGGTGCCCACACCGGCTGTTTGCCGTCGCCCGTTCGCGCGGTACGCATGGCACGCCGGACAGCAACGTTGATGGCCGGTCCGAACCACGGCACCGCCAGGCGCCACTCCAGCGTCTCGGTCACCTGATGGCGCGCTGTGCCTTCCAGCTCGGTCACACGGACCGAGCGGGCATAACCCTCGAAAGGACCCTCTGCGAGATCGAAGGTACGCGTGCCGTCGACGGCGGTGCCGGGGGCCTCAAGCACGATGTCGTCTCGCGGGCGCAGCAGTTCAGCTACCTCGTCAGAGTCTGCAACGAAGGTGCGCACCTGCCGGGTCACGCTGGGGGCCTAGCACAGCTGCACCTTGAGCAGGTACATACTGCGATGGCCCCGCGGCACCGCTTCGGTGCCCGGCAGTGGTATCGGTAGGGCGATGAACGAGCCGGACTCGGGCGAGCTTGACACGATCGTGGCCCAGCGCAGCAGCGCCCTCGACGGCGAGGTCCACATCGGCGGCGCCAAGAACAGCGTGCTCAAGCTGATGGCAGCGTGCCTGCTGGCCGAAGGCCGACACGTGCTGGCCAACGTGCCCGACATTTCCGACGTGACGCTCATGTGCGAGCTGCTCGAAGCGATGGGTGTGACGGTGACGCGTGCCGATCACCGGCTGGTCATTGACGTGCCGGAGGAGATGGACACAGCGGCGCCGTACCACCTTGTCGAGCGCATGCGAGCCTCCATCGTGGTACTCGGCCCGCTGCTGGCGCGATTCGGCAAGGCCCGCGTTGCGCTGCCGGGAGGGGACGACTTCGGACCGCGCCCGATCGACATGCATCTGAGAGCGTTGGAGAGCCTCGGGGCAGTGTTCAGCACCGCCCACGGCGACATCTCGGCCACCGCGGAGGTGCTCACCGGGACAGACGTCGTGCTGGAGTATCCGTCGGTGGGCGCGACCGAGAACGTGCTGATGGCTGCAGTGCGAGCCAAGGGCCGCACGCTCATTCACAACCCGGCGCGCGAACCAGAGATCGGCGACCTCGTCAACTTCCTCAACCAGATGGGAGCCCAGGTGGGGTGGGCAGGGGATCGACTCGCAGTCGACGGGGTGGAACGCTTGGCGCCCGCCAGATCCACCGACGGCTACCGGGTGATTCCCGACCGCATTGAGGCAGCCACATTCCTTGCGGCGGTCGGTATGTGCGGTGGGTCGGTGTTCCTGCGTGACGCAGTGGCCGACCACATGGCGATGCTGATTCGCAAGCTCACCGAGATGGATGTGCACATCGTTTCCGACGCAGCGGGGGTGAGGGCGACCGCGACCGGACGGCTCTCGTCCGCGGACGTCTCCACGCTGCCGTATCCAGGCTTGGCGACCGACTACAAACCGTTCCTCGTCTCGATGCTCACGACGGCGTCTGGCGTCGGGATCGTCACCGAGAACATCTTCACCGGCCGGTTCCGCTATATCGACGAGTTGCGGCGCATGGGTGCCGACATCCGCACAGAGGGCCATCATGCCGTCGTGCGCGGCACCGAACGCCTCTCGGGCGCGCCGGTACGCGCGCATGACATCCGAGCTGGCGCGGCGCTGGTGGTGGCGGGTCTCGCAGCCGAAGGCGAGACCGAGGTGGCAGGTGCCACGCACATCGATCGTGGCTATGAGGATCTCGTCAGCAAGCTCGTCGGCATTGGCGCGACCATCACACGTCGCTAAGGCGTGCCACCTTCGGCGCGCATCGCTACCGTCGGCGCGCCGATGACAAGCTCCGGGGCTTCCCTGACTGCCGATGTGGCGAGCCTGCTTGAGGCTGCTCGCTCAGGTCACCGGCGCGCCCTGGCGCGGATCATGTCGCACGTCGAGCGCGGAGGTCCGCAGGCACGGGAGCTGGGAGCGCTGACGTTCGCCCAGTCAGGCAACGCTCACACGGTCGGCATGACGGGTGCGCCTGGAGCCGGGAAGTCCACCCTCAACTCGGCAGTGGTCGGCGTGGCACGCGAGCGCGGGGAGCGCTTGGCCGTGCTCGCCATCGATCCGTCGTCGCCGTTCAGCGGTGGGGCGATCCTCGGCGACAGGGTGCGCATGTCCGACCACACCTTCGACGAGGGCGTTTACATCCGCTCGATGGCCACCCGGGGCCACCTCGGCGGTCTCACGCTGGCGACGCCGCTCGCGGCGCGGGTGCTGGATGCGCTCGGATGGCCGTGGGTGCTCATCGAGACGGTCGGCGTGGGACAGGTCGAGACCGAGATCGTCGGCGCCGCCGATACCACGGTCGTGGTCGTGAATCCGGGTTGGGGCGATTCGGTGCAGGCCAACAAGGCGGGTCTGATGGAGATCGCCGACATCTTTGTTGTGAACAAGGCCGACCGGCCCGGCACGTCGGAAACGAGCAGGGACATCCGCCAGATGCTGGACCTCTCTGCGCCGGGTGACTGGGACCCGCCGATTCTCACCTCGGTTGGCACCACCGGCGAAGGCGCCGCCGAGCTGTGGGACGCCATCTGCGCACACCGCGATCACTGCACGGCTTCGGGGGAACTGGAGGCGCGCCGAGCGGCTCGTGTGGTGACCGAGCTCGATGAGGTCTTGCGAGCCAGTATCTCCGAGCGTGTTGCCGCGCTCACCGACGGCCCCGACGCAGAAACGCTCCGCGAGCGTCTTGCTCGGAGAGAGCTGGATCCCTACGCCGCTGCCGAAGTCCTTCTCAGCAAGGCCCGCTGAGTCGCCAGAGTCGATCTTGGGGACGCATTGGCGCTGCGGGACTCAGTCGAGTTCGCCACGGGCGAGCGCGAAAACCGCCTCGCGCTCGTTGGGGTGCAGGTTGCGGTCGAGCAGACGCAGGTCGGCCGCGGCACGCAGGCGCGAGTGAATCTCGTCGGCGCCGAATTCCTTGAGGAAGGCGCGCGCGAAGCGGGTGCGGAATGCGTTGATGACCGCACGGGCGGCGGCGTGGTTGTCGGGCGAGCCGGTGCGCAGCCGCACGTAGGTGGAGGCAGCGTCGAATCTGCAGTCGCCGGCGGCTGCGTTCGACCAGTCGATGACGATGGGGCCGCCGGGGGTGAGCTTCACGTTGTCGGGCTGCAGGTCGAGATGGACGACCGAGCTGCCGTGGGAGACCTTGACCCAATCGCCGGGCGCCGGTACCTCGCCGAGTCGCCGGTGCAGTCTCGACAAACCCTTCGCGTGTCGCAACAGCAGCCACGGCTTTGCCGCCAAGTCGTCGAGCATGGTGGGCCCGGAGAGGCGCTCCATCACCACCGAGTGATCGTCGGGCACCGAGATCACCTTGGGCGCAGGAAAGCCGTACGTCCGCACGTGGCGCATGGCTTCGGCTTCGTGGTTCAGATCTCGCCCGCGGAGGCTGACGCGAATGATGTGCGGGCCGTAGGCGCGCACTTCGGAGTCGCGTCCCATCCCGAGCAGCGGTCCAGGCTCATGGCCAGTCGGTCCTTGCTGCCGTTCGAGAATCCGGGCCCGCAGCGTGCGCAGATTCTTCCGCCACATGCGCTCGAGCACCAACGAGGCGGGCTGCCGCCCGAAGCGCGCGCCGAAGTACCACGGCAGCATGAGTTCCTCGTTCCAAGTGAAGCGCGTGCCTTCATCAATCGGCGTGAGCGTGAAGCGACCCGTGCCACGCACGGCTCCGTGGTGCTCGACGCCGAGCGTTCGCGGCGGGTCCCACTCGACGACTTCGATGCGATCCGTTGTCTGAAGCGGGCCGAGCTTGGTCACGCAGTCGAACGTCGTGCCGACACCTTCGGTCTGATCGGAGGTGAAGGTGATCGTCTCGGCGTCAACCATCCACTCCACATTGCGAGCAAGATCCGCCGCGAAATCCCAGACCTCTTGTTGCGATGCGGGAATGTCGATCTTGACCTCGATGCCCATGTCGGTGGCTGCCCTGTCGTTGCCCGTCGCAAATGCGTCGCGCCCAATGGGTCTCGTCGCCTGGCAGGGGAGCAAGGCCAGCGAGTGCGAACGCTCAGAGAGTGTGGCACCGCAATCGGCCGCTGTCATTCCGCGTCTGGCACATCCCCAGGTTCCTGCCTCGCTGCAGCCGGCGGCGAGGTGGTGTTCAGATCCGCCAGCCGTTCCGCAATCAGGACAGCCAGATCGCGGTACAACGGCGCGGCGGGCGACCGACCACGCCAAGCGAGTGCCAGCTGCCGGCTCGGGACTACGTCGCTGAACGGGCGGACAACGATTCCTGCACCCCGTCGCGCCTCGATGGGGGCGGCGCTCCTGGGCAGCAGCGTCACGCCCATGCCGGCCGCAACCATCTGGCAGATCGTCGTCAGGCTGGTACCGCCCTTGCCGACCTCACGGGCGCCAGCGTCGCGGCAGATCTCGAGCGCCTGACCACGGAGGCAGTGGCCATTCTCGAGCAGCAGCACTGTTTCTTCCGCGAGATCGCCCGATGTCACCGCAGGCCGGCGCGCCAAGCGATGCCCGGGCTCCATCGCCAGCAGGAAGGGATCTTCGAGGACCACCAGATGTTCGATGTCCTCGGACGGAATCGGCAATGCCATCAGCCCAAGATCGAGTTGCGCCGTGGTCAACACGTCGACCAGCACAAGTGTCTTCATCTCGTCGAGGTGTATCTGCACGTCCGGGTGTCGCTCGCGGACGACGGGCAGGATGCGCGCCAGCAGGTACGGCGCAGCCGTCGGTATCGCGGCGATTCTCAAGGGGCCGATGAGTTCGTCAGTGCTGGTGCGACCCCATTCGAGGAGCTCGTCGGTGTCGCGCAGGACAGCCCGCGCACGGTCTGCAAGCTCGCGACCTACAGGAGTGACGACGATGCCGCGGCCGACCCGTTCGGTGATCGAGACGCCGAGATGGCGTTCGAGCTGCCGGATCTGGGTACTCAGTGTGGGCTGTGAGACGTAGCAGGCCGCTGCCGCGCGCCCGATGTGCCCGTGCGTGTTCAGCGCCACGAGATACTCCAGCTGGCGCATCGTCGGCCGGCCGACCGCGTTGGTGTTGGGACGTGTAGCTGACGGGGGATTCACTCGACGATTCCGGTTGTCGGCGAAGGGGACGTCTGACTCACCTGTGAGGCGATGTCCATGAGGCTCCTTCCTCCAGGCTGTAGAGGTCGGTTGCGGTTGTCCCCACACGCATTGTCTCCCGGCTCCGCACGCAGGTGGTCGCGCGAACGGCCCCGAAACCATTCGTTTGTCCCTTGGTGTCGATTAGGCCGAAGCCATGAATGAGCGCTCGGAGTGGCGCAACTGGGCCAGTCGGCGGGCGGCCTTGGGCAGCACCCGTAACCTCACGATGTGACTGTCGACGGGATTCGAACAGCGGATCGCCCCGCTTATCTCGACTGTGCTGCATCAACTCCGATGCGACCGTGTGCCGTCGAGGCCATGACGCCGTTCTTTGAAACCCAGTTCGCCAATCCGTCGGGAGCTCATCGCATGGCGCGCAGGTCAAGGTTGGCGATCGACGATGCCCGCGAGATCGCGGCCTGCGCTCTCGGCTTCGACCCGCACGGCATCGTGTTCACCAGTGGTGGGACCGAGGCCGACAATCTCGCAGTGCGCGGCGTCACGGCTGCGACCCGAACGACCGCACTGTGCCCGGCGACCGAACACCACGCCGTGCTGCATCCGGTTGAAGCGGTCGGCGGACGAAAAGTGCGAGTCGATTCGGGCGGCGCGGTCGATCTCGAACATCTGGCAGCACAGCTGGCTCCTGAAGCCGGACCGCCGGTGGGATTGGTCTCGGTAATGCTCGTCAACAATGAGTCAGGCGTCATTGCCGACCTCGATGCGCTCGCCGAGGTGGTGCGTGCGCACGCCCCCGATGCGCTGCTGCACACCGATGCAGTGCAGGGCGTCAACTGGATCGACATCGCCGCAGCGGCGCGCCGCGCAGACCTGCTGTCGTTGAGCGCTCACAAGTTCGGCGGCCCCAAGGGCGTCGGCCTCTTGGCCATCCGGCCCGAGGTGCCGCTGTCGGCGCAGGTGCTCGGCGGCGGACAGGAGGCGGACCGGCGCAGCGGCACGCACAACACCGCTGGAATCGCCGCGCTCGGCGCAGCGCTTGGGGAGCTGACCCAGACGCGCGACGCCGACATCTGCCGGATAGGCACGCTCGCAGATCGGCTGGCTGACGGGCTGCTCACAGCAATCGACGGATGCGCCGAGACCGTCGCAAGGTCGTGCCGCGCCGCGGGCATCTGCCAGTTGCTCCTCGAAGGCATCGAGACCGAGGCGTTGCTGGTGCTGCTCGATCGATATGACGTGATGGCCTCCGCAGCGGCCTCCTGTGCATCGGGTGCCATGGAGCCCAGCCATGTGCTTGGGGCCATGGGCGTTGACCGCCAAGCCGCAGCTGGCTCGCTGCGCCTGTCGCTGGGCTGGTGCACCGAACCGTGGGAGATCGAGCGGGCCATCGAATCGATTCCACGCTGCGTGGAGCAGCTGCGATGACACAGCTGCATGGAGCAGCGACCAAGACACAGCTGCATGGAGCAGCGACGACGAGCAAGGTGCTCGTCGCCATGTCGGGCGGCGTCGACAGCTCCGTCGCTGCCGCGCTGTGCCTGCGCGAGGGCCATGAGGTGGTCGGCGTCACGCTGAAGCTGTGGGGAGGGCCCCAGGATCAAGGCTGCTGCGCGGTGTCAGACGTGGACGATGCCCGCAGGGTGTGCCAGCAGTTGGGCATAGACCACTTCGTCTTCAACTACGCAGCCGAATTCGAGCGCGACGTCGTCGAAACGTACGTGGATGCACACCGCCGAGGTCTCACTCCGAACCCGTGTATCGCCTGCAACCGGCATGTCAAGTTCGATGTCCTGTTGGACCGAGCCCGCCGCTTGGGCTTCGACCGCTTGGTCACCGGACATCACGTCCGCATCAGCTCCAGAAGGGGCGGGTTGGCGCTGCAGCGCGGTACCGACAGCGCGAAAGACCAGTCCTACGTGCTCTACATGCTCTCGGCGTCAGATCTGGCGGAGGTGTGGTTCCCCGTCGGCGACTACCGCAAGGACGAGCTGCGGGCAATTGCATCCGAACTTGGACTGCGCACGGCCCGAAAGGCCGAAAGCCAGGACGTCTGCTTCATCACCGAAACCGCGGGCAGGGAACGCTTCCTCGCTGAACGCATCGACCTGCACCCTGCGGAGCTGGTCGACACGTCGGGCCGGCGCATCGGCACCGCTCCGGCGGTGGAGTTGGTCACGGTCGGCCAGCGCAAGGGTCTCGATCTCGGCGGCGCGGCCCAGCGTCGATACGCCATCGAAGTGGACATCGGAACCCGTCGTGTCACCGTCGGCGGGGTCGATGAGCTGGCAGCACGGGGCGTTCAGCTGGTCGACCATCACTGGGCCAACATGTCCGTTGCCGGCGACGTACTCGCCCAGACCAGCGCGCACGGCCACGCGCTGCCGGCGCGCCTCGATGCTGAGGGTCAGTTGCACTGGATCGAACCTCAGCGCCGCGTCGCTGCCGGTCAAGCTGTCGTCTTCTACGAAGGTGACGAGGTGATCGGCGGTGCGACCGCCGCCGGACATCTCACATGAGGCGCGCGAGATCGAAGGGCAATCCCAACGGCAACGATCCGCCCGTTCCCTGGGCGTTACGCAAGGGCGTCTCGACGGCCATCACGCTTGGCGTGCTCGTTGCCGCGACGGGCGTCGTGCTCGCGGTGTGGCTGAGTCGCGGAGGCGAGTCTGCTCCGCCATATCCGAGCGGCCTGCAGACAGTGACGCCGGTGCCCGGCGCTCAAGTGCCACGCCAGAGCCCGATCGGTGCTCGTCTCGACCCCGGCTGGAGGCCGACACTCGTCATCAACGGGACGACCATTCCCGCCGGACAGCTCGACGCCGGCACGACCCAACTCGGCGAGTACTTCTTTGCTCCAGGGACTGGCAAGGTCATCGAGAAGCTGCGCAGCGGGCAGACGTGCGCTCGTGTGACCGCAACTCCGACGATCGACATCGAAGCGGCTGACTTCAGCTTCGAGTGGTGCTTCATGACGTTCTGATCTCGATGCCGGGGCCACAAATCGGCGAACAAGATCGTCACAAAACGTATATTTAAAACTCCACAATGCGTACAATGCAGTGTGAGCGATAGGGAAGCCGCGGAGGTTGTGCCGGTGGAAGACACGTCCAGGCCAAATCTCGTCCCCTACGGCTACCGGCCGAGGATCGTCGATCTCGAAGTCGAACGTGGCCTTCAGTCTGCAGGGTTCCTCGTGCTGGAGGGACCGCGCGGCTGTGGCAAGACCTGGACGGGACTGCGTCACGCCCGCAGCGCCATCCGCCTCGACACTGATCTCGACGCGCGCGCTCTCGGCAGCATCGACCCTTCGACGCTGCTGGGCGGCGAGGCGCCCCGGTTGCTCGACGAATGGCAGGTGGTGCCTGGGCTGTGGAACCACGTGCGCCACGCCGTTGACGCCACGGCCGAATTCGGGTGCTTCATCTTGGCAGGGTCGGCCCGGCCCGCCGACGACGCCACCCGCCACACCGGTGCAGGACGAGTGCGCCGGATCCGAATGAGGCCGATGTCGCTGTTCGAGTCAGGGGATTCCACGGGTGAGGTGTCTCTGGGAGGACTTCTCAGCGGCCAACCGGCGAGCGCAAGCCGACCCGATTCGGGACTCGCAGAAGTCACGCAAATACTGTGCCGGGGTGGATGGCCCGGTCAGGTGGAGCTGCCGTTGCCGGAAATTCAGCGCAACCTGCGCGGCTATCTCTCCGAAGCTGCCCGATCCGATGTACGACTCCTCGATGACGCTGCCATCCGAAATCCCGCCGGTGTGGAGCGACTGCTCCATTCACTGGCACGAAATGTCGCGACCGAAGCCAGCATGAGCACATTGGGCGCGGATGCGGAACCGGAGTCACTTCACCGCCACACCGTTCGTGCGTATCTGGAAGCACTGCGACGCGTCTTCGTCGTCGAAGAACAGCCCGCGTGGTCGGTTCGCCTGCGTTCTCGAGCACCGCTGCGCAAGTCGGCCAAGTGGCATCTGGCCGATCCCTCGCTGGCGGCTGCCGCACTCGGCGCCAATGCTGAGCGCCTCATTAGTGACATGTCCACGCTCGGCCTGCTGTTCGAGTCGCTCGTGGTGAGGGATCTGCGAGTGCTCGCTCAGCCCCACGACGGACGCGTCTCTCACCTGCGCGACGCGGCGGGCACCGAAGCCGACGCCATCGTCGAATTGCCCGACGGGCGATGGCTCGCGGCAGAAATCAAGCTCGGCGGCAGCGACGCGATCGAAGCAGCGGCCCAGTCGCTGCAACGCGTACGCGACAACGTTGCCGCTGACCGTGCCGGGCAGTTGGTCGGCATGGTGGTCATCACCGCCCTCGGCTTCGCCTACACCCGCCGCGATGGCGTCCGAGTCACCCCCGTCACCGCCCTCGGGCCCTAGCCCCCAAGTAGGTGCCACCGGCTGGGGGGTGTGGGTGCCTAGCCGGTTAAGAGTTCCCCGGTCTCGAGCAGGGTTCGCAGGCCGTTGTCGTCAAGGATCGGCACGCCGAGGTCGGCGGCCTTGTCGAGCTTGGTCTGTCCGGCGCGCGCTCCTGCCACCAGAGCGAACGTGCTCTTGTTGACGCTGCCTGGGGCCTTGCCTCCTCGTGCTGTGATCGCGGCCTTGGCTTCGTCGCGGCTGAGATGCCAGCCATCGAGATTGCCCGTCACCACGACTGACTTGCCTGCAAGCACCTGTGGCGCATCCAGCTCGCCGTCGACTCGGTCGAAACGCACCCCTGCTTGGTCCAGCCGTTCGACGAGCGCAGCGTTGCCCTTATCGGCAAAGAAACTGGTGACGCTTGCGGCAATGGTCGGGCCAATGCCATCGATGGCTGCGAGTTCCTCATCGTTCGCGGCCATGATCCTTCGAAGTGAGCCGAATCGCCGTGCCAGCAGTTCCGATGCCGTCGGACCGAGGTGCTCGATGCCGAGACCGATGAGCAATCGAGCCAGTGGCGCATCACGAGCAGCCTCGATCTCGACAAGAAGACTGTTGGCGGATTTTTCGGCGAATCCCTCGAGCCCGACAAGTTGATCGATGATCAGCCCAAAGAGGTCTGCTGGGCCAGCGATGAGTCCTCGTTCGTAGAACGTCACGATCGTTCGCTCGCCGAGGCCCTCGATGTCGAGCGCGCCGCGGCCGACGAAGTGACCGATGCCCTGGATCACTCGGTCTCGGCATGTGCGGTTCCGGCAGTAGGTGTTGGCATCACCCTCGTTGCGTTCCAGCTTGCTGCCACACGAAGGACACTCGACGGGGAAGCGCCAGGGCTCGGAGTCTGAGGGGCGTTCGGCGAGCACTGGGCCGACCACTTCGGGGATGACGTCGCCGGCCTTGCGCACGACGACCGTGTCGCGCGGGCGGACGTCCTTGGCGGCGACCTGGTCTTCGTTGTGCAGTGTGGCCATCGCGACCGTGGACCCGCCGACGAACACGGGCTCCATCTGCGCGAAGGGCGTGGCACGGCCCGTTCGCCCGATCGAGACCATGATCTTGCGCAGCTTGGTCGTGCGTTCCTCGGGCGGGAACTTGTACGCGATAGCCCAGCGCGGGGCGCGGCTGGTGGAACCGAGCTGCGAGCGAATCGCCAGATCGGCCACCTTCACGACTACACCGTCAATCTCGTAGGAGGGCTTGTGCCGGTCGCGCTCCCATGTCGCGCAGAAGTCCTCGACTTCAGCGAGCGTGCCGAAGGTGCGGATCTCGGGATTCACCGGCATGCCGAGCTTGCCCAGGTAGTCGAAGACCTCGCCGGCGCTGTCGAGGTCAGGGCCGCCGACCAGCTCGCCGACGTCGTAGCTCCAGAACGACAGGCCCCGCGTCGCGACAATCGAGGGATCCTTCTGGCGCAGGCTGCCCGCTGCTGTGTTCCGAGCGTTTGCGTAGTCGGGATGGCGGCGCTGCACATCGACCGGACTGAGCTTGGCCAGCGACTCAAGCTTCCGCCGCTCAGTCGCCGGTATGTCATCGGTGGTGCTTGCAAGCCGTTTCCTTGCGCCTTGTGCGGCCTCGTTGAGGGCGTGGCGCGCCTTGGCTTGTGACTCGTTCAACTCGCGGAATCTGTCCAGCGGCAGGAAGATCTCGCCGCGCACCTCAATGACCTCCGGCATCGGCGATGCCGCGCTCAGTTCCCGAGGGATGTTTGCGATGGTCACGACGTTCGCGGTGACATCCTCTCCGACGCGCCCGTTTCCCCGCGTCGCTGCCTGGACAAGTCGTCCCTGCTCGTACCGAAGCGAAACGGCCAGCCCGTCGAACTTGAGCTCGCAGATCAGCTCCGTTTCGGGCACGCCCGGGTCATCCCCGTTTCCGCCGCCGTCGGGGTCCGCGTCGCCGTCGAACAGTGTCGGCTGCGCCGCGGCGAGCCCGCGCATGACACGTCCGTGCCACGCCCGTAGCTCATCGGGGTCCATGGCGTTGTCCAGCGACATCATCGGCCTGGCGTGAACGGCTTCGCTGAAGAGTGCCGACAGTTCCGCGCCGACACGCTGGCTGGGCGAGTTCGGATCTGCGAAGTCGGGATAGCGCAATTCGAGTTCGATGAGTTCGCGCTTGCGAGCGTCGTACTCCCCATCGGGCACCGACGGCGCATCGTCTCGGTGGTACTCGACGTCGTAGCGGCTGAGCAGTCTTTCTAAGTGCCGCATGCGGTTCAGATCGCCCTCCTCTGCGGAGCTGAGAACCGCTTCATGGCACTCGCCTCTTGAATCGTTGTCGTCGGTGGGCATCGCACTGCCGAGAATACTGAGGGGCTGCAACTATCTCGGCAGCAGCAAGGCGGGGGTTTGCGGCGTCCAGCGGCGAGACTTCGCCCGTGGGAGCAACGCTTCGCGCACACCCGACCCTGTGGTTGCTGCGGCTGCTGTGGTTGGTGATGCCCTGGAGCGCGGGCGCAGCAGCAGCGGACGCGCTCGGTGCCTGCTCCCAGACGTCGGCGCGGATCCTGAGTGCCGAACTGTGGGCTGCATGGGCACTGGTGCTGACGGCGACATTCGTGCGCCGGCCGTGGGCCCTCACCGTCGTTCGCATCGCGACGCCGGCATCCGTCGGCTTGGCGATCGGTTCGGTCGTGGCCGCGGCGGCATGGGACGCCAACCTTCCAGCGCAGCGTGCAGCGACGGCGATCGTCGGGGCGGTCGTCACGACGGCGATAGCGCTGCTTCCAGAGACAGGCAATTCCTTCGTGGACGGGCTCAGCTATGGCAATGAGCGACGGATGCTGTTGCGCACCCCGTTCCTGCTGGCAGTCGCTCCCATCCCGATCGTGTGGGTGGCTGTTGTCGCCGGGATAACGGCGCCGTTGGTGCTGTGGGCCATCGAGCAGTGGATCTGGGCTGCCGTTGCCACGGTCACGGGGTTCACCTCCGCAGTGCTGGGCTTTCGATCTCTGCATCAACTATCTCGTCGCTGGGTCGTGTTCGTACCCAACGGATTCGTCCTGCACGATCGCATGGCGACGCGCGAGCCGTTCCTGCTGCGCCGTGCCAATATCGCGTCGCTCGGTCTCGCGCCCGCCGACATCGATCTTGGGGCGGACGACCTGGCCGACATCAGCGGCAACGCGCTCGGCCCGGTGCTGCTCGTCACCTTGGACGGTCAGGTGGAGGTGGTGCCGCGCACGACAGGCACGGCACAGGTGATGGCGGTTTCCCGGGTGCTGTTCAGCCCAACCCGTCCGGGCGAAATGCTGTCCGAAGCCGCCCGCCGACGAATTCCCCGCTGAATCGATGCTCATCGATCCCTGATTCGCCGCTGATCCATCATCGGTCAGCCACGCATTCGTGGCCGATTACTCGTTGCCGACGCACCGGTACCCTGCGGCCTGCGATGGGAGAAGCGACGCCCGCGATCAGCACGGACCAGGTGGCGCATGTGGCGCGGCTCGCGCGCATCGAGCTCACTCCGGCCGAGATCGAGCACTACACGGGCCACCTTGGGCGCGTCCTGGACCACGCTCGCGAGCTGGAAGATCTTGACCTCGCGGAGGTGCCGCCGCTGGCGCACCCGTACCCCCTCCGCAATGTCTTTCGCGACGACATCGTCGGTCCGTCAATGGACCGGGACGAAGTTCTGAACCAGGCGCCCGCATCATCTGACGGACAGTTCGAAGTGCCGCCCGTGCTCGGCGGGGAATCCTGAGCCGGTCATGACCCACAGGGCGACCGTCCGATGAGCACAGCGAGCGCGATTGCGCAGGACGTACGTACGGGCAACCGCCGCGCTGCCGATGTGCTGGAGACATTCCTCAGCCGAATCGAGGCCCACGACGGCGACGTTCACGCGTTCAACACGGTGACCGCCGACCACGCCCGTGCGGCCGCGTCGGCAGTGGACGCCGCCGTGGACGCAGGTCGCGACCCGGGTCCGCTGGCAGGCGTCCCCGTCGCTTTCAAGGACAACTTGTGCACCCGCGGCGTGCCGACCACGTGCTCATCTCGAATGCTCGAGACATGGTCGCCTCCCTACGACGCCACGGTGGTGCAGGCGATGACGGCCGCCGGTGCGGTGATGGTCGGCAAGACCAATCTGGACGAGTTCGCGATGGGCAGTTCCACCGAGAACTCGGCGTTCGGCCCCACACGCAACCCCTACGACTTGGGCCGGGTGCCCGGCGGCTCCAGCGGAGGCTCGGCTGCTGCTGTTGCCGCTGGTTTCGCGCCGCTGGCGCTCGGGTCTGACACCGGCGGCTCCATCCGGCAACCCGCTGCGCTGTGCGGCATCGTGGGCATCAAGCCGACGTATGGCCGGGTGAGCCGTTACGGGCTCGTTGCATTCGCGAGCTCGTTTGACCAGATCGGCCCGTTCGCAACCGACGTCGCCGATGCGGCGCTCACCCTCGGGGTCATCAGCGGCCACGATCGGGCCGACAGCACATCGATCCCCACTGCCGTGCCCGACTACGCCGCCGCGCTGAGCCGGGGCGTCGAAGGACTGAGGGTGGGCATTGTGAGCGAGCTGACCGGGGCGGGTGGCAGTGCGGGCGGCGCGCTGGACGGGATCGAAGCGGACGTCACTGAACGGGTGATCGAGGCGGCCGATGCGCTTGCGGCCGCTGGTGCGACCGTGGGCCGGGTCTCGGTGCCTGCGGTCACGTACGGACTCACCGCGTACTACCTCATCGCGCCCGCGGAGGCCTCGAGCAACTTGGCCCGCTATGACGGAACCCGCTACGGGCTGCGCATCGATGGCGCTGACGTCGAAGAGATGAATCGCCTCACCCGCCGGGCCGGCTTCGGCGACGAAGTCAAGGCACGCATCATGCTGGGGACCTTCGCTCTCAGCGCCGGCTATTACGACGCCTACTACGGCAAGGCTCAGCGAGTCCGCATGCTCACGAGGCGGGATTTCGACGCCGCCTACGCCGACTACGACGTGCTGCTCTCGCCTACCTCGCCATGCGTGGCGTTTCGCTTTGGCGAGCGCTCCGATCCCATGACGATGTACCGCTGCGACACCTGCACCATCCCGTCCAATCTCTCAGGCGACCCGGCCATGTCGGTGCCGTTCGGAACAGGCGCCGAGGATCTGCCGGTGGGCGTGCAGGTGATGGCACCGGCCTTGGGCGAGGAAACGATGCTGACGGTGGCTGCAGCACTCGAGCGCGCTGCGCCGCAGCTGTCAGCACCGCGGTTGACCGCAGGCACCCCCTCGAGGGGCGCGTGATGCCGGCCGCTCATCAGGACCCCGCACGGGCGACGCCGACAGACTGGGAGATCGTTGTCGGGCTCGAGGTCCATGTCGAGCTGGCGACCGATACGAAGCTGTTCTCCGCGGCGCCCAGCCGTTTCGGCGACGAGCCGAACACCAACGTCACGCCGGTCTGCTTGGGCCTGCCCGGCTCACTGCCCGTGCTGAACCGCCGCGCCGTCGAACTGGCCATGGCGGTGGGTCTCGCGCTCAACTGCGAGATACGGCCGTCGGTGTTCCACCGCAAGAACTACTTCTACCCCGACATGCCGAAGGACTACCAGGTCAGCCAGTACGACCAGCCGATCTGCTCGGAGGGCTGGCTGGATGTGCCCGGCGGGAACCGGGTGGGCATCGAGCGGGCGCATCTGGAAGAAGACGCTGGCAAGACGACGCACTTGGGGGGTGCAGATGGTCGCATCCACGGGGCGGTCGGCGCGCTCGTGGACTACAACCGGGCAGGCACACCGCTGCTGGAGATCGTCTCACGACCTGACATCGGATCGGCCGCTGAGGCCAGCGCCTATGTCGAGGAATTGAGGGCGATCCTGCTGGCGCTCGGCGCGTCCGACGCTCGGCTCGAAGAAGGCTCCATGCGCGTCGACGCGAACATCAGCGTGCGGCCCGCCGGCTCGGACGAACTGCGCACTCGCTGCGAGGTCAAGAACCTCAATTCGTTGCGGTCGCTGCGCAACGCCATCGACCACGAGGCCCGGCGGCATATCGGGCTCTATGAAGCGGGCGAGTTGCCGATTCAGGAGACCCGGCACTGGTCCACCGACGGCCGCACCCACCCGCTGAGATCCAAAGAAGAGGCCGACGACTACCGCTACTTCCCCGAACCCGACTTGGTGCCGCTCGCGCCCGAGCCCGACTGGATTGAGCGGGTGCGCTCTGCGATGCCAGCACTGCCTGCCTCCCACCGCGAGCGCCTCGGTGCACTGGGTGCCGACCCCGACGACGCGCAGGTCATCGTGAGCCGCGGCATGGCCACGCTGGTGCTGGGAGCAGTCGAAGCCGGCGCTGATGCGGCCCGCACCGTCACGCACGCCGTGCAGAACTTGGCGCTCGAGGGGGCCGAGCTGCTCGACGTCACGCAGCTGGCGTCGCTTGTCGCAATGGAAACGTCAGGCCAGCTCACAGCAACGCAGGCGAAGACCGTGCTCGGGATCATGTGCGAACGGGCACCTGGAGCCGGGGCCGAACCGGGTGCGATTGCAGCAGAGTTGGGCTTCGAAGCCATGGACTCCGGAGAACTCGAGGCCCTGGTGGACCAGGCCATCGCCGAGAACCCTGAGGCCTGGGAGAAGTTCTGCGCCGGCGGGTCCAAGGTGGCCGGCGTCTTCGTGGGCTCGGTGATGAAAGCGACCCGCGGCCAAGCTGACGGCAAGGCCGTCAACCAGCTGCTTGCCCAGCGCCGCGAGGCCTGACTGAGGCTGGTGAGTCGCGGTCCATCGGGTCGCCCACGGCGGTCGTATCCTCGGGCGCAGTCTTGGCGATCTAGGTCTCGGCGACCTGAGGACACATATGGCCGACATCGAAACCGACGTCATTGCCGCGGCAGACCAGATGCCAAGCGGTGCCGAATTCGTTCGCTGCGCGTTGCAAGTGAACCCGCACCACTACGGCGGTAGCTACCGCAGTTCTCCTAACGATGGCGACGCGGCAAGCTACGCGGCGAAGCTGATTGAGACGGCCCGCAAGCTCAAGATCGGCGTGCTCGCGATAACCGACCACAACAGTGTTCGGGATGTATCCGCATTTCGAGCGGCTGCAATCGGTTCGGACGTAACGGTGCTGCCAGGTTTCGAGATCGAGTCGACTGACGGCATTCATGTTCTCTGTATCTATGACGCTGACACTGACACTGCGCAACTCGAACGCTTTCTCGGCGAGTTTGGAATCCGCAAGCCTGAACCATCGCCAGAGCCATGCAGCAGAGATTTTTCGGCAATCCTGTCCACAGTTCCTAGTCAGGGCGGAATCGCCATCGCGGCGCACGCCATTGGCTCTAAGGGACTGTTCCAAGCACTCCAGAAGAACGCTCGGGCGCTGGCGTGGCGGAACGAGCATTTGCTTGCGATTCAGATTCCCTCGTCGATTGAGGATCTCCACGAGGGGACTCGCTCGATTGTCCGCAACCAGGTGCCTGAGTACGCGCGCGCCTACATGGCGGGAAAGCGACAAGCGCTCGCCGTGGTCAACGCCACAGATGTCGCCCAAGTTGACGACTTGGGCGATGCGAGCACGACCACCCTGATCAAGTTTTCTGGCCGGCCCAGTGTCGAAGGCCTACGTCAGGCCTTTCTCGACCCAGATTCGCGGATCCGGCTCAACACGGATGAACAACCCGACGAACACTCGGAGCTAGTTGCGATCGCATGGGAAGGCGGCGGATTCCTGGACGGCGGCGCGATTCACTTCAACCCGAATCTCAACGTTCTCATCGGTGGTCGCGGCACCGGCAAGTCCACGGTCATCGAGAGCATCCGCTACGTCTTGGATCTCGAACCAGCGGGCGACGAAGCACGTAGTGCACATCGCGACATCGTGCGCCACGTTCTCCAGAGTGGCACCAAGGTCACGATGTCGGTGCGCTCGTTGCAACCCGCCGAGCGCAGTTACCGAATCGAACGGACGGTGCCCAATCCGCCCGTTGTTCGCGATGAATTCGGTCAAGTCTCGAGCCTCCGGCCATGTGATGTGCTGCCTCGAGTTGAAGTCTTCGGGCAGCATGAGATATCCGAACTCACCCGCAGCGGCCCCAAGCGCACTCGTCTCCTGCACCGGTTCGTGCGCTCCGACACCGACCTTGAGGCTCGCAAGACAAGCATTAGGCGAGGCCTGCGGACCACCCGCCAGTCGCTCTTGGAGGCTGATGCAGAACTTGCCTCGATCGACGAGCGCCTCGCGGAACTTCCCCAGCTCGAAGAGACGCTAGAACGATTTCAGGAAGCCGGTCTCGAAGAACGTTTGCGGGACCAGAGCCTATTGGTCCGAGAGTCCCGCATTATTGATTCCATTCCGGAGCGGCTGCAGCCAGTACGCGAAGCCGTGTCGACTCTGCGCCAGGACCTTCCTCTCGACCGCACCTTCCTGTCGACACGTGCACTGTCGGACTTGCCCGGTGGTCCGATCCTCGACAGGGCAAACGCGGTGCTGCAGGAATTGAGCGACTCACTTGAAGCAGCAGTGCGGGACATCGAGCGCGCCTTGGAGCGAGTAAACCAGCACATTGACGCAATCACCGTGGACTGGTCGGATCACAAATCGGTGGTTGACGCGCAATACGAGGCGATATTGCGCGACCTGCAAAAGTCAGCTGTAGATGGGGAGGAGTTCATTCGGTTGCGGCGCAGCATCGAGAATTTGCGCCCCCTCGAAGAACGACGGGTAGCGCTCATGAAGCTGTGTACCGAAGAACGTCAGCGTCGGCGGAATCTGCTTGACGAGTGGGAGGGCTTGAAGGCAGCACAGTTCCGCGAATTAGTGCGCGCTGCAAAACGAGTAAACAAGAAGCTTCGGGGTTACGTACGGGTTGAGGTCAGCGCTGCGGGTGAGCGGACGCCCTTGACGGACTTGCTTAGGGAGGAGATCCGCGGCCGACTGGATGTAGCGATCCGGCAACTCGAATCCGCCGAAGACTTGTCGCTTACGGACCTCGTGACCCGCTGTCGAAGGGGTTCTGCCGAGTTGGCGAAGCACTACGGCCTCACGAAGACCCAGGCTGCGAGCCTTTCCGGTGCCGGCGAGAGCACGTTCATGAAGATTGAGGAGCTAGAGCTGCCGCCAACGACCGACCTGCTCTTGAACACATCCAGTGACAAGGGCGACGAAGCTTGGCAATCTCTAAAGCAACTCTCGAAAGGCCAGAAAGCCACGGCCGTGCTGTTGCTGTTACTCCTTGAATCTGACGCGCCGTTGATCATTGACCAACCCGAAGATGACCTCGACAATCGCTTCATCAGCGAAGTGATCGTCGAGAAGATGCGCGAAAACAAACGGCGACGCCAGTTCGTTTTTTCTACGCACAACGCGAACATCCCAGTGCTCGGCGACGCAGAACTCATTCTGGGCCTGGATGCGACAGGCGAAGCCGGTGATGCAGATGACCTAGGCAAGGCCTTCATCAGTACCGATCACATGGGGTCGATTGACACCCCGTCCGTTCGGTCGCTGGTGGAGGAGATCTTAGAAGGCGGCAAGGATGCCTTCGAGCGTCGACGTCGCAAGTACGGTTTCTGAGGCACTAGGTGAATCGAACTGACCTGCTCGAAGTGCTCGCGGGCGGCGAGAGTTCACGTGTCGAGTTCAAACGCGACGATGTGCAGCCGGGCCGGCTCGCAGCCGAGATCGCAGCGCTGCTCAACCACGAAGGCGGGTTCGTTCTGCTCGGTGTCGAAGACGACGGCAACGTCTCAGGCATGACTCGGTCAGCGAAACAGGCCGAGGAGTGGTTAATGCAGCTGGCTCGTGATCATCTTCAACCCCCGGTCGTCCCGACGTGGGAAATCGTCGAGCCCGAAGACGGTGTTGCCGTCGGCGTTGTGACCGTGCCCGCCACAGCGCCGGATAAGCCGTACAAAGTCAAGCAAGGATCTCACTGGGTCACCAAGGTCCGGGTCGGGACGACGACGCGTGACGCCACGCGCGAAGAAGAACAACGGCTATACCAGCAGTCGGGCGGACTGCGATATGGCCTCAAGCCGGTGCCCGGCACCAGCGTTGCGGATCTGGATGAACGTCGTTTGAGGGACTACTTCGCCCGCATCCGCCTCGACAAAGACACGCCGAGCGCGGGTTCAAATTCGTGGCGCAGGCTGCTACGCAACTTGGAGCTTGCGACGGAAGCGGACGCGGAGACGTACGCCACCGTCGATGGGATGCTGCTGTTCGGTTCCAACACTGGGCGATTCCTGCCACAGTGCGGAATTCGAGCTGTCTGCTTCGTGGGCAGCGAACCCGACTATGCAACGCGAGCAGATGAGAGCATCAAGGGTGCTTTGGTGCCCCTGTGCTCGGGGGATGGCTCGTTGATCGAGACGGGTGTGGTGGAGCGGGCACTCGACTTCGTACGCCGCAATACAGACGTGACGGCTTTGCTTGAAGACGGTCGTCGTAGCGAACAACGGGACTACCCCGAGAGGGCGGTTCGCGAGATTGTGGTCAACGCACTTGTGCATCGTGACTACAGCATTCTCGGCACTGATGTGCTGCTGTCGATCTTCGATGATCGACTCGAGGTCCAGAGTCCAGGCAACTTGCCGAACACCGTCGATGTCGAGGGCATCCGCGCCGGCGTGCGCTACGCGCGCAACCAGGTAGTGATGAGCATCATGCGTGACTACGGCTACGTAGAGGGCCTCGGAATGGGCATTCGCCGTCAGGTCATACCAGCCATGAGCGCACACAACGGGACTGAGCCCGAACTCGTGGAGGAAGAGCATCGCTTTACGGTGCGTCTTTGGAAGTAGCAGGCGCTGCGTTCAGGAGTCGCCAGTGCGGAGCCAGGCGTCGCCTCGGAAGTGAATCCACTGGGGCGCAACACGCAGGCACATGAACAGGACCAACGCGGCCCACAGCCAGCCGATTCCCAGGTCCAGCAAGCGCACAGTCCCGCCGACAATTGCGAAGCCCGCCGCGGCGCCAGCCATTGCCCGTGCCAAGAAGCCCAAGTCGCCGGCGCCGATGAAGATGCCGTCGAAGGCGAAGGCGGCGGCATTGACCGGCTGCATGGCAGCCACGAACAGCAGCACGAAGCCGCCGAGAGAGACCACTTCGGGATCGGTGCTGAAGATTCCCGCGAGCGGGATGCGCAGCAATACGAGCGCTGCCCCGAAGATAAAGCTGAGCTGGAGGCTCATTCCGATCATCCGCACGCTGGCGGCGCGTGCCACGTCGGGCCGACTGGCGCCAAGCTCCTTGGCCACCATGGCTTGACCCGCAATCGCGACCGCATCAAGGGCGAGGGCGAGCAACGACCAGATCTCCGCACCGATTTGGTGGGAGGCCAGCTCCGTGGTGCCGATGCGCGAGGCGAACACTGCCGCCAGCACGAACGAGCCCCGGAGCGCGCTCGTGCGCACGAACATCTGCAGGCCAACGCGGGCATAGCGGCGCGCGGCGGCCGCGACCAGCCGCAACGAAGCGCCTGCGGCCCGTGTTCGGCGGTGAACGGCGACAACGAACACGATCGCCGCTCCCCACTGCGCAACAACCGTCGACCAGGCCGAGCCGGCAACTCCCATGTCGAGTTCGAACACCAGCACGAGCTCGATCAGCAGGTTCGCGAGAGCCGACGCCACGGCAACGATGAGCGGCGTGACCGTGTCCTGCGCGCCTCGCAGGTAACCGGTGGCGGCCATGGCGGCCAGCAACGCGGTGAAGCCGATCAGGCTGATTCGCAGGTAGGTGAGTGCCAGATCGGTGACCTCGGGCGTCGGATCGAACAGACTCACGAGCCAGTCGGATCCCGCCCACATGGCCAGGCTGACGGCGATGCCGAAGCCGACCGACAGCCACATGCCAGCGATGCCCTGCTCGGCTGCCCGCTGCGGCGAACCGGCGCCGACCATCCGACCGACCAGCCCCGTTGTGCCGTAGGCCAAGAAGATCAGCGCCGCATGGGCGCTGAGCAAGATGGCCGATGCAATGGCCAGCCCTGCCAGCTCGGGAGTGCCAAGCCTGCCCACGATGGCGGTGTCGGTGACCACATAGAGCGGCTCGGCAATCAGTGCGCCGAACGCTGGCACGGCCAGCAGCAGGATCTCGCGGTCATAGACCGTGCGGCGCAACACAGCTATGCCCCGGTTGCAATCGATGTTTCCGGCATCATCTGGCCAAAGAATCGGCGGTGAGTCGCCACACGCCAGTTTCCATGTCGATGGCGTACAGCTCGCCGGTTCCGTCGACGGCGAATCCGACCGGTCGCGGCGTGCTCACGCCTAGATGCCAGACCTCGTCGGGCTGGGCGCCGGGTTGCACTGCCACCGCGTAGACATCGCCCCCGCACAGATCCGCAAACACGTAGCGACCCGTCAGCCACTCCAGCTGGCTGCCGCGGTAGACGTGTCCCCCGATCACCGCGCACAGGCCGCGTCCGTGCCGGTACTCGAAGTCCGGTGCCCGGTGGTTGCTGAGCTCATCGCCCACAAAGCGCCGAGTGCCCTCGTAGGCGTTCCAGCCCAAGTTGGCGCCGCCCTCGTCGGGTGCGAGCACGTTGACCTCTTCGATGCACTGCTGGCCCACGTCCGAGACCCACAACGTGCCGGTCGCCTCGTCGAACGACATGCGGTACGGGTTGCGCGCGCCGTAGACCCAGATGTGCGGATCGCTGCCGGGCTCAAGGTCCGGGTTGCCCGCCGCGGGCACCAGGCGCCAGTCGTCAGAATCAGTGCTGCCGCCGGTATCGAGGGCGAATCGCAGCACGGCCCCCAGCGGAGTGGCGAGGTTCTGGCCGTGATGACGAGGGTCGCCGAGGCCGCCGCCGTCACCGAACGACGCATACAGCAGCCCGTCCGGACCGAACAGCAGATCGCCGCCATTGTGCTGTGCATTGGTTTGACTCACCTGCAGCACATCGGTGTAGTCGCCATGCAACGCCGTGCGGTCAGCGGTCGGCGTGAGCACGGTGAGCACACTGGAACCGTGCCGGTCGGTGCGGTTGATCCACAGCCGACCGTGTGGCCCCAGTGTCATGCCTACCAAGCCCTGATCGTGCTCGGCCGCCGTGTTCGACGAGAAGTCGGCCACGGGCTCCGCGCTCAAGATCGCACCGAATCCGGAGCCCTCCTGTACCGCCAGGTTGGGTGCAAATCGCCAGATGCGGCCCCTGCGGTCGCCGACAAAGCCACCGCCGGCGCTCCTGGTACCTGAGTCTCCAGCGTCCGATGTCGCCCCATCGAAGACCATCACGGTTGCCTCGACGAGGTCGATGTACGGCGAGACCGTCACGACACGCCCGGCGGCCGCCTCGCTGAGCGGGATGGCCCCGAGCTCGGGCAGACCCACCGGGCAGGGCGTATTGGACGCCAGGTACTCGGGGGTCTGCGTCAGCGGCAGCGTGGTGGCAGGCACGGTTGCCTGGGCGCCCGTGCCGTCGCCGGGACTGCCGACGGCAGGGCCAGTGCCCTCATCAAGCCCGATGTCCGAGCAACCCGCCGCTATCGCCCCAGCAACAATGGCCACGGTGCAGGCAGCGACGCTGAACAGCCGTCCGCCCTGCACCCGGCCAATGTACGCCCACCCAGCGGCATGCCGGCCTGATTTCGGTCGTGCGTGTGCCCGAATCAAGTTGTGGCTGCGGGGCAGGCACGACAGAATGGGTCGATGCGCTCACCAGCACACCAGTTCGGCTGCCCTGCCGAGCCCGCGACGCGCAATGAGGTCGTAGGGGTACTTACCTAGGCGAGCTCGTTTCGACGCGCTCGCCCTGCCTCCCGCTCGGGAGGCACAGTCATTTATGGACTCAGTCATTTATGGACTCAGTCATTTTGGGGCACAGTCATTTCAGGATTCGTGTAGGAGAAACTTCATGGAGCTCACGGGCGCCCAGGCCTTAATGCGAAGCCTCGAGATGAGCGGTGTCGAGGTGATGTTCGGCCTGCCGGGCGGGGCGATCCTGCCCGTGTACGACCCGGTGCTGGACTCGCCGATCCGTCATGTCCTGGTGCGCCATGAGCAGGGTGCGGGCCACATGGCGCAGGGCTACGCGCATGTCACCGGCAAGCCGGGTGTGGCGATGGTCACGAGCGGGCCGGCTGCCACCAACATCGTGACGCCGTTGTGCGATGCCTTCATGGACTCGATCCCGTTGGTGGTCGTGACCGGCCAGGTGGCGATGTCGGCGATTGGCTCGGATGCCTTCCAGGAGTGCGACACCACGGGCATCACCATGGCGGTCACCAAGCACAACTACCTGGTCACCGAGGCGGCCGACATCCCGCGCATCGTCGCCGAGGCGTTTCACATTGCCACCACCGGCCGGCCGGGACCGGTGCTGATAGACCTGCCGAAGGACGTCAGCAACGAGATGATGAGCTGGTACTGGCCAGACAGCGTTGACCTGCCCGGCTACCGGCCCCGAAGCGAAGTCGATCCCGCGGCCATTGCCGAAGCCGCTGCGTTGATCCGCACCGCTCAGCGCCCAGTGATCTACGCGGGCGGGGGCCTGCTGAAGGCGCGTGCGGCAGAGGCGTTGCGTGAGCTCGCAGAGATGTGCGACATCCATGTCGTCACGACCTTGATGGCCCGCGGAGTGTTCCCAGACCGTCATCGTCTCTGCCTGGGCATGCCCGGCATGCACGGCAACTACTCGGCGGTGACCGCGATGCAGCAGGCTGACCTGCTTATCAACCTCGGGGCGCGCTTTGACGATCGGGTCACGGGAAACCCAGCACACTTCGCCCCCGGTGCCAAGGTCATCCACGTCGATATCGACCCGGCCGAACACGGAAAGGTGCGCGTGCCCGAGGTTGCCATTGCCGGTGACGCCCGGGTGGCCGTAGAGGCGCTGATCGCAGCGCTGCGGCCGGCCGACGGTACCGACGCAACCGATGCCATGGCGGACCGGTCGGCCTGGAAGTCGACGATCTCGGGCTGGCAGGAGCAATTTCCGCTGAGCTATGACCAGCCCTCGAGCGGTCACCCGCTCAAGCCGCAGTACGTGGTGGAGCAGCTGCGCGATAACACGCCCGACGACACGATCGTCGTGTCGGGTGTCGGGCAGCACCAGATGTGGGCGAGCCAATTCTGGAAGTTCGATCACCCCTACACCTGGGTCAACTCGGGCGGCCTCGGAACCATGGGCTTCGCGGTGCCGGCTGCCATCGGCGCCAAGGTGGGCCGGCCCGATCGCACCGTGTGGGCCATCGATGGCGACGGCTGCTTCCAGATGACTGCCCAGGAGCTGATTTCCGCAAGCGCCGAGAACATCCCGGTGAAGGTGGCCATCCTCAACAACGCCTACCTCGGCATGGTGCGTCAATGGCAGGAGCTCTTCTACTCCGAGCGCTACAGCCAGGTGTACCTCAGCGCAGATCACCCCAACTACGTGGGCTGGGCCGAGGCCATGGGCTGCGCAGGCATCCGGGTGGAGTCAGCCTCCGAAGTGGTGCCCGCAATCACGAAGGCGAACTCGATCAATGACCGCCCCGTGGTGATCGACTTCCGGGTCGATACCGAGGAGAAGGTGTACCCCATGGTGCCGGCCGGCGGCTCCAACGACGACATCATCCTGGGGCCTGAAGGCGACGCCGAAGCTGCGTTGAAGGGTTCAGCGCCGTCGTGAGCGCCCCACAGGAGCCGGATCTCCACATCTTCGCGGCCATTGTGGAGAACAAGTTCGGCGTGCTGGCGCGCATCGCCGGTCTCTTCAGCCGCCGCGGCTTCAACATCTTCTCCCTTGCGGTCGCTCCGACCGGCGATCCCGACTACAGCCGCATCACCATCGTCGTCGACGTCCACAACACCGACGTCACCCAGATCGCAAAGCAGCTCGACAAGCTCATCAATGTGATCCACATCAGCGAGCTGCACCCGTCGGACTCGATCGAACGCGAGCTGATGCTCGCACGCGTCGGGGCGGTCGATCTCGCAGCTGTCGTCGAGGTCATCTCCGAATACGGGGGGGACGTGCTTGATCACACCGACGGCGAGGCAATTGTGAGCGTCAGCGCCCATCCGGATCGGCTCGACCGATGCGAGCGCCAATTGCGCCCATTTGGCTTGCATGTGCTCCAGCGCACCGGCCGCATCGCGCTGCGAGCGCTCGATGCCTATGAGCCCGCCGTCGGCATGACCGGCTGAGCCTGCCTAAAAAGGGCTGCCGCACGGTCCGCACCACAGAGCTCGGCATACTCCATCCGCACGATTCCTGAACGATTCACATAGGTCGAGGAGCGACAACAATGCCTGCAACCATCTACTACGAGGAAGATGCAGACCTGGGCCAGCTGGCGGGGCGCACCGTGGCCGTCATGGGCTACGGATCGCAAGGCCATGCCCACGCTCTGAACCTGCGCGACAGCGGTGTGGACGTGGTCGTGGGACTGCGCGAAGGCTCGTCCTCGCGCCCGAAGGCGGAATCAGAGGGCTTGCGTGTCGCCGATGTTGCAGGAGCGGCTGCCGAGGCCGACATCATCATGATGGCGCTGCCCGACACCGACCAGGCCGCCATCTACGACTCCTCGATCGCTCCGAACCTGAAGGCGGGCAACGCCATTGCCTTCTCTCACGGCTTCAACATCCACTTCGGCCAGATCAACCCGCCTTCCGAAGTTGACGTGTGGATGATCGCCCCCAAGGGTCCCGGCCACAACGTGCGACGCACCTACGTCGAGGGCGGTGGTGTCCCGGCGCTCGTGGCCATCCACCAGGACGCGACCGGAAACGCGATGGCAGACGCGCTGGCGTACGCGAAGGGCATCGGCGGCACCCGCGGCGGCGTGCTGACGACCACGTTCGCCGAGGAGACCGAGACTGACCTGTTCGGCGAGCAGGTGGTGCTCTGCGGCGGCTTGACCGAGCTGATCCGGGCTGGCTACGAGACGCTCGTGGAGGCCGGCTACCAGCCCGAGTCCGCCTATTTCGAGACGCTGCACGAGGTGAAGCTGATCGTCGACTTCATCTACGAGGCCGGCATCTCAGGCATGCGGTACTCGATCTCGACAACGGCCGAGTACGGCGACATGACCCGCGGCTCGCGCATCATCACCGACGAGACCCGTGCGGAGATGAAGCGCATCCTGGCCGAGATCCAGGACGGCAGCTTCGCCCAAGAGTGGATCGATGAGAACCGCAACGGGCTGCCGAACTACCGCCGGATGGTCGAAGAAGGCAAGCAGCATCCCATCGAGCAAGTCGGCGCAGAGCTGCGGGCGATGATGCCGTGGATCACCGCCGGCCGACAGGACGTCACCGCCGCATCAGGTGGCGCCGTTTCCTGAGCGATCCGCTGCTCGCTCTTGCCCGACTCGGCCATCACCCAGTCAATGTCTGTTGGATGAGAGCGCGACAATCCCGCCTAGATCTGTGTGGCCGTCCGCGGCCTGGCGTTTGCCGCCCGGATGATCCACACTCTGTTTTCGGGTGGTTGCGCGAGGGGGTGAGTGAACTTTGGTGACACAATCGGTTCCCATCACGGGTGCTGTGCTCCGTTGGGCACGTGATGAAGCGGGCCTGAGCGTCGTAGCGCTTGCGGATCGGCTGACTGTCCCGCCCGAGCAGGTCGAATTGTGGGAGGCGGAGTCGGACGCTCCGTCGAGGGGGCAGGTCACCAAGCTTGCCAGTGTTCTTCGACGCCCGACCGCGGTTTTCTTCTTGCCAGCTGCGCCCACGAGTGCATCGATCTCTCCAAGCCTGCGGTCAGCACCCGGTCTTGGCGACCAGCCGTTGCAGAGTGGGGATCTCTGCGCGATTCGTCAAGCGCAGCGCCAGCAGTCGATGCTCTCCTGGTGCATACAGGCACGTGGCAGCCCACCAATCGACTTGCCGCGTTATGAGCCGAGCGCTGATGCGGCGGCAGCGGGCGAAGACGCGCGCTTCCGCTCAGAGATCAGTGTCGAAGTCCAATTGGGGTGGTCGAACGACGGTCAGGCCTTTCGCGCGTGGCGTGAGGCGTTGGAGCGGCGTGGAATCTTCGTTCAGCAATCTTCGCTGGGACGCGAGAGCGTGCGCGGGTTCAGTCTTTGGGATGACTACGCCCCGCTCGTTGTCGTGAATTCGGCGTATCTCCAGACTGCCCGGAGCTATTCGCTAATCCATGAATACGGGCACATGCTCAATCGCAGCGCGGCGGCATGTAGAGATTTCGTCAACTCGGTTGGCGACGATCGTGCAGCTGAACGCTGGTGTGAGAGGTTTGCGGCCTCGTACCTCGTTCCGGAAGGTGCGCTCAAGAAGGTGGCAGCCAACAGCGGCGTCACCGCGTCCATGCCCGCTCGTGAGCCGAAGGTCGTCCGAAAGATCGCAAATAGATTTCGTGTCAGTGGGCGTGCCATGGCGATCAGACTCACTGATGTCGGCCTCGGAACTCAGGACCTCTACTACAAGTTCTCCACTTGGACCAAGCTCCGCAATTGGAGCGAGGGCGGAGGCGGGGGCGGCGAGGTGAGGATTGAGAGGCGACGACAGGAACTCGGTGATGCGACCGTTCGGACGTTCCTTGAAGCACTTGAAGACGGTCGACTTAACCTGCGCGACGCCACCGACTTCCTTGGCCTCTCACCGAATGAGATAGCGGACCTTGAGGTGCTGCTGGCCAGTGACTGAACAAGGCATGCTCAGACTCGGAGAGCCCGATGTATGGGTCATCGATGCATCATCGCTAATCGAGCTGAAGAGGGCAGTTGGTGTCGGTGACCAGTGGGATCTCTTGATGCGAATGCGCGATATGGCCTCGTCCGGTGGGTTGGCCGCGCCTCGTCAGGTGTATCGAGAGGTCAGTGAGATGATGCATCCTGACGCGCCCGGGGCTTGGGCTGCGAGCGCTAGGCAGGTGCAGTCGCTGCCCCTCGACGTCGATGCCGATTGCATGCGGCTGCTTCTTGCCGAGAATCCTCTTCTGGCCGACACCTCAAAACTCGAAGAAGATGCAGATCCATATGTCGTTGGACTCGCCAGACAACTTGGCCGAGACGGAACGGAGGTTTGCGTGGTGACTGAGGACAGGATTGACCGCACTAGCAGTACTTCGATCGTGACCGCTTGCGACCGTTCGGGAATTCGGTCGGTGCGTTTGCGGGAATTCTTGGATGTACTCGGCGTGCGCTATCGAGCGGAGTCATAGGGGATTGCGGTCCCTGAGACGCCGCGACGCAGTGGCAGAATCGGGGTGTGGTCGAAGTCGTCGTGACGCCGGTGCGGGTGCCCTCTGCGGGCGACCTGCTCGTGGCGACGCCGCGCTTGGTCGACCCCAACTTCGATCGCACCGTCGTGTTCGTGATCGAGCATCAGCAGGCAGGCACACTGGGCATCGTCATCAATCGCATCTCGGACATCTCGTGCGCTTCAGCGGTTCCGCGCTGGGCGTCACGCTTCACGGAGGGGGCTGCGGTCGGGCTCGGCGGGCCGGTCGAACCGCAGGGACTGCTCGCTCTCGGGGCGACTGACGCTGCTCCTACGGTGCAAGCACAGCATCGCGAGGGCACTGCCACCGAGTTGTCCGAGACCGCCGGCGCATGGCGCACAGTGAATGGCGAGGTCGGCCTGGTTGATCTCACTGCCGATCCGTCTGAACTCGATGATGAGGTCGTTTCCGTACGCATCTACGGCGGACACGCTGGCTGGGGGCCCGGCCAGTTGCGAGGCGAGCTGCAGGCCGGATGCTGGTGGGTGTTCAATTCGACACCGGGCGACCTGGCTGCCGATGCCACCACGCTCTGGTACGACGTGCTCGCACGCCAGAGCCCGCCTGCACGCCTGCTGGCGCACTATCCCGACGATCCCGCGCTGAACTAGCGCGTTGGGCTGTTTGGCGGTACATACGCGACTGCGCGAACGACAGGGGCAGGCCCGCGCAGCGCGCTAGGTTCGTTCGCAAATCTGTCGGTCACAACATCGATGGCGGAGGTCTTCCATGAGCGACTACAACGAGCCGCCGACCTCGGACGAGGGGCGGCGGACTGGCTGGGCTGAACTCGGGACCGGCGAGACTGTCGAGTTGGCGAGGCCAGCGGCACGCTTCGGTGGGCGGCTACTCGACATCGTCATCTTCGGGATCATTTATGTCGTGGTAGTGATTGTCATCGGCGGCGCCTCGGTCGACTCGGGAGATTCGGACGGTTTTGGGGGCGGCATTCTCGCCGCATCGCTGATCGGTCTGGTCCTCGGTCTCGCATACGAGGTCGTGCAGATCGCCGTGTGGGGCCAGACGCTCGGCAAGCGGATGACCGGCATCAAGGTGATCAACGCAGCGCATGGCGGCGTGCCGGGCTGGGGCAAGGCTGTCGGACGCTGGTTGATTCCCGGTCTGGTCTCGCTGATCCCGCTCGTCGGTTGGCTCCTGGCGATCCTGTGCTACGTCAGCCTCACCTGGGACCGCGTCTATCAGGGCTGGCATGACAAGGCGGCCGGCACTCTCGTCGTTCGGGCCTGAGCCGCGGCTTCTTAGCCGCTCGACTGTGTTGTTGGCAGCGGCTCTATAGCCGCCCGACGATGTAGTCGATGCAGGCCGTCAACGCTTCGGCATCGGCCGGTTCTATTGCTGGGAAGGCCGCGATGCGTAGTTGGTTGCGACCTAGCTTCCGGTAGCCCTCGGTGTCCACGATGCCATTGGCGCGCAGCGCCGCAGCGATGTCGTCTGCGCTGACGCCGTCGAAGTCGACCGTGCACACGACGGGGGAGCGAATCTCGGCATCGGTGACGAACGGCGCGGCGAAGTCCCGTTCTGCTGCCCAGCCGTAGACGGTGCCACTGGATGCTGCCGAGCGGGACGCCGCCCAAGCGAGGCCGCCGCCGTCGAGCATCCACTCGGCGGTCTCGAGTGTCAGCAGGATCGTGGCCAGTGCTGGCGTGTTGTAGGTCTGGTCTTGGCGGGAGTTCGTGACGGCAATAGCAAGGTCCAGCGTGGCGGGCTTGTAGCGACCGGTGGCATCGATCCGTTCGATCCGTTCGATTGCCGCCGGCGAGCACAGCGCAATGAACAACCCGCCGTCAGCGGCGAACGCCTTCTGCGGCGCGAAGTAATAGCAGTCGACATCGGTTGGATCCCAAGTCATCGCGCCAGCCGCGGAGGTGGCGTCGACCATCGACAGCGCTGGTGCCGGGCCGCTTCGGGCTGCTGCCAGCTGGGGTTGCCGCAGCGGCATCGCAACGCCAGTCGAGGTCTCGTTGTGCGTCAGCGCGTACGTGTCGATCTCAGCCGGGTCTGCAGGCTCGGGCACCGGATGCCGGCCGTAAGGGGCCGTGATCACCATTGGGTCGTCGAGGTGGGGCGCGGCCGTCGTGACGGCTGAGAACTTCTCGGAGAATTCGCCGAAGGTTAGGTGTTGGGCCCGGCGCTCGATGAGCGAGAAGGCGGCGGCGTCCCAGAAGCCCGTGCTGCCGCCGTTGCCCAGCACCACCTCCCATCCGTCGCCCAGACCGAACAGCTCAGCCATCGCGGCCCGCAGCCGACCCACCACCGAACGCACGCCGCTGCGGCGGTGCGATGTACCCATGTAGTCGATCGCGCGCGCCGCGAGTGCCTTGACGGCTTCGGGACGGACCTTGGACGGTCCCGAGCCGAAGCGGCCATCTGCCGGCCGCAGTTCTGCGGGAATCGAAATTGACAAGGGAGACACAGACATCGGCTGCCACTATTGCGCCCGGCGCTACTGCCGACAACCACATTTTCTTGACAATTTGGCGATACGTGGGTCTGTGGGGCTTGCGGCGCGGCCCACGCGCGCCGCAATGCGCGGCTCGGCGGCGAGACTGTCGGGCGCTCGCGGCCGTGCAGAGAAGTCGAACCAGCAAGACAGCACCAGCACCAGCAGGACAGGAGTCGCCTCATGCCCACCTCACCAGGGTCCAGTCGAGCATCGGGCGGCAAACGGGTCTCGGAAGCGTTGGCGGGCATCGCCCCGTCGGCGACCCTGGCAGTTGACGCCAAGGCAAAGGCACTTCGGGCTGCAGGCCAGAACGTGATCGGATTCGGCGCCGGCGAGCCTGACTTCGCGACGCCCGAACACATCGTGGACGCAGCGGTAGCCGCGTGCCGCGACTCGGCGAACCACCGCTACTCGTCGGCTGGCGGTCAGCCTGCGCTCAAATCCGCCCTTGCCGCCAAGACCAAGCGAGACAGTGGTCTCGACTGGGACGCCAGCCAATTCCTGGTCACCAATGGCGGCAAGCAGGCCGTCTACAACACCATGGCCGCGCTGGTGGATCCGGGTGATGAGGTATTGCTGCCAGCGCCGTACTGGACGACGTATCCCGAAGCGATCCGAGTGTTCGGCGGCGCGCCGGTTGAGGTGTTCGCCGGCATCGAGTCATGTTTCCGGGTCAGTGTCGACCAGCTTGAGGCGGCGCGGACCGACCGCACCAAGGCGCTGCTGTTCGTATCGCCATCGAACCCGACCGGTGCCGTGTACCCCCGTGACGAGATCGTTGCGATCGGTGAGTGGGCGATCGAGCACGGCTTGTGGGTGATCACCGATGAGATTTATGAGCACCTCACCTACGGCGATGCCGAGCATCACTCGCTGCCGGTGCTGGTCCCTGATGTTGCCGACCGGTGCGTCGTGCTCAACGGCGTGGCCAAGACGTACGCCATGACGGGCTGGCGGGTCGGGTGGATGGCCGGGCCGCCTGACGTGATCGCTGCGGCGACCAATTTGCAGAGCCATTCCACGTCCAATGTGTGCAACGTGGCACAAGCAGCAGCGCTCGCAGCGGTCTCGGGAGACCTTGAGGCGGTCGCGATGATGCGTGATGCATTCGACGTGCGGCGCCAGCGCATCACCGAAATGCTCAACGCCATCGAGGGCGTGGAGTGTCCCGAACCCGAAGGGGCGTTCTACGCATTCCCGAACATGGAAGGGCTGTTGGGACGCCGATACGGCGGCACGGAAGCCACGACGACGGTGGATTTGGCCGCAGCCATTCTTGAGCATGCCAAGGTGGCATTCGTGCCCGGCGAAGCGTTCGGTGCCCCCGGCTACGCGCGGTTCTCCTTCGCCTTGGGGCTCGACGATCTGGCCGAAGGCATCAGCCGCATCGCAGATCTGGTTGCGTGACATGGCACGAGTCCTGGTCGCCGAGGAACTGGCTGTTGCTGGCCTGGACATGCTGCGTGCAGCCGGTCACGACGTCGATGTTCGCACCGGGCTCAGCACCGACGAACTGCGCGCCGCCATTGCCGGGGCGCAGGCGCTGGTCGTTCGCTCGGCAACGCAGGTAGATGCTGACCTCCTCGCGGCAGGTGATGCACTCGTCGTCGTCGGGCGTGCCGGAGTAGGACTCGACAACGTCGACGTCGCTGCTGCTACCGAGCGTGGTGTGCTCGTCTGCAATGCGCCGTCGAGCAATGTCGTGTCGGCTGCGGAGATGACCGTCGCACTCATGCTGGCGCTGGCTCGCCACATCCCGCAGGCTCACCAAGCACTCTCGAATGGCCGATGGGAACGCAGCCGCTGGGGCGGCATGGAGATCTATCGCAAGACGATCGGGATCCTGGGTCTCGGTCGCGTCGGCCGCTTGGTGGCGCAGCGGATCGCCCCATTCGATGTCGCGCTCATCGCCTACGACCCATATGTGAGCCCGGAATCCGCTCGAGCGGCGGGGGTCGACATGGTGACCCTCGAAGAGCTGTTTGAGCGATCGGACATCATCACGTTGCACATGCCGCGAACGCCTGAGACGGCGGGGCTGCTGGGCGCGGAGAACCTCGCCAAGTGCCGCCCGCACACCTTGGTCGTGAACACTGCTCGGGGCGGCATTCTCGATGAGGCAGCGGCAGCGACTGCGCTGGAGGAAGGACGGCTCGGCGGCGTGGCAGTGGATGTCTACGCAACTGAGCCCGCCACCGCCTCGCCGCTGTTCGGCCGCCCCGACGTGGTGGCAACCCCGCATCTCGGCGCCAGCACGAGCGAAGCTCAAGTCCGAGCTGGTATCCAGATCGCCGAGCAGGTGAATCTGGCCCTAGCCGGCAATCCCGTGCCCTACGCCGTCAACGCCTAGCGCTTCTCCAATCCAGCCAGCTGTCCCGTCCGCGACCACGGTCGCGCCCGCAGCTGGGTTCTAGTGCTGTTGCTTGTGGCCGTCTGAGAGGACTTTGCCGTAGATCTTCTCGTTGGCGCCGGAGGTGCTGAAGCCCGAGTTGCCGCGCGTCGCGTGCATCGCTTCCCGAACGCGCCGGGCGGCCGCCTTGCGGGGATCCGGAGCCTGCGGTCGATTCTTCGTATGCGCGAGCACAGCAAAGAAGTGGCCGAGGCTCTTCGCGGCGCTGCCGATGCGCTTCAGAACCTTGCGGAACATCTCGACTCCTCAATGGGCCAGATCCGGTTGAGTCCACCCTACCTCGCGCCCGAATCCGGCCGTCCGCCAAGCACTCGGCCTGGCTGGTCTCAGCGCTGGGCGGCGGCAGCAGCTGCGTCGGGGTGATGCAGGTAGCGCTCGGGGATCTCGAATCCGAAGATGCGGGCAGCGTTGAGCCCAAGGATCTTGGCTCGCTCGCCATCGTCGAGGTGGCTCATCGTGCGCTCGATCGCTTGGGCGGAATACGGCCAGGAGCCCTCGTGGTGCGGGAAGTCGTTCGCCCACAGGAAGTTGTCGACCAGACCGTGCTCGCGGGCAAGATCAAGGCCGGCGGCGTCCTCCTGGAAGCTCGCGAAGCCCTGGCGCTTGAAGTACTCGCTGGGCAGCAGCTCCAGCTTTGGCCGGACCCACATGTGGTGCTTGAGATACGCCTCGTCCATGGCACCCAGCATCCATGGCGCCCAGCCGATGCCGGCCTCGATGGCACCGAAGCGCAGGTTCGGGTGTCGCTCCGCGACGCCTGAAGCACAGACGTTGACCAGCGGTTCCATAGTCGGCGCCAGCGAGTGCACGGCGTAGTTGATGACGGCCCCGCCCTGGCTGCGAGCGGTGCGCGGGTCGCGACCCGTCGAGACGTGGAACGTGACGGGCAGATCGACGTCGTCGATGCAGTCCCACAACGGCTCGAACTCCCGCAGGTTGTAGTTCGGGTCGTCGACGTCAGGTGGCCCGAAGACGGGCTTGGCTGGCAGGCTCAGTCCCTTGAACCCGAGCGCAGCACAACGCTGGATCTCGGCGATCGCCTTGTCCAGCGCTGCGGGGGCGATGCAGGCCATCGGAGCGAGCCGGTCGTTGTAGTCGGCGAACTCCTCCCAGGCCCACTCGTTGTAGGCCCGGCACATTGCGTGACTGAAATCGGCGTCAGGCGTGGCCCAGATTGTGAGGCCCTTGTTCGGAAACAGAACCTCGGCGTCACAGCCGTCCAGTGCCAGGTCACGCACGCGTGCTTCGGGGTCGCGACCTGACCGGTTGCGCAGCTTCTCGTGGCCCTCGAATGGCTTCGTCCAGTTGAGCTTGGCCGGACGGAAGCCCTCGGCCTTCTGGAAGAACTGCTCCTCAGAAGTGTCGTTTCCGGCTGCGTCCTTATCGCCCTTGCCATGGGGATCCATGTCCTTGCTGACGGCAATGGTCGGCAGCCGATGGTGGTAGTCGGGGTCGATACGGTCGAACAGGAACGTGTTCGGCTCTTGGACGTGACCATCGGCAGAGCACATGAAGAACTTGTCGGCCGCATCCGGCCGAGCTGAACGCAGCCAGCCTTCGTTGCCCGGCGTCTCGAGCCGCCAAACGTTGTTGAGGTCAGGGTCGGGGATCGTGATGGCCATGTCAGCACTCCGGGGCTGGGACTCGCGGGGACAGCAGCGGCGACGCCGTCTGCGCGCCCGAGGAGTCTGGCATGCAATGGGCCCCGATCACCCAGCCGCGAGCTTCAATCGTGTCCCGCCAGCCGGTCCACAAGCCAGTCGACCGGCAGGGAGCCCTTGTGAGCGATGACGCTGATCACCCAGCGGCGGTGCGGCTCACTCGGTGTCATCGAGGTACGGGTGCCGACGGCTTCGATCACCCAATCGGCGACAGAACTCGGCGCGTCGTGAGAGCCATCGCCTTCAGTAACCCGCACCAGTCCCTTGAGGCGGGCGACGCCGTCGGGCACGTTGTCCAGCAGATCGCGAATACGCGCGCTCGGCACGGGTTCGTCCAACGTGACGGTTTGCGACTCGAAGAGATCGGCTGCGTGTTCATGCGCGTGGCCGGCAGCCGTGGCCCCGGACGCTCGGGGCCCCTCCAGCTTGGAAGTTCCGGGATCCGTCCCGTCGAGCGCTTCCGCTGATGTGTCGAAGAGCACGTTTGACGGAACTGCGGCGTGACGTGCCCGCACCAAGGCCGCTCCCGGGGCGACAGCCCGCAGCCAGTTGCACAATTCGTCGGCATCGTCGTCGCTCGCCAGCAAGTCGATCTTGTTGAGCACCAGCAAGTCAGCCGCCCCGAGCTGCCCTCGGACAGTGTCGGCCACCCAGCGGTCGTTGGCGAGCCGGCGTACTTGTTCGGCGTCAGCCAACACGACGACGGCGTCGAGTCGCAAACCGGGTGTATGGCCGTACGCAGCGACCTGGGCAGGATCGGCGACGCCGCTGGCCTCGATGAGCAGTCGAGCCGGTGGAGTGCCGGCCGAGCGGACTTGCATCAGCGCGGCGGCAAACCCGTCGGCAAGGGTGCAGCAGATGCACCCGTTGGCTAGTGTCAGCTTGTCGCCCTCGGCTGCGACGATGAGGTCCTCGTCGATAGAGATCTCGCCGAAGTCGTTGACGATCACTGCGATGCGCTCGCCCGACGTCCGCAGCACATAATTCACCAACGTCGTCTTGCCGGCGCCGAGATAGCCGCCGATGACGGTCACCGGGATCCGCTGCTCGCTCAACACCCTGGCCTCAGATCGAGCATCCCGGCCTCGTGCTAGGCCTCGCTGATCTCGGCTGGCTGAGGCACGCCGCCGAGCACGGTGCCCCACACCCCGATGTCACGCAGGGCCATGGGGTCGACGCTGAGCGGGTCGTCCTCCAGCACGGCAAAGTCGGCCAGCTTGCCGGCTTCGATGCTGCCAATTTCGGAGTCCAGCTTGAGCTGCCGGGCCGCCTCGATGGTGATCGCTCGCAGCGCGTCTGGCACGCCGATGCGCTCGTGAGGTCCCAGAACCTCTCCCGATGCCGTCACCCGGTTGACCGCGCACCATGCGGTGTGCAAGTGTCCCAGCGGCGTGATGGGCGAGTCTGAGTGGATCGAGAAGCTGACGCCCTCAGCCAGCGCCGTGCCACAGGCATCCATCCGGGCGGCTCGCTCGGGCCCCACGGTCGCATCTCGGTGCTGATCACCCCAGTAGTAGATGTGGTTCGAGAAGATATTGGCGCACATGCCGAGCGCTGCCATCCGGCGGTATTGGGCAGGCGTCGTGAGCTGGCAGTGCTGAACCGTGTGACGGTGATCCCAGCGGGGATGGCGCTCGAGCACCTGCTCGACTGCGTCGATGAATACCTCCGAGGCCTCGTCGCCGTTGCAGTGGCAGTGCACGGTCAGGCCTGCCCGGTGGTACGTCTCGAGCAGATCGGCCATCTGGTCAGGCGGTGTCAGCCACTGCCCGTTTCCGACGTGGCCCGGAGGCGGCTTGTAGTAGTGCGGCCAGCTGATCCGGGCCGTGAAGCCCTGTATCGAGCCGTCGAGGATCAGCTTGACGATGCCAAAGCGCAGCTTCGACGTCTGTTCTTGCTTCAGACGTGCTCCCAGCTCAGCCAACTCATCCGTGCCGGCGGGCGCCCCGAAGAAATTGGACAGTGCCACCATCACCCGCGCCGGGTATTCGGGATCACTCGTCACCTTCCGCCAGTTGTCGAGCTGGTCGGCATCCCACAACTGCGTCGTGCCCAAGTCGGTCAGCAGCGTGTGCCCGGCGTTGCGAGCCTCGTTGGCGTAGCGCCAGCGGGCTTGTTCGGTCCGGTTTGCGTTCATCATCTCGACGAACGCCTCGCCGGCCAGCATCATGCCGGCGGGCTCGTGCAGCTCGCCGTTTGGCAACCCGTCGCCGCCGCGTGCAACACCGGGACTGGTCGCCGTCTCGTCGATGCCGCAGCGAGCCATCAGCGCCGAATTAATGGTTGCCAGGTGGCCGCTGGCGTGCAGCACGAGCGCCGGACGGTCCCCGGTCACGGTGTCGAGATGGCGTGCCACGAGCCGCTCGCCCGCGAAGTAGATCGGGTCGAGTCCCCATGCGAGCAGTGTCTGAGACTCGTCTGGCAGCTCGGCGGCAGCCTTGCCCAGCCGTTCGAGCACGTCGTCGATCGAGGTGCAGCCAGGCCACAGCCGTCCCTGAGGATCGCGACGGTCGAAGTAGCCGACGTATGTGGAGTTCCACAGCCCCCCGGACATGACGTGGCAATGGGCCTCGACGAAGCCGGGCATCAGCACGTGGCCTGCGAAGCGATTGTCGACTCGGTGAGAGCCCCACGACGCCAGCTCGTCGGTGCTGCCGACTCCCAGGATGCGATCGCCCGCCACCGCCACGGCTTCGCCGTACGGGAAAGCGGGATTGATGGTGATGACCCTGCGCGCCGGGTAGATCACGAATGGCTCGGAGGCGCCCGCTATGGCTGAGTTCATCGATCTTGCTCCTCTTGGGCCACGCTGTGCTCGATGTTCGTGGCTTGCGCCACGAAGTGACCCGGCTCGATCTCGGTGAGCACGACTGGCTCGGGCGCTGTGCCGGGTTCGAAGACTGGGCTCGGGATCTCGTCGGTGCGCACGGACCGATTCATGTGACGCTGCCGCGGATCGGCAATCGGCACGGCGTCCAGCAGCCGCTGGGTGTAGGGGTGGGTCGGGTTTTCGAAGATGGCCTGCCGGGGCCCCAGCTCAACGATCTGTCCGAGATACATGACACCGACTCGATGTGCGATGCGCTCGACAACGGCGAGGTCGTGGCTGATGAACAGGTACGACAGGCCCAGTTCTTCCTGCAGGTCCATCATCAGGTTGATGACTTGTGCCTGAATGGAGACATCCAGTGCCGAGACGGCTTCGTCAGCGATCACGAGTTCAGGTCGCAGCGCCAACGCACGGGCGATGCAGATCCGCTGGCGCTGACCGCCCGAGAATTGGTGCGGGTACTGCGACATGTCGTCGGGGGACATCCCCACGCGCCGAAGCAGCGATGCCACGACTTCGTCGATGTCGCGGCGCGGTACGGCCCGATGAATCTCGAGCGGCTCGCCGATGGCCTTGCCGATGGGTCGACGCGGGTCCAGGCTGGCGAACGGGTCCTGGAAAACGATCTGCACCTTGCGCCGATGTGGGCGCAGCTCGCGTGCCCCCAGACCGGTGATATCGGTGCCGTCGAGGCGGATTGTGCCGCTCGTGGGATCGAGCAGCCGGATGATGAGGTACGCAAGCGTGGATTTTCCGCAGCCGCTTTCTCCCACAATCGCCAAGGTCTCACCGCGGCCGACCTGAAGGCTGACCTGCTCGACAGCATGAACACGAGCTTTGCCAGGAGCCGGGAAGTGCTTGGTCAGCGCCTCAACCTCGACGATGGGTGTTGCGGGAGCCGACGCGCTCATGGGTCCACAATCGGATCAGATGTCGTCGCAGCAACAGGTTCAGGGTCGCCGAATTCGCTCGTGTCGAGCAATTCGAAACGACGGGGCTCGCTTTCGCCGGTCATCGAGCCGAGCCGCGGCACGGCCGCGAGGAGGGAGCGTGTGTAGGTCTCCTGCGGCCGCTCGAAGATATCGTGGACTTCGCCGCATTCGACTACCCGCGACGCTTGCATGACGACCACTTCGTCGGCGATCTCGGCGACGACTCCCATGTCGTGGGTGATGATGAGCACAGCGGCACCTGTCTCGCGCTGCATCTCTGCCATCAGCCCCAGGATCTGCGCCTGAATCGTTACATCGAGCGCTGTTGTCGGCTCGTCGGCGATGAGGATTGCCGGATCGCATGCGAGCGCCATCGCGATCATCACCCGCTGGCGCATCCCGCCTGACATCTCGTGGGGATACTGGTCGATCCGGCGTGCGGCATCGGGAATCCGAACTCGGTCGAGCATTTCGAGGGTTCGCTGGCGGGCGTGGGCGCGATTCATGCCGCGGTGAAGGCGCAACGCCTCGGCGATCTGGCTGCCGACGGTGTAGACGGGATTCAGGCTCGTCAGCGGTTCCTGGAAGATCATCGAGATCCGGTCGCCGCGGATCGAGCGCATCTGTGGCTCTGGAAGTTTCAGCAGATCGGCGACCTGCCCGTCGTCGTGTCTGAACAGCACCTCGCCGCTGTCGATGGTGGCTCTCGTTCCGATCTCGATGAGTCGCATGATCGACAGAGCAGTCACCGACTTGCCCGAACCCGATTCGCCCACCACCGCGAGCGTCCCGCCGTCGTGAAGATCGAATCCGACATCGCTCACCGCCGTGAACGCGTCGAAACGGACCGTGAGTCCCCGAACCGAGAGCCTCGGTGCATTGTTCGTGCTGCCGGTCGCGATGGGGGCTGCGGAGGCGTCGTTCACGGCTCAGCGTCCTCGCAGCTTCGGGTTGTAGGCGTCCTGCAAGCCGTCGCCGATGAGGCTGAAGCTCAGCACCGTGACGAAGATTGCCAGGCCGGGAAACGTCACAGACCACCACGCAGTCAGGAAGTTGCCGCGATTCAGCCCGATCATGAGCCCCCAGCTGGTGCCGTTGGGATCGCCCAGACCCAGAAATGCCAAGCCGGCCTCGAACAGGATCGCCGTGCCCATGATGAGGGTTGCCGAGACGATGAGTGGCGGCAGTGCGTTAGGGAAGATGACCCGGCGCATGATGCGCCAGTCGTTCGCGCCGAGTGCCCGGGCCGCGCGTACGAATTCCAGGTTGCGGAGCCGCAGAAACTCTGCACGCGTGATGCGAGCGATGCCTGGCCACGCGACCACGCCGATCGCGAACGCAATCGTCCATTTCGAGGGCTCGAACAAGGTGACAAGAACCATCGCGAACAGCAACGCGGGCAACACTTGGAAGAACTCGGTGAAGCGCATGAGGGCGTTGTCGAGCCATCCGCCGTAGTAGCCGGCGAGCGCGCCGATGCTCACTCCGATGATGACGACCATCGCTGCGGCCATGGCGGCAACGGTCAAGCTGGTCGTTCCGCCGGACACCACGCCTGCAAGCACGTCACGGCCCAAGTAGTCGGTGCCGAGACGGGCCTCAGCAATCTCGCCGGGGGCCATGAGTGGCCTCGCGATGATGTTCTTTGGATCCTGGTCGTACAGGCTCGGGCCCGCGACCGTCATGAAAATCATGCCGAGAAGCAGCACGACTCCCGCAACCGCCGCCTTGTTCCGCACGAACAGCCGCAACGTCTCCCGAGCTGGCGGGGCGACGGCACCCGCTCCCGTCTCGAGCGCCATCGGTGCAGCGGGGTCAGCTGGCGTCGACATCTCAGACACGGGAGCGCTCACGAAGTCGGATGCGTGGATCGATGACGGTGTAGAGCAAGTCGGTGAGCAGGTTGGCGGCGATGACCATGACCGACGACACGAGCAGCACACCCAGCAAGACAGATGTGTCCCGCCGCAGGATCGAGTCGAACGCAAGCCGGCCGAGGCCTGGCCAGTTGAACACCGTCTCAACCAGCAGCGCACCCGAGAGCAGTGCACCGAACTGCAAGCCGATCACGGTCACCACGGGGATGATCGCATTGCGCAGCGCATGCTTGTACACGACGCTCGACTCGCTCAGCCCCTTGGCCCGAGCAGTTCGTACGTAGTCCGACTCGAGCACTTCGAGCATCGACGCCCGCGACAGTCGGCTGTACTGCGCCAGGTAGATGAGGCCCAGCGTCAGAGCCGGCAGCACCAAGTGCTCGGCCACGTCCGCGATGTTCCCGAGCACACCGGGGGTGTAGCTCACGTCGTGCCATCCCTGCACCGGCAGGAGATTCCACACCGAGGCGAACAGGATCACCAGCATGATGCCGGTCCAGAACACCGGCATCGAGAAACCCACCAATGCCAGCACGGTGGCGCTGTGGCTGAGCGGGCTCTCCGGGCGGCGAGCTGTGAATACGCCCACCAGCGTTCCAGCGACGACGGCGAAGGTCAGTGCGGTGGCGACCAGCAGCACCGTCGGCCACAACCGGTTGGCGATCAGCGAGCTGACGGATTGGTTGAAGAAATACGACTCGCCCAGGTCGCCCGTTGCGACGCGGCCGACATATGACGCGAGCTGCACGATGACCGGTCGGTCGAGCCCGTACTGAGCGCGGATTTCCTCCAGCAGCTCGGGGTCGCCGGCCCCGCTCTCGCCGACGATGACCGTGGCCGGATCTCCCGGTGTGATGTGGATGAGCAGGAAATTGAGCGCGACCACAGCCAGGATCAGCCCAAGTGCTTGGGCGATCCTGGCTGCGATCGATCTCAGCATCAGCGCTTGCCGGACTCCTCAAGCCGTGCCGGCAGACCCCATGCAGTCAGAGGGAGCGACACAGCAACCGAGCCTGGAGCGAGCTGCCGGCCTACTGGTCCAGCCAGACCGTATGCATCGGCGACATCTGCCCCCAAATGTTGTTGGTCGGCGGGTTCATCACCGCCGGGATGTAGGCCTGCCAGAACGGCGGAGTGGTCAAGAAGTAGATCGGCACCTCTTCGGCCACAATCTCCTGGAACTCTGCGTAGAGCGCAGCGCGGGCGTCGGGGTCCAACTCCTGGCCGGCGGCCGCCAGGAGGCGGTCGACCTCAGGGTTGGAGTAACCGGTGTTGTTGGTCCAGATGACACCAACCCGGTTGTCGCTGAGATAGGTGCGGTGCACGCCGATGACCGGATCGCCCCAGTTCCAGACGTTGTTGATCGTCATCTGGAACTCGCCTGCGGCAATTCGCTGCGCCCAGGTCGGGAAGTCCGGTGACACGCTCAACTCGGTCTTGATGCCTGCTTCCTCGAGCGCCTGCACCACGTACTCCGCGTAGATCACCTGCGTCGGCGGGATGTAGTCGATGGTGAGTTCCAGCTCACCGGGGCCGTAGCCGGCTTCGGCCAACAGTGCCTTGGCCTTGTCGATGTCCTTGTCGTAGTGGTTCACGCCGTCGTTGTGGAACGGGCTGGCGGTGACGATGCCCGTCGGAGCGGGGAACGTGAGCCCTTGGTCGATGACCTCGGCGAGGAAGTCTCGGTCGATCGCGTAGGCGATCGCCTGCCGGACGCGCTTGTCCGACAGTGCCGGATCGTTCACGTTCATTTCCATCCACTGGATCTGACCGATGGCCTCGTGGCCCATCGAGCTGACCTCGACGTCAGCATTTTCCATCAGGCGCAGCACGTTCGCCGACGGGCCGAGCGTCGAGGACAGGTGGGTGCTGCCGTTCTCGAGGCCCAGCACGATGGCAGTCGGATCGGGCGTGATCTCCATCACGATCTCGTCCAGGCACGGTGTGCCCTCGATGAAGAAGTCGTCGAAGCGCTCCATGCGGATGATGGTGCCCGCCTCAAATTCGGCAAGTCGGAACGGCCCCGAGCCCACGAAGTCCTCGGTGTTGCGCGGGTGCGTCTTGGGGTCCTGGCCGTCATCGAAGATGTGCTTGGGAATGATCGGCAGCAGGCCGGGTGACATCGCCAGCAGGATCGCCGGGTGCGGCTGGCTGAGGTTGATGACCGCGGTGTGCGCATCGGGTGTGTCCACACTCGTCACCGGTGCGTACATCGGCCTGAACGGGTGGTTGGCCTGCACTGTCAGGATCGAGAACGCCACGTCTGCGGAGGTGATCGGCATGCCGTCGTGGAAGACCGCGTCGTCGACGAGGTGCAGCGTCACGGCGCGGCCGTCGTCTGAGATCTCCCAGCTCTCGGCTAGGTAGGGCATGGGGTTGTACTCGTCGTCGTACAGCAACGGGCTCGCATTGAGCTGCGTGCCTGGCACGGCGGTCGCATAGCCCGACTGCACGGTGCCGTTCAGGTGCCGGGGCACCTGAGTGCTGCCGATGATGAGCGTCCCGCCGACATTGGCGCCGTCGTTGCACGGGCTGTGAGCCGCAGCCATGTCGTCGTCGGCCATGTCGTCGTCGGCCATGTCGTCGTCGGCCATGTCGTCGTCGGCCATGTCGTCGTCGGCCATGTCGTCGTCGGCCATGTCGTCGTCGGCCATGTCGCCGCCGGCGTCCGCGGTGGTCGTCGCCGGTGCAGCGTCATCGCCGTCATCGTCGCTGGCGCACGACGCAGCGATCAACGCGAATACCGCGAGCAACGCGACCAGTAACCGGCCGATATGGCGGCTCGGGCCGCGTGTCGTTGTGGTCCTCATAGGGCTGTCTTCCTCCTTGAGCGCACCCGATATCACGACGACGACGGGTGCCATTGTTGGCAAGGTCCCGAAGGACCTGCGGTACCGTAGTCGATGTCGTCACCGCCGGTTTGGGGTGACGTTCGTAGTTCTCGGTGTCCGGCGCAGCGATGCCAGCGAGGTGGTCGGCCGATGAAGGTCCACTGGTTCTTGCCAACCGGAGGCGACTCGCGCGACGTGCTCCCCGACGAGCCGGGCGCGCATTGGCGGGCGCCGTCGATGGACTATCTCGCCCAGATAGCGACTGCATGCGATCAGCTCGGCTACGAGGGGATGCTCACGCCGTGCGGGACGATGTGCGAGGACGCCTGGCTCTCCACCATCGCCTTGACGCCGCTGACGCGCCGCATCAAGTTCCTGGTGGCGTTCAGGCCCGGATTCCTCTCACCGACGCTCGCCGCACAGATGGCTTCCACCTACCAGCGGCTCACCGGCGGCCGATTGCTGCTCAACATCGTGACCGGAGCAGAGTCGCGCGAGCTGAATCGCTTCGGCGACTGGCTCGACAAGGACACTCGCTATGCCCGTACGGGCGAGTTCCTGCAGATTGTGCGCGAGGCGTGGAGCGGGGACCCATTCGACTTCGACGGCGACTTCTACAAGGTCGCCGGGGCGACGACCCGCGATGTTCCTGATCCGGTGCCGCCCGTGTACTTCGGGGGAGCTTCGCCCGCCGCTGAGCGCATCGCCGCCTCCCACGTCGACGTGTATCTCGCCTGGGGCGAACCCCCAGACATGGTGACTGAACGCCTGGGACGCATGCGGGCGCTGGCGGCCGAACAGGGACGCACTCTGCGGTTCGGCATCCGGTTTCACGTCATCACCCGACCCGATGCGGCTGATGCTTGGGTCGTGGCGGACGACATGCTCGCCCACATGAGCCCCGAGGCGATCGCTTCGGCCCAAGCCGACTTCGCCACCACCATGTCCGAGGGCCAGCGCCGGATGGCGCAGCTGCACTCAGAACAGGGCGGCCGACTTGAGATCCATCCCAACGTCTGGTCGGGCATCGGGCTCGTTCGGGGAGGCGCTGGCACCGCACTCGTGGGCAGCTACGCCGAGGTAGCCGACCGAATTGCTGAATATCACGAACTGGGCTTTGACGAGTTCATCCTGTCGGGCTATCCGCACCTTGAAGAGGCCTATTGGTTCGGCGAGGGCGTGATGCCGATCCTGCGTGAGCAGGGCTTGCTGGAGCCGCTGGGGACCGGCTCAGGCGAGGCGCTCGTCTCGTCGTTCCGCTGAGCGTCACATGTCAGGGCCCGCTTCGGACACGCTGCGCTTGGGCCTGTTGCGCTGCGACGATCCCGTGGGTGAGCTGAGATCCATCTGCGGCACATATTCGGAAATGTTCGCCGACGTGATTGCGCGGGTGGACCCGAGCGTCGAGATGGACACCTTCAGCCTTCCCGATGGCGAGTGGCCCGACGACCTCGACGCCTACGACGGCTGGATGACCACGGGCACGCGAGCTTCCGTCTACGACGACGTGCCCTGGATCACCCAGTTCGCCGATTTCGTGCGGCAGCTGCACGCTGAGCGTCGCAAGATGTTCGGCGTCTGTTTCGGTCACCAGATGATCGCCCACGCGCTCGGTGGCACGGTGCAGCGGGCGCCGCATGGCTGGACGGTCGGCGCGAACGTCTGGAAGATTCATGAGCACCGCGAGTGGATGGATCCGCAATCGGACGAGATCCGCCTCATCCACAGCCATCAAGACCAGGTGGTGTCACTGCCCCAAGGTGGCGTCGTGTTGGCAGGCGCTGACCGATGCCCGATCGCGATGCTGGCGGTAGGGGATCACCTGGTCGGCTTGCAGGGTCATCCCGAATTCCAGCCCGAATTCGTCGCCCCGCTCTATGAGAGCCGCACCGATTTGCTGGGCGCCGAGGTCGTCGCCGAGGCCAAGACCAGCCTCGCCTCGCCGTGCAACCAGGAGCTCGCCGCAGGCTGGATGCTTCATTTCTTCGCCGGTCAACCGGACGCTGCCAGTGGTGACGGCACAAGCACTCGGCCGGGCACGGCGGCGAACGAGCGGCCCTGAGGACACATGCTGGCGGAACTTCCTGACGATTCCATCGAGATCGACCTGGACGACTTCGGCTTGTTCGACCCCGCCGTGCAGCAGTGCCCGCACGCCTACTACGCCCAGATGCGCTCGTCAGCGCCGGTCTTTGCTGTCGGCGCCGGTAGGCCTCCGCTGTACCTCATCACGAGGTACGACGACGTGCTGGAGGTGGTGCGGGACCACGAGACGTTCTCGTCCCGATTCGATGTTGGCGGGAGGGCCAACTCTGAGCTCGCACGGCGCACCAAGGAGCTCTATGAAGCCGAAGGCGGCTACGACCGCGTCGGCACGATGCTCACGGTGGACCCTCCCGAACACACCCGGTTCCGCCGCCTCGTCGCCAAGGCGTTCACGCCCAAGGTCATCAACGACCTTGAGCCAACGGTGCGTGAGATCACGACGAGGCTTGTCGATGAGATGCTCGCCGCGGCCGCCGACGGCAACCCGGTCGACTTCGTGGAGGCGTTCGCGGTACCGCTGCCGGTGGCGGTCATCGCCCGAGCGCTCAACGTTCCCGATGACCGTCTGGCCGACTTCAAGCGTTGGAGCGATGCATCCATCGCCGGGATCGGCACGAACATCTCCATTGAGGAACGCTTGGATGCCGAGCGAGAGGTGATCGAGTTCCAGAAGTACTTCGCCGCACAGCTCGAACGGCGTCGGACCGAGCCCGCCGACGACCTCCTGACGAACCTGCTGAACGCCCGCATCGACCGCGATGGCGACGAGGGTGACGGCATCGGTCGGGGCGGCGAAGCCGTATCGACAGCGCCGCTGGAGATGTCAGAGATGCTGAGCATCATCCAGCAGCTGCTGGTCGCCGGCAATGAGACCACCACCAAGATGCTCACCGAGATGATGCGGTTGCTGGGGGAGCACCCCACCGAGTGGGATGCGCTGCGAGCAGACGCGTCGCGAGCGAAGGCCGTCGTCGAAGAGACGCTGCGAATGTCGACACCGACGCAGGGGATGTTCCGCGTCGTGACGAGAGACACTCAGGTGGCCGGCGTCGACCTCCTTGCCGGCACTCACATCGTGGTGATGTTCACCTCGGCGAACCGTGACGAATCGGCGTTCGACGACGCTGGGTCGTTCCGCCCGATGCGCGAGGGCGTGACGAACCACCTCGCGTTCGGCCGCGGCATCCATTTCTGTCTGGGAGCCGCATTGGCGCGCCTGGTAGGGCGCGTCGCTGCCGAGGAACTGTCGAGGAGCCTGGCGTCGGTGAAGATCTCAGGTTCGAACGACTTCGAGTACCACCCAAGCTTCTTGCTGAGGGGATTGAAGCGGCTCGATGTCGAGCTGCAGCCTGCCTGAGCGGTTGCCTCGCTACGTCGTGGGCATCCAGCCGGGACGCGTCGTCTCGTAGCTGTCGATGTCGGCCGCGCTGCGCATCGTGATGCCGATGTCGTCGAGGCCCTCCAAGAAGCGTTCCCGGGTGGCGTCGTCCATCGGGAACGATTCCTCGATACCCGCAGCAGGGGCGCTGAGCAAGAGCCGCTCCACGTCGACGGTCACGATCAGGTTCGGGTCTTCGTCGACGGCGGCACGCAGGCGTGCTGCGGCCTCCTCGGACACCTGCACCGGCACGAGACCGTTCTTGGTGGAGTTGTTGCGGAAGATGTCCCCGAAGCGGGGCGAGACCACCGCAACGAATCCGTAGTCCATGAGCGCCCACACGGCGTGCTCCCGTGATGAGCCAGTGCCGAAGTTGGAACCAGCCACCAGCACCGTGGCGCCGGCGAAGCGCTCGTCGTTCAGCACAAAGTTGCGCTCGTCGCGCCACTCGCTGAACAATCCCTTACCGAAGCCGGTGCGTTCGACCCGCTTCAACCAGTCGCTGGGGATGATCTGGTCGGTGTCCACGTCGGAGCGATCGAGCGGCACTGCGCGCCCCTCGTGCACTCGTACTGGCTCCATGCCGTTCCCTTTCTGTCGAGCGTGTTGAGTCTGTCGAACCTGACCGTGCGGGTCTCAGCAGCCGTTCAGGCCAGATCGTCGGGGGTCACAAAGCGCCCGGCGATCGCCGTGGCGGCGGCCACCTCGGGCGAGCACAGGTGCGTCCGGCCGCCCCGCCCCTGCCGACCCTCGAAGTTGCGATTCGACGTCGACGCCGAGCGCTCGCCGGGCGCGAGCTTGTCGGGGTTCATCGCCAGGCACATAGAGCAGCCGGGTTCGCGCCAGTCGAATCCAGCCTCAGTGAAGATCGCGTCGAGCCCTTCGGCCTCGGCCTGCCTCTTGACGGCGAACGAGCCGGGCACCACCAGCGTCCGGACGCCGTCGGCCACCTTGCGTCCCCGTGCGACTGCTGCAGCAGCTCGCAGGTCTTCGATGCGCGAATTGGTGCAGCTGCCGATGAAAACCGTGTCGACATGTACGTCGGACAGCCGCACACCAGCCTCAAGTCCCATGTAGTCAAGCGCTCGCTGCGCAGTCGCGGCATCTACGGGGTCGTCGAAGTCACTCGGTCCGGGAACCGTCGCATCGATGGGAATGACGTGAGCAGGGTTCGTGCCCCAGGTGACGTGGGGCCGCAACTCGGACGCGTCCATCAGCACCGACTTGTCGAACGTCGCACCCTCGTCGGTGGCCAGCGAGCGCCAGTCTGCGACCGCGGTGTCCCAATCGGCGCCCGATGGCGCCCCGGGTCGGCCTCGCAGGTACTCGAAAGTGGTGTCATCGGGCGCTATCAGGCCGGCCTTGGCGCCGGCCTCGATGGACATGTTGCACACCGTCATCCGACCCTCCATCGAGAGCGCGCGGATGGCTTCGCCGTGGTACTCGATGACGTGCCCGATGCCGCCGCCGGTGCCGATCCGTCCGATGATCGCGAGCACGATGTCCTTGCCGGTCACACCCGCAGGCGCGGCACCCTCGACCCGTACTTCCATGGTGGCGGGACGCGTCTGTGGCAGTGTCTGGCTGGCCAGCACATGCTCGACTTCGGAGGTTCCGATACCGAAGGCCAGGGCGCCAAAGGCCCCGTGCGTCGAAGTGTGGCTGTCGCCGCACACCACCGTCATGCCCGGCAGCGTCAGGCCGCGTTCGGGGCCGATGACGTGGACGATGCCCTGGCCCGGGTCGCCCATCGGGTACAGCGTGATGCCGAATTCGTCGCAGTTGGTCCGCAGTACCTCGACCTGTCTGGCAGAGATCGGATCGGCGATCGGCAGGTGGAGATCTGCAGTCGGGACGTTGTGGTCCTCGGTCGCCACGGTGAGGTCCGGGCGTCGCACAGTGCGGCCTGAAGTCCGCAGGCCTTCGAATGCCTGCGGCGAGGTCACCTCATGCACGAGGTGAAGATCGATATAGAGGAGATCGGGCTGGCCGCCGCCGGTGCGAACGACGTGGCGGTCCCAAACCTTCTCGCTGAGCGTGCGCGGCCCCGCCGCTGCGGCGTATGTCACGGTGTCAGTGTGCGTCTGTGGCGCTACTGGTTCCAACCTGTTGTGCGCGACGCACGTGCGGGCGGGCACATCCGTTGTGCCAAAGTCGTGAAACTTTGTCGTTGGCGGCTTATCCGCATCACGCGTACGCCACGTCATACGAACCGACCTGCGTGTCAATGTTCTGCGGTGGCTGTGAGCGGACGTCGATTATGACGATGTCGATGCTCAGTGTGTTTCCGCGGGCGGGACGGCAGCAGTCGTGAAGAACGAACGTCCGCGTCCTGCCCCGCCGCCGATTTGGCATCCCGTGGCCCCTGGCCCAAGGAAACGGCGACCACAGCCGCGACCGGTCCCAGCGCCGATCGACGTTCAGCCGCCAGTCGCAGCGGCACCAGCACTGGCCACAGCGGTGCGGGAATGCAGCAGTCCCTTTTGGAGCCACCTCAACCCCACGGTGTTGGTGCGGCCCGACTGGCATCGATGCGACTCACTGCAACACAGAGCGAACAGTCTGGCGATCCTCGCCGCCATCTATCTCGGTGGATCCGTGGCGATGACAATCATCTCCGAGGCCGTGCTGGTCCTCGGTGATCTGGGGAGTCGTTTCACAGCGATCGATGCAGAATTGCCATTGCTCCTGTGGGCTGTGCTGCTCTTTGTCCATGCACCGCTCGGCGAGGAAGCGATGTGCAGATGGCCGACTGCGCAACGGCCTCGGACGTTCCTCCTGCTTCCCGGCATCTACGTCGCTGTCGCCGGCTTGACGGGATTCGGCGGCCCCAATCTCAACTACGGCGTTCGGCTGCTCGTTGATTTCGTCGCAGTTGCGGTGGGTCTCGGACTTCATCTGCTGAGCGAACGCGTCAGTGTTCTGGGTGCGGTTGAACGCTTCGGCGACCGGCTGTGGCTGCGGTGGCCGGCTCTGCCGGTTTGGTTCTTGATTGCTTGTTTCGGTCTGGCGCACCTTGGGCGTTTCGAGATCGAATGGACCGGAGCGACGATTCCAGCAATCCGTTCGTCGTGCTTCCGTGGCTGTGGTTCGGGGCGCTGGTGAGCATCACCCGAATCCGCTTCGGATGGTGGTCCGCGGTCGTGCTCCACGTCGTGATCAACCTGTTGGTCGTGCTCCTGCAACTGACCGTAGGGTTCGTAACGCTGCTGTGAGCTGACAAGACCCCCGCCCGAGTGGCAGAGGACCCGGTGCCGCGGTGCTCCGCGATCAGGCCTCGATGGCGACGATCTCGATGCTCAGCTGGTTGCCATTCGCTTCATAGGTGACCGTCTGGCCGGCCTGCGCACCCTCGAGTGCCTGGCCCATCGGCGAACCCGGCGAGACGACATCGATGCCCTGTCGGCGCTCCTCGATCGAACCGAAGAGGAACTGCTCGACTTCATCGTCGCCCTCGAACCGGATAGTTACGACCAGACCCGGTGCTACAGCGCTGTCGTCGAACCCATCGACGATCTCGCAGTTCTGCAAGATCGACTTCAGCCGCATGATGCGGCCTTCCATCTTCCCCTGTTCCTCTTTGGCAGCGTGGTAGTCACCGTTCTCGGACAGGTCTCCGAGCAGCCGGGCCGTTTCGATCTGCGTCGCGATGTCGATGCGACCTCGACCCGTCAAATCGGTGAACTCGGCCTGCAGCCGATCATGGGTCTCCGCTGAGATGTGATGGATCTCGGGCACCTGCGCGAGGTTACCGAGGGCTTCTCAGGGCACACTCACCATCGTGCTTGCGCCGCAGGGCGTCCCCGAGGCGTTGACGGCAGGCTTGCCAGCACGATCCGGCAAAGGACACCACAGTGACTCATCGCATCGCAGTCATCGGAGGAGACGGAATCGGACCCGAGGTGATCTCGGTCGCGCTCGATGTGATTGCCGCTGCCGGCGCCGGCATCTCGACGACCGAGTTCGAGTTGGGCGGTCACCGCTACCTGCGGGATGGCACGGTGCTCGACGACGAGACCCTTGAAGAGTTGCGCACCTTCGACGCCATCCTGCTCGGCGCCGTCGGCACGCCGGAAGTCCCGCCGGGCGTCATTGAGCGCGGCCTGCTGCTCAAGGCCCGCTTCGAGCTGGATCTGTACGTGAACCTGCGCCCGTTCACCCTGCCCGACGGCCACAGCTTCACCGTGATCCGCGAGAACACCGAGGGCACCTATGCGGGCGAGGGCGGGTTCCTGCGCAAGGGCACGCCCCATGAGATCGCCACACAGGGCTCGGTCAACACCCGCATGGGAGCCGAGCGCGCCATTCGATACGCCTTCGAGCTGGCGCGCACCCGCCAACGCCGTCATCTGACGTTGGTCCACAAGACCAACGTGCTGACGTTCTCGGGCGACCTGTGGGAGCGCACCTTCAACGAGGTCGCCGCCGAGTACCCCGACGTGGCGACCGCGTACAACCACGTAGACGCCGCCTGCATCCACTTCGTGGAAGATCCGCACCGCTACGAGGTGGTCGTCACTGACAACCTGTTCGGCGACATCCTCACTGATCTCGGCGGCGCCGTGGCGGGTGGCATCGGGCTTGCGGCCTCGGCCAACCTCAACCCGGCCCGAACGGGCCCGTCGCTCTTCGAGCCGGTGCACGGATCGGCACCCGACATCGCCGGCAAGGGTCTTGCGAATCCGACTGCGGCAGTTCTCTCGGCCGTGCTCATGCTCGAGTTCCTGGGAGAGGCAGACTGCGCAGATCGGGTTCGGGCGGCGTGCGACGCCGTGGTTGCCGATGAATCCGTGCCCGACATCGGCACCGACGAGATTGCCAAGGCGATCCTGGCCGGTGTCGAGGAGGGATGACGCCTGACATGAGTTCGAACCGAACAGACGGCGCGGTCCGTGAGCCAGGCTCGGCGGCACCGCTCGACCGGGCCGGAGTGCGCGACCCGTCGTGGCCCTCCAAGGTCGAGATCTTCGACACCACGCTCCGCGACGGGGTGCAGTTCGAAGGCATCTCGGTATCGCCCGACGACAAGCTCAAGGTGGCCCGCCAGCTCGATGCATTGGGCATTCACTGGATCGAGGGTGGTTGGCCCGGCTCAAATCCCAAAGATGAGGAGTTCTTCGCCCGAGCAGCCACCGAGCTGGAACTGGAGCATGCGACATTGGTGGCATTCGGCTCGACTCGAAGGCCCCGCGGCCGTGTCGACGACGACCAGACTCTGGCTGCGCTCGTTGGGGCCCGAACCTCCACCGTGTGCATCGTGGGCAAGTCATGGGACTACCACGTCACTGAAGCTCTCCGGCAGCCGCTCAGCGAAGGCGTTGCCATGGTCGGCGACTCGGTGGAGTTCTTGAAGGGGGAGGGGCTGCGCGTCTTCTTCGACGCGGAACACTTCTTCGACGGCTACAAGCGGAATCCCGAGTTCGCTCTGTCGGTGCTGGAGGCAGCGGCGGTCAACGGTGCCGACTGCCTGGTGCTGTGTGACACCAACGGTGGTTCGCTGCCGCATGAGGTCTCCACGATTGTGCGCGATGTCGTCCAACACTTCGAAGGCGTCCAGATCGGTATGCACACTCAGAACGACACCGGCTGCGCGGTAGCCAACGCCGTCGCGGGTGTCGTCGGCGGTGCAACGCACGTGCAGGGCACCGTCAACGGCTACGGCGAGCGCACGGGCAACTGCGACAACACGGTGCTCGTGCCGAATCTCACGCTCAAGATGGGCATCGAGACCGTGCCGCAGGAGTGCTTGACCCGCTTCACATCGGTGGCGCACCACGTGGCCGAATTGATGAACATGCCTCCTCAGAATCAGCAGCCCTACGTCGGGGCTTCGGCATTTGCTCACAAGGCGGGCCTGCACACGAGTGCCATTGCTCGCCGACCCGACAGCTACGAGCACGTCGACCCCGCCGCTGTCGGCAACCGCACCCGGTTCCTTCTCGGGGACCTGTCGGGGAGGGCGTCGGTGGAATTGAAGGCAGGCGAGCTTGGCATCGAGATCGACAAGGCGGCGATGTCGGATGTCGTGGACGAGCTGAAGCGGCTCGAGCACGCCGGCTACCACTTCGAGGTCGCCGACGCCTCGTTGGAGATGCTGTTGCGTCGGGCCGCTGGGCAGACGTTCGAATACTTCAGCGTTGAATCGTTCAAGGTGCTCGTTGAGCGGGGCCGCGAGGCCGAATTCGATACGGAGGCGACGCTGCGCATCATTGTGGGCGGCGAGCGTCGGGTGACCGTTGGCGAGGGTGACGGCCCGGTGAATGCCCTCGACAACGCCTTCCGACAGGCGGTGCGCAACGACTACCCGGAGCTCGATTCGGTACGCCTGACCGACTTCAAGGTCCGTGTGCTGGACGCCGACCGCGGCACTGAAGCGGTCACACGGGTGCTCATCGACTCCACCGACGGCGAGACGACGTGGACAACCATCGGCGTTTCGGAGAACATCATCGAGGCGTCGTGGCTGGCTCTGCGCGACTCGCTCATCTATGCCCTGATGCGCCACCGCCAGGGTGACGGTGCGAGCGGGTAGCGGTCGAGTCGCCAGGTGCTGACCACGGTTGCTCCCGCCGTCACTTCCTAGACTGCGCGGCAATGGCTGCGCCACGCTACGTCCGGGTCGGACCGCTTTGCGAGGTCCGCGCGTACTCATCGCCAGAGGTGACGCCCCGACGCTGGAAGGCCGCACGTCCCGGCGACCTTGCTGCTGGCCAGCCCACGGGGGCGTTGCGGGGACATCAGGGGCCCGACCAGGGTTACGCGTACGGGCTGGTTCACCTGTTCGACGACCGGGTGTACCTCGCCGACGGCGAGGACCGTCGCGACGTGGACACCGGTTGTGTGGCGGTGGCGCTCAAGCGCGCCTCGATCTTCGGGCGAGCGCCCGTCGTGTGGGACCTCGAGGCGGGGTATCTGGCCTTTGGTTACCTCGACCAGCACCCCCCGGCGGCGTTGGTTGCGCGTCGCGAGGCACTCTTCGAGGGTGCTGGGGACGCACACCACTACAACCACGTGCGCAAGCTGGTCGCCTGCGTCCCGACAGACGTGCTCGCCCTGACGCCAGCAGAGATCAGGCGTCGCTACGAATCGGATGCCCTCGGCTTGACGCGAGATCCAGATGCGTGAGCGCAGTGCCCGGGCGGGCACTCAACGAACCGACAACGCTGGCCACCACGACACCGACTGAGAAACTCATGGCCCAGATGACGAACGCCCAGACCACCACTCCACCCACCAGCTCGACCATGCCGATGCAAACCGACCGCGAGCTGTTGCGGTTGCACCGCCGGGCGTGCACCGATTTCGCCGCACGGATGCGGCTGCCTGCGTGGGAGCACATTCCTATGCCACTGGCACCGCCGCTGGGCGATTACACGGTGGCTGACCTGCTGGCCCGCGCAGCAGATGGGAATCTGGTAGCCGCGGCGCAGATGAGCGGCCAGCCAGCGCCGCCGCCGGTGCAGCTCCCCACGCCTGCTGCGGGGAGCGGGTTCGGTTTCGGCACTCGCAGCGCCGATCGTCCCGATCCGACGCAGCCGATCATCGAGAGTGTCCGCACGGTGCTCGCGGTAGCAGCCGGCCTCAATGCCGGTGCTGGATTCAGCCCCCGGTTGCGCGAGCTGCTGTGGACGCGAGTCGTGGAGCTGACGATTCTGGGTTACGACCTGCAGCAAGCAATCAGCGCCGGCGCCGGGCTCGATGAGCTGCTGGTGGACCGGGTGCTCGCAGCAGCACCCAGCGTGCGGGTCTGGCCGGGCCTTGAGGTGCTCCCCATCGACCTGTCCACGCCGCCGCTGCAGCGCCTGCTCGCGATGGCCGGCAGGCCGGTGGGCCGTTGGGTCGATTCGAGCGACCCGAACTGCAGCACCGGCCAGTGCTGAGCGGCGCCTCGAGCGCTCGCGGCTCACGTCTTCGGGCGAGCACGTGTCTGCGGTGAGCACACCAGCAGCCGGCATGTCTGCGCCCGCGCGCCCCCGGCTGCGATTCGCGCCCGCGCCCACAGGGCTGCCGCATCTGGGCACAGCTCGTACGGCGTTGTTCAACTGGCTCTACGCCCGTCACTGCGGCGGCGAAATGGTGCTGCGCATCGAAGACACGAACGCCGAACTCGCAACTACCGCTCACATCAACCAGATCCTTGAGATGCTTGACTGGCTGGGACTGGATTTCGATGGCGAGCCGGTCTTCCAGAGCGAGCGCGGCGCCCTCTATGACGCTGCCGTGGCGCGCTGGCTCGACGCAGGGCAGGCCTACCTCGATGAGGGTGCGGTCCGGTTCTCGGTTCCCGATGACGGGGTGACGGCCTTTGACGACATCGTGCGAGGTCGCGTCGAGTTCCCGAACGCTTCGATCGAGGATTTCGTCGTCGCCCGCAGCGACGGCAGCGCGACGTTCTTCGTCGCCAACGCCGTGGACGACCTCGATCTGGGCATCACGCATGTGGTGCGAGGCGAGGACCTGCTGAACACGACACCGAGGGTGCTTCTGCTGCGAGCTGCGCTGGGCGCGACCGATGTGCCGACATTCGCCCACCTGCCGCTCATCGTCAACAAGCAGCGAAAGAAGCTCTCGAAGCGACGCGACGACGTGTCGCTCACGAGCTATCGCGACCGGGGCGTGTTGCCGGCGGCCATGGTGAACTACCTCGCGCTGCTGGGCTGGGGCCCGCCCGATGGAACCGAGGTGCGGCCGCTCGCCGAGATCGTCGAGTTGTTCGATCTTGCCGACGTGAATGCGGCACCGGCCATGTTCGACATGGACAAGCTCACTGCGATCAACGGCGAGTACCTGCGTTCGCTCGACGATGCCGACTTCGCTGCTGCGATCGGGCCGTGGGTGCTCGCCGAGCCCTGGGGAACTCATCTTGACGCAGCGACATTGAGCGACGTTTCCCCGTTGATCCGCGAGCGCACGCGTCTGCTGTCCGACGCTCCCGACCGTATTGCGTTCCTCTTCGCCGAACCCGAGATCGATCCCGAAGACTGGGCTGCTGCGATGGCTCCGCCGGCAGGCGACATCCTCGACCGCGCGCGTGCTGCATTCTCTGAGGCCGACTGGAATGCCGAGACATTGCATGCTGCGCTGCGGGAAATTGGCGAGGAATTCGACCTGAAGCTGGGCAAGGCGCAGGCACCAGTGCGCGTTGCCATCACGGGCCGCGCGGTGGGTCCTCCGTTGTTCGAATCGCTCGCCCTTCTCGGTCGAGACGTCACGCTCGCGCGTCTCACCGCAGCGCAAGCGAGGCTCGCACGCTGAGCCCATCCACGAAGAAAACCCTGGGCTGCGCAATTTGCCGCAGCGCTAGCCTGTGTGCGCTTTCGGGGATGGTGTAATTGGCAACACAACTGGTTCTGGTCCAGTCATTGGGGGTTCGAGTCCTCCTCCCCGAACTAGGAAACTGCGGGCACACCTCGGCAGCCGGGCACTCGTCACGACGGGCGCACAGCGGCGTTCCCGACCCGTTCCCGACCCAATTTGCACTTGTTGCACGTTGGTGGCTTAACATCACCCGCTGGCTCGGCCCGCCTCGGGGCTCCATACGGAAACTCACGAAGCTGAGCCGACCTGATAACTTGCCTGCGGCCGGTCTCCTGATCGGCTCGGACCGGAGGGGGTTCAGCGCGTGGCGTTGCTCGAAGTCTCAGACATCTCCGTGCAGTTCGGCGGCATCCGCGCGCTCGACGATTTGTCCTTCATTCTGGACGAAGGACAGATCCTCGGACTCATCGGACCGAACGGCGCCGGCAAGACCACCCTGTTCAACGTGGTCAGCCGGATCTACGACCCGACGACCGGCTCTGTGACGTTCGACGGGCATGACCTGCTGGCAATGCCGGCGCACCGGATCAGCCGTGTCGGTCTGTACCGGACATTCCAGAACTTGGCACTGTGGCGCGGCATGACGGTGATAGAGAACGTGATGGTCGGTGATCACACGAACACCAAGGCCAATTTCTTCACTGCTGCATTCCGCCTCGGCACCCGCAGCGAAGAGAACAATCTGCGTCGGCGAGCCTGGGATGTGCTTGAGGAACTCGGCCTCGAGGAGTACGCCTATCACCCCGCCGCCGGCCTGCCCTTCGGCACGCTCAAGCGCATCGAGCTGGCCCGAGCACTGATCTCCAATCCGCGTCTCATCATGCTGGACGAGCCTGCATCAGGACTCACCCACCAAGAAGTCGACTTGCTCGCCCAAGACATCAAGGACATTCGCGACCGGCATAACCTGTCGGTCCTACTTGTCGAGCACCACATGCGCATGGTGCTCAACATCAGCGAGCACCTCGTCGTGCTCAACTTCGGCCGCAAGATCGCTGACGGTCACCCCGATGTCGTGCGCAACGACCCGGAGGTCATCGAGGCGTACCTGGGGAGTTCTTCATGACAGAGATGATGCTGAAGGTCGAGGACCTCCATGCGCGTTACGGCGCGGTGGAGGTGCTACGCGGCCTCAATTTCGAGGTGCCTGACGGCAACGTTGTCGTGATCCTCGGAGCCAACGGTGCGGGCAAGACGACAACGCTGCGCGCGGTGTGCAACATGTGCACGACGTCCGGCACGATCTTGATGGAAGGCGACGACATCTCGCGGTCCAACACGTCCGACATCGTGCGGCGAGGCGTAGCGCACGTGCCGCAAGGTCGAGGCACGTTCCCCGAGCTGTCCGTCTTGGACAACCTGAAGATTGGCGCCTACACCCGCAGGGACAAAGAGGTCAACGTCGACATCGATCGTTGGTTCGAGATATTCCCCCGGCTGGAAGAGCGACGCGAGCAGCTCGCCGGCTCGCTCTCCGGCGGCGAGCAGCAGATGTTGGCGGTGGCCCGGGCACTGATGTGCCGGCCGAGGCTGCTGCTGCTCGATGAGCCATCGCTGGGCTTGGCTCCGCTCATCATCGAGGACCTGTTCGAGCGTTTCGCCCAGTTGAACAAGGAGACCGGATTGACGATGCTCCTCGTCGAGCAGAACGCCAACCTGGCCTTGGACATGGCCGACTACGGCTACGTGATCGAGAGCGGCGAGATCGCTCTGCATGGAATCGCCGAACAGCTCAAGAACGATCCTGCAGTGCAGGAAGCGTACTTGGGCGCCTGACGCGAAGGGACTGGATCAGACCGTGAACTGGAACTTCGACATTCTCCCGGACTTCATCTTCAACGGCCTTCGCGATGGCGCCGTCTACGGCGCGGTAGCGCTGGCGCTGGTGCTGATCTTCAAGGCGACGACGCTGATCAACTTCGCCACCGGCGAGCTGGCGATGCTCGGCGCGTTCTTTGTGTACGTGCTCAACATCGAGCGGGGCTGGTGGCTGTGGCTGTCGATCCTGGTGGCGATGCTCGTGAGCGCAGTTATCGGTGCCGCAGTTGAGCGAGCGCTCATTAGACCCTTCGACCCCGACGACCACCTTCCGGTGGTGCTCATCACGCTGGGCTTGTTCTTGATCATTAACGCCGTAGCGGGCGATATCTGGAACTACCAGGTGCGCCGTGTGAACGATCCGTTTGGCGCATTCCCGAGCTGGGTGCCCAACGGCAGCGAACTCAAGACGACAAGCGACGGGATGATCTCTTGCGCCCCCAATTCCGAAGGCGTGCTGCGAGAGGTTGCTGCGGGCACGGTCGACGCGGAGACCTGCGACATGGTCGGCCGGACATTCTGGGAAGTGATCGGCGCTCGCCTGCACTACCGCACGATCGGCACGTGGGTCGCCCTGGCGCTGGCGCTAGTCGCCCTCGCCATCATCCTGGGCAAGACCAAGGCTGGGCTTGCGTTCCGGGCGGTGTCGTCCAACGCCGAGTCTGCCCGGCTCGTGGGTGTCAACACCGGCCGCACGCTGGGCTTCGGCTGGGCGTTGGCATCGGTGTTCGGCACGCTCGGTGCGGCACTCGTCGCACCCGCGCTGGGCGGTGTCAACCCCAACATGATGCTGACCATCCTGATCTACGCATTGGCTGCCGCAGCACTCGGCGGGCTTGACAGCCTCGGCGGCGCAGTGATCGGTGGCCTAGCGGTCGGGCTCATCAAGGCGGTGCTGGTCTCGTGGTTCGGCGTCGTGGTGATGGGCCAGGCCTATTTCTCGATCTTGCAGCTGGCAATGGCATTCCTGCTGATCTTGATCGTGCTGTTGTTCCGTCCCGCGGGGCTCTTCGGAACCCGCCGTATCGAGCGCGTCTAGCTCAACGACCCAAGGGGAGTTGCTGAGGTATGAGTTCACCACTGCTCATCGTTTCCAAGGGGAGCACGCAGCATCGCCAATGGCAGTTCCTGAGCTGGGGCTACGCCATCGCGTTGGCGGTCCTCGTGCCGCTGGTGCTGCAGCCATTCGAGATCGGCAAGATGAACCGCGCACTCGTGCTGATGGTTGCAGTTCTTGCCGTCAACCTGGTCGTCGGGTTCAACGGCATGCTCGCCTTGGGCCACTCGGCGTTCATGGGCATCGGCGCGTTCGTCGCGGCCTCGATGGTCCAAGACGAGCTCTGGGACTACTGGATGATCATCCCGGTCGTCCTGGTCGTCGGATTTGCCATCGGGGTGGTCGTCGGTCTGCCGGCACTCCGCGTGAGAGGTCTATATCTCGCGTTGGTCACCATCGCGCAGGCAGCCGTGTTCCCAACTCTCGTCAACATCGACGAATTGGGCATCGCACGCCGCACCGGTGGACCGAACGGGCGAGATGTCGCCGAGGAAGTCGACCGGCAAGAGTCCGGCTTCTCCAGCTTCTTCGAGTGGCTGCCGGGTGTCGACGGCGCTCGCGGTGCCAATGCGTATCGCTACTGGATCCTGCTGGCGATCGTCGCGATGGCGCTGATGCTGGTCCGCAACATCATGCGAAGCCGGCCCGGCAGAGCAGTCCTTGCCATTCGTGACAACGAATCCGGTGCTGCTGTGTACGGCGTGAACTTGCCGATGTACAAGACCGTGAACTTCGCACTGAGCGCCTCGCTCGGTTCGCTGGCGGGCCTCATGTGGTGCTTGGACAAGGGCTTCGTGGCTGGTCAGGACTTCACATTCCTGCTCGCAATTGACCTGATCATCGGCTTGGTGATCGGCGGTGTCGGCACCCTGCAAGGATCAGTGTTCGGCGGCCTGTTCGTTGTGTGGGTGCGAGACCTCACCAAGCGCATTTCGATCCCGCTGGGCTTCTACACACTTGATGGCGATGGCCCGCTGTCGGCAGCCATCTTCGGCCTGATCCTTATCCTGTTCACGTTCTTCGCTCCTGGGGGCATTGCCTCCATGGTTACAGCGGTCCAGAAGAAGATCATCCAGATTGTTCCGCTGACACCGGATGGCGATCCCATCGCATCGCTTGATGATCTGGATCCAGGGCCGTCGTCAACCCGGGCGACATGGGCGCTTCGGCTCGCTGTGATGGGCCCGGTGTTGCTGGTCATCGGCTGGGTGCTGATGAACGTCGACAACCTCATTCTCGGCACGCTGGCCTTTGCGCTTCGATTCGGCATCGTCGTGCTCGCACCGATCGTCGTATTTGTTTCGATGAACGAGCTTCGAGCGGCCAAGTCCGGCCGACGTGGCGAGAACGCAGATGCAGTGATCTCGCAAGCCACCACTGCCGGGGTGATCGGCGTGCTGAGCTTTGCGTACGTCCAGACCTTTGCCTTGAACATCGCGCTGCGAGCCCACCACGTCGGGCACCTTGCTCGAGAGGCTGTGGCGGTCAATCCTGACGGCAGGACGATCTCCGCAATTCCTCTTGTCAACGAGGCCCGGAAGTCGAAGGACTTCGTGGGCACGGCTGGCGATTTCTGCGCCACCTTCCCGGAAGGCGAGATCAGCTCGATGTCGGTCCCGGAGCTTTGCGAGATCGCACGGCCCGCCGTCGACGCTTCAGAGACACCGGTTGGCTTCTGGCTGATCGGGTGGCCGACGCAGAGCATGCTTAGTTTGGTGTTGAGCGTCATCTCCGTTGTGGTGCTGATCGTCGTCGGCCTGCGGTATTTCGTCTTCGCCGAGTCCAAGTCTGAGTCTGCCCCCGCCCCCGAACCTGAAGACGTCGGCGCCTCGGCGTAGCAACAGTTCAGCGGCGAACCTCACGCCGCCGCTGGGTTGCTGGGCTTGGTGGGGATCGCCGTCGGGTGACCCCGCGCCGGGCTGTTTCTCCGAGCAGTGGCCTGTCGGGCCATGGGCCAGGTGTCAGCAAGGGCGTCGAGTCAGGTGACAGCCAAAAGCCGAGGAAGGCTGAGCAGCTGAGATGGATTTAGCTCTGCTGCTGCAGCGAATCTTCGACGCCCTGTTCAACAGCGCCATCTACTCCTCACTGGCGTTGGCGCTGGTCATCATTTTCCGGTCCACCGGACTGTTGAACTTCGCCCAGGGCGAGATGGCCACCTTCTCGGCCTATGTCGCCTTCGTCCTGCTCGCCGGGGCGGCACCCGGTGTCACGGGGGGCGGGCTGGCGTCGTGGATCGGGGCGCCGCTGGCTACACCGTTGGCGATCGGCGGCGCTGTCATCATCGGCACCGCGGCCGGAGCTGCGACCGAGCGCGTGCTCATACGCCCCTTGAGAAACGCACCTGAGCTAGCGCTCGTGAACGTCACCATTGGCATCCTGCTGGCACTGAACTCGCTGATGGGGCAATGGTGGGGAACCGGGCCGCGCCTTTTCCCGCCGTTCTTCCCATCCGCCCCCGAGGACCACTTCGGCATTGGCGGGGCCCGGCTTCGATTCTCAACGGTCGGAGCGTGGCTCGTGCTGCTCGTACTGCTGGCACTGCTGGCCTTGCTCTTGCGGCACACGCGCGCTGGCCTCGCGTTCCGGGCAGTCTCGATTGATCCAGAGTCGGCTTCGCTGAATGGGATTCGTGTGGGACCCACGCTGATGTATGGCTGGGCGCTGGCGGCAGGCCTCGGAGCCATCGCGGCGAATATGAGCGCCAATTCCGTGTTGCTCGAGCCCACGATGATGGTTCGGGTGCTGGTGTACGCCTTTGCGGCCGCCACCCTCGGAGGGTTGGACTCGCCGAAGGGGGCGCTGATCGGCGGCGTGGTCATCGGTCTGAGTCAGACGCTCATCCCCGCCTATGTCCCGTTCATCGGCTTCGAGCTGAGCGTGCTGCCTGCAATGGTCGCGATGGTGGTCGTGCTCATTGTGCGGCCGGCCGGCTTGTTCGGCACTCCGCAGATTGAGCGGGTGTGAGCGGCGACGGGTGGCCGACTCCGTTGCCTCGCCCAGGCGACGACGATGAGGTCTCGGGAGCCGATGCCAGCGTCTTCGCAGTGTTTGCCCCACCGGGGGAGGCGGAGCCGGAGGCGACCGGCACGTCCGAAACCGAACATGGGCAACCGGGGCCCCCCACCGCCGGTGTTGCAGCGGAGAAACTCCCCCCGGACCCATCGCAAGCGCTCCCGAGGAGTCGGCGCATCAGCCCGCTCAGCTGGATCGGCGCCCTGCTGGCAGGTGCGTGGCTGGTGGTGATGCCGCTGACGAGCACGGTGACCGAAATGCGGCAGAACACTCAGATCGTGGTCATGGTCCTCGCGGTGCTGGGCGTGAATATCGCCACGGGTTATGGCGGCATGATCAGTCTGGGCCATGGGGTTTTCGTGGCTGTCGGCTCGTTCGCAGCGGCATATGCCGTTGACGACTTGGGATTGCCGTGGATCCTCTCAATCCTGGCGGGGGCCGTTGTTGCAGGCTTAGTCGGTGCGTTGGTCGGCCTCCCGGCCCTGCGCATCAAGGGCATCCACCTCGCGCTGGTGACCCTCGGGCTTGCCATCGTGTTCCAGCCGCTCGCCAAGCGCGTTCCCGCATTCTCGGGTGGTGTCAGTGGCCGGGCGGTGGGCGCCGAATTGGTGCCACCGGCGTGGTTCGGCACCAGTCGCTGGGCCGAGGGGCTGTATCGCTACCTGATCTGCTTGGCGATCGTGGCATTGGCGATGTGGGTGACGCACAACATCATCAACAGTCGGCCGGGTCGGGCGATGCGTGCAATTCGGGACAACGACACGGCCGCGGCTGTGTACGGCGTCAAACTGGTGGCCACCAGGGTCAACACGTTTGCGATGAGTGCGTCCCTGGCTGGCCTCGCAGGTGCCCTTGGCGTCGTGCTCGTGCCGTTCACCTCGCAGGAGTCGTATCCGTTCCAGGAGTCGCTGGTCTTGTACGCCACTGCCGTGCTCGGCGGGCTGGGCTCGCTGTGGGGCTCAGTGCTCGGCGTTGCCATCCGGGAGGTCTTCTCGAGGATCGGCGAACTCGTCAGCGGCGTGAGCGGGCTCGGTCCACTCAGCGAATTCCTGAGCCTGCTCGATGAGGAACAGTTCGTGTTCGGTGTGCTGCTGGTGGCGCTGACGTTCATCTTCCCTCGGGGCCTTGTCGGGATGTTCACGCGACGCCGCGGAGCGCAGGCTCCCAGTTCTTCCAGTAAGCGAACGCGCGCCTGAGATCGTCGCGGGATTGACACAACCCAACTCGGCATCGCCTCAGACGGGTAAAATAGCGCCGGCGCGCCGGCCCGCACTTCTCAAATGGCGGAGCCAGCGAGACGGAGACCGAGACCACCGCTGCGGCAAGCGATGCCGAGGCGATGGAAGAGGAGGAGATGATGATCGATCGCTCCACCCTCGAAGGCATCTTCGACGAGGCCGCCGCACGTCGCGCCAAGACCGTCGCCGAGCTGACCGAGCAGATTGAGGCCGGGGAGTACGGCGTCGGTGACGACGGCATGCTGCGTGGCCCTGCAGGCTTCCAGATCGACATGAGCTCGTGTCCCGACGACTGGTCGGACACCACGGGCATTACCGATTCTCAGGTCCGCATCGGTCATACCACGGCTCAGTCGGGCAACCTCGCTGCGTACGGCAACATCGCCTACGGCTGGGAGAACTACTTCAACTGGATCAACGAGAACGACCCGATTCTCGTCAGCGGCTCGCCGCGCGATCTCGTGCTGGTCGTCAAGGACGACGGCTACGTGGCTGCGCAGACGATCGAGTTCGTGGACGAGCTGATCGAGGCCGAGAACATCTTCTCCATCCTGACACTGGGCTCACCGAACACCTTGGCGGTGTACGACAAGATCAACGAGGAGTGCATACCGCAGCCATTCGTGATGACCGGTCACCCCGCTTGGGGCGACCCGGTGAACCACCCGTGGACGACCGGCCTGCAGATGTCGTACTCGACCGAGTCGATCCTGTGGGGCGCTTGGATCAAGGAGAACCTGGCTGATCTGCTGGCGGTCTAGACCCGGCGGTGTCGCTGTACGCCACCGGCTACATGTTCGGCTACCCCTACGGCGAGGCATTGCGAGTTGCGGCTGACCTGCCCGGCGGGCAGCAGCTCGCCGGCTCTTGCGCGTCCTGTCACAGGATCGCGAATTCGAAATCGTTGCAGAATTGACATGACCGACCCAGTAACCGGCACAACCCCGAGAACTAACGTCGCTCTCTAACCGGTTGGGGTTTCTGTACGATTCCGTTTCCGGTTTGTTTTTTGTAACCGAAGGGGGAAACAAGATGACCAAGCGTCGAATGTGGCGTTTGCTGGCCCTGCTATTCGCGTTCTCGCTTGTCGCTGCTGCGTGCGGCGGCGGCGATGACGACGCGGATGATGGCGGAGCCGGCGAGACAGAGACCGAAACCACCGCCGCGGCAAGCGAAGACGAGGCGATGGAAGAGGAGATGGAAGAGGACGAAGACGAGGGTGCCACTGGTGCTCTCGGCGGCGCCGCTGCCGAGGAGGACATCGAGGCGGCTGTTGCCGGCGAGACCGAAGAAGAGGAGATGACCGAAGAGGAGATGGCCGAAGAGGAGATGGCCGAGGAGGAGATGATGTTTGATCGCTCCACCCTCGAAGGCATCTTCGACGAGGCCGCTGCTCGCCGCGCCAAGGCTGTTGCAACGCTGACCGAGAAGATCGAGGCCGGTGAGTACGGCGTCGGCGACGACGGCATCCTGCGCGGCCCTGCAGACTTCGAGATCGATATGAGCTCGTGCCCCGACGACTGGTCGGACACCACGGGCATCACCGATTCTCAGGTCCGCATCGGTCATACCACGGCTCAGTCGGGCAACCTCGCTGCGTACGGCAACATCGCCCACGGCTGGGAGAACTACTTCAACTGGATCAACGAGAACGACCCGATCATGGTCGGCGGCTCGGCACGTGACCTGACGCTGATCGTCAAGGACGACGCCTACGTGGCCGCGCAGACGATCGAGTTCGTGGATGAGCTGATCGAGGCGGAGAACGTGTTCTCGATCCTGACGCTGGGCTCGCCGAACACCTTGGCGGTGTACGACAAGATCAACGAGGAGTGCATCCCGCACCCGTTCGTGATGACCGGCCACCCGGCTTGGGGCGACCCGGTCAACCACCCGTGGACCACCATCATGCAGATGTCGTACTCGACCGAGTCGATCCTGTGGGGCGCTTGGATCAAGGAGAACCTGGGGGATCTGCTGCCGGTGAAGGTTGCGGGCCTCGTGATGGACAACGACTTCGGTTTGGCCTACGAGCTCGGCTTCGAGGAGTGGGCGCACGCCAACTCCGATGTGGTGAGCGAGTACCTGCCGGTGCGTCACGACCCGGCTGCGCCGACGCTGACCAACGAGATGACGACCATCTTGGCGTTCGAGCCTGATGTGTTCATTTCGATGACAGCGGGCAACCCGTGCTTGCTGGCCATCCAGGAAGCCGGTCAGAGCGGCCTGTACGACGACATCAACGCCAAGGGCGGCGCGCTGTTCACGCCGTCGGTGTGCAAGGGCATCGAGGCCTACATGAAGCCGGCTGGTGATTCCGCCGATAACTGGTGGATCATCGGCGGCGGGTCGAAGGACTCCACCGATCCGAAGTTCGTCGATGAGCCGTTCATGTCGTTCGTGAACGCCAACCTCGAGGCGGGTGGCTTGGACCCGGCGGTGTCGCTGTACGCCATCGGTTATACCTACGGCTATCCGTACGGCGAGGCGCTGCGCATTGCGGCTGATCTTCCGGGCGGTCTGAACCGAACGAACTTCATCCTGGCGGTGCGTTCGATCGACGTCTACCACCCGATGCTTCTCGACGGCATCGTCACCCAGCTCAACGGCAACGCTGATGCGTACTTCGTCGAGGGTTCGGACTTCAGCCAGTTCGACGCCACCGTGCAGACTTGGAACCAGGTCGGTGAAGTCGTGGACGTCAATGGCAAGTCCACGAACTGCGCTTGGGACAAGGACGATGGCGGTTGCCGATAGGCAACTGTCGCTGGGGGACTAGATGCGGCTGCATCTGAATCCCTAGCTGACCGAACGGTCAACGCAGAGGGCCGGCGGGCATCAGCCCGCCGGCCCTCTCGCGTCTGTGCGCGGTGTGCTGGCGCACCGTCGTGCTTGATCGGCCGAGTTCCAACCGTCACGATGCGGTCGCGCCGCGCAGATGCCGGTGGCGTGCAGAGCATGTCATTGTGCATGTCAAGATGAATATCGAAATAGAATACAAGTATGGCTACAGAGCAAATCGCAGTGCGACTGTCGACAACGCTGTTGGATGAACTGGACCAACTCGTCGACAGCGGTGCGTTCACGAGCCGCGCGGCCGCAGTGCGCGCCGGTGTGGAGGCGATAACGGTGCTCGAACGCCGTCGCCAGGTGGACCGATCGATAGTGGAGGGATACCGGCGGTGCCCTCCGACCGACGCTGAGGATCATGCAGCCCGAGCTGCCCTGATGGCCTCAATTCTCGAGGAACCCTGGTGACTCCACAGCGGGGCGAGATCTGGTGGGGCGAAATCGAGGCTGTCGGCAGACGTCCGTACCTCGTCTTGACACGCTCCGCGGCCGTAGAGGTGTTGAACAGTGTCCTTGCTGCACCGGTGACTCGCACTGTCCGCCGTATTCCGACAGAACTCCCGCTCGGCCCCTCCGACGGCATGCCGACAGAGTGCGCAGCGAGCTTCGACAATCTGACGGTCGTGCCGAAGGCTTGCCTCGTCGACAGGATCTGCAGACTCGGTGAGTATCGGCTTGTCGAGGCCTGCACAGCGTTACGACACGCAGTCGATTGTTGACCGTCGCATTGGACGTCAAGCGGATCTGGGTTGCCGCGCTTCTCCCGGAAGTGTTGCCCCTGTCGGGCGGTAACGTTTCGACTTGGACCAACCGGAGGCAGAGCGATGCGGCATGAATGAAATTCGCCGTCGCACCAAGCTCTCGGTCAGGGATACGGGATCGAAAAAAAAGAGCAAGGTAAATCGTCGGGTTGTGTGGTACGCGTCACCAGCAGGCGGTGCGTTGATTGTGTTTGTTTGGCTGCGTGCCAAGGGGACGCTGGCTGAGCAGATTGGATTTAGCGACGGTGCATTGGCCGTGATTCTATGCGCAAGTTTGCTGACGGTCGGCCTAATCTGGGAACTGTTTGCGCGACGACGTGGCGAGGAATGAAGGTTAGGTAGCGGTGAAGGATGTTGTGGTTCCGAAGCCGATGCGTCAGTCGCCGTCAACGATGGCTTTGGCGCCTTCGACGACGCGCTGCATGTTGGCTCGAAGGGTTTCCCGGCGCCGGTTCAGCACTCGTTGTTCCTTGGCAGGATCACGCAGCGCCATCGGCACGGTGCCGTTGTTCTCCTGGCCGATCAGCATCGAGAACCGAAGCCTGCTGCCCCCGCCCTGCTCGGCGAGGTCGAAACGCCACACCGCACCGGGATTCTCGGTGTCGGTCACCCGCCACTCGAACGTTGTGCGCTCCTCCCACGCAGTAACGATGCAGTCGGTCTCCCAGTCGAACACATCCGGAATGGAGTTGCGGCCCTTGAAGGTGGATCCGACGCCCAGCGGAGGGTCGGAAGTCCACTCGGCACCCAGGAACTCCTCGGAGAACTGCGCCGGCATATTGATGTCGGAGATAACCTCCCACACCGCTCGGGGTCGGGCATCGGTGTCGATCTCGGTGACGACGCCCTGGCCGTCGGCGACCCGCGCAGTGCCATCGGCACTGGGCTGGCGGCGAGTGAAGCCCCACTGGTCGAAGTAGGTGGTCTCGCTCGCCGGTCGCCGTGGCGCTGGCGAGAACTCGGTGCCCTTGGTGTAGGCCACCGGGAAGCACACGAGCGTGGTCAGGCCCGGCGGCATGCCCAGCAGCTCGGCTACCTCCTCGGACTTGTTGTTGAGCATTGTGGCGTAGGCGCTCCCGAGGCCTCGGGAGCGCAGGGCCAGATTGAAGCTCCATGCAGAAGGGATGGCACTGTCGAACAGTCCCGGCCGGCCGCTGTCGTCGTGGATGCCCCAGATCGCAAGCATGACCAGCGCCGGCGCCTTCGCATAGTTCTCGACGAGGTAGGCGCTGGAGCTGACGATGTGCTCCTTGGGGTGACCTGTGCCGTCGAGACGCCCGCGGGCGTTGATGAAGATGGTGCCGACTTCTGCGTACAGCTCCCCGAGCTGGTTCTTGAGCTCCTGGTCCCGGATCACGATCCAGCGGCGGCTCGCATCGTTGCCGCCAGTGGGCGCTTGTTCGGCGAGATCGATGCACTCGAAGATGATTTCGTCGCTGACCCAGCGGTCAAAGTCGAGCCGCTTGCGCACGGCCCGCGTGGTCGTGAGCAGACGGTCCACCTGATCGAGATCAAATCCAGCCTCTGAGATGCGTCGGTCTAAATCGAGATTCGGCATGGCGGTACGTTAGGTCGCGGTGGGCCAGCGGTGCCTTGACCACGATGCACCCCGCCACGGGGAGCCCGCTTCGGGGAGGGCGCAGTGCAGTTGACTGACGAGCAGCAGCAGATTCGCGACGTCGCGCGGAGCTTCGCCCAGCGCGAGATCGCCCCCTTCGCCGCAGCGTGGGATCGCGACGGGGGAGCGCCTCGGGAGCTGTACCGGCAGATGGCAGAGGTCGGCCTGATGGGCGTGATGATCGACCCGTGCTGGGGCGGCGCCGGCGCCGATTTCGTGTCGTATGCGCTGGCCATCGAGGAGATCTCTGCTGCTGACGGCGGGATCAGCAACATGATGGCGGCGAACAATTCCCCCGTTGCGGTAGCAATCGAGCAGGTCGGCACGGACCAGCAGCGGCGTGACTACCTCACCAAGCTCACCAGTGGGGAATGGCTGGGCTGCTTTCACCTCACCGAGCCGCACACCGGATCAGACGCAGCGGCGATCCGGACGCGGGCCACCCCAGACGGCGACGAGTACGTGCTGAACGGCCACAAGGCCTTCATCACAGCGGGTTCCACGGCTGATCTGGCGATGATTGTGGCAGTGACCGACCCGGCTGCCGGCAAACGGGGCATCACGACGTTCGTCACCCCGACCGACAATCCCGGCTACCAGGTGATCGCCACCGAGACCAAGCTCGGTCACCGCACCAATGACACCTGCCAAGTGGTCTTCGAGAACATGCGGGTGCCGGCCGCAGACGTGCTCGGCGAGCCCGGTCGCGGCCTCGGCATCGCGCTGGGAAACCTCTCGCTGGGTCGCATCGGCGTGGCTGCGCAAGCCACCGGCGGCGCGCGGGCCGCGCTGCGGGCCGCTTACGAGTACGCCCTGGAACGCGAAACCTTCGGACGTCCCATCATTGAGCACCAGGCCATCTCATTCACCCTGGCCGAGATGGCGACCCAGATCGAGGCTGCCCGGCAGCTGTACCTGCACGCAGCCCAGATGCGCGACCAGGGTCTCGACTGCGCCCGGGAGGCCTCTATGGCCAAGCTGTTCGCGTCGGAGATGGCCGAACGGGTGGCCTCGAAGGCCATCCAGATCCATGGCGGCTACGGGTACTTGGCCGACTACCCGGTCGAGAAGATCTACCGCGACGTGAGGGTGTACCAGATCTACGAAGGCACCTCTGAGGTTCAGAAGGTGCTGATCAGCCGCATGCTCGATGGCACCGACTGGTAGGCCGCTGCGACAGTTCCGGCTACTCGATGCCGAGTTGGCGGCCGGCCCGCCAGGACTCCGCGACATCGCACATGCGGGTGTAGCTCACGCCGAGATCGGTCATCTGTTCGATCCAGCGCTCCATCTCGTACAGACGTCCGCCTCGGCCGATGGCTTGGGGGTGGAACGTGACCGTGCACACGCCGTGTTCGACTTCGTTCACCATCCACTTCACATCTGACAAGAACGTGTCGAACATCGTGCCGGGGTTCTCGAGCCCGGTCAGGATCGTGTTCTTGAAGGTGACGAACTCCAGATGGACGTAGTCGTCGAGATGCCAGCTGAACGGCAGTTCGACGAGGTCAACCTGCTCGCCGAACTCCATGGGCCCATCGGTCGGGAACTGGTCACCGCTGCGCAGCCAATAGGGCGCGTAGTCATGGCCCATGAGCGACGAGTCGTAGCTGAGGCCGTATTCGGTGAGCAGGCCGATCGTCCACGGATTGATGTCGCCTGACGGGGCCCGGTAGCCCTTCGGTGGAGCACCGGTGAGGGTTTCGATCTGCGCGAACGTCCTCTCGAGAATGGCGCGTTCCTCTTCCTCGCTGAGCCGGGGGTTGTACTCGTGGGCGTAGCCGTGCAGTCCCACCTCGCAGCCGGCGTCGACGACCATCCTGGCGGCGTCGGGGTAGGTGTCGATGGAATGGCCGGGAATGAAGAACGTGCACGGAATCTCGTGGCGGGACAGCAGCTTCAGGATCCGGGGCACGGCGATCGCTCCGAATTCGCCCCGCGAGATGGGGTTCGGCGTGGTCTGGCGACGGGCTATCCACAGCGACGGTCCGTCGAAATCGAACGTCAGGCACACATAGCCCGCCGGGTTGTCCGGTATTGCGTCGGCGCTCATCCCGTTGTCCATGTCGCTTCCCCCTTCGGTGTGCCGCAGCCGCGGCAGCCCATCCCAAGCGTCGTTCTAGTCCAACAGGCCCGACAGTGACGCAGCGAAGCCCTGCCATAGGCTCGGCAGCCGTATGCGAAGGCTGATCTGCGCGGCTGTGGCCGTGAGCGTGCTCGTCGCTGCGTGCTCGACTTCGCAGGGGGACCCCGACGGCGCATCGGTCGCCGAGTCCACCTCCACGCTGTCCCCGTCCGACGGCGAGGTAGTCGACGACTCAGAGAACGTCGAGGCTGCGCCAATGGAGGCTGCGCTCTCTGACACAGTGCCCACTGACACAGTGCCCACTGACACTGCGCCCACTGACACAGCGCCGACGTCGACGACAGAGCCGTTCTTCCCCGGCACCGAGGATGGACGGCCGTTTCTCGAGCTGACTCTGCTCGAGAAGGTCGACGAGTTCCTGGAGCTGCCGAACACGGCGTTTGCAGCGAATATCGCTGGAGAGATGGGCCTGAGCGGCGAACAGCGCTGGGTGCCGTGGATCCTGGACGTCATGCGCTTCGGTGGCACGCAGGACGTCACGCTCGCGTCGATGCGGGCGCTTCAGACGCTCACTGGCATCGAGAGCACCCAGGACTTCAGCTCCGACTACGTCAGGTACGGCTCGTGGTATCGCACGAATGGCATCGATCCAGGTGAGGGCTACGAGATCTGGAAACGGGTGCTGTATGCGTACGTCGGGTACCAGTACGAAGACTTGTTGGCGCAGGTCACCGACCGCGTGAAGCTGGGCGCCATCCAGTGGGGCGGTGTAGGTCGTGGCGGCATACCGGAGCTGAACAACCCCGAGCGGCTGACACCTGCCGAGGCCGACTTCATGACGCCCGAAGAACTGGTGCTCGGCGTGGTGATCGGCGGCGAGGCCGGCGCCTACCCGGTGCGGTTCCTGGCGCGCCATGAGCTGCTGAACGACGTCGTTGGCGGCGTGCCGGTGGCGCTCGGCTACTGCACGCTGTGCTTGACAGCGCTCATGTTCGACCGACGGCTCCCGAACGGTGACGAGCTCACGTTCCAGACATCGGGCCTGCTGATGGACTCGAACAAGATCATGATCGACAACGAGACCGAGAGCCTGTGGAACCACCTCTCGGGCACCGCGTTCGCCGGCCCGCTGGCAGGCACGAAACTGGACCAGTACCCGGTCGCCACCGTGCGCTGGGAGGACTGGCTCGCCGATCACGCCGATACGTTCACGCTCGACACACCGCCGCCGACGTACTTCCCCGAGCTGCCCGAGCGTCCGCCGATCACCTACGACTACACGCCGGGCGCGGCCTACCGCACGTACTACGCCAGCGAAGACCTCTGGTTCCCGACGTTAGAGACGCCCGCGGTTTTCGCACTCAAGGACGAGGTGGTCACGATCGAACGCGCTGGCAACTCATTGGCGCTGGAGTTGACCGCGCTCGAGGCTGAGGACCCGTTCGTCTATGTGCTTGGAACGGAGCCCCTGGTGATCGTGCCGAACCAGGGTGGGGCCAGGGTCTACAGCGCAACCGACGTTGAAGGAGTACCGGCCCCAGCGTGGCGACACCGAGCCCCAGTCGAAGTGGCTCCCCAAGGTGTGCTGCACGACCAGTTGCTCGTCAACGGTCTCGACGGACGCAACCGTGTCGACATCAGGCTGCCGCGCATCGTGTCGTCACAGTCGTTCTGGTTCGCCTGGTACGGCTTGCATCCTGACACCGAGATCTGGCCGCCAGTCGACGAGAACTAGGGATCAGCAGAGCTCATTTGGGGGCTCGCGCGCCCCAGCGGAGCACCGCTTCGGTGCAGGCTGAGCCGTGCAGGCCGGTGGCTATGCTGGCGCCTCGCGTCTCAACCAGCCCCCATCGTCTAGCGGCCAAGGACACCACCCTCTCAAGGTGGCGGCACGGGTTCGAATCCCGTTGGGGGTGCTCCATGTCGGCTCAATCCGGGCGGCGCCTTCGTCAAGAACCCAACGGGCACGCGTCTCAGTGGTCTAGGCATCTGCCGCCCGGACGCAGTGCTGCCGACGTAGATCTCACTGCGGGCGGGACCCTGCCTGCGGTGTGGCTGGACCGATGGTCGTCCGATCCGCAGCGCACGGTGGTGTGGGATTCGCACGATGGCTGGGTGACCGGCGCTCAGCTCATTGATCGCGCCCGAGATGTTGCCCAACACTTGTCAAGTGCGGGCATCGTCGCCGGCGACCGCGTGCTGATGAGCGGACCGAGCTCATCCCGCTTGGTTGCGGCGCACACGGCGCTGTTGTCGAGAGGCGCAGTGGTGGTGCCGCTGAACGGCGCCTACCGTGCCGATGAAGTTCGCGACGTGGTAGCTGATTGTCGTCCCAAAGCGGCATTGGTTGAGGGCGTCGGCAACCCTGGCGAGTGGCGCCAGTGGATCGCAGACGCCGATGCAACGGTGCAGGTCGGCGACTTCGATGCGGCGGAGCTCTCTGGCGGGCGGGCTTCGCGAGCGGAGCGGTTGACGCGCGCTCGGTTCGGGGACTTCGGTGTAACGGACCCATATCGCAGGCGCGTCTGGGACCCGGCGAGCGGCCTCGATATGCGAGTTCGGGCGCTTGAGCGCCGGCCCGACGAACCTGCACTCATCGGGTACACCTCTGGCACGACAGGACGTGCCAAGGGTGCGGTGCTGAGCCACCGGAACCTGCTGGCGTCGGTGCGGGCGCTGGAGTTGGCGTGGCGCTGGACGCCCGATGACGTGCTCGTGCTGGCGCTGCCGCTGTTTCACATGCATGGCCTCGGCGTCGGGCTGCACGGCACGCTCACCGTGGGCGCGCAGGCCGTGTTGCAGCCGACGTTCGACCCCGACGCCGTCTTCGATGCGATTGCTGAGCACCGAGCCACGATGTTCTTCGGCGTCCCCACGATGTATTCCCGATTGGTGGCATCGCCACGCGCCGGCGAGTTGTCGGCGCTGCGATTGTGCGTCTCAGGGTCTGCGCCGATGCCCGTGGAGCTACACGACGCCGTACGGGAGGCAAGCGGGCAGCAGGTCATCGAGCGATACGGCATGACCGAGACGGTGATGCTGGTGTCGAATCCGTACGACGAGCCGCGACGAGCCGGCACCGTGGGCTTTCCGCTGCCGGGCGTGGAAGTACGTCTGGATGCCGTCCCCCGGGACGACGACGGGGCTGTCGATGATGCGGCCGAGATCTTGGTGCGGGGTCCCAACGTGTTCTCGGGCTACTGGGAACGGCCCGACGAGAACGCGGCGTCCTTCGCCGACGGCTGGTTCCGTACCGGCGATCTGGGCGAGTGGGATGACGGCTATCTCCAGATCGTCGGGCGGGCCAAGGAGCTCATCATCTGCGGCGGCTTCAACGTGTATCCCCGTGAAGTGGAAGAGGTCGTCACCTCCCATCCCGATGTTCTTGAGTGCGCCGTTGCGGGCGAGCCCGATCCTGAATGGGGCGAGGTGGTGGTGGCGTATGTGGTCGCCGAGCGGGACTTCGGCGACGACGAGCTGAAAGACTTCGTGGGCGAACGCCTCGCCTACTACAAGCGGCCCCGCCGCACGCATCGGATCGCGGCGCTGCCCCGAAACGCGCTCGGCAAGGTGCAACGGCACGAACTCGCGGCCGCAATTGGCGGTTAGGGCCAGGGGGTCGCCTGCGAGCGGCGCATCTGACACCCTTGTATGCGGCATGTTCCAGCTTCATCCCGTCCAGCAGGCATTCCCGCTGCCGCCCCGATTTGTCGCACCCGGCTCGCTTTCCGAGGCGGCCGACTTGCTGTCGGCACACGGCGCCGCGGCGCGGCTGATCGCCGGCGGCACCGACCTGATGCTGGAACTGAGTCGCGGGGCCCGTTCGGGCGTGGAGCTGCTCATTGACATCTCCGGTTTGCCGGGCCTCGACCAGATCTCCTACGACGGCGGCAAAGTCTCGTTGGGACCTCTGGTCACCCATGCCGACGTCATTGCCTCGGTGCCAATGCTCACCGCGGGGCTGCCGCTGGCCCAAGCGTGCCTGGAGGTTGGGTCACCACCGCTGCGTAACCGGGCGACCGTGGTGGGAAACATCGTCACGGCCAGCCCCGCAAACGACACCATCTCCGCGCTTGTGGCGCTCGGCGCCGACGTCACTGTGTCGTCAGCAAGGGGCGAGCGCACGGTCCCCATCACCGAGTTCTTCACCGGCTTCCGCCAGACCGTCCTCGAATCCGACGAGATCGTCACCGCAGTCAGGTTCGATGCCACCGACGGTGTGAACCGGCTGGGCGTGTTCGTGAAGCTGGGTCTGCGCCGGGCGCAGGCCATCTCGGTGGTACACGCCGCCGTGGTGGCAGATACCGAGGGCGGCAGGGTGGCTGATCTTGTTGTCGCACTCGGCAGCGTTGCGCCCACGATCATCACGGTGCCCGAGGCCACCGAACTGGCGCGAGGTCGCGAATTGACCGAAGCCGCGGGCGACATCGTCACCGCAGCACGCCGGGCGGCGACGCCCATCGACGACATCCGCGGCAGTGCCGAATACCGGTCGCACGCCGTCGGTGTTGTGATGGACCGCGCCATTGCCGCGCTGGCCAGCGGCACAGCGGCCGATAGGTGGCCGCATGAGCCGCCGCGGTTGGTTTCGGCGGCTGCCCCCGAACGCGCTGCGTCAGCGTCGACGGCGCTCGACGGGCCCGACGACGTTGTCACGGCGACCGTGAACGGGGAGCGGCGCAGCGCAGCAAACGCTTCGGGGAAGACGCTGATGGACTGGCTGCGCGACGATCTCGGGCTCACCGGCACCAAGGAGGGCTGCGCCGAGGGGGAGTGCGGCGCATGCACGGTGCACCTCGACGGTGCCGCGGTGTTCTCGTGTCTGGTGCCCGCTGGCCGAGCCGACGGGGCGACCATCACCACCGTCGAAGGAGTGGCAGCGCCCGCAGGCGGACTGCATCCGTTCCAGCAGGCAATGGTGGACACCGGCGGCGCACAGTGCGGGTTCTGCACTCCCGGCTTCGTGATGAGCGCCGTGGCACTGCTCGACGAGATCTCAGAGCCCACCTCCGAGCAGATCACCATCGGATTGTCAGGCAACCTCTGCCGCTGCACCGGCTACTGCTCGATCATCGAGGCGGTGCAAGCCGCCTCGGTCGACACAGGGGCGGTGCAAGCCGCCTCGGTCGACACAGGGGCGGTGCAAGCCGCCTCGGTCGACACAGATGCAGTCGAAGAAGCAGCCGACACGGGGGCTGCGTCATGACCGACGGCGCCGCCCCCGGTAGGCCCGGCGCGGCCATCGAACTCGAGATGGCGACGCCTACGGCGGGCGGCCTGGGCCATTCGCCGCCGCGCGCCGACGGCCCCGCCAAGGTTTCTGGCCTCGCCACCTATCCCGCCGACCGCATCGGTGCAGATGCGCTGTGGGCCTTTGTCGTCTTCACAGATCAGCCTCACGCCCGCCTCCGTCACCTCGACCTTGGTCCTGCCGAGCGTTCCTCAGGCGTCGTTGCGGTGCTCGGCTCCGCTGACGTGCCCCGCAACGAGTACGGACTGACCAAGTTCGATCAGCCGGTCTTCGTCGGGCTCGATCACAACGGGAACAGCCCGGTGCCCTGCGATGTGTCCCGCTGGGAAGCCGATCACCTGGCGCTCATCATCGCCGAGAGCCTCGCCCAGGCTCGTGCCGCCGCAGCTGCAATCGACATCGAGTGGGAACCGCTCCCGGTCGTGGCCGATCTGGAAGCAGCGCTGGGGGCTGGTGCACCGCTCGTGCACGCCTATGACGGCATCGGCTCCAACTCCTACGAGTCGATGCGTACCCGCAAGGGCGATCTCGACGCCGGTTTCGAAGCTGCCGAGGTGGTCGTGGAGGCCACCTACGAGGTGCCCTACCAGGAGCACGCGTTTCTGCAGCCAGAAGCGGGAACCTCGTGGGTCGACGCCGATGGAACTGTGTGCGTCGAGATTGCGGGCCAGTGGGCACACGAGGATCGTGGGCAGATCGCGCACGCGCTCGACCTGCCCGAAGACCGTATCCGGGTGCGTTATCCCGCCATCGGCGGTGCGTTCGGCGGGCGCGAGGACATGTCGCTGCAGATCATCCTGGCGCTGGCCGCCTACCGGCTGGCAGAGCGCGGCATCGATCGGCCCGTGGCGATGCAGTGGTCGCGTGAGGAGTCCATCGTCGGTCACCACAAGCGTCACCGGGGGCGCATCTGGGCTCGCTGGGGTGCCGACCGCAACGGCAAGATCACCGCCGCACAGGCCGAAGCGTGGCTGGACGCGGGCGCATACAACTACACCTCGAACAAGGTGATGGGGAACCTGCATCTGGGCCTCGGCGGGCCCTACGAGCTGCCCAATCCTGGCCAAGAAAACCCCGTTTATGAGTCCTGACCCTAGGGCGTGTACTCATAAACGGGCTACCTATCGGGGCGGGAGTATGATTCAAGCGTCTGGCCGAAGGGAGGTAGCTGATGCGCGGGCGCTACGATCTAACGGAGGAGGAATGGAGGGTGATTGCGCCGGTGTTGCCGCACAAGCCGCGCGGCGTCCCGCAGGTGGATGACCGGCGGGTTTTGAGCGGGATTTTCTGGGTATTGCGCACGGGGGCGCCGTGGCGGGACCTGCCCCCCGCTACGGGCCGTACACCACTTGCTACAACCGGTTCAATCCCTGGCGTAAGGCGGGCGTGTGGGATCGGCTGATGGCAGCCGTGGCCGAAACCTTGGCGGGCGAGGTGCAAATGATTGACAGTTCGATCATACGAGTCCATCAACATGCCACCACTTCAAAAAAACACGGGAGAGCGGTGTATGGGCCGAGGGCGCGGCGGACTAACGACCAAGATCAACGCCCACGTGGATGGGCGCGGCCGTGCCCTGGCGTTTGTATTGTCGCCTGGGCAAACGCACGACGTGCAGGCCGCGGCGGAACTGCTCAGTCTCCTCGGCGCGGGCTGTACGGTGTTGGCCGACAAGGCTGACGATAGTAATGCGGTCAGAGCCCAGATTGCCAAGGCGGGGGCAACCGCCAATATCCCGCCCAAGGCCCATCGGCGCCAGCGCCCGCCCTTCGACCCCGTCCTGTACAAACAGCGCAACCTCATTGAGCGGTTCTTCAACAAACTCAAACACTATCGCCGGATCGCCACTCGCTATGAAAAAACCGCCTCCAACTTCTTGGCGTTCATTAAACTCGCTACCGTCCGCCTGTGGCTACGGACTTATGAGTACACAACCTAGGTCAACGACCATGGTCCAAGCTGTGTCGACAATACCAATTTTTTGAAAACTCAAACGCTCGTACAGGCGTAGGGCTGGGTTTTCAAACTCCATACTCAGACTTACGTGCTGAAGCTGCTGGCGTTGGGCTTCTTTAAGCAAGGCTTTCAACAGCCTTGTGCCAATCCCCCGACCCCGTTGCTCTGGGCAAACTCCGACCCCAAGCTCTGGCGTTTCACCATCAACAAATTCATACGAGTGGTCTTCCGGGGTCCAGAGCCGATACCAGACCGCTCTAATAGATTCCTTTTGCCCTGTTGACGGTGACAATAGCAGTATCCCCCTTGCGCCCCCAGTTGTGCAGGAGCTTTGCTAACTCTGGTGGGGCAAAGCCTGCTTCCAGAGTCGGGCGCTCGCGATGAGGATTCCAATATGCCGCCTCGAATAACATTTCCCTGAAGAGGGGCAGATCGCGATTCGTCGCGAGGCGAATAATGTCGCCAGGGTCGGTCTGTTTCACTTGTACATCGTCACGGAGCACGCCACGACGGACGTTTGCTGGGATGGCTTATCGTGTTCCTTCGGGGAAATGCGGTAAGTCATCTGTTACGTCAAAATACGAGGCCTTGGAGTCGTACCAAATGTGGACTGTTGGTCGAACGGCCTCAGAATTGTCAAGAATATAAGGGTTAAAAGAGACGAAGTCCTGTTGGCCCGTTGGAGCCAGGCTATAACGACCGAACAGGCCACAGCCACAGGTTGAACAGAAATAGCGCTCCCAGTTCTCAGATGAACGAAACATTGACGGTGAGCCCTGAGTAAGACGAAAGGAGCGAGTAGGGGCGCTCGCCCAAACGATGGCCGGTGCCCCGCTAAGCCGGCGACACACCGAGCAATGACAATACCCCGCATCAAAAATGTCTGAGACTTCAAACCGGACATCGCCACAGTAACAGCCGCCCTGAAACGTATCGTTCACAGCATCTCTCCTTAAATATCTACTACGAACCTCAAGCCTTGTAACTTACTTTTCAGCAGATCGATATGGATATGGGTGTCAGCCGAGGGCATCAGTCCCACGTGCTATACCGCAGCTCTCCCGTACACACGACCTGGCCATGGCCTGGAACGATCTCTCCAATAAGGTAGGAATACTCGCCGTAACCCTGGATATGCGCTACGACCTCGGCGACGTGGGATTGCTGACACACGACAGCGATCCCCACTCCCAGGTTAAACGTCCGAAGCATATGTTCATCAGGGACCGCTCCGTGCTGTTTGAGCACACCAAATACCGGATTGACTTGATAGGTGGAGAGATCAATTGCTGCGTCACAGTCGGACGGCAGGATGCGATTAAGATTCTCTTGTATTCCTCCTCTCCGTTGAGTCAGGAGCTCAGGATTTTGGGCTATCAGATCCCGGATAAGGGTATAGCCATTGGTATGCGGACCGGACGATTGAACGGCAACAACGACGTCACCAACAGTCATGTGAGAGCCGTCAATAATCTGATCCCGTTCGACAATACCAACAATATTCGATCCGAGAATATACTTGTCTGCGTCCAATATCCCCGGCTGTTCTGACGTTTCCCCACCTGTCAGTACGCAACCTTGCGCTTCGCAGGCAGCAGCACAGGCGGCAACAATACGCTTGGCTGTAGCTCCGTCGAGTTTGCCACATACAATCAGGTCTTGAACGGCGAGCGGCTCCGCACCCATGACAATGCAGTCATTGATGAGGTGGTTAATCATGTCATGGCAGACAGACTCCACGCGATTATGCACAAATGCGAGGACCTGTTTACTACCGGGCTCTTCTGTTTTCAGCACAAGGACGGGATTGGTGTAGGTGCTGAGGTCCAGTAAAAACAAAGAGGAAAAGGCGCCAACTGTGTTGAGCAGACGCACGTCTTTACCATCAATGACCTCAGAGAACTCCGCTTTTGTTTGGTTCGCCAAGTCAACGTTGACACGGTATTTCACATTTCATCCTATGTAAGAAGTCCTTCTTTCCCTGGATGGCTCCTCATATATCATAAGTACGCTATGATGAAGCCGGATAAGTCAATTTTCGACAGATCACGGTGGCGAGAAGACAAGAGGCCTGTAGGAGACTGCATGAATCGCGCCGAACGCCGACGACAAGCCAAAGACACAAAGAAGAATCCGGTCGGAGAAGAGAAGACCTCCGCTCCACGGTTGGATATTGCCCAGATCAAGAATCAACTCCAGCAGGCGGCCTCGCCTCAGGAAGTGCAACAGTTTGTCGGGCAACTTCTCGAACACGGACTGCCGCCGGCCGGCGGCGAAGAGTTGATTGCCTACGCTGCGCAGTATCATGAGGCGCTCGCTGCTCTGAATAGTGCCGACGACGCGGTGTCCGTAGCACTCCTGGTGAACTCTGCGCACGCCTGGGCGGACGACCGGATCGCCCAATCGCCCGACCGCGACCGGCGGGCCTGCCAAGCGGGCTGCGCCTTTTGTTGTTATTTGCCCGTTGTATTAGCCAGCGCCGCCGAGGTGGTCTATCTGGCGGACTGGTTGAGAGCCAACTGTTCGGCTGATGAATTAGAGGCTGTGTGTAGACGCTTGAAAGCTCGGCATGACCGGCCTACTGCCGGCTCGCAAGCTCAGCCGCCGCTCCCCTGTGCATTATTACAGGACAATACATGCATGGCGTACGAAGCGCGCCCGTTTAAGTGTCGAGGCTGGAACTCCGTTCGCCTTGAAGCGTGCGAACAGGCTTATGGACAGGGTGAGACCACAACGAAAGTGCCGGTTGATACCTTCGCTTTTGTTATGGGAAATGCGGTGTTGAACGGTCTGAGTGACGCCACGCAGCACGCCGAGCTTGATGGCGAAGCGTATGAACTCAACGCGGCCTTACTCCGCGCGCTCGACCTGCCGGACGCAACCCTGCGTTGGCGGAACGGTGAGCGGCTTTTTGATGCGAGCAGTTGAGAGCTACTCCCGAACCGCGAACACCCACAGCACTCCACCCTGTGGGACATGCGTCTTTGTCCCATAGAAGGTATTCAGCATCTCTTGTTTACGTTCTGCATCTACACCCCAGCCTGACAGCACGGCAACGTACTGAACTCCATCAACTTGATACGTCGTGGGGACGCCGGTCACCCCGGAATTTGTCCGTTGTTTCCACAAGACCTTGCCGGTCTTGGCATCAAAGGCCCGAAAATAGCGATCATTGGTCCCACCCATAAAAACAAGACCGCCACCGGTGGTGAGCACCGGCCCCCAATTGTGGCTCTTGAAGGTTGAGGTCCAGACTTTCTTGCCTGCGTTCAAATCCCAAGCCTGGAGCTCGCCAATATGGTCTTTGGCGTCCGGATGGGGCAGCAATTCAAAATCGTCCGGGAACGCGACACCCATGTAGAGCTGGCCGGGTCGATAGGTTTCTTTTCGGCCGGTCAGTGCACCGCACAGGTTCTCGTTGGCCGGGACATAGAGTAGGCCGGTCTGTGGGTTATACGCTGCCGGTGGCCAGTCCTTGCCGCCCCACGAGGAAGGACAGTACTCGGCGCGTCGTCCGATGCCAGGAATTTTCGTTGTATCGTATTCGGGTCGGCCCGTTTCAGGATCAACACTTTTGAAGACGTTCTGGCGGACAAAAGGCTGGGCTTCAACAAAAGTGATCTTGTCTGCGCTGCGCTCCAGCGTCCACAGATAGCCGTTGCGCGCGGGATGTACCAAGCCCTTAAAGGTCCGGTCGCCCTTTTTGACATCAATCAATAGCGGTGCGGATACCTCATCCCAATCCCATGAACCGTTCCAGTGGTATTGATGGTGAGCTTTCAGCTCCCCGCTGTCCGCGTCCAGGGCGATGACCGAAGTCGAGTACAGATTGTTCCCCGGTCGGGCCTCGCCCATAAACGGGCCGGCATTCCCGGTGCCCCAGAAGGTGAGGTTGAGGTCCGGGTCGTAACTGCCGGTCACCCAAATCGACACCCCGCCGGTCTTCCAGCTCTCGTCCGCCCAACTGTCGTGGCCGGGCTCTCCCGGTCCGGGAATGGTATGGGTCTTCCAGATGGATTTTCCGGTCTCGGTATCAAGGGCCTGGATAAAACCACGGATACCAAACTCTCCACCCGACATGCCGACAATGATTTTGCCATTCACCGCCAAGGGAGCCAGGGTCATATAATAGCCGGACAAATAGTCCTCGAGCTCTTCCTCCCACACCACCGCGCCCGTTTTCGCATCCAGGGCGACCACATAGGTATCGACCGTTCCGAAATAGACTTTGTCACCGTACAGGGCGACGCCACGATTGGTCGGATGCAGTTGGAACAGGTCTTCGGGTAACTCCCGCTCATAGCGCCACAAGAGGTCGCCCGTCTTGGCATTAAAGGCAAAGACCTGGTTTTCTGGGGAGGTTACGAACATGACGCCGTTGTTCACAATCGGTGGGGCTTGGTGGCCTTCCGTCACGCCGGTCGAAAAGGTCCAGACCGGAACGAGCTTGCCGACATTGGCCGGAGTAATCTGATCCAAGGGACTATAGCCCCAGCTATCGTACGTCCCGCGATACATGAGCCAGTTTTCAGGCTCGGGCTGTAGCAGTCGTTGTGCGGTCACGTCCGCATATGCCTGTTGGTCTGCACTCACCGGAGCAGGCGTAAACTCGAAGCGGTTGACCAGGAGACTCGTGAGGAGGCCGAACATAATGACTGGGCTGTATCGCATCTGACGCATCCTTATTTCTTTTTCTTAAAGCCGACTTTGCCGATAAACGCTCCTTTGACCGTCAGGAGCCCGTCTCTCACTTCCAGGGGAAGGGTCGCCAATGGCCGTGGGGCCGGGCCTCCGACCACGCGGCCCTGGTTTTTCGGGTCAAAGAACGAGGCATGACACGGACAGACAAGTTGCTGCGTTGGTCCGATCCATTCGGACACATCACAACCCGTGTGGGTACACACTGCCGAGTAGCACACGAGTCCATCCAGTGAGCGCTCACGCGTCTTTTCACTCAGCTCTTCTGGCTTCAACCGGATCAAGAGAACCTGATTGAGCCGAAACCGGCTGCGCACGGTATCGGTTGCCGGGTCCTTGGGATAGGCGAACTCCGGGCGCTCGCCGAATGAGATGTCTTGTGGGGTGATTGCCTGCCCGGCCCGCTCACCAAAGGCAAATACCAGTTGATCTCCGGGCGTTAGCCGCGAACGGCGCGGGTCTTTTTTTCTCGCCGCGTTCGTCCCGCGATCAAAAATCGGCAAGCCCAGACCCAGACCAAACAGACAGGTCAGCAGGGCTCGACGAGTGAGGCCCCGGAAGTCCATTTTGTGTGCGGCCCGGTGTAACGAATGCCGACAATTGACGCGCGCCATCACTGTTCCTCGCCGCAACCTTCTACTGGCGCGGAACGGTACAGTCAACGGGATGGAGGGACAGAGAGGGTAGGGGGCTATCCGATATGCTGTCCCCTCCAAAGGAGGGGACAGGCATTGCCTACTGAATTTTATCCGTAAAATTCGGCAGGACCTTGTCGGTCAGCAACTCGAAGCTGCGCATGACGTTCTTGTGCGGCACGAGCTCATTATAGGTGTAGAGCCAGAAGTACTCGGCCGGCAACTTTTTGAAGAGCGCCTCAAACGTGCGGTTCACGGTATCCGGGCTGCCACAAATAGTGAGACCGCGATCAACCATGGACTCGAACGTGTTCGGGATCGTATGGTAGTCCTCATCGAGCCGCATCAGGGCGGCGTTAAAGCCGAACGGCTCAAAGAACTTGGTCCAGATAAAACAGCCACTCTCTCTGCCAAGCGCCATAGCTTCTTCGTCCGTGTCCGCCACGATGACCTCACGTACCAGGCCGACGCCTTGACCGAAGTCTAAATTCTTGCCGACTTCAGCCGCACCCGCCTGACAGGCTCGAAACTGGCCTGCGCAGATATCTGGGTCACAGACGATAGTCAGTGGAGTGACGTTGTGCTGGGCCGCCCAGCGAACCGAGGACTCTGAAAAGCTAAAAGGCTGGAAGAGGGGCGGGTGCGGTTTCTGATACGGTTCGGGTACGGTGCCAATCTCGGTCAGAATACCTTTGTCATCCACGCCTTGGCCAAATTCGCGGGTCACATTGTGAGCCGGCCAGAAGACATCCTTGGGTGGAATCTGCCAGTGCTTGCCCGAATGGCTGAAGGTCGGGTTGGTCCAGGCCTTCATAATAATCTCAAAATGCTCCTGGTAGAGTTCCTTTTTGAGCTCTTCGTACCGTTCCGGGTCGGTGTTGTTGTCAGCCAGGATATCGTAGTGCTGACCCAGGGTATTGACCCAGCGCGGCTGATAGCCCCGGGCGAAGCCGACAAAGGCGCGGCCTTTTGTCACTTGGTCGAGAATGGCGGTGTCTTCTGCCACGCGAATAGGGTTTTGGCAGGGGAGGACTAGTCCGAGTTGTCCCAGACGGATGTTCTCGGTCTGCATGCCGAGATACATGTCGAGCATGATGGGATTCGTCGAAACCTCTTCGCCTTCAATATGGAAGTGGTGTTCGGTGAAGCCGATGCCATAATAGCCGTGCGCATCGAGATACTGCGCCTGTTCGGACAGATTCCGCAGCATGCGTTGGTAGAGGTCTGTCCGACGACCAGCCATGCCTGCTTGCAGTTCACTCTTGTTCCCAATCGCGGGAAGGTAGAAAACACCAAATTCCATAGAGTCCTCCTTGCTGTGAAATGGTTTGTCGTGTCTGGCGGTGGAGAAGCTTGAGAAGAGGAGGCTGAAAAAGTGAGGGGGGCCGAAGATCCCCTTGTTTTGTTCGTCAACTGATTTCTAGGCTTCAGGTGGAAAGAAAACAAGGGTCCGCGTCTCAATACTCTCGCGAGCCGGAGCGTCCGGTGGAGACATTGGGTCTGCAAACGCCGAATGTGCGGTGAAACGCGCCCGGCCATCAGTGGCTGAGTCGTAGCACTTGAGCAACATGGCCTCTTCGCGCTCCATATTCGGGAAATACAACCAACGGTGGTTCGGGTTGTGAGAGACCGAATAGACCTCGCCGGTCCGATCTTCGTATTTCAGATCGGTTTCATTAAAGTCGTCTTGCGTCATGCTGTCGGCGTCACATACGGCCAGCGGTGTGTCTTGCACCGGACCTTGGATGGGTCGCCATACGTTGATAACGGCGAAGCGATGTTTGAGGCGCTCTTCGGCCTCTTCTTCCGGCAACAGGTCGCGCACACGCTGCGGGCCGGACTTGATAGTGTAGTCGTTGTGGGCGAACTTGACCGGCTCGCGGACACCATTCTCGCCACGTTCACACATCGGAGCGCACCGTACGTTGTGATCAAAGACGTGGACCTTCTCAGCGCCGGTGATCTTTTGAACCAGCTCGACAACTTCCGGGTAATAGACAGCCTTGACTTCTTCAGCGTCGTAGAAGTTTTTTACCGCGGTTTCATGCTGGGTAAAGGTAATACCCTGCTTATCGAGAGAAATCTCGTCAATATGCTCGCGGGCATTCTGAATCGCCACGGTGTGTTTAATCTGTTTGGTATTGCGCTGGGGGACACCGGTGGGCGGGGTATAGAGGTAATAGGCCGGCTTTTCCTGTATGCTGTCGATATCCAGATAGTTCATTGGGGCATCTACGTGTGATGCTGATTTCACGCTGTCCTCCTTACCCTGTCACTCGGTATTACTCCCCAGCAGTATAGCGATCTGACTGCTCTTGTACAGTCGGTTTCGATAATAAAAAACAGTGCATCGGAATTGTGCTGGGTCAGGAGTATGGAGTTCTTTGAGAACTGGCTCGGGCCTTATCGAGGCAATCCGTATGCCTCGCCACGGGCCAGGAATTCAGCAACATCATTGGCCATGAGAAGAATATCGTGCGTCTTGCCGGCCCGGTCCTTGACCTCGTCGCGTAGAATCGCCTCAGCGCGGAAGCCCAGCTCTTCAAACACGGTACGCGCTCCGGTTTGATCCAATGTCATACGGGCAGCGACTTTTTGAATACCCGAAGAGAGAGCAACGTTGAAGGCTTCTCGGGTCAGTAGCCGGCCCAGCCCCATCTTTCGCGCGTTTGGGGAAATCAGCACACGGATTTCAGCCACATGGCGCGACCAGTCAAAGTCATTCCGATACAGGGTGGCATAGCCCAGGAGTTGGGTCTCGCTCTCTGCGAGCAGGGTATACATTTTTTCGCTTGCGATATCATTGAGCCAGCGGTCTACGGATGATTGTTTGGTGATGTCCCGGCGTAAAAACATGAGATCGTGGTAGGGAAGCTGTTGGGCAAAATCGAGCATCAGCGGACCATCGTCCGCGCCCATCATACGCAGGGTGAGAGATGTATCTCTGACTGTAACCGTTTTGGGAAAACCTTCCACGCTCTCCTCCTCTGTGCGGCTTTGGGGTGTATCCGGATTTCAGACTGAACGCTCCGACAGCCAGGTATCCAGCTTTGGCCACAAGCGATAGACCGCATTCCCGCCTGCGACGAGGCTCACATGGCCACCTTTGAGAATAATTTCGGACTTATCTTTACTGCCGACTAACTTCACGAGATCCTGTGAGGCAGCCGCAGGAACAATATGGTCAAATTGGGCTGTAACATGAAGGAACGGGATTTTGACTTGAGCCAAATCAACCGCGCGGCCATCAAGTTCGAGCTCCTTGCGGACAATTTTATTCCCACGCATGAAGTCGTTGACCAACTGACGAGCAGTCTCTCCAGGAAACGGAATATGATCCGCCGCCCAGCGGTCGAAACGCAAATGGGCAGTGACAAAGGCTTCATTCTCAACGTTGTCGAGCAGCTTCATCTGCCCGGCGCTTTTCTGAAACGGACGCAGCATCTGAATCGAGGCATCCATGAGTTCGGAGGGGATATTGCCCAGACTATCGATCATCTGGTCGATATCAAAGTGGGCCGGGTCGGTCCACGTGCGGTAGAGTGGCATACCGTCTGAATTAATGGGCGTGGTAAAGCAGACCATATTTTTGAGTGGACCGTCAGGGTAGAGGGCCGCGTATAGCACCGCAAGAAATCCACCCAAGCAATAGCCAATCATGGAGACATCGGGCTCACCTGAATCCTCGCGTACGACATCGACACACTCAGGGATGGAAGTGGCCACATAATCGTCCAGCTTGAGATTTTTATGTTCACGCCGCGGCACACCCCAGTCGATCTGATAGACGTCAAAGCCCTGCAGGAGCAGATATTCGATAAAGCTCTGACCCTTGGCCAAATCGAGAATATACGACCGGCTGACCAGGGACATGACGACCAATACCGGCACGCGGTACACCTCATCGCTGAGGGGACGATAGCGATACAGCTTCATCGTGCCCCTTGAGTGCACGACGTCCTTTGGGGTAGGGCCGACCTCACGGTCGAGTTCGACCGGAGACGGCAGGTCGGGGATATTACGCTGAATGGCGCGGGCAACCGTTTCCCGCGCTTTTGCTGCAACCTCTTCGCGTGACAGCTGCTGTGCCTGTTGCATGGGCTGAGTCCTTTTGCCTAGTTGGTTTCGCACGTGTGGGGCTGCTTGGTGCGTTTCGGACGGACGGGCACGCCGTCAGCTTGAGCCGCGCCATCGTGCTCCGCTAGCGAGCGGCGTACATGCCGGACCTCAACTTGGAGTCCGGCCACGGTATCTTCGAGTTCGCCGACCCGGTCGCTCAACGCGGTGATATCTGTGCGGGATGGGAGGTTGAGGGCGGCCAAGTATTGGGCCATGGATTCGGTGAACATGCGATGCAGGTGCATGGCTTCTTGGACATACTTGCCCGTGGTTTGGGCAAACTGATCATTGCCCAGGATACACGACAACGCGTCGCTCCATTGCTTCTCCGACTTTTGGTACCATTCGCGCCAGGTCCGGAGCGGGTCAAAATTCTGTGTCCCTTCAGTTTTGTCCATGCGAACGCCCTCCTTCTATGAGCTGGTCCCGCCAGGGTGGGGAAAGAAAAGAGAAGTGTAGGTGAGTATCGATTCCAGCGGTCACGATAGGAGGCGTGACAAGGATGTACAAGATGACGGGTGTCACATAGGTGACGGAAAGCGGTGTTTTTCCAAAACAATCCGGTTTTTTGTTCCATACAGAAGCTGAATGTTCATCCACTCCACACTTTACCTGACGCTCGGGAAGGTCGGGGGAGCAACGACGTGCAGACGACGGGTGCAGAAACCTGTGGTAGAGTCGAGGGCCTGCTTTCGAAGGAGGAACCGGCGGACACAATGGCAAAAAAGAATACATCTCACCCTTCTCCATCTACCCCACGAGCGGCAGCACGAGAAACTGACATGATGGAGCAGTATTGGCAGGTCAAGGAACAGTACAAAGATGAACTCCTGTTCTACCGTTTCGGTGACTTCTACGAGATGTTTTTTGACGACGCGGCAGTGGCGGCACGTGAGTTGGACATTGTCCTGACCGCCCGCCCGCATGGGAAAGGGAGCGAAAAGGTCCCCATGTGCGGGGTGCCGCATTATCGCCTGGAGCCGTATCTCACCCGGCTGGTCGAGAAAGGCTATAAGGTTGCGGTGTGTGAACAGCTCGAGGAGTCCCAAAAGGGAAAAGGTATTATTCCGCGCGATGTTGTTCGCATTGTCACGCCGGGGACGTTGTTTGAATCCGAGAGCCAGGAACGCACACTGGTTGCCGTGTTGTCCGAGAAAGATGCGGTCGGCGTCGCCAGTCTGGACCTGGCGACGGCTGAGTTTCTGGTTGCCGAAACGAATGTCTCTGATTTGCCCAGCCTGCTGGAGAAGCTCCAACCGCAAGAATTGGTCTGTGTGGCCGGCGAGTCTTCTGACAACGGCTGGAGTCGTAACGTCTGTCGCACCGAACGTCCGGCCGCGTCTTTTCGCTTTGAGCAGGCGCGTACCGTACTCAGCAAGCAATTCAGTCGCAAGCGCATTGACGATCTCGTTTTCTCCCATCGGCATGCCCTGTGCGCGGCCGGGGCGCTATTTGCCTATGCGCGGGAAACGCAGCGCGCGTTTCTGCCCCATATACGTGCGCCCGAGCCGTACCGGCACGATGCCTTTGTCGTGCTCGACCCGCAGACGCAGCGCAACCTCGAACTGGTGGAGAATGTGTTCGAGGGCACTCCCAATGGAACCGTACTGGCCGTGCTGGATCACACCACAACCCGTATGGGCAAGCGGCGCTTGCGGCGCTGGGTCCTGCATCCTTTGCGCGCGGTCAATGAAATTCACACCCGCCAGGATGCGATTGCCGAACTGAGCCGCCGGCATGGCGTGCGGGCAGAGCTACGGCGTGTACTCTCCGGCCTCCCGGACCTCGAACGTCTGACCTCGCGGATTACGTCTGCGATTGCCAACCCGCGAGACCTGGCAGTTCTGAAATCCGCCCTGGTGCGCCTGCCGGAACTCCGGGCTGCACTGACTGTGACCGGGAGCAGTCTGCTGACGACGTACTGTGAAGAAATCGACCTGCTGGATGATGTGACCGCTGAGATTACTCACACCCTTGTCGACGAGCCAAAACCAATTGCCAAAGAGGGCGGGCTTATTCGTGCTGGCGTCTCCGCCGACCTGGATGAACTGCGGGTAATTCAGGCCGATGGAACAGACTGGCTGGCCGAGTATGAGCAACGAGAGCGGGCACGCTCTCAGATTCCCAACCTCAAGGTCGGTTTTAATAAAGTTTTTGGGTATTACGTGGAAGTGACCAAGGCTGTGCTCAGTCGTGTTCCCGAAAACTACATCCGCCGCCAAACCTTAGTCAATGCCGAACGCTTTGTCACGGATGAACTGCGCGCCTTTGAATCCAAGGTGTTGTCCGCGACAGACCGTGGCAATCAATTAGAGTATGAACTCTTCGCTCAACTCAGACAGCACGTGGCCGCCCAGGCTGAGCGGCTCCGGCTCACAGCGACCATTATGGGCACAATCGACGCGCTGGTTTCCCTGGCGGAGCTGGCGGCGAAGAACGGCTGGATTCGCCCTGCCGTCAACGACGAGTACGCGCTGATCATAGAAGAGGGCCGCCACCCGGTCCTTGACATGCGCGACGCGCAATTCGTGCCGAATGATCTGCGATTAGATGCAAGCCGGCACGTCCTAATCCTGACTGGCCCGAATGCCGCCGGAAAAAGTACCTATGCGCGCCAGGCCGCCCTGCTTGTCCTGTTGGCCCAGATGGGCAGCTTCATTCCCGCTCAGGCTGCCACCATTGGGGTCGTGGACCGCATCTTTACCCGTGTCGGGGCGGCGGATTTTCTGGCCCAGGGGTTATCCACCTTTATGGTCGAAATGATGGAGACCGCGAATATCCTCAAACATGCAACCGAGCGGAGTCTGGTGATTCTTGATGAAGTCGGCCGGGGGACCGGGACAACGGATGGCCGGGCCATTGCACAGGCTGTGGCGGAAGAACTCGCCACGCGCCTCCAAGCCAAGACCCTGTTCACAACCCATTATCATGAGCTGGCGCCGATTGCAGACGCTTTGCCCGGAGTGGCCAACGCGCGGCTTGACGTGCGTGAGAAGCAGGACGAGGTCACCTTTCTGTACAAGGTCGTGCCCGGAGCAGCCCAAAAGAGCTATGGCCTCTATGTGGCAAAGCTCGCAGGTCTGCCGCCCGATGTTGTTGAGCGGGCCAAGACCCTGGTCGCTGAGTTTGAAGCAGTCGCCGGGCTTGAAGCGCAGCAGCCCCCTGCCCGTGGCCAGCAACAGATATCGGAACACATACGACAGCCCCGGCCGCAACTCGGTCAGGCCGTATTAGACCGTCTCGCCCAGGTTGACCCACTGCGGACAACCCCAATTGATGCGCTGCTGTTGGTGGCCGAATTACAGCGGGTGGCTGAGGGGGGGGAGGAAGGAGAGTAGGCGTTCCATATGCGCTCCGGCTCTTTTATCGGGTGTATCCCATGCCTCAATGTGTAGAACCATAATCATGCCTATCCGTATCCTTCCCCCTGATGTACAGCAAAAGATCGCCGCTGGTGAGGTTATTGAGCGGCCCGCCAGTGTTGTTAAAGAACTCATGGAGAATGCCCTTGATGCGGGGGCAAGCACCGTCAGGGTGGAGGTTGAGGAGGCCGGGCGGCGGCTGATTCGGGTGATTGATAATGGTGCCGGCTTGGCGGCAGACGAAGTGGCACTGGCGTGTGAGCGGTTTGCCACAAGTAAGATTCAGCATGACCAAGACCTTGCGCGCGTACAGACCTTTGGCTTTCGTGGGGAGGCGTTACCCAGCATTGCCGCGATCTCGCGGGTACGGATTCTGAGTCGTCCACACAATGCGACGTTGGGAGCTGAGGTAAAGAGTGAAGGCGGCGAACTCAGTCCCGTTCAAGAGGCCGGAGCACCAGTTGGGACCAGTGTCGAGGTCTATGACCTGTTTTACAATACGCCCGTCCGGCTCCAGTTCATGCGCAGTTTGCGGACTGAGTACGGCCACATCATGGGGGTGTTCACGCGCTTTGCCCTGGCGTTTCCCGAAAAAACCCTCTCGCTCTCCTTTGATGGCCGCGAGGTCTACAACTTCCCGTCTGTCTCGCTCCAGGAGCGGGTGGCTGCTTGCTTTGGCCACGAAACAGCCTCCCGCATGGAGGAGTTTGAGAACACGGGTCTGAATGGACGCGCGTGGGGATTTCTGGTGACGCAAGAGGAAGCCTGGCGCCGTCGCTACTACTTTTTTGTCAATCGACGTTCAGTGCGCAATGCTACGCTCTATCGCGTTGTGCGGGATACCTTGGGGAACGACGGCGGCATGGTGTGTCTGTTTGTCGAATTGCACCCGTCCCAACTTAATGTGAATATCCATCCCGCCAAGGCTGAAGTGCGTTTTCGAGACGATCCAAGTGTGTATGATCTGGTCCGAGGTGGCCTCCAACGTCGATCCGTCCCAAGCTGGCTCTCGACGCCATATGTTGCCGAAGATGGGGTGTCATATGGAGAAGACCAGAACAACGGCTTCTCTCTCGTTGGTCAAATAGAAGACACGTTTTTACTGACCTTGTCTGAAGGACATTTGTATCTGCTGGACCAACACGCCGCCGAAGAGCGCGTGCTGTACGAACGGCTTCAAAACGGACAGGTTCAGAGTCGGTCCCTCATCTCGCCTCAAGTCGTCCAGCTCTCAGCCGAAGAACATGCTTTCTTTGATGCGCAGGCTGAAGCATTTGCGGCGTGTGGGTTCAACGCCGAACTCTTTGGCCCGCACGTACTGGCTCTGCGTACGATCCCCGACTTTCTTGATCCTAGAACCTCCGGGCTGACCTTCTCCCGACTGGTCACGCGCGTGCGCAATCAAAAAGAAGACATGCATCAAGCGCTGTCGTGTCTGGGGGCAATCAAAGCCGGCCAGGTACTCGACCGCGAAGCGCAAGGCCGTCTCCTCAACGCCTGGACCCAAACGGCCAATCCCCACGCCTGCGCCCACAACCGTCCTGTGTATTTCCGTCTCTCGCTCGACGAAGTCCGACGCAAGGTCGGCAGAACGGGCTTGGGGTGTGGGTTTGAGAAAGAAGGGGGCTAAGGTTTATGAGAGTTCAGTAATTTCAAGAACTCTTTGAAGTCGGGTGGTAGTTTGATCTCCATATGGTCGGCCGCCGAACTAATCGCACTGGAAAACGCCTACAACTCGGCCAGAGTGAGGCACAAGAATCGCGCCGACTGGCCCGAGCTGAGCTGGTTAGACTGGTACGATTTCCTCCAGAAAGTGATGCGTGAGGAGCCCGTCGTCGTGCGGGGCGCACTGGGTTTCGGCTTGAAAGCGGTGGCTAACGCTATGCACTCCCACGGCCCCATCGAAACCAACTGGGCCGACGGCCCTGTCGATGGCCTGGGGGCGATGGTTGGCGCGTGGCGCCGCGACGAGGAGGTCCGTCAGAAAGGCGTGCCGATGACCGAGTTGCCGCTGATGCAGGAGATTATCCGTTACAACGAAGTTGATTGTAAGGTGATGATGGAAATTGTCCGTTACCTGCGGACGAATCATTAGGAGGAAAGGCGGCGTAGTCGCGGTAGCACAGGGGCTCTGCAAAAAGAGACGGGCGAGATGACAATGCACGCTTAGGCCGAAGCGCTTCACCTCATTAGGCTAGGCAGCGGCAAGTTCCTTCACGTTTGGTTCGATGACCTGAAAACGGAACTCTTTCTCATCAAGGCAGGTCAGGAGACGTTTGAGTGGTTCATGTGTCAGGAGCTTCAAGACCTGGGTCTGCCGTTGAGAGGGGAGCTGTTTGAGGTTGTCGAAAGAGAGTTCGGATTGTTCCAGTAATTGGGAATAAGAAAGCAACATGAGACGTACGGGAGCTATATAGTTGACATCGGTCCAGAGTGTGACGTTAGGGTGCAATTCAATGCCTCTTTGAGGCTTTTCGCCGGTAAGCCGAAAATCTATGTCAAGAATGTCTCCCTCCGTGTCATACACGATTCTAATTGATCCCATGATTAGCTCCTTGACACCTGATAGGCCGTCAAAATGAAATTGTTTGCGCGTTCGGTTCCTTGTTGATCCGCACTCCGAGAGAATTTTACGACAACGATAATATGGGTAAATTCATCGAGAAGATCCGGGAATTCCTTTACGTATTTGTACTTGCTTGGATCGAAAGCATCCTGGCTGCGTTTCCCTGTTCTGAGAGTCTCAAAAATGTGCTCTCGGTACTGTCGCATTTCATCATGCGTTTCAATGATATGAGCCCAGCGCTCATCGGTAAGGTAGATTTCATTTCCGAATCGATCATATGCACTCTGCCGAGCCATTCTCACTTCTTGTCCTTAACTGGTCAGGATGGGCAGTCTTTGCACGCTCCCACGCCTCAACAAGCAACGATCGTGCAATAAACAAGAGTAATGGAGTAGCGCAGGCTGGACGCTACTACACCATCCGCTTGGGGTCTGGCTGCTGATGGCCCAGAATCGGATGCGGTCGGTAGGGCTCTTCCATGGCCGCCACTTCCTCGGGGCTGAGTTTGATATCAACCGTCTCAAAGATTTCCTTGAGATGATGCGCCTTGGTTGCACCGATGATAGGGGCTGCTACCCCCGGTGACTGAAGCACCCAGGCGCAGGCGATCTGAGTCGGTGACACGCCCCGCTCTCGGGCGACTTTTTGCACGGCGGCGGCCACTTCTTCGTCGCTGTCGTTGAAGTACATCCTGCGTGTCATGGGGTCGGTTTGCGCCCGCTTTGTCGGGCCTTCTCCCTCTATTTTTGTCCGGTTACCGGCAAAATACCCACGTGCGAGCGGGCTCCACGGAATCAGGGCAACGCCCTGGTCGATACACAGCGGATTCATTTCGCGTTCTTCTTCGCGGTAGATCAGGTTGTAGTGGTTCTGCATAGAAACAAAACGATGCCAGCCATGCTCTTTGGCCGCGTAGAGCGCCTTGGAGAACTGCCAGGCGGCCATGCTGCTGGCTCCGAGGTAGCGTACTTTGCCGGTGCGGACGAGGCTATCAAGCGCTTCCAGCGTTTCTTCAATCGGCGTGGAAAAGTCCCAGCGGTGAATCTGATACAGGTCGATATAGTCCATTTTGAGTCGGCGCAGGGAATACTCGCAGGCCTCGATGATATGTTTACGGCTCAGCCCCCGTCGGTTCGGGCCATCGCCCATGGGCCCGTTGACCTTGGTCGCCAAGACAATATCGTCGCGCGAGGCCATCTCACCCAGCCATTTGCCGGTAATCTCTTCGCTCGCGCCAATCGAATAGACATCCGCGGTATCGAAAAAGGTAATGCCCGATTCAAGGGCGAGAGCGAAGTGTTCACGCGCCTCGTCTTCCCCAATGGTCCACTCACGCCATTTGCCATCCCCGTAGCTCATGCATCCCATACAGATGCGCGAAACAGTCATCCCCGTATTGCCAAGCTTTGCGTACTCCATGTCTTCTCCAATCTGGCTCGTGTTTTGTGCTGTTATTGAATACTGATGAATCTACTCTCCACTCATCTCAAGGGTAGAATCATCCGCTGCAATTCGCTCCTCGTTTACTGCTGCCTGTAGAAGGCTTGGTCATTATCAATTCTTCGTTTATCTTTTCAACCGTGGAATTTTCATCGAAGCATCAAGGAGAGCATATATGACCATTACCGAACATGCCGTCAAAACCGACAGACATACGACTTTTTATCTGGCCGCCGGACCCGAAGAGGGGCCGCTTGTCATCTTCGCTCACGGCTGGCCCGAGCTGTCCATAAGCTGGCGCCACCAACTGCCGGCTTTGGCTGCGCTGGGTTTTCGGGCCATAGCGCCGGACATGCGCGGCTATGGCCGTTCGTCTGTGTATGCGCGACACAGCGATTATGCGCAAGAGCATATCGTATGTGACATGCTGGAATTGTTAGACTCGTTGGGGCGGGAGAAAGCCGTCTGGGTCGGTCATGATTGGGGCAGTCCAGTGGTGTGGAACATGGCGGGTCATCATCCGGACCGGTGTCATGCGGTCGCTAATCTGTGTGTCCCCTACTACACCCTTGAGCGTGGGCTTGAGCACACGCTGACCCTGGTGGACCGAGCCCTCTATCCCGAGGATACCTATCCTGCCGGCCAGTGGGATTACATGCGCTACTACGAAGAGAGTTTTGCCGAGGCCATCGCCCCGATGGATGCCCAGGCCTATCGATTCGTCAAACTACTGTTTCGGAAAGGCAACCCCGAAGGCGAGGGCCAGCCGGCCATTACCTCAACCGCACGTCGCGATCATAGTATGCTCGGCATGGCTGAGATCCCCGATTTGCCGCGTGATGCGGATGTGGTCACCGAAGAGGACCTGCGCATCTATGCCGCTGCGCTCGAACGGAACGGTTTCTTCGGTCCCTCTTCGTGGTATATGAATCACCCGGTCAACACGGCCTACGCCGAGACCGCCCACAACGACGGCTATCTCGATATGCCGGTGTTGTTTCTGACCGCCCAATACGACTTCGTGTGTGAGTGCGTCCACTCGCGCCTGGCCGAGCCCATGCGCAGCTACTGCCGGAATCTGTCCGAAGAGACGATCCGCTCAGGTCATTGGATGGCCCAGGAAAAGCCGACGGAGGTCAACGCCGCTTTGGTGAAATGGCTTGCGACCGCGGTCCCGAGCATCTGGCCGCGGCCGCGGTGAAGCCGGACTATTCCTGCTGCTCAAAAACATCATTGGCAATGCCGGCGGCCGTCATGGCTGTCGGCCAGCCGGAGTAAAACGCCAAGTGTGTAATGAGCTCGCCGATTTCTTCCTGGGTGACTCCGTTGTCCAGGGCACGCTGGAGGTGCGGACGGAGCTGCTCGGGACGGTAGGTGGACATGAGGGATGCCACGGTGATGAGGCTGCGGTCACGCTTGGATAAGCCGGGGCGCTCCCAGACATCGCCAAACAAGACTTTCTCGGTCAGGTCAATCAGCTTGGGCGCCACTTTCCGGGCTTTTTCGCGCATTGTTGCGACTGGTTCTTGTGCCATAACTTCCTCCTTGGCTGAGTAGAGTAAAATCCCCTCCAAGGAGGGGATAGGAAGAGTCTGAATCGGGGCTTACGCTACTTCAAACAGTCCTGCCGCACCCATGCCGCCACCGACACACATGGTGATGACGACGTTCTTCACGCCGCGCCGTCTTCCTTCTATGAGCGCATGGCCGACCATGCGTGAGCCGCTCATGCCATAGGGATGGCCAATCGAGATGGCGCCGCCATTCACGTTCAGCCGTTCGTTGGGAATGCCGAGCCGATCACGGCAATAGAGCACTTGGCAGGCGAAGGCTTCGTTCAGTTCCCACAGGTCGATATCGTCCATGGTCAAGCCGTTGCGTTCGAGCAGCTTGGGTACGGCAAAGACCGGACCAATGCCCATCTCATCCGGTTCGCAACCGGCAACGGCCATGCCACGATACACGCCCAAGGGCTGGAGCCCGCGTTGTTCAGCCTGCTTGCGCTCCATAAGGACGCAGGCGGACATACCGTCCGACAACTGGCTGGCATTGCCGGCGGTGATGAAGCCGCCTTCACCCATGACCGGCCGCAGCGCGGCCAAACCGGCGGCATTAGTACCCGGACGGTTGCATTCGTCCCGCGCAAGGGTCATTTCCTGGCGTGTCGTCTCGCCCGTCTCTTTATCGGTGAACAGCTTGGTAACAGTGCTCGGAATGATCTCGTCATCGAAACGTCCGGCCTGCTGCGCGTCGGCCGTGCGCTGCTGACTCTGGAGTGCGTACTCATCCTGCGCCTCACGGGAGATATTGTAGCGCTTTGAGACCACCTCGGCGGTGTCTATCATGGCCATATACAGGTCCGGGGCCTTCTCCAGGGCCACAGAATCTTCATTCCGGTATTCGTTCTGATGGTCGTTCTGGACCAGGCTGATGGACTCCAAGCCGCCGGCCACAACGGTCTGCATGCCATCGGCAATAATCTGTTTGGCCGCCATGGAAATGCTCATCAGCCCTGAAGAGCATTGACGATCAATGGTTTGGCCGGAGACGCTCACCGGCAACCCCGCGGCGATGCCGCATTGCCGAGCTACGTTATACCCCTGGGTCCCCTCCTGGAGCGCGGCGCCCATAATCAGGTCGTCAATCTCACCGACCTCTACCTGAGCACGATGAATTGCTTCCTGAATCACCGGCGCGGCCATGGTCGGGGTCGTGGTGTCATTGAATGCGCCACGATAGGCTTTCCCAATTGGCGTCCGGGCAGTCGATACGATGACAGCTTCTCTCATAGAAATCTCCTCTCTCTTGATGGTACGGAATTATTAGCAGCTCGCTCCCCTTCCTCCAACTGGCGTACAATCTTTTCTCATGCAGGAGGGTGACTCAAGAAGGAGTATCACTATGTCTGATATCGGACTGACTCATATCGCACTTCCAGTCACCAACATGGAGGAGAGTCTTGCCTTCTATGCAATCTATGCCCATATGCAGGTCGTTCATCGTCGGACTGATCCGGATGGAACACAGGTCGTGTGGCTGAGTGACTGCACCCGGCCTTTTGTCATTGTCCTCATCCAGTCGCCTCGGGTGGACGCCCCCTTACTGCCTCTTGCCCATCTCGGCGTCGGCTGTGCAACCCGCCAGGAAGTCGATGCTCTATGTGAACACGCCCGGCAGGCCGGCTGTTTGCGTCTGGGGCCGACAGATTCAGGCTATCCGATCGGCTATTGGGCCTTTCTGGCCGACCCGGACGGGCACACCCTTGAAATCGCCCATGGACAAGAAGTTGCCCTCACCGTCGCCGAGGTCCCAGAGGGAGACAATCCGTCCTGACGCACCGTACCGCGTCTCTGCCTCGTACGCCAACCACACTGCCCTTGGAATAGTTACTTGGCTTCATCCGGCGGCCCAAAACCGCCCCCGCCCGGCGTGTGCATGACAAACACGTCGTCCGGCTGCATCAGCGTTTCCGCGTTGCCGGCGAGTTCTTCAACGCTTCCATCTGCGCGCTCGACCATATCACGACCTCGCTCGCCGGCCTGACCGCCGGCCAGTCCATAGGGTTCGGTCAGGCGGTGGCTGCATAAGGTGGTGACGGTCATGGATTCTAAAAACCGCAGCCGCCGGGTAATCCCCGCGCCGCCCGGCTGCCGACCTGCGCCGCCCGAACCGTGCCGGATGGCAAAACTTTCAACCCGGACCGGAAAGCGCCACTCCAATACCTCGGGGTCGGTCATGCGCGTGTTGGTCATATGGCTGTGGACCGCGTCGCAGCCCGGATGGTCAGGGCCGGCCCCGGTGCCGCCGCAGATGGTTTCGTAGTTTTGATACTGCTCGTTGCCATACACAAAATTGTTGACCGTGCCCTGTGACGAGGCGAGTACCCCGAGCGCACCATACAGGGCGTCCGTGACCCCTTGCGAGACCTCCGTATTGCCGGCGATCACCGCGGCCGGGTATTCCGGGCTGATGATGGAGCGCGGCGGGATGATGATATCGAGCGGTTTCAGACAGCCCTCGTTCAGCGGGATCGCATCATCCACTAATGTCCGAAAAACGTACAGGACGGCGGCTTTACACACCGCCGCGGGCGCATTGTAGTTGCCGCTGTGTTGGGAAGAGGTGCCGCTGAAATCTATAGTTGCCCGGCGGGCCGCTTTGTCCACGCAAATACTGACCCGAATCTGACAGCCGTTGTCCAGCGGGTAGGTGAACGCGCCATCTTTGAGGACGTCGAGCACGCGCCGCACGGACTCTTCGGCGTTGTCCTGGACGTGCTGCATATACGCGTGCACGACCTCGATGCCAAAGTGCTCGACCATTTTCCTGAGTTCCTGCACCCCGGTTTCGTTGGCCGCGAGCTGGGCGCGCAGGTCGGCCATGTTCTGGTCAACATTCCGGCAGGGATACCTGCCGGAACCCAGCAGTTGCCGCATCTCCTGTTCGCGCAGGCGGCCCTGGCGGACGAAGAGGAAGTTGTCGATCAGTACGCCCTCTTGGTGAATGGTGGTGCTGTCCGGCGGAGCCGAGCCGGGCGTGCGTCCGCCGATATCGGCATGATGCCCGCGTGAGCCCACATAAAACAGAATGCGGTCAGCACCGGTTGCGTCAAACACGGGCGTAATGATCGTCACATCGGGCAAATGCGTGCCGCCGTTATAGGGGGCGTTCAGAACATAGGCATCCCCCGGCCGCATTGTGCCCTGGTTGGCCTTGATGACGGTTTTAATCGACTCGCCCATAGAGCCCAGATGGACCGGGACGTGCGGGGCATTGGCGACCAGGCTACCGTCCGGTGCGAAGATGGCGCACGAGAAATCCAGCCGTTCCTTGATATTCACCGAGTAGGCGGTATTGGCCAGCGTCGCGCCCATCTGCTCGGCGATCGACATAAAGAGGTTGTTGAACACCTCCAACATCACAGGATCAGCCGTGGTGCCGATCGCCGCCCGGTGTGATGGCGGTTTCAGACGGGTGAGGAGCAGGTGGCCATAGCGGTTCAGCTCGGCTTGCCACTCCGGCTCAACCACTGTCGTTGCCGTGGGCTCACAAATAATGGCCGGGCCGGGAATGCGCTGGCCCGGTTGGAGCTGCGCGCGCTGGAATACCGGCGTGTCCCGCCAATCGCCGTCCATATACGCCCGGACCTGCTGCAGCGGCTGCGCGGCCTGGCCCTCAGCCGCCGGCAGCTCGGCGTCGTCAACGGGCTCCGTTGTGCCGACCGCTTCGACCGAGACCGCCTCGGCGACCAGTTGTCGTGCTGTGACGATAAAGCCGAAGCGCTGCTTGTGGCTGGCCTCAAACGCGGCCCGCATGCCGCCGAGATCAGCCAAGTCCACCTGGAGGGCGGTGTCAGTCCCCTGGTAGCGCAGATGGACCCGTTTGTGCAGGCTGAGTCGATCGGCAGACATCCCTTGCGCCAGAATCTCGTCGCCGGCCTCGTCGCCGAGTTCCTCACAGGCCGTTTCCAATACGGGTATGGCGGTGGCCGCGAGCGGCTGTTCGATCTGCCGCTCGCGCAGCGCCCGCACGTCTGCCAGACCCATCCCATAGGCCGACAACACCCCGGCAAACGGATGCAGAAAGACGGTCTTCATGCCCAGTGCATCCGCGACCAGACAGGCGTGCTGGCCGGCGGCCCCACCAAAGCAGTTCAGGGTATACTCCGTCACATCGTAGCCGCGCTGAACGGATATTTTCTTGATGGCATTCGCCATATTTTCCACCGCGATGCGCAGAAAGCCGGCGGCCACAGCCTCGGGAGACTGGCCGTCATTGTCCGTAGCACTGGCGATTTCTGTTGAGAAGGCTGCAAACTTGTCTCGAACGATATGCACGTCCAAAGACTGATCTGCGTTCGGGCCAAACACCGCGGGAAAGAAGGCCGCTTGCAGCTTGCCCAGCATGACGTTGCAGTCGGTCACGGTGAGTGGGCCGCCGCGCTGATAGCACGCCGGCCCGGGGTCCGCGCCGGCTGAGTCCGGGCCAACCCGAAAACGGGCGCCATCAAAATGCAGGATAGACCCTCCGCCCGCGGCGACGGTGTGGATATGCATCATCGGGGCGCGCATGCGGACGCCAGCGACCAGGGTCTCAAATGTCCGCTCATATTCGCCGTCATAGTGCGACACATCGGTCGAGGTGCCGCCCATATCGAAGCCGATGACTTTACGAAAATCCGCCATCAACGCGGTCCGGACCATGCCGATCACCCCACCGGCCGGTCCGGATAAAATACTGTCCTTGCCCTGAAACAGGTGGGCGTCGGTCAGGCCGCCGTTCGACTGCATGAACATCAGCCTGGGACCGGACTGGCGCTCCGCCTCCAGTTCTCCCGCGACCTGATCGACATAGCGCCGCAGCAGTGGTGACAGATAGGCATCGACCACCGTGGTGTCGCCGCGTGAGACCAGCTTCATCAACGGGCTGACCGCGTGTGAGACCGAGACCTGCTGAAAGCCGATCTCGGTGGCAATGGCGGTGACTCGGGCCTCATGCGCCGCGTACCGATAGCCATGCACAAAGGCAATGGCCACGGCGCGAATGCCGGCATCATAGGCGGCCTGAAGGCTGCGCCGCGCGCCGTCTTCATCCAGGGGGGTGACGAGCGCGCCTTGGGCGTCAATCCGCTCTCTGACTTCGATCACTCGTTCGTACAGCATTTCCGGCAGGACAATATGCCGGGCAAACAGGTCGGGACGGTTCTGATAGCCGATCCGCAGGGTATCCCCAAACCCTTGGGTGGTTACGAACACGGTCCGGTCACCCGTGCGTTCCAGCAGGGCATTGGTCGCGACCGTGGTGCCCATCTTCACCAGAGAGACCGTATCGGCTGGGATGGCTGCGTCGCCAGCCACTCCGAGTAAATCGCGAATGCCCTGGACCGCCGCATCCTGATAGCGTTCAGGATTGGCCGACAGCAATTTATGCGTTACCAGGCTGCCGTCAGGACGACGCGCCACCAGATCGGTGAACGTTCCGCCACGGTCGATCCAAATCTGCCACCTGTGGTCGTGCGGAGTTGTAGCCTGCGCATTCATGATCCGGATGCCTCCACGCGTCTTCTAACCGTCAAGGGCACGGACGCTATAGCCAAAACGGGGGAAATGCACCGTGACAAGCCCGGTGCGCTCGTTTCGGTGCTGAAGCGCCAGGCGCTGGGCGTCGATGGCAACGAGCGTGCCGACGCTGGGATTAGCCCGGCCATAGTCGGTGGGCGTAATGGAGACGGTATCGCCAAGAGCCGGGTCTCCGTCCAGCGTCTGACTTGGCAGGGGTGGCAACGGGTCGCTGGAATCCGCGACATCGAGCGCTGCGTGCGCGGTCATCGAGGTCGGATTGCCATGGCCGTGCGCGGCCACGCGCTCCATCCATTGACGGATGACGGCTGGAATAACGGCCGCGCGCTCGCCGGCAAGCTGATCCATGACCCACAGCGGATGGTAGATCACGCAGTCGGCCAGGGATGGTGCTTCGCCATAGATATACGTCCGGCCGTCGTGCAGGATGTCGCTGATCCAGCTCAACTGCGGACGCAACTGGGTGAGGTTTTTGATTGCCGCGGCCTTCCGGTGGGCGAGCCCCGGTTCGGGTTTGCCGAGCAGAGCGGCGCGGTCGGCCAGGAATTCCGGGGTGAAACGATCGGCGTCGGAATGCTCGCAGGAAATGTAATTGATCGTATTGCGTGTCAGGGTCGCGTCCGTCCAGCGCTCCAGACCAGCAGTGAATGCCCGTTGGGCGACCGAATCCGGTCCTGGATAAATAGTAGGTTCTGGAAAACGACGCTCAAGCTCTTCAATAATCCGTGCGGTATCACAAAAAACGTCGGCGCCAATCTGGAGGGCCGGCGCACGGCGATAGCCGCCTGTGAGAGGAATATAGTCGGGCTTGGGCAGGGTAGGGGGAATCTCGACCGAGCGCCAAGTCAGGCCCTTGAGACCCAGGACGAGCCGGACTTTTTCAGAGTAGTTGGAGAAATCGTAGTGATGCAGAATCAGTGCTGAAGACATGCGTTTCTCTATTTTCTCCCTCGCCCGCTTGAGGGAGAGGGTCGGGGTGAGGGTGGATACACTTTCATTTACCTTGATCTGAAATCCATAAAGTGGCAAGGAGTGGAGGGGAATTCAAGAGAGGAAGCCGCAAATCGAGAATCAGGAGGGGAAGCCGTATGCCAGCCGCACATTTTTTTGCCCGGAATCTTGAAGAGGTCGGTCTTGACCCGGAAAAAGTCCAGGCCCTGTTTGAACGGGCCGAGCGAGAGGTCAAATCCGGCCTGCTGCCGGCCAGCCAGGTTGCGATTGCGCGTAATGGAAAAATCGGTGTCATGCAGACCTTTGGCAAGGCGGTCCAGGGCGGGACGGAAAAACCGGCGACGGATGACACCCGGTTTGTCATTATGTCTTCGACCAAGGCGTTCACCTCAGCCGCGGCCTGGATTCTGATGCAAGAGGGCCAACTCCGTCCGGAAGATCGTGTGGTCGAGTATATCCCCGAGTTTGGGACGAACGGCAAAGACGTGGTGACGGTTGAGCAGTTGCTCATTCACACGTCGGCTATCCCCTATGCCCCGCACTGGCAAAAAGAATGGGCCGATCACGACAAGCGCTTAAACCGCTTTGCCCAGTGGAAGCCAGACCATACGCCAGGGGAGAAGTTTGTCTATCATGTGTCGGCGAATTTCTGGCCGGTCGCCGCTATTGTCGAACACCTCAGCGGTCAGCGCCTGAGCGATTTTGTGCGGACGCGGATTGCCGAGCCGCTGGGGCTGCCCGATTTGCGCTTCGGGCTGCCGCCTGCCGGGAACGCCGATGTCGCCGATGTGGAGTGGGTGGGCGCCGCCCCGACCGCCGAAGAGTATGAAAAAATGGGGGTCAAAGGCTTTAACGCCACGACCAACGCCATCAATGAAGACGGAGTCTTGGAGCTGAACGAAACGGTCACCCGAGAAGCCGGCTCACCGTCGGCCGGCTGCATTACCACGGCTGGTGATATCGCCTTATTCTATCAAGCCCTGCTGAACGACGGCCGCGCCCACGACGGGACGCCGGTCTGGCAGCCCGACATGCTGCAAGAGGCGCGGCGTATTCGCACCGGAGAGCTGCGCGATCCCTTTCTCGGCCACCGGGCCAATCGGGCCTTGGGGATTGCTGTTGCCGGCGGAGACGGCAAGGCCAATATGCGTGGCTTCGGGCGCACCAATTCCGCGCAGTCGTTCGGCCATCCGGGCTTTGGCGGCCAGAGCGGCTGGGCCGATCCGGCAACGGGTATCTCGTTCGGCTTTCTGACCAACGGGTTCGACCGGCACGACATCCGTGAAGCCCGCCGGCGGGTAGCCCTGTCGAGTCTGGCCGCTGCGTGTGCGGCGGAGTGAAGATGCAGACCCGATAACGCTCCGCTGACCTGGCCTGCGGATTTATTCTCCAACGCCACAGCTGCCGTGACGCCGTGACGCTACCGTCACATAAGGAGGTTTTGTGTCATGGGTGAAGCATCCAAACGTTCTACGATCTACTTTGACCCTCAGCTTCATGCTGCGTTACGACTCAGGGCGGCCCACTCGCAATGTTCGGTATCCGCCATTGTCAATGAGGCGGTTCGCGCAGCACTTGCGGAAGATCAAGAAGATCTGGCTGCGTTCCAGCAGCGCGCAACCGAGCCCACCCTGAGCTATGAAGAACTCCTGAACGACTTACAGGCGCATGGCAAACTATAGGCTGATTTTCAGGAAGTCTGTTGCCAAGGATTTACGTTCAATCCCAAAGCGGGATGTTGCCCGCATTCTCAAGCGCATTGAAGCACTAGCCGAGAACCCTCGACCCGAGGGGTGCGAGAAACTATCAGGCCAGGAAAGATTCCGAGTTCGCTAAGGTGCGTACCGCCTCATTTATGAAATCAGGGACACCGAGCTCATCATCACGGTCGTCAAAATAGGTCACCGCCGTCACGTCTATAAGAGTAGCTAAAGATTCGTCTAATCCCTCCCCGCATCCTGTCGCTGGCTGGCGAAGTACGCGTTTACCGACCGGAGCAATTCGGGCCGGTCGCTTTGGAAGGGACAGCGGCCTAAACGCTCGGCGACATGGGCCGCCACATAGCTGGTAAAGAGAGGGTAGAGCAGAGGCGAAAACTCCTCGCGCACCTCGCCCTGGACGGGTAACACCATGTGAGCATGGCGGGTGACCTCGGTATCGTCTGTGTGCGTCACGGCAATGACCCGTCGGCCCAAGCCGCGCGCCGTTGCCGCTACGCTCTGCGCCCGCCAATGCGAGCGGCCCGGTGGGGCGATGACAAAAACCGGCATGTCCAGCGGGTAGGCAAACCGTTCAACATGCCACCACTCTTCCAAGTCCTGCCCCAGCACAAAAACACCCGCCGCCTCGACCAGCTTTGCCGCGCTGTAGAGGGCGGTGCCATAACTCGGCCCACTGCCCAGCATGACCACAATGGGGCTGGCGGCAATCATGTCCGCCACCTCTCGACAGCCTGCCTGAATCGCGTTCGTGGTCGCGTCCACGACATCGGCGAGCGCAATGAGCTCTTGGCGCAGACGGTCTGTTTCTTCTTGCGCGTACCTGCCTTGCCGTTCAGCCAACTGCATCGCCACCAACAGCATGCCCACCAGGCTGGCTTGATAGGTGCGAATCCCTGGAGAGCGTTCTTTATGGGGCAGTTCGACCACGACGCTCCGGTCCGCCACTTGGGTGACTGCACTGTTGGGTGTTCCGGTTAAGGCCACGGTGAGTGCACCGTACTCCTTAGCACGTTCAATCGCCTGCACGACGCGCTCGGTACCGCCTGAGGCCGAGGTTGCAATCACCAAGGTGTGCGGCGGCGTAGCGGGGCGCATCCAGGCCGCCCTATAATCCAGAAAACGTTGGGCACTCAGCGGTTCGCAGGCCACGTCGGCAATGACCTGAAAGGCCATCTCAGCGGCACATGAGGCATGGTAGGAATCCCCGTCTCCGGTGAGATAGACTTTCTTCACCGCCTTCCATTCCGATGGCGTGAGGACCGCCCGCACCTGCTGCTCGAACGGGCGGGTCAACTGGCGTAAATCGCCGGCTAAGCCTGCGACCTGCCCGAACATCACCTCCGGTTTGAGTGGCTCCATCGTTCTATCCCTTTCCTTCCAGTCCTCGCACGATGTCTACATAGGTCTTCACCCGCTCGACATCAATCTGCCCGCCCCAGCCGCCGCGTTCCAGACAGGTGCCGACAAACGCTCCGTCCGCCGCAGCCAGCAACCGTGCCGCGTTATCGTGGTTGGTGTAGCCCGCCAAAATAATCGGCAGGCCCGGCACGGCTTTCCGCACCGAGTCGATCATTTCCAGCGTTTTGTTTTCGTCGGGTGCGCCCAAGGACACCGCGTCCGCCCCAACATATTTTGCACCCCGGGCGACCTCCGCGGTCGGCTTAGGCTCGCCAAACCATTTGAATTGCATGGAGTCGACTTCGGCAATGACCTTGACATCCCAGGCGTTGATCTTTTTACGATACTCCATCACTTCGAGCGGATTCGCTTCGACCATGCCGTGCGCGGTCAGGGTCGTACCTACCAGCGCGCCGGCCCGAATAAAACTTCCCCCCGCCACCTTCGCCACCGCCAACGAGGCTTTCAGCGCATTCCGCATCAACTGCACCCCGACCTGGAAGTCTGCGCCTGTGGCCTGGACAATGGCATGCACAATCAAGCCCATGGCGGTCGTACGCGCCGGGTCGGATTCGTCTTTTACGCTGTAAATGCGATCGACGGTCTGCACCAGACACCCGTCCGCCCCGCCGTGGTAGAGCGCCTGGGCCGATTCGACCGCCGTCTCAAGGGTTTGGTTGAAACTGCCGTCCGCATAAAACACGGTGCCGGGCAGCGGTTGCAGGTGAATCATGCCCAACACGGCTTTGCGTTTGCCCAGGGTTGCAAAATCTCGCATGGCCAGCCCTCCCCACTCTCTGCTCCGAATACACGCCCCGCAGGGCGTAGCCCCAACTGTGGAATGCTTATCATGCCGCTGTCAAGCCACACAGACGAACAGGCAGTGCCGCCTCTGGACAATCCACCGTTGGGCGCTATGTATGGTCTTCAACCGTACAAAACGAGGAAAGGAGCTTCCTATGGGTTTCGAGGCGCTCAACGTCTGGCTGGATGCCTACGGCAGGGCCTGGGAGAACCAGGACCCGTCCGCCGCGGCAGCACTCTTCACCGAGGATGGGACCTACGTCTGGGGTCCGTTCGCCGAGCCGATCACAGGTCAGCCGGCGATCCGACGCGCCTGGGAGACGGCTACCCAGGGGAACCAGGCCGGGATTACGTTCGGTTACGAACCCCTGGCGATGACCGAAGACGGGCGCTACCTCGCGCGCTGGTGGGCATCGATGGAATCCGTGCAGACGGGGCAATCCGTCAAAATGGAAGGGATCTTCTTGATCACCCTGACCGAGAGTGGCCAGTGTCGCGTATTCCGGGAGTGGTGGAACGAATATCCACCCGCAACCGGAGCTTCGGAGTTCGAGTGACTTCTGGCCGGGCGGCGTAGAGAGTGTGGGCAGGTGTTCCAAAACAGAACGTCCGATTTTGCTAAGACGGGTGAGGAGATTTGAGCATGAGAACCACGAGAACCACGAGAGCTTGGATTGATCTCAACAGCGATGTGGGTGAATCCTTTGGTAACTATGTGCTGGGACGGCCTGAGGAGGTGATGCAGGGGATTAGTCACGCCAACATCGCGTGTGGCTTTCACGCAGGTGATCCAAGCTGGGTCCGTCGCTCTGTCGAGAGTGCCAAGAAGTACGGTGTGACAGTCGGGGGCCATCCGGGCTTTCCCGACATGCTGGGTTTCGGCCGGAGACTCATGCATCTCACTCCCCAAGAGGGCAAGGATTATGTTGTGTATCAACTCGGGGCGCTGAAAGCCTTTGCCGAAGCAGCAGGATTGCGGCTTGAGGCGGCCAAGCCGCATAGTGCGTTTTACGTGTGGGCGCAGCTCAGCGAGGAGAATACCCGAGCGATGCTTGAGGGATTTCAAGCGGTGAACCCGGACATCGTGGCCTACCTGCCAGCGCTTCCGCGCTATCCCGTCCTGGAAGTCGCCGAGCAACTGGGGATGCGGGTCGTCAAAGAGTTCTACCCAGGGTTAGGATACAAGGACGAGGGAGACCTGACGTACGGGCACGGCGAGGACAGTGTGGAAGAAGCAGTACGACTCGTCATGAGAGTTGTCACCGAGGGGAAGGTCACGACCACGGGTGGCAAAGAGCTCGCGCTTGATGCAGAAAGCATTGCCATATCGGGCGAGTTGATGCAGGCTCCGAAGATACTGCAGGCACTTCGAGAGGCCCTGACCCGTGAGGGGGTGATGATCCGCAGTGCGCTTCATGCTGCGAACGGCCGGTAATAGGGCTGAGCTATGACGCCCCCCACCGCTGGGCGGGGCGATGACTGGAAGACCTTGTTTATCACCACGTTTGGTGAGATGGGCAGGACGCGGGCGAAGATTCCGGGCATCCCGGTGCATCGGGGAGAGGTGTAAGGGCGGTGGGCGGATGGGCGCGGCGTAATCCGATACTCATGAATACTATACAGATCGTCGAACGAGTATACGCGGAACTATCTGCGAAGATAGTACAAGGAGTTATCCCGATTTCCCTACGGCCCCCTGCATTGGTCGGCACGGTTCAGGACGGCCCATTCGACTCTTGGGTAGGGGAGGCAATCAAGCATACTCTACCAGATATCGAAGTATGTCATGCTGGGAAATTGACAACACCCGATATCGTATTGCGACATAGACCGAGTAGCTCAATTCTGGGACTTGAGGTGAAGAAGCTTATTCAGCAGGTCAATGGGAAGGACCCCAGGGGACTAACAATCGATTACAATAGCTGTCTTCCCTGTGGGAAAGCTCTTGTCAAGGTTGGACGAGATACCGTAGAAGTCCCCTGCTTCTACCTCTTTGCCTTACTGAGCAATGATAGCTCCTCGATAGTCACCTCCATCCTTATGGATGGTGATTTCCTCAATTACGATTTCGATCTGCACAAGGACGCAAAGTACGCAAATCAAAGCGAGTACGACCACGGTCCATACGGAGAAGGTTCCGTCCGGCACCGACGAATGTACACCTATCCGAATCCACTCAATTACAAACTGAACTTCTTTCACCTCCGCCATATACTCGTCGTCAAGCAGTACGATTTGGCTGCTCTCGCTGCACGGGGTGCCCTGTGTACGGACCTCATTGTCAGAGATGATAGATATCAGAATTCTTTCCACTACATCGTGATTGACAACTCTACGAGACGCTCCCTCCCTCTCGATCAACTGCCAGTTCGACGGGATATCTTTCAAGCCTGTAAGTCCCGACGGCCACGAGAGCGCACAGCATCCATGCCCCAACTCCCAGAATAATTTCATGCCAAAACTTATAGAGAACGAATTTCCGTTTGCAGAGCTCTCGCTCGTAGCCGAGCGGGAATCCTGGCGTAAAGAGGTCTATCGCCCTGTCTATTATCTCCATAAGTGGTGGGCTCGAAGGCTAGGCTCAGTCTTTCGTGGAATACTGCTCGGCGCGTGTTTAGAAGATGGTGAGGATTTCTGGGAGTGCTTTTACAAGAAGAATACCTTTGAGAATACCGTCGTCTTCGACCCCTTCATGGGGAGTGGGGTTACCGTCGGCGAAGCCGTCAAACTTGGCTGCAAAGCCGTAGGGCGCGACGTCAACCCGGTGGCATATCTCGCCTGCCGCGCAGCACTTTCCCGATACACCGATGCTGAGGTTCTCTCTACATATCGATGTTTGGAACGGACTCTTGCTCCGAGACTGCTCAGTTACTTCCAAACCAAAACAAAGGCCGGACGAAATGCAACCGTTTTGTACTATTTTCTCGTTAAAGTTGTCCCTTGTCCGAAATGTGAGAAAGAAATCGATCTGTTCAAAACACGAGTTTTCTCCAAAAACGCGACTCCTCAGAAGGATTCTTCGGCGCGTGCGCTCTGTCCAGGCTGTAGCGCTGTGAACTTTACCGTCTACGATGCTGAGCGCGTCAGTTGTGCAGGATGTTCGCTGACGTATAACCCTCAGCAGGGGAATATCAGCGGAGCGGAAGTCCGTTGTGACGACTGTCAACACACTTTCCGCCTGATCAATAGGATGAAGTCCCTTGAGGGGCCTTTACCCTTTCGGCGCTATGCGAAGCTACTTCTGACAGATGACGGAGAGAAGCTGTATGAGCCGATGAACGAATTCGACGGGGAGATTGAGCGCCAAATAGCAGAAGAGTTTGCCCTGATCTCAAGCAATTTTCCTGTTGTGGACATCAAGCCCGGCTATAACACCGACCAAATGCTGAACCACAATTATCGGTATTGGCATGAGCTATTCTCCGATAGACAACTCGTCTGTATCAGGCATCTTATTGAGGCAATTAAAGGTATCGAAGACCCGGACTTGAAGCTCCTTTTTTCCTGTCTCTTTTCCGGAACATTAGAATTCAACAACCTGTTCACATCTTTTAAGGGAGAAGGAACAGGGGCCGTACGGCACATGTTTTCTCACCATATCTTAAAGCCGGAGATGATGCCGCTTGAGGCGAATATCTGGGGAACGACCAAATCTTCCGGCGCATTTTCAGGCTTGTTCCGGTCTCGCGTTGAAAAGGCCCTTGCCTATAAGGCCGACCCGTCTGAACTCAGGCTTCATTCATCAAAGAGTATGAAGGTGGGCAATATCAATCAGCCTATCTCTGTAGAGATAACGGATAGCTTTGCGCGGTTTGCCTCACAGCCGAAAACAGCCTATCTCACCCTGGGAGATTCCAGTTGTATCGATATCCCTGATAAGAGCATTGATATAGTCGTTACGGACCCGCCTTTTTTTGACAATGTTCATTATTCTCAACTTGCCGATTTCTTTTATTATTGGCTCAATCAAGCCCTAGAATTTTCCGCCACGCTGACGACGAGATGCGCGGAGGAAGTCCAAGACACCGACCCTGAACTCTTCACCGGAAAACTCACCTCAGTTTTCGCCGAGTGCCGCCGTGTCCTCAATGATAAGGGCTTGCTTGTTTTTACCTATCATCACGCCCGCCACGAAGGCTGGACCGCCGTCCACCGAGCAATCAGACATGCCGGCCTTGTCTGTACGCGAGGGTATCCGATAAAGGCCGAAATGTCCGTTTCAATGCCACTGCAACAGGCTGCATCGCCAATCCACTTAGACCTCATTCTTGTCTGTCGTAAGGACAAGCAAGCAAGAAGAAACGGCCGAGTTAGTCACCCGCTACGTCCGGCGATCAATGTGGCAAAGGAACAGGTATCCAGACTGAAGTCGGCTGGCATAAAAGTATCGCTCGGCGATGCAAAAGTCATATTGATGGGCTGCATGCTGTGCGAAGCCCACAAGATGAAGAATCTTGACCGAGAAGAGAGATTTCTGGAGGAGCTGGAGCAGAACCTCGACACTTACGTTGCTCAGGTCATCTCTGCAAAAGGGGAAGTACTCTACAAAGCTAAGGAAACCGAACAACTACGGCTGTTCGAGGAAATGGAGAAATACTTGGCGAATAAAGAGAAAAGCGGCATCTTAACCCCGGTTGCTCGTCCCAGTCAGTGTAGGCCGGATTAGCCCAACGTAATCCGACACCTCCTAATGGAAAAAACATGCTTCGTATTCCAACCCATCGCTCTCCAACCCATCCGGGAGAAATGCTCCTAGAGGAATTCCTGCGCCCTATGGGCTTAACCCAGCGTGAGCTTGCAGCAAAGCTCCATGTGCCATACCAGCGGATTAACGAGCTGGTGCGAGGACGACGCGGCGTAAGCCCGGGAACGGCCCTACGCTTAGCGAAGTTCTTCGGCACTTCTGCCGCTTTCTGGCTTAACCTTCAACTCCGCTGGGACCTGTATCATGCCCAGCGCTCAGAGGCCAAGGAACTGAAGAGAATTCGGCAGCACCGTAGTAATCTGACATCTCTGCTATCGGGATCCCCTCACCCTGGCCCTCTCCCCCAAGGGGCGAGGGAAGCAGACGTAGGGCGGATGAGCGCAGCGTAATCCGACGGTGTGCCTTCACCGGCGCACGCCTGGTGTTTCTACCGGCAAGCCACGGCCGCGCCAGGCCATATACAGTTCCAGATTCACGTAGTCGTCAGCCCCGTGAGCCAGAGGTTGGGCACGGATTGCGGTGTTGCACCAGGCAAACATGCGGTGCGTCGATCCCAGCGTTTGCCAGCTCAGCCGATAGACAGGGAAGCCGTTGGTCTGGCCTTGGCTCACGACTTCCCCGCGTAGGCGTTGCCCGGCATACTCGTCGTGACAATGGCTGCACGCCATGTCGAGTTGGCCGCGGCGGCGCATGAAGAACGCTTTGCCCGCCTCGAAAAACGGTGCGGCCGGTCCCTTGATATCTACGCTAAGCGGCATCCCGCGTGACTGAAAACTCACAAAGGTGCTGAGTGCCAACAGGGCTTCGGATTCATACGGGTAGGCTTCGACCCGGAGCTGCTCGGTGCGACAGCGGTTAATCCGTTGCTCCAGATTGATGAGTTTTTTTGTGCGTGGATCAAATTGCGGATAGCGGGTGCGCACCCCGCGCATGCTGGTTGACGCGTCTCCATGACAACTGGCGCACGCCTGTTGGCCGTCGCCCTGGGGCTGGTCCCATAACTCGCGGCCACGTTCGACCCATAACATCCCCGGATTGCCAAACACGTCGTCCTGTAACTGTCTGTGTTCCTCCGACAGATAGGTATAGCCGGAGCGACGGCCTTCGACGCTGTATGGGGAAGTCTCGTGCTGCGGACCGCTCGGAGTTTGGGAAGCCTGTGGAGCGTCCTGACGAAGGGTCAAGAGATAAGCCACAACATCTTCGATTTCCTGCGCGGTGAGGATTGGCTTGCCCCGGTAGGCTTCGAGTACGGAATGCCGACCTTCCACCGTATGATACGCCGGCATGATGGAGTGGGGGTTTAGCGCTTTGGGGTCTACCAGCCGCAGGCGCAACTCCGCGGCGGTATAGCGACTCCCAACGTTGTCCAAGGGCAGCCCCACCGTGCCGTGGAAGCGGCGTTCGGGCAGCGGCAGGGCATGACATACCACACAATCGCCGCGCTGCCGGTTGAGCACGATATGCCGCCCCCGCTCCGTATCACCGGGCTGGTCGGTCAACGGGGTGGGAATCCCTTCATGCCGGGTCTGCAAATCGTCGAGTTGCTGATTCCCCTGGGCGTAGAGATCGCTCAGCACAAGAAGTCCGATCCACACCTGAATGACAAAAGCTTTCCAATAGCTTCCGTGCATCGTAGCGTCGCCTTTACCCAAACGTATCGGCGGTAATATTGTCGTACCACGAGCGCGCATAGGCCGCTTCGAGCGCACGGGTTGCCTCCGGTGCGTCAAACGGACTGGTTCCGCTCGATCCTGGGACGACCTGGATCGTGTCGTTTTCAACGGTATACACAGCACTAATAGAGATGCCGTAGTCGGGCGCAACGAGGCTGTAACAGGTATTCATCAACGCTGGCTGTGCAACCGGCTCGCCCCGGAGCAGTGCCACAATGGCCGCGGCGCAGACCTTGGCCTGAGTATTGGCGCTAAAGGCGGATTTGGGCATGGGGCTGGCGATAGCCGCGTCGCCAATAATGTGAATGTTGGGGTGTAGGTGGGATTCGAATGTGCTGCCGTATACGGGGCACCAGCCCGTGCCGGCGTCGAGGCCGCCCGCCCGTGCAATCGCCGCCGCGCGCTGCGGGGCAATGATATTGGCCACTGCCGGTTTATACTCGTCAAACTCCGTGCGAACGATGCCGGTCCGTGTATCGACCTGGGTGACCCGCCCGCCCTGCGCGCCCGACACCCATTCGAGCAGGCCGGGATACAGCCGCTCCCACGCGGCTAGAAACAGCCTGTCCTTGGTAAAGCTGTCCTTGGCATCGAGCAGCAAGACTTTTGATTTTGGCTTATGGGTTTTGAGATGGTGGGCGATCAAACTGGCCCGCTCATACGGCCCCGGCGGACAGCGGTACGGCGTCTCCGGCGCGCTGATCACCACCAGCCCGCCATCCTGCATGGCTTCCAGTTGGCGACGCAGCAGCAGCGTTTGCGAACCAGCCTGCCAGGCGTGCGGGAACACTGCACTGGCTTCAGCATCGTAGCCCACTATTGCGTCCCAGCGCAGTTCAACACCAGGGGATAAAACAAGTTTGTCATAGGCCAAAGTACGCCCATCACTGAGTGTGATCCTCTGCGTGGTCGGATCGAGTTGGTCTGCCTGCGCCTGGATAATCTGCACGCCATAGCCTTCCCGGAGCCGTTGGTAGGTATAGGTCAACGAGGTGAGCGGACGAAGCCCGACCAGGGCCGCGTTGCTGAATGGACAAGTGACAAACTGACGCTGCGGGGTCACCAGCGTGACCGCAAGGCTCGGGTCAGCCAGGCGTAAATATTTTGCGCAGGTCGCCCCGCCAAAACCACCACCAACGACGATGACCCTGGCGTGAGTGTTCGCTCGCACCCGGCGCGTCAGTACACTGGCAAAAGGGAGACTGCCGGCCAGGCTGAAGAATTGACGGCGGGTTACATACCGAGGCATATATTTTTGCTCCCTCTCCCTGGCTAGGGAGAGGGGCGGGGTGAGGGGCGTTGTTCGATACGAAGATTCCCCCTCACCCTAGCCCTCTCCCCCAAGGGGGCGAGGAGAAAAGGATATGAACACAAGTCCTCATTTCAACGTGCCTGCACCCTTGCAAAATATGCCACCACCGCCTCAATACTCGCCTCACTGAGACCCTTGGCAATGCGATTCATCACAGTCCCCCGACGTTCTTCGGTCCGAAACGCCTGCATGGCTGCCCTGAAATCCTCAGGTGGCAGCCTATCGAGTGACGGAATTGCTCCCTGACTACGCCCGCCGGGACCATGACAGGCCGCACACGCCTGGGCCAATGCCGGGCCGCCTGCCGTAATGGGGGCCGCGCTCGCGAGGGCCGGGACCGCCAGTAGGCTGGCAAGCAGAACAACAAAACGTTTCATTCGCTGACCGTGAGCCCTACGCGCTCGGATGTGGTGACTCCGGTGTCATCCGTCCACACACACACCAACTCGCCCGACGCTTCCGCTGTGGTAAAAAACGAGAAATACGGATTGGCGGCAATACCGGGAAATAACTCCGCATGGAAAACCTCCGCCCCGTTATACACACATCGGACGGTATGCACGATGTTTTTGGGAATCTTCTGTCCCACGTTGTTATACCGGAAGCCGGTTTCCATGGGATGACGGATGAGCAAACGTACCTCAAAGACCGCTCCGCGTTTGACAAGCTCAGGGACTTTGATTCTCGCTTTGGCCATCCCGATTCCAGTCGCGTCAGCTTCCCTCAACACAGGCCGCGGCCGTGACAACGACCTCCGCGCTTGCCATCCAGGTCGTGCCGTCGTTCATGATAGCAACCGCCACAACCTGCTGGGTGCCGGCCAGTCGAATCCGGGTGTGTATTTCGGCCCGTCCGGCGCGCGGCCCCAGCGAGAAGCGGGCAATAACTGGTCTGGGGTTCTTTTCTGAAAAAATATGAATCTGCTTTACATGGGCTTCCGGCGTCATCGGGCTCTCGACCCGGACCTGAAGCCGCACGGAATTGCCGCTCTCGGCCAGGGTTGGCAGCGTGAGCGTGACACGGCCGACCTGGGGCATGACCCCGCCGGTTGCCTGGCGAATGAGCGGCGCGAGTTTCTCGGGAAGTGCGTCTGCCGGGCGCGCCTTCCTGAGCGGCGCAACCATAGAGCCCAGGCCGCCCAGGCAGCCGAGCAGGCCGACGAGCAGGCGCCGCCGTGACAGGCGATTAGGCCGGGCGTAAATCATGGTTCTTTAACGGCAACGAACGAATACGTTTGCCGGTTGCCGCAAAGATGGCATTACACAGCGCCGGCGCAAGCGGGGCCATGCCGGGCTCACCCGCGCCGCCCCAAAAACCGCCAGTCGGCTTGAGGATCACCTCAACCGTGGGCATCTCGGCCAGCCGCATCATCTGGTAGTCATGAAAATTCGACTGTTCAACCCGGCCCGCCTTAATGGTGATCTCCCCGTACAACGCGGCGGTCAGGCCGTAGACGACGCTGCCTTCGAGCTGAGCCCGGACCGAGTCGGGATTGGCCACATAGCCGCAATCAATACCAACAACCACGCGCTGGATGGTTAATTCGCCTTTGCCATTGACCGAGGCCTCAATCACCGCCGCAGTATAGCTCCCGTAGGCGTCCTGCACGGCAATCCCCCGGTGGACGCCTTCCGGCAGCGGGCTGTCCCATCCGGCAGCCTCGGCGACCGCGTCCAGAATGGCCAGGTCCTTCGACGCCTGGGGAGTCTGGAGGAGGGTGCGTCGAAATTGGTACGGGTCCTGCCCGGCCGCATGAGCTAACTCATCAATGAAACTCTCCCGAAAGAACGGATTATGAGTATGCGCCACCGCCCGCCACGGTCCTGGCGGCACGTGGGTGTTGCGCATGGCGTATTCCATATGCATGTTTGGAAAGGCGTACGGCGCGTCGACAAAGGTCCGCACCCCGACGATATCAACCCCGTCCCGAATCAGATGGGGGCGGACTGCACTGAAAATCGACTGCTCGGCTTGGCGCACGGACCAGGCGCTTGGCTCCCCGGAGGCGTTGAGCGCGGCTCTCATGCGGACCAGAGCCACCGGTCGATAGCGGCCGTGCTGAATATCCTCTTCCCTGGACCAGATCAATTGCACCGGCGTGCCGGGCATGGTCTTGGCAATCCTGACGGCCTGGCGCACAAACTCAATGTACAGCCCGCGCCGCCCAAAGCCCCCCCCGAGATGGACCTTGTGGACCTCGACCCGACTCACCGGCACGTCCGCGGTCTCAGCGGTCACGGCCACGGTCGCCTCGCTGTTCTGGGCCGGTGCCCAGACGTCAACCCGTTTCTCCGTATACAGCGCCGTGCAGTTCTGGGGTTCCATGGTGGCGTGCTCAAGATAAGGAGCATAATAGTCGGCTTCGATTGTTGTGGCCGCGCTGGCAAATGCGCTGTCGATATCGCCCTCATGGCGTGAGACCGGTGCCTTTTCGAGTTGTATGCCCTCACGCAGAAACTCCAGGATGCTGTCGCTGCTGACGTTCGCGTGCTCCCCAAAATCCCACTCAATCGGTAATGCGCGGAGCGCCTGCTGCGCGTTCCACCAGCTCTCTTTGGCAACGACGACGACTGCGTCTTCCAGGCGAACAACCTTGACCACCCCACGCATGTCGGAAATTTTTTTGGCGTCTACGCTTTTCAGGCTGCCGCCGAACACCGGGCACTGGGCAATCGCGGCATAGACCATGCCGGGCAGCCGGGTATCAATCGCAAACGCGGTCTTGCCCGTGACCTTATCCGGGATGTCGAACCGCTGGGCCGGTTGACCCAAAATGGTCCAGTCCGCGGGGTCTTTGAGCGGTGGATTTTCGGGGATGTCGAGCGCGGCCGCCTCAGCCGCTACCGCTCCAAAGCCGACTTGTCGTTGGGTCGGGGTATGGGTGATGAGGCTGTTTGCAGCGACACATTCCGCGACCGGCACGCCCCAGCGCCGTGCGGCCGCGCTGGTCAGCATCAGGCGGGCCGCGGCCCCTGCCGTGCGTAAATACTCCTGGCTGTCGCGAATCGACCGGCTGCCACCGGTCAGCATGGTGCGAAAAATTCGGTTACGTTTGAGATGTTCGCTCGTTGACGCATACTCGGCCTGCACCTTGCTCCAGTCACAGCCTAGTTCTTCGGCAACCAGCATGGGCAGACCGGTAAAACTGCCTTGGCCCATTTCCACCCTCGCCACGCGGATGGTGATAGTGTCATCAGGCCGAATCAGTATCCAAGCCGTGACTTCAGGGGTTCTTTCAGCCTCAGCGCGGGTCTGCTCCGCTTCAGCCAAGCCGGACTTCGGGAGCGTCACCTCCAACATCAGTCCGCCCCCAACCGCAGCCGAGCGTAACAAAAACGAACGACGGGACATGTTCGATATCTGTTTCATCGGCGTGTCCTTATCCCTTCGTCCCGTTTTGCGAGCCGGATTTTTGAGCGGCAGTATGAATGGCGGCCCGAATACGCGTATACGTCCCACACCGGCAAATATTCGTCACGGCTTCGTTGATATCCGTGTCACTCGGCTGGGGCTTTTTCTTGAGCAGCGCCGCAGCCGACATAATCATACCTGTCTGACAATACCCGCACTGCGGCACTTGATGTGCAACCCAGGCCTGCTGTAAAGGGTGGCTGCCGTCCGGGGAGAGCCCTTCTATAGTCGTAATGTTCTTGCCCGCGGCAACGGCGACCGGCATAACGCACGAGCGCACCGGTTCGCCATCCAGATGGACGGTGCAGGCCCCACACAGGGACATGCCACAGCCGAATTTTGTCCCGGTCAGCCCCAGGATGTCACGTAACACCCACAGCAGCCGCATGTCCGAGCTGACATCAACGCTGTGTTCCGTTCCGTTCACGGTCAGTGAAATCATGCCGTCTCCTTGTCACCTCAACATTCGTCTCACTTACACGCGTGCGGACTCGGTGGCACGTCCAGGGCGGGGTTGCGTTCAAAAAAGCCGACCGGCATCAGGCTGAAGCCGGCATATTCGACCGGCATCACTGGCCAGTCTTCGGGCCGCGGAATATGGGTGAGGCCAAAGGTATGCCAGACAACGATGTCGGTGTTCTCGATATCGCGTCCGCGTGAATAGCGTAGCAGGCCCTCTCCGCCGGGACTCTGGAGCGTGATGTCGCCAGCCGCGCTGAGTTCGTCCGGCGCAAACGCGGTGACCCATAGATTATGCTGGCCAAACCCGGCCCGTTGCCCCACATAGGAGTCCGCCTGGGCAAACAGGGTCGGCGTTGCGCCGGCAAGCAGCTTATAGCCGACCGGCACCCCCAGCCGGTTTGTCCGCCCTGGGTTGACGATCTTCCAGCTCCGGCCGGCCCGCGGGTTAATGTTCCGCCGGGCGACATCCTCGGATGCTAAGAGCGTGGTCTTGGCCCGGAACTGCGTCCCGTGCGGATTGTCCGGCCCGTGCGGCACGGGTTCGACCTCGACCTCGTAGACCGAGTTGTTCTCACCGTCCACATCAAAGTCGAGCCGGAAACAGAACAGATGCTGGTGAATCGGGGAGGCCAGGTTGGGCGCAATAAGCGGGGCGAACTCGGGCTGCTCGGCCCCGGTTTCAACCGCGCTGACGCCGACGATACCGGTCAGCTTGACCTCCATCTGAATCGTGCCGTCCAGGTATAAATACCAGAAGAAGCCATACTCATAATTCCCGACCGTAAAGAACGAGCTAACCACCAAACGCCGCGAGCGCCGGACCTCCGTGGTCGCGGACAGCAGGTCGTGGTGCTTCCACAGCACGCCGTAATCTTCTTCATGCATGCAGATGGCGTTCTCAATCGTATAGACGGACCCGTCGGCCAGCAGCGTGGGCATATCAAAATAATGGATTTCGCCCAGACAGTCGCAGCCCAGGCTGAGCGAATTGGCCAGATTGCCCACACTCGCCTCGCTGGCATCCAGCACGTGTTTCCAGGTGTGCATGGGGTCGCGGTCGCCGTAGGGCACCACCATGTCCGCCAGCGACGCCCGATACAGGATCGACCGCCGCTGCCCGGCATCGTCATAGCTCAGGGTATGCAGGACCAGGCCGTGCTGGGGGTGCATGCCGACCCGGAACGACCACTTCTGCCATTCCACCGCGTGCCCGTCGACGCGGAAACTCGGCCCCTCGGGCTGGGTAATGGCAATCGGTTTCAGATCGGTCCGCAGCGCAGGCTGATGAGTGGCCTCGTAGCGTCCGCTCTCCGGCGGTATGGCTGTCACGCCATGATCTTCCAGATGAGCCACCCGTCCTTCGGTCAAATCCACATGGGCAATCAGACCCTGGAGCGGGCGGGCATAGCCGTTGTCGGTCTTGTCTTCGCGCACAAAAGCAATCGTCCGGGCCAGACGATGGGTGGCGTCCACGCCGTCGGGCAGGGGACCGCTGCCCGGCCACATATCGATTTGCACCCGGCCCATATCCTCGACGCCGCGCCGTCTCACCGCGGCCTGCCAGGCCGGGTCGGCTTTGGTGAGCTTGATCGATTGCACCAAGTCTCGCCCCCCAAACGGCACCTGTCCGCCGCTGAGGCGCTGCACCTCAAGCAGCTCTCCGGTCGTGATATTGACCCGTGCGTCAAAACTGCCCGCCTGCCTCCCGTTGGCAGATTCGTCCACCCCCAGAAAGCGTAGCACCCGAGTAAACGGCGCGCCGGGGATAAAGGTCTTGACCGTCTCTTTGGGCGGCTCGGCCAGACTGACGCTGGAGAAGGCGAGCTGGCCGCTCAGCTCGCCCGAGCCGCTGAGGATGGCCACGCCGCGCTCAATCTCGCTCCGGCTCAGCGGCTCCAGGGGATGCGTCGGGAGGGTCTGGGCGTGGTCTGCCTGTATGTCCTGTATGGCGCTGGTCATGCTGGTTTCTCCTTTTATTAACGTGACCTGTTCAGCGTCCGCCCGAAATATCGTAGATCGTCGTGGTGACGTACGAGGCCTCATCCGTGCAGATCCAGACCACCAGATTGGCCACCTCTTCGGGTTCGCAGATGCGTCCCAGGACCGTCTGTGCCTTGGCGATGGCTTCGGCGCGTTCAATGCCGATACTCGCCTCAAAAATTTCCGTCCGGGTAATCCCAGGCCGCACGCAACAGACCCGAATCCCCTCAGGCCCGACTTCTCTGGACAGGCCCAGGGTAAAGGAATCGAGCGCGCCCTTGCTTGAGGCGTAGACCACGTCGCCGGGCAGCCCGCCGTACCGCGAGGAAACGGAGCCGACGTTGACGATCACGCCGCCGGTGCCACCGCGTTTGGTGGACATGCGCTTGATGGCCTCGCGGGCGCTCACGAACACGCCAAAGATATTGAGATCAAAAACGCCCCGGACGCGCTCCAACTCGGCGTCGACGACCGCGGTCTCATAATCGATGGCGGCATTATTCACCAGGGCGGTGACCGGGCCGAGCTCGGCATCGGTCCGGTGAAACAGCTCGACGACACCGGCTTCCGTTCCCGCGTCGGCCTGCACGGCAATCGCCCGCTGTCCGGCCTGTATCACGGCGTGGACCACCTCTTCGGCCCGGTCTTTGGCGCGCGCATAATTGACGCACACGTCAAACCCGGCCAGCGCCGCTCGCCTTGAAATAGCGGCTCCAATGCCGCGACTGCCTCCCGTCACGATCATGACACCCGACATGCAGGCTCTCCTTTTGTTAGAGAAAAATTGTTAGAGGGCAATCGTCAGCAGAGAACTGCCGTCGGCCTGGACGGTCAGTCGGTCATCCGGATTGACGACCACCGTGGTTGTGGCGAACTCAACGATAGCCGGGCCGGTCAGCCGGTCACCCGCCGCCAGCGCGTCGCCCTGATAAATCTCGGTTTCCACCTCGGCATTGACCCCGGCCATATAGGCCCTGCGCCGGCTGGTGGGTTTTGACCCACCCCCGGACTGCGTGGCCAGCCGTCCTTCGGGAGCAGGTCGGTTGCCCGTGGCGGCGATGCGCCAGTGCAGGCACTCGATCGGCTGATCGCGCATCGAATAGGTAAAGCGCCGCTCGTGCTCGTCGTGAAAGTCGGCTTCGAGTCGCCGCAAGAGATCGGCGTCAATCGGTCCGTCGGGCAGCGGCACCGTCAGGTTGTGCACCTGACCCGGATAGCGTCCTTCAAGATGCCGGGCGAAACGAATCTCCTCGGGCTTGAAGCCCTCCTCCTTAAGATGGGAGCCACCCTGGGCGATCAACTCGTCAAACACCTGAGCGATGCTCGTGGCCGCGTCCGGCCGATCTGTATAGCAGTGGTGCAGGCGCACGTAGTCGTGCCGCACCGGGGTGACCGCCATACCGAACGCGCACAGCCCGCCCGCGGAACGCGGAATCAGCACCTCGCCGATCTCAAGCATACGGGCCAGCTCGGCCGCGTGCAGGCCACCCGCCCCGCCGCCCGCGACCATGACATAGTCGCGGGGATCGATGCCGCGCTCAATCGAGACCGCCCGGATGGCCGAGGCCATATTCGAGTTTACAATGGTCAGGATACCGGCCGCGGCCTCGCGGACCGACAGCCCCAGCGGCGTGGCAATATGCTCGGCAATGGCTCGCTTCGCCAGGTGCTCGCTGAGGGAGCGCCGTCCGCCCAGAAACGCCCCGGACGACATTCGCCCGACGGCCAGGTTGGCGTCGGTGACTGCGGGCGCACGACCACCCCGGCCGTAACAGGCCGGCCCCGGCTGGGAACCCGCGCTCTGCGGCCCGACCCGCAGCGCCTTGCCGCTGTCGAGCCAGGCAATGGAGCCGCCGCCGGCGCCGATCGACAGCACCTCGACCCCGTTCACCCCGATGGGCTGATGTGCGACCCGAATATCGGTTGACATGACCGGTTCGCTGTCGCGCAGCATGCAAACGTCGAAGCTGGTTCCGCCCATGTCGATAATGATCAGCCGGTCGGGGGCTTTGGTATCCGAGGCGTAGTGCGCCCCCGCCGCCGGGCCAGCCGCGGGGCCCGAGGCCACCGCGTTGACAGGCCGCGCCAAAAGGTCCTCAACCGAGGCACAGCCGCCGTTGACCTGCATGATCTGCGGCGGGTGGGGCAGGCCGCCGGCTGCCATCTCTTTTTCAAAGGCGCGCAGATAGTCGCCGATAATGGGCGCGATATAGGCCGACAGCAGGGTTGACGAGGTGCGCTCCCATTCGCGAATTTCCGGTAACACGTCGGAGGAGCACAGCACATCGACGCCGGGCAGCTCCTCGCGCACGATCTCGGCGGTGCGCTTTTCATGGCTGGCATCGACGATAGACCACAGATAGGCCACCGCTACCGCTTTGACGCCGTGGGCGCCGAAGCGCCGGGCCGCGTTGCGAATGGCCTCTTCGTCGAGCGGCAGGATTTCGGAGCCGTCCGCGCCAATGCGCTCGGGAATGCCCAGGCGCAGATAGCGGGGAACGAAGTCCTCGGGCTTCTGGAGGTGGATATTGAAGCGCTCGGGCTTGCCGCCACGGCCCAGATACATGATGTCGCGAAAGCCCTGGGTGCACAGCAATCCGATGACCGGACCGTTGCGCTGGATCAGGGCATTGGTCGCCATGGTCTGACCATGGACCAGAAATTCCGTCTCACGCAAAAGCTCTGCGACCGTAGTCCCGGCTTCCTCGGCCAGCCCGCCGAGGCCCCGCGTAATCGCCAGCAGCGGCTGGTCGGGAGTCGAGTCTTCTTTATAGACATGGAATGTCCCGTCGTCGCGCAGCAGGACTACATCTGTGAAGGTGCCGCCGATATCGATGCCGACTCGATGCCCCATGTTTACGCCCCCTTCGGCATGTCGCTGAAGTTCCGGGCGATAGTCGGGGCTTCGAGATAGCGGTCGCCGGGGCGCATGTTCTCTTTGGTCCAGGTCCCCGCGGCGGGGATGGTCGGTTCGATCATCGGGCGCTCGGTCTTGCGCAGCTCGGCGCGGAGTTGCTCGGTTGCGGCAACGTCGAGGCTGCGCTCAAGATCGTCCTTGACGACTATGCCGAACACGTTGCGGGCGGCGTCAGCGCTAATCCACTCGTCCCGCAGGTCGCGGCGCACCTGTTCCGGGTCGCGGTCGAGCGGGTTGCCCCAGCCCCCGCCGCCCGCGGACACGCCATTCCAGGTCTCGCCTTCGCGAATCAGCAGTTGTCCCGCGGAAGAGGTAAAGGTCCGCCGGCCGTCCGCGTGCTCGATATAAATGCCGCCGCCTGGGCTCATGGTGCCGCCGTTCACCCCGTGCGGCGGGTTCTTCAAGCCCTCGCCAAAGCCGACGCATTCCATATCTCCGGCGATCGGGCGATAGCAGGTGCGCAGTCCGGGGCCGCCGATCCATTTCCCCATGCCCAGGGCGTCGGTCTCGATTTCATTCTGATCGACGCGGAGCGGATACAGCAGCTCCAACTGCTCGACCGAAGCCGAGGTGAGCCCGCCCATGCCGGCAATGGTACACAGGACCGGCCAGCCGTCGGCGTCCTTTGCCGCGCCCTGGCCGCCGCCGCTGTTGAACAGCATGCAGCCCCACTCCTTGCCGGTTCTCGAATCGACGCCGTTGAAGTTCGGGATGTGGGCGGTATGCGCCCCGCCGGCGGGAACACGGTCTGGAATGGCCTCGGCCATGGCGATGTTGATGACATCGTGCATGGGGTCGGCCGGATTCTGGGTTGCGCCTGCAACCGCGGCCGGCCACTTGGCCAGGCAGATGGTGTTGTCGTCGGCGTCGGCGCTGATGTGTTGCAGCACGCCGTGATTATGCGGAATGTCCGAGTCGATATAGTACAGGAAGGGGATAGTCGAGGTCGCCATCATGACCGCATAGGTGCCGTTGAACGAGCCGGTGGACGGCGGCCCGCCGCTGTAGTGCACGTGGATATCCGCGCCCTTCTTGGTGATCGTGGCTCGAATCGGAATGTCCGTGGCACCGTTGCCGTCGGTGTCCGTCCAGGTTTCGCCGTGGTAGACGCCGTCGGGAATTTTCAGAAACTCCTCTGTCGCGCGCTGGTCGGCGTAGTCCATGAGACCGTCGCTATAGCGCACCACCTCGTCGCGGCCATACTGCCGGCATAGCTCGATCAGGCCCTTGCGGGCCACGCCGCAGGCGCCGAGCTGGGCGCGCAGGTCGCCGTGCAGGGCGTCACGATAACGCACGTTGGAGAGGTAGAGTTCGACGATATCGTGGCGTTCGACGCCGCGGTCGATCAGCTTGGTCGGCGGAATGACGATGCCTTCCTGGAAGATGGTCTTTGCCGCAGGAACGATGCTCGACGCTTCGATGGCGCCGGTATCGAGCTGATGGCCGCGTGCCACCGTCCAGAACACCTGCTCGCCGTCAACGAAGACCGGCTGGGCCGTTACCAGGTCCGGGATGTGGGTGTTGCCCCGGTAGGGGTCGTTCGACATATACACGTCGCCGTCGTGGATGTCGTCTTTGAATACGGCGACGATTTCCATCAGCAGGGTCCGAATGCTGTTGCAGTGGATGGGCAGGCAATCGGCCATGGTGACCTGCCGCGGCCCGCTCGAATGGGCGTCGTAGATCATGCACGAGTAGTCGCGCGCCAGGGCGATGACCGAGGTCCAGGCCGTCTGCTCCATGGCGAGGGTCATCTCCTGACCGATGGCTTCAAAGCGATTGCGGATCACACTGAAAGTGATGGGATCGAAAGATGCCTCCAGCGGTGGCAGTGGGATGGAATCAATGCGGCTGGCGGTCGCCATGAGTTCACTCCTTTGCGAAATGGTTATGCAGGGCTACAGCGGAAAAAATGTGTCCGAATCGTAAACGCTGAGGCGGGAAGAATCAATACGTTGCGTCGGATGAGCGGGGCCTGCCTGGTAGCGCGGTGACACGCGGAGCGTCTCCCCGCGCACGTGCCCGCCGCGCCACGGGACTCCCCTCCCGCGGAACCTGCCGCCTATATGCAAATTTCCTCCCATTTTGGAGGTATATGACGCGACGCAATGGTGTATGGTCCCAGGCGGCGAGGGAAGTAATGTATAGGATTGATGACACTCTGGGAGCCCACTGGGCCGCTGCCCCCTGGTGGCGCCCCACCGTCACGCTGCGTCTGAGCCTGCCGGCGAACATCGTTATACCACCACGACCGCCGCCGTCACCACCGCCACCGCCGCCGGGCGACGTGGTGGGGTATCTGGAGAATCCGGAGGCCCACTCGTTCCAGAGTGGCATTGGGGTGATCTCGGGCTGGGTGTGCGAAGCCGAGGAGATTGTAATTGAGCTCACGTCCGAGGCGGGGGAGGTCGGTCGGTTCGAGGCGGGCTATGGCACCGAGCGGCTGGACACCCAAGGAGAGTGTGGGGACACCGACAACGGCTTTGGGTTGTTATTCAACTGGAACCTGCTGGGCGACGGGACGCATAGCGTCGTGGCGCGGGTGGACGGGATGGAGTGGAGCCGGACCACGGTGACGGTAACGACGCTGGGGGAAGAGTTTGTACGGGGAGCCGAGGGCGAGTGTCTGGCGCCGGACTTTCCGCTGGCCGGGGAGACGGCCCTGCTCACCTGGCAGCAGAATAGTCAGAACTTTGTGATCGCCGAGGGCGCGGCCCCTGCTGGCACCACCAACCGGGCGGGGTTGATAGACATTGGGTATCTGGAGAATCCGGGGCCCAATTCGTTTCAGAGTGGGATTGGGGTGTTGTCGGGCTGGGTGTGCGAAGCCGAGACGGTGGAGATTGAGATCACGACCGAGGGGGGGGAGGTCGGACGGCATGTGACCGGGTATGGCACGGAGCGGTTGGACACGCTGGAGGCGTGTGGGGACACGGCCAACGGGTTTGGGTTGTTGTTCAACTGGAACCTGTTGGGCGAGGGCGAGCATGAGGTGGTGGCGTTCGTCGATGGCGAAGAGTTAGGCCGGGCCACGGTGCGGGTGACGACCGTGGGGGAAGGGATCGAGGCGGAGTTTCTGCGGGGGGCGGAGGGGGAATGTGTAGTCGAGGACTTCCCCATGCTGGGCGAGACGGTCACACTGGAGTGGCAGCAGAACAGCCAGAATTTTGTCATCACGGACGTGGAGTAGGGACCGCTTCCCAAATCGATCTCGGACGGGCATACTCGACCTGGTCGGGCAAAAGGCGGCTCTGGACTCAACCAGGAAGGGCCGCGCATTCTTCAGGAGGGCAATCCCATGCACACCCTCACCCTGTCTCCATTGCACCCCGTGTTCGCTGCTGAAGTCCAAGGGATTGATCTGCGGCAACCAACTGATGCAGATTTAGCAGCCGAGATAGAGGCTGCCATGGATGAGTTCGCTGTTCTGGTCTTCCGCGATCAAGTCCTGGATGAATCCCAGCAGATGGCGTTTACCCGCGCGCTCGGTCCCGTTGATATGGGGCTGCTCAAGGTGTTGCAGCGGCGGAGTCGATTCAAAGAGGCCGGAATGATCGACATCTCCAACGTTGATCTCGAAAGCCAAATCCTCGCGCGGGACGATCCTCGCCTGATTACTATGCTTGCCAATCAGCTCTGGCACAGCGACAGCTCGTTCAAGCAACCATCCGCTAAGTATTCGCTCTTGTTGGCTTGTATCCTCCCCGAACAAGGAGGCGAAACCGAGTTCGCTGATATGCGCGCGGCCTACGCTGCGCTGCCGGACGATGTCACGGCTGAGATCGAGGGGCTTATAGCCGAACACTCCGCCTTTCATTCGCGTGTCCGGCTCGGTGATCAGCAATACACGCCGGAAGATCTGGCCAAGTATCCGAGCGTGGAATGGCCTGTCGTCCGGCTCCATCCGGGCTCCCGGCGGAAGACGCTCTTTATCGGGGCGCATGCCGCTCGCATTCTGGAACGGCCCGTCCCGGAAGGGCGGCTCTTACTCGCCGATCTTTTAGAGCATGCGACGCAACGTCAATTTGTGTATCGCCATACCTGGCGTCCGGGCGATTTGGTGATCTGGGACAACCGGGCTGTGCTGCATCGCGGCCGCCGTTACGATCTTTCCCAGCGGCGTGAGTTGCGCCGCAGCACGGTCGAAGACGTACGGGTGTGAACGCTATAGTCCGAACCCACAGTAGGTAGTGCGATGCGACTCGGATTAGTCACCGGATACTCAGGCCCGAAGATGCAACACACCATGGAGGTGATCCTTGAAGCCGAACGCCTCGGGTTCGACTCGGTCTGGACCGGTGAGGCCTGGGGATCGGATGTCGTTTCTTTTCTGGCCTTTGTTGGCGCGCAGCAAGAATTTCTATAACAGCTATATACGGAACTTTGGGTATGCGGATCTGGCGACATCACTACAAGATTTGTATCTCTCGGGCCGGAAGGCAGAAGCGCAAGAGGCCGTGCCCGATGAGCTGGTTGATGCCGTCGCCCTGGTCGGTCCCAAAGAACGCATTGCCGAGCAACTCACGCGCTGGAAGGCGTCGCCCGTTACGACCATGATTATTGGCACGAATCAGGTTGAAGCCCTGCGCGTCCTGGCGGAGTTGTGTCTATAAGTGTTGAATGCGTAGGAGAGAAGCTATGCGGATTGGGATTTCACTGCCGGTAAGAGAACTTCAGGGAGATTTAGGAGCGATCAAGGCATTTGCCCAGACTGCCGACGAGTTGGGCTACACCCATTTGCGCGTCCCGGATCAGGTTCTCCGGCCCGATAGCGGCTATGTGCATGAGCCGCTGACGCTGCTGGTCTATGTTGCGGCCATCACGCAGAAGATCGAGTTGGTGCCTTCGGTTATAGTTCTGCCTTCGCGCCAGACCGTGCTGGTCGCCAAGCAGGCCGCGGAGCTGGACGTGCTGTCCGGCGGCCGCTTGCGTCTCGGGATAGGCGTCGGTCCCAGCGCTGAGGAATACCGCGCATTAGGTGCGGACTTTCATACGCGGGGGGCTCGCTGCGAAGAGCAGATGGCCCTCCTCAAGCAGCTTTGGACGCAGCCCACGGTGGACTTTGACGGACGTTGGGACACGGTGTCCGGGGCCGGTCTGAATCCGCTGCCGGTCCAAAGGCCGATCCCGCTCTGGATAGGCGCGCAGAGTGTGCCCATCCCGCGCATTCGGCGTCGGGTCGGACGCCTGGCCGATGGTTGGTTTGTGCTGTGTACACCGGAAGAGTTCCCGGCCATACAGGCCGATATTCTGCGCGCCGCCGAAACGGTCGGACGCCGTCCGCAGGATATCGGTACCGAAGCCGGCGTGGCTGTGGTCGGCCCCCGAGAAGCGGAATGGCGCGACCGCGTGTCCGGGTGGCGACGGGCCGGCCTGAGCCACCTGTGCTTACGCACACTCGGGGGCGGTCTGGATGCGCAGGGTCATCTGGACACCATGCAGCGCGTGTACGCTGAGGTGCCCAGAGACTGAGCTGTCGATTCCGCTAGGCTGCGTCCTTGGGTCCAAAGGAATCGGTCGTGATCCGGCGCGACTTGAACTTCCACTCGCCGTCAACCTTGGCGTACTCGTCGTTATACCAGCCCTTCATTTCCCACTTTTTGCCCTCTCGGTTCATGTGGACTTCCACATAACACGTCCCCGTGGCCTGATCCGGTCCACCCAGTTCGATGACGTGGTTATGGATGAAGGGCCGAGGCTGCATCGCCAGGCCACCCTGGATCATGGTGCGCAGGCCGGCGCGGCCCTGTGCGCCCGGCAGGCTGGGGTCGTCGGTCGAGAACGAGCCGTCTGCGGTAAAGAGATTGACGTATCCGTCCAAGTCCTGTTGCCACACACAGTGACAATACTGCAAAGGCAGGTTGCGAATCGCCTCGCGGTCTATCATGTCCTGCATCTGCGCCTCAATACTCTTGTCTGCCATGTTGTCCTCCTTTTTTATTCCTTCCTTTTTTGGGAGAGGGGCAGGGCTTTTTCATCCCTCCGGCAGAAACGATGGACTGCCCGTCTTTGCCGTCTGCCCTCCATCGGCCACAAACGCCGCGCCCGTCACAAACGAGGCCAAGTCGGAGGCCAGGAACAAAATAACGTTGGCCATTTCTTCCGGCGTACCAAGTCGGCCCAGCGGAATAGCCGCCTTGAATCGCGCCGCAAATCCCGGCTGTTCCAACATAGACGCATTCAGCGGAGTATCGATGACGCCTGGGCAAATGCAATTCGCCCGAATGCCGTGGCGGGCATACTCAACGGCAACCACCCGGGTGAGATTGATCACGCCGGCCTTGGCGGCATTATACGCGGCAATGCCGTAATCGGCCCGCAGACCCGAAATGGAGGCGGTGTTGACGATGGCCCCACCGCCGTTCTGGCGCATGACCGGAATCGCCTTCTTCATGGCGTGAAAGACCGACGACAGACCCAGGTCTATCGTATTGTCCCAGACGCGATCTTCCAGGTCGGCTGTGCGGGCCATGACCGTACTGTCAGGCCGGGCCGCGGGCAGTCCAAAGGCATTATTATGCAGAAAATCGAGTCGGCCAAAGGCATCCGTCGTGGTCGCAATCATCCGGTCGAGGTCGGCCTGTTGGGTCACATCGGCGATAACCGCAGTGGCCCTTCCGCCCGCTGCCGTGATCTCGGCAACCACCGCGTTGGCGTTCTCGGCGTTGATGTCCGCGACCGCAACCGCACCGCCACGCTGGGCAAATCCCAGTGCGGTGGCGCGGCCAATGCCCGAGGCCGCACCCGTCACCAAGCCGACTTTACCGCTAAAATCCATGTGTGTTTCTCCTCAGCAGCCGCTACGCTAAATTAAAAATGCGCGCCCCATTATCCCAGAACATCTTGCGCTTTGACTCTTCGGGAATGGGCTGGTCGAGCATGGCTTGCACGCCCCAGGGATAGGTGCCGTCCGGGTGTGGATAGTCAGAGTCCCAGGTGAAATTATCGTCGCCGACCAGCTCGACCGCGGCTTTCATGGTGGGCTCGTCACCCCGAAAACCCACGCACACATTGCTGCGAAAATACTCCGTCGGCGGCCGGGTGAGATATTCATGTTCAGCGTTGCCGCTGAATTCCCAGTGCTGCTCCATGCGTTGCAGCCAGTACGGGGTCCAGCCGCCGTCGCCCTCAACGTGGATGACTTTGAGTTGGGGGAATTTTTCAAAGATACCGAACCAGATCAGACCGGCCATGGCCGCCATGGCCTCAAACGGATGGGATAAAATATGGCCGCTGGTATGCGTGTCCATGCGATCGCCAAACGAGGGCACCGAGGCCGAAGCCGAGTCATGGGTTGAGAGCGGGCGGCCCAGCCTTTCGATGGTTGCCCACAGCGGATGATAGTCCTCATGCCACAGGGTGCGGCCGCCGACCGGGTTGGGCCGCATATAATAACTGACGCAACCGTTTGCCGCGGCGCGTTCGGCCTCTTTGATCGCCTCCTCCGGCTCCTGCATGGGCAGGGCCGCGGCCCAGCGCAGGCGCTCGGGCGCTTCGGAGGTGTAGTCGGCGGCCCAGTTATTATAGGCCCGACAGCAGGCCGCCAGCAGTTTGGTGTCGCGGAACTCGCGGCCGAGCATCTGGCCGGTATAGGTCGGGTAGAGAATCTGGACATCCACGCCTTGCTCGTCCATGTCCATGATCCGGCTTTTGGCACTAAAGCCGGTGTCTTTGGCGCGCTCAAAGCGGTCCATGGCCTTATACGCCGCCTTCAGAAACGCCTTGGCGGCCATCGGGTATTTGCCCTTTTCGCGCGTAAACGACTCGCCTTCAACCAGAAAGGTGCGGCGTCCCGACCCTGGCGCATCACCCATCCGGGGCGCCTCGGACTTATACGCGTCTTCCATATGCCGCTCCCACAGCCAGTCCGGCTCCATCATATGAGAATCGGTATCAACAATTTTATATCCGTCACGCATGGTCAGCTCCCTCCGATTTGTGCTGCTTTTTCATCGCTGCTCAGGCTGTTGTGTGGTATCACCTCTGTCATCACGGGAGTAGGGGGCAAGTCAGCCCTTTGGGAGCCCGAGTACCCGCTCGCCGATGATGTTGTGCTGAATTTCGTTGGTCCCGGCGGCGATGGTGCCGCGCCGCGCCGCCAGCATACGATGCGACCATTTGCCGCGGTCAATCGCCCCGCTGGCCTGATATTCGAGCTGGCTATAGGGGCCCAGCAGCTCCATGGCAAAGTCCTGCATGCGCAGGTTCAGGCCGCTCGTGCCGAGCTTCATCATCGAGCCTTCCGGCCCGGGCGGCAGCCCTTTGAGCTGGCTGGTGAGCTGCCGGAAACTGGTATACTTGAGCGCGGCGGCCTCGCACGCAAAGCCGGCCAGCCTTTGCCGCACATAACTATCCTGCCAGGCCGGATGACCGCCCCGGTCGACTTTTTTTGCCAGTTCGGTGAGCTGTCTGACCTCGACCATCATGTCGGTGCGCCCGCCGTGAATCGTGCGCTCGAACATCATATTGGTCATGGCGACCATCCAGCCCCGGTTCTTCTCTCCGACGAGATTAGCCAGCGGGACCTGGACATCATCAAAAAACACCTGATTGAAGCCGCTCTCGCCGGTCATCTGGACCAGCGGCCGTACGGTGATGCCGGGGCTTTTCATATCGACCAGCAGATAGCTGAGGCCCTTATGCTTGGGCGCGTCGGGATCGGTCCGACACAGCAGGGTGGTGAAGTCGGCGCGGTGAGCGTTGGAGGTCCAGACCTTGGAACCGTTGACCAGGAAGTGGTCGCCCCGGTCAACCGCCCGCGTCTCCACCGCGGCCAGGTCAGAGCCGTGGTCGGGCTCTGATAGGCCCTGACACCAGATTTCTTCAGCCGGCGGAATCCTGGGGATATAGCGCTGCTTCTGTTCCGGCGTGCCCCACTGCATCAGCGTCGGTCCCACCCGCGCGATGCCCTGAAAATTGACCGTGGGCGGAGCCTTGGCGCGGTCGAGTTCCTGATTGTAAATGACTTGCTGGATGAGGCTGGCGCCACGTCCGCCATACTCTTGGGGCCAGTGAATACACATCCAGCCGTCGTCATATAACTGACGATGCCAGGCACGGCGACGCTCGAATTCTTCCCTGGTGTCGGGGTCGTGTAATTCCTCGTCGTCCCGCCAGTCGTGGGGGATGTTGTGTTCCAGCCAGCTTCTGCATTCCTGCCGAAAGGCTTCGTCTTCCGGGCTGAATTTGAAATCCATGCCTAGGCCCTTTCGTCCAGTTCGGCCAGTAACGCGTCCAAGTCCACCCTCCCGCGACCGGCCTGAATATTGCCCTGCGTGTCGCGGGGCCAGGTCTCGGGCGGCCGGTCAACCGACAGTTCCACCCCATTGCCGTCCGGGTCAGCCAGGTAGACGGACTCGGACACGCCGTGGTCGGAGGTATTTTGCAGGGGGTAGTCAGCCTGTTGCAGCGCCTTTACCGCCCGGGCCAGTTCCCGACGGCTGGGATAGAGAATGGCAAAGTGGTACAGCCCGGTATGTCCGGGCGGGGGCGGGCTGGCATCCGGTCCGGCCCAGGTATTCAGCGCCAGGTGGTGATGATAGCCGCCCGCGGACAGAAACACGGCCGAATCCTTGTAACGCATGGTCACCTCAAAGCCCAACAGATCGCGGTAAAAGGCCAGCGAGCGTTCCAGGTCGGTCACCGTCAGATGAATATGGCCGATGCGGGTCTGGGGGTGGACCGGCTCGGACGGCGTTGTCACTGCTTGTGCCATAGGACTCCCTCCTTACCTAGCCGTTGATAAAAGCGCCTTCGCTATCGAGTTGGGTGAGGATTTGCATCCACAGGCCCAGGGTGATGCCGCCGCCGGGAATGGCGGCAGATTGGCCGGCCTCGAACAGCTCACGCTTTGTGGCTCCATGTTCGATCGCCCGTTTGAGATGGGCCACGGCTCCTTCCTTGCGTCCCGCGAACACCAGAATACCAGTCATGACCATTTCACGGTATTTGACCGCAAGGGCCTGGCCCTCGCCGGTGCCCTTCTCGCCATAGGCTCGGAACGCCTTGGCATAGTCGGGGTCTTGCTGCTCCATCCAATCGAGAAAGGCGTACAGTTGCGGGTCGGCTTCGGCGTACGAACTCGTAGCCACTCGTGCCGCTGAGGCCGCGTCAGATGCGCTCATAAAGTATCCTCCTTTTTCTTGGGCCATAGCATCTTGAGTCGTTGGGGCCAAGAGAGAATCTTGCTTTGTACGCTCGATAGATTGAAACTAGGCTCCTATCCCCTCTCCCTCTGGGAGAGGGCTAGGGTGAGGGTCTTCCTTAGAGAGAGGGAAACACGCAAACTATACCGTGGAGACACCACCATGAAGTTCATATTCAAAAACCTCGGCCCCATACACGAAGCCGAACTGGAATTGGGCGACCTGACGATCATTGCCGGTCGGAATAACACGGGCAAGACGTATGTAGCGTATACGTTGTATGGGTTTCTGAAAATGTGGGAATTGCTATCCATCCCGCCCTCACCAGAGGTGGAAGATGGTATTGTGGAAATTGATAAAGCAGTCGTGTCGGCAGTGTTTAATTCTTCGTTAGAGGACTTTGAAGACGTGTCTGTTCAAGTCGAGGTCGTAGGGGATGACTTTACGCCTTCCCCTCTCAGGCCATTTATTCTTTCTGCTGAGCGTTTCGGTATTTCGCTCTTTTACAAGGAACTCGACTTTACAAAGAGCCGCCTAGTGGAGATTGTTCAGGAATTCGTAAAGGAAGCCGACTTTACAAAGAACCGATTGGTGCAGGCTCTTCAGGAAGTTGGAAAGGACAGAGAGAAGGACAGAGAGAAGGAGATGCAAAGCTTCTTTCCATTCCTGTTTATCGACAAAATGGCTAGTCGGTATGCGATTCCCATCAGAGACAACATTGACTACACCAGAAGCATTCCCGATTTGCAGAAGCGCCGAAGCGAAATATACGACTCTAAATTGTTTAACGATATCAGAGATATAATGGGCGGCTCTTATACGGCTTCCGGTGACGATATCCGCTTCAAGTCAAAGGCACGAAAAGACCGCAGCTTTGATATCCCTCTCCACATCGCTTCCTCTTCGGTCCGTGGATTGTCTGACTTGTATTTCTTCCTGCGCCACGTCGCTGAAAAGAATCAGCTTCTCATAATTGACGAGCCTGAAAGCCATCTTGATACGGCCAATCAGATTCAACTCGCACGCTTGTTAGCGCGAGCCGTTCACGCTGGTCTGAAGGTCCTGATTACGACCCACAGCGACTACATCGTCAAGGAAATCAACAACCTGCTCATGCTGAGCGGGTCTTTCAAGGACAAACCCAGGGTGCTGAGAAAACTCGGATACTCAGAACACGACTTCCTGAAACCCGACTCTGTTCGGGCCTATGTGGCGGAAAGCAACAGCCTAACCCGATGTACGATTAAAAAATACGGCATCGATATGCCGATCTTTGACACAACCATCGACACCATCAATCGGGTTTCCAGTGAACTTGAGTCTCGATTGACATACGAAGGGGAAGAATGAGGTGGAGCTGATTTCTCAATTGGAGACTGTTTTGAGGCCAGAATTGCTTCAAGGGTTGGGAACGGGTAATTCTCTCATCCTTGAGGAGCGTCAAAGAAACCAGGACGACACGAAAGTTAAGCTTATCGGTGTTTCATCGCCTTTTCTGGCTGTACGCATGGACAAGCTCAATCATCTGTCAGCCTTGAAGCCCGAGAGGGAGAGATGGAACCAAATTTGTGACTATTTGTTGATTGGTCAATCGAACGGCAGCGATTACGCTATTCTTGTCGAGTTAAAGACGACATTAGGGGAAAGAACTAAGGCCAAGGGTAAAGAGCAGTTACTACGCTCACTGCCTATTCTGGAATACCTGCTTTCTGTCTGTGCGGCTGAATATGGCAGCAGTGAGAAATCCAACCTGACGATACGCTATGTCCTGATTGCCGAGAAAGAACACTCCAAGATTTACAAGCGAGGGTCTCAACGTGGCCGACAAGGACAACTGCGGCAACGGCAAGAACCGTACAAGTCAATAAAGGTAGCGACCTTCGTAGAGCCAACAGTACACTTTGCTGCTTTGGCCCAGGGATGAAACCCGAGGAAGCAGTCTCTCTTCACCGCTCGTCATGCCGCTTTCCCGCCACTCCAACCAACGCCCGTGAGCATGGGCAGCGGCCACGTGTCGTTTGGTATAGCGACCGTTTTTGAAGTCCCTGATGAGGAGCTGTGCCCAGCCTTCGGGGACGCCGTCCAGAATGATGACGGAGACTGGTCGGGTTTGTGAGAATTCCGCCAGCATCCTCCACAAATCTTTGCGGGCTTCGGGCGAGAATTGGTAGAGTACCATAGATGCGTACAGACACAGGCGTGAATCCTGGGGGGCTTGGGACAACAGGTCTGGCAAGTGCGTCAGGGCGTCGCCTGTCACAACAGGGACTGGATTATCACGTGCGATGCGGGCCGCGGCTTCAATTTCCTGGTGACGCTCCAGATGTTCGGGAAAGATGAGCGCCCGCAGCCAGCGCATGGCATCCGCGTCAGTCACGTCGATAGGGTTGAGGTCGATCCCCGCGCGCCAGGCGATTCTGAGATATTCAGGCAGGGTAGGGAGGGGGACTGTTCCTCTGACCTGTGTTGAGAGCTGAACGGCTGAGTCCTTGACTCCCCACGCTATGCTTGTACCGGACGGATACTCATAGCGATGGTGATAACGGTCCCAATGCAGGTTCAGGCCGGCACTGCTGCCGATTTCAATAATCGAGAGTGGCTGATTACCTACCTCCCGCGTAAGCTGAGCAAAGACAGGCAGAAGACAGGTCGTGCGGCGGACGACGTTGGTTTGGACCAAACGGCTTGTGATGAGCCGTCCGATTGTCTGGATGTGACGCCGGACAAAGTCTTGAAACAGTGGATAGGTCTCCTGGGCGGGCGGGTGCGGCGCTTTTTCCGAAGCGACCACGTCCGGGTAGAAGTCGCGCAAGGGATGCTGGACTCCACCCAGGAGGAGATAATGCACCGCGCCGAACAGCAGGTTGGCCGACGGTTGCGAGGGCGGACAGCTTGCGGCAAGGCGCAGCATGTCGGGGTCATCCAGCACGCCCAAGGACAAGGCGTGATAGAGGGGAGAGCCGTTTTCCGGTGCCTGTTTCAGGCCGAAGTTGCGGAAGTAGGTGCGGACTTGGTCGAGGTCGCTAGCTGGCTGGGAAGACATGGCTGAGGGCTACTCTTCGGGCCTGTCGTATCGAACGGCGGGCTGAGCGGTTGCGCTGTCCGAGGCAACCGCTCAGAGCGAGACTTACCCGCCAAAATAGCTCTTGGGATTTTCGACCATCAGGGTGTGAATGGTGCCTTCGCTCACACCGGCTTTGGCCAGGGTAGGAATGATGTTTTTCAGAATATGCGAGTAATTGTTGTTTGGACAAGCTGCAACAAACTGTTCCCAGGCCTTGCTGGGTCGGCCCATCAGGCAATGGACGGCATCGTGCGAGAGCATAATCCGATCATAACCCACGGCCAGTAAACCAATCAGCGAGGCCAGGCGCATTTTATCCGGGGCAATCACATCAATGCCAAAACGGTCAAAACCAATCCACGCGCCGCGCTCCAGAACGTCAAAGTAATAGCGCATATCTCCCACACCACAGGCGTGGCCGATGAGTACGCGATTGAAATCCACGCCTTCCTCTTCAAACACGTCCAGGGTCTCGCGCCCGAACGGACCAAGCTCATCATTGTGGCATAAGATGGGCATCCCCGTAGCTTTGTGGGCTCGAGCCGCAGCACGCAGACAGGTTTCTTCGTGCGGGCCGATCGCTGTAGCGGTCTCGGTCATACCTGGAATACCGCCGGTAGCCGTTTTGATGATACCGGCTTTGATGCCCGTTTTATCAATCCCGTCCGTAATCTCCCGCACATAAATCTCGGCGATATCGTCTGCGGGCAGACTCCGGAAATGGGGCGGAATGCCGAGCGCTTCGTTGTATAAGCCGGTGGCGACTACGACGTTCAAGCCGGATTTGTCCGCGCATTCCGCGGCAAATTCCGGGTCGCGACCCAATTCCATCGGGCAGGGGTCAACAAACGAGGTGACGCCGAGCTCTTTGATCTCTTTGAGCTTTTCCACGGCGCCGGCGATTTCCTTTTTGCGGTCAAAACTGGTGTTATCCCATTCATAGCCGGGGAAGCCGACGGTTAAATGTTCGTGGATCAGGGTGAATCCCAAATCGTCAGTGGAACGGTCGCCGAGTACGGTCTGGACATTGGCCATAGGTGAATCTCCTTTCCTCTCTCCTTGTGTGTTGCTTAGTGATGGGCCGCTCCAGCCTGCTCGATAGCGTGGTCGACGTCAAGCGTCGTCACCCGCCGCAGCTCGCGGCGGTATTGCGTGTCTGCATACGGCCGGGCCCGGTGCATGGTCGCCCGGTTGTCATAGGTCACCAGGTCTCCGACGCGCCAGGAGTGGCGGTAGACAAACTCCGGTTGGGTGGCGTGTTCAATCAGGTCGAGCAGCAGCAGCCGCCCTTCGGGGATTGGCCAGTCGATGATTTTGGAGGCATGCGCCGCGATGTACAGCGACTTGCGGCCCGTGCGTGGCAGGGTGCGGACCAGCGGCTGAATCGCGCCCTTGAGGATGTCCTGTTCTTCTTCGGAAAATTCAAAACCAAGAATTTCGCGCGAGTGGGCAATCGAGTGATGCACGCGCAACCCCTCAAGCCGGGCTTTCATCTCGTCCGATAAGCGGTCATAGGCCGCTCGCATGTCAGCGTATTCCGTGTCCGCGCTGACCGGCGGGACGACTCGGGCAAACAGCATGGAGTAGCGGCCGGGCGGGTCCTGGAATGAGGCATCCGTGTGCCACAGCCGATTGCCCAGGCCGTACATGCGCTTGCGGTCGTCGGCCTGATAGACTTCCCCGCTCGCGTTGAGGTTGGAGACATCGGCCAATGCCTCGTTGCCCAGGCGGCTTTTCTGGAACGCGCTGATACCGGTCTTGGTGTGCAAGCGGCCGTCCAGGCGCTGGGCAAAGGCCAGCTGCTCCTCGTCCGTGAAGTGCTGATTGCGGAAGACGAGCAGGGCGTGCTCGTCCATGCCGGCGCGGATCTCTAGCAGCGTCTCAGGGTCAGTCGCCTGGCGCAGGTCAATGGGGCCGACCTCGGCCACGAAATGGGGATGCAATGTGCGGAACGTCAGGGTCATATGAACCGGTCTTCCCTTAAAGAAGCCTAGGACATAAATGCGTTCGCAGCTTCTTCCATCTGTGCCAGCGTCTTATCCGTGTCCAGGGTTGCCATAAATAACACCATCTCTTGGACGCCGAGTTCACCGAGTGCGGCCAGCGTATCGGGATTTTCCTGAAGGTCTTTTACATCGCCCAGCATGGAGATTGACAACTGCGAAAAATCCCGGCCACGTTCGGCCATAAGCTCTCTCAGTTGTCCCATACGTTCTCTCAAGGTTTCGAGCGGGACCGGACCGGGCTGCCAGCCGTCGCCCAGGTCGGCTACGCGCTTGAGGGCCGGCATACTCTCGCCACCAAAGATGATGGGCGGGTGAGGCTTTTGGACCGGCAGCGGCAGGGCGTACAGGGCGGGAAAGGAAAAATATTTGCCCTCAAAGCTGGCGGCCTCTTCCTGCCAGACGGCTTTCATGACCTGAAGATACTCTCTGGTGCGGCTGCCCCGTTCAGAGAACTTCTCTCCCAACGCCTCAAACTCCTCCGCCAGCCAGCCCACCCCAACGCCAAAAATATAGCGGCCATTGGTCGCCATATCGACCGTCGCCACCGCCTTGGCCACCGGGAGCGGATTGCGGTACGGGACGACGATTACGCTGGTGCCGAGTTTGATGGTTTTGGTATGAGCGCCTAGGGCTGCCAGGACGACAAAGGTATCCGGAAAGGGCAAGCGCCGAGGAAAGCTGGCTGAGCCATCGGGCGTATACGGATAGGTAGATTCAATTTTTTCCGGGATGACAACGTGGTCGCCCAACCAGGCTGAGTGATAACCGAGTTCTTCCGCCTTTACCGCCACGCGCACATAATCGTCCATGCTTGGATTCATGCCAACACCCAGAGAATAATGGATACCGAATTTCATAGCTGCCTCCTTCTTTGTCTCGCGAGATTTCTCCTGCCTGCTGCTATACCACATCCGAGCGAGTCTTGACGAGGGAGAGCGGCTCTCAAGCAGCTCCAAGATTGACAGCCCAATAACGCCCGGCATATGGTGCGGTTCGTTGCAAATACAAGATTTTTGCGAGACTTTGTCTGAGGAGGTTTGTATGGATATCGGAAAAGTAGGGGTATGGTTCTTTCTGGACGGTATGACGGCTCCGCAGAGCGCCCAATTTGCCCAGACGGTTGAGCAGGCCGGCTATAAGACGCTGTGGATACCCGAAGCGGTCGGGCGTGAGCCGTTTGCGCATGCTGCGTATCTGCTGAACAATACCGAGAAGTTGTCTATCGCGACCGGGATTGCCAATATCTGGGCGCGTGACGCCTATACCATGGCCGCGGCAACGAATACGGTGGCCGAGCTGTCCGGCGGTCGGTTCGTGCTCGGCATTGGTGTCAGTCACAAGCCGATTGTGTCCAACCTGCGTGGTCACGACTACAACAAGCCGTATAGCTATATGAAGGAATACCTGCCGAAACTGAAAGATGTCTTTTACCAGGCGCCGAAACCCAAAGAGCCGGCCCCCATCGTGATTGCGGCTCTGCATCCCAAGATGCTTGCGTTGTCCGCAGAACAGGCCCAAGGAACGCACACCTATTTCGTGCCGCCGGAACATACAGCCAAGGTGCGCGAGCAGATCGGCCCCGACGCCTGGATCTGCGCCGCCCAAGCCGTAATCCTTGAAAAAGACGCGACCAAGGCCCGCGCCGCCGCACGGCAGTATATGAAGACCTATGTCCCCCGCCTGCCCAATTACACCAACAACCTGAAAAACCTGGGCTGGCAGGACGCGGACTTTGAGGACGGTTGCAGCGATGCCCTGGTGGACGCCATCGTTGCCTGGGGCAGCGAAGAGCAGATTCAGGACCGTATCGACGCCCATCTCAAAGCCGGCGCCACGCATGTCTGCTTTCTGCCGGTCAAGGCAGACGACGAATCCTTACCCGATATGCGCGCGGTTGAGGCGTTTGCGCCCGGTGTGTAGGTCGAACAGGAAGCGCAGGAGCGGCCGGTCGCAACGTGGCGCCGGTCGCTCTTTCATAGACTCGTCATGACCCGTTCAGTCAGTGTTGCCTTTCAGACGGATAAGCCCCTCTCGGCCTACGGGCCGCTGGCTCAAATCGTTGAAGACTTCGGTTTTGCCGGCGTGAGTGTCTATAATGACATGCTGTATCAGCCGGTCTGGCTGCCGCTGCTGGAAATCGCGCGACACACGAGCCGCGTCCGTATCGGCCCCGCGGCAGTCAATCCGTTTACCTGTCACCCGCTCAATATTGTGGGCAATATCGCTCTTATTGATGAAGCCTCACAGGGGCGGGCCTATTTGGGCTTGGCACGCGGGGCCTGGCTGGATTTTGTGGGCCTGCACCCCCAGCGACCCATCACCGCACTCCGGGAGGCGTTTGGTTGCATTCGGCATCTGCTTAGCCAATCGACCCAACCCTATCGGGGAGAGGTGTTTTCCTTAGCCGGCGGCGAGGCTCTGCGCTGGAAGATACACCGGTCAGAGCTTCCTTTTCTGTTGGGAACGTGGGGGCAGAAGACGCTTGCGGCGTGTATTGAAGAGATTGCGGAGGTTAAACTCGGCGGGACAACGAACCCGACCGCAGTGTCTCAGATGCGCGCTGCCATAGCCAAGGGTGCTGGGCAGGCCCGCCGGCAGGCTGACGAAATTGGCTTAGTGGTTGGAGCGGTCACAGTGGTTGATACGGACGGCAAAGCCGCCCGCGCTCTCGCCCGGCGAGAAGCCGCGCTCTATCTGCCGGTTATCGCCGCGCTGGACCACAGCTTAGCCATTGAGCCCGAGTTATTGGCCCGACTTAAGGAAGCGACCGACGCCTACGATTTTGAGCAAGCCGGAAGCTATATCTCTGACGATTTACTCCAGCGTCTGGCTTTTGCCGGAACACCGGACCAAGTAGCCAATCAAGCCACGGCGCTGTTTGAAGCCGGCGCCCGACGGGTCGAGTTCGGCACCCCCCACGGCCTCACAACCGCAGAGGGTCTACGTTTATTGGGCGAGCGAGTGCTACCGGCGCTGCGAGAGTATGTTGATGAAAGCTGACGACACTTATAGAGGGCATCAGATTTACTTTTCTTAGCATCCAGAGTGGCTTTCTGGGCATTGTAAATAAGAATTCTTTGCTGAATAATTGAGCCGAAATGAGAACTTGCTCTGATAAGTACCTGACAATTGTTTATCCTCCATGATCTATATTCTGAGCTACTTTGTAGAATTTTAGCTTATGGCCGCGAGTAATGAAAAAATAAGTGCTCCCCGCAGCTTAACGCCACTGTGGGTGATTTCATTATTTGTATCGCTCTCAGAAGCAACACTTGGCGTGGCTGCGACTCAAACGGCTGGGGCCATTCAGATAACACTTACGATTTTTGTCGTCCTTTTCCCCGTTCTGATCGCTGCAGGGTTTTTCGCGGTGCTTTGGTGGAAGCCGTATGCCTTCTACCCTCCGAGTGAATACGGTAGACATGTGGGTGTGGACCAGTACATTCAAGCAATGAGCGGGGCTTCTCATCCGATCGTGAAGGAAACGAAGGACATGCAGGCTGAAGACGTGGAAACCTTTGGTAACCCAGATCGCCTCACACTTTTGTTCAAGGCCAAAGGTCCGACGTGGATTCGGAGCACAAAGGCGATGGAAGTACAGGGAGGCTGCGTCGTTCAATTTTCAACGAAATCTCTTATGTCAGATGGCTCATGGAATCTCGCCGAAGCCGCAACCTATGTACCGGGTATTGCTATCCAAAACGAGACTGAAGGCGAAGGGAGATTCCTAGCGCCACTCAACAATGATGCACAATAAGCAAACGATATTCATATCTTATTCTTGGGCTGACGCGACCTTCGCTCAGTGTGTCCGAAACATGGTACAGGCTGCTGGTCTCCGGCCTTGGATAGATTTTGAAAGACTGGACTTGGAACAACCCCTTGAGCCACAGTTGAGCCGAGCGATTTCGTCCACTGATTGGATGATCTTGTTAGATTCGTCTAGCGCAAGATCGTCTCAGTGGGTGCAACTAGAATTGGAGTTGGCAAACCAAATGAAGAAACCGATAGTACAGTTGCCGATAGAGCCATCAAATTGCTCGCTTCACCTCTGCAAAATTGCCAAACTCCCGTCTCCAAAATCATCCCAGCCGGTTACGAGTCCGAGCTGAGTATTTTTGATCCGACACTCTACCCACCACCGTAACGTCAGGTAGGCAGGCAGGTGGCTGTCGTTCTTGACGCACGATATTATGTCAATTAAATGTCGTGCATGAAGACAATCGCCTCACGAATGTTAACCGCAGCGCCAGGGAAGGTGTGGGCGGAACTTGAACGGGAAGGGGCGCTGGTGGTCACCAAAGACGGGGTCCCCTGCAGCATCATGATTCCCACCAGTGACGCCACACTATTTGAGGATATCGGCGAAATCGTGTTTGCCCGTGCCCGCCGGGCAGTGCGCGCGATGCGGACACGATCCTCCCAAAACGACGCGGAGGCCGTCACGCCCGCAGACCTAGAGCGAGAGATCAGAGCCGCACGACGGGCACGGAAAAAAAGAGTACGGCGTGGCTGAGGCTCCTGTCTGGGTGCTGGATACAAACGTCCTTGTGTCGGGCCTCCTCTCGCCTCTTGGGCCACCGGGTCGCCTCGTTGATATGCTCTTGGCGCGTCGGTTGCGGCTTGCGTTTGACGACCGTATTGAGTTGGAATACCGGGAGGTCTTAGCCCGACCACGGCTTGGCATAGCACGAGCTTGGCAGGATGCCTTTTTTGCTATCTTGCAATTCCAGGAACATGTCACCGCGCTGCCCTGGCCGCACCGGGCCCCGCCTGACGCGGATGACTCGGTATTCCTGGAGGTTGCCCTCCGGGCACCCCTGCGAACGCTGGTGAGCGGCAACCTGAAACATTTCCCGCCGAACTGCCGCGGGCCGGTGACTGTCCGGTCGCCACGTATCGCCTGGGAGCATTTCCGGCGTCTACCCTCCGCATAACGAAACAACGGGGCGGCTCAGCCCGCGCGCTGGAACACCAGTTCCGGCACCACCACCTCCCACTCCTCTAGTGGGCGGGCAGGTGCTGCTGGCGCTACGCGGGTATGTTGATGAAGGCTGAAGATCGATTCTTCATATTACAAAGTGCCAGAAAGGAGTCTTTCCACTAACTGGTAGAAATCTGTACTCGAATTGCGATCGGCAATATCGGGCTTTTCCTTGTGATCAATTTCAACAACCATTTTTGCATTCGTTACCGCAGCTTGAGTGCGGGTTGCCAACCTCTGATACACCTTGTCATCACTCTTATCATAAGGCTGTCTGAAAGCTGCACTCCACTCCTTATCCAACTCTACAATTACCGCGTTACAATTTCTGAATGACCGTGATGTTCTTCTGAAGTGGGCCAAGAGCCAAACTTCGAAAGCCGGATTAGACAGATAGAGGGTGATATCGTTATGGGCCGCTTCTTGGCGAGATGTTGCAAGGTCTTCTTTTGCCTCAATAGTTTCCAGCGATTCGGTGTCAAGCACACAGAGGACGACATCCATTTCTCTGCGTTGCGCCTTCTGATTGATTGCCCGTTCGATAATTTGGCTCCGCGACCCACCCCTCCCAGGGACTACGGTAATTGCGAATGCCTTACTGATAGTCTCTTCGCGTTTAAGACCGTCAAGATAATTTCTTTCAGTTTCTTGGCCCTCGCAGACGATCAAAATAGTCTTCTTAAGTTTTCTCTTTTGAGCTGTACGCCTTATCCTGTTTCGCATCATTCTGCATTAGGAAATATTGATTCGTTTAGAGATCCTCAAAGAAGGGACCAAAGTTTGGAACAGCTCCGTATCTCCCGGCTAAATAATTCTTTTCAAAAGCCGTGTCTTTTCGTGGTCGAGAGTCAGCGCCAAAATCGTATAAGGAAAATAACTCAGTAGACCCATTTGCGCGTTTTTCTGTCAGCCAAATCTGGTCTCTCCGCAATAGTGTCTGGTCCATGACGGAACTGTCATGAGTTGTAAAAATCAACTGAGCACCATTCGTATTTTCTTCTGGACTTTGAAACAACTCGACAACTTTTCGTGTCAGTAGTGGGTGCATGCTACAGTCGATCTCGTCGATCACAAGCAGATCCCCATCTGATAAAGCCGATAAAATAGGTCCCGCTAAGGCAAAGAAACGCTGAGTTCCATTCGATTCATCTTCCTCTAAGCTGAAAGGTATTTGGGTCTCTCCGTCATTGAGTGAGTGTTCTGTAGTAATCGAGAAGCGTACCACCTTTTCACTACTTACTAGCTTCTGAAGATTGACAAACACCTCACGCAATTCATGCAATTCTTTAGGAGCATCGTCGGGAACGCTTTGCATCCACTCTCCTTCCTTTACTGACAGGCTATCTATTCCGAAGTCGGCCTCTCGTATGAACCGAATGACCCGATTTAGGAACTCTTCATCCTCATTCATTCTCTCTGCGGTGAGCTGCCTAAGGCCCGTCGGTGGATCTGAAAGGTCAAAACTCCAAAACATTTTGCGAAACCAGAGATATAGGGGGGTCACCGCCTCAATGTTCAGCTCTGCCGCTCGCGACAGTACGAGACCGTTGTCACGCGTTTTCTCTTTAAGCAGGCATGCCTCCCTCTTAAGTGGCCCTCGAAAAGCCCATGATGTGACTCCACTGGCCTTATCACGTGACCTTTGTAACCATTTTGAGCTTCGTTTCCCTTGTGGTTGAACAAAGAGCCATTCATCATGCACCTGTTCCTTTGTCGCGGAGAATCCGTAGACAAAAATATCGCCTTCTATGAGTAGGGTAATCTCGAATCGGGAGGGCTCCTGTACGGTTGAGGTGTCTAGCCGGAACGGAGAAACGAATTTAATCCTATCGCCTAGGTTCATCTGAGTAGCCGAAACCAAGATAAGGTCTCTCATCGCCTTCATTGCCTTCACGAGGTTGCTTTTCCCAGAAGCATTTGCCCCGTAGATTGATGCGACTTTGGACAATCGGAATTTTCCCCCACAGTTAATGAGCGAATCGAGGTGGGCACCGTCCTTGCCTGCTACGAGTGAAAGCGTTTGTTCCTCGCGGAATGATCGATAATTCTGAACACTGAATTGAATTAACATTGTAGACCACCCCTACTCGTGCAGGATCATTGAACTGCATGATTTAATATAAGCGTAATTCATACAGTTTTTCTGCATGAAAGCCCATATTACAGTATTTGAAGGCTGGCGAAAGGGTATTTTCTACAAAATTGAAGACAAGAAGTCTTCTTCGAAGTGCTGCTGGAGGGGATTCCCCCTTAGAAGCCGGCGACGCCGTCGTCCAGTTGCACCCCAAAGGAATTCAGCGCCATGGACACCATATTGTACTGTCCGACGGTGGAGACGACGTCCATGAGTTGCTGGGTCGTATAGCGCTCACTCAGGGCCGCCCAAGTGGCGTCGCAAACAAAGAGTGCGGCGTGGCTGAGGTCCCTGTCTGGGTGCTGGATGCCAACGCCTTCTCCCCTCCGCATAACGAAACACGGGGGTGGATCAGCCCGCGCGCTGGAACACCAGTTCCGGCACGACCACCTCCCACTCCTCGCATTTGAGAGCGCCCTGGTATTGTGGTTCAGAGTCGGTACGGCTGCGCGTCACAACGGCCAGGGCCGTTGCCGACCGCAAGCGCATTGCGTCCGGCGGCGTATACCCTTTGGCGAGGCGGCCCACCACGTTACCAGCGCGATCCAGCAGCAGCCACGGTTGCTGCGTAGTGCGGACTCGAAGCGGGTCGCCAGGCGAAAGAGCGGTAATGGCGCGCTGCACCGAGTTGCTGGCCGGCTGGCGTCCCGCGAAGCTCAGATCAACATCACGCAGGCTGAGCCGCTGGTAGCGGGTTGTCATCTCCGGGGGGTAGGGTGGCAGTGCAACCGGGGGCCGGTGCAGGACCGAAGGGTGAGCGTGCAACATTGTCTGTAACGAATGGGGTCTTTCAAAGCAGGTCAGCGTCAGGGTCTGCCGGGCACGGGTCATGGCCACGTAGTAGAGCCGGCGTAGTGCGTCTGCGTCTTCGCCGCGGCCGACGCTGTTCCAGCCGCCGTCCAGAACGACCACGTGGTCGAACTCCAGCCCTTTGGCGCGATGCGCGCTCAACAGTAACAGGCCGCGCTGCCGTCGGCGCACGTCTCGGCCCCACTCTGCCAGCCACTCGATGAAGTGATCCAGCGGAGTTTCCGTCCCGCCGGTTTCCAGGGCGTATTCGTCTATGGCTTCTCGCAGCAGTTGGGTCCAGCGGCCCGAGACTTGGGCGTCCAGCCAAGCGCTGAGGACGCTCCTGTCCACGAGGTCGGTTTCGTCTCGGCGCAGCCAGGCAAGCAATGCCTGGGTCTCTCGGAATCGCCAAAACCCGGGGATTTCCTCGTTGCCCATCTGGACCGGAATGCCGTAGACTTCGCAGCCGGCCCGTACCGGCTCCAGGGATCGCCACTCGCGGGCAATGACCGCGCAGCCGGACCAGTCCCAGTCCGCTGACAGGGCGGACAGACGCTGCAATTCCGCTATGGCCGCCTGGGCCTGTGCGATCGGGTCACGCCGTATGGGGATAATCTGCACCCGTCCGCGCGACACGAGGTCCAACTCTTCCCAGACTCCGCCGAGCGGCTGCTGGGCGCGTGCCCGGTCAATATGGATGGGATGGTCGGATTTCATGCGCCGTGCGGCCGGTTCAATAACCGTGTTGGCCGCGGCAATAATATGGGCCGTGGAGCGGTAATTGTCCGTCAGGAAGGCCGGTCTGGCCCGATAGTCCGCCTCGAAACGCTTGATAAACTCGACCGACGCCCCGTCGAAAGCGTAGATGTTCTGGTCGTCGTCACCCACGGCAAACAGGCTGAGTTTGTCGTCCTCGTCGGCCAGGGTGCGGCCGGCCAGGGCCGAGATCAACTCGTACTGCTCCGGGCCGATGTCCTGGTATTCGTCTACGAGTATCCAGCGGAAACCGGCCAGCAGCCGCGCCCGCTGCTCATCGGCGTCGTCCGCTGGCAGCCCGGCGCCCCGCAGCAGGTCCACCGCCTGCCGGAGTATCTCTCGGAAGGCGTCGTTGTCCAGGCGTTCCGCGCGCCCGCTGAAGCTGGCGCCCACCAGCCGCATGGCAAAGCCGTGACAGGTGAGTACGGTCACGCCTCGGGCGTCGTCGCCGAGCAGTTCGGCCAGACGACGACGAATTTCTACCGCGGCATGGCGATTATAGGCGAGTGCCAGAATGCCGCGCGGGTTTTCACGTCGCACGCGCAATAAATAGGCGATTCGATGGACCAGGACCCGCGTCTTGCCAGAGCCGGGGCCGGCCAGTACCAGGACGCTGGTCTGTTCTCGGTCGTCGGCGACAATGCGCTGCTGGACGGGATTCTTCAGGTCTTCCACAATGGACCGCCACGACTCCGGCGTGGTCTGGCGCGTAATCTCCTTGTCGCGGGTGGGCAGCCAGCGGCGCAAAAAATCCTGCTGCTTCAGGCTGAAATAGTCCATGACGAGAGCCAGTGCGTCGGCCATGGCCTGCAAGCCGCGCTGGACATACTCCGCCATGACGTGAATCTGGAGCACTTGGTCCTGGTAATGGAGCTTGAGCGGTGTGAAGTCGGCGTTAGTGAAGCGGCGCTGTTCCTGACTCAGACGGATGGACATGGCGGGGCGGAATATGGCCAGTCCCTTATTGAGGCGGATGATCTCCTGTTCGTGCAGCCACAGCAGGGCACGGTCCAGCAGCCGTTCGGGGTTCCTGACCGAGGTCTTTAACTCCAGGTCAGACCGGATCGCGTTTAACAGCTTGCCGAGGGTTGTTTCGACCAACAGGTCCGTACCCCGACTCCCCGAGGGCAGGCTGTCGAGCAGGTGATCCAACAGCACCCGGGCCGCGGCCCGGCGCCGCTCCGCAGTCTCTATCAGCGCGGCCCACTCGCGCTGAAGCGTGATCTGTACGGCCTCGCGGCCCAGGCCGCGTAAGCCCAGGCTGCCCTTGCCACCCTCCTCGCCGCGTCCGTCCAGGGCAAGACCGCGCAGAATGCGCACTACGCGTTCCGGCAGGGCGGATGTATGGCCGGTGTCCTTGAGCCGTTGGGTGACGAGGCGCACGTGTAGCGTTGAGGTTTCATCTTTCCCCATGTACGGGGCCGCCTCTTGCAGGGCGACGATGAGGGCGTGCTCCAGGTCTGCGGCCTCGTCCAAGCGTTTTGGCGAGGCGTGCTGGACCCCGGCGTGGACAAAGGCGGTCAGCGCGGTGTCGTTGTTGGCGATCCCCAGCCGCTCCAGGTCGTGCAGGGCGCGGCGCACCTGTTCCGCGGGCAACCCGGAGGCTGTCATCAACTCGTCGGTGGAGATGCCCTCGTCGGGGTCGGCGTCGATCACGCTCTCGGTAATAGCTAGCAACCGCCGGCGATAGTCGGCTGTAACGGTGGTCTTGGCCAGCTTGGCGCGGGCTTCTTCCAGTGAGCCGACCCGCAGGGAGGACGGGAACACCTGCACGCGGTCCTCCTCGCGGGTCAATAATTTTGCTTCCTCCAGCCAGGATATGGCGGTGCGCACGCGCGTATCGTCGGTCGCGGAGTCGCGCTCGAACGCGGCGTCTTCGTCCTCGCCAAGTATCTCTCCCACGGTGGCAACGACTTGGCCGTCCATGCGCTTCTTGCGATCCAGGTTGCGCAGCGCCTTGAGGATGGCGTGGATTTCTGGCCGAGTTAGCCGCGAGCGGGCCGACATACCGAACTGTCGCTCGATATCGTCGGTCGTGTAGAGCAGCACACAGCGCGCCGTTTCCCGGTCGCGTCCGGCCCGGCCCGCTTCCTGCACATAGTTTTCCAGCGAGCCGGGGATATCGGCGTGAATGACCAAGCGCACATCCGGTTTGTCTATGCCCATGCCGAAGGCGTTGGTGGCGACGATCACCCGGATGTCGCCGTAGACGAACCGCCGCTGCACGTTCTTCTTGGTCTCCGGTGACAGGCCGGCGTGGAAGTGAGCCGCGTCGATATGCTTGGCGCACAGATACCGGGCAATGTCTTCGGTTTGGGCGCGTGTCGCGCAGTACACGATGGCGCCGCCGGGCGTGTCCGGTGGCAGGTCCGCGGTCAGGATTTGATGGATATGAGCGAACTTCTCACCGCCCGTCGTCGGCACGACCACGAATTCCAGGTTGGTGCGTTGAGCGCCGCCGTCAAAGACGCTGAGGTCAACGCCGAGCTTGTCACGAAAGTGGGTGAGTATGTCTTCCCGCACCTCGGGCTTGGCCGTTGCCGTCAGGCAGACTATTTGTCCGTCGGGTGCCTTCTCGCGGATGAAGCGTGCCACGTAGCGGTAGTCGGGCCGGAAGTCGTGGCCCCAGCGTGACAGGCAATGCGCCTCGTCCAGCACCCAGAGGCCGATCTCACGCTGTTCCAGGACCCGGCGCACGGTACGGCTGCGCAGTTGCTCGGGTGAGACAATGAGGATGCTGGCATCGCCCAGGCGCACCCGCTCCAGGGCCGCGGAGCGCTCGGGCATGGACAGCATGCCGTTGATGGTCACGCCGGACACGACGCCGTGGGATTCCAGGCCGGAGACTTGGTCGGCCATGAGCGCCACCAGCGGTGAGATGACCACGGTCAGCGCGCCGGTCTTGTCGTACCGGGACAGGGCCGGGATTTGATAGCACAGTGATTTGCCGGTGCCGGTCGGCAAAATGCCCAGCACGTGCTGTCCGGCCATGATCGCCTCGACAATGGCCTGCTGCATGGGCCGACCGTCCTTGTCGTGGGGCTCCGGACGAAAGTCGGCAAACCCGAACCAGCGGGTCAGTTCCCTGCGGGCGTCGTGCCGTTCCCGACACCACTCGCAGGCGGGACTGGTACAGGCCGTGTCGCGCAACCGGCGTACCAGCACCCCGGCTTCGGGGAACTGATGCCGCACCCAGGGCGGCATGACCGAGTTCCCGCCGGCCACCGACAGCCAGGCCAGCGCATAGGCCAGCCCCCAGCCGTTGCCGGCCGTATCCGCCAGGACTTCTTGCAGCACCGCGCGGCTCTGGGTGAGACAGGTCGTGTCCGCGAGCCGGTCGCGGATCGCCCCATAGGCATCCACGTGGGACGGTCGGGCCGCCCCTCGCAGGGCCGCAAAGAAAGCGTCGAAGCCGGCCCCGGCGTCGTCCGCGCCGGTCAGCCAGTGCCAGGCGGTCAGCAAGTCGGGGTCCGTTTCACTCAGCGCTTTTTGCTGGTCGCCGAAAACGTCCAGGCAGAGCCGGGCGTCCAACTCCGGGTCGTTGATACGTCCGCGTTTGAGTTGTCCGTCCTGATAGTGCTTGACCAGATGGTGGTAGGGATGGCGGGGGAAGGCCAGGGGATTGAGCCGCAAGGTATCCACTGCGGGTAGGCGCAACAGCCGCAGGCCGGGTTTTGCCGCGGTCAGATGAGGCAGGTCGAACGCGATCAGATTATGGCCCAGCAGGTAATCCGCGCCCTTGGCAAACGTGTCCAGGTTTTCCAGGGCCGCGTTTAGGTCGCCCCCCTGAAATGTTTGGGCCTTGCCGCTCCACGACCGCACTGCGCCAAAGGCATGGAGACGGTTGTCGTGCCGTCCGACTTCGAGGTCTAGTGCGAGAAAATCCACGGCAAGGCGACCGGTGTCTGGGTGAGAGTCTTGTTACTTGGCCTATTCTTCCCAGGGCAGGGCACTGTCAGAAGCCGGCGACGCCGTCGTCCAGTTGCACCCCAAAGGAATTCAGCGCCATGGACACCATATTGTACTGGCCGACGGTGAAGACCACGTCCATGAATTGTTGGGTGTTATACCGCTCGCTCAGGGCCGCCCAGGTGGCGTCGCTGATAAACGCGTCTGCGTGCAGTTCGTCTGCGGCACGTAGGAGGGTGGCATCAAATGGGTCCCAGCCGTCTGCCTCCGGGCCGGCTTTAATCCGTGCGATTTCTTCATCGGTCAGGCCGGCTTCTTTACCGAAAATCACATGCTGACCCCATTCATATTCGGCCTGACACTGCCAGCCGATGCGCAGGATTAACAGCTCCCGCTCTCTCGGGACCAAGGTCGAGGTGTCACCCATGACGTGGTAAGCCCAGACCTGAAACTTTTTTGAGGCTTCCCAATGGCGAGCCATAGTGCCAATGACATTATAGACGTGTCCCGCCCGGGAGCGGGCTTCTAGTGACTCGCGTTGTTCGTCCGTCCATTCATCTTCTCCGATTGGTGTGATGCGGGGCTGTGAGAGTTTCATAGACTCCTCTTTATGAACAAATGTATGAACGAGGGCCGAGGATTTTCCTCGGCCCTGTCTTGTTTATACGGCGTCGTCAACAGGACTGGGGACGATATGTTTTACTCCAAGCCGTATACGCGTGCGGCCGTCCCATACACGATCTTGTGCAAATCTTCTTCGGGAAGTGCGCCCAGCCGTTTTTTCACGATCTCCTGCGAACGCGGGAAGGTTGCGGCCGTATGCGGATAGTCGGACGACCACATGGTGTTGTCCGGGCCGTAGCGATGGAGAGAATCCACAAACACCGGGTCGGCGATAAAGGTCGCGTAGACTTGCCGCTTGACATAATCACTGGCACGTAGCGGTAGGTCCATGTTTCCCAGCGCACCGAGCCGCCGCTGCACGATATCAAGGCGGTACATCAGATAAGCCATCCAGCCGACATCGTTTTCAGCCGAGACGATCTTGAGGCTGGGAAACTTCTCAAGCACACCGCCATAGACCATCTCGGAAATCGAGCGTTCAATCTGGTGATGCAGGGTCGCCAGGGAAAGCAGAAAACCCTTGCCGCTCGCCTGGTTTGCGCCCGTGCCGCTCCGGGCGGTGAGAATGTGGAGCGAGAGCGGCATATTGAGGTCCTGGGCGGCGGCCCAAAAGGGCTCATAGTCGGGATGGCTATAGGGCCGGTCGTCCGGCGGCTCGGCCCAGATCATGGCGCCCCGCATGCCCTGTTTGGCGATGCGTTGAAGTTCGTCCACGGCCAGTGGAATGTCTTCCAGCGTGATAAGGCCGAGTGGGACGAGACGTTTCGGGTCGTAGCTGCAATACTCGGTCGCCCAGCCGTTAAAGGCCCGAAAGCAGGAATAGCGGAGTTCCGCGTCGTCCAACCCGAACAGCGGCATCCCCATGGAGGTATAAATTACCTCTGCCCGGACGCCGTCCCGATCCTGATCCGCGATCCGATAGGCGGCGTCCCAGACACTCTTGGGCGCTTCATCAAAGCCCTTTTTGCTGTGCTCAGGAAGGTCTGGCGAGGGCACGCCGGCACCAAAGAAGCCGGCGACTGACATCGGGGTGATATTCTCACACACGAACCACTCCCCGTCGCGGCCGTTCAGTCCTTTGACGGTGCGGGGGGCGCGGTCGCGAAACTTTTTATCCATACGTTCGGCCCACATGCTGGGTGGCTCAACGAAATGTGAGTCTGCTGAAATGAGTTTATACTCTGACATGGGATTTCCCTCCTTATGGTTACCATTTGTCATGCATACTCTACGTCAGATTCGGCCGGTTTTCCATGCCTTGCTTTCGAGCTTCCGCCTCGTTTATAGAAGGAGAATGCAATACGATCTGCTTATCAAAAACGGTACGCTTATTGACGGTTCGGGACTGCCCCGCTTTCAGGCTGACGTCGGTATCAGCCACGGAAAAATCGCGGCCATCGGCAGAATCCGCGACAGTGCGCACGAGGTGATTGACGCCGAGGGGCATGTGGTTGCTCCGGGCTTTGTCGATGCGCACACCCATATGGATGCCCAGGTGTTCTGGGACCCGCTGGGGACGTGTTCCTGTTGGCACGGTGTCACCAGTGTGGTGATGGGGAATTGTGGTTTTTCTCTCGCCCCGTGTGCCGAGCAGGACAAACTGCTGGTGATGCGCAATCTTGAACGGGCAGAAGATATTGCCCCGGAAGCAATGGAAGCGGGTATTGCGTGGAGTTGGACCACCTACCCGGAATATCTGGATGCGGTTGAGGCGCTGCCGAAGGGCATTAACTATGCCGCTTATATCGGTCACTCCGCGCTGCGTACCTATGTCATGGGTGAGCGCGCATTTACCCAAGCAGCGAGTGCGACAGACCTGGAAGCCATGCAGCGCGAAGTGCGGGCCGCTATTCAGGCTGGCGCTATCGGACTGAGCACTTCACGTACCCACAACCATCAGACGCCGGACGGTCAACCGGTTGCCAGCCGGCTGGCGACCTGGGACGAGGTGCGCCAACTGGTCGGCGTCATGGGTGAGCTGAACGCCGGTGTGTTTGAAATTGCCAACGAAGACGCCCGGTTCGATCCTGAACGGATTGATGAATATCTCGGTCGGCTCAAAGCGCTGGCCGTTGACACCGGCGTGCCGGTCACGTTTGGTATGTTCAGCAGCCGCCAAGCGCCCAATATGTGGCAGCCGTTTTTTAGCCTGGCCGACGAAACAGCCGCGGCGGGTGGGCGGATGTTCATCCAGGTGCATAGTCGTCCGCTGAATGTTGTGCTGTCATTCGAGACGGCCACGCCGTTCGATACCTTGCCGGTGTGGTGCGATATCAGAAAACTCCCATTGGCCGCCCAGGAAGCCGCGCTGCGTAATCCGCAAACACGCCAGAAGCTTGTTGAAGCCGCCCACCACAAGCCGCGCAATCCGAACAGTGGGGTTGGCGCGGAGCCGCGCGCGGCGAATTTTAAGTGGCTGTTTGTCATGGACTCCGCCACTCCACCGTATCGTTCAATCGCCGAGATTGCTGAGGAGCGTCAGCAAGGTCCGGTCGAGGTGTTTATTGATCTGGCGTTGGAGAAGGGCTTGAAACAATTTTTCCTCCAACCGCTCGTCAACCAGAATCAAGATCACGTGCTGGAAATGATGCGCCACCCGCGCTCGGTCATCACGTTTTCAGACTCCGGTGCGCATGTCTCACAGATCATGGACTCATCGCTCCAAACCCATGTCCTGGGCCATTGGGTTCGGGAGAAGCAGGCGCTGACGCTGGAAGAGACGGTGCGCCAGTTGAGTTTCATTCCTGCCTCTCACTGGGGTCTGAGCGGACGCGGGTTGTTGCGTGAGGGCTGGAACGCCGATGTGGTGATCTTTGATCCCCAGACCGTCGCACCGCAATTACCGGAAGTCGTCTACGATCTGCCGGCTGGCGCGAGGCGACTCAAGCAACAGGCGACGGGCTTTCTCGCCACCGTCGTGAACGGCGAGGTTGTGTTGCGTCACAACGAACACACCGGCGCGTTGCCCGGTCAGCTGCTGCGGGGTCCGCGGGCTTCCGGCTAGAGCGTTTTACGCTAGGCTCTAGCCATGCAGCTTCCGTCATGCCGGACGTGATCCGGCATCCAGCGGGCGGCGGGGGCTGGGGGCCTGGATTCCTGCTTCCGCAGGAATGACGGGCGGCTCCACAGCATCGTAATTTGCTCTAAGCCAGGTTGCCCTACACAGCCCGCGGCTCCGGAGCCATGACCGCGGCCCCTGCGCCCACGAAAAACACGCCCACGCAAGACACAAACGCCCAGTCATAACTGCCGGTGTTATCATAAAACGCACCGGCAACGATGGGTCCCAGCGCGCCTCCAAGGCTCAGCCCCAACGTACCTAGTACACCGGCGATTGCCCCAAAAGACTGCCGCCCAAAATCATGTCCGACGGTCAAAGGCCACAGCACAATCATGCCGCCATACCCCAGTCCAAAGAGCGGCACGAACAGCGCCAGCGCCCAGAACCCGAGGCTCTCCAGATAGAGTAAGGCCCCGATGCCGACCGCCTGCATGCACAGACACTCGGCGAGGAGGGCGTGCGGGTGGCGGACGTGTTCGCTGATCCAGCCGGCCAGAAACCGCCCGGCCATACTCATGCCTAAAGAGATGCCGGTAATCGTTGAAGCCAACTCGAGGCTGTAACCGGCATCCTGAAAAAATGCGACCTGGTGGGCATGCACAGCCCCAGCCGCCATCAGCCCCAGACAGAATGCGACCCCTAAGAGCCAAAAGGTTGGCGTGGACAGCGCTTGTCTGAGTGTCCAGTCCCGAGCGTCCTGTTTTGGTTCTTGCTCAGTCGTTACCGGCGTGTGATTCTTTGTCGGACTATTTTGCGGACTATTTTGCCCCAACGGCTTGAGTCCCTTTTCCTCTGGGGTATTGATGACAAAGAACCAGACCAGGGGCAGCATTCCGAACAGGGACAAGGCGGCCAGGACCTGGTAGCCCAGCCGCCAACTAAATTCAGCGATCAAAAAACCGCACAGCGGTACCAGCACCAGCCCGCCACCACTCGCGCCGACCAGGGCGATGCCCATGGCCAGGCCCCGCTTGGCCACAAACCATTGGGTAATGACCTTACCCACGGGCATGGGGCCGATTCCTGCCAGTCCGACACCTAAAAACAGGTATAAGGCATAGAAGCCGGTAAGGCTGTGAACTGTGCTGAGCAAGAGCAGGGCGACGCCGTCAATGAGTGCGCTCAGCAGAAAGACCCAGCGGGCACCAACATGGTCGATGAGCCATCCCCACACGGGCAGGACGAGGCCGGCAACGAATAAATACAGGGAGAAAGCCGTGGCTGTCTCGGCGCGTGACCAGCCGAACTCCTGGGTGAGCGGCTTCAGAAAGGTCGAGAAGGTATAGGTGAACCCCCCGTCGATAATGGAGATAAAGAACAGGACGCCGACAATCAGCCAGCCATAGAAGACCCGTTCGCCGCGGTCTGCTCGCCCGCCCTCGCTCTTGAGGTCGTCCAAGGAATCTGGCTCTCTCATCAGCCGCGATTAGATAGAGGATGTTCTGGTCTGTCAATCTGAAATGAGGTGATGTATCCGAGCTGTCACACGCCGGCGCGACAGAGCAAAATATTATTGATATAGGATCAGAGTGAATGCGCCGGATACACTAGAGGACACAAAAAGGAGGAGGGTCGAATGAGTGCGCTAACGTTGCCAAAAGAGAAAACCGCCATTCTGGTGATGGACTGCCAGAACGATATTGTGCATGAAGACGGTAAATTTGGCGGGCACCTGACTGGCGGGGCCATGCCCAGGCTTATTAAGGAAAAGAACATCTTGGGAAATATCAGCGCCCTGGCTGCCGCGGGGAGGACGGCGCACGTACCGATCATCCATGTTCGACATGCCTACCGGTCGGATTACTCCGACTTACTGGAGCACGTAAAGGTCTTTCAGGTGATCAAGCAAATGGAAGCCTTACAGGACGGGACGTGGGGAGCTGAGATCCATGCCGACCTCACCCCCGAGCCGGAAGACTTGGTGATTACCAAAACGCGGGTGAGTTCCTTTTACGCCAGTCCTTTGGAAGCCATTCTCAATTCCCAAGGGCGCACCCACCTGGTGCTGACCGGCATCGCCACAGATGGCGTTGTCGAAGGCACAGCCCGGGACGGCACAGACCGCGGCTATCACATCTTCATTCCCGAAGACTGCTGTGCGGCGACGACCGAAGAAGCCCATGGGGTAATTTTAGGCGCAGCCCTGGGAGGGCTGACAACGGTATGTACGTCGGATGAGGTGATCCGGGCGTTAGCGTAGGGGACGCAGCAGGCTGCGCCCCCCGGTATTGCCGAAGAGGTCGTCCGAGAGTGGCTACAGTTCCGGCGGCGCCAGGATGGTAAAGCCAAAGAACGATTCGTTCCCGGTTCGAAGAGTATGGGGAGCGCCGGCCGGAATCATGAGCACATCGCCGGCTTTGATGTCTTGCTCTGTGCCGGACACTTTGGCTGTCGCGCAGCCTTCGATGGCATAAATAATCTGGTCGCCCTTGTGGGTATTCTCCGTGTCGTTGCCATAGCCGGCCGGCAGGGTGAATGCGACGGTTTGACTCATAGGGGTTTCCTGCAGCTTCGCGAATAGGCTCCCCCGGTGGTCAAAGACGTTGGCAACATCAAGCCCGCCTGTCGCGCCGTTTCCCCCAAGTTCTTGCATCTGTTCTGCGAACAGTTCGTCTGAGATCAGCCCCTGCCGATATGCCTTGAGGATTTGTTTCACTTCAAAATCTTTGTTCGCCATGGTGTGACTCCCTCCTTTTATGAGTGTGTACCAATCTTCTCTCTGGCCATAGCGCCGGACCGTACGAAAAGCAAGGCGCTCTTTTCTCTCAATAAGACATCTTGATTAGACATCTCGATTGAACATCTTGCAGAAAAGAGGGGAAGGGGCATATGGTCTGGGGATTCCAGACTCCAGGCTGCGCGGCTTCACTGCTTAACTGGGCGGGGAATATATACATATGCAATACACCATCCTCGGACGAACTGGTCTCAAGGTCAGCGTGGCCGGCTTGGGTTGTGGCGGCCACAGCCGACTGGGGCAGAAAACCGGCAGAACCGAGCAAGAATCTATTGAGGTCGTTCGCCAAGCATTGGATTTGGGAATCAACCTGATCGATACTGCCGAAGCCTATGGGACTGAGAGCATTGTGGGTAAGGCGATACAGGATGTCGCTCGGGACCAACTCGTCATTTCCACAAAAAAGCTCTGTCCGGCCCGTGAGAGTGACGACCCAAGCGCTGAACTCCGGCGCGGGGTTGAACACAGCCTCAAGCACTTACAGACAGACTATGTGGATGTCTTTTATCTGCACGGCGTCCGGGTCGAGCAGTATGAATACGCCCGCGACACGCTCTGCCCGGTACTGCTGCGGCTGCAAGAGCAGGGCAAGATACGCTTTGTCGGTGTGACCGAAGCCTTTATTCCTGACCCTCAGCACGCGATGGCGGAGCAGGCGCTTCAGGACGACTGCTGGGATGTGATGATGATCGGGTTTAATTTTTTGAACCAATCCGCCCGCCAGCGGGTGTTCCCAAAAACGCAGGCCAAGCACATTGGGACCATGGGCATGTTTGCCGTGCGGAACGCGCTCAGCCGCCCGGATTACCTGAAAAAGATTCTGGCTGAACTCAAAGACAAAAACCAAATCGATCCAGCCCTGTGTGAGACCCAGAACCTGCTTGGCTTTTTGACTGAAAATGGGAAAGCGGGGACTATTCCCGAGGCGGCCTACCGCTACTGTCGGCACGAGCCTGGGATGGACAGCGTCCTGACCGGAACCGGCAATGTCGAGCATCTCAAAGAGAATGTTGCCTCTTTGCTCGAAGAGCCGCTGGCCGCGGCAGACTGCGAGCGGCTGGCAGGGCTGTTCGGGCGGGTCGATTGTGTGTCTGGAAATTAAGGAGGCGAGTATGAGCGAGTCCACACTGATTGTTGAAAAAGATGTGGCCATCCCCATGCGGGACGGCACGCTGCTGCGCGCCGATGTCTATCGCCCGGCTACGGGAACGCATCCGGTTATTCTGCAGCGGACCCCGTACGACAAAGGGCTGACGACTATTTCCATGCTCATGCTCGATGTCATACGGACAGCCAGTGAGGGCTATGCCGTTGTCATCCAGGACTCGCGTGGACGCTACGCCTCGGACGGAGAGTTCTACACCTTTCGGGATGACATAGCCGATGGCTACGACACCGTTGAGTGGTGTGCCGTACAGCCCTGGTCGGACGGGAACGTGGGTATGTATGGCGCGTCCTACGTTGGTGCCACCCAATGGCTGGCCGCCTTGAGTAAGCCGCCCCATTTGAAAGCGATCTTCCCGCTGATTACGGCGTCCGATTATCACGAAGGCTGGACCTATCAGGGCGGAGCCTTTGCGCTTGGCTTTAATGCGAGCTGGACCATGACCGGCCTGGCTCCCGATACGGCCATGCGTCTTGCCAAAGAACAGCCCGAACTGCGGGACGAAGTGGGACACTTGCTGTCCGGGATTGATGATATGTGTGAGGCTTTTCGTCATCTCCCGCTTAAGGATTTTCCGTTCTTGAGCAAGTCGGCGCCGTACTTTTACGACTGGCTGGCGCATCCGGACGATGACGACTACTGGGCACAGCTCAATATCGAAAATCGGCATGACACGATTCCCATTCCGGCGTGTAATGTTGGCGGCTGGTATGACATCTTCCTGGGCGGCACGATTCGGAACTATCTGGGTATGCGTGAGCGGGGCGCTACGGCAGAGGCTCGAAACGGTCAGAAACTCGTTATCGGTCCGTGGCACCATACGTTGCCGCTGAGCAACATTGTCGGCGAAGCGAATTTCGGGTTATCGAGTACTTCATTAGCCGCCGACCTGGACGGCCTGCACCTCAAATGGTTTGACTACTGGCTCAAGGGCAAACAGAACGGCCTGTTGGAAGAGCCGCCGGTGCGTATTTTCGTCATGGGGCATAATACCTGGCGGAATGAAAACGAATGGCCTCTCGCCCGGACGCAGTACACAAAGTACTACCTGCATAGCAACGGTAAAGGGAACAGCCTCCGTGGTGATGGAACATTAAGTCCCGAGGCTCCGCGGAGCGAACCGGCTGACGTGTTTGTGTCTGATCCGCGCCACCCCGTTCCGACCAAAGGCGGCGGGCTATGCTGCTGGCCGGCGGCCGTACCCGGCGGTGCGTTCGATCAACGTTCGGTGGAAGAGCGGGAAGACGTCCTGGTGTACACCACCCCCGTACTTGAGCAGGATGTCGAGGTCACCGGGCCTGTTACGCTGACGCTGTATGCGGCCACCAGCGCGGTGGATACGGATTTTACGGCCAAGCTGGTGGATGTGCATCCCGAAGGATACGCCCAGAATCTGACTGACGGGATCATGCGTGGCCGCTACCGTGCATCAAAGGTACAGGCAACGCTCCTCAAGCCAGATGAAGTATACGAGTTCACCCTAGACCTATGGGCGACCAGCAATGTTTTCAAGGCTGGGCACTGTATTCGGCTTGACATCGCCAGCTCAAACTTCCCGCGTTTTGATCGGAACCCGCAAACCGGCGAGGCCGGTGGCGAGGCCAGTCGCCTGGAGCCGGCCCTGCAGCACGTCTTTCATGATGACGCGCATCCCTCGCATGTGGTGCTGCCGATTATTCCTCGATGAGTGGGTGAACTGGCTGAAGGAAGGCGGGCAGTGAAAAGGCGGGTTATAGAAATAAGGTCTTACCGTCTTTTCACATAAGAGGCTTCACTCGCTCCCCCCGCGACCGGCGGGAAGATGCTGACCTGGTCGCCGTCCGTAAGCGCCTGATCGAACTCCCGGGTTTGCTCGCCGTTGACCAGAACCATCTGGGCCAGGTCGAGGGGAACGTCGAGTTGTTGAATCAGGTCGTTGATGGTTGCCTGATCTACGAGGTCAAGCGTGGCTTTCCCCATAGAGCCTTTGGGGAGTTTTTTCCGAAGAGTGGCAAAGAGTTTGATACTGACCTGCATCGATTATTCACCCTTTCCAATGCCTGGGGTCGGTGTTCGCGGGAGCGTATCCAGCGTGCCTGGCCGTGAACCGATGAGGGGTGCGTGCGAGTCTTTTTGCCAGGCTTGGGGCGTTTTACCGTCTACCCGGTAGGCACGCGCTGTGGCGGGTGCGCCTAAGAGTGTTTGACCGACCAGTTTCTGTGCTGCGCCGGTCGCGACATAGGCTCGACGCACATCGGTCGGGTTCTCTTTGACGTAGTCCGCCCAGTTTCCCAGGGCTAGCTTCGTCTGAATGAGTCCTTTGACCATACCAACGTCGTTCAGCATGGTGACGTCGTCAATCGGTCCGACAAACAGCGCCCCGATCATGCGGTCCCCGTGCCAGACGTATTTGCGATAAATCGGTCGTGTCGGGTTCCAGATTGTTGTGATCGAGTCATTCCCATCTGTCGCATCTGTCGCATCTGTGCGCCACTGGCCAAAGCTGGCGCAGTGCAGATTGATGACATCCAATACGTTGAGCAGCAGGCTGCCCGGATAGTGCGTCTCTTTGCCCGCCATATTGGCGCCGGCAATCCGGCCGTGGTCCACGGCGGTTGGTTGAATCGCATGCACCGCGGCCGAGCCGTTCAGCAGTTCCGGTCCGGCCGCGACATCACCTGCCGCGTAGATGCCGGGGATATTGGTTTGCATGCGGTCATCAACAACAATGCCGCCGTCAATGTGAATGCCGGAGCCGTTGAGAAATCCCAGGTTGGGCTGAATGCCTGTGGCCAAAATGACAATATCCGCACTCAGGCTTGCACCGCTGCTCAGTGAGAGGCTGAGTGCCTCGCCCGCACGGCTAATGCTCCGGACTTGGGCGCCGGTATGAACGGCCACATCCCGGTCCGCCAGCCAGCCTTCGACCGCTTCCGCGCCTGTGGCGTCGAGCATGCGCGGGAGGACCTGCGGCTCGGTTTCGACCACTGAGAGATTCCAGCCCAGCTTGGCCATCGCGTTCAGGACAATGAAGCCAATAAAGCCGGCACCTACGAGTACCGCCCTGGGCGTGCCCTGCGCTTTCGACATCACCTGTTTTGCGTCTTCGAGCGTCCAGAAGGTGTACACGCCTTCCTGATCAATGCCGGAAATGGGAGGACGTTGGGCCGAAGAGCCGGTGGCGATGAGTAAGGTGTCAAACGCGTGGCTTGAGCCGTCACCAAGTGTGACTGTGCGGGCTTGGGCATCGAGGTGCTCAACCTGACCGGACACGGATGCAATGCCATGCTTTTCAAAATAGGCCGCGTCTCCGGTCAGCACATGCCGCTCCGGAATGTCGTTCGCCAGATAGTAGGGTAAGACCATGCGCGAGTAGGCCGGCTCGTTGGAGATGAGCGTAATCTGTGCCTCAGGGCCTGCGGTTGCCCGGATCGTTTCCGCCGCGGCTACGCCGGCCGGTCCCCCTCCGATAATGATGTGGTGTGCCATATGCGGGCGCCTCTTCGCGTTTTATCCCCTCTCCACTGGTGGGAGAGGGTTAGGGTGAGGGCTTACTCCAGCCCCAACTCTTTCTTCTTTGCTTCGGAGATGATGCCGTCCTTATCCCAGCCTCGCAGTTCGTAGTACTCGGGCAGCATTTCACCCAGGCGGTTGACCTCGCCCTTGGCCGGGCCGGACGGGATGGGCTCTTCCAGAATCCGCTTGGGCAGGGTATCGTCCTTGCCGGTGAAGCCCGCCCGCTCGTTCCACAGCCGCTCCAGGTTCCAGATGCGTTCGCCGATTTGCATGAGTCCTTCCAGCGTATACGGCACGCCGGTGGCGGCCGACAGTTGGGGCAACATTTCTTCCAGGCCAACCCCAAAGGTGAGAAACTGGCACAGGCCGGTGGCGTCAACGGTTGAGGTCGCGTCCTGGAAGACTTTTGTAATCTCGGCTTTCTCTTCTGTGGCGCGCGGGTCCATCTGACGGGGCAGGCCGAGAATTTCGGCAGCAACGGTATACGCCTTTAAGTGACACGCGCCGCGGTTTGAGGTCGCGTAGCCGAGTCCCATGCCTTGGATGGCGCGGGCTTCATACGCGGCAAACTCCTGCCCGCGAACGCCCATAAAGAACTCCGGCCGACCCAGCGTCTCGGTCATGCGTTTGGAGCCTTCGGCAATCGCATCGCCAAAGCCCTGGCGGTAGGCCGTTTTTTCGGCCATGACGATCAAGGCTTCCGCACTGCCGAACTCAATCGGAATCTCGGTTTCACTCTGTGTGATCACGCCCTTCTCGAACAACTCCATGGCCGCGGCCACGCTGGCTCCAAAGCTGATTGAGTCCATACCCAGATCGTTACACAGCCAGTTGGCTTTAATAAGCGCGTCCAGGTCGCCGATTCCACATTCGGAGCCCATGGCCCAGGCGGCTTCATATTCAGGGCCTTCCCCGGCGATTTTCCAGTTCTGCGGATTGGTGGTGACCGAGTATTTGGAGGAGGCTTCGCCCGGCAGAGTACTGACCCGACCGCAGGCGATGGTGCAGGCAAAACAGGCTTTATTGGCAACCAGGCGGGTCTCGGTCAGGGTTTCGCCGCTGATGTTTTCGGCCTCTGCAAAGACAGTTTCCTGGTGATTGCGAGTCGGCAGGGCGCCGTGTTCGTTAATCACATTCACCAGCACTTCCGTACCGTACATGGGCAGGCCCTCGGCGGTCACGGGCGACTGCCGCAGCTTCTCCTTCATGGCCCACTGGCCTTCCATATAGGCTTGCGGGTCGGCCAAGGACACCCCGCCGGTTCCGCGCAGAGCAATGGCCTTGAGATTCTTGGAGCCCATGACCGCGCCCACGCCGGACCGGCCCGCGGCCCGGTGCAGGTCGTTCATAATGCAGGCAAAGCGGACTAGATTTTCTCCTGCCGGGCCGATGCTGGCGATGATGGAATCCGGCACGCCGAGTTCGACGCGCAACTTTTCTTCAGTTTGCCAGACCGTCTTGCCCCACAGGTGGGTCGCGTCACGCAGTTCAACCCGGTCGTCATATATCCATAGATAAGACGGCTTCTCGGCCTTGCCCTCCAGAATGATCATGTCATAGCCGGCGAATTTCATTTCCGGTCCCCAGAAGCCGCCCGAATTCGAGGTGGTAATGGCATTGGTCAGCGCGCCCTTGGTGACGACCATATAGCGTGCACCACACGAGGCGTTGGTGCCTGTCAGCGGACCGGTGGCAAAGATCATTTTGTTATCCGGGCTGAACGGATCGACACTGGGGTCCATCTCTTCGTAGAGATATTTGACGCCGAGCCCGCGGCCGCCGACATAGTCTCTGGCCCATTCGGCATTCAGCGGCTCTTTGCTGATGGCGCCGGTGGTCAGATTAACGCGCAGGACAGTGCCGATCCAACCGTTCATTATGTTCGTCGCGCTCATGCCTTGCCTCCTTCTTCGCCCTGCATATGTTGAAAGCCTTGGTTGACCTTGTCCGCCCAACTGGCCAGCCAGTCCGGCTGATCCATATCCACGTATTCGAGTGCACCGGTTGGGCAGGACTTGACGCAAGCCGGGTCGCCGCCACACAGGTCACACTTGAAGGCTTTGTGGGTATCCGGGTTGTAGAACATGGTGCCGTAGGGGCAGGCAACCGTGCAGACCGCACAGCCGACACACACGTCGTCCATGACGACTTTCGCCGCTGTGTCCGGGTCAATGGCAATCGCATTCACCGGACAGGCCGTCAGACACCAAGCCTCATCGCACTGGAAGCAGGTATAGGGCGCGTAGACGGCTTGCTCGTCGAAGATGTGGACGCGAATGACAGACCGGGACGGCTGAAAGGTCCCGGTTTGAACAAAGGCACAAGCCAACTCGCACTGCATGCAGCTTGTGCATTTATCGGTAATCACGCGGAGCTGTTTCATACGGTGCTGGCCCTCCTGTCCCTCCTCTAACAGATTCGTCCGAGGAATGCCACAAAAGTCAATTTCCGGTAGTGTCTCACTTTGAATTCCCCCTCCCTGGCCCTCCCCTCTAGGGGGAGGGAAGGTCTGCTCCCTCTCCCCTGGAGGGAGAGGGCTGGGGTGAGGGGGATTCATCACGTCCCCTATGAAGCCGCCTTGCCGACCACCCAGGGAAAGCGCTAGGCTACGGGAATCAACACCATATGGGAGGGCGTAGTATGAAAGTGAATTGGGATGAGGAAGTCTGCACGCATTCGGCAAATTGTGTGAAGAGCCTGCCGCAGGTTTTTAAGGTCGAAGGCGGGAAGTTCGTGATCGATCCGAGCGCGGCGTCAGAGGACGAAGTCCGGGCAGTCGTTGCCAAATGTCCGTCAGGGGCACTGACCGTTCAGGAAGATTAAATCGAGAGAGTGCCCTTACTTGAGGCCGCTCGTATGTCGCAGGCTTCGGTACTGTCCACATTTCTCAACGGTCGTGTTACCGTCCGTGTTGGGGACATT
>NZ_CBDCEO010000012.1:0-1811025 GCF_965215815.1 Candidatus Poriferisodalis sp. | reverse complement strand
GGGCCCGGTAGCCCTTCGGTGGAGCACCGGTGAGGGTTTCGATCTGCGCGAACGTCCTCTCGAGAATGGCGCGTTCCTCTTCCTCGCTGAGCCGGGGGTTGTACTCGTGGGCGTAGCCGTGCAGTCCCACCTCGCAGCCGGCGTCGACGACCATCCTGGCGGCGTCGGGGTAGGTGTCGATGGAATGGCCGGGAATGAAGAACGTGCACGGAATCTCGTGGCGGGACAGCAGCTTCAGGATCCGGGGCACGGCGATCGCTCCGAATTCGCCCCGCGAGATGGGGTTCGGCGTGGTCTGGCGACGGGCTATCCACAGCGACGGTCCGTCGAAATCGAACGTCAGGCACACATAGCCCGCCGGGTTGTCCGGTATTGCGTCGGCGCTCATCCCGTTGTCCATGTCGCTTCCCCCTTCGGTGTGCCGCAGCCGCGGCAGCCCATCCCAAGCGTCGTTCTAGTCCAACAGGCCCGACAGTGACGCAGCGAAGCCCTGCCATAGGCTCGGCAGCCGTATGCGAAGGCTGATCTGCGCGGCTGTGGCCGTGAGCGTGCTCGTCGCTGCGTGCTCGACTTCGCAGGGGGACCCCGACGACGCATCGGTCGCCGAGTCCACCTCCACGCTGTCCCCGTCCGACGGCGAGGTAGTCGACGACTCAGAGAACGTCGAGGCTGCGCCAATGGAGGCTGCGCTCTCTGACACAGTGCCCACTGACACAGTGCCCACTGACACTGCGCCCACTGACACAGCGCCGACGTCGACGACAGAGCCGTTCTTCCCCGGCACCGAGGATGGACGGCCGTTTCTCGAGCTGACTCTGCTCGAGAAGGTCGACGAGTTCCTGGAGCTGCCGAACACGGCGTTTGCAGCGAATATCGCTGGAGAGATGGGCCTGAGCGGCGAACAGCGCTGGGTGCCGTGGATCCTGGACGTCATGCGCTTCGGTGGCACGCAGGACGTCACGCTCGCGTCGATGCGGGCGCTTCAGACGCTCACTGGCATCGAGAGCACCCAGGACTTCAGCTCCGACTACGTCAGGTACGGCTCGTGGTATCGCACGAATGGCATCGATCCAGGTGAGGGCTACGAGATCTGGAAACGGGTGCTGTATGCGTACGTCGGGTACCAGTACGAAGACTTGTTGGCGCAGGTCACCGACCGCGTGAAGCTGGGCGCCATCCAGTGGGGCGGTGTAGGTCGTGGCGGCATACCGGAGCTGAACAACCCCGAGCGGCTGACACCTGCCGAGGCCGACTTCATGACGCCCGAAGAACTGGTGCTCGGCGTGGTGATCGGCGGCGAGGCCGGCGCCTACCCGGTGCGGTTCCTGGCGCGCCATGAGCTGCTGAACGACGTCGTTGGCGGCGTGCCGGTGGCGCTCGGCTACTGCACGCTGTGCTTGACAGCGCTCATGTTCGACCGACGGCTCCCGAACGGTGACGAGCTCACGTTCCAGACATCGGGCCTGCTGATGGACTCGAACAAGATCATGATCGACAACGAGACCGAGAGCCTGTGGAACCACCTCTCGGGCACCGCGTTCGCCGGCCCGCTGGCAGGCACGAAACTGGACCAGTACCCGGTCGCCACCGTGCGCTGGGAGGACTGGCTCGCCGATCACGCCGATACGTTCACGCTCGACACACCGCCGCCGACGTACTTCCCCGAGCTGCCCGAGCGTCCGCCGATCACCTACGACTACACGCCGGGCGCGGCCTACCGCACGTACTACGCCAGCGAAGACCTCTGGTTCCCGACGTTAGAGACGCCCGCGGTTTTCGCACTCAAGGACGAGGTGGTCACGATCGAACGCGCTGGCAACTCATTGGCGCTGGAGTTGACCGCGCTCGAGGCTGAGGACCCGTTCGTCTATGTGCTTGGAACGGAGCCCCTGGTGATCGTGCCGAACCAGGGTGGGGCCAGGGTCTACAGCGCAACCGACGTTGAAGGAGTACCGGCCCCAGCGTGGCGACACCGAGCCCCAGTCGAAGTGGCTCCCCAAGGTGTGCTGCACGACCAGTTGCTCGTCAACGGTCTCGACGGACGCAACCGTGTCGACATCAGGCTGCCGCGCATCGTGTCGTCACAGTCGTTCTGGTTCGCCTGGTACGGCTTGCATCCTGACACCGAGATCTGGCCGCCAGTCGACGAGAACTAGGGATCAGCAGAGCTCATTTGGGGGCTCGCGCGCCCCAGCGGAGCACCGCTTCGGTGCAGGCTGAGCCGTGCAGGCCGGTGGCTATGCTGGCGCCTCGCGTCTCAACCAGCCCCCATCGTCTAGCGGCCAAGGACACCACCCTCTCAAGGTGGCGGCACGGGTTCGAATCCCGTTGGGGGTGCTCCATGTCGGCTCAATCCGGGCGGCGCCTTCGTCAAGAACCCAACGGGCACGCGTCTCAGTGGTCTAGGCATCTGCCGCCCGGACGCAGTGCTGCCGACGTAGATCTCACTGCGGGCGGGACCCTGCCTGCGGTGTGGCTGGACCGATGGTCGTCCGATCCGCAGCGCACGGTGGTGTGGGATTCGCACGATGGCTGGGTGACCGGCGCTCAGCTCATTGATCGCGCCCGAGATGTTGCCCAACACTTGTCAAGTGCGGGCATCGTCGCCGGCGACCGCGTGCTGATGAGCGGACCGAGCTCATCCCGCTTGGTTGCGGCGCACACGGCGCTGTTGTCGAGAGGCGCAGTGGTGGTGCCGCTGAACGGCGCCTACCGTGCCGATGAAGTTCGCGACGTGGTAGCTGATTGTCGTCCCAAAGCGGCATTGGTTGAGGGCGTCGGCAACCCTGGCGAGTGGCGCCAGTGGATCGCAGACGCCGATGCAACGGTGCAGGTCGGCGACTTCGATGCGGCGGAGCTCTCGGGCGGGCGGGCTTCGCGAGCGGAGCGGTTGACGCGCGCTCGGTTCGGGGACTTCGGTGTAACGGACCCATATCGCAGGCGCGTCTGGGACCCGGCGAGCGGCCTCGATATGCGAGTTCGGGCGCATGAGCGCCGGCCCGACGAACCTGCACTCATCGGGTACACCTCTGGCACGACAGGACGTGCCAAGGGTGCGGTGCTGAGCCACCGGAACCTGCTGGCGTCGGTGCGGGCGCTGGAGTTGGCGTGGCGCTGGACGCCCGATGACGTGCTCGTGCTGGCGCTGCCGCTGTTTCACATGCATGGCCTCGGCGTCGGGCTGCACGGCACGCTCACCGTGGGCGCGCAGGCCGTGTTGCAGCCGACGTTCGACCCCGACGCCGTCTTCGATGCGATTGCTGAGCACCGAGCCACGATGTTCTTCGGCGTCCCCACGATGTATTCCCGATTGGTGGCATCGCCACGCGCCGGCGAGTTGTCGGCGCTGCGATTGTGCGTCTCAGGGTCTGCGCCGATGCCCGTGGAGCTACACGACGCCGTACGGGAGGCAAGCGGGCAGCAGGTCATCGAGCGATACGGCATGACCGAGACGGTGATGCTGGTGTCGAATCCGTACGACGAGCCGCGACGAGCCGGCACCGTGGGCTTTCCGCTGCCGGGCGTGGAAGTACGTCTGGATGCCGTCCCCCGGGACGACGACGGGGCTGTCGATGATGCGGCCGAGATCTTGGTGCGGGGTCCCAACGTGTTCTCGGGCTACTGGGAACGGCCCGACGAGAACGCGGCGTCCTTCGCCGACGGCTGGTTCCGTACCGGCGATCTGGGCGAGTGGGATGACGGCTATCTCCAGATCGTCGGGCGGGCCAAGGAGCTCATCATCTGCGGCGGCTTCAACGTGTATCCCCGTGAAGTGGAAGAGGTCGTCACCTCCCATCCCGATGTTCTTGAGTGCGCCGTTGCGGGCGAGCCCGATCCTGAATGGGGCGAGGTGGTGGTGGCGTATGTGGTCGCCGAGCGGGACTTCGGCGACGACGAGCTGAAAGACTTCGTGGGCGAACGCCTCGCCTACTACAAGCGGCCCCGCCGCACGCATCGGATCGCGGCGCTGCCCCGAAACGCGCTCGGCAAGGTGCAACGGCACGAACTCGCGGCCGCAATTGGCGGTTAGGGCCAGGGGGTCGCCTGCGAGCGGCGCATCTGACACCCTTGTATGCGGCATGTTCCAGCTTCATCCCGTCCAGCAGGCATTCCCGCTGCCGCCCCGATTTGTCGCACCCGGCTCGCTTTCCGAGGCGGCCGACTTGCTGTCGGCACACGGCGCCGCGGCGCGGCTGATCGCCGGCGGCACCGACCTGATGCTGGAACTGAGTCGCGGGGCCCGTTCGGGCGTGGAGCTGCTCATTGACATCTCCGGTTTGCCGGGCCTCGACCAGATCTCCTACGACGGCGGCAAAGTCTCGTTGGGACCTCTGGTCACCCATGCCGACGTCATTGCCTCGGTGCCAATGCTCACCGCGGGGCTGCCGCTGGCCCAAGCGTGCCTGGAGGTTGGGTCACCACCGCTGCGTAACCGGGCGACCGTGGTGGGAAACATCGTCACGGCCAGCCCCGCAAACGACACCATCTCCGCGCTTGTGGCGCTCGGCGCCGACGTCACTGTGTCGTCAGCAAGGGGCGAGCGCACGGTCCCCATCACCGAGTTCTTCACCGGCTTCCGCCAGACCGTCCTCGAATCCGACGAGATCGTCACCGCAGTCAGGTTCGATGCCACCGACGGTGTGAACCGGCTGGGCGTGTTCGTGAAGCTGGGTCTGCGCCGGGCGCAGGCCATCTCGGTGGTACACGCCGCCGTGGTGGCAGATACCGAGGGCGGCAGGGTGGCTGATCTTGTTGTCGCACTCGGCAGCGTTGCGCCCACGATCATCACGGTGCCCGAGGCCACCGAACTGGCGCGAGGTCGCGAATTGACCGAAGCCGCGGGCGACATCGTCACCGCAGCACGCCGGGCGGCGACGCCCATCGACGACATCCGCGGCAGTGCCGAATACCGGTCGCACGCCGTCGGTGTTGTGATGGACCGCGCCATTGCCGCGCTGGCCAGCGGCACAGCGGCCGATAGGTGGCCGCATGAGCCGCCGCGGTTGGTTTCGGCGGCTGCCCCCGAACGCGCTGCGTCAGCGTCGACGGCGCTCGACGGGCCCGACGACGTTGTCACGGCGACCGTGAACGGGGAGCGGCGCAGCGCAGCAAACGCTTCGGGGAAGACGCTGATGGACTGGCTGCGCGACGATCTCGGGCTCACCGGCACCAAGGAGGGCTGCGCCGAGGGGGAGTGCGGCGCATGCACGGTGCACCTCGACGGTGCCGCGGTGTTCTCGTGTCTGGTGCCCGCTGGCCGAGCCGACGGGGCGACCATCACCACCGTCGAAGGAGTGGCAGCGCCCGCAGGCGGACTGCATCCGTTCCAGCAGGCAATGGTGGACACCGGCGGCGCACAGTGCGGGTTCTGCACTCCCGGCTTCGTGATGAGCGCCGTGGCACTGCTCGACGAGATCTCAGAGCCCACCTCCGAGCAGATCACCATCGGATTGTCAGGCAACCTCTGCCGCTGCACCGGCTACTGCTCGATCATCGAGGCGGTGCAAGCCGCCTCGGTCGACACAGGGGCGGTGCAAGCCGCCTCGGTCGACACAGGGGCGGTGCAAGCCGCCTCGGTCGACACAGATGCAGTCGAAGAAGCAGCCGACACGGGGGCTGCGTCATGACCGACGGCGCCGCCCCCGGTAGGCCCGGCGCGGCCATCGAACTCGAGATGGCGACGCCTACGGCGGGCGGCCTGGGCCATTCGCCGCCGCGCGCCGACGGCCCCGCCAAGGTTTCTGGCCTCGCCACCTATCCCGCCGACCGCATCGGTGCAGATGCGCTGTGGGCCTTTGTCGTCTTCACAGATCAGCCTCACGCCCGCCTCCGTCACCTCGACCTTGGTCCTGCCGAGCGTTCCTCAGGCGTCGTTGCGGTGCTCGGCTCCGCTGACGTGCCCCGCAACGAGTACGGACTGACCAAGTTCGATCAGCCGGTCTTCGTCGGGCTCGATCACAACGGGAACAGCCCGGTGCCCTGCGATGTGTCCCGCTGGGAAGCCGATCACCTGGCGCTCATCATCGCCGAGAGCCTCGCCCAGGCTCGTGCCGCCGCAGCTGCAATCGACATCGAGTGGGAACCGCTCCCGGTCGTGGCCGATCTGGAAGCAGCGCTGGGGGCTGGTGCACCGCTCGTGCACGCCTATGACGGCATCGGCTCCAACTCCTACGAGTCGATGCGTACCCGCAAGGGCGATCTCGACGCCGGTTTCGAAGCTGCCGAGGTGGTCGTGGAGGCCACCTACGAGGTGCCCTACCAGGAGCACGCGTTTCTGCAGCCAGAAGCGGGAACCTCGTGGGTCGACGCCGATGGAACTGTGTGCGTCGAGATTGCGGGCCAGTGGGCACACGAGGATCGTGGGCAGATCGCGCACGCGCTCGACCTGCCCGAAGACCGTATCCGGGTGCGTTATCCCGCCATCGGCGGTGCGTTCGGCGGGCGCGAGGACATGTCGCTGCAGATCATCCTGGCGCTGGCCGCCTACCGGCTGGCAGAGCGCGGCATCGATCGGCCCGTGGCGATGCAGTGGTCGCGTGAGGAGTCCATCGTCGGTCACCACAAGCGTCACCGGGGGCGCATCTGGGCTCGCTGGGGTGCCGACCGCAACGGCAAGATCACCGCCGCACAGGCCGAAGCGTGGCTGGACGCGGGCGCATACAACTACACCTCGAACAAGGTGATGGGGAACCTGCATCTGGGCCTCGGCGGGCCCTACGAGCTGCCCAATGCCGCCATCGACACCCATGTCGTGTACACAAATGCCACGCCCGGCGGAGCGTTCCGAGGCTTCGGGGCACCGCAGGCGGCCTTTGCCGTGGAGTGCCAGGTGAACAAGCTGGCCGAGGCGCTGGGCATGGACCCCATCGACATCCGCCGCGTCAACACGCTGCGGGAGGGATCACCGAGCATCGCTCACACCCCGATGCCGGCCGGCGTGACCATGCCCGAAGTGATCGAGGCGTGCGCTCACGCCGCTGCCCTGCCTGCCCGCCCTGCCGGCTCTGACATCGACGGCTCAGGGCTCTTCAGCCCGTTCGGATCGCTGCCCGCTCGCCCGTCGTCGCTGCGTCGGGGCAGCGGCTTCGCCTGCGCGTTCAAGAACGTCGGGTTCTCGCTCGGTTTTCCCGAGCGCTGCGAGGCCACCATCGTGCTGCACGGCGAGCCCGACGACGAGACGCCGTCGGGGGCAGAGCTGTCCCATGCCGGCGCTGACGTCGGCCAGGGTGCGCACACTGCGTTCCTGCAGATGGCTGCCGAGGCAACCGGTGTGGATCCAGCAAGAGTGGCAGGTCGGTTCAGCGATACCGGCACATCGGGCGACTCAGGCTCGGCATCGGCGTCGCGCATGACCTGGATGGCCGGCAATTCAATCCTCGGAGCTGCCGAGGAAGCCGAGAAGGCGTGGCGCGAGGGCGATCGGCCGGCCATCGGACACTTCCGCTTCATCCCGCCACCGACCACCGAGCTGGATCCCGAGACCGGCGAGGGCTTTCCCAACTTCGCCTATGGCTACGTCGCGCAGCATGTGGAGCTGACGGTCGACATTGACACCGGTCATATCCGCATCGACCGGGTGATCAGTGCGAACGATGTCGGACGGGCCATCAATCCTCGTTTCGTGGTTGGCCAGATCGAGGGTGCGGTGGCACAGGCGCACGGCCATGTGCTCAGCGAGCATCTGCGCAGCCGCGACGGTCGGCTGCTGAATCCCCGGTTCAGCACCTACCTGATCCCCGGCATCGGCGACATCCCCGTCAACACCGAGAGCGTCGTGCTGGAACTGGCTGATCCGCTTGGTCCCTTCGGCGCCCGCGGCATGGCCGAGATGGGCGTTATCCCCTACGCGCCGGCCGTTGTCGCGGCACTGGCGGATGCAACGGGCGTGTGGATGGACGACTTCCCGCTGACTCCGGAGCGGGTCTGGGCGGCGCTGCGGGCGGCCAGCGTCAACATTTGACACCCGGTCTCAGACCGCCCAACGATCAGCTCGGTAACTCACCCGGTTGCCCGATGAGGCAGTCCTACACTCCCGAGGGTGGCGACGCGATCACGGCCGGACGCAACCGAGCGCGTGATGGAACTCATGATGTACCTGCTGGCTCGCGACGTGCCCAAGACCCGCGAAGAAATCTGGCGGGATACCGGGCTGTATGCACCCGAGGGAACCACCGACCGGCTCCTGCGCCAAAGCGCCCGCGCCTCATTCGAGCGAGACAAAGCGCTGATCCGCAACCTCGGTGTACGCATCACCGAGACGATCGAACACAACGGCGCCATGTCGTACACAATCCGGCGCCAGGACTACTTCCTGCCTGACCTGCAATTGACTCCCGACGAGCAGCTCGCGCTGCGCTTTGCGGCAGCCCGGGTGGACATCGGCGAAACGTGGGATCTCGAGGCCGTCGCCAAGCTCACGAGTGCCGGGGCGGCGGCGTCGGTACGCGACTTGGAGCCGCCGGTCGCAGAGGTGGCGCTGGAGACCGCCGCTGCGAGCCAGCAGTCAACCAGTGCACTGCTGCCCGCTCTGGCGGCTGCTGCCGCGGAGCGCGCTGCGGTCCGGTTCTCCTACGGAGGCCGTGCGCGAGACGTGCAACCGCTGGGTCTGCTGTGCCAGGCCGGCTACTGGTACTTCGCTGCCATCGAGGACGGCACGGCCAAGACGTTCCGTGTGGACCGCATGGAGGGCAATGCGGACGTGGGCGAGCGGGGTGCGTTCTCCAGAGCCGATGTCGACTTGGCGGGGCTGCTGCCGTCAGAGCCGATGGAGATCGACTTCGGTGACGATCTTGTGGCCAGGGTCCGGATCGACGCCACCATGGCGCACCAACCCACCGCTGAGCGGGGCCAGGTCGTCGTGCGGCACGACAACGGTTCGGTGACGGTGGAGGCGCGAGTCCGCAACCGGACGGCGTTCCGTACGTGGCTGCTGGACATGGGTCGACATGCCGTCGTGGAATCGCCCCCCGAGCTGGTGGACGAGATCACGTCGTGGCTGCGAGCGCTGGTTTCCGGAGCAGAAACAGACCCGCGATGAGGGGCCCGAGCGCTTCGGCGAAGATCGAGCGGCTGTTGGCCATCGTTCCGTGGGTGGTCGAGCGCGGCGGCGCCACGGTGGGCGACATTGCTCAGCGCTTCGATATGGGGCCGAGCGCGGTGTATGACCTGCTGCTGGCGGCCATGTGTTACGAGGTGGCGGGCGCTGGCGTCTATCAGAACCTCGGTGTGGTCGTCTTCGGCGACGACGCTGACAATGGCGACGCAGGCGAGGCCTGGGTGCACGTCGAGCCTGGAGCCATGCTGGACCGGCCGCTCAACCTGTCGGTGCCCCAAGCGTTCGGCATCTTGGTGGCCGGCCAATCGGCGCTGGCGCTGCGCGGCGCCGACCGCTCGGGCGCCCTTGCGACTGCGCTCGACAAGCTGCGTGCTGTCTACGGCGAGCGAGTACGGGTGTCGGTGGACCTGCCCGTGCCGCGCAGACTGCCGATCCTGCGGGAATCGCTGCGCACCGGGACCACGGTCAGCATCCATTACTACACGCCGAACACCGACACTCTCACTGAGCGCCGGGTTGACCCGCTGGGGGTCTCACTGCACGACGGCCACTGGTACCTGCGGGGCTGGTGCCACCTGCGCACCGACCTCCGCTCCTTCCGAGTCGACCGGATTGAGGAGTGCACCGACACGGGCGTGCCGCACGGCCGTACCCCGCAAGCGGGGGAGGTGGCAGAGGTCGCGTCCGCAGAATCCGACGAGACGACCGACGTCGTGCTGTCGATTCCCCGCAGCGATCTGTGGCGTGTGGAGGCCTACCCGTCGCGTGAGGTGACGCAGGACGGGGATCGGTGCGACGTCACCTACGCGATCCGCAGCCCGTGGGTGCTCAGCCAGATGCTGTTGCGCCTCGGGGCTGAGACGCACGTCGTCAACGCAGCGGAGCTGCCGCCCGACCTCGCTGAAGCGGGCGGCACGGCTGCGGCCGCGATTCTGGAGCTCTACGAGCCGTAGCCAACCTGGGGGCTCAGTCGATGAGATCGACCGCGAGGCCGTAGTGGTCCGACGGCACCACGCCGCCGACCGGCTCGGTGCCGATGAGCCCTATGGCCGCGATGTTGCCTTGGGGGACCGGTCGGGGCGTCGCCACGAACACGTAGTCGATACGCCGGTTCGGCCACATGGCCTGCGACAGGTAGGGGTTCTGACCGCTCCAGGTGTGGCCTGGACCGTCGCCTGCCTGCGCCCACGCGTCGCTGAAGACCAGCTCGGGCACCGGCGGGGGACGCTCGCCGGTGAGCAGCCGGATCTCTTCGGACGTAGGCACTGCGTTGAAGTCGCCGGCCAGGATCACGGGGAAGCCTGCGGGATCGTGATGTGGCGCCGCCAGCTCGCACAGCGTGGCCACCTGTCCCTGCCGGATCTCGCTGAGGTGGAAGCGGTGTTCGAGGTGCGTGCAGATGACGGTCATCTCGCCATCGCCTCGGGCGATGCGTGCCACCAGGGCACTGCGATGGCCCGATTGGTTGTCGACGGCGAGCGAATGCACCTCGGAGCTGATGATCGGTGAGCGGCTCAAGATGGCGTTGCCGAACGATTCGCCCCTGCGACCGAATCGCGGGTGGTGCGCAACGTGCATGCCAAGCCGATCCGCCAGGATCGCCGACTGGTCGGTGCCGTCTCGTTCGGCCCAGATCTCCTGGCAGCAGACGATGTCGGGATCGAGGGCTGCGAGCGTGGCGGCGATGGCGTCGTGTCGAGCCTTCCAGTTGTCCCCGAAGCGCCACCACAGGTTCCACGTCGCCACTCGCACGGGCGCAACGGTAATTCGGCAGTTCCCCTATCGTCGGCGGCCATGTCGACCGATGAGAACGCAGACTCCCAGACCGACCAGATGTACCTGCGCGACGCCTTCCAGACGACCGTCGAAGCAACCGTCGTCGCCGTGCGCGACGACGCAGTCGCGCTCAACCAGACCGTCTTCTATGCGACCGGAGGCGGCCAGCCCCATGACACGGGAACGCTCGCAGACCAGAACGCCAACGTGTGGCAAGTGCTGAACGTACGCAAGGAAGGCGGCCTCATTTGGCACTGGTTGGATCGGGAGCCGCCCGCGGTGGGAACGGAGGTCTCAGGCTTGATCTACTGGGACCGGCGGCTGCAGTTGATGCGGACCCACACAGCGCTGCACATCCTGTGCGGCGTCATCTGGAACGAGTGGGGCGTGCTGGTGACCGGGGGGAATATGGAGCCGCTGGCCGCCCGCATGGATTTTGAATTCAGCCCGCTGCCGGAGGGTTTTGTCTCGCGTGTCACCGAGTTGGTCAACGCCGAGATCGCTGCGGATCGTCCGATCGAAGTCAGCTTCTTGGACCGTGGCGCGGCGCTCGCCGATCCCGAGCTGATTCGCACGAAGGTGAACCTGATCCCTCCCTCGGTCACCAATATCCGAGTGGTGGACATCGTCGGGCTGGATCGGCAGGCCGACGGTGGCACGCACGTCGCGTCCACCGGGGCGGTCGGCCGTTTCGAGATCATCAAGACCGAGTCCAAGGGCAAGGGCAACAAGCGTGTGCGGATGGTGCTGCACGACGCCTGAACCGGCGCGGTCACCCCGATGCGCGCGTTTGTTCCAATTTGGTACTCTGTGACGAATGGCTCCCCGGGAGACATTGGGCGGAACGCGCCTTGTCACGCCGTCCGCTCGCCGGACGGCCACGTCGCGATTTGGTGCCTCCCGGCGCGAGGGGCACGACGCGTCGGAGTTCTACGCCCGCTTCACCCCACCGAATCTTTGCGATGACGACACGGTTGCGCGGGGACCCGAGTTCGACCCTGACCTGACCGAGCGTCTGGGTGACGGCTGCATCTGCCGCGACGCCCGGCAGATGGCTGAGCTGCCGGACGCCAGCGTGGCATTGGTAGTCACCTCACCGCCGTATTTCGTTGGCAAGGCGTACGAGGACGCGCTGGCTGCTGGGTCTGACGACCGGATTCCGACGAGCTATTTCGACTACTTGGGCATGCTGCGAGAGGTGTTCGCCGAATGCGTCCGGGTGCTCGAGCCGGGCGGGCGCATCGCGGTGAACGTGGCGAATCTCGGCCGCAAGCCGTATCGCAGCCTGTCGGGGGATGTGGCGCGCATCTTCGAAGAGCTGGGCCTGCTGCTGCGCGGCGAGATCGTGTGGCAGAAGAGCAAGGGGTCGAGCGGGTCGTGTGCTTGGGGGTCGTTTCGCAGCCCGTCCAATCCGACGCTGCGTGACACCACCGAGCGCATCATCGTGGCGAGCAAGGGGCGCTTCGATCGAGCGCGGTCGGCGTCCCGGCGTGAAGCCGAAGGGCTGCCTTACCGCAGCAGCCTGTCCACGGACGAATTCATGGAGGCCACGCTCGATGTGTGGGACATGGGGCCCGAGAGCGCCCAGCGGGTGCGACACCCCGCCCCGTTCCCGCTGGAACTGCCACGTCGCCTGATCGACCTGTACACCTACGAGGACGACCTCGTGCTGGACCCGTTCATGGGTTCGGGCACCACGTTGGTGGCCAGCGTGCTGTGCGGTCGGAGGGCAGTCGGCTACGACCTCGATCCCGACTACGTGAAATTGGCGCGCTCCCGGGTCGCCAGTGCTCACGTCGCGTGGAAGCAGCGCCAACGGCCCACACAGCAACCGGCGTTGTTCAGCGCGCTTGAGTCCGCCGATGAGTCGGAAGCGGCGGCAGGCGCGATTGCGGATTCGATGAGCGCGGACAATTTCGTGCGGCACGCCGTCGAAGCTGGTCGCAAGGCACACGACATCGCCGCGGAGCTCTTGGAGGGCTTCGGTTTCGAAATACTGCGCAGCCCGGCCAAGGTACGTGGCGGCGGAGTGCAGTTCAGCTTCCTGCTCGCTGACCAAGCGGGAGGCGAGTGGTGGGTCGATATAGCGGGCGCATTCACGACCGTGCGGCCGGGTCTGTTGCGGGCCGACACGTTGTGGAAGGCGCTCGGTCGGGCGTCAGTGCTCGCTGGAGCTGATCCCGACGCGAAGCTGCTCCTGCTGACCCCGCACCTGCCCCGTCCGGGGAGCGAGGGAGACCGGGCGTTGCACACGCTGGGGCCCTCCGCCGTGTTCGATGTCATCGAGCTGTTCGGCGACGAGGCTGCAGCACGGTTGGCGGGCTATGCCCTTGGTGCTGTGGCGCCGCAAACCGGCTATTGGGACAAGGCCGAGATCGACGCTGCGCTCTAACGGCGTAGCTGCGCCGCGGCCCTACAGGTCCTTGATTCGCTTGAAGAGCTCGGCGTAGGCGAGCCCGGCAGGCTGGCCGCTGGCCACCGCCACGGCGTCCACCCAGTCGGCGAAGCGCTGCACCTGGGCGGCGTCGTCGGGGTCGGTGATGTCGTGGGTGGTTACGAATTGGCTGCGATGGCACAGCAGAGCGGCGGTCTTGGCGGCCGTCCAGCCCTCGCCGTTCTCGGCGTGGTCGGGCTCGTCGGCTTCGAACAGCAGCAGCTCGTCGGGGCGATGCGGCGCCATGCCCTGCTCGGGGAAGAAGAACGGGTCGCGTGCGGCAACCACGCCTTCGACCGCCAGCAGCCCGGCATGCCGATGATCGGGATGCAGCCGGTAGCGCTTCCACGGGTCATGCCCCAGCACAACAGCGGGGCGCAGCTCGCGGATGACTTGGGCGACCTGGGCCCGGGAGGCGAGACCGCTGTCCAGCTCGCCGTCGATGTGGCCGCCGAAGCGCACCTCGCCCGTTGCGCCCAGAGCCGCAGCGGCGGCGCGCTGCTCGCCTTGGCGGGTCTGGACTAGCTTGGTTTGGTCGCAATCGGTGTCCCAGGTGCCCTTGGAGCCATCGGTGCAGATGAAGTGATGCACGATGGTGCCGGCGGCAGCCCACTTGGCCAGCGTTGCGCCGCAGTCGAACTCGGCGTCGTCGGGGTGCGCTGCGATGACGAGCGCCGAGTCGGGCACCGGCAGGTCCACAGAGAACCCGGACTCGGGGAACTCAGCTTGAGGGGGCATCGGCAGTTGTTGGCAGGGAGAGGCCGGCGGCGTCGAAGTCGTCGGGCGTGTCGATGTCGAATTCGAGCGCGGCAACGCGGCGCACGCGCAGGTCGAGGCCGCGGTCCAGAGCCTCGTTGCAGTGGGCGGCGAACGAGCCCGGTCCGTAGTGGAATTCGAAACCAGTCCCCAGCGGGAGTGCCATCACGTTGGTGCCGTCGAGATGCCGGTCCGGGACGATCGTGACCGTGCCGGCTTCTGCCAGCCCGGCGAGTGTCTCGGCATGGGGCAGGTCGGCGTGCGCGATGAGCACGTGACCTGGGTTGTCGTGGTTGCGGCCTGCGGCAGTTTCAAGTTCTGCGACGGCAGCGGTGAGGGCAGGGTTCAGGCCCTTGGCCTCGATCCACAGCACATCTGCGCCGACGGTGCGAGCCCAACCGGCCACCTCGTCGTTGTCGCAGACGACCTGCACGGGCAGTGATCCGGCCGCCTTGACGACCTGTGCGGCCATGTTGCGTGCCAGCTCATGGCGCTCGGTCTCATTGAGACGCTCGGCGAGGCGGCCCTTGGCAAGCCGGAAGCCCTTGACAGGAATGAGCACGGTCGGCGTGACGCTCGTTGCAGTCACCCGCGGCGAGTGTATGGCTGCTCAAAGGTCCGAACGCAACCGCAGCCCGTGGACACGACCGAAATCCGATTGGTTGCGTGACACCAATCCCAGACCATGCTCGAGGGCTGTCGCCGCGATGAGCGCATCGGGCAGCCGCACGTCGGACTCTCGTCGGATGCGACCCGCACGTTCGGCAATGGATCTGTCCACGGGCAGCTCGCGCAGCGGCCCCAGAAGATCCGACACGATTGCCGTTGCGGCGGTGCCTGCGAACAGCTCTGCGCGTGTGATGACCGAGTAGTGGAGGCGGTGGTGACCGGGTGCTAGCGACCGGTGGCCCCGCAGGTGGTCAATGAAGATGTCGGTGTCGATGAGCAGGTCAGCCACGCTGCCATTCGTCTCGCATGGGGGCGTCGATGTCGTTCACGGCACCGAAGGTACGCGCCAGACTCTCGGAGGCATCAGGAGAATATGACGACAGGTAAGCATCGAGTGCTCGCCGAACGATCTCTGCCAAGGTGACGCCTTCGACTCTTGCGAGTTCGTCGATGCGTTCACGCTGTTGCTCGGTGAAGTACACCTGCGTGCGAGTCGCTGACATACAGCACAACATACAGCACACGCCTGCTGAGGGGTCGCGACTTCGACGTGCTAGGACAGCGGGATGACCGGGCGCCGAACAAGGGAGGGTGCCTTCCGCGCCCGTCCGTCTCGAGGAGCGTGGCGCTGGCCGCTGCCGCGCTTGCCGTCATTCCTGCAGTTCCGGGCTCGACGGCACCAGTGGCGCCGCCCTGATCCAACCGAGCCGCCCGCCGATTGGGTCGGGCCGTGGTGGGCCGAACGCCAGCGCGACCCCGATTCGCCGGCACACGCGCCACAGCGCAGCGAATTCCGAATGCGGATCGGCGACGAGGAGTTCGTCGCAAACGTCCTGACCAACACGGTCAGTCGCTCATGGACAGTCATTGGAGTGCCCGAGAGCTACGAGCGCGCTGAGGTCGACCCCCGGGGGTTGGTCGTATCGGGTCCGTGGTCACTGGATTGGTGGATACGAGCCGGTGATGAGTGGGTGTTCCCGTCGCGTGCGACCGCGGTCCGCCAGCGTCTGGCAGACAACATGCCGGTCGTGGAGACCGTGCTGCGTGTCGGAGGCGGCGATGTCGTTCACCGGGCAGCGGCAGCGCGCAGTGCGTCGAGCGATCAGGGAGCGTCAGAAGCGCTGCTCATCGAAATCACCAACGAGACGGGCGCGCCCATCGCTGTCGCGATGGCGGCCAGACCGTACGAATTGAGCGCATACTCCCAAGTGCACGGCGGCAGCATGGAGTGGGACAACGGTGGCGCCATCGAGGGGATCACCGTCGATGGGCGCATCTGGAGCCTGAGGGCTGGCTGGCATCGGCGGGTGATCTTCGACCGGCTGCCCGGCGATGTCATTGCTGCAAGCGGAGGGACCGACTGCGCGGCCTCGCTCGTTGCGGCATCGCAGGCCGATGTGCGCCACTCGACTCCCGTTTCTGTCCGCGGCAGCAGCCCATCTGCCGATGGCGGGATGAAGGCAACGGTTGAACCCGACGCTGTGGCGCCTATCGCGGTCGAGTGCCCGGATCGATTTGCTACCGCGGCAGCGGTCTTTCCCCTGGTTGCCGGATCGACGCTGCGGGTCGCGATCGTGGCGCGCAACGAGGGGGATTGGTCCGATACGCCCGCCATCGGACCCAAGGTGGCCGACCTCTTCGATCGGTTGCCGAGCCTGGAACGAGTTGCCCATGGGTGGCGCCGGCGCTTGGATGCCGGCTGCCGGCTTGAGCTGCCTGGTGGCCGGTTCTCCGATGCGTTCGAAGCGGCGCGCGGGTCGTTGTTGCTGAGCACTTGGCCAGCGGACGACGGCCACGGCACGACCGGGTCGATGTTGTGGCACCCGGCGTTCATCGTCGATCAGGACGACGGCGACGATCTGGTTCAACTGCTGGGGTTGATCGAGGGCGGCTCGCCCGAGCTGGTGCGTGACCTGCTCATTCGGCAGGCCCAGGTGCAGGATGCCACGGGTTGTACGACCAGCTTGGGTCGCACGGTTACCGGGACGTCGCTGGTGCTGGCAGAGCACCTGCTGTCGCTGCATGGCGACGGGGAATTGGCCGAAGCCTTGGGAGAATTCGTGACCTCAGCGGTCCGTTGGCTGCTGACGCGCGACGCCGAATGGGAACAGGCATGGGCCAATCGGGAGGGGCTGCGGGCCGGCTACCGCATGCTGCGACGGCTGGGTGCTGATCGTGCTGCCACCGAGCTGCGGCGCGCTGGGAAGTCGCTGCCGCCAAATAGGGGGCTGGACGTCAGTGCAGAGCCTGAGGCACCCACCTTCTACCTGAACCTCTGGGGTCACCTGCCGTGGGAGATTCCAGAGCGCGGCCAGAACGAAGCCTCGACGAAGCGACGGTGGGAGTGGGAGATGCGCGACGGCGGTCTTTGGGTGCACGCAGCAGTCCCCTGGGCGCCGACGCTGCCCTTTGTGTTTGGTGAGCCTCCCGAAGGCACACCGACGGGCCTCGTTCCTGATGTCAAGACCAAGCGCGGTCACGACCTGATGGCAACTGCTCTGCTGGCGTTTGCCGAGGCGCGTGTGGCGCCGGCCCGGGCGTACGAACGCCTAGAAGCGCTGGTGTCGGTGGCATCGCCGACGTTGAACTGGCCGACCTTCATGCATCCACAGCAGCGCACCGGCACCGACGGGGCCGGCCATGACCTGCGAGTGGGCGGACTGTTCGTCCGCACGCTGTTGCGGCTGCTTGTCGATGTCCCCGACGACGGCGGGTCGAACTCTGAGGAGCGGCCGAACTTGCGACTTGCTGCGCACTGGCCTGCGGCTTGGCTCGGACAACCGGTGGAGGTACATGACGTGCCGACCCGGATCGGCACGGTGTCGTGGGCGGTGCGCTGGCATGGCGAGCGGCCTGCACTGCTGTGGGACGTGGTGCCCCACGACTCGGGCGGCGAGGCGCCGAGAGTCACTGCGCCAGGCCTGGACCCGGCATTCACCGCGACGCAGTGGCGTGGCGAGACTCTGCTCGCTCCGGTGCCAGCGCCCTAGAGAGTGCCCGTGGGTTCTGATCGGGACAGGGTCGGCAACTAGGTTCGATTCCATGACGGCACGGCCGAGCCTCACGTTCGAGCGGCGGTGCTGGGAGGCGGGCGAGGCCACGGTCGTCGGCGTGGACGAGGTGGGCCGCGGAGCCTGGGCCGGACCGCTGACGGTCGGTGCGGTGGTGGTTTCGTCGCACGGGCGTGTGAACGGCATCCGCGACTCGAAGGAACTCCGTCCCAAAGTGCGCGAACAGCTCTTCGAGCGCATCGACGACTGGGCCCGTGCGTGGTCGGTGGGACACGCCACCGCAGCCGAATGCGACGAGCTGGGGATGACCGATGCGCTGAGGTTGGCGACACGTCGGGCACTGGATGTGCTCGGAGCCGAGCCGGATCGTGTACTGCTCGACGGCAGTTTCAACTTCGTGGACTGGCATCCGAGCACCGCACTGGTGGAGGGCGACCGGCGCTGCCTGTCGATTGCGGCGGCGTCGGTCATGGCCAAGGTGGTGAGGGACCGGATCATGTCGGAGCTTGCATCCGAGTTCCCGCCGTACCGGTTCGAGTCGAACAAGGGGTATCCGGCGCCGGTCCATCGTGCGGCACTCGCCACCCATGGCCCCTGCGCCATCCACCGTCTGAGCTGGTCATTCGCCGATGCGTTGCCCAACGCCGAGCCGGTGCCGAGCGCCGCGCACGGCGACACGCCCAGCGCGCTGGCCGCCTACGCACGGGCGCTCTCGGGACCGGACACCACCTTGTTCTGACCGCCGTCGCGGGCCTCGGTCTGTTCGGAAGCCTGCTGTGTGGCCTGCTAGAAGAAGACAGCCTCGAAGAGGGATGACTCATGAGCGTGAGCGACGACCCCAACGCAGATCAGCGTGAGTTCTGGCGCAACGCCGAGGTGTGGTCCGACCAGCAGGAACGGCTCGACATGCAGCTGAGCCACATCGGCTTGGCTGCGATGGGAGTCGCTGACGACCTGCGGGCAGGGGCGCATGTGCTCGATGTGGGCTGCGGCTGCGGCCAGACATCGCTGCAGTGGAGCGAGCGGGTGACCGGATCGGTGCTGGGCGTCGACATCAGCGAGCTGCTCATCAGGGTCGCCCGGCGCAGGGTTGCCGAGCATGCCTCTGCGCATCTAGAGGCCGCGCCAATCAGCTTCGCCGTGGTCGATGCGCAGACGGCTGACATTGCTGGTCTGGCCGCAGGCACCGCCGCCGACAACGGCAGCTTCGACGGCTTCGACCTGGTGTATTCCCGATTCGGCGTGATGTTCTTCGCGGACCCGGTCGCCGCATTTGCGAACCTGCGGGCAGCGACGCGCCCCGGCGGTCAGCTCTCGTTCGTCTGCTGGCAACGGGCGCGGAACAACCCGTGGCTGATCTCGATCAACAAGGCAGTGCTCGAGGTCGTGGAGTTGCCGCCTAGTGACGGCCCGGCCGTCGATCCGTTCGCCTTCGCCGACCCCGACCATGTGCGGGGCATCCTCGACGCGGCTGGCTGGTCCGGCATCGCCCTTGAGCCGCACGACACCGAGCTCGTCTTCAGCGGGGGAGGCACGCTCGAAGAAACGGTCGACTTCGCCATGGATCTCGGTATTGCTCGCCGGGCCCTGAAAGGCCATCCGCCAGAGGTCCACGAACAGGTCCGCGAAGCCGTGACCGCTGTTCTGGCGCCTCGACAAACCCCTGCAGGCGTGGTCTTCCCTGCAGCTACCTGGATCGCCACCGCCCGCAACTGATTCTCGGGCGAACTGTCCCATAAGGAGCCGCGGCAGCGGGCAAGGCCGATATGGCGTCTTGACACCCTTATTTTGTAAGGTAAGATTACTAACAATATGGACGACCGAGCACGTACGGGGGGTCTGCGGCTGCTCAGCGGGCAGAGAATCGCTGACGCGATGTTCGCAGCACACCCGCGGCAGATGTCTCGCGCTGGCATTGCTCGGGCCACCGGACTGTCGAAGCCAACGGTGTCGGCCCTCATGGCTGACATGACGTCGGCGGGATTGGTGCGTGTCGCCTCGGAGGGCCAGAGAACCGGATCCATCGGGAGGCCGGCGGCGCTCTACGAACTCGTCCCGACTGCACGACAGGTGCTCGCGGCGGACATCGGCGCCACCAAGATGCTGGTCGGCGTTGGAGACCTCTTCGGGAATCTCATCGTCGAGCGAGAGATGGAGACAGGACCGGATGCCCCGACGGCGTTCGAGCGACTTGGGCGGGCCATCTCGGCGATGCTGGACGCCATCGATGAGCCGTGCAGCGCCGCGTGCATCGGTGTGCCGGGCATCTACCGAACCAGCAGCGACCGCGTTGAGCAGGCATTGAACCTGCCCGGATTCGACGGGTTGGCGCCGCGTGCATGGCTCGCCGAGCAACTCGGAATCCCCGCCGATCGAGTCCATGTCGACAATGACGTGAACCTCGCAGCGCTCGGGGAGCTCGCCCATCTGGACGACGATCAGCCGGGCGGCGACTTTGCTGCAATCTCGATCGGCACCGGCATCGGCGGGGCGATCGTGGTCGACGGGGAGCTGTACCGAGGCGGTACCGGGTCCGCAGGCGAGCTGGGCTCTCTGCTGCTGGCGCACCCAGAACCCGGTGAACCTCCAGTCACGCTCGAAGATGTGGCTTCAGCGCCGTCCATTCGCAAGCTCTTCGGTCGAGCAATCGAGGATGGCTACGACAGCGGACTGGTTCCCAGCTCGGACGTTCCTGACATCCTTGCCGCGGCTGACGCGAATGACGCCGCCGCACGCCATGTCCTGCACAAAGTTGCGGAGTCGATGGCGCTCGCCGTGTCGCACCTCTGCCTAATCGCGGATCCGGCCCGGGTCGTGTTCGGCGGCGGAGTCGGCGTCAATCCTGTCTTCGTCGATGCTGTGCGGGAACGGCTCGGTGGCCTCGTCTCGGTACCGCCCGAGCTGGCTGCGTCGAGCCTGGGACGTCGGGCCGCACTCGCAGGAGCCGTGTCGATGAGTCTGCGGATCGTGCACGAGACCCTCGTGCCAGAAGTCTTGGGAGACCAGCGCAGATGAGCAGCGCCGCCGCGCTCGTCGCCGAAGCGGTGGACGCTGACGCGGTCGTAGAGCTGCTGCGGCAAGCCGTCCGGATCCCGAGTGTCACGCCCAATGAGTCCGACGTCGCCCGCTGGGCGCTGAGCTGCCTCAACGAATCGGAAGCATTCCACGCAGCGGAGTTGGTCGAATGCGAGCCGGGCCGGCCGAACGTGTACGGCAGCGCCGGGGGAGACAGCGGCCGATCGCTGCTGCTGGCTGGTCATCTTGACACCGTCGCCGTTGACGACTGGGAGCGGCACTGGGACGGCACCGAGCGTGCAGATCCATTCGAGCCGTGCGTCATCGACGGCGAAATCTGGGGACGGGGCGCCGCCGATCAGAAGGCCGGAATCTGCGTCATCATCGAGGCGCTCCGGGCATTCGACAAGGTGGGGCTGCGACCAGCCGGTGCCGTCTCAACGTGGTTCGTCTGCGACGAGGAATCCGGACAACCGGGATCTGGCGTGTCGCTTGGAATGCGCACGGCGGCGAGCGACAGTCCACGAGGCGTCGCCGACTTCGCCATCTACACCGAGCCGACGACTTCGGCCATCTACACCGCTCAGATGGGATTCCTCATTGCTGACATCGTCTGCATTGGCAAGTCTGCGTACTTCGGCCGACCCGAACTCGGTGTGGATGCACTCAAGGCCGGCCACAGCTTGCTCAGCCGCTTGTGGGAGCTGTCCGACGAGCTGCGCGCAACGGTTCCGGCCCATGAGTTGCTCGGCGAAGCCTTCCTGCTGGTCACGTCGGTTTCCTCGGGTGGCAACATCGCCGTGCCGGGGCGCTTCGAGGCGTCGCTGATTCGAAAGATCAACCCAGGCGAGAGCCTCGACGCGGCTGCGGAGCAGATTCGCAGCGTTGTGACGGACGTCGCGATGGAGCATTCCGTGGAATGCACCGTGGACTTCAGCGCTCCCCGAGATCACGTCGTCGGCGGCACGCCCGACGAGGTTTCCGCCGACCATCCGGGAGTGGTCGCCCTCGCCGCTTCGATCACCGCGGTAACCGGTGAGCGGGCCCGGATCGAGGGCGCCCCCTACTGGTCCGAGAAGCCATTTCTCCGGGATCTAGGCATCCCCGGCGTCTATTTCGCTCCCGGAGACATCTCGCACTGCCACACACCATTCGAGCGGGTCGCCATCGACGAGCTGGTGACCGCAACCCGCACGCTCGCGCACTTCATTGCCGAGTGGTGCGGTGTCGAGGACTCATAGGCCGGACCCGAAGGAGGGACCCATGAGAACCAAATCAGAAAGACACACGACCAAGTCTCGAGTGCGAGCGCCGAGGCGACTCTTGCTCTTGTGCTTGCTGGCCGTGTTCGCGTTGCTCGCTGCTTCGTGCACCGGCGACACCGACAGTGATGCAGACAGCGGTGACGCGCCGGCGAGCACCGCTGCGGCGACCACTGCTCCCGCCGCCGATGACGACATGGCTGATGACGACATGGCTGATGACGACATGGCCGATGACGACATGGCCGACGACGCACCTACCGCACCGGTCACCCAAGGCCCTGGTGGCGAGGAGGCGGTCGCGTCGAGCGAGATCACTCTCAGCGACGACGAGATCGCCCAAGTCCAGGCAGGCGGCTACACCGCCGCATTGCTGTGGCACACGGCGGGCGCGTTCACCGATGCAGTGAGCCAAGGCGCACGCGATGCCTTCGCAGAACTCGGAATCGAAGTGATCGCCGAGACCAATGCCTCGTTCGACGCAGCTCAGCAGGCGAACGACGTCGAGACGGTCATGGCGCAGAATCCCGACATCATCATCAGCTTGGCCATCGGACCCGACGCCGGTGCGGCAGCATTCCGTCCTGCAGTGGAAGCCGGCGTGCAGCTGGTCTTCCTCTCGAACGTCCCCCAGGGGTACGTCCATGGCGAGGACTACGTCGGCATCGTGACCGACGACCTCGCGGCGATGGGCATCACCGCAGCCAACCTGCTCGGCGAGGCCCTCGGTGGCGAAGGCGAAGTGGGATTCATCTTCCACGACGCTGCCTACTACGTCACCAACCAGCGTGATCAAGCATTCAAATCGTGGATCGAGATCAACTACCCGGGCATCGAGATCGTGGCCGAGCAGGGACTCGCTGATCCGGCTGCTGCGGAAGAGATCGCCGCGGCGCTGCTCACGCGCCATCCTGATCTCGACGGCATCTATGCACCTTGGTCCGCCGGCCCAGCCGACGGCGTGTTGGCGGCACTGCGCGCTGCGGGAGCATCTGATGTTGCCGTGGTGACGATGGATCTGGACACCAACGTGTCGCTCGATCTGGTCGAGGGCGGCAACATCGTCGGCATCGCTGCCGATGAGGCCTACAACCTCGGCCGCACCATGGCATTCGAGGGCGCCTACGGCCTGTTGGGCAAGGCAGCTCCCGCATTCGTCGTGGTGCCCGCCATCGGGGTGACCGCTGACAACATTGTCGACGCCTATCGTCAGTCCTTGGCCGCGGAACCCCCGAAAGAGGTTCTGGACGCCCTCGGCAACTGACGCAGACTCGTCCTTTCGAGGGCGAGCTGAGGAACCCATCGTGACGCAGGACTTCGGCGCCCCGGACCGGTCAACTCCTCCCAGGGGTCTGGGGCGGCTCTTGTCCAATCGCCAGGACTCAGGATCTCGCGGATACGTCGTTTACGTGGCGTCGGCGCTCATCTTCGGAGTCTTCGCGGTGACCTTGTACGACGATGGGTTCCTCAGCGCGTCCAACCTGCTCAATATCGGCCGGCAGGCAGCACCGATAGCCGTCATGGCAGTGGGGATGACGTTCGCCCTCGCAGCCGCCGAAATTGATCTGTCCGTCGGCTCGGTCGCGGCGCTGTCGTCGTTGGTCGCCGCAGAAGCGGTGGGCGGGTACGGATTCTTCGTCGGAGCCCTGGCGGCTGTCGCCGTCGGCGCGGCAATCGGGTTGGTCAACGGCCTGATCGCAGTGAAGGTGCGCATTCCGTCATTCCTCGTCACGTTGGGGATGCTCGGGATTGTCAGCGGCATAGCGCGCAACATGAACAACCTGCAGTCGCTGCCGATACGAAACGACACGTTCTCGGCGATCTTCGGTGCGGGCTCGCTGGGTCCCGTGTCCTCGCTGCTCATCTGGATCGTGGTCGTTGGCCTCATCGGGCACCTGGCGCTGCATCAGCTTCGTTGGGGCCGCCATGTCCTGTCGGTCGGAGCCGACCGTTCTGCGTCAGCGGCGGTCGGTATCAACGTGGACCGAATTCGCATCGCGGCGCTGGTGACCAGCGCTGGCGCGGCGGCATTTGCCGGCGTGCTGCTGGCTGGCCGCCTGGCCATCGGACGGCATGATCTCGGCGAGAACCTGCTGCTCACGGTGATAGCAGCCGTCGTCATCGGCGGAACCAACCTGTTCGGCGGGCGTGCCTCGGTCGTCGGGGCGATCATGGGCTCGGTCATCATGGCCATGCTCAACAACGGCTTGATCCTGATGGGGCTGCGAGTCGCCGATCAGCTGATCGCGCGGGGCGTCATCATCATCCTGGCCGTCGCGCTGAGCATGCGCGAGCAGCGGGAGCGCTGAAGAGATGTTCCTTCGATCCCTGCTCGACCGCAATCCCGGGTTCGTCGAAGCCGCTGTGGAATTGCACCAGGCGGGGAAGATCCCGGCGAACAGCTACGTGCTGGACCTCGACGCCATCGAGGCAAACACAAGTGTGCTGTGCACGCGGGCCCGGACACTCGACCTCACCGTGTACGCGATGACCAAGCAGATCGGCCGGGCCGCCGGCGCGATGGCGGCCATGGCGGCCGGCGGCGTGGACGGCTTCGTTGCGGTCGACATGGCGTGTGCCCGCCCCATCATTCGCAATGGCCACCGACTCGGTCACCTTGGACACCTCGTTCAGGTTCCTCGCGCCGAAGCTGGCGAGGCAGCCACGATGGCACCCGAGTACTGGACGGTCTTCTCTGCGAACAAGGCGACGGAGGCCGCGGCAGCAGCACGTGACAGCGGTCGAACTCAGCGTCTCCTGCTACGGGTCTTCGATCCAGGTGACACGTTCTATCCCGGTCACGAAGGAGGCGTGCCGCTCGGCGATCTCGGTTCGGCGGTCGACGTCATCGCAGCGCTCGATGGGGCCGAGTTCGCCGGACTCACGACCTTTCCGGCTGTGCTCTTCGATGAACAGCGCGCAAACGTCGCCGCCACCCGAAACGTCGAGACGCTGGCACGGGCAGCCGACCTCGTACGACGGCACCCGGCCTGTCCCGCTCACCTCGAGATGAACCTGCCGGGGACCACCTCCACCGAAGTCCTCGGGCTGCTCGCCGAGTCCGGTGCCACCCAAGTCGAGCCCGGCCACGGACTCACCGGCACCACGCCGCTGCACGCCGTTCGGGATCTGCCTGAGCAGCCAGGTGTCTTGTACCTGAGCGAGATAGCTCACATTCATCAAGGCGTGCCGCTCTGTTTCGGGGGCGGCCTGTACGTCGACCCGGTGTTCGGCGAGTACCAGGTCCGTGCGGTCGTGGCTCATGACGCTGCAGAGATTTCGACGTCACCCGTGCCGGTGGACATGCCCGATCCGGCAGCGATCGACTACTACGCCCGCTTGCACCCCGACTCTGGCCGCACCGTGACGGAAGGAGCGACGGTGGTCTTCGGCTTCAGGATCCAAGCGTTCGTGACCAGGGCACTTGTCACTGGGCTGTCGGGAGTGTCGCAGGGCCAGCCTCGGGTGGTCGGAGTGTGGAACGGCTTCGGGGATCGGGTCGAGGTGAGCTCGACATGACTGCCGCCACAGCTTTGGAAGCCGCGGGCATCTGCAAGTCGTTTCGTGCTGTGCGGGCGCTCGACGATGTCACGCTGAGCTTGCGCTACGGCGAGGTGACCGCGTTGCTCGGCGACAACGGGGCCGGCAAGTCCACATTGGTGAAGTGCATCGCTGGGGTGTACCGGCCTGACGCCGGAAGTGTCTTTGTCAATGGTCACAGGCGCGAGATCGAATCGCCGGAGGGAGCCAGAGCGCTCGGCATCGAGACCGTGCATCAGACGCTGGCGGTGATCGACCCGCTCGATGTCGTGGAGAACCTGTTCCTCAACCGCGAGCACACGCGTGGGGGACGGTTGGGGTCATGGCTCGGAGTGCTCGACAAGAAGCGCATGCGGGCTGAGGCCGGGGAGATTCTGGGTCGCCTCGACATACGTCTCCCATCATTGCGGCGGCCGCTGAGTGCGCTGTCGGGCGGCCAGCGCCAAGCGGTCGCGATCGGCAGGGCTGCCGCATGGGGACAGCAGATCGTGCTGCTCGACGAGCCCGCTGCCGCATTGGGTGTCGAGCAGGCTGCACGCGTCCTGGACCTCATTCGCGCACTGCGCAGCGCAGGCGTGGCCGTCCTGCTCATCACCCACAACATGGACAGGGTCATGGCAGTGTGCGACCGGGCAGTGGTGCTGCGTCAAGGGCGCACAGCAGCAGAGGTCGATGTCAGCGCGGTGACCAAGGACGACCTTGTTGCACACATCACCGGTTCCCGCCACGACGGTCCGGAGCCATGACCGACGACCTGGGCGTCCGACCCGAATCGGAGGTTGAAGATGCAGGCGACTTCGGGTTGTCGCGAACCGTCACCGGCGGCAGCTCGCTGCAGATCGGCATCGACGTGGGCGGAACCAGCATCAAGGGAGCTGTCGTGGATGTCGCCGTCGGCGAGCTGTCAGGGCCCGTCCTGACCGAAGCCACGCCTCCCACGGCGACACCGCATGACGTGATGGCGGCAATCGGTCGAATCACGTCGGCGGTCGGATGGTCGGGACCAGTCGGCGTTGCGCTGCCGGGTGTGATCGACGGTCTGTCGTTGCGACATGCGCCGAACCTTGGTGATTCCTGGGAGGACCCAGACGCACTGTCTTGCTTGCGCGCGGCGACTGGGGCCAACGCGGTGCTGATCAATGACGCTGATGCAGCCGGCCTCGCAGAACTGAGATACGGCGAGGCCACACTGAGGGCGACCGGGCTCGCCATCGTGCTGACGTTCGGGACCGGTGTCGGTAGCGCGCTGCTGCACAACGGCAGTCTCATCCCGAACTCCGAGTTAGGCGGCCTGATCGTCGGCGGGGCTTGTTTCGAAGAGGTGGCCTCTGGACGTGCAATATCCACCGATGGGCTCACACCAAGTCAGTGGGCGGAACGGGCACAGCCGTTCTTCGAGATGATCGAAGCGATGCTGCACCCGTCTTGTTGGGTCGTAGGCGGAGGGCTCAGCAATGACTTCGACCGGTTCGCTTCGGAACTCGACCTCTCGAAGCCGATAACGGTCGCCCACCGAGGTATGCACGCCGGCATCGTTGGTGCCGCAGTCGCAGCCATGGTCGGCATGGAAGCCGAGCCTGCACCCGGAGCCGACGAAGTGCTCGGGGGCGATGACGATGGAGCCAGCATGCCGATCACGCAATGAGGATCATCGTCGCTGAGGATCGAGTGGCTGCCTCGCAATGCGCAGCCGTCATTGTCGAAGGCTTCGTGCGCGATCAGCGACGAGCAAGCCTTGGGGTTGCAACCGGGCGCACGACCGAGGCGCTGTATGCCGAGCTGGTTCGACGCCACCAACATGAGGGCCTCAGTTTCGCTGGCGTCGACGTGTACCTGCTTGATGAGTACGCGGGCATCGATCCTGACGATCCGTGCCGTTTTCGCAGCGTCGTGAAGCGGGAGCTGACCCAGCAGGTCGACCTACGCCGCGATGCAGTTCACTGCCCTGATCCCGACGCGCCCGATCTCGCCGGCGAGTGCTGTCGCTACGAGCACTTGGTTCGCAGTGCACCAATCGGCCTGCAGATTCTGGGCATCGGGTCAAATGGGCACATCGCCTTCAACGAACCAGGTTCTGCGTTTGACAGCGTCACTCGCATCGTGACCCTCAGCGAGCAGACCCGTTCCGACAATGCGGACTTCTTCAGCGACGGCCGGCCCGTTCCTGGGCGGGCCATAACGCAGGGGATCTCCACCATCCTTGCGGCGGCTGAGCTGTTGCTGCTGGCGTGCGGTGAACGCAAAGCCGCGGCTGTGGCAAGAGCAGTGCATGGCCCGGTGTGCGAGATGGTCCCCGCCTCAGCTCTGCAACTCCATTCGAGCGCGACGATCGTCCTCGACCCAGACGCCGCATCGCTCCTCTAGCGATCGCTCGCCGATCGGATCCTCAACAGCAGGGAACCGAATGGGTCCGAACAGAGTCTGATTTCACAAAGAACGCCTGCTCGGATTGAAGTTCATTGGCTCATTCATCGAATTGTTCGAACCAACTGCCGAAGACACTCCGGCAGAGCCGACAGGACCAGCGCGGCGCAGGCGCAAATCGCAGCAATGACGGTGGGCCACAAGGAGGGCAGACCATGGCGACGGCTGTGCTCGAGATGCTCATCGACGTGCTGGCGCACATGGCAATCGGCGATGCGGTCGGAATTGTGTCGGTTCGCCCCGAGCTTCAGATCAGCGGCCTTTCGATCTACGCGTAGCGCCGCCGGGCGCGTATCGATGTCGGGGTCGAGCCCGGCATCTCGGGCCGGCCGAAATATCGCAGTGTCCCGAATATGGCCACCGCTCACGCTGGGGCCGAGACGAGCGACACGCCAAGGGCTCCGTCGGTAGCTGAGGCGCTAGTTGCAGTTGCCGTCGTTGCCGACGCCGCGGTGGCTGTAGCACAGGGGTGTGGCTGCAGCACTTCGCAGCGTGTAGGGGCCTGCGTCGGTGTTGATGTCGCCGTCGGTGAGGGCGGCCATCCAGTCTCCGGCGGTTTCAGCGGTGATCCACAAGCGATAGCCGCGTATTGCGTCGTCGGGTTGGCCGACCACATCGACAGTGAGTTCGGCCAAGGCTTCGAACGCACTCGTCGCGGACGTGAATCTGATGCGTGACGGTGGTTCGTCGGAGGCGAATTCGGCGGCGACCTGTTGGGCGAGTTCGGTCATGGTCGGTGCCGACGGGGTGGGGCCGATGGCACCCAAGACTTGTGCGGTCACATCGAGCCGGGTGTCAGGTGACAGCGGGGCGAGGTAGTTGCTGCTGGCCCATCCGGTGACCGGGCCGGCTTGTATCTCGTGCCAAGTGCTGGTGCGCAGGTGGCGTGTGCGACCTGTGGCTGTCACGCCTACGACGTCCAGCGTCGCAATGGTCTCGGTGGCGTCGGGACTTCCGACCAGGATCGACTGCTCGCCACTGGCCGAGTTTGCGATGCGCAGCGTGAGCGTGGCGACGACGTTGCCGTTGGGCGCGTCGCGGACGTTGAGGAAATCGTCATGGCTGACGCCGACAACGCCGAGCTGTGTGCCCGCTGCCGGTCCGACTGCCGACGGCGTGCCGGGAAGCGGTGCCGTCGTGGCCGGTGTCACCGCAGCCGTCGAGGGCGGTTCGGTAGCAGCGGGTGCCGTGACAAGGGCGACTTCGTCCGATGTGTTCGCAGCCAGACGGGCGGCCGTCGTGCTCGGTGCCTCGACGGCAACAGAAGCGGTTGTCGGCGGGGCAACCTCGGTGGCCGGCGAAGTCACCTGATCATCGGTGGCACCCAACGCGACGAACAGCGACAGCGCCGATAACACCAGCGCTGTGAAGGCCATCGCAGCGACGAATCTGTTTGTCATAGTTGCGGCCATCCCTCTAACGCGGTCGTGAGTCCCCGGTATACCGCGGCTTGGCCTCGCCGTGGTGACGGGGACTCCTGTGGGCGGGCGGGTGCTGATGTGTGGTGTTCAGCCTTCGGCGACAATCACTCTGATGCCGACATCAGCCGCCGTTAGTCCAAGGTGTCTCACCAGTGATACATTGAAGACATGGACGAGGTGACCATCCGGCAGCTTCGCAACCATGGGGGCGATGTTGTGGATCGTGTGCAGGCGGGTGAACGGCTCACGGTCACCCGGTCGGGTCGGCCGGTGGCGGAACTGCGTCCCTTGCCCCGCCGAGCCCTCGATGCCTCGACGCTGCTCGAACGTTGGAAGCACCTGCCACATGTCGACCCAGTGCGGCTTCGTTCCGACATTGACGACGTGATGGACCCGTCCTTGTGAGCGCCCCGCACCTGCACGTTCGCGGGGTGCTCGACACCAACGCGGTGATCGGCCTGCCGCGAATCGCCGACGCTGGGATGCTGCCCGCGGAGCCAACCATCACGACGATCACGCTCGCTGAGCTGTCGGTCGGGCCACTGGCAGCCTCCGACGCCGCAGAGCGACGGAGGCGTCAGGCCCACTTGCAGCAAGCGGAGGCCGACTTCGATCCGCTGCCCTTCGACGATGCCGCAGCCAGGGCATTCGGCCGGGTTGCCGCCGACCTGCGGGCATCTGGACGCAAGCCCGCAGCACGCGCCTACGACGCGCTCATCGCCGCCACAGCAATCTCCAACGGTCTGCCCCTGTACACCGCCAATCCCGCAGACTTCGAGGGCATCACCGATCTCGAGATCGTCGCCGTGTCTGTACCGGGCGCAGCACTCCCCGGCCGTGTAGAGCCAGCTACTCGGCGTCGGGTTCGGTGGCGAACGGATTGAGGAGGGAAACGTCGAAATCCTCGAAATCCCTCGTGTTTCTGGTGACGACAGTGAGTCGATGCACTCGGGCTGTGGCGGCGATCATGGCGTCCTGGGCCAACGTGTCGGAACGTCGTCGCATCAGGCGGGCCCACTCGCGAAACGCCGGTGCGTCCATCGACAAGATGTTGTGACCGTCGAGCACCTGCTCATCGAGCCATGCCTCGATCTCGTCTGCTTTTGCCTTGTCCTGCTCACGTGTGAGCTCGATGCCTGCCTGAATCTCGCCGATCGTCAACGCTGAGAGGAAGAGTTGCTCCGGTTGAACGTGTTCGAACCACCGGACGACAGCGACGTTCGGCCGGGGGCGTCGCAACTCCGACACCACATTGGTGTCGAGCAGGTACACAGGGAGCTACCCGAACTCGGGAGGCGGACGCAGAGCAAGCTCGCGTCGATCAGGGGTGAGTGCTTCGGTGCGTGCGCGTGGGTCGAGCAGCCAATCCCGCAGGTTCGGATGCGCCGCATCGCGTACGCGCTCCCACTGGTCGATCGGCACGAGTACGGCTGCGGGGATGCCGCGCCGGGTGACGACCTGGGGTCCCTCGGCCAGGCTCGATTCGAGGAACTCGCTGAATCGAGCCTTCGCCTCCTGTACTTGCCATGTGCCGCTCACTGATCCGCCTAACCCGCCGTTTGACCTTGACTGACTAGATATAAGACTAGTCTGCTGAGCCCTCCGCGATGCGGGCTCGCCGGCCCGGATCCAGGTGGACATTGGGGTTGACGCCCGATTGCTTGGCGCCATGCTCAAGATCGTCGAACGCCTCTTGGTATCGACTTGATACCATTCGTCTCATGGCGATGACACTGAGGCTCACCCCCGAAGAGCAAGACGCATTGCGGCGGCGAGCGGTTCTTGATGGCACCTCCATGCAAGAAGCAGCCCGGCGAGCGGTGCGGGAGTACGTCACCAAGGCCGAACACCGGGACCGCGTCACCTCGGCAGTCGATCTCATCATGGAACGTCATGGCGACGCACTCAGGCGCCTGGGCGAGTGAACCAGGGCTTTGAGTACCTCGACACCGAGGATCTCGTCGAGCTGGCGCGCCGGTTGCTCGGCGATCCGCCGCCGATTCGCGACATCGGCCTCCTTGGGGCGGCAGCGGCGCGACCGCAGGCTTCCGCGTTCGGCGAAGACGCCTACCCCGACATCTGGTCCAAGGCGGCGGCATTGCTGCACTCGGTGGTCAACAACCATCCGCTGGTCGATGGCAACAAGCGTCTCGGCTGGCTTGTCACGGCCGTGTTCTTGGAACTCAATGACGCAAGCGTGAGCGCCGCAGCCAACGACGCCGTCTACGACCTCGTCATGAGCGTTGCATCGAGCGACATCGGCGTGGAGGACATCGCAGCAGCGCTACGTGCCATGGGTGCGCGTGTGTAGCCGGTAGGTCTCTTCGAGGTTGAGCCACAGTTGGGTCGATGTGCCGAGAGCTACGGAGAGCGCTTGCGCCAGATCCGGCGTGATCTCAATTTGGGCCTCAACGATCTCCGAAACGACACGAGACGGTCGGCCCATCATCCCGGCCAGTTGTGCGACCGTCCAGCCACGCTCGGTGAACTCGTCACGCAGATGCTCACCCGGCGGAAACGCCTCTGCAGGAACAAATTTCGGTGGCATGGTGGCCCCTCCAACTACTGACAGCTAGTCGTCTCGACAAGGATCACGGTCGGTCCGGAACCACGGGTCCCGGCAGGACGACGTGAGGTGTCGTTGTTCGGGACATGCCGAGTGACGCTTCCGCCGGCCAGAGCGAGATCGTACGATGACCGCTGGTGCGGGTTGGTGATCGTGATCTGGGGACTTCGTGACTGACTACTTGGCCCCCGAACAGAAGGCCCGTCGCGACATCGACGAGCAGCTGGAGGCCTGCGGCTGGGTCGTGCAGGACTACAAGAGCGCGGCGGTGGCAGCGGCTCAGGGTGTTGCTGTTCGCGAGGTGCCGACCACGGCGGGGCCCGCCGACTACGTGCTCTACGTGGACAGCCAGGCGGTCGGCGTCATTGAGGCCAAGAAGGCCGGCATGACGCTCACGGGTGTTGAGCCACAGACTCGCAAGTATCAGGCGGCGTACCCGGAGGCGCTGCCTGCCATCGAGGTCGACGGGGCACTGCCTTTCGGCTACGAATCCACTGGCACCGAGACGCGGTTCACGTGCGGGCTGGACCCTTTGCCAACGAGTCGGCGGGTGTTCGCATTCCACCGTCCCGAGACCTTGGCTCGCTGGCACGAGGACCATACGGAGGGCGAGGGTCGCGCGCCTGGATTGCGTGCTGGCGCGCAGCTGCTGCCCGATCTCGGCACCGATGCGGCGCACCTTTGGCCTGCCCAGGCCGAGGCCATTCGCAATCTTGAGCAGTCGTTCCGCTCCAACCGCCCCCGGGCGCTCATCCAGATGGCCACGGGCTCAGGCAAGACCTTCACTGCCGCCAACGTCTGCTACCGCCTTCTGCGTCACGCCGGCGCCCAGCGGATTCTCTTCCTTGTTGATCGGGCGAATCTCGGACGTCAGGCGCTCCGGGAGTTCCAAGGCTTCTCCACACCGGACGATGGCCGCAAGTTCACTGAGCTCTACAACGTCCGGCATCTCACGTCGTCACGGCTTGAGATGGCTGATGAGGCCGCCACCAAGGTCCACATCTGCACGATCCAGAGGCTGCATTCGATCCTGCGTGGCGACGACGACTTCGACGAAGCCCTTGACGAAAAAAGCGGTTTCGACACCGCACCGGCCGCGCCTGTCGATGTCGTGTACAACCCGGCGGTGCCGATTGAGTCCTACGACCTGATCATCATCGACGAGTGCCACCGCTCCATATATGGCGTGTGGCGTCAGGTGCTCGAGTACTTCGATGCATTCCTCGTGGGCCTCACCGCAACACCTGGCAAGCAGACATTCGGGTTCTTCGATCAGAACCTCGTCATGGAGTACGGGCATGCCCAAGCGGTAGCCGACCGGGTGAACGTGGACTTCGACGTGTTTCGCATCCGCACCGAGATCACGGAGTCCGGCGGCACTGTCCCCGCCGAATTCGTAACCAAGTTCCGCGACCGCGACACACGCGAGCACCGCTTGGAGAAGATCGACGAGGACATCACCTACGACGCCAACCAGCTCGACAGACGAGTGGTGGCACCCGATCAGATCCGCACGGTCGTGCGCACGCTGCGCAATTCGCTGCCGGAGATATTCCCTGACCGCGAGCGCCGTGACGACGGCTTGCTGCGGCACATCCCCAAGACGTTGATCTTCGCCAAGGACGACAGCCACGCCGAGGACATCGTCAAGATCGTCCGGCAGGAGTTCGGGCTCGGCAACGAGGGGGCGGTGAAGATCACCTACCGCTCGGGAGACGCTGGCAACAAGCCCGAGGAGCTGCTGCAGCAGTTCCGAACCAGCTACACGACGCGAATTGCTGTGACTGTGGACATGATCGCCACCGGGACCGACGTGAAGCCGATCGAGTGCGTGGTGTTCATGCGCATGGTGCGCAGCCGCAACTTCTTCGAGCAGATGAAGGGGCGGGGCGTGCGGGTAATCGACAGCGATCAGCTGCGCGCGGTCACGCCCGATGCTGCCGCCAAGGATCGCTTCGTGATCGTGGACGCCGTCGGCGTAACCGAAGCCGAGCTTCATGACACCGTGCCGATGGACCGCCAGCGGACAGTGAGCTTTGACAAGCTGCTCAACAACATCGGACTTGGCTCGACCGATCCCGATGTGGTGTCGTCGGTCGCATCCCGGCTCACCCGGCTGAATCGGCGGATGACAGCAGCGGATCGTGCTGAGGTGGAGAACGTGGCAGGAGTCGGCCTGACGGACCTCGTGCGCGGCATGGTGGACGCCCTCGATGTCGATCGCCAGTACGAGGCTGCAGCGGCTGAAGCTGGTGGCGATCCCACACCCGATCAGGTCAAGGCCGCCGGCGCGGCGATGATCCGTGAGGCGGTGAAGCCGCTGGCAGGCAACTCCGCGTTGCGGGAGAAGCTGATCGATGTCAGGCGCAGCTACGAGCAGGTGATTGACACGGCGTCGAAGGACCAGGTGATCTCCGGTCGGTTCTCCCGGGAAGCGGCCGACCGTGCCCGAGCCCAGGTCGAATCGTGGCGGCAGTTCATCGACGCCAACAGGGACGAGATAACCGCGCTTCAGGTGCTGTACAGCCAGCCGTACGGCGGGGGCCTCGGCTATGACGACATCAAGGAACTGGCGAACGCAATCAAGCGACCGCCGCATCGCTGGACCCCGGAGGGGCTGTGGGAGGCCTACGAGACGCTCGACGCCTCGAAGGTGCGCGGTTCGGGCCACCGAGTCAGCACCGACTTGGTCAGCCTCGTCCGCTACACGCTCGGCGATGCCCAAGTGCTGGTGTCATACCCAGATCTGGTCGACGAGCGCTTCGAAGCGTGGTTGCTGCAGCAGTCGAACAATGGCCGCTCGTTCTCGCAGGAGCAAGCGGCGTACTTGGAGCTAGTGAAGGACCGCATCGCCACCAACCTCGGCATCGAGCCCACCGAATTGATGGCACCGCCCTTCAGCACCCAAGGCGGCCTCGGCAAAGCCCGCCAGCTCTTCGGCGACGAGCTTGACGCCCTGCTCGACGAACTCGCCACTGCCCTCGCCGCGTGACCGGTCGTCAGCGATGATCGGTGCGAGTGATGCCCGAGGCTGACCGGGTTCATGGTCGCCCTCGCCGCATAGTCGGCTGGCAAGGGCGTCCGGGGTGCGTCGCCCCGCGAGGGGCGAAAATCGGTTGGAGCCGATCAGCAAGCCAGAGTTAGTCTGGATCTGTCGGCGTGAGCGACGTGAGGTGATGACCGTGGCAGTTCGCAGCGCACCAGATACCGAACCGGAAGAAACGGCCCGCCGTGGCCACGAGATCTACGAGCGTGGCATCAAGCCGGCCCTTGCCGAAGACCAGCACGGCCGCTACGTGGCCATCGACATCGACAGCGGCTGCTGGACTATCGCCGACACCTTCCTCGGGGCCACCGACGATCTGTACGAGCGGCACCCTGATTCATGTGACGTCTGGATGCTGCGCGTCGGCTATCGGGCTGCGTTCAACCTCGGAGGCCGCCCGCTGCGGAGTTCTGAGTGATCGAAGGCCGCGTCAACGCCCGCCTCGAAGCCACCATTGTCTTCGACGTCAAGGGTCCCCGAGGACGGTCTCGCCTCATCGAGGCCGTCATCGACACCGGCTACAGCGAGTTCCTGACCCTGCCGCCGGCTCATGTGAGCGATTTGGGCCTGCCGCACAAGGCTCGCAGCAAAGTCGTATTGGCGAATGGTGCCGAAGAAGTCTTTGACTTCTACGATGCCGAGCTGGTCTGGGACGGTCAGCTCGTCGCTGTTGCCGTAGGCGCTGCAGAGGTCACGCCCCTTGTGGGCATGTCCTTGCTGGAAGGCCATGAGTTGCGGATCGAGGCTCGCAACGACGGCCGCGTCCTGATCGAGTCGCTCCCCGCATGACCGACCGTGCTGTCGACGCCGCATGATCGACGACCTCCCACCCGGCTGGGTACTGTCCACGCTCGGTGACATCGCCGATGTTCAGTTGGGCCGACAGCGCTCGCCGCAGCATCACAACGGCAGGCAGATGCGCCCGTACCTCCGCGCTGCCAATGTGACGTGGAACGGAGTCTCCTTGGATGATGTGAAGGAGATGAACTTCGACGACAACGACTTCGAGACCTATCGGCTCGAACCGGGGGACATGCTGCTGAACGAGGCTTCTGGCAGCCCGAATGAGGTCGGTAAGCCAGCCATCTGGCGGGGCGAGATTGAAGACTGCTGCTTTCAGAACACCCTGCTGCGGCTGCGTGCGCGCGCTGTCGATGTGGACTACCTCTACTGGTTCTGCTTGTTCTCGGCTCTGACCGGGCGCTTCGGCGAGGCAGGCCGCGGAGTCAACATCCGCCACCTCGGCAAGCAGGGATTGATGCGCTTCCCGATCGCAGTTGCCCCGCGCACGCAGCGGGGGCGAATCGTTGCCGCCATCGAAGAGCACTTCTCCCGCCTCGACGCCGCCAATGCCTCGCTTGATGCCGCGAAGTTGCGCTGCCAAGCACTCCTCAAGTCGATTCTCGTCGGAGCGATCCCGAGCGAACTGCCGCCCTGCTGGCGGATGACGACTGTGGACGAGGCGGGAGAAACTGGTCTCGGACGACAGAGGTCGCCGAAGTACCACAGCGGGCCGAACATGAAGCCGTATCTCCGGGTGGCGAATGTCTTCGAAGATCGCATCGACGCTTCAGACATCATGGAGATGCACTTTGACGCGACCGACTTCGACAAGTATCGACTTGAAGTGGGCGATGTCCTGCTGAATGAGGGTCAGAGTCCAGAGTTCCTTGGCCGTCCCGCGATCTATCGTGGTGATCCTCCGAATATCGCGTTCACCAACAGCCTGATCCGCTTCGTTCCAGGTCCGGACGTGATTTCGGAGTGGGCATTGCTCGTATTCCGTCGACACATGCACTCGGGGCGATTCATGAAGGAATCGCGTATCACGACGAACATTGCCCACCTTGCGCTCGGTCGCTTTCGTACCGTCGAGTTTCCTGTCCCTCCGTTGGAGGTTCAGGGCGCATTGGTGGCGGCGACTCGAGCCGCGCTCGATTCCGTGGACAGAACCTTGGAACAGATTCGTTCAGCAGTCGCGAGAACGGCGGCGCTGCGGCGTTCAGTCCTCGCTTCTGCTTTCGGGGGCCACCTTCTCCCGCAGGGCCCGGACGTCGAGCCGGCCGCGGACCTGACGGGTTGACTCTCAGGTGTGAGGCGCGCCCGATCACGTCGGCAGAGCATGGCCGCTGCCGGGTGCAGCAGCTGTGACGGGGACGGATGTCATACAGGCCAGTCACCGCTGCGACCAGCAGTATGGCTAGATTCGGTCGCTCGCGAGAGCGGCCTATGAACGGAGTGGTCGGACGTGATTCACGGCGAATGGTGGGTCGATAATCGCAAGCGGTATCCGCGCCCGTATATCCCGCCGCGACACACCGCGGCTGGCGCACTGTTCGATGAGGGCTTCACCGGCTGGCGGCTTGAAACCCTCGGTCCATTGCTGCCCGGATCGATTCACGCCATCGCTTCGAATGGCGACGCGGACGGCCCAAGCGAGCCATTGACTGTATGGGGCGCCGACCGTGATGGGTATTTCTACAGTCTGCTCGGTGTCCGCCATTCGCGGACACTGCACCAGTCCCCGAGCGTGCACGGCGGAGTGCAGGTCTGGCCTGTAGGCGCGATCGTCAAGTCACGCGACGCCTCGGTCAAGCCGGACGATCTCGTCGACCAAATCGATGTGTACTTCAGCGACTTGGACGCCTGGGCGTCAGATCCTTCGAAGCTCCACGCAGAGCATGACTGGGAATCTGAGAAGGTGTCGATCTCGTTGGAAACACACTCAGAGGCTGCGCTTGTAGGCGACTCAGAAGTCGAGATCAGGTGGGGCCGAGACATCAGTTCGTCGATCGAGCATGTGTCCGCCAGCCCCGGCGCACTCATCCGAATCGTCGACACGTTGCCAATCCATGCCGTTGCAGACAAATGGTCCCGGCCACTGAGCCATCTGATGTCGTTGTTGATGATGCGAACCAGCGTCGTGGCACGCATAAAAGCACGGCTCGCGGGGAAATCGGCAACGGATCGACCCGCATATCTGGACATACGGTTCCCGCAACCGCTGGACGCCAACAGGCAGTTCAACGCCGAGCCCAGCATCGTCGGGCGTCAGCACGAGATGCTGGTGACCCTGAAGGCACTGAGCAATCAGGGCACCACATGGGACCAGCTGCTGCCGATCTACTTCGCTGCTGTCAACGACGACGGGTTCGAGACGACCCTGTCATTGCTTATCGCTTCGCAGGAGAAAACCGAGGGCTTCAGATTCGACGACTCGCTCCTGTATGCCTTCAACGGAGTCGAGAGCCTCCACCGCACCAGATTCGACGGCAAAGTCATTGAGGAACCGCGGATAGCGACGGTATTGCGGGACCTGAAGCGGCAAGTCCCCCAAGGGTTCGAGGCAGTGATCAACCCGCGACTCGCGACGACCCGACATAAGCGGATGCGTGAGAAGTTCGACGACGTGTTGGGCATCTGCGACGGGACCGCCACGACCCTCCAAACGGCGTGCCCCGATCTGGTATCGGTGCTCAACGAAGCGCGGTTGGCCGTCGCGCACGCGCGAACCGAACAGATGAGCGTGCAGGGACAAGTCGATGCGCTGGTTTCGACACAATGGCTGCTGCGGCATGGATTGCTGCAAGCCCTTGGACTGAGCACCCAGGCGTGTGACCAGATCATCGAGCGTCATCTTGAGTTCAAGAATCATGTCCGAGGGCTGACCCAACGCCACAGTCCGCAGTCGCCCAACGGTCGATCGAACTGATGAGGCGGGGACGGTCGTAGCTAGCCGTGTGCGGATGAGTGCTGAGCGGGCACGCCGCGTTGCATGCGCTGGGTGGCTTTCGCCACACGGCGATCGTTCGCGGATGTGAGCCCTTCGGTGCGACCGTCCAGCAGCGCCGCGAGTACGCGTCCATGCATCTCGGTGAAGCGGGGCGGCACGGCCTCGCCAATCATCGCTCGTACAGCCGTTGTGCCCCAGTCGTTCAGTGCCGCTCCCCATTCGAAATCGTCGGGAATCGTCTGGAGATGGGCGCATTCCAAGGGGCTCAGGACGCGGTTCTCGACTGGATGAATGGTGTTGTCCGAGCCGACGTGTCCGCTTGCCGTGGTGATGGTCGGCGCCGGTGCATCGGGTCGCATTCGGGAATAGCTCGACCGGCGGAAACCTCGGACGAGGCGATAGCTGCCGTCTGTTTCGCAGACCACAGGCCTCAGAAGCGGGTTGCCACAGGTGGCGCACACGGCGTCATCTGCACCGACTGGGGAATCGCAGCGGGCTTCGCACACCGCCGTATCCCAAGCGCGCCCGCCAGAGCTGGGCGGAATCGCAGCAACCATGCGGTACTGATGATTGGAGCCCCACACCGGCACGGTGTGCATCGGCTGCGACGGGTCGCGCGCAGCGTCCTCACTCTTGGCATCAAGTGGCTTCGCGCCCAGTTGTGACAGCGCATCTTCGAGGGATGTCCAGTTTCCGTCCTCAGCCGAGGCGGTCGGCACTGGGTAGGGGACACACTCCGATTGGGCAAGTGAAGCGACGGCCGGCTCATCGCTCCGAATGAATGTCATGAAGGCCCGCACCCGGCGTTGCGGAACGCCGTAGTCGGCCAAGTCGGTCAAGAACGGGTAACACTCGTAGTGCGGATCGAGCAAGTCCCGTAGCAGCACAGCAGCCGAGATCGGCTCGTCGTTCCGAGGATCGAGCACTAGCCGCGAGAGAAAGGCGGCGACGTTCTCGACCACAACGATTCGTGGTCGAAGTCTGTTCGCGACTTGGGCAATTACTTCGACGAGCAAGTTGCGACCGTCACGACTGCCCGCTTCGGCGTCCTCCTCGCGACCTCGGCCGCCGCGTGCCGTGCTCATTCCCTGACACGGCGGGCACGCCGAGAGCAGCGCTGGCCGCTCCGGACCTGCGTCACTACGGAACGACTCAACGACCTCGCGCCATGTGAACCGAAGATCGCCCGGCACCCCGCATGCGTCCGGGTGATTCGCCAGCGCTACTGCCAAGCGGCGCTGCTCGATCTCCGCCATGACCTTGAAGGAGAAGTCTGCCTTCGCGTAACCGACATCCCCGGCTCCGCAATTGGAGAAGAGGCTCACCGCGTTCGGCGTTGCAGATTTCATCTCATGCGCCTTCGCCGTTAGGCGATCCGGGTTCATTGGCAGAGTGCAGCGACGCTTCGCGCGCTTCCAAGAAGTCGGCATTGGATCGTCTCGTCTTCGCCAACAAGTTGAACCAAGTCGAGTGAACCACAGTGCCCTCGTCGATATAGCGCCGGAGCAAGTCGGCTTGCATGTTGTCGGCAAGATCAATTTGGTCAACGATCAAGTGGAATATGCAGCCGCGGGCCCAGTGGCCGGTCAAGGCTTGCTCCTGCTCCCGCATGGAAGCGAAGACCGTGACGTAGTGGTAGAAGCGGGTGAAGTCTTCTCTCTTGAGTCCCGCGTGCGGCCGCTTGATCTCGATGCAATGGAGTTGGCCCGAAGTCTCCATCATGACGAAGTCGGGGCGGCGACGGAAATCCTCCGCAGGCAGCTCCAAGTCGCTTGGCCAACGTTCTTGAATCAGCGTGGCATATCGGTCAGCGAAAGTTCTCAGCGTTTGGTTGTCCGAGATGACTTCCCACTCTGGATTGATCAGCCAGGGCGCGCTGCGCAGGATCTCCTGCAGTCTTGATTCGTCAACCGGTTCCGAACGATCTCGCTCAAGGGCGGCTGCGAGACTCGAAATGGCTTCGATCCGACCCCTTGCTACCTGCGCATATGAGGCGAGTGCGGCAACCTCTGTACGTCGGAATAGCTCTACGAGCCGATCCAGCGCGTCAGAGTTGCCACCCGTCAGCTGTGCGAGATCGGCAAAACTCTCGACGAGCAGGTGATGAGGAGCGACAGACAGTACGAATTGGACGAGACGTTCCAGGTACTCCGCGTCGTTGAGCTTCTCCTCGGACACGGACCTGCCAAGCATCGTGGTGAGCTCGACGGCAGAATCGACGAGTTCGTCGTCGTTGAATTTATTTCGCGCTCTCGATTTGACTCTTGACCTCTCGAGTACGCGCGTGGCCATCGACTGCTCGTGCACCGGAATGGCCGACCGGGCAACTTCCTTCACCAACTGCTGGCCGTACAACTTGAGTGCTTCGCCCTCTTCGGAGTTCCAGAGGATGTCTTGCCGGTCAGTCCTGATGAGGTCGTCGTGGTCGTCGACATCGAGCCAGTCGGCCACTACCTCGCCCACGAGGTACGACCGGATGACGAACTCGCCGCTATAGCCGGAACTCTGTTCGAAGTCCCGGGTCGTGGCAACGATCTTGTTCCTCGCGTAGATGCGGACACCGACGTCTTCGTCGTTCTTGTAGGCACTCTTGGCCTTCGCAACCCAGCCGCTCACCGCCAATTCCCTGTCTCCGCACGGCACGGGGCGATTGTCCAGACGAACTCGTGTTTGCTCGTCAACCTCGATCTCGAATGGTGGCAGGGGTTGTGCCCCGAAGAGACGTTCCCTGAGGTTCAGTACCGCAATCTCGAAGCCAGTCGTGCCGCGGAACACGCGCGCAAGCTGGCGGAGGAACACTTCCGCAGGGGGAACCCGCTTTGGGAGGAACTGCCGCAGTGTCACCTTGGTGCCGCTGGTTTCTCGCCATGTCCGGTCGAATTCACCGGACGTCAGCGGGGCGGCGCCCGGCTCGTCCTTGATGATCTCGTCGTAATCCATGACGAAATGGCTCACCTGGTACTTGCCATCGATGCGTTCGCCGCCCGCCGAGAGAATCTCGATCTGGCGGCAGATGCCGAATGGTGCAAGCTTCCCGATTCCTTTGCGGCCCATCACTGGTCTGTCGAATCGAGGCGATCTCGGCCCGTTCACGGAGCGCGTCCGGCGATCGCTGCCGACATCGAGGAACAAGAGTTGCGCCTCTCCGGGACTCATTCCGTGACCGTCGTCTTCGACCACGATGTCCCACGGTTGACCGTCGATGTCGGCGTTGTCGAGCTGAGTTCCCATCGGCAGGCTCACAGTCACCTGAGTCGCGTCAGCGTCGTAGCTGTTGGCGATCAACTCGGCTACGACTGCGGACGCACGGTCGTAGAGCCTGACACCGAGCTTGTCGATCGTGAGCCGAGAGATGTTGAGCCTGTAGCCCTCATCGCTCTCGTCTGTGCTCATCGGCCGCACTCCCAAATGCCAAGCCTCGGCTCCACGGCTACTGCCGGGTCGAAGCTACTGCCTGGCCCCGCTGTGACCAGTGGAGTTTCGTGTGGGTCGGCAATCTTCGGCGGGTCAGCATCTGGCCGCTCAGGCTCACGCGAGCGAGCGGTACGACATGAGTGAGAGAAGCCTTCATGTCGCCATTTAGTGTGACAGGTTCCGGTGCTGCAGCCGTCGAGCCACGACACGCATGCCCGTCCGCCTGAGGTGCTTGTGCTGTCCACGGGTGTGGCTTTCGCAAACTTGCCTTGTCGGACATGTCGCACACATCGAACTGTATGATATGTGCGACATGTCACTACAGTCGCTCAGTCGGCGGCCCTTGACGGCATCGGCACGTGATCAAGAGTTCTTCATCCCAGGTCCAGAGCTGGATCAGTTACGGGGGGCCGTGCGCTTGGGCTTGAACGTCTACATCGGCGGTGGACCGGGTTCGGGCAAGACCACACTGCTGCGCCGCATCGAGCACGAGTTCGGGGGCACTGCCGTCTTCGTCAGGGCCGAGCCGTCATCTTCGGCGACCGCACTGCTCGAAGAGATTGCCGACGCGATTCGGCATCCGTCCAACGTCTACGCGTCGGAACGGACTTCCGGCACCGAACTTGATGTGCGGCTCCTCGAGGCCACCCTCAGCGTTGCAATTGACAGCTGGGACGATGGGTCGGGACAGCCCTCGGTGGTGCTCGTTGACGGGGCCGTTCACGAACACCTGCAAGTGCTCTTCGGCCGCTACCGAGATGCGCTGTGGGAACTGCCTCTGACGTGGATTGTCGCCAGCAGGCGCGCGAATCCACCTCGCCCGGCCGATGCATTCTTTGACCGTTCCGTCCAACTTGAACCGTGGTCCGAAGGTCGCATTCGGCGTCTCATCGAGACGCGCATGCCTGATTGGCCTGCCGAGTGGTGCGCGGATGTTGGCGCCATCTTGGGGCCGGCAACGCCGACACAAGCGCTCTTGGACCTGCAGTCGCTCGCACTGGGTGGGGACCGGACGGCGCTGATCGCCGCGTTGGCAGACGACCGGTCACGGGTCGCAGAGCTGCCCGATCGGTTGCGCAAGTTCTATTTGGCCCTCTGTCAGGCGGGGCCGACGCATGCCGGGGACGAGTGGCTGCTGGAGGCAGTGGGCGTCACCAGGTCGAGAGTCGTGCACTGGCTCAAGGAACTCGAGGCGCTCGGACTCGTAGAGGCTGAGCGGGATGGTCGACGGATGAACTACACCGCCCGCCGCTTCTCCTACTTGTCGAAGCTGCTCGGAAATCAGGCGGCCGGTCGAGCCGCTTCCGACCAAGATGCGGTCCGCAGTGTGGTCGAAGCATCTCGCGCAGTTGCTGAGGTCGACCCATTCTGAAGGGCGCCAAGCACATGAGCCTGTCCTTGGAAGTGCTCGCCGACGCGTATGCATTCGAGAGCAGTCCGAGGCGCATGGACCTGGGCGTGCTTCACGTTCCGTTCGACGAGTTGACTGACGGCGCCGGGACCGAGACTCGGCTGGATGCGTCGATTCGACGACGCGAGCCCATCGCCCTGATCGGAGCGAGCGGCTGCGGTAAGTCGAGCGTCATTGCCCACGTACTGGGTCCCACGGTGGAAGGGGTGGTGCCGGTGTATGTCCCGGTGGCTGCTGCGCCGGCCCAGACTGCCGACACTGCGGACCACCTGGCCGACCATCTGCTGACGACGTTTTCCCGGCTCGCTGAACCCGTTGCTGGACAAGTCGAGCGGGACTTAGCGCGATCGACCACCACAACGACTCGGGTACGCCGTCGTCGAGCGGGTTTCGCAGGCCGATGGCTCGGTGCCGATGTCGCCGGTGAGGTTCGGCATCAAACGCAGACCGAGCGAAACGCCACGCTCGCCGACAAGACCGACGCTCTGGTCCAAGTGCTCGCGATCGTCGCTGACGGGCACCTTGTGCCCGTGATCGTGTTCGACGACACAGATCGATGGCTCAGCAACGAGAACGCCCAGTTGGTAACCAACTTCTTCGCAGAGGGAGTGCGGTGGCTCCTGGAGTTGCCTGCAGCACTTGTCGTCGCGGTGCATCCCCACTACTTCGAGGTCACATCACATGCCGAGCTGCTGTGCTATCTCGACACGCGCATCAACATTCCCCGATTGGAGTCGGCAACTGCTGTCGATGCAATCCTGCGGAGGCGGATCGACAGGATTGTCGGCGCTCCGAATCCGAACTTGACTGATGTCCTTGCATCAGACGCTTCGGCAGCAGTCCTTGCGGTGTATCGAGAGTCCGGTTCGCTCCGGCGGGCGCTCCAGGTTTGCCACACGGCTCTGCACGACGCTCTCAGCGACGGTGCGGAACAGATCAGCGCTCGACATGTCGTAGCCGCTGCAAGTGCCGGATGAGTCGTGCATCGACGGGTTGCACCAACTGGCACTCCACACCCCAATAACGACAGAAACCGAGGCCAATGCCAGCGAGCCTCGTTTGGGACTACTGCAAAGCTGCCACGAGGCGCTTGCGTCGTTCGTGCCGGACATAGGCGAGGCGCTGGGGGGCGGAAGTTGGCCGCGGCGGGCGTGCCTGCTGTGCAGGCGCTCGGGAGTTCCCGTGTCCACCTCGTCGAGCCACGACATCGCCCGCACACCGGCACTCGGTCCGTCTCCGGTCACCAATCACAGGATGCGCGCCGGTGCCTGAAGCCCCGGTCGCCTCGCCATGTAGTAGGCGTTCTCTCTCGCTGTGGCGACCTCCTCCTAACATGAACCCCACCGAGCCCAGAAGCCCCGATCCCAAAAAAAGACGAAGGCTCGGTTTTTCTTGCGCCGGCGGGTCGGTGAGCGCAGGCCAGACTCAAAGAGCTGAATCCCTTCCAGCGGGCGCACCGCTCACGTCGCCGTTCAGCGCGACTCCACCACGTCGCTGTCTCAACTCTCTCGTCGGGATCGAGTTCCACCCGCGTCGCCATCATCCACCCCGAAACGAATATGCCCCGCCATTCCCGGAGAACCGGGAATGCGGGGAGCAGTGCCCAGACTGTAGCGCAAGCGACCACAAAGTCGTCCGCGACCTGCTCAATCCGACTCTCGGGATGTGTTCGCTCAAGTCGGTGCCGTCGATGGAGACCGCGAAGCAGCGGTCGCTCATGCCGCGGAAACGGCCAGTTCGACAGTCACCATGTCATCGGCGTCAAATGAGAGTTGCCTCGGAGCTTCCGGTTCCTCGATTGAGTCGAGGTCGATGATCTGGTGGTTCGGGTCGGAACTCGAGTATTCGACTCTCGCGGCGTAGCGTGAGCCGATGCCCGCTCAGGATCCGAAGGCGATGGTGCAGAAGCTGTGGGACTTCTGCGACGTGCTTCGCGACGACGGTTTGTCCTACGGCGACTATCTAGAACAGCTCACGTACCTGCTGTTCCTCAAGATGGCCGATGAGCAGTACGTGATGCTCGGAGGCGGCCGGATCGTCCCCGTCGAACACGACTGGCAGTCGCTGCTGAGCCGCTCGGGAGCGGAACTTGAAGCCCACTACAGCGAGTGCCTGTCGGCGTTGGGCACGAGCGAGGACATGCTCGGCGTGGTCTTCCACAAGGCCCGCAACCGCATCCAGACGCCGGCCAAGCTGGAACAGCTCATCAAGGAGTTCATCGACCAGCACGAGTGGATGAGCTACGACGCCGACCTCAAAGGCGACGCGTATGAGGGCCTGATCGAGAAGACCGCCCAGGAGGGTGCCAGGGGAGCGGGCCAGTACTTCACGCCACGGGCGCTCATCAACGCCATCGTCGATGTGATGGCGCCCGAGCCCGACCACCGCATCTGCGACCCCGCCTGCGGCACCGGCGGATTCTTCCTGGGCGCGTACCGGTCGATTGTCGAGCGGTTCCCGCACCTGGAGCCCGACCAGGTCGCTCATCTGCGCTCGGGTGCGTTCAGCGGTTGGGAGATCGCCGACCTGCCAGCCCGTCTGTGCGCCATGAACATGCTGCTGCACGGCATCGAGAGCCCCGAGTCCGACTCACCGATCGTCGTGGACGACGCCTTGCGGGACCCTCCTGGCAAGCCCTTCGACATGGTGCTGACCAACCCGCCGTTCGGCCGGTCGTCGTCGGACAGCTACGAGCGGGAGGATTTCTGGGCGACGACCCGCAACAAGCAGCTCAACTTCGTCCAGCATGTGGTGAGCCTGCTGAAGATCGGTGGGGATGCGGCAGTGGTGGTGCCCGACAACGTGCTGTTCGAGGCGGGCGCCGGCGAGACGATCCGCCGCCGGTTGCTGCACGACTGCGATGTCCACACCCTGCTGCGGCTGCCGACCGGGATCTTCTACGCCCAGGGCGTGAAGGCCAACGTGCTGTTCTTCCGCCGCCGCGAGGGTGCCGCAGAGCCGTGGACCCGAGAGCTGTGGGTGTACGACCTACGCACCAACAAGCACTTCACGCTCAAGCAGAACCCGTTGACTCGGGCCGATCTGGATGACTTCGTTGCCTGCTACCGGCCGGACGCCCGCCACAAGCGCAAGGAGTCCGAGCGCTTCAAGCGCTATGCCTACGACGACCTGATCGCCCGAGACAAAATCAGTCTCGACCTGTTCTGGCTCCGAGACGAGAGTCTCGAGGACGCCGACAACCTGCCGCCTCCAGATGTGCTGGCGACCGAGATCGCCGAGGACCTCGAAGCCGCCCTCGCCGAGATTCAAGCCTTGGCCGAGAGCCTCGCCGCATCGGCCGACGCGACCTCAGCATGAGCGACCGGACCGGGATCGAGTGGACCGAGGCGACGTGGAATCCCACCACCGGGTGTGACCGCACATCGGTGGGCTGCGACAACTGCTACGCGCTCACGCTGGCGAAACGCCTGAAAGCGATGGGCAATCCGCGCTACTAACGCGACGGTGTGCTGTACGACGCGATGCCTGAACCGATGACGATCGCTCGTGAGCACACCGTGCTCAAGGTGGTCTCGCAGCCTGCGCTTTCGGTTCTCTAGCTGAGTGCAGCGCCGAAGAGCGTTCCTTGCTCCATGGGGCTAGCGAGAGACGGGGCGTGGATGTTGGGATCGAATTCGTCATCGTCGAGCAGTAGTTCGAGCCGTTCGATCTCGGTGACTGGTACCGCGCCGCGTCGTTCGAGACCTGCGTTGCCTGGTCCTTCGCCCAGGCCACGCCAGACCGCGACGCGCCCGAATTGGTTGTCGAGCGCCTCGGTAGCGCCTGACCATGTGCCGCCCTTGTCCTTGTCGCTCGCCACTACGAAGGTGATTGCGGACTGCGCATAGATGAGCTTGTTGCGTCCCATTGCGTTGCCGGCACTGAAGCTGGCGTCGGGGCTGTAAGGCGCGCACATGACGGCTCGTCCATCATGGATCGCTGCGCGGACATCGGCGTTGCGGAGTTTGCGTGACAGCGAGTCCACCAGCACACCGACAACTGCGCCTCCCGAATCCAGTGCCGCATTCATTGCGAGCTGATCGACACCTCGAGCCCCGCCCGAAACGAGAGGAACCTTGCGAACTACTGCGCACTTGGCGGCCTCGACGGCAACCTCGGCGCCGGTCGGACTTACGTCGCGGCTGCCCACCACGCCGAGACCTGCGATATCGAGCAGTTCGATCGCACCAGCCGCATAGAGCAAGGGCGGCGCCTTGGGCCCGAGGCGCTCGGGCCAGCGTGTCGGGTAGTGCTGGTCGAACGGGGTGAGCGTTCGGATACCCGACTGCTCTAGCCGCTCCAACTCGAACGCGAGTGCCGTGGCTCGGCCCATCAGACCACCAATGCGTTGGGCGAAATCGCCTATGAAGTCGTGCACCGTTTCCAGATCGTCGGCACTCATTCCGAGCAGACAACTCGGTCCGGTGCCCAAGCGAGCTGACAGCTTCCAGAACTCCGATGCCTTCAGCGGCTGCACTCGGTCAGCACACAGCCGGCTGACGAGAGAGATCGTCGCCAGAGCGTCGTCTCCTCGCCTCACCCTCCCGCCCTCTCGGACGTCTCGGACAAAGCCAACGGGAACACACGACCCGCTCCGGCGGTTCGCAGCTGCGCTCCCACGACCGTCAGCGTCCAACGGGAATCGACCACATCGTCGACCAGGAGCACTGGGCCTTCGGGCACCGGGCCGCTGATATTGAACGCCCCGTCAACGTTGCGGAACTGCTGATGGCTGTTCCGCAACGACTTCTGTGGCTGCGTGTCGCGAACCTGCACGACCGCATCGTGACACGGCAGCCCGAGCGCGTCCGCAAGCCGCGTGGCGAAGTCGGAAACGAGTGTCGGGTAACGGCGCGATGGCACGAACGTGACCCAGGTGAGTGCGGGTTCGGGCTGCCACCTGTCGCTGATGAGTTCCGCGACAGCGTCCACCAAGCGGTCGTCGAATCGGCCATCCGACTGCTTGCCCTTGCGCACCAGGTTGCCCCAGCCGCCGTCACCCCATCGCGAAAGCGCTCGACCGTCTGCAAGTCGAAGCTCGGCCGGGATCGACTTGCCAGCCGCCCACTGCTTACGGGGCCCGATCACCATGGCCTCGCTGCGCAAGAACTCCACTGCCCGCTGCACCTCGGACGGATCGAACGTCAGCGCCATGGTGTCGCCGGTGCAGTTGTCGCACGAGCCGCACGGCTCGCTGACCGGATCGTCGAGATGCTGCCTCAGGAGCTGCATTCGACACTGGTCGGTGTCGATGTATTGGCGCACCTGTTCGAGTTCGGCGCGGCGCAACTCAGTGACTGCCTCAACTTTGGCGTGATCGAAGCTCCAAGGTCGCAGCGACCGTTGCCACCGGCTGCCGACGCGTTCGATGGCGCCATCCACTTCCAGGTTCTTCAGGAGATTCTCGAGACGCTTGTTGCCGACGTTCACCTCCGGGAGCAACTCGTTGAGCCGCATCGGCTCGTGGCGCTCTTCCAGCAGTCCGACGACATGCTCAGCGAGCCGGGGGTTGGGGAACGACGTCTCGATGAAATAGTTCTGAATGTCGGCGTCTTCGGTGCCCCGCAACACGATGCCCCACGACTCCGGCACTCCCCGGCCCGCCCGTCCGACCTGCTGGTAGTAGGCGACCGGCGATCCCGGCGACTGGTAGTGGATCACGAACGACAGGTCTGGCTTGTCGAAGCCCATGCCCAACGCGGAGGTCGCGACAACAGCCTTGACCGAATTCCCGAGCAGTGCCTGTTCGATCTCGGGTCGCCGGGACGATTCGGTCCCACCGCTGTAGGCCACAGCATCGATGCCTTCGCAGACCAGCCAGCCCGCGACTCGTTCGGTGTCTCGAATGGTGGAGCAGTACACGATGCCGGTGCCCGGCAGCTTCGCCAGCGTCGCCGCCAGCCATGTCAGACGCTCCGGTGGCGACAGGATCGTCAGGGCGTGCAATCGCAGACTGTCCCTGCCGAGCGGCCCGCGCACGGTCTCGAACTCGGACCCGAGTTGCGTGATGACATCGGCGACGACCCGGTCGTTGGCGGTTGCGGTGCAGCACAGCACCGGTATCTGTGGTGGCAGCAGATCGAGCACGCGAACGAGCCGTCGGTAGTCCGGCCGGAAGTCGTGGCCCCAGTCGGAGATGCAATGGGCCTCATCGACGACCAGCAGACCGCATCGCGCAGCTATGACCGGAAGCACCTCGCTGCGAAATTCGCGGTTCGCCAGCCGTTCGGGTGAGATCAGCACGACATCGGCTTCGTCGGCTTCGATCTGTGCGATGACCTCTTCCCATTCATCGCGGTTGGAACTGTTGATGGTGACGGCGCGTACGCCGAGACGTTCTGCCGCCTCGATCTGATTGCGCATCAATGCGAGCAGCGGCGATACCAGCAGCGTCGGGCCGGAGCCTGCGCTGCGCATCAGCCGGGTGGCGATGAAGTAGACCGCACTCTTGCCCCAGCCGGTTCGCTGCACCAGAAGTACTCGCGCCTGCTCCGCGACCAGGCCACGGATAACGCCGAGCTGTCCATCGCGGAATTCGGCCTGTGGGTCTCCGGTCAGCTTGCGAAGCAGGCCGAGCGCATCTTCGGTTTCCGGGACGGGGCTCATCAGTAGACGATGTCCAGTGCGTAGCGAAGTGCTTGGTCGAGTTGTGCCCGTTTGAGAGCATCGAGCCGGCCCATTGGTTCGGCATCCAGCCGGGCAATCGGCACGGTGACGATGTTGTCGCAGCTGATGACGCACGTCGCTGGCAGTCCCTCGTTAACGCCGATCTCCACCTCCGAGCGGATGCCGCGCATCGTGCGCGTGACGGGAGCGCAAGTGATTGCTGTCAGCACCGAAGCCGCCGCGTCCCTCGTCAGGACGCACAGGGGTCGTCGCCCGCCGGGCTCCCCGAGATCACCCCAATAGATCTCGTTGCGCGCTACCACGGCGGCGCTGTCTCGGCCGCCAATCGTGCTGCCGCCTCGACGAACGCCGGATCCTGCGGCTGGCGGCGATACGCAGCGATGAGCACTGCATCGGCGTCGGCCAGATCGGTGGCTTCGATCACAGCTCGTGCACCGCGACGAAGTAACGCAGACCTGTTCGTTCCCTCAGCGGTCGCGATCGCCGCAAGTCGTTCGATGAGTTCGTCGTCGAGCTGAACCAGTACTTCACGTCGAGCCATGGTCATATGGTAAGTCATATGGTGATGGAGGCGAACCAGATCTCAGGCTTCGCGGCTCTCAGTTGTTCGCCGGCCGTTGCAAGGTGGCAGGCACGACGGCTAGATGTTCGGCTACTGCGCCGTCGTGGAGGCGGCGATCCCATACCGCGACCACCAGGTCGGCGGTGTCGAGCACCAACGCACTCGCCAGATGGACGGCGTCGGCTCCGCGCAGCCTGTGGCGTTGCGCGAGCTGGCCAGCGGACTGTTCGACGCCCTCGCTGAGCTCGACTGGTTGGACGCTTGCCCAAATCTGTTGCCAGCGCTGCCCGCAGTCCACGACTTCTGACTCGCCGAGGTCGCCCCGCCGGCCAGCCGCGGCGAGCGCAGCACAGACTTCGGCGAACGCCAGCCTGCTGGACACGGCTGCGTCGCATCCGTCCCAGATCGCCTCTGCGATCTCGCTGCCGGGTTCGTCGACGACCAGCTTCACCAAAGCGCTGGCGTCGAAGTACGCGATGGCCACTGCTCAGCGGCGCTGATCGCTCACCAGATCCGACAAGGGCGAACGCGGGCGAGGACGCCGTTGTCCTGTCGCCTTGGGTCGGTCGCCTCGCACGGGTCGCGAGATCACGCCGTGCGCAGTCAGTCGCTCGATGGTCGGAGCCGAGTCGATACCCGAGAGCCTTGCGACAGGAACGCCACGTTCGGTGATGACCACCTCTTCGCCAGAGCGGGCGCAGTCCAGCCAGTGACGCAACCTGGCTCGGAATTCCGTGGCTGCAACGTTCATATTCAGATCGTACCAGCGGAATCGAAATGTACAAAAAGAATTTTCTGAATTGTACATAAGAGGCCGCGCGGATGGGCGACCAGGTGGACGGCGAGGTGTCCGACACGACGCTGCGCAGCCGCCGCGACGAGTGGATCGCCGCCTACCTGCGGCGGTACGCCTCTCGTCGGTGGGCGACACGTACGACGAGCACAACGAGTTCTGCGTCGAGCAACTCGTACACCACCCGGTGATCGCCGACGCGGATCCGGCGCAGACCCCGCAGACCACCCTTGAGAGGGCTGCCAGCAAGCGGCTGCGTGGCGAGCAGGTCGATTGCAGCGACGATGCGCTGGCGTTGCGGGCGAGGAATACCGGCGAGTTCTCGCTCGGCGCTGCGCTTAATCCGAATCGAGTAGTGCACGCTTGGCTTGGTCCCAATCGATCACCGGATCGGACGGGTCGCGCAGGCGCTGCAGTGCGATGTCGAGGTCGTCGAAGTCCTCCAGGTAGCGCTCCAGCGCGTGTCGAACGACTTCGGCACGACTGCGCTTGAGCTGAGCCGCGGCGGAATCCAACGCTGCTACCAGTTCGTCAGGTACTCGGGCGGTGATCTGGCTCATGTCCTTCTCCCAAGCAGCAAGGCTGCTTCACGGACTATACAGTCATCGACTTCATCTGACATTCAACCAATGTCGAGGGCGTAGCTCTGCGTCAATCCGGCGCGGTGCCCGACGATCGCTTCGTCGACGTCAACTACACCCAGCTCGTCACCGACCCGCTGGCTGCCCTCGGTCCTGCCCTCGAACAAATGGGCTTGCCGCATCCCGAACAGCCCTCGCAGAGCTCATCGACACGCTGCGTGAAGCCGACGAGCGCTGGATCTCGCCCGAGTGGAACCTGCATACCGCCGACGACGCGGTCGAGGCGCACCGCGCCCTCATGCACTACCTGCAGTGGGGGCTGGTCGGGCTGTTCGAACGCGACCCATCCGCCCCCCGGTTCCAGCGCTTGCTAACGCCGAGTCGAAAACTGCTGGGCGACAACCCCGACACCGTTTACTTCGAGGACATCACGCACGCGGCCACCGATCCCCACTGTGTGCCTGCAATGCAGATCGAAGTCATCGACGGCACGCCCCCGCCCCGACCGTCCGATGCCTCGGTCAGCGCCGGTATCCGGCGGGTCGCCGCCATGGTGCGCGAGCTCACCGTGGACCGCCCGCCGATGATCGACGGCGAACCCCGCTCGCCGAAGCGCTGATGCTTGTCGGCTGAGCCGCATCATGCGCCAGCGTTGATCTGTCAGCGGCAGTGCAGCGACACCGTCTCGCCCTTGTGTGTCCACACCGTGGCGTCGCCGGTCAATCGTCCTGCCATCACCGCCTCCAGATGGGTCGCGAGCAGCGGCAGGCCGGAGATGGTGTTCTGGAAGTTGCCGACGGCCCTCTCCGTCTCGCAGATCACCAGCGCCGGAAGCGGTTGCCCCTGCCACGCACACTTGCGATATGGACCCAGCTTTCGATGCACCTCGGTCAGCGAGACAGCCGTGCGCTCGTATTCGACGCAGTAGGCCCCTGTGCCGAAGGGACCCTCGCTGACCAAGATGACAAAGTCTGGTTTGACCTGCGTGATGTCAGGCAGATTGACCTCGGCACGCCATCCGCCGAAAGCTTCGACCCCTTCGCGTGTGAACTGCACGACAAGCTGATTCATCCCGTCGTTATGCATCGACTCACGCTGTCGATGTCCAGCTTCGAGCAGAGATGCATGACGGCTGTGAATCACCGATGACAACACGCGGCTCAGGTTTGCCGCACGCAGCATGCCCCGCTCAGCGAGATAGAACCGCCCGTCGTCTTCGGCGACAAGCTGAAGATCTGCGAATCGAGCGAGCACCCTGGCGACCACATCGGAAGACTCGCGGGCCAGCTCTGTGATCCATGCCGCACGCATTGCCGGAAATTGTGCGATCGTCGTGAAGATCCGGTACGCGTCCACACCGTCGATTGCTTCTAGGTCGCGGTTGGCAGACCGCCAGCCTCGGTTGACTTCTGCTTGTCCGAGCTGAGGATGTCCGGCTGGGTCCGATACTCGATCCCGAGATGGTCGTATCTCCACGGAGTCACCCCACGCCCCGTCGACGGTGTAGACGACGGTGGGTGCTGTCTCATCGAGAGTGCGGCGAGCCAGATCTGCTGCCCACCCATCAGCGGCGACAATGACCTGTGCCGCCGGCTCGACCGTTTGTTCTGGATCTTCGTAGAAGACCCGGTTTTCGATTCGGAAATAGCGGTCTTGGTCAGCGACGTAGCAATCGAGTCCCCAGAAGCGGTGCTGCTGCTTGCGTCTCAGTATTCGCTCCGTTGCATGCAAGCCCACATAGGTGAAGGTCACCCAGATCGGATCGCCGTAGCGGGCGATCGCATGGTAGAAGCCGCCGTTTCGCAACAGCCGGAAGTCGGTCATGTGCGTCTCGGCATCCGCTGGTACGCCGTCGGAAGGCCAGGCGATGGCACCGCTGCGCATCAGGTCCGGCGCGATCGGGTACAACGCTTCGAGCATCGGCAGACGTCGCAGGCATGTTCGGATGCCACGTGCAGTCGCCGTCCACGGCGGATGCTCATGGAATGCAGCCGGAACGTCACCGCCGACTGCTGTGGGGACGAACGGCGAGAAGAGCGGCTCCTCGAGATGTGGCAGGTGCTCATGATCGGGTATGAGAGGTTCCGCCGGGCCATCGTGTGCATTCGCGGCCGAACCTCGGCCAGCCCGGCCGCGAGCTCGAGCTGCTTCTCGCGGACTGGGATGCTTGTGGTCGGTCGCAAACAGCACTTGGACCGACTGGCTCGTCAAGAACCAGCGATCCTGCGGGCGTTGGCTCATCCCGCGCCGAAATGACGCAACGAGGCCCGCGTTCTGCAATGAGACCAGCTGTCGGCGGAGTTGCGGCGCCGCTGCATCAAGCATCGGTGCCAGATCCTCGGCGCTCGCGAGCGGCATCCGGCCGATGATCCTCAGCAGGCGCTGCTGCCCCTCGTCCGTACCGGTCACGCATTGCCGGAGCGCCCGTGCGTCTCAACAGCACCGAGCCGTGCGGGATGCTGTCGCGATCAGCACGTAGCCACTTGCGTCCGGCGGCGCGGGATCGTCTGAATCGCCGCTTTCGGAAGCTAAGTGTCAGCCGACCGCGAGAAGCCGGTAAACGACGACGAGTTCGTGAGCATCTCGCACGTCTGGAATGAGTGCCTCGTTATGTGCCGCTTGTGGCTCTATGGAGCCATCGCTTGGGGTCTTGACCCACGACCCTGATTCGTCAGCTATTGGGCGGCGTCGTGTTCGCGGTGGACCCAGGAGCTCGCTGACAGTCGGCTGCCGAAGTCGCGGTCGATGACGATGTTACCTCCGACGATGTTCCCGCCCGTTGCGTACAGGGCGCGTATTTGGTAGTTGTGTCGGCGCGGTCCGACCAGCGCGTCGTGGCTCCGGTCGGTGAACCTTGTGGTGCCGGCGATGACGGTGTCGATCAGGTAGGGCTGGCTGTCCGAGAGCAGCTCCACGGTGCCGCCGCCGCGGTGCACATGCCCGAACGAGGTGCGGTAGATCTCAAAGCCTTGAATTTCGCGCCGGTCGATGCATCTGAAGCCGCCGCCGGTCTCTGTCACTTCCCAGGTGTTGTAGCCGCTGGGGTGGGTGACCTTTTTCAAGGTGCGGGTGCCGGGCACCCGTTCGTACTCGGCGCATGCGGCCCCCTGATTCGGGTTTCTCCATGTCAGCGTGATGCCGTCGGAAGTCAACGACGCTGTGACGTCGCGAGGCCAGAAGTGCTTGTAGGTAAACGTCGCCAGGAACGTGGAGGACTCGATCCCGTGGCCAACGCGGCCGAGCGCGTTGGGGTGGCTGGCCGGCAGGCCCGACAGTTCGGAGCGGTCCTGGAACTGGGCCGAGTCGGTGTTCTGGAGCGAGGACCGCGGCACGAGGATTTCGCCCTCGTCCTCATCGGGCGTGGGCACGATCTGCTTGTTGTTCTGCTGGTCGTTCGCGTCCGACTTGACCGACACCGCCGAATCAGTAACACCCTCGGCGCCGACACCGTCACCGCCGTTGTCGTTGTCGGTGGGTGCGCCGGTGTCGGGGTCGCAGCCGGTCTGCGGGTCGGGGGACACGTAGTCGGCGGCGAGGTCGACGCGTGAGTAGTTGCCCCAGCGGCTGAGCTGGTCGCCGCGGCGCGCTTTGACCCGGTAGGTGTATTTGGTGTTGGCCTGGTCCGCGCAGCGGTCAACAAAAGAGGTCTCGGCGCTGGCGGTGTCCTCGGCGACAACATGGAACGTCCCGACCGCGTCCACCCCGGGACGGCGGCGCAGCACCTGATAGCCCGTCACCGAGCCGGCGTCGTCGACAGGCGCGGTCCAGCTCAAAGTGACCGTCCCGTCCACCAGCGACGCGGACAGCCCCTTGGGATGCAGCGAGCTAGCAGACGCCCCCACAGCAGGAGACAAGACTGCTGCTGCGAGCGCCATCGCCACCAGCGCTGCGGGCACAGACCATCTGCGCCTGCGGGGCCCTATTCCGGGGGGGGGGGGGGGTATGGAAACGCAGTGCGTCAGAGGCCACGGGCTTCACTCCAAGACGGCCTTGGGACCCTGGCTCGAAGCGGCTCGTGACCGCACAGCACTGGGGACCCGAACTGATTGCTGCCCACGGAACCCTACACGACTTATCCACAAACACTCAACTACACATGAGTGTCATGCATGTATCCAGAGCACACAAGAAAGGCCCACCTCGTTGACAGCTGTGCGGTGCCTCAGCCGCCGACGAATCCGACCAGCACCTGATTCGCCTCCAAGGCATGCCTCCTCGAAGTGGCATTTGGCGTGGTACGAGAGTTCGTTGCTGTTCGCGTCGACTGGCCACATGAACAGCCGAGGCGCGTACCCATATAGCCCATGCGGCCATATAGCAACGTTTTCGCGTCGCCAGCAACGGTCGAGTAGCTCATACGACCAGATATGATCGGCGGGTGGGCAGATATGTCGATGCCGAAGGGTGGCTGGCTAGCCCGACCGGTTTCGGGCGAAGGGCATATCGCGCCTTCGTACCGCACCCGTTAGCAGGATGGGATCCCAGCCTAGGCGTCGATTCCATGAACGCAGTCACCGCCGCCGACAGGGCGCTCGTTGCGACCGCGGCACTGCCTCATACGACTCTGGGCGGCACGCTTGCAGACTGGATGATGGCTCGCGACGAGAGCATCCGCTCGAGCGTCATGGAGGGCGTCGCGGCCACGGAGCCAGGCCTCGAGTGGGCGCTCTATCTGAGTCGGGCCGGCAGGCCTGTGGACGATGAGAACGATGCGCTCACGCTCGGTGCGGCAAAACAGGTAGCAGCGGCAGTGGAACTCGGGCAGAAGATGCGTGCTGGAAGCATGTCCACGCTGGAGGACATCGTTGATGTTCACGGGTGTCTCTTCGCCGAGACACGCGAACACGACGTCGGAGGGGTCTTTCGCGACGAACCGATATGGATCGGACCTCCTGGGTGCCTTGTGGACGATGCGTCGTTTGTGCCGGCGCCTGCCGAGCATGTGCCCGAGCTCATGAGCGATCTTGTTGATTATCTCAACACCAGCGACCACCCAGCGGTGTTGCGGGCGGCGGTCATTCATGCCCAGTTCGAGACGATCCATCCCTTCGAAGACGGCAACGGCCGAACGGGTCGTGCTCTCGTCCACACCGTCTTGGTCGCTGCTGGCGTGACACGCGCAGCGGTTCCGATCAGCGCTGCGCTGAGCCATGACCGCTCCGGTTACTACGACGCGCTCAACGCGACACGGGTCGTATGCGAATCCCATGACACAGCAGCCCGCAGCTTTGCCATACACGACTGGTTGAGAGTGTTCAGCAACTCATGCGAACAAGCCAACCGGCAAGCGGCATCTGTCACACAGACCGTCGAAGGCATGATCGCCAGATGGCAGCAGGCTGCGACCTTCCGCCGCGACAGCACAGCGGCGATACTCCTAGAGGCGCTCCCGTCGATGCCGGTGCTCGATGCCCGAATGGCCTCCCAGAGGCTGGGCATGACTGAAAGGGCCGCGCGGGCGGCACTGACATCTCTCGATGCAGCGGGCATTGTCAGTCCCACAGGTGGCCGCCGCAATCGGAGATACACAGTCCCCGACATGGTCGGCATGCTGCGACGCATGACCCCGGACGGCGGACTGCCTCATCACCGCGGCACCGCACTGAGCGCGCCGTCGCCGTCGCCGCAGACACCGCCTGCGCACACAGCATGCGGCTACCTCGGCCCGCGCTCCAACAAACGCTGCCGGCTCCCCAAAGGCCACATCGGCCAGCACCGCTATCCACCGCGCTAGAACCAAGAACAGGGCCTCAGCGGTGTCGGCAGTGCCGGTAGCCAGGCCCCCCAACGATGACGTACGCGTCGTCGGCGTGCATGCCGATGCAGGTGTTCTGTCCCCATCCTCGCGTGCTCGCATTAGGATTTGGCGTGAGCGAGGCGAGTGTCAGCATTTCATCGACAGAGGTTCTCAAGGGAAGTCATGATGTCGGCTGAGCAGCTGCATCCCGTCGCGATTGAGGCTCGGAACGGCTACCGCCTGTGGGTCCGTTTCGATGACGGCGCCGAAGGCGAGATAGACCTGTCTGAGCGCGCCGGTCGGGGTGTCTTCAAGATTTGGAACCAGCGCGGGGTGTTCGAGTCCGCGACCATCTCGCCGCATCGCACGATCCGCTGGTCTGGCGACGCGGAACTGTGCGCCGATGCCCTGTACGCGGAAGTCACTGGCTGCGCCCCTGAGGAGATCATGCCGGGCCTGCGGGGCAGGGTTCGGCTGTTGCCGATTGTTCGGTTATGGGTCGGTGGTGAAGGTGACTGTGCCGACGAGGTGTGCGGGTGACCAGATGCCGCCGGGGTAGAAGCCGCCGTCCCAGGTGGGGATGAAGTTCTCGGGTTTGACGCCGGCGCCTTGGCCGCCGATGTATTGCTCTTCGCTTATGAGTCGGAAGAGGGCTTCGGCGGTGTAGGCGGTGCCGGGAGTCAGGCCGCTGACGGTGACGTACGCGTCGTCGGTGTGCATGCATCCCTCGCTGCCGAACAGCCGGGCGAATTGGGCGCCGTACAGGTTGTACTGGGCGCTATCGGGCTTGACCGGACCGCTGCTGACGTAGTCGGCGAGCTGTCGTTTGATGTCGGCGGCGAGCCAGTCGTCGATCGTCTGGCGTGCGTTCGCGATTTGCTGGGTTGTCGCGATGTCGGCGTTGGGGAAGAACCCCAAGGCCTCCAATGCTTTCGGTGAGAGGTCTCGGCTGCCGGGGTTGCCGATGCAGGTGTTGTGTCCCCAGCCTGTGGCGCCGATGCCGACGTGGAGGAGCCGGTTCTCTTTGTGCTGGTTCGGTGCGGCCAGGGCGAGGTGGTACTTGGCGTGGTCGGACAGCCCGGTGCCGGTCATGTTGACCCGGATGGTGGCGCCGGTGCGCCATTTGTCGGTGACGGTGAGCAGGCCTGCTGCGGGGAGTTGGCGCTCCGAATCGGTGGATGCCGCGGCGGAGGGGTTGCTGCGGCCGGTGCCGCGCACCGCGATCACCCGGTAGGAGAACTGCGTGAGCGGCGCGATCTCGCCGTATGTGTCGGTGCGCACAGAGTCGCCGGCGTTGTCGTAAACCAACGTGCGCACGGTCGTGGTGACGTCGTCGCCGGTGTCGGCCCACGAGGTGACGTTCCTGGCGTTAGTGCCGGTGATGGTGTGGATGTCCGCGAACGGCAGCGCACGGTCGCTCTGTGTGACAAGACGCCGCTGGATCACATAGCCGGTGATCGAGGAAGAGGAACCATCCTGTGTGGGCGGGTCCCAGTCCAGCTCGATGCCCAGGGTGGTGCCGTCGTGGACGGCTTGCTTAGTGGGGATCGACACCGTCAGGTTCTGCGGGGAGCGCGCATCGGGCCGCGCAGCGTCGCGCTCGCGAAAGACATGCACGCCCTCGCTCAGCCGGCTGCCGAAATCGCGGTCGTTGGCGAAGAGATTCTCATTGGCGTCGTACAGGGTGCGCATCTGGTAAATGTGCCGACGCGGGCCGACCAGCGCATCACGGCTGGTGTCGGTGAAGCTGAAGATGCCCTCCCGTCCAATGACGGTGCCGACCAGGTAGGGCTGGCTGTCCGACAGGTTGACGATGCTGCCGTCGCGGTACACGTGCCCGAACGAGGTGCGGTAGATCTCAAAGCCGGCTATGGCGCGCCGGTCGACGCAGGTGTACTTGTAGTAGGCGCCGGTCTCTGTCACCTCCCAAGTGCTGTAACCGCTGGGGTGGTTGACCTTGTTCAAGCTGCGGGTGCCGGGCACCCGCTCGATGTCGTAGCCGGCGCATGCCCGCCACTCCGGGCGCTCCGGCCGTTGCCAGCTGATCAAGATGCCGTCATCGGTCAGCTCCGCGGTGACGTTGCGGGGCGCGAAGCCCGAAGCGTCATGGCCGGCGACCTGTTCGGCACGGGCGAACGCAGGGGGAGCGCCGGGGTCGAAGCCGAGCGTGTTGGGGTGGCTGGCGGGCAGGCCCGACAGTTCGGAGCGGTCCTGGAACTGGGCCGAGTCGGTGTTCTGGAGCGAGGACCGCGGCACGACGCTTTCGCCCTCGTCCTCATCGGGCGTGGGCACGATCTGCTTGTTGTTCTGCTGGTCGTTCGCGTCCGACTTGACCGACACCGCCGAATCAGCAACAACACCCTCGCCGCCGTCGGGATCGCCGTCGCCGTTCCCGCCGTCGTCGCTGTTGCCTGGGTCGGGGTCGGTGGGGGGTGCGCCGGTGTCGGGATCACAGCCGGTCTGCGGGTCAGCCGACACGTAGTCGGCGGCCAGGTCGACGCGTGAGTAGTTCCCCCAGCGGCTGAGCTGGTCGCCGCGGCGCGCTTTGACTCGATAGGTGTATTTGGTGTTGGCCTGGTCCGCGCAGCGGTCAACAAAAGAGGTCTCGGCGCTGGCGGTGTCCTCGGCGACAACATGGAACGTCCCGACCGCGTCCACCCCGGGACGGCGACGCAGCACCTGATAGCCCGTCACCGAGCCGGCGTCGTCGATGGGCGCGGTCCAGCTCAAAGTGACCGTCCCGTCCACCAGCGACGCGGACAGCCCCTTGGGATGCAGCGAGCTAGCAGACGCCCCCACAGCAGGAGACAAGACTGCTGCTGCGAGCGCCATCGCCACCAGCGCTGCGGGCACAGACCATCTGCGCCTGCGGGGCCCTATTCCGCAGGGGGGGGGTATGGAAACGCAGTGCGTCAGAGGCCACGGGCTTCACTCCTAGAGGGCTTTGGGGCCTGCTGCAGGCCCACAACAGCTCGCTGCCGCACAGCACCACGCCGACGACCCGAACTGACATTGACTGAATAACGTGTGGACGATAGCGCATGTAAACATGCATTTGAGTCACATATGCAGGCCGCAGATGCTCGGTTCACCAACGCGCGTCGGGGAGCACACCCAAGAGCGCTGTGACCTCGCACGATGGGCACAACTCGGCGACGCCGAGAGAGAACCGCTCAGACAGCCTTCCTGGGCGGTGAGGAAATCGAAGGAGTGCCGCTGTTAGCGGCGGCCGTGCTGACTATTCGACGCGCTGGGTGCCGACCCTCAGATCACGGAACGGGCTGGTGGTGTCGATGCCGGGCTCCTTGGGCAGCCCCAGCACGCGCTCGCCGACGATGTTGCGCATCACTTCGTCTGAGCCGCCGGCGATGCGCATGGCCGGGAAGCCCAGCACGTAGCCGGCCCACGAAAAGGTTCCCCACTCGCCGGTATTGACCGCCAGCTTTTCCCCCAACGTGTTGCTGACGAAGTTGCAGGTGGCGTTCATCTGGCGGATCAGCCCCATCTTCGACAGCGACATCTCTGGCCCGGGCGTGCGACCAGCCCGCAGCGCATCCATCGTGCGCTGGTTCGACCAGCCCAGCACCTTGCCGTGGGTGTAGATCTCGGCGAGCCTTTGGCGGGTCAAGGCGTCACCGTTCACGCCGTAGTGGGTCGCCATGGCTGCCAGCTTGGTGAAGCTGCCGCCGCCGCCGGACCCTCCGCCGATCGCCGCGCGTTCGTTCATGAGCGTCGTCAGCGCCACACCCCAGCCCTGGTTCACGTCGCCGAGGCGGTGCGAGTCGGGCACGCGGACGTCGGTGAAGTACACCTCGTTGAAGTTCGCCCCGCCGGTCATCTGCCGCAGCGGCCGCACGTCCACGCCGGGTGCGTTCATGTCCACGATGAACCCGGTCAGGCCCTGGTGCTTGGGCAGATCGAAGTCGGAACGGGCGATCACCTCGCCGATCTCGGAATAGTGCGCGCCCGAGGTCCAGACCTTCTGGCCGTTGAGGATCCATTCCTCGCCGTCGCGGTCGGCCCGCATCTGCAGGCTGGCCAGGTCGGATCCCGCACCCGGCTCGGAGAACAACTGGCAGCCCACGATGTCGGCTCGGAACATCTTGGGCAGCACCTCAGCAGACAGCTCAGGATTGGCGTGCGTCAGGATCGTGGGGGCCACCATGCCCAGGCCGATGCCGAAGAATCCGCCGTCGGGCGTGTCGAACTGGCCCTCGAGCTGGTTCCAGATGCGCTCGTACTTGCGGGGCAGGGCGCTGCCGCCCAGCTCGACCGGCCCGCCGATCCAGCCGTAGCCGGCGTCGTACTTGGTGGCTCGCCACGCCTTGGCCTCGTCAAGTTCCTGCTCCTCGCGCTCGCGGTCGATCTCTTCGAAGAGTGCCGCATTGTCGGGCCCCTCGCCCCAGAGGAACTCGCGCCGTTCGGCCTTGCGCTTGGCATTGGCCTCGAGGAACGCTGTTGCCTCGTCGGTGAACTGTTCCTCGGTGATCTCGGTGATCTCGGCGGTGTCGGCAGCGGCCATGTCGGGCTCCTGTTTCGTAGGAAGGATTGCGGGGGAAGTCCGGCTTGCGAGCAGCCCCAAGCTAGTGGTTTGTCTCGCTACGCTCATCGGCCATGGGCCAGCCCGTTCGAGTAGCAGAGCGACCGTCCACCGCACGTCCGGGCACGGTGCGTTTCGAGACCAACCGTCCGCTGACAGGGGCGGGCCACCGCTACTACAACAGCGCCGACGATGCGGCCAGCGCCGAGGATCCGGCCGACCTGCTGGCGTGGCGCCTGTTCCAGCGCGGTGGCGTCGACCACGTACACGTCTACGGCAACGTGGCCACGATCGACATCTCGCGGGGCCACACCTCAGACGGCATCACCGAACTCATCGAAGAGCTGTTTGCCCACTACCGCTAGCTCGCTAGCGGTAGCGACAAGCACAGTCGCTAGCTCGCAGCAGTCGTGTACATCGTGGCCAGGTACAAGATGCTGTCCAAAGGCGATTCATGGCCTTGGTTCCCTCGTAGTTCTCTGCAAGAGGCTCTTCCCTCCGACTTCACCGCCTGACAAGCCCACGGGGGGAGTGCCACCACTCGCCAATTAGACTTCTTCATTGAAATAGCCAATGTGTTTCATGTCGGCATAGCCCATAGGCGAATGCGGCAATCCACAGTGGGCAGGCGGGTGTGCCTGTGCTGCTGAGGCGCAGGAGGTTGATGGTGGAGGCGTCACCGACGGCGACCCGAACGATCGTGCCATCTGCCGGACACGCTCGGCGAGCGTCTCGAGCCGCACTTGCAGGTTGAACGCCCGCCCGCCCGACATCGCCCCGCTGCGGCCATGGGAAAGCGCACGGGCGGCACTACGCCGAGTCTCGGCACGAATCGCTTTGCGGCGGGCGCACTCGCGACCGTGCTGGTTCTGGCTGCCAGCTCGGCTGCCGCTTGCGGCGACGCTGAGCGCGCTGCGCACAGTGCCGCAGATTCCGGGGTAGTCGTCGCGGCGGCGTCGAGCAGCCGCGGCGATGCAGCCGCTCGCACCGTCACCGCAGCAGACGCATTCTCAACAACAAGTGAGAATGTGCAGCCACCGCACGGTCGAGCTGCACCGCTAACAGCGTCCGCACGATCGCCGCAAGCGACATGGGGCCAAGATCAGGAGCAGCCACAGCAACGAGAGCAGGCTCAGCAGCCGGGCCAGCTCGATGGGCAGAGCACGCGTTCGATCCCCGAGTGGTCCATCCCCGCCGAAGCCGAGCCCGACACCTGGCAGGACGGCGAACGAACGCTGGACGTCTGGCTCGATCCCTCCTTGGAGGTCCGCGCCTCCGCTGACGGCGTGCCCCAAGGCGATGTGGTGGTCCAGTCGAGTCTCGGCGTCATCATTCGCGTCGATTCCGAGATCGCTTCCCGTGGCACGGCAAGCGAGCAGGACCCCAAGGCCAAGAGCTATCCGGTCTTCAGATCCGACTCGGGTCAGTTGATGATGCTGCCCGGGGGCGTGCTGATCAGCCTCGACCCTGCTTGGAATGCCGATGACGTCGCAGCATTCTTCGAGCGCAACAGCATCGACCCTGATCTGGCCGCCGAACTGGACTACCTCCCCAACGGCTACTTCATCGAGACCGAGCCAGGGTTCGCATCGCTTGATCTCGCGAATGCGCTGGTCGCCATGCCCGGCGTCGAGCTGGCCGTTCCCAACTGGGCCTCAGAGCTGAGCACGCAGTGACCGCGCTGCGACAACGATTGACCACTCCTGGGGGGCCAGCCGACCAGGCCACCGAACCCTGCAACCGGTGACGGCACAGTGAGCCGGCAACACTCCAGCCTGACAGGCGGCGCCAGGGGAGTCCGGCACGTCGGGGCTGACGCGACCGGGGCCCGCCCGGCCCGCCGCCGGACCGTCAGCCTCAGGCGCGGCATACGACGGCAGGTGATCGCGGCGCTGGTCGTGCTGGTCGCCGCGGCCGCAGCCGTGACGACCCTGCCGAACTACATCGCAGCAGCACAGACGCTCGCAGCGCCCGCCATCGACCATGTCGTGGCCGGTGAAGCAGCACTGAGCGTCGTGTGGAGCGCTCCCGACGGCGTCGATACTGCTGACATCGTCGAGTACGACGTGCGCTACATCGAGACCAGCGCCACTGACAAGTCCGACGCCATGTGGACCGTCGTCGACGCGGCTTGGACTGCTGCGGAGGCCGGATCCGATTCCGGCGGCCTGCACGCCATCGTGAGCGGCCTGGCGAACGACGCGTCCTACGACATAGGGGTGCGTGCGGAGACCACGGTGGAGGGGAGCTGGTCGGCGACTGCGACCGGCACACCCGCGGAAGCTGCCGCGACCCTCGAAGACGCCACGCCGATCGTCATGGACGTGCCGGTACCGGCAGCGATCGACAGCACGGACGACGAGGACTATTTCACCTTCACGCCGCCGCTGAACAGCAAGTACGTGGTGCTCACCGAGGGCGGCCTCGACACCGCCGGCACGCTGTACGCCATCGGCAGCGGCCGCCCGCTCGAAGCGAGCGGTGACGCAAGGCTGCCGCCCAACGGACGGGCGATGCTGCTGATCGCGGACGCCGCGCTGGTGCAGTCCGAGCAGGAATCGGGAGAGATCGCCGTCGCGGTCCGCGGCCAGCGTGCCGCCACGGGCGCCTACACACTGCTGGTGCGCTCGATAGCGGACCCCTCGAGCAGCGCGGATGCGCTGAGCCTCCAGCTAGGAACGCCCGTTCTCGGCATGCTGCACAACTGGGACAACGAGGACTGGTACCGGCTGGTGCTCACCGAGCAGACCGACGTCTTCATCCGCGGCGGGGGCGTGCTGGATTCGGCGGCGGGAACAGACGACTACGACATCGACCTCCTGCACGGCTTTGACACCAAGGTCCAGATACTGGACTCGGACGGAAATCAAGTGGCCGCCAACGACGACGGAGACCTGTTCCCTCGCTACGGGTTCGCCGTGAAGGAGACGCTCGACGCCGGCACCTATTCCGTCGTCGTCGAACCGGTCGTCTCCGGCATCATCACAGGGATCCTGTCGGTGCTGGGAGTGACCGGGTTCGGACGCGGCTGGTACACGATTCAGGCCGATGTCGCGCCGACGCCCGGCACCACCGATGCCACTGCCGGCACGCTGCACGTCGGGAGCGGCAGCGGCGGGACCCTGGATTCGGCCACCGACGTGCACTACTACACCTTCACGCTGGACGATCCGGCGAGCATGCAACTGCGCGTCATCGGCAAGCCCTTCTTCGACGTGGAACTGCAGCATTCTGACGGCACCGCGGTCGACGTCCCGCATTACATGCTCGAACGCCCGACGCACCTGGTGGGCAGGGATGCAACCATCCGGGGCCACCTCGACGCAGGCACGTACCTGGTGCGGATCGAGGCCGAGACCACCGACAGCGGCCATTTCGTGCAGGGCGACTATCTCATGCACCTCACGCACGGGTTCGAGTACGAGTACTTCATGCCGTACTGCGGCGATCCGCCCGCAGGCATCGAGGATCCGGCGTTCGGATGCCAATGGCACCTCTCCAACACGGGGCAGTTCGGTGCGACGGCGGGCGAGGACATCAACCTCGGCTCGGTCTGGGACACCAACAAGGGAGACGGCATCAACATCGCTGTCGTGGACGACGGCTTCGACTACCTCCACGACGACCTGAGCGACAACGTGGTGCTCAGCAGCAATCACAGCTACTCCGCACCGGACGGGGACATCTTGGCCGTCGACGCGCAGCACGGGACGGCGGTGGCCGGTCTCATCGCAGCAAGCGACAACAGCCGCGGCGTGCGCGGCGTGGCGCCGAGAGCGTCGATCTACGGCTACGACCTGCTCGCCGACCAGCTCGGCAGCGACACGGCCATGGCCGAGCACCTGCGGTCGGCGGACGCGATGAGACGCAATCACGAGACGACCTCGGTGTCGAACAACTCCTGGGGATCGGTGAGCGGACCCGGTCTGCGGCGCGCGAGCAGCGTCTGGAGACAGGCGGTCATCCATGGGCTCATCAACGGTGACGGCGGCCGGGGCGTGGTGTACGTGTGGTCCGCAGGCAACTCGCGAGACGAAGGCGGGTGGGGCCCGCTGGACGAGTACAAGACCCACTACGGATCGGTCGCGGTGTGCAGCGTCGACCCTGAGGGCACGTCGTCGATCTATTCGGTCCATGGCCCGAATCTGTGGGTGTGCGCCCCCAGCGACTCGGGTGACGGCGACGTCGGCATCACGACCACCGCGCGCTACAACGGCTACATCGACGGCTTCGGCGGGACCAGCGCCGCTGCGCCGATCGTCTCGGGGGTCGTGGCGCTCATCCGTGCGGCGAACCGGGCCTTGACCTGGCGTGACGTGAAACTCATCTTGGCGGCGTCGGCGCGCCAGAACGATCCCGCCGATGCGGGCTGGCAGGCAGGTGCGCCGCGCTACGACGGCGACACCGGCCTGTACAGCTTCAACGAGCAGTACGGCTTCGGCGTCGTCGACGCGTCGGCGGCCGTCGAGATAGCGCAGGTTTGGCCCAACGTGCCCGCCATGGTGACCGCAGAATGGGGCTACTCGGGCGGCACCAAGAATCTCGGCCAGTCCAGCGCCGCCAACCCGGCCGACACCAGCGTCGAGATCTCGACCGAGATGGACTTCGTGGAATACGTCGAAGTCGACGTGGACGCCAACGCCCGGCGGTTCCGCGACCTGCGGATGCAGCTCATCTCGCCCGCCGGCACCGTGTCCGACCTGTCCGTGCCGAACAACACCGATTGCAATCTGTTCTCCTGCTCGCTGTCGGGCCGCTTCAACTTCGGCACCGCCAAGCACCTCGGTGAGGACCCGAACGGGCGCTGGACGCTGAGGTTCATCGACGAGCTGAGGGGCCGAGGGACAAAACAGTTGAAGAGCTGGAGGCTGAGGCTGTACGGGCACCGGCACGGACCCACGGCGACGCAGATGGACTCGGTCACGCCCGGCGCCACGTCGCTCACGGTGGCATGGACAGCCCCCGACGACAGCGGCGCGCGCCCTCTCAGCGGCTATGACGTGAGGCACGTTCGCAGCGATGCCGCCGACAAGTCGGACTCGCAGTGGACCGTCATCTCCGGCGCAGGCACCGACAGCGACAGCAGCTACACGATCTCGGGCCTGATGCACGGCGTGCGCTATGACGTGCAGGTGCGAGCGGTCAACAGCCGCAATGGGGGGCCGTGGTCGGTGATCGCTCGGGGCGTGCCAGGCACCACCGACAGCGAGCCGTTCTTCGTGGACGGCGCGGCGGCACGGCGTGAGATCGCCGAGTTCTCCGCGGACGGCGCCTCGGTCGGCGCCCCGATTGCGGCCCGTGACGCAGAGGGCGACACAATGACCTATGCACTCAGCGGCACGGACGCGTCCTCGTTCGAGATCGACGGCGACGGGCAGATCCTGCTGCGAACCGCCTTGGACTACGAGACGCGCCGTTCCTACGACGTGACCGTCTCGGTCCACGACGGCAAGGACGGCAACGGCGCCGCGGACACGACCGCTGATGTGAGCATCGACGTGGACGTGGGGGTGCTCGACGTCAACGAAGCACCGACCATCACCGGCGACATGTCGCTGACCCGGACCGAATTCCAGTTCGGCGAGTTCGGGAGCTGGCAGGCGAGCGATCCCGAACGCGACGATGTCGAGCAGTGGTCGCTGGAAGGACCCGACGGCACGCAGTTCTCGTGGGAGCAGGACGCCAACGATGCGAACCGCGGCCAGATCCGGTTCCGTGCGCTGCGCGACTTCGAGGAGCCTCAAGACGTCGGGCACAACAATGTCTACGACGTGACGATCGTCGCCAGCGACGGCGAGGCCCGTGGAACCTTCGACGTGCAGGTCACCGTCACCGACATCGACGAGGATCTCGTCGTGGACGGCCCGACCGATCCCATGCCCGCCGAGGAGACGACCGAGCCGATCGGCACCTACACCGTCACCGACCCGCTCGGCTCGCTCTACTCCAATGTCCCGATCACCTTCGAGCTCAGCGGGCCCGATGCGTCACGCGTCGAGCTCGCTTCGAGGAACAGCAGCACGCGCACGCTCAGCTTCGTCGAGGTTCCCGACCACGAGCAGCCTGCCGATGCCGACGGCGACAACGTCTACGAGGTGGTGCTCACCGTCGCGAGGAGTCGGGCCTCGGGGCCGCGCGAGACGGTCGTGAACCTCAGCATCACCGTGGTCGCCGTGAATGAGCCGCCGCAGATCAGCGGACCCGCTGCGGTCGACGTGGTGGAGAACCGCGGCGGGACAGTCGCCTCCTTCGCCGCCAACGATCCTGAGAGCGGCGAGTCGGTGACCTGGTCGCTGTCAGGCCGCGACCGCTCGTTGTTCTCGATCGACGCAGCGGGACGTCTGTCGTTCGACAGCCCGCCCGACCACGAGGCCGGCCGCGGCGACACCTACAGGGTCACCGTGAACGCCGCCGACGAGACGCTGTCGGACTCCCAAGCGGTGACGGTGACGGTGACCGACGAGAACGAGCCGCCCCGGATCACCGGACCGCCGACGGTCAACGTGGTGGAGAACCGCGGCGGGACAGTCGCCTCCTTCGCCGCCAACGATCCCGAGAGCGGCGAGTCGGTGACCTGGTCGCTGTCGAGCCCCGACGGCTCGTTCTTCTCGATCGACACAGCGGGACGCCTGTCGTTCGACAGCCCGCCTGACCACGAGGCCCGCCGCGGCAATACCTACTACGTCACGGTGCATGCCGCGGACAGCATGCAGCTCACCGACTCGCGTTCGGTGACCGTGACAGTGACCAACATCGACGAGATGCCCGTCATCACCTCGGGGCCGGCGAGCGTGACGGTCACCGAGGGCCCCGTCGGCAGTCTCGCCGCATACGAGGCGTTCGACCCCGACGTTGCGGACACGGTGTCGTGGACGCTGACCGGAAACGACCATGGCGCTCTTCGGATCGGCCGCGACACCGGCGTGTTGGAATTCGTGAACGAACCCGACTTCGAGCAGCCCGCCGACGCTGACCGGAACAGCATCTACCAGGTCACGGTGAATGCCACGGGCGGCAGCAAGTTGGCGACGCTGGCTGTAACCGTGACGGTGAACAACGCCGACGAGCCGGGCAGGTTGATTCCCTCGTCGGAGCAGCCGCAGGACTTCACGATGCTGGCGATGATGCTCAGCGACCCCGATGGCGTGGTGGGCGGGGCTGCCTGGCTGTGGGAGCTGTCCGCCGACTCGGCGACATGGATGCCGATCAGCGGCAACACGACATCGTCGTACACGCCGCAGTTTGCCGACATCGGGCAGTACCTGCGCGTCACGGCCACCTATCGGGACCGCCACGGCAGCGGCAAGTCGGTCAGCATCGTGCTGGCCAACCCCGTGAGGCTCGCGCCCGATGTCAACCACGCTCCGGGCTTTCCGGCCACCGAGACCGGCACCCGGACTGTTGCCGAGGACGCCGCGGTGGGCGCCAGCCTGGGCGCGCCGGTCGCTGCGATCGACGTCGACGCCGATGTGCTCGGCTACACGCTGAGCGGCTCGGATGCATCGGCATTCGAGATCGACGCCACAAACGGTCAGATCCGCATTCGTGCGGGGCTGGACTACGAGACGAAACAGACGCATCGGGTCTCGGTGACCGCAGCGGACCCGTCGGGGAAGCGGGCGACGCAGCCGGTGGTGATCACCGTCGAGGACGTGAACGAGCCGCCGCTGCTCGGCGGGCCGGTTGCGGTGAACTACGGCGAGCATCGCAGCGACCCAGTCGCGTCGTTCTCAGCGCGCGACCCCGAAGGCGAGACGATCTTGTGGTCGCTGGAGGGGCCCGACAGCACGGCGTTCGACATCGACGAGTCCGGCGTGGTGCGCTTCGGCGGTCCGCCGGACTACGAGCCGCCCGATTACGAGTCTCCTGCTGACGTCGGCGGCGACGGCGTCTACGAGATTGTGGTGGTGGCCGACGACGGCGTGAGAGCGGCTCGGCACAGCGTGCATGTGACGGTGACAGACACTAACGAGCAGCCGGTGATCAGCGGCCCTGCGGCTGCGCTGTTCGTGGAAGGGGACACGGGAGTCGTGGCGGACTACAGCGCGTCGGATCCCGAGGGCGTGCCGGTGACGTGGTCGCTTGGGGGGCGGGACCGGGAAGCCTTCGAGATTGACGCCGACGGTTCGGTTCGCTTCAAGACGCCGCCCGATTTCGAGCAGCCTGGGGACATCGGTCGCGCCAACGACTACGAGCTGGAGATCCGTGCGTTTGACGGGCAGACGACCGGGACGGCGGATCTCGTGGTCACGGTGTCCGACGTGGATGAGCCCGGAGTGGTGGAGCTGACCCCTGCGGTGCCGCGTGCAGGCTCGACGGTGAGTGCCGCACTGGCTGAGCCTGACGGTGGGCTGCGCGACCAAGTGTGGGTGTGGGAGCGCTCGTCGGCCGGTGCGGGATGGGAACGGATCGACGGTGCCAGCGGGTCGAGCTATGTGCCCTCGACGCAGGACATCGGCTTCAGGCTGCGAGTGACGTTGAGCTATGCCGATGTGCACGGCGGGGTCAAGACGCTGACAGCGGAGTCGTCGGGTGCGGTGCAGGTGAGGAGGGCGAGCAGTGCGGGCCCGGGCGGGAGGACTGTGGGTGGCGGCGGTTCTGGCGGCGGCGGTTCTGGTGGCGGCGAGCTGGATGTGGGTGTGGCGACGCTGGTGGTGGCCAATGGCTGGTCGCCTGCGGATGTGGGTGTGGCGTCGGTGCTGGCGGCACGCACTGATGGCGCGGCGGTGGTCTACACGGCGGGCGAGGAGCTGTCAGAGGAGACGAGGGCGCTTTTGCGGGAGGCCTCGCCCGCTGAGGCGATCATCGTGGGCGGGACAGCGGCGGTATCGCGTGATGTCCGGACCCAGATCCGTTCTGCGTCGCCTGATTCGGGCACGTCGCGAGTCTTTGGCGCGGATCGTGCCGACACTGCAGCAGGCGTGGCGCGGCGCATCCTGGGCAATCCTTCGGGAGCGGGCCGGGTGACGCTGATCGTCGCAAGTGGCTGGTCTCCGCCCGACATCGGTGCCGCAGCAGCGCTTGCTGCGCGCAGCGGGCGGGCCGCAGTTCTGTACACCCACCCAGGCAAGCTGCCTGAAGCGTCTGCGGCGTTGCTGCGCGACTACGAAGTGGCGCGGGTGGTCCTGGTCGGGGGCACCGCTGTGATCGACAACAGCGTGCAGGACGCGATCGCGGACGCGGCGAGCGCCGCCAGCATCTCGCGTCTCACGGGCGCTGACCGTGTCGGCACCGCTGCGCAGGCAGCGCGGCGCGTGCTGGGCAATCCCGCCGCCGCGCCCGACGGCATCACCCTGGTGATCGCAAACGGCTGGTCTCCGCCTGATGTCGGCGTGGCGGCAGCACTGGCAGCAGCTAGCGAGAATGCCGCAGTCGCTTACACATCGCAAGGCATGTTGCCGGAGGCGACGGCTGCGCTGATACGCGACTACCGGCCGAGCCAGGTCATCATCGTGGGCGGCCGTGCAGCAGTCGCCGACGACGTACGAGCAGCCGCCACCGAAACAGCTCTCAGCAGCGCCGACGTGCGGCGCATTGCCGGCCAGACCCGAACCGACACCGCCGCGCGAGCAGCGCGGCGCATCCTCGCAAGTTCCTGACCATCGGTTGGGGCTCACCGACGAGACCCGGGTCATGGGGGTGGGGGACTGGTGCGAGGTTTCCGCCGGCACGCTGCACAGCGAGCAGGCGGGCCCAGTCGGCGGCCCGCAAGGAAAGCACTCCTAGAAACGATTGTTCGTCTAGTCTGTCGCGATGGCAGTGCAGCTTCAAGATGTCAAGCGTGCGGTGGACCTCGGGCACGATGAACGGCTGCTGCCCGTCGCCGACGAGCTGGCGCCGCTGCTGACACAACCAGGCCTCGTGCGGGGGTCGGTGCTGGCCGCTCAGGGGCCGGGAGCATTGACCTTGGCAACGGCTTTCGCGGCGGAGGTCTTGCGCACGGGCGGATGGGTGACCGCGGTGGGCCTGGGACGGATGGGCGTCTCGGCAGTGGCAGAACGGGGGGCGTCGCTGGACCGGTGGGTGTTCGTGGACGAGCCCGGCGATGTCGCAGCCGAGGTGCTGAACGCCCTGATCGGCAACGTCGATGTGATCCTGCTGGCTGCCGGTGTGCGGCTGGCAGGCGCACACAGCCGGCGCCTGCGCACCCGCTTGCGGGAGCGGGGGACCGTGGTGATCGAAGTCGCCGAGGGGGATGCCCGTGGGGTCGGCGCATTCAGCCCAGACGTGACCCTGACGGTGGAACGTGCGGCGTGGACCGGTCTCGGGCACGGGCACGGTCGGCTGCGCGAACGTCGGGCCGAGGTGGTCGCAGTGGGCCGCGGTGCGGCGTCGCTGCCGCGGCGGGCTGTCCTGTGGCTGCCCGATGCCACCGGACGCATTGCCCCCGTCTGTGGTGCCATTGACACTGTCTCCTGGCCTGCCTCTTCCTGGCCTGCCCCGGCCGATTCCTCCCAGGCCGGCATCTCGGCGGCTGGCATCTCGGGAACCGGCACCGATGTGGTCGTCCCCTTGCAGCGCCGTGCGGGATAACCGAGCTCACCTCGCCGACATCCCACCGCGGATGCTGGTGGTGGAGGTCGAGCACTGGTCTGCGATCGCGGCGGGACTCGACCCGGCCACGCCTGCAGCGGTGGTGTCTGCCGAGCGGATCACCGCGCTGACGCCCGCTGCCGCCGCGGCCGGGGTCCGCACGGAAATGCGCCGCCGCCAAGCCCAATCCGAATGTCCCGCCTTGGAGCTCGTCGAACACGATCCTGACCTCGACGCTCGACGCTTCGCTCCCGTAGTCACTGCGCTGGAAGACCTGACGCCAAGGGTCGAAGTGCTGGCACCTGGATGCTGCGTCGTCGCCACTCGAGGCCCATCGCGCTACTACGGCGGCGACGAGGCCTTGGCCGAGCTGGTGCGCCAGACCGTCGCCGGGGTGCTGATTGACGCACAGGCTGACGCGCCTGCCAGCGCAACCGTCCGCGTCGGCATCGCCGACGGCCTGTTCGCCGCCGGTCTCGCCGCCAGGCTGGCATCGGCCCGAGACCCATCGACGCAGGTGCTGGTGGTGCCTGCGGGCGCCAGTGCAGCCTTCCTCAGCCGGCTGTCGCAGCGAACCCTGGCCGGAGCGTTCTCGCCGCTGGGAGACGACCCTGACGCAGCCGCCGACTTCACCGATGTGCTCGGGCGGCTGGGCTTGCGCACCTTGGGCGACATGGCGGCCCTGCCCCCCAGCGACCTCATCGGCAGGTTCGGCACACAGGGCGAATGGGCGCACCGCCTGGCCAGCGGGCGTGATTTCCGCCTGAGTCAACCTGCCGCTGCGGGGCCCGAGCTCAGCGTCGAAACCGAGATCGATCCGCCAGCGGACCGGCTCGACACGGTGGCGTTCGCAGCGAAGTCCCTGGCAGATCAGCTCGACGCCCAGCTGACCCGGGAGGGCCAGGCGCTGGTGTGCGTGGAGATCAGCGTCGAGACCGAGCACGGCGAGACTGCCAGCCGCCGATGGCGTCACGGGTTCCGTTTCAGCCCGCCCGATGTGGTCGACCGTGTGCGCTGGCAGCTCGATGGCTGGCGCAGCGACAATCGCAGCCGACCCAGCGGCCGTATCTCGCTCATCGGGCTGGCAGTGGCCGAGACAGCTCCCGATGAAGGGCGACAGCTCGGCTTCTGGGGCGGTCAGTCCGAGGCTGACGAGCGGGCCGAGCGAGCCATGGGTCGGGTACAGGCGCTGGTGGGCTTCGACGGGGTCACCGTGGGCCGCCTGGGTTCTGGCCGCCGCTTTGCCGATCTCGAACAGCGCCTCCCGTTCGGCACCACTGGTCAAGCCGATGCCGGCGCATCAAGTACCACACTTCCGTGGCCGGGACGGCTGGGTGCACCGGCCCCTGCTGAAGTGCTGGCTGAACCCGAGCCGCTCGTGGTGCTCGATGCGAACGGCGAGCCGGTGGGCGTGAGCGGCAGGGCGCAGGTCAGCGCGCCTCCCGCCGTGCTGCGCCGAGCCGATGGGCGTGCCAGCGGCATCACGGCATGGGCAGGACCCTGGCCGCTGGACGAACGCTGGTGGAGCTCCAGATCACGGCGCCAGGCACGATTCCAGTTAGTGCTCGACGACGGCACCGCCCATCTCTGCGCTGTCGAAGGCGGCCGCTGGCAGCGCGAAGCCACCTACGACTGAGCCCACGAGCGCAGAGACGCCGCAGCCATACGCAACCTTGGCAGGTCAGTTGCCGTTGGTGGACCAGTGCCAGGGTTCACTGGGCAGGTTGTGGAGGCCATACGTTGCTGCGTTGGCCTTCAGCCAGCGGAATGCTGTCGAGTTGCGGCTGCTAATCCCGCGGCCGTTGTGCTGGAAGTCGATGGCGAGCCCGCGTTCGTGCATGGATCGTCCGGGCCGGGCGGTGGGCGGGCGGCACTGGTAGGCCGGTTTCTGGTAGATCGCCCACTGGCTTGTGCCGCAGTTTGCCCGGCGCACCGCGATCTGCCGTGCGGCACTTCGATAGCCGCCGCCGGTCAGCCTGATCCCGTCGCGGGCAGCGTGCTCCAGCAGGTCCTGCACCTTGTTCGCGATCGATACATGCACTCGGATGCCGCCCACCCAAGCGAGATCGCTGGCAGGAATGTTGTTGCTGGTGGGCTGCCCGACGGTACCTTCGAGTTCCCGGCGCCTCCGCTCTTCGGCTTCGCGCCGGCGTCGCTCCTCTTCTGCCTTGCGACGTTTCAGCTCCGACTCGATGCGCCTTTGCTCAGATATGGCACTGGTGACACGGTCGGCCGTCTCGGCGACGTCTGCAGCAGCGGCATCGTTCCACTCCTGCAGCGCCTGCTGCTCGTACAGCAAGTTCTCGAGCTCGTGCTCGAGTTGCGCGAGCACGGTCGCCTCTTGTTCCACGACGTCGAGCAGATCCTCCAGCGCCCGCTCGGACTCGGTGCGGCGGATGTCTCGAAGCTCCTCGGCGCGCTGGAATTCGCGCACTGCCAGCTCTGCATCGATCGTGAGCGCCCGCAACTGGTCAGCGGTTGCGTTCAAGTCCCCAAGCGCAGCGCCGATCAGCACGCGAAGGCGAGCGGCGTCGTAAATGTCGCCGGTGCGCACCAAGCCATAGGAACCCTCCACCGAGGCGTCGTGCCCGATATAGGTCTGCACGATGAGGTCGATGACCCGCTGGCCCAGCTCACCGTGCTGGGCATCAAGCGAGGTAACCCGCCCGATCGCGGCCTCCACAGATGCCTCGGCAGCAGCGAGGGCCAACTCGGCCCGGTCGAGATCGGCACGCTGCTCGTTCACCAGCAGCTTGAGCTGGTCGAAGGCCTCCAGGATCTCATTGACATCAGCCTGCGCCAAGTCGACGTCGCCGATCTTCGCAAGCAGCTCCGCCTGGGCCTCGTCACGGATGCGCCGCTCCTCCGCCAATTGGGCTTCCAGATCCTTCTGCTGCTGTTCCAGCTGCTCTTGGCGCTTCTTCAGCTCAGCGTCAGACGGCTGGGACTGCGCGCCGGTACCGGCGATAGGCACAACGCTCAGCAAGAGGGCAAACGCGAATGCCGCCGAATAGCGGCGTGCCACCCCAAAGCGGCGTGCCACCCCAACGCGTGCCACCCCTCGGTGTGACAGTCGCCGTGAACCTCGCAACGGAGCGTCCTTGCTGAAGCCGGCGCGGGCCAGCCTCGTCGTCGAGTCATGGCCGTCGCGGGCGATGACAGGAACCTTCGGTCCAAGGTACCGATGCGCGGTCAGCTGCGGGTGTCGCCCGGCGAATTCTCAGGCTGATCTCATGCGGCTTGGGTCAGGTCGGGCCGCGTGGGGCTATTCGTCGATCACTTGATTGGCCAGGACGCCGATTCCGGGGACCTCAAAGGCGATCTCGTCGCCCGCCTTCAGCCAGCGCGGCGGTTCGTGCGACCCGCCGGTGCCTTCGGGTGAGCCTGTGGCGATGACGTCGCCAGGTTCGAGCGGCATCACCCGCGACATGTACGAGATGATCTCGGCGACCGAGAAGATCATCTCGCTGACGCTGGACCGCTGTCGTTCCTCGCCGTTCACACGGCAGATGACTTCCAGCGCCGCAGGGTCGGCGATCTCGTCAGCGGTGGTGATCCACGGACCCATTGAACCGGAGCGGAAGAAATTCTTGCCCGCGGCCACGCTGTGGCGCTGCCAGTCGCGCACCGAGCCGTCATTGAGCACCGAGTAGCCACCGACGTGGCTGAGCGCGTCAGCGATGTCGATGTGACGGCCCGCCCGACCGATGATCACCGCCAGCTCCACCTCGTAGTCGAACTGGATCGACACCGACGGCCTGATGAGGCCCTCGCCGTGGGCGACGAGGGTGCCGGGAGGCTTGTTGAAGTAGACCGGCTGAGCCGGAGCCTGCACGTTGCCGCCCAGCGGGTACTTCTTGTGGTAGTTCGCCCCGGCACACAGCATGCGGGTGCCGGGATCGATCGGGACGGCGAACGTGATGCCGTCCCAGGCGTGCCCGACTGGTACCTGTGCGAGTGCTGCCGGATCAGCCAGGGCGACGGCGATCGCCTCTCCGATGGTGGTGATCGGCTCGCCGCCCGCTTCGAGGCCGTCAAGCTGCGCCACGCCATCGGCGGTCGCAAGGCCAATGCGGGTGGAGCTTTCCTCGGCAATCCTGTAGCGCAGCAGTCTCACGGCGCGTCACCGTACTTGTTGACTGCTCCGAATCTGGGGTCGTCCAACGTGGCTGCGGTGCCCAGCAAGACTCAGTCGGTCGCTGTTCGGCGAAGCGGTTCGCCGCCGGCCGCCCGGATCGTGGTCTCGAAGACGCCAAGGTCGGTTCCGCTCACGTATCCGGTCCAAGGCTCGCCGACACCCCTGCCGTCCACCGGTGGCTCGACGTGCACCTCCACCCGCGGGCTGTCCGTGCGCAGTACCGACGTGGCGTCGGTACCGGCGAGCCAGCGGGCGACGATGACAGCCCGGCGGAAGCTGATGTCTGCGAGGACCAGACCTTCGTCGGTGGCCGCCAGCAGGCGTTGCACGTTGAACAGCAGTTGGTGAGCGACGACCGCAGCCACAATCAGCAGCCAGCCGATGCCCCATGCAATCGCCAGCGCGGCGCCGAGAGCGAATGCGGCAACCCGGACGATCATGATGCGCCGGTGGGCTCGGGCGGTCTCTGCATCGGTGACCACCACCGCGTTGCGCACCCTCACGCCGGCCTCGTCGAGCAGCTCGACTGCTCGGGCGAGGGCCCGGTCTGAGGGGATCACGACAGTTCCTGCGCCAGGTTGCCGAGGGGGATCAGGCCGCCGGCATCGGCGATTTGCTGGGCGACCGCGAGCAAGAGTTGCTCATTGCCGTACCCGGCATGCAGCTGCACTCCCAGCGGCAGGCCGTCGGGGTCGAGCGCAGTCGGCAGTGAGATGGCCGGCTGCCCGCTCACGTTGGCCTGGTTCACGAATGCGGTCAGGTCTGCAATGCGCCGGGCGCCGTCGGCCGGATCAGCCAGGTAGCCCAGCGGGGGTGTGACATCGGCGAGCACCGGTGTGAGCAGGAGGTCGAAACCGTTCTGGCCGCTTGGGCGACGCATGCCCTGGTCCCAGAACGACATGACGCGCCGGCGCCAGCGGGCGAGTCCTTCGTGCGCCTGCACATAGGCCCAAGCCGGCAGCGACCTGCCCAGCTCTGCTGACCACCAGTTGGCCGGCTCGATGTCGTCGGCGGTCATCGGGCGGCCCAGCCGTTGCGCCCACCCGGCCATCTCGGTGGCCATGGCGACTGTGCGCACGACGATCATGTCGTCGGCGATGTCGGGGCTGTACCAACCGTCAGGTGCCGTGTCGGGCTCGATGCGATGGCCCAATTCGCCCAACAGCGCCGCTGCCTCTTCGGTGGCCCGCCGCACCGGTTCGCTGGCACGACCGCGACTGCCAGTCGACACTGCGATGCGCAGCGGTGCCAACGAAGTTGTCAGAGCGTCGGCGAAAGACGCGCCCGGCCGCAGCGGGGGAGCGATATAGGGATCCCCGGGAGCCGGGCGGCTGATGACATCAAGGCACCGTGCGGCGTCGCGGACCGTCCGGGCCAGCATCCCGTCGACTGCGAAGCCGCCGCGGTGCTCGCCGAGTCGTGGCGCAGTCGACACCCGTCCGCGGGACGGCTTGAGACCCACGAGGCCGCAGGCCGCTGCCGGAACACGGATCGAGCCGCCGCCATCGTTCCCGTGCGCCACCGGCACGATGCCTGCCGCCACAGCGGCCGCCGAGCCGCCGCTGGACCCGCCCGGCGAGCGGTTCAGGTCCCACGGATTCGCCGTGGGGCCGTAGGCGGCCGGTTCGGTCGTGATGGTGGTGCCGAACTCGGGCGTGTTGGTGCGCCCGACCGAGATCATCCCCGCGCCGCGCAGCAGCCGGTACAGATGGCTGTCGAGCGTGCCGCGCCAATCCAGATCGACGAGGAATCGCGCCCCAGCGTGATGAAATTCGCCCGCCTGCTCGCAGCCGAGGTCCTTGACCGCCATCGGCACGCCGTCGAATGAGAACTCACGTGGCTCCGCGCGCCGTTCCGCCCAGCGATGCGACGCCTCGCCAGCCTCGGCCAGCGCTCGTTCGGGACGGGGATGGATCACCGCGTTCAAGGCAGGGTTCAGCCGCTCCAACCGGTCGAGCGCAGCCTGCATTGCCTCGACCGGATCTGTCTCGCCGGCTGCAAATGCCGCTGCCAGCGCTGTGGCGTCGTGGTCGCGGCGGTCAGCAGGCATGTCGGCTGCGTCAGCCGGTCCCGGCCCACACGGGCGGCGTGCGGCCCGCCCATGGGGCCGCCTGTTCAAGCTGACCGGCCAGTGACAGCAGCATCTCCTCGCTGGCATGAGGGCCCACGAACTGCACGCCCACCGGCAGGCCGTTTGCGGTCCAGTGCAGCGGCACCGACATCGCCGGCTGCCCGGCCACGTTCCACTGCGCCGTGAACTGCAGAAGGTCGTTCAGCCGGCCGCGGCCGGTCTCTGGGTTGCGCAGCTCGCCCAGCTTCGGCGGCGGCTCGGCCATGATCGGCGAGACCAGGACGTCATGGTCGTCCCACCATTGCGACAGCCGCCGAGTCCATGCATGGCTCCACTCGACTGCCGACACGTATTGCAAGCCCGTCACTTCCCGGCCCATCTGCATCAGCGCCCAGGTGTCGCCTTCGGTGTCGGCGCGCGCCATGGGCCGGCCCAGCGCGGCTTCGAAGCCGGCCAGCATTGCCACGTTGCACGCCGACACGATTGTGCGGAAGTGCTCGAAGAATTCTTCGTGGAACAGCTCGTCGGGCACCGAGTAGTCGACCTGATGGCCGAGGCTCTCGAGTAGCTGTCCGGCGTTGCTGACTGCCCCGATGCACTCGGAATCCACCGGGCCCCACTCTGAGTGTGCGCACAGACCTATCCGGAGCGCTTGGGGTTCGCGCCCCGCTGCGGACTCAAACGTGCCCGACGGTGGCGGTGCCCAGTAGGGATCGCCCGGCCACGGGCTGGCGATGCCGTCGAGCACGCGGGCGCTGTCGCGCACACTGCGGCTGACCACGCCGTCGACGGTGAACCCGGACCAGCCGTCGCCCGAATCGGGTCCCAGCGAGACCCGCCCCCGATTCGGCTTCAGCCCGAACAGCCCGCAGTTTGCAGCAGGCACGCGAATGGAGCCGCCCCCGTCGTTTGCGTGGGCGATGGGCACGATGCCCCCAGCAACCGCCCCGGCGGACCCGCCGCTGGACCCGCCCGTCGAATGACCGGTGCTCCAGGGGTTGGCGGTGGGGCCGTACGCGAGCGGTTCGGTGGTGATGGTCAGGCCGAACTCGGGCGTGTTGGTGCGTCCGAAGTTCACCAGGCCCAGCTCGGCGAACATGGTGGCGAGGTGAGCGGTGCTCGATGCGGTGTGGCTGGCCTCTTTGAGTGCCGCGTTGCCGGCGTGATAGGGCTGGCCTTCGGTCGTGCAGGTCAGGTCTTTGGTGAGGAACGGGACGCCTGCCAGCGAACCGCCCGCCTCGCCCGCGTCGCGTGCGGCATCGAGCCGTTCAGCCGCTCGGCGTGCGCTGTCGTCGAGTCGCCCGATGATGGCGTTGATCTCGGGGTTCACCCGATCGGCCCGGACGATGGCCTCGTCGAGCAATTCGACAGCTGAGGCCTTTCCCGAGGCGAACAGCTCGGCGATGGCTACGCCGTCGGGCAGGTCTCCGGCCGGTGCGCCAGTAGATGTGCCAGTGGATGCGCCAGCGGGTGATGTCTCAGCCATGGGCGCAACGTAGTTCGGTTCGGTCTTGGGGTCACGAGGCGAGGTGACCGTGCCGAGGTGGCCGCGCCGAGGCATGCGAGACGATAGAACTTCTGTTCTGAGAACTGTTGTTCTGAGAACTGTTGTTCGTTAGTGTGACGCCGTGGGTTTCACGAATCCGGGAATTTCCTGGCGGGAACTGGAGCGGCGGCTGTCCGACCGGCCACCACCCCACGGCCGGCCCAGTAAGGGCCAGCGCATTGAGCACAGTCATGGCAAGAGCGTCGCTGTCGACGGCGAGCGGTTCGAACTTGCCGCTCGGCCGCAAGCCCCGCCTTCGGTGGTGCCGTATGCGGAATTGCACGCTCACTCGAACTTCAGCTTCCTGGACGGGTCGTCGAGCCCGGCTGAGCTGGTGGACGAAGCAGTGCGGCTGGGGCTCGACGCGCTGGCGCTGACCGATCACAACGGGTTCTACGGCGTGGTGCGCTTTGCGGAGGCTGCCGCCGAGGCCGGACTGCCGACGGTGTTCGGTGCTGAGCTGACGCTCGACGCATACGGCGTCGGCGAGTTGATGCCCGGCACTCAGCGCCGAGTACAGCCGCAGCGCACTGGGTGCGCCGACCCTGCGGGATCCCACGTGGTGGTGCTGGCGCGTTCGCCGGCCGGCTACGCCTCGCTGGGCGAGCTGATCTCGGCAGCGCAGATGGCGGGCCGCAAGCACGCCCCGCGCCTCGACACGAACGAGTTCCTGGCAGCCGCAGCGACACACCGCGACGAGTGGGCGATCCTCACCGGGCACCGCAAGGGCGCCGTCCCCGCAGCACTCATCGCTGAAGGGCCGCGTGCTGCGGCAGCCCAGCTTGACCGGCTCGTCGAAGCGGCTGGCCGCCACAACGTCTTCGTCGAGCTGTGGGATCACGGCGACCCGCTTGACAGCGAGCGCAACGACGCATTGGCTTCGGTGGCCATCAGGGCCGGGGTCGAGCCGATCTGCACCAACGGTGTTCACTACGCCACTCCCACAGGGCGGCGGCTGGCCACCGCCGTGGCCGCCGTGCGTGCCCGGCGCAGCCTCGACGAGCTGGATGGATGGCTGCCGCCGTCGGCCACGGCGCACCTGCGATCCGGCGCCGAGCAGGCCCGCCGGTTCGCCCGCTGGCCGGGCGTGGTGGCCGCGGCCTCGCAGCTCGGCCGCGACTGCGCGTTCAGCCTGTCGCTGATCGCGCCGAATCTGCCGCCATATCGGTGTCCCGACGGCCACGACGAGATGTCGTACCTGCGGCATCTCACCTCCCAAGGTGCACTGGAGCGCTACGGCCCCCCGGAGGTCGAACGGGTGCCGGGCGCTTGGGCGCAGATCCGCCACGAGCTCGACCTCATCGACCAGCTCGGCTTCGCCGGCTACTTCCTGGTCGTGTCCGACATCGTCTTGTTTTGCCGCAGCCGCGACATCTACTGCCAGGGCCGCGGCTCGGCCTCGAACTCGGCGGTCTGCTACGCGCTCGGCATCACCAATGTCGACTCGGTTGCGCTGGGGCTGCTGTTCGAGCGCTTCCTGTCGCCCGAGCGCGACGGGCCGCCCGACATCGACGTCGACATCGAGAGCGATCGCCGCGAGGAGGCCATCCAGTACGTGTACGAGCGATACGGCCGCGCTCACACAGCGCAGGTGGCGAACGTCATCACCTACCGGGCGCGCTCGTCGGTGCGTGACATGGCCCGAGCGCTGGGGTGGGAACCCGGCCAGGCCGATGCATGGTCGAAATCGTTGGACCGCTACAGCCCGTTGCCTGTCTCGCCCAGCGCTGCGAATGGCATCTCGAGTGGCGGCTCCGCCAGCACCTCGGACAGCGCCCCGAACGGGTTCGCTGCCCAGCGCCGTCCCGCAGGCCGCCCGCGTGCACGTGACTGGCGCGATGCGGGACCCGAGCCGACCGCCAGCCACCCCAGCCCCAGCGCGTCCAGTTCCAGCGCGCCCAGCATTCCCGCCGACGTGGCAGAGCTGGCCGCTGCACTCGAAGGAGCGCCGCGCCACTTGGGCATCCACTCGGGCGGCATGGTCATCTGCGACCGGCCGGTCACACAGGTCTGTCCCACCGAATGGGCCACCATGGTCGACCGCTCGGTGCTGCAGTGGGACAAGGACGACTGCGCGGCGATCGGGCTGGTGAAGTTCGACCTGCTGGGGCTGGGGATGCTGTCGGCCCTGCACTACGCCGTCGACCTGATCGCCGACGCGCACGGCGTCACCGTCGACCTCGGCAGGCTCCCGCAGGAAGACGAGGTCTACGACATGCTCTGCCGAGCCGACAGCATCGGCGTTTTCCAGGTGGAGTCACGCGCCCAGATGGCCACCTTGCCGCGGCTGCGTCCTCGCTGCTTCTACGACTTGGTGGTGGAGGTGGCGCTCATCCGCCCCGGCCCCATCCAGGGCGGCTCGGTGCACCCCTACATCCGGCGGCGCAACGGCACCGAGCAGGTCACCTACTTGCATCCCCTGCTCGAGAACTCGCTGGCCAAGACATTGGGCATCCCGCTGTTCCAGGAGCAGCTCATGCAGATGGCCATCGACGCCGCCGGGTTCACCGCGGCCGAGGCCGACAAGCTGCGCCAGGCCATGGGGGCCAAGCGATCCCGCGAGCGGATGGGCCGCCTGCGTAAGCGTCTCTTTGCGGGGATGGCCGAACGGGGGCTGGTCGACGACGTGGCCGAGCGGGTCTGGGAGAAGATGGTTGCCTTCGCCGACTACGGCTTCCCCGAGAGCCACTCGGTGTCGTTCGCCCACCTGGTGTACGCCTCGGCGTGGATCAAGCTGTACTACCCGGCGGCATTCTGTGCAGCCCTGCTGAACGCGCAGCCGATGGGGTTCTACTCGCCGCACTCGCTGTGCCAGGACGCTCGCCGCCACGGCGTGGTGGTGCGCACGCCCTGCATCAATGCATCGGCCGAGGTCGCCACGCTGGAGCCCTGCGAGAGTTCCACCGGTGCGGTGGCGGTGCGGCTGGGGCTGTCGTCGGTGCGGGGGATCGGCGACGACGCGGCCCGCCGGATTGCCGAGGCCGGTCCCTACGCCAGCATGGAAGACCTGTGCCGCCGGACTGATGTTCCGCTGGCGGCGTTGGAGGCGCTGGCCACCGCTGGAGCGTTCGACTGCTTTGGGCTGTCGCGGCGTGAGGCGCTGTGGGCGGCGGGAGCGGTGGCCCAGTCGCGGCCCGGCCGGCTGCCGGGCATCGTCACCGGTGCCGAGCCGCCGCAGCTGGCAGCGCTCACCGAGCCCGAGACCGCTGCGGCAGACCTGTGGGCGACCGGTGTTTCTCCCAATGGTCACCCCACGCGATTTCTGCGTGACGGGCTGTCAGCGGCAGGGATTCGCACGGCAGCGGAACTGCTCTCTTGTCCAGCGGGCAAGATCCGCGTCGCCGGTTTGGTCACGCATCGCCAGCGCCCGATGACGGCGGGCGGCACGACATTCCTGAGCCTCGAGGACGAGACGGGGCTGGTGAACGTGGTGGTGTCGCGGGGCTGCTGGATCCGGTACCGCACCGAGGTACGCGACCTGCCTGCGCTGGTGGTGTCAGGGCGATTAGAGCGACATGAGGGCGCTGTCAACGTGATCGCCGAGAAACTCGAAGCCCTCGATGTGGCTGCTTCGGTGGCCAGCCGCGACTTCCGCTAGTTCGCAGACCGAGCAATCGCAGTACGCGGAAATTGGACGCTTGCTCTGTCTCACCCCTTCCTTCAGTGGCGAGCTTGTGTGGGAAGTGCTCGACACCCAGGAATACCGGGAATGGCGCGCCTCACTCTTCGGGGGTTCTTTGCATTCGACGCTCAACAAAGAGCGATCCTGCTGTGCGGCGGGGACAAGGCGCGCCGAGGTGGCAAACGCTCTTGGTACAAGCAGATGATCCGTCGGGCTGACGCTCTGTTCGACAGACATGAGAACTCGAAGTAGAGGATCGGACGGATGCTGCGCCTCAAGTTGCCTTTTGGCGTTAGCGTGACGGTGATGGCGATACTCCGCAGGCGCCGGCCGCTTGACCTCCGTCCCGCTGCCGAATGGCATGAGAAGTTCGTCCGAGAGCATCCCAATGCCGAAGAACTGCTTGCGGAAGCAGCCGAGTATTTCGAACAGCGCGAGGCCGAGTACGAGCGCGACTTGGAGCAGCGAGCCGAAGCCGATTCGGCACTCCTGGAGGAACGCGCTCGCAAAGCGATTTCGACGGCTGCGAAGCAAACTGTGGGCACAGGTACCTGCGGAGCCCCGACGAAGAACGGAACTCAGTGCACGAATTTGGTAGCTCCCGGTGCCAAGAAATGCTCGGCTGGGCATAGGCCGCGTCGATAGATCACGTCCGTGGCGACGGGCGTTCAGCAACGGGTCAGCCCAGCGGCCGGCCGAACGGCAGCTTGTCCTGCCAAGTCTTCAGAAAGGCCTCAGCCCGGTAACAGGCGGCCATGAACGGACCGTCGTCATGGCCGACGGTCTCTGACATGACCGCATTGACGGTGTCAGCGGTAGCGGCACGCAGGTCGTCATATGTGAGCGCTGGGTCAGCCCACCACCCCAGCGCCGGTCCCGCAGCGGCAACGAAGTCAGCAGCCACCGGGGTGCCTGCTGCACGCAGCACTGCCAGCGCCTTCGACGACACCGCCGCAGCGGAGAACGCGACCACTGGTGTGGCGCCCGCCATCGATGCGCCGTCGCCGGACATCGCCGCAGGCTTCGAGCCGCAGAACAGCACGTCCACGTCGTCTTTCCAGATGGTCCAAGGCTTGGCAGGTTCCCCGTCGCCTGACAGGGTGGCCACGCACATGTCGCCGTCGGCCAGCCACGCTTCGGCGAGCGCCACCGGGTCGAGTTGGCCGTTCGCACAGCCCTTCGCCGTGGCGACCCGCGCAATCGTGGCCCCGGCGGCGGCAGCTTCGCGTGCGATGCCGAGACCGGCCGGACCGAATCCCTCGATGGCGATGCGCTTGCCGTCGAGGCCGCCTACGAGGCCGGCTGCCGCCGCAGTGGCGCCGACGCCGATGAGCTCGCTGTTGAACGAGATGCCGTCTCGGTCGTCGTTGCCGATGAGGTTGCGCTGGTCGTGCGCGAGCACCGGTGCGAGCAGCTTGGCGTCAAGGCGCAGGCCCGGCCCGGTCGAGAGTTTGCCGCTGGTGAAATCGTCGACCAGCTCGGTCGCCAGAGCCTCGACGGCGTTGGCGGCGTCGGACGGGTCGGACTTCAAGCCGACACTGGCACCGCTGCGCTGTTGCTCGAGAGTGGCGAACACGTAGGTGATGTGCCGCACCAGCATCGTCGCGTTGCCGGGAATGAGGCGGCTGCCGAGGCGGGTCTCCCCGACGTAGTGCTGGGCGCCGGGCAGGTCATAGATGACGAAGCCGGGTGTCGATTCGAGCTGGCGGGTCTCCACGGGCCAAGTCTGCCATCGGCCGTCCATCAACCCCCGGGCTCCCGTGTCTCGTCCGAGGGGGCGCCGTCGATGTGGTGCCTAACCTTGACCGTTGTGCGGCGAGCCTTGATCGGTCTGTGTGCGTTGGCGTTTGCAGCGGCCTGCGGTGGTGGAGAGACGGTGTCACCGCCGGAGTCACCGGCTGCGACCGAGGCCTCTCCTGTTGACCCTCCGGCCTCTGACGCGCCGATCACATCGATGGAAGACACGCCGACCACATCGGTGGAAGACGCGCCATCGGGTCTGACGCAAGTGTCCGGCACGGCGCTGCCGAAGTTCGAGCAACTCGAAGACGACACCGCCGTCGGCCGCACACCGCCGGTCGTGGTCGGCACCGACCTGCTCACCGGCGAAGCAGTGCGCATCGAGAGCCAGGGCCGTCCGATGGTCATCGCCTTCTACGCCCACTGGTGTCCGCACTGCCAAGCCGAGGTGGCCGATCTCACGGAGTGGCTGGAGACAAACGAGTTGCCTGCCGGCGTGGATTTCTTCACCGTATCGGTGCTTGAAGACGCCACCCGCGGCAATCACCCGCCCGAGAAATGGCTGCGCGACCAAGGCTGGCAATACCCAGTCGTCGCCGACACGCCGGCGCTGTCGGTCGTTGAGGCATTCGGCCTGACGTCGGTGCCGTACCTCGTGGCCATCGATGCGGACAACGCTGTGGTGTTGCGGTTCGCCGGCAATGTCGGGCCGACCGAAATCGCCGCCTTCTTTGCGGCGCTGCTCGAGCCTTCCGCCTGATTCTCACTCGACCGCTCATACCGCCCCGACCGCGACTTCCCGACGGCCGGGATCACATCTCGCGCGTCGGGTCCCGCGGCTGCCACCCTTTGGCGTATGGCCGAAGGCGATTCCGCGCCGCGCCGCGCCCCGAAGCGCACCAGCAGGCAGAAGCGGCGCGCCGTTGCGGGGGCCGCCCGTAGGCGGCCTGCAGGCCGTGCCCCGCTTCGCCCGGTGGCCAGGCTGCACCCGTTGGGCTTCCTGCGCGGCTTGCTCGGCCCCGACTTCACTGGCGCCCGCCAGAGCCTCACTGCGCTCGCCGTCAGCAGCCTGACTGCCACCGCCGCCGGTGTGCTGCTGGCGGCGGCCACCGGCACCCTCGAGCGCCTGCCGGGTTTGCTCGTGCTGGTTCCCGCTGCTATCGGCATGCGCGGCGACATCTTCGGCGCACTCGGCAGCCGGCTCGCCACGACAATTCACGCAGGGACATTCCGACCGACAGCTCGCCGCGACACCATCGTCGGCCAGAACGTCATTGCCGCGGCCGTGCTGACGCTCGTGACGGCCGTGACGCTCGGCGTGATGACGAAGGTGCTGGCCCCGGTCTTCGGGCTGCCGAACATCATCGGTATCACCGATCTCATCATGGTGTCGGTCGTCGGGGCCGAGCTGGCATCGGTCGTCGTGCTCGTTGTCACGCTCGGGCTCGCGACAAGCTCCACGCGGCGCGGATGGGATCTCGACAACGTCAGCGCCCCACTCATCTCCGCAGTGGGCGACGTCGTCACGCTGCCGGCGCTGTTCTTGGCCAGCTACCTGGTGGGAATCACCGCCCTCACGCCGCTCATTGCGGTAGCCAGCGTCATCGGGGCGGTCGCCGCAATGGTCTGGGCGTGGCGATCAGGACTGGAACAACTCTGGGCGATCCTGCGCGAGTCGGTACCCGTTCTGAGCGTGGGCGGCCTGGTGCTCATCGTGGCGGGCGTCGTGATCGAGCACCGCCTTGAGGATTTCGTGGAAAAACGGGCGGTGCTCATCCTGGTGCCTGCTTGTCTCGCGGCTGCCGGCGCCATCGGCGGCATCCTGTCGAGCCGGCTGTCGAGCAAGCTGCATCTCGGCGTCATCGAGCCCCGAGCGCTTCCGCAGCGAGGTGCCCGCCTCGACATCCTGTTCGCCTTCACCCTCACGGTTCCGGTATTCGTGCTGAACGGGGTGCTCGCCAACGTCTTCGCCTTTGTGTTCTCGATGTCGTCGCCGGGCCTGTACCGGCTCGTGGCGATCTCGCTGATCGGGGGCATGATCGCCACGGCGCTGGCGGGTGCAATCGCCTACTACGGCACGGTCCTTGCCACGCGCATCGGCGTGGACCCAGACACCTACGGCATCCCGCTCGTGAACAGCACGGTCGACCTGGCCGGTGCCGCAGCACTTGTGCTGGCCGTCAGTTGGGTCGGCCTGTCGTGACAGGCGAGATGCGAGCGGCTGTCGGCTGTCGTGACCGCCTTCCGCGCCCCCATGCCGCTGTGCCTACGCTGTGGGCAGCGGCGCAATCGTGTCCCCAAGTTGAACGGAGCTCGTCGCGCTGCCTGCTGACGATCTGAAATGCGATCAGACCCTGAAGAAAAACCTCGAAATCTGAAGTCCATGCTCTCGGAGGCCAAGGACGCCTCCGAACTCATGGTCGATCTGGCATACGCCGCGCTCTACTTCGACGACGAAGGCATGGCCGATGCCGTGCTGGGCCTCGAAGAAAATATGTCCAACCTCGTACACGAGATGCGGTCGCTGGCGATGTTGGCCGTCCGGCATCCGCGCGAAGTGGACGGCATGAGCTCGGTGCTGCAGGTGGTGTCGTCCATGGAGCAGATCGCGAACGCTGCCGTCGACATCTCCAAGATCGTGCTGCACCACTTGGGCATTCCCCGGGGGCTCATCGTGGACTTGGCGCAGGCCGCCGAGGTCTCGCACCGGCTCGTGGTGGCCGAGGGCAGCCACCTGGCGAACCGGCCGCTGCGCGACATGGAGCTGCCCGTGGCGGTCGGCATGCGCGTGGTTGCCATCCAGCGCGGGCGCCGCTGGCTGACCGATGTGGGCGGCGACAGCATCATCGAACCGGGGGATGTGCTGTTCATGCGCGGCGATCCGGCGGGCATCGTGCGTTTGCGCGAGCTGGCGGCCATGGAGCGTTGGAACCCGCCCGAGCCTGACGCGGCGCCGGTGCTCAGCGATCTCGACCGGGCCGTGGACACGCTCGTCGAGATGAAGAACCTGTCCGAAGCGGCCATCGGGCTGGCCTATTCCGCGCTCGTGCTGGATGACCTGTCTCTCGCCCGCGAGGTGCGATCCATGCAAGAGCGACTCGATGGCATGAAGGTCTCCATGCAGACCTGGGTGCTGCGCGCAGCTGCGGACATAGCCCACCCCGCAGAGACCGATCCTGCGGGACTGCGCGGCCTGCTGCACGTCGCCGAGGCTGCCGAGGACATCGGCGATCAGGCCCGCAACATCGTGTCGCTCGTGCTCGAAGACGAGGACATACACCCGGTGCTGGCGCTCGCGCTCGGCGACACCGACGATGTCGTGGTCCAGGTGCCGGTGGCACCCGGTTCAGAGGCAGACGACTCGACGCTTGGGTCGCTCGGGCTGGCGGTGGACCCCGGCTATCACGTCTTGGCCATCCGCCGCGCCGCCAGCTATATCTACAACCCGCCCCGCACGGTGCGGCTGTGGGTCGGTGACGAGCTGATCGCGTCAGGTCCCGAGGAGGGGCGAGACCGTCTTGCTGCGATCTTCGGCTACTCCATAGCCATCGATGAGGAAACCGGCCACGTGGAGCTGACCCTGGTAGGTCTTCCGCCGAGATCTTGACGGGCGGCATCCGACGGAGGGTCGGAACGGAGCTGACCCCGATAAGTTGACCGACCCCGATAAGTTGACCGCCGATGTCGCAGGACACTGGACTGTCAATTCTCGCGGTGCACGCCCACCCTGACGACGAAGCGTCGAAGGGGGCGGGCACCGTCCGCCGCTACGCCGATGAGGGCATCCGCACGACGCTCGTCTGCTGCACTGGCGGCGAGGAGGGCGAAATCCTCAACTCGGCCATGGACCGGCCCGAAGTCACAGAGAATCTGGCCGAGATCCGGCGTGCCGAGCTGGATGCCTCTGCGATGGAGATCGGTTACGACGAGGTGGTCATGCTCGGCTACCGCGACTCAGGTATGCCCGACACAGAACCCAACGCTCACCCTGACGCATTCGCCAATGCCGACCTCGACGAGGCGGTCGCCAGGCTGGTGACGGTGATCCGGCGGGTTCGCCCGCAGGTCATCCTGACCTACCCGCTGGTGCAGTCCCGCTACCCGCACCCCGATCACCTGCAGGTCACGGCCATCTGTATTCCGGCGTTCGCGCACGCCGGCGAGCCTGCCTGGCGCCCCGAGTGCGGCCCGGCCTTCACGCCAATGAAGATGTATGCGCCGGTGTGGTCCCACAAGCGCATGCGCCTCATCCACCAGGCCTTCTTGGACTTGAACCTTGAGTCGCCCTTCGACAAGAAGTGGCTGGGGCGGCCAAGCCGCGACGACCGCATCAACGCAGTCGTCGAGGTCAACAACGCCGTGCGGCGCAAGGCGCTGCTGGCCCATGCCACCCAGGTCGATCCCAACTCGCCGTTCTGGTTCGGCCTGCCCGACGACGTGGCCGACTCCATCCATCCATATGAGGAATACATGCTGCTCGAGTCGCGCATCTCGACCGAGCCCATGGAGAACGACCTGTTCGCCGGGCTGCGCTAGTGAGCTTCCTCGACGAAGAGTTCCTGACGAACTGGGCCACAGCCGGCCACAAGCCGCTCGGCGGCGTGTCGGGCACCGTGGTGATGAAGACCGCCGGCGGTCCCGACGGCAAGGTGAGCGCCAGCTTGACCTTCGAATCCGGCGTCCTGAAAGCTGCAGCTCCCGGTACTACCCGGGGCGCCGATCTGACACTCGAGGCGCCCTGGCAGCTCGCCGCCGACGTCGTCTGCGGAGAGGCCGACCCCGCGCAGCACTACATGGCGGGCGATCTCAAGGTCTCCGGCGACATGGCGCTCTGGCTGGAGCTGCTGCCGGCCTGGCGTGCGGCCGGCTCGCTCGGAGCACCCCGCTGACTCAGGCTGGGCTGATTCAGGCTGGGCTGATTCAGGCTGGGCTGATTCAGGCTGGGCCGGATCGCTGTAGCCGTCGAAGCGCCCGGTAACCCACCAGCCGGATCCCGCTGCGCTCGATGTGGGTGCGCAGCTCGGCGTTGTCTCGCAGGTGCAGCAGGTCCTCCACTCGAGATCCCCAGTCGGCGGTCAGCGACCGCAGCTCCGGCAAGTCCGCCGCGGGCTGAACCTGCAGTTCGGTCAAACCAGGTTCGAGCGAGTCCAGCAGCGCCTCGATGCGCCGGTACCGCCCCATTGTCCCGGGCGCGATGCGCATGACCCGATCCGGGGTCACAACCCCCTCAGACGCGATCAGGTCCTCCACGGGAAAGCCCAGTTGCCGCCGAGCCTCCGAAGAGATCAGCCGCACAGGCAGCCCGAAATCGACCGCCAGCTCCAGGTACACGTCGAAGAACTCGGGGCGCACGCTCAATACATCGAGGTGGCTGTCGAGGTGCGTGACGTCGAAGCCCCACAGGATCGCCCGTTCGATCTGTGCCCGGCATTCCCGCCGGACCTCGTCCAGGTCGGCGTGGTCCCACACATCGCCCACCGTGCTCGGCATCCCGCCGTTGCCGTCGAGCAGCGACGGGGCGTAAGTGATCGGCCCCCACCGGTACAACTCGAACTCCGAGTTCAGCGTGAGCGCAACGCCGATGTCCTCGCCCCGGAACCTCGCTGCCGCCTCGCGAGACCACGGGCACGGCACCAGCAGAGTCCCCGTGGTTGCCAGGCCGTCCCGCAGGGCCGCGTACACGCCTTCGTTCATCGCATGGCAGCCGCCGAGTCCGGCCGCGCTGATGATCAGCAGTCTGTCGTCGGGGCCGTATCCGAGCCGCTGGGACAGCGGTGCCACGCCGACACGCTAACTGGCGCCCTCGAGTCGCTGGTTCGGACCGCCGCAGTCGGCCCAGATTCCTCGACCGGCGGCGCGGGCTTCGGCCTCGGCGGTGTCGAGCACGGCCCGGTGTTGTGTGTTGGGCTCGAAGTGCATGGTGCCGGCGTATCCGTCGAGCACGAGGTAACGATTCACGAACAGCCCGTCAGAGGCCCGGTAGATGTAGGCCAGCAGCCGGTCGTACCGGTCGTAGAGCTCCTGGTCGCGCTGCAGGTGCACTTCGGTGCCAGGCGGAAGCAGCTCGGACGTTCGCAGGGTGGCGGCATCGCCGCCGCATTCGGCCGGCAGGTAGCCGCCGGTCTTCTCAGGCGTGTCGATGCCGATGAACCGCACCGCCACTCGGCGCCCGCCGAGATCGACGTCCATCGTGTCGCCATCGATCACTGCCAACACAACCGCATTCGGCTCGAGAGCAGGCCCCCCTGCATCCGCCGCAGCGTCGGAGGCCGCCGACCCTGCAGCAGTGGGCGGCGCAGCGTCCGCGACTGCCGACAGGGCCGCAGTGGTAGCCGCAGCATCCGTCGCAGGCTCAGCTTGATCGAAGTACTGCCAGCCGGCCCACGCAGCGGCGGCTGCGGCCGCCAGCGCCGCGACACGAACCGAAGCCCGGTCGCGAAACCTCTGACCCGGGCCTCCGCGGCGGGCCCGCCGGCCGACCCGGCGATCGAACCGGTGATCGATCCGACGACCGACTCCGTGATCGGCCTCGCCGGGCGGAGGGTTTGCTGGTGCGTCGCTCAGAGTCGTTCGATGATGGTGCCGGTGCCCAGCCCGCCGCCACAGCACATCGTCACGAGCGCCGTGCTGCGGTCGGCCCGGTGCAGCTCGTGCACCGCCTTGGTCAGCAGGATTGCGCCAGTGCCACCCAGCGGATGACCCAGCGCGATCGCGCCGCCGTTGGGATTGACGCCGTCCATGTCCGGATTCACTTCGCGCTGCCAGGCCAGGACCACCGATGCGAATGCCTCGTTGATCTCGACGACGTCGATGTCGGACATCGCCATGCCGTTGCGTTCGAGCAGGTAGTTCGTGGCCTCGATCGGCCCGGTCAGCATCAGCACTGGGTCGCTGCCGACCAGGCAGGTATCGACAATCCGGGCCAACGGACGCAGACCCAGGTCGGCGGCTCGACCGGCACGCATCAGCAGCACCGCCCCAGAGCCGTCGCTGATCTGTGAGGAGCTGCCGGCGGTATGCACGCCGCCCTCCATCACCGGCTTGATTCCGGCGAGCCCCGCGGCCGTCGTGGGCCGGATGCCGCCGTCGCGCACGACGTGTCGGATCTCGTCGGTGGGCTTGCCCTCGTCGTCGAGCACGGGTGCATCGATCTCGACGATCTGGGTCCCGAACCGATCCTCCTCCCAGGCACGGGCGGCATTGTTCTGGCTGCGCAGACCGAAGGCGTCGCACTCTTCGCGGCTGATGCCCCACTTCTTGGCCATCAGCTCGGCGCCCTGGAACTGTGTCGTGTACTCGTAGTTCTCCTTGTAGCGGGAGGTCGCTGTGCGCTGGCCCTTCTTGTAGCTGGACCCCATCGGATTGCGGGTCATCGACTCGACCCCGCATCCGATGGCTGCATCGACCACGCCGCTGCGCACCAGGCCGTACGCCAGCGTGGTGGCCTGCTGGCTCGAACCGCACTGCGCGTCGACGGTGGTGGCGGCCACTGACAGGGGGTAGCCGGCGCCGAGCCACGCGGTGCGCGCAATGTTGGCCGTCTGCTCGCCGGCTTGGCTGACGCAGCCGCCCACGATCTGGCCGATGCTGGCAGGGTCGACCCCGGTGCGCTCCATCAGCGAGGTCAGCACGTCGCTGAGCAAGTCGGACGGGTGGATGCCGCGCAGGTCGCCGCCACGTCGGCCGACGGGAGAACGGACGGCGTCGACAATGACGATGTCGTCTGGGTGCTGTGTCGCAGGTGCGGTGCTCATGGCCGGCACTGTACTTGTGCCTACGCCAGCCCTGCCCAGCGAATTGCCGATCCTCTGGCGGCCGGAACCCGCATCACGCGGCGTCGAGGGCGATTTCGGGCGGGCGTACCGTGGCAGCCAGAGCGGTACGTGCCCGAGCCACGCCTCGCAAGCCTTCCTGGCGGGTAGCCCGACTCAGCCGGTGCGGCATCCGGCTGGTTGACACCAACCGAAGCTGGGGTGCGAGATCAACCTGTTCTGTCATGTACCCAGTGTGAACAGGGGGTGTTACAACAGACCATCCGAGTCACCCATCCGGCACTCGAACCCAGCGATGACGCGGTGACGGCGACAGAGGTCGGATACTCCTCGGCGATGAGCCTTCCGTGCCGTTCGACGGTTCGCCAATAGCGATCGAATTCGTAGGTCCCGACAGGAAGTACGGCACGCTCCTCGAACGACACCACTGCTCATGAGCACCATCGGCTGGCTCGTGCTCGACGCGATGGGTGTCATCTATCGCGCCCGCGACGACGTTGCCGAATTGCTGGTTCCGTATCTTCGTGACAACGGCTGTCGGCTCGCGGACGCGGAGATCGAGGACCTCTATCGCGACGCAAGCCTCGGTCGGATGACCAGTTCGGAGTTCTGGCAGCGGTGCGGCGTTGACGGCAACGACATCGAATACATCACACGTCACACGCTTTCACCGGGCCTCAAAGGCGTGCTTGAAGACGTGACATCCCGTGGAATACGCGTCGCTTGCCTTTCGAACGACGTGAGTGAATGGGCCGCTCTTCAACGTGATCACTTCGGACTGGCAGAATTCATCGATCCTTGGTGCATCTCTGGCGATATCGGCATTCGAAAGCCCGACGCCGAGGCCTATCGGTCGCTACTCAGCGCAATCGGAGCTGACCCTCGCGAGTGCCTGTTCGTTGACGACCGTCGAGAGAACGTCGATGCAGCGCGTTCCGTCGGTCTTGAGGCAGTGCTGTTCGGGACGAGGCACTTCGCGTCTCTCGACTGGCTCCGGATCGCACTCGTTGGCCCTTCAGGCATTCGTGGCGGATGGACAGACACATCCGGACCGCAATCCCCAGGCTGAGAGCTCCGAGGACCACAACAGCGAAACTCAGCGATGGTGTCCGTACAAGATCGCCTACGTCTCTGTGCCGTGGGATGCGAGCAGACCGAGTTCAGCCTTTTCCTTCGCGGCCAGAAGAGACCTCGCGCAGTCAGTCGAGCTCACAGCGCGCGTTCAGTCTTGACATGTCTTCGTTGTCTCAGGTGAGAACGAACCTGCCCCGGCTCGTTGCGACTGCGGCGAGGTGGGCGCCGACGATGTCGGAGGTTTCGGAATCGGCAAGTCTGCGTCCGACGGTGGCCGGCTCGTCGAGGGGATGGATGTCGAAGTGGGTCAGCGCCCGGGCCAGCGTCGAAGCTTTCGTGTAACACCGTCTGTTTACAGTATGTTTCATGAAGCACTCGGACATTCTCGGCGAACTGGCAGGAGGAATGCCAGACGGTTCGACGCCACTGGGCGACGTCGCTGGGGCTGTGTCGCCGGTGTCATCGTCTCGGGTCGGGCCGGTGTCTCCGGGTGAGTCGGTGTTGTCGGTGGTGTGCGGGGCTCGTGATGTGGTCGCTGGGGCGTCGAGGGTGCCGCTGGGCGATGCGAGCAGCGACACGCTCGAGCGGGTCATCGCCGCTGCTGGGCGGTTGTGTTCGGCGGCCGAGGCGCTGCTGCTGAACGCCACCGCTGCGCTGGAAGCCTTCCGTGCGGGTGCTGGCCGCACGGCGCTGCGCGACCAGGCTCGGCTGAGCAGCCGCAACGCGAAGCGCACTGTCGAGGCCAGCGAGCAGGTCGCGCAGATGCCCAACGTGGCACGGGGCCTCGCTTTGGGAGAGCTCACCAAGGAGCACGCCGAAGTGCTCGCCGACACCGCCCGCAGAACCAGCCCCGAAGCCGTCGACAACGCCGTCGAGCTGCTCGAGGCTGCTGGGGAAGTTTCGCCCGAGGTGTTGCGCCGCGACGCACGCGAGTTCGCGGCCCGCCACGATCCCGATGGGGCGCGCACGGTGCTGGATCGCCAGCGCCGCGACCGCAGCGCTGCAATGTTCATCGACGAGTCCACCGGCATGGGGGTGCTCAACGCCCGGTTCGACCCGGTCAGCTACGCACTGGTGCTCCAAGCAGTCGAGAACTACAACGACGCCCTGTGGCGCCAAGACGGCGGACGCGACGGCACACCCGACCAGATCCGAGACAACCGTCAGCGCCGCGCCGACAGCGTGTTCGAGATGCTCACCAACCGAAACGCCCTGGCGACCATCGGCCACCCCGCCGCTAGCGCTGGCAAACCCGCCCGCCCATCACCGAGCGAAGACAGCCACGGCCGCAACAACGAGCCCGCACCAGGCCACAGCGGCGATGCCAGCCACCCTGGCCAAGGCAACGCCAACCACGGCCCTCCAGACGATGCCAGCCACCCTGGCCAAGGCAACGCCAAGCACAACCAGCCCAGCGATGCCAGCCACCCTGGCCAAGGCAACGTCGAACACGGCCGACACAGTGACGTCGAACGCGACCTGGTCGGCGGTGCAGGACCTCGCGGGGACAGCGATGTCGTGCCCTGGGACGCAGCGGGCCGCTCGGTCGAACGGTGGCGGCCCTCACAAGCACCCAACCAGCTCATCATCATCGCCGACATCGGCGTCATCGACGGCACCAAACCCGACGGACTCTGCGAAATGCTCGGCGGCGGACCCATCCCGCCGGAGACCCTCGACAACCTGTCGCCGGACACGCGCATCAGCGGCGCTGTGTTCGCCGGACCCGGACAAGTGCTGTGGCTCGGACGCAGCTGCCGCCACGCCAGCATCGCCCAACAACTCGCTGTTGCGATACGCGACCGCGGCTGTGTCTTGTGCCGTGCACCGATGCACCGCTGCGAGTTCCACCACATCGCCGAGTGGGCCGCCGACAACGGCACCACCGACACTCCCAACCTCGCCGCCCTCTGCGACGACTGCCACAACACCCTCCACAACAACAAACAACGCCTCGTGCACCACCCCGCCACCGGGCGATGGACCACCAAGCCCCACACCGCCGACACCACGGCTACGACCGACGGCGGCACCGACGCCTCCGGCCGATGTGCCACCAAGCCCCTCACCGCCGACACCACGGCTACGACCGGCGGCGGCACCGACGCCTCCGGCCGATGTGCCACCAAGCCCCTCACCGCCGACACCACGGCTACGACCGGCGGCGGCACCGACGCCTCCGGCCGATGTGCCACCAAGCCCCTCACCGCCGACACCACGGCTACGACCGGCGGCGGCGGCAGCTCCAACACTGCTGCTGGCGGCACCCGCGCCGGCACCACGGACGCCACCACCCGCGACGCTGACAACACCGACCTCATTGACACCAGCGACGCAACGACCGCAGCGCCTCATTGACTGGGCCTGGCGCGGCAGGGCGAGGCTCGGCGTGATCGGGGGCGTCGCCGGCGAGATGCAGTACACGTGCGGCCTCTAGCCTGCGCGCCGTGATCGATCATCAACACGACTGGCGCTACGGCATCACGGTTCCCTTCGGCGAGCCGCTGCACACTCAGGCCGACCTCTACCGCGAGTTCGCCGACCTCGGCTACACCGAGTTCTGGAGCTCTGAAGCCGACGGCACCGACGGCTTCACGCCCCTGGTGCTGGCATCGCAATGGGTGCCCGACGTGCGCCTCGGCATCGCCATCATCCCGGCCTTCACCCGCGGCCCGGCGCTGCTGGCCCAGCAGACGGCTGCCATTTGCGAAGCCGCCCCGGGTCGCTTCGCCATGGGCATCGGCGCCTCCTCCAACGTCATCGTCGAGCGGTGGAACGGCATCCCTTTCGACGAACCCTTCAAGCGCACCCGTGACACCGCCCGCTTCCTGCGCCAGGCCCTCACCGGCGAGAAGGTGACCGAGACCTACGACACGTTCGAGATCCAAGGCTTCCGCTTGGGCCGCCCGCCCGAAATTCAGCCGCCGATCTTGCTCGCCGCCCTGCGCCCGGGCATGCTCCGGCTGGCGGGCGCCGAATGCGACGGCGCAATCATCAACTGGCTGTCTGCAGATGACGTCGCCACCGTGCGGCCCTACGTCGACGAGGGCGGCGAAGGCAAGGAAGTCGTCGCACGCATCTTCGTGTGTCCGAATCCTGATGCCGACGTCGTCCGATCCGGCTTCAAGCGGGCGATGGCCGCGTACCTCAACGTGCCGGTCTACGCGGAGTTCCACCGCTGGCTCGGCCGGGGAGAGCTCCTAGCCGCAATGTGGGAACGCTGGTCCGAGGGTGACCGCAAGGGCGCACTCGAAGTCATCGACGATGACCTCGTCGACGAACTGCTTGTTCACGGCCCCCCGGAGGCGTGCCGGGAGCACATCGACCGCTATCACGCCAACGGCGTTGATGTCTCGGCCATCTCGATCATGCCCTTCGGCGGCATCGACCCCGTCCAGGCTGCCCGCGACCTCTCACCAGCAGCTCGGCGCTAGGCCGGTTGGCCCACTTCGAAGCCGCGTAGTCTCCCCAGAACCCGCGGAAACACCAGAGGAGCATCCATGGACCTGTCAACGATTACCTACGAGGTGCGCGACGGAGTCGCACACCTGCGTTTCAACCGTCCCGAGGGTGCTAACGCGGTGAACCCCCAGTTCTCACGCGAACTGCGGTCGGTGATGCTCGAGATCGAGTGGGACGACGCCGTGAAGGCCGTGTCAGTCACCGCTGAAGGCCGGGTGTTCTGCGCCGGTGGCGATCTCAAGGAGTTTTACGCAGCGGGAGACGGCCTGCCCAAGCTTGCCTCCGACATGCTCGTCGACTTCCACGGTGCCATCTACAAGATGAACCGAGTGCCCAAGCCGTTCGTTGCCGGCGTGGGCGGTGCGGCAGGCGGCGCCGGCATGTCCATCGTGAGTGCGTTCGACCTCGTGGTGGCCGGCGAGTCGTCCCGTTTCACCATGGCCTACACACGGGCCGGGGTCACCCCCGACGGCACCTCCACCTATTTCCTCGCCCGCCACATCGGCGTTCGCCGCATGCTCGATCTGACGCTCACGAACCGCACGCTCAGCGCCTCCGAGGCCGAGCAGTGGGGCCTCGTGAACCGTGTTGTGCCCGACGACGAGGTCGATTCGGCCACCGCCGAGCTGGCCCAGTCGCTCGCAGACGGCCCGGCATGGGCGCTCGGGCACGCCAAACGCATCGTGTACGAAGGCTTCGACACTCCGCTGGAACAGGCCGGCGAGGTGGAGGGCACCACGATCACCGCCGCAATGCGTACCCACGACGGGCGTGAGGGCATCGCAGCGTTCGTAGAGCGGCGCGCGCCCAACTTCACCGGCAACTGATTCACGCTGCAGCCAGCAGGGCTGTTAGCCAATCCCGGCGCAGGCTTGCATCATCTCCCATGAGTGCGGGGTCGACCGTCCTAGCGCGGAACGCTTGCGCGCACTAGACAAGGTGCGAGCGGCAGCGGCCGCGCGGTCGCACGTGCACGAGGAGCGCACACCATGTCCCGGAGGGAGATCGCCCCGGAGCCATTCCCTTGGCTGGACACCAGTCGCTATTCGTTCTCACAGGGCATCGAGGCCGCAGGTGCCGCGTGGCTGGCGGGCCAGACTGCGGGTGCGTACGACGCCGAGACGGGCCGGGTCACGGTGCGCGGCGATGGGGCCGAACAGGCCAGTGTGTGCTGGGCCAAGGTGGAAGCCGTGCTCGACGCGGCCGGTCGAGATATCAGTGCGTGCACCGAGGTCACCGAGTACATCACGGTGGCCGGCGCACCTGAGCGTGATGCGATCGCAGGCGAACGTCCTTACAGCCTGGGCTCGGCGGTCGGCGGCGTGCGGCCCTCGACGTTCATCGTGGAAGCGTTGGTGCGGCCCGAGGCACTGGTCGAGGTAGAGGTCGTGGCCGGCCAAGTTGACGGCCTTGTCCACATTCCGCAGGTCATCCCGGTCGACGACGACGGCAATGTGGTGCTGCCCGGCGACTTCGTCGGCCAGTGCGAATGGGCGCTCGAAGAGGCCGGACGGCGGCTCGAGCGTCACGGGATGGATCTGTCCCATGTGGTGCGTGTGGTCCAGCAGACCACACCGGCTACCCGCCGCCAGTACAACGACACTGGCGAGGCGCGTCGGCGGCTTCTTGGACCGCAATTCCCGTCGTCGACCGGGTTGCTGATGCCCGAACTGCCCCATCCCGATGCGCTTGTCGCGCTTGACGTCTGGGCATCCGCCCACCCCAAGACGGTCGTGCCCTACCAGGCCGAGGTGTACTCGTCACTGACGTTCAGTCCCGCAATAGAGGCCGGTGGATTGCTGTTCATCTCCGGTACCACGGCCTTCAACATGTCGGCGGGTGAGACCATGGCCGAGGGCGACATCGGCGGCCAGGCCGAGTTCGTGTACAGCGAGATCGCCAACATATGCGAGATGGCGGGCACCTCTATTGACAATCTCGTCAAGACCGTCGAGTACGTGACGCCCGACGGTGTCGACGGCTACCGGGCTGTCGGTGAGGTACGTCAGAGTGTGCTCGGGCGGCCGTTCCCTGCTTCGACCGGTGTGGTGGTGTCGGGGCTGCTCAGTCGCAGGTGGCTGATCGAGGTAGAAGCCATCGCGTCGATGCCCTGAGCCGGGGCATGACCGGGGGCATGACACAGCTGCTGACCGAAGAGGTGCGAGCGATGCTCGGCACCTCCGTGACCTACGTCGCACCGGAACAGCTCAGCCGGGCTTCGATCCGGTACTTCGCGCTGGCCATCGGAGCTGATCCCGAGCGGTGGCGTGACGAGGCGCCGCCGACGCTCATCTGCGAATCGGCGCAGCTGACAGGCCGCTCGGCGCCAGACGGGGACTCGTATCTCGGCCACACCTGGGAACTGCCGCTGCCGCAGCCGTGTGCGATGTTCCGGGGCGGCAACGACTATCAGTTCTTCCGGCCCGCCCGGTTCGACGACGTGATCCGCACCTCGTGGACGCTCGTCGATGCGACGCAGCGGCGTGACCGGGCAGGTGAACCGCTGTTGTTCGTCACCGCCGAGGCCGCCTACACGGCCAATGACGATCTCCTGGCGACGAACGCCGAGACGATGATCTTCCGGCCGCTCGGATCCGCTCAGCCCGAAGGCGCAGCCCCCGATGCCGAGACGACGGCGTCTGCGAGCGAACCCGAGGCAAGCTCCCCCCACGCCCGACAGCTGGCACCGGGGGAGTGGCCGAACGTCGGCACCGAGATTCCGCCGCTGCACCGCTGCATCGAGCTGCCCGACATGGTCGCCTACGGCGCAGCGACCTGGGACTGGCACCGGCTGCACTACGACCTCGCGTTCGCGCAACGCTTGGGCGCACCGGCCCCGCTGGTGGACGGCCAGATGCTCGGTGCCCTGCTGGCCGAATGTGTGCTGCGCTACGCCGGAGCGGGTGCCCGCCTCACCCGTCTGGCCTACCGAAACCGGACCCCCGTCCTCGCCGGCAACACGGTGTCGTGTACCGGCACGATCGCAACCGTCGACGACGCCGGTTTCAGCGTCGACCTGTCGGTGACCGTGGGAGACCGAATCGCTGTCGCTCCCGCATTCGCCCAACTGGCCTGGTCGTCCAGCTGACGCCAGGAATGCAGCTGCCTGCGGGGTGCGTTCTCGCCAGCAGCAGGTGATCGGGGCGGACCAAGCTCGATTGCGGTCAGAGATCTAGCATCGGGCGCCGACACGAAACGATCGAGATGCGGGGGCGTGGCGTGGATTTCTCCTTGAGTGACGAGCAGGCGCTGATCGTCGAGACCGTTCAGCGCTTTGTGGAGAGCGAGATCATTCCCCTCGAAGCCGAGCTTGATCCCGACGCTGGCGAACTGGCTCCCGATGATGCCGCCCGGCTGACGCAGATGACCCGCGACATGGGCTTCTACGGGCTCGACATTCCCGCCGAATACGGCGGACCGGGCCTCGACACCACCACCCGGGCCCTCATGGCCATCGAGATGTCCAAGCACCGGGCAGGGCTCTACAACCCGTGCTACGGCGTGTTCGGCGGCGCAGGACTGGCGCAGCTCTACGAGGCCACCGATGAGCAGAAGGAACGGTGGCTGTACCCGAACTTGCGTGGTGAAAAGACGGCCTGTTTTGCCCTCACCGAACCGTCAGGTGGCTCTGATCCGGGTCGAGCCATCCGCACCCGGGGCTTCAAGGACGGCGACGAATGGGTGCTGAACGGCTCGAAGCTGTTCATTTCCGGAGCCGACAAGGCTGACTTCGCGCTGCTGTTCGCCCGGACGTCAGATGACCCAGGGCGCAACGGCGTGACAGCCTTCATCGTCGACACCGACACGCCCGGGTTCAACGTACGCCGTGTGGTTCACACGCTGCGGGCCACTCGCTATGCCACTGAGCTGGAGTTCGTCGACATGCGGGTACCCGAAAACCAGGTGCTCGGGGAGGTGAACGGCGGTTTCGGCATCGCCAACGACCGGCTGAGCCGCCAGCGCATCCCGTATGCGGCCGGCTGCCTGGGTCCGGCAATCGTGGCGCAGGAAATGGCGATCGACTGGGCACGCAGCCGAGAGACGTTCGGCTCGGTGCTGGCCGAGAAGCAGGCGATCCAGTGGATGATCGTGGACAACGAGATCGACATCCGCCACGGGCGCTGGTGCGTGCTCGAAGCGGCCCAAAAGGCCGATCGGGGCGAGCGCTTCCGCACTGAAGCGGCCATGGCGAAGCTCGTCGCCTCCGAGGCTGCGGGCCGGGTGGTGGATCGCTGCATCCAGATCCACGGCGGCATCGGCGTCACCAAGGACCTGCCGCTTGAGCGCTGGTACAGGGAGCTGCGCATCCGCCGGATCGGCGAAGGCCCCAGCGAGGTGCAGCGGCTGATCATGGCCCGCGACATCCTCGGCGGCAGCTTCAAGTGACAGAGGCAGACGCGGTATCCCGCCCGCTGCCCCTCGACGGCATCACGGTGTTGGACCTCGGGCAGATCTACCAAGGGCCGTACGCCGGGTTCCTGCTGGCGATGTCCGGCGCTCGGGTCATCAAGGTGGAGCCCGTGCGCGGGGAGGCGCTGCGGTCGCGTCTCCATTCGCTGCCCTACGCCATGCTCAATTCCGCCAAGGAGGCCGTTTCGCTCAATCTCAAGTCGCCTCGTGGCCGCGAGTTGTTCCTGCAGCTCGCAACGGCCGCCGACGCGGTCCTGTGCAACTTCGCTCCGGGTGTGCCCGAACGGCTAGGCATCGACGCATCCACCCTGTGGGAAACCAACCCGCGTCTCGTGTTCGCGCAGGCCAGCGGCTATGGCCTCGACGGACCGGATTCGCAGCGAACAGCCATGGACCTGACGGTTCAGGCACACATGGGCTCGATGAGCATCACCGGCTTTCCCGATCAGCCTCCGACCGCCACTGGCGCTCGGTGCTCGAAGTGATCGGACGAGCGGATCTGGTTGGCGATGAGCGCTATCGCCGCAATGGGGATCGAGCAGATCGGATGGACGAAGTGGATGAGCTGGCCGCCGACGGCGTGATCTGACCAGCGCCTCTCTGACCAGCGCCTGCCTAACCAGCGCCTGCCCGACCAGTCCTGGGGCGCACCTCAGGCAGGGCTGAGACGGCCGACCCGGCTGGCCTGGTCGCGCTGGGGCTCGGGCAGCTCGCCGTAGTCGGCGAGGTGCAGCATCAGCAGCTCATCCCATCGACTGCGGTAGTTCGACGTGAACTCGCACCGGAACTGTGTGGCAGCAGAGTCAAGCTCGTTGAGTTCGCGACGGAGCGCAGACTGAATTCCGAACGGCTCACGGGCACCGGCAAAGCCGACTGACAGCACCGTGCCACCTGCGTCGGCCACGTGGTACACGCCCAGCTGCGCGGGCAGCGCTTCGATTGCCTCGTCGTCGAGTCGCCGCCAAGGCTTGTCGAGCCGGATTCCCATCGCTGATCCCTGCGTGTCCTGCCGGCTGCCCGACCGCTAGGCCGCAGCGGCCGGCACGTAAGCAGCCGTGCCCATGAGATCCTCGAAGTTCAGCCGGAAGAAGCGCTCCTGGACATCGGCGGGCAGGTGCGCCACTTCGCGGTCGAAACGGCGCAGTGGATTGCGGCCGCCCTCCACGTGGGGGAAGTCGGAGCTGAACATGCAGATCTCGGGATCTGAGTTCTCGATGATCCAGCCAGTGGGTTCGGTGGGATATGGAGTGACCCGCACTTGGCGCCGCACGTAGTCCGAAGGGCGAATGCTGAGCTTGCCCAAGCGCTGCTCGTGTCGTTCGAAGGCGTCAAACGCGGCCTCGAGCTGACGCAGGAAACCGGGCAGCCATACTGCGCCCAGTTCGATCACGCCGATCTTCAACGCAGGAAATCGCTCCAGCACCCCGTCGAAGATCAGCATCGAGAGCGCTTGGAGCGGGGCGGCGCAGATCGCCATGTACGACACGGAGCGGAAGTTCTCGCCGCCGCCATGGAAGTCGGGCTCGGGTGGCAGTCCGTTGTTGCGATGCTGCGGCGGCATCACCAGGTCGGGGATGCCGACATGCATCACGACCGGGATGCCGGCTTCCTGGGCCGCAGCCCAGACCGGGTCGAAACCCACGTGGCTGTGGGCGTGGTGCTTGGGCATCCGGTTCGGGATGAGCAGCGCCGCGGCGCCGTCGTTGATGGCCTGGCGTGCGTGCGGGCCCGCATGCTCGATCGACTGCAGCGGCACGAAGCACACCGGGAGCAGGCGCGGATCGCCCGAGCAGAACGCGATCTGGGCACGGTTTGCCGCCGTTGCCGTGGCGTAGGTGAGATCGGGTTCGGCTTGGTGCTCCATCTCTTCGATGAGCGTGTTTGGCATGGAGGGGAAGATGAGTTGGCTGGAGAACCCCAGATCGTCGAGCGCTTGGGAGCGATCGGCGGGATCCCAGGCACCGGGCGCCAGGTAGTTCTTGCGCAGCATCACCTCGGCGGCGGCCCCGGCACGGAACTCGGGGTCGGCCTGGCGAGCTCGGGCTTTCTCGATGTCGGCGAGAGCCTTCTCGTTGTCGCCCTCGTTGTCGCCGATGGAGAAATGGTCGAGCGCGTAGCGGATCACCTCGGCCGAGGCGAACGGCTCCAGCCACTCCGGCGGCTCCATGGTGTGTGCATCCGCGTCGTGGATGATCCGGTCCTCGACGTAAGCCATGGCAGTTCTCCCTGATTCCCCTGCGGCGCGCCCGACAATACCGGCCCGGCCAATGCCGCTCCCGGGCTCGCCAAACGGCGCGGTTCCGACACCCAGATTCTCAGTGTTGGTGAGGTCCGTCAGCCGATGCGGACCTCCCGAGCACGCCATACGGAGCGGTTCCGACCCTTGTCACTCAGTTCGATGTCGGTAGCAGGAACGCTGACATGAGATCGATTCGAGGACGCACTCCGCCACCGTCGATCTCGATCAGGCCAGCGCCTTTGAGACGATTCAAGTCGCGGGCGAGGGTGCGCGGCCCCGTGCGTGCGTACATCTGAGCCAGTTGCGGTGTCAGCCCGGCCACGTCGGCCCGAGGTACCGAGGTAGCTGGCTGCAACGCCATCACGAGAGCGTGCTGGCGCTCCGAAGCGGGGCTCGTCGGGAACGTCGACATCGTCTCTGCGACGTAGCTCTGCCATGTAAGGCGGAGATGCTGTGCCCGCACTGCCGTCGAGTGGTCGACAAGGCCGTCGACGAGCCCTTCGATGCCGTAGGCCAGGAAACCGAGGACATCTCGTTCGCGGCTGGCCGCAGTGAGCCGCACGTAGTACCTGTCCCGGGTGAGGTTGAAGTGGTTGGCCATCAGGTTGGCCGCAGCGAGAGGGACCATTCCCGAACGAGCGAGGATCAGGTACTCAAGCAGCCTGGCTGTGCGCCCGTTGCCGTCAGCGAAGGGGTGGATCCATGCGATGTACAGGTGTGCGAGCAAGGCGCTCATGACGGTAAGTGCGAAGGCATCCCGCTGTTCATCGACGTGTCCGGGCTCGGGTCGAAAGTCCTCGCCGCCGAGCCACTCGGCCAACCGCTCGAGCAGGTACCAGCAGTCCCGTGCGGGCGGGCCGACGTAGGGGCCCACGACAACTGAATGGGTGCGGATGGCGCCCGGCGATGACGCGGCGTCGGGATCGACGCCTTCGAGCACCCAGCGGTTCATCTCGCAGATCAATTCGGCACTGAGCCGGAGCCCGCTGTCTTCCAAAACCAAGTCGTCAAGTCGACCGAACGCTTCGAGGACGTTGCGCACTTCGCGTTCTTGGTACGCGCGTGACTCGGGCGCCGAGAAGGTGCCGGCGTGGATGCCCTCGACTTGCTCAACGGTCAGTGTGCTGCCTTCGATGGCGACGGTCGCTTGGGCTCCGCGAACGCGTGCGTGTTGGTGAAGGGCTTCAGCGACGGCTGGCGTGAGCGGCGTTCCCGACAATTCCGCACACCGCGCGTAGGCCTCGCCGATCTTCATCCACGAGCGAGCACCGAGGCGGCTCGCGACACTCGCATCGAAGTCGATCCACGGATGCATACCGATGTATTCGCGGTCGCTGTCGCTACTTTTCACTGAATCGATGACTTAGGGGCCGTGCTCATCGATGCAGTGTAGCTAGGAAGAATTCACTAACTACTACTAGAATTGTCCATGTAGTTGACCCACATGTTGTCAGCAGTGATGACCGACTGACATCCCAATGGCCGCAGCCGGTCAGTTCTTGTGGAGTTCGGGATTGATGCCTTCCCAGCGGGAGGGGTCGGCGACGCGCATCTCGATTGCGCCGCTGGTGCTGTTGCGGATGAGCAGCATGCCTGAGCGGCCTGAGATGTCTCGGCCCTTCACGACTGAGCCGTCGGGAAGCGTGATGCGGCTGCCCGCGGTGACGTACAGGCCGGCTTCAACGGTGCAGTAGTCGCCGAGGGCGATGCCAATGCCGGAGTTGGCGCCCAGCAGGCAGTATTCGCCGATCGACACGATCTCCTTGCCGCCGCCCGACAGGGTTCCCATGGTGGACGCGCTGCCGCCGAGGTCCGAATGCGCCCCCACGACCACGCCCGCGGAGATACGCCCCTCGACCATGGCGGGACCCAGCGTGCCGGCGTTGAAGTTGACGAACCCCTCGTGCATGACCGTGGTGCCGTCCGCCAGGTAGGCACCCAGCCGCACCCGGTCGGCGTCGGCAATGCGGACGCCTGACGGGATCACGTAGTCGACCATGCGAGGAATCTTGTCGACAGCCGTGACCGTGACCGGTTGGCCGACACCTGCGGCAGCCGTGCGAAGTGCGTCGACTCGCTCGGGCAGTACGGGCCCCGCGCTGGTCCACGCGCAGTTGGTGAGCAGGCCGAACACTCCGTCGAGGTTTGCCTCGTGCGGCCCGATCTCGCGGCGGCTCAGCAGGTGCAGTCGAAGGTAAGCGTCAGCGAGGTCGGCGGGCGGAGCGGCAAGGTCAGCGATGGTGACGGTCACGGTCTCGCCGACATTGACGCCGAGTTCAACCGCCAGGCATGACCGGGCCGGCGGCGCATCGGCGCTGGCTCCTGCAGGGAACCAGGCGTCAAGCCGCGTGCCCGATGCGACGTCCAGATAGCTATGCCCAACGGCGCTGATGCTGCCCGAGATGCTCATGGCCGCATCCTGCCATCGCAAGCCGCAAACCCGTCGCCGTATTCCGCCGCAGCGCCAGCCAGGCAAGTACCTACCATCGGCTTGGTGAGTCGCCGCAACACTGCGCATCGATGCCTGCGGGTCCTCGTTCTTGCGGTGGGAGCAATTGTGGCCGCCAGCCTGGGCGCATGTGGCAGCGGCGGCACAGACATCGTCGAGCCGGCAGATCTGTCCACTGGGCCAGCACTGCAATGGTCCGAAATGGACCTCGGATTCGACTTCGCCATGTCGCTGCAGTCCACGAGCGACGGGCGCGTCGTGGCCGTCGGCGGCATGTCTGACGGGGGGTTCGCTGCCCGCGTCACCGACGATGGCGAGGTGTGGTCGGCGCTGCCGCTGCCCGACGGCATCGCGCCGTTGGCGATCGATGCGCACGGTGTTCGCTGGGTGCTGACCGGCGCGCCGCCGGGCCGGCACGACGGCGCGGGTGTCTTCGGGCAGGTCTTCTTCACCGACGATCGTGGGGCGTCCTGGATCGAGGCATCGCTCGACTCGTTGCCTGATGAACCGCTGCCGCAGTACGCGATCCGTTCGATGCGGGTGGTCGAGGCGCTCACGTCAGGAGATCAGACGGTCGTAGCCGTCCTGACCTATTCCGGCTTCGACCTCGAATCGCTCCTCGGCGACCAGGGCCGGATACCCGACGGCACGCACATGACGTATTGGCAACCGGACGACGAATCGCTCACGGTCTCGTTCAGGGACATTGAGCCTGTTGACGGAGCCGCCGATGAGGCCGAGGTCACACTCTCCTACGTCGATCTCGGACTGACGCCCTCGCAGGTGGAGGTCGTCCTGAACGTTGAGAGCGATGCGCACATCCATCTGTTTGCCGGCTACGACGCGACGCTCGACTGGGTGGGGGCTTTCGGCGGGTCGGATGCCGCAGGCAAATGGACCGACGAGGGTTTCGTGCTGCTGCTCGATGACTGGTCGCATGTTTCGCCGCAGCCGCGAGCGCCGAGGGGACCAGATTGGGACGGCGTCATCCTCATCGTCACCCTCGATGACCCCAGCCGGCTCTCGTCCGCGGATGGTCACACCTGGCGTGCCGACCCGCTCAGCCAGTACACCGACAGCTCCCGTCGCGAGTCCTCAATGGTCGACGCATCAGGCGTGGTCTGGTCGGCATGGAGCGCATCAGACGGTCGGTGGGTGAGCCTCAATGCCGACAGCGGCAGCGGATTGTCGCAGGAGACGTCTCGGTTCGCGGGCATTGGCCGGATCGAGCCGCTGGCCGTCGGGGATGCGGGCCTTGCGGCTGTGGCGTGGCCGCGGATGCCGGACCGCTGGTCGTACGCACGCTCGGGTCGGATCGCCAAGGACGGGTACGAGTTGCGCTACGACGAACCTGATGGGGGACTGACGCTGTGGGATCTCGGCAGAGACGCCGCCGTCTACGAGTTCGCCGGCAGGAGGACCGAGGCACCCGAGGGCGCCCGGCAGGTCGGAACCGGCAAGTCGTACCAGCTTGTCTTCGAGGATCACAACGCCGACGAACTCGTGAGGTTCACCGCCACCGATCTCGAGCAGCTGTTCGGCCGATGTTGGTGGACGTCTGGAAGACCCAACGTGTTCTCGACGCAGGCACGCTGGTGGGCGGGCCCGTTTCCCGAGTTCAGGGAGTGGATTGGATGGTCTGCCGACGGTGTCGACTGGGGCTGGGAATCGATCGCCAGTGCTTTCAATCAGTGCGAGGCGGGAACGGACATCAGCCTCGCCGTCGGCGACGACTACGTGGTCGCATTGACACGTCGGTTCGTCCCGCCGCAGCGCCCTCCCAACGACGACAGCGCAGAGGCAGGAGCATTCGCACAAGCGGAGCACCACTGGTTCATCGCCCGAGTTCCCTGAGATCGGCGTCCTCTCGAAATTTACCTGTTACATGTAACGCCGAGCGAATAGGCTGGGGTCATGGAGGAGCAGCCGGACACATCCCCGATCGCCGCTCGCGTCAGCAAGCACCGCAAGCGCATGCGCAGGCAGGGTCTGCGCCCTGTCCAAGTGTGGGTGGCGGACACGCGTCGCCCCGGGTTTGCCGCAGAGGCACGAAGGCAGTCCGCGGCAGTCGCGCGGAGCCCTCACGAGGCAGAGGATCAGGCGTTCATCGACGCCGTGTCCGATCTCGACGTATGAATCGCGGCGACATCTGGACTGCGGCGGGCGGGAGCGGATACGCGGGTAAGCCCAGGCCCGTAGTCATCATTCAAGACAATCACTTCGACTCAACCGCCTCGGTGGCGGTCTGTGCCTTCACGACCGACCCGACCGAGGCGCCGCTCATCCGGCTGCCCGTCGAGCCCGACGACTCGAATGGCCTCAACCAGCCGTCGAGCCTGATGGTGGACAAGATCACGACGGTGCCGAGAACTCGGCTCGGCCAACACGTCGGCCGCCTCGCCGATCAGGACATGACCAAGCTCGGGCGTGCCCTTGTGGTCTTCATAGGGCTGGCCTGAGCTACTGCCGGAGCCGCAGCGTCAATTCGCCGCTGGTGGGACCCGGACGATCTCGATTCGCTGGCCGCTGCCGAACAGCGAGCGCGCCAAGTCCCGCACATCCGAGGCGGTGACGTTTGTGGCAGCCCGTTCGATGCGCGACGCGGTGGGCAAGTTCTCATCGCCGACGACCCGTCGCATCTGCAGCAGGTACGGGCGCCACAAACGGCCGCCGAAGTGTGCGTCGTTCGTCACGATGCTGATCGCTTGATCGAGGTCCGACGCACTCGGGCCAGCCGTCGAGACATGCTCGATGGTCTCGTGGATCCGCCGTTCAATCTCGGGGAGCGCGTCACCAGGGCCGGACGCAGATATGTATGACCACAGTCTCGGTTCCGGCTCGTACAGAGGAACGATGAATACCTGAACTGAGTAGGTCTGTCCGAGGTCTTCGCGAACGCGCTGAACGAGATGTTCGTTCAGCGTTGCGGCGAGGACATCGGCCGTCGCGACAAGCTCTGGGCTCACGGACCGAGGCAGTTCGAAGTAGTAGTCGAGTCCCGATTCGGCAGCAGTATCGGCGTGAACTTCGATCCGTCGCACGCCCTGCGGATGCGGCGGTCTTCGGTCGACCCCGGCATCGGCGGGGCGGGTGGGCAGCGAGCCGATGTAACGAGCGGCAAGATCTGCGACGTCGTCGGAAGGAACGTCTCCCACGATCGCAAGTGTCAGGTCGTCGACACCCACGAAGCGCTCGGTGTAGAGCCCCAGCAGCCTGTCCGCCGTCATCATGTCGATCTGGTCCGCTGCCGGAAGCGGCCAGAAGTACTCGCTGTCGCCGAAGCGCGCCGTGGCATAGGCCGCCTGCGCTACACGCACCGCTGACGATTCTGCTTCCGCTGCTGCGTTGCGAGCGTTCTGTTGGGCGGCGCGAGCCGGCCCTTCGCTGACCCGCGGTTCGGTGAGCAGCAGATGCACGTATGCGAAGAGCGCCTCGAGCCCGGAGTTTTCGACTTGGCCGAGAAAGCCCTCGGTGGTGTGCTCGACAAACGGTGTCAGCATGATGCCGGACTGCTCGACCAAGTCGGCCACCTGAAACGCCGACAAGTCGCCAAGTCCGCTGGCGGCGACTGCCTGGAGCGCAAACGCTGCGAGGGCTGCATCAGCCGGGTCCAGCAGCGACGTGCCGCCGTGCGATTCGATCATGACGTGGACGGAATCTCCGCCGTAGCCAACATCGTCGAACACGACGCGGGCGCCGTTGGCGAACCTCCATTGACGCACGGTGGTTCCGCCGTATGCGTCAATGTCGATGGTCTGAGAGCCGGTCGGAGGAACGGGATTCGGCGCATCCATGAACGCGGTCGCCGTCTCGTCCACTGGCAGCGGCGCCGCGGGAGCGACAGCTCCAATCGCGGACTCGAGTTCACCGATCGGCGGCAGATTCGCCTCATCGGAACCTGCAGCGACGACGATCGGGGCCACTCGGCTCATGACCCACCGGTGGTAGTCGTTGAGTTCTGCTGCGGAGATCGAGTCGAGGACCTCAGTCGCGCTGGACAAGCGGTCAGCCGCAGCGCGTAAGTCGGCACCCCGCACGAAGTGGTCGGTGAAGTCTGCCTCGTAGCTGGAATCGTGCCGCCACGTGACCCCTTCGGTTTCGCGTTCGATTCCTGCACGAACGCTGGCTTCGGCTCGCTCTAGCTCGGCGCGGGTGAACGGGTGCATCTCGGTACCGCGCACGACCGACCAGAAATCGGCAGTCGACCGAGCCAGGTCTGAACCCTGAACGTCGGCCGTGTGGTACTGCACTCGGGCCGCAGGGTTCATCAGGTCGACACCGGGCGCGTTCGCCTGGGAGAGCGTTCCGGTTTCGTGTGCTCGAGACAGGCGCGCATCGAGCATGCGGTGAATGATCTGATCGAAGATCCGGAATCTCTCCCCGCATGCGGTGCCCCGGCGCCACGCCGGCGTCTGCCAGTTGATCGAGACGTAGGGGACGCCCACGTCGGCATGCACAGCGTGGGTGAACTGAGGAACCTGGGCAATCGACGCTGGCCAACGCTGCGACGCTGGGACCGGTCGGCCCGACGGCAAGCGCTCGAAGTGGCGCTCGACGAGGTCTTGCAGCTCCGACTCGTCAAGATCCCCGACGGCGATGACCGCCATGTTCTGCGGTACGTACGACGTGGCGTAGAAATCGAGAAGGTGACCCGGAGTGATTGCGCTGAGTGATGCGTGCGTGCCGCCGATACGTCCAGCCTCGAAGGGCGTCCCGATGAACATGAGGTCCTCGATCGCCTGACGCACATGGCCTTCGGCGCTGCCGGCGCGCAGATCGAGCTCGTTGCGCACGATCCCCCGTTCGGCGTTCACGTCGTCGGGAAGGATGGTCGCCGAGGTGGCCCACTCGCTCAAGATCTCGAATGGGACGTCCAGCTTGTCGATGAGATGCTCAGTGCCACTTGTCGTGATCGACATGAAATAGACGGTTGAGTCGTAGGTGGTGTACGCGTTCTCGTCGGGACCCAGCTCCAGCCCAATGTCGCGGAGCGCCTCGTTCAATTCGTTTCGAGGGAATGACTCGGTGCCGTTGAAGAGCATGTGCTCGACAAAGTGCGCGGTGCCCTCGGCGCCGACGGGATCATGCGCCCCGCCGGCTCGTACAACGAGGCGCAGGTCCAGGTGCCCCGCCGGTGCGTCGTTCGGCCTGACGTAGTAGGTCAGGCCGTTCTCCAGCGTGCGCAGGATCGTGTCATCGTCGGGCGGCAGTAGCTCGTGCGTCGCTCCGTTCTCGAGGCAGTCGTGGGCCGCCGCCACGATGGGGCTGGCATCGGCGGGCAGCGCGAGCGGTGTTTCGAGCGGAGTTCCGATGTCCGCCGGCTCGTCGACAGCCGTTGAGCATGAGGCAAGCACGATGGCCGTGGCAACGGCGGCGCCGAGCGTTCGCGTGAGATGGCGGGGTTCTCGCCGCAGCAGCTTCACGCTTCCCCTGTCCCTCCGCACGCCGATCGGCCATTCTGGCCTGCCTTCGCGTGAGGCGGCGCGCGTCCTGGCTCGGTGCGTTCTGGCTCAGGCCGGTAGTTTCGGGGCATGAAGACACCTTTGTGCGAGACGCTGGGCTGCGACGTTCCGATCGTCGCATTCACCCATTGCCGGGACGTGGTGGCGGCAGTGACCAAGGCGGGCGGCTTCGGCGTGCTCGGTGCAGCGGGCCACACGCCTGAGCAGCTCGACATCGACATGGGATGGATCGTCGACGAGGTGGGCGGCCGGCCCTTCGGCGTGGACATCATCGTCCCGGCCAAGTACGAAGGCAAGACCGAGGGCGAGCTGTCGGTGAAGGACCTCAAGGCGATGATCCCGCCGCAGCACCGCCAGTTCCTCGACGACATGATGGAGCGCTACGACGTTCCGCCGTTGCCCGCAGACGACCGGCCCGGCGCAATCGCTGGCGACTCCGAGCCGCCGATGACCTATGCGCAGGCCGTCCCGCTCATGGACGTGGCCTTCTCGTACCCGATCCGGCTGGCAGTGAACGCGCTCGGCCCGCCGCCTCCCGACATGATCCAGCGGGCGCACGACAACGACGTGCTGGTGGGAGCGCTAGCCGGCAAGAAGGTCCACGCTGAGCGGCACGTTGCCGTAGGCGTCGACATCGTCATCGCGCAAGGCCATGAGGCCGGCGGCCACACGGGCGACATCGCCACGATGGTGCTGGTGCCCGAGGTGGTCGACGCCATTGCCCCGGTGCCCGTTCTGGCCGCAGGCGGCATCGGCAACGGTCGCCAGGTCGCGGCAGCGCTGGCGCTCGGCGCGCAAGGCGTGTGGTGCGGTTCGGTGTGGCTCACCACTCAGGAAGCCGAGACGCACCCGGTCGTGAAGGAGAAGTTCCTGGCCGCCGGCTCGTCGGACACGCTGCGGTCACGTTCGCGCACTGGCAAGCCGGCTCGCCAGCTTCGCTCAGCGTGGACCGACGAATGGGAAAGCGAGAACTCACCGGGGACGCTGCCCATGCCGCTGCAGCCGATGCTCATCGGCGCAGCCAGCCGCCGTATCGACCGGGCTGCGATGAACCCGTCCAACAAGGGCGCAGTCGAGCTGGCCAACTACTTCGTCGGCCAGGTAGTCGGGCAGCTGAACGAGTCGATCTCGGCCACGAGGGTCGTGGAAGAGATGATCAGCGAGTATCTCGACGTGATGGACCGCTTCGACCAGCTCAACTCCTAGCTCGTACTTCGTCTCGGCGCTGCGGACATCGCAGCCCGTACTGTTCGGGCTGGCCATACACGGCTCGCAGAGGGGGGCACAGCCATGGAGACCATGCAGGGACGCGTCGCGGTGGTGACGGGCGCGGCGTCGGGAATCGGCAAGGCGCTGGCGCTGGGCTTTGCCGGCGAGGGCGCCAACGTGGTGCTGGCCGATATCGAAGAGGGCCCGCTGCGGGCAGCCGAAGCCGAGGTCGCGGCCCACGGTGTGGAGGCGCTCGGTGTCATCACCGACGTGACCGATGCCGACTCGGTGGGGGCACTTGCGCAGGCGACCATCGACCGCTTCGGCGCCGTGCACATGGTGTGCAACAACGCTGGTGTCGGCGGGGGAGGGCTGATCCGCAATCAGCAGCTCGTCGACTGGAAGTGGGTGGTGGACGTGTGCCTGTGGGGCGTGATCCACGGGGTCCATCACTTCCTGCCGCATCTCATCGAGGCTCCCGAGTCGCACATCGTGAGCACCGCCTCGGTGGCGGGACTCATGTCGGTGCCGGGGCTCGGCCCCTACAACGCAGCCAAGTACGGCGTGGTGGCGATCATGGAGACGCTGCACCTCGAAATGCAGCGTGACCGCAACGCGGACGTGGGGGTGTCGGTGCTGTGCCCTGGCGTGGTGCGCACCAACATCGCGACCGCGCAGCGGAACCGCCCTGAAGAGCTGCGCCGGCAGCGGCGGGAGCGTCCCGCGGGCGAGGCTCGCACCGAGACCGCCGACGCCCGCCGGCGCAACGCCAACATCGCGGCGGCGCTGGAACGGGGAATGGACCCCTCCGAGGTTGCTGCCAAGGTGATCGAGGCGATGTACGAGCGACGCTTCTGGGTGCTGTCCCATCCTGAGCTGCTCGCCGACGTCAATCACCGCAATCAGCAGCTCGCCAACCTCGAGAACCCGACCGTGCGGGCGAGCTTCACCGACGCAGAGCAATAGCGCCGATCTCAGCGCTGCTCAAGCCGAGTGGTTGTGTGCAGGCTCGTCCTGCGCGTCTTGGGATTCGTCGCTGCTCGGGGGGCGGCGCAGCGACCTGATGACGCCCGTCACAAGCAGAGTCGCCAGCAGCATCACGACAGTTGCGAGCGCCATCGTGGCTCCCGCAGCCGTGTCGTGGTGGTAGCTGACCAGCAAGCCGACCAAGGCCGCAACAGCGCCGAGCCCGACGGCGGTCATCATGATGCGTGGCACACGTCGCACCAGCAGGCTCGCTGTCGCCGCCGGGGCCACCAGGAAGGCGAAGACGAGCAAACTGCCGACGGCCTCGAATGACGACACGATGGCCACCGCCAGCAGCGTCAACAGCGCTGCATGCGCCAGCTTCGGCCGCATCCCTGCGAGTTGCGCCTGCGCCTCGTCAAAGGTCGCCACAAACAGCGCCCGATGCAGGAGCACAGCGGTGCCGACGGAGATTGCCGCAGCAATGGCCTGACGGCGAAGATCGTCGTTGTCGATTCCGGTAATCGAGCCGAAGAGAAATCGTGTGAGATCGCCCGAGTAGGCGCCGGCGCCGGAGGACATGATCACCACCGCGAGTGCCAGGAAGCCCACGAACAGCACCCCGATCGAGGTTTCCTCCGACAGTGGCGAGAAACTGCGGATCAGGTGAATGCCGCCCACGATCAGCAGCGCGGCACCCAGCGCCCCGATGGTGGTGCTGAAACCGATGATGTACGCGAGCGCGATGCCGGGCAGCACCCCATGTGCGAAGGCATCGCCCAGGAATGTCATGCCGCGCAGCACGACCCAGGTGCCGACGACCGAGGTCGTGAGCACCGCGAGCAACGCCGCCCACAGCGCGTTGCGCATGAAGATGTTGTCGACAAATGGGTCGATCCACCAGGCGATCGGGTCGGTCAGGAATTCCACATCACTGCTCTTTGCCGCCCGACTGCAGTGCAGCGACGATGACTTCGGCGTTGGTCGTCAGCAATCCGATGTAGGTGCTGTGCGCGCTGCGGGCGGGTCCGAGGCTGTCGGTGTTCAAGCTCACCACCGCGACGCCGGCCTGTGAAGCCAATTCCTCAAGCGTGGCCGACGCATGAGTTGTATCGCCGAAGATGGCCACGACGCCTTCGTGATCGATGACGTGCGCCAGCTCTTCAAGACGAGCGATGCTGGCTTGCGCTGCTGTGGTCGCGGCCGGAATCACGGTGCCCACTACCCGGAAGCCGTACCTGTCGGCGAAATAGCGGAGCGAGTCGTGGTTGGTGACCAGCACGCGCTGTTCGGGCGCCAGACTCTCGACGAGATCGACGATGTCGGTGTGGGCGTCGTGCAATGCGTCCTTGTAATCCTGCGTGCAGGCCGCAAGTTCGGCTTCAGGCAGCCCAGTTGCCTCAGCGATGGTGTCGGCGAGCTCATCGAGGGTGCCCGAGATCCGCACGGGATCGAACCAGATGTGCGGGTCGGCACCGCCTTCGTGGTCGTGGCCGTGAGCGTCCGCCGCATCGGCGTGCTCGTCTGATTCGTCGTCGGGGCGATCGTCGGCCTGGTCATCTTCGCTGTCGGCGGCAGTGAGAAGATCGATGTGGTCGCCGATGACGAACACGGGCGTTCCGTCTGCGGCTACGACATCAAGGGTGTCCTCGAGCGTGGCTTCGAGCCCCTGACCGTTGACCACGATGATGCTCGCATCATCCATCTTGGCGCGATCTCGCAGCGACGGTTCGTATGTGTGTGTATCGACGCCGGGCGGCGCGAGAGATTCGACCTGAACGAGGCCGTTGCAGGTGACGTTCTCCACGACATCGGCCCAGATGCTCATGGACGTCACCACCGTGGGGACGCCGGAATCAGCGCCGGAATCAACGCCGGAGCCAGTGCCCGAATCAGTGCCAGCATCGGCGCCGGAACCAGTCGCATCGTCGCCCGCGCACGCAGCGACAAGCAGGGCTCCAGAACAGATCAGCACCGCGAAACGGGTGGCCTGGCGCCGTCGACGGCGGCCAGAGCCACTGGAGCGAAGCGGAGGCGACACCTGCTCGCGGGGACGCATGGAAGCACTCATGGACCGCTGCACCGCCGTGACTATAGTGAGACTCATTCTCATCTTCAATCCGGTGACCGGATGGGCGAGCAGATGATGAGTGAGGTACGACGCTGCGATGTTCACGCTCAATGACGTCAAGGTGTCCTTCGGCAACCGGCAGGTCCTCGGCATCGACTCGATGAGGTTCGATTCGGGCGCTGCGGTGGCCCTGATGGGCTCGAACGGCTCGGGCAAGACGACGCTGCTGCGGCTGCTCGGTGGCCTGCTTGCACCGACCTCAGGCGCCATTCGCAAGGACTATGAGATCACGGTCGGCTACGTCAGCCAGCACCACAGCCCACACGCGTTCATGCCCATGACGGTGAATGAGGTGCTGATGATCGGGCGATTCCGCGAACGGGGTCTGCTCGGCCGTATGCGCAAGGTCGATTGTGATGCGATGGACGTGGCAGCCGAGCGATTGAAGGTGGCAGATCTGCGGAGGAGGTCGTTCGGTCAGCTCTCGGGTGGGCAGCGCCAGCGCGTCCTGATTGCGTCTGCCCTGGCATCTCAATCGGACTGCTTGCTGCTTGACGAACCCATCACGGGCCTCGACATCCCGAGCCAGGACATTGTCCTTGAAGTCGTCGATGCCGAGCGGATGCGCAACAAGCTGGTGGTGCTCTCGACGCATCACCTCAGCGAGGCCCGTTTGTGCGAACGGATCGTGCTGCTCAAGGGCGCTGTGCTCGCAGACGGCACGCCCGAACAGGTGCTCAACGAAGAGAACATGGCCGCCGCGTTCGGTGCCAACGCAGTGACCCGGCTGGAATTCGGCGAGGGCGATGACATGTCGTCGCTGCTCGTTCTGGAGGAGCCCGGGCACGCCCGCGACGCCGACTTCGGCCGCGCGAGCCAGATCGCTGGAGAAGCGGTGTGGTCGCTCGGGCCGCGGACGCGGCCGTAGTGAAGCAGTCCGCGGACGCGGCCGTAGTGAAGCAGTCCGCGGACGCGGCCGTAGTGAAGCAGTCCGCGGACGCGGCCGTGACAGAGCAGTCCGCGAAAGCGGCCGTGACCAAGCAGCCCAATGAAGCCGACACGTGGTCGAGGGATCTCGGCGAGTTGCACGACAGTGTGGCGTCGCGACTGCGAGAAGCCGATCAGCGCTACACCGACGGCCGGCGGCGACTGGTGGAAGCACTGGCGCGTGCGGCCAGGCCGGTTCGGCTCCCCGACATCGAGTCGATGGCACCCGATCTGGCCCGCAGCACGGCGTATCGAAATCTGGAGGCTCTCGAGCGATGCGGGGTGGTGCAGCGCCTCGAGACCGGAGGCGAGCGTGCCTACTTCGAGCTGGCCGAATCACTGCTGGGCCATCACCATCACCTGATCTGCGTGAGCTGTGGAGCGATCTCCGACATCGAACTGGACAGTGAGACCGAGGCCCGCATCGACGATGCGCTCGCTGCCGCCGCGCACGAATCAGGCTTTACGCCAGTGCGTCACAACCTGGACCTCTATGGACGGTGTGGCGACTGCGAATCTGACCGCTGAGGCTGAACCCACCGCACTGCGTCACAACCAGGCCCGTGCCCGGCAATTCAGCACTCCTGTCATAGGCTGAAACGCATCTCTCAGCAGCATCAACACGACTTGCGCGAAGTGTCCCGTCGCCGACTGACGGTGGCGTTTGCGCTGACGCTCGCCATTGCGGGGTTCGAGATTGTCGGCGCCGCACTGTCGGGGAGCTTGGCGCTGCTTGCCGACGCCGGACACGCCTTTACCGACAGCGCTGCCATCGGACTGGCCCTGCTGGCCTCCTGGGCGGCACGCCAGCCGGCCTCGGTCAAGCGCACCTTCGGCTTGGAGCGTGCCGAAGTGCTGGCGGCGGCGGTTAACGCAGTTGCGCTGTGGGCGGTGGCTGTGTGGATCGGCTGGAAGGCGGCACTGCGTTTCCTGGACGGTCTTCGGGGCAACCCTGTTGAGATCGCAGCGGGCTGGGTGCTGGTGATCGGCGGCATCGCGCTCGTCATCAATGCCGTAGCGGCCCTGCTGTTGCGCTCCGGATCGACCCGCAGCCTCAACATGGAGGCGGCGTTCCGCCACGTGCTCGCCGACCTCTTGGTTTCAGTCGCTGTGATCGTGTCGGCAGCGATCATCCTGCTGACCGGCTGGTGGTGGGTCGACCCCGCGCTGAGCATTGTGATCGTGGTGCTCGTGGTGATCAGCTCGTGGAAGCTCGCTACGTCGGTGTTCGAGGTGCTGATCGACGGCGTGCCCTCTGGTCTCGACATGGATGCGCTCTGCTCGGACATGGAGGAAGTGGCGGGTGTGACGGTGATGCATGACATCCACGTGCGCATGGTGACGTCGGGCTACGTGCAGATGAGCGCCCATGTGGTCACCGATCCCGAACTCGGCGCCGATGCCGACAGGTTGCTCAGCGATCTCAGGGCGATTGCGAAGGATCGGCACGGCATCTCGCATCTCACGTTGCAGCTCGAGCGCTCCGAGGCCGACTGCACCGAAGACCACCACCTGGATCGTGACAGCTCCCGCCAAGGCACCTAGTTGGCCGCTGGCTCCAGCGGGCTGCACCCGAGGTCAGAGGCGGCCGAGCCCCGTTGCGCGCCGTGCCCACAGCTGGCAGGCAAGGGCGAGCACGCCGTAGACGAAGTAGCTCACGCCGATCGGCATCACGTCGCCAGCGATCGCTCGATCGGTGATCGCGGCGAGCAAAGCGCCCACCCCGGTCGAGCAGAAGCCCACGACCGCAGCAGCCGTGCCCGCCATCGCGCCCATCGGTTCGAGCGCCAGGCTGATGGCGATGGGGGCGAACCCGATCATCGAAGCGTTCACCAGGCTGAACAGCAGCATCCAGACCCAGATCGAAGGTAGCCCGCCGGCTGCCGCAGTCACCGCCAGTAATGCACCCGATGTCACCACGAAGGCGACGCCGGCAATGAGCGCAAGCGGTCGCGCTTCGACGCGGCGCAGCATCTGGTTGTTGGCGATCGACACGCCCGCGGCAATGGCGCTCATCGTGGAGAAGTAGGGAACGAACCAGCTCGGCCGGTCATAGACGTCGACGAAGATCAGTTCTGAGCTGGCCAGGAACGAGAAGAGCGCACCGAATCCGAATGTGACCGCCAGCGTGTACCCGAGGGTCGTTCGGTTTGCGATCACGCTGCCGAATCCGGCGAGCGTGGTGGCGAAGCTCAGCGGCCTGCGGTTCTCGTCGGTGAGCGTTTCGGGCAGCCGCAGCGACCACAGCGCGAGCACACCTGCGCTCACTGCGCCGAAGAGCAAGGTGTAGCGCCACGACCCCAGCGCCACGAGGCCCTTGCCGAGAATCGGGGCAAGGATCGGCCCCAGGAAGAACACGGTCTGGATGAGCGTCATCGCCCGGGCCATAGCGGTGCCGCTGAAGCGATCTCGCACGATGGCCTGGGTGAGCGTGCGCGGGCCGGCGGCGGCAAAGCCCCACACGAAGCGGCTGGCCAGCAGCACCTCCAGCGATGGCGCCAGTGCTCCCACCACGGCGGCCGCGGCATAGAGGCCCAAGCTGAAGAACAGCAGCGGCTTGCGACCGATGGCGTCGGCCAGCGGGCCATAGAAGAGAGTGCCCACCGCCATGCCCGCGAAGAACAGCGTGAGCGTGAGCGACAAGCGGGTGGAATCAGCGTCGAGCCCGAAGGCGGGCCGCATCTGCTCGAATGCGGGCAGCAGCGTGTCGATCGCGATCGCCGCCATGGCGCTCGCCAGCGCCATGAGGAGAATGAATTCGCGTTCGCCGATACTTCTTGGCGGGCGGTCGGCGCCAGCCGACGCGCCAGGTGACGGTTGCGTCGAGCTCAGGCTCGAGCCTGCTCGTCAGAGACGATCGGAGGCTCGGTCGACCAGGGGAAATTGATCCACTGGTCGGTGTGGCGCCACACCCAGTCGCAGTTGACCGTGGACCAGGGCTTTTCGTACAGCACGGCGGTGCGGACGCTGCGCACCCGCGGCAGGCAGAAGTCGTACACCATCTTGAGCGTGTGGCCGGTGTCGGCGACATCGTCGGCGATGAGGATGTCCGAGTCGCGATGGTCGACGAGGTCGGGCGTGGGCGGCAGCATGATCGGCAAATCGAGACGCTCGTCGACGCCGGTGTAGTACTCGCAGTTCATGACGTAGATGTTCTTGACCGACAGGACGTAGCCCAGCGACCCCGCGCAGAAGAGCCCGCCCCGCGCAATAGCCAGGATCATCTCGGGCCGGTAGCCGTCGTCAGCGATCATCTGCGCCAGCTCGCGCACGGCCACGCCGTAGCGCCGCCAGTCCATGACTTCCCGTTCTTCAGCGTCCGTCGCCTCGCTCACGCGCCCTCCCAGTCCGCTGCTGCCAACGCCGCCCGCAACCTAGCGCCCCCTACTATTCCCGTTCTATTCCGGTTCTTTTCGAGGGGGTGTCGGGTAGCCGCTACAACCCGCTGACCTGCGGTTTCGCACCCTTCCTGGCCGATCCCATCACTATTCCGCTTCTATTCCGGTTCTTTTAGGGGTACCAACGGGTGTTCGCTTCAATGCGCTGACCTGCGGTTTGACACTGCCGTTCGCCGGTGCTTCCACTATTCCGATTCTTTTGGAGGGGGTGTCGGGCAGTCGCTAGGAGTTGTCGAGCACCCAATACGCGCCTCGACCATGCCCCAGAACACGAACAAGGCCAAGATCTCGCAGCTGGACGAGCACTTCACGCACGTCGGTCACGCTGATGCCCAGACTCTCGGCAAGTTTCCCCCGCGCAGCGGGCTCCTCGGCCAAAGCCGTCAACACGGCTGCTTCCCGCCTGGAAACCGAAAAGCTTGTCCCGTCAGGTGCCAGCCAGTGCCCTCGCCGAGGCACGCTGCAGGTCACCGACGCGCTGGTTGCAGTGAAGACAGGACGACCGAGCCCTGCTGCTGCGCACAACCTCGCCATTCGCAGCGTCCCAGAGCCAAGCTGCTCGACGATGCCTCGCCTGTAGAGGCAAGCGAGCATGTTCGGATTCCAGGGATGCGAACTGTGGGGCATGTACAGGTCGGCTGGGGTGAGCCCGAAGTGCAACTGGCCCGGTGACACCACTTCGAGTCGGTCGACGAAGACGCGCACTTGGACCAATCCAGAGATTGCGTAGTCACGATGACCGAATGCGTTCGCGAGTGCTTCGCGCACGGCCGCGCCGGGAATCTCCGATTCACTCTCTGCTTGCTGCTTGCTGCCGATGCGAACCCGTCGCTGGAGATGCTCGTCGCAAAAGGCTCGTGCGCGGCGCAGTGAGGCGTACAGGTTGGCGTCTACGAGCGCATCGTCTCGGAATTCCTCGGCGAGCTCAGTGCCGTCGACTGCCACGAGCCTGCACCCGAGCGTCGGGAATCTGCCGCCAAGTGCATCGACACGCCCAAAAAGGGCGATGGCACCCCGGTTTGGCAGGTCGTCTTTGTCGAGGAGGCTCAGCGCTCGCAGTACATCCGCGGCAGAGGCGTCCGAGTCGAACCTTGCCCGTCCAGCTTCGATGGCGTCGTCCCGAAACTGGTGCACCTCACGCTCGTCGATGAGGTCGAAGCCGCACTCGGAGGCTTCGAGCTCCCACCGGGCTAGACCATGAGCGCGTTCGAGCACCAGTGACAGTTGGGTCTCTTCTGGCATGGCCACTGTCGCAGCCCCAGACCGCATGTAGTGACTGCCGCGATAGGTGTAGGGCTTGCTCGCGCCGGAAGGGACGGTCGCGATGATCATCTGACGTGCGTCACAGTCGGGAAGGGGGATGCGATCAATCGATGGGGGGTGCTGCGGATGAATGTCGTTGCAGGCGTTGGTGATGTCGGTGAGGGTGTCCTCGCCCACTTGCTGCCCAGTGATCTTGTGCTTGGGGCTGATGCCGAAAACCACTCGGCCGCCTTGACCGTTGAGCATCGCCGAGAGCGTCTTGGCCGCTTCGCGCTTTTGTCCCGTGGTCGCCTTGAATTCGACTGTCTCAGATTCGCCTTGCTGTACGAGGCGCGCGATCTCTTCAGGCGTCATCGTCTGCCAGTATCGCCGAGGCTCTGATCGGTCCGCGGCACATGGTCGCGTACTCTGAGTATCCGCCTGCGCTCGTCGGTCGCACAAATGTCCACGGATGATCCCCGTCGGCGCGTGTGCGAGCCGACGCTCCCGCTCATCCCGTTCTATTCCGTTTCTAATTGGGGGGACCTACAAGTGTTCGCTACAACGCGCTGACCTGCGGTTTCGCGCTAACACCGGTCAGGTCGCACACTATTCCCGTTCTTTTGTCCTCTTTTCGAAGGGGCGCTGAATAGTGAGCATCAATTGCATCAAGTGATGATCTACGCCTGCATGCGTCGATAGCCTGATGTCATGCGGCGCGTAACTGTGACGATTCCAGACGAATTGGAGACTGCCTTGGACCGATTCATCGCAGCACAGTCCGCAGCACCGTCGGTGACCGCGGTTCTTCAAGCGAGCCTGGAGCGGTTCTTGGCAGAGAGTCTTGCTGAGGCGCCGGTGACGATGCTTGACCGCGTCCTGCGAAACCGCGATCGAATCGTAAATCTGCTGCACCGCTGGGGTGTCTCGAATGTGCGCCTCTTCGGCTCGGTCGCGCGCGGCGATGCCGGTCCGCAGAGCGACATCGACCTTCTCGTTTCGGTGCCGCCAGGCATTGGCTTCTTCGACATTGCCGACATGCAAGCCGAACTCGAAGAACTGCTGCACGCTCCGGTTCACCTGGTCACCGATGGTGCGATGACTGATGAGCAGCGTGCGGCGGTCGCGGCAGAGGCGCTGCAGCTGTGAACCGACGTTGAGTCCGACAGCCCCTCAGCGCTGGAAGCACGTCCTCGCTGTCGAGGTTTGTCGCTCGGTCGACCCGTAGCGGTGCCTTACGATGCCCAACGTGCCTGAGCGGGGACGCGAGCAGACCGCGTCGGGACATCTCGAGATTCCCGAACTTGAAGGCGTCCGATCGCAACTGGAAGAGATGACCGTCCGGATGCGCGCTACGGGGCTCAGCGAGGATGAGGCGTTCCTGATCGCGGTGAAACGCTTGGCGGCGAACGATCCGGCGGTGCTGGCGTTCGGACGGGAGCATTTTGCGGGGCTTTGGGACATGCCCAGCGGCGATCTCGCTGAACCGGTGCCTGAAGCGCCGGGCGCTGCGGTCGCGCTCGTCGAGGGCCGTCGCGGCTTCGTCGTGATGGCGGTGTTCGCGTGCGTTGCGGCGATTGCGATCCGGCTGCCGGAGGCATTCGGTTTCGGACTGACCGACCCTTCCGACACAGGCAGCTTCTACGGCCGCAACATCGGCTTCCTGGTGTTGCCGGCGTTAGCGGGTTGGTTCTTGTGGCTGCGGCGACCGTCGGTACAGGTGGTTATCGCTCTCGCTGCGGTCTTTGGAGCGCTGGCGGCAGTCGTCAACTCATATCCGTTCGACGAGGGTGGCTCCACCGACATCCTCGCGATGATGCACCTGCTTGCGCTGCTGTGGCTTGTTGTCGGTGTTGCGTACACCGGCGGCGAATGGCGATCGTCACGGCGGCGGATGGGCTACGTGCGATTCACCGGCGAGTGGTTTGTCTGGTACGTGCTGATCGCCTTTGGCGGAGGCGTCTTTGTCACTGCCACGGTCTGGGCGTTTTGGGCCATAGGTGTCGACGTCACGGACTTCGCGAGCTTGTGGCTCTTGCCGTGCGGTGCGGCTGGCGCAGTCGTCGTCGCGGCCTGGCTCGCCGAGGAACGCGGTGGCGTGGTGTCGGGCGTGGCGCCGGTGCTGTCCCGTCTGTTCACGCCATTGTTCGCAGCCATGCTGCTGGTGTTCCTCGTGGTCACCCAGTTTCGTGGACAGATCATCCATGGAGATCGCGAGGTGCTCTTCTTCTTCAACGTGCTGGTGGCTCTGGTCCTGGCGCTCATCCTGTATTCGGCCTCGGCACGGCGCCCCGATGCCCCGCCCGGGGGATTCGACATCTTGCAGACGGTGCTGGCCGGCGCTGCACTCATCACCGACCTGCTGGTCCTGGTAGTGATCATCGGTCGAATCGCCCAATACGGCTGGAGCCCCAACCGGGCTGCAGTTCTGGGTATGAACCTCATCCTGTTGGTCAACTTGGCTGGCACGACCTGGCTCTATGCCCGGTTGTTGCGCCGACGCCAAGCATTCGCGGACATCGTGCGCTGGCAGACCGTCCACTTCGGCGTCTACGCCGCATGGGCTGCGGTGATAGTCGTGGCCTTCCCGCCGATCTTCGATTTTGCTTGATTCCGCCGGCGAATCGCCGAAGCGGTTGAGTGAGGGCGGGCCGAGGGACTCGAACACTCGGCCTCCGTGAAATTCGTGGGGTCCCCGGCCTTCGAGGGTGCTTGGCTTACGCTCGCCACAAGGCAGATGCCGCCAGCTCCCCGGGGTCTTGAGTGAACGAGATCTATCTCGATTACAACGCCTCCGCGCCTTGCGACCCGCGAGTGGCGGACGCCGTGGCGAAGGCCATGACCGATGGACTCGGCAATGCATCGTCAGCTCACCGATTCGGCCGCCGCCAAGCTGCGGCGGTCAGTGAGGCTCGTGAGCACGTGGCGAGGCTGGTGGGCGGACCACCCAGCGGGGTGGTCTTTACGGCAGGGGCAACGGAGGCCAACAACCTCGCACTCAGTGGGTTTGCGACGCCGAGCCCGACCCCTCAGCGCGATGCCGCGCCGACGCTTGTGGTCTCGGCGGTGGAGCATGCATCCGTCAGCCGGACAGCAGAGGCGCTCGCCGATACTGGCCGCTGCAATAGCCGTACCGCTCCGGTGACGCTAGGCGGCTTCGTCGACGTTGACGCGCTGGCTGGTCTGCTGGAAGCGACAGGGCACCACGTGCTGGTGTCGATCATGGCCGCGAACAGCGAGACGGGGGTGCTCAACCCGGTCGAGGAAATTGCCCAAATTGTTCATCGAGCTGGCGGGATGTTCCACTGTGATGCCACCCAGATGGTGGGTCGGCGGCCGTTCGACATGGCAGCGCTTGGATGCGATTTGGTGTCACTCAGCGGCCACAAGATCTGCGGTCCGACGGGCGTGGGTGCGCTTGTGGGTACACGCGAGGCATTGGCGGCCCTGCGTCCGACGCTGTGGGGTGGTGGCCACGAGCGTGGGCTGCGGTCAGGTTCGCTGAATGTCGCGGGCATTGTCGGCCTGGGTGTCGCCGCAGAGATCGCAACCCTCGAGCAGTCGAGGGAGGCTGAGCGAGTCGGTGCTCTGCGAGATCAGTTCGTGCGGGCATTGATCGACGATCTGCCCGCGGTCGATCAGAACGGCGACACGGAGCGCCGGCTTCCCAATACCGCAAACCTCCGCTTCGTTGGAACAGATGCGGATGCCGTGCTGGTGAACATGGACCCCGTCGCAGCCTCCGCGGGCAGCGCCTGCAGCACCGGCGCAATTGAACCTTCGCCCGTGCTGACAGCGATGGGCCTGTCGCGTGAAGCGGCGTTCGAGTCGGTGAGGTTCAGCCTCGGGCGGTTCACGACAGCCGGAGAGATTGCCGATGCTGTCAGGACCGTTGTCACAGCCGTTCGTTACGTTCGTCTCATGACCACAGAGGCAGCGTGACGTGCAGTTGAGCGAGGCCGCAGAGCCGATATTCGCACGCCATGAGACGTTCCATCCTCGCTATGGCTGGTTCCGAAAGGCTTTCGTGGCGGCCACCCGCGACCCGCGCGTCTTTGCGAGCGAAGACGCTCCGGTGCGCTTGGGCGTGGGCAAGAATATGGTTCGCTCGATCCGCTTCTGGGGCCTCGCAGCGAAGGTTGTCACCGAGGTGCCCGATCCCGACGCCCGGTCCGGTCGCAAGCCAACAATCGTAAAGCCGACTCGGTTCGGCGAAGCGCTGTTCGGCGAAGACGGCTGGGATCCGTGGATGGAGGACCCGGCATCGCTTTGGCTGCTGCACTGGCGCCTGCTCGCTCAGCCGTGCCGATTGCCCGTGTGGTGGTTGGCGCTTTGCGATTTCAATGCGGTGGAGTTTGAGGTGGAAGACCTCGGCAGATCGGTCATGACGCAGCTGCGTTCAGTGCCGGATTGGAAGGCGCCGAGCGAGTCCGCGGTCGAGAAGGACCTCAGTGCCTTCATGCGCACGTATGGACCGACGTCTCGCGCTGGCCGAGAATCTGTGGACGATGCCGCAGACTGCCCGTTGCGCGAATTGCGCCTGGTCGGTCGGTCCGAAGCGACCGGGGCACACCGGTACAAGCTGGGCTCGAAACCGACACTGGCACCTGCAGTCGCGGCACATGCCGTGCTGGATTGGATCGCACGCACCCGCCTGGCTGGCCAGACAGTGACTCTCGAACGAATCGTGGCGGAACGCGGCTCGCCAGCGAGTGTGTTCAAGCTGAGTGCCTCCGACCTGTTCACCGCGCTTACCCCCGCAGTTGAGGCCGCGGATTCGTTGGACTTCACGACACCGACAGGGGTTCCCCAGCTCTCGTGGAAGGGCGACGCTGCATTGGTTGCGGCCGAGTTGTTGTCGCAGCACTACGGCGTCGCACCCCCTGCACCAATTGCTGGGCCGCTGGGCGACGAATCGGTGGGAGGCGGAGACGAATCCGAGGAAAATGACGCACCGGAGGATGTCCTGACTCGGTTGCATGCGCTGCAGGTACAACTCGATGGGGGGCTTGGACGGTGACGACGCTGGCTGACGTGCTGTCGGTGCGAAGTCAATTCGCCCGGTCTGCGAACTTCGAACGCGACGCTGACAGTGCCGAGCCGCTCGACGGGTACGTCGTGACTGCCCGGGCACTCGATGTGGTTGAACGCGTATCGGCTTCCGCCATGGGGCCCGCTGGCGGTGCATGGTCGATCACGGGTCCGTACGGCTCCGGTAAGTCGTCGCTGGGCTTGCTCCTCGATGCAGCATTCGGACCTGGCGGTACAGCGCGTGAATGTGCGCTCCGCAAGGTTTCAGACGCATCGCCCTCGGCCGCCGACGAACTCCTTCGAGCGCTCTCGCGGCACCAGAGTCGAAACCACGGCTTCTATAGAGCGTTAGTCACCGCCGACCGAGAACCTGTAGCACGAACCGTGCTGCGCGGCCTGCATCGTGCAGTTGTTCGGCGCCATGGCAAGGTTCCCGGCTCGGCAGAGTTCGCCGCTTCGTCCTTGCTCAAGTTGGCACAGCGGCGTGTCAATCGCGCTCAGGATCCAGTGGACCCGTCGGTAAGCGAGCTCGTGGAAATCGCACGCTGTATGGCGTCTCGGGCGCCGTTGCTCATCGTCATCGATGAATTCGGCAAGAACCTCGAGGCTGCCAGTCACGACGAGTCCAGCGATACCTATCTCTTGCAACGGCTGGCTGAAGCCGGTCAAGGCGCTGGATTGCCGATCTTCGTGGTCACGCTGCAACACATGGCGTTCGAGGAGTACCTCGCCGATGTCGATGACCGTCTCCGTCGCGATTGGGCCAAGGTGCAGGGCCGATTTGTCGATATCGCATTCACGGAATCCGCGGCCCAGACACGAGCACTGATTGCCCAGGCATTCGGAGTAGGTGACGACCAGCTGCGAAAGCGCATTGACGAGTGGGCCCTGCGGCATGCGAAGTCGCTCGCGTCGGCAGGCATCACCGACCTCAGCAACCCAGACACGATTGCGGCTTGTTGGCCGCTGCATCCCGTCTCGACACTCGTGCTTCCCGAATTGTGCAACCGATTCGGCCAGCACGAGCGGACGCTGTTCTCCTTCTTGGCTGGCAGCGAGGCGGGCACAGTCGCTTCGCTCGCAGCGGACATCGAGTTTGATCGCGCCAATGAAGTGCCTTCGGTCGGTCCCGAAGCTGTCTACGACTACTTCATGGCTACGGGTGGCGCCGGCGTCAGCGCCGTTGGCCGCTCAGGCAGATGGACCGAGATCGCAAGTCGGCTGCGGGATGCCAATGGGCTCTCGCCCGCGGAGCAGCGTGTGGCCAAGACGGTGGCACTGCTGAACCTTGTCTCTGCGTCCGGTGCAGTGAGGGCCAGTGCACCTGTCCTAGAGCTCGTCGAGTCTGAGTCGAATTCGGTTCTCGCTGGCCTCGAACAACGCGGCCTAGTGACGCACCGTGCGTTCGCGGACGAGTACCGCATCTGGCACGGAACCGACGTCAACATCTCCGAGCTAGCGGAGGCGGCACACGATCGGATCGCTGATCGGCCGTTGTACAAAGTGCTGGACGCTGTCTCTGAACTCGATCCGATTATCGCTGCCCGGCACAGCGCGCAGAACGATGTCGTGCGATTGTTCAGGCGTCGATTTGTACACGGTGACGAGAATGTCGTACCGCCCAGTGCGCTCGATCCAATAGACGGTGAGCTACTGCTCGTCGCGAATCCGGACGGGAGGGTTCCGACGCTCTCCGAGGAAGCGCTTCGTGCGTCTGACCATGTACGGCATACGTCAGACCGGGCGTGGCGGTTGCGATCGAAACCAGTGGTCGTGGCAGTGCCGAAGGAAATTGCAGAGCTAGATCGCGCCGCGCGCGAGGTAGCTGCGTTGAACGACGTGCTCTCGGCACCGCAGGTTGAAGCTGATTGGGTCGCTCGACGCGAAGTCGGTGAACGGCTCGCCGTGGCGCGGATGCATCTTGAAGCGGCGGTGTCGTCAGCCTTCAACACCGGCACCTGTCGATGGATGCTTCTTGATGACAAGGCTGGCGTCGTGCTACGGACAGGACGGGGGAGTGCGCCGCTCTCGGAGGCAGCGGATCTCGCGTATCCAGATGCGCCGCGGGTACCCAACGAGATGCTGAGCCGCTCCGATCTGACCTCGCAAGGCGCCAAGGCCCGCAAGATTTTGCTGGAGGCCATGATCGAGAACAACACTCAGTACCGGCTCGGTCTCAAGGGCTACGGACCCGAGGTCGCCATGTACGAAGCGGCGCTGAAGCACGCCGGACTACATCGCCCCGAGAAGGCCGGCGGCGATCCGATCTTCGGCAAACCACGTATACGCCGCAGCAGCAGGGCATCCGATAGCAGCCAACAGATCGAGCGATTGCGGCTTATCCCGGCTTGGGAGGCGATCGAAGCCGCATTTGAGTTAGCGAAGACCACGCGACTCAATGTTCGGGACTTGTACATGACGCTGGCTTCGCCCTCTTACGGCGTCAAGGCCGGCGTCATCCCGGTGATTGTCACGGCGGCGTTGCTAGCAAGAGCGGACCGGATGGCGATCTACGAGCACGGCACGTTCCAACTCGGCTTGTCGCCTGCCCTTTCGGAGCGCATGGTGCGCAACCCGGAGCACTTTGAGGTCAAGCACTTCGCAAATGTCGCTGGCCGTCGTCACGATGGGCTGAACGCACTCGCCGAGCGCTTCGGAGTCGACGCGAGTCTCGACGGCCGTCGAGTTGGCAATGTGCTCGCCGTCACGCTGTACTTGGCCAGCCGGATGCGCCGCTTGGAGCAATGGACGCGCCGTACGTCACACCTGTCGGCTGAAGCACTTGCGATTCGCGATGCCTTGAACGAGGCGACGGAACCCGATGTGTTGCTCTTTGAGCTCTTGCCGGACGCTCTTGGCTACAAACCAATCGCGCCTGGGGCTTCTGCGGCGGCCGCGCTCTCCGACCAATCCGCCAGGATCTACTCGTCATTCGCCGACGACCTTGCCCGTCGCATCGACGAGCTGACGTCTCGTTGTCGCATCATGATCGGCGAATTGCACGATGAACTGTTGGCCGCTGCTGGTGAGCGAACGCGCTTGGCCGTCAGCGGCCCGGCCGCAGGTCTCGTGGACGAGGTGCTCGACCGCGACATGCGAGCGTTCGTCTTGGCGTTGTCCAACGACGTGTACGACGACGATCACGACTGGATGGCGTCAGTCGCGACGGTGCTTGCAAAGAAGGCACCGACTGAGTGGAACGACGACGACCTCGCCAAGGTCCGAGGGGAGCTGCCGCATCGCCTTGCTGCGTTCAACCGTTTGCGGGCGCTGCACGCTGATCAGCGAGCTGTCAGCGGCGCAGCATTCGACGCGCTGCGCATGACGGTCACGCATGTGTCTGGCAGCGAGGCTGTGCGGCTCGTCGACATCGCGCACGACGAGCACGAGTTCGTCAAGGACGCGGTCAATCGGCTGCTCGACTCGCTCTCATCGAGAGTTGGTTCCCGTCAACGGGCGCACCACGTAGTACTCGCGGAGTTGGGCATGCAGCTTCTTGATCAGACGAAACTAAGCGACATCAGCCTTGCTCATGGATCTATGCTCCCGAAGGCGGTTGGTCATGGGTGAGCAAGCACGGCACATCTGCGGCATCTCGGGCGGCAAGGATTCGAGCGCTCTAGCGCTCTACCTGCGAGACCGAGTGCCGGAGATGGAGTACTTCTTCTGCGATACGGGCGCCGAGCTGCCCGAGACGTACGAGTTCCTCACGCGTCTCGAGGTCATCCTCGGCAAGCCGATCGCTCGCCTGAACTCCGAGCGTGGTTTCGACCACTGGTTCGAGGTGTTCCGCGGAGCACTGCCATCACCGCAGATGCGCTGGTGCACAAAGGTGATGAAGATCAAGCCGATCGAAGCGTGGATCGGCGACGAACCCGCTATCTCGTACGTGGCGATCCGGGCCGACGAGGCGAACCGCAAGGGCTACATCTCGACGAAGCCGAACATCGAGAGCCGCTTGCCGTTTGTCGAGGACGGCATCGATCACGACGGTGTCATGAAGATCCTCGACGACGCAGGGATCGGATTACCGGACTACTACGAATGGCGTACGCGTTCCGGCTGCTACTTCTGCTTCTACCAGCGCAAGGCGGAATGGGTAGGCCTCGCAGAACGTCATCCCGAGCTCTACGAGAGGGCGATCGCGATCGAGCAGAAGGTGCTGCTCGATGCCGGCGTCGACGGCGACGCCGACTTCAGCGAACGCGCGATGACCGGTCGTCAGTACACCTGGAGCGGCGGCGAGACGCTCGTCCAACTACGGTCCCGCAGCCAGGAAATCCTCGACAAACACGAGGCCGCAATGCACCGCATTCGCCAAGCACGCACTGCGATACCCGTCCTCGAAGCTCTCTCCGAGGTCCTCGACACAGACGACGACGCTTTGGCCTGCACCGTTTGTGCGTTGTAGCAGCCATAGCTGAGCGAGATCCATGGGTTGAGTGAACCGACGATGGCAGAACTGCACATAACCCGAATCGTGGCTGCCAACGGTGTGTCGTATGGATCGCCGCGACGCGCCGCGGCTTGGGGGACCGCCAATTGCCCGCTCATACCACGCCCCTACCGCGATGCATACGGCGCTCTTGAGCCGCCATTAGTGGTGCTGGATCATGACCACGCCGAGACGCTTACTGTGGCCGATCTCGGATCCGAGATCTGGGAGCGACTCGGTCTGCACGAACTCCCGCAGGCCATCGGCCGGGAGCTCCGCGGTTGGGTTGGAGAGCTCTCATGTCCGGTTGTCCCCGATGCCATTCCAGCGCAGCTACCCCTCTCATGGGTAGCTGCGTTACCGCTTAGGAAACGCACTCGCAACGCCGTGCGGCGCCTGATCGAGGACAACGGCCACGACGGACCGCTGGAGGCACCGAGGTCATCTGGCCAGATTCTTGCTCTACCTGGGATTGGTGCATTAGCGCTCGTTGACCTTCTCTCTGTCATGGAGAGCGCCGAGTTGCCAGGGATCCAGGAGGCCTCCGCCAGTGCTTCAGGCGTCGACAACGAGCAGTCGGCGGTCTCGGCACTGGCCCAGCATCTCCGAGACTTCGCAGCCTGGGCGATCGCCGAGTCCGACGCCAAAACGTTTGGACAGGCTCTCGCCGCCGCCGGGTTGGAGGAGATCGACGAGTGGAGATCACTCTCGACATTCCCACTCTCTGATATCGGCGCAACTTCCCCGCACCCGTACGTCGTCCTGAGCAAGTGGGCCGAGGGGCTTGACGACCGCGAGCGTTCGATCTTTGCCGATCGAATCGCTCAGCCGCGGAGGCCACGCACACTGCAGCACCTTGCAGATGAACTCACAATCAGCCGAGAGCGAGTGCGGCAAATCGAGACCCGAGTTGTCGCACGGCTCGGCCTGTTCGTCGACAGTACCGCTGGCAGCCCGATTCGCTGGCGCGCCACCACATTGCGCGACCGGCTCTCCGTTACAGCTCCTCGGGGGCATGTCAACCCGATGCTCGACCCTCCCGCCGATTGCTACGACGACTACCAGTCGTTGCTCCTCGAATTGGCCGGACCGTACGACGAGTCCGATGGCTGGCTCGTGCTTCGCTCGGCGCGGAGCAACGACCCAACCGACGCAATCCGGAACATGACCGACGAGTTCGGTCGCATCGACGTAGCCAAGGCCAGCGCAGCACTGGCCGGCTGGGGCCTCGACAGCGGCCTCCACGACGATTGGATCGCGAGGGATCGGAAGCTCCGCCTCGTCAACGGCCAAGTCGTGCGATGGGACGGGCCGATTGCTGACAAACTCGCCTTCGGTCTGGCCGATCTTGCGGAACCAGCAACAGCCGAGAAGCTGCTCGCACACATCGGAGAGAGCCGCGCGATCACTTCGGCCAAGAACGCGATGGCCGAGGACGAACGGTTTGTGCGTGCAAACCGAACCGAGTGGGCGTTGGCTTCTTGGGGCCTCCCCGAGTACAGCGGGATCGCATCGACTATTGGACAGATACTCGAGCGCTCAGACTCGCCGATGCTGGTCGACGAACTCATCGACCGGCTGAGCAGAGACTTCGGTATCGCCGAGGGCTCAGCCCGCTCGTACTGTGACGCGGCGATGTTCGTCCTTGAAGACGGGTGGATCCGGCTGCGGCGTGAGCACGAGAAGTACCACTACCAGAACTCGGAAGTTCGGGATGCACCTGGCGTGTTTACCCTCGGCGACGGCGTGGTCGGGTTGTTGTACGAGGTGGACCGCGACGTGACGCGGGGCAGTGGGCGTCAGCTCAGCCCAGCCGCCGGAGCGCTACTCGACCTCTCCGTCAATGAACGATTGCGGTTCGACGGCCCGCACGGCACTTCAGTCACAGTGACCTTCCCCGGCACATCGTTCAGTGGGCCTTCGCTGGGATCTACCCGTGGTCTTGCAGAAGCAGTGAACGCCAAGATGGGAGACATGCTCACGGTGATCCTTCGCCGTGGCGAGATGACCGTGTCGGCGCGAGCGACCGACCTCAACGAACACGGCACGGGCTGGGCGCATTTGGCGCGTCTGACGGGCATCAGCGAGTACGCCGGCATGGACGGACTTGCGGCTGCGCTCCATTGCAGTCGGGGCGAGGTGAGGGCTACGCTGCGAGCGCGAAGGGACACGGCCGTGCTTGAGGCTCTCCCAGAGCGACGCTCGACGCCCGAACTAGAGGAGGCGCTCGCCGCACTCGATGCCGAAATGCAGCGAGAGGAGCCATATTGACGTTCGGATCGCTGTTCGATTCAGTGCGCCCAGCCTACGAAATTCCTGACGATGACCTCGTCGGCGAGATCCTCACCCCGGCACTCTGCTCAGCGGACGACGCAAGAATCGCCGCAGGGTTCTTCACGTCGCGCTGCCTCGCTCAGATCGCGGGTGGGCTCGCCGCTTTCATCAACGACTCCGATGCGATCCTCGATCTCATGGTTTCGCCCGAGATCAGCGCGGAGGATCGTGAGGCCATCCGGAGAGGGATACGCGAGCCCGAGGTAGTCCTCGAGGAAGCACTAGAGCGGCTCTTCACCGAGGCCCGCCTATCAGATTCTGCCGTGCAGCGGTACACGGTCGAAACGCTTGCCTATCTGGTGGCCAGTGGCCGACTGCGTTTGCGCGTCGTGCTTATGGAACGCGGCATTTACCACAAGAAGATCTGGCTCTTTAGAGCCGGTGACGAGTGGCTCGCCGTCCACGGCTCCGGCAACGCCACCGAACGCGGTCTACTTGTCAACGGCGAGCAGATGTCGATCGACCGGGCATGGCAAGACGGCCCCCGATCCGAAGCACGCGTCCAAATCTTCCTGGAGCAGTGGGACCGTCAATGGGAGAACCGCCACCCGACAGCGCTCACTGTTGAGGTGTCGCAAGCGCTGGACATTCTCCGTGGCTACGCAGCCGACTCGCCGCCAACGAAGAGCGAATTCTGGAAGGCGTGGCAGCTAGACCATGAAGCTGGACTCGAACCCGAGCTTCCACCGGCCATGCGCCATGCCCCTCCTGACCATCAGCTGCAGATTCCGAACGACCTCATATGGCGCGAAGGCCGCTTCGGCCATCAAGGCAGGGCCGTTGACGCGCTCAACAAGGGGGCCGGCGGCATCGTCGCGATCGCGACCGGCGGCGGCAAGACCCTCACAGCGCTAATTGCCGTAACCGAGATGCAGCACAGTGAGCCGCGACACATCTGCGTTGTCGTGCTCGTCCCTTCAAGGCCGCTCGTCCGCCAATGGACCGAGGACATCCGCGCCTTCGGGATCGATCCAGTCGTGCTTAAGGGGACTGGAACCCAGGACCGCCGAGCAGAGCTCGAACGCGTGGCTCACGGTTTCGCCACCGAGCAGCCCAGAACCGAAGTAGTCGTCATGAGTAACGCCCTCTTCATCAAGACCGACTCCTCGGAGCGACGCTGGTTGACCTCTCTACCAAAGACCGTCGAGCTCGTGCTGATCGCCGACGAGGTTCACAATCTTGGCACTCCGTCCTTCATCAACGATCCGCCAGACTTCTTCACACGCAGAATCGGTCTCTCAGCTACGCCGATCCGGCAATACGACCCCGACGGCACCGATCAGCTATTCGACTTTTTCGGCGGCCCGCCCGTATTCGAGTTCTCGCTCGGAGATGCCATCGAAGCCGGATGCCTAGTGCCGTATAACTACTACCTACATGTCATCGAGCTCAATGCTGTCGAGATGGAGCACTACGAATTCCTCACCGAGGAGCTCGTCCGGGCTGGATTCAGGATCGACGACGACGGCGTCACAGTCGCGCTCAACCCAAAGGTCGAGCGGCTGCTCCGTGAGCGTCGAGGGCTGATCGAGCAAGCAGACGCGAAACTCCCCGCGCTAGCGGCCGAACTCCGCCGCATGGGCACCGACGCCGTGACCAAGACGCTCATCTACACATCAGCGAAGCCAACAGTTCTCGAGAAGCCCAAGCAGATCACGGCTGTGAACTCAATCCTCGAAAATCTCCATGTCATATCCCACCAGTACACAAGCCGCGAGACTCGTAGTTCCCGCTCTGAGAGAATTCTCGAGCGATTCGGAGCAGGTGACTATCAGGTGCTGACAGCAATGAAGGTCCTCGACGAAGGCGTGGACATCCCCCAGACGGACACAGCGTTTCTGCTCGCCTCGAGCGCGGTTCGTAGAGAATGGGTCCAACGCCGAGGCCGAATACTCCGACAAGCTCCAAACAAGAATGTCGCTCATCTACACGACTTCCTCGTTATGCCGCCGGACATCGACACCTCCATCGGCCAGTCCCTGCTGAAGTCAGAGCTGCGTCGAGCGGCCGAGTTCGCGAGCATCGCCGAGAACGAATTCGACTCAGACGGACCCAACGAAGTAATACGCGACCTCGAAGCAAAGGTCTGGAAGGACGCCAATGCCTGACGCAACAAAGCTGGTCGCCAATGCTGCCGGCGAGGCCGTACAAGATATCGCCGAGCGCTACGACGAGTACCACGCGCACCTAGTCGGCCGATTCGTAGAAGCGCTCCGCATACAGCACTCCGAGCCCGGCGACAGAGCGCGGCGCCGAGCCATCAACGAGCTTGTCACATCCTTCGCCGGCGAAGTCTCAGCTCGTCTAGAGGACGCCGCATGAGGTTCGAGAGCGCACACATCAAGAACTTCAAACTGCTGGAGAACGTCGACCTGACGTTCTCAACCGACAGTCAGCAGCCGCTCACGGTCATCCGAGCTGAGAACGGTTCCGGCAAGACGTCGATCTTGTATGCGCTGCGCTGGGCCATGTATGGCGCGCCGGGAATACCAACAGGCATGCGCCTGACCGCCGCAGTGAAGCCCCCAGGCAGGCCCGTCACGGTTCAGGTGCGTGCCGAGTTCACCACAACAGATCCCTATTCGGGCGACGAGGTGCGATACCGACTCATCCGGAGCTGTGAGGAGACACCTGGTGAGGACGACAGATTCCAGCGCAACCCTGATCAGCTCCGACTGCTCCGCCGTACATCGGCCGGGGAAGAAGACATCGAAGACGGCAAAGAGGGTCTGATCCGCAAGCTCCTCCCTCTCAACCTGGCCGATGTTTTCTTTACGAACGGTGACGATGTGCAGCGATTCATCTCAAGCGGACAGCAAGCCGACCGAGAACGCCAGAAAGCAGTCCACAGCGCCATACGACAGCTGCTGGGCCTGGACGACGTCGAAGCCACCGAGAAGCACCTCTCAAATGTTGCGAAGAGCCTCAAACAGGAACTAGCGGACGACGGCGGGGAGGAGCTCCAAGCCGCCAATGCCGCTCTCGAGGAGATACAAGAGCGCGTCGCTGAAGACGAGAGTGAACTGGACAAAATCCGCGAGCGGATCTCTCGCGTGGACGAGCAGATCCGCGCCGATGAGCGAGAACTCGATGGAATTCGAGGTATCGGCGACCTCGACACTATTCAGGCTCGAATCCGAGAGCTGGAAGGGGACCTTTTGCAGCTGAGGACCCAAGAGGATGGGATTCGCGGCCAGATGAAAGAGTTGCTCCAGTCTGAGGGGCTGTCCTGGCGACTGATTGGCCCGCAGCTCCAGCAAGGTCTCGGCATCTTGGACGACCTCGCTGACCGAAAGGTGATCCCTGGCGCCGCCATTGAAGTACTCACCGACCGTCTTGAGCTCGGCATCTGCATCTGCGGCGAGGACCTAGGGGAGGGAAGTGAGCGCCACCAGCACATCGAGGACCTCATCGAGCGGCAACGCGTGGTGGCGCCGGAACTGCAACGTCTATCCACCGTATGGCATCTGGCTCGGAACAGTTCCAGCGTCCAACTGGCGGCGATCGCAGCGGGCCGATCATTTGACGACATCGCTGCAGAACTGCGACAGCAGTACACAGGGTGCCGCGATGCTCAGCGACGCAAACAAGCTGATCTCGACAGTGAGCGGGAAAAGCGCAAGCAGATTGACGCCGAACGCGTGCGAACGCTGACCGAGCGAATCAATCAGAACACAGGGAAGCGATCCAGCTTCGATCGCAAGTACGGAGAAGTCGAAGGTCGACTTCAGGGTCTCGAAGAGGAGGCGCGCCTCGCCGACGAACGAGTGCGGAGAGCTGAGGCAGAAAGCACCCTGAACGAGACGATCCGGCTGCGGTCGGTTGTCGCTGACGACCTGCTCAAGCTCGCTCGGGGAACCCTGGGCTCACTCAAGTCCGACTACGTACAACGCGTGTCGGCCCGGATGAACGAGCTCTTTCTTGACATCGTCGGATCCGATCCGGACGCCGAATCGGCAGTCTTCACGCGCGTCACGATCAACGACCGATTCGACATCGTGATCCACACTCAGGGCGGCAAGACCCTCGACGCTGACTACGAACTCAACGGCGCCTCGCAGCGCGCACTTACCCTCTCGTTCATCTGGGCGCTTATGGAAGTGGCGGGCCGCGAAGCACCTCGCATCATCGATACACCCCTCGGGATGACCTCCGGAGCGGTCAAGCATCGGATGGTCGAGCTCCTCACCAGTCCAGCCGACGCCGCCGGGCTCCCGTACCAGGTGGTGCTCCTCATGACCCGGTCTGAGATTCGAGACATCGAGGATCTCCTCGACGAGCGGGCGGGATCAGTCTCCACTCTCTCGTGCTCCAAGGACTACCCAGTCGACCTCGTAAACGAGTGGGGGGACGGGGTTCCAGCGGTTCGGTCATGCGCATGCGACCACCGCCAGATCTGCTTCGTGTGCACCCGCCGCAAAGACGACAGCACACGGTTCACCGTTCGAGAGGAGGTGACGCCATGAGCAACGAACGACGATACGGCAATCAGGACCTCTGGCTACCCAAGAGCTTCCACGCCGAATTCCGGGATCGCCTTGTCGATCGATCAGACGTCCGCACCGCCTTCCCACGCCAAGTAGACCTTTGGTGGTACGCCCTCGGGATTGGTGCCGTCGAGGGGCGCCGCACCCCACTCCCGGAGCGCGACCAGCTTGTCAAGTTCAACGATGGCGGAATCCTTGAATCCGACCCGTGGCGGGTCACCCACCTCGAACTGCTTGCTCTCGCCGAAGAAGGCCAGTCCGCGGCCACCAAGGCTTCCACCGTGGTGCAGATCGCCAACGAATACGCCATCACGGGCTGCAGTGTCCTCACCGACAGTCTCCGAGGAGTCATTGACACACAAACGCACCTCATCGGCCTGATCAGCGACTCCGGCGGCTCTTGACTGATGCCGATCATGAACCGCCCGCTATCAGTACAGGCAGAGGCTGTGTGGAGACGAATTGTCAGCCGTCCTGACGGGGCCTTCCGCCCGGTCCGAGGTAGGCCGTTCACTTACGAGGGCCGAAGCCGCGCGATCCGCCTCCACACAACAAATTGGATGAATGGCCGGGGCGCGGTCGAGCAGGTAGTGACCCGCATGCCACTCGATCCGGCGGTTCTTTGGACCACGTGGTGCCATGGTCGCGAGCACGTCTCTCGCAAATCGAGAACTTCGTCATGACCACGCGGAGCGTCAACAGCAGTAGGTCTGACTCGCTACCCGCACCTGCCGCGATAGCGCGGTGGCACCGGCACATCGAAACAAACCCCGTGGAACTTCAAGAATGCGCGGACGAGCACGGCTGGTCGACCGATTTCGACATTGTTCGTCGAGTGGCGCTCCACATGTATGAGGCACTCGATGCGACAACGGGTGTTTGGGATTCTGATCGCGGAATCCAACCGCTTGGAGTCGATGGCAAGCGTGAGATAGTCGCAATGCTGAAGTAGTTGACGTGTCATCGACCCTTCGCTGCTCGAGGAGCCGATGGCGCGACGAGTGGTGGGTACTGTTGCGCCGTCAGCGTCCGGGCCGGGCGCCGACAGGCTCCGAACGGACCTGAGCAAGCGAGGAAACCCATGGAACTAGGCGAAGCAGCACTCACGTCGATGACGACTAGGTATTTCACGAAGGACCCGGTGTCGGACGAGACGCTGGAGCGTGCGTTTGACTACGCACGCCATGCACCCCAGGGCGGCAACCGCCAGCCGGTGCGGTTCATCGTCGTACGCGATGACGAGAAGAAGCGGCAGCTGCAGGAGTGGTACCTGGAGCCGTGGAAGGCGTACCTGGGGCTGGCCCGCAGCGGCGACATCGAGATTGTCGGGGACAAGGCGAAGCGCCTGCTCGACAGCGCCGACTACTTCGCCGAGCACTTCGCAGAGGTGCCGGCCATCGTGGTGGCCTGCGGCTACATCGACGGGGTGCATCCCACCGACACCGAGCTCGGCCGCCTCAGCATCGTGGGCGGCGGCTCGATCTACCCCGCAGTGCAGAACTTCCTGCTCGGCTGCCGCGAGTCCGGCCTTGGCACGGCACTCACGACGCTGCTGTGCATGTACGAGCCGCAGGTCGCCGAGATGCTGAACATCCCCGAGGGCGTGGCCACCGCGGCTCACATCGCTGTTGGCTACCGCTCCACGCCGTTCCCCCGCAAGCTCGACCGCCTGCCGCTCTCAGAGATCGTCTTCAACGAGACCTGGGGCGACTCGACTTACTAGCCAGCGTGCCGTCGGCTGTGATGTTGTGATGTTATGATGTCTCGATGCGGACGACGCTGGAACTGGACGATGACGTGCTTGCCGTCGCGCGCTCACTGGCACAGGAACGGGGCATCTCGATTGGAGCAGCCATGTCGGAACTGGCACGTCGCGGCTGTCGGCAACGCCCGCCCGCTGCCTCTCGGGGAGTGCCCGGGTTCGAGGTCGACACTGACAGCGGCCCGATCACGCCGGAGATGGTTCGTGCGGCGAGCGAGGATTGGTGACGGCACTTCTTGACGTCAACGTGCTTGTCGCCCTGGCCTGGCCGACACATGTCCATCATGGGGCTGCTGTCGACTGGTTCACCTCTCGTCAGGGAGCGCCATGGGCTACGACACCGGTGGTGCAGCTCGGGTTCATTCGTGTCTCGTCGAACCGGCGGATCTTGCCCGATGCGCGCTCGCCGCATGAGGCAGCCTCGGTCATGAGAGCGCTCGCTTCAGTGGAAGGCCACGTGTTTTGGATCGACGACGTCGATCCTTCCCAGGCTCTATCAAGCGGCCCAGAGCGGCTGACGGGCTATCGACAGGTGACCGGCGCACACCTCATTGCCCTAGCGGAACGCCACGACGGCTGCGTCGCGACCTTCGACAAGGCCATGGCCTCGCTGGCGGATGACGCGCAGCGGGTTCTCGTCCTCGACCCAGATTGATCGACACCGGCCCACATCGCCGTCGGCTACCCGTCCAATGCACTCGCCGCAAGTAGTATTTCCTTACTTCCTAAAGGCGGTAAGGAATCCGACATGCAAATCATGGCGCGGGTCACCTCCAAGGGGCAAGTGACCATTCCCAAGAGCGTGCGCGAAGCGCTGGGCATCAGCCCAGGCGATGCCGTGCTGTTCAGGGTCGAGTCTGAGCGGGCAGTCATGAAACGCATTCCCGATCTCATCGAACTCGCAGGAAGCGTGGAAGTGCCTGTGTCGAAGCGCAACATGCCGTGGGAAGAAGTGATTGCGGAGGCGCGAGAAGCGTGGGCGCGTGAGGCAATGGATATCGACGAGTCGTGACGGCGTTTGTCGACACCAACGTCCTTGTCCGTCAACTCACCGGCAGTCCAGCCGATACCGCAGCTGCCGCTGCGCGGCTGCTGGCCTCCGGAGAGACGCTATTGCTGCCGGACTTGATTCTGGCTGAGACGATCTATGTGCTCCAGTCGGTCTATGGCATGGAGCGCACACGCGTTGCGCAGCTGGCTCAGGGTGTCTTGGCCACCGGAAGTGTTCGCGTGACGGACCCGGCTCTCTTGGCTCGCTCTATCGAGGTCTACGAGGCTCATCGTCTGAGCTTCGCGGATGCGTATCTCGTGGCAAGTGCAGAAGCAACTGGTATCGGCAGAATTGCCTCGTTCGATCGTGGAATCGACCGGGTGCGAACCGTCGAGCGAATCGAGCCGTAAGCCACGAACCCGATCGATACAACGCGCAGCGGCCGCCGTCGGCGATTGGGCACGACGGTCGAAGCTCTAACGTTCTCGGAGGCTGGCCGAGCGCTAGACGAGCTGGGCCGTCGGAGATGGGGAGGGCGACATGGCGATGACTGACGAGCAGCGGCATGAGGCCGCCGCGGCGCTGCTGCATGCCGAGAACACCCGCGAGTGGATCGATCCGATCACCGACAGCTACCCGGGTGCCGACATCGAAGACGCCTATGCCATCGGGCAGATGGTGACCGACGCCAAGGTTGCCGCCGGCAGAGTCGTCAAGGGCCACAAGGTGGGGCTGACGTCGAAGGCCATGCGCTCGACCTCGGGCGCCACCGAACCCGACTACGGAACGCTGTTTGACAACTGGTTCCTCGATGAGGGCTGCATCGTGCCCGCCTCGATCCTGAACGTGCCGCTGGTGGAGATCGAGATCGTCTTCGTGCTGAAGTCCGACCTCGGCGGCCCGGACACCAACGCCATCGACGTGATGCGGGCGACCGACTTCATCCTGCCCGCCATCGAAGTGGTGGACCGGCGCTACAACCGCCGCAGCACCCAGGCCGGCGTGGTCGACAGCATCGCCGACGCTGCCTCGTGCGGCTTCATCATCGTGGGCGGCCGCCCCACCGAGCTCACCGATATCGACATCCGGCACATCGGCGGTGCGCTGTACCTGAACGGCGACTTGGAGGAGTCCGGCACCGCAGCGGCCGTGATGGGCAATCCGCTCAACTCGGTGGCCTGGCTGGCCCGCAAGCTCAGCGAGTTCGGCGTCACCATGTCAGCCGGCAACGCAATCCTGTCCGGCTCGTTCATCCGAGCCCGAACGATCCGCCCCGGCGACGCCGTCGTCGCCGACTTCGGCCCCCTCGGGCAGATCAGCTTCGGCGTCGGATTGCCCGAAGATTGACACAGCGGCGTCGGAGACGCCGAAGGTTGATGCAGCGGCGTCGGACTGCCCGAGGATTGAGCCCCAGCGACTCGGGTCAGCCTTCATCGGGGTAGAGGTCGTCGAGCGTCCAGCAGATGAGTTCATGACCTGGTTCGACGGCCTCGAAGAACGAGTCGCTGAAGCCTCCTGCTGATACGAAGTAGAACCCTGCGCCCTCGTCCAGCGCCTCGTTTGCCCACCCATGGCCGCTATCGGCGAGCCGTCGCAAGGCTTCAATGTGCTCGAGATAGGTGCGTGCGTCGGCCTGACGACTGCGGAACTTCACCGATCCGCTGATCACAGCGCCGTCGAGAGTGCGGCCCACTAGGTCAATGTCCACCTGCCGACGTGTGCGATCCCTGCCGGTCCACCGCCGCCACTCCGGCACCACCGGCAGTCCGCGCCCTGGTCCCCAGCGCCGGTATGCCTGCGCCGCGACGTCCTCAAAGACGTGCTGACCGATGTACGTGGGCCACTTCTGTGGTGCCACGAGCTCACGCCACACTTGGTCGGCTCCCGTTGCGGCGATTGCCGATTCCAACGGCAACGTGATGCCGTAGAAGAAGCGCTCTGCCGGGTCGGCAAGCCTGTAGCGAATGCCGCGTTCCGACCCGAAGTTGGACGACGCCGTCAACATCGAGATATCGACGAGGTGCTGAAGTTGCTGGCGGATGGTTTCTCGCGTCAGGCCGATCGACGCGGCGATCTCGCCTGCCGTCGGTCGGCCGATGCCCACGCTCGCAAGAATGGCGCGGTATCGGGCCACATTGCGCAGTCCCTCTTGCTGCTCAATCGCGGAGCGCACGAGATGTCTGACCGACCCAGTGTCGGCGAGCATCTGGCTGACGATGTTCTGATCGAGTTCTCGCGTGTCGTCGATGCGCGCCAAGTATGCAGGCATCCCGCCGAAGGACGCGTAGGCCCGCACTCTGTCGACGGCCGAGTATTGCGGAACCATCAAGCCCGCATCGAAGTAGTCGAACGGATTCAGAGTGAGCGATACGTCGAGGCGTCCATAGAGCGGCGAACCGCCACGCTCGAGTTCTTTGAGCATGGTGAGAGAGGATCCCGACAACACCAGCAGCACCGGCGCGGAGCGAACTGGCGGTTGCCGTTCCCAGACAGCATTGAGTTCCGAGGCTGCCTCCCGGAGACCCTTCGAGCCCTCGGCGAGGTACTGGAATTCGTCGATGACGATGATGATCGGTGCATCTGGCCTCAAGCGGAGCAGTGCACCGAACAGCGCGCGCCAAGTGGGGTAGTCCTCGGCACGAAGCTCGGTCCCTGACCAGCGGGCGGCCTCGTTGACGAGGACACGGCGGTTGATTTCTGCCCCGGTGTCGGAGGCGGTGTAGTACAGCACGCGATCGGCTGGCCAGAGATTGTTGAGCAGGTAGGTCTTGCCGACTCGCCGCCGGCCTCGCACGAGCGCTAGTGCGGATCGGCCTGACTCGGCAAGCTCCCGTAAGTGCTGCGCTTCGGAGTCTCGGTCGATGAGCGTCTCGGCCATGTAGCGCCTCGCGAGGTTTGGATGCACACCGAGTCGGAGTGCTCTCTTGAAGCTTCAAGAATACAGAATTAAGGGTACATAGAGTTACGTGTATCTGTACACACGCGTAAATGCATATACGTATTCCTGATGGCAATCGAGACGAAGTGGAGAGGGGCACGAGAGAACTACAAAGCAGGTACAGATCGACGAGCCTCGTAGAGGCGTCGGACTACCGGACGAAGCCGGAGCCTCGGTTGCTCAGTCTTCGACGTAGGCCACGAATGTGCAGGAGATCTGCACCGGCCCGCTGCCTTCCACCTTCATGTTGTGGCGAGACGGCCGAGACTCCGGGTCGGGGAAGCGCTCCAGCCACGGTCCGTTCAGCGCCGGGCGTGACGCGGCCGGGTCGGTGACGTAGAACGTCATCTTCGCCATGTCGTCCCAGGTGGCGCCGGCGCCCTCGAGCATCTGGCCGACATGGGTGAACAGGTTGTCGATCTGCTCTTCGAGGGAGTCAGGAACGTCGCGCGAGCCCGGATTGGTCGGCGGCGTGATGCTGGACACCACCAGCGGACCGATCCGCGTCGCCGCCGGAATCGGGTTGGCGTGCTGGAAGCTCTCGATCTCAATCGACTTGCGGCCCATGGTTGCTTGCTCCTCTGTGCTGGTTGCTAAGTCTGGCGGCTGGCCTAGGCGCGCCAGCGGATAGGTGGTCAGTGGGGTTGGCGTCGGTTGGGGTGGTCGACGGTCCAGCGCAGCCCGAGGGGCGCGGCGGCTCGATCGCCGTCCAAATGACATCCATCGCCGTCTAGCTCAAAGCGCGCATGATCGACAGGCACCTCCACCACGTCGTTGGTTGAAATCGCACCCGGCATCACAGCCGGACCAACACGACGACCGGTGGAAGGCCGCCTATCCACGCGGCCTGGGAGCTTCGGCGGGCTCTAACTAACAGAGCAAAGACCTCAGGGTTGTCACCCGTCCGGACCGGCCACCGTCACCTCGATGGAGTTCGACAGCCGCTTGCCGAAGAAGCTGCACAGCCCCGACTCGGGAACGCAGGAGGTGCTTGCGGGCAGCGAGATGGTCACCGGACGACGAGAGTCGGTATTTATGCCGATGATCCACAGGTCCGCGCGCCCGTCGACTCGCTTCGCAGTGGTGACCTGGCCGTCAGTGACCTCGAGCGCCGAGTCCCGCAGCCATTTGAAGGACATGCGGATCGCCTCGCTGAATTGGATCTTCACAGTGAACCTGGTGTCGTAGCCCCGGTGCGCTGCGGGCGGGTCGACGAACTGCGCCGTCAGCGGCGTCCCGGGCGGCGCGTCGCCGAAGAACCGCACCCGGTAGGACTTCGCCGCGATCTGGTTGGACTCGACCACGGTGAACCACACGTCGGTGAGGCCGAATTCGTTGAGCTTGACCTGGTGGCCGGCCGTGTCGGGGTCGGCGTCCGCCGCTGACACAGTGACGTTGTGGGCCGGCGTGGTTGCGGCTGGAGTGGCCGACACCGTCACCTCGGCGCCCGGTCGGGCCATCTGGTAGCGGAAATCCTCGGGGTCGAACCCCGCGAGCGCGGTGCCGTCCACGGCGATCGAGGCCAGCCGAGGGCGGGCCACTTGCAAGACGTCGCCCGATACCTGGAATTCGAAGTACCGCTGCCGGTTGCCGTAGTGCTGCACTAACTCGAGGAAGTAGTCACCCTCCTCGAGCGTCGCCTCCAGCACCGGGTCGGGGCTGCAAGCAATGCCGTAGTTGTCGGCGCACCAGGGCTTGTTTGGGAAGTTGACGTGGTAGAACACGTGCTGCAGCTCGGTTCCGTCGGCGGCTCGAAGCACGAAGTGGTGGCTGGTGTCGTAGTCCGTCATCCGGATGGTGACGTCGCCGTCGCTCAGTGCTCGGAATCGATAGAAGCGGGCGTGTCCCCTGTAGAAGAGCGGGGGGTTGGCTTGGGAGTATCCCGAGTAGCGCTGGTAGAGCAGCATGGACTTGCATGCCCGCGTCCACTGGGACTGAGGCTGTTTCCCGTCGCTGGTGTCGAACAGCGGCTCTAGACCGCAGCCCTCGGGCAGTTCCGTCTCCAGGTAGCCGTCATCGTCGAGGATCGGGGCTTGCCGGGTGATCTCGACGGCGTAGGTTTGGGCTGCAGTCCCGTCGACGGAGGTGACGACGACGCCGACCACGGTTTGGGACGGGGCTCCACCGGTGTCGACCGGCGAGAGGTCGACCTGGTGGCCCGCCGTGTCGGGGTCGGCGTCGGCGGGGATCACGTTCACCTCTGCGGCGACGTTGGCGGGCGCGGCCCACACCGTGACCCGGGCGGTGTCGTGGGCCACCTTGGCCTCATATGAGTAGATGGAGTCAACGAAGACGGGGCCGAGGCGGATGTCGACGATCTCGAGGTCGCTCAGGGTGGCGTCCTCGTTGGTCGCGGGCCTGCCCAGGGTGACCACGTAGGTTCGTGTGGTGGCGCCGTCCTCGGCGGTGACCGCCACCAGGATCCGGGTGGCCGCCGCCTCGAGGGTCACTTGGTGGCCCGAGGACCCGGCGTTCGCTGGTTGTTCCGCAGGCGTGACGACGACCGTGGCGCCGTCGTGGGCGGCGGTCGCCGCGATTGTGACCTCGGTCGCGGCGGCGGCGACCACGCCGGTGTAGGCGTATGTGCCGGCCGCGAACGCCGGGCTGAGGGTGACACCGCCGACGCTGAGGGCGCTCAGGTCGGCGTCGTTGGACACGCCGCGGGAAACGTCGACGGTATAGGTCCTGGTAGTCGTGTCGTCGCTCGCAGTGACGGTCACGGTGACCGTGTTGGTGCCCGAACTGAGAGCTACTTGGTGTCCGGTGGTGTTGGTGTCGGCGTCAGCTGGCGTGATGACGGCGGCCGCGTCGGCATCGCTGACGGTGGCGGAAACGGTGGTCCGGGACACGGTGGAGGCCACCGTGACCGAATAGGCGTATGTGCCGGCCGCGAACGCTGGGCTGAGGGTGACGCCGCTGAGGGTGAGCGCGCTGAGGGTGGCGTCCTCTCCCGTTGGTGCTGCCCGGCTGACGCTGATCAGATAGGCGTTGAGCCTGGTGCCGTCGGTTGAGCGCACGATCACTGCCGCGGCGGTCTGCGTGGCTGTCCCGCCAGCTAGCGGCTCAACTAGCGCGACCTGGTGCCCGGCGGTGTCGGGGTCGGCGTCAGCCGGGACGATGATGACGCCCGCGTTTGCTGAAGCGACGCCCGTGACAGTGATTTGGGTGGTGGCGGCCGTCGCCGATGCGGTGTAGTCCGTGGTGGCTGCCGCGAACGTCGCGCCGAGCGTGGCCCCGGTAAGAGTGAGCGACGTCAGCGTCGGCAGCGGAGTGTCAGCGCGCGCCACCGCAAATCTGCCACCACGCTCAAAGGCGCGCTGGAGGCTCGATCCGCCTGCGGTGCCGGCCGCGGCTACGAGCACGACGTAGACCTGCTTGCGTTGACCGTCAGCTGAAGTGACCACAACCAGGATGAGCGTGTCGCCCGTCGATGACAGCTGCGCCTGGTGACCGGCGGTGCCGCCGTCGGCGTCCGCGCTGAGCGCCGCAAGCGCCGGGTCGTCGCTGCGCACGGTGAAGATCTCCACCGTCGAGCCGGGTTCTTCAGCGGTGACCGCCACGGTGGTCTCGGTCGTCGAGGGCATCGCTTGGGTCTCATAGCGAGTCTGCTCGGAGGCGAACGGCACCGGCACGATCGAATCGAGCGTGAGGTCGCTGAGCTGCGGCGGCGCGGGTGTGGCGACCGCGGCCGGGCTGAACGCAATCCAGTATGTGCGATCGGCGCTCCCGTCGGCGGACCGGACCGTGACCGTCATCGTGGTCTGTGTCCCGGCCGCGACCGTCACCTGATGCCCCGCAACGTTCGTATCTGCGTCCGCGGGCGAGATGTCCACCGACGCCGCCGCGTCGCGCGCTAGCACCTCGACGGTCACCTGGGACACGCCCGCGTCCACCTGCGCCGAATACAAAGTGATCTCCGGCAAGAACAGCGGAGCGAGCACAGCGCCGTCCACGCTCAGCGCGGCCAGCTCCACTAAAGCGGCGGGGCCTGCGACGCTCACTGCGATATCCGCGGGCAGGGTGCGACCGTCTGTGGTGCACACCGCCGCCGAGTCAGAACACCCGAGCGCGCCAGCGACGCCCAAGGTCACGTCGCCGTCGCCGTCGGGCTGAACGGTGACGGTCCAGTCTCTGGTCGATCCCGCGCTGACGGCGTTCACCGTGGTGACGGTCCCGCCTGACACCGCCAGCACGCCGTCGCGCAGCGCGGCGGCTGTGGTGTCGACGTCCTCGCCGAATCTCAACCGTGCCTCAAACGCGCCAGTCCCGTCATGAGTGTCGGGCACCCGATGGAAATACGCCCACAGCGGCGCTGCCTCGCGCACACCCATCTCGGCTGCATCAGCTGGGACACGCACTTCGACATCCACGCTGTCCCCGTCGGACCATGGCGAACTCGTAGAGGGCCACCAATAGGCGCCGCGTACCGACAACGCCGGCACCAAACTGTCGGACCCCACGAACTCCCGGCCGCCGATGTCGAGCACGAAATCGGTGCCCATCGCCTGATCGGTCGCAAAGAACACCCCGCCCGGGTGCTCCAACAACACCAACACCCGCGACGACACACCATCAATCTCAAACGACCGCGGCGCCAACGACCCCAACCGCGACCACGTCGAGAATCCCGACATCGCCGGAGCCACCGACCGGTCAGTTCCCACCCCCAATACACCGGACCACACAACCCCGCCAGATCCCGACTCCGGCTCCGTCTCAACTGCGCGCACCACCGGCTCAGGCGTCGCGTACCTCACACGCGCCCTCGCCGAACGCTTTCCCGCCACCGCATCAGACAACGCCACCACCCGATACACGAACAACTCGCCCTCGATCGCAGCAGATGCGTCCACATACGACGTCTCAGACGTTCCCGTGTCAGACACCAGCACCGACAAGGTCCGCTCACCGCGCTCAGGACGACGACGCAGAACCCGATACCCCGACACCGTCGCGTCCGACTCGGGAGCGTCCCAGCTCAACAACACCCCACCCTCGACTGGCGCCGCTGACAAGCCCGACGGCACACCCGGCACTCCAGCAGCACCCACACCAACAGACGGCACCGCTACCAGCACCGACGCCAACACGCCTACCACAGCACCGCAAACACCCACACGACGCCACCCACGCCGCCCGCCGCCGACGCAGCGCACAATCACAGCCATCACGTACCTCCGCGCACCACTGCGACAACAACGTCGCAGCGGCGCAACCCGTAACAATACTTCATATTATCGAATTGTTGGATACTTGGGCTTCCCCCCAAATCGTGGAGGGTTGGTCAGTCGGTGTTGGGGCGCTGCTGTCCGACGTTGCACAGCAATGAGTTGGTGCGCTCGACGGTCCAGCGCAGCCCGAGGAGCGCGGCGGCTGGTTCGCCGTCCAGATGACATCCATCGCCGTCTAGCTCAAAGCGCGCATGATCGACAGGCACCTCCACCACGTCGTTGGTTGAAATCGCACCCGGCATCACAGCCGGACCAACACGACGACCGGTGGAAGGCCGCCTATCGGCGCGGGCTACACGCCCTCGACGACGACCATCTGGAATTCGGCGGCACCGGCCCGGACGTCGCGGGCGTGGCGGTACTTCTCGGAGTCGTAGAACTCCTTCGCCGAGTACATGTCGGGGAATTCCAACACGACCAAGCGCCGGGTCTCCTCGGGGCCCTCGAGGGTCACCGACTCACCGCCTCGCACGATGAATTTCCCGCCGCTCTCGGCGACAGCGGCCGGCGACAGTGCCTTGTATTTCTCGTACTGGTCCGGATCGGTGACGTTGACCCGCGTGATCACGTATGCAGCCACGATGTTCCTTTCGGTGCAGGGGCAGGATCCGCCAGACGACTGCGTGTTGCGTCGTCTGCTAGCCGACCGAGTTCAGGATGGCGTCGCGCCCGTGCTTGAAGCCCGCTGACTCAGGGGTGTGGTTAAGCGCCAGCTCGGATTCGACTTCGCCGGCGATGCGGGAATGCCACATCTTGCGCGGCTGGGACATGTCGAACGGCACACCCTGATGCATGAGGCGGCGGTTGTCCCAGATCACGGCCTCACCTTCGGTCCACGCGTGCTGGTAAATCCGCGGCGGCTGGCAAGCCTCGCGGTTGAGCCGATCCAGCAATGCCACAGACTCGTCCGGGTCCATGCCGACAATGTCGTGGGCGTGGCGGCCGATCAGCAGATTGGGCCGACCGGTGTCGGGGTGGTACTTCACCATCGGCCGGACTGAGATGTCCATGTCGTGGTAGCCGTACATGCCGTAGGTGCCATCGTCCTTCTTGTTCGGCAGCAAGCCCGCCCGACCCTGGCTGTAGTAGAGCGAATGGTGCGTTTCCAGCGTGTGCACCAGCTCGCGGTCTTCATCGGACAGCACCTCATACGCGGCCCGCATGTCGGCCCAGCCGGTGTCGGCGCCGTCTTTGGGCACCAGCTCGGCCGTGAACACGGCGCCTTTGGCCTGCAGCGGCATGTAGGTGCTGTCGTGATGCCAACCCCAATTGCCCTTCAGCGACTTGACGAGTTCGTCGGCGGGCTCGTAGTGGACTTGGCCGTCCTTGCCGACGTTCGAGATTGGCGCCGCGTTGAATTCCAGATTGCCGAAACGCATCGCGAAGGCGTCCTGCTCGTCGTTCGTCAGGAACTGACCCGAGAAAACCAACAGGGCGTATTCCAGCCAGGTCTCGTGCAACGCCTCGAAGGTGACGTCGTCGATGGACCGCAGCTCGATGTCGTGCACCCACGCACCAAACGAGGCATCGAGCGGTTCGATTTTCAGCGTGACAGCCGTCATAGCCGGATCGTACCACCGGGCCCAAAGTGGCTTCAGGGTGTCGATTCAGCCGCTCGAAGCCGGATCACATCAACCGAAGGTGCGTCGACAATCTGGCGAGCGCGCCGCGGGCAGGCAAGACTCTCCCGGGGCCGCTACGCCCCGGAGCACCCGAAGGAGCAGTCCATGGTTGATGTCGCATCGGGCAGTGGTTCCGCCGCCCGGGGGACGACGGTCGAGCGCATCGAAACGCTGTCGTGCGACGCGGCGTGGCGCAACTACTACTTCTTGAAGGTCACCACCGCCGACGGCGTGATCGGCTGGGCCGAGTACGACGAAGGCTTTGCCTCACCCGGCCTCACCACCGCAATCGAGGCCATGGCACCGCTGGTGATCGGCCGATCAGTCTTCGACCACGAGCCCGTCTACCAGTACCTCTTCGCCCGTACCCGCCAAGCGGCGAGCGGCATCATCGGCGAGGCCATCGGTGCCATCGAGAACGCGCTGCTCGACGCCAAGGCCCGCACCCTGGGCGTGCCCTGCTACGACCTGCTGGGCGGCAAGGTGCGAGACCGCATCCGCGTGTACTGGTCGCACTGCGGGACCTGGCGCATCAACCTCCCGCACATCTACGGCAACCGCATCACCGATCTCGACGGCGTGCGGGCGCTCGGCGCCGAGGTTGCCGAACGGGGCTTCACTGCACTGAAGACCAACATCTTCCGCCAGACGCCCGATGGGCTGCGCGGCTGGCTGCCTGGTTTCGGCACGCCGTTCGCGCCCGAGTTGAACGTGTCGCACCAGCTCATCGACGAGATCCGGGCGACCTTGCAAGCCTTCCGGGACGGCGCCGGCGACGACATGGACATCTTGGTTGACCTGAACTTCAACGCCCGCACCGAGGGTTACGCCCGCATCGTGCGCGAGTTGGCCGATTTCGGGCTGTTCTGGATCGAGATCGACTCCGACCATCCCGACGCCATGGCGCACATCCGCTCCAAGGCGGGCTGCACCATCAGCGGGGGAGAGTCCCTGTTCGGCGTGCGCGAGCTGTACCCGTACCTGCAGGCCGGGTCGCTCGACGTGCCGATCATCGACGGCATCTGGAACGGCTTCTGGCAGTCCTCCAAGATGGCCGCAATGGCCGACGGCATGGGCCACAGCGTCGCCCCGCACAACTTCTACGGGCACCTCGCCACGATGATGAACGCCCACTGGGCTGCGGCCACTCCCAACATCATCATCATGGAGACCGACATCGACCGGATTCCGTGGGACGACGAGATCGTCACCGTCGCGCCGAACTATGTCGACAGCCACCTGGTGCTGGGTGATGCGCCCGGCTGGGGAACCGAGCCCATCGAAGAGGCTCTCGCAGCGCATCCTCCTCGGCTCAGCGGTCTGCGCGAGCGCCGCCCCCCGGCGGGCGATGACTGAGGAATCCGCTTCAGCGTCGAACCCCGCACCGCAGGCCTTCCGACTCCGATTTGCTGACGGCGCGCCTCGGGCGACGCCGATGGTCGGGGACCGCCGCGCAGGCGCCGCCGCCCCGCCCCGCATCGAGCGCATTGCGCCTGATCGACCGATCCCGACGCAGACCCCGTCCCCGACGCCGACGCCGACGCGACGCCCACAACCGCAAGACAATGCTGACCAACGCGTCTCGAGTCGAGCACGGCTAGCGCTCGCCACCGGCTCGCTGGCGTTCGTGCTCGGCGCCGTCAACGTCACGGTGACGAACGTTGCGTTCCCCGACATCGTGCGAGCCTTTCCGGGCATCTCCGGGGCGGTCACCGGTTGGATCGTGAGCGGCTACGCCATCGCATTCTGCTTCCACCATCATCGTGGGCGGCCGTCTCGCCGATCGCTATGGCCGCCTCGTGGTGTTCCGAATCGGCGTGCTGGGCCTGTTCGTGTCGTCGATTGCAGCAGGGCTGGCGCCCGGCATCGAGTTGCTTCTCGTTGCCCGAGTAGTGCAGGGGCTGTGCGGGGCGATGACCGTGCCTTCCTCCCTTGCGCTCGTGCTGCCGCAGTTTCCCAAAGCGCGCCAAGCCAGCGTCATCGGAATCTGGGCCTCGGCGGGCATGGCGGCATCGGGCTTGGCTCCTGGCATGGCTGCGGGAATCCTGGAAATCGCGAACTGGCGATGGGTGTACCTCGCAATTGCGCCGATCGCAGCGCTGGCCTTCCTGGGTTCGGTGTGGTTTCTCCAAGAGACAGCGAAACCCGATCGCAGCCGGCCGCTGGACCTGCTGGGCGTCGCAATGGGGAGCAGCGCAGTGTTCCTGATCGTGCTGGCAACCTTGCAGGGGCGTCAATGGGGATGGGGATCGGTCAGCACGCTCGCGTGCTTTGTCGGTGCCGCGGTGCTGCTACCACTTTTCCTCTGGCGCTCGGCCGGCCACGACGAGCCCCTCTTCGATCCACGGCTCTTCCGGGTTCGCAGCTTCGCCGTCGCCAACATGGCGGTGTCGTTGGCGATGGTCGGAGCCTTCACAAGCTGGTTCCTGTGGCCGCAGTACCTGGTGGAGGTCTGGGACTACAGCCGGTGGGCCGTCGGCCTGGCGTTCACCCCGGCCCCGATCATCTCGGCGGTTGTGGCGGTGCTCGGCGGCCGCTGGGCCGACAAGCACGGATTTCGGGGGATGATGGCCCTGGCGTCGCTCATCGCCACCGGCGGCCATCTCTGGCTGCTGTTCTTCCTTGACGAGAACGTGCGTTTCTGGTTTGCGTTCTTCCCCGCAACCGTGTTCTTCGGCCTGGGGATGGGCGTGTTGGCCAGCCACCTGAACTCCGCAGCGCTCGCGGATATCGAGCCGGCCTCCATCGCGACCGCGAACGGCGTGCATCAATCGCTGCGGTACAGCGTCGGCGGCATCGGCGTGGCTGTGTCCATCGCAGTGCTGGGCGGCGCCCACGAGGTGCACCTCTACAACTGGCTGTGGCTGCTGCTCGGCGGCCTGCAAGCGCTCTGCATCCCGCTCATGGGATTTGCCTACCCCCGCAAGCACCCCGCAGCGGCCTGAGCGCCGCTGCCGCCCGCCATCGCGGCACATTCATGGCGCGACCTCCCGCTGGCGCTAGTTTTGTTTGAGAAATACTGATAACCACTGAAAAGTAACAACGAAATCGGGCTGCATCAGTGGTCACTCGAATCGGAGACCGATGACATCGCCGGATGAGCGGTCCACAGGCCCTCAAGTTGTCGATGACGCCAGGCTCATCGCGTTTGTGGACGAGTCGTGCAAGCCGGTGCGGGATCCCTCGACCGGTGCAGCAGATTCCGACCGCTACCACTACGTACTGGCGTAAGCAGTCATGTTCGAGCGAAACTTCTCGAACGCGCGTTGGAGTCACTCTCGGGAAAGTTTGGAGCATCGCAAGTCGTCATCGAGAGCCGGTCGAGGCTGCGATTGGGCCCCAATCAGCTTGACCAGAAGGATCACCAGGTACTGAGGAAGATGCGGGGCCGGGGGCTTGTCGAGCCGATCAACATGGGGCATGCCGACAAGAGTGAGGTCGTGCTGCGGCTGCCCGACCTGCTGGCAGGCGCGCGTACGGACCACCTGTGTGGGGTGGATAGGTCTGCCTTTGCTGCGATCGCGAATCGGGTTCGAGCGGTGGAGCGATGGCCTGAGTCGGCACCGTGATACGCAGAGGCCCCGGAGCTGCCATGCGGCAGCCGGTCCGGGGCGTACTTTCGGCGGGGGCCCTAGGGCTAGCCGCCGACCGCCAACATTATGCACACAGAGTCAGGTCAGGGGCAACCAGGGTTGACCGGCAACGCATCGCCTCTTGAGCGCCCTCATTGGCGGCCGACCTCATCAGGACAGGTGGGTGCTCGCGGCCTGCCGCACGGTGGCTACAGCAGCTCGTACACCTCGTAGACGAGCCCGCCCTCGGGAAACGACCCGATGCCGATCGCCTGAATCTTGTTCAGCCAGGCGTAGTCGCCGTCCATCGACGTCTGGAACGTCGGCGCGGAGCGGGGTGTGCCGTCCTCGACGATCTTGCCTTGGTACTCCATCAAGATGTCGGTGCCGTCGTCGGTGCGGATGGAAATGCGCACGTCGAGATGCATGGTTCCGTCAGCCCAGCGGTACAACCAGTCTCCCGACGGGCCGAGGATCGTGCCATTGATGCGTTCGCCGGTGACGGTGCCGCTGTCGACCGAGGCGATCATGCGGCTGCCGAAGGGACCGCCCTTGATTCGGGTTGCGCTGGACAGGTCGGCATCGATCGCCATGCTGAACAGGTGCCGTACTGGCAGTGAGGTCTCTGGCATCGGTGTGCTCCTTGCTTGTCGAATTGGGGTTGTCGGTTGAGAAATGGATGATGCGGCGGCAGCAACCGCCTCGAGTTACCGAGCTACATCGTGAAGCGCAGGTTGCGGGCGGCGTGCGCTCCGATCTGCTCGTCTCCCGACCAGCTCACGAGACCCGCAGCGATGGGGACCTCAGGGTCGATGCGACCGCAGGTGAGATCCATGAAGGCCATCGAGTCGCAGTGCAGGGTGACCGTCGGGTTCTCGACATGGTCGACTTCGCCGGCGCGGCCATCGACAGCGACGTAGATGTCGCGTTCGATGGCGCCCGTGATCTCGAAGTGCATGGAAGCGCCATCGGCAAGTCCCACCTTCTTGCCGGCGATGTAGCCAACGGACAGGTGGACCTCGGTCATGGCCATCTCGGCGGCGGGACCGCCGTTGTTCGTCGGCAGCCCCAACGGTGTGCGGCAGTCGCGCTCGTGCATCCAGTGGTCGAACTCGCGGATTGCCATGAAGCGGCCGTACGTGCCGGGCCCCACCGGTGTGACTGACCCGCGGGCAAACACCTCGTCGTCAAGCGCTTCAAGCTGCGCCGCCCGTGCAGCCCACGTCTCGTCCGCCAGCGCCACGAGCGCGGGACCCTCCATCGCCATTGCCGCTGTGAAGAAGTCCGCAATCTCGCCAAACGGGTGAGGTGTCTCGACCGACTCGGGGATCCAGCCCGACAGCGCTTGCTCAACCGAGACCTGGTGTGCGAGCACACCCTTGACCGTCCAGTCCGGGCAGTGCGAACCGACATCCCACTGGTCGCCGTCAAGCGAGCCGTAGAGCTCGCGGCAGCTCGCCCAGCACGTCTTCAAGTTGTCGATGATGATTTGTGGATCGCTCATGGTGCCTGTCCTGCAGTGTGTTGTTGGGGTGGTCGTGTCGTGAAGTCTCGGCGCTTCAGCCCGCTTCGGCTCGAATTCGTTCCAGGATCTCGCCCAGCCGCTCGATCATGGCATCCACCGAACGCGCACCGGATTGGAAGATCGCCGTGACGTTCACCGAGGCCCAGTCGAAGCCCATCGCAGCAACGATCGCGGCCCGCTCGCCGATCGCATCCAGGTCTTTGTAGAAGCCCTTGTCGGCGTCGGTACGCGGCGGCGGGGCCAGCATCAGCTGCATGCCGATGGACGCGGGATCTCGGCCGAAGTCCTCTTCGGCTCGACGGCGAATCTCTGCCATGCACTCGAGCGCTCGCTCGTCGCTGACGCCAGACGCCATCCAGCCGTCGCCTTTCTGGGCGGTCCGGCGCAGCGCGGCTGGGCTGTCACCACCGATCCACAGCGGGAGCCCAGCGCCTTGTGGCGATACCGGTTCCATGCCCATGTCATGGCTGTTGTAGTGCTCGCCGGAGAACTCGATGCGGCCGCCGGCCCAGTAGGTCCGCATAAGGTCGATGGCCTCGTCCATGCGCTTGCCGCGCGAGTGAAAGTCTTCCTCGAGAGCGTCGTATTCGGAGTCCTGCCAACCCACGCCGATGCCGAGCCGCACCCGGCCGCCCGACAACGTGTCCAGCGTTGAGATCTGCTTCGCCACCAGCACGGGCTGGCGCTGCGGCAGCACCAGCACCTCGGTCGACAGCGACACCCGCTCGGTCACGGCCGCCACGTTGGCCAGCAGCATTAGCGCTTCGAGGATCGGCATGTTGGCGGGATAGATGGTGTAGCGGCCCTCGCCTGGATGGCCCATCACGACGTGGTCGAATGCAGCGATCTCGTCGTAGCCCAGGTCCTCGATGGCCTTCGCCAGATCGAGCACCCGCTGGGGTCCTTCCCGAAAAACGATCGACGGGAAGTCGACGGCGATCTTCATGCGTGGCTGTCCTCCGGCCCGGGCTCTGTGCTCAATCGGGCCTGTGTTCAATCGGATGCAGGGGGCAGGCGGACCCTAGCTGTCGCCGGCATGAGCAGCCTTCCGTCGGAGGTGTGCTCGGCGATGTCCAACTCCACGACGCCCGACTCCGAATCCACCGATGTGACCGTCCCCGAATACACCAGTTCTTCGCCTGCGAGCGCGCTGGCGCGGTTCTGCCAGGTGACTCCCAGCAGGCGTGCGGTGGGACCGGCCCAGTCGGTCACGTACTGCGTGAGCCAAGCGCCCTGCAAGGGACCGTGCACGATGATGTCCTCGTGCCCTTCGAAGCGGGCATATTCGCGGTCGTAGTGGATGCGATGCGGGTTGTGGCTCGCTGCGCTGTACAGGAAAAGCTGCGCCTCGTCGGGGAACTTGTGCATGGTCGGCAGTGCGTCTCCGACGCTGAGGTCGGCGAGACGGGGTGCTGATGCGCGGTCGCTGTCGAGTGCGCTCATCGTCCGATCCTTTCGTGTTGGATCATCCGGCGATCCATGTTGGTTGGGTCATCTGGCGATGCCGATCATGCGGGAACGGGCGACTTCGTCGCCGAGCTGGTTGACAAAGGTGGTCTCGCGCACATGCAGGACGAAGGGCCCCTTGCGGCCTTCCTTCTGGTCAAGCGCGGCAAGTCGAGTCGTGGCGGTGATCTCGTCGCCGATGCAGACCGGCTCTGCGAAGTCCCATTCCTCACCGCCGAACATCACCCGGTCGACGAGCAGCCGCACGCGGGTGCCATCGGGGTACAGGCCATCTGTGCGCAGGTCCGTCGCGGTTTTGGGCTGCACCACCGCATGGATGACGTAGGTGGGTGGCGCCACCAGCGTCCGGTACCCGCCAGCCTGGGCTGCCACCTCGTCGAAGTAGATCGGATTCTCATCACCAACGGCGAAGGCGTAACGCTGCGCCTCCCGCCGGTCGATGACCACGGTGACCGGCCCCGACAGCACTTCTCCGACGCGAGCCAGCGACTCGGCCGGAATCAGCGATTCGCTCATGTTCCTGACATTAGGTCGCCCGTATGTCGTATCGCCCCGCTGCCCAGCCACCCAGTCACCTCGGGCCGCTGCGCATGAGCCCGGCGGCATCCCAAGTAGCGTTCGGTTTGCAGGGCTTCACGGTCGAAGAACCGACGAACACGGCTTACCGTGAGGCGCCGGGGCGCAGCAGGAGGAACCAGCGTGGCGTTGTGGTCGAGGAAGCTGGAGGTACCGGATGCCGAGGGGGCGCTGCCCGGGCGCAGCCAGACGATGCCGGTGGCCCCAGCGCACGTCGTGCTCGGAACGCCGATGACGTCGCCATTTCCCGAGGGGTTCGGGCACCTCGTGGTCGGCATGGGCTGCTTCTGGGGCGCCGAGCGCATCTTCTGGCAGCTGCCCGGCGTGTACACCACAGCCGTGGGCTACGCCGGCGGGGCCACCCCGAATCCCAGCTACGAAGAGGTGTGCTCGGGCCTGACCGGCCACACCGAAGCCGTGCTGGCTGTGTTCGATCCGGCCATCACCAGTCATGAGGCCATGCTGAAGGCGTTCTGGGAGGGCCACGACCCGACACAGGGCATGCGGCAGGGCAACGACATCGGCACCCAGTACCGCTCGGGCATCTACGTGGCGGACGAAGACGAGCTGGCGCTCGCCACCTCGTCGCGGGACATGTTCCAGGCAGTGCTCGACCGTGCCGTGCTGGGCCGCATCACCACCGAGATCTGCCTGGCCGGGCCCTTCTATTACGCCGAGGACTATCACCAGCAGTACCTGCAGAAGGTCCCGTGGGGCTACTGCGGATTGGGCAGCACCGGCCAGACCTGCCCGGTCGGGGTTGCAACCGCCGACTGAGCAGCCGAGCGCCTGATCGCCCGGTAGACCGTCAATCGAACGCGTTGGCGAACGCTTCCATCGTCTCGTCGGCTACTGCGCGCCTGTCCTCACCCCACGGGAGCGGCATCAGAACCGGGTGCTCCACGCCGGCATCGACATAGGTCCGGGCGAACTCACCGATCTCTGCCGGCGAACCGATGAAGTCGATCGCCTGGATCATCTCGTTCGAGATCGCTGCCAGCGCTCCCTCGCGATCCCGCTCGGACTGGCGGGCGCGTGCCTCGTCCACTTCGTCGCCGAAGCCGGCCGCACGAAAGGCGTTGGCGTAGCCGTCGGCCATTGTGTAGTTGAGCAAGTCGCGCTGGGCCGAGCGCGCCGAGCGTTCCAGGTCGCCAGCGGCGGCGTGCACATAGCAGATGATCTGCGCATCGCCGCCGGCGCGTACCTCCGACACCGTCGCTGGAACGTGCGAGGCCGGCAGGTAGTTGAGCAATACACCGTCCGCCACCTCTCCCGCCAGTCGCAGCATCTGCGGGTTCAGCGCCGCCAGCACGACCTTCGGGCGGCGCTCACCAAGTCGCACTCCTAGGCGGAATCGCCGGACCTGCCAGAAGTCCCCCTCGAATGTGACCGGCTCCCCGCTCAGGCACTCGCGCAGCAGCGCCACGTACTCACGCATCATCGCGATGGGGCGATCCGTCGGCGCCTCGCCGTGCTGGCGGAGGATGCCGGGTGCCGATACACCCAAGCCGACGAGCACGTCGCGATCGTCGCTGAGCGACCCCAGCGTGGCGGCCGTCATGGCCACGACCGTCGGGGCGCGTAGCTGCACCGGAATGATGCCGGTGGCCAGATCGAGACCCGGGGCGGCGTGCGCGACGGCGCCAAGCATGGAGAACGCGTCGGTTCCGGTGGCTTCGACCGTCCAGATTGATGAGTAGCCCTGGGCTTGCGCGGACTGGGCGATGTCGACGATGGCAGCCGGACCCAGCACTCCCAGGCTGCCGAACGTCACGCCCAGGGGCGGGGGCCCTTGTGGTTCAGTCGTGCTCATGGCGGCGCACCGTACCCGCCCCCCGAGCGGGTCGCCGAGTGCTTGAGGGCCGCTCGGAGCAGTTGTGTGACGTGTTGGTGAACTGACGGTGGCGGGCGTCAGGTGCGAGATAGGGTGAGGAACACAACCAGCAGCGACGCCTTAGGAGGCGCCGAGCGCGGGGAGGGATCCGAGATGACCGAGACCACCGAACCGACTCGGACAGCTGAGCCCCGGATCATCTCCGACGCGCTCGAAGTCATCGACAGTGCACTGGGAGACTTCTTCCAACGCGAGTTGGTCTCGTCGGGCGAGATCACCGATGTGCTCCTCGATGTGCGAACGCTGCTGCGTCGCGGTGATGAGGCTGCCGCGGTGGCTGCCATCGGAAAGAGCGATCAAGACGTCGCCCGGGCCTGATCCCCGCTCAGCGCCGCATCAGCCGGGCGGCAATGCGCCCGATTACCTCGCCGACGACCGCCCCGGCAATGACGTCACTCGCATGATGCAGGCGAACGTGTATGCGTGATGTGGCCACGATGGTGGCGAGCAGTCGATAGAGCGGTCCCAGCCGAGACCGGCGCGACAGCACGGCTGCAGCGCAGAACGCAGCCGAGGCGTGCCCCGACGGGAAGCTGGAGGTGATGGGCTGCCGCAACCGGTGGTTCGTCGGGTTCTCGGCGGCTGTACCAGGCCTGCGACGGGCGAACAGCCGCTTGATGCCCTGATTCACGACCAACGATTCGAGCGCTATCAGCGCGCTGAACCGCAGTGCATCGGAGGCCTCCCGGCGTGGCGAGAGTGCCCGAATTGCCCCCAGCACGTGCCACAGCTGGCTGAACTCGCCGACGTCTGAGGCGCCGTACATCATGCGGTCAACCCACTTGCGGCCACGCAGGACTTCCCACCATCGGTCGACGGCATCGTCGAAGCGCGCAATCTGTCGTGCCGCGGTCATCACCCAGATCCCGGAGCGGTGACGGGCGGTGCCGTGGTCGTCGGCAGCAGCGGCGGAAGAATCGGGTCGGTGGCGGGAGCGATCGTGAGCGCCGGACCGGCGTTGGGACCAGGCGGTGGCGGGATCAGCAGGATCTGACCGACGAAGATCTTGGTCGGATCAGCAATGTTGTTCACGCGCACGAGATCGTTGAGGTGAATGCCGTGCCGGTCCGCGATCTGAATCAGCGTGTCGCCACGCACGACGGTGTAGGGCGTCAGCAGCTTCGGCTCTGTGGTCGTCGTCGCCGGTGTCGCCGGTGGGCGAGCCGTCGTGGCGGAGACCTGCGTGCGCGGCTCGCCCGGCAGGAGGGTGCAACCACTCGTCATGCCTGCAGCAGCAAGCGCGACTGCCAGTGCCGTCACGCCTCGTCGCCTTGCTGTGAGAACACCACGCGCCTCCCTCACGGTCAGTTGTCGGCACCGACCACAGTCGGCGGGATGACAAGCTGTTCGCCGATCCGCAGCAACGTGTCTTCCTTGCCGTTCTCTTCCATGAGCGCCCGCACCGAGACGCCGAAGCCGTTGGCGATTTTGCTGAGCGTGTCACCCGGCTGGACGACGTAGATCCGGCGTTGCGGAGGCGGCGGGGCGATCGTCGTGGTCGTGAGCTGCGGACGCAATGTCGTGAGCACGGGAAGCGTCGTCGGGATCGGCTCGCCCTCGGGCTCTGAGCCACAGCCCGCGGCGAGCACCACCGCCGCGCACGCAGCTGCTGCGGTGGCACGCAACCGCCCCATCGCTCAGCCGGCCCGTACGGCCGCAGTGCTCAGTTGCCGGGGCCAGTTGCCCGGTTCGAGCCGAGCGGCGAGATCTGCGGCCATGAAGGGCTGTGGCTCGTCGTCGGCCACGGTCAGCAACTCGGCGCCGCTGGTAGTCACGACCAACGTGTGCTCAAACTGGGCCGTTCGATTGCGATCCGCGGTCATGGCGGTCCAGCCGTCTGGCCACATCTGGGCGCGTGGCGTGCCCATCGTGATCATCGGCTCCACGGTGAAGGTCAAACCCTCAACCAGTTCGGTGCGTGCGCCCGGGTCGTAGTAGTGGGCGATGTTGGGCAGCCGATGGAAGATCTGCCCGATGCCGTGCCCGACGAACTCGCGCACCACGCCGTATCCCGCGGCCTCGGCATGGGATTGGATGGCACGGCCGATATCGCACACCTGGGCTCCGGGCCGCACGGCGGCGATGCCGTGATACATGGCTTCGCGAGTCACCTCCACAAGCCGTCGAGACTCAGCATCGACGTCGCCCACCAGGAACGTCTCGGAGTGATCTCCGTGGACGCCTCCGACGAAGATGGTGACGTCGCAGTTCACGATGTCGCCGTCGCGCAAAGGTCGATCGTCGGGGATTCCGTGGCAGATGATCTCGTTGACCGAGGTGCACAGCGACTTCGGGAAACCGTTGTAGTTGAGTGGGCTCGGGTAACCGCCCTCGGCGATGCAGGTCTCGTGGCACACCTCGTCAAGATGTTCGCTGGTGACACCAGGCGCAACTTGCGCCGCCACGGCTGCCAGCACACGCCGCGCAGCAGAGCCCGCCGATCGCATTGCCTCGATCGTGGCGCTGTCCGAGGGCTCGATGGCGTTCGTGGCCGCTGGGGACCTGCCGCTTCGCGCATAGGGCGGCGTTTCGATATGCGCAGGCACCGCTTTGCGTGGCGAGATCCGGCCGACGACGACCGGCTCGAATCCCGAGGGTCTCATGCGCGCCGCTGGCACCCGACGTTTGCGCCTGCCCATTGTCGTCACGCTACCCGTGAGCCAGTGGTGCTTCGCGAGCGCGCCACCGGGGCTGCGCTTGTCGAACTGGGCGCCCGACTGCTCGGCGAGATCGCCAAGCGCTGTGTCAGCCGTCCTCGGCGAGATCGCCGAGGACCTCGTCGTTGTGCTCGCCGAGCTTGGGTGCGCGCCGGTAGATGCCGGGCGGCGTGGCACTCATGCGAATCGGCGGGGCGATCTGCACGATCGGCCGCCCGGCCGGCTGGTCAACGGCCACCAGCATGTCGCGAGCGGCCACGTGAGGGTCTTCGAACAGGTCGCCGGGGTGATTCACTGGCCCGCAGGGCACTTTGCCGCCGATCGCGGCGAGCACTTCAGCCTTGGTGCGCGACGCTGCCCACTCCGTCAGCGCGCTGATGATTTCCTCCCGGTGGTGGAACCTCGCGCGCAGCGTGCGGGTCTCTTGCGCCCAGGCCCACTCGGGCCGCCCGATGGCGACCGCCAGTTCGCGCCAGTGGTTGTCGGTGGGCGCGCCGATGGCGACTGCGCCATCGGTCGTATCGAATACGTCGAACGGCACGATGTACTGGTTGCGGTTCCCGCTGGGCGGCGTGTCGGGCTGGCCCATCACGCTGTAGCGGGTGACGCCCACTTCGCAGAGGGCCATCACCGCATCGACCATCGACACGTCCACGAACTGGCCCTCACCGGTCCGCTGTGCGTGGAAGAGCGCCGCCAGCACCCCCATGGCGCCGATTGTGCCCGGGTAGGTATCGCCGATGTAGGCACCGACCACGTGGCGGTCGTCGGGGCCGCTGCCAGTGGCTGAGACCATGCCTGACATGGCCTGGGCCACGACGTCGTACGCTGGCCAGTCCACGTAGGGGCTCTCACCCGATCGCGGGTCGCCGAAGCCGCGAATCGCGCCGTACACGAGTCGCGGGTTGCGCTCGTGGAGCACTTCCCAACCCACGCCGAGCGCATCCATCACCCCGGCGCGCATGTTCTCCACGAGCGCGTCGGCAGTGTCGACGAGTTGCATGAACTTCTCGTGGTCGCTGTCGTCGGTGAGATCGAGCACGACGCCGCGCTTGTTGCGGTTGTAGTTGGCGAACCCGGCGCCGAAGTTCCGCTCGGTGTCCTCACGGGTGAAGGGCGCCATCTTGCGGGCAAGTTCACCCCGCGGCGGTTCCACCTTGATGACGTCGGCGCCCAGGTCGGCCAGCATCATCGTCGACCAGGGTCCGGCGAGGGCGTGGGTGCAGTCGATGATGCGCACGCCTTGGAGCGGTCCTGAGTTGCGAGCAGCCATCGGTGCAGCGCGCTCGTGTGCGGTCAGGTGCTCGTTGTCGGGTGGGTCCAGCAGTGCCATGTCGTCGTCCTCTTGGTGCCGCGCTGCGATCAGGCGAAGTTCGGGCGGCGCTTCTCGACGATTGCAGCGTGACCCTCCCGAACGTCGGACCCTGTGAAGCCCAGCATCTCCAGGGCCGCAGACGTGTCGAAGATCGGCCCCGCCATCCGCATCCAGTTGTTGAGGCTGTACTTGGTCCAACGAATCGCGCTCTGGCTGCCCCTGGCAAGCTTGCGGGCAACAGCGAAGGCCTCGTCGAGCACCGCATCGTCATCGGTAACCTTGCTGACGAGGCCCATGGCATCGGCCTCTTCGCCGGTGATGGTGTCGCAGGTCAACAGGTAGTACTTCGACTTGGCCATTCCGCACAGGATCGGCCACACGATCGCCGCATGGTCGCCCGCGGCCACGCCGAGCTTGGTGTGCCCGTCCACGATCCGCGCGCTGCGACCGGCAATGGAGATGTCGGCCATGAGTGCCGCCGCGAGGCCGGCCCCGACCGCCACGCCCTCGATCGCCGACACGATGATCTTGGAGCAGTTGATCATGTTGTAGACGATGTCTCGCGCCTCGCGAAGGGCCCGCTGCCGCGTCTCGAAGTCGTCCATGATGTCCTGGATCATGTCCAGGTCGCCGCCGGCGGAGAACGTGCCGCCCGCTCCCCGGATCACCGCCACCCTCGTGTCGGGATCGGTGTCGATCTCCCGCCACACATCGGCCAGCGCCAAGTGCTTTGGCGCGTCGACTGAGTTCAGACGACCCGGCGTGTCGATCACGATCTCGAGCACGCCGTCGTCGTCAGGGCCCGTGATCTGGAGCGCGGAGAAGGGGGCGTAGCGGTCGTTCATGGAGGCTGACGCTAGTTGCCTTCGCCAGCAGCCGCCCAGGCCCGCGGGTCCGCGGCGCTGAGCATCCGGTAGGCCGATTCGATCTCGCCCGCCGGTGCGAAGATCCGCTCCCACGGGTGCAGCAGCCGGTCCCGCCCATAGCGGGGAATCACATGGACGTGGAAGTGAAACTGCGTCTGGTCTGCTGCGGCACCGTTGTTGTTGAGCAGGTTCACGCCCGCGGGCGCCAGCCGCTCGCGCACCAGGTCCGCCACCCGTCGAACCGAGCGCATTACCTGCGCGGCGTCGTCATCGGTGAGATCCCAGACGTCGGTGATGTGCCGGCGGGGAATGACGAGGCAGTGACCGACGGTCATGGGCAGGCGATCCATGAACGCCACAGCGTGTTCGTCCTCGTAGAAGCGCAAAGCCGGGATGTCGCCGGCCGCGATCGAACAGAACGTGCAGCCCGGCATCCGGTCCGCAGCCGTTTGATCAGGGGTGGTAAAGCTCACCAAGGGACCGGATCGCAGCTGTCTAGTGGTACCGGAGTTCGACGTGGTCGACGACGTGGTCGTGGCCCTTCGCCAGCACCAGGTCGGCACGAGCGCGTGTCGGAAGAATGTTCTCGCGCAGGTTCACGAGGTTGATCGAGCGCCAGATCGTGCGAGCGACGGCATCAGCAGCCGACGGCGGCAGCTCGGCAAACTGAGCGAAATACGCAGACTGCTCGCGGAAAACCGTCTTGCGCAGCTGCTGGAAGCGCTCGACGTACCACTCCTCAAGGTCTTCGGCCTCGGCGTCGACGTAGATGGTGAAGTCGAAGAAGTCCGACACGAACGGCGTGTTCGACGGCGGACCGGTCTGGAGAACGTTCAGACCCTCGACGATGAGGATGTCCGGCTGGTTGATGAGCTGAACCTCATTCGTGACGTCATACAGGATGTGGGAGTACACGGGCGCGGCAACGTCGGGTTCCCCGCTGGAGATCCGCTGGAGGAAGTCCCGCAAGTCGCCACGGCGATAGGACTCCGGGAAGCCCTTGCGCCCGAGAATGCCGCGCGCGGTCAGCTCGGCATTGGGCAACAGGAATCCGTCCGTGGTGACCAGATCTACTTCAGGATGATCCGGCCACGAGGCCAAGACGGCCTGCAGGATGCGTGCAGTGGTGCTCTTGCCCGCGGACACGCTGCCGCCGATGCCGATCAGGTAGGGCCTCGGCGGCAACACCCTTCCGAAGAAGCCCTCGGTGGTGGCGCGAAGTTGGCGCTTCGCTGCAACACGCAAGTTCAACAGGCGCGACAGCGGCAGGAAGATGTCCTGCACCATGTCGTGCGTCACCGGTTCGACGAGACCGGCCAGCGCCTCGAGTTCAGCCTCCGTCAACGACAACGGCGTGGCATCTCGCAGCTTCGCCCACTGCTCGCGGGTGAACCTGCAATGCCGGTCATCGATACCCGGCTCGAGCGTTGCGCCGTCCGTCACCCGCCTAGCTTGGCGAACTTATGGCGTCGACCGCAACCGGTTGGGTTCTGGGACCGTATGCGCCTTGTGGTTTGGCCATGCCCTGGTGCCAGCGCCGAGGCGTCGCGACAGCCGCGCGCGGGTAGTCCTCGAACATCCAACGTGCAAACTGCCTGCGAGTCCAGCCCGACAGATCGACCGCGCCCAGTGCCAGCTCGGCCAGCCGCTCGTGGGCCAGTACGCGGCTGAGGCTTCGCGCCAGTCCGTGGTCCAGGGTGAACTCGGCGTGAGCGTCGCGCACATAGCGCGCGGTCACGCTGTGTGGGGGTCCGCCGCGTGCGATCGCCGACGCCGCCATCCGTCCCATCTGGAGGGCCTGGCCGATACCTTCGCCTGTCAGCGGGTCAGCGGCCGCGGCAGCATCGCCGCACAGCAAGGTGCGCCCTTGCGCGAGCTCAATATCACCCAGCCGCGCAGGAATCGGCCACGCTCGCGTCGGTCCGTCGGTCTCATGGCTCCCGAGCACGCGCGCAATGTGGCAACGCTCGGTGAGGCTCGCCCAGACAGCTGCGATCTCACTGCCGGCGAGTGTTCCCGTGCCGTTGGAAGAGTCCTGGCGGCCGGAGCTTCGCGGCACACCGAAGCCGACATTGACGCGTCCATCGCCGAGCGGGAACGACCAGGCGTAGCCAGGCAGCAGGTCGGGCTCGAACCACACCCACATGTCGCGAGCCGCATCGCCGCTTGCGGTCAGGTAGCCCCGGAACGCATGCCAGTCGCCCCGGTAGCGGTGCGGGCCGATGCCGAGCGCTTTGCGAACACTCGAATAGACACCGTCCGCGGCCACGACGAATCGGGCCTGTGTGTGACTGCCGTCGCTGAGCCGGATCGAGGCCGTGTTCGCTCGCTCGCCGGAGTCCTCGAAGCCATCGAATGCGATGCCGAGGCGGACATCGACTCCTGCGGCTGCAGCGAGTTCGACGAGCGCGGCATCGAGCTCCGTGCGGCGGCACACGGCGGCGAACTGCCCGCGCTCGGCGGGCAGCGGCAGGCGAATGACACGCCCGCGAGGCGTACGCACGTAAGCGGCATCTACACCCATCCACGAGTCCAGCCGTTCGGGCCGCAAGCTGAGACATTCGAGTTCACGCAGCGCGAGCGCTGTGAGGCCGTCCCCGCAGCACTTGTCACGCCCAGGCGCAGCGCGGTCGACGAGCATCACCTCGAGGCCTGCGCGCCGGGCCCACACGGCAGCGGATGCGCCTGCCGGGCCGGCTCCCACGACAAGGACATCGACGTCGGACACGATTCAGGATGCCCTGGGCTCGGCGGTCTCGATGATTCCGTCGTTGTTGCCGGACTGTTCGTCGTCAGAGCCTTCGGGTTCGCCTGGTTCGCCCGTGTCCTCAGGGCCCTCGCCGGGCTCGGTCTCGTCGCCCTCACCGTCGGGGCCCTCGCCCTCGTCGCCCTCGCCCTCGCCCTCGTCGGGTGGGACCAGCGTGGTCAGGTCGACGCCGAGGCAGGGATCGTCGGGATAGCGCGACAGCTCTGAGTCGCGTTCCCCGGGCCGTTCTTCGCACTCGACTGGCAGGCACTCCACGATGGATCCATCCGCGCGCTCGCTGCCGTCATCGACCATTTCAAGCTCGCCCTCGCCGGTGGCCCCCTCAGCGCCCTCTGGCGCCTCTGCGCCTTCGGAGGACCCGGGGGACGCCAGCAGCGGGTCCACGCACTGGCGCGGCACCGAGCGCGTGCCGTCGCAGTCGCGGCCTTCCTCGGGCCGGTAGCGAGCATGGAAGGTGTCATTCACGACGGTGCCGTCTGAGAACACGCGGGTTCGATCCGTGCGCACCCGACGGCAGAAGTCCGGCATGTCCTCTCTGGGTTCACCGATCGTCACTTCGACGTTGCGCGTGGAGTAGAGCTCGACGGTGATGGAGGTGCCGGTGTAGGTCGGCCACACCAGCAGTCCGTACGGCGTGGGATTGGTGAACTTCAGATCAGGCTTGGGATATGAGATCGTCGGGTCCAACCCGAACGGGTAGCGGCTGAGGTACAGCGAGTGCGTCTGGTACTCGTCGATCTCCATGCCTGCCCCGATGAGGGAGTTGAAGATCGTGGTGGCGAACTGCGACACACCGCCGCCGATGTCGTCGACGAGCACGCCCTTGTCGATGAAGCCGCCCTCCACGAAGCCCTTCTCCTCGGTTCGTCTGCCGACGTGGCCGTTGAGCGACAGGCTCTGGCCGGGTTCGACAATCACGCCGCGCACCAGGTCGGCGAAACGGTGGATGTTCTCGACACGGGATTGGCAGCACGAATGCCTCGTGGTGAACGTGCCGACCAGCTCGACGATGCCGAGGGAATCCAGGTATGCGTGCTCCTCGCGGCTCACCGCAGGGCGCGATGGCAGCGCGAGCGGGCCCTCGACACGTGCAACAAGCGCCTGTTCGACCAATGGCCCCACTTCGTCGCCACAGCAGGCGACGCCGCCGTCACTCGCCACCACGGTCGGCACGCCGCTGACGACGATCATGGCGGCAGCGTTGAAGGGTGCCGAGGTTGCGGCGAACACCTCTTCGAGGTACGGCCCGACCGCTGTGTCGTCGAAGATGATCACCGGCGGCGCCGCATTCGGGTCGAGGTTGAGCCAGCCAGCGACCGTTTCGATGGTTAGCTCGTAGGTCACCTCGCCGTACGCCACGACGAGACTGCGCCCGTAGTTCTCATGGGCGGCGTTGACGGCCTGCTGCAGCTCGGATGTGTAGGCGAGCGGTTCGCTCTGTGTCAGCTCGGCAGCGATCTCGATTCGGCTGAACGAGCGGGCTATGCCCTCGAGGACTTGGTCGACGATTGCATCCGCATCCACGACCTGACCGGGCTGGCCGAGGTCGACGGCCAGCGTGTCGTTGACGACGGTGACAGCTGGGGGAGTGGCGGTCACTCCAAGATCGGAGGCGTCGGCCAGCGTGGATCGTGCCTTTGACCGGTCGACGCGGAAGCGGCGCTCGCTGAACTGCGGGTCAGTGGACATCGCGGTCCACGGCTCTTCTGCCGAGCCAGCGACGTCCACCGAAGCAGTTCGCAGTTCCCGGACTGCGTCGTAGGTGACGTCGATCTCCAGCGTGATGCCGAGGTCGGCCACCGTCAGGGCCACCTCGCCGGTGTCGGTGCGCACCACGACCGGAGTGCTCGCCAACTCGGTTGCGAGCATGGCAATGCGAAGTCGCAGCGCATCGGAGCTCACCTCCGATGGCGTGCCTGCGGCCGTCGTCGGAGCCACCACTACGGCGCTGGTTGCGGTGGGTGCATCCGTTGTGACAGGGGCAGTCGGATCGGGCGCATCCGCCGAATTCCTGATGGCAAGCACGGCCGTTCCAAGGATCGACGCAACCAGGATTGCGGCCGCAGTGATGATCGACCAGCGGGGGGCCCACGTCGGCCAGTGCACGACCGATGAGCGTACGTGTCAGTTGCCGCTGCCAAGCGTCAAGCTCGAACACTGCCCGCGGCGTGTCGACGCTCGCCGCGCCTGCAGCGTTCCAACTCTGCGGAATGCACGGCGGGCGTGCGATACTCCGAGCCGCCGGCACTGCAGGGACGGCTGCGCAACGGTGCCGCTTCGCGTCTGCAGCCACACTCACCGAAGGGACTCACAACGTCATGAGCAAGCTGTGCGAAGGTCGGGTCGTCATCGTGACCGGGGGTGCCCGGGGCATCGGGCGCGAGCACTGCCTCATGCTCGCCGAGCATGGGGCGAAGGTGGTTTGCAATGACCTCGGCGGTGCCCGAGACGGCACCGGTGCCGACATCAGTCCTGCCGATGAGGTGGTCTCCGAGATCGAGGCGATGGGCGGAGAGGCCGTCGCCAACGGCGACGATGTATCGGACTGGGAAGGCTCTCAGCGGCTCGTGAACCAGGCCATCGAGACATTCGGCGACCTGCACGGCGTAGTGAACAACGCCGGCATCTTGCGTGACCGCATGCTGGTGAACATGACCGAGGCCGAGTGGGATGCGGTGATCAAGGTTCACCTCAAGGGCACATTCGCACCCGCACGCTGGGCCAGTTCCTACTGGCGGGAGAAGTCGAAGGCAGGCGAAAAGGTCAACGCGTCGATCGTGAACACGACGTCGGTCTCGGGCATCTACGGCAATCCGGGCCAGACCAACTACGGCGCCGCCAAGATGGGCATCGCGGCGTTCACGATCATTGCTGCGCGTGAATTGGCGCGTTACGGCGTTCGGGTCAACGCTGTGGCACCGGGTGCGCTCACGCGCATGACCGTAGACCTGGGCATGGGCGAAGCCTCCGAGGAGGACCAGGCGATGATGCACCCGCGCTACATCGCACCGATCGTGACCTGGCTGTGCTCAGCCGAAGCAGCCGGCGTCACGGGTCGAGTCTTTGAGGCTTCCGGCCGGATGCTGGCGATCGCCGAAGGCTGGGAGCGGGGTCCGAGCGTCGATGCCATCGACGACCCGGCTCAGATCGGCGACGCAGCCCGGCAGCTGGTGCGCGACGCTCGCCTCAACAGCGGCATGAACGGAGCGCCTGCCGACGGCGGCGTGGCCGTCTGAGCCAGCGGCTCCCGCAGACACAGCCGACCAAGAAACTCATCTCGAACTTTTCGGAAAGGACATCGAACATGGGAATCAATCCGGATGCAGTCGGCGCCACCGGTACGCCGACCAAGCGGTCGTGGACCTTCCGCGACTCGCTGCTCTACGCGGTCGGCATCGGTGCAGGCGCGCAGGATCCGTTCGGATCCGAGCTGGAATTCACCACCCACAACTCCAAGGACATCACTCACAAGGCGTTCCCGACTCAGGGCGTCGTCATCGGCTTCGGCGCCGGCGGCGCCATGGCCAACGCTGGTGACCTCGATTGGGGCAAGTTGCTGCACGGCAGTCAGGGGATCACCGTGCACCAGCCAATCCCGACCGAGGGATCGGTCGAGATCACAGATCGCATCGCCGGGATGTGGGACAAGGGTGAGGGCCGTAACGCCATCATCGACACCGAGGCCAGTGCGGTCAACCCTGACACCGGCGATGTCATCTTCGAGTTGCGCTCGTCCGTCGTGATCCGCGGCTCGGGCGGCTTCGGCGGCGAGGCGGGCAGCACGGCGCCGCTGGTTAGTGCACCCGATCGCGACGCCGACTTCGAGGTCGTCTACCAGACGCGCTCCGATCAGGCGCTCACCTATCGACTCAGCGGCGACTACAACCCACTGCACAGCGACCCCTGGTTCGCCACCGAGCTCGCCGGCTTCCCCAAGCCGATCCTGCACGGTCTGTGCACCTACGGCTTCACCGGTCGAGCGTTGTTGCACACCCTGTGTGACGGTGACCCGGCCCGCTTCAGTTCAATGGACTCCCGGTTCTCTGCGCCGGTGTTCCCGGGTGACGAGTTGACCATTCAGGTGTGGGACGACGGCGAGGGCCGCGCGATCTATCGCACGATCTCGGGGCGCGGAACCGACTCCGAGCGCGTCGTCATCGACAACGGTCTGTGCACATACGCCTGAGGGTCGCATCACCGCCCATCGGGCGGCACCTCTAGAACAGTTTCAGTGCGTCGCTGGTGATGCCGCGAAGTTCGTCATAGTCGAGGACGACACAGCGGATGCCCCGGTCGGCCGCGAGCACCCGGGCCTGGGGCTTGATCTCCTGTGCGGCGAAGACGCCGTTCACGGGCGCCAAGCGAGCATCCCGGTTCAGGTACTCGAGGTACCGGCACAGCTGCTCCACGCCGTCAATCTCGCCCCGGCGCTTGATCTCGACAGCCACGGTGCCGCCGTCTGCATCGTGACACAGCAGGTCCACCGGACCGATGTCGGTTGGGTACTCGCGGCGCACCAGCACCGTGCCTTCGGCCAGTGTCTCGGGATGCGCGGCCACCAGCTCCTGAAGGTGGGCTTCGACGCCGTCCCGCTCGAGGCCAGGATCGATGCCCATTTCGTGTGTGGTGTCACTGAACACCTCAGCGATGTGTATTTCGAGGCGCTCGCCCCGGTCGTTCGTGACACGCCACAGATCGGGCTCGCAGACCAGCCGATTGGGCGCGTTCATCCAGTTGAGCGGCTTGAAGGCGCCCCCGTCGGCGTGTATCGCCACGCAGCCGTCGGCCTTCACCATGATCAGTCGCACCGCGGAGGGCAGGTGGGCGTCGAGCCGGCCCGAATAGTCGACCGTGCAGCGTGCGATGACCAGCCGCAACGAACTAAGAGGCTGCAGTCAGCTCGTAGACCGAGGTGAGCTTGGGCTCGCCGCCGTCATCGATCACACGCGCCCGACCGCTCTCGGTGAGATGGAGCATGTGCGCATACACCGAGCTTGCGGCTGGATACCACAGCCGCTTGTCGTAGGCCTCGTACATCTTCGGCACGAAGTCCGCAATGCGGCACGGGCCCGGACGCAGATATTCGATGATCTGGCGTTCCCGATCGCTGCGGTGGGCGATGAACGAGCGCACGTACGCGGTCGGCTCAGGAATGGGCGGACCGTGGGTGGGCCAGTACTGGGTGTGATCGAACTCGAGCAGCTTTGCCAGCGAGTCCAGGTAGTCCTGCATCGATCCGTCGGGCGGCCCCACCACGCTCGTCGCCCAACCCATCACATGGTCGCCTGAGAACAGCGAGTTTTCCTCTAGCAGCTCGTAGCACAGGTGATTCGAGCAATGTCCAGGCGTGTGCACGGCGCGCAGCGTCCAGCCGTCGCCGGCAACGATGTCGCCATCGACCAGCGCCACATCGGGCACGAAATCGGTGTCGGCACCTTCCCGCTTGAGTTCGTCGGGCAGCTCGTCGAACTCGGCCTGGTACTTCTCCTGCTCCCCGGCGCTGATGTAGTCGGAGAAGTCGACGCGGTCGTCGGGATCGAGCTTCCACACGCTCGCGTGCGGTCCATAGCCGTAGCTCAGCGCTCCAGTGGCGGCGACCAGATCACGAGTGAGGGGCGAGTGATCGCTGTGGGTGTGGGTCACCAGTGCGGCGCTGACCGTCTCGCCGGGCTCAAGTGCCCCAAGGACGTCGTCGAGGTGGCTTGCCAGCGGCGGACCGGCGTCGATGACCGCCACCTCGCCGCGGCCGACGATGTATGTGCCGGTGCCGCGATAGGTGAACGGCGTTGGGTTCTTGCAGATGACGCGGCGGATCAGCGGGGATACCTGATCACAGGCGCCGTAGTCAAAGTCGCCGAGTTCCCGGTAGTGCTCGATGGTCACCGGCATCGGCCATTTCTCCTGTGGTTGCTGGCCCATGTGTTGCGTGGGCTTCGGGCGAGCGGGGCAAATCCCGGTCTGGAATGGCAAGGGTAGGCGCGCCGGCCAGCCGACTTGCTGGCGTCGCGCCCCTGGCTGCGAGCGTGCCGCGGCGAAGACGGTACGAAGGCGCCCCTTTCGGCCTAGCATCACATCACGGCCTGGCCGGGCAGCCGCCATGAGGGGGAAGCGGCTGCCCGGCCCGCTCGTTTCCGGCCACGCTGCGTCGCTTCGATCGACGTGGTACGTACCGCGGTGGTGCCGCGCGAGGCTGTGCGGTGCGTTGCGCGCCCACCGAAGGCGCGCGAGGGAGGCGAAATGTCAGGGCAGACAGATGCGAGCGGCGCTTACTTCGTCGGCACCAAACCGTCGGACCGGTTCCCGATCTGGACGCGAGCGAACGTCGGTGAGGTCTTTCCCGACCCGGTGAAGATGAGCACCTTCGACTTCGCCTTCCAGAACGACGAGGGCATCCGCATGTCCGAGCTGGCGTTCCGGGACGCCTACGTGCAAATGGGTGCGTTCACCTACGACGAATTCGACGCCGACGAGTGCGTGTTTCTCGGCGTGTTCGGCGGCTACACGTACCTGAACGCTGCAGTCGGGCGCATCTTCGGTGCCCGAGCACCCGGTATCGACGTAGAGACTGTCGATCGGAACTTCTTCGGCGAACAGCCTGGGATTCCGCCGTACGAGGCGCACCCCGACGATGCCAGCCCTGAAGCCGAGCAGCGCATCGGCGAGACGTTCCTGTTCCTGTTCGCAGCACCAGCGCTGCCGGAGGTCCATGAGGACGAACGCAACATTGCCGAGATCCGCGCGCAGCGGCCTGACTTCTCGCAGATGGGCGATCACGAGATCGCTGACTGGATGATGAATTTCCTCGAGTCGGGCTACGTGGACGGCGCTGGGTTCCGTGAGCTGTTCGCTCGCCACCTGAAGGTGTCGTTCTTGGCAGCTGTGCCGCTGGGCGCGCTCGAGCAGGTGTGCACGGCACTGGGACGACCCGAAGACACGCTCAAGCTGGTGGCGGGATATGGAGACGTCGCCTCAGCTGCGCCGTCAGATGCGATGTGGCTGCTCGGACGGCAGGTGGCGGCTTCGAGCACTCTTGGCGAGTTGTTCGACGGCGGCCCGGCTGGATTGGCCGACCGCCTGAGCGCGGCTGCGCTCCAAGATCCCGATGGCGACGCGGCAGCATTCAGCGGAGCCTTCGCACAATTCCTGTACGACTTCGGCTCGCGGGGTCCTAACGAGTGGGAAATCAGCTGCCCATCGTGGGAGACCAATCCCGACATCGCACTCGCCGCGATCGATCGCATGCGTCTCGCTCCAGCGGACGTAGACCCGGGACGGCGTCGCGCTGAGCTTGCAGCGCAGCGTGAGGCCTTGGGCGCAGAGATCTCAACGGCACTCGCCGGTGATCCGGACACGCAGATGCAATTCGACCTGGCTCGAGGAGCTGCAGCGGTGTACCTGCCGGGGCGTGAGCGCACCAAGACCAACTGCGTGCGCTACGTCAACGAGACCCGCATCGGTTCGCGTGTGCTGGGACGGAGGTTGGTCGAGAGCGGGCTCTTTGCGTCTGAGGTCGACTTCGCCATGCTCCGCTTCAGCGAGATGCACGAGATGATGGACGATCCGGCCGATTGGTCTGACGTCATCGCACAGCGCCAAGCCGCTTGGGATGATGCGAATTCGCGACAGGAGCCCTTCGTCATCGTCGGTGATCCGCCGCCGATGTCGCAGTGGCCGCGCCGTGGGGCCATCACTTTGCCTCAGCTCGCAGCGGGGGAGGTGCTGGCCGGGCTGCCCGGCTGTCCAGGCATCGCTCGTGGACGTGCCCGCGTGGTGCTCGACAGCAGCGACCCGACCGCACTGGGGCCCGGCGATGTACTCGTGGCACCGCTCACCGATCCGTCGTGGACGCCGCTCTTCGTCAGCGCGAGCGCTGTCGTCGTGGACGTCGGCGCTGCGCTCAGCCATTCGGTGATCGTGAGCCGCGAGCTGGGTCTGCCGTGCGTCATCTCCGCGACCGGAGCGACCGGACGCATCCCCGATGGCGCGCTCGTCGAAGTGAACGGTGACACCGGCGTGATCACTGTGCTGGAGGTGTGACATCGAGCGTCACTGTGCTCGAGGTGTGAGCCCTCAGCGGGACTGCCAGTCGGGCAGACGTCGCTCGGTGAGTGCTTGGACACCCTCGAGGTAGTCGGGGCTGGGGATCATCTCGTCGAGCAGTCGATCCGACTCCGCCACGGCGGTACCCACGTCGCGGTGTTGGTCCAGATAGATCTGCCGCTTCGTCGTGGCGAGGGAGCTGGGCGCCACCCGAGCCGCCATGTCATACGCGTACGCGTACACGTGATCCATGAGCTGGGGGCCCTCGAGAATCTCGTTGAACAGACCCCAGCCTTCGGTCTGCGATGCCAGGAACTTGCGGCTGGACAGCAGCAGGTCGTTGGAACGCGTGATGCCGACAAGGCGGGGGAGCACCCATGACAGGCCGTACTCGGCGGGCAGTCCGAGCGGGCCGTGCGCGGTGGTCAGCTTGGCGTCCGCGGCAGCAAAGCGCAGGTCGCAATAGCAGGCCAGCACGAGCCCGGCGCCCGCCGCAGCGCCGTTCACGGCCGCGATGGTCACGGTCTCGAGCGCCATCATGAACGCAAAGTTCTGGTCGAACTGCGGTGCCACGCCATAGCCCGGCATTGCCAGGTCGGGGGCCGTGCCCGGGTCGTAGCCGCCCTTGTCGCCATGACCTTCCAGCGCCTGGGTGTCGGCGCCCACGCAGAAGTCGCGACCCTCGCCGGTGATCACGACGACCCGGACTTGCGCATCTTGCTCCGCCTGTTCCAGCACCCAGCGCAACTCGGTGTGCATCCGGCCGGTCCACGCATTTCGGCGGTGCGGTCGTGACAGCGTCAACGTCGCGACGGGACCGTCGATGGCGTACTTCGTTGCCTTCAGTTCCAAAGCCGGCTCAGACATCAGGCTTCGCCTTCGATCACCTTTCTCAACGCCTCGAGGGCGTCGGTTGCGTACTCGGGGCGGCAGATGAGCAGGTCCGGCAGCCAGGGGTCGGCGAAGTTGTACTCCATCTCCGAACCGTCGCAGCGGCTGGCGTGCAGGCCCGCTGCCCGCGCCACCGCGACCGGGGCGCAGTTGTCCCACTCGAATTGCCCACCCGAATGGGCATAGATGTCGGCCATGCCGAGCACCACCGCCATGGCCTTGGCGCCCGCCGAGCCGAGGGTCATCAACTCGGCGTCGAGGGCTTGGGCAACGATGATTGTTGCCGCCGGCGGGCGCGATCTGCTGACGACCATGCGCGGACGGCCGTTGTGGGGCTCCGGCAACACCGGCTCCGGTTCAGTGCACAGCGTCTGGCCGACCGCGGGCAGTGCCACCGCAGCTGCGGTCGGCACGCCGTTCTCGACCAAGGCGATATGAACAGCCCAGTCGGTGCGGCCCGGTTCGGAGAACTCGCGGGTTCCATCCAGTGGATCCACGATCCAGACGCGGTCTGCGGTGAGCCGATCGGGGTCGTCGTGTCCTTCTTCGGACAGGATCGCATCACCCGGCCGCGCTTGGGACAAGCGGTTCACGATGAACCGGTGGGCCTCGGAGTCGCCGGTGTCGCGGACCTCCCAGGTTCCGGCTCCCGACGAGAAGAGCCGCTCCCGGATCTCCACCAGCAGGGTCCCGGTCTCGGTGGCCACGCTCGCGGCGAGGGCGTGGTCGGTTGACTGGGCCATCGGCCAAGTGTGCCCTCTCGACGCCCCGCCACCACTTGAGACGCCCGCTCGGGAGATGTCCAAGCCCTCTGCGAACCTTGAAGAACTGAATGCTCCTACGACGAATTTCATGTATCAATCTCATGTCTTTTCGTAGACGGTGTCGGGCCGCAATTAGAGGCGGCTAGCCTCGCGGTCCACCGGGTGTGGTTGAGCGCGTAGCAGCGCGTATAGCGCCCGCGTTCTGTACTACCCACGGAGGGAACGTTCCCTATGAATAGACGTATCGCGCCGATTTCCCGGCGATCTGCACTGCGACTCGGCGGCGTGCTTGTTGCGCTCACCCTGGTGGCCGCTGCGTGCGGCTCGGGCGATGACGGCCAAGAAGTCGATGGCGATGAGCCGGCTCCGACGACCGAGGCGGCAGCGCCCGAAACCGAGGTCGCCATGATTCAGGACATAGGCGACTTGCTGGCCACAGTCCAGGAACGCGGAACGCTCAATTGCGGTGTCAGCGGCTCGGCAGTTGCCTTCTCCGAAACGCAGCCTGACGGCAGCACGACCGGCTTCGACGCTGACTACTGCCGTGCAGTAGCAGCAGCGATTCTGGGTGATGCCGACGCTGTCAACTTCGTACCGCTGACCGCGGCCGAGCGGTTCACCGCGGTGGAGACAGGCGACATCGACCTGCTGGTGCGCAACACCACCTGGACCCAGAGCCGGGACACCGACCTCGTGCTCGACTTCGGACCGACGACCTACTACGACGGCCAGCAGGTCATGGCTCGCGTGAGCAGCGGCTTCTCGGCCTCCTCGACGGTGGCGGATCTGGATGGTGCCACGATCTGCACCAACGCCGGCACGACCACCGAGAAGAACATCGCTGACGCGGTTGATGCAGCAGGCATCGAGATCACGCTGTCGACGTTCGAGGACTTCGACATCGTCACCGACAACTTCATCCAAGGTGCGTGCGATGCGGTCACCACTGACGGCTCTGCGCTCGTTGGCCGCAAGGTCAAGCAGGAAGGCGATCAGGACTGGGTGATCTTCCCGGCGACGCCGATCTCGAAGGAGCCGCTGGGTCCTGTCTACCCGCAGAACCAGTCGACCTTCGGCGACGTCGTCAACTGGGCCGTGTACGCCACGATCATCGCTGACGAGAAGGGCATCACGTCGGAGAACATCGACTCGATGCTCTCCGGCGGCAACCTCGACGCCGAAGCGATCCGCATGCTCGGCGGTGAGGGTGAGCTGCAGACCAAGATGGGCCTGACGGCTGACGCGTTCTACAACGTGATCGTCCAAGTCGGGAACTACGACGAGATCTACACCCGCAACCTTGGCCCCGTCGGCTTGAGCCGTGAAGGCTCGGCCAACGCACGCTGGACTGCGGGCGGTCTCATCTACGCTCCGCCTGCCCGCTGATCGTTGAACCTGCCGGCTGGGGAACTCCCCAGTCGTGTGGGTGAGTGAGCACATCTCAAGCGAACGGCCCCCGATCCGACCGGATCGGGGGCCGTCGCGTTTGTCGGTGAGGTAGCGCCAAGGCCCAATAGACCGATGTGAGGGACCTCGTCGCGTAGTGTGGCCTGCGGTGAGCGACCCACGAGCACCGGCCCGTGACGACTCCCTTGCCACGTTGGGGAGCCGTCCGCCGTTCTACAGAGACGCCACTGTCGTGCGCTGGATTGCCCAGGTCGGCACGCTCATCCTGGTCGTGGCAGCGATGTGGTTCCTTGCCACCGAGGCGGGGGACAGCCTGCGCGCCCGTGGCGCGAACATCGACTTCGACTTCATCTCCGACCACATCGGCATCAAGGTCGGCTGGGGGATCGACACCAATCCCGATTCGGGTGGCCGCGCGCTCTGGGTCGGCATGGTGAACACCATCCGCATGGCGGCTGCAGGCATCGCGCTCGCCTCGGTGGTCGGTGTCCTCGTGGGTTTGGCACGACTCTCGTCCAACTGGCCGCTTCGCCGTCTGGCGGGCGTGTACGTGGAAACCCTGCGGAACATTCCGTTGCTGGTTCAGATCCTGGTGTACGCGGCGGTCCTGGCGACGCTCCCGAATGTCACCTTCGGGATGGGGCCGATTCCCGGTTGGGTGCACCTGTCGAACAAGGGCCTGTCGATCCCGCGCGTCTTCGTCGCCGATGGCTTCTACCAGTGGGCCGTCATCTTGGTGATCGGCGCGGTGATCGCCCACTTCGTATTCCGGCGGCTTGCAACCAAGCGAGACATGACCGGCGCGCAGACAAACGCTGGCGCGTGGGCCACCGGAATCGTTGCTGCGTTCGCCATCGTGGGCTGGTGGGTGCATCCCATCTTCGGCTGGTTGGGGAACATCGTGGGCGGTCTGGCCGATGCGGTCGGAGCCATCCCGCAAGGAGTTGTGCAACTCGTCGCTGCAGTCGCTGCCATTGCTGTGGCGGTGTGGTGGATACGCCGCTTTCTGGCTCGGCGCCGAACTCCGGCAGGCCTCACGCGTCTGACCGACGACGACTGGTTCCGCATGATCTTCGCCGTTGTGGCCGCGGCGATTGTCGTGTTCGTCGTCGCAGTTCTGTGGCCTGGACTGTCAAGTTGGGTCGTCAACTCATCGTCCGATGGCCTCGGCGTGCTCGCCGACAAGTTCGGAAACGGCCGAACCGGTCCGCCCATCGATGCACTCCGGCCCGACATCGTGCAGCCAGGCAATTTTGCCAACTACGGACCCGCCGGTCTGAACCTGCCCATCGGTTTCGCGGCCGTCTACTTCGGCGTGGTCTTCTACACAGCAGCGTTCATCGCAGAGATCGTGCGCGGCGGCATCCTGGCAGTGCCCAAAGGCCAGAGCGAAGCGGCACAAGCACTGGGTCTGCGACGCTCGACGTCGTTGCGGCGGGTGATCCTGCCCCAGGCGCTGCGGGTGATCTTGCCCCCAGTGGGCAATCAGTACCTGAACCTCACCAAGAACACGTCGCTGGCGATCGCAGTGGGTTACAGCGATCTCGTCCAGATCGGGCAGACCGTCTACAACCAAACCGGCAAGACGCTGCAGGTCATGGCGGTGTGGATGCTGTTCTATCTGGCGTGTTCGCTGACGATCTCCGCAGTGGTCAACTTCTTCAATATCCGGCTACGGATCGTGGAGCGCTGAGGTGACCGATCCGATGCAGCCCGTCGTTTCTACTCTTCTGGCGGCCGAGCCGGTGGGACCGGCGACGAGCCCGCCTGACCGGCCGAGCCTGCCGCCGGGCCGCTGGATTCGCGAGAACCTCTTTCCCAACGCCCGCAATTCGATTCTCACGGTCGTGGCGGTGCTCATCGCACTGTTCGCATACCGCGGCCTGTTGAATTTCGTCTTTAGCGAGGAGCGCTCCTGGATTGCCGTGCGCACCAACCTGCGCCTCCTGTTCACCCAGGCCTATCCCGAGGACCAGTACGTGCGCATTTGGGTGGTGGTCGGAACGATCATGGTGCTCGCGGGAGTGAGTGCCGGCATCTGGGCGCGCTGGGGCGGCATCACCGTGAAGCGCTTGATGGGCTGGCTGATGTCAGGGGCCATCCTCATCGCGACTGGCGTGGTGCTGCGCGAGCCGAGCGTGCTCACCGATGCAGCGGGCGAGCCGCTGCGCGACGGTTCCGGCGAGCGGGTGCGCGAGTCCTTCGCCTCCGCGTTGGCGGATCGATGGGTGTGGTGGGTCATTGCGCTGGTGCTGTTCGGGATCAGTCTGGCCTTGTGGCAGTCACTCGATGATCTGCGCCGTCGCACGACCGAGGTCCCGGTCTCCTGGCTCATCTTCGGCGTGCCGGGGCTGCTGGTGGCCTCCACCTGGGTGGTTCGCTACGGTCACTACGGATTCACCGAAGGCGAGTTCATCGCTGAGCCCGGCCGCATCGTGGCGATGAGCACAAGGCTGCCCTGGACAGTCATGTGGCTGCTGTTGGTGGGCTGCTTCGCCCTTGGGCGACTCGCACGCGACCGCGCTATCTCGTTGTCACAGACGGCCGCGCACGCCGATGATGCCGAAGACGCCGATGACGCCGCCGCATCGGTGTTGCCGCGCAGATCTTTGGCCAGGACGCGCGCAACGGTCAACCTGATGTGGCTGCTGAGCCCGTTCTTCCTCTATTGGGTTGTCATGCGCGACCCCGAGATCGACTACGCCCATGTGTTTTCGACCATGTTGCCGATGGGGTTGGCGTTCGGGGTAGCGGGCTCGGCGGTGCTGTGGTGGATGACGCGGACCGACGCCGGCGAGACCGGGCGGTTGGCAGCGATTGGCCTGCTTCTGCTGGCCGCGTTCCAGTGGACTGCGGCGTTCTTCGGCTGGTACTCGATGCTGCAGGTTGCACGCATCGGTTTCGTTCTGCTGGCGGTCGCAGGGCTGTTGGCGCCCAACTTCGCAGGCGTTGCCGCCCAACGTCGCAGGCTGGTTGGAGCATGGCTGTTTGTTGTGCTGCTCGTCTTCTACGGCGCCACGGTCATCAACTCGCCGTCCACCGTGGAGACGCCGACCGACATGTTCATCGGGGGGTTCAGCGTCACATTGCTCGTCGCGGTGCTGACGATCATGCTGTCGTTCCCGATCGGTGTGCTACTGGCACTGGCACGAACCTCCCGCCTCCCGATCTTCCGGGTGCTGTCGACGATCTATATCGAGGTGATCCGCGGCGTCCCGCTCATCACGCTGCTGCTGTTCTTCTCCGGTGTGGTACCGCTGTTCTTACCCGACGGCATGGAGCTAGCGGAGCTGGCCGCAGCCATCATCGGCTACACCTTGTTCTCGGCCGCATACCTTGCCGAAAACGTGCGCGGAGGGCTGCAGTCGATCCGCCGCGGGCAGTACGAGGCGGCTGATGCCGTCGGACTGACCACCGTGCAGCGCACCGGCTTCATCGTGCTGCCCCAGTCGCTGCGGGTGTCGATCCCGCCGCTGGTGGGACAGGTCATTGCCACGTTCAAGGAGACGTCGCTGCTCGCCATCATCGGGCTGTTCGACTTCCTGCGAATGGCCAACTCGGTGGTTCCGAACCAGTCGCAGTTCTTGGGTGTTCGACGTGAGGGACTGCTGTTCGTCTCGGCTGTCTATTGGGTTGTCGCGTTCGCAATGTCGAAGTACAGCCAACGGCTCGAGCAGCGAGTGGGGCTGGGCCAGCGATGAGAATGAAGCACCGGCCGACTGGCCGACGATAAGGGGGAGTTGCCCATGAGCTCGAGCGCACAACCGGCCCACGGCGACGCCACCATCGCAGTGTCCGATGAGCTCGCGGCGCGCGACGACATGATCGTGTGCCGCGACGTCGACAAGTGGTTCGGGGACTTCCAGGCCCTCAGCGGCATTACCGCCACGATCAAGGAGCAGGAAATCGTGGTCGTGCTCGGGCCGTCAGGCTCGGGAAAGAGCACCTGGATCAGGTGCATCAACCGGCTGGAGGCCCATCAGAGCGGCCAGATCATCGTGGACGGAATCGAGCTGACCAACGACCTGCGCAACATCGAGAAGATCCGTTCCGAAGTCGGCATGGTATTCCAGCAGTTCAACCTGTTTCCACATCTGACCGTGATGGACAACATCTCAATGGCACCGATCTGGGTGCGCAAGAAGTCGCGGCCCGAGGCCGAGGCACTGGCGGAATCGCTGCTCGAACGAGTCGGCATCCCCGAGCAGGCGCAGAAGTTCCCGGGCCAGTTGTCAGGAGGTCAGCAGCAGCGCGTGGCGATAGCGCGGGCGCTGGCGATGGAGCCCCGCGTGATGCTGTTCGACGAACCCACCTCGGCGCTGGATCCAGAAATGATCAAAGAGGTGCTCGACGTGATGGAAGGGCTGGCGCGCTCGGGCATGACCATGATGGTCGTGACCCACGAGATGGGCTTTGCCCGCGAAGTCGCCGACCGCATCATCTTCATGGAGGGCGGCGAGATCGTCGAGGTGGGCACGCCCCACCATTTCTTCACCGATCCTGCCGAAGATCGCACCAGGCTGTTCTTGAGCCAGGTGCTCTAGCCGCGAAGAGCGGTCTTCGCGGTCTTCTTCTTTGCTGACGTTGCAGGCTCAGCCATCGGGCTCGCCGTAGGGGCTGTCTGCCTCCTCGTAGCACGCCGGGTGGTAGTGCTCGACACGATCCCAACGGTTCTTCACGTAGACGTTGCAGATGATCTGCTCAGCCCGGATGCGCGCCCGGAACTTGATGAGTTCATCGCACACGGCGCAATAGGCCGAATTGCCCGCATCGACGGACCGCGACACCGACCTGCTCTTCAACCGTTTGCGTCTTGGAGCTGGGGCCTGCGTTGGAGTCGATGACGACGTCGTTGTGTCCGTAGCCATGGCGGGACTCTAGCGAACGCTCGCGCGCCCATGGTGGATATTCGCGCGTCTCGCGCGAATATTGGTACGTCGCGCGCGATTTTGGCCAAGCACTCGCGCGCTAAGCGCGAAGTCTCGACCGCCGGCTGTCAGAGGCGCCCGGTGGTGCACAGGCCCAGATAGCGTGCCGGGCCGTGTCCGACCGCCGATCCAGAACCGTCGACACTGCCGAAGTGGCTGCGAGAACTATTGCAGGCGGCCAGTCCGCGCCCGCAGTTGTCGATGCGGTGCTCTTCGACTTCGGCGGTGTCATCACTGAAAGCCCCTTCGAGTCGTTCAACGGCTACGAGGACCGCATTGGTGTGCCTCGCGACACCATCCGGCAGATCAACGCCACCAATCCCGACACCAACGCGTGGGCACGGCTGGAGCGCAGCGAGGTGAGCATCGACGAATTCGCCAGCCTGTTCGAGACCGAGGCTGCCGACCGGGGACACGAGGTGTCGGGCTCACAGGTGCTGGCGTGCCTCAGCGGTGGGCTGCGACCGCAGATGGTGCGCGCACTGGAGATCTTGGCGGAGCGTCTGCCGATCGGCTGCATCACCAACAACGTGCGGGCCGGCCATGGTGCGGGGATGGCCCGGGATGCCGCCACGGCGGCAGCCATAGCGGACGTCATGAAGCTCTTCGGGGTGGTGATCGAATCGTCGGTTGTCGGACTTCGCAAGCCCGATCCGCGCATCTACGAGCTGGCGTGCTCGGAGTTGGGCATCGATCCGGTCCGCACGGCGTACCTGGACGACCTGGGCATCAACTGCAAGCCGGCCGCGGCCATGGGCATGAAGGCGATCAAGGTGACCGATCCCGATGCGGCGCTGCGCGAACTCTCCACGCTCGTGGGCTTCGACCTGCGCTGATGCCTCACTTGTTGACGCGCTGATTGGCTGCTGGCGTGGCTGCCGAGTTCATCTACACGCTGCGCGCCCTCGGGCGCTACTACCCGCCCGACCGCGAGGTTCTGCGCGACGTGACGCTGGCGTTCCTGGGTGGGGCGAAGATCGGTGTGATCGGGCACAACGGCTCGGGCAAGTCGTCGCTGCTGCGAATCATGGCTGGGCTCGACGATGGCTACACCGGTGAGGCCCGCCTGGCCTCGGGAGCCACGGTGGGCCTGCTGCCCCAGGAACCGGAGCTGGATCCAGCGCTCGACGTCGAGGGCAATGTGATGACCGGCGTCGCCCAGACAGCGGCGTTGCTGAGTGCCTATGAGGAGGTCATGGCCGGCTGGGCCGAGCCCGACGCCGACTTCGATGCGCTCGGCGCCCGTCAGGCCGAGCTGGAGGATCGGATTGCGGCCGCCAATGCGTGGGACCTGGACCGGCAGGTTGCCATTGCGATGGACGCGCTGCGCCTGCCACCGCCCGAAGCCGACGTGACGGCCCTGTCGGGTGGGGAACGACGACGCGTCGCCCTGTGCCGGCTGCTGCTGTCGCATCCGGACTTGCTGCTGCTGGACGAGCCGACGAACCATCTCGACGCCGAGTCGGTGGCGTGGCTGGAACGCTTTCTTGCGGACTACTCAGGGACGGTCGTGGCCATCACCCACGACCGCTACTTCCTGGACAACGTCGCAGGCTGGATCCTCGAGATCGACCACGGCCGCACGATGCCCTTCGAGGGCAACTACAGCGCCTGGCTCGAGCACAAGTCGGCCCGGCTGGCCTCCGAACAAAGCGAAGCCGATGCCCGCGCCCGCACCCTCGCGAGCGAGCTGGAGTGGGTGCGGATGTCGCCCCGGGCGCGCCAGGCCAAGAGCAAGGCACGCATCAGCGCATACGAGGATCTGCTGGCCACGCACCAGTCCGCCGCAGACCGGCAGCGTCGGTCTGATCTGCAGATCACCATTCCGATGTCGCGCCGTCTCGGCTCGTCGGTCATCGAAGTGGACGGTCTGGCCAAGGCATTCGGCGACAAGCTGCTGTTCGACGACCTCACCTTCAGCCTGCCGCCGGGCGGCATCGTGGGAGTCATCGGCGCGAACGGTGCGGGCAAGACGACGCTGTTCCGGATGCTGGTGAGTGACGAATCGCCCGACGCCGGATCCATCACGATCGGCGAGACGGTGGACATCGCGTACGTTGACCAGTCGCGGGCACGGCTGGACGACAGCCGGACGGTCTACGAGGAGATCACCGACGGGCACGACACGTTGCGCATCGATGGCGTGGGAGGTGCCCGGGAGGTCAACGGCCGGGCGTTCGTGGCGTCGTTCAACTTCACCGGGGCCGATCAGCAGAAGCGGGTAGGCGAGCTGGCGGGCGGCGAGCGCAACCGGGTGCACCTGGCTCGCACGCTGACCTCGGGCTGCAACGTGCTGCTGCTCGATGAGCCCACCAACGACCTCGACGTGGACACGCTGCGTTCGCTGGAAGCTGCCCTCGAGTCGTTCGGAGGCTGCGCGGTGGTCATCAGCCACGACCGTTGGTTCCTCGACCGGATCGCCACCCATGTGCTGGCGTTCGAAGGCGACAGCGTGGTGCGCTGGTTCGAGGGCAACTTCACCGAGTACGAGACGTTCGCCAAGCGCGAGCTGGGCGCCGACGCGGGCCCGCACCGGATCACCTATAGGCCGCTCGCTCGCTGAGGCGGGCCGTTAGCGTCAGCGGGGTGCGTATCGCGACCTGGAACGTCAACAGCCTGAATGCCCGGCTGGAGCGGGTCGACGAGTGGCTGGACTATGCCGAGCCCGACGTGCTGCTGCTGCAGGAAACCAAGATGTCCGACGAGCAGTTCCCGCACCTGCACTTCCAGGCGCAGGGCTACGCCTCGGTCCACCATGGCGAGGGGCGCTGGAACGGCGTGGCGATCCTGTCAACCGTCGGGATCGAAGACCCGATTGCAGGCTTTGCCGACGGTCGCGAGCCCGACCCCGACGCCCGGATCATCTCGGCCCGCTGCGGCGGTGTGACGGTCAGCACGGTGTATGTGCCCAACGGCCGGGCCGTCGACCACGATCACTACCACTACAAGCTGGATTGGCTGGGGCGCTTGCGGGCACACCTCGAGGCCACCTGCGATCCGGCGGCACCGGTGCTGGTGGGGGGCGATTTCAACGTGTGCCCCGATGACCGCGACGTGTGGGACCCAGACAACCCCGAGCCGCGCACCCACGTCACCGAACGCGAGCGGGCAGCGATCCGCGACGTGTGCGAGTGGGGGCTGCGGGACATCTTCCGCGAGCACTACGACGATGCGGGCCTGTTCAGCTGGTGGGACTACCGCGACGGCGCCTTCTACAAGCGCCATGGCCTGCGCATCGACCTGCTGCTGGGCACCGAGCCGGTGGTGGCGGCCGCCGAGTTCTGCTTGATCGACCGAAATGCACGCAAGGGCACAAAGCCCTCAGACCACACTCCGGTGTTGGTCGACCTCGCTCTGTGAGGCGGCACGCAAGCGGCCCGATTCAGCGCGGCTTGATGGCGTCGAGTGCGGCGCGGGCGGCTCGCACGCGGGACGCGGCGTCGTCGAGCGACAGCGGTGGCGGCTGTGCCGTTGCGTGCTCGATCAGCGCCAGCCAGGGCGACGGACTGCGAAGGCCCCCTGCCGCACCGTGAGCGGAACGGTGCCTCGCCCACGTGATGTGCAGCGTCTCGCTGGCTCGTGAGACGGCGACATAGAAGAGACGCCGTTCTTCTGGATCGTCGCTGCGCAACGGCACCAGCCCGTCCTCAGCACCGGCGATCACGACATGGCGCCATTCGAGGCCCTTGGCGGCGTGAAACGTCGCAAGCGTCACGGCACCGCCGGGCCGGGCGAAGGGATCGATGTCGAAGAGGTCGCCGGTGATCTCGCGGTCGCGCCCGGACAGCAGCCCGATCCAGGTGGCGAAGCCTTTGCCATCGGCACCCATCGAGACATTGCGTCGTCCGGCGGCGCTGCCTTGCTCGTCGAGGTATGCCGCAGCGAGGTCCAGCAATTGCACTTTCGCTGGGTCGCGTGCGGCGGCATCCGCAGAATGCGACTGGCTGCTGGCCTCTTGACGCAGTTCCGCTACGACTGAAGCGAAATCCGAGCCGGAGGCGCGGAGCCCTTCGAGCAACTCGCGCACAGCGGGCTGCTGCAGCGCCGAGCCTCGCTGGCCGCCGATGCGATGCGGGATGCCCCTGGCGCCCAGCGCTGCGGCGATGTCGTGCAGCTGCGCGTTCGTGCGGGCCAGAACGCCGAACGTGCCCCAACGCTTGTTCTGTGCAGTGATCCAGCGGGCGATGCCGGCCGCCTCGGCTGCCTCGTCGTCATAGGCCGTGACCGTGGGAGCGGGCCCGACCTCGTGCGGGCGAGCAGGCTCCTGTCCATGCCCGCCGACGCCGGCGTCGCTGTCGCCATCACCCATTGTGTCGTCGCCCGCCATGACCGACCGCGCTGCTTCGATCAGCGACGGGTGACTGCGGTAGTTCAGTTCCAGCCGTACCACCTCTGCTTCGGGGAAGTGGCGGTCGAATTCCGTGATGTAACGACTGTCGGCGCCGTTCCAGCCGTAGATGGCCTGGTCGGCGTCACCCACTGCGCAGATGTCCGCAGCACCGCTGTACACCGCCTCCGAGCCGCCGAGCCAGGCCCACAACAGGTTCCACTGCAACCGGTTCAAGTCCTGGAATTCGTCGACGAAGAAGTGCCGGTGCAGCCATCGTCGAGCGCTGGCGAAGTGCTCGTCGGTTTGCATCAGCCGAGCGCACTCGGCGAGCAGGTCGTCGAAGTCCAGCAAGCGCCGCCGCGACTTGGTGCGCTCGAAGTGCGCATACAGCTCCGCTGCGGCCTCGGCGCCCCGTCCCAGACGTGCGCGACCGGGACCGTCCCGGTACTCGGCGGCTGAGAGATCGTTGGCCTTGGCCCAGTCGATCTCCCGCAGCGCAACCGCCACGGTGATCGGTGGCCGGGCGCCGAATCGGTCGCGTAGATGCTCCGCGAGGTCGCCGCTCAAATTGGCGCGGCTCGGCAGGATCTTGCGTTCGGATCGACCCCGGTCAATGTCGTACTGGCGGATGTGGGCCAGCGCAATGGAGTGGAAGGTGCCAACCGGACCCATGTCGCCAATGCCCAGGTTTGCCAGCCGCGAGCGCAGCTCGTGTGCAGCTCGCCGAGTGAAAGTGACAGCCACCGCATGGCGCGCTTGAATCGACTCGTCGTCGATTCTTCGGCCGATCCTGTGCGTGAGTACCCGTGTCTTGCCGCTGCCCGGTCCGGCGACCACCAGCAGGGCGCTCGCGGGGGACTCCACCGCAGCGCGCTGCGCAGCGTCGAGCTGGCCTGCTGACGGGTCCACAGGGGCGAACCTAGACCTTCGCCACTCTGCCGTCGGTGCGCATAGGCAGCGCCAATACGCGGCCGTCGGTGCGCATAGGCAGCGCCAATACGCTGCCGACGGTGCGCATAGTCAGCCTGGTTCCGAGCGTGACCGAGACGCTGGCGGCCTGGGGCGCCGACCCGATCGCGTGCACTCGTTTCTGCGAGCGACCCGATCTGGAACATGTCGGTGGGACAAAGAACCCCGACATCGAGGCCATCGCTGAACTGCGACCAGATCTCGTCGTGGCCGATCGTGAGGAGAACCGCTCCGCGGACTATGACGCGCTGGTCGCCAACGGCATCGAGGTTGAAGCCCTGCACGTTGCATCGCTCGACGATGTCGAGCCTGAACTCGGCCGTCTGGCAGCGCGGATCGGCATCGAATGGACGCCCGAGCCGCTCCCGGAGCAGTGTGCGGCGCTCGAGCACCCGTCGGGCCACAGCGTGCGCGTCTTCGTTCCGATCTGGCGCCGGCCGTACATGACGATCGGTGCACGTACCTACGGCGCTTCGTTGCTCGCCTGGTGTGGAGTCGAGGTGGCGTTCTCCGAGAGGGGCACGTACCCGACGCTCGACGCCAAAGACCTGTCCGCGGAGCACTTCGACATCGTGCTGGCACCGACGGAGCCCTATCCGTGGCACCTGCGCCATCTTGACGAACTGGCGAAGATCGCGCCGACGCATGTGATCGACGGTCAGGACCTGTTCTGGTGGGGCACTCGCACGCCCGGTGCGGTCACACGGGTGGCCAAAGCCGTGAAACGGGCGCTGCGGCGCCAAGACCTCCGACAGACAGCGCCAAGTAGCGTGACCGGGGAATGACGAAGGGAATGAACATGGGCACAGGACCCCTGGAAGGTGTGCGAGTCATCGAGCTGCAGGGCATCGGCCCGGGACCCTTCTGCGGGATGATGCTCTCTGACATGGGCGCGGAGGTCATCCGCATCGATCGCTCGGCCACCGTGACCGATCACGACCTCAACACCCCGCCGATCGACGTGCTGGCTCGAGGTCGTGCCTCGATCGGACTCGACCTCAAGCACCCTGACGGCGTCGAAGCGCTGCTGCGGCTGGTGGAGCATTGCGATGCGCTCATCGAGGGATTCCGTCCCGGCGTCATGGAACGGCTCGGCATCGGGCCCGATGAGTGTCTGGCACGTAACCCGCGGCTGGTCTACGGCCGCATGACGGGCTGGGGCCAGGAGGGTCCGTACCACATGGGTGCCGGACACGACATCAACTACATCGCATTGGCGGGAGCGCTCGACCCGATCGGCCGCAAGGGCGAGCCGCCGATCGCCCCGCTGAACCTCGTGGGCGATTTCGGCGGCGGCGGGATGCTGCTGGCGTTCGGGGTGGCCTGCGGCCTTTTCGAAGCGCAGCGCTCCGGCCAGGGCCAGGTGGTGGACGCTGCCATGGTCGACGGCGCCGCAACGCTCATGGCCATGTTCCACTCGATGCGGGCGCTGGGCGTGTGGAACGACGAACGCGGCACCAACTTGCTCGACACCGGCAGTCACTTCTACGACGTGTACGAGTGCGCCGATGGCAACTACATCTCGGTCGGGTCGATCGAGCCGCAGTTCTACGCCGAATTGCTCCGTCTCACCGGTCTCGAGGGGGACCCGGAGTTCGCCAAGCAGAATTCACGCGGCCGGTGGCCTGAGCTCAAAGAGCGGATCGCCGAGGTCTTCAGGTCGAAGACCCGCGACGAGTGGTGCGAGATCATGGATGCCACCGACGTGTGCTTCGCGCCAGTGCTGACGCTGGCAGAGGCCCCGCAGCATCCGCACAACGTCCACCGTGAGGTCTTCTGCGAAGTGGCCGGAGTGATCCAGCCGAGTCCGTCGCCGCGCTTCAGCCGCACCGTCGGGGCCGTACAGGGGCCGCCGGCGCACCCAGGCCAGCACACCGACGGGGTGCTGGCACTTGCCGGCTACGACCCTGACGACATCGCAAAGCTGCGCGACACCGGTGCTGTCGCCTGAGACGGGGGCCGATGCGCCCGCCGCAGCGAGTGCCGGCGAGCCGGAACGCAGGGAGCCGCATGACGCGCCTACGGGGCTCGATCGCAAGCTGGTCCCGCTGTACGAAGAAGCTGCCGCAGTCGCCGACGTGTCTCCGGCGAGTGCCTGCGCGCTAGCGCGCCTGTTGCTGCGCAGCCTCATCCAGTCCCAAGGGCTTCGGGGCCGCCACCTCGTGCGCGACATCGGCGAGCTGGTATCTGCCGGAGCCCCCGTCGGACTGCTGCGTGCGCTCGACGTCATGAAGCTGAGCGACACCGAGGCGCGCCGTCCCGGTGAGCTCAATCTCGCCAATGGCCACGGAGACGCCCAGAACCTGCTGATGTTCATCCACCTGTTCACTCAGCACGTCTCGCCGCTGGAGCGGCGAGACCATCGGCCGCAGTCGCCGCTGGAGCGGCGAGAGCATCGGCCGCAGTCGCCGCCGCAGTGAGCGCCGGGGTCACCTCGACGGTTCACACCGCGCTCGGCTGGGCACTGGTGCTGTCGAACGGCGCTGCGGGGCTCTGGGCGCTCGGCGCGATCCGTTGGGAAACGCTGCGCCACCGCAGTCTGTGGTGGTTCTTGGGGGCCGCTTGGGTCCTGGTCTTCGTCCAGCTCACCGCCGGCGTCGTCCTCATGCGGGTCGCAGCGGTGGAAGCCCCGGCCTTCCATGTGTTCTACGGGGCTTGCTGCGCAGTGGCGGTCGTCTTCGTCTACGCGTACCGCCAGCAGCTGGAACACCGCCGCTACGAGCTGTTCGGCCTCGGTGCGCTGTTCATCATGGGGCTCGCCATCCGGGCCATGTTCCTCGGAAGCTGACGGACCCGAGTACAGCAATCGCCTGCTGTCGCGTCGAGGGGGATCCTCAGACGCCGAGACGTTCCTCGAGCCGATCGAGCTGGCGCCGCATTTCTTTGGGAAGCCGTTCGCCCAGCGCCCGGTAGTGCGTCTCGATCATGTCCATCTCTGCGCGCCAGTCGTCCTCATCGACCGTGAGCAGCGACTTGATCTGCTCGTCCGTCAGGTCGAGTCCGTCGGTGTCGATGGCCTCCGGCGGCGGCACCAGACCGATGGGGGTGGCAATTGCTTCGCCGTGGCCTGCCACACGCTCGAGCACCCACTTGAGCACCCGGGAGTTGTCGCCGAATCCGGGCCAGATGAACTTCCCGTCGGCATCCTTGCGGAACCAGTTGACGTAGAACAGCTTGGGCAGCTGCGCGCCCGGGGTGTTGCCGATGTCGAGCCAGTGCTGGAAGTAGTCGCCGAAGTTGTAGCCGCAGAACGGCAGCATCGCGAACGGATCCCGCCGCACCTCGCCAATGGTCCCCGCCGCGGCAGCCGTCTTCTCCGACGACATCTGGGAACCCAAGAACACCCCGTGCTCCCAGTCCAGCGCCTCGGCCACCAGCGGCACCGTGGTTGCTCGCCGGCCGCCGAACAGGATTGCCGAGATCGGCACGCCGGCCGGATCCTCCCACTCGGGAGCAATGGTGGGGCACTGCGTAGCGGGAGCCGTGAAGCGGGCGTTGGGGTGAGCGGCGGGCGTGCCCACCCCAGGCGACCACTGGTTTCCGCGCCAGTCGATGAGATCGTCGGGCGGCTCAGGCGTCAGGCCCTCCCACCAGACGTCGCCATCGGGGGTCTGAGCCACGTTGGTGAACACGCAGTTGCCCCACATGGTCGCCAAAGCGCTCGGGTTGGTGTCATCACCGGTGCCAGGAGCTACGCCGAAGATGCCTGCCTCGGGATTGATCGCGTGCAACCGCCCGTCGTCGCCGAACTTCATCCAGGCGATGTCGTCGCCGATGGTCTCGATCTTCCAACCCGGCAGGGTGGGAATCATCATGGCCATGTTCGTCTTGCCGCAGGCTGAAGGGAAAGCGGCCGCCACGTACACCGTCTCGCCTTCGGGAGGCGTCACGCCCACGATGAGCATGTGCTCGGCCAGCCAGCCCTGATCGCGCGCCATGGTCGATGCGATCCGCAGGGCGAAGCACTTCTTGCCCAGCAGGGCATTGCCGCCGTAGCCGGAGCCGTAGGACCAGATCTCGCGTGTCTCGGGGAAATGGACGATGTACTTGCGGTCCGCGTCGCAGGGCCACGACACGTCAGGCTGGCCGGGTTCCAGCGGGGCGCCGAGCGAGTGAATGCACGGCACGAACTCGCCGTCTGCGAGCACGTCGAGCGCACCTTGGCCCATGCGGGTCATGATCCGCATGGAGGCCGCTACATAGGGCGAGTCGGTGAGCTGGACACCGATGTGGGCGATATGCGAGCCCAGCGGGCCCATCGAGAACGGAACCACATACATCGTCCGGCCGCGCATCGAGCCGCGGAACAGCTTCAGCACCTCATCTCGCATCTCGTCGGGCGCGCGCCAGTTGTTGTTGGGGCCTGCGTCCAACTCGCGTTCGGTGCAGATGAAGGTGCGATCTTCCACCCGGGCGACATCGCCGGGGTCGGAGCGAGCGAGATAGCTGTTGGGACGTGCTTCGGGATCGAGCGGGATGAGTGTCCCCGACTCCACCATCTGGCCGCACAGCTGCTGGAATTCGGCTTCGGAGCCATCGCACCAGTGGACTGCGTCGGGTCGAAGCACGCGGGCCCAATGATCAACCCAATCGATCAGCTGGCGGTTGGCAGTGGCAGGCAAGTTGTCCTCCGGGTCCGAGTCTCGTACTCGCTTCGCGCTGAGTTGTCGTACTCGCTTCGCGCTGAGTTGTCGTACTCGCTTTGCGCTGAGTTGTCGTACTCGCTTCGCTCATTGGCCAGTGCGGATGCACCGGCCTCAGATCACGCTGTCGGCCCCCCGGTGGTGATCCAGTCAGGTGTTCCCAGGTCCACCTCCGAGCCCAGACGAAGCCGTGTGGCGAGCCCCCGTTCGTCAAGGTCGAAGATCACTCGCTGGCCCTGCCGCACCATCCGAAAGATGGAGCCCTCCAAGGCGTCAAGGGCCAGCTCGTGCTCTAAGCGTGTGACGTCGTCGGTAACGACGCCGACTCCCGATGCAGGGTCGTACGACTTGATGACGCCTTGCACTAGCGCCTCCAGTGGCAGGGAATCTGCAGGACTGGCGTGGCAGCCCGCGCAGCACCCGAAAGCTACCAACCGACTGCTGCGAGCGCGTTGTAGCTTCGGCGGCTATGAGCGAGAGCTGGGGCGGCGCGGCTGCTGCACAGTCTGCAACTCATCCCGCAGCGCGCGTCTTGGACACGAACGCGTTCGTCGAAGCGATTCGCACCTATGGCGAAGCACTCGATCAGCACCGCATCACGATCGATCGCCTCAACGTGTACCCGGTGCCCGACGGCGACACAGGCACCAACATGGCGCTGACGCTTGCAGCGGTCAGCGAGGAGCTGGATCGGGCGGGCTCGCAGCGTGCCGAGGTCTGCCAGGCCATCTCCCACGGAGCTCTCATGGGGGCACGCGGCAACAGCGGCGTCATTGTCAGTCAGCTCCTGCGAGGACTCGCCGCCACGCTGGCTCCCTCCGACGACGAGGGGGCCGAACCGATGATCGATGCCGACCTGCTTGCCCAAGGCTTGGTCGCCGCGAGCGTGGCAGCCGATGGTGCAGTCATGCGTCCGGTCGAGGGCACCATCTTGAGCGTGGCGCGTGCCTCGGCCCACGCCGCTCAGCAGGCCATCGCCACCGACGAAGGCGACAATGGTTTCGAGCGCCTGGTCGGGGTGCTGGAGCAGGCGCGCCGGGCTGGTCAGTCCGCACTCGAGGCGACACCGCAGCAACTGCCGGTGTTGGCCGACGCTGGGGTGGTCGATGCCGGAGCCGCCGGCTATCTGCTGCTGCTCGATGCTCTTCTCAACGTCGTCGACGGGCGACCGCTGCCTGCCGAGGTGGACTTGCCCGCGGAGGTGGCAGCCGTCATCGCACACGGCAACGCCGGCGCGAGCGTGCAGCGCGATGCCGACAATCCGGTAGCCGAACGCCGCGCCGAGATGCACAGCCATCTCGATGCCGGTGACGCTGCCGGCCACGGCGCCTACGACCCATCTGGCACCCGCTACGAGGTGATGTACCTGCTGGCGGCCCCGGACTCCGAGATCGACGCGTTCAAGGCCGCCTGGGACTCCCTCGGCGACTCGATAGTGATGGTCGGCGGCGACGGCCTGTGGAACTGCCACATCCATACCGACGACATCGGTCCCGTCGTCGAGGCAGGGATCGAGGCCGGACGACCGCATCGCATCCAGATCACCGACTTGCACGAGCAGGTCGCCGAACTCGGTGCGCAGGGAGCGCACGCGGGGCACGGTGCGCGCGCTGGGCACAGCGGACACGGTGCCCACGCTGGACACAGCGATCCAGGCGCCAGTGCCGTCGCCGTCGCCACAACCGACGACCGCCCGATGGTGGAATGTGCCGTGGTAGCGGTCTCGCCATCGGCCGGGCTCGACGAGCTCTTCGCCTCGCTGGGCTGCCACGAACTCGTGACCGGGGGACAGACGATGAATCCCTCGACCGCCGAGCTGCTCGCGGCTGTCGAGGCAGCACCGTCGCAGCACGTCGTCGTGCTGCCCAACAACTCCAACATTGTTCCGGTGGCCCGGCAGGTCGGCGAGCACACTTCCAAAACCGTGGAGGTCGTGGCCACGACATCGGTGCCCGCAGGCCTGGCTTCCCTGATCGGCTACGACCCCGGCGTCAGCGCAGACGCCAATGCTGCATCGATGGGCGACGCTGCGGTGGCGGTCACTGCGGGGGAGGTGACCCAAGCCGTGCGCGACACTGCGGCGCCGACCGGTCCTGTCACCGCTGGACAATGGATCGGCCTGGACTCGGACGGCATTGCGGCTGCTGGCGAGACTGCAGCTGATGCTGCCGTTGGCTTGCTCGCACACCTGCTGCAACCCGAGCACGAGATCTTGACGCTGATCGAAGGCGCCGACGCCCAGACCGGAGAAACCGACGAAGTGGTCTCGTGGCTCGCGCAGCACTGGCCCGATGTCGAAGTCGAACGGCACGTCGGCGGCCAAGAGCACTACCCGTATCTGTTCGGCATCGAATGAACGCTCCCCGGCGCGGCCAGCCCATCGGGGGCCGGGCTGAGGGCGCGGTCGGAGCCGATGAGACTGATCCACAGCCCGCGGCGGCGAAGGACCCGCTGACGCTGCGCGAACTGGATGCGATCGACGTCGAGCGACTCAACGGCGTCGGCCCGCACCGCCGCAAGGCCCTGCGCGACGTCGGTGTCGAGTCGGTGTTCGACTTGCTGACCTATTACCCCCGGCGCTATGTCGACCGCACGGCCCAAGCCCCGATCAGCGAGGCAACGGTCGGAGCCGAGATCACCGTCGTGGCCGATGTGGTGTCGACGTCGAGCCGTCGCCTGCGTGGTGGCCGCCAGCTGGTGAACGTCGAAGTCGGCGACGCCAGCGGCTCCATGAGCGTCGTGTTCTTCAACCAGGCGTGGAGGGAGCGTCAGCTCGCCGAGGGTCTCACCGTTGCGCTGTTCGGCAAGGTGGAGAACTACCGGGGGCGCAAGCAGATGACGAATCCTGTGGTCGACCTGCTCGGGGATCGCACCGGCAAGATCGTGCCGGTGTATCCCCAGTCGGAGACCGCGGGCATTGCGACGACCGACGTCGCGAGCTGGGTCGCGGAGGCGCGGCGGCGCTGCTCGCCTCGGGGCATTGCCGATCCATTGCCGAGCTGGCTGCGAACCCGGTTGCGACTCACCGGACGGTCCCGAGCTCTCGCTGACATTCACGAACCAACTTCGATGGCTAATCGCACCACAGCGCGAAATCGTCTCGTGTTCGACGAGTTGCTGCGAGTCCAGCTTGTGCTGCGGAGCCAGCGCTTGGCGCGCGAGGCACACGAGCTCGGCATTGTGCACGACCCATCCGGCAATCTCGTCGATGCGCTCCATCGACGCCTGCCGTACGCCCTGACAGGTGCACAGCAGCGAACGATGGCCGAGATTGACGCCGACGTGAGCACCGTGCGTCCGATGCACCGGCTGTTGCAAGGCGACGTTGGTTCTGGCAAGACGCTGGTAGCGCTGCACGCATTGCTCGTCGCCGTACAGAACAACCATCAAGGCGCGCTCATGGCGCCCACCGAAGTGCTCGCCGAACAGCACTTCATCGCTGTGCGGGCATTGCTCGACGGGTTCGAAGTGCCCGATGGTGCACGACTCGGCGGAACACGGCCGCTGAAGCTGCGCCTGCTCAGTGGTTCGGGCTCGGCAACGCATCGCCGCGAGGTGCTGGTGGAGATAGCGACCGGGGCCGCAGACATCGTTGTCGGAACGCATGCCCTGCTTCAAGAATCAGTGAAGTTCGACTCGCTCAGCGTCGTCGTTGTGGATGAGCAGCACCGGTTCGGCGTGTCGCAGCGTGCCCGGCTCCGCGAGAGCGGGCGCAACGACCTCCGTCTCCCTCACCTGCTGGTCATGACGGCTACACCCATCCCGCGCACCGCCGCGATGACGGTGTACGGCGACCTCGATGTCTCGGTGCTCGACGAACTCCCGCCGGGCCGGACGCCCGTGGTGACTCATTGGGTGCTTGGGCCGCTCGCCGCCGAAGCGATGTGGTCCAGCGTGCGCACCGAGATCGAGGCTGGTCGTCAGGCCTACGTGGTGTGTCCGCTGATCACCGAGAGCGAGAGCCTCGACGCACGCTCGGCCGAGCAGATGCACGCGGAGCTGATGGCGGGCTCTCTCGCCGGCCTGCGGGTCGGCCTGCTGCACGGGCGTATGCCGTCGGCCGACAAGGAATCGGTGATGGCCCGGTTCCGGGCAGGAGATCTCGACGCGCTGGTCGCGACGACGGTCATCGAGGTCGGGATCGACGTGCCGAACGCGACAGTGATGATCGTGCTGTCCGCAGATCGATTCGGCATCGCACAGCTGCACCAATTGAGGGGTCGGGTGGGCCGCGGCAGTCATGCGTCGGCGTGCTATCTGGTGAGCGACGACGATCCGACCCCCACCGCCGTCGAGCGGCTGACTGCGCTCTCCGAGTCATCCGACGGGTTCGAGTTGGCCGAGCGTGATCTCGAATTGCGCGGCGAGGGCACGCTGTTCGACGAACGACAATCGGGACGCAGCGACTTGAAGCTGGCGTCGCTGGCCCGTGACCTGAAATGGGTGCAGGCCGCTCGCGACGCGGCCACTGAACTCGTTCAGGCCGACGGGGATCTTGATGCCCACCCTGCGCTGGTTGATGAGATCGACTGGTTCTCCAGTCGCCGCGATTCCGACTACTTACAGCGCAGTTAGAAGCTGACCGCTCACCCCTCAGTAACAGCCTCGTCGTAACGCAGCAAGACCGTGACGACGGGCGTGCCGTAGCGGCGTACCCGAGAGGTGCGCCAGCGGTGATCGGGAGCGGGCTTGATCTCGTGGCCCGACTCGCACACCAGCACCTGGGCGCTCACCGCACCGAGAAGATCGTTCCAGCCATCGAATCGGTAAGGCGGATCGGCAAATGCCAAGTCCACCGGGTCCCGGGGCCCAGCCAAGAATCTCTGAGCGTCGGATCGAACCACCGTGGCCCGTTCGGTGAGTCCGAGCGCGGCCAGGTTTGCACGAATGGTCCGGCAAGCAGTCGCGTCCGAGTCCACGAACGTGACATGCGTAGCGTTGCGCGACAGTGCCTCGATGCCGAGTGCGCCTGAGCCGGCGAACAGGTCCAGCACGATGGCGCCGTCCGGCGGCTGCAGGCTCACGAGCATGTTGAAGATGGCCTCGCGGGCCCGATCGGAAGTCGGCCGGATCGCATCGCTGCCGGGAGTCTCCAAGCGGCGACCGCCCAACGCCCCGCCGACGACACGCATGGCGTCACCGTAGGCGGCACGCCTACGTTCTGGCAGCAGGCGGCACAACCGGCGCGTGAGACACTGCGGTAATGGCGATCCCCCCGAATGCGCACGGCGATATGGGCGACGTCGAGGTGCCCACAGAGATCATCTGTGTCGACTGCGGCGGGCGCTGCGGCCTCCTGAACCTGCCCGAGCCGGATTGGGGCTTCCAGCCCGGAGATGTCGCCACCTACCGCTGTGCTGACTGCGGCGACCGCTGGGACCTCATCGTCTCCGACGCTGATACATCCGGTTAAGCACATCGGGCTGAGCACTCGCCGCCGGGGGTCCCTCGATTCCCGACCGCAGCGCGGTACGGTCGCCCCACTGGACACGGATCGATCCGGAGGAGCCGTTTTCGGTGGTCATGGCGATGTATCCAGGCTCATTCGATCCTGTGCACAACGGGCATCTTGACGTGATTGCGGCGGCGTCTCGGCTGTTCGATTCGGTCCTTGTGGCGGCCATGCGGAATCCGTCCAAGGCCACGCCCTTGTTCTCTGACGACGAGCGAGTCGCAATGATCACCGAATCGACCGGCTACCTCGGCAACGTCTCGGTGGTGCAGTTCGGAGAACTGGTTGTGGACCTCGCCCAACGCCTTGGTGCCGATGTCATCGTGAAGGGGCTTCGCAGCCAGAGTGACTTCGAGTCTGAACTTCGCATGGCGCACATGAACCACTCAGTCACAGGCGTCGAGACCGTCTTCGTCCCGCCCCGCACTGAGCATCTCTTCATCGCCTCCAACTACATCCGGGAGATCACCAAGTTCGGCGGCGACTGCTCGCATCTGGTCCCGCCCCCGGTAGCCGATCGACTCCGGCAGCGCATAGCGCAGGAGGCAGCCCCATGAGCATCTCTGAGGGTGGCGTCGAGGCGCCGCCGCAACCGTATGCGCACCCGGGAGTGCCACAACCGCGAACCCCGTTCGGGGCGGAAGCTGCGCCTACCGAGGAAACTTCGACGCCGTCGCAGTCTCGCAATCCGGGAACGCTGGCGCCCCGCCGCCCTTCGGTCACGGCTGAGCAGTTCATCCGTGAGGCCATGGAGATCATCGACGCCGCACGGCCGATGCCGCTGTCCACCTCGGTCATGATCAACCGCGACGAGGTAATGACGTTGCTCGAGTCTGCGCTGGCGGCCGTGCCCGACGAGACTCGGCAGGCCCGCTGGCTTCTTCGCGAGCGCGACGAGGTGCTTGCCCAAGCGCGTGTCGACGCCAATCTGGTCATCGACGAAGCACGCAGCCGCGTGGCCCAGATGGTGCAGCGCACCGAGGTCGTGCGCACCGCGGAGCGCCGTGCACGCCAGTTGCTCGACGACGCGCAGATCCAGACCCGTCGTCGCCGCCATGAAGTCGACGAGTACTGCGAGCGGAAGCTCGCGCAATTTGCGAGCGCAGTCGACCAGATCCAGATCGCTGTGCAGGCAGCGCGGCGCAAACTCGGCAAGCGTGTCGCCACGCCGTTGGCGCCCGCATCGCCGAGTGCTCCACCTGTACCAAACGGAGGAGTTGCCGCCGGCACCAGAGCCCCGCTGACGTCCGGCAGCGGTCCCGACACACACCCGGTGGTCTTCGACCAGGATCACACGTGAGCCGCAGGGACCCCAAGCGGTCCCTGTCGGTGCCCCTGCGTCTGGTCGATGACGGGCAGCTCGAGTGGTCTGCGACGGTGACCGCATCGGAACTGGCCGAGCGTGACTCACCAGACACCCTGCGCATTGCCGATGTCGAGGTGCCGCTCGACAGCGACGTACGCGTGAAGCTGGTGCTGGAGCTCATCAGCGGTGAACTCAGCGTTACGGGCCAGCTCACCGCGACCTGGAAGGGTCCGTGCGCCCGTTGCTGGTTACCGCTCGACGGGGAGGTACGGACGACGGTCCGCGAAGTGTTCACCGCTGAACCCCGCGAAGGGGAGCAATACCGACTCGATCCCGAGCACGCCGACCTCGTGCCAATGGTGCGGGAAGCGGTCTTGTTGGAGCTGCCCATCGAGGCGATCCCGTGCCCGCACGCCGATCCATGCCCGAATCTCCCGTCGGTGCTCACACAATTTCACGACGATTCGGCTCACGAAGATTCGGCGCTCGGCGACTCGGCCGAACTCGCAGATCCGCGCTGGGCGGCACTGGAAGCGCTGCGGGGCCACCCAGACGAATCCTCCTGAGGATGCTCACCGGGTCGGCTCGGAGAGCCCTGATGGTTAGGCTGCTTCGATCGCGACCCGCCGATGGCGCCGCAGGGCGGTGCATCACCGTGGGCCGCAATTCTCTCGTCGGCACCAGTGCCGCCCCAGGCTGCGGCAAAGCCCCACAGCCGCCATTGCTCGAGGAGTGCAGCTGTGGCAGTCCCCAAGAAGAAGACATCCAAAAGCAAGACGAGATCGCGTCGCGCAGCAGCGTGGCGGCTCTCAGAACCACCACGGAGCCTGTGTCCTCGGTGCAGCGCCACGAAGCTGCCCCACCGGGTCTGCGGACAATGCGGCTGGTACGGCGGCCGTCAAGCCCTCGACATCGCCTGAACATCGATCGGCGTCGGGGCTGATGACGCTTCCGGTCGCTGTCGACGCCATGGGTGGCGATCATGCGCCCGGCGCGGTCGTCGAGGGGGCGCTGGACGCAGTACGGGAGGGCCTTGACGTCGTCCTCGTGGGGCGTCGCGACGCGATCATTGCGGCCGGGGGGGAATCGCTCGACATCATCGAGGCCTCTGAGGTCATCGAGATGTCCGAGGAGCCGAGCCGCGCCGTGCGGACAAAGAAGGACTCTTCGATCGCCCGCGCTGTCAATGCCGTACGCGACGGCGAGGCCTCGGCGGTGGTCAGCGCCGGAAACACCGGCGCAGTCGCAGCGGCGGCTCTCTTGCGGCTGAGGCGTCTGCCTGGAGTTGCCCGGCCCGCCATCGCGACCGCGTTTCCCGTGCCCGGCGGCGGCACGGAGCGCGTCTTGCTCGACTCAGGCGCCATGGCCGACTGCAATGCCCAATGGCTGCACCAGTTCGCCCGCCTCGGCTCGGCCTATAGCCGCATCCGTTTCGGTGTGGCAGCACCGAGTGTCGGGCTGCTCTCGATCGGCGAGGAGCCCGAGAAGGGCAACCTGCTCGTCAAGGAGACCCACAAGCTGCTCGCGGCCGACAGTGAGATCGATTTCTTCGGCAACATCGAGGGGTGCGACGTCCTCGATGGTCCCGTCGACGTCGTAGTCACTGATGGCTTCACCGGAAATGTGCTGCTGAAGTCCCTCGAGGGCACGGCATCGTTCTTTGTCCGGCAGATTCTTGAACGACTCTCCAAGGGCGGACCAGCGGGTGCCGAAGCGCTCCGTCTGCTTGCGCCGCTCGCCGACGAAATGAGCTCCGACAGCGTCGGGGGCGCGATGCTGCTCGGCGTGCGCGGAGTCTGCGTGATAGCGCACGGCTCGTCGAGCCCCAGAGCGGTGACGAACGCCATCAGGGTCGCTCACCGCATGGTCGAGGCGGACTTGTTGGGCGAGCTCGCAGCCGTCAGCCTCCCATCTCCTTCGGTTGACCGCCGGTAGGCTGACTCGCGCATCCGCAGAACGGATAGCCCGGATAGCCAAGACCTGTCCGTTGTCCCAAGACGACGCCGCAGTGGCATCGGAACGCCCCCGGGGCAGGAGTCGCCATGCCCGCTGAAACTCATGTGCGCCAGAGTCCGCCCGAGCGTGAGGAGGTCTTCGATCTCATTCGCAATCAGCTCGCCGACATCCTGGAGTTGGAACCTTCTCAGGTAGCCGAGTCCGCTTCCTTCGTGGACGACCTCGGTGCAGACTCGCTGGCGCTGATCGAGCTGGTCGAAGCGTTGGAAGAAGAGCTCTCGGATCGCACGGTTGGATTTCGCATCGACGACGAGGACCTCGAAGACCTCAAGACTGTGCGCGATGCCATCGACTACGTGATGGAGCGCGTCGGCTGACGTGGAGATTGCTGTCGCCGAACGTGCCTCCCACGACAGCTTCGCGGAGCGTGTCGGGCATGACTTCACTGACGCCAGCCTTCTGACCGAGGCCCTCTCGCACCGAAGCTGGTGCCACGAGCACAACGGCGCGGCGGACCCTGACCATCACGCCACGTCCAGCGAGCGCTTGGAATTCCTGGGCGACGCCGTCCTTGGGCTCTGCGTCTGCGACGTTGCCATGACCAACTCGCCCGATCTCGGCCCGGGCGAGCTCAGCGCTGTGAGGTCGGCTGTTGTGAGCGCCGAGGCTTTGGCGGACGCCGCCCGAGATTGCGGCCTGGGGTCTGCGCTGCTGCTCGGCCGCGGTGAGGCGGCGAGCGGGGGAGCCGACAAGGCGTCGATCCTGGCTGACGCACTCGAAGCGGTGCTGGGTGCGGTGTATCTCGACGGTGGCCTCGACGCGGCTCGCGGCACCGTGCAACGTCTCCTGGGCCCACGTATTGCGGAGGCAGCTGCCGAACCCGGCGCTGGCGAGGCCAAGACCCGATTCCAGGAACTCGTGGCTCGGTGCTATGGAACCGAACCCACCTACGAAGTGTCGAGTTCCGGTCCCGCGCACAGTCCGCGCTTCGTAGCCGAAGCGCGGATCGACGCAGACGTTTGGGGTCGGGGAGAGGGTCTGACGAAACGAGCCGCGGAGCGTCGAGCAGCACAAGCTGCGTGCCTGCGGTTGATCGCAGGCCGCAGTGACCGACCGACAATTGCGGAGGAGCCCGCCCATGGCTGAATTGCCAGAGATCGAGATTGCTCGGCGCGATCTTGACAAGGAGATCGCGGGCCGCCGGATCAAGATGGTCGATGTCCCCGGCACCAAGAAATCGCTGCCCGCGATGCGTTCGAAGCAGCAGTTTGCCGATCTCCTCGTCGGCAAGAAGATCCTGTCTGTGTCACGAGACGGCACGCTGCTGCTGTTCGACCTCGGCTCAGACGAGGTCATGGTGGTGCGCCTCGGTGCCACTGGCTCGTTGCGACGGGCCACTTCGAGAACGCCGCAGATCCCCGGTACCAAGGTGGTGCTCGGCTTCACCACTGGCGGTCAGTTGCGCGTACTCGACTCGGGTGCCGATGTGACGATGCGCGTGATTGCCAAAGCCCGTTACCACAAGGTGTATTCATCCCAGGGCGACTTGGGATTCGACCCGGTGGACATGCCGATGCCATGGACCGACTTCGCTCTCATGCTGCGAGGTCGTTCTGACAACATTCGGGACCTGCTGCTGGACCCGACGTTCGTCGTGGGGCTGGGGCCGCTGTACTCCGATGAGATACTGCACGCGGCTCGCCTGGGGCATGCGCGCGCTGCGAGGGGGCTGAACACCCAGGAGGTCCGGCGGCTCTACCGCGCCATCGTCGAGACGGTCCACAACTCGATCAAGTACCGCGGCGCCTCGGTCGGGGGCCATCTCGACATTTTCGGCAAGTCTGGGGGCTTCGATTCCTACTTCGAGGTCTATGGGCGGGCAGGCGAGCGATGCCGCAATGGCCGGGGCGACGTCCTCACGGCTGTCATACGGGGTGTGACTCACCACTACTGCGACTATCAGGTGTAGGCGTCCACTTCCGCACATCGAGCTCCTGTGTTCCTCCGCTCCCTGACACTGTCCGGCTTCAAGTCGTTCGCCGAGACCACCACGCTCACATTCGAACCGGGCGTCACCGTGGTGGTGGGTCCCAACGGCAGCGGCAAGTCGAACGTTGTTGATGCCATCGCCTGGGTGCTGGGCGCCCAAGGGCCGCGCACGTTGCGAGGCCAGCGGATGGACGACGTCGTCTTCGCCGGCACAGATCGCCGTATGGCGCTTGGTCGAGCGCAGGTCACTTTGGTTATCGACAACGAATCGCAGACATTGCCGACCCCCACAGCAGAGGTGGCCATCACCCGGACGCTCTTCCGCTCCGGCGACTCCGAGTACGCACTCAACGGGACGCCCTGCAGGCTTCTCGACCTGCAGGAACTGCTGAACGATGCTGGCGTCGGGCGCCAGCAGCACATCATCGTGGCCCAAGGCCAGATCACCGGGGTGCTCGCAGCTCGGCCGGAAGAGCGGCGCGCGCTCATCGAGGAGGCCGCGGGCGTACTCAAGTTCCGCCGCCGCAAGGAGCGGGCTGAGCGGCGGCTGGAAGGCACCGAGGCGAACGTGACGCGCTTGGTCGACCTGCAGCGCGAACTCCGCCGCCAACTGCGGCCGCTCGAACGGCAGGCAGAGGCCGCTCGCCGGCACCGAGAGCTCAGCGCGGAACTGTCTGACCTTCAGCTGTACAACGCTGGGCGCGAGCTGGCGGCGCATCAGCAGGCGCAGAGTGCTTCAGATGCTCGACGGGCCGAATTCGCGGCGCAGCAGGAAGCCACTGCTGCATCGATCAGCGACATCGACGGTGCGATCGACAACGCGCAGTCGCAGCTCGCACAACTGACTTCAGAACCAGCGGACCGGCTCTCGCGTGTGGCATCTCTGTCTGAACGGGCACGCGGCCTCATTGGCCAGACCTACGAGCGGATGCGCTCGGTCGAGCGAGAGCGAAATGTGTTGCTCGATTCCGATGTGGTCGCAACGCTGACTGACGAGCGCACTCGCGTCTCCGCGGAGTTGGCAGACCTTGACGCGGCCGCCGAGGCACCGTCGCAGGGCGACACTGCGAGTGTCCCGACAGGCGAGCAAATCAGCCAGGAACCTGACGCGCCCGAAGCGGCCGCTGAGGAAGCCGACCTGGCAGTCGTCGAGGCCGAGACAGGCGTTGCGGTTGCCGCTGAGGCGCTGGGGTCCGCAGACGAGCGACAGCGTGCGGTGGCGGAGGAGCTGCAGCGCTGGATCGGGCGATCCGAGGCCTTGAACTCCGCAGTGGAAACGGCGCAGGCCCAGTCCGGCATCGCAGCGCTGAATGATGTTGCGGGCCTCTTGGGCGTTCTCGCCGACCTCGTGACCATCGACGAAGGCTGGGAAGCTGCCGCCGAAGCTGCAGCGGACGGCGCATTGGGCGCTGTGGTTGTGAGAGACGACACCGCGGCGGCTGATGCACTCGCCGCGCTTGCCGAGGCCGGTGTGAGCGGGTCGGTGGTCTCGCTCATCGGAGTGCCTGCCCACGACCTCTCGTCCCAGAGTGGCGGCGAACTGCATTCGGAGGCGGAAACGGAGCTCGTTCGGCCGCACGTTCACGTGAGACCTGACGCTCCCGAGTGGAGCCGGCCCGGTTTGGAAACGCTGCTCGATGAGGTGATGGGTTCAGCAGTGCGCGTTCGGGGCGGCTGGGCCAGCGCATTCGAATGCGCAACGCTCGATCGAGACGCAGTATTCGTCACGGCCGGCGGCGACCGATTCGGGCCGGGTCGTTGGCGGATCGGCAGTGCGGGACCGGCAGCGGCCGCCGCGGCACTCGACGAGACGCGCGAGCGCATCAACGAGCTGAAGCGCCAGCACCAGCAGGCCGCCGAGGCCTGGACTTCAGCACACCAGGCGCACCGAGCGGCACTCGATGCGCTCCGAGGCGCCCAGCGCTCGGCCGACGGGCTGCAACGGCAGGTCGCAGCTGCTGCAGCCCGGCGGGCCGCGCAGTCCCAGGCGCGTGAGGCTCGGGCCGAGTCCCAGCTGCAGCGCCGATGGGGCCTTGAGCAACGACTCCGGGCGATCACGGAGCGGCTGGCTGGCCATGAGAACTCTCACGCGGCGGCCGGGGCCCGGCTGGCGCGCGCCGAGGCCATCGTGGCGGCGTTGGATCGGCTCGCACTGCTGCTGTCGGAGAGGCGCCAGCGACTCGACGCTGAGTTCAAACGCTTGCGAGCACGCCACGACGCGCGCACGGAGTTGGTGCGTCAGCTGTCGGACCGCCTCGAAGCGCTCCGGCGCGAGCGCGACGCTGCGTCTGCACGCCAGGAGCAACTTCGCACGGAGTTGGCAGCCCTGGACGTGGCCGATGCCGAGCGGCGAACCAAGCGAGACGCCCTGGTTTCCGTGCTGCGTGCGGATTTTGCTGCGGAGCCGGCAGCGGCGCTCGCAGCACCACCTCCGCCGCTGCCGCAAGGCGTCAGTGCGGGGGCCCACGAGCGGGCATTGCGTGCAGACCTCAATCGCCTGGGGCCGGTGAACCCCTTGGCGTTGTCCGAGTATGAGGCAGCCTCCGAGCGTTTCGAGTTCGTGGCCGCCCAGCTCACTGACGTGCGCAACAGCCGGCGCGAGCTGCACAAGGTGATTCGTGCCATCGACATCGAGATCGTGGCGACGTTTGCGACCGCATTCGAAGATGTCGCTCGGAACTTCGCCGAGCTGTTCGGCATCCTGTTCCCTGGCGGAGTCGGCAAGCTCTCGCTGACCGAGCCCACCGAACTCCTCACGTGCGGTGTGGAGCTTGACGTTCGCCCAGCCGGCAAGCGCATTGGTCGCTTGTCGCTGCTGTCGGGCGGCGAGCGCTCGCTGGTAGCGCTGGCGTATCTCTTTGCGGTGTTCCGCAGCCGTCCGTCGCCTTTCTACGTCCTCGACGAGGTCGAAGCAGCTCTCGATGACGTCAACCTTCAGCGTTTCCTGGATCTCGTGGCGGACTTCCGGCGTGAGTCGCAGCTCATCATCGTGAGCCACCAGCGTCGCACGATGGAGTCGGCTGACGTCCTGTACGGCGTGTCGATGCCGCCGGGAGGCTCCAGCGTGGTCGTGTCGGAGCGGCCCGAGCGCGCTGCGGCGCTCATCGCCGCAGATGGGACCTCTGAGCTCGGAGAGCCCGCAACGACGCCTCGGTAGCCTGCCCGCCAGTGAGCACCATGGCAGTTCTCATCGTCGTCTTGGTCGTTGCGATGGTGCTTCTCGCTTCCGTGCCGTTCGTGCTTCGTGCGATCCAGCGCCGCTCGACTCCTGCGTCGATCCGGACCCCTGAAAAGACGCCTCGGCCATCGGTCCAAGCCGCATACTCCCCGATCACAGGGCTGGCATCATCAGATGAGTCGGTTGCGACAGCCGACGATGAGCCCGAGGGCCCCAAGGCCACCTTTGCCTCGAGTCTGGCCTCCTCCCGCCGGTCGTTGCGTGATCGGCTCACCTCGATCCGGGGACGTCAACCTGACGGAACGACGTGGGAGATCCTGGAAGAAGCGCTGCTCGGGGCCGATGTGGGAGTGGCAACGACGATGGCGACGCTGAAGCGCCTGCGCAGTACCGCTGCCGATCTGGGCATCGTCGACTCGGAGCAACTGGTGAGCGCGCTCGGGGACCAGATGCGCGCATCCCTGGATGCGGATCGTGCGCTGGCCGTGTCGGTCCCAGGGCGCGAAGGCGCGACGCCGGTCTGGCTGTTCGTGGGAGTCAACGGCGTGGGCAAGACCACCACGATCGGCAAGGTGGGAGCCAGGCTCACGGAGGAAGGCCGGAGTGTCGTGATGGCCGCTGGCGACACGTTCCGCGCCGCAGCGACCTCCCAATTGCAGACATGGGCTGATCGGTGCGGGGCTGAGCTGGTCTCAGGCAGCTCGGGCGCAGACCCCAGCTCCGTCGTGCACGATGCCATCACCGCCGCGGCGGCCCGCGATGCGGACGTGGTCCTCGCCGACACCGCCGGCCGGCTGCAGAACCGCAAGAACCTCATGGACGAGCTGGCCAAGGTGCGCCGAGTCGCAGATCGTGAGCCTGGCGCAGTCGCCGAGACACTGCTGGTGATCGATGCCACCACCGGACAGAACGGCTTGAGCCAAGCACGAGCCTTCGCCGAAGCCACCGACGTCACCGGCGTCGTGCTCACCAAGCTGGACGGTTCGGCGAAGGGCGGGATCGTCTTCGCCATCGAAGCTGAGCTGGGACTGCCGGTGAAGCTGGTGGGCCTCGGCGAGGGCGCGCATGACCTCGTCGACTTCGACCCTGACAGCTACGTCGATGCGCTGCTCCCCGCCAGCCCGCAATCAGCATCCCCGCAATCAGCATCCTGGGAGGAGGACTGAGCGATGTTTGACACGCTGACTGACCGCCTGTCCGGCACCCTTCGCACGCTGCGCAGTCGCGGGCGGATGCGCCCTGCCGACGTCGACGAGGCGTTGGCCGAGATCCGGTTGGCGTTGCTCGAAGCCGACGTGAACGTTCGGGTGGTGCGCCGCTTCGTCGAACGGGTCCGCGAGCGCAGCGTCGGCGGCGACGTGACGGCCAGCCTCACGCCCGGCCAGCAGGTCACCAAGATCGTCCACGACGAGCTCATCGACATCTTGGGCGGCAGCCCGCTCAGCGTCCAATTCGCTTCGAAGCCGCCGACAGTCGTGCTGCTGGCTGGGCTCCAGGGCTCTGGCAAGACGACCGCGGCTGCCAAGTTGGCCCAGTGGTGCAAGTCCCAGGGCCGGAACCCGCTGTTGGTCGGAGCCGACCTTCAGCGTCCAGCAGCTGTCGAGCAGCTGCGGACGCTCGCCAGCAGCATCGATGTGGAGGTGTGGAGCGAACCGGGTGACCCTGTCGCCTGCGCAGCTGGGGGCCTGGCGCATGCCCGGCAGGCCGGCCGCGATGTGCTCATCGTGGACACGGCGGGTCGGCTCGCGATCGACGTCGAGCTGATGACCGAGGTGGCCCGTATCTCCGACGCTGTCGGACCTCACTACACGTTCCTCGTGGTCGATTCGATGGTGGGTCAGGACGCTGTTGCCACCGCCGAGGCTTTCCACGCCACGCTCGAAGTCGATGGCATCATCCTGACCAAGCTCGACGGCGATGCTCGTGGCGGTGCGGCGCTGTCGGTCGCTGAGGTCGTCGGCCGCCCGGTGGCATTCGCCTCGGTCGGCGAGAAGATCGACGACTTCGAGCAGTTCCATCCGGATCGAATGGCGAGCCGGATTCTCGGCATGGGCGACGTGCTCACGCTTATCGAGAAGGCGGAACGCGTCTACGAAGAGGACGAGGCGACTGCAGCAGTGCAGCGTCTCGCCGAAGGCACATTCACCCTCGACGACTTCGTGGATCAGCTCAGGCAGCTCCGCAAGATGGGAAACTTGCAGAGCATCGTGCAGATGATGCCGGGCATCTCCGACCAGGTCCGCAATGCCGAGATCGACGACGATCGGATTGCCACCGCCGAGGCCATCGTGCTGTCGATGACGCCAGCCGAGCGAGTGTCGCCGGAGATCATCGACGCTTCTCGCCGGGCTCGCATCGCCGCGGGCAGCGGCACGTCGTCGGCACAGGTCGCGAACCTGCTGAAGCAGTTCACCCAGATGCGCAAGATGATGGGCGGCATGATGGGGTTGGGTTCGAAGCGACGTCCAGCGGGCCGCAAGGCTGCCCGCAAGAAGGGGCGGGGCCCGAGCCGATCAGGGGGCAGCGCCCGTACGAGCGGTGGAGGACGGGTGTCGCCTAAGGGCGCGCCGTCGCTTGGAAAGCTCGACACGAAGACCGCAGGCGGTGCCATTGACTGGGATTCTCTGGACCTGAAGCTGCCTGGCCGCTAAGCGGCGACGATGGCCGCGTCCGTTGCGGGTCCGGGCGGGGGTTGCGAGGCGATGCCCCGTTAGGCTCAGCCGTCGGCGCGGCGCCCATCGGTGCATCAAACCCCTTGTGCTGGTTCGCCCGCCCCCAACGAGCCCCCTTTTCGAAATCACCCAACCGGGAGCAACATGGCCGTACGTCTGCGCCTCAAGCGCACCGGCAAGAAGAAGCAGCCCAGCTATCGCGTCGTCGCTGTCGACAGTCGCAAGCCCCGTGACGGACGTGTGCTGGAGGTCATCGGCACGTACGACCCGCGACAGGAGCCCTCTGCGATCTCGATCGTCAATGAGCGCGCTGTCCACTGGCTCAACCACGGGGCCCAGCCGAGCGAGACGGTCTCCAAGCTGCTGACAATTTCCGGCGCGTGGGACGAATTCCGCTCTCCGGGCTCACCCCAGCCCGCCGACACGGCCACAGAATCGGCCCCTGAAGCTCCAGCGCCGCCGCCGGAGCCCGACTTGGTGCTCGACACCCCTGAGCCGAGCGCGGACGTCCCCCCACAAGATGCGGAGGCGCAAGTCTCGGCAGAACCTGCGGCGTCTGAGCCGAAGACATCCGAACCTGGGGAGGCCCAGTGATCGAGGGCAACACCGGGGCGGACACCGAGACCACCACCGCCGAAGAGGTCCTGCTGTACCTCATTGCCCAGCTCGTCGAGCATCCCGACCAGGTCGAAGTCGAGATTGCCGAGTCGGGATCGAAATTGAGCCTGACGGCAACCGTGAGCTCAGAGGACATCGGTCGGGTCATCGGCAAGCGAGGACGCGTCGCGAACGCCATCCGCACGCTGGTGCGCGCCGCAGCCCACCGCGATGGCGTCCAGGTCGAAGTCGACTTCCGGGACTGAGTCCCGCCGTTCGGAGGCTGAGCCGCAGGGCGAAGCCGTGGCCCGAGCGGCCCGTGAGCGCAGCGAACAAGAGCGGGAGACGACAGGTACCGAAGCAGGCAGGCTCGTCAGTCCGCGCATCCGTTCGGCAGACTTGCTGGAGATCGCAACTATCGGACGCGCACACGGATTGCGCGGCGAGGTTGCCGTGCACCCGGTCACCAACCGATTCGAGCGTTTCGACATCGGTTCGACGCTCGTGACCGCCGCTGGCGAGCTAGTGGTATCGGGCGCCCGCCGTGACGGCAACCGTTGGCTGGTGAGCTTCGACGGCATCGATGACCGTGATTCTGCGGCGGCGCTGACAGGCACGACGTTGTTCGCCGAGCCACTGGAGGATCCCGACGAGCTGTGGGTGCATGAGCTGTGCGGCAGCTCGGTCATCGATCAGCACGGACGCGACGCCGGCGTGGTCACGAGCGTGGTGGCGAATCCGGCAGCGGACCTGCTCGAGCTCGACACGGGCCACCTCGTGCCATTGACGTTCGTCGTGCGCTGCGAACCCGGCACGGTCCACGTGGAGGTACCCGATGGGCTCTTCGAGCTCGACCGGCACTGAGCCCGCTCCGGCACCCAGTCCCGAGATTGGGCTGCGCATCGACGTCTTCTCAATCTTCGCTGCCGAGCTCGATGCAATGTGCCAGCTGAGCGTGCTGGGTCGGGCCCGCAGCCAAGGACTGCTGGATATCCGCTGCTGGGACCTGCGAATGGCGACCACTGACGCCCACCGCACGGTTGACGATGCGCCATTCGGAGGGGGCCCGGGCATGATCCTGATGCCCGAGCCGGTCTTCGCTGCCGTCGAGACGGTCTCGCCGCCGCGGCCATTGCTGCTGCTTGATGCCGGTGGCCGGCGATTCGATCAACCCTTGGCCTCCGAATTGGCGGCATCGGGCGGATTCAGTTTGCTGTGCGGCCGCTACGAGGGAGTTGACGAGCGCATCCGCACCGACCTCGTGGACGGTTCGATCTCCGTCGGCGATGTCGTGCTTGCAGGCGGCGAATTCGCAGCCATGGTCGTCGTCGAGGCCGTTGGGAGGTTGGTGCCCGGCGTGCTCGGCAATGCGGCTTCCAGCGCGGACGAGAGTTTTGCCGCGGGTCTCCTGGAGTATCCCCATTGGACCCGTCCTGCGTCGTTCCGCGGCCTCGAGGCCCCCGAAGTGCTGCGTAGCGGCGACCACGCCCGGGTTCGTCGCTGGCGTCAAGCCATGGCGCTCGTCCGAACCGCACGCGAGCGCCCCGACCTGCTGGCGGTGCGGGGCGTGAGCGACCTCGACAGGGAGCACCTCGCTGAATTCGACCTGGAGCTTGGAGAATCCGGCTGAGCTCATTGCGGCTGCCACGGCACATCGCTGCGGCAATTCCGCGACAGACCACTAGCCTCCAGTGTTCGTCGTCACGCCTTTCACGGGAGTCGGATCGCTATGGGAAGCACCGATCTGGTCGACCAGGCTCGTCTCCGCGACGATCATCCTGACTTTGGCCCCGGTGACACGGTGCGCGTCCACGTGCGGGTCGTCGAGGGCAACCGGCAGCGAACCCAGGTGTTCGAGGGCTATGTGATCGCCCGCCATTCGTCGGGCATCAGCGAGACGTTCACGGTACGCAAGCTCAGCTTCGGCGTGGGGGTTGAGCGGACATTTCCGCTGCACGCTCCCACTATTGCCAAGATCGAGCGCGTGGCCGTGGGCGATGTGCGCAGGGCGAAGCTCTACTACTTGCGCGATCGCGTCGGCAAGGCAGCCCGGATTCCCGAGAAGCGCTTCTAGCGGGCCAGCTTCGATCGCGCTGGCTGGGGCTGGGCGCGATGCGCGTATGACCGCTCGGCGTCAAGCGCTTGGCCGCTACGGCGAGGATCTTGTCGAGCGCTGGTACGTCGAGCGTGGGTACCGCGTTCTGGACCGAAATTGGCGTTGCCCCGCAGGCGAGTTGGATCTTGTCGTCACCGACGGGACACAGCTGGTGGTCTGCGAGGTGAAGACTCGCTCCAGCGATCGCTTCGGGACGGGCTTTGAGGCGATCACCGCTCGCAAGCAACAACAAGTCCGGCGCCTCGCCGCGCACTACGTGCGCCAACGCGGTGGCTGGAAAGGGCCGATGCGTTTCGACGCAGCCGCGGTCATGGGTCGCAACGTCGAGGTGCTCAGCGGGGCGTTCTGACAACCAGGGCGTTCAGCCCACCGGCCGTCGCCGGCCCCGGGCCTGCCAGCATCCCCAATGCCAGTGACGTCGCAGATCGGGGGCATCGATCGGCACTGCGACCACGTGACCCACACCAGCCTCAATGCTGTGAGCGCAGCCGCCGCAGACATACCGCTTGGTTGCCTCATAGGGCTGCACCCGGCGCACTTCGAAACCCGGTACTGGCTCAAGCTTGCGCATCTGGGATCTCAGCCCAACAACGCCCACACCACCAGGCCGGCCGCCACGATCGCAGCTGCGGCCAGGAGCACGTAGTCGAGTCGTGTCGTGCGGTGCTCGCGATACGGGTTGTAGCCCATGAGAGCAGTATCGCCCTCCCAGCGCGGCATCGGCGTGGCGCAGACCGGCAGAAAACCCTTCCTTGGAATGCGCGAGCGTGATCTACGGTCACGAAGAGGTCCACGCGGCAGCGAGCAACACGACTTCGCTGGCGCACCACAGGCCGACTCGATTGTGGCCCCGAGCGGGCTTCCCCGTCAACGCCGGACAGCGCCCTGTGTGGTTGCGTCCGGTCCGAACCGCCTGAGGAGGCCCATGCTGGCTACTGCAACGGCCGCGACGCTTGTCGGCGTCGACGGTCATGTTGTCACCGTCGAGGTACACGTTTCCAACGGTCTGCCGTCGTTCACCATCGTCGGACTCCCTGACGCCGCGTGCCGAGAGGCCCGGGACAGGGTTCGGGCCGCCGTGCTCTCGTCGGGACTCGATTGGCCCGACAGGCGCGTCACGGTGAACCTGGCACCGTCGGGTCTGCGCAAGGGCGGCGCCGTCTTGGACCTGGCGATGGCCGTCGCAGTTTTGGCCGTCACTGAGCAGCTCCCGGCCGAGTCGCTACGCGGAAAGGCATTCCTGGGCGAACTCGGTCTCGACGGCGCAATCCGGGGCGGGGTGGGCGTGCTGCCGCTTGTCGACACGCTTCGTGACCGGGTGGTCGTCGTCGCGTTCGAGTCGTATCACCTCGCTCTCGCTGCGGGTCCCCGCGATGTCCACGCCGTTCAAACGCTGAGCCAGCTGGCGACAGTGCTCGCAGGCCGGGCGCCGTGGCCGGATCCGCCGCCCGATCCGCCTCAACCGCCCTCAGTCCCAGTACCCGATCTCGGTGACGTGATCGGACAGCCACTCGCCCGCCGAGCCATCGAGGTTGCCGCTGCGGGCGGTCACCACCTGCTCATGCTGGGACCACCGGGTGCAGGCAAGACCATGCTGGCTCGACGGCTCGTGGGTCTGCTGCCTGAGCTCAGCCGCCAGTTCGCGATGGAGGCGACGCGCGTCCAATCGGCCGCTGGCTTGCCGTTGCCGACGGGCCTCGCGACCCGCCCCGTACTTCGCAGTCCGCATCACACCGCCACCGTGACTGCACTCATCGGCGGTGGCTCGACGCTCATTCGCCCGGGAGAAATCTCGCTGGCCCATCGCGGCGTGCTGTTCCTCGATGAGCTGGGAGAGTTCGCACCGAGTGTGCTCGACGCCATGCGCCAACCGCTCGAAGAAGGCGTTGTGCGGGTCAGTCGTGCGTCGGGGGCCTGCACCTTTCCCGCCCGGTTCCTGCTGGTGGCTGCCATGAACCCATGCCCATGCGGGCACGCCGGCCGCCCCGGTTCCTGTCGTTGCTCCGACCATGCCCGGCTGAGGTACCTGCGCCGGCTGTCGGGGCCGCTGCTCGACCGCTTTGACCTTCGTGTTCAAGTTCAGCGTCCCGAACCCGATCAGCTGCTCGATGGCGCTCGTGGCGAATCCACCGAGGCAGTCGGCGCACGTGTGACGGCGGCACGTGCCCGGGCCGCTGGCCGCGGCGTGGCGACGAACGCCGAGCTGACCTCCGAGCAGCTGGAGCGTCACGCCCCGATCACTGCGGCCGCCCGGCGAGAACTGCGAACGCGCTTGGCCAAGGGAATGCTCAGTGGCCGGGGATTGCACCGTGTCCGTTGCGTCGTCATGACGTTGTGCGACCTCGACGGCGACGAGCCGGTGGTCGACGCCGAACGCCTGAACGAAGCACTCGCGCTGCGTGCGAGCGTGGGAAGCCTGCACGTTCCCGCGGCAGCCACATGAACCTCGAATCGGCTGATGCCGGCGAGCGGTCAGAGTTGGGAGCGCTGCTCGAGTTGTGCTCCTTGCCCCGAATTGGACCGGCGCGCCTATGGGCCCTTCTCGGCGGCCGCACTGCACTCGATGCCGTCGAGGACCTGCGCTGCGGTCGGGCTGCAACGGTTGCCGCGCTGAGCGCTTGCCGGGGCGTGGACGCAACGTTGATCGCGACGTGGCAGCAGCTCGCGGCCGCAGCGCTTGACCGCGCTGCACGCTGCGAGCAGCCGATCGGGGCGGACCGGCTCGAAACGCACTCGAGAGCGGGCGTCTGGCTGCACGTTCCGGGAATTCACGGCAATGTCGAGCTGTGGGAATCGGAGCCCGAGCCTCCAGCGCTGCTGTTCGGGCAGGGAGCGCCGTTAGAGCCACACCACAGGCGGGTCGGCATCATCGGAACGCGTCGCTGCAGCGCATACGGCCGCACCGTGGCACAGCTGCTCGGAACGGGCCTGGCTGCCCATGGTGTAGCAGTGGTGTCAGGCCTTGCCACTGGCATCGATGGCATCGCGCAGCGAGCGGCGCTGGATGGGGGCGGTCCTGTCATCGGTGTCGTTGGCAGCGGCCTGGATTGCGTGTACCCGGCCGCCAACCGGACGCTGTGGGCGGATGTCGCGCAGAACGGAACGCTGCTCAGCGAGTATCCGCTCGGCACTCCGGCAGTGCCGTGGCATTTTCCCGCTCGCAATCGCATTGTCGCTGCACTGAGCGAGGTACTGGTAGTGGTCGAATCGGGCGCCTCGGGCGGCTCGATGTACACCGTCGACGCTGCAGTTGAACGAGACCGGCCCGTGCTGGCAGTGCCCGGGCCGATCACAAGCGCGACATCAGTCGGCACGAACCGTCTCCTCGCGGACGGATGTGCGCCCGTGTGCGACGTGTCCGATGTCCTGCTGGCTCTGGGCGAACATGCCGGTTCTCCGGCCGGGGCTGCAGTGCCCGCTCCACCCGAAGACAATCTCGACCGTCAGGTTCTGGACGAGCTGATTGGCGGACCCCGCTCGGTCGATGAGCTGGCGTTGCGAGTCGAAGCGACGCTGGCGGAACTGGCATCTTCGCTCGGCCGGCTGCAGTTGTCAGGCTGGGTCACCGAGACGGGCGGATGGTGGGAGAAGTCCAGATGAGACTTCCGCATCGCCGCGATCGCGCTTGCGGACCTATGGGGACTCTTCGGTACTGTGGACTTGGTGGTCCTAGCGCCCCCGGAGTGGCGAGTCGGAGAATTCGTGCTGTCGCTCACTGCGGCATCGGAGTCCACCAAGCGCGCGTATCGGACCGATCTTTGCCAGTTCGCCGATTGGGCCTCCCGAGCCGGCCATGGCAATCCAGGCGACATCAACCGGCGTTGGCTTCGGCGTTACATCGCGTTTCTGACGGTTCGCGGGCTGTCGCGACGGTCCGTGGCCCGCAAGGCATCGGCGTTGAGGCGCTACTACGGCTGGCTGGTGCGCGACGGCGCCATCAACCTCGATCCGACGCTCGGGCTCGCCGCGCCCGCCGGCGCAGGACGCTTGCCGCGCGTGCTCGGCGCAGCCGAAGTGTCCGAGATGCTCGGCGACGGCACGGTGCCCGCAGACCCGACGGAGCTGCGCGATCGGCTCGTGCTCGAGATGCTGTACGGCAGCGGCCTGCGGGTTGGCGAGCTGTGCCAACTCGACCGCGGCGCCTTCCGGCCAGGCGACAGTCACATCAAGGTCATCGGCAAGGGTGCCAAGCATCGGCGTGTGCCGCTCAGCGAGCCGTCCGTGTCATTGCTCACAGCATGGCGGGACGGCCGCAGCGACGAATTCGATGTGCAGCGTCTGCGCAATCGGGCCGATCGCGACCCTGCTGCGCTGTTCGTGAACCTGCGTGGCAACCGGCTCGGTACACGCGACGTTCAGCGGATCCTGGATCGGCGCTCCGTAGTGCCGACCCATCCGCACGCCTTGCGACACACCTACGCCACACACTTGCTCGACGGGGGAGCCGACTTGCGCGTCGTGCAGGAATTGCTCGGCCACCAGCGACTTGCGACGACGCAGATCTATACCCGGGTCAGCAGGGAACGACTGCGAGAGGTGTACGAGTCGGCACACCCGCGCGCGTAGGCACCGCCTTCGAGTTCCTGCTGCACAGCCGGCCCTCGTGGGGTCGGCGCATCAAGCACAGCTGGCCCTCGTGGGGTCGGCGCATCAAGCACAGCTGGCCCTCGTGGGGTCGGCGCATCAAGCACAGCTGGCCCTCGTGGGGTCGGCGCATCAAACGAGGCCTCGGCGGTCGACCGGTGCGCCGCAGCGGCCATCGTTTCGGCACATCAGCTGCGTGCGCTGCTGTGTGCGCTGCTGTCTTGGCCGCCGGAACCGCTCCGGCGTCAGCGCAGGCTGAGTCGGCGCTGACCTACATCTGGCCCGTGCACGGGACCATCGTCGATCACTTCAGGCCGCCAAAGCACGAATACGGATCGGGCAATCGCGGCCTCGAGTTTGCGACCCGGCCCGGCTCATCGTTCTGGGCAGCCGCACGCGGCGTTGTCAGTTTCGCGGGACCCGTGGGAGGCCGGTTGCATGTCACAGTGAGTCACCCTGATGGTCTGCGGGTCTCGTACTCCGGGGTTGCCGACATCGGCGTCAACCGAGGTGAACGGGTGCATCAGGGACAGCTGCTTGGTACCACGGCCGACCGGCTCCACGTCGGCGTGCGCCGGGGTGAGGCCTACCTCGACCCAGCCCTGATCTTCGACGGTGACGCCGGCACGGGCGTGCGACCACCCCTCAGCCGTCCCAGACTCGTGCCCGCGTCAACCTCGGTGTACCGGCTGCAACTGCGCTGGTTACACTCCGGCGCTGGCATTGCGGTGCTCTGAGGCCCAGTCTCCCGGAGGCGGAGTCTCTTCGGAACCGCAGCACCACTACCTATTGACTGACCAGCCGGGGCGACCCCGCGGTCGCCGCTTCCCAAAGCGGCGTCGTCCCCGGCGCAGAGTTTCGAACCGTGGGGAGGAGAACTCATGTCCGCTGTCGTGACCATGTCCGACCTGCTCACAGCCGGCGTCCATTTCGGACACCAAACCCGTCGCTGGAATCCGAAGATGGAACGCTTCTTGTGGGGCGAGCGCAACGGCATCTACATCATCGATCTACGGCAGACGCTGGATCTCCTCGAGAATGCCTACGCGTACGTGCGCGACACCGTGGCGCGAGGTGGAACGATTCTGTTCGTCGGGACCAAGCGCCAAGCGCAGTATCCGATTCAGCGTCACGCCGACGCGTGTGGCATGCCGTACGTGAACCAGCGTTGGCTGGGCGGGATGCTGACCAACTTCCGCACAATCCGCGGCCGTGTCGAGAAGATGCTCGAGTACGAGCGGATGCAGTCAGCCGGTGACTTCAACAACATGCCGAAGAAGGAAGCCCTCCTCCACACTCGCGAACTCACCAAGCTGCAACGCAACCTGAACGGCATACGGGGCATGGACAAACTGCCTGATGCCGTCTTCGTGCTCGATACGCCGAAGGAACACATCGCAGTTGCCGAGGCGGTCCGGCTGAAGCTGCCAGTGGTGGCCGTCGCCGACTCGAACTCCGATCCCGACCCGATCACGTACGTCATCCCGGGCAACGACGACGCCATCCGCTCGACCGAATTGTTGTGCCGGGTCATGGCAGATGCCGCCCGGGAGGGTCGGTACATGGCCGAGCGCAGCGGTGTGACGGTGGCCCCAGCAGGGGAGCGTTCGCCAACCGAAGAAGCGCGTATCGCCGCGCAGCAGGCCGAGGCACAGCGTGCGGCAATGGACGAGGCTGCTGCGCGCGAGGCCCGCATCGCTGCCGACCAAGCCGCCAAGGCGGCGGCCGCCGCGACGGTTCCTGACATGCGCTCCGTGGAGGCTCCTGGGGCACCCCCCGATGCCGCCAGCGACGCCGAGTCCTCCGATGACGCTGCGGCGACCCTCGAGGTCGAGCCTGCCGAACAGACTGCCGCTGAGACTGGCGAATCCGAAACCGTCATCGCGTCAACCGGAACGGAAGGAGCCAGCTGACATGGCTGCGTTCACCGCGAAGGATGTCCAGGCCTTGCGCCAGGCCACCGGCGCCGGGATGATGGATGCAAAGAACGCGCTGACCCGATGCGACGGAGACGCCGAGGCCGCAGCCCAATGGCTGCGTGAGAACGGCATCGCCAAGTCCGCGGCGCGAGCCGGTCGCGACAACAGCGAGGGCGTCGTAGTGGCACGCGTGGTCGACAATGGCAACGGCTCGGTCGGTGCCATCGTCGAATTGCGCTGCGAGACAGACTTCGTGGCCAAGTCCGATGGGTTCTTGTCGATGGCAGATCAGCTGCTGAGCGATGTGATCGCGGGCGGTCCTTCGGCTGTTGCCGATGCGGCCGGAGCGATCGACGACCTCAAGATCACGCTCAAGGAGAACATCGCTATCGGCTCGATCGAGCGCTTCGAGGCACCAGCCGGTTCGTGTATTGACGCCTACGTCCACCAACAGAGCGGCCGTGGCGTCAATGCTGTACTCGTGGAACTCGACGGAGCGACCCCCGAGGTTGCCCACGACGTTGCACTGCACATCGCCAGCAGCCGCCCCACCTATATCCGGCGCTCGGATGTGCCGACCGACGTGCTTGACCGCGAGCGGGCCACGTTCGAGGCCATCAGCCGAAATGAGGGCAAGCCGGAGGCGGCACTGGGAAAGATCGTCGAAGGCCGCCTGACGGGCTATCTGCGCGAGCACACGCTCATGGAGCAGAAGTTCGTGAAGGACGAGAAACGATCGGTAGCCGACGTCGTTGGGTCGGCAACCGTGACGCGTTTCGTCCAGGTCGAGATCGGCCGCTGAGCGCTCCGGTGGCTGCGGCTGTGTCTGACGAGCCGCAGAGGCCCCGTCGTTGGGAAGGCCCGCCGAAGTGGAAGCGGGTAGTGCTCAAGCTGTCTGGCGAAGCTCTGGCCGAACCTGGGGGTCACAACGTGAGCGCCTTGGTGGTCGACGCGCTGGCATCGGAGATTGCCGATGTGTGGGCCTCGTTGGAAGTTGATGTCGCCGTCGTGGTCGGGGGCGGCAACATTTGGCGTGGCATGGCAGGCTCGATTGGCGGCATGGACCGCGCCCAGTCTGACCACATGGGCATGCTCGCCACCGTGATCAATGCGCTTGCGCTGCAAGATGCGCTCGAGCGGCGGGACGTGCCCACCCGGGTGATGACCGCCATCGGGATGGCTCAGATCGCAGAGCCGTACATCAGGCGTCGCGCTGTGCGCCACCTGGAAAAGGGTCGCGTGGTGATCTTCGCGGCAGGTACGGGCAACCCGTTCTTCACAACGGATACCGCTGCGGCGCTGCGTGCCGCGGAAGTCGACGCCGATGTCGTGCTGAAGGGCACCCATTCGGGCGTCGACGGTGTCTACACGGCCGATCCCCAGACGGACCCCGACGCTCAACTCCTCAGCGAGGTCACGTTTCTCGAAGTGCTCTCACGGGAGCTGGCGGTGATGGACTCTGCAGCCATCGCAGTATGCAAGGACAACGCCACTCCCATCGTGGTCTTCGATCTGATGACGCGAGGGAACTTCCGCAGCGTTGTCGAAGGTGAAGCGTTGGGCACGCTGGTGCGTTGATCGGTTCAGCGGCTAGCACTGGGCTTGTGAGTGACGGCGACACTCGAACGGGCCCCGGTACGCTGGTCAGGTGAGCGAATTCGCCGCCGAGATTTGCGGAGACGCTCGCCAACGCATGCGCAGCGCCGTCGAACACGCCCGCGGCAACTTCGGCACGGTCCGGACTGGCCGAGCAACGCCGGCGCTGGTCGAGAAGCTTCAGGTCGACTACTACGGCGCGGCTGTTCCGCTGCAACAGTTGGCGGGATTCTCAGTACCCGAGGCCCGCATGCTGGTCATCCAGCCCTTTGACCGCGTTGCGCTCGACGCCATCTCCAAAGCGATCATGGAGTCTGACCTGGGCATCAACCCATCGAGTGATGGCCATGTGCTGCGCCTCAACTTCCCCCCGCTGACAGAGGATCGGCGCAAGGATCTGGTACGAGTGGTGAAACAGATGGCCGAAGACGGGCGCGTCGCGGTGCGCAACCTGCGTCGCAGTGCTCGCCACGATCTCGATACGCTCGAAAAGGAGAAGGAGATCTCCGCCGACCAGAAGCGCAGCTTCGAACAGGAGCTCGACGCCGCGACTGCGAAGTTCGTCGGAGACATTGATCGGGCGTTGGACGCCAAGGAGCAAGAACTCCTCGAGGTGTGACCGAACAGGTGTGGAGCTAGATGTCCGAGAGCAGCGAGGATCCGCCGACGCACCCTGGTGGGGATCCGAGCGATCCAGCGGCTTCTGATGATCCGCTGGGCGCGACCCGGCCGCTGGTGAACTTCGAGTCGACTGACCCTCCCGCGCCACCAGCTTCGGCTGAGCCTGCGGATCCGCCTGCGCCAGACGCTGCGGCCGCAGAGTCGGCGCGTCGCGGGGGCTCGCGACTGTTTCCGCAGCTGCCCGACGACCCGCGTTTCGCCGGCGAGACGCAAACGCCTACCGATGAACCCGATGCTGCTGGTTATGAGCCGTTGTTCGATTCCCCCGACGATGAGACAGCGCCGCAGATCCCGCGGGCCGATATCGAGCCGACTCCGGCCGAGATGCCGCAAGACACCGGGACTGAGGCCGCTGCCGCATCGGCGCCGGTCGCAACAGCCGCAGCCGCAGCCGCAGCCGAACTACCGTCGGAGGCTGGCGCGGCGACATCTGAACCTGATCGCTTCGCTCAATGGGCCCGGCTCGATGCGTCGGCCTCGCATTGGCGCGAGGGGAGCCAGGACTACGAGGAGCGTGGAGTCGTGAGCGACGAAACCCGAACCGTCTTGCACAACGGCCCCTCTGATGCAGGCCGCAGCGGTCGCAACCTGCCCGCCGCCATCGTCGTCGGATTGGCGTTGGCTGCGCTGTTCTTCGGCGCGCTTCGGCTCGGCGAGGCCGCCACCGTCGCGCTCGTCGTGATTGTCTTGGTTCTGGCCGCAGCGGAGTTCTACCGAGCCGCCCGGCCGCTTGGATACCGCCCGGCGACGCTGGCAGGACTCGCGGGCGTCGCCGGCCTGACCGTCGGGGTGCACCTGCGTGGTGTGGAGGCCTATCCGATCGTGCTGGCCGTGTCCGCAGTGACAATCTTCTGCTGGTTCTTGCTCGGCATCGAGCGGGATCATCCCACTGCGAATTTGGCAATTACCGCGCTCGGTCTGTTGTGGGTGGGCGGATTGGGTTCATTCGCTGCGCTGATCTTGCGCGAACCCAACGGCGACTCGATGCTGATCGGCGCCGTGATCGGGACCGCCGCGTACGACGTCGGCGGCTTTGTCATCGGCCGCACGACCGGCCAGAGCCGGCTTTCACCACGAATCAGCCCCAACAAGACCCACGAAGGGCTCATCGGGGGAATCGTGCTGTCGGTGGTGGTCACCACTCTGGTGCTGAACCGCTTTCCCGGGGTGTTCCCGTGGACCGGAAGCCTGCTTGATGCGTTGTGGCTGAGCCTCGCCGTCGCGCTCGCAGCGCCGCTCGGGGATCTGGCGCAGTCGCTGGTCAAGCGCGATGTGGCCGTGAAGGACATGGGCAATCTGCTGCCCGGTCACGGCGGCGTCTTCGACCGCTTCGACGCGCTGTTGTTTGCATTGCCGGCGGCGTACTTCGTCGGCACATACGTGTTGGGATAGGTCCATGAGCGCGACAACCGTCGCGGTGCTCGGATCGACAGGTTCGATCGGTACCCAGACGCTGGAGGTGATACGCGCCGAGCCGGGCCGGTTCCGGGCCATCGCGCTTGGCGCGAACAGCTCGGTGAGCGAGCTCGCGGCGCAGGCTGCCGAGTTCAAACCGGCTGCCGTCGGCATCGGCGATCCGAGATTGGTTCGGGAGCTGCGGGCTGCGCTGCCTGCTGGCATCGAGGTGCTGGCGGGCCCCGACGCATTCGCCGATCTCGCAGGCCGGGCCGACGTCGTCGTGAACGGCGTCGTGGGTTTCGCGGGCTTGGGCGTCACGCTGGCAACCCTGCGGGCCGGGCGCCGCCTCGCGCTCGCCAACAAGGAGAGCCTCATCGCAGCGGGTCCGCTGGTACAGCCTTTGCGAGCCGTGCCGGGCGCCGAGCTCATTCCGGTCGACAGCGAGCACAGCGCCCTGCACCAGTGCCTCGCTGGCCAAGCGTCGGCGCCGGAGCGTCTGATTCTCACCGGCAGCGGCGGGCCTTTCAGGGGCCGCGGCGCTGAGGCGCTGCGTGAGGTGACAATCGCAGACGCCTTGGCACACCCCACCTGGTCGATGGGACCCAAGATCACCGTCGATTCGTCAACCCTCATGAACAAGGGCCTCGAGGTCATTGAGGCACACGAACTGTTCGGGGTGGATTACGACCAGATCGACGTGGTCATCCAACCCCAGTCGGTGATCCACTCGATGGTGACATTCGCTGACGGCAGCACCGTCGCGCAACTCTCGCTGCCCGACATGCGTCTCCCGATTGGCTATGCCCTGGCCTATCCCGAGCGCATCGGGACACCCTTTGGGGCCGTTGACTGGTCCGCATTGGGGAGCCTCACCTTTGAGCTGCCCGATACCGACACTTTTGGTTGCTTGAACCTTGCCTACGAGGCGGGCCGAACCGGTGGCACCGCCCCGGCGTGGCTCAATGCGGCCAACGAGGAGGCCGTGGCCGCATTCCTGGATGGCCGGCTGCGGTGGCACGAGATCGCCACCGTCATCGACAGCGCGATGCAGCACCATGACGGCGCCGCGGCTGACAGCGTGGATGCCGTGATCGCAGCTGATCGAGCTGGCCGCTGCCGAGCCGCCGACGCAGTGGTGGGAATCCGATCGTGAAGGGCCACATCGACGAGCCAGAACTTCCGGCACCAAGCTCGACGGCGCGCAATGCCGGCGGGATTGCGGCGCTCATGGCGCTGGTGGTGCTGGCTTGGAGCTACCCATTCGCCGTGGGTGCCGCAGCGGTGCTTGCCGGTGTGTTGTTCATGCACGAGCTCGGCCATTACGCGGCCGCTCGTGCCGTCGGGATGAAGGTCACCGACTTCTTTCTGGGCTTCGGCCCCCGTCTGTGGAGCTTCCGACGCGGAGAGACGTCGTTCGGACTGCGCGCACTGCCGCTCGGCGCATATGTGCGCATCATCGGCATGTCGCGCTCCGAACCCGTGGAACCGGGCGACGAGAGCCGGGCCTACCGCACTCAGACCTATCCGCGCCGGTTGTTGGTCGTGAGCGCAGGCTCGCTCATGCATCTGTGCCTTGCGCTCGTCGCGTTCGGAGTGGTGCATGCGGCGCTTGGCGCGCCCGCTCGCGATGGAAACAACTGGCAAGTCGCCGAGGTGATCACACAGCGAGACGGAGTGACATTCCCTGCAGACGCGGCGGGCATCTTGGCCGGCGACCGCATCGTGAATTTGAACGGTGCAGACACCGAGGAATGGGACGTCTTCGTGTCCCAAGTGCAGTCCCGACCCGGCGAGCGAGTGTCGCTGGAGATCGAGCGAGATGGCGTCCTGCGCACCGTTGAGGCAGAGCTGGCAACAGACCCCGGTACTGGGTCAGGGCTCTTGGGTGTTCGGCCCGAGTGGGTCATCGTCTATGAGACGGTCGGTCTGCCGACTGCGGCGGTCCTTGCATTCACCGACCTTGGGCGCTCAATAGTCGACTCTGTACGAGGCATTTGGGGTTTGTTCGCGAATTTTGGCGACGTTGTCGACCGCATCGTGTCGGCGCCCGGTGATCCTTCGGCGAACAGCAACCTGGGCATGCGCCCATTGGGGATCTACGGCATCGTGGACCTGGCGTCGGACACCTCTTGGGGCTGGTCCGAGCGAGCGCTGATGTTCGCCCTGGTGAACGTCTTCCTCGGTGTGTTCAACATGTTGCCGCTGCCGCCGTTCGACGGAGGTCATGTGGCTGTCGCGACCTATGAACGCTGGCGAGAACGCGGGGGTCGCGGCCGATACTTGATCGATCCGAGCAAACTTGCGCCGCTCGCCACCGTCGTGGTCGCCGCACTCGCCCTGCTGGCGGTGGGGCTGCTGTACCTCGATATCGCCAACCCGGTGGATCTGTGAGAGGTGGCCATGACGCTTGAGTCATCCGGCAGTTACGCCCGACGCCACACACGCCAAGTGCACGTCGGCTCGGTCGCCGTCGGGGGTGGGGCACCCATTTCTGTGCAGTCGATGACGACGACGAAGACATCGGACGTTGATGGCACGCTTGCCCAGATCTATGCGCTGGCCGGGGCCGGGGCCGACATCGTCCGCTGCACCGCGAACAACGTTGCGGCTGTGGAGGCGCTTGCGCACATCGTTCCCCGCTCGCCCGTGCCCTTGGTGGCCGATATCCACTTCCAGTACCGGCTCGCACTGGCAGCGCTCGATGCCGGAGTGGCCTGCCTACGGCTGAATCCAGGCAATATCCGCAAGCCTGACCAGATACGCGCCGTGGCGTCTGAGGCCCGAGATCGTGGTGTCCCGATCCGCATCGGCGTGAACGGCGGATCCCTCGATCCCGACATCGAGGCGCGCTATGGCATGACGCCCACCGCGCTGGTGGAATCGGCCAAGCGAGAGCTCGGGTACTTCGAAGAGGTGGGATTCGACGACGTCAAGATCTCGGTGAAAGCCAGCGACGTGACGCTGATGGTGGAGTCCTACCGGATGCTCGCCGACGCGGTCGACTTTCCCTTGCATCTCGGCGTCACCGAGGCTGGACCCCCGCCGGCCGGCCTGGTGAAGAGCACCGCCGGCATAGCGACCCTGCTGAACGAGGGCATCGGCGACACCATTCGCTTCAGCCTGACGGCCGACCCCGTCCAAGAGGCCACTGCCGGCCAGCAGCTGCTCGGGGCGCTGGGACTGCGGGAGCGTTCCGGTACCGATCTTGTTGCCTGCCCTTCGTGCGGCCGGGCGGAGGTGGACGTGATCTCGGTGGCCCAAGAGGCACAAGCAACCTTTGAAGGCTTGGACCTGCCCGTGCAGGTGGCCGTCATGGGTTGCGTGGTGAACGGGCCCGGCGAGGCCCGCAGCGCCGATCTGGGCATAGCGGCAGGCCGCTCGCGCGGTCACCTGTTCGTCAAGGGCCAAGTCGTGGCCGTAGTGCCCGAGGACGAGATGGTCGCGGCGCTGGTGAAGTGGGCCAAGATCGTGGCGGCCGACGGCGTCGAGGCAGCACTTGGGAGAGCCGAGGCCGGCGCAGCAGCAGCAGCAGAAGCTGATCGTGCCGCGCAGGCGAGCGAGCAGGGTGACGATGTCAACCATGCCGCCGAGCGCGTTGCCCTCATTCGGAGCCGCTAGCCGCGCAGCTTGCGGCTGTCACTGACGAGGCTGTTGTCTCCCGCTCTTGTTCGCTGCGCTCACGGGCCGCTCGGGCCCGAGGGCCGCTAGAGGCGCACAAACTCGGCTCCGCGGTCGGGAACCCCAAGGTCGCACTGGTAGCGTTAGGTCCGCAGGACAGTTTCGGCTGGTCGTGGGCTCTGCGCAAGCGCCCTTGCAGTTCGGTTGCAAGCGTTCATTCCGCAGGCACAGCCCCGAGGGCAGCTGGGGCGACGCGGACAGGGAGGTTGCGATGACTCACACCGTTGCGGCCTCGCGCGCCCCCGAAAGTCCTCACCCCTCCGAAATAGCGGAACTCGCTGATCCCGTAGCGACCGAGGTCGGCTGTGCCCTCTACGACGTGCAATGGCGAGGCGGGACTCTGGTCGTGCTGGCTTCTGCCATGGCCGGGGGCGCCATCGGCGTCGAGGCACTCGGCCGACTGAGCCGCAGGCTGTCCGCGGCTCTGGATGCTGCCGACGTGATCGAGGGCCGGTACGTTCTCGAAGTGTCCAGTCCTGGGCTCGAGCGCAGCTTGCGCCGCCCAGAACACTTTGCTGGTGCTGTCGGCGAGCAGGTGGTGATCCGGACCAGTCAATCGCCGCGGCGGCGTATCGTCGGCGAGATTCTGGAATCCGACCCCTCCGGCGTCTCGGTCCGCGTCGTGGAGATTTCCAGTGGTGAGCAGGGCCACACCCAAGCCCGACCGGATGAGATTGGCCAGATCTTGACGGTGCCATTCGACGACATCGCCAAGGCCCGCACGACATTCGAATGGGGTCCGCGCCCGCGGCGCAAGCCTGGATCGCCCAGCGCCCCTCACCCCAAGTCAGGCCCTCGTAGCAAGCCAGGAAGGCAGGGACGATGAACAGCCCCGAGATCATGGAGGCGCTCCAAGCACTCGCCGCCGAGAAGGGCATGAGCACCGAGGTGTTGCTCGAGGCAGTCGCGAACGGCCTCGAATCGGCCTACAAGCGCCGCGAGGGAGCCGCTGAGCAGGCGTACGTCATCATCGACGAGTCCTTCAACATCACGGTCTACGCGCAGGAAGTCGACGAACTCGGAACTGTCTTGCGGGAGTGGGACGACACACCGCACGATCTCGGGCGAATCGTGGCCCAGACCGTCCGGCAGGTCCTGAACCAGCGCATCCGCGAGGTCGAGCGCGACATGAAGTACGACGAGTACGCCGGACGGGAGGGCGACATTGTCACCGGCATCATCCAGCAGAACGATGCTCGGTACACCCTGCTTGACCTCGGTCGCGTCGAGGCATTGCTGCCCCAATCCGAGCAGGTGCCCTACGAGCGGCCAGAGCCGAACAGTCGCCTCAAGGCATACATCGTGGAGGTGCGCAAGACCGCGAAGGGTCCGCAGATCGTCGTGTCGCGCACACACCCGGGACTGATTCGTGAGCTGTTCAAGCTGGAGGTCCCCGAAATCTCCGACGGTGTTGTCGAGCTGAAGGCGTGTGCGCGCGAACCCGGACATCGCACAAAGATCGCCGTGTGGTCGAACGACTCCAACGTCGATCCGGTCGGCGCATGCGTCGGGGCCCGAGGCAGCCGCGTCCGTCAGGTCGTCAACGAGCTGCGGGGCGAGAAGATCGACATTGTCCCGTTCTCCGACGACCTCCACGATTTTGTGGCCAAGGCGCTGTCCCCGGCTCGTGTCCGGGAGGTCCGCTTCCACTCCGAACAGGGTGTGGCGGAGGTCATCGTGCCCGACCACCAGCTGTCGCTGGCGATCGGCCGCGAGGGCCAGAACGCTCGCCTGGCGGCCCGGTTGACCGGCTGGCGGATCGACATCAAGAGCGAAACCCAGATTGCCGAGGAGGAGGCCGGCTACTCAGGAGAGGAATGGGCCGAGGGTGAGTGGGTGACGAACTCGGATACGGGCGAGCAGACCTGGGTTCCTGCTGACGGCGGCGAAGCGATCACAGCGGGCCAGTGGTCCGAGGCAGTCACCGAACAGCAGGAGGTCGACGAGACCGCCGATGGCGTTCCGACCGCCGATGGCGCTCCGATCGGCGATGACGCCGATGAGACCCCTGCAGAGGCCCACACCGACCCCAGTACGCTTCCATCGGACTCGGCGACGCCCTGAGGCCCATGGCCGGTCTCGTCGCGTCCCTGTTCCATTTCCTGAGCCCTGCTGGGCACCGCCTCAACTCCCGAAAGAAAGACCGACCGCTTGCCGAAGAAAGTCCGCGTTCACGAGCTCTCCAAAGAGCTGGGCATCACGCTCACCGAAGTGCTCGACGTATGCGAGTCCCTGGGCATCGGTGTGAAGACGCACTCGTCCAGCATGGAGGATGCTCAGGCTGACCGCGTCCGGCGCAAGGCCGCACGTGAGGGACTGATTCATCAAGAGCCGCAGCCAGGGGCTCGCAGGGCTCGCAAGGCACCTGCGAAGTCCGCCGCTTCGACTGTGCGTGCGCCACAACGTCCAGAGTTCCCAGCGGCGCCCCGATTCACGCCAGCCGCTCGTCCGGTTCGCCCGGCCCGGCCCGCCCCGGCCGAACCGAAACCACCTCCGCAATCTGCGCCCGCACCGGAGCCCGTTCCGCAGACGCCTGAACCCATTCCTGCCGCAGAAGCGCCAGCGCCGACAGAGCCTCGGCCGGCGGCGCCAGCCGAGTCCGCACCACCACTGCCGCGCGAAATGCCTCCTCCGGGCACCCTTCCGCCCGACTTGCCGCCACCGCGGCGTCTGGTCACTTCAAGCGGCCAAGAATCCGCGCGGCCGGTTCTTCCGCCACTTCAGCGACCGGCGGCCAGAACCGACGAACCGGCGGCGCCTTCGAGACCAGTTCCCTCCGACGCGGCCAGCCCGGAACTACCGCCGCCCCCGTCTCGATTGCCGGTGCCTCCGAACGCTGCCGACGGCCGCGCGATTCCGCCCCCGCCGTTGGCGCCTCGCTCGGGTTCGGGCAAGCCGATTCCCCCGCCGCCCGGTCCGCCACGCACCACTCCACGCAGCGGCGGCCCCTATCGCTCGGGTCCCCCTGGCGGGTTCCGCCGTCCAGCGGGCGGTGGCGAGCGTCCCCATGGCGGGCAGCCTGGTGGCGGGCGCCCTCACGCAGGAGCCCCGTCAGCGCCTGGCGGACGCCCAGCAGGTCCGCCCGGTGCACGACCGGGAGGTCCGCGTGGTGCACCACGCGGCGCCCGTGGGCGCCCTCGCCGTCGCCGTCGTCGCCAGCGCGAGGAACTGCAGCCCCAGCAGCTCACCGCCTACACGCCGATCGACGCACCCGTCCCCGAAGGCGAGATCGTCATCGAGCGGGGTTCGACGGCCCAGGAGGTCGCCGCCCGTCTGAATCGCTCCGCAGCCGACATCGTCCGGTTCCTGCTCCAACAGGGCGAGATGGTGACCGCTACGCAATCGCTGAGCGACGACATGATCGAGTTGTTCGCTGTCGAACTCGAAGCCGAAGTGCGCATCACCGAACCCGGCGCCGAGCAGGAAGAGGAGTTGCTGCGGGCCCTCGAGGTCGACCTTTCTGACGTCGACGGGCAGATTCGCCCGCCCGTGGTCACCGTCATGGGTCACGTCGACCACGGCAAGACACTGCTGCTCGACCGCATTCGTTCCTCGAACGTTGTCGATGGCGAGGCGGGTGGCATTACCCAGCACATCGGCGCCTATCAGACCTCTCGCGGCGATCACCGGATCACGTTCATCGACACGCCGGGCCATGAGGCGTTCACGGCGATGCGGGCCCGGGGAGCGCAGGCCACCGACCTCGTCGTGCTGGTCGTGGCGGCTGATGACGGTGTTATGCCGCAGACTGCCGAAGCCATCGACCACGCACGTGCGGCCGATGTGCCGATCATCGTCGCCATCAACAAAATGGACCGTCCCGGCGCCGACGCCGACCGGGTGCGCGCCCAGCTGGCGGAACGGGGCCTCGTGCCCGAGTCCTACGGCGGCGAAGTGATCACCGTTCCCATGTCGGCAATGTCCGGCGAGGGCATCGACGAGCTGCTCGAACAGATCCTGCTTGTCGCAGAACTCGAGGAGCTCACTGCCGAATCATCGGGCCGGGCTGTCGGAATCGTGCTGGAGGCCCATCTCGACCGCGGCCGGGGTCCGGTCGCGACGGTGCTGGTGCAGCGGGGCACCCTGCGCGTCGGCGAACCGATGGTTGCCGGCGCGGCCTGGGGCCGAGTGCGTGCCATGACCGACGATCGCGGTGCTCCGCTCAGCGAGGCGGGTCCATCCACACCAGTGCAGGTGCTCGGTCTCGGCGAGGTTGCACGTGCAGGCGACCTGTTCGTCGTTGCCCCCGACGAGAAGACCGCAGGCAAGGTGGCCGAGACCCGCGAGCATTGGCAGCGCCAGGCCAGCTTGGCCGGCACTGCCGGCGGGAGCGGCGGCGGAGCGAAGCTGGAGGACATCTTCAGGCAGGTGCAGGCTGGCGAGACAGCCACGCTCAACGTCGTGCTCAAGGCCGATGTGCACGGTTCGCTCGAGGCAGTGACCGACAGTCTGCGCAAGCTCGAGCGCAACGACGTGAAGCTCTCCTTCGTCAGCCGTGGCGTCGGCGGGATCAACGAGAACGATGTGCAGCTCGCCGCGGCCTCCGAGGCCACGATTATCGGCTTCAACGTGCGCCCGGACCGCAATGCGCGTCAGACAGCCGAGACCGAGGATGTCGAAGTCCGGCTGTACGAGATCATCTACGACCTCATCGAAGACGTGCAAAACGCCATGGTCGGCCTGCTCGAACCCGAGTTCGAGGAAATCGTGGCGGGCGAGGCGCAGGTGCGCCAGGTCTTCCGCATCTCAGGCGTCGGGCCCGTGGCTGGCTGCGTCGTCGAGCACGGGAACGTGCGCAGCGGCGCCAAGGTCAGGTTCCTGCGCGACGGCACGATCATCTGGAAGGGGTCGGTCAAGTCGTTGCGCCACTTCCAAGACGACGTCGCCGAGGTGTCCGCGGGCATGGAGTGCGGTATCGGTCTGAGCGACTTCACCGACTTGAAGGAAGGCGACGTGATCGAGACGTATACCGAACGCGAGATCGCCCGCGTCGCCTGAGGGAGCAGTCACCCGATGGCTCGTCGCCCCCGCCGTCGGCGACATTCGATGCCGGCTGCGCACCAGTACGAGCGGACCGACCGCGTCGCCCAGTTGGTGCGAAGCGTCGTGGCCTCGGAGATGGAACGGCTCGACGAGGTGTTCGACGGCATTGTGATCACCGGCGTGGACGTTGATCGCGAGCTGACTGCCGCAGTAGTGCACTACGACGTGCGCGATCAGGAATCCGAGGCGGAGGCGGCTGCGGCGTTCGATGAGCATCATCACCGCCTTCAGCGTGCCTTGGGCGACCAGACCAGCTTGAGGCGCACACCAGCGCTCCGCTTTCGCCGGGACCAGGGGCCTATCAACGCCGAGAGGATCGAAGACCTGCTGGCCGGCTTGTCGGGCGAGCCAGATGAGGCGCAGGTCTCCGATTTCGCCGTTGAGCGGGACGAGGAAGCCTGACGGCCATGGCGCGACGCCGTCCAGCGACTGTTCATGGCGCAGTCATCGTTGACAAGCCGCCTGGACCCACCTCCCATGACGTGGTGGACATGCTGCGGCGCCGCTTCGGCGAGCGACGCATCGGCCACGCCGGCACGCTCGACCCGTCCGCAACGGGCGTACTCGTGGTCGGCATCGGCAACGCGACCCGATTGCTGCGATTCGCCACGGCATCTCGCAAGAGCTACGAGTGCGAGATCGTGTTCGGCGTCGAGACCAGCACCCTCGATGCTGCCGGCGAGCCGGTTACGACTTGGCGCATGGACCTGGATCCGACCGATGTTGCCGCTGCAGCTGCGGGCTTCATCGGCACGATCTCGCAGCTGCCGCCGATGGTGTCTGCAGTGCGCGTCGGAGGCCGCCGCTTGCACGAGATCGCCCGCTCAGGGCAGACCGCAGAACGCGCACCACGCGATGTTGAGGTGTATCGCTTCAAAGTGGACCGCACCGACGACCCGCTCGTCTACCGGGCCGTGGTCGACTGTTCTGCCGGCACCTTTGTGAGAACTCTCGGTGCCGACTTGGGCAGTGCGCTGGGAGGCGGGGCGCACATCCGGGCGTTGCGGCGCACGCGCAGCGGCTCATTCACGCTGTCCGAGGCGGGTCCCCCGACCGAGGCCGAACTGCGAACGCCCCTCGAGCTGGTGCGGGATCTGGCGCAGATTCTCATGTCCGATTCAGAGGCAATTCAGGCCAGAAGCGGTGTCCATCTCGTGGACGCTCGCTACGACGGCTCCGGTCCGTGGGTGCTGGTCGACCCCACCGGAGCGCTCGTGGCCGTGCATGAGCGCGTCGACGGGCGACTGCGTGCCACGGTCTTGCCGTCGTGATCCCGCAGTGATCCCGCAGTGATCCCGCAGTGATCCCGCAGTGATCCCGCAGTGATCCCGTAGTGATCCCGCAGTGATCTCTGGGCGGGCGGACTCGCGCGGGCCCGGCGTGAGTAGCGTTGCGCGCATGGAGGTCATCCGCGACTTGGATTGGTGTCCGGTGCTCGAGCACGGCAGTGTCGTGACGGTAGGGGAGTACGACGGCATCCACCGAGGGCACCGCACGGTGATTTCAGAGATGCATCGTTTGGCAGCCGAGCGGGGCTGCGCCACGGCGGTCGTGACCTTCGACCGCCACCCCGCCACCGTGGTGCGGCCAGAATCGGCACCGCTGTTGTTGTGCGATCTCGACTACAAGCTGGAGCTGCTGGCCGAGACCGGCGTCGACTTCACGCTCGTTGTGACCTTCGACAAGAAGCAGTCAGCGGTTCCCGCCGAGCAGTTCGCCCAGCAGATCCTCGTCAACTGCCTGTCTGCGCGAGCCGTGGTGGTAGGTGCCGACTTTCATTTCGGCAAGGGACGGCGAGGCAATATCGAGACGCTGCGACAAGTCGGCGCTGAGTACGGCTACGAGGTGGTCGGACTCCCGCTGGTGAAGCAGATGACCGGCGACGGAGACGTCATCTCGTCCACGTCGATCCGCGAAGCGCTTGCTGCGGGCGATGTGGAGCGAGCGCACCGGCTGCTCGGTCGGCCGTTCGAGGTGCGCGGAGTCGTCACCCTCGGCGACCGTCGCGGCCGCCAGATCGGGGTGCCCACGGCGAACCTGCCCACGACCCCGGATCTGCAGGTTCCTGCTGACGGCGTCTACGCCGCGTGGTACTTGCGTCCTGATGGGTCGCAATACGCTGCCGCAGTCAACATCGGCCGCCGGCCGACGTTCTATGAGTTCGCAGAGCGCTCGCTCATCGAAGCGCACCTGATCGGCTTCCGCGGCGATCTCTACGACGAGACGGCCAAGCTGCGCTTCGTCCGCAGGCTGCGGCCTGAGCGGCGCTTCGACGGCATCGATGAGTTGAAGATCCAGCTCCGCCGCGACATCAATGACGCTGCCAAGTGCCTCGATGCCTGAGTCAGGGTTCGCAGTCGGACTGATCACGGCGTTGCGCCAGCGCAGATAGTCGTGCAGGCGGCGGGCGCAGATATCGCGCAGCGCTGCGAGGGTGTTGGCGGTGGCTTGCGGATGCTCCACGGACACCAACTCACCACACGTATCCGGATGCAGAACGAGTGCCGTGTCAGGCAACGTTTGCGTGGGTGGCCTTGTCTTGAGCCAAGGAGTTCAGCCAAGGGGTTGAGCTAGCCGCTCGCTGACCGCCGAAACGAACTGGGTGGCAGCCTCGCGCCGTAGGTGTGGGTGTCGGTTTGGGTGGGGTCGGTTTGGGTGGGGTCGGTGTGGGTGCGGAGTTTGGTGGTGCGTCGGCGGGTGGCGTCGCCCCTGTCGCCCGCAGCGCTGGCAGCGTCGGCACGGGTGGTGCCGCTGTGGGCAGCGGTTGGTTGCTGTTATGGCGGCTCGGTTTCCTGGGTGTGGGTGTCGGTACCACTGCGGGTGTTGTCGGTGCGGGGCTTGGCGGCCCATTGCCGGGTGGCGTGGTGTTGGTGGAGGCGTTGGTTGTTGTTGTGAAGCTTGTCGTGGCAGTCGCCGCACAGGGCGGCGAGGTTCGGAATATCGGTGGTGCCGTTGTCGGCTTGCCATTCGTCGATGTGGTGGTCGTTGCAACGGTGCATGGGGGCGCGACACAGCACGCAGCCGCGGTCGCGTATGGCGATGGCGAGGCGTTGGGCGACGCTGGCGAGGCGGCGGCTGCGTCCGAGCCATAGCGGTTGTCCGGCTGTGTTGAACAGTGCGCCGCTGATGCGTGTGTCGGGTGAGAGCTGGTTGAGGATCGAAGGGGGCACCGGTCCCGCGCCGAGCATGTCGCAGCGTCCGTCGGGCTTGGTGCCGTCGATGACGCCGATCTCGGCGACGATGATGAGCTGGTTGGGTGCCTGGGCGGCCCGCCACCGCTCGATCGAACGTCCCACCGGCCGCTCCACGACAGCATTGTTGGCGTGGTCGGGTCCGGCGCGGTCGTCGCCTCGGTCCGGTTCGGCATCGCCGTGGTGACGGTGGCCGGTAATGCTGAGGATGTCGTGGTCGGCATTGCTGGTGTGGTCGGGTGCAGTGTTGGGGGTTTGGGCTGCGGGGTGTTCGATGGTGGCCAGGGCGTTGCGGTCGGTGAGCATCTCGAAGACGCTGTCAGCGAGGCGCTGGCGGTTGTCGCGCACTTGGCGCGGGGTTCCGTCGCGTCCACCGTCGAGACGCCACAGAGCGTCGTTGTAATTCTCGACTGCTTGTTGCACCAATGCGAAACTGACCGGGTCGAACTTCGCGTTGAGGACCCCCATGCCGGTGCGCTCGTCGATGAACAGTGCCGCGCTGCGCTCACGGCGCTGACGGTCCAGCACCGTGCGCACGGAATCGGGATCGTGACGGGCCGCGAAGTCTTGGGCGTCGCGGCGCAGCACCTCGGGCGCGACTTGCGCGGCGGCTTCGAGCAGCTCGACGGCGGTGTCGACAGCTTCGGGGCTGGTGCGCCGCGCAGCGTCGGCGAGCACCTCGACGTGCTCTGGCGTCAGATCGCCCACCGACAGTCCGCGTGCCACATTGGGCATCCGGGCGAGCTGCTCGCTGACCTCGACGGTGCGCTTGGCGTTGCGGGAGCCAAGACGCGCCTGGTCGCGCAGCGCTGTGTGGCCTGACCCGGCGCGTTTGGCTTCCAGCGCAGCGGTCGCGCCCAAGAGCAGCGCCTGGGTCACCGACCGTAAACGCGCCGTTGCGGCGATGACCTGGTTCAGCGTCTCGCTGCTCTCGCCGCACAACGACACCCGCGACGCTTCAGCGACCACCTCACGAGCCCCGCACAACACCGACAGCACCGACCCGCCCCCCAACAACGGCACGGCTGGCGGCAGCAGCTCGGCAGGGGGCACCGAAGCGGCCGGCGACCGCAGCTCGCTCAGCGATGGTGGCTCGGATGGTGGGACCGGAACGACCCCCAACAGCGGCACGGTCGGCGACAGCAGCTCGGCAGGAGACGTCGACACCGTCGACACCGTCATAGCCAGGTCGCTCTCCGGCATCAAGCCTGAGGGCACTCCGGCCGTCAGATCGCTGCAATCGTTCGTGCGCTTCATGACAATCACTGTAAACAGGCGGTGTTACACGAAAGCCTCGTGCGAGCCACCGACAGCCGCCTTCGAGACCGCCATTGCCAGCTTCACCGCCAGCGCCCAAGCGCTGCGAGGCATCACGACACCTCCCCCGAGCGACAACGCAAACGTTTGAGGACCCGGAACTAGAGCGTGCCGGAGCGGCCAATCACTGGTTTGCGAGGGTGCGTCGTGCGGCGCGGGCGGCGGTCTCGGTGCGGGTGCTGCCGGTGATGCGCCGGATGTCGGCGCTGTCGGGTGCGGTTTGGGTGATGGCAGTCCGCACCTCGTTGCTGACTGCGGCGCGTCCGCCCACGATGATGACCTGGCCGGCCCGGTAGTCGCGGATCAGCGCCGCGGTCGCCTCGGGCAAGGTGCCTTGTGCGGTGTAGGCGACTGCGGAGTTCTCCGTCGCGGCTGCCAATGCCGCTGCGACGCCGACATCGGGCGCGGACCAGCCGTTCGCGATCACCAAGGTGACCCCGTCGGGAGCTGCGGCGGGGTTGCCCAGCACCCGCCGTGCCCTCTGAGCGGCTGTGGCGACGCGGTCGGCGCCGGTGAGCCGCGAGATGCTCGCATCGCCGCCTGCTGCTGCGGCGATCGCGTCGTGCACCTGCGAGCTGATGGCAGCGGTGCCCCCGATCAGGATCACTCGTGCGACCTGGTAGTCAGCCAGCAGCGCGGCGGTCGCGTCGGGCAGCACATCGTGCTGGGTGTAGAGCACCGCAGCACGCCCGCTGCGCGCAGCCAATGCGGTGGCTGCGCCGATGTCAGGCGGCGACCAGCCGTTGGCCACCACCAGCGTCACGCGGCCCGCTGTCGACGGCGCGCCCAGGATGCGGCGTGCAGTGGCTGCTGCGCTGCGGTGTCGGAACGGCCCTCGCCGGTGATGCGCGAGATGCCCGATTCCGACGACGCGGCACGGATCTGGGTGCGGACGTCACGCGACACCGCTGCGGTGCCGCCCACGATGATCACCTCTGCAGGCAGCGCCTCGCGCAGCAGCGCTCGGGTCTGCTCGGAGAGTTCGTCGCCTGCGGTGTAGAGCACCACCGCACCCGAGGTGCGCGCCGCGAGCACCGACGCTGCGCCCACATCGGCCGGACTCCACCCGTTGGCCACCACAAACGTCGCAACACCCACATCAAAATCACCGCCACCGCCACCGCCCGAACTGCCACCGACACCGCCGCCACCGCCGAGACTCAGCGATGACGGGCGAACGGACCCCGGCGTGCCCGTCCTGCTGGCGGACCAGGGGCCGGCCCCGACGGTGCTGACCGCTCTGACCTGCACGTCGTACTTCACCGAGTTCATGAAGTCGGTGAAGCGCGTGGCCTCGTTCATCCGGTATTGCAGGAGGTCGCCGGGAATCCAGATGCCGGTCCTCTTCGTCCAGTTGGCGTCGGCCTTGTCCGGCGCGTCGCTGCGGATGTAGCGCAGGTCGTAGGAGGTGATGTCGAACCCGCCGTCCCGCGCCGGGGCGGTCCAGGCGATCGACAGGGCGAGGACGCCGGGGGTCACCGCGCCGATGGACGGCATGCCGGGCGCCGTCTGCGCGGTGCCGGTCTCCACCGGGGACCATGGCCCCCCGTCGACGGCGTTCACCGCCCGCACCTGCACGTCGTAGGCGACCCCGTTGGTCAGGCTGCGGAGGGTGTACTCCAGGTCGCCGGAGCGCCAGACGCGGGCCTTCACCGTCCAGTTGGTGTCGGCCTTGTCCGGCGCGTCGCTGGGGATGTGGCGCACGTCGTAGAACGTGACCGCGGACCCGCCGTCATCGGAGGGGGCGGACCAGTCGATGGTGAGCGTCCTGTCGCCGTGGGTCACGCTGTCGATGGCGGGGGCTGCGGGTCTCGTCCGAGGTGTGCCGGAGACGGTGGCGGACCAAGGACTCTCGCGGACGGCGTTGACGGCCCGCACCTGCACGTCGTAGGCGTCGCCGTTGATCAGACTGTCGAGGGTGTACTCCAGGTCGCCGGAGCGCCAGACGCGGGCCTTCACCGTCCAGTTGGCGTCGGCCTTGTTGGGCGCGTCGCTGCGGAGGTAGCGCGCGTCGTAGGACGTGACCGCGGACCCGCCGTCATCGGCCGGGGACGACCACGACACGGCCAGGGCGCGGTCGCCGGGCGTGACCCGATCGATGGTCGGGGCACCGGGCGCCGTCTGGGGAGTGGCGGAGGCTGCGGCCGACCAGGAGCCGTTCCCGACGTCGGTGACCGCCCGCAGCCGCACGTCGTACCGGACGCCGTTGATCAGGCTCTCGAGGGTGTACTCCCGGTCGCCGGCGGTCCAGACGCCGTCCCGCTCCGTCCAGTTGTCGTCGGCCTTGTTGGGCGCGTCGCTGCGGATGTAGCCCAGGTCGTAGGAGCCGATGGTGTCGCCGCCGGTGTCGGACGGGGCGGACCAGCCGATCGTGAGCGTCCCGTCGCCGTGGGTCACGCTGTCGATGGTGGGGGCTTCGGGAATCGTCTGGAGCGTGCCGAAGACGGTGGCGGACCACCGGCCGTCCCCGGCGACGTTGACGGCCCGCACCTGCACGTCGTAGCCGACGCCGCTGGTCAGGCTGCCGAGGGTGTGCTTCAGGGCACCGGAGCTCCAGACGCTGCTGTTCACCGTCCAGTTGTCGTCGGCCTTGTCCGGCGCGTCGCTGCTGATGTAGCGCAGGTCGTAGTCGGTGATCGGGCTGCCCCCGGTGTCGTCCGGGGCGGACCAGGCCATCGTGAGCGCCTGGTCGCCGGGAGTCACCGAGTCGATGGTGGGGGCGCCGGGCGTCGTCCGCGGCGTGCCGGAGAGGGTGCCGGACCAGGGTCCCGCCCCCGCGACGGTCACCGCCCGCACCTGCACGTCGTAGTCCACGCCGTTGGTCAGGCCGCTCCGAGTGTGCTCCAGGGCGCCGGAGGTCCAGACGCTGCTGTTCACCGTCCAGTTGTCGTCGGCCTTGTCGGGGGCGTCGCTGCGGATGTAGCGCAGGTCGTAGGAGGTGACGGCGAACCCGCCGTCTCGGACCGGGGCGGTCCAGGCGAGCGACAGGGCGCGGTCGCCGGGGGTCGCCGCGTCGATGAACGGCATGCTGGGCACCGTCTGCGCGGTGCCGGTCCTCACCGGGGACCATGGCCCCTCGTCGACGGCGTTCACCGCCCGCACCTGCACGTCGTAGTCCACGCCGTTGGTCAGGCCGAAGAGGTCGTACAGCCGCGCGCCGGAGGTCCAGACGCGTCTGTTCACCGTCCAGTTGTCGTCGTCGGACTTGTCCGGCTCGTCGCTGCGGATGTAGCGCAGGTCGTAGGACGTGACGCCGGACCCGCCGTCGTCGGCCGGGGACGACCAGGCCACCGTGAGCTTCTCGTCGCCCGGCGTCACCGAGCTGACGGCCGGCGCGCCGGGGATGGTCTTCGGCGTGCCCGAGACCGGGTCGGAATAGCGGCCCCAGTCGCTCGTCAGCACGCCGTACCGGTTCCGCCCCCGGACCTCGACCTGGTACCAGCGCCCGTTGACCAGGCCGTCGATGGTGTATTGCAGGGGATTGGTCCCGGTGATGTTGCGGACGTACTCCCAATCGTTGCTGTCCGGCCACGGCTCTGCGATGCGGCGGAAGGAGTAGCGCACTTCATAGCCGGTGATCTCGTCGTCGCCGCCGTCGGTCCAGGCGACCGTGAGCGTGCCGTCGCCCTCGGTCACCGAGTCGATCGTGAGTTCGACGGGCTGGCGCCGGGGGATCAGGGTCAGGCTGGACCAGGGGCCGGCGCCGATCCGGTTGCGGGCCCGCACCTGGATCTTGTACTCGACGTGGGAGGTCAGGTTCCCGACCGACCTGATGTTGGTCTGCGCCGGCCCGCCAAGGATCTCCCGAGCGTCCTGCGAATGCTTGACGACGTTGGTGGGATCGCTGGTGGGGTGGTGGTGGATGTCGTAGGAGGTGACGGTGTGCCCGCCGTTGTCGGTGGGGCCTGTCCACTCGATGTAGATGCTGCTCTCGTGGGTCATGGTTCGTTTCAGGCTTCCCACCGCGGCCGGGGCCCTGCCGGGGGAATGGGCCGGCACTGTCACTGTCGGCGGGCTCGTTCTGCCTGCGGAGCTGACCGAGTAGGCGTCTACCGAGTACCGAACGCCGTTCTGCAGTCCGGTGATGGCGTATTCCAGGGTTCCGGACGCGATGAGGCCGCTGGTCGTCCATTCGCTGAAGTCGTCCCACTCCGGATCGTCCAACCGTATGTAGCTCACCTTGTAGCCGGCCACGGTGACCTCCGCCTTGGCCGGGGCGGTGGTCCACTCGACCGTGAGCGTGCCGTTGCTGGGGGTCACCGAGATGTTTCCGGGCGGGTTGGGCCTCTCGTGCTTGGGTTGCAGGGTCACGACGAGGGACCAGGGGCCGTCCCCGCCGCGGTTGGCCGCCCGCACCTGCACCCGGTAGTTGACGCCGCTCGTCAGGCCCCTGATCGTGTACTCCAAGTCGCCGGTCCGGTCGTCCACCTGGAGCCAGTTGGCGTCCGCCATGTCCGGCGCGTCGCTGCGGATGTAGCGCAGGTCGTAGTGGGTGGGGGGCGCCCCGCCGTCGTCGGCGGGGGGTCGCCAGGACACCCAGAGCTGGTTGGGCGTCTCCTCCGAGAATTCCCTGAGGCCGGTAGCGCCCGGGGGGTCGGGGTCCGTGTTGTTGACGGTCGCGGACCAGGACCCCGCGCCGGCGGAGTTGTCCGCCCTCAGCTGGAAGTCGTACTCGACGCCGTCGGTCAGTCCCTCGACCGTGTACTCCAGTGCGCCGGAGGTCCAGACGCCGCTGATCACGGTCCAGTTGGTGTCGGCCTTGTCCGGCGCGTCGCTGCGGATGCGGCGCAGGTCGTAGCCGGTGATGTCGGCGCCGCCGTCGTTCGACGGGGCGGACCACCTGACGTGCACGTTGGCGCCGTCGGAGGTCGCCCGGTCGATGGTGGGCGCGCCGGGCGCCACCGGGGTGCTTCCGGCGATGCCGGTCCGGGGGTCGCTCCAGTCGGACCATCCGCTGGCGCCCTCGCCATTGACCGCCTGAAGGCCCAGCCGGTACCGGACGCCGTTGGTCAGCCCGCTGAGGGTGTACTCCAGGTCGCCGGAGGTCCAGATGCCGGGCGCCTCGCTCCAGAAGAACAGGAAGTTGTTGACCACCAGGTCGTTCTGTACGTACCGGAGGTTGTAGCCGGTGATTTCCGAGCCCCCGTCGCTGGAGGGGGCCGACCACGTGATGGCGAGCGATCCGTCGCCCGGGGTCACCGTGTCGATGGAGGGTATGCGGGGAGGCCCCACGGGGGTTCTGGTCTGGCGTTGGGACCAGGTGCCGTCGCCCGCGGCGTTGACCGCCCGCACCTGCACGTGGTACGCGACGCCGTTGGTCAGGCCCTCGATCTTGTAGCTGCTGGCCGTCCTGCTGAAGTCCTCCCGCAACGTCCAGTTGTCGTCGTCGGAGTCGTCGGCGTCGCTGCGGATGTAACGCAGGTCGTAGGAGGTGATGTAGGACCCGCCGTCGCTCGCCGGGCTCGACCATGTGATGGTGATCCGGCCGCTGCGGGCGGACGCCGACCACAGGTTGGGGGCGGTCGGGACGGTGGCGGGCGTGGCCGTGACGGTGGCGGACCAGGCACCGCTGCCATCGTCGTTGACCGCCCTGGCCTGCACGTCGTAGGAGGTGCCGTTCGTCAGCCCGCTGAGGGTGAACTCCAGAGCGCCGGCACCGGTGGTCCACACGCTGATCTCGACCGTCCAGTTGGCATCGTCGGAGTCGTCGGAGTCGCTGTGGATGTAGCGCAGGTCGTAGGAGGCGATGTCGGACCCGCCGTTGCTCGCGGGAGCGGTCCAGGCAACGGTCAGCGCCTGGTCGCCGACGGTCAGCGACTCTATGGCCGGATCCCCGGGGATCGCGGCATCGTTCGGCGTCTGCGCCGAAGCCGGCGACACCAAACCCGCGAATGCCGCAACCAGCACAAACAGACCGAGCAGCCTCGGCCGGAGCGACCCGACGACACCTGGGGCGTCGGTCCTACGCGGTTGCGGCTGCGGGCCCGTTCCAACGGAGGGGGGGGGCATCAATCAGCCGGCTATGCCGTCCGAGAACGGGAAAGCCCGTCCCTTGCATCTGTGCAGCCGATGGAGCGGGACTGTGATGCAGCTGAGCCGTCGTTGTCATGAACACCATACATATATGTATGTCTATCAACTACGCACGCCAAAACAGATGGCTGCGAACAGGGGGCGGTGCCGCGGGGCAGCGCTGGGCGGGCGGCGCTGCGGGCCGGTCAGGTCGAGGCCGTTGTGCTCAGGAGTCCGCGAGGATGCGTCGAGCCGCGCGCGCGGCGGTGGCGGTGCGGGTCGCGCCGGTGATGCGGCGGATGTCGGCGCTGTCGGGTGCGGTCTGGGTGATGGCAGTCCGCACCTCGTCGGTGACTGCGGCGCGGCCGCCCACGATGATGACTTGGCCGGGTCGGTAGTCGCGGATCAGCGCCGCGGTCGCTTCGGGCAAGGTGCCTTGTGCGGTGTAGGCGACTGCGGAGTTCTCCGTCGCGGCTGCCAGCGCGGCTGCGACGCCGACATCGGGCGCGGACCAGCCGTTCGCGATCACCAAGGTGACGTCGTCGGGAGCCGCCGCGGGGTTGCCCAGCACCCGCCGCGCCGTCGCAGCGGCAGTGGCGACGCGGTCGGTGCCCGTCAGCCGCGAGATGCTCGCATCGCCGCCCGCCGCCGCGGCGATCGCGTCGCGGGTCTCGTCGCTGATCGCGGCGGTGCCTCCGATGACGATCACCCGCGCAACGTCGTAGTCGCGCAGCAGCGCCGCGGTCGCGTCGGGCAGCACATCGTGCTGGGTGTAGAGCACCGCAGCACGCCCGCTGCGCGCAGCCAATGCGGTGGCTGCGCCGATGTCAGGCGGCGACCAGCCGTTGGCCACCACCAGCGTCACGCGGCCCGCTGTCGACGGCGCGCCCAAGATGCGGCGTGCAGTGGCTGCTGCGGTGTCGGAACGGCCCTCGCCGGTGATGCGCGAGATGCCCGATTCCGACGACGCGGCACGGATCTGGGTGCGGACGTCACGCGACACCGCTGCGGTGCCGCCCACGATGATCACCTCTGCAGGCAGCGCCTCGCGCAGCAGCGCTCGGGTCTGCTCGGAGAGTTCGTCGCCTGCGGTGTAGAGCACCACCGCACCCGAGGTGCGCGCCGCGAGCACCGCCGCCACCCCCACATCAGCAGCACTCCACCCATTGGCCACCACAAACGTCGCAACACCCACATCAAAATCACCGCCACCGCCACCACCACTCGAGCCGGAAGTGCCCGAGAAACCGCCGCCCGAGGAGGGCTGCGGACGGACTTCGCTGGCGTCGGTGACGGTGACCGTCACGGCCAGGCGACTGGTGTTGACACCGTCGGTCGCCTCCACGGTGACGTGGTGCTCGTTGTCGCCGGGGTCCGCTGCGTCGAACTCGGGCGGGTTCTTGAAGCTCAGCACGCCACCGTCGAGGCTGAAGTGTTCTGCGTCGGGGCCGTCGAGGCTCCAGCCGACCGTGACATTCTCGGGATCGTCTGGGGTGTAGGTCGCGACAGCCCGGCGCTGTGCGGGAACGCTCACCTCTGCAGGCCCAGTGATCGTCGGCGCCTCGTTGACGTCGTCGACATTGACGGCGACGCTCAGCGTCCCTTCGGACCCACCGTCGTCGGTGGCCTTGACGACTACCGCGTAGCTGTTGTCCCGGTCCCGGGAGGCCGGCTTGTCGTAGTCGGGCGGTGTCTTGAAGCTCAGCTCGCCGCCGCCGACGGTGAACAGCGCTGCGTCAGGGCCGGCGAGATCCCAGCTCACGGTGTCGCCGATGTCGGGATCGCTCTGGGTGAACGTGGCCACGGTTCCGGTGTCGTTCTCGGTGAACCTCACGATCTGCACACCGGACACCACCGGCGCCTCGTTCACGTCGTACACCTCGACATCCACCTGGGTCGTGGCCGCGACGCCTGAGGGATCCTCGGCGGTGACGAACACAGTGTGGTTGCCGGCGGTCTCATGGTCCAGCGCGGCGGTGGTCAGCAGCTGGCCTGTGTCGGGCACGATCGCGAACGGGGCCCCGGCGATGGGGGTCGCCGAGTAGGTGAGGGTGTCGAGATCGGGGTCGGTCGCGGTGACAGGCTCGCCCACCTGGCTGCCCACGGCGGCGTCCTCGGCCACCCGGCGCGTGACCGTCCCGTCGAACACGGGCGGCTCATTCATGACAGGGGCGGCCAGCACCTGATTCTGCGACACGGCCCGTGCCGACTTGGCAGGTCCGTGCTCGTCGCTGTAGGACGCCCGTGCCTGCAGGTACCGGCCGACATCGCTGCCGGCCGGCGTATACGAACTCGACACCGCAGCGTCGATTGCACTCCATTGCTGCTTGTCCGGCGACGCATACCACTGCCAGCTCACCGACGATCCCACCACCACGTCGGGATCTGACAGTGACGCCGCCAAGGGCTCACGCCTCTTGGGGCTGCACCGCGGACAGCCCCGACACCGCCCCTGGCTCTTCGGTCATTGCCGACCGTCACCGACATGGCGAGTCGACGCCGCCAGATCGGGCCATCAGACGACCTCCACCGTGACCTCGTAGACATTGTCTCTGTCAGCGGAAGCCGTCGCCTCGAAATCGGGCGGGTCCTTGAAGCTCAGATCGACCATCGGAGATCATCGAAAAGCAGCCATATCGTCACCCAGCAACAGACGCCAGCCCACATCGAGTCGCCCTCAGGATCGGTCGCCGTGATAGGTCGCGAACGACGTCCAGAGTCTGTCCTCCGGGACGGTCACGGTGCCGGGCCCGTCGATCTCAGGCGCCTCGTTGACGTTCGACACGTTCACCGACACGGCCAGTGTCCCGGTCAAGTCGCCATCTGAGGCTTCCACGACGAGCTCATAGACGTGTCTGCCCTGCGTGTCCGCTATCGACTCGAAGTCCGGGGGCGTCAAGAACCTCAGCACGCCCCCGTCGATCGAGAAGAGGCTCGCATCGGATCCCGAGCCCGACAACGACCAGTCGTCCGCCGTGTCGCCGTCATCGGGGTCGTCGGCGGTGAACACGCCGACAGCCACAGCCGCATCGGTGTTCTCCACGACGCTCAGCACCGTGTCGCCAGTCACCGACGGCGCCTCGTTGACGTCGGTGACGGTGATCACGATGTCGATCGGGGTGCTCACGCCGGACGGGTTCGTGGCGATCACCGTCACCGTGTAGCTGTCGCCGGTCTCGTGGTCGAGCGGAGCGGCGGTGCGCAGCTGACCCGTCGAGGCCATGATCTCGAACAAGGACCAGTCGGACCCGCCCAACGAATAGGTGACTGTCGCCCCGTCGGGATCGGTCGCAGTGACAGGGTCGCCGATGTTCTGCCCAGCAGCGGTGTTCTCATCCACGCTGCGCATGCCGGTCTCGTCGTCCGCGAACTGCGGAGCACTAGCGATGACGTGCGCGGCGGGCACCCCCGACAGCGTCCGCCCATCAGCAGTGCACACACCACCCGACCCGCCCGACCCGCACGCCTGGCCGGCCACCAGGCCGAACGTGATCTTGCCGAAACCGGTGGGCGTCAGCGTGAAGATGTAGGCGTTCGCCGCCTCGCCCGCCACCACATGAGGGCTCACGTCCGTCACCGTCGCCCCCGCCACGCTGACCGACGCCGTAGCAGCCGCGGGATCCACCACCGGCTGATTGAACGCCACCACCACCTTCGGCCGATCGTCCGGACCCCGCGTCCCAACCGACGTATGACTGCTGGCCGGGAACACCGCCGCCAGCGGCTCGGGCACCGCGAACAGCACTACCGGATGGGCCGGAACGGCCCGATACGTAGGCGAGGGGAAGGTGAGCGAGAACTTCTCCTGACCGGTGTCCGGATCGACCTGGGTCACCTTCTCGTCGGGGATCTCCGCGTCCGGGGCGTTGCGCCGGGCGCGGCCCCAGCTGATCAGCCAGTCCCCGTTGGTCGTCGGATCGACGTGGCCGTGGGAGTTGCCGAGGTACTGGCGGGCGCCGTGAAGCGTGTGATCGCGTACGAAGACCGCTTCGCCGTTGTCGAAGTCGAGCGCGTACTCGACGGCGCGGCTGTAGTAGTTGTCGTCGGTGCGGCTCACGAACTCGGTGGTCCAGGGGTTGACCAGGCAGTGGACGCCGTTGTCGAAGAGGATGAGGTTGCCGTTGGGCAGGACCGACACGCCGTGCTGCGCGCAGAACTCGCCGGCAGGGTCGCCGACGATGGCCATGGGCGCGGGGCCGCCGTCGCGGGCTTCCCACTCCTCGGCGGTCAGGTTGCTGCGGCCCACCCTCCAGGCCACCTTGTGGTCCTCGGCGTGGTTCGGGTCGATGGCCAGCACCTTCGAGCATCCCCGGAACGAGCCGATGATGAGCCCGTCCGCCATCTGCAACGAGTTGAGGTGGGCGTAGCTGCGGTGATTCTCTCCCCCCGCGAACCGGTGCTGGGTGCAATCCTCGAGGGGCATGATCCCCCATGAGTTCCACGTGAACACCGGCCGGCCGGCCGGCGTGACGATCTGGACGGCCGCGTCGCTGATGCCCTGCGGCTGGTCCTCTTCGATCTCGGGGTGCTCGAACGTCAGGTGGCTGAGATCGCGGTTTGTGCGCTCGTAGGCGATCAGCAGGTAGTTCCCGTTCTCCAGGACGCGGAAGTCGTGGGGGTCGGTGATCGACGTCAGCGGGGCGACTGTAGTCGCGGTGTCGATCGGCTCCAGCGCCTGGTTCAGGACCGTGTACTTCTCTTGGCCGTGGACGTTTATGTAGTACGTGTATCGGTACTCGGGTTCCTCCCCTGCCTCGCTGGTTGCCGCCTGGACCCGGTCGACCCGGAAGTAGTTCCAGATTGGCTGCCTGACGTCGCGGTGGAACCTGGGAACGGCGTTGTTGTCCAGCATCGAGATCGTGCTGCCCCCGAGCGGGATCAGGATGAGATCTTCGATGATGCCTTCCGCGCCCGCGGTCTTGCTCACCTCCACTTGCCAAAGATTGCCGACGAGGCAGTGCACGACGTAGGTGGTGGCGGCGCCGTCGGCGGTGGTGAGGGTGACATGCACGTCGCTCTCCCGGCTGACCGGCACCGTTGCGGCGGTTCCGCTGGCGGTCTGAGTGCCGTTGACCGCGATCCGCACGCCCGACGCGGCGGCCGGGGTCACGGTCATGGTGTCGCCGCTCGGGGCGCAGCCGACGGCGTAGTGGAGGGTGTCGGCGCTGAAGGCGGGATGCAGCGCGCGATCCGGGTTGGCCGTCGAGTCGTTCGTGGTGGCCGCCAGGCCGGTCAGCAGGCTCGCTGTGACCACTTCGTAGGTGAGAGCGGTGGCCGTCCTGCCCGCGCCGTGTCGGTCCTCATAGGTCGCTGTGGCTCGCAGGAACGTCCCGGTGTCCGCGGCCGCCGGTGTGTATGTGCTCGACGTGGCTCCTGCGATGACTGCCCAGGCGTTCGGGCGTATCGAGCGTTCCCAGACATATGTCGGTGTGCCGGTCACGCCGTCGGGGTCGCTCAAGGCGGTGGTCAGCGCTGTTCCCATCTGGGGGCGCGTGGAGGACAAAGCGAGCGTTCCGGCTTCGTCGGTGTCGGTGACGGTGACGGACACGTTCTTGGTCACGGTGGTGTTCGATCCCAACACCGAGGCGGTGAGGGTCACGGTGTATTCGTTGTCGGTGTCGTTGTCGGCTGGCGACTCGAAGTCGGGCGGTTTCGTGAAGAGGTTCGGCGAGACAGGATCGATGTGAAATCTGAGCGCGCCGGCAGGATCGTCGATGCTGAAGTGGGCTGCGTCGTCCCCCGACAGCGACCACGCGATGCCGTCGCGGTCTTGGGCCGAGGACGCGGTGTAGGTGGCGACGCGGCCTGCGTCGTTCTCGGCGTGGTCGACGCTCGCCGCTCCGGTCACCGCTGAGGCCAGCTCGGCGACGTTGGTCACCTCGATGGTCACCGTGGTGTCGGTGGTGCCGTCGGAGTCCGTAGCAGTGACGGTCACCTCATAGCTGGACTTGGTCTCGTGGTCGAGAGCGGCCTTGGTCTGGAGCTGTCCGGTGGCGGCGACGATGTCGAACGACGCCGCGTCGGTGCCGCCCAGCGTGTAGGCGACTGTGCCGCCGAGCGCGACCGGCGCGCCGATGTCGGTGCCCGCGGCGGTGTTTTCGGCCACGCTGCGCACCGTTGGCCCCGCCGACTGCAGCGTGAATGTCAGTGTCGCGATCGGCTCGGTCGTGAACGGGCCGGTTCCCCGCAGGCTCTCGATGGTTCCTTGGGGGTCGGTCGAGACACTGGGGGAGAGCGAGAAGTCGGTTCCGTCCTCGGTGCCGGCGTCCCACGGATACAGGTTCACCTTGTGCGAGCGCAGCCAGCGGCCCTGGCTGTCAACCAGCGGCAACCCTGCGACGCCCACGAACCAGTCATGGCTGGGGGCGATCATCGTGACCAGCGTCATCCGCGGGTACTCCGTTGTCAGGGCGGCCGTCAGGCTGTGCGAGCCTGTGGGGGAGATGTTGTTTGTGGTGCCGAGCCGCCATGGGGATGCGTCCGGTACAGCGGCCAGGATCTCGTCGCGCAGGCCCGTCACGCGACCCTCTTCCGCCATCGCCTCCACCCCGGCGCTGGCAGTGCCCCCGCTTTCGAGGAACGCCACGTTCGCGTTGTGGACGGCGCCGACCAGGTGAGAGAAATGCGCACCCGCGGGAACGCCGTCGGGTGTGACGGTGCTGGTCCATGCACCCGTGAAGGTCACCTTGTACTGCGCGACCGGCGCGTGCGCGGGAACCGGATCGCTGGCTCGCGGGCTCAGCGAGGTGTCCTGCTCGGTCCGGGTGACGATCACGGTGTAGGTCTCGGTGGTGGTGGTGTCCTGTGCCGTCACCTTGACCTTGACGACGGTGTCGCCCACCGGCAGGTCCACCTGGTGCCCTTCAGCGGTGTCAGCGTCAGCGAGCGGCTGGTCGCTGGCATCGAGGAACGACACCGTGGCGCTGTCGTCGCTCTTGGCCGCAGTGACGCTGACACGCGTGACGGCATAGCCGACGCTGGCCGTGTACATCGTCGTGTCGCTTGCGAACGCCGGCGACAGCGTTCCGGGGCTCAGCGCCAAAGCACTGAGCGAAGCATTACTGCTCGGCGTCTGCGCCGATGCCGGCGACACCAGGCTCAAGAACGCCGCCAAGAGCACAGACAGGACCAGCAGCGCCGACCGCAGCGTTTCGACGGCGTTCTTCTCGCCGGTCTTGCTGAGCGGCAGATGCTGCCGGCTGGTTCCGTCGGTCGGCCGCGGCATCACTCAGCCGGCCATGCCGCAGCAGACCCCCCCCCCCCCCCTCCGTCAATACACAGTCGGCGGTGCGAGGCGTCGACGTATCGGGAGTTCATCGGCATGTTGCAAATACATGTGTGTATGTCTATCGGTCATATATGCGAAAACCTAGACAATCGAGCAAGCGTCGGGCGCGGGATTGTCCAACGACGTTTTGGCTTGAGGCCCCACGAGAGGGGGGTGGCACCGCCCCGGGGCGGTGGAGTTCCGGGGCGGTGCCTGACGACAGCGCTGGGTGGAGCAGCGCTGCCGTCGGATGTGGCTACGGCGTCTGCAAGATTTGGCACGACGCAGTCAGCGCGACTGTTCTGTGCTCAGAGGTTTGCGAGGATGCGCCGTGCCGCGCGGACGGCGGTCTCGATGCGGGTGCTGCCGGTGATGCGCCGCACGCTGGCGCTGCCGGGTGCGGTTTCGGTGATCGCCGCCCGCACGTCGTTGGTGACTGCTGCGCTGCCGCCCACGATGATTACCTGGCTGGGCCGGTAGTCGGTAATGAGCGCTGCGGTCGCCTCAGGCAGCGTTCCTTGCGAGGTGTATGCGACAGCGGAGTTCTCAGTAGCCGCTGCCAATGCGGCCGCAACGCCGACATCAGGAGCGGACCAGCCGTTCGCGATCACCAAGGTGACGCCGTCGGGCGCGGCGGCGGGGTTGCCGAGCACGCGCCGTGCTGCCTGCGCGGCGGTATCGACACGATCAGCGCCCGTCAGCCGCGAGACGCTGGCGTCGCTCGCCGCCGCGGCGATCTGGTCGTACACCTCAGTGCTGATCGCGGCGGTGCCCCCGATGAGGATCACCCGCGTGACGTTGTAGTCGCGCAGCAGCGACGCCGACGCTTCGGGCAGGCTGTCACGCTCGGTGTAGAGCACCGCCGAGCGGCCGCTGCGCGCCGCCAGCGCCGCAGCAGCGCCGATATCCGGCGGGGACCAGCCATTCGCCACGATCACCGTCACACGGCCCGCTGTCGACGGCGCGCCCAGGATGCGGCGTGCTGTGGCCGCTGCGGTGTCGGAACGGTCCTCGCCCGACACACGCGCGATGCCCGATTCCGATGACGCGGCGCGAATCTGCGTGCGCACATCACGCGACACCGCAGCAGTGCCGCCGACAATGACCACCTCAGCGGGAGATGCCTCCCGCATCAGCTCCCTGGTCGCCTCCGACAACGCGTCGCCCGCGGTGTACACCACCACCGCGCCAGTTGTGCGCGCCGCCAGCACCGACGCCACCCCAACATCAGAGGGACTCCACCCATTCGCCACCACAAAGGTCGCAACACCGACATCAAGATCACCGCCACCGCCACCACCGCCGCCACCGCTGCTGCCGCCGCCGCCGCCACCACCGCTGCTGCCACTGCCGCTGCTCGAACGCCCCGGTGTCACGGTCAGATCGAGGCCCTCGTTGGCGATGTCGGCGTAGTCGTCGGGGCCTGTGACCTCATGGACGATCGTGAACTTGGGGATGGCAGCAGCAGCAGCACCTGTGGCGGTCACCCGGACCGTTGTGGCGGTCACCCGGACCGTCTGGGGCACCTCCCAGTTCGATGCCGTGAACCTGAGGACAGTCGGCTCCACCGACAGATCGCCTGCTGCATAGATCTTCACGTCCACGTCCGTTGCCGGTCTGGGGCCAAGGTCGGTCTTCACCTCGGGCGTTTGGAACAGCGGTGGCGAGCTGTTCAGTGTCGCGTCGGGACCCGGTGCGCTGTTGAGACTGACCATGTAGGTCGTTGTCCGCCCGTTGGCGATTGCCAAGGCCTGCGAGCTGATCCTGAGTCCGGGAACGTCGTTGTCGACGATCGCCACCACGACGTTGTCGACGGCGACGCCGATGTACTCGGCGGCGCTGCCCGCAGCGATGCTGTGACTGATCGTGGCCGAGCCGCCGTCCTTGTCGTCATCCTCGTCCGCCGCAACTGTCACCTTGCGCGGCCGATTCCAGTTCGAGGGGGTGAACGTCACGCTGGCAGGGGCGCCGTCGTTCACTGTGACGCCGGCCCCGGCCGTGACCTCGATGGTCACGTCCGCTGTGGGCGCTTGCGCGAGCGACACGGTGTAGGCACCAGTCTCGCCCTCGGTCACCGTCAGCGACCGCGGTGACAGCACCACGCCTGCAGCGTCGTTGTCTGTGACGTTGACGGCGACATCGGCGGTGACGCCCTTGTATTCGGGGGCGTCGTCGTTGGTGGTGTGCGTGAGGGTGGCGGTTCCGCCGGCGGTGTCATCGGCGGCGCTCACGGTGACGGTCGACGGTTTGTCCCACGTCGTCGCCGTGAACGTGAGGCTTGCGGGTTCCACCGTCACCGTCACCGTCCCGCCAGCGGTGATGTCAACCGTCACGTCGGCCGATGGCTCGCTGGTCAGCGCGACGGTGTATGTGCCGGTTCCTTCCTCGAGGATCCCGATGGCGGCGGGCGAAACGCTCAGGCCCGCTGTGTCTGTGTCCGTCACGATGACGAGAACACGGGCGTCGGCAAGTTGGAAGTATTCGTCGGCGCTGCCCTCCACGACGGCGTGAGCAATCAGGACAGGGTCCTTGTTGGCGTCATCGTCGTTGCCGGCGATCACCATGACGGTCTGGGCCGTGTTCCAATTCAACGCGTCGAAGACAAGCTGCGTCGGATTGGTGGTGACGTCACCGTCGCCGGCGATCTCGATGGTCACCTCGCTGGTCGGCGGGTGCGACAGCACGACGGTGTAGGTGCCGATGTCGATCTCATCCACGGTCAATCTCCTGTGCGACACGGTGATCTCGGCAGTGTCGTTCTCGGTGACGGTGACCCTGACCGAGCCGACGCTGACGCCGCCATAATCCGGATCGTCGCTGACGGCCGTGTGGGTGAGATCGACCGGGGTATCTGTGCCGGCGTCGTCGTCCTCGGCGGCGGTCACCGTCACGGTCTGCGCAGCGGTCCAGTCCAAGACCGTGAAGGTCAGCGTGTTGCCGCTCAGGGTCAGGTCGCTGCCGGCGTGCCCGGCGACGGTGACGGTGACTTCCGCGGTCGGCTGCGAGCTCAGCGACACCTCATAGGTGCTCGAGCCTCCCTCGGTCACCGACAGCTCGGGGACCGACACGGTGACTGAGGCGGTGTCGTCGTCGTCGACGACGACGGTGATCGAGTCGACGCTGATGCTGTTGTAGGCCGAGTCCATGCTCTCGGCCACATGGGTGAGCGTCACGTCCGACTCATCGATCGCGTCGTCGTCCTGGTCGGCGGTCACGGTCACGGTCTGCGCGGTGGACCAGTTCGCAGCCGTGAACGTCAGCTTGACGTCGTTGCTCAGCGTGTTGCCGGTGACGCGCACGTCGCTGCCGGCGTTCCCGATGATGGAGACGGTCACGTCTTCGGTCGGCTGCGTGCCCAAGGTGATCGTGTACTCGCCCGAATCGCCCTCGACGAGCTCGAAGGAGTCGGTGGACACAAGCACCACGGCGGTATCGCTCCCGACGATGCCAACGTCGTCGTTGTCGGTGATGGTGACCCTGACGGGATCGCCGGTGAGGTTGTATTGGGTGTCCACGGTGCTGGAAGCGGTATGGGTGAGGTTGACGGGTGCTTCGTCGTCGGCGTCGCCGTCGTCTGCAGCGGAGACGGTGACGGTCTGGGGCGTGTCCCAGTTGCCGGTGGTGAAGGTGAGTTGGTCGTTGGACACGTCGCTGCCCGACAGCGACGCATCGGTGCCGAGGTGGCCGTCGATGTCGACGGTGACGTTCGCAGACGGTTCGGTGGCCAGCGTCACGGTGTAGCTCGCGGAACCTTCCTCTTCCACGTCGATCGCGGTGGGGTCGATGAGAAGCCCGGCTTCGTCGTCGTCGATGACGGTCACGGTCACCGGGCCGATGGCGAGATTGTCGTAGTCGGCACCCGATGAGGTGTGGCTGATGTCAAAGGGGTCGTTGTCGCGGGCGTCGAAGTCGTCTTCGCCCTCGACAATGACGGTCTGGGGTGTGTTCCAGTTGCCGGAGGTGAACGTGAGGTCACGCGTCAGCGCGTCGCCCGGCAGTGACGCGCCGGAGTTGGGCGGGACGGTGACGGTGACGGTGACGTCCGCGGACGGCTGGGTGACGAGCTGCACGGTGTAGGTCGCGGAGCCGTTCTCGTTGACGTCGATCGCGGGGAGATTGATGGCGACGTTTGGTCTGTCGTCGTCGGTGATCGTGACCGTGACTGTGGCGGGATCGCCAGTGGGGTCGGCGCTGAGGTTGGCGTAATCGGTGTCGTCGGTGCTGGTGGCGGTGTGCAGGAGCGTGACCGATTCGTTCAGGGTGTCGGCGTCGTCTGCGGCGTTGACGGTGACGGTCTGGGGCATGTCCCAGTTATCGGTGGTGAAAGTGAGTGCGTCATTGGACACGTCGCTGCCTGACAATGACGCCTCGGGAGCGGAGTGGCCCGAGATGGTGACGGTGACCTCGTCGGACGGCTCAGTGGCCAGCCTCACGGTGTAGTCGGCGGAACTCGTCTCGACTGCCGTGATGCCGGTGGGATCCACAATCACTGCGGGGCTGTCGTCGTCGTCGACGGTGACCGCGATGCTCCTGGCGGCGAGGTTGTCGTAGTCGCTGTCGCCGTTGCCGTCGCTGAGGGGGGAGTTGACGAGGTGAAAGCTGCCGTCGCGCCCGTCATCGTCGTGGTCGACCTCGAAGGTGACGGTCTGGGGCGTGTCCCATTCATCGGGCTCGAAGGAGAGTGCGGACCCCACCACGTCGCCTGACATCGTCAAGTCGGTGGTCGGGGCCGGTTCCACGAACACGAAGATGGTCGCTTGCGGCTTGGTGGCCAGCCGCACGGTGTAGCTCGCGGGTACCTCCTCGGTAACGAAGAGTTCGAGGGGGTCGAGGCTGAAGATCAGCCCGGCTTCGTCGTCGTCGGTGATGGTGACCTCGACCTCGACATCGACGACATCGCCGTAGGCATCATCCACGGTGCTTGTGGAGTGAAGGAGGGCGACCGTGTCGTCGCGGCCGTCGTCGTCGGGACCGGCCACGACGGTGACGGTCTTGTCGGTGTTCCACTCCGCGGGGTCGAAGTGGAGAAGGTTCGACTGCACATCGCCCGTCAGTGACACGTCGCTGCCTGTGAGGCCCGCAAAGTTGACGGTGACGCGCTCTTGCGGCCGAGAGGCCAGCCTCACGGTGTAGCTCGCGACATCCTCCTCGCCAACGGTGAGTTCGCGGGGGTCGAGGGGGTCGGCGGGGTCGAGGCTGAAGATCAGCCCGGCCTCGTCGTTGTCGGTGATGGCGACGGTGACGGTGACATCGCTGCTGGTGAGCCCGCTGTAGTCGTCGTCGGTGCTGCTGGCCTCATGGGAGAGAGTGACCGTTTCGTCATCGTCGTCGTCCTCACTGGCGGTGACGACGACGGTCTGGGCCATGTCCCAATTGCTGGGGGTGAAGGTGAGCGTGTCATTCGTGACACCTGTCAGCACCGCGCTGGTGTCTGCATGGCCCGTGACCTCGACATCGACGTCCGCCTCCGGCTCGGTCGCCAGCTTGACGGTGTAGGTGTATCCCGCCGGGACGAGATAGGTGTTGCCGTCCAGGACCGCGACCTCCCCCTCCTCGATGGCGAGTTCGGTGGGTTCGATGATCAACCCGGCCTCGTCGTTGTCGGTGATGGAGACGGTGACACTGCTACCGGTCAGGTTGTTGTAGTCGGTGTCGTCGGTGCTGGTGGCAGTGTGGGTGAGGGCGATGGCTGCTTCGTTGTCGTTGTCGCCGTCTTCTTCGGCCGTCACGGTGACGGTCTGGAGGGTGTTCCAGTTCGACGTCGTGAAGGTGAGGACGCTGCCAGTGAGGCCAGTGCCCGACAGCGTCGCGTCGGTGTTGTCGTGGCCTCCGATGGTGACCTCGACGTCCCCTTCCGGCGCTGCAGCCAGCTTCACGGTGTAGCTCGCGGAGTCCCCCTCCTCAATGTCGAGCTCGGTGGAGTCGATGATCAACCCAGCAGTCGGGACCTCGGTGTTGATCTCGACCTGCAAGGTCTTGCCGGACACGCTCGTCCAAGATGAGGAAGTTGCGCCGTGAAGGAACCCGCCCGCAATGCTCCAGCCGGCTGCTGCACCATCGTCGAGCGTCGTCGAACCAGTGAAGTCCCAGACGATGGTGCTGTTGGACCTTTGAACACTGCCGTCGAACCTCGAATCGACTCGGATCCGGAGGTAGTAGGTTTCGTTTGCGGCGAGCGTGCACGGATTGTCCGGGTCGACAGTGAAGACGTTGACCGCGTTTTCCACAATGGGCACGGGACTCACCAGATTGCCGGTGCAGTGTCGAGCCCCCGGGACATTGCCGCTCACTTCGGCATGCACAGAGACCTTCAGAGCCAAACGCCGAGTAGTGCCGGGCGGCGTTTCGATATCGCCGAACTCGACGCCGATGGACGACAGCTCGTAACCGTTGGCATCGGTCCCGGTCGTGAACGCCTGGGCAACAAACTCGGGATCGCTGTTGGTGGGACCCATCGTGACGCCGCCGTCCGCGTGCTGGGTCTGGCCGGTATTGCTGAGCAGCGCCTCGGTTACGGTGCTCGCCGCTTGTGCGGGGCCGAGCAGTGTCAGCGACGCCGCGCTCAGCACTGCGATCGCGAGCGCGACTCTGGACAGCACGTGGCGAGACGGCCGCTTCATGGGCGATCGACGAATACGAGGTGCGGGGGGGGGGGGGGTCAGCGCGTGCCGCAAGTGCGCCCGACGGGGGCTGGCGGCGGATGCCTCGAACTGGTTATGCACGATGTGGGCCTACTCCATGAATGAACAAGGATCTAAGTTGCGGCTGGAGTATATGAATTCAGTTCACATTCCTACGCGATCCCCAAGACGGGATCGAACTGACCCGCCGCAACGGTGCAGACGCCATGTGTTGTCGGCGCTGATAGCCTCAGCAATGAGAAAGAGACACATCAGCAGGGCTGGGTCGACCAGCCGCGTCGCGGCAGCGGGCACCTCACCCCCACGTGACGCCACCACAAAGGAAATACAGCAACGGCATGAGTGCCAAGAGATCAAGCCCAGCGGCCTCGACAATTGACGAACATCGTCATTCGGAGGCCGACACCGGATCGCCAGAGGTGCAAGTAGCTCAGTTGAGCGCTCGCATTGAGCACCTCACCGAACATCTCAATACCCACAGCAAAGACCACCACACCCGCCGAGGGCTGTTGAAGCTCGTCGGACGTCGGCGCAGGTTGCTCGATTACCTGGTCGCTAACGACGTCGAGCGCTACCGAGCTTTGATCGCAAAGCTCGGCCTCCGGCGCTGACGCGGGTCTCCGGCCGCATCCGTTCTCACATGCAGCGAAGGCCGCTAGCCGGTCGCTGCAACGGTTGCACGTCGGGGTCGCACATCATCTGATGAACATCAACCAACAGGCGGGAAGGTCCCGTCACCACAACAGGAGCAGACATGGCTGAAGCCATTTCGGTCACCGGTCCCATCGCGGGCACCGACAAGACCATCACCTTCGAGACCGGCGTGCTCGCCGGCCTCGCAAACGGGGCGGTCACGTCCCGCATCGGCGACACGCAAGTGCTCGTCACCGCAACGGCGTCAAGCCGTCCACGCGAGGGCGCGTCGTTCTTCCCGCTCACCGTCGACATCGAGGAGCGCATGTACGCGGTAGGCCGGATTCCCGGTTCGTTCTTCCGGCGAGAGGGGCGTGCGTCCGACGATGCGATCCTGACTTGCCGGCTGATCGATCGCCCGCTGCGACCCAACTTCCCCAGCGATTACCGCCACGACACCCACGTGGTGGGCACGATTCTCGGCGCTGACCACGTCAACCAATACGACATTGTCGCGCTGAACGGTGCGTCGGCGGCCCTGTGGCTGAGCGGCATCCCGTTCGAGTGCCCGCTCGCCGGCGTGCGGATCGCCTACTCCACCGACGGCGAATGGATCCCGTTCGCCACCCACGAAGAGTCCGACGCCGCCACCTTCGAGATGGTCGTGGCCGGTCGCCAACTCTCCAACGGCGACATCGCCGTGATGATGGTCGAGGCCGGCGGCACCGAGAAGTCCTTCTCGTACTACGCGCAGGGCGCACCGAAGGTCACCGAGGAAGTGCTCGCGAGCGGACTTGAGGCCTCCAAGCAGTGGATCGACGACATCATCGAGATGCAGAAGTCGCTGCGCCGCTTGGTCGAAGAAGCCTCCGGCCCGATCCAGCCAATGGAGTACACCTCCACCAAGGACTGCTCCGACGAGGTGCTCGATCGCGTGCGCGAAGTCGCCGGCGATCGCATGCGTGAAGTGATGGCGATCGCCGACAAGGCCGAACGCGAGGCTGCACAATCGGTGACCAGCAAGGCAGTGATTGCCGAAGTGGCCGAAGAATTCGCGGACCTCGACAGCGCCAAGGATCAGATCTCGGCCGCCGTCAGGTCGCTGTCTAAGGAGATCGTGCGAGAGCGCATCGTGGCGGACGGCTTTCGCATCGACGGGCGGGCAACCGACGAGGTTCGGCCGCTCTCGTCAGTTGCGGGCTACCTCGGGCGCACCGCTCATGGCTCGGGGCTGTTCCAGCGCGGCGAGACCCAGGTGCTGAATGTCACCACGCTGGGCATGTCCCGGATGGAGCAGATCGTCGACACCCTGAACCCTCAGGACCGGCGCCGCTTCATGCACCACTACAACTTCCCGCCGTACTCCACCGGCGAGGCCGGATTCATGCGTGGCCCCAAGCGCCGCGAGATCGGGCATGGCGCACTCGCTGAGCGTGCCATCTTCCCGGTCGTCCCGTCCAAGGAAGACTTCCCGTACACCATCCGGCTGGTATCCGACGTGCTCAGCTCCAACGGGTCCACCTCGATGGGTTCGGTGTGCGCATCGTCGCTGTCGCTCATGGACGCCGGCGTGCCGATCATCGATCACGTCGCCGGTGTGGCCATGGGCCTCGTGTATGCCGACGGTCAGTACGTGACGCTCACTGACATCCTGGGCGCCGAAGACGCATTCGGCGACATGGACTTCAAGATTGCGGGTACGCAAGACGCCATCACAGCGCTCCAGCTCGACACCAAGATCGAAGGCATTCCTGCCGAGGTGCTGACCCAGGCGCTGGGCCAGGCCCGACAGGCTCGCCTGCAGATCCTCGAGGTCATGCGCGCAGCGATTCCCGAGCCGAGGCCCGACGTCGGCGAGATGGCGCCGAAGATCACCAGCTTCCAGATCCCGATCGACAAGATCGCTGAGGTCATCGGCCCGCGCGGCAAGGTCATCAATTCCATCCAGGAAGAGACCGGCGCCGACATCAATGTGGACGATGACGGCACGGTCGGCACCGTGAGCATCGGCGCTACCGACCGTGAGGTCGTGGCAGAGGCCGAGCGGCAGATCCGGTTGATCGTCAACCCGCCGACACCCGATGTCGGGGCCACTTACGAGGGTCGCGTGGTGAACATCACCAAGTTCGGTGCCTTTGTAAACGTGCTGCCCGGCACCGACGGCTTGCTGCACATCTCCAAGCTCGGCGGCAAACGCCGGCTGAGCTCGGTCGAAGAGGTGCTCGAACTGGGTGCCGTCATCAGCGTCATCGTCGAGGAGATCGATCCCAACGGCAAGATCAGCCTGTCACCCGCAGACCCCTCCCAGGTCGGCGACGACGGCTCAGGCGGCGACGGCGCTGGTGCAGCCGGCGAGTCTTCGGGGCCACGCCGCGAACGCGGTCGCGAGAACGGCACACGCCGTTCGCGCACGCCCGAGGCTGCATCTGTGCCTGCTGGTGGTAGCGCCGATTCGTCCGCTGCTGGCGGCGATGACAACGACGCGGCCACGGCTGCTGGTGCATCGGCGCCGAGCGGTACTGCCCGCGAGGACGTGTCGTTCGGCGAGCACTTCGAGCAGATTGCACGGGACACTTACGGTGATCTGGGACCAGAGGTCGAGCAGACCGGGCGGGGCTCGGGTCGTCGCCGCGGCCGCCGTTAGCGATTGAGGCCCGGCCCACCAACTGGGCCGGCACACGTCGCATCCACAGCAATTCGTTCCGCCCGCGACGAAGCGCGCTACTAGCGTGACGTCAGTGAGAGTGCTGGTGTTCGGCGCAGGCGGACGCATGGGTGCCACCGTCTGCGAGGCGGTCGCAGCCGATGCCGATTTGGAGCTCGTCGCCGGGGTGGACCCCGGTGCGCCCGGCCAGCGCGATGTCACTGACAGCATCGACATCGTGGCCGCTGCCGCAGCTGTCGATCCGGCGAGCGTCGACGTCGCCGTGGATTTCACGGTTGCTGCTGCGGCGAAGGAGAACCTGGCGTGGTGTGCGGCGAACGGTGTCCATGCCGTAGTCGGCACCAGCGGTCTCGATCCGGACGATTTCGAGCGATGCCGCGCCGAGTTCACCCAGAGCAACTGCCTGATCGCACCCAACTTCGCGATCGGGGCTGTGCTCATGATGCGGTTCGCCGAGTTGGCTGCGCCGTTTTTCCCGACGGCCGAGGTCATCGAGCTCCACCACGACAACAAGGTTGACGCTCCATCGGGCACCGCCATGGCGACAGTGCGCAAGATGGCCGAAGCATCGGATGACTGGGCGCCCGATCCCACCCGCGACGAGGTGCTGCCAGGCGCCCGAGGCGGCAAAGGACCCGGTGGTATCCCCGTGCATTCGGTCCGGTTACGAGGGCTGGTAGCCCATCAACAGGTGCTGCTGGGCACGGCAGGCGAAACGCTCACCATCCGCCACGACAGCTTGGACCGTGTGTCGTTCATGCCGGGCGTGCTCCTTGCCTGCAAGTCGATCCCCGACTACCCCGGCGTCACCATCGGCCTCGATACGTACTTGCAGCTGTAGTAGCCCGCTCGAAAGATCACAGCAGGATGTGCCGCGAGCCGGCTCTCGCTGTTTGGCACGACAGCATCGGCCACGAAAATTGGTTCGCACGAGGAGTGCTTACCTCCGTACTCTCGCTCGGTGCCACATGGAACGGACCGCCATCCCGACAAGGATGTCAACGCCGCCATCGAGGCAATGGGCGAGGCGGGCTGGCGGATCGAGCGATCCCGAGGCCGCTCAGCACACGCTTGAGGCAAGGCGTTCTGTCCTCACTTCGGACAGAGCGGGCACTTGGACTGCGCGGTCTCCGTATCGGGCACCCCTCGAAGCGGCAGCAACGAGGCACGTAGAATCAGGGGACGCATCAGGCGGTGCCAGAGAATCTGTGAGGGGACATGATTCAGCCATCTTCGGCGGACTGCAATGCCGTCCACCACTTTGTGCTGGTCACCGAGGGTTGTGACCTGCTCAACGACGCCAACCTCGAAGCGCTCTATGAGGCGGGTTGTACCGACGCCAGCATCGGACAACGCACGGTTGAGTTCGACCGCGAGGCCCCGACCCGTTGGGATGCCATACAGCAGGCGATTCGGGATGTCGCCGCCGTTTCGGGACTTCGGGTCGTTGATGTTCGCGACAGCATGGACGCCGTGCCCGCCGAACCGACCGCGCCCGCTCTCAGGTAGGCCCAATCTGGATCTCGGCTAGATGCGCTGTGGCTTCCCGCGCCTCCCCGGCCGACCTTGTCAACGGAGACCGGCAATTTCGCGATCGGTCTCCATAGCGTTGACACTTCCTTGTACTGCGCGCCTTCATTCACGCGTGGGCGCTCTAGCGAGGACGATGTGAAACAGTGACGGGCTACCTGCGATACCACCCGGTGGTGGGGGACGCGGACCGCGAGGTTGGTTCCGTGCGGCCGCGTCGGATGTTGGTCGTGGGTGAGCGCGTCCCGGACTCGGTTGCCATCTCCACCACCGCGCGCCGGCGTGACGCCGATGAGGCTCAGCTACCGATGGGCGTCTACGTGTTCGACGATGGAGCACAGGTCGAGGTGATGGTCGTAACCGAAGGCGGTGCCCCGGCCACACCCGCCCAGATCGATTGGACGGCGGAGTCGCATCCGCTCCTCTCTGCCTACGACTGGATGGGTGTCTGGTGGGACGATGCAGACAACATCGCCCGGCCGCTCTTTGAGGTCAACTCGCCCGCCTTCACGCGTGGATCCGGACAGGAGGCGGTCGTGCGCGACCGCGACTACGACCGTGGCCAATGGTGGTACCGCATTCGCGTCGAAGGACGCACCGTCACCGTCGCTGAACGCGATCTCCAGCCTCCGGAGATCGACGACGATCCCTACGAGTGGATCGCCCGCCCACCGGCCCATGCTGACCGCTTTGCGGCCACGCTCACTCGAGCGAAGCTCCGAGAGCAACTCACGGACACGGTCTACTCCTTTCGTGCCACCAAGACGATCTTCCGCGCGTATCAGTTCCGCCCTGTCATCCGACTTCTCGAGACAGGCCACCTCCGCCTTCTGATCGCTGACGAGGTCGGGCTCGGGAAGACCATCGAAGCGGGACTCGTTTGGACCGAACTCGATGCCCGGCGGCAGGCTGACCGAGTTCTCGTCGTCTGCCCCTCGATGCTCGTTCCCAAGTGGCGCGCGGAGATGCGTGAGCGCTTCGACTACGAGCTTCAGGACCTCGACCGGCCCCGGCTCGATGAGCTGCTGGAACGAATCGACGAGGACCGGATGCCATCGCGGTTTGCTGGCGTCTGCAGCCTCGAGCGGCTTCGAGTGTGGTCCGGTCTCGAGGATCTCGCCGAGCTTGCCCCGCGATTCGATCTGGTTGTCGTCGACGAGGCGCACGCGTTTCGCAATTCAGAAACCAGGAGCCACGCGCTCGGAGCGCTGCTGTCCGACTGGGCTGACGCGCTGATCTTCCTGTCGGCAACTCCACTGAACCTGGGGAACGACGACCTCTTCAGCCTGCTCCAGCTCCTTGCGCCCGGCGAGTTCGACAACCGATTCGTCCTGGAGCAGCGGCTGGAGCCCAACGCTGTGCTCCACGCTTTGAGCGCCAGCTTCTTCGACGTCGACGTGACGAATGCCGAGCGCCTTCGGCGGCTGAAAGCCGTCGAGTCACTGGACTTCGGTCCCGCCGTCTCGGCCCGACCGGAGTACAGCGAACTGGTGACACTTCTCCAAAGCGAGACTTTGCTGGCACCACAGATCGCCCAAGCCAAGCGGCTCATCGGTCAGCTCACGCGCTCTCCGCTGTCGTAACGCGCACGCGGAAAGTCGAAGTGCAAGAGCGGAAGGTGGTGAGAGAAGCAGTCCCGATTTCCGTCGAGTGGACCGACCCGGAGGCCGAGTTCTACGCCGCATTCGAGCGGTGGCAGATCGATCGGGCTAGAGCCTTGCGGCTGCCGGTCGGCTTCGTGACCCAGATGCCTCTTCGCCTTGCGAGCACCTGCCTTCCAGCAGCCCGGGACCGGGTCTTGAACTGGCGAGACGAGCTGGGAGACGAAGACCTCGATGGAACAGACGACGACGTTTCGTGGGACATCACGAGTCCCCCGGCCGAGGTGCTCGAGCTAGCGCGCAGCCTGGGCGAGGTCGACACCAAGTTCGATGCCTTCCTCGCACATCTCCGGCCGGTCGTCGAGAGCGGTCGTCGAGTGCTCGTGTTCACCTTCTCTCGGCGAGCGTTGGCGTACCTCAGCGAACGTCTGAGCGCGGGCTTCCGCATCGCGGTCATGCACGGCGGGGTCGGCCGCGAGGCCCGGCACGACATCATGCGAAGATTCCGCGACCACGACTTCGACGTTCTCCTTGCGAGCCGAGTCGCGAGCGAGGGCCTCGACTTCGAGTTCTGCTCGGCCGTCGTCAACTACGACCTCCCTTGGAATCCAATGGAGGTCGAGCAACGGATCGGCCGGGTCGACCGATTCGGTCAGATCGAGGAGAAGATCCTTGTCCTCAACTTCCACACTCCCGGAACCATCGAGTCCGACATCATCGAGAGAGTGCATCAGCGGATCGGCGTCTTCACGGACTCCATCGGTGAGCTCGAACCGATCCTCCAGTCGCGGATGGGAGATCTGCGCCGTGCAATGTTCGACTTCTCTCTGACAGAACCCGAACGCGAACGTCGGCTCAGCGAGATGCTGGCGGCGATCGAGGAACAGCGGCTCGCGATCGACGACGTCGAAGTCGCAGCCTCCTTCCTGTCCTCGACCGACACGGCAGAGATCGACGGTCTGGAGGAAGACCTCCTCGAGTCCGGCCGGTACATCGGCCAGCCCGAGCTAGTCCACCTGCTACGCGATTGGGCTGCGGGCGCACCTGGGGCGCGTTGCGAGGTGGACAGCGGCGGCACCCACCTCACGCTCCGCGGTAACGCAGCGATGGAGCTGCACCTACGAGGTGTGCAGTCTGCAGGTGAGCGATCGCGAACCGAGGTTGACGTGCTGGCCAAGGCGATGCTCGACGAGAGTGACGTGGTGCTCTGTCTTGATCCGGAGCACGCTCGCAAGACGGGCCAGCACCTCCTCTCTGCCACCAATCCGCTGGTGCGAGCGGCGCTTCGCGTTCCCGGTTCATCCCAGGCGCGCTTCGGTCATATCGGAGTCAAGAGCAGCACGGTCACGCCGGGCTCGTACTTCGTCCTCGTGGCTGTGGCCAGATGGGTCGGGCTCCGGCCGTCGGTCGAGTTCTGGACGGCGGCGGTCGACCTCGATGCGGGAGTCCTAACGAGTGAGGACGTGGGGTCGACGGTCTTGGTTGCGCTCGCAGAGTCTCAGCTTGAAGAGCGAGAGGCGCGAATTGGCGTGGACCTCGACGCAAGTCTTGGGCAAGCCGAGCGTTCACTTCGGCAACGACACGAAGAAGAGTCCCATCGTCGCCAGGCAATGAACACCGCGCTCGTTGAATCTCGGCGCATCAGCCTGCGGGAAACCCACGCTCGGAAGGTCGCCCAGATCGAGCGACGCATCGAGACCCTGAGGGAGAGAGGGAGCACCGGGGTGATCCACCTCCAGGAAGCCCAGCGGTCGAATCAGGACCGAATGCTGCGGGAAGCCCAGGAACGACTCGAGCAGAGCCTTCATGGTCGCATGGACGTCGAGACGATCGCAGTCTGCGTTGCAGAGGTGACACCCGAATGACCGATACGAAGCATGACCAAGACCACCGAGCCGAACTGGACGCCGAACGCGCGGTCAACGAGCAGTATCTGGCCGAGATCGAGCGCCTGCTTGACAAGCAGCCCCACCTTGTCAAGCAGATCGCCGTCGTCCAGAGTCAGCAGTGGACCACCTCCTCGCTCCCTCGGCCGGGCATCGACCGCGGCGCGACCGCTGCCGTCATCGGCCGAGTAGCACTCGAGGACGACCACCCCTACTCCGACGTGATGGGCCAGACCTTCTACATCGCCGGCTGGCGCGTGGAGAAGGACGGTTTCGAGACGGTCAACTGGGCTGCACCAATCGCAAGCCTGTATTTCGAGGGCCGCTCATCGGGGTACCCGATAGCGTCATCCGTAACCGGAAGGCGAACGTTCGTACTTCGCCTCGCCGATCTCGTCGACTACACCGATGAGATCGAGACCGCCGTCGCAGACCCGTTCAAGGGCCGGGCAGGTGCCCTCGAGATCCCGGCGGCGCCGATGCGACGCCGGCCAACGGTTGAGCCGACAGAGGAGGAGCAAACACCGCCTGAGCCAGAGGCCGCCGAATTCGACGAACCGCCGAGAATCGAACCGTCCGAGCCATTCGTAGCTGAGATCGCGAGAGAAGTCGACACTCGCCTGGAACACCTTCGTGCGGCCGATGCGGTCGTCAAGGTCATGCAGATGCCGAAGCAGGGCCGCATGGGTGCGGTTCTGCCAACGATGCAGCCCGACCAGTACCAGCTCGTTGCCGCCGCCGGCAACCGAGGGCTGGTGGTGCAGGGTCAGCCGGGCACGGGCAAGACCGTTGTCGCTGCCCACAGGGCCGTCTACCTCACGAGCAGCGAGCGAGAGTCGGAACGGGTCGCCCGTATCGCGATCGTCGGACCGTCCGATCACTACGTCGAGCACGTGGCGCCGATCGTCTCTGAATTGAAGGAGCCGGAGGCCGAGATCCGGGTCCTCAGTCTTCCAGCCCTGCTGCGCAAAGTCGCCGGGCTTCGGTCCGTTCTGAAGCCGGGACCCATCGGACGGATCGAATCGTCCTGGGCCCTCGGCAGGATGATCGACCAGTTCGTGAGATCGATGGATGATCGACCCGCGTCGGGTCGCATCGACCAGCGTGTTCGTCGCGTCGTCGAGGCCATGAAGCACGCCAGCGAATCCGAGATCGGTGACGCCGAGGTCTTGGCTTGGCTTCGAGGTCTGCCCAGCTGGAACGAGATCTCTGGGCAGGTGCGTTACCTGCCGATGCTTGCCACGGTTGCATTGTCGCTCGACCCCAGCGCGATTGGTGAGTGGGTCGGGCACCTGATCGTCGACGAGGCACAGGATGTTCGCCCCCTGGAATGGCGCATTCTCACTAGTTCGCTGCTTGAGCATGGCGGCTCGCTCTCGCTGTTCGGCGAGATGAACCAGCGGCGGTCCGACTGGACTGCGGCGTCTTGGCAGAAGCTCGCAGTGGATCTCGAGATGACCGACGACACGGGGCACTGCGACATCCATGTGCTCCAGATGGGCTACCGGTCAACGCAGCAAATCCTCCGTTTCGCAAACCAACTGCTGCCTCGCGGTGAACGGGGGGAGCAGGCGCTCCGAAACGGACCGCAACCCACCATTACGAGGGTGTCCGCCGACGGACGTACTGCTGCGGCCGTCGACGCGGCTATCGACCTCGCCAACCGCCACACGGGGATGGTGGCGGTCATCTCCACCGAGCCGAGGCCGCCATTGGTCGAGTTCCGAAAGCGCGGCTGGATTCGCGGCCGCTATCAACACAGCTGGACGTGGGACGGGGCGACTGTCGTCATCCTTCACCCAGACGAAGCGCGCGGGCTCGAGTTCGACGGTGCGGTCGTCGTGGAGCCTAGGGACTTCCCCGAGAACGTCGGAAGGCAGGGCGTCCTCTATACGAGCCTGACCCGCGCCAACAAGGAGCTCGCCGTCGTCCATGCCCAGCCGCTTCCCCGCGGTCTCCGCCCGCCCCGCTGATCGCCTCGGAGAGGCGATCCTTCGTGATCACGTGACGTAAGGTCACGCCGGCCATGACGGGCGGTATTGGCGGCAAGGATGGACAGCGACTGGACAAGCATCAGGCGCCAGCTCGGACCGGAGTTCAACTACGGACCAGGACATTGGTTCTGCGTGCCACACGAAGACGTCCGGCGGGAGGACGGCGGCATCTTCTCCGAGAAGCACGGGGGGGCCGGCCGGCGCGTCGTCCTAGCGACCAAGTACGGCCCCAATACCGCCCTCTTCGCGCGCTCCGCCTCGGTCCGTTCGACCTACGCGCACCCGGCCCACGATCACGCATCCGACTTCAGCCGCTGCCAGCTGGACGAAGATGGATGGATCGACTTTCGGATTCGCGTAGTCGTCCCCGTGTCGTCTCTCTGTGACGACAACTACTCCTGTGATGAGCCGCAGGAGTCCACGCTCCGCGCCGAGATGGAACGGACCCTGCGGCTATGAGCTTCGACGAGCTCCGCCGAGAGTGCCGCCGCGACGGCATCGGGCCGTTGTTTTGGGAGCTTTTTCTCGCTGTCTGTGGCCGGGTGGCGCGCAAGTACCCGCCAGCGACGTTCAACAACAGCGAGGAGTGGTCGGAGGAATCGCTACGCGATCTTGCCCAGGAGGTGACCCTGCGGCGCCTACTCGGAGAGAACCAACTCGAGTACGTCCTCGACCTCGCCACGGACGAGGACTCTCTGGCGCGACTGCTTGCATTCCAGGTTCGGAGAGTATTGACACGTCGACGGTCGACAACGGTGGTCGACCGGCTCTTGATGCGAATCGACAAGGCGCTCGAAGGCGACGCAATCGAGACCGTTCAGCTCGGCTCGGACAGGTTTGTCCAGGTCCGGGGCATCGCCCGCGATCCTCGCTCTCTCACGGAGGCAGAGGTCCAGCGGGCTGTCGCGCTTATTGGGCCCGTGCCTCGGATCCCATCCAATCCGAGCGGCGTACGCGAGTCGAAGGTCTACAACGGCGAGAACCTGCGCCTCCTCCTGAGGGAGTTACTCAACGAGTTCGGGGGCATCCTCATCTCCGACCTTCGCAGGATTCTCGAGATCGCGTTGACAGCCTGGCTGCCAACGGTCCTTCGCGAAGGCGAGGAGAACTATCGCTCCCAGTCGACGCCAGAAATCGAGCCCCACCGTGCCGCCATGCCAACCCTGATCGACAACGTCATCGCTCAGCTCGACGACACCCACCGGGTCGTCCTGCTCGGCAAGAGCCAGGACACCTCGGACGGAGAGCTGGCTCGTCGCACAGGCCGTTCGCGTCCATGGATCGCCGACCGCAAGTCCGAGGTTCTCGCGATAGTCGAACGTCAACTCATCGCAGAGCTTCCAGAAGAACTCCACGGCGAAGCTGTGCGCGCGCTACTCGAGGAGCTGGCACGGCTCGAGGACGGGCTAGACGGACTGGAGGAAGGCACGGCATGACCGAAGTCCCCGCCGCCATCCGATCTGCGGTCGAGGCCCACCGCCGCAGCCAAGATCTGGAGCCTGCGCGCTCGCTCAGCGATGGTGCGACGCGTCGAATCTCGAGAGGCGACATGCGCATTGTGCAGCCTCCATGCCGGGAGGGTGCGGCCGGGACGCGACGACTGTGCCTCGTCGTCGGTGTCGATCCAACAAGCGAGTTCGCTGACGTGGTGCTGGTCCACAGCGCTCCGGAACTCGCCACAAGCGTCGACGGCGTCGTTCCGAGTTCCACGAGCGGAGCGCCCTACGACGCCGTCATCCAAACCGACCTTCGTGGTGTCGCCTGGACCTTCCAGGTCGATCGTTTGGTCGGCCGTCTGGGCGAGAGCTCTCTCGAGGCACTGAACTCAATCGCACTCGGCAATCCGGCAACCGAGCGCGCCCAGGGCAACGAGATATTGAGCGGATCTGCTCTCACTGGAGAGAGCGACCGCCGGTGGGCATTCAAGGCCGATGAGGGGTCGGTGTTCCGCACCCTGACTCGCGAGTGCACAGCGGTACTCATTGATGGCGGCACCGTCTGGGAGATCGACCCTGAGCTGCTGCGTCAAGGCCAGCTCGACGGTGCTACCGACGGCCCCGAGGTCGTCCAGGAGTTCTGGGAGTGGCGATCAACACGCCGGTCACGTCGGCTGACGATCTCCGACGACCTCCTGACTGAGATGCTGGCGCAAGATCCCCCGACACCGAGCCCAGAGTCTGATCTTGCCCTCGAGCTTGCCACGCTTGCGTGGGGGCTGGCGGCCGAGGTCTCAACTGAGGCACCAGCCGGTCGCTCCGACGTCACGCGTCGCTGCCTGCTGTCCGCAGGGGCTGTCCACAGACCCGGTCATGAGGCCTTCGACGAGGTGCATCTCCTCGGGGAACGAACAGCAGCATGATCAATCACCCGTACCAACTGCGAAGGATCGAGCTCCAGGACTTCAAGTCGGTTGCGCAGGCGTCGGTTGACCTGCGCCCGCTCACCGTTGTGGTCGGTGCGAACAGCTCGGGTAAGAGCACCCTGCTCCAGGCAATCTTGGCAGTCACGCAGGCCGTGCGAGCTGGTACCAGCACCGCAGAGTTCCCGCTGAACGGCGAGTTCGTCCGCCTCGGGACCTTCGATGAAACTCGCAACTTCCTGACCACGAGACCCAACGAACCGATGCAGGTTGCGTTCGAGCTCGTCGACGCAGGTTCCCCATTTGGAAGGTTCCCGACACAGGCGGACGAGGACGAGCGGCCACTCACACAGCTCCTCTGGCGGGCCTATGTCACTGATGTTCAAGCTGCTGATGGAGAGGACGGGTCAACGAGCGGGTTCGCACACCTGAGCGCTCTGCAGATCGAGATCGGTTCACTCTGGCCAGACAGCGACGGTGAGATCACCCGACTGCTTTCGTGCGACGTCAGCGAGTTCACGACGGCAGCGGATTCCTCGACAGGCCTCCGCTTCATCGGCAGACGGGGCCGTCTGCCGTTCCCGAGTGGACGGGCCATCGGTGCGACGGGGCGCGTGCAGGACTGGGAATCCGGTGCATCAAGCGCCATCGACGCCGTTGTCCTGGGGGGAGGAGTGCCCCACTCCCTGCTGCGACGCGTTGGCCTGTTCGATCGGCGGGCAGAGGTCTGGTGGAACACCGCGCAAGACCTGCTCAGCAAGGAGCTGCAAGAACAGAAGGCTGAGGTTGCCGAGAAGGGACAGCCGAAGAGGCCTTCACAGGCAGCGATCGCTCAAGCCCGAACCGACCTCGAGTCACTCGACTCGAGCGATGCACACGTGGCGAGTAGAGAGCTTCCGTTCACCCGAGGATTCGAAGCGTGGGGTGATGAGTTCGACCGAGTGCTGTATCGGCGGATCGGGCAGTTGTCCGCTGATCAGCGTCGAACGGTCGGCCGAAGCATGGTTCACTTGGGCGAGGCGACGTTCCGGCAGCTGCTGCGCGAGGAGCTGAGTGAGGAACACTGGATCGACGACGAAGTCCTTGTCGAGCAATCGGGTCCAGCGGGCGAGGCCCTTGCTCGGTGCGGCTTTGCGTCCCAGCGCTTCTTCCGCTCGGCGGTGCGCTATCTCGGTCCTCTCCGCGAAGCGCCTCACGTTCTCTACGACCCCGGCCCGTCCAAGCTGGATCTGGGCGTGCGAGGTGAGTACTCCGCAGCGGTGCTCCACGCACAAGCGAATCGCAGCGTGCTCATGCCGACGCCCACGGGTCATGGTGAACAACGCCGACTCGACGCGGCACTGAACTACTGGCTACGCGAATTCGACTTGGCAGAGAACGCTCGATCGGAGGATCGGGGTCGCATCGGCATCGGACTGAGTGTCACGCCGAAGGGGCTCGAGCGTGAAGTCGACCTGACGTCTGTGGGGGTTGGCGTCAGCCAAGTCTTGCCGGTCATCCTTCTCTGTCTCCTCGCCGAGCCCGGCACGCTGGTCGTTCTCGAACAACCAGAACTGCATCTGCATCCAAGGCTCCAGCAGGACCTCGCAGACTTCCTACTCGCCTGCTCTAGGTCTGGCCGTCAGATCGTGCTTGAAACGCACAGCGAGCATCTGGTCAATCGGCTGCGGTACCGGATTGCTCAGGACGAGTCCAATGAAGCGCACGCTCTAGTCGGGCTCGTGTTCGCGGAGAACGAGGATGGCATCACCCGGTATCGCGAGCCGGAGATCAACGTGTACGGCGGTCTCGGCGAGGATTGGCCGGCGGGCTTCCTGGATCTGACCGCACGGGAGGCACAGGAACTCGTGCGCGAAAGCCTCGCCAAGCGGCAGAGAGACAATCCCCGCGACGTAATCGAACCTGGGCCAGCGCACCCTTGACGCCCGTACCCACAGCGCTCCTTCAACCGGATGCAAGCCGGCATCAGACCCCGGAAGGCTGACCTTGGCAACTAACGGCAACGGACGAACTCTCGAATCGATGCTCTGGGATGCGGCCAATATCCTTCGGGGTCCCGTTGACGCATCGGACTTCAAGGCCTACGTGTTTCCACTGCTGTTCCTGAAGCGGATCAGCGACGTCTACGACGAGGAGCGCGCCGAGGCGCTCGCAGAATCGGATGGCGACGAGGAGTACGCCGACCTACCGGAGCAGCATCGCTTTCAGATCCCGAACGGGAGCCACTGGGCAGACCTCCGAAAGCGCACCATCAACGTCGGACAGGCCATCCAGCGGGCGATGCGTGAGATCGAGAAGGCGAACCCGAACACCCTCTACGGCATCTTCGGTGACGTGCAGTGGACCAACAAGGACCGCTTGTCCGATGAGCTCCTGGTCGACCTGATCGACCACTTCAGCCAGCTCGACCTCCGCAACTCCGTGGTGCCCAACGACGTGCTCGGCGATTCCTACGAGTACCTCATCAAGAAGTTCGCTGATCTCACCAACCGAAAGGCCGGTGAGTTCTACACCCCACGCACCATCGTCGAGCTCATGGTGCGCGTGCTCGCCCCACAGGCCGGCGACACTGTCTACGACCCGGCCTGCGGAACCGGCGGCATGCTCCTCGAGACTCTCCAGCAAGTCAGGGAATCAGGCGGTGACGAGCGACTCATGCTCGGCCACCTCTTCGGCCAGGAGCGCAACCTCACCACCGCCGCCATCGCCCGCATGAACCTGTTCCTCCACGGAGCCGAGGACTTTCAGATCGTCCGCGGCGACACTCTGAGACAACCGGCATTCCTCACTGGCGACAAGCTGGCCTCCTTTGACTGCGTCATCGCCAATCCCCCTTTCTCACTCAGCTCGTGGGGTGAAGACACGTGGCCGAACGACCCGTGGGGTCGCAACCTGGCTGGCACCCCACCGAAGAAGTACGGCGACTGGGCCTGGGTGCAGCACATGATCACATCGATGGCGCCAGCGACGGGCAGGATGGCGGTCGTGCTGCCTCACGGAGCGTTGTTCCGAATGGGCGCCGAGGGCAATATCCGTTCGAAGGTCCTCGGCCTCGACCTCATCGAAGCCGTCATCGGCTTAGGCCGGAACCTGTTCTACGGAACCGGCCTCGCCGCCTGCATCCTGGTTGCCCGTCGACGAAAGCCCGAAGCACGCCAGTCCAAGGTGTTGCTCGTCGATGCCTCCGACCTCTTCCGCAAGGGCCGCAACCAGAACACGCTCGAACCAGAGCACGTCAAGACGATCTTCGAGGCATACGAGAAGTTCGCAGCCGAGGAGGGCCGCTGCCACGTCGCAACGCTTGACGAGATCCGCGAGCAGGGCGGCAACCTCAACCTCGCCGGCTACATATCGAAGCCTGACGACGTGGACATCCCGTCAGTCGAAGAAGCAACGAAGGCGCTCGTGGAAGCCTTGGACGCGGCCTGGGCCGCCGAGGACCGCCTGAACCAGCTCCTTGCCGAACGGGGCATCGCGTGACCACCCGCATCAGCCAGTCGCAGCTCGAGTCCTACCTCTGGGGTGCAGCAACGCTGCTCCGCGGGACCATTGATGCCGGAGAATACAAGTCGTTCATCTTCCCCCTGCTGTTCCTGAAGCGGCTCAGTGACGTGTTCGACGAGGAGTATCAGGCTGCGCTCGAGGAGTCCCACGGCGACAAGGACTACGCCGCCCTCCCCGAACAGCACCGCTTCCAGATCCCCGCCGGAGCACACTGGTCCGACCTCCGACAGTCGGCCAACGACGTCGGCCGAACGATCTCCAAGGCGATGCGCGAGATCGAGCGGACGAACCCTCGACTCGACGGCGTCTTCGGCGACGCCCCTTGGACCAACAAGGAACGGCTGCCCGACGCAACGCTCAAGGAGTTGATCGAGCACTACTCACAGGTGACGCTGAGCTTGCGCAACGTCCCCGAGGACGAACTCGGTGTCGCGTATGAGTTCCTGATCAAGAAGTTCGCCGACGACTCTGGCCACACCGCCGCGGAGTTCTACACGAACCGCACGCTGGTCCACCTCATGACACAGCTCCTCGAGATCGAGCCGGGCGACAGCGTCTACGACCCGACGTGTGGCTCGGGCGGCATGTTGCTCTCAGCAGCAGAGGAGCTCCGACGCCAGGGCAAGGAGCACCGGACGCTTCGACTGTTCGGCCAGGAACGGAACCTCACGACTTCAGCGATCGCCCGCATGAACCTGTTCCTCCACGGCATCGAAGACTTCAACGTCGTGCGTGGCGACACGCTCGCCAATCCAGCGTTCACCGAGGGCGACCAGCTCAGGCGCTTCGATGTGGTCCTGGCCAACCCCCCGTACTCGATCAAGGCCTGGGACCGAGATGTGTGGTCGTCCGATCCCTGGGGCCGGAACAGGTACGGCACGCCGCCGCAAGGACGGGCCGACTTCGCCTTCTGGCAGCACATCCTCGCCTCGATGGACTCGAAGACCGGCCGATGCGCCATCCTCTTTCCTCACGGCGTCCTCTTTCGAGACGAGGAACTCGACATGCGCCGACGCATTGTCACCGCCGATCTCATCGAAGCGGTGATCGGGCTTGGGCCAAACCTCTTCTATAACTCCCCAATGGAGGCGTGCATCGTGGTGTGCCGATCGGCTAAGCCAGCCAGCCGCGTCGGCAAGGTGCTGTTTATCGACGCCGTGAACGAGGTCACACGGGAACGGGCCCAGAGCTTCCTGACGCCCGACCACATCGATCGGATCGCTTCGGCGTTCCAATCGTTCGAAGCAGAGGATGGGTTCGCTGCAGTCACATCCGTCGACGCGATCGCTGGCCTAGACAACAACCTCTCGATCCCGCTGCACGTCGACCGCATGGGGGCTCGCCCGGAGCATGACCTCGACGTCGCCCTAGCTGAGTGGCAACAGAGCGCGTCCGAGATTCGCTCCGCCGCTCAGGCGCTGTTTGCACGTCTCGATGCGGGAACCACGCTGTGACTTCGGATCGACCGCTGCCCGACAGTTGGCTTTGGGTTCGCTTTGGTGACGTCGTCCAACAAGTCAAGGACAAGGTCGATCCCCAGACCGCGGGTCTCACGCGCTACGTCGCTGGCGCGCACATGGACACGGATGATCTGAGGCTCCAGCGTTGGGGCGACGTGGATGACGGCTACCTCGGGCCTGCGTTCCACATGCGGTTCAAGCCCGGACAGGTGCTCTATGGAAGTCGGCGTACGTACCTACGCAAGGTCGCCATAGCGGACTTCGAAGGGATTTGCGCGAACACCACATTCGTGCTGGAGCCCAGCAGCGCTGACTTGCTGCCCGAGTTCCTTCCGCAAGTCATGTCGACTGAGAGATTCCATGATCACTCGGTGCAACAGAGCAAGGGTTCGGTCAACCCGTACATCAACTTCAGGGATCTCACATGGTTCGAGTTCGCGCTACCGCCAGCGAAGCACCAATGGTCGATTGTCAAAGTGCTCGAATGTGCGCGTCAGGCTGCCCATGAAGCTGCGCAGGTCCGAACGGCACTGGAGTCACTCAAGGATGCACTGATCGACGACGCTACTTGGGACTCGTCCTGCGGGCGGTGGTCCGTACCTCTCGTTCGAGTTGGAGATCTACTTGATGGAACACCGCGAAACGGTCTGTCTCCGAAGGCCAGTTCAGAGCCCGATGGAGTTCGGTCCGTGACCCTCTCTGCCGTGCGGGATGGACGTTTCACCGCAGACGAAGACACCGAGAAGTGGTGCGAGCCGAGTTCAAAGGCGCCTGAGTTTCGCGTCGACGCAGGCGATGTGTTCATCGTTCGTGGAAACGGGAATCGGAGCCTCGTGGGGAGAGCGGGTCTAGCTCTAGTCAAACCGGAGCCGGCGTGTATCTACCCCGATCTCCTGATCCGACTCAGATTTGACGAGTTACGGATCGACCCATTCTTGGCTACGGCACTCTGGAACTTTAGGCGAGTGCACCGAAGACTTCTGGGTCGGGCGAAGTCTTCAAACGGGATCTACAAGGTGAACGGTAAGGATATTTCCTCACACGAGCTTCCCGTTCCCCCAGCCGCCGAAAGCAGGGCGCTTCTGACTCGCCTTCGGGCTATCGACGAGCTGCAAACACTGTGCAAGGTTCACGCAGTCGCCGCGGGCAAGCTGATGTCGGCGCTTCGCGAGAAGGTGCTACGCCCAGACGGAGTCCACGATGTTTGATGAAGCCAACACCGTCGAGGCGATGGTCCTCGATCGCATGACCAGGCTGGGTTGGACATACTTCGATGGCCCGTCGCTCGAGCGGTCCACATCCGAGGTCCTGCTCGAGTCCGCGCTCGAGGGTGCACTCGTCCGGCTGAACCCCGACATCGCCGCTCAGCCCGAACGTGCCGACGAGGTCATCTACAAGCTTCGAGCCGTAATCAGCGGCGTCCTCGGCGGCGGTCTCGTCGGAGCAAACGAGGAATTCATGTCCTGGGTGCGGGGTGAGCGCACCATGCCGTTCGGTCCGAACAACGAGCACGTCACAATCAAGCTGATCGATTTCGACCCGGCCGAGCTTGAGACGAACACATTCATCGTGTCCAACCAGGTCACGTTCAAGGCAGGGCCCGAGAAGCGGTTCGATGTTGTCGGTTTCGTCAACGGACTTCCACTGGTCCTAGGGGAGGCGAAGTCACCGGTGCGCATGGCGGTGACTTGGGTCGACGGCGCGGCCCAGGTTCACGACGACTACGAGGCAAACGCCCCCGCCTTCTTTGTCCCAAACGCGTTCTCGTTCGCTACCGACGGCAAGGAGTTCCGGTTCGGCTCGATCCGACTCCCCGTTCACCACTGGGCTCCATGGCGGCTTGAAGAGGAAGGCGGACAGGGCCTTCAGGAGGTCGACCGCGCCGTTTCGTCGATGCTGCGACCCGAAGTGGTGCTCGACATCGCCCAGAACTTCTCGGTGTTCGCCACAGATCGAAGCCATCGCAAGATCAAGATCATCTGCCGGTTTCAGCAGTACGAAGCGGCCAACAAGATTGTGCAGCGCGTCGTCGAAGGCAAGATCCGCAAGGGCCTGATCTGGCACTTCCAGGGCTCGGGCAAGAGCCTCCTCATGATCTTCGCCGCCAACAAGCTCCGGCGGCATGAACAGCTCGGTAACCCAGCGGTCGTGATCGTCGTTGACAGGATCGACCTCGACACGCAAATCACCGCCACATTCAACGCCGCTGACGTTTCCAACTTGGTCACGGCCAACAGCAGGCAGGAGCTGCACAACCTGCTCGCCCGTGACGCCCGCAAGGTCATCATCACCACGATCCACAAGTTCGCCGAGGCCGACGGCGTGCTGAACGAGCGAGACAACATCATCGTTCTGGTCGACGAGGCGCATCGAACGCAGGAAGGTGACCTTGGCCGGCAGATGAGGAACGCGTTGCCGAACGCGTTCCTCTTCGGCCTGACCGGTACCCCGATCAATACCCGAGACCGAAACACCTTCTACGCATTCGGGGCCGCCGAGGATCCGGGCGGGTATCTCGATCGCTACAGCTTTGAGGAATCGATTCGTGACGACGCCACCCTTCCGCTTCGCTTCGAGACGCGTTCGGTCGATCTCCGGATCGATCGTGCCGCACTCGATCAGGAGTTCGAGGAACTGACGCGCAACCTGAGCGATGAGGACCGAGCCGAGGTGTCGAAGCGAGCGGGCCGGTTCGCACTCCTGGTCAAGGCGCCGGCTCGGGTCGAGGCGGTGGTTGCCGACATCCGTGCGCATTTCCTCGAGCGAGTTGCCCCTGAAGGCTTCGGGGCGATGATCGTCACCGTGGATCAGGAGGCGTGCGTCCTCTACAAGGACGCGCTCGATGCACTCGCCGACGACGAGCTGCCTGCTGAGGTCAGCGACGTGGTCATGAACTTGGGCCAAGGTGCGCCGCAGGCCTGGCGGAACCGCTTCGGGCGGTCAAAGGACGAGGAAGCCGCGCTGCTGGACCGTTTCCGCGATCCGGCCGATCCCCTGAAGATCCTGATCGTCACCGCCAAGCTTCTTACCGGTTTCGATGCCCCCAACTTGCAGTGCATCTACCTCGACCGCTCGCTGCGGGATCACAACCTTCTGCAGGCGATCTGCCGAACAAACCGAGTGGCTCCAGGCAAGTCCCACGGGCTGATCGTCGACTACCTCGGACTGTTCGATGATGTTGCGCAGGCGCTCGCCTTCGACGAGGCATCGATCGACAAGGTCATCTCAAACATCGATGAGCTCAAGGAGGAGCTCGTACGAGCGATGCCGAAGTGCCTGCAGTGGTTCGAAGGCGTTGACCGCAGTGACTTCAGCTGGGAGGGCTTGCTGGCTGCACAGGAGTGCTTGCCTGACACGAACCGACGGGACCAGTTCGCCGAGGACTTCAGCGCGTTGTCCCAACTTTGGGAAGCGCTGTCGCCCGATCCGATGCTGGTTCCGATCGAGAACGACTACCGCTGGTTGGCGCAGGTCTACGACTCCCTCAAGCCCCCATCGGGGAACGGCAAGCTGCTCTGGCACGCACTTGGAGCGAAGACAATCGAGCTGATCCACAGGAACGTCTCCGTGCAGACCGTGCGGGACGATCTCGACACACTGGTGATGGACGCCGAAGTTATCGAAGAGCTTCTCGAGGACCCAGAGCGCAACACCGTCGAGGTGGAGATCAGGATCGCCGCCCGCCTACGACGACATGGCGACGGTCCCAAGTTCGTGGCGCTGTCGGAGCGGCTGGAGAGCCTCCGGCTGAAGCACGAGCAAGGACTGTTCGCCTCCGTCGAGTTCCTGAAGCAGCTGATCGACCTCGCCAAGGACGTGGTCCAAGCAGAGCGCGAAGAACCAGAGGAGCTCCAGGAGGACCAGGGGAAGGCCGCTCTCACGGAGCTGTTCGAAGAGGTGAAGAACACCGACACCCCGGTGATCGTCGACCGGGTTGTTGCCGACATTGACAGCATCGTGCGTCAGGTTCGATTCCCAGGATGGCAGCGGACCGAAGCCGGCGAGCGCGAAGTGAAGAAGGCGCTGCGAAGGAGCTTGCTCAAGTACAAGCTCCACACCGATCAAGATCTCTTTGACAGGGCGTACGCCTACATCGGGAAGTACTACTGACGCGACAGGTTCTGGTCGAAGAGGAGCTTCACGCAGGCGCGACGAGCCGGCGTTCACGGATGGCTGCAAATGCAAGCGCCGCCCGGATGTGCTGTTCGGTGAGTTCAGGGAAGTCGTCGACAATTTCCTCGCTCGACATGCCAGATGCCAAGTACTCGAGAACGTCGTACACGGTGATGCGAGTCCCGACAAAGCACGGCTTGCCGCTGCGCACGCCCGCACGAGTGTCGATCAGCGAGGAGGTATCCATCGACCTCCATCGTAGTGACAGCAATCTGGGTGCCTGAAGTCGATTTTCTTGACTGATACGCAACCACATCGGATTTGACCGATATTCGGAATGAGCGCGGCGGCAGCGATTTGCGCAGGCTCAGCCGAGCGCAATCACGGCCGCCGAGATGGATGGACGGCGTCTTGTTTGGTTGCCCACGAAACGTCCGGTGGCTCGGCGAACGCGACGTTCGATGCCGTCGGCGTCGTGTTTGGCGCCCTTGTTCTTGTTGGCACCATTCACAACCGTCGTCAGCTCTCCGACTAGCGCTTTGATGATGTCTGCGTGGGCTTCGGTGTCCAGCCAGCCGCTCGAGGCGACGGCGGGAGGTGCCGCGAGTCGTCCCTTGGCGTCGAGCACCACGGTGACGTGGACGAAGCCTGATGTGAGAGCCAAGCGCTCGCCGATGACCTCGGCGTCGGGATCGTCGAGCGCGCCATCCACGTAGTGATACGGAGCCGGGACACCTCGACCCACCGACAGGTTGCCGTCTCGCAGCACTACCTGCGCGCCGTCGGTCAGCGTCAGCGCCCGGTGGTCCCGCATGCCGACCTCGCGGGCAAGCTGGGCATGGCGGGCAAGCATGTGGTACTCGCCCTCGATGGGCACGAACCATCGCGGGCGGCACGCTTCGTGAAGCTGTCGCAGCTCGTCGCGCTGGGCGTGGCCGGAAGTGTGGACCAGCTCGTGGCCGTCGTGGATCACTTCGGCGCCGCGCTTCGCAAGGCTCGATACTGTCCGAAACACAGCGCGTTCATTGCCCGGAATGGCATGGCTGGACAGCACCACAGTGTCGTTCGGCCCGACGTGGATCTCCGGGTGCGTGCCCGCAGCGATCAACGAGAGCGCAGCGTTCGGCTCGCCCTGGCTGCCAGTGCACACGATGCATACCTGCGATGGATCGAAGCCGTCGAGCTGTTCAGCGCTGCGCAGCGCTGGCTCGGGAAGGTCCAGCACGCCCAGCTCGCGTGCGATGCGAACGTTGTTCACCATCGAGCGGCCCACCGGCACGACGAAGCGGCCCTCGTCGATTGCAGCATCGCAGATCTGCTGGACGCGGTGGAGATGGCTGGCGAAGCAGCTCACGATGAGCCGACGGTCGGAGCGCTCGGCGAAGAGCCGCCGCAGCGTGGTGCCGATCTCGGTCTCCGAGGCGCTGCTCCCCGGACGGTCGGCGTTGGTGGAGTCGGCCATCAGCAGAGCGATGCCCTCGTCACCCAGCTCTCGCAGCCGCGCCAAGTCGGTCAGACGACCGTCGACGGGAGCCTCGTCGATCTTGAAGTCCCCCGTGTGAACAAGAGCACCGGCGGGCGTGTGCAGCACGATGCACAGGCTCTGAGGGACCGAGTGCGTGATCGGCAGCGCCTCGACATCGAATGGGCCAATCCGCCGCCGCTCGCCGTCGCCCAAGACATGAAACGAGGTGCGGTCGCCCAGGCGTGCCTCGGTCACCTTGTGCTTGGCAAGCGCCATCGACAACGCCGAGCCGTACAGCGGGACCTCGATGTTGCGCAGGAAGTGGGGCACTCCGCCCAAGTGATCCTCATGTCCGTGCGTCACAACCAATCCGACAACGTCGCTGGCACGAGAGTTCAGCCAGTCCATGTCGGGCAGCACCTGCCGCACACCGGGCATCAGCGCTGGATCAGGAAACATGACGCCGAAGTCGATGACCAGCAGCTTGCCGTCGACCTCGACGACGGTGCAGTTGCGCCCGACGTCGCCGAGCCCGCCCAGGAATGTGACGGTGACGGGCCGGCTCTTGGCCCGGGCGGCGCTCAAGTCTCGCTTCAGTCGGGCGTAGACCTCGCGGGCGCGATCTTCGAGACCTTCGGGCGTCGGGCCCATCGGCAGGCGCGGCTCTCCGACCGGCAGGCCCAGCGTGCGCAGCATCGCCTTGGTCGGCACCGGGTTCGGCGCCGCGTCGCCCGTCTCGTAGTCGAAGCTCTCGAGCAGCGTGGCGTTGATCTCGCGGGCCTTGGTCGCGTCACCCGATTCCCAAGCGTCGAACATCGCCACGTGTTCGGGAACGGTCCAGTGTGCCGCAACGCTGATCACGCCCACTGCTCCGACGGCCAGCAGGGGCAGCGTGAGACTGTCGTCGCCGCTGTACACCTCGAAGCCCTCCGGTGCCTGCGCGATGACCGTGGCGGTCTCGCCGGGATTCCCCGCAGCGTCCTTGACCGCCACGATGTTGGGAATCCGCGCCAGATCCAGCAGCGTCGGGGTGTTGATCTTGCGCCCCGTGCGGACCGGAATGTCGTACATGATGATCGGCAGATCCGTGGAGTCGGCCACGGCAGCAAAGTGCGCTGCGATGCCTGCCTGCGACGGCCGGTTGTAGTACGGGGTCACCGCCAGGATGCCGTCGACGCCCAGCTCGGCGGCCTTGCGGGTCTGACTCACTGAATGCGCTGTGTCGTTGGTGGTGGTGCCGGCCACCACCGGGACCGTGACGGCTTCTGCGACGGCACGCCAGAGCTCCCAGTCCTCCTCGTCGGTGATGGTGGGTGCCTCACCGGTGGTGCCGGTAATGACGAGGCCCTCGGCGCCCTCCGATACAAGCCAGCGCGCCAACGTCACGCCAGCATCCACATCCAGCGAACCGTCTGCCGCGAATGGCGTCACCATCGCCGGAACCACTCGTCCGAATCGCGCGCTCATGGGTTCGAGACTACTGCCGAGGCGCTGCCGCAGCGGTACTGAGATCGGCGGCTTGCGGGCCGTGGGGGTGGCTCGGGTGGGAGCTAGACGCTGCCCTCGTCGGCCCGGTTGATGCCGAGCGTCGCCAGCAGATCTTCGTGCAGCTCGAACCACACCGTGTGATAGCTGGGGATCATCGGCTTGGTGAGGTAGTCCAGGTCGCCGGCCTGCAGCTTGCCCAGCGCTTCAGCGAATCGCAGCGCGTAGTTCTCATAGCGAGCCATCACTCTGCTGAGAGCTTCGAGCACTCCCGCCAGCTCGCCGTGCAGCGTTTCCAGCCGCTCGATGATCGCTGCGTCGTAGTCGGCGTCGCTGTGATCGTTGAGCCGCCCGCCGTCGCCGGGCCCCGCATCGGCCGCTGTCCGATGATCGGCTGGCCACAGCTGCCAGTCGGTGCACAGCTGCAGCATTTTGGGGTTCAGCGCCCCGAATTCCTGGTAGGCCGCAGTGACGGGCTCCCGAGCGGCGGCGGCATCCAGCTCGTCGGCCAACGCGGCTTCCCCCTCGTCACGACCGCTCGGCGTCAGGATGAACTTCGGAACGCCGCCGACCTCGCGAAACATGCAATGCCCGGACGCATCCAGTTCGGCAAGCAGCCACTCGGTCTCGTCGGGTTCAAGTCCGTGGATCGCGGCAACGTCATCGATCTCGCCGAGGCCCTTGAGGCGCAACGCCAGCCAGACCATCAGGCGCGGCTCGGAGCGGTATGGGGTGGCGCTCACGTCTGCCTCACTCCACGACGAGATCTGCGAAGCGGTCCCGCAGGGTCTTCTTGGAGAACTTGCCCGTCGAGGTCTTTGGAACCTCTTCAATGATCTGGGTGGCGCTGGGCAGCCACCACTTCGCCATCCGCGGCGTCAAGTACTCGATGAGCTCGTCGTGGGTGATCGTCTCGCCCTCAACCGGCACGACGCACGCCATCGGTCGCTCCATCCAGCGATCTGATGCCACCGCGACCACCGCGGCCTCGGCCACCTTGGGATGGCTCATGATCTCGTTCTCCACCTCGGCCGAGCTGATCCACTCGCCGCCTGACTTGATGAGATCCTTCGTGCGGTCCACGAGCCGGATGTAGCCGTTCGGATCGCAGGTGGCCACGTCGCCGGTGCGCAGCCAGCCATCGGCCGTGAATGAGTCGGTGGCGTCGGGCCGGTTGTAGTACGAGCCGGTCACGTAAGGGCCGCGCACATGCAGCTCACCGGACGATTCGCCGTCGTGGGGCAGCTCGTCGGTGGAGTCGGGTTCGCAGATGCGGAATTCCACGGTCGGCAGGATCGTCCCCACCGTCGTGCGCAGATCGGCCTTTGCATCGTCGTCGAGGTGTTCCTGGCCCGAGCGGATATGGGCAAGGGAACACAACGGACTGGTCTCGGTCATGCCCCACGCCTGCAGGATCGGCAGCCCGATTACGGCCCGGTACCCCTCCGACAGCGCCTTGGGCACTGCCGAGCCGCCGCACGGGATTGCGCGCAGGCTCGACACATCGCGCCCTTCGAGCTCGCCCAGCACGCCCATCCAGATCGTCGGCACACCGGCGGCGAGGGTGACCCGCTCGGTCTCGATGAGCTCGGCCAGCGGCTTGGGCGCCAGGTTCGGACCGGGATTGACCAGCTTGGCCCCCGCCGCGACCGCCGCATGGCTGAGACCCCAGGCGTTGGCGTGGAACATCGGCACAACCGGCATGATCACGTCGCGCTCGCAGACGCCAGCCGAATCGACCAGCATCGCGGCGAGCGTGTGGATATAGGTGGAGCGGTGGCTGTAGACCACGCCCTTGGGCTCGCCTGTGGTGCCGCTCGTGTAACACATCGACGCCGCCTGGCGTTCATCGGCGACCCGGAAGCCCGATGGGGTCGCAGCGGCGAGCAGCTCCTCGTAGTCGACGATGCGGGGATCGTCGGGAACTTCAGGAGCTGCGTCGCCACCGCCCGAGTCGTCCATGACGACCACATGGCGCACGGTCGTCATCTCGTCCACCAGCGGCCACAGGATCGGCAGCAGCGAACGGTCGGCGAAGACCACTTCGTCTTCGGCGTGGTTGGCGATGTAGGCGATCTGTTCGGCGAACAGCCGGATGTTCAGCGTGTGCAGCACCCGGCCCGAGCACGGCGCAGCGAAGTACAGCTCGAGGTGACGGTCGGTGTTCCATGCGAACGTCGCCACTCGGCCCTCGGCGGAGATGCCGAGGTCGTCGAGTGCGCCGCCGAGGCGCCGGGTCCGTTCTGCCCAGCGCCCGTAGTTGGTGCGCTCGATGCCGGTAGCGGTTGCGGTCACGATCTCCTTGTCCGCGAACAGCGTCTCGGCGCGTTCAACGAAAGGGTCCAAGGTGAGCGGCTGGTCCATCATCGTCGAGTCCATGACGCCGCAGGCTAGAGGGCGAAACCAAGGGCCTTCCGGGCATGCCGGTGCGGTCTCGGCGCGGGTGCGTAGCCTCGGCCGAGGTGGATGACGACGGCCGGGACGATCCAACGACAGCCGATGCCGTCGACGCCGAGGGGGCATCGCCAGACGATGAGATCTCTGACGCGGATCGGCGGCGGATGCAGCTGCTGGCAGCAGTGCCCGTGGGCTTCGCCTTGGCGGCCTACGCCGGACAGATCTTCTTTGCTGCCCTCATTGCGCGGGCGCCGCTGCTGCTCCTGTCGCTGAACGCGACCGACCCGATCCTGCTCGGCGTGGCTCACCAAGCCCCACTGTGGGCATTCATGGCCATCGGGGTGATCCGCCTGTTCATCACCGACCCGTTCCTGTACCGACTGGGTTATGACTACGGCCCGAATGCCAAGGCCTATCTGGCCGCCGAACTGGGTCCCCGCAATCGCATCATCAGGGCTATGGACTGGCTGGAGCGCTGGTTTCCCCGTGTGGGCTGGCTGCTGCTGTTCGCCATTCCTGGTTACCCGATGTGCTTGCTGTCGGGAATTACGCGGATGCGCCAGCTGCCGTTCGTGGTGGTGAATCTGGCCGGCACGGTCACTCGCCTGGCACTTGTGTGGTGGGTTGCAGATCTGTTCTCGGGGCCGCTCGGCACGGTCATCGACTTCGTCAATCGTTATTCGATCCCATTTACCGTCGTGATGTTCGTGCTGGTTGTGGTGCAGACCGCCCGTAACCAGCACCGAGCCGCGAACGCCGAGCGCGCTCGAATCAGGCGTGAGCACGAAGCGGCCGAGCAACGCCGCATCGACGCTGGGCCACAAGACTGCTGAGCGGTCGCCTCGGTGGGTCTCCATAGGTTCAGCTCCGTCTCGGTACTCTCGCAGAGGTGAGTGTGAAGGGCACCGCCGGGGCCGAAGGCTCGAAGGATTCGTCGAAGTCTTCGACGCGGAGTGATTCTCGCAGCGCGTTGTCCCGGGTAGTCCGCAATGCCCTCAGCGGCCGGTCTCGCGAGATCGTGGCGCTGTCGCTGTTCGCACTCGCCGTGATCTGCGCGCTGGGTCTGCTCGGCGACCGAGCGGGCGTTGTGGGCCGACTCCTCGAGAGCGCGCTCTCCGTGCTGCTCGGTGTGTTCCGCTATGCGGTGCCGATCCTGCTGATCTGGATCGGGGTGGCACTCGCACGCATGACCGGCTCAGAGCGCAGCGGCCGTGTTGCGTTCGGGTTGAGCTTGCTGACGGTCGCGTTCGCCGCAGCGGCCCACCTGTCGGGGTCTGCGGACGGCTTCGGACCCGAACTCGAGGATTTGCGCAGCAGCGGGGGAGTGCTGGGCGCTGTCGTGGCCGAGCCGCTTCGACGTCTCATCGAAGACCCCGCGACGTGGGCCGTGCTGCTGCTGGTGATGCTGTTCGCCGTCATGATCGTCGGCAACGTCGGCCTCGGTCAGGTCCTGCGTTGGATGTGGACCGGCGTCGCTGCGCTCGGCCGGACGCTGAGCGGCTTCGTGTCGAAAGGCGCCCGGAGCCTGCAGCGTGTGGGCACCGATCCCGAGCCGCCCTCATTCGATGCGCAGCAGTACGACTTGGACGCGCCCGATGGCGATCTGCTGCCCGCAGGCGAGCTGCCGGATTCGGAGGGGGGCCCGGTTCCAGGTCTGGATCCGAGCGCCTCCGAGCCTCACGACGCATCCTTCGAGCCGTCGCCGCCTTCCTTTATCGAGCCTCCCGGCGGAGACGTCGTACCCCCACCCGTACCGGCTGCGCGCGCGGCACCGCGGGGTACGGGCGCCGGAGGCCAGCGTCCGCGCTGGAAGCTGCCCAAGCAGTCGGTGCTCAAGCGCAGCGGCACCCAGCAGTTCGACCGGGCGCAGCTGTCCGCAGGAGCCGCAGCGCTGGTGGCCGCGCTCGCGAGCCATGGCGTGGAAACGCAGGTGACCGGCTGGGAGCCGGGCCCCACGGTCACGCGTTACGAGCTCAAACTGGGCCCGGGCGTGAAAGTGTCCCGCGTCACTGCCCTGCACAAGGACATCGCGTATGCCATGGCGGCCGCGGATGTCCGCATCCTGGCGCCGATCCCCGGCCGTTCAGCGATCGGCATCGAGGTGCCAAACTCCGACCGCCACCTCGTCGCGCTGGGCGACATCCTGTCTTCCAAGGCGGCGGCCGAGGCGATGCACCCGCTCGAAGTGGCAATGGGCAAGGACATCTCGGGGCGCGAGGTGATGCTCAACCTGGCCACGATGCCCCACGTGCTGATTGCGGGCGCTACCGGCTCGGGCAAGTCGTCGTGCATCAACTCGATCATTAGCTCGCTGTTGATGCGGTCCACCCCCGACCAAGTGCGGATGATCCTCGTCGACCCCAAGCGGGTCGAGCTGGGTCAGTACGACGGCCTGCCCCACCTGCTGACCGCAGTGGTGACCGAGCCGCGTAAGGCAGCGAACGCCCTGGCATGGGCCGTCAGGGAAATGGAGCGCCGCTACGACGTGCTGTCCGAAGCGGGCTTCCGTGACATCACCGGCTACAACGCAGCCGTGCTCGACGGAGCGCTGCACAGCGATGAGAGCGAGCTGCTCGGCCAAGAACAGCAACACGAATCAATGCCGTTCATCGTCGTGGTCGTCGACGAGCTGAACGACCTGATGATGGTGGCGGCCCGCGACGTCGAAGACTCCATCACCCGTCTGGCTCAGATGGCCCGAGCCGTCGGCGTCCACCTGGTCGTCGCAACGCAGCGCCCGAGCGTGAACGTCATTACCGGCGTGATCAAAGCAAACATTCCCAGCCGGCTGGCCTTTGCCGTGTCGAGCCTGGCCGACAGCCGGGTCATCCTGGATCAGCCGGGCGCCGAGCGTTTGGTGGGCCAAGGAGACATGCTGCTGCTGTCCGCCAACTCAAGCACTCCGCGCCGCATTCAGGGCAGCTGGGTGAGCGAGTCGGAGGTTGCCCACGTGGTGGCCCATTGGCGCCGACAGGCACCCGAGGCCAGCTATGTCGAAGGCGTCGAGGGCACCGAAGCGTCAGCGGGTGCGGCAGGACTTCCGGGCGGCACCACAGGCGACGCCGACGACGACGAATTGTTGCGGCAGGCGATGGTCATCGTGGTGGAGACCCAACTCGGCTCTACCTCCATGCTGCAGCGCAAGCTGAAGATCGGCTTCGCCCGCGCCGGCCGGATCATGGACCTGCTCGAGCAGCGGGGCGTTGTGGGTCCCTCGCATGGCTCCAAGGCCCGTGACGTGATGATGACGCCCGAGGAACTGTCTGACGCTCTCGGCGAGTGAGGCGCCCTGAAGCTCAGATGCCGACGCGGATCTGCAGGTTTCGGGGACCGCGTACCTGAACGCCGCCCCATTCCACGCCGCCGCGGCCGACATCGGTCGCGAGTTCGAACTTGGGGAACCGGGCCAGCCACTCCTCGATGGCGACCTTGAGCTCCATGCGCGCCAGATTTGAGCCCAAGCAACGGTGAATGCCCAGCCCGAAGGCGAAGTGCCGATTCTCTGCCCGGTCGATGATGACCTCGTCGGGACGGTCAAACTTCGACGGATCGCGATTGCCGGCACCGAACGGCAGCAGCACCTTGTCGCCGTGAGCGACCGGGCATCCGCCGACCTGTGCATCGTCGGTGGCAGTGAACCGGGCCATCGTCACCGGCGCGTAGGCCCGCAGGAACTCCTCGATGGCGGTGGGAATGAGCTCGGGTTCGGCCACCAGCCGTTCGCGGTCCTCAGGGTGCATGGCCAGGTGCATCAAGCTGGCCGAGATCGAGCTCCACGTGGTGTCGATGCCCGCCAGCAGCAGCAGGAAGCTGGCGCCGGTGATGTGGTGGTTGGCCAGCGGGTCGCCGTTTGGCAGCCGCATGTCGAGCAGCTTTGACGGCAGATCGTCTGCCCGTTCCTGCCTCCGCTGGTCGGTGAGCTCGCCGAAGTACTGGAGCACTTCACGTGTGGCGTTTGCTCGCCGGTCGAACTCGTCGCCCTTGGACTGCAGCACGTCGACGGCCCAGCGGGTGAAGTCCGGCTCGTCGGACTCGGGCAGGCCCAGGATGCGGGCGATGACCCGGACCGGAATGTGCTTGGAGTAGGTGTCGGCCGCGTCAGTGACACCGGAACGTCCTTGGTCCACCCCGGTTTCGGCGACGATGGCATCGATGCGCTCGCGAGCAATGCTGCGGGTGACCTCCACCATCTCGTCGACGGCCGTGGGCCCGAAGAACGGCAGCAGCAGCCGTCGGGCGTCGGTATGGAACGGCGGGTCCGAGGTGATCGGCGGGGCGGTGAGCAGCCCGACGCCTTCGGGCGTCGGCGCCACGGCGATGTCACGGGAGCTGAAGTTCTCGGTGTCGTAGGCGACTGAGGCGATGTCGTCCCAAGTGGTGGGCATCCAGTGCCCACCGTTGTGGCTGCTGTGAGCGACCGGGCACTGCGGGCGCAGATCGTCCCAGACGTCGGCAGCGCCTTGGATGTACTCGTCGCTGTAGACGTCGAAGTCCCGCTCTACCGAAGAGCTGTCGATGTCGGCGGTCGTGCTCATGGCGGCTCCCTTGAGTCCCTGCGGGCGCGATCCGAGGCGCTCCCCAGCGTAGGCGACGGGTCCTACGCTGCGCCGTAGTAGCGGAGCCTGTTCGCCGGATCCGAGGAGGTCACATGTCGGGACATGCAGCAGTCGAGGCAGCGCAGCTGAGCGAGGTGGCACCGGGTGTGTACAGCTACGTGCAGCCTGACGGCACCTGGTTCATCAACAACATGGGGTTCGTGGTGGGGTCCCGCAGCGTCGTGTCCATCGACGCCACCTCCACAGAGCGCCGCACTCGCGCCTACCTCGATGCCATTGCGTCGGTGACCCCCAACCCGGTGACGATCCTGGTCAACACGCACCATCACGCCGATCACACCCACGGCAACTACCTGTTCGCTGACGCCACGGTGGTGTCGCACACGGCATGCCGCGAGGTGATGGTGGCGGCAGGGATACCCGACTACAGCGCAGTGTTTCCTGGCGTGGACTGGGGGGACCTGAGCTTCCGGGCGCCCGACGTGACCTTTGAGGGCTCGACGGTGCTGCACCTCGACGACCGGCGTATCGAGCTGTCGGACCTGGGCTTCGTGGCGCACACCAACGGCGACATCCTGGCGTGGCTGCCCGATTGCCGGACGTTGTTCTGCGGCGACCTGATCTTCCACGGGGGCACGCCGTTCGCCCTGTTCGGCTCGGTTTCAGGGACGCTGGACGCTCTCGATGTCATTGAGGGCTACGGCGCCGAGGTGATCGTGCCGGGTCACGGTCCACACTTCGGCGGCGGCGACATTGAGCGGGTTCTCGGTGAGCAGCGCTCGTACCTGCGCTTCGTGCAGGACTGCGCGGCAGAGGGGATCGCAGCCGAACGCTCACCGCTGGAGCAGGCACAAGCAAGCGACCTCGGTCCACATGCCCGCTACACCGATCCCGAACGGCTGGCCGGCAATCTCCATGTCGCCTACCGAGAAGCCGCCCCCGACAGCTACGAATTCCCCGGCGTCGAACGGGCGATCATGGACATGGTCGCCTACAACGGCGGCGCCATGCCCCGCTGTCTGGCATAAGAGCCGCCGCCGGCAGGAGGCGACCCATCAGACACGTCGCCTACAACGGCGGCGCCATGCCCCGCTGCCTGGCCTGAGGATCGCTCTTCTAGAAGGGGAGCTTGAGGCCGGGGCGGGGCCAGTCGCCGACGGCAAGTCGCCCGCTGCCTGACAGGGTGACGTACGCGGTCCGCATGTCGTCGCCGCCGAAGCAGATGTTGGTGGTGGCCGCGTCGTCGGTGGGAGCGAACTCGAGTTCTTCGCCGTCGCGCGTGAACGTGCTAATGCCACCCGTGAGAATCGTCGCAACGCTCACGTTGCCGTCTGCATCCATCGCCAGCGAGTCGAAGTACTTGCGACCTTCGGGCCGCGCCAGGAACCAACCTCGTGAGGGCACGCCAGCGGCCACCTTGCCCGGCCCCTCGAGGTCGAAGGCGAACATGGCGCCCTGGAAGGTCTCAGCCACGTACACGCGGTCTTCCTCGGGTGAGATGCCGACGCCGTTGGGTCCGTCCATCGGGAAGGCGATTTCCTCGATGTGGCTGCCGTCGGCCTTGGCGTAGTACAGGCCGCCACGGTCTCGGTCTCGGGCGCGGGTCTTGCCGTGATCGGTGAACCAGAAGCCGCCAGTGGAGTCGAACATGATGTCGTTCGGGCCCTTGAGGGAGACGCCGTTCACGTCGGCGTAGAGGATGTCCACTTTGCCGGTCTCGAGATCGATCCGCTCGATCCGTCCGGTGGTGTAGTCCTTCGCCGATTCGCCGGGGACGGTGCGGCCGCGCACCGTGATCCACTCGAAGCCGCCGTTGTTGCACACGTAAAGTGCTCCGTCGGGACCAAGCGCTGCACCGTTCGGCCCCCCGCCGGGAGTGGCCAGGAAGTCCTTGCGGCCATCGGACACGTCGACGCGGGTGATCGTGCCACGCCCGATCTCGACGACGGCCACCGAGCCGTCGGGCAGCACTACCGGTCCTTCAGGGAAGATCAGGCCGTCGGTGATGGTCTCGAAATGATCAGGTCCGAAGAAGCTCATGGCCGCCGACGCTACTGCGCGGCACTGGGTCGGCGAAGGGCTCAGCTCACCGAGATCGGCACCCAGACAAGCCCGTCGATGTACTCGAAGTGCCGATCTGCTGAGACAAGGTCTGCGCCGGTCTCCATTGCGTGTGCGGCAATCCACACGTCGTTCGTCGGGATGGGGCGGCCCTTGGCCTTCAAGGCTGCGGCGATTCGCGAATAGCGGTCGGCGGTTGTTTGACCCACCTCGACAAGTGTCGAATAGGGGCTCTCGAGAAAGGAGCGCAGATCCGCGGCATTCCGCTCGAAACGCGATCCCGCCCGGAAGCCATACATCAATTCGCCAACCACAATGGCGGAGAACAGCAACTCCTCGGCATTTCGCACCAGCTCCGCAGCGCGTTCGTGTCCTCGCATGAGCAGCGAGTACGCGTTGGAGTCCAGGAGGAGCCTCACGCCCAGGAGGCCTCGTCGACGGTCTCGAAATCCGCGAGCGCCAGGTCGATCTCGTCGGCTTCAGCCGGCGTCCAGCTACCGATCAGGTGGTCTAGCGATGTGCCGACCGTGTGGGCTCGTTCTGCGCCCTCAGACAGACCCGCTCCTTTTCGGAGCAATCTCAGCGCAGCCTTGTTCAACGACACGCCCTCGCGTTGCGCGAGACGACGCATTGCAGCTTCGAGGTCGTCTTCAAATCCGCGGACGGTGAGTTGGTCCATTGCGCACCTCCGTCACGACTCAGACATGACTCTATATGCAGCATAAACCGAGTCACAACATTTGCACTGTAGAGACCGCGTCTCGGACGGTCAGGGCAGTGCGTCTCGCCAGGGGCTGGCGTCGATTCCGAGGTAGCGCCGTTCGAGGGCGTCCACCAACTCGGGGGTCCAGTACGGGTGGCCGGGCAGCGGGGCGCCGAACAGCGCCAGTTCTTCGGGCGTGCAGGTGGCGGCGAACTTGGACCATGGCGGCGCCGTCGAGACCGGTTGCACGTTGTCGTAGCCCATCCAGTCGGCACCTGCCGGCTTGAATGAGGCGCTCATGAGGAATCGGCTGCCGCCGGGTCGCGTCAGGTCGACACCTCGGTGCCACACGTCGGGACGGTAGGCCAGGTACGAGCCCCGGCCACCGGCGGCGGAGAACCGCTCGCCCTCGGGTGGCCCGTCGTAGGGTCGTGACGTGTCGGCTGGGCCTCCCGCGATCTCGGTCGGCGCCACCTCAGGCTCGACATCGCTGAGGTACAAGAACCCCTCCAGGTTCCACCAGCCGGGCTCGAGGCGGTCGGGCACGACGTTGTGGTTCCGGTCTTGGTGGAAGGGCTGCTCGTAGTTGGTGACGCCGGTGTACTTGCCCCAGATACGAGCCTGGTAGATGCGGATGTCGTCGATGCCCATCGCCAGTCGAGTGAACGCCGTGACGTTGGGATGGACCTGCAGCCGGTTCAGCCGCGGCGACGTGTAGGGGAACAGGATGTGGCCCAGGAATTGGTTGGGCCGGAAGGCGGCTCCCTCAGCGTCGGCCTTGGGGAACTTGTGCCCTTGGTTGAAGCTGCTGCCGACAAAGCGGTCTCGCACAGCGGGGTCGTCGGCGTGGAACTCATCGGGGTGCGGGTACAGGTCCCACAGTTCCTCCACCGCATGATCGATGTCCGCGGTCGGCACGAGTGCGTCCACGAGCACCCAACCGTGCTCTTGCCAGTGCTGCGCCGCTGCTTCGAGGTCGGCAATGCCGACGCTCGTGGCGTCGGCATCAGTGCGATTGCCGACGCCAGCCGTGGTGTCAGCCGCGCTCACGGCCTCAGCCGGCTCCTTGCGCGTCGTCGACGGTGATGCAGGTGCCCGACACGAAGTCCGACAGCGGCGACACCAGGTACAGCAGCGTCGAGTCGAGCTGCGAAGCCTTGCCGAGGCGCCGACGCGGGAACATCTTGGTGATGTCACCCATGCGTTCGAGCATCCCGTCCATCATCTCGCTCTCGAACGCGCCCGGGGCAATGGCGTTGACGTTCACGTTGTAGCGGGCGAATTCCTGCGCCAGCACTTCGGTCATGCGCACGACAGCACTCTTGGTGATCGCGTACATCGAGGTCCCGATCGGTGCTCTGAAGGCGGCTCCCGAGGAGATGTTGACGATCCGGCCCGGCAGCTCAGCCGCGATCAATCGCCGGGTGACCTCACAGGACAGGTGGAACAGCGACGTGAGGTTTGTAGCGATCATCTCGTCCACAAACGCCGGGTCCATCTTGAGCGCCAGGCGGGCATCGGGCTTGCCGGCGTTGTTCACGAGGATCTGCACCGGACCCAGCTGTTCTTCGGCGGTGGCGACAGCCCCGAACAACGCCTCAGTGTCGGTGACATCGAGCGGCATCGGCAGCACTGTTGCGCCGTCGGCCTCCAACTCGGCTGCCAATGCGTTCAGCCGCTCGACGCGCCGGCCGCAGATGACCACGCTGGCACCGCACGCAGCAAGCACAGTGGCGAAGCGCCTGCCCAACCCTGAAGTAGTGCCCGTGACGAACGCCGTCTGGCCACTGAGATCCGCCGACCACTGCGGTGCAATGCTCCCCGCCGTCCCCGGGCCTTCAGTGTTGGCGTCGTCGTTCATGGTTGCCTCCTCGGCTGCGGGCCGGGCGGCCCCAGACCGCTCATGGGCTCAGCAACGCAGCGTATTGGGCCGTTGCGACGTGGCTCACGGACGGGGCCGACGAATCTGGGTCCGGATTGCTCAGCGGCCCTAGCCTCACTCTGGTGAGGGGTGTGGGCCGGCCGGCTGCGGTACGTGGCAGTGCGCCCGCCATTCCTTCGGCCGAGGCCGGCGCTGTCTTCGTCGTAGCGCCAGCCATCGGTCGAGCGGGCGGCATCGAGGTACCTCTCAACGGTGCCGTAGCCCCGGCGCAGCGCCCGTCTGCCGAGGACCCTGCAGCGGTCAGAGCGGTCGGAGGCGCATTGCCGCTGCTCATCATGGGTCTCGTGGTCGTCTCGTGGGGGATGGGACCACCGATCTCGAAGCTGCTGAGTGCTCCACCGTTGGTCAGCGCCGTCATCCGCTTCGGCATGTCGACGCCGTTCCTGCTGGCAGTGCTGGCGCTTCGCGGCCGCTGGCTGTCTCGGCGGGTGTTCTGGCAGACCGCCCTGCCGGGTCTGTCCTTCGGCATCAACATGGTCTTCGTCTTCGCCGCAGTGCAAGTGGTCACCATCTCGGTGATGTCGGTGATGATGGCCTTGCAGCCAGCCATGCTGCTCGCGCTCGTGGGGCCTCTGTTCGGCGACCGCGTCAGCTTCCGCCAGATTGTGCTCACGCTGCTCGGCGTGGCCGGCGCCGTGGGTGTGATCGCCGGCGCGGGCGGTGAATTCCGTGCAAGCGCATTCGGACTGTTTCTGACCGCTATGTCGGTCCTGACGTTCACCGTCTATTTCGTCCTGACACGTCTGGCGCGCTCGTCCAGCGCTGTTGACCCGATGGAGTGGATGGCTGGCATCAATTTCTGGTCGTTGGCTGCTGCAGTCCCGCCCACGCTGTTGTGGGTCACCCCGGCGGGTTGGCGTGAGTTCGGCGGCTACGACTGGCTCTGGATCGTTCTCGTGGCGTTCATCACCGGGGTATTCGGCCACGTCCTGATGACGTGGTGCCACGGGCACCTTGAGGTCGCCCGCTCGTCGCTGTACGTGCTCGCCATGCACATCGTGGCAGTGGGCATGGCGTGGATGATCCATGGCGAGTCGGTGACGCTGACCCAGTTCGCAGGCGCCGCCGTCGTGCTGGTCTCGGTGGCGATGGTGATACGCACGCCAGCGTCCGCGCGACGAGAAACCGCGGCGGCGAGTCGCTGAGAGCGGCCCGGCGTCGGTGCGACGCGAGGCCGAACGGGCAGAACCTGTCCGCTCACCGTTTCAACGGGCCGACGGAGCGGCACTGTCCGAAGGCGACCCTTGGTGTCACAGGGCGTCTGTACGCTCAAGTCGGACCGGGCTCGCCGCGGCGATCGGAGAGCCTGAACTCTCGACTCGCCGACGTTAAAGGAGCATCCCGATGGGCCGAATGGCGAATACCTGGCGACTGACGAAGACCTCGTGGTCATTGCTGAAGCAGGACCGGGAACTGCTGTGGCTGCCAGTCCTCAGCATGCTCGCGATTCTCGCCCTCGTTGCTGCGGCCTGCGTAGTGGGCTTCGTCGTCGGCGATGTCGAGGAAGGCAGCGTCAGCGGCAGCATGGCGGTACTCGGCTTCCTGTTTGTCGTGGCTGCAACAGCCATCGGCGTCTTCTTCGAAGGGGCGCTTGTGGCGGGCGCCTATGACCGGATGTCGGGTGGAGACCCCACAGTGCGCAGCGCCATGGGTCGGGCTGCGATGCACCTGCCGAGCCTGTTTGGCTGGGCTGTCATCACTGCCACCGTCGGCATCCTGATTCGAATGCTCCGAGAGCGCCTAGGAGCGCTCGGAAGCATCCTCACGTGGTTCGCCGAGGCAGCCTGGGCCATTGCCACCTATCTCGTCGTTCCCGCCATCATCGTCGATGATGAAGGGCCGATCTCCGGCATCAAACGGTCGGGCGGTCTGGTTCGACAGACCTGGGGCGAGAACCTGATCTCTCAAGCGGGATTCGGCCTGCTCGGCTTCGTGCTGATGCTCCCCGCGGTCATCGTCGGCGTGCTGATTGGTCTGATCGTTCCGGGCGCTGTCGGCGTCGTCGTCGGTACAGCCGTCGGCCTTGCGGGTGTCGTGACGGTGATGGTCGTAGTAGGTGCGCTGGGCATCTATTTCAAGACGGCGCTCTACGTATATGCCACCGACGGCCAGGTGCTCGGCGGCTACGACGCCGACCAGATGCGCGACTCGTTCCGCATGAAGGGCAGGGGCCGGCGCTAGGCGCTCAGCTGCGAAGGCCGTGGTCGCTGGCGAAGGCAGCGAGGCCCTCGCTGATCACTCCGATGTCGCCGGTGTTCCACGAGATCACCAGCTCGGTTACGCCGACGGCTGCGTACTCGGCTGCCCGCTCTGGCGTCAGTGCATCGGCGCCGAGGCGGACCGATATCTCTGCAGGAATTCCTGGTCGTCCGGCGGCATCCGCAGCTTCTCGAATGGTCGGCAGTCGCTTGGCCACACTCTCGGGCGACAGCATCATCGGATGCCAGCCATCTCCCAGCCGGCCAACGCGTCGCAATGCCGGCGGGCGGTTGCCGCCGATGAGGATCGGCGGGCGGGGTTGTTGCAGCGGCTTCGGCGAGCTGACGACGCCTTGAAATGAGTAGTACTGCCCCTCGAAATCGGCGCTGGACTGGGTCCACAGCAGATCCAGCACCTCGATGAACTCGTTGCTGAGCGCACCGCGGTCGTCGTAGCCCACGCCGAGCAGCGCGTTCTCTTCGGGCAGGCTGCCAACGCCCAGTCCAACGACGAGACGGCCGCCGCTCAACCGGTCCAGCGTTGCGAGCTCCTTGGCCAGCACCATCGGGTGCAGGTACGGCATCACCAGCACGCTGGTGCCGAGACGGACCCGCTGAGTGCGTGAAGCAATCCACGTCAGCGTCACCAGCGCATCGTGGTAGGGCCGCTCGCCGAGGCGGCCCCACACGTAGCCCACATTGAGCACGTGGTGGTTCACCCACACCGAGTCAAAGCCGAGTTGCTCGGCCTCAACGGCCAAGCCGACCACCTCGGCAGGGTCGTCAACCCCGAAGTTGTTGGGCACCGTGAAGCCGTATTTCATGCGCGTTCCTTCCAGGCCATCGGGTGGGCAGTCACCGGAATAGTTCCGGATCGGTTAGGCGACTCCGACCTCAGTTGAGCGCGGCGAACGCCGCGTCGGCGATGTCGCAGGTGCGATCGACGTCTTCGTCGCTGTGCGCGAGCGACACGAAGTTGTTGTGGTAGCTGAGCAGGAAGGCGCCCCGCTGCAGGCACTCGGAGATCCAGCGGGCGTGAAAGCGCGAGCCGCCGTCTCCGATGATGCGCAGATACGGCATGGCCGGAATGCCGGTAACCCGCAGGTCGTGGCCGTGCGCCGCTGCCACGTCCGCCAGGCCCTTGCCGAACCGTTCGCCGATCTCGGTGATGGCGGTAGCGGCATCTGCGGCCTCGAGTTCTTCGAGCGTCGCCAGCGCGGCTGCCATGGGCGCCGCGTTGAAGAACTGCGTGCCCGTGAAGAAGGTGTCCCCAGCGGCCTGCTTGAACGCGTCGCTGCCCGCCAGCGCAGCGATCGGATGGCCGTTGCCGAGCGCCTTGCCGAAACACATGAGGTCGGGGGTGAAGCCGTAGGCGGCATGCGAGCCAGCCAGGTCGATCCGGAATCCGGAACGGACGTCGTCGACGATGATCGCAACGCCGGCCGCTCGGCAGGCCTGCTCGACGTCGGCCCAGTAGCCATCGTCAGGCAGTGCGTTGTCGGCGAAAACCGGGTGGTGGTACGGCGACGAGATGAAGCAGGCGATGTCGTCACGGTGCTCTGCGATCGCGGCTCGGATCGCGGCAGCGTCGTTCCACGGCACTTCGATGACGAACGCCTGGTCCTCGGCGATCGTGCCGGTGTTGCCAGGGGTTTGCATCCACGGCGCAGATCCGTGGTAGCCGCCCTGGATCTTCAGGATTCGCTTACGGCCTGTGGCGGCACGGGCGACCATCACCGCCAACCCCGTCGAGTCAGCGCCGTTCTTGCCGAACAGTGCCCAATCTGCACCATCGACCATGTCGACGAGCCGTTCGGCAAGGTCGACGAGCACGGGTGCGGCGATGCTGACTGTGTTGCCCTGTGCCATCTGCCGGACGGCCGCCTGCTCAACCTTCGGATGGTTGTAACCCAAAATCATGGGCCCATAGGCGCACATCCAGTCGATGTAGGTATTGCCGTCGACGTCAGTGAAGTGGGCTCCGTTGCTCGAGGAGAAGAACACCGGCCCGGCACCCTGCGCCGCAGGCCCGTAATGCCCGTACACGCCCTTCGGTATCACCGCCTGCGCACGTTCGTACAGCGCTCGAGATGTCGGAGTCGCCAGTGGTTCGCTCATGACTTACCCCCTGTGAACACGGTGAGAGCCTGACATACCGGATTCCGGAACGCAGCCGCCGCAACAGGTTGTTGATCCGGGTTCAGCCGCTCGTATAGGTGGCGTCGAGGCGTCGGCGTCCACATCACACCTTGACCATTACGTTGCCAGAAGACCAGTTCAGCTCGTCCAGGCCTGACCGAACATGTCGCGGTAGGCCATGTCGGCCGGCGGCAGTCGAGTTATCGGGCCGTTGCCCTTGCCGACCGGGTACCCGATCGGCACCATCGCGACCGTGGCCCATCCGTCGGGTATACCCAGCAACGACTTCACCTCGTCCTCGCGGAAACAGTGCAGCGTCGTGAGGGTGCAACCCAGCCCCTCGGCCGCGCACGCCAGCATCAGGTTCTGCACTGCCGGGTACACCGAGCCGCCGCCGACCATGCTGATCCGATCCAACTTGGCGTCGGTGATCGCCATCATCTTTGGGTTGGCGCAGAACAGCAGGATCGCTGGGGCCTCATGCAGATGATCGGCGAGGTAGTCGCCCGCAGCTATGACCCGCTTCCACTTGGCGATTTCGTCGGAGGGGAGGCCTTCGAGCCGCTTCATGAATCCGCCGGTGTACTTCGCCCACTCTGGCCCGTAAACGTCGGACAATCCTTGTTTGACGGCCGGGTCGGTAGCGACGACCACTCGCCATGGTTGCTGGTTGCCGCCAGTCGGGGCCCAGCACGCCGCCTGCAGAACCCGTTCAAGGACATCGGGGGGAATCGGGTCGGTGCGAAGACGGCGCACGGCCCGCAGCGTGCTCATCGTCCGATAGAGATCAGCTGAAGCTGTCTGCGCTGATGCGGCTGACATGGTCACCGTCCTTTGAGGTGTGGTCTACGTAGTTTGGCAAGCCAGAATCGAACGGCGAGACGTCGAGAGTCGTCTTGCGTTGGTGGGCGTTACCATCCGGCGATGGGAGCGCTTGACGATTACACCGTCCTCGACTTGGCCGTGTTGGTGCAGGGTCCGCAAGCTGCGGCCACCCTGCACGACATGGGAGCCGCGGTCATCAAGATCGAATTGCCGGGTATGGGTGACCTGGGGCGGGTCATCCCCGTTGCCGCGGACGATCTCCGAAGCCCGTACTACGAAGCGTGCAACCGAGGGAAGCGGTCGGTCACCCTCGACCTTCGCACCCCCGGCGGGAAGAGCACCATCGAGCGGCTCGTCTCCGAAACCGACGTCCTGATCCACAACTTCGTGCCCGGAACCATGGAGGCCTGGGGCCTGTCATACGAACACCTGTCAGCCATCAATCCCCAGCTCGTCTACGCCGCCGGTTCGAGCTTCGGGCCTATCGGCCCCAAGTCCGCCCGCGAAGGGGCTGACATGACCGGTCAGGCCGAAGGCGGGCTCATGTTTGCGACCCGGATCGACGGCAGCCCTCCGATCATCAACGGGGCGGTCATTTCCGACCACGTCGGCTGCCAGAACATGGTCGCCGGCATTCTGGCCGCGTTGCTCCATCGGCACAAGACCGGCGCAGGGCAGCGGGTCGACGTGTCGCTCGTGGGCGGCATGATCTACGCCCAGGCGTCGGAGATCACCTACACCCTGATGACCGGTCGCAACCCGGAACGGAACCATTCGGGCCACGCCATCGTTCCGACCCTGCTCCACACCGTCGGGGCGGCCGACGGCTGGATCCACCTGCTCAGCGGCACCGGACCCCAATGGCCCGATTTCGCCCAATTGCTCGACCGACCCGATCTTGCCGAAGACGAGCGGTTCCTGGCCCTCATGCTGAGCGCCGATGCCAGAGCCGAGTTGGTGGCCATCATCGACGACGTGTTCCCGACCAGGACCCTCGGTGAGTGGGAGGCGACGCTCGACGAGGCCGGGGTTCGCTACGGGCTGGTCCGCGACTACGAGACGATCGTCGCCGATCAGTCGATGTACGACAACGGCTACCTGAAACGAGTGGAACACGCCGACGGCAGCCGTGTGGTGATCGGCACCCCGATCCGCATGTCAGCCACCCCGCTCGAACCGGGCGCCGTCGCGCCAGAGCTCGGTCAGCACACCGAGGAGGTTCTGCTCGAGCACGGCTACACGTGGGATGACATCACCGAATTTCGCGAGCAGGGCGTCTTCGGCTGAGCGAGTCCGATCAGTCCTGTGCGTAGGTGGCGGCGAGGGAGCGAGCGATTCGGTCGGTCTGGATCTCGGTGCTGCCGTCCACGTAGTTCGCGATACGGGCGCCGACGAGGTGATGGCCCCATGGGTACGTACTGCGCAGGCCTTCCGCACCCATGGCCTGGATGCATGCCGCAATGTCGGCTTCGGCGGTCTCGGTGGCGAACTTCTTGGCGTGGGCCGCCGGCAGGATCGCTCCGGAGGCATCGCCGGTGCGAAGCGATTCGGTGACCGCGTCGACGGCCCGCCCGGTGAGCAGCTGGGCCGCCTCGAGGCGGTTCTGGACGCCGGCGAGTTTCCAAGCCAGCCCTTGGTGGCCGAGGATGGGTTTGCCGAATGCTTCGCGCTCGGTGCCGAAGCGCACGGCGCCCGCGAGCGTCGCCTCGACCATGGCGCAGCACATAGCGGCGACGTACGTCCGGGCCCCGTTCACGCCTGACATGGCTGCGATGAAGGCCTGTCCGGGAGGACCAATGAGATCGTCGGCCTCGGCGATGTAGCCATCGAGGCGGAAGCCGCCGGTGCCGATCAGGTGACCGCCCGCCAGCTCGTACGGCGGCAGTCGTTCGAAACCGGGCCGGGTGCCGTCGACGAGGAACGATGCAATGCCGCGGCCCCGAGAGCCCGGCTCGGTCTGTGTGTAGCAGAAGATGACGTCGGAGTGCGCTGCGTTGGTGATCCACGCCTTGGCGCCGTCGAGCCGCCAGCCGCCGTCGACGGGCGTTGCGGTGGTGGCGATATTGGCGAAGTCACTGCCGGCTCCTGGTTCGGTCAGCGCGGTGGAGCCGAAGCGGCGCCCCGCCATGAGATCTGCCAGGTAGCGGTCGCGGTGGGCGTCGTTGCCGAGCTGCGCCACACGCGCTGCGACGTTGCCGGTGTTCACCAGGCTGAAGGCGAACGGCATCGATATGGCGCTGAGCACCTCGACGATGCGGCACTTCTGGGCAAAGCTCATCCCGAGGCCGCCGAGCGCTGTGGGAACTTCCATCGCCAGCAGACCGAGCCCCGACGCTTCCCGCAAAGCTTCGGGCGCCATCCGCTTCTCGCCCTCCCAGCGAGACACATTCGGTGCCACCACCGTGTCGCGGAACTGCGTGACCTCGCCAACGAAGCCTTCGAATGACGCAGCGTCCATGCCGCTGGCTGGATCGTCGAAGTTGCCAGGCTCAGGATGCGAGGCGTCAGGGCCCGCGGTGTCAGCGTCGGCGGCGGTCATCGCGGGGACGGTAGCAGCGGCCATCGCGGCCGAGTCCGCTGCCGTTGGGGGCGAACCCGGAGCCGTCACGCACCGCCGACCTACGCTTCGCCATGTGCTGGGGGTTCCGAGTCTCACCGACGCCTTCGCGGCGCAGCCCCTGGGCGAGGCGCTCAACCACACTCTCGACACCCCGCATCACGGTCCGACCGCCGCAGTCGCCGCGGTGGTGCGAGCCAACGGTGCCAGCCCCGAGATGCTGTTCATCGAGCGGGCAACCCATGACGGCGACCCGTGGTCCGGCCACATGGCATTCCCGGGTGGCCGCACCGAACCCGACGATGACGACACGTTCGACACTGCCGTTCGAGAGAGCCGCGAAGAAATCGGATTCGACATCACTGCGCACGCCGGGGTTCGCTGGCTCGGTCGCCTTGACGACATCGAAGGCAGCCCACGCTGGTCGAACTCCGGGCTGCGCGTGACCCCGCATGTGTGCTGGCTCGACGGTGAGCGCCCGCCGCTGACGTTGAACTACGAGGTGGCCGACGCGCTGTGGGTGCCAGTGGACGAGCTGGCCGATCCCTGTCACCACATCGACTACCACTATCCGCCTCGCCCCGACATGCACTTCCCCGGCATCGAGGTCGCGCACGGCCGGGTGATCTGGGGCCTCACGCTGCGGATGCTGCAGGACCTCTTCACTCGGGTCGGCCATCCGCTGCTGATCGATCTCAGCCCGGCCCGGTGACCAGCCCGGCCCGCTGACCAGCCCGGCCCGCTGACCAGCCGAGCGATGCGGTCAGTGCGGCTGTCGCCGGTCGCGGCGGCCGAGATACCAGCGGCCTTCGCGCGAGCGCTGTGTGGACGTTCAGGTGTTCGACCGCAGACGACGGCCACAGGATGAGATTGAGATAACTTGAAAACTCATAATTAGCTAGAAAAACTTATGTAATAGATCTGTAACAGTTCTCAAGGTACGAAGACGTTCGTAGGGGGCTCGTTACCCGTAGAATGAACGTATGTTCTCTGAGGTGCGGCAGGCGCTTGACTCGCTCGCAGCAGCGCTTGACGGCGTCGATGCGGCGCCCACTGGGGAGCTGCGCGACGCGCTGGGGCTTGCCAAGCCGCTGCGCGCCAAGCTCGAGACGCTGGAGACCGCCGTGGCGTCTCAGATCGCACAGCGCGAGCGACACGGCGACGGCGGTGCCGGAGTGCTGCACCAGATTGCCGCAGTCCCGCGCTCAGACGCGGCGCGCAATGTGCGCACCGCCGCCGAGCTCGAGCAGATGCCCGCTGCCCAATCTGCGCTGACTCAGGGCGAGATGTGCATGGCGAACGCCGCCCGTCTGGCCCGAGCAGCGCGCGACACCAGCCCCGAAGCGGTGCAGGGCGATGCTGATCTCGTGAACCTGGCCAAGACGCTGCCGCCCGACGAGTTCGCCCACGCTTCCAAGCGCTGGACCGCGCAGCACCAGAGCGCCGCGGACCTCGCCGAGCGGCATCGCCGCAACCGGCGCAACCGCAATGTGCGCTTCTGGAACGGCGACGACGGGACCGTGCAGATGCGCGGCTCATTCGATGCAGAGATGGGTGCCCGCATCCAGGCCCGCATCCGTGACGAAGCCGAGCGCCTCCGCCAAGCCGACTGCCGCTTGATGCGCACCCGCCCGGCCGCGAACACCGACGACTCAGCTCTCCGCGATGCAGCACGCAGCAGTTCGACAGGCCACCGCGCAGTGCGCACCCGCGATCAACGCATGGCCGACGCGCTCGACCGCATCCTCGCGCACGCCGCCCCGACGCCCGCCACGGCCTGCGACACAGCCTCGGGCGACACCGCTGCTGGCGACAAGATGCCCGGAAGCACCGAATCCGGCGCTGGCCACGCAGCCCCGAACGGCACTGCGGTATCCGGTGGCGCAGGCTCGGTGGGGCACAGGGGACCGTCCACGGAGATCATCGTGCGAGCCGACCTCGGGGACCTGCTCGACGAGTGCGGCGGGATGGGCGAGATCGCCGGTGCAGGCCCAGTCCCCGCCAGCGTGATCGACCGGCTCAGCTGCAACGCCGACATCTCGGTCGTGCTGTTCGGCAAACAGCTCACACCCCTCTATGAGGCCGCCGCCGGGCGGGCGCCCACCGCGGCGCAGCGCCGTGCCCTGATCGCCCGCGACGGCGCGTGCATCGGCTGCGGCGCAGTGCCCACCGACTGCGAAGCACACCACATCGTCCCTTGGAAGTGCGGCGGCGCGACGCGAGTAGACAACCTGGTGCTGGTGTGCTGGTCCTGCCACGACCGCATCCACGACCACAACTGGCAGGTCGTCGTCTGCGACGGCCGCTACCGGCTGGTGCCCCCCGACGCCTCGTCGCCGCCCAACCCTGCACCCTCCCGCAAACCCGTCCTGTTCGCCTAGTACATGCCACCGCAGCACGGCTGGTGCCTCCCGATGCCTCGCCGCTGCGCAATCTCTCGCTGCGCAATTGCGCAATCTTCCGCTGCGCAATCTTCCGCTGCGCAATCTTCCGCTGCGCAATCTCTCGCTGCGCAATCTCTCGCTGCGCAATCTCTCGCTGTCCCGCAAACCCGCCCCTTCTTGCTCGGGCAGTCGCGATGCGCCAGCACCCGTCGTGTTCGTTAGGGTCCGCACACCGCTGGCCTGCGGGCCGGGGTCGATGGCCGAGCGTCAGGACTTGGAGTGGGGGAGATGTTGATGAGTGCTGATTTCGAGTTGGAGTTGCTGAGTTCGGGATGGGGGCTGATCGAAGGTCCCCGGGTTGACGAGCACGACAGCTTCTATTTCTCTGACGTTCCTAACGGCGGCGTGCGCCGGCGGAGGCCCGACGGCGAGATTGAGGTCGTGGTGCCCAAGCGCCGGGGCGTGGGCGGCATGGTGCTGCACGCCGACGGCGGCGTGGTGGTGAGCGGCCGCAATATCCAGCACGTAACCGATGCCGGCTCGGAGGTGCTGTTCGCCCCTGACGTTGCCGGTTTCAACGACATGCACACCGACGCGCTGGGCCGTGTCTATGTCGGATCGCTGCGCCGCAACCCCTTCGACGAGTCATCGGCGGACGAGCCGGGCGAGCTGTATCGCATCAACCTCGACGGCTCGGCAGAGGAGGTCTACGGCGACGTGCGGCTCACCAACGGCATCGGCTTTTCTCCTGATGGCACGCGGCTGTATCACTCCGACAGCATCCCCGGCCGGGTGTGGGTATCCGATGTGGACGGCGACGCTGTGTCGAACAGGCGGGAGTTCGTGCGGGAGCGCCAGGTGCCTGACGGTTTGGCGGTGGATGTCGAGGGCGGCGTGTGGGTTGCACTGGCCGAAGGCGGCCGGGTGCAGCGCTACACGCCCGACGGCGAGCCGGACGTCGCAGTGCCAGTTCCCGACCAGTTCGTCACCAGCGTCTGCTTCGGCGGCGCCGACATGCGCGATCTGTACGTCGTGACCGGTGGCGGCACATCCGACGGCGGCTGCATCTTCCGGACCCGCGCCCCTGTGGCTGGCGTGCCAACCCCGCTGGCGCGGGTTCGACCGAAGCCATGAGCTCTCAGCACACCGGCTCGATTTCCTGCTCATCCTCCGTCAAGCACGGCGTGCGCGTGCCGACTGGTCCCACGCTGCTGAGCAGGCCCATGAGCGTGGTCGGCGACTGTTCTGTGGTGAGGGAGGCGGCATGAGCAACGTCTTTCGCTGGTCATACGGTGCGCACGACGCACCTGTGCTGGCGTGCCTGCACGGCATCGGCTCGTGCGCCGATGCCTTTCTGGGGCAGCGTCCGCTTGCCGAGCGGCTCGGAGTGCGGCTGGTCTCGTGGGACGCTCCCGGATACCGCTATTCGGCCGATCCCGACGACGCCCCTGGCATCGACGGCTGGGCCGATGCGGCTGCGTCGCTGATTGCCGCTGAGTCCGACGGTCCGGTTGCCGTGCTGGGTGTCTCGTGGGGCGGTGTCACCGCGACCCGCCTCGTCCTGCGGCATCCCGATGCTGTGTCGTCGCTCATCTTGGCCGATTCCAGTGCCGGCGGCGGGACCAAACCCGAACAGGCCGAGGCCATGCGAGCGCGGGCCGCAGACTTCGTCGACCTGGGCGCCGAAGGCTTCGCCGCCGCACGGTCGCAGCGACTGGTGAGCCCCAGTGCGGGCGCCGAGCTGCGGGCGCATGTGGTGGAGATGATGATTCCTTCGATCCGCATGCCCTGCTACCAGTGGGCGTGCGACTCGATGGCCGAGTCCAATCACTACCCGGAACTTGGTCGCATCGCGGTGCCGACGCTCGTGGTGGTGGGGGAGCACGACGAGGTCACCCCGCCACGGGCATCCCAACGGCTCGCGGAGGGGATCGCCGATGCTCGCTATGTGGAGATCGCCGCCGCCGGCCACCTCGCCAACCAGGAACAGCCCGACGCGTTCAACGACGCCATCGCCGAGTTCATCGAGGGCGTGACCGGCTGAACGCTCGGCTTGGAGCGGTCGATCGAAGCGGTTGATCGAAGCGGTTGATCGAAGCGGTTGATCGAAGCGGTTGATCGTCGCGGTTGATCGCAGGGGTGATTCAGCGAGGGGGCAGCCGGATGCCGCCGTCGACGCGGATCACCTCGCCGTTCATGTACGGGTTGGTGATGCACTCCATGACCATGAACGCCAGCTCTTCGCCATAGCCGAGTCGCTTGGGAAACAGCACGCTGCGTCCGAGGTGGGCCTTGAATTGGTCGGATTGCTCACCTTCGCCATAGATCGGCGTGTCGATCAGGCCGGGAGCGATGGTGTTGACGCGAATGCCGGTGGCGGAAAGGTCGCGGGCGATGGGCAGCGTCATGCCCACCACACCGCCCTTCGAGGCGGAGTACGCGGCCTGGCCAATCTGACCGTCGAACGCGGCGACCGAGGCCATGTTCACGACGGCGCCGCGGGATCCGTCGCCGTCGACGGGTTCGGTCTTGGCCATTGCGGAGGCAGCTTGGGCCAGCATGTTGAACGAGCCGATCAGGTTCACGTTGATGACGAAGCGGAATTGCTCAAGATCCATCGGCACGTTGTTGCGGTCGATGGTGCGCCCAGCGCGGCCGAGCCCAGCCGAGTTGACGAGCGCCCGCAGCGGCCCCATCTCCGACGCGGCATCTACCGCTGCGCTTGCGTCGTCAACGCTGGTGACGTCGCATCGCACGAACAGCCCGCCGACCGACGACGCCACCTCGGCGCCGAGGTCTTCCTGCAGATCGGCGACAACGACGTGCGCGCCGGCATCGGCCAGTTGGCGTGCACTGGCCTCGCCGATTCCCGACGCTCCGCCGGTGACGATGGCTGAAGCTCCGCTGAGGTCAAGACGGGGCATTTGGTCACTCTCCTGGAATGGTGGTGTCGGCTGTGGCACGTATCACGACGTCAGATCCGAGCCAGATTGAAGCTAGCGCCGGCTGCGAGACGCTTGCCCGCAACGCTGGTCACACCACGTCCGCGCCCCATTCACCGACGCAGACGAACCGGTAGCGTCGTCATCCGGCTTGTCCGAAGGGGCCTGAGGTATGAGGGAATCACGGGCGACGACGGCGCCCGGCGGGCATGCCCAGCCCCCTGCCGATAGCGACGGCCAAATCAGGGCACCGTCGGAGCCCGGACCGAACGATCGCACTGCGACGTTCGCAGCGCTGCATGTTCCGGCGTTCCGAGCACTGTGGCTGAGCGGGGTGTTCTCCTTCATGAGCATCCAGATGCAGTTTCTGCTGCGGGGGCTGCTGGCGTGGGATCTCACCGAGAGCGAAGGGGCTCTCGGCATCGTGTACTTCTTCTTCGGGCTCACCTTGGCGGTGTCGACGCTGTTCGGAGGGGTGGCCGCCGATCGGCTCTCGAAGCGACGCCTCATGATGGTCGGTCAGTTCTTCCTCGTGCTGACGGCGCTCGGGATGGGCACGGCCCTCGCGACCGGTGTCATCCAGTTCTGGATGCTGCTCGTCTCCAGTGCCCTGCAGGGCCTGATGTTCGGCCTGATCGGTCCGGCTCGCATCTCGATGACAACCGAGCTTGTGGGCCGGGAGCGCCTGGGCAACGCCATCACGCTCTCGTCGCTGTCGTTGAGCGGGAGCCGCGTGATTGCTCCGTCGCTGGCGGGAATACTGGCGGGAATCGCGCTGTTTGGCCTTGCAGGCGCGTACTTTGTCTCGACCGCCATCGCGACGCTGAGCTTCGTCTTGCTCTTCCAACTCCCTGAGACACATCGATCGCGGGCAGCCGAAGGCGACGAGTCGCAGATCGCCCGCTATTTCCGCGCCAAAACGCTGGCAGAGATCGGGGAAGGAGTCCGGTATGCGATGAGCCGCCGCGAGCTCCGCCGGCCGATACTGACGTCGATCATCGTGGTCATGTTCGGCTTCAACTACGTCGCATTCATGCCAGCGCTTGTGGAAGGTGTCTTCGGCTACGGCGATGCGTACGTCGGGTTCATGTCCGGGGTTGCGTCGGTCGGTGCTGTTGTCGCTTCGATACTGCTTGCGTCGCGCGCTGACTCGTCGAGTGTCGGGACCATCTTGATCGGTCTGGGATTTGGCTTCGGCGCCTCGGTCATCGCCCTCAGCTGGGCACCGAACTACGCAGTGGCGATGCTGATCGCGGTGGCCGTCGGCGCGGCATCCACCGGGTTCATCTCATTGATTCAGACAATCGTCATGCGTTCCACCGATGAGGCCTACCAGGGCCGCGTCCAATCGCTGGTACAGCTGCCGTTCGCGGCGTTCGCCATTGCAGCTGCGCCCTTGGGTGCGCTGGCCGAATGGGTCGGCGTGCAGCGCATGTTCTTGACCATGGGCATTGCCGTAACGCTTGCCATGGTGGTCTATGCGATGACTCGTGTCGGCAAGAGCCAGCGCTCGCAATCGGTGGACGTTGCATAGGCGTCGCGCGCCGAGCCGGTTGCGTCGTCAGTCGATCTGTTCGAGGATTGAGGTCTCCGACAAGCTGGTACGGATGTCGGTGTCGGCCACCGTGGGCACGTCGGGGCACCAGCGCGACATCGCTTCTTCCAGCGCTGACTTGACGTGGGCGGCGAGAGCAGCAGCATCGTGTTCGTCGCACTCGATGACGACGCTGTCGTGGACGGTCTGCACAGCGACGGCAGACCGATACTGCTCCAAGACCTCACCCAGCCGCCCATAGGCGTCGAGCATGACGTCGGCCACGCCGCCTTGGATCGGCGCATTGCGGTAGGCGTTTGCCATCTGGCCGACTCGGGTGTGCAGCGCGCGCTGCAGCAGAAAATGCTGGTCGGCTTCACCCATCGAAACGCCGACCTCAACGACCACCGCGCGCCGCACATGCCTCTGCTCGAGCACCTTGTCAACGGCTGGGCGCAGAGTCCCTCCCGACGAAGCTGTCGGGGGCGCGAGCTCGAGTCGCTCCAGCACCCGGCGCCACACCTCCGCGGGGCGAGGCTTGGTCGAGCAACCCACGACGGCTGCGGCTTCGCCCAGCACCCAGTCCACCGAGAACGTGAACTGCTGACGGCGCCCAGCCGGCGTCCGGGAGCTGAACGTCAGCGGCGAGCCATCGGACCGAACGATCACCGGCGCCGCGAACGACAGCGCCCATGCCACCTCGGCGACATCGACGTCACGCAGGTCAATCTCCCCGCTCTGTGCGAAGCGACCTGCGTCGATTGCAGCTGCCTGATCCGCTAGGAGCACTGCCTCGTGAACCTCTTCTGCGCTGTGATGCCGACGCTGCTGGTTGCGCAGCGCGCGGCGGGCCCCATCGGTTCGAGGCCACAGCCCATGCAGTTGCAGCGTCAACGGCCAATCGGCATCGAGCGAGGTGGCTGCGAAGTGCCCGATGAAGCGGTCGCGCTTGTCCACCCACCGCGCGATGCCGGGGTAGGCGCCCAGATACGCCTTGATGAGCGCGTCGGCTTCACCGCGACTGGTGGGCACACCCGCATCGGTGAGCCCACGCGACAGCCCCGCTCCGCGCTGCCCGTACAGAATGCCGAAGTTGATGCGCTTGGCCTTGGTGCGAAATTCCTCGTAATTAGGCCGGTCGAGGGCGCCGAGTCCCGCAGGACCGTCCATCTGCACGCCGAACATTCGCTCGGCGGTGGCGGTGTGAATGTCGTGCCCTCTCTCGAATGCGGCCCTCAAGCCCTCGTCGCCGGCGAGCTGGGTGGCGAATCGCAGCTCGGCTTGGCTCAGATCGGAGTACACGAATACCCGCCCTGGCGACGGCTTCATGTACGGCTTCAGGCGCGGAGTGAAGTTCTGAGCGTTGGGATTGCGGCTGGCCAGCCGACCCGTGTTGGTGCCCACCACCTGCAAGTACTCCGGATGGAGACGGCCGTCGGACCACAGATGTTCGCCCATTGTGTGCCCATAGGTGCTCAGCGTCTTGGACAGGTCGCGGTAGGCCAGCAGCGCGGTGCAGAGTTCGCCGCCGATACCTGCCAGCACCGACGCGCCCAGCGAGTCGGTGGCCGCCAGCGGACGGGCGCGGCCGTCGGTCTTTGCGGTCCACGCCTCGACCCGGTCGGCAGCGAAGCGACTCAGCACGTCGCGGGCTTGTTGCTCGCTGTCGGGATTCCAGTTGGGCTCCAGGCCTCCGCCGAACAAGTCGGCCTGCCCGCCGCCGGTCAGGTTCGCCAAGTGGGTGAGCACTTCGACTCGCCGAGATGCCAGCTCGGCCAGCTCGGCCTCCCACCCTTGGATGTCAAACGGCAAGCCCGCCCGCTCCATGCGGTCGAGGAACGGGCGGGCTGCCTGCTCCAGCCGGCACACCTCTTCCAACTCCGCCTCGCGCAACCGGTCACGCAGGACTTCTGACACCCACAGGGTCTCTACGGCGTCTGCCGCGGCGTACGCCACCTGGCGGTCGCTCAGCATTGCGTCGGCGGAATAGGACAGCTGCGTGGTGGCCTTGCCTTCGACGCTCAGTCCCAGATAGCGCTCGGCTGCCCAGGCCAGCCCGTGAAAGAAGCTGAACCCGGTCAAGCCTTGGTGGAGCAGAGCATCAGCCAACTGCGCGTCCCACCATCGCAAAGATCCGACTGCTGCGCCAGCCGCGGCGGCTGGCTCCATGAGATGCGTGTCGATGACCCGATCGTCAAAGGTCGCGTTCCAGGCGTCCGACGCCAGATCTGGCACCCGAAGACCCTCGTGCAGTGCCGTGGCCAGCTCAGACCCGTCGTGCCGAGCGACATCGACCACCCAGGCGCACTCGGTGCCATCGGGAGCACGGGTCGCCGCAGAGATCACGCGCAGCTGGGGGACCTTGCCGCGCGGGCCCGATTCGCGAGGCTCGTACACCGTCTCGGTGTCCATTGCGCGCGCTGCGGATCCGCGGAGCGCATCGACGAACTCGCCCAGGTTGTCTCGACCCACGACCGTGATCGGCACCGCGGCGGGATCCTTGGTCGGCGCCGGACGCGGATCGAGCCGTCGGATGTCGGTTTCGGCGACGGCGACATCGGCAGCGCGGTCCACGAGCGCACCCTAGGACGGCCCTGTGACAGCCACCCGCCGGGCCGAGGCCAATAGCTTCGAGGACGGATACGCGGCTGAAGTGAACTATGTCGACTATCACTGAGGAGCCAGTCATGCCGATGCAGAATCCGCCCCATCCGGGCGAGATCGTCATGTGGGAGTGCTTGGTGCCGCTGGGCCTGACCGTCAAGCGGGCAGCGCTCGGGTTGGGCGTCACCCGGCAAGCGTTGTCGAGTCTCGTCAATGGCCGCAGCGGCGTGTCGACCGAGATGGCCTGCCGGCTGTCCGCTGCGTTCGGCTCGACGCCCGAGACATGGCTGCGTTTGCAGATGGCCAATGACCTCTGGGAAGCCCGAGAGCGGCTCGCGTCGGTCAAGGTGGAGCGCTTTTCGGCCGCGTGACTTCATTCCGTGACCGCTAACAGCACCACACGCGTTCAGTCAGCAGATCGCTTGTGCACCTCGTTCAGCCGCGGTACTGCACCTCGATGAAATCATCTGGCGGGCCAGTGCCCGATGCAGTCTCGGATTCGATGATTTCGTGCAGTCGTTTCGCCACCGGACCCACCTTGCCGTCGCCGATCGGGGCGCCGTCCCACTCCACTACTGGGAAGACGTGCGTGTCGCCTCCGGTCATGATGAGTTCGGCGCCGGCGCGAGCTTCGGTCGCCCGCAACGGCCGCTGCTGCACGTCTCGCAGCAGCCCGTCCTCGTACAGGGGCCCGCGGCCCAGATCCAGCAGGCGCCGCATGGTGGTGCCATGCAGGATTCCCTCGAATGGGGGAGTGACGAGCACGCCGTCGTGGCTCACGCTGCACACGTTCAGCACGCACGCTTCGGCGATGAAGCCGTCGTCGTCGACGATGATGCCGAACGTGCCTCCGCCGTCGGCCGCCTCAAGGTGGGTCAAGACGTTGAGCAGGTAGTTGTTCGACTTGATCTGGGCGAGCAACGGCGGCTTCATCGGCGTATCGCGCACCGTCGCCTCGCGGAAGCCGTCCCTCATCGGATCGAAACCGCCTGCGCCGAAGCTCATCGGGTCGAGCACGACGCAGTAGAAGCAGGGCTCCTCGCACTCTGCCGGCATGAACGAGAACCCACCGGGTCCGGCTGTCAGCCAGTAGCGGACGATGCCGTCCCGAGCGCCCGATGATGCAGCGGTGTCGGCAACCATCGCAATGAGTTCGTCGCGAGACCACGGGACCTCGAGGCGGGCTCCCGCTGCACTCGCCAGCAGCCGGTCGATGTGGATGCCGAGCCGGTACAGCCGACCGTTCACGAGCGAGCACGTGTCGAAGACACCATGTCCGCGGTGGACCATGTGGTCATCGAGCGGCACGGTCATCACCGTCGGATCGGTGACGACCCCACCGAGATAGGAACTGAACATGGCGTAGCAACCGCGCTTGCCCTGGCGCTTGGCGGCCATCCGTTCGACGGCTTCGGAGGCACTCAAGATGCGCTGGGCCGGACGCAAGGCGGTGCCTGACTGGTCCGGCGTGGCGGTGTCGCCGTCCCCCGAGACCGTCCGCAGCGCCACGTGCCGATACTACGTGGACTGCCTCACCCGGCTCAGGGAGCCTGTGCCGACCTCACCGCCGCAACACCCAGCCGGAGGGGAATGTCCCCTCGACGTCCCCCTTCTGCTCCGCTCGCGTAGCCTCGCAAGGCGATGGCGGTTCCGGATGGGCCCGATGCGCCCCCGACGTTCGGGCCGACGGCACTGGTGACCCCGGCCAATCTCGTGACGGTCGCCCGTATTGCGGCCTCGCCAGTATTCATCGCGATGATCGTGTCGTGGGGGGCTCGGTGGAGCACCTTTGCTGTCGGTTTCGCGATCGCCATGACCGACTACCTGGACGGATGGCTTGCTCGCCGTCACGGCAAGACGCGCGCTGGCGCCTTCCTGGATCCGCTGGCGGACAAGGTGCTGGTGCTCGGCGGGCTCGCCGCGCTCGTATGGAACGGCCAATTCCACGCAGCGCCCGTCATCATCATTGCTGCGCGGGAGCTGTTGATCAGCGTCTACCGGTCACGTGCCAGCCGCAAGGGCATCACGATTCCCGCCACCCAGCTCGCAAAGTGGAAGACGTTCACCCAGTTGTGGGCCATCGGATTCGCCGTCATGCCACCCTTGGCGACTCACGTGCACTGGCTTGCCACGCTGACGCTGTGGATCGCCGTGGCGCTCACGGTCTGGACCGGCGGGGCCTACCTGCGCTCGGCCCGCAGCGTGGCCGCGGCACAGCTGGGCGAAGAACCCGCATCCTGAGACGCAGGGCGCTGCGCTGGACAGCACCGCCCGGCATCCAGCGGTCGTGTATGCGTGCGTACCTTCGCACTGTGCCGGTTGCCCCCTGCGCCTAGGGTCACCCGATGTGAAGACCGAGATCATCGCCGTCGGCACTGAGCTCTTGCTGGGTCAAATCGTCGACACGAATTCCTCGTGGATGGGTGAACAACTCGCCTTGGCCGGTATCGACAGCCACTATCAGACGAAGGTGGGCGACAACTTCGACCGCATCGACGCGTCACTCCGGCTTGCGCTCGATCGCAGTGACGCCGTCATCGTGTGCGGCGGTTTGGGACCCACCCAGGACGACATCACCCGCGAGGTGCTTGCCACGGTGATGGACGCCGAGCTGGTGCTCGACGAGCAGATTGCCCAGCGCATCCGGGCCATGTTCGCCAGCCGCAGCCGTCCGATGCCCGAGAACAACTTGCGCCAAGCCATGGTGCCGACCGGTACGACGCCGATCCCGCAGCAGCCCGGTACCGCACCCGGCTTGGTGGCGCCGATCCGGTGGGTGCCCGGCGTGGGAGCGGTGCCGCCTGGTGCCGCACCTCCTGACGGTGCTGAGGTGCTTGACCGGGTGGTGTACGTGGTGCCGGGTGTTCCCTATGAGATGCGCGAGATGCTCAACGGCACGGTGCTGGGCGATCTGCAGCGACGCGCCGGCGTCAGCGCCACCATCGAGAGCCGGGTGCTGCGGACGTGGGGCCAGAGCGAGTCGGGGCTTGCCGAGATGCTGGCGGGTCGCATTGACGAACTGGACGAGGCCGGCAACCCGACACTCGCGTTTCTCGCCAGCGGCATCGAAGGCATCAAGGTACGGATCACCGCCAAAGGCGCTGATTCGGCCGAGGCATGGCGCCTCATCGAGGCTGAACAGGCAGTGCTGGAGCCGCTGCTCGGGGATCTGGTGTTCGCCTATGACGACGACACCATGGAGACGGCGGTGCTGGCCGAACTGAGCCGGCTCGGATTGACGCTCGGCGTCGCAGAGACGATCACCGGCGGCCGCATGGCGAACCGCCTGTCATCGGCAGAGGCCGCCATGCGGGCCGGTACCGCGCTGGGTGGCGCCAAGCTGGGCGACCCCGGATTGGCAGCCGCGGCCGGCGGCGATCATCCGGATCTGTCGGGCCCACGCACCTTCGCTGGAGGCATCGTGGCCCGATCGGAGCACTTGGCCGAGTACCTGCTCCATGCCGGTTCGTCGGAGGTGTCGCCGCTGGGCGACGATCTCGTACCACCGCTTGCGTCGACCGCCGGTGCCCAAGCGCTCGCACGGGCTGCCCGCTTGCGCACTAGCGCCAGCGTGGGATTGGCCGTCACGGCCGTCGAAGACCAGGCCTCGGCGACGGCCGAGCACCCCTTCGGCACCGCCTTCCTAGCCGTATCGATCGCCGCGCAGCCCGCGCATGGGGATGTGCCTGCGGTGGCGCACCGGGACAAGGCGGACGAGATCCGCCTGCCGGGCGACCGCGAGCGTCTCGCCGACTACAGCGCCATCTCGGCGCTGAATCTGCTGCGACTGATGCTGGCTGGCCGCCGCTAGCCCCGGTCACCCGAGGACGACCGAAGTGGTTTTCAGACGGATCCTCGCGGGACAACCCATTCGGTCGTCTGGCCGGTGATGTCGGCGATCCGGTCGTAATCAGCGTCGTAATGGACGAGGGTGAGACCGTGTACTTCGGCGACCGCCGCGATCAGCAGATCAGGCAGCGGAAGACGATGCTGGCTGCGCCGAGCGAGGAGGTGCTGGATCTCGAGCGCTCGATCGGTGACCGATTCGGTGATGGGAAACGATGACAGGGCGCCTCGCTCGGCACGGATCTCCTCGTAGTCCGTACGGGACCGCGCGCTATAGAGCACCTCTAGGTCGATGATCGGACACGTCGCCACGTATCCGTCGACCAAGAGCGGAGTCAGCCGGGCCGCGACCGCAGCGTGATGCATGCGCGCGTACGCGCTCTTGTCCACCAGATAGAGAGGTTTCAACGCCAGGCACCGGCCATGACCTCATCATCGGCGATGTCGGTGCCGTGACGGCCAGCAATTCGGCGGGCGTGTCTCAGTCGCAACTCGGCTTCGACTGTGTGCTTCAGTGCTGCGTTGACCGTTTCCTTCATGGTTGACGCGCCAGTGATGCGGCGCGCCTGCTCCAGCAGTTCGTCGTCGATGTCAACCAGACGCTTGGTCATGTACCTGAGTATATCCAAGCTACGTTGCTGGTATATCTCGACTGCCTCGACTCGTTATCGTGCGCGCCTGACCGGTGCGGTGGCAGGCTGGTCCGATGCGATTCGGATTCTGGACCAAGAACGACCAACAGACGTCAGCCATCATCGAGTGCTGTCAGCACGCTGAGGCCACCGGCTGGGACGGTCTGTGGTTTGCAGATCACTTCATGCCCAACGAGGAGAACGTCGACCAGCCGGTCCACGAGGCCTGGTCGGTGCTGGCCGCGCTCGCAGTGGCTGTACCGCGGGTGCGCCTCGGTCCGCTGGTGGCGGGCAACACGTACCGCAGCCCGGCGCTGACGGCCAAGATCGCCGCCACCATCGACCACCTCTCCGGTGGCCGAGTGGTGCTGGGCATCGGCGCGGGCTGGCAGGAGAACGAGCATGAGGCGTACGGATTCGAGTTCGGGACGCTGCGCAGCCGCATGGACCGCTTCGACGAGGCGGTCGAGATCATATGCTCGCTGCTCGGCAACCACCGCACCAACCTCGACGGCGAGCACTACACGGTTACCGAGGCTCCGCTCGACCCCAAGCCGATTCAGTCGCCCATCCCGCTGCTCATCGGCGGAGGCGGGCGGCGCCGCACGCTGCGCACGACGGCCCGCTGGGCCACCGAGTGGAACTACTGGGGAATGCCCGAAGACATTGCCGAGCTGTGCAGCGTGCTGGATGGGCACTGCGAGGCCATCGGTCGCGATCCCAGCGAGATCAGCCGCTCGGCGTGCGCGCTGCTGTTCATCGGTGAGGACTCGGCCAAGCTGGAGCGTTTCCGTGCCATGGACCTCGGTCGAGCCACCATCGTGGGCACTCCGGCGGAGGTCTGCGAGGTCGTCGAGCAGTACCGCCAGGTGGGGGTGGACGAGCTGATCATTCCCGACTTCACCTTCGGTCCGATGGAAGCCAAGAAGCACTCCATGGACCTGTTCATCAAAGAGGTGGCGCCCAACTTCCGCTGATCGCATCGGCGGAGCGGCGAACGAGATCGTCACCACGGCAGGCAACGAGAGGGGAACACAGTGAAGATTGGACTGTTCCAGATAAATATGGGGGCGCTGGGCGACGCAGCTGGCCCAGCGGGAGCTGGGCGTATCGCAGTGGCCGCTGAGGCAGCGGGCTTCGAGTCCGTGTGGACGGGGGAGCATGTGGTGCTGCCCGATCCGCAGGCGCCGCCGTCGCCGCTGCCGCCGTTGCACCCGATGCTCGATCCGGCGGTGGCGCTCGCCTATGTTGCGGCGCTCACCAGCGAGATCAAACTGGGCACCGGCATCATCATCGTTCCCCAGCGCAACCCGCTGGTCTTGGCCAAGGAACTTGCGAGCGTGGACGTGCTGTCGGGCGGGCGGCTCCTGTTCGGCGTCGGCGTCGGCTACTTGGGCCCGGAGTTCGATGCGCTGGGCATCCCGATGGCCGACCGGGCCCGCCGGACCGAGGAATACATCGAGGCCATGCGAGCCATCTGGTCGATGGACGCGCCCGCCTACGACGGCGAGTTCGTGAGCTTCTCGAACGTGCAGGCCCGCCCCCGGCCGGTCCGCCAGCCGGGCCCCCCGGTGGTCATGGGCGGCCACACAGCGCCGGCATACCGCCGCGCCGTCACGATGAGCGAAGGCTGGTACGGATTCGCGCTCGACTACGACGGCACCCAGAACTGCATCGAAGGCTTGTCCGAAGCCGGCACCCGCTACGACCGCCCCACCGAGCTCGGGCGGCTCGAGATCACCGTCACGCCCCGGGTGCGGCCGACGACTGAGATGGTGGAGCGCTTCGCCGAGATGGGCGTCGACCGGCTCGTGCTGCTGCCCAACGGCCAGACCGTCGACGAGATCGCTGCCTTCGTCGACCACATCGGCGACACGCTCCTGTCCTGAGAGCGCGATGTCGTCGCTGGTGCGTTTCGTCAGCGGCGTGAAGGGGCGGACTGACGGAAGATGGGCGGTCCGGCCGAAACCACGCCGTCGGCTTCGAGTTTGTCGATCGCCTCGTCGTCCAGACCGGCCAGCTCCGTCAGCACTTCACGATTGTGCTGCCCGCGGTCGCCAGCGACGGCTCCAGGGCGGGCACCGGAATCCGCATCGGCAAAGCGCCACGGCGACTGCGGGACGGTAAGCGGCACCCCCGCTTCGCCGGCGGCAACGTCTACGAAGGCACCTCGTTCCCGGGCCCATTCGGTTTCGGCCAGCTCGGCCACAGTGCGCACCTCAGCGGCCATGACAGACTTCACGCCGATCGCGGCTTCCACGGCCTCAGCGCTGTCAAATTGGATTACCCACTCGGCGAAGATGGCCTCGATCTCGTCTCGGTGATGCACCCGGTCCTCGATGCGAGCGAAACGGGGGTCGACGCGAAGATCTGGACGATCCATCGCTGCAGTGATCACCTTCATGCCGAAGTTGGCCGTGAGATCCAGCGTCACGGTGACGTGCCGGCCGTTCGACAAGGGGTAGACCGCTGCCCAGTTCTGCCCGCCCTTAAAGCCGATCTGCGGGTCCTGTCCGGTCAAGTCCGTGGCAGCCAGGTCATTGCACATGAGCGTGCTCTCTGCCATGGACACCTCGACGGTCTGCCCGTGCCCGGTGCGGTGCCGCATGTGCAGGGCGGCCAGCACTGCGCCGAGCGCATGAAGCCCGGCGTAGGTGTCGGCATGTGACATCGGATCGTTGCGGTAGGGCTCGTTGCCGCGTCGGCGCGCCACCATCTCGGTGACGCCGGCCTCGGCGTGCAGGATCCCCGCAAAGGCGCCGCGGTGGCTGCGGCTGTTGCCATGGCCCCAGCCCGACACGGAGGCGACGATGATCCCGGGATTGACCTCGGCAAGCGCATCGAACCCCAAGCCCAGCTTGTCGAGCACGCCCGGGCGGTAATTCTCAAGCACGATGTCGGCCTTGGGGACCATTGCCAAGAGCACGTCGCGGCCAGCGGTAGTCGTGAGGTCGAGCGACACGCATTCCTTGCCGGCATTGAACTGTGCGAAGTAAGCCGAGTGGCCATCTACCTGGGGCACGATGAAGCGGGTCAGATCGGCGTCGGGCGGCTCAACCTTTACCACCCGGGCACCGAGATCAGCCAGCAGACGGCCGGTGATCGGCCCGGCGACCGCACGGGTCAGATCCAGCACCAATACATCTTCGAGCGGCCGTTCCACGGCGTCTGACGATAGAGCCGAAAGGAGCCGGCTGCCCGGCCTCAGCGTACGCGGCTTCCGCCTAGCGGCACGAGCGTCCAGACACTGGGCGGAGACAGCTGCTGCGGCGACTGCCGTGCCACCGTGTCAGCGAGCGGCTCGAGCGGCACAGGGTCGTGCGTCAGCCTCCAGATGAAGAGCACGCCTGCGAGCGCCGCACCCGTCACGACCGCGATCGGCAGCAGTGTCCCACCTGAGCGCTCGTGGAGCGTGAGCATGACGATCGGGCCGATCATGCTCCCGATCCCGTAGCAGAAGAACAATCGCCCGAGCACGGTGCCGATTCCCGCCACGCCGAACAGGTGAGGTGTCACATCTCCCTGCAGGGCAACGAATCCGCCGTAACCGACGCCCAAGAGAACGGCGAACACCACGATCTGCGCGTAGCGGTCCGATGCGAAGAACCAGATCACATACGCGATCGGCAGCAGCGCAAAGGAGATCTTCAGCAACCGCACCGATCCCAGGGCTCGGGCGAAGCTGGTCAGCAACAGCCGGCCGAAGATGCTCGAGGCGCCGACGATGGAGACCAGCAAGGCCGCCGCGCTCGAACTGATGCCGACGGAGCGAGCGAAGGGAATGAGGGCTGCCAGCGAACCGATGACCGGCACCGCAAACAGCGTGGAGCCGATCGTCAGCTGCCAGAACGCCTTGGTCCGCACGACCCGGCGAACGTGCTCGCGCGGATGCGCGGTCGCGACGATGGGCGTGCGTCGTACGAGCAGGAGACACACCAGCACCGTGACCGCTCCGATGACTGCGAGCCATCGGAACGCCTCACGCCAACCCAGATATTCGATCATCCGCTCGGCGAGCGGTACCAGCACCATGGTCCCTAGGCCCGGTCCGGTCGCGACCAAGCCTTGAGATACCGCCCGATGCCGCAAGAACCACGACGCAGCAGTCGCGAACAGCGGCGAAACGAACAGGCCCGAGCCCAAGCCGCAACCGATCCCGTAGACGAGGTAGGCGTGCCACAGCTGCGAGACCGACGAGGTCGCGATTAAGCCGGCGACGAACATCGCTCCGCCCACTGCCAGCAGCGGCCGTGGCCCGACGTGATGCAGCAGCGGCCCTGAGATGATCCCGGTGCTGAAGAACAGGAACGTGGCGATCCCGATCATGATCGAGGTGCCGCCCTGGCCGGTCCCGAATTCTTGGGACATCGACTCGATGAACGCGCCGAAGGTATAGATGGTGCCGAACGCCACGCCGGTGGCCAGCCCGGCACCGATCGCCACCAGCCAGGCGCGCCACGAGTCGATGAGTTCTGGATTGCCCTCAAGTGGGGAACCGGTGGCTGCCACTGCCGCGAGCTTCAGCTGTCAGTACTGATGTCGGCGACCAGGTCGGCCACCCGCATTTCGCCCTCGCGGGTCTGCCCGCCGAGAGCCAGGAACTGCTCCATCGCCGGACGAGCCTCGGGCGTGCGCATGAGCTGCTGGAACAGGTACTGCTCGGTGAACAATCCCTCTCGCAGCGGCAGATCGTCGGCGGCGTTGACCGCCTGCTTGGCCAAAGCGACTGCTTGGGGCGGGAACTTCGCAATGCGATAGGCCAGATCGGTTACGAAGGGTCGCAGCTCGTCGGCGGGGAGTGCCCGGTTCAGGTAGCCCCATTGCTCGGCGGTACGTGCGTCGAGGTCGACGCCGCCCAGGATCACCTCCATGGCGCGCCCGCGTCCCACGAGCCGGGGGAGACGTTGTGTGCCGGTCCCGCCGGGCAGGATGCCGATGGGCACCTCCATCTGGTTGATGAAGGTGCGATCGATGGCGCCGAAGCGCATGTCGCACGACATGGACAGCTCGCTGCCACCGCCGCCGACCCGTCCTCCGATCTCGACGATGGTGGCCTTGCCCATCGTGCGGTAGCGCTCGCACATGGCGTGAAAGCCCCCGAGTTCAGTCGGGCGCTCAGCCGGTCCCTCGGTGGGGAAGCCGAGAATCGCCTCCACGTCGAAGTGCGCGATGAAGAAGTCCGGATTGTCGCTGCGCAGCACGACCACCCGCACGGAGGCGTCGTCGGCAACGTGCGCGCTGAACTTGGCCAGCTCGCGGAAAAGCGCCGGCGTCATGACGTTGATCGGCGGGGCGTCAATGGTTGCGAACACGACGCCGGCATTGCGTTCGATGTGCAGCAGCCCGAAGTCGTCGTCGGTGATCTGAGATGGGGAGCTCATGGGGCGCAGCGTGCCACATGGGTGCGACGCGATGACGTGCCGGCCGCTCGCGCGCACACACGAGACGTGACTGAGTACTCCAATCTCGGCCTCTGGCCTTGACACGAACTGATGTTCGGAACTACATTGCTGTCATTCGCAATGGTTGCTGCAACAGCGCACGGCGCTTGAGCAGAGGCCGCCAGTGCAGCGACGTGCGGCGCACTAAGCGCGACCGCCGTCCGAGGGAGATCAACCGGCAGAAAATCACCCGTGAGTTGTCACACCCCGCTCCTACGGTGCCACCAGACGGCATCGCACACCGGGTGCGGCCGGCGGGTGTCCGAGGAGGACGACATGGATAAGCAGGATCGGGAACGAGCACTGGATATGACGCTCACACAGATCCGACGCCAGTTCGGCGACGGGTCGGTGATGAAGATGGGCGAGAAGCATCACATGGCTGTCGAGGCAATCTCGTCCGGCAGTCTCGCGATCGACCTGGCGCTCGGCATCGGCGGCTTTCCCCGCGGCCGAGTGGTGGAGGTGTACGGGCCTGAGGCGTCGGGCAAGTCCACGCTCGCCATGCACCTGGTGGCCGAGGCCCAGCGAACCGGCGGCGTCTGCGCCTATGTCGACGCCGAGCACGCGATGGATCCGCTGTACGCGAAGAACATCGGCGTCGATGTGGACGAGCTGCTGATCTCCCAGCCCGACACCGGCGAGCAGGCGCTCGAGATCACCGACATGCTGATTCGCTCGGGAGCGATCGACGTGGTGGTGATCGACTCGGTGGCAGCGCTCACGCCGCGGGCCGAGATCGAGGGCGAGATGGGCGACCACCATGTCGGCTTGCAGGCGCGTCTCATGTCGCAGGCGCTGCGCAAGCTCACCGCCAACCTCAGCAGGACCAAGACGATCTGCGTGTTCATCAATCAGCTGCGCGAGAAGATCGGCGTGATGTTCGGCAGCCCCGAGACCACGTCGGGTGGTCGGGCGCTGAAGTTCTACTCGTCGATCCGCATCGACATCCGCCGCATCGAGGCCATCAAGATCGAAGGCGAAGTCGTGGGCGGACGCACACGCGTCAAGATCGTCAAGAACAAGGTGGCGCCGCCGTTCCGCCAAGCCGAGTTCGACATCATGTTCGGGCAGGGAATCAGCCGCGAGGGCTCGCTGCTCGATGTGGGCGTCGAGCACGGCATCGTGAAGAAGTCCGGTGCTTGGTACACCTACGAGGGCGAGCAGCTGGGCCAAGGTCGCGAGAACGCAAAGAAGTTCCTGATCGCCAATCCAGAGGTCACCGTCGAGATCGACGGCCGGATTCGTTCGACGCTCGGCATCGGAGTCGATGGTGAGGCTGACGACGATGCCGATGTGCTTGACCGTCTCGACGATGCGCAGGCGACCCGGGCCGAAGGTGCCAGCGTCGACTGAGCCAATCGGACGGCGCAGCGCGCAGGCCGCCCTGGCGAATCGGCACCGCACGACGGCGTTGCCCTAGCCTGATCCGGTCATAGGCGAACGGGGCGATCGGTCTCGGATCGGGGAGCGACGGGTGGCGCAGAAGACCGGCAAGCAGAAGATCGAGAAGCCCCAGAACGTCTTCAACTTCGATTACTCGCGCGACGCCGACGGCCGCCCGCCGCAGTCGTACTACGACGACATCAAGCAACGGTTTGCCGAAGAACGTGACCTGCGACTGAGTTATCGGCCTCCGGGCACAGCGATTTACACCTCCGACCTCGTCGACGATCTGGCCCGCTACTCCGAAGATCCATACGCAACCGAGCGCATCGAGCGGCCGCCCGTGCGCGATGACGTCGAAGTGCTGTTCATCGGCGGAGGCTTCTCCGCACTGCTCACCTCTGCCCGGCTGCGTCACAAGGGCGTCGAGAGCATCCGGATCGTCGAGCGCGGCGCAGATGTCGGCGGCACGTGGTACTGGAATCGCTACCCGGGCGTGGCGTGCGACGTCGTCTCCTATGACTACCTGCCCTTGCTGGACGAGACCGGCTATGTGCCGTCGCGTCACTACGCGACCGGCGACGAGATCTTTGAGTACTGCCGCCTGATCGCTCGCAAGTACGAGCTATACGACCTGGCGATGTTCCAGACGACGGTGACGTCGACGGTTTGGGACAGCCAAGCCGAGGTGTGGCGCATCAGCACCGACAGAGGCGACGAGATCACCGCCCAGTTCGTTATCTGCGCGAACGGCACCCTCGCGAAGCCCAAGCTGGCGGTCATCGAAGGGATGGAGCGGTTCACGGGCCACTCGTTCCACACGTCGCGCTGGGACTACGACTACACCGGCACCGATCTCGAAAACCTCCGGGACAAACGTGTGGGCATCATCGGCACTGGTGCCACCGCAGTGCAGGCCATCCCGCAGCTCGGCGAGATGGCCAAAGAGCTCTACGTCTTCCAGCGCACGCCGTCGTCGATTGACATCCGAGACGATTGGGAAACCGATCCGGAATGGGCGGCGAAGCTGAAGCCGGGCTGGCAGGCCCGCCGACGAGAGCGGGCGATGGCAGGCCCGCGCTTGAGCGAGGAGCAAAAGGCGCGCCGTGCGGCGATGTCACGCGAGGAGAAGATCCGCCGGCAGGAGAACGCCAACATCGATGCGATGATGCGCATACACCGGCGCATCGACGAGGTTGTGGACGACCCGGTGACGGCTGAGGCGCTGAAGCCCTGGTACATGCTCATGTGCAAGCGGCCCTGTTTCCACAACGACTACCTGCCCACGTTCAACCGGCCCAATGTTCACCTCGTCGACACAGAGGGCAAGGGCATCACCCAGATCACCGAGGCGGGCCCGCTCTTCGACGGTGTCCAGTACGAGGTCGATCTGCTCATCTATGCCACGGGCTTCGAGGTGCAGCAGACCGGCATCTACAACCAGATTGCGGGCGAGGGTGGCATTGAGCTCAACGACAAGTACTCCGAGGGCATCCGCACATTGCTGGGGATTCACACGGCCGGATATCCGAACCTGTTCATCATGGGCGGGTATCAGGCCTTCTTTGCGTTCAATCTGACTGACGTGCTCAACAGCCAGGGCGAGCACATCGCTGAGTGCATCGACTTTGTGCGAACCAACGGCTTGCACACGATGGATTGCCAGCCCGAAGCCGAGGAGTGGTGGGTGCAGCAGGTCATCGCGAACCGCGGCAAGACCACCCGCAACCGTGACTGCACGCCTGGCTACTACAACTTCGAAGGCGCCGAGAACCGTCGCCAGGACGGCAACTACAACGGCAACATCAAGCAGTACCTAGGCTTCATGGCGCACGCCCGCGACAACATGTCGCAGAATTTCGCCTTCACACACGAGAGAGTATCAAGCGCATGTTGACTGAAGAGAAGAAGACCCAGATCATCGAGGCGGTCGACCAACTCAATCAAGAATTTGGCACGAATTCATATACGATCTTCGCAGCGGGGCTCTTATTGGCGAGCGGTGATTATGAACAGTTGATGCGTGAGGGCCTTCTCGATGGCCACGACGATAAGAAAATTGACTTTTGCTACATAGATCGTGAGAGCGGACGCGCAATTATAATACAAGCCTATACACGAGATGGTTGGAAAGATGATACACCCAAAGCAAATAAGGCGAGCGATCTAAACGCCGCATGTGCATGGCTCTTGGATTCTGACATCAATCTGATTGCTAGGTCGGATGTAAGAGCCGCTGCCGAAGACCTTAGAGATGCATTGAGCTCTGGCGATCTACATGAAATTGCAGTGTACTTTCTGCACAACTCAAGCCCAAGTACGATCGCACAGCAGGAAATGCGAACCGTCGAAGACTCTCTAAGGAACAAACTCAAGCAATGGGCCGAACAATCGGGATCTCAAATAAACGGAGTAGCGAGAGAGCTAAGCCTCCATGACGTATCGGACCTCTATGACCAGCGTCATGCCGCAATTACTATAACCGATGAAATCAGGCTTCCGATAGAACACAACGCGCACGAGGCGGAAGGCGACAATTGGCGCGGGCTATCGGTAACAGTACGTGCCTCCGAGCTGGTGAGACTCTCCGAGCAGTTCGGCGACGCCTTGACGAGCGCGAATATTCGAGACTACCTCGGTCGGAGATCATCTTCGCGCAATATTAATCAGCAGATTCGGCGCACAGCGAGTGAGGAACCGCAGAATTTCTGGGTCTACAATAACGGCTTAACTCTCATAACGCGCGGGTTTGAGCTGAAGCGATCGTCAGTACTGTGTCAGGGCCTTGCTGTAACGAATGGTGCACAAACCTTAGGAAGTCTGACAAGCGTGGATTCTAGAGAAACACTCAATGATGTGCTGCTGCCAGTGCGGATCATAGAATCAGCCGATCCAACGCTGATTGAGAATATCATACGCTATAACAATACTCAGAATCCGATTAGGCCCTGGGAGCTCCGCGTATTAGACCGCACTCAGGCGCGGATACAGGATGAATTCGATCAAGAACTTGGAATTGCCTATCAGTTTCGCCGCAGCATCGTGCGGACTTCGAGCCAAGATATCCATCTCTCCAAGCTCGCACCCTGGTTAGCGGCCTTTCGCGGAGAGCCAGTTCTTGCTCATCGAAATAGCCCTCAATTATTCGAGAATGAGCGTACCTATCGAGCCTTGTTCAACGACGAGACCGATATTCATCAGCTTCTCCTAGTGTATCGTCTTGGTGAAGCTGTCGGGGCAACGAAAGACAAGCTACGTAGAACAGTGCAGGATGGCCGTGCGACCGAGTTTCAATCCAAATCGTATGGATACTTTCGATATGGAGCATTTGTTACGGCGGTAATCTATTTTGCGTCTGAAGTCTTGTCGGAATCCTTAGGCATCCAAAGGCAGTCGAAGGATCAGCTTCGACTGAAGCCAGATCTGGCCTCGGATCGAGCGTTGGCGATTGCCTATTTCCAAAGGTTGGTTGAGTTTACGATCGCGCCAATTCCAACGTCTTTGGATGGTAGCGAGGCCTATTCGCGTCTCCGCAGTGAAGAAGGAATTGCCGCGGTACGTGATCGAGTCTTGGTTACGGTGGCTCAAATGCGCGCTGCTCAGCAAGATGCGGCACTGGATGCGCTCACGGAGGGTGTCTTAGTGCTGCCATAGGTTATCGAAGCTCGGCGCGATCTCATTGAGGTGGGCAACGCGAGCAATCATTTTCTTGATTGGTGGCGGATTGTGTAACTGTCTCCGGGCGCATGCGATGCTTTCTGTGAACAATTGTGCCGCTCTTGCCTTGGATCGTTCGAGATTGGGTTCGGTAGCGTCCTGAGATCGATGCGGCGGCTCTAGCCTTGAGGGCGTGAAGGACAGCGAGTACGGCGTCCAGCGCAGTTACTTCGTGCGCACCTACGGGTGCCAGATGAACGTGCACGACTCCGAACGGATCGCCGGCCTGCTGGAGGCTGACGACTTGGTGGCCGCGCCGACGATGGCCGACGCGGACATCATCGTGCTGAACACCTGTTGCATCCGCGAGAACGCCGACAACAAGCTCTACGGGCAGCTCGGGAACCTCAAGCGTCTCAAAGAGGAACGACCCGAGGTGCAGATCGCCGTTGCAGGCTGCCTGGCACAGAAGGACCAGGACCTTGTACGCGAGCGGGCTCCCCACGTCGACGTGGTCTTCGGTACCCACAACGTGAGCCGCGCCGCCGAACTGCTGGCCGATGCGCGGGTTTCAGGGCCGGTGACGGAGATCCTCACCGAGTCCGAGGAGTTTCCGTCGGCGCTGCCGGTTCGCCGTGAAGCCCAGCACGCAGCGTGGGTCACGATCCAGATCGGCTGCGACAACTCGTGCGCCTTCTGCATCGTGCCGTCGGTTCGGGGCCGCGAGATCTCCCGGCCGTTCGGCGAGCTCATCGACGAAGTGTGCAGGCTGGCGGCCGACGGTGTCAGCGAGGTGACCTTGCTGGGGCAGAACGTCAACAGCTACGGCCGAGACGTGACCCTGGCGTTGCGCGGCACGAACGGTGAGATCGATGCCGCATGGCGTGCCGGCGAGACCTGGGCGGGTGGACGCCGCACGGCACGGCCGCTGTTCGGTGATCTGCTGCGCACCGTCGGCACAGTCGATGGCATCGAGCGAGTGCGGTTCACCAGCCCGCACCCGAAGGATCTGCGCACCGACGTCGTCTCCGCCATGGCACAGACGCCGGCGGTGTGCGAGCACCTTCACCTTCCACTGCAGTCCGGCAGCGATGAAGTGCTGGCCGCCATGCACCGGGGCTACACCGCTCAGCGCTACCTCGAGCGGCTCGGCGCAGCCCGTGACGCTGTTGCGGACTTGGCAGTGAGCACCGACATCATCGTCGGCTTCCCCGGAGAGTCCGAAACGGACTTCGCTGCGACGCTCGAACTCGTCGCAGAAGCCCGCTTCGACAGCGCGTTCACGTTCGTCTTCTCGCCCCGACCCGGCACCGAGGCTGCCGAACTGACCGATCAATTCGTCGAGCCGTCCGTGGCAGCCGAGCGCATGGAGCGGCTGCGAGCCGTTGTCGAGCGTTCGGCACGACTGGGCAACGAGTCGCGTGTCGGCCGGATCGAAGAGGTGCTGATCGAGGGGCCGTCCAAGCGGGATCCGAGCACATTGACGGGGCGTACCCGCCAGAACCGCCTGGTGCACTTCTCGACGCCCGAAGTGCTGCGAGTCGGCACCTATGCACGGGTACACGTGCGCCAGGCCGCCACGTTCCACTTGAGCGGTGACCTTGTCGAGGTCACGGCGCCTGCGCGGTACCGCACCCGCATCCCGGTTGCTGCGCGCTGAGGTCAGCGCCATGGGCGGCGACAGCATCAGCCTGCCGCTGGTGATCGTGGGACCGACTGCGTCGGGCAAGTCGGCGCTGGCACTGGAACTCGCACGTCGCGACCGCGCACGGCAAGGGGGCGGGGCCGCGGTGGAGCTGGTGTCGGTCGACTCCATGGCGGTGTACCGGGGGATGGACATCGGCACTGCCAAGCCCACCGCAGCCGAGCAGGCTGAAGTCCGGCACCATCTCATCGACCTCGTCGATCCGGCGGAACGTTTCACCGTGGTCGACTACGCCACGGCGTTCGAAGCGACCATGGCCGACATCGCTGCACGTGGCGCCGTTTCGCTGCTGGTCGGCGGCACCGGTCTGTACCTGCGCGCCGTCGTCGACGGCTTGACCCCGCCGCCGGAGTTCGGATCGATCGCGGCGGAGCTGGAAGCCGAGGCGCAGGCGACAGCGGACGGTGTCGTCGCTCTGCATCGCCGCCTTGGCGAACTGGATCCGCTCGCAGCTTCACGTATGGAGCCGACGAACGTACGACGTGTCGTGCGGGCGCTCTCGGTCTGCCTGGGTACCGGCCGGCCGTTCTCGTCGTATGGGCCGGGTCTGCAGACCTACCCCGAGGTGCCCTTCCGGATGTTGGGCGTCGACCTTGACCGGGACACGCTCGACGAACGCATAGCGGACCGCTATCGCCGACAGATCGAGGAAGGTTTCGTGGACGAAGTGCGGCGGCTGATGGAAAGCCCAATGTCGCGCACGGCCGCTCAGGCCCTCGGTTACTCCGAGCTGCGTGCCAACCTTGCAGGGGAGTGCTCGCTGGACGAAGCGCTCGAAGCTGCCATCGCACGGACCCGACGCTTCGCTCGCCGGCAGCAGCGTTGGTTCGCCCGAGACCCGCGGATCACTTGGATCCCGTACGGAAGCACCTCAGAGATGGCAGACCGAGCACTACAACTTGAAGCCTGATGGCTCCGGATCGCGCTGAACCCTCAAGTTCAGATCGAAGGTCTAGCTGAGGCGGGATTCAACCATGTCGAGTGCATCGTCGGTCAGCACGGCGGCTATCCGCACACGATCCGCCCCGGACGGGCCGTAGAACTCGCCTGGGGATACGAGAATCCCCGCCTCCGCCAGCAGGGTGCGGGTAAACGCCCACGCGTCACCGTCAGGAGCCTCAGCCCACAGGTAGAACCCGCCACGCGGAAGGGGAGGCTCGGGACCGAAGCGACCCACGATGCGTGCGAGACGCCCGAGCCGCGATCGGTAACGGTCTCGTTGTTCGGCCACATGGACTTGGTCGGCCAGCGCCGCGGCTGCCGCTGCCTGGGCGGGACCGGGAACCATGAATCCGGCGTGCTTGCGAAGCTCCCGCAGGTAGTGGACGAGTTCGGGGTCGCCCGCGTAGAAGCCCACCCTCACACCGGCCAAGTTGGACCGCTTGGAAAGGGAATGGACGGCCACAACGCCGTCCACCTCTGCGCGCCGGGATTCAGCTGTCGCTGGAGCGGCGTCGGTCGGTGTCAGGATCGTGCGAGGCGGTCCGTCCCAAGTGAACTCGGCATAGCACTCGTCGCTGAAGACCGGCACGCCCCGTTCCCGACCCCACCGAGCAGCCGCACCGAGATCATCGAGGCCGCCAGCGGGATTGCCAGGCGAGTTGACCCACAGCACCAATGCCCTTTCGGCATCGGACTCAGTGATGGCGTCGAGCTGGATCGACCAATGCTCATCCGCCGGCACGGGCACCGCCCGACAGCCGGCCAGCTCAGCCCCCATGGCATAGCTGGGGTAGCTGACCTCGGGGTACAGGACGGTGTCGCGATCGGGGGTGCGCAGGCGCAGCCAGTGGGGCAGCCCGGCCACGAACTCCTTCGAGCCGATCGTTGCTGCAACCTCAGCAGCGGCATCGACCTGCACACCGAAGCGTTCCTCGCACCAACGTGCAGCGGCCTCTCGCAAGTCAGGCGTGCCGATCGACGGTGGATATCCCCGCTCGGAATCCGACCCGCCGAGTGCGGCCAGCACAGCGGGCGACGGCGGATCCACCGGCGTGCCGATGGACAGATCCACCAAGCCGCCTCGATGGCGGTCAGCCAGCGGCTTCAGTTCGTCCAGCCGGTCGTAGGGATAGGGCGGCGGGACGAACCCGGTGCCTGAGGTCACGATGACATCATTGCCCGATTCAGTCAGGGCCGATAGACGTCGCGGCGATGGCCGACACGGATTACCTGGATCAGCAAGCGGTCGTCAACGACTTCATAGACGATGCGGTAGTCACCGACTCGGACCCGGTATACAGAGACCTCGTCGGCGAGAGCGAGTTAGCCTGGGGGACGGGGCTCGTCGGCGAGCAGGTCCACCGCTGCGCGAACGCGCAATTGCTCTCGGCGTGGCAGGCGAGCGATCGATTTCACGGCTCGGCGCGCGATCTCGACCTTGTATTGGCTCACCCAAGTCCCAGCTCGGCCTTGACCTCGTCCCAAGGCACGTAGTCGTCTTCGGCGCGTGCGGCGTCGAGTTCACGGCGGTCCTGCTGATCGTCCGCGCTGTCGACGAGTCGGTCGAAAGCCTCCGGGCCCAAGATCACTGCCACCCTGCGGCCGCGCCGTGTCACCGTGACCGGCTCACCCGACCGACGGGAGTCCTCGATCACTTCGGCCAGCCGATTTCGTACCTCGCTGACTGCAAGCTCTGTCATGTACGAATCGTACATATGGAAGGTCACTGCAGTGGAGCGTCTTCTCGTTCTGAGCCTCGCGTCACGAATTCTGCGAACACGCTGCGCGAAACGTCGTCCAGGCGTGCATGGACGACGGTGCCGTCGTCGTCGTGGGTCTCGGTGAGCACCTCGCCTTCGCGGTGCACAGCGGCCAGGGCGTCGCCACGGGAGTAGGGGATGCGCAGCTCGGTGACCTTGGTGAGGTGCCTGAGCCGGTCTCCGACAGCAAGCAATAGCTCGTTGACGCCATCGCCGCTGTTCGCCGAGATCGCATGCGAGCCCTCGTAGCGCGCCAGCAGCGGCCGGACCGTGCCGTGGTCGGTCGCGTCGCTCTTGTTGAACGCGATGAGCTCGTCAATATCGCCGGCACCGATCTCGCGCAACACTGAGCGCACGACGTCAATGTGCATCTCTGGTTCTGCCGCCGAAGCGTCCACGATGTGCACCAGCAGATCGGCCTCGGCCACCTCCTCGAGGGTCGACATGAACGCTTCGATCAGTGAGGTCGGCAGCTTCTTGATGAACCCGACCGTGTCAGTGAGCAGCACCGTCTCGCCGCCGGGAAGCTGCAGGCGCCGCGTGGTGGCGTCGAGCGTCGCGAACAGCCGGTTCTCCACCAGCACATTGGCACCGGTGAGACGCCGAAGCAGGGTCGACTTGCCGGCATTGGTGTAGCCCACGATTGCAACCGTGTGATAGCGAGAGCGGCGGCGCGACTTGCGCTGGTTCAGCCGGGTCCGCCGCAGACCGCGCAAGTCCTTCTCCAGCCGGGCAAGGCGCCGCTGAATCCGCCGGCGATCAACTTCGAGCTGGGTCTCGCCCGGCCCCCGGGTGCCGATGCCGCCGGCCTGCTGGGACAGCTGCCGCCCCCGGCCACGCAGGCGGGGGAGCCGGTAGCGGAGCTGGGCCAGCTCCACCTGGGCCTTGCCCTCGAGCGTGGTGGCGTTCTGGGCGAAGATGTCGAGGATCACCGCAGTGCGGTCGAGTGCCGTGCGCTTGAGGATCCGCTCCAGATTGAACTGCTGCGCCGGCGAGAGCTCGTCGTCGAACACCACCGTGTCGGCGTCGTGTTCGAGCGAGGCATCCAGAATCTCGTCGGCCTTGCCGCGCCCGACAAACGTTGCAGGGTCCGGCGAGTCCCGCCGCTGAACGATCCGGTCCACCGCGTCGGCCCCGGCGGTGTCAACCAGCCGCTCCAACTCGTCAAGGTTGGCATCCACCTCATCAGCAGTCCGCGCAGCCAGCTGCACCCCCACCAGAACGATCTGCTCCCGGAAAGCCCGGTCAATAAGCCCAGACTCAGCCCCCCCAAACTCCCCAAAACCCCCCCGATGGGATTCAGCGGACGGCGCCGCCGACTGTTCAGAGTCAGCCATCAAGCATCCAGCCAAGGCCCACGCAACGGCCACCCAATATCCGCGACGTGATCGGCCCACACCTGGAGCACTGGGGGCTTGTCAGCCGCGACCTGGGCAATTGTCGCCAATCCGCCTGGCATCGAAACGCTTGTGAAGATGTCACTCGTGATCAGACCCCATTCACGGGCTCGGGTCACGGCGACCACGGCGCCGGTTCCGCAGGCGTCGGTCAACCCAGCACCACGTTCCCACACTGACATTCCTAGGCTCGATTGAGGCTGGCCGGCGGCCTTCGATGGCCCATCGTTGGGCCAAACGAATTCGACGTTGATGCCACCGTGGAAGTGTCCTTCGTAGAGAGCTCCTAGACGAGCGGTCTCGTCAGCCGTCACCCTGCTCTCGGCGGCAATGACGAGATGCGGATTGCCGACATCTCCGGTGCTGCGCGCTGCATCCCCGAATGAGCCGGATATGAGCTCGTCGAGCGCAGGGCAAATCTCGGGACCAGCCATGACCGGTGGCAGCGTGATGTCGATGTGTGTGTCGATCGGAATCGGTTCGCCGTCGACGGACTCGACATAGGGGCTGTGCCACCGAACGTTTCGAGTCCCTGAGTCGGTCGCGATCTTCAGGTCAAGAGAGGCGTCGCGAAGATCATGGATATGCGATGACCAGGGTTCTTGAGCGCTTGCAACAGCATTCGCGAGACAGGCCGAGCCGTTCCCACTCATCGCGGCGCGGCTCCCGTCGGAGTTGTACAGCACCATCCGAACTGTCGCGTTGCCATCTGGATAGCTGGATCCACTGTCGGTATTCTCGTGCCACGTCGGATTCGACCAAACGGGTTCGATTCCCAGAAGCAGGCCGTCGGCCCCGACACCGGTTCGCCGATTGCAGGCTTCCCGCGCCAGCCCAGGCCAGTCGAGTCGAAGCGCATCGAGTTGGGACTTCGCCTCATCGCTGAGCAGCGCGATGAGAAAGTCATTGCCGAGGCCGTGATGCTTAGTGAGCTGCAACGTCTCCACAGGTCCATTCTCACACCTCGCCGCTCCGATGCACGTACGGAATTCACCCAAGCAGCGGCACCAGCGACGACCGGAGAACCGAACCGAAGAGGGGTGGGCGGGGGCAGGGGTGCCCACGCGCAGTTCGCAGCGCCACAGCCCATCCACCCTGCAACGGGCGGCGCTGCGCATGTTTGAGCATGGGTGCGCCTGCCCCCGTCCACCCCGGGGGCAACAGCGACGGACACCCAACGCGCCTACACAGTGGCTTCGCGCCTGCCGAACCCCTTGAAAGTGTCACCAATAGCAGTAGCCACCGAAGCCAGCTTCGACCGACCCTCATTCAGCCGAGGCGCAATCTGCGTCAGACCATCGACCGTCCACCGCCCATCCGTGGCGATGATGTCGTCGTTCGACAAAGACCAGCCTTGGTACAACCCCACCTCGTTGCCGCCGACGTGGAACACGCCTCCGGTGAACGGGCAGCTGTCCATGGCCAGATAGGCCACCAGCGGGCTGATGTTGGCCGGGTCGTACAGGTCGAAGTCGGCCGGATCTTCCGGTGCGCGCACCACCTCTTCGAGCCCCGGCGTCTGCAAGGTGAGCCGAGTGCGTGCGATCGGCGCCAGGCAGTTCACTCGCACGCTGTAGCGCGCCAGCTCGCCGGCGGCCACAAGCGTCATGGCGGCAATGCCGGCCTTCGCGCCCGAGTAGTTGAGCTGGCCGAGGTTGCCGAGCATGGCGCCCGATGCGGTGTTGATGACCGAGCCGCTGACTTCCTTGCCGGCTTTGGACTGCTCTCGCCAGTAGGCAGCGGCCCAGCGGGTAGGGCAGAAATGCCCCTTCATATGGACGTCGACGACAGCGTCCCATTCGGGCTCGGTCATGTTGACCACGACTCGGTCGCGCAGGATGCCGGCATTGTTCACGAGAACGTGCAGGTCGCCAAAGGCCTCGACAGCCTGGTTCACCATCCGCTGAGCGCCCTCCCAGTCGGTGACGTTGTCCCCGTTGGCGACGGCCTCACCGCCCATGGCTTCGATCTCAGCGACAACTTCGTCGGCGGGACCCTGGTCGGCACCGGTTCCGTCGGTGGTGCCGCCGAGGTCATTGACAACGATCTTCGCCCCTTCCGAAGCCATCAGCAGGGCATGTTCACGGCCGATGCCGCGGCCCGCGCCGGTGATCAGGACGACACGTCCGTCGAGTGCACCCATGTTGTTCTCCCGTTCCTGATGATCGCTGGGGCGCGCCACAGACGCAGCCTTGGGTCATGAATGGCCGAAAAGCCGCACAAGGTTGGCACATACGGACGCTCGACGCGACGGCAACTGCTGTCGCGGAGCACCCAAGAGGCTGCGTGGAGCGGATGACCGGGGTCGAACCGGCGACCTCAACCTTGGCAAGGTTGCGCTCTAACCAACTGAGCTACATCCGCGCGGGCGGATCACTGTAGCAAGCGGCCACCGCAGAGACGCGTGGATTCAGCGGGCCGTTACGGCTCCGAACGGCTGAGAAACGCTGCTACTCCCCAGGGGAGCGCAAGTCGATGCGCAGGGTCAAGATCCCGTCGACGAGCGTCGCCTCGGCGTCGCCGATCATCGCGTAGTCCATGAAGTCCAGTTCGGCCTGACGGATGAAGTGCAGCCGCTCTTCGCCGCCGACTGCGGGCAGATTCCGCTTGCGCACTGCCTGGGCGCGCTCTGCGAATCGGGTGATCATTTCTTGGGGATCGAAGGTTTCACTCATGAAGTCCCCCTTACGGTGCTTTCTTCACCTTGCCACGGCTGCGGGGCCGTCCGTCGCAGGTACAGCACGAATCCCGTGGCGCATGCCACGGTGAGCACGCCGAGCAGCGTCACGAGCAGCCACCACACCCCCAAGCCCGATCCGACGGCCTCGGACGGCACGCTGGTGTGCGCATCGGCCAGCAGTGCCGCGGCGCTGCCGGTCAACGGGTTGCCCCCGAGGGTCCCGCGTCGCTCTTGTAGACGTCGTCGATGAACTCGCCCATCGGGGGCCCGGTCTGGTCGGGCTCGGTGAGGAAGCCGTCGTGGCCGTTGTCGCTGTCGATGTCGATGTGTTCGACTCGCATCGTCGGGCGGCGCGCCAATGCTTCCACGATCCTCAACTGCTGGGGCCGCGGATACAGGAAGTCTGTGCGAACGCTCATCACCATGGTCGGCGCGACGATGCGGTTGAGCGCTGCATCGATGCCTCCGCGACCGCGGCCGACATCGTGGAGATCCATCAGCTTGTTCAGCACCAGGTACGTGTTGGCGTCGAAGCGGGGCACGAACTTTGCGCCCTGGTAGTCCAGGTAGCTCTCGACGTCGAAGCGTTGCTCAAGCCGCAGGGGCAGCACCGGATCTTCGCTGTGGCGGGCGAACCGGCGATCGAATTCGTCGCCGGAGCGGTAGTGGATCATGGCGATGCGCCGTGCATTGGCAAGGCCTCGATGTGGTCCGTCCCCGTCGGCTGCGTCGTAGTAGCGGCCGCCTCTGAACTTGGAATCGTCCAGGATTGCCTGGCGGCCGACATTGCTCCAGGCAATCTGCTGCGCAGAAGCATCGGCTGCCGACGCGATCACCACCAGCGAGCCGACCCGCTGGGGATAGGTGATGCCCCACTCCAGCACGGTCATGCCGCCCATGGAGCCGCCGACCACCGCAAGCCAGCGGTCGATACCGAGGTGACGGCCCAGCGCCCACTGTGACCGCACGATGTCGCGGTTGGTGACGACGGGGAAGTCAGGCCCGTAACGCTCGCCGGTGGCCGGGTTCACCGACGAGGGGCCGGTACTGCCTTGGCAGCCACCAAGCACGTTGGCGCACACCACGAAGTGCCGGTTGGTGTCGAGTGGTCGGCCGGGACCGATGAAGTCGTTCCACCAGCCTTCAGTGGGTTGCGATGGCGGATGCGCGAGGCCATGCGCGTGGGCGTCGCCGGTCAGTGCGTGGCAGACCAGCACTGCGTTGGCTGCGTCGGCATCGAGGGCACCCCAGGTCTCGTATGCAAGCACGGGGCCGGCCAGGGTGCCACCGCCTTCCAGCGTGAACGGTCGATCCGGTGACAGCTCGAAGAACCGCCGCCCGGCCGCGCCAAGGCCCGGGTGCCATGCACCCGAGGCGGGCAGCGGCCAGGCCGCCGCATCGCCGCTCAGGGCGCTTGCGCGCCTCGCCGCACTGTCCACAGCTGAGCCTTCGTACCTCGGTGCCTTCGTCCAGCGGTTGATCTGCCGCTGGAATGGCAAGGGTACCGGTCAGTTCGCGCCCGTCTAAAGCGGATTTCAGCGGCCGCTGTTGTCACTGCCGGCGGCGAATGCCAGGAGGTCGTCGAGGCGTTCATCGTTCGAGAACATGTCGTGCAAGGGCAGCCGCAGTCCCAGCCGGCGCTGAAGCTGGCGGACTTCGAGTTCTTCGTCCCAGAGGAACATCGTCACCGCTGTGCCGCCGCGTCCTGCCCGAGCGGTACGGCCCGAGCGGTGCAGATAGGTCTTGTGCTCGGCGGGCACGTTGTAGTGCACCACGACGTCGACCTCGTCGATGTGCAGGCCGCGGGCGGCGACATCGGTGGCCACGAGCGCGGTGATCTTGCCCTTCATGAAGTCCGAAAGCGCCCGCTCTCGTTTGACTTGCGGCAGATCGCCGTGAATGGCACCGGTCTTGACACCTTCGTCACGCAGGTCTCCGCAGAGCCGGTCGGCACCGCGCTTGGTTCGCGTGAACAGCAGTGTTCGGCCGTTGGCACCGATGATGCGCGCAGCCACCCGGACCCGGTCCATCTTGTGGACCGAGAGGAACAGGTGGCCCATTTCCGCGACGGTGACCTCTCGTTCTTCGACTTCGTGGAAGACGGGGTCGCGGAGGTAGCGCTTGACGAGGGTGTCGACCACGCCGTCGAGCGTGGCCGAGAACAGCAGCGTCTGGTGCCGGCCGTCGATGTGCCGCAGCACCCATTCGACCTGGGGCAGGAAGCCCATGTCGGCCATGCGGTCGGCCTCGTCGACGACGACCCGCTGGATGCCGCCAACGTCGACGGCGTTTCGCTCGATGAGGTCGATGAGACGGCCGGGCGTGGCGATGATGACATCCATGCCGGCGCCCAGCAGCTCGATCTGTCGCTCGATGTTGGTGCCGCCGTAGGTGGCAATCGACCGGATGTCCATGGCCTTTGCAAGCGGCTCGACGACCGTGGCGATCTGGTTCGCCAGCTCTCGTGTCGGCGTCAGCATGAGCGTGGTCGGTCGGCCGTCCGCAGAGCGTGGCGTGAGCGCGAGCGTCGGCAAGCCGAACGCCAGCGTCTTGCCGGAGCCGGTCTTGGCCTTGCCGCACACGTCTCGACCGGCGAGAGCTTCGGCAATGGTCAGTTCTTGGATGGCGAACGGTTCGGTGATGCCTTGATCAGCCAAGGTGTCGCACATGGACTCGGGAACGCCGAGTTCACTAAAAGTTGTCACAATAATCTTTTCAGAGGGCGTGACCCGCGAGGTGCGCACGTCGCGACGACTCGTGCGACAACGCTGGGCAGTGAGGCCACGCGGCGAACTGCCTTGGCGGACGAGTGTACGGCGGGTAACCCCGCGCACGTCGGACGGTACCCTCACCCGGACTCGGGCGGAGTGGCCGAGTGGTTAGGCAGCGGCCTGCAAAGCCGTGTACGCCGGTTCGAATCCGGTCTCCGCCTCGGCTGCGCACTGCACCCGCAGTGCTACCGTTTAAAACCCTTTCGGGCGATTGGCGCAGTTGGTTAGCGCGCTTGCATGACACGCAAGAGGTCACAGGTTCGAATCCTGTATCGCCCACGACGGGCTTGTTTGCGAATTGTTGGGTCTGATGTTTGCGATTTGGCCCGAGGTGCGCGTCTGGGGGCCGTTTGAAGGCGCGCGGCGGGGATTTCTGGGTTTGTCAGCGTTTCAGTGGGGCTAGAGGGCGCCGATCCTTGTGTTCAGAGAGTTTTCGGGCGCGATAAGGCAGGCGGCTAGCAGCCGCCTGCCTTGATTTGGGGTTCGCTCAGTGCTTCGGCGGGCTTCTGCTGTTTGGCGGGGTTCCGCGAGGGTGCGCTTTCTGTTTGCGTTGGTGGTTGCGCCGTTGCCGGTTGCTCTTGCCGGAGCGCGCTGGTGCGGTGGTGTGATCGTTGTTGACAGCGGCGTCTGGTTCAGGGGTCGATTCGTCGGTGTGTGTTGATGCCGCGGTGACTGTGTCGTCGGGTTCGGGTTTCTTCAGGTCATCTCGTTTGGCGTCAGTGGGCTGTTTGTCGCGTGCTTGCGTGCCGTCGTTCTTGTCTGTGGCGGTTGAGATCTTGTTGGCTTGCTCTTGGGTTTCTTGGTGTTCGAGTTCGTATCGGCGAACTTCTTCGAGATTCAGGATGACGAGGTTGAGCGTCGCGGCAATGATGTGGGCGACGAAGTCGTGGATTCGACAGGTTTCTTCGTCGAATCCACCCTCGTTCTTGGCTCTGGAGTTGCCGGTCTCGACGATCGAGCGTCGTCCGTAGTCGGCATCCCATGCGGGTGTGGACCATGGTCTGTCTTGCAGGCGGACGGCTTGTTCGGGTGGCACTTTGAAATAGCGCTCGGCGTACACGATGTCGGTGGGGTACTCGGCGGCGTCCTGGTTGGCGGTGTGCATGGTGTGCTCGGTGCCGATGCGTCCGGCTGCGAGGGGGGTCTGGTACTGGTAGCCGCCGCCGGGGAGTTTCCTGTTGACGCTGCATCGGAGCTTGGCGCGCTCGGTGTACCACGCGTTGACGTCGTCCTCGGTGACTTCCTCGCCGGTTTCCGGGTCGACGGTGCCGATTTCGGGGGGTTCCACGATGGCGGGGTCGAGCCAGCCGGGGAACAGCGCTCCGACGTGCTGGTAGTAGAGGTTCTGGTTGCGCCCGAATGTCGGGGTCTTGGGATTCGCGACTTCGGTGGTGGTGTAGTCCATCGTGGCGTTCAGGCCGAGTGCGTGGCATGCGAGCACGAAATCAGGGCTGTTGGTGATGATCCGGTCAGCGAGCACGTCGCGTGCTCGGGAGAAGCCACGCTCGAAGTTGCGTGCCAGGACTGCGGAGGATGGTGCGGCATGCGTTGAGGCAGGAATGACGCGCGTCCCGACAAAAAACTGCGGCACGTCGGGTCCGTGCTGGTAGCGCTCAGGGTCGCCTTGCCAGCAGAAATCGCGTACTGCGACGGCGGTGATGAGATCGTGCCCGTCGAATTTTTCGCGTTGGTCCTTGCGGGTCTTGGTGCGGCGCCCCCTTCGCACGGTGGGGCAAAGGGTCGGGATCGGCCGTCCGTCTGGTCCGAGTTCGCCGGGTCTGGTGCCGCACGGGTTCTTCAGGTCCGACAGGTCGGGTTCGTCGAGCCCGAGTTCGTCGGCGCGTCGCTGTGCGAACTCGGCGACGATGTCCTTCTTGGGCGTGAAGATCCTGTTCGTCGCCCAGGCCGGCCAGCAGGTGCCGTCTATCGCCACTGCCGTGATCTTGTCCCGCCACTCGGGGGGTATGGACGCTCGGATCATCTCGTCGGACCACCAGTACGCCAGCATGTACATGCCGTCCTCGTCGAGCCATCCGTAGTCTCCGTAGAAGGGGTGTCGTGCGTGGTCCACGAGCGCTTTTTCGAGTTTGCGGCACAGCGTCGCGACGGTGGAATAACTGATCGGGCTTTCGTTGCGATCCGCGATGCCGACCTCGGCGGCAGTCTCGTCGGTGATCTTGGCGACCTCCGCTGTGATTTCGCTGCGCTTGTAGGTGCGGCGCTCCGCCAAAGCGCGCAGCGCCGCGACCAGAGCGCCTTCGATGCCGAGTCGCGACTGGCGTCCGCGGTGGCCGTGCAGCATCTGCTTGAGCAGCGGCAGGGTCCCCGAGCGCTCGATGACCTCCCGGTACTGCGCCTCTTGCACATGCTGAGGCTGGTGGCGCTGGCGGTGGCGGCTGGGATGATCAGGAGGCAGCCCTGAGTAGTCGCGTTTCCAGTCAGGGACCGTTGCGTCGTCGGGTTCGGCCGCGGTGCTCATGCCCCGAGCGCCTGTTCGACTGCATCGGCGTCGGAGAGGTCGGCTGCGACATGGCGGATGAGCTGGGTGATGGTGTCATGCGTGACGGACCCGGTGATCCGGGACAGCGCCGCGGGCGGCGTCCCGGCTTCGATGTGTGCAGCCACAAAGGTGTTGCGCGACGCGGTCAGCGACAGGCTCCGGTCGCCGACGCGGATTCGCTGCGCGATCTGGCTTGCTGCACCCGGCTTGTCGGACGCGACGAACTGTGACCGGTCCTCCAACGCGACAAGCTCGTGGATGAGCGATTCGTAGTCGCTGCGCACAGGCACTCGGCGTGCCTTGTCTCCCCGCACACGAATCTCCCAGCGCCCGTCGGGACGCTGAGTGAGGTCGCCGTATTCGGCGTCGGCCATCTCGGGTCCGCTCAGTCCCGCTCCCGGCGCTGCGATGGCGACCCACAAGCGCGCCCTGCGGTCGCGGCGCGGCAGCAATGCCGCACGGCGGAACTGCACTTCGGTCTTCGCGTCGTAAGGGGCGGCGACACTGCGTGCTGGCATCGGCTGCGGCGGACGCGGCCACGCTGCAGGATTAATGATTGGCCCGAAGCGTCGCAGCACGCCTCGTGCGCGGTTCTTCCAGTTGGCGTCGTGGTCGGCGTTGACGCGCATCACCCAGGTCTCGGTGTTGTTCGGGGTGTGCATCGTCACCGGGTCGCTGTGACGGTCGTCGACAGCCCACAGCGCGAAGCCCGCCAGTATCCGCAGCCACGTGCGTGCCTCGTCCACATCGGCGGGCTCGGCTTCCAGCACCCAAGCGCGCACTTCAGGCAAGACCGTTTCCAAGTTGCGCGGGCTGCCGTGCCGCCAGCGCTGAGGTCGCCACCGGGCAGCCATCGCGGCGATCTCCTCAGGATCGGTCTTCGCTCGTTTCGGGCGCGGCGGCGGGTTTATGAATCGAGCCATTTCGCTGTCGAGCAGCGGCACTGGTGCTCCCAGCCGGATCGCCGAGGCGACGATGTGTTTCGCCTTCCATCGCCGGCGGCGCATCTCGTCCGGGTCGCGGTCGCGCACCACCTCGCCGTGGCGGTCGCGCAACGGCTCCGAAGTCCACTCCAGCAGCACCGCGATGTCCGTTTCCGGCCATGTCGTGATGCCGTGCAGACCCGAGAACGCGAACAACGAAGGCGCCGCACCCGCCACGCTCTTGGCGGACTCGACCGCCAGGCCGCTGTTCGTTCTGACGTCGGCACGGATCGCCGCCGCCCAGTCCGACAGCGGAGCGCCCGGATCAGGCGGTACCGGCATCACCGGCGATCCTCTTTGTCCGGTTCCGCTGGCAGCGCGACATCGGCCGCGGTGCGCACGTGGACGCACTCGGCCATGTGCACCGTGACGTGATTGCGGCGCAGGTCGAAGCCGCTTGCGGCCTCTTCGGGCGCCACGTGACCGGGTGCCGGGAACGGCGCCACCGTGATTAAGGGCGTCGGACGGCCCGTCAGGGCGCGCCGGTCTGGTTGCCTGGCGGTCGGCCGGCTCGGCGGCGGGACGTTCGGTTTAGGTTCCATGTTGTTGTTGGAGCCAGCCGCGGTGCTGTTCGCAGTTCGGGTGTGCGGTGCCGCGGCTGGTCCATCTGAGAATGGGAACCCTGCGAACTTGCAGTCGCGCCGGATCTCTCCGAAACCGTCGATTTCCCAGCACCCATGCGGGTTTCCGCGTTTTTGGACTTGTCGCGGTTTCGCGCGATCCGGGCCGTCGCTGAGCGCGCGGCGGTCCGTTTGCCTGGCGGTTGGCCGGCTCGGCTCGGTGGCGGGGGTCGTAGTGTTCATTTCGTCGTAGTGGTCAGCCGCGGTGCCGTTCGCTTGGTCGTGGATCGGTGCCGCGGCTGCTGCGGCGAACAATGGACGACGCCACCTGGTGGCAACCCTGTGCGGAGCGGTTCGGTGCGCGATTCCCCAGCACCCATGCGGGTTTGCGGGGATCGGGAATCGGCGCGACTGTGCGCGGCGCCAGCCGTGACGCAGCGCGCGGCGGTCCGTTTGGCTGGCGGTTGGCCGGCTCGGGATCGGGGTGCGTGGGGTACGTTCCATGTCGAGTTGTTCTTGTGGCAGCCGCGGCGCCGTTCGATTGGTCGTTGGGCGGTGCTGCGGCTGCTGCGTTCGAGATTGCGCTCTGGGACCTGGTGGTGGGCCAAAAGGCCGTGCGAAAAATCAATACGTCCTGGTCAGAATGATCTGAAGTCATGGATCACCAGCACGTTCGGACGCCCGGAGAGTTCCCGCACCGAGCGGCACGTGCTGGGCGGACGGCCCCGAGCACTGCGTGTCTCAGGTCCGTGACGGGCGTGCGCTATGGCGACAGCGAACGTGCAGCAGCGGGACAGCGGTGACGCGTACTGTCGTGGTCGGCGCTGACGCGTTCGACGAGCCGAGGAGCCGTTCTGGTGCCGCAGATCGTTCCCGAGCCGACCGTGCAGATGTGGGCAGCGCTCAGCATCGTTCGCGCGTTCGGAGGCAGAGCCGGCGGCGGTCCTGTCGGCACAGCGGCGGTGTTCACCCGAGCGCACCGGCGGCGGCTGCCGGTGTGGTCCGACGCGTTGCGGCAGTGGTTCGTGGTCGTGGCTGTCGCACCCGAGACGGCCGCCGCGACCAAGTCGGTCGCTGACCCGGACGCGCCGTGCTACCGCATCGACCGCCGACAGCTCGAGTACCTGGCCGACGCCTACGACGACCGCAGCCATCCCGACGTCGTCTACGTGCTGCCCGATCCCCGCGAACGGCCCGCCGTTCGGGACGGCGCGCAGCCGCCGTGGTGGCATCCCTCGGTCGGGGCGAGGTTCGGCGAATGGGCGTACGCGATCCGAGGCACCGACCTGCGGGCTCTGGTCGGCACGAACCAGACGAGCGCGTCAGCGAGGCTCCGCTGGGCCAAAGACCTCGACCCGAGGCCCTTGCGCGACGACAAGTCGCAAGAGCAGGGCGATGTGAGCTGCCTGCCCCATCCCACCGTGTCGCCGGAGACAGAGGGGTCACAGCTGTGGAGCGACTTGCTCGACGAGATGCGCCGAGGCGAGGAACCCATGGGGCTCGCATTGCGCTCTTCGCGGCTCCCCAGGGAGCGCCGTCCCTTCGGCGACAACAGGGACCGCGGCCACGACGATCTGGGCTACACCCATGACGCCGTCGTTGCTGCGCGCGAGGTGCTCGACGACAAACGGGCCCGCAGCCCGCTTCACGCCGGGATCATCTGGGGCCCGAACGACCCGTTGCGACGCTCTGAGAGTCCTCGCTGACCCCGACTTCAGGCGTCGAGGTCGACATCGCACCTCACGAGTCCTGGCCCCAGCCGGCAATCGGCAGCGGATCGCGAGCCACGCGCCCTGCCGGCACCCCGCCAAGGCGCAGGCGCTGCGAAGCCCCTCGAAAGCTCCGCGCACTGCTCAGCGGCTTGCCGCGGCGCGCTTGCGCAGCAGGAGCCTCCCCAGGGCCAGGTGGAGCGTCGTCGGGGTCCGCGGCTCTATCGGCTTGACGGCGTCACGAACACGAGCGAGTCCTCTGTGGCCATCATCGGAGCGTGCTCATTGCGAGCAGCCATACGACGCTGCGAGGGCAGCATTCGGGTGATCGCTCCCTTCTTGTCGAGCCCCCGCGATGCGGCCAGCTCAGAAAAGATCTTGCGCAGCGGCACACGCCGACCGCCGACGTGGCGGTCGCCGACGGTCCACACATGAACTGCCCCAGGTGCCGAGGCAGCGACGATGCGTTCGAGGCAGTGGTCGAGATCGGCGACGAAACGCAGTACACGCTTGGCCCGGTCAGCCGGACGATCAGCCAGCTTCCGCAGCGTCACAGCGAGAGCCTCCGACTCGGGCGCCGCTCGTCCCACCGGTGCTCTCATCGACCCTCCCAGGCTCCCGGTGTCGGTCTCGTAGGCGGTTGCTGGGTGGCGGCAGTCGGTGATACGCGCCAGCTCGCTCGCCGGTATCCACCGCAAGGGCAGATATGAGGCCTGACCGTAAGCGACGGTGGTCTGGTTGTCACCATATGGCGGGGACGTGACCACCAGATCGAAGCCGCGGCGCGGCAGTACCTTGTCGTCAGCGGTCCGCACGTCGTCGCACGCCAGCCGCACCTGCCGACACCTGCCGCCTCCTGAGTCGGACAGGTCCCGCCTGTACTGCGCAAGCCGCGCAGCGAACCGCTCGGCAGTCTCGACGAACACATCGATCACCGCCAAAGGTCGGCGCACATCGCCCAAGAGGCGGATGTGGAGCTTGCAAGTCGACATCCGCGAGTTGCTGACCCGGCGGACAGTCTCCGCAAGACACACCCACAAGAAATCCCGAGCCGAATCGTCGCCCACCCCAAGAACGGCTCGACGCAGGCGCCCCAGATCCATAGCCACATCCTCTCGGAACCACTTCTCCAAACCGTTGAACCGGCAGTCCGGCCGCAGGCGCCAGTCCGATCCTGCGACCATGCCGACCTCCACAGCCCGCCACACGAACTCAGCGGCGCGCAACGAACCGGCCTTGACCGCGCAGATCAGCACCGCAAGCGGATTGATGTCGATGCCTGTGAACTCCAGCGATCTCATCCGCGCTGCATCCAACGTGGTGCCCGACCCCACAAAAGGATCCAGCACCGCCGCCCCATCAGGCAGCGCAGGCAGAACCGCGTCGAAGATCGCCGACTGCACCGAAGGGACCATCATCGCCGGGTACTGAAACAAAACAGGACCCGACGACGCCCGACGACCGTCAAACTCGCCGCGCTTCGAAAGCTCCGCCACAGCCTCGATGCGCGCCTCGAGTCCCTCGAATCGTGATGCGCTCGACGAACTCCCCATCACCCGACGGCGTAGAGAGAGCGAATCGCCCCGGCGCGAATAGCGGGGGCAAGCCGCAGCGAATGGTCCAGCGGCCTCGCCTCTCGCAGACCATGCGCCGCCCGAAGCACGCCTCGCACAAGCAGTCTCGCAACGGATCCGCAGACACCTCACAGCCCACAACCTGAATCGCCCCGGGACGTTCCTATAGGTGTCAAGTGCGGGTTGTGAGGGTGGAGAGGTCGGCTCGGAGGGTGCGGTAGAGCTCTCGGGCGACGAAGCGTTTGAGGCAGCGGATGGCTTCTTTTTTGGTCTTGCCGTCGGCGAGGCGGCGGTCGGTGTAGCTGCGGGTTCGTTCGCAGTAGCGGAGCCGGACGATGACGATCATGTGCAGGGCTCGGTTGGCGTCGCGGTTGGGTGCGAAGTTGAGTCGGTGACGCTGGGTGCGCCCGCTCGATGCGGGGACCGGCGCGGCTGCGCACAGGTGAGCGAAGGACGCTTCGGAGCCGAACCGGTCGATGTTGTGGCCCGCGGCGAGGGGCAGGGTCGCGGTGTGGTGAGTGCCGCACCCGAGGCGCGACAGAGTTGTGGGTGCTGCGGTAGCGACGAGCCGGTCGAGCCGGCGACCGAGCTCGTCGGCCTCAGCGCCGAGCTGGGCGACGCGGCGCCCGAGGCTGCGCAGTGCTGGGTTGGCGGCCTGGGCGGGATCGGCGAGGCGGTCGGTGTCGGGCCGCAACCGAGCGCACACAGCGGCGGTGCCCTCGAGGGTCCGGCGGGTGTCGAGCTGGTCGCGCAACGCGGCGGGAGCGGTGACGAGCAGGTCGCCGATCTGGCACAACGCGGCGGCGCGGGCCTTGACGGCGCTGTTTCGGGTCACGCTGAGCTGGCGGATCGCCTCGACGATGCCGGTGGTGTCGGTGGCGGCTGCGGTCGCTTCGCCCGAGAGCACCTTGCGCGCAGCGGCCTCAGCGTCGATGGCGTCGTTCTTGGCGCGACGCGAGCGCAGATGGGGGTGCGGCTGGTTGACCTCGATCACTCGACAGCCCTGATCGATCAGCGACCGGGTCAGAGCCGCACCGAACGATCCGGTGGACTCCACACCGACCGTGGCGACCGGGCCGAACGACGCGAGCCATGTGTGGGTCAAGCGGTAGCCGGCACGGGTCGCCGGGAACGATTCTGTGCCCAGTACTCGCCCGAGCGGGTCGAGCGCCGCGGCGACGTGGAAGTCGGTGTGGCAGTCAATCCCGCCGATCACCGCCTGTTGTGGATCTGGCATGCTGTTGTCCTTCATCTCGGAGCGGCTGTGCCGGGACGGGACGGACATAACAGTGATGAGGCATCTGTTGGCGCAGATTCCTATGAGGTCACGTCGCTCGTTCCGGACCGGCCGCAGCTGACAAGTCCGAGAAGCGGGCCGGCGACGTCGACGCGTCTCGGGCAAGGCACCCGCAAAACACGGGGCCGGTTTCGCGGCAAGTCAGATGTCGACGGCCCGCTCCCCGCGCACATCTTCACTGTTTGGTGGAGGCGGGTTGTCGGATTCTGTTGCCTTGGCCGTCTAGGCGGGCTGATGGCACGGAGGGGTTATTCGCCGGAGTTTCGGCGTCGGGTCGTGGATCTGGTCGAGGCCGGCGGCAAGTTCGCTGCGGTCGCTACTGACTTCGGGATCAGCGAGCAGCCGGTCTGCATCGTCGTCGGTGATGGCCAGCAGTTCGGCCTATGCCGTGCCACTCGCGGCACGTTCCGGAAATGGTCGAAACCGGCCTGAATCTCGTTCTCCGCGCCACCCTGACCTGCGGTTTTGTCCAAAACGCGTTCTGTAGACAGGCCAAATGCGTTCTGTAGAGACCTGTGCGAAATTCGCTGACCTGGGGAAACCCAATTTCGCACAGCCGCCAAGGCGATCTATATGAGTCTCGCTCTCCAAGGCTGGCTGCCAATCTCACCGGGCACATGACATTGCATGATTCCCACAGCCCATGTCCGTCGCTGGCGCGTCGGTGAACGCCTGCCGGTTGTCAGCCGCCAATCTGCCGCTTGTGTGTGCCGTCGGCATTCATGACCCAGAGCTGATGACCCTCCTCGGGGTATGCGATGTACATGCCGTCAGGCGACCACGCTGGAACGGTGCCCGAGTCGGTCAGCTGTTGCTTGTTGGTGCCATCAGCGTCGATGACCCAGATCCCTTCTCTGCTGGTGCCGTAGGCAATCTGGGTGCCGTCAGGCGACCACGCGGGCCAACCTCCGCCTGCATTGAGGTCGCGTTGGTTTGTCCCGTCGGAGTTCATTACCCAGACGCCTCCCGGACCTTGGTACGCGATTCGTTTGCCGTCAGGCGACCACGCCGGATCGAACCCGGAACTCGTGAGTTGCCTGAGGCCGGTGCCTTCGGCATTCACCAGCCAGATCCCTTCTCTGCTGGTGCCGTAGAGAATCTGGCTGCCGTCAGGCGACCACAGCGGCGTAGCGACGTTGGCATCAGAAAGTTCCCGGTGATTGGTGCCGTCGGCGTTCATCACCCACAAGCCGGTAACTCTCCGCCACCTAGTGCCCCAACCGGACCGCCACGTCCCGTCGGTGGCCTGGTACGCGATGCGCTCACCGTCGGGTGACCACACTGGGCCAAAACCCAGGTCGGTGAGTTGCCTGAGGCCGGTGCCGTCGGCGTTGATTGACCAAGTTCCGCCGTCGACCGAGTACGCGATTCGCTTGCTATCGGGCGACCACGACGGTGCGGAGCCAGTTTCGGAGAGTTGTCTGCCAGCGGTGCCGTCGGCGTTCATCGCCCAGATTCCGCTGGTGGCGACTCGGGTGCCATCGGGCGACCAAATGCCCGCACGACCGAGTGCCAACGGACGCTGGCCGACGCCGTCGACGTTCGTCAGCCACCACAAGCCATCTCGGAGGAATTGGACACGGCTTCCGTCCGGAGACCATCTGGGCATGGCGCCCTTCGAGACATATAGGCCCCCGCTGAGCTGTTCCTCCAAGTCGAGGAGGCAGGTGGCGTACCGGAATGGCGTCTCGGCGATGTTGTCGATCTTCACGTTGCTGACGGTGATCGAGTAGCAGAAATCTCCAGCCGTGGGATCGAAGAGCTCTTGGGAGTTCGAGTCTCCATAGACGGACCAGACGATCGCCGAACCCTGTCGACTGATGACGACGGCCGGCACGGCTCCATGGCTGTCGGTGACCGCCACGGTTGCCTCGCCGAAATCGGCGCCGGGCATCTGGAACGACCATCTGCCCCAGACGGCCGCTGCTGGCACGTAGCCGGCGGGCGGCCATGAGATGAAACCGCGTGCTTCGCGTACATCACGGTGAGCACCCAAGACGCCGGTCCCCACCACGTAGAGAGCATTCGTCGCACTATGGCGGGAATCGGGCTGGTAGGGGATGTTGCCGGTGCCCATTGCGCTCGACGACGGACGGAGAATCCAACGACGATGTCCGACGGGTTTGTTGTTCTCGCCTTCGTCCCTTATGTAACGGTTGATCCCCCAGACTCCGGACGCTCCCAGTCCGAGGTTGCTTGATCTCGCACCTAGTGCACCGGCGCTGCTGTAGCAAGCCCATTCCGAACCCGGGTAGTGCGACAGCTTCCCTCCCGCTGCCATTATCAAGGCGGCCGCTTGCGCTGCTGCCGAATATCTCGGATCCTCCGAGACAGCTTGAAGGCCAGCCATCTGCCGGTACCAGTTGACGCGTTGAATGACGCTGTCGCGATAGTCCTGACTGGTCGAACCGGCGTTGCACTCTTCCACGTTGCCGGTGAATTGCGGGTCGGGTTCTTCGCGTTCGAATTCGGCGCGATAGTTGGCCACGATTTCGGCGCGGTTCCAAGTGTCGAAGCCCGGCCGGTCGACGTAGGCATCGGCACCGAAGGTCCGCACCAGGACTGTCGATGCCTCGCTGGGCTTGCCGGAGTAGTCGCGCGCTGCACCTCGGGGCACCCAGATCACCACCGTGCCCGCAGCGGCGGGCGTGACGGTCATCTGGTAGCTGGCCGCGGAGCCGCGCAGGCCGCTGATCTGACCGTTCGCGATCCGGATGTCGTCGGCCGCGAGTCCGGTAACCGGACGGGTGAAGTCGATGTCGACTTCGAAGGGGCCGCTGACGGTGCGCCCTCGCGTTGACCGCAGCGTCACCTCTGCGGGACCGTCCGTGTCAGGACTTGGCGCCGAGAAGAAATCGCTCGCGATGGTGCGCTCCACGTCGGCGTTCGGCGCGAGCTGGGCGATCTCGTCCGCGATCGGTGCGGGCAGCGATGCAGTGTCGCCCACGAGGATGATCTCGCTGAGCGTGCGCCCCGCGATTGTCTCGCTTGCGGCATCGCCCAGGCTGTCGCGCTGTGTGTACAGCACAGCGGCATCGGTCCGCGCTGCGGCCAGCGACGCGGCAATGCCCACGTCGGTGAGCGACCAGCCGTTCGCGACGACTGCGACCGACGCGCCCCGGCCGAACGCGGCGCCGGCGAACATTGCAGCCGTGTCAGTGCGGTCCGAACCGCCGATGCGTTCCACGCTCGCCGTGGAAAGCGCCGACGCCAGCTCGGAATCGACGCTGGTGCTCAACGCGGCGGTGCCGCCCACCAGCAACACCCGACTGGGTCGAACAGCGCCCAGCACCTCGCTCGTCGGTGCTCCGAGGCCGTCCGCAGCGCTGTACAGCACAGCGTCCGCCGCGCCTGACGCCACCGCCGAGGCTGCAGTGCCTACATCCGACAACGACCAGCCGTTCGCGATCACCACAGTGGAGCCACGCACGCCCTCCAGCACGCGATGCGCGGCCAGCGCCGCAGTTTCGATTCGGTCGGCACCCTGCAGCCGCTCGATCGTCGCCTGTGGCGCCAGACGCCCGATGTGGGTTTCGATCGGCAACGCCAGCACAGCCGTGCCACCGACGAGCAGTACGCCATCGGGAGCACGGCGCGCGACGGCACGCGTTCCAGCATCGCCGAGCGCGTCCGCGGCGTATGCGAACACCACCGCATCGGCCTCGCCTGCAGCCACCAGCGAAGCCGCAGTGCCAATGTCCGACAGGGACGCGCTGTTGGCCACAGCCACCACGCCGCCCGAACTCGCAGATTGTGCAGCGGCCTGTACCGGCATCAGCGTTGCCGCGCAGACCGCCAGTACCACCGCCATCCACCACTCGGTTCGGCGCAGCACCCTCTTGGTTGCCATCATCACAGCCATCTCCGATATGGGCTCGGGATCGAAATTCTGCTGACCGAGATGTGCTCACAATGGTCGTTCGGGTGGCCCACGACAAACGGAACTGTACGAGGCGAGGCACCCAATGGGTCTGATCCACGAGTGTCCCGCCACGACGCTGTGCGTCGCTGCTTGGTCACGTTGATTCCGAATCTCATCAGTAATTCGCTGCCACGCTTGAACAGAGAGGGCAAAGCAACTGCCGAACGCTGACGGTGCCGCTGATTCTGTCGGTGAATGTGCCGCCGCCGGCGACTCAGACCCTCGGCTTGATGCCCGCAGCGAGTCACACGGCGGCGCAGCGGGCGAGCGCTGCGGCGCAGCTGGCGGCGTTCATGCTCGTCAATGCACAACCGAAGCCCCCGAGCCCCAGCATTGGACGCTGCCGTTGCTGCGCAGCCCGCACGTATGGGTCCAGCCGGCGGTGATGGCGGTGAACGTGCCGCCTGGAGGCGTCGCCTGCCCGGCGCGGTTTTGGCCCCAGCATTCGGCGGTGCCGTCGCTGCGCAGCCCACACGTATGTTCACTGCCGGCGGTGATGGCGATGAACGTGCCGCCTGGAGGCGTCGCCTGCCCGTACTTGTTGTAGCCCCAGCATTCGGCGCTGCCGTTGCTGCGCAGCCCGCACGTATGGGTCCAGCCGGCGGTGATGGCAGTGAACGTGCCGCCTGGAGGCGTCGCCTGCCCGTACTTGTTGTAGCCCCAGCATTCGGCGGTGCCGTCGCTGCGCAGCCCGCACGCATGCAACCCGCCTGTGGTGATGGTGGTGAACGCTCCGCCGAGTGGCGTCGACTGCCCTGCGCGGTTTTGGCCCCAGCATTCGGCGGTGCCGTCGCTGCGCAGCCCGCACGTATGTTCACTGCCTGCGGTGATGGCGGTGAACGCGCCGCCGGGCGGCGTCGCCTGCCCGAAGTAGAGGTCGTAGTCTGGCAGGCCGTTGCTGCCCCAGCATTCGGCGGTGCCGTCGCTGCGCAGCCCGCACGTATGTTCACTGCCTGCGGTGATGGCGGTGAACGCGCCGCCGGGCGGCGTTGCCTGCCCGTCGCGGTTGGAGCCCCAGCATTGGGCGGTGCCGTCGCTGCGCAGCCCGCACTTATGGCGGTGGCCGGCGGTGATGGCGGTGAACGCTCCGCCGGGCGGCGTCGCCCCCCCGTCGAAGTTGGAGCCCCAGCATTCGGCGGTGCCGTTGCTGCGCAGCCCGCACGTATGGGCCCGGCCGCCGCTGATGGCGGTGAACGCGCCGCCGGGCGGCGTTGCCTGCCCGTAGTCGTTGTTGCCCCAGCATTCGGCGGTGCCGTCGCTGCGCAGCCCGCACGCATAGCCCCCGCTGGCGGTGATGGCGGTGAACGCGCCGCCGAGTGGCGTTGCCTGCCCGTCGCGGTTGGAGCCCCAGCATTGGGCGGTGCCGTCGCTGCGCAGCCCGCACGTAAGGGCCGAGTCTGCGGCGGTGATGGCGGTGAACGCGCCGCCTGGAGGCGTCGCCTCGCCTTCGTGGTTCCAGCCCTCGCGCGCGCCGCCCCAGCATCGGGCCGTGCCGTTGCTGCGCAGCCCGCACGTATGGCTCAAGGCGACGGTGATGGCGGTGAACGTGCCGCCTGGAGGCGTCAACTGCCCGTAGTCGTTGTTGCCCCAGCATTCGGCGGTGCCATTGGTGCGCAGCCCGCACGTACGCTGCGCGCCTGCGGTGATGGCGGTGAACGTGCCGCCTGGAGGCGTCGCCTGCCCGGATTCCTTGCGGCCCCAGCATTGGGCGCTGCCGTCGTTGCGCAGTCCGCACGTATGCTGCCAGCCTGCGGTGATGGCGGTGAACGTGCCGCTTGGTGGCGTCGCTTGCCCGTAGTCGTTGTTGCCCCAGCATTGGGCGGTGCCGTCGTTGCGCAGCGCGCACGTATGCTGCTGGCCCGTGGCGATGGCGGTGTACGTCGGGGCGGTATCGGCGTCGGCGTCGGCGTCGGCGTGGGTGTCTTGGACTGTGCGACCGATCAGGTCGATCGTCGCCCAGCGGTCCGCGCCGCCGATGCGCTCGGTTCCTTGTCGGTTCGCGACCTTCGAGGCGGGCACCGCGGTGGTGCCGCCCACTACGTACCCGCCTGCTTGCGCGACTTCGAGGCGGGCTGATTGGTCGGCGGGCATGGGTTGATCGCGCGGCCCAGCGAGCACAATGCAGTCGGTGCCGATGGAGGCTGCCAGCAAGGCAGCGGCGTAGATGTCTGACTGCGCGCCCGCGTCGCTCGCGACGACCACCGCCACGTCACCGGCGCAATCAGCCCAAGCCTGCGGGGGCAGCGCCACGCCGGGCGGACGCTGCGCCGGGGGCGTGTCGGGCATGACTGTCACGGCGGGCGGAGTCGTGCCGGTGAGCACAGACGCGACCGCCTGGCCGATCAGGTTGATTGTCGCCCAGCGGTCCGCGCCGCCGATGCGTCGAGTGCCTTGCCGGTTCGCGAGCTTCGAGGCGGGCACCGCTGCGGTGCCGCCCACGACGTAACCGCCCGCCTGTGCCGCATCGAGACGAACCGTCTGATCGGCGGGCATCGCTTGATCGCGGGGTCCGGCCAACACGATGCAATCAGTACCAATGGACGCCGCTAGCAGCGCTGCGGCGTAGATGTCTGACTGTGCGCCCGCGTCGCTCGCGACGACCACCGCCACGTCACCGGCGCAATCAGCCCAAGCCTGCGGCGGCAACACCGCCGCCGAAGCTGCCTGCGCGCCCGCAGGAACCACCGCCAGCAGCGACGCCGCAACCAGCACACCCAACGAACCAACAAGCCTCTTAGACATCAGCGTGCTCTCCTCGCCTGCGGATCGACACGAACAGCGGCGATAATACGCAGTACAACTTGACACACAGCACTACGAGGCGGGGTTGCGAGCAACGGTCCAGCCGTTGCCGCTTCCCGCGCAAACGCTTCCCCGCCTAAACAGCGCCAGCCAGCCAAACACGCCGAAGCGCTCACCCTCAGCCGGACCTCGCGTCACCGTCAAGGCCCGCAAGCAGGCAACTTAGGCGATCATCGGGCGCAGGTCGCCTCCAACGGTGCTGTGCGGCGCCGCGTGGACCCCATCCGGTGGTCTCCTTATCGGGACAGCCTGAGACACCCGAGCTGTGGTCATGTGGCGTGACAACGGGTCGTGGCACGGAAATTTGCTGGCGTGCCTGCACCGCAACATCAGTAACTGAGACTTGGGCGAAAGTCGCTGACCTGTGGCTTTATGACCAAAATGGCGGCCAAAACACGGGTCCAGGCGATTTACGCAACACATCTTGGAATCACTGCGCGCAAGATGCACCAGCGCAAGCGACCTGCCCATGCGATGCGACCAGGCCGGGCTGTTGACAGTGCCCACGTCGCGGCCGCCAACCCGCAGGGTCTCGCCCCTGTGAGTGCCCAAAATGTGGTCGTGTGCGTTGAACAGGCACGATGCGCCTACATCCTGGGTCCTATGTGTCGGATTCTGTATCGGTTGCTCGTGTCGTTGGCCCGCATGGCTGTTCGCTCGGGACGCTCAAAGGACCTTGAGGTCATCGTGCTGCGCCACCAGCTCACAGTGCTGCACCGCCTGAACAACCGACCAGCCCTCGCAGAGGAGGACCGAGCCCTGCTGGGTGCGGTCGCGGCGGCCCTGTCGCGACCGCGGCGAGCGGACTGGCTCGTCACACCAGAGACCCTGTTGCGCTGGCACCGACAGCGGATCGCCCGCCACTGGACCCAGCCCTGCCGGGCGCCCGGCCGGCCCCGCACCTCTGTGGAGCTGCGTCGTCTCATCATCGAGATGGCCACCAGCAACCCCACGTGGGGCTACCGCCGCATCACCGGCGAACTCGTCGGCCTCGGCCACCGCGTTGGAGCCTGCGCTGTGTGGAGAATCCTCAAACACCACCACATCGACCCCGCCCCGCAGCGCACGAGCGTGACCTGGACCCAGTTCCTGGGTTCCCAGGCCGCCGTCGCATGTGGCTTCGCGACCGTCGACACAGCCCTGCTGCGCCGCTATTACCTGCTGTTCTTCATCGACATCACCAACCGCGAAGTCCTCTATGGCGCCATCACAACCAACCCGACCGGCGCATGGACCACCCAAGCCGCCCGCAACCTGTTCGTGCGTCACCCACAGCGGCTCACCCACACCCGAGCCCTCCTTCGAGACCGCGCCAGCCAGTTCACCGGCGACTTCGACGAGATCTTCCGAACCGAAGGCCTCAAGATCCTCAAGACCCCGGTCCGCGTCCCAGTGGCCAACGCGTTCGCCGAACGCCGGATCGGCACCCTGCGCCGAGAGCTCCTCGACCGCACCGTCATCTGGAACCAACACCAGCTCGAACACCTCGTCACCGACTACATCGACCACTACAACAGCCACCGGCCCCACCGCTCGCTCAATCAACGACCCCCAGCGTCGACGCAACCGCCAAACGCCAACGGACAACAGCAGCTTCGAATCATCCGAGCGACACGCTGCGATGGCCTCATCAACGAATACCGAAGAGCCGCCTGACCAGCCACGACAGGGTTTCGGGCACCCACACGCTCGAAGGACCTTGAGATCATTGTGCTGCGCCACCAGATCGCAGTCCTTCACCGACAGAACAACCGACCAGCGCTCGCCGACGAGGACCGGGCCCTGCTAGGTGCGGTCGCGGCGGCGCTGTCGCGACCGCAGCGAGCCGGCTGGCTCGTCACACCAGAGACCCTGTTGCGCTGGCACCGACAGCGGATCGCCCGCCACTGGACCCAACCCTGCCGGACGCCCGGGCGGCCCTGCACCTCTGTGGAGCTGCGTCGCCTCATCATCGAGATGGCCACCAGCAACCCCACGTGGGGCTACCGCCGCATCACCGGCGAGCTCATCGGCCTCGGCCACCGCGTTGGAGCCTCCACTGTGTGGAGAATCCTCAAACACCACCACATCGATCCCGCCCCGCAGCGCACGAGCGTTTCCTGGACCCAGTTTCTGCGCTCCCAGGCCGCCGTTGCCTGTGACTTGGTAACCGTCGACACAGCCCTGTTGCGCCGCTATTACCTGCTGTTCTTCATCGACATCACCAACCGCGAAGTCCTCTACGGCGCCATCACAACCAACCCCACCGGCGCCTGGACCACCCAACCAGCGCGCAACCTGTTCCTGCGCCACAACGAACGACTCGCCGATGCCCGAGCACTCGTCGGTGACCGTGCCAGCCAATACATCGACACCTTCGACAAGATCCTCCTGTCCCGTGTCAAGGTTCTCAAGACCCCCGCCCGCACCCCGGTGGCCAACACCTTCGCCCAACGCTGGATCGGCACCCTGCGACGCGAGGTCCTCGACCGCACCGTCATCTGGAACCAACACCAGCTCCAGCGACTCGTCACCGACTACATCGACCACTACAACGCTTTTCGAGAAAACCGGTTACCCGAGGAATCCAGCGCGACGCTGCGACCAGGGACTTTGGGATTTCGTTCCAGCGCCTAGTCATTCATATTACTATCTTCGACTGTAGGTGTGGATTCTCTGAAGGAGTGCGGCGTCAGCGGACCCGGAGACGGCACAACAGCAGGAGATGCCTGAATGGATCGATCCACATCCTGTGTGCCTGCGCTGAGTGTGCACCGGACCGGAGCGATCCCGACTCAGGCGTGGCGGCTTCTTTGTGGGGGGGGAGCGGGATTGATGCTGGTCGCCGCGACCGTGGGTGGGGTCGGCACGGCGGGGGCGCAGACCGAGAACACCCCGCAGGTGAGCAGCACGGGTCCGTTCACGGTGGCCGAGGGATCGGTGAAGGTGGCCCAGATGACGGCGGAGGGTTTCAGCGAGGACGCTGAGGCCCTGTTCTGGTCGATCCTCACCGACGCCGGCTCCGGTGCCGACGGCTACAAGTTCAAGCTGCGGCTCGATCATGTGCTGGAGTTCGTAGAGCCACCCGATTTCGAGCAGCCCACCGACGACGACGACGACGGCACCTATGAGGTGACGGTCAAGGTCAGCAACGGCGCTGGCACTGACCCGGCCGAGGCGACCGCGGATATCAGCGTGACGGTGAGCGATGTCGGTTTCACCGCTTTTGATGTGAGCACGCTGTCTGTGGACTTCGACGAGAACCGCCATTTGCGGGTGGCGACGCTGAACGCGGGCGATCCGGTGGTGGAGTGGTCGTTGAGCGGGCATGACGCGGGCTGGTTCCGCATCGCGGGCGGGGTGCTGAGGTTCAGGTCTCAGGAGGCGGGGGGTCCGCCGGACTTCGAGTCGCCGGGCGACGCCGACGCCGACAACGTGTATGTGGTGACGGTGGCCGCCGAGGAGGACTCCACCGACGCCGACACCACCGACGCGAGCTCGGTGGCGGTGTCGGTGACGATTCTCAACGTCGACGAGCCCGGCACGGTGACGCTGTCGGACACGGTGCCCACCATCGGCGAAGAACTGACCGCGTCGCTAGGCGATCCAGACGGCGGCGTCACCGACATCGAGTGGGTGTGGGAGCGTTCGGTGGGCCGCTCAGCGTGGGAGGTGATCGACGCCGCGACCAGCGCCACGTACACCCCGACGGCGGCGGACTCTGAGGACTATCTGCGGGTGACGGCCACCTACACCGACGCCCACGCTGCGGCAAAGACGGCGCATGCGGTGGCGTCGAGCCCGCCGCTGGGCGAGCTGTTGAGCAGCCTCAGCGTCGCGACATCGTCGACACGCCAGATGTACCCGGCGTTCGACCCCGAGGTGCTGCACTATGCGGTGGGCTGCGATTCGGAGGTGACGTTGTCGCTGTCGGCCGCGAACCCCGACGCGCGCGTCTCCGTCGACGGCATCCAGCAGCCTGCAAGCACGGCCGAAGTCACGGTGTCAGGCTTGCACGACGGCGTCAACGTCGCCGACAGGAACCACAGCGGACCCGACGCGAGCGACATCGAGATCGTCCTCAGCGACGCCGGCGGGTCGAGCACCACCTATGTGGTGCACTGCATCCACGACGACTACCCCGAGATCACGCCCATCCGCAATGCGACCTCCGACGGCGTGATCGAGGACCTGATCCTGCTGCACCTGCAGCCCACCCTGGAGGCCGGGGTGTACCCGTCCATAGTCGACACGAACGGCGTGCCGCGCTTTCACCGCCACACGTCCGGCAACGGCCCGTTCTTCCGGGTGTTCCAGATCGACGGGCGCTACCGGTATGCGTGGGCGCAGGCCAACCCTGGCACGGAGAACAAGTGGATCATCCTCAACGAGTACTTCACCGTGCTCGACAACAAGGTCACCACGGCACCGCCGCTGGTAAAGACCAACGCCCACGATTTCCGCATTCTCGACAATGGCAACTATCTGTTGATGTCCTATGAGCCGGCTTATCTCGACCTGCGCTTCATGGAGACGTTGATACCGGAGATCTCCGACCCTGCACGGGTGCTGACGGACGATTCGGTCGTCCAGATCATCACGCCCCGCAAGCCGAACGGCACCGCTGTGTTCACTTGGAACTCATTCGACCAGATGGACGTGAGGGACTGCTTGAGCCATCGTTTCCCGAAAGACTACGCCCATGGCAACAGCCTCCAGTATTGGGAACCGGAAGGCCGGGACCAGGACTGGGTCGTGGTCAGCCTCCGGGGCTGTTCAGCGGTCGCGGTGATCGACGCCGACACCGCGGAGACGGTGGCGAGGATCGGTCGCACGAATCTCAGCGCAGATGAGTGGGCCGCGGCCGGCAAGGGCGATCCGCCGCTGACGGTCCTCGACGACCCCCATGGCGAGTTCTGCGGGCAGCACAGCGCGTGGATGCTGCCGCATGAGCATCTCGTGCTGTTCGACAACGGCAACTCTTGCGTCAGTGATGCGCGCACCGGCGAGACGGTCAGGAACAGCAATAGGCCCGACCGGTTCAGCCGGGTCGTCGAGTACGACTTGGATCTCGACAACGGCGAGGCGGTCTTCGTGCGCCACCACTCGCTGCACGGTGCGGAGAACCGGGAGGGCCGTTCGTCGGGCCATGTCGATGTGCTCGACAACGGCGACTGGCTGATCGGCTGGGGCCGAGCCTCTCACGACACCGATCCCGAGACGGCATGGGGACCCGACGAGGCGGTCACCCAGGCCGATCCCGACACCGGCGAGGAGAAGTTCGCGCTGCAGATCTCCGAGCCCGCCGGCTTGCTGCTCGACGTCGACGGCGACGGCGACACCGAGCGGGAGCAGATGAGGGTGAGGCCGATCCCGGTGAGCCCGGTCGCTCTGGCGCCCGACCGGCTCGAGCTGGAGTCAGGGTTCGCGGCGGGCAGCGAGCACACCGAGGGGTTCTTCACCAGTGCGCTGGCTCGGCCCACGGTGGTGGTGAGCTTCAACCAGCCGGTGGTGGACTTCGACGAGACCACTGCGTCGATCACGGTGTCGGGCGGCTCGCTGGAGTCGGTGGCGCCCCATGTGGTTGCGGGCGAGCCGGCGCACTCGTACCTGCTGACGCTGGCGCCCGCCGGCGAGGCGGCCATCACCGTGAGCCTTGTGACCTCGCAGGCCTGCGACGCGGGCGGCGTGTGCACGGCGGACGGCTCGACGCTGTCGGAGGCTCCCGCGGCCCACCGGCTGCGCTTCAGCAGCCCGCCGGCGGTCGACGACGCTTCGCTGGTCTTCGATGTGGACGAGAACACCACCGCGGTCGGGCGGCTGAGCGCCACCGACGACGACACCGCAGCGAGCGGGCTGGTGTGGTCGCTGGCGTCTGGAGTGACCGGTCGTGACGACGCCGAGTTCACGCTGAACTCGGCCGGGGTGCTGAGCCTGAGGGTGGGCAAGGACTTCGAGGCTCCCGACGACTTCGACGGCGACGGCACTTACGAGGTGATGGTGCAGGTCAGCGACGGCGACACCACGGTGACCGCGCTGGCCGAGGTGACATTGTTCGATGTGGACGAGCCGGCGGATATCTCGCTTTCGGCGAGCGGAGGCGTGACCGCGACGAACAACGCGCTGGCGGTGGATGAGAACCACGACGGCTCGCTGGCGGTGTTCAGTGCGAGCGACCCCGAGAACAAGGCGGGCCTCACCTACACGTGGTCCCTTGGGGGGACCGATCGGGGCGATTTCGCGATCACATCGGCTGGTGTCCTGTCGTTCGTGAATGTTCCCGATTTTGAGCGTCCGGTCGACTCGGGCGGCAACAACGTCTATGGCGTCACGGTGAGCGCCCGAGACAGCGACGACAAGACTGGAACCATCGCGGTCACCGTCACCGTCGACGCCGTCAATGAGCGGCCCGCCATTGCTGGCGACGCCGCGGTCAGCATCGAGGAGGAGGGCGCGCTGCTGGTCGGCACGTACCGGGCCGCAGACCCCGAGGGCGCCCTCATCGCGTGGCCGCCGCTGGCTGGGGTCGACAGCGACAAGTTCGACTTCACCGCCTCGACTGGCAGGCTGGTGTTCAAGGCGTCGCCGGATTATGAGGACGCCGCCGACTCTGGTGGCGACAACGTCTATGACGTGACGCTGAGCGTCTCCGCCGGCGGACACACCACGGCGCTCGATGTCGCGGTCACTGTCACGAACAAAGACGAGAACGGCACGCTCGGTTTGTCGTCGCCGCGGCCGCAGGCCGATGCGGACTTCACCGCCACGCTCGGCGACCCCGACATTGTGTCGTCGTCGGCGTGGACCTGGGAGCGCTCGATGAGCCGCAGCGGACCGTGGACCGTCGTATCGGGCGCCCGCGGCGGCGTCTTGACGAGCACTTACAGGCCCGTCGCGGGCGATGTCGGCTACTACCTGAGGGTGACCGCTGATTATGCCGACGGGCACGCGCCGGACAAGAGCCGCGCTGTGGTGTCGGCCTACACTGTGAGGGCGGCTCCGGTCGCCAACGTGGCCCCGTCGTTCGACGAATCGGCGCCGACGCGCAGCATCGCGGAGAATGCTCGGGCGCATGCAGTCGTGGGGGCGCCGGTGACCGCCACTGACACTGACAGCGGCGACGTGGTGACCTATGAGCTGTCAGGGTCGGACCTGTTCACGGTCGACAGCACCAGCGGACAGATCCGCGTCGTTGCCGACGAGTCGCCCGATTTCGAGGCGGCACCCTCTCACAGCGTGACCCTCAAGGCCAGCGACACCTCCAACGCGAGCGACACGGTGACTGTGACTATCGAGGTCACCGACGTGAATGAGCCCCCGGACGCCGTTGGGGACACCGCGACCGTGAGCGAGGACGGCGCTGTCATCATCGATGTGCTCGCCAACGACGAAGACCCAGAGCACGACCGCAGCGCTCTGACGCTCAGGGTGACCGCCAGCCCGCGCCGGGGGAGCGCGACGGTGAACGAACCGGCCAATGCCGGCGAGAGGCGCACAATCACCTACACGCCCCGAGCCGACTATCACGGGGCCGACACCTTCACCTACGAAGTCCGAGACGCCGGCAGCCCTTCGCTGTCGAGCACCGCCACCGTCTCGGTCGTAGTCGACCCGGTGAACGACCCGCCGTCGTTCGCGTCGCCGACTCTGACGCGCAGCGTGCGTGAGAGCGCGACTTCCGGTGCAAAGGTCGGATCGCCCGTCGCCGCGAACGACGTGGACGGTGATGTGCTCACCTACCGCATGTTCTCTGCGGAGTTCGAGATCGATTCGTTGACGGGACAGATCACCGTCAGCGACGGGATCAGCTTCGACATCGGCACCCAGGACGCCTACACCGTCACCGTCGACGCCGACGACCCCGACGGCGAAGGAGCGACTGTTGAGGTGGCCATCACCGTCACGAGCGGGACCACCGGACCCACCGGACCCACCGGACCCACTGGACCCGCCGGTCGCGGTGGCGGTCGTAGCAGCGATTTCGATGTGGGTGTTGCGACTTTTGTGGTGGCCAATGGGTGGTCGCCGGCCGATGTGGGTGTGGCGTCGGTGTTGGCGGCGCGCACTGATGGCGCGGTGGTGGTGTACACCGCGGGGGACATGCTGTCGGCTGAGACAGCGATGCTGCTGCGCGAGGCGTCGCCTGCTGAGGTGGTCATCGTGGGCGGCAACGCGGCGGTGTCACGCGGCGTGCGCACCCAGATCGGTGCCGCGTCGCCTGAGTCGGGCATATCGCGTGTCGCCGGCGCTGGTCGTGCCGACACCGCGGCGCGCATCGCACGGCGCATTCTGGGCGCGCCTTCGCACGCCGGCCGGGTCACGCTGGTGGTGGCCAACGGCTGGTCGCCGCCCGACATCGGCGCGGCAGCCGCGCTGGCTGCGCGCAGCGGCCGCTCCGCGGTGATCTACACCTGGCCCCACAGGCTGCCCGAAGCCTCAGCGGCGCTGCTGCGCGATTACCAGGTCGCCCGGGTGATCCTCATCGGCGGCACAGCAGCGATCAGCCAAAGCACGCAGGACACGATCGCCGCGGCGACCCAGGCCAGTGTCTCGCGGCTCACCGGCGCCGATCGTGTCCACACAGCCGCCCAAGCAGCCAGACGCGTGCTCGGCAGCCCCGCCGCAGCCCCCGACGGCGTCACCCTGGTGATCGCGAACGGCTGGTCCGCGCCCGATGTCGGCGTCGCCGCCGCACTAGCAGCAGCCACCGACAACTCCGCAGTCGCCTACACCTCCCAAGGAACACTGCCCGCTGCGACAGCGGCGCTGATCCGCGACTACCGGCCCAGCCACATCATCGTCGTGGGCGGCCGCGCAGCAGTCACCAACGACGTCCGAGAAGCCATCACCCAAACCGCACCCCCCAGCACCGACGTCCGACGCATCACCGGCAGCACCCGCACCGACACCGCCGCACGCGCCGCACGTCGCATCCTCGCAAACCCCTGACCGTTGACATCGCGAGCCCACACTTCGACTCATGCGCGGTGCTTTCGACACGGTTGAGCCCGACAGAACTGATGTCGGGTCGTCACGTCGAGGCTCATCAAATCATCAGCCGCGAACTCTCGGCACCAGTTGACGCGACGGGCAGGGACCAGACGAGCCGGCTGCCCCGAAGACACGAACCGGACACCCTCGCAAGCCGCGCCGTTCGATCGCGGTACACCGGCGCTGCCGCCCCAAATACACGACACGCATGTCGGTGCGCGTGAGGTTGTATGCACGTGAAGCGGGTGGGCCGCCCACGGCGGAGTGGCGCTGGCGGCGGCCGTAGTCGTGGACCCGGCCAGGCGAAACCCAGCCAGTCCTCGTTGTGCTGAGCGTGTGGGTGCCCAATATTCGGTCGGGTGCGCTGACCAGGCATGATGCGCTTGCATCCTGGGGTCCTATGTGTCGCATTCTGTACCGGTTCCTCGCTTCGTTGGCCCACTTGGCTGTTCGCTCGGGACGCTCAAAGGACCTCGAGATCATCGTGTTGCGTCACCAGCTCACAGTGCTGCACCGCCTGAACAACCGACCAGCCCTCGCGGAGAAGGAGCGAGCCCTGCTGGGCGCTGTCGCGGCGGCGCTGTCGCGACCGCAGCGAGCCGGCTGGCTCGTCACACCAGAGACCCTGTTGCGTTGGCACCGACAGCGGATCGCCCGCCACTGGACCCAACCCTGCCGGGCGCCCGGGCGGCCCTGCACCTCTGTGGAGCTGCGTCGCCTCATCATCGAGATGGCCACCAGCAACCCCACGTGGGGCTACCGCCGCATAACCGGCGAGCTCGTCGGCCTCGGCCACCGCGTTGGAGCCTCCACTGTGTGGAGAATCCTCAAACACCACCGCATCGATCCCGCCCCGCAGCGCTCGAGCGTTTCCTGGACCCAGTTTCTGCGCTCCCAGGCCGCCGTTGCCTGTGACTTGGTAACCGTCGACACGGCCCTGTTGCACCGCTGCTGCCTGTTGTTGTTCATCGACGTCGCCAACCGCGAGGTCTTCTACGGCGGTATCACCGCCAATCCGACGGGCGCATGGACCACCCAAGCCGCCCGCAACCTCTTCGTGCGTCATCGCGACCGGTTCACCCACACCCGGGCACTCGTTCGTGACCGCGCCAACCAGTTCGTCAACGACTTCGACGAGATCTTCCCAAGCGAAGGCCTCAAGATCTTGCGCACCCCGGTCCGCGTCCCCGTGGCCAACGCGTTCGCCGAACGTTGGATCGGCACCCTGCGCCGAGAGCTCCTCGACCGCACCATCATCTGGAACCAACACCAGCTCGAACACCTCGTCACCGACTACATCGACCACTACAACGCCCACCGGCCCCACCGCTCGCTCGATCAACGGCCCCCAGCGCCGACGCAACCGCCAAACGCCAACGGACAACAGCAGCTTCGAATCATCCGAGCGACACGCTGCGGCGGACTCATCAACGAATATCGAAAAGCCGCCTGACCAGCCACGACAGGGTTTCGGGCACCCACACGCTCGAAGGACCTTGAGATCATTGTGCTGCGCCACCAGATCGCAGTCCTTCACCGCCTGAACAACCGACCAGCGCTCGCCGACGAGGACCGGGCCCTGCTAGGTGCGGTCGCGGCGGCGCTGTCGCGACCGCAGCGAGCCGGCTGGCTCGTCACACCAGAGACCCTGTTGCGTTGGCACCGACAGCGGATCGCCCGCCACTGGACCCAACCCTGCCGGGCGCCCGGGCGGCCCTGCACCTCTGTGGAGCTGCGTCGCCTCATCATCGAGATGGCCACCAGCAACCCCACGTGGGGCTACCGCCGCATAACCGGCGAGCTCGTCGGCCTCGGCCACCGCGTTGGAGCCTCCACTGTGTGGAGAATCCTCAAACACCACCGCATCGATCCCGCCCCGCAGCGCTCGAGCGTTTCCTGGACCCAGTTTCTGCGCTCCCAGGCCGCCGTTGCCTGTGACTTGGTAACCGTCGACACGGCCCTGTTGCACCGCTGCTGCCTGTTGTTGTTCATCGACGTCGCCAACCGCGAGGTCTTCTACGGCGGTATCACCGCCAATCCGACGGGCGCATGGACCACCCAAGCCGCCCGCAACCTCTTCGTGCGTCATCGCGACCGGTTCACCCACACCCGGGCACTCGTTCGTGACCGCGCCAACCAGTTCGTCAACGACTTCGACGAGATCTTCCCAAGCGAAGGCCTCAAGATCTTGCGCACCCCGGTCCGCGTCCCCGTGGCCAACGCGTTCGCCGAACGTTGGATCGGCACCCTGCGCCGAGAGCTCCTCGACCGCACCATCATCTGGAACCAACACCAGCTCGAACACCTCGTCACCGACTACATCGACCACTACAACGCCCACCGGCCCCACCGCTCGCTCGATCAACGGCCCCCAGCGCCGACGCAACCGCCGAACGCCAACGGACAACAGCAGCTTCGAATTGTCCGAGCGACACGCTGCGGCGGACTCATCAACGAATATCGAAAAGCCGCCTGACCAGCCACGACAGGGTTTCGGGCACCCACACGCTCAGGACGAGTAGCTAAACAGCTCAACCTCGTTGCCGTCGGGATCGCGGACGTACACCGACGAGCCCCAGCCTCGGGCCCCGAACAGCCGCTCGGCTCGACTCACCACCTCCATGTCTGGGTGGGCCACGATCGACTCCACATCGCCGACGACCCATAGGGCGAAGTGCGCTAGGTTCTCGCCGCTTCGGTCCGCCTCGACGAGGTCGATGATCGTGCCCTCGTCGATCCGGACCGACACGAAGGGCGCCTCACCCGCCTTCCACTCCTCGTACCGCACCGGCGCCAGCCCCAGCCGATCGCAGTACCAGCGCAGCGAGCGCTCTGCGTCGGCCACGTTCAACACGATGTGGTCCAGCCCCCGCACCTCGGCCATGCCCCCAATATCAACCATGTTCCCAGTATGCGTCATGGCCGGCTCGTCCGCGTCAGCGCGTTTCCTTGACCCACTGCCCGCGCGCCGAACTTCCCGTCGCCAAGGGAAAAAATCCCCCTTCAAGTCCAGGAAATCCGTCCGGACGGGGCGAGGTCGAGGGTTAGGTGTCGGGTTGCACTTCAGCGAAGCGGTCGATGCTCCGCAACTCGGGGAACCACAACAACCAGATCGCAACCACGGCCAGAGTGCCCACGCCGCCGAACACCACCGCTCCAGCCACGCCGAGCAGCGCGCCGGCTACGCCCGACTCGAAGGCGCCCAGCTCATTCGATCCCCCGATGAACACGTACTCCACGGCCATGACACGTCCCCGCATCTCCTCCGGCGTGGCCAGCGGGACGATCATGCCGCGGACGAAGATGCTCACGGCGTCCGCGCCGCCCAGAACCAGCAGCGCTACGAAGGCGACAATGTACGACCGGGTCAGGGCGAGCGCGATCGTCCCCACGCCGAAGGTGGCCACCGCGGCCATCAGCGATGGACCCACGCGCCGCTGAAGCGGTCGCACCGACAGGGTCACCATCACTGCTGAGGCCCCGATGCCGACCGCAGCCGCCAACCAACCGAGACCCACGGCGCCCACGCCGAGGCGCTTCTCGGCAATGGCGGGCAGAAGCGCCATCGCGCCGCCCAACAACACCGCGAACAGATCGAGAGAGATCGCTCCGAGCAGCACCCGGTTGCGCCGGACGTAGCGCAGGCCCTCAAGGGCGTGTGCGAGCGCGGACCGCACCCCGGCTCCGGCCGCGCGCAGCCCGTTGCACGTCGCCCGACGGCACCAGCATGAGCAAGCCGATCGCGGCTGCCGAGGACCCGGCGGCCAGCAAGTACGGGAGGGCCGGATCGATTTCGAAGGCGAAACCGAACGTCACTGGACCGACGATGAAGCCCGCCTGCCACCCCGCAACGTTCAACGCCACCACCCGCTCTCGGGCCCCTTCCGGTGCCAGGTCCACCGGCAAGGCCCGGCTTACCGCCATGAGGAAGGCCCGAGCGGCGCCAAACGCGACGACCAAGCCGTATATGGGAAGCACCGACGTCGGATCCGACGCGACGTAGAAGTACAGGCCGACCGAGGCAAGTGCCTCGCCGCGCCGTGCACGGCGAGCGCGCTGTCGGCGGTCGTCGGCGTGGACGTCGGGCGAGGCGATGTGACGCTGGCGGTCCGACGGCGTGTCGTCCACGTGGAGCACGTCGGGCTCGACCACCCGCCACGGCCCGGTCGGCTCGTCGTCGGCGGCGAGTCGGATCGACTGGCCAATGTGGTGCGCGAAGAACATCAGGTACCGGCCCGGCGGGTCCGGCATCCAACCGGGGGCGGGCAGAACCGACGGCCCATTGACGTTGAACCGGTCGTGGTCGCGGGGCACTCTGGGCGTAGTGGCGTCGATGATGCGGCTGCGGGACTGCGTCATGGGATCGGTGTGGCCGGGCCGGGGCTCACCGGTCAGGCCCGAAGCCGTGGGCGCCGATGAGCGGGACGAATCGCACCGGCGTGAGCCGCTCCGAGCGGTAGTCCTCGGCGGGTGCGGGGTCCCCGTCCTCGCGGAGGTCTCCAGTAGCGGGCCGGGTGTAGCGCATCAGGAACTGGTCGTGGTGGCGTGAGCCCACGGGCATAACCGGGCGCCCTCTCGGCGCGGGCTGCTCCAGCAGGGGTGGCGGCGGCGCCGGACCGGCCGCGGTGACCACGATGGCGTCGTAGGGAGCCTCCTCGGGCCAGCCCAGCGTCCCGTCGCCCACCACGACCTTGACGTCTCCCAGGCCCTGCCCGGCCAGCGCGGCCCGGGCCTTCTCGGCCAGGCTGGCCCTGCGCTCTATGGTCACCACCCGGCCGGCCAGGGCTCGCAGCACCAGGGCGCCGTTGAATCACCCCGTGACGTTCCTATAGATGTCAAGTGCGGGTTGTGAGGGTGGAGAGGTCGGCTCGGAGGGTGCGGTAGAGCTCTCGGGCGACGAAGCGTTTGAGGCAGCGGATGGCTTCTTTTTTGGTCTTGTGTTCGGCGAGGCGGCGGTCGGTGTAGCTGCGGGTTCGTTCGCAGTAGCGGAGCCGGACGATGACGATCATGTGCAGAGCTCGGTTGGCGTCGCGGTTGCCGGCGAAGTTGAGTCGGCGACGGATTGTGCGCCAGCTGGATGCGGGGACCGGCGCGGTCGTGCACAGGTGAGCGAAGGACGCAGCGGATCTCGTGATCAGCGAGCAGCCGGTCTGCATCGTCGCTGTCGGCAATAGCCAGCAGTTCGGCCCATGCCGTGCCACTCGGGGCACGTTCCGGAAATGGTCGAAACCGACCAGGATCGCGCCCTGCGCGCCACCCTGACGTGGGGTTTTGTCCAAAACGCGTTCTGTAGACAGGCCAAACGCGTTCTGCGGAGACCGGTGCGAAATTCGCTGACCTGGGGACACCCAATTTTGCACAGCCGCCGTACTTGGACGCGACTTGGAGGGGACGATTGACAGGCGACCGTCGAGTCCTCCACTATTACGCCCGGCCCGGCTGGTCCAGATGTGGGCCAACGCGTTCGGGCACGGCCCACATGACAGAAGGACGGCCACATGCTTGATGCAGCCATCATCGATCCCATCGAGGAGCGGCTCGAAAATCACCGAGGACCACGATCACGGGCGACGGTCGCGGCGCTGCTGGCCGCGGTCATCCGCAACGCCGAACTAGGCCGGCCCTACACCCGTCGTGCTGTGACCGAGACGCTGAACAGCTTCACCCGCGACGAACTGGCCGAGCTGGGGGTGCGGTCTGCCGACCAATCCCCGGAGCCGTTCAGCCAGGAATCAGCGCTGAGACGCATGAAGCAGCTCGAAGGCGCACCCGAGAAGGGCTGGGCCGTGGACGGCGTCGAGTACGGCTTGGACTGGTTCGCCCGAGCGATGATCTCGGCTTCCCTGCCGGACGGGAACGAACCGGCAGTTCTCGCAAAGGCGGACGACTCGACGGTATTCCCCACCTTCGCCGAGGCACGCGAGGTTGCCTCAGACCGAGGCTTCACCTCCCAGACGTACAAGGACGGCATGGACCGCCGCGACACGGCCGAAGCCACATCTGAGGCACTCCGAAGCGACAGCGGTCTGCCTCGCGGGCGCGCAGCAGCCCAGATCGCAGCGACAGCCGCTGCAGTCGCGCACAATCGGCGAACAGCCGCGCAGAACGGCGACGCCGACTGAGTGAGTCAACCGGAGGACGAACTGTCCGAGCCGAGCTGCGAACCACCAGAGCGAACACAGTGCGCCATCGTGTGCATCAGGCCACGAGCTGAAACCGACGCTGACCGCATTCGATGCTCGTGTGTTCCACGAAGCCGTGGCGCAGCCCCCTGACCTGGGATTTTGCCCAATGGTGCCAATTCCGTCGACGTAGCAGCCTCAAGCAGCTACACCAAAAGTGGAGTACCCCCCCCCCCCCCCCCCCCTTCAAAAGTGGAGCCCTAGTCTTGAGGCTCATCGGGACGAACAAAGCCGCAGGTCAGAGGCACCGGGCGCTAACTCGCAAACAAGCCACGACGGGCTTGTTCGCGACATCGACGGCCCACTCCCCGCACACATCTTCACTGTTGAGTAGAGACTCGGGGTGATTCACCCACGGCCTGGACTTTCCGCAGAAATGCCGCTGTAGGCGGCAATCTTGCGCAGAGAATTGCTTGGCATCGGACTTTGTGCACAAATGCCGCCACAGACAGCAAATTTGCACAAAGAAGGCGTGACAGCAGCTTTCCGAGACGTCACCTATCCGCGCGGCCGCTAAGAACGGCCCGGAGCACTCAGGTTTGGCGGCGCTGTCGCATCCACAGCCACACGGTCAATGAGACTTGCAGGCCGGCTATCAAGAGCACTCCGCCCGACACAGCGCTGCCGAAAGGCAACGGAACCGACATCGATCCTGCATAGGCGAGCAGGAACAGACCCGCGGTGACAGCCCAGCCTGCGAGCAGCACGATCAGAAAGCCCCGGGGGATGCCTCGCAACGGCGAGGCTCGCAGCGCTGCCCAGTCGTCGCGCGAGTCGCGGCTGCCGGTCCTTGCTCGGTGCAGCCATCGATGCCGTTGGACTCGGGCTGAGACAGCATGCCCGATGCGAGTAGTGGCAACTATCGGCGGTTATCTTGTCACCGTTTGCGGGCGGACTCGAGACCGGGTCACATGGATCGGCGCGACGCGGGGATCCCCGGTCGGGGCGCCAAGGGAGACGATGACGTACGAGAAGCGCGGCGAGCGGACCCTGCGCGTTGATGCGGCGGCGGTGAGCATGGGGGCGCCTGCGCGCACGCTCAGGTCTGTTCGTAGCGTTCGTTGTTGCCGCCGTGTGGGTCGGTTCGCTGTCGCTGCGGTCATAGCCGGTGCAGCGGTCGTCGCGGGCGTGTTGCCCGTGTCGGCTCAGGTTCTGTCGCCGGCTCTGAGCAGCGTTTCGGTGAATGGCTCGGCGCTGTCGTTGATGTTCAGCGACAGCCTCGATGAGGCATCGCTTCCGCCGGCGACGAGTTTCGCCGTCACGGTCAGCGGCGCATCGCGCGATGTCACTGGTGTGGGCATCGGTGGTCATGCGGTCACGCTGACGTTGGCAGATGCGGCGCAGGCAGGCGAGGTTGTGCTGGTCTCGTACACCGTTCCTTCGTCGAATCCGGTCCGAGGCGCCGGTTTGGTTGCGGTTGCCGCTTTCGCGGACGCCGCAGCAGTCAACGGCACGGCGCCTCGGGCGCCGGTCCTCAGCGGTGCGGTGATCGACGGGCACTTGGTCAGGCTGACCTATGACGAATATCTTCTCGACCTCGGCACCAACTCGCTCGCTTCAGGCTTCACGGTCACCGTCGGCGGCGTAGACCGGTCCGTTCTGTCAGCGACGGTGACCCCGTCGGCGGGCATCGACTATGTGACCTATGTGAACCTCGTCGTGGCTATTGCGGTGCAGGTGGGCGAGAGCGTGCTCGTCTCCTACGACCCTCCCGCATCGGATCCGATCCAAGATGTCGGCGGCACACCCGCCGCTGCTTACACCGACCGCTCCGCGACCAACACAACGAGCCAGACCAAGCCGGGACTCCTCGCCGCTGTAATCCGCGGGTCAGCGGTCACGCTGACCTTTAGCGAAACGCTCGACACCGGATCCGTCCCGCCCGCGGAGAGCTTCAGATTCGAAGTCGAAGGCGTGGAACGAGACGTCACTGACGTCACTGTGGGCGCGACCGAAGTCTCGCTCACGGTGGCTGGTGAGATGCAAGCGGGCCAGCACGCGCGTATCTCCTACACCGATGCGTCGTCGGGTCCGATCCGAGACCTCGAACACGCCATACCCGCCGTGGTATTCACCAACTACGCGGTGATCAACGGCACCGCAGCGCGAGCACCGTTGCTCGTGACGGCGACGGTGAACGCCTCGACGGTCACGCTGACCTACGACGAGGATCTCGACACAGCGTCCACTCCGCCGGCGACCAGCTTCGAGGTAACAGTTTCGGGCACCGCGCGGCCTGTGCAGTCGGCGGCGGTGCGCGGGCGAACCGTCGTGGTCGTCTTGGTATCGCCTCCAGTGGAGCCAGACCAGGAAGTGCGTGTCGAATACGACGCTGCCGCGTCGAGTCCGATCCGAGACATCGGCGGCACCCCTGCTGCCATAGTCGACCGCTTGGCGACTCGCTCCACGTCATCGCCCGCACCGGAGCTGCACACAGCGACGGTGAACGCCTCGACGGTCACGCTGACCTACGACGAGGATCTCGACACCGCATCCGCCCCGTCGGCGACCAGTTTCGAGGTAACAGTTTCAGGTACCGCGCGGCCTGTGCAGTCGGCGGCGGTGCGCGGGAAAACGGTCGTTGTCACCTTGGAAACGCCGGTGCAAGCAGGACAAGCCGTGCAATTGTCCTACACAGTGCCGACGTCGAGCCCGATCCAGGACCTGGGCGGAACTCCTGCAGGCCCGCTGACGGACCACTCGGTCGCCAACACCACGACTGCGGTCACGAAACCGACGACCAGACCCACCGGTGGTGGCGGCGGTAGCGGTGGCGGCGGTCTTGAGGAGAGCACTGCGGTGGTGATTGTGGCGAATGGTTGGAGTCCGGCTGATATCGGTGTGGCGGCGGCGTTGTCGGCACGTACGCCGGATTCGGCTGTGGTGTACACCGCTGGTGATCGTTTGTCGGTCGCGGCACGCGATCTGCTGGTGGATTACCTGCCTGCGGGAGTGATCGTGGTGGGCGGCGAGGCCGTGGTGAGCGACGCTGCATTGGTGTCTATGCGTCGGGCGTCGGAGTCCGATTCGGTCGAGCGCATCACCGGGGCGACGCGCACCGATACCGCCGCTGGCGTCGCGCGGCGGATCCTCGATGCGGCCGAGGAGGGCGGGGCGACCGTGATCATCGCGAACGGGTGGAGCCCAGCGGACATCGGCGTCGCCGCAGCGCTGTCGGCGCGCACACCTCGCTCGTCGGTCGCCTACACGGCGTCTGGCGCGCTGTCGGCCGCTACAGAGCGCTTGTTGCGCGATCATCGGCCGGCGCGGGTGCTGGTTGTGGGAGGCGAGGCCGCGGTCAGCCCTGCAGCGGTTGCTGAGATACGCGCTGCGGTGCCTGGTGCGACGGTGGAGCGAGTCAGCGGTGCTACCAGGACAGGAACAGCGGCAGGAGCGGCTCGCCGGTTCTTGGGTCCGCACCAAGGCGCAGCAACCGATGAGCTGACCGTCATTGTGGCCAACGGGTGGAGTCCGCCCGACATCGGCGTCGCAGCGGCGCTGTCGGCACGCACAGCGGGTTCGGTGGTGCTCTACACCGAAGCAGGACGGCTCTCCGCCGAAGCCGCCGAGGTGCTGCGCGATTACCAGCCGACGAGAGTGGTGTTCGTCGGCGGGCCTGCCGCGATCACCGCCGAGGCCAAGGCTCAAGCCAGCGCGATCGTGCCCGACGCAACTGCGCCGCGCTACAGCGGAGCCACCCGAACCCACACCGCCGCAGCCGTTGCACGCCGAACCCTCGGACGCCCATAGCCACTCACGCAACGAATACGCCGGACTCGTCCTCTCGGGATTCCAGATGCCCACTGTCGACAGCGGTGCAATCAGCGGCACTCCGGAGTTGAAAGGGGAGCGGCGCCATCAGCGAGTCCAACTGACCGCTGGAGGCGGCCGCCACGCAGTGACCCTTAGAGGCCGCGCGGACAGGCGACCATCCACCAGTCGTCGTGTTGGGCCCGCTGTGATGCGGGGTGCTTTCCGAACCGACGACATGGTGGAGGCGCCTGTTCATCATGCGCGCTTTGAGCAAGGCGGTGGTGGATGTCATCTGGGCGGCGATCGAGCCGCTGCTGCCCAGGCCGCCCGACGGTCATCCGTTGGGCTGTCACCGGCGCCGAATATCGGACCGGTAGTGCCTGCGGGGCATCGCCATCGGGCTGGACACGGCGTTGCCGGCCAGGTGCCGCAGGCCGCTGCAACAAAGCACAACACGACCAGGAACCCGAGCAACCTCTTCACGGCCATTCGCCGCCCCGAACCGGTCGATTCGACGTGCCACAGCGGCCGCTCAAGAGTTCGTGAGGATGCGTCGAGCGGCGCGGGCAGCGGTATCAGCACGATTGCCGCCGGTCACGCGCCGCACGTCGGCGTTGGGGAAGGCTTGGCCAATGGCTTCTCGCACGCTGTCGGCGACGGCTGTGCGACCTCCGATGATGATGATCTGGCTGGGCCGGTACTCGCGTATGAGCGTGGCCGTCGCATCGGGCAGTGTGTCTCGGGCGGTGTAGACGAACGCGGCGTTCTCGGTGGCGGCTGCCAGTGCCGCGGCGACGCCGACATCGGGCGGGGACCAGCCATTGGCCACCACGAGGGTCACGTCATCAGGCGCAGCGGCCGGATTGCCCAGCGCACGCCTTGCTGTTTGCGCGGCGGTGTCGACACGATCAGTTCCGGTCAGCCGTGACATGCTGGCCTCGCTTGCCGCCGCAGCAATTGTGTCCGCCACGTCTGTGCTGATCGCGGCAGTCCCGCCCATCAGGATCACTCGAGCGATCTGATAGTCGCGCAGCAGCGCAGCCGACGCTTCTGGCAGTGCGTCAGTCGAGGTGTAGAGCACTGCGGAGCGTCCGCTGCGCGCAGCCAACGCCGCCGCCGCGCCGATGTCGGGCGGGGACCAGCCATTGGCTACGACCAACGTGACCGGGCCGGCTCCCGGGGGTGCCCCCAGGATGCGACGCGCAGTGGCCGCCGCCGTGTCGGCACGGTCCGCGCCGGAGATGCGCGTGAGGTCGGACTCGGGCGACGCTGCGCGGATCTGCGTGCGGACATCACTCGATATCGCAGCATGGCCGCCCACCACGATCACCTCTACGGGCGAGGTTTCCCGCAGCAGCATCGCTGTCTCGGCCGACAGCGCCTCGCCCACGGTGTACACCACGACCGCACCCTCCGAGCGCGCCGCCAGCACTGATGCCACCCCCACATCGGCCGCGCTCCACCCGTTTGCCACCACAAGTGTTGCGACGCCAATGTCGAGATCGCCGCCGCCGCCGCCGCCGCCACCACCACCGCTGCCGCCATTGCCGCCTTGTTGCGACCGAGGCTCAGTTGTCGTCGGCTCCGTCGTCTTCGTCCCGGGGATGATGGCGGTGCGATCGACCGATCTGCTCGTCAGCGCGGACGCAGGGGTGCCGCCGATGTCTCGAATCGGACTCGATGACGGAGTGGCGTACGAGAAATGCACACGCCCTTGCGGGCTGTACACCGCCGGCGCCTCCAGGACCAATACGACGGAGCGGCCGCGTACCGCCGCAGACGCGATGGATCGCAAGGAGTTTCCGACTGTTGCCGAGAAGCTGGTCGCGGGCGGAGTCGAGCCGGTGTCGAGGTCTTCGTGATATGTGAGCGTGATCGTCGACCCGGACGCATCCAACACGGCTGTCCGGAACATCGGCGCTCCCGGGTCCGTGTGATTGGGAATCGCCCGATTGGTGTACGCGTCGGCCAGTAAGCCCCCGTCGCTCTGAATCGGGCTTGACGAGGGCACTACGTAGGAGAGACTCAGAGATTGGCCGGCTTGAACGCCGCCGGCCGTCGTCAACGAGACCGTCGTGTCGTCTAGGGCGACCCCGGTGACGGCTCGTTCGGTGCCGTCGACTTCGAGAGTGAAGCTTGACGTCGGCGGGGCTGAGCCGGTGTCGAGCGGTTCGCTGTAGTGCAGCCTGACCGTTGACTCGTTGTAGGACGTCCCACGCAGCGCTAGCGCGCTCAAGGAGGTCCGGTTGTACACAGCTCGGCTGGCGAACCCGGCTGCAGGAGTGCCGCCGACGTCTTGAACAGGACTCGACGACGGGACGGTGTAGGAAAGCTGCACACTCTGGCCCGCCTGCACTGCAGGAGTAACGATCAGCATTACAGAAGTCGAGGACATCATCGGAGAGACGACATCGTGGGCGGTACCGTCCACCATGATGCCGAAGCTCGACGCGGACGGGGCGAAAGCTGTGTCAAGGTACTCGTCATAGGTCAGCCAGACGATCAACTCGTTGACCCACACACCGCTGAGAGACGGCGCCCGCGCCGAAGTGCCGTTGGCGACCGCTTGGGCCGCGAAGGCCGCGACAGCGCCCGAGCTGGTGTCTCGGATGGGATTCGAGGCGGGCACCGAATATGAGACCTGCACGCTCTGACCCGCCTGCACCGCAGTCGCCAAAGTCAGCGTGACGGTGCGCGACGCCAGGCTCACGCCCCGAACGGCTCTCTCGGTGCCGTCGACCGTGACCGCGAAACTTGCCGCGGAAGGGGCTGAGGAGGTGTCGAGGTCGGTGCTGAATATCACCGTCAACATCAAGCCATCCACCGCAGCACTGTTCACGATCGGCGGAACCTGAGCCGATGCAGGCCAGACACCCACCAACACCGTCAGTGCCGCTACGGCCAACGCGGCTCCGAGCCGGCCCGGGCGGCGGCGGCCGCGACCTGCCGACACATGCGTGCGCGCTAGGGCTGCGGAGCTCGCGGCCGCGCAGCCCGGCACAGACAGATCTCGTTCCACCGTTTGTCCACCTCATGGCTATGGCCGAAACCCTGCATGAGGGCCGCACCAGCGTCGGAATGGTCACATGGGGTTGCACGGCGCACCATCCAAGACGGCGCCAGAACCTACCAGTAGTTGGAGTTACTACAGCGATACACGGTGCTGTTCGGCGACGATTGGCAGGGCTCACTCGCGTTGCCGACCGGCCCGCCGGCGTTGTACTACCCGATACGCAACCCAGACCTGCCCATCGCACCACGGCCATGACCACACACCGCTTGCACCCCCAGACGCTGCGGTGCCCTGCGCTGGACTGCCGCTGCCTCGACGCTCACCACGCTGAAGTTCGTGGACACAGTCGAGGTCCGATGTCGTCGAACCTCAGTTGCACGGCACATCAGATTCGACTGAAATAGTCGCGCCATGAAGTTCACGGTTGCTGATCACCTCGGCGCAGTCCAGCGCTCACTGTCCACAAGAACCCGTGAGGGCCGGCCGATGCGGGTGCTGGCTGCGGTTCGAACGTTCGACGCTGCGCCCGAAGAGTTGTGGGACGCGCTCACTACGCCCGAGCGGATCCAAATCTGGCTTGGCTCGACGAGCGGGGACTTCCGAGTCGGCGGCCGGTTCGCCATCGAGCACAACGCCAGCGGCGACATCGTCGCCTGCGACAAGCCACGACTCATCGGAGTGACCTGGGAATTCGACGGAGACATCAGCTGGGTGGACGCAACCCTGACTCCGTCCGGGGACGGCACCGCCCTCACCGTTGAGCACACTGCTGCGATACCGCCAGAGTTTTGGGAACAGTACGGCTCAGGAGCTACCGGAATCGGGTGGGAAATGGCGCTCCTGGCCATTGCCGAACACCTGGCAGCACCGGATGCACCGCCGCTTGATCCAGCGGACCCCGAACTCCAGGGCCCGTTCAACGAATTCATGGCCGCAAGCAGCATTGGGTGGGCCGACGCTGACATCGCCGACGGAGGCGACCCTGACCAAGCGCGGGCCGCGGCAGAGCGCACCCTCGCCTTCTATACCGGCAGCGACGGCCCCGAAGCCTGAGGCCAGGCACCCCTTCGAAGTACTCGGCGGTCCGGTAAGGCGAAGCTGAGCCCGGCGAAGCCCCCAACCGACGATGACGACTCGGGCGGATTCATCGACGAATGAGGTCAGCTCGGACCGCTGACGGTCAATTCGAGCTGATTGGAGAGTTTCCTGCCGTCGTGGGTGCATATGGCCCCATCCGCGTCGCAGTCAGTCGTGACAGGAAGAACAACGGTGACATCACCGTTGCCGTCCGGATGCACCGTGATGCGCCAAAGGATGTTGCTCGGCTTGTCAATCCGTTGTGCCCTCAAGACGTCGCCGTCGGTCACCACGAAGGCGCGGTCCCGCAAGGTGACATAGCTCAGGCGGAGATTCTCGCTGAACCGCAACTCGAAGGTGAATGCAGCCGAGCCGTCGTGGGTTGTCGCGGCATTCTCCAGACCGACGGTCAGTGGCGTCTCAGACCCAGCATTGACCTCGTCGGCGATCTTGGGCGTGTCCGCCGTCGTTGACTCGTCCTCCTGCGGCGTCCCGCTGATCGGGGAATTTACCGTGCCCGGACTGTCGATCGCCTGAGAAGAACGCGCTGTCCCGAGTTCCGGCTCGGCGTCGGTCGAATCGGACAGGACGAGGCTGACGTTCACCTCGTCTCCGACCGACAGGCTCAACTCTCCCGCGGCCCACCTGTACCTATTGAGAATGTCAGTCTCGGTGACCTCGGCATCTCGCGAAGAGAAGTGGAATCCATCGATACTCAGCGTGAATTCCGTCGGCCTGGGATTGTTCACGACGAAGTACAGGTAGTTGTCCTCGTATACGTAAATCGAGCCGACGATATTTCCGAAATTCCGACCATCGATCCAGAAGCTGCGGGAGGAGAGGCTGCCCAATCCCGTGAAGAGATCGAATCCCGCAGCGGACTCGACGCCTCCCACGGTCAGCGTTGCTGACCAGAACGGTTCGTCAACGGCCGTCTCCTCCGTGAGTTCGGTGGCGCCGATGTCGGTGGCTGCGGGTATTTTGCCCGGGTAGCCGACGAGCTCGATCTTCACCTTCCGCTCCGTCTCGGTTCGCCACATGTCGTGGGTCCAGTAGTTGTGGTAGTCGGCGATGGACCAGCCCGCGGCGCTGCCGGAGGACTCGGTGGCGGCGGCGGTGCTGACCAAGGTCACCAGGTTCGCGGCGCCTGGCACCTGCTCGTACTCGCGTTCCAGCACGACGAAATAGGCGGTGTTCGGGCTGAGCTGGCACCCGCTCGCCGGCGCCGTGTAGGTGTTCAAGCTGAAGGCCGCATAGCTCGGCGGACCGATCAGCGTGCACAGCGCATCGCCGGGGCTGGACTCGTCGGTCTCGTCGGGTTCGTTGATGGTCGCGGACAACTCGGTCGTCAGATCTGTATCAGCGCCGATGATGCCGAAGCGGACCGCAACCGATGTCAGGGCGTACCCGTTGGCCCACGCGCCGGTCGTGAAACCCTGCCCGATCTTGGGATTGGACGAATGGATTCCCACCTCGGGGCCGCGCGGCTGGTCGGTGTTGGCCACCAGCCTCGACGGTGTGCGCAACGCCGCCGACACGCTGGCGGGCATGTCGTAGGCGTACAGCTTGTCGCTGGACGCGTCGGCCACCCACATGGTGGTCCCGTCGGACCAGATGCCCTGTGGGGCGGTGTTGGCGGCGTCGAGCGTGTCGAAGTCCTTGGCGGTGTCCCTCGCCTTGGAAGCCATGCTGTAGGCGTACAGCTTGTCGCTGGACGCGTCGGCCACCCACATGGTGGTCCCGTCGGACCAGATGCCCTGTGGGGAGGTGTTGGCGGCGTCGAGCGTGTCGAAGTCCTTGGCGGTGTCCCTCGCCTTGGAAGCCACGTTGTAGGCGTATGCCTTGTCGTCGGACGTGTCTGCGACCCACATGGTGGTCCCGTCGGACCAGATGCCCCGCGGAGCGGCATTGCCCGCAGCCCTGAGCGTGTCGAAGTCCTTGGCGGCGTCGCGCCCGCCGTCCGACATCCTGTACGCGTACAGCTTGGCGAGACTGCGCTCCGCCACCCACATGGTGGCCCCGTCGGACCAGATGCCGGCGGCAAGGACGTTTCCGGCGTCGAGCGCGTCGAAGTCCTTGGCGGTGTCCCTCGCCTTGGTCGACATGTTGTAGGCGTACAGCTTCCTGTCAGCGTCGTCGGTCACCCACATGGTGTTCCCGTCCGACCAGATGCCGGCAGGGTTCCCGTTGTCGGCGGCCAACTCAAAGTGCGTGACGCGAGCGTCGTCGTCGCCAACCGAAACTTCCACGCCCGCCGGGCTGCTGAGGGCGGCATATTCTGAGGCGCTTCCGTTGCCGATGCTGTGGCTGACGGTCTGGTTGTCGTGGGTTTCGTCGTCGTCGTGGGCCGCGCTCACCGTCACGATTTGCGCCGTGCTCCAGTTCGACGAGCTGAACCTCACGCTGGTTGGGCTGACGCTCACGTCGCCGCCCGCGGTGATGTCGACGGTCACATCCGCCGTGGGCGCTGCGTCGAGCACCATCGTGTAGGTGCCCGAACCGCCCTCAGCGACCATCAGCGTGGGCACCGAGACGGTCACTCCCGCGCTCTCGTCGTCGGCCACGGTGACCGCCACGCTGGCGACGCTGACGCCCGAGTAGTCGCTGTCGGTGGTGCGTGTGCTGTGCTGCAGGGTGGCTGTGTCGTTCGCTGCGTCGTCGTCGTGGGCCGCGCTCACCGTCACGGTCTGCGCCGTGCTCCAATTGGAGGAACTGAACGTCACGCTGGTTGGGCTGACGCTCACGTCGCCGCCCGCAGTGATGTCGACGGTCACGTCCGCCGTGGGTGCCGCGTTGAGCGCCATCGTGTAGGTGCCCGAACCGCCCTCGGCCATCGTGAGCGATGTCGGATAGACAGTCACGCCGGGTGGCATGGTGTAGGCGTACAGCTTGTCACCCTCGGGCTTGTCATCCTCACGGTCCGCCACCCACATGGTGATCCCGTCCGACCAGATGCCCTCGGAATGGCTGTTGTCGGTGTCCAGCGTGAAATCCTTGCTGGCGTCCCTGGCCTTGGTCGACATGCTGTAGGCGAACACCTTGGCGTCACGCCAGTCCGACACCCACATGGTGACCCCGTCCGACCAGATGCCGACGGGTTGGTTGTTGCCGGCGGCCTTGAGCGTGTCGAAGTCCTTGTCGGGGTCGCGGGTCTTGTCCGACAGGTTGTAGGCGTACAGCTTGTCGTCAATGGTGTCGCCCACCCACATGGTGACCCCGTCAGACCAGAGGTCCTCGGGATGGTTGTTGCCGGCGGCCTTGAGCGTGTCGAAGTCCCTGTCGGAGTCCCAGGCTTTGGTCGACAGGTTGTAGGCGAATGCCTTGGCCTCATGCCAGTCCGACACCCACATGGTGACCCCGTCCGACCAGATGCCGATCGGAAGGTCGTTCTCGGCGGCGAGCCTGAAGTCCTTGCCGGGGTCGCGGCTCTGGTCCGACACGCTGTAGGCGTACAGCCTGCTGTCATCAAAGTCCGCTACCCACATGGTGGTCCCGTCCGACCAGAGGCCGGTGGGGTAGTTATTCTCGGGGGCGAGCGCGAAGTCCTCGCCTGCGTCCCGGGATTGCGCCGAGACCGGACTGACAGGCAGGTAGAACGGCAAGCCCGCCAGGACCATGAGCAGGACCAGCGCTGCTCGCCTCAATGCTCGCGACTCGGACCGCACCTCGGCGAACCGAATGGGAAAGCGAAGTATTGCGCTTGCCCGACGCGACCCAAGCCGAACGGTGCCAGCCCGATTCCTGCGACCAAGAGGTATCACGACCTCTTCCCTTGAGCGTTCTCTTACATGCCAAACAACATTAAGGCTTCGCACCTTAAGGGCAAAAACTATGCGTCAGTTGCACACTATGGGGCAGGTCTTTAGAACTCTGTACTTGTGACATGCCGGATATGTCGTTGAATTGAATGCTCCGAAATCATCCGATTCGACGTCGTCAGCAGCACCAGGCGCTCATTCGCAAGCAAGCGACGCTGAGGGCGCCGAATACTGCCCTAGGTCTGGATCGGGATCTGAAACGCAACGGCCTGCCGTGCCAGACTTCGCTGCGCAATGGCGGAATCGGGTGCGAACGGCAGTGATCAGCGGCCCTTGGAGGGCATCCGGGTGCTGGACTTCACTCGCGTGGTGGCCGGGCCGCTCGCCACGCGGATGATGGCCGATCTCGGAGCCGAGGTCATCAAGATCGAGCCGGTCGACGGCGATCTGTGCCGGACCTTCCCGCCGTATGTCCCGGGCGGCGTCAATCCTTACTTTTGCCAGCAGAACGCCGGAAAGCGGTTTTGCTCAGTTGACCTGCGCGCACCGGGCGCCAGTGATCTCGTGCGGGAGCTGGTGAGCCATTGCGACGCGGTCGTGGAGAACTACCGGCCGGGTGTGATGGCCAAGTTCGGCCTCGGTCCCGACGAGCTGTGCGAGGCGCACCCGGCGCTCGTCTACTGCTCGGTGACCGGGTTCGGCCAGACCGGTCCGTGGGCTCATCGGCGTGCCTACGCGCCCGTCGGTCACATCGAGTCGGGCTTCATCGAGTACAGCATGCGCAAGACAGCCGCCGCGGCTGAGAACCCGGCGCTGGTGGTGGGCGACATCGTGACCGCGTTGACCGCCGCGGCCACCATCAACGCGATGCTGCTCAAAGCAGCTCGGACCGGCCGCGGCGGGCACATCGACGTGTGCATGGTCGAGGCGATGGTGTACATCCAGGAATGGTCCGCCCTTGAGCTGGCAGGTGGCTGGCACGGTCCCAATGCCGGCCTCGCTCACGAGTGCCCGATCCTGGTGCTGCCCGATGGTCGGGTATGGGCCATCGCCGGCAACCCAGCGGCGTGGTTCGACGACACGATGGCCGCCATGGGCAGGCCCGATCTGGCCGATGACCCCCGCTTCGCGACGCCGGAAGCTCGCATGGAGAATCGGTATGAGCTCTACGCGGAAATGACCCAATGGGCCGCGGGCTTCGCTGACTTGGACGAATTCCGGCGCGTGCTCGAGGCCGGCACAGCGTTCAGCGTGGCCGAGATGCGTTCGATCACCGAGCTGGCGGCAACGGACTGGGCCGCCGATCGAGGACTGCTGGCACAGACCAGTGCCGGCTACTCCGTGCCGGCTCGGCCGGCATTGGGCCACGGGATCGGCACCAATGGACACGTCGCGAGGCGCGGTGCCGACAACCGCGAGGCAATCGGCGGGTTGCTCGGGCTGGACGACACCCGGCTCGACGAGCTCGAAGGCGCCGGAGTGCTGGTTACGGACTGAGCCGTCCCATCGAGTGTCAAGCCGGTGAGGATCGAGTCCCCGTGCCGTGGGGCGTAGCTTGAGCCCGTGCGAATCGGAGTGCTCACCGGCGGCGGCGACTGCGCTGGGTTGAACGCGGCCATCCGGGCAGTCGTGCGCATGGCCGGCCACGAGCTGGACCGCAACGTCGTCGGATACAAGCGAGGCTGGAACGGAGTGCTCGACGGCGACAGCATCACGCTCGATACCGAGGCGATGCGGGGCACGCTGCCGCGGGGCGGCACGATGCTCGGGACGTCCCGCAGCAGCCGACGCCTGCAATCGGTGGGCACAGCGCCGCTGATCGCACAGCTCGAGCGTGACGACGTCGAGGCACTGGTGACGATTGGCGGGGACGGCACGCTGATCACCGCAGGTCGATTGTCCGAGGCGGGCTTTCCCGTGGTCGCCGTGCCCAAGACGATTGACAACGACGTGTCCGGCACCGACATCTGCATCGGGTTCGACACGGCGCTGGGCGTTGCTACCGAGGCGGTTGACCGGCTGCACACCACGGCCGAGTCTCACAACCGGATCATGGTGCTCGAGGTGATGGGACGGGAAGCCGGGCACATTGCGGCCGGGGCCGGCATCGCCGGGGGCGCTGCCGCGATCCTGGTTCCCGAGGCGCCGTTCAGCCTCGACGAGATCGCCGAGCGCCTCGAAGCGCGACACCATCGAAGCCGCAATGCATCCATCGTGGTGGTCGCTGAGGGCGCCATTCCCGACGGCAGTGTCGAGATCCCCGATACGGGCACCGACGAGTGGGGCAATCGCATCCTCGACGGCATGGGCCAGTTCGTCGGCGAGCAGCTGGCCGAACGCACGGGCTTCGACACTCGCACGACCGTGCTGGGCTACATCCAGCGAGGCGGACCTCCCTCACCGGCGGATCGGCTTCTTGGCAGCCGGCTCGGGGCTCGGGCGGTGGAAGTCCTCATGGAAGGACAGTCGGGCGCCATGGTGGGCGTGCACTCGGTCGGGATCGCGCTGAAACCGCTCGCCGAGGTGGCGGGTCGCACTCGATACCTCAGCCAAGATCAGCTCGAGATGCTGGATCTCATTTCGACCGCACCGGTGCTGACCTCGCACAGCAAGTCGCGCCGCTGGTTCTGAGCGCTTCAGATCGAGCGTTGTGGCGCCGGATTGCATTCGGCGACGACGAAGCAAATGGCACCGCACGATAGGGTGACCCCAACAACACAAACCGGGGAGCCCGTGGGGCTGAGAGGGCGACGTCTGTGCCGTCGCCGACCCGAGAACCTGATCTGGGTAATGCCAGCGGAGGAAGCACATGACCAACCACCTACTTCGTAGGCCGTACCGTCTCGCTGCCGTCGTCGCAGCCGCGATGCTGCTCGTCGCAGCGTGCGGCGACGGCGAAATCCCTGAGACCAACACCCCCGTTCCGCCTCAGACCGACGAGCCGTCGGCTGCGGGGGCACCCGCCATCGAGGAGCCGGCCGCCAACGAGCCGTCGATCGCTGGAACGACGGTCACCCTGATCAGCCACGATTCGTTCACCCTGTCCGAGGGAACCCTGGAGGAATTCACCGCACAGACCGGTGTGAACGTCGAGTTGCTTGAGGTCGGTGACGCCGGCACGCTCGTGGCCGAAGCGATCCTCACAAAGGGCACCCCGTTGGGCGACGTTCTCTTCGGGATCGACAACACCTTCCTGCAGCGGGGCCTCGACGCGGGCATCTTCGACCGCTACGAGTCCCCGGCACTCGCTGGAGTGTCCCCCGAATTCCAGCTGGATCCGCGTCACCGCGTCACTCCCGTGGACTACGGCGACGTGTGCGTCAACTACTGGATCGACGCTGTGCCGCGAGTTCCTGAGACTCTCGATGACCTGACATTTCCGGAATTCGCCGACCAGTTCGTCGTACAGCACCCCGAGACGTCTTCGCCCGGCTTGGCGTTCTTGCTCGCCACCATTGCGGCATTCGGCGACGGCTGGGAGCTCTACTGGGAGGATCTGCGTGCGAACGGCGTGACGGTGACGGCGGGCTGGGAGGATGCCTACTACGGCGAGTTCACCGCGGGTGGCGGTGACCGGTCGGTGGTCGTGTCGTATGCGTCGAGCCCTCCGGCCGAGGTGATCTACGCCGACCCACCGACAGACGTGGCACCTACTGGAGTCATCACCGAGTCGTGTTATCGCCAGATCGAGTTCGCCGGGATCCTCACCGGGACCGACAACGAGGCTGGAGCACGTGCGCTGATCGACTTCATGCTGAGCGAGACCTGGCAGAACGATGTGCCGCTCAACATGTTCGTGTACCCGGTCATCGAGAGCGCGACACTCCCGCCCGAATTTGTCGAGCACACGGCGGTGCCCGACGATCCGCTCATGCTCGACCCGGCTGACATCGAAGCCAACCGTGACGCGTGGACAGAGCGCTGGGTGGAGATCGTCTTGCGCTGATCGCGCCGCCCTCTCAGAGAGATGTGACAGTGGCCCGGATGCTGAGGCGGCGATCCGCAGCACCGGCTCTCGGTTGGACAATCGCCGCTGCCGCGCCCCTCGCGTTCGTGGGGGTGTTCTTCGCCTACCCGGTCCTCACCGTTGTCGCGGACGGACTCAGCGGCCTCGGAGATCTGCTGGGGCGCTCGGCGATTCGCGGAGTGCTGTGGTTCACGGTGTGGCAGGCCGTTGCCTCGACTGCGCTCACCCTGGCGGTCGGGATTCCTGCAGCGGCAGCGCTGGCGCGCCTGCGGCCGAGGACTCGACGTTTTGTCCGAGCCGTCATCACCGTGCCGTTCGTGCTGCCGACGGTGGTCGTGGCCGGTGCCTTCGAGGCAACCTTCGACCGCTTCGGCCTCGACAAAGGAACACTGTCGCTGCACCACACCGTGTGGGCGATTCTCGCGGCACACGTCTTCTTCAACTACGCCGTGGTGGTGCGGACCGTGGGCTCGTGGTGGGCCGGCCTTGACGGTCGCAGCACTGACGCGGCGGCTGTGCTTGGCGCTACGCCGGTGCGCACCTTCCGGCACGTCACCTGGCCGCTGCTGCGGCCCGCAGTAGCGGCATCGGCGGCTGTCACGTTCTTGTTCTCATTCACCTCGTTCGGGGTGATCCTGATCCTCGGCGGCCCAGCACGCGCCACGGTCGAAACCGAGATCTACCGGTATGCGATCACACGGCTTGACTTCGCTACGGCGTCGTCGTTGGCGCTGTGCCAGCTCGTCGCTGTGGCGGCGCTGGTCACGCTGGCGGGCGTAGCCGAACGACGCCGAACGGTGGCTCGCCGGGCTCCCGGCCGAACGTCACCGCAGCGCCGCCGGGGCGTGATTGCCGTGAATGCCGCGGTAGCGCTGGTCCTGCTGGGCGTGCCGATCGCCACGCTTGTGGAGCGGGCATTCGTGACCGGCGACGGTTACGGCTTGGCCAACTTTGTCGCGCTCGGCGATCGCGTGCCGATGCTGCCAGCCACCGCGCTCGCGGCGTTGCGTCACTCGCTGGGATTCGCAGCGCTGGCGACCGTGATCGCCACCGTCATCGGCGCATTGGCCTCAATTGTCGTGGTGGGGGGCCGCGTTCGCGCCGCTGCTGGGCGAAGCGCGACGTGGCTGCGGCGCCTCTTCGACGTCGGGTTGACGTTGCCGCTCGGGGTGTCGGCGGTCACGGTGGGACTCGGCATGCTGCTGGCGCTGGACACGCCGCCGTTGGAGTTCCGTACAGCGTGGTGGATCATTCCTGTCGCGCACGCCCTGGTGGGGATGCCGTTCGTCGTTCGGACGTTGGTGCCGACGCTGCGATCAATCGACAATCGGCTGCGGGAGGCGGCTGCAGTGCTGGGAGCCTCTCCTGCGCGTACGCGCCGTGAGGTCGACGTGCCGATCGCCTCCCGGGCGGTTGCGGTGGGGGCGGCGTTTGCATTCGCCGTGTCACTCGGCGAGTTCGGCGCGACGGCATTCTTGCCGCGGCGACCCGACACATTGACCGCGCCACTGGCCTTATTCCGTTTGCTCGGCACACCAGGGGAGAGCCTGCGCGGTCAGGCGATGGCGCTCGCGGTGGTGCTGATGGCCGCAACGGCCGCTTCGGTGCTCGTCATCGAAGGACTGCGCCGCACCGACGAGTCGCTGTTCTAGCGACCTACGCGCCGCGGTGTTGTCGCGACCAATTCGGCACGGCGCCGACTTTCAAAGGAGTGTCCCGCGCTCCCCTGATCATGTCCTTGCCCCTACAGCTCGAGGGCGGGATGGCCGGCGAAGTGGGCAAGCGCATCAGGGTCGTCAATGGCCTCGACGTTGGTGATGGGTCGGCCTTCGGTGATGTCCCGAACGGCGAGTTCCACCAGCTTTCCCGACCGGGTGCGGGGAATCGCAGGCACCTGGGCGACCACAGCGGGCACGTGGCGGGGCGAGGCTCCGCGGCGAATCTGCGTGCGGATCTTGCCGGTGAGCTCGTCGTCGAGCGTCAGCCCTTCGCGCAGCTTCACGAACAGCACGACACGGGTGTCGGTGCTGGCCGTCGATCCTTCGGCGGCAGGCACCCGCTGACCGATGACCACGCTCTCGAGCACCTCGTCGATTCGGTCGACCTGACGGTAGATCTCCGCCGTGCCGATGCGTACACCGCCTGGATTGAGCGTGGCATCGGACCGCCCGCTGATGATCATCCCGCCGTTCGGCGTCCACTCGGCAAAGTCCCCGTGATGCCACACGCCCGCGAATCGCTCGAAGTACGCAGATCGGTAGCGCTTGTCGTCAGGATCGTCCCAGAAGCGCAGCGGCATGGACACGAACGCGTTGCGGCACACCAGCTCGCCCTGCGTGCTCGTTCCCAGCGAGGAACCGTCGGCGCCCGCCACGTCGACATCGAGGCCGAGCGCCGGCACTTGAATCTCGCCGCGGCGGACAGCGCTCGTCGGGTCACCGATCACGAATCCGCCGCAGATGTCGGTGCCTCCCGAGAATGAGGCCAGGTGAACGTCGGCCTTCACCTGCTCGTACACCCAGTCGAACCCCTCGGGCGCAAGCGGGGAGCCCGTTGATGCAATGGCGCGCACAGTCTCAAGCGCATGGGTCTGTGCCGGCCGCAGACCCGCTTTCATGGCTCCCTCGATGAACTTGGCGCTGACGCCGAACAACGTCACGCCCCAGTCGTCTGCCACATCGAAGAGCCGGGCCGGGCCCCGGTAGAACGGCGATCCGTCGTACAGCACGAGCGATGCCGTGCTGGCCAGTCCGGCTACGAGCCAGTTCCACATCATCCAGCCCGTGGTCGTGAAGTACAGCACCCGGTCCCCGGGGTGGACGTCGAAGTGCAGGCGCTGCTCGCTCCACAGCTTGAGCAGCGCGCCGCCGGCCCGGTGGACGATGCACTTCGGCTTTCCGGTGGTCCCCGACGAGTACAGGATGTACACCGGCTGGTCGAAACCGAGCCGAGTGAACGTGAGGTCGTCGCCGGTTGCCGGCGTGTGCGGCTCCAGCCAGGCCGACCACTCCGTAGACGCATGAGTTCCGCCGCCCTCACCGACGACGCCTGCGGAGCGGTCGTAAGGCGCGATCACGAGCCGGCGAAGCGGCGCTCCGGCGCTCGCCAGGCTGGCGGCCACATCGGCTGCTTTGGCGGCGGTGCGATGCCGGACGCCGTTGTAGTAGTAGCCATCGACGGCGACCAGCACGGCCGGGGCGATCTGACCGAAGCGGTCCAGCACGCCGTCGATGCCGAAGTCTGGACTGACCGACGAATACACGGCGCCCAGCGATGCTGTCGCGAGGAACACGATGAGCGCTTCGGGGCCGTTGGGAAGCATGGTGGCCACCCGGTCGCCCACGCCGACGCCATCGGAGGCCAGCGCCCGCTGGCAGGCCGCCACTTCGGTCCGGAGCTCACCGTGCGTCATCGTTGCCTGGACGACGTCCTCGCCGATGAAGATGAGAGCGGTGTCGTCTGCGGCAGGCCCTCCCGAAGACGTTGGCCTCAGGTAGTTCTCGGCGATGTTCAAGCTCGATCCGGCGAAGAACTCGAGGCCCGGTCGGGGCTCCGGTGCGGCGTCGCCGAATTCACTGCTCAAGAACTCTGCGCCCAGCTCGCCGATGCCGTCGCTGAAGTCCCACACGGCCCGCCAGAACTCGCCAGGCTCACGAACCGACCATTCGTGAAGCTCCCGGTAGCTGTGCTGATCGAGCCCAAGACCGACGTCGTCAGCAAAACGCCAGAGCTGCGTCGAGCGCCGCCGCTGCGCATCTGGCCGCCACAGCACGCCCTCGTCGGACCCCGGCCCGATGCCACTGTCTGTTGCGCTGTTCATCGAGCGCAAGTTACTCATCTGCTGCGGCGCATCGGCCCAGCGCAGGTCCCTTGCACCCCAGAATCACCCTGAGGGAGACGGGTAGGGTCCACCGTCATGGACGGGATCTGCGACGACCTTCAAGCTGAAACCGAGGCGCTCGGCGACGTGGTCAACGACATCAGCGAGGAGCAATGGCGCCTGCCCACGCCTGCGGAGGGATGGGACAGCCGCGAGACGATGGTGCATCTGGGCATGACCGACTGGGTGGCGACGGTGGCCGTCGTCGATCCCGAGGGCTTTGCTGGCTTCACGGCCGCTGCCGCGCGGGGCGAGATGGACCTGCACACGGCAGCGGGATGCGACTTTGCTTCCATGTCCGGTGCGCAGATCTGGGACTGGATGTGTACCGAGCGAGCCAAGATGGTGGCGGCGGTTCGGCCTCTGGACCCCAAGGACCGGATTCCGTGGTTCGGCCCCAGCATGGGAGCCCTGTCGTTTGTCACCGCCCGGCTCATGGAGACGTGGTCACACGGGCACGACGTGGCTGACACCCACGGTCGAGAGCTTCCCCGCACTGATCGGCTGCGACACGTCGCCCACATCGGGGTCAGCACCAGAGGCTGGAGCTATGCGAACCGGGGCCTTGAGGTGCCCGCCGGGCCGGTACGCGTGGAGCTGGATGCCCCGAGCGGGGCTGTGTGGACTTGGGGGCCGCAGGACGCGGCCGACAAGGTCAGCGGCGACGCCTACGAGTTCTGCCTCGCAGTGACTCAGCGTCGTCACCACACCGAGACGGGGCTGTCGATCGAGGGGCCGCTTGCGCTGGCATGGATGGACATCGCCCAGGCATTCGCCGGCCCGCCGACCGACACCCAACACCGCCGCGCCGCCTGACGCTGTGCCGACAGACCTGCATCGCGCTGGGGCGTGCCGAAAAGTCCCTATTCCATGCCGCAGGCATTGTTATCTGTGCAGAAATGCTCGCTCAGCGAACGTTTTTGCACAGATATTCGTAATCGTGAACCCGATCGCTTGCGGACAAGGCACGGGTGCTGCGATGCCCCGTGGGTTGCGGCAGGCGCGGTGCTGATCGTTGGTCTGACGGGCGGTATCGGTGCTGGCAAGAGCACGGTCGCGCAGCTGCTCGCCGGCCACGGGGCGGCGGTCGTAGACGTCGATGCCCTGGGCCGCGAGATCATTGCTCCCGGCGGCCCTGCCGTGGCGCCGGTGCTCGAACGGTTCGGCAACGATCTGGCAGGCCCCGACGGCGGCATCGAACGGCCCAAACTCGCGCAGATCGTCTTCAACGACCCCGACGATCTCACAGCCCTCAACGAGATCAGCCACCCGGCGATCAATCAGCTCCTCGACGAACACATCGAAGCCATCGGGGCGACTGGCGTCACCGATGTGGTGGTGCTTGACATGGCGGTGCTGGTCGAGAGCACGCTCGGGCGGGAAACACGGTTCCCCTACGAGGTGGTGGTGACGGTCGAGGCGCCGCCCGACGTGCGCCTGGAGCGGTTGATCGAACGCGGCATGACAACCGATGACGCCAAGGCCCGCCTGGGGTCGCAGGCCACCGATGAGCAACGGCGAGAGGTCGCGAACTTCGTCATCCACAACGGCGGGGGAACCGGCGACCTGGCCGATGCTGCCGGGCAGCTGTGGGACGCCCTGCGCCGGCTCGCGGACGAGCGCGTCGCATGAGCGCCGCGGATCCCTCGCCGGCCGATGCGCCGAACGACGGCAATCGGCTCACGGGCGGCGATGCGGCTGCCGATGTTCAAGCCGATGCGGCTGCCGACGCTCAGCCAGACAGCAAACCCGTCCGCTACCCGCCTCAGAACCACATCCTGCGACATCTGCGTCTCAGCCACCAGATGACGTCCGACGGCTCGCTCACCGCGACGATGCCCATCTTGGACGATCTGGCCGACGGTCCGCTCGCCGAGCGGGGCTGGCTGCGGCTCGGCGCCGTCGCCACCCTCGTGGATTCGGTGGCCGGACACCACGCCGTCCTCGTGGTGTCCCCGGACTGGTCCGCCACGCTTCACCTGTCAACCGTGCTTGCAGCACCGGCGCAGGGTTCGGTGGTGACTGCCCGGTGCTCGCCGCTGCGAATAGGGCGCAACCAGGTAGTCACCGAGACCTCGGTAACCGACGAGGCCGGAACGGAAATCGCACGCTCGACGTGTACCTACGCACGGCTGCCCCGCCGCGACGACACGCCGGTGGTGGATTCGACGGCACGAGACAACACCGTCCACTACCGGGAAGATCACGAGGTGAACCCCCGTCCGCCGCTGGACGACTACTTGCGCATCTCGCCGGTGCCTGGCGAGCCGCGCATCGAGCTGCCGATGCACAACCGCATCCGCAACTCGTTCGGCTCGTTGCAGGGCGGCGCGTCGATCGTGGTCGCCGAGATCATGTCGACACATCTGGCCGGGCTCTGCGATGGGGCGCAGCGCCCGTCCCGTTGCGTGTTCGCAGACATGCACTACCTGGCGCCGGCACGTGGCGGACCGTTTCGCGTCGACGGCGAGGTGCTGGCCCGAACCGGCCATGTGGTGACCAGCCGCACTCGCATCTTCGAGACCGCAGGCGACTCAGATCGGCTGCTGCAGACCGCTACTGCCACTGCTGAATTCCTGGACTGAGAACCCGGGGCTCGCCGGGCTGCCTGAATATCTTGGGAAGTTGATGCGCGCGAGTGTTTGCATTTGAGTGCGAACGTGTGTATGTTGTATCTATGTTCATCGACCCGCCTGGGCATCGCAGTTTCGGCGACAGATCGGCAGCAAGCACGGCCGCTTCGGACGGCGATGCTGCTCGCAAGGGACCTGGCGCCGGTGGGGCCGAGGCTGGGGTCGGTGATGTTGGCGATGTCGATCTGTGTGAGCTGAGCTATCGGGAGCTGAAGGACCGGGTGGTGGATCTGGCCGGTGAGCGGGCCCGTGTCGAGGGCAAGTATCTGGCGGCTTTGGGCGAACTCACATCGCGTGTGGGTGCGCAGGGCGCGGCGCATCAGCTGCGGGAGCTGACCCGGATGAACTCAGCCCAGGCACGCACCGAGTCCCGGTTGGCAGAAAGCCTGGTCGAGCACGACATGACCGCCACGCTCGATGCGCTCAAGTGCGGTGAGATCCAGACGTCTCATGCGAAGGTGATCGCACGGGAGGCTCCCAAGAAGCATCGTCGCAGCGAAGAAGAGTTCATCGAGCTGTGCCGGGCGTATCCCTCTGACACGGTTGCGCGTCACCCGTTTGCCTATGTGAGCCAGCAGGTGTACGCGGATCTTGAGGCCGAGGCTGCCGCGAAGGGTCTCGGCCCGATCGACGCGGAACTCGAGTTGCAGCGCGCTGAGCGGTCGGGATCGATGCGGCTGGGCGCTGACGGCATGTGGCATCTGTGGGCCACGTTCGATTTCATCACCGGCCGTCACCTCAACGCAGCGATCCAAGCCGCGGTGCGGTCGTTGCGCCGCCGCGCCATCGATGACGGCGTCGGCACTGGCGGTGTCGGCATCGACGCCGACGGCAGCCTCAGCGGCGATATCGAGCCGACACGGGCGCAGCTCACTGCCGATGCGATCGGCGACCTCATTGCCGGCACGGCCAATGTGCGGCGGGCGAACACGAGTCTGCTGATTGTGGCCGATTACGACGTTGTGAACGATCGGCTTGCCAATCCTCGTCTCGACGACGGCACGCCCCTGTCAGCGCAACAGCTCGCCGAGTACGCCGTCGACGCCAAAGTGCTCCCGGCGATGTTCAGCGCCGACTGGTCCGAGCTTGCTCTGGGCCGCACACGCAACGCCGGCGACGCCCAACGGCTCATCCTGGCCGTGCGCGACCGGGGCTGCATCGGCTGCGAGCTCACCAGCGAGCACACCCAAGCGCACCACATCGACCACTACGAGAACGGCGGCCTCACTGAAATTCCGAACTTGGCGTCGATGTGCTGGGACTGCCACACAGACCTCCACCAACACGACCGCCAAATCCACACCCCACCCGACGGCCGCCCCCGGCTCCTACCGCCCGAGCACGACAACTCCGGCCCACCGGCCCGGGCACCAGCCACCGCCCGCAGCCCATAACCGCACCCCGGGCGGGTGCAGTCCCGGCCCGTCCGAGCACGAGCCACCGCCCGAGAGGTATTCGAGAAGCGTTAGAGGGCAACCGCAGGCTGAGTCAGTCTTGAGCCCAGCCGTGACCCGGCCGACGTTACGCTGGGTCCATGTCTCGCCGTGACGCGATCCTTCATCGCCACCGTGAGGAAATCCGAGTGGCGGCAAACCGGAACAACGCGTCTTCGATCGCGTTGGTTGGCTCGGTCGCGCGCGGCACCGACGGCCCGGACAGCGACTGCGACTTCGTGTGCGAGTTCGCCTCAGGAACGACGCTCTTGGACATCGCCGGGCTGGAGCTCGACCTCATCGACCTGCTCGGATGCGAGGTCGACGTCTGTTCAGTTCGCACTCTCGAGGCCCCCTATGACTCGATGCTGGAGGACGCGATCACGCTATGAGCCGCAGCGACTCCGAGCGCATCGGCGACATCCTCGCCGCAGCCGAGATCGCAAGCAAAGTCGCAGCCGAAGGCAGGCAGGCTTTCCTCAGTAACTGGAAGAACATCCCTACCGCTGAACGCGCTCTGCACATCATCGGCGAAGCCGCCACCAAGCTCTCGGACGAGACCGCCGCCCGGTACCCCGATGTGCCGTGGAGACAGATCCGGAGGCTTCGCACGCTCATCACACACGAGTACCACAAGGTCGATCACGAGGCGCTCTGGGAGACCTTGGAGAAGAGTGTGCCGACACTGGTCAGAACGATTCGGGAAGGCTCCCAAGCACCGCCGCCATCGGGATAGACGCACACGTCGCTGCGTGGGCCAGCGGGACTGTTGATCAATCCGGCGACCTCTGTTACCCCGGGCCATGCCTTGCTGTCACACCGGCCCTCTACCGTGCAGGTCATGACCAGCGCACCCCTCAGCAGCGCGATGGCCCCACGGGCGGGCTTGCCGTTGCTGGCGGCGTTCGACATCGACGGCACACTGATCGGCCGCAGTGGCGTGCCGACTCCTCGGACGGTCGATGCGCTGGACGCGCTGGCCGCCGCAGGGGTCATGACCGTGATCGCTACCGGCCGTCCCTGGCCCCAGGCCGAGCCGCTGGCTCGCCGCGCTCGCGGGATGTCGTACGCCGTCTGCCTCAACGGCGCAGTGGTGATGGACGCCCGGGCAGCCGAGCAGGTGGCCGATCGTTCCATGACCCATTCCGAGGCCATCGAGGCGGCGGAGATTGCTCGCAAGCTCCTGCCCGATGTGCGATTTGGGCTTGACATGGCCGATGGTCGGCACTTGTGGGAGCACAACTTCGTGCCAGACATGCCGGCTGGGCTTGCCGCCGATCTGCGGATCGACCGAGTGGACGACGCCATTGCTGCCGTCGACGGACCCGTGCTGACGTGGTTGGTCGAAACGCCGGGCACTGAGATGATGACCGCCGTCGGCGAGCTGGCGCCGGAGATGCCGCTGGGCACCGAGATCCGACCGTCGGGCCTCGACCTCGCCGAGATTGCCGCCGCCGGGGTGAACAAATCGACCGGGCTGGAGATTGTGTGCCAGCGCTACGGCATCAAACCGGCCGACGTCGTGGCATTCGGCGACGGGTTGAACGACATTGACATGCTGCGCTGGGCGGGTCGCTCGGTCGCAATGTCCAATGCTCCGCCCGAGGTGCGTGCTGTGGCCGACGTTGTTGCGCCCAGCAACGAAGCCGATGGTGTCGCGGTTGTCGTGGAGGCGATGCTGACCGGCGGGGGCTGGCCTCCTGACATCGGGGCTGGCACGGTCGGAAGTGCGTCGGCAGCGATGCCGCAACGCGGGGGTCTCGATGGCTGAGGGGGACGGCAACACGCCAACGGATGAACCGGCCGCGCAAGACAAGTCAGGCAGCGACGGGCCTCGCCGCCCGTCGGTGTGGGAGCGGGCTCGTCAGGCCATGGCCGACCACAACGCCAAGGCTCCGAGAGGGCCGATGGGCATTCCTGAGGTTCCTGGGACCGATGCGTCAGGCGACGATGAGTCCGACGCGGATGAGGGAGCAACGGCTGAACTGGTGCTGGAGCGAATTCATTACTACCGCGACACGATCCGCAGCTACCAAGTCATCATCGAGGGCCAGCGAGTCGGGCAGATCCGCGACAACAAGACCGAGAGCTTTGTGTTGCGTCCCGGTAGCTACACGCTGAGGTTGCAGCTGTTGTGGCTCTTCAGCCCCAGGGTCGTCGTGGAACTGCCTGCAGGAGGCCAGACGCGGATGATCTGCGGTCCCAACGGCGGGATCCTGCAGGCCTGGCGGTTGTTCTTTGCTCCTACTACCGCAATCTTCCTCCGCTTCGCAGAGGAAGCATGAGATGCTGCCTCCGTCTTGCGGGCGAGGTGCGAAAGAAGACGAGCGATGGTCTTGATCGAGCTGCGCGATCACTCGCTCGGTCATCCGGGATTGTTAAGCCGGCAATCCCGGAGCAACAGAAACAACAATTACTAACAAAACCAACAAATGAAATCAGCAGCCGCTAGCGTCGGCTGTCGCCGGTCCCTCAGAAGCCGAGTCAACAGATGCGACCGCTCAACCCCTTCGCACCCACCTTCGGTGCCACTCCGCCAATGCTTGCCGGTCGAGACGGCCTCCTGCGCGACGTCCTGGACGCCTTGGCGACGGGGCCGACGCACCCGAGTTACACATCTCTGCTGCTGGGTCGGCGCGGTTCGGGCAAGACAGTCGCCTTGGAGGCACTCCGATCCGCGGCGCAAGAGCGCGGGTGGCTGGCTATTTCGGAAGCGGCAGTGACCGGCGGTTTGCTGAACCGGCTGGCTCACAGCACTGCGGAGCACCTGAACAAGATCGCCGATGAGCTGGCCACCGAGACGACCCGAGACCTTGCCGCAGCGGGTCTCGGACTCGGCCCCAAGTACAACCCCGAGGCCGACTTGTCGAGGCGGCTGGCCCACCTGTTGCGCGCACTCGCAAGCCATCTCGCAGCCGCGGACTCCGGCATTGTGGTCACCGTCGACGAGATGCACGCGGGTGACGTCGGCGAGCTCCGGATGCTCGGAGTCACGGTGCAGGAGGTGACACGAGTGGAACAGCTGCCGCTGGCCTTTGTCGGCGCCGGGCTGCCGATACTCGAGGACACGCTGTTGGCCGACTCGAGTGTCACGTTTCTGCAGCGATGCGCTCGCTACGACATTGGCTTCCTTGAGCCTCCAGCGGCAGTGACAGCTTTGGCTGAGCCGGTCCGACAGCGCGGCGGCCAGATGTCTTCAGGGGCAGTCGATCATGCCGTGACCACGTCGCAGGGGTATCCATTCTTGATTCAACTCGTCGGGTTCCACGCATGGGAGGCCGCCGAGGACCCGACATCACGGGTAACGCTCGACGATGTGACCTCGGGCTCAGCAACCGCACTCAGGCAGGTTGGCCAGCTCGTCGTGGCCCCGATGTGGAAGGACTTGCCCGACGGCGCCCGGAGGTTCCTCGTTGCCATGGCTGTCGACGATGGCGTTTCACGAATGGCCGCCATCACGAAGCGACTCCGAGCCAGCAGCGGGTATGCGAGTGTGTACCGGCAACGGCTCATCAAAGTCGGCATAGTCGCTCCAGAAGGCCACGGCAGACTCGACTTCGTGCTCGCCGCTGCACGCCAGTGGATCAGATCGCTTGATGAGTATCCCGTCGTCTGCGAGTCATTGAGCCTCGCGGACCGAGACCCAATCGGTTTCGCAAGACCCGTGTCGACAACGAATCCGGACGGCTGAGACACGCTCGTGGGACGAATTCGGCAGCGACGGCGAGGAGAACAGGGCCACCGGTAGGGTTCGGCGCCATGAGCGAGCGGCAGGCAACGGTTGGCGCAACCTCGGATGGCGATCTCAGGGCCGAGCTCGACGCATGGCTTGCGGACAACTGGGATCCCGACATCAGCGTGCGGGAGTGGTGGCAGCGGCTCGCGTCCGCCGGACTGTCGAACCCCACCCTCGGTGAGCCCTTCGGCCGAGGCTGGGGCCGCAGCGAGACGCGTGTGCTGGTCGAAGCCATTCGCTCCGCAGGTGCCATTGGCTCGCCGGCAGGGCTGGGCATGCTGCTCGCCGCCCCGACGATTCTTGAGCACGGGACGCCCGACCAAATTGAGCAATTTGTGCCGAACATCCTCGATGGGACCGACTCGTGGTGCCAGCTGTTCTCCGAGCCTGGAGCCGGCAGCGACCTCGCCGGACTCCAGACCAAGGCGGTACGCGACGGCGATGAGTGGATCGTCAGCGGCCAAAAGGTGTGGACCTCTGAAGGTGAGCACGCGGACCTGGGGATGCTCGTTGCTCGTACCGATCCCGAGTCCCCCAAGCACCGCGGGCTCACATGGTTCGCCTTCGACATGGCCCAGGCCGGCGTCGAAGTCCGGCCCTTGCGCGAGATGACCGGCCGGTCATTGTTCAACGAGGTGTTCATCGACGGTGCCCGGGTGCCACACGCCAACATCATCGGCGAGTTGAACGACGGCTGGCGCGTCACCAACACCACGCTTGTCGTCGAGCGAGCGGGCATCGGTGGCAGCCATGGCCTCGCGTATGCGGCCGCGCACCCTGGATCGATTGCAGGACACCTGGACGAACCGGCGGGAGCCTTCCGCGGCAAGCGTCTGCCGCTCGCCGCAGGCGGTGTCGGTCCCGGAACACTCGGACAGCTCACCTCCGAGGCACGCCAGCGTGGCCGTGCCGCGGACCCGGTCGTCCGCCAGGAGCTCGCGGCTCTGCACACCGATCTCGAGGTGATGCGGCTGTCGGCAATGCGCGGGCGACAGCGATCTCAGCGCACCGGCGGCGAGGGCAACCTGGCGAAGCTGCGCATGACGGCCGCGCTGCGCCGGTCCCGGTCGCTCGCCAGCACCATCCTTGGCGCAGACATGACGCTGTGGGGGGCCGACGCGGCAACCGACGGCGTGCTGCAGGAGATGACGGTCTTCTCACCGGCGCCGTCGATCTATGGCGGCACCGATGAGATCCAGCGGAACATATTGGGCGAGCGGGTGCTGGGGCTCCCCAGGGAGCCCGGTCCCGATCCAGCCACACCCTTCCGGGAACTTCCCCAGAACGCCACTTCTTGGTAGCAATACGCCCCCGGGCTACCGACGTTGGGGCGCGGGGGCGCAACATGTGGCGCAGAATGTGAAGCGGTGAGCATTCCTGAGCCGCCACGGGGATTGGAGATCCTGCCCGAAAGCGGGGCTGACTTCGCCGGTGTGCAGGAATCCGTGATCGAGCGGCAACCGTCCTCAACGCCTCCGCGTTTGGTCGCGATGGTGGTGCTTGTCGCGGCATTGGCCGTCGCTGGATTGATTGTGGCGTGGGTGCGCGGCGGTGGCGGCGAACCCGACGCGGTCGATGCTGGCGCGACCACAACGACCGAGCCCCAGGCGACCACCACGACGGCGGCACCCACACGACCGCCACGCACAACGCTTCCCCCACCGACGGCGCTGGACACGCCCGTAGGCGCGCTGCCGCCTGCGCGGCCCGCTGCGGAGTTGATTGCCACGCTGGCCGGCGATCCCACGGGCAACATCCGCGGTTTCCTGTATCAACTCGACCTGCTGACCGGAGCGGCGAGATTTGTGCCGCTGCCTGGGCTGCCGCACATGCTGGTTGATCTCGACGGAGCGATCGTTGTGGGCGTCGGACGCAACGTGATGCGGGTAGATCCCCAGACCGGAGACACCGTCGTCATCGCTGAAGACGTGACCGAAGTGCTGCCCGCCTACAGCCCACCGGGGATTGTGGCGGTGGTGCGCGGCAGCGAGCAACTCTTCGCCCGAGTGATCGGACCCGACGGCGTCTTCCGCTCAGCGGTGCAGATGCCCAACGAGGCGACCGTGCACGGCGCTCTCGGCGACCACGTCGTCGTGTCCTTGGCAGGCCGTATCATGGCACTTGACGGACGAAACTCGGCGCTCCAGCTGGGCGCCGGTCGGGTTCTCGCTGTCGGCGACGGTCATGTGGTCCGGCTGCAGTGCGAGGAGTACGGCTGTCAGATCAGCGACACCGCCTTCAGCGCCAGTGTCGGTGCAGATCGTCGTGACGAGTGGTGCGACGACATCTGTGTGGAAGCGTCAGGCCGCTTTGGCGAACGCGACGACCAAGCCGAGCTGGCCGAGGATTGCGCGACGTTCTGCGAGGGATACCCGATTGTCACCGGAGCGATCGACGAGCGGAGAGCGGAATTGCCGTCAGAGCTGCTTCCAGCATCGCCGGACCGCTGGAACGAGCAGGGATTGATGTCGCCTGACGGCAACCGCATCGCGTTACGGCTCCGGCACGGCACCGGCATGCCGACAGGTGTGGTGGTCATCGATCTCGACGAGAAATGGGGCCGCCATTCCCCCGAGATCGGCGTCGACCTCGGGTCCATGGCTTGGGCACCCGACAGCCGGTTCCTGCTGTACACGCTCGACAATGACGTCATGGTGTGGGATGTCGAGGCCGGGCCGGGAGAGCTCCCGTCGGGCCGGGCGCACATCGGCGAGCCGCTGGAGCACCTCATCCTGCGTGAGCGTCAACTGCCGAGCTGATCTGCGGTCACGATCACGAACAGGCCGGCAGCCTCGATGAGCGGGGGAGCGTCCGGCGGTGCGTTGCCTGCGCGCACAGCCAATTCGACGTGCGATTTTCGGCCGTCACGCCGGGTCTCGCGGGCTTCATAGACCACCGGCTCATCGATCGGGACGCCGCCTCGGTAGTCGATCTCGAGACGCGCCGTGTACGCGGCGATCCCCAAGCAGACCATCAGGTAGCCGAGCACATCGTCGACCACGGCGCACACCGCCCCGCCGTGCACCCGACCCGGGGCACTCTCGAACGCGGCGCCAAAGGTCACGGTTGCGCGCACGCCTTCGCCGTGGCGACGCATGTCGACCTCCATGGCGATGGGATTGGCCGGACCGCTGAATGCGCGATCGCAAAACGCCATGACCTCGGAGCCATCGGACGGTCTCGGGTCGACGTAGCGGCGGGCGAAATAGTCCTCCGGGCGGGGGACAGGTTCCGAGGCAGCCTCGAGCCGCTCGGCGGTCGCGTCGGCCCATGCGGTGATCTCCGCCAACGTCTCGGGGTCGGTGCGGTGCCGCACAAAGGCATGTGCCAGCCGTCGCAGCGCACCCGCCGAGGCGCTGCGCTCGGCGAACTGCGGATCGGGATAGATCAGGTGCAGGTCGTCGCCTGAATCGCTGCTGGTGTCCCTGTGCGGCAACGTGGGTCCCAAGAGGCCGTCAGCTGCCGAGCCGTCCGGGCTCGCCGTAGGGATAGTCGACCAATTCGCCGGACGGGTGTTCGAGATCAAACGTCCAGTACTGGCGGATCTCAGCGATCAGCCGCTCGCCCGAGTCGTTGCTCAGGTCGAAGTCGTAGTGCTCGCTGCCGCGCACCGCGAACGGCATGTCGTTGTCGCGCCGGCCAGCGGGCCCGGCCATCGTTCCGGCCATCCGCCATTCGATCGCTGCGGTATCACCGTCGGTCACGAGCCGCTCGCAGTGCCACGATGCGCCCCGCCACTTCGAGGCAATGCGTGCCCAGAACCGTCCGATCGTGGCGGCTCCCTGTACCGGCGCGTGATTCGTGTCGTAGACGACAGCGTCGTCGGTGAAGTGCTCCGCTACCCCCTCAGCATCGCCAGCGGTGCAGGCATCGAAGTAGCCCACAATCAGCGCTTCAATTTCTGACGCTGCTTCCGCAGAGTCAGAGGTGCCGACGGTGTCAAGGTGCTCGCCCATGCCGCCAGTCTCGCAGGCCGCCGCGAGCCGGGTTCAAGTGGTCGGGACGCTGCTCCCGAGTGTGTGGGGGTGTCAGTTCACGGCCCAGGACAGCCAGCGGCCATCGCGCCGTTCCAGCCGCAACTTGTGCGAGAAGCACTCTGACAGCGACTCCGCGTTGAGAACCGCGCCCAACGGGCCGCACGCCAACGGCACTCCGTCTCGCAACAGCAACCCATGCGTGAACGACGGAGGGATCTCGTCGGTGTGGTGGGTGACGAGCACGGTTGCGGGAGTCTGCGGGTCTGCTGCGAGCGACTCCAGGCTGGCCACCAGCTGCTCCCGACCCGCCAAGTCCAAGCCGGCGGTCGGCTCGTCAAGCAGCAACAGCTCCGGACGACTCATCAGCGTGCGAGCCAACTGCACCCGCTGCTGCTCGCCCGACGACAGTGTGGCGAACGTGCGCTCGGCCAGCTGGCCAGCACCCACGCGCTTGAGGAACGCCAGCGCTGCTGCGCGATCGGCATCGGTGTAGGTGTGCCACCAAGTTTCCAGTGCCGCGTAACGGGCCGTCATCACGATGTCCGCAGCGCAGATGTTCGGCCGGAACTGATCCCGCAGCGATGAGCTCGCAAGCCCGATCCGGCGCCGGAGCTCGCGCACGTCGACCGTACCCCAACGCTCGCCGAGCACTTCCACGGTGCCAGTGGTGGGGAACCGGTACAGGGACAGAATCTTGATGAGGCTCGTCTTGCCCGATCCGTTCGGCCCGAGCACGATCCACCGCTCGTGCGGAGCGATATCCCAATCGAGCGGCCCCAGCACCGTGTTGCCGTCGTAGACGACCGACACCCCTCGAAGCGAGACCGTCGGCACCGGGCTGTCGCACGATGGCACCAGCCGCTCCACGCCCTCGCTCATGAGTCGTCGCGGCGGCCCTCGCCAGCGTGGGACACCCACGTGGCGTACATCTGCGCGTAGCGGCCGCCGAGCGCGACCAGCTCGTCGTGGCTGCCCAGCTCCACAACACCGCCCTCGTCGATGACGGCGATGCGGTCGGCCCGCATGGCCGTCGCCAGCCGGTGCGCGATGAGCACCGCCGTGCGGCCCTCGAGCAACAGGTCCAGCGCACCTTCGATCTCGGCTTCGGTGCTGAGGTCGACGCTGGAGGTTGCCTCGTCGAGCACGATCACCCTGGGCCGCGCCACGAACGCCCGAGCCAGCGCTAGCAGCTGCCGCTCGCCGGCTGACAGCGACACGCCCCGCTCGTGCACGTGGGTGTCGGCTCCGTCGGGAAGGCTGTCGATCAGCCGGCGCAGGCCCACCAGGTCGAGTGCCGCATCGATATCGGCGTCGAGCTGCGCGCCGCCAGTGCGGTCGGCATGGTGGCGCAGGCCGAACGCCACGTTGTCTCGAATGGTGCCGTGAAACAGGAATGGCTCCTGAGGCACAATGCCGAGTTGGTTGCGCAGCGACGACAGCGTCAAGTCGCGCAGGTCCCAGCCGTCAATCGTGACCCGCCCCTGCGTCGGGTCGTAGAAGCGGATGATGAGCTTCGCAATGGTGCTCTTGCCGGCACCCGTCGGCCCCACCAGCGCAAACGTCTCGCCGGGCCGGATGTCGAGGCTGACATCGCTCAGCACCGCGGGAATGTCTTCGTCGAGGTCGGTCGCCGTTCCATCTAAGGGGGCGGTGCCGTTGCGGTTGGGGTCGAGATCGACGCCGGGAACCGGGACGGCCATGGGGTCAAAGCCCGTGAGCAGGCGCCCGGCGCGTTCGGTCGCCGAGCCATTGGTCTCGTGCACCGCATCGTCGTACGAGAACGAGACGCCCTCAAGCCGGATGTGGCCTTCGATCGGCGGCAACTCGGCCGCATCGGCGCGTTGGGGAACCGACGGCTGCCGGGCAAGGATCTGGCCGATCTTGGTGAGGCCTGACTGACCCTGCTGGTAGATGCTGTAGAGCTGCACGAGCTGCTGAATGGGGGCGAAGAACCTCGTCACGAACAGCAGGAATGCCACCAACTCGCCGACCGCGAGCTCGTCACGCAGCACCATCACGCCGCCGACGGCGAGCACCAGGCCCTGTGCCGCGATGCCGATCGCCTCGGTTGAGGGACCGTAGATCGCCTGCGCCTTGGACATCGTCAGGTTGGCGTCTCGGAAGCGGGCGGTGACGCGCCGGTGCCGTGTCACGTTCAGCCGGCGACGGTTCAGCGCCGCGATGACCCGGATGCCGGCGAGGTTCTCGGACAGGTCCGCGAGTACGTCCGCGATACGGTCCCTGACCTCGCCATAGCCGGCTTCGCTGCGGGCGCGGAACCACAAGGTGAGTGCCGCGAGCGGCGGGATGATGCCGACCAGCAGAACAACTGCGAGCAACGGGCTGTACATGAACAGCACCGCGGTCACCACGGCGACGGTCAGGGCTTGGACAATCAGGTTGACGAAGCCCTCGTTGATCAGCATCGCCACGTATTCCGTGTCCGACGTCATGCGGCTCAGCAGCACGCCGGACTTGGCGTTCGTATACCAGTCCAGAGAGAGGCGCTGGTAGTGGCTGAACAGGCGCAGCCGGAGGTCGTACATCATCTGCTCGGCAATGCGACCGTTGTGGCGCTGGCGGACGCGGCTGAGCACGATGGAGATGGCCACGACGCCGAGATAGACGAGCACAACACGGTTCAGCGTCGATCGGTTACCTGCAGCGATGCCGTTATCGATGCCCTGCTGGACCAGCACGGGGCCCGCCTGCATAGCGGCTGTTTCCGCACACAGCAGCACCATTCCGGCGAGCACCGCCCAGCGGTGTGGCATCAGCATGTCCCGGAGCCCGAACTTGCGTTCGGCCCCATCGGGAGATCGGTCGGCAACCTGGTCGAAATCGACCTGCGGCGCGGGGTGCTCGGGCTCGAGCGCCAAGAGCTTGTTCGCCCCTTCCTGTAGCTCGCTTGGCACTCCGGCGAACGGCAGTCCCGCTGCGGCGCTGGACTGAGTCGCAGTCGGACCCATGTGCCCATGGCCGCCGACCATCACCATGACGTAGCGTCCTGAGTTTGTCTGCCGTCATCGGCACTCTCGTCGCTCGCCGCTGCAGCCAACACCTCGCTGTAGCGAGGCTCGGTTGCCATCAGCTCGGCGTGGGTGCCGTCGGCCACGATCCGGCCGCCGTCCATCAGCACCACTCGCTCCGCCAGGCTGATTGTCGACAGACGGTGGGCGATGACGATGGTGGTGCGGCCGGCCAGCAGCTCGACCAAAGCCTCGTGGATCCTCGCCTCGTTTGCCACGTCAATCGAGCTGGTGGCGTCATCGAGGATCAGCACCGCAGGGTCGGACACGAATGCGCGGGCGATGGCGATTCGCTGCCGCTGACCGCCCGAAAGGTCATAGCCGCGCTCACCCACGACGGCGTCGTAGCCCTCGTCGAGTTCACTGATGAACTTGTGCGCCTGGGCAGCCACGGCGGCGGCCACGACATCGGCCCGGTCGGCGTCCGGCCGTCCATATGCGATGTTGTCGTGGATGCTTGCCGAGAACAGGAATGGCTCGTCGGGCACGAGTCCGACAGTGCGACGGAGGCTGTCGGAGGTGATGTCTGCGATGTCATGCCCATCGACGGAGATGACGCCGCTCTGGCGGTCGTAAAAGCGCAGAAGCAGCCGGGCCAGCGTGGTCTTGCCGCAACCGGTGCGGCCCACCACTGCAATGCGTTCGCCAGCGCTGATATGCAGGCTCATGCCGTCGAGGACCAGCGGAGCGGTTTGGTCCGGCGCAGCCACTCCGCCCACCGTCTCAGTGCCGTAGGCAAAAAGCACGTCGCGGAACTTGACCTCTACGCCTCCAGCACTGCCGTCGGTTGTGACCGGTCGCGGCAGGTCGATGGCGCCGGGGCAATCTGCGGACAGCAGGGGTTCGTCGAGCACCTCGAAGATGCGCTCGGCAGAGGCCTTCGCACGCTGGCCAAAGATGAACAGCATCCCGATGAATCGGAATGGCGCCTGCAGCAAGAGGATGTAGAGGCAGAAGGTGGTGATGTCGCCGACGGTGAGCGTGCCGCTGATCACTTGGTGACCGCCCACGAACAGAACGAGCGCCAGTGCGAGATTCGGCAGGTTCTCGATCGCAGGCGTGTACCGAGCTCGGGAGTAGTGCTGGAGCATGTTGGCCCACCGGAGCCGTTGGGCCGCCTGAGCCATCGCTTCGACTTGGCGGGCTTCTGCGGCGAATGCCTTCACGACCCGAACGCCGCTCACGCTCTCGTCGGTCACCGTCGCGACTTCTGCGTTGCGGGATTGGATGATCCACGACAGCGGGAACATGATCTTTCGCAGGCGCTGTCCGAGCACGTAGACCGCGGGCATGGCGAGCATGGTGATGGCGGTCAGCGGCAAGCTGATCCACGCCATCAGCGCGATCGCCACGACGAAGCTCAGCAGCTGGACGAACATGATCGGAGCGAACGCCAGGAACATCTGTACCGAGCGGATGTCAGAATTCGAGCGGGAGATGATCTCGCCGGTCTGCACCCGGTCGTAGAACGCAAACGAAAGCCGGCTCAGGTGCTCGAAGAGGACCGCGCGCAGATCGTTCTCGACGCGGTGGCCCATGGAGAACAGGCCATTGCGGTAGACGAAGGTGAAGACGCCGCGTGCCACGCCGAGCGCGACGAGCGCGACGATGAAAGGCCACAGTGCGCCCGACTGACCACCGCTCGCGCTCGACACTGCAGCCTCGATGGCGTATCCGACGACCCGTGGCGCGACGACTTGGGCGATCATCGCGGGAATCGCGGCAAGCACCGCGATGGCGAAGCGCACCCGATGTCGCGCCAGCAGCGGTCCCAGTCGCCGAATCCAACTCAGCGAGCGGTCGGCACGGATTGCATCAGAGGGTTCAGCGTCGAACGACGCGGGGTCGAACGGCGCCCCCTCGGACGCACCGGAGCCGGCAGTGCGGGGTTGCGGCGCTGGTTCCGCGGGCGCAGATGTCTCAGCTACCCGCATCCCGGCGAGGCTACCGCTGACCCTGGTCTGCGGCCGGAACGACCGGATGCTGAGCGGCCCGTGAGCGAAGCGAACAAGAGCGGGAAGCGACGGGTTCGACCGCGAGCGGGATCACTTCTTCGCGGCACCCGGCGGTACCGTGGACACAGCCATTGGGCTTCGCGGGGGTGCGCAACACCGGCATGACGCTGGGACTCATTGCAGGACTTGCACTCGTTGTCGTGCTCATTGCCTTGAACGGTGTGTTCGTGGCGGGAGAGTTTTCGCTCCTCGCCGTTGACACTTCTCAGGTTGATGTCTTGGCAGCGCAGGGGCGCCTCCGCGCTCGTGGCGTGCGAGCGCTGCTGCGGCGCCTCAGCTTCCATCTCGGCGGAGCGCAGCTCGGAATAACCCTCACTTCATTGGTGCTCGGCATCATCGCTGAGGGCACCATCGGCGAGTTGATCGAACGGGCGCTGGGCGGTTGGGCGGAGGCCGTGGCATCGACCGGCGCCATAGCGGTGGTCGCCTTAGCGCTGGCTGCGGTATTCCAGATGGTGTTCGGCGAACTGGCCCCCAAGAACCTGGCCGTTTCGCGCCCGCTGCGGGTGAGCATGTGGTTGGCACCGGTGCTGCGGATCTATGGCGTCATCGCCGCCCCGGTCACGCTGCTGTTCAACGGCATCGCCAATGCCACCGTGCGGGGATTGGGCTTGCAGCCGACCGAGGAACTGCGCATCGTGCGCACCCGCGACGAACTGGAGTACGTCGTCCGCTCGTCGCGCCAGCGCACCTTGAGCGACGCGCAGGCCGATCTGCTGGTGCGAACGCTGCGATTGGGCCGCAAGGACGCCGCCGATGCGCTCACTCCTAGGACCGCGATGTCGGCCCTTGGATCCGGCGCAACTCTCGGCGATCTGGTCGAGCTGGCCCGCACCAGTGGCCACTCGCGCTTCCCTGTGCTCGGGTCGAGTTCCGACGACGTGCTCGGCATCGCCGAGGTGCGTGATGTGTTCAGTGTGGACGCGTCCGAGCGAGACCGCACTCCGGTGGAGACCATTATGCGTCCGGTCGTCGCGGTGGCCGAAAGCCGCAAGCTCGACGGCGTGCTGGCCGACATGTCCGAGGCCGACTGCCGGCTGTGCGTCGTGGTGGACGAGCACGGCGGTACCGCCGGTGTCCTGACACGCGAGGACATCGCCGAAGAGCTGGTGGGCGACATCGCCGACGAGTTCGACGAGCCACCCGCCCTGACACCTCGCCGGCCTGGCCGCCCGATCACCCTGGCGGGTACCACCACGCTCGATGAGCTGGAAGAGGCCACCGGATTGGCCGCACCCCCGGGTCCCTATGAGACGTTGGCCGGATTCGTGCTGGAGCGCCTTGGCGAGATCCCGTCTGAGGGCACGGTGGTCTCCTGGAACGGGTGGCGCTTGGCAGTAACTGAGGTGGAAGGCTTGCGCATCGCCGAGGTAGACGTCAGCGCCGAGACCCCCGCGCACAGCGAAGACAGCGATTCGAACGAGGAAGCATCGTGACGGCGCTCGCGATTGCCGTGGGCGCGGTGCTGATCGTGTTCAACGGCGGCTTCGTCGCGCTCGAGTTCGGCCTCATCGGCTCGAAGCGTGCTGTCGTGGACAGCCAAGCTGCGGCGGGACGATCAGCGGCCCTCGCAGCGCAACGCATGCAGTCCGATGTGCTGACCACCCTTGGCGGCGCGCAGCTGGGAATCACCGTGTGCTCGCTGGCAGTCGGTCGCCTTACCGAACCTGCGATCGCTGCGGTCATCGAGAAGGCCATCGGGGGAATCGTCGAGTTGCCAGACGCTGTGCTGCACTCCATCGGCTTCGGAATCGGCCTCGGCCTCGTCGCGGTCGTTCACATGGTGCTCGGTGAGATGGTCCCCAAGAACCTGGCGTTGATCGGCCCTGAACGCACACTGTTCGTGCTTGCCCGCCCGATGGCCGCATATCTCGTCGTCGCCCGACCCGTGGTGCGGTCCCTGCTCGCCGTCTCGAACGGGGTCCTGCGAGCCCTTCGCGTGGAGCCGACCACTGAGCTGGCTGACACTGCGACGCCGGCGGAATTGGGCCTCATGGCTCGCGACTCGCTCGCTGAAGGCCACATCGAAGCTGGCGATGTGGCGCTGCTCGAGCGGGCGATGCGCTTCGAAGCCACCACGGTGAGCGAGATCATGGCGCCGGCAGATGATGTTGCCGCCGTACGGCTCGCCGACTCGATCGCAGCGGCCGAGCAGCAGTTCGCCCGTACGGGCCGTTCGCGGCTCGTTGTGCTCGGCGATGGACCCGACGACGTCCGGGGCATGCTCCACAGCAACGACCTGGCAGCGGCGACCGAGCGGGATGCGCCCGACCTCGCCGAAGCGGACCGTCGAGTTGCGGCTCGCCAGCGTCTCGGTCGCGGCCTCGTTCGCCGGATGCTCCGCTTCGATCCCGACACAGCGCTCGACGAGGCGCTGCGCAGGATGCAGCGCACACGCATTCATCTTGGCGTCGTGACCGACGAGCACAGCCGGACGCTCGGCGTGGTGGCACTCGACGATCTGCTGCGCGGCCTGATCGGTGATCCCGCTGCAGTCGGTGAAGGCACGCCCAGCGAAATCGAAGGCGGCCCACAGGGGTGACCCAGTTAGGCTGCCGTGGCCGTCGTCAGACCCGAAGCAGCCTGTTGCGCATCACGCCATGACTTGGATCGACAAAGCGCTCGACAGCTGCCCTCAGCGGGTCGTGGTCAACGATTCCAAGACACCCAGCGGCCGTGCCCATGTCGGCTCGCTGCGCGGCGTGCTCATTCACGACGCCCTGGCTCGAGCGGCCCGCGAGCGCGGCCTGGACGCGACCTTCATGTATGGCTGCGACGACATGGACGCAGTCGACGAGATCCCGCACGGAACCGGAGACCACTTCTTCGAGCACCTCGGAAAGCCATTGTGGGCGGCACCTCCGCCGGCCGGTCTCGACGGCGAGTCGATGGCGCAGGCGTACTTCACCGAGTTCACTTCGACGTTCGAGCCGCTCGGCGTCGAGACGAGTTTCTATTTCATGAGCGACATCTACCGGGCGGGCAGGCTCGACGAGATCATTGACACGTTCCTGCGAGCCGTGCAGACGGTACGGGAGATCTACCTGCGCCTCAGCGGTGCGCAGCGATCAGACGACTGGCTGCCCTTCCAACCCACCTGCTCCGAATGTGGCCGCATCGGAACTACCTACGCCTCCGATTACGACGGGCAGACCGTCGCCTATGAGTGCCGGGCCGATCTCGTCCAGTGGGCGACGGGATGCGGGCACAGCGGCCGTATCAGCCCATTCGGCGGCAATGGCAAGCTGCCGTGGAAGCTCGAATGGGCTGCCAAGTGGCAGCTCTTCGGAGTCTCGATCGAAGGTGCCGGCAAGGATCACATGGCGGCGAGCGGCTCGCACGAAGTCTCCTCGGCGTTGGCTCGCCAGGTACTGCGGTGCGGGGTGCCGGTTGCGGTGCCCTATGAGTTCTTCACGCTCGGCGGGGCCAAGATGAGCTCCTCGAAGGGCATTGGCATGACGGCGTCGGAGCTGGCCGCGATGCTGCCGCCCGAGCTGCTGCGCTACGTCGTGCTGCGCACCCAGCCGCGCCGGGCCATCGATTTTGCGCTCGATGTGGCCGGCCTCACCAAGGCCTTCGTCGAGTACGAACGGCTCTGGCGAACCGTGGCCACGGGTGATGCGGAGCCGAACCAGCAGCAGCTGTATTTCATCTCCCAGGTCGCCCGAGAAGGAACAGTGCCCGAGGCGCCGGCCTTCAGCCCGCCATTCGACTCGGTGTTGAGCCTCACCCAGCAACCGCATATCGACTTGGCGACCCATGTCAAGTCGCTCGGTGTCGATCTGTCCGGTGAGGAAGCCGAGTGGCTCGATCGCAAGGAGGCCACAGCGCAGCGGCTGATGCAAAGCCGCCCCGAACTCGCCGGCACGTTCGCGATGCTTGACGTCGCCGAGATCAATGAGCAGCGTCAGGGGCTGGACGACCGCCAGCGCGACTTCCTCGGGCGGTGTTGGCAGCGTCTGGATGAGCTGACCGAATGGGACGCCCGAGCAATCCAAGACGCAATCTTCGAAGCAGCCCGTGATGTCGGCATCGACCCGCGTACTGATGCTGCACTGGCCTTCGGGGCAATTTACAGAGTGTTCTTCGGAGAGGAGACCGGACCGCGGGCGGGCAGTTACTTGGCATTCTTGGGTCGTCAAGAAACTCTGCGCCGGCTGGGTTGAGCAGCCGACGTGCGTGACGGGCCTGCGGGGACGTCTGGCCGCTAGGCGCCGATGGCGTGATAGCCGCCGTCGACGTGAAGGATCTCGCCGGTGGTGCTGCCGAACCAGTCCGACATGAGCGCGAGCGTGCTGCGCGCGACCGGTTCGCTGTCATGGACATCCCAGCCCAGAGGAGCGCGGGCTTCCCACGCCTCCTCGAAGTCGGCGAACCCCGGGATCGACTTGGCTGCCATCGTGCGGATGGGCCCGGCCGAGACCAGATTCACCCGGATGCCCTGCGGTCCGAGCGACTTCGCCAGGTACCTCGCCGTCGATTCGAAGGCAGCCTTCGCAACGCCCATCCAGTCGTAGAAGGGCCACGCCACGCTGGCATCGAACGTCAGGCCCACCACCGAGCCCTTCGCCTCGGCCAGCAGCGGCGCCAACGGTGACGCCAGCCCGGCGAGGCTGTACGCCGAGATGTGCATTGCGGTGGACACGTCCTCCCACGGTGCGTTGAGGAAGTTCCCGCCCAAACAGCTCGCGGGTGCGAAGCCGATGGAGTGCAGCAGCCCGTCGAGGCGGCCCCAGCGTTGCGTCAGGTCGTCGCGCACCGCGGAGATCTCGTCGGGCGAGGTGACATCGAGCGGCAGCACATCGCACGCGTCAGGCAGCCTGCGGGCCGTGCGTTCGGTGAGCCGGATGCCCCGGCCAGCACCGGTCAGCACCACCTCCGCGCCCTGCTCCTGGGCCAGTCGGGCCACGTTGAACGCCAGCGAGGCGTCGGTCAGCACCCCGGTGATGAGGAGCTTCTTGCCTTCCACGATTCCGCTGCCGGCCATTGGCTCGCCTCCGCTCTCGTTGTCGGCACGGCAGTCTGCAACGCTGCCCACCGCCGGACGCTACCGGCGTGCCTGGGGCCCCTTTGGTGTTCGCACCCATTGCCGCCCCTCTTTGCTCTATGGCGCGCTTCGCCGTACCGTGGCGGTCGTGTCAGCAGATGCGACCCCCAACGGGACCGCAGATCGGGTCGCACCAGTTGCCTCTGCAGGTGCCGGCGAGCCGACACGCATTGGCATCATCGGCGGCACCGGCCCAGCCGGCGCGGCGCTGGCGACCCGGCTGGCCGACATCGGCTGTGAAGTGACGCTGGGATCTCGTTCGAAGTACCGGTCGATGGAAGTGGTCGACAACATCCTGGATCGCTGGCCGGAGCGGCACCTGCGCATCCACCACGGTTCCAACAGCCTCGCCGCGGAGGAGCCCACGGTCGTGATCGCCACACCGTGGGACGCGGCAGCCATCACAGCTCGGGGCGTCGCCGAGCACCTGCGCGGCAAGGTGGTGGCGACAATGTCGAACGCTCTGGCCCGCGTGGACGACGAGTTCGTGCCGCTCATCCCGCCCAGGGGCTCGGTCGCGGCTTCGGTTCAGGCGTCGCTGCCGGACTCCCGAGTCGCCGCTGCCCTGCAGCACGTGCCTGCGACCGAGCTCGGCAATCTCGACGAACCGGTGGACGGCGACATCCTCATCTGCAGCGATTACCGCGAGGCCACTTGGCATATCGCCGAGATCGTGGACCGCATGCCCGGCGCGCGAGCGCTCGACTGCGGGAACCTGTCAAACGCAACAGCCATCGAGGCATTCACTGCAGTGCTGATGCAGCTCAACACGCGGTACCGCACTCGTGTGGCTCTTCGGCTGGTCGGGTTGGATCACGTCCCGATCAGCGTGCTCGGGGGCGGGCCGAGTCGCCCTGACGCAGCGCAGCCGAGCGCCGAGACCGTTCCTGACTGAGCCGATGGCTGGTGCTCTGAGCGCAGAGCGATGAGGCTGTACGAGACGCAGCGGCGGGCCATCGTGCCGCTCAGCGTGCGCCCAGGCAACACGGTGCGCATGTACGTGTGCGGGATCACGCCCTACGACGCCACCCACGTGGGCCACGCCGCCACCTTCCTGGCCTACGACGTGCTGCAGCGGCGACTGCGGGATCTCGGCTGGCGCACCCGATGCGTCCGCAACATCACCGACGTGGACGACGATCTGCTGGCGCGGGCGCGCGCCATGGGCGTGCACTATCTGGATCTGGCGGCGGGGTCGCTGGCTGGGTTCGACGCAGATATGGAGGCACTGGGGCTGCTGCGGGCCGACAGCGAGCCCCGAGCCACCTCAGCGATCTCCGACATCCGGCGAGTGATCGGCCAGTTATTCGACACCGGACACGCATATCGCAGTGGCGAAGGCGTCTATTTCGACGTCTCGACGGCACCCGGCTTCGGGGAGCTGAGCCGGCTCGGCGTCACCGAGATGATCGAGTTGGCCCGCAGGCGTGGCGGTCGACCCGACGATCCAGACAAGCGCAACCCCCTGGATTTCGTGCTGTGGCAACGTTCAGCTCCAGACGAACCGGAATGGTCGTCGTTGTGGGGTCCGGGCCGCCCCGGGTGGCACGTGGAGTGCTCTGCTCTGGCGCTCGCTCACCTCGGTCAGACGATCGATGTGCACGGTGGCGGAAGCGACCTGGTGTTCCCGCACCACGAATGCTCCCGGGCACAGTCCGAAGCCGTGACCGGTGGACCATTCGTGCGCCACTGGATGCATACCTCGATGGTGCGACAGGGCGGCGCCAAGATGTCCAAGTCGGCAGGAAATCTCGTGTTTGTGTCCGACTTGCGCGAGCGCTGGGAGCCCATGGCGCTGCGGTTGGCGCTGCTGGGTGCGCACTATCGGGCCGATTGGGACTGGGATGAGCGCCGCGTGGCCGATGCGGCCCGGCGACTCGAGCGCTGGCGGGTGGCGGGTCCCGGCGACGGAGCGCTGTCGAGCGTCCGCGAGCGTCTGGACGACGATCTCGACACGCCGGGCGCGCTCGCAGCAATCGACACGGCCGTCGCGGACGGTGAGTCCGCCAGCGACGCAGCTGCCCTGCTCGGCGTTGTGCTCTAGGTCGTGCGAGAAGCGCAAGCAGCCGCGAGCGCCTGCGAGGACGCCGGTAGCGTTGCCTCGATGGCCGAGCCAGACGACCTCGGCGAGGTGCGCGACGAGCTTCCCGCTGATCTGGACCGGGGATTTGTCGGCGCGTACAAATTCCCCGACAACTCGCGGCGCAGGATCACCGGCGCACTGTGTTTCGCAGCGGGTGTGTGGGCCGCTACAGCAGCGCTTGCCGCTGACAGCGAATCGGTCCTGCTCAACGAAGGCGTGGCGGTAGGCGGTGTGCTGCTCGCCTTCGCCGGCCTCTACCAATTCGCAGCGGGACGTCGATTCGCTGTCAACGAGAACGAAGCGTTGGTCGCCGCAGTCACTGACGTCGGTTTTGCTGTCGGGCACGCCAGCGCGCAGCTCGGCTGGCGGGGATGGATGAGCCGCCCCACATGGCGAGTGCTCGTGTATTCGGCCGAAGACCCGCCGCAGCGCAGAGGCTTGGTGCTCGTGGATGCGCTGAGCGGTTCCGTGCTCGAGCGTTGGGTGGAGGACAATCCCGAGACCTGGATTGAGACGGTGCCCAGCTCAGCGCCAGAGGCTCCCGAGGCCGCTGGTGTGCACACGAGCGCAATCCCGGAGCCCGGCGACGGGAGCTGACGATGTTCGACGGCATGTTCCGCAAGGGCGTCGACAGCGTCACAGCGCCGATCGGACGTGGACTCGCCGCGATCGGCCTGAGCGCTGACGTGCTCACTGCCTGCGGGCTCGTGACGGCAGCGGCGAGCGCCATTGCCATTGGTGCAGGCCGACTGGGTCTCGGCACTGTCTTCTTAGTGGTGACTGCGCTCGCTGACCTCTTTGACGGGCCGGTCGCTGCAGCGCGGGGCACCTCGTCGAGCCGGGGCGCATTCTTCGACTCGACGGCCGACCGGGTCACCGACGGCCTGCTGCTGGGTGGCATCGCTTGGTATCTCGCCTCTGAGCACGGCGCGCACTGGGCCGTGTTGCCCATGGCGGTGCTCGGCGTCAGTGCGGTGATCTCCTACGAGCGTGCCAAGGCTGAGTTGCTGGGCTTCGTGGCCAAGGGCGGGCTGATGGAGCGCGCCGAACGCACAGTGGTGATTGCCGTGGCGGTTGCCTTCGAGGTGTTGCTCATTCCGTTGCTGTGGGTCCTGCTCGCGCTCTCGACCGTGACAGCGGTGATGCGCTTTGTGAAGGTGTGGCGCCAGGCCAGCGCGCAAATGTCGCAGTGAGCGGAGTGCTTCGCCGCCCGCAAGGGCGGGACAAGGCACGCCGCCCGCAAGGGCGGGACAAGGCACGCCGCCCGCAAGGGCGGGACAAGGCAATAGTGCTGGCGTACCAAGCGGGAGCGACCGCAGCCCGAATGGTCCCGCTGTGGCTGGGTGAGCGTTTGGCTGCGCTCGCGGGCCCCGTACTGGCGCGGTTGATGCCCGCCACCGCAGACATGGTGCGCCGGCACCAGGCACGGGTACAGCGTTGGATTGCAGCGGGGGCGGGTGCCGGCGGATCTGGACTGGATGCCGGCGATTCCGGCGCAGACGCAGACGGCGGCGATTCCGGCGCAGACGCAGACGGCGGCGAAGCCGGCGCAGACGCAATGGCGGCTGAGCGAGCCGTACAGCAGGCCACCACCGCGGCCTTCAGCTCCTATGCCCGCTACTGGCTGGAGTCGTTCAGGCTGCCCGCGCTTGGTGAGAACACCTTGGACCGCGGCATCGATGTTCCGGCCTACCACCATGTCGAGGAGGCCCTCGAGCGCGGCAATGGCGTCATCTTGGCCCTGCCGCACTTGGGGGGCTGGGAGTGGGCAGGATTCTGGATGGCGACCGTGAACCGGTTGCCCATCAGCGTGGTGGTCGAGCCCTTGCATCCGCCGGAGCTCTTTGAGTGGTTCGCCAATTTCCGTGAGCGATTGGGCATGCGCGTGGTACCGCTCGGACCCGACGCGGGCCGCGAGGTGCTGGGAGCGCTTCGACGCAATGAGATCGTCTGCTTGTTGTGCGACCGTGACCTCACCAGCGACGGCATCGAGGTGAGCTTCGGCGACGAGCAGACGACGTTGCCGGCGGGTCCGGCGCTGCTGGCACTGCGATCAGGTGCGGCCCTGCTGCCGACCGCCGTGTACTTCCGACCTCGGGGCAGGCACCTGGGCACGGTTCGGCCGCCGGTAGACGTCACCCGACGCGGGCGCCTCCGTGACGATGTCGCTGCGGTCACCCAGCGGCTAGCGGACGAGTTGGTGACGCTGATCGCTGCAGAACCGCACCAGTGGCACCTCTTCGGCCCCAATTGGCCGTCGGACCGACCCACCGACGCAATCGACAACGCGTAAGGGCCGTAAAGGCCGCGCGCAGATTGCGGTCGGTGCGGGCGGCATAGCGCGCCTAGCGTCGCGATCGCAGTGAGGACTAGTGCTCGAATTGTCTGTGAAGTTCGATCAATGAGGTTCCGCACGTGAGAATCGGGATCATCTCGCCCTACAGCCTGACCAGCCCTGGCGGTGTCCAAGTGCAGGTGCTGGGTCTGGCTCGAGCATTGGCTGCCAGCGGCCACGAGGCACGAGTGCTCGCTCCATGCGACGGCGCGCCGCCTCAGACCGGTGTCACGCCTCTGGGCGCGAGCATTCCTACCTTCACGAATGGGTCGGTCGCCCCGATTGCGCCCGACTTCGCCTGCACGCTGCGCACGGTTCGGGCGCTGCGCGACGAGCAGTTCGATGTCCTGCACCTGCATGAGCCCCTGTGTCCCGGGCCGACGCAGACAGCGCTGTTCTTGGGCTCGACGCCCACCGTCGGCACGTGGCACGCAGCGGGGAGCAGCCGCGCCTATTTGGTGCCGGGAACACGGTGGCTGGCGACCAGGATCGATATTCGGGCCGCTGTCTCCGCCGATGCCGCCGAGATGGCCCGTGATGGCGTGGGCGGCGACTACGAGTTGGTCTTCAACGGTGTCGAGCTGGATAGCTTCGACGAAGTCGCCCCCATGCGCAGCACCGCACCCACGATCGCGTACATCGGTCGCCACGAGCCGCGCAAGGGCCTCACGGTGTTGCTCGAAGCCATGTCGCGGCTGCCTGAAGGAGTACGTCTGTGGGTGATGTCGCGCGGCCCCGAGACTGAGGAGCTGCAGCGCCGATACCAGCGCGACACGCGCATCGAATGGCTCGGACGGGTCAGCGAGACCGAGAAGCTGGCGCGTATCAAGGGCGCCGACGTGTTCTGCGTGCCGTCATTGCATGGCGAAAGCTTCGGCGTGGTGCTGCTCGAAGCCATGGCTGCACGAACGCCAGTGGTTGCAAGCGATCTGCCCGGATACCGCAACGTCGTCCGCATTGGGGATGAAGCCGAGCTTGTCGCGCCAGGCGATGCGGAAGCGCTGGCAGCGGCGCTCCTGGGTGTGCTGAAGCGTTCCGACCACGCCGCCGAACTCGTGGCGGCTGGCCGCCAGCGCGCCGAGCAGTTCTCGATGACTCGGCTGGCCGAGGTCTACCTCGACATGTATCAGCGTGCCATCGCGCGACGCCGTGCCGGCTGAGGTCTGCTCGTCAAATTGTGCCGCTTGTGCTGTGCCAATGGTGCCGTGCCGCTGGTGTTGTGCCGCTTGTGCCGTGCCAATAGCGATTGGGGCCGCTTGAATGCAGCGGGTGGACCCGCTGTTCGCCATCTACCGCAGTCGAGCCGACAAGCTGCTGGCGGAATTCTGGACCGTGCATCTCGTTGCAGGGGCGATCCTGGGCGCGCTGGTGGCGCTGTTCACGCCGTTGGGCTGGTGGGTGATGGCGATCGCGCTCGCAGCGGCCTGCGGGCTCGCCGCGACCTGGCTGGCTGTCGGAGAGCGACTCTTGCGGAATGCGCTGTTCGGGGCCACTTCGAAGGTGTGTGATTCGCAAGACGAGCCTCGCCTGACGAACATCGTTGACGGTGTCTGCCTGCTGGTGGGGGTTCAAGCACCGGCTCTCCTTGTCGCTTCCAGCAGCGGGGCGAACGCCGTTGCGGTTGGCCGGCAACCCGACCAGTCCACGGTTGTCGTCACACAGGGCTTGCTCGACTCGCTGAACCGCATCGAGCTAGAGGCCGTCGTTGCGCGGCTGCTGACACAGATTCGTGACGGGCGTACTGCCTACCTGACCACCGCGGTGACGACGGTGGGGCTGCCCGCGCTGCTGTGGGCCTCCCTGTGGCCGTTCGTTCAGGCTCGCTTGGAGCGCGAGGCCAGCACCGGCAGCGACTTCGACGACGATGCCGAAGCCGTGAGGCTGACCCGCTACCCGCCAGGTCTCGCCGACGCGCTCGAAACGATGTCGAGAGCGGGTGTGCGCACCGATGCACCGAGAGTGACGTGGCCGCTGTGGCTGGCCGATCCGAGAGCTGCCGAGACCCAGCTCCCGGATGATCTGCCGGACTACCGGGCTGACCTTGAGACACGGGTTGCCGTCCTGCGCGAGTTCTGAAGTGAGCACGGTGTTCAGGGGTGGGAACACCCGTCGAGGTAGCAGTTGTATTGGTCACGTGGTTGCGAGCCCTTCGGCGATGACGCCGCTCGTCTGAGTGGCACAACCTCCTGGGGCCCCGCTGGATTGTTGAGTAGTTCAGACGGGGGACACGGAGCCGACGCTCACGGTGGAGCCGCGGTCGGTGGGGCAGACCTCGATGCCGGTGCGGATGCGCTCACGCAGTCCACCCACGTGGCTGATGAGGCCAACGGTACGGCCGCCCTCTCGCAGGCGGTCGAGTTCGTCCATGGCGAGTTGCAGTGCCTCGCTGTCGAGAGTGCCGAATCCCTCGTCGACGAACAGTGCGTCGAGACGCACACCGCCAGCATGGGAGGCAACCACGTCGGCGACGCCGAGGGCCAGCGACAGCGACGCCTGAAAGGTCTCACCGCCGGAAAGAGTGGAGACCTCGCGCTCACGTCCGGTGTAAACGTCGTACACCCGCAGGCCCAGGCCCGCTTTGCCGCCACCCCATTCGCGGTCGCGATGGACGCTGAGCCGGTAACGCCCACCGGTCATAGAGCCGAGCCGTCGGTTGGCGAAGGTGCAGATCTCCTCCAAGTACGCCGAGAGCACCCAGCGCTGCAATGAGACTCTCGGCGGCATTCGACCGTTGCACCGGTCGGCCACCGTCGACCACAGCTCCGCCTCGGCGAGGGCGGTGGTGTTGTCGCGGTGAGCGGCCACGGCCGCCTGCTGCTCGGAAAGCAGCGACTTCCCGTGGAAGTTTCGGCCCAAGTGCCAATCGGAGGTGTGGAGCAAGCGCGCCGCCGCCAGCGAGCGCGACCGATTCGCTGTCCGGCAGTGGACCTAGGACGTGTCAGACGCGGCGCTGCAGGTCAGTAAGCACTACTCAGGCAGCAGGCCGCGGCCTCGCAGCCACGCCGTCCAGCGTTCCCGCACGTGCGGCGACAGCCAGAGGTCTTCCCAGACGTCGAGGAGCTGGTTGAGGTCGATGTAATGAAGCACGTCGTCCTCGGTGCCTTCGGTCATGACGAGCTCATACACAGACCGCAGCTGGTCTTCATTCGACATGTCGTAGTCGCCCTGCCCGCTCCATGCGACATGCAGCGGCAGCGTCACCCGGCCAGTCACGGGCGCGACTGAGACGTCCCCGAGATCGTCGGGGATCTCGACAGGTCGCGAGAACCGGGTCGTGGCCACGACACCAAGTTTAGGGAGCGGGTGTGTGACGGTCGCCCCGGGCCTCGATCCGGTTGGCACCAGCGTCGCTGTTCCGCCTGTGGCACCGTGCTCGACCCCACAGCGTTCGGGCCCGACAATCCCGTCTGCAGTTCGGGGGCCGGTCCCTACACTGAGCCCATGAATTCAGGCCCCACGAGCACAGGCCAAACTGGCGCCTCGACGCCCACCGACGCGCAGCAAGCAGAGTCCCATCTGGTCGGGACAGTGCGAGTCAAGCGTGGGCTTGCCGACATGCTCCGAGGCGGCGTCATCATGGACGTCGTCACTTCCTCCCAGGCCAAGATCGCTGAGGACGCCGGAGCTGTCGCCGTCATGGCGCTCGAGCGGGTACCGGCCGACATCCGCCGAGACGGCGGTGTGGCTCGCATGAGCGATCCGGCGATGATCGAAGGCATCCAGGCGGCGGTCACGATCCCGGTCATGGCCAAGGCTCGCATCGGCCACTTCGGCGAGGCCCAGATCCTCGAAGCGCTGGACGTCGACTACATCGACGAATCCGAGGTGCTCACACCCGCCGATGAGGCCCACCACATCGACAAGTGGGCGTTCACCGTGCCGTTCGTGTGCGGTGCGACGAACTTGGGCGAAGCGCTGCGACGCATCTCCGAGGGCGCGTGCCTGATTCGGTCCAAGGGCGAGGCCGGTACCGGCAACATCGTCGAAGCCGTCCGCCACCTGCGCTCCATCACGGGCGACATCCGCAAGATCACCCAGGCCGACTCCGCCGAGCTGTTCGATTGGGCGAAGCAGCTGCAGTCGCCGCTCGGTTTGGTGCAGGAAATCGCCGAGACCGGCCGCTTGCCGGTGCCCTTGTTCTGCGCTGGCGGCATTGCGACGCCGGCTGATGCCTCGCTGGTCATGCAACTCGGCGCGGAAGCGGTCTTCGTCGGGTCAGGCATCTTCAAGAGCGAAGACCCGGAACCACGCGCCGAGGCGATTGTGGAAGCCACGACGCACTACCGCGATCCATCGGTGGTGGCCAAGGTCAGCCGGGGTCTCGGCAACGCCATGCCTGGTCTCGAGATGGAAGGCCTCGAGACCAAGCTCGCCGAACGCGGCTGGTAAGCGCTGAGCTGCCCCGCATCCCTGGACAGGAGCGACAGCCTGCCGCTGGTCGGCGTCGTCGCGCTGCAGGGCGCGGCAGCCGAGCACGTCGCTGCGTTCCGCCGAGTCGGGGCGAGGGCTGTCGAAGTGCGCACGCCCGCCGACCTCGACGGCGTCGATGCTGTTGCCCTTCCTGGTGGCGAGTCGACCACGATGTCGCACCTGCTCGGCACGAGCGGACTCTTCGACGCGCTGTCAGAACGCCTCGCCGATGGCCTGCCGGCATTCGGCACCTGCGCGGGCATGATCCTGCTCGCTGCCGAGGTGCTCGACGGACGGCCCGATCAGCGCTGTTTCGGCGCAATCGACATTTCGGTGCGGCGCAATGCCTTCGGCCGTCAGGTCGCCAGCTTCGAGGCCGATCTCGCCACCGACGGCCTCGACGAGCCATTCCACGCGGTGTTCATACGAGCTCCGTGGGTGGAGCGAACCGGCGACGGCGTGGAAGTGCTAGCGGAGATCCGGCCCGTGGTGAACTCCTCGGGAACCGGAAAGCCTGCATTGGTACCGGTGTTGTGCCGATCTGGCCCGATCCTGGTGTCGAGCTTCCACCCGGAGCTGACCGTCGACGACCGCATTCACCGGATCTTCCTGGCGATGGTCGGCGCGTCGAGGGACCACTGAGGGACGCGTCCGGCAGACTGTCCAGACGAATGCACCCCGTTTGGCGCATCTCGTCTGGCATCTTTCGTTCGGGAGGGGGTCCGTGTCCGGTCATTCCAAGTGGGCGACGATCAAGCACCGCAAGGGCGCTGCCGACAAGGCACGCGGGAAGCTGTTCGCCAAGCTGATCCGCCAAGTCGAGGTGGCGGCACGCGAGGGCGGGGGCGACCTGGACTCCAACGCCACGCTGCGCACGATGTATCAGAAGGCCCGAGACAACTCGGTGCCATTGGACACCATCGAGCGGGCGATCAAGCGCGGCACCGGCGAGCTGGATGGCGTGTCCTACGAGCAGGTCACCTACGAGGGCTACGCACCCGGCGGCGTGGCGATGTTTGTGGATGTGCTCACCGACAATCGCAACCGAACTGGCTCGGAGATCCGGAGCCTGTTCACGCGTGCCGGTGGCTCCCTCGCCGAGCCAGGTGCGGTGGCATGGCAGTTTGAGCGCAAGGGCGTAGTGGTAGTGCCTGCGGTGGCATCCGAGCCTGATGCGGCCGAGCCAGACGAAGACGAACTGATGCTGGTGGCGCTGGAGGCGGGTGCGGAGGACATCGAGCGTGAGGGCGATTTCTGGCGAGTCATCACCGAGCCGGCTGACACCATGACGGTGCGCGAGGCCATCGAGGCGGCGGGTATAGCGGTAAAGGCGGCGGACCTGACCTACGCGCCGCAGAATCTCATCGAGCTGACCGATGCGTCGTCCGCCAAACAGGTGATGGCGATCCTCGATGCCCTCGACGACCACGACGATGTACAAGGCGTGTACGCCAACTTTGACATCAGCGAGTCGCTGCTGGAGAAGATCGCCGACTGAGGCGTGCGAGCGGGCAGAACGGCGTCGATTGCGCAGAGCCCGAAGGCTCGCGGATACCCAGTGAGAACGGTGCCAAAGGCTACGGTTCGTACTGATGTTCGTACTGGGAATCGACCCTGGATTGTCGCGCTGCGGATACGGCGTAGTGGAGCAGATTCCGGGCTCCGGTGCGCAGCGCACCCGCAACGAGGCGGTGGCTTTGGGCGTGATACGCACCGATCCCGCCGAGCCACAAGCGGTACGCCTGGCGACGCAGATGCGCGAGTTGCAGGCCCTTGTCGAGGAATTCCAGCCCTCGGTGGTTGCAGTGGAGCGAGTGTTCTTCCAGGTCAATGTCCGCACGGCCATCGGCGTCGCGCAGGTGGCCGGTCTGGCCATGGCGATTGCGTCGGCAGCGGGGGCAGAGGTGGTCGAGTTCACGCCGACGCAGGTCAAGCAGGCAGTTGCCGGCTGGGGCGGGGCCGACAAGGACCAGATGCAGCGCATGGTCGGCGAACTGCTCGCGCTGCCCGGTATTCCCGAGCCGGCCGATGCCGCCGACGCAGCTGCGGTCGCGCTGTGCCACCTGTCCCAGGCGCCATGGAACCGCACGGCGACTCACAGTCGAGCGCGGGTGCTGCTTCCCGCCTCCCCACTAGTGCAACCGCCGGCTGTGCCGTGACATCGGCCGAGAATTCGCCGCAGTGATCGGCCCGCGATGATTGGCCCGCGATGATCGGATCAGTGCGCGGTCGCCTGCTCGACAAGGATCCTGCCGGCGAGCTGCTGATCGAGGCTGGCGGGGTGGGCTACCGCGTCACCGTTACGCCGTCGACACTGGCCGGAGCTGGCCCGGTAGGAGACGAGTGCTTTGTGTATGTGCACCATCACGTGCGCGAGGACAGTTCCGACCTCTACGGATTTACCGAACTCGATGAGCGGCGCTGCTTCGAGGCCCTGCTGAGCGCGCATGGCGTCGGTCCCGCGCTGGCGTTGGCAGTGCTGGGTCACCTGCCGCCTGACGAGCTGCGGCGAGCCGTGGCAGCCGACGATGCTGCTGTGCTCGAACTCGTGCCCGGCATCGGCGCCAAGACGTCCAAGCGCATGGTGCTTGACCTGAAGTCGCGGCTGGGTGCACCTGAGGACGTCGGTGCTGCGGTTGGACCCGGCGGCGACGGCGCCAGCTCTTCTGTGGCGGAAGTTCGGGCTGCGCTGGGCCAGATGGGATTCAGCCCGTCAGAAGTACGTGAGGCCATGGCGGCTGTCGCTCTTGCAGCGGGGCGTGACGCAACCGCCGACACCGGAGCGCTGTTGCGCGTGGCGTTGCAGGAGCTCGGTCCCCGATGAGCGCCGGAGGGGCCCGTACCGAGGGCTACCGGCGCGAGGAGTCCGCAGCGCGTTCAGAGTCAAGCCGCAGCGATGTCACCGATCCGGTCCGCTCGGCGGCAGACGAGGGCGACGCCGAGGCCTCGTTGCGGCCCAGCTCGCTGGATGAATTTGTCGGCCAACCCGAAGTGCGAGAACACGTCGCCATCACGCTGCGAGCCGCGGTGGCCCGCGGCCAATCGCCCGACCACCTGCTATTCGCCGGCCCGCCAGGCTTGGGCAAGACGACGCTCGCAAGCATCATCGCCGTCGAATTGGACGCGGCGCTGCATCTCACGTCGGGACCGGCCGTAGAACGCGCAGGCGATCTGGCAGCGATCCTCACCAACCTGGCCGACGGCGATGTGCTGTTCATCGACGAGATCCATCGCCTGCCCAAGATCGTCGAGGAAGTGCTCTACCCCGCCATGGAGGACTTCGCTATCGACATCGTGTTGGGCAAGGGTCCAGCAGCGCGTTCGATCCGCTTCGACCTGCCCCGTTTCACGTTGGTGGGTGCCACGACCCGTACCGGGCTGATCTCGGGACCCCTGCGTGACCGATTCGGTTTGGTAGAACGCCTCGACTATTACTCCACCGGCGACCTCACTGCGATCGTGACTCGAGCGGCCGGGATCCTCGGCGTGCAGATTGATGCTGATGGCTCTGCGGAGATCGCTTCCCGCAGCCGGGGCACACCGCGCATTGCCAACCGGCTGCTTCGCCGCGTCCGCGACTACGCGGAAGTGCGCGCCGACGGTGTTGTCGACGTGTCGGTGGCCCGTGAGGGACTGGCTGCGTTCGGGGTCGACGAGCTCGGACTGGACAAGTTGGACCGGGCAATTCTCGACGCCCTGGCTGTTACCCATTCCGGGAGGCCGCTAGGTCTTTCCACGCTGGCGATCACCGTCGGCGAACAGACCGAGACGGTGGAAGACGTGTACGAACCGTTCTTGATCCAGCGCGGGCTGCTGCAGCGCACACCGCGTGGCCGCATCGCTACCGCAGCGGCGTACGCGCACCTGGGCATCGAAGTCCCACCTCTTACAGAGTTCTCCGGGCCCCAGAGCGATGCCGAGTCGGCGATCTCGCTGTTCGATCGGTCTGAGCGCACCGGGGACAGTCCCAAGAGGCCTCCGCCGGTCGACGACACACCGTGGTGATGCGGCTGCGGATGGACGAGTTCGACTACGAGCTGCCGCCATCGGCGGTCGCGCACGTACCCGTCGAGCCGCGTGACTCAGCCCGGCTGCTGGTGGACCGGGGGCCGTGCCAGGCGCCCCAGCACCGGCATGTCGCTGATCTTGCCTCGTTGCTGGAGCCGGGGGATGTGCTCGTCGTCAATGAGACGAGGGTGATGCCTGCCCGTCTGCCGCTGCGCAAAGGCACCGGCGGGGCCGCTGAAGTGCTGTTGCTCGAACCGCTTGCATCGGGGCCCCGATCGGCTCTTCAGATCGCCGGAGCGGTCGGCGACCAAGGCTGGGCTGCGCTTGTACGGCCCTCGCGCCGGATTGCCGACGGCACCGTGCTGGTCTCGGAACGGGACCCGAACGTCCAAGTCATTGTGCGTCAGCGATTGGATCGACAGCGCCGCGCTGTGGACGTCCTCGTCGATGGGGTGCCTCTGGTCGACGTATCGCAGGCCCCGCTGCTCGTGCACGCCGGGGAGGCGCCGCTGCCGCCCTACATCGACCCGATCACGGCGCGCAACGCCATTGCGCAACGCATCGGTGTCGACGCTTCCGACAGCCACGCTGCCCGGGAGGCGCTCGCAGACCGCTACCAGACCGTCTACGCACGAACGGACGGCTCTGCCGCAGCGCCGACCGCAGGTCTGCACCTGACAGAGCGTGTTCTGCATGCGCTGCGTTCAAATGGCGTCGAGATCGCAACTGTGGACCTGACGGTTGGCCTGGCAACATTCGCGCCGGTGACCGCGGAACATGCCGACGAGCACGAGATGCACGTCGAGCACTACCGGGTGCCCGCAGCAACGCTCGCGGCCTGCGACGCAGCCGAGCGTATCGTCGCCGTGGGCACCACCACCGTGCGGGCGCTGGAGTCTGCCGCCTTGGCGCGCCAGCCCGCCGCCGAGACGGGCACGAGTGACATCTGCGGTTGGACCGAGCTGTTCCTGCGGCGGGGCGCTGAGTTCTTGGTGGTGGATGGGTTGCTCACAAATTTCCACCTTCCCCGGTCGTCATTGCTCCTGCTGATCGACGCGTTCATCGGGCCGCATTGGCGGGGCCTGTACGAGACGGCGCTGGCGAATGGCTACCGCTTCCTGTCCTTCGGCGACGCAATGCTGCTCCGGCGCAGCAGTGGGCAATGAGCGCCCCCGAAGGCGTGCTGCGGGCGGGGACGGCCTCCAGGGCCGCATATGAATTGCTGGCATCGGACGGCCCGGCCCGGCGAGGACAAATCACGACCGCCCGCGGCACTTTTCAGACGCCGGTCTTCATGCCGGTGGGGACCCGGGGCGTCGTCATCCACCTCGATGCCTCCGACTACGAGCGCTTGGGTCTGGAGGTGGTGCTGGCGAACACCTACCACCTGTCGGCACGGCCGGGTGTGGATGTCGTTGAGGCGCTCGGTGGCCTGCACGGCTTTGTCGGCTGGGACGGCCACTTCCTCACCGACTCCGGCGGCTTTCAGATCATGTCGCTCGGCCGCCGTTCCGGCGGCGCAGATCAACCCGGCCGCCGTCAGGGATCTTCTGATGCCTCTGATGGCGACGATCCCCCCGATCCCTCCCACGATGTGAAGTCCAAGGTGGACGACGAGGGCGTGACCTTCCGCTCGACCTATGACGGCGCTGCGATGCGGCTGACACCCGAAGACGCCGTTGGCGCGCAGCGCCGCTTGGGGTCGGACATTCAGATGGCGCTCGACATCTGTCCAGAGTTGCCAGCACCGCCCTCCGAAGTGCGCATCGCGACGCAACGCACGCACCTCTGGGCGACCAGGGCGGCAGCGGCTATGGAGACTGCGCGCCGGGACGGGACTGCCGGCGGACAGGCATTGTTCGGCATCTGCCAGGGTGGGATCGATCCAGAGTTGCGCCGCCACAGCGCCGAGACGCTGGCATCGATCGGCTTCGACGGCTACGGCATCGGCGGGCTGTCGGTGGGGGAGTCCCGCGGTGAGATGGCCCCGGCCCTCGCAGCAGCGGCCGAAGTGCTGCCGGCAGACCGGCCGCGCTACCTGATGGGCGTCGGCGACCCGGCCCGGATCGTCGACGCCATCGCGGCAGGCGTGGACATGTTCGACTGCGTGCTTCCCAGCCGCCTCGGCCGCCACGGCACGGCGCTCACTCCGCAGGGCCGCATCAACATCCGCAATGCCCGTTTCGCCCGCGATGAAACGCCACTCGATCCCCGTCCAGCCAGACCCGACGGCCGCCCGCAGCCCGGGGCTCGCTTCAGTCGCGGCTACCTCCGGCACCTCATGAGCGTGAACGAACCCACCGCAGGCCGCATCTTGACCTTGCACAACATTGCGTTTCTGGCCGAATTGGTCGCCGACGCCCGCGCTGCCATTGAGGCGGGACGGTTCAGTGCTTTCCGTGAGCAGGTCAACGAAGTCTGGGGCTGAGTCACGGCGAGCCGCAGTAGCCCGGTACGCTGACCCGCCGTACTGGCCTCGAATCGCCTGCACCATGCACGCAGGGTGCAGCGCTCCAGGGCCCCGAACTGCGCACCTCGCCCGCACACGCTGGTGAAGTGCTTCGCCGAGACTCGCCTGCACTGAGGAGCACACCATGAGCTCGATCATTCTGCTCGTCGCATTGTTTGGCCTCATGTACTTCTTGATGATCCGGCCGCAGCGCAAGCGCGCCGCGGAGCGCGCCGCAATGCTGGGCCGTGCCGACATTGGTGACGTGATCGCCACGGTCGGCGGGGTCATCGGCAAGATCGTGGCGGTCGAAGAACCCGGTGAGGTCGTCTGCATCGAGGTGGACAGTGACGTGGAGCTGCGAGTGCAGCGCCGCGCCATCGGCGAGATCATCACGCTCGCTCGCAACGAGGGCACGGCCGAGCCGCCCGCATCGGACGACTTCGACGCGCCCGAATGAGCCTGACCCGAGCGCACTGCGCTGCTGGGTGCCGCGATGCTGGCAGCGGTACCGGCGTAGGCCCGAGAGCGGCAGGTTCTCGTTGACGGCCCGGTTGCGCGTGGTTTCCGAGGTCTGACGTGCGCCGCTCGCAGATCGTCTCGCTCCTTGTCGCGATCCTGATCGGATTTGGCTCGCTCGCGGGCGTGCTGGCTGCTGGCTGGGCACCCGTGCTGGGCGTGCAGCTGCAGGGCGGAGTGGAGGTACTGCTGCGCCCGACTTCACCGACCGACGACGAGCAAATGGATCGCGCCATTGAGATCATCCGGTCGCGCGTCGACGCCTTGGGCGTGGCCGAGCCCGACATCACCCGCCAGGGCGAACAAGTCGTGATTCAGCTGCCCGGCGTCAAGGACAAGCAGCGTGCTGTCGACTTGGTGGGCCAGACAGCGGAACTGCGGTTCCGTCCCGTGCTGCTGAACTTCAGCCTCTTCGACGAGGCTGAGTTTCGCGCGGCCATCGACTTCGCGGATGCGTACAACGGTGCGATCGATCTCGAAGGCGAAGACATCGCCGCCGACCCCAACGTCATCGAGATCGAAGAACTTGCGAATTTCACGCTGCCCGAGGACGACGTCGCCGACCGGGCCGTGGTTCTGCCGGGTCGGGGTGAGCCCGTCGGCTACGTGCTCGGTCCTGCCGAGCTGACCGGAGAAGCCGTTTCCGAGGCCGCGGCAACATTCAACAACGAATGGGTCGTCAATCTGGACCTCACCGACGAGGGTTCTGTTGGGTTCGACGAGATCGCCGCCCGCTATTTCGGCCAGCAGGTGGCGATCGTTCTCGACGGAGTTGTCGAGTCCGCTCCTGTCATCCGCGCCACCGAGTTCGGGGGCACTGCGGTCATCTCGGGCACGTTCGGCGAGGAGGAGGCGCGCGATCTCGCCGTAGCACTGCGATTCGGCGCGTTGCCGGTGGAGTTCGAGCAGGACGATGTGCGGACCGTGTCGGCAACCCTGGGCGAGGGAACGCTGCGTGCGGGCGTGATCGCGGGCATCGTCGGACTGATCCTCGTCGGTCTGTACATGCTGGCGTACTACCGGCTGCTCGGCCTCGTGGCAGTGGCCAGCCTGGCCATCAGCGGATCCGTCCTGTGGTCCCTCATCAGCTGGCTTGGTGAGAGCCGCGGGCTCGCACTGACGCTGGCGGGGACCACCGGCATCATTGTTTCGATCGGCGTCCAGGTCGACTCGAACATCGTCTACTACGAGCGGATCAAGGAAGAAGTGCGGCGCGGACGAGCGGTCCGCTCGGCCGCCGACGCCAGCTTCAAGGCAGCCTTCGCGACCATTGTCTGGGCCGACATGGCATCGCTCATCGGCGCAGGCGTTCTCTACCAGCTCACTACCGGCACCGTCCGCGGTTTCGCCCTGTATCTCGGGTTGGCCACGCTCATCGACTTGGCGGTGTCGTACTTCTTCATGCGGCCGTTGGTGGTGTTCGTGGCTCGCAGGCTGGTGAACGAGGTGCCCCGGCGATTGGGCGTGCTGCCCGCCACTGACGACGCCGTCCCGGCGGCCGTGTCGACGGGAGGCACAGCGTGATCGCAACACTGCGCACCTTTTATCGAGGCGAGAACAGCTGGGACATTTTGCGTGTGTCACGCAAGGTGCTCATCGGATCCGCGGTGGCGGTGCTCATCTGCGTGGTGGCATTGCTCGTGCGGGGCTTGAACCTCGGCATTGAGTTCGAGGGCGGCTCTGTGTGGGAGATTCCCGTTCCGGCCGGCGCCCAGAACACCGAGGGGAGCGGCACGGACGCCGGATCCGGCAGCGCAGCCGGCGACGGTGTGACGACCGACGACGTTGCTGCCGCAGCCGCGGAGGCTGGCGTGCCCGATGCCCGGGTGCAGCTGGTCATAGTCACTGGTGCAGACGACATTTTCCGGGTACGCGGTGTGCTCGCACCCGATACAGCGGCTGTTGATGTTGCCGCAACGCTGGCTGACGCCGTCGGCGTGGACGTGGAGAGCCTGTCCACGCGACAGGTCAGCCCGTCCTTCGGCGACGAGGTTGCTGGCAAGGCCCGCAGGGCGCTCGTGGTGTTCTTCGTGCTGATCGCGCTGTACCTGTGGTTCCGCTTCGAGTGGAAAATGTCGATCGGCGCGCTGATTGCTGTGGCACACGACATCGTGCTGACCGTCGGTGCCTACGCGCTCTTCGGGTTTGAGGTGACGCCGGCCACCGTGGTGGCGTTCCTTACGATCATGGGGTATTCGCTCTACGACACGATTGTCGTGTTCGACCGAGTGAAGTCCAATGAGCGCTCATTGCCGGCGCGCAGCCATTTCACGTATCACGCGCTCGCGAACGTGTCGCTCAACCAGGTGCTGACGCGGTCGGTCAACACGTCGATTACCTCGGTGCTGCCGGTGGTATCGCTGCTGGTGGTGGGCGCTGGATTCCTCGGTGCGGGCACCCTGTCGGAGTTCGCGATCGCACTGCTGATCGGCCTTCTCGTCGGCTCGTACAGCTCTATCTTCGTGGCCATGCCGGCGGTTGCCTTGCTCAAGGGCTACGAGCCGGGATGGGCGGCCGCCCAAGTGGCAGCCGAAGCCGCCGGCCGCCACGACTCGATGGAAGCCGCCGCGCAGGCGCTTGCCGCAGAGAGCTACACGCGCACCGCGCCGCCCCGCCCACGCAAGCTGGGCCGCCGCCGCTAGGCCGCGTTGGTTGCCTCCACGCTGAGGCGACAGCCGATTGCCCTGAGCGCCGCGTCCATCTGGTCCAACCGGGAGTGATGGTTGACATCCAAGACTCGATCGACCTGTGGCATGTGCCAGCCGAGGCGGCGAGCGAGCTCGGCCTTGCCGATGCCCTGAGCCCGCATGCCTTGGTACAGCAGCACCTTGACCGCTGTGAGAGTCGGCAAGGCTGCGAGGGATTGCCCTGCCGATGGCGCCGGAATGTCCTCTCGATGATGAATCCGCGCAGCGATTGCTTCATCGAGGGCATCCGAGGCTCGGGCGATTGCTTCTGCGCGATCGTCGCCGAACGTGCTCAGCTCGGGAAAGTCGGGGGAGGTCACCAGCACGGTGCCGTCGTCGTCTGTCAATTCGATCGGATATGCGAGCATCAGTTCAATCCCAGGTCCTTCTTGATCTTGGCGACAAGTCCGGGTCCCAGTTCCTTGCGTCCGCCATGCATCGGCAACTGGCTCGTGCGATCCCCACGTCTCACGGTGAGGTGCCCGCTGCCTCCCTTGTGGGTCTCGAAGGTGCAGCCCTGCCGCTTCAGCCAGCGCCGCAACTCGCCTGCATTCACTCACGCATATTACACAACACATGTGTTGCGCGAACATTTCGTCGAGGTGAGTCGCTGCCAGTGCGAGGGAATAGGGACGTTGCGCACGAAGCCGTCTGCGTCGAGGTGGCGGTGCCCGCAGTCGCGTGGCTGAAGCGATTCGAGCCCCAGTGGGCTGCCGCCCAGACGGCGACCGAGGCCGCCGGCAAAGCAAGTGCCACTCGGCGGTACTCAGAATGGCGCTTATTCGGGGCGACGAAGACCGTGCCGACGAAGGTGCACGCCAACGCCGTGATGGCCTTGGCGCTGCAGCGGCGATGTCCAGGATCTCGAAAGCCGAGTGCGGGACCTCGAACAGGGACGCGTCAGCGTTGAGGCCGTACAGGTTCTTCGCCGAGGGACCGCACGAGCTCAGGGATGCTGGTCCGGAGTGTCTCCCAGACGATCTCTGGCTCAATGTTGTGATACTCGTGGGCGATGAAGTTCCGCATGCCCCGGATGTCGTCCCAGGGAATGTCGGGGTAGCTGGCGGTGGTGGTATCAGAGAGGCGCGATGCCGCCGCCCCGATGATGCTGATCATCTGTGCCGCGACGGGGATGTTCTTCCAGTCGTCGTAGAAAGCTGAGCGGCCCTCTGCGGTAATGCGTGCGGCCATCCCGGCTGCTTCGATGATGTCCTGAATTCGGGCTTCGCCGCCCCGTGTCACAGCGATATCGCATCACGGAGCATCGAGGTGTAGGGGGGCTCGAGCGCTTTCGCTGACGACACATCGACATCACAGCCCAGTAGCTCTCTGAGCTCACGCTGCAGAGCAGCTACATCAAGCAGGGTTGTCTCGGGGTCGAATGTGCATACGAAGTCGCAGTCGCTTTCGTCGTGGTCGGTGCCACGGGCTACGGAACCGGCCAACGCGATCGACGACGCGTTGTGCCTGCGAGCAGCGTCGAGGATCGCGTTGCGGTGGCGTGCGAGGATCTCGTCGCGGCGGGACATGCCGTCATCGTACCCAATCAATTGTGGGTGTCTTCGGTGAGGTGCGGCATCGAACTTGTGGAGCCGCGACCGAGTTGCGGGGCATGTTCGGAAGGCGACGAACGTGCCCCAAGGGACGGCGGGAGAGCGGGTCTGCAGGGTGGGAATGCGACTGTGCTGGGGCTCTGTTGGTCAGCGGTAGTCGGTGCGCTGGCGGGGGCGGGCTTTCTTGCACCAGGGCCGCATGTCCCCGCGCTTGGAGATCAGTTTGCGGCCGCACTGGAGCACAGCTGCCAGACCTTGGTCGACCGGCTCGGCGCGGACTGGCTCGATCTCACTGCAGCCCATGCGATGGGCTTGCGAACGCTGCCCTACCTGCACGCAGATCCGTTCGACCGGCTCCTCGTCGCCCAATCGATGATCGAGGGACACACGCTCGTCACGACCGACGAGAAGGTACTTGCCTACCCCATCTCCACGCTCACCGCGTAACGGCTCGCCTCAGGCGCATCCCTAGTGGCTTGGTGCAACCCTGCCACCGCAACCGCGTCTGTATCATGCGAAATGTTTATGAACTAATGTGGCCAACCGTCGCTTGTTGAGCAGCGCTGGGGACAGTCAGTCAGGGAGCCGACGCGCATGACGATGACGGATCGCCCGCCGCCGCGCCGCTCCGGCTCTAACGCGGGTCGGGATGCACCGTCTCGACCCGTTCGCAGTGCCTCGCTTCGAGGCGAGGACTCAGGGCCGCCCGTTGTGAGCTTCTTGGCTGTGGTTGCCACTTTGGTATTCGTGGCAGCCAGTTTCTGGCTTGGCAGCCGAGTCGAGATCGGGATCCTCGACACCGGACGCGAGGTCGACTTCAACACCTTGGGTTACGTCGTCGGCTGCTTTGTCAACATCGCAGTGATGTATCGCTTCCTCAAGGCCGACGGCAAGGCGCGTGCGACGCGGCGCTATTCAGAGTGGCGCTACTTCGGAGCGAAGAAGGTTGTCAACGCCTTGACACTGTGCAGCTGGCTGCTCGGGGCGCTGCATCTGCTGTTCTGGGCTCGGGACCTGACGAGACCGTGACGACGGGACGCCAAGTGCGTGCTCGCCGCGGTGCTGCCGCGGTCGCCATGGCGATCGGTCTGCTCTTGACGATCGTGCCCCTTGGATCTACCGCCGCGGCGCAAGGGGCCGACGCATCCGGCTATTCGCCGTGCCGACCCGGCCAATCGATTGACCTGCTGGTGATGATGGACGCGTCAGGCTCGCTCCACCAAAGCGATGGGGTTGACCGCGACGGCGCCAAGCGAAGGACGGCCCTGCGCGACTTCCGTGCGCGGTTGGCCGACCTAACGGCGGATTTGCAGGGCGCCGATGGTCCGGAGATTCGACTTGCGCTGTGGCGGTTTGACAGGTCTGCACAGCGCATCGTCGGATTTCAGGCACCATCGCCTCAGCACCCGTCCAACTCCGACATCGAGCTGTCGTTGGGTGACCCCAACGGCCTTGGAGGCTTCCTTGTGAAGGGCCGATACACCGACTACCTGACGGCTCTGCGAGAGGCGGCAGAGGCATTCTCGGACGGCGCTCAAGGCTCGTGCCGCCTGTTGTTGTTCTTCACTGACGGAATCTACGGCCCGACGGGTGAACCCTCGCTGCAGCAGGCCAATCAGCTTCGTTCCGAGGTCTGCAATGACATCAAACGGTCGTTTGAGGAAGCAAGTATCGACACCTACACGATCTTGCTGGGGAACCAGTTTCGAGACGCCGGAGGCCAAGCGGACGCCGAGACGCCCGATGCACTCAAGATCGAAATGGCGACAGCGTCCATGCAGGTGCTGCGAGCGCTCACCGGCGACGCCTCGTCGCGGTTGGTGAGCGGCTTGCCCTACGCGAGCGAGTTTGACTGCGCCCAATGGAGTGACGAGCAACCTGCTGACCGTGACGGAGCGATCATTGCAATTGACGATCTCGACCGGCTCGCAGTGCAGCTGCTCGAGGTGGTTGATGTCGCCGCCAACAGCCTCGCCGAGTGGACGACCTGCGGGCTTGCCTCGGTTGGCGACCGGCGTTCTGCGCCTCTTCCCGCCGGAAGATTGATTGATTCGATTGTCGCCTACCCGCGCACTACGTCAATCGAGGGGTACGAGATCGTGACCGCTGATGGCGTGCTCCGTCGTGAACCCGGTACGGGAACTGAGCCGCTCCGGCTCACTCACGCCGATCTCGCAGGTCTGGAACCTGGTTGGACGATCGAATTCGTCACGAGCGGGGGAGATGGCGGAGTCGACGTTGCTTGCTACATCAAGCAGGCGTCCAGCGATGTCCCGATCGAGACTGGCCGAGTAACCGACGCCGAAGGCCAGACGCTCGAATCCGTGGAGCGCAGCGAGTTCGGCCCTGATTCGCCGCCCTTGGAAGTGCAGATCGTTGCAGAGGCGCCGATTGGGCTCTGCGCAGTAGCGGCAATGGAGCACTTCGCCTGGCCCGACGGCCGCGTGGAAGATTGGTTCTGTCGTGATGACGGCACCGTGGTCTTTGAACTCAAGCAACTGGAGTGCCAAGGAGTCCACGAGCTGACGGCGCCTCTCGTAGTGGAATTCGAACCGAAGCACGCAGGCACGCTCTTCGGCCCGGAACAACTCGTTGTCCGGGCCCAGATCGACATCGAGGGTCCTTCATCGGTGTCGTACGACTGTCTCGGCGCACCGGTGCTCTCGTGTAGGGGCGCGGACGTACAGATTGGGCCCGTCGCATCGGACGGGGATGGACCGATCAATGAGCTTGACGAGCAGGAATTGGCAACTGGACAGCCGCGCATGCGGGTTGAACCGGACACCGTCGAGGTGCCACGCGAACACCTGAGGGGCAATGCCGGTTGTGTGCTCCACCCGCCGACCCGCGGCACCGCCGAAGTTGCGTTGTCCTGGCGGCCCGACGGGACAGCAGTGCTTCCGGGGGACCTGGCCTGGCGCTTCGACAAGGAGTTTCATGGCGACGCGAGCCGTGGCACGGTGAGCGGAACCGGCACCAGCTTGCTGCTCGGTGTCGCAGGCGACTCCGAGGGCGTGGCACTGCACTTCGTGACTGCCGACGAGTTGGTGAATGGCGATTGGGAGATCGGCGGCCTGGTCACGCTCGTCCCTTCCTGGGACCCCGGCGACGGCAGTCTCCAGGCAGGAGCGGATCGGCAAATGGCCAGCCAGACCGTCGAGCTGCGTGTAGATCAGCATTACGTGGCCAGAAGCAATTCGGCATTGGCGTTCTGGCTGACCCTGCTCTTGCTGATCCTCAGCATCGTGATCAGCTACATCCTCTTTTGCACCGCCCTTGTGCTCAACATGAGTCTTCCCGATCCCGCGAGCTTCTGGATGTACCGAGCCGACATCGGAGTTGATGCAGACGCACGGGGGCGGCCCACGCTCAGCTCAGGCGCCCAGAGCGCACTCGTCGCAGCGAGCAGTCAGCGAATCCGCGGCGATGCCAGTCGGGGAGGGCGCGGCAAGCGCACGATGGAGTGGCGTGCCGCCGGGCTGCGCCTGACCCTGCGCCGGTCGCCTCGGCTATGGCTGCCTGGGCTTCTTCGAGGCGCCTGGAGCGAAGTGCGCTCCGACTCGGGCGAGCCCATGGCCGCCCGGCCTGCAGCGAGTCGTCGTTCCCGACGGACGGCCACTGCATCTGCGGAGTTCACGACGCTGGTTGCCGTCGGAGCACCCCGCCGATCTCCCGATGGGGAGCTGCTTGCGCCGACATGGATCGCACTGCCACGGCACGGCGTCAGCGCTGACATCGAACGAGTGGATGTTCGCGAGGTTGAAGGGCTCTTGGTGCAGGTCGAAGCTAAGGCACCAGGCGATGGCAATGGCGAACCGCCCGGTCCGCAAGGACGAGATGACAGCCCTGGTGGGGGCGGAACGCCTCCACCCCGTGAGCCACTCCCATCAGACCCGGAGCGAGGCTCGACCACACAGAGCGAGCCAGAACCAAGGTCGTCACGATCTCCCGCAGACGGCGCTGCCGATCGTCGCGGCGATCGGCCACCGCCCCGCCAACGCCCGGATCGACCGCCGCCGCGGCCGCGCTAGGCCAATGACCAATCCAGATGCTCACACGCGATGTCTCACGTCGGTGCACCGAGGCAATGCCCGCGAGCGAGGCGGCCCTGAACCCGCCGCACCCAGCACACCTTTCAATCGAGGACTGAGATGTACAGCAAATTCCTGTTCGTAGGCCTAGGCGGATCCGGCGGCAAGACGCTGCGATTCCTCAAGCGAGAGATTCAGCAGTGGATGGCCGCGCATGACGCAGGTCACCGTATTCCTGGGGGTTGGCAGTTCCTGCACATCGACACACCGGTGAGGCCCGACGGCGACGAGATCGACGATGTGGCTGAGCCGCTGGATGCCGATGAGTATCTCGGGCTAATCAGCGCAGGCGTGGACTTCAGGGCGCTGCAGAACATTCTCGATGGCAATCCGAGACTCTGGCCGGAAATGCAGACGTGGCGGGTCGAGCCGGCGGGACTCAATGTAGGCGTGCAGCTTGGTGCCGGCCAAATGCGCGCCGTGGGTCAGACAGTCGCGATGGCGTACGCACTACGAATTCGGCAGAAGCTCGACGAACGAGTGCGACGCATTACCGCGCCCGGCGCCCGCGGCGAGATCGGCGATCTCTACGGCGCGGTCACGGGGCAACAGGCTGATCCCGACTCGAACATGTACATCGTCGTGGTCAGCTCGCTTGCGGGAGGAACAGGCGCCGGGCTGCTCAATCTTGTTTGCGACATCCTGCGCGGCCTCGAAACCCCGGCAGGGGACAACATCTTTGCATTGCTGTACACGCCTGAGGTCTTCCATTCGCTCGGAGCCGCCGCCGTTGGCGGTGTGTACCCGAACAGCCTTGCCGCGATGTCCGAGATGCTCAATGGCCAATGGTGGCAGGGCAGTGACATCGGGTCACCGAACCTTGCGGCGCCAAAAGAGAGCGAGGTCTTGCGGCAGGCGGGATTGCCAAATGCTCAGGTACGCAGCGGTCCGACGTATCCCTTCCTCGTTGGAAGAGTAGGCGAAGGCGGTGTCGACCATGGCACCCCCGATCGCCTGTTCGAGATGGCCGGACGTTCGTTGCTCTCGTGGGTCAGCGACAAAGTCGTTCAAGCACGATTCGTGGCGTATACGGCAGGAAATTGGGCGAACTCAGCTTCGTCACAACAGCAGGGTGAGATCTTGGTCGACCAAGGCGAGCTTCACGAGAGAGGACTGCCCTGTTTCTCGGCGCTCGGGTTCTCGCGGTTGTCGGTCGGCACTGAGTATCTCGAGCGGTACGCCCTGCAGCGGCTTGTCAAAGACGCGCTGGGACATCTGACGAGGTACCACAGCGATTCCGACGAAGCAGTCCAGGTCGGGCGGGAGCTCGCAACCGAGGACCCTGATGCAATTCTCACCGAGATCGCCAAGCACCACTTGCCTGCATTCTTGCGACAGGCAGGCTTGACGGAACTTGGACCCGACGACAACGAGATCGTCGACGAACTGCGCCCGCCAGATCACGCCCAGCTGCGCGACGAATTCGAGCGTGACGCGCGCGCGAGGTGCGGCCTTGACGAGGACCATCAACTTGATGCCGAAGGATGGCGATCGACGCTGAGTGATTCCATCGAGGCGGCTCAGCTGTCGTACGAGCGCAACTACCAGGCATTGCTCGCAACCTCGACGCTGGAGTGGATTCCCAAGATCAGCGAGCGGGTGGTCCGCACAGTCGAACAGTGGGTCGCGTCCCACGGACTGCTCGTCGCTGCGGAGCTGTGCCGCATGGTCGCCTCGTACCTGGCTCACGAAGTCCACGAGGACCTGACTGCCAACGATGTCGATCGGCAGCGGGCGTGGTCACATGATTGGGGGACGGCCGTAAACGAGGCACTCGACGGGATGCGAGGCAAGATTTCCAGTACCGACGCCCGACTCGAAGAGGCATTGCTCGACGGAGTTCACTACGCCGCCTACGCAGGCGAAGCCTTGGTGAGCGAGCGAGCAGCGGCCATGGCGAACGAGGTCGCCGAGCGAGTGCTGCGGCCCATGGGACGAACTCTCCGCGAGGCCCATGCGAAAGCGGAAATCGATGCGGCCAACACTGTGACATGGGTTTCCTGGGACGACGAGCCCCCACCCGACAGCGTTCGGCCTCCAGCAGGCGACTTCCCGCTGGTTGATCCCGAGGACTATCCCGAGACGTTTGCCTCGCTGCTTGCGCGCGACGTCGGCTCGACCGACCGCACCCAGGAGCAGCGCGAGGCAGCGCGGCGCATCATCATCTCCGGCAGCTTCCGCGAAGGCTCGGCGACGGGTGCTGACGCAGAGCGACTCGAGTGTGTCCGTATCGAGCGGGACTGGTGGCCGTCTGCAGCAACGGCGGCTGGTGGATCGCACTCGCCGACGGAGATCCGCATTTCGCTTGGTACATCGCTCGATGACCTGAAGGCGAGAGCCACAGCATGGCTGCAACGACCCGGCTCCGCATGGGCCCGATACCTCGGCATGACGATTCGGAGCTTTGTCGGCACCACTGACGCACACGACGCGTTGGGCCTGAGTGAGTCAGAAGCTCGCAAGAACCGCAGCAGGTTGCTCAATCAGCTCGGCGAATCCGTGTCGGCTGCGGCGCCACTCATCAATCTCGACGCGAACCTCGTCGGTCTCGTCCACCCCAATGCAGCCCAGGCTTCGCCGCGGCTGCAGCTCAGCTCGGTACCGCTCGAAGCGCATGCGATCGAATCGGAGGTTCGCGCTCGATTGGCTAGATCGGGTCTCAATGACGACGACATCGATGGATTGCTCTCCAGCGACGCATCGATCAAGCACATCGACATAACGAGCGCGCTAGCCGCACCAGTGTCGGTGCTGGTAGTCGAGTCCCTGCTGCGACCCATCGCGGAGCGGTGGTACCAGTGCGACACGCCGACCCGCCGCAAGGATTTCTGGACGCGTCGCCGGGCGCAACCGCTCGATTCATTCGTACCAGTCCCTCAGGCTCTGTTGCGCTGCATGGTGAGGGGTTGGTTTACGGGTCGCTTGCTCGGCCGGATCTCACGCGACGGCGACAGCTACGCGATTTACAGCAGTCGCACGCGGGGACCAGTCGCGTTTCCGCCCAATTTCCTGTCGGTCAGCCGCGCCAGCGGGGAACAGGACAGTCTCGCCTTAGTCCTGGAAGCGCTAGCTCTGGCGTACGTCGATGTCTGTCGTACCGGGACGCTGGACCCACTCTTGCCCTATGTCGAACTGCGAGAGTTGGGAACGGCAGTTCCAAATGGCGCACTCCACAGCTACGAGTCGCTGGCACCCGCATTGGCCGACTGGGCTGGCTCCGGGCACAGCGCCTTTGTGCTCGACGATGGCGTACCGCTGCTCGAGAGCGCCGAGTCTCCGCATGAGGTCGATTCCGAGGTCGGGCGGCTGAGGCGCATCGCCGACATCTGCCGGAGGACACTTGAGAGCTACGGTGCCCGGTACAGCGAGCATCTCCGCCGTTGCGAGGCATCTCCTGATGTGCTCTCCAGCGCACCTCAATGGATCGGCTTGTGGGACAGGTTCATGAGACCTGCACTCAACGACCTGATCCAAGCCGCCGAAACGCAGGCGCAGGGGTTGGAGCGTCGCGAGCCGGAGCCATTGATGTGAGTCACATGGACATCGTTCTCCCATCCGGAGGGGGCCATCGCAGAGTCGTTGTCGTGATGACCCACGCCGACGACCGGGGCACTGCCGGGGCGCTCGCTGCCTGGAAGGATCTCTCTGCTGCATCGCACCTGCGGCCGATCGTGCATGTCGAGTACGCACGATCTCCTGGCTCTGAGTCGCAACCACTCGATTTGGGCCGTCGAATGCAAGTGCTGAACGGTGGCACCTGGTTGAGTGAAGCGCTGATGTACACGCTGCACGGCGCGGGCGAATTGGACCGAATCGACATCGTGAGTGTGGCGACCGCGGTGCTGCCTCTCGAACTGCAAGGAGATCTCGCTGAGGCCGATGTCATGTTGCGGGGCGATCTGCGCCGGATTGCCCCCGCCGAAACAGGCGTGCTCCTTCACAGAGTTTGGGTGCCCGACTACGGCGACGACCGACTTGCGCCTCCAGCGGCCTTTATCAACGCCGAAGTCGACGGAGCCTTCGTGATACTGCCGACGGACCGTCAGTTTGAACGCGCCATGGCGATGCCAGTGTCAGCCAGCGAATCGGCTGACGCTCACGCCTGGCACGTTGCGGTCGAGATTGCGTCGTTGTCGGGTCTGTGGTCGACGATGGTCGGTGCGCCATTGGAGCTTGTCGAACATGCGCGCGGTGGCTTCGGAAAGCCGCTCGTCCACCTCGTGCGGTCGACCTGCCGCGCCACACGCATTCGAGCTCCCTCGCCGGAACAGTCGTTGGAGAGCGATGGGTTGTTGCCATTGCCGCCTGGGCTGTTGCCGGCGCCCGATCCGAGGCACATCACCCGTGTAGCGCCGCCGTTGATCTACCCGGACGAGTTCCGGGTACCCGACGAAGATGACCTCGGAGACGAAATGGCCAACAAGGGGCTCGGCGTGGTCACAGATCTTGCAACGACTCGTCGGCTTGCGGTCGAAACCGTCGGCGGGGCGCTGAGCCGCCACGACGAAATCGGGACTGCGAAGCAGCAGCTCAACGAATTCGCCCTCGACACCGCGCTGATAGCACCATGGACGGTCCCAATTGTTGGCGAGGACGGCCTGGGTGACGACTCAGATGACGCTCTCGATGAGGCGTACGGACTGCTGGACGACATGCGCCCGCCCATCTCTCTCGAGGGTGTGCCGACTGACGGATGGGACCGGATACTGCGGCGGCTGCTGGGAATCGTGGATGCCTCGATGCTTGACGACGGCGTCAGGGCTTCGGTCGGCAGCGAACGCTATGTCGCGCTCGATCCGGCGGCGCTTGGGCCGGTCGACGGTGAATTGGTTGAGGTACTCGCCGCGTTGGACCCGTCGGCGCATATGGCTTCCCCGACCCTCGACGACCTTGATTCGGGAGGGATCGATGACGATGTATCCACTGAGCCTTTGACTGCCGAAACCGATTCGGCGGAGCGCGAAGACACCGATGAGGACTCAGCGGCCGATGGTTCCCTGAACGAGCACGTCGAAGACGCCGACGGCGAGGAAACATCGGCCAGGCGGTCGTCGGGCCGGTACGCGGGAATGAGCCGGGGTAGGCGCCAGCGTGGCGACGCACGGCAGGCTCACCCGACGGCTGACTTGCCGCTTCTCACCGGCGTAACACGTCAATTCGATGTCGAGGTCGAGCGTTGCGACACCCGGATCGACAGCTTGTTCGAGGAGTTTCAGGATCACTTGCGACCCGAGAATCGACCGGAGCCCGGCGTCACGGCGTTCGTGGCGTTCGCGTCGTTGACAGCAGTTCTCATCAGCGCTGGCGCGCTGATGACGCTGACGGGACTTCGAGAAGTGCTCACACCCGATCACCTCTCGGATTCGATGCGTGTATCCGCATTTGGTTTGTTGTCGATATTGGCGACGGTGCCGGCTGTGCTCAGGCTCACGCCGAGCCGCAGCCTCTCGGCCCAAGTACGCCTTACGCTGCTTGCCGCGGTGTACGCCGCGGCTACGGCGACCTTGCTGGTGCTGGCGAGGCCTGTGGCGCTGAGTTTCCTGGACAAACCGGGGCGCTGGTTCCCCGCGGTGGCGATCATCACCGGTGTCTTGGGATTGATGGTCGCGGGTCGAATGCGGGCATTCCCAGGTGATCGTTCCCTCCTGGGCCCGTTCGCACCCCTGGTGTCAAACACCACCGTGAGCGTTGCGCTGCTCTCGTACATCTTCCTCATGGCAGTCACGGTGCTCAACTATGAAGCCACCGCTCCGCAAGTCTTCGAGGACCGCAGTTGGCGGTTGCTGACCGTCCTGCTGGCGACCGCGCTGGCCGTGGCGGTAGTTACAGGCGGGCTGGTTCGCCTCATCCGGCGCCGCGACCGACGGCAAATCCGCGCGTGGAAAGGTGGGCTAGATGCCTTCGTGGACAAGCTGGAGCAGACGGCAGCCCGCAAAGCGGTGCTGACGGCGTTGAAAGTCCATTGGTTGGCGACCGCAGCGGTCGTGACCAGACTGATTCATCGACCGTTTGGCGCCGAAGCGGGTCACATGGAGGTTGACGATCCGAACTCACCAGTGCGCAAGCTGCTGATTTTTGACCTAGACCTGACCGACGACACGCGCGACGGGTATCTAGCGGAGTTACTGCCGCTCGTCGCTCCCAGAGGATGGATGGGAGAGCAGTACCGGCGCATGTCAGAACGCTTCACTGAGGCCGAGCGGGCGCAATATGGCATCAGTGCCGAGAGGGATTTGCCGCCGCCCGAGCATTGCACCTACCCGGTTGCGCTTGATGCTGCGAAGAGCGGCGATGGAGTAGGTCCACGTTGGAAATTCACACGCAGTGTCTACGACGGTGCGTACGACGGACTGTTGCGCCGCGCGGCCGATGACGCTCTCGCTCAAGCCATGCGCGCAACGTTCATGAACGAGCGGGCTGCCGTAAGGCTTGACCCCGAATCCGGCGAGGAAGCAATGCTTCCCACCCTGCTGGGCGAACTGCTGCCTTCCGGAGAGGCGCGTCTGCCGACGGGTTCCCTGCCGCCGCGCCCCGAGGCGCCGCCCGAGTACACGCCCTATGTCTGGTGGCCAGCAGAGGTGTCGACCCCGGCATCGAATGCGCTCCCGGATCACACCTGCGGCTACCTCAGCGACCGCGGCACCTTGCTCTTTCACGCCATTCGGGTCGATATCTCCGAGCCTGTTGACGTTGACCGGCTGATGCCGATACCCGGGCATCCACGCGATATGGGTCATTCTGAGCCTGCTGTTGCGGGCGCTGGCGCGTCGGATACCGAGCCGCTCATGTGAACCGCTCGGTGGATGCCCAATTTCGGCCGTGCAGTGGTGCGCATTGCGGACACTGCTGCGGGAGGTCCGTTGACTGAGCCTCGTCGCGGCCACCCGCTCAATCCACTGCGGAAGGAGACAACGGCGCGCCGTCCTCCTGCGCGAGCCCCTCAGCGGCACGCTCCGCCTCCTGATCGACCGCCTGCACGCTCCGCCGTCAGGTCGATTGGTGAAGGGGCCGTGCGGCCGTCGGCATTGACGCCTGCTCGGCGTGCTGATGCCCGGCGCGGGCCAACAACGGGCGGCCGGCGACCCAAGCGACTCTTCACTGGATCGTCTCGGCGGCTGCGCGTCGTTCTTGTTCCTCTGGCCGTCGCCTTAGCTCTCATGGCTGCCGGAACAGTCGTAGTGACAGTCTTGGTGAACCGCCAAGTCGAGCCACTCAGCGTCCCGACCTTGCCTGATGCGTTGCCAGATATCGCCGAGGATGATGGAGCGCGAAGGGCCGATTCTCTGCAGGCCCCATCGCCCACCAGCGATGCTGCGAGCAGCACGGACCTGGGCGCCGAGCCCGAAGCCGTGGTACCGACATCCGTAGACGAGCCCGGTGTTGAGGATGCCGGGCGCGCCGTCACCGGGTCTGGGTCAGCGCAAGAAGCTGCACCCATTCCGGTGCCCAGTGGCGACGCGCCGGATTGGGAGGGCTTGGCCCGTTCGGTCGTGCAGTTGTGGTCACCGGGCTGTGAACAGACAGGCTCGGGCATCATCACCGGAGACGGCGGTGTGGTGCTCACGAATTCCCATGTGCTGCACGAGGGCGGGGACGGCAGCGGACCGATCTGCGAGGTGAATGTCGGTTTCACGCGGAGCTATGCCGATCCGCCTGCCGGATGGCGCCCGGCATCCGTCGTGGCCGACGACCCGATCCGCGACCTCGCCGTGGTTCGTCTTGCCGACGCACCCGGCGACGTGCATCCTGCTTTGGAGTTCGTCTTGGGCAATCTGTCGCTCGGAGACGAAATCACGATCCTGGGCTATCCCGCTTTCGGCCAGAGCCAGGAAACGCTCACGTTCACCAGCGGCAGATTCTCTGGAACAACAACTGACGACGGCGGCTTCGTCTTCCATAAGACTGACGCTCTGTTGGACGCCGGCGTCAGCGGCGGCGCCGTATTCGACAGCGATGGACACCTCGTCGGGGTCGCAACTGGCGGCGTTGAAGGCGTAGGCGGTCACCTCGGGTTGGTGATCCCCGCCAGCGATGTCCTGCAGTTCCTGCGTCGAAACGGCTTCGATTCACCGAGCTGAAGCGTGGGGCGATGCCGACGTCGGTCAGCGACCTGCCGTTTGCGATGATCACATTGGCCCCGTCGGTGCCGGTCGGGGTCTGCTGCGCTGCCAGTGCAGCAGCGTGCACTCGGTCGGTGTCGGCGAGATGTTCCATGCTCACGTCCGGCGCGGCGCGGCTCAGCTCGGCTTGGATCGACGCAGCGATCGCTGCGGTGCCTGTGTCTGATGGCGACGAGCCCAGCGCCACCGGCGGCGTTGGCGTGTGGTTGCTGTCGGGCGGGTTCTGAGCCGTTGACGGCTGCGCAGGTTCCGGCGGCGGGCCCCCGGTTGCTTGCTTTTTCGAGGGGGGGACTCTGCTGCTCGGTTGGTATGCGTGTGGCTTATATGTGTCTGAGTCTGTTGAGCGCGGCGTTGGCCGTGGAGGGGGTTTGTCGGTGAGGATGGGGTTTCGAAGCTGCGTGCGGCGGCGTGTCCGGGTGCTCTGTCCTTTGGTGTTGGTGCTTGTCGTGGGTGTGGCGTTGGCGCCGGTGGGAGCGGCGGGCGCGGTGTCGGGCGACCCCGAGATCGAGCGGCTGGAGGGGCCTGATCGTTATGCGACGTCGTTGGCGGTGGCTCGTCGTTTCGCTCGGGAGGCAGGCGGCGCGTTGGACAGTGCGGTGCTGGTGTCGGGCACTTCGTGGCCTGACGCGGTGGCCGCGGCGGGCTTGGCGGGCTCGCTGGACGCGCCGGTGCTGCTCGCGGGCGCCGACGGCCTGAGCGCGGACGCGCTCGGGTTCCTGGCCGACGCGCGGGTGTCCAGTGTGGTGGCGGTTGCCACGGGCGCTGCCGGCGCGGCGGCGCTGCTTGAGGTGCTGGGGTCCTTGCCGTCGGGCGTCACCGATACCGAGCTCGTCTCGGGCAGCGACGCTTCGGTGATGTCGGCGGAGGTGGCGGAGCGCATCGGGGACCCCGGAGTGATGCCCGGCCATGGCCGCACAGTGATCGTGGCCAACAGCACGGTGTTCGCTGACGCGCTGGTGGCGGGGCCCTTCGCGGCGCGAGGCGCTCATCCGGTGCTGCTCACCCCGCGCGGCGCGTTGCATTCCGATGTCGCGGCATACATCACGGCACGAAACGTCGACCATGTGGTGATCATGGGCGGGACCGCGGCGATATCGGCCGGGGTCGAACGGGGAGTGTCAGATCCTCTGTGTAAGGGGGTTGGTCTGAGAGTGTCGTGTCGGTGATGGATGCCGGGGCGACAGGAAGGACCGCAATGACTGAGAATTATCGAGAGAGGCTGCCGGCGAGGCCGGCGGCGGACACGACGCCGCTGGTGCCTGACGAGGCGCTGGAGGCGGTGATGGAACGCGTCCGCGCCGAGGGCGCCGAGCTGCTCGGCGCGGACGGGCTTTTGACCCAGCTCACCAAGGCGGTGCTCGAGCGGGCGCTCGCGGAGGAGCTGACCGATCATCTGGGCTATGAGAAGGGCGACCCTGCGGGGGCGGGGTCGGGCAACTCGCGCAACGGCGCCACGCCCAAGCGGGTGCACACCGACATCGGCACTGTGGACGTGGACGCTCCCCGGGACCGCAACGGCTCCTTTGAGCCTCGGATCGTGCCCAAGGGCGCGACGCGCCTGGAAGGGTTCGACGACAAGATCATCGCCTTGTACGCCAGGGGCATGACCGTGCGCGACGTGGCGGCCCATCTGGGCGAGATCTACGGCGTGGAGGTGTCCCATGACCTGATCAGCCGTGTCACCGACGGGGTGCTCGACGAGCTCGAGGCGTGGCGCAGCCGGCCCCTCGATGCTGTCTATCCGATCGTCTTCATCGACGCGCTGAACATCAAGATCCGCGACGGCCACGTCGCCAACCGGCCCGCCTATCTCGCTGTGGGCGTCGATCTCGACGGCCGCAAGCATGTGCTGGGCATCTGGATCGGCGACAGCGACGGCGAGGGCGCCAAGTACTGGCTGGGGGTGCTCACTGAGCTGCGCAACCGAGGCGTCGAAGACGTGCTGATCGTGTGCTGCGACGGCCTCAAAGGCCTGCCCGACGCGATCGAGGCGACCTGGCCCGCGGCCACCGTGCAGACCTGCGTGGTGCACCTGCTTCGGGCCTCGCACCGCTACGTCACCTGGAACGACCGCAAACAAGTCGCCACCGAACTGCGTCCCGTGTACGCCGCCGTCGACGCCAAAGCCGCCGAGGCGGCGCTCGACAAGTTCGAAGCCGGCATCGGCGCCAGATACCCCGCCGTGGTCAGCCTGTGGCGGTCGAGCTGGGAACAGTTCATCCCGTTCCTGGACTACCCCCCAGAAGCCCGCCGGGTCATCTACACCACGGATGAAATTGTCAAGTCGTGGTGTGGGGGCGTTGGGGCTGCCAGTGGGCGACGAGGACTTCGTAGGCGTGTTCTTGCTGCTCGACGATGGCCTTCTCGGCGTCTCGCAGCGGTTTGTTGTGGTAGTCCCGCGAGGGCCCGGCGGCGGGGCCCCGGCGCGACGGGGCGCCCGCGGCGAGCTCGAGGGATCGGCGCTTGTGGGCGACCAGGCTGGGGCGGGCGAACGCGTAGTCCTGTTGCTTTGTGACGAGATGCCAGCACAGCACGGTCATCTTGCGGGCGGTCGCGACGGTCGCGATCTGGAACCCGCGCCGGGTCTTGATGCGGCGATGGAACGCCCGCAGCGGACCGGGGGCCCGCGACGCGCTGAAGGCGGCTTCGACGAGCATCCCTCGGGCCTGTGCCCGGCCGGCTTTGGTGATCCGGCCGTGGCGGGCGGGGCCGTTGCCGGACTGGTGGACCTTGGGGTTCAGGCCCAGGTAGGACACGAGGCGGTCCGCGGACTCGAAGCGGGAGAAGTCCCCGACCGCGGCCACGATCGAGGCGGCCACGGTGACGTTGATGCCCGGAACGGTCATCAGCCTGGCGACCACCGGGTCCCCGACGGCGTCGGCAGCGATGTCGCGCTCGACCAGGGCGAGCTCGTCGCCGGCGAAGTCGAGCTGGCGCAACAACGCGTCGACGCTGCGCTGCTCATCAGCGGGCAGCGCCTGTCGGGCGAGCCAGCGACCGCCGACGCCGCCGAACATGTCCGCGTGCGGGCATGTCGGCACCAGGTTGCGCGACAAGATGGCGTGCACCTGGTTCTTGAGCCGGGTCCGCTGGCGCACCAGATGGGTCCGGCGCGCCACCAGCCGGCGCCGCATCCTGGTCCGCTCGTCAGCCACCCACGTCTCGGGCAAGAAATCGGCCGCGAGGAGCTGCGCGAGGATGCGGGCGTCGACCTTGTCGGTCTTGACCTTCGCCTCAGCGATCGCTCTGGTCTTGCGCGGGTTCGACACCACAACCCTGGCCACGACGTCGCGCAGCATCACCGCGATCGCATCAGAGTTCGTCGTTGCCTCCAAGGCGACCTCGTCGCCGGGCTCGCAGAACTCCGCTGCCCACTGGCGCAGGTCCTCGGGACGCACCCCGATCCTGCCCTCGTCGCGCACCAGCCCGTCCTCGACAACGGCGATCTGCGCGAACGAACGATGCACATCCATCCCGATATGACGCACCACAGCTAGGTCTCCTCTCCAGCATCGGATCGAGGAACCACCGGGCGGACACGACAAAAACGGATTCGCGCTCACAGCGCAATCGGGCCGGTCGCAGGGGCGGCCAAGTACTAACACGAGCTCGCAGCTCAACGTGTAGATCGGCCTGCCCTAGCTGTTCCTCCAAAACACCCCGAACCCGACAACCCCGAACCTAGAAGACCCGACCGCCGCCGAACACGGAGCACCAGATTTCATACCCGATACCAACATGATCGAGTCCATCAACCGCCAGCTCAGAAAGGTCACCAAGAACCGAGGGCACTTCCCCAACGAGCAAGCCGCCCTCAAACTGCTCTACCTCGCCATCAGGAACATCACCACCAACAGAGGAGGACCACAAGGAACAGGAACCATCGGATGGAAACGCTGCTTGAACCAGCTCGCCGTCCGCTACCCAGGACGACTCCCGCTCACCTAAAATGACCAACCGACCGACCCGCTTACACAGAACATCGGACACTCCCGTCGAACGCGAACTGGCGGCGCTCGGGCCTAATGTCACACGGCTCGGAGGAGCGACACGGTTCGAGACCGCGACCGCAACAGCCGACTTCGTCGAGGCAAGGTACTCCTCGGCGGCCCCGCGGTGCTTCGACCGGGCCACAGCAGGGCTCGCGACAGCGCTCGTGCCGTTCGACTCGTTCAGCGCCGCGCCGCTGCTCGCCGCGCTGTGCGCGCCCTTGCTGCTCACCGAACGCGACCCGCTCCACCCCTCAACCTCCCGGTGGCTCCGAACTAGCACCGAGCACATCATCGTGCTCGGCGGCAACTCCGCAGTGTCCCAAACAGCAACCGACACCTACCTCAGCACAGGCGAGACCGCGCAGGCTGTCGTGCAATACCGCACCGGGGACACCGTCGCCGGCTTCACCGCCGACTCCAATCCCGATTTCAGTACGCTGGTCAACGCGAGTTTTGATGCCTTGATGGCTGGCGCGACAGCTGACGATTCGGTAGCGATGGAAGCATCGACATATAATGCATGCGACGCTACTTTGTTACTGAACGTATCTCGCTCAACCATCACCCAAATCTATGTCGTCTGTATGCAACAGGACCGCGACGACATACCCATCCGGGGCGCAAGATACTTCTCGCAGCCGAAACCCGCAGAAAGCCCCGTCCAATTGTGTCAATGCGGCTGTGTGTTGAATCGCGAAGAAAACATCCAACAATGCGTATGGCAATGCGAACGTGATGAATGAGTTGCCAATGCATACGCGGCCATGCAGACAGTTGATGCGGAACACGCCGTACTATTGAGAGGAGCGTTATGAAGGGTTGGGCCATGATCCGTTCGGGTGAACGCGTGGAGCTCGCGAGCGTCGGTGACCGGGTCGGAGCCCGCGTCATCGACACTCTGCTCATGTGGCCGGTCGCAGTCGGGGTGTGGGTTGCGATCCGGTGGACTTCGCCGTCCTTCGAATTCGCAGGTTCAGTGACCCCATATTTGATGCTAGCAGCGGTTGGCCTTCTCTACGAGGTTCCGATGGTCGCCATGAATGGGGGGCGAACCCTCGGCAAGGCGGCGACAGGAATCAAGGTCGTGCGGGAAGCCGACGGCGGTGTGCCCCGCTGGCGCAATTCGGTTGTCCGCTGGATAATCCCGGCAGCTGTAGGTGTCATTCCGTTCATCGGGCCGCTTCTCTGGCTGTTGGTCTACATTTCACTGACCTTTGACGACGCACGGCAAGGCTGGCACGACGACAGCGCAGGCACTCTCGTTGTCAAACGGTGGCAAACCACGCCGGCAAGCTCGCTGGCTCAGGCAGACTTGAGCGAAACGGTCACCGGTCCTGCCGCCGTCGGTTGCGATTCCGGACCACAGGGAGCTTCCGACAACCATGGGCTTGAATCGACGTCGCGACGACCGCGTGCTGCGCCTCCACCGGGCGACACGGACGATGATGAAACGTCGCACAACAGCGGCAATGCTGCGGCTGTCTCGGGCTTTGTCCTCTCGGTCATAGCCGTCATTCCCCCGGCTCTGGCCGCCTATCGACTGGCGACCGTGCCCGCGTGGAAGTTTGCCGGCTTCGGAATGGGGGTGGCCTTAATCCTACTCCTTCTTCTCCCGTATGAAGCCATATTTGGACTTGGGGCGACGACTCTGTCCATAATGGGAATCGTACGAGCCAAGACCGAAAAGAGACCGCGAATGGCGCTCGGTATTGCCGGACTCGCTATATCTCTCATCACTTTGCTTTTGACGATTAGCACATTTGTGATATGGAGTATGCGCAGCTCATAGTCGTGGGAGCGATCGACATCCGCGACACACAACGGCCCTTCGCGTTTGAGCGTGGGATTGAATCACACTGGGACGTTTCTATAGATGTCAAGTGCGGGTTGTGAGGGTGGCGAGGTCGCCTCGGCGGGTGCGGTAGAGCTCTCGTGCGACGAAGCGTTTGAGGCAGCGGATGGCTTCTTTTTGAGCCTTCGTCTTTTGTTGGGATGAGGGCGGGTTGGGGGTCCGCGGGTAGGGGTCGAGGCCCTGGGGGGATCGGTGTTTGCAGACGCCGAACCCTGGAGGGCTTCGATGAAGCGTGATGTTATGTCGGCTGCGGCTGCGGCGGATCGAGGTGCTGGGGGTGATCGTCGACGCGCCTGAGCGGCTGGTGGTTCGGGTGCGTTCGACGGTGCGCCGCCCGTGCTGCCCCGATTGCGGGACCCCGAGTGGGAAGGCCCATGATCGCCGGGACCGCGAGGTCCGGGACTTGGAGGTGTCGGGGCGGGCGACCACGCTGGTGTTCGAGCAGCGGCGCATGGTCTGCGGCGTCTGCGGCGGCCGGCGGTTCGCCGAGGACCACCCGGCGTTCGAGGGCCGTGTCACCGCGCGGCTGGCCCGTCGGCTGGTGGGCGACGCGCGGGCGATGACGGTCAACGCCGCAGCCCGACGTCATGGGCTGAGCTGGAGGCTGGCCGACGCGCTGGTGGTGGCCTGGGCGGGTCTGGTCGCCGACCACCGGCGGCGGCAGCGGTGCCGGGTGCTGCTGGTGGAGGGGACCTCGATCCGCAAGCGGCACCGCTATGTGACGGTGCTCGTCAACGGCGACACCGGCGAGGTGTTTGCCATGGTGCCCCACCGCAACACCCAAGCACTCAGCGGCTTTCTGGCTGCTCAGGGGCACAAGTGGTGCAAGGGCGTGAAGATTGTCGTGTCCGACGGCTCGGCGGCGTACAAGGCAGCGATCGACAGGCGGCTCGGCCACGCCCGCCATGTGCTGGACCGGTTCCACGTCATCAGATGGTTCGCGGCGGGGCTCACCGCGGTGCGCCGCGACGTGCAGCGCCGCCCCGAGGGCTCCAAGCCGGCGTTCGACCCCGAAGTGTTCCGGGCGCGGTTCTTGCTGATGCGCCGGCCCGACAAGCTCGACGCCGCCGAGCGCAAACGGCTCGACGCCCTGTTCGAGACCCATCCCCGGCTCAACCCAGCATGGCACGCGCTCGGCGAGCTGCACCAGCTCTACCTCGCCGGCGACCACGACGACGCGATGGCCGCCCTGGACCGGTTCGCGGACATCTACGGCACCGGGCTGATCCCCGAGTTCAGCGACACCGTTGACACGTTCCTCGCATGGCATGCCCAGATCCTCGACTGGCACCACGCCGGGCGACCCAGCAACGGCCGCATCGAGGGAACAAACAGCCTGTTCCAAGTCCTGCGCCGCAAAGCCCACGGCTTCACCAACTACGCCAACTTCGAAGCCCGCGGCCTTCTCCTAACATGAACCCCGCCGAGCCCAGCAGCCCAAATCTCAACATTTTGTGAAGGCTCTCTCTCTTCATCGTGGTCATCCTCCCATCCTCGGGGAATCAGACCCTCAACTCATGGACCCAAATCAGGGTCCCCCGTCAGGTGAGCTTCCCCCTAATTTTGGAAGCGCCAGTTCTTGAAAGCTCAGAGCTTAATCCACCAGTTCTGGCCCGAAAACCGGCCATCGCGGACGGGTTGCCGTCGACGCCGACTGGCAAGACCTGGAAGTACCGGTTACGTGACAGTGCCGCGTGAGCTGGCTCGACCCAGTCAGTCCTTACTGGCCTTACGAGATGGGAATGCCCCCGGTTATGTTGGTAACCACAAGGAGGGCAACGAGTACAAGGAGGGCGATTAAGAGCCAGATTCGCGGCGCTTTGCGTCGTTGCCTGTTCGATTCGTTAGAGGATCCGTCACTATCAGGTCCTTGCACGCTGCCCAATTTGATCACCTCTTCGAGTCCTGTTCTTTGGCAGAGCTAGCATAGTTCCTTGTGCGGTTGTCTCAATCTCCGGCCACCGGTCCGGTAGATGCTCCCATGTGTGTCCAGTGGGGAGTTGGCCGAGGTGTTGTAGGTAGCGCATGGCGAGTGCGTGGTTCCCATGCGGAAGATGCCGCGAAGGTCTCTTCGGCGTGCCAGACACCGAAGGACCTCGCTGTGGGGCCCCCGGCTGCGGGCAGATCACTCAGCTTCGCTTGGCCCTGGTCGGTGGCGCGTTCGTGTGCCCACGGCAGCCGCCGCCGTATCCGATTGAGCGGATCGTTGGTGGTGCCGCACCCGCCAGTAGTGATGTTCTGGACGCTCCGGCCTATGTCGTCGATGGTGCCGTTGGCGAGCTTGACCGCATGGAACGGGTCGGCAACCTGGATCGTCTTGGGCGGTGCCGTGGTGAACGCTTTGCGATAGGGGCCCGACAGGTCTATGACCGCCCAGCGCACCCGCCGACGCCACCGCGATGAGCGCCCCTGAATCCATCTGGTGGCCTCCTCAGCGCGGCGACCAGCGACTATGTCCCCGAGTACGCCCCTTCGGGCGTTCACCACGGTGATTCCCCAATGCTCTTGGTGGTATCGGCCTCGGCGGAAAATAGGAGTTTCGTCGAGACCCAGAGCGGCCACGCCGTCAGTGCGCGACCGGTCCGCTTCGAGCAGGGTGTGGCCCCACCGGTGCACCGCGGCCGTCACCGTGTGCCAACCGGTGCCCAACTCGGCTGCAATCTCTTTGATTGCACGACTGGCGGGTCGCGTGCCTCGCCGCCGGGGCAGTCATGCGCGCCGTGGGCGCCCCGATCCGCGGCTGCTGCTCGGTGACCGTGCGCGCAGCGCGTGACCCGCTCGGGCAACGCCAGCGGCGCTTGTTCCACACCAGACGCACCGCACGCCCCCACGCCGACAGGTCCGCCAGGCACACCGGGTTCACGTCGTGAGCACACACCTTGCCGCCGCAGCTCACGTAGCACGGCCGGGCAGCTAACTTGACACCGATCACCAGCGGGCTGCCATATTGGACACCTCCACTGGTGGTTGTGGCTTCGACATCCCGGCCATCATGACCGGCCCGTCGCAACCACCAGTGGAGTTCGCCCACCTTCGATTCTGGGAGATCCCTCCTTATCTGTCAGGGACCCTCGACGCACTACTCCACGCGCAAGCGCGAAGCCTCCGTTTGCTGACCTCGCGCTGGCCCTGCAATAGAGTGCCCGACAGGCACACAAGAGCCTTAAACTTCGAATTAAGGACCGCGTTTCGGAGGTGACCGATGGGTCCAAAAGAACCTTGGTTCGCGACGGCTGTCAGACGGCACCCCGTCCTCGGCGGAGTGACCGCGCTGTACGTGGCCGCGTGGACCGTGTACGGCATTGTGGCGAGCGCAGCCGGTGTGTATTCCTATCTGATCTGGGTGACGCTTGTCGCCACCCTGTTGATGTACATTGACTACTCGGTTCGTTTCTCCACCTATGTGCTCGTAATGATGTCCATCGTTGGATTTGGACACATGGCAGGGGCAAACCTCTACTTTTCCGGTGTCCTCCTCTACGGGCAGGATTGGTTTGGGTTCATCCGTTACGACCAGTTGATCCATGTCGCCGGTTTGGGAACCGCCGGGTTGATCGTATGGGAGGCGACGCGCCGGATGCTGGCCGCTGATGGTGGAATGAAAGCCGCCGTGGTGGTCATCCTCGGAGCTAACTCGGTAGGGGCCGTCATCGAGATTGGGGAATATCTGGCCACGTTGGCCCTTCCATATACCCGGGTGGGCGCCTACGCCAACAATATGCAGGACTTGATTGCCAACCTGCTTGGTTCTCTGATCGCTGCATGGTGGGCCAGCCGTCCACCGGTTGAGGATTCCGTCATTCGACCTCGCCTTATTGGGTACCGCCCTCGCCGCGCCTCCAATAATCTCGTCACCAAGATCGTAGGTTCGCCTGATGACTGCGTCGGTCCGCCTGTGAGGAAGCTGGCGTCCCGACTCCCGCAACTGGGCCTACGCCACGATCCGAGAAAGCACGATTCCCACGATCACCAAATCAGTGCTGAAATGCGCAATAATGGGTACGGCCAAACCCCCGGAGCGCCTACGCAAGACACCCAGGAGCAGGCCATAGGGGAAGACGAGAACGACCCCGGTGAGCCCTTGGAGGATCCCCGAAGGGAAGTGCAACGCGGCGAAGATGGCCGCTTGCATGACTAAGGGCACGAAATCCGATCCAAGGACTCTCTCGAGCGAATCCTGAACGACCCCTCGGTAAACGGTCTCTTCGAGCACAGCAGCGACAACCGCCGTGAGAATGCCCGCCGATACGAAAGCCCAAATGGGCCAGTCACGAACGTATTCGACCACTTCGGCCAGTTGTTCCGGTCGCCTCTCGTACCACGCCCAGAGGGCCATTCCTGCGAGCAGGCCGAACGCGGCGCCTACGGCGCCCTGCCCTAGGCGCCATGGCCCAGCGCGACGCCAGGGGGCAACCTCACGCAGCCACGGCAATCGCGATCTCACCACCAGGTACGCGACGAAGGCGAAACCGAACACCAACCGTTTCGGGCCGAGGCCCACAAGTTCCAGCAAGAGGAAGGCCACCAGCAGAACGCCGACGGAACTCGCAGCGACCATCCGGCGCGCTATGGCGGTGGCAGTCAGCAGGACTGCAACGATGCCACCCGCGACCAATATGCCGAGCGACGTCGTGAACGGCAGGAGTGTCGCCAGACACGTGAGCGAGACGGCGACAGCCGGCTCGCCCTGCATGTTCGCGCTCGGTCCCATGCCGTTCTCGTCGCCAGATGAGCCAGTGCTGGCTGGTCGCAACATCAATCTCCCTTCAAGGGCTCCAGCTGCGGCCCGATGTGCCCGTCGTTCCGGCGCCCGGTCCGCCCGAACGCGTCCTCGCCGCGTCGTAGATCAATCGGAGGCTGGCGGGTGAATCGCCCCCGGCTTCGTGGAGGCTCTGGAGTTCCTTGGGTCTTGCGTCGGCACGATGCCGGCTTCATGCCGCCGGCTTATGTTGGCGTTGAGCTCTGAACTCATTGAGTTACAGCATGCCAAGCGAGGTGCACCGTCGCTGCTCGCAAGGAGCCGAACAATCTTCAACCAGCAGCAGGGCAATTCCCCCCGTCGACCGGTCAGAGACACTGCCGAATCTGACTGACAGACCCGTCTCTGGCGTGGCCGTGGCCGTCGGTCACGGCGTGGCTGCGCCGCAGTCGGGCAGGTTCAGCTCTACAAGATCATTCAGCGCTATATCTCGCCACCCCTCGGGTATGCACCCGGTCAACTGGTTTTCGTGGAGACCCAGCACCGTCAGGTTGGATAGGTTGCCCAGCTCGGGCGGAATCTCGCCCGTCAACCGATTGTCGAAGAGAAACAGCTTTGTCAGGTTGGATAGGTGGCCCAGCTCGGGCGGAATCTCGCCCGTCAACTGGTTTTCGTGGAGACCCAGCTCCGTCAGGTTGGACAGGTTGCCCAGCTCAGGCGGAATCTCACCCGTCAACTGGTTTTCGTGGAGACCCAGCTCCGTCAGGTTGGACAGGTTGCCCAGCTCAGGCGGAATCTCACCCGTCAACTGGTTGGAGCTGAGATACAGAAACGTCAGGTTGGATAGGTGGCCCAGCTCAGGCGGAATCGCGCCCGTCAACCGGTTGCTATCGAGATCCAGCCCCGTCAGGTTGGACAGGTGGCCCAGCTCAGACGGAATCGCGCCCGTCAACCGGTTTTTGCCGAGCGTCAGCCCCGTCAGGCTGGACAGGCGGCCCAGCTCAAGCGGAATCTCACCCCTCAACTGGTTGTCGTGGAGAACCAGCTCCGTCAGGTTGGATAGGTGGCCCAGCTCGGGCGGAATCTCGCCCGTCAACCGATTGTCGTGGAGACCCAGCTCCGTCAGGTTGGATAGGTGGCCCAGCTCGGGCGGAATCTCGCCCGTCAACTGGTTTTCGTGGAGACCCAGCTCCGTCAGGTTGGACAGGTGGCCCAGCTCGGGCGGAATCTCGCCCGTCAACTGGTTTTCGTGGAGACCCAGCTCCGTCAGGTTGGACAGGTGGCCCAGCTCAGGCGGAATCTCACCCGTCAACTGGTTGGAGCTGAGATACAGAAACGTCAGATTGGATAGGTGGCCCAGCTCAGGCGGAATCGCGCCCGTCAACCGGTTGCTATCGAGATCCAGCCCCGTCAGGTTGGACAGGTGGCCCAGCTCAGACGGAATCGCGCCCGTCAACCGGTTTTTGCCGAGCGTCAGCCCCGTCAGGCTGGACAGGCGGCCCAGCTCAAGCGGAATCTCACCCCTCAACTGGTTGTCGTGGAGAACCAGCTCCGTCAGGTTGGATAGGTGGCCCAGCTCAGGCGGAATCTCACCCCTCAACTGGTTGGAGCTGAGAACCAGCTCCGTCAGGTTGGACAGGTGGCCCAGCTCAGGCGGAATCTCACCCCTCAACTGGTTGGAGCTGAGAACCAGCTCCGTCAGGTTGGATAGGTGGCCCAGCTCAGGCGGAATCTCACCCGTCAACTGGTTGGAGCTGAGATACAGCAACGTCAGGTTGGATAGGTGGCCCAGCTCAGGTGGAATCGCGCCCGTCAACTGGTTGTCGTGGAGATCCAGCTCCGTCAGGTTGGATAGGTGGCCCAGCTCAGGCGGAATCTCACCCGTCAACTGGTTGGAGCTGAGATACAGCAACGTCAGGTTGGATAGGTGGCCCAGCTCAGGTGGAATCGCGCCCGTCAACTGGTTGTCGTGGAGATCCAGCCCCGTCAGGTTGGATAGGTGGCCCAGCTCAGGCGGAATCGCGCCCGTCAACTGGTTGTCGTGGAGAGCCAGCTCCGTCAGGTCGGATAGGTGGCCCAGCTCAGGCGGAATCTCACCCGTCAACGGATTGGAGCTGAGATACAGCCACGTCAGATTGGATAGGTGGCCCAGCTCAGGTGGAATCGCGCCCGTCAACTGGTTGTCGTCGAGAAGCAACTCCGTCAGGTTGGATAGGCGGCCTAGCTCAGGTGGAATCTCGCCCGTCAACCGGTTGTCGTGGAGATGCAGCTCGACGACGCGGCCGTTGCTGTTCGTGGTGACGCCGTGCCACTCGCCGACGGGCCTGTCGCTCAGCCAGTTCGCGTTGGCGCCCCAGGTTGCGCCACCCGTGCTGTTGTACAAAGCGACCAGCACGGCCCGGTCCGGGTCGGATTGCTCAACAGCGGGGTTCGCCTCTGGCTGCCCCGCGGCAGCCGGCGCGGTGGGCTCATCCTCGCCAACGCATGCCGCCAGGAGCATCGCCAATATGGCGGCAAGCGCCACCATGGTGGCGACCGGGGCAAGAACGCCCAAGGTCCGACGTGATCGCATGGGTCCGGCGCGTGCGCGGACGTCACCAGCGCCATCTGCGAAGGGGTCAGTCGAATCCCAGATGCTGCCTGCTGTCGGTGCAGCAAGCTGTCGCTCCGGTGAACGTCTCCGACGTGACGCTGGCGCGCCGTCGAATGGGTTCGTCATGGTCGCATCGTTCTTCGCTGCTGCCTTCTGCCCTTGTCGTCGCCGATGGTTCTTGCTCGCAGAACCTCGGACCGTTCGCACCCGGTCTTCACCGAGACTTGGCGCAAGAATCCACAGGATAGTTCTGGGTCCCGTGCCGAGGGACGTTGTCGATGGTCCCGGAATGGGCTGCGCTTCCGCGGCGGTGCCGGGGGACGCGTACCTGTCCGCCGTGGTGGCCGACGACTCCTGGGTGGCGTACAAGGAGGCGCTCGCCGCCGAGAACTACACACGCAGCGCGTCGCCCCGCCCCCGCAAGAAAGGCCGCCGCCGTTAGTGCTCCGATGGTGACGCTATGGTGCGCGTATGCGCACCACGGTGTCGCTGGATGACGCGATCTACGACGAAGCCCGGCGCATCGCGTTCGAATCTCGCCGGACGCTCGGCGAAGTCATCAACGAGCTTCTCGCTGCTGGCCTCAAGCAGGTTGCTCGACCGCCGGCGCGCCGCCAGCTCGGGCAGCTCCGTGGCACGATCACCATGGCTGACGATTTCGACGACACGCCCGCCGAAGTGCTCGAGTCGCTCGAAGACCCGCTCTGATGGCAACGCTCCTGCTCGACACGAATGTTCTGTTGTGGGCCAACGAGGCGCCGGAACGACTCTCGACTGAGGCTGTGGCGGCTTTGGAGGACCCCGTCAACGACCTCGTCGTGTCGTCAATCTCGGTCGCAGAAATAGAGATCAAGCGCCGCATCGGCAAGCTGTTTCTGGAGCACAGCTGTCAGACCCTGGCCACCCGGCTCGGCGCGAACTGGCTCGATCTCACCGCAGCGCATGCGATGGGCCTTCGAACGCTGCCCTACCTGCACGCAGACCCGTTCGACCGGCTCCTCGTCGCCCAATCGATGATCGAGGGACACACGCTCGTCACGACCGACGAGAAAGTGCTCGCCTACCCGATCTCGACGCTCACCGCATAACGGCCCGCCTCGAAGACGAAGTTCCGGTATCGGCCGCAGCTGTCAGAAGGCGCCGTGAGCTTGCAGCTGCGACAAGCTGGCCGCGTCGTCGAGGCGCGTCACTGCAAGTACGGGGGAATGGGAATTTCGCGGAGATAGCCGTCGGCGTCGAGGTGGCGGTCGCCGCCCGAGGCCCACTCGTCGATGGCGGCGCGGATTTCTGCCTGTGTGACCGCCGGCTTGCTGCGCCGCAGACGAGCTTCAATCATGCGCTCGGCGGCCTCGAACAGATCAAAGACAGTGATGCCCCGGCTCGAATCACGCCCCACAGTCTCAAGATACGGCAATTGCTCCCATTGCCTGTCGCTTGCAGAAGCGCATTACCCGTGATCGGCCGGGCATTGTCAACGGGGTCCTTGTCAATCACGGCAGAATGAGAGTGTGAGTTCACGCCGGTTCGACCTTGCTCCAGTCGAACACTACGCCGGCCAGCTTGGCTAGGACCATGCCTGCGGTGTCGCGCGTCCTGCCGTGGCGACGCATCGCGAACACGGTCGCGGCCGACATCTCGCCTGTCGTCGAGCGCTACCGGCAACTCTGGCCGAAGCGATCGCCCGAACTCGTGATCCGAGCCTACGAGGCTGCCGCACAGGCGCACGAGGGTCAGCGACGCAAGACCGGCGAGGCGTACATCACCCACCCGGTGGCGGTGGCCAGAGTGGTTGCCGATCTCGGCCTCGACGACACCTCGATCGCCGCAGCGCTGCTGCATGACGCCGTCGAGGACACCAGCGTCGAGCTCGTGGCGCTGTCCGACGAGTTCGGCTCCGAGGTGGCGGCCATCGTGGACGGTGTCACCAAGCTCGACCGGGTGCGCTTCGCTTCCAAGCAGGCGCAGCAGGCCGCCACGCTGCGCAAGATGCTGGTGGCGATTGCGAACGATCCGCGCGTGCTGATGATCAAGCTGTCGGACCGCCTGCACAACATGCGCACGATCGGAGCTCTGGATGGCACCAAGCAGGCCGACATCGCCCGTGAGACGCTCGACATCTACGCACCGCTCGCTAACAGGTTGGGCATGCAGCAAGTGCGAGACGAGCTGGAGGACCTGGCGTTCGCAGCGCTGTACCCGAAGCGCTACGCCGAGATCGACCGGATGCTGGCCGAGCGCACACCTGAACAGGAGCGGTACGTCGATCAGGTGCTGACCGAGGTCCGTGAGCAGTTGTCCCGGATGAAGATCGACGCCACGGTGACCGGACGCAAGAAGCACCACTGGAGCGTCTACGAGAAGATGGTCATCAAGAACCGTTCGTTCGACGAGATCTTCGACTTGGTGGGCATCCGGGTGGTGGTGCCCACGATCCGCGACGCGTACGCAGCATTGGGCTCGATCCACGCGACATGGAAGCCGGTGACTGGCCGGTTCAAGGACTACATCGCGATGCCCAAGTTCAACCTGTACCAGTCCTTGCACACGACGGTCGTTGGGCCCTCGGGCACAGCGGTGGAAGTGCAGATCCGCACTGACGAGATGCATCAGCGAGCGGAATTCGGGGTGGCGGCGCACTGGCGCTATAAGGCGGGGCGCAACGGCGCTTCGGCCGCCGAGGCGGACATGCCGTGGCTGAGCCGCCTGGTCGAGTGGCAGGCAGAGTCCGACGACCCGGCCGAATTCATGCGCACCATCGCCAGCGATCTGGGCCACGGTGAGGTGTACGTGTTCACGCCCAAGGGCGACGTGGTGACGTTGCCGACCGGCGCCACGTCCATTGACTTCGCCTACGCCATCCACACCGACATCGGCGATTCGCTCATCGGTGCCAAGATCGACGGACGGCTGGTGCCGCTGGACCGGCAGCTGCGCTCGGGCGACACGATCGAAGCGTTCACATCAGACGATCCGGGAACCCGGCCGTCGCGCGATTGGCTGGAGACTGCGGTCACCCCCCGGGCCCGCTACAGCATCCGACGCTGGTTTGCTCGCTCTGATAGGTCGGAGTGGGTGTCTGCCGGCCGGGAGGCCGTGTCGGACGAGCTGCAAAACGAAGGGCTCAAGGCGTCGCTGCTCATCGAAGGCGACGAGATGGGTGCGGTGGCGGAGCAGTTCAGCCGACCCGACGCCGAGCTGCTCTTCGAAGCCGTCGGCAAGGGCGACATTGCACCCCATTCAGTGGCCAAGCGTCTTGTCGACAACCTGCGCGGCGACGGCGACGGCGCGCAACTGCCGGCTCGCCCCGCCAGCCAGCGCGGCTCACGCCGCCGCCGCTCCGCGGGCGTTCATGTCGACGGCCACGACGACTCGCTGGTGCGCCTCGCCCGCTGCTGCAGCCCCGTGCGCGGTGACGAGATCCTGGGCTTCACCACGAGTGGGCGCGGTCTCTCGGTGCACCGAGCCGACTGCGCCAACGCGGCCGAGCTGGCCACGTCGTCAAATGCCCGACAAGTCGAGGTGGAGTGGGACGAGAGCTGGGCAGGCGAGTTCGCCGCGGCGCTGGAGGTCCGGGGCCTCGACCGCAACCGGCTGCTGCTCGACGTGGTCAACGTGGTCTCGGGCCGCCATGGCCTGTCGATCGCCAGCTGCGAAACGTTCGTCGGCGACGATCAGGTCGCGGTGATGCAATTCGAAGTCGAGGTCGGCGACCCGGTGCTGCTGGATCAGCTGCTGGCGGCGCTCCGGGACGTCAATGGCGTGTTCGACGCGTACCGCTCAATCGAAGGCCTCGCCCGCACCGAGTACTGAGGGTGCGCACCAATTGCTGAGGGCCCGGCCCAGCGGTGGCCGTGCGCCTTGGGCTAGTTATATAGTCGTCAATTGGTAACCATGGTGTGGACGTTGCGACTAGGCTCTAGTCATGGCAAGGGATGAAATGGGCACGCATCATGGCGCATTGGCTGGGCGCGTCGTTGCAGCGGGCGAATTCAAGACGAACTGTCTGCGCCTGATGGACGAGGTGCACGAGACCGGTGCCGAGATCGTCGTCACCAAGCGTCGTCGCGCAGTGGTACGCGTAAGCGCAATCCGAGATGAACGGCCGAAGCTCGTGGGGTCGTGCGTGGGACAGCTTCAGATCCTCGCCGACATCGACAGCGAGCCAGCGATCCCAACCGAGGACTGGGACATGATCGCCCGACCCGACCAGGTGCTCGAGCCGGCCCGGCCGCAGTGAGCCTCCTGCTTGACACCAACGTGCTGCTGCGGTTGGTGTCCGACAGCGACGCACTCAGCAATGAGTTCAAGGACGCGGTGGAGAGTGGTCTTGATGACGGCGAGGTGGCGGTGTCCGCGATTACGTTCGTCGAGACCACTCGGCTGCACCACCATGGCCGCATCAACCTCGGTCAGCACCCGGCGACGTGGCGCCGTGAGCGTCTCGCGTCGGGTCTGCGCGAGCTGCCCGTTGACGGTGACATCGCAGTCGAGTCGGCCTTGCTCATGAACTCGGGATTTCACCGCGATCCCGCCGACCAGGTGATCGTCGCCACGGCCATGCTTCACGGGCTGACTCTGGCGACGACAGATGCAGCGATCCACGACTGGACCGAAAGGACTCGTCTCGTCCAGTTGCTCGATCCAGCAGCCTGATCTCGTCAATCGACACCATCGCTCACGAATGTCGATATGCAATCGGCGCTCCCGCCGCCATTCACCGAGTCGGGGCGATGCAAGCTGAGCTAGGACTGGCGCTGGTCGGGCCGTAGCCTGCGCTGGTCATGTCCGGTACGCCTTCGACGCCTGCGCGCCCTACCGGCGGCGATGACGTGACAGCCGGGAGATCGTTCCGGACGCCCATTGGCACGCACGATCTGGCCCCGCCCGAATCGGGCCGTTGGGTTGCGCTGCTGGGCACATTCATCGACGCAGCGGACCGGGCGGGCTTCGGCTACCTGCAGACGCCGATCTTCGAGGACATCGGCGTGTTCAGCCGCATTGGCGAGGGCACCGACGTGGTCGGCAAGGAGATGTACGAGTTCGTTGACCGCAGCGATAGGCGCCTCGCATTGCGGCCCGAGGGAACGGCATCGGTGTGCCGGGCATTCGCCCAGCACCGTCCGACGACGCCTTGGAAGGTGTGGTACCAGGGGCCGTTCTTCCGCTATGAGGCGCCCCAAGCGGGCCGTTACCGCCAGTTTCACCAGATCGGCGCAGAGACGCTGGGCACCGACGACCCTGATGCCGACGTCGAGATCATCGCTCTAGCGGCCGAGCTCTTCGGTGCCATCGGGCTGCAGCGGGTGCCGCTGCTGGTGAATTCCATGGGCGACGCTGACACCCGCTTGGCGTTTGGCGAGGCGCTTACGTCCTACCTGCAACGCCGGGCTGACGACGTCGATCCCAGCGACAGGGACAAGATCGAGCGCCACCCGCTGCGCATCCTGGACTCGAAACGCCCGGCAACCGCAGCGGTGGCTGCTGAGGCTCCGCGAATCACTGACTTCCTGTCCGGCGAGACGGCCGCCCACTTTGAACGGGTGCGCGAGGGCCTCGGCGCTCTTGGGATCGAACATGTAGTCGAGCCCAAGCTGGTGCGGGGTCTCGACTACTACACCCGCACCACGTTCGAGTTCCGCGCCGCGAGCCTGGACGCCGCCCAGGACACCATTTGCGGAGGCGGCCGCTACAACGGCCTCGTCGAGGCGCTCGGCGGGCCGCCCACGCCTGGCATCGGGTTTGCGCTGGGCATCGAGCGGCTGCTGCTCGCATGCGACGCCGAGGGCGTGTTCGACGTGCCGGCGCAGCGAGCCGAGGTGTGGGTGATCGACACCGCTGGGGGGGCTGTGGCGCGCGACCTCACCCACGAGCTGCGGTCCATCGGCGTGCGGGCCGACCGTGCCTTCGACAACCGGTCCATACGAGCGCAGATGCGCGCCGCAGACCGCTCCGGTGCTGAGATCGCACTCATCGTGGGAACCGACGAGATTGACGCTGGCACGGTCACCGTCCGGCCGCTGCGACGCCCCGACGGCGGCAGCGTTGACCTGCCGCAGCAGACCGTGCCGCGGTCTGAATTGCTGGGCACGCTGCGAGCCGTCTTTGACACGCTGAACGCCCCGGCACCCGCTTCGGGCGACAGCCCAAACCCAGCTTGAATTCCAAAGGACAGACCGAGTGATCACTGGCATGCGTACCGACTATTGCGGGCGGCTCAGCCGCGCCGACATCGGCCGGGAAGTCACCGTGTGCGGCTGGGTTTCCCGGCGTCGTGAGCATGGCGAGCACCTGGCGTTTGTCGACTTGCGCGACCGGACCGGCATCGTGCAGTGCGTCGTAGATCACGCGCACGATCTGCGCTCGGAGTACGTGCTGGCGGTGACCGGGACAGTTCGGGAGCGCCCATCAGATACTGCGAATCCCGACCTGGCCACGGGCGAGATCGAGATCGGCGATGCAACCGTCGAGGTGCTGTCTCGCTCAGAGCCGCCGCCGTTCCAGATCGACGGTCGAACCGACGTGGACGAAATGCTGCGCATCCGACACCGCTACCTGGATTTGCGCAACCCCCGCATGCATTCGAATCTGGTGAAGCGGGCGCGCATCAACGCAGCGATCCGGCGCTCGATGGAGGCCGCCGAGTTCATCGAGATCGAGACGCCCACGTTGGTGGCCTCGACGCCCGAAGGCGCCCGCGACTTCGTGGTGCCCAGCCGGCTGCATCAAGGCCGCTTCTATGCGCTGCCCCAGAGCCCGCAGCTGTTCAAGCAGCTCGCCATGGTGGGCGGGATCGACCGCTACTACCAGATCGCTCGATGCCTGCGAGATGAGGACCTGCGGGCGGATCGCCAGTTCGAGTTCACCCAGCTCGACTTGGAGATGAGCTTCGCCACCGGCGCTGAGGTGCGAGCAGTGATCAGCACCGCAGTGGCAGAAGCCGCCGAAGAGATCACCGGCGTGCGCCCCGATGCGATGCCCGAGATCAGCTGGCACGAAGCGATTGACCGCTACGGATCCGACAAGCCGGACCTGCGCTTTGGGCTTGAACTCGTCGAGCTCAGCGACCTGTTCACCGAGACGGGATTCAATGCGTTCAAGGCGCCCGCCGTACGGGGCATCCGGGTGCCCGGCGGTGGCGACATCAGCCGCAATGCAGTCGACGATCTCACCAAGCAGTGTCAGCGCTGGGGCGCCAAGGGACTCGTGTGGATACGAGTCAGCGTCGGCGAGCCGCTGGCTGACGGAGCCCGCAGCGCGGCAGGCGGCCGGCTGGCCGTCACCTCGCCGGTTGCGAAGTTCATGTCCGACGCCGAGATTGACGGTGTATTGGAGCGCCTGGGCGCCGAGCCGGGGGACATGTGCTACCTGGTGGCCGACACCTGGCGTAAGGCCAGCGGTGTGCTCGGACTGCTGCGACTGGAGCTGGGCCGTCCGCCGGTGAACGAGGGTGGCCTGAACTTCCTGTGGGTCGTGGACTTCCCGCTGTTCGACGACGTAAACGCGGAGGGCCTTCCGGCGCCGGCACACCACCCGTTCACGATGCCCCACACCGATGATCTCGACGCGGTCGCCGCGGCCTCGGCGCGGATGGCGGCCGGTGGAGGCTTTGACGCCGACACGCTGCTCGAGGTGCGTTCTCAGGCGTACGACCTGGTGCTGAACGGCTGGGAGTTGGGCTCGGGCAGCGTCCGGATCCATCGGGGCGATATCCAGCAGCAGATTTTCGACCTGCTGGGCATCGAGCCCGCCGCAGCGCAGGAGCGATTCGGATTCCTGCTGGATGCATTCCGGTTCGGCGCTCCGCCGCATGCCGGCTTCGCCTTCGGCATCGACCGCCTGGCGGCGTTGCTGTGCGGCGAGGAGAACATCCGTGAGGTCATCGCATTTCCCAAGAGCCAGTCCGGCGCCGACCCGCTCACGAATGCCCCGTCTGCGATCTCCGATGTCCAGCTCGACGAACTGGGCCTCGCGCTCGTGCTCAGCGACGAAGAGGACGAAGCATGAGCGGCAGCGATCTTGCCGCGGTGGTGGTGACGGTCTGCGTCGTGATCGCGCTCGTAGTGCTCGTCGCTGTGCTGACTCAGGCGTTCGGCCTGATGCGAGAGCTTCGGCGCAAGCTTGAAGACTTTGATACCAAGGCCGGACCGGCACTGAGCCAACTGGCGGACACCGCCGAGATGGCCCAGGCCGAGATCAGCCGCCTGCGTGACCTGTTGAACGTTGCCCAGAAGGTCGCAGGGCTGGCTGAGTCAGCCGGGGCCGCTACGGCGCGGGCCGCTTCGGTCCCCGTCGACAAAGTTCGTTCAGCCTTTTCCGTTTTCCGGGGCAAACCCTCAGACGAAGGGCGCGAGACTGCTCCCAGCAGTGGGAGCACTGCTGGAAGCAGCGAGAGTACGGAGCGCTGAGATGCTGAAGCGGATGCGCTGGTTGACCCTGGGCGCCGGATTGGGCGCTGGGGCCTCGCTGTGGGTGCAACGGCGGCTGCGGGTGCTCCTGGACCGCTACGCACCAGTACGGGGCACGGCCAATGTGCTGGGCACCGCACGCCAGTTGCGCCGCGACCTGCGAATCGCCTTGCGGGACGGCAAGCGCCAGATGCAAGACGCCGAGCAGCGGCTGCGTGACGAACGTGACCGTCGGTGGACTGAACGCCGCCACCGCCGCGAGGCCGCCTGAGGCGCCACGGAGGCCGCGCAGGCTCATCGGCGGCCACGGAGGCCGCGCAGGCTGATCAGTATCCTTGCTCCGATGCGCGCCGGCGAACTGCGTGAAGCGTTCAGCTCATTCTGGGCAGAGCGAGGCCACGAGGTTCGCCCCTCCGCGAGCCTGATTCCGCACGAGCCGTCGCTGCTGTTCACGGTGGCAGGCATGGTGCCGTTCATGCCGTACTTCCTCGGCTCCGAGGTGCCACCGACGCGCCGCATGGTCACTATCCAGAAGTGCGTGCGGGCGGGTGGCAAGCACAACGATCTCGACGACATCGGCCGCACCAATCGGCACTTCACGTTCTTCGAGATGATGGGCAACTTCAGCTTCGGCGACTACTTCAAGGCTGAAGCCATCCCGTGGGCGTGGGAGTTCGTCACCGAGGTGCTCGGATTCGAACGGGACAAGCTCTGGGTGACCGTCCACGTCAGCGATGACGAGGCCGCCGAGATCTGGCAGAGCGCGGTCGGCGTTCCGGCCGAGCGCATCCAGCGCCTGGACAAGGACAACTGGTGGGCAGCGGGCGATGTCGGCCCATGTGGGCCGTGCAGCGAGATCTTCTACGACCTCGGACCCGACCATGGCCCCGACGGCGGCCCTGCACATGGCGGCGAGGAGCGCTTCGTCGAGATCTGGAACCTCGTGTTCATGCAGTTCGCAGCCGATGGAACCGGCGAGATGACACCGCTGGAAGCGCCCGGAATCGACACCGGCGCCGGCCTCGAACGGATCCTGGCGGTGCTGCAAGGCGTGCCAGCGGCGTGGGACATCGACCTGTTCGCTCCGCTACTGTCCGAAGCCGAGCGCATCTGCGGCAAGACCTACGGCGCAGACCCGGAAACCGATGTCTCGATGCGGATCTTCGCCGACCACGCCCGCACCACCGCGATGCTCATCTCCGACGGCGTGTTCCCCTCCAACGAAGACCGCGGCTACGTGCTGCGTCGCATCATTCGCCGTGCCGTGCGCCACGCCTGGGTGCTGGGAGTGGACGAAGTGGTGATGCCCCGGCTGGTGGACATCGTCGTCGACGTCATGGGCGACCACTACACCGATTTGATTGCCAATCGGCAGTTCATCGCCGACGTGGTCGCCCGCGAGGAGGAGCGCTTCCGGACCACGCTCGCTGCGGGCCTGAAGATCCTCGACGAAGCCACCGCCGGACTCGACTCGGCAGATGCAGCAAACCCGGAATCAGCAAACCCGGAATCGGCCAACCCGGAATCAGCCAACACAGTGCTCGACGGCGAGGTCGCCTTCCTGCTGCACGACACCCACGGCTTCCCGGTGGAGGTGACCGAAGAGATCCTCGCCGAGCGCGGCCTGGGCCTCGACCGTGACGGCTTCGAAGCCGCTATGAAACGCCAGCGCGAGCGAGCGCGGGCAGGTCGTTCGGGCGGCCCCACCTTCGCGGACGAGCGCTACCGGGAGATCCTGGCGCAGTTCGGGCCAACTCAATTCGTACGGGACACGCCGACGGTGTCTGAGGCGCGGGTACTGGCGGTGTTCGAGATAGCTCAACCCGATGATCAGGACGGCGGCGATGACCTCGTCGAGGTGTTCTTGGATCGCACGCCGTTCTACGCCGAGAGCGGTGGACAGATCGGCGACGTCGGGACCATCTCCGGACCCGACGGCAGCATCGAGGTACTCGACTGCACGAACGCGCTTGCCGACCTGCACCGCCACATCGGGCGCGTTCACGGCGAAGACGTGGAGGCCGGATCGCTGGTCAGCGCCGAGATCGACGAAGACCGGCGGGCGGCCATTCGACGCAACCACACCGGCACCCACATCCTGCACTGGGCGCTGCGCGAGGTACTGGGCGATCACGTCAAGCAGGCGGGCTCGCGGGTGGCGCCAGACCGACTGCGCTTCGACTTCAGCCACTACCAGGGCGTCAACCGCGACCAGCTGCGTGAGATCGAGCGCGTTGCGAACGCCGAGATCATCACCAACGGTCGCTGCCGGCACTACGAGACCTCGATGAACCACGCGCAAGCCATTGGCGCCATCGCGTTCTTCGGCGACAAGTACGGCGACGTGGTGCGTGTGCTCGAAGCGGGGGAGCACTCGACCGAGCTCTGCGGGGGTACCCATGTGGCCGCACTCGGCGACATCGGGCACCTGCGGATCGTTTCGGAGTCGAGCATCGGTTCGAACATGCGACGCATTGAGGCGGTGACCGGGCTCGCCACCGTCGAGCGGCTCGCGGACGCCGAGGACACGCTGGATTCGCTGGCTGAGATGTTGAACGCTCAACCAGATGAGATCGCCTCTGCGGTGCAACGGCGTCTGGACGAGACCAAGGAGCTGCGCCGGCAGGTGCGCGACCTGCAACGCGCGATGGCGTCGTCGCGGGCCGCTGAACTGGCCGCCACGGCTGACGACGGCGTGGTCATCGCCGACCTCGGGAATCTCGAGCGCGATGCGCTGAGGGACCTGGCCGTTTCGGTGCGCGACCGTGGGGGCATCCGGGCCGTCGTGCTGGCCTCTGCGCCCACCGCTGGGGGAGTGGCCCTGGTGGCGGCGGTGGATCCGGCCGGCAACCTGTCGGCAGGCGACCTTCTACGAGACGCTGCCCGGACGGTCGGCGGAGGATTTGGCGCGAAAGGCGACCCGCCGCTAGTGGTGGCCGGCGGTCGCAATCCTGACGGCATCGGCGACGCCCTGGCCCAGGCCCGAGTGGCGGCACTCGGGGCTTGAGGCGCCGGGTACCACGGAACAAGACAGGCCAGCTGTGTCAGGCCCGATGATGCGGGCGATCGGCGTAGACCTCGGCTCGAAGCGCATCGGCGTGGCCTTCGCCCCTGCCGATGTTGCAGTGGCGGTGCCATACGAAGTCCTCGAACGCAGCGGCGAACGTGCCCGGGACCACCGAGCGCTCGCAGGTATGGTCGCTGACGTGGGTGCGGAGGTGGTCGTGATCGGCCTGCCGACGTCGCTCGATGGCAGCGAAGGACCGGCCGCCGCTGGCGTCCGGGCCGAGGCTGACGAGATCGCGGCGGCGCTCGACGTGCCGGTGGTCCTGCACGACGAGCGCTTCACGACGGTGACCGCCGAGCGCATCCTCATCGAACAGGGAGTGCGGGGCCCTGCCCGCCGCAAGGTCATCGACAAGGTGGCTGCCTCGGTCATCCTGCAGTCGTGGCTCGATGCCCGTGACTGACGACAGCACCGAAGCCCCCCTCGACGGCGGCGAAGCCAGCCGGGCAACCGTCATGAGAACTCCGCCGGCTGTGCGCAGGCTGGCCGATCGGCTTGCCGGCCTCGTCGGGCTGGCACCGAGTGGCGAGACTCCGGGCGCTGAGCCAGGCCTCGCGCCGGGCCCAGAGATCCCCGACGGACCCGGTTCAGAACGCGCCGGCGGGCATCCCGGGCGGTCGCCGTCTCCCAGAGAACCGGCTGTTGACATCGGAACTCTGCCGGAGACTGTCGGGGGCCGCCGCGGCGTCGACTTCGAGGTGGTCAGCACGAGACGTGGGCCCGGCACTCTCGGCGCGCTGGCGTTCCTCGTGGTGCTGGGCCTCGTCGCCTGGATGGCTGGCAGCCGCGCGTTTCGCTGGGTGCAAGAACAGCTCGACCCGCCGGGTGAGCCCAGCGGCGAGATCGTGCTGACCCTGCCGTTGGGCTCGAGCACCGGCAGCATTTCCGATTTGCTCGAAGAACATGGCGTCATACCGAGCTCTCGGGCCTACGAGTGGTATGTGAGGTTCAAGGGCGGCCCGGCGTTCCAGGCCGGGGAGTACACGTTCCAGTCCAACTCGTCGGTCACCGAGACGCTGTCGGTGCTCGAAGCCGGGCCGGGCCGGGTCGCGCAAGCCCTCCAGCTGCCGCTCACGATTCCCGAAGGCCTGACAATCGCGCAGATGGTCGAGATGTTTGACGAGGTGGAGGGCCTGAGCTTCAGCGGCAGGGACTTCGGTGAGGCGGTGCGCTCCCGGCCCGTCTTGTCACTGGTGGCGCCGGTGCCGCGCGTGCTGCCCGACGGGGTCATCGATCCGGCCGAGGGGCAGCTCTTCGCTGACACGTACTTCTACGACTCCCAGACGAGCGCTGAGCAGCTCGTGGCGCTCATGGTCGACCGGCTCGATGCCGTGCTGACCGATTTGGTCTACGACGATGCCCCGCGCCGGGTGGGACTGACGCCATACGAGGCGCTGATCGTGGCCAGCATGATCGAGCGCGAGGCCCAGCGTCCGCAAGACCGGGCCAAGGTGGCCCGGGTGATCTACAACCGCCTGGCGCGAGGTTGGTCGCTCGGCCTTGATGCCACCGTCGTGTACGCGGTGGGCACCCAGGAACTGACCGCCGAGCTGCTGGCGGTCAACTCGCCGTACAACACCCGGGTGCTCGTGGGGCTGCCGCCCACACCGATTGCAGCGCCAGGGCGTGCGTCGCTCGAAGCGGCGCTGAATCCGCAGGACGGGCCGTGGATGTACTTCGTGCTGACGTCGGAAGACGGCACCCTGTCGTTCTCCGAGACCGACGAGGAGTTCCAGCGCGACAAGGCTGTGTGCGTCGAATTGGGTCTCTGCGGGTAAGTCGCGTCGGGCAGAGTGAGGAGATGAGCGACGAAGAGGCGCACCAGCGCCCGAGTGGGCGCGCTGAGTCGATGCTGCGCCCGAGCGGGCGCGCTGAGTCGATGCTGCGCCCAAGCGGGCGCACGAAGGTCGCCGGGGTGATCGGTGATCCCGTGCAGCATTCACTCAGCCCGGCGCTGCACAATGCCGCGTTCACCCATCTGGGTCTGGACTGGGTTTACACGGCGTTCGCAGTGCCCGCCGGGCAGGGCGCCGATGCGGTGGCAGCGATGCGTGTGCTGGGGATCGAAGGCCTCTCGGTCACCATGCCTCACAAGGATGACGTTGCTGTTGCCTGCGATGAGCTGTCGCCCGCCGCTGCATTGCTGGGGGCCGCGAACTGCGTGCGCCGCAAAGGCGACCGGCTGATCGGGGAGAACACCGACGGCGACGGGTTCTTGGCGTCGCTGAGGGTCCAGGCGGGTGTGGAGCCCGCCGGCATGCACGCCGTGGTGTTCGGAGCGGGCGGGGCAGCCCGTGCGGTGATCGTGGCGCTCGCGTCACAAGGAGCCTCGGTGACCGTGGTGAACCGCTCGGCGGACGCGGCAGTGCGCGCGGCCGCGCTAGGCGCTGCGGCGGGTGCGACCGCAGGAGTCGCTTCGTCCAGCGCAGCCATGGTCGGCGGCCCGAGGGCGGTGCGCGACGCCGACTTGGTGGTCAACGCCACCCCGCTTGGCATGTCCAAGATTGATCCGCTGCCGTTCGATCCGGCGTTGCTGCGGTCACGCCAAATCGTCGCCGACCTCATTTACCGGCCCGAACGGACCCCATTGCTCGAAGCGGCCGCCTCTGCAGGCGCCATGACGCTCAACGGCGTCGGAATGCTCTTGTACCAGGCCGCCGGGCAGTTCAAGATGTGGACCGGCCGCGACGCACCCATCGACGTGATGGCTGCGGCTGTGGGCCTGGAACTCGCCGGGTAGCACCCCGGCCCGCACGCGGCCCGACGGCCGTCGGCGACCGGAGGGGCATCGGCGTGACCATTGCAACGGCAGACCTGAGCCTTTCTGCGATTGCAGCGATCGTGCTCGGCGGCACAGCCGCGGGAACCGTCGCCTCACGCTGTGCTCAGCGCAGCTTCGGCGTCAGCCTGCACCCGGCTCTGGCGATCGCGTCGTGCGTCACGATCGCGGCCGCCCTTGTCCTGCGACTCGGCGACAGCGCCTACCTCGCACCGTTGCTCGCGTTCGGATGGGCAGGTGTGGTCATCTCCGGCATCGACCTGCGCACCCACCTGATACCCACCCGGCTCTTGCGTGCGGTTGCCGCCGTTGCCATTCCCCTGGTGTGCGGGGCTGCAGCGATCGAAGCCGGCCCCGCAGGCGTGGCACGGGCGTTGGCCGCCGCAGCCATCGGCGGACTTGTCGGGTGGGGGATGATGCACCTCGTCTGGCTTGGCGCGCGGGGCGGCCTGGGCTACGGCGATGTGCGTCTGGGCGGGTACCTGGGCATGCACTTGGGGCTCGGCGGGTTCAACATGGTGCTGGAAGGGTTGCTGGCCGGTTTCGCCATTGCAGCGCTGGTTGGCGCCGCGGGAGTGGTGGTGCTGCGCCGCGGCCGCGACTACCGCTTCGCGCTCGGACCATCGCTGGTGGCTGGCGCACTCGCCGTCATCTGGTGGTCCGCGCCGGCGGGCCTCGCCACATGAGCGCCGTGTGACCGGCACGTCGCTGGTCGCTGCTGGGCGGATATCCAGCCAGGAAGTCGGGCACTTGGGTTGCGTTGTTTCCGGACAGCCGTCCCGTGCCGCGTCGGTACCCTCGCACGTGATGTCCGAGCCCCTCATCGTGACCGTGCCGATGGGTGAACGCACCTATCCGGTGCTCGTCGGCAAAGGCGTGCGCCGCGACCTAGCGCAGCTGATGCCCGCCAGCGCGCGCCGAGCCGCCGTGGTCACCCAGGCGGGCATCGGCGTCGAGGTTGACCCGGGCGTTCCATTTGAGACCTTCGCGATCCCCGACGGCGAACAGGCCAAGGAGTTGGGCACCATTGGAGAGCTGTGCCGCGGATTCGCCCGCTTCGGCCTGACCCGCCGTGATGTAGTGGTGGGCGTCGGAGGCGGTGTGGTCACTGACGTGGCTGGTTTCGCCGCGGCGGTGTACCACCGGGGCGTGGCCGTTGTGCATCTCGCCACGACCTTGCTGGGCCAGATCGACGCTGCGGTAGGCGGCAAGACCGGCGTGAACCTCGCGGAGGGCAAGAATCTCGTCGGAGCGTTCTGGCAGCCAGCAGCGGTCCTGTGCGACACAGAAGTGCTGGACTCACTGCCGGAGCGCGAACTTCGTGCCGGTTTTGGTGAGTTGGCGAAGTACCACTTCATTGGCGGCAGGTCGGATGCGGCTGAACTTATTGGAAACGCCTGTGCGCACCTCGAGATGTTCAACGATGCCAGCGTTGTTCGTCGTTACGCCGACCACCGATCGTTACTGCGGCGGCAATTCAGAGGCGATGATCTCCGGTCGAGATTGCTCGATGGCTGCGAATTCGATGAGCTAGCGCGCGACGAACTGATTGCGGCGTGTGTGGCCATCAAAGCCGAAGTGGTGAGCTCTGACGAGGCCGAAGGCGGTCGTCGGGCGCTGCTGAACTACGGCCACACGCTCGGGCACGCGCTCGAGATCGTCGAACGGTTCGACCTGCGCCACGGCGAGGCGGTGGCAATCGGGCTGCGCTACGCGTCCTTGGTGGCGCGATTGATGGACCGCATCGATGACCAACGTGTGGCCGCACACGAGCGAGTGCTCGAGGCCTACGGGCTCGACACTGCGCTTCCCCCCGGTGTCGACCATGACGAGATCATCGAGCTGTTCGGCCGAGACAAGAAGGCCACCGACGGCATCACGTTCGTGCTCGACGGGCCGAACGGTCTCGAAGTGGTGCCCAACGTCGATCCCAGCATGCTGCGAAGCGCGCTCGAGCGGATGTAATTGCGGCCATGGCTCGCCACGTTGTACTGCTGCTGTCGGGTCCGAACCTGAACCTGTTGGGAACCCGCGAACCCGAGATCTACGGCACCGACACGCTGCTCGACCACGTCCGGGCTGCACGCCGGACCGCAACCGAACGCGGTTGGGATCTCGAGCACCGCCAGAGCAACCACGAGGGCGACCTCGTCGACGCGGTGCATTCGGGCATCGGCCGCGTCGGGGCGATCGTGGTGAACCCCGGTGCGCTCACCCACTACGGCTGGTCGCTGCACGATGCGCTCGCCGCGTTCGACGGACCCGTAGTGGAGCTGCACCTGTCCGAGCCCCGCGAGCGCGAGTCATGGCGGCGCCTGTCGGTGGTGGAGCCGCTGGCGAGCGCCCGGGTAGCGGGAGAGGGAGGCGCTGGCTACCCCCGAGCGGTCGCGCTTGCCATCGATGCGGCAGCCGCAGCGGCAGAGACTCCGGACCCCGGCGACGAGGCCAGCGACCCGTCATAAAGGCGAGCCGTGCTTGTACTGTCCCGCTGCGACCGCTTTGATCCGCCCAGGTTGACTCCGAGAGGTTGATATGGCCATCTCCACTGCCGACTTCCGCAACGGCATGACGCTTGATCTCGACGGCGGCTTGTTTCAGGTCACCGAGTTCCAGCACGTCAAGCCCGGCAAGGGCGGCGCGTTCGTGCGCACGACGCTGCGCAACGTGCGCACCGGTGCTGTGGTGGAGCGCACATTCCGGGCCGGCGAACGGATGGAGCGAGCGCTCATCGACCACCGCGACATGCAATACCTGTACGCCGACGGCGATTCCCTGGTGTTCATGGACACCGACAGTTACGAGCAGCTTCCCGTCACCCGTGCCGCTGCCGGCAGCGCAACGAATTACCTGGTGGAAGGCGAGATGGCCACAGTGGTGCGCCACGGCGACGAGGTGCTGGGCGTGGAACTGACCGCATCGGTCGTGCTCGAAGTGGCTGACACCGACCCAGGCGTGCAGGGCGACCGGGTGTCGGGTGCGCGCAAGCCGGCCACGATGTCCACCGGACTGGTGGTGCAGGTGCCGCTGTTCATCGAGGCCGGTGAGCGGCTGAAGGTAGACACCCGCAGCGGCGACTACATCGAGCGCGCCCGCGGCTAACGCCGCCGGGTTGCTGAGACGGGCTCAGGTCCTTTGCCATGACTCGCTCCAGCGACCCGTTCGCAGCCCCCGACGAGCCGACCCGCCGGCGCGAGGCGCGCCAGCGCGCGGTGGAATTGCTGTACGAGGCCGAGATGAAATCGTGCGAGCTGTCGGACGTGCTCGCACAGCAGATCAGCGATCTCGACCCATTCGCGCTCGAGCTGGCCACTGGTGTCGCCGCCCGCCAAGATGCGCTGACCGAGCGTCTCGCGGGGCTGCTGAACGTGGGGTGGACTCCCCAGCGCCTCGGCATCTGCGACCGCTTGATCATGCTGCAGGGACTCTTCGAGCTTGAACGGGGGGCTGCTCCGGCAGCCGTGGTCATCAACGAAGCCGTCGAATTGGCGCACAGCCTGGGCGCCACTGATCGCAGCGGGGCCCTCGTGAACGGCGTCCTCGCCACCGCTATGGGCAGATCTTGACGACCGACGGCGGTCCAGGGTCACACAGGATCGCCGAACGGGAGCTCGTCTTCCTGCTGGGCGCCATCAGCGCCACCACGGCACTGGGCATCGACATGGCGCTGCCCGCCTTCGCCACCAAGGTGACCATCGGCTCGACACTGGCCGTCATGTTCGACATGGGCTCGTTCGTCGCGTTCTTGGGAAGCAGCCAGCTCCTCTTCGACGACGTGTACGGCCGCGGCGACGTATTCGCGTTCTACTTCGCTGGGATGAGCCTGTTCATGGGGCTCGTGGTGTTCACCGGGGGCCGGCAGGTGACACGCATCGGTGCCGACCGGGCGATCGTGGTGCTCCTGCCGACCACGCTGGTCCTCTCGATGGTCCTGGCGCTGTGGGCCCGGCAGCACCGTCCGCAACCGGCCATCACAGTTCCCGCCACTGAGCGCTGAAGGCAGCCTGTCGGCGGCCATTTCGACCTTCTGGGTGTTCGCGCCACGGTCTAAAGTTTCATAGGGATTGAAAATCATTGGAATGTACTGATACAGCGCGCCTAGAACTCTTAACCATCCGCTGGTGACGGCCTCGAGGAAGCGAGGCGGCCGTGGGTTCGGAGTCCGCAGGAGCTGTGCGATGGTCACAATCCCATGCCGAAGGGTCTTGTCGGGCTGCCTGCGGGCAGGCGCACCGATGGTGGTGCTCATCTCAGTGCTCGCGGCGTGCAGTCGGGACGTGGTGGTGCCGGCGGATCCAGGGCCGACGATCGCGGCTTCGCCGAGCACTCCGGCTGCTGACGCGCCGGATCCGGCGCTGTTCGAACTGCCGATCACCGAAGCCCGCACGATCGTCGCCGGCAGCGGCGAGTTCCCAAAGTCGCGGTTGCGTGAGCTGTCGCCTGAGCTGCCGCCTGAAGTGCAGATCGGCGGCGGACGCATCTGGGTGCCGTGGGCGCCCTATCCCGACTCGGATGTGGACGACACGGTGGCGGTGGTCGGATCGCAGTCGGCGCTGCTCGCCGACATGGACGCGGGCTTCCGGCACGTCGTGTCACAGCGTTCACGTTGGGAGGCCATGCCGCCCTACGTACCGGCCGCGGAAGCTGCATTGGCCGGCGGCACCCGGGTTGCGCAAAAGCGTGCTGGAACCGAGACGGCCTGGGAGTTGGTCGTGGACCCCGCGGGACTCGAATACGAGACACGTCTGGTCGCAGATCGCAGATCCGCCTACGACCACGTGTCGCTGTGCCCCCCGCACCCGACTTCGCAGGCATTGGGCGTCGATGTCGGCGAAACCGCAGCAGAGAGGGATCGGGCAAGCGCCGCTCTTGAGGCCTTCATCGCAGGCATGCGATCTCCCGGGCGCCGTCCGATGCACTCGTGGGGAACCACGGTCAACGACATTGCCAAGCTGCTGGTCTACAGCCCCGGCGAGCCGATGGAACTGGCGCTCGGCGGTCACAGTCTGACCGATCTCGGGTATTTCCCAGGCGACTGGTCAGCCAAGGCCAACCAGTGGCTGACTCGCCGGGCCGCTCAGGGAGCGGTGACCGATTCCCTCGTCGGCCACGCAGCCCTCAGCCTCGGCCCAGGCACTGTCTGGGAGGCGTGCAGCGACCTGGCCTCGATCACGCCGGGCGTCTATACCGAGTCCCATCGCACTCGGCAGCTGGAGTCGCTGTGGGCACGCGGTCTGCGCTTGGTGTTCACCACGCCGCCAGTCGAGCGGGCGTGGGTTGCAGATCTGTCGGCGGCCGGTCACGCGCTCGCTGTCGTCTGCCATGCGCCGGGGCAGTCGTTCCTGGTCGATGCATCAACGGGGGAGCGGCTCGACGCCGGAACCGAACATCGGCCACAGGTGGAAGCCATGTGGCTCACCTGGTCCCGTCACAGCTACCGCGTCTTGCGCAACGCGTTGTTCGATGGGGCCTGCGACAGCGAGACCTTTGAGCAGGCCGTGCAGTGGCTGGCCGAGGCCCAGCAAGCGCATGCGGCGACGATCGACTGGACCGAGCCCGGGGCCTGGGGTTCGGGGGTTCGCAATGAGTGGATCGCTGTCCGCAAGTGGGTCGACGTGCCCCAGCGGGAGGCGTGGCGGGCACATCGCGATGACGGCTGGCACCTGGAGTTCTGGTGCAGCACGGGCATCCCCGTCGGGGTCCTGGTCGGCGGCGAGCTGCATCGACCCGAACTGGAGGAACCTTGCACGCCCGAGCAATGGGAGGCGCTGCGGGAGGCCGCAACCAACGCCCCTGTCGTGACGTCGGAGCTGTCCGCCACAACATGGGATCCCGGCGTCAGCTGGCACGACCGCATGTACCTGTCTCCGTTCAAATCGCTCGAGGAGATCCTCGGCTGCCCGCCAGGCGAGTCGGTAATCGTCGAGGCGCTGGAACGGCCGCCCGAGCGCCGGGTCAAGAAACCGTGGCCGCCGGGCTCGCTGCCGCTGACCGACGCTGAGCGGGCCTACCCACGACCCATGCCGCCATGCCCGCAAGCCGGCTGGCCGCCGCAAACCGACCTGTACTGGTGGCCGCTTGCACCGAGCCTCCTGGAGATGGCGCCGTGACGGCTGCCGAGGATCCTGCACCCGGCGGCTCCGGCTCCCCCTCAGATGCTCGGTTGGGGATCGGACGGTCTGTGTGGTGGACGCTTGGGGCGATCGCTGCAGTGCTCGCAGCCGTGGTCGGGGCGGCAGCCGGGCTCGGCAGTGAAGCTGGGGCGCAGTCTTCCGTTCCGCCGGTCTTGAGCTGTCCTGGCTCGATGGTGCTCGACAGCGGCAGTGGGCAATGCCGTACACCCCAAACCGAGACGGTGCTCCGCCCGTCGAGCTGCCCGTCGGGTTGGACCCGTGTCGCAGGGCAATTTGGCGGCCACGAGTGCCAGCGACGGGTGTCGCGACAGGTGGATACCGGCCGGACCCGGCAGGTGTACAGCCACTCCACCTACGACGAAGTCTGGGTGCCGACGGGAACGCGCCCAGAACAGACAGGTACGAATCGGATCTGGGTTCCGCCCAGGGAAGTGGTCGAGCCGCTGGTTCCTCCGGTACGCGTGCAGGTCGGGACCACACGGCGCTGCGACTACGACTTTCTCTCGGGCCAGCACTTCAACTGCCGGAACGTGCCGGTGTACGAATGGCAGGGGTCGCACACGGTCACCATTCCTGGCTACTGGCGCGAAGAGCCGATCTACACCGAGGTGGAGACGGGCTACTGGGACCGCGTGGAGAACCGCCACTACACGACCGAGCCCATCTACGAGACCGTGGTCGAATGGCAGACCCGGCGGGTCTCGCAGGGATCCTGTGGCACGGGCTGGGACCCCGTGGGAAACCAATGTCAACGGACGAGGCTTGGCGATCCGTCCGCGCCTCCGCAGCAGAGCTGCCCGTCTGGGACAGTGCCCCGCTACGCAGACGCCATCAGCGGAATGGGCCCCGGCGTGTTGTCGTGCCAGTCGTCGAGTCCAAGTTCAGACCTGGACACCGGCACCGACCAGGACACCAGCGGAGGGCCTTCGGTGACACCCGACGGCACCGCCCGGCCGTTGCACCACCTTGCGGGCGAGAGCGACGAGCGGCTCGCAGAGCTCGGTATCGATCGCTGCTCGGACGGCCTGCTGTCGTATGTGCCCTGTGACGAGCTGCCGGGGCGCGCTTGGGACTCCGAACCCGACGTGTGCAAAGACATCGAGGGAACGGTCTACCGACCGGATCATGGTGGCAGTTGCGTCACCGAGAGCGACCTGCTCAAGAAGTGCATCTTGCCGGGCGACTGCGAAGAAACGACCATCCGCACCTATTGCCCCGCGATCGGCGAACTTGCACATACACAGATCCAAGAGCACGTTCACCCCGATCGCGGAGCCGAGACGTACCGGGTGTGCGTGTTCGATTGCTCGGATTCTTCCGCCCTGCCCCCCTATGTGCAGAGTCGCATCAACGGCTCCTATGACTACGCATGCCTGCCGGTTCCCGAACCTGAACCGACCGATCCGCCGCCGCCACCATCGTCGACGACCACCACTACCGAAGCGTCCGCAGACGAAACCAAGATCGGAGGCCAGGTTGAACCGGTCGATGGCGAAGAACCGGACACCCCTCACGACGATCCCGATCGCGATCCCGGTCCTGATCCCGCTTCTGATCCCGAAGGACCGGTCTCGAACCCCGATCCCGACCCCAGTGCACCCCCGGCGCAGCCCCCGGTGCGCCCGTTCGGGGACACATGCACTGCGACTCCAACCGAGCAGCGTCTCGCGGGCATCGTCGACGAGCTGGTCTGGGTCTCGCATGTGCGTGCGGCCCCTGGGGGCACGAGTCTCCAGCAGCACATGCCCGGTGGGGGTGAGTTCCTGCTGGTGGCGCCGGGTCGCGGCTGGATGCAGGTGTCCGGCTCGCTGGATGTCGTCGACGGGGACTGCGGCTGGATCGCCACCTGGGTACGGTCGAACTGGTCCGAGATGCGGCCGTGGATCGCCGCCGAGCGCCGGCTCATGGAGGGCAATGCCGGTACTCGGCATCTCGTTGACCGCTGGGACGCACTCAGCGCGGACCAGCAATTGCTGCTGAGCCAGTGGCACCAGCCGGGTGCGGATCCGGCCGCGCCTGCATGCCCGGTCGCAGTCGCCGCCGGTCCGGAAGCATCGGCGGCCTGTGGATGGCTCTTCGGTCACCCAGGGGCGTATGCCTGGGATGTCCAAGTGTGTTTCGAGCCCCAACAGACGGCCAACGGGACAAGCACCCGAAGCGCTCAGCCGCATGGCGACGATGCGTGCTGGGTCACCGTTGCCTCGGGCGTGGACTGGATCAGGTCGCTGAGCGACTACGCAAACGGCCGCGTGACGGTCACAGCGAGCGGAGCAGGGCTGTGACTCTGTCTTCGCAAGCCGATTACCTCGGCGACGAGCAGCAGGCAGCGGTGGCTGGCTTGCCCCGGCGAAGCCCTGAACCCTGGCGGCTGGGCGCCGCACTGGCGATCGTCGCGATCGTGGTTGCGGCGATCTGGCTCTGGGGCCGCCCGCACACTGAGCCACCTCAAGCACTCGTAGCAGTGACCTCCGAGGCATGGATGGCAGGTCAGCCTCCGGGAGCGTTCGAGGTGGTGGGAGTACCGGAGGCACTTGCAACCCGGTTCGCCGATCCCGACGCGATTGCTGGACGAGCGGTTGCGCACGACGTGCCTGCGGGCACCTTCGTCACACCTGCGCTGCTGGAGGCGCCCCAGGATGTGGTGGGCGCAGTCACGTCGATGCAGTTCGTGGCCGACACGGGAGCATGGCCTGCACCTGGGCCGCGAGCGGGCAGCCGGGCCGTGGTGTCGACGGTGCTCGGTGGGTGCGCGCTCGATGTGACGACGCTCGCCGACGGAGGTGACGCTCGCATTGTCGTCCGAGTGGACGCGCCCTTTGCCGCCCGTCTTGCGGCAGCCGTCGAACTCGGTGGTTTGGTGGTCTGGCCGGCGCCGCCCGACGGCTGGCCGCTGTGCCCCTCGGGCCGTTCGACGAGCCTCGCGCTCTCGACACCTGGCGCGGACGCCCTCGCACCGTTGCCGACAACTAATCCGGCAGGGAGTTGAGCGGTGCTCCTCGTGCTCTGCGATGACACCCTCGTGCCGCAGGTGCGCGAGTGGTGCAGAGACGCTCTGCGAACGGGATTGACCTCGGTCGCCGGTCGGGTCGCTCTGGTTGCCGATGTTGCCGGTGTTCCCGAGCCAGGAGCGGCGAACGATCCGTGCGTGGTCTGGTTGGGCAGCAGCGCCGAACGCGAGGTCATCGAGACGGCAGCCGCTGCGGCGAGCCAGATTGTCCTGTTGCTCGGAGCAATTACCGGCCGCCACGCCCGCGGCACAGGCAGCGCAGAGCACGAAGCAGACGTGTGGCACGCCGTGGCGACGGTGACGGTGCCGCGAATAGCGGTCTGGCTCCCTGGGTCGAATGGTGCCCGACCGGACCCCACTGGCGAGCTCTCGGCGGCACTGGGTGTTCAGCGGGTAGTGCGCATCAGCCGTGTCGGCAGTCGGCGTGCGCACCGGCAGCTGCACCGGCTCGGCCGCATGCTGGTCACCTCGGCATGCGCGCCTCAACGGCTCGACCGGTCCGACGGTGCCGTTCGACGCCGAAATGCAGCACGTGCCGCCACTGACTCACTCAGTGATCTGCTGGCCGAACCCGATGTCGAGGAATTCCAGATACGCGGCGGGGAATCGATGCTCGTCCAGTACGCAGGCGGACGCGTCGAGCGCCGACCCTCGCCGTTCGCTGCCGACGCAGACCTCATCGAGGCCGTGCGTTTTCTGGCGAGCTACTCCGGTGATCGGCCACAGCGCTTCGACGAGCTGGATCCACGCCTCGACGTGCGCGTAGGCGATCGCTGGAGACTCCACGCCGAGGCGTTTGTGACCAGCCCGCCAAACGTTGTGCTGCGCTCGAACATGGCCGGCCGGATGCGACTCGACGACCTCGCTGTCGTCTCGCGGGAACTCGGCAGTGTGCTCATCGAAGCCATTGCGGGCAAGGTGCGGGCCAACCTTGTGGTGGCGGCGGCCATGGGCGGCGGCAAGACGACGCTCTGTCAGGCACTGCTCGCAGCGGTGCCTGACCACGAGCGCATCGACACCATCGAGGACACGCCCGAGCTGCGATTGGGCGAGTACGGAATCCATCCCAACACCTACGAGCGGCTGACGCGCGATCCCAACCAGGACGGCCACGGTCGGCATTCGATGGCCGATCACATTCGCGATGCCAAGCGCGCGAACGCCGGCAAGCTCGTGGTGGGGGAGATCCGCGGCGACGGCTGTGAAGCGTTGCTCGATGCGATGTCGTCGGGCCTGGACGGATGCCTCGTCACCCTGCATTCACAACCCGGCAATGGCGTGCTCGAAAAGCTCGTGGCATACGCCTGCTCCGAGGGCGCCGAACCTGACTACGCCCGCCGACAGATTGCCGCCGCGGTGGACCTGTGCGTCTGGATGGGCCGCAATGATGCCGGAGAGCGGGTCGTCGCCGACGTGACGCAGCTCACCGGCATCGATGATGTCACGGGGATCATCTCGACAATCTGCTTGTGGGCGTTGCGATCGGGTGATCGTTGGGCGACGCCGGTGAGCCGCCCGCTCGGCCGCGTCGCCCAGGTCTATGCATCGGTGGGTCTTCGAGATGCCGGCGGCGACATCGAGCCGCCGGCTGTGTTCTCGCAGATCATCGATGCCCCCGCGCCATCGAAGTCCGGATCTCCCGTTGCCGACGACGACTTTCCAACGGGTCCCACAGCTCGCCCTCCGTCGCACCAAGACACGTCGCAACAAGACACGCCGCAGCACGGCGAGCTGTCGTTTGGGACGCCGCTGCACGATGTTGCCGAACCACGCGAGATCCTGTGGGATCCCGGGCCGCTCGTCCCCATCGACGAGGCGCCACCGTACGAACCCTTGATCGATGAGTCGTGGTCGTACCGCGCCCTAGGTCTCGATCCCGGCCACTGCTCGGCCGCTGCCCAACCCTCGTCCACTCGAGGCGGCCCCAGCGGGGGCGATGAATCCCACCCGGAGGGCATTGCATGCTGAGGGTCGCGGCATTCGGTCTGGCTGGCGCAGGAGCCGCGCTGTGGACTCTGCTCGGAACAGGTCCCCGGTCCGACCGCGCCGCTGCTGAGGCAATGAGGTGGCCGTGGCTGGCGACTGGCATCGCTGTATTCGTCTCGGGCCTGGCGCTCGGGCCCACAGCCGCTGGGCTCTCGGGGGCGATTGTCGGCATCTGCTCGTGGTGCGCCGCCTGCGTCGCGCGCAGCCGGCGAAACGTCGCGGCCGCTGAGTCGGTGGCGCAGTTCGCTGCGGTCTTGGCCAACCAGGCGCAGGTGTCGCGCACTGTGGTGGATGCGCTCGAGACAGCAGCGCCGCTGGCCACGGGTCCGATAGCGAAGACAGCCTCCAGGCTTGTCGACGAGTGCCGCAGCGTGGGTGTGGAGGCTGCGGCCCTGCAGTTTGCCGACGGTGCCGACGGTCCGGTCGCAGCTTGGCTGGCTGACGTGGTGGCCGTTGCCGCGGCCAGCGGAGGGCAATGGGTTCCGATCCTCGGTGTCCTGGAAGCTGAAGCGGCCGAAGCCGCCGGAACAGCGCGCCACTTCAACCGTCACGTCGCAGCCAACCTGCCACAGCTGGCGCTCGCCGCCGTGCTCGGTGCGGCGGTCGCAGTGGGCAGCGCGCTGGTGAGTCCAGACGCCTGGGCGTGGATGACGGGACCGCAAGGTCAACGAGTTGGTCTTGCTGGCGTCGTGATCGCTGTGGCGACCTGCGCCCGCCCGCTCAGCTCGGCCTGGGAGACGCTGCGGTGAGCGTGTCGCTTCCACCCACAGATTCGCTTGCCATCTGGGCGATGGCGGGAACAGGAGCGTTCGCCGCTGTCCACTTGCTCGCAGCGAGCGAGCGCCGCCGCCGTGGGCGCCGAATGCTGGCTGCGCTGGGCTGGAGCCCGGCGCGGCTCGCGACGCTCACGATCGTCGTAGCGGTATGCACGATCGGCATCGGCTTGGTCGTCGGCCTCCGATTGCCCAGCGGTGGAGCGGCGTCGCCTCGGCTCGCTCTTGCATGGTCACTGCTCGCAGCTGTCACGGCAGCGTGGGCAGTGCCGGGTCTGATGGCAAGCGCAGTGCTGTGGGGACATCGCCGCCGCCTGGACGGAGCGGTGCTGCTGTGGTTGCGGCGCATCCGCCTGTTCGTTGCTGCAGGACGGCCGATCAGCGTGGCGGTGCTGGATGCGGCGGAGCGGGTCACCGATCCCGCGTTTGCGCCAGCGGCCGGAGCGGTCAACGCGGCGGTGATCAGCGGGCGCGACCCGCTCGCGGCAGTTGCGGCACTGCTGTCTGACTCGCCGACCGCGTCACTGCTGCGCACGGTGGATGTCGCCGAACGATCGGGTGCCGCTGCCTCTCAGCTGCTCGACCGGGTGTTGGACCGCGTCGTACGGGCCATCGACGATCGACGCCGCGAGTCGATCGACCGCCTCGGGCGCAGTGTCGGCGCGTCCGCCTCGATGCTCGCCGTGGTGGCCTCCGGCGTGGTCATGGTGACCATCGTCATGACCCTGCCGTCGACGTGAACACCTGATCGCCATTGCAATTCTCACAAACCCAACCGCCCGCCGGTGCGGGCAAGGAGCACACAGATGGATTCACCGGTCACCAAGCTGATTTTCATTGCCGCCGCCGTGGCCGCATCGGTACTAGTAGTGGCTGTGATGTGGACAACGTTGGGCGACAATGCGCCGCAATCGACTGACAGCGATGTCCTCTACAAGAAAATCCAGACCAAGGAACTGTGCGAAGCCGTCGACGGCACATGGACCGCCGCTAACGATCCTCCGTGTGCCTAGTTCGGATTGCCCCGGCTGTTGTCGAGGGTCGCTCTGTCTTTGGTGAGCCGTGGACAGCTCGCTTTCGATCCTCCGCCTGTTCGCCGTGCTGGCAGTCTTCCTGGCGCTGGTGATCTCGTTGTTCGGGCACCAGGTCGGCGCAGCAGCTGCGCAAGGAGCGGCCGATGCCGCAGCGGTCGCGGTCACTGACCAGGTGCCAGCCGACTGGGACTGCACCGATGCCGGTCTGCCGCCCGATGCGACGGCTACGGCTGCGCGTGCCGCTTTGGACCGCACGGCACAGCTTGCGGCGGTGCACCCCACGGCGGTCGAGGTGCTGGCCGACGGAACGTGCTCGGTCATCGTGTCGGTGCGAGTGGAATCGGTCGGCTGGCTGGGTTCCCGTGCGGCGTTGGCCGTGGCCTGCCGCCGCCCGGCTTCCAGCGCTGGGGTGGTGCTGCACGCGCCCGTGGCGCCGCCGTGCTGAACAGCCAGGTTGAGCCGCCCGGCTGCTCAGCTTCGTTGAGCGTGCCAGGGAGAACCGCTGATGGATGAGACCGTCGGCATGATGAGCGTCGTCGCCGTGCTGGTATTCGGCATCTGGCTCGTCGACTACTCCGGTGACTCCACCCGCGCCGCGACGGTCGTTCGAGCCGCAAGCATTGAAGCCGCCCACTACACGGCAAGCGCCGTGGCCTCACCGCCCACGGGTGTCAACCCTGACGATCTGGACGAGCGCGCAACCAGGATCGCGAAGCGCGTCGTTGAAGCAGCCGCAATCGGCGACTGCGATGCCAGCGACCCCCAGTTCAGCGTCGCTGCGAGCGTCCATCGGGTACCTGGCAATACTCGGCCGGCAGCCGTGACCGTCGATGTGACCTGCCCACTGGCCGTCTCACCGTTGTTCGACGACACTGTCCGCGCACGTGTGGCAGTCCCGGTTCCGCCCGTGCCGAGTCTGCAGCCATGAGCGCGCCGCTGTTGGCGCTGGCACTCGCCACCATGTGCGCGTTGTTCAGCGCCGCGGCGGCCGACACAGCGCAGGTCATGGGCCTGCGGAACCAGGCCGCCGACGACGCCCGCCGGGTCGCCGTGAGCACGCTCGACGCTTGCGCGATCGGTGATGGCGGGCACCGACGATGTATGCCGTCGCAGGGCTGCACTCAGCCGCAATGTGCTGTGTGCTGGCGAGGCGGCGCGATCCGAGCCGATGTGGCGTTGGACTGGTCGCCGGTACTGCTGCGGGGCCTCACGCCAGCACGTGGCCGCCACGCACTCAGTCTCGACGTGGTCGACGTCGCCGACTTGACCGGATCGACGCTGCCCTCCTGCACGTAGCGGAGGGCCCATGGCGACATCACCGGGACGCGCACCGTGCGCGGGCCCGTTCCGGCGCGAATATGCGCGCCTATCCTGGACACGCCCGCGCTAGCGTGCGTGTCTGACCGTGAAGCGGGTCCGGTGAGGCCCGTACGGACAGGAAGGACCTGCGCGTGGCAGACCGCGAGCGACGTATGACGCCCCCGTATGGGGGCGTTTTCGTTGCCCGGACCACCATTCTCGATTCCAGCGGAGTCCACCGGGCGCTCACCCGGGTCAGCCACGAGATCCTCGAGCGCAACCAGGGCCTCGACAACGTCGTGGTGGTGGGCCTCCAGACCGGCGGCGTGCAGGTCGCGCTGAGGATTGTGCGCCTGCTGTTCGAGATCGACGGCACCGACGTGCCCTTCGGAACGCTCGACGTCGTCTTGCATCGCGACGACATCGGCCTGCGTCCCGTCATGGCTGAAGCCGTCACCGACATCCCCTTCGACCTCGACGGCATGACTGTCGTGTTGGTCGACGACGTGCTGTTCACCGGCCGCACCATCCGGGCTGCGCTCGACGCCTTGAACGACTTCGGGCGGCCCCGCGCGGTGCAATTGGCCGTGGTGATCGACCGCGGCCACCGCGAGCTGCCGATCCGCCCCGACTTCGTCGGCAAGAACCTGCCCACCAGCCGCGAGGAAATGGTGGACGTGTCGCTCGAGGGCGTGTTGCTGGGGGAGATGCGCAAGTGAGCGGGCACCTGCTGACGCTGGGCGAGCTCGGCACCGAAGGCATCTCCGAGCTGCTGGCACTCACCGACCGCTTCGTGGAGGTCGGCCGCCGACCCATCCCCAGGGTGCCCGCCCTGCGGGGCCGCACCGTGGCCAACCTGTTCTTCGAGGAATCCACTCGTACCCGGCTCGCATTCGAAACCGCTGCGAAGCGTCTGTCAGCCGACGTGCTGACGTTCTCGGCCGCCTCGTCGTCGCTCTCCAAAGGCGAGTCGATTCGCGACACCTTCGAGACCATCCAGGCCATGGGCATCGACGCCGCCGTGGTGCGGCATCGCAGCGCCGGAGTGCCCGCCCAGATCGCGCGCTGGGCCGACGAAGGCGTCTCCATCCTCAACGGCGGCGACGGCTGGCATGCCCACCCCACCCAGGGTCTGCAGGACGCCTACACCCTGTGGCGGCACTTTTGCCCCGCACCTGGCGGACCGCCCGGAACCGAGGTGGCTGAACAGCCCACGCTGGCGGGATGCCGCATCGGCATCGTCGGCGACATCGTCCACAGTCGAGTCGCCCGCAGCGACATCGAGGCCTACACGGCGCTGGGTGCCAGCATCGTGCTGGTCGCGCCGCCGACGCTGCTCCCAGCACAGCCTCGCGACTGGATCGACTGCTGGCTGCCGCCCGATGCCGCAAAGCGTGTCGAGATCACGTACAGCCTCGACGACGTGCTCGGCGAACTCGACGTGGTGGGGCTGCTGCGCTGCCAGCGCGAGCGCATGGTCGACGGGCTGATCGGCTCGGTCACCGAGTACGTGGCCCGCTACGGCCTCACTGCCGAACGAGCCCAGCGTCTGCGCCCCGATGCCGTCATCACCCATCCGGGCCCCGTGAACCGTGGCATCGAGATAGCGGGCGCCGTGTTCGAAGACCTGGCTGCCAGCCGGGTGCTGGTCACCCAGCAGGTGTCCCACGGCGTGGCGGCTCGCATGGCGGTGCTGTTCCGCCTCATCGGGTCGGGCACTGCGCTGCCAGGAGCCGAATCGGCAGGGACCAACACTTCGGGACAGAGCGATGCCTGAGACCCAGACGCTCCCGATGCCGACTGCCGAAGCCCCCCTGTTCATCACGGGCGGTGAGATCGTCGAGCGTGCCGGGCGGCGCCGTGCCGACATCGTCGTGGTTGACGGCCAGATCGCGGCAGTGAATCCGCCGGGCGTGACCGTCGATGGCCCCGCACGCCTGATCGACGCCTCGGGCTGCGTGGTCGTCTCGGGTTTCGTGGACCTGTTCGCACGCCTGGGCGAGCCGGGCAACGAGGAAGCCGAGACCGTCGCGACAGCAAGCGCGGCGGCCGTGCGGGGCGGCTTCACCGCCGTGATGGCCCAGTCCGACACCGAACCCCCGCTCGACCGTCTGGGACAGCTGGCCGAGCTCCACCGCAATGCGTCGAACGCCCGCGGTCACATCATTCCCTCCGCCACGATCACAGCCGAGCGGGCCGGGCGCCGCCTTTCGCCAATGGCCGAACTGGCTGACGCCGGTGTTCGATGGTTCACCGACGTCGGACCCCAAGATGACGTCGGCCTCCTGCGACGCGCCCTGCAGTACGCAGGACCCCTCGACGCTGTTGTGTCCGTGCGCCCTGCCACCGCTCACCTCGCCGGCACGGCCGCCATGGCTGAAGGCGCAGTCTCGGCGCGAATGGGCCTGGCGGGCGAGCCCGCTGCCTCCGAGGAGTTGGCAGCTGCCGTCGCCATCGGCATTGCACGGCTCACTGGCGGCCGCATGCACCTCGACCGCATCAGCGCCGCCCGTACCGTCGAGCTGGTGCGCGCCGCCAAGGCCGAAGGGCTGGACGTCTCGGCTTCGGTCACCGCGGAGCACTTGCTGTTCATCGATGCCGATGCCGACGGCTACGACACGCTGATGCGCGCCGAGCCGCCGTACCGCACTGCGGCCGACCGGGACGCGCTGATCGCCGGCGTCAATGACCGCACCATCGACGCCATCGTCAGCGGCCATTCGCCAGTGCCGCCCCAAGCCAAGGACCTGCCCTTCGATGAAGCTCCTCCCGGCATCGCCGCATTGGAAACCTGCGCCGCACTCACTTTCGGCCATCCCGAGATCGGTCTCGAAACAGCGCTGGACGCGTTGTCGTGGCGGCCCGCTGAGCTGGCCGGTGCCGCACACCTCGGCGGTGGGCTCATCGAGCCGGGCCAACCGGCAAACCTCGTGGTGCTTGATCTCGACCGGACCTGGACGCTGGCCGAGCGAGGCTCAGTGTCGATGGCGCGAAATACCCCGCACCGCGGCCGGTCGATGAGCGCCATGGTGACCGCGACGGTCGTCGCCGGGCACCTCGTGGTGGCCAATGGGCAGCCGAGCGATCCCGCCGTCATGTTCGCGGCGTCAACTGCGGGGGCAGGACGATGAACCAGCCAAGCGCTCCCGCGCTTGGGGCCCTGGTGCTTACCGACGGCACCGTCTTCGAGGGCGAGATGATCGGCGCGCCCTCAACAGCGTCCAATGGGGTGGCCTCCGGCGAGGTCGTGTTCAACACGGTGATGACCGGCTACCAGGAGGTCATCACCGACCCCTCCTATGCGGGCCAGATCATCGCGTTCACCTACCCCCACATCGGCAATTACGGCATCACCGCGGCCGACGCCGAGTCGCGCCGTCCCTTCTGCCGTGGCGTCATCATTCGCGACCTGGCCCGGCGCCGATCGAGTTGGCGCTCCGAGGGAGACCTCAACTCGTACCTCGTCCGCCACGGCATCGCCGGAATCGCCGGCGTGGACACGCGCCGGCTGACTCGCCACGTCCGCAACCACGGCGCCATGCCTGGCGCGTTCGGCCCTGTCCCGAACGACGACGCGCTCGAACGTCTCGCAATCGCCGCCCGCGCAGAACCCGGCACTGCAGGCGTCGACCTCGTCAGCGAAGTCACCACCGCCGAGCCGTACACCACGGGCGACGGGCCGTGGCGGGTCGTCGCCTACGACTTGGGCATCAAGCGCGCAATCACCACGAACCTGGGCCGTATCGCGACCGTCGAAATCGTGCCGGCGTCAACCTCCGCGGCCGAGGTGCTGGCCCGAGAACCCGATGGGATCTTCCTCTCCAACGGCCCCGGCGACCCACAGATGGCCGGCGGCGTCACGACCGCGCTGCGTGACCTGCTGGGCGTGGTTCCGATCTTCGGCATCTGCCTGGGCCAGCAGGTGCTCGGCCTTGCCCTCGGCGGCCGCTCCTACAAGCTTCCCTTCGGCCACCATGGGGGCAACGTGCCGGTGCGCGACGAGTCCACCGGCCGCATCGAGATCACCAGTCAGAACCACAACTTCGCTATCGAATCGGGCTCCGTGCCGGGAGTCGACGAGACGCACGTCTGCCTGAACGACGGAGCGCTCGAGGGCTTCGCGTGCCGCGACCTGCCCGCGTTCTGCGTCCAGTATCACCCCGAAGCCAGCCCCGGACCGCACGACTCGCGATACCTCTTCGATCGCTTCGCGGACCTCATGTCGACGTTCTGGGGCGGCACGTGCAACGGCTCCGGCCGCCGCCAGCGGGGGAACAGTTGATGGGCCGCCGCAATGACATCGAATCGATCCTGATCATCGGCTCGGGACCCATTGTCATCGGCCAAGCCTGCGAGTTCGACTACTCGGGCACCCAGGCCTGCCGTGTGCTGCGCGAAGAGGGCTACCGGGTAATCCTGGCGAACTCGAATCCCGCCACGATCATGACCGATCCGGAGTTCGCCGACGCCACCTACGTCGAACCGCTCGACGCCGCCGTGCTCGAAGCGATCATCGCCCGTGAACGCCCTGACGCGCTGCTGCCCACCCTCGGCGGCCAGACGGCGCTGAATTTGGCCACCGAGCTCAGCCACAGCGGCGTGCTCGATCGCTACGGCGTCGAGATGATCGGAGCCTCCGAGCAGGCCATCGCCACCGCCGAAGACCGCGACCGTTTCCGCCAGGCCATGACCGAGATCGGGCTGAAATGCGCTCCCTCGGCCATCGCGCACTCCCTGGACGACGCCCTCCAAGCGATCGACGAGATCGGCCTGCCGGTCATCATCCGGCCTGCCTACATCCTGGGAGGTGCGGGGACCGGCTTCGCCACCACGCCCGACGAATTCGAGGCTGCCGCAGCGGCGGGCCTCGATGCCAGCCCGATCAGCGAGATCCTCATCGAGCAGTCGGTGCGTGGCTGGAAGGAATTCGAACTCGAGGTGATGCGCGACCGCGCCGACAACTGCGTGGTGATCTGCTCCATCGAGAACTTCGACGCGATGGGCGTGCACACCGGCGACTCCATCACGGTCGCCCCCACACAGACCCTCTCCGACGTCGAATACCAGGAAATGCGCGACGCGGCGTTCGCCTGCATCCGCCGCATCGGCGTCGAGACCGGCGGCTCGAACGTGCAGTTCGCGGTGAATCCCGCCAACGGCGAACGGATCATCATCGAGATGAACCCGCGGGTCAGCCGCAGCTCGGCGCTGGCTTCGAAGGCCACCGGCTTCCCGATCGCCAAGATCGCAGCCCGCCTCGCCGTCGGCTACACGCTCGACGAGATCCGCAACGACATCACCGGCGAAACCCCCGCCAGCTTCGAGCCGACCATCGACTATGTGGTGACCAAGATCCCCCGCTGGGCGTTCGAGAAGCTCCCCGGGGCGGCACCCGTGCTCGGCCCGCAGATGCAGTCCGTGGGCGAGGTGATGGCCATCGGCCGCACATTCGCTGAGAGTTTGCAGAAGGCGCTGCGCAGCCTCGAGCAGGGACGATTCGGTCTGAACGCCGACGCGGGCGAGACGCAGTACGCCGAGCGCTTCACCGCTGAGCTGCTCGAGGCCATCGAGACGCCCACGCCCGAGCGCATCTTCGAGATGGGCGAACTGCTGCGACGAGGAACCGACCCCGATGCCATCAGCGCCGCCACCGGCGTGGACCCCTGGTTCGTCGACCAGATGCTGGCCATCGTCGACGAGCGCGCGGTACTGGAGGCTGTCGGGGGAGTGGCCTCGATGGACCGTCGCGCATGGCGGCGCGCCAAGCAGTTCGGCTTCGCCGATGCGCAGCTGGCGTGGTTGTGGGGGGTGAGCGAAGCCGAGGTTCGGGCCGCACGCCTCGAAGCGGGCGTGCGCGCCACGTTCAAGACGGTGGACACCTGCGCGGCCGAGTTCGACGCTCGCACGCCGTACCACTACTCCACTTACGAAGACGAGGACGAGATCCGACCCGGCACCCGCCCCCGCATGATCATCCTGGGCTCGGGACCCAACCGCATCGGCCAGGGCATCGAGTTCGACTACTGCTGCGTGCATGCCAGCTTCGCCTTGCGCGAGGCCGGCTACGAGACCGTGATGGTGAACTGCAACCCCGAGACGGTCTCCACCGACTACGACACCTCCGACCGGCTGTACTTCGAACCGCTGACCGTCGAGGACGTCTACAACATCATCGAGGCCGAGGACCCGGTCGGCGTCATCGTGAGCCTGGGCGGGCAGACGCCGCTCAAGCTGGCCTCCGAGTTGCCAGCTGAGCTCGTGTGCGGCACGCCCGCGGACTCCATCGACCTCGCCGAGGACCGAGAGCGCTGGAACGTTCTGTGCACAGAGCTCGCCATCCCCCAGCCGCCCGGCGGCACTGCGTCGGGACCGGCCGAGGCAGCCGCGATCTGCGAGCAGATCGGCTTTCCCGCGTTGGTGCGCCCCAGCTACGTGCTCGGCGGCCGAGCCATGACGGTCGTCTATGACCACGCTGAGTTGGCTGCAACGATGGCCGAGCTCGCCCTGTTCTCCTCATTGGGACGCGAAGGCGGGCTGTCGGCCGAGCGTCCGGTACTCGTGGACCAGTTCCTCGAAGACGCCATCGAGGTCGACGTGGACTCGCTGCGCGACCACACCGGGGCGTGGATGCTCGGCGGGATCATGGAGCACGTCGAGCAGGCCGGCGTCCACTCGGGCGACAGCGCCTGCGCCATCCCTCCGCCGAGCCTCAGCGGCGAGGTCCAGCGAGTCATGGTGTCGTACACGCAGCGGTTGGCCGAAGCGCTGGGAGTGGTTGGACTGCTGAACGTGCAGTTCGCTGTCAAAGCCGGCGAGGTATTCGTGATCGAGGCCAACCCACGGGCGTCTCGCACGGTTCCGTTCGTGGCGAAGGCCACGGGGGTGTCGCTGGCCAAGGCGGCGGCCCGGGTGATGGCGGGAGAAACGCTCGACGAACTCGTGGCGGCCGGGATGCTGCCTGACTGGGCTCGCAACGTGCAACTGCACAGTGGGTCGTCATTGGCTGACCCGGCCGACGGAGGTCCTGCGCCGCGCCACGTGGCTGTGAAGGAAGCAGTGCTGCCGTTCGGCAGGTTCCCCTCGGTGGACACCGTGCTGGGTCCCGAGATGCGCTCCACCGGCGAGGTCATGGGCATCGACGCCACCTTCGGGCTGGCCTTTGCAAAGAGCCAGATTGCCGCAGGCGACGTGTTGCCCTCCGAAGGCACGGTGCTGTTGACCCTGGCCGACCGAGACAAACCCGAGGCGTTGGAAGCGGCGCGCATCCTCGCTGAGATCGGCTTCGACATAGCGGCCACCGCCGGCACGGCAAGCTTCTTGCGGAGCCACGGCGTGCCCGTCGATGTCGAGGTGGCGAAGCTGTCGGCCGACGGCGAGGAGACCTCGCCCGGCGAGGACGCTGTGCAGCTCATCGCAGCGGGCCGAGTGGACTTGGTCGTCAACACACCCCGGGGCCGCGGCGCCCAACTCGACGGCCGCCACATTCGCGCTGCCGCCCGCTCCCATCACATTCCGTGCTTCACGACGGTCGCCGCCGCACGAGCCGTGGCGACGGGCATGCGGGAATGGCTAGCGAGCGACCTGCAAGTGCGACCGCTGCAGGAGTTTCACGCGAACCTCGATGCGTCGATGCGGCGCAAACATGCCTAAGGCCCCGATGAGTACGTCGGGCGACCTGCCAATCGATATGGCAGTACGCATCGGCAGCGTCTTGCTGCCCAATCCCGTGATGACCGCATCGGGAACCGCTGGCTACGGCACCGAGCTCCGCGGGTACCTCGACCTTGCCGAACTGGGTGCTGTGGTGACCAAGTCGCTGTCGCCGTTCGCCTGGGCCGGGAATCGGGCCCCCCGGGTTGTGGGCACGCCTGCGGGGATGCTCAATGCGGTGGGATTGCAGAATCCCGGTGCCGAGGCGTGGCTCGAGACCGAACTGCCGCGCCTGCGTCGAACCGGGGCTCGGGTGGTGGCCAGCATCTGGGGCCGCACAGTCGCCGACTATGAGACAGCGGCTCAGACCCTGGCCGGTGCTGGCCTGACGGCACTGGAAGTGAACGTCAGCTGCCCGAACCTCGAGGGCCGGGGCCAGATGTTTGCGTGTGACCCGGCGGCTACTGCCGATGCCATAAGCGCCGCGACTGCCGCAGGTGTGCCGCTGTGGGCAAAGCTCACCCCCAACGTGACCGACTTGGTCGAGATCGCCGCCGCAGCGCTGACCGCAGGAGCCGAGGCCCTCACGCTCATCAACACCGTTTTGGGAATGTCCATCGATCCCGTCACTGCGGTGCCCACGCTCGGCAACGGCGGCGGCGGGCTGTCGGGTCCGGCGATCCGGCCCGTGGCTGTCCGGGCCATCTTCGACGTGCGGGCGGCGTTAGGCGAGGTGCCGATCGTGGGCGTCGGCGGCGTGGCAGCAGCCGAGCACGCAGTGGAGCTCATGGCGGCGGGTGCGGTTGCGGTGCAGGTCGGTACTGCATCGTTCTGGGATCCGCGCGCGCCCCGCAAGGTGTTGTCGGAGTTGCGCCGCTGGTGCAAGAAGCACGGCGTCTTCGCGGCCGCCGAATTGACCGGCCGGGCTCATCACGCCCGAACCGGGCCCCGTTCAGCGGACGCGGGCACCCAGGAAAGCTGTTGAACGCATTGACCACTTCTGGATCGGCCGCAACGCTGCGCAGCGGCGCTGCCCGAGACCGGCTGGCACTCGCACTGGACGTGCAGGATCGGGCAGCGGCGCTGGCGCTGATGGAACGCTTCGGAGCCGATTTCGGCGTCATGAAGGTCGGCCTCGAGCTGTTTGTCGCAGAGGGTCCCTCGCTTGTGAGAGACATCGTGGCGACGGGCTGCCGGGTGTTCTTGGACCTCAAGCTGCACGACATCCCGAACACGGTGGAACGGGCTGCATGGCGTGCCGGTGCGCTGGGTGTCTGGCTGCTCACCCTGCACACCCAGGGCGGACCGGACATGCTGGCCGCCGGCGTACGCGGGCTGGCTGAAGGCGCCGAGATGTCGAGCGGCACGTCGATGCCGAGCGTCGCACCCGTTGCCCTCGGTGTCACTGTCCTCACTTCGGACGCCGAAGCCACGCCCGAGGTGCTGACGCAACGATCTGCACTGGCTCGAGAATCCGGCTGTGGCGGCCTTATCTGCGCCGCTCCAGATCTCCCTACGGTGTCGGCGGCGGCTCCGGGGCTGCTACGCGTCGTGCCTGGCATACGACCCAGCGGCGTGTCGGCAGCAGATCAGCGCCGGGTTGCCACCCCGGCAGCGGCACTGGCTGCCGGTGCCGATCTGCTCGTCATCGGACGTGCGGTAACCGCGGCACCCGATCCGCAGGCTGCGGCCGCGGCGATCGTTGCCGAGGTTGCCGCAGAGCTTGCCCGCGCTTGATCGGCGGCGCTCGCCAAGCCAGTGTCCCTTAGCCCTATGGGCGGCATAGCTACAATGCATCACAATGAGTCCGCTGCCTGAACTCAGTGACGAGCAGCGTGCCGAGGCGCTGGCCAAGGCCAAAGAGGCCCGCGAGGTCCGCGCAAACGCCAAGCACCGGTTGAAGATGGGATTCCTCAGCTTCGACGAGTTGCTGGCCGAAGCCGACACTGTCGAGAACGTCGGCAAGCTCAAGGCACTTGCTGCCTTGGAGTCGATGCCGGGTCTCGGCAAGGTCAAGGCCCGTCGCCTGATGGCCGAGATAGGCATCGCCGACAATCGGCGACTGCGAGGTCTCGGCGATACGCAGCGGCGCCGTTTGAGCGAGCACTTCGCACAGGATTCCGCCCCAGGCGCGTGAATACAGTCGCATGACCAACCCGGCGCCCAGTGGCGCTGCGAGCCCGACCGTGCCTTGGGGCGTGACGCTCTACGTGGTGTGCGGGCCGGGCGGGGCTGGCAAAGGCACGATCGTGGCTGAGCTGGTGGCGCGGGATCCATCCCTCCTGCTGAGCAGGTCCTGGACGACTCGTCCTCGCCGCGTCGGGGAGCCAGCCGAGGCGTACACCTTCGTGACGGCGGCCGAGTTCGAGGCCCGGATCGCTTCGGGAGGATTCCTGGAATGGGCCGACTTCTTCGAGTATCGCTACGGCACCCCGATGCCGCCGCTTGACCTCGAAAGCGATCTCGTGCTGGAGATCGACGTGCAGGGCGCTGTCTCGGTGCGCAATCGCGATCCGTCTGCGCTGGTGATCATGGTGCTTCCGCCCAGCCGAGCCGAGCAGGAACGGCGCATGCGCCGGAGAGGGGACCCCGACGCCGAGGTAGCACGCCGGCTCGCCAAAGCCGACGAGGAGCTGCCTGTGGGATACCGGATGGCCGACCTCATCGTGGTGAACCGGGACATCTCCAGCACTGTGACCGACATCGCTGCTTTCGTGGATCGCACCCGCACCCGCACTCGCCGCCCGCCAAGCGCTTGAGCCGGAGCCGGTTCGTGCGAGGGCTCCAGTTCCTTGAATCACCACACAGCGCCTGCGGGCACCATGGAGCCGGGCTGGGTCCTGGGTAGCCTGCATCCTGCGATGACTGAGTCAACCGACACCATGATCACCCCGGGGCTCGAGGACCTGCTCTCCAAGGTCGACTCGAAGTTCACTCTCGTGAGCCTTGCGGCTATGCGGTCCCGGCAGATCAACTCGTACTACAACCAGCTCGACGGCGGCATCGGCTCGGTCGTGCCGCCGCAGGTGGCTTCGGTCGCTCGCAAGCCGCTGTCGATCGCCTTCGAGGAGATCGAGGCCGACAAGATCACCTTCGAGCGTTTCGATCCCGAAGAGCGGGCACGGCTGGAAGCCGAAGCGCTCGCTGCAGCCGAGGCCGATGCTGCCATGCTCGAGGTTGTTCCCGACCTCAAGGCCTAGCGCCACGGACCACAACCCAGTCCTGTCGGGGCTTGCTGTCGAGAATTGACAGCGGGGCGTACCCTTGCGCGGCAGTGACGGACTCTGCCGATCGCCTCCATCCTGACTCTGCTCGGGCACAGTCGCCGTTCGCCGGGCGCCGCGTGGTGCTCGGAGTCAGCGGCGGCATCGCCGCGTACAAGGCCGTGATCCTCTGCAGGCTGATGATGGACGCCGGCGCTCACGTCATACCGGTGATGACGGCCGCAGCGCAGCGATTCGTGGGCCGGGCGACGTTCGATGCGCTCGCCAGCGAGCGTGCTCGCACATCGATCTTCGGTGAAGACGATCCGATCCCGCATACGACGCTGGGCCAGACAGCCGACGTCATCGTCGTGGCGCCCGCCACCGCACGGGTCATCGGCAGCTACGCAGCGGGTATTTCCGACGGCCTGCTGACCGCCACGCTGCTCGCGACGCGTGCCCCCGTGGTTGTTTGCCCCGCCATGCACACTGAGATGTGGGAACACGACGCCGTGCAGCACAACCTCGACGTGCTCACCGGCCGCGGCGTGCACATTGTGGTGCCCGAATCCGGCCGGCTTGCCGGCGGCGATGTCGGCACAGGCCGCCTCGCCGAGCCGGCCACGATATTCGACGCCGTCGGCGCAGTGCTTACCGCACAACCGGACTCAGCCGAGGCGCGCGAGCCAGCGGTGGCGCGCCGGGATTTCGCAGGTGTCAACGTGACGGTGACGGCGGGAGGCACCCGCGAACCCATCGATCCGGTTCGCTTTATCGGCAACCGCTCGTCAGGCAAGCAGGGCTACGCCATCGCCACCGCGGCTCGGGACCGGGGAGCCGACGTCACCTTGGTGACCAGTGCCGCGCTGGCTTCGCCTGAAGGCATCCGGGAGGTGCGCGTCGAATCAGCAGCCGAGATGGAAGCTGCTGTGCGCGCACATGCTGACGCCGGGGTCATCGTCATGGCGGCTGCAGTGGCCGACTTCCGGCCCGCAGAAGTGGCCCCTCAGAAGATCAAGAAGGGCGAAACACTCGACAGCGGCACGCCGCCTGTGATCGCACTCGAGCACACAGCGGACATCCTCGCCGGGCTCGGGGCCAGCAAGCCCCCGGGCCAGGTACTCGTCGGTTTCGCCGCCGAGACAGCGGATGTGCTCGACAACGCAGCACAGAAGCTGGCGCGCAAGAACCTCGACGTGATAGTCGCGAACGATGTCTCGGCCGCGGGCGCGGGCTTCGCACACGACACCAACATCGTGACCATCCTGCTGGCCGACGGCACCGTGCGACCGCTGCCTCTCTGCTCGAAGCGCGAGGTGGCCGACGCCGTGCTCGACGCCGTGGCCGAGCTTCGCCGCTGAGCGTCTGCTGGGTTTCGGCTCAGGCCGTCTAGCCTTGCCGCGCTGCTGCAATCAGCAACTGCGACGGGCCTGCACGGCTGGCCAATCACGATCTGGCCAATCACGATCGAATCTGGAGCCACGGTGAGCCAGTGGACTTTCACCTCAGAATCGGTGACCGAGGGCCATCCCGACAAGATGGCCGATCAGATCTCGGACGCCATCCTGGACTCACTGATTGCCGAGGACAAAGCAGCCAGGGTTGCGGTGGAGACGCTGGTCACGACCGGTCTCGTCGTGGTGGCAGGCGAGGTTTCCACCAAGGCCTACATCGACATCCCGCGGGTGGTGCGCGACACCATCACCGGCATCGGCTACGACCACGGTGAGCTTGGTTTCGACGGAAACACCTGCGGCGTCATGATCGCCCTCGACGAGCAGTCGAGCGAGATCACCAAGGGTGTCTTCGGAAGCACTGAAGCTGCCGCGACACTGGACGTCATTCCTGAACAGGGAGCCGGTGACCAGGGGATGATGTTCGGCTACGCCTGCCGGGAAACCGAGGCGTTCATGCCCCTGCCGATCTATGTCGCTCACCGCATGGCCGAGCAGCTCACCGAAGCCCGCAGGTCGGGCCGCATCCCGTACTTGCGCCCTGACGGCAAGACCCAGGTGAGCTTCGAATACCGAGATGGCGAGCCGATCGCGCTCCGCACTGTTGTCGTCTCCGCTCAGCACCGGGACGGGATCGAGATCGACGGGATGATGCGCCCGGACGTGCTCGAGCACGTCATCGGCCCCACGCTGCCAGCAGCGTTCGCCGACGACGATTTTGAGCTGCTGGTGAACCCTTCGGGCAGCTTCGTCAGGGGTGGACCGGTCGCCGATGCGGGCCTTACGGGACGCAAGATCATCGTCGACACATATGGCGGCTACGCCCGTCACGGCGGGGGTGCATTCAGCGGCAAGGACCCCTCCAAGGTGGACCGTTCGGCGGCGTACGGCGCGCGCTGGGTTGCAAAGAACGTGGTCGCAGCCGGCGCGGCCGATCGGTGCGAGATGCAGGTGGCGTACGCCATCGGCCGTGCCGAACCGGTCTCGGTGCTTGTGGAGACGTTCGGGACATCCCACGTCGACCCGGACGCCATTGCGTCTGCGGTTGCCGAAGTGTTCGACCTGCGTCCCGCTGCCCTGCTGGCCGAACTCAATCTGCGCCAACCGATCTACAAGGTCACAGCCGCATACGGCCATTTCGGCCGGGAATCCGACGGCGTGTCGTTCCCCTGGGAACGTCTCGACCGGGTCGACGACCTCGCCTCAGCGCTGGGCCTGTAGGCCGGCGAGCGGGCAGGCGCGATAGCGCCCCTCGATTACCCAGCGAGAACCAGCCAGGTCCGCGGCATCGCGCAATCGGCGCTCGCCGTGCGGGCGACGCGGGGCAGACTGCGACGATGCAGCAGATGGTGCAGGTGCTGGTCGACGAGCCGGCCATCGACCGCGAGTTCACTTACCTGCTGCCGCCGGAACTCGCTTCGGGCCGGGTACCCATCAACGTCGGCACCGTTGTGCTTGTCCCCCTGCAAGGTCGTTCGATCCGAGGTTGGGTGACAGACCTCGATCCGCCCACTCCCGGCGATGTCGAGTTGCTGCCGATATCGCGAGTGATGAGCCTGGGCCCTCCGCCGCACGTCGTGGAGCTGGCGAGTTGGGCTGCATGGCGCTGGGCGGGCACTCGGGCGCATTTCCTGAGAACTGCCAGCGCCGATCGGGTCGTGTCAGGCCTGCCGTCACACTCTTCGGGAGGTCACCGGGGTGCCCAGATCTCCGTCTCGGCCGATGCCCCGGCCTGGGTCGCAGCCGCACTCGCATCCGACAACAAGACGCCCGCAGTCGTGCGTATGGGACCGTGCGCCGACGAATGGCCGCTCGTCGCGGCGGCACTGCGGCGTGGTCCGTTGCTGGTGCTGGTGCCCACGGTCGCGTGGGCAGCGCGATTGGCAGGGCGGCTGCGCCAAGCCGGCATCTCGACTGCGTTGGCACCGCGTGATTGGGCAGGCGCCGCCGCGGCGCACGCAGTGGTGGGCACCCGGGCTGCCGCTTGGGCGCCGTGTGGCCCATTGCGTACCGTGATCGTGTTCGACGAGCACGACGAGGCCTACCAAGAGGAGGCCTCGCCGACATGGAATGCCCGTGATGCGGCTGTCGAGCGTGCCCGCCGCGACGGAGCGCAGTGCCTGCTCGTAGGACCGATGCCGTCACCCGACTCACTTGCGCATGCCCGCCAGCCCGGTGCCCCGGCTGCTTCGACGCTCATCACCGCACCGCGACCGTCCGAGCTCGAAGCCTGGCCCCGGGTGCAGATTGCCGACCGGCGACGAGACGACCCCACGGCAGGGGAGTGGTGCGGCGAGACGCTGGCCGGGCTGCTGCGAACCGACAGCACGGTGGTCTGCGTGCTGAACCGCACGGGACGGGCGCGTCTCGCATACTGCGCATCGTGCGGCGAGCTGGCGTGTTCGGAGCACACCGGCCGGCCTCTGCGCCTGGAGAAGCAGCAGTTTGTCGATCCCGGCAGCGGCGAGAAGCGCCCGGCGGTCTGCGAATCCTGCGGAGCCATCAGGTTCCGGCGTGCTCGTGTCGGTGTGAAGGGAGTTGCGGAGGAGATGGAGCGTCTGGCCCGACGCCCCGTGATCCAGATCGTCGGCGAGAGCGCCGCAGCCGCCGACTCGACTGCCGACTCAACCCACCGGCGCCGACGGGCGCCCTCGTCGCAGCTAGCAGATGGGCCAGCGCTCTACATCGGCACCGAAGCAGTGCTCCACCGGGTGCCATCAGCAGACGCCGTGGCCTTCGTGGACTTCGATCAGGAGCTGACAGCGCCTCGTTACCGGGCCGCCGAGGAGGCCTTCGCGCTGCTTGTACGCGCAGCGCGGCTGGTGGGACCGCGCACTGGTGGAGGCCGCATCGTGGTGCAGACCCGGCTGCCTGCCCATCCCGCCCTGTTGGCGGCTGTCGAGGCCGATCCGGGCGACTGGATCCGTGCCGAAGTCGAGCGTCGGTCCCAAATGCACCAGCCGCCGGCTGCTGCCTGGGCGCTGGTGTCGGGCGCAGCAGCCAGCACCTACATCGACCTCCTGTCGGCCGGCGATCACGCCGGCGAACTCGACATCGCCGGGCCGGCCGAGGGCACCTGGCGGGTTGGCAGCGACGACCAGGACGTATTGCTGCACGCGCTGGCAGCCGCCGAACGGCCTTCAGGACGGTTGCGGGTCGCCGTCGACCCGCTGCGCGCCTGATTCAGCTCGCCGAACGCTCCGCCGGTCCGTGCGCGGGTGTGCCGGTAGCCTCCGAAATCCATGGGAGGCACCTTCGAGATCCGGCTGATGGGCGATCCGGTGCTGCGTCAGCGGGCTGCCGAGATCACCGAGATCAACGGCCGCGTGGCGCGCATGGTCGACGACATGCTTCCCGCCATGTACGAGGCAGAAGGGATCGGTCTCGCCGCTCCCCAGGTGGGTATCCAACGCCGCCTGTTCGTGTTCGACCTCTACGAGGGCGACGGCCCTCAGACCCTCATCAATCCCGAGATCGTCGAGAGCCACGGCGAGTGGACCTATACCGAAGGATGCCTCTCCGTGCCGGGCCTGACCTTCGACATCGTCCGCCCCAAAGAGGTCTATCTGGTCGGCCTCGATCTTGACGGCAACGAGGTCAGCATCGAAGCCGACGACCTGACCGCACGCCTGTTCCAGCACGAGTTGGACCACCTCGACGGCCTGCTGCTCATCGACCACCTCGACAAGGCCGAGCGCAAGGACGCCCTGCGAGAGTGGCGCTCCAAGCTGGCACAGCTGCAGTCGGGCGCCCCGGGGCCCGCAGCGAGCGGTCCTGTCCCTCTCGTCGGCCGCAACAGCGCGGCGGGCTGAGCGTTCGGGGGCTGCGTCGCGCCTTCTTTGTGCAGATTTGCCGCCTGTGGCGGCAATCTTGCGCAGAGTCGGGATGTGCCGGTGGGGATGAGGTGCCCGAAGGACTCATGACACAAACGCTGCCGACTCTGCCACTGCCCCCGAACCGGCCCCGCCGCGTCGCGTTCGCCGGCACCCCGAACGACGCCGTGCCCGCATTGCTGGCGCTTGCTCAGGCCGGCTTCGACATCGGCGTCGTCGTGACCGGTGCGCCACGCCGCCGCAGCCGTCGTGGACGCGACACGCCCAGCCCGGTCTCGGCTACTGCAACCGAACTTGGCCTGCCGATCAGCCACGAGCCTGCCGACCTCACGAGCGCCGGCGCTGATTGCGCTGTGGTCGTGGCCTACGGGCGTCTGATCAGCGCTGACCTGCTGTCCCAGGTCCCGATGCTTAACCTGCATTTCTCGCTGCTGCCGCGCTGGCGTGGCGCAGCCCCGGTGGAGCGTGCACTCCTCGCCGGCGACGACGTCACCGGCGTCTGCTTGATGGCGCTAGAGGAATCGCTCGACACGGGCCCCGTCTACTGGCGCCACGAGGTACCCATCGGTCCGACTGACACAGCGGCTCATCTGCGCATTCGTCTCGCGGACGAAGGCGCACAGCGGCTCGTGGAGTCCGTGACGAACGGTCTCGGCACACCCGAACCCCAGCAGGGGGAGCCCACATACGCCCGAAAGCTCAGCACTGCCGACCGAGAGATCGATTGGTCCCAGCCCGCAACCCACATCGACCGCCAGATCCGGGTGGGTGGCGCGTGGACCACGCTCAACGGCCAACGATTCATCGTTCGTGGAGGCACCCCGTCGTCGGCGACGCATGATGCGCCGCCGGGAACGTTGTTCGGTGACGCCGTGGTCACCGGACACGGCATTGTGCGCCTCGACGTCGTACAGCCCGCGGGCCGCCCAGCTGCCAATGCTCAGGCATGGCTGCACGGCGCCCGCCTGCCATCGGGCACCCGCTTCGGCTGACCTCGCGCCTAGCGTGACGAGATGCGGATCGGGCTGATCTCCGACACCCACATCCCCGAGGCTGCACCGGAGCTCTGGCCCGAGGCGTATGCAGCCATGGAGGGGTGCGACGTCATCCTGCACGCCGGTGACATCTACGACATCTCAGTCGTCGACCGGCTCAACGAGATCGCACCGACCTGGGCCGCTCGGGGCAACGGCGACGACGGCTCGTCGGGCCGCGACGTCCAGCCTGACCATCGGTTGCTGGCGAACGCCTGGGCGCACACCTTCGGCGGCGTACGGGTCGGCCTCACCCATCATCTGCCCGTGCCGGAGCTGTCCTTCTATACCGTGGCCGACGCCATTGAGCGGCACTTCGGCGACGAGCAACTTGATGTGTGCGTGTACGGCGACACACACGTTCACCGCATCGACACGCTGTCGGGCGTGCTGTGCGTGAATCCCGGATCGCCGACGTTCCCTCGCAACCTCAGCGCCCAACTCGGCACCGTCGGCTATCTCGACATTGCTGACGGCGTGGTCACGCCGTCGCTGTGGCAGCTCACACTTGACGGGCTCGAACCCACCGAGTCCTGGGATCGAGTCATCTGAGGCTGCCGGCTGCTACGGCGTGGGTTGACCTGTCCAGCGGCTGTACATCGCCGAGTCAGTTGATGCTCGGCGGGGCGCCGCCGCCTACAGTGCCGCGCGCAACCGGTTCGCTACGACACAGGGGGAACAGCAGTGACCGACGAGAAGGAAGCGTGGCTGGCAGCAACCGTCGAACAGCCCATCGACGCCGACACCGAGATTGTCGATCCGCATCACCACCTCTGGGACTTCCCAGCAGGCACGTACCTCGTGCCCGATCTGCACGCGGACACCGGTGCGGGGCACAACGTCACCCAGACGGTTTTCGTGGAGTGCGCCGCCGGCTACCGCACCAGCGGCCCCACCCACATGGCGCCCGTAGGCGAGACCGAGTTCGTGCGTGAGCAGGCTGCGATCTCGGCCGAGGCCGACGGAGCCACAATCTCGGCCATCGTGAGCTTCGCCGACCTGACGCTCGGCAAAGCCGTCGAGGAGGTGCTGGCGGCGCATGACGAGGCCGGCGAGGGCCTGTTCCGTGGCATTCGTCACGCCAACGCCTGGGACGCCAGCGACCAGATCCGCGAGAGTCATACGAAGCCGTCGCCGGGCCTTCTGGGCCAGTCGGATTTCCGCGCCGGCTACGCGATGCTGGGCCGCATGGGCTTCAGCTTCGATGCCTGGATGTTCCATCCCCAAGTGGCCGAGCTCGTCGACCTCGCTGCAGCAGTACCCGACACGCCCGTGGTGCTCGACCACCTCGGCGGCCCCCTCGGCATCGGTCCCTACGCCGAGCGGCGCGACGAAGTGCGAGCGGTGGTACGCCCCGCGCTGGAGGCTCTGGCACGCCATCCGCAGGTCACGGTCAAGGTCGGCGGCATCGGCATGAGCATCTACGGCGTCGGCTTCAAACGCCTGCCCCAGGCCCCGTCCTCGGAGCAGGTTGCCGAAACGTGGAGCGACGACATCCGCCACTGCATCGAAACCTTCGGCCCCGACCGCGCCATGTTCGAAAGCAACTTCCCGGTCGACAAGCAAGGCTGCTCGTACACCGTGCTGTTCAACGCGTTCCAGCGAATCTGTGACCAGGCCGGCTACACGAAGTCCGAACGGTCCGACCTCTTCGCCGGTACTGCTCGCCGCTTCTACCGCGTCGCTCCGCCGGCCTAAGCCCGGGGCGGGCTAGGTCAGCCCGATTCCTTCGTGGGGCAGCGTCGCCCACTGGGTGTCGTCGTGCCCGTACAGCAGGCGGCAGCCCTCGTCATCGCGCATCGACTTCAGCCGGCGCATCGACTCCAGCTGCATGTCGTGGTTGTAGCCGAACGGCGGAAGCAGCATCCGGTCGAGCACGTCCTCCCAATAGACGCAGTCGCCCGTCAGCACCACCGGACCGCTGTCCAGCTCCACCCGGAGCGACTGGTGGCCAGCGGTGTGTCCCGGTGTCGGGACACACGTCACCGAGCCGTCGCCGAACACATCGTGCTCACCGTCGATGAGCAGCAGGTCGTGTCCTAAGTCGAAGTCGTCGGGCTTGTACACCTCATGCTCGATGAGCTTGGGGTGATGACCGGACTCCCACTCAGCCCGCTGGCAGATCAGTCGTGCATTGGGCAAGAGCTCGGTGCCGCCGCAATGGTCGAAGTGCAGGTGGCTGAAAATGGCGAAGGTCAGCTCGGCGGGGTCGACGTCCACGCTTTCCAGCCGGGCCGAGACTTCGTCGTTCGCCGAATATTCCGCCGTGAAAGCCTTGGCCAGAAGCGGGTAGCGGGCGCCCACGCCGTCCTGCACCTGGGGATGCATGCCGGTGTCGAACACCAGCGTCTGACCGCTGGGGTGACGCACCAGCCAACTCGGAATGGGCAGCCGCACATTGCCCGGAGCGTCGGCGATCACCGACGCGGTGGGAGTGGACAGCCAGCCGCATTCGAGCGGGACGAGTGAGAGTTTGCTCATGCGATGTGCCTCCTCCACGCCTGGTCAGGCGCGGTAGCTCCTATGCGCCCTATCAGGCGTCGTAGTTCCGACACGCCTTGTCAGGCGCCGAGACCTTTGCCCAGGGGGCGGTGATCGGGGAAGTCAGGTTCACGGCGATCCATCTGGGCCCGGAAGGCTTCGCCCATGTCGTCGGTGTCGAACATCGCGGCGTTCCACGTGGCGATGTACTCCAGGCCGTCGGCGACCGAGTGATCGCGGCTGTAGTTCATCGACTGCTTCGTGCCCCAGATTGCCATCGGGCTCTTCGCGGCAATCTGGGCAGCAATGTCGTCGACCGCTTCCATCATCGAAGCGTGGTCGTCGTACACAGCGTTCACAAAGCCGCGGTCGAGTGCTTCTTGCGCGCCCATACGGCGGCCGGTATAGGCCAGCTCGCGCACAACGCCCTCGGGTACCAGCTTGGGCATGCGCTGAAGCGTTCCCACATCCGCGGTCATGCCGATGTTGATCTCCTGGATCGAGAAGAACGCGTCCTGTGTGGCGTAGCGAAGATCGCAGGCCGAGACCATGTCGACTCCGCCGCCGACGCACGCACCTTGGACGGCGGCGATAACCGGCAGCCGGCTCTGCTCAAAGGCGTTGAAGGTTTGCTGTGCGCGCAGTGCGGTGTTACGGAACTGCGCACGTGTCCGGCTGCTGTGTCCGCCGCCGACACCGCTGGCCGGCTCTTCGAAGCCGCCGAACACTGCGAGGTCCATGCCCGAGCAGAAGTGCCTGCCGATCGCTGACAGCACGACGACCCGGGCGTCGGTACCAGACGAGATCTCGTCGGTGATCTGGGGCAGCTCCCTCCAGAACTCCAAGATCATCGAGTTGGCCTTCTCGGGGCGCTTCATGACCAGGCTGGCGACGTGGTCGCGCACCTCCACGTCGAAGCAGGTGTAGTCGGATCCGGTCATCGGCTCGCCCCTTCTGTCTCGCAAGTCCGCACAAGTCAAGCGCGTGAACGACGAGTCCGCTTCGATGGCGCCCGTCGGCACGATCCCCGGCGCCCTGCGACCCCACTGCGCGTCGGGATCGAGCCGCCAGCCCAGCGCTAGGGTCCGCGGCGGCGACCGAGGCTGGAGGATCGATGCACGATGAAGCTGCCGCCGAGGCACCGCTCGCCGGCACCCGTGTTGTCGAGATGACCATGTACGTGCAGGGACCAGTCGGGGGCCTCACGCTGGCTTCGCTGGGCGCGGATGTCGTCAAGATTGAGCAAGTCGGCCAGGCCGACTACATGCGCAGCTTTGCGAGCGTGTTCGGGGTGACGTTTGACGACCGGGGCCGGGAATGGCTCTACGGGTCGCTGAACCGGAACAAGCGGTCGCTGGCGCTCGACATCTCGTCGGTGGCGGGACGCCCGGTTTTCGAGCGCCTGGTCCGTGAGGCCGATGTGTTCATCACGAATCTGCGGACCGCCGGCCTCGCCCGCTACGGCGCCGACCCTGAGACGCTGGCAGAGCTCAACCCGCAGCTGGTGTATTGCCGGGGCGGCGGGTTCGGGCTACGAGGTGAGCTGGCCGAGGACCTGTGCCAGGACACGGTCGGCATGGCGCACGCCGGTTTCATGGACGCAATCTCGCCGACCGAAGTGCCGACGTATCCGCCGGGCTCGCTGAGCGACATCCTGACCGGCACCAACATGGCCTCGGCGGTGATGGCCGGGCTGCTCAAACGTGCGCGCACCGGGCGGGGCTGCGTAGTGGGGACATCGCAAACCCAAGCGCTGCTGTGGTTGACAAGCCAAGCCGTGGGCGTTGCCGCGAACGTGGGACAACGCATGGAACGCTTCGATCCGGGTAACGCTTGGAATCCACTCTTCACCGTTTTCGAGACGGCCGACGGCTGGATCGCGATCGCTGCGCTGCAAGGACCGCATTGGGAGGGGCTTGCGAGAGCTGTCGGCATCGAGTCGTGGCTGGAAGACCCGCGTTTCGCGACCTTCGAGGACGTGGTAACCAACCGTGCCGAATTCACCCCGCTGTTCACCGCCCACATGAGGACTGACACCACCGAGGCCTGGTGGCGGGCGATCCGGGGCTGCGGGGCATGGGTGTCTCCGGTGAATCGCGTTGAGGACCTTGCGGGCAACCCCGACATCCTGACCAACGAGTACTTGGTGAGCTTTGACGACGGATTCATCGGGCCGCCCGCGGTGTTCGACGTCGATGAGTTCCGAGGCGCGCGAGGTTCCACCGCTGACTACGGCGAGCACACCTACGAGATCCTCGCCGAACTCGGTTACGACGACGAGCAGGTCCTCGATCTCAAGGCTGCGAACGCCGTCTGGTAACGCCCGCCGGTCCAGTCCCGCAAGCCGGAGATGAGCTGCACGAGTGCTGGATTGGGGCGGCTCGCCGGGTGTGCCGCGCCCTGTCCATTCGCAGCGGGTGGAGATGAGCTGCTCGTGTGCTGGATTGGGGCGGCTCGCCCCTCCCAACTACCACTTCGGGGCCCCGATGCCGTCGGACCGGAGACGCCCCCCGCAGATCACATGGGCGGCGCTCCAGGGGAGTCCCGGTGCTCGTTGGGGGCCCCGATGCGGTCGGACCGGAGACGCCCCCCGCAGATCACATGGGCGGCGCTCTAGGGGAGCCCCGGTGTTCGTTGGGGTCCTGGTGTTCGTTGGGGGGCTGGTGTTCGTTGGGGGGCTGGTGTTCGTTGGGGGGCTGGTGTTCGTTGGGGGGCTGGTGTTCGTTGGGGGGCTGGTGTTCGTTGGGGGGCTGGTGTTCGTTGGGGGGCTGGTTCGGCGGTTGGAGCCCGAATCGGCCGGGGCGTGTGTGGTGGGGTTCGACGGTGAAGCCTTGTTGGTGGATTTTGTCGTTGTGGCAGTCGTGGCAGACCGACACGAGGTTGTCGTAGTCGGTGGGGCCGCCGTGTTGCCACTCGTCGATGTGGTGTGAGCGGCAGTGGTCGGGGTGTGTGCCACAGCCGATGCAGCCTTGGTCGCGCAGTGCGAGTGCGCAGCGTTGGAGTTCGGTGGCGGTGCGGCGGCGGCGTCCCATGCGCAGGTCGCCGGTGGCGTCGTCGAAGATTACGGGCAGCACGCCGGAGTCGACGGCGAGTTTGGCAATCTCGCCGATGGGGATCGGGGTGCCGTCGGCGAAACGTGTGTTGGCGAGCTGGTGGTTGACCGTGTCGTAGTCGGCCACCACGATCAGCGATGTGCCTGCGGGCCGTGCGGTGTCGGGCTCGCAGATGAGCTTGGCTATCGCGTCGGCGGTGCGCTGGGCCGCGGTGGGCCGGTGGTCGGGGTCTTCGTGGTGGTAGAGGCGTCGTTCCGTGGCGGCGATCACTGACGCCAGCCGGGCACCGGAGACCGGGTCGAACTGGCCGTTGATGACCACCATGGCGTTGTCGCGGCTGGTGAACACACGCGCCGAGCGTTGCTGACCCTGCTGCTCGAGCAGTGAGGCGCCATCGTCGCGGGTCTGGTCGGCGACGTGGCGTGCGACCGTGCGACGGAATTCGTCATAGCCCTCGCGGCGGGCGCGTTCGGCCAGGAACGCCTCGTCGATCGGAGCGTCGCCGGCGGCTCGCGCGATCAGCCGTGCGTGGCCCACAGGAAGCGACCCCGATGCGAGGCCCTGGCGTGTCTTGTCCAGGTCGCCCAGCGCGACCGCGGCCTTCACGTCGCCGCGGGCGGCGCGCCCCGACACCGACAGGGTTTCCTTGGCGGTGTGCTCGGCGTCTGCGTTGCCGCGGCGGCGGGCGAGCTCGCCGAGCACATCGGCCTTCATCGCCGCCAAACGGGACTCCGCCCCACCCAACTCGCGCAGCCGGGCCCGCAGACCCGCGTCGCACAGCCCCGATGCGTCCACCGCGTCCACGCGCACAGCAGCGCTTGTTGCGGTGCCCCGCGAACCCGATCCGCCGCCGTCCCTCATGAAAACGACTGTATGTGGGGGCTGTGACATCCATGATCTACGGGGCTGGTCGCAGAGTCGCATGCCAGGTACTTGATGTACGCGAAAGTGCAGGTCAGACGCTTGCGAGCCGGATCTGACAGCTATTGCCGACCACGCTCCTCGGGGCCGGCAGTCCGGGCCTGGGTCTGACTCGGGGTGTGACGGGCCTGGGTGCCTTGATCGTGATCTGTCGGTCTGATGTTCCGGGCTGCTGGCGCGCACCGACCGGGCGTGGGGTCATCGTCGATTATTCGCTGCAGGTACGACAGCAGCTCCGGCACGCGCTGGACTTTGTCGACAATCGCCCCGTCATGGAATTGAGCGAGGAAATCGCGCAGGTCCTCGAGTGCGCAGGCGCGGGCCTTGGCGAATTCACGGTGTGATCTTCAATGAGCCCAACGTCGAGGCGTCGCCGCTGGAGCATTACGCCGAACAGCAGCGCCGTCAGGCCGCACAGCAGTGACACGCCTGCGCCAGCACCTCGCTTGGCCACGTTGTCGCCGACGTTCTGATGCACCAGTGCACCGACACCGGGGATGAGCACCAGCAGCATCTTGGTGCCCAGCAGCATTGACCATCCCGAACTCGTCTCCTCGCTGGGAATGCTGAGCATCGACCACAGGCATGTTGCGACTGCAATGCCGAATGCAGGCCACGCGACCCGTGAGAGCGCCTTGGCGGCGACCTTGCCGGAGCCTGGGTAGGCACGGCTGATCGCGACCTTCGAGGACGTGGTAGTCAATCGTGCCGAATTCACCCCGCTGTTCGCCGCTCACATGAGGACGGACACCACCAAGGCGTGATGGCGGGCGATCCGGGGCTGCGGGGCATGGGTGTCGCCGGTGAATCGCGCGGAGGACCTCGCCGCGCCTGTGGCACGGCCCGCCATTCGACGGGGCCGAGGGCCGAAGGGGTGGGTCTCGACTCACCAGCTATTCACGCGGAGCGACGCTCAGAAGCATGCCGCGGATCAGGGTGCACGGGATACTCCCTCGCCGGGGTGCGCTGCGCCGCTTCCGGCCGCACAGCACGCCTCAGCGGCCCACGCGAGCTGAGCCAGCGGGGTTGTGGGTAGCAGATGGGTAACAGTCCTCAGAAAATGAGGCTGACCTGCGGGTATTGGTGCCCGCTCCGGGCACTCAGCGCAGGTGTGGGCTTGTCCCGCAGACGACCGCTAAACCCAGAATCGTGCTTGACCGGGTGAGTGATGATCCCTCCCCTGCCTTCTAGGAGGTGGCACCGATGCCTCTCAGTCGCCAGAGTGCTGTTTGAGGTAGATGACGTCGATTCGCAGGATGTTCCGCGCGGACAGGATCATCCTTCCTTCGTCTGCCATCGGTCCATCTTCAGAAGCTGAGTTGTCGGTCGACTCGGGCGACATGACAAGGAATGGCGGTGCGAGAACGAGGTCACGGTCGTCAGTCTCTTCGGTGTCCGTGTTGTACCAGGCCAAGTGACCTCCGAAGATGTGCCCATCGGCCATATGGCACACGACGAGCACTCTTGAGTTCTTCGGGGCTTCCGCGTCGAACGCCCGGTACCACGCTGAGGCGTCCTTGATGACAGGCGTGAACTTCTGGACCGTCTTGTCGGGCAGCCAGAGCCGGTGTGCGAGTGCCCACGCCAGAGTCACAGCAGCGGCGACGACCAGCACAGCCCACGCGCATACCCACATGAGTCGAGCGTCGTCTGTAGTGGCGTAGCTCTTGGGGTCTCGAATCAGCTCCGCGAGGCTGGGGCTGTGACCCTGCAGCCAGGGCCACAGCCGAAGGGTCCCATAGGTCAGCAGCGCTAACGCATTGGCACCCAAGGAAGCGACGACGACTTGCGCGCTCTCCAGCGGACGTGACGTGCGTGCCATTGGCACCATTCGTCGCCGCACCGTGAGGTAGACGTAACCTGGGACAAAGGCGGCGCCGACGACCAGCAGCCCGACCAGTGAGCCGAACATCGAAGTGCCTAGTCGGCCTTCTCAGAGTCCTTGCTCGACGGGACCCATGGCACGCTGTCAACAGCCTTCGGCGGCGGCGGCGGGTTCGCCGGCGCCTTGCCATGCCGGTACTCGCGCTCGGCCGGCCGGTCCACCTGGTCTGATCGGTCGCGTCGGGCCATACGAGAAGCGTAGTGCTCAAGGCGATGCTCGCCCCTCTCGATTCTTCCGCTGACGTACCGCTGGCGAGCGATAGCGAAGACGATCTCGTAGCGGAGTTCACTGGAGCGGGTCTCGCCGATGAGGCTGATGATGATGCGGACGAGACAACTCTGATCAGTTCCCAGACCAACTCGACCAGCGACGGTTCATCGCCGCAGCATGCGTCTGGTCGTTGACGCGAGCGTTCTGGTCGGTTAGCTGCAGCGCGAGCGAGGCCGACAGCGGCTGGCCGATCAGCGCATAGACCTGTACCTGCCAGAGCGCATGTGGCATGAAACGCTCCGCGAGATTCCGCGCCGCGCGGAGAAGCTCGGTCGCCATCGGGGTCTGAGCACAGACGAAGCCAGCGGGCTGTCGGACCGCTGCCTGCAAGTCGTCGCCCTGAACTGCACCGTCGTCGCCGAAGCCATCTACTCGGCATGGGAGGACCAGGCCCGAGAGCGCTCGATTCGCGACCCCACCGTTTGGCCGGTCGTAGCGTGCGCTCTGGCGCTCGACGTAGGCGTGTGGACCGCGGACGACGATTTCCTCGGCACCGGCGTGCCCACATGGACCACAGAAACGCTCGATCTGTGGCTGCGGCGAACGGAGGAAGACTTGTAGCGCTGAACGCTGCGCCGCAGTCAGCAGGCTTGCGCTGGAGCACCCATTCGCATTGCCGCCGCTGAGTCGCAATTCGCTGCCGAGTGAATTGGAGCCGCGCGTAGCCTCGGGTCTCAGAGGCCAGCCTCCCCGAGCTTGGCGGACCTACCGCAGTGGCGTCATGCGGGGGCTGGTCCTCTCGCGACGCTGGGTCCAGCCGTGGGGATTCTTGGGTGAAATCTCGCCGACGCCACGATGTCATCGTGACTTGGTCGGGCGACAACTCCTGTGGATGGGCGAATGATACGGGCGGACGGATGCGCCGTCGGGTTCGCTCACCTCGGTGTCGGCCGGGGACCCAACATGTTTGACGCGTCCCCGGCGTGCGCACGCCGGGGACGCGACCGCCCCTCAGAGTCACGGTCTCGGATGCGCTATGTTGCGCCCGAACGCACAACCGCGGCCCATCTCGGGCCGTGCCAGCCGAGCCGGGCGGGAGCCGGGTTCATGGTTCCCTCCTTTCGGCTGACGCGGTTGTGCGTTCAAACACACCCTGACTTCCGCTAGGAGGGAACCGCCATGCCCCGACGGCTGCTCACAGCGATTCTCGCCGCGCTGCTCATGACACCGCTGATCCTGCCCGCGCCCGCGTCGGCGCAAGCATCGTCCGCGTATCTTGACGGCGCTGAGCCGTGGACAGAATCCGATTGCGCCGGTGACATCCCCATCGTCGTGGGCGCTGACAGCAAAGCGCAGTCAGACATCTACAGCGCCGTCACCCTCGCCGGGGTGCTCGACACCGATTGCGTGATCCTCGCCGGACCACGCGACGGCGACATGACGACCGAGCAGCGGACACGCCTCGACGCTGCCGCCGCGGGCGGGTACGTCGTGGGCGGCACCGCCGCGGTGCCGACAGCCAAGCTCGCCGGTCGCGACATGACACGTCTCGGCGGCGCAACCCGCTGGGCCACCGCGCAGCAAGTCGGCAGCGAGGCCAGCGCGCTCGCCGCTGGCACCGAACCCGAAACCGCGACAACCCCCGACACGACCCTGACAGCACCCGCCGACGTAACAGCGCCCGGCTTGTATCTCTACGGTGCCGAGCCGTGGATCGCATCGGATTGCGCCTCCGATATCCCCATCGTCGTGGGCGCTGACAGCAAGGCGCAGTCAGACATCTACAGCGCCGTCACCCTCGCCGGGGTGCTCGACACCGATTGCGTGATCCTCGCCGGACCCCGCACCGGGGCGATGCCCGCAAGCCAGAAAACACGCCTCGAAGATGCCGAACCGGGCGGGTTCGTGCTCGGCGGCATCGCCGCGGTGCCCACAGCCAAGCTCGCCGGTCGCGACATGACACGCCTCGGCGGCACTACCCGCTGGGCCACCGCGCAGCTCGTTGGGCGACGCGCCAGCGGAGACACAACCGCAGGAACCAACACCGCAACCGAGACTGTCAGCAACGGGGCGCGTACAGCGCCGAACACTTTCACCGCAGTGTCCGCAGGCAACGGGTATACGTGTGCGGTGCGCACCGACAAGACCGTGACCTGCTGGGGCGGCAACTCTCAGGGGCAGGCGGATGCGCCGTCGGGCTCGTTCACCGCTGTGTCCGTCAGCGCGTATGGGTGCGGGCTGCGCACCGACAAGACCGTGACCTGCTGGGGCGGTGGGCGGGGGGATGAGCCGTCTGGTTCGTTCACCGCGGTGTCCGTCGGCGGCGCGTATTCGTGCGGGCTGCGCACCGACAAGACCGTGACGTGCTGGGGCGGGTACGACTACGGGCAGGCGGATGCGCCGTCGGGCTCGTTCACGGCTGTGTCCGCAGGCGGCGAACAGAGGGATTTTTTCAACGGGCATGCGTGTGCCGTGCGGACCGACAAGACCCTTGTTTGCTGGGGCGGGAACTGGTATGGGGAGGCGGATGCGCCGTCGGGTTCGTTCACGGCTGTGGCCGCCGGGTCGCAACATTCGTGCGCCGTTCGCACCGACGGGACGGTGATCTGCTGGGGCGGCAACTATCAGGGGCAGGCGGATGCGCCGTCGGGTTCGTTCACGGCTGTGGCCGCCGGGTCGCAACATTCGTGCGCCGTTCGCACCGACGGGACGGTGATCTGCTGGGGCGGCAACTATCGGGGGCAGATGGATCCGCCGTCGGGGAAGTTCACAGCGGTGTCCGTCGGCAGAGGCGGAGACGAACATGCGTGCGGGCTGCGGACTGACAAGACCCTTGTCTGCTGGGGCGGGAACTGGAGGTTTCAGACGAGGGTGCCCTCGCCGGTCGCGCAAACGTTCACCGCTGTGTCCGCGGGGCAGCAGTACTCGTGCGGGCTGCGCACCGACAAGACCGTGATCTGCTGGGGCGCGAACTGGGGCTACTACTCGGACGACTTGGGGGATACGCCGTCGGGTTCGTTCACCGCGGTGGACGCCGGTGACGGCGTCTCGTGTGCGCTGCGCACCGACAAGACCGTGGCCTGCTGGGGCGAGAACACGGATGGGCAGGCGGAAGCGCCGTCGGGCAAGTTCACGACCGTGTCGTCAGGGGGGAAAGACAGCCACAAGGGGTTGAACATCTCGTGTGGGGTGCGCACCGACCAGACCTTGGCCTGTTGGGGCCGTGACGGGTTGGTGTTCGCGCCCTCGTCGGGCACGTTTACGGACGTGTCCGTCGGGTACCGGCATGCGTGTGGGGTGCGCACCGACAAGACCGTGACCTGCTGGCGCCTCTACACATTTATCCGCGACATACATACCAGTGGACAGTGGAATGCGCCGTCGGGCTCGTTCACCGCGGTGTCCGCCGGGGCGCTCCATTCGTGCGGGCTGCGCACCAACGGCACAGTGACCTGCTGGGGCTACAACGATGGGACGACTGATGCACCGTCGGGCACGTTCACCGCGTTGGCCGCCAGCGGGCATACGTGCGGGCTGCGCACCGACAAAACCGTGGCCTGCTGGGGCAACCGCCCCACAGAAAAGACTGACGCGCCGTCGGGTTCGTTCACGGCTGTGTCCGCAGGCGGCGCGCATTCGTGCGGGGTGCGCACCGACGGGACGGTGACCTGTTGGGGCAGCGACGATAGTGGCGAGTCGTCTGCGCCGTAGACGTGGGCGGCACGCCGCTTGAGCCACGCGACCGCTGCCATCGCGCTGATTGGCGGGGATCGCACCAACCCCGCACAGCGCTGCCGTCGTGCCATAGCACCCGCCCGCGATCACCGGGCCACGCCGCTAGAACGCCGCCACGGGCCGCACAGCACGCCTCAGCGCCAACGATGGCACCGCCCCAATCACGGCACCCCGCAGGGACCGGCGAGGGGGTCTTGCGCTACATATATCGGCAGCGGCTTCGGGGCCGGGCGGCACTCGGCGGGCGAATGGCGCGAGCACGTCAACCCGTCGGGTGTTCGGCGCTCACGGGTGCGCAAACAGAGCCGCTGAGCATGTCGGCGGGTGCGAGTAGCTGGCCCGAGCTACAGCGCCGCTGCGCCGGTTCCGAATGCGGTCAGTTCCGCTAGCGCTGCTCAGCGGCCCACGCGAGCTAAGCCAGCGGCCCGCGGGGTAGCAGAAGGGTAAGAGCGGGCCGAAAATGGCCGTAACCTGCGGCGATGGGTTCATCGACGAGATCCTCGCCGAACTCGTTTACGACGACGAGCAGGTCCTCGATCTCAAGGCCGCCAGCGCCGTCGGGTAGCTCGCGTCCGCCGCCGTAGACGATCCTGTTTCCCGTTCTTGTTCGCGACGCTGGGGCCCGCGCGGGCCACGGCTTGGTCTATTGACTCAGCCTCTCAGAGCATCACGCCGAACAGCAGCGCTGTCAGACCGAACAACAGTGACACACCGGCGCTGATGCCTCGCTTCGCTGCGTTGTCGCCGGCATTCTGATGCACGAGTGCGCCGACACCGGAGATGAGCACCAGCAGCATCTTGATGCCCAGCAGCATCGACCAGCCCGAGCTCGTCTCCTCGCTGGGGATGGCGAGCATTGACCACAGGCCTGTCGCGACCGCAATGCCGAACGCCGGCCACGCCACCCGCGAGAAGGCTTTCGCAGCGACCTTGCCGGAGCCCGGGTAGGCACGGCTGACGACGGGCACCACCGCGCCGACCACGATCTGACCGCCGATCCACACCGTCACGGCCAGCACGTGCAGCACGATGCGGACTGTGTCGAGATCAAAGGCGACTTCACGGACTTCGTTCATTGGCGGTCTCGATTCTGGGTCAGGTCGGGGGCAGGTCTCATCGCGGGGTTACCACGATTGGACCCATCAGTGGTGTCAGGGCTGAATTCGCTAGGACTGGGCTTCGAGCAAATCCGCCATGTTGTCGGCGAAGAAGCGGTCGAGCACTCGGTCGTCGAATCCTTCCAACGACGAATTGAACCGCCCGAGGGGATTTCGGCCGCCCTCGATGTGGGGGTAGTCGCTCGAGAACAGGTAGAGGTTCTCGTTCGAGTCGCGGATCATGGCGCCGACGTCCTCGAACGGGTATGGCGTGAACGCCATCTGCCGGGTGATCTGGTCCGACGGCGCCTCGCCCAGCGCCGCAAGATCCGGCTCGGATCGCTTCCAGATCTCGACGATCTGATCCAGCCGGCGCAGCATCTGGGGCACCCAGGCGGCACCCAACTCGATGACGCCGCCACGTAGGTTTGGGTGCCGGGCCAGCACACCGTCAAGCACCATCACGCCGACGAAGGTCTCCGCAGCGTGATGGAGGGCAACCATGTCCTTGCCGCGAACGTTCTCGCCGCCACCGAGCCAATCGGTCGGCACCGGGCGGCCGGTATCCATCCACTCTGGGCGGATCTGCAGCGGATCCCCGCCCACGTGCAGCACGAACGGCACTCCCGCCTCGGCCATCTGCGCCCAGACAGGATCAAGATCCGTGTGCCCGGGCGACGCGCCGGCGGCGGGCCGGTGAGGGATCCACATGGCGCCCAGTCCCAATTCGAGCGCGTGGGTCATTTCGGCTGCCGCCATCTGCGGATCGTCCAGCGGCAGCAGTGCCACGCCGATCAGCCGGTCGTCGCCGGCACAGAACTCGGCCATGCCCCGGTTGTGCGCCCGAGCCGCTCCATAGCGCACGTCGAGATCGGTCCGGGGATCGAACGCCACGCCGACGCTGAACGTGGCGAAGACGAACTGTCGGGCAAACCCGAGCAGGTCCAGGGCCGTGGAGCGTTCTGCGGGGTTGAAGGCGCCCAGTGCCTGGTAGCCCTTGGGCCCGGCGATCAGGTCGTCTCCCAGAGCCGTCAGCTCCGCAACGGTCTCGGGCGGGTGGGCGCGGGTTCGCGCTGCGAGCTCCATGTCGTCGGTGAGACGCCCGCCATTGGCGAAGTCAATGTCGGGGATGCGATCCCGGATGCCCGGGTCCGCATGTACCCGCAGAAAGTCCGGCAGCTCCATGAGGTGGCTGTCGGCATCGAGGTAGGTCCGATTGCGCGCATAGGCCATGGACGCAGGTTAGTGACGGGCTGCGCACAGTGACCGTTTCAGGTGGTCGGAAATTCCTGACTGGCTGATTGGGCTGCGGAGTTAGGTTGCGCCCATGGTGGCTCTCGGGGACGCTGACGGATACAAGCTCGCCTACGAAGCGGGTCTTAACGCCGTGGGTGAGCAAGCATCAACCTGACTTGCCGGAACTGCACCGTGAGCTGGCCCTCTGGCTCGGTGACCAGACCAATTTCAATCGTCAGCAGCTAAGTGCCAGGTCGAAGTGGTTCTACCGAGGCTTGTTACTGTTGCCTGTAGAAGTTGTCGGCGTCATCATCGCTCTGGGAGATGCAGCCCGTGTTTAGGAAGAGGCGACGGAACCAGAAGAAGGCACAGCAGCCACAAGCGGAGAGACCGGCTGCGCCGCCCCGGCCGACTCGTCCCAATCCCGGTGTGTCGGAGAAGCGGGGGGCGCGCTAGTCGCCAGCGTCACGCTCTACGGACCGTCGGTAGCCTGCCGCGATGGCCGGATCGCATGCGGGGCATCATCAAACCGATCCAGCGCACGGGCTCGCGGCGAAGGTGCTGACGGTCTCCGATGGTGTGGTCGCCGGCACTCGGGAAGACCGCAGCGGCGAAGCGCTCGGCGAGGCGTTGGCTGCCGCGGGATACGAGGTGGTCGAACGCCGTGTGGTTGCCGACGGCATCGAAACGGTGGCAGAGGCGCTGCAGGCCATGTCAGATGGATTCGAAGGCCTGATCGTCACGACTGGCGGCACCGGCTTCACCGAACGAGATCTCACCCCGGAAGGCACCCGCGCCGCAATCGAGCGCGAGGCACCAGGCCTGGCCGAGGCCATGCGACTAGCGAACCCTCTCGGCCGCCTATCTCGGGGCGTCGCGGGCATCATCGGCCACGCGATCGTGCTGAACACGCCGGGCTCCACCAAGGGGTGCGTGGAGTGCTTCGAGGCCGTGGCCGACGTATTGCCGCATGCCTTGGCACTGCTGGCGGGCGAACGGCTCCACTGATGTCTGACCGGCGCTCGCGACGAGGTGCTGCTTCGGTACCCGGGGCATCAGGGAATCCGAGCGGGAGCAACGCCGACGCTGCGATAGCCGACGCGCTCGGTCTCGATGACCGGCCCGGTACCGCACAACAGGCGAACGAAGCTGCGGTCGCCCCGAGTGAAACGCCGGACGATCGGTTCCTGGACGACCACGACGACGAGAAGTCCCATGTGTCCGCGATGCTTCGGGCGGTCTGCCTCGGCGAGAGTGTGCGGGGCACGACAGCGCCGAATCCGTGGGTGGGGGCCGTGCTCGTCACGGCCGACGGCGACGAATTCGAGGGTGCGACCGAACCGCCCCCAGGCAGGCACGCCGAGATCGTGGCATTGGACGCAGCCCGCGAGTCAGGGGCCGATCTGGCCCAAGCCACGCTCTACACAACATTGGAGCCCTGCTCGCACACTGGACGCACGCCTCCGTGCGTCGAAGCGATCATCGACGCCCGAATCGCCCGCGTCTGCATCGGCGTCGCCGACCCCGATCCGAACGTGTCGGGCCGGGGAACGCTTGCGCTCCGGTCCGCAGGAATCGAGGTCATCGAAGGCCTCGGAGATGTCGTGGCCTCGCTTGGTCCCTACCTGCACCAGCGCCGCACCGACAAACCATGGGTGGTGCTCAAGCTGGCCGCCACGCTCGACGGCCGCATCGGCGCACCCGACGGCACGTCGCAGTGGATCACCTCGGCCGAAGCTCGTGCCGATGCCCATGCGTTGCGTGCACGTTGCGATGCGGTGCTGATAGGTGCCGGAACCGTGCGTGCAGACAACCCATCGCTGACCGTCCGCGACGCGCCGGGGACTGACCCGCGCCGCTTCGTGCTCGGGTCGGCGCCGTCCGACGCAAAGGTGCATCCCTGCACCGAAGTGAGCGGGCCATTGCCGGCTGTGCTGGAAGACCTGGCCGCCGAAGGCGTCGTCGAGTTGCTGGTGGAGGGAGGAGCCCACGTTGCAGGGGAGTTTCACCGGTCTGGCTTGGTCGACGAATACGTCGTGTATCTCGCGCCCGCACTCGCAGGCGGAGCCGATTCGTTGCCAATGCTGGCAGGACTTGGTGCGCCGACGCTCGCCGAGTTCTGGCGAGGGCACATTTCTGAGTTCCACCGCGTGGGACCCGACCTGCGCATCACTCTTCGCCCTGTCGAACACTGCGATGGGCCTCCCGCCAGTACCGTCGCCTCCGATGGGCGCTCCGATAGCCAGGCGCACTGAGAGGGCAATCGATGTTCACCGGACTCGTCGAGGAACTCGGCAGCGTTGCCGGTAGCGACGGCGAGCGGTACCGATTCAACGCGGGGGTCGTGCTCGCTGGCAGCGCCATCGACGATTCGATCGCCGTGAACGGCTGCTGCCTGACGGTCGTCGAAGTGGGGGATGGCTGGTGGGAGGCCGACGTCACCGCCGAGACGGCACGTTGCACAGCGCTCGGCTCGCTGGCAGCGGGCGATTCGGTGAACCTTGAGCGCGCAATGCGCTACGCAGACCGGCTCGGCGGCCACATCGTGCAGGGTCATGTGGACGGTGTGGCGACGATCACCCGACCCGGTCCCGACCTGCGCGTCGCTGTGGGATCCGACGGCGGATTGCGCCGGTACCTGGTGGAGAAGGGGTCGGTCACACTCGACGGCGTCAGCCTCACCTGCTTCGACATCGACGACGACGACACCGGCGGATGCGAGTTCTCGGTGGCACTCATCCCACACACGATGGCGTTGACCACCATAGGCACCGCGCAGCCTGGCGATCCCGTCAATCTCGAGGTTGACGTCCTCGCTCGGTACGTCGAGCGTCTACTCGGGCAGAATGGTCCCGGAACCGACCTTGAGTGAATCCGGCATGACCGACCAAAACGAAGCCGAAGGGGCGCCCGCCCAATCGCCGTTCGCTGCCATTCCCGATGCGATCGCAGCTATTGGCCGCGGCGAGATCGTCGTGGTCGTCGACGACGAGGACCGTGAGAACGAGGGCGACCTCATCATGGCGGCTGAGCACGCCACGCAAGAGGCGATGGCCTTCTTCGTCCGTTACACGTCGGGGGTCATCTGTGCTCCCCTGATGGGGGAACGACTCGACGAGCTGGCATTGCCGCTGATGGTGACCGTCAACACCGAGTCGATGCGTACCGCCTACACGGTCACCGTGGATGCAGCCGAAGGCACCACGACCGGAATCTCAGCGGGAGACCGAGCTCGCACCCTGAGCCTGCTCGCCGACCCGAAGTCCATTGCCAATGACTTCAACCGGCCTGGACACGTGCTGCCGTTGCGCTATCGCCCCGGTGGCGTGCTCAAGCGGGCCGGACACACTGAAGCCGCCGTGGATCTCGCCCGGCTAGCGGGGTGCCATCCCGCCGGGGTGCTCTGCGAGGTGGTCAACGACGACGGGACCATGGCCCGCCTGCCGGATCTCGTCGAGTTCTGCGATCAACACAGGTTGCTGCTCATTTCTATCGCCGACCTGATCCGCTACCGGCGTAACAACGAGCGCCTCGTGGATCCGATCGCGCAAGCCCGCATTCCCACCATCTACGGCGAGTTCACGGGGCACGTCTTCCGTGACTTCGACGACACCGAGCACTTGGCGCTCACCTACGGAGCGGTCATGGGCTCCGAGCCGGTGCTGGTGCGCGTTCACAGCGAATGCTTGACCGGCGACATCTTGGCCTCGATGCGCTGCGATTGCGGCGCACAGCTGCACGGCGCCCTCGAGGCCATCGCCGAGTCGGGCGCCGGCGTGCTCGTGTACCTGCGGGGCCACGAGGGCCGCGGCATCGGCATCGGTCACAAGATTGCTGCGTATTCGCTGCAGGACCGGGGTCGTGACACCGTCGACGCCAACCTGGAGCTGGGTCTGCCGGTGGACAGCCGGGAATACGGCATCGGGGCGCAAATCCTGGCCGAGCTTGGCGTGCAGCGGATGCGCCTCATGACGAACAACCCGAACAAGATCGGCGGTCTGTCCGGCTACGGACTCGAGATCGTCGAGCGGGTACCGACCACGGCACCGGCCAACCCGCACAACCAGGCCTACCTGCGCACGAAGAAGATGCGCATGGGCCATCTCATGGACGACCAAGCCCAAAGCGACCTGGGTCTCGAACAGACGTCCCCGCTCGCGGACTAGGGCACAGGGCTCAGGAGACGATCATTGAGATCGGCATCTCGCTGAGTTCGAGGTCGTCGAGATGCCTGCTGCGGGGCTGGGTCAGGGGACGATCTTGGAGATCGGCATCTCGACGATGTCCGTCGCGCCCCTCTCGAGCAGCTCCGGGATGAGCACGTTGATCTCGTGTTTCGGCGCCACGGTCTCGACTGCGTAGGCGTCGCCGCCCCACAGCTCGTTCACGGTCGGGGCCTTCATCGAGGGCAGCACGTCCACCACCGCATCGAGGTGTTCGCGGGCCACGTTCAGCTTGACCAACACCTTGCCGCGGGCGTCGAGCACCCCATCGAGGAGCGTCTTGATCTGCGTCATCGCTCGGCGCTTGGCCGGGTCGTCGTAGGCGGCGCGGTTGGTGAAGATCTCGGTGTAGCTCGTGAGGATCTCGTCGATGATCCGCAGACCGGCGGCCCTCAAGGCCCGGCCCGTCTCGGTGAGGTCGACCACGGCGTCCACGATCTCGGGTGCCTTGGCCTCTGTTGCGCCGTAGCTCAATCGCACATCGGCGTTAACCCCGCGTTCGGCGAAGTGGCGACGGGTGAGTTCGGGATACTCACTCGACACCCGAACCCCGTCAGGCAGGTCGGCGAGTGCCTGGTAGTCGCTGGCTTCGGGCACTGCCACCACGATGTGCACCGGTCGCGCGGTGGCCTTCGAATAGCGCAGCTCGCCGAGCGAGATCACGTCGCTGCTGGTCTCGTCGATCCAATCCCGCCCGGCGATGCCCAGATCGAACAGACCATCGGCAACGTAGGACGGGATTTCCTGGGGCCGCAGGATCCGCACGTCGTCGATGCGCGGGTCGTCAATCGTGGCGCGGTAGTCCACTAACGAGCCCCTGCGCACCGGTAGGTCGGCGTCGGAGAACAATTGCAGAGTTGCCTCTTCGAGAGAACCCTTTGGGAGTACGAGCTTGAGCACGGGCGGTAACGGTACCCGCGGCACCCCGCCGAGCTGTGCTGGTTTTCGCCGTGCGGTGCTGGTCTTGGCGTGCTGGCCCTTGTCGTGCTGGCCCTTGTCGTGCCGTGCGGGTTGCTGCCGTGCGTGGTCTCGACGGCTCAGGCTTCCGATTGGCGCTTGTGGATTTCCACGTAGGCAAGGCGGATTTGCTGCAGAGCGCCCCGCAGCGTCTCACCGGCGGGCAGCTGGTCGGCCAGATGGTCCACGAGCAGTCCCAGCGCATCAATAGGCAGGCGCGCCTCGGCCAGGTCGGGCGGATCCCGCTGCAGGTGAAGTGCCGCCAGCTCGAACAGTCCCATCATGTGGTTCTGCACGATCTCGGCCGCCGGCACCGATACCAGCTGTTCCTGGGCCTCGCGCAGCCGCTCCTGCATCTCGGCCAGCTCTTCGGGATCGAATGGCTCGCCGGTTCGCGGATCGATCGGCAGACCCGTCTCGGGGTCGATGTCAAATGCGCCGCCGTCGTCATCAGCGGAGTACGCGCCGCCGCCGTAATCAGCCTCGCTGGGCGCAGCCTGGGACGGCTCGCCGGTGCCCTCACGAGGTACGTGATGCTCACCCTCCGGTGTCCACAACGTGCTCATCGGCGACCTCTCCAGCTTGTACCACTGTGTTGGCCTGCGCCGCCGCCGCTTCGTACGCAGTGCCGCCCATAGCCAGCGCTGTTACCCTACGGCCCCTACAACTGGAACAAGCGGGGTCTGACCCCCCACCGAACCGCCGCAAGGCGCGTTCCGGTAACGGGTTCGCAACGGATGCCGCGTGGACGAGGAGCGTCCTTTGGACAAGCGAGTACGGCCATAGCACGCGCAAGTGACGGTGACGCCCGGATCAACGAGGACATCAGAGTCCGCGAGGTCCGTCTGGTTGCACCCGACGGCGAGCAGATCGGCATCAAGTCGGTGCCTGAGGCCCTGCAGATCGCACGCAACTTGGACTTGGACCTCGTTGAGGTGGCTCCGAATGCTGCCCCTCCGGTCTGCCGGATCATGGATTACGGCAAGTACAAGTACGAGGCGGCGCAGCGGGCGAAGGAGTCGCGGCGCAAGACGTCGCACGCTGGGCTGAAGGAGATGAAGTACCGGCCCAAGATCGGGTCCGGCGACTTCGGCACCAAGACAACCAAGGTCTGCAAGTTTCTCGAAGACGGCCACAAGGTCAAGGTCACCGTCATGTTCAGAGGGCGCGAGGTGTTCCATCCCGAACTGGGCGGCCAGATCCTGGAGCGTGTCGCCGAGGCAGTCGCCGACGTCGGGAAGGTCGACCAGTTCCCCCGGTTGGACGGGCGCAACATGACCATGTTGTTGAGCCCAGACCGCATCTCGCGTCAGCGTCGCAAAGCCGCAGATCCGCCCAGCGACTGACGCACCGCCGGGCCGCCTAGCGGCCGTCGGACACAGTTCCACAGACTCACGTACCTAGAACACGTGAGCCAGACCGAGTGAGCCAAGAGAGCAAGGCACCCAAACCATGCCCAAGATGAAGACCCACAGCGGCGCCAAGAAGCGCTTCAAGACCACGGGCACCGGCAAGCTCGTTCGCCGCAAGCGGAACCGCAATCACCTGCTCGAGAAAAAGTCATCGGCGCGCAAGCGGCGCTTAGCACTCGAGGGCGAAGTGTCCAGCGCCGATCGCAAGCGAGTCAACCGGATGCTGGGCCGCTGAGCCCCGTATCCGGAGACCCGATCCCATAGAAACGAGAGGATCAACATGGCACGAGCCAAGCGATCCGTGGCCAGTCGCACCCGTCGCAAGGCGACGCTCCAGAAGGCGAAGGGCTACTACGGCAACAAGAGCAGGTCGTTCCGGGCCGCCAACGAGCAGGTCATGCATAGCGGGCAGTACGCGTTCCGCGACCGCAGGGCCCGCAAGGGCGAGTTCCGCCGCCTGTGGATCCAGCGCATCAACGCTGCTGCACGCCAGAACGGCACCACCTACAGCAGACTCATTCACGGGCTGGACGTGGCGGGCATCGTTGTCGACCGCAAGAACCTGGCAGACCTCGCCGTGAGCGATTCCGCAGCGTTCGCCGCGATCGCCGGGCGTGCCGAGGCTGCCCTCACCGACTCGGCCGCCGGTAACGGCGGCGCATACGACCCAGCCGCCTGAGCGCACTCCAGCCGTCACCGCCGTCCCAGAGGCCCAGCGGCCCGTGAGCGCAGCGAACAAGAGCGGCAAGCAAGAGGCTCGCCAGCGAGGTGGCGCATCGGTCGAGGCGCCGTCTCAGGCCGCTTTGTCGCGGCTGTCGCGATTGGTGCGCGACCGGCGCCAGCGCGACGCAACCGGACTTGCCGTCGTCGAGGGACCCAGAGCCGTCGACGGGGCTCTGGCTAGCGGCGCCACGCTCGAAGCCGTTTTTGCCCGCCCGGAGCTGGTCGACCGCTACGCGTCAGCCAGTGCGCCCGACAATCACCCTGATGCAACGCGCCTGGGAATTGGGTTCCGGGAACGAATCGGTGCGATCCATCCCGTTTCCGCCGACGTCCTCGACCCGCTCGCCGATGCCATGAACCCCCAAGGGGTCCTCGCGATCGCACGCTTCGCGGACTCGCCGCTCAGCGCGGCAGTGACGGCGGTGCGGGTCGTGGTGCTCGAAGCAGTGCGCGACCCCGGAAACGCCGGCGCCGTGATCCGTAGCGCAGTCGCCGCAGGATTCGGTGCGGTCATCGCCACTGAGGGCACGACCGATCTGTGGAGCCCAAAGGCGCTCCGAGGTGCCGCGGGGCTGACCTTCGGACCGATGGTCAACCGCGGCCACCCCACCGCTGAAGTGCTTGCTGTCCTCGGAGATGCCGGACACCTGCGTGTACGTGCCGCACCCGACGGCGAGGTGAGACTTGACGAGCTGCCCCACAGTGATCACATGGCACTCGTGGTGGGCAACGAGGCGCACGGACCGTCCGCCGACGCCGTGGCTGGCACCAACATCGCCGTTGCGATTCCCATGCAGCATCCGGTGGACTCGCTCAACGTGGCCGTCGCCGCCGCCGTGCTGATGTACGCCATGCGACCAGATGCGCGGAACTTGCCGACGAATTGAGTTCGCGAATGCACCGCGGACTCGTACCCTGCCTGCCGTGAACGGCCCGGCGCCCGAAGCAGGACTCGACACGTTGCTGGCGGATATCGATGCTGCGCGCACGCAGGGCCTCGCCGCGGTGGCAGCGGCATCTACTGACGACGAGTTGGCGCAGGCCGAATCTGGCTCATTCGGGCGCAGGTCGACGCTGGGCCAGATCAAGCAAGGATTGGGCTCGCTGCCTCCAGAGCTGCGGGCTGCAGCTGGCCGCGCGCTCAATGAGGCCCAGCGGGCGTTGCGCACTGCGCACTCGGAGGCCGCTGACGAGCTCGCTGCTGTCGCACGCCGTGAGCAGTTGCAACGAGAGTGGATGGACCTTACCGAGACGCCGCCGGGACCCGTGCGGGGGCACCTGCACCTGGTCACACAGACCACCGAGCGCCTCGAGGACGTGTTCGTCGGCATGGGCTTCACCGTGTCCGAGGGTCCTCAAGCCGAGACCGACTGGTACAACTTCGAGGCGCTGAACCTGCCCGCTGCGCACCCGGCCCGCTCGATGTGGGACACGCTGTACCTGGACTTGGGCGAGCGAACCGAACTTGGTGACGGCGAGGGCGGCGAGGCGTCCAACGTGCTGCTGCGAACCCACACCTCGCCCGTGCAGATCCGGGTCATGGAGGTTCAGCCGCCGCCGATCTACACGATCTGCCCCGGCCGCGTCTTCCGTCGCGATACGGCCGATGCCAGCCACATGCCGGTGTTCCACCAGATCGAGGGCCTGGTGGTGGACCGGGGCATTTCATTCACAGACCTTGCGGGCACTCTGGAGGAGTTCACCTCGGCGTACTTCGGCAAGTCGATCTCGTCGCGGCTGCGTCCCTCGTACTTCCCGTTCACCGAGCCGTCCGCCGAGTTCGACATCACCTGCGTGCTCTGCGAGGGCTCGGGCTGCCAGACCTGCCAGCGAACCGGCTGGATCGAGCTGGGCGGCTGCGGCATGGTGCATCCCAACGTGCTCTCCAACTGCGGCATCGATTTCGAGGAATGGACCGGATTCGCGTTCGGTTTCGGCATCGACCGGTTGGCGCTGATGCGCCACGGCATCGACGATCTGCGAGACATGTACACCAACGACATCCGGTTCCTCAGCCAGTTCTGATGCGGGGAGTCGCAGGGATGAGTGTTCGCGCACCCGGGGGAGGCATGCCGCGATGAAGGTGCTGTTGAGCTGGCTGCGCGAGTTCGCACCCATTGAGGGCGATCCTGCCGAGCTGGCCGATCACCTGAGCGATCTCGGCATGGCTGTCGAGGAAATGCGCATCTTGCCGTCGCTCGACGGCGTCGTGGTGGCTCGAGTTGCCGGGCTGCGGCCGCATCCAGAGGCCGATCGCATCCAGCTGGTCGATGTGGACCTGCCCGGTGTCAGCGGCGAGGGCACCGACGGAACGTTGCAGGTGTGCTGCGGCGCATTCAACATGTCGGCCGGCGATCTGGTGCCGCTCGCGACGGTCGGCACGACCATGCCGGGCGGCCTCGAGATCGGCAAGCGGCGCATGCGCGGCGAGGTCTCCGAGGGCATGTGCTGCTCGGTCGCCGAGCTGGAACTGGGCACCGATGCCGAGGGCATCATGATCCTGCCCCAGGGATTGGAGCTCGGCGCTCCGCTGATGGACCAGATCGGTCTCGCCGGCGACGTGCTGTTCGACCTCGAGGTCAACCCGAACCGTCCCGACGCGATGTCGGTGGCCGGCGTGGCTCGCGATCTGGCTGCACGCCTCGGCGTCCCGTTCCAGATTCCCAAGCCGATCGTTGCCGAGACCGACGAGGACATCTCGGCGGTGGCCTCGGTGGAGATCATCGACGCGGACCTGTGCGGCCGTTTCGGTGTCCGCGTCATCCGGGACATCTCCATCGGCCAGTCGCCTCTGTGGATGCAATTGCGCCTCACCCTGTGCGGGATGCGACCGATCAACTCGGTCGTGGACGTCTCCAACTACGTGATGCTCGAGCTGGGCACGCCGAACCACACCTACGACCTGGCGCTCGTACCCGATGGTCACTTGGCGACGCGGCGCAGTACCGGTGGTGAGAGCTTGGTGACGCTCGACGGCACCGAACGCGAGATGCTCCGAGGCGACGGCCTGATCGTCGATCGCCACGACCGGCCCATCGGCATCTCGGGCGTCATGGGCGGCGAGAACACCGAGATCAGCGATGCCACAGCGGCGGTGCTGCTCGAGCTCGCCTGGTGGGATCGCCTGTCGATCACCCGCACTTCCCAGCGGCTCGGCCTGCGCTCGGAAGCTTCAATGCGCTTCGAGCGAGGAACTGACTGGGACTTGGTGCCAACAGCGCTCGACCGCTTCTGCGAACTGCTGGACCGCATCACTCCGGACGGGGTGTCGGTCTGCCGCGGTCGCCTCGACGGGCGCGGCGAGCTGCCCGATACGACACGCGTGGCCGTCCGCCCAGCCCGCATGAGTCACCTGCTGGGGCAGCCATTCAGCGAGAGCCAGCTGCGCGCGTTGCTCGACCCGATCGGTCTGCAGTGCGATACCACCGACGACGGTTATCTGGAAGTGACCATTCCCAGCTTCCGTCCCGACGTGGCCACCGAAACCGATGTGGCCGAAGAGGCCGCTCGTCACTACGGCTACGGGCGCCTCGGCAGAACCGTCCCGCGCTCACCTGAGCCAGGCAGGCTGACACCGACACAGCGCCTGCGCCGCGACCTGCGCCGCGTGCTCATCGGCGCTGGCCTGTCCGAAGCAATGCCCAACCCGTTCCTTACACCCGACGCCCTGCGGCGTGCCGGCATCGAAGGCGCCGAGCCAGTCCGCCTGCTGAACCCGCTCGCCACCGAGGAATCGGTCTTGCGCCCGTCGCTGCTGCCTGGCCTGCTCACCGCGGCCGCATACAACACGTCCCACCGCAACGAGACTGTGTCGTTGTTCGAGATGGGCGTGGTGTTCGGCCAGCCGCCAGTCACATCGTCTCCAGCTACGCCGTCGAATGGCGCGCTTCCGACCGAAACTGAACAGCTCGGCGCCATTTGGGCCGGCGGCGAGGCGGCAGATCCAGTACGGCTGTGGGACCTCATCGCTGTCGCGTTTGGGCTCGATGCCTCGCTGGTGAACACAAGCGACCTGGACGGCATGCATCCGGTCCGGGCGGCACAAATCATGCTCGAAGGACATGCCATTGGCCACGTGGGCGAGGTCGATCCGGTTGTGTGCGAGCGCCACGGTCTCGCCCAGCGCTGCGCTTGGCTGCAGCTCGACATGGAGCCCCTGCTCGAAACAGCGGCCGCAACCGCCGACCGGCCCTACCAGCTGGTCTCGACGTATCCCTCGAGCGACATCGACCTCGCATTCAGCGTGCCCGACGGCGTTCAAACCTCACAGATTCGAGACACGCTGCGGTCCGCCGGCGGCAGCGAGCTTCGCTCAGTCGAGCTCTTCGACGTCTACCGAGGCGATCAGATGGCCCCAGGCACCCGCTCGCTGGCGTTCCGTCTGCGGCTGCAGGCCGACAACCGCACGCTCACCGACGAACAGGTGGCAGAGATCCGCCAGCAATGCATCGAGGCGGTCGAAACCACCCACAACGCCTACCTCCGCTAACCCCGGGCACCGCCAGATCAGTAGCCGAGATCCAGGTACACCGGCCCGATCAGCGGTTCGCCTGCGAGCCTGAACGCGACGTTCGCCTCGACACGCTCCGCCAGCAGGATCAAGCCCATCTCGGGCGTGTTGCCGATGTGTGGCGTGATGAGGCAATTGGGCAGGGTCCACAGCGGATGGTCCGCAGGCAGTGGTTCCGGATCAGTCACATCCAGGGCAGCGCCGCCGATCTGGTCCGTTCTCAGGGCCTCCACGAGGTCATCGGTGACGATGTGGCCGCCGCGGGCCACGTTGATGACCCAGGCATGATCAGGCAGGGCAGCAAGCTCCGTGGCGCCGATGATCCCGGCAGTGTCGGGCGTGAGAGCGAGGGCCAGCACGAGCACATCGGTGCCCGGAAGGACATCGGCGAGCGCATCGGGCCCGACCACCCTCGCAGCACCATCCATCGACTCGGGGTGATTGCGCAGCACCGTCACGTTGCAGCCGAACGGCGCGAGCAGACGCAGCAACGAGTTCGTGATGCCGCCGCCACCCAGCACTGTCACCTCCGCACCCAGCAGGTTTCGTCCCTCGGGTGCGCCCCACGCCTCGGCGCGGGCGTAGGTCGCCATTCCCCGCATGCCTGCCAGCGCCAGCATGAGCGCGTGCTCGGCAACAGGCTCTGCGTAGACGCCCTTGCCGCAGTACCACTCGACGTCGGGTCGAGCAGTCACGATGTCAACGACTGGTTCGATGCCGGCATAGGGGAGCTGCACCCATTCGATACCGGGATTGGCGTCCACCATCTCGCCGATCAGTTGCGCTTGGGCCGGCTCGGCCCACACGAGCGCTGATGCCGCTTGCGGAGCGCTCAGCGTGCCGCCACCGCGCTTGACAGCTTCGGCCAGCACGGGACGCCGCCAGCAGTCAGGCTCGACGGCGACCAGCACGCTCACGGCGTTGACCGCCGTCCGTTTCGTACTCGCTTCACGTCCGCACCAGTCAGCGAACGTCGGCAGCCAGGCCGCCGTCGGGAGCGATGATCTCGCCGGTCACGAAACTGGCCTCGTCGCTGCACAGGTACAGGCAGGCGTTGGCGATGTCGGCTGGCTCGCCGAGGCGCCCCAAGGGCGTTTCCCTCTCGCGCTCGCGCACCCACTCGTCGCTGTCGGTCATGAACGCCGTCATCGACGTGCGGATGTACCCCGGAGCGACTGCGTTCACCCGGATGCTGTACCGGCTGAGTTCGAGGGCAGCGCATCGTGTCAGCATCCACACACCGGCCTTCGACACGCAGTAATCCGAGCCCGCCGGCAGCGCCATGAGGCCTGCCACCGAGGAGATGTTCACGATGGCGCCGCCCCCGCTGTCACGCATGCGGCGCGCTACCGACTGGTTCGTCAGCATGACGCCTGTCAGATTCACGTCGAGCACTCTCTGCCAAGACTCGAGTGACTTCTCGAGCAGCCACTGATCGCCTCTGCGGTAGACGTCCTGGCCTGGCTGCTCGGGTACTTCGCGGCTGATATAGCCGGCGTGGGAGATGCCAGCAGCAGCCACGCAGGCGTCGAGCCGCCCGAACGCAGCCACGGCGGCGTCGGCCATCGCCTCGTTCTGATCTGGATCGGAGGTGTCGACTTGGGTCCAGGTTGCCGAGCGGCCACGGTTGGTGATCTCGGCCGCCACTGCTTCGGCCCGATCCGGGTTCAGGTCGGCCACGACCACCGAGGCACCCTCTTGCGAGAATCTCAGCGCGCACGCCCGGCCTATGCCTGACGCAGCACCGGTGATCACGGCGACCTTGCCTTCCATGCGACCCGCTCGGCTGCTTGACGCTGCTCCATGCGGCGCCGTGCCTTCGTTGTCTGCCATCGCCGGTGTCCTCTCGTCGTGCTCCGGTTGGGACCTCGTCGTTATGTGTCGCTGGGCGCGCCGCTCAGCGGCCGGCCGCCATCACGCCGCCGTCGGGGAAGATGATCTCGCCGGTCACGAAGCTGGCGTCGTCGCTGCACAGATACAAGCACGCGTTGGCGATGTCGTCGGGGACGCCGAGCCGTCCCAGCGGCGTCTCGCGTTCACGTGCAGCCACCCAGCGCTCGTTGCCGAGCACGGCTCCGCTCATCGAGGTCTGGATATAGCCCGGTCCGACTGCATTGACGCGAATGCCATAGCGACTCAGTTCCAGCGCCGCGCACCTCGTCAGCATCCATACGCCCGCCTTTGAGACGCAGTAATCAGCGCTGCCCTTCAGCACGTTGGTGCCTGCGATCGACGAGATGTTGACAATGGCACCGCCGCCGGTCTCGGTCATCTTGCGAGCCACGGCCTGGTTAGTGAGCATCACGCCGGTGAGGTTCACGTCGAGCACTCGCTGCCACGACTCGAGCGACTTGTCGATGAAGAACATGTCGCCCCGGTCGAAGCGGTCGTTTCCGGCTTGATCGTCGATCTCGCGGCTCACGTAGCCGGCGTGCGAGATTCCCGCAGCGGCCACGCACGCGTCAATGCGCCCGAACGCGTCGACTGCGGCGTCGGCCATCGCGTCGTTCTGTTCCTGGCTCGATGTGTCGACGGCGACCGCGACCGCGGGGCTGCCCAGAGCAGTGATCTCGTCGACCACGTTGGCTGCACGATCCGGATTGAGGTCGGCCACCACAATCGAGGCGCCTTCAACAGCGAAGCGGAGTCCGCATGCCCGCCCGATCCCCGACGCCCCGCCGGTGATCACCGCCACCTTGCCGTCCATGCGGCCCGTCGAGTTGTTATTCAATGCCATTGGTCCTCCAGCGATCACGCCGACCCTGATCTCGAATCACAGCCGGGCTCGGCTCGTTGTGCGCCCAAGATCATGCCCCACCTGCGCTCGCGGGGTCGATTCAAGACGCCGGCCGGGCCGGGCTGGCTCAGTTCGAGCCGCCCACCCGAGCGGTGAGTTCCTCGCGGCGTCGGCGGATGAGCCGCCAGGTGACGCGGCGCTCCTTCGGCGAGATGCCCATGGCCTGGCGGATGGTGTCCTGATTGACGGACTCGGGCGCCGGAGAGAAGCCGATCTCGGCCGCCATGCGCACGCCGTTTCGGGCGAAGAAGGACGAGGCGATGCGCTCGAACTGCGCGAGCACCTCCATGTCAGGCTCCAACTCGCCGATGACCGAGTTCAGGTATGCGAAGTTCTTCACGAACAGCATCAGCTCTTTGGGAATGCGCGCCCCGTTCGCCAACAGGCCCGAGATCAGGGCCCGAAACTCGGCGGTGAACTCTTCTTCGGTCAGCTCAAGCGGGTCGAAACCTGACCGGTCCAATTGCAGGTCAGCGATGACCCGTTCTGGGCGGCTGCCGGGTCCGAACGCGCCCAAGTCCGACATGCCGTCGATCTGTGCCCGCAGATCGCCGGTGATGAGGCCCACGACGTAGCGCAGGAAGGCGATGCGTCGGGCGCCCTCGAGGCGACCGGTGATGCCGAAGTCCACCAGGCCCACAGTCGGCGGGCCACCGCCAACCGCAGCAGTGTCGACGAAGACGTTGCCGGCGTGGAAGTCGCCGTGGAACACGCCCGACAAGCACGCCCCTTCCAGCAGCGCGTCGAGCATCTGCCGAAAGATCGCCTCGGCCTCGCCTTCGGCAAGGTCGCCAGGCTGCAGATCGCTGAGCGGTCTGCCTTGGACGCGGCTCATGACGATCACACGCTCGGTGACGGCGTCGAGGTGTGGTTCGGGAACCTGCCAGCGTCCGGGCGCCGTTGTGTGCAATGCGCGCTCGACCTCGAACAGGTTCGCCACCTCGACGCGAAAGTCCAATTCCTCCGAGATCGTCTCAGCGAAGAGTTCCACCAGCGCAGGCGGATTTGCCAGCGCTGCGATGGGGATGCGGCCCACCAGCTTGGGCGCAAGCCAGGCCAGCACGGCGAGGTCTCGCTTGACGCGCCGACGGATGCGGGGCCGCTGCACCTTGACCATCACGAGCGAGCCGTCCGTCAGCGTGCCCTCGTGCACCTGAGCGATGGAGGCCGCAGCGGTCACCTCACTTCGGATGTCGGAGAATCGCTGTTCCAGCGGACCGAGCTCGGCCTCGAGGATCTTTCGGATTGCCGGCCACGGATCGGCAGGCACCCGGTCGAGGCAGCGACGGCACTCGAACACGAGGGCGTCGGGAAAGACACCTTCACCGGCCGCGATGAGCTGCGCGAGCTTGATGTACGCCGGACCCAGCTTCACTGCAGCACGGCGCAAGCGACGGTAGGTGCGCACTCGGCGCTCAGAGGCATCGAGCCGTCGATCCAGCAGGCGCCCTGCGTACACAGCCCATCCGATCCGTGCGGCGGTGATCGTCAGCCGTCCGAGCGGCGGGAACTTCGGGCGCGCGATCAGCTCAGGCACTTCCGCCCTGATGGCCTGGCGCAACGGCGCCACCGATGCGAGGTACCGGTCGTGTTCAGCGGAGGCTGCGTGACTTGCCGGCAGCCGTTCGGGCGGGAGCGTGCCGGCCTTGAAGCGATTGCGGTTCGAGCCCTGCGAAGCGGATCCGGGCGGGTGGACCACGAGGCGCATTCGCGCGGGCCCCCAGATGCCCATCGAGAGCGGCTTCCACTCCACCGGTTCGCTCAGCTCGAAGCTCTCGACTCGTTCGACGAACGTTCGAAGCGCTTCTTGGAGCTCTGCACGAGCGAGGAACGCGCCCAGACAGTGGTGTGCCCCGCTGCCGAAGCCGAGATGAGGCTGATCGCGAGGTGCCAGGGGATCGAATTCGTACGGATCAAGTGCCTGCGCATTCGGCGTCCGCTCATCGAGCGTCGCGTCATGTGTGTCCGTGATGCCGTTGTGCGGGGCGTGGGCACTGTCTGCGTTCGTCCCCGCGTGTGCCGGGCAGCCTCCCGAGAGGCTCGCGGCGTGCAGCCCGACCATGATCGTCGTGCCTGCGGGGAACGCCAGTCCGTCCACGACGACGTCGCGGATGGCAATCCTCGCGGCAATTCGGACGGCTCCGATGTAGCGAAGCGATTCTTCGACGAATTGGGGGATCTGCGACGGGTCCTCTCGGAGCGCCGCGTATTGCTCGGGCCTGTCGGCAAGCACTGCGAGCGTCGCTCCCAGCTGGTTGCGGGTGGTGTCGGTGCCCGCGAGCAGCAGCGCCTCGACCATGCCGATCAGCTCATCAGCGCTCAGCCGGTCCCCGTCTCCGGAGATCGCGATGAGTTCTGACAGCAGATCGTCCGCGGGTGCCTGCCGCCGGCGATCAAGCAGGTCGATGACGTAGGCCGCCAATTCGGCCTGGGCCGCGGCGATGTCTCCCAGCTTGGCCATGACGGCTTCCGCGTTGCCGTCGAAGAGACCGAAGATCGTCTCGGCCCATCGACCGAAGGTCTCCCAGTCGTCGTCGGTCACGCCCAGCAGACGGCAGATGACCGGTACCGGATACGGGCTGCACAGCTCGCCGACGACTTCGCCGCCTCCAGCAGCGACCAGCGGTTCGATGAGCGCCGCGGCGTGCTGGGCCATGAACGGCCTGAGGCGATCGGCGGCCGCCGGGGTGAATGCGGGTCCGAACAGCCTCCGTAGCCGGCGATGGTCGTCACCTTCGAGCGAGAGCACGTTGGGTCGTGCCGTGCGCGATACGGGCGTGCCGTCGCTGTCGTCGCCGGGAGCGCTGCGCTGAGCGAGCGCCATCAGAGCGGAGACGTCGACCGATGGGTTCTCCATGCCGTCGAGCATCGAGACGCCTGCCAGCACCGAAATCCAATTTGGGTCGCGCAGGATGCTGCGGGCCTGGCTGTAGCCGTGCACGAAGAGCCCGAACGGTGTGCGCACCACCCAGTCGCCGGTGCGGTCGAGATCTCGGCTGAGGGCCACCAGATCTGCGAAGTTGCCGAACGCAAAATCTGCGAAAGGAATGGCGCCAGCCTGGTCAACCGACCGCTTCGGCAGTAGCGCCGTCACTCGGGTTGTCGCAGCAGTCACGCCCCTATCTCATCACGCATGCCGCCCGGTTCCACCGCGCATCGCGTCGGCATCGGTCAGCTGGCACGACAAACTGCGTTGGTGCGCCACCGCCGCCGGTTGACGGCGACCATCGTCATCGTGCTGGTGCTCGGCGCGTGCTCGGTGCATGAGTCGACCCGGTCAGGGGGCTTGGTCCCTCCGGCCAGTCCTTCGGTAACTGCGCCGCCGTTACCGACCGTCGTGACGATTTCCGTCGATGACGACCTCAGCGCCGCCTTAGGTGATACCTCACGGGCGTCGTCGCCTCTTTCGACCGCCGCGACTCTCGCAGAGCCCGCCGTCACAGAGTCGCCGAATGCGACCAGTTCCGGGGCCCAGGACCCAGCGGTTACGCAAACGACCACTCATTCGTCTCCGACGGTTCAGCCCGGCACTCGTGCCGATGCGGATCAGGTGCTTGCGACGGCTGTGCCTCTCGACGGCTTCGGTGAGGGCCTGTTGGCCGTCAGCGGCCCAGCCGGTTCGAGCGTGTGGCCGGTCATCGTCGCCGACACGCCCGAGGCGCGCCAGCGGGGCCTCATGGGTGTCACTGACTTCGCGGCACTCGGTGGCTACGCAGCGATGGTGTTCGTCTTCGACAGTGACACAAGCGGTGCCTTCTGGATGCGCGATACGCCCCTGCCGCTGCGGATCACGTACGTGGACGCGGGCGGCGTCGTGGTCTCTGCAACCGACATGGTTCCATGTCTGCCGCCGACGCCTTCTCAAGAGTGCGACCGGTACTACCCCAACGGCCCGTATCGCATTGCTGTCGAACATCCCTGGAGCCCCGACTACGACCTGGGTCTCGGCACCGCTACGACCGTCACACTGGAGCGCTGAAGGTCCTGGGGCCTGCCAAACGCACCTCGCATCGGATCGTCCAGATACGGGCTGGGGGGCACCGAGGCCCACTACGCTGCGGGCACCCGGCCGCACGACGTGAGCCGGGTCGAGACAGACGCACGGGAGTTGAACAAAGGCCATGCTGAGATTCGCTGAAGAAATTCTCCTCCTGCTGCTGCGAGACGACGACGGCAAGCTCATCCATGTGCCCGAACGCACCCTCGACCGGGTGATCGCAGGTTCGGTGCTCATGGACTTGGCGATGGAGAACCGGATCGACACCGATCTGGAGAAGCTCATGCTGATCGACTCGACGCCGATCGGCGACGGCCTGCTCGACCCCACGCTTGCCCAGATTGCGGCCCAGCAGGCCGAGAGCGACTCGCGCTACTGGGTGGAGTTCGTGGCGGCTCGGGCCGAGGGCATCCGCGAGGAGGCATTTGCGCGGCTGGTCGACAAGGGCATTCTCGAGCGCAAGGACGACCGTCATCTGTGGGTGTTCCGGTCTCGCCGCTACCCATCGGTCGACGGCAAGGCCGAGCGCGAAGTGAAGCTGCGCATCATGGGCGTGCTGTTCAGCGACGAGATCCCCAGCCCTCGTGACATCGTGATAATCGCGCTCGTGGACGCCTGCGGCGTCTTCGGCGAGCTGCTCTCCAAGTCCGAGCTGGAGCACGCCGCGCCGCGCATCGAGCAGGTACGCAAGCTGGACCTCATCGGCCAGGCCATGACGCAGGCCATCCGTGACATCGAGATGTGGCTGGCCAGTTCCACGGTCAGCCGCTTCATGCTGTAGACGCTTCGGCGCAGCCCCCGCTGCGAGCGGGTCCTTGGGGCGCCTGCTCAGTCCTCGAGTGTCTCGCTGCCTCGGTACATGGCCTGACGGCGGACACCGCTCACGTAGGTCGCCACGGCGTCGTCTGCGGGCGTGCGCTCGGGGTCCCAGCGTCCCCAGTGGATGAGCTGGTCGAGCGGGTGGCGGTAGCGCGACTCGGCGCGCCGGTGCGGCCAGCCGATGGGAATCGTGGCGATCGGGGTGAGCGGCTCGGGCACGCCCAGCAGCTCGCGCAGCTCCCGGGTGGTCGTGTCTTCCCCGCCCCCGCTGAGCCACGCTGTCGTGAGGCCGTACGCAGCGGCTGCGAGGTGCATGTTCTGGGCTGCAGCGCCGACCGAGGCCAGCAGGATCTTCTCATTGTTGGCGTCGTACTCGTCAGCCCAGCCGTCGTGGTCGCTGACGGGATACGAGTCGACCCAGCGTGGATCGCAGAACAGCAGCACGATGGCCAGCGAGTTTCCCAGCCAGTGCTTCTTGTGGACGTGGGGGAAGCCCCGGCAGTGCGCCACCAGCCGATCGGCCTGGCGCACGAACACGTCTGAGACTGAGAGCACGTCGGCTCGCTGCGCCGCGACGACGAAATGCCACGGCTGCGTGTTCGCTCCCGACGGCGCCCAGCGGCCGGCCTCGCAGATCCCGCGCAGCACGTCGGTGGGCAATGGCTCGGGCGGCGGTTCGAAGCTGCGAACAGAACGCCGCAGCCGGATCACGTCCATGAGCGAGTCGAAGCGCGGCGCCGTCAGGTTCTCGTTGGACGGGGTGTGCGCAGCCATGTGCGCAAGCTACTTGCGGCTCACGAGATGGCAGGGTTGGGGAGTTACTTGAGACCGCGCTCGGCGGCGTTGCGGGCGAGCCGCACGACTGCGTACGAGAGTGCTTCGGGGCCGCCGAACACGGTGAGTGTCAAGTCCTCATGGTCCAGCCGGTGCCATGCCAGGAAGCCTTCGACCAGGGTGGGCAGCGCATCGGGTTCGAGCAGGATGCTCGCACCGCCCATGCGAGCCAGCAGCGGACCGCCTGCGAGGCCGTCTGCGTACACCACGCCGGTTGCCAGACCGATGCGGTCGTTGTCCAAGCACGTGCCATGCCCGTTGACGCCGGAGCGCAGCGCGTAGCGGGCGATGCGGACCGCCGTGTCGTACCGGTCGGCGCCGCCGATGCGGACGACCGAGAACCCCATCTCGGTCAGATCGTCGATGACATCGTCGGAGACGGCGCTTGGGCCACCCGCAACGATGATCTGCTCGATGCTGCCGTCGGTAAGGGCGGCGGCGAAATAGGTCCGCACGCTGTCGGGCAGTTCGTCTCGGCGGGTCAGCAGCAACGGGTGGGGACCCTTGGCTGCGATGGGCGCCAGTGCCAGCGCGTCGGCGAAGTCGGTGCCGGTGGCCAGCAGGGCCGTGCGCAGCGTTGTGCCGCAGAACTCGGCCGCACCGCCCATCGTGGCGATGACCTCGGAGGAAATGGACACCGAGGTGGCATAGCGGTCGGCACCGCCGAAGCGCACGACGCTGGTCACCGACGGCAGCGCTGCAATCGCGGCCTCGACCTCGTTCGACACGGCAGCGGGTCCGCCCACGATGTACACGTGCTTGATCTTGTTCTCGGTCAGGAATTCCCTGGTGAACTCGGTCATGTCGTTTGGCTCGACGAGCAGCAGCGGTGCATTGTGCGCGCCTGCGAGGGCCGGTCCTGAGAGCGCAATCGGGCTGAGAACCGTGCCGGCCAGCGCCGACGCCGTCAGCGCGTCGGGGAATGCCCGGCCCGAGGCGATGATGACTGTCTCGACCTTGCGCATGCTCGCCGGCAGGGAGGTGTCTCTCCCAACCTCACGGAGGTAGCGCTCGGCGATGAGCTTCGCCGTCTCGAAGCGGTCGACGCCGCCGATCCGTTCCACGCGGATGCCGCGCCGGCCGTCCTCTTGGTCAACATCACGCTCGACCGGACCGCCGTCGATGAATCCATCGGGGTTGCCGCCACCGGTGTTCCCGTTCCCAGGCGGGTTGGTCGTGGCGTCACCGCCGTCGACCTTGTGATCACCGTTGTCCAGCATCTGGTCGTGGTGCAGATCGGCATCGTTGCCGACGGGATCAGTGATGGATGCGCCACTCGGCAGGCGGATCTGAGATGTCGTCCTGCCGTCGTCGATGCTGATGCCGTCGTCGTCCTTGTCGCCGGGCCGGACGATGTAGCTGAAGGTCAGTGTTGGCACACCGGTGTCCACTGGAATGTTCGCTGGGCCCGAGAAACCTGCGTTCTTGTATCTGGTACCGATCTTGACACGCACATATGGCGTGCCAGCAACGACGACGTTCTCGTCGAAGGTGACGCTGAACTCGATGGTCTCGCCCTTGCCGTACGTCTGGCCGGCGTTGGGGCCGTTCTCGATGCTCGGACCGCTGCTGACCGTCGGAGCCACACCGTCGACCTTGTGATCGGGCTGGGTGGCCAGTTCCGGAACACCGGGGAGCGCGTCCTTGTTGTCGTCCGTGGCGTGGATCGTGCCACTAGTCAGGTCGATGTTGACCGCAGTGACGCTGACTCCGTCGCTATCCATGTCGCCGGCCAGGACCTTGTAACTGAAGCGCAGCGTGCTCGCATTGGGCTTGGAGACGTAGTTGGCTTCCTTCTGATTAGCGACCACAATCGGCAGCATGGGAGTGCCACCCACGGTGACCGCTTCGCTGAACGTCACGTCGATCAGGATGTACTCGCCAGCGCTGTAGGTGTCGAGATCGGTGTTTGCAGGGGTGTTGGCCATCGAGATCGCCGTCGCATAGGGACCGCGCGGAGTCAACCCGCCGTTCACCTTGTGCTCGGCGTCGTCTGCCAGCACATCGTGGCCGAGGTTTGCATCGTTGCCGGGCAGGTCGGTAATGGTTGAGCCATTCGGCAGACGAATCTGGGACGTTGTGGTTCCGTCGTTGATGCTGATGCCGTCGCTGTCCATATCCCCAGCGACGACGACGTAGCTGAACATCAACTTCGTCGTATTGTCGCCGTCGGTCCTGCCGTCGCCAGGCTGGAAGGAGGCAGCCCGCGTGGTACCTCCGATGTTCAGGTTGATCGTGGGGACGCCAGTGCCATTGACGGCGACCTTCTCACTGAAGGTGACCGTCACCATGATCGTGTCGCCTTCGGCGTAGTAGTTCTCGTACGTTGAGTCCCCTTCGGGTGAGGGCGAGGTAATCGCGACGCTCCTCACCGTGGGGGCCGTGGTGTCGACCTCGTGACCTGCCAAGTTGCTCTGAGCGCTGTGCGCCAGAATCGCATCGTTGCCAACGAGGTCGGTTATGGCGCCGCTCAGGCTGTCCTCGTCGATGCTGATGCCGTTAGCGTCGTTTTCGTCGGTGCTCGCGACCTCGTACTTGAACACGGCCTCCCGGAGGCCCGCCGTAGCGACATAACCAGTGGAGTCCCACTCAGCCGATCTTGCGGTGGTTGTTCCGATGGTCAAATCGATGCTGGAGCCGATGGACAGCTGTACCGGTTCGCTGAATGTGACCTTGATGAGAATCGGCACCTCATTCGACGTCGAGTAGACGCCGTAGGCGTCGTTGCGGTATGGGGCGTCCTTGCGCGGCGGATCGCTGTCGACCTCAACGCTGGTCACCGTCGGAGCAATACCGTCCACTTTCTGATCGAGTGAGTCAGGCACTGGCAAGTGACTCAGTGACGCGTTCTGCCCCTGTGGGTCAGCAATCGTCGCATCCCTCAGTTGAATTGCGTTGGAGGGGATGCCGATGCCGTCCGTGTCCAGATCGTCGTTGTCGACCGCGTACTCGAAGACCATGGTGTTGTCGCCGTCGAGCCTGATGTAGTCGGCGTACTCGGTGCCCGAGCGCATCCGCAGAGCGATGCGCGGATCATCATCCAAATCGGCGTCGCCGTCGTCGAGCGTCACCTCGACCGGGTCGTCGAATGTCACCTCGACCGTGATGATGTCCCCGAGCTTGTAGTAGGTGTTGTTGAGCTGCGGCGCAGTAGAAGTGATCTCGACCTTGCTGACGCGCGGCGGCTGCGCGTCCACCTTGTGGCCGCCGTCGTCACCGAGTGCGCTGTGGCCCAAGTCAGCCAGATTGCCCGTTCGGTCCTTGATGGTGCCGGAGATTGCGGTGGTCTCACCGGCACCGGTATCCAGTTCAACGCTGATGCCGTCGTTGTCGTCGTCGTCGGAGCCGACGGTGTAGCTGAACGTCAATGTGCAGGTGTTGGTGGTGTCGGCCTCGGTGCAGCCTGCAGATGATTCCTTGTATCGGGCGTTGCGGTTGTTGCCCGCTGGATTGACTTGGTCGTCGCCGATCTGGAATCGCAGCAACGGAGTGCCCGAGCGCACGACGTCTTCGCTGAAGTCGACTTCGAAAGTGATCTCGTCGCCACGGCCGTAGGTGTCGTTGTTGACTGGTGGGCCGCTGTTCGGCGGAGAACTCGCGATGCGTAGGTTCGAGAGCTCGGGCACCACCGAGTCGACGCTCTCGACCGTGGTCCCGCTCAGGAGGTCATGAGCGAGTACGGCGCTATTGCCCGCAGTGTCGGTGATCTCGCCGTCGTTGAGCCGGAGGCTGTTGGCGACCACGCTGACACCATTGTCGTCGAACAGGCCTGCTTCGACTTCGTACCTGAATATCAACTTGGTGCCCGAGCCAGAGCCTCTGTGGTACGTCCCCTCCTTCTGGCTCCCGTCGATGTCCAAAGTGAGCGTCGGCGGTGTCTGATCAAGAGGAGTGCCGACCCAGATGGCCCGGTCCCCTGTGGAGCCGTTTGAGGGCACATCACCGTCGTCATTCGAGTCGCCGGAGTCGTCGTCGGTGTCAAACGTCACCTCGACGCAGATGTACTCACCGGCAAGGTAGGTGCCGCTGTCGCAGTCCGAGCCACTCGATGTGAACTTGAGGGGGGATTCCACCGTCGGCGCAACGGTTTCGACCTTGTGGCCCGATTGGGTTCGCAACTCCTCAAAGTCCAGGTCGGCGGGGATGGGATTCGGACTGACGCTCTCGATGGTGCCGAGGGTGATGCGCCCCGTGGGCACACGGATGCCATCGGAGTCTGCGTCGGGTGAGAACACCGTGTACTCGAAGATCAGTTCCCGGGTGCCGTCGTTGTGGTCATAGTCGTCGGCTTCCTCGTACGTTGCCGTTCTCGGTTCGGTACCGATCTCGAAGCTGAGCGTCGGATCGGTGCCGGAGACGCGTACCGGGTCGTCATACGTCACCTTGATCTGGATGACTGAGTTCGAGCCGTAGTACGCGCCATTGTTCGGCGGATCGCTGGTGATGCTCAGGCCCGTGATGGTCGGTGCCATGGCATCGACCTTGTGGCCGCCCTGGGTGCCCAGTTGCCGGTGGTCCAGCGATGCATCTTCTCCGTCGTCGTCGGCGACGATCGTGTCGTTGGTGTCGTCATTCGATTTCAAGCTGTTCGCGTCGATGCTGATGCCGTTGCCGTCGAGATCGCCGGCCTCGACGGTGTAGTGGAAGAACAGCAGCTTCGAGTCGTCGCCCGAGTCGTAGGCGGCGTCCTTGGGTCCGCTTTGGAGGTTGAGGGTCAGTTTCGGCGTTCCTGTCACCCGTACGGCCTGGTTGAACGTCACCCTGACTTTGATGGTCTCGCCGAAGCCGTAGGTGTCAGGGGGGTTGCTGTCGCCGGACAACGGCATACTCGTGACCTCGAGCGCCTCGATGATCGGCGGGCCCTCAACAGCCTTGCCATCGACCCGTTGGTACTTCAGCGGTTTCTCGAAGACATCGGAGTAGTGCGTGTAGAGCGTCCCGCCGTCGGCTGCTCGGAAGATGTTTTGGTTCGACTCGTCGATCGGCTTGCCGCCGTCGTAGGTGAAGCGGCCGCTGGGCACGACAATGCCGTCGCGGTCCCTGTCATCGTTCGTGACTTCGTAATAGAACAGCAGTCGCGTGTGCCCCGAGCCAGACAAGTACCTAGCAAATCCCAGGGGGCGATCTTCTTCCGGAATCACATTCCTATTGCTGTCAAGGCAGCCAAGTTCCTCGAGACCGTCCTTGTACGTCGCCACCTCGGGGGAATTGGCGCCGTGTTCGTCTATAAGGGTCTGTATGTGTCTGAAGTCGTCGCGATGGCAGTTGAAAATCTGGATCGGCAATTCGAGCCGTTCGTCGTCGACAATCACCGCCTCGCTGAAGTCGGCCCGCAGCACCACGTATTCGCCCTCGTGGAGCGTCGTGCCGGTGGCGGGCTCGCTGACGACACGGGTGGTGTAGCTCGAAACGAAGGTCGGGTTGGATGGATCCCGCATTTCCTGCGACGTGAGGGGCCCGCGACTGCCATCGACGAGGTGCTTGGCCACCGTGGGGTCGCCGCCCACTCGGGCTTTGTACTCGAACTGCGCCTCGAGGTCGTCGTGGTAGTTCGTTGCCGCCACCCCATTGTCCATGGCAGTGATGGAGCCGCCGCTCAGGCTGCCCCAGTCGATGCTGATGCCATCAGGGTCGCTGTCTGTGCTTTGCACTTCGTACTCGAACAGCAACCGAGTCATGCTGGATCGTCGCCGCGGGTCAGCGGGCGGATTGCTCGTACTGTCGGAGACGTAGCGGGCGTCCTTGTACGTCGGGTTCGCGTCGGTCGCGTCCCCGAAGCGCAGCTTCAGCACCGGGGTGCCGGTTACGGTCACCGGCTTGCTGTACTCGACTCGAACCCAGATCTTCTCGCCTGCGTAGTAGGTGTCGCCGTCGATCGGCTCGCTCATGATCTTTGGCCTGCTGACGATCGTCGGCGAGCCTGTCGACCGGGGATGGAACACCGCCGGGTGTTCCAGGTTTGAGCCGCCGCAGGGTCCGCTAATTGACTGATGCGGCACCCCAGCGCCCACGGTGTTGATATCGCTGGTACCGCCGAACGTGCGCGCGTGGTCCTCGGCCCTGACCGAGTTCTCGGGGATCCAAAGGTCTCCGGTGTTCTGGTGCGTGTCACCCGATTGCACCGTGTATTCGAAGGTCAGCCGGTTCGTGCCTTCGCCCCTCTCCGGCGTCGCCACTGCCTTCCTCAGGTTGGCTGGCGCGTTCCCGCCGAGCATGAAGTCGACCGACAACGGTTCGGCATCTGGATTGAGGTCCGTTCGAACGTCGAATCTGACGTTCAGACTGAGTTCCACCACGATGCTGATCGTCTCGCCGGTGGTGTAACGGTTGTCCGAACCCGGGTCCGACACGAATCGGACGCCCCTGCCGACGATGTGGGCGTTCGTCGGACGTCCGACCATGGCGTTCAGCTGGGAGCACGTGGCGTTGAGCGGTACCACCTGGACCGCGGCAGCGGGCGCGGTTGCCGGCGGCGAAATGACCGTCAGCGACGCCGCGGCCATGACGACGGATGCAACTGCACCCGAACGACGGAACCGTCGGCGGCTCGCGTCGCGGCGAAACACTGCGACACGAGTTCCGAAACCCCGGCTGTGGCGCCGGCTCAGCACGCTACGGATGGGCAACGACGACTCCGGAAACTGATTGCGTGAGCGGGCGCGCTCACGGCACTAGCGGCACGCCACAGAAACCTGCCGACGACAAACCGCGTGGGTACAACTCTGAGCCCGCCGGGTTGGCGGGGCATCTGTGCGGTCGCCTCGGGCAACGGAGCCTCCTGAGGTCAGCAATGCGTGCCGTCGCCGACGGCGTCCAATCCGAAATGAGTACCGCATTTCGGGGCCGAATTGGTGGACCCTTTACATCGAAATTCCTGATAGTTAGAGCCATTACCTCTTGCAGGTTCGACGTATTCGGAGTCGGCGTCCTACAGTCGCGTCGTGACAGGCAAAGCAGTGGAACCAGAACAGATCCCGCTCGAAGAACTTGACGCCGCGTACACCGCGATCATGTGCGAGATCGTGGCCACCGGCGTGGCCCCGCACTACGCCGAACTTGCCCGGACATTGGGCGTCGAGCCGATGCGTTCAAAGGCCGTGATCGCCCGCATCATCGACCTCACGCCGGGCTGGATGCATCCCGGTACCGACTGGATCGCGTCGTTCCCGCCGTTCAACAACCAGCCCACCCAATACCGGGTCAGTGTCGACGGCGAACAGCGGTGGTTTGCCCAGTGCGGTTTCGAGGCCTTGGCGTGCCGCTGGCTGTTCGGTGGTCGCACGGTGACCGTCGATGCGCCATGCCTGCTGGGCGGCGAACCGCTGCGGATCGAGATGCGCGACGAAGAGATCCTCTCGATCGATCCGCCGACGATGGTGGGCTACACCCGCAGCCCTGTCGGGGGAGACGCCGCCAACCGGCCGTTCCGTTGAGCGGGCATGAACCTCTTCCGGTCGGAAGAGCACGCTCGAGATTGGGAAGAGTTCGAGCCCCGCATGGCGGCCATGTTGCGGCCGGTGGAATGGTGGGCTGAGACATTCGCTGCGCCGATGTTCCGTGCCCGTGCCCGCAGCGACTTCCTCTCGTGGATGTCAGGTTCCGACGGCGCAGGAGCATTCGCCGAATTGCGCGCCAGGCTCACGCCACCGCGCCCCGACGTGAAGGCCACTACCGCCGCGGTTGCGGCCCTGAGCCAAGTCGACCTGGCAGTGCTCGACGGCGCCTCGGCCGACGACCGAAGCGTTGAGCTCAACCTGATGGGGGTATGGCCCGCTTCGGTGCCAATCGAAATCGCACGCGACTGGCGCGACACCGCTGCGGCCATGATCGTGGCGATCCCGTCGGATCCGCTGCCCGACGTCGACGCGCATCACTGGATCGACACCCGGCGGTCCGCAGTACGCGACGTGCAGGCTGGCGACGGCTGGCTCAGGCGCGCCGAGCCCGGTGCCGGCGATCCGCGGCTGACTGCACGGCTTCAGCAGATGGGCTGGCAGGGCGAGATGGCCGACCAGCCCGCCTGGACGGCGATGGAGCAGGCTGCCCGCGCCATTCTGAAGTGCCGCGAACTGGCGCTGCTCGGCTGAACGACGGCGTCGGTCGTCCCCTGGCGCCGTTGCCCCGAACTAGCCCGACAGCGTCAACACAGCGTTGAGCGTCGCCTGAGCGCCGGCGGTCGCGTGCTCGGGCAGGATCGACTCGGCCTCGTTGTGGGACAGTCCCTCAGCGCAGGGGATGAACAGCATCCCGGTTGGCGCAACCTGCGAGACGTAGCAGGCGTCGTGACCTGCCCCGGAGGTGATGTCGACCGGCTCGAAGCCCGCTGACACTGCGCCTGAACGCAGCGCCTCGGTCACTGTCGGGTCGAAGACGATCGGCGGCGAGTACCAGATCGGGGTGATCTGCGGGTGGGGGAGCGAACGCCCGCTTTCGGGCTGGAGGCCAAATGCCGCACCGTCGGCAAAGGCCAACAGCTCGTCGTGCATCGCCTCGAGCTCGCCAGCATCAGGGTGCCGCAGGTCGACCGTGAGGGTGACCGAGCCTGCCACGGTGTTGCGTGAACCGGTGCCAACCGCGAGCGTGCCTACGGTCGCACGGCCCTCCGGCGCCCGACGGCCTGCGATCTCATCGGCCTCGCACACCAGCCGAGCTGCGGCCACCATCGCATCGGAACGATGCTCCATGGGTGTGCTTCCCGCATGCGCCGATTGCCCCTCGATCGACACGTCGTACCAGCGGATGCCCTGCACTCCGGTCACCGCGCCAAGCGTGACGCCGGTGGCCTCCAAGATCGGCCCTTGCTCTATGTGCGGTTCGATGTAGTGCCCGATCGGCCGGCGGCCGGAACCGTCGGGTGCACCGCAGAGCTCGTCGCCTGCGTAGCCAATGCGTTTGAGCTCGTCGCCGAGCGTGGTGCCGTCCACCCCAGGTGCCGCGAGGCCCTCGTCCAGACTGAAGGCGCCCGCATAGACGCCTGAGCCGATCATCGCCGGGGGAAAGCGCGCCCCTTCCTCGTTCGTCCACGACACGACTTCGACCGGCGCCGCTGTGCTGACGTCGTTGCCGTGAAGCACTCGCAGGATTTCGAGGCCCACCATCACGCCGTAGGCGCCGTCGTACTTTCCGCCGGTGGGCTGGCTGTCGAGGTGGCTGCCGATCACCACCGGCGCACGCCCCGGATCCGTGCCCTCACGACGGGCGAACAGGTTGCCCATCCGGTCGACGTGGACAGTGCAGCCCAGCTCCTGTACCCATGCCACGAACTGGTGACGCCCCGCCCGGTCCTCGTCGGTGAGCGCCACACGGGCCACTCCGCCTGCGGGCGTCGCGCCGATCTCTGCCAGGGCCCCGAGTGTCCGCCACAGGCGTTCGCCGTCCACCATGTACGTGCTTGAGTTCACTGCCGTTGCCTCCCGAGCGCTCAGCCGTATTGTCGCTGCGCTTGCCGGCGGACGCTCAGTTGAGCGGGCGAGCCGACGGCGGTATCGGACGCGGCAAGGCGGTATGGCCCATGAGGGATTCGTCCACCGCAGCCGCGCACGCCCGGCCCTCTGCAATGGCCCACACGATCAGGCTCTGGCCGCGGCCCATGTCGCCGCAGACCCACACACCGTCGACGCTCGTGCGGTAATCGTCGTCTCGCGCAACGTTGGAGCGAGCATCGGTCTCGACGCCGAGCTGAGCCAGCAGGCCCTCCTGCTGCGGTCCCAGAAAGCCCATCGCCAGGAGCACGAGTTCGCATTCCAGCTCAAAGTCCGATCCTTCGACTTCGGCGAATCGGCCGTCGGCGAACACCACTTCGTGTGCCCGAAGCGCTCGGACGGTGCCCGAGCCATCCCCAAGGAATTTCTCGGTGTTCACCGAGTACACGCGGTCGCCGCCCTCCTCATGTGCCGAGGACGTCCGGTAGACCATCGGATAGGTCGGCCAGGGATTGGCAGAAGACCGCTCGTCAGGGGGCCGCGGCAGAATCTCGAATTGGTGTACAGACGCTGCACCCTGGCGGTGCGCGGTGCCCAAGCAGTCGGCGCCGGTGTCGCCGCCGCCGATGATCACCACCCGCTTGCCCTCGGCGCTGATCGGCACCTCGGCCGGATCAAGGTCGCCTTCTTGGGCCTTGTTCGACCACGGCAGGTATTCCATCGCCTGATGGATGCCGTCGAGTTCGCGTCCCGGGATCGGCAGGTCACGCCACTGGGTGGCGCCGCCGGCGAGCACCAGTGCATCGAAGTCGGCTTGCAAGTCCGCCACCGGTATGTCCACGCCCACGTCCACGCCGGTTCGAAACTTCGTGCCTTCCGCGCTCATTTGGTCGAGCCGGCGCTCGATGTGGCGCTTTTCCATCTTGAACTCCGGAATGCCATACCGCAGGAGTCCGCCGAGCCGGTCGGCACGCTCGAACACCGTCACGTCGTGGCCGGCCCGGGTCAGCTGCTGTGCTGCAGCCAGCCCGGCGGGCCCGGAGCCGACGACGGCCACGCTTCGCCCCGTGCGCACCGCTGGCAACTCGGGACGGACCCAATCCATCTCGAAGGCCTTGTCGATGATCGCGACCTCGACCTGCTTGATCGTGACCGGATCGGAGTTGATGCCCAGCACGCAGGCGCCCTCGCACGGGGCAGGGCACAACCGGCCGGTGAATTCGGGGAAGTTGTTGGTGGCATGCAGCCGCTCGATGGCGTCGCGCCAGCGGTCTCGATAGACGAGGTCATTCCAGTCCGGGATGATGTTGCCCAACGGGCAGCCCGAGTTGCAGAACGGCACGCCGCAGTCCATGCAGCGGCTGGCCTGCGCGCGTAAATCCTCGTCGGCAAACGGCTCGTAGACCTCATGCCAGTCGCGCAGGCGCACCGGCACCGGCCGACGCGTCGGCAGCTCCCGGTCGTGCCGCATGAATCCCCGGATATCACCCATGAGCCGGCCTAGCCATGCGCAGCCCCTGCGCCTGTCTGCTGGCGGCTGCGCGTTGTCTGATGCGACGAAATGTCCTAGCCATGCGCAGCCGCCATGACTGCCTCATCGGGGTCTTGGCCGAGCTCGGCGGCCGCCGCCCGAGCCGCGAGCACCCGCCGGTAGTCCTTGGGCATGACCTTGCGGAAGCAGCGCACCTCGCTGTGCCAGCGCCGCAGAATGCGCTCGGCGGGTGCCGACTCGGTCTCTGCGAGGTGGCGGCGCAGCAGCGACCGCACGGTTTGGGCGTCGGCGTCGTCGAGTTGCGGTTCCAGATCGACCATCTCGGGGTTCAGATTCCGCCAGAACACATCATCGGGGTCATACACGAACGCCGCGCCGCCTGACATGCCCGCGCCGAAATTGCGACCGACCGTGCCCAACACCACGACGACGCCACCGGTCATGTATTCGCACGCGTGATCGCCGACGCCTTCGACGACGGCGGTGGCGCCCGAGTTGCGCACGCAAAAGCGCTCGCCGACCGTCCCACGTATGTAGGCCTCGCCGCTGGTGGCCCCATACAGAATCACGTTCCCGGCGATGATGTTGTCCTCGGCCACGAAGTCCGGATTCGTCGCCCGCGGCGGCCGCACCACCAATCGTCCGCCCGACAGGCCCTTGCCCAAGTAGTCATTGGCGTCGCCGTACAACCGCATCGTCAGTCCGCTTGGCACGAATGCGCCGAAGCTCTGCCCGGCTGAGCCGTTGAACGTCAGGTCGATGGTGTCGTCGGGCAGGCCTGCTCCGCCGTGTGCAGCGGTGATCCAGTGGCCGAGCATGGTTCCGACCGTGCGGTTTACGTTGCTGATCGGCAACTCCGCCCGCACCAGTTCGCGCCGCTCCAGCGCAGGCGCGGCCAGCTCGATGAGCTGCTGGTCGAGCGCCCGTTCCAGGCCATGGTCTTGGCTCTGCGTGCAGTAACGGTCCTGCGGCCAGGGCGTCTGCGGCTCAACCAGGATCGGCGAGAGATCCAAGCCGTGTGCCTTCCAGTGCGCCACTGCTTGGGTGGTATCGAGGCGATCCACGCGCCCGATGGCTTCGGGCAGCGAGCGGAACCCCAGCATCGCCAAGTACTCGCGGACCTCCTGAGCGATGTATTCGAAGAAGTTCACGACGAACTCGGGCCGACCCTCGAAGCGCTTACGCAGTTCCCGGTTCTGCGTCGCGACGCCCACCGGGCAGGTGTCGAGGTGGCAAACCCGCATCATGATGCAGCCCGACACCACCAGCGGAGCGGTTGCGAAGCCGAACTCCTCGGCTCCCAGCAGTGCTGCGACGATCACGTCGCGGCCGGTCTTGAGCTGCCCGTCGGTTTGCACGACGATGCGGTCGCGAAGGCCGTTCAGCAGCAGCGTCTGTTGCGTCTCGGCGAGGCCCAGCTCCCATGGTGAGCCGGCGTGCTTCAGCGAGGTCAAGGGCGAGGCCCCAGTGCCGCCATCGTGCCCTGAGATCAGCACGACGTCGGCTTTGGCCTTGGCCACGCCGGCAGCCACCGTGCCCACGCCCACCTCGGCCACGAGCTTCACGTGGACACGAGCTTGTGGGTTCGAATTCTTGAGATCGTGAATGAGCTGCTTGAGATCCTCGATCGAGTAGATGTCGTGGTGCGGCGGCGGACTGATGAGGCCGACTCCCGGTGTGGAATGGCGGGTCCTCGCGATCCAGGGCCACACCTTGGGACCCGGCAGCTGCCCACCCTCGCCGGGCTTTGCGCCCTGGGCCATCTTGATTTGCAGGTCATCGGCATTGGTGAGGTACTCCGAGGTGACACCGAACCGCCCCGAGGCCACCTGCTTGATTGCAGAGCGCCGCAGATCGCCGTTCGGATCGGGCACGTAGCGCTCAGGGTTCTCGCCGCCCTCGCCGGTGTTGGACTTGCCGCCGATGCGGTTCATGGCGATGGCCAAGGTCTCGTGCGCCTCTGCCGAGATCGAGCCGTAGCTCATTGCCCCGGTCGAGAACCGCTTCACGATCTCGGTGACTGGCTCGACTTCGTCGATCGGTATCGGCCCGCCGGGTGCCGGGTGAAGCTCGAACAGTCCTCGCAGCGTTGCCAGTTCCGTGGACTGGTCGTCCACCAGCCCGGTGTATTCCTTGAAGACCTCGTAGCGGCCGGCGCGGGTGGAATGCTGCAGCTTGTAGACGGTCTCAGGGTTGAACAGGTGGTACTCACCCTCGCGCCGCCATTGGTATTCGCCGCCGGCCCACAGGTCGCGGTGTGCTGCCTCGGTGGGATTGTCGAGGTAGGCGAATCGATGGCGTTGCGCGACCTCGGCGGCGAGCACGTCGAGGCCCACGCCGCCGAGCTTGGAGGTGGTCCCGGTGAAGAATCGATCGATGATGTCGGGCCCCAGACCGACCGCCTCGAACACCTGCGCCCCCGTGTAGCTGGCCACTGTGGAGATGCCCATCTTCGACATCACCTTCAGCACGCCCTTGGTGCACGCCTTGACGTAGTTGCGCTTTGCGATGCGCTCGTCGACCTCAGTAATGACGCCGGTGCGCACCATGTCGTCGATCGACTCGAAGGCGAGGTACGGGTTCACGGCGCTGGCGCCGTAGCCGAGCAGCAGCGCCATGTGGTGCACTTCGCGTGCATCGCCGCACTCGGTCACGAGCCCCACGATCGTGCGGGTCTTGTTGCGCACGAGATGGTGGTGCACTGCGCCCGTGAGCAGCAGCGAGGGGATGGGCGCATATTTCTCGTCGCTGTAACGGTCTGACAGGACGATGATCTGGGCGCCGTCGGCGATGGCCTCGTCGACCCGCCCGAAGACATCGGTGATGGCGCGCTCCATGCCCTCGCCGCCTTCGGCCACGGGGTACAGGCCGTCTACTGCGAATGGCCGGAACCGCGGCGCTGTGCTTGTTGACGCCGCTCCATGCGGCGCTGTGCTTGTTGACGCCGCTCCATGCGGCGCTGTGCTTGTTGACGCCGCTCCATGCGGCGCTGTACGCAAGTCCTCGTCGATGTAGAGGATCTTCGCCAGATCCTCATTCGACAGGATTGGGGAGGGCAGCACGATCTGCTTGCATGACTCCGGGCCGGGCATGAGCAGGTTCGCCTCGGGGCCGATCTTGGCCTTTGTCGAGGTGACCAGCTCCTCACGGATCGCATCCAGGGGCGGATTCGTGACCTGCGCAAAAAGCTGGCTGAAGTAGTCGAAGAGCAGGCGCGGGCGCTTTGAAAGCACTGCAATCGGGGTGTCGGTGCCCATCGAACCGATCGGCTCGATGCCGCTGCGGGACATCGGCGCTACCAGGATCCGCAGCTCCTCGGTGGTGTAGCCGAACGTCCGCTGGCGCAGTGTCACTGAAGCGTGCTGGGGAGTCAGGTTGAAGCGAGGCGGCAGATCCTCGAGGTGCCCAAGCCCGTCAGCCAGCCAGTCGCCGTACGGCTCGGCAGTAACCAGATCGCGCTTGATCTCGTCGTCGCCCACGATGCGGCCCTGGGAAGTGTCGACCAAGAACATGCGGCCTGGCTGGAGGCGGCCTTTCTGGATGATGCGCGTCTGATCGATGTCAGCAACGCCGACCTCCGACGCCATCACCACCAGGCCGTCGGTGGTCACCCAGTAACGGGAGGGTCGCAGGCCGTTGCGGTCGAGCACGGCTCCGACGACGGTCCCATCGGTGAAGGCGATGCTGGCAGGACCGTCCCACGGCTCCATCAGTGAAGCGTGGAATTCGTAGAAGTCGTGCTTGTCCTGCGGCATGCGGGCGTGGTTCTCCCACGCCTCGGGGATCATCATCAACACCGCATGCGGCAGTGTCTTGCCGCCGAGGTGCAGTAGCTCGAGGACCTCATCGAAGCTGGCCGTGTCCGACGCACCAGGCGTGCAGATGGGGTAGGTGCGTTCGAGCAAGTTGGTGCCGTCGCCAGCAGTGAAAAGCGGGCTCGACAGGGTGCCCTCGCGTGCCCGCATCCAGTTGCGGTTGCCCATCACGGTGTTGATCTCACCGTTGTGGGCCAGCATGCGGTACGGGTGTGCGAGCGGCCACGAGGGGAAGGTGTTGGTGCTGAATCGCGAGTGCAGCAGCGCGAGCGCGGACTCCATGCGGGGGTCGGCCAGGTCGGGATAGAACTCCGCGAACTGGCTGCAGGTCAGCATCCCCTTGTAGACGAGCGTCCGGCACGACAGGGAACCGAAGTACGGGGCAGGGTCGATCTCGTGCTCGGTGCGCTTGCGCGCTACATAGACCCGGCGCTCGAGGTCGAGCCCTTCCAGCCCTTCGCCCTCGGGTGCGGCAACGAACAGCATGCGGAAGACCGGCATTGGATCGGTGGCAAATTTGCCGAGCGAAGAAGGATCGGTTGGAACGTCACGCCAACCCAGCACTTCGAGCCCTTCGCCGACCATGATCGCTTCGATGGCCTCAGCAGCTGTTTCGGGGTCTTGGCGAGGCAGGAACGCCGTGCCGACGGCGTAGCGGCCCGCAGGCGCGAGCTCGAAATCGCAGACCGCTCGCAGGAACTGATCGGGGACCTGCACCGTGATGCCGATGCCGTCGCCGACGTTGGCCTCCGCCCCGGTGGCGCTGCGATGGTCGAGGTTGACGAGGCACTGCAGGGCCTGATCGACGACGGCGCGACTGGGCACGCCGGACATGTCGGCGACGAAGCCCACACCGCACGAGTCGTGCTCGTAAGCGGGGTCGTAGAGCCCTTGCGCGGGCGGGGGAGAGGTGTACGGAGCTGCGCGTACGTCAGGGCGGTCTTCGACGCCTGGCGCAGATTCGGCAGTCGGCATTGGCGACGTCCCAGTGAGATAACTGAAGTGGCGTGTTGCCACTTCGCGGCCCCAGGGACGTCGTTGGCCCTGTGGCGAACAAGTCTACCGACGCATTGCCGGACGGCGGTCCGGCACATGGTTGAATAAACTTGCAAATGCGTGAATAAGCGGCCCTGAAGCTGGTAAGGTGATCTGCGAAGCGCGGCGTCGCACCAGGCGTGCCGCGACGGGACGGAACGAATTCTCAGCGAAACGGACCGAGAGATGGACACGGCGGCGATGGACACAAACACGGGGTCACACGTGCGCGTCGGTTCGGCAGCGGCTTCGCCGGTGCGAGTCGGAATAGTGGGCGCGTCGGGCTTTACCGGGTCGGAACTGCTGCGACTGGCAGCCGCGCATCGGTCATTCGACGTAGTGGCCGTGGCCGGGGATACACAAGCAGGCGCTGCAGTGCGCGACCTGTACCCCAGCCTGGCGGCTCACTACGGCGACCTTCGTTACTGCGCCTACGACCCTGAGATCTTCGTCGGACTCGACGCGGTTTTCTTGGGGTTGCCGCACATGGCCAGCGCACCGGTGGTGGCAGACCTGTACAAGCGGGTGGGCTGCGTGATCGATCTGGGTTCAGATTTCCGGCTGCTCGATCCGGCGCTGTACCCGCAGTGGTACGGCGCCCAGCACCCGATGCCGGAGCTGCTGGGCGAATTCCCCTATGGCCTTCCAGAGCTCGACCGCGAGTCGTTGCGCGACGCAGCGGGCATCGCGGTGCCTGGCTGCTACCCGACCGCGGCAGCGCTGGCGCTGGTCCCGTTCGCACGCGGCGGACACATCTCGACGACCGGCGTCATCGTCGATGCCGCATCGGGAGTCAGCGGCGCTGGCCGCGCTCCCAAGCCCAATACGTCGTTCTCGACCGTCGACGAGGACTTCGTGGCCTACGGCTTGCTGGATCACCGCCACACGCCCGAGATCGAGCAGGTGACCGGCTGCCAGGTGCTATTTACGCCCCATCTGGCACCGATGGTGCGCGGCATTCTGGCCACGTGCTATGCGAGGCCCACTGAGGGCATGACCACCGACGACGCGCTCGGCGTTCTGGCTGAGTTCTACGCGGACGAACCCTTCGTGGTCGTGCATCGAGACTCTCCGCACACCAAGGCCACGCTCGGCGCGAATACCTGCCATCTCAGTGCCCGGGTGGATCCCCGCACCGGCTGGCTCGTCGTTCTGAGCGCGATCGACAACCTGGTGAAGGGCGCGTCAGGCGGGGCGGTGCAATGCGCAAACGTGGCGCTCGGCCTTCCAGAGACGGCCGGGCTGTCGACGACAGGGCTGATGCCATGAATGCTGCCGGCGACGATCATTCCGATGAGTCAACCGACGCCGACGAAGAACATGCCAAGCAGGTCGAGCGGGCCGAGTTGCTCGTCGAGATGTTGCCGTACATCAGCCGTTGGAGGGGCAAGGTCGCTGTCATTAAGTTCGGCGGCAACGCCATGGTCGACACGGCGCTGACCGATGGCTTTGCTGCCGACATCGTGCTGCTGCGCCAGATCGGCCTGGCACCGGTGGTCGTTCACGGCGGCGGGCCGCAGATCGGCGATCTCATGGCGCGCCTGGGCAAGACGTCGGAGTTCCGCGACGGGCTGAGGGTGACCGATGCGGAGACCCTCGACATTGCACGCATGGTGCTGGTGGGCAAGGTCAACCGCGACATCGTCGGTGCCATCAATGCACACGGCCCCCTGGCGGTGGGCATCTCGGGCGAGGACGGCAGGGTCATCACCGCGACTGCGCGGAACCCAGATCTGGGCTTCGTAGGCGATGTCACCGACGTGAACACCGACTTGCTCGAGCGCCTTCTCGCCGAAGGGCTGATCCCGGTGATCTCCACGATCGGGGCCGACGCCACGGGGCAGGCGTACAACATCAATTCGGACACAGTGGCTGGAGCCGTGGCGGCTGCTCTCGGGGCCGAGAAGGTCGTTTACCTCACCGACGTCGCGGGGTTACTCGACGATGCCGACGATCCGGACTCGCTCATCCGCCGCGCCACGGCCGACACGCTCGCTGCTCGTTTGGCCAGCGGGAAGATCGTCGGCGGGATGATCCCGAAGCTTGAGGCCTGTATCAGCGCCGTGCGCAATGGCGTCAACAGCGCCCACCTGCTCGATGGCCGCGTTCCGCACGTGGTGCTCGTGGAGCTGTTCACCGATGCCGGCGTCGGCACGATGATCACCCGTGACCGGCCGCACCTGGTGACGAGCTGACCGACCGAACCATCGACCAGATAATGGACCCAAGGGCCACAGCGACATGACACAGACCACGACACAGACACCATCGACTGCTGGGGCAAATGGCCCGCCGCATGGAGCGGCGTCAGCAGGTCCGAACGCCGCGCATGCCGCCGCCATGGGCGGCGCAGGGCTGGATTCCTGCCCGCTCATGCCGACTTATGGGCCGCCGCCGGTCCAGTTCGTGCGGGGCAGCGGCTGTGAGCTCTTTGACCGCGACGGCAAGCGCTACTTGGACTTCCTGGCGGGGATAGCCGTCACTTCGCTCGGCCACTCCCACCCCGCCATCGCCGACGCGCTCAACTCCCAGGCGCGCACGCTGCTGCACGTGTCGAACCTCTTCGGCACCGAACCCCAGGTCGAGGTGGCCCAGACGATCGACCGGCTGCAGGGCGGCGGCGGTCAGGTCTTCTTCTGCAACAGCGGCGCCGAGTCGCTCGAAGGGGCGATCAAGCTGGCGCGCAAGTACGGCGGCCGCGGCCGCCACGTCGTAGTGAGCGCGCTGCGGTCGTTCCACGGGCGCACTCTGGCGACTCTGCACGCCACCGGCCAGCCCGAGAAGCACGAGACGTTCCAGCCGCTGCCTGAGGGCTTCCGCCATGTGCCCTACAACGACGCGGAGGCTCTTGAGGCGGCCCTGGATCCGAGCTGCTGCGCGGTCCTGCTCGAAGTTGTCCAAGGCGAGGGCGGCGTGAACGTCGGCGACGGCGACTACCTGCGTCGCGTTCGCGAGATCTGCGACGAGCGCGGTATGGCGCTGATCATCGACGAGGTACAGACCGGCTTAGCGCGAACGGGCAAGTGGTTCGCCTGGCACTACCACTTCGATCCGGCCGGCGGCCCGACCGGCGCGGCGCGCCCTGACATCGTGACAATGGCCAAGGCGTTGGGCAACGGCGTGCCGATCGGAGCGGTCTGGGCCCGACGAGAGGTCGCAAGTGCATTCCAGCCCGGCGACCACGCCACCACGTTCGGCGGCCAGCCTTTGGCTGCGAGCGCCGCGCGAGCCGTGCTGCGCACGATGGAGGCAATCGACGCACCTGCGTTGGCGGCGGCCCGCGGCGAAGAACTGGCCGGAAAGCTCATGGGCGTCCCCGGTGTCGTCGACACTCGTGGCCTGGGTCTGCTCATCGCCGCCGAGCTCGACACTGACGCCATCGGCGCCAGCGGCCCCGAGATTGCAGCGGCGTGCCTTGAGGCCGGGCTCGTCGTCAATGGCATCTCGCCGACCGCAGTGCGGTTCGCGCCTCCGCTGGTGGTGTCGAGCGAACAGATCGATGAATGCCTGGCGATCTTCGCGAGCGTGCTCGGGGGCGGCTGATGAGGCACTTCTTGGAAGTCGACGATCTGTCTGCTGACGAGCTGCGCTGGGTGCTCGATCTGTCGGCGCGCCCCGCCGCGGCTGCGCCTGCGGCACTGAAGGGCAGCGGGGTTGCACTGGTGTTCGAGAAGGCCTCGAACCGCACCCGCAATTCGATGGAGATTGCCGTGCGACAGCTCGGCGGGCACCCCGTCTACATCCGCCCAGAAGAGGTGGACATGGATGGTCGCGAGTCCGTCGAGGACGTCGTGCGGACGCTCGCCTGCTACCACTCGATGGTCGCAGCGCGAGTGTTCCTCCACGGCCACCTCGACCGGATGGCCGCTTGCGAGGTGGCACCCGTGGTGAACCTCCTTTCCGATGAGGCGCATCCCTGCCAAGCCCTAGCCGATCTCCTGACGATCGAGGGGTGTCTCGGTTTTGACCGCACCGAGCGAGTTGCTTTCGTGGGCGACGCCAACAACGTCTGGCGGTCGCTGGCGATTGGCTGCGCGTTGCTGGGAATCCCGAGTTCGGTTGCTGCACCTGGCGGCTACCACCCCCCGGCGGCAACCCTCGACCGGCTCGCCGCCCTCGGCGGCGAGTGCACAGTGACGACCGATCCCGCCGAGGCCGTCAAGGGCGCCGATGTCGTCTACACCGACGTGTGGACGTCGATGGGCCAGGAGGACGAACGGGCCGAACGGCTCGAAGCGTTTGGCGCGTACCAAGTCACCCCAGAACTGATGGCGCTGGCTGCCGACGGTGCGATCTTCTTGCACTGCCTGCCGGCGCACCGCGGCGAGGAGGTAGCCGCCGAGGTCATCGACGGCCCGGCGAGCAGGGTTTGGCAGCAGGCCGAGAACCGGATGCATGCAGCGCGTGGCCTGCTGGCCTTCCTGGCCGGGCAGGCGGCGGCCCAACCGGAGGCGTCGTGACCACCAAGGCGCAGCGACAGCACCTCATCCGCGAGCTGCTTGCCAGTCGTGAGATCGGCAGCCAGGCACAGCTGGTCGGATTGCTGGGAGAACGCTCAGTGGAGGTCACCCAGGCCACGGTCAGCCGCGACCTCGACGAGATGGGTGTGGCCAAGATGCGCACCGCAGGCCGCACGGTGTACGCGGTGCCAGAGGCCGATGCACCCGAGACCCTGCCCGAGAACACCCTGCGCAGGGTCTTCGGCGACTGGGTGCTCGAGGTGCGTTGGTCTCAGAACATCGTCGTGCTGAGCACCCCACCGGGGTCCGCGCACGTGGTGGCCTCGGCCATCGACCGAAGCGACTTCGACGGCGTGATCGGCACCGTGGCTGGCGACGACACACTGCTCATCGTGGCCGTTGAGGAATTGGGTGGCGCGGCGGTCGCCGGCCGCTGCCGTGAACTCGCCGATTTGTGAGCCCCCCGATCATGCCTGCTGACGACACTGCTGAGGACCAACCGTCAGGACCCGGCCCGACCACGCTGTGGCACGGCCGGTTCGCCAACGCGCCCGCAGACGCGCTGGCGGCGCTGAACGACTCGCTGCCGTTCGACAAGCGAATGTTTGCTGAGGACATCGCAGCGTCGCGCGCCCACGTCTCGATGCTGGCTGATGTTGGCCTGCTCACTGACGACGAGCACGATGGGATAGTTGCCGCGCTCGAACAGGTCGAAGCCGAGATTGCCGAGGGCGCCATGGTGTGGGCCCCGACCGACGAGGACATTCATACGGCGGTAGAGCGTCGAGCCACCGAGCTCTGCGAGGCCGCGGCAAAGATGCACACCGGCCGCAGCCGCAACGATCAAGTCGCAACCGACCTGAGACTGTGGACCCGCGGTGCCATCGACGAGCTGACTCCGTTGGTGCGCGGCTTGGCGAGCACGCTGGCCGACCGGGCGCGCAAGGCACACGATGCCGGCGTGCGGCTGCCCGGCTATACCCATTTGCAGCAGGCCCAGCCCGTTGGGCTCGCTCACCACCTGGCTGCGCACGCATGGGCCCTTCTGCGCGATGTCGAGCGGCTCGGCGAGGCGAGGATCCGAACCGACGTGTCGCCGCTCGGTGCAGGCGCGCTGGCCGGTTCGTCGCTGCCGCTCGACCCGGCCGCGACTGCGGCCGAGTTGGGATTTGCAGCAGTCTTCGAGAACTCGCTTGACGCAGTCAGTGACCGCGACTTCGTGGCCGACACGCTGTATGGCCTGGCAATGACGGGGGTGCACCTGTCACGCATCGGCGAGGAACTGGTGCTGTGGTCGAGCGCCGAATTCGGCTTTGTGACGCTTGACGACGCTTTCGCCACCGGCTCGTCGATGATGCCGCAGAAGAAGAACCCTGACGTCGCCGAGTTGGCACGTGGCAAGTCGGGACGATTGATCGGTCACCTGACCGGGTTCTTGGCGACGCTCAAGGGTCTGCCGCTCGCATACAACAAGGATCTTCAAGAAGACAAAGAGCCGCTGTTCGACGCAGTCGACACGGTGCGCCTGGTAACTGTGGCGCTCGACGGACTGCTGAGCACGGCGAGCTTCAACGCCCCTGCGATGGCTGCAGGCGCTGATGACCCGTTCGCCGCAGCGACCGATCTGGCTGAGTGGTTGGTAACCCGCGGCACACCCTTTCGCGAGGCGCATGGGGTCATTGCTGCGCTCGTGCGTGAGGCACTGTCGGACGCTGAGGAGTCTCCCAGCGCGGACCGGCTGACCGAGCTCGTAGCTGCTCATCCAGACCTGGGACCCGAGGCTGCGCAGCGGCTCGCGCCTGGGGCGGCATACCGCAGCCGCACATCGCCGGGCGCTGGCGGACCCGATTCCGTGGCCGTCCAATTGGACCGCCTCGACACCGCCCTCGCGGCCGCCGGCGGCCCGCCGGGCGGATGCTGATGGAGTCGGCGGCCTCGCCCTTGCCGCCGGAGTTCTACGAGCGACCGGCACCTGAAGTCGCGCCAGATCTGGTCGGCAAGCTGCTCGTGCACAACGACGGATCGCTTCGCGCCGGCCGCATTGTGGAAGTGGAGGCCTATTGCGGCGAAGGCGATCCTGCCGCCCACTCACGGAACGGGCGCACGGCGCGTAATGCCGCGATGTTCGGTCCGCCCGGGCGCCTGTACGTCTACCGGATCTACGGATTGCATTGGTGCGCGAACGCGGTGTGCTCCCCGGACGGAGTGGGTGACGCTGTGCTTCTGCGCGCACTTGAACCCATGGGCGGTTGCGAGCAGATGGCTGTTTGCCGGGGCGGATCCGGCAAGCGGATCGTCAGCCGGGACCTCTGTTCGGGTCCGGCGAAGCTGACCGAGGCCTTCGACATCGACGGCACTCACGACGGCTGCGACCTCACAACATCCGACGGCCTGAGCATCTGCGACGACGGTTGGTCGCCGGCAGTCCTGCGGAATGCATGCCGCATCGGCATCAGTCGTGGAACCGATTTGGCGTGGCGCTGGTTTGACGGCGGCAGTCCACACGTGAGCGTGCGATGACTGGGCGCTTCGTCCAGCGACACGAATACACCGACGCTGCGAGCGACCCGGCTGCAGCGATCGCGGTGGTCGAGAGCTTCGTCCCTCGCGACCGAGTGCAGGCAATGCACCGACGGCGCTTGCTTGACTTTGCCGCCCGTCATTCAGATGCGCTGCATCGCTCCTGCGCCGCAGGACACCTCACTGCATCCGCCTGGGTGGTGAACCATGAGGCAACCCACGGCTTGGTGCTCTTGCACGCGAAGATCGGTCGCTGGCTGCAGCCCGGTGGTCACGCCGACGGCGAGGCCTCGTTGGCCTTCGTAGCGCTGCGTGAGGCCACCGAGGAAACCGGCATTCAAGGCCTCGAGGTGTGGAGCGATCCCATCGACATCGACGTGCACATGTTCGTCAACCGCGCGCGCACTGAGCCCGATCACCTGCACTTTGACGTTCGGTTTCTCATTCGCGCACCACGAGGAGCGGTGGCACACCGCAACCACGAGTCCGAGGCTCTGCGCTGGATCACCGAGAGTCAGCTCGCCGATCCCGAACTGCGTCTCGACGCCAGCACGCGTCGGCTGGCCCGTCACGGGTTCGACTTGGCCGGTGCCGTGCGCTCACATCGCTGCTCAGCACCACCGGGACACGACGGCCCCTCGTGAGGGGCCGTGCCGGCACACGCCCGGCGGAGCGTACGTTGAGGGCGTGCGCGAGGTCTTTCGGCTGGTCGAAGACAGCGTCCTGTTCCTGTGCGGTCTGGTGGCGGGCTGGATCGCCATTACGTACCTGCCAGGGGCAGTGCTCGGAGCGGTTGCAGTGACCGTGGTGCTCGCGGTCGGTGGCCGGCTTCTGTTCAACGGCACTGTCTGGTCGTCCGGTGCGGGCTTGGTGGTGGCGGGTATCGCCGGCGCTGGGCTGTATGTGTCTGACGCCATCTCGACGCTTGGCGGTTGAGCGCACACGTTGACCGCCGAGCGCTCGAATTGCCCCCGGTAGCGTGACTGCGTGGATTTCGGCACGGTGCTGATCATCTCTGCGGTGGTGGCGGCGGTGATCATGTTGCTGGGTATCGCAGACGTCCTGCGGCTGGGAAGGGAGCGTTTCTTAGCGGCTGGACGCCGACGCACCGATTGGATCCTCTTGATCATCTTTGTCGGGCCGCCCGCCGTCCTGCTGTACGCGGCGGCCGTCCGGCCACAGCTAGTCCATCCAGATCGTTACGCCGATGATCCTGCTGAGGTGCCCCGCAGCACTGTGGCCAGCGGAAACCTGCAATGAACGCTGGCGCCGACCTCGCCATAGAGGTCGCACAGCTCCGCAAGCACTACGGCGACGTTGAGGCGGTGGCCGGTGTCGACCTGACGGTCGCGTCCGGTGAGGTCCTGGCGTTCCTCGGGCCGAACGGGGCGGGCAAGACCACCACCATCGAGATCTTGGAGGGCCTGCGGACCCGGACATCGGGTGAGGTTCGGGTGCTGGGTGTCGATCCGGCCGAGGCCACTGCGGCGTGGCGTGAGCGCATCGGCGTCGTGCTGCAAGGCGCAAAGCACGAGGGCGACTTCACAGCGTCGGAAATCGTGACGATGTGGTCTGCGTACTACCGCTCTCCGCGCCCGACCGTCGAAGTGCTCGAGAGGGTCGGGCTCTCCGATGCCGCTCGGATCCGAACCCGACGGCTGTCAGGCGGCCAGAAGCAGCGTCTGGCCGTGGCCCTGGCACTGGTCGGCGATCCAGAACTGGTCTTCCTGGACGAGCCGACGACCGGCTTCGACCCAGCCGCTCGCCGTGAGGCCTGGAACACCATCGCAGGGTTGCGAACGCTGGGCGTGACCGTGCTCCTGACCACCCACTACATGGACGAAGCGGATCACCTCGCCGATCGGATCGTGGTGATCTCCCGTGGACGCATCGTGGCGAACGGCACCGCATCCGAGTTGGCTGCCCTCGCCGCTATGGGGGCGCGCATTAGCTGGGAAGCGGCGGAACTGGAACCGAGCCGCCTGCCGGACAAGTTGCGTGAATTGCTGAACGGCGACGGCTCCTCGATGCCGCCGGGCACTGCCGCCGCAGGAGCAGCGGGCGGATTGCGCCACGAACTGGTCACCGCAGATGTGGGAGGCGTGGTGCGGGAGCTGCTGGCGGCGGCCGAAGCGGCTGGCACGCGACTGGACTCACTGGCGGTCCGGCCGCCCACGTTGGAAGACACCTACTTGGCCCTGACGGGCTCAGACTCATGAGGGGCCTTCGACAGCTCCGCAGTGAGACCTTGTTCAACTTGCTGGGCTTTTGGCGCAGCCCCGCCGCCACATTCTTCACGGTGGTGCTGCCGCTCGTTTTCCTGGTGATCTTCACGTCAATCTTTGGCAACGAGATCATGAGCTCTACCGGGGCACGTGTCGCAACGGTGTACGTCCCGGGAATCCTGGCGCTGGCACTTGTCTCGGCCAACTTCATGAACGCGGCCATCGTCACGGTCATCAAGCGCGAAAACGGAGTGCTCAAGGCCATGCGGGCGACACCGCTGCCGCCGTGGGTCTACGTGGGCGGGCAGGTCGGTTCGTCGCTGGTCCTGACAGCGCTGATGACCGTGCTGGTGATAGGCATCGGCCGGCTCGGCTACAGCGTCGAAATCCAGCTGGCCGCTCTGCCGAGCCTGTTCATCTCCCTGCTTGTGGGGGCGGCTGCGTTCTCGGCCCTGGGCTTGGCCATCACCTGCGTCTGCCCGAGCGAGCAGGCGGCGCCCGCGATCACCAACATGTGTGTGCTGCCGCTGTACTTCGTGTCCGACGTGTTCATTCCCTCGGACACAGCACCGCGCTGGATGACTCTCATCGGCGACATCTTCCCGATCAAGCACCTCGCCCATGCGCTGGGGCGCACCTTTGACCCATTCGGTGAGGGCGTGCCGATGCCGGCGTGGCGCTGGGTGATCATCGGAGCGTGGGGAGTGTTCGGAGTGCTGGTCACGGTGCGGGCCTTTCGTTGGACGCCTCGCAGCTAGCCAGACGTCGGGACCCATCGGGCGCGTGCCGGTCGTGATCTCGCTGTGACCTCATGGCGCGACCTGTCAGGCAGACTGGCGGCGTGGACATCCTGGCTGACCTCGATGCGCGCGGTCTGATCCATCAGACGACCGACCGCCGGGCGCTCGCGCAGCGTCTGGAGTCCGGCCCGATCACTGTGTACTGCGGATTCGACCCCACCGCCGCCAGCCTCCATGTGGGCAACCTCATGGGACTGCTGACGCTGCGTCGGCTGCAGCTGGGCGGGCACCGTCCGATAGCGCTCGCCGGCGGGGCGACCGGCATGGTCGGCGACCCCAGCGGGCGCTCGACTGAGCGCAACCTGCTTGATGACGACGCCCTGGCCCGCAACCTCGAAGGGATCGTGCCGCAACTACGGCAATTCCTGGACTTCGACGACCGGACCCACGCAGCGCGGCTGCTCGACAACCGCGCCTGGACTGTCGGTGTCGGCGTGCTCGACTTCCTGCGAGATGTCGGCAAGCACGTCACCGTGCAGCAGATGGTCGGAAAGGAGTCGGTCCGCAACCGACTGGACGAAGGTGATGGGCTGTCCTACACCGAGTTCAGCTACATGCTGCTGCAGGCGTACGACTACCTCTGGCTGGCCGAGAACGTCGAGTGCGAACTGCAGGTCGGCGGCTCTGATCAGTGGGGCAACATCGTGCTGGGCATCGACTTGATTCGGCGTCGGCTGGGACGCTCCGCCCACGCGCTCACCTGGCCATTGCTGGCGCGCAGTGACGGCACGAAATACGGCAAGACGGCTGGTGGCGAGACACTGTGGCTGAGCGCCGGCGCCATGAGTCCTTACCGCTTCTACCAAGCGTGGATCGGTGCTGATGATGCCGACGTGGGCAAGCTGCTGGCTCAACTCACGTTCCTCGACATCGCAGAAGTGCAGGACATCACTGCTGCGCACGAGGCCGATCCGGGCCGTCGCGAGGGCCAACGGTGCCTGGCGACCGAGATCACGCGCATCGTGCACGGAGATGCAGCTGCCACCGCTGCGGCCGGGGCCAGTGAGGTGCTGTTCGGCGGGATGGCGTCGCTGCGCGAGGTGTCGGCACCAGCGCTGGCGTTCGTGGCCGAAGAAGTCCCTTCGGGCCAGCTGCGAGTGCTCGGTGCATCCGTAGTGGACGTGCTCGTCGACGCCGAATTGGCTCACAGCCGCAGCGAAGCTCGCAGGGCGCTCGCCGAGGGCAGCGTGTACATCAACGGCGATCGCACCAGCGATCCCGACCGCCTCGTCGGGGCGAACGACCTCCTCTATGGCCGCTATGTGCTGCTGCGGCGAGGCAAGAAGCGCTGGCACGTCGCGACAGCACCCTGACAGCGCCGCGTACGAGCAAAATCTGTAGCCGAGAGTGGTTGCGGAGGTGGGTTGCCCCCTGTAGTGTCATGCCTCCTCCTCGCAGGCCGTATCACCGGCCGGAGGGGTCCGACACCTCCGGCGGCGTCCCCCGCAGCACTCTTTCGCAGAGGGCAGCGGCAGACGCCGATTGAGTGTCAGCTGTCGGCGGCTTCGCCTCAGCAGCGCTCCTTGACAACAGAACAGAGGACGAAAACGCCAGTGCGGGCGATCGGCTGCTGGATTCCAGCCGCCGGTCGAACCACACAGCCGGTCCGCGGTCTACCCAGACCGGGGACCAACTTATTCGTACCGGAGCATCAGGCTCGCCTCAGGCGGGCCGACATGCGACGGTGCACCAATTCCAGCCAGTTGTCGCAGGAGAGGGGATTTCCCCTCAGATCGCGTAACGGGCTCTTCGATCGTGCTTGCGATGTCCGGTCGCAACCGCTTCGGCGGTTGCCGCGGCATGGCAGGCCTCGATCTCGATGGAGAGTTTGATCCTGGCTCAGGACGAACGCTGGCGGCGCGCTTCATCCATGCAAGTCGAACGAACCCGAGACTTCGGTCTCAATGGGAAAGTGGCGAACGGGTGAGTAACACGTGAGAAACCTACCCCGGAGATGGGAATAGCCCAGGGAAACCTGGATTAATACCCGATACCCTGCCCGCACCACATGGTGCGTTCAGGAAATGCTCCGGTGCTCCGGGAGGGTCTCGCGGCCTATCAGCTTGTTGGTGAGGTAACGGCTCACCAAGGCATCGACGGGTAGCTGGTCTGAGAGGACGATCAGCCACACTGGGACTGAGACACGGCCCAGACTCCTACGGGAGGCAGCAGGAGGGAATATTGCGCAATGGGCGAAAGCCTGACGCAGCGACGCCGCGTGGGGGAAGAAGGCCTTCGGGTCGTAAACCCCTTTCAGCAGGGACGAAATTGACGGTACCTGCAGAAGAAGCGCCGGCCAACTACGTGCCAGCAGCCGCGGTAATACGTAGGGCGCAAGCGTTGTCCGGATTCATTGGGCGTAAAGGGCTCGTAGGCGGTTTGGTAAGTCGGGTGTGAAAACTCAGGGCTCAACTCTGAGATGCCACTCGATACTGCCATGACTAGAGTCCGGTAGAGGAGTGTAGAATTCCTGGTGTAGCGGTGAAATGCGCAGATATCAGGAGGAATACCGATAGCGAAGGCAGCACTCTGGGCCGGTACTGACGCTGAGGAGCGAAAGCGTGGGGAGCAAACAGGATTAGATACCCTGGTAGTCCACGCCGTAAACGTTGGGCACTAGGTGTGGGTTCCATCCAACGGAATCCGTGCCGTAGCTAACGCATTAAGTGCCCCGCCTGGGGAGTACGGCCGCAAGGCTAAAACTCAAAGGAATTGACGGGGGCCCGCACAAGCGGCGGAGCATGTTGCTTAATTCGAGGCAACGCGAAGAACCTTACCTGGGTTTGACATGTTGGGGACAGCCGCAGAGATGCGGTTTCCTTATGGTCCCATCACAGGTGGTGCATGGCTGTCGTCAGCTCGTGTCGTGAGATGTTGGGTTAAGTCCCGCAACGAGCGCAACCCTTGTCCTATGTTGCCAGCGCGTAAAGGCGGGGACTCATGGGAGACTGCCGGCGACAAGTCGGAGGAAGGTGGGGACGACGTCAAGTCATCATGCCCCTTATGCCCAGGGCTGCAAACATGCTACAATGGCCGGTACAAAGGGCTGCGAAACCGCGAGGTCAAGCGAATCCCAGAAAGCCGGTCTCAGTTCGGATTGGAGTCTGCAACTCGACTCCATGAAGCTGGAGTCGCTAGTAATCCCGGATCAGCAACGCCGGGGTGAATACGTTCCCGGGCCTTGTACACACCGCCCGTCACACCACGAAAGTTGGCAACACCCGAAGCCAGTGGCCCAACCCGCAAGGGGGGGAGCTGTCGAAGGTGGGGTTAGCGATTGGGGTGAAGTCGTAACAAGGTAGCCGTACCGGAAGGTGCGGCTGGATCACCTCCTTTCTAAGGAGTCACCTCCGAGACCGAGACCACTGAGGTCTCGGTTCTCAGACGGAGATTCCCAGTTGGAGCACTGGTGCTGCCTGGAACCATTTGCTGATGTTCTTCATCAGCCGGTTTCAGTCGGCTCGTCCTCTGTTCTGCTGCCAGGGAGCGCTGCGTCGCGCCATGGCGTCGCAGCTCTCTGACAACTGCATAGCGATGCACGAGCATCAAACCCTCGTCGTTAGCGACCGTTGAGTGGCACGAAATGACTGCCGCTTAGATGTGTTCAATAGCGATGGAGGGATTTTGATTCTTCGAGACTGAGTATCGATATACCAAGCTACGAAGAGCCAATGGTGAATGCCTTGGCGCCGAACACCGATGAAGGACGTGATAGGCTGCGATAAGCCACGGGGAGCCGCCGAATAGGCTTTGATCCGTGGACATCCGAATGGGGAAACCCGGCACCTTTTATAGGGTGTCACGGCTGCCTGAATCTATAGGGCAGTTCGAGGGAACGAGGGGAATTGAAACATCTCAGTACCCTGAGGAAAAGAAAGCAACAGCGATTCCCGGAGTAGCGGCGAGCGAAATGGGAACAGCCTAAACCGAGTCCGGTGGTAAAGCCTGGTGGCGTTGCCGGATCGGTGTTGTGGGACATCCCCGACCGAACACCAGATCGGTCAAGGAGTTACAAAACAAGCAGATAGCGGAACCGTACAGGAAAGGCGGGCCAAAGAGGGTGACAGCCCCGTACGCGAAATCTGTTTGTCTCCTGGGATTGCTCCCGAGTAGCGCCGGTTCCGTGAAGGCCGGCGTGAATCTGCGAGGACCACCTCGTAAGGCTAAATATGTTTCGGCGACCGATAGCGAACTAGTACCGTGAGGGAAAGGTGAAAAGTACCCCGGGAGGGGAGTGAAATAGTACCTGCAACCATTGGTTTACAAGCAGTTGAAGCGCTACCGGACATTCGTGTCCGTGCGCGACAGCGTGCCTTTTGAAGAATGAGCCAGCGAGTTACGGTGTGTGGCAAGGTTAACCAGTGATGGGAAGCCGGAGCGAAAGCGAGTCCGAATAGGGCGCACAGTCGCATGCTGTAGACCCGAAGCCGTGTGATCTATCCATGGGCAGGGTGAAGCGGAGGTAAGACTCCGTGGAGGCCCGAACCGACCTAGGTTGAAAACTGGGCGGATGACCTGTGGATAGGGGTGAAAGGCCAATCAAACACGGTGATATCTGGTTCTCCCCGAAATGCATTTTGGTGCAGCGTCGCACGTTCAGCCATGGAGGTAGAGCACTGATTGGGCTAGGGGGCCCACAAGCTTACCGACCCCAGTCAAACTCCGAATGCCATGGCTCCAGAGTGCGGCAGTGAGTCCACGGGGGATGAGCTTCGTTGGACGAGAGGGAAACAGCCCAGAACGCCGGCTAAGGCCCCTAAGTGTGTATTAAGTGGCAAACGATGTGGGATTGCCCAGACAGCCAGGAGGTTGGCTTAGAAGCAGCCACCCTTGAAAGAGTGCGTAATAGCTCACTGGTCGAGTGGTCCTGCGCGGATAATGTAACGGGGCTAAATACACCGCCGAAGCCGCGTCTTTGAATTCACCTACGGGTGGATTTGAGGGGTAGGGGAGCGTCGTGCCTGCTGCGAAGCTGGAGCGTGAGCGCCAGTGGAGCGGGTACGAGTGAGAATGCTGGCATGAGTAGCGAGAGAGGGGTGCGAATCCCCTCCGCCGTAAGCCCAAGGTTTCCTGGGGAAGGCTGGTCCTCCCAGGGTTAGTCGGGAGCTAAGGCGAGGCCGAGAGGCGTAGTCGATGCATAACCGGTTGATATTCCGGTACCACCACGTGCGCGCCCAGTCCAAAATGCGGTTGCTAAGGGGCTGTCTTCCCTTCGGGGAAAGACGAACCGACCCACCGCACCGAGGACAGCAATGAGGGGACGCAGGAGGATAGGTGAACCCAAGCGATGGTAGACTTGGGGTAAGCGAGTAGGACGGGGACCAGGTAAATCCGGGCCCCATGAAGTCTGAGACGCGATGCCGAGCCGCTACAGGCGAAGTCACTGATTCCATGCTGCCTAGAAAAGCCTCTAGCGAGTTCACGTGGTGCCCGTACCCAAACCGACACAGGTAGGCAGGTAGAGCATACTCAGGCGAACGGGAGAACTGTGGTTAAGGAACTCGGCAAATTGCATCCGTAACTTCGGGAGAAGGATGACCCCATGATGGTGACGGCACTAGCTGCTCGAGCCGGAAGGGGTGGCACAAAATGGGGGAAAGCGACTGTTTACTAAAAACACAGCAGCGTGCGAAGTCGTAAGACGATGTATACGCTGTGACGCCTGCCCGGTGCCGGAAGGTTACGGGGAACGGTTAGCTCTTCGGAGCGAAGCTGTGAACCTAAGCCCCGGTAAACGGCGGCCGTAACTATAACGGTCCTAAGGTAGCGAAATTCCTTGTCGGGTAAGTTCCGACCTGCACGAATGGCGTAACGACTTTCCCACTGTCTCAACCACAGACCCGGCGAAATTGAAGTACGAGTAAAGATGCTCGTTAGCTACAGAAGGACGGAAAGACCCCGTGGACCTTTACTATAACTTGGTATTGGGTTGTGGCACGTGTTGTGTAGGATAGGTCGGAGACTAGGAAGCGCATGCGCCAGCGTGCGTGAAGTCAACCTTGAAATACGACCCTGCTCATGTCGGAACTCTAACCTAGGACCCTCAACGGGTCTGGGAACAGTGCCAGGCGGGTAGTTTGACTGGGGCGGTCGCCTCCCAAATGGTAACGGAGGCGCCCAAAGGTTCCCTCAGACTGGTTGGCAATCAGTCGTCGAGTGCAATGGCACAAGGGAGCTTGACTGTGAGACATACAGGTCGAGCAGGTGCGAAAGCAGGGCATAGTGATCCAGCGATTGCGTGTGGAAGCGTCGTTGCTCAACGGATAAAAGGTACCCCGGGGATAACAGGCTCATCTTCCCCAAGAGTCCATATCGACGGGAAGGTTTGGCACCTCGATGTCGGCTCATCGCATCCTGGGGCTGAAGCAGGTCCCAAGGGTTGGGCTGTTCGCCCATTAAAGCGGTACGCGAGCTGGGTTTAGAACGTCGTGAGACAGTTCGGTCCCTATCCTCTGTGGCTGTAGGAGATTTGAGGAAAGCTGTCCGTAGTACGAGAGGACCCGGATGGACGCAGCTCTCGTGTGCCAGTTGTTCCGCCAGGAGCACGGCTGGTTGGCGACCTGCGGAAGGGATAAGCGCTGAAAGCATCTAAGCGCGAAGCCTGTTCCAAGATGAGATCTCCCACTGGTACAACCAGGTAAGGCCCGTGGAAGATAACCACGTTGATAGGCCGGATGTGTAAGCACAGCAATGTGTTCAGCAGACCGGTACTAATCGGCCGAGGGCTTGGTATCGATACTCAGCCTCGAGGAAGCGCACCACATTGTGCGCTGAACGTGCATCGCTTTGCAGGAGTCGCCGTGCGAGATATCTCGCACGCACTAGATCTCCGGTGGTTATGGCGGCAGGGCCACACCCGTTCCCATTCCGAACACGGAAGTTAAGCCTGCCAGCGCCGATGGTACTTGGGGGAAATTCCCCTGGGAGAGTAGGTCGCTGCCGGAACCCTGAACCCCCGTCGTGTTAGCGACGGGGGTTCTTCGCGTGCGGGGCCTAGTGGTTCGTCTGTGAAATGGTCGGGGCGCGTATGGTGGTGGCATGACTGCTGGATTTGTCGTGTCGGAGGCTGATCGTTCGTCGTTGGAGCGGGTGGCGCGTTCGGTGAGCGAGCCGTGGCGGCGGGTGCGTCCGGCGAGAGCGCTGCTGGCGTTGGCGGACGGCGGTTCGGTGCGCGGCGTTGCTCGGGCGATGGGGGCGCACCAGGACACGGTTCGCCGCTGGCGTGACCAGTTCGGGGTCTTGGGTGTGGACGGTCTGGGTGTGGTGGCGCCGGGGCGGGGCCGCAAGCCCAGCGTGCCCGCAGCGGTGACCGAGGCGATCGTGGCCGACACGCTGTGCGCCGAGCCGCCCGACGCGGCGGCGTGCTGGTCGACGCGTCAGATGGCGGCCCGTCACGGGGTGGGCAAGGACTTCGTCGCCCAGGTGTGGCGCGAGCGGGGGCTGCGCCCGTGGCTCGCCGACGTGTTCAAGGTGTCCGCCGACCCTGACTTCGAGGCCAAGCTCGCCGACGTGATCGGGCTGTACGTGGACCCGCCAGAGCGCGCTGTGGTGTTCAGCTTCGACGAGAAGACCCAGATCCAGGCGCTCGACCGCACCCAGCCGTCGCTGCCGATGCGCCCGGGCCGCAACCGCACCCTGACCCACGACTACAAGAGAAACGGCACCATCGACCTGTTCGCCGCGCTCAACGTCGCCACCGGCGAGGTCCTCACCCAGACCCGCAAGCGCCACACAGGAAACGACGTGCTCGCGTTCTTCAAGTGGATCGACCTGCACACCCCGCGCCATCTCGACGTCCACGTCATCTTGGACAACCTCTCCGCCCACAAGTCCGAGCCCGTGCGCACATGGCTCTCCCACCCCCGCCGCAAGCGCTGGCACCTGCACTTCACACCCACCAGCAGCAGCTGGGCGAACCTCGTCGAAGGCTGGTTCTCGATCCTGACCCGCAAAGCCCTCAAGACGCGAGCGTTCACATCAGTCGAACATCTCAAAGACGTCATCGAGCACTGGGCCGCGCACTGGAACCACGACCCCCAGCCGCTCACATGGACCAAGACCGCCGACCAGATCATCGCCAAAGTCAAACGAGCCCGAACCGCCCTAAACAAAACCGCGACACACCACTAGTCTCGAGGAGTGACAGAGAACCGGCGCCCGCCTCGCAAAGGCCCGCAGAGGCGCCCTGATCGCGACCGCGATCGACGGCAAGGTCCCGGTCGTGGAGGTGAGTCCGGTCGCGGTCGAAATGACCGACCCCCGAGAGACCGCCGCCCTGCCGGCCAACGTGAACAGCGTCGGTCTGGACCTCCTCGTCGAGGTGAAAAGCCGGTCGACGAGGTAGCAGAGCGAGCGGCTCGGCGGACCGATTGGGGCGGGGTTGCACGCAAGGGCGCTTCTCTGCTTCGGCCGATCCCAGGGGCCAACCGCGGGGACGCGTATGCCGCGGGGGTGCCGGACCGCCAAGATCCGCGACCTTCGGTGCCTCAGGACCCGGAGCTCGTCCAGCGTGCCGCTACGAAGACCACGAAGACACAGCCACGGCGTCGGCCGAGAGTCCGGCTGGATGTGCCCCAACTGGACCCGGCATCGGTACGAGACATGCCGGCATCCGAACGGGAGCGACTCGCGCGTCGCCTGCGCGATGCAGGAGAAGACTTTCTGGCAGAACGGTTCGGCGACGCGCTCAGCACGCTGCGACCGCTGGCGTCGAGATATGCGGCCGTCGCGGAGGTGCAGGAGCTCTACGGCCTCACGCTGTACCGCCTTGGTCGCTGGACTGCGGCGTCACACCGGCTTGAGCAATACGAGGCGCTTACCAGGGCTATCGACCAGCTGCCAGTGCTCGCGGACTGTTACCGGGCACTGGGCCGGCTCAACGACGTTCATGACGTCTGGGACCGGCTGAGGCACGCCGATCCTGACGCTGAGACGATCACCGAGGGGCGCATCGTGGCCGCTGGTGCGCTGACGGACGAAGGCCGCCCACGCGACGCCATCCGCTTGCTTGAGGCGGGTCCGTTGCGCCCTAAGCGCCCTCAGGAGCACCACCTCAGGCTGTGGTACGCGCTCGCAGATCTGTACGACCGGGCCGGGGACTTGCAGCGGGCCCGGCGCGGCTTTGCCCGGATTGCCGATGTCGAGCCCGAATTCGTTGATGTTCAGGACCGCCTGGCAGCGCTCGGCACGCACGACGCCTAGCGACAGCGCACAACTTCAAGAAATCCCCGCAGAATCAGCCTTCCGCCGTGAGCGCGCGGATAGAGTGACCCCGTCATTCGGCGAGCGCCGCCCCCAGTACCGGCCCTCAGTACCGGCGCCGCCTGATCGCGCGAGGCAAGCGACCAACATGACTACCGACATCGAGCGCCTGCTGGGCGAGCAGGCCTCCTACTTGCTGGACCACAAGTGTGAAGGCATCGGGCGGGATCTGCTCACCCTGCCCGGGCCGGACTTCGTGACCGACGTCGTAGCCTGCACCGACCGTTCACCGCAGGTCATGCGGAGCCTTCAGTCACTGTTCGACCACGGCCGCCTCGCCGGCACCGGCTATGCCTCGATCTTGCCGGTGGACCAGGGCATCGAGCACTCCGGGGCTGCTTCGTTCGCCCCCAACCCGATCTACTTCGATCCAGCTTCCATTGTGGAGTTGGCGATCGAGGGCGGCTGCAATGCAGTGGCGACCACGTTCGGCGTGCTGGGAGCGGTATCGCGCCGCTACGCGCATCGCATCCCATCCATCGTCAAGCTCAACCACAACGAGCTGCTGACGTACCCCGCAAAGTACGACCAGATCATGTTCGGTTCGGTCGCCCGGGCGCATGAGCTCGGCGCCGCTGGCGTCGGAGCCACTATCTACTTTGGCTCGGCAGAGAGCGGACGGCAGATCACTGAGGTAGCCGCTGCGTTCACCGAAGCACACCGGCTCGGCATGTTCACCGTGCTGTGGTGCTACCTCCGCAACCCAGCTATCAACCTGTCCAACGAGCCAGGCGGCGTTGACCACCATGTGTCCGCCGACGCCACCGGGCAAGCCAACCACATCGGCGTGACGATCGAGGCCGACATCATCAAGCAGAAGCTGCCCGAGAACAACGGCGCTTTCGTCTCCGTCTCGGGTTTTGGCAAGACCCACGCTGCCGTGTACGACCGGCTGACATCGGATCATCCAGTGGACCTGTGCCGCTGGCAAGTGGCCAATTGCTACATGGGACGTGTCGGGTTGATCAACTCGGGAGGAGCCAGTTCGGGCGCCACGGACCTGGCCGAGGCCGTCACCACTGCGGTCGTCAACAAGCGAGCGGGCGGCATCGGGCTGATCTCGGGACGCAAGGCCTTCCAACGGCCAATGGTCGAGGGCGTCGAGCTGCTCGGCGCCATTCAGGACGTGTATTCGGACCCGGCGGTGACCATCGCCTGACAGGTGACCCCAACCCGGCTACATCGGTGCAGCCGCGGCTAGCGTGGCGCCTGGAGCGGCCGCAATCCCCCAGGAGCCGTCTTCCCCCAGGAGGAACTGTGACCGACACCGCAGCGCGCGAATTGCCGCTGCAGGAGATCGACGAGGTCATCATCCGATTCGCCGGCGACTCCGGCGACGGCATGCAGTTGACCGGAGACCAGTTCACGAGCATCTCCGCAGCACTCGGAAACGACCTGTCGACCCTGCCGGACTTCCCTGCCGAGATCCGCGCCCCGCAGGGGACACTGGCGGGCGTCTCGGCCTTCCAGGTACGCATTTCGGACTTCGACATCACCACGCCGGGCGACGCTCCGACGGTGCTGGTAGCCATGAACCCCGCTGCGCTGAAGGCTCAGCTGCACCATCTCACGCAGGGCGGCGCGCTGATCCTCAACACCGATGCCTTCACCGACCGCAACCTCGAGAAGGCCGGCTACTCCTCCAACCCGCTCGAAGACGGCACGCTTGACGACTACCGGGCATACCCGGTGCCGATGAGCCAGATCACCCGCGACGCGGTGGTCGAGCACGGCGTCAAGCCGCGTGACGCGGAACGGTCCAAGAACTTCTTCGCGCTCGGGTTGATCTCGTGGATGTACACCCGGCCGACCGAGCCGACCATCGAGTTCATCAACACCAAGTTCCGAGGTCGCACTCAGGTCATTGACGCCAACACCTCCGCCTTCAAGGCCGGCTACAACTTCGGCGAAACCGCTGAGATCTTCGAGGCGCACTACGAGGTCAAGCCGGCCCCGCTGACACCTGGCGAGTACACCAACGTCAACGGCAACACGGCGCTGGCGTGGGGCTGCGTCGTGGCGGGTCAGCTGGCGCGCCTGCCGGTGTTCCTCGGCTCATATCCGATCACCCCGGCTTCGGACATCCTGCACGAGATGTCGCTGAAGAAGAACTTCGGCGTGCGGACCTTCCAGGCCGAAGACGAGATCGCCGCCGCGGCGTCCGCTGTGGGGGCGGCCTTCGGCGGAGCGCTGGCATTCACCGCCACGTCGGGGCCAGGCCTGGCCCTCAAGGGCGAGACGCTGAGCCTCGCAGTGAGCTTGGAGCTGCCGTTGGTGGTGCTCGACATCCAGCGCGGCGGTCCGTCCACGGGACTGCCGACCAAGCCCGAGCAAGCCGACTTGATGATGGCCATGTACGGGCGGCACTCCGAGTCGCCGCTGCCCCTAGTGGCGCCGCGCAGCCCGGCCGATTGCTTCGACATCGCGATTGAGGCGTCGCGCATCGCTCTGAAGTACCGGACGCCGGTGATCGTGCTGTCCGACGGCTTCCTGGCCAATAGCTCCGAGCCGTGGCTGCTGCCTGACGTCAGCACGCTGCCCGACATCGGGGTCGAATTCGCCACCGAATTCAACGGCACCAACGAGGACGGCGACGGCATCTACCTGCCGTACCTGCGAGATCCGCAGACCCTGGCCCGGCCGTGGGCCATCCCCGGCACGCCCGGCTTGATGCACCGTATCGGTGGCATCGAGAAGGAGGACGGCTCCGGCAACATCTCTTACGAGCCCGAGAACCATCAGCTGATGGTGGACCTGCGGCAGGCCAAGATCGACGGTGTCGACGTACCCGATGTCGAAATCGCCGGCGACGTCGATGCTGATCTGGTCGTGCTGGGTTGGGGCTCCACGTGGGGAGCCATCGACGCCGCCGCCGGACGGCTGCGGGAGGCTGGCTTCCCGGTCGCACACGTGCATCTGCGACACCTCAATCCGCTGCCGGCGAATCTTGGCGACGTGCTGCGCCGCTACCGGGCCGTGGTGTGCCCCGAGATGAATAAGGGCCAACTCTGCGATCTCGTGCGAGCGAAGTACCTGATCGATGTCGAACACATCGGAAAGATCGACGGCGTGCCCTTCACCACGGGAGAAGTGACCGCCGGGGTACGCAAGCGCCTCGAGGAGTTGGCAGCCCCATAGAAGCCGACGACGCAAATCCGCACACACGACGCACGACGCACGAATCGCAACCGGCACAAACCGGAACAATCTCCCAACGAGCACTCAGAGCACAGACAGAGGCAAACAGCACGATGACCGACACCTCTTTCCAGCCGACGACAACGCCCGCCGACTGGGCCTCCGACCAGGAGGTCCGCTGGTGCCCGGGCTGCGGCGACTACTCCATCCTCACGGCAATGAGGATGCTGATGCCGAGCCTCGGCACCGAGCCGCACAACACGGTGTTCATTTCGGGCATCGGGTGTGCCGCCCGTTTCCCGTACTACATGAACTCCTACGGCGTGCACGGCATCCACGGCCGAGCACCTGCGATCGCCACTGGCCTGGCAATGGCGCGGCCTGATCTCGACGTGTGGGTCATCGGCGGTGACGGCGACATGCTGTCGATCGGCGGCAATCACCTGATTCACGCGTTGCGTCGCAACGTCAAGATCAAGGTGCTGCTGTTCAACAACCAGATCTATGGCCTCACCAAGGGCCAGTTCAGCCCCACCAGCGAGATCGGTAAGGTCACCAAGAGTTCGCCGATGGGTTCGCTGGACGCACCGTTCAACCCGCTATCCGTGGCGCTTGGAGCTGAGGCCTCGTTTGTGGCCCGTACCCACGACATGGACCGCCAGCACATGATGGAAACGTTCCGGCGGGCGCACGAACACGAGGGCGCCGCGTTCGTGGAGGTGTTCCAGAACTGCAACGTCTTCAACGACGGCGCCTTCGAAGGTGTCACGAAGAAGCAGAATCGCGACGCCAACCTGATCCCGCTGACACATGGCGAACCCATCCGGTTCGGGGCTGATGGCGAATTCGGCGTCATTGACGAGTCAGGCTGCGCCCGAGTCATCCACTCAGCCGATGTGAGTCCTGACGAGCTGCTCACCCATGACGAGACCAAGCATGATCCGTCGACGGCGTTCATGCTGGCCCGTCTCGCACGCGGACCCTTTGAGCCGACCCCGATCGGCGTGTTCCGTGCCGTGCGGCGCAGTGAGTACGCAATGGCTTCCACGCGGCAGCTGGCCGCAGCCCAGGAAAAGCAGGGCCCCGCGGACGTCGCACAGTTGTTGCGTTCACGCGGTACTTGGTACGTCTGAGTTCCACCTCGCGCCCAGAGGCTCGCGGCGGCAAGACCGCCGTGGCTGTGTCTGAGAATTCACTTCGGCGCGCGATGGGCGCGCTGGTACTTTCGGCTGCATGAACACCGTGCGACGACGCCTCGACAACGAGTTGGTGCGCCGAGCCATGGCGCCGTCACGGGCGGCCGCGCAGGCACTCATCTCCGGTGGCCGGGTGCTCGTCAGCGGTGCAGTCGCGCAGAAGCCCTCACGGATGGTGGCGGCCGCGGAGCCAGTCGAGCTCAGCGGTGAACCTGCCCGATTCGTGTCACGCGGCGGCGACAAGCTCGATGCAGCGTTGGACGTTTTTGGGGTCCCCGTCGTTGGGAGGCACGCATTCGACGCCGGCTCTTCGACGGGTGGGTTTGTGGACTGTCTGCTACAGCGAGGCGCAGTTCAGGTTGTGGCGGCCGACGTCGGCTGGGGTCAGCTCGATGCACGTCTGCGCACCGATACCCGGGTCACGGCGCGAGAGCGCTGCAACGTGCGTCATGTGGGGGCCGCTGACATCGGCGGTGCGGCAGACATCGTGACCGCCGACCTGTCATTCATCTCGCTGCGAACGGTGATGGCGAATCTGGCGGCGTGTACCGCACCCGGTGGGGATGCGGTGCTGCTCGTCAAACCGCAGTTCGAAGCCGGCCGGCGCGAGGCCTCTCGGGGCAAGGGCGTGGTCCGCGACCCCGACGTGTGGCGGCGGGTGGTCCGCGAGGTGGCAGCGAGCGCGACCGGATGCGGCCTGGTGCCGGCAGGCGTCGCCGTCTCGCCGCTGCGAGGTGCGGCGGGCAATGTCGAGTTCTTCCTCTATTGCCGTCGCGCTGCGGACCAACCGAGCCACGTCGTCGGCGCCTCCCGAACCGCCGCCGCGTTTGACCTCGATGCCGCAATCGACGGGGCAATCCGGCACGCCGAAGGCAACCGCCACGACGGGAGAACAGATCGATGAGCGCCGTGCTGATCGTCGCCCATGCCGAGCGCGCCGACGCCGTGTCGGCCTCGAGACAGTTGGTGGACTGGCTCGAGAGTAAGGGTCACACCGTCGAGCTGGGGCGCGCAGAGGCATCGGCCATCGGTCGCAGCGATCTCGCAGCCGACGAGCCCATCGGCACGGTGCCGGATCTAGCAGTGAGCGTCGGAGGCGATGGCACCATGCTGCGCTCGTTCGATCTAGTGGCGGCCGCAGGAGTGCCGGTTCTCGGTGTCAACGTCGGCCACCTCGGCTACTTGACCGAATTCGAGCCTGCACAGCTCACCGAGACGGTCGCCGCGGCGCTCGAGGGAGCGTTGGACATATCCCAGCGGATGATGGTCAGCGCAACCGTGCGCCGGCGACCTGGCGAACATCCCGACGACCCCGACCCCCAAGATGCAGATGCGTGGACCGGTTTGAACGAAGTCGTCCTCGAGAAGCGCGATCCGGGCCACACGGTCAGGCTGGAGGTCTGGCTCGACGGCGACATGTTCGCGACCTATGCAGCAGACGGTCTCATCGTGTCCACACCAACGGGTTCCACCGCGTACAGCCTCTCTGCGGGAGGAGCCGTCGTTGCGCCGACGCATTCGTCCCTACAGGTCACGCCGGTCGCGCCGCACATGCTGTTCGATCGGTCGCTGCTGCTGCCACCCGACACCGAGATCGGCATTCGGGTGGTCAGCGAGCGGCCGGCGTTGGCCGCAGTGGATGGGCGTTCGGCCACGATGCTGCAGACAGGTGACAAGCTCGTGGTGACGCGCGCCCCATACGAGGCACAGTTCGTCACCGCCGGGGGAGACAGCTTCCATCGCGTGCTGAAGCACAAATTCGGCCTCAAGGATCGCTGAGATTGCGTCGATGAGCGAGCGACGAATGCCCTGCCAGCGGCAGCCACCGGACCCCTGCGGTCGGCCGGAAGGCGGCAGGAGCTGCTGATGCTTGCAGAGCTGGCGGTGCGCAATCTCGGGGTAATCGAGCGAGCCAGCCTGGTGCTCGGCGCGGGAATGACAGCATTGACCGGCGAGACGGGAGCCGGCAAGACGCTCGTCGTGCATGCGGTCCAGCTGCTCGTGGGCGGGCGAGCTGATCCTGCGATGGTGCGGGCAGGCGCGACCGAAGCAGTCGTCGAAGGCAGATTCGTGAACCCCGATGGCAGCGAACTCGTGCTGCGCCGCGTGATCCCGGCCGCAGGCCGCAGCCGTGCCTACATGGACGGCACCATGGCTTCGGCACCGGAGCTCGCCGAGCTGGGAGCCGGGCTCATCGACTTGCACGGGCAGCACCAGCACCAGTCGTTGCTGCGGCCGCGCACTCAGCGTGAGGCGCTGGACCGCTGGGGCGGCGTGGACCTGCATCCATTGGCGGCAGCACGTGAGGAGCTGCGGGCGCTGGCTGGCAACCTGGCAGCGCTCGGCGGCGATGCACGTGCCAGGGCACAGGAGATCGATCTCCTTCGGTATCAGGTCGACGAGATTGCCGCCGCGCAGCTGGAGAACCCCGACGAGCTGGAACGGATCGCGGAGCGCGAAGACCTGCTGGCGGATGCGACATCTCACCTCGGGGAGGGGCACGCGGCCCGCCAGGCACTCGCCGGTGACGACGGCGTCATCGACAAGCTGGGCAGCGCTTTGGCCGCGCTGGGTGCCCGGAAGGCGTTTGCCCCCCTGAGCGAGCGACTCGGGGCCGCGGCCGCGGAGCTGGACGACACCGTGGCGCAGCTTCGGAGCGTGCTCGAGACGATCGAAGACGATCCCCAGGCGTTGGCCGATGTCCGCGCACGGCACCAACTGCTGCGTGAGTTGACGCGCAAGTACGGCGACACACTCGCTGAGGTGATGTCGTTCGGCGCCCGCGCTGCCGAGCGCCTCTCGCAGCTGGAGCGCCACGAGGAGCTGGCGATCGAACTGGAGTCGGGCATCATCGCAGCGCAGCGCCACCTGGACCGCGAGGCACAGGCCGTCGCTGCAGTTCGCCGAGCGGCTGCTCCGGGGCTGGCTGCCGCCGTGACCGAGCACCTGGCGTCGCTGGCGCTGCCGGGTGGCACGCTGGAAGTCGGCGTATCGGGCGACCCGCCGAGCGACGGCGTCGAGCTGTGCTTCAGCGCGAACCGGGGCACTCCGCCCGGCCCGCTGTCCAAGGTGGCCTCCTGCCGAGCGACGGCGTCGAGCTGTGCTTCAGCGCGAACCGGGGCACTCCGCCCGGCCCGCTGTCCAAGGTGGCCTCCGGCGGCGAGCTAGCACGGGTGATGCTGGCCTTGCGGCTGGTCTTGACCAATGGTCCGCCGACACTGGTGTTCGACGAGGTCGACGCCGGCATCGGCGGTGAGACGGCGCTGGCCGTCGGTCAAGCGCTGGCCTCGCTGACCAAGAACCACCAGGTGCTGGTGGTGACCCATCTCCCTCAGGTAGCGGCATCTGCGCATCACCACGTGGCCGTGCGCAAGACCGACGACGGCGCAACAGTCGCGTCGGACCTGGTCGCGGTCACCGGCACCGAACGTGTGAGCGAGTTGGCGCGGATGCTTGCGGGTCAGCCCCACTGGGCAAGCGGCCGCCAGCACGCAAGCGAACTGCTCGACAATGCCGCTGCGAAGCGACCGGCGCTCGATGGAACGCAGCCGGACATCGACGCAGCGACGGCTGAGCTCGCCGACGAAGGGGACGCAGCGGTGGTTGCTGAGCCAGCGCGTAGCGGCGCAATCCCGTGAGCTTGTCCCGCGAGGGAGAGACGGCTCGCCGCCGGCGTGTGCGGCGCCGCCGAAACGGTGCCAACTCTGCGTTGGCGGGCCTGTGCCGGGTGGACCGCCGCACAAAGAATCTGCTCCGACGCTTGGAACGAGGCGAAATAGCAGTCATCCACCACGCAGATCTCGATCGGGTCGCCGCCGATGGGCTCCTCGCAGCCGGGGCGGCGGCCGTGGTCAACGCTGTGCCGACGATGAGCGGCCGGTACCCGGCGCTCGGCGGCCTCACGCTCGCTCAGGCCGGGGTGCCCGTGCTGGAGGACATCGGCGAGGCCGCATTCAAGGCGTTGGGAGAGGGCGACGAGATCGCAATTGCCGGCGACGAGGTCCTGCGCGACGGCGAGGTGATCGGGACCGGTTACCGCCGCGACGCCGAGTACTTCGAGCATGTGCTCGAATCGGCGCGCATTGCGGTGCGCAGCGAATTGGGGAGCTTCGCCCGCAACACGCTTGAGTACCTCGAAAAGGAGCCGCAGATCCTCACCGAGGAATTGGACATCCCTCCGCTGCGACACGAGCTGCGCCGCCGCCACGTGCTGGTGGTGGTGCGCGGCATCGACTACCGCGAAGATCTCGCGGCACTTCGGCGCTCGGGCTATATGTCGGACATGCGGCCGGTGCTCATCGGTGTGGACGGAGGGGCGGATGCGCTCCTCGAAGCAGGGTTCGTGCCGCACATCATCATCGGCGACTTCGACTCAGTCTCGCCGCGGGCGCTGGTCTGCGGGGCGCAGCTCATCGTGCATGGCTATCCCGAGGGGGGCGCGCCGGGTGCGCGACGCCTTGATGATGCAGGCCTGAGCTATGACGTCATTTCTGCGCCCGGTACCAGCGAGGACGTCGCATTGCGACTGGCATTTGAGCAGCGCGCAGAGCAGATTGTGGAGGTCGGGTCCCACACCTCAATGGTCGATTTCTTCGACAAGGGCCGCCGCGGCATGGCATCCACCTTCCTCACCCGGATGCAGGTGTCCTCGGCACTCGTGGATGCAAAGGGTGTGAGCCGTCTGTACCGCACCCAAGTGCGCAAGCGCGACATGGCGATGCTGATCGTCTCGGCGCTGGTCACTATCGGCGTCATTGCCGCAGTGACCGAGCCAGGCCGGCTTCTGCTGCGCACGCTGTGGATCAACATGGGTCTCTGAATGGTCAACCTCCGCTACCACATCGTGTCCATCGCGGCCGTCTTCCTGGCCTTGGCAATCGGCCTGGCGCTGGGCTCGACGTTTGTGGACTCAGTGTTGGTCAGCAATCTGGAATCCCGGGTGGACCAGCTTCAAGCCGACACTGAGGAGGCGATCGACAGGCGTTCCGAAGCCGAGGCGGCGCTTGACGAGGCTGAGGCGGCGCGTTCCGAAGCGCTTGCGAGCGTCGACGCCGCGCGGTCCGAACGGTTCGAGGTCGAGGATCTGGTCCGCCCATACCTTCCGCAAGGGCGTTTGAGCGGCACGACAACGCTGATCGTTGCACCCGAGAGCACCGACACCGACGTGGTCGTCGCCATCAGAGCCCGCTTGGCAGCAACCGATACACAACTCGGCGGTGTGCTGTGGCTCAGCGACGATCTGCGCCTCTATGACCCCGAAGTGCGCCAACGAATTGCTGAAGCGTTCTCGCTCGCAGGCGACAGCCGCAACGCGGTACGCAGGGCGTTGCGCTTCTTGGTGCCCCAGGCGCTCCTGCAGCCATCGGAGGCGGGTTCGAGCCGAGCACTCAATGCCGACGTCAACGCGATCACCGACGCCGGTGCACTCGACGGCTTCTCGCGCGGCTTCCTGTTGGCCCCTCGGACGCGCACGGCGCTCACACTGCTTCGCGACTTGGGCTTGGTCACCCACGACGGCACCGGTGCAGTCGCGTTGCACCTGCTCGGCGGGGAGGGACTGCGCCTTGTGGTGGTGACCGATGCAGCTGCAGCAGGGCTGAACGAGGACTTCGTGTTCGACCTTTTGACGGTCATCGCTGACGACGGATATTCGGGCAGCGGCGTGATTGTCGAGGTGCCCGCCCGCGACGCCGCAGGCATCGGATACGGCGCTGTGCTCGAAAGGGTTCGGTCAGACCCACTGCTCGCCGCCTCGTTCTCGAGCGTCGACGGCGTGGACACCTTCTCGGGCGATCTGGCGCTGCTCGTGGCGCTCGAGGATCTGCCCGAGATCCGTCACTTCTCCTCGGCCGATCCCGAGCACGGATTGGGCCCGTCATGACACACGCCGTGGCAATCGTGCCTGCATACGACCGGGCCGACACGGTGGGGGCCACGGTGACGGCGCTGCGGACCGTGCCAGATGTGCTCGATGTCATCGTGGTCGACGACGGGTCGTCCGATCGCACAGCCGCGGTTGCGGCCGCCGCAGGGGCGCGCGTCATTGAGCTTGCGCGCAATCGCGGCAAGGGGGCCGCGATTGCAGCGGGCGTCGCCGCCTCAGGTGCCCCGGACGCGTACTTGCTCATCGATGCCGATCTGGGTCGCACCGCCGCGTTGGCCGGCGAACTGCTGCGACCGGTTGCGCTGGGGGCGGCCGATATGACGATCGCCGCATTCGATTCCCCCCCTGGCGGGGGCGGGTTCGGATTCGTCAAGGGCTTCGCGGCGCGCGTCCTGCGTGCCGAGACCGGGCTGACGCTGGCTGAGCCCTTGTCGGGCCAGCGCGCCCTGCGGGGTCCGCTGCTGCGCTCGCTGGAGCTCGCCGACGGATTCGGTCTCGAGATTGGCCTGACGCTCGATGCGGCCTCACGCGGGGCTTCCATCAGCGAGATCGAGGTCGGATTCTCCCATCGGCCGTCCGGGCGTGACCTCAGCGGCTTTGCTCACCGGGCAAGAATCGGCCGGCACGTGTACCGCGCCGCGGCCTCCCGCATCGGGGGCCCGAAGACGATCTATCTCTTGTTCGCATCGCTCGTTAGCCGTGCGCTGTCGTCACGTCGACCAGCGTCTCGGAAGCGAGGGCGGGACGTGCATGCGGCGCTGAGGCGACTGCGATTGTGGCGGCCGTCGTGGCCACAATCGCGCTTGGGATTGCCGCAACGGCTGCGGTCCCGCCTCAAGTCACGGCGACGCCGCACCTCGAGCGAACCGTGAGGCCTCGGCGTCGCGCCTGCGAGGTCCACTGACGGCAATGACGCTCGCACTCGTCAGTTCCGATTTCGACAATCGGCTGCGAACTGCAGTGCTGCTCGTCGCTGCGTTCTTCGGCTCGCTGGCGATTGCGGAGCTGCTGTGGCGCTGGCTGGGCAACCGCATGGCGCGTGACCGCTGGGTAGGCCCCAACTACCGCGGACAGCCCGTCGTGGCCGTGGGGGGACTGCTGACGGTCGCAGCGAGCATCATCGTGACGATTGCCGTGACGGCTGCGCTCGTCATCATCGAGCCTGGCGGGCACGGTATCTGGGCGGTCGTCGTGGGGGACCGCAGCTTTGTGCTGAACCGTTCGCTGGAACCCGCAGCAATCGCTGGGGGCCTCGCGACGCTGGTGCTGTTGTTCGGTTTCGGTTGGCTGGGCTACAGGGATGACACTCGTGGTGCCACCGGCGACACAACTACGACCAGCGTTCGCGGATTTGCCGGGCATCTGCGACGCAGCTGGCATCAGCGACGCCTCACTACCGGAGTCCAGAAGGCGCTCGGAGGCGTCGTCGTGGCGCTTGCTGCAGTCCAGTTGGGGACTTGGGGTGATGTGAGCGACCTAGTCGATTGGGTCGGCGGCGGATTCGACAGCTGGGTCGAGGGAGTGCAGTCGTTGCTCGGGATATTCACCGCAGCGGCGTCGCCAGGGTGGAGCATCGTGACGATGCTGCGTGGGGCCTTGATTGTGGCCCTCGCGGCCAACCTGGCGAACCTGTTGGACCGGGTGCCGGGACGCGCCACCAAGGCTGCGCTGGCGTGGTGGCTGGTGGGTCTCGTGCCGGCGGCAATCACGGCATCTTGCGGCCCCGGGTGCTTCACCCAAGGACCCGATGCAGCGGACTGGGGGGTGTGGGCTGCCGGAGCGGTCGGAGCGGCGGCCGGGCTGCTGCGCAGCGAGCTGGCCGAAAAGCACATGCAGGGTGACACTGGCGTCAACCCCCTCGGTGCGGTGCTGGGCATGGCCACGATCGCCATGTACTCCGCGGCCCTCGAGTGGGTCGTGCTGGTGGTGCTGGCGGTGCTGAACCTCGCGAGCGAGCGCTGGTCGTTCAGCCGGATCATCGACGCAGTGCCGCCGTTGCGGTGGCTGGACCGGCTCGGCTCGCCGTACCGCCGCGACTGACAGGCGAGTCTTATGCCCGCTGCATGGCAGCGGCGCACTGCCGATGTTCCGCCAGGCGCGCGTCGAGGCTGGGGTGGACGATCTGACCGTCGGCGACGACGGGGCGACCGGCCACGATCGTGTCCCGGGCGGACAGCGGGCCGCAGCGCAGCCACGCCTCGATCGGATCTGACAGTGCACCCGCGAACGCGGGACCGTCGAGCTGCCAGACAACGAGGTCGCCGCATGCGCCGGGTGACAGCTCGCCGATCTCGCCCACCCGGCCGAGACAGCCCGCACTGCCACGAGTTGCAAGGTCTAGGACATTGCGGGCGGAGAAATACACCAAATCGGCTCTTCCGGCGTCATCGGCGCCGCCGCCGGTCGCGCCGTCGCCCGTCCTGCCGCTGTCCAGGCCCTGCTCAGCGCTCAAGTGTCGCTGGCCGTCGCGCAGCCGTGCTACCAGCAGGGCATTGCGCGCTTCGGTCCACATTGATGCCGAATCGGTACTGGCCGAGCCGTCCACGCCGAGGCCCACGGGCACACCGGCGGCCCGTAGCTCGCGTACCGGGGCCAGTCCGACGCCCAGCAACATGTTCGAGCTCGGGCAGTGCGCCACTCCGGTGCCCCAGGAGCCGAGCCGTGCGATCTCGGCGGGGTTGGGCTGCACCCCATGTGCGATCCACGAGCGATCCGAGCCCCAGCCGCAGTGCTCGAAGTACTCCACCGGCCGCATCCCGAACATCTCGATGCAGAACCCGTCCTCACCGGGGTCTTCAGCGAGATGCGTGTGCAGACGCACGTCAAGCTGGGAGGCCAACGCAGCGGTGGCGGTCATCAGATCGGTCGAGACTGAGAACGGCGAGCAGGGCGCCAGCGCGATGCGCACCATCGCGTTAGGTGCGCGGTCATGGTGCACGGCGACAAGCCGCTCCGATTCCGCCAAGATCTCGTCGGGCGATTGGCATACCTCGTCGGGCGGCAGTCCACCCGCCGAGCGCCCGAGCGACATCGAGCCCCGTGTGGGATGAAAGCGCATGCCCAACTCGGCAGCCGCGGTGATCTCGGCTGTGATCAGGTCGCCGGTACCTCGGGGGTGCACGTACAGGTGATCGGTGCTCGTGGTGCAACCGCCCAGCGCAAGCTCGGCAAGGCCTACCCAGGCGGACAGGTACGCGCCCTGCTCGTCGAGCCGTGCCCACAACGGGTACAGCGTGGTCAACCAGTCGAACAGCCCGCCCCGAAGCGCCGGTGCGTACGACCGAGTGAGGTTTTGGTACATGTGGTGGTGGGTGTTGATGAGCCCCGGTGTCACCAGGCAGCCGCTCGCGTCGATGTGCCGCTGCGCCCGTGGAGGCGCCTCGCCGGCTCCTCCGACAGCGCTGATGAGACCGTCCGCGATGGCAACCCACCCGCCACCGATCTCTTGGCGCTGACCGTCACACGTCGCCACCAACATGGCGTCGTGTACCAACAGATCTGCCGGCTCTTCGTTACGTTCTTCGTTACGTTCTTCGTTCGTGAGGTCGTTCATGGTTTCCCGTCCAGCAGGAGGATGCTCCGAAGTGAAGTTCTCAGCGGGTTCCCCGAGAGGTCGCTGAGCTCTTGCGGGGATCAGCCACCCCCGGCCAAAGCGACGGTAGCTTGAGATGGAATTCGAGGGAGCCCACTAAGGGAGCCGCGTGGCCAAGCACATTTTCGTCACCGGTGGAGTCGCCAGCTCCCTCGGCAAGGGACTCACCGCGGCCTCGCTGGGGCGCTTGCTCGTCGCCCGGGGACTGCAGGTCACCATGCAGAAGCTGGACCCGTACATCAACGTCGACCCCGGCACTCTCAACCCGTACGAGCACGGCGAGGTGTTCGTCACTGACGACGGCGGTGAGACCGACCTCGATCTCGGCCACTACGAGCGGTTCATCGACGTGTCGCTGACCCGTGATTCGAACGCGACGACGGGCTCGATCTACCAGAAGGTGCTGGCTGACGAACGAAGGGGCGAGTACCTCGGGCGGACGGTGCAGGTCATCCCGCATATCACCGACGAGATCAAAGAACGCATTCGCAAGCTGGCAACCAGCGACGTTGACGTGGTCATCACCGAGGTGGGCGGCACGGTCGGCGACATCGAGATCCTGCCCTTCCTCGAAGCCATCCGTCAGATGCGCCTCGAAGTCGGCCGTCAGAACATCTGCTATGTGCACGTCACGCTGGTGCCGTTCATCGGCCCCTCAGGCGAGCAGAAGACCAAGCCCACGCAGCACTCGGTGACCGAGTTGCGCAGCCGCGGCGTGCAGCCTGACGCCATCGTGCTGCGCAGCGAAAGTCCCATCGAGGACGGCCTGCGCAACAAGATCTCCAACCTCAGCGACGTCGAGCTCGCCGGTGTGGTGAACGCCCCCGATTCGTTGGTCCTCTATGAGATCCCGATGGTGCTGCGGGCCGAGGGCCTCGACAGCTTCCTGTGCGGGATCCTGGGGTTCGATGACGTCGAACCCGACCTCGCCGAGTGGGAAGCGATGTTGGCCCGCATCAAGGCCCCGCAGGCGACGGTGCGCATCGGCATCATCGGCAAGTACGTGACCCTTCCTGATGCCTACTTGTCGGTCGTGGAGTCGCTCCGCCATGCAGCCTCCTACCACGGTGTCGAGGTCGAAATCGAGTGGATCCACTCCGAGGAGATCGAGGGCCTGCTTGCCGCTGGGCGATTGCGGCACCTCGACGGCATGGTGATCCCAGGAGGGTTCGGTTCGCGCGGCATCGAAGGCAAGATCGCCGCCGCTGCGTACTCCCGCGAACACGACATCCCATGCCTGGGCCTGTGCTTGGGGCTGCAGGTCATGGTGATCGAGTTTTGCCGCAACGAATTGGGCTTGCTCGGCGCCAACTCGACCGAGTTCGACCTCAACACGCTGCACCCGGTCATCGACCTCATGCATGCGCAGCGCAACGTCCAGGACAAGGGCGGCACCATGAGGCTCGGCGCATATGTGGCCAGGCTGGCTCCTGGCAGCCGTGTCGCAGCGATGTATGGCGACACGCTGGTCAACGAGCGGCACCGGCATCGCTACGAGGTCAACAGCGCCTACCGCCAGCGGATGGAAGAGGGTGGCCTGCAGTGCAGCGGGATGTCGCCCGACGGCAGGCTGGCGGAGTTCATCGAGCTGGACGGCCACGCGTTCTGGGTGGGCACCCAAGCGCACCCGGAGTTCAAGAGCCGCCCCAACCGGCCCGCACCGCTGTTCTGCGGATTGGTGGGTGCAGCGCTCGCCCGCGCCGAGGGACGCAACCCACAGCTGCTGCCAGCATCTTCTGGAACCGGACCGCTGGGCTCAGAGCAACTGGGCTGACGGTGTCCGCTGCGCTGGCAGTCGAGGCCGAGGACTACCTGGGCTGGCTGTCGAACGAGCGGGGTCGAGCGCCGCGCACTATCGCGTCGTACCGGGCAGACCTCTACGCCTTCGCTGCATGGCTGGAATCCAGAGGCCGAGGCCTGCTCGACGCCAGCACCTCCGATATCGCCGCCTACCTGGCGCACCTGCGAGACGACCTCGGGCGGGCCCCCTCGACGGTGGCCCGGGCCGCTGTCAGCCTGCGTGGCCTCTACCGGTTCCTGGTGGCCGAGGACTTGGCGTCGAACGATCCGGCAGGGGCGCTGGACGTGCCCCGCACGCCGGCCGGCTTGCCTCGGGCGCTGCGGCGTGACCAGATCGAACAGCTGCTGGCCTCTCCAGTCGGAGACAGCCCGCTGGTCCGGCGCGATCGGGCAATGCTCGAAGTGCTCTACGGCATGGGCCTGCGGGCCAGCGAGCTCGTCGCACTTTCTCTGGGCGACGTGGATCTCAATGAGCGGCTCATGCGGGTCTGGGGCAAAGGGGGCAAGGAGCGGATTGTGCCGGTGGGGCGCCACGCCGCCGATGCGGTCGGGGACTGGCTGAGCGGCGCCGGCCGGGGAGCGTTGGAACCCTCCGCATGGAGATCCCGCGACGATGCCGCCGCATTGTTCCTCAACGCCCGGGGTCGGCGGATTACCCGGCAGGGTGTGTGGCTGATCGTGCGTCGCCACGGTGAACGCGTCGGTCTCGGCCCTGACCAGCTGACCACTCACGTGCTGCGCCACTCGTGCGCCACCCACATGCTCGACGGTGGCGCGGACATCCGCAGCGTGCAGGAGCTGCTGGGTCACGCCTCAATCTCGAGCACTCAGCGGTACACCGCGGTTTCCCAAGAACGATTGACCGAGGTGTACCGCCAAGCACACCCCCGCGCTCGTTACTAGCGGTTGTGGGCCGTGCTGCCCAAAGTCGCAACATGTTGGCCCAGAAAATTATAATATTGCGTGCCAAGAACTTGATACACAAATTACCTGAAAATTGCTACACGTACTAGCATGGTGATATGGTTGCCCCGATTGGACCGTTGGTTCCCCACGGATATCTCCCCCGTGTGGCTGATGTTCAGGTGTCCGCAGCACTCGACTCGGCGCCCATCGTGGTCATCGAGGGCGTCAAGGGGTGCGGCAAGACCTGGACAGGGCTGCGCCATGCGCAGAGCCAAGTGCAGCTCTTGGACGATGCGGCGGCGCGGCAAGGTGCCGAGATCGTGCCCCGACGTGCGCTTGAGGGCCCCCGCCCGCGTCTCGTAGACGAGTGGCAAATCGTGCCGTCCATCTGGAATACGGCGCGCCACGTCGTCGACGAAGGCCGTGACGTCGGCTGCTTCATCCTGACGGGTTCGGCGCAACCGCCCGACGACATCACCCGTCACTCGGGGGCGGGGCGAGTCCGACGGGTGAGGATGCGCCCGATGTCGTTGATGGAGAGCGGCGAGTCCGATGGCAGCGTGTCGCTCGGGTCACTGCTCGACGGCGGGCCATGCGATGCCGCTGCGCCGTCGGTGACCGTCCCTGAGATGGCAGAGATCCTGTGTCGAGGCGGATGGCCCCGCAACTTGAGTCGGCCGGCGTCGGTGGCACAGGAACTGTTGGAGAGCTATCTGGACGAGATGGCCCGCGTCGATCTGCCAGCGGCCTCCGGCACCCGGCACGATCCAGCCCGCGTTCGGCGTCTGCTCGTTTCGCTTGGAAGGCACACCTCCACGACGGCGTCCTTGAGCACACTTGCGCGCGACGTGGCCGGCGAGCCTCCGCTCAGCTGGAACGCCACAGCCAACTACCTGGATGCGCTGGAGAGAGTGTTCATGGTGGAGGACTTGCCCGTGTGGCCGGCACGGCTTCGTTCGCGAGCGACTCTGCAGCAGTCGCTCAAGCGCCATTTCGCCGACCCCTCGCTGGCCGCGGCTGTGCTGGCCGCAACGCCGAACCGGTTGCTCGATGAACTCGAGACCTTGGGCCTCCTGTTCGAATCGCTGGTGATCCGCGACCTTCGCGTCTACGCAGCGGCCAACCAGGCAGAGGTGTTCCACTGGCGCACCAGCTACGGCGATGAACTCGATGCGATCATCGAGCGCCGAGACGGCAGCTGGCTTCCTGTAGAAGTCAAGCTGGGTGCGACACGCGTGGACGATGCCGCCCGCTCGCTGACCAAGACCTGCGCAACCATCGATGCCGGCGAGCGCGCAGCGCCGGTCGCCAAACTGGTGGTCACTGCAACCGGCTACGGCTACCGACGGCCCGACGGCGTCTCAGTGGTGCCCATCACCGCGTTGGGGCCGTAGTCATGAAGGACACGGTGAACGCAGCGCTGCGGCACACCATCGATGCTGAGTTGCGGCTCAGGCATGCGCGTCGTCTCGCCGATCTGCACGGCACTGACATTGCAGACGACGAGGTCATGTCCGCCGCGTGGCGCTGAGACCCCTCTATCCCGTAGATAAGAGCGCGCTGGCGCGCATGCACCATCTCACCGTCGTTCACTACGACGCCGACTACGACCGGATCGCCGAAGTGTCTGGGCAACCGACCGAGTGGGTCGTGCCTCGGGGTTCTGTCTGACCCGGCAACAACCACCCCACTCGAATCCCGATGTGTGCAAGACGTACGTTCAGCGCTGGGGCGTTCGCTTATCGGATGGCCGGATTCTTGTCACTCCAGGAGCGAATTGGTGCAGGAGAACTTGGCAGGTCAGAGCGGCGGAATCAAGGGGGCCATTGAGGCTGCCGACCAAGTAATCAATAGGGAGCCAGCGTCCTTCGAGCCCTCCAATCATGTTGAAGCGTGGGCGGCGGTCCAACGTCTCGGCGAGCGCTTCGAGCAGCTACCGGGTGCGATAGCAGAAGCGCTTGACGGCGCGAGCGACAGTGCAAGCATGCTGACCAGCGATGGATTGCAAGGACTCGCAGAGATCGTTCAGAACGCCGACGACGCACACGCCTCGGTAGTTCGCTTCCAGCTTGGGCCGACTGAGCTGTTGGCTACCCACAACGGCGATCCGGTGCGCCTCAGCGATGTGCTCGCATTCGCGACCCCTTGGCTGACCACCAAGTTCAACGATGCAGACGCCACCGGTCGATTTGGCATCGGCCTCTCAACCCTTCGATCATTGTCGAACACGCTCGAGGTGCACTGCGCTCCATACCACGTTCGGATCGGCGATCCGCGGATCGCACCGATCGGGCAACCGGAACATCCGCCGGGGTTCTGCGAACCCGGTTGGACCACGTTACGAGTTCCAGTGCCGCAAGGCACGATTCAAGCTCAGGCGCTCGAGGACTGGTTCAGCCAGTGGGACGACTCTGCCTTGCTGTTCCTTCGCAGTGTGTCTCGTGTCACCCTGCTGGATCCGAACGGCGGCACGACTCTCAGGCTCGAGTTCGCGCGGCACCCGGACGGGAACCCGTCAGTGACGTCGGAACTTCCGGCAGTGTCGCGAGAACACGCGACCGCCTCCGATGGGCGCTCGTGGACCACCTACAGCGCTGACATTCCAACCCCACCAGACGTCCAGCGCACCCGCAAGGCGACAGGTGCGACCACTCCGATAGCGGTGGCCTTCCCGTCCAGCTCCACCGAGATGGGCCAAGTTTACGCAGGGCTGCCTGTGGCCCCGACGCGTTCACCGCACTTTGTGAACGCGCAGTTCGATCCCCTCACGAGCCGTGGAGACCTAGCCGATACGGCATGGAACAAAGCACTCGTAGATCTCGTCGCAGACGTGTGGTCGGAGGCCGTCGTCGACCTCATTGAGCGTGATCCGCGGGCCGCTTGGCGGTCGATACCACTGCCACGCACGGGCGAAGGAGAATCGCGGTCGCTCGTGATTCGCGCACTCGAGGATGCTGTCCTTGATAAGGCGAGACGGACAGTCGCATCCCGAGTGTCGTTTCGGGTGCGCGAACAAGAGCGCCTCAGCCTGTCGTAGCTCGCGGTGGAGGCGCAACCCCTGGAGGGAATCGTGCAGGAAGCCGAGATCGCCGAGCTGGCGGGGTTGAGCGCGACCCTGCCGGCTGACGTTAGGGATCCGGCTGGGAGATGGCGTTCGGTGCTGGATGACTGGCGAAACCACGGCTCTGATCTTCCCGAGGAAGTCAGCGTTGAGCAGGCGCTGGGTCTCGTCGGCGATGAGGGGCGCCCAGTCACCTCCTCGATAGCGCTTGTCGCTGTCGCACTCGAAGAGGGCTTCGGTGCGAGGCTATTGGAGCTTCCGTGTGTGATCGCACGCGACGGGCAACGGTTGGTGCCTCCGGCCGCGGACTCAATGACAGCGGTCGCTGCGGAGTCTGCGGGCCTCGCGGAGCAACTCGGCATCGCCACACCGCTGCACCCCGCCCACTTCGAACCCGACAATGGCGCTCCCGAAGTCATCGCATGGCTGAAGGAGTACGGAGCGCTGCTGGATGGTTCCGAGGACAGCGAGGTAGTGCGCCGCCTCGCGGCGGCTGGGAGGTCTGGACGCTGTCCTGAGTCCTTGCTGGATGACGAGCAATTGTGCGCACTCCGGGATGCCTTTGAATGCCTCCCACAAGAGACTCGACGCGAGCTTGGCCTCGATGTTGGCCGAGCAATTCTGCTGGATTCGTACACACTTGATGCAGAGGGCAAGAAGAAGGCTGACACTGCGCGACCAGCCGACGCGTATCTCTCGCGGGCCATCGATCGCGAGCAAGACAGCTTCGCCATCGCAGCTGGGAAGTCGCGTGGGCTCATGTGGCTGGCAGATCGCTATGCGGACTCCCTACGGTCGCCAGCGGGGCGAGATGGGATCGGTGCACAAAGGTTCCTGCGACTGCTCGGTGCTGAGACCGCACCGCGGCTCCGACCACACCCCCAGCTACGACAGCGGTTCTCGGCTGGCGGTCGCCGCGGCCTTCCGAAATCGCTGGCGGCTGGACCGGAGGCTCGAGCTGCCGCGATGCAAGAAATAGGTGCTACGTACACACTTGAGGATTACGACAGCCCAGATTTGCTCGCAGTTATCACAGATATCTCGCAGGAGCGCCGGGGCAAGCTGCGGCGCAAGAGGGCCGGTGCGCTGCTTTCGGCACTCAGTCGAGCGTGGGATCGTCGGCTAAGCGACTACGCCGAGGTTGACGCCGCCAATGACCATTACGTTTGGAATCTCAAGGGGAAGATTCCTGTCTTTTGGCTCGCGCAGGCGGGCGACATCGCTTGGCTTGACGACGAGAGCGGCAGGGCGCGAAATCCGGCTGAGTTACGAGTTCGAACAGCCGGTACTGCGGCGCTGTACGGCGAGAACTCGTCGGACTTCGTGCATGACGAACTTGACCAGCCGATCCGCCGCACGGTCTTGGCAGCACTCGGCGTCTCCGATGATCCCAGCCGCTCGGAGCTTGTCACGCGACTGCGGGACCTCAGCGGAGCTTCTCAACGGGACGAGACAGCATCTGGAGATCTGCGACGTGAGTCGACACTGGTGTACCGAGCTCTAGTGGTTCGTCTGTGAAATGGTCGGGGCGCGTATGGTGGTGGCATGACTGCTGGATTTGTCGTGTCGGAGGCTGATCGTTCGTCGTTGGAGCGGGTGGCGCGTTCGGTGAGCGAGCCGTGGCGGCGGGTGCGTCCGGCGAGAGCGCTGCTGGCGTTGGCGGACGGCGGTTCGGTGCGCGGCGTTGCTCGGGCGATGGGGGCGCACCAGGACACGGTTCGCCGCTGGCGTGACCAGTTCGGGGTCTTGGGTGTGGACGGTCTGGGTGTGGTGGCGCCGGGGCGGGGCCGCAAGCCCAGCGTGCCCGCAGCGGTGACCGAGGCGATCGTGGCCGACACGCTGTGCGCCGAGCCGCCCGACGCGGCGGCGTGCTGGTCGACGCGTCAGATGGCGGCCCGTCACGGGGTGGGCAAGGACTTCGTCGCCCAGGTGTGGCGCGAGCGGGGGCTGCGCCCGTGGCTCGCCGACGTGTTCAAGGTGTCCGCCGACCCTGACTTCGAGGCCAAGCTCGCCGACGTGATCGGGCTGTACGTGGACCCGCCAGAGCGCGCTGTGGTGTTCAGCTTCGACGAGAAGACCCAGATCCAGGCGCTCGACCGCACCCAGCCGTCGCTGCCGATGCGCCCGGGCCGCAACCGCACCCTGACCCACGACTACAAGAGAAACGGCACCATCGACCTGTTCGCCGCGCTCAACGTCGCCACCGGCGAGGTCCTCACCCAGACCCGCAAGCGCCACACAGGAAACGACGTGCTCGCGTTCTTCAAGTGGATCGACCTGCACACCCCGCGCCATCTCGACGTCCACGTCATCTTGGACAACCTCTCCGCCCACAAGTCCGAGCCCGTGCGCACATGGCTCTCCCACCCCCGCCGCAAGCGCTGGCACCTGCACTTCACACCCACCAGCAGCAGCTGGGCGAACCTCGTCGAAGGCTGGTTCTCGATCCTGACCCGCAAAGCCCTCAAGACGCGAGCGTTCACATCAGTCGAACATCTCAAAGACGTCATCGAGCACTGGGCCGCGCACTGGAACCACGACCCCCAGCCGCTCACATGGACCAAGACCGCCGACCAGATCATCGCCAAAGTCAAACGAGCCCGAACCGCCCTAAACAAAACCGCGACACACCACTAGCACGGAGCTTGGCGGGTGCGCGGATCGGCGCAGATCTGACAAGAGGTCAACTGCGACGGGTATTCGAGCGTGATGGTCTCGTGCATACGGATCAAGGTTGGTTGCCACCTCGGCGCGTACTCGCTGGGCCACCGATCTTCGGACACTTGCGCCCGTTTGCGCCGGCAGCGAGTGAGTGCGAGTCGTTGTGGCGAGCGTTAGGACTCAGAAGACCGTCTGCGGGAGATTGCTTAGACATCATTGAAGAGATCACATACCGTCGCAGGCGCAAACCGGCCCAAGCTGAGGAAGCCATTCTGCTCGATACGTTTCGCCAACTCGCTGAGCTCCACAAGCCAGACGACAGTGTCGAGGGCCAAAGGCTGCGGCGACTGGCCCTTTGGACCAGCAATAGGTGGATGCGAAGGCGCCCTGTATATGCGACCGATGATCCCATCCTCGCGAAGGGACTCGGCAATCGCCCCCCGATTTGGCGGCCGGGTGGAGGGCTTGAGCAGTTCCGATCTTTGCTTGAACCATTGCGCGTTACGGAGATTCACGCCGGTGAAACCCGAGTAGTTGAACCCGAGTGTGCACTGGAAGCCCAAGAACTGACGGAGCTCTTTCGAAGGGCAGTCGGCCTGCTGCGCGACGATCTGCAGCGAAACGACCGGACACTTGCCGAAACCCTCGGCGTGCCGTGGGACAGCTTGGCGGCGTGCGAGGTCAAAGTACATCCCAGCCTCTCGGTCACAGTCAGGGCAGCCCCGGACGACGAGCACGACTGCGAAGTCAATGCGAAATTTGACCTCGCCGACTCCACGGCATTTGTCAAAGAACCGGCAATGCTCGCTCGCGTCGATGGTGGAGGCACAGCGCTCGCAGCGCTCTTTGAAGGTGATGCGCGACTCGTTGCCCAGGCATGGCGAGTCGCTTGTGACCGAGCCGATGAAGGCATCTCGACTCAATCCCTTGAACTGGCCAGTGACCGCGCTCAACGCGAGGCGCTATCGCTTGACGACACCCGTCCCTTGACGCAATTGCAAGCGAGCGCTGCGCAGAGGCACCACTCGCCACGGAGTACCGCTGGTCCGGGAAGTGGCGAATCTCAGCCATCCTCGGTAGCAGAAGGCGAAGACGTACGACAAGGAACTTCACCCGAGAATGTGCGTAGGAGGCTCGTCGATCCGGAGTCGCTCATGATCGCTGAACCGATGGGAGCTGTCGAGTACGCACCGCTAGGTCGGCGGCGCGTCATTCCAGCGGGCACGCACAGGCCTCGCGCTGAACTCAATGAGCCGAGGGTTGAGTCTCGACAACCGCAGAACCGAATCCGCCCTCCCGGGTACTCCGATCTGGATAAGGAAAACGTGGGATTCGAGTTGTTCCTCAGGGCGCTGGGTGCCAGCAGGGACGATAACTCTGACTGGCTTGCGCCAAGCAACAAACTGGACGCAGCAGTTCGCTCGGCTTGATGACGCGCAACCGGACAATGAACGGAATTAGACAAAGAATGGCAATCGCAGGCATCTAAAGAGGGGGGTGACGCACCCTCTGCTTCGCTGGCTACGTTCCGTCGGTTTGGAGCAGCGTTGCCGGGCGTCTCCATTCCGGCTTCGAGCCGTCGCGAGTCCCGGGTGGTGCCTATGGGCTGCGCGCGGTCGCTCGTGCCGGGTCGGGTGCGTCGGTATGGTCGGGATTGGGAGGCTGTAGGCGGGGTCGACCGTCGGGTGGGGCATGGATCGTGCGGTCGTGCTGGTGGAGATCTTTGTGGCAGTCCCAACACATCGACGCCAGGTTTGGAATCTCGGTGAGACCGCCGTGTTCGTAGAAGTCGATGTGGTGCGCTTGGGTGTGCTCGGCGGTGAGCTCACAACCGATGCAGCCGCCGTCCCGGATGGCGAGGACCAGACGTTGGGCGTCGTTGGCGTTGCGGGTGCGTCCCAGAGCGAGTTCTGACCAGTCGGCATCGAACATCGCTGGGAGAACTCTGGCGTCGACGGCGTACTCGGCGAGCATCTGAGCCGACAGCGGAGTGCCGTCGTCGAGGCGAGGGTTTGCGAGCCGGTCGTTGACGATGTCGTAGTCCGCGACGATGACGAGGCTCGTGGTCGAGCGCCGTGCCGGGGCATCGCCAAGCACGAGTTTGCACAACGCATCAGCGGTGAGTTGGCCTCGGGTCGGACCCTCATATTCGTCGGCGCCATGGTTGTCGTCGCGATCGGCGTCGAAGCGTCGACGGAGAGAGCGCACTTCGGCTTGAAAGGCGTTGCTGAGCTGGCGTCCGGAGAGCATGTCCAGCTTCGCCCGCAGGTACCACATGCCGTCGTCGCCTCTGCGCAGCGACGCATACCGCTCGCTGTGCTGCAACGCGTACTCCGCGTCGACAGGATCAAGCGTGCGGCCCTCCGCGGCGGCTTCGGCAGCGAGGTCCGCGTAGACCTGCTGGCTTTGGTAGGCGAGCGGGTGACGTGCCACGGTGTCGGAGGGGTACGCGCGGCACAGCTCCAAGAACTCCGCTTCGCTGCGGCGGTGCTTCTTTGGTGCTTCGCGAGCAATCACCCGTGCATGAGACAACTGGATCTCGCCGCTGCGGAGCGCATCGAGCGTCTCAGTCATGCCGTGCTCGATGAGGCTCCCGGCCAGCCTGGCCTCCGAGCGAGCCTGCGGCGAATTCATCCGGGTCTCTTCACGCAGCACATGAGCGGCACCCTGAGGCCCGTTACGAGAGGTCAGTTCCCCCAAGATCGCCAGATACTCCGCCTCGACGCGAGCCCGCTCAGCAACCACGTGCACCAAACGGTCCTTCAGATCACCGGTGCTCAACGCCTCCACATCGACCACGGCATCGGCACCGGATCCGTTCGCCGCAACACCAGCGGGCTTGGTTTCGGCCCCGAGGCCTGCGCAGGTCGCTGGCGCATCACCGGAGCGGATGCGGTCCATGAGGGGGGCGATGAACATAGAGAAAGCATACATTTGTTTGTAGCCAATTGCAAACACTCGCGCGCACAAATTTCGAGAAATTCCGGAAGATTGCTCGCTGATTCAACTTCAACGATGATCCTCACGATCTGCCTGCGCTCTGGCACGTCGTCATGATCGAGGAGTGAGGAGCTGCGCGCTTCGCGCTGATCGCCTTTGCCTGCGGACGCAAATGGGTGGGCGAACCGCGCCGGATTACTTGGGCAGGAAGCCCATCGACGCCTTGGCGCGAGCCAGGGTGCCTGATGCCACCGCTTCAGCCTTGTCGGCACCGGCTGCGATGATGCGAGTGAGTTCCGCGGGGTCCGCATCGAGCTCGGCCTTTTTGGCGGCAATCGGCTCGAGCATCGCGATGACCGCATCGGCGGTATCGGACTTGAGGGCCCCGTACTGGCTGTAGCCCGCCGCGGAATCGGCTGGGCTTCGACCGGTGGCGGCACCCAGGATCGACAGCAGGTTCGAGACGCCTGGCTTGGCGCCGGGGTCGTAACGCACCTCGGATTCGGAGTCGGTCACGGCGCGGGCGAACTTGCGAGAGATGTCGGCAGGATCGTCGAAGATGCCGATCGACCCCTGCGGGCTCTCGGCTGACTTGGACATTTTCGCGGTGGGATTCTGCAGGTCCATGACGCGGGCGCCCACCGCGGGAATGGCAGCGTCGGGGATCACAAATGTGTCGCCATAGCGGCTGTTGAATCGTTGCGCCACGTCGCGGGTCAGCTCGAGGTGCTGGCGCTGATCGTCGCCGACGGGCACCCGGTCGGCGTCGTAGATCAAGATGTCGGCGGCCATCAGCGCCGGGTACGTGAACAGCCCGGCAGAGACATGTTCACCGCTCTGCCCGCCCCCCTCTGAGCGAGCCGACTTGTCCTTGAATTGGGTCATCCGTCGCAGCTCGCCGAGCGACACCGTGCATTCGAGCAGCCACGAAAGCTCCGTGTGCTGGGGAACGTGGCTCTGGACGAACAACGTGCAGACCTCAGGGTCGAGGCCGACCGAGATGAGCGTGGCCATCGTGCCCAGCGTCGCGGAGCGCAGCTGTTGCGGATCCTGCTGGATGGTGACGGCATGCAGGTCGACGGCGCAGTAAAAGGCGTCGGCATGGTGCTGATCGATCGCCCATTGGCGCAGCGCCCCGAGATAGTTGCCGAGGTGAACGTCGCCGGTGGGCTGGATGCCCGAGAGCACTCGTGTCATGGCGCCTGACGGTACCGGACGGGTGTGAGCGGGCCGCAGCGAAGGCCGCGTTGGGCCCCTGGCCACATGGCGAGGCCATTTTCGAAACTCGCCAAATATCCCGAGCCATGCCCATGGGCCGCGGTACCTTCGGGCCGCGTGACCCACGAGGTTCGCACCGAGGCCTTCGCGGGCCCGCTGGATGTGCTGGTGAAGCTGGTCGTCGCCCAGGAGGTCGACATCTGGGAGGTGTCGTTGACGCGCCTCGTCGACGACTTCGTCGCCGTGATGGTGGCTGCGGACCTCACGCACGGCGCCGATGGCGAAACCGACGTCCATAGCAATGGCGAGTCCAAGATCGACCTCGATGCTGCGAGCGAGTTCACGCTGCTGGCTGCAACGCTGATCGAGCTGAAGTCCCGCCGCCTGCTGCCTGCCCCGCCCGTCGAGCTGGATCTGGAAGAAGAGCTGGCGGCATACGGGTTGCGGGACGCGGCGTTCGCACGACTGGTCGAGGGCCGAACGTTCGGCGCCGCGGCCCGGCTTCTGCGAGAGCGGTGGCTGGCCGCATCGTTGCAATGGCCCAGAAACGCCGGTCCCGAAGAGCGGTTCTTTGCCTTTGCGCCTGACTTGCTCGAAGGCGCGTCCCGTGACGACTTGACCGCAGCGCTCGAGCGCGTGCTGGCGCCAAGGCCCGTGCCGCGTGTTGACGTCGGTCACTTGCGTGCTGCGGGGATCACGGTGGACGAGGCGCTGATCCAGATTGCCGAACGGCTGATGGTCGACGGTGCGATCTCTTTCCGTGAGCTCACGGAGAATCTCACCGAGCGCATAGTCGTCGTCGTGTACTTTCTGGCCGTGCTCGAGCTGTTCGGATCGGGGCTCGTGGAATTGGTCCAAGCCGAGCACTTCGGCGATATCGGCGTGGAGTGGATCGGGGGCGACGACGCATCGCTGCCGGTCTCGGCTGTCGGCTATGGGGAGGACGCTGCGTGAGCAGCAAGCGTCCGCCGCACAGCTCGGCCAACGGCCTGCGCCTCGTCAGCGATGAGGGTCGCACGGTCGCTGAACCGCCGACGCCGCCGATCACGCAGGCAGAGTCGCCGGCACAACCCCCGCCACACCCGTCGATTCCGGGCCAGAACGGGCACGCCGAGAATGGCGTGGCGGAATCCGGTGCCGGTCTCGACGGCATCGCTGCGGAAATCCTCGCCGGCAAGATGACGTTCGACGAGCTACGAGCGCTCGACGACAACGAGCTGTACGCAGCGATCGAGGCCGTGCTGATGGTTGCAACCGAGCCTGTACCGGCCGAGGTGCTGGCGTCGGTGACAGCGGCGCCCATCTCGTCGGTCCACGTGGTCTGCGACGAACTCGCTCGCGAGTACGCGACGGCCGAGCGCGGTTTCACGCTCGTGCGGGTTGCAGGCGGCTACCAACTGCAATCCGCCCCGGCCGTATCGGAATATGTCGAACGGTTCGTCGGCAGTCGCCGATCTGGAAGGCTTTCTGCGGCGGCGATGGAGACTCTGGCCGTGGTTGCTTACAAGCAACCCATCTCGCGTGCGCAGATCAGTGCCATCCGGGGCGTGAATGCCGACGGCGTCGTGCGCACGCTCGTGGACCAAGGCTACATCGCTGAGGTCGCGCGCGATCCAGGCCCGGGCAACGCTTCCCTGCTGGGGACGTCAGAGCTCTTTCTCGAACGACTGGGCCTCGACGGCCTCGAGGACCTGCCGTCGCTGGCCGAGCTGAGCGTGGACCCCGACGCGGTGGAGGCCATGGACCGCCTCGCAGCCAGCCGCACCGGCTAGGCGACGTGGCACCCGCTGGCGGGCCAGAAGGCGGTATAGAGCGACTGCACAAAGTCATGGCGCGTGCCGGCGTAGCCAGCCGGCGCGCGTGCGAGGACCTGATCATTGCGGGAAGCGTCACGGTCAATGGCACAACAGCCCGGATCGGCGATCGTGCGGGACCGGCAGATCGGATCGAGGTCGATGGAGCGGTCGTCACCTGGGACCCGGCGCTAGTCCACTACTTGGTGAACAAGCCTCGTGGTGTGCTCAGCGCAGCATCGGATGAACGGGGAAGACGCTGCGTGACCGGCCTGGTGCCTGCGGCAGTGCGCGTGTTCCCGGTCGGTCGGCTGGACGCCGACAGCGAAGGGCTCATCATCGTGACCAACGACGGCGAGCTGACTCACCGGCTGACGCATCCGTCGTGGGGTGTCGACAAGGAGTACCTGGCGCATGTGGAGGGGGTGCCGTCTCGGGGATCGCTGGCCCGTCTGCGCGAAGGCATCGAGCTGGACGATGGGAAGACTGCGCCAGCGGTGGTGTCCATGCCGCAGCCGTCAATGCTGCGCATCACGATTGGGGAGGGCCGCAACCGCCAGATCCGCCGAATGTGCGAGGCGGTGGGCCATCCGGTGCTGCGGTTGGTGCGCAATCGCATCGGCCCGCTAGTCGATCCGGCCTTGCGCCCTGGCGAGCACCGTTCGCTCAGCGCCGACGAGATCCGGCAGCTGCACCGTGCCGCAAGGCGCGGCGATTGACACGGGCCGTAAGGCGCGGCGATTGACACGGGCCGTAAGGCGCGGCGATTGACACGGGCCGTAAGGCGCGGCGATTGACACGGGCCGTAAGGCGCGGCGATTGACACGGGCCGTAAGGCGCGGCGATTGACACGGGCCGTAAGGCGCGGCGATTGACACGGGCCGTAAGGCGCGGCGATTGACACGGGCCGTAAGGCGCGGCGATTGACACGGGCCGTAAGGCGCGGCGATTGACACGGGCCGTAAGGCGCGGCGATTGACACGGGCCGTAAGGCGCGGCGATTGACACGGGCCGTAAGGCGCGGCGATTGACACGGGCGCGGTGCGAACTGCTGCCCGGCAGCCGCAGACGCGTGCAGTTAGGCGGCCCGCCAATGTCACAGCGAGCGACCACAATGGATGTAGCGCAGGCAGAACACCCTGATGAATTGCCCGAGAGCCTGCGCATGCACACCGGAGCAAGCAGATGAGCCTCGCTGAGACATACCGGCTGTCGGGGCGCTACACGGACGACAGCGGCACCACGTTCATGACTGGGCTGCAAGCGTTGGCGCGCCTGCCGATCGAGCAGCTGCGGGCCGATCGGCGCGTTGGGCTGCGCACGGCGGCCTTCATATCGGGCTACCCCGGCTCGCCGCTCGGCGGCTATGACGCCGCCGTCGAGACCGCCCGCGCCACGACCGATTTGCCAGTCGTGCATTCGCCTGCTGTCAATGAGGACCAGGCAGCGACCGCCGTCATGGGCAGCCAGCTGGCCACTACCCGTCCCGATGCCGTCTATGACGGCGTGGTCGGCCTGTGGTACGGGAAGGCGCCCGGCGTCGACCGGGCAACCGATGCCCTTCGGCACGCGGTGTTCGCAGGCGCCGATCCTCGCGGTGGCGCGGTCGCCATCGCCGGCGACGATCCAGCCGCCAAGAGCTCCACGATCCCCTCGAGTTCCGCTGGGACCATGGCCGACCTGCACATCCCGGTGCTGTATCCGGGCACGCCCGCCGAGGCGCTCGATCTGGGCCGTCACGCCATCGCGATGTCCCGCACGACGGGGCTGTGGACGGGCCTGAAGATCGTGGCCGACGTGGCAGACGGCGCTGCAACGGTTCTGCTGGATCCAGACCGGTTCGACCCCGTCATCCCGCTCGTTGACGGCGAGCCCTACCGCCACAGGCCCGACGGCTACCTGCTGACGCCGCGCACGGTCGACATCGAGCGTGAGATCGTCGAAGTCCGCTACGAGCTGGCCATCGCGTACGCGGCAGCCAACAACCTGAACGACGCCACGGTCGACCCTCCCGACGCCTGGATTGCCGTCGTGGCCTCGGGCATCACCTACCGCGAGGTGCGCGAGGCATTGCGGCGGCTGGGCCTTGACAGTGACGAGTCGGTGCGAGACGCCGGCATCCGGCTCGTGCGGATGGGAATGCCGATCCCGTTCAGCGCCGAGCGAGCCCGGCACTTCGCCCGCGGGGTCACGGAGATCTTCGTAGTCGAGGAGAAGAGCCCCAACATCGAGTCGCTGCTCACCGACGCCCTTTACAACCAGTCGCACCATCCCCGCATCGTCGGCAAGACCGACGAGAACGACCGGATGCTGCTGAGCTCGTATGGTGCGCTGACCGCCGATGACCTCATCAAGCCGTTGCGCAGTCGCCTCGAGGCTCGCATCGGCGACCGGCTCGTAGTGGCCCGCCCCGAGCGTGTGCGCATCGAGCTGCCGTTGGCATTGCCGTCCGAACAGAGCCGTTCGCCGTACTTCTGCTCGGGCTGCCCGCACAATCGATCCACCGAGGTGCCCGACGGCGCGCTGGTGGGCGCCGGCATCGGTTGCCACACGATGGCGCTGTTCATGGATCCCGAACGCGTCGGCGACATCGTGAGCGTGACGTGCATGGGCCAAGAGGGCACTCAGTGGATTGGCATGTCGCCCTTCGTGGAGACGTCCCACATCTTCCAGAACCTCGGCGACGGCACCTATTTCCACAGCGGTCAGCTCGCCATCGCCGGAGCGGTGGCCTCGGGCACGAACATCACCTACAAGCTGCTGTGGAACCGGGCCGTCGCCATGACCGGCGGGCAGGACCCAGCCGGCCAGCTGGAGGTGCCCGAAGTGGCGGCTGGGCTGCTGGCTGGCGGGGTGGCCAAGGTGCTCATCACCACTGACGACCCCTCCGCCTATCGCAGCCGCTCATTGCCCGCCGGCGTCGAGGTGTGGCACCGCAACCGCCTGACCGAATCCCAGGAGATGCTCGCGGGAATCGAGGGCGTCACCGTGCTGATTCACGATCAGCAGTGCGCGGCAGAGGCACGCCGGGCCCGAAAGCGGGGAACCCAGCCGACGCCGACCAAGCGGGTGCTGATCAACGAGCGGATCTGCGAAGGCTGCGGCGACTGCGGGCGCAAGAGCAACTGCCTGTCGGTGCAACCGATCGACACGTTCTTCGGCCGCAAGACCCACATCGACCAGACGTCCTGCAACCTCGACTATTCGTGCCTCGACGGTGATTGCCCGTCGTTCATGACCGTGAACCAGCGCGGACCGTTTCGCACCGCAGTGCGGGAAATGCTTGCGCCGCTGCGGCGTGCGCCCCGGACCGAAGAAGGAGCTGGCAGCAGGCCCGAGCCGCCGGCCGAACTGCCCGAACCTGTTCCGCTCACCGGTCCCGATGAGGTGTCGGTGCGCATGTGCGGGATCGGCGGCACGGGCGTGGTGACGGTCAACCAGATGCTCGGCACTGCGGCGATGTTCGACGGCTTCGAGGTTCGGGGGCTCGATCAGATAGGTCTCTCGCAGAAGGCCGGCCCCGTTGTGGGCGATCTGCGGCTGCGGCGCCTCGGGGGACCGGCTACGGCCCGCCTTGGCAGCGGCCAGGCCGACGTGATCCTGGCCTTCGACCTGCTCGTGGCGGCGTCGGCAGCGGGACTCGATGTGGCCGACCCGCAACGGACCATGGTCGTCGGCTCCACGTCGGTGACGCCGACCGGCGCGATGGTCGCCGATCCGACCATCGAGATGCCCGTGACCGACGAAATGCTCGAGCGGGTGGCGGCAGTCACTGTCGAAGGGCAGCGGCACTGGGCGGATGTCGCCGAGCTGGTGACCGTATTGTGCGGCTCGGCGGTCACGGCGAACGTGTTTGTCGTGGGAATGGCCATGCAAACTGGCGCACTGCCCATAGCACCTTCGAGTGTGGAGGCGGCGATTGAGTTGAACGGCGTTGCGGTGGCCCAGAACATCGCGGCCTTCCGCTGGGGCCGGGCGATGGTTGCTGACCCGAACGGCACCAGAGCAGCCGCAATCGCAGCGGCAGCCTCGACGCCCGTTGCGGATCGAGGCTCCAGCGACGTCGGCGCCCGCGAATTCTCGTTGCCGCGCCGCTTGGCGGCTCTCATCGACGAGATGGTGGACGGCCTCGGTGGCGTGGAAGCGGCGCACGATTCAGCGGAGCTGCGATCCAGCCTCGGTACCTATGTGTCAGAGCTCTGCGCCTACCAGTCCGAACGCTTGGCGGCCGACTTCCTGGAGGCCGTCCAAGGTGTGGCGCGTGCGGATCGGACTGCAGGGGACGGCTCGGCCAGATTGACCGATTCGGCAGCGGCCGGGCTGTTCAAGTTCATGGCATACAAGGACGAGTACGAGGTTGCCCGCCTCATGGGAGACCCGGCTGCGAACGAGGCTGCGCGCGCCTTGGCGGCTTCGGTTGGCGGCACCGTGTCGTGGAACTTGCATCCGCCGGTGCTGCGGGCGCTTGGACGCACGGGCAAGGTCCGGTTCTCGCTGGCCTGGCGACCGATGTTCGCGCTGCTGGCGCGGGGCAAGCGCTTACGAGGTCGCTGGTTCGATCCCTTCGGCCACACCGAGATCCGCCGGACCGAGCGGGCGCTGGTACACGAATACCTCGCCGCCCTCGATGCCGCTGTCGAGGCCCTCGAGCGTGACGCCGGCGCCGCTCGATACGAGCAGGCAGTTGCCATCGCCAGGTTGCCGGAGCTGGTCCGCGGCTACGAGGACATCAAGATGGCCACTGTCGAGACGTTCCGGGCTGAGCTCGACGAACGTGTCAGCGAGCTCACCCACTGAAGGTCGATCAGGCAGATCGGCAACCAGAGCCTGCACACGGGGAGGGTCGGGAGGCCTCGCTACCCTTCGGTACGTGGCGACTGATCCCTCCGCTGCTGCACAGGTGCCGTCGTTTGGCACCGGAGAGGCGCGGCGCGCCCAAGTCGTCGGCACGGGCCTGATCGGCGGGTCGGTCGCTTCTGCGTTGCGCAAGTCGGGTTGGCATGTGACTGGGCGGGACACTGTTGGCGCTCACGCTCAGCGGGCGCTCGAGCTTGGCTGCCTGGATGCCATCGGCACCGATCCCGACGCGATGTTCTGCGTGGTGGCCGTGCCCGCTGCATTCCTAGCCGACGAAGTGACGAAAGCACTCGCAGACACTGCAGCCGCGGGCGCCGTGGTGACTGACACGGGCAGCGTCAAGACACCGGTTGCTCGGACCATCACAGATCCTCGCTACGTGCCGGGCCATCCGATGGCCGGTTCAGAACAGGAAGGCGTCGAGGGAGCGAACCCGGACATGTTCGTCGGCGCCGTGTGGACGCTGACGCCGACCGATACCACCGACGACAACGCCTTGCGTTCGTGCCAGACGGTGCTCACCGGCTTCGGGTCCGATGTCGTGACCATGACGCCCGAACGGCACGACGCGCTGGTGGCCGTGGTGAGCCATGTACCGCACCTCGCTGCCGCATCGTTGATGTGCCTCGCAGACGAACGAGCCCTCGACGATGCGCCGCTGCTGCGCCTCGCGGCGGGCGGATTTCGGGACATGACGCGAATCGCAGCGGGACATCCGGGAATCTGGCTCGACATCTGCGGCGAGAACCGAGACGCCATCGTCGATGTGCTCGATGAGCTGTCCGAGCGCTTGGCACAGATGCGCGAAGTGGTGGCGGGAGCAGATCGCGAGGGCCTACGCGCCGTACTCAACCAAGCGCGTCGAGCGCGCACCAACCTGCCGTCTCGCTACGTGCGGCCCCAGGAACTCCTCGAAGTGCGGGTGCCGATCCCGGACCGCAAGGGCCAGATTGCCGCCATCACCATGTTGGCTGCGGACTGCGACGTGAACGTGGCCGACATCGAGGTGGCGCACTCGCCCGAGGGAACCGAGGGCGTGCTCGTGCTCGTGGTGGCGCGCAACGAGGCCCAGCGCTTCCTTGCCGCCCTGGCCGGGCAGGGCTACCACCCCACGACGCGCGATCTGGCATGAGCGAAGGGCGGGTCATCCCCCCCTTCACGAACGGGGTCTCAGGCACAGCCTCGGTGCCAGGCTCCAAGAGCATCACCAACCGGGCGATGCTGTGCGCGGCACTGGCCGGCGGGCTCAGCACGCTCGATGGAACGCTGTTCGCCGATGACACCGAGGCGATGATCGACGCCGCTGCGGCGATGGGGGCCTCGGTGCGCATTGATCGCGCGAACTCACAGCTGGTCGTCGACGGCATCGGTGCCGGCAGCGCCACCGAGCAAGCTGCGCCCGACGGTGTTGCGCGGGTGCATGCGAGATCATCGGGCACGACGGCGCGCTTCTGTTTGCCCGTGCTCGCAGCGGTCGGCGGTCGATGGCTGCTCGACGGTGATCCGCAGCTGCGTGCACGTCCCTTGGGGGATCTCATCGCGGTCGTGCGTTCATTCGGTGCGGAGGTACGCGAGCTGGGCGAGCCCGGCCACCTGCCGCTGGAGGTGGTCTCGGCCAACGGCGTTGACTCCCTCGCTCTACCGCGTCACATTCGGATCCGGGGAGACGTGAGCAGCCAGTTCGCCAGCGGTCTGCTGTTGGCGGGTCCGCTGCTCGGTGGCATCGACCTGCAGATCCACTCGACAGCAGACGCCGTGAGCCGGCCGTACATCGACATGACGGTTGCGGTGATGACGGCGTTCGGCGCAACCATCGACACACCAAGCCCAGACCGCTATGTCGTGGCGCCAGGCGGCTACCGAGCTGGGGGATATGCGATCGAACCGGATGCCTCTGCCGCAAGCTATTTCTGGGCAGCGGCGGCGCTCTGCGGCGGCAGTGTGCGTGTCGAGGGCCTGGGGAACAGCAGCATCCAGGGCGACGTCCGGTTCGCTCAGATCCTCGGCGAGATGGGAGCTGAGGTCGCGATCAGCCACGATGCCGTCGTTGTCGGTGGGCCGGCGGACGGAGCGCTGCAGGGGGGCACATTCGACCTGCGCGACTGCTCCGACACGGCTCAGACGCTGGCGGCAGTGGCTGCGTTCGCCGAGGGCACGACACGCATCAGCGGCATTGGTTTCATCCGCCGCAAGGAGACCGACCGCATCGACGACACCGTGGCCGAGCTCTCCAAGCGCGGCGTCCCCGCCGTCGCTGAGCCCGACGGCATCAGGATTCGTGCGAATCCGTTCGGGCTGCGAGCGGGCCGGGTCGACTGCCACGGCGATCACCGCATGGCGATGGCGATGTCGTTGATCGGCCTGCGTGTGGCGGGCATCGAAATCGACGACCCGGACTGCGTGGCCAAGACGTTCCCGGAGTTCTTCGACTCGCTCGAGTCGCTGCGATCCCCGCCGGAGGGGGCTCGGGGACGGGTTTCGCCGGTGATCGCGATTGACGGCCCCGCCGCCTCCGGCAAGTCCAGCGTGGCTCGCGCTGTGGCAGCCGAACTCGAGATGGACTACCTCGACACCGGCGCGATGTACCGGGCGGTGGCATGGGCTGCGCTGCAGTCACGTGTCGACCCCCACGACGCCGAAGGTGTGGCAGCGATTGCCCGCACGTCCGAGATCGAGATTTCCAGCGTGTGCGACGCGCAGCGCGTCACGGTGGACGGTGCCGATGCCACGGCGGCGATCCGCAGCGGCGAAGTGGACCGCAGCGTCAGCGCCGTCGCGGCCAACCCCGCCGTGCGGGGAGTGCTGGTGGAGCGCCAACGGCAATGGGCCAATCGATTGGGCGGGGGAGTCATGGAAGGCCGCGACATCGGCAGCGTCGTGTTCCCCGACGCCGTGCTGAAGGTGTTCCTGACAGCCACCCCAACCGAACGGTCCCGTCGCCGCCTCGCACAGCAAGCCGCATCGAGCGGCCAATCCGATCAGGCGAGTCCTGATGACGGGGCGGTCTCGGCGTTAGCCGCCGAGCTGAGCGAGCGGGACCGGCTCGACTCGGGACGGGCCGACTCGCCGCTGCGAGTGGCATCCGGAGCGGTCATCCTGGACACCAGCGAGATGACTCAGGATGAGGCCGTGGCACAGATCTCCGCGCTGTACGCGTCGGCAGCCGACTCCCGGCTCTCGACCGGAACGGCGAGCGATGTCTGAGCCCAACGGCCCCGAGATCGACCTGCGCGACAGTCGCTTCAACCTTGCCGTCTACAAGACGGCGAAGTACCTGATTTGGGGCGTCTTCCGGACCTGGAATCGCATCTCCGTCGAGGGGCTGGAGAACCTGCCCGAGGGCCCGTGCGTGTGGGTGCCCAACCATCGCAGCTATATCGACACGCCGATCCACGCGGCGATTCCGGCGCAGATGCGGGTGATGGGCAAGGAATCGATGTGGAAGTACCGCCCAGCTGCCTGGCTGTTCAACACCTTCGGTTGTTTCCCCGTCAACCGCGACGGTCCTGACCGGGCGGCGCTGCGGATTGCGCTTGATGCGCTGCGCTACGGCAATTGCCCAGTGGTGATGTTCGGCGAAGGCGAGCGTAAGGACGGCCCGCGGGTGCTGCCGCTCATGGATGGGCCGGCGTACCTGGCCGCCCGGGCGCAGGTGCCGATTGTGCCGGTCGGGATCGGCGGAACTGCTGCGGCCATGCCTCGCGGTGCCAAGTTCATGTATCCGCGCCGGATCAAGCTCATCATCGGCGAGCCCATGGATCCGCCGCCGCTCGGGCCGAGCGGCCGGGTTTCACGCAATTCGGTACGAGAAGTCACCCAAGAGCTGCGCGAGCGCATCCAGGAGCTCTTCGACCGGGCTCAAGCCGACGCCGGCACGCCGAACGTCTACTGAGGATTCGGGGCCGATTCAGACCGTCGTCGCGGCTGCGACACACTGCCCGAGAACTGAGTTGCCAGGGCTGGTCTGAGACCGGTGAGCCTCAGCGGTACGCGTCCTTGCGGGGGGAGATGGCGGTGACCCGGATAATGCCCGACGAGACTCTGTAGATAACCCGGTGGCTGCGGCCCATACGAGCGGAGCGGAAGACGCGCAGTTGACCTTGCAGTTTCCTGCCGAGGGCTGGGTCTTGGTCGAGTCGACTGGTGATCTCGATGGCCCGTTTGCGCTGTAGCTCTGGCAGCCCTCGAAGCGACTTCGCTGCACTGCGAGACAACTCTGGCACGGCTCAGATCATGCTGCGCTAAATCTCGTCGAGTCGAACGAATTCGCCTGCCGCGAAGTCCTCTTCGCCGACAGCGATGGCGGTCATGGTGTCGCTGCCTGGCAGCGATGCTCCTCACGGGCTCGCCGCCGTCGACGGTTCCGGCACCGTGTCCACAGTGACAGCGACACTCAACGATGGCGAAGCGTTTTTGGCGGTGTTGATCATCGACGACGCCGACGATCCCACCGAGTTCCGTTTCCAAGGGGCTGTGCCCAGTGGACACACGGCCGAAGTGCAATCGAATGGATCTGTGACGATCTACGACGCAAGCGTGAACCCGGCCGGGGGATGGGCAGCACCTTGGGCCCAAGACGCTGAGGGCGCCTCAGTGTCGACTAGCTTCGCCGTGGAGGGCACCACACTGGTGCAGACAATAAACCACATCGGCCACGCCTACCCCGTGATCGCTGACCCGTGCGGAAGCTGGGCACAGTTCATTGCATGTGCGGCTGTGGTTGTTGCCGTCATCGCCGCGATCTCGGCGTGTGGATCCGGCGTTGGTGCGCCCGCTTGTGGCCTGGTGATCGCCGCAGCTGTTGTTGCTGTCGGTACGGCGACGGTAGCGCACATCGAGCCGACGCCATCGCCGCAACCGTCGCAACCGTCAACTCCTGAGACACGGCCGCGGTCTCAGCCGTCGTGCAGCAGACCCGGTTGTCGTTGACAGCAGCGCCGCCCGCTCGTCGGGCACGCGTGGCGCCCGCTGTGCTGTATGCGTCGGTGATGGTTCAATTGGTCGCGCATGCCCGCGCTGGGGTGTTCGGTTGGGGTGCACCCTGGATGGCTGCCCCCTTCGCTGGCGTCGCGGTGCTGTGCTGGCTGCTGCGCCGCTACGGCGGTGCTGGCGACGCGGCGGTCTTTGCAGGGAATGGGGCGGTCGCAATGGCGGTTTTTTTCGTGGCCACGGCCGGAGTCGACGACGCGAATGCGGCTTGGCTTCCGGTGGCGTGGGCGGCTGGGATTCCCATGCTTGCGGCTAGCTGCATCATGCTCATCGCCAGACGGCGCTCAGCCGGTTCCAACAGCTAGCCCCCTTAATCCGACCAGCAGTCCAATCTCGGGCATCTTTATCGCGTCAACGGCAGTCTTTGCGACGACTCGTCGTGAGTTGTCAAGCGACCGTTGCGGCCAGCGTGGCCAGCACGTTGCTGGCTGCGGTGGTGCGGTCGGCTGCGGCGATGCGAGCTTCTGGCGCGACAGCGAGGCTTGCGTGCACTGCGGTCTCCATCGCGCCCAGCAGGTTGGTGGTGGCGAAGCAGAGGTCCGAGCGGCCCGGCATCCAAACATCACCGAATCGCGCCTGTGCCGCATCGGCCACATCTGACCGGTCACGGTGGCTGAGCGTCGTCTGGGCCAGCACGGCCACGGGTCCATCGAAGCGGAATTGCTGAGAGCATTCGCGACTCCATACGGTACTTAGCAGTCGGTTCCGCCGTCGCCTCGATGTTCTGGTTTATTGCGATTCGTTCGCTTCGCAGCCTGCTGAACGCGCCCGAGGCACCTGTCCTGCCATCGAATCGACTCCGGATCGCCGTGAACCACCTCATGATTCCGGGGATTGCTGTGCCGGCTTTGCTGCTGTTGCTCGACTGCCGCGTGCGCGACTGGTGGAGCGTCGGGCTTGTTACGCTCACCGTCTCGGCCTTCTGGCAGATTGCGCTGACCCGGATCAGATTCGCCGACGGGATGTTCTGTCGAGGAGTTCGCATCGTCAATGCGAAGGGACTGCAAATTCACCCGATCTCACAGCCGGCTTGGTGGCAGTCCATTTTGCGAGCAGTGATTCTCGGAGCCGTCGTTGCACTTCCGGCGGGCATCGCATTCAGCATCGCTGAAGCACTCTTGTCTAGAGGCAGTAGTGGATTGCCACCAGACTGGCTCGCCGGTTGTTGCTTACTTCCGTCGCTAGTGCTCCTGTTGTCGATCATGCTCCATCGCAAGGGCCAAGGATTTCACGACCTCGTTGCCCGGACGGCCGTGGTTCCGGCGGACAAGGACAAGTGCGGTTTGCCCCGGCCTGACTTATGGCGACCCTGTTGGTAGGCCTAGGCACGGGCGCTGCCCCGATGGACTGTGCCGCTAGATCTCGTCGAGTCGAACGAATTCACCCGCTGCGAATTCGGCTTCGCCGTGCGCAATCGCGGCCATCGTGTCGTCGTCGCCCGGTATGTGCAGAGTCTCGGCAAGTGACTCGTACTCGTCACGGGTAACGATCACGGCTACGGGACGTCCGTGCTTGGTGATGACGCACTGTGTGCCGGTGCGGTTGATTTCATCGACGATCTCGCTGAGGCTGCTGCGAACGTCGGTCAATGCTGCCGTCGATGGGACGGGTTCGAGCCGCGATGACACAGGGAAAGCGTGCAGCATTCTGTACAGATTGTGCAGCAAGATCTCAGCCGACCGATGTCTTCCGTGTGGCTCGCATTCCCCAGATTGAGCGGGAGTTCGGTGTCGCTCAGAGCTCTGCTGCGTCGACGCCGAGCCTGCGCATATCGGCGGCGTCAGTGGTGAGGACCTTGACGCCGAGTTGGTCGGCAAGCACGGCAAGGCTGGCGTCGACGACATCGCTCGTGCCGGTCTGGGCACAACGCTGACCGACGACGCGAGGGTCTCCGAAGGGGTACACGTCCATCGCCTTGACCAGCATCGCCAACGGCACCTGCCTGGCAGGATCGCGCCATGCTTGGGCCAGAGCGGCATCATTCGTCGCCGGAACAACTCCGTCGGCTTGCATCTGGCGGACCAGCGCCAGGACGACTCGTCTTTTCGCAGGGTTGTCGAGCGCGATGAACGCGCCGGCATCGAGGATCACCGATTCGACCAGATCTCCTCAGCGCGGGCTGTCTCCGCCTCGGTCGGTTCTCCCCACTCGGTGATGGCCCACTCGACGAATTCGTATATGGCGTCGAATTGAGCGTCCCTCGCTGCCAAGAGCCGAAGCCCTTCTTCCACCGCCTCGCGTTCAGTGCGGCGTCGAGCGGCAGTCGACCTGAGGTCGCGCAGTGCCTCTGGCCCCAGGAACATGGCCTTGCGTCGTGGCTTGTCGAAGGCAACGTCAGGCATACAACAAGCATACATGAGGCGCTGTCTCCGTGAGCCGTCATTTCGTGTCGATCGATGTCGCAGCGAGCGAGGCGAGCACATCACTCGCAGCTGTCGTTCGGTCGGCGGCACTGACGCGTGCGGCTGGTGCCACAGCGAGGCTGGCATGCACGGCGATCTCCATGGCACCCAGCAGGTCTCGCAGCTCTCGTGGCGGCGGGAAGTACTCGTCTTCGTCGGTGATGGTCACCTCGGTGGTGCCTTCGGCAGGGGCAAGTCTCGCGATGACGGCTTCAACGAGCTCCTCCGGCGCGGAGGCCCCCGCAGTGACTCCCACCGAGCCGAACAGGTCGTCGGGTAGCTCGGCGGCAGCGTTCACCCGAAGTACCCGATCGCAGCCCGACTCCGCGGCCACCTTGGCGAGGGCCATGGTGTTCGAGGAATTCGCCGAGCCGATGACCACAACGGCGTCGCAGGTTCCGGCAATCTTCGCCAGCGCGCCCTGGCGGTTGGTGGTCGCAAAACACAGGTCCGAGCGGCCCGGCATCCACACGTCACCGAAGCGAGCCTTGGCGGCCTCGGCAACCTCTGACCAGTCACGGTGGCTGAGCGTCGTCTGGGCCAGCACGGCCACGGGTCCATCGAAGTCGTCAAGAGCGTCCACGTCGGCCGGCTCGGACACCAGTGAGATCGAGGCGGGCGCCACCGCCATGGTCCCCACTGCCTCGTCGTGACCCTCGTGGCCCACGTACACGACTCGGTAGCCCTTCCCAGCACGCACGCGCACCTCGTGGTGCACCTTGGTGACCAGCGGGCAGATGGCATCGACCACGTAGCCGCCCCGCTGGCGAGCCTCGTCGACGACCTCGGGCGCCGAGCCGTGAGCCGACAGCATCAGCGGCCGGCCAGCGGGCACTTCGGCCACGTCATCGACGAACACCACCCCAAGCCGTTCGAAGCGATCGACCACTAAGCGGTTGTGCACTATCTCGTGGTAGCAGTACACGGGCGGTGCGAACGTTCGGACCATCCAGGCGAGCGCCTTGATGGCCATCTCCACGCCGGCGCAGAAGCCGCGAGGCGCGGCCAGAAGCACCCGGTCGACTGCCACGACGACGACGCTACCGACCCAGTGCAGCAACACAGTGTGGCAATTGGGCCGAACCAGCAGGGTGAGCGGCGACAGCTTCCTATCCTGAACCCATGTCCCGGCCGGTTGTTGTGGCGGTGGAGCCCGGCTCGGCGGCCGAGGTTGCCGGATTGGCTGTGGGCGACGAGGTGGTTTCGATCGACGGCGTCGTGCCGACCGACGTGATCGCCTGGCAGCTGCTGCTTGACGAAGCCGATCCCTGCCTCGAAGTCGTGCGAGCCGGCAGCGCGGTCCAACTCAATGTCAGCAAGGACGCCGGGGTTCGGTTGGGCGCCGAGGTGAACGCCGCGATCTTCGACCGGGTCCAGACGTGCGACAACCATTGCGAGTTCTGCTTCATCTACCAGTTGCCGCCGGGGCTGCGCCGAAGCCTCTATCTCAAGGACGACGACTATCGGCTGTCGTTTCTCTACGGGAACTTCACAACGCTGACTCGCTTCACCGAGCTGGATCTCGAGCGGGTGATCGACGAGCGCCTGTCACCGCTGTACGTATCCATCCACGCCACCGACCCCGACGTGCGGTCTCGGATGCTGCGAAACCCGCGCGGAGCGACGAGCCTGCGATGGCTGGGCGCCTTGCTGGATGGCGGCATCGAAGTGCACGGCCAAGTGGTGGTGTGCCCGGGTGTGAACGACGGCGCAGTGCTGGCGGACACGCTGCTGGGCGTTCTGGACCGGTTCTCGTCGCTCGCAACATTGGCGGTAGTTCCGCTGGGTGTGAGTTCCCACCAGCGGGAGCCAGCGATGCGGCCGCACACCGCAGCCGAGGCAGCGTCAGTGATCGATCTGTGCGAAGAGTGGCAGCGGCGTTTCGGAGACGTGCTGGGGCGGCGCTTGGTGTTCGCCGCCGATGAGTACTACCTGCTCGCTGAGCGGCCCTTCCCGGACGCATCGACCTATGGCGAATTCCCGATGCACGAGGACGGCATCGGCATGGCGCGAGCCTTCGAGCAGGAGTTCAGGGCCTCAGCACCGGATGCACCCGACGACGGCAACGGGGCGCCACAGCTTCGCGCGCCAGCTGCCGGCTTCTTCTCATGGGTCGACGGAGCGCCGGCGGAGGGCTACCGGGCGGTCCGGGTGCCGGGGCACGGTGCCAACCGCAGCGGCGAGGTGGACGCCGACGGTTTGCCGCTCAGCCTCGGCTCGGTGTGGGTGGATGTGCCGGTGTCACGGCGGACGCGGCGAGCCCGGCCCGACGTCGACCGGGCGATCGGCATCCTCACCGGCACCTACGGCGCTGCTGTGCTCGAACCGCTGGTGGCTGCGTGGCGCACAGACGCGGCTGCCCGCGATGGGTCCGGCGTGCCTGACGTGCGCATCATCGAGGTCTCCAACCAGTTCTTCGGCGGCAACATCGGCGTGACAGGACTGCTCGCTGGTGCCGACGTCGCGACAACGCTGGCCGGCGAACCGCAGGGGAATCGTTATTTGTTGGCAGACGTGTGCCTGTCGGGCGGCAAGTTCATCGATGGCAGGACGACCGAAGAGCTGCCCCAGCCCGTCGAGATCGTCCCGACGAACGGCACCGCTCTGCGGCAGCTGCTCGATGCTGCGGTGCGATCCGAGCTTGCACGGGCGTCGGGCAACGAGGCTGTGCCTCACCCAGCGGGAGCAGCCCGATGAACGAGGGTCTGCCCGTGGTGGGGATCGTGGGGCGGCCCAACGTGGGCAAGTCCACCCTGTTCAACCGGCTGGTCGGGCGACGCGAGGCCGTGGTGGCGCCCGAGCCGGGTGTGACTCGCGATCGCAAGATGGCCCCCGCCGCATGGCGCGGGCACAAGTTCCTGGTGGTGGACACCGGCGGTTGGTCCGCTGCCGGCAACACACTCGACGACAAGGTGTCGGCGCAGAGCGAGCGAGCGATGGCCGACGCCGACGTGCTGCTGCTGCTGGTCGACGTGACCGTCGGCATCACCGAGGCTGATGCCCGCATCGCAGCCATGCTGCGCCGCAGCGGTCGGCCGACCCTGGTCGTTGCCAACAAGGCCGACAGCGGCACCCGTGACGACGGGCGATGGGAGTTCAACCGCTTGGGCCTCGGCGAGGCGTGGGCGACGTCCGCGTTGCACGGCCGCAACGTCGGCGACCTGCTCGATCAGCTGCTGGAACTGCTCGACGTGGATGAAGCCGATGCAAGCCTTGACCACGACGACGGTCAGTTGCTCAACCGCGGCAATGAGGCATCGCAAGACGAAGACCCGACCGCCCAAGATGAGTCCGGCCAAGATGACCAAGACGCCCAAGACAAGGTGCCGGCGGTAGTGATCGTGGGCCGCCCCAATGTGGGCAAGTCGACCTTGTTCAACCGGCTCATCGGCGACGAACGGTCTGTGGTGCACGACCGGCCCGGCACGACCCGCGACACCATCGACACCCTCGTGGAAACCGAGGCCGGGCCCGTGCGGTTCGTGGACACCGCGGGCATGCGGCGCAAGGCCCGGGTCGACGCGGACACCGAGTACTACGCCAACCTGCGGGCGCTGCGTGCCATCGACGCCTGCGACGTGACATTGCTGGTCATTGATGCCACTGAAGGCGTGACGGCGCAGGACCAGCGGCTTGCTGAGCGCATCGACGGCGCCGGTTGCCCGATAGTTGTGCTGATCAACAAGTGGGAGACGCTGGACGCCGAGCACCGTGAAGGCGTGCTCGGGGAATTGGCGCGTCGCCTGCACTTCGTGGGCGAAGCGCCGGTGCTGCGCATCAGCGCGCTCACGGGTCGGGGCGTGCACCGGCTGGTGCCCGCAATCGAGGCTGCCATGGAGGCGTATGAATCGAGAGCGCCGACGGCCAGGGTGAACGAGATCATCCAGCTGGCGCAATCCGCCCAGCCAGCCCCCGGCGGGGCACGGGTGCTGTATGCCACACAGGTCGCCACGCAGCCACCGACGTTCACACTCTTCGCCAACCGTGAACTGCCGGCAACCTACCTGCGTTATCTCGAGCGTCGCTTGAGGGAGGCGCTGGGCCTGGCCAAGACACCTCTGAGGCTGCGAGTGCGACGACGATGAAGCACCGTGCGCCATCCAGCGCGCAACGGCTGAACCGTCGCCCGCAGGCGGCCGATGTGGCCCACCCGGAACGACGGCCTCACGGCCGCGACGACCGTCGAGCGCAGCGGCGCAGCGGCGCCCCGTGGCATTTCTGGCTCGTCGTCGTTATGGCAACGGTGTATCTGGGCTGGCGGGCCATCGAGGGCGTCGTGTGGCTCATCGGGTGGATCGGCGGCGCGATCGGCTGAGCGTTCGGGCCGGTCGGATCGGAGAATCCATCGGCGGCTCGCAGCGCGAATGAGGCGGTATCGTGCTCGCCTACACGGGCTGTGGCGCAGTCTGGTTAGCGCACTGGTCTGGGGGACCAGGGGTCGGAGGTTCAAATCCTCTCAGCCCGACCACACTCAGACTGACCTAGGTCGTTCATGGCGAAGGATGCTGCAGCAACGGCGGTCACTCCCACTGTGGGGGCGACGCGGCGATTGGCCACCGGCGTGTTCGCATTCGAGGGCGACGACTCTGACGCCGATCTCCGCCAGCAATTCGGCGTGGCTTCGCTGCTGTATACCGTGCGTGAGCTCAGCGGGCTGAAGTTCATCCGCAGGGACATCGGAAGAGCAGGCGAGCTCTACTACTACGTGCGCAAGTGGACCCAGCAGCGCTACCGGGACTACCAGGTGGGCCATTTCGGGTTCCACGGCAAGCCCGGCGAGCTGTGGCTGAGCGGTTCGACCAAGGTGACCCTGGACGAACTGGCCGAGGTCATTGACGGTCGAGCCGGTGACCGCATCATCTACTTCAGCTCGTGCGAGATCATGGGCACCGACGACGCGGCATTGCGACGCTTCCGTGAACGCACCGGTGCGAGCGCAGTGATCGGGTTTCTCAAGCGGGTAGGAGGCAGTCTGGAGCTTCCGGCGTTCGAGCTCTTGCTGCTGCAGGCGCTGAGCAATGACGTCAAGATTGCGAACGTCGAAGGCCGTCTGCGCAGCCAGCATCCCTATCTATGCGACCTGCTCGGCCTCAAGATCATCCGCTGACCGCAACTGCAGTCTGATCTTCTCAACCCGTCCACCACCAAGAGTCGGTCTGCCAAGATGGAAGCGCGAACGGCGTGAAGGAGAAGCAACGATGAGCAGCACGGCGGGCTGTCGGGCACGCCGCCTATCCGCTAACGCTCTGAGCGTGGGGATCCTCGAAACCGGCCCGAGATGGATGCGTAGCCGGGGCGGTGTCGAATCCTCGAGGAGGAAAGCAGATGAGAGCCGGGTCGGTTGACCGTCCGGGTGGATGGCGTGGTTGTGGCGGAATCCACCTCGGCTGTGGTGCTCACGGAGGGGCGGTTGCCGCCGCGCCACTACCTGCCCGCTTCGGACGTGCAGATGGGCCTGTTCAGCCGGTCCGGCACATCGACCCATTGACCGTGGAAGGGCGATGCCAGCTACTGGTCAGTAGCAGTCAACGGTCAGAGTTACAGCGATGTCGTGTGGTCGTATCCCGATCCCATCCCTGAGATGTCCGGGATCGCCGGGATGATGAGCTTCTACGCCGAGCGCGACGAGGTTTCCCAGACCATTTCCTGAGCGCCGGCCCGGAGGACACTCAGCTCAGCGTGGCGGCTAGTTCGAGTGCTTCGTCCCAGGTGGGGTGGCTGGCCAGTAGGCGGCGGAATCGCACGAACGGCCTGATCGCATCGAGTGCCATGACAGCGCTCAGGCGGCCGTCGCGCCGGTAGCCGGCCAAGAACGAACGGTGCGACGCGGACCCGACCAGCACCTCGACGTCATCGTCGGCGTCGGGGTGTCCGGCGACCTGGATACGGGCGTCGTACTGGTCGGACCATACGAAGGGCACTGAGTTGTACGGCTGCGCCTCGTCGGGGACTACCAAGTTGCGCCCGACCGCCATGCCATGTTCGACCGCTGCTGTCCAGTGCTCGACTCGAATGGGCGCCTCGCCATACCACGGGCCGAACCACCCATTCGGAGCCCGGGCGACGTCACCCACGGCGTAGACACCCGGCGGACCGCAGCACAGTGTGGCGTCGCACACCACGCCATTGTCAATTTGCAGGCCTGAGCCTTTCAGCCATGCCGTGTTCGGGACGACGCCGATGCCCACGACGACGAGGTCGGCTTCGATCCGGCTGCCGTCGGCCATGGCAACCGCCTCGACTCGGTCTTTGCCCAACACGCTGGAGACACCGATGCCGAGCCGCAACTCCACGCCGTTCTGGCCGTGCAGCGCGCCGACCCGCGTGCCCATGTCCGCGCCCAGCCCGCGCACCAGCGGGGCCGAGGCCGCTTCGATGACCGTCACCTCACAGCCGCGAGCCTTCGCCGATGCAGCAACCTCGGATCCGATGAAGCCGCCGCCCACGACCGCAACGCGCGCCCCGGCGACGAGACCTTCACGGATGGCAGCCGAGTCGTCGAGGGTCCGCAGCGTGTGGACGCCTTCGATGCCCTCGGTTCGGGGCAACGGCCGGGCTGCTGCGCCTGTAGCGATCACCAGCGCATCGAATGGCACTGTGTCACGGCTCGCGCCGCCGGCAGCTCCGTTCGAAGTTGGGGCGACTGCAACGGTGCGAGCCTGCAGGTCGAGCCCCACTGCCGCGGTATCAAGCATCACCTCCACATCGAGTTCGTCGTAGGCGCCGTCGGCGTCCAGCATGAGCTGGGGAGCCTCCTGCTCGCCGGTCAGGAACTCCTTCGACAGGGGAGGCCGGTCATAGGGCAGATGAGGCTCGGCGCCGATGAGCGTCAGCGCCCCGTCATGGCCGGCTGCCCGAATGCTGTGCACGGCCCGGGCACCCGCGAGGGACGCTCCCACGACCACGATGCGCTCGGGCCGGTTCTCATCAGGTGACACACGGGAAGTGTGGCATCTCGCGCGATCGCGTCAGCACTGTGCCCGCATTTGCGGCCCTGGAACTAGGAGTTCGACGACGAGGGAGACGCCGCTTGACTCGTGCGCTATAAATGTCACTTACATCTCTGTAACTACAGTCATGTGATTCAACCGAGCGACACTCCGTTGGAACACGCCGAGCTGAGGTTGCGAGAAGTGAGGAGATCGAGGTCTAGGCGGTCCGCTCGGCATATCCGAGCGACGGCCTGCGAAGGGGCTGGGCAACATGAGCGTCACCGAGGCTTCGGCGACTGAAACACAGCGGCAGGACGCAGATTCGCCCGGAATGCGCGTGCAGAAGCGGGACGGTTCGATGCAGGCCGTCGATGTCAACAAGATTGTGCGCGCCGTCGAGCGATGCGCAACCGAGCTGGCCGGCGTCGACCCCATGCGTGTCGCCACCCGGACCATCTCCGGCCTGCATGACGGCGCTACGACCACCGAACTCGACGAGCTGTCGATTCGCACGGCCGCAGCGCTGATCTCCGAGGAGCCGAACTACTCGAAGCTGGCTGCCCGGCTGCTGGCCACCTACATCGACAAGGAAGTCCAGAACCAGAACATCTACTCGTTCAGCCAGGCCATCGATCTCGGCGGCGAATGCGGGCTCATTCACCCCGACGTGGTGGCGTTCGTCGGCGCAAACGCTCGCAAGCTCAACGACGCGGTCGTGCCGGAGCGCAATGGCGACTTCGAATTCTTCGGACTGCGCACCGTCTACGACCGGTACTTACTGCGGCACCCGCAGCGGCGCATGGTGGTCGAGACGCCGCAGTACTTCCTGCTGCGAGTCGCCTGCGGCTTGTCCCGCAACGCGGAGGAGGCCATCTCGTTCTACGAGCTGATCTCCAGTTTGCGGTACATGCCGTCGTCGCCCACATTGTTCAACTCGGGCACTACTCACCCGCAGATGTCGTCGTGCTACCTGCTCGACAGCCCCGAAGACTCCCTTGAGGGCATCTACAGTCGCTACACCGACATCGCCAAGCTGTCCAAGTTCGCCGGCGGGATCGGGGTGGGCTGGCACCGGGTGCGTTCGCGCGGCTCGCTGATCAGCGGGACCAATGGCCTGTCCAACGGCATTGTGCCGTGGCTCAAGACGCTCGATTCGTCAGTGGCGGCGGTGAATCAGGGCGGCCGGCGCAAGGGCGCCGCATGCGTCTACCTCGAGACTTGGCATGCCGACATCGAGGAGTTTCTGGAGCTGAAGGACTCCACCGGCGACCACGCCCGTCGCGCCCACAACCTCAACCTCGCCAATTGGGTCCCTGACGAGTTCATGCGCCGGGTCGAGAACGACTGGCAGTGGTCGCTGTTCGACCCCAAGCGCGTCCCGCACCTCACCGACCTCTACGGCGACGAGTTCACCGAGGCGTACCGGGAAGCCGAATCCGAGAGTCTCTACGAGGAGCAGGTGTCTGCCAGGCAGCTCTACACCCGCATGATGCGCACGCTGGCGCAGACCGGCAATGGCTGGATGACCTTCAAGGACGCCTCGAACGCCAAGTCCAACCAGACCGGCCAGGCGGGCAACGTCATCCACCTGTCGAATCTGTGCACGGAGATCCTCGAGGTCACCAGCAGCGCCGAGACCGCAGTCTGCAACCTGGGCTCGGTCAACCTCGCCAAGTTCGTACGCGACGGAGCCGTCGACTACCCCGCGCTGGGTGAGGTCGTGCGGAATGCGGTGCCGTTCTTGGACCGTGTCATCGACATCAACTACTACCCGACGCCCGAAGCAGCCCGTTCCAACGAACGCTGGCGCCCGATCGGGCTCGGCATCATGGGCCTCCAGGACGTGTTCTTCCAGCTCAACCTCGCCTTCGACTCGCCAGAGGCCTCCGAAGTGTCGGCCCGAATCGCCGAGGAGATCTACTACTGGGCGGTCTGGTCAAGTTGCGAGCTGGCCCGTCAGCACGGTCCGCATGCGGCGTTCAGCGAGACCCGGGCCGCTGCAGGAGAGCTGCAGTTCGACCTGTGGGGCGTCGAACCCAAAGATCCGCCGCGCTGGGCCGAGCTGCGCGAGCGAATCGGCCAGCACGGCCTGCGCAACTCGCTGCTCATGGCCATTGCACCGACAGCCACCATCGCCGCCATCTCCGGCTGCTACGAGTGCATCGAGCCGCAGGTGTCGAACCTGTTCAAGCGCGAGACGCTCTCGGGCGAGTTCATGCAGCTCAACCGCTATCTCGTGCGCGAGCTTCAGGCGCTCGGCCTGTGGAACGAGGCCATGGCGAACCGGATCAAGATGGCCGAGGGCTCAGTCCAGGACATCGCGGAGATTCCCGCCGAGGTGCGTTCGGTGTACCGGACCGCATGGGAGCTGCCCCAGCGGTCGCTCATCGACATGGCCGCAGAACGCGGCGCCTTCGTCGACCAGAGCCAGTCGTTGAACCTGTTCATGGAGAGCCCGAACATCGGGAAGCTCTCGTCGATGTACATGCACGCGTGGAAGTCGGGTCTCAAGACCACCTACTACCTGCGCTCGCGGCCGGCCACCCGCATCAATCAGACCACTACCGACACCGCGTCGCAGCCTGATGCGACAGTCGCTGCCATGCCCGAAGCGGCAGCTGCCGCTGAGGCAGTCGCGTGCTCCCTGGAGAACCCCGAGACATGCGAAGCCTGCGACTGAGCAGTCCCTGATCGACAAGAGGCCCACTAGGGAGAGCAGAGGATCCTCATGGCACTCGTCCAGCCAGAGCCCGAATTCGGGCCCGAGCCGAGTCCACAAGCCGTACCCCAACCCGTCCCGGCCGCCGAACCTGCTCTACGGCAGGGCAACATCTTGGACCCCGGTTTCGAGCTGACGCTGCGTCCGATGCGGTACCCGCAGTTCTTCGACATGTACCGCGATGCCATCCGCAACACCTGGACAGTTGAGGAGATCGACTTCTCCGACGACATCGTCGATCTCAACCGGAAGCTGGCTCCGGCCGAGCGGCATCTCATCAACCGGCTCGTGGCGTTCTTCGCAACCGGCGACTCGATCGTCGCGAACAATCTGGTGCTGAACCTGTATCAGCACATCAACAGCCCTGAGGCTCGGATGTACCTGAGCCGGCAGCTGTACGAGGAAGCGCTGCACGTGCAGTTCTACCTGACGCTGCTGGACCACTACATCCCTGACATCTCTGAACGGGCAGCGGCATTTGCGGCCATCGAGAACATTCCCTCGATCGCCGCGAAGGCCGAGTTCTGCTTTCGCTGGATGGACAGCGTTTGGTCGGTCGATCGACTCACGACGGTCGAGCACCGCAAGGCGTTCGTGCTCAACCTCATCTGCTTCGCAGCCTGCATCGAAGGGCTGTTCTTCTTCGCTGCCTTTGCCTACGTCTATTTCCTGCGATCGAAGGGGCTGCTGAACGGCTTGGCGGCCGGCACGAACTGGGTGTTCCGGGACGAGTCGGCGCACATGAACTTCGCTTTCGAGGTCGTGCGCACGATCCGGGCCGAAGAACCCGAGTTATTCGACGCGGATCTGGCTGAACGGATTCGGCAGATGGTCACCGAGGCGGTCGATGTCGAGACGCGATTCGCGCACGACGTGCTGTCCGGTGGCGTGGCAGGCATGTCGGTGACCGACACTCGTGCGTACCTGGAATTCGTCGCTGACCAGCGCCTCACCCAGCTCGGCCTTGCCAAGCACTACGGCTCGAAGAACCCCTTCTCGTTCATGGAGCTGCAGGACGTACAAGAGCTGACGAACTTCTTCGAGCGCACCGTCGCCAGCTACCAAATCGGCGTCGAGGGCGAAGTCGCCTTCGACGCCGATTTCTGAGTAAAGCTCGCCTTCGACGAGAGCTTCTGAGCTACGCGTCTTTCGAGGCGTCGAAGGCCGCCATCAGCTGATCAACGGCGGCAGCCGGCGTCAGCTGGTCGGACCGCACCTGTGTTTCGAGGTCGGCAAGCAGGTCGTGCACGCTCGCTGCGAGTTGGGATCGCATGCGCTCGGTCAGCATCGCCCGCATCCAGCGCACTCGCTGGTCGGCGCGGCGCGCTGCCAGCTCGCCGGAATCCGACATCAGCCGGCGATGTTCGAGCACGTGTTCCCACAGGGTGTCCAGGCCGTCGCCAGCCAATCCTGAGCATGTGATCACCGGGGGAGTCCATGTGGGCGAGGCCGGCTGAGTCATGTGCAACGCCAACTCGTAGTCACGTGCTGCTGCGCCGGCGCGCCCGACGTTGTCCCCGTCGGCCTTGTTGACCGCGATGAGATCGGCGATCTCGAGAATGCCCTTCTTGATCCCCTGGAGGTCGTCGCCGGCACCCGCCAGCATGAGCACGACAAAGAAATCGACCATGTCGGCCACGGCGGTCTCTGACTGGCCGACGCCCACCGTCTCTACAAGCACGACGTCGAAACCAGCGGCCTCGAGCACGAGGACGGTCTCGCGGGTCACGCGAGTCACGCCGCCCAGCTGACCCGCAGTCGGCGACGGCCGAACGAAGGCTGCCGGATCGTTCGCAAGCGCAGTCATTCGGGTCTTGTCACCGAGGATGGAACCGCCGTGCAGTGCCGAGGTCGGGTCGACTGCGAGAACGGCAACGCGGTGCCCGCGCCCAGTGAGCTTCGTGCCGAGCGTCTCGATGAGCGCGCTCTTGCCGACTCCTGGAACACCGGTGATGCCCACGCGATGCGCACCGCCGCTGTGGGGCAGCAATTCATGGAGCAGGTCCTGCGCCGGCTGAGCGTCAGCGGGCCGCTGGGACTCGACGAGCGTGATGGCCCGGCCGATGGCGGCACGGTCGCAGGCGCGCACTCCGGAGGCAAGTTCTGAAAGAGCTGCGGTGGCCGCCACTGTGTGCAAGGTATCGGGGTGCAGGGGTCCGTTCGGTATTCGGGCAGAATGTCACGGTGGGATTACTGAAGCGCATCCGCACCGCAGACCGTTCCCATCCCGCGGATGAGTTCCTGCACCAGGGCGACCATGTTCACGCGCTCGTGCCGGCACAAGGCGGCCTGCACCCGTTCACGCTGCTGCTGATCGGCGTGGTGGCGCTTGCGGGCATTGTGTTGACGGTGGACTTGCCGTGGGTGCAGATCAGCCTGATCTCGACAACGGTGTTTGCCACGGCAGCGGTGCTCAGCATGTCGCGCTACCGACTACTGGCTCTCACCGATGCGGACATTGTGGTCATGCGCACCCGGGCCCTGCGCCCGGCCAAACCCGTGGAGCTGCTCGAACGCATCGAACGCATCGAGCCATTCGGCATCCGGGGCTCAGGGTGGGGTCAGATCGTCGTGGGCTCGGAAAAGCTGTGGGTACACCGCCGCTACTACAGACAACTTGACGATGCCGACACGCGGCTCGCCGCTGCGCCGCGCGGCCTCCGCTCGGCGTCCAGCACGGCATACCGTGGTACCCGGGCCAAGAAGAAGATCCGCAACGTCGGCGGCCGCCACCGCTGAGCCGCGCTGTGTGGGTTCGCGCCGATGAATCGACGCAGGGCCAGATCAGCTAGTCGGCGGAATCGAGCAGGTCCAGCATTTCCGCTGCGGCGTGGGCAATTACCGTGCCGGGCGGATAGATCGCTGCGGCACCCGCAGCTCGCAGCGCATCGAAGTCCTGCGGTGGGATGACGCCGCCGACGACGACCAGGATGTCGGGCCGGCCCAGCTCGGTGAGCGCGTCCCTGAGCTCGGGGACCAGCGTGAGATGCCCCGCCGCCAGCGAGGAGGCACCCACGACGTGTACATCGTTTTCGACGGCCTGGCGCGCTGTCTCGGCAGGTGTGCTGAACAGCGGGCCGATGTCGACGTCGAAACCGAGGTCGGCGTACGCGGTGGCCACCACCTTTTGCCCCCGGTCGTGACCGTCCTGGCCCATCTTGGCGATCAGGATGCGCGGCCGACGCCCCGTCCGCTCGCCGAAGGCGGCCGCACGGGCGCGCACCGCATTGACCGTGGCCGCCATCGGATTCGTGCCGTCGGGGCCAGATTCGTTGCCAGCCATCTCGCTCCCGTACACGCCGCTGATCGTGCGGATCTGCGCAGTGTGCCTGCCGAACGCGTCTTCCATTGCCGCGCTGATCTCTCCCACGGTGGCATGGCAGCGCGCAGCGTCGATGGATGCGGCCAGCAGATTTCCCTCTCCGGTGCGCGCTACCTCGCGCAGCGCATCCAGAGAGCGCGTTACCGCGTCCGGATCACGCCCCGCGCGCAGCCGGTCCAGCTTTGCAAGCTGCGCGGCGCGCACCTCGGCGTTGTCGATTCGCAGAATGTCGACCTCGGCGTCGAGCTCGGACCGGTAGCGGTTCACCCCGACGACCGTCCGCTGACCCGCCTCGATGCGTGCCTGCGTGCGGGCGGCGGCCTCCTCGATGCGCATCTTGGGAATCCCGGCTTCGATGGCGCGGGCCATGCCGCCGAGCTGCTCCACCTCGGCAATGTGTGTTGCCGCCCGCTGCGCAAGCTCGGAGGTGAGGCGCTCCACGTAGTAGCTGCCGCCCCAGGGGTCGATCACCCGGGTCGCGCCGGCTTCGTGCTGCAGGAACAGTTGCGTGTTGCGGGCAATGCGGGCGCTGAAGTCGCTTGGCAGCGCCAAGGCTTCGTCGAAGGCATTGGTGTGCAGGCTCTGGGTGTGGCCGTCGACGGCGGCCATGGCCTCAATGCACGTCCGCACGACGTTGTTGTACGGATCCTGCGCCGTGAGCGACCAGCCTGAAGTTTGGCAGTGGGTTCGCAGCGAGGTCGACCGTGGGTTCTCCGGCTCAAAGGCAGACACCAGCTTGGCCCACAGCAGCCGGGCGGCCCGCAGTTTGGCGACTTCCATGAAGAAGTCCATGCCGATGCCCCAGAAGAAGCTGAGACGCGGTGCGAAGTCGTCGATGCCCATGCCGGCGCCGATGCCGCACCGCAGGTACTCGAGGCCGTCCGCCAGCGTGTAGCCGAGCTCGAGATCGGCTGTGGCCCCGGCTTCACCCATGTGGTAGCCGGAGATCGAGATCGAGTTGTAGCGGGGCATCTCGGCTGACGTGTACTCGAAGATGTCGCTGATGATCCGCATGGAGGGCTGGGGCGGGTAGATGTAAGTGTTGCGGACCATGAACTCCTTGAGAATGTCGTTCTGAATAGTCCCGGTGAGCTGCGCGGGGGCGACACCCTGCTCCTCGGCCGCCACGACATAGAGCGCCAGGATGGGCAGCACGGCGCCGTTCATGGTCATTGACACGCTCATGTGGTCGAGCGGGATGCCGTCGAACAGCGTGCGCATGTCCAGAATCGAGTCGATGGCCACACCGGCCATGCCGACGTCTGAAGCCACCCGGGGATGGTCGGAGTCGTAACCCCGGTGGGTTGCGAGGTCGAATGCCACTGACAGGCCACGTTGGCCGGCCGCGAGGTTGCGCCGGTAGAACGCGTTGGAGTCCTCGGCGGTGGAGAAGCCTGCGTACTGGCGGATCGTCCAAGGCTGGTTGGTGTACATGGTCGGGTACGGACCGCGCAGGTATGGGGCGAAGCCGGGAAACCCGTCGAGGTACGTGCGCCCCACCGGACCGTTCGGGTCGGGGTTCGTGCCGCCGTCGTACAGGCTGGCGATGTCCGCAGCGACGTACAGCGGCGCCACGTCGATGCCCTCTGGCGTGGCAATGGGAGCGGGGGAACGGCCGCTCTCGGAGGCGAATCGCTCCGCCCACGCAGCGCGGCTCGCGCCGTTGCTGCTCGGCTGTGCGAGCTCGGCGTCGTCGAGCTCAAGGTTCGAGAAGTCCCCGACGACGCTCATGGCCCTGCCGATCCGGATTCGTAGGGCGCTGCCCAGCGGTGTACGCCCAGTCCGAGGTCGAGCGTGGCTGCCGACGCTCCAGCGTGGGCGCTCGCTTCGGCCGAATCCACGAAGTCGGTGACGCCCACAAGCACCTGGTCGCCCGCCGCGATGCGTTCGTCGCGTTGCGCTCGTTCGTCAGCGATCAGTGCATCCAACTCGCCGCTCGCCACCGCAGCGCTGATGCCGCCGGCCGCTTCGATCTCTCGGAATCGGTCCCAGGCTGCGTGCGCCACCTTGCGCGTGAGGTCTTCGAGGTACCAGCTTCCCCCGGCGGGGTCGATGACCGATCCGATGCGGCTTTCGTGGCGAAGGATCAGCTGCGTGTTGGCCGCGACGCGCCACCCCAGGCCGCTCGACGCCGCCCCGGCGGTGACAGCGTCGAAGGGGCGAACTGTGATGGCGTCGACACCGCCGTTCGCGGCGCCGAAGGTTGCCGTCGTGGCGCGCAGCATGTTCACCCACGGGTCGAGGGCGCTCAGCATTGCCGTCGAGGTGACGGCGTGAAGGTGCATCGGCAACCCCTCTCCGCCTGTGCCGTCGACGCCGCATGTGCCCAGCACCCGGGTCCAGCACATGCGCAGTGCCCGGCACTTGGCGGTCACCAAGAACGGGTCGGGTCCTGCCGACAGCGTGAAGCCCAACAGGCGGGCACCCGCACCCGGGTCGAGTCCCGGACCGTCGGGGTTGTCGCAGATCGCACGCAGCCACGCAACCCCAGTTGCCAGCATCGCAGCCACCTCGGTGGCATCCGAAGCGCCGGCGTCGGCGAAGACTGAGCCGTCAGCTTCGAAAGGCACGGCCTGGGGCGAGCGCTGGGTGAATTCGGCGGCGCTGCGGGCTGCGTCGCACATCTCGGCCACGACCACGGTGCTGTTGCCGGCATCGGCCCCGAACCAGCCGCTGGCGACGGCTGCGATCGGGTCGAGACCCAGCCACGATTTCATGCGATCGGCGTCGACACCGTGTTGCTCAAGTACGTCCAGCAGCGCAGCCGCGTGCGCAGGCGAGGTGCCCGACTGCAGATGGATCGTCACGCCGGCCCCGGCGGCATCGCCAATGCCAGCCGCGAGCGCGGCGCGGTCACCTTCAGCATCCCAGCCCCGGGCGACGGTGACGGCATCCACGCCTGATGTCGTGTCGGTGGCGATGGCGTCGGGTGTGCCCGGCAGCGTGACGTCGTGGATCTGGCGCACTTCCCAGCCGCCATAGCCGCTGGTCGCAGCAGCCCCGCGGGTGTACGGCGCCGCACCGGGAACTCCCGCCGGATCACCCTCGGTGCTGTACCGGTGCGGCGAGTAGAGCGGGGCGGTTTCGATGCCCCCGAGCAGCGCCGAGTGCAGCGACGAAAGCAGCGCCCCGCGCAGCGCACCTTCGGCGGCCGATTCCCAGTCGTCTTCGGAGACGTGAGCGAAGCCGGGATCGGCGAGCAACGGGGGCTTGTGCGACGTGGGCACGGATCGCAGGGTAGCGGTGGCTCCAGTGGCGACTGTGGTGTGAGCGTCGGGTAAGGACCCGCGCGGGTCGGCGACCGGCAGCGCCACGGAATCCCAGACCCACGGGGAATCAAGTCGCCCAAGCTCACCCACGCGCTCAGCTCTTGAGCCTCGGGCCAAGCCAAGTTCGCAAGCGTCGGCGCAGGCCGGCTGTGCGTCCTCCCGAAGGTGAATCAGACGGCTCGTGTGGCAGGTGGCGTTGCCGTGGAATTCGTAGCGACCACTGGCGACAGCGATCGGCGTGCTGACCAGTGGTCTTGCATGTGCGCATCGACGATTTCGGCGAGTTTCAGCAAGCAGTCAGCGGAGTATCTCATCTGGTGGCGCTGCGGCAGACGTTCCAATGCAGCCCCATGGCCTGGCCGCGTGAATACATGAGCGGCTGGTTTCAATGTGCGGAGTATTGTCATCGAGCGGTCCAGTAGGGAGTTTGTCGAGGCGTGTTCGTGGCGGGCGTTGGGTTTCTGCGCTGTTGGCCGTGGTGCTTGCGGCCCCCTTGGTGCTGCCCGCCGCGGCAGGCGCCCAAAGCGGGGGTGCATTTCTCGGCGGTGCCGAGCCGTGGACCGAGTCGGACTGCGCTGGTGATATGCCGATCGTGGTCGGCTCTGATGCGGCTGCTCAGTCCGACATCTACAGCGCCGTGACGCTCGCTGGGGTGGTGGGCACGGATTGTCTGATCCTCGCGGGGCCCCGCGACGGCGCGATGCCAGCCAGCCAGCGGGCACGGCTCAACGCCGCAGCCGATGGCGGGTTCGTTCTCGGCGGCATCGCTGCGGTTCCCACCGCAAAGATCGAAGGTCGTGACATGACACGCCTTGGCGGCGAAACCCGTTGGGCCACGGCGCAGCTCGTCGGACGACGCGCCAGCGGTGACGCCGCCGCCGGCACCAGCACCGCAGCTGAGCCCACCGTTGAAGAGACCGAGGCGGAAGAATCCGAAGGGGAGGAAACGCGTGTCGAAGGCTCCCAAGAAGGAATTCCAGACCCTGTACAACCAAATCAGGCTTTTCTAGCTTATAGAGAAGAGGCTAGAGCCCTCTTTAAAGATTGCCGCGAAGGTGACGCAAACAAATGCGACATGCTGGTGCAGCTGAAAAGTGACTTTCTTGGCTGTGAGTTTTCTCTTGAAAGAGGGCTGTGTCAAGGATACAGCTACGATGAGTACTGGGCTTTAGTGAGTAGCTTAGCCTGTCCAGAAGGTTGGACTCTGGGTAATACCAGTCAAAAATGTTATCATCCCGACCTCTACGAGTAGCGCTGACACTCATCGGGGTACGCTCTTGAGCACCACCCCTCCCCCACAAAGAGGGGAGGGGTGGTAGCTCAATACTGCGCATGCCGAATCATGAGACCTTTGTTATAGCAAGGCGTTGAGATCCAGTCATCTTGGCCGCGAGTTCTCGCCTATCTTGCGTTAGCGTCGACATCGTTCAATAGTGCACGCATGGTCACTATCTGGGTTTTCCCGTGCAGACGTTGCGATTTGACGGTGCCAGGATTGCGATCAATATTCGGAACTCAAGGCAACTAAACAACTCGAGAGAAAGGACTTCAGGAATCAAGCGACGAGTGGCCCAGTCAACCCTGCCCGCGCCGAAAGGAGATGATCGGTATTCCGGTCCCTGATCGGTCCGTTCCATGTTTTTGAGCGTGGCGTGGTTATTGCGCAACGGAATCGATGTTTTGAGGCGGTAATCGACAGGAAAGACGGAAGATCTATATCTCGCATATACGGTGCAGGTATATCCCTAAACTCGTGGCTGTTTTTGCGTGTGATTGGTGTGGTACATGTGTATGCTATTGTCATGTTCGCCGACCTGTTGTACCGGCTCGACGCCGACGGCTCGGAACCTTCCGAGGCCGGGTTCGACGCTGCAGGTGCCGAGTTGGCGTGGCCGAATCCGGCGGCCATTTGGCGCTTCGACGACTCGCATTACGGCTGCGCCGATGCGACCAGGGCGCCGGACGGTGCTGGCGACATGGCGGATCCTTTGGCCGCGCGGAATGATTCGCTGGGGAACAGCTTGCTGCGCAGCGACAGGAGCGGGGTGGCGGCCGTCGTGAGCGAGTCGCCAGGCGATGCGGCCGAACGGGCTGGTTCGCGGTCGGACGCCGGCTGCGCCACTGAGGCCGGGTCCCCAGCCGGCTGCGTCGAGAACGAGGACCTGGGTTCGTTGGGTTACGGCGATCTGAAAGATCTCGTGGTCGAGCTGGCTGGCGAGCGCGCACGCATCGAAGGCCGCTATCTGGCCGCGGTGGGAGAATTGGCGTCGCGCAACGGGGCGCAGTCCGCTGCGTACATCTTGCGTGATCAGACGCGTCTGAACGCGTCGCAAGCCCGCACCGAAGCCCGTCTGGCCGAAAGCCTGGTCACCGGGGGCATGACAGCGACGCTCGACGCGTTGCAGGCCGGTGAGATCGGGTTGTCTCATGCGAAGGTGATCGCCCGGGAGGCTCCCAAGAAGCATCGTCGCAGCGAGGCAGAGTTCATCGAGTTGTGCCGGGCCTATCCCTCCGACACCGTGGCCCGTCACCCGCTGGCGTACCAGAGCCTGCAGGTGTTCGCGGATCTCGAAGCCGAGGCCGCCGCCGAGAATCTCAGCCCGATCGACGCCGAGCTCGCACAGCAACGTGCGCAGCGTTGGGGGTCGATGAAGCTGGGCGACGACGGCATGTGGCATCTCAACGGCAAGTTCGACTTCATCGCCGGACGCCAGGTCAACATCGCTTTGCAGGCCATGGTGCGGTCGCTGCGGCGCCGCGCCGAGAATAACGACGGCGCCGATAACGACGACGCCCTCAACGGCACGACGGCGGGTCACGATGACTCGAACGCCGACACCGACAGCGGTGCTGTGGTTGTTCCGACGAGGGCGCAGCTCACCGCCGACGCGATCAGCGACCTCATCGCCGGCACAACCAACATCCGTCGGGCCAAGACGAGCTTGGTGATCATCGCGGACTACGACATCGTCAACGACCGGCTCGTCAACCCTCGCCTCGATGACGGCACGCCTATCTCGGCCAAGATGCTCGCCGACCATGCGCTCGACGCCAACGTGCTGCCCGCAGTGTTCAAGTCGGACTGGTCCGAGCTGGCATTGGGACGCACCCGCAACGCCAACGACGCCCAGCGGCTCATCCTCGCAATGCGCGACCAGGGCTGCATCGGCTGCGACCTCACCCCGGAGCGCACCGAGGCCCACCACATCGACTACTTCGAGAACGGCGGCCCCACCGAGATACCGAACCTCGCATCGCTGTGCTTCGACTGCCACAGCGGCCTCCACCAGCACCACACCCCCATCGAAACCCCACCCCACGGACGGCCCCGCCTGCGACAACCCGAACCCGAAGGCAAACCACGCCTGCAGCCACCTGAACCCGAAGGCGCCGGGCCGCCCGCCCGAGCACCCGCCACCTCCCGCAGCCCATAGCCGCACTCCCGACGGTTTACATGCTGCATGACGGCGCCGAATTGCCGCACTTCGTCCAAATCCGCGCCCAGCAGTTCGTCGAGCGAGATAAGCACGCCCATATCAGCTGGCTCTTGCGAGCTGCAGCGATTTTGCGTCCTTGAGAAATCCTTTGACTCGATCACGTACTGTCCGCCGCGCTGACGCCAGCGGGCCGGGGGATTTGGGGGCAACCGTGGCATCCTTGCCCGCATGAATGCCCCCGCATCGGCGTACCGCTCAGGCGCGGCGACAGCCGCCGATTCTGAGTCCCCAGAGTCCGCTGCAGAGTCGGGTGGGGACGAGCTGCCGCCCTATCGCTACAACGCCGAAATGGCGAACGAGATTGAGATGCGCTGGCAGGCGCGGTGGTGCGCAGACGGCACCTACCACACGCCGAATCCCAGCGGACCGCTGGCCGGCTCGTACGACGCTTCGGCCCCGAAGCTGTTCATCATGGACATGTTTCCGTACCCGTCGGGTTCGGGCCTGCACGTCGGGCATCCGCTGGGCTACATCGGCACCGACGTGTATGCGCGCTTCAAGCGCATGAGCGGATACGTGGTGCTGCACCCGATGGGCTATGACGCATTCGGCTTGCCCGCCGAGGAGCACGCCCGCCAGACCGGTGAGCATCCCCGCACAAACACCGTGCAGAACATCGCCACGATGTCGCGCCAGCTCGCCCGTTTGGGCCTCGGCCATGACGACCGGCGTTCGCTGGCCACGACCGACGTCGAGTACTACCGCTGGACGCAGTGGATCTTCTTGCAGATCTTCAACTCCTGGTACGACGCCGAGGCTGAACGGGCCCGCCCCATCGCCGAGTTGATCGAGCAGTTCGAATCCGGCCAACGGGCCACCGCCGAGGGCACTGCGTGGGCCCACATGAGCGAGACCGAGCGACGGGTCGAGTTGGACCGCTACCGCTTGGCATACCTGGGAGAAGCGCCCGTCAACTGGTGCCCAGCGCTGGGCACGGTGCTGGCGAACGAAGAGGTCACCGCCGACGGTCGGTCTGAGCGGGGCAACCACCTTGTGTTCCGCCGGCCGTTGAAGCAGTGGATGATGCGCATCACGTCCTACGCCGACCGTCTGCTGGCTGATCTCGACCGCGTCGACTGGCCCGAGAGCGTCAAGATCATGCAGCGCAACTGGATCGGGCGCAGCGAGGGCGCGCTGATCAGCTTCGCCGCCGACGCGGGCCCAGACGTTGAGGTGTTCACCACACGCCCCGACACGATCTATGGCACCACGGCCATGCTGCTGGCGCCTGAACACCCACTGGCCGACAAGCTCGTCGCCGACCGGTGGCCGTCGAGCACCGATCCGCGCTGGATCGGCGACGCCGCGACGCCTCGTGAGGCGCTGGAGGCCTACCGGGCCCACGCCGCGGCGATGAGCGACCTGCAGCGGCAAGAGAACCGCGACAAGACTGGCGTGTGGCTGGGGGTCAACTGCATCGTGCCCACCACCGGTGAGCCGGTGCCGGTCTTCGTGGCCGATTTCGTGCTCATCGATTACGGCACAGGGGCGGTGATGTCGGTGCCCGGCGAGGACCAGCGCGACTGGGACTTCTCCGAGCAGTTCGGGCTGCCGATTGTTCGCACTGTGCAACCGCCACCCGACTATGAACCGAAGGCCTACGTCGGCGAGGGCCCGGCCATCAACAGCAGTTTCCTGAACGGGATGGGCTCAGCCGAAGCCAAGGCCGCCATCTGCGACTGGTTGGAGGCCAACGGCCACGGCAGTCGCACGGTCACCTACAAACTGCGGGACTGGCTGTTCAGCCGGCAGCGTTACTGGGGCGAGCCCTTCCCGATCGTGTTCGACGAGACGGGCCTGCCGCTGGCGGTGCCCGAGAGCGAACTCCCGGTGGTGTTGCCAGAGCTCATCGACTGGGCGCCGAGGTCCCTTGACGAGTCCTCGGATCCCGAGCCGCCCTTGGGCCGGGCAACTGAGTGGGTGACCGCCACCTACGACCTCGGCGACGGCGACGGCGACGGCGAGCGCACTTACCGTCGCGAGCTCAGCACGATGCCTCAGTGGGCTGGGTCGTGCTGGTACTACCTGCGCTACCTCGACCCGACCAATGACGAGGTACTCGTGGATCCCGACGTGGAGAGGTACTGGATGACCGACGCTGCCGGCGGCGTCGGCGGCGTCGACCTGTATGTCGGTGGCGTGGAGCACGCCGTGTTGCACCTGCTCTATGCCCGCTTCTGGCACAAGGTGCTGTACGACCTGGGGCACGTTGGGGGGCCCGAGCCGTTCGGTCGGCTCTACAACCAGGGCTACATCCAGGCCGCCGCGTACCAGGACCAGCGTGGCGTGTACGTCGAAGCGTCCGAAGTGGACGAGCGCGACGGGAAGTTCTTTCACGGCGATAACGAGGTGACGCGCCACTTCGGGAAGATGGGCAAGTCGCTGCGCAACGCTGTGACGCCGGACGACATCTACGGCGCGTACGGGGCAGACACGCTGCGGACCTATGAGATGTTCATGGGGCCGCTGGATCAAGGTCGGCCGTGGGAGACCCATTCGGTGATCGGCTCGCACCGATTGCTGCAGCGTGTGTGGCGGAACCTGGTCGACGAACAGACCGGTGCGCTGACAGTGTCAGATGACGAGCCTGATGCGGATCTGGAGCGCTGGGTGCACCGCACCATCGCTGCGGTCACCGATGCCATGTCGGATCTGCGCTTCAACTCGGCCATCGCACGAATTACCGAGCTGAACAACGAGCTGACCCGCCGTGACGGCCCGACTCCCCGGCCGGTCGCCGACGTGCTGGTGCGGCTGCTGGCGCCGCTGGTGCCGCACCTCGCAGAGGAACTCTGGTCAAAGCTGGGCAATTCGACAACGGTCGTCTACGCCCCGTTCCCGGTGGCTGATCCGGCATTGCTGGCGGCCGAGGTCATCGAGGTGCCGGTGCAGGTAAATGGCAAGGTGCGCAGCCGCATCACGGTCGACGCCGCCATCTCGACCGCCGATCTGGAGGCCGCTGCGCTGGCCGACGACCGCATCTGCGAGCTCACCGCTGGCGCCGACATCCGGCGAGTCGTGACCGTACCGGGCAAGCTGGTGAACATCGTGCTGGTGTAGGCCAGCAGCAAGAGACACGTCTGGTGAAAGCCAGCAGCAATCGATACTCGCTGGGGGACCAACATGAGCGGCAAGGAAAAACGCGCGCTGGGCGTCACGGCCACCGAGACTCACGGCGGCAAGCTCGCAGCGCGGGCGCTGAAGGCAGCCGGCGTGGAATGCGTCTTCACTCTGTCCGGCGGTCACGTCATGGGGATCTATGACGGCTGCCTCGACGAGGGCATCGACATCGTGGACGTACGCCACGAACAAGCGGCCGTGCACGCTGCCGATGCGTGGGCGCGCCTGCATCCGGGCAAGGTCGGCGTGGCCATCCTCACCGCAGGCCCGGGAGTGACTGACGGCGTGACCGGCGTTGCGAACGCCTGGCGTGCCAACTCGCCGATCTTGGTCTTCGGAGGTCAGGGACCGTTTCGTCACGCCGGACGGGGCTCGCTGCAGGAGATGGACCACGTGTCGCTCATGCGACCCGTGTCGAAGTGGGCGGGCGCGTGCCTCGAGACCCGCCGAATCGCCGAGTACATCGAGCTGGCGGTACGCACGGCGCTGAGCGGTGTGCCCGGGCCTTCTTTCTTGGAGATCCCCATGGATGTGCTGCACGGCAACGTGGATCTCGACGCGGTGGCCATACCGCCGTTTCGCGACTACCGAGTCGCGTCGGCCGCACCCGCCGATGTGCTTGGGGCCGCAGCAGAGATCATCGCCGGCGCCCGAACGCCCGTGGTGATGGCGGGCACGTCGCTGAAGTGGAGCGAGGGCGGTGCTGCGCTGGCTGCTTTTCTGGATGCCACGGCCATCCCCTGCTACGTGAACGGCATGGCCCGCGGCGAGGTCAAATGGGACCATCCGTCGTTCCTGTCGCTGACGCGGTCACAGGCGCTCGCCGGGGCTGACGTAGTGATCCTTGCGGGAACGCCGCTCGATTTCCGAATGAAATTTGGCCGTGCCATCCCAGCCGACGCCCGCATCGTGCAGCTTGACCTGGACGAGACGCTCATCGGGCAGAACCGTGCCGCCGAAGTGGGACTCGTCGGCAACCTGGGTGCCAACTTCGAGGCGCTGTTGGAATTGTTCAAGTCGACCGGCGTCTCGGTGGACGCCTCGGCGCACCTGGCTGCACTCGCCGCACGCGAGGCCAAGCTCGACGACGCTCGCAACGCTGAGCTGAACAGCGACGAGGTGCCCATCGACCCCCTGCGGCTGTGCCGCGAGATCGCCGATGTCGTGACCGACGACATGATCGTGATCGGCGACGGGGGCGACATTGTGGCCCAGGCATCCAAGGTCATCCGCGTGCCGCGCCGTGGTACATGGATGGACCCCGGTCCGCTCGGGACCTTGGGCGTGGGAATGCCGTTCGCACTCGCTGCGCAGAAGGCTCACCCCGACAAGCGGGTGCTGATCGTGTACGGCGACGGTTCGTTCGGCCTGAACGGCTTCGAGTACGACACGGCAGTGCGCTTCGGCCTGCCCATTGTGGGCGTCGTCGGCAACGACGCGGCGTGGGGCCAGATGCTGCGGCCACAGGCCAGCCTGTACGGCCAGGATCGGGTCGTCGCCACCGAGCTGAACTACACCCGCTACGACAAGGTGGTCGAGGCCATGGGCGGCCACGGCTCCCATGTCACCGAACCCGGCGAGATCGCACCGGCGCTGGCGCGAGCGTTCGACTCGGGTCTCCCGGCATTGGTGAACGTCGAGATCCGCCAGGATCGCGGAGCCATGAAGGGCTCCACTTACGTGTAACGACGCACAAGGTCGGGACTGACTGCGCGCATTCGAAGTAATGCACATCGTCTGATGTCAGCGGGCGCATTCGATACGCTGCATTCCGCACAACGCGATCCCATGCATCTAAAAGGCTGCACCGAAGCATTCGTAGTATAATGAATCGGATACAATGCAAGCACTCCTCCAGGACGGCCCGCAGCGATGACCGATGACGCAAACACACGTCCGACGAGCACAGGCCCGCCGCAGGTCCGGCCTGCCGGTGCCAAGCATCGACGCTCTATTGACGTCTACACGGTGGAAGGCATGGGTGCCGCGCTTGCCCGGCTGCGTCGCGAGACCGGGCTCACGCAGACCCAGTTCGGTGAGATGGTCGGCGCATCGCGCCCGTGGGTGTCCGATCTGGAGCGTGGCAACCTGCGCGGCGGACAGCTCGATACGGCACTGGCGTGCATCCATGCGTTGGGCTACCGCATCGTGCTGGCAGGCATCGATACCAAGCCCTCGGTGCTCGACGATCTGAAGAACAGCATGCGCCGCGGCCCCCTCGCCCGCCGCGTCGATTCAGGCAGCGAAAACCACCCGTGACGATGACGAGGCAGCTCGCAATCCTGCTGAACGGCAGGATGGCCGGCATGGTCCACGACGATGCCGATGGCGCCTCATTCGTCTACGACGACGATTACCTCGACGGCGGCCCCGATTCTGTCCCCCTGTCGCTCAGCATGCCGCTGACGCGACGGCGGCACCCCGGGGGTGCGATCAAGACATGGCTGCAGGGCCTGCTCCCCGACAACGCCGAACTGCTCCGGTACTGGCAGCAGGGAACCGGTGCAGCCTCGGTGGATCCATTCGATCTGCTCGCCACCGCGATGGGCCTCGACTGCGCCGGCGCGGTGCAGGTTTGTCCCGCCGCGGAAGCCGACACTGCACTGTCCCGCGGCGGGAGCTATGAGCCGCTGAGCGAGGCGGAGGTGGCGCGGCGACTGACGTCCATCCGGCACCGAACGCACCTCGCGAGAGATGTCTCTGTGCCCGGCTACTTCAGCCTCGCGGGAGCGCAGGCCAAGATCGCGCTCCATCGTCTCCAGGGCGCGTGGCATCAGCCGCACGGCACTGCCGCCACCACGCACATTCTCAAGCCTGCTGTTTTCCTGACACAGCACCAAGCCGTCATCGAGCACCTGAGCATGGCCGCGGCGAGACGCTTGGGGCTGCCCGCAGCGGGCACGGAGGTGGCCGTCTACGACGGCTGCGACACGGTCATCGTGGAGCGCTATGACCGTCGGCACGTCGGCGGCCGCGTGCTGCGGCTGCACCAAGAGGACATGTGCCAGGCCTTGGGCCTGGCCTCGACGCTGCGCTATGAGCAGCAGGGCGGGCCGTCGCAGGCCCGGATCGTGCGACTGCTGCGCAGTTACTCCACATTGCCTGCCGACGACATCGCCGACCTGGTTGATGCGTTGGTCTACAACTGGGTCATCGGTGCCCCCGACGGCCATGCCAAGAACTTCAGTCTTCTGCTGGACGGCGCTGAGGTGCGCTTGGCGCCGATGTACGACGTGTGCACTGTGCTGCCCTACCTGGATCCCGAAGAGACGCCCATGCATGCGTTCGCCGTCGGCGGCAGCCACGCGGTCGCTCCAAACGAGGCGGTGCTGTGCTGGACCCGCTTCGCCGCTGATGTCGACTTGCCCGCCGACCCGCTCCTCGTTCGCATCTGCGACATTGCCGCTGCTGTGCTTGACGCCTTCGCCGCTGAAGCAGCGCTGTTGCCGGGCGACCTCGCCTCCTCCCCCCGCGTCACCTTGCTGCTTGATCGCCTCGGCGCCCGTACAGAGGCCTGCCTCGCCCACGTGTGTTGAGGCGGTGATGTGTCAAGCGAGGTGCCCGGGTCACGATCCTGCCTTGGCCCGCCCGATGGCCCGTAGGGCCGGATTCGGCCGGCGGCTCTACGCTCAGCACATGTGCGGGCGCTTCGTATCAGCGGCGGATTTGGAGGCGGTGGCGGCGTACTTCGACACCCCATTGCCTGGCTTCGATGCGCCTCGCAGCTACAACGTGAGCCCGACCACCGACATCGTCGCAGTTGTGGGCGCGGAGGATTCCCGCCGGCTCGAAACGTTCCGGTGGGGCCTCGTGCCGCCGTGGTCCAAAGACCCCAGCAAGGGCCCGCCGCTGTTCAATGCGCGATCGGAAACGGCGGCGACGAAGAACTCCTTCCGCGGCCCGTTCAAGCGCCGCCGATGCATCGTTCCCGCCGACGGCTTCTACGAGTGGCCAAAGGCGCCCAAGGGCACGAGCAGCGACGACCGCCCGCTGCCGCACTACATCACCCGCGCCGACGGCGGCATGCTCGCCATGGCTGGCCTGTGGGAACGATGGTCGCCACCCGACGATGCCCCCAGCGACGGCGGCACCGGCGAAGGCGACGGATCGCAGACCGCTCGATCAGCGCTGCATTCGGCCACTGTGCTGACCACCGCAGCCAACGGTTTCATAGTGCCGATTCATGACCGCATGCCAGTGCTGTTGGAGCGTTCTGCGTGGGATGCCTGGCTCGACCCATCCAACGACGACGTCCACGAAATGTCGGCCATGCTCGTGCCCGCGGCTGAGGGGGTCCTGCGCTCGCATGAGGTCGGCCGTGCTGTGGGCAACGTCCGTAATCGCGATGCCAGTCTCATCGAGCCGGCCGAGTCGGATCAACTCTTCTAGCGCCCCTTCAGTGCCATCGGAGCCGCACCACCAGGTGGCGCCTGCGCTCAATCGACCAAAGCAGCTCGAATGGCCTCGGCCGGCCCGGCAAGTTCGGCGGGATCCGCCATCGGCAGGGCACGGGCGAAATTCATATCCGCCATGGAGTCCACCGGGCACACGTGGATGTGGCAGTGGGGTACCTCGAAGCCGGCGATGATAAGACCGATCCGCTCGGGCCTCAAAGCGCGCATCTGCGCCTCGCCAATGCGGCGGGAGACGTCGAACAGGTGTGCCTGCAGTTCGAGCGGGACGTCCAGCCAGTGGTCGATCTCGGCGATCGGCGCTACAAGCGTGTGGCCCGGTGACAGCGGGTTGACGGACAGGAATCCGACGCAGTGTTCGTCCCGCCACACAAACGTCCCGGGCAGTTCGCCTTCGATGATGCGCGTGAACACTGTGGCCATGCGCGCATCCTAAAGATGCGCCGTCGGCTCATGCGCGCATCCTCAGCGGCTTGGTTGTTGCGGCTCTGGTGTGGCTGGCGTCGGTACTGTGAGCCCGATGAGCGGGGCTGCGGATTCATCGTTGACCGAGAGTCCCGGGTGGCGGCCCTTCACGGTGCCGAACCTGATCAGCCTGGCTCGACTGTGCTGCCTGCCGTGGTTCGTGTGGCTCGTATTCGGCGCGGAGGACCGCTGGGCCGCCGCGCTGCTGCTTGGAGTGCTGGGCGCGAGTGACTGGGTCGACGGCTGGGTAGCGCGGCGTTTTAACCAAGTGTCCGAACTCGGCAAGATTCTCGATCCGACGGCGGATCGCCTGCTGCTGCTGGTGGCGCTCGTGGCGATGATCGTCGACGGCTCGCTGCCGATCTGGATTGCGGTGCTTGCTCTTGTGCGAGAGGGCGGGGTGGCCGTGGCAGCAGTGGTATTGGCAGCGGCCGGCGCCCGCAAGATCGACGTGACCTGGTGGGGCAAGACGGGGACATTCCTGATGATGTTCGCCGTGCCGTGCTTCCTGGCAGGTCTCAGCGACATCGCCGCAGCGGACGTGTTTCGTGTGCTGGCCTGGGTGTTTGTGGCAGTCGGGCTGCCCATTCACTATTGGTCTGCATTCGGCTATGTGCCCCAGGCGATCGCCGCTGTTCGGGAGGGACGCGCCGCCCGGCGAGGCTCCTGAACGCAGTGGGGCTGCTGATGAAGGGTTGGGTGCCACGAGCTATTCGTGTGACAGCGATCCGGTAAGTTCGCGAACATGGAGATTCCCGCCGAGCTTCACTACTCGAGCGATCACGAATGGGTACGCCCCACACAGGGGGGGCTGCAGGTGGGCATCACCGATTTCGCACAGGATGCGCTCGGCGATGTCGTGTATGTGGAGTTGCCAGAGATCGGCGCGGTGGTCACCGCCGACGAGGCAATGTGCGAGATCGAGTCGACCAAGTCCGTCTCGGACATCTTCGCCCCGGTATCGGGAGAGGTTGTCGAAGTGAACGTAGCGCTAGAAGACGAGCCGCAGATGGTCAACGAATCCCCCTATGGCGATGGATGGATGTGCGTGATCGCCCCGACTGATGACGCTGCGCAGGCGTCTGCGGAGATGGAAGCGCTGCTTGACGCCGACGGCTATGCCGCGTTGATCGCCGAGGACGTCTGATTGTCATGGCTGTCATCTGCGGTTCGTGCGGCAAGTCGAGCGCTGACGATGCCCGCTTCTGTTCCGGCTGCGGGAAGCGCCTGGACCCAACCGCCGATGCGCCCACGGAGGTGCTGTCGCCGGTGGGTGCCACCGAGATTCCGCCCTACAGCGGCGCGGGGGAGTTCGTAGTCACATCAGGGCACCGGTCGGGGACACGATTCGAACTGGCTGGCGACCGGGTCACCGTGGGGCGCCATCCCGACAGCGACGTGTTCCTCGACGACGTCACCGTGTCGCGGCGCCACGTGATTCTCGAACTGGGCCCCGCCGGTCACATCCTGCGCGACGTGGGCTCGCTGAACGGCACGTATGTCAACGGCAATCGCACTGACGGCGCAGTGACCCTGCGGGGCGGCGACGAGTTGCAGGTCGGCAAGTTCAAGCTGCTGTACCTGGTCTCCTCGGTCGGGCTGTGAGCGCCCGGTCCGAGCCTGAATCCAAGAGAGGGCGGCTGTCGATCGGCGAGGTCGTGTCCTTGCTGCGGCCCGAGTTCGGCGATCTGACCGATTCCAAGATCCGATTCCTCGAAGATCGCAAGCTCATCTCGCCGGCTCGCACGTCGGGGGGGTACCGCAGCTTCGGGCCCCACGACATCGAGGTGCTGCGCTGGATCCTGACTCGCCAGCGCGACCAATACCTGCCGCTGGGCATCATCGGGGAACGCATTGATCGAGGCGAGCACCTCGTGGACATCTGGGGCATCGGAGCCCACGATGCCGGCGAATCGCCAACCCCAACTGCTGCTGGCGAACCCGAGCCAGCGGCGGCCCACGAGCCAATGGAAGAGGCTGCAACGGCGACGCCAGCTGACAGCGATGACGCCGAGCGCTCCAGATCGACCGAGGTGCAGGCGACTGGCGTCGCAACACAGCCGCCGTGGACTGCTCCGGACGACTTCCGGACGTTCAACACGGCAGAGTTGAGCGCCGAGAGCGGGCTCACATTGGCCGAGGTTGCCGAGCTGACCGAATTCGGGCTGCTCGTGCCCCTCGACGAAGCCGATGCTGCGGGGGCCCTGCCGCGCGGGGGAGCGGCTGTGCAGGCTTCCCTCGAGCTTGAGCCGTCCGAACCCCGCTATGGCAGCGGCGCGTTGCTCGTCGCCCGCATCTCACGCGAGTTCTCCACGTACGGCCTGCAGGCCCGCCACTTGCGTGTCATCCGAAATGCCGCGGCGCGCGATGCCGCCATGTTCGAACAGGGCATACAGCCGGTCCTCCATGCCGGTGGCGCATCCGCTGCCCTCGACGCGCAACGCTCCCTTGGGCGCCTGGTGGCGCTGTGCGAGCGCTTGCGGTCCCAGGTGATGGGGGATGCGCTGCGCCGATACTGGCGCGACGCGGGCCCATAACCCGGGCTCATGGCTCACAGGGGCCGAAGTAGTGTTCGTCGCATGGTCGAGATGGAGCTTCTTGGCGTGCAGGTGGAGATGCCCTCGCAGAGCCCGTTGCTGCTGTTGCGTGAAACCGCCGGCTCCCAGCGAGTGCTGCCGGTTGTGATTGACACGCCTGAAGCCCAAGCGATCTACCGCGGCATTGAGCAGATCCGCGTGCCGAGGCCGCTCACGCACGACCTGATGGCGGCCATCTTGGACGTTCTCGGAGCGACACTCGTCAAGGTCACCGTCACCGACCTGCGTGACCGCACCTTCTTTGCCGAGATGGAGGTCACCATCGGCTCGGCCACCCATACGATCTCCGCCCGGCCAAGTGATGCAGTGGCGCTGGCAGTGCGCGCCGACACTCCCATCTTCGCCAGCGAGTCCGTGCTTGAGGAGGCGGGGCAGATCATCGAACTGCCTCCGGATCCTCCCGCCGATGTCGACCCCGATGAACTCCTCGACGAGTTCAAACAATTCCTTGATGACGTGCAGCCCGACGACTTCGGGCCCGCGGCGGAGGCAAGCGACCCAGAGTGAGACGCGGTGACCGGACCGCCGCCGCGGTCCGATCAGCGATGCGACCTCGCAGTCGGGCTCGAGTGACCTTCGATCTACGTCGTGAACGGCATCGTCATCGGCCACCTGTCCTACACCTATGGGCTCAACGACATTCCGTTGCCTTCCGACGGAGATTGGGCCGTCGACGTCATCGATCCCGATGCCATCGCGGCCGAGGCTCAGGCTGCAGTGGCCGCGGGAGCTGAATTCGTCATCCTGAGCATCCGGTGGGGCGCCGAATACACGAGTGTGCCCAGCGCCAGCCAACGCAGACTCGCCAACAATCTGCTCGCAGACAGCGGTATTGGACCGAACCGGCGCGGCGTGCTGGAGCGCTCGTGGCAGCGCACCGCCGGTGTGCTGCGTGCCGAGGGCGTCGATGTCGTGATCGAGGGCGACCCCGCAGGCACGCAGGCCATCTCGGGGGCGCCGGACATTCCATCCGTATGGCCCCTTGCGCGGCGGTGACGCGCCCCCGTACGCTCTTGGGAGGCACAGATCACAACTTGGTAGTTCGCAGAGTGTGATTTGCCGGGTGCTGCCTGGGCAGTGGAGGAGACACCAATGGCCGAACAGCAGCGAGCTCCCGCACCGATTCCGGATCGCCTCGAGGGCGATGTTGCGCCGATGCCGCAGCCGGACCCTCCCGCCGGACTAGCCGGCGCGGGCGCGCTCCCGGCGGCCGAAGCGGATGCGGCTGGAGCGATCATCGAAGGATTCTCCAGCAAGCAGGCCGAGAAGATCGTGGGGATCAGCTACCGCCAGCTCGACCACTGGGCTCGCAAGGGACTGGTGCAGCCGTCGGTCGCGCAAGCCGCAGGCAGCGGGTCGCGGCGTCGCTATTCCTACAACGACCTCGTCGAGTTCAAGATCGCCAAGAAGATGCGCGACCAGGGCATCGACCTGAAGTCGATCGCTAGGGCGTTCGACTATCTGCGCAACCAGCTCGGAGGCGAGGTTGCCTCGGCCAACATCGTCATCAGCGGCCGAGATGTGCTGTGGGCCGACGACGACCAGGTGCTCAGCCTGCTGCGCCAGGGTCAGGCAGCCATGCTGACAGTGCTGCCGGTGGCCGGTGTGCGGCGTGAGCTCGACGCAGACGTAGTCAAGCTGCTCCCCGACGAGCCCATTGCTGTGCAGCTCAGCTTCGACATCGGGGACGAATCCGACACTGACAGCACCAGCTGACGCCCCGCAAACGTCCCGGGCCGGTGCTCAGTCGGCTCTCTTCAGTCGGGCTCGTCGGTCGGCACGAATTGCAGCGACGCCGAGTTCATGCAGAAGCGGTCGCCCGTCGGCCGCGGTCCGTCGGGAAAGACGTGACCGAGGTGCGCCCCGCAGGCCTTGCACATCACCTCGGTACGGACCATGCCGTATGCGCGGTCGGCCTCGGTGTCCACCGCTTCGCCCGAGACGGGCTGAGTGAAGCTGGGCCAACCAGAACCGCTCTCGAATTTCGTCTCTGAGCTAAACAACTCGGCGTCGCACACCACGCAGTGGTATCCGCCTTCGTCATGGTTGTCCCACGTCTCGCCCGTGAACGGCCGCTCGGTGCCTGCCTCCTGGGTGACGTGGTACTGCGTCGGCGAAAGCCGCTCGCGCAGCTCGGACTCGGTGAACGTGACAGGGCCCTCGGTCATGGGCACCACGGTAGTGACGTAACGGACCGTCGGCAGGTCGCGGCGGCAGCAACCTCGACACGGATCGGGTGGAGGGCCACGAGCCGAATGCAGCAAGATGCTGGCAGGAGCAGCGTGCGACGGCCTGCCGTTAGCCCGGCAGGAGTACCGGGCGTGAGCCCCAGCAGATCAGCGCTCCGTCACTTCGTATCCCACACGAGTTCTCTTCATCAAGGCTGATGGCGGTGAATGTTCCCGATGGCGCATTTGTCTGGCCGTCTCGGTTGGCACCCCAGCAAATGGCGGTGCGGTTGGTGCGCAGCCCGCACGAATGGCGTTGTCCGATGCTGATTGCGGTGAATTGTCCTGGAGGCGCATCCGATTGCCCGTGGTCGTTGTTGCCCCAGCACGCGATGGTGTGGTCAGTGCGCAATCCGCAGGAATAGCCTATGCCGAGGCCAAGTGTTGCGAACGTCCCCGATGGCGCATCGGCCTGGCCGGCGCTGTTGCTTCCCCAGCAGGTGACGGTGCGGTCGGTGCGAAGTCCGCACGAGTGATATCGCCCGGTGCTGAATGTGGTGAATTCTCCCGGCGGCGCGTCCGAATGACCCTCTCTGTCCCCATAACCCTTTCTGTTGGCGCCCCAGCAGACGATGGTGTCATCGGCGCGCAACCCGCACGAACGGTGGAGGCCAGCAGCTACTGAGGTGAATGTCCATGACGGCGGGTCGGTTGTCATGCTGTCGGGCGTGTCGTCGGCGAGGTTGCGGGCTTGGTTGCCGACGAGCTGGGCGGTGTCCCAGCGGGTGGTGCCGGCGAGGCGTGTCATGTCGCGGCCGGCGAGTTTGGCGTCGGGCACTGCGGCGAGGCCGCCTACGACGTAGCCGCCGTCCGCGGCGTTATCGAGGCGCGCCTGTTGGGTGGCGGGCATGTCTGCGTCGCGGGGCCCAGCGAGCACGACGCAGTCCGTACCGACGATTCCCGCGAGGGTGACCGCCGAGTAGATGTCTGACTGCGCGGCAGCGTCCGAGCCCACCACGATCGGCACGTCGCCGTCGCAGTCCGACGCGACCCACGGCTCGGCGCCGTCGAGATACACACCGGGCAACTGCGCAGCGACAGCAGGCACCGGCAACCCCGACAACAGCACCACGGACAGTGCTGCGAACAGCCAGTGGAGATGTCACGTCAACGCGGCGTCCCCTTGGGTGTGACGAAGCGCCGAGCCTAATGAAGCCCGAGGTCGGGGACTCCAGTAGGCGGTGTTGGGTCGAGGCGGGCCCTTGTGCCGGTCTCAGTTCAGATGATGTCCACTTTGGGCGTGAGCGCCCGGACCAGAGCGGTGGGCCATCGACGGTCGGTGGTGAGGAGTGCGTCTGCTTGATGGACGATGGCGGTTGCGATGACGAACGCATCGGGGAGCTTCAGCGACGGATACTCGGCCCGTAAGCCGGCGGCGGTCCGGGCGACATCGGCATCGGCGTCGAGAACGCCGATCGGAATGGCTGCGAGCGCTGCTTCGAATCGTAGGGTGGCCTCACTGCCTGCTTGGGCCGGATAGACGAGGCACTCGGCGAAAGCCGTGACCGGCAGCGCTAAGCGCTCTGCAACCGACGCTGCTGCTGCAAGGGCGTGGGTGGAGGCATCGTGGTGCGGATTGGCCCGTTCGAGGTGACCGATGACCACCCCGGCATCAACAACCACCAACCCGGCTGTGCTACTCCCACTCACCGCGCAGCACCTCGACCGCGTTCTCGGGATAGATGCCGTCGAAAATCCCTGCGGTCTCGGCGAGCCGATCACCGACCCGCTCGAACAGCACGCGTCCCGGTCCCAGCGCTCTGCCCTGCAACGCGTCACCGGCGACCAAGCCCGCAGCGGCGAACGCCTCAGCCGGAATCGTGACCTGGTGTTTTGAGGTGATGGTTGTGCGCCCTCGCGGACGTTTCCTTACTTCTCGTGCCATAAGTAAGACTCTATCGCCCGGGCCTTGGGGGCCGCACCGTCGTCGACGCTTGCGCGCGGAGGCAGTTACAGCGACGCGCCGACAGGTTCAGCGTTGACGTTTCGTACGATGTCGATCATCTGAGCGAGCGTGTCCAACCGGTCCGCTGCCGTAGGTCCCTCGGGTTGCAGGCGCAGGACGTCCACGCCGGCGTCTCGATACGCGCGCACCTGATCGGTGACCTGTTCGTGGGTCCCCAAGAAGTTGGTCTCGGTGACCAGCCGATCCGGAACCGCTGCTGTGGCGGCGGCGCGATCGCCGTCGAGCCATAGGCGCTGCACCCCACGGCACTCCTCCTCGAAGCCCGCCCGGCGGTATGCGTCGTTGTAAAAGTTGGCCGTGGCCGACCCCATCGCGCCCAGCGTGAAGGCAACGCCGGGACGCCGCGGCGCGATCAGCACTTCAAGATCGTCACCGAATTCGACGGCACCCCCGGCCTGGCAGGCCACCGAACCTGGCGCACGCCCGGCCATCGCGGCCCCTTCGAGCACCTGACCCCAAGTGACCTCGGGACAGCTCGGCACGAAGCACACACCCACCCAGCCGTCGGCAGCCTCCCCGGTGTAGCGCAGCGACTTGGGCCCAAGGGTCGCGAGCCAGATCTCGATGCTGTCATTGGCAGGTTGCGCGAGACGCAGAGACTTGCCCTGACCGCCTGGCAGCGGCAGCACATTGTGGCGGCCTTCGTGGGAGATCCGCTCGCCGGCGAACGCCTGGCGGCAGATGTCGACGGTCTCGCGCAGCCGCCCCAGCGGGTCGGCGAACGGAACCCCGTGGAGGCCTTCGACGACTTGTGGCCCGCTGACGCCGAGCCCCAAGATGAAGCGGTCGCCCGTCATCGCGGCCATCGACAGCGCAGTCATGGCGGTCATCACCGGGGCCCGAGCCGATATCTGCAGGATTCCGGTGCCGAGCTTCACCCGTTCGGTGACTGCGGCAAGGTACGCCAGCGTGCTGACGGCGTCCATGCCCCACGCCTCGGCTGACCACAAGATGTCCACGCCAAGACGCTCGGCTTCGCGCAGGAATTCGACCTGCTCGTCCCAATCACGCCGCTTGCCCGACGCCGGCCCGCCGAATCCGATGGCTGTGCGCATCAGCGCACCCTAGATGGGCCGTCCGGCAGATGGTGGTGGCGTTGGAGGCGGGCGGCTGCTCAGGCGGGGTGCAAGGTGACGAGGCCGCCGAGCTGGGCGAGGTCTTGCAAGGCTTGGTCGTAGAAGAAGCGCGCCGAGCAAGCGTCACGCGCCCATGCTTCCTCGGCCGGAGTCGGGTGGCGCCCAATGGTGCCGATGCTCAGGCCGCCCGTTGTCGCAGAGCTGATCGCCGTGCGATTGCCGATGAGCAGTACCTCGAGCGCATCACTGCGATCGCCGGGTTCGTCGAAGACAAACATCCGCCCGCCATCGGTCACGAAGGGCGTGACGTAGTACGTCCGGTCACCAGCGGGCGTCTCGGTATCGAGCCGCAGCATGAGCACACCGTCAAAAGGGGCGAACGGTGCTCGGGAGACGTGCGGCTGGTCTGGCACGGCGCGCAGCGTATCCAGTGGGGTTGGCCGCAGTCCCAAAGAGCACCCCGAGTTGAGCGATCCCCATCGCCGCAGCGCAGCCGCAGGAGGCCAGATTCGTTAGGTTCGGGGCCACCGACCTGCGAGACCACAGGGGATTTGCCATGGCACAGCGTCAATCGGGCATAGGCGCCACCGAGTACTTCGGATTTGAGACCTCGTTGGCGGACAGCGGCGTCCTGACCGTCACGTTCAATCGACCCGAGGCGATGAACGCCTCGAACGCGCCGATGAAGCGGGACTTGGTCGAACTGCTCACCCAGGCACAGATGGACGACGACGTGCGCGTCCTCGTGTTCACCGGCCAGGGCCGGGCCTTCTGGGCGGGCGACGACCTGCGCGGTTACGAGGAAGCACATCCTGGGTCCACGGCGCCGATCTTCGGCGGCCACCACAACGCGCCGGGCACCTACAACGGACTGCGAACGATCTCACAGGCCGTCAACACAGCGGTCCGCCATCTGGACAAGCTGACCGTCGCCGCGATCAATGGCTTCGCCATCCAGACCGGCTTCAGCTTCGCCTTGGCCTGCGACTTCCGCATTGCGGCACGCTCGGCTCGCATGGGTTCTGCAACGCTTCGGTTTGGCCTGCTGCCCGACGAGGGCGGCCAGTGGCTGCTGGTACAGCACCTCGGTGTGGCCCGCGCGACGGACTTCATGATGCGCAAGCGGATCGTCGATGCATCGGTGGCCCATGAGCTGGGCCTGGTCCATGAAGTGGTCGATGACGACCAATTGCCCGCAGCCACGGCCGAGCTCGCAGCCGAGCTGGCCGAGGGCCCCCAGGTGGCGATGCGCATGCTCAAGCGGTCGATCCAGCTGGCGGCAGAGATGACTTGGGAGCAATCCCTCGACGAGATCGCTTCGAAGACTGCCATCACCGATCACCTGCCTGATGCAGCAGAGGGTGTCTCGGCGTTCCTTGCCAAGCGGCAGCCCGAGTTCAACGACTGGCTCCGCTGAGCCACGAAGAGCCTCGACGAGTCTCCTGCGAGGACCCTCGGTCCCGCACACCTCACTGAGAGTCGCGGCCAGATGGCATACTGCCGCGCATGGCTGCATACTTCATTGCTCAGTACGTCGTAAAAGACGCCGATGCGTATCGGCAGTACCAGAAGGCGGCAGCGCCCACGGTGCAAGCCGCAGGAGCCAAGCTGGTTGCGTTCGACGCTGCCTCCGAGGTGATGGAGGGCACCCCGCCAGGGCCTCAGACCATTGTCTTGGAGTTCCCCGATACCGAAGCCGCCAAGGCTTGGTACAACTCGCCCGAGTACCAGGAAATCGTCGGCATGCGTCTTGAGAACACCGAGGGTTTCTCCGTCCTGGCACAGTCGTTCAACGTCGGCTGAGCCGGAATTCTGGCCGTGAAGCGCGCCGAACAAATCGATCAGATCAAGACGCTGCTCGCGCGCCTCGACTCAGGCACCAACGTCGATGCCGGCGGTGTGCGTTACAACCCCACGTCGGCGTATGCCGATCCAGAACTCGCAGCGCTCGAGCAGCGGGAGTTCTTCGATCGATACCCCCAGATCGTCGGTCTGTCCGGTGACCTCCCCGCGCCGGGGTCGTTCATGACCTTCGACGAACTGAGCACGCCGATCCTGCTGACGCGCTCAGCATCGGGGGAATTCAAGGCGTTCGTGAATGTCTGCCGGCACCGTGGCGTCGTCGTCGAAACAGCAGAGCGCGGCACCAAGCGGCGTTTTGCCTGCCCGTTCCACAACTGGACCTACGACGGCGACGGGACATTGGTGGGATTGCCGAAATCCGACCAATTCGGGGAGCTGGACCGCTCAGAGCTCGGCTTGGTCCCGTTGCCTGCGGTCGAGAAGCACGGCCTGCTGTGGGTGCATCCGGTGCCCGGCGGCGTCATCGATCTCGACGCTCTGTTGGGTGCCGAATTGGCAGCCGACCTCGCCGATTGGGATCTCGGCGAGCTGAGGTGGCTCGGCGGCGACCGGTACGACGTGGCGTGCAACTGGAAGCTCGCCATGGACACCTTCGGCGAGACCTACCACTTTCCGGTGCTGCATGCCGACACGCTGTATGGGGCCTTCTACGGCAACGTGCAGTGCTACGACACCTTCGGCCGGAATCACCGGATGCTGCTGTGCCGGCGCGAGATCGACGACGTGCGCAAGCTGTCGCCCGACGACTGGGATCTGTGCACCGCCACGCTGCCCGTGTACTGGCTGTTCCCGAATGTCCAGTTCATCCCGTCGGGCAGTGTTGTGTACGTGGTCCGTGCCTATCCCGACGCCCGGGAACCGGGGCGGCACATCAGCCGGATCTCGTTCTACTTGCGATCTCACGTTTCGCTCGACACAGCGTCTGACGCTGCATCAGATGCAGACGCCGCTCACTTCGCCGAGGAGGTCACTCGTGGTTTCGGGAACATCATCCGCGACGAGGACTACATGATGAGCGCCAGCCAGCAGCGCTCAGCCAACAGCGGGGCGCTTGAGCACGTCGTGTTCGGACGCAACGAGCCGGCATTGCATCACTTCCACAACACCTACCGGGCAGCGCTCGGCAAAGATCTGCTGCCGTTGCACCCGACGCCCTGATTCGGCTTCAGACGAGGCACGGACCGCAGCTCAGGCTGCCACCAGCTCTTCGATCGCGCCGAGCAGCATGCGCACGTTGCGCATGCGGGCCGTGTGGCCCATGCAGCCGATGCGCCACACCTTTCCTGCCACGGGACCCAGCCCGCCGCCCACCTCGATGCTGTAGCGCTCGAGCAGGGTCCGGCGCCCGGCGACATCGTCGAGACCTGCTGGCAGCGTGACGGTGGTCAGTTCGGGCAGCCGGTGGCCCTCCTGGGCCCACAGCTCGAAGCCCAGCTCCGGCAAGCGGGCGTGCAGCTCATCGCCGCAGGCCTGATGGCGTGCCCAGGCGTTGTGGAGCCCTTCTTCGAGCACCGTTCCGAGGCCGGCGTGCAGCGCATAGAGCATCGAGATCGGGGCCGTGTGGTGGTAGGCGCGAGCGCCCTCGCCGACGACGTACGCACGGATCATGTTGAGGTCGAGGTACCAGCTCTGGGGCTTGGCCACGAGTGATTCGAGGGCGCGGTCACTGACAGTGAGAGGAGCAAGGCCCGGCGGCACCCCCAGGCACTTTTGCGTGCCGCTGTAGGCGATGTCGACGCCCCACCCGTCGATGTCAACCGGGATCCCGCCTAACGACGTGACGCAGTCGACGAGCAACAGCGCATCGCCCTTGGCCTCACCGAGCGGGGCGATGTCGTTGCGCACACCCGTGGAGGTCTCCGCATGCACAACCGCGATGATCTTGGGCGAGGGGTGTGCGTCGATGAGCCGCTGGGGGTCGATGGCGCGGCCCCACTGCTCCTCGACGGCGACAACGTTGGCGCCGCATCGTGAAGCGACGTCACACATGCGGGAGCCGAAGACGCCGTTGACGCCGATGACGACGGTGTCGTCAGGCTCCACGAAGTTGCAGAAAGCGGCCTCCATGCCTGCCGAACCGGTGGCGCTCACGGGGAACGTCAGCAGGTTCTGGGTCTGCCAGACAGTTCGCAGGCGCGCGTTGAGCTCATCCAGCAGAGCAATGAACTCGGGATCGAGGTGGCCGAGCACGGGTCTCGTGAAGGCTTCGATGACTTCGGGATAGGGGTTGGACGGCCCCGGCCCCATCAGAATGCGGTCGCTGTGCGTCACGGGCCCGCACGGTACCGCTCGAGCGGGGGAGCGCTTGACGACGCCGGGGCGGATTGCGGGCCCCTAGTCCCTCAGCAGGATTCCGCGGGCAACATTGACGGCGGTGTGAATCCGGGTTTGGCCGCTGGTGCGTTGTGTCCTGCCGCCCGACGGCAAGAGAGCCGCGATCTCGTTCTGAACGGTGATGGGAATCGCGTCGGTCCCGCCAATGATGCGAACCAGCCCTGGCTGGACGAGTCTGAGAAGTTCTTCTGTTTCGGCCGGCAGCATGCCGGGTGCCGTGTAGACGACGAGGGCGCCAGGCGTCCGCGCCGACAGCGCTGCTGCGACGCCGATGTCGGGCGGGCTCCAGCCGCTGGCCACGATGACGACCCGCTCGCCGGCAGCCACAGGCGCAGATGTTTCGTCGAGGTACTGCGCGGCGAGTTGTGCCGTGTGCGTCCGCTCTGGTCCACTGATGCGCTTGAGACTGGCGCTCGGTGCCACCTCCCGGATCTCATCGGTAACTGCCTGCGAAACTGCCGCCGTGCCGCCCACGACCAGAACGCTTCGAGGTGCCTTGTCAGCGATGAGCTGTCGAGACTCTGCGGGTAGCTCGCTGGCTTCGGTATAGACGACCGCCGAGTACGGAAGTCGGGCCGCCAGTGTCGCCGCGACGCCGATGTCGGGCGGGCTCCATCCATTCGCGACGATGATCACGGCGTTCTGCTCGCGTGCCCCGTCGAGAGCGAGGCGCGCGGCACGTGCGGCTGTGTCGACCCGTGAGCTTCCGGTGATTCGCTTGATGTCGGCGAACGGCTCGGCCTTGGCGAGGGACGCGAGCACCGCAGGGGAGATCGCGGTTTCGCCGCCGACAAACACAATGAGGTGCACGGTCCGGACATCGAGCAGTGCCTCGACGGCCGACGGAAGCTCGTCGTCGTGGGTATACGCGACGGCGGCACCTTTGGTACGCGCCGCGAATGCCGCGGACACGCCAACGTCCGCCGGACTCCAGCCGTTCGCGACAAACAACGTCGTGCCCTCCACACCGTCAACACCGCCGCCGCCTTCACCGCCGCCGCCGCCGGTGGCGTTCACGCGAGAGTTGCCGGTTGTGTGGGAATTGGTGCCGTTGTCGTTCGACGTGATCGACCTCATTGAGGAACCGCCGGAGCTGGTAGCCGACTTGACAGGTCCGTGGTCGTCGTCATAGACGGCTTCGGCCCGCAGGGTGTACCCGGAGTCGCTCCTGGTGACGGTGTAGGTGCTCGAGTCTGTGTCGGGGATCGGTGTCCATTCGCCGCCTGAACGTCTGCGTTGCCACTCCCAGCTCAGATTGGTGATGTCGCCGTCGGGGTCACTCAGGCTTGCTGTCAGCACGCTTCCCAGCGTGGGCTGTGTGCTTGACAGCGTCACGGTGCCCGGCTCGTCCAGATCGGCGACGGTGATCCGGACACCCTGGGACACTGTGAAGCTGCCGTCGAAGGCTTGGACGTCGACCTCGTAGGTGTTGTCGAGATTTGCATCGGCCGGCGCGTTGGCGTCCGGGAATTGTCGGAATCTGAGTTCACCGTGCGCGCTGATCTGAAGATCATGCTGGTCGGGTCCGCCGAGGCTCCAGCTGATTTGGCTGCCGTCAGGATCTCGTGCGCTGTACCACGCGACCCCTGCAGTGTCTTCGTTGATGTGCACGACGTGGGGGCCGGTCAACACGGGTGCTTGTGGATGGTCTTCCACCGTGATGTTGACGGGCCGTTGAGCCGTGGCACCCGACGGGTCCGCAGCGTTGACCGTCAGCCGGTACGTATGGCCCGGATATCCGTCGAGCGGTGCATGTGTCCGGATCTGGCCTGTTGCCGCGTCAATCCTGAAAGAGCTGTTGCTGAGGCCGCTCAATGAGTACACGAGAGGATCGCCTTCGTCGTCGTCGGCGCTAAAGGGGAGCCCGACGGCGTAGCCGGCTGGATCGGTCTCTCGCACCGATCGCTGCGCCGCCACAGTCGAGTCGAAGTAGGGATCAGTGTTGCTGGAGGGTTCGGCGCGCACAGCGCTGTTCCACGTGAACGGCTGCGTCTTGTTCTCGCCTTCACCGTCGCTGTAGCTGACATTGACGCGTAGGTACCGCCCCAGGTCGTCGGATGTCAGGTAGTACGAACTCGACGTGGCGTCGCTGATCGTCGACCAGCTGACACGGTTCGACGAGCGTTGCCAGCTCCACTGCGTACCTGTCACGCTGCCGTCGGGATCGTTGAGGCTCAGGTAGAGCGAGTTGCCTACTTGGGGGTACAGCCCAAAGGGACGCAGCTCCGGGCTCTCATCGACATTCGAGACGCTGATAGTCGCAGCAAGCGAACCCGTGTGGACGCCGTCGAACGCTTCGACGGCGACCGAGTAGACGTTGTCCCGGTTCGCATCGGCTGGCGACTCGAAGTTGGGTGTCTCAGCGAATCTCAGCTGGCCGAACGGATCGATCGTAAAATCAGCACCGTCGCTCCCCGCGACTTTCCACTGGACATCCCCGGACTCAGGATCGTCGGCGTAGAACCGACCGATGATCGAGGTGTCATCGGTATACAGCTCGTCTCGCTCGATCGAGGTGTCGCCGCTCACGGCCGGTGCCTCGTTCACATCGCGCACTCCGATGCGCACCGCCCGCGAGGTCGTCAGCGTGCCATCGGACGCCTCGATGCTGACCTCGTACACGCCGTCGCGATCGGCGTCGCCGGGCTGTTCGAAGTCCGGGGCGCTGGCGATGCTCAGCACGCCGTCGTCACCCAAGTCCAGTGATCCGGAGTCACGGCCGACCAGTGTCAGGGTCACCGTGGCATCTTCAGGATCGATCGCCCGGTACCGGCCCAATTCGCCAGAGCTGTTCTCCGACAGGCTGACTACGCGGGGGCCAAACAGCACCGGTGCTTCCTCGATGCCGGTGACGAACACCGCGACCGTTAGCGAGACTGTGTTTGATCCGTCGGATGCCTGGACCAACAGGTCGTAGCTGTTGTCCCGGCCTCGGTCGGTCGGAGACTCATAGTCGGGCGGAACGGCGAAACGCAGCGCGCCGCGGCTGTCGATTTCGTATGCCTGTCTGTCGACCCCTGCCACCGTCCAGGTGATCTCGTTGCCTTCAGGATCGACGGCGAAGTAGTAACCCAAGACGGTGTCGGCGTTCTCGGTTGTTGTTGCGGTGGCCGGACCGGTCACCGTGGGCTCCTCGTCCACGTCGAGGATCGTCACGGTCACGTCAATCGTCGTGTCGGTCGACGTGTCCGGTTCCCCGTCGCGATCAGTGCCGTCGTGCACCGAGACCGTGAGGGAGTGTGTCTCCTGGGCTTCTCGATCGAGGGCTGCCGCAACTCGCAGCTGTCCCGACGATGCATCGATCTGGAAATTGCCCGCGTCGGTCCCCCCGAGCGAGTACGTCAGCCGGTCGCCGTCGCGATCCGCCGCAGCCACGGGCCTGCCCACGGCGGTTCCCACGGTCGCTCCCTCTGAGATGCTGCGCAGTCCGGATTCCGAGGTCCGGAAGATCGGCTTGGCGCGGCAGTACGGGAGCCCGAGCTGCGCGATGTCGTTTCTCGAAACATACGACAACGATCCGGGCACGCAGCCGGTCAATACGTTGTCGGCGAGTCTGAGTTCTTCCAGCTTCACCAGGTTCTCGAGCTCGACGGGGAAGTCGCCCGTCAGTTCGTTGAGGTTGACCTGCAGCGATGTGAGGTTGGTCAGATTGCCGAGCGAGGCGGGAATGCTGCCGCTCAGGCCATTGCCCGTGAGGTAAAGCTCCTTGAGGTTGGACAGATTGCCGAGCTGCGAGGGAATCGTGCCAAAGTGCTGATTGCCAGCGAGGTGGAGTTCGGTGAGGTTGGAGAGATTTCCCAGCTGTGAAGGAATGTGGCCGAGCAGCTTCGTGCCGGACAAGTCCAAGGAGCGCAGGTTGGTGAGATTGCCGAACGAGGTCGGGAGGGTTTCGAGGAAGAAATTGCTCGTGAGGACGAGCGTCTCGAGGTTGGAGAGATTGCCGAGCTGCGACGGCAGCGGCCTGCGCAATTCGTTGCGCGCGAGGTTGAGGTGGCGGAGATTGGTGAGATTGCCAATCGATGCCGGGATGCTTCCGCTGAGGCTGTTCGAGGCCATGTAGATCGTGGTGAGGCCACTCAAGCTGCCCAGTTCGGTGGGGATGGTGCCGGTCAAACCGAGGCCGCTCAGCCGGAGTTCGGTCACGCGACCGCCCGACATCGTGATGCCCGTCCACCCCGTCATCGCACGTGACGCCGACCAATTGAGCCGGCCCGATCCAGCCAGCGTGGACTTGAGGTCGAGCAGTGTTTCGCAGTCGGCGACGAGGCTCGAGTTGTTGGTGGGATTCGGCACGGCGGTGCCGCTGCTGCACGTCAACGTCTGGGCCGACACAGAGGGCTCGCGAACCGGCGCCACAACACCTGCAAACGCCAGGGAGAACGCCGCCGTGGCGAGTACGGAGCGCCGTCTACGCGCCGTGGCCGCGCCGCGCAGGCCCGAAGTCTGCATGGCGGCTCCCACCAGTCGCATGGTCGAGACCTCGACCGCGTGATCACCAGCCGAGAGGACTCAGAGTAGAGAGCCGGATATGAAATGCAGCGGCAATCCAGGGTTGAGAACGCGACGTCCCCCGTGAGTGGGCGCTGGCCGCTGGACGGCTCAGTTGCCGTCTTGAGGGGGGCGCAGCAGGGCAATGAGGCTGGATGTGTCCCAGCGGCCGCCGCCGAGTTCCCCGATGCGCTTGTAAAACTGGTCAACCAGCGCGGTGACCGGCAACCGAGCGCCGTTGCGCGCGCCCGCCTCGCCGCCCGACGCCGGTGCGTCGACAAAGCCCACCCCACGCACATGAACACGATCTCCGCCCCGTCTGCGGCGTTCGAGGGCGTCTTGGCTCATCGTTCGGTCCTCCGGTGGTCGGGTGTTGCCGTGCGGCGCTCCGCCAGCATCGATTTCACCTCGTGCTTGCGTACCTTGCCCAAGGCGGTGCGTGGCAGCTCGTCGAGCCAGATGACGGCCTTGGGGTGCTTGAAGCGCGCGAGCTGTCCGTCGAACAGGCGCAGCAGGGCTGCCGCCGTGACATCGTCGGACTCGGCATCGTCAGAGTGGGCTTTGTGGCCGAGCGTGTCTGCAGTCGGTGCTGCACGCACCGCCACGATCACGGGAACCTCGCCCCAACGTTCATCAGGCACTCCCACGACGGTGGCTTCCGCGACGAGGTCGCTCCGGGCGAGCACCTCTTCGAGTTCTGCTGGGTAGATGTTCTCGCCACCGGAGATGATCATGTCCTTGCGCCGGTCATCGATGAAGATCCAGCCGCCGGCGTCTGCGTGACCGACGTCGCCGGTACGGAACCAGCCGTCGTTGAGTGCCTCAGCGGTTGCCAGCGGTTCCCGCCAGTACTCCCGCAGAACGCTTTGCCCGCGTACCCACAGCTCGCCATGCTCGCCAGGCAGCGCATCGGTGCCAGCGTCGGTGACGATGCGCACCTCGCACATCGTCGACGGCTTGCCGCACGAACCCGGATGGTCGGCCGCTTCGTCGCAGCGCAGGTGTACGGCGATCGGGGCTGTTTCAGTGGAACCGTAGATCTGCCCGACCGGCAGGTCCCGCTCGAAGTACGGCCCGGTGACGGCACTGGGAACAGGTGACGATCCCGTCATGATCCCGCGCAGCGAGCTGAGATCGGCACTCGCGAAGCGCGGGTGCGCGGCAACGGCGGCGAGCGCTGCCGGTACCAGCACCGTCCAGGTGGGCTGCCACTTCTCGACGTCGGAAAGAAACAGCCCGGGATCGAAGGCGCGATGGATCAGCACCGCCGCTCCGCCCAGCACTGCAGGGAGCGTCTGGATGTTCAGCCCGCCGACGTGGAACAACGGAATGGCCGTCAGCACCCGATCAGTGCTGCTGAGGTCGTGTGCGTGCGTGGAGTTGACGGCATTGGCTGCCATGGCCGCTTGGTCCAGCAGTGCGCCTTTGGGGTGTCCGGTGGTACCCGAGGTGTATGCCAGCAGCACCGGGTGTGCCGGCGTGCCCCGGCGCGCAGGTGCCCCTTCAGGGGCGCTGAAGCCGTGAGGCTCATCAGGCACGACGCGGGTGTCGCACAGCGCGCCGATCAGTGCTGCGTGCTCTTCGAATTCAGTGTCGACAGCCAGCAGGCTCGGGTCGGCGTGGTCGAGGATCCACCGGTGCTCGGGCGGTGCCAGGCGCGAGTTCAGGGGGAGGTAGATGGCGCCCAGCCAGGAACATCCGAGCATCAACCTCAGTGCGGCTGGCCGATTCGGACCGAGCCACGCTACGCGGTCGCCCTCGCCGATGCCCGCTGCTGCCAGCCAGCCGGCAGTCGCGGCGATCTGGTCGGCGAAGGAGTCATAGGTGTGCTCGACCCCTTCGAATGCGAGAGCGGTCGCGTCCGGGCAGTGGTCGGCCCAGCGCTCGACGCGAGCTGCGAGGTCGGCTCCGGTAGCCAGCGGGCGGGGGTCGCTCACAGTGCTGGCTGGTAGGGATCGGTTGGCAGGCCGCTGGCGTGAGTGCTCAGGCCAGATCACCTTGCAGCGCGCCCTCGATCACGACCGCCTCACCGTCGAGGAACACGCTGTGATTCCGCATCGGCAAGTCGAAGTGCCCGAGCGTGTGCCGGCCGGCGTGTTCGTTCGCCCCTGTGGAGTACAGGAAGTTGCCGGCGAAGGCCCGTTGTTCGGTGCCGTTGGTCTGGCTTGGGTCGTACATCGACATGGTGTCCCAGCGGGCGCCGGGGTTCATGCCCCATCCCACATGGCTGGTCGCGTATGCCTCGCGGTCGCCCCAGGCGTCGGTGTAACTGCGGAACAGCGCAGCGTCAGTGCCGGTGCCTTCCACCTCGACGACGTAGTCGTCGCTGATGTGCAGCGTGATCGGTGACTCGATATAGCGCTTGAACGTGAGGTTCATGTCGCCGCGGTCCATCACGATGGTGCCGTTCACGGTTCCGGCCTTGGGGAATGCGAGGCACAGACCGCCGGGCCAATGGCTGATCGTTCCCGGCCGCGAGGTGTACCCCCAGCCGCCCCCGCACGGGGCCTCGCTCACGTCGACGACCAGGTCGGTGCCTGCGGCCGAGGTGACAGCCATCTCGCAAGCCCCGATCAGCTTCTTGATGCCGACCTTCACTTTCGGCTCGAGGTCAGGCGCCGGCAGGAGTCGCTCCAAGGCCTCTGGGTGCTCGTTGGAGACCATCAGGATCCGAGTGCCCTCGCCCAGGATCTTCGGCAGCTCCGGTGCGTGCAGCAGTCCCTCCACCGTGCAGTCGACGACGAAGTCCACAGCGCCGAGGGCTGCAAGGACCGCTGTCGAGCCGGCGATCGCATCCGACGCTCCCGTTGACCTCACGGGTACCGGCGCCGACTGGCGCGGCGTGGGCACGATGACGTGGATGGGCGGTGCGCCGAGGCGATCCAGCGCCAGTTCGGCCAGGTTCACGTTGACGGCCCTGCTCTGGCTCTCCGACAGGATTGCGGCAGTTTGGGGCGGCTCGAGGCCGCACATCTCGAAGACAGACGCGAAGGCGTCGATCCACTTGGCTTCGATTCGTTCGACCAGCATCCGGTCCTCCAGTCTCCCGACAACGCCAAGCTAGAAGGTCGCAGAGCCTGCGAGTACTGCGACCCGGAGCGCGGGCTGCTCAGGCAGCTTCGACAGCAGCGAGATGGGCAACGTCGTTGAAGCGCCGCACCTGCCAGCGCCGACCGTTGTCGCCGTCGAGCAGCTCGAGCTGGGTAATCGACGTCACTGTCGTGACCACGCCGACGCCCGGATGTGCGGGTGAGATCCCGAACGCCATCGCCATCGCGGCGGAGGCGATCCCTCCATGGCAGCCGACGAACACCGTGGCGCCCGGGTGTGCGGCCGCAATGTCATTCAGCGCCTGCGCGACTCGGTGGCGGAACCCGGCCCGACTCTCGCCTCCGGGCACCACCGGGGTGTAGGGCTGCTGTGTCGGACGGATGAAGCCGAAGTGCTCGCGTGCGGCCTCCCACGTCATGCCGTCGGCGGGACCGAGGCGCATTTCTTCCAGATCGTCGTACGTGTGCACTTCGAGGTTGCCGCGTGTCGAACCGCTGCCCAGTACCGGAAGCACGATGTCGGTCGTCTCTCGCGCTCGGGGCAACGGCGACGAATAGACGACGTCGACGGCAGGTTCGCGTCCCGCGGCAAAGCGGTCACGCAGGGCTGCGGCTTGGGCACGACCACGGTCGGTGAGGCCGCGACACCCTTCGGGTCCGCCGACGATTCCCTCGGCCATCGCAACTGACTCTCCGTGCCGCACAATCAGCAGCCGCGAGAGCAACTGCTCGTCAGCCATTTCGCCTGCTGCCGACATCCACATCGGAGAACTCTAGGTCCGGCCTCGCGAGACCAGTCCCCTCCGGCGCTGGCTGCGGGCTAGCGCAACGGGAGAGGCGAACCGATGTGCTGGAAGCGACCGATTCTCCGCTGGGGCCGCGCCGGCATTGCAGCAGTCGGGTCGGTCGGCGTCGCATCGGCATCAAGGTCCATGGGCTCCATCGTGACGGGGTCGAACACCGCCACGGCACCGCTGCGGACGTTGCGGGCAATCCGCACTCCAGCGATGCACTCCGCGTCGGACGCTGCTGCTTCGACAGCATCGGCGAGGCGTTCTGCGGTCCGGGAGAACACGAGCGCCTGAATGCCGGCGCTTGCCGCAGCTGCGGGATGGGTATAGCCAGCTCGTTCCAGTTGTTCGACAGTCGAAGCGACGGTGAGGTCGGCACCTTCCGCAAACACACTGAATTCGTAGGTTCTCGTCACGTCCACTCCGCCTTCCGTTCCCACAATTGATGCCGGGACCTCAGGCCGGATGGCTGTTGGCCCGCCGAGCGTGCGCACTTTAGCCGTGCCGACTCGGTTGCTGTCAAGTGCATTATCCTCGATCTATTTCTCCAATGGCTGTGTTGTCTCGATCAATGTCGATATAACGCGCTCACCCCGACGCTCGAATTGCCTGTGCGACGGAGCGAGTGCTCGCTCACCCCTTGGCGACGCGCCCTCTGTGCACCTGCGCCGTAGCCTGCGAAACCGCAGCGCAGAACCGTCGGAGGCAGTGATGGGATCGATTGAGGCGGAAGTCGAGCCAACGGAGGTGGGGTTCGACCCTGCCCGGCTGGAACGCATCGCACCGCACCTGAATCGCTACGTCGACGATGGCCGCCTGCCCGGCGTCTCGGCACTCGTGACGCGCGGCGGCAAGATCGCGTACACCCACCGCTACGGCGATCGGGACTGCGAGCGGTCCCTGCCGGTCACGTCCGACACGATCTATCGCATCTACTCGATGACCAAGCCGATCGTGTCGATCGCAGCCATGCAGCTGTACGAACAGGGCCTCTTCCAGCTCAAGGATCCGGTGTCTCGGTGGATTCCGTCGTTTGCGAATGCGCGCGTATTCGCGGGCGGCAACGTGATGCAGTACCAGACAACCGAACCGGCCAGCGAGGTCACGATCCACAGCTTGTTGACCCACACCTCGGGCCTGACGTACGACTTTCACTTCTCGAACGAGGTCGATGCGCTCTACCGGGCGAACGGCTTCAACTGGGGGACTCCCGGCAATCTCGAAGAAACCTGCGAAGCCCTTGCATCGCTTCCGCTGCTGTTCGATCCCGGCACCGAATGGAACTACAGCTACTCCACCGACGTGCTGGGCCGGGTTGTCGAAATTGTCTCCGGCCAACCGCTTGACGATTACCTCGTCGAGCACGTGACCGGACCCCTCGGCATGACCGACACGGGCTTCGAAGTGCCATCCGCCGACGCTGAGCGCTTCGCAGCCAACTACACGACAGCCGTCCTGGCAGCGCGCGACTTTGCGGGCAACACGGGGCCATCAATTCCGGCGTACCGCCCCGACGATCCGGGCCTGCGGCGCGCCCTTCTGGACGATCCGCGCACGTCTGCCTACTTGGCGCCGCCCAAGATCCTGTCCGGCGGCGGCGGCCTGGTGTCGACAATGGGCGACTACCACCGGTTCACCCTGATGCTTCGCAATGGCGGCGAGCTGGACGGGGCCCGCGTCATCGGTCGGCGCACCCTCGACTTCATGGCCAGCAATCACCTGCCTGGTGGCACTGACCTCACCGAGTGCGGCCGGGCGCTGTTCTCCGAGGCGGTTTTCGATGGCGTGGGTTTCGGGCTGGGCTTCTCGGTCGTGCTCGATCCTGCGAAGGCCAAGGTCGTGTCCAGCAAGGGTGAGTTCGCTTGGGGAGGCGCCGCATCGACGGCCTTCTGGGTGGACCCGGTCGAGGACATCACCGTGGTGTTCCTGACGCAGCTGCTGCCCTCGAGCACTCATCCCATCCGGCCTGAGCTGAAGGCGCTCGTCTACCAGGCGCTCGTGTGATGCCAGCTGCGTCCGATCCAAACAGCTTCGATCTCGTCATCGTCGGCAGCGGTTCGGCAAATTCGATCCCGGGTCCCGAGTTCGACGACTGGTCGATCGCACTCGTCGAGCGTCACATGTTCGGCGGCACCTGCCTGAACGTGGGGTGCATCCCGTCGAAGATGTTCGTGTACGCAGCAGATGTGGCTGACACCATCCACACTGCCGCGACCTACGGCATCTCCGCCTCATTTGACGGCGCGGATTGGCCCGCCATCCGGGATCGAGTCTTCGGTCGCATCGACCCGATCGCCGAGGGCGGCAAGGTGTTCCGCTGTGGGACTGCCTGCCCGAATATCGACGTGTTTCTGGGCCAGGCGCACTTCGTGGGCGATCGTGAACTGGAAGTCCAGATGAACGACGGCGGCACGGAGCGCATCCGCGGCCGCCACGTCGTGCTGGGCGCGGGGGCACGGCCGTTCATGCCGCCGTTCCCTGGCCTCGATCGCACGCCGTACCACACGTCCGACACCGTCATGCGGCTCGACGAGCTGCCGCAGCGGATGATCGTGTTGGGCGGGGGCTACATCGCTGCCGAGTTGGGCTACGTGTTCTCAGCGCTGGGCACCGAGGTCACAATGATCAACCGCAGCGAGCGGCTGTTGCGGGCCGAGGATGACGACGTTTCCGAGGCATATACCCGTGCAGCGCAGCGACACTTCGATCTTCGGCTCGGCGCAACCGTCACCGGGGTGAGCCCAGAGCCGAGCGGCGGCGTCTCGGTGGAGCTGAGCATCGGCGGGGAGCACCAGCAGGTGAGCGCTGATGTGTTGCTCGTGGCCACGGGCCGGGTTCCCAACGGCGACTTGCTGAACCTCGAAGCGGCCGGCGTGGCCCAAGACGGCGGTCGCGTGCTTGTCGACGAGCATTTCCGTGCGAGCGCGCCGGGGGTGTGGTCCTTCGGTGATCTTGCCAGCGAGATCCAGCTCAAGCACCTCGCCAACGCTCAGGTGCGCGCAATTCGGCACAACCTGCTCGTAGCCGAGGGCGCCGCAGACGGGCCGATGTGCTCGGTGTCGGATCGGCTCGTTCCCCATGCAGTGTTCTCGCACCCGCAGGTCGCGTCGGTCGGCCTCACTGAGCGAGATGCCCGGGCGGCCGGTCTGCCGGTCTCAGTAGCGATCAAGCCGTTCGGACACACGGCCTACGGCTGGGCCATGGAAGACCACACCAGCTTCGCCAAGCTGATTGCACATGCGCAGACCCGTGAGCTGCTGGGTGCCCACATCATCGGTCCGCAGGCTTCCACGCTGATCCAGCAGCTCATCTCGGGCATGACATTCGGCCAGACCGTCGACCAGATGGCGCACGACCAGTTCTACATTCACCCTGCGCTGACCGAGGTCATCGAGAACGCGTTGCTCGAGCTGTAGCGAGCGCCTTAGCGGTCTTGGGAGTCGGGGATTTGCGCACGGCGCGCTTGCAGTCAGTTCGCATCGGGACCCTCTCCTTCCTCCGACGGCCGCGGGACGCTCTGGCGCCCCCGGTTTGTCGGGCTCGGTGCCCCAAGCCCCTCAGGGAGTCCCGGATCGCCGCTCAGCGTGCCTGGCTCGTCGCTGTCGTTCCTGACGGGTTCTGCTGGCGCTGGGGCAGGCTCCTTGAGCGTCTTGGGAGCTGGCGGGGGCACGTGCCGAATGTGCTGGACCGTCGTGCGGTAGAAGCCGTCCACGGCCTGAGCCACAGAAACCGCAAAACTGTTCTTTGCTGTAGCGGAGCGCGAGCGTCCCATCTCGGAGAGCTGAGTCACCCGGAACCTCGCGGGCGGGCGCTGAGTGCTCGTGAAGGCCCTCGCAGGGTCCTTTCTCAGCTGATCGAGCGTTGCCTGCTCCGGATTGGAGGATCGCTCCGCAAACGCCTCGATGACAAGCTCGCCGGGCGCCTCCCGCAGCTCTCGCAGGAGCCAGCTCACCCGGCCTTTGGCACCCTTGTCGGTCGGTGCGCCGAAGTCGGCTTGCAGCATGATCCGCCCTGACCTCAGGTCCGCAGTCACGGACAGGTCCGAGATGGCGCCAGGGATGCGGAGCTGACCTGTCAACTTCCCCTCATCGCACAACTGCTCGGCCATTTCCTTTTCCCTCAACGCAGGGTCGCTGCGGTGAGCGCGGGGAATGGGCTCGGACACATCGGAACGAAGCGCAGCGGCAAGGTCCAAAGCGCACGAATGCAGCAGTTGATCCCAGCGTTTGCAGATGTCGTGCACTTCCGCCGTAGGCCGCGACAGCAGACCGTCTCGAGTACCTTGCCAAACCGTCGTCCACCCCTTGCCCATGTCACGCGACTGAGCAACCCCAGACCTTCCGTGCTGCAAGTAGCGAATCAGTTCACCAAGCAGCCAAGCCTGCTCTTCGTCGGTGACCCCCTCGCTGCCGAGCTCCCGAATCGACTCCGACAAGATGCGCGCCCACGAAAGATGATGCAGCGCAACCCCCTTCGGAACGACAGCCCCTTTCGTCGGATGCGCTCCGTCAAATGCAGCCACCTCCGTCGAGATCGTCAGCACACAATCAAAGCCCTCGCGCTGAGCGAGCCTGAGGTAGTTCGCGAGCTGGTCAGCGTCCAGCCTGCTCGCCCCGGTCTTCACCTCAATCAGCGCTGTGAACGAACGCCCCCGACTGCTCACAGTCACAATCCCGTCAGGCCGCAACCCCTCCCCGTCGGCAGTCTCAAACGGCACCTCAGTCCACGCCAGCACCTCAGCCGAATCCGACAGGCTCGCCCCCAACGGACCGAGCAGACGTTTTGAGAGCGGGCGCACGACTTGCAGAACCGACAGCAGCGCCGAAGTCGCCCGGACCTCCTGCTCCGCCTCCTGTCTCAACCCCGACACGGCAAACAGACGCGCCCGAAACTGCTCCTCAATCATCGGCCTGTCCCTTCAGCCACAAGGCACGCAGTTTCGCGCGATCCCTCACCCATGAGTGTCAGATTTAGGATGTACGGCGGTGGGCGCAGCTAGTCGACGCGGCGGGCGTCGGGGATCAGGTTGATCTCCCAGATCACCTCTTCGAGCCGGTCTTCGGCCGAGACGGCCTCGTAGCGGCACGGCCGCTCGGCGGTGACCGTCGACGGTGCTGGAGTGAGCACTGTGGAGGGCCGGGGGTGGCAGAACTGCACCACGCTGAGCCGGCCGGCGCGCTGGTCAGGGTCGGCCTTCACCCGGTGCCAGCCGGCGCCGATCAGGCCGTTGGTGACGTGCTCCAGCATGATCCCCGAGTTGACGATGACATGGTCGGCTGGCGGAGCCGCGTCCACCCACTGGCCGTCGATGCGCACCTGCAGGCCGCGGTCGCTCGCGCGGGGCAGTGCAGTGATGAGGTTGATGTCGGTGTGTTCGTCGGCCCAGATGTGACCCTCAGCACCGCCGTCCGGGGCGCTCGACATCGGCGGGTAGTGGATGGCTCGGCTGAGGTGCGTGCCGTAGGTGGTCATATTGTCGAAATAGGTCTCGTGGGTGCCGATCCCCTCGGCGATGACCCGCAGGAATCGCCGTTGCAGGTCCACGAGCCGGCGGTGGAACTCGATGAGGGTCTCGCCTGCGCCGGCAATGTCGGCGTCCGGGAAGACCGATGGTCGGTACCAGCGCGCGTACTTGACCGTGAGCGGATGGCCGGCGGGCGGCAGGTCGCTCCAGTTGAACATCTCCTTCCAGTCGGGCAGATCTGAGACGGCGGCGGTCTCGGTGAGCGGTCCGGTGTAGCCGCGCGCCCCAAATGACTCAGTGTCGACATAGCGCGCCTTGGCGTCGGGTTCGAGCGTGAAGAATCTCCCGAGTACGCCGTAAGCGTCGTCGAGCAAGCCGCCGGACAGGTCGTGGGCCGTGTAGACGAAGCCGGTTCGCAGGCTCGCCATGACGCCGTCGGTGACAGCTCGTCGCTGCGTCGCTGAGCCTCGCTCGAATGCGAGCAAGTCCACATCGAGGATCTCGTCCATTGCGCTCCTCAGTGCCGCTGCTGGTTTGCTCGCCATTGCTCGTAGCGCGCCGGGTCGGTCCAGGCGCCAGTCTCCGCGTCGAAGCGAGCGGCCTCGGGGACCATCATGCCCGGATCGGTCGTGCGGGCCAGCGTGCTTGACACTTGGCCCACCCAGTCCGGCAGGTCGAGCAACAGGTGGGCGGGACAGTCCTGTGGCGGACGGGCTGCGATCGCCACCTCCGGCAGTGATGCGATCGATGCGTCGCGGCTGGCCGGATCATTGCCGTAGAAGACCGGGTCGTGAATCTGATGCCACTTGTCGGCCCCCATCACGATCACGTCGAAGCCGGCCGCGATGTCGGACAGCAGCTGCACGTCGGTGACGACGATCTCCAGCCAGTCGAGTCGCGACGCAACCTCGTTGAGCACGTCGACACGATCTTCCAGGCTCGGGCGCTGTACGTCCTCCTTGGCGAGCGCCACACGGCTCACCGACCACACGAGCTCATCGAGGCAATGCTGGTCCCGAGCCGCCTCGCTGATGGCGACGTGGGCTCTGGTCGGTGGGTTGAACGAGCCAGGGAACACGCCGCGGCGCAACGCGTCGCCTGCCCCCGACGCCGAGGATGCGGCAGCATGCGGTGCCGCTGCGGGATCGCTGGCCGGATCGTGCGAAGCGACCATGGACAGCCTCAGTCGGCGCTCGGGCCGATGTTTCCAGTGGTAGTGATCGTGCCGGGGTCTTCCTCGGAGAGCTCGCCGATCACTGCAGCTTGGTGACCGCTGCCGCGCAGCTCGCGGACAGCTTCGTCGGCCCGAGCGGAACCGCAGCTGAACAGCAGGCCGCCCGACGTCTGCGGATCGCCCAGCACGGTGCGCGTGAGCGAGTCTCCGCCTTGCAGCCGTCCCTCGAGATGGTCGAGATTCCGTTGTGTGCCGCCCGGCACGAAACCGTCAGTTGCGAGCCGCAACACGTCAGGCAGCAATGGCATTGCGCCAGCGTCCAGGACGGCACTCACCCCGCTGGCGGCCGTCAGCTCGGCAAGGTGCCCCAGCAGACCGAATCCGGTGACGTCGGTGGCGGCTGTGGCGCCCGAGTCCGCAGCGATGCTCGCTGCGATTGCATTGAGACGGCTCATCTCGGCGACGCCGGCGGTGTAGGCAGCGTGGAGATCGCCGCCCGGGGCGACCTCCTCGGGTTCTGAGCGCTTGAGCGCTGTTGCCAGCAGGCCGGTGCCGAGCGGCTTGGTGAGCACGAGCGCTTGGCCCGGCTGCCCGCCGGCATTGGTGAGCAGGTCTGCCATGCCGGAGCCAGCTGAGAAGATGCCGATCACCGACATGCCATAAAGCGGCTCGGGTGCGTCGATCGTATGACCGCCTGCCACGATCCAGTTGCCGTCCGATGCAGCGTCGGCACCGCCGGCGAGCACCTCGCCCAGCAGATCCAGCGGCAGTACGTCGCGGGGCCAAGCGGCCAAGTTGAGCGCGAACAACGGCTTGGCGCCCATGGCGTAGATGTCGCTGGCGGCGTTGGCTGCAGCGATGCGGCCCCAGGTGCGGGCGTCATCGATGATCGGTGCGAAGAAGTCGGCCGAGGTCACCAGCAGCTGGCCGTCAGCGAGCCGCCACACGGCGGCGTCGTCGCTGGTGTCGGTGCCGACCACGAGGTCGGGGTGAGTCGGGGTGCTCAGATGGCGCAGTACCTGCGCCAGCTCGGAGGGTCCGAGTTTGCACGCTCAGCCCGCACCGTGGCTGTACTGGCTCAGCCGGAATGCTGAGCTGTTCTGCGACACAGCGGCAACGGTACCGAGGCCCCCGGCCCGAGCGGCCGGTGAGCGAAGCGAGCAAGAGCGGTAGATGCGGCGCTGAGGTGGCCGTTAGTCGTAGCTGCGCACAGCGTCGACGATGAGTTCGAGGGCGGCTTCGGCATCGATGCGGTAGGCAACCTCGCAGTTGGGCGTGGCCTCGGTTCCTGGTCGCTCGTCTGCAACGGTCATGCCGCGCGTGAGCTCGCCCGATGTCTCCACATCGACGTGGCGGGCGCCGAATTCGAACAGATCGGGATGGGTGACCGCCAGGACTGCGCAGGGATCATGCAGGGGCGCAGCTTCCAGGCCGGCCCGTTCGCGATAGCCAGCCAAGGAGAAATCGAACAATCCGGCCACGAAGGTCGTCGCCGTGCTGCCGTGGTCGCGGAGTTGAGCGATGACATCGGGCCCCACGCATAGCTGGTGGGTGAGGTTGAGCCCCGCCATGCGAACGAGCGGTGCGCCGCAGGCGAGCACGATCTGCGCGGCGTGAGGGTCGGCCCAGATGTTGAACTCGGCCGTCGGCGTGACGTTGCCTGGTCCCACCGCACCGCCCATGAGCGAGATGCCTGCCAGCCGCTCGACGATGTCGGGAGCCTGCCGAATGGCGAGCGCCACGTTGGTCAGCGGTCCGACCGGGACGAGCCAGACGTCGTCGTGAGCCCGGACTGTCTCAATGATGCAGTTCACCGCATCGTTGCTGGCTGCGGTGCCATGCACCTCCGGCCGGGGCGGGCCGTCCAGCCCGGTGTGTCCATGGGCGCGCGGCGCATGGGCGGCCGGTACCAGCAGGGGGCGGTCCGCGCCGGAGTGAACCGGTACGTCGAGGCCCGCGAGCTGGCACATGAGCAGTGCATTCGCTGTGGTCATGTGCAGCGGCGCATTCCCCGACACGGTCGTTATGGCCAGGATCTCGCAGTGGCGAGCCGCCAGCAGGATCGCCACTGCGTCGTCATGGCCTGGATCGCAGTCGAGAATGATCTTCGGCCCTGTCATATCGATAACGCACCCATATCGACAACTCGGGGCTAGAGCTTGGTGATGCTGGGGGCCGGCGCTTCGGTCTCGCCCCAGTAGTGGGGGAGGCGCAGGTAGCCGAAGCGCGCCAGCTCAATCGTGGCCGGCACGCCCTGGATCTCCTTGAGTCGCTGGATGCTGCGAATGTGGGAGGCCATCTCGTAGAAAAGCATCCAGATCGCGCACTCGAGGGTGTTCACGATGAGGCGTTCGTCGTCAGGGTCGTGCCAGGCGCCCCGCGGCAGCACGGTGATGGCATCGTCCCAGAAGAGCGTGCTGTGACGCGACTCGACCATCTCGCGGAATGTCTCGATCGGATGGGTGGCGACGACGTAGCGCATCCAGCTCAGGCCGAGGTCCAGCTTGTCAAGCAGGTCACCCACGTCCCAGAACAGCGCAGGGTCGAGCCGCAGCCCGTGCTTGTTGTTGCGGCCCTGGTGATGCTCAGCCCACACGATCGGCTCGGGGATGTCGCCATCTGGCCACAGCAGTGAGCCGCAGCGGCGTTTCGAGAAGATCAGCGACACCCAGGCAATGTGCGAGATCTGCCGCCGGATTGACCACCACATCAATTCCCGATCGGGAGATTGGTCGTCGAGGTCGAGCTGTTCATTGCTCAGCCCGTCGATCTCGGCACGCAGCCACATGTCGATGTGAGAGAAGTACGGCATCGTGCCGGGGCCGGCATCGGCCGGCATCTCCAGCACAGCAGGATCGACTCGTGCCATAGGCGAACGCTAGGCGGTCTCGAAGGCGCGTGGATCGGGGCAGGCGCACATGAGGTTGCGGTCCCCGTAGGCGCCGTCGACACGGCTGACCGGCGGCCAGTACTTGTCCGCGACCAGCGACGCAAGGTTCGTTCCCGCCGGATAGACAGCCTCGGTGCGGGAGTACGGATGGTCCCATTCGTCGGCCAGCACATCGATCGCTGTGTGCGGCGCATTCACGAGCGGGTTGTCGTCGGCTGGCCATTCGCCCGAGGCGATCTTGTCAATCTCAGCACGGATCGTCGCCATGGCGTCGCAGAACCGGTCGATCTCCGCCAGCGACTCGCTCTCGGTCGGCTCGATCATGAGCGTCCCGGCGACCGGGAACGACATGGTCGGGGCGTGGAAGCCGAAATCGATGAGCCGCTTGGCCACGTCATCGACGCTCGCCCACGCGGAGAACGGCCTCAGGTCCACGATGCACTCATGGGCGACCAGGCCGTACCGGCCTTGGTACAGGGTCGGGAAGTGCTCGCCAAGGCGGGACGCCAAGTAGTTGGCAGACAGGATCGCCGTCTGGGTGGCTCGGGTCAGTCCCTCGACTCCCATCATTGCGATGTACATCCACGGGATGGGCAGGATCCCCGCCGATCCCCACGGGGCAGACGAGATCGCACCGGGACCGGTGTCAGGACCGGCATCTGGCTCCAGCGGGTGATTCGGCAGGTACTTCGCCAAGTGCAGGCGGCACGCCACTGGTCCGATGCCTGGACCACCGCCGCCGTGAGGAATGCAGAACGTCTTGTGCAGGTTCAGGTGGCTGACGTCGGCACCGAACGTGCCGGGTGCCGCCAAGCCGACGAGCGCGTTGAGGTTGGCGCCGTCGACGTATACCTGCCCACCCGCTTCGTGCACCTTGAGGCAAACCTGCCGGATGCCGTCCTCGTATACGCCGTGCGTGGACGGGTAGGTGACCATGAAGGCCGCCAGCTGCTCGCCGTGCTCGGCGATCTTGGCGTCGAGGTCTTCGAGATCCACGTCGCCGTCGTCGGAGCAGCCCACCACGACCACCCGCATGCCCGCCATCACTGCAGAGGCAGCGTTCGTGCCGTGCGCCGATGAGGGAATGAGGCACACGGTCCGGTGCGGATGGCCCCGGTCGTCGTGGTAGCGGCGGATCGCCAGCAGACCTGCCAGCTCGCCCTGGGAGCCGGCGTTGGGTTGCAGCGACACCGCGTCATAGCCGGTGATCTCTGCCAGCCACGCTTCGAGATCGGCGATCAGCCGTCGGTAACCGGCGGACTGGTCTGCCGGTGCAAACGGGTGGATCTCCGCGAACTCCGGCCAGGTCACCGGGGTCATTTCGGCCGCGGCGTTGAGCTTCATGGTGCAGCTGCCCAGTGGGATCATCGAACGATCGAGGGCAACGTCATAGGAGGCCAGACGCCGCAGGTAGCGCATCATCTCGGTTTCGGAGCGGTACGCGTCGAATGTGGGGTGTGTGAGGAATTCCGTCGTGCGCTTGAGCTCCGATGCGATACCCGACGGAGCCGTCGCTGCTGGTGCAGTGACGAACGCACTGCTGCGGGCTTCGGTCGCCCCAGCAACGCCGAACGCTGCGAGCACGTCAGCCACCGTCGCGTCGCCGCAGGTCTCGTCGAGCGACACGCCCACCGTGTCGTCGTCGACGCGTCGAAGGTTGATGCCCGCGTCCGCAGCGGCGGCCAGCACCCGGTCGGCTCCGTCGGGGACATCCACGGTCAGCGTGTCGAAGAACGATGTGTTGCGCACGTGCAGGCCGCCGTTGCGCAGGCCCGCAGCGAGTCCGACAGTCAACCCGTGTACTCGCTCTGCGATAGCGACAAGACCTTCGGGGCCATGCCAGACGGCATACATCGAAGCCATGACGGCAAGCAGCACCTGTGCGGTGCAGATGTTGCTGGTGGCCTTCTCACGCCGGATGTGCTGCTCGCGGGTCTGCAGCGCCAGCCGGTACGCGGGCCGGCCGGCGGCATCGCGCGAGACGCCGACGAGCCTCCCGGGCATCGAGCGCCGATGCTTCTCGCTGGTCGCAAGGAATGCCGCGTGCGGTCCGCCGAAGCCCAGTGGAACGCCGAATCGCTGCGAGCTGCCCACGACGATGTCGGCGCCTTGCTCGCCAGGTGGCCGCAGCGCGCAGCACGCCAGCAGGTCGGTGGTGACCGTCGCAATGGCCCCCGTGCCATGCAGTGCTTCAATCACAGGTTCAAGGTTGCGGACGGCACCGCTGCTGCCGGGATACGACAGCAGTGCCCCGTAAACCTCCGCTGGCTGCAGGTCGGTGCCGGGATCGCCGATGCAGATGTCGATCCCGACGGGCACGGCACGGGTGACAACCACATCAATCACCTGCGGGTGGCAATCGGCGTCGACGAAGAAGCGGTCCGGCCCGCTGCGCGTGATCCGACGCGCCATGGCCATCGCCTCAGCGGCGGCGGTGCCCTCACACAGCAGCGACGAGTTCGCGATCTCCATGCCCATCAGGTCGCAGATCATCGTCTGGTAGTTCAGCAATGCCTCGAGCCGGCCTTGGGAGATCTCGGGTTGGTACGGCGTGTACGCGGTGTACCACGACGGGTCTTCGAGCACGCCCCGCCGGATGACCGCTGGGGTGAGCGTGCCGTAGTAGCCGAGCCCGATGAGCGAGCGCGCCACAGTATTGGCTTCGGCGAGTTCCCTGATTGCCGCAAGTGCCTCGTTCTCGCTCATCGGCCGTTGCAGGCCGGCGAGCGCGAGCGGCTCGTCCAGCCGGATCTCGGCAGGAACCGCAGCATCGACGAGTTCCTCGAGCGAGCTGAACCCGAGACGCTTGAGCATGGCGGTGGTGTCGTCGGGCCGCAGACCGATGTGCCGCGTTGCGAACTCCCCAGGTGCTGCGAGGTGCTCTTGGGAATCACTCATACGTGTCACTCATACCTTGGGACCCTGTTTGCGTTCGGCGAGCTGTTCACGACGGCCGCCAGAAGCGATGCTCCACAAAGGGCAGCGGGGCGACCCGGCATGGCTCGGGACCCTTGCGGCCCTCGGCGAATAACTCGGTGCCGTCGCAAGCGTGTTCGGCGGCCACATAAGCCATGGCGATCGGCGCGTCGACGGTGGGTCCGAATCCGCCGCTGGTGACGATGCCGACATACGCGCCGTCGGCGTCCGCCAGCACAGCACCGTCGCGGATGGGCCGGCGGCCCTGCGCCGCGACGCCGACCCGGTGCCTCGGCGGTCCCGCGCACAGCTGGGCTGTGATGGTCTCGGAACCGGGAAAGCCGCCTTCGGCGCGCCTCCGTTTCGGAATAGACCAACCGAGACCGGCCTCGGCAGGTGTCGTCGCCTCGGTGAGCTCGTGGCCCACCAGGGGAAGGCCCGCTTCGAGCCGCAGTGTGTCGCGGGCGCCGAGTCCTGCCGGGGAAACTTCGTCGCAGCTCAGTAGCAGCTGCGCGAGATGCACCGCATCGGTGGAGGGCACGGCTATCTCAAAGCCGTCTTCGCCGGTATACCCGCAGCGCGACACCTCGCACTCGACTCCGTCGATCGACATGGCGGCCGTCGACATGAACGCGAGCTTGGCTGCCGGCGGCGCCCAGCGTGCGAGCACTTCAACCGCGGCGGGCCCCTGAAGTGCCAGCAGTGCCAGGTCATGGCGCACCGCAATCCGTACGTCGCCGTCGTCGCCTCCACCGTTGACGCCGCGCAGCATTGCGAGATCGGCGTCGGCGCGCACGGCGTTGACCACAGCGCGCAGCCGGTTTCCGTGGTTGGAGACGATGAGATCATCGAGCACGCCGCCAGCGGATGTGGTGAACAGCGTGTAACGCATGCGCCCCGGGGCCAGGTTGACAACAGAGCCGGGAACACAACGTTCCAGCCACGCCGCGACGTCGGCAACCTCGTCGCTGCGGTTGGGGTGCAGTTCGATGATGCCCATATGGCTCACGTCGAACAATCCCGCCGCAGTACGGGTCGCACTGTGCTCGGCGATGGTGCCCTCGAATCGCATGGGCAGTGCATGACCGCCAAAGTTGGCCATCCGACCGCCAAGCTCGGAGTGCAACTTGAACAGCGGCGTGCAGAGGCCACCGGTCGCGGGGTCGACACCGGTCTCACCGGCGCGGCTGCCTCTTGCGTCAGTCATCAGCGGAGGTTTCAGCCAGCCAGCAGAGCGGCGATGCGATCCTTCGGACGTCCGACGATGGCCCGGTCGCCGCATACCACGACGGGGCGCTGCATGAGCGCTTTGCGCTGGCTCAGCAGCTCGACGACCGCCATGGGATTGCCGACGTAATCGTCGGCATTCAGGCCCAGTTTCTTGAACTGCGAGTCCTTGCGCACCAGGTCTTCGACGGGATCCTCGAGGATCGACACGATGTGCTCAAGCGTCTCACGGTCGGGTGGTGTCTTCATGTACAGGACGATGTTGGCTTCGACTCCAGCTTCCTCGGCGACCGCCAAGGCATTCCGCGAAGAGTTTCAGTGGGGGTTGTGAAAAATGGTCACTTCAGCCATGAGCGCGAAGCTAGCTGGACCGAGTCGCCGTAGCGTCGGCTGCCTCGACTTCCTCCCGTGTCACGCCCAGCATGAACAGGATCGCGTCCAGATAGGGCACGTTTACGGTGGTGTCGGCTGCATCGGCCAGGACCGGTTTGGCGTTGAACGCGATTCCCAGCCCGGCCGCGGCCAGCATCGGCAAGTCGTTCGCGCCGTCTCCGACGGCCACGATCTGCTCCAGAGGCACGCCTTCGATGTAGGCGATCTGGCGCAACAGCCGCGCCTTGGCTTGGGCGTCCACGATGTCGCCGACGAGTTCTCCGGTCAGCCTGCCGTCGCGGACCTCGAGTTCGTTCGCATAGGCGTGATCGAACTTGAAGCGTTCGACCAGATGGTCGGTGAAGTGCGTGAAGCCGCCCGAGATGATTCCCACCCGGTAGCCCAGCCGGCGCAGGGTGCGCACAAATGTGCGAGCGCCACGTGTGAGGACCATGTCCTCCAACACGGCATCGATGATTGAGGTGGGTTGGCCGGCGAGCAGTCGCACCCGTTCCCGCAGCGACGTCTCGAAGTCCAGCTCGCCCGCCATCGCAGCTGCTGTCAGTTCGGCCGACCGCTCACCGTGTCCGGCCTCTGTCGCCAGCAGGTCGATCACCTCGTCGCGTATGAGCGTCGAGTCCACGTCCATCACGATCATGCGTGTCGAGCGGCGCGAGAGGCCGTGCTGCTGCACGGCGACGTCGATACGCCGCTCAGCTGCGACTTCGATGAGGTCCGTGCGCAGCTTGGCATCGTTCGCTCCTTCGACGAGGAACTCGTAACTCCACACCGGGAAGCGGGACAGCCGGTGGATGCGGTCGATGTTCCCGCCGCTGGCGGCTATGGCACCGGTGACGATCGACAGGTCCTGGGGGCTGAGCTCGGGAGCGAGCGCGGTGACAACGAGCCGCTGTACGTGGCGGGTCGGTGTGGCGTCGACGAACTCGAAGTTCATCTCCAGCCCCCGCTCGTAGCCGAACAGCAGAACCTCCTTGATGAGGTCGCGGCCAGCGGGAACCGTGATTGCGAGCCCAAGCGTGAGCTGGCGTCGCACGACCACCTGCTCCATGTCCTGCACGTCCGCACCGACACCCGAGAGCAAGGCGAGCAGGTCGGTCGTGATGCCCGGGCCGTCGGGGCCGGTCACGCGGATGAGAATCGTGTCAGTCAGCGGGGCCGCGGCATCGAGGGCCATCAGGTCGGGCAGGCTACTGGGCTGTCAGTTCCGGCAGCCCAGGCGTAGGCTGATCCCATGCCGCTCTATCGATCCGTCACCTCCACCGCTGGCCGGAATCAGGCCGGGGCTCGTGCGTTGTGGCGGGCCACCGGCATGACCGACGAGGACTTTGGCAAGCCGATCATCGCCGTCTCAAACTCGTTCACCCAGTTCGTGCCCGGTCACGTGCATCTGAAGGATATGGGCCAGCTTGTTGCCCGTGAGATCGAGGCCGCTGGCGGCGTTGCCAAGGAGTTCAACACCATCGCCGTCGACGACGGCATCGCTATGGGCCACGACGGGATGCTCTACAGCCTGCCGTCACGAGATCTCATCGCTGACTCGGTGGAGTACATGGTGAATGCGCACTGCGCAGACGCTCTGGTGTGCATCAGCAACTGCGACAAGATCACCCCCGGAATGCTCCTGGCGGCGATGCGCCTGAACGTCCCGACGGTGTTCGTGTCAGGCGGGCCGATGGAGGCCGGCAAGACGAAGCTTGCCGAACAGAAGGTGGATCTCATCAACGTGATGGTCGTGGCGGCCGATGACTCGGTGAGCGACGAGGACGTGGCCGAAATGGAGCGCGCTGGCTGCCCGACCTGCGGCTCGTGCTCGGGCATGTTCACCGCCAATTCGATGAATTGCTTGACTGAGGCGCTGGGACTGTCACTGCCGGGCAACGGCACCGTGGTGGCTACCCATTCAGACCGGCGTGAGCTGTTCTTGGAGGCAGGTCGGCTGGTAGTGGACCTGTGTCGGCGCTACTACCAGAACGACGACGACTCGGTCTTGCCCCGCTCTGTCGGCAGCATGGCGGCTTTCGAGAATGCGATGACGCTCGACATCGCCATGGGCGGCTCGACCAACACGATCCTGCATCTGCTTGCCGCAGCGCAGGAGGCGGAACTGGACTTCACGATGGCCGACATCGACCGCCTGTCGCGCAAGGTGCCGAACATTTGCAAGGTGGCTCCCGCGTCCGAGTATTACCACGTCGAAGACGTCCATCGTGCGGGCGGCGTCATGGGCATCTTGGCCGAGCTGAATCGGGCAGGGCTCATCAGCAACCAGGTGCCCACGGTGCACTCGCCGACGATGTTCGAGTCGATCTCGCGCTGGGACGTCGCCACCAATGACGACCCCAAGCTGTCCGAATTCTTCCGTGCCGGTCCTGCGGGCATTCGCACCCAGGTGGCATTCAGCCAATCCGAGCGCTACCGGACCCTCGACACCGACCGCGAGCGCGGCTGCATCCGCTCAGTGGACTGCGCGTATTCCGCCGACGGCGGGCTGGCCATCCTCTACGGCAACCTCGCCCCCGACGGCTGCGTCGTAAAGACGGCCGGCGTGGACGAAGCCAACCTGGTCTTCTCCGGACCCGCGCATGTCGTCGAGAGCCAGGACGAGGCCGTCGAGCACATCCTCGAAGGCGGCGTGGTTGCCGGTGATGTCGTGGTGGTTCGCTACGAAGGCCCGCGCGGCGGACCTGGCATGCAGGAGATGCTCTACCCGACGTCGTACCTGAAGTCGAAAGGCCTCGGCAAAGCGTGTGCCTTGGTCACCGACGGGCGTTTCTCCGGTGGAACCTCGGGCTTGTCGATTGGCCATGTCTCGCCCGAGGCGGCCTCCGGTGGGCTCATCGGTCTCGTAGACGACGGTGACACCATCGAGATCGACATTCCGAATCGCACAATCAACCTCGCTGTCGACGACGCCGAGCTGGAACGGCGCAGGGCCCGCCAGGACGCAGCCGGTTGGGAGCCAGCGAAGCCGCGGCCGCGCCAGGTGAGCACAGCGCTTCGCGCCTATGCCGCCATGGCGACAAGCGCAGACCGGGGTGCGGTGCGCGACCTGTCACTGCTGGGCTGAGTCGTCCGCTGTGCCCTGCGGCCGCGAGCGGCCCGCTTGAGGCGTAATTCCGCAGAGCCGACGCTGCCGCCGTAGCCTCGCACCGGTGATGGCCAGCGGCCCGACGCATCTCGACTCGGCACGTGGCTGGGTCACGGCCTGTGGCGCGGCCCTCAGCGTGATGGCGGCGTTCGGGGCGATCTACAGCTTCAATGCGTTCGCGAAGAGCATGGCGGACGAGTTCGGTACCGGGCACGGACCGATCAGCCTCGTGTTCGGGATCACCGTGTTTCTGTTCTTCGGCAGTGCTCTGGTCTCGGGCCGCTTGTACGACCGGTTCGGCATCGCTCCGCTGCTCATCGTCGGAGCAACGATGTTTTGCGGCGGTCTGTTTGCCATGTCACAGGTATCGGTGTTGTGGCACGGATACGTGCTGTTCGGCGTCGGTCTTGGTTTCGGTGGGGGTCTGTTCAACGCACCTTTGTTCACACTCACGGCGATGTGGTTCGCGCGTCATCGCGCCGTGGCTCAAGGCATCGTGGCGACGGGCTCGGGGCTGGGGACGGTGTTCTTCGCGCCGCTGGCGCAATGGCTGCTCGAGGTCTATGGATGGCGTGGCGGCATGAAGGCGCTTGCGGTGGTGTCGGCTGGGATCTTTGCGGTAGCGCTCTTCATGATCAAGCGGCCGCCGAAGATGGAAATGGGCGACGCTGGACGTCACGTCTCCTTGGTCGTGCGTTCCGCTGCTTTCTGGCAGATGGGGGTCTCGGGTGTGTTCTTCACTATGGCCGTCATCGGCTCATTGGGTTCGGTGGTCACGTTCGCCCAGGACGATGGCCTCCCGGCGCGAGCAGCGGTGGCGCTGCTCACGATCATCGGCTTCGCGAGCATCGTGGGGCGCATGGCGCTCACGAGCCTGGCCCGACCGCTCGGCTCGGTCCGACTGGTCAAGATGGCATTCTTCGGGCTGCCCGTCGCTTACGCGATCTGGTTCGCGACGACCCGAGTGAGCGCACTCGAGGCAAAGTTCGTCCTGCTGATCGTGTTTGCTTCGGTCCTTGGAGTGTCCTATGGCGGCTTCGTGGCGCTGCTCGGTGACGTCACAGCCCACTTGTTCGGATTGGTGGGCCTCGGCACCGTCATGGGCATGCTGTTCTTCAGCGCCGGGACCGGGGCGCTCATCGGTCCGCCCTTGATGGGCTTCACCGCCGATGCAACCGGCGGTATTGGCTTGCCGATCGCCATCTCGGGCGTGATCGCGGCGGTGGGAGTTGTGGTGCTCTTGCCGATGACACGCCACCCTCTGGACCTGCCTACCTATGTCGGTCCTGGCGCACCACCGAGCCCGGCGCCTTCAGCGTCGACTCAGCCGTTGGTTCGGCAACCGTTGATTCCCCAGCGGCTGGTACGGCAGCCCGCTGTGCCGATGGTGAGACCGGTGGGCGACGTCTTGGGTGCGGCGCTCGAACGGCCCCGCTCCGCGCCTTTACTCGATGCCCCGCCTGACGTCTTCTGGCCTATTCCCGACGACATCGCGAATGATCGAAACGGTGCGGCTGGGCCAGTCACGGTGGCGGACTTGACCCGCAGCAACTGAGCTCGATCGCTGGTTCACTTGCGTAGGGCAGGACCGACGGTTCCGGCAGCGAGGAGACTGGTGTGAGCGACGCATCGCTGAGTCCGCAGCCGACCGACGAGGTCGCCGCAGCACCGGTCGAGGTGTTGCGGGGGGCGGTGCTGGATCCGTGGATCGACTACAACGGCCACCTCAACGCCGGCTACTACCTGGTGGCCTTTGATGATGCCATTGCACCTTGGATGGACTTCATCGGGCTTGGTGCCGCGCATCGGGCAGTTCGGGACATCACCACGTTCTCGGCACAGAACCACATCGCGTACGTGCGTGAGATCGGCCCCGACGAGCCGTACGTGATCTCGGTCCAACTGTTGGGCTTCGACCGCAAGCGCATTCACGCCTTCCAGGTCATGACCCAGACGCGGGAGGGCTACGTGGCGGCCATCTGCGAGGTCATGTCGTTGCACATTGATGGGCCGACGCGCCGCGTGGCACCGATGGTCGACGAGCCGTTCGAGCGGCTCAGCGAGATCTGGTCGGTGCATCGGGAGCTGCCGGTGCCGCCGCAGGTCGGCCGCTCGATTGCCATCCCGCCTTCGGCGGAGGGTTTCTGGCATCCAGACCTCGTCTGACCGTTCGGAACAGTCAGCTCGACCGGGCGCCGAACCGGTCCCCGGCCGCAGTCGGCACGCCCTGACTATGTTGCGGCCGTGGAGATCTTCGGCGTGGTCAACGCCTCTCCAGACTCGAAGGCCGACTTCTCGGTGGTGCATGACTGCGCTGAGGCAGCCGCACGCGGCACCACGTTGCTGGCCGAAGGTGCCGACTACTTCGACCTCGGGGGTGAAGGCTCCACGCTCGGCAGCGACGAAGTGAGCGCTGGGGAGGAATGGCAGCGGGTCTCTGGGCCGTTGCGCGGGCTGCTGTCGCTCGGTGCTGATGTGGCGATCGATACCCGCAAGCCCGAGGTGGCTCGCCAGGCGCTCGACGCTGGCGCCGCTGTGCTGAATGCCGGCGACGCACTGCAGTCGGCTGAGATGGTGGAGCTTGCTGCCGAGCGTGAGGTGACGGTGGTGCTGCCGTTCATGCTGGGGCGAGACTTCCGTAGCGTCCGGGACGTGAGCGGCGACCCCGTTGCCGTGATGGTGGAGTGGTTCGGGGAGCACATCGAGCGCTTGCGACGAGCCGGGGTCGCGCAAGAGCTGCTGCTCGACTGCGGCGTCGGATTCGGTCCCCACGACATGGACTGGCCAGAGCGTGCGGTGTACCAACGGGCCATCTACAGCGGTCTGGGGGAGTTGCGCCGATTCGGCTTGCCGTTGTACGTGCCGGTGCCCTGGCTGCAGACGCCGGACCGGATGGAACTGCTCGACCTAGCGCTGTTGCAGAATCCCGAGTACGTGCGCGCTCACCGTCCGGCTCAGGTGCGCGAGCACTTCGCTGCTATCGGCGGGGCGACTTCGGCGATGATGCCGCCTGATCAGCTCCAGAGCTGACTGGCGGCCCGTCGGCGCACGCCAGCAGCCCGGGCACCGAGCCGACAGATCAGCCACAAGGCACCGAGCCCGTCACACCCAGGGTCACACCCAGGCCCGAACCACTGGCCCAAACAGCATGACCGTCACACCCCGCGCGTAGACCAATTGGCGAACGATCATACGCAAAGACGTACGTTTGTTTGTAATAGATGATATACTCTCGAAATATAGCGAAGGAGGTGAAACTGATGGAAAAATATCGAAACGGTGAACACTACGGCTCCGAGCAGTCGCCGGAGCGGTCGCCGTTGGCGGAGCATGGATGCTCGCAGGCGGCCGGGGCCGGCAGGCCGGGCATGTTCCCGTTCGCGTCGCCGGCGGATCTGGATGACCGCGCTGCGTGCATGGGACCTGCGGCGTTGCTGGACGAGGCTGCGGAGCGAATCCGTTCAGCGGATGCGTTCGGGCTCTGCCGAGATGATCTCGAAGAAACCGTCCGAGGACTCACCCGCGTGCGTTCAGCGGTGGATGCCTGCGAGGCGCGGTTCGCTGCTGAGATCGACCGGCTCGACGACTTCGGAGATCGCTCCGCAGCGGTGCTGCGGCGCCTGTCGGGTTGTTCCGGAGCGGCAGCCAAGCGTGCTGCTGGACGCGCCGGGGCGTTGGTGCAGATGCCCAATGTGGAGGCGGCGCTCAGCGAGGGGCGCATCACTGCCGAGCATGCCGACGTGCTCACCAACGCAGCCGGCATGGCTGGTACCGACGCGGTGAACGACGCTGCTCGGCTATTGGAAGTTGCGACCTCGACGAACGTCGAGTGCACCCGCCGCGCCGCGAGCGACTGGATGCGCGAACTGCGCAAAGGCCTCACACCCGAAGAGGAATATCGCCGTCAGCGTGCCCTGCGACGACTGAGCATCACCCAGACCTCTGAAGGGCTCATCAAGGCCACAGCCCTGATGGACCCCGCGACCGGTGCAGCGTTCAAGGCGATCATCGACGACATGGCCCAGCGCTTGGCCGAAGCCGACCGGGCACGATGCTGCGATCCTGATGCTCCCGAGCCGCGTACCTACACCCAATGCCGCGCCGACGCGCTCGCAGCGTTGGTCGGCACCGACAATCGCCGTGCCGCCCGCCGTTGGCACGCCGAGGTCGACCACCGCGATGCCGCCTCCATCGCCGAGCGCAACGGCTGGTCGCCGCCGGCACCGCTGCCGCCCCTGGCACCCGACCACCTCGCCGGGTTGCCCGCAAGCGCTGGACCATTTGGCTCGGTCGAAACCGAACCGCTGCCCATTGAGAATGGAACAGCTCCCAACGCCACGCCGTCGCAGTTGCCATGCGACGCTTTAATGCGGCGTCGCAACCAGCTAGTGATCGTCGCGGACACACGCGCCGTACTAGGCGACGAGTGGGCCGACTGCGAGATCCCCGGCACCGGACCCATCCCCACCCACGTACTCGAACGACTCGCCTGCGGCGCAGACATCTTCGGCGCAGTCTTCGACGGCAAGGGTCAACCGCTATGGCTCGGACGCAAGGTGCGCACCGTCACCGACGCCCAATGGCGCGCACTGCTCGCTCGAGACCGCCACTGTGTGATCTGCGCAGCTGCACCAACCTGGTGCGAAGCCCACCACATAGTTCCCTGGCAGGCCCCAGCTCGAGGCCGCACAGACATCGACAATCTCGCCCTGCTCTGCTACCGCTGCCACCACCAACTCCACGACAGCCGCGGCCAGCTACAGCGAACATCGTCCACCAGCTTCACCATTGCCCACAGCCGTCAACGCGAATGAGCCAACGACGTGTGGCCAATCGAGATTGCAGTCGGGTGGCCGCTACCTCCGCGTTGGGTCGGCTCAGCCGGGGACGGGTTCGAGGGCGACGCGGACGTGCTTGTGGTGCGGGGTCAGCGACAGCCAGTCGCGGTCTTCGATGTCGGTGAGCTCGTTCACCGCCACACCGTGAATCTTGTGCTCGCCGGTCTCGTCGGGATACTCGGTGCCGAAGCCGTGGGGGAGGGTGACGTGCCCGGACATCACGGTGTCGGTGACCTCGGCAGGGGCCTCGGCCTCGCCACGCTTGGAGACGATCTTGATGCGGTCCCCGTCCACGACGCCGAGCGTGGTGGCGTCGTCGGGGTTGATCCGCAGCGAGCCGGCCTTGTCCTTTTTGCGCCACTCGGGATCGCGGATCACATCGTTGGCGTTCGACGAACGGCGCTCGCCGGCTGAGAGCACGAACGGGAACCGGTCGCCGCCGCGGGCAGGCTCCTCGTCGGCCAGTGACCTGTACTCGTCGGCGAGCTCCTCGATGAAGAGATGGATCTTGCCGTCAGGATGCGCGATGCGGTCCCAAGTCTGGGAGTACTCGCTGACGCTGTAGATCATCCCCGAGGGCGAGTCGACCAGCTTGTCGAACAGGTTGTTTGCCAGCTCCAGGCCATCTCCGGAGATGCCCGCAGCCCGCACCTCGTCGGGATAGCGCATCGAGGCTTGCATGGCGGCACCGAACATGATCGCGGCCGGTGCCATGTTGCCCAGCGTCGGCCCCAGGGCGTCGTACAGCACCACTGGCAGCTTGGCGCCGACATCGGGATCGGTTGCCGACGCCTCGCCGAGCGCGGCAATGAACGACTCGCGGCCCTGCTGTGCGGCATCAGCGAGATCGGTGGTGGCGTTCGGCTTGCCGCCCATGGCCGCCACAAGCCGGCTGTGAATCTCGGCCTCGGGCAGCGAGTCGCCCAACGGTTCCAAGATCGGGTGGCGGATCTGGAAGTAGTTCGCAGGCATCTCGCCGGCAAAGAATGTGGCTTCGGGCTTCTCGTACTGCGAGGCGGCCGGCAGCACGTAGTCGGCGGCGCGGGCGGTCTCGGTCATGGCCACGTCGATGACCACGAGACACTCCAGCTTGGCGAAGGCCTCCCGGAATCGCTTCGAGTCCGGCAATGTGTGGAGCGGGTTGGCCGACTCGACGATCATTGCCCGGAACCGGTTCGGGTGGTCAGTGTCGATGGCGTCGGGGATGGCGGCGCAGGCCATGAGGCCCGACAGCATGGGGCTGCCGGTGACGGGATCGACTTCGCCCTCGCCCGAGTGGCCGCATATCGGCGCGAGCCGCAGCGGAAGGTTCATGCCGCCGGGCATCGCGAAGTTGCCGGTCACCAGGTACAGCAGGCGTTGCAGCCAGCTGTTGAGCGTCGAGTGGGGAGCCATCTCGATGCCGAGGTCTTCCTCGGTGGACAGCGACTGGGCATTGCCCATCGTGCGGGCTGCGGCACGCAGTTCCGCCTCGTCGATGCCGCACTTGCGAGCGCAGTCGGCAATGTCGGTGCCCAAGATCAGGTCTCGCAGCTCATCCCAGCCGGTGCAGTGCTTTGCCAGGAACTTCTCGTCGGTGAGGCCCTCGGTGATCATGATCGCCAGCAGTGCCGCCAATGCCCACGCATCGGTGCCGGGGCGTACTCGCAGGTGGTGATCGGCCATCGCAGCCGTCTCGGACACCCGCGGATCCATCACGATGAGCTTGCGGACGTCGTCGTTGCGGATCTTGTTCAGCTCGTTGCGGGTTTCGGGGAAACCGTGGCTCTGCCAAGGATTCTTGCCGATGAACACAGCGCAGTCGGTGTGCTCGAAGTCGCCCATGGCGCCGAGGTTCTGTTTGCCGAACATCTTGCCCTGTGCCCAGAACATGCCGGTTTTTTCTTGGGCGAGCGCATTCGAGCGGTACTTCACGCCCAGGGTTTGCAGCACGCCGCGTGCATAGGCACCGGGGAAGTGGTTGCCCTGCCCGCCGCCGCCGTAGTAGAGGATCTTGTCGCCGCCGACCGAGTCGCGGATGCCGGTGAGCCGCTCGGCCACCTCGGCGATGGCGACGTCCCACGAGACCTCCTCGAACGTCCCGTCGTCCCGCCGGCGCAGCGGCGTGGTGAGCCGATCACGGCCGTTCTGGTAGTAGTCGATGCGCAGGGCCTTCTCGCAGGTGTAGCCCTTCGAAGCGGGATGTTCCTTGTCGCCTCGCACGCGTGTGATCTTGCGGCCGTCGAGACGAACCTCGATGCCGCAATTGTTCGAGCACAGGATGCAAGCGGTCTTGTGCCAGATCTTGGTGGGGTCCTCAGCGCCGTCGGATTTTGCTTCGGCGGTCGCTGTAGAGGCTGGAGTATCCGTGCCGGCGCGGCTGGCACGAAGCGCTGCAAGACGGGCTTGGGCATCGGACATGGCATCCCCTCAAGGTGCGGAGGCGTGGACATCGCAAGGCTACGGGACCGCTATTGCCGCTGCCGGAACCGAATCGCGCGCCCACCGCAAGCGGGACGTGGCCGGCGGCCCGCTAACTTCGGACCTGCCGGGTCGATGCGCCTGGCGCGACGACGGCAGGCCCAGGGGGCTGCAGGGAGGATTGCTTGTGCGGATCAGCGTGGATGCCGATAAGTGTCAGGGCCACAACCGCTGCTACTCGCTGGCGCCGGAGTTGTTCGACGTGGACGACTACGGCTACGCCACCGCCGCCGGCGACGGCGAAGTGCCCGCAGGCCTCGAGGACAAGGCTCGGCTGGCCGCTGCGAACTGCCCCGAATACGCCGTCATCATCGAGGAATAGCGCCCCGTACGGGCCGCTTGCGGCCCGACGCAAACCACCGGTGCAACGCAGCCGAGCAGCGGCTTGAGCCCCGCTCGTCGGCTGCCGCGGGGAGGCCGGCGGAACAGAGAACGCTCAGTGCCGCTTCAGTTCCAAATTGTCGCGGACCTCTTCGGGACCGATCACCCGGCAGTTCATCGCTTCGAGGATCTGTTTCGCCCGGGCGGTCAGGCTGGCGTTTGTAGCGAGCTGGCCGCGTTCGAGATACAGGTTGTCCTCGAGGCCTACCCGCGCGTTGCCACCGGCAACGGCCGCAAGCGCAACGTATGGCAGCTGGTCGCGCCCCAGCGCGAACGCTGAGAACGTCCAGTCATCGGGCACGTTGTTGACCATCGCCATGAACGTGTTCAGGTCCGGCGGGGCGCCCCACCGAATGCCCATGCATAGCTGCACCATGACCGGGGCCTCGATGACCCCAGCCTCCACGAGCGCCTTGGCCTCCCACAGCTGACCTGTGTCGAAGGCCTCGATCTCTGGCTGAACCCCCAGCGCTTGGATCTGGCGGGCCATCTCCATGAGCGTGTCGTGGGTGTTGGTTGCCACGTAGTTGCCCTCGCCGAAGTTCATCGTTCCGCAGTCGAGCGTGCAGATCTCCGGCAGCAGCTCGCGCACGTGAGCCAGTCGCTCGGTGGCGCCCGCCATGTCAGTTCGCAGCGGATCGGGAGGCAACGGCTGCTCCACCGAGCCAATCACGAAGTCGCCGCCCATGCCCGCCGTGAGATTCAGTACGACGTCGGTGCTTGATGCACGCACGCGCTCCACCACTTCGCGGTAGCAGTCCACGTCGCGCCCGGCGTCACCAGTGATGGGATCACGCACGTGGATGTGACAGATCGCAGCGCCCGCTTGGGCGGCTTCGATGACGTTCTGGGCTATGTCGGCGGGCTTGTACGGCACCTTGTCGGACTTGTCGACGGTGTCGGCGGCGCCCGTGACGGCGCAGGTGATGAAGACGTCAGGCATGAGCAGCAGCCTTTCTGAAAGCGCGTCGCCGCTTCGTCATTCTGCAGATTGTCGCACAGCGCTCAGATCCCTTCGGCCGCTGCGAGCCCTTCGGGATCGACCTCTTGGCCGGCTGCCAACGCAGCGAAGATCGCCGGCGGCTCCCGCCACGGATCTGCCGGGTTGCCCGCCTTGGCCGCGGCAATCGCGTCCCACACGCGTTGGGGACTCATCGGCATGTCGATGTGTCGCACGCCGAGGTGGGCCACTGCATCGATGACGGCGTTCTGCAGCGCCGGTGTGGAGCCGATTGTGCTGGCCTCGCCGATGCCCTTGGCGCCCAGCGGGTTGAGCGGTGAGGGCGTCACTGTGTTGTGGACTTCGAAGCTCGGAAACTCCGCAGCGGACGGGAACAGGTACGTCATAAGGGTGGCTGTCTGGGGGTTCCCGTCGGTGTCGTAAATGACTTCCTCGTACAGCGTCTGCGCAGCGCCTTGGGCGATGCCGCCGTGCTGCTGGCCTGCAAACAGCAGCGGATTGATGACGGTGCCCGCGTCGTCGACGGCGATGTGGCGTAGGTAGTGGACCTCGCCGGTGTCGGTGTCGACCTCCACGACGGCAATGTGAGCCCCGAAGGGGAAGCTGGCGTGTCCCTGGTCGAAATCGAGCTGCGCGGCGAGTCCCGGGTCGATGGGCTCGCCCCGCTCGGCCGCCGTGGCCTCGGCCGCGGTGGGCTCGCCCAGCAGGCCGTCGGGTGCGCTGTCCACCGCAACGGCGAGCTCTGCCCAGTCCACCGAGCGTGCCGGGACGCCCACAACGCTGAAGGTGCCCTCCTCGGTGTCGAGCACGATGTCGTCGACGCTCGCCTCGAGCAGGTGTGCTGCCAGTAGCTGCGCCCGTTCGACGAGCACATCGGTGGAGTTGGACACGGCCGAACCGCCGACCTGAACCGAACGCGAACCGCCGGTGCCGCCGCCGCGGGGCACCAAGTCGGTGTCGGACTGGACGAACCCGATGCGCTCATGGTCGATCCCGGTGCGCGCAGAGACGATCTGGGCGAACGTCGTCTGGTGACCCTGGCCGTGGGCGCTGGTGCCGACGCGGATCGTGGCCCCGCCGTCGGGCTCGATGCGCACTGCGGCGAACTCGCTGGTCAGCCCGCCGGCAGTGATCTCCACGAAGCTGGCGATGCCGATGCCGAGCTGGCGCACGTCGCCGCGTTCACGACGCCGTGTCTGTTCGGCCCGCAACTCGTCGTAGCCGGCCAGCTCGACGGCACGTCGCAAGGGCAAGGCGTAGTCGCCGCTGTCGTAGGTGACGCCGGTGAGCGTGTCGAACGGGAAGGCGTCGGGCGAGATGAAGTTCCGCAGGCGGATCTCGATGGGATCGATGCCGGTCTCGATCGCGGCCTGATCGACGAGCCGTTCGAGCAGCGCGGCCGCCTCGGGTCGGCCGGCACCCCGGTACGCGCCGGTCGGTGTCGTATTCGTCACGGCCGTCACGACGTCGAAGCGGATGGCCGGAAATGCGTAGGTGCCGTTTGACATCCGCTTGGTGCCCGCTGGCAGCATCGTGCCGATGTTGGGGTAAGCGCCGGTGTCGCCCACCAACCGGACCCGGAGCCCGGTGAACGTGCCGTCGTCCCGCACGCCCAGCTCGGCGTACTGCACCTGAGCACGGCTGTGCGCCAGCGTGGTCATGTCTTCACTGCGTCCCGGCGTCCAGGTGACCGGGCGGCCCAGCCGATCCGCCAGCGCTGCTACCACGGTGTGCTCGTGGTAGAGCCCGGCCTTGGCGCCGAAGCCGCCTCCGACATGGGGGGCGATGACGCGCAGTCGCTGCGGCTCCCATCCGAGCGCGCCGGCAAGCTGCATCTTGGTGAGGTGAGGCATCTGAGTCGCGCAGTACACGGTCATGCGACCGTCATCGCCCGGCATGGCAGCGCACGAGTTCGGCTCCAACGGCACCGCTGCCAGTTTCTGGTTCACGTAGCGGCCCCGGACAACGTGGGATGCCCCGTCGAGCGGATCGATGCCAGGCGGGTCGGTGATCTCGGTGGCGACGTTGTTCGGCCGCTCGTCGAAGAGCGCCGGAGCGCCGGGAGCAAGCGCAGCCTCGGCGTCTGCGGCTGCGGGCAGCGGCTCGTAGTCGACCGCAACGAGCTCGGCTGCATCGGTGGCTTCGGCGAGGGACTCGGCCACGACGACGGCCACCGCTTCGCCCACGAAGCGCACCTTGCCGGTCGCCAGCGGGGGGCGGGCGAATTCGTCGGCAACCTTGACGAAGCCGTGGTGGGGGGCAACGCCCAGCTCAGCCTCGGTAAACACCGCAACGACCCCTGGTGCCCGCTCAGCCTCGCTTGCATCGATGTCCCCGATGTGCGCGTGTGCGACGGGGGAGCGGACGAATACCGCATGGCACATGCCGTTGGCGGTGTGGTCATAGACGTAGCGCCCGCCGACCGTGAGCAGCTCAGGGTCTTCGGTTCGTCGAACTTCGTTGCCCAGGATCGATCCAGCCATGGGCGGCGAGGCTAGCCACGACCTCGCAAGCCCGGCCGGGATCTCTGGCTCGTTACGCTGCCGCGGTGACCAGCGGCGACGTGTACACCCACGGCCACCAGCCCGCTGTCGTGGCCCAGCATGCACGGCGGACCGCGGAGGACTGCGCATCGTTCGCACGCCACGTAGTCCATGCAGACTCGCAGGTTCTGGACGTGGGCTGCGGTCCGGCCTCGATCACCGTCGGTCTCGCCCGCTGGGCAACCAATGGTCACGTCACCGGCATCGAAGTAGGCCCCGAGATTCTGGCCACCGCCGCAACCACGGTCGCCGACGCGGGCATCGGCAATGTAACGCTGGCCGAAGCGTCGGTGTACGAGCTGCCGTATGCCAGCGACAGCTTCGATGTGGCCTACGCACATCAGGTAATGCAGCACCTGTCGAACCCCGTGGCCGCACTGTCGGAGATGGCTCGGGTGGTGCGCCCCGGCGGCTGGGTGGCAGTGCGCGACTCCGACTACTCCACGATGCGGGGCTACCCATCCAGCACCGAGATCACACGCTGGAGGGAGGTGTACCGGCAGGTGTGTCGCCACAACGGCGCCGAGCCCGATGCCGGCCGTCACCTGTACTCATGGTTCCGCGCCGCAGGAATGCCGGGTGTGCAGATGTCGGCATCGGCGTGGCAGTTCTGGACCCCCGAGGCTCGCCAGAACTGGGGCTACTCGTGGGCCGATCGCTGCCTGCACACCAGCTTCGCCCGCCAGGCCGTCGAATACGGCTATGCGACGTCCGACGAGATGGAACAGATCGCCGCCGGCTGGCAAACGTGGGCGGACGATCCCGACGGCTACTTCCACTTCATTCACTGTGAGGTGCTGGCTCAGGTCAGCTGACCGAGTCCTGCGACGCCATCTGCTCACCGAGTCAGGCGTCGTGGGCCGGTCGGCCCTGAACAGGTTCCAGAGAGATACAAGCACCGAGCCCACGAATGAGTCGCCGGCGCCGACAGTGTCGACAACTTCGACGGGCGGTGCCGACACGTCGAGTTGGCCTTCGGCCGTGTACACGGTGACGCCGTGGCGGCCGCGGGTCACGATCACCGTTGAGATTCGACCGGCAAGCAGCTCCACAGCGCAGTCATCAGTCGCACGACCGGGCCAGATCCACGCCAAGTCCTCGTCGGAGGCCCGGTAGAGGTCAGCCACCTCCAGCCACCGTTCGTGAAAGTGATCCCAGCGGCCCCGGTCGCCGATGATGGCGGGCCGCACATTGGGATCGAGCGAGACGAGGCCGTCGTGACGTTCGGCGAGCGAGGCAAGCACTTCAGCGGTACGGCCGCGGAACATGCCCAGCGTGCCTCCGTGCAGGATGTGAGGGCCGGCGCCCAGCGCAGCCAAGTTCGCTGCTTCGAGCGCAGTGTCGGCTGTGTTGTCGCCTTCGAAATGGAATGACGGGGTTGGCGCAAGGCTGATGATCGCCCTCGCCGTCGGTTCGGGCCCGCGCTCGCAGCCACGCAGGTCGACGCCGTTGTTCTGCAGGTGACTCCAGATGCGCTCGCCTGAGGCATCGGTGGACACCCGACCCACGAATGCACTCGTCGCCCCGAGGCGGGCGGCCGCGATCGCTGTGTTCATTGGCCCGCCGCCTGGCACGGAACGGGCGTCATCTCCGTCGAGTACATCGACCAGCGCCTCACCGCAGCACACGATCACTGCGCAGCCTCCATCGCAGCAGTCTCGTTGGCAACAGCAATGAAATGGCGCGGGCTAGCCGCGAGACTGTCCGCCATGTCTGACGCGATTCCCGACAACTATCCCGATCTCGTTGACCGGGCAGCTGACCTGTTCGGCGAGTCGGAGGCGATCCGGGACGGTGACGTGTCGGTGAGTTTCGCGGAAATCAAGCGGTTGTCCGACGAGTGTGCCGCGGCGCTGGTGGCGTCAGGCCTGGAGCCGGGCGACACGGTGGGCATCTGGGCACCGAACGCCTGGGAATGGGTGATCGCGTCTATGGGGACGCTGCGTGCCGGCGGGGTGCTCGTGCCCGTGAACACCCGCTTCAAGGGACGCGAAGCCGCGTTCGTGCTGAGCAAGTCCAAGATCAAGGTGTTGTTCACCGTGGCGGGATTCCTCGGCTACGACTACGTGAAGGATCTCAACGAGGCGGCCGACGGGGGTCACACGGTCCCCTCGTTGACGGACGTTGTCATACTGCGCGGCGAGGCACGGACGGGCACGGTCTCCTATGCGGAATTTGCGTCACGGGCCACACCAGACGCCGCAGACGAGGCGGCATGTCGATGTGCAGCGGCCTCGGGCGAGGACCTCGGATTGGTGATGTTCACCTCCGGAACCACCGGCCTGCCCAAGGGTGTGCTCGTGCACCATGCGCCGGTGCTGCGGAACTTCGCCCAGTACGCCGCCGAGCTCGGCATGCGCCAGGGCGACCGGATGCTGGTCGTGAACCCCTTCTTCCACGCGTTCGGCTTCTCCGCTGGCATCACGCCGTGCATCATGCACGGCGCAACGATCCACCCTCATCCCGTCTTCGACGTCGAATCGGTGCTGCAGCGCGTCCAGGACGAGAAGATCACGATCCTGCCGGGGCCGCCTGCCATCTTTCAGTCGCTCATCAACTTTGCCGGCCTCGACGACTACGACACCTCGAGCCTGCGCTCGTCGCTCACGGGGGCTGCGGCCATCCCGGTGGAGACAGTGGTGGCGATGCGCGAACGGCTCGGATTCGAGACCGTACTCACGGGATACGGCATGACCGAGACGCACGGCCTGGCAGCGATCTGCGCGGCGGACGATCCGCCTGAACTGGTGGCCACCACGAGCGGGCGGGCACTCGGCGGCGTCGAGCTGCGCATCGTCGACGACGAAGGTCGGGATCTGCCCCTCGGGCAGCCGGGCGAGATCCTCGTGCGCGGGTTCAACGTCATGGCGGGCTACCTCGATGATCCGGTCGCCACCGCCGAAGCAATTGACGAAGACGGCTGGCTGCATACCGGCGACATCTGCGTGATGGATGAGCAGGGCTACATCGACGTCACCGACCGCAAGAAGGACATGTTCATCAACGGCGGCTTCAACGTGTATCCCGCCGAGATCGAGAAGGTGATGGCCGAGCACCCGCAGATCGGCCAGGTGGCGGTTGTCGGCGTGCCCGACGAACGCCTCGGCGAGGTCGGAGCGGCGTTCGTGGTGCCGTCGCCCGCCGGCGTTCCGGAAGCGGATGCGCTGCGTGCGTGGTGTCGAGAGCAGATGGCCAACTACCGGGTCCCGCGGCACTTTTGGATCGTGGATGCGCTGCCGATGAATCCGTCCAACAAGGTGCTCAAGAACGAGCTGCGAGAACAGGCCGCCGAGCGCCTTGGCGCCTAGCGCAACGGCGCGGCGACGCCCCGGCAGTCGCTCCTGAGCCGGGGAGCGCCGCCGGGGCATCGTCTTTGCGGGGCCGCCCGGCCCGAATCCTTCTACCGCAGGCGTTGGACGGCGGCGATGAGGCGGGCCAGCTCTGCCACGTCGGGGTCGCCACGGAAGTCCCGGGCAACCATGTCGGCCTCCCTGCGCAGGGTGCGCATCGACGGATCGTCCGCGAACCAGCTCTCGCGGAGGACCTCTGCGAATTCGGCGGCCACCGCAGCCAGGCGGAAGTGCCGGTCGGCGTCCTCGAAGCTGCGATGCGGGTTCTGTTCTCTGATCGTGGCGGACACCTCGGTGATGGCCTCGCTGGCGGGCCGCTCGTAGCGCAACGTGACTTTGGCGAGCGTCTCGTTGCTGCGTCGACTCCTGCTGTCGGGATCGACAAGTGTCAGCTCATAGAGCGCGGTTGCGCTCTGAGAGATGGCGACCTCTCCGGCGTCAACAGCGTTGTTGCGGAAATCCCGATCGGCCACGTCGCGGTTCTCGAAGCCGATCAGCCGGTAGGCGGCCACCGTGTCGGGATTGAAGATGACCTGGACCTTGGCGTCGCGAGCGGCGACTGAGACGAACGACGTCACATCGCCGCCGAGCAGCCGCCAGGCCTCATCCTCATCGTCGATGTAGTGATACGAACCATCGGCACGGTTGGCCAGCTGCTCCATCAGCTCGTCGTTGAACGGGCCGAGGCCGACGCCGATGGTGGAGAGGCCGATGTCGGAGCGCTCGCCGAGCTGTCGCAGGATCCGATCAGTCTCGGTTGCGCCGACGTTGGCGACGCCGTCAGAGAACAGCAGCACCAGCACGTTGCGTCCAGCGGCAGCTTCGCTATCGGCCATGCGGTAACCGGTCGAGAGTCCGGCCGCCACATTCGTGCTGCCGCCGGGCTGCACTTCGGTTTGGATGCGACGGAACAGGTCGTCGTAGTTCCGGCCGAGGGCGGCTGGCCGGGCGACCGTGCGAGCGCTGCTCTCGTAGGCAACCACGCCGACCCTGGTGTCAGGCTCCAGCCCTCCGAGCAGCAGGTCAACGGCGTCGTGGACCAGATCGATTCGTCGAGTCCGGTCAGCCTGTGTGCCGGTTTCTTCATTCATCGAACCCGAGCTGTCGAGAACCAGGATGATGCTGTCGGGACGAATTGCGTCGGACACCACGTGCGGGGCCTGAACGCCCACACGCAGCAGAAGGTCGCCGCTGTCCGCGAACGGCGATGGCGCGGCATCGACGCTGATGGCGAACTCGTCGATCTCAGCCCGGTAGCCGCCGTCGAAGTAGTTGACGAACTCCTCGACCCGGACTGCCTCGAAGGGCGGCAGCTGGCCGCCGTCGAGGAAGTTGCGAGCGATCGTGTACGAAGCGGTGTCCACGTCGAGCGCAAACGTCGAGAACGGGTCGTCGGCGGTGTCGACAAACGGGTTGATGCCGTAGTCGACGAAGTTGTCCGGTTCGGTGCGGCGCCGTTGCGTTGGCTGGAACGGCTCGTGCTCAGATTCCGCAGACTCAGCTGACTCGGTCTCGGTGCGACTGCCGCTCGAAGACAGCCCCGACGAAGATTCGTCGGACATTTCTTCCTCGTCGTCAGCCTCGTCCATCTGTTCATCCGCCCTGCTGGATGAACTTGCCGTCACGGGCGTGGCGCGGTCGGTGGACTCAGTCTCCGTGTCGACCGCAGTTGTGTCGTCTGCGTCGTCGGTTGCCGTGCAGGCCACCGCCAGCAGGCAGAGCGCCGCCAATGCGACAGCAATCCGCCAAGCGGCTTTGCCGGCACTGCGGCGAGTGCGTTTCGGTGTGCGGGTCTTCAACATTTCTGTCCCCCTTGTGTCGGATTCCTTCAGCCGCATTCGCCCTGCAGCACTGCTGCTGGAAGTGCGACTTGGTGGCCCGACGCCGGTGTGGGGGACTGCGTTCCGTCAATTTCAGATGAGCAACGGTCTTGTCACCGGAACGCAATTTGTGACAGCCGGCTGACACACAAGCGCATCAATACACAGCGTTTGACGGCGCGCAGTCGCGCCGAGCGAGTCGCTTGCGTTGTGCCGGAATCTGGCGACTCCGGGGAGAAACTCCGCGCGGTTCAGTCCTGCTTGGACTTGCCCGCGGCCTTCTGGTTTTTCTTCCAGGCGCGCACTTCGACGAGGGCGTCTGGGCCGTCGATGTCGGCTACCGAGCGAGGCTGGCGGTCGGCGAACGGGCCGGCAACGGCCTTCCAGCCCCGGGGAGCGACCCCGAAACGCTTGGCCAGGATGGCCACGAAGATCTTGGCCTTCTCGTCGCCGTAGCCGGGCAGGGCGCGCAGCCGGTCGTACAGCGCCTTGCCGCTGCGCACGTCGGCCCAGATGGCACCGGCGTCGCCGTCGTAGTGCTCGGCAATGTGGCGGGTCAGCTCACCGCAGCGGCGGGCCATCGATCCGGGGAAGCGGTGCAGCGCTGGCTTCTCCTTGAAGACAGCCTCCAGCTCGTCGGGGTCCATCGCTGCGATGGCTGTGACCGAGAACTGATCGCCAAGCCGCTCTGCCAGCCGAGCCGGGCCCTTGAAGGCCCATTCCATGGGGATCTGCTGGTCCAGCATCATCGCCAGCAGCAGCGCAAACGGGTCCTCCAGCAGCAGCTGGTCGGCCTCGGCATCTCCCGTTACCGCCAGCGTTCCTCTGTCTTCGCCCTCGCTGCTTCCCATGGGCCGAAAGCTACTGCTGCCAGTGAGGTTGAAGGCGGAGCCGGGCGCGCTGCGGGCGTACCCTGCGGCAGAGCCTGGCGGCCGGTCCGGTGGGGATCAGCCTTGGCGACACAGCGGTTTGGCGACGGCATGGCGATGGAACTCAGTGACTTGGCTGCCGGGATGCGACTCGCTGGCGTGGTGGCGGGAACAGATGTCACCGTCGTTGCCGTCGACATTCACGGTCCGGGATCGGCGACGCTCACGTATCGCACGGCGGAGAACCGTCTCGGCGAACGGCTCATCACAGAGACCGATCTCGCCGAGATTCGCCCGGCTTCGCAGAGCACTTGGTCCTTCGACGCTGACGGTGCCATGTTCAAGCTGGCGTCTGAAGCCCGGCGAATGCAGATGGCCCACCTCGCCGACCCATTCGCCGCGGTCGATACGTCGAACATTGAGCCCTACCCGCACCAGATCGAAGCCGTCTACAACCGCCTGCTCACTCAGAAGCCGCTTCGATTTCTCCTCGCTGACGACCCGGGCGCGGGCAAGACGATCATGTCCGGTCTGCTCATTCGTGAGCTGATGCTGCGTGGCGACGTCACTCGGTGCCTCATCGTGGCGCCGGGCAGCCTCGTCGAGCAGTGGCAGGACGAGCTGTGGGACAAGTTCGGCTTGAGCTTCGAATTGATGTCACGTGAGACCGTCGAGGCGTCACGCACCGGCAATCCCTTCGTCGAACGGAACCTGCTCATCGCCCGCATCGACCAAATCGCCCGCTCGGAAGATCTGGTTGCGCGTCTGGGCGCTTCGGAGTGGGATCTCGTAGTCGTCGATGAGGCGCACAAGATGTCCGCGCACCGCTATGGCGACGAGCTGCGCCGCACAAAGCGCTTCATCGTCGGCGAGGTGTTGCGCGACTGTGCCCGCCACTTCCTCCTGCTGACGGCAACTCCCCATAACGGCAAGAACGAGGACTTCTTGGCCTTCATGACGCTCATCGACCCCGAGCGGTTCGAGGGACGGCTGCGCGCCACCAACGGCAGCGGGGGAGCCGCTGAGGTTCCCGATGTCAGCGACGTCATGCGCCGTCTGGTCAAGGAGAACTTGCGAACGTTCGAGGGCAAGCCGCTGTTCACCAAGCGCCACGCCCACAGCCTGCAATTCGACCTGTCAGAGCCCGAGGCCGAGCTCTACGAAGCGGTCACCACATACGTCCGCGAAGAGATGAACCGCGCCGCCCGGATGGGAGAGGAAGGTGACCGGCAGCGTGGCGTGATCGTCGGGTTCGCACTTGCGGGGCTGCAACGACGGCTGGCGTCATCCCCGGCAGCGATCTACGAGTCCCTGCGCCGGCGCCGCGATCGTCTGGCCGGACAGGCCGCCGAGATGCGTCGCTTGGCCGCCACTGGCGAGCCGATTCCGGTGCTCGAACTGCCGCGGGGAGTGCGGGTCGCCGACTTGGAGGACTTTGACTTCGACGACTTCGACGAAGCCGAGCTCGAAGAGCTGGAGAGCGTCACTGTGGACGCCGCCTCGGCTGCGGCCACCGCTGACGAGCTCGAGGCGGAGGTTGTCGTCCTGAAGGGCCTCGTGGAGATGGCTGATCGGGTCCGAAACAGCGGCGTGGATGCGAAGTGGACTCGACTGCGGGATCTGCTGCGCTCCGAGCATTTCAATGCAGCCTCTGGCGCAAGCGACGACCGCCGCAAGCTGATCGTGTTCTCCGAGCACCGCGACACTCTCGACTATGTCGCCGGGCGGATCGCCGCCGAATTGGGCCGTCCCGAAGCGGTGGTCACGATCCACGGCGGCATCAGACGGCAGGACCGCCGAACCACTCAGGATCGCTTCCGAGTCGATCCGACCGTGTCGGTGCTGGTAGCCACCGATGCCGCCGGCGAAGGCGTCAATCTGCAAGTCGCCAACATGATGGTCAACTACGACCTGCCGTGGAACCCGAACCGCATCGAGCAGCGGTTCGGCCGCATCCACAGGATCGGTCAGCGTCGGCCTTGCCATCTTTGGAACTTGGTCGCGCACCGGACCCGGGAAGGCCAGGTGTTCGAGCGGCTGTTCGCCAAGATTGAGCAACAGCGTCAGGTGTATGGCGACCAGGTGTACGACGTGCTGGGCGATGCCCAGATCAACGTCTCGCTGCGGGAACTGCTGATCGATGCCATCCGAGCCGACACCGACCCCGCGCATGCCGCTTGGATGGACAAGGTCATCGACAGTGGCATCGGTGAGCAGCTCCGCGAAGTGCTCGAGGAACGGGCGCTCGTGGCGGGACTGGCCGACCCGTCCGCCAACGACGAAATCCGCCGCCAGATGGAAGAATCCCGTGCTCGGCGGCTTCAGCCGTGGTTCGTGCACGACTTCTTCACCGAGGCGCTACGGCTGTATGGAGGTCGCATCGCCGGCCGCGAAGACAGTCGATACGAGGTCACCCGCGTCCCTGCCGCGGTACGGTCGAGTGCCGACCCGACGCTCGGACCGGTGCATGACCGATACGCACGGGTGACGTTCGACAAGAACCATGTGCTGCCGGATGCCGAGATCGCTGGCAAGTTGTCTGGGGCCGCCGGTGATCGTGCGGAGCTGATCTCTCCCGGCAGCGCGCTGTTGAGTGTGGTGGCGTCCAAAGTGCTCACCGACTGGGGCGAGTCGCTGCAGCGTGGAACGGTCCTGGTTGATCCAGCGGATCCGTCGACCGAACCTCGGCTGCTCGTGTACTTGGATCATGTTGTTACCGACGGTCGCATCGTGAACGGTGCCCGCCAGGTCGTGTCACGTCGGTTCCAATACGTGGAGGTGGACGAACTTGGAAACGCCCGTGACCCTGGAGCGGAGCCGTACTTGGTCTATGCACCGCCGGCCGGCGACCAGGAGAGCTTGCTGGCCGACCGGCTGGAAACGTCGTGGGCAGGGCCGGCCGCCGAATCGGTCGCCCGCGATTGGGCAATCGAACATCTCGCTGGCCCGCACCTCGAATCGGTAGCGGCCATAGTGCGCGGCCGGGTGGCGCGCGTAAGCGAAGCGGTGCGCCAGCGTCTCGAATCCGAGATCCGTTACTGGGATCGGAGAGCAAACGAGATCAAGGCGCAGGAAATCGCCGGCGGCAAGCCCAGGCTGAACTCAGGTCGTGCCCGGGCGCGTGCCGACGAGCTGGAGACTCGCATGGCCCGCCGCCGTGCCGAGCTCGACACCGAGGCCGACTTGCACAGCAGCCCGCCGACCGTGGTCGCGGCGGCAGTGATCGTGCCCCAAGGATTGGTCGACGCACTGTCCGGTTCGCCACCCGACGTCGAAGCGGTCGCCGACAAGATGGAAACCGACCGGCGAGCAGTCGCCGCGGTCCTGGCAGCCGAACGCGAGTTGGGACGTATCCCGCAGGAACAAGCGCACAACAACCCAGGGTTCGACGTGATGTCAGTTGACCCCGCGACGGGCGACCACTACTTCATAGAGGTCAAGGGCCATTTGCCTCGGACTGAAGAGATTCACGTCAGCGCTCGTCAGGTGCGCCGGGCCCAGAACGACCCCGAACGCTGGCGGCTCGCCGTGGTATCAGTGCCCGACGACCCCGCCGCTGAGCCACGTGTCGCGTACTTGGTCACGCCATTTGCCGGCGTGATCATGCACCCAGCCCAAACAAGCGTCCCGCTGAAGGTCGCCACCCTCCTCGCCGACGCCAGCCCACCCTGCTGAAGCCGCCGGTGCCGCAGCCATGGCGCGAGGTGCTACGACGTTTTCCCGTCGCTGCTGCCACCCTGCGACGACGGCTCTCCTCCGGGCGCAGGACCCTTCGGCAGCTTTGAGACATCGGCAGCACCCTTGGGCGCGTACCCGCCTTGGCGCTCTACGTGTTCGTGACGCGGCTTATCTCGGGCCCTGTCGCTCATCGTGAAGTCCACTTCTTCCATCAGCTGTCGTTGGAGTCCGAAGTCGACTCCGTGTTGACGAACTCAAGATACTCCACCTCTTCCCACTTGATGAGAAGGCCTCCGCCGGTGAAGTCGGGCCTCGCGGTGTCACCGATCGCTGCACTGTCCAGCCTGTCTTGGGAGCGAAAGATGATTGCACCGGACTGCTGGTCGAGGTGCAGTGCGCGGCCCACGTAGAGGTCGAGTGCATCTGCTTCGCCGGCGGCGTAGGAAGCTGGTGACCCAGTGTTGTCAAAGAGCCCTCCGATCCAAGCGCCGGACTTCAACCGGCAGCGCACGAAGCCAGATCGTTGTCGTTCGAACAAGTGATCCCAAGCGCGTGGAGCGCGTCGCGAGCCGAGCAGCAGTATCGCCCACCGCTTGTCTCTTGCCACAGCCCGACCGACAGTCCAACCGGCTGCGAGCGGCACGAGAAGGTACGCGATTGGCACGAGCGCCAGGGCGCGCGGAATCGTTTCACCAGAGGTGAATGGCTCCCAGTAGTTCGCGAAGACCCAGTACGCGGGCCAACTGCCGGCGGTCCATAGCGCGGCAGAGAGTCCACCGAGACGCAGCAGCCAGTCGCGCAGGCGGTTGCCGTAGCTCAATGTGTGCCTGCGGTACCCCCATGCCGCGCACGCGCCTGGCAGTAGCACCAATCCGAGCACGAGCACGCTCAGGAGCAACGAGGTCATCGAAGCGGTCTTCCCAGCGTGTTGCAGCCGGATGTCGCCCATGCTTGGCCAGCGGTGGTCCCACCCGTGGGATCGGGAAGGAAGCGATCGGTCATTGCCATGCGACCGTAGCGAGGCGTCTGGCGCACGTCACCGGCATTTTGTGTGCGGCCGGGGAGCGCGCCGATTTCGCCGCTACGAGCTCAAGGTCCTTGCGGGCGTGGCAATGCGCGACCGCGCAATGTTTGGCAATGGGAGCGCAGCGATGGGCTGGCGGCACGGTGGATGGCCGTGTCAGCGCCGCCCACGTAGGAATGGGATGTCACGGAACCAGGCGAGGCGCAGGCCGGCAATGGGTTGCTCTCTACCGCCGCGAGGCGTCCCTAGGCTCCCGCAGGTGCCGCCCGAATCGCTGAAATCCGTACTCGTGAGCCTGGTCAACCGGGGTGACGACGCTGCCACGACCTGCGCCTAAGCCCGAACCGCCTTGGCGGCCTCGCCGTAGCGTGCCCTCGCCGCCGGGGCGGTGACACCAAGGATCTCCGCGATGCGGTCCCATCGCATGCCTTCGCGTCGAGCCCAGCAGACCGCATCCTCGATTTGCTGCCTGCTCACCTCTGTCGGTTCTGCAATGGTGGTTTCGGCTTGAACGGCAAGCGAGAGATACAGCTCGTGAGCAGGCTCGTCGGCGGAGTTCAACCAGTCGAACTGCTCGAACCTGTCGGCGACTTCATCCCAATACTCGTCAGATTCGTCGATTGATGCCTGATCAGCGGGTTGATCCACGGTGTTGCCTCATGTACTTCGCACGGACACGCATCGCATGGATGATGAGGTCGGTGTCCGTGACTGAATCGTACGCCTCGCCCACGTCAAGCAGATCGCCGTCCCGACGGGGTCCGACGAGCGTCATGCGGCAGTCGTCCTGTGGAATTGTCCAAGTGATGTTTCGATAGGCATGCAGATGTCCTCTGCCGGGATGCCGTGTCGGTGCGCTGATCGCAAAATGCGCCAGCGTCGAGGCTCGGCATCCACGAGCAGGCACCGTAGGCAGGTACCTGGAACGGGCCAAGTGAGTTTCGCGGTCGCAGGAAGGCCTGCTGATGTGGCTGGGCTAGCTTGTGGCGTCGTATGTCTGTTGGAACGGGTGCCGGGGACCGGATCGAGCGCTTCCTGAGTGCGCATCCAGAGGGGAGGCTTCTCGTCTGCGTGGGCTCGGCGAGTGTGCCGGGACTCGTGTGGCTGGCCGAGCGCACCCGGCAACGGCCAGTGACGCTGCTGATCGGTGACTTGCAGGGCCGCAACTTTCAGCACGCGACCGATGTCGATCGCCGCACCGCGGTGGACTTCGTGGAACGCAGCGATGTTGAAGTGCGGAACTGGTACCGGACGGCCCGCAACGCAGCCGGTCGGTCTGAAGCGCACCTCAAGATCTGGGCTGCTTGTGATGACCACGGGAATCCCCAGGCGTTTCTCCTGGGTTCGGCCAACCTCACTGCTGCAGGTCTCTCCGAGAATGCCGAGCTGATGGCCGTCGCCGACGCCTCGGAGCACGACTACCTGCGCAGCACAGTCGCGGAGCTCCTGGAAAAGGCGTGGTCAGCGGAGGAGCAGCTGGTCGAGCGGATTGCTGGGGCCGACGCAGTGGCAGAGCCCGAACGGCCGCACAAGCGCACGCCGAAGAGCGGCCAGCACCGCAGCTCGGAGCCGGCCGGGGCCAGCAAGTCCGGCTGCGCCAACAAGACACTCGCCATGGCGGTAGTCGTGCTCGGACTCGCGGCGGCCACATTTGGGTTCCTGCCCCAGCTGCGTGGCCTACAACGAGATCGGTGCCGTGCTACCGGAGGGCCACAGCCCGGTCCAAGCCATCGACGCGGACCGCCAGCTCGATCTTGACTCCGACACTCGCAGCGCCCTCGAGACGCCTGCGACACTGTCCGTCGAGCAGCTGGGTACCGGCGGGTACGTGATCGACAGTCTCGCCTGCGCGGCGTGGGCGATCCAGCAGCCCGAATCGCTGGAGTCCGTGCTCGTGAGCCTGGTTAACCGGGACGACGATGTCGACACCACGTGCGCCATCGCGGGCGGCCTGCTCGGCATGATGCACGGCGTCGACGCCATACCCAACCGCTGGCGAGAGAGGCTCGAATACGCCGGCAGAATGACCGCAGCGGCCACGGAGCTCGCTCGTCTGCGGTGGTCGACGTGACGACGCAAGAGGGACGCCGGTGACGACCGATGCCGGTCGCGCGGGCAGGGCTGACCTGTTATTGGTTCACACAGGAATTCGGAATCCGGGCCAACACCAAGTTACATCCCTGTAAGCTATTGAGCCTCGGTCGGGTCGCCTAAGGGTGCCTGGGCCGAGGGGGTGTCGGTTTTTTGGGGGTTAGTGCCACTCATGCGCTTCGGCCGTCGCATTTCTGGCGGTAGCTGGGGTGCATTGCGCCGACCCCCATTCGTGTAGCAGCCCCTTGTCACCATGGAGGACGCATGATCAAGGAACTCACCACGCGGCACCTCCTCGTGCGTAGCGGTGGACGTTGCGCGCTGTGCTACGGCGAGTTGCTCGTTTCTGGGTTCACCCAAAAGGCGTTATACCGCGGCGAACGTGCACACATCGTGGGACGGTCGATTCACGACCGTTCGCCACGCGGTGATGATGACCTGCCCCTTGAGAGCCGGGACGATCCTGACAATCTCCTCCTGCTCTGCTCGTCCTGCCACTCCGAGATCGATGCACCTCAGAACCTCAATGCCTTTACCGTCGAGCGGCTCCGTGAACTCAAGGAGCGGCACGAAAGCCGAATCGCGCAGATTCTCGGGGTACCTCCGGGCTACGACACAGCCGTGCTCCGGATGCACGGAATGATTGGGGACAGCAATGTCGCTCTGGATCGATCCGCTGCCGCCGCTGCCGTCCTGGCTCAAGGGCGGAGTGCTCGATTTCCTCTGAGCCATGATTCCGCCGGAATCGAAATCGATCTACGACGCGCATTGTCGCCCAACATCGGCGACCGGGAGTACTACGACACTTGTCGTCAGACCATCGACCTAATCCTGAACCGTCAGGTGGCACCAGCCGTCGAGGACGGAGCTCTTGGGCACGTCAGTGTGTTCGCCTTGGCTCGCTGGCCGCTGCTGGTATATCTCGGGGCGCGACTCGGGGACAAACTCGATGTCGACATTTACCAACGGCACCGAGCGTCGGAATCGTGGGCGTGGCCGGCTGATTCGCGGGAGCACCGGTTCTCCTTCGAAGTCGTTCGGAAAGGTGAACCTCTTGACGACGCCGTTCTTGTGCTGTCTATGTCGGCGGCTGTTCACGTGCAGGAGGTGCCACGGTCTCTTGAGAGCTGCCGGCTCTATCGGGTCATACCCGCAGGTGACTGCACGCCACATGCCGACATCGTGGATTCGATCGCAACCCTCAAGTCCGCCGAGAGTGCGCTTCGCGACGTATTTGCTGACATCGAGCAGCACCACAAGACCACCAGCCGCCTTCACGTTCTAGGCGCAGCACCTCTGTCGGTGTGCCTCACTCTCGGACGCATCGCAAACCGAGAGATCCACCCTCAACTTGTCCTTCACGACCGCGTGAATGGGCAGTACCAACCAGCAATGGAGATCAATTGACATGCAACACGCCGAGTACTTCAAGGACTTCCTAAAGGACGCCGTGAACATCGATGACACGCGTCTCGCCAAACTTGAGTCGCGTGTCAACGCCGTCTACAAGGCGCTCAAGGCCGACGAGGAAATCGGCAGCATCATCAAGGGCAAGTCACGACAGGGGTCCTGGGCTCAGCGCACGATCATCCGGCCCAAGTCGGGCGACGAGTTCGACGCGGACTTCCTCCTGCTGATGGACGAACAGGCTGTTTGGGAGCCAAGGTCCTATCTCAACGAGGTGTACAACGCCCTCGGTCGCCATCCCACTTACTCAAAGCAGGAACATGGTCGCAAGTGTCGCTGCGTCTGGCTCAAGTACGCGCCTGAGAACGGGGTTGGCTGCCACCTCGACATCGTCCCGCTAGTCACCCTTGCTGGCGGTCGGCGCGTCATCGTCAACCGAGACAACAACACTTGGGAACCGGTTTTTGGATCGACGAATCCGCAAGGCTTCACGGACTGGATGAAACGCCGAGACCAACTCGCCTCAGGGCAGTTCCGTCGCGTCGTTCGGCTCATGAAGTACCTGAGAAACGAGCGTGGAAGCTTCGACGGCGTCAAGTCAGTCATCTTGACGACAGTGCTCGGGCTGCAGGTCACGGATGCCAGTGCGTTGGCCCCCGGCACATATGCCAACATCCCAACGGCGCTCGTCAACATCGTCGAAGACCTCGATCGGTGGCTCCAGGCTCAGCCGAGCAAGCCCTGGCTGGCCAATCCCGCTGGTGATGGCACGAACTTCGATCACCGGTGGACAGATGCCACCTACCGGAACTTCCGAGACCGGATTCACTCGATCGCTGGAGCGATGCGAGCTGCGTACGACGAACCCAATGTCAGCAAGTCGGCCAAGGAATGGCGCGACCTCTTCGGCGACAAGTTCAACCCACCTGCCCCCTCGAAGCCAGCCTCGAAGACCTCGCTGGTGGGGCTCTCCGCAGGTGCCATGGCCTCCTCACGAGCATCGCGTTCTGGTCAAGCGGGCTGAGCACCGCTATGGCTGGATTGACCGATGCCCAACTCGCTGCCGTCGGGGATGTGAAGGAATTCACAAAGAACTCAAGCCAGATCAGATTGATCGGCGTGGGTGACTGGCGCGGAAGTGCTGCGCTCAAGCTCGAAATCGAAACTTCCGACTTCCCGCGTCATGACACTGGATTGAACGCTGAGCCAGTCGAGCGCGTGACGGTTCATGTCGCACCGAGCTATCCGAGCACCCCGCCTCGCGCAAGCGTTGAGCACCTGAGATGGGCAGGATTTCCACACGTTCTGCAAGGATCACGCCTATGCATCTACCTGGATCCCAATATTGAGTGGGATCCCATCCGAGGCATGCAGGGATTCCTCTTGCGGCTCTGGGAGTGGTTCGGTGACGCGATCGCTGGACGGTTTGATGCTGCGACGGCGCTGTATCAGGCTGTTGGTGGCGTACTGCACCGCACTCCAGGTGCTCCGACCATCGTGGCGAGCCTTCCGATGCCAGCCGAGATTACGTCTGGTGACCTCGCTCACCGCATCGGACTTCACCAGAGAACCGAAAATCGAATCGACATCGCAGCATGGGTGCCGCCCTTCGAACCCGACCTCTTACCAGGGGTTCTCGTCGTGCTACCTGAGTATCTGCCGCTGGGAGGCGGTCACTTGCTCTCCGATCTTCTAACTACAGTTCGCCACCAGGTCGACCGGAAGCATCGACGAGTGATGGAAGTTTCGATTCGCCGGGCGCTGCGAAGCCTCGGCGAAGACCAATTTCTCCATGTAGTCATCGCCGTCCCAAATCCTGCACACCGACATTGTGCGGCCCTGCACCTCATCGGGTGGAGACTCGGTGCACGCGATGCTGCCAGGGCCCTTCCCGCGGCTCGGAGCGCCGCTACTACTACGTCGAGCCGCGAAGAGCCACCTGTGGAATGGACATACGTCGATGATCAGCGTCCTGATGTCACCATGCGCCGAGACAGCGACCGGCCTGTTGCCCTATTCTCCGGTTCTAGCGTCGCGGTTTGGGGATGCGGAGCGCTTGGCTCTTGGGTGGCCGAACTGCTCGTCCGGACTGGTGCACAGCGCGTGACGCTACGAGACCCCGGTTTCGTCACACGCGGACTCCTCGTCCGGCAGAATTACACCGAGGTGGATGTTGGCCGGCCAAAAGCGGAAGCCTTGGCCGACAGGCTCAAACTGCTATCCGATCCGTGTGAAGTCATGGCTGTATCGTCGTACGCCCAAGACGGCTTGGAAGAAGATGCTACAAGTTGTGACTTTATCTTCGACACAAGCGTCAACACGTCTGTGAACGCTGCCGTCCATGAAGCCCAACGGCGAGGACAGCTCAACGTGCCAATTGTTCAGTTGGCTACCGACAATCAAACGGCAACGCTGGGAATTCTGACAATCACGCATGGCAACCCCTCGATCACCACGTTCGACCTCGACGAGGCGTTGCAAGAGAAAGTCGCGGACGACAGTTCCCTGGGGCCGTACCGAGTGCTTTGGAACCGTGACGACCATCCGCCATTCACGCCGGCTGTTGGTTGTTCTGTCCCCACGTTTCATGGTTCAGCCGCTGACGCAATGGCTGTAGCGACGATCGCACTGAATCTGGCGTCGGAAGCGCTTCGAAGGAACGTCGCCGGCGCGTATCTCTTTAGCCTTCCGTCGAACTCATTGGGCGCGCCGGCCCTAGTCGCTGTTGCAGCGAGCTCGGTGCTAGAGCCACGCTCGGACGAGAGGTGATATGCCTGCTGACGACATGGGCTGGAGTGGCTTTGCCGAAAGCGATAACATACTGATCCGTGCTTTTGGTTTGGGCCGGCTAGCGGCAGTATTTGTTGTCACGCTTACGATTAGTCTTGTTGTAGACCCTGACCGACTTAATCATTTGGGTCAGGCATCGACGTTCGCACTAGTATCGGCAGTTGCTATCGGTGCGCTAGTTCCCGTTCTTACTGCGTCAGATGCGGTCAAGACGTTCTTGTTCAAGCGTGAGCCCCAAAGGTGGGCTTGCGTGTTGGTTCTCACAACATGGGCCGGATGGTATCTCGTAGGAGACGGTTGGCTACGTGACCAACTCCGAATGACTGCGCTGCTCCTTAGCGTAAGGGTCCGCCGCGAGTTAGGTCGCGTGTTCAGTTGGGTGTGATGGTGTAGTTCCATTCGCCGTGCCAGTGGTGGGGGCGGAGGGGCAGTTGTTCCATTTGTGTGTTGGTGATCTTGATGCCGCGTTGGTACCAGCCGGGGTCGTAGGCGGCTTGCACGGTGAGTCCGGTTTGGGTGGTGGTGGAGGCGATGAGCTCGATGATCGTGGCGATGTCGGTGAGGGGTCGGCCTCGCCAGTTCATGGAGATGAAGCTGAAGAGGCGGTGTTCGATCTTGTTCCACTTGCTGGTGCCGGGCGGGTAGTGCACGATGGTGATCTCGAGGCCGGTCTCGGCGGCGAGTTGGGCGAGGAACCACTTCCAGGCGCGGGGCCGGTAGCCGTTGGAGCCGCCGGCGTCGGCGGTGATCAGCAGCCGGGTCGCGGTCGGGAACCGGTCGCGGCCCAGGGTGTTCCACCAGCGGCGGATGGACTCCACGGCGAACTCGGCGGTGTCGGCGGAGTCGCCGACGTTGACCCAGCCGGCGTTGTTGGCGACGTCGTAGACGCCGTAGGGGATGGCCTTGGCGAACTCGCCCAGCGCCCGATCAGCGAAGTCGTGCACGCTCACCCGCTGGGGTTCCCCGGCGGGCTGGCGCTCGGCGCCGCCGTTGGCGTAGGACCCGATCAGCTCTTTCTTCTTGGTGTCCACGCTGATCACCGGGTCGCCGACGGCGAGGCGCTCCGAGGCCAGCGCGTTGAGGTAGGCGAACTGGGCGTCGCGGTCGGGGTGGCCGGCTCCCTCGTTCTGCTTGGCCGGCGCCTGCAGCGAGTAGCCCATCTGGTGCAGCAGCCGGCGCACCAGCTCCGCGGACGCCTTGAAGCCCTGCCCGGCGAGCTCGCGTGCGAGCTGATAGGTCGACTTCAGCGTCCAGCGCAGCGGCGACATCGGGCTGCCCCGCGTGACCGGATGCACCAGCTCGTCGAGCGCTTCGAGCAGACCGGGCTGCTTGTCGACCGCCGGGCGGTCCCCGCCGCCCTCGGCGCGCTGACGATCCCACGGCTCGGCCCCGGCGCGCACCTCGCGCACCGCCCGCGACATCGTCGAGGTCGAGACCCCCGACGCCCCCACAACGAACGCCTGCCCGCCGCGGCCCAGCGCCTCGGCCAACGCGCCGCTCACCACACGCCGCTGACGCTCGCCCAGATGAGGCATGACGGTCTCGAAGAACACCCTCGCATCGGTCGCCGAAAGCTCCACACACCTGACACTACATCCCGCGAGTTAACGTATGGCGGCTCCTAACGACGGCTTTGTGTTTTAGGCGATTGCCCGAGGCCATTGAAGTGCTCAATGAATACTTCGAGAATGCAACGGATGGCACTGCACCGTTCAATTGGCGAGAAGTCGCCAAGATCCTCGTCAGACTAGCCCTAGGCGGTGCGGCTGTAGTCGTTTCGGTAGTGGCAATCCATTTAGTTGCTGGTAAGACTGAGCCCGGTGAGTGGTTTAGCCCGTACGCCTACTCGATTCTGGCTTTGGCAATTTCTGTTACTTACCAGATTGGTGTTGCGTTCATGCTCAGAGGCACCGTCTTTCATCTGTTCTTTCGTGAGAGGATCGTTCGTGCGGAGGACTTGAGCCGTCCTCGCCCAATATCGCTCCTGATTCGAGCATCTGTATTTCACGCGCCGCTAGCGATGGTCACTCTCTTGATTGCAGGTGATCTTTACTTGAACGGCCAAATGCCGAGGGGTGAATCGATTGTGTCCGTACTCTATTTCCTGTCGTTACTGTTTTATGGTTGCCGATACTTACATGCTGATCGTCGTGCAATTTACGATATCGCATCGGGTACGAAAGTGGTGCGAAGCTAGGCTGTCTCAGATTTCATTCTGCTCTCTTTGGCACGAATGTATGCCAGTTTCACGTTTGAGTCGACGGGCTCGTCGGAGCGCGACTGATTCAATGGGTTCGAGGATGGTGCGACGCTCAGAAGACGACGTTACATAGCTTTCGCTCATACCGAGCCGTTCGAATTACCATCGGTGTACTAGCGTCGACACCCATGACTGCAAGTAGCTACAGGCCGAAATTGATTGAGGTGGCGTTGCCGTTGGCGGCGATCAATGCCGAGGCGGCGCGAGAGAAGTCGATTCGGCATGGACACCCGTCCACGTTGCACCTGTGGTGGGCTCGGCGACCGCTTGCGGCGGCGCGGGCGGTGATCTGGGCGTCGCTGGTGGACGATCCGTCGGCCGAGGGGTACCGGAACCCAGACGGCAACATGCTGCCGACCGTGGAGGCGCAGGAGGCGGAGCGGCAGCGGTTGTTCAGGATTCTGGAGCGGTTGGTCAAGTGGGAGAATTCCAACAACCCTGAGGTGTTGGCGGCGGCCTGTGCGGAAATCGACCGGTGTTTCCCTGAGGGAGCTCCGCCGATTCTTGATCCGTTCGCCGGCGGTGGCGCGATCCCGCTCGAGGCCCAGCGGCTTGGGTTGACGGCGTTGGCAGGGGATCTGAACCCGGTCGCGGTGCTCATCAATAAGGCCATGATCGAGATCCCGCCGCGCTTTGCGCGGCTATCGCCGGTGCATCCCGACATTGACAGGAGCCTGACTACGTGGGAGCGGGCGCAGGGACTTGCAGCGGACGTGGAGGCATACGGGCGCTGGATGCGTGACGAGGCCGAGCGACGCATCGGGCATCTCTATCCGGATGCCACTGGTCCTGACGGCGAGAAGCTAACGCCGATCGCTTGGATCTGGGCTCGGACTGTGGAATCACCGGATCCCAGTTGGTCCGGTTATGTGCCGCTGGTGGCAACCTGGATTCTCTCGAAACGGAAGGGCAAGCCGACTGTGTGGATCGAGCCGATAGTCGATCGCGTCACGCAGGAGATCAACTATGAGATTCGCGAGGGCGGCGAACCTGTGTATCAGCACACGGTTGATCGGGGAGGCGGGCGGTGTATCGCATCAGGCGCGGCGATGCCATTTGCGTACATTCGCAGCGAGGGTTTGGAGGGACGGCATGGTTCACAACTGATCGCCGTAGTCGCTGAAGGTGACAGAGGCAGGCAGTATTGCTCGCCCAAACCGGTTCCCGGGGTGCCGCTGCCAAGGCCACCTGAATTGCATCTTGGAGCGATCCACAACAATCCGCGAGACTTCAAGACACCTGGTTATGGCATAACCCAATGGCAGGAGCTCTTTTCCCCGCGTCAGCTGCATGCGCTGATGACCTTCTCAGATGTGCTGACCGAGGTGGCAGTGAAGGTGCGGGAGGATGCAATTGCATCCGGTCTGGCAGATGACGGCGTGAGATTGCGCGACAAAGGTCGCGGGGCGGCGGCGTATGCCGACGCGGTCGTCACTTACTTGGCATTCGCCGTGGACAAGTGTGCCGACTACTGGTCGGCGGTATGCACGTGGCACAACAGCGGCGAGAAGATGCGCAACACATTTGGGCGGCAGGCGATCGAGATGAAGTGGGACTTCGCCGAGTGCAACCCATTCTCTACTTCGACTGGCAATTGGATGGCGATGGTGCGGTGGATCGCAAAAGCCATCGCACATGCTCCAGGGCGGCGTGCCACTGGTGCCAATGCCGTTCAGCGAGATGCGAGAGCGCTCATGCGAGAGACTGCGGGCGCAGTGCTGTCCACTGATCCGCCCTACTACGACAACATCTCCTATGCGGACCTCTCGGACTTCTTCTACGTGTGGCTTCGCCGCAATCTCTCGGATGTATGGCCAGACGAGTGCTCAACCTTGCTGACGCCGAAGGCAGAAGAGCTCATCGCCAACCGGTACCGAGCAGGATCCAAGAAGGAGGCCGAGACCCACTTCGAATCTGGCATGGCGGAGTTCATGACCGAGGTGGCCGCGAGCGAGCGCACGGACGTGCCATCCACGATTTATTACGCCTACAAGGCCACAGAATCCAAAGACGGTGAGACTCGGACGACAGGATGGGACACGTTTCTGCAGGCTGTTCTCGACGCAGGCTTGCAGGTGGCCGCTACTTGGCCCATGCGTACCGAACTGGGCAACCGGTTGCTGGCCTCAGGGTCGAACGCGCTTGCGTCATCGATCGTCCTGTCATGTCGTCCCCGGCCCAAGTCTGCGGTCATGGCCACACGTGGGCAGTTCATCGAGGCGCTTCGCGAGGAGCTTCCCGAAGCAGTGAGGGTGCTGCAGTCGGGCAACATCGCTCCGGTGGACATCGCCCAGTCCACGATTGGCCCAGGCATCAAGGTGTTCTCACGGTATGCCCGAGTTGTGGAATCTGACGGGACCTCAATGCCTGTATCGGCAGCACTGTCGATCATCAACGACATTCTGGGTGAAGTGCTCGACGGCGACGAGGCCGAACTCGACAGGGACACCCGATTCGCACTCACCTGGTTCGTTGAGCACGGGTACAACCCGGGGTCCGCCGGAGACGCGGAGAGCGTGTCCAAGGCAAAGAACACTTCGCTCGACGGCCTCTCGGAGTCGGGCATCGGCGAGGCCCGCGCAGGCAAATTCCGCCTGTTCGAGCGGTCGGAGCTGGATGCCGGCTGGTCCCCGACTGAGGATGACCGATTCACGGTGTGGGAGGCGCTGCAGTATCTCGTTGCTGCCTTGGAACGGTCTGAGTCCGAAGCGGCCGATCTGCTGCACACCTTGGGCGGCAACGGCGACCGGGCTCGCCAGCTCGCCTACTTGCTCTATCAGAAAGCTAACGACCAGGATTGGGCCGCCGAAGCCAACGCCTACAACAGCCTCATCACCGCATGGCCCAGCCTGCGCGAAGGCGCCCTCGCTGCCGCGGCCCGCTCCGCAGGGCCGTCTCAGCAGCAGCTGCTCTGATCGCTGCCAGAGCCGGCGACGGGCCAAGGTGAGCGTTCAGGTTCGCGAACCGGTGGACGTCGTCGCGCTCAGCGTCGTGTGGCCTGTCGTGGGCAAGCATCTTGTCGCCTCGGGTATTCACGTGACACCCCTCTGGTGAGATTCCCATGACGAAGTCTCCGACCGCAGAGGGGGGTCACCATGAACCGACCGCGAACTACCGCTGGTAGCGGATTTCAGAAATTGAGGGGCTGACCGTGGCTGCTGCGTTTGCCTTCCTGTTGCTGGCCCTCATCGGCGGCTGCTTTCTGTACTTGGTCATCAGCATCGCTCGGTGGCTGGGCGGGGGTCACGAGTCGACGTACATCGTGTACGTCGAAGACGACTTCGAAGTACTGGACGATCCGGATGGGGGCGAACCGCAATTCGTTCCTGACAATGTGATTCAACTGCGGCCGCCAGAGCGCCGGCCGCCGTACGTTGGCGCTCGCCTTCCGGGCTGATGTTTGTCACACCCCCCTGCTGAGATCGCGCTCGCAAGCACCCGATCTCGGAACCAGGAGACGACATGAGCCGCCGACGCACCGGACCGCAGGCAGCCGGGCCGATCTGCTTCGCGATCGCGCCGCGGGTAGGTCGCCGATGCGAAGCCACCGACGTCCATGTGGACCTGAGCGTGGCGTCCCGTGACGAACTAGCCAAGAGCGAGCTGGAGGCAGCACAGACCTGGGAAGCGTTTATCGAGATCCGCAGCAAACTGGCATCGTGCGAGCGCGACCTCGACGATGTCATGCGGGCGAACGATCAGTTTGTCAACCGCATCAGGCGGCTGCGCGGCCGAGTTGTCGAGCAGCACCACGAGAGCCGTCGAATGGGCGCCTTGCTTGCGGCCTCGAACACTGCGGCCGATTCAGCCGAACAGAACCGCGGGATCGCTGTCTACGCACTCACATCGGTCCGACGCGAACGAGATGAACTGGCCGCCGAGAACCGCCGGTTGCGCGCAGAGGCAATTGCGACCGTCTCGGAAGGTCACGACATCGGCACTGCGGGCAGCGAGGACCTGAAGCCGAGTCACACGGCCGAGACTGGTGACGCTGCCGAGCTGCGAACGCGTGTCGCGAATGCCGAACGGCGCACAGTGGCGGCTCTGCAACTTGTGCACAGCACTCCCGATGGCAACCGGGTTCGCAGTGTCGCCGCGGCTATCGCGGCCGCTCAACAACACCTGCCGACGCTCAGCATCCCCCAAGCCGTAGCCGAGAATGCTCGCAGCACGCTCGACCAGTCAGGACGTCGCGCCGCCCGAGGCAAGGCGGTGATGCGCGTGTTGCTCGCCTTTCACGCGTATGCGCTTGACGCCCATCGTGAGGGCGACTTCAAGCACTGGTGTGAGCGCCGTGGCCATGAGTACGCATGCAGCGCGAACCGCGTAGCGATGGGCGAATCAGAGTCCGTGACCAACGGGGAGAGATTCCGCAGATCTCGGCAGCTCCCGGTTGACCGAGTGCTCGATCCGTCTGGTGCACGGCTGATGCCGGCTCACGTCAAGATTGACCAAGGGCCGACGGCGCCACGGCTGCATTTCCTCGACGACACACGAGGTGAGACCGGCAAGATCCACATCGGATACATCGGCCCGCACCTGCCGACCGCCACCGATCCGACGTGAGCCATATGAGAATTGCCGCTTGCGGCAGCGCCGCGCGTGCTACACGAGAGCAGCCCGTCGAACGACGATCACGGCGGGGGTCTGCGAACGCACCGGCATTCGCGTCACAACGTTGTGACGCCATGCACGCGAGCCCATGCCGGGCCTCGAAAAGGGAGACAAGGATGGACCACTGCCAATCACGTGCGACGCCGGCGGCGGCGGCGTCGCACGCACGCATCGGGGAGTGTGACTGATGGCTCGAAAGCGGCGAACCCCCCAGGGCCGAGTCACCCCCAAGGGCACCCGCCCCGAGGATGTGCCCCGGCGTCGGGAAATCGAATCCGCAACACAACTACATCTGCGCATGCTCAGCGAAGACGCTCTGCGTTTCTCTGAAGAGTTGAGCGACATTGACGACGCCGATGTGCATGTGTCTCGCTTGATCGGCTGTGGCATCGCCACGGACTGGTATCGCGATGGCGTCAGCGCCGGGGCCGCATTGGCGCATGCGAGATCCAACCCAGGGCCAGCTGGCGCAGTCATTGCGGCGGCGCTCGCCTCCTACGGGCCCCATGGCATTCGGGACCAGGCTCGTGGCGTGCTCGATCGCCATGTCGCCGACGGGGTCGCGGTGCCTGAGTGGGCAACGAAGCTGGGTATGGCTGAACCGGTGCGCGCCGTGAAGATCCGAGATGAATGGGACGAGCACTGGCAGTTGTTCATCGAGTACGCCCGCCCCGACGGATCGCGACACGAGCTGTCGTTCGGCGTGCATCCGTTCTGCCTCGGCGTGCTCTACGGCTTCTCTTTGCAGTCGGCGATCGCGGACAAAGACCGGAATCTTGAACCAGGTCATTCGCTCGAGGAACTCAGCTTGGCGCACGCGAGGGCGATTCTCGAGCCCGGCCTTGAGCAGTTCGACCAGGCGCTGCGCGATCTAGCGGCGAGCGAAGGATGGGATGGCGACTGCGACGATGCCGACTGGGACGATGCCGAAATGCGCTCACTCGTCGGCCAGCGGATGCAACTGCTGCCGGCCGGCGCTGAAGACGATGATGTCGGCAGTGCCGATGCTGACCTCGACATCTCGGGCATCGTCGAATTCGTAGCTCAGCCGCTTGCATTGGGCGAGCACGTACACGAACTCCGTGATCTCATGAGGTCCGTGGCAGCTTTCTCGCAGGTGTGCAGGGACCGCGACGTATACCACTGGACGCCGCTGAGAGTCGAGACGTTCGTGGCACTGTGGCTGCCTTCGCATGGCTGGCTGTGTGACGAGTGCCAAGAGACGCATGAACACCCGCCCTACGAAGAGTGGTTCTCCACGGTCGAGTCGGCGTTTCCGCGCTGGTTGCGCTTTGTCGCGCAGCGCCACCACAGCAGCGAAGAGTGGCTCGAAGCAAATTTGGCTGCAGCCCGCTCGTCCCTGCGGATGATGCGGCTCCAAGCCACAGGATCTCTTGGGCGCCTCCGAGTTGGTGCTGGCGCAGCCGGTTGAGGAGACCCGCCCGAATTCAGCCGAATCTTGCCTCGGCGGCTTCCGCCGTCATGTCAAGCAGTTCGCCGATGCGGCCCCAGGATGATCCGGCGCTTCGTGCATCGGCGACCAGCGCGCGGATCCGGTCGTGATCGGGGTTCCCCGTGGCCGCGGCGCGCTGCGCCGCGCACATCAGCCAATAGTCGGCGGCCGGGTACGCGGGATACTGCGACAGATCGACCGATTCGAAATAGTCGGCGAGAGCTTCGCTTTGCGCCAGTGTCTCTTCGACAGTCCACGTGCGGGTGGTCGATGTCATGGCAGTTGCTCCAGATACTTGCGACGGGTTGTCATCGCATGGAACACGACATCGCAACTCACATCGGGATGGTACCGAACGCCGATCTCGAGTGGCGAACCGTCCCGTCGTGGCCCTGTCAGCATGAAGGCGTCTCCATCGATGTAGTGAAGCCCGGTTGCGTTGCGGTAGGCGTGAAGGATGTCGGCAACAGGAGCGCCGTGGCGACGTTGTATTGAGACGGTGCGTGATGTCGCACCGCAGTGGAATGATTGGATAGCGGCGCAAGTCGCTGGTCGTCAGGAGGAGCGCAACCGATGGTGATGGCGAACGCTGAGCGGGTATCGAAGGCGCTCGACCTGCTGGGCGACGGACTTCGGCCGAAGTGTGAGCAGACCTGGCAGGGGTTCTACGGCGACGACTGGCTCGCAGCACTCCGGCGCCAGATGCACGACCGCGACCAGAACTCGTCCACGACCGATATTGCTTTCATGCTTCGCGGCATGAAGGCCACTTGGAACGAGATCTTCGGGCACGGCTTCTCGGCGACGATCCGATCGCTCGTGTTCGAGGTGGCTGATGCCCGTAACAACTGGGCGCACAAGCAGCAATTCACTACCGACGACACCGCGCGGGCACTCGACTCCATGGAGCGATTGCTTGAGGCGTTCGGAAACAGCGACGAGCGGCAGAAGATTCGCGGGCTGCGTCGCGATCTCATGCGGCAGATGTTCGACGAGGAATCACGCGCCGAGCGGCGCCGCACTGCCGCCAAGCCCACTGAGGGGCAGCCGCTGGCCGGCCTGACGCCATGGCGAGAGATCATCACACCTCACGCCGACGTGGCGACGGGTCGCTTCAATCAAGCGGAATTCGCTGCTGACCTGTACGAGGTCTCCCAGGGACGCGCCGACGACGAGTACCAAGACCCCGAGGACTTCTTCGCCCGGACCTACCTCACCGCCGGGTTACGGGACTTGCTGGTCGGGGCGACCCGTCGACTCTCCGGCGGCGATGGCGACCCGGTCATCGAGCTGCAAACCAATTTCGGCGGCGGCAAGACCCACAGCATGATCGCTCTGTACCACCTCGCCTCCGGTATTCCTGCGACGAGGTTGCCGGGCGTCTCGGAGATGCTGGCCGAAGCCGAGCTCGAGCTGCCTGCCCAGGTCAACCGGGCCGTGCTCGTGGGACAGGTCATGTCGGTGTCCCAGCCCAAGCAGGTCAGCCCCGGAACGGCGTTGAACACCATGTGGGGACACCTCGCCTACCAGCTGGGAGGGCAGGAGGGCTACGAACTGGTCCGCACTGATGACGAGGCCGGTACCAACCCGGGCGAGTCGCTGCGTGAGCTGTTTCGGCGCTATGGCCCTGCAGTTGTGCTCATCGATGAGTGGGTGGCGTATGCACGTCAGCTGCCCGATGCCGGGTCCGAAGGTCGCAGGGTTGCGGCGGGCGACTTCGACACGCAGTTCACCTTCGCCCAGGCGCTAACCGAGGCAGCGGCGGCAGCGGACAACGTCGTGGTGCTCATCACGATCCCGGCATCTGACATCGAGACTGGCGGGCCGCGAGGACTCACGGCGCTGGAACGCCTGAAGAACGTCGTAGCCCGCACTGCGACTCAGTGGCAGCCGGCTACGGCAGACGAGTCGTTCGAGATCGTGCGAAGGCGGCTCTTCGACCCCATTGCTCCCGACAAGGCACGGGTGCGCGACGGCGTCATCCGCGCCTTCTGCGAGATGTACCGCGATGCGGCGGGCGATTTCCCCTCAGGCACTGGCGAGGCTGACTACCGGCGCCGGATGGAGCTTTCATATCCGATTCACCCTGAGCTGTTCGATCGGCTCTTCGAGGACTGGTCGGCGTTGGACAAGTTCCAGCGCACCCGTGGCGTGCTGCGGCTCATGGCAACCGCCATCTCCCAACTGTGGCAGCGCGGCGACCAATCGCTGCTGATCATGCCCGGCAATCTGCCCATGGACTCAGGCACGGTGGCCAGCGAGCTGAAGAAGTACCTCGAGGAGGGCTGGGATCCGGTCATCAAATCCGACGTGGACGGCCCCAACGCGTTGCCGCTGCGCATCGACAGCGACTTCCCCCACTTCGGCCGGCTGTCGGCGACCCGCCGTGCAGCCCGCACCGTGTACATGGGCTCGGCCCCCCGTCCCGAGGGCAAGAAGGGCGTCGACGTCAAGTCGGTCGTACTGGGGTGCGTGCAGCCGGGCGAGCCCGTGGGGCAGTTCGCCGACGCGCTGCGGCGCCTGTCGGACCGGGCCACACACCTCTACCTCGATGGCTCGCAGTACTGGTACTCGCTGGTCCCCAACGTCACACGCATCGCAGGGGATCGAGCGGCCTCGAACTTCAGCGACCTTGACGCTGACGACGAGGTGCGGACCCGGATTGCCGGCCAGCGTGACCGGGGCGATTTCGTTGCGATGCATCCGTTCGCAGCGGGACCGGGCGATGTGCCCGACAACGACGACGGTACGCACCTGGTCGTTCTGGCACCCGATGCGACTCACTCTGCGGGTGATGAGAACTCGCCCGCAGTGAAGCTGGCGGCGCGCATTCTTGCCCAGCGCGACGCAGGTCCGAGGCTGAACCAGAACCTGCTGGTGTTCGTGGCGGCCGCGGCGAACCGGCTGGCTGAGCTGCGTGTTGCTGCCCGCTCGTTCTTGGCGTGGCAGTCGATCGTCGACGGTCACGAATCGCTGGATCTCACAGCGCAGCAGAAGCGCCAAGCCGACAGCAAGCTCGCAGATGTCTCCAAACAGGTGGACAGCCTGATTGCCGAGACGTTCACTCAGGTGCTCGTTCCGTCCCGCGCACCGGGTACGGCTGAGGTCGTCTGGCAGACGACGAAGGCATCCACCGCCGGTGACCTTGGCGAGCGGGTCAGCCGCAAGCTGGCCAGCGAGGAGAAGCTGATTGCCCGCTACGCCGGTGTGCGCATCCGCATGGATATCGACCGTTCCAACTTGTGGTCTGAGCGAGGCGACATCGCTGTCGGGGAACTGTGGGACGCCTATGCGCGCTTCCCGTACATGCCCCGCTTGAAGTCTCGGGAGGTCCTTGAGAGCGCCGTCAGCGACGGTGCCGCCAATCTCAACTGGCAACAAGAGACGTTCGCCTATGCCGAGGCGCACGACGGCAACAACTGGGTCGATCTCCGCACCGCTGAGCACGTTGACCCGACAGTCGGTGGCCTGATCATCCATCCCGACTATGTGCCGCAGGTCGTGGAACTCGAAGCACAGGCGATCAGGGCGAACATCGGGCTAATTGCCCCGGTTCTCGATGCCCGAATCAGGGTCGAATCTGCGGAGGGGGAGGCCGACACGGACGATGTTCCCGAGGGCCGATCAGCCACCCGAACCCAGTTCTACGCTCACTTTCAGCTCGATCCGGTCCGTGGCATCAAGCAGCTGGGCGACATCCTCGACCACATCGCCGCACACCTCGGCCCCAACCTTGAACTAGCGCTTGAGGTCCGCGCAGAAAATGCCGACGGGTACAACGACGCCACTCGTAGAACCGTCAGCGAGAACGCCCAAAATCTCAACGCCCAAGCCGCCGAGTTCGAGTAGGGGCATCGAGCGGCTCTGGCTCGGGCATCAGACGGATTTCAATCGACATCAGCTGAGCATGCGGCTGAAGTGGTTCAACCGGGGCTTGCAACCGGGGCTTGCTATTCTTGCCCGTAGAAGTCGTCGGCGTCATTGTCGCTCTGGGAGATGCTGCTCATGGCTAGGAAAGTGCAATCAAGCCCAAAGAAGACGCCTCGGCCACAGCCAAAAAGGCCAGTAGCGCCTCCGCGACCGACGCGCCCCAATCCGGGTGTGTCGGAGAAGCGGGGAGCGCGGTAGCAGTTCTGGCAAGATCGTGAGCCGCAGGGCTATCGATGGCCACCCGGCTACGGTCTCCGCCGAGATCTACACACAAGGCAGGCGTTTATGGGTATCGCGATTCCATTTCCGGAGACGCTGCCACGGGGTTACGAGTGGCTCGATGATGAGCCGGTGTTCAATCCCGACCGGCATCTGCAGCTTGAAACGCCAGCCGAAGTCCTCATGTTGGCTGACCTCGGCTATGACGATGCCGAGATCGCCACGAAGGCCACGCCGGTGGCGCTGTCGTCGCCGTTCCGGATGCTGAGCGACGAGGGCGCAGCGATCATGCTGGACACGGCCCGGCGCCTGCGGTGTTTCACCCGTCCGGCAGGGGAGCGGATCGAGCGGACGGTGCGCGGCGGCTGTTACCGCTCACGCTGGTTGCGCGACATGTGTCTCAGCCCGGAGGTGACGGCGCATCTCGAAGCGATCTACGGCATCGAGATTGCCCCGCACCCGATGCCGGTGCATCTTGGCCACCTCAACTACGAGCCGTCACAGATCGACAGTCCCATCGACAAGTGGCATCACGACACGCTGCCCCTCGACTACGTGCTTGTAGTAACCGACCCAGCCGAGGTAGCCGGCGGCCGCTTCGAGTGGTTCCGGGGCACCAAGCACGAGGCTGCCGAGCTTGCCGATGCCGGTGAGCGAGTCCCGCTTGACCGCACTGTCGCTCCCGACTTCCCAGGACCTGGATACGCCGTCGCGCTGCACGGTGACATGGTGGTCCACCGGGCCGGACCCCTCGATGAGATGTGCGAGCGGATCTCCATGGTGAACGGCTACGTGGCGACCGACGTCGCAGTCGACGAGCAGAGTCGCACGTCCGACCTCATCGACATCGACGACCACGAGGTGCTCTGGACCGAGTGGGCCAAGTTCGCTGCGTGGCGGACCCAGGGGCGCTTGGCTCGCCTCGTTGAGGAGATGGAGTTCACCTCCGACCCTGACGTCGTCATTGACGAGTTGGAGAACGCGATCGGCGACGCACAGCGCGCTGTCGCCGAGATGCGCGCCCGCGAGCGCGGTCTCCAGCACTACGGCGACTGATCACACCACAACTCGGACGCGTCAGCCGGGCTGCCGTTTGGGTCATCCCGCCGAGGCCATGTCCTGACGGTGGCGCGCAGCGAACGGCGGATTTGCGATGCTGGCCCGATGCAGACACAGATGCTTATCGGAGGCAGCTGGCTGGCTGGAGACGCAGCAAGCCGGATTGACGTGCTCGACCCTGCCACGGGCGACGTCGCGGCGAGCGTCGCAGCCGGGACGCCAGCAGACGCAGCAGCTGCGTGTGACGCAGCAGCCGCTGCGCAGCCGGGCTGGGCCGCCGAGCCGCCGCGTGTCCGCTCGGAGATCCTTCGGGACTCCCACCGCATCCTCATCGAGCACACCGACGAGCTGGCCGATCTGATCACGCTGGAGAACGGCAAGCCCCGCGCCGATGCAGTGGGCGAGGTGGCCTACGCAGCGGAGTTCTTCCGCTGGAACGCGGAGGAAGCCGTGCGCATCCACGGCTCGATCAGCATCGCCCCTTCGGGTGCCAACCGGATCATCACCCGGCACCCACCCGTCGGCGTTGTGGCGATGATCACGCCGTGGAATTTCCCCGCAGCGATGATCACCCGCAAGCTGGCCCCTGCGCTGGCTGCCGGCAACACCGTGGTCATCAAGCCGCCCCGTGAAGCCCCGCTGACGTCGCTGCGGGTTGCTGAGCTGCTGGGCGAGGCCGGAGTGCCGCCTGGCGTGGTCAACCTGGTGCCGACGTCGAACTCTGGCGCCTGGCTCGACGCTGTAGTGGACCACCGTGCGGTCCGGATGCTCTCGTTCACCGGCTCCACCGAGGTTGGCCGGGTGTTGCTGAAGCGCTGTGCCGACCGGGTGCTCAAAGTGGTGATGGAACTCGGCGGCAACGCGCCGTTTGTCGTGTTCGCCGACGCCGACCTCGAAGCTGCCACCTTCGGCGCCATGGTCGCGAAGATGCGTCATTCAGCCGAGACATGCACCGCTGCGAACCGCTTCTTCGTGGAAGCACCCGTGCACGACGAGTTCGTCGAGCGACTGGCGACAGCCATGGGCGATGTGAAGGTTGGCAACGGCCGTGACCCCGGTGTCGGCTGCGGGCCGATGATCAATGCCGCGTCAGTGGAGAACATCGATCGGCTCGTGCGCGCGGCGATCGACGGGGGAGCCCAAGCCGTTACCGGCGGCCGCGCCATCGACGGCCCGGGCTTTTTCTACGAGCCGACCGTGCTCGGCGGCGTCGACCCGGCGGCGCCCATCACCCGAGAAGAGATCTTCGGCCCCGTTGCCCCGATCTCCAGCTTCACCGACACCGACGCCATGATCGCCGCCGCCAATGACACCGAGATGGGCCTCATCGGCTACGTCTACACCCAAGACCTGGCCAAGGGTTTGGCAGTCAGCGAGCGCATTGAGGCCGGCATGATCGGCCTGAACCGCGGCGCCGTGTCCGACCCCGCAGCACCCTTCGGCGGCATGAAACAGTCAGGCCTCGGCCGCGAAGGTGCCAGCGAAGGTATCTACGAGTTTTGCGAAACCCAGTACATCGCCGCCCAGTGGTAGCCGCGGCGAACCGCGCCCCAGTCTCGGCGGGGGCGATCAGTCCAGGAAGCTGGGGTCGCGCTCGACCATCTTGTCGTAGATGGGCTGGTAGCTGAACCAGCCGCCTAGGGGGCTGCCGACCTGCGCGGCGGTGTGCTTGGCGGACTCGTGGCGGATCGGGATCGGCGTGCCAGCGGCTTCGGCCAGCAGCTGGCTCTGGCAGGTGCGCTCCATGGTGATGAACCACCACGCGGCCTCGTCGACGGTGCTGCCGACGGTGAGCAGACCGTGGTTTTGGAGGATCACGGCCTTGCAGATGCCGAGCGCCTGTCCGATGCGCTTGCCCTCTGAAGTGTCGAGCACGACGCCGGTGAAGTCGTCGAACAGGGCGTGGTCCTCGTAGAACGCGCACGCGTCCTGGGTGAGCGGGTCAAGCAGTCGACCCAGGCTGGACCACGTCTTGCCGTAGAGCGAATGAGTGTGCGCTGCTGCGATCACGTCGGGCCGGGCCTTGTGCACTTCGCTGTGAATGGCGAACGCTGCCTGGTTCAGCGGATAGCGCCCCTCGACAATGTTGCCGTCGTGGTCCACAAGCAGCAGATCCGACACCTTGATCTGGCCGAAGCCCACACCGAACGGATTCACCCAGAAGTGGTCGGTGAGCTCAGGATCGCGTGCGGTGACATGACCGGCCACGCCCTCTTCGAATCCGAACAGCGCGAACGCCCGGTACACCGACGCCAGGCGCTCCTTGCGGTGCTGCCGCTCGGCCTCGACCGTGTCGAACGTCGGTGCCAGCGGAATCGGTATCTCCGTGAAGGGGTTGGCGGCGGTGTCGGAAGTTGTCGTTGTCACAGGGGCAATCGTAGAGCGCGCAGTCCCCGGCGACCGCAGGACCGGGCCACCTACAGTCATCCCGATGAGCAGCGCCGACGGTGCCCGAAGCAGTGACTCGACGGTCCAGTGCCTCGACGGGGTCCGTGTTGTCGAAATGACCACGGGCATCGCCGGGCCGTACGCAGCGCGCTTTCTCGCCGATCAGGGCGCTGCGGTGGTGAAGGTGGAACCGCTGAGCGGGGATCCCTACCGCAGCGACCCGGGCTTCCAAGCCGTGAGCCGCAACAAGCGCTCGGTGGTGCCCGACGGCGTCGAATGGGAGCGCGCCCCGCTGCCCGCCGGCGTCGACGGTCCGGCGGCATCACTGCCCGGCATCCTGCGGCCTACGGCTGCATCGCTCGCCACACCGATGCTCAGCGAGCTGCTCAAGGGTGCCGATGTGGTCTTTGTGCCCGACGGGCCGACCGCGGCGGCCGTTCGGGAGGTGGCGCCGAGCACCGTGATCGTTTCGTGCCCTACCTGGGGCGATGTCGGGCCGTATGCAACTCGTGCGGGCACTCCGTCACAGGTTGCCGCAGTGACGGGCATCGGCTGGAACCAGATCAGTTACTCCGAAGGACCCGTCGAGCTCGTGGTGCCGCTTGCGTCATACGGGGCCGGAATGTTGGGCGCGATGGCCGCGGCAGCGGGGCTGTATGCCCGGCAGGAGCGCGGGGCAGCGCCCACCTACACCGTGTCGGAAGTGTCCGGCTCGGGCGCCATGCAGATCGGCGACTTCGAGATGCCAGAGATGGCCGGCCTCGACCGCGACGGCTCGTGCCCGCTCGGCTCGGCTGGTCGGCTGCCGGTGTACCGGCTGTTCCGGGCAGCCGATGACCGGTGGATGTTCGTGGCCTGCGGCACGCTGCCCTTCTACGTGGCGATGCTGCGAGCCATCGGGCGGGAGGACCTGCTGGAAGACGAACGCTTCCCGAACCCGCCCTGGGGCCTGCTCGACCTCGAGCCGCTGGCGGAGATCACACCGATCCTTGAGGCGGCCTTTTCGGCCCGTCCCCTCGCCGAGTGGCTGGAAATCCTCGGGGCTCACGATGTGCCGTGCCAGCCGACCCAGACCCGCGAGGAGTTCATGGCTTCGCCGCTGGCCGCAGTCAATGGGCTCGTGACCACCGTCTCCCATCCCGACCTCGGCACAGTGCGCACCCCGCCACAGCCGATGTGGATCGACGGGTGCGACACCGTTGAACTCAAACCGGCTCCCCGGCTCGGCGCCCACACCGACGAGTTGAGAGCCGAGATTGAAGCTGGCGCGTGGTCCACTCAAGCGGGCCCCGACCCGTCGGCACCGGGCGCAGCGCCCTTGGCGGGCCTGAAGGCTGTCGACCTCAGCTCGTTCATCGCGGGACCGGTCATCACTCGTCACCTGGCAATGCTCGGCGCCGAGGTCACCAAGATCGAGCAGCCCGGCGGCGACCCATTCCGCGTCCTCGGCCCGTACTTCAACGGCTGGAACCAGTCCAAGCGCTCGGTCTGTCTCAACCTCAAGGACGCCGCCGACCACTCGGTCATGGCGCAGCTTGTCGCCGCCACCGACGTGATCGTCGAGAACTTTCGCCCCGGTGTGGCCGAACGGCTTGGATGCTCCGACGCGGAGCTGCGCCGCATCCGTCCCGATGCCGTCTTGGTCAAGAGCCCCGGCTACGGCCGAGACGAGTCGATGGCGGAGGTTCCGGCGTTCGACCCGCTGCTGCAGGCGCTCGGCGGGATCATGTCAGCCCAAGGCGGCGACGACGAACCGGTGTTCCTGACCGTGCCTGTGCACGATGCCGCAACGCCCATGATCGCCACGTTCGGGGTCCTGTGCTCGCTCTACCGGCGGCTGGCCGACGGCGAGGGCCGGACCGTGCGCACGTCGCTCACCCAGACCGTCACCGCGGCGCAGGCAACCGAATTCGTGTCCTACGACGGGCGACCGGAATCCGAGATGGGCGGCCTCGACTACCGCGGCGCCGGCCCCGACTGCACCTACCTGGAGCTGTCGACCCCCGACGGACTCCTGTGGGTGTGGCATGAGACGACGCCCGAGGGCACCAGCGATCTGCCCGCCGAACGGCGAGGATTCGTCGGGTCCGAGGTCGCGCTCTCCAACGGCCACGTGGTCGATCTCGGTGAGACCGAATGGGGCCCGATGACCCAGGTCGGCTCGTTGATCGGCGGCATTGACGTGCCGCTGCGCCGAGCCCCGTACCTCGACGAGCATCGGAATGAGATCCAGGTCGAACTCGGGGCCAGACAAACCGGGAGCACAAATCCGGCACCAGTCGACTGACGGCACCCATTTCGGCGCGACCACCGGAACCTGCGTCGCTACGGTGACGCCATGAGCACCGCCCGGCTCGAGTCCGAAGACCTGCCGATGCTGCGCGGGACGGTGACCTACACCGCCGACCTGCCCGTTCCCGAAGGCTGCCTGCATGCAGCGTTCGTGCGCTCGACGGTGGCTCACGGCGAGCTGCGGAGCGTGGACCTGCGAGAGGCACAGCAGGCGCCAGGGGTAGCTGCGGTATTCGATGCCCCAGCCTTGGGACTCGCGCCGCTCGACTACTACCGCGCCACGACGATGGGCGGGACGATGGCCCGGCCGCTGCTCGCTGACGGGCGGGTGCGATTCGCCGGCGAGCCGGTTGCCGTCGTGCTGGCTGTGTCACCGGCCGCAGCACTCGATGCGGCTGAGTTGGTCGCCGTCGACATCGACCAACTGCCGGCGGTCATCGACGCCGAGCAGGCAGCTGCCGACGAGGTCCTGCTCTACCCGGATGCGGGCACCAACGTGGTGCGCCCGCTGGATCCGCCAGATGGCGGCGGCTTCGTGTCCGAGCCGACCCGCTTCGACGTCTCGACCGTTCTCGCTGGTGTGCCCGGCGACGACCCTTGCGCTGACGCTGCGGCGGTCGTAGAACTCGTGTGCGAGAACGATCGGCTCAGCTCAGTGCCGATCGAGCCGTGTGCGATCGTGGCGACGCCGTTCGAACTCATCCGCGGCACGCCGCTCGCTGACGGCGCGTCGCCGGACTGCGAGCTCGACATCTGGAGCACCGGCCAGGGAGTGCACAGCGCTCCGTACCTGTACCGCCGCCTGCTGGGTGTGCCCACGACCGCCGTTCGAGTACGTGAGCCCTGGGTCGGTGGCGGTTTCGGCGGCCGCGGCGACCCGATGCCCGAATTCTTCGTGGTTGCCCGTGCCGCGCAGTTGCTGGGCCGCCCCGTGCGCTGGGTGCAGAGCCGCCAGGAGCAGTTCGTCTCGATGCCGTACGGGCGCGGTCAGCGTCACCGCATCCGCATGGGCTTCGATGCCGAAGGCCGCATCTCGGGCATCGACGTGGTGATGTGGTGCGACGCCGGGGCCTATCCGCACATGGCCCCCATGCTGGCCGGGGCGAGCTACCGCCAGAGCACCGGCATGTACCGGGTGCCCCGGCTGCGCTACCGCTACGGCGCTGCGGTCACCAATGCGCCGCCGGTAGGGGCGTACCGCGGCGCCGGCCAGCCGGAGGTGAACGCCGCCCTCGAACGGGCTATCGACGCTGGCGCTCGCAAGCTGGGCCTCGACCCCGTAGAAGTGCGTCGCCTCAACCTGATCGGTGCCGGCGAGCTGCCGTTCGACACCGGCACCGGCGTCACCATCGACAGCGGCGACCCGCACCGAGCCCTCGAGACTGCGCAGGAGCTCATCGACGCACCTCGCTGGCAGGCACTCGCCGCCGAACGCCGGACCGCCGCCGGTCGCACGGCGCTCATTGGCGTCGGCTACGGCTGCTACAGCCAGACGGCCGGCAGCGGCGACGATCCCGATTACGCCTCGCTGGAGCTGGGTGCCGACGGCAGCGTGCTCGTCACATGCGGCAGCCACGGTCACGGCCAAGGCCATCACAGCCTGTGGGCGCAGATCACGAGCGCCAGGGTCGGGATCGCCGAAGGCGCGGTGCGGGTGAACGACGCCGACTCGGCGACGTCCACGTTCGGCGGTGTCACCGGCGGTTCCCGCACTGCGTCGGTGTTGGGCAGCCAAATCGCCGCCGCCGCTACTGAGCTGCGGGCCCGCATCTGCGAAGTGGCAGGCGAGCTGCTGGAAGCAAGCCCCCACGACATCGAGGTCACGCCCGACGGCGCTCATGTCGCTGGGGTGCCGTCCCGGCTGACGACCTGGGCCGATATTGCAGCGGCGGCACCCGGGGGCATCAGCGCCACTGTCGATGAGCAGCGCGGCGGTCCGACCCATCCCTATGGCACCCACGCCGCAGCAGTGGAAGTCGATGCCGAGACCGGCCGTGTCACGCTGCTGGCGTTCGCAGCGGTCGATGACTGCGGCCGCATGCTGCACGAAGCCTCGGTGGAAGGCCAGCAGCACGGGGGAGCCGTCGCGGGCATCTCCCAAGCGCTCATGGAAGCGGCCCAATGGGACGCGGACGGCACGCCACGCACCACCACGCTGATGGACTACCTCATCCCGGCCGCCGCAGACGTGCCACCTATCGACACGGCCCGGCTCGGCATACCGACCGACCGAAACGAGCTGGGCACCCGCGGCATCGGTGAGAACGGCGCCATCGCCGCTCCGCCGGCAGTGCAGAACGCGGTCATCGACGCACTTGCCCACCTGGGGGTGACCCACGTCGACATTCCGGTCACGCCCCAGCGCGTCTGGGAGGCGGTCCGAGCCGCCGAGGCTGCCGTCAGCTGACCGACTCTGGCCCGACGCAGCGCGCCCCGGTGGCACCCGCGCCCGCATGCTGGATACTTGAGTTCTCGCGCACCAAAGGGGAGGCACCCATGGTCGAGCCGGATTTCTTGCACTTCGACACACTCGCTTTGCACGCCGGTCAGCGCCCTGACCCCACCACCGGCGCGCGCGCAGTGCCGATTTACCAAACGACCTCGTTCAGCTTTACCGACACCGATCAGGCCGCCAGCCTGTTCAACCTCGAGATCCCCGGCCACATCTACAGCCGCATATCCAACCCCACTGTGGCGGTGCTCGAAGAGCGGATCGCAGCCCTCGAAGGGGGAGTCGGCGCTGTCTGCACGGCCAGCGGCATGGCGGCGTTCCACCTTGCGTGCGCCACCATCGCCTCCGCGGGTGACCACATCGTGGCAAGCCGCAACATATACGGCGGCACGCACAACATCCTGAGCCTGACACTGCCCCGCTTCGGCATCACCACGACCTTCGTAGATCCCCGCGACCTCGACGCGTGGCGTGCCGCCATTCAGCCCAACACCAAGGTGCTGTTCGCTGAAACGCTGGGCAATCCCAACATCGAGGTGCTCGACGTCTCTGCTGTGGCCGCGGTGGCTCATGAGGCTGACCTGCCGCTGATGCTCGACGCCACATTTACCACGCCGCACCTGATGCGGCCGATCGAACTGGGCGCCGACATCGTGATGCACAGTGCCACCAAGTTCCTCGGCGGGCACGGCATCGCGATCGGCGGTGTGTTGGTCGACGGCGGGCGCTTCGATTGGGCCGCTTCGGGCAAGTTCCCGACCCTCAGCGAGCCGTACGCCGGCTACCACGGAATCGCGTTCGCCGACGAGTACGGACCCCAAGCACTCTCCATGCGGGCCCGGGCCGAAGGCTTGCGCGACTTCGGTGCGGCCATGAGCCCCGCCACGGCGTTCTATTTACTGCAGGGCATAGAGACGCTGCCGATCCGGATGGACCGGCACGTCGCCAACACAGAGCTAGTCGTCGAATTTTTGGTGTCCCACGATGCCGTCAGCTGGGTGAGCCATCCCTCGGTGCCGACACATCCCGACCACGAGCTCGCAAAGCGCCTGCTGCCCAAGGGGGCAGGAGCGATCCTGAGCTTCGGCATCGAAGGCGGGCGCGAGGCCGGACGTCGGTTCATTGAGGCAGTGCGACTGGCGTCACACCTCGCCAACGTCGGCGACGCCAAGACGCTCGTGATCCATCCCGCAAGCACCACGCACCAGCAGATGAGCGCCGAAGATCTCGCCGCTGCCGGAGTCGGCGAAGACTTGGTGCGGCTGTCGGTAGGACTCGAACACCCCGGCGACATCATCTCGGACCTGTCCCGCGCCCTGCGCGCCTCGCAGAAGGGCTGAGCCGGTGGCAGTTACTGAATCGTTCTCGCTCGAAGTGGGATCTCACTCGGTTGGCGTTGCGACCGGGGGAGTTGTACCCAGCGCTGCGTTAGCGGCCGACGCGCCGGTGGTGATGCTCGTGCACGGCGCAGGCATGAATCGCACCGTGTGGCAGCTGCAGACGCGGTGGCTCGCACATCATGGCTTCACGCCCCTGGCCGTCGACCTGCCCGGCCACGGTCTCAGCGACGGCGAGCCGCTGAGCTCGGTTTCGGAGATGGCTGCCTGGCTCGGTGAGGCGATCACCGCCGTGTCCGAACGGCTCGAATGCGAGCAGGTGCGGCTGGTGGGTCATTCGATGGGCTCGCTGATCTGCACCGAAGTGGCTGCTGCCGACCACGACCGGGTTGCCCGGCTCGTCCTGTTGGGAACCGCCGCCGCGATGCCAGTCCATCCAGCGCTGCTCGGCGCCGCCGAGCGCAATGAGCTGCTCGCGCCCGAGCTGATGACGTCGTGGGGGCATGGCAGCCGAGCGCACATCGCGACGAATCCCACGCCGGGGCTGTGGATGCTGGGCGGCGGAATCGCCCTGCTCGAACGAGCCGACAACGGCGTCATCCACGCCGACCTATCAGCATGCGCTGCCTACGGCGCCGGTGATGTGGCGGCAAGGGTGCGGTGTCCGGTGACGGTCATCGTGGGCAGCGAGGACAAGATGACCCCGCCACGGGCCGCCGGTCCGCTCATTGCCGACTTTGACAACGCCGACGTCGTCCACCTCGCTGGCGCCGGCCACATGATGATGAATGAGGATCCGGCCGCGGTGCGAACGGCGCTCGCGGCCGCCCTGGCATAGAACTCCCGCAAACCCTGGGCTCGACGTCGGCTGTGCTCCTGTGCGCGCTCCGCGCGCGGCTGCCATCATGTGGCGGCGGCATCCTGAATCGAGAAGCCGCGAGAGGAGCCAGACATGGCAGTCGAGCGATTTCCCGTGGAGGCCTCGCACATCCTGATGTTTGCGCGGGCCATCGGCGACACGAACCCGATCTACAGCGACGCTGAGTATGCGGCCGGCACCGAGGTCGGCTCGATCATCGCGCCGCCGACGTTCGCGCAGTCCAGCGCCCAATTCGACGCGGACTACTTCCTGCGTCCGAAGCCGGACAAGAAGTGGTTCGGCAGCGGCCGCACCGCGTCGGGCACGTTGGTACGCGATCTTTCCGAAGCTGATGGCACCGAAGCCGCCGACGAGCGCGAGGGTGACAAACAATCGGGTTCCGCAGCGGGCGGCCTGCACGCCGAGCAGCACTTCACCTATCACCGGCACCTCAAGCCCGGCGACGTGCTCCACACGGTCACCTACGAAGGCGAGAAGTGGGAGAAGCAGTCCAGGCGGGCAGGCATTCTCAAGTTCTCCGAGGCAGTGACCGAGTACCGCGACGAAGACGACGAGCTGGTCATCACGGCCAAGGGCGTCGGCGTCGTGACCGAGAAGGTCATCGACGACTAGGTCGGAGATAACCCGAAGAGCACAGATCGACGACTGGCGCATTGCCGCCAGTCACACATGAATCGCAGAAAGGCACGCAGACATGGCACTCAGTGCATCGCAGCTCAGCGTCGGAGACAGCTATTCCGAGGAGATCGTCGACGATCTCACCCGCACCCAGATCGTGCAGTACGCAGGGGCGTCGGGCGACTACAACCCCGTTCACACCGATGAGAAGTTCGTCACCGAGGTGGCGGGCTACCCGACGGTGTTCGCACACGGGATGCTCACCATGGGAATGACTGGCCGCATGGTCACGAACTTCGTGGGTGACGGGCGCCTTACCTACTACGGCGTTCGGTTCACCAACCAGGTGTGGCCCGGGGACACCCTCACCGCGACGGCCGAGGTCGCGGACATCCGTGATGAGGACGGCCAGAAGCTGGCCGATCTCACCATCACGACGACGAACCAGGACGACCGAGCAGTCCTGACTGGTCAGGCCACCGCCCGCCTCGACGACTGACCAAATCCGGCGCGGGCAGATCGTGTCTGCGACCTCATTGTGCTACAATGTAGAACATGGCTGAGGTTGGCATCAGGGAGCTCAAGCAGAATGCGTCGGAGGTCGTATCACGCGCAGCCGCCGGTGAGGAGATCACGGTAACGAATCGAGGCCGACCGGTAGCGAAGCTCACCCCAATCCGCAGGTCGCGTCTAGAAGAATTGATTGCGTCTGGCGAAGCAACACCTGCGCAAGGCAACCTCGCCGACCTTCCGCCGCCAACTCCGGGCCCGAACCTCTCGGCTGCAATCATCGCAATGCGGGCCGAAGAGCGCTACTGAGTCTGAGCATCGTTGGTGGCGAACTATTGCGACAGCTCAGCACTGGTCAAACTTGTCGTCCGCGAGGCCGAGTCGGCGGCGCTCACAGATTGGCTCAGCCACGAGCAGGAGCCTCCAGTCTCGTCTGACCTCGCGCGTCTTGAGGTCATGAGAGCTGTACGTCGCTACGCGCCCGAATTCACGGGTCGCGCCCAGCACCTGCTCGGCTCGGTGACATTCGTCCGTGTGACGCAGGCGAGATTGGAGCGCGCAGCCATCCTCGATCCACCGGAGCTGCGCAGTCTTGAGGCGTTGCATCTTGCGACTGCGGTCGATCTCGGAGACGACCTCCATGGATTCGTCACGTACGACGAGAGGCTTGCCCGCGCTGCGCAAGACGCGGGCATTCCGACATTTTCTCCGCGTTAGTTGTTGGCGCCTCGTCTTGCATCCGCTCGTCTCCAACCGGTCCCGCTAGCCCGAGGCGTGCCCGGCGTTGTGCTAGCCCTTGGCCCGCCCTGCGCTGTGCTAGCTCTTCGCCCTCTGGGCGAAGCCGAACAGCTTTCCGGCCACTTTGCGGATCTGGATCTCTTCTGAGCCCTCGGTGATCCGGTATCGGCGGTGGTGCCGGTAGATGTGCTCGAACGGCATGTGGCGGCCGTAGCCGTTCCCGCCGCAGCTCTGCATGGCTCGGTCAGCTGCGTCGCAGCAGAACCGGTTGCCGCGGTAGTTGCACATGGCCACCTTGTCGGTGATCTCCATATGGTCGACGCCCTCGTCCATCTCCCAGGCGGTCTTCCAAATGAGCGCCCGGATCATCTCGGCCTCGGTGTAGAGCTCGGCCAGCGGGAACTGGATGGCCTGGTTCTGCGCCAGCGGCTTGCCGAACGTGGTGCGGTTCTTCACGTAATCCACGGCCACGTCGATGCAGTGCAAGCCGGCACCCACCGACGAGGCCGCCTGGCGGATCCGGTTCTCGTGCACGAACAGCTGCGCCGTCTGCAGGCCGCGGCCCTCGTCGCCCAGAATGTCGTCGTTGTGCACTCGCACGTCAGTGAGCCGGACGTGGGCGTGGTCGGTCGGCATGTTGAACGTCCACATGAACTCCTCCACCTTGAAACCGGGGGAGTCCGTGGGGACGATGAAGCAGGTGATGCCGTGGCCCTCGCCAGGGTTCCCCGAGGTGCGGGCGAAGATGTAGTCGTGGGTGGCATGGTGCAGCCCGGTGTTCCAGTACTTCTCGCCGTTGATGACCCACTCGTCGCCGTCGCGCACCGCAGTGGTCTCCATCCAGGTGGCATCCGAGCCGTGCAGCGGCTCCGTCAGGCCGAAGCCGATGCGGGCCTGGCCCTCGAGCATCTGGGGAATCCAATGTTCTTGCTGGGCGAGTGAGCCGTAGCGCTCCATCATCAGCACGGTCGGGAAGTTGCCGATGATCGAGCTCTCGTTCTGCAAGTCGTTGTGCAGCCCGAGGCCGCGCCGCGCCAGGTGCTCGCGCACGATCGCCATGCCCAGGTTCGTCCCATCGCTGCCGCCGAAGCGCTTGGGCAGGTGCCAGCGCAAGAAGCCCGCCTTGTCGGCCTCCTTGCGCATGCGGCCCAACAGCGCTTCCCATTCTGCGTTGGGCAGTCCGTCGCGCTCCCAGTCGGTGCGTGAGTCTTCGCGGCGGTGGTCGAAGTAGCGGATGTTGTCGTCTTCGTTCTCGATGGGCTTGATGACGTCGGTGATGAACGTGTCCAAGCCGTCGAGGAGCTGCGCGATGTCGGCGGGGATCGTGAATTCCATGCGCGGCAAACTACTGGCCCACCCATAGCCCCCGCCGGGCCGCTAGGCAGACGACTCACCGGCGATGGACGCGTTGCATCGATGGCTGCGCTCTCCATGGGCTCCGGCTGTCCCGCACAAGACGATGCGAGTGATGGTGCGCCTTCAGCGCATACCATCGGCTGTGGACGAACGCCTTCAAGCGGTCGTGGAGGCGCCTACCTATCTTGCGACCCGCGATCCAGATTCGATCCGACGACGGGAATTCGCAATGAATACCGCCTTTGACAAGATCATGAGCGGCCTCTGCGATGCGAAGTCGTATCTGGATGGAGAGCGCAGCGGTTTCGTGGTTCACGAGATCGAGATACCCGAGCCGGACGTCCGAGAGATTCGGGAGCGCACAGGACTCTCTCAGGTGGCTTTCGCCCGAAGCATCGGCGTAGCTCCGGGAACCGTTCGAAACTGGGAGCAGGGACGTCGGCGTCCCCATGGACCGGCCCGAGTCTTGCTTGCGTTGCTCAATGAAGAGCCTGCCGCGGTGCAGAACATGTTGATTCTTGGCTCCAAGCGGACGTCTTGAGCCTCAGTTGTCTGACTGGTCCGCGTTCATGTTCGTAATCGTCCCTGTCATCGTCGTACTCGTCGTACTGGTCGCGGCGCTGCTTTTCGTTCTTGTTGCGAACATGTCTGGGACCTGGTCCTGAATCTGCCCGGGATACTGATGTGGGGCTTTTTGGCGACGAGATTCGCTTCTTGGACTGAACGCCGGAAGTTGTCTCACGAGGCCCGCTAGACCGAGCTACTCGCGCAGGCGGATCGGCGGCTCCGAACGTGACGTTTGAGGGTCGGCGTTTTCCATACGTCGTGCTTCGAGCCCTGCGAGCCTTTGCCACAGGCGATCATCGACCTGCCCGCGACCCCATGTGGCAAGCCACCGGTCGCCCATCGCCGCCGCCGGGCCGTGTGCGAGGATGACCACTGGGGGTGAGCGCAATGTCGATACCAACTTCGATGTCGGTGCTGGTGTGGTCGGACTATCTGTGACCGTGGTGCCATCTGGCCCGGGCCCGGGCGGTCCAACTGGCTGAGCGTCACGACCTCGAAATCACCTGGCTTGCCTACGAAATCCATCCCGAGGTGCCGGCGGAGGGCGTCGAGGTCCGTTCAGGATTCGATCGGGTGGCGGCACTCGCCGAAGCCGAGGGCATCCGCTTCGTATCTCCCAAGCGCCTGCGGAACAGTGCCAAGGCGCACCAGGCGGCGCTGGCAGTCGAGCACGCAGACCCCGACGCTGCCGAGCGCTACCACGACCGGCTCTATGCCGCCTACTGGGAGGACGAACTCGACGTCACCGATCCCGAGGTGCTTGTCGAGCTCGCGTCCGATGTGGCCATCGACCCCGACCTGCTGCGGCGCGTCGTGACCAACGACGAGCTGCTGCCGGCTCTGCGTGCCTCGATGGCCCGGGCGAATGAGTGGGGGATCAGCGCGACGCCCAGCTGGCTGTTCGATGGGCGGCTTGTCATTCCAGGAGCGCAGGACGACGAATTCATGGCCGACGTCATCGGGCGCCTGCGCGAGCGGCCTGCCCCTGGCACGAGCTGAGGTCGCCTCGCGGGTTTCCGCGGCTACCGAGGCCCCGCTTCGTCAGCCGTCGGAACCGGTGCCCGTCGTGGGCGGCGGGAGTACCGGCAAACCGTGGGATTTCCAGCCGGCCATGCCCCCGTCGAGGTCCGTGGCGTTGCCGAACCCCAGGTCCTGCAGGCGAGCGGCGGCGAGGCTGGAGCTGTAACCCTCATTGCACACGATGACCAAGCGGTCGTCGAAGTCGGCTGCTGTGCCCTCGGCGAAACCTGATGCGCCGTCGATGCGCCACTCGAGCACCAAGGGGTCGATGGGCTCGGAGCCCTCGATGATGCCGTTGGCCTCGCGCTGATCCCGCGATCGGATGTCAATGACGCGCAGCTGGCCGGTGCCGACGGAAGCCCCAGCCTCCAGCAGCACGGCAAGCTCAGCGGGCGAGACCCGGTCCAGCCCGGCGCGCGCCTCCGCCAGCAGGTCGTGGATTGTCTTGCGCTGTGGTTCAGGCACAATTCAACGCTCCCAACGCTCCCAACGTCGCCGTGCGCCGCAAGCCTAGGTTCAGGGGTTGTCGATGAACTCAACCCAGTTTCCGTCGGGATCCTCGACCATCCCGACCACCACGCCAGGCCGCGCTTCGAGCCGACGCCAGATGATGTTGGCTCCGGCGTCCTCGCACGCGGTCATGACCTCTTCGAAGTTGCCGACGTTGAACGTGAAGTAGCGCAGGCCAGTCGCACCGGTGATGCCCCCGGTAGCCCCGGCAGGCACTTCAGCGACGGGCACCACAAGTTTCAGCAGGCTCTTGTTCGCCCACAGTCGGTGCATCTGGGCGATGCCCACCTTCTCCATGTTGAGCGTTGCTTCGAATTCGAGCCCGAGCACATCGCGATAGAACGCGAGCATCTCGTCGCCGTTGCTGGTGACGATGCCGAGGTCGAAGCCCTCTTTGGTCGGTTGCAGTGCCACGTTGTTCCCTGTCTTTCTGCTGGCTTGGAGGGGGTGTTTGGCGGATCTCTGACGTGCGGGCCGGTCTCGTGTCCTCAGTCGTAGCTGACGCCCAGGCCCGCCCGGGCGTCGGTCTGGATGCCGTATGTCGGGATGGGGTAGCGCAAGCCGTTGCGTGCCAGCGCCTCCATGCCCTCGACAGCGACAACGAGATCTTCCGGTGTGAGCGCAATCAGCATCTCGTCTTCCATCACTCCGCCGTAGCGCCGCTCGGCGAAGCAGGGGATCGACACGCTTGGCTCTCCAGTGCGCAGCGCCCGGCCCCACGAGTCGGCGCAAGCCGACTCGCCGACGCAGCCCCATTCCAGCTTCTTGTACTCCCGCCACTGCAGGCCGTTGATGAAGATGATCATCTGGGCCGGTGTGGCATAGATCATGCAGACATCGGGCGGATCGAGCCGCTTCGACGACAGCGGCGAGACGACCATTGCCTCATAAGTGCCGTAGGGCACGAAGTCCATGGCGTGCTGGTGGGCTGAGGCATCTTCCAGCGTCTCGTACCACACCCCGGCCATGCGGTCGCCCGACAACCAATTGTCGTCTTGGGGATGCAGCCCGATGACCGCGCCGCACTGGGCGCCGACGAGATCATCCATCGTGAAGCCGACCGTCCAGTTGAGGCGGCACGCCATGCCCACGATCTGGTCGGTGGTGTGGATGGCGTTCGGGCGACGAACCCGCGGCACGGCCTCCATGTCTTCAACGGTCTCGAAGAGCTTCATGCCGATCGCAGTGGTGCGCAGCCGCAGCACAGCCTGCAGGCGCGCAAGCAAATCGTCCCAGTCGATCGACTCGGTTCGCACGTGCGCTGCGGTCTCGGTCGTTGCGTCGGCCACATCGGTCTGGGTCACGGCTGCCCCCCTCGGGTATGGCTGACCTGTTGTTTCCCGATTCTCAGGTCAGCCGAATTCACAAGGTCACGCTAGTTCGGCGACCATGAGCGTGAGCCGCCGACTGCGCTGACTTGCGACCGGCGCAGCCACGGCTCGCAGCGTCAAGCGTTGGCGATCGGGTTGATCCAGCTCAGTTCGGCAAATCTCGCGAAGTCGGAATCTGCTGAGACGATTGCCAAGCCATGTTCGATGCACAGTGCAGCGAGCGCAGCGTCGGGAATGAGGTTGGCGCTGAGGTGCAGCTCACGCACAAGCCGACCGAGGATGGCGCGATGCCCTTTGCCGGGCTCAGGAATCCATGCGCTCGAGGCGTCTAGCCAGGCTTCGACAAAGGCCCATGCCGCTGCGGGCGAGAGCGGATTGGGCACCGCTCGGGGGTTGGTGACAATCCTCAGAAACCCAGTCAGAGACTGCCACGGAAGCCCGACACGACGCGGTCCGTTCAGCGCGTCTTCGAGCCAAGGTCTCGCTGCGGGGTGGAAGGGACTGTGCTCGTCGACTGCATAGAGCAGGACGTTGGCATCGACGAGCACCGGCAGCTACCTGGACTGGGGGCCTTCGAGCAGGTCGATGGCCTCGGCCACGTTGCTCACGTCGATGCGGATGCCGAGCGGGTGGGTCTTCTGGACGAAGGGCTCACTCGCCGATTCAGCCGCTAACCCGCGGCGAACGAGATGGTTGACGGCCTCGGATACCCCCATGCCGGTTTCTCGGCGCAATCGGTCAAGCGCTCGCGCCGCGTCCTCATCGAATTCGACGGTCGTGCGCATGCAAGAAAACTAACACGCAAGTGTGCAAATTCAGCATGTACGTGCAAAATCCAGGGCACCACTCTGGGGGCCGACTCCGGAATCGGCGAGAGCAGCGGCACTAGCGTGGCGCGCCGACCCACCACTGGCGGGCCGGATCGGAGCGGGCGACTGCCCGCCGATGCGAAGGAGCATTCGCGACATGGCAGACGGACTGAGGGTCGAGCGAGACGGACGTGTCGGTCTGGTGATCATGGATCGACCGCCGCACAACTTCCTGAGCTACCGCCAGGTGCATGACATCGCCGACGCGCTGGTCGAGTTGGAAGACGACATGGGCATCGGCTGCGCGGTCTTGGCCGCCGAGGGTCGCTCGTTCTGCGCAGGTGCCGACCTGGGCGGCGAAGGGGTCGGCGGCGGCGCCGAAGAGAAAGTCGGCGGCAACGCCACGCTGCATCTGTACCAGGGCTCGGGGCGGTTGTTCGACGTGACCCTGCCCATCGTGGGGGCGATCCAGGGTCCCGCCATCGGTGGCGGTCTGGGCCTGGCGATGGTGCCCGACATCCGCATCACCTGCCCCGAAGCTCGCTTCTGCGCCAACTTCGCCTCGCTGGGCATCCACCAGGGATTCGGCATGAGCGTGACGATGCCGGCCCTGCTGGGACCCGAACGCGCTGCCAAAGTGCTGCTGGGTGCCAAGCGGTACAAGGGCGATGAGGCAGTCGAGCTGGGTCTCGCCGACGAGTGCGTGCCTGCCGATCAGGTACTGGACCGCGCCATCGAAGTCGCTCGCGAGATCGCAGCGAACGCCCCGCTGGCCGTTCGGGCCATCAAGGCCACGCTGCGACTCGGCCTCGGCGACCGCGTCCGCGAGATCACACAGCGCGAGGCTGCCGAGCAGCTGCGCCTCTCGGGCAGCGAAGACGCCCGCGAAGGCATGGCGGCCGTCTCCGAGCGCCGCCCCGGTAACTTCCAGGGCCGCTAGCGCTCCCCACAGCGCCTCATCGCTCGCTGCGACCTCGCGGGGTTGCCGGGCGCGACATGATGAATGACATGCGAGTCGCGATCACGGGCATTGGTGGGCTGATCGGCGCAGCGCTTGCAGCGAGCCTGCGGGCTGACGGCCACGAGGTCGTCGGGGTGTCCCGAAATCCCGGTCCCGCGCCCGTCGAAGGCAGCGAGAACGAAGCCGCCGGGCAAACGGTCGTCTGGAACGTGGCCAAAGGGACGATCGACGCCGGTGCGCTCGAAGGGCTTGACGCCATCGTCCACCTGGCGGGGGAGAGCATCGGGGGGCGGTGGACCGACAGACGCAAGGCCGCGATCGTGTCGAGCCGCGTCGATTCCACCAAGCTGCTCGCCGACACGGTCGGCAAGCTCGATGCCAAACCCTCGGTGTTCGTCTGCGGCTCTGCTGTGGGCTTCTACGGCAACCGTGGTGACGAGGAGCTGACCGAACGGTCGCTGCCCGGCGACGGCTTCTTGGCCGAGGTCTGCAAGCGCTGGGAGCGTGCCGCGGTGCCGATCGCTGACGCCGGGGTGCGGCTCGTGCGCATCCGAACCGGTCTCGTCGTGGGGCGCGGAGCGGCGTCGGTCGAGCGCATGTCGCGCATCACCCGGCTCGGTGCCGGTGGCTCGCTGGGGAACGGTCGCCAGTGGTGGAGCTGGATCAGCCTCGATGACGAGGTCCGGGCCATCCGACATCTCATCGACAGTGACACCAGCGGCGCTTTCAACCTGACGGCCCCCAACCCGGTCCGCCAGAGCGACTTCCAACGGGCCCTGAGCGGCGCTCTGGGTCGACCGTCGTTCATGCCGGCACCGCCGTTCGCCATCCGGGCTGCGCTGGGCGAGATGGGCCAAGCACTCTTGCTCGACTCGACCCGGGCGATCCCCGACGCGCTCGCCGAAGACGGATTCGAGTTCACACATCCCGAGCTTGACGGCGCACTTGCGAGAGCGCTCTAGCGGTCACGAGCGACTTCAGGGGTCCTAGCGTTGCCGCCATGGCGCAACGCAGAGGTTCGGGCAGCAGCGACGCCCCTGGCGCGCTCGGAGTGACGATCCGGCGTGATCGGTGGGGAATCTCCCACGTCGACGCCCCGTCCGCCGACGCAGCCTTCACGGCACAAGGCTGGGTGGCGGCCGACGACCGGATCTGGCAGATGGAATGGGATCGGCGCCGGGCGCTGGGTCGCTGGGCCGAGGTCGTCGGGATGGCCGGGGCGCGTGAGGACGCCTTCTTCCGCAGGCTGGGGCTCTCCGGCATCGCACAGGAGGACTATTCGGCGTTGCAGCCGCGCACGAAGGCGATGTGTGAGGCCTACGCCGACGGGGTGAACCGATGGCTGACCGAGCACGCCGACGCCCTGCCCGATGAGTTCGAACACCATCTCGCCCCGCCCGAAGTGTGGGAGCCGTGGCACTGCGTGGCCGTCTACAAGCTGCGGCACATCTTCATGGGAACCCTCACCCGCAAGCTGTGGCGGGGGCGGATCATGGCCCAAGCCGGACCCGAGGCGGTGATGGCGATCGTCGGGGATGTCGAGGCCGATACAGCCATCGTGCCCGGCTACGGGCAGCGTCGACACGGCCCCGGCGACGGGCCGCCTCCCCACCTGCTCGCCGATGCGGCCACGCTGCTGGATGCAAGCACAGCCGATATGGCGGCGCTGGCGGCGGCAATGGATTCCGATGGGGCGTCCAACTCGTGGGCGCTGAGCGGTGAGCGCACCGCCAGCGGCAAGCCGCTGCTGGCAGGCGATCCGCACCGAGGCATCGAATTCCCGAACGTGTACCACCAGTGCCACCTGAGCTGCGATGACTTCGACGCCATCGGGATGGGATTCCCCGGCGTGCCGGGCTTCCCGCACTTCGGGCACAACGCCGAGGTGGCCTGGGGCATCACCCACGGCATGTGCGACGACACTGACATCTTCGTGGAGCGATTCGCGGCAGGCGCGTCGCTCGGCGAGCCCTGGCGGAGCGAGACGCTCGACATCCGGGGCGAGGGAACTGTCGAGATGCTCTGCGGGTCCACGCCGAGGGGTCCGGTCGTGCTCGGCGACCCCTCCGACGGGGTCGCGCTGTCGTTGCAGTGGACCGGCATGTTCGGTCCCGACACGACGTTCGACGCCTTGTGGCCGATGCTGGTCGCCGGCTCGACAGCCGAGCTGATCGAAGCGGTGCGGCCCTGGGTGCTGCCGGTGAACAACCTGCTGACAGCCGACCGCGCTGGCGCCATTGCCTTCAAGATCCGGGGTCGGGTCGTCGAGCGCTCGCCTGCGAGCCGCTGGACCCCGGTGCCGGGTACCGACGAGTTTGCATGGGACGGCCGCCAACCCGTCCCGTTCGAAGAATTGCCGCACTGGGCCAACCCCGAGCGAGGCTTCCTCGTCACGGCCAACAATCGCACCGCCGACGGCGGCCCCTACATCTCGCTGGACTTCGCCGGTCCGGCCCGCCACGACCGCATCAGCGAGCTGCTGGCGGCGATGACCGGCGCCACGGTGGCGGACATGAGCCGTATCCACTCGGACGTGACCTCGCTCGTCGCGCCCAAGGTGCTTGATCTCATCAACGAGTACGCGGTGGAGTGCGGCCATGAGCTCTCACATACGCTGCTCGACATGCTGGCTGACTGGGACCAGCGCATGACTGCGGACTCGGCAGCCGCAACCGTCTACTCGGTCATCAAGCGACGGCTCATCGAGGCGATCATCGAGCGGCTCGGCATTGCGGGAGCGGAGTTGGGCGCAGCGGGGTGGCCGCCTGCCGCCGAGGCCAGTCGCATGGCCGCCGGGGCAGCCGTGCGCATGCTCTGCGAGCGAAATCTCGACGCGGTGCCCGGGCTGGACAATCCCATCGCGCGGCGCATGGCGGCGAGCGCTTGCGTCGACGAAACCGCGGCCGAGCTGACCCAGCGGCTCGGCGACGATCCGCAGTCGTGGACCTGGGGAAGGGTGCACCGCATGGCATCGCCGCACCCGCTCGCCTCGGCGCTGACGGCCGCACGGGACCTGCATCCTCCGGTCGATGGCTGCGCGGGCGACGGCGACACGGTCCGCCAGGGTGGCACCGCGCCTGAGACCGGTGAGCGGGCCATTCACGGTTCGGTCGCCAGGTACGCATTCGACCTCGACGATTGGGACAGCTCCGGCTGGGTGGTGCCGCACGGCGTGTCGGGGGTTCGCGGCAGCGGCCACGATCTCGACCAGCGTCAGGCGTGGCTGGACTGCGAGCTGATCCCGATGTCCTACAGCCCCGAAGCGGTGGAAGCCGTGTCGGTCGACGTCCGTGAGATCTAGGGAGATCCGTCGCCACGAGCTGTCGCCCGAGGCCGCCGCGTACAAGGCCCGACGCAAGCCGTCAGTGCCAGTGCGGATGCCCGACCTGGCTGACTTCGCCGCCGTCGCGCGCTGGCGTACCGAGACCAACGCCCTCTGGGGCACCGACGACGACGCGGCTGTGCCTCACCGGCAAGGGACGATCGGCGGTGTACCGGGCGCTCGCAAGCAGCGGAACGCCCGTTGGGCTCACAGGCGATTCGGCGGGGGGAGCGCTCGCGCTCAGCGCTGCGGTTATTGCCGCCGCTGACGGGATGCCCCCGGCCGCAATCGTGCTGTTCAGCCCGCTGCTCGATCACTTCCCCAACGATGACCGGCGAAGCACAAGCGATGAGAGCAGGCTGGTGGCTTCCTATGTCGGCGATGCCGATCCAGCCGACCCTCGCCTGTCGCCGTTGCGTGCTGAGCTCTCCGGGCTGCCCCCGGTGCTCGTGCAAGCGGCGGCCACCGAGTCGCTCGTGTCACAGGTACGCGAATTCCAGCGCAGTGCATCAGGCGTCGGCGTGGACATCACGCTCGACCTGTGGGAAGGCTTGTGGCACACGTGGCACTACCACGCATTGCCAGAAGCCGACCAAGCGCTCGCTGAAGCAGCTGCTTTCCTGGCGGCCCCAGACCAGCAGTGTGGGCACCGTCACGCGGTACGCCCGCTCGGAGAACCTTCGGTTGGGGATCGGGAACAGGATCTTGCCGGCCATGCCCTGCTGGCGGGCCCGGGCCACCATGAACCGGGTCAGCGTCTCGTTGTCGGAGAAGTCGGCGCCGCCGGTCAGCACTTCTTCGCCCACGTACGGGTCGGCGAAGAGCACTTCGGCCAATTGGTAGGGCAGCATGGCGAAGATGTCGGGGATCGGATGATCACCCAGCCACATCCCTGCGGGGCACAGCAAGGCCATTCGCCCTATCGACTGCGGTGCCAGCGCTGCCATCTCCGCAGCGATCATGCCGCCCATCGAGTGGCCTATCAGGTGCAGGCCGCCGGCTGCACCCCCCGAGAGCAGACCCATCTCGGTGGCCACGTCCCAGCCGTGCAGAGCAAAGTCGGCCATGTCGGACAGGCGGTCCTCGTCGGTGTGCTCGCTCCATGCAGGCCACACCGGCGCCACCACCCGCAGGCCCGCAGCGGCCAGTCCGTCGAGCACCGGTTCGGCTGGCATCCAGCCCCCAGCCCCGTGCAGCGCCAGAACAGTCGCAGTCGCAGACGTGCCGTCGCTGGCCGGTTCGTAGATACGCACAGGAGCGGTCACCGAACGCCGCGTCGTGACCACGAATTCTTCGAAGGCCAGCGCCGGCGCTGTCTCGGTTGCGCTCATGCCGCGGGCCCTTTGGGCATCTCGGGGTAGCGGCGGGCGTCGGCCATGGTGTCCTCGGGACGCACCCGTTCAGCCATGGGCTTGCACCACCAGTCTTCTGCGTCGGCGAACTCGTCGCCCCAGATGCCGCGCAGTCCTGGCATGACCTTCTCGGCGAACAGCTGGCTCGAATAGCGGGTCTTCCAGTCGGGCATGTTCCCCATGTGCAGCAGGCAGAACACGGTGCCGACGCGCAGCCGCTTGATCATGTCCTCCATGCGCTCGCGCACCGTGTCGGGCGAGCCGGCGATCACGTATCCGCCTTCGACGAGGTCTTTCCAGGTGAGTCGCTTGAACAGGGCCTGGTTCTCCTTGCGGAACTGGTCGAGCTTGCCGGCCTGGATGGTCTTGACCGTCCGGTAGCCGGGCGGGTCGGCGAAGCCGGGGAACACGTGCAGGCAGCGGTTGAAGAAGTACAGCATGTGCTCGCTGTAGAGCTCCTCGGCCTCTTCGTCGGTGGCGGCAGTGCAGATGATCTGGGCGAAACCGGCCCGACCGGGCGTCTCGCTCTTGTCCATTTCGGAAACCCGGTTCCAGTAGCCGTCCATCAGGGTCTGACCCGCCAGGTAGCCGTTGAAGCTGAGGTACGAGTAGTCAAAACCCGCAGGTCAGACAGCTTTGCACCGTTTCGTTCCCTATCGGTTCCCTACAGCGTGCAGGGTTCGGTCCCCGTGACGATCGCGAACGGCCCGGCTTGTGGCGCAGCGTGTGAGTCCCCGGCTGTGCGGGAACCGACGAGACGCTCACGAACTCCATGAACGACGGGACGGCACCGGCGAGGGGGTCTTGCATGCACACGCTTGGCCGGTATCGGCCCGGAACCGGCCGATACAAGTAGCGCTAGGCCCCTCCTCCCCGATCCTTGCCCCGAGGCGTGGGGCGGGCGGTGCCATACAGCCCGTGAGTGAACCGCCCGAGCCGACGCCGCTCGCACCTACGCGCATCCGCCCGTGGCCCGCACGACGCCAGAGCGCCTAGCTACGCGGCGGGTAGCGAGCCTGAGAAATAGCACTCACACGAGTCACGCCGGCAACTCGACAACCCACCACCAGTTCCAGCAGGTCACCGAGCCGTCGCTACGCACCCCGCACGAATGGTTGTGTCCGGCGGACACCGCGGTGAACGAGCCCGACGGCACAACCATTTGCCCAGAGTTGTTGCCCCAGCAGGTCACCGACCCGTTGCTGCGCAACCCGCACGAATGACTGCCGCCTGCGGACACCGCGGTGAATGTGGCGGGGGTGGGTTCGTCTGGCGTGGTTGTCTCGTCGGTGGTGGGGGTTCCTGCGGTCGTGTCTCCGCTGGCGCGGCGTCCGATGAGCTGCGCAGTGGCCCAGCGGGTAGCGCCTCCGAGGCGTGTCATGTCCCGACCGGCGATCTTCGCGGTCGGCACTGCGGCGGTGCCGCCGAGCACGTACCCGCCTGCGGCGGCAGCGTAGAGGCGGGCTTGCTGGCTGGCGGGCATCGCCCCGTTGCGGGGTCCGGCGAGGATCACACAGTCGGTGCCGAGCACCCCGGCGAGAGTGACGGCGCTGTAGATGTCTGACTGCGCTTTGGCGTCAGCGCCGACCACGATGGGGGTATCACCGGCGCAATCGGATGCGATCCACGGCTCAGCGCCGTCGAGAAACACACCGGGCGCCGTCACGTCGGCGGGTGCTGTCAGGGTCGTGTCGGGCACGGTGGTCGTTGCGGGCTCCGTGCCCCCGGCGAGCGAGCGGGCTTGGCTGCCGACCTGCTGCGCGGTGGCCCAGCGGTCCGCACCCGCGAGGCGTGTCATGTCGCGACCGGCGAGCTTCGCTTCGGGCACCGCGGCGACGCCGCCCACCACGTACCCGTCCCCAGCAGCAGCGTCGAGGCGTGCCCGTTGCTCGGTTGTTATGTCCGCGTCGCGAGGCCCGGCCAGGATCACACAATCGGTGCCGATGACCCCGGCGAGGGTGACAGCGCTGTAGATGTCCGACTGCGCCTTGGCGTCAGCGCCCACCACGATCGGCACATCACCGGCGCAATCCGATTCAGTCCACGGCTCAGCACCGTCGAGATACGCGCCAGTCGTCTGCGCCGCTGCCGACACAGGCATCACAAGCGGCGACGCCAGCGCCGCAGCGAGTAGCACCGTGAGCCATCGTCGGCCGCGGTCAGGCATTGGCGGTCTCCCCGTTCGACGGCTCGGTAACGATATGCCGTCCAGTTCTGCCGGTGCGACAGACGCTCACGTCCCCGATACAAAAAATGGCCCGCAGATGCCCAGGAGGATTCGATGTTCATCCCGCCGTTGTGTCCGGTACCCCTTGGGCAGTCGCCGTCTGCGGGGTGCCGTGAGTGCGGCTGGCTGCTCGCCGGCCGGCGCCGACCTCGATCGGGAGTTCGGTCTGCTCGTCGCCGTCGTCGAACACTGCTACGAGCCGGAGCTTGCCGCCGAGGCGGGCGATGTAGCTTCGCAGAGTCGAGACCCTGATGTCATCACCGCGCTCGAGCTGCGAGACCGCTGACTGAGAGATTCCGAGGGCAACAGCGAGGTCGGTCTGCGACCGATCGAGAGCCCGGCGAAGCTCGTAGAGCCCGATATCGCTGTGCGTCTCTTCGCGCAGCGCGGCGAGGCGCTCGGCTGCGCCGGGGCGCGCCGCGATCTGGTCGTGGAGCTTGCGGTAGCTAGTGGTCGACGGCATGGCTTGGGTCCTTTCTGGTTTCAACTGTCATCGTCGAGGGCGCCTTGTTCGGCCAGTTCTTTGAGGTGGCTGTCGTAGAGGTCGTCGGCTGCGGGGATCGCCGTTCGGTACCAGTCCTTCCACTGCCCGCTCTTGTCGCCTCCGAGCAACAAGATGGCGTGACGGCGGGGATCGAAAGCGAACAGCACTCGAAGTGCGCCGCCTTGGGAGGCACGCAGTTCTTTCATGTTGGCGTGACGTGAGGCCTTGATGTCACTAACGACCGGGCGCTTGAGACCCGGACCAACCTCGGCCAACAACATGACTCGATCGTCGAGCGCTTCTTGTTGTGCCTCGGTCAGCCCGAGCCACCAGTGCTCGAACTCATCGGTGTACTCAACTTCCCACACACCAATCAATATAAGATAGATCTTCTATAAGAGCAAGCTTCTGTTGTGCAGGTGGGCGGTGACGGCCGCCACCACGGCTGCTGGCTGTTCGTACGGGAGCATGTGACCGGCGCCGTCGACCAGTTCAACAGTGGCATCGGGCAGCGCTTGCTGCCAGGCGTCTGCATAGGCTGGCGGGATCAGCCGATCCTGGCGGCCCCAGACCAGCAGTGTGGGCACCGTCACGCGGTACGCCCGCTCGGAGAACCTTCGGTTGGGGATCGGGAACAGGATCTTGCCGGCCATGCCCTGCTGGCGGGCCCGGGCCACCATGAACCGGGTCAGCGTCTCGTTGTCGGAGAAGTCGGCGCCGCCGGTCAGCACTTCTTCGCCCACGTACGGGTCGGCGAAGAGGACCTCGGCCAATTGGTAGGGCAGCATGGCGAAGATGTCGGGGATCGGATGATCACCCAGCCACATCCCTGCGGGGCACAGCAAGGCCATTCGCCCTACCGACTGCGGTGCCAGCGCTGCCATCTCCGCAGCGATCATGCCGCCCATCGAGTGGCCTATCAGGTGCAGGCCGCCGGCTGCACCCCCCGAGAGCAGACCCATCTCGGTGGCCACGTCCCAGCCGTGCAGAGCAAAGTCGGCCATGTCGGACAGGCGGTCCTCGTCGGTGTGCTCGCTCCATGCAGGCCACACCGGCGCCACCACCCGCAAACCCGCGGCAGCCAGACCGTCGAGCACCGGTTCGGCTGGCATCCAGCCCCCAGCCCCGTGCAGCGCCAGAACAGTCGCAGTCGCAGACGTGCCGTCGCTGGCCGGTTCGTAGATACGCACAGGAGCGGTCACCGAACGCCGCGTCGTGACCACGAATTCTTCGAAGGCCAGCGCCGGCGCTGTCTCGGTTGCGCTCATGCCGCGGGCCCTTTGGGCATCTCGGGGTAGCGGCGGGCGTCGGCCATGGTGTCCTCGGGACGCACCCGCTCGGCCATCGGCTTGCACCACCAGTCTTCTGCGTCGGCGAACTCGTCGCCCCAGATGCCGCGCAGTCCCGGCATGACCTTCTCGGCGAACAGCTGGCTCGAATAGCGAGTCTTCCAGTCGGGCATGTTCCCCATGTGCAGCAGGCAGAACACGGTGCCGACGCGCAGCCGCTTGATCATGTCCTCCATGCGCTCGCGCACCGTGTCGGGCGAGCCGGCGATCACGTATCCGCCTTCGACGAGGTCTTTCCAGGTGAGTCGCTTGAACAGGGCCTGGTTCTCCTTGCGGAACTGGTCGAGCTTGCCGGCCTGGATGGTCTTGACCGTCCGGTAGCCGGGCGGGTCGGCGAAGCCGGGGAACACGTGCAGGCAGCGGTTGAAGAAGTACAGCATGTGCTCGCTGTAGAGCTCCTCGGCCTCTTCGTCGGTGGCGGCAGTGCAGATGATCTGGGCGAAACCGGCCCGACCGGGCGTCTCGCTCTTGTCCATTTCGGAAACCCGGTTCCAGTAGCCGTCCATCAGGGTCTGACCCGCCAGGTAGCCGTTGAAGCTGAGGTACGAGTAGTTGTATTCGTGCTCGAGGCAGAAGTCCCACGTCTCGATCGAGCCGCCGCCTGGGATGTAGATCGGCGGATGCGGCTTCTGGATCGGTTTCGGCCAGCAGTTCACGTACCGCAGTTGGTTGTACTTGCCGTCGAACGCGAAGACGTCAGGGTTGGTCCACGCCTCCATGATTAGGTCGTGGGCTTCGTAGTATTTCTCGCGGGTCAGCGCTGGGATCTGCCCGTATGTGAAGTTCGTGTCCATCGGCGTGCCGACTGGGAAGCCCGCGACGAGCCGGCCGCCGCTCAGGCAGTCGAGCATTGCGAACTCTTCGGCGACACGGTGCGCCGGGTTGTACAGAGCGATGGAGTTGCCGATCACGCAGATGGCGGCCTGTGACGTCCGTCGCGCCAAGCCTGCAGCAATGATGTTGGGACTCGGCATGATGCCGTAGGCGTTCTGGTGATGCTCGTTGACGCCGATGCCGTCGAAGCCGAGCTCGTCGGCGAACTCGAGCTGGTCCATGTACTCGTGGTAGACGCCATTGGCCCGCTCAGGATCGAACAGCGACCCGTCGATGTCGACCCACACAGACCGGTGCTCGGTCTTGAAGTCGTCGGGCAGGTCGGGCCAGGGCATCAGGTTGAACCAGCAGAACTTCACGGTCATGTGGGGTTACCTCCGTTCGCGGTGATGGCTCACCACGCTGGCACAATCCGCAAACCTTACGGGGAAGGTTCGCGCGGCAGGCCGAGCACCCGCTCACCGATGATGTTGCGCTGAATCTCGCTGGTACCACCCGCGATGCGCATCCCCGGCGCGTACAAAAATGCTTCGGTCTCGGTCCCAGCGAGCATGGCGTCGGCGCCGCGCAGGCCGGCACCTATCTCCACTTCGTCGTAGCCGAGTTCGCTGTTCGCCAGCTTTGCCACTGGAGCCATGCGCGGATCAGCGCCGTGCAGTTCCATAAGCGCGGCCAAGGCGCTCCCGCGGGCGACCAGATCGGCAAGCGACTGCCTCCCCAGCGGTCCGGCGTCGCCAGCAGCCTCGATCATCTTCGAGAGGCGCTTGCGGAGGCTGATGACACCCGAGGCGCCCGCACCGCCTCGCTCGTCCTCGAGAACAGCCATCGCAACTCCCCAACCGCCACCGCGTTCACCGAGCAGTGCGTCGGCCGGCATCGAGACCTCGTCGAAGAAGACCTCGCAGAACTCGCGGTCACCGGTCATCTGCTGGATCGGTCGCACCTCGACGCCGGGCAATTTCATGTCGAGCAGAAAGAAGCTGATGCCGCGGTGCTTGGGGGCATCTGGCTCAGTACGCGCCATCAAGATGCCGTACTCGGCGAATTGCGCGTTCGACGACCACACCTTCTGCCCGTTCAGCACGAATCGGTTGCCGTCGGGCACCGCGGAGGTTCCGAGCCCGCCGAGGTCAGACCCGGCGCCAGGTTCGCTGAACAGCTGGCACCACAGCATCTCGCCGGTCAAGGTGGGACGCAGGAACTGCTCGCGTTGGGGGTCGGTACCAGTGCGCATGATGGCCTCGCCGGCCAGCACGATTCCTTGCAGATTCAGGTACGGCGCGACGCCCGCACGCTCGCATTCCTCCATCCATACGCCGGTGCGGTCTTGGCTCAGCCCGCGGCCGCCGAAGGCGGCGGGCCAATGCAACCCGGCCCAGCCGTGGTCAAAGCAATACCTCTGCCAGCGGCGTGCGCGTTCGTGCAATGCCGGCACGAGGATGGCCCCGTAGGCAGGGCAGGCTTCACCGGCGTCAACGGCCTCGCTCAGGAACTGCACGGCCTCAGCGCGGAAGGCGTCAAGACTCGTCTCGGTCCCCATTTCCTCAGATTCGGTCTCCATTGACGTCACGGTAGCCGTGAGGTGCCAACGCGGTCCTAACATCGCCCCCATGGGTGACTTGAGCCACACTGACCCCGCATTGACGAACCAGACGGTCGATCTGCTCCAGCAGATGATCCGGAACGCTTGCGTCAACGACGGCACCGTCGCTTCCGGTGAAGAGGTACGCAACAGCGACCTCTTGCAGACGTACCTCGAAGGCCCGGGTGTCCAGGTCGAGCGCTTCGAGTCGGAGCCGGGGCGTCGTTCGATGGTCGCTCGCATCGAGGGCACCGACCCCGCAGCACCGAAGCTCTGCCTGATGGGACACACCGACGTGGTGCCCGTCAATCCCGACGGCTGGAGCCGGGATCCCTTCGGGGGCGAACTGGTGGACGGCGAAGTGTGGGGACGTGGAGCCGTCGACATGCTGAATCTCACCTCCTCGATGGCGGTGGCCTTCCGCCACATTGCCGAGAGCGGCTTCCGTCCGAAGGGCGATCTGATCTACTTCGGCGTGGCCGACGAGGAGGCCGGTGGCACCTACGGCGCAAAGTGGATGGCCGAGCACCACTGGGATGCCATCGCCTGCGACTACGTGCTCACCGAGTTCGGCGGCATGCCCACCCACACGCCTCAGGGGACCAAGCTCACGCTCGCTGCAGGCGAGAAGGGCCTGGGATGGCGACGGCTGACGGTGCGAGGCACGCCGGGACACGGCTCGATGCCCCTCGGCACCGACAATGCGCTGCTCAAGGCGGCCGAGATTGTCCGCCGGATCGGGGAGTACCGGCCGGCGCCGCGTCTCACCGAGATGTGGCAGCACCAGGTCTCGACGCTGACCGTCGACGACGAGACTCGTGAGGCGCTTCTCGACCCGGCCCGGGTCTACGACACCGTTGCGGGAATGTCGTCCCCGGGACTGGCGCGGCACCTGCATGCATGCAGCCATACGACCTTCAGCCCCAACGTTGTGGCCGGCGGCAACAAGACGAACATCATCCCCGACCGAGTCGAAATCGAGATCGACATCCGCACGGCTCCGGGCGATCCCACAGCGGTCGACGAGCACCTGCGGGCGGCGCTCGGCGATCTGTTCGACGAAGTCGAGATCGAGCACCTGCACGACGATCCAGCAAGTTTCTCGCCGACGAACACACCCATGTGGCAGTTGCTCGGCGAGCTGATGGCCAAGGCGCATCCCGGTGCGCCCCTCATTCCCTCATTGATCGTCGGTGCGACCGATGCCCGATTCTTCCGTCACAAGGGTGCCGTGGCCTACGGGGCAGGCCTGTTCAGCGACCGTGTGAACTCCAGCGACTTCATGCTGCGCTTCCATGGCAACGACGAGCGCGTCGACATCGACTCGCTGGCGCTCACGACGCAGCTGTGGATCGACATCGTCAAGAACCTGGGTGACGCCGTCGCCAGTTGAGACGAGCCGCGGACTCGAGTTTCCGGAGCGCAGGTGCGCTCAGCCCGTGCAGGCCACCCGGGGCTCGATGTGCGGCAGGCGCCCAGCTCGCAGGGAGATGACCACGCCTTCCTCGTTGATCTCCCACACGACTCGCTTGTCGATGTCGGGAGCGTCGACTGGCACGTACTGGATCGCCGAGAGCCCGGGCCCGTCTTCGATCCGGTCGCCGAAGGCCTCGACGATCTCGCTCCGGGTGGAGCCGACGCCGTAGCCCGAGATGGTCGTGATCGGTCCGGACCCGATGTCGACGCGCACGATCTCCGAGTTGACGGCAAGGAACCGGACACCCTCGGGACCGTTCTGGACGGTGTAGTAGCGACAGGCATCGCTGCCGCCCGGCACTGCAATCATCAACGCGCCGGCGGCTTCACGGGCGTCTTCCAGGGAGTGACCGATCTGCACGGGCCCCAGTCCTGCTGTCGAGAGCGTCGACTCGGTGGTCACGCTGGGACCTGACGGTTCCTCTTCGGACATGCCGTCACCAGCAGCTGTCGTGGTCAGCGCGGCCGTGACGACCGTGGGGGTATCGGTCCCTGTGTCGGACATAGACCCGTCGTCAGCGGCAGTAGTCGTGGTCGCATCGGTGCTGTCGTCGCTGAGCAAACCGCAGGCGCTGACCAGCAGCGCAGCAGCCAGGGCTGCGGCGAGCGCACGCCAACGAACGGTGTTGCCTCCGAAGCGGGAGTCGAGTTGGTGCACGGCGGTCGCCCTTCGCAGAGGATTCGACATCTAGTTGAGAGTACCGAAGCCACGACAGGGGCGCGGAGACACCTGCGGGCCGGCAGGGCCGAGCGTAAGCTCAACGACCGGTAACAGGTACGAGCAGGGGAGCGCGCGATGTCGCACGACACAGTCATTCGAGGCGGCTTGGTGGTGGACGGGACTGGCGCCGACGCCAAGGTTGCCGACGTTGCTATCGACGGCGAACGGATCACAGCGATCGGTGAGGTGCCCGATTCCGGGCGCACCGAGATCGATGCTGCCGGCAAGGTCGTCACGCCCGGATTCGTGGACATTCACACCCACCTCGACGCCCAGCTGGCGTGGGATCCCATTGGCTCGAGCTCGTGCTGGCACGGCGTTACCTCGGTGGTGATGGGCAATTGCGGCGTCACGTTCGCTCCGGTGAAGACCTCCGACATCGAATACATCGCCGAGGTCATGGAGTCGGTCGAGGACATCCCGAAGCAGTCGATCATGCAGGGATTGCCCTGGGACTGGCGTTCTTACGGCGAGTACCTCTCCTTCCTGGACGGCATGCCCAAGGGCATCAATGTGGGCGGCATGGTCGGCCACGTCGCGGTCCGCTGGCACACGATGGGCCCTGACAGCCTCGAAGAGCGTCCTGCTTCGCAGTGGCAGATCGCCGCGATGTGCGAGCTGGTGGACGAGGCGATGGGCTCAGGCGCCCTGGGGTTCTCGACGTCGCGCACGTTGCTGCATCGCACGCCCGACGGTCGGCCGATCCCGGGCACGTTCGCTGACGACAACGAGTTGTACGCGTTCGGCGATGTCTTGGGTCGCCATGGCCAGGGCGTGTTCGAATCAGCTCCCCGCTTCGAGGCCGCCGGCCCGGACTTCGCCGGCGGTCGCCATGAGATCGAGGTGCTCGGCGAGATCACCCGGCGCAGCGGCCAGCCGTGCACGTTCGGCCTGGTGTACTCCGCGCGCAAACCCGAGATGAGCGACCTGGTGCTCGGCTACGTCGCCGACCAGAATGCGGCGGGCGCGAACCTGCGGCCCCAGACCACCTGCCGTGCCATCGGCGTCGTACTGGGAATCCAGCACCGCACGCCGTGGGACCGCGCCGGTGACACCTGGCGTTCGTTGCGCCACCTCAGCGTGGCCGAGCGGCTCGCGGCGATCCGTGACCCTGCCACGCGTGCAGCAATGGTGACCGAGGCCAACTCGTCGAACAAGAACTCCACCGGCATGGCGAACTCACTGGTGGACCTGAGCCGTCTCTACCTGCTCGATGCCGTCAATCCGAACTACCGGATCGGACCTGATGACACGCTCGAGGCTCAGGCTGCCGCCGCTGGCGTGTCCCCGGTGGAGTTGTTCCTGGATGCGACGGATCGCTCCGACGGCACGGTGATGCTGAGCCTGCCGGTGCTGAACCAGGACTTCGACGCGATCGAGCGACTGCTGAGCCACCCCTCCATCGTCATGGGTCTCGCTGACGCGGGAGCCCATGTCGGTCAGATCATGGACTCCAGCCAGCCCACGTTCTTCCTGAGCCACTGGGTGCGCGACAACGGGTTCTTTTCCCTGCCCGAAGGAGTGCGCCGGATCACCTCGGACACTGCGGACCTGTTCGGGCTGGCCGACCGGGGTCGGCTCGAAGCCGGCCGGTTCGCCGACGTCAACATCATCGACCTCGATCGGCTGTCGTTGTCAGGACCCCAGTACGTCTACGACTTCCCGGGCGGTGCGGGTCGGTACATCCAGCGCGGAGCCGGCTATGACGCCACACTCGTGAACGGCCAGATGTTCATGCGCGACGGCGAGCACGCCGGTGCGCTCGCCGGACGCACGCTTCGCTCCACCGACTGACGGCAACCGCTCGGGCCTTGAGGCTCGCCGGGCGCGCTTGGATAGCGTCGCAGCTTCATGGCATCTGCACCTCCAATGAACATCAACACCGATGCGATCTGGCGTGTCACCCTTGACACGTCCAAGGGTCGCATCGTCATGGATCTCGACCCTCAGCTGGCGCCAGCCACGGTGAACAACTTCGTCAACCTGGCCCAGGACGGCTACTACACCGGGCTGACGTTCCATCGCGTCGTTTCAGACTTCGTCATCCAGGGCGGCTGCCCCGAGGGATCGGGGCGCGGGGGCCCGGGATACCGCTTCGCCGACGAACCGGTGAAGGGCGACTACACGCTGGGTGCGGTGGCAATGGCCAATTCCGGTCCTGACACGAACGGCAGCCAGTTCTTCATCTGCATCGACGACTGCCGCGCCAAGCTGCAGCCCGCCTACAACCTCTTCGGCTATGTGACCGAGGGCATGGACGTTGCGCTGGGCATCGCCGTGGGCGACACGATGGACACCGTGACGGTGCAGGCACTGCCTCGCTCGTGAGTAGCGTTGCCGCGGCGGCGTCTGCGAGGAGGATCCAGATGAGCGGCAACCAAACGAATGACACAGTGCTGTACGAGGTTGACGACGGCGTGGCAATCGTCACGCTGAACCGTCCCGAACGCCTGAATGCCTGGACGGGTGAGCTGGGCACTGGCTATTTCGACGCTCTGGACCAGGCGGCGGCCGATCCCGATGTGCGCGCAGTCGTGGTGACGGGCGCAGGCCGAGGCTTCTGCGCCGGGGCCGACATGGACAGCCTGCAGGGAATCAGCAGTGGCCAGGGAGAAGGCACCGGCGGTGGGGACGCTCCGCGCTTGCGTGCCGAGCGTCACGACTATGCCCTCACCATTCCCAAGCCGGTTGTGGCCGCGATCAATGGAGCATGCGCTGGGCTGGGCTTCGTCCACGCCATGATGTGCGATGTCCGGTTCGCCGCCGAGGGAGCCAAGTTCACCAGTGCGTTCGCCCGTCGAGGCCTCATTGCCGAGCACGGCGTGGCGTGGATGCTGCCGCGGGTGGTCGGTCCGTCCCATGCGCTGGACATCCTTATGTCCGGCCGGGTCTTCCTTGCCTCCGAGGCCAAGGAGATGGGCGTTGTCAGCAAGGTGGTGCCTCCGGCGGATCTGTTGTCAACGGCTGTCAGCTATGCCCGCGATCTCGGTCGTTACAGCGCTCCCTGGTCGATGGCGCAGATCAAGCGTCAGGTGTGGGGCCAGCTTGACCAGGCACGCAGCGATGCCCTTGAAGAGTCGAACGCCCTCATGCGCGAATCGCTCCGACGCACCGACTTCAAGGAAGGCGTCCAGAGCTTCGTCGAGCATCGCGATCCGAACTTCGAGCCAGTCGTCACCGACGGCTAGGCGTACGCCGTGAGGCGGCCATGAACGACACGCTGGTCGCTTTCGCTGTTCTGGCATGGCTGGCGTATCTGGCCAGCCGCTTGCTGGCACGGCATCACCTGCCCGAGCTGGTCGCGTTCCTCATCGTCGGCGCTCTGCTCGGCCCCTCGGGCCCGCCGTTCATCAATCTGATCGACGAACCATCGCTCATCGCGTTGCGTCCGGTCACTGAGGTGGCGCTCGCAGTGCTCATGTTCGTGATCGGCGAGCGCGTGTCGGTGCGGGCGTTGCGGGCTGCGCGGTGGACGCTCACGACCGGTGTCATCCAGTTTGCGTTGAGCGCAATTGCCGTGTACTGGGTGACGAGCAGGCTCGGGGCAGACCGCTCGGTGGCGCTGGTGCTCGGTGCGCTCGCCGGTGCTGGCGCGCCGATGACCATTGCGCACATCGTGAGTTCAGTGCGGGCGCGGGGCAGCTATCCCACCGGCATCGTCGGAACGCACGCGGTATCCGATGCGCTGGCCACGACGACATTTGCCGCAGTTCTCCCGATTGCACTGCTGCTCTCAGACGAAGCCGCCGACATCGGCAGCGCTCTCTTCGACTTCGTGCAACTCGGCATCGGCGGGGCCGTGCTGGGCCTCCTACTGGGCTTGTTCATCTCGCGGCTCGGATTCCAGATCGAGACCTCCGGTGAGCTCCTGCTGTTCGTGCTGGTGCACATCGTCATCGGGTGGACCCTCGCGGGATGGCTGGACATCTCGCTGCCGCTGGCGGCACTGGTTGCGGGAGCCACGGCGGCGACCGTGTCGCCGCAGTCGTTCTCGGTGAGGTTGTTCCGGACCATCAAGACCGTCGAACAGCCGCTGTACCTGCTGTTCTTCGCTCTCGCCGGCGCCTCCATCCACCTCGCCGATGTGCCTAAGGTTGGCGTTGTCGGCATCGCATACGTCGTCGTGCGCGTGGCAGCGAAGATCGTCGGTGGCTTGACTGGAGGCTTGGTGGGCGGCCTCGGCTGGCGCAGGTCGCTGCAACTGGGTGTCAACCTGACACCGCAGGCGGGTGTTGCAGTGGGCTTGGCAGTCATCGCATCCGAGCGTCTCGGCGCCCCGGGCGCAGAGGCCGCGACGGTGGTGCTGGGCGCCGTCGTGTTGTTCGAACTGGTCGGACCACTGCTGGTTGCCCGCGACTTGCGTGGCTGGTCGTCCGAAGAAGACGAGAACGGGTCCGTTCCAGAGCAGTTCGAGCTGCCAGCCCGCGTGTTGGTTGCTGCACCAGTACCAGTGGAGTTGCCGGAGTGGCTGATCGATCAGGCGGCTCGATGGCGTTCGTCGCTGGTCGTGCTGATGCCGGGAGAGCGTGACGAGCCGCACGCAGCCAAGATCGGGGAGCGATGCGGCAGCCGCGATGTCGACTTCGAATTCCGCTCGCTGCGCAACGAGAGCTTCACCGGCGCAGTGGTACGTTCACGCAGCCAGCATCACGCAGATCTCGTCGTCCTGTTCACACCGCGACCACCGGCGGGCGCCTCGCGCCTGGTGCTCTTGCCCTCCGAGCGGATCGCCCGCCAGCTGTCGGTGCCGGTGTTGACCTTCCCGCTGAATCTGCCCGAGTCCGACGAGCCGCCGCGGCCTCGACGGCTGCCGTGGCAGAGCCCGGGGCGGAGCGAATGAGCCAGGGGGCCGACGCTTCACCGCGCGGAGATTCCCCGAACGCAAGCGAGTCGCTCGTGGAGGTGGTGCGCGACATCGCCGCCGCTGCGGGAGCACTCACGCTGCGCTGGTTCGGCCAGCGCGACCTCGGAGTCTCCTGGAAACGGGACGGGACCGAGGTGACCGAAGCCGACCGGGCAGCAGAACGCCTCGTCCGGGAGCGGATCGCCGAGCAGTTCCCCGGTGATGCGATATTCGGTGAGGAGCAAGGCGGTTCAATCCGACCCGATGGGCGGACCTGGATCGTCGACCCCATCGATGGAACCCGTGGCTTTGTGCGAGGCGTTCCGCTGTACGCGACTCTTGTGGCGCTGGTGGACCACTACGGCCCGCTGGTCGGTGTGATCGATCTTCCCGCGATGGGGTTGACGCTTGCCGCTGGCCGCGGCACGGGTTGCTGGCTCGGCGATCATCGCTGTGAGGTGAGCGATCACCCGGTTCTGCGAGGTGCCATGGTCAACACCTCCAGCTACGAGACCTTCGAGCCTTCCCAATTCGAGGCATTGCGCGCCGGGGGCGCGATGATGCGCACATGGGGCGACGCCTACGGCTATTTCTTGGTCGCGACCGGACAGGCTGAGGCCATGATCGACCCGGTGTGCGAGACCTGGGATCTGGCCCCGATGCCGGTGATCATGTCCGAGGCAGGCGGGATCTTCACCGATGTCGAAGGCCGGCCCGAGTATCGCAACCGCAACGGGATCGCCACCAACGGGCGGCTGCACGCAACCGTCGTCGCCGCCATGGAAGCCCACAGGGGGAGTGCTCATGGCGAGTGACGCCCGGCGTCGAAGCGAGATTCACCTGCCCGAGCGCGACCGAATGCCGCGCTGGGTGCCGCGCGCGATCGGCCTGACTATGGCCGCTGTCGTGGGCTTGGCCACGGCAGCGTGGCTGCTCGAGAAGCTGCAAACCCTGCTGGTGGTCCTGCTCGTATCACTGTTCCTGTCGTTTGCGATGGAGCCGGCGGTGAACTGGCTGGCGCGTCGAGGCTGGCGCCGGGGGCTCGGCACTGCGCTCGTCTTCTTGGTGTTCGTGCTGGCGGTTGCCGGCTTCACAGCAGCCATGGCCTCGGTGCTGGCCGATCAGATCGTCAAGCTCATTGACGCCGCTCCGGGATACCTGTCCGACATCGAACGCTGGGCCGACGAGCGGTTGGGCGTCCAGTTCAACACCGACGAGCTCGCGGCTCAGTTCACCGAGGGCGGCAGCGCTGCGTCCGTGCTCGGCGATGTGGCCGGCAACCTCGTGTCGGTCGGTTCAGCGGTGGTGAATGTCGCGGTGCAACTGCTCACCATTGTCCTGTTCACCTTCTATCTGGTGGCCGATGGGCCCCGGCTGCGCCGCCTCCTGTGCTCGGCCCTGGATCCGGTGCGCCAGGCGACTGTGCTGCGTGGCTGGGAACTGGCCATCGACAAGACCGGTGGGTACATCTATTCCCGAACCCTGCTTGCCGTCGCAGCCTTCCTGCTCCACTGGGGTGCCTTCGCCGTCATCGGCGTGCCGTTCCCAGCTCCGCTCGCCATGTGGGTGGGTGTTCTGTCGCAGTTTGTACCGGTCGTCGGCACCTACTTGGCGGGCCTGCTTCCCCTGCTCATCGCGTTGCTCGACGATCCGATTACTGCTCTGTGGGTCGCTATCGTGGTGCTCGCGTACCAGCAGCTCGAGAACTACGTGCTGGCGCCTCGAGTCACTGCCCACACCATGAACATTCATCCTGCGGTGGCGTTTGGCTCAGTCCTGGCGGGCGCTGCCATGCTGGGCTCGGTCGGCGCGCTGTTGGCGGTGCCGGCGGCCGCAACAATTCAGGCGTTTGTGTCGACGTACATCAAGCGGCACGAACTCATCGAGTCAGAGTTATTCGAAACTCACCAGGACGAGCCGGACGAGCCGGACGAGCCGGACGAACCGGACGGCGCGAGCGGTGCACAAGCGGCTGACGGTGCCGACGAAGCAGCCACCGACACTGACACAGCAGCCGGATCCGACTCGCCGGCATCTGGCTGAAGTGGGCGCCGCCGGCGAGAAGCGGTCAGAGGTGACCCGAGGGCGGTTTCGGCCAAGGCACCACGTAGTCCAATGGATCGACTGCGGCACCGCCCAGCCGCATCTCGAAGTGCAGGTGCGGGCCGGTGACTGCGCCGGTCGAACCAAGTCGTCCCACCCTGTCCCCAGCTTCCACGTAGTCACCTTCACGTACGTAGATGCTGCTCAGATGCGTGTACACCGTCGCGACCCGCGCTCCATGGTCGATGATGACCGTGCGCCCGTACGCGGCGTAGTTCCCCGCCGCCATGACGGTCCCCATGCCCGCAGCCAGGACCGAGACCCGCCAGCGCCGCTCCCGGTCGACGAGGTCGACCCCGGTATGGGGCAGCCAGCGTCTGCGTACCGGGTGGTAGCGACGGCCGAATTCCGAACTCATGACCGGGTCCGCAAGCGGAATGCGAAACTCGCCGAAGACCGGAACCCGGAGCGGTTCGCAGCCCTGCGTCGCGGCGATGATGGTGGCGATCCAGTCGTCGTAGATGAGCGCGCCTTCGATGGCGGGCCCCAAGTAAGGAGGCGTCGGGAGAGCAGGTTCGGGAAAGCAGGCGTTCAGGTGCAGGTTGACCGGCAGCCCCTCGGCGGGAACGTCCGCTGCGTGCACGGCCGAGCCACCCCCAAGCGCGACACCAGCACACGCGAGCGCGAGCGTGACCGCTGCGATGGCGCGCGTCATCCACGGGTGGGAACGACGTACGCGCTGCATCTGCTGATTCACGCTGCGCCTCCCCCTCCGCAGGCGCGCCGGAGAGGAGACAAGTCTATTTCGTCCATCTGGCCTGCCCTGACGGAGAAGCTGACGGCCGAGCTGGACCGATGACGATCCTCGTCGACGATGCCCGTTGGCAGTGGCGCGGCCGCCGCTGGGCCCACCTCGTTTCCGACGAGAGCTACGACGAGCTGCACCAGTTCGCTGCACTCATCGGCAAGCGCCGCGCCGCATTCCAGGGCGACCACTACGACGTCGATGAGGCCGAGAGAGAGCTGGCGCTGCGTGCGGGTGCCGTTGCGGTGAACAGCCGTGAATTGGTGTCGCGGCTGCGAGCGGCGGGACTGCGTCAGCGGCGGCCGCGACGAGTCATAGACAGCGGTTGACGCCGTCAGAACACTTCGAGGTGTTCCATCACGGCGTCGATGAATCCGAAGTTCTTCGGCGTGGCGAAATGGTCGCAGCCGCGCAACTCGGTGTACGAGGCGTCCGACAACGCTTCGAGCAGCGGATTTGCGGGTCCAGCGAAGTCTTCGCTGCCGAGGACCACCCGCACCGGATGGGTGATCCGTGTGAACTGTTCGGGTCCGAGCGGCGCGTGCTTGCGGCGCATGAACGCGGCCAGCGCTTGGCCGTCCTGATCGGGTTCGGCGGCATAGCGGGCAAAGGTCTGTGCGTGCACGTCATCGGCTTCGGCTTCGCCGGCAACACCACGCGCAATTCGCTCGGCCTGCTCGAGGTCGTGTTCGAACAGGTTCCGGCCGACTCCTGAAACGACGAGGCGGCCGAACCGTTCGGGTGCCATCGCCGCCATGGCGAGCAGTGTGCGCGACCCCATGGAGAAGCCCACTCCGTCGACAGCTTGACCGCCGACCTCGTCGGCGAGTCGCTCGACCAGCTTGGCCTCCATGTCGGCGTACCTGGCCGGGTCGTGGTGCTTTGGCGCAGAGCCGTGCCCTGGCAGGTCCCACGTGATCACTTCGCGACCACCCTCGCGCAGCAGGTCGATGATGCCGGTCGGCAGCCAGGTGCTCGCAACCGAGCCCGTGAAACCGTGGAGCAGGAGCACGGGGTTCGCCATGGCGAGAAGTCTGCCAGAACAACGTTTATCGTCCGAGGACATATGAGCACCACGACAGCACCGCCCATCCGGATCGCCAACTGCAGCGGCTTCTTCGGAGACCGACTCTCCGCCGCGCGCGAGATGGTCTCCGAAGGCCCCATCGATGCCCTGACGGGCGACTGGCTGGCCGAGCTGACCATGCTGATCCTGTCGCGCATCGCAGCCAAGCGACCCGGCAGCGGCTACGCCCGCACCTTCGTCACCCAGATGGAAGAGGTCATGGGCACGTGCCTGGATCGTGGCATCAAGGTTGTGACCAATGCCGGTGGCCTGAATCCCTCCGGCTGCGCCGACGCAGTGGCCGAGGTTGCGGACCGGCTGGGCCTCAACCCCTCAATTGCCTACGTGGACGGCGATGATCTCACCGACCGCCTCACCGAGCTCATCGAGGCGGGCGACGACTTCGCCCACCTCGACACAGGCCAGCCGCTCGGCGAACTGGCCTCCCGGATCGTGACCGCGAATGCGTACATCGGCTGCTGGGGCATCGTGGAGGCGCTCAACCAGGGGGCAGACATCGTCATCACGGGCCGCGCCACCGACGCAGCCGTGGTGGCAGGTCCGGCCGCGTGGCACCACGGGTGGACTCGTGACGACTGGGACGCGCTGGCCGGTGCCATCGTTGCGGGGCACGTCATCGAGTGCGGCGGGCAGGCCACCGGCGGCAACTACAGCTTCTTCACCGAGATCGCCGATATGACCTACCCGGGGTTCCCTTGGGCCGAAGTAGCAGCCGATGGCTCGACCGTGATCGGCAAGCACGCAGGCACCGGCGGGGAGGTCTCGGTCGGCACGATCACCTCGCAGCTGTTGTACGAGATCCAGAGCGAGCGGTACCTCAACCCCGATGTGGTGAGCCGCTTCGACACGATCGAGCTGACTCAGCTGGGGCGAGACCGGGTGCGCATCGGCGGCGTCCGCGGTGAGCCCGCTCCGCCGACGCTCAAGGTGGCAATGAACTACCAGGGCGGGTATCGCAACCAGATCTCGATTGGGCTCACTGGCCTGGACATCGAGGAAAAGGCCGAGCTCATCGAGCGGCAGTTCTGGCATGCCTGCCCCTACGGCCCCGACGACTACGAGACCGTCGTGCGCAAGTTCCTGCCGACGAACAAGGCCAACCCCGGCACCAACGAGGAAGCCGTCGCCGTCTACAAGATCATCGTGAAGGATCCGGACGAGCGCAAAGTCGGCCGCGCATTCTCGAATGCGGGCACCGAGATCGGTCTGTGTTCGATTCCCGGGATGTTCGGCACCGGAGGGGGCCCAGGACCGGGCCAGCCCTTCGGCGTGTACTGGCCCGCACTCGTCGACGCAGAGCTGGTTCCCATGCAGGTGGTGGTGGACGGCCGGCGAACCGTTGTCGACAGCACCCCGCCCGACATCCGGTTCACCGGTGTCGAGGTGGCACCCGTCGCGCGCGTCGAGCCTCCCGGCGGGCCGACACGGCCGGTGCCGCTCGGAACGCTGTACGGCACCCGTTCCGGCGACAAGGGGCCAAATGCGAACTTGGGCATCTTTGCCCGCTCGGCGGAGGCCTACTGGTGGCTCTCGGATTTCCTGACCGTCGAGCGGCTCGCGGAACTCATGGGTGAGGCCGCCGAGCACCGGGTGGATCGCTACGACCTGCCCAACATCTGGAGCCTCAACTTCATCTTCCACGGACTGCTGGAGGAAGGGGTGGCTGCCTCGACTCGGCAGGATCCGCAGGCGAAGGCGCTGGGGGAGTATCTGCGCGCCAAGATCGTCGACATTCCCGAAGCGCTGCTGGTCTAGGCCGCTAGTGCCCCTGCAGATCCTGCAAGGACATACGCGGGCCGTGGCGCGGCGGAGCCCCGGCGGACTTGGCCAACGCCTGCACACGGGCGCGCTGGCCGCGGTAGGGCTCGAGCAGTTCCAGCATCCGGTCGTCATCGCCGCGCCGTTCGCCAGCCAAGTGCCAGGTGACGTAACTGGGAATCTGGTAGTCGCCGACGATCACCGAGTCGGGGTCGCCGTGGCAGAGCAGCACCATGATCGACGCAGTCCACGGGCCGATGCCGCGAACGGTCCGCAGCCGGTCTCGGGCCGCATCAGGGGCAAGCTGGATCACTCGCTCGAGAGTCTTGGCTTTTCGAGCGAACGCGATGATCGCCTCCGCTCGGCGGCGCTCCACGTCGAAGCGGTGGAACTCGTGGTAGGCGAGTGATGCCACCAGCTCCGGAGCCGGCGGCAGCCGCAGCGCCTCCGGTGCGGGCCCGGGCGGGCGCCGCCCCCAACGCCGCAGGATGCCCTGCCAGGAGTTGCGGGCATTGAGCCCGGGCACTTTCTGCCCGCACACAGTCGGGACGACGTGCTCCCAAACCGTGCCGGTAGCGGTGAGACGCCGCAGCGGCCAGCGGCGAACCCAGCCCGCCACGGTCCTGTCCGCAGGCACGAGTGCAGCGGGCTCGTCATGTGCGCCCAGCAACGCGGGCACGCCGGAGACGGCGTCCGCCGCGCCGGGTCCCCACGCCTCAACCTCAGCGGCGTGCGCTGAGCGCGTGATGCGAAGCGTGGCCTCTCCAGAAGCCGTGTCCTGTGCGCGCCAGATGCGAGGACCGTCGTAGAGCACGGGGCCCAACGCGCCCTTGCCGCCGACGCGCCCAAGTGCGCGGCCGATGTCCAAATCGAAGTCGAACTCGAAACGTCGTCTCACGTCCGGCGACGCGGAATCGCTCGCAACAGCCGTGCTGGGGACCGAGCGCATCACACTCGTTTTCTAGGCGATGGGCTCCGCAATCACGGGGTTTGTCAACGTGCCGATGCCCTCGATCGTGATCGATACCTCGTCGCCCGGTTTCAGCAGGCGCGGCGGATCGAAGAAGAGGCCGACACCGGCTGGGGTTCCGGTGGCGATGATCGTGCCCGGGTCGAGCGTGAACGCCGTCGACAGATGCTCGACGACTTGGTAGCAGTCGAAGATGAGATCGTCGGTCTTGGCGTCTTGGCGGATTTCGCCGCTTACCTCGGTGACCAGGCGGCACGAATGCGGGTCAATCGAGTCGCTGGTCACCAACCACGGGCCACACGGTCCGTGGGTATCCCACGACTTGCCCATCATCATCGTCGGGCTTGCGCGCTGCCAATCCCTCACGCTGACGTCGTTCATGATCGTGTAGCCGGCGATGTAGTTCGGGGCGTCGGCCGCTGATACTGCCCTAGCGGTGCGGCCAATGACTACGGCCAGCTCGCCCTCGTAGTCGACCATGCTGGGCGCCGCTGTCGGGAGATGGATGGGCTCACCGGGACCGACGATGCACTTGTAGTGCTTGTTGAAGATGATAGGCACTTCCGGGGGCTCGCGGCCCCCTTCGGCGGCGTGGGCTCCGTAGTTCAATCCGACGGCGAGGATGGCGGGCGGTTGCCCCACCGGAGACAGGAGGTTGGCGTCGTCGAGCGGTGTCACGGTTCCTGTGCCCATTGCCCCGACCGCGGCTACCAGGTCGCCGCCCGAGGCGGCGAGCAGCGACGGCAGATCGGTGTGCTCGGTCTGCAGTGTTGCCAAACCGTCGTCGGTCACGATGGCCAAAGCCGGCTGGCCGTCTAGGAGATGTCGTGCGATGCGCATCGCGCTGAAGCTAGTGCGGAGGCGCCCGTCGGGCGCGGTGAAGCTGCTGCTGGATGTCGCCGATGCCGCGGGTTCATCGCTCGGCATTGTGCGAACCGCTTGACAGTGGCACTCTGGCGATCCATGGCTCGCCATGGCGCCGGGGGCTCGACCCCCGGCGTATTCGACTCTGTGCTGGATCCCGTCACGGGACTTCCGGATGTGCGCGTCTTCGCGGTCCTGCTCGACCGGAAGCTGGCGTTGGCTCGGCGGGCCCTCCAACCGCTCTCGGTGGTGTTCTTCGAAGTGGACGGCTTCTCCCAGCTCAGCAGCACGCAGGCCCGCGTGGCACAGCGGTTAGCAGCCCGCTTGGTGCGGGGCACGCTGCGTGAGTCAGACAGCGTCTGCCACTGCACCGACGGGATCCTGGCCGCCATCCTCGACGACACGCCGCACGGCGGAGCGGTCTGGGCTGCCGACCGGGTTCGACGCGAGGTGGCGGCACGCTCGTACCACACTGGCATCACGCTCTCGATGGGCGTGGCGAGTTATCCCACGCACGCGTTGGAAGCCGCAGACCTGCGCGATCGCGCTTACGCGGCGCTGTTCGTTGCCCGGTCGCTCGGCCCCTCCCGGCTCGAGGTGGCCGAGGCGCTGCGCCCGTAGCCCAGGACTCGCATCGCAGAGTCGAGCAGCAACGCGAGCGGATGCTGCGGCCGGTTTCGGATCGGGACTTGTCGTTGCCGAGGAATTCGTCGGCGAGGGTGCGGTTGAACCGTTCCGCTTTTCCGACCTCTTGACGTCGAGGCATGCACGCCGTAACGGGCCGTGCCCGCCTCGATCCACTGTGCCATTTCCCCGCCGCCCAGCGAGCGTCAACCTGGCTTTGACGCACAACATCAAGCCCCTTGTTGTGTTCGTGGAACTACCCGGTCGCCACGCTCGCTTCTGTGCTCATGGCTCCCATGCTTGCTCCAATCTCTGGAGCCTGCGCAAAACCCAGAGTGAATCAGGGAGCAGGTCGGCTGGGGGTTCAGCGGGGGTGGGCTATGGCGAGCAGTGCTCGGGCGCCGGGGTGCTGTTCGGGCAGCCGCAAACGGACGCGCCGTGCGCTGTGGCACACCAGGGCGGGCAGGTGCCATAGCTGGCTGCGGAGCCGTTTGGGGGCCGCTTTGGCGAGCGCTCCGGTGAGGCAGGCTGTTTGGAACCATCCCACGAGCATGAGGCCGGTCATGCACATGGCTGCCCAGGTGCTGTTCGCGTGCCAGTCGGTGAACGGCATGCGCGCTAGGCCGCTGTGTTTGAGCCGGCGCACGGCGTTCTCGGCGTCGGCGTGTGAGCGCATCAGCTTGTCCAGCTGTGCGGTGTCGCCCGCCTGGTCGGTGAGGAATCCCCAGTAGCGGAAGTTCTCACTGGGGAACAGGCTGCGCTGCGCCCCGGGATGGCGCGGCTCGCGGCGCACGATCAGCCGGGTGCGGTCGGGCCAGCCCGACAGGTCCGCGAGGTCGGTGAGGTCCGCGACCTGAGCGCCGCGCCGTTTGCGCTGGCCGGCGCGCTTTGGGGCGTTGTGCCAGCGGCCCGGCTCGCCCAAAGCGCTGCTGATAGCTGCTTGGACGCCCGCAGCGGACCTCGCCGACACCGCATAGCCGATGTTGCGGTCCCGCGGCTTTGCGGCGAGTCTGGGCGAGCAGCCCGCGGCGACGATGCGCACCACCAGCGGGCGTTCCACGAGGCTGCCCCGGTCGCCTTCGCGGTGACCCACGGCGTCGGGCTCGGGCAGCGTCCCCACCGCGGCGTCGATCACTTCGAGATGATCGGCGATGTCGTTCGCGGCGGCGCTGCCGGGCCGCTGGGTGATCCACAGCGGCTCTCCGTCCGCGGTGGAGCAGACCATGGCCCCGTCGACGTTCTACAAGTGGCGGGACCGGCCCCCGACGCCCGCTCAGCGGCGCAGAGCTGAACTGGACGTCGAGGTCAAGTCCCGTTTCGACGCTTCCGACGAACATCTACGCTCGCTACAACAAGCCGGTGTTGCGACGACCGATTGAGTCCAGCCAATACACCTCCGACGCGTTCGCCGCGGCCTGCGCCAAGCTCAAGATCACCCAATCGATGGGACGCGTCGGCTGCGCGCTCGACAACGCCGCCGCCGAATCGTTCATCTCGACGCTCCAGCACGAGCTCATATCACGGCGCCGCTGGCGCACCCGCGACCAGGCCCGCCGAGACATCGCTGTCTGGATCGACACCTGGTACAACAGAAAATGGCTCCACTCAACCAGCAACATGACCAGCCCAATAGACTACGAACTAGCCAACGCAGCCTAAACCAACCCTCCACGATCCGGGGGGAAGCTCAGCGTGAGACCCCGTTCGTACCCCCCTCCGACACGCCACTTTGGAGCGCAGGCCTAGATTCAGGCCTAGGAGCCGAGCTGCGGGGTGTCGGGCTCGCTTGGACTCGGGTCGTCACTGCTGCACGCGACGACGGTGAACAACATCGCTGCCGCCAGTAACCCGGCGACGAGCCGCTTCCTCAGAACGGGCATCGGCCTAACCTACCTTTGCGGCGCGGCTCACACCGGTGCCTTCGACCGGGCGACGTTCGCTAGCGAGGATCGCTTGCCTAGCTGAGGATCGCTTGCGAACCACCGTGCACTCGCATTGTAGACCATTTCGTGGCTTGACTGGAAGTAGACGAGCAAGGCTCGACCCGACTGTCGGGCGAATACGGGGGCGGGGTCTCCGTCCCCGAAGTAGGTCTCGGTTGTGATCGACAGATGGCCGGGAACCCTCCCCCGACCGAAAAGGTCCACCTCCTCAGCGCTGAGGCGGTCGTCGGGGTGGGCCAGCTGATTGAACACCTCGGCGCCCACACTCGGGGGCACGAACTGATCGCGGATGCCCTGAGCGATGAAGATCGGGACCGCCTGGTCGCGGGCCGCCTCCAGGTACGTCGCCGGACTACGGGTCAGACACTCCTCCTGCGCCGAGCCGGCGTCCCTCGGGTCACCTCCGCAGGCCCGCCTGATGTCGCTGGCATAGCCCAGACCCTTCCTCCTCGCGTGCTCGTAGAACTCCACGAGGTCATGCGGCGGCCCCCAGACCGAGACCGCGCTGACCTTGTCAGGGTGTCGCCCAGCAAGGAGGAGCCCCATCATCCCGCCGCCGGAGTAGCCGACGACGTACACCCGATTGGTATCCACCCCTGCCTGGGCGACGGCATAGTCGATCGCATCCACCGTGTCCTGGACCGCCAAGTCGGATCCGACCGCGTCGGCGTCGTCGTTCTTTCCTCGGAACTCGGGGACGATGACTGCCCAACCATTTTCCTGGGCCCACATCGCAAAGGGAATCCCGGCGTGTTGGGTGTACGGGGCGCTCCAGGAGTGCAATATCACCAACACGGGCTGATCGCGGTCGCCACTCGGAGCCAGCCAGAAGACGGGTTGTTCGGCGCCGTCCGCGGTCGAAATAATTCGAAGCTGCTCGATTCCTGGGACCGACCGCTCCCACCGGGACCGGCCGGAGGACACGTATTTGCTGAAGTCGCGGATCATGTTGATCCGGTCAAGCGATTCGAATGTCAGAGGATCGAGTGGCGGCAGAGTCGTTGTTGTTGTGGTCGTGGTGGTCGGGGAGGGGGAGCCATCGCCGTAGGGGGAGCCTCCGCCGTAGGGGGGAGCCGCCGCCGTATGGGGGACGGTCACGATCCGAGGGGCCGCCGCCGTATGGGGGACGGTCGCCGTAGGGGGAGCCGCCGCCGTATGGGGGACGGTCACGATCCGAGGGGCCGCCGTGGTCTCCACAACTTGCCGCGCGAATCCGGCGTCAGTCGCGGACCCGACGGCATCACGGCCGTCGGCGGACAGCAGGTTCAGCAGCAGGAAAACCGCAATTGTGACTCCTATGCGTCGGGTTGTTTCCATGCTGTTGGGCGTCGGAGGTACCTCCCGCCGTCCTTTCAGCGCAGGCTCTGCGCTCCGGCTGGCGATAAGTTATCGTCCGCTGATCTGCGCTGCGGGAGTAGCACTAGCAGGCTGCTGAAAAAGTACTGAAATCGCGGATGGACGACGGCAAAGCCACAGGTCAGGGCGTTGGGCATATATCGGAAAGCGGCTTTTCAGCAGCCTGCTAGCTAGGAGGTGCGATGCGACGGATCCCCGCGCTCGATGGATTGCGCGCCGTAGCAATTGCGGTAGTGGTCGGCTACCACATCGACAGTGCCGTCGTGCCTGCAGGGCACTACGGTGTCTCCCTGTTCTTCGTCTTGTCGGGCTACGTGGTCACCGGCTCGCTGTGTGCCGAGATGGACCGGACCGGTCGGGTCGACCTCGGCTCGTTCTATCGACAACGAGTGCTCCGACTGCTTCCTGTCCTTCTGGCCGTCTGTCTCGCAATGGTCGCAGTCGGGACCGACTGGTCCCACTTGATTGCGGTGCTCGGCTTCTACGCCAACTATGCGCGAATCGAAGGTCTCGACCTGGAGCGGCTGACGCACACCTGGTTCATCGCGGTGATCGCCCACTTTTACGTGCTGTGGCCGCTCGCCATCGCTGCAATACGAGCCAGGCATCGGACCCGCATCGTCGGAGGCCTGGCGCTGGCTGCCATCGCCTGGAGAGCAATCGCGATCGAAGTCATGTCGCCAGGCTGGGTGTACAACGCGACCGACACCAACGCTGCGGCACTTCTGGTGGGGTGTTATCTGGCCGTCGCTCGGCCCACCACGTGGCGGTTCGCGAGGTGGTCGGTTCCGGCGCTGCTGGCGCTGATGCTGGTGCCCGCATTCGGCAGCACGGGCACAACCGTTCTCTGGGGCGGTTTCGTGGCCCTGGCGCTCAGTGCGCTCACGGTCCAGTACGCGCTGACTGGCCCCGTATGGTTGGCGAACCGGGTCCTGTTGCGGGTCGCCGAATTGTCCTTCGGGCTCTACCTCTGGCACTACGTGTTCATCCGCTCTGACATCGCCCTCTGGCTGGCCCTCGTCCTCACCGTCACGGCGACCACCGCCTCGTGGTATCTCCTCGAACAGCCGGTCCTGCGCTGGGCGGCAAGGCGGAAGGGTCAGGCTCGGACTCTTCCAGCGCTATAGGCGTAACGGCCGGCGCCATGAAGAGATCCCCCTTCCGACAATGGCTCGCTCTGGCCGTTGCTTTGATCTTCGCGATCTCCGTCGTGACGGTGTACGAAAGGGAGATCACGGCAGACGGTGATGCTCCTGCCATTCCCGTCGACGGTGACGGGGCGGTCGACGTGCCGGCACCGAACGAGACGGACGGCGGGGTCACAACGACGACCGAACCGGTAGAGGACGTGTCCGCGGCGCCAGTTGCACCTCCTCCATTCCCGAACCAGTTCGAGCCTTCGCCCAATGAGGTGCAGGCCGACGCCAAGCGGCTCGGTGCCGTGGTGGCCTACCAGATCACGAACTACGGCCCGGACTCGTCGGTGAATGAATTGGCGGCGGGCGTGACAGCCGATCCTGCTCGTGCCGACGCGCTCGCGAGGGGGGCGGCGACCGTGCATCACCCCGGGATGTGGTCACGCGGCACGATCGAGTACGCCCAACTCGGCGGTCACTTTGACGACCGGATCTCGATAATGGTCGTGATCCACCAGGAATTGGGTGGGGAGGGCACAGCGGATGCCGAGCGAGCCGAGACCCGGACGATGGACGTGCGCCTTATGCGGGGCGCTTCGGGTGCGTGGGAGTTCGAGGAGCTCGCTTCGGCCGGAGGTCAGCCGGTCGCTCGGCCTGCGGACCTCTCGCCCCTCGCCGCCTCGGTGGTCGACGATCCCCGAATCGACCTCCCCGATTCGGCGATCTGGGACATCTACTCCGGGGACACCGATCATGCGCTGCTCGAGGCGATGCTCGACATCGCCGAGCGAACCCCCTACTCCGTCATCGTGTTGAAAACGGGACACCCGCACAACGTGTTCGGAACGGGTAGGTTAAGCAATCACACGGTGGGCCGGGCGGTCGACATCCACGAAGTGGACTCGGAGCTGGTAATCGACTCGCACGACGCGACGTCATCGATCTATGCGCTATCCGAGTGGCTGGTGTCGCGGCATGACATCAGGGAGTTCGGAAGTCCGTGGCGGTTCGACGACGCGGTTGCGCACAACTTCACCGACGAGGTTCACCACGATCACCTCCACGTGGGCGTCTTCCCGGAGTTGTAGTCCTCGCCGGGGCCATTCCATTGCACGAGGTAGCCGTTGGCTTGGGGTTCTCTGGTCCACAGCGGCTTTCTCCAAGTGACCTGGAGAATGCGGTTCCCGGCGGTTGCGGTGACGTTGCGGGGGCGCCGCGATTCGCATCGGCGCTTCCCCCCGTTGACCGGTCAGGCGGTTAAGACGGGCTGGTTGACCGCGGTGTCACGGTAGTGGGCTTCGTATTCGTCGGGTGTCCGGCAGTCCAGGCTGGTGTCGATTCGGTCGCTCATCTGATAGCCCAGCAGCAGGCGGCTGCCCAGGTCGAGCACCACCGCCAGGTACAGCCAGCCTTGGTCGGTGCGCACGTAGGTGATGTCCGACACCCACGCCCGGTCCGGGGCGCCGGGAGCGAACCGGCGGCCTACCAGATCGGGCAGCTTCGGCGCCGAGCGTGCCGGTGTGGTGGTGCGCTTGGGCCGCCGCGGGCGGATCTCGGCGATCTGGTGGGCTCTCATGAGCCTGGCGACACGCTTGGGGTTCACCCGATGCCCTCTGGCTCGCAGCTCAGCGGTCACCCGAGGCGACCCATAGGTGCCGCCCGAGGCGGCATGGATCTCACCGATCTCTGCCGCCAAGGCCGCCTCGGCCCGAGTGCGCGACCCCGGCCGTTCACCTGACAGGGACCCCTCACAACCGGTCCAGTTGGACGGTCGACGTGTGCAGGCCGACCGATTCGTTCGCCACCAACGGTGAGTGGGTGCAGCGGCGGTCTGGCGTGCCACCGCGGCGAGGAACCGGTCCGAGATCTCGTGCTCGAGCAGCCGCTTAAGCAACAGGTCCCTGGCGCAGCCGCTTACATTGCGAGCGCACCGAGTACGACGTCATCAGCACCGATGCCTTGGGCAGCTCCTTGCTAGTTGCAGAGGCCGCTGTCGCTGACGCCGCGTTCGCTGTAGCACAGAGGCGTGGCGAAGACCTCCTGGAGCGTGAACGTTCTTGCTTCGGCGTCTGTGTCGTCGTCTCCCGACGAGCCACCGCTTGAGGTGGCGGTTATGTGCAGCCGGTAGCCGTGAATCGAATCATCAGGCAGGCCCACGACGTCGATGATGATCCCGGCGACTCCGCCGGATACGACGTTCGAGGGCGGCTCGTCGGAGAACACCGCTGCGATCGTGTTGCCGAGCCGTGAATCGAATCATCAGGCAGGCCCACGACGTCGATGATGATCCCGGCGACTCCGCCGGACCCGCTCGGTACCCCGCTGGCTACGACGTTCGAGGGCGGCTCGTCGGACTTGAACACCGCTGCGATCGTGTTGCCGAGCTCGGTCAGCGTTGCCGCCGTCGGTGCTGCGCCGAGCTGGCTCGTGACTTCGTCGATCGCACTGAGGCGTGCCTGGGGGGACAGCGCAGCGAGATAACGGCTGCTGGCCCAGCCCAAGATTGGGCCGGCTTGGATCTCGTGCCACGTGGAGGTGCGCAAGTCGCGACTGCGGCCTGTCGCGGTGAGGCCGTCGACGCTCAACGACCCGAGAACCACCCCTGCGTCGACGTCACGGACTTGCAGAACCTGGTCGCCCTGTCCTCCGAGCCGCAGATTCAGCTTGGCGACGATTGTTCCGTTGGGCGTGTCGCGTACGTTGAGAGCGCTGGTGTGTCGGATGCCGACGATTCCCAGCTGTGTGCCGGCCGCGGGTCCGAATTCCGACGGCTCGCCGGGCAGCTCCTCTGTGGTGCCGGGTGCCGCAATGGTCGTGGTGGGCGTCAGCGTGGTCTCTGGTGCGACGGTGACGAGGGGGACCGTACCGGCGACAGTCTGCGAGGTCTCGGCAACGGTCGCCTGAACAGGCTGATCGGGGACTTCTGAGGTTGAGGGCGCCTGGGCGGCGGTGACGTCGGCTGGAGCCGGTACCTGATAGTCGGTGTCGCGCAACGAGACGAACAGCGCGAGCACCGCAATCACGAACGCTGCACCCGCAACCCCGGCCGTGAAGTTGTTGGACATCGCAGGTGCACCTCCTGTGCATGTGCTGACCGTCTGGCCAAGCGCAACAGTGCCCAGAGAACCACAGACTTGGTGTCTCGGTCGGGCACTCTCTACCGGACACTTCGACTTCTTGAATTTCTGAGCCTGCTATTGGCCGGATTCAATCGGTCGTTGCAACACTGGTCTGTTGGAGCGAGGTTTGGTGCTCGTTGAGGGCTTCGGCGGGTGTGCGCCAGTCGAGGGTATTGCGTGGCCGGGTGTTGAGGGTGTGGGCGACGGTCCGGAGGTTGTAGGCAGTCCATCGGGTCAGGTCGGCGGCAACACCGCCCCATCTCCCTGCTGTTCCTGCATCGTTGACATGACTGCCTCCTGATCGAGGTGACCGGTCAACTGGGGGAGGCAACCCATCCCCGAACACGGTGGCTTAGATGCCACGCAGATGCGGATTGCTCGTCAGTAACCCGCAGCCGAACCGGTCAGCGCCCGAGGGTCGGCAGCGCCGGCGAGGACACCGTCGTGCACCTCGATGAGATGCGCATGCCCGTAGGAGTTGTCGTGCGGGCCGTCGGTGCCGACCCGGTGGCCGCGCCGACCCAGGTCGGCGACGCCGTCGGCGCTCGCCCACGCCGCATGGCCCTCGATCCGCAGTTCGACGTTGCCGGGGTCGGCCCACGTGTCGAAGCCTGTTCCCTCGGCCGCTCCCCAGCGCCAACGTCCAGAACCGATCGACGCCGCCGGATCGGAGCCGAGACACAGCGAGCGGGCCAGCACCTGCAGCAGAACCTGCGGCTGGGCATCGCCTCCCATGGTCCCCACTACCGAGCGCAGGGAGCCGTCTGCGCGCTGGACGATTGCGGGGGCAAGAGTGTGTGGCGGACGGCGCCCTGGTCCGTACTCGGCGGGATGGCCCTCGGTCAGATTGAAGCCGATCCCTCGGTTGTGCAGGCTGATGCGGTGTGTCGGGGTCCACAGCCCCACACCCCAGCCTCCCGCATTCGACTGGATCAGCGAGACGCCCATGCGGTCGGCGTCCACCGCCGCGAGGTACATCGTGTCACCAGTCCCGGTCCCGGCGCCGAGCGGTGCCACGGCGTCTGGCGAGATTGCCGCACGGCGCGGCGCGAGCCGGTCGGGCGCAATCAGAGCGGCGCCGTCTGCGGTGTCTGAGAGCACCTCGGGCCGATCCCAGCCCGCTTGTTTGGCCGCTTCGGCCAGCAGGTGGGCGAAAAGCGGATCGTCCGGATCCGATGGCAGGTCCAGTCCCGCGGCGATCCAGGCGCCGGCAAGGGTGAGGTAGCCCTGCGAATTCGGCGGCACGGTCCAGACGCTGTGGTCCCACGCACTCACGTGCTCAGCGGCGTCACCCAGTCGGCTTGCGAGCGGGCCAAGTCCGCTGCGGTGTATTCGCCGGAGCCCAGTTCGATGAGATCCCGGCCGAAGTCGCCTTCGTAGTAGGCCTCCCGGCCGCCGTCGGCGATCTCGCGCAGCGCTGTACCGGCGCCCGACCGGGCAATGAGGTCGCCTGGTTGGCTCTGTGGCGAGTAGTCCTCGGAGTTCGCGACGCCGTCGAGCAGCGAGGTCGCAGTCGCGCCATGGGGCGAGAGGGGAAAGCCTCCGCTCGCGAGATCGATAGCAGGAGCCAGCACCTCGGCCAGGGGCGCTCGCCCGAACCGTTCGTGCAGGCTCACCCACCCGTCGACGCACCCGGGAATCGGGACACTGCGGATGTCGGAGCGGAAGCGCATCCGCGTTCGGCCCTCGGCACGCAACCCATCGGGGTCGGCACCGCTCCCGGCCCGACCGCTGGCATTGAGCGCGGCGGGGGCCTCGCCGTCAGTGTGATGGACGAGCGCCCACAGGTCGCCGCCCATGCCGCACATGTGCTGGGTGGTGACCGCAAGCACCGCGGAGGCGGCCACCGCAGCGTCGGCCGCTGAGCCGCCGGCACGCAGCAGTGACACTCCGGCTTCGCTTGCGAGGTGGTCGACGCTGCACACCATGCCGCTGCGGGCGTAGCGGGTGGCGAACGGAACCTGCGGTCGGGATCGACTCATGGATCGAACGGTAGACCCACCCAGCGACACCTGCCTCCGGACTGACTGGTCGTGGCCGTGTGGGTCGTCAGGGCAGCAGCACGTTGGGATTGAGCAAGCCCTCCGGGTCGAGCGCTCGTTTGATGGCGCTGAACGCGGCCAGCTCAGCCTCGGTGCGGTTGAGGTGCAGTTGTCCGAGCTTGGCCGTGCCGATGCCGTGCTCGGCCGAGATGCTCCCGCCGAGTTCGGCGACGTACCGCAGCACGGCTTCGTCCACCTCTTCGGCAGGTTCAGCCCCGCCGGGACCGAGCACGTTGACGTGCACGTTGCCGTCACCGAGGTGGCCGAACAGCAGCGGCTGGGCGTCGGGGTCAGCCGCCCGGACGACTTGGGGGACGCCGTCCACGAACTCGGCGAGTCGAGCCGCTGGCAGCGTCACGTCCAGCTTGTGGGGGATGCCGGCCGCCGAAATCGCCTCGGTGACGTTCTCGCGGAATGCCCACAGCCGCTGGCGGGCAGCAGGGTCGAGCGCCACTGCCGCATCGACCACGAGATCGGCGAGCTCGTCCACGGCAGTGCCGAGCTCGTCGCTGGGATCGGTGCGTGCAGCAGCCTCGGCGATCAGCCACGCGGCACCGCTGGAGCCACTGGCAAGGCGGCCGACGGGAGGGGCGACGCCCAAGTGGGCCGACACGAGCGCCATCGCCGTGTCGAATACGGCTTCCAGCGCGTGCAGCGAGGCGACGGTCCGGCGCAGTGCCGCAGCGGCGGCGACAGCGTCCTGGGCAGTTTCGAAGGCCAGCAGGGCGGTCGCGCGCTCGGGCTGTTGAGGGTGCAAGCGCAGCCGCACCCGCGTGATGACACCCAGCGTGCCCTCGCTGCCCGCCAGCAGGCTTCCGAGGTCGTAGCCGGTGTTGTCCTTCTCCAGGCCTGCAAGGTGGCTCACGATCGAGCCGTTGGCGAGCACTGCTTCGATCCCGACGACCTGGGCACGCATGGCGCCGTACCGCAGCACGTTGATGCCTCCGGCATTGGTGGCAACCATGCCGCCGATCGTTGCCGAGTCGCGTGCGGCGAGGTCCACACCGACGGTGAGTCCGGCCGCTGCAGCATGGGATTGGGCATCGGCCAGCGTGACCCCGGCGCCTACCGTCACCTGGGACGCCAGCTCGTCCACTGGCTCGCAGAAGTCCAGACGCCGCAACGACAGCACGGCTTCGCCTGAGAGCGGCACGCTGCCGCCGACGAGTCCGGTATTGCCACCTTGAGGCACGACGGCAATGTGAGCGGCTGCCAGCACCGCCATCACGGCGGCCGTCTCGCCGGTGTCAGCGGGACGCACCACCAGCGGCGTCGAGCCCTCGAAACGGCGGGTCCAGTCGACGGAATAACTCGCTGTGATCTCGGGGTCGCACAGGACGTGCGCCTTGCCCACGATCCCCGTGAGCTCGTCAACGACAGCCGGATCGATCGCGCCAATGCTCATGTCCCCAAGCTCATGACTCGAACCTCATGAACCGACTCTCATGGCCCAATCCCTTCGCCACCTTCGGGCCTGTTTTCCCGCTCTGTCATGACCTCGAGCAGAACCCTCGGCTCGTCGGTCATGATGCCGTCGACACCGATGTCGAGCAGGCGGTCCATCTCGGCGGGATCGTCGATCGTCCACACGTGCACGGTCAGTCCGGCCCGGTGCGCATAGTCGACCAGGCGGCGGGTCGCGAGCGGGATGGGGCCTCGCCGCAGCGGGATCGAAGCGATGCGGCCACGGAACGGGCGCCTCTGCAGCAGTCGGCTCCGCGACCCGAGCCGCGGTCTCAGGCTCGGGTGGGCCGGAAAGCCCACGCCGCTGAGCGCCGCGAGGCGGGCGATCTCACGGGGACTGAAGCTCAAGCAGACCCCATCGCCGAAGGCTTGGTTCAAGCGAGCCAGCCTGGCGTCTGAGAATGAGCCCACACATACACGGTCGAGCACGCCTGGCCGTCTCAGCGCCTCGATCAACGGTTCAACGGCGGCATCGGTCTTGGGATCGATGCTGATGCGCACATCGTCGAACGTGTCAAGCAGCTCCTCGAGTCGGGGAATCGGCTCGCCGTCGACGCGGATTTGAGACACTTCGCTCCAAGTCATCTCCGAGATGCGTCCGTGACGATCCGAGCTCTGCGCGAGCTCTTTGTCGTGAAAGATCGCGAGCACTCCGTCGGACGTCGCTTGCACATCGGTCTCGAGATAGCGGTATCCGAGGCCGACTGCTCCCTCGAATGCGGCCATCGTGTTCTGCGGCCACACGGCACTGCCGCCGCGGTGGGCGATCGGCACCGGACCCGGTTCGTCCAGGTACGGATGATGCGACGTCACAGCGCAAGTATCGCCGCCAGGCAGTGCAGTGCCGCCGGTACCGTCGTGTCGATGTCTGATGGCGAGACTGGGGCAACCGATCCCGAGGGCGACCATCCGTCGCCAGCAGATGCTTTTGCCACGTGGGCGGTCAGCGAACCGGTGCCGCTCGACCGGGCGGCGCTGAGCATCGCAGCCCATTGCCGACCAGAGGGGGTCGACGAAGCTGCGGCGTTGGCCGAGCTGGACCGTCTCGGTGCAGCGGTCCGCGAGCCCACGCCGAACGCCGTCGTCGAGCTGCTCTTCGACGACGAAGGGTTCGGCCCCAATCGGGGCCGCTTCGCAGATCCGGCGAACAGCTACCTCGACCTCGTGGTCTCGCGGCGGCTGGGGATACCGATCACGCTGGCTGTGGTCACGATCGAAGTGGCTCGCCGCGCCGGTGTCGTGCTGCACGGTGTCGGCATGCCGGGCCATTTCCTGGTCGGCACCCCCGATCCGGAGATCTTCATCGACGCTTTCGACGGCCGCTTTATCGACCACGCTGGTGCTGTGGAGATCTTCACCCGCTTCGAGCCACGGCAGCCCTTCGACGCTTCGTTCCTCCAGCCGACACCGCCGGGGGGGATCTTGCTGCGAATGCTGAACAACCTGCGGACGCTGCATATTCGTCAACCCGATGCGCCGTCGCTGGTGGCTGTGCTGGAACTCCTGACGCGGCTGCCCGGTTGCCCGCTCGACGAGTTCATACGGCTGGGTCAGGCGCTGGCAACGCTGGGACGGCCCGACGAGGGTGCCCGGACCCTGGAAGCAGCCGCGGAACGGTTCGGCGGCAGCGATGCCGAACACCTCAACAACGCAGCAGTGCGCCTCTGGGCCCAGCTGAACTGACAGCGGTCGAACGTCACCGACAACGGCGCACACATCGACAACTAGGGCATTGGCACCGACCTTCTCGCCCGCCGCGCTGCGCAACGCTGCTCGCTGCCTGTCCTGCGTGGATCCAGCGAGCTGACATGCAGTCGACGAGATTCTGCGGATTGCGCTGAGCCTGTCGCGGACGCTCGGCGGGATTCCCGGCGGGCGGGGGGCCATGCTCAACAGCGGCAGCGGCACGAGCGACCCCCGCATCGAACTGAAACACATTGAAAATATTTGAAATTTCCATCGATTTCTGAGATCGTCGGCATTCCATGCCGTTCTTCGCGACGGAGGCAGGTTGACCGAATTCGACAGGGCTCAGGAGACGCTCGCGAAGTGGAGGACGAGCCAGACGGGGGTGCGCTTCTCCGATCTGGCCAGGGTGTGTCGCGTATACTTCGGCGAGCCTCGGCGCAGCGGGAGCCACCTGATCTACCGGACACCTTGGCAGGGCCTTCCAAGAGTGAACATCCAGAACCACAGCGGAGACGCGAAGCCGTATCAGGTGCGTCAGATCCTGCGTGCCATCGACTTGATGGAGGCCAGCAATGAATGAACCTCGGTACCAGTACCGAGCGTCGTGGTCGGATGAAGACGATGCCTGGATCGGCGTGTGCAACGGGTTCCTGCTTGTGAGCCACGTCGCACCGACAGAGGCAGACTGCCTCCGCGGTATTCGTGTGCTGGTGGATGACATCGTGGCCGACCTGCAAAGCAACGGCGAGCCGCTGCCACGGCCGCTCCCTTGGGATGCCTTCGACGCCCGGTTTCTCGACGCAGCAGTCGGCTCGACCAGTTGAACTAGGCCGGCGGGCAGCCCTGGGGCCGAAGCGAGGCGTGCGGGCTACAAGCCGATGGCCAGGTCGGGGCGTCCCCGCAGGTGGGTGCGCTCGTTGACCGAGAGCACGCTGCGATGACCGCGGCTCGAGGCGAAGACTCGTGTCACCGACGTGTAGTCGACGTCGAAGCGCAGAAACGTCTCGGTGTCGAAGCCGAGGCAGCGGGCAAGGTAGGCGTTCACGACGCCACCGTGGCAAGCCACGGCCACACGCTGGCTGCGGTGATCAGCGACGATCTCGTCGACGGCGCTGTTGGCGGTCGCAACGAAGAGGGCGGACCGTTCAGCGTCACCGAACGAGCCGCTCGCCAGCTCGTTCCACTGCTCACGGTCGGTTTCCTTCATCACTTCCATCGGGACGTATGCGGGGGAGTCACGGTCGAACTCGCTCAAGCCGTCGCGCACCGCTGGTCTCAAACCGGTGGCGGCGCCGATGGCCTCGGCGGTTTCCAGCGCTCGGCGCATTGGGCTGCTGTACAGCGCATCGATGCCCATCTCCGCCATCCACCCCGCGACTGCGTCAGCCTGCTGCCGGCCGATCTGTGACAGCGGCGGATCTGCGGGCTGCCCGTCGTGGCGCACGACAAGTTCCGGTTGGCCGTGGCGGACGAAGACAAGTTCCACGGCGGGTGACCCTATTGGGCGGCAGCGATTCACGTTGGCTGGATGGCTTGACGTGAGCGGTACGGTGGTATCACATGGCAAGACGGACCAAGATCATCGCCAGCGTCGGACCAGCCTGCAGCGACGAGGCAACCATGCGGGCCCTGATCGAGGCGGGCGTTGACGTCTGGCGCCTCAGCCTGGCTCACGGCACGCTCGACGAGCAAGTCGAGACGTTCCGGCGGCTGCGTGTCGTCTCGCAGGAGTCCGGGCGACACATCGGAATCCTGATTGACCTTCCGGGTCCCAAGGTCCGCTGTATGCCGTTCCCTGAGGGCGGCTGCGAGATTGCTCAAGACGCCGTGCTCTCGCTGGGCATCGAAGGCGACGCGAGCACCGCCGACCGGCTGGTCGTCGACTATGAGGGCCTGCTGACCGACGTGGGCCCAGGCGATCAACTGTCCTTCGGCGACGGCAACGTCGTCCTGGTGATCGAGGATCGTGCCTCCAACGCCCTCAAGACCCGCGTTCTGCACGGCGGCCACCTCGAAGGCCGGCCCGGCTTGCATGTCGACTCGTCCAAATTGCGCATGAGCACGCCGACCCCGCACGATCTGAAGCTGGCCGACACGTTCATCGACATGGGCACCGACATGGTCGCTCTGTCGTTCGTGCGCTCGGCTCACGACATGCGGCGACTGGGCGTCGAGCCGCACCCGCGTGGCCCGCTGCTGGTGGCCAAGATCGAGACCAACGCAGCCGTGGAGAACCTCGATGGGATCATCGAGGCGTCCTCGGCGGTCATGGTGGCCCGCGGCGATCTGGGCGCGGAGTGCAACATCGAGGAATTGCCGCATCTGCAGAAGCGGATCATCGAGGCCTGCGTCGCGCAAGGCCGACCGGCCATTACGGCGACGCAGATGCTGGAATCGCTGCTGCACTCGCCAGTGCCGACCCGAGCCGAGGCCTCCGACATCGCCAACGCGGTGTTCGACGGAACGTCTGCGGTGATGCTGAGCGGCGAGACGGCGATCGGGCACGATCCCGTGAATGCCGTGCGGACCATGGCGCGCATTACCGAGCGAGCCGACGAGCGCTTTGACTATGAGGCTTGGTGGAACCGGCTGCTGTCGGTGCGCCGGCGTGACGATCGCGCCGCCGATTACATGCGCGTGACTGACGGCATCACCCAGGCGGCGTCGAGACTCGCGACCGAGCTGGGCGCTCAGGCGATTATCTGTCTGAGCCGGTCAGGTTTCACCGCACGCAGCATGGCCAGATTCCGCCCGTCGATGCCGCTGCTGGGTCTCACGCCAGAGCCCCGCACGGCGATGCAGCTCTCGCTGTCGTGGGGGACCCGGCCGCTGGTCTTCGGTGAACGCCTGACCCCGGCCGAGTCAGCTATCGAAGCTGTGCACGCTGCGGCACGGACCGGGATGGTGCGATCCGGCGACATGGTGGTGGTGGTCTCGGGCTCGAGCCCCGAGTCTCACGCCACTGACAACCTGCGCGCCATGCGCGTGCCCTGAGGCTGAGCCGACAGGCGAAGCCGTGGCCCGAGCGGCCCGTGAGCGCAGCGAACAAGAGCGGGAAACAAGAAGTTCGGCGACCACGGGCTACCCGAAGCCGAGGTCGACGTTGGGGCGGCCCGAATTGTCCCGACCCAGTTCGATGCGGTCCAGGTTGATGCGATCCGGACCACACAGCGGATTTTCCGGAACCTGCACCGTGCGTCCGAAGACGTCGCACGAGCACGTTTCTTGACAGTCCCGCAAGCCCGACCACTGCACGGCCAGCATTGCGGCGGCGCCGACGAGCACCACCGAGATGAGCACGGCCAGCACAAGCCGCCGAATCAACCGCAGAGCCACGATTGCTGCGACCACCAGCGAGGCGATGCCGCCGACGAGTGCGATGCTCAGACGGTCGGCATCGAGCCATTCGGGCAGCACCCAAACAGAGAGTACGCAGCCTTCCCCCGGCGCACGGGGACCGCTCCGGACTCAATCTTGACTCAGTCCCTGTTTCAATCCCGACGCAGTCCCGGATCAGTCTCAGGGGGCTCAGTAGAGTCCAACTGAGTTCGTTGACGCTCGCGAGGATCGTGCCATGGCTGCCACCCCCATCGACTTGCGCCCCGGCGGCCTGCCCGAGACGGTCCTGGACCCAGCTCCGCCAGCGGCTGCGGCGGCGTGGGAAGCAGCCTTGGGACAGCCAATGGCCGAGCGGGGTGCCGCCCTCGCAACGGTTGCGGCCCGCTGGCCGCGGCTGCTGGAGGCCTGGGCGGAGCTGGGCCGATGCGCTGCGAGCGAGGGCCGCCATGTCGAGGCGTATGCCTATTGCCGGGTGGGGTATCACCGCGGCTTGGACGCGCTGCGGGCAGCTGGGTGGCGGGGCAGTGGCTACGTGCGCTGGGCGGAGCCCACCAATCATGGCTTTCTGTGGGCGCTACTGGGCCTGGGTCGCTCCGCCGCTGCCATCGGCGAGCGCGATGAGGCCGAAAGATGTGCCGGGTTCCTGGTCCAGCTCGACCCCGGTGGTGAGCCGCCCATGGGTGAGTGGCCGCAGGCGTGAGCCCTGCCGGCGTCGTGCTGTGCGGCGGAGCCTCCACGCGCATGGGCAGCGACAAGTCCACTCTTGAGGCGGCGGGCCGACCGCTCGCCCTGTGGGTTGCAGAGGCACTGCGAACGGCCGGCGCGCACCCAGTCGTTGCACAGGGCGGCAGTCCGCCGCCGCCGCTCGCGGCCGAAGCCGACAGCGCGCCGGGAGCGGGCCCGCTTGGGGGTCTCGTCGATGCGCTCGAACGCCACGGCGATGTTCTTGTATGCCCAACCGACGTGCCGACCGTGCCGCCCGACCTGCTGGTCGCTCTTGTCGAGCTCGCTCACCAGACGGGCGCGCCGGTTGTTCTCGCGCGCAGCGACCGGCTCGAGCCCCTGATCGGCCACTACGCCCGCGAGTCGCTTCCGGTACTGCGGGAGGGCCTGAGGGCCGGTGCCCGCGGACCTAAGGCCGTGCTCGACAGCACGAGCGTGCCGACCGTGCCGGTCGCAGCGGCCGACGTGCTGAATGTGAACACACTCGCAGATCTCGCCACCGCCGAGGTGATCCTGTCCGCTCGATCGGCGACCGGGCCCCAAGCATCATGAGCGGTCACCTATGGGTGGACTCCCAGGCTGCGCTCGAGGCGCTGATCGCCGACCTTCTGGCGACTGAGCGCATCGGAGTGGACACCGAATTTCATCGCGAGCGCAGCTACCGCCCCCAGCTTGCTCTGGTACAGATCGCATTCGATGACCAGATCGCCCTTATCGATCCCACCGCGACCGATATTGCGGACTTGGGTTCTGTGCTTGCTTCCGATGTGGTGATCGTGATGCACGCCTGCGCACAGGACATTGAGGTTCTGTCCCAAGAGTGCGGTGCAATTCCGGCGAAGCTCTTCGATACCCAAGTTGCCGCAGGATTCCTGGGCATGAGCACCCCGTCGCTGGCTGCGTTGACTGAACGCCTCCTCGGAGTGCGATTGACCAAGGGCGACCGCCTGGCCGACTGGTTCCAACGACCGCTGCGAACGGCTCAGCGACGGTACGCGGCCGACGACGTCGCCTACCTGGCGCAGCTTCATGACGAGCTTCGCTCCCGCCTGACGGAGCGAGGTAGGTGGCAGTGGGCGCTTGACGAGTGCGAGATGTGGCGCCGCCCGCCCGCTGCGCCCCCGGATCCCGAACAGGCGTGGGCCCGCATCAAGGGCGCACGCCAGCTCCGCGGCTCTCAGCGTGCGGTGGCGTACCGGCTGGCTGCGTGGCGGGAGCGAACCGCCAGCGATCGCGACCTTCCGCTGCGCTTCGTTCTGTCGGACATGGCGCTGCTGTCCATTGCGCAACGGTCACCTGCGAGCGTTCGTGAGTTGCAAGGACTGCGCGGCGTGGACGGCAACCAGCTCCGTGGGGCGGCCGGCGATCGGATCATCGCCGAGGTGAAGCGCGGTCTGGACATGGCACCGGGCGACATTCCCGCCAGTGCGCTGGGCGGGGGACCAAACGTGGATGCTGCACTGCAGCCAGCGGTGCCCCTGGTCGCAGCCTGGGTGGACGAGGTTGCTCGCTCTCGTGGCATCGACCGCAGTTTGCTGGCCACTCGCTCCGATATCGCTGCGTTGCTCGCGGGCGACCCAGCGTCCCGCCTCGGGACCGGCTGGCGGGCCGAAGCGGTGGGCGATGGGATCCGGTCATTGCTGGCTGGAGAGGCCGCGTTGGCATTCGATCCGTCGGCGGGTCTGCAGCTCGAACCCCGGCGGGGCGGATGCGCCTGACCACCGGGTATGCCACGCAGCGGGGTTCCCTGGACGGTAGGGTGACGGGGCACTTCGTAGAACACAAGTGCCTCATCCGACGCGGCTACGGGCAAGCGGATGAAGGCAAGCGAGGCCTCACAGTCGAGCACGAGGAGCCAGCCGGTGAAGAAGGGTCGACATCGCCGCTACGAGGAGGCTCGCAAGTTCCAGCGAGCCACCGCGGAGCGTTTCACCGTCGAGGACTACGACTTCGACAACTCGGACCGTTTCGGCGTGGAGTTCGATGACGAGGATTCGGCTCCCGATGACCAGTACGGTCATCTCGCCGACAAGTACGACGACGACTACCCGGACCTTGAAGCCAAGTACGCCGACTTCGATTCCAGCGACGAAGAAGAAGCTCCGCAGCGCGAGAACGCCTGAAATTCAGCGCCGCTGCCGTATCTCGCCGCCAGCGGTGCCTTCGGGGCGGCACGCATCGCGGACTGGTTCAGTTGCGGTGACGAACGGCCGGATGGGGAAGCAGCTGGGCGGAATTGACGCGCTCGTCGAGATCGGAACGCAGCTCGGAGTAGATGCCGGCCCCGCAGATGGCCGTCAGCTCGTCGCGCAGGACTCGGTACACAGGCCTGCTGCCGACATGGGCCTGTGCCTGCGAGGTACACCACCACGACACGTCGGTGTCGGGCCCGCCCCAGTCCCGTAGCTCCCATTCGCGCACCATCGTGTAGACGTGGCCGGTGACGGTCTCGTGGTCCTCGCGGCGCAGCGGGGCCTGCCAACAGATCTCGGGCTTGGTGTCCATCGGCCGCCGACCGGTCCGCTGCGCCAGCAGGTGGAATGCGCAGCCGGTGCCGGCGGGATGGCCGGCCCGGTTGGCGAACACGCACGCCCCGTCCACCACGCGGGTACGCCACCAGCCATCGCTGTCCTGCCAGAGAGCTTCGGCGGGATCGCAGTGAAGCTGCCAGATCTCGGCATCCAGCTCGGCCATCATCGAGCGGACGTGCGCGAGATCATCATCACTGGTCACATACGCGCCATGGGTACAGCAGCCCAAGGCGAGCTCTGGGGCCGGTTCGGGGTCGATGCCCGGGCAGCCAGCACCGTAGATGCACGTCCAGGTGCTGGTGAGGAATGTCACGTCGAACAGCCATGTGCGGTGCTCGTGCGGATCCTCGAGCGAGAGCCACTCTCGCGCGTCGCTGCTGGGGCTCCCGCTGTTCGGGCCCGGTCCGATATCGGCGTCGGCGATTTCGGAAGCCATCGGCGGCGATCCTATTTGCATAGCCGGTCCGCCCTGTCTGTCGGGTACGGTCACGCCGTGGCTCCAGCGGTCGATGCGGCAGCGGACGCGGCCCTGTTGGCCGACCTGCGCAGCGTGCTCGGCGACCGGGCACGCGACAACGACTTCGAGCGCGGCCTGTACCGGCGCGACGGCTCGATCGAGGGCAGCCTCCCAGCCATCGTCTGCCTGCCGGACACCGCCACGGAGGTCGCCGAGATCGTGCGCATCTGCCGGCATCACGAGCGGGCTTTTCTGGCTCGCGGCTCGGGAACCGGCCTGTCCGGGGGAGCGGTGCCCGTGGGCAACCCGGTGGTCATCGCCACCGCCAAGATGGACCGTATCGTCGAGGTCGACACCGACAACCGTGTCGCCTGGGTCGAGCCGGGGGTGCTGAATCTCGACCTGTCCCGCGCCCTGACGCCGCTCGGATTCCATTTCGCCCCGGATCCCTCCAGCCAGCAGGTCTGCTCGATCGGCGGGAACATCGCCAACAACTCGGGTGGGCCGCACTGTTTGGCGTACGGGGTGACGACGGCCCATATCGCCGCCCTCGAAGTGGTGCTGCCCTCGGGCGAGACCACCACCTTCGGCGGGGTGGATGCGGAGGCGCCCGGTCTCGACCTGCGCGGGCTCTTCGTGGGCTCGGAGGGCACCATGGGCATCGCAACCCAGGCGGCGGTGCGGCTCACGCCGAACGCGCCGTCGGTGCGCACGCTGCTGCTCGACTTCGAAGACGTCAGTGAGGGCTCAGCAGCGGTCAGTGCAATCATTGCCGCGGGACTCGTGCCCTCTGCGCTGGAGATGATGGACCAGCGCGCCATCGAGATTGTCGAGGCATTCGTTCACGCCGGGTACCCGACTGAGGCCGCGGCTGTCCTGCTGGTGGAGCTGGACGGGTTGCCAGGCGGTGTCGAGGCGGGCGTCGAGATCATTCGCGAGGTGGCCCAGCGGCACCACGCCGGCCATGTGCGTGTTGCGGCCGACGACGCGGAGCGGGCGTTGCTGTGGAAGGGCCGCAAGAACGCCTTCGGGGCCGTGGCGCGGATCAAGCCCGACTACTACCTGCACGACACCGTGGTGCCCCGCTCGCGGCTCACAGAGGTGCTCGAGCAGGTATACCGGATTGCCGATGCCTACGACCTGATAGCGGTCAACGTGTTCCATGCCGGCGACGGGAACCTGCATCCGATCCTGGCCTTCGACCGGCGTCAGCCCGGCGTCGACGAGCGCGTGAAGGCTGCCGGGCGCGACATCGTGGCTGCATCCATCGCTGCGGGCGGGGTGCTGAGCGGCGAGCACGGCATCGGCTTGGAGAAGCGGGACTACATGGGGATGCTGTTCAGCGCCCACGACATGTACACCCAGGACCTGGTGCGTGAGACGTTCGACCCCGATGGCTTCGCCAATCCGCTGAAGGTGATACCGACAGGCTCGCGCTGCAGCGATTCGTTCCGGCAGCACGTGCCAGAAGGTGCCTGGGTGTGAGCGCGCAGAGTTCCGTCGCCGGTGCACCGCCGGCAACAGGATCGAGCACCGGCCCGGCTGTGGTCGGTGCCAGCCTGGCGGCGAACATCGCGCCCGAAGTCACAGCATTCGCCCGCGAGGTCGGCGACAGCGATCCGGTCACGGTGGTGGGTGCCCGCACGCATTCCCAAGTCGGCGGTGAATCGACGGCCGGTACGCGTGAGGTGCTGGCGCCAGCAGGCGTCTGGGAGCACGAGCCGTCTGAAATGACGGTTCGCTGCGGCGCCGGCACACCTGCTGCTGTGCTGGTTGCACACCTCGCACACAGTGGCCAGATGGTCCCGCTCGATCCCGCCGACGATGCCGCAACCGTCGGCGGCGTGCTGGCCTGCGGGTTCAGCGGCCACCGGCGGCTGCGCTACGGGCACGTCCGCGATCTGGTGCTGCAGACACGCCACGTCGATGCCGCCGGCAAGGTCGTCACCGCCGGCGGACCCACGGTGAAGAACGTCTCCGGCTACGACCTGCCCCGCCTGTTGGTGGGATCGCTGGGAACGCTTGGCTGCCTGGCCGAGGTGATCCTGCGCACCTTGCCGGTACCGCCCGCGGCGCAATGGCTGGTGGGCGTAGGCGATCCGTTCGCGGCGTTTGGCCTGCTGTACCGGCCCAGCAGCGTCCTGTGGAACGGCACGCGCACCTGGATCTTGCTGGAGGGTGATCCGAGCGACGTCGCAGCCGAAGCGGGCAAGGTGGAGCCGCTGGGCTTCGGCCCCGCAGATGGGGGGCCGTCGATTCCCGCAGCGGGGCGCGAGTCGATGAAACCGTCGGAACTGCGTGCGCTCACCGGCACTCCGGGCGAGTGGATTGCCGAGGTCGGCGTGGGGTTGGTGCATCGACCCGAGCCGGTCCCCCCAGGAGCGGTCGCGCCGACCAACGCAGCGCTGATGACTGAACTGAAGCGGAAGCTGGACCCTGAGGGTCGACTCAATCCCGGCCGGAGCGCCTGGTGAGTACGTTCGCCCTGCAGCTCGATATCGACAGCGACACGCTTGCCTCGTGCGTTGCCTGCGGCATGTGCCTGCCGCACTGCCCGACATACCGGGTGACGGGGGAGGAATCGGCATCGCCGCGTGGACGCATTGCCCTGATGCGTGATGTCGTCGAGCGGGGCGAAGCCGACGCTGCCTTCGTGGAGTTCATGGACGCCTGCATTCAGTGCCGCGGCTGCGAAACGGCCTGTCCCGCAGACGTGCACTACGGCCACATGATGGAGGTCACCCGCGAAGCGCTCGCGACCCAGACTCGGTACCAGCCACGGCTGCGACGGGCTGCCTACCGGGTGCTGGGCATGCCACGCCTGCTTACGGCGGGCTCCCGACTGCTGGCGCTCGCTCAGCGGCTCGGCCTGCTGCGTCTGGCCAGGCGGCTCGGCCGCGGCCGTGCTGCGGCGCGTGGGCCTGGTCGCATCGGGGCGCTTCGATCGCTAGCGAGCGCAGTAGACGCACTGCCGAAGGTGCCATTGCGCCAGCGACCGCTCCGAGCGAGCGGCGATGACGTCTGGCTGTTCACCGGCTGCGTCATGGACGCATGGATGCGGGACACGCACCGGGCTGCCCAGGCAGTCATCGAGGCGACTGGTGCTGGAGTTGCGCTGCCGCCGGCGGGAGCCGCGTGCTGCGGGGCGCTGCACATCCATGCCGGTCTCAGCACCGACGCTCGCCGCCTCGCGCAGCGGGTGATTGCGGCGATGCCCGGAGAGGCCCCGATCCTGGTCGACTCGGCGGGCTGCGGAGCTGCCATGAAGGAGTACGGGCACCTGCTGGGCACCCTCGAAGCCCAACAGTTCGGTGCGCGTGTCTTCGACGTTCACGAGTGGCTGGCCTCCCGCATCGACGAGCTGCCAGCCCGTTCGGAGAGGCCTCAGGATGCGAACGGCACAATGCGTGTCGCAGTGCAGGACCCCTGTCACCTGCGCCATGTGCAGCAGGCGCACATGCCGGTGCGTACCGTGCTCGGCCGTTACGTGGAGATTGCCGAGCTCGACGACGACGGACTGTGCTGCGGCGCTGGCGGCGCGTACTCTCAACAGCACCCCGACATCGCCGCCGCTGTCCGTGAGCGCAAGGTGGCTGCCATCGGGCGCACTGGGGCAGCCGTGATCGCCAGTGCCAATCCGGGCTGCACCTTGCACCTGCGTGCTGCGGGCCTCGATGTTCGCCATCCGCTCGAGATCGTGGCCGAGCACCTCGCTGTGAACACGGGTAGGCAGGCATGAACGACGAGATCACCGAGCTCGCGGATCGCCTCGATGACACTGCTGAACGGCTCGCCGAGCTGTCCATCGAGCTGCTGCAAGGTGCCCTTGCAGATGCCGACACCTCCGAGGCGCGTTCCCGGCTCGAGCGCAGCGTCACCCGCGCCCGCCGGGCCACGATCAAGGCAGCATCGATTCTGCGCGAGTCGGTCAGTCCGTCAGACGCGTATCCCGACAACTAGCGGCCGGGACGACGGACAGTGCGCTCACGGCGCGAACCACAACGTTCCCAGCAGGTCACACCCCGCCTACTGGCTGGTGCGCGTCCCCGACAAGGCACAGACCGACGGCGGGCAATTGCCGGACTGATTCAACTTCTATCCGGAATCTTCCGACTCACTGAGTCTCATGCACCGGGGCATTTCTCCTAGCATTTCTCCCGAAACCGAGAACATGGTTTCTTCAAGCAAGATCTCTTCCGAGGATCCCTCTTCCCTTAGAATTTCGGCAGACATCCCATTGAGTATGGCATCGGCAAGGGCATTGATTGACTCTTCGGAGACACTTTCGACGAGACACCGGGCGCTCTCTTCGGGAACGCCTTCTTCGATCGCCCCTTCTGTTAACGCTGCCAGGACAAATGCCTCCCATTCGACCCAAGACGACAGGGGGTGGACTCCATCGGTGGTTGCAAGTGAACGGTCATGATGACCGTTGCCAACACTTGCGAGCGACCGATGGAGGTGTCCAGTATGGCAGCGAGGCTGAGTTTGGATGAGCGGGTGTTCATCGAGTTGTCGCTCGGGGCGGGCCGCGGCGTCGCGGACGTCGCGCAACGGCTGGGCCGTGATCGGTCGACGGTGCATCGCGAGCTGGCCCGCTGCGCCGACAGGGCGGGCTATGACGCCCGCTCGGCGCACGCGTCGGCGTGCGCCGAGGGCGCGACGCGTTCGGGCCTGCAAGCTGGCCGCCGTCCCTTATCGATACTGACGTTTCGCTGAAGTTCCCGCTGGCTGCGGTGAAGCCGGACGGGAAGCCGACGATGGTATCCCCGGTGTGGTGCTGCACGACTGTCTGCGAGGTCTCGCCTGTGCTGAGGTAGGCGTTGATTGCTGTTTGGGATACCGCGGCGGGTCCGCCGAGCACGATGATGCGCTACTGCCAGCGAAGTCGCGTAACGATCCGGCCCTTACAAGCGCTCAATCTCGGTGTCGCCTGGCGCGGCGCCTGCCCCAGGCAGCGGCACCAACGCCTCAAGCACTAACGAGCACCAATGCAAGCAAGCCCGTCCGAAACGCCAGAGATCTCGTGGACGCGCGGGACGGCAAGCGCAGGCCACCCGAGCGATGCGACGCCCCGTTGTCGTGCAGCGGCTCATTCATGGCTGACTCTCGATTCATCTGGTTGATCCCGGGACTTGGCCCCTGTTGCCGGTCTTGTCCCAGCCCGCCGGGGGGCGCTTCCCCGTCGGCGAGTGAGGTGGTCATGGAACACGTGTAGGGCGATTGTTAGGGTACGGTGACGTCGCCCACAGGTGCTGCACCCTTCAGGGTTCAGTTGGTTGATGTGATCAATAGATCGAGACAGGCTCTGACAGCTCAGAACACCCGGCTTGGTTGCAGGCCGCAACGCTGTACACGGTCGTGGTGAACCCAACGAGGAAGATATGGTTCGGATCGCTGTCATAGTAGCTCACTCTTGGCGCAACGACCACACCGTCTAGATCAACAAAATCAATAACCTGATTGTTGAAACCGGATTGATATATCTGATAGTACGTGGCACCTATTACTGGATCCCACCAGATTCTGGCATCATCGGAACGGAGCTGAAGGTCGACCTTTTCGCCTCCTAAACCCTGTGGGGGTGGCGGAACACTGACTTCACGGTCAGCTTCGGTGACCCCACCGCTAGCCGGCAAGAAACGTGAGCAATCAGCATTGTTACAGGCTCGCACCATATAGTAATATGTGGTGCTTGGCTCCAAATCGCTGTCGACATAGAGGCCTCCAGCCACGTTGGAATCAACGACACTATAGTCGAGCGTCTCATGAGTGCTACGACTTAGTTCATAGTGCGTCACACCATGTCTAACTCTTATTCCTTCGCTAAGGCTATATATCGCAAGGCTCAGTGAATGAGATGTAGCTCTCTGAAGGACTCTAGCAACAGGCCTTATCCTCCCAGACCTGGGGTTGTTGGGCTGTATGGCGTGGTCGCTGTCGATGGTCGAGCATTCCGAGTCATTGCAGGCGACGACCCAGTAGTAATTGTTATACGGGTCTGGGGTGAGGTGGTCGTAGCGAGTGCCCGTTACGCTCGACGCTAATTCGTCACAATAGCTCGCACTACCGAACCGGATGTTGCAATTCGAGGAGTAGGCGTCATCGTGGTAGACCTTGTAGTGAGAAGCTTCGGGCACCGCATCCCAGACCAGGACCATCGCTGTCCAGCTCCAGGTCGCCCGCACACTCGTCGGCGCTGCAGGCGCGCTCCCGGGCCGCTCGGTGTCGGGTGCGGTTGCGGCGCCGACGGTTACGGTCACCGCCGTTGAGCAGTTGTTTGTCGTGTCGGACTCATCGGATGTCGAGTCCACGCAGGCGCCGTAGTAGTACGTCCCCGGTGTGGGCGGCGCGGTCAGCCTGATCGACTCGGCTCCGCTCTCCTGTGCGTCGAGCCGGAACACTGAGTCCGTGCCTGCTGGCGTGTCGGCGGTGGTGATGGTCGGGTCGGCGGAGCGGTAGTAGCGCAGCGTGGTGGACGCCGATGGGCCGCTGCCCTGGTTGCGCACGGTGGCGCTCAGCGTGAAGCGCGCTCCGGCGACAGGAGCGCTGACGTCCACCGTCGGGGTGCCCACCACCAGGTCGGGTGCGGGTTCGCCTGCGTTGAGGTAGGCGTCGATTGCTGTTGGGGATACTGCGGCGGGTCCGCCGAGCACGATGATGTGCTCGGTGCTTGTTCGGAGCCATTGGGCGGTTGTGGGGTGGGGTTGGTCGCGGTCGGTGAGCAGCAGGGGTGCGCAGAGTCGGGCGAGCAGCGGTGCGGCGCTGAAGGAGTCGAACGGGACGCGTGCGGTCGCCAGCCCGGCGGTGGACCGGTCGAAGCAGCGCGGGGCTGTCGAGGAGTATTTTGCCTGGACGAAGTCGGCTGTCGCGGTTGCGGTGCCGAATCGTGTCGCTCCTCCCAGCCGTGTGATTTGTGGTCCGAGCGATGCCAGGTCGCGTTCGACCCCAGCCGAGATTGCCGCGGTTCCGCCCATGATCACCACATGCAGGACGCCTTGTGTTCTGATGTATGCCGCGACATCGGTGTGCAATGTGTCGCGCGGTGTGAGCAGCACGGGATGGGCGCCTCGCGCTGCGAAGGGCCCGGCTACCAGCGCGTCGGCGAATACCGTGCTGTTCGCGACGATCGCGGTGCGCCCGTAGGCGGGCATCACTCCTGGGTTCTCGATGCGCTTGGCGACGGCCACCGACGTTGTCGGCGCGTCGTTGCCGCCGATGAGCTCGGTGTCTGTGACGCTTGACGGCAAAGAGCCCAGCACCGAACGCAGCGCCGTTTCGTTGGCGGTGCCCGCTGCGGCGATCGCCACGACAGTGGACACCTGGGTGTCGGCCAGGAATCTGAGCGCGTCCGCGCTGAGGCCTTGGGGGCTCGCGAGCAGCACCGGGGCGTCCAACGAGCCCGCGAGGCCTGCGGCCACCACCGCGTCAGGCCAGGAAGTGCCCGCCACCAGCACCGCGCTGTCCAACGCTCCGCCGGCTTCCTGGGCGAAACGACGCGCTACCGCCAACGAGGTCGCGTAACGATCCGGCCCTTCCAGGCGCTCGATCTCGGGATCGCCCGGAGCGGCGCCCGCCCCGGGCAGCGGCACCAACGCCACGGCCACAACGAGCACCAACACCAACCCAGCCGCCCGAGACGCCGAGGATCTGATCGGCACGCCACACTCCGAACGCGTCGCATTCATTGCTGTTGCGCATAGTTCTATAAGCAGGGATGATAGCTGTGACTATGTAGCGGCCGATGAGGTTGTCGGCGCTGTGGCGAATTGCTGCGGAGCACAGAATCGACGGAGAGGATTGACCAATGAGTGCCTTCATTGATGTGCTTGATCGTGGGGGCCTGTATCGAGGCCCGGGGCTTTGGCATCGCTGGCTTCGTGCGATGCGGATCGCGCCGCTGCTGTTGCTCATCGGCGCGCTGCTGCCATTACCGGCGGTGGGTGCGGCGGTGCCTGTCAGCGGCGGTGTGGTGGTGGTGGCGAACGGTTGGTCCCCGCCGGACGCGGGCGCTGCTGCTCCGCTCGCGGGTCGGCTCGGAGGCAGTGTGCTGTATGGGGCCGCCGACGGGCTCGGAGACTCGTCGGCGCGTGCGCTGGTGCGGCTCGCGCCGGCCAGGGTGATCATGGTCGGCGGGCCCGCTGCGCTGTCGGCGAGCGTGGAGGCCGAGATCCGCGGACTGCTCGGGTCGGCGATCGTCGAGCGTCTCAGCGGCACTGACCGGGTCGATACTGCAGCACGAGCGGCACTTGTCGCGCCCGTGACCGGGCAACAGCGGCCTGTGGTGATCGCCAATGGCCGGTCCGCGGCCGATGTCGGCGCCGCTGCGCCGCTAGCGACTGCGCTGGGTGGCAGCGTGCTGTACGCCACTGACCGAGCGCTGGGGGCTCCCACTGGCGGCGCGCTTGAGCAGCTCGCGCCCTCTCGGATAGTTCTCGTCGGCGGCACAGCGGCGTTGTCCGAGAGCATCGAAACTGAACTCGGCGGATTGCTCGCCGACGCGAGGGTGGAACGTCTGGCCGGCACAGACCGCTTCGACACCGCGGCGCGCGCTGCGAGTCTCGCGCAGCTGCCGAACGGCCGCCCGGTCGTGATCGCCAACGGCCGGAACCCGGCCAGCGTCGGTATCGCGGCGCCGCTCGCGGCGACATTGCGCGGCAGCGTGCTGTTCGCCAATGCCGACCGGCTTGGCACTGCGGCCAGCGACGCGCTCAAGACGCTGCGCCCTCTTCAGGTCGTGCTCATCGGCAGCTATGTCGAGCTGGGCGACAGCGTCGCTGCCGAGGTGCGCGAGCTGCTGCCGGAGGCGTCGGTGACCCGCATCAGCGGCGTCGACCGCCTCGACACCGCAGCCAGAGCAGCCATCTATGGCCAAACGCCGGCAGCAGAACGAGACGGTGTCGACACCATCGCTCCTAACGTGCGCGTCTTGTACGCGGCTCCCGCAGACCGCGAGTTCCGGCCCGACTACAGCGAGGGCATCGAGCACGCCCTGGTGGATCTTCAGTCCTGGTACCGCCAGCAGCTCGGCGGGCTGACTTTCTCGCTCTATGACGCCACGCCTGAGCATTGCCAGATGGACATGCCCGCGGACTTCTATGCCCCCGACAGCTGGAACAAGGTGGTGGAGGGGGTCCAGCATTGCGCTCCCGTGGAGGGGTTCACGTCGGAGTTCGTTTGGGTCATCTATGCCGATGTGGGCAGCGAATGTGATGACCCCAACTCCCTCGGGAGGGGTGGACCGGGCCTCACCATCTTGGGCCGCGACGACCTGGAGGGCCTGGTGGGCAACCGGCTCAGCTACTACGACCAATGCGGCTACGGGCCATTCGCTGGCCCCGTTCGACGCTGGATCGGTGGTATGGGCCATGAGCTTGGCCACGCATTGGGCCTTCCTCATCCGCCGGGGTGCGACGCAGGGCTCCCGACCTGCGACGGGTCTGCACTGATGTTCAACGGCTACGGTGACTATCCGGACACGTATCTGCGAGCTGACGAGAAGGAGCTGCTGATCCGCTCGCCGTTCATGGGCTCGCAGCGCGCCGTCGCACCTGACCCAACTCACTCGGTGCGGGTGCGCGGAACCGTGCGAGACCCCGACGGCAGGCCAGCCGATGGGGCCCGCATCTCCCTCGCCGCGGATGCCTTCTGGTCATGGGCAACTGTCGGCGGCGACGGCACGTTCGAAGTCTCGTTGCCGTCGGGTGCCATGGGCTCAGCGGTGCTGTCCGTGCATGCACACGACGCCGCACCGTGCCGCTGGCTCGGGTACCACAGCCCGAGCGGGCTCACCAGCGTACGTGAGAATGCGACATTGCTCGACATCGGCCACGACGCCACCGCGGGCATCACCATCACCCTGCCGAGCAGCCTCGACGACGTCTGCGACCAGCGGGCAACCATCTCGGGCACCTTGACCGGGCCCAACGGCAATCCCGTCGAGGGCATCCTCATTTGGGCTTGGAACAGGAATGTCGTCGAGAGCGGCTCCGCCGAAACTGGATCCGACGGCACCTTCGCCATCAGCGTCGCGGCAGGCACATTCTCGATCGACGTCTATGCCGCCCGCGACGGCAGCTGCGCGGGCTACTACGACGGCAGCGGTGTCACAGCCGACGGGAACAACGTACATCTCGTCGAAGTCGTAGTCGCAGAAGCGCGCGAAATAACAATTCGCCTGTCCATGCCGCCAGACAGTCTCGAAGGCATTCAGTGCTGAGTTCCAGAACGGAGCCTCAGCGTGAGTAGCAGCCGTGACTAACGGCAACTTTCGACATCAGGCAGGGCTTGAGATCCGGTAGAGCTCGCCGATGAGGTCGTCATAGCGGCCGATGGCCAGCGTCACGGCGTAGGCAGCGCCGACGACGGCGCCCGCAATGGCCACCGGTCGCCGATCCAGCGCTCTGCCGATCGCGGGCACGCCGTACGGTGCGATCGCGATGAGCAGCACCGGCAGCAGCGCCCCGACCATGTACACCAGCATCAACCCGGCGGTGCGCAGGCCATCGGTGGCGGCGTCGTTGAGGATGTCTCCGAGACGTGCCCCGACGCAGGGACGCCACAGCCAGCCGGCCAGCGCCCCGCCGACGATGCCTGCACCGGTCGCGTACGGCGAGGAGTGACCCTGCGCCCGCCACGCCGCTACGTAGGTGCCTGCGGCGAGCAGCCCCGCTATCACGACAGCAGCGCCACGCGATGCGACGGACCAGTGGCCAGCAGCCGGGGCCCATGCCAGCAGCGCGGCGCCCACCACGTAGTACAGCGCCACCGTGAGCCGGGCTTGGCGGGCGACCAGCACCAGAGCCACCCCTGGCGCGAGAACGGTCAGCGTGCACGCCCAGGTGATCACCCCGATGCCCTCGGTGAGGGTGTCGATAAGTGTGCCCACAGCGGTCGGCTCGCCGATCAAGTCTCGGCGAGGAGCCGCTCGACCGTCTCGTACAACTCGCGGTAGGTGTGTGCGCCGTCGCCGCGGCGGTCGAAACGGATCTGGTTGTCGCTGTCGATCACGTAGACGCGCGGCCAGTACGCGGTGGGCCCTTCCTGCCAGACGTGGAAGTTGTACTTGCGCGTGTCGAGTGCGATCGGCCAGACCACACCGAGCTCGGCCGCAGCCTCGATGATGTTGTCGACGTTGGCCTCATAGGCGAACTCGGGGGAGTGCACGCCTACGACTTCGACGCCACGATCCCGGAAGTCGGCATGGAGCTGTCCCAGAGCGTTCAGCGTCTTCTTGCAGTTCCGGCAGCCGAACGTCCAGAACTGCACCACCGTGATGGAGTTCTGCTCGCGGATCTCCTCCAGCGAGGACGCGTCGGTGTTGAGCCAGCCGTCGAGCTTGTTGAGCGTGAAGGCCGTACCGAGTACCGGAATCGGCTCGGGTGCTTCGGTCGTCGTGGTTGTCGGAGCCGCAGGGGCAGTCTCTGTGGTCTCTGCCGCGTCTGCTGGCGTCGTCAACGGCGCTTCGCTCGGCTCGATCTGCGATGCAGCAGTCGGCGTGCTTGCGACGTCGGTGAAGCCCTGATCGTCGTCAGGATCGCTGACGGCGGTCCAGACGATGAGAGCGACGCCAACAAGCAGAACACCGACAGCGAGATAGCGCGACAGGGAGGACTTCATCTAGAGCGCAGCGTACGCCCCACCCCACAGGCCGTGGCAGCGGGCGAACCTACGAGCGCGGCTTACTGGACGCGGCTGCCCCGTTGGAATCGCAGCCGCTTAAACGCGGCTGCTGTGTTGGAATCGCAGCCGCTTAGACGCGACTGCTGTGTTGGAATCGCAGCCGCTTAGATGCGACTGCCGAGCGACTCGAGCGGGATGAGTTTGCGGTCGGTGGCGTTGTCGGTGGGCCGGAGCACGCGGCTGTGCACCTGGGGTGCGCCGTCGGCGTTCTGGTAGCCGGTGAGGCGCTGGCGGGTGCGGCGTCCGAGAGGTTCCGCGATGTTCCGGAAGTCGTGCTCGGTGAGGCCTTGGCCGTGTTGGGCTCCCGCGGCTCGCGAGATGTTCTCGTCCATGAGCGTCCCGCCCATGTCATTGGCGCCCGCCCGCAGGATCTGCTGGGCCCCGGGCGGACCGATCTTCACCCACGACACCTGGATGTTCTCGATGAGTCCCCGGTAGGCGATGCGCGGAACTGCGTGCATCAGCAGGGTCTCCCGGAAGGTCGGGCCGCGCCGGGCGCCCTTGCGCAGGTAGATGGGGCTGGCCATGTGCACGAAGGGCAGCGGGACCCACTCGGTGAAGCCGCCGGTGCGCTTTTGCAGCTCGCGGGTGGCCACGATGTGGTTTGCCCAGTGCTCGGGCTGCTCGATCGACCCGAACATGATCGTGATGTTCGAGTGGAGGCCCACTGCGTGCGCCGCCTCGTGGCACTCGAGCCACTCGGCAGTGTTGATCTTGTCGGGGCACAGCACCGCTCGCACCGAGTCGTCGAGGATCTCCGCTGCGGTGCCCGGCAATGACTTCAGTCCCGCGTCCTTCAGCCGCATGAGATAGTCCACGAGCGACTCGCCGAGCCGCTTGGCACCTTCGATGACCTCGAGGGCGGTGAAGCCGTGCAGGTGCATGTCGGGCACGACGTCGTGAATGGCCCGGCAGACGTCGATGTAGTAGTCACCGTCGAAACTTGGGTGAATGCCGCCCTGCAGAGTCACCTCGGTGGCGCCCAACTCGGCCGCCTCGATCACCCGCTCCTGGATGTCGGCCAGCGTGAGCATGTAGGGGGTGCCCCGCAGGTTCAGCGACAGGGGACCCTTGGAGAAGCCGCAGAACTTGCACTTGAACGTGCAGACGTTCGTGTAGTTGATGTTGCGGTTGTGCACCCAGGTGACGATGTTGCCCACGGCCTCGCGGCGCAGCTCGTCAGCGACCTCGCCGACGGCGACCACCTCGGGGCCGCGTGCCCCGAACAGCGTGACGATCTCTTTGTGACCGACCTGCTGGCCGGCCATCACACCGTCGAGCACTTCACGCACGGCACCGCTGGCATACGACGGGCCGTCCATGATGGTCGTGGGCAAGTGGCCGGCGCCGCCGGAGTACCACTGGGTGGAGTTCTCGTCGGCCACCAGCACATCCGCACCGGAGCCGGCGTCGAGGTTCTCCATCGTCCGCTCGGGCATCTGGCTGCCTGGGTCGTCGCGGCCAAGGGCCTCTGCGTCGGAACGGTCCATGACTCCGAAGCGGTTGCCGTCGGACAGCCAGCGTCCGGGTTGCAGCGCGAACTCCGGATAGATCGTGAGCCGGGGAGCGAGCGTGAAACGCCGAGCCTCGGTGACCTCCCGCAGGCGGTCCAGCGCAGGCCACGGCCGCTCGGGGTTCACGTGGTCGGCGGTGATCGGCGAGACGCCGCCCCAGTCGTCGATGCCGACCTCCAGCAGGCCCCCGAAGTCGTCGGACAGGTTCGGCGGGGCCTGCAGGTGAATGTCAGCAGGCAGAATCAGCCGCGCCAGAGCGATGGCCTGCGCATACTCGTCGGGCGGGCACGCGGGCATGTTGTGCATGGAGGTTCCCGCCTTGGGCAGGAAGTTCTGGACGATCACTTCCTGGATGTGTCCCCAGCGGGCGTGGCTCGCGGCGATGGCCTCGAGTGCCGCCAGCCGGTCGGCCAGCGATTCGCCGATACCGACGAGAATCCCGGTGGTGTAGGGGATGGCCAGCTCGCCGGCTGCTTCAAGTGTGGCCAAGCGCCGGGCAGGCTCCTTGTCGGGCGAGCCCCGGTGGCAGTCAAGGTGCGGGTTCAGCGACTCCAGCATCATCCCCTGGCTCGGCGCGACTTCACGCAGCGCCGCCAGCTCGTTCGCCGTCATGGCCCCTGGATTGGCATGCGGCAGCAGACCGGTCTCGTCACGGACGAGCCGGCACATCTCAACCAGGTAGTGGACGGTGGAGTCCCAGCCGTGGGAGGCCAGCCAGTCCGCCGCTGCGGGGTAGCGCAGCTCAGGACGTTCGCCGAGGGTGAACAGCGCCTCGTGGCAGCCTGCTCGGGCGCCGCTGGCCGCTATTTCCAGCACCTGTTCCGGTGTGAGGTACGGCGAGTCGAGCCGCGCTGGGGGCTGGGCGAACGTGCAGTAGCCGCATTTGTCGCGGCACAGCATCGTCAGCGGGATGAACACCTTCGGGCTGTAGGTGACCCGTGTGCCGAAGGCCTCATCGCGTACCGCCGCGGCGCGTTCGGCCAGCTCAGCGAGCGGCAGACCGGCGAGCGACAACGATGCCTGTGTGGGCTGTGGCGCAACAGCGGAGTTCTCCAGCACGACGTCGTCGACGCTGTGCGGTGGATCGATGATGGTCACGGGGACCCTCCGTTCGTGAGCTGCAGTTCGATGGCTCGGGCACTCGGTGAATCGATGTGCTGGGGGCCGTGAGATTCGTCGTGGAGATGTGCGCGGCTGCGTATGCGTGTCGGGCTCACCGGCTCGTCACAAGTCGGGCAGCGGGTCGCGATCTCCAGTGCAGCGCCACAGTCGGCATGCACGAGCACCGTGGGGGCGTCCCCGTCTTGACACCACCGGTCGCCCCACGCCATGAGCGCGAGCAGGCTGTTCGACAAGTCGAGCCCTTTGGGCGTCAGGACGTAGTCGTAGCGAACCGGACGGTGCTGGTATGGCACCTTGGCGACAACGCCGGCATCGGTGAGACGGCTGAGCCGGTCGGCCAGCATGTTGCGGGCGATGCCCAGGTCATGCTGCATGGCGCCAAAGCGGCGCACGCCGCGGAACAAGTCACGAAGGATGAGCAGCGTCCATCGATCTCCCACGATGTCGAGGGTTGCCTGGATAGAGCAGGCGGGCTGGCCCGACGGCAGCGTTGTCACGGCCGCGCACACTACGGCAGTCAGTTTCGGTTTGCAACTGACTGGCTTGTGTCAGGCGAGTGAGTCTGCCCGGCGAGCCGTCAGGCGAGGGAGTCTGCCTTCGCCTCGAGCGACACCAGCAGTTCGTCGAAGCTCTTGGTGAATGCCGCGACGCCTTGTGCCTCAAGCGTGTCGGCGACGCTGTCGAGGTCGACGCCGTGCGATGTCACGGCCTCGAGCACGTATCGGGCTGCGGATTGGTCGGCATCGATAGTGCGACGGAGCTTCCCGTGATCACAGAACGCATCCAACGTGGCATCGGGCATGGTGTTGACCGTGTTGGGCCCGATGAGCTCGTCGACATACAGCGTGTCGGGATACGCCGGATTCTTCGTGCTGGTCGATGCCCACAGCGGACGCTGGACTTGTGCTCCGAGCGCCGCGAGCCGTTCCCAACGCGGTCCGCTGAATATCTCGTCGAAGCGACCGTAGGCGGCCTGCGCCTGTGCGACCGCGGTGCGGCCGCGCAGCCCGAGGGCGCTGGTGGTCCCGACCGCATCGAGGAGACGATCGACCTCGGTGTCGGTCCGGCTCACGAAGAACGAGGCCACGCTGGCCACTCCCGAGAGGTCGCTGCTGCCGGCAGCGACACGGTCTTCGAGGCCAGTCACGTACGCCTCGGCCACCTGCTCGTAGCGGGCCACCGAGAAGATCAGCGTCACGTTGATGCTGTAGCCCTCGGCGATCATCTGGCGGATAGCCCCGAGGCCCTTCACGGTGCCGGGGATCTTCACCATCAGGTTCGGCCAAGCGATTCCTTGGTGCAGTTCCAGGGCGGCGCGGGTGGTGGCCTCCGTGTCGTGCGCGAGCGACGGATCCACCTCGACCGACACGAAGCCATCCGTGCCGCCCGAGGCCGAATGCACTGGTTCAAGTGCCCGCAGCGCGCCGCGAATGTCACTGGTCACCAGCTGCCAGTAGGCATCGTCCACCGAGGTGCCTCCGCACACGAGGTCACCGAACTGCTCGTCGTAATCGTTGGATGACTCGATGGCCTTCTGGAAGATCGACGGATTCGATGTCAGGCCGCGGATGCCCCGCTCCACCCAGGCTTCGAGTTCGCCGCCGGTGATCCATCCTCGGCGGAGATTGTCGAGCCAGGGGCTCTGCCCGCATTCGGAGTACAGCCCCGAGAGCCGCCCGTCGGTAGTACTGCCGTTGCCGCCTTCGCTCATGGGTTTCCTTCTGTGAACATGCCTTCTGTTGTGTCTACAGCAGCTTGCGGGCGGCGTCGGCGATGGCCGGTGCCGTGAAGCCGAAGTGGGTCATCAAGTCGCTGCCCGGCGCACTGGCACCGAAGCCGACCATGGCCACGGTGGCGTCTGCGTAACGGTCCCATCCCATCGGCGACGCTGCTTCAATGCCGAGCACCGGGACGCCCGGCCGGAACACTTTCGCTCGGTACTGCGCATCCTGGGCCTCGAAGAGATCCCAACTGGGCATCGACACCACCGAGCTGGCGATACCGTCTGCGGCGAGCAGTGCTGCTGCGGTGGTGCAGCACTGCACCTCGCTGCCGGTGCCAGCCAGGATCACCGCAGGGGCCGGAGTGTTGATGAGGACATAGGCACCTCGGACGACCTGCGAAGCGCGCTCGGTGCCGTCGAGCACGGGGACGTTCTGGCGGGTCAGCACCAGCGCAGTCGGGCCGTCTCGCTCGATTGCGATCTGCCATGCCTGGGAGGTCTCGTTGGCGTCGGCGGGCCTGATCACGCACAGACCCGGAATGGCGCGCAGGGACGCGAGGTGCTCGATCGGCTGGTGGGTGGGCCCGTCCTCGCCCACACCGATCGAGTCGTGAGTCCAGACAAAGACCGTCTTGGCGCCGCTCAGCGCCGCCAGCCGCACAGCGGGCCGCATGTAGTCGCTGAAGACCAGGAAAGTACCGACGACAGGCAGCACGCCGCCGTGCAGTGCCATGCCGTTGGCGACTGCGCCCATGGCGTGCTCGCGGACGCCGAAATAGAGTTTGCGGCCGCCTGGATTCGCAGCCGACAGCACCTCGGCGGTCACGTCGGTGCCGGTATTGCCGGTCAGGTCGGCTCCGCCGCTGATGAGGGCGGGCACGGTGTCCAAAGATGCGTCGAAAATACGGTTGGCAGCCACCCGAGTCGCCATCTGGGTGCCGGCCTCGAAGGTCGGAAGCTCCGACAAGCTGCCGCCCTGGGCGCCGGCTGACCACAGCGCGTCGAGCCAGTCGCGGTCGTGCCCGCTCCCCGCGAGCCGGGCTTCCCATTCGAGACGCTCAGCGGCGCCTCGCGCACCGGCTGCCAGGTAGGCCTGCGCCACGTCGTCGTCCACCACGAAGGTGGCTTCGGGATCCATGCCCATCGCCCGCTTGGCCGCAGCGATCTCGTCGGCGTCGGTGATAGCGCCGTGTGCAGCCGACGTGTCGGATGCGGTGGGCATCGGGTAGCCGATGTGGCTTCGGACGATGACCATCGACGGCCGGTCGCTGACGAGCATTGCCTCGCGCAGTGCCCGTTCGAGTCCGTCCGCGTCTTCGGCCGCCTCTTTGAGGTCGGTGACGTGCCAGCCGTACGCCTCGAAGCGGCGGGCGGCGTTGTCGCTGAGTGCCAGATCGGTGCTGCCGTCGATGGTGATGTGATTGTCGTCGTAGACCGCGATGAGGCGTCCGAGTTGCTGGTGGCCAGCCAGCGATGCCGCCTCGTGGCTGAGGCCTTCCATCAGGTCGCCGTCGCTGACGATGACGAAGGTGCGATGGTCCACTAGGTCTGCACCCAGCCGGGAGCGCAGGCCACGCTCGGCCAGCGCCATGCCGACGGCATTGGCGAAGCCTTGCCCCAGCGGCCCTGTAGTCACCTCCACGCCGGGAGTGAGTCCACGCTCGGGGTGCCCGGGCGTGATCGAGCCGAGCTGGCGGAAATCGCGGATGTCCTCCAGCGTGACGCCGTAGCCCACCAGGTGCGCCATGGCGTAGACGAGCATCGAGGCGTGGCCGGCCGACAGGATGAACCGGTCGCGGTCGGGCCAGTCGGGCTCAGCGGCGTCGTAACGCAGGACGCGACTGAACAGCACATGCGCCAGTGGTGCCAGCGCCATGGCCGTGCCCGTGTGGCCGCTGCGGGCACGCATCACAGCGTCCATCGCCAGCGCTCGGATCGTGTTGATCTGTCGGGCTTCCAATGCTGCATTCATGACGATGCGCTCACGATCTGATGCTCACCCTGTTCATGAGGTTGGGAGATGGCTTGACGTGTCGTCGCTGTCAGTGTCGTTGTCACGAAACAGCGCCATCGAGGCCGTGAATCCATGCACGTACGAGCGTGCGCCGACGGGACCGATCTCGCCTGCGCAGAACATGCCGGCAACTTCGGCGGACGTGTGCTCGGCGAGCACAGACGCGTCATGATGCGGAGTCTCGAACAGATGGGTGCCGCGCCCGTTGCAGGTGAACAGCAGTGCGCTCTGCGTCGGTGGCGAATGCTCGAGCGCTGCGCGCAGGTCTTCGTCGGCGGTGCGTGCATCGCGCACGTGGAACTGCACGGTCGCCCCGATCGGCGCCTCGTCGCCGATGGCGATGGCGCCGCTTTCGCGGTCTGCTCCGAGCACGCCGCGGATCAAGAAGTCGCCGGAGCCGAACTCGACCTTGCGCTCGTCGGTGACGCGACCGACATGCAGGCCTCGCTGCACCAGCCGCTGGTCGGCCGGGTCAAGCTTCGAGAACATCCGCTGGAGCCGCTCGAAGGGGGGCAGGCCGCCGAGCGACCGGACGACGTTTCCTTCGGCCTCGGTGATGATGTACGGCTGACCGATGGGCCGGCAGCCCTGAGAGACCAGGTGTGTGACTGTGGCGCTGCCGCCCACGATCAGCGCTGCGGCGCCAGAGCGGTGAACACCGCCATCGGCAACGATGCGGTTGCCGCCCGGCATGGGTGCCCCCGAGGACAATCCGCCGAGCACGCTCACGTGCGGCCAGCGCTGCGCCCAGTGAGCGAGCGCCGCATCGACGGGGTACGAGTACGGGTCGGCCAGCACGATCATTGAGGGATCACCGGTGGCGTGCACCGAGTCCAGTGCGGCTGCGAGCGCCTCATCGTCGGCGGTCGGATCGGGCACCCCGCTCAGCCAGACCGCACGAGCTCGTGGCCCCTCGCCCGAACCCAGGCTGCCGACCCACAGCACCGCGGCGGTCTCTTCCTCGATCTCGCGCTCGCCTGCGGCCACCGAGCAGGCGGTGGTGCCGATGAACGCACCAGGGCTGAGCAGCTCTCCGACCGCTGCAGCAATCTCGTCGGTGTGCGCCATGTGTTCACCCGAGGTGAACAGCAGCGCCACATCGGGCTGCACTCCGAGCGACTCGAGGACGCGGCCGACGATCTCACCGGTTGCCACGCCGGGATCGGAGTGCTGGGACAGTCCGACAGTGAACGGCATTGCTGTCCGGGCCGCCTAGCCGCTTTGCTCTGCAGGCGTGCCGGTCCAGCCGCCCGCGGCGGACGATGCCTCGCTGGACGCCGAGGCTTCGTCTGCCGGCGGGTTCATCGTCAAGGGCACCACGACTGCCTCGCCTTGGTCAATGCGGCAATGGGCCTCGATGGTGGACGGCTCGTTGAAGGTGAGATCGGCCTGGACGAGGTTGTAGCCGAACTTGCCGGGCTCGACGGTGAGCGGCTGCACGTTGCGCGCCATCTGCTCGTCACCGCGCATGAAACGCACTTCGAGCGCCGCCAGTCCCGTATGGGAAGCGGGGCAGCGCACGAGCACGAGCATGTGCGGCGTGATGGTCACCGGGAATGGGCCCGGCGCGGCCATCGAGAAGTGAACGCCACCGAGATCGATGCGTGCGGCGCCGCCCGCCGCCTGGCGCATGTCGAAGTTCTCAATGAACAGCGCGGACATGATTTGCACGTTCAGGATCGTAGGCGTGTCGCACGGCCGCGACGCGAACGCACAATGCGGACGCTGGCAGAGTCTCGTGAAGGCGTGACGCGGGCTTCGCTCGATGCGCCGCCGTAGATTGCGCCCCATGGCACGCAGCGCAAAATTCGACGGCACCTATGCACCGAGCACGTGGGACTGGGTGGCGGACCAGGCAGCGGCGTACGAGTCATCTTCGGGCGCCGAGGCGAACACACTGCGCGATACAGGCTTGCCGATCATCGTGATGACGACCGTCGGGCACAAGACCGGCTTGGTGCGCAAGGTTCCGCTGATGCGAGTCGAGCAAGAAGGCGAGTACGCGATCGTCGGTTCCAAGGGCGGCGCACCGGCGCATCCGGGTTGGTACCACAACCTGATGGCCGAACCCACGGTGCTCATCCAGGATGGTCCTGAGCCGTTCCAGACGACGGTCCGGCTCATCTCTGGCGCCGAGCGAGATGCCTGGTGGGAGCGGTGTGTGGCCGCCTTCTCGCCCTACGCCGAGTACCAGGCCAAGACAGATCGGGAGATTCCCGTCTTCATCACCGCAGCGCGCGATTGACGCACCGGCCCGCCGGGGCCGGCCAGGCCAGCAGGCGCTGACGCTCTAGCGCTTCAGCAACTGGCGGTAGACGTGGGCTGCTCGTTCGAGCTCGGCGATCTCGACCCATTCGATGGCCTGGTGGGCTTGGTCGATGGAGCCTGGACCGAACACCACGATCTGGTCGGCCACCTCGCCGTATCGCAGTGCATTCGTGCCGAAGTCCGCGACAGCCGGCTCATGTCCCGACATCTCGGCGAGCGCGGTCACCAGATCGCTCCCAGGGGCCTGGAAGAACGCGTTGCTGCCGAACCCGTTTGCCAACTGCACCTTGACGCGGGCCGGCAGTGCTGCAGCACGTATCAGCTCCGTGAGACGGGCGGATTCCTCCTCGTAGTCCTCCCTGTCGGCGATCCGTCGTCCGACGTACAGCTCGCAGTGGTCGGGCACGATGTTGCGTGCCCGCCCCCCGCTCATCTCGTTGACCGACACGGTGCCCGCACCCAGTGCGCCGACCTCGCGCTGATTCGCCAGCCGTTCCTGTTCAGCATCGATTGCGGCCACGATGCGTGCGCCAGCCGAGAGTGCGTTGATGCCGAGGTGGGGCTTGGACGAGTGCGCCGCACGGCCCTCAACGTCGACTTCGAGGCCGAGTCCGCCCTTGTGGCCATATACCGGTGCGCACATTGTCGGCTCGGCGACGACGATCTGTTCGCGGCGCTCGCCGCGTTCGAGCAGCCGGTCGCGGTAGGCGGACGCGCCCGCCAGCCCGCCCCCTTCCTCCGAGATGGTCCCCACAAGCTCGACAGTGGACATCGGCTGCTGTCCGGCAGCAACCATCTCGCCCATCACGGCGAGCACGACGGCCATGGTCGCTTTGGTGTCGACGGCGCCCCGCCCCCAGACGCGGCCCTCGGTGATACGGCCGTCGAAGGGATCGCCGTCGGAGTGCTCGACGCCGACGGTGTCGAGGTGCACGTCGACCGTGAGCATCCGCTCGGTGCGGCCGGCGAACCGGGCGTACACGTTGGGCCGTCCCGGCTCGATCTCGTCCAGTTCCACCTCGGCGCCCAAGGCCTCGGCTCGGGCTGCCACCCAGTTGGCCATGTCGGCTTCGGCGACGGTGCCCGAGCGCGGACCGTGATGCATCGGGTTGACGCTGGGGATGCGCACCATCTCGCTCAGCAGCTCAGCCATCGACTGGCCCGTTGCTGTGCCGCCAGTGGTGCCTGTCGCCCTGCCGTCGTTCATGAGTCACCCCTTCGTGGCGGAGCGTACGCGCAGCGCAATCGCAGCGCGGCGAACCCAGCCGTCCCATGGAGGTTTATTGCAGGGCGAATCGGGGGACCAAAGCCCTACCGTTAGGGCCCATGTCGAACAGTCCTGCCTCAACTGGCTCAGGCGACGACGCCTCGCCGCCTGCGGGCGCGCCAGCCGCCAGCGGTGCGCGTGTACTGGCTGCGCTGCCGGCAACCGAGCGGGTGGGCATCGCCTTCTCCGGGGGGCTCGACACCTCTGCGGCGGTGGCCTGGATGGCCGAGCGGGGCGCGCTCGTATGCGCCTACACGGCCGACCTCGGCCAGTACGACGAACCAGACCTGTCCGGTGTGCCGCAGCGGGCGCTCGACTACGGCGCGCATGCGGCACGCCTGGTGGACTGCCGGGCCGAGCTCGTGCGAGAGGGTCTGATGGCGCTGCAGTGCGGTGCGTTCCATATCTCGACGGGGGGCCGCACGTACTTCAACACGACGCCGCTGGGGCGTGCAGTGACCGGCACGATGCTGGTGGCTGCCATGGCCGAAGACGGCGTGGACATCTGGGGCGACGGCTCGACGTACAAGGGCAATGACATCGAGCGGTTCTACCGCTACGGCTTGCTTGTCAATGCCGGGCTGCGCATCTATAAGCCGTGGCTGGACTCGGCATTTGTAGATCAACTCGGCGGCCGTGCCGGCATGAGCGAATTCCTGGTGTCGCGCGGCCTGCCGTACCGGGACCCCACCGAGAAGGCGTACTCCACCGATGCGAACATCTGGGGCGCCACCCATGAGGCGAAGCGCCTGGAGGACCTGGCGACCTCGATGGAGATCGTCTCGCCGATCATGGGCGTGGCGCACTGGGACCCTGCGGTCGATATCGAGCCTGAAGACGTGACCGTCCGGTTCGAGGCAGGCTGGCCGGTGGCGATCGGCGGACGGGAGTTTGCTGCTGGAGGTGCCGAGGGCAGCGACCACGTTGCACTGGTAGTGGAAGCCAATGCCGTTGGGGGGCGTCACGGCCTCGGCATGAGTGACCAGATCGAGAACCGTGTGATCGAGGCCAAGTCGCGGGGCATCTACGAGGCCCCGGGCATGGCGCTGCTGCACATCGCCTATGAGCGCCTGCTGTCAGCGATTCACAACGAAGCCACGCTCGAGAACTACCGAACGATGGGGCGCCGCCTCGGCCGACTGCTGTACGAGGGACGCTGGTTCGACCCGCAGTCGCTCATGCTGCGCGACTCGCTGCTGCGCTGGGTCGGCTCGAGCGTCACCGGCGAGGTCACGCTGCGGCTGCGCCGCGGCGACGACTACTCGGTGCTCGACACCACCGGCGCCGGTCTGACCTATGAGCCCGACCGGCTCTCGATGGAACGTGTCGAAGACGCTGCGTTCGGTCCGGCGGACCGGATTGGGCAGCTCACCATGGCGAATCTGGACATCGCCGACAGCCGTGCAAAGCTCGCTGCCTACCGGGAGTCAGGCCGCCTCGGACCCGGCGGTCTGGCCGAGCTCGACAGCTGAGCCGGCCCAGCGCGGCGTCGCTCGGGCGCTTCAGCCCGCTGAGCTGGCGCGGAAGTTGTCGAGGATGTCGTTGAACGTCGGGCTCGGCCGCATGGCGGCTTCTGCGAGCGCTGGGTCGGGCAGGTAGTAGCCGCCGAGATCGACGGGGGAGCCCTGGCAGTCCACCATCTCGGTGATGATCTGGGTCTCGTTGCCGGCGAGGGCAGCGGCGAGTGGTGCGAACTGCTCGGCCAGCACGGCATCGGCGCCCTGGTTGGCCATTTCGTCGGCCCAGTGCTTGGCAAGGTGGAAGTGACTGGCGCGGTTGTCGGGCTCGTTCACCCGGCGGCTGGGCGCGCGGCCCTCTGCGAGCCAGGTGCCGATGGCCGCATCGAGCGTGTCGGCAAGCAGCTGCGCGGCGGGATTCTCGGCGACACGAGCGAGATGCTCGAGCGACACCGCCAGTGCAAGGAATTCTCCCAGGCTGTCCCAGCGCAGGTGGTTCTCGGCCACCATCTGCTGGACGTGCTTGGGCGCCGAGCCTCCGGCCCCTGTCTCGAAGAGCCCGCCGCCGGCCATGAGCGGCACGACCGAGAGCATCTTGGCCGAGGTGCCCAGCTCCAGGATCGGGAACAGGTCGGTGTTGTAGTCGCGCAGGACATTGCCGGTGACCGAGATGGTGTCGGATCCGCGGCGAATGCGCTCCAGCGAGAATCGGCACGCATCGACCGGCGCCAGCTTCCGAATATCGAGCTCGCCGATCGAGGCATCTGAGGCCTTCCGTTCGGCCAGCCGGGCGTCGACCTTGCCGATGAGCTGTGCGTCGTGGGGCCGGTTTGCATCGAGCCAGAACACCACGGCCGCGCCGGTGAGCTGCCCGCGCTCGGTGGCCAGGTCCACCCAGTTGGTGATCGCTGCGTCCTTGGTGGTGCACATGCGCCAGATGTCGCCGGCTTCGACAGCGTGGCTCATGAGCACCTCGCCGGATTCGGCGACGACTCGCATGACCCCGGCGGCATCGACCTCGTAGGTCTTGTCGTGGCTGCCGTATTCCTCGGCCTTCTGGGCCATGAGGCCCACATTGGGCACCGAGCCCATCGTGGTCGGGTCGTAGGCGCCATTGGCGCGGCAGTCCTCGATGACGGCTTGGAACACGCTTGCGTAGCTCGAATCAGGGATGACCGCCTTAGTGTCCTGCTGGTCGCCCTGGGCGTTCCACATCTGGCCGGAGGCTCGGATCATGGCCGGCATGGAAGCGTCCACGATGATGTCACTGGGCACGTGCAGGTTGGTGATGCCGCGATCGGAGTCGACCATGGCCAGACCGGGCCGTTCGCTGAGTGTCGCGGCGATGTCGGCCTCGACGGCGTCGCGCTGGTCTGCGGGCAGCGATTCGACGGCGGCCAGCACGTTGGCCCAGCCGTTGTTGGCGTCCGCGCCTGCCCCATCCAGCACCTCGCCGTGCCGATCGAACACCGGCGCAAAGAACGCTCGCACGGCGTGGCCGAACACAATCGGGTCCGAGACCTTCATCATCGTGGCCTTGAGATGCAGCGAGAACAGCACCCCGCTCGAGCGGGCATCTTCGATCTGAGCGTCGAGGAACTCGCGCAGCGCGGCGACCGACATGAAGGTGGAGTCGGCCACCTCGCCTGCGTCCACCGGGACTTTGCGCATCAGCCGCACGTTCCCCTCGCCGTCGACATGCTCGATGCTCAGCGAGCCGGCAACGCTCACCGTGACTGACTGCTCGTTGGACCGGAAGTCGCCACCGGACATCGTCGACACGTGGGTGCGGCTCTGCGGCGACCATGCCCCCATCGAGTGGGGGTACTGCCGGGCGTATTCCTTGACAGCACGGGGGGCGCGGCGGTCGGAGTTGCCCTCGCGCAGCACCGGATTCACGGCGGAGCCCTTGACCCGGTCGTAGCGCTCACGGATCTCCCGCCCGTGTTGATCGTCGGGGTCGTCGGGGAAATCGGGCACCGCATAGCCCGCTGATTGCAGCTCGGCGATGGTGCCCTTCAGTTGCGGCACCGAAGCGGAGATATTCGGCAGCTTGATGATGTTGGCGTCACGATGCTGGGTCCACTCGCCGAGCTCGGCCAGTGCATCGCTGGTTCGTTGGTGGGGTTCGAGCATGTCCGCGAAGACCGCGATGATCCGACCGGCGAGGGAGATGTCGCGTGTCTCGACATCGACGCCGGCGGCATCGGTGAACGCCGTGATGATCGGCAGCAGTGAGTACGTCGCCAGTGCCGGTGCCTCGTCCGTGTGGGTGTAGACGATCTTCGAGCCAGTGCTGCTTGAGCTCGTGTTGCGGGGCGAGGAGGTCATCGACATAGCGATTCGACGCTACCGCCCGCCGGCAATACGCCGCCCGAAGGGCAGGGGGAAACTCAGTGCCCGGTCACCGAAGGCGGCTCAGCCGGCGGCGTGCGCAGCGGCGGAGCTTCCCGCCAGGCGACCGAACACAGCACCGGCCGAGAGGCCCGATCCGCCGGGATAGTTGCCGTAGAACAGTCCGCCGACCAGTTCGCCCGCGGCATACAAGCCCTCGATCGGCCGCAGATCGGTGTCCATCACGCAGCCGGTCTCGTCGATGCGCAAGCCGCCGAAGGTGAATGTCAGCCCGCACGTGACCCGGTACGCGGCGAACGGCGGTGTCTCGATCGGCATCGCCCAGTTGGTCTTGTCGGGGCCCAGGCCCGTGGTGCGGCGGCCGTCGAGCACGTTGGGGTCGAACGGGACGCTGCGGTCGACGGCTGCGTTGAACTCGGCGATGGTTTCCAATGCTCCCTCGGTGTGCACGTCCTCCATGCGCGCGCAGAGCTCTTCGATGCTGCTGGCGGTGACCTTGGTGACCTGCCGGATGCGGTACTCGTCGCGCAGCAGGTGATCGGTGCTGGCGTCGAAGACCTGCCACACCGAATGCCCGGGCTGGGCCAGGATTTCCCGGCCGTAGCGGGCGTAGGTGTAGTTGCGGAAGTCGGCGCCCTCGTCCACGAATCGCTTGCCGTGCTGGTTCAGCACGATCCCGAACGGGTAGCTGTGCTTCTGGAAACCGTCGCCGACGGCCAGGTCGCCGAATTCGGGGGCGTTGTAATCCCACGCCACGGCGTGAGCGCCGCTCCAGTTGCCGAATGGCATGGCGCCCACTTCGAGGGCCATCGCAATGCCGTCACCGGTGTTGAAGCGGGTGCCGCGCACCTTGGCGAGATCCCAGCCGGGTCCGAGATAGCGGGTGCGCCACTCGGCGTTGGCCTGGAAGCCGCCTGCGGCGAGCACCACGGCATTGCACGCGACCTCGATCATGCGGCCCTGCCGCCGAACGCGCACGCCGCGCACGGCGCCGCCGTCGTCGAGCACCAATGATCGTCCGGCAGCTTGGTGCCACAGGTCGATGCCGTTGCGATCCAGCGCCGCACGCAGCGACTCGACGAGTCCCTCGCCGCCGCCCACCGACTCCACCGTGAGGCCACCCCAGAACTTGAAGCGTCCGTCCACCTTGAAGGCCTGACGTCCCCAGATGGGCGCGAACCTCACGCCATGGCTCGCCATCCACGCCAGGGTCTCCTTGCTGCGGGTGACCAGCGTGTCCGCCAGTTCGGGATCGCACCGGTAGTCGGTGATGCGGCCCAGGTCGGCGTAGAACTCGTCTTCGGTGTAGGTGCCGAAATCGGTCACCTCGACTTCGGCATCGGTCAGGTCGGGCATCAGAGCGCGCAGGTCGTCGACGCCGTCGTAGGCGAAGCGGATTGCGCCGGCCGTGAAGCGGCTGTTCCCGCCGGCTTCGGCCTCAGGCGCCCGTTCGAGGACCAGCACCTCGGCGCCCCCCTCGTGTGCCGCCAGCGCGGCGCACATGGCGGCATTGCCGGCCCCGACCACCACGACGTCGAAGTGCTGCGGGTGCTCGGGCGTCGGCGCGACATCGGGCTGACTCACGCCGGGCGAGCCTATGTGCGCTGGCGGAGCCGCGATGGTCCCCGTCAGGTCCCACCGATCTCGACTCTGTGCACAGATGCCGCTTCGGACGGCACACGCCGATGGCAAACTCTGTCATCGCGATGCTACGCTGCGTTCGTGGCGACGATGAACGTGTCCCTGCCTGCCGAGCTGAAGCAGTACGTCGATGAGCGGACGAGTTGTGGCAGTTACGGCTCGAATAGCGAGTACATGCGAGAGCTCATCCGCCACGACCAGGCCCGCGAGAACCTTCGGGAGATGCTGCTCGAGGGTGCCCGATCGCCGATTGCAGCCCGGGCCGACAAGCAGTTCTTCGCCGATATGCGACAGCGACTCGGCATCGGTGAAGTGGCTGATGGGGGAGATGAACAAGCGCAATCGGCAACGAAATCGCGTGGGCACGTGGAGTAGTGGCCAAACCGGTTGACGTTGGGCGACGCTGCCTCAGCGACATCGAGAGCGCCGCCGACTACTACCTGACCCATGGCGGGGACGCTGTCGCCGATGAATTCCTGACGGCCGTCGAGGATGCGCTCAACTACATCGGCGACAATCCACAGGCGGGGTCGCTCAGGTGGTCGTACGAACTCGGATTGCCTGAGGTGCGGCATTGGCCGCTTGAACGATTCGCCTACTTGATTTTCTACGTCGATCAACAGGACCACGTGCGTGCGTGGCGGCTGCTCCATGCGCGGCGCGACATCGAGATGGAGCTGCAGGTACAGGATTGAGGTCGTGACCACCAGTCGGCGCCTCTGAGTTGCTGGGGACCTACGCTGCCGCGATGAGCGAGACCCGCACAACCAATGACGCTGCGACCGCCGACGCTGCCGCCGATCAGCCCGTCGTGATCGACCATGAACGCCTGGCTGGCTTCATCGCCGAGATCTTCCGGCATACCGCGTGCTCCGACGCCGAAGCCGAGCGCATCGGCGCCAGCCTGGTGGGTGCGAACCTTGCCGGTCACGACAGCCACGGGGTCATCCGCTCAGCCCTGTATGTCGAGCTGCTCGCCAACGGCGTGCAGTTGGCCGACCAGGAGATCAAGGTGCTGATCGACTCGGGTTCGCTGATGCTGGTGGACGGCCAGTACGGCATGGGCCAGACCGTCGGGCCGGCCGCCGTGGCACTGGGCATCGAGCGCTGCAAGGAGTTGGGCACGGCCATCGTGGGGCTGCGCAACGCCGGGCATCTCGGACGCATCGGTGAGTACGCCGAGATGGCCGCAGCGCAAGGCCTCGTCTCGGTGCACTTCGTCAACGTGGCCAACAGCCGGCTGGTTGCACCCTTCGGCGCCAAAGAGCGCCGCATGGGCACCAACCCATGCGCCTACGGCGCGCCCGTCGCCGGTCGCCGGCCGGTCATCCACGACTTCGCCACCTCGGTGGTGGCCGAGGGCAAAGCCATGGTGGCGCTGCACGGCGGGCCGGCCGTGCCGGAGAACGCACTGGTGTCGGCCGACGGCGAGATCACTGGCGATCCGCGGGTGCTGTACAGCTTCGCCGACGGCCAGCGGCCCGACTCGACGGACGGTCCCGGCTCACTACGGGCGATGGGGGAGCACAAGGGCTCGGGCATCTCGGTCATGTGCGAGTTGCTGGCCGGAGCGCTCACCGGCACGGGTACCGCAGGGCCCCGCCGCGTCCGGTTCGCCAACGGCATGCTCTCGGTGTACGTCGACCCCGCCCAGATCGACGCCGCTGTCGGCGAGGCCGACGATGGCTACAACGGCATCGCGGCGGACTATCTCGACTGGTTCTACGACGCAGCGGCGATCGATCCCGACCAGCCGGTGAAGCTGCCCGGTGATGTCGAGCACGAGCGTCGCCAGCACCGCAAGGCCAACGGCATCACGCTGCCCGCTGAGACGTGGGCGAGCATCTGCAGCGGGGCCCGGGCCGCTGGTGTACCCGAGGCGACCATCGCCGCGGCGGCTGAGCAGGCGCTGTGACAGGGGTCCCTGATTTGGGTCGATGAGTTGTGGGTCTGATTCCCGGAGGATGGGAGGATGACCACGATGAAGAGAAGGCGTCATACGCCTGAGCAGGCGGTCCGCAATCTGCGTGAGGGAGAGCGGCTCTTGAACGCTGGCCAGGAGTTGGGGCTGGTGCTGCGCGAGCTGGAGATCACCGAATCGACGTGGAATCGGTGGCGCAGCACCTATGGGGATGAAGGCTGCTGATGTGAAGCGCCTCAAAGAGCTCGAGGCCGAGAACGCCCGGCTGAAGAAGCTGTTGGCCGAGGCGGAGCTGGACAAAGCGATGCTGAAGGACCCTCGCGGAGGGAAAATGGTGACCCCGGACCGTCGGCGGGCCGCGGTGGTGCGGCTTGTGGACCGGTTCGGGGTCTCACAGCGCCGGGCGTGCGCGGTGGTGGGCCAGCATCGCTCGACCCAGCGGCGCCCGCCGGCGCCTCAAGCTGCTCAACGTCATCGACGAGTTCACACGCGAAGCCTTGGCCATACACGTCGATCACAGCATCGACGCCGACGGGGTCGTCGAAGCCGTTGACCGCACCGCCGCCGCCCGCGGCGCGCCCAAGCAGCTGCGCATGGACAACGGCCCCGAACTGGTCGCCGACACGCTGAGGGACTGGTGCCACCACTCAGGCACCCGCACCGCCTACATCGAGCCCGGCGCGCCGTGGGAGAACTGCTGGATCGAGTCGTTCAACGGCCGCCTGCGCGACGAATGCCACCAGCATCGAAGACTTCGCCAACCTGCTCGAAGCCCGCGTCGTCATCGAGGACTGGCGACACGACCACAACCATTATCGGCCCCACCGCTCACTCGGCGGACTGACCCCCGCCGCCTACTCCGAACAACACCGACAGGACAACCAGACAACGAAACACCCATAACGACCAGACCAACTAACGGGTCCCTGTCAAGTGTGCTGGATTCAGTCGCCAGCGATGTGTGGGACGAGCGAATCCGGTTCTTCGTCCCTTGGCATGGGACGAGGGTGTCGAGGAGTGTCGCGTCGGGTTCGGCGGTGTGTTCGGGTTGCTCTTCAGGTTGTCGTGCGGTGTCATGCCGGGCTCGGCAGTGTGCTGTGCGTCACTGCTCCTATCGGGCCGGGGGCGGTTCGCCGGTGCCAGTGTGCAGCACTGTCGTACTATGAAAAGGTATGTAAAGTAATTGTAATGATCGGATTGGGTCGAGAACGTGTGTTTGTGACACCCTCCCCGTAGAGTGAACACATGTTCTCTCACGTGGAGCAGGCACTCGGGCACCTCACCTCCGCGCTTGACGCCGTCGACGCCGCCTCCAGCGATCAGCTGCGCCGCACCCTGGCGCTGTCCAAGCAGCTGCGCAGCCGCGTCGAGCTGCTCGAGACCAAAGCCGCCGCGCTGGTCGCCCGCCGCGAGGACCACGGCGACGGCGGCGCAGGGCTGCTGAGCGAGCACAGCGGCCTGTCGCGCTCCGACGCCGCGCGCAACGTGCGCACTGGCGCCGAGCTTGCCTCGATCCCCGACGCGGACGAGGGTGTCGCGGCGGGCCAGATCAGCTTGACGAACGCGGCCAGGCTCGCGCGCGCAGCGCGCAAGACCAGCCCCGGCGCAGTGCAACACGACCCTGGGCTGATCGGGCTCGCCAAGACCCTGCCAGCCGACGAGTTCGCCCACGCCGCTCGCCGCTGGGAAGCCCAGCACCAGCACGGCGACGATCTGGCGGCGCAGCATCGCCGCAACCGCCGCAACCGTCATGTGCGCTTTTGGAACGGCGAGGACGGGTCGGTGCAGATGCGCGGCAGCTTCGACTCCGAAACCGGCGCCCGCATCCAGCAGCGGCTGCGCCGCCAAGCCGAACTACACCGCCAAGCCGACCGCCGCCGAGCCCAGCACCCCAATCGAATCGCTGGCGGCGACAACAACGACAACGACAACGACAACGGCAACAGCGGCAGCAGCATCGGCAGCGGCGGCGGTGCCGCCGGGTCCGCGACAGAGCAGCGCACCACAGACCAGCGCATGGCCGACGCGCTCGACACGCTCCTGGCCGCCGGCACAGCCGCACAATCCGCCGGCACAACAGCACAACCAGGCGTTCGCACACCCCCAGCACAAACCGCTCGGCTCGCTGCAGGGCAGGCGCCGCCGCCTGGAACACCACAAAGCGTTCGCACACCCCCAGGAGGGTGGTCGGAAAGTTCGGGTGTGGGTCCTGGTGTTGGGGGGCGTGATCGCGGATGATGGTGGGGTGCGCGGTTCGGCTGATGGTCAGGGTTCGATTTTCGATGTCGGGGTGATGGTGGGCGGCCTGCTCGACACTGAGGGTTTCTTGGCGACGTTGGGGCAGGCTCGGGGCGAGTTGTTCTGTGATGCCGATTTTGATGCGTTGTACGCGTCTGGCCGTGGTCGGCGGTCGCATCCGCCGTCGGTGGTGGCGGCGTTGTTGTTGTTGCAGTTGTTCTATGGCGTGTCGGACCGCGAGGCGGAGCGCCGTTCGCGGTTCGACATGTCGTGGAAAGCGGCGCTGGGTTTGCCGTTGGAGCATCGGGGGATAGCGCATGTGGTGCTGGTGGAGTTCCGGGCGCGTCTGGTTCGCGCCGGGATGGAGTCCTTTTTGGGGGATCGTGTCAAGATCGCAGCCAAACGCGCCGGGGTGATCGGCCATCGCCGCACGATGGACTCGACCGGTGTGGCGGACTCGGTGCTGACCCAGGACACGATCACGCTGATCAGGTCCGGGGTCCGCAAGTGCATCGAGGTGCTGGGCGGGATCGACGCCGGGGCCGCAGCGGAGCTGGCGGGGCTGTTGTCGCGTGAGGACTACGACCGGCGAGGCAAACCGCAGATCATGTGGGCTGATCCCTGCGCACGGGCCGCTTTGGTCGCGGAGCTGTTCGGCGACGCCGAGACCGTCATCGGGTTCTGCGCCCGTTTCGGGGACCCGGGCCTGGCTGGGGCGGTCGAGCTGCTGAGGGTCGTGGCGGGCCAGGACATCGAGATCGCCGCCGACGACGACGGAGCCCAAACCCCGCGGATAGCTCAAAGAGTGGCCCCCGGCCGGGTCATCTCGATGGTCGATCCCGACGCTCGGCACGGGCACCGTTCCCGCTCGGACCGCTACGACGGATACAAGCTGCACGTCTCCGCGGATGTGGACTCGGACCTGATCTGCTCAGCGACCGCGACGCTCGCGACTGTCCACGACGCCGCTGTGATCGAAGACCTCATCGACGCCGACCCGGTCCCGGTCGCCGAGATCATCGCCGACACCCACTACGGATCGGGGCCCACCCGTCAAGCGATGGCCGACCGAGGCATCGACCTCGTCGCCCCCGCCCAGCCGATCCCGACCCGCGGCGACAAGCTCACCAAAGCCGACTTCGACATCGACCTCGAAGCAGCGACGGTCACCTGCCCGCAAGGAAACACCGCACCCATCCCGCCGCCGAACGGCGCCAAACGGCGCCAGGTGCGGTTCGCGGCAACGGATTGTTCAGCATGCGAGCTCAAGCCCCGATGCACCACACGCGACGGCGGCCGCATCATCGAGATCAACCCCCACGAAGAACTCCTCGCCCCCGCAAGAGCACAACGCCACGAACCCGAGTTTCTCGCCAGATACCGATTGCGATCCCAGGCCGAACGCAAGATCGCCCAGATCAAGTCCCGCACCAAAAACGTCCCCTGGCGCGGCCTCGACAAGGCCAACCTGTGGCTCGACCTGCGCATCGCCGCCCTCAACCTCGACCGCGCCGGCCGCCTCGGCATCATCAGGTAAAACACCCGCCCCGACCGGCGACCCCGGGCCCCACTGGCCGACCGACGATGTGCCTGGGCATCATCAGGCAGAACACCCGCGCCCAACCCACCCCGAACCACCAACCAGACAACCGCGCACGCTCAACAAACAACACACACCACACCCCAATTGCCGACCACCCTCCCAGCACAGAGCGCACCAGCCGACCAGCGACCCAACACGAACCCCTCGCCGCAGTGTTGTGCGTCTGAGTTTGCCGCGGAGGGTCCACCGTGGAATGAACCAAGTCTGATCGTGTTCTCGCTGACGCGTGAAGGAGCATCAGATGACTGTCAGCGAGGGTCGGCGTCGACCGAAGAAGCTGTCCGCGGAGACGAAGTGGGAGATCTACTTGCAGGTCACGGGCGGAGAGATCACCCAGGCCGACGCGGCCCGGAAGTGGGGGGTCGATGTGTCGACGATCATCTCCATCCGCCGGACGGTGAAGGACGCGGCGCTGGCTGCGCTGGCCCGCAAGCCGGGTCGCCCGGCCACCGAACGGAACTGGGAGCTCGAAGCGGCCCGGGCAGAGATCGGTCAGCTCACCGAGGCGATCAAGGTCCAAGCGATCGAGTTGGCCATCGTCCGGGGAAAATCCGGCTGGGACTGAACGGACCGGTCCCGGCGAGAGTCCCCGCCGAGGCCAAAGAGCTGGTCCTCAACACCGTCGACGACGCCGTTGCCGCCGGGTTCTGGCACACATGGGCCACCGGTGTGTGGCAGGTCTCCGACGACCGGGTGCACCGCTGGCGGGCCCGCCGACGCGAGCTGGGCACGCTCAGCGACCTCGCCCCGGGCGGCGCGCCGGTGCATGCCTTGCTGGCCGACGAAGTCGCGGAGGTCCTCGCTGTCGCTGAAGAGTGGGGACCGGTCGACCGGTCGCACCGCAAGCTCGCCCACCGCGGTTCCTATGTGGGCCGGGTGTGGGTGGCCCCCTCGACGTTCCGGCGCGTTCTGGCTGCCCACGGGCTTGTGCTGCCCGAACAGCCGCCGACACCACGGCGGCCCCGCACGCCGTGGCCGCACTGGCTGGTCTGGGAACCGAACAGGATCTGGATCTGGGACGTCACCCACTTCGGGCAGGCCCGGCGCTGCGTGTTCGCCATCGTCGACATGGTCTCGCGCTACTGGATCACCAGCCTGGTCTCGACCGAGGAGACCTCCACCCAAGTGCGTGTCATCTTCGACCAGGCGTTGCTAGCCCAAGATCTCGACGAGCTGCTCACCGACGACCGCCTCGATCTCGACATCGACGACCCCGACCGGCCGATCCTGCTCGCCGTGTCCGACAACGGCCCGGCCATGACCAGCCACGACACCCGCGCCTACATGGCGATGATGGCCATCGCCCAACACCACGGCCGACCCCGCACCCCCACCGACCAAGCCTGGATCGAGAGCTTCTTCGGGCACATCAAGCACGAATGGCCCCACCTCGACGAGATCACCGACCCGGCGTTGCTCGACACAGAGCTGGCACGCATCCGGATCGACTACAACGAAGTCCGGCTGCACGAAGCGATCGGCTACGTCACCCCCGACGACGAACACCACCAACGAGGAGAACCGATCCGCGAGGCCCGCCGGCAAGGCCTCCAACGAGCCCGCACACGACGGCTCGACCACAACCGCCGGACCACCACCAACAACCCCGAGAACACAGCATGACTTGGTTCATTTCTCAGCCGATCTCCGCGGAAGACTCAGACACACCTCAGCAGCCAGAACTGCTGAGACCGCCCGACACCGACAGCCCACGATCGGGCCGACACGATGTAGCTGGCATGGTGGCCGACATCGCACCGAGGTCGCTCGACGCTGACAGACCACGACCGGGCCGACACGGCCACGCCGAAGGGATCGATCAGTCCGAGCCGGCGCTCTCGGCAGTGCCGGCGCCGACCGTGGGGCGCAAGGCCGCCGCGGAGATCATCGTGCGCGCCGACTTGGCCGCTTTGACTGATCAGCCCGGTGGGTTCGCAGAGATCTGCGGTGTCGGACCGATTCCTCCCGGCGCCCTTGCGCGGCTGGCGTGCAACTCCGATGTGTGGGTGGAGATCTTCGGCGACACGCTCACCCCGCTGTATGAGACCGTCGCACAACGGGCGCCCACCGCCGCCCAGCGCCGCGCGCTGATCGCCCGCGACGGCGCCTGCATCGGCTGCGGCGCGCTGCCGCTCGAATGCGAAGCGCACCATGTCATCCCGTGGAAGTGCGGCGGCAAGACACACGTCGACAATCTCGTGCTGGTGTGCTGGTCCTGCCACGACCAAATCCACGACCACAACTGGCACATAGTTCTGCGCGACGGCCGCTACCGGCTCATGCCCCCCGACCCTGCACAGCCACCGAACCCCGCCCGCTCACGCAAACCCAAACATCGCACCCCACACCAGCCAGCACCCGCCGACACCTCACAACTGCTGCCCCTGTCCCCAGCCGCGCCGCCCGCTGTGACCACCGCCACACCGCACAGACCACCGGTACCGGTCGCCGGCACACCACACAAATCACGGACCGCCACGACGCCGCACGAGACACAGCCAGCAGCCTGAACACCGACCACAACAGCCGTCGCCGACCGCGCTCACAGCACGAGGGACGCAACGGTCAGCCTGAACGCTGTCCACGGCCGCCGCGGCTGAGTTTCACTTCGGAGATGTCCCTCTGAACTGCTGAACCCGTCTTTCGACAAAGCGCATCGTCGCAGGTCAGAAGGGTGTTTGGACAGGGAAACCGTCTCTGACGCTGCGACGGCCCATCTGACGGCGACGGAAGATCGCCTCAATCAGCGCTTTGGCGGCGTGGATCGCGAGTTGGCGCACGGTCTGTGCGGTCGCGGGTATTGGCATCTGCACATGTATTCATGATGTCAGTGCATGGCTGCCGTAGAGTGCATGGCCACCATCCGGTACAGGCCCTTGGAGATTCGCTATGAGCCCCCCCCCCTCCCTCTCACAATGTGCCGAGGCAGGCATCCGGTCACAGCGCTCATCCAAACGCGTCAGTCATGACCGCCTCCCGGCGTCGTGCGCCGCTCCCGCTGCTCGCCGTGGCGATGCTGGCCGCCGTGTTCGTCTGGTCGCCGCCCGCGGAGGCGCTGACGGAGACCGTTCTGATCAAGAACACGGGGCAGTCCGTCTGGATGAACCACACCGAACTGTGGCCGATCAGTTTCCCCAAGCGCGCTCAACGGTTCACCACGGGCAACAACAGCGACGGCTACGTGCTGGGCTCAATCGCCGTCAGGTTCCATAACATCGCCGACACCTCGTCGGCCGGCAGCGAACTGATCGTCACGCTGAACGCGGACAACAATGGCAATCCCGCTGGCAGCGCTCTTTGCACGCTGACCGACCCGACGACGTTCTCCGCCTCCGGGCTGCACACCTTCACCGCTCCGACGACGGGTACTGATCGGTGCCCCCTGCTGGCTGCGAGCACGAACTACTTCGTAGTCATCCAGCGGGTGGCCGGCAGTACGGACCAGATCAGTTTGAGCCTCACCCGGAACTCCGATGAGGACAGCGGCGGCGCGGCGAACTGGTCAATCGGGAACGCCAACAAGTACTTCAACTCCAGTTCGTGGAACGGAACATCCGGACAATCCCACATGATCGAGGTCAAGGGCGCCGTGATCGTTCCTCCGCCGCGGGTGACGGGCTTTGACCTGCATAGCGACAACGACAACCCCAAAGGCATCTGGGGCAACGACGAGTACTTCTGGGTCTCCCAAAACGGTTCCACCGACAAGCTCTTCGCCTATAACCGTTCCGACGGCTCCCGCGCATCATCCCAGGACTTCAACACCTTGTCCGGCGCCGGCAACGACACGCCCACCGGCATCTGCTCGGACGGCACGACGATGTTCGTCGCGGACTTTGACGACACCAAGGTCTACGCCTACGACCTGTCCACCAAGGCGCACGACTCGACCAAGGACATCAACCTGGCCACCGCCAACAACAAGCCCGAGGGCGTGTGGTGCGACGCTACTTATGTGTGGGTCGTTGACGATGACACCGTCAGCAACGGCAACGACATCTTCGCCTACAACCGCGCCGACGGCACCCAGAACACCGATGTCGACTTCACCGACATCGACGACTCTGGACTCAACGCCAACCCCCGCGACATCTACTCCAACGGCACGACGATGTTTGTGGTCGACGACGAGGATGCCATGGTCTACGCCTGGAAGATGTCCGACCAGACCCAATTGGTGGGCTCTGACTACGAGGTCAACCTGGACAGCGATAACGCCGACCCCGAGGGGCTCTGGTTCGACGGCCGGGTGCTGTGGGTGGTCGACGACGCCGACGACAAGGTCTACGTCTACGACCTGCCGAACGCGCAGCCCGACAACTCCGTTGCGGAAGGCAGGCCAGTGATCCGCACCCCCACCAGCGAGGACGTCTGGACGGCGACACTGACGGCGGGGACGAACACATTCGGTGTGGGATACATCACCACACTGAACCCCGATGTCGGCTCGCTCAGCTCGGCGACGTTTACCGTGGACGGAGTCACCTACACCGTCACCAACCTGTATGACACTTCCGCTTCTGCGAACGACGGTGTCTTGGCGTTCGCGGTGGACAAGGCGCTGCCACAAGGTTTCACGCTCTCGGTGGCAGGAACGTCTTACTCGTCAGGCAACGCACTTGAGTTCCGAGACACACCGGAGTACGACTGGGCCGGCGCGAATCTGTCCTGGTCTGCCAGCGACACGATCTCGGTCGTCCTGAGTGTCGATACCGCTCCGGAGGAGGGCGTCGAGCTGACAGCCCATTCCACCGCCATCGACTACACCGATGGCCTCGCCGACGCGTTCTTCCATTACCAGTGGATCCGCGTGGACGGCGCCAACGAGACCGACCTCGACGGCGAGCGTCGCTCGACCTACACGCCGACCGCCGACGACGTGGACAAGAGCCTCAAGGTCCGGGTCGTCTTCGATGACGACGCCGGCAACCAGGAGTACCCCCGCACCAGCCGCCAGATCGGCCCGGTCATGGCACCGCCCAATAACCCGGCCAGCGGCGCCCCGTCCATCAGCGGGGTGCTGCAGCAGAACGAAGAGCTGACCGCCGACACGGTGGGTATCGCCGACGCCGACGGCCTCGGCAATTTCTCGTACCAATGGCTTGCCGACGGCACGGCCATTTCGGGGGCGACTTCCAGCACGTACACATTGACATCCGCCGAGGTCGGCAAGGCCATCAGCCTGACCGTGACTTTCACCGACGGGGAAGATCACTCCGAGTCGCTGACCAGCGCTGCCACCTACAACGTGGTCGCCTCGGGCGCCACCCGCAGGCTGCACTGGCTGGCCACGATGGAGGTGGGTTCCGTGCCAGGCGACGCGGCGTTTGGGTACGACGGCGGCATATCGTCCGTCGCCCATGGCTCGCTCTCGGTGACCAAACTGAGCGTCGCCGGGACCGAATACACAGTAGGCAGAGTGCTCTACGAGCGCAGGACCACTGAGGCTGACCTGTTCTTCGGTTTGTCCCCTGCATTTCCCGGGCCGTTCACCCTGCACACCGGCAGCGTTGCCACGGCGTTCGCATCGCAAGACGCCGCAAGGACCACCTACGCCGGTGACCCGGCTTACTCATGGACCAACACGTACCCGGGCTGGAGCGACGGCCAGCAGGTCGCCGTCTTTCTGACCGAGCCGCTCTTCCCGGCGGTGACGGTGAGCTTCGAGCAGGCCAGCTACTCGGTGGCCGAGGGTGACAATGTGACGGTCAAGGTGGAGCTCAACGCTGACCCCGAGCGTGAGGTGGTGGTGCCGCTGACGACGGCGAATCAGGGCGGGGCGTCGAACGGGGACTATTCGGGCGTGCCGGCGAATGTCACCTTCCAGAGCGGCGACACGGAGAAGTCGTTCACGTTCATGGCGACCCAGGACACGGTCGACGACGACGGCGAGAGCGTGAGGCTGGGCTTGGGCACGCTGCCCGCCAGGGTGACGGCCGGGGCCACCGACGAGGCCACGGTGAGCATCATCGATGACGATGAGCCGGTCAGCATCAGCCAGCCCCCTACCGTGTCGGCCACGGCTCAGCCCGGCTCGATCACCGCGGGCGGCACGGTGACGCTGGACGGCACGGCCAGCGACCCGAACGGCGACGCCTTGACCTACGCCTGGACCAGCAGTGGCGGCGGGACCTTCGCCAACGACTCCGCCCTGGATACCACCTGGACGGCGCCGACGGCGACGGCCGCCACCGTCTACCTGACCCTGACCGTGACGGACACAGGTGGTCTCAGCGCGTCGTACACGGTCAGCGTCGTGGTGGTGACGGCACCCCTGGGCGGCGATGGCCCGGGCGTCACGATCACGCCAACCCAGATGACGATTGCGGAGGGCCAAACGAGCACGTACACAGTCGCGCTGGCGCGCCAGCCGTCATCGAGGGTGGCGGTCGCCCTCGAGCCGCAGCGCGTCGGAACGACTGGGCGATCGGTTCACCCCCACACGTACCGGCTGACGTTCACCCGGTCCAACTGGCACATTCCCCAGACGGTCACGGTGGAGGCTCAGTATGACGACGACGCCAATGAGGACGTGGTCCCCATTCGCCACAAGATCGTCAACTTCGCCTCTGCCTCTGAGTACCGCAACCTCAGCATCGATTCGGTGACCGTGACCGTGACCGTGCCCGACTCCGACCCGCAGCCGGCCGCCGTGCTGTCGATCGGCCCAAGTGAAACGTCTGTGAACGAAGGAGGCTCGATCGTGGTCACCGTCTACATGAGCACCGCTCACAGCGAGGCGGTGAACGTCAGAGTCGGGCTGGTCTACGCGGCAGGGTTGGTGACGGGGACAGGCCAGAACAAGCCGGTCAGGGCCCACCCGCCCGGGGGCTCGGGCGGTGTGGCCTGGGCCACCGAATCCACCTACGTGGACCTGAACTTCCAGGCGGGCGACACGTCCAAGTCGTTCACCGTGTCCGTCGGCAGTGACTCCGTGCGCAGTCCTGCGGGCTCGCGCCGCATCATTGTGGGAATCAAGGGCGCCAACAGCTTGGACGTGATCGAGGGCACGCAGACCGTGGTGTACATCCACGTGCCGGAAGACGACTAGCCCCGATTATTCATTTCGAATGATCGGCGTGACCCATGTGCGTCGGTCCTCACTGGCCGTCTCGCCGCAGGCTGAATGCGCTGCGGCTGAGAGGATTCCCGACGGGAGGCGTTCGGACTACTCGTCGAGGGTGGGACCGCTGCCCTGCACTCGGGTCTGGCGCATGTAGCGGCGCCAACGGTCGGCGTCGTAGCCGGCGCCTCGGTGCAGCATGCAGCGGTTGTCGTAGATGACCGTGTCGCCCGGGCTCCAGCGATGCGAGTACACGTCCTCGGGCCGGGTGGCGCCCGCGTTCAACTCGTCGATCAGCCTGCGGCTGTCGATTCCGTGCCATCCGACGATGGATCGGGCGTGAGACCCGACGTAGTAGTTCTTCGCGCCGTTACCGGGGTTGGTGCGCACGAGCCGGTGGGGGATCGGCGGCAGCGACGCTGCATGGTTGAAATCGACCGGGGCTACCTGCGTGCGGCTGAAGACGTAGTCGTGCAGTACTTGGAGGTCGTCGATCTCTGCCTGGCGTGACGCCTCGAGACGGGCGTACGCAGCCCGCTGGCTGGCGTACTCGGTCTCGCCTCCTTCGCCGGGTACTTCGTAGGCATGCAGGATCGACACGTACGATGGCACGAGCCGGAATGACGAGTCCGAATGCCAGAGGTTGTTGCCCTTCTGGTTCTTGGTCAGCGGATCCGATTCGTCTCGCTTGGTCTCGTCGTCGACCACGTTGCCGATCGTGCCGAAGTACACGACTTCGCCGGTCTTGCCGAAAACGACGTGATTGGCCTCGGGCTCGCCGAGCAGCTCGGTAAGTGCCAGCTGGGCCTCATCGGACATGTCCTGGTCCGGGAAATGCAATAGCGAGTACGTGTCGATCGCCTCTACCAGCGCGGCCGTCGCCTCGTCGTCAAGATTCGCGCCCAGGTCGATGCCCGTGACCTTGGCACCGAAGTCGGGATGGATCGGCTCACATGTCAGCATCGACGTATCTTGGCATTGCGCAGCGAACTCTTCAGCCGGTGTCGTGGCCCAGCGAGTCGCCTTCGGCCAGAGACGCTACGTCGCAGAGACCTGGAACACTACGTTTTGTACCCCATAAATGCTACGTTTATATTGCCAGAAATAGTACATTCCTGTAGTGTGGCCGATATGAAAGCCCGCGAGTCGCCCGCTGATGCCGCCAACCCGCTGCAGCCGGCCGGGTATCGGCCCCGTATTGCAGAGGGGCTGCTCGATGACGCGCTGGGGGCAGTGCCTATGGTGCTCGTCGAAGGGGCGAAGGGATGCGGGAAGACTTGGCTGGCGCTCAGTCGGGCCCGAACGAAGATGATGCTGGCAGAGGACCCTGACGCCCTGTGGTCCGCACAGACGTTGCCCCACGAGTCGTTGTCGTCGGGCCCCCGACCGTTGTTGGTGGACGAGTGGCAGCGGGCGCCGCATGTCTGGGACACAGCGCGCGGCCTCTCAGACGTGGATCACGGCACGGGCAAGTTCTTGTTCACCGGGTCCTATGCGCGCGCCGATGCCGTCACCAGGCACTCAGGCGCCGGCCGGCTCATGCGAGTCCGGTTGCGCCCTATGTCGCTGCTGGAGACCGGCGACTCGACCGGGGAAGTATCGCTCTCGGCGTTGATGGACGGGCAGTCATGCAGCGCTCTCGGTGAGCGCCCGAGCGCTGTTCGACTGGCCGAGCTGATCTGTCGGGGCGGCTGGCCGCGGCATCCGCATCTGGGCACCGCTGCATGCCAGCGGCTGCTGGTGGCGTATCTCGACGAGACTGCCAGAGTCGACCTGCACGTCGAGACCGGATCAGTTCACAACCCCGTGAAGGTGGGCCGTCTGCTGAGAGCGCTGGCCCGCAACATCGCCAATGTGGCATCCCAAGCTCTGCTGGGCCGGGAGACCGGTGCCGACGGCGCCAAGCTCAACCATCAGACTGTCGGCCGCTACCTCGACGCACTGACACGCCTCTTCGTTCTCGAAGATCTCGCAGCGTGGTCGCCGCACATGCGCTTGGCTTCGCCTGCCCGGCAATCGCCCAAGCGCCACATGGTCGACCCGTCCCTCGCCGTCGCTGCGCTGGGCGTGGGACCGGAACGTCTGGCTGGTGACCCGCGAACGCTGGGATCGATGTTCGAGTCGCTGGCTGTGCGCGATCTGCGTGTGTATGGCGATGCGATCGATACGAGCGTGTTCCATCACCGAGACGGCGACGGCGGCGAGATCGATGCCGTCATCGAGGCCCGCGACGGGCGCTGGATGGCAGTGGAGGTGAAGCTGGGCGCCAACCCAGCCATGATCGATGCTTCGGCGCACTGGCTGCGCACTGTCGTTCAGCGAATCGACACATCCCAGCGGGGCGATCCCGTGCGATTGGTCATTCTCACGGCGTTCGGCACAGCGGCCCATGACCGGTCCGACGGAGTGAGCGTGGTGCCCATCAGCCTGTTGGGACCGTGACAGCGCGCCGCCATGTCTCGGGCTGACTTGGTTCAGCTCTCGTAGCGTGCCAGCGAGCCGTCCTGCGCCGCTAGGCGTTCGAGCAGCGGGCTCGGCGTCCAGTGGTCGCCGCCCAGCGTCAGGTCGTAGTGGCAGATGCGGCCAAGCACTTCGCCCAGGCCGATCTCGTCAGCCCAGTGCATGGGCCCTCCGGTGTACATAGGCCAGCCGTAACCGTTGATCCAGGTGACGTCGACGTCGCTGCCTCGCAGGGCGATGCCCTCATCGAGGATCTTGGCGCCCTCATTGACCATTGGATACAGGCACCGCTCAAGGATCTCTTGGTCGGTGACCTCCCGCAGCGTCGCTCCCCGGTCCGAGGCGAAGTCGCGGATCATCTGGGTGACCTCGGGATCGGGGGTCGATGCCCGGGTGTCAGGGTCGTAGATGTAGTAGCCCCGGCCGTTCTTCTGGCCCCGCCGGCCCGATTCGCACAGGACTTCGCGCACGGTCGAACTCGACGAGGTGTCGGAGTTCCACCCCACGTCGAGACCGGCCAGGTCGCGCATGGCGAACGGACCCATCGGGAAGCCGAAGTCGAACACGACCTTGTCGACCTGGGCGGGCGTTGCGCCCTCCAGCAGCATCTGGTCGGCCTCGACGCCGCGCATGAACAGCATCCGGTTGCCGATGAAGCCGTGGCATACACCGCAGAGCACTGGCGTCTTGCCGATGCGCTTGCCGATCGACATGGCCGTCGCGATTGCGGTCTTCGAGGTGGCATCGCCCCGCACGACTTCGAGCATCCGCATGACGTTGGCGGGGGAGAAGAAGTGCATGCCGACGACGTCTTGGGGCCGCGACGTTGCCGAAGCGATTTCGTTGACGTTGAGCGCCGAAGTGTTGGTTGCGAGCACCGCACCCGGCTTGCAGATGCTGTCGAGCTGGGCGAACACGTCCTTCTTGAGCGCCATGTTCTCGAAGACGGCCTCGATCATCAGGTCGCAATCAGCGAAGTCGCCCATATCGGTGGAGCCCTGCAGGAGGTCCATGCGGGTCTGGACGTCGTCGGAGGAGATGCCGCCGCGGGCCGCCGTCCGCTCGTAGTTGCGGCGGACTACGGCTAGGCCGCGTTCCAGGCTCGCCTCGTCGCGTTCGACGAGGGTGACCGGGATGCCGATGTTGGCGAAGTTCATGGCGATGCCGCCGCCCATCGTCCCCGCCCCGAGAATGCCGACACGGGCGATGTCGACCTGCGGCGTGTCACGCGGTACGTCGGGCACCTTCTGGGCCGCACGCTCAGCGAAGAAGTAGTACTGCTGGGCGTCGGCCTGCGAGCTGCCCATCAACTCGCCGAAGATGCGCGCCTCTGCCGCCAGGCCGGCCTCGAAGTCACCCGTGGCAGCCGTGGAGACCGCTGCTTCGACGCAGCGGATGATCCTGTCGGGCGCTTCAAAGCCGCGTGTCCTGCGGGCGATCGAGGCCCGGAACGCGGCGAATTGCTCGGCGCCGAAGCCTTCAAGGCGTTCGTTGCGGTCACGGATGCGTGGCCGGGGCATGTTCTCTGCGGCGGCTCGCCGAGCAAATGCCACGGCACCGGCTTCGAGATCGGCCAGCAAGTCGCCCACGATCTCGCTGATCAACCCGCACTCGAGCGCTTCGGCAGCGCCGATGGGGTTGCCACTGACCATCATCTCGAGCGCACGCTGCGGACCGGTGATGCGAGGCAGGCGCTGTGTGCCGCCGCCCCCGGGCAGCAAGCCCAGCTTCACCTCGGGCAGGCCGAACTGGGCCGAGCTGATCGCCACCCGGAAGTGCGCGCACAGCGCAACTTCGAGCCCTCCGCCCAGAGCGGTGCCGTGTGTCGCAGCCACGACCGGTTTGCTGCAATTCTCCATGGCTTCTTGACCGGGTACGAGAGCCGGCGGCTTGGGCGGCTGGGAGAACTCGGTGATGTCCGCTCCGGCAATAAACGTGCGCCCGTCGCAGATGAGCACGATGGCCGAGGCATCGCTGGCCTCGGCGGCCGCCATGCCGTCGATGAGGCCCTGGCGCACGTGGTAGCTCAGCGCATTGACCGGAGGGTTGTTGACGATGAGCAACGCCACGTCGTCGCGGCGTTCGAGTCGGACAGATTCGGTGATCTGACCCGCAGCGGTCTGGCTCTGGTCCTGCTGTGTCATGGGCCGCAGCGTACGCAACGACAGCCTGGCAGTTTCGAGCCACAGGCGTCCGCCCCGGAGAATTCACCCCGGTGCGATCGAGGCCCGGCGATACGCTTCGAATGTCCTGGGCGCCTGTGGGGCCCCGAGCCACGTCGAATGGAGTTCCGGTGACCACCAAGCCCGACCCGTTCACGGTCCCATTCGGGACCATCTTCTGTGACTGGATGACGACGGCGCGAGCCGACGGCGGGCCGTACGCATATGGCGGTGCCGCAGAACCGTTCGGGGACATCACAATCAGCCCCGCGGCGCACGTGCTCCATTACGGGAGCGCCATCTTCGAAGGACTGAAGGCACATCGACAGGTGGACGGTTCGCTGGCGATCTTCCGGCTGGACAGCCATGTGGCGCGCATGGTGTCCAGCGCGCAGCGGCTCCGGCTTCCGGCCATCGATGGCGATGTCTTGTACCAGATGGCCATTGACGCAGTTGAGGCCAACGCCGGCGAAGTGCCCGATCCGCCCGGTTCGCTTTACATCCGCCCCACGCTGATCGGAACCGAGCCGGATATCGGCGCTGCGGCCCGCCCGACGCGCAGCGCGCTGCTCTATGTCGTCAACTGCCCGGTCGGCGACTACTTCAAGGGCGGGGTTCGCCCGCTGACCTTGCTGGTGGAGACCGAGATTCCTCGCACGGTGCCGCAGTTCGGCATGGTCAAGTGCGGTGGGAACTACGCGATGGCGCTGGCACCCACGCTCGATGCCATGGCCGGCAACGAGGCCATCGACCAGATGCTGTTCGCCACTGGCGGCGATATCACCGAGACCGGGGCGTCGAACTTCTTCCTGGCCGATGACGAGCGAGTCGTGACGCGTCACCTCGACGAGTCGTTCCTGCACGGCGTCACGCGGGCGTCGGTGATCGAGCTGGCCGCCGAATTGGGATACGAAGTCGAGGAGCGATCGATCGATCCTGATGAGCTGGTCGACTGGGCCGAGCGAGGCGAGGCGTTCCTGTCCGGCACAGCGGCCGTGCTGGCACCCGTCGGCACCATCCTCTACGAGGGCAAGACGCTCACCGTGGGCGACGGGCAGCCGGGACGCAACACAATGCGACTGCGCCAGGCGTTGGTCGACATCCAGATCGGCGCTTCGCCGGATCCCTTCGGCTGGCGCACACCCGTGAAGGGCTGAGATCGCCGCCTTTCATTCCACGCACGGTGGGCGACGGCCGGGCGCGGGTGCGCGAACATGACGGCGACGGGGGCGAATCGCTTGGCAGCGGGGGCGTAATGGGCGATCACAGCGTTGACGACGATCGCGGCCGAGTCGTGCCGTGGACGGCCATGGAGCACGGGACGGCTGAGGACTACGAGTTCCTGGACCGGCAGCACTACGCACACGCCCGGTCTGGGTTGGTCGACAACCTGCTGGACATCCTGCAGTGCCTGCGCGGCCCCACGCTGGGTTACCAGATCGACCGCTACGACCACAGTCGCCAATCCGCGACGAGGGCGTTGCGCAACGGCGAATCGAGCGATCTGGTGGTAGCGGCGCTGTTGCACGACATCGGCGATGCATTCGCCCCGGAGAACCACAGTGCTGCGTCGGCGGCGCTGCTGCAGCCCTACGTCGACGAGCGCACGCACTGGGTGGTGGCGCACCACGGTCTGTTTCAGGGCTATTACTACTTCCACCACCTCGGCGGCGACCGCGACGCCCGCGAGCAGTACCGGGACTCTCCGCACTACGACGCCTGTGTGGACTTCGGTCAGAACTACGACCAGAACTGCTTCGACCCGAACTACCCCAACCTGCCGGTCGAGGAGTTCCGCCCCTTGCTCGACGAGGTTTTCAGCCGCCCGTCACAGGTCCCCGCCACCGCCCCACTGACCTGACGGCGCTACGACGCGTCGCCGGAATGCGGCCCTCCGCATCACCACAGAGTGGTAACGGGAAACTCCTCAAATGCTCGGTCCCTCGTGACGAGCGTCAAGGACTCGATCTCGGCTTGCGCTGCCAGCATCCGGTCGAACGGATCTTTGTGAGTCGTTGCGAAGCTGCCTGCCCTGAGTGCCTGCTCGTGTATGACGGGAAGGTGCAAGAAACCGTCTGCGGTGACTGATGCGCCGAAATGGGGAACGAGGCCGCTGAATTCGCCCAGTCGGCCCAATCTTGTCTTGGTCGCCATTTCCCATGCGCTTACGGCGCTCGCGAACACTTGAGTTTCTGTATCTGATATCACTTCGCGGGCGACTGGTGAGAGCGATGGATGATCTGTCCACCACCACAGCAGGGCGTGCGTGTCAAGCAGAAGGTCGTTCATTCGCCCTCCCATGCGGCGAGTTCATCGTCCGGCAAAGGATCGAAGAACTCGGGCGGGATCGTTACTCCGCGAAACCTGCCGGGCATCCGTCGAGTCGCCGCCGGCACGTAGGGCACGAGGCGGGCACACGGCTTGCCAGCCCGCGCAATCACGATCTCCTCACCCGCCTCAACTCGGCTGAGCAACTTCGACAGGTGTGTCTTCGCCTCGTGCACATTCACGATTGGTGAAGTTTTCATCTTATTTCAGCCTTTGCAAGTGAGTTTCATCGCCACACTCTGAATAAACTTAGTCGGATAACTAGACTAATAAAGAATCATACCGGCAGGCTCCGCTCCGCGAACGCGTCAAGCGACAAGCAATCCGCAACTCGTGCCAACGTGCATTCCCGAAATGCTCGACGAATGGCTCCGAAAAAGCGCTGTCGTAGGCCTTGGTCAGTGCGTGCCAAGCATCAGTACTCGCTGCTCGCTGCAGAAGGCAACTGCACCACCTTGGCCTTCCCGACGTGCGCGTAGCGGCCCGGAGTGCAAGTGAGGATGATCACTTGGCAGTGGTTGCCGGCTGACGCGATCGCGGCGCACATGTGCTGCAAGCGACGCGGATCGCTCCATCCCAGTGCGTCGTCGATGATGACGGGTGCACCGCCTGCGGTCGGGCTCACGATGGCAGCGCACGCCAAGCGGGCAAGAATGCCGAGTTGCTCCCGAGCACCGGTGCTGAGCTGCTCGACGTCGAGGGCGATGCCTTCGAGCGTGCGCCGTGCGATACCGAGTTGCTCGTCGAGTTCCACCTCGAACGTCGAATCGAACACGATTCGCCCGAATTGCTCTATGCGCTTCTTGAATGGAGCGACGTACCGCTGCCGGGCTTCCTGTCGTCTCTTGCCGAACGTCTCGTAGAGAAGCTCGGCGGCGAGTGCCCTGCGTTCGAGGCTCTCGTGGTCACGTTCGAGAAACCGCAGCTCGCCGATGGCGTTGTCGTGCTGGGTATACAGACCCATTTCGCCTCGAACCTCCAGCCCGCCGCGCAATTCGTGCTGCCGCCTGCTGTTCTCGGCGAGTTCGGTGGCCATGCGCCGCACGGCGTTACCGGCATTTGTGAGTTGGGCCTCGATGGAGTCGGGGTCCTCCTCCTGCAATCTCGTCTGAACGGAGCGTGCGGCTTGCTCGCATTCTGAGACGGCTTCGTCGGCTCGTGCGAGCGCCACCGCAAGATTTTCGTCGCTGACTTGTGACCGGGCTTCGGCGAGGCGTTCGCCAGCCTGGTCGCGCACCTGTCGTCCCGACTGCTGCTTGCCGGCCAGCTCCGCTGCGTCCAGCTGAGCTTGGGTGAGTGCCGCGTTTGCGCTCGTGGCTGCCTCGGTGCAGGACTCGAGTTCTGCACTGCGATCCCCGACAGCGGCCTCGAGGTTGGTGACCAAGGCTGTCGCTTCCCGTAGATCCGCGGGAAGCGGAGGCTGCGGCTGCCTGCTTGCGTTAAATTCCTCGATGCGCCCCGAATGCCGATCTGCCATGCGCTTGAGTTCCTCCGCGGTCAGGTCGCGCAGGTTCTCCTTGATCGTCTGGCGGGCATCGTCGCGATCCCGCAGCGCGGATTCCCGCCTGCTATTGGCTGCGCGTGCCGATGCCAGATCGGGAACATGGCCTTCGTCACAGAGCCGCTGGAGCTCTCGCCGAGCAGCATCGAGTTCCCGGGCCGTCTCCGCGGATCCCTTGCCAGCTTGCACGAGCACCGACGCGCTGTCGTCGATTCTCAGCTCGGTCGCATCGCTGACAGAGATGTCGAGTTGCTGGCCCGCAGCAAGGTCATGTCCCGTCCCGTCCACCTGTAGGGCGACGGCGCGCAACGCGGTGGTCGTGACCCCGGCGGCGGCGCTATTGGCCGACGCCTCGGCTCGTACGACAGCGATGTGGGCCTGATCGATCCGTTCGACGAGATCGCCGTCGACACCGATGTTCTCAACGACGGATTCGGCACCAGCCAGACTGGTTTGAGCATCGTCGATGCGTTCGAGGCGTTCACCGAACTGAGCGACTTCGATCATTCGGCGGTGATGGTCACGGTCGTCACACGCCTGTTTGTGCGTGGCGATTGCTTGATCCAGGGCCTCTTGGGCCGTGTCGCGACTGCCCTCTGCGTCGGTGACCCGCTGGTCCGCGGCGTTCAATGCGGGAGCGGACTCTTCGAGTTTGACGCCCAGTGCCGCTAGCGCCTCCTTCTGGCGGTCGAGATCGGAGACCAATTCGGAGCGACGCTCGGCGGCGGCGTGTCGCTGGCTCTGTTCGCTTAGCGCCGAGCCATGCGCCGTGTCTCGCTGCTGCGCCTCAAGCGCCAATTGCTCGACGTGTCTCCAGCGCTCGGCCAGCTCAGACTCGCGTTCTTGGGCCGTTTGATGCTCGCCCTCGAGCTGTCCATGGCGCTCCACGAGACTGACGAACGTGTCGGCGTCGGCTTGGATCTGGTTCAGGGCCGTTTCGAGCTCCGCGACCCGATCCTGTGCGTTGCGGACCTTGCCCGCCAAGTCCGCTCGTTCCTTGGACACCCGGCCCGTTGCGGTCCAGTAGCGACCACGCTCGGCCTCGATGCGGTCCCACAGGGCATCTTCGTCACCCGTCGGACCGTCGCCTCCCACAGCTAGGTCGAGTGCGGCGCCGAGGGAGCGAACGTCGAGCGACGGCAGGCGCAACTCGGTGCCCTGGTGCACTCTCAGGGCCTCCCACAGACTCCAATCGAGCGTTTCGTCGAGCATTTGGCGTACCCGCTCATGGGCTTCACGCCCCGTCAGCGACTCGGACCGGGGTTCGGTGACAGCGAGGGTTGTCTCAGGACTCCGTTTCCAGCGTTTGCGATAGACGAAGCGGTATTCGCCAGATGACAGCTCCGCTTCGGCCTCTGGGCCGACGTCTTTGCCAACGGGCTGGGTCGACCGAATGCGGGCCTTGTTGGACGAGTCCAGCTCGCTGAGGAGTAGGTCGAGGGCTTCGAAGATGCTGGTCTTGCCGATCTCGTTGTCACCTTCGACGATCGTCACGCCGTCATCTGCGAACTCCAGCTCGCAGTCGCCGATGCCGCGGTAGTTGTGGAGCCGAATTCGATGAACTCTCATTGGGCCGTTCCTGAGAGGCGATGCAGCAACGCCAAGCCATCCCGGGCTGCGAGCGCTTCCTGATCGTCACCCGAACTCGCAGCATCTCGCAGATCGCACAGCGCTTCGTGCGCGAATCCTGAGAGACCGAGCGCCTCGAAGTCGGCATCATCAGGTATGACGACAAGGTCCGTGCGCCGCTCCCAAGGCTCGAAGGCGGCGAGCAAGTCGGTTTGCATCTCGAGCAGTCGATCGAGACGAGCTCTCTGAGCGACCGAGATCTGCCCGATCGCAGACAGCTTCACGATGGTGCGCTCCTTGTCCGCGAGGGAGGCGAGCCAATCCTCCAATGCGTCGATGTCGGCATCTGATGCCAAGTGAGACTCGTGCCGCTTGAAGGTCCAGGTACCGACTCGATGCGCCCTCACCTCGATCTTGCCCGGTTCGAGTTCTATGACGAGCACATTGCCGGGGTCGATCTCGTCGTAGTCAGTGGGTTCCGGTGCGCCGGAGTACCAGACGCGGCCGCTGGTGCCTTCATTCGTTGTGGAGTGGCGGTCGCCGAGAGCGACATAGTGGAGCTCTTCGGCCTCGATGCGTTCTTCCAGACGGGCGAGCGTGATGAGCGCAGGATTGTCAGCGTCCGGTGAACGAGAGTCGAGGGCACCGTGGCCGGCAACGATTCGCAGTGCACTGGACGGCTCGAGGTTGGCGCAAGACTCATCGACGAGGTCACGGAGCGGTCGTTTGGACATCCACGGTGCCGCCACCAACTCGATCCGCTCAGCGACCGAAATCGAACCCGATTCGTCCAGTACCGCCACGTTGTCCGGCTTGTTCAACGTGAATGTGTTCGATCGGTAGATCGACGCAGCGTCGAGCGGATCGTGATTGCCCGGCAGCAGGTAGAAGGTCACCTGCGGAGTGGAAGCCATTGCGTCCAGTGCCCGAACAAGCACTTGGCGGTCGATCTGGTTGGATTCGAATACGTCGCCGCACACGAGGACAAACTCGCAACCCTCTTCGACCGCGAGTTCGCCGATACGCCGTACCGCGTCGAGTCGCGCTCCGCTGAACCGCGGCTGCGCCTCTCCGCTCAGAAAATGACGCGTCATCCCGAGTTGCCAGTCGGCTGTGTGAATGAACTTCATGGCACGCACAGTACGCAGAGGGTGTCATGGTCATGCAATGAGTTTGGATGCGGCGGTCCGGTATGAACCGGCGGGGCGCAGCGATCAGCTACGGGCTGCGGCCGTTCCGACGGTGGATGCTGCGGGGCGAGTGCGATCGTGTACTGGTGTTCGGCCCGATGTTGGCCCAATGAGTGTTGTTCAGTGCAGCAGGCTGTGCCGGATACTCGGACAGGCCGGGGTTGCGCTTGCCCGGAATACTGCTATGGGCTGCGGGCGGTGGCTGGTGCTCGGGCGGGTGGCCCGGCGTGCTGGGGTGGCATGAGTCGGGGTCTGCCGTCGGGTGGGGTGTGGATTTGGCGGTCGTGCTGGTGGAGGTCTGTGTGGCAGTCCCAGCACATCGACGCCAGGTTGGGTGTGTCGGTCAGGCCACCGTTCTCGAAGTAGTCGATGTGGTGGGCTTGGGTGTGCTCGCTGGTCAGCTCGCAGCCGATGCAGCCCCCGTCGCGCACGGCAAGCACGAGCCTTTGGGCGTCGCTGGCATTGCGGGTGCGGCCCAGCGCCAGTTCAGACCAGTCGGCGTTGAACACCGCCGGGAGCACTTTGGCGTCCACGGCGTACTCGGCGAGCATCTGGGCTGACAGGGGAGTGCCGTCGTCGAGGCGGGGGTTGGCGAGCCGGTCGTTCACCGCGTCGTAGTCGGCAATGATCACCAGGCTCGTGCTCGCCCGCCGCACCTTGGCGGTGCCGGCGATGAGGTCGCCGATCGCGTCGGCGGTGAGCTGAGCGCGCGTCGGCTCGATGTCGCTGCTGAGACTTCCATCGACGTCGATGCCGACACAACCGGCGCCGCTGGCGTCATCTTGGGCGCGGCGGCGCAGCGAACGCATCGCTGCTTGGATCGCCGTGTTGAGGTGACGGCCGTTGATGAAATCGAACTTGGCGAACAGATGCCACATGCCATCCGCGCCCAGCCGCATCGATCCCGACCGTTCGGCGCGCTGCAACTCGAGTTCCGCGTCGATCGGGCCGAGGCCCTTCGTGGCGGCTTCTGCCTCGAGTTCGGCGTACACCTGCTGGCTCACATAGGCGAACGGGTGACGCGCAACCGTGTCAGAGGGATACGCCCGGCACAGCTCCAAGAACTCTTCTTCGCTGCGGCGGTGCTTCTTGGGAGCCTCGCGGGCGATCACCTTCGCATGAGACGCCTGGATCTCACCGCACTTGAGCGCGTCCAGCGTCGCAGTCATCTCGTGCTCGACCAGGCTTTCGGCCAGCCGGGACTCGGTGCGTGCCTGGGCTGAGCTCATCCGGGTCAATTCCCGCAGCTGATGCGCCGCAGATTGAGCGCCCACACGCGATGTCAGCTCGCCCAAAGCCGCCAGATACTCGCCCTCGACACGGGCCCGCTCACCGGCCAGATCCACCACCCGGTCCTTGAGATCGGAATAGTTCAGCGCACCCAGTTCGACATCGGCGACATCACCGAGAGAAGCCTCGACAACGGCGGACACATCGCTCGCCCTGTCAGTGTCACTGGCCGAACCGGCGTCGTGCGCTGCTGGTCCGTTCCCGTAGCTGCAATGCGCAGGGGGGTCAATGAACATACAGAGAGCATACACACGTACGCCCCCAAACACAAACGTTCGCGCGCACCAATTTCCAGCAATTTCTGGAAATTTCGACGCAGAACCCGGGCAATGCACCTTCATCGGCGCTCGAATCCGCGATGCGCCGATTCGTGCGCTAGATCAGTCAGGGTGACCGCCACGACCTCGTCAGATCTGGCTGACTGAGTCGCCCATCCGGACGGTGCCGGGCCGCACGACTCGGCAGTTGACACCGCGCAGGCGCAGCTCACGTCCCTCGCCGGTGTTCACAAACCTCAGCGCCTCGCTACCGAAGCGTGCCGCATACTTGGCGCAGCCGGTGTGGGGCTCAACGGCGACCTCAAGCACGGCATCGCCAACCGCCAGCTGGGTTCCTGCCGGCAGAGCTTCGTGGCCGATGTCGAGGTCTGCGTAAATCTGGTCGCCCGCCAGCGGCCAGCGTTCGATCGGACCGATGACCGCTGCTGCGGCGCGGGAATTCATGATCGTGACCTGCTTGTTGGGGTGCGGACCCCCGTCGGCCGAGAACGAAGTCCCGCGCTGGTTCCAGGTGTCACCCTCGATGCCCTCGTCAGCGTTGATGCGGGCCTCGCTCAGTACCTCGCGGGCATCTTCAGCGGGACGGCGGACGATGAGCTGGATCGTGCCGGAACTTGCAGGTGCCTCGCGAATGTTCCGAAGCGCAGCCTCCAGTTCCTCCGTGCTGCGATGGCGAGCCTCGTCGTGACGGGCATCTGGATCAGCCCTGGCGGTTTCCGTTGATGGGTTCATGAAGGGCTGCCTCACAACGTGATCGTCGGCTTCGGGCGTGCCATGCCGCCACCTGCGGGAATTATCGCGGCGCAACCTACTGGGAGGAAACGAATTCCAGCTGCAGGTCGCGTGCTGCCGCATCCGGACTGCGGTCCGCGGGATCACCGAACCCGCCGCCGCCGGGAAACTCCACGATCAGGCGGCGGTCACCGGGGATCACCGAGCGACCCTTGGCACGCACCTCAGTGCCGTCGTCGAGCGACAGGCGGCCCAGCGCGCCTGGCCCACCGCCATGGCGGCCACGGGCTGGATACACCGTGCGCTCGTAGGTGGCGCTGATCGCGAAGTCCCGTCCCTGGCGGTTCTCCAGCTCGATCACCTGGCCCAGCCCGCCCCGGTACTTGCCCGACCCGCCGGAGTCGGTGCGGAACTCCTTGCGCCAGAACACCAGCGGCGAGCCGATCTCGTTCACCTCCACAGGCATGTTGCGCACTCCGCTGGGGAACGCCGTAGCCGACAGCCCATCGGCTCTCGGGCGGGCGCCTGCCCCACCGGAATGGAAGCTCATGAGGATGTAGCGCTCCAGCTTCCGCCGGTCTGAATCATCGCCGGAGCGCCCCACCGCCGTCACCGAGCGATTCGTTGCTCCGACTCCAGTGTCGGGCTGCCACATGCCAGTGCCGAGCAGGTTCCACAGCGATGACGTGCCCTCGGCGGGCACCCGTTCGGGCACAACCTGGCTCAGGCAGCCGAACACGGCGTCGGGGAGAAGTTGGCCCATGACGTGGCGCACGTTCACCGCGGCGGGATGGGGCGCATTGAGAATGCAGCCCTCCGGCGCTCGGACCCGAACCGCATCCAGTGACCCTGTGTTGTTCGGAATGTCGGCGCCGATGATGCAGCGCACGCCGAAGGACGTGTACGCGTCGGTGTATGCCATTGGCACGTTGATGCCCCATCCCGACTGGGGTCCTGTGCCGGCGAAGTCCACCTCGATGCCGTCGCCGGCAACCGTCACCGAGCAGACGATGTCAATGGGCTCCTCCATGCCATCGACCCGCATGGTCGAGTTCCAAGTGCCTCCGGGCAGTTCGCCGATGGCGTCGAGCATTGCCCGGTGCGACGACGAGATGATGTGCTCGCCAAGTTCGTCAAGGTCGGCCATGCCGTACTCGTTCATCATCGAGATCAGACGGGCCGCACCGGTCTCGTTGCAGGCGGCCAGCGAGTGGATGTCGCCGATCACCTGGATCGGGTCTCGCACATTGGCCTCGATGATCGCCACCACGGTGGGATCGAAGACGCCGTCGGTGGCGAACTTCAGGATCGGCAGGAACAGGCCCTCGTGGTACACCTCTTTCGAATCGGTGGTGAAGCCGGCCCCGCCGATGTCCACGACGTGGCTGGTGCAGGCGAACAGCGCCACCAGCTCGCCCCCTCGGAACGCCGGCGTGACCACCACGATGTCGAAGAGGTGGCCGGTGCCCTTCCAGGGATCGTTCGTGAGGAAGATGTCGCCGGGTCGCATCTCCGCAGCGAGGAATCGATCCAGGAAGTGCAGGACCGAGTACGCCATGGAGTTGACGTGGCCCGGCGTGCCGGTGACCGACTGGGCGAGCATCCGGCCCTGCGGGTCGAAGATCCCTGCAGACAGGTCGCCGGCTTCGCGGGTTGACGTGCTGAAGGCAGCACGGACCAGCGCTCGCGCCTGTTCCTCGGTGACAGAGATGAGGCGGTTCCACTGGACAGCGAGCCGTACGGCATCGAGAGCGGCCGCTTCGGCGGTGCGGCTCGTGCCCTCAGAAGCCGTCGCAGCTCCACCGAGTCGGCGAGTGCCATTGGATGCCGAATCGATGGTGATACGCAGATGGCCACCTGAGGTGACCGTCGACACGAATCCCTCCGGCACCACCGTGGTGGTCTGGTCCTCGGTGATCAGTGCAGGACCGACCAGCCAGTCGCCTTCTCGCAGCGCATCCCGCTCGTAGACGCCATGGGACACGGCTCGGCCGGTGGCGGTGTCGGTGACGAGCGTGGTTGTTCCCGAAGCGACCGGTTCAGCGGCCACCTCAGGGTGCAGCGGCATGACCTCGCCTTGGGGCGTGCGAACCTCCAGCAGCCAGCTGAGCACCTCGATTTCGAGGTTGCCGATGTGGCGGGTGTAGAGCTGCTGGTAGGCCTTGGTGAAGGCCGTCCGCAGCTGGCTGCGCACTTCGGCGTCACTGAGGTTGGCCACGTCGTCCAACAGCAGCGCGGCGGCGTCGACCTCGACGGTGATCTCGTGGCCCTGGCCCCGGTAGCGCATGAGGGCGCGCACGTGCGTGGTGGTCTCGGCGTCGGGCGCAGCAGCCCGCACGATCGCGTTGGCTTCGTCAGCCATGTCACCCAGCAGGTCTGCCAGGCTCGTCGCAGTCAGCTCGCTGACGCGGGCATGGCGTGTGCGGACCGATTCGTGGGACACCGGTGCCCGCAGGAAGCCGATGGCCGAGCCCACGCCCGCTCCGGCCGGCACCACGATGTCGTCGATGCCGAGCTTTGCGGCCACCCGGGCAGCGTGAAGCGGGGCGGCACCGCCGAAGGCGATCAGGGTGCCGCTGCTGATGTCACAGCCCTGATCGGCTGCGTGGACGCGGCCGGCATTGGACATGTTCTCGTCGACGACTTCGGTGATGCCGATCGCAGCGACCGTCGTCTGCAGTCCAGCCGGTTCAGCCAACGCAACCGTGAGCGCTTTGGCAGAAGCGTCGGGGTCGAACCTGAGCGTGCCGCCAGCGAAGCGTTCTCCGAGCAGCCTGCCCAGTACGGCGTCCGCGTCGGTCACGGTCGGTTCGGTCCCGCCGCGTGCGTAGGCCGCAGGCCCCGGTTCCGACCCGGCACTGGCCGGACCGACGGTGATGCGGCCGAGCGCGTCCAGGCTTGCGATCGAGCCGCCCCCTGCGCCGATCTCAACCATCTCGATCACCGGCAGGCGCAGCGGCAATCCGCTGCCTGCCAGGAACCGGTACTCGCGGCCGACCTCGAATTCGCGGTTCGTGCGGGGATGGCCGGACTCGACGATGCACAGCTTTGCCGTCGTGCCGCCCATGTCGAAGCTGAGCGCCCGCTCGCAGTCGAGGCCCCGGGCGATCTCCGACGCGAGGATGGCACCGCCTGCCGGTCCGCTCTCGATGAGCCGGACGGGGAAGCGCAGCGCCTCGGCGAGCGTTCCCAGCCCGCCGCCGGAGGTCATCAGGAAGAGTTCGCCGCCCAGTCCCAGCGCTGCCAGCCGCTCATCCAGGTCGGTCAGGTAACTCCGCATGAGCGGTGCGATGTAGGCGTTGGCGCACGCCGTGGAGAAGCGCTCGTACTCGCGGATCTCCGGGCAGACCTCGCTGGACAGAGTGACGCTCGCCTCTGGCCAGCACTGGGCCAAGATCTCCGCAGTGCGTTCCTCGTGGCGGGAGTCGAGATACGAATGCAGGTAGCCGACCGCCACGCTGGTGACGCCATCGGCCGCCAGTGACTCGGCAGCGGCCCGGACAGCATCGGAGTCCAATGCCAGCAGCACGGTGCCGTCGGCGGCGAGCCGTTCTGGTATCCCGATGCGCCGGTGCCGCGGAACGAGCGGCTCGGGCCGGCGCATGTACAGGTCGTACTGCTCGAACCGGTTTTCGTGCGCCATCTCGACCGAGTCGCGAATGCCTTGGGTCGTCAGCAGGGCCGTGCGTGCGCCGCGACGCTCGATGAGTGCATTGGTGGCGAGCGTGGTGCCGTGGATGAGCACGCCCACCTCAGCGGGTGCGACCCCCGCCTCGCCCAGGACGGCCTCGACACCGGTGAGCACGGCATCGGCGGGCGACTCCTGCGTGGTCAACACCTTCGCCGTGTGCAGCGCCCGATGCGCGCCTCGGCCGCTGTCGACCTCCAGCGCGATGTCAGTGAAGGTTCCGCCGATGTCGGCTGCGAGTCGCGCACGTGCGCCTGCCATCGACCCAGCGTAGGCGAGCCGCCGGAGGCGAAGCCGTGGCCCGAGCGGCCCGTGAGCCCGTCGAGCAGAGACTGGGAACAAGAGCGGGAAGCGACAGGTGCCGCAGTCGAATGGTCAGCCTTTGCGCTTGCGGCCCAGATGTCGCTGCTAGTAGCTGCGGGGTACCGTGCAGGCGTGGCAAGTGGCGACCAGCGGACCGGCAGGCCGCCCCCAGGAGCTGGTGCCGGACTCCGTGTCGGCATCTTGCGAGCAACCTGGAATCCCGACATCGTCGATCGGCTGTCGGATGGCGTTCAGCGGGCCCTCGATGAGCTGGGGGTCACCGAGGCAACCGAAGTGACCGTGCCTGGGTGTTTCGAAATCCCGCTGGCGGCAAAGATGCTGGCCAGCTCCGGTCGTATCGACGCGATCGTGACGATCGGAGCGGTCATCCGCGGCGAGACCACTCACTACGAGCTGGTCAGCGAAGGTGCTGCGCAGGGAGTGATGGCTGTTCAGCTTGAGACAGGTATCCCGATCGGCTTCGGCCTCGTCACGGTCGAGAGCGAAGAACAGGCGTACTCGCGCAGCGAAAGTTCCGGAGGCCACAACGTGGGCGAGGACGCGGTCTACGTCGCGGTCACGATGGCCTTGCTCGCCCGCGACTTCGCAGCCGACGGGGACTGATTGGCGAATCTGAGCTAGGCAGGGTCGGGGCGCATGCGAACGAGCACCTTGCCGACGGCTTCGCGTTCATCCAGCAGCCGGTAGGCCTCGGCCGCCTGTTCGAACGGCAGCACCTGCCCGATGGGCGGCCGCACGGCGCCCGTGGCGATCATGTCGAGCAGCCGTTCATGAATACGGGCCGGGATCGTCGGATCAGCGGCCACGGCTTCGCCCCATGCGGCGCCGACCAGGCTCACGTTGCGCAACAGCAGCCGATTCACCTTGACGGTCGGGATCTCGCCAGCGGCGAAGCCCACCACGACCAGTCGGCCAAAGCGTGCCAAGGCCCGAACCCCGTCCAGGAAACGGTCGCCGCCCACGGGGTCGTAGGTCATGTCAACCCCACGTCCGCCGGTGAGCTCACGCACTTCGTCCTTCCAGGTGTCGCTGATGAGCACGACGTGGTCCGCGCCGGCAGCCGTAGCGATCTCGCCCTTCGCTTCAGTCGAGACCAGACCGATGACGGGTCCCGCACCGACCGCCTTGGCCACCTGGATGCCCGATGTACCCACGCCGCCAGAGGCACCCAGCACCAGCACCGATTCGCCCTCGCGCAGGCCCGCCCGGTCGATCATGCAGAACACTGCCGTCTGGTAGTTCATGACCAGCGCCGCACCCTCTTCGAAACTGAGCTGGCTCGGCAGAGCGAACAGGTCCCGAGGACGCACGGCAACGGTTTCGGCCAGGCAGCCATTGGTCCACACGCAGACCCGGTCACCGGCCGCAAAGCCCGAGTCCGTCGGAGCCGAACGCACGACGCCGGCGGCTTCGATGCCGGGCCGGAACGGTGGATCCGGCCGGTACTGGTACAGACCCTGACTTTGCAGCAGGTCGGGGAATGACACACCGCCGCACACCATGTCGACGATCACCGAGGCCCCGGCAGGGTCTGCTTCGGGTTCCGGCGCGTCAACGACGGCGATACCGGCCGGACCGGTCAGGGACTGCACTTCCAATGCACGCATGGCGACACGATTGCACACCGAGCGCCTATGAGCATCAGCGGATAGGCACGGACGTCATAGGTGCGGAGGCGGCAGGGAACTCTGCGAGGTTGGAACCTGCTGGATTCCCGGAGCCGAGGGCCCTGCCGCCTCCGCAGCGGGCACACTCATTCGCGCGGCCTCTCTGTCGCCTCTCAGTAGCCGATCGCGGGCCGCTGATACTGTTGGCCACGAATTGGCGACCAGGCGCTTCAGCGCCGATGGGGGAGAGCGATGCGGTACTACTCGTGTGACTCGCACGTGGTCGAGGCGGCTGAGATCTACGCAGGGCTGACCGACCGGTTCGGCGACCGGGCACCGTTCATCAGCAAGGACTACAACGACAAGCCTGGCACCTGGTTGGTGCTGCCGGGCGGCATCCGCCCAGTGCCGGTAGGCCGGCTGGGAATCGCGGGCGCCAGCCTGTCGGACCCGGCTACTCACGCTCGCATCGAGCAGGGATACGACGGCTTCAACCCCGGTGTGATGGATCCGACTGCGCGCCTCGACGAACAGGCTCAGGACGGGATCGTGGGCGAGGTCATGTACCCCAGCCTGTCGATGTTCACCTTCGCCATCGGTGACGACGAAGTGCGTGACGCTGCGTTCCGGAACCACAACGACTGGGTGCTCAACTATTGCTCGGTGGACCGCAACCGCCTCATTGGCGTCGGCTGTCTCCCGTTGCCCGACGTCGAGCGGGCAATCGCAGAGATCGATCGCTCGGCCGAGCTCGGCGTGCGCGGGTTTGCCATCCCCGCTCACATCGACCCCGCCAAGCCCTACTGCCACCCCGATTTCGACCCGTTCTGGGCCCGCGCCCAGGAGTTCGGCGTGCCGCTCACCATGCACATCTTCACGGGGTCAAGCCTCGAAGGCGGGATGCCCGAGCATTGGGGCACACCAGGCGGCCACCTCAAGGGCTACACGCTGGCTCACACGACCATCGCCAACACGATGATCGACCTCATCTGCGGTGGCGTCGTCGAGCGATTCCCCCAACTGCGCTTCGTGTGTGCCGAGTACGAGACCGGCTGGGTGGGCCACTTCAAGCAGCGTCTCGACCACGCTGCGTACCGCACTCCGTGGGAGGTGTCCGACGAGCTCACCATGAAGCCGTCGGAGTACTTCGACCGGAACTTCTGGGTCACCTTCGAAGACGACACCGAAGGCATCGCCACTCGGCACTCGATCGGCGTCAGCAACCTGGTGTGGGGCAACGACTATCCCCACCACGACTCGATCTGGCCGAACTCTCGGCCGATCCTCGACGAGATTCTCTCGGGCGTACCCGACGACGAAACAGAACAGATGGTCTGGGGCAACGTCCTCGGGCTCTACAACCTCGATCCCGACGCCCTCCCCGCTGCCGCCTAAGCCTGAGTTGCTCGCGGCTACGCCGCCTGTGCTTGCCTCTCGCGGCTACGCCGCGACGAGCGGCTCCAGATGGGCGCGGATGGACTTTGCGACCAGTTCGCCGTTCTCCATGGGGCCGAAATGGCTGAGCTCAGCGAACGCCTCGAGGCGTCCATTGCCGAGCGCTTCGGCGATGGGTTGCGCGACCTGTGGCGGTATTTCGTTCCACTGGGCGAAGGAATCGCCACGAGCCACCACCGTCGGGCATGTCACTGCGGCGAAGTCGCTGTAGACGACGGGCACGCTGGCCTCGTAGATACGTGCCTCGGTATCGCCTGAGCACGACAGCCGCACTGCGTCGTCGCCCGAGGGATACGTGCCGATCTCGACGTACGCCCGCACTGCGGTGGGCTCGCAGCGCGAGAACGGAGGTTTCGAGACGAAGCGCTCATACGCCTCGTCGACGGTCGCAAAGCGGATACGGCGTCGCCGTGATGCCACCACAAGCTCGTGATCGGAGTCAGGCCGCGGGAAATCCGCAGGCACGAGCACCGGTTCGTAGAGATACAGCCCCCGGTAGGTGTCCGGCTGGCGCAGCTCGGCGAGCAGGAGACTGGCTGCCCCCAAGGAGTGGCCGACTGCGAGCATCGGCTCGCCGCCCAAGGCATTGACTGCGGTCAGTACCTCGTCGACGAAGCGCGGTCGCTCGACCGACATGCTGTCGTGCTGTGGCCGCGAAGCGCCGTGGCCTCGGAAGTCAAGTCCCCAGCAGTGGAACGCGTCGCGCAGATGTGGCACCACTGTCGCCCACATGCCGGCGTTGAGTCCATTGCCATGCGTCATGAGCAGGGGTGCCCCGTGTCCGCCGAGGTCGTGCAGCACGGCGTGCTCGCCGTCAGAGGTGGTCAGCCGCATCATCGCCGGGGCAGATTACTGGCCCATCTGCGGATTGTCTCAGTGGCCGGGCGGCCGTTGCCGATGCCGCGCCGTTGTGCTCCGGGCAGACTGGCGCCATGGCGAACTTCACACAGGGCTCCGTGGACATCCACTACGACGATTACGGCTCCGGCTTCCCGCTGTTGCTCATTGCCCCAGGCGGGATGCGTTCGGCAGCTTCGTTCTGGGAATCGACCCCGTGGAATCCGATCACCCAGCTGGCCGACCAGTACCGGGTCATCGCAATGGACCAACGAAATGCCGGCCGTTCGACCGCCCCGGTCTCGGCGGAAGACGGTTGGGCGACCTACACCGCAGACCAGCTGGCGCTCATGGACCACCTCGGCTGCGAGCAGTTCCACCTGGCAGGAATGTGTATCGGCGGCCCCTACATCATGGGGCTGATCGCGGCAGCACCCGAACGGGTGGCCAGCGCCACGCTGTTCCAGACCATCGGGCTCGACGAGAACCGTCACGCCTTCTATGGCATGTTTGACGACTGGGAAGCAGCCATCCGCGATGCACATCCCGATGTTGACGAGGCGGCTTGGAAGCAGTTCCGGTCCAACATGTACGACGGCGACAACTTCCTGTTCAACGTGGACCGTGACTTCGTAGCCACCGTGCAGACGCCGCTTCTGGTGCTGCTCGGAGGCGACCTGTATCACCCCGAGTCTTCGTCGCGGATCGTCCACGAGGTTGCGCCGAATTCGACACTGATCGAGGACTGGATGGACGGCGATGCGCGGTCTGCTGCCATGGCGCAGTTCGCTGCATTTCTGGTCGAGCACACACCCGCTTAAGTCCGAAGAGCCCGGGCCGGCAGGCACCCTCGCCGATCGGTCGGCGCTGCGCGTTAGCTTGCGCGCATGACTCCCGCAGCCAACACTGACAGCTCCATCAACACGGATCACCGGCTTGACGGCAAGGTGGCGGTGGTCACCGGGGCGAGCCGTGGCATTGGCGAAGCCAGCGCCCGAGCGCTGGACGCCGCCGGTGCCCGAGTTGTTCTGACCGGCCGGACCACTGCGGATCTCGATCGCGTAGCAGCCGAGTTGCAGCATGACCCGATCACCCTGACTGCCGATCTTGCACCGGCAGGCGCAGGCACCGACTTGGCTCGTCGCATCCTCAACGAGGTCGACGGCGTGGATGTGCTTGTCAACAATGCGGGCATTCCCATGCGGCGCACGCCTGCACAGCTCACCGAAGCAGATTTCGACCTGGTGTTCTCGATCAACGTGCGGTCCCTGGTGATGCTGAGCACCGGCCTGGCACCGTCGATGATCGCTCGGGGCGGCGGTTCGGTCATCAACATCAGCTCGGTCGCCGGCGTGCACGGTCCGCTTGGCCGCGTCGCCTATGCCGGCACCAAGGGCGCCGTTGACGCCATGACCCGGGCGCTCGCCGCGGACTGGGGCCCTGACGGCATCAGGGTGAACTCGATTGCACCCGGTCTGATCGCGACGGCTATCTGGGAAGAGGCACGCAACAACGTGCCAGGCCTGATAGCAGACCTTGCCGGCCAGGTAGCGCTCAAGCGCTGGGGCTTCGGCGACGACATCGCCGACGTCGTGCTGTTCTTCGCGTCCGATGCTTCCCGTTACGTCACCGGCGAGACGCTCGTGGTGGACGGTGGTCTGGCCCGGGTGACCGCAACGAGCGCTCCGCCGGCGCTGCCCGAACTCGAAGACTGACAAGCGCCCGAACGCGCAGAGGGTGCCGAACCGGAGTCCGGCACCCTCTGTTGTGCGCCTGCGCCGTCAGCCCTGACGGGCGACGGCTGCATTCAGTTGCCTACGCAGCGGCGCGTGCTGCTTCGAGCCAGGCGTCGACCGTGGCGCGGTTCTCAGCGATCCACGCAGTGGCCAAATCGCCGGGTGCGGCGCCGGCTTCTTGGTCGACGTTGGCCAGCGAGACCTCGATCACCGACAGCTTGACCGCCTCGAGCAGCGCCTTGGCTGCAGGGTTGGCGTCGATGAAGTCGTTGTTGGCGGTCGCCAGGATGTCGGCTGCGATCCATCCGATCGGGCACAGCCCGTCGGCGTTGTCCGCGGCTGCCGGGCACTGGTCGGCACCGATGGCTGCGTAGCCGCCTGTGCCGTCGCCGGTCTGGTCGTATTGCTCGCCGCCCTCGATGCCCGTGGGGTTCGAGTCGTCGAGGATGTTGTCAACACCAATCCAGTAGACGTTGTCGCCGGGGCGCAACTCGGTGATGTACGCCGAAGGCGTCCAGGTGTAGGCCACCATCGGGATGCCCGCATTGGCGTTATCCACAGCTTGGACGAACATGGCGTCATAGCCGGCGATCGTCTGTGTGATGTTCTCCCAGCCCGAGAAGGCGATCTGCGCGGTAATGATGTTGTCGCAGGTCCACGACTCGGGGCAGCCGAAGATGTCGGCAATGCCGTTGCCGGGCACCGGGTCGGTTGCATCGAACGCTGCAATCGCGTCAGCATTGCTGTTCAGAGCGTCCAGCGTGTAGACACCGAATTCGTCGGCGAAGGACTTGGTCACCAGGAAGCCCTGAAGCCCCCCGGCGATCATCTCCTCACCCAGCACAGTCAGGTGGTCGCCAACCAGCGAGCCGTCGGGCAGTTCGCCCGCCAGCCATGCCTTGTGGCCTGGGTACCAGCTATTGACCCAGAAGTCCATGTCGCCAGCGGCCATCGCCACGTAGCCGTTGTTGGGCCCTAGCTCGAGTTCGGCGGGATCTGACACCGTGTAGCCGAGCTCGGTGAGCAGCTGCCGGTACAGCTCGGCCTGGAAGTAGCCGGTGGTCCAATCGGCGCGGCCCATCGTCACCGAGACGCCATCGCCAGGCGTCATCGACATCGCCTCTTCCATCGGCTCTTCTTCGACCATGGCTTCGGTGGTGGCGGCGGGTGCCTCTGTTTCCGCAGTGGCAGTGGCATCGTCGTCGTCATCACCGCCGCACGCGGCAGCGAATAGCGCGAACGCTGCTAGTAACAACAGCAGCTTGGTCAATCGTTTCGTTTTCATTTCGGAGATCCTCCCTGATCTGCGACAGATTGCGTCACGCGGTGCACCATGTTGCGACCACGCATGTGCGGCGCCGTTCGCCCGGATCGACGAGGGCTCCTTGAATGGCAGCGTAGTCGGGTGCCTGCGCGCCCTAAACCCTAGACCGCGCATACATGTTCGGATTACTTTGCACGGCTCGCCTCAGCAACTAGCCAGTGTTGGCGGGGATATCGCCGTAGATCTTGTTCCGCTCGAACTCTGACAGGGTTCCCCGTGACGCGGCAAACAGGGTCACACCAGCGGCCATCACGAAGACCGATCCGACGCCAGAGACCAAGTTGGTGTCTGCGACGCGGGCGATGGTCAGGATCCATGCCAGCGGGATGATGGCTATGCCCAAGCCGATTCCTGCCACCAGCGTGCTCCAGCGGTACCGGAGGCTCTCCTCGATGCCCAGCAGTCCGATTGCCGGCAACGAGAGCCCGAGGGCGGCGAGGCCTGCGATGAATGTCCAGATGCCCAGCCCAGCGCCCTCGGATTCAAAGCCGTCGTGGATGATGTCGCCGGTGCGTTTTGCCAACGCGATCTTCGCGGTGATATCGGCGGCCCTGATCCCCGCCAGCGCCAGCGCTTGGTTCTCCACTCGACGTTGCTCTTGTTCGGCAACGACATCCCCAGCCTCAAATGCTTCATCTGCGGCTGCATCGGCAGCCACAGCTGCTGCAGCCGCAGCTTCGCCTTCGGCGGCGATGGCATCGAGCTCAGCGCGCAGCTCATCGCTGATCACCGATTCGGTCCGAGTGTCGAAGCTCCAACCTGCGTAGCCGCCGCCCACCAGCAGCAACACGGCGAACGCGGCGCCCAGCAGCCGGCCCCACGCCACCGTTGCCGGCAGCGGCCTGCGAGCAGCCATTGGCGCCCGCCACAACCATGTAAAGGCGCCGCCGGTCGCCAGCAGCGCTCCCGCGACGGCGACATAGACGCCGATGCCGGCGCTGTAGATCTCGACCCTGTCCGGCGGGTTCGCCAACAGGTACACCGCCGCGGTGGCCAGCGACGCCAGCGAGAACGCCGCAGCACCGTGCGCGGTGAACCAGCCAGAACCGCGGCCACGCCGAAACAGGGTGTTGTAGGCGGCGATAAAGGCCACAGCGGCCGCTATGGCGATGAAGATGCCGAACCATGAGCCGCCCGAGGCCGACACGCCGTTGAAGCTGTTGGAGAGCAATGACTCGGAGCCGTCACACACGCGATTGCTGCCGGCCTCTGCCAACGGGTTGAGTGACTGCACGTCGATCCAGTCGCCCGAGCACTGCTCGGTCCGGAGGTCCGCGTCGGTGCTGCGGGCATAGGCCGAGACGAGTCCGGCATCGATGTTCCACGGCAACGCCAGTGCGACCAGCGTCACGAGCGAGCCGACAGCCGTCACGACTGCAGCGGCACGCTCGGGGCGACCTGCGGGCACGAACGATTCCTCGGGTGCTTCGGGTTGTGCCGCCAGCTTTCTGGCTGCGTCGCTGCTTTCGGCCTCGGCCTGTTGCACCAGCAGCTTCTCCGGTGTGCGCCGGTTGGCCCAAGCTTGAGTGATGCGACTGAGCAAGTTGCCCGAATCGCTCGACTCTGGCTGGCTCAGCCTGTCCAGTACCACGGCCACCAGAAAGAAGGCCAGACCGGCCGAGCCTGCAAGAGCGATGTCGAGGTTTGAGATAGCCGTGAACAGCAGCCGACCTAAGCCGCCAGCGCCCATGATCGCCGCGATGCCCAGCATGGAGATCGCCAACAGCAGCGTCTGGTTCAGACCCGTCATGATTGCGGGGCGGGCCAGCGGCAGCTGCACGTCGGTCAACACCCGCCATTCGGGTGCGCCGTAGGCCCTCGACGCCTCCACCACGTCCTCGGGCACTTGTCGGATGCCCAAATTGGTCAGCCGAATCAGCGGCGGCAGGGCAAAGGTCATCGTCACCATCGTGGCGGAGACGAACCCGATGCCGAAGAAGAAGATGAAGGGCAGCATGTACACAAAGGAGTGGACGACCTGCATGGCATCGAGCACGGGCCGGACCACTTTCCAAGCGCTGTCCACCCGCCCGCACAGCACGCCGATTGGGATGCCGACGATCACGCACAGCAGCACCGCCACGCCGATGAAGCCGATGGTGAGCGCGGTCTGACGCCAGTAGGCCTCGCCCAGCAGCCCGCAGATGAGCAATCCGATGAACGCCATGGCGCCGACTTGGAAGTTGCGCACCAGCCAGCCCAGCAAGAACACCGCCAGGCACACGGTGAGCCACGACAGCTTGAGCAGCCATTGGTCCACGATGACGTTGAGCAGCTTGGCGAATGGCCACTCGATGACACCCAAGGTGGCTTCCATGTTGTTATCCACCCAGAACACGACCTGCTCCACCCAGTCGCCCACAGGTATATGCCACTGGTCCAGCACCGTGTTCTGCCGCACCTGTGCGATCAAGCCGGAGCCGCACTCCACGAGATCGCCCTGTGCGTCAATCACCGCGTCGCGGCACTCAAATATCTGCCCGTCCTCGATGAACGTGCGGGTGCCCGAGGCCACGACCACGTCAGGTCGGCTGCGGTACCACCACACCGCGATTAATCCGAGCAGTCCGCCAGCACCGATCGCGTAGCGACGGCCCCGTATCCCTCCGAAGATCAACAATGCCGGCACAGCGAACAGCGCTGCGGCCACCGCCCATTCCACGCCAGTTGTGAGCCAGTCGGCGACGCGGTCACCGGCCTCGGGACTGGTGACGGTGTCGATGAACTTGTCAATGAAGTGGCCGGTTTCTTGAACCTCCTCGGCGTCTGCCTGGGCGAGCAGCGCGGCGGCGCTCACATGAACACCTCCCGCTCGAAACCTTCTATGAGCTGCTCGACTCTGCCCATCTCCTCCATGATCAGGCGGGGATCCAGATTGCCGATGAGCTTGCCATCGTCGTCGACGACGGCAATGGAGAGACCGCGGCCCGCTGATGCATAGAGCTCGTTGAGCGTGGCGTCAGGGTTGCACTGGTCGAAATCGGATCGCTGTGCCTTGGCGAGATCGTTGCTGCCCATGCTGCGGGCGCGCAGGCCGTCGGCTGCTGTCAACAGCGCGACCGGTCTGCCGGATGCATCGCAGCAGAACCGCCCAGCGATGTCGTCCAACAGCGTGAGTGCATCGCTGAGCGACATGTCGGAGGGAATCGGGCGTGGTTCGGACATCACCTCGACCACTTTGATCACGCGCCCTTGGTCGACGTCCTGCACGAACTCGGCCACGTAGCCCGTCGCTGGTTCGGTGAGGATTTCCTCGGGCGTGCCGATCTGCACGACCGCGCCGTCTTTCATGATGCAGACCCGGTCGCCGATGCGCAGGGCTTCATTGAGGTCGTGAGTGATGAACAGGATCGTCTTGTGCACTTTGTCCTGGATCTCCATGAGCTCGTCCTGCATCTGGCGTCGAATGAGCGGGTCGAGAGCGCTGAACGCCTCATCCATGAGGAGGATGTCCGGGTCTGACGCCAGCGCCCGTGCGAGGCCCACACGTTGCTGCATGCCGCCTGAGAGCTGGGCGGGCCGATGTTCGGCAAACGCAGCGAGGCCCACCAGCGACAGTGCCCGCATGGCCGCCTCGTTCCGGTCGGAGCGGTCGACCTTTTGCACCTTGAGTCCATAGCCGACGTTGTCAAGCACATTGCGGTGCGGGAAGAGTGCGAAGTGCTGGAAAACCATGCCCATCTTCTCCCGCCGGAACGCTTGCAAGTCGGTGCCGTCGAGTTTTTGAACGTCGACGCCGTCCACAAGTACCTCGCCGTAGGTGACGTCATGCAGTTTGTTCACCGTCCGGATGGCGGTCGACTTGCCCGAACCTGACAGGCCCATCACGACGAAGATCTCACCTCGGTTGATCGAGAAGCTCACATTGGTGAGCCCGACGACATGGCCCGAGAGCCGTTGTACCTCGTTCTTGGGCACGCCAGAACGGGCCAACTCGAACGGACGGCCTCGCGGCTGTGGCCCGAAGATCTTGTAGACCTCGTTGAGACGGACGATTTCGTCGCCCGCAGCAGAGCCGTTGGCTGCGTCGTCGCTCATAAGTTCCCCCTGGCCGATCCCGCGACACGTTAGGCGCGCCGCGTGTGCGCGTCGGTAATCCGTGTATTCCTGACTGGGATGCACGTGTGGCGGGCCTAGCTGTCCCCTCAGGTGCGTCGATAAGGACGTGTCGTGTGCGAACCTATGACCGTGACGCGCCTTGGGTTCCTGTTGGACAGCGGCGCGTGCATTGGCTGCCATGCGTGCACGGTGGCGTGCAAGAGCGAGCACGACGTGCCGCTCGGTGTCAACCGGACGTGGGTCAACTACGTCGAGACCGGCGAGTTCCCCGACACTCAGCGGCACTTCACCGTGATGCGCTGCAATCACTGCGACGACGCCCCCTGCATCTCGATATGCCCGACCGGCGCGCTGTTCCGGGCATCGAACGGCGTCGTGGACTTCGACGACTCCCGCTGCATCGGCTGCAAGGGCTGCATGAACGCGTGCCCCTATGACGCGCTGTACATCTCGCCGAATACCGGAACGGCACACAAGTGCAATTTCTGCCAGCACCGGCTCGAGGTCGGGCTGGAGCCTTCATGCGTCTCGGTCTGTCCGACGCGCGCTATCACGGTCGTGGACCATGACAATCCCGCGGACCCCACCGCTGAGCGAATTCGCCGAGAACAATTGCCGGTCCGCGCTCCCGAGCGCCGAACGTTGCCGAAGGTGCATTACGCGGGCACGGTGCCCGAAGCCCTCGACCCACTGGCACGCCCCGTAGCCGAAGACGGCCTGATCTGGTCGGATTGGACCGGCAGCGCAACTTGGCCATCGAAGTCAGCATCGAGCCCGGCACCGAGCCCTGCAACACGGACGGCGTACACGGTGCCTCACGCTGAGCCGTGGGGGGCCAAGGTCGCCGGTTACATGGTGACCAAGGGCGTCGCAGCAGGCGTGATGCTGTGGGCCGCTGCTGCGGCGCTGCTGGGCTGGGACGACCGAGCGGCCGTCGCCACGGGGCCAGCGGTGATAGCGCTCGTCGCTCTGGCGGTGACCGGCGTGCTGCTGATCGCCGACCTGAAGCGGCCAGAGCGCTTCTGGTTCCTGTTCGCCAAGGGACGGCTTCGCAGCTGGATCACGGCGGGTGCGTGGGTGATCATGGCCGACGCAGCGTTGGTGATGCTGTGGGGTGTCGCGGGCTTGTGGGGCGGCTCGACCTGGTTCGTCGTGCTGATCGGCCCGACAGCGGTGTTCTCGCTGCTGACTGCTGCGTACACCGCGTTGTTGCTTCACCAGTGCCGCGGTCGTCCGATGTGGGCGGACCGGCCAGTGCTGGTGCTCATCGCTCGACTGGCCGGCGAAGCCGTGCTGGGCGGCGGTGCGGTCTGGGGTTCCTTCCTCGCCCTGCGAGCTAACGCCGTCGTTTTCGCCTGGACCCCTGTTATCGCCGCCGTGCTGCTGGCGTGGCTGTGGCGACACGACCGTGAGTTCCTGCGTGCCGCACAGGCAGCGCCGCTGTCATGACGGATCGCCCCGCCGCCGACATCGCCGGTTCCCCCCACAGCGGTCCCGATGGCATCGGGCTCAGGGCTTCGCCGCCGCACGAGCAATGGCATCACTGGACCGAGCTCGACGCAGCCTCCTGGCCCGAGCGCATCGAGCGCAACTACACGCTGGTGCCCACCACCTGCTTCAACTGCGAGGCGGCATGCGGGCTGGTCGCCTATATCGACCGGGACACTGACGAGGTCGTTCGATTCGAAGGGAACCCCGAACACCCCGCATCGCGGGGACGCAATTGCGCCAAGGGGCCGGCCACGATCAACCAGGTCCACGACACCGAGCGGATCCTGTACCCGCTGCGCCGAACCGGCGAGCGCGGTGGGGGAGGCTGGGAGCGCGTCAGCTGGGACGAGGCATTGACCGAGATCGCGGCGCGGATCCGGACAGCCATCGTCGAAGACCGCCGGGACGAGATCATGTATCACGTCGGCCGACCCGGCGAGGACGGTTACACCGAACGGGTGCTGACTGCATGGGGCATCGACGGCCACAACAGCCACACCAACGTGTGTTCCTCCAACGCCCGCGTTGGCTATACGACCTGGATGGGGCATGACCGCCCCTCATCGGACTTTGCCAATGCCGAGGTCATCTTCCTCATCTCGAGCCATCTCGAGGCAGGGCACTACTTCAATCCGCACGCTCAGCGCATCATCGAGGCCCAGCAGCGCGGCGCCACGGTCATCTGCGTCGATCCGAGGCTGTCGAACACCGGAGCCAAGGCCGATCACTGGCTGCCGGCGTGGCCTGGCACTGAACCGGTTCTGCTGCTGAGCCTGGCCCACCTCCTGCTGGAGGCTGGCACGTGGGACCGTGCGTTTGTCCACCGCTGGACGAACTGGCAGACCTACCTGGCCAAGACTCGACCCGATCTTCCGCCGACATTCGAGTCGGTCGAGGTGGCCCTGCGCGACGCGTACGCCCGCTACACCCCTGAGCGCGCGGCACACCTGTGCGGGGTGGACGCCGGCGAACTGCGCGAGATCGCAGCGGCGATCGGAGGGGCATTCGGTCGCTTCGCATCTCACACCTGGCGGGCCGCCGGGGCGGGCAACCTCGGCGGATGGCAGACGGCGCGCTGCCTGTTCCTGCTCAACGTGCTCACCGGGTCAGTCGGCACCGTAGGGGGCACGACTGGGGCTGGCTGGCACAAGATCAAGCCGGCACCGCCGCTGCGGCCGCCGCCGGTCGGGCACTGGAACGAGCTGTCCTGGCCACGTGAGTACCCGCTCAGCCATCACGAGATGTCGATCCTGCTGCCGCATTTCCTGCGCGAGGGCAGGGGCCGGCTCGACACCTACTTCACGCGCGTCTACAACCCGGTGTGGACGAACCCTGACGGGTTCAGCTGGCTGGAAGCCTTGAGTGATCCTGAGCGCGTGGGCTGCCACGTTTCGCTCACGCCGACCTGGTCGGAGACAGCGTGGTTCGCCGACTACGTGCTGCCGATGGGCGTCGGCTCGGAGCGCCACGATCTGGCATCGTTCGAGACTCACGCAGGCCAATGGCTGGGCTTCCGCCAGCCGGTCATGCGCCGGTATGCCGAACTGCGGGGCCAAGAGGTCGGCCCCGACAGCCGGACCCACGAGTTCAACCCAGGCGAGGTCTGGGAGGAGAACGAGTTCTGGATTGACCTGTCCTGGCGGATTGATCCGGACGGCTCGCTCGGCATCCGCCAGTGGTTCGAGAGCCCGTCCCGGCCCGATGAGCCCATCAGCATCGACGAGTACTACGAGGCAATCTTCACCGACGAGGTGCCGGGCTTGGCACACGACGCTGCTGCCGCGGGACAGACCCCGCTCGAGTTCATGCGTGACCGGGGCGCCTACGCTGTTCGAGGCGATCCCTATGGTCACCATGAGCGCGTCGTTCAGCCCTCGCAGCTCGCTGGCACCGTGCTCGGTGACGATGCCGTCTACCGGCCCCAGCGCAACACGATCCGTGATGGGAACACCTCGCTGCCCCCGCTCGGGGATGGCTCAGTGGCGGTGCAGGTTGCGGGAGCAGCCCGTCACGGATTCCCGACGCCCTCCCGCAAACTCGAGCTGTACTCGACGACATTGGCGGACTGGGGCTGGCCCGAGCATGCGACACCCGGCTGGATTCCCAGTCATGTGCACTGGCAGCAGCTGGATCTGGCAGGCAGTGAGCGGATCCTGGTACCCACCTTCCGCATCCCGACGCTCATTCACACCCGGTCTGCGAACTCCAAGTGGCTGTCGGAGATCAGTCATCGACATCCGCTTTGGATCCACCCCTCAGATGCCGAAGCTCTGGGCATCGGAGTCGGCGGGCTCGTGCGGATCACCACCCGCATCGGCCATTTCGTCATCTCGGCGTGGCGAACCGAGGGGATTCGCCCTGGCGTGGTAGCGGCATCGCACCACATGGGTCGCTGGCGGCTCGATCCTGCTGCCGCCGGTGGCTCGGGCCCCAATGGTGATGGCGCGGGACCGAGGTCGTGGGCCGGAGGCCCTGCAGAGATTGACCGAGACGGCACCGTGTGGCGGATGCGCCGCACGGGTTCGATGGCGCCGTTCGCCTCCTCCGATCCCGACTCCGAGCGGGTGTGGTGGAACGACACGGGAGTGCACCAGAACCTGACGTTCTCAGTGCAACCCGACCCGATCTCCGGCATGCAGTGTTGGCACCAGCGGGTGCATGTGGGACCGGCCGAAACCGACGATCGCTATGGCGATGTCGTAGTTGACACGGCGCGCTCTCGGGAGGCGTATGAGGAGTGGCTCGCGATGACGCGGCCCGCTCCTGGTCCGGGAGGGCTCCGCCGCCCGCTGTGGCTGTCTCGCCCACTCAAGCCCCGCGCTGAGGCCTATCGTTTCGACACCTGAGCCAAGATGCCTCGCGGAGTCGGGGAGCCTGCTCAGCTCGGCTTGTGGGCCTTGCGAGAACCCGCTTCCCAATCCTCCATTTCGGGCGCGTCGGTGAGGGTGCCGAGCACGTTCAGCTGCGGGGCCTCGCGCAGTGACCGCTTGAGCTCGGCAAAGCCCGGGAAGCGGGCCAGCTCGATGACGGCATTCCACAGCGGCACTGCCTGTTCGTCGGAGGGAACTCGCGAGATCACCGGGCCGAAGAACGACAAACCGTCTGGTGGTTCAAAGGTGATGATCGGCGTGCCGACGTCACGTCCGGTGCGACTCAGCGCCAGCTCGGTCTCGGCGGAGATCTCGGCGTCCCAGGAGTCGTCGTCGACCGTAAACGCGTACTCCGTGGGCAGCCCGGCGGTTGCCAGTGCCTCCGCGGTGTGCTCCACGGTGCCAATGCGGTCTCGCAGGCCCGAGCCCTTGGGCATCTCCCAGTAGTGCTGACCCATTGCGTCATACAGCGGGCCCATCTGATCGCGGCCCAGCTCAGCTCGCACCTTGGCGGCCACTCGCAGCATCCGGAGTCCCGCGGTATGTCCTTGCTCGTACCCCGGCGGGAACTCAGTGGCGTAATCGCGGTGCCGGTTCAGGACGCGCAACGAGATGAAGCGCCAGTCCACGGAGTAGCCGGTCTGAGCGATCACCTTCTCCACCCAGCGCGAGGTGATCCAGGCGAACGGGCAGACCGGATCCCAGAAGAACTCAAGATCGGGGGATTGCTCGGCAGCCGGGGCGGCGTCTGTAGTACTCATGCGCGCATGGCTAGCACACACGTCTCCCAGACATGAGTGGACCCGACGGCGGCATCCCGGCACCCGACATGGTCCACGTGGCCGACGGTGTCGAGCTTGCGCTGCACCGCCTCGGCGGAGCCGGGCCGCCGCTGCTGTTCGTGCACGCCACTGGTTTCAACGGCCGAACCTATGGGCCGCTCACCGGTCGACTCGCCGAGCACTTCACGGTGTGGGCGCCCGACCTTCGAGCGCACGGCTGGAGCCCGCCGCCCGCGGGCAGGGACTTCCTGTGGACCACGCTGGCGGGTGACCTGCTGGCCATCATCGACCATCTCGGCATCGTTGCGGGCGAGTTGGACTGCGTCGGTCACTCCATCGGCGCGGCAACGCTGCTGCTGGCTGACGCCCAGCGACCCGGCACCATCCGGCGCATGTACGGCTACGAGCCCGTCGTGTGGCGTGCAGAGGAAGTGTTCGGGCCCGGCGAGAACCCCTTGATCGCTGTCACCACAAATCGCCGGGAGGTCTTTTCTTCGCGTGGCGAGGCCTTCGAGCGGTTTGCCTCCCGGCCACCATTCGGTGGAGTGCGGGCCGACGCACTGCACAGCTACATCATGAACGGATTCGAAGACCTGCCGGATGGAACCGTGCGCCTGCGCTGCCGTGCGACCGACGAAGCGGCGACCTACGACGGCGAGTGGACCTCGACGACCACCCGCCTGCAAGGCAGCGAAACCGACGTAGTCATCGGCAAGGGGCTGGAAATGACCTTCGAGGACACCGGCATCCCTGCCCATGAGGTGCTGGCAAATTCACGCCTGATCACCTATGCGGGCCTGGGCCATTTCGGGCCGTTCGAAGCACCCGACGTCGTCGCGGCCGACGCGCTTGGGGCCGTGCTCGGTCAACCTCCGGTTGAGAGGCAGTCCGAGACGAACTCGACTAAGTAACCGGCGATCTTCTCGGGCTGGTCGCGGTGGGCGACATGGCCGCAGTCATCGATGATGTGCCCGGTTGCACCGTTCACATTCTGGGTGATGGTCCACACCTGGGCATCGGTGCCGTACTGATCGCCGTCTCCCTGCAGCACCAGCACCCCGCAGGCAATGCGTTCCAGCAGGGGCCGAATGTCCCAGTGTCGGAACTCATCGGTCAGCCAGACATCGCGCCAGCGCTCGAATGCGAGCCGTGGGTTGTCGTGATGGCGGGCAAGTCCGGAAATGACCTTGTCGCTCTGGGTGTCAATCGCTCGGATGCCCTCAATGCAGACGTCTTCAATGAACGCATGCGGTGCGATGACAGCCACACCGAGTGGCGTCACCGAGCCCAGAGCGGCAGCGATGAGCGCGATCGAGGCTCCGTCGCTGTGGCCGATCAGGATGGGTCGGCGCACAGCGAGCGCCTCGAGCACCGCAGGCAAGACGTCGGTTGCCTCGCGTTCCATGAAGCCGTCGCTGTAGTTCGCTGGCAGCGGATCGGACCGTCCGTAGCCGCCTCGGTCGTAGGCGACGACTTCGAGTCCGCACTGGCGTGCCAGCACCTCGGGCAGGTCTCGCCATTGGGTGATGCTGCCGAGCCCCTCGTGCAGCATCACGATCGTGGGATTCCCGTCGACGTTGGGGTGCCCAGCTTCGGAGCATTCGGGAGTGAGCCGGCGGTAAGCGATGCCGACCGCGTCGATCCCGATGCGACCGTCTTCGACGTCCATTCTGGCTACAGGCGCACGTACTCGTAGGCGACGGGCCGGGTGTTGATGCCGCGAGCCGGGGGAGCGATCCAAGCGGCCATTCGCCCCGGCTCATAGACGGGCGACATGAGCGAGTTGATGTAGTCGCGGTCGGCGTCAGTGGGCAGCCAGTCCTCACACGTTGCCTCCCATTCAGCCCTGGTGACGACGCGGCCCTCAGGCGTGATGTCGAAGGGGGCAAACACACCCACGGCGCGGTTGAAACCAGGGTGTGGCAGCGTCAGCTCGAAGTCAATGCCGGCCTCGGCGATCAGCCGGTTCCAGCGCCGCAGTCCCTTCTGGCAGTCCTCGGAATACGAGTCGCGCAGTTGCAGGTTCACCACCTGCAGGGATGGCCGCTCCACGGTGGCCATGGCGCCGTCGACCACCTCAGTGCAGGTGAACGTGGACGACGTGAGCACATGGTCGTCGTTGTACTTGGCTTCGTCGAAGCGTCCCTTGAGTCCGGCGGTGTAGAAGTTCGCACCATTGGTGGAAGCCTCGGCGCCGAACAGGTCGAGCGAGACCGCGTAGTGGAAGTTGATGTACTTCTGCAGCGTCGGCAGGTCGATGGCGCCGAAGGGGCGAACGTCGTCGGTGTCGTGCTCGACGATCACTTCGCAAGTGCGCTGCGCAACCCGGCCGAGGCCGGTAGCGCCGACGAACATGTGGTGCGCTTCCTCGCGCAGCATGAATTCGCACGTCCTGGCGAGCGGATCGAACGCCGACTCGGCCAATGCACCGAGCTGGTACTTGCCGTCGCGGTCGGTGAAATACGTGAACGCCAGAAACGAGAGCCAGTCGGAGGTCTTCTCGTTGAAGGCGTTGAGGATGCGGGGATTGTCGGGATCGCCCGAGTGCCGCTCGAGCAGGGCCTCGGCCTCGTCGCGGCCGTCGCGGCCGAAGTGTGCGTGGAGCAGGTACACCATCGCCCACAGGTGGCGACCCTCCTCGACATTGATCTGGAAGAGGTTGCGAAGGTCATACAGCGACGGAGCGGTCTGGCCGAGGTAGCGCTGCTGTTCCACCGAGGCTGGCTCGGTGTCGCCTTGGACCACGATCAGCCTGCGCAGCTCGCTGCGGAACTCGCCGGGCACCTCCTGCCATAACGGCGCACCCATCGACTCGCCGAAGCCGATTCGGCGATCGGGTTTGGGCGCCGAGAGGAAGATCCCCCAGCGGTAGTCGGGCATCTTCACGTAGTCGAAGTGGGCCCAGCCTTCGGCACTCGTGTCAGTTGCGGTGCGCAGGTAGACGTCGTTTCCCGAGAAGCCGGCGGGGCCCAACTCGTCCCACCAACGGGCGAATTTGGGTTGCCAGCCCTCCAGCGCACGCTGCAGCCGCCGATCCTGCGAGAGTCCGACATTGTTGGGGATGCGCTCGCTGTAGTCGACCTTGGTCATCTGCGTTCCAGCGGGAGGTGCCTGCCCCTCGGGGCGTCACTGCCGCCCAGCGAGGTTAGACGCGGGACCTTAGACGCGGTCTTGGGCGTAGATCGGGCGAGTCCCGGTGCCGTAGCGGGTCAACGCGCCCTGTGGTCCGGTTGCGTTCGGACGAATGAAGATCCAGTTCTGCCAGGCCGACAACCGCCCGAAGATCTTCGTCGCCATGGTCTCGGGGCCGCAGAACCGGTGGTTGGCCTCCATGGCGGTCAGCGCATCGGGAGAGAAGGCCGCGCGCTCTTCGATCGCCAACCGCAAGTCGTCATCCCAGTCGAGGTCGTCGGGCGTCGAGGTCGCCAAGCCAGCCTCAGCAGCGGCCTGCGCGTCGAGCGGGGTACCGATGGTGCGGGCGGCTGCGGCAATGGCTGTTTCGTCGCCCCACAGCCGCGACTGCAGCCGTGTGAGGCCGTTGGCCATGGGCATCGTTCCCAGGCTGAGCTCGGAGCACAACAGGACGGCGGGCTCATGAGGTCCGATCACCTCGCCTCGCAGGGCACGCACGCGCGCTCCCACGGCATCGCCGGGACGGTCGTCGACAAACTCGCCGTCGAGGATGTACGTGCGGTCGCCAGCCAGTGCCAGCTCGGCAAGCACGCCGGCGAAGCACGAGCCAGGCTCGATTGCAGCGATGAGTGTGCGAGCAGTGAGGTCGAGGCGAGACAGTGTCCGGCGCCACAGCAGTGCGGTCTCGAGCTCGGCATGGCTGGCGGGTTCGCGCAGCGCACGTTCGTGGACTGTCACGTCTGTGTGGCTGCCGCCGGTGAGCAGCACGATGGTGCCCAGATCGGTCTCGTTGAAGCGAAGATGGCACAGCAGCGCATCTAGCTCCCGTGCGGCTCGCAACGGCCACGCGGGGTCGGGGCTTGCTGTGATCAGCACCTCGGCGCACGCGCGTTCACGATCCGGTGCCATCGCCACGAACTCACCGATCACGCTGCCGTCATCATTGGGGCGCAAGTCGAGCGGCTCGAGCGCCACCGGTTCGCTGTCTGCAGAGGGGCCTGTGGCGCGGCTCTTCGCAGCCAATGCAGCCGCCCGCGCGCTCGCCGCCTCGGCAAACGTCGTCCGCGGCGCCAACTCGTCGACCAGGCCCCATTCGAGTGCCACCTGTCCCCGCAATCCTTCGGCCTTGGTGGCGAACACATCGGCCCGGTCGCGGCGAACGTGCCGCTTGTCGGTCAGCCGGGTCAGTCCGCCGGTGCCGGGCAGGACACCGAGCAGCGGCACTTCGGGTAGTGACACTGCAGTGTTGCGATCGTCCACGAGCAGGATGTGGTCGGTGGCGAGCGCCAGTTCGTAACCGCCGCCCGAGCACGCACCACCCACCGCCGCGAGGAATCGCAGCCCACTGAGGGCGGAGGCCTCTTCGAGCTCCAGCCGGGTCTCATTGGTGAACTTGCAGAGGTTCACCTTGTGGGCATGCGTCGCGGCTGCCAGCGCACGGATGTTGGCGCCGGCACAGAAGACCCCGTCGTAGCCGCTTTCGATCACGACGCATCCGACGCTCGGGTGCTCGAAGCGGATGCGGCGGATGGCGTCGGCGAACTCCAGCTCGACGCCCATGTCGTAGCTGTTCAGCTTCAGCTCACAGCCCTCGAAGATGCCGCCGTCGGGCTGCACTCCCATGGAGAGCGTGGCGACCGGACCGTCCACCCGAAGAGCCCAATGCCGCCACGGACGAGGATCGCCGAAGAAGTCGAGGTATACGCCGTGTTCGGTGCTCACACGATGAGTGTGCATCGTTAGTGTTCGCAACGACACCGGCAGCGTCAGGGAGGCCACGCGTGAGCGCGAACGCCGTCTACCGATTCGTCATCGAGCCGGCCGCGGCCGCGCCCGACGAAATAGCGGTGGTCGACGCCCCGAGCGGCAGCCAGTTGACCAGGGCCGAACTGGTCGAGCGAGTGCGCGCTGCCGCAGCTGCGCTGGCTGAACGCGGCGTACAGCGCGAGCAGCGAGTGATGCTGTGTTGCGCCGACACCCCGGCATTCCTGTGGTGGTTCTGGGGAGCCATGTGGATTGGCGCGGTGCCGGTGCCGGTCTCGACGCTGTTTCGTACTGCCGACTACCGGTTCTTGCTTGGGGACAGCCGCGCTGTAGGCCTGGTGTACTCGCCGCCCTTCGCCGCTGAGATCTTGCCGGCTGCCGATGACCAGCCGTTTCTGGCATGGACGCTCGACGACACCGATGACTCCGGCCTTGGTGACCCTGGGGCCGCTGGCGATCCGTTCGGGGCCATCGACAATGACGTCGCGTTCTGGCTGTACACGTCTGGCACGACCGGCCACCCCAAGGGCGCCATGCATCGGCACATCGACATGAGCGCTGTCACCGACCAGTACGCAGTCGACATCTTGGGCATGGGGCCCAGCGACACGGTTTATTCGGTTGCAAAGTTGTTCTTCGCCTACGGCTTGGGCAATGCCGGCTATTTCCCTCCCGCCACCGGAGCCAGGGTTGTGCTTAACCCGGCCCGCCCGACACCCCAAGACATCGCGGCACATGTGACCCGGTACCAGCCGACGCTGTACTTCGGGGTCCCGACCTCGTACGCGCAACTGCTCGCTGCAGATCTGCCGGTCGACACGTTCGCGTCGGTCCGCCAGGCCGTTTCCGCTGGTGAACCTCTTCCCGCAGACATCGGTCGGAGATTCCACGAACGCTTCGGCGTGGAGATCCTCGATGGCTTGGGAACCACAGAGATCGCGCACATCGTCATCACGAACCGGCCGGGCGCTTCGGTGCCGGGCACGAGCGGGACGCCGATCGAAGACTGCGAGGTGTCGCTCCGCGACGAACACGGCAACGAGGTGCCCGACGGGGAGCCGGGTGCATTGCACATCGCTTTCGAGTCGGTCATGGCGGGCTACTGGAATCGCACCGAGCAGAACCGCAAGGCGCTGCACGGCCGGTTCCTTGCGACTGGCGACACCTACGTACGCAATCGGGACGGCACCTACACCTGCCTGGGGCGTACCGACGACATGATGAAGGTCAGCGGCATCTGGGTGTCACCCGCCGAGGTCGAGGCCGCCATCTTGGAGATGGACAGTGTGCTGAGCGTCGCGGTGGTGGGCGCTTTCGACGAAGCGGGCCTCACGAAGCCGAGCGCCTTCGTGGTGCCGGCACCCGGCGCGGCCACTGACGGCCTTGCCGAATCCGTCCAGGCTCACGTGCGTGAGCGTCTCGCGCCCTACAAGTACCCGCGCTGGGTCAGCATCGTCGACGAGCTGCCCCAGACAGCCACCGGCAAGATCAAGCGCTACCTGCTGCGCGACGGCTGAAACTCGCGTCAGGGTTCTCAGCCCTGGGCGCGTGCTTCGGCGTGGGGCGTCAGCCCCACGCGCGTGCAATAGCGCGCGGCAGCTCCTCGATCCACTGGATGAGGTCGTGCCCGCAGACGCGCTCGGTCCATTCATGGGGCGATTTCGCGAAGTGCAGCCACGCTGCCCACGCCTCGGTGGCTTGGTGGAATCCGCCCTCCAACGTTCCGGCACACAGGTGAACGAACGGGGCCTCGGCGGAGTTCCAGTCCATGCGCTCGTTCGGCGGCATTCCAGTGGAATAGGCCATGACGTGGCCGAACTTGTCGCGGTGCATGTGCCCGACGGCGAGCGCGTGCCCGCCGCCATCGGATGCGCCGAACACGCCGCGCTGGCTTCGGTCATCGGAGACGCCAAGAGACTGCTCGGCCCACGCCGTCAGCTCCTCCACAAAGAAGCGCTGATGGCGGTCGAAGCGATCGTTGTCAAAGCCAGGCAGGTACTCCATGGCCCGCTCATTGCCATAGCCACCCATTGGCGCAGCGTGGGCCGCGACCAGCACGAAGCGGGGCACGGTCCCGTTCATGATCCCGGCGTCAAGGCGCCGGATGTAGGGGCCGATCATGCTGCCGTCTGTGGCATAGAGCACCGGAAGGCGTTCCGAAGCTGTGTGCTGGGGCGGCAAGTACACGGTGGCCTTCCGCTTCGAGCGCAGTGAGGTGCTGTCGACGGTGTGCACTTGCGTCGTGCCTTGCAGTTCGTCGTCACGATGTGATGGCACTTCGGCGGGAGCTTCGGGTCCGCGGAAGCGGTGCGGCACTGGGCCGCGCTGACCGCCCAGCAGACTTCCGGCGTCGTCAAGGGGCCAGAAGCCGTAGCCGATCACTGCTTCGGGAAGACGTTCGATTCGCACGCTGAGCGCCCACAGGTCGCTGTCGTCGCCGTTGCCGACCCGCCACATGGGCAATTCGATGACGGGGCCGGGCAGTACGCCGGCGGCGTCGCTGCGGCAGACCAAGGTGAGCTCGTCGCCATCGTTCCAGCAGCCGGCCGGGTCGGCGTCAAGTTGGGCAGCCAGGAATTCGGGACTGGGGTCGCGCCAAACCCGGCATACGCGCTGACCCGGCGGGAGACCTCCCTCAGCGGCTCGCTCTCGGGCAAGTTCCCGGTTTCTCCGATCGATCTCGGTGAGGCGATGCGTCAACGTGGGCAGGCCCATGCGTGCGCGGGACTCGTCGTCGACCGTGCCGTCGATCGGTGCGAGCACCAGGTCGCCGAGGTGTCGCGTGACCACCGTGCCGAATTGCTGGGGCCGACCGCCGAGCAGGCTCATCTTGTCGGCGCACTCGGCGAAGATGACCCCGGCACCGGCTTGGCCGTCGCGGTGTGCTCGTGCGGCAAGCTCCCCGGCGATCGACAGAAGCTGCGGCCCGCCGTGGACGCTGAGCGCACGGGCCGCTCGCAGGGCGGTCGCCCCTTGAGCCTGCTGGAGCTCGGGAGTCCGAGCCAGGAGCTGCACCAGCATCGGGGCCTCGGTCGATTCGGCCATCTCGATGCGAGCGATCAGATCGCGGACCTCGTCGCTGCCTGAAGCTTCGCTCGTTGCGGGTGAGCCGTCGCCGTTCATGCCAACCCCAAGTCCGCGGCTGCCCCCGGGTTCGCGCCGCGCGGCGAGACTACTGTCGGCGCCGTCGGCGCTGCCGATGGCGTCAAACTGCCGACAGACCAACAACCGCTTCACCGACGGAGGAGATTTCGTGAGCGATGAACCGCTTGTGCTGACCGAACAGCGCGGCTACGTGCAGATCCTGACCTTGAACCGCCCCGATGCGATGAACTCGTTCAACATGGCCCTGTCGGAGGCGCTCGGCGAGGCTCTCGACAACCTCGATGCAAATCCCGATGTCCGGGTCGGCGTGCTGACTGGGGCAGGGCGAGGCTTCAGCGCAGGCATGGACCTCAAGGCCTTCGTGAGCGGCGGTGGCATCGACGCCATGCCGAACCCGCCGGGCCGCGGCTTCGCCGGCATCGCCGAACGCAGTGCTGCAAAGCCGCTCATCGCTGCCGTGGAGCGCTTCGCCCTGGCGGGGGGTCTGGAAGTGGCGCTGTCGTGCGACCTCATCGTGGCGTCGCAAGGCACAGTGTTGGGCATCCCGGAAGTGGGTGTGGGCCTGTTCGCAGGTGCCGGTGCGCTGTTGCGCCTGCCGCGCCAGCTTCCCTACAGCCTGGCCATGGAGATGGCGTTGACAGCAGAGCCGATCACGGCTGAAGTCGCGCACCAGCACGGCATGGTCAACCGGGTCTGCCCCAAAGGCGAAGCGGTCAACGTGGCCGTAGAGCTCGGCGAGCGCATAGCCCGCAATGCGCCGATGGGCGTTCGTGCCTCCAAGCGGCTCATCCGCGACGTGCTGGGCGTTGCCGAGGACGACTTCTGGGCGTACCAGCAGCCCGCTCTTGAGGAGGTCTTCGGATCGGCAGATGCCATCGAGGGTGCTTCCGCCTTTGCTGAGCGGCGTGATCCGAATTGGGAGGACCGCTGAGCCGCTGGGAAGATCGAGGCGACATTCCCCGCGGGACCGAATACGACGACCGCTGGGCGCGCATGGCAGCGCGCGGAGAGTCGATCCACGGTGAAGCGGATCTCGTTGCCTCGCTAGTCCCTCCGGGCGGAAGTGTGCTGGACGCTGGATGCGGGACTGGACGGGTAGCCATCGAGCTGGCGCGACGCGGCCATGACGTCGTCGGCATCGATCTCGACCCGGCGATGCTCGATCTGGCACGGGACAAGGCACCCGACAAGCCGTGGATTCAAGGCGATCTGGCCAGCACCGTTGTGTTTGACGCCGCCGGAGAACGGCGCCTGTTCGATGCAGTCATCGCCGCTGGCAACGTGATGATCTTTCTCGAGCGCGGCACCGAGGCCGCTGTCGTGGCCAACATTGCGGCGCACCTGCGCCCTGGCGGCGTTCTGGTCGCGGGCTTCCAGCTCAGCGACGGGTACATGCAGTTGCACGTCTACGACGCGCTCGCGCAGCGCAATGGGCTGGAACTCGTCGCCCGCTACTCGACGTGGGAAGGCGCCCCGTTCGACGGGGGCGACTACGCCGTTTCCGTGCATCGTCGAGCCGCTGCGACGACTCACAGCGGCGGCTAGGACTGCTGGGCCCGCAAACGTTTGCCAGTCTGGCGCTTATCTGTGCAAAATCACTCGCTCAGCGAACATTTCTGCACAGAAAACTGATCTTGTCGAGGCCAGCGAGGCATTCAGCCCGCCTCAACCACGCAAACGTTTGCGGACACAGCACTAGGACTGCCGGGCCCAGGCTGCGGGACCCAGGCTCGTGGGCCCAGGCGGCTGATTGTCAGGCGCTGGCGTCCGCCGAGTGTTGGGGGGTCCACTTGTCGCCCCACTCCGCAAGGGCCTCCAGTACCGGCCTGAAGTCCTGGGCGGCGGGGGACGGGATGTACTCGAACCTCGGCGGGCGATCGGTGTACTGGCGACGTTCCAGCAGGCCGCTCTCGACGAGACGATTGAGTCTGCTGGTGAGCACCGTCGGCGCGATGCCGAGATTGTTCTGTATGTCGTCGAAGCGGGTGAGCCCGATCAGGACCGTGTCACGCAGGATCAGCGGGGTCCACCACTCGCCGACAAGTTCGAGCGATTGGGCGATGGGGCACGCCATGTGCTCAAAACTCTTGCGTTTCATACGATCAACGTACCAAAAGGCAGGCCCGGAACCCGATGAGCGGCGGACTTGGGCTCAGGCGGCTGAGTTCACTGGCGGCGAAGCCTTGGTCCGAGCAGGGAGCCGGGTGGCCACAAGGCTCGCCAAGACTGCGGCGGACGCCAGGTACGCGAACGCCCAGCGGAAGGCGCCGACCGTGGGGACGCCAGATGCGCTGGCACCGAGAATGGCAACCAGGATGGCGACACCGATCGCCCCAGCGAGCTGACGGGCGGTCTGGGTGACCGCTCCGGCGACGCTGAAGTGTGCAGGCTTGACTTCGGAGACTCCGGCCCCGTTCAGGATGGCTGGCCCCGCTCCGATGCCAGTTCCGGCCAGCAGAAAACCTGGAAACAGATCCAACAGGTAATTGGGGCTGGGGCCCGCTCTCACACAGAGCCACAGCGCACCGACGGTGAAGAGCAGCATTCCGGGGATCACCACGGCCCGGAATCCGAAGCGATCGGCGAGCGGTCCGCTGACGTTGGCCGACACCAAGGCTGCGACGGGCAACGTGATGATCGCGATGCCGACGTTCACGGTGGAATAGCCGGCGATCTCGGTGAGGTACAGCACCACCGCCAAGAGCATGGAGAAGAACCCCAGGCCGAACAGGAAGAGCGAAGTGGAGGCGACTCGAAATGACGACACTGCCAAGAGCGTTCTCGGCACGATGGGGTCGCTATGGGTAGCGGTGCGACGAGCGACGACGATGAGCGACACGGCGCAGAACACCAGCAATCCGAGCACTGCTGGTGAGGTCCAGCCCCATTCCTGGCCTTGCACGATTGCCAGCGCGAGGCCGCCGGTTGCGGCTCCCAGAAGCGCCGCGCCTACCAGATCGGGGTAGTGGGTCTCGGGGTGGCGCTCGCTCTCGCTCAGCACCCTGATTCCCCACACCAGCGCGATCAAGCCGACCGGGATTTCCAGCGCGTAGGCCCAGCGCCACGAGCCGTATTCGATCAAGAAGCCGCCGACCACGGGGCCGACTGCGGTCGACAGCGCGAGCGTCGAGCTCCAGACTGCGACCGCGGTGCCGCGCCGCTCGATGGGCCATGCGGCGACGGCGAGTCCGAGCGAGGCCGGGGCCATCATCGCCGCGCCGATCCCCTGAAGTCCTCGCATGGCGACGAGGACCACCAGCGAGGGTGCGATGGAGGCCAGCGCAGCGCCGATCACAACGCAGGCAATGCCGATATTGAGCATTCGGAGCCGGCCGAAGCGGTCGGCCCATCTTCCGGCCACGATGAGAAAGCCCGCAAAGACGACCATGTAGAAGGTCAGCACCCACGAGATGTCTGCTGTGCTGGCGCTGGCGAACGTTCGACCGATGTCGGGCACCGCAACATTGGTAATCGACAGATCCAGTCCCACCACGAAGTTCGTGAGCGATGTGGCGCCGAGAATCTTCCAGGCCCGGCCCGAGACCTTGCGCGTGCCTAGGTCGATGACTTGTGTCATAGTAGTCACTCTAGCAAGCGACGACCTCGGTGCCTCGTGGCCGCTGCGAGAGAACTCAGTCGGTGGGCAGGCGGGCGAGGAGCTCGATCTTGCGCTCTTCGTACTCGTCGAAGGAGATCTCGTCGTTGTCGAACTGGGTCTGCACCTCTTCGACCAGGCGAATCAGGTCGCCAGCAGACAGCTCGTCGTCGAGGTTGCCGTCGAGCACGGCACCGTCGCCGTCAAGTTCGGGTTCGGCCGCGACCAGTGGGCCGCTGAGGGGAATCTTGCCCATGCGCTTGGCACGTTTTGCGTCGGCCTTCGCCTTCTTGGCCCGGTCCCTCTGCAGTTTCTCGAACGTCGTGCGACCAGCAGCCATGACTCACACCTTGCTGTCGGGATACGGGCGGTAGGGAAACGACACGCGGGGCGAACCCCGGCGCCAAGCGGCTTGTGACCTCGCTCGGCGCAGCAGTGCCGGTGGCCGCCAAAGCGGCCAGAGAACGGACTCGGCAATGCGGTCCGCGCGTCCGAATCACATGCTACCGGCAGGGTCATGGCGCAGGTCGGCGTGGACCCGAGCTAGCGCTGCGGCCAGACGTGCCCCGAGTAGTAGGTGCGCAGCGCTTTCTTGTCGATCTTGCCGGTGCCGGTCAGGGGAATCACGTCGATGACGACGATGTCGTCGGGCAGCCACCATGAGGCGACTCGTGGCCCGATGGCATCGAGCACTGCTGCGTGATAGAGGGTGGCACCGTCGGAAAGCTCGATGATGAGCAGCGGGCGTTCGCCCCAGCGTTCGTGCGGCAAGCCGATGACGGCCGCAGCCGCAACCCCCGGGGCCCCAAGGGCAGCGTTCTCCAGTTCGATCGAGCTGATCCACTCGCCGCCGCTCTTGATGACGTCCTTGGACCGGTCCGTAAGGGTGAGATAACCCTCGGAGTCGAGGGCGCCGACGTCGCCGGTGCGCAGCCAACCGCCTTCGGCTTCTCCGAGGTGCGAGTCCGCAAAGGTCTCGGCATCGGCGAGGGCGCCGCGGTAGTACGAGCCGGACATCCAGGGGCCGCGTGCCTGGATCTCGCCGACGCTGCGGCCATCACGCGCCACGACGGTGCCCTGGTCATCGACCACTCGCAGCTCAATGCCGTACAGCTCACGGCCGGCCTTGGCCTGGCGGGCTCGCATGTCGTCTCGTTCCATTCGTTCGACCCGGTGTGTGAAACGTCCCGAGGTTCCTTGGGTCATCTCGGTCATGCCCCAGATATGGCTGACCGTGACGCCATAGTCGTCCTCGAGCGTGTCAATGAGCACACGGGGTGCGGCAGATCCGCCGACCGCGACCTTCTCCAGCGTGGGCACGGCACGACCCGTGGCTTGTAGGTATTGCACGACACCTAGCCAGATGGTGGGAACGCCCGCTGAGAAAGTGATGTCCTCGGCCTCGATGAGATTTACGAGCGCTTCGGGGCTCAGGTCCGGCCCGGGCAGCACAAGCTTTGCGCCGCTCATCGCCGTCGCGAAGGGCAGCGCCCAGCCGTTGACGTGGAACATGGGGACCGCACCCAGGACTGCGTGACCAGAGTGAACGTCGTGGCCGTCGCCGGTGCAGCACGCCCACGTCTGCAGCACGATCGATCGGTGACTCTGCAGGACGCCCTTGGGATTGCCCGTCGTGCCAGAGGTGTAGCAGAGCGTTGCCGCCGCACGCTCGTCGAACTCGGGCCACGTGGCCGGGCCCGGCACGGCGTCCAGCCAGTCCTCATAGGCGATCTCGCCTGGCATGCCCGCGGGCGAGTCAAGGCGCCCGAGCACCACCCAGCGGCGGACGCTGGGTGTGCGTGGGGCGAGACGGGCAGCGATCTCGACGAAGGAGGGGTCCACCAGCACGACGCTGTCGGCGGCGTCGTTGAGTATGTAGGCCAGCTGGTCGTCATGAAGCCGTGGGTTGACGGTGTGCAAGACGGCGCCGATGCCACAGATGCCGTAGTAGGCCTCGAGGTGGCGGTGATCGTTCCAGGCAATGGTGGCCACCCGATCGCCCGGCTGAATCCCGTCGGCAACCAGCGCAGCAGACACCCGTCGCGCTCGCTCGCCGACCTCGCCCCAAGTGCTGCGCGTGGTGATGCCCGCTGAGTCGACGGCTACGACCTCGGTGGCGGCATGGCTGTGGGATGCATAGGAAATGAGGGTCGAGACCAGCAGCGGCCGATCCATGGTGTTGCCGGCCAGGAATGGCCCGAAACCGCCCGTCGTCATCGGAAACGCCTTCTGGGCGCCATGGGTACGCCTTGGCTCATCGCAGCAAGCTGAAGAAGGCCCGCACGTCGTCGACGAAGAGCTCAGGCTGCTCGAATGCCGCGAAATGGCCGCCGGCCGGCATCTCGGTCCAGTGCCGGATGTCGGAATAGATCGGCTCGGACCAGGCACGCACCGGAGGGATGATCTCCTTGGGGAACTTGGCCACGCCGGTGGGAACGTCCACCGTCATGCGGGGCATCTGTCGAAAGCTCTCCCAGTACAGACGTCCCGACGAGGCCGCATTGGCGTTGAGCCAGTACAGCATGATGTTGTCGAGCATCTCGTCGCGGCCGAGCGCATTTTCGGGATGGCCGTCGCAGTCCGTCCACGCCCAGAACTTCTCCAGAATCCATGCGGCCTGTCCAGCGGGAGAATCCGTGAGCCCGTAGCCCAGGGTCTGAGGACGGGTGGACTGCTGCTTGGAATATCCCGAATCCCAGTCGTTGTAGTGCTTCGCCGCTGCGAGGGCTGACAGCTCCTCATCGTTGGGCTCACGATCCTTCGGGCGGCTGCCGCGCATCACCATGTTCAGGTGGATGCCGATGCAGGTATTCCCATGGCGACTGCCGAGCGCACTCGTGACGGCTGAGCCCCAATCACCGCCCTGGGCACCGAATCGGTCGTAGCCCAAGCCGGCCATGAGCTCGGCCCAGCAATCGGCGATTTTCTCGACGCCCCAGCCCGGCTCGGACGGTTTGCCGCTGAAGCCGTACCCCGGCAGCGACGGGCAGATCACATCGAATGCGTCGGCTGCGTTTGCGCCGTGGGCGACGGGGTCGGCCAGGGGCTCGATGACCTTGTGGAACTCGACCACTGAGCCCGGCCAGCCATGGGTGATCACGATCGGCATCGCATCGGGCTCGGGCGAGCGGACGTGTATGAAGTGCACGTCCATGCCGCCGACGTCAGCCATGTACTGGTCGAAGCGGTTCAGTGCGGCTTCGCGTGCCCGCCAGTCATAGGTGTTGGCCCAGTAGTCGCACACTTCCTGGACGTAGGCGAGCGGGATGCCTTGGGACCAGTCGTCGACGGGCTCGGGCTCGGGCCAGCGGGTGCGGACCAGGCGGTCGTGAAGGTCGTCGAGTTGCTCTTCCGGCACGGCGATCTGGAACGGTTCGATGCGCATGGCGTGACGGTAGCCGTCTGGTGTTGTATCGCTCAGGTTGTTGCCCGGGGTGTGCGAGGGCAGGGGCGTCCGTGCTTCAAACAGATGCAGCGCGATTTGCACTCTCGCGGGGTCGCAGGGGCGCTGCATAACTGCGCGCGGCCACCCCTGCCCACGCACACCCCTCGTTCTTCTGCGCGTTCGACGTAGTTGGTCAGTCGTAGACGAAGCCGAGTTCTGCTGGTGGGGGTAGTTCGCCGCCTATGTGGCCTTCAGCCCGGAGGTTTGCGATCTGGTCTGTGCTCAGGCCAGCTACTTCGGCCATTACCTCGTCGGTGTGCTGGTCGAACAGGGGAGCGGGGCCGGTCGGGGTGGGGCGCTTGCCGTCGAGCGTGAAGGGGGAGGCGATGTGGCGTCTTTGGCCGGTTACTGGATGCTCGACGATTTCAATGTGGTCCACTAGGGGGCTATGGCCTGGGGCCGTCCAGGGGTCCCGGCAGGGCTCGGTGCGGGCGCCCGCGGCGTGCAGGATTGCCTGGAGGTCTTCTCGGGTACGAGTCGGTGCGCCGCTGTTCGCTTCGATCTCGTCGAGCAGGCCGCGGATGACATTGGCGGCATCGAACTTCGGAGTCGGAGATCCATCCGATGTGTCGGCGATTGCTGCTAGCCAGCCGCCGGTTCCTTCTATGAAGCCGCTCCATGCCGTGCCGGGTTCGCGGTTGCCCATGCGGCCGATGTCGCGCCCGGCCGCCGAAGCCAGCACTATTGCCTCGCCGCTGTGTTGCCAGGTGCCTTCTTGCTGGGAGACGTCGATCTCGATGCCTTGGCCGGTGTGCTCTGCGTGGTGCAGGCCGCTCAGCAGGGCGAAGCCCGCGGCGATGCCGGCGATGGGGTCCGGGAAGTAAATGTTGGAGATGCGGGCGCCTTCGTGCTCGTAGCCCTGCCGGTGCCCGAGCCCGCCCATCGCCTCGATGATCGAGCCATAGCCGACCGCGTCCGCGTACGGACCGTCGATGCCGAACGCAGGCATGCGTACGAGCACGATGCGGGGGTTGACCTCGGCCAGCGTCTCGAATTCGAGCCCCAGTTGGGGCAGCACGTGGGCCGAGAAGTTGGCGACGAGTGCATCGCAGTTGCGCACCAGCTCCATGAACGCTTCCCGGCCCTCGGGCGTGGACAGCGTCACCACGCAGTCGCGCTTGCCCTTGTTGACGGCGTTGAAGTGGCCGCCCGCCTCGTAGAAGCGATTGTCCTCCACGAGGTGTTCGAGTCCCGGTGCCATGCCGTGGTCATAGGGGCGCTGTGTGCGAAAGCCGTCGAAGGGGTTCTGCGCTTCGATCTTGATGACGTCGATGCCGAGCGGCGTGAGCAGGTTGCCGACATAGGGGCCCGCCCAAGCGATCGTCATCTCGATGACGCGTAGCTGGTGAGCTGGACATAGCGCAGGAGCCGCGTCATTGCGGGAGCCGTTCGTCAGAGCCGGAAGCGAGTCGGTGCCTCGGTCGCTGACTCGCTGATTCGGCACCGGCACGCCAACGGCGGTGAACGGTCGGATAGGTCCAACCGCAGAGCCGGCCGGTGTCTCGATGTTGCCGAGGAAGCCGCGAGCAACGAGGTGCTCGTCGTTGAGCGCGTCGAGCGGGGTCATCACCATGCCGACGGCCCATGGCGTCTCGAGTGCGAACTGGAAGAGTTCCCGCTTGGTGCGCGACTGGTACCACGGCTCGATGACCTCGCGGATCTTGTCGATGTGGCGGACCCGGCGATGCCGGTGGCTCAGCTCAGGATCGTCGATCCACTCGGGGACACCGAGGTGCAGGCATTGCATTTCCCAGTCGTCACGCCGGATCGATCCAGGGCACACGTAACCGTCGGCACAGCGGATCGCGCCCGAGGGGTACGCCGTGGGCGGGTGCGGCCCCACCAGCGGCCGCGGCCGATCACAGTGCAGCGCATCGCAATAGCAGAGCTCGACCGCTGTCAGCAGCGCTCCCAGCCACGACACGTCCATGTGGGTCTCTGGCCGCCGCAAGATGAGATGCGCAGCCCAAGCGGCGAGTCCGCCAGCGGTGTACTGGGCCTGCCAGCCGGGGAGGCGCAGCGGTTCGGCACCCTCGTCGCCGTTGAAGCCCAGGAAGCCGGTTGCGGTCTGCACCAACAGCTCGTCGGCAATGACGCCCGGGTCGTCTGCGTCTGCACCCCAGGCGGTGACCGTCACAAGCTTGGGTGCCGGGTCGCCCGCAGCGGCGCGGGCCGTCAGTCGCTGCGGGTCCCACGGAGAGCCGGCGAGCCCCGCCAGGGTGTCACTCGCAATCACCACGTCGGGCCACGACGGGTCGAGGTCGTCCGCCGCGCAATTCAGCTTCGCCGCGTTGAGGTGAACGAACAGGGGGCTCAGTTCGCCGTTCTGCAGCGGGACATCGTCGACTGGCTGGTGCCGGGCAGGGTCGCCGTCCGGCGGCTCGACCTTGAGCACCGTCGCGCCGGCGCCCGCAAGCAACCGTCCAGCGAACGGCCCGGCGATGCCGGTGGCCACCTCCAGCACCTTCATGCCGGCGAGCGGTGGCCCCTCAGTGGGACCAGATTCAGTCCGTTCTGGCATCGGGTCACGGTATCGCCCGGCAGCTTGGCCACATGGGGCCCGCCGGCGGAGGATGCGACGCATGCGGACGTGGCAGGCGCTGATGGAGGTTCAGTAGGGTCCGCAGATGAGCCCCGAACGACCACCCGATGCCCCAGATTCCCGTGTAACGGTCTGCCTGAGCTTCGACTTTGATGCGATCTCAATCTGGACGGGGCCACGAGGTTCAAGATCGCCGAACCTGACCGCCCGCGGGGAATTCTCCACGATCGGCGCGCACCGGCTGCTCGACCTGCTCGATGAGCGCAGCCTTCCCTCCACGTGGTTCATCCCCGGCCACACCATCGACACCTTCGGCGACGTGTGCGCCCGGGTGGTTTCGGACGGGCACGAGGTGGGCTATCACGGCTACTGCCACGAGGCTCCCTCATCGAAGCGGGATGAAGCCGACGAGCGGGCCATCCTGACGCGCTCCATGGACTGCCTCGAACGGCTCTCGGGCAGTACGCCGGTCGGGCACCGAGTGCCGGGCGGTAACTGTGGGGACCGCTGGATCGGCCTGCTCATCGAGCACGGCTTCTCCTACGACTCCTCCATGGCCCGCAACGACTACGCGCCCACGTGGTGCCGGCTGGGCGACGTGCCTACCACCGTCGGTCCGCACCAATTCGGCGGTGAGGTGGACCTCGTTCAGCTGCCGTTCGACTGGATCCTCGACGACTGGCCGTACTTCAGCTACGACGGTCCCACGGTGCAAGGGCTGCGCACCCCCGATCACGTCTATGACGTGTGGTCGGCTGAGTTCGATTACCTCTGTGACCGGGTCGGCAGCGGGGTGTTCGTGCTTACGATGCATCCCCAGTGCATAGGACGGGGCAGCCGCATGCTGATGCTCGAACGGCTCATCGACCACATGGCGTCCCAGCCCAGCGTGACGTTCGCCACCATGGCCGCTGTTGCTGACGAGTTTCGGGCGGCCGCCAAGCCGGGGGACCAGGCGAACCGCCGCTTGTAAACAGTTCCGCCCGGTAACTTGCCGCCGGGCAGTGCGGCGTGCCGGGGCCGCGCCGAGAACCAGGAGCGCCAGCGCATGATCGGACGACCGAGGACGGCTGTAGAGGGGCTGCCGGAATACAAGCCGGGTCGCTCGGCCGCGCAGGCCGAGGCCGAGCATGACCTGACCGAAGCCGTCAAGCTGGCTTCCAACGAGAACGCCAACGACCCGCTTCCCTCGGTGGCCAAAGCGGTCGCCGAGGCTGCGCTGGGCATGAACCGCTATCCCGACCATCGCTGCATGGAGGTACGGGAAGCGCTGGCCGACAGGCACCGCGTCGGGCTCGATCAGGTCACCGTCGGCTCGGGTTCGGTGGGCGTGCTCCAGCAGCTGTTTGCCTCGTACGTCGATCCCGGCGACGAGGTGGTGTATCCGTGGCGCTCGTTCGAGGTCCATCCGGTGTTCTGCGCAGTGTCGGCGGCTCGGGCTGTGACGGTTCCGCTCGTCGACCATGCCTTCGACCTCGACGCCGTCGCCGCAGCGGTCACCGACGCCACCAAGATCGTGATCCTCTCGACCCCCAACAACCCGACCGGCACGGTCTGTTCGACTGCGGAACTGCGACGCCTGCTCGCAGCCGTGCCCGACGACATCATCGTGGTGGTTGATGAGGCATACCGGGAGTTCGTCACCGATCCTGCGGTGGCCGATCCCATTGAGGCCATCGTGCCCGAGCACCCGAATGCGTTGGTGCTGCGCACGTTCTCCAAGGCATACGGCCTTGCCAACCTGCGTGTCGGCTATGGCGTCGGCCACCCGGGTGTCATCGGCGCGCTCGACAAAGTGGCGCTGCCGTTCATCGTGAGCGGGATCGCTCAGGACGCGGCGCTGGCATCGCTGGAGCCGCAGGCCGCAGCGGAGCTGGCCGAACGAGTCGCAGGGATCTTGGCGGAGCGTGAACGCGTCAGCGCTGCGATGGGCGAGCAGGGATGGCCCGTCGTGCCGAGCCAAGCCAACTTCGTCTACCTGCCGGTCGGAGCTGGAGCCATGGACCTGTTCGTCCGGCTGGAGAAGCAAGGCCTGGTGACCCGCCCGTTCGAAGGCGAAGGCGTGCGGATCAGCCTGGGCACTCCGCAACAGAACAACCGGGTGCTGGCCGCCTTGGGCACGTTCGAACCTGCCAGCTAGACGGCGGCCTCGCTGATCGTCTTCCAGAGCAGGTCCAGGTGCGACCGATCGGTGCGGGACTGACCGATCGCCACACGGATGATGCTGTGGCCGTCCAGCTTGGAGGGGGTCAGGTAGGCGACGCCGCTGTCGTTCACCGCCGCGCCAACCGCGTCGGTGGCGCGGTCCGCGACTTCCTGTGAAGTCTCGGACTCGTCGGCGGGACTGCAGCGGAAGCACACCAGCGAGAACGGGTGCGGCGCCACGATCTCGAAGCGAGGGTCGTCGTCGAGTCGTTGCGCCAATTCCTGGGCCATGGCGACGTGGTGGCGCACCATCTGTCGCAATGCTGCGGCACCGTAGCTGCGCAGAACCCACCACAACTTGAGCGCTCGGAAGCGGCGACCCAGCGGCACCTGCCAGTTGCGGTAATCGATCACGTTGCCGGCATCGCTCTGGGCGTTGCGCAGGTACGGCGGGTCAATCGACAGCGCCTCAGTGAGCGCCTCCCGCTCCGCCACGTAGAACGCCGAGCAGTCGAAGTTGACCATCATCCACTTGTGAGGGTTGAACACGTAGCTGTCGACCAGCTCGATGCCGTCCTGGTGGTGACGGAATTCGGGGCAGATCATGGCCGTGCCCGCATACGCAGCGTCAACGTGATGCCACAGCTCGTGCTCGATGGCGATGGCGGAAATGGCCCGCACCGGGTCGACAGCGGTGGTGCCGGTAGTGCCAACGGTCGAGCCGACGAACGCCGGCACGAGACCTGCGGCTGCGTCGGCCTCAATCGCAGCTCGCAAAGCGTCGGGTCGCATTGCCCGCCGTTCGTCGGTCTCGATGAGGCGCACCACGCCGAAGCCCGCAATGTTGGCGCCCTTCTCCACCGAGCTGTGTGCCTGTGCCGAGGTGAAGGCCACCATCTGGGTGGCGGGCAGACCGCTGCGGGCGCTCGCACGGTGGCGGGCCGCGACCAGGGCGACATGAGTCGCGTCGGACGCACTGCCCTGCAGCACGCCGCCTCCGGTCGACGTGGTCTTCCAGTGGCCCGGAAGGTTCAGCAGATCCACCAGCCAGTCGAGCACGTGGCTCTCGATCTCGGTCATCGCCGGCGAGGCCGACCACAGCAGGCCGATCAGCCCGAGCCCTGCCGACACCGTGTCGGCCAGCACCGATGGCGGGGAATTGTTCGCCGGGAAATAGGCGAACCAGCCCGGATGCTGCCAGTGCGTGACGCCCGGAAGCACCACGCGGTCCAGATCGGCGAGCAGGTTCTCGAACGGCTCGGCCTCTTCGGGGGCGGCGTCGGGCAGCATCGCTCGGATGTCGCCCGGCGCGACGGTCGACGCCACCGGCAATGACTCGATGCGCTCCCAGTAGTCGGCAATCCAGTCGATGACTTCCCGGCCGTGGCGCCGGAATTCGTCCGGTGTCATGTGCGGAGGAGGCGACGTCAGCTCTGCAGGCAGATCTGGCACGGTCGAGTCCATGGCGCCGACGCTACCGGTCGTCGCCGCAGCGATTCGTCGCGGATTCGCGGTGCCGGTGCAGCCCTCGGCGCGGGTGTGCACAGCCCGCAGCGGGCGCCGCCGGTTGCCATAGTGTGTGCGAACTGCGCCAGCCTGCACATCGGCGGGCGCTCGCCGGGTACAAGGGGAGGCGAGATGACCGACGGGGCGACAGGCGGCACGGCGGTGAGCAAGGTCGTTGGGTACGACGTGCCCGCGGTGGAGGCATGGATCGACGCCAACGTCGACGGGCTTGAGCCGCCGTTCACGTGGACTCAGCTCGAGGGCGGCCACAGCAACCTCACCTACAAGCTAACCGCCGCCGATGGCACCACTGCGGTCGTGCGCCGCCCGCCGATGGGGGAGCTGCTGCCCAAGGCCCACGACATGGGGCGTGAGTTCACGATCATCAGCGGCCTGGGATCCACCGATGTGCCGGTCGCCATTGCATACGGCTACTGCGAAAGTCCCGATGTGACCGGTGCTCACTTCTACGTGATGAGTTATGTCGAAGGCAGGCCCCTGTTCGAATCTGCCGATGCCCGCGAGCACCTGAGCGCCGAAGGCAGGGCACATGTCGGCACGTCGTTCATGGACGTGCTTTCAGCGCTGCACTCGGTGGATCCCGACGATGTCGGCCTGGGCGATCTCGGCAAGAAGGTGGACTACGTCGGGCGTCAGGTTCGCACCTGGTACCGGTCGTGGACGGCTTCGGCGGAAGCGGCAACCTACGACACTCCCGTCGTCCACGAACTGCACGACTTCCTCTTGGAACGCAAACCAGAGCAGGGTCCGGCGCGCGTCGTGCATGGCGACTACGGCCTGCACAACTGCCTGTTCAACCCCGGCGGCGAATTGCAGGCAGTGTTGGATTGGGAGATCTCGACGCTCGGCGACCCGCTGGCGGACTTCGCATACGCGCTGAACGGCTGGACCGAGCCGAGCGACGACATCCTGGAGGGCTCGGATCCGCCGACCCTGGTGGACGGGTTCGTCAGCCGTGCCGACATCATTGAGCGTTACGAGGAACGCACGGGAGCCGACCTGTCGGACTTGGCGTACTACGTCAGCTTCAACCATTGGAAATCGGCGTGCATCATCCACGGCGTCTATGCCCGGTACATGCGCGGCCAGAAGCCCTCCGATGACGTCGACTTGGACCTGTACCGGGCCCGCATCGGGCGCGGCATCGAGCTGTCCGCTGCGGCGGCGGCGGCAATCTCCTAGGGCTGCGGATCGCTGCAGGCAGGCGATGACACGCACCGACTGGAACCCGATCCTGCGGGGCGAGTTCGAAAAGCCCTACTGGCCGATCCTGCAGCAATACGTGGCCGACGAGCGTGCTCAAGGCGCCGTGTTTCCGCCCCACGACCAGGTGTTCGCGGCGCTGCACTTGACGCCGTTCGCAGAGGTCAAGGTGCTGATCCTCGGTCAGGACCCCTATCACGGCCCCCGCCAGGCGCACGGGCTGTGTTTCTCGGTGCCGCATGGCATCCCGCAGCCGCCGTCGTTGCAGAACATCTTCGTCGAGTTGCGCGACGACCTCGGCATCGAGCCGCCGTCGCACGGCAATTTGGAGGGGTGGGCGCGCCAGGGTGTGCTGCTGCTCAATGCGTTTCTCACGGTGCGTGCCCGCCAGGCGGCTTCGCATCGGTCGGCTGGCTGGGAGACGTTCACCGACGAGGTGATCCGTGCTGTGAGCGCAAAGCCCGAGCGGGTCGTGTTCATCCTGTGGGGAGCGTTCGCCCGCCGCAAGAAGGCGCTCGTCCTGACCCGGCACGTGGTCATCGAATCGGCCCATCCGTCGCCGCTCAGCGCCCACAACGGGTTCTTCGGCAGCCGGCCGTTCAGCCGTGCGAATGCCGCCCTCGTGGCCGCCGGACGTCAGCCCGTCGACTGGCGCGCGGACGACTAGTCAGCGCTGGACGCCATGCGCCCGGTGCAGGGCCAAGGGTTGTTGACCGGACGGGCGCTGATCGCCCCCCGGGCTCAGCGCAGCGTGACTCGGCCGTTGGGTGTGTCGAGTGTCGCTTCGAGGCTGACGCTGTCGCCTGCGTTCACGTCGACGTCGATGCCGATCGCGGCGTGCAGTGCTCGGATGTGATCGGGGTCGGGGTGCGTTCCGGCCAGCGAGACCAGGGTGCAACCGGTCGGCGTCACGGTGGCGGGATGGGTGGTGTCGCCCCATTCGATGACGAACGGGGCCAGGCCGGCCCCCTCGGCAAGACCGGCGGGGGACAGGGTGAGCGACCAGTGGAGCTCCTCGCCGTCGGGCTTGACGCGGCTCATCGAGATGATCTCGCCGGGGTCCTCGCCGCAGACGCGCATTGCCGCCACCACGTCGTCAATGGTCTCGCCGTCCGACGCATGCACGGCGAACGTCACGAGCTTCGGCCCGCTCAGGCTGTCGATCCCGAACGGCCGCGGATTGGCCGGGGCGGGCTGTTCTGGGTCGGGCGCGATGATCTCCAGATAGACGTCGTCGCCGAGCGACATGAGCGTGTTGCGGGTGCCGACGCCCGGATGGGGCCCACCGGGCGCCGCACGCATGCCGACGAGTGCTTCCACGGCCGCGGTGCCCGCCTCAAGGTCGGGTGCTGCGACGACGATGTGATCGATTGCTGCCATGCACGCATGTTAGAGGCTGTGCGGAGAGGCGGCATAAGCGCCAGACCAGGCCGACCGGCGCGGACTTTGCGCAGAAATGCCGCCTCAGCCAGCATTTCTGCACACAGAAGGATCGCACTGCCGCTGGGCTAGTCGAATGCCTCGGCGGCGGCCAACTCGGCAACGCGCTCAGCGTCGTAATCGAGATGCTCGGTCAGGACTTCGTAGAGGTGCTCTCCGAGAGCGGGCGCAGCGACCTCTGGCCACACTCGACTGCGCGACATGGTGAACCGGGGCGCTTCGATGATCGTCGAGCCATGCGTCGAGTGGGGAACCTCAACCCAGTGACGCCGGTGGGTGATCTGGGGGTCGATTGCCAGTTCGGGGCTGTTCTGCACCCGGTGCGCAGCCACACCGGCGTCCTGGCACTGCCGTTCCACCTCTGCTTCATCGAGTTTGCTCGTCCATGCGGCGAGGGCGGCCTCAAGTTCTGGCCGTCGTTCGAGTCGGTCGCCGACCGGCAGCGTCGCCAGGTCATCGCAGCCGACAAGGCGGGCGAGCGCAGCCCATGCGTCGTCATCTTGCGCGACCACGGCGACCCACCGGTCGTCCCCGGCTGCGGGAAAGACACCGTGCGGGCAGGCGTGCTCGCTGGAGTTACCCCGCCCTTCCACGACAGTGCCATTTCGCAAGTACTCGAGCATGGCGGGCGCAATGAAGTGAATCGACGCCTCCGCCTGGGAGAAGTCGATGTAGTGGCCCTCACCGGTCCGGCGTTGATGATCGACGGCTGCGAGCAGGCTGGCCAGTGCTGGATGCGGCGAGGTGTAGTCGGTGATGGCGCCATAGGGCCCGACCGGGGCGCGATCACCCCAGCCCGTGATGTTGTAGAACCCAGCCATTGCGCCCGAAAGGTTGCCGTACCCCGCAAAGTTGGCAAGCGGCCCGCTCTGGCCGAACAGGCAGGTCGACAGCATGACGACCGATGGGTTGATCTCGCGCACGTTGTCGTAGTCGAGACCCCAAGAACGCATGGCCCTGGGCGTGTAGGCCTCGCACACCACGTCGGCCCAGCGGATCAGGTCGTGGGCGACTTCGAGGCCGGCTGGAGTGCCCGGATTCAGCGTGATGCCGAGTTTGCCCGCATTCATGTTGTTGAACAGGGCGCTGTTCTCGGGCCCAGGGTCGTTGTTGATGAACGGCAGGAAGGTACGGCACGCGTCGAGGCGGACTGATGACTCGACCCGGATCACGGTTGCCCCTGCATCGGCGAGGATCCGCGAGAACGTGGGCCCGGCTACTGCCCACATGAAGTCGAGCACCTTCAAGCCTTCGAGCGGGCGTTCACGTCTGGTTGGCGCATCCGGGGCGAACACTGCAGGTGTCCGCTGCGAGGCCAGGACAGCGGCCGTGTGCTCGCCGACGGCCGGCACCCGATCGGCCGAGCCGTCGGTGGGTTCGGGCTTCATCCAATGCCCGGGATAACGCTGCCCGTCAACGTCATCCCAGTAGCTGCGACTGGCCAATTGCTCCGATGCTGCGACATCGGCGGTTGTGGCGACTGGTGCGAGCAGCAAGCGATGCTCGTTGGCGAGGGCGAACAGCTCCTGCTTGGTCCGGGAGGCCGTGAATGCGGCGACGCATTCCTTGATTCGTTCGAAATTCTCGATCGTCTCGCTTCCGTCGCTGAGCGCCATGCCGTAGCTGATCCAGTCCTTCGACGCGGTCTCGGCATCGCAGAATCCCGCCTCGTGCACCAGGTCCATCAGCCGAGCCGTCGCCGGCCCGATTGCAGCCCCGAACACGTGGGTCACCGAGACGTGCCCGTCGCTGGCCGGGTACATGAACCGCAGCCGGAGATCGCCGCTGCGCACAGCTCCACCGCCTCGCAGGGTCAAGGGTGCACCGATCAGCGAGCACAGCACCGACGACATCGTCGAGTTCATTGCGACGGCTTGCGCCGATACGTCGATGTGCTGGCCCCAGCCGGACTGGTTGCGTTCCACCAGTGCGAGCGTCACCAGTGATGCAGCGTGCGCAGCGGCATGACGGAATGCCTGCGGGACGCCCACGCCGAGCGGTGCCCGGTCTTCGTCGCCGCACAGGTGCATCGGGCCGCCTGATGCCCACACAGTCAGATCGGCCGCCGCCCAGTCGGCCTTGGGGCCGGTCTGGCCGAACGGCGAGATCGAAGCGATGACGAGTGCGGGGTTGATCTCGGCGAGTGCATCGGGTCCGAGGCCCAGCGATGTCAGCTGGCCAGGCGGGGCAGATTCCAGCAATGCGTCGGCGCCAGCAGCGAGACCGCGGAGCGCTTCGGCGCCATCGGGGGTGGTGATGTCGAGCTCCACGGATTTCTTGCCCCGGGCATAGGGAGAATGCGTCAACGAGGTGCCGTCCGCGTCGAACGGTCCCAGCTGCCGCACTGGGGTGCCGCCCGGCGGCTCGATGGCGATGACCTCGGCGCCAAGCCTTGCCAGGATGAATCCGGCCAAGTGACCGCGATCATCGGTCAGGTCGAGCACTCGGTACGGAGACAGCAGGGTCATGTGCCGTCGAAAACTACTCGCGTACGGCGAGGTCGTCGCTGGGGTAGTGCTTCACATGAAATAGACACAGATATCCATGAGTAATTCAGGATCCTTCTGTATTCTGCGTCGGTGTTTTGCCCAGCATCGGAACCGCCACCGGGTGCCATCGGTTCGCCCCGACTCTCAAGGCTCGCCTTCGGGGGGCGGGCGGCGAAGACGATGCGACACGCTTCTGGGGCCCGGTGAGCGGCCCATTTGAGCGTGCAGATCCTCCACGCACGTGGCGGGGCGGGTGGCCGCAGGTCGCCGTTTGCACCGCGCTGGCCGTGCTGGCCTCGATCCTTGTGGCGGTGGGCACGGCGCCGCCCGCAGCAGCAGCTGACGAGGACGGCCGAATCAGTCCTACGTTGTTGACGGCTTCCACCTCTGAGCTGTGGTCGGCATCGCTGAGTGTGGCCCAAAGCACCGGTGCGATCGGTTTCGTCGCCAGCTCCCGACTCGGCGACGTGTCGGATGACCAAATCACCATCGGGGGCACCAGCCACACGGTGACAGAGCTCACTGTCGCATGCAACGGGCCCGACACCGACTGTGCGGTGCGCTTCGCTGTCTCCCCTGCCATCGACGGCAGGACTGACAGGCTGGTGCTGCGGCTGCGGCAGGTGTGGCTGAACCTGGCCGACGCACGTTCTGACGGGGAAGTCCTGACGTGGACCGGCGTGCGGGTCCGGCTGCGTGTTGGCGACATCGTCTCGGTTGCCCTGCGCGAATACCCCATGTCGTTTGGGGTGCGCTCGCTCGACGGCTGGGGCAACAATGTCGAGAATCCCGAGTTTGGCTCGGCTGGCATTCAGCTCCTCCGGCTGGCAGCCGCGGATTACGTCGGGCTCTCAGATGTGCCCACGGACCTTCCTGGGCCGAGGGCAGTCAGCAACATCGTGGCAGCTCAGGCCAGGTCAATCACCAACGCCGCCCACGCCACCGACATGGTGTGGCAGTGGGGCCAGTTCTTGGACCACGACATCAGCCTGACGCCCGAGCACCGCCCCGCAGAGTCGTTGCCGATCCCAGTTCCGACCGGCGACGTTGTCTTCGATCCCGCATTTGCCGGGACTCGTACGATTGCCTTCAACCGGTCGGCTCACGACACTGCCGCGGGCGGCACCCGTCAGCAGCTCAACGTGGTTACGTCGTTCATCGACGCCTCGAATGTCTACGGCTCGTCACTAGGTCGAACGCAGGCGCTGCGAACCAACGACGGCACGGTGAAGCTCCGTACATCGAGCGACGGCCGATTCTTGCCATTCAACGAGTTCGGACTCGACAATGACAGCGGCGGCCGAGGCGCCGGAAGTTCTCGCACTGATCTGTTCGCGGCAGGTGATATTCGGGCGAATGAGCAGGTGGGACTTTCTGCATTGCACACATTGTTCGTCCGTGAACACAATCGCCTGGCCGACCTGATCGCGGCCGCCCATCCCAGCTTGGCCGGGCAGGAGATCTTCGAAATGGCGCGCAAGATCGTTGGCGCTGAGATGCAGGTCATCACTTACAACGAATTCCTGCCGATATTGCTGGGCCCCGATTCGGTCGGCTCCTACGACGGCTACGACTCAGCAGTCGATGCGTCCATAGCGAATGAGTTCTCCACGGCGGCCTACCGGGTGGGGCACACCATGCTTTCGCCCGATCTCCTCATGGTTGACGGGAACGGCAACGAGCGGACGCTCTCGCTGGCCGACGCATTCTTCGCGCCATCACGGGTGACCGACGAGGGCATCTCGGGCTTGCTGCGTGGCCTCGCAACACAGCATGCCCAGCAGGTCGACACTCAACTGGTCGACCCGGCCCGAAACATGCTGTTCGGCCCGCCCGACAGCCCCGGACGGGACCTGGCGGCGCTCAACATCCAGCGGAGCCGCGACCACGGACTGGCGTCCTACAACGCGGCCCGCCAGGCGTACGGGCTGCCAGCGGCAACGAGCTTCGGTGACATCTCATCTGATCCCCATGTACAGGCGAAGCTGCGCTTGGCCTACGGCGAAGTCGGCCAGGTCGACCTCTGGACGGGCGGGCTCGCCGAGGACCATGTGGAAGGCGCCATGGTCGGCGAGACGTTCCAGACGATCATCGCTGACCAGTTCCGCCGCCTGCGTGACGGTGACCGTTTCTGGTATCAGAACGACACGTGGTTCGCCGCCAACCCCGATGTGCTGGCGGAAGTGGACGCCACGACACTGGCAGACATCATTCGCCGCAACACGCCGATCGGCAATGAGATCGGAGACAACGTCTTCATCAACTCATCGCGAGGCAACGACATCGCGAGCGAGGGTGAGCGCGACATCGCGACCGACGGCTACCGAGACACATCATCGAGCGAAGTGCACACGGCCGCGGCCAAGATCGACGAGGACGACGGTCCTGACGAGCCGACCGAGACCGAGTCGGGTGCCCCAAAGCCTGAGCCATCGTCCAGCACCCAGGATCGCTGGCCGGTCCCGGGCTCCGCCCACCCCTACGAACCGATGTAGAAGAACAACTCCGACTACTCACCGGCGAGGCCGAAGGTTCCTCAAGTGGAGCTAAGGGGAACGAATAGACACTGGTCAAGAACGAAACACGGCCTTGGTTCCCTAATAGTTCCCTTTGGGCATTGGCTGGTGGGTCCCTCATGTGACCCAATCGGCGAACTCCGCCAGTCTGAGTTTGTTGGCCACCGTGTTTGATACTCGACGCCTGGCCAGCTCCGGTGAGGGTGCCCGATGCCGTCGGCGAAACCACTTGAAGCGGAATCGATCGGCCCTGTTCGCCGGATCGGCGGAGCCCCCAGGAGGTGATTCCGGTGATGCTGGCGCGGCCCCGCCGGGCGAGGATCATTGACGCACGCCGTCCCAGCTGACGTATTCGTCCACACGGGATAATGCCCCATTGTCTCCGACTATGCGTGGCCACGCAGCCGGGAACCCCTGCAGCTGCGGGGGCGTCCGCTAGGGTGTTTCTGCGCGTTATCTGCGACTGTCGGGCGTGGCTGGGGTGGGCGACATCATCGAACTGGGCCTTCAGCGGCGCTCTGAGACGACGCTTCTCGACCTGGTGGACGATTTCTTGGCCGCCGTGGACCTCTCGGAGAACACCCCGCGCGCCTACCGGGCGTCCCTGGAGGCCTTCGCCGACGACGTCGGCCACCGTCGCCTGGACAGCATCGGGAGGGCCACGATCGAGCGGCACCTGCGCGAACGGTACGCCGGGCGGGCGCCGGCGACCGTGAACCGGCACCTGGCGGCGATCTCGGCGATGTTCGGCTGGGCCGCGGAGATCGGCATCCTCGAAGCGTCGCCGGCGGCAGGCATCCGGCGTCGCCGCCAGCCCCGCAGTGCCCGGTCCGAGCGGCAGGGGCGGCCGATCCCGCTCGACGAGCTGCAGGCGCTGTTCGAGCACCGTGACCACCTGGTGCGGGACCGGGTGCTGTGGCGGCTGCTGTACGACAGTGCCGCCCGGGCGCGTGAGGTTCTGAACTTGAACATCGAGGACATCGACTTCGCGAAGAAGCGCGCCACGGTGATCGGCAAGGGCGGCGGCGTCGAGACGATCCAGTGGTCCACCGACACCGCACGCGTGTTCCCCGCAGTGCTGCGCTGGCATCACCTGCGACGCGAGTCCGGTCCGGTGTTCCTGTCGAGCCGAAAGCTGCGGGGACCGTCCGCACGCGACGTGTGCGCCCTCACCGGTCGCCCCAGGCTGAGCTACAACCGGGCATCTGAGATCTTCAAGACGGCATCGAGGGGCCGGACTTTGCATCAGTTGCGACATTCCAGGCTCCCCCACCTTGCGGAGTCCGGCGTCGACGCCACCATCCTGCGAGCCATCTCCAGGCACGCGTCGCTGCGCACGCTCGACCGCTACGTGAATCCGTCAGCGGAAACAGTCGCAGCTGTGCTCGACGAGCACGCATCGTGAGGCCGCCAACGAATGAGGAGCGCAGGCTCCGAAGCGTCTGATGCCTTCGTAGCCAAGCCGCGCGAGCGACAGCTGCCGGGCTAGCGCGGGGCGGTCGACGAGTCGCCGAGCGGACCGCCCAGCGAGAAGCCTCGGCTTCGCACGTCGAGGACCAGATCGTCGAATTCCTTCGCCGTCATCGGCAGCGGATCGGCGGGCACGTAGCGGCGAGATGGTGCGTCGCGGTCCGGGCCGTCATGGGCGGGGAGGAAGCCGCGGCTCTGCACGTCGTGGAGAACGGCGTCGAAGTCCTCGGCAGGCCTCATAGACCGAGTCCTCGGCCGGGTCGTCCTTGGTGACGAGTCGGGCGCTCTGGGACTGCGCGGAGAGACCCATCGAGGGCGGCGATGTTGTCGTGGAGGTCTTCGCGGAAGCGGCGGATCATGCCGGGGTCGAAACCGAGATCGCTGCAGTGGTCGTCGACGAACTCGGCGATGCGGTTCGCCGCCGAAACATGCCGACGCAGGTAGGTATCGTCGTAACGCTGCACCGGACGGGCTTCGCGGTACCTGCCGGCTTCGGACCACTTATCGAACTGCTCGATGTCGAGGTCACGGCAGTGGCTGACAAACGTGGTGCGAATGGTGCCGGGCTGGTCCTCCAGCAGCTCGAGGATTTCGTGACTACGGGGCGGCGCGGTGCCGAGCGTGGTGACGTAGGTGGTCTTGGCGGCGGTCTCCACGACGAGGTGCGCCGCCTGGCAGGCCAAGGCGAACCGGTCGTCTTCTCGTGCTGCCAGATCGGCCTGCTTCGACGCAGCAGCAGCGTCGAGTTCTCGCTTTTCCGGGGACAAGTGGAGTTGCAAGCGCTGCACGGCGCTGGCGAAATCGGCGAAACGGGTCTGCATCTCAGCTGTGGGGTTGTCCGGCATCCCGATCTCCTTGTCCCAGTCGATGGTGTCGTGCTGGGCTGCGTCAGCCAGCCGGACTGCGTCTCGGGCGATGCGCGCTTCCAGCGAGCACGGCACCGCCGTGGTGCGCCGAACCCACTCTGGCGCGTCCGTGACCAGCACATCGACCCGGCATCCCGCAGCGCGGCGTGCCTGAGCTTCCAAATCGCAACGCCGAGCTTGGCGTTCGCTGTAGTCGAGATCGTCGTAAATGGCGATTAGATCGATATCGCTGCCGTCCCGTGGCTCGCCACGCGCCAAGGACCCAAACAGCAGCACCGTGCCGACACCGGCGCCGAGAATCTCATCGGCCGCTCGTCGAGCGTCAGCAAGAGTCGGCGCGCCCATACGCCGAGGATACCGGCCTCCGCGACATGGCCTCACGCAGCGGAGCAGGAATGCTCCTGGGCCAAGACACGAGGCGCGAAACCCACCTAGGAACCGACAACGCGGCGATCGAGGGGCTGGACCGCTCCGGCACGCATAGTGCTAGCGAAAGATCTCCCCAATGGGCGCTGAGGGATCGATCGCTCCGGATTGGAGTGCATTGCGGAGGTCTTGGAGGGAGCGATCCGCTTCCTCGCGTGTCGGCTTTGTGGCTATGACGGGAAAGCCGTGCCGGTCAGCGTCGACCGCGAACACGTAGTCACTCGTACCGCACCGAGAGCAGTGCTCGCTAGCTGAGTTGAGCGCCGCTGCGCATTGCGCGCAGAACAGGCCGTAGTTCTCGGTTTCCTCGTCAGGATCGCTGCACACGATGTCGCGGTGCCGGGCCATGAAGCTGAGTTTTCGGTTGCTGAACGCGAGACGCTGCCCGAGCGAGCGCGCCCCTTGCGCGGTTTCGTCGTCGGGGGCGTCTTCGGCAACTCGTTCAGCCGCGCGTTCGCTCCGCTCGGCTTCGGCGATCAGTTCATCAGCAAGGTCGGCGAGTTCGACGGCGCTGAGGTAGCGAAGCGCCTGCGAGAATGCTCTGGTAGCAGAGATGTCCGCGGCGCTTGCACGGCGCGCGGCTTCCTTGTCGCTGGTCATGTTGGAGCCTCCAGGGTCGGGGAATGCCGAGCCGAGTATGGCTGAATTGCCCAGATAGTCCTCGCGGTCCGCGGAGAGCGACAGTGGCTGTCTAGGGCGCCAGGCCGGCGGTGATCTAGGCAGCACAACACCGCTGATCTGAGGAGCACCGACACGATGGCATAGCCGGTCAGACACGTCAGCGTGCCGTCGAGGAGCGCTAGCTGGAGATGGTTCCGAAGTGGTTGGCTCGGCGGCGGGCGGCTGGTGCGGTGCCGGCGTCCTGGCGGGTCTGAATCCACCAGGGTGTGTCGCCGGGGCTGCTTTGGGTGTCGGGGTGATGGATGTGTGCTGTGTGGACGTAAGCGACGGTGATGGCGGCGAAGGTCCCGGGCGACGACCTTCGGTCAGCGGTTCAGGACTGTCGATCGGGCAATGCGAGCGCTAGAACCATCCTCCGTGCCCGCAGTGCTCGATGCATGGCGCTGTCAGGTCAGCGGACGCCTGCTCGTGTAGTGGGCTGAGGGTGCCACATGGCGCCGCTTGGGTCTGCTTCGGTCGCGAGTTTGGCGATTCTGTGTGCTTCGTCCAGCGACGTGAACACTTTGGCTTCGTCGTGGTCCCACCACTCGCGGTAGCAGTCCTTCGGGACACCAGAGTGTTCCTCGTAAGGGTCCCAGCATTCGCCCTGGGACTCCCGGAAAAGGAACCGGTGCGTGAAGGAGCGGCCCGTGATGTAGAGCCCGTTGCTGTCCATCACGATCCATGACTCCGCCGTGCCGCTCATGCGCCCAGTATGCGACACAACGCGACCCGCCATCGTCGAGCTGCATTCCTACGACACCCCCTCGATATGGTTCGAAGACACGGACGTCGACCCCGACGTACACGCATGGCTCGACAGCGAGACTGGGCAGAATTGTGGGTGATGGGTACCACCGTGAGCGTCAAGCAATGGCCGCGAATCGACGATGAGACCTTCGACGCGGAGGAGGAATTCATTCTCTATGCAGGTTGGTGCCCGGACCTCGACTGTAAACAGTGTGCCCGAGTGGGTTGAGCCGGGGAGGGGCGCGGTGAACGAGAGTCCGAGAGTCGTGCGGTCCATTCCGACCTACGGCTTCGCCGGATATAGGGCGAGCAGCTTCGCGCACGCGGTGGGGTGGCCGGGCCTCGCTGTGACGTTTGTGTCCTTCTTCGTGCTGGGCATATTCGGCGAAGCGGGATACCTGGCCGTGGCGGCCTTTGTGGTCTCTGTCGACCTGTGGGCACTGAGCCGTGTGCACTCGAACCCGACAAGGGACCCGGAGGGCATTCGCACGGGCTCTGGAAAGCGAACAGATCGAATCGCGTCAGGAATGCTCTGGGCAGGTCTACTGCTCGTAGCGGTGGCGTGCGCCTCGATCGCGGCAAACGACGCTGAATTCCGAGTCGCGCATCTCGTGGCGAGACCTCTCGCGACTGTCGCGCTGCCTTTGAACATCGCTGCCATCAGCACTGCACTCCGTCGAGAGCGACTCGTCGAGATGGCGACCGAAACAGTGGTATGGAGTCTGGAGGATGACGACGGGTACTTATGGAGGCGTTGCCTGGCGCGCTGTATCGACCTCGTGCTTGTTGGAGTGGGAGGATCGTTTCTCGTGCTGACGGACTGGTGGAGCCGATACGTCCCGAATCTCGGAATCGAGGGCGGTCGGGAATTCCTGGGTGCGCTGCTGGTTCTGGTCGTGTACGAGTGTTTTTGGGGATACGCCAGGGGATCGATCGGCAAGCGGGCCTGCGGGCTTCGCCTCCGCAGTGTCCCAGGAATCAGAGGGTTCCGAGCTGCGATTTGGCCTGTCTCGCGAGCGACGGCGTTTCTGGCCACCGGCGCAGCCGTCTGGCTCGCGACGTTTCTCACGGAACGAACAGGCTCGACCGAGGCACAAACACTCATGGCGATGGTCATCCTGCCGTTGCCGATGATGCTGCTAGTCCATCCGGAGGCCCAAGCCGTGTACGACGCCGCAGCAGGCTGTCGCGTCACGCGCAAGAGAGAGCGGGTGCCCGCAACTCTCGCGAAAATCTGAGGCCCTGCCGGGCCGACGGACTCGCCGCTCCCCCGGCTGTGTTTCGACAGTTGACAATGGATCTTAGGTCGAGTCGCGCAGGTCGGGGCGGGCTGAGTCGGGCTACAGCGACGGTCCGCTGCTCGATCGTCGCTGGCTTCGCCGGCTGGGGTAGGCGCTGTCGAGCCTGTCGGCGGCGAAGTAGCCCATGGCGGGTGTGTGGAGATGAGCGGGCACGGCTTGGGTGAGCAGGTCGAGCAGCTCGGTCTCGGTGCGGATGCCGAGCCCTCGGATGAGGATTTCGCAGTCTGCTTCGTCGATCGGCCGTCCGCTCACGAGCTTCATGGCCAGGACGTAGCGGTCGCCTGCGGAGTCGATGACGAGACTGTGGCCGGTGTAGATGCGCTCGGGCTCGATCGGGAGGTTGACACGTTTGAGCTTGGCGCCGTCGTTGAGCCAGTCCGCTCGCAGGCCGCGATGGCGGCGGCTGATTTCCTCGACGGAGCGACGCAGCCGATCGGTCATGCCTTCGGAGATGACGTCGACGTCGGCTGTGAGTCTCGAATCCGATTTGGTGGCGATGACGGCGCCGCCGGCAATGTGAAGATGGAGCTGGTCGACAACGCCGCTTTGGGTGAGCAGCTCGTCGAGCTCCGCGAAGTACCGCAGCATCTGTGGTGCGGCGAACAGGGACTCCACCGCTGTGGTGCGGCGATCAGCGGAAGCCATGCACCCGGTAGTCGTCGAGAGCGGTCGGCACGAACCAGACGTTGTGCCGCTCGCATGCCGGCGGCGCGACCGAGCGGACCCATGCGTTCCATTTGGTCGCAGCGAGCCGCTGCTGGGTCAGCGACACGGGCCGATCGGCTCGGTGGGACGCCACCCACGCGGGAGGGCTCAGATTGTCGCGTTCGCACAGCCCGTCCACTACCGCAGCGATTCTGGCGAGATCGAAACGACGCGGTCCGAGCCGATGCCAGGGACGGTGCGGTAGCGGAGCGTCGGCGACCATGCGGCGGCACCGAACGTCATCGGACGCTGCCCAGTCCTTGACGAACTGGCGGAGCGCGACGACACGGCCACGCCCGTCGTCATCCGCGATCAAAGCGGGCAGGTGGCAGGCGCGCAGAAGCCTCTCGGGAGGCTGCACTGTCGTCACGCTGGGGACCTCGGTCACAGTCGAATCGTAACTGCGAGCCGAGCCGGGCAGCGCGGCAGCTCGTTCTGCTGGCTCACGGGCGCGAGAATGCGGCCGCATGCGCGGACGTGGTCGACTGCAGGCCGGTCTCAGACGCTGCCGAGGAGCACGGATTCCGCTTCGAGGCGCTGACTCCCTCGGCTGCTGTTCGACTGTTGACAATGGTTCTTAGGTTGAGAAGCACAGTCTTGATTTTCCAGTGTGGATCGCCCGTGTGAATGCTTGCGGTGCTGATCGCAATAGCGAATCCTCAGGTGCGATCATCCGACCAACAGCCCGTACAAGGCAGCGTTCCTGAGAGTTCCGCGTGGTGCGGCCCACTGATGTCCGGCTGCACGAGGAACCGAGGCCACAATTCGGTCACGGCGAACAACAGGGCTCACCAAGGGCTCGCCGCTCGCGAATCACTACTTCGGGCGAGGGGCTAAGGGGAACGGATAGTTGCTGGCCAGAGGCAATTCTCGGCGTCAGTTCCCTAATTGTTCCCATCAATCGTCTTGGGTTCACTGCTAGTACGCAAAGTCTCGCGCCCGTTCTGCGCCGGTGTCAATGGCCAGTGGGATCTGCCCAGTGGCGGACAGTAGAACTGCCCGTTGGTGGCCAACAGAACTGCCCGGTGGTGGCCAGGTGTTGTGCCCGTAGCTCAGTTGGTCAGTGGCGTCACCCCCTTGCCGGCGGTGGCTTGGGTGAGGCGGATGCTGTCGCCGGCGGTCATGACGATGTGGGCGTGGTGCAGGAGCCGGTCGACGGTGGCGTTTGCGATGGTCTTGGGCATGAGTTCGTCGAACCCGGCGGGGTGAAGGTTGCTCGACAAGGCGATGGAGTGTTTCTCATAGGCAGCGTCGACGACGCGGTAGAGCGCTTCGGCGGTCTCGGTGGCGACGGGGAGCAGGCCGATGTCGTCGATCACGATGACGTCGGCGCGCATGATCCGCCGGATCGCTTTGGCGGCGGTGTCGTCGGCGCTGTGGCGGCGCACGAGCGCGCCGAGGTGCTCGAGACTGAACCAGGACACTTTGTGGCCGGCATCGACGGCGGCCTGGCCGAGCGCTTCAAGGAAGTGGGTCTTGGCGGTGCCTGATGGTCCGCACGCGACGAGGTTCTCGTGGCGGTGGATCCATTCGAGGGTGCGCAGCGCCCGCTGGGTCGGCGCCGGGATCGAGCTGACGGTTCCGTCCCAGGCGTCGAAGGTCTTGCCGGTGGGGAACCCGGCCGCTTTGCGCCGGGCTCGGATTGAGGATGCTTGACGGCCGGCGAGCTCCTCGGTGAGCAGTGCGCGCATTGCTTCGGCCGGTTCCCAGCGTTGTGCTTTGGCGGTGGCCAACAACTCCGGTGCTGCGGCGCGCATGTGGGGCAGGCGCAGGGTGCGCAACAGGTCGACGACCTCGTCGATCGGTGCTGGGTTCATCGGTCGCCTCCGAGGCGACCCCAGGCGGCGGTGCCGGGCTGCAGCGAGTGCACGTCATCGGCGCGTCGGCGCTGTCCGGGCGGGTCAGCGGCCAGGATCGAGGCCAGGTCGCCGTCTGCGAAGCGGCCGAACATCGCGGCGGCACCGAGCGCCCCGTCAAGCCGCTCGGCGCCGTGCAGTCGGGCAAGGGTGACGGCTTGGGCCATCTTGACCTTCATGCGGGTCGTGCCCGCAGCAGCTGCTTCAACGAGCCAGGTGCGGGCGCCGTCTCCGATGGCGCCGAACTCGGCCTCGGCCGCGCTCGTCGGTTTCGGACGCCGCCCGAGCGGCCCAGCCGGGCGCGGCGGGTAGTGGGCGTCGTCGATCATCGGATGCCCAGGCGTCGAACGCTGGTGGCGGGCAACCTCGATTGGGCCTGACGGTGCGCAGTGGGTGACGACGAGGTGGTCACCGTCCACACGCACCCACACCGTCTCATCGGCCAACGTGTGCGGGACCGAGTAGGTCACGCCGCCGAAGCTGATCGTGGAGCTCCAAGAGACTTTCCGGGTCTCCCCGAGCACCGCCGTGTATGGGGCCTCGGGCAGGCGATGCAGCCGCTGCTGCTCCTCGAGGACCATCTCGACCGGTGCCCGCCGGGTCACCCGATGCTCACGGCCGTTGACCTCGGCCATCCACGCCTCGCACGCATCGACCAGCTCGGCCCAGCTGGCGCAGTCGCCGCGCAGGTTCGCGTCGGTGGGCACCAAGTCGGCCTTGGCGACCCGCACCGTCGCCTCTGACCCGCCCTTGGATTCAGGGTCCGCCGGCACACACGTCGCGATCGTGATCCCGTAGCGGCCGCCGATCGCGACCATCTCCGGATGCCTGACCGGCACCCCCGCGACGTGGTCGATCGTGACGGTGCGCTCGTTGTCGGTCAACCAATACGTCGGTGCACCACCCAAGGCCCTCATCGCCCGGTCGACACAGCCGATCACCGTCGCCAACCTGCGATCCCAACACGGCACCACCACCCGGAACCTCGACCACGCCAACCACGCACAAAACAGATTCGTCCTTCGGCCCGCGATGACCGGACCGGTGCCCCAGTCCCACTGCGCCCACATCCCAGGCTCGCCGATCCACGGCCGATACACCCGCCGCCGACCACGGCGATGGTTGGCCTTCACCTCCGCCACCGCCCGACGCACCGTCCGGGCCGAACCCTCGAACCCCAACGCCTTCAGCTTGTCGTGGCAACGATCGGCGCGGATCTTGGCGTGCGACCGCTCGACCCACTCCTCGATCTTCGCCAAGAACGGATCGATGATCCGCCCCCTGCGCCGCGGCCCGTCGCCGGCCAGCTCGCCGGCATCGCGCTCAGCGACATAACGGGCCACAGTGTGATGAGACACCCCGGCCAGCTCACCGGCGCCACGCAACGACCCAGCCAGGTCGAACGCTTCCAACATGTTCATGATTTCCTCGCGAGACTTCACTCGCTCCTCCAACTCGACGGTCACCGTTGTCGTGACCGGCCATTCGAGTAGGAGGAGCACCCCGCCGCGGTGGACCCCGACGGGAAATGGACTTCAACGCGGGCAGTCCTGTTGGCCGCCGCCGGGCAGAACCGTTGGCCCCCAGCGGGCACCTACATGGCCGCCACTGGGCAGGATCTCATGGCCGCCGACACGCCGGGTTCTCGATGATGTCACTTGACGGGTGGATGCCATGTCAGCACTTCCGGCAACGCTCAGTCGTGGGTGTCGCCGACGAGCGGCTTCATGACTCCTTCAGTGACTTCGAGGCTGATCCTGCCGTAGTTCCCTCCGCTTCGGCGCGTAGCTGGAGCGGTCACGTTGCTGGGGATTCACCGTCGTCGGGCCGTTTGGCCGCCCAATCCTCCGGATTGTGGATCACCCATGTGCTGGGATCGGCATTAGTAGTCGGGTCGAGCAGCGCAGCAGCGGCGAGCATTGCCCCTGCCTCGCCTTTGGGGGCGTCAGGAGGCAGCTCGCCCTTGTCTTCGGGCGCCACTAGCGCGGAAGCGATGAGGCGGGCCGACTGAGCGCCTGCGCGACTCGCTGTCATGACGGCGTGAATCATCGCGAGATGTGCGCGTTGGTCCTCGGGCATGTCAGAGTCGATGATCTGGGCGCACTCATCCAAGTAGGCCGCCGTGGCGAAACAGTTCTCACCGCCGCGCTCGGCAATCAGATTGGCGCGTTGTCGTGTTGCGGAGGCGCACCTGCGCGCTGCTTCAGAGTCGAGGCGAGTCGCATCGTCGTGGTTCGTCACCATTCCTCCTGGAGTGTCGTCCTGCGTTCTTGCCCCTTTTCGCGTCAGGGTGTCAAAGGGGGACGCCTTGAGCGGTGTGACGGTAGTGCGCTTGTTGTTCGTCAGGTGTGTGACAGTCGCGTGGGTTTGGTGTCGCTGAGTGGTCTGGCGGGCGAGCCGCCCGGGAATCGGCTGGAGCGCCGTAGCCGTGTCGGGACGCTGGCGCCGGTGCACGGGTTGTCGTTTGACGCGGGCTGTGGACGGTCGGGCGGATATGTGATCCGGGGAGATCCCGCCCTGTCCATGGTCGCGGCCGGGCCCAGCGGGCGATCGGCGGGATCGCGTGCGGGCGAGAATGGTTCAGCGGACCTCTGGCCAGACCGGGATAGCTTCAATCGGCCCGGTCAATCGGCGATGAGGAGCACGGCGCGTGGGTTTGGACTGGTCTGATCTCAGAGCTCTGAACGGTTCTCAGCGTGAGGGCTTTGAGGAGATTTGCAGCCAGCTGGCGCGGCTTGAGGCACCGGCGGGCGCCGAGTTCTTTCGCAAGGGCAGCCCAGATAGCGGTGTGGAGTGCTATTGCGCGCTCGAAGACGGCTGCGAATTGGGCTGGCAGGCGAAGTTCTTCCGCGGGTCGTTGGGTGATTCGCAGTGGAGGCAGCTGGATCGATCGGTGAAGTCAGCGCTGGAGGCGCATCCGAGGCTGGTCAGATATTTCATTTGTGTCCCCCGTGACCTTTCTGACAGCCGTCGGGCAGGCATCACCACGGCAATGCAGAAATGGGAGCAACGGGTCTCCATCTGGACGACCTGGGCGCGTGAGCGTGACATGAAGGTCGAGTTCGTGTGGTGGGGCGCGTCTGAGTTGACAAGGCTGCTGTCGCACGACAGTCAGGTCGGCCGTCTTCGGTTCTGGTTCGGCACCGGTGGACAATTCAGTAAGGAGTGGATCAACCAGCAGCTTGAGCGGGCCATCGAGGTGGCCGGGCCGCGGTACACGCCCGAGGTTCATGTCGATGTGCCGATCGTCGAGGACTTCGAGCTGTTCGGCCGCACTGAGGCCGCGGCGGCAAGAGTGCGTGAATTGGGCAAGGACATCCGTCAGACGTCGGCCTCCACGCTGCGAAGGCTTGCTAGCGAAGAGACACATGACGCCATCTCGGAGCTGGCTGAGGCTGTTGAGTCGGTCGACCTCGTTGTCGCTGAGCTGTATGGCGTGCAGTGTCCCGCGCATCAGAAGTGGTTGCTGTCAGGGATCGCGTCGACAATCGACGATGCCGAAGTGCAGCTCTCCGCGTGTCTCGCACCGTTGTCGGCGAGGGCGGAAGCGCTCGACGAGCGCGACCAGGCCGAAGAGGTCGAACGCAGGAACCGGCCAAACCCATACTGGGACGCTGTCAGGGAAGTCCGTGCTCTGGGAGACGCACTGTGGAACGCCTCGGCGACGCTCGAACGGTATGAGAGCGTCGTCAACAGCGATCTGTTGATCGTCAAGGGCAAAGCTGGGTCCGGCAAGACACACCTATTGTGCGATATCGCGACTGGGCGGCTGGCCGAAGGGTCCCCGACCATCGTCCTGATGGGCCAGCAGTTCACGACGACTGAGCTCCCGTGGCTACAGGCACGCGCTCAGCTCGACCTGACAGATCTCTCTGCGGAGCAGTTCGTGGGCGCCATGGCGGCCGCCGCGCAGGCCGCCGGCGCCAGGGCGCTGTTCATGATCGACGCGATCAATGAGGGAGAAGGCCACGCGATCTGGCCGCCGCATCTCGCTGACTTTCTTTCCCGTCTGAGAGCTTCCCCGTGGATCGGTGTCGTCTTGTCGGTTCGTTCGCCCTTCATCGACCACATCGTTCCCGATCCGGTCAGGAGCACAGCCCATGAGGTGACACATCACGGCTTCGCTGACGATCCCTACGCCGCGGTCGAGCGGTTCTGTGAGCACTACGGATTGGATTTCCCGGCGACACCTCTGCTGCGACCCGAATTCGGCAACCCGCTGTTCCTCAAAACACTCTGCGAGGGTCTGCGCAACCGCGGCGAGCGCAGCATTCCCGTCGGAACTGAGGGCGTTACCACTGTCTTTGGCAGGCACTTGGACGCGATCGAAGCGACGATCACTGACAAGCTGGACTACGACGCGCGCGATCGCATAGTCGCCCGGGCGCTCGACGCCGTGGCCTCAGAACTCGCCGAGCGTGCAGCCCGCTGGCTTCCCAGGCGCAGGGCCCGGGAACTTGTCGATCCGCTGGCACCGAGAAGCGGCTATCGGCTTTCGCTGTATCGAGCGCTCGTCGACTCCGGGTTGTTGTTGGAGAGTCCGGGGTCCGACCGCGACGACGATTGGAGCGTCTCGTTCGGCTATGAGTGGTTCGCTGACCATCTGATCGCCAAGCACCTCATCGCCCGGTGCGGCGACGCCGAAGGGCTGGCCTCCGCGTTGACGGGAGAGCAGGCCGAGAGCAGCGTGGACGGCTGGAATCTTCGGAACGCGCCCCTTGAGGCGCTGAGCATCTTGTTGCCCGAGCTGCTCAGCGTCGAACTGCCATCAGCCCTCGCGGGTCACGGCACGGACCGCGGCGTCAGGCGCGCCTTCTTGAGCGGGCTGCCATGGCGAGACCCGGCTCGGATCGGATCAGACTGCCGGGAGCTGGTCGTCGATCTGTTGGGTGCGGCATTCCACCCGGGCACCGGGGAGGCCTTCGACGCGCTCATGGCGTGCGCAGTCGTGCCTCATCATCCCCTGGGGGCGGCACTCCTCGACGAACATCTGCGGCGCGTTGGGATGCCTGACCGCGACGCTGTCTGGTCCCATTATCTGTTTCGCGCATATGGGCGCAAGGGGCCGCTGGACCGTCTCCTCGACTGGACAGAGAAGCACCCCGAGCGCGTCACCGTGCTAGATGACGAGACTGCAGAGGCGTGCGCTGTCGTGTTGGCGTGGTGTCTGACGGCCTCGCATCGCTTCGTTCGCGATCGCGCTACCAAGGGCCTTGTGGCGGTGCTGACCAACAAGATCGCGCTGACCCGCGAACTGGTCGAGCGCTTCGAAGACGTGGACGATCCCTACGTGCGAGAGCGAGTCATGGCAGCCGCGTACGGCGTGGCGATGCGCTCAACTGACGCCCGAGGACTCGCCCCGCTCGCTGAGGCTGTGTATCGCTTGATCTTCGCGCACGGCAAACCTCCGGCACACATCCTGTTGCGAGACTACGCACGCGGTGTCATCGAACGCGCACAGCGCCTCGGCGCCAGCATCGCCGTGGACACGAGCCTTGTAGTGCCCCCGTATCGCAGCGATTGGCCCCACATCCCAGATGACAGCGAGACGGAGAGGCTCGATCCTCCTATCCGACAAGACCAGCCCGAGCTAACGAGCACGCAGAGAGCGCAACGAATGATCGCATTCTCGGTGATGCACTGGGACTTCGCCCGCTATGTGATCGGCACCAACGCAGCGTCGGCATCGCCTCATTGGCTGTCCGTTCCGATCACAGAGCCTCCCTGGCAGTCACCCGCAGAGCGCGCCGAAGCGTTCAAACGGCTCCTCGACCCCGAACCCAAGGAGATGTTCGAAGCACTGTGGAGTCCTCCTCGCACCAGCACGAGCGGGGCCTTCGCAGCGGCCCTCGGCGCTCTGCTCCAGGCCGAATCTGACGCTGCTGAAGAGCCGGTTCTCCCATTCACGGTTGAGGAGCCCGATCTCGATCCTGAGCCCGGGGAGCGGTTCCTGGCAGCGCTCAGCGAAGAACAGCAGACCGCATACCAAGAGATCAAGGCCGCACGCGACGCTCCAGAACCCCGCCTGAGCCTCGAGGTCATTCAGCGCTACGTGCTGTGGAGGGCATTCGACCTGGGGTGGACCATCGAACGCTTCGGTGACCTCGACTGGCGCATTTCCAACTCGGACAGAAACGGCCGCAGCGACACTCGCAAGCCCGAACGAATCGGCAAGAAATACCAGTGGATCGGATACCACGAGATCCTGGCGCACATATCGGACCGCTTCCAGTATCGGGCTCGCTACGACGACGAAGCACCCACACACGAGTACAGCGGAGCGTGGCAACTCTCCGTTCGCGACATCGACCCCTCCGCCATCGTTACCCCCGCAACGGCACATGGCGAGCGGCCTGGGACGCCCACCAGATGGTGGACGTCCCAGGCCGCTTCGATCGCTTCCCCCGATGACGTGGACGACTTGCAGTGGCTGCGTCGCGAATCCGACATTCCAGACCGCGGTCAGCAGCTGCGCTTCATCGACCCCGAGAGCGGGACCGCATGGATCAAGCTCCAAGGCATGGACATCTGGCAGTCAGCGCCGCCGACGGGCTACGACCGCCACGAGGTCGACCAACGGGAGATCTGGCTGTACGCGTGCGGGTATCTCATCGACGCCGCCGACGTCGAAGCGTTCATCGCCTGGTCCGAAGCTGTGGATTTCTCGGGTCGCTGGATGCCAGAACCACCACGGAGCTATGAGCTGTTCTTCGGCGAACTCGGGTGGAGCGTTGCATCCCGAGCGCTTCTCGGCGACCACTTGGGAGTCCAGCAGCCAGAGCCGCGCGACGGTCCGCAATGCCCGATAGCGCTCCAATCAGCCGCATTCGAATGCAGCGCCAACGGCGGCGAGTACGACTGTTCATTGGCCCACAGCGAGGACTTCTACCGACCCAACCCCGGCCTGACCGAGGCCATCGGTCTTCGATGGACCGGCTACGGCGCCGACTTTGTGCACGAAGATGGCACGCTCGCGGCGTTCGATCCATCGGCCCACGACGACGGTCACGGCGCTCTGCTCATGCGGGAAGAATGCCTTGAGCGCTATCTCAACGAAACACAATCGGCTCTCGTGTGGGCCACGATCGGCGAGAAACAAGCCATCAAGCCCCGACACCGTCGGGATCCGTGGGCAGGGATCCTGCGGATCACCGACGCGGCCGCCTATGAAGGCGGGCGCCTATGGGGACATCGCACGACACGCCTCGAAATATTCGATCGTGACCGCTAGCTGTCGCGGTCATCGAGGTTGGCAGCAGGGTGACGGGCTGAGCCACCTTTGCGCGCCCGGCAGTCGAAAGACGCCCACGAACCCAGAAGGTGGCTCGAGGTCTCACGCTTGGGGGGAAGGCATAGACGCGGGCTAAGAGTGTTCTTCTGCGCTAGTTCCCGAGCGGTTCCTGTTGCTTGTGCGCGTTCAGCTCCGGGATTTGGAGTCTCGCCCCCAGCATTGCGTTTACTCTTGACAGTCTGGCTCTCCCGAGAGCCAGCCATATCCGGGCGTCTGTCGGCTCGCCGTCATGGCCGTCCCCGGCCGAGTCGGAGCGTCCCCGCGGATTCATCGGGCGGCTTCGAGGCCCCGTGCGATTCACTCTTCCCACACGGTCCCAGTCGTGTCCGAGGTTGAGCAGATGTTCCTCTCATGGCTCGTCTTGGGGCCAGCCGTCGCGGCTTCGTTGCTCGCAGGCTCTTCACTGGTCGGAACCCCGGGCGCACCTCGTGGAATGCGGACATCACCGGCGTCCCTGAACCCGACTGACGGATCGGCGCTTCGGTACCGTGAGACCATGCCCGCAGCCAACGGGACCCCGATGCTCACCGGTGACAAGCGGCAGCTGCGCGCCCGTGACCTCTGTGCGCTCCTCGCCGATGACGATGGCCGCGGCCGCCTCGTCGACATTCGGCAGTTCTGCAAGGACTGGGCGGCATCAGACGATTTCCGTCGCCGCGAGATGATCGCCGATGCGCCCCGGCTACTTCGTTGGCGGCATCGGATCAGCGCGCGGCGCTTCGACCTCCGACGGATCGCCGCGGTAGTCGACGCCCTGTGCGACCGCGACGATGTGCCAACCCCGCAATGTGTCACTTCGCGCCGCTCACGCCGCCCGGTGACGTTCGCACAGCCGCGGTTCCCCGCGACTCCTTGGAACGATCACGTCAGATCGGTAGCGCCGCCCGCGTGCGCACGACACAACGTGTGGTTCCGGCCTGTCGACCTTGATGATTACCGGGTGCATGGATTCCGCTGATCACTGCTCCGAAATGAACGACGCTGCGTTCACCGCCGCCGAAGTACAGCGCTGATTCGCCGAGCCGGCGCATTAGGTCGTCCAACACGACGCCGCCATCCCTGGAGAGATCCGGGCCATGTTCCGCAGGGCCGGCGTCCGCATCATCCCCCACGGCAACCGCGACGTCGTAATAACGCCGGCGGGGAGCGCAGCGACGGCCGAGGCCTTGTCGCACAAGCGCTGCATGTGGACGACTGGCGGACGTTGATCGAGCAGCGGCACATCGACTGGCAGCGGGCCTGCGCCGACGACGTCGAGGGGGCACGCGACAGAAGACAACGACATCAGGCCGAGCCGCCGGTCGTCTGAGGCCTGAGCGGCGACATCGCCAACGGGCGGGTAGGTGCCTGACGCCGGCGCCGAGTCCGACTTGGGCCATGCGTGGTCGTGCTGCACCTGGCGCCTCAGGGCTGCGGAGCGGCGAACGGTACCTACTCTCAGCACATGATGGTGATTTACCGGGAGATCATGAGCCTGGCGTTGGCCGCGCCGGCGCTGGGCGCACTTCTGCTGTGGGTTCCGCATCGACAAGATCGGGACGACTTTCGATACAGCGGCACCCATGACGGAACGCGGCTGGCCGGGGCACTGGCCGAGGCGCTGATGGGGAGGCTGGCGATGGTGCCAGCCGTGGTGCTACCGCTGCTGGGAGCGGCGCTTGTCGTGTTGGCGTTCGTGCACGGCGAGCTGAGCGATGTCACGGAGGGGTGGTGGTACGCACTCGATCCGAGGGGGCACATCTTGGAGCCGTGGAAGTGGGCGCTGCGGCTGGTCTATTGCGGCATTGGCGCCCTGGTAGTCGCCGGCTGCGGATTCGTGGCGCGGCCCCGCGGCCGGCCCGCCGTGCCGCAGGCATCAGTGCTGCTGGGTATTCCCGACTCGAGGCTGGACTGGCCCTGGCGGAGTTTCGGTGGGCCACGGCAATGGGCGGCCTACAGCTGTGCCGTGGGAAGCTGGCTGCTCACCGGATGTGTGGTGCTGATGGTGCCGACCCTTCTGAATCTGATGGTGGCGGTTCTAGGGGCCCAAGAGACTGCAGCGACCGTCGAAGCGATCACGAACGTCGTCAGCAACCAGGAGTGAAACACTGGCCTGTGCGACCAGACACCGCGGGGCGAAGTCGTCGGGCTGCTGATTCCTGGTGGGTTGCTGGCTGAACGTTTCAGATGCTCAGGCCTCAGCCGCGACCATCGCGGCGACGCAGCTCGGTCTCAAGCAATTGGGATTTGTGTGCGCGCCTACCTGAGCGCCGAGAAATCGAGATCCAGTGATTCGCGCCACAGCCTGACTGATTCGCTGGCGTTCGCCTTCGCCTGAATGGATGGTCAGGGTCCGTGGCTATGCAGGCTGTGTACGTCTGGCCCCACACCGCAGCTTCGGTGCGCTGGTGGCTATCGCTTGTTTGCAAAACTGTTTTGAGCCATTCGAGAGGGTTTTTGACCGGTGAGCAGCCAGAGCAGGATCAGGAGTCCGGCGATGTCTGTGCTGTAGCGGGCGGCCTGCGACGTGGGATCAGTCGTCAGCGAGCAGCTGGTTGATTCGCATAGCGCTTTGCTGTGCTTCGAGACCACGAGCCTCTTGGCGAGCCTCTTCGGCTTGTCGCTCTCGTTCTTTTTCTCCTCGTCGGACGCGGGCCTGTTCATTGGCTGTTGCTATGACACGTCTCAGTAGGTCGAGCTGCCATTCTTCGACGTCTTTGAAGGTGGTGCCCACAAGGATGATCCGATTCGCTTGCGCCTTCAGGGTGGTGTCGGGGGCAGCATCAGTTGTCGCTCTCATGGCGTGTTGCCAGAGGGTGGTGAGAATGTCGGGTTCGTCGGAGTCGACGGATCGATTCAGTTCGAATGTGACATCGTAAGTGTCGGGGTCGCCATACCAGCGTTTGCTGCCGAGCGAGACCGGAGTGGTCTCGTCGCGGACTTTGACCAAACGGAGATCGTCCATGAGCGGCAGGCTAACGACGACTGATTCCGCAGCCGACTGCAACAGCGGCGACGCGATGACCTCTGGCAATAGCGCCTGTGTGTGATTAGGGGCCAGGATTCTCTCGTTCGATCCTGACTGCTGTGGCGAGTGTGACATAGAACATAGCGATGGCCCTGCACATGTTGCCGACTCGTGGGCGTCCAAGCGTATAGGCGATGCCAGCGATGAAGCTGGCGGTGGTTCCGGACCACCAGAGAGTCTTGGTGAGTTCGGTGAGAAAACTGGGCATGGCGCGTGACGGCAGCTGTTGCGGATGCGTTAGCGGCGCTGTGAAGCCACGCCGATGAGTCCCCGAAGCAGGCATCGACGGCTGGCTTGGCTCCGGTGAAATCGAGCGAAGCAAGCGGCTGGAGCTAGTAGGGGACCGGCGGGATGTCGACGCACGGCTTGCTGTATTCGCCGTCGAGCACGGATTCATCGCCTAAACAGCCTGGCGCGAGGCCGGGGCATCAGCGGAGTCACCTGCCGGGCGGGGACTACGCGGGGACAGCAGCGGCTGATCTCCGTGGATGCCAGCTCCGGAGATCGTGGCCATTCTGCGTAATCAGACTTGGCCCGCACGATTGACGGCCTGTTCGTATTCCGAGAGCAAGTGGAAACCAGCGGCGAAGATCGGTCCCCGAAAGGCCTTGCTGACCTCCGCAATTGGATGCTCTGGTATCTGCGCCTGTCGCATCACGATTGTGCTGATGTTGGCGACGGCCGTCATTGCTCCGCCGACTGATGCCAGCTGAAGACGCTCCATGAGATCGTCGGGGTTGTCTTGAGTCATCATGATCCAATCGAACACGAGGTTCGGGTGGGTCAAGTTGCTCATGATGCTCCACACAACAGCGCCTCCGTCGACGCCGTCGGGCACTGGCGGCATTCTTGGAGTTAGGGGGTCGTCGGCGCGCAACTCGATGTAGCCCAGATACTCGTCCCTGCCGAGTCTTGGTCGGTAGTCGTCCTTGCCCGTGACTTGTCGGATGTCGCGCTCATGGCGCCGCAGGATTATCTCAGCTGCTGAGTTGACCTCTTGACTGAAGACTCCCAGAACTTCGTTTAGCTCGTGGCGCATGAGAATCAGCAAGCGATGGATGCGTGTGGCGCCATCCAACTCTGGGTTGCACAGCCAGAAGGCCTTCCACAACGATTCATTCGCTCTTCGGCAAGCAGCAATGGCGCTATGGAGGCCAAGGCCGTTACGCATCGTCTGCAAAGCACTTTGGATCGACGCGCACGCAGCGACCAGCCTGGCAGATAGGGCACTGCGGTAGTGATCGGCCAATTCGGCATCGGCTCGCAGAGGCGGAAAGCAGATCGCGGCGTCCGGCGGGTCATCGATCTCATGAAGGGACGCGTATGCATGAATCCCAACCGCTGGGATCACGTGCTGGGGTAGCACGCCCTCGCAAACGGCTTCATGCCAGTCTCTCGAAATGCTGTCGATGAGATCGCCAAGGTCCGAACTTGGGCTCGGATCGTCCATCTCGTGCCGGCGTCCTCGCTGTTCGATGGGAGGGATCGGTTGCAGAACGAGCCGTGAGCCTAGCCAGAGCTATCTGCTCCAGAGCCGCCTGTCGCTCCAGCGCCAAGTCACGAGCGTCACGTTGTGAGGCGACGGCAAGCACTCACCATCCGACTGCACATCGTCGCCAATCAGCGCTCGAGTCCGGTACGACCGGCAGAGCATGGACGGCATCGCACCCAACAAGTCGGCCGCGATATGGGGCGGACTTGTCGAGTCCGCGGACGAACGCACGCCATGCCGGGCAGAACGCCGCGGCACTGTCGTTCGCATGAATCGCAGGACACCTGACCGTCCCCAGCTAAACGCCGAGCTAGCGGTGCCGCTGCGGCGCTCGGGGACGTGGCACCCAGACATGATCGGCGCCTGTCTGATGCACGTATTCGACCGGCTGCATGACACCGGCGAACTCGAATCAGCGGGGTTCATCGGCCAAGTGCTGGTCGAAGCGCCGCGCGGCGGGGATCCCAAGACGATCGCGGACACTGTGGGCGCCGAGCGGTCAACCGTGCGCCGCATCGGCAGAGCCGCCGATGGCCCCGAACGCCCATGACGCCTGACCGTCGCGCGGGGACTGACTGCTAGCCCAGTTCTGCGTCGTGAGACAAGCGGTGAGGCCCGGGGAGTCCGACCATCGCCCTGGCACGCAGTCACGGTGACTGGCGTCCGCGCCGACTCTTCGCAGGGCTCAGCGGGTGGCGGACTCGCGCTGCCGCCAGCTCAGGCTGGGCCAGCAGCGCTCCGACGAGGAGTACGAGCACCGCTCGGAACCTGCGAGGCGGGAATGTGGTCGCGAGGTCTGACTCCGGCGTCCGGCAGGCCATTTCGCAATCGAGGTGGCCATGACACCAAAGCGACGGCAGGAGCTGGATGGGACCGTTCCGCTCCATAGAGCGAGGCCGACGGTGCAAATCGAAGCTCTGTGGGACCAAACCCTTCGCTGCGGTCGTAACGGCGTCCCCGACCCGAGCGTGGCCATGTCCATGAATCCCGAAACAAGCATTGCAACAGACATCGCGAGGCGCGCTGACGTCGGTCCTCGAGAGCAGGAAGATCTCACAGCAGCTGCGGCCGACACGCTGATGAATACCGCCCGGTGTGTTGGGTTGGTTGACTACGCCACGATCGCCGTTGCTCATGTCAGCCGTAGCCATAACCCATGCACTTATGCCGCGATAGCGGGGGAGGGTTGAGATGGTCCGCCGGGAGCCCTTTGAGTTCACGACCGAGCGAGTGTGGGACGACACTGGTGTACTCGCTGACGACGCTGTAGCTGATCTGTTGATCGTCGGCGACGTGCACGGCGACACTAAGAACCTCTCCGATGCGGTCGGTCTAGCTATCGACGTACGGGTGCTGCGCGCCCTTGACCTCTGCGCGCTCATCGCTGATCACGATGGCCGCGGCCGGCTCGTCGACATCCGCCAGTTCTGCAAGGACTGGGCGGCGTCTGAGGGTTCGCGTCGCCTCGAGATGATCGCCGATGCGCGCCGACCGGTTCGTTGGTTGCATCGGTTCAGCGCCCGGCGCTTTGACCTCCCCCGGATCGCCGCGGTGGTCGACGCACTCTGCGATCGCGACGATGTGCCGGCCCCGGAATGGGTCGGCTCGTACCGTGCGCGCCGCCCGGTGACTCTCGCACAGCCGCGGTTCCCGGCGACTCCTTGGAACGATCACGTGAAATTGGCAGCGCCGCCCGCGTGCGCACGACACAACGTGTGGTTCCGACCTGTTGACCTAGATGACTACCGGGTGCACGGTTTCCGCTGATGCCAGCTCCGAGTCGGCTGGCGCTTCGTTCGCCGCGGCCGATCTACTGTGATTGCCGGTCATAGGTGCGTCTTGCACGGTCCGTGGTGTGCCATGTTGATCCGTCGACTCCAAAACCATGCGGTCGTAGTGACATCTTCTCGGTACGGTCGGTTGGGCAAGTCTGAACGGAAGCGGGCCATGTTCTCGAGCAGTCATGTGGACATCGCGACGCGTGCTGAGGTTGGTCCTCGGGATCGGCAGGAGGATCGCGTCCGCGAAGTTGTGAGTACTGATGGGTCTTGGGTGGTGGCGGTGGCGGACGGGCTGGGTGGTCATCCGTTCGGGGATGAGGCTGCGCAGGCGGCTGTGGATGCACTGCCGGGCCGGATCGCCGATTCCGTTGAGATGGTCAGGGCGTTCGACGCGGCAAATGCGGCGGCGTGGGCGTTGCATCCTGAGATGCGCAGTCCCGACGAGGGTCTGTCGTCGGTGATTGCGTTGACGACGTTGGTCGTAGCGGCGTGGACCCCTGAGGGCGGTTTGTTGGTGTCGTGGGTGGGTGACTCGATGGCTTTCTTGGTGCCGATTGGGGGCGGGGCGGGTTGGCACAGCACGCCTCATGGCGGGCCGATGGGCTTTGTCAGCCGAGGCGTTGGCATGTTCCGCGCGAGCCGTGGCGACAGCTATGAGTTGCCGCCTGGGCACTTGGAGAATCTCAGCGACGATGTTCCAGCGGCGCGCATCGCCCAGTGGATCGGTGAACAGGGTCTGCTGGTCGTGTTGGCGACCGATGGTCTGTTCGACCCGATTCTGGTGGCCCATGATCGGGGCTGGTTCGGCGATGATCGTGATGACCTCAGCCTCGGCTTCGCGTTGCCAGCCGATCGGCGGGGTTCTGCTGGTGATGTCGTGGACACGCTGATGTGCACCGCACGCGATGTGGGTTTGGTCGATAACACGACGATCGCCGTGGTCCGCATTGGCGATGGCCTTGTCGCGACTTCGGGTGTTCCCCCGGCGGGGGAGTCTTGAGATGCGCAGGTGGGAGCCGTTTGAGTTCATCACTGAGCGGGTTTGGGACGAGGCTTCAGAGCTTTGCGCCGATGCGGTGTCCGAGATGCTGGTGGTCGGCGATGTGCATGGGGACACGCAGAATCTGACCGATGCGATCGATCTGGCGTGCGATCTTGGCGTCGGGGCGATTGTGCAGATCGGCGACTTCTGGCTCGCTGACTCGCACTGGAGCCGGCTGAATCCGCTGGAGTCGGAGTTCATGTGGGCAGCCCACGACTCGCGTGTGCCGATCGTCGTGGTCGACGGCAACCACGAGGTATGGCCAGCGCTTGGCCGGTACGCCCTCACTCCTGCCGCACAAGCAGCGATGGCATCACGGCGGCCGCTGCATCTGGGCGGGTCGATCTGGTGGGCGTGGCGCGGCAGCACCTGGTGCTGGGGCGGGCGGAGGTTCGGGGCACTCGGCGGAGCGGTGTCACCGGACCGGCGAGACCCTTCGGTAGGCGGGTATCGATGGGACGAGGAGGCCACCACCCAAGAAGACCTCGAGCGGCTCATCGCCAATGTCGATGCCGAGTTCGGCGGCAGTCTCGATGTGCTGTTCACCCATGACGCCCCTGGGCAGGTTCAGAATCTCGAGTCCGGCATGAGCGGCGTCCCGTGGGACATCCAGCAGGCAGCCCACGACGGACGAAAACTGCTCGGGAAGGCCGTCGAGCACACCGGGCCTGCGTTGGTGCTGCACGGCCATTGGCACCGCACCAACCAGGAGCGAATCAGCGACACGACCGAGGTGTTCGGGCTCAGCGCTGACGGGATGCCCAACAGCACCGCCTGGCTCACCACGAGCCCCGAGCTGGCTGTCAGCTATCTGAGCTGATTCGACGACGGCCGCTTCATGTCGGCTCAGATGTGTGACCGGGGCATCATCGTGGCGGTGTGGATGTCGATGGGGGCAGTTCGTGGTGCCATTGGCGGACCCAGTCTCGTAGCTGTTCGTACTGCGAGTCAGGGATCGGGAACGTCTGGCGTGGATGACGGTCGAACACCCCGACGGCGTCGCGCAAGTGTTCGAGGCTGAACCCTGGGTCCTTGTCCGCCGCAAGCTCGTAGAGCTCGTTGAGGTCGAAGCGAGCGGTCAGGGCGCGGACGTCGAGGAAGTCGCGTGGCTCGGCGCGGCCGAACAGGGCCAGCAACTTGTCGCCTGCGAGATCTTCGGCCGCGAGGACGCGGCCGTGCGGGGTCGTCACCGGTGTGAAGGCTCGCGACGAGATCCCGACATCGATCGACATCTCGTCGTCGCCGTCGGTCACCTCGAGACGCACGAAGTCCGCGCTCGACCGTGCCGTGTCGACGCGCAGACCTTCGCCTAGGAGGGCCCTTTGGGCGGCTTCGGCGAATATGCGGACGTCGACGACGACGGGGGAGAAGTAGTCCAAGTCGGTGGTCGCGCGGTCGACGATGCCGTGCAAGATGAGCGCGCCGCCGCCGGCGAGGGCCACCATGTCGGCTTCGGGCAAGTCCGCGACGATGCGACACACGCGCAGCTGCAGCGGTGTGAGCACAGCGTTATGCGATCAGGTCGCGGTCGCGCAGCCAGCGGTCCCAAGTCTCGCGGACGTGAGGCGAGAGCCACATGCCGGGCCACATCTCGAGGAGATGATCGACGTCGATGTAGCGGCGCATGTCGTCGGGTGTGGCTTCGGTCATCACCAGCTGGTACACGTACATGCGGTCTCGGCGGTCGTCGAGATCGAAGTGGCCTTGGCCGCTCCATGCGATGCGGTTGGGCAGTTTCACTCGGCCGCGCAGGGGCGCGACGGTGCGGTCGGCGAGATCGTCGGGGATCTCGACAGGTCGGGAAAAGCGAGTCGCTGCCATTCCCGCTCAAGTGTAGAAACCTGACAGGGCGCAGCTCACCGACGATTCCAGCCGCTTGGCCAGCACGAGTCGCGGTGCCGGCTTGGGGCGCGTGGATTCGGAAACCAACAAATCTCTTCGCTGTTGGGTTGGCGGCGTGTGATGCTGGAGTCTTGGCCCGCCAACAGGCCCAACGTGATACGCGAACGACAACCGACACCCCCATTGCACCTGGGAGCCGGCAGGAAGCGGTGCTGGTCACCCATCGCGCAGCGATCCGCCGCGTCGCGAAGGACCGCAAGGCGACCTCGATCGCGTTGATCGGGTCGGTGGCCCGCGGCGAGGACACCGACAACAGCGACTACGACTTCCTGGTCGCGTTTGCGACCCGAGCGAGCCTGTTTGATATGGCAGGCCTCCAGCTCGACTTGGAAGCGCTCCTCGGCGGCGACGTGGACGTGGTCTCAGCAGGCGGGCTCACCGAGCGTCACAGCGACATGCTGAGCGACGCGATCGTGCTGTAGGCCGCCGACCGACCGTGGTGGGCCGCGTCCATAAGCTCGGGGCATGGCCTACGTCGTGGTCGATGTCGAGGCGACATGCTGGGATGACTTGCGTTTTCCCAACAACGAGCGGGAGATCATCGAGATCGGCGCGGTGCAGCTCGACGATGACCTAGTGGAGCAATGCCAGTTCTCCCAGACCGTCCGGCCGGTGCGGCACCCCGAGCTCAGCGAGTTCTGCACCCAGCTGACCGGCATCACCCAGACCGAGGTCGACGCTGCACGCAGCTTCGCTGAGGTGGTTGAGAGCTTCGTTGGGTGGGCGGGCCCAGGCGACCACTGGCTGTGCTCGTGGGGCATCTATGACCGACAGCAGCTCGCGTGGGACGCCGAGGTTCACGGCGTGACACTGCCCGATTGGTTCGTGTCGCGACACGTCAACATCCGCAAGGGGTTCACACGTTGGCGCGGTATCGACCGATGCAGCCTTGCCGATGCCTGCGTCATGATCGGCGAGGAATTCACCGGCACGCAGCACCGAGGCCTCCACGACGCCCGCAATGGCGCCGTGGTGCTCGCGGCCTGGCAGCGAGCCCACGCCGCACTGCGAGCCCGCGCAGCCCACAGCGGACTCTGATTCCGCCCGACCCCGGCTTGGCCCGGCCGCACCGCGACTGCGTTTCTGCCAGGGACGTTTTCTGGGGTCGTGACGGAGCGGCTCGAGCGGCGGTGCGTCGGGTGCGAAGCCAGTTTGGTCTTTGGGCTCTGTTATCGGCAGGCGTTGGCGGGGCCGGCGAGTCCCCGAGCCGTCGCAGAGGCGTCCTGTGGCGGGTGCGTTCATTGTCCGCTGTGCTTGGAGGTGAGGGCGGTGAGCGATGTGGCGCCGTTGCGCGCGACTGGCGATGTGGGGTCCGAGCCGTGGCCGCGGCTTGGGGTTCTCGACGAGCTTCGCCGGTGGTCCGCGTTTCGCAGCATGCGCATCGGCCGCGGCATCGACGATCTTGAGGTCTCGCACCTGAGCAGCGATGTCGCGGATTCCGCGCGGGAGCGCATCGTTCTGGGTGGGGCTCAGTGGCAATTGTTGTGCTGTGACGGCGACGGCGAGGTGCTGTGCTTTCGCAAGGATGAGACACCGGGTTCGTTTGTGGGCTTTGGGACGCCGACGCCCTCCGGTTGGGTAGGCGAGCTGGGGTATTCCCTGCCCGTGGGGTGCGCTGTGCGGGTGTATCTCGACAGGGACGACACGGCGCTGAACGCTGTGGTGGGGGTGCTGGTTGACCTCGGCGTGGACGACCCGCACGAGGTGGCGATATTCGACTTCCACGTCGACGGGATCCTCATCGACTGGTCGCCGTTGCTGTGGCCGGACCCCGCAGACGAGCAACCCCATGGACTGCCAGGGGACTGACGGGACGACCCTGGCGGTCTGTCGAGGTTCATCCGCTCGCGGTGCCGCGGTGAACCGGCGGTGCCCGCACGGTCAAGCGGGCTGGGGGAACGTGCTGGAGGTCTGAGCCGTTGGCGTATTCGGGGACCCACGACTGAGCAGCTGCCCCTGAGAGCATCGATGGTCGATTCGGCACAGCGGTCCGGCGAGGTGTTGTTGGGCGTGCGGTTGTGTTCGGCTCGGCCGCGCCCGACGAGGGTCCGCAGCGCCGTGTGACATCGGGACCTCGGCGTGGAGTTGGTGGTGTCAGGCTGTCGCGAGATCCGAAGTGCTGGCAGGCTGCTCAAAGTCGAGACTCCTGTGTGAGCGTGCCTTGGTCGCGGTGCGCTGCGCGCAGTTCTGCCGCGGCGCTACGTCCGTGGGCCCACCCGACGAGCTGGAGCATGTGTTCGATGAACTCGATTCCGTGGTCGTGCCGGTGGCGGGGGCATTCGATGGCGGTGACGAGGTGCGCGAGTTCGTGGACCACCATGCCCTCGGTCGCGCCGCGCCGCAGGTCCAGTGAGATCGCTTGCGTGCCGTGCGCAGTGCCTCGCGTGGGCTCGGTGTGTGTGACATATCGCACTCCGTGTTCGCACAGGGTCCCCTCAGCCATCACCGGAACCCAAGCAGCGGGTTCGGGGAACCGGTCGTAGCGGGCCTTTGGTGGAATCGACAGTTGCCGGTGAGCCAGCGGGAAGCGCTGCGCGAACTCGCGGCGGTTGATCAGCGAGTCCGCGAACCGCTGGGCGGTCGGGTAGTCGTGGATCGCTGCAGCGCCGACTCCCGCGAAGACATAGTCCTCCTCGGCGAGGTACAGCTGGAGGTCTCGGGTGTCGGGGCCAGTCATGTCGCAGCGTCCCAGCGTCGCTTCGCTGCCGTCGGGGGCCTCGCCGAACTGTTCGACCCTCGCTGCGGCGCCAACCATCCCAAGCGCCCCGACCTCGACGCCGCCCCGCCGACACAGAAACGGCCGCTGTTGAGTGACCGGCTCGTCGGGCACTTCGGCACTTGGGGCTTGGGTCGCGCACTTCATGCGGCACCACGGCCGATGCCGGACGCTCGCGGGCGTCCGTCGATCCAGGCTTGGATCTCGTCTGCGCGCCAACGCACGCTTCGGTGGCCGATGCGCAGCGGCTCAGGGAACTCGCCTCGTCGCATGGCCCGGTAGAGCGAGCTGCAAGAAAGTCCGGTCAGCCTCTCGATCTGGGTGCGGGAGAGCAGCAGGGCGGGCGGGTCATGCGCGGTCTGTTTCATGGCACTAAACCTCTCACCGGCCCTCCGACACCGCACGACACCACACGACCCCGCACGACTTCGACGCCCGCGACACCAGTCGCGACCCCTCAGAGCCGCCGATTCGCAGCCCCACAGCGGCTCAACCGCCGATCGCGTCGCAGCTGCTGTCGGCGGCACTGTCGCGGCCCGCAGGGCGCAATGCGGCTCTCGCAGGCCTGCAGGACAGCGCCCCGGGGGCGGCTCAGGAATCAGCAGGAACTCAGATGAGGTTTCCGAGGACGAGTGAGGGGCTGAAGGGACGGTGGATGGCGGGGGATGGGCGTGCGGGCGGTGCTGACGAATTCAGGGGGACGTCGCTGTGAGACCGTCGCAGCCGATCTGGCGTTGTCGCAGATACCGCTCGCGAGGCTGTCGCGGTGCCGCGACTACGCACCGAAACCGCTGTCGCGAGGTTGTCGCGTAAGGGTCCACACGTTTGCATTGAAATGCCTGTTGCGATCTGTGTATAGGAGACTTGTCATGACTGTTGGGGTGTCGGTAGTGTCCTGGCATGCCCAAACGGCGTCGCACCCCAGCACTGCGTTCAGTGCCCAGGTCGGCGGGCGATCAGCCGTCTCAGGCAGAGCTGTGGGACCCCGTCGATGCTGCGGTTGGGGGCGAGGATGGTTCCGATGCCGGGGCGGCACACGCTGGGATGCCAGTCGATGACGGTGCCGCGCAGCCGCCCCCGGCGCGCAGCTCGCGGCCGTCGGCTGCGCCGAAGCGACCCGTGCGAGGCGGCCGCGGCAGCTTCAGCCAGCAGGCGCTGCTGCGCGAGCAAGCCGAACTGCTCGACGAGGTAGCGGCGCGGCGAAGCGAACTCGACGAAGCCGAAGCCGCCGCCGCGGCCGCGCGACGCGCCTGGCTGCGCTCGGTCAAAGCTGCGCGGTCCAAACACGTGACCATGGACGCCATCGCCGACGTCTCAGGCGTCACTCGCGCCGCGGTGTACCAGAACCTCGAACGCGACCGTCCAAGTCGCGCCCGCTCCTGACGCAGCCGAATGCCGATTCGCGGACTCGCCATTTGGATGTGTCCCGTGTCTGGGCGAAGCCGTTGGGTCTTGTCGGTCGCGGTGGCTGGTCTCGTCGGCCACGAGGCCAAGACTGCCGATTGACCCATCCCGACCGCTCGTTGGGAGCCCGCTTGGCGGCCCTGTCGGTGAGTATCGTGACTGCCGTGGGCAACGCCGGAGCCGCCATCGCGATGAAACCCGAACAACCGCCGATACATCGCCGAGCCGGCCGTACCGACGCTTCGGACGTCGCTGAGCCCACACAATCAGCCGCCGTGTCGTTCCGAGACCTCCCAGACGGCTACCCGGCCCACATTGCGGAGGCGTTCGCACGCTTCGGTGACCGCTACGACGACATCTGCGTTGAGCTGTTCACGAACGACCCGGTGCTCGGCACCGATCCGTCAGCGTTGCCGCTCATTCCCGAGGACATTTCCCCAGCCCAGCACCAGATCGGGCCCGTCGATCCTCGTCGATGACCAGCGAACAGGCCTCCGCTCCGTCACCGTACGCAGCTTGTTGCGCCGACGAGGCGCACGTCACCGATATCGAAGGCGAAACCGAGCGGGTGGACCGCACCCGCGCCGGCTTCGACCACGCCGTCGCTGACGTGCGGGCCGAATTCGCAGCCCACTATCGCGAGATCGCTGCCGAGCTGTTCGACGACGACCCAGACCCCTGTTGCCGGCTTCCACCGCGGGAGCCCGCAAGCATCTAGACCCAGCCTCCGCGATCCCCAGACACCGCGATTCGCGTCCACGGGGACCCGATGCAGCCAGAACCCCATGATCCTGGAAGCCAGCACGAAACCATGGGTCGAACGCGTGTCCGAGCGGTCGACCGCACGCGATCCATCGTTGCCCACCGCCGTTCATCGGAACGGCCCGCTCACCTCGAGTACCGCGTCGAGGTCCCACGCGACGGTGCAGTCGCAGTCGAGCTGTGCCCACCACAGCTGGGGATCGTCGCTGCGCCGGTAGCGGGAGACGTGCAGCCCGCTGTAGCCGGCGTCTTGGACGCAGCGCCAGTCCACCTCCCAGCCCCCGAGCCCGAAGCCGAGCTCGGAGACTTCCCAGCCGAATTCGGCAGGCACGTCCTGCTCGGCTGTCAGACGCAGCATGCCGGTGATGTCAACGGTGATCTCCCAATGGTGATCCCCGATGATGCCCAGCTCCCTCGCCGCGGTGCAGCGGTTCCAGCCGTTCGCGCTGGTCTTGGGAGAGGTCCACAGCCCCCACGGATTGCGGCCCCGACGGCTCGCCCGGCGATACACGCGGCCGGGGTCGAACTCCCAGGCGGCGCTGTCGCCGAAGTCCTCGTTCGGCCAGTGCAAGCCGACCACGACACGGCGAGCTGACATGACCCGGCTCACCCTGACGTGGACGTCGCAAGGCGTTTCGGACGCGCAGGCCAGGCACTCGGCGAACGTGCAGCGGCCGCTGCCCGATCGTCCATCAGCGATCTTCGAGCCGTCTGCGGTGTCGATCGAGCTCGTCGCCGTCGAGATCGAGATGGTCAAGGATCCAGCCGACGATCGCGTGGGCCGCATCTCGCGCGGGCCCGACGTGGCGGGTGTCGACGCGGCGGGTGTGCCGATCAGGCTCCTCGTCTCCGCGATCGCGCCGATAGTGCATCTCAGACAGCGCGGCACCGCAGCTGTCCAAGGCCCGCCTGAAGGCGTCGCCGACCCATGACGGCTGCGCAGCGAGCAGCATCGTCACCTCATCGCCCTTGGGCGGCGCGATCCCCAAGGTCGCGACGTGCATGACACGCACGGCAGCAAGGAACGCCCCGTACGAGCCGGCCAGGACCGAAATGTGCCGGACACGACGGCAGAACTCGGCTTCGTCGGGGTCAACTCGGGCGAGCTCGAGCTCTCGCTGTGTGGGACGCTCGTGCAGCAGCAGCGACATAATCTGTCTGGTGGCGACCTCGAGCCTGTCGGCGAGTTCGGCCTTGTCGCTGCCGGGCCGGCCGATCGGCTTGTCCCACTCGATGACGCCCGAAACGTCGTCATTCGCGGCGAGCTCGATCGCGTAGGTAGCGACGTGAGCCTCGAAACTCGACATCACTTTGGTCGTGCGGATCCTCCATTCGGGCTCGTCGGTGACGAACACCTCGGTCCAGAACCCGCACGCGCTGCGGGCGATTTCCTCGAGACCGGACTTGCGCTTCCACCGGCCGCTGTATTCCAGATCGGTGTCGATGGCCACCAAGTCGATGTCGCTCAACGACGTCGCGCCCCCGAGCACAACCGACCCGAACACCAGCACACGGCCGACGCCGGCATCGGCCAACGCGCTCGCCGCTCGCCGGGCATCGTCCATCGTCGGAGCCGGCTCAACTGTCATGACGCTGCCAGCGCATCGAAGCGCCCCCGAGCCCAGACGCCACTTCCCGAGGCCACACGCGAGCGAACCGCAAACCGACCACGGCCGCAGACTCGCACCGGAAGCGATGCCGAGCCAAGCGAATTAGCCGCCGGTCGGCAGAACCGGCTCGATGCGGGCGGGCGAGCACCAGAGCGCCCTCGAACGGGCAAAGAAGGCATGTGCCGCGAGCATCGGCTGTTGGCGACGAAACGTGCCCGACGGGGGCTGAGGCCAAGCCGTCGAAGCGGTTGTCGCGCCCACAACGGACGCCATCGAAAAGCACGACTCGCGTGCCGCAAGCTCCACGGCCCTTGTGCCGCAGCATTTGAATGCAAGCGTGTGTCCCCCGCCGCGACAACCCGCCGCGACACCCGCGACAGCCTGCCGCGACACGCCCGCGACACCCAGACACGGCCGCTACATCGCCTGTTCGCGTCCAGATGTCGTGCGGGGTCGTGTGGTGTAGCGCCGCTGGTGGGACGCTGCGGCCCATGAAACGCACCGAACCAGAACCGCAGGCCCCGCTGCTGCTGTCGCGTCCCGAGGTGGAGCGCCTTACCGGGCTGTCGACGAGCTCGCTGTATCGGGCGATGCGCCAGGGCGATTTTCCCGAGCCGCTGCGCGTCAGCCAGCGAGCGGTGCGCTGGCGCTGCGACGAGATAGGGGCCTGGATCGAGGGGCGCCCCAGAGCGTCGGGCATCGTGGGCTCGGCGGCATGAGCACCAGCCCGCAACGACGGCGCAGACCCCGACGGGCCCGCGCACCCACAGGGGCTGCTGGGCGTCGGACTCGGTCAGCGGATCTGGTCGGCGAGGGACCCCAGGACCGCCACGGGGTCCTCGCCGGGATCGAGCTGGACCAGCGCTGCGTCGTAGCCGGCATCGGCGATGTCCCCGAATCGGGCTCGGGCGGGGCCGGTCGAGGGGACCTTGGCGGCTGTGACGACGTGTTCTGCGAGTCCTGCGACGTCGGGGCCGAGACTGAGCATCCGGTCGGGATCGTCGCCGTTGACGACAACGACGCTGGCGCTGATCGCGGCGGCGATGTCGATCTGGTCCTCGTCGCGGACCTCGACCGCGAAACCGGTGCCCTCGCCCCAGGCGGTGTCGCGGATCGCCAGAGCCTGGGTCGCGGCGACACGGTCGAGGCTCACCAGGGTGGACTGCAGGGCGAGCATGCGGGTGAGCCGGGCGTCGTGGATGCTGTCGACGTTGCCGGTGCGCAGGATCGGCAGCCCGCATCGGGTGGCTTCGTGGACGCCGTCGAGGCTGTCGTCGGCTTCAGGGCTGCGACCCGCGGGCTTCCAGTACGAGATCGGCGCGATCGCGATGCCGCTCGCTCCGCCGGCGCGGCAGCGTTCGGCGGCCCGCGGGTCGACCGGTCCCGGGGGCAGCTCGGCGACGACCGACAGCCCGTCGGCGCGCAGCGCATCGGCGAAGCGGCTGCTGCTCGCATAGCGGGGCCGGTCGGGCTCGAGACTGCGCATATGCCGGCTCCACGCATCTGTGACGTGCGGCGCGACGAACATATCTCCCCAGGCGTCGAGCAGCCCGTGCCAGTCGACATAAGTGCGCACGTCATCGTCTGTGCCCTCGGCCAGCACGATCTCATAGGCATGCTGTCGGTCGTGGGGGTCGTCGAGGTCGAACTCTCCCTGGCCGCTCCACGCCACACGATTGGGCAGCCTCACCTTGCCGCCGGCGGAAGCGACCGACCCCGGCCCGAACCCCGCAGGGATCGACACCTCACGGCGGAAGCTGTATTCCTTGCGACGCGGCATCTTGTTGAGGCGAGGCATCTTGGCCATGCTGCCAGCCGACCGCAGCGAATCCTCGGGCATCTCAGCCGGTCCGGTGCTGGGCACCGACGACCCAGACGCGGGTGTCGCGGCCCCCGTCGGCGCGGGTGTTGAACACGATCCGGTTCCCGTCAGGGGACCAGTGCGGGTTCAGCTCGGTGCCCTCGGCAGTGGTGATGTCGGTCACGCTGCCGGTCGCGACCTCGAAGATCGCAATGTTGGCCTCGACATTGGAGGGGTCGTCGCGGGGTCCCGCGAAGCGCGCCATCGCGATCCGGGTCCCGTCAGGTGACCATGAGAGCTTGCTGAACCAGTGCATGGCGACGTCCCAGCTGCGCAGGTTGGTGCCGTCAGGGTTCATGAGCCCCAGCCGCAAGCCGGTGTCGAGGGCGAGCAGGGTGCCGTCGGGGGACCACGCGGGATGCGATTCCCAGCCGCCGCCCTTGTTGAGCTCGGCCTGATTGGCGCCGTCGGGGTCCATCGTGACGATGTAGCGGTCGTTGCCCACCGGCGGCGACACCGTCCGGTCCTGCCAAGTGGTGCGCTGAAAGACGATCCGGGTTCCGTCAGGGGACCAGCTCGGGTAGTCGTCCTCGACAATGCCGTCGGTGATCTTGGTCGCATCGGTGCCGTCCGCGTTCACGACGTAGATGTGGCGCCGCTGATGCTCGTAACCTCTGCCGCCGTCGAAGCTGAACACCGACAGAACAATGCGGGTTCCGTCGGGCGACCACCCAGGATTGTTGAGCACCATGCCCGGCAAGCGCAGCACAGCGGTCGCATTGGCGCCGTCCACGTCCGCGATCGTGAGCGCCCCGACGTCGACATAGGCGATCTTGTTGCAGTCCGGCGACCAAACAGGCTCCCGGGCGAACGTTGACCCCGAGATCAGCTGCGACGGCGGATCAGCGGAGTCCGCGCCGCACGACAGCGCCGGCTCGGCTGGGTCCGCACCCTCGTGATCCTCGTCTTGGGGGGTCTCGAGGTCGAGAAAGGCCTCCACAGCAGCCTGCGACACCGCCGCGTTGCCGCCGAACACCGTCAGCAACACCTTGTCGTCGGTTGTGCTTCGGGTGTCGTTGAGAAACGCAGACGTGCTCGCTGGAACCTTCTCGGGATCGGTGAGCACCAATGGAGCGCACCGGCGGGCCATCAGCGGCGCGGCGCTGAACGAGTCGAACGGCACCCGGGCACGCGCCAGACCGACGCTGCCGCTGTCGAAACACCCGCCGCCGACCAATTCGGCTGCGAACCGTCCGGTCAGGATCGCTGTCTCGAAACGGGTCGCGCCCGCCATCCGATCCACCGAGATCCCCAAATCGGCAATCGCGGACTCCACCCCGGCCGACAGCGCGGCGGTGCCGCCCATCAGCACGACACGCTCGATGCCTGCGTCACCCAGAAACCCGGCGACCGCTGAGTGCAGTTCGTCCCTCTCGGTAAGCAGCACCGGGATCAGCCGCCGTGCCGACAGCGGACCCGCGACCAGCGCATCGGCGAACACCTCGCCGTTGGCGACGATCGCGATCTTGCCGCTCACTTCTTGGCTCTGCGCTTCGACCATCCACTCCGCGACCGACACACCAGTCGCGTAGCGGTCGTCGCCGCCGAGGCGACCCACCGTCAAGCCGGCCTCCTCGAGCGCTGTGAACACACTCGGAGACACCGACGTGTCGGGCCACGCACCAGTCGTGACGACCGTCACCTGGGTGGCTCCCACCCGTCCGAGGAACTCCAACGCATCCTCACCCAACCCATCGGGCGGAGTCATCAACACCGGACCCCCCACCCGACCCGCGACACCCGCCGCCACAACAGCGTCATGCCAATGACGGCCCGACACCAACACCACATGATCCAACTGCCCACCGGCGTCAGCTGCGACTGCCTCCGCGACCAGTAGCGATGTCTCATAGCGATCCGCGCCCCCGTAGCGGACCACCTCGACAGGGCTGAGATCGCCGTCGCCGGTTTGGGCCGACACGGCCGATACCGGCGCCACGACGGCAGATGCGGCGATGACGGATGCGAGCAAGGCATGGCGTGGAATGCGGCTCGTGGCGGTGCGGTGCAACAGCAGCCGCAAGATGGTGAAGATCGTGTCGCGCACAGGTGGGTCCCTCCGGCAGTGGGTCGATGTCTGTCACCAACGCCGACACAGCCGATCCGAAGGGACCCTTGCGGGACCCACTTGCTTTTCAGCTGTGCCAATCCCCGGTTTGGGAGACGGCGTTGGTGACGGGTCAGAGAGTAGCCGCCGGCCGGGCCGGACCTGCAATCCATCTGGCACAAACAATGAATCCGGCAAGCTCTGCTTGAGTCTGTTCCGGAACGGACTCAGAACGCTCGTCGTGACTTGCCCAGGGAAATGCGGAGCCGACACGTATTCGCCTAGGCGTCACATCCCGCATCTACGGTCGACTCCATGCCGATCGATGCCCGAACGCCAATGCCGTCGCCGACTGAGCCGCGGCAAGCCAGATGGCTGCACAACCACCAGATCCTCCAACGAGTCACCGGAGTCGATCCTCTGCGCTGGTTCGAGGCCGAGCTGGTCGAGGGCTGGAACTACGAATGGTGGGCAGTCGACTTCGGAGAGCCCGACGGCCCGCGCCTCGGCGCAGTGGACGTGCTCAAGCGAGACGATCCCGAACAGTGCCTGTGGCCGCACGCGGACGCCGTCGCAGCAATCGACTCGGCCTGGCCGACCAGCAGGATTCTCATCCGACAACCGACGGGCCCGAGAGTCTGGGTTCCCGCAGCGGTCCGGCTGCCAACCGCGACGGGCATCAGCGAATCCGACGACCTCGACAACGACTGGTACATGTTCGAACGCGCCGCCGCGTCGACCAAATGCGCGGCATTTCTCAGCGACGAACCGTTCACCGATTGGTATGGCGAACTCGACGCAGTCGGTGTCGGCTACGACCCGCACACCCTCAAGGACATGACCGTGCGCATCACTGCGCGGCCGCTGCACCCCGAAGATTGCCTCGGCGAGCTGAACTGGGAATTCGTACGCGGCACATGGCCCGACGTCAAGCTGGTCCTCGAGGGCGAGATGATGGTCGGCCGAGTGGGCCGACTCGGCGAGATTGTCGACCAATGGTGCCCCATCCCGTCAGGCGAGCCCGCAATCGCCAACATCGTCGAACGAGAACTCGACGTGCTCGTCGAAGCACCAGAACTGGACACAGACTGGCTGCTGCACCGGCTCAGCCTTGACGCCGTCGGCCCCTCATGGTGGTGCCGCTGGTGCCCCGACCACGAACGCCGACCGGCTCAATACGTCGTCGGCGGACCCGACGGCACCGTCAGCTGCGCAGCACACCTGACCAACGCAGCCAAACACGAACAAGCCTTCAACGACGAATCGGTCTGAGGATGACTGCCAGGACCACCCAGACTCGAAATTCACCCGCCGAGAGAGAAGCATTGCCGTCGGGACTCGCGTGAAGTGAGGCAGCTATTCTGCCGCGCCCAGGATGCGCCCACAACGAGTCAAGGGACCCCTAGAGCCGGCGCAATAGCCGGTGAGTTTCACCCATGCGGAACAGTCGCGGCCCGCATCACCCGCGCAGGTGCACTACTAGCGTTGAGAGTCTTGACGGCCACTTGGGGGTGGTTGCAACGGCTCTAGGTGATGTGACCGCCGAGGGCGTCGAACGCGCAGCCGCCGAGTTCGATCGTCTGGGCAGGGAGACCTTCCTTGACCGTCATGGCTTTGGGAGGGCGCGCACCTATTTCCTTGTCCATGGTGGACGCCGATATGACTCCAAGGCCGTCGTCGGTGTTGCACACGGCTTTGATCGACCTGACCTCGGCCCCCTCCGGCCGCAGGACTTCTCTGGTGGAGAAGCCACCGTGGCTGCTCACCTAAGGGCCCTTGGTTTCCGGGTCGAGAACTATTCGCGTGGCATACCTTGGGCTGAGGAAGAGCGGATCCTCGTACTCGACCTCTACCTTCGCTCGGGTCGTCTCGATAAGACTGATCCGCGCGTCGAGGAGCTCTGTCGCGTTCTCGACGCCCTGACGGTCCACTCGACTGGTTCAGACCCGCACCACGGCCGCAGCACGGACACCGTTGCGCTCAAGCTCGGGAACTTCGCTTGGCTCGACCCCAACGAGAAAGGCGGCGCGTCGAACTTCGCTAGGGGCGACGCAGATGTGTGGGACCGGTATGCGTCGGACGAGGACGCGCTTGGTGCGATCGTCGCCGCGATTCAACAGGAGCGCGGACTGCCGGCAGAGCGGCCTGCCGAACCACCTCGCCAGCGCGTCAGCCGGGTCGCGGTCGAGGCGCAGAAGGTCGAACAGTTCCAGTTCTCCGTTCCGGGCCACGACATTGTGGCCAGCCGACGCGAACAGGGCCTCGTCTTGACCTATGTCGAGTACCTAGAGAGCCAAGGGCACACAGTGTCGCGAGGCAAGTACCGGCCGGACGGCTCCGATTCTGTGCTTGCATCCGATCTCGTGGACGAGACCGATCGGGTGCTCTACGAAGCCAAGGGCGATGTTCGGCGAGCATCAGTGAGAATGGCTATCGGGCAACTCCTCGACTACCGCCGTTTCGAACCGCCATCGACGCGCCTGGCAGTCCTTCTTCCGCGCATGCCTGCTCAGGACCTCATCGACTTGATTCTCACGGTCCCCGCAACGGCCGTCTGGCGGACTACCAACAGTTTCGCAAGCCTCCAGCCCTAGCGCGCGAGTGAACCCCACCGGGTCACGCGTTGGCCGTGGGAGCCACAGGCCTTGCAGACACACGTCAGCGCCGCGGGGCCAGGCGGGCAACTTCCACGAGCCCCGGGAGCGTGCGGCGCAGACGGCTCTCGAGGCATAACGGAATCCAGCCGGCAGCAAGAAATGGCAGCGTCGGTAACGAACCGGCGAACCACCGCTCGCGCGACGGCGCCCAAGCGCGGCCGGGCTAGCCAAGTCGGATGTCGTAGGGATTTGAACCGAGGGAACTAGGGGGAACTTCATACTCAACCCCGCTGCTGACCTGCGGAAACTCAGTCCCCCCTCCGATGTGCTCGGGGTGCTGTACCCGATCTGGCACGACAAGCCCGAGAAGGCGCGACGCGTCCGACTCAGCGTCGCGGCGCACCACCAGACGGTGTCGGAACTTGCGTTGCTACTCTCGATCGTCAATCAGGAATTCCACTCACGAGACACCCCGGCTGTCAACAACCTTCGTCAGTTGCAGACTGAGTCGCGGCGCGGAGTTGTAGGCGGAGCGTCGAGGGCGGCGGCAGCAGCCTTGAGGACGGCGATCCAGCGTTCGGGTAGGTCCGAGTGAGGCGCCAGGCCACCGCCGTGTCGGGTTCCTGGCTGGAGCCGGGGGATAGCGTTTGTGAGGTCGTGGGTCACGATGGCTTGTGCTCTCGGGTCAGAAGCAGATTTCCGAGCTGGGAAAGGGTCGTTAGCAGTTGCGCACGTTCTGCTGGCGTGTCACGGAGCCGGGTTAGTCCCGCGTTGTCCGAGAGGTCAGATGCGAGCACGATCGCGCCCGCCGGGACAGCCGAGTGGGGCACGTCGCCAGTGTCGACGCTGATGGGCACGACGAGCATCGAGCCCCATTTCGAAGAAGCGAGGGCAGGGCCGTCTGCCTCGAGCGGCGCGCCGCTGCAGACAGCCTCGACAACGAGGCGATGAAATGGCATCTCGATTGGGTGGCGCTCGAGGGTGTTCTCGTCGTGGAACTCGAGATCCGAGCGGGCGACGAGGACGAGTTCGCCCTTTCTTGGGTCGTGGGCCCATAGATGTAGTGCAAGTGTCTCGTCCTCCTGGTGGAGGGCACCGAAATCAGCGAAGTTCTTTGAAATGGCTCCGGCGGCCTTCGACAGTGCGAGGCGCGCGGGGGATCGACGCGTGGCGAAAGCGGGGCCGGGTAGGACACCGATCTCGACAGCTGAGTGGACCCAATTTGCGAGCTCGTCGACTAGGGCCGCCTCGCCGGCCGCGGTGCGCCTGAGCTCGCGAAGAAACAGGCTGGTTTGGCAGAAGAAGTCCGCGGCGAGGCGCTCCGCCCCCATGCCAACGAGCCGCCTCGCGGAGGCGAGGCGGCTCGCAGCGAGGGCAAGGTCAGTCGCATCGATCCCGGGTGGTTGGTCACCCTGTCCGATCCCGAGAACGTAATGACGGACATCGTCGCTCGTCCGATTAGCGGTGCTGTGCAGGTACGAGAGCAGGTTTGGATCGGTGAGGCTTGTCCCTACGAAAACGCTTGAAACGGACTCAAGAAGGGACCGGCAGTACCGCCGGGTCGCTGTCGCCGACCCGCCATCTAGCGCGCCGAAGTAGTCGTCCTCGGCGAGCACGATGTCGCCCTCTGGTACCGAGAGCGCGGTGGATTGATTGGGATGTGGGATGACGCCGTGGAGATGGATGACCCGATACGTCTTGAGGCCGGTCTCGTGCGGGCCAGGCTCTCCCGAGATGATCTCGACCTCGGACACGGCGACTCCGGCGTCAAGGAGAGCGAGTTCGATGAGGAGGTCATAGTTGGTGGTAATGACGGTCAGTCGCCCTGGTCCACGTTCCGTCCACAGTGCTGCGATCTCGCGCGCCGTCGCGCCCGGGGTGATATCCAGCTGGCTTTCCATCGCGGGCTGGTACAGCGCTCGCTCAATCATTGGTATGTAGTCGTCAGCAGGGACGTGGCTCTTCACGATGGACGCCGCGCCGAGCAGGCCATGGGTCGCCATGACGAGGCGCTTGAAGCTGGCCACATGTGGCTTGATCGCAGCTCTGGCTTCTAGCGTCGTGACGCCGTTGCCTGTGAGATCCTGTTTGTGATTCCGTAGCGGCGCGCTCGTCAAGGCGACCTCACCGAGTAGGTGCTCGAGCAGGTCTGACCACCCGGGCAGTCCGGACTCACGTGACACTCCGGCGCCGACGATCAGCGCGATATGTTTCTGATCAGCGAGGAACGCGAGAGACTCGCGAGTGGATTGGTCTTCAAAGAAACCCTGGAGACCCGAATAGGCGCCAGTCACGCTCACTCCGGCGACCGAGACGAATATTCGTTCGGTGCGAGTTCAGGGGTATCGTTCCGGTGCATCGGCATTTTTGCGAGACTCGTGGTGTGAGACGACCAACTTACATTGAGGAGCTTGCTCGACTGGGGGAATCGTACGAGTCAGCACAACGGGCGGACATCGCACAACTCGTCGAACTGCAAGCGTCCATGGGGCGGCGCCCAGCGATCTTCGCAGCGTCCGGAGGAAGCCTCGCGGTAGCGCAGCTGGCCGCGGAGGTGCATGTCGCTACTTGGGGGGCCCTTGCCACAGCGGTTACGCCTCTGGCGCTGGCGAGCGAGGCCACGGTCCGAGACGCATCGGTCGTTGTGATCTCGTCGCGCGCGTCGCATCCTGACATCGCCTTTTGCCTCGCAGCTTCCCGGCAACGTCACAGCTACCCGGTTGTGCTCGTAACGCATCGTGACCCGGCGTTGCTCAAACCTAACGTGACCAGGCATCTCTCAGATGCGATTCACATCGAGCCCGTCGTGCTGGACGGCTTTCTCGCGACGAACAGCGTGTTGGCGTTGGCCACCCTGTTTGTTCGGGCCGCGGATCCTGCGACGGCGTTGCCCACGCTGCCATGGCTCAAGCTCCCCGTACGAGCGATTGAGACGGACCGTGTCTTGATCCTTCACGGTTCGGGCCAACGGCCAGCGGCGATCGATCTCGAGACTCGTCTTTCCGAGATCGGCCTTGCGAGTGTGCAGGTCGCTGACTATCGCAACTTTGCCCATGGGAGACACACAGGCTTAGCGCGGCACCTGGAGACCACCTCGATCGTCTCCCTTGCAGGTCCCGCGACAGAGTCGCTAGCTGAGGCGGTGCTCAAGGAGCTGCCCGATGGTGTGCGGGTTCATCGCGTATGGACGTCGAGAGAAGGGTTCGCCGGCGCCTTGGATCTGCTGTGCGCGTCGATGCGAACGGTGGGGGAGACTGCAAGTGCAGCCGGCATCGATCCTGCCCGACCTCGGGTCCCGACGTTCGGACGACGCCTCTATCACCAGTCAGCGCGTCGGCACATCGCGGTTGAAGAGGCCGGCGCAGTCGAACGCAAAGTAGCCGCAGCCGAGATCCCAGCTCGCAGCTCTCTGGCCCGTAACGTGTCCTTGAGCTATGCGGCATGGCGCCGGGACGTCAGCGCAACGCGATTCGGTGGCGTGGTGTTGGACTACGACGGCACGATGTGTGGGACGAAAGATCGCTTTGACGGGCCCCTGCCCGAAGTGTGCTCCGAAGTGATTCGACTTCTGGACGAAGGTTGTCTCCTCGGCGTCGCTACTGGGCGTGGGGTCGGACTCCTCGAGGAATTCCGCGGATTGGTGCCGCAAGACCTCTGGCCGAGCGTGACGATGGGGCTCTACAACGGTGCCGTCGTCATCGGCCTGCGCGACCCTGCCCCAACCGGCGACCGCTCGGACTGCAACGAACTGGAACACTTCAGCCACGTGCTCGGCGAATCGGAGTTCGCGACAATCGTCAAGATTGAGAACCGGCCGTGGCAGGTCTCGGTTCGGCCTGTGACAGGCGTCGGTCTAAGCGTCGCATCGGTCTCGCGCTGGGTGCAGGAGTGTCTAGCCCGCGCAGGAGCGGATGGCCTGAAGGTCGTGCAATCGGGCCACTCCGTCGATGTGGTCGCTGCCACGACGTCCAAAGTGGCAGTGGTGGAGAGGCTTGAGAATTGCGGCGGTAAGCCGGTGCTGGCCATTGGAGACCGGGGAGAGGTTGGTGGGAACGACTTCGAGATGCTTGCTGCGCGGCGATGGTCCCTTTCGGTCGACCGTTGCAGCGGTGACCCGACGCGATGCTGGAACCTGTCTCGCTCGGGACGGCGGGGCCCGGAGGCGCTCGTGGCCTATCTGAGGGCGCTGAGCAATACGTCCTCCGGTTGGCGACTTCGACTGCCTCGCCCGTGAAGGACCAGCTCCTCGAGAAGCTCTTGGCTCGCGTTCTCAACTGGGAGGCGGCCGATGTCGCGAATCGGGGCGGCGAGTACCAGGCAATGGCACGCCTAAAGTTCGACGAATACGGTGGCTACCGGGCAGGAGAGGGGTTTCTCGAGAACCTCACCGGTTGGCTTGGCCAGATGTCCACGGAAGACCGACAACGAGCGGCTGAGTTTGTGCGCGACGAGATGGTCTTCATCTCTACTGCTGAGCTTGACCACCTCATCGAGACGGCCTACCCCGATGTCATCCGGCCCACGTTGCTCCGAACGGCGGCCGCACGGCTGGGTTGTCAGCCGTGGGAGCTCGCGAGAATCAAGGCATCGGACGAGTTCATGAAGCTGCACCGCCAAACGTTGATCCTCGGGCTTGGCGACGGAGCGCACATTGACCAGCTGCGCAGGACAAGCGAATTCTCGAACGAGCAGTTCTACATCGCGCCAGAAATGGCGGAGTCTTCGGCAGAACGTATGCGAGACGACCTTCGGAAAGCACTTGACGACGAAGCTGCGCTCTTCGAGCATGTGGTGCTTGTGGACGACTTCTCCGCCAGCGGCGTCACGATGATGCGGCCGAAGGATGGTGGTTCGTTTACGGGTCGTCTCGTCAAGGCCAAGGAGCAACTCGATCGCCTGACGGATGTCGCTGTGGTCGCCGAGCCGAACGTAAGCGTGCTTCTCTATTGTGCGAGCGAGACGGCTCTCGACCACATCAACCAGCTGTTGGGCCAGGTCGGATGGTCGTGGCAACTTAAGGCGATACAGGTCCTTCCAAGCTCACTGCGCGTCGAGGATTCGGTTCTGCTCGAGATGTGCGAGAAGTACTTTGACAATCGGTTGCTCGATCAGCTCGGTGCCCATATCGATGTTGCAGGTGACGATATCCGGCACGGATTCGGAGGCGGCAGGCTGCCGGTTGTGCTGTCTCACAACGCTCCAAACAACTCGATCTCTCTGCTTTGGGCGGACACCCGGCACTTGGGCGGATCTCAGCGCGGGCTGTTTCCCCGCCGGCATCGTCACAATGCGGAGCGGCCATGAGGACGCTCCACAATCCGTTCCTGTCACGAGCCTCGGAACAGGAACGCGAGACCTTCGATTTCCTGCGACACGTCGGTGCAGCTGTCCTTGAACTCCTCCCGGACTCGCTGTGGGACCGCCCCCTTATCATCCGCTCGGCTTCGGGCGGAGGCAAGACAACTCTGCTGCGGGTCTTTACCGCCGAGAGTCTGCGGGAGGTCAACGTTCGGCGAGATGATCTGCGCGACCTCGCGGAGCAGCTCGATCGCGTCGGCGCACTCGCGGACAGTCCGACGCACCTTGGAGTGCTGCTGAATCTCAGCCGCGACTACCGCACAATTGCGATGTCGGGTGCTCCGCCAGAGATTGCTGACCGGCTCTTCTTACGGCTCCTTGATGCGCGCATCGTCTCGGCGGTGGTTCGTGCAGCCGTCGGCTCCAGCGCAGGGCGTTACCCCGACGACGCGGGGCGGCTCCACCTTGAGCTTGACGAGAGCGATGAGCGTGCGGCTGTAGCTGCCGCTCGGCTCGGCGGCCTTGACGGCACGGCCTTGGTGGAGGCAAGTCGGGCGATTGAATCGGAGATCGTCGAGATATTGGACTCGCTGAAGCCGGTCGACTGGGACCGGGCAGCCCGCGGGCATTCGCAGCTGCACTCGTTGAGGCTTCTCTCGTCCGCGGAACTCCTTTTTGACAATCAAACCGTGCCGCCAGTTCACCTGCTCTTCGATGACGGCCATGCGCTAGCAGAGGATCAACGCGCCGCGGTATTGACAGCCCTGCAGGATCGCAAGCTCACCGTTGCGCGCTGGTACGCCGAGCGCCTCTCGGCGCTTGACTCGTCTGAGGTACTGCAGGGGGAGACACGAGGTCGTGACTACGAGCTGCTGGAACTTGAGAAGGCAACTCGGGCCAACGCCCGCGGGGGCGGTCGCCGGTTTGATCGCATCCTTCGGGAAGTCGGCAATCTGAGAGCAGGCTGGCACATCGACCAGTACACGCGTAGCCAGCGAGACTTCTTTGAGTTCCTCGATTCCCCCGTCGTTGTTGAGGACGCGCAGCTGGAGGCCATCCGTAATTCCGCTAAGGAAGCGGCGGGCTCAAACACGTTGCACGCGCGATGGATCGATGAAACGAAAGGCAAAACGGCACTCGAATCAGCAGTTCTGCTGCGCGGCGCCGAGATTCTGATGGAGCGTTCCAGGAACAAGCCACAACAAACGCTCTTTGACCCAGCGGAGGGGCCTGCGCTAACGCAGAAGCTGGGCAGTGACGTAAAGGGCGCGGCGCGGCTCTTCCTCGCGCGAGAGCACGATGTGCCGTACTACGCGGGGGCCGACACGATCACCCGCGTTGCCTCGGAGAACGTTGAGCAGTTCTTACGCGTGTGCGGCGACGTATTTGAGTACATGCTGGCCAAGATCACGTTGGACGAGCCGCCGACCGTTCCCGTCGAGGAGCAAGACCGGATCCTTCGCTCCGCCAGTGAGCGCATGTGGAGAGAGCTGCCGGACCGACTACCTCGATACGCCGACGTGATCCGGCTAGTCAACCGGATCGCGCGGATCTCTGAGCAGCAGACACAGCGTCCGACCGCACCATATCCCCCTGGCGTCAACGGAATCGCCATCACGATGGAGGACCGCACTCGCCTCCTCGATCCGGGCACCCGCGCCAGAATTCCAGGCGGTGACAGACTCTTCGAGGCGCTCGGCGTTGCCGTAGCCCGAAATGTCCTGGTCGCGGATGTCGACTATTCGGTGAAGAAGAAGCGGGTAATGGTGCTGTACCTCAATCGATTGCTCTGCCCTCGCCTAGGTCTGCCGCTCAGCCGTGGGAGTTTCCGTGAACAGAAGGTCACCGAGGTGGCCGGATGGCTCCTCGACGGTGACGATGCGGAACCAGCAGCGCCCGAACCGCCGCTGTTCGACCTATGACCGGATCTCAGCCAGGCGCGCTGTGGGGGGACTACGCAATCGGCCGAGACACCGATATGAACGACATGTTGCGAGCAGCGGCGAGATGCGTCGACGAATCGCTGCATCTCGTGATCGGCGACGGTTTCGATCAGCGCACACTGCACATTGTTCGTCGATGCCTCAAGCTTGGCATCGACTTTCGCGTCACCGCCATGGCGCTCCCTTCCGGCGTCGGGCATGGGGCTTCGTCGTCGCTCGCACGGGCGAACCGCGAAGCACTCGCTGAACTGAGCGATAAGCACGGCTTCGCTATGCATCTCGCGCCGGAACCAACAGAGGCCGACTCGCTTACCGTCGGTGCACGGCAGGCGAGAGCCCTGATCGCTGACGGAATCCTGAAAGTGGGCGAGGCGGTGGTACTCGACGTGTCAGCGCTTCCGACACGCCGGTTCTTCCCACTCATCGGAGCGATCGAGAAGCAGGTTCGTGAACACGACGATGGCGAGTTCCTCGTAACGGTGGCGGAGAATCCCGAATTGGATCAGATGATCCGCTCAGAAGGAACGACCGAGCCCGGAGCCATCGCCGGGTTCCGCAACAAGCTGGGAATCGACGCGGCGGATGCCAACACGATCTGGGCACCGGTCCTCGGCGAATCCTCGTCAGCAGAGCTGAGGGCGATCTATGACTATTTCGGACCTGACGAGGTGTACCCGATCCTGCCGTTTCCCGCTCGTGATCCGCGGCGGGCTGACGGCCTCATCCTCGAGCACCGGGAGTTGCTATTCGATGTGTTCGAAACGGACAAACGCAATCTGCTCTACGTCCAAGAAGCGAACCCTTTTGACTGCTATCGCGTGCTAACAGGTCTGTACCTGCGATCCTCGGATTTGCTCGCACCCCTTGGCGAAGTGAGGGTGATCACGTCGGTTCATGCCTCAAAAATGCTCTCGATCGGAGCTTGCCTTGCGTCAATTGAGCAGCCGATAGCGGTGGTTACTGCAAGCGGGAGTCACCATTTGCCAGAGGCCCCGGACGATCAGTGGGTACGGGATACAACAGACATGACCGCCATCTGGCTCCAGGGAAGCCCATACCGCGCGTGATGTTGAAAGCTCTGTGTGGTGGGTACGTGGTGCTCGACATCGTGCACGGCCCGTGGGGGATACAACGGGCCGCCGGCGGAACCGCCGCGAACATCGCGGCCAACCTCTCTTACCTCGGGTGGCAGTCTGAGATTGCGGCTCGAATTGGTGACGATTCCGCGGGTAAAGCCGTGGTGGCGGATCTGCGAACGGCTGGCGTCGCGGTTGACGGTCTCTGGCTCGATGCAGGCACAAAGACCCCACTGATCGAGCACTCGTCTCGTGACGGAGTTCCGCGTTACAGGTACGGATGCTCGGAGTGTCGGCGTGGCGTTGCCATACACCGGCCACTGCCGGCGGAAGCGGCCATCGACGTGCTGAGAGCTGGCTTGCGCGATGTCTTCGTGTTTGACAGACCATGCCGCTTCAACGCCGCGGTGGCCGCGGCGCACCAGGCTGGGGGACGCCAAGTCGTCTATGAGCCTGCCACGAGAGCGAGCCCAGGAGCGCACCGGCGTGCGTGCGCGGCGGCGACAATTGTCAAGATGAGCCGTCTAGACAGCAAGAAAATTGGTGACCGGCTGCCGCCGACGGCTGATGGCGAGGTCCGGATTATCACCGACGGTGCTGATGGTGCGACTCTTGAGCTCGAAGGGATCTGCCGTCGAATCCCGCCACCGTGTGTCTCAGCCGTCGATGCCGGCGGGGCCGGGGATTGGTTGACTGCCGCTTTGGTGCACCGACTCGCGTCGGGGAGCAAGCTCACGGATGCGCTGGACTGGGCTCAGGCCGTGGCGGCGATGTCGACCCTCTATCCGGGCGCACGCGGGATGAGCAGCTCTATCTCTCGACCCTCGATGTACCAGCGCGCGGGTCGGGTTCGCCGAGGAATGAGCGTGCGCACGGGCTACGTGGCTACGCCGTCTAATCGCGCTAGGCGAGGTGGCTGCCCTCGATGTGGCCTCGCGCTACCGCGTCACGCGTCATGAAATGCATCTCTCGGTTAGGCGGTGGCAGCGCCGGGGTGAGGTTGACCCCAGCTGACATGTTTCGCTGCAGCTGCTCGGACCGTGGGGTGTCGTTCTGCCACCGGTTTGCCGAATGCATCGCGCTCGCACGATCCGACTGGAGTGGCATCGGGCGCGTGGTCTCCCGCCAGGAGCCGTGCTCGCTGCACCATGTGCGACCGGGGCGCGGCTCGCGAAGTGTCCATTTGGTAGTCAAGTCCCACTCCAAAGAGCAACGGCTATGTACATCAGGGTGCGACGTAGTCGGCCCAGTTCTGCATGAGTTGCCGGCGCTGGTCAAATAGGTCCGAGCGGACGTAGGCGGCTTCGACGCTGTTGCCCACGACATGAGCTAGAGCGGCTTCGCCGACTGCCCAAGGTGTAGCGCTCTGTTCGATGCACCAGGTCTTGAATGCTGATCGGAAGCCGTGCACTGTCGTTTCCATCTCGTACGTGCGCAGCAGCTTGAGCAGGGCTTGCCAGCTGAGTGGTTCGCCTCGACGTAGCGGGCTGGGAAAGACGAGGCTGCTGCCGTCATTGAGGCTCTTGGCGGCTTCGAGGGTGTCGAGTGCTTGGCGGCTGAGGGGCACGCGATGCTCACCGTTGGCCTTCATGCGTTCGGCGGGAATCGTCCAAGTTGCGTTCTCTGTGTCGATTTCGGCCCAATTGGCGCCGCGTGCCTCGCCGGATCGAACGGCGGTCAGCACCAAGAAGCGCAGACACAGTTTCGACGCCTCACTCGCTTGGGAGTACGCTGTCTTGTCGAGCGCGGCAGGCACCTCGAAGTAGGGGAGCGCCCGCTGGTGGTTCTTGACCTTGGGCATCGACGGGAGAGCGCCGTCGATGGCTTCTCCGGCGGGATTGGTCTCAACCCATCCGTGTGCCATGCCGTACTGCATGACTTTGCGGATGCGCTGTCGCACGCGTCGTGCCGTCTCTGGCTTCGTGGTCCAGATCGGTGAGAGAACAGCGATGATGTCACTACGCTCGATGCGATGTAGCGGAATGTTGCCGATTCGGTCGAACGCGTAGCGCTCGAGGCTGGCGAACCATTCATTCGCGGCGTGCTTGTTGCGCCACCGAGGAAGGTTCATCTCGTGGACGACCTTGGCGGCAGCAGCGAAGGCCGGGGCATCGCCGGTGCGTTCGGAGCCTGTCGGATCGCTTCCTTCAATGGTGGCAACGCGCATCTCTGCCGCCCTCAGTCGGGCGTCAGCAAGGCTGACGCTGGGGTAGCCGCCGATTCCGATGTCGCGTTGCTTGCCGTCGATGGTCAAGCGCATAACCCATGATCGTGTTCCGCTGGGCTTGACGACGAGCGTGAGTCCGTCCCCGTCCGCGTGCTTGCCTGGCGGCGCGTGTTGGACAGTCTTGGCGGTAAGGCGCTTGGAGCGTCGCACGAGTTCCCTCTTCGAGTTCCCTTTTTCTAGGGAACTGACGCTATGGCATGGGAACTGCCAAAGCAAGCAATTTGCCAGAAACGCTCTTTGACCTGCAGCTTTGGGAACTTCTGGGAATTCCTGGCAAGTCCTCCGGGTGGAGCTAAGGGGAATCGAACCCCTGACCTCTTCCATGCCATGGAAGCGCTCTACCAACTGAGCTATAGCCCCGAGGCTCCACGACGATACCAGCGCGCTGCCGGAATTCGAAGGAGACGGCAGGGTGCGCGGGGAGCCGCTGCGGGCGTAACGTCCCGCATATGAGCATCCCCGTGGAGCCCGCCGACGTCGGCAACCAGATGGAGCACTTCGGTGCAGCGGCCTACGTGCTGACCGTGCGTGACGACGCCACACCGCACATCGCCCACCTGGCCATGCGCCTCGATGGTGAGGTGCTGCGCTGCGGCGCCAGCCGGTCCGCAGCAGCCAACGTGGCGCAGCGGCCCAGTATCTCAGTGCTGTGGCCGCCGTACGAGCTGGGCGGCTACTCGATGATCGTGGACGCCAGCGCCCGGACCGTCGAGACCACCGATGGTCTTGAATTGGAGCTTCGACCGACTTCAGGCGTCCTGCACCGGCCGGCCACACCGGCTACACCGCCGAGCAACAGCGGGTGTGCCTCCGACTGCGCCCCGCTCAGCTCCTCTGGCGCCTGATCGGCACGCTGCGGCGCTGCGTTTCGAGTCGATTCTCGCTCACTCCGTAAACCACTTGAAATCGTCGACCCATATCACCCATATTTCTCAGTATGGGTAGTATGGGTGAAGTGAAGACCACGGTCGATGTGCACGACGAGTTGCTCAAGCGGGCCAAGCGGCACGCCACCGAAACCGGTCAGACATTGCGAGCCGTCATCGAAGAAGGCCTGCGCCTGGTGCTGGAGAAACCCCAGGTGAGCGGCTACAAGTTGCCGGACTTGAGCATTGGAGACCCGAACGGGCCGAACCCGTTTGAGAAGTTCACATGGCCCGAGATGCTCGAACTCAGCGACCGTGAATGGCCGGGCGCGGAATGATTGCTGTCGACACGAACATCCTCGTGCACGCCCACCGCCGTAGCTCACCGCACTGGCACCACGCGTTCGGCCTCCTACAAGAGTTCGCCCATGGTTCCGAGTTCTGGGCCATCCCATGGCCCTGCTGCTATGAGTTCTTGGGCGTGACGACGAACCGGCGCATCTGGGGCGACACCGTGAGCACGACTGAGCAGGCATGGCGACAGCTCGAGGCGTGGACTGCATCGCCGTCATGCCGGCAGATCGGCGAAACCGCCGGCTTCATGGACACGTTGTCGGAGATCGTGAACCGCCCGAACGTCCGCGGCCCCATGATGCACGATGCCAAGATTGCGGCGATCTGCGTGGCGCATGGGGTCGAGGCGTTGCTGACCTGTGATCGAGACTTCTCAAGGTTCCCCGAGCTCGTGACGAGGAACCCACTCGTCGCCAGGTGACACTTCGAGCGAGCTGGCACTAGCTCTTCAGGTCGTTGAAGATCGTCTCCCAGCGGGAGCGGTCGCCCTTGTAGGGGGCGTAGAAGCTCACGCGGTCCACGACGTCGTCGAAGCGGCGCTTCAGTTCGGCGGCCACGCGCTCTGGCTCGGCAACCACGGCGAAGGCGTCGAGGACCTCGTCATCGACAAGATTGGCCATCTCGACCCAACGGCCTTCCTTCGACATGGCGTTCAGCTCGGTTTGCATGTCGCCCCAGCCGTGGCAGTCCAGCACCGGTCGGTACGCCGGCGTGGATCCGTAGAACGCCACCTGCTGCTTGGTGGCCTCTTTGGCCTTGGTCATGTCCTCTTCGGTGCTGCCAGTGACGATGAACGATGGCCCGGAGATCGTGATCTCGCTGAGGTCACGGCCAGCCCGCGCGGCGCCTCGTTCGAGTGCCGGGATGGTTTCCTCACGCAGATACTTCTCGGTGGTGAAGCCGTGGCAGAGGAACATGTCGCAGGTCTCGCCGGCCACCTCGGTCATGAGCGGGCCGACGCCGGCCAGCGCCAGACGCGGCGGGCCGTAGGGGTTCTCACCGGGGTCGAAGAACGGCGTCATCAGTGTGTGCTCGTAGAAGTCGCCGCGGAAGTTCAGCTTCTCGCCGTTGTTCCAGCAGTTCCAGATCGCCTTGATCGCAAGGATCATCTCTCGCATGCGTGCAGCCGGCTTGGACCACTCCATCGAGAATCGACGTGTGATGTGGGGCCGGATCTGGCTGCCGAGGCCCAGGATGAACCTGCCCTGCGACAGCATCTGAATGTCGTTGGCGCTGTAGGCCAGCGACATCGGGTTTCGGGCGAATCCCACCACGATGCTGGTGCCCAGCTCTACCGTCGAGGTGGCATGCGCCATGAGGGGGAGCATGGTGAACGGGTCGTGGCTGGTCTCTGGCACCCACAGACCGTCGTAACCCAACGCTTCTTGTTCCCGGCTCGACTCCATGATGTCGTCGAATCCGCTGCTGACTCCGATGCCGCCGTCTACCTTCATGGCGGGGACATTAGTGGCCTGCGTTGGAATTGGCTCAGGCTTCGAGTTGGCTCAGGAGCCGGCGAGCACGGCTTCGGCACGCTCGGCCAGCGCAACAATGCTCTGCGGGAACTGGTGGACCTCGGCCGGTATTTCTGGGATGGCACCGCCCACGTACCGGGCGTGGACGCCTTCGAGGATGCAAGCGAGACGCCAGCTGGCGAAGGCAAAGTGCCAGTCGATTGCCCCGAGATCTCGGCCGGTTGCCTCTGCGTACGCATTCGCGAGCTGGTCGCGGGTCCAGAATCCCTTCGCAGTGGTGGCGTCGTGGCCCAGCGGGCTGAAGCCGTCACCGGCCTCCACCCAGTAACCCAGCAGGAATCCCAGATCGGCCACCGGGTCTCCCAGCGTGGCGATCTCCCAATCCAGCACCGCCGCCACATCGCCATCCGCGGTCACCAGGCAGTTGTCGAGGCGATAGTCGCCGTGGACCAGCGTGGCGTCGGTCTGGGGCGGTATCGACGCCACCAATTTGTCGTGGACACGCTCGATGATCGGCAGGTCACGTGAGGTCATGGCCTTGAACTGACGCTGCCAAACGTGCAGCTGCCGGGCGACGTAGTCCGCTGAGCGGCCAAGGTCGGCGAGCCCCGTGGTGTCGAGATCGGTGGCGTGGATCGCAGAGAGACACTCCACCAGCCGGGCGCAGAGCGCACTGCACGCCTTGGGGCTGAGTTCATCTGCTTCTGTGAGGGATCGCAGCACGCTGCCCTCGACGAAATCGGTCACGTAAAAATCGGCGCCGTTCACCGAGGCATCGGTGCACAACCCGACGACCGGTGGGGTGGGCACGTCGGTCTCGGCCAGGCCACAAAGCAGGCGATGTTCCCGCACCATGTCATGCGCGCCGGCCAGCAAGTGAGCCAGCGGCGGACGTCGGAGCACCCAACGCTGGCCCTGCGCGTCGGTGACGCGATAGGTCAGGTTCGAATGTCCACCGGTGATGAGCCCGAACTGCAACGGAGGAGCGACCGCCGCTCGTTCGGCCAGCCAGTTCGTGACCGGCACGGGATCGATTCCCGCGACCGGATCGGAGGCAGGGTCGCCTGCAGCTGGCACCGTCGTTCCCTCCAGCGGTCGAAGCTCGTCGCACTCCATCATGGCCTCGGCGGTGCGGTGATGCCCCGCTAGGGGTGAGTGCGGGCGGGTCGGAGCCGGGCGGGAATGGCCCAGCCAGGCACCAGCACCAATACGCTTCGCCGGTGCTGTTCGTGACGATCTATGCGACACAGTTTTTCGTCTCGGCCTCCCTGGGCGTCGTCTTCGCCTACCTCGCGGATCTTCAAGACCGCTACGACCTCACCAACCTCGAGCTGGGCATGATCGCATCGGTCGGTTTCGTCGCAGGGTTGGCGTCTCAGCTGCTGCTGTCGCCGTTGGTGGACCGAGGCCATCACCGCTTGGTGGTGTGGGTTTCGGTGGTATCTGCGGTGGCGGGCGCATTTGGATTCGTATTCGCGGAGTCGACCTGGTCCCTGGTGACCAGTCGGGCATTGGCGGGCGTCAGCTTCGGCCTCTTCGGTCTGGTGGCACGCAAGGCGCTCATCGGGCTCGACATCAGCGGCAGCGGCTCCAAGGTGGGCGGCCTGCTGTCATTCGGCGTCGCCGGCTTCATCAGCGGCCCGTTCATCGGCGCGGCGCTCAGCGGCATCTCCTTCGAGGCGCCGTTCCTGCTCACAGGCACGTTGATGGCGCTGGTCGGACCTTTCGCCGCAATCCTGATCTCGAAGTCGCCGATCGCAGCAACTGCCGTGGACTACTCGGACTTGCTCAACCTGCTGCGGCGGCCCCGAGTGCAGGCGGCGATCCTGGTGCACGTCGGCATCTGGGGTCTGGTGGGAATGTTTGACGCGACCGTCGATCGGTACCTGACCGATGTCGGGCTTTCCTCGACTGAGTTCGCCATCGGGCTCCTCGTTCTCGGCATCCCGCTCATGGTGCTGCCCCCGCACGCCGGCGCCCTGGCTGAACGTCTCGGCGGGGGTCGGGTAGCCGTGCCCGCCCTCGTGCTGTTCGCGCCCGCGGTGGTGCTGTACGGCTGGGTCGGGGGCTTGTGGACCTTCATCGCAATCGGAGTGGCCGAAGCGATCACGGAGTCCTACAGCGAGATGGGTGCACAGGTCCTGATACTGGAGGCGACCGGCGTCGAACAGGCGGCGATGGGCACCGGAGTGCTCGAGGCAATCGGTCTCATGATGGCTGCCATCGCTGCGCTTTTAGGCCCGTCGTTGTACGGGCAGTTCGGCTCACGCTGGCTCTTCGGTGTCTGGGGCGTCGTCTGCCTGGTGCTCTCGGGCATCGTAATGCTGAGATTGAAAGCAGTGAAAATTCCACCAAAGGGAATCACGCTGTCTAACTAGGGTCGCGGTTATGCGGGCGCCGGACGCTGAGCGCTCTACGGACTGGCGTTCGGTAGCGGCTGAAGCAGCGGGCTTCGCCCGGAGGGTCGGCGTTGTACCTGTCGTGGTGCTGCTCGGCGCCATCGGTGCAGTTGTTACGGCAGGTTTCCTGGCCGGCGTCCGGCACGGCGCGCCCGAGCCGGTCGAGCTGCCGCTGGCAGCAGCGGGAGCGCCGCCGCCAGTGGCGACGACCCAACCGTCGCTGATGCGTGTGCACCTTGCTGGTGCGGTGCAGCGACCAGGGCTCTACGAAGTTCCAGCCAGCTTCAGGGTCGGAGACCTGATTGATGCAGCCGGCGGCCCGAATGCAAACGCCGACACTGCGGCCGTCAATCTTGCAGAGCGAATGCGTGACGGGCAGCAGATCTACGTACCCCTCGTGGGGGAGAAACCCGTCGCCCGAGCGGCCGGCGCCGATGCCTCCGGACCGCTGGATGTGAACACAGCGACGGCGGCACAGCTCGAGCAACTGCCAGGCATCGGCCCGTCGCTATCGGCGGCAATCGTTGCCTACCGAGCCAAGCACGGTCCGTTTGCGACGCTCGACGCATTGGCACAGGTGCCCGGGATCGGGTCATCCAAGCTCTCCCAGCTCCGGCCCCATGCGAAGGTCTGAGTCGCCGAGTCCGCCACGAGCGGCGCCCCGGAAATTCGGAGGTCTCAGCGCTGTCGGCGACCGGTGGCTGGTCACCGGAGCGGTCGCGACAGCAGCCGGAGCTCTGTGGGCGCCTTCGGTTTGGTGGTGGTGGGGGACAGTTCTGGTGGGGGCGGGTCTGCGAACCCGTGCCCGTGTGCTCGTTCCGGCCGGTCTGCTGGTTCTGGGGGCTGCGGCCATGGGGCAACAGGTCGCCCAGTTGAGCGCGGCGGTGGGAGGAGATTTCGAAGGCGAAGCGGTCCTGGTCGGCGATCCCAGATGGCGCTCGGGCGCCTTGGTCGTTCCCTTCAGCGCCGTCGTTGACGGCAAGGAATTCCGGTGGGAAGGCCGTGCACGCGGTCCCGCTGCGTGGGCGCTGGAAGACGCCGCGTTGGGGGAGCGCTGGCTCCTGAGCGCGACCGTGGCACCCGCCGAGCCCGCCGACCGACCCTTCCTGTGGCCGCGGCATCTTGCGGGGAGCGCCCAGATCCACACGGCATGGCGCCGAGACGGCGGCAGTGCGCCGTTCCGACTCGCAAACTCCATGCGCAGCCTCGTCGAAGCGTCGAGTGATTCGTTGTCGCAACGGGATGCAGCGCTGCTTGCCGGCTTCGTTTACGGTGACGATCGAGGACAGCTGCCCGAAGTCGTGCACGACTTCCGGGCGACCTCACTGACTCACCTGCTCGCTGTGTCCGGTTCGAACGTGGCGTTCGTGTTGCTGCTGTTCGCACCGCTGCTGGTCCGGCTGCGGCCGGTCGCCCGGCTCGGCGCCGTCGGGGTACTGCTCGCTCAGTTCGCTGTGCTGACCAGAGGCGAGCCCTCGGTGCTGCGGGCCTGCGTGCTCGCCACGTTGGCAGTCGGAGCACATGCGATCGGCAGGCGGGTATCCGCTCCGCGCCTGCTCGCGCTGGCGGTCATCGTGCTGGTACTTGTCGATCCACTGCTGGTGCGATCGGTTGGCTTCCAGCTCTCCGTCGCCGCCACGGCCGCAATCGTGGTCGGCGCTCGCCCCATCTCCAGGCTCCTGTGGGGTCCGTCGTGGTTGCGCTTGGCCCTTGCAGCGACGCTGAGCGCCCAGGTGGGAGTGCTGCCCGTCCAGCTTGCCGTGTTCGGCTCGCTTCCGCTTGTGAGCATTCCCGCCAACGTCCTGGCCGGGCCGATTGCAGGTCCTGCCATGGTCTGGGGGCTCGTCGGGGGTCTCGCGGGCGGCGTGGCGGGCGACGCCGTGGCATCGGTGCTCCACGTCCCGACCAAGTTGATGATGGGTTGGGTTGCTGGTGTGGCCCGATGGGGCGCGGCGTTGGGATGGCCCCATATCGAGGCGTCAGAAGTTGCCGCAGCCGTCACCGTCATCGGGCTCTGCGCAGCCGTTGCGTACTTGTTGCGACCCTGGGGCACTGTGCTACGCGGACTGGCCGTAGCTGTGGCCGGCGTTGGGGTCTGGGTTGCTGCCGGAGCTCATCGGCCGGCGCTTCCTTCGGGCACGCATCTGTCGGTGCAGCACCTCGAACCCACCGTCGTCGTCGTGGACCGCCCCGATCCGGCGCGGGCCCTCGATGCGCTTGCCGCGGCCGGGATCGACGACATAGATGTGCTCGTGGCCCGCTCGGCCAGCAGGGCAGGGCGAGAAGCGGTGCGGGCGCTGGATGCTCGTCACGAGATCGCACGCGTCCTGGCGCCCGTTGGTTTCGGTGGCTCGGTGTCACATGAGGCTCTGCGTCAGCCGGTCGCCGTGGGCGGCCTGCAAGTAGAGCCGTCCGCGGGCCGTCTCGATATTGCCCCGGCGGTAGCTTCGAACGCGTGGCAGGCGGAACCGTAAGGCTCGTCAGCGGTGCAGACGAAATCCTCACCGCCGAAGCAGTGCGTGCTGCGGTCACCGAGCTAGTCGGCGATGCCAACCGGGCAGACGTGCTTGACGAGTTCTCGGGCGATCAGTTCACCCTGTCCGATCTCGTCATCTCGGCATCGACGCCGCCGATGCTGGCGTCGCACCGAGTAGTCGTTGGCCGGGGTCTCAGCCGCTTCGGCGCGGCCGAGCTCACATCGCTCATCAACTGGCTTGATGATCCGTGTCCCACGACCGATCTCGTTCTCGAGTGGGACGCAGCCCGTGTGCCTCGAGCGCTCGTCGAAGCGGCCGAAGCCGCCGGTGGCCAGCGGATCGCGTCCGACGTGCCCGGCGGGGCGCGCAATCGCCGGACCTGGCTCACCGAGCGTCTCGCGGAGGCCTCGGTCCAGTTCGATGCCCGTGCTGGTGCATGCATCGCCGACCACCTCGGGGAGGAGCTCAGCCGCCTCGGAGCTGTGATCGAAACGCTGGAGGCCATCTACGGCGCAGGTGCCCGGTTGGGGCCCGATGAAGTGCTGCCGTACCTCGGCGCAGAGGGTGACGTCCCGCCATGGGAGCTGACCGACGCGATCGATCGAGGCGATGTGGGCGGCGCACTCGCCGTGCTGGGGCGCATGTGGGGCGCCGGTCGCCACCCATTGGCTGTCACCGCAGCCGTGGCAGGGCACATCACCCGGATGGCTCGCCTCGATGGCGCCGATGCTGCGAACGAGAAAGAGGCGGCTCGTGTGCTGGGCCTACGCGGCTCTACGTTTCCGGCCCGTAAGGCGCTCGATGCCAGCCGGCGGCGCGGCAGCGGGGGCATCGCGAGGGCCGTCGAACTTCTGGCGGCGGCTGACGTGGACTTGCGCGGACGGTCCGGACTCGATCCCCGATGTGTTGTCGAGATTCTCTGCGCGCGGCTCGCGGCCGGTGCGCGTTGATCGCTAGCGCAGCGGTCTAGGCCTCGTTGGCCCGCGTTGAACGGGCCACGAGACGGGACTTGCGCCGATCTGCCTCATTGGGGTGGATGACGCCCTTGGTGGCCGCCATGTCGAGACGCTTCTGGGCGGCGCGCATCAGCTCATCGGTGGGTTCACCGGCTTCCGCAGCAGCGATGACTGCCTTCTCGCGAGTCCGCAATTCTGAGCGCACGGCGCGATTTCGCACCCGGCGCGTCTCGTTCTGGCGATTGCGCTTGATCTGGCTCTTGATGTTGGCCACGAAGGCGTGCTCTCTGTCTCGGTGGCGGTCACAACGGCATGCCCGCTGGGAGTCGGTTGGGTGTGTTTGGGCCGCGAGGCGAGTAGCCACGGTTTGTCCCGAATCCGGCCTCGCAGGGTACCGTGCGGCCTGCAATGCCCCACGTGCCTCCAGCGTCTGCTCAAGGGTCTGCCCGTGGGTCTGCCCGTGTCGGGCCCGGTTCGATCCGCAACTTCTCGATCATCGCCCACATCGATCACGGGAAGTCCACGTTGTCGGACCGGATCCTGGAATTGACCGACGCTGTGGAGGAGCGCTCGATGCGCGCCCAGTACCTCGATTCCATGGACCTCGAACGCGAGCGCGGCATCACCATCAAGGCCCAGAACGTGCGGGTGAGCTGGCAGGGGCACACGTTGCACCTCATCGACACACCTGGGCATGTGGACTTCGGGTACGAAGTCAGTCGCTCGCTGGCGGCCTGTGAAGGCGTAGTGCTTCTTGTCGATGCCGCACAGGGCATCGAGGCGCAGACGTTGGCGAACTGCTACCTGGCTCTCGAGTCAGATCTCACCATCGTGCCGGTGCTCAACAAGATCGACCTCCCCGCGGCCGATCCGGATCTGTACGCGTCGGAAATCGAACGCGTGCTGGGGATTGACGCGAGCGAGGTGCTGGCGATCTCGGCCAAGACCGGCGAGGGCGTCGCAGCACTGCTCGACGCAATTATCGAACGCATCCCCCCGCCCGGCGGCGATCCGCAAGCTCCGCTTCAGGCGCTGATCTTCGATTCCCACTTCGACCAGTACCGAGGCGTGGTGTCCTCGCTGCGTGTGATGAACGGTCGGCTGCGCACTGGTGATCGGCTGCGGTTCATGCACGCCGGTGGGCTGTACCTGTGCGAGGAAGTCGGACTGCGCCTGCCCGCGGTGACACCGACAGACGAATTGGGACCCGGCGAGGTCGGGTACCTCATCGCGGGCATCAAGGACGTGGCTGAGGCGCGCTCCGGCGAGACCGTCACCTCCGCTGCTGCGCCGGCTGATGCACCGCTGGCGGGCTACGACGACCCGAAGCCGATGGTTTTCTGCGGGCTGTTCCCCGTCGACGGCGACGAGTACACCGATCTGCGAGAGGCGCTGGCGAAGCTGAGGCTCAATGACGCCTCCGTGACCTTCGAGCCCGAGACTTCAGGTGCGCTGGGATTCGGGTTCCGCTGCGGCTTCTTGGGTCTTCTGCACATGGAGATTGTCCGCGAGCGGCTCGAGCGCGAGTTCGGACTGTCCCTCATTGCCACAGCGCCGTCGGTGGCCTACCGGGTGCACACCGACGACGATTGCGAGATGGAGGTCGACAACCCCTCCGACTTGCCATCGGCGGCTCAGATTGTCGAGATAGCCGAGCCCATGCTGAACGTGTCCGTGCTGACGCCGACTGCCTACACGGGCGCGGTCATGGACCTGTGCCAGTCGCGTCGGGGCTCGATGACCTCCATGGACTACCTGTCGCCAGAACGCGTCGAGCTGCGCTACGAGCTGCCGCTGGCGGAGGTGGTGACCGACTTCTTCGACCAGCTCAAGAGCCGAACCCAGGGGTACGCGAGCCTCGACTACGACCACGCGGGCTACCGGACTGAGCGCCTCGTGCGCGTCGACATCCTGCTGAACGGCGAACCGGTCGATGCATTCTCTGCCATCCGTCACCGCGATGGCGCGTATCCCTACGGCAAGGCCATTACCGCAAAGCTCGCCGAACTCATCCCGCGTCAGCTGTTCGACGTTCCGATCCAAGCCGCCATAGGCGGGCGGATCATCGCCCGCGAGACGGTCAAAGCGAAGCGCAAGGACGTGCTGTCGAAGTGCTACGGCGGCGATATCACCCGCAAGCGCAAGCTGCTCGAGCGGCAGAAAGAGGGCAAGAAGCGGATGAAGGCCATCGGGCGCGTCGAGGTACCCAACGAGGCCTTCGTCTCGGCGTTGCGCCTCGAACAGTAGACGCCCGGGAATCCTTCGCTCGCCGCGTCGGCGAAGCCCGGCCACATGAGCGCAAGAGGCCAGAAGCAGCCAGCCCAAAGCTGCCTCGGAGGGGTGTCGGTAGCATCGACACCATTGCGGGCATCGGCCCCGATCATGGGTGCGGCGCTGGGCAAGCTGCCGGGGCCGCGGAGGAGTGATGGACGAGCGCAGAGCCACGGTGCTGCGAGCGGTGGTCGAGAACTTCATCGAGAGCGCGCAGCCAGTCGGCTCCGCAGCGGTGCTCGAGATGACCCGCCTCGATGTGTCACCAGCGACCGTGCGAAACGACCTCGCCGCGCTCGAATCTGGCGGCTACCTGATGCAGCCGCACACCAGTGCCGGTCGCGTGCCGACTGAGGCGGGCTACCGGTACTTCGTAGACGGCCTCGGGCCCGGTTCCCTGGACAGCACAGGCGTCCGGCAGGTAGGTGCGTTCTTCGCCCATGCCCAAGGACAGATTGAGGAGCTGCTCGCCGACACCAGCCGGCTCTTGTCTGACCTGACCGAGTATGCAGCGATGGTCGTCGCGCCCAACCACGACCTTGACAGCATCCGATCGGCCCAGCTGGTGGACCTCGGCGGCGGTCGATTGCTTGTGGTGTTGGTGATGTCGTCGGGCGTCGTGGAGCGGACCTACGTCGACGTGTACAGCAACCCGGACTTGGAGGCGGCGGCCCAGGGGCCTGCTGCAGGTGCGGCCTCTGCCGTCCTGGCCGAAGCGCTTGTGGGACGGACTCGTACCCAGCCGCTGGTGGTTCCTACAACCGGAGATGCGGCAACCGATGCACTGGTGGCCGCGGCCCTGTCCGCCCTGGCTGCCGACGAACCGCATCCGAGCGAGCTCTATGTGGGTGGCACAGCCAAGATCACTGAGCAGTTCGAACCCGCGTCATCGCTGCGTTCAGTCTTGTCGGTGCTGGAAGAGCAACTGATGGTCGTGACGCTGCTGCGAAGCCTGGTGGATCGCGGTCTCAGTGTGGCCATCGGATCCGAGACCGGCATGAAGCCGCTGGCGGAATGCTCGGTGGTGGTTGCGCCCTACGAGGTCGATGGCCGAACCGTCGGCAGCGTCGGCCTGCTCGGGCCGACACGGATGGACTACTCGAAGGCGCTTGCGGCGGTGCACACGGTGAGCCGGAGGCTGTCGGCTTCGCTCGGAGACGGCGACGGCGCACATGTGCCGACGGGCTTTTCGCGATCGGCCCAGGAATAGACCCAGCACAGATGCCTGCGGACTATTACGAGTTGCTCGGTGTGAGCAGCGACGTCAGCGAGAACGATCTCAAGCGTGCATACCGGGGCAAAGCCCGTGAGCACCACCCTGATGCGAATCCCGGCGACGACGGGGCTGAGGCCCGCTTCAAGGAGATCAGCGAGGCCTACGCCGTGCTCTCGGATCCCGAGGCGCGGGCCCGATACGACCGCTTCGGACATGAGGGCTTGCGGGGCGGGATGGGCGGACCCGCGTTCGACTTCGACCTCAGCGACATCTTCCAGTCATTCTTCGGAGGGAACCCGTTCGGCAGCGGCCGATCGCGCCGCCCCGCAGGTCCGCCCCGGGGCGATGACCATGAAACGGTCGTCGACCTCGATTTCGCCGAGGCCGTCTTCGGCGCCGACCGGTCGATCGAGGTGCGGACACTGGTTCGGTGTGACGATTGCGATGGCTCGGGCGCCGCAGAGGGCACGTCGCCGACCGTCTGCAGCGTCTGCGAGGGCATTGGCCAGGTTCGCCAAGTGCGCCAGAGTTTTCTGGGCCAGATGGTGACCACTGCGCCCTGTGCTCGATGCCGTGGGATCGGTGAGGAGATTGCCGAACCGTGCCGGTCGTGCCGGGGCGAAGGGCGTCGAGCGGAACACGTCTCGCTCGTTGTACGTGTGCCGTCTGGCGTCGATTCTGGTGCAACGCTGCGCCTGAGCGGCCGCGGGTCCGTCGGGCCTCGCGGGGGACCCGCGGGCGACCTGTATGTGCACCTGCGTGTTGCCGAGTCCGATGTCTTCGTGCGCCAGGGCGACAGCCTGGTGGCGGAGCTGCCGGTGACGATGCTGCAGGCAGCGCTGGGTGCGACGGTGTCGTTCGAGACGTTGGACGGGCCACAGGAACTTGCTGTAGCGGCGGGCACGCAGCCGAACGACACCCTCCGGTTGAGCGGACTCGGCGTGCCTCGAGCGAACGGGCGCGGACGGGGCGACCTGCACGTCGTGGTGCGGGTGGACATCCCGAAGAAGCTCTCGAAGTCCGAGGCGGCGAAGCTGCGTGAGGTTGCTGCCGAGCGCAGTGAACTCGTGGACGGCAACGCCGACCCTGTGCTCGCCCAGGCGACCGAGACCCAACACGACGGCGACAATCGGTCGATTGGCCGGCGCAAGCGGCGCCACAAGCTCTGAGATCTGCCGATATGGAGCCAGACGCCGACATCGCCGAGGTCGACGTCCGTTCTGCCCAGTGGCGCAGCTCAACGGAGTCGAATGCACTGGTGGGGGAGCGACTGCGTTCCGTGCGTCGCCAGCAACGGCTCTCTCTGGCCGATGTGGAAGCCGCGTCAGGCGGCGAGTTCCGGACATCAGTTCTGGGGGCATATGAGCGCGGTCAGCGGGGATTGCGAGTGCATCGCCTGCTGCGATTGGCCGAGATCTACGGAGTACCCCCCGCTGCCTTGTTGCCGCAGGAGATGTCGATGCCGCCAAGCAGTGAGTCATCTCGCACATCGAGCGAGGTTCGGTCCCCCTCATCGTCCAACTTTCCCCCTGAGGCCGTGCTGTGAGCGACCTGTGAGGGAAAGCGGAGGATCCAAGGCTCCCGCAGCGCAGGCGACGTCGTCCGAATTCGGCGTCTACTGCCATATTCCGTTTTGCACACACCGATGCGACTACTGCGCATTTGCGACGTGGACGGATCGCAGCCATCTCATCGTCGACTACATGGAGAACTGCCGCCGCCAGGCCCAGGAACTGGCGGGGGATCTTCCGCCGGTGACATCGGTGTTCTTTGGCGGCGGCACGCCGAATCTGGTGGAGCCTTCGCTGCTTGCCGATGTGCTGAAGGAGTTGCCACTGGCGCAAGACGCAGAGGTAACGGTCGAGTGCAATCCGGACTTGGTCACGGAGGACCAAGTGCAGGCGTACGCGGGCATGGGCGTGAACCGTGTCAGCCTCGGAGTGCAGTCGATGGTTTCCCATGTGCTCGAGGCGCTGGGCCGACGTCATGATCCGCAGATGGTCGCCGCATCGGTCACCGCGATCCGCAATGCGGGCATCGACCGGCTCAATCTGGACCTGATCTTCGGCTCGCTGGCCGAATCGGTGTCCGACTGGAAGCAAACGCTGGTCGATGCCATTGCGCTCGAGCCAGACCACCTGAGCGTGTACGGGCTGACACCCGAGCCCGGTACAGCGCTCGGCGACGATCCCTCCCGGCATCCCGACGACGACGACATGGCCGACAAGTACCTGCTTACCGATGACCTGCTGGATCAGGCGGGCTACGAGATCTATGAGATTTCCAACTGGGCTCGACCCGGCTCGCAATGCCGGCACAACCTGCTGTATTGGCAACAGGGCTCCTACGCGGGCATCGGCTGCGCAGCGCACAGCCACCGCGACGGCCGCCGCTACTGGAGCGTTCGCACGCCCGAGCGATTCATCGCGGCGATCTCGACGGGAATTTCGGCCACCGCCGGCAGCGAGGAGCTCGACTCCGACGAACGCCGCATCGAGGCGCTGCAGCTTGCGCTGCGCACTTCCGCCGGTGTCCCCGCCGATGTGGTGCCCGACGACGTCGCGCACCTGCTCACGCCCGCCAGCCAGGGTCGTCTCAAGCTGACCGCTCTTGGACGCCTCGTCGCAAACGAGGTGGCAATCCGTCTGGAGCTGCCGACGCGGCGCTAGCGCGACTGCGCGCTCAGAACCAGCGCAGCATCCGCCGCGGGCTCGCGTTGGGACAACGTCAGTTGCAGATCGCCATAGTGCACAACAAGCGCATCGCAAGCAGCATCGTGCGCTGCGCCGAACGACGACGACCTCGACACAGCGTCGGCGTGCTGAGGCACAACGGCAATGCGAGTTGGAACGACGGGGCGGTCCGGCGGGGGCCACGAACCGTAGAAGCCGACGATGCCCAAACCAGGCTTCACAACCGCCAGCGTCGAGCGGCCGTCGCAGTCCCAATCGCCGACGGCGACAAGATCACCATCGGCACCGAGCGTCCATTCTCCGTGCGGAGTGCGCACGGCCGCCGACCGACGATGTGCGTCGGGCATCTCGATGTGGACAGGTACCGGACAGCCATCCCCGCGGACGTCGACGTGGTACAGCATGTCCGTCGCATCGACACTCGCCCCCTCGCTCTGCGGTGGTGTGCTGGGGGGCTCGCTGGGCTGAACTGAGCCGTCGCTGCCCTCGCCAACGTCAAGATCGGCGCCAGTCCACTCGGGGCAATACGCCGTTGCCGTGCTGTACAGCAAGGTCACTCCCTCCGACGTGGACTCCCCAGAGGTGATCGTGGCATCTGGCAGTGCGGTCGAGCCTTGGCCGTGGTCATCGGCAGCGGCCGAGGCGCCAGCGAGTTCAAGCGAGAGGGCACCGGATGTGGCAGCAGAGGTCACGGGACTGCTTCGGGAGGCGATGAGTAGTGCCGTGCCAGGAGGCTCGACATCCGCTTGGCTGCCCGCGAGCGCTTGCCATCCGATGAATGCTGCGACCGCCAAGGCCGCAACGGCCGCCGCAGAGGCGCCGACACGCCGCCGGTCCCACGTCATTGGGCCACGAAGCTCCGCACGGCGAGGCGGGTGAGCGACACCATCTGGCGGACTCGAGGCCGTGATATCTGCTCGCAACCGTTCGCGCAGGCCATGTGGTTCGTGTCCGAGCGTCGCAACACGCGCCTGCTCGGATCCGAAGCCATCGGCGGTCACCGCATGTTCCTGTACGGCTGCATTGCGAACGTGACGCAGCCGGTTGAGCCACGCCTTCAACGCCTCACTGTCGTGGGGACTGGCCGACGCGACAGCAGCGAGGTCGCCGCTGGCGATAAGGGCATCACCGCAGAACTGGCGCTCTGCGGGGTCCGACGCCGAACGATCCGTGCGCGCGAGTTCCACCTGCCCGAGAACAGCGAGAGCAGCGAGATCGGCGCCCGGCAGATGCTGACGCTGGTCGGCAGGACCCGTCGCTTCCCCGAAACCGCAGATCACCGGCCGGCGCGGTCGCGCCAGGAGAACGTGCTCGCCTCTGAGTGCACCGTGGCGGATGCCTCGAGCATGCAGTTCGGCGAGTGTCGTGCCGAGATCAATGAGGACATCGAGAAGGTCGACCAGACCGAGGGGCGGCTGTTCAGCAAGCGTCGCGGCTTCGAGGTAACGCAGCCGCAGCTCGCATCGCTCATCAACTTCGTCAAACCCGACAGACTCGACCACTCCTTCGATGCGAGCGGCGTCGAGCACCCCGGCCTCGTGGCGCAGACGCGGCCGCTCAGTGCCGATGGCGTGCTTGACCAAGACTGCGTTGCCCGATCCATCGTCGCGAACGGTCGGACTTCTCAGCACATGCAGAAGCTACAAAAAGTTAGGAAACACATTCAAATTGATTGTCTTGGAGCAAGTGGTGCAGTTCATCCGTTCAGCCTGAGAGGTGTACGCGGCCGATGGCTTCGGCCGAGATGTTCCAGTTGGACTGTCCATCCACGTTCCCGATCAAGCCGATGACACGTCGTGCCGAGCCCGAGACCGACACCCGCACGGCCCTCGGACCTGCCGCGCTGACAGCCACCGAGATCGAGCCGGGTTCGAAGACCGCGGACAGCCGCTCGGTGGCCATCCGCTGGCTCCATGGACTCAGATTCCGAAGGCGTGAAGCGTCGAGCCGGTAGGACCCGTGACGGCGAAGCGAGACCTCGTCGATGCCAAGCGAGACCAGGTCGTTCGCGAGTGAGGACGCTGCTGCTTGGGCCTCGCGCTGCGCCAAGAACGCGGCGGCGCTGTCGACGGCGATGCTGGCCAGCAGTGCCATGATCAGCACTCCGGTCGGCACGAGCAGCAGCACCGTGCCTCGCTCGCAATCGCCGGGAACCTTCGGCGAGGGCTCATCACCTTCAGCGGCCCCCGGCCCGACGGGCTCACTGTCCACAGGGTGCCCGTCCGCTCAAACCGTGCCGGAAGGGATCGACGATCTCGCTGGCGCGAGCACGGACCGTGAGGGGCGACCAGCCGCCGCCCAACAGAGCGATACGTGGGACTTCCTGCGTCGCTTCGAACGTCACTCGATCGCAGCGACGCAACCGGGCTGCACCGACCGGCGCAACGGAGGCCTCACCGTGGAGCCGGTAGCCGGACATCGCCTGCGTACCTGCGGAGACCGCCGCGTTCACTGCATGTGCGGGGCGAGGTCCGGGGTGCTCGACGAAAGTCCGCGTGGCCTCCCGGGCACCAGCGACTACGGCGATCTTCGCATCGAGTGCCGCCCAGGCTTGGGCGAGCACCAAGGCGCCCCCGATGAAGACGAGCACCACAAACGGCAGTACTTCTGCCCCCACGATGCCTGAGGAATCACGCCCTCTGCGGATCACGGGGAGCCCTCGAAGCGTGCCAGTTCGCGTCGCATCTCGAACCGACGCTCGATGCTCCGCAATCCGATCAGTGCCGACGCGTCGATGAGAACGTTCGGCGGCTTTGCCACCAGATCCAAGGCGACGATTTCGGAGGTCGTGCTCCAACGCAACGTCACGATTTCCAGTCCTGGACCGATGCTCGAGCGCAACCAGCGTTCGGCATCGACGATCGAGGCGGGGTCAGCGCCCGCGAGCGCAGCCCGGCGCGTTGCGTCGTAGCCGACAGCGGTGACAATCGAGGTGCTGTAGAAGTGCACGGCAACCTGAACTGCGAGCATGAGAAACGTCAGGTACGCCAGCACACCCCACGGCAGAGCGACGAGACCGACGCCTTCCTCATCGTGAGCAAGCGTCACTTGCCGATCTTTGCGATTTCAGAATTCGTCGTCTCCTCGGCGTTTTCCCACAGCGCCTTGAAGCCGACCCACATGAGGGCGCCGAGCGAGGCGATGATCAGCACAGCGATGGCCGCTGAAATGACTCCTTCGCCACATTCGTTTCGCCCGGAGGGGCCGCGTGCGGCCCAGGAGACCGCCGGGTTCTGCCATCGGTCCAGTGTCACGATGCCAGCACTGGCGCAAACTGCGCTGAGCGCAGCGACGGAGGCATCGAACGTCACTGCGAGAGCGGTTTCAAATACAGCGGTCAAGGTGGTGAGGTACACGGGGTTGTCCTTTCGATGAATACCGGTCATGTGCTTGGGAGGGTTCGCCCGGCTTCGCTGGCGCCGACCGGCGGCTCATAGCGCCGCAAAGCTGCTGAGGGCGTCGCTGAACGGGATCGCCAGCAGGACCGATCCCGGTACCAGCGCGGCGACGGTGACGGGAATCCACACCTGTTCGTTGCGACGTTCGATGTGGGCGATGAGGCGCCGGTGGGCCTCCATGCGGGCTGAGCGGGCCTCGTCGGATACCAGCGCCGCTATGTCCGTCGTTTCCTCGTGCAGGGTGAGCACGCCGACGAATCTTCGAATCTCCGCCGAACCGGCGTCGTCGGCCCACTCGGCGAGTGCCACCTCAACCGCGGTTCCGCCCGAGACGTGGGCGCTGACGCGTTCCAGTCCCGCGGCGCAGATCCCCTTCCCCCGCCGTGCCGCTGCTTCGAGGGCGCTGGTCAGCGACATGCCGCTGGCAAGCAGCATGCCGATCTGCTCGGCGACGATCGGCAGCTCTTCGATGATCTGTGTGCGCCGGTCGGCAACCGATCTCCCGAGGCGGTGCTCAAACGTGCCATATGTCGCAGCGGCCGCAGCGAGCGCCCCGGCGAGTCCCAGCAACGGCCTCGCACCGATGGCGCTGAGTGCAGCCGCTGATGCAATGAGCACGGCACCGCAGGTCACGTATTGCCGTGTACGAAATGCCGACGGGGATTGGGCAATGCCGGCCTGAGACAACCGGGCGCGGAGTTCGGTATCGGAATCCAGCAGTGTCGCGAGGCGCCCTCCGAATGCCGCGGCGTTGCTCATTGGAGGCTCACTGGCCGAATACCCGCTTCCGGAGGGGGACTGCCATGATCCGTGCCGCCCACAACCAGCAGCCGACTACGGCGAGCACGCTGAGTGCCACAAGCAATTGGCCGTCGGGCGCCTCATAGGCCTGTCGGCCGCGTCCGATGCTCAGGCCGATCACGGCCATGAATGCCGGCACCACCGCGACGAAACTGCGGGCAAAGCGCGCTCCGGCCTGCTTGGCGCGAGCGTCCTCGCGGGCAGCAGCCTCGGCATGTGCAGCCTCAGCCAGTGCGCGCAGGCGAGTGTCGAGCCGCACCCCTCCGATCTGGTGCGCGGCCAGCAATGTCTCGCAGATGGCGTCCGCAGTCGGGTCCGCCAGCCATGTCTTGAGCACATGCAGCGAGGCTTCGAAATCGGTGCTCAATGCCCATGTGCGTGCCGCTTCGGAGAAAGCGTCGCTCATTTCCTGAGGAGCTTGAACTCCGGCAGCGAACAACGCGGAAGGGATTGACATTCCCCGGTTGGCCACGAGGATGCGAATCTCTGCCAACAGTCGGGGCCACGCCTGCCGGGAGCTCGCGACACGGTGCAGGCGCCGTCGGGAAGCTGCACTCGGGGGGATGGCAGCACCGAATGCCGCGACGAGCGCCGGCGCGACGTACCCGCCGAAGAGGATCCAGGCACCAGTCCATCCGACAACGGCTGCCGCAACCGCACCCAGCACGCTGCGAAGCAGGTGACCTGATGATCTTCGAGATGTCAGTGACGCCGGGCGCACCATCTTGGGCAACAACCGTGGCGCGAACGGCACAAGGCCCCTCTTGGTCGCCAGCAGCCAGACGCCCAGCACGCCGGCGATCGTGAACACGAGACCGGTCATCGTGGTGCGCCCGCGGGTGCGCGTGGGCCTGACATCTTGAATCCCGCAGATTCGATGTGCGACCCTGCCCGTCGTGGCACGTTCCCTGTGCTCGCAGGCGTCTGGCCGAGGCGGTCAATTGCGTACAGCGCCGTCGTCTCGAACGAGAGGCTGTCACCGCTGCCGGCAGGATCTTCCACCGCCACGATCTCGGTGACCTGCACCCCAGAAGGGTTCCGCCGCAGATACACCACGATGTCGATCGATTCGGCCACCAATTGGGTGATCGCTGCGACGGGCATGTCACGCACGTCAGGCGCGAGCTGGCACATGAGCCGGAGCCGTCCGAGCGCCTGGCGTGCTGATCCCGCGTGGATGGTGGCGTAGCCAGTCACCCCGCTGGACAGCGTCAGCAACAGGGGAACCGCCTCGCGGTCGCGGACCTCGCCCACGATCGCCACGTCGGGCGCCATGCGCAGGAAGCCGGCAACCAAGCGCCGCAAGTCGACAGGTGCGCGCTCGGTCCGCCCAGGCCGGGTCTGCATACCGGCGACGTTGGGCAGCGGTATGTCGAGTTCGAATACCTCTTCGGCGGTCACGACATGAAGCTGCGGATCGAGCTCGGCCGCGCAACACCCCAGCAGCGTCGTCTTGCCGGTGCCCGGAGCGCCGGCAAACAGGATCGACAGCCGGGCACGCACAGCAGCGCGCAGGAATTCGGCGATCTCGCGGGTCAGCGTCCCGATCGCTGTCAAGTCGTTCAGGCTCGAGAAAGCGATCCCGGTGAACTTCCGGATATTGAAGATCAGGTGGCCGCCACGGCCGATGTCGGAATGGACGATGTGGAGCCGGGCGCCGTCGTCGAGCTGCGCGTCCTGCAGTCCCTCGCTCGGATCCAGCTTGCGATGGGACGCAGTCGCGTCGTCGATGATTCTCGTCAGCGTGCGTCGGACGTGCTCGCTGTCGTGGAAGACCTCGTCGTGACGACCGCTCGGGCCCCGGTGACGCTTGACGAAGATCTCACGCGGGGCATTGACCATGATCTCCCATACGTCGGCATCGGCGAGCAGCGCCTCGAGCGGTCCGTAGCCCAGCAGGTCGAGCTGAACCCGGTCCGCCACCGAATCCGCGTCTGCGATTGCATGGCTGCGTACGTCGCGCTTGAAGTCGAGATTCCAGCGCCGGATTTCTTCGTGGGCGATAGCCGTGATGGCGAGATCTGCGCCCGGAGCGCGGGGATCCAGTCCGCTGTAGCGAGCCCGTTCCGACACCGCTCGTTCAATCTCGGCGAGAGATTCTGGATCGATCATGACCCGACGGGATTCGAGGCACCCCAGGCCCGGATCAGGGTGATGACGCCTGCATCTGCGGCCGCGGCGACCGAGACGGCGGCGACGCGATCGGGCACCTGCAGCGTGACGGTGATCGTGTTCGAGAGATGCTCGGTGTCCGAGAGGCCGTCGACGTCGAGCACGAACGCCCCGGTCGCCACGACGGCTGCTCCTGTCGGGGGGACGTGATCGGTCGCGACGACGTCAACCTGCTCGCCAGCGGTGAGCAGGCCGTTGAGAGCCCGGGAACGATCGAGTTCGACAGAGATGGCATAGCCCTCACGTCGGTCGCTTGCGAACCCAGGCGAACCGACGTCGCCGCGCGTCAGCAATTGCCCGGCGTGCACGGCCCCGACAACAAGGTTGCCCACCACGTCATCGCCGTTGCCGAAGACGGTGACGGAGACCTCAGGCGGCAAATGGATCGGCACGAGGGCAACGTCAGTTGGCTTGATGACGCTGCCCGGCGCGAGTCGGCTCCGTGCGACGAAGTAGCTGGTCTCGGGCGCCGCCGCAGACTGCTCGAACGCCCACCACAGCCCCAGTGCTGCGACTCCGCACAAGATGCCGCCTGCGATGGCTCTCGGACGAATCGAAGCGCGTGCCGGGGCGGCGCGGCGGCTCGCGCCAGCCGCCGCGGGGACCGCATCGCGACCGGCCGGCAGCAGCGGATCGGTGGGCACGGTGAGAACCTAGTCACACTGTACTGAAACAACAAGAAAATTATGGAAACAACACTTAATTTACTCAATACGTTGTATAAATACGGCGATATAGCGCGCAATATCAATGATCGATATCGAAATGCACTTTGCCCAGAGGCGAGCGCACTAGCGTGCTTTTCGAGGAACTTGGCGATTGCCCTACAACGCCAACGGCCGAGCAACTGCGAGGTGCGAGGATGCCCGAGGAGCCGATGGAGGCAGGCGACGATGGCGCAACGAGCCCGGAACAGCGCCAGGCCTCCTATGACGAAATCGTCTGGCTGTCCACGCTGAAGGCTGCAAACCGCATGGGCATCACCACCCGGACGCTGTATCGCTTCATTGATCGGGGCGACCTACCCGCGTACCGGTTCGGCCGTGTCATCCGGTTGCGACTCTCCGATGTGGACAGTTTCGTGGAGCAATGCAGGGTTGAGCCGGGAAGCCTCGAGCATCTCTATCCCGAAGCGCGCCTGTCCGACGTCGACGAAGTACCCGAGACGGCCGACGAGGTTTGAGCGGCCAGGAAGTTCCACCCGCTGACGCCGATGCGCCAAGGGGCGTGTGGAGCACGATCAGCCCGCGCTTCGGTGTCCGCCCAGACTGGCGCAGCGCGGCGGTTCGTGGACGCTGGCCGGGAGGCCTTGCCCTCCTCTTCGTGATCGGTCTCGGCGGCTCGATCGCCTTGCTCGCGGTCTCGCTGATTGCGTCAAAAGTGGGCTATGACAACACCCTGGAGTCCGAACTCCTCAAGCGACCCCTCGTCGAGCAATTCGTGCTCGTGACGCTGCTGGCGCCGGTTATCGAGGAGCTTGTGTTCCGGCTCCCGCTCGCCGGCCGCTTGCGCTTGGGGGTACTGGCGGCCACGGGAGCGATCGGAGTCCTGAACTTCGCAGGAGGCGACGGGCCGGTCATCGCCATCGCTGCGATGTTCGGGATCGTCGTGGTCGCGTCCGGCGTGTTGTGGATCCAGTCGCTCATCGTCGGTGTGACGCGAGATGCCGCTGAGAGCGAGAGTGCCCCGACCCCCCCGACCTGGCGCGACAGCGCCGCTCGGTGGTGGTCATCACACCCGGGCTGGCCGGTGTGGTGCTCGATCGCAGCGTTCGGCTTCGTGCACCTCAGCAACTACGACGTGAATCTCTCCATCGCCGCGATTGTCGTGGCGCCCCTCGTGGTGAGCCCGCAGATGTGGCTGGGCCTCATGTTCACCATCGCGCGAGTGCGCTATGGGTGGTGGGCGGGCCTGGCCCTGCACGCATTCCACAACCTGGCGGTATGGGGCGTGACCAGTTCCCTCAGCCAGATGGCGCTTCCGTAGCCGCCTGGGCGTACTCGTGCGGCGGCAAGCGCCGCTCACCGTCGATGTGGACGCTGGGCAGCCTCGCCCGGGTGCGGCCCGTCCGCAAACGCAACATCCGGATTTTCGGCGAGGCCTGAGCGCATGCCGTGTCAGGATTTGCTGGCCCTTGTATGACGCAGGACGACACACCGGAATTCCAGAGGTTCGCCGTGGAGCGCATCGGTACCCTTGCAGCCCGATCGGGACCCCGACAACAGTGAGCTTGCAGATATTCGACACCATGACGCGGCGCAAGACCGCCTTCGTCCCGCGCACGCCGGGCGAGATCTCGATGTATGTCTGCGGTCCCACGGTTTATGACGTGCCGCACCTCGGTCACGGCCGCACTGCGCTGACCTATGACGTGATGCGGCGCTACCTGTCCTGGGCCGGGTTCGACGTGACAGTCGCATCGAATGTCACCGACATCGACGACAAGATCGTTGAGCGCGCCCAGCGTGAGAATCGCTCGGAGGCCGACGTCGCAACCGAGTTCACGGCGGCATATGACGAGCAGTTGGATCGTCTCGGTGTGCTCCGGCCCCATTCGCGGCCCCATGCCACCCACTTCATCTCCCATATGATCGACGTGATCTCTCAGCTGAAATCGCTCGGGGCTGCGTATGACATTCCCGGCAAAGGCGTGTACTTCGCCGTGGACTCAGTTCCCGGGTATGGCCAGCTGGCCGGGCGGACCCTCGAGCAACTCGCCGCTGACGCCGGCGCACGCGTCGAAGTCGATCCCGACAAGCGCTCGCCATTGGATTTTGCGCTGTGGAAGGCCGCCCGACCGGGGGAGCCGCGTTGGGCGACTCCGTGGGGCGAGGGCCGGCCCGGCTGGCATACCGAGTGCGTGGCGATGTCGCTCAGCGCGCTCGGGCCCGGCTTCGACATTCACGGCGGGGGAGACGACCTGGTCTTCCCGCATCACCAGAACGAATGGGCGCAGGTGACTGCTGTTGGCGAGTCGTTCGCTCGTTACTGGGTGCACAGCGCAATGGTGAACGTCGGCAGCCAGAAGATGGCAAAATCGCTCGGCAACTACACCCAGCTCGCTGACGCCATCGACGCTACGGGGGCTCGCGCCGTCCGACTGCTGGTGCTGCAGACCCACTACCGGCGAGCGATGGAGATGGGGTCTGATGCGCTCGCGGCAGCTCGCAGCGCCGTCGGCCGCCTCGATGCGTTCGCGCGCCGAGTCGCGGCTGCAGGCATTGCCCCGGAGGTGTGGGCCACACTGCGACGGCCCGAAATCGAGGCTGGCGCAGCACCCGAGCTCGATGTCGAAGCGGCAGCGACGTTCGCAGCGGCGATGGACGACGATTTCTCCACGCCGACCGCGCTCGATGTGATCTTCCGGCTGGTGCGCCGTGCGAACGCCTCTCTCGATGCCGAACAGCCTCGAGAGGCCGCGCGCTCGGCTCGTACTGCGCTGCATCTGCTGAGCGTCCTCGGTCTCACCTGCGGAGACGACGGCGACCGCGTTCGCACCGATGTCGAGCTTTCCGACGCCGAGGTCGAGGCGTTGCTTGTAGATCGGGCAGCAGCGCGCGCAGCTCGCGACTTCGACACCGCCGACCGCATCCGCGCCGACTTGGCCGCTGGCGGCATCGTGGTGTCCGATGGCCCTAGCGGCGCGAGCTGGCACCGCAGCTAGGCGCTGAGTTCGACCAGATGAGCCCAGCGCCGCCTAGGCGCCGCCTGTGCGCTTCAGCCAGTCGTCGATCAGCCAGCCTGCAATCGACATGCCACCACGTGGGCAAGGGGGCAGGTTGTCAGCGGTGTACCAGCCGGCTTCGACGATCTCTTCAGGGTCGATCTCGATCTCGCCTGCTTGCCATTGGCAAGTAAAGCCGCACATCAACGAGTGCGGGAAGGGCCACGGCTGGCTACCGAAGTAGCGCACGTCGCTTACTGAGATAGCGACTTCTTCGCGTACCTCTCGGAACACGGCGTCCTCGAGGCTCTCGCCGGGTTCGACGAAGCCCGCGAGTGCGCTGTAGAAGCGTCCGGGGAATTGCCGGCCCCATGCGAGCAGTACCTCGGGGCCACGCTCGACGAGAACGATCATGGCCGGGCTGAGCCTCGGAAACGCCATATGCCCGCACTCGCCGCAGACCTTCGCTCGGTCGGAGGCATTGGTGTTCGTCGGGCTCCCGCAACGTCCGCAATAGCGGTGGGTTCGTTCGAACTCCACAATCTGAGTTGCGCGGCCGGCGATCTGCCAGTGCTCGTCGGGGATGCGGCCGTAGAGCTTTCGCAGCGGAACGGGCTCGAGATCACCCTCGTCCAGTGGCGGTCCATCGGCGGGATCCATGTCGACTGCCCACACGCCCTGCCCGTCGAGCACTCCCAGGAATGAAGCGAGAGGCGATCCGTCGCCGACTGGGGCCGTCGAGCCGCTGGCCAAGCCGCCTGTGGGATCGGTGAAGACTGCGCCGGATCGGATCGGGATCCACACCCGGGACGTGACATCGAGATCTTCAGGTGGCTGCGTCAGGACCGTGAACACCAGCCAAGTTGAGCACACGGCGTGCAGAAGCGCCGTGTTTGACAGTTCGCGGCTACAAGCGGCGCCGTGTTTGACGGTCCGCCGCTAAAGACGGCGGATCACCGTCACCACCTTGCCGTAGATCGTGACCTCGGCGGCGGGGCGGACGATCGGGCGGTGGTCGGGATTGGCCGGTTCAAGAGTGATTTGATCGTCGGCGCGCCGGTAGCGCTTGACGGTGCCCTCCTCGCCATCGAAGCCGGCGACAACGATGTCCCCCGACTCGGCATCGGGTTGATGGCGGGCTACGACATAGTCGCGGTCCCAGATACCGGCATTGATCATTGAGTCGCCCCGCACTCGCAGCATGAACAATTCACCGCTGCCTGTGAAGTCGGCGGGCAGCGGCAGCAGTTCCTCGACGTTCTGCTGGGCGAGCACGTCGGTACCGGCCGCGACGTCGCCAATGAGGGGCACATGACGGGTCGGCCGTCGCTCTCCTTTCACGCCCGTCTGCCAGTCGAAGTTGACGATGAGTGCTCTGGGCCGTGACGGGTCACGCCGGAGCCAACCGTCTGCCTCAAGTGTTCGCAAATGGCGGTGGACGGTTGCAGGCGAGCTGAGGTTGACCGCCTCGCCGATCTCACGCACCGATGGCGGGTAACCGCGCTCGCGCTGTGTCTCGTCGATGAACTCGAGCATGGCGCGCTGGCGCTCTCCGAGATGTGCGACCCTCTGGTCTGCAGCACTAGCCATCTTCATGGGGATCCTCCTGGAGATTTACGTCCCGGTGAGCAGTGTCGGGCGAATCCGCTTGGCGAATCCGCCGAGTTGGCTCACCATCGTCCGTCGAGCCGGAACTCGTCGAAGTCCGTGAAATGAAATTCGTGAGATGGAACCCTCGTTCCGGGCATTACACTACCAACGAATGTTCGATATAGCGCGCATTTGTTCGGGATTTCAGCGCCGGGAGCGGATCCAGCGCACGAAGAGCACACCGTCTTGGGTGATGACGTGCTCCAGCGCGTACTCGCGTGGTCCTGCAGGCGCTGAGCCGCCAACGGGCGCGGTGGCGATGCGTGGGGCCTCGTCTCCGACGGCCAGCGGGGCGTGCGTCAGATTCACTTCGTCTACGAGATCGGCTGCCAGCAAGCTGGCGTTGAGGGCTGGCCCACCTTCGCACAGCACGACGCGGGCTCCCAGCGAGCCGAGGTGCCTCAACGCCGCATGCAGATCCACTGTCTCGGTGCCAGCGGGCACGACGTCGGCACGATCTGCCAGCCGCGCCGCGGCATCAGGGTCAGCGTTGGCAGTTGTCACCACCAGTGGCAACGGTGCGGTCGCCGGATCGGACGGCGATCGGAACAGCGGCAAGTCCGGATCGACGCTCAGTGAGCCGCTGACCACTGCAATGCGGGCCCCAGATCGCCGCGCAGGGCCATATCGCTCGGCGTTCGCTGTGCGGGCACCGACCAGGACGATGTCGGCTTGGGCGCGCAAGGCGACGAACAATGCCTTGTCGGCCGCGCTCGAGAGTCCCCGCGACAGACCGTCGACCGCGGCGGCCCCGTCGATGCTCGCAACCATGTTGAGCATCACCCAGGGACGGTCAGCGTGCGGCAAGCGCCGCGGGCCAGCGGCTTGGTCCGCGTCGACGGGTCCCGGAGGCAGCGGGTACAGCCGTTGCACGCGGCGAGTCTGCCACTGTTGGGTCCGACGATCGCCCCGGGCGACGGCACTCATCCACAGGCGCTGTGGAAAACTTCCTGCCAGAAGCGCCAGTTCGGGAGGAGGATCTCTGTCGTGTCCCGACCGGGAGGTCACCACTCTCCCCTGCTCACGGGGCTGTCACGCAATTTCTGCTAGGCGTCCGCTGCTGGCACCTCGGTGGGCGGTTGTCCACACCACTCGCCAGTTGTGCACAGGAATATCCCCATGAAAGCCCCGACGTTGCCCACTTCCATTCCACAGGCAGGCGGCCATAGGGTGCGCCTGTCTGTGGTGGCCGGAAGATTCGGCAGCCGTGTTCTCGCGAATCGATTCTGGCTCGCGACACTTGTGCAGGGGGATAACAGCACGTGGCGATGACCGAGACGCAGCGAGTGCAGACCGCAGACCCCGGCCGCCGTCCTGGGGGCGCGCCAATGCGGTTGCGTCGGCATTTCACCGTTGCCGGCACCCACCCTTACGACGCCATGCGGTGGGAACGCTTCGACGCGTCCATCACCAACGCGGTCGACGGGTCGGTGGCGTTCTCGCAGCCCGACGTCGAATTCCCTGCCGATTGGAGTCCCACCGCGGTCAACATCGTTGCCCAGAAGTACTTCCGGGGCACCCTCGGCACCCCAGAGCGAGAGCATTCACTGCGCCAGGTCATCGACCGCGTAGCGGGCACGATCACCCGCTGGGCAGCCAGCGATGGCTATTTCGAATCACCTGAAGAGGTCACCACCTTCGAGGCGGAGCTGGCATGGCTGTTGCTGCATCAGCGAGTGGCCTTCAACAGCCCGGTGTGGTTCAACATCGGCGTGCGGGGCGTGCCTCAGCAGGCGTCGGCGTGCTTCATCCTCGCCGTCGACGACGAGATGGAGTCGATCCTGGAGTGGTACGTCACTGAGGGCCGCATCTTCAAGGGTGGCTCGGGAGCCGGCGTGAATCTGTCGGCGCTGCGGGCCTCGTGCGAACTCCTGTCGGGCGGTGGGACTGCAAGCGGCCCAGTCAGCTTCATGCGGGGCGCCGACGCGTCAGCGGGAACGATTCGCAGCGGCGGCAAGACCCGTCGCGCAGCCAAGATGGTGTTGCTGGACGCCGACCACCCTGATATTGAGGCGTTCGTGTGGTGCAAGGCACGCGAAGAGCGCAAGGCGCGAGCGTTGTCCGCCGCGGGCTTCGACATGGATCTCGACGGCGTCGATTCGTTCTCGGTGCAGTACCAGAATGCGAACAACTCGGTTCGGCTGTCCGACGAGTTCATGGCAGCGGTGGAGGCCGATGCCTCCTGGGAGCTGCGCGCCCGCACGAACGGCGAGGTGACTTCGGTGATGGGGGCGCGGGACCTGCTTCGCCAGATTGCCCAGGCGTCCTGGGAGTGTGCAGATCCCGGCGTGCAGTTCTCGACCACGATCAACAGCTGGCACACCGCGCCGGCTCACGGTCCGATCAACGCCAGCAATCCGTGCAGCGAGTATGTCCACCTCGACAATTCGGCCTGCAACTTGGCAAGCGTCAACCTGCTGCCCTTCTTCGGGGATCACGTGGGCACCGCACCCGGTTGCGACTTCGACGTCGAGGGCTTTCGTCAAGCAGTACGAATCACGTTTATTGCGCAGGACGTGCTGGTCAGCCACGCCGACTACCCGACTGATCTCATCGGCGAGACGTCCCGCCGCTTCCGCCAGCTCGGTCTGGGCTTCACGAATCTGGGGGCGCTGCTGATGGCAGCGGGCGTCCCGTACGACTCGCCGCAAGCGAGGGCGCTTGCAGCGTCGATCACGGCGCTCATGTGCGGGGAGGCCTACGCCACCTCCGCCGATCTGGCTGAACGACTCGGAGCGTTCGACGGCTACGCGCCCAACGCAGAAGCGATGAGCGGTGTGCTGGGCCGACATCGCGACGCGCTCGAACGCATCGAGGCCTGCCCAGACCGCACGGAAGCCGCCGACAGCGTTTCCTCAGAGAACGGACTGCCCGCTCTGGTAGTCGAGCTGCGATCGGCTGCACGCGAGCGATGGGACCGTGCAGTAGATGGTTGTGAGGCTCACGGCGTCAGGAATTCTCAGGCCACCGTCATCGCGCCCACGGGCACGATCTCGTTCATGATGGACTGCGACACCACCGGGATCGAGCCCGACCTGGGCTTGGTGAAGCACAAGAAGCTGGTCGGCGGCGGCGACTTGCGCATCGTGAACTCGACAGTGCCCGTCGCTCTTGCACGGCTGGGATACTCGCTGCCGGAGATCGCCGATATCGAGGCGCACATCCTCGAAACCGGGCACATCTCCGGCGCGCCGCATCTGTCGGACGCAGACCGCGCTGTGTTCGCCTGCTCGATCGGGGATGACGTGATCTCGCCGCAGGGCCATGTCGCGATGATGGCCGCGTGCCAGCCATTCGTGTCGGGCGCGATCTCCAAGACCGTGAACCTTCCGGAATCGGCCACCGTGGACGACATCGAGGACCTCCTCACCGAATCGTGGCGGCTCGGCCTCAAAGCAGTAGCGATTTACCGCGACAACTGCAAGGTGAGCCAGCCATTGTCCGTCGGGCCCGCGCCAACGGCTGCCGTGGCCCACGCGGCCAACGCCGACGCGGCGCTGCGGGGAGCGCCGATACCGCCGCGCAATCGGTTGCCGCGCAGTCGCCGGTCGCGCACGTCCTCCTTCCGCGTCACCGACTGCCACGGCTACATGACGGTCGGCGAGTATGACGACGGACGACCAGGGGAGATATTCCTCACCGTCGCAAAACAGGGCTCCACGCTGGCCGGGATCATGGACGCGTTCGCCATCTCGGTGAGCCATGGCCTGCAGTACGGGGTGCCGCTGCGCTCCTATGTCGAGGCCTTCACCAACATGCGGTTCGAACCGGCGGGGCTCACCGACGATCCCGAGCTTCGTATCGCAACCAGCATCGTCGACTACATCTTCCGCCGCTTGGCGCTCGAGTATCTGTCGTTCGACGAGCGCAGCGAACTGGGGGTGCTCAGCGTCGACGAGCGCACCGATCCGCCATTGCCAGGACTTGAGAGTGCTTCGGTCGAGAGCGCAATCGGCGCCGAGCCGGCTCCGGATCCTCCGTCGGAGCGCTCCGAGGCACGCTGGCACCGGGACGCACCGTTGTGCATGACCTGCGGCGATCGGATGGTGCGCGCCGGTTCGTGCTTCGCTTGCCGGTCCTGCGGAGCGACCAGCGGCTGCGGCTGACGGCTAGCCGACCCGCCCTAGGGGACAGCAGCTTGGGGCACAGATGTCGGGTCGTGGACCGAGGTGACCCACCGTGGGCCTGTCGGTACGCAGCCCAGCGGTCTCTTCGACGAGATCGACGAGCGCTGAAATGAACAGCGGATGAGTGCCGACCGTGCGGGCACGCACCATGGTGATGCCTGAGCGAGCGGCCGCCGTACGAGCCCTCGTGTCGAGGTCGACGAGCACCTCCATGTGGTCTGAGGTGAATCCGAGCGGCACGACGAGGACGGCGCGGCATCCCTGCGAGCCGAGCTGGGTGAGACGGTCATTGACATCGGGTTCCAGCCACGGCACCTGCGGGGGACCACTGCGGGACTGGTACACGATCTCGATCTCGCCAGCGAGGCCTGCCATATCGGCAACGGTCTCGGCGACGTCGCGAAGCTCGGCCTCGTAGTTGCACGACGCCGCCATCGGGCTCGGCAGGCTGTGCGCGCTGAACAGGGCGTGCACGTCGCTTCGAAGATGCGCTCCGTCAAGCGCTTCTCGGATGCATCCGGCGACAGCTCCGGCGAACCCGGGATGATTGCCGTAGACGCGAATCCGGGACAGTTGCGGCGCGTTGGGCACGTCGCTCGCGGCTTGCTCAAGATCCTCGTGGTACTGGCGGCAGCCTGAGTACGAGCTGAACGCCGACGTCACGATCACCGCTGCGTGACGGCGACCCTCGGCAACCATCTGGCCGACTGTGTCCCGCAGGTAGGGATGCCAGTTGCGGTTGCCCCAGTAGCACGCCAGCGGGGTGCCTCGTCGAGCTAGCTCTGTCGACACGGCCGCCAACAGCGAGCGGTTCTGCGCATTGATGGGGCTGACGCCGCCGTGGCGGAGGTACTGCATCTCCACCTTGGCAAGACGTTCAGGCGTTACGTCGCGCCCCCGGGTCACGTTCTGAAGGAACGGCGTCACGGCGTCCGGGCCTTCGGGTCCGCCGAATGACAGCAGCAGGACCGAATCGATGGCAGCGGGACCGAGCGCTTGGTACGCGGGAACGTGTACGGGTTCGCCTGAAGGGGGATGAGCGGCTGTCGTTGATACAGGTGGCGGGTGCTGCGTTGTCGCTTGTGGACCAAATGCCGCGGGACGCGAGCGTGCGAGCCGTTCAGCTGCAATCAGCAGCGGTACGGCAGCGAAGCCCACGAGCATCGCAATGGTGATCGTGGCGTTGTAGCCGCTGGCATCGATCAGTAGGCCGAGTACCGGTGGGCCGATCATCGCCCCGACTCCAGCGGCGGTGTACAGCGCTCCGAGCACGCCGCCAAGCCCGACTGGGCCGAACAACATCGCGGCCACTGCCGGGGACAATGCGATGAAGCCGCCGTAGCTGAGTCCCATGACGATGGCGAACGTGAGCAGCATCCACGGGTTTGCCTCGGAGCCCAGCCACAACAGGTAGCTGAGCGCCATCGTGAAGAACGAGAGCTGATACAGGCGCATCATGGGGACAATGGCCCCGAGCGCCCCCAAACCGAGCCGGCCTACTACCGACGCGCCGCCGATGATGCCCACCAGGGTCGCGCCGCCAGTCCTGCCGAGGCCCGACACGTAGTCGGGCAGGTACACGAAGGGCATAAAGAGGCTCGCGCTCAGGACGAGCACCGACGCGTACAGGAATGTGAACATGAGCGCCCGGCCCCGCATCAGCGCGGAGAGACGCGGCAGCTCTGCAGTGTCGGCATGCATCGGGGGGCGGCGTGCGCCGATTGCCGCCACCAGCATGAGCGCAGTTGCTGCGACCGCCAAGATCCTGTAACTGGATCGCCACCCGTAAGCCTCTACAAGGGCCTCGGCGGTTGGCGATCCCACGAGCGTGCCCACGCCGATTCCGGCAACGGCCACACCCAGTGCAGCAACTCGCCTGCGCTCGAACCACCCGCCGACAACCGCCACCATCGGTACGTAGGCGCAGGCAACGCCGACCCCGACCCCGACCCCGTAGGTGAGGTACGCGAGCCAGATGTTGTTCGTCATCGAGGTCAGCCACAGCCCACCCAACATCACGAACGCGCCGGTGAGCAATACCCGGCGCGGCCCAAAGCGGTCGGCGAGCCTGCCCGTGAAGATCCCCAGCGTGAAGTACGCAAACGTCGTCACGGAGAAGAGCAGCGACGTCTGGCTGCGGTCCACTCCGAACTCGGCCCGAATTTCAGCGAAGAAGGCGCCAAAGCTGTAGGCCACGCCGAACACAGCGAACGTTGCGAGCGCAGCCGACAGTGCGACTACCCACCCCGCAGCCGAGTCGAGCCGAGCACCTTGGGCATCAGTGCTCATCGCGACGCCTGAAGTTCTGTGCCCTTCACGCCGTCTTCGGCGACCGGGGAGGAAGTCCTAGCCATGCTGGGTCTGGGCTGCCCTTCGACGCACGCGTGCACCGCCGGTGCGGTTGCGGCGCGATTGGGCACATTACTGCCGTACCGTTGGCACCGGCAGAGGCAAACCCCGGAGCGGACCCGGAGCAGCGAAGTGGCCATCCAGAACGTCGGCGCGAATGTCGCTAGCAGTCCTGACGTCATTGAGCGTCCGGACACCCGCGAGACCGAAGGCGACCATGACCGCTTTTCCCACTACGTCGCCAAGACGGCGCTGACGCGCTCGGCCGTCAGCGGTCGAGAGGTCGTGGCGCTGTGTGGCAAGAAGTGGGTGCCCACCCGCGACGGCGAGCGCTTCCCGGTGTGCCCGGCGTGCAAGGAGATATTTGCCGGCCTGCGGTCCTGAGCCAAACAAGTGGCCGATGTGCGTTCTCGGTTGCGGACTAGCCTTGGCCGCATCGTGACCGCACCTTCCGTCGGCATCCCCGATTGCCGTCTTGGCGCCCCGTGTCAATGAGCGCTGGGCCGTTGAGCGCAGGCACCTAAGCCCTGTGACCGACACCCAGGTTCGGATTCACGTTCCGGGCAACCACCTCATGGTCGGTGTGCTGGGCCAGCGCGACGAGCACTTGCGGCTCGTCGCGGACCACTTCGCCGACGCCGACATCCATGTTCGCGGCAACGAGATCACCGTGGCGGGCCCGAGCGCTGCGCTCGTCGGGCAGGTCTTCGAAGAGATGGTTCACGTCCTCGAGGCCGGCCAACGGATCGAGCCTGAAGTGCTCGACCGCGTCATCGACATGGTCGAAGCCGACGAGAGCCCGAGCGATGTGCTCTCTGCTCCGATCTTGCGCGCTCCCAACGGCAGGGTGGTTCGCGCCAAGAGCGCAGGCCAGAAGCGCTACGTGGAAATGGTTCGGTCGAACATCGTGACGTTCGCCGTCGGACCCGCCGGCACGGGCAAGACGTGGCTGGCCGTGGCGCTGGCCGTCGACGCGCTGATGTCCAAAACCGTGCGGCGCATCGTGCTCACCCGGCCCGCGGTGGAGGCGGGTGAGCGACTCGGTTTCCTGCCAGGCGATCTGATGGCCAAGATCGACCCGTACCTGGCGCCCTTGTACGACTCGCTCTACGACATGTTTGATGTGGAAGCCGCCGCCAAGCTTCTCGAACGCAAGATCATCGACGTTGCGCCGCTGGCGTTCATGCGGGGGCGGACCCTCAATGACAGCTTCATCATCTTGGACGAGGCGCAGAACACCACGCCTGAGCAAATGAAGATGTTCCTGACCCGGATCGGCTTCGGCTCCAAAGTGGTCGTGACTGGCGACCGGACCCAGATCGACGTTCCAGGCGGCAAGAGTGGCCTGATTGACGTGGAGAAAGCACTGGACGGGATTCCCGGACTTGCCTTTGCACGCCTCGGCCGGCGCGACATCACCCGGCATCGCATCGTCGTCGACATCGTGGAGGCCTATGACCGACGTGACGCGCAACGCAACGGCAACGAGTGAGCGAGCCGGGTCGCAACGCACTCTTGCGAGCTGCGCCGAGCCGGTCGGTGGCTGTGCGGGTTCACTCGGCGAGGGCGGTGTGCTGATTGCAGATCGCCAGAGCGATGTCCGACTCGACTCGCAGCGCTATTGCGCGCTGGTGCGCGATGTGCTGGATGCCGAGGGCGTGCCGCCGGGTTCGGAAACCGCTGTGACATTCGTCGGTTCTGAAGAAATGGCACAGCTGAACAAAGCTCACATGGGTCACGTCGGACCGACAGATGTGCTGGCGTTCCCGATCGATCTCGTCGCCGGCGCACAGGAGTCGAGCGCTCCAGATGCGGGCGATGTTCTGGTCGGCGATGTGGTTGTGTGTCCGGCGGTCGCCGCATCGAACGCTGCGGCAGGGGCTGGGTCCCGCCCGGGGCACGACGGCAGCGTCACAGCGGAAATCGATCTCTTGGTCGTGCACGGAGTGCTGCATTTGCTCGGCATGGACCACACCGAGCCTGCCGCGGCTGCGGCCATGCGCGCCCGTGAGACTGAGCACCTTCGCAAATTGTGGAGCCGTTCATGAACTGGGTGCTCGGCGCGGTCGCGGCAGCCGTCCTGCTTGCGGCGGCCATGTTTCTGCGATTGATCGAGGCGACCTTCATTCGTCTGGGGCGTGCCCGTGCCTCAGGTCTGGACGAGGCGGACGGAAACAGCGAACGGCACAACGGCGACCGCGACAATGGCCACTCGAGCGCCCCCCCGAGGGCGTCGTTGGAAAAGCTGGTGGAAGACCGCGAGGTGGTGCTGGGGCCTGTCTCGCTGCTGCGAGTACTGGCGCAGGTGACGCTTGTGGGCGGCGTTACATGGATCGCCGCAAGCCGGACGGGTGCAGCGGGCATCGTCGCCGCGATTGCCATGACCTCGTTCGCGCTGTTCGTGGTCACCGAGGCCTTGCCCCGGCGGTGGGGGGTCGAGGCGAACGATCGCATGGCGCGGGTGCTCGCGCCGGTCGCACGCGTACTGAGCCGCGCTGGGCCGCTCGTGTGGCTGGCTCGGCTGTTGGCAGTGCCCGCGAAAGCGCTCGGACCCGCAGCGACGCACGGTGACAGCGGTGAGGTCACCGAGGACGAGTTGGTCGCTCTGGCGTCGGCAGCAGCCCAAGCCAGTCTGATCGAAGACAGCGAGGCCGAGTTGATCGGGCAGATCATGGGACTCGGGGACACGATCGTGCGGGAGGTGATGGTGCCCCGCCCCGACATGATCACCGTGAGCATCGGCGACAGCGTCGCCGATGCTCTGGAGAAGGTCATCGCCTCTGGCTTTACTCGGCTGCCTGTGACCGGTGCCAGCGTCGACGATCTCCAAGGCATCGTGCTGGCGAAAGATCTCGTCGCCGCCCACCTGCACGGCATCGGCACCGACGGAGTGGTGAAATGCGCACAGGTGCTGCGCTCCGCCACCTTCGTGCCTGAGACGAAGCGGGTCAGCGACCTGATGCGCGAGATGCAAGAGTCCAAGTCGCACCTGGCCATCGCGGTCGATGAGTACGGCGGTGTGGCAGGACTGGTCACGCTCGAGGACATCATCGAGGAGCTGGTCGGGGAGATCGTCGACGAGTACGACGCCGACGAGGCTCTGGTTCAAGTGCTTGGCGATGATGCGTTCCTGTTCTCCGGACGGCTGCCGGCGTCGCAACTGGCCGAGGTGTTGGAACTGCGCCTGCCTGAGGGCGACTGGGACACGGTCGGCGGCCTTGTGCTCGACCGCATGGGTCACGTGCCCGAGACAGGTGAGACCACCGAACTCGACGGCTGGTGTCTGTCCGCCCTCGAGGTGGAAGGCAGACGCATCAACCTCGTCGGGGCTCGGCGGGGCGCTGACTCTACGGGTTCTGGGTAGTTCCGGGGCCAGCGATGCGTTCAGGCTTCGTGACACTGGTGGGTCGTCCCAATGCGGGCAAGTCCACCTTGTTGAACTGCCTCGTCGGTGCCAAGGTCAGCATCACCTCCGCCAAGCCGCAGACCACGCGACTGCGCGTCATGGGCGTGCGGCACCTGCCAGATGCCCAGATCGTGTTCGTCGACACGCCTGGCATCGGCAAGCCGGTCACGCCGCTCGGCGAGAAGCTGAACGAGACCGCACGGACTGCGTTAGCCGACCTCGAGCCACCCGATGTGATCTGCATGGTCCTCGACGCCACAGCGCCCTTGGGTCGTGGCGACCGGTTGATCTGGGAATCGCTGCCCGCGGGCACTTCCACCGTCATTGCTGTCACCAAGTGCGACCGGGCATCAAGGGCCCAAGTGTTAGCGCAGCTGGCTGCGGCTGCGGAGTTCGATGCCGATGCGTATTTCCCAGTGTCGGGAAAGACGGGCGAGGGCACCGAAGTGCTGCTTGAGCACTTTGCGGCCGGCTTAGGGGAGGGCCCGGCCTATTTTCCCCCCGAGAGCATTACCGATCTGCCCGACGCATGGCGCATTTCCGAGGCCGTGCGCGAGCAGCTGTTGGCACGCTTGGCGGACGAGCTGCCGTACAGCATCGCGGTCCGCGTCACGGAGTGGGAGCCCAACCGCATCCGCTGCGACATCGCCGTGGAACGGTCCTCGCAGAAGGGCATCGTCATCGGACGGGGCGGACAGATGCTGCGAGAGGTGGGCACCGCGGCACGCCGCGAACTCGGTCTCGACGGGGTCTACCTGGAACTGCGGGTACGCGTCGAGCCGGACTGGCAGCGCACCCCCGATGCGGTCGCACGCATGCTCGCGCCAGAGGCGCCCTCGAGCCCGCACCCCTGAGAAGCGTCGGCTGTCAAGCGCCGGCTCAGCGGTCGTGGAGTTCCCTGATGGCGTTCAGGAAAGCGAGCGTTTCGGCTCGGTCGATGCTGCGGCGCATCGGCGGCAGAGGGTCGAGCAATCTTGCTCGGTAGCCGGCGGTAGCGAGTCGGGAATCCATTATTGCGACGACGCCGCGATCGGTGGTGGTACGGATGAGCCGGCCGACGCCTTGGGCCAGCAGATCGGCTGCATTGGGCACGTCGACCGACATGAACGCGTCGTCGCCGGCCGCTTCGCGCCGGGCCGCCGCGAGCGGCTCGTTGGGGCGAGTGAACGGGAGACGGTCGATGGCCAGCAGCGACAAGGCCGGCCCTGCGACGTCCACGCCCTGCCAGAAGCTCATCGTGCCACACACGACGGTTGCAGGATTGTTGCCCAGTGCCTCCAGAAGGGCGGTGTTGGACAGGTCGCCTCCCTGACGCAGCACCCGGATGCCGCTGAGCAACTCGCCGAGTGCGCTCGCAGTCTCATTGAGTGCGCGCCAGCTCGTGAACAGGGCCAGCGTGCGCCCTCCGACGGCTGAGATCAGCGCGGCCAGCTCCTCAGCCGCTGCTGCTCGGTGAGCCTCCTGGGTCGGTGCGGGCAGGTGCCGTGCGCAGTACAACAGCGCATTCGACGGGTAGTCGAACGGGCTCTCCACGCCGACGTAGGTGTGTTCGGCGGCTGGCACACCAAGTCGCTGGACATAGTGCGGGCCGAGCGTCGCGCTGGTGAGGATGCACGCTTGGCGACCCCACAGCCGGCTCGCGAGCAGGTCGCCGATATCCAGCGGCGCGATGCGAAGCCGACCCCGGCCTTCGACCAGGATGACAGTGCCCGCAGGAGGGGCTGCGGCGACGCGCAGTGCGGTGAGGGACTCAGCGGCTAGCCGCGCGACACGCACCCGTTCGAGATCGACACTGTCGGCGCTGTCGGTGCCGTCGGCAGACCGCAACTCGGCAGCCAATTGCTCAACCCTGCCGTCGGCGACTTCGAGCAAGCTCGCCAGATCGCCCGTGATTGCTCCCAGGCGGGTATCACGCAGCGGCTCGAGTTCGCTCGTCAAGCGTGTCGCTATGTCTGCCACGGCATCCGCCACCGCGCCAGCTGCGCCAACACTGCGCGCTTCGGACGCGAGCCGGGCGAAGCCTGCGGGCGTGATCTCCAGGCCGGCCACCTGCGTGACCACCGACTCGAGCTGGTGTGCTTCGTCGAACACGACGGCGTCGTGAGGACCGAACAGGTACCCGTCGCCGAACAGATCGATGCAATACAGGTGCTGGTTGGTCACCACGATGTCGGCTCGCGCGGATCGGGCCCTTGCATCCTCGGCGAAACAGCGATGGCCCTGCGGACAACGTTCGGCGCCGACGCACTCAGTGCTGTTGACCGACACCGACGACCACACGCGACCGTCTGGCGCGACTGCCAGTTCGGACCGGTCGCCGGTGCGCGTCAGGCGGACCCACCGCTCGATCTCGGCGAGTTGGTGACGGCGACTCAGATCGGCGCCAGAGACCGGGCCATCGTCAAGGTCGAGCTGCTGTTGGGAGTGCTCCTCCCAGCGGTGACGGCACAGGTAGTTGTTGCGGCCCTTGAGCAGCTCCCAGCGAACCGGGCGTCCGAGTCGCTGAGCCAGCCCCGCTGCGACGAGCGGCAGATCCTTGGTGACCAACTGGTCCTGCAACGCCAGCGTTGCGGTGGCGATGACGACGCGAAGGCCGCTGGCAGCAGCGAGTGCTGCGGGCACGAGGTAGGCGAGCGACTTGCCGACGCCGGTGCCCGCCTGGCACAGCAGCGTGCCGCCGTCCTTGATAGCTGTCGCGACTGCAGCCGCCATCTCGGCTTGGCCGCGACGTTGCTCGCCGTCGTGGCCGAGGGCTGAGATCGCGTCGTCGAGCGCCGCATCGCAGTCGTAGGTATCGGTTGCAGGAGCAAGATCGGTTGGCTCGTCGGACATCGGCCTCCTGTCAGTCCGCTGCGGTAACGGTACGAGACGTGCGGTATTTCAATGCTTGGCGCAATGATCCGCGTCGACAGGGGTTCTACCCTGCGCAGTGTGAACCGAGGTGCGGGAATTGATCTGTCGCGCGTGCCCACTCACGTGGCATGTGTGATGGACGGCAACGGACGCTGGGCGCAAGCACGCGGACTGCCGCGAACTGAAGGTCATGCAGCGGGTGAGGAGGCCTTGATCGACACGGTCGAGGGCGCGGCCGACATCGGTTTGAAATGGCTCACCGTGTATGCGTTCAGTACGGAGAACTGGCGTCGCCCGCCATCAGAAGTGCGCTTCCTCATGAGCTTCAACGAGTCGCTGCTGGTTCGACGCAGCCACGAGCTGCATGAGCGGAACGTACGGATCCGCTTCGTCGGCCGGCGCGACACACGCGTGCCCAAGCGTGTGCAGGCTCGTATCGAGGAAGCCATCGAGCTCACGGCGGCAAACACCGGTCTCACATTCACAGTTGCGTTCAACTACGGCGGGCGCGCAGAGATCGTCGACGCCGCTGCGGCCCTCGTGCGCGCGGGCGTGTCGGCAGATGACGTAGACGAGGCGTCGCTGGCGAAGCACCTCTACGACGCGCAGATGCCCGACGTGGACCTCATGATCCGAACCTCGGGCGAGAACCGCGTGTCGAACTTCTTGTTGTGGCAGATGGCGTACAGCGAGCTGGTGTTCACTGACACTCTCTGGCCGGACTTTCGGCGGGATGACCTCTTCGATGCCGTCTGCGTCTACCAGGCTCGGGATCGGCGGTTCGGTGGCCTGAACCGCTAGAGAAACACTGAGCTGGAGCCACACTGAGGGGATGCTGCGCAGACGCTGCAGCAGCACTCAGCCGAGACAGCGAAGGGGATGTCCCCGCAGATGCAGTACCGGGACCAGGGAGTGGTGCTCCGCACCATCAAGCTCGGCGAGGCCGATCGGATCATCACGATCATCACCTCGGGGCACGGCAAGGTGCGCGCTGTGGCGAAGGGTGCTCGGCGAACCCGCAGCCGCCTCGCGGGGCATGTCGAGCCGCTGCGTCACGTCGACCTGCAGCTGTATCGAGGCCGGGGCGAACTCGACATCGTCACCGACGCGGTAACGCTGGACCGGTGGTCCGGGCTTCGCGAAGATCTCGACCGTTTGGGCACCGCTATGACCCTCGCCGAGGCAGTGGACCAGTCAGTTCATGACCGGGGCGATGATCCGGTGCCGTACCAGATGCTGGTGGGGGCGCTGCGCCGCTTGGATCTTGCGAGTTCCGAGATGCTGCTGCCGGCATTCCTGCTGCGTCTGCTGGCCCACGAGGGCACGGCGCCGCTGCTCGATGAATGCGTCGTGGGAAACGGTTGCGGCGTGGCGGCCATCGTCGCGTTCGACCCGGCGCAGGGCGGTGTCACGTGCGAGACCCACCGGCGTGGGCGCCCCTTAGGAGCAGGCGCGCTCGGTTTGTTGCGGTCGATCATCGCCGGACAGGTGAACTCGGTGCTCGAAGCACCGCGCTCTGCTGATACCCAGGAAGCCGCAGCGGTCGTCAATCGCATGTGGGAGTACCACATGGACCGGCGGCTCAGGAGCGCTGACCTGCTCGGGTGAGTGGTCGAGTGGCGCCGGTCCCATTGAGTCCAGACCGGCGCCTGCGAAGCGCAGACCTGCTGGACCGATGACCCCGCGCTAGCGGAAGATGCGGTTGCCGCCTTTGGGGTTCTCGGCGCCGGCGTGGAGACGCTTGAAGCGCTTCTCGGCCCGGGAATCGGCGGTGGTGCGCCACCACGTCATGCCGCGCCACATCGCTCCGGCGAGGGCGAGCAGCCCTAGGACAACCTGTGTACGGCCCAGCCCGCCACACAACGGATGCTGGCTCTGCGGAGCGATGTACGGCCGGCCGGTCGTGCTGGCGGTGACGTGCGCGTCCGCCACGGCCTCGCGCACCTCATCGAGGTCTACGTCGGGCGGAGCCAGGCTCAGCAGCGGGACCGAGCAGGTCCACTCGACTTCGCCGTCGCGGATGCCCTCGTACGGACCGCCGAAGACGGGCATCGGCACAAGCAACGCCACCACGCCGAGGAATGCGCACAAGAAGACCACAGTCGTATCGCGCAGCCGCATGTTCTGAGCCTAATGAGGGGTACGACGTCGGGGCAGCCGTTCTGGGGCGAAATTCATACTGAACCCTCCCGAGACCCTCAGTACCCTTGCCGCCCGTGACCGCACCGTTCGAGAGTCAGGCCCCCGCCGCTGAACCCTCGCCTGATCCAGCGCTCTTCGACAAGATCGTCAATCTCGCCAAGCGCCGGGGCATCGTCTTCGGCTCAGCGGAGATCTACGGCGGATTCCGCAGCGCCTACGACTACGGCCCCATCGGCGTTCAGCTGCTGCGCAACGTCAAGGACGCGTGGTGGCGCGTAATGGTGCAGTTGCGCACCGACATCGTGGGTCTCGACGCTTCGATCCTGGGTCCTCCTGCGGTATGGGAGGCCTCGGGCCACCTGACGAACTTCACGGATCCCCTGGTCGACTGCACGAGCTGCAAGACCCGCCACCGCGAAGACCAGCTGACCGATCCGCACCAGTGCCCCAACTGCGGCAAGCGCGACACCTTCACCGAGGCGCGCGCCTTCAATCTGATGTTCCGCACCCATGCGGGGCCGGTCGAAGGTGCCGGCACCGAGGTGTATCTGCGGCCCGAGACGGCCCAAGGCATGTTCGTGAACTTCAAGAACATCCTCGAGACCAGTCGCAAGCGGCCCCCGTTCGGCATCGCGCAGGTCGGGAAGTCGTTCCGCAACGAGATCACACCGGGCAACTTCGTGTTCCGCACCCGCGAGTTCGAGCAGATGGAACTGGAGTTCTTTGTCCCGCCCGCAGACGCTCAGCAGTGGTACGAGTACTGGCTGTCCGAGCGCCTCCAGTGGTATTTGGATTTGGGGATACCGGCCAGCCACCTGCGCCTACGCGCTCATGATGCCGATGAGCTGAGCCACTACTCGAGCGGCACCAGCGACGTCGAGTACCTGTTCCCGTGGGGCTGGGGCGAACTGGAGGGCGTGGCAAACCGCGGCGACTACGACCTGCGTCAGCACGCCGAGCACTCGGGCCAGAAGCTGGAGTACTTCGACCAGGCCAGTGGCGAGCGCTACATCCCGCATGTCATCGAGCCCGCAGCCGGGGCGACGCGAGCGCTGATGGCGTTCCTGCTGGCCGCTTACCGGGAAGAGACCGTCAACGACGATCTGCGAACGGTGCTGGGGCTGCACCCGCGACTGGCGCCCTACAAGGTGGCGGTCCTGCCGCTGTCGCGCAAGGAGCCGCTGACGGCTCTGGCGGCCGACGTGCTTGCGCTCTGCCAGCCGCATTGGGTGTGCGACTACGACGAGACGCAGGCCATCGGCCGTCGCTACCGCCGCCAGGACGAGATCGGCACCCCGCTGTGCGTGACGGTGGACTTCGAATCGATCGAGGACCGGTGCGTCACGGTGCGCGACCGGGACACGATGGCGCAGGACCGGCTGCCGATCGCATCGCTAGTAGACCATCTGGCAAGCCGCTTGGATCTCTGATCACCCGCGGCCGGGAGGTCCCATGACTGCGGCCGGCAAGGCAGTGACAGGCCTCAGCACTCAGCAGCGACAGGCGGTGGCAGACCTCAGCGTCGCCGAGTTGTCCGAGGCCCTGCACCCGACGTTCGAGAGCGACTCGGGCACGCTGCTGACGACAGGCCTCGCCGCGTCGCCGGGCGCGGCATCGGGACTCGTCGCCGTCGGCTCGACCGCAGCGCTGGATCTCGCGTCACAGGACCGCGCGGTGATCTTGGTTGTAACCGAGACGACACCGGCTGACGTCGCAGCGATGGGCCTTTCAGTGGGGATCTTGACCGCTCGCGGGGGTCTCGCGAGCCATGCGGCGGTTGTTGCCCGCGGTTGGGGAATCCCCGCGGTATGCGACGCACGCGACATCACCGTGGAAGCTGGCAGCTTCGCCGTCGGCGACCGTCGAATCACGAACGGCACACCGATCTCGATCGACGGCTCGACGGGCGAAGTGGTGCTCGGCGACCGGGAGGTGAAACCGGTCCGCCCACAGGAGGCATTGCCGCCCGATGTCGATGAGATCCTGCGCTGGGCAGATGCCGTCATTGCGGGCCGAGTCGCGGTGCTGGCGAATGCCGATACTGCGGTCGACGCAGGTGTCGCACGGAAACTTGGGGCCCTTGGTATCGGGCTGTGTCGCACCGAGCACATGTTCCTCGAACCCGGCCGGTTGGATATCGTCCAGCGAGTCATCCTCGATGGAGGTGACGCTCACATCGACGAACTGGCCGCATCGCAGCGCGCAGACTTTGTGGACCTGCTGGCGGCAATGGACGGCTTGCCGGTCACGGTGCGGTTGCTCGACGCACCGATGCACGAGTTCTTGGCGGGCGCAGATCCGCACACGGCCGCCGAATGGCACGAGCACAACCCGATGCTGGGTGTACGCGGTGTGCGCTTGGGACTGTTGCGTCCAGAGCTGTACGACGCGCAGGTCCGGGCGCTTGCTGGCGCGGTCGCCGATCGGCGAGCAGCCGGTGGTGATCCCCACGTCGAGATCATGGTGCCGCTCGTCTCGACGGCTGGTGAGCTGGTCGCAGCGGTCCGCGCACTGCGCTCAACATGGGAAGGCGAACTGGTCGGTCCCGTGCCTCCGATCGGAACCATGATCGAGACCCCCCGAGCGTGCCTGATCGCAGGACAGCTGGCACCTGAAGTGAAGTTCGTCAGCTTTGGCACCAATGACCTCACCCAGTTGACGTTCGGATTCAGCCGGGACGACACAGCGACCCGAGTCATTGCGCCCTACCTCTCCGATGGATTGCTGGAGGCCGACCCATTCGCGTCCCTTGATCGCCCTGGAGTGGGAGAACTCCTCGTTGGGGCGCTGCAGCGCGGGCGGGCAGCAAACCCGCGATTGCGCGCGGGCATTTGCGGTGAACACGGCGGTGACCCAGACAGCATCGGCTTCGCAGTGCAGGCGGGATTGGACTACGTGTCCTGCTCGCCCTACCGAGTGCCCATCGCACGTCTGGCGTGCGCCCAAGCGGTGCTGGGCATCGCAGACCCAGGGCGGTAACCGGGGCCGCTGCGACGCCAGCGAATCGTTAGCGTCGCAGTGAAGATGAGCATCCGTGACTCCGATGTCCAGCGCGTGCGAGAGGCCACGGACATCGTCGCGCTCATCGGCCGCCGGGTGAGCTTGAAGCGGGTCGGCGGCCGCCACGTCGGGCTGTGCCCGTTCCACACCGAGAAGACCCCGTCATTGAGTGTCGATCCGTCACAGGGCTTCTATCACTGCTTCGGCTGCAAGGCCTCCGGCGATGCCATCACCTTCCTGCGCGAGACCGAGCAACTCGATTTCGCTGACGCGGTGGAGCAGCTGGCGGCGGCGGCGAACATCACGCTCACCTACGACGCCCCCGGCGCACAGCGCGCCAACCAGCGTCGCAAGGAGCTCATGGAGCTGCTCGAGGCTGCGGCTCGCTTCTACCACGAGCGACTGCTGAACGGTCACGACGCCGGCCCGGCTCGTGCGTACCTGCGTCGACGCGGCTACGACCGGGACACGGTGGTGAAGTGGCGCCTGGGATACGCCCCACCGCTGTGGGATCCGTTGTGCCAACACCTCGGAGCACCTGCTGCTCAGCTGGCCGCTGCTGGTCTCGCGTACGCGGATTCGCGGCGCCCCTCAGGCGCACGGCGTGACGGTGGCACCTCCGGCGAAGACAGCGATGCGCCCAGCGACGACGCCGAGACCACCAGCCGGGCATCGGACTTTTTCCGGGACCGCATCATGTTCCCGATCTGCGACGCAAGCGGCCGAGTAGTCAGCTTTGCCGGCCGCGTCTTGCCCAGGCCAGATGAAGCCCCGTCGAAGGGCCCGAAGTACAAGAACACCGCGGGCACTGCTGTATATGACAAGAGCAAAGTCCTGTACGGGCTGCATCTGGCAAAGCAAGCAGCGCGTACTGCGGACCGGATTGTGGTGTGCGAGGGCTACACCGATGTCATCGGGTGCGACCAGGCGGGCATCTTCGAAGCGGTGGCTACCTGCGGCACTGCGCTCACCCAGCAGCACGCGGAATTGCTGTCGCGCTCGGCCAAACGCATCGTGCTGGCCTTCGACGCCGACGCAGCGGGGCAGACAGCCACCGAACGGGTGCATCAGTGGGAGCGCACCTACGCCCTCGACGTCTTTGTGGCGGCGCTGCCGCCCGGTTCCGATCCCGGCGACCTGGCCGCCACTCACCCGCCTGCGTTGCGCCGGGCATTGGATGAGGCCCAGCCGCTGCACTCCTTCCGGGCCGAGCGAATCCTGCACCGGGCCGAGCTCGACAGCCCGGCCGGCCGTGATCGAGCGGCCGATGAGGCCGCCGAGGTATTGGCCGTGTACCCCGCCGACGTCTTGAATGACGACGACCTTGAACCGATCGCACGTCGAATCCCGATGGAAGCAGCGGACCTGCGCCGCCGCGTTGATGCGGCTCGTGATCGGCTGGCTAAGCGCCCAGCGTCCTCCGCTCCCGATCCCAACGACGCCCCTTTACCGCCTGAGCGTGACGACGGCTACTACGACCACGAGTACGGGCGGGACTTTGACCCGACGGGTCGCGCGGATCGTGGGCCCGCAGAAACCCGCCTGAGTCGGCGTGTTCACGTGCAGATCGAGAGGTCAGCCAGACAGCGGGCGAGGCGGGAGCGCCTGCTGTTGGAAGCCGCAATGGCTCCAGAGGGTGATGCCGTCTCCCTCATCACTCCTGAGCTCTTTGTCAGCAACACAGCCTTGGAGGCGTTCTCGCACATCGCTTCCGACGCGGACTGGCGTGACGACGAGGCGGTGCCCAGCGAAACTGACGTCGTGGGTGGGGCGTCAGGTTCACCCGGCGAAGATGTGCGGGATCTCTTGGCGGCGGCGGCTGCTGGTGGGGAGAAACTGTCGACCGAGGAGGCACTGGGGCGGGTAGCGATTGAGTTGCGGCACTTCGTCAATGAGACGATTCTTCGAATCCGCGAAGGCGCCGATGTTCCCTTCGCGACACTCAACGCCGACGCGTCTCAAGCCGAGCGCTACCACTTGCGTCGCAGTTGGCTGCGCTGGCTCAGTGAGCGCGAAGTCGAGCTGCGCGACGTCAAGCAGCAAATCGGTGCCGCGTCGGCGGTCGCGAGCTGGATCCAGGGCGGCATCGAAGCTGTGAAACCTGGACCCGTCGAGTCGGCCTCACATGAATAGAGCCGGTGTTCATTGATGGAGTGATCGTGCTCCGGGGGTGGGGATCGAACCCACGACAAACGGATTAACAGTCCGCTGCTCTGCCAGCTGAGCTACCCCGGACCGAACGGGTCGATTACTTCCCCGAACGTGCGGAGCAACGATACTGAGTCGGCTGGGCACGCCGACGGCAAGTGGGCCGGGTGGGGATCGAACCCACGACCCAGCGATTATGAGTCGCCTGCTCTGACCACTGAGCTACCGGCCCGGCAGCACCGTACCGGGCCCAAGAGCCGATCTGGGGATAGGTCAGTAGCGTGCTCAGGGGCTAGTAGTTTTCGCGTAGAGCGCCGCGGCGGCGCAGTGGGGGAGGAATGTCAACAATGCATACAGGGGAAACGCGGCGCGACGCCGAGAAACTCACGAGTGGGCGACGCAAGCCTCTTTCCCGGCGGCCGCTCCGTTGGCGGATCGGGGTCATCGTTGCGGTGTTCGCGCTGATCGCCGTTGCATGCGGCGGCGGCGATGACGCAACAGGTGACGGCCCGAGCGAGCAGCCCGAGACAGCCGAGGCTGATGAGGCTGCGCCCGATACCACCCCCGATGAGGTCCAGGAAGAGGTAGTGGAAGCCCGTGAGGCAGGCGAGGCCACCGGCGAGGACATCCGCGAAACCGAGACCGGTCCGACCCACGGCGGCAGGCTCGTGTACGGCATCGAGGCCGATACGGCCAATCCGTTCGTGCACTACGCATCGTCGTGCGCGATCAGCTGCCGAATGATCTTCCGCTCCATCACCGACTCGCTGTATGTCACCGACAGCGACGGCGAGATCGTGCCGTACCTCGTGGAATCCGAGACGCACAGCGACGACTACATGGTGTGGACCATGACGCTCCGCGACGGCATCAACTTTCACGACGGAACGCCGCTGACTGGCGAGGCCGTGGCCTACAACATCAATCTGTGCCGCCTGAGCCAGCTCACCGGGCCGGCGCTGCTGGGCATTGACGATGTCACCGGCGAGGGCCAGACGGTCACCGTAACTGCCAGTCCCGGACAGCCGCTCGCAGCCGGCCTCGGCCCCGCAGGGCGGGCCGAAACGTGCGGCCAGATGTTCAGCCAGGCGTGGCTGCACACACTGCCGAACAACCCGCTGTACGTGTCACCGGCATCGCCGCTGCCCCAGGAGATGCGCGAAGCGCTGCGAGAAGAAGCCGTCGGCGATCCCTCTGCCCCGGTCGGGCTCGGCGCCTTCAAGTTCGTGAGCTACACCCCCGGCAACGGCAACAGCTTCATCGCCGCGCGCAACCCGGATTACTGGCGAGGTGAAAACGGCATCACCGGCGAGAACCTGCCGTACCTCGACGAGATCGAGTTTGTGGTCGCCGTGGACATCCAGGGTCGCTCGAATGGTCTCAAAGCTGGTCAGTTCGACATCATCCACACGGCCAATGCCGACGAGATCTCCAAGTACGAAGGCGACGACTTCGTGCTGCTGCAGGCCAACGACTACGGCGAGACCAGCCACAACCTCATCAACGTGGCCGCAGGTGTGAATCCGGTGCTGGCGTTCGTGCGTGGCGCGGCTGAGCCGATCGCGATGGATCCGCTGGGGCTCAACTCGACCAATCCGCTGGTGCATCTGAGCTGCCGCAAGGCACTTGCCCACGCCTTCGACGGTGACCGCTTCGCCAATGAGCGGCATCAAGGCCTGGTGCAAGTGGCGAACGGACCGTTCCCGCCAGGCAGCGTCGGCTACCTCGAAGACTCGGGCTATCCGACCTACGACCCTGAGGCCGCTGCTTCGGAATTTGAGCAGTGCAAGGCCGACAGCGATCAGAACCCCGTGGCGTTCTCGTTCAACACCACCAACGACGCGTTCAACGTCGAGTCCAACGAGCTCATCGCGGCCATGTGGACAGACGCCTTCGGCGACGAGGTGGCCGTGTCGATCCAGCCCATCGAGCAGGGCCAGTACATCAACCTGGCACTGGCTGGTGTGTTCCAGATGCAGGGTTGGCGCAACCACGGCGGCGTGGACCCCAGCGAGCAGTGGTACTGGTGGCATTCTGCAACGGCCAGTCCGATCGATCCGACGGTGCCCGAGCTGGCACTGAACTTCGGCCGATTCCAGGATCCCGCCATCGACGCTGCGTACCAGGTCATCCGCCACAACCCAGACCCAGCTGCCCGGCTGGCTGCTGCCGAGGAGGTCAACCGGGCCTTCGGGCGCAATGTCTGGAACCTGTGGACCTACTGGACGCTGTGGGGCATCATCGCCAACCCGCGGGTGCAGAACATCACAGACCTGCCCATTCCCGACAACGCAGAGAATGCCTTTCCGGTGATCTCTGGTAAGCACCACCTGACGCAGATCTGGTGCACAGACGGCAACTGCCAAGGCTGAGCCCGCACACCGACGGCACGGGGGACGGCAATTGGCACGGGCGCGGTCCTGCAGCAGCGGCGTTCGCGCTGATTGGCGTTGCCTGGGCCACCGGAGCGAGCCGATGAAGCTGGTCGGATGAAGCAGATCCTCCGCGACCAACTCGGGCGCATCATCGCCGTTGCTCTGATCGCCACGGTTGCGTGGGCGTGGTTCTTCCGACCCCCGTTCAGCTGGACCTTCGGCGTGCTCGTGGCAATCGGCACGGCGGGCGCGGTGATCGCCGACGGGCGCTATGCGCTGCGCCGGATCGCGAGCGTGATACCGATCCTGGTCGGGGTGTCGTTCGTGGTGTTCGCGCTGATGGCGAGCCTGCCCGGCGATCCGGCCATCAACATCTTGGGGCCCGCTGCGACGCCGGACCAGATCGAGATCGTCCGTACCGAGCTGGGCTTGGACGAGCCCTTCTTCAGCCGATACGGCAATTGGCTCGGCGGTGTGCTGCTCGGCGACCTGGGGAGCTCGATCGTGCTGCGCGAGGACATCGCTGACGGCATCTCACGATCCATGACGCCGACCCTGCAGCTCATGTCCTACTCGGTGGTGATTGCCCTGGTGGTGTCGCTGCCGCTCGGCGTGTGGGCGGGGTACCGGCAGGGCTCGGGATCGGACCGTGCGATCAACAACGTGATGCTGGGATTCCTGGCAACGCCCAACTACGTGCTCGCGGTGATGCTCGTGCTGTTCTTGGCAATCGGCGGGATCAGCGTCGCCGGCAATCAGTTCGGATTCCACGCATTGCCCGCCGCGCGCTATGTGCCTCTGGGCGACAACGTCGTGCTGCACTTCAAGCATCTGCTGCTGCCGTCGTTGTCGCTCGCGATGGGGCAGGCCGCCGTGTTCATGCGGCTGCTGCGCTCGGACATGATCGGCACGCTGCGGCTGCCGTTCATCGATCTGGCTCGCAGCAAGGGACTGCCCACCAGGCGGATCTTGTGGCGGCATGCGCTGCGGCCGTCGAGCTTCACCCTGCTGACCGTGGTTGGGCTGACGGTCGGCCTGCTGATCGGCGGCGCACTCATCGTCGAATTCATCTTCACGATCCCGGGCGTGGGCGCATACATCTTTCTGGGCGTGACCCAGCGTGACTTCATCGCCGTGCAGGGCGGGGTGCTGGTGATCTCGACGCTGTACATCGCCGTGCTCACCATGTCCGACTTCCTCTATCTGGCGCTCGATCCGCGGCTGCGTGGCAGGGAGATCGGCGCCCGTGCGTAAGCAGCTCGGATTCTTCTTCTGGCTGGCCGTGGTTTACCTGGTCGTGCTGGGGCTCTCGGCCATATTCGCCGATGTCCTGCCCATCAAGGACCCCGCCCAGACGTTTCCCGGCACGTCCAAGAATGGTCCCAGCCTGTCGTACTGGTTCGGCAATGACGGTGTGGGCCGCGACGTGTTCAGCCGGGTGATCTACGGGGCGCAGGTGAGCCTGGTGATCTCGACGGTCGGAACGGTGCTGGCTCTGGGGATCGGCGGCTTGTTGGGCATGGTGTCGGGCTACTACAGCGGGCGGACCGATCGTTGGCTCACCGCCGCTCTGAACGCGTCGCTCGTGATCCCGCCGCTCATCCTGTTCCTCGCGCTGGTGCTGTTCTTGGACTCCGAGGCCCAGCGACGAATCTTCATCTTGGTTTTCACCTTTGTGCTGCTGTCCATCGCGCCTATTGCGCGGGTGGTGCGTGCAGCGACGCTGACCTGGGCCAGCCAGGACTTCGTGCTCGCAGCCAAGACGCTCGGGGCTCGCGACGGCCGGGTGCTGTTCCGCGAAGTGCTGCCCAATGTGGCTCCCTCGCTCATCAGCTACTCGCTCATCATCATGGCGGGCCTCATCGTGGTCGAGGGTTCGGTGGCCTTCTTGGGGTTGAGCGTCCCGCCGCCCACACCGACCTGGGGCGACATGATCAACAAGGGCCGGACCAATCTGGACATCGCTGCGCACATCAGCCTGATGCCGGCGATGATCATGTTCATCACGGTGCTGGCGCTGAACTTCGTCGGCGACAAGCTGCAGCAGTTCTTGGAGCCGCGGGAGTCGGTCCTGTAATGGCCGGCAGCGGCAACGCCCACTTGCGCTCCGGTGCGATCCTCACCGCTCGGGATCTGGTCATGGAGTTCCCGGCGGCCGGAGGGCGCACCGTCTATGCGGTGTCGGGCGTCTCGCTCGACCTGCTCGAAGGCGAGACGCTGGGGCTCGTCGGTGAATCCGGTTGCGGCAAGAGCACAACCGGACGGGCGATCCTGCAGCTGCCGCGGCCCACCTCGGGCTCAGTGCAGCTCACCGGCCAGGAACTGACCGTTCTCGACGACGATGCCATGCGCGAAGTGCGGCCACGGCTGCAGATGATCTACCAGGACCCGATTTCATCGCTGAATCCGCGGCGCCGGGTTCGTGACATCGTGGCCGAGCCGCTCTACATCGCATGGGAGAACGTGACCCAGCAAGCGGCCATGGCGTTGTGGCTGGGGCGCGTCGGCAACCTGCTCCAGAGCTTGCTGCGGCGTGCGGCGGCGCCGTTGCGGCTGCTGGGCCTGGTGCTGTCGGTGGCGTTCGCATTGTGGATCGTGTCCGAGGCCGCCGAGGAGCGGGCCGCAGAGGGGCTGCTCGGCTGGCTGGAGATTCCCGCCGCAGTCATCGGCTTTCCGGCGTTGGCTCTGGCGCTTCTGGTCGCAGGGATTGCCCTGATACTGGGCCTGGTCTGGGTGATGCTGGCGATGGTTCTGCCGTTCAGCCTGATGTCGCGCCAGTTCGGAGACGTGCCGGCGGCCGTGGGGCTTCCCGGGGTGCTCGTCACCACTGGTGCCAGCGCCTTCATGGCTTGGCGCACGTGGTCGAGCTTCGGAGGCTGGGCGCATTGGCTCAACTCCGGTGGGCTGAGCCTGCTCACCGCATTGCTCATCGTGTGGCTGGTGGCGTCGCTCGCGAAGCCCGAACGGGCAGGCGCCAGCGCCGTGGCTACAACGCTGAGTGCCATGGTGGTCCTGCAGGTCTTCTACGTTGCAGGTCTTGACGACGCCCCAAAGCTGATTGTCTTGGTCGTCTCGGGTGCCGTGGACTCGTTTCTGTTCTGGTGGGTGCTGCGCCGCTACAGGGCGAACCGTCAGATCCTGCGAGAGCGCGCCGAACCGCGGGTGCGCGAGGTGCTGACCTATGTGGGGATCAACCCCGAGGATGCCCTGGATCGCCGCCCGTGGGAGTTCTCCGGCGGTCAGGCGCAGCGGCTCTCCATCGCCCGAGCGCTCGTCAGCGTGCCCCAGGTGATCATCTGCGACGAGCCGGTGTCCTCGCTGGACGTCTCGGTGCAGGCCCAGATCCTCAACCTGCTCGAGGACCTCAAGAACCTCATGGGTCTGACGCTGGTGTTCATCGCACACGATCTGGCGGTGGTCAAGAACGTGAGCGACCGGGTGGCGGTGATGTATCTCGGCAAGCTGTGCGAGGTCAGCGAACCCGATGCGATGTTTGCGCAGCCCGCCCACCCGTACACCGAGTTGCTGCTGGCGGCGATCCCGCATCCCGACCCAGAGGCCGATCTTGGCTCCGGTCGCATCGGCGGGGAGCTGCCGTCGCCGATGGCGCCGCCGTCGGGTTGCCGTTTCCGCACCCGCTGCCCGCTGGCTGCTGCACGCTGTGCCGCCGAGGAGCCCGAGATGCGAGAGATCGCCCCGGGGCGATTCGTCGCCTGCCACACGCCGCTGTTCGGCGAGCACGCGCCGCCGGTGCGGGTCCAGATGAGCTCGGCTCCCCAGTGGGCGTCGTGAGTGACCAGGCGCCGCTGAGTGCGCCAACGCTCCTCGAGGTATCGGACCTGCGGACCACCTTCAACACCGTTGCGGGCCCGCTGGTGGCTGTGGACGGCGTCGACTGGTCGCTGGCCGAGGGCGCCCGGCTTGGCGTGGTGGGGGAGTCGGGTTCAGGCAAGTCGGTCATGTCGCGTTCGATCATGCGGCTGCTGCCGAAATCGGGAGTGATCTCGACAGGGAGGGTCACCTTCGACGGGATCGACATGATGTCGCTGAGTCGCCGCCAACTGCTCGACATGTGGGGCCCGCAGTTGGCGATGGTGTTCCAGGATCCGCTGGGCTCGCTGAATCCGGTGATGAAGATCGGCCGGCAGGTGGGTGAGGGCCTGCGGGTGCATCGGGACCTGGGGGCACGCGCCGCACGCTCGGCTGCGCTCGAGCTGCTCGATGAGGTGGGCATTCCCGAGCCCCAGCGCCGAATCGACGAGTACCCCCACCAACTCTCAGGCGGCATGCGCCAGCGCATCGTGATCGCTATCGCGCTGGCGTGCAGTCCCCGGCTGCTGATTGCCGACGAGCCAACGACGGCGCTCGACGTGACGGTGCAAGCGCAGATTCTGGACCTGCTGGAGACCCAGCGAGCTGAGCGTGACATGTCGCTGGTGCTCATCACTCACGACTTGGGGATCGTGGCGGGCCGCACCGACGAGGTCATCGTGATGTACGCGGGACGGATTGTGGAACGCGCTCCCACCACGACGCTGTTCCGCAACATGAAGATGCCCTACACCGAAGCGCTGTTCCGGTCGATCCCGAAAGTCACCGACGACAGTCACGCCCGCTTGGAGATCATCGGCGGTCAGCCGCCCGAGATGACCCGTTTGGGTCCTGGCTGCAAGTTCGCACCTCGCTGCAAGTACGCGCAGGAGCTGTGTGTCGCAGAGGAGCCGGCCTTGATTGCGGCGCCGACGGTTCGCGACCCGGACGCCCGCGACCTCGACGACGCTGCGGCCGACAACGGCCATGTGTACCGGTGCTTCTATCCGGTCGGCTCCCCGGAGGCCGCCGACGCACTCGAGCGCAATATCTCTTCAGGCCGCGTCAGCGAGGCCGGCGTCGTCATCCAGACCAGCTGAACGCACCAGAAGCTGGCCCCGGGCTAGGCAGATACGTCGTCGTACCAGTCGTTGGCGTGGTGCAGCAGGTAGTCGCAGATCTTGGCGCAGAGGTCGAACGGCGCACACATGTCGTCCTCGCCTTGCAGCAGGGCTTGGAGCGACAATTCTCTGCGGGCCACGATCATGAGCGTCCGCTTGGTCGGGTCGGTCACCGATATCAGGGAGTCGATTGCGGATACTTCCACGGGCAGGGCCGTGCCTCCCAGACCCGCCAGATCGGTGGCCAGCACGAGCATGTCGGGGCTGTGATCGAGTGGCGGGAGCGCCCAGGTGAAGAGCAGCGGCAACCAGAATTCATCGGGCGGAAGATCATCTTCGGGCATCGCCCACAGGACCTCTTCGAACGACAGGAGCGTGCGCGGGTCAGCTTCCAATGTCAGGTGCAAGTCGAGCGGACCGCCGCACGCCTCGGCCGGATGCAGATCCACTTCCCAGGTCTGGCGCAGGCTGTAGGTCTCGATGAATTGCCGCTCGTCGTGGATGTGAAAGCCATGCGCATGTGCATGGTCCTTCAGGCTTGCTACGTAGCCGGTGATGTCGATCGCTGCCATCGGGACGCTCCCCATGTGGCGCCGGGACAATGCGCGGAGGCTATAGCCCCGCACGGTGCGGCTCGACAGGTTTGCGCGATCCGATCCGCAGAGGTGGCAGCGGACCGCTACCCTCCGCTCGATGCCGCCCGGAGTTCGACTCGCTCGGATCCGGCAGAGCCTCCCGCAGTGGCAGCGTGACCCGTGCCGGGATTCGCGATGACCGTTGCAGGCGACGACTGGCTGGGCCTGCTTCGGCGAACCGCTGATTCGGTGGCAGCAGCGCTACGCACCTTTGATCGATGGACGCAGAGCGGCGACCGACCGGACCAGTACGCACTCGATCAAGTGGCCGACGTTGCAGCGCTGGACGTGCTCGACGCGGCAGGCGTGAGCGTGCTCAGCGAGGAATCAGGTCTGCGCCGTGGGGTCGGTAACGAGACCGTCATCGTGGATCCTGTCGATGGCTCCACCAATGCCTCACGTCGCATCCCGCACTACTGCATCAGCCTCTGCGTCGTCGAAGGTCTCACGCCAGTGGCAGGTCTCGTACGCCACCTCGTCTCGGGCGAGGAATTCACGGCAGTTACCGGCGGAGGCGCACACTGTGACGGCCACCCGATCAGCCCAAGCAATTGCACCGGACCCGAGCGAGCGATCATCGGCGTCTCCGGACGCCCCGGCCCCGAATTGCCCGGTTGGCAAGTCCGAGTCCTCGGGTCGGCCGCGCTGGACCTGTGCGCCGTCGCCTGTGGCCGGCTCGATGCCTACCTCGACCTCAACTCGAATCATGGCGTCTGGGACTATGCCGCTGGGGTGCTGATCTGCGCCGAGGCGGGGGCGTGGACCGGCGAGACGCACGGCAGGGAGCTGTTCCATCTCGAACACAGCCAGCGCCGGGGACCGATCGCCACGAGCACAGCGCAGCTGGCAAGCCTGCTCGACGGCTTCGGGCGCCACGACCACCGGTAGCCTGCGAGACCCGGCCGACGGGGGCGCTTAGCTCAGCTGGCGAGAGCACCTCCCTTACAAGGAGGGGGTCGCAGGTTCGAGTCCTGCAGCGCCCACCCCAGCGCCGCGATGGGCCCGCTCAGTAGATGCCAGGAATGATCCGATACCGGACCCGCTCCTGGTACTCCGCCCACTTGCCAGGGCCGTATTTCTCAGCGCAGCGCTTGTCGTCGTCGATCTGGCGGTAGGTGAACAACGCAACGACGTAGGCGAAATATATCCACGCCCAGAGGTTGCCGAAGTGGCCCCAGACCAAGGCGATCGACAGTCCGAAGAACCCCTCGCCCATATAGTTGAAATGACGGGCGACGCCCCAGAAGCCGCTGCAGAGAATCTTGCGCTCGCCGGCCTCGATGAAGCGCGGCTCAAAGATTCCGAGGAACTTGCGCTCAGGCCACCGCTTGAACGTGTATTTCTGCATGTTGGTACCACGGGTGATGCACCATCCGACGGCGAACAACGCTGGCGTCCCGATCAACCAGAGATAACGCCATCCTGCCGCGAGCCCCGGATCTGGATGCGCTGCCATGCCCCACATCGGAATGATGAACATCCAGCCGTATACGATGAGACCCCCCCAGAATATCTTGAAGCCCAGACGCTCGTAGATGACGTCGTATGTATAGAGCTGCACCCGCTCGAACACGAAGTAGTCGAACACATAGAAGGTGAAGAACGCCGCAAACATGAAGACGCCTGGATTTGGGTCTTCGTATTTGTTGTAGTGCCAGACCGCGCCGGAAAAGGCATTGAGCGACAGCATCGTCCCGCCGACCACATAGAGGTACATCTTGAGATCGAAGCGGTCGTTGAAGAACTGCATCTCCTGGGCGCGCCCGAACCAGCACGCCAAGAACTTGTTCTTCACCTCTCCGGGGGGCTGGCTGAAAACTGCGATGAGGGTCCCGATGAGGGCGAGCACCGTGCCGCCGGCCACGGCGTACAGCGATGAACGGTAGAACCAGTCGCGTGGCATGCCTGTGAGTTCGAACCACCACAGCACTTGGGCCACGACGAACACCAGCAGGCCGTTGAGACGGTAGCTGCGGGGCAGGCCGGTTTCGCGATCGACGACATAGCTGGAAACGTGCCTTCCGGGCAGGACCATCTGCAGCACGAAGAAGGCGGCAAACACGAACAGCGGAGTGAGAAATCCCAGCAGCGCCTCGGTCGCAGTCAGCTCGACCAAGTGTCCGACACCAAGCCGCTCAAACATGGCAGGCCTCCCTTTTGCTACTGAAATAGCAAGCCGGTACTAGTAGATGCCGGGAACGATCCTGTAGGGAACTCGAGCCTTGTACTCCGCCCACTTTTCAGGGCCATACTTGACAGCACAGCGCTTGTCGTCTTCGACTTGGCGCGGAACGAACATTGACACAACGAATATGGCGTATGTCCAGGCCCACAGGTTAGTGAAATGTCCGAAGACAAGCCCCATGGACACCCCATAAAGTCCTTCGCCAAAGTAGTTGAAGTGCCTCGCCGCCCCCCAGAGTCCACTGCACAGGATCTTGCGATCGCCGGCCTCGATGACCTCCGGCTCGATGATGCCGAGAAACTTGCGTTCGGGCCACCGCTTGAAGGTGTACTTCTGCAGGTTGGCGCCACGAGAGATCACCCAGCCCACCAAGAAGAGCGCCGCCGAACCGATCAGCCAGAAGTATGTCCATCCATTCGAGAAACCTGGATCGGCGACCGGGGCCATGCCCCACATCGGCAGAACGAACATCCAGCCCCACACGAATGGTCCGCCCCAAGTGAGCTTGAAACCGATGTTCTCGTGGATGAGATCGTATGTGTAGAGCTGCACCCGTTCGAAGACGAAATAGTCAAGGATGTAGAAAGAGTTGATGGCGACGTAGAGGAACAGGCCGGGGTTGGGGTTGGCATCGGCAACGTTCTCGTTGTGCCAGACCGCCCCGGACCACGCGTTGAGTGACAGCATCGTGCCGCCGACGATGTAGAAGTACATCTTGAGGTCGAAGCGGCCCTTGAAGTACTGCAGTTCTTGCGCCCGCCCAAACCACCAGGCCAAGAAGCGGTTCTTCTGCTCGCCTTCAGGCTGAGTGAACACCAAGACGGTGGTCGCGATGATGCCGATGACCAGTCCGCCGGCCACTGCGTACATGGCGGACCGGTAGAACCAATCCCGCGGCATTCCGGTGAGCTCGAACCACCACACGATGTGCGCAAGCACGAACACCGCCAATCCGTTGAGCCGGTAGTTGCGGAGCTCGCCGGTCTCGCGGTCGGCGACGTAGCCGGTCACACGCCGGGCGGGCAAGATCATGTGCGCTACGAAGACAGCGGCGCAGACGAACAACGGAGTGAGGAATCCCAGCACCGCCTCGCCACCAGACAACTTGAACAGATGGTCGATGCCGAGCCAATCGATCATATTTCATGCCCCTTCACGCGCATGTTGGCGCTGACGGCCAGTATTGCCGCACCGATGGTACGGCGGATGGACTGACCGAAGGGCAGGGCGATACCGGCCGCTGAGGGCTCGGCGAGCCGCGATGGGAACGTTGCACTACGGTCCGTGTCGGCCCGTGGACAGGGAGGCGCACGAAAGATGAAACTCGATAGCGGAGATCTCTTCCCAGCACTGACGCTGAGCGATCTAGAAGACCAGCAGGTCTCGATCCCTGATGTCTTCGGCGACGGCTGGGGCGTCGTGCTCATGTACCGGGGCCACTGGTGACCGTACTGCCGTCAACAGTTGGTTGACTTCAACGGCGCCGCATCACTGCTGAAGATGCTGGGTGCGAGCGTGGTGGCGTTGTCCGTCGATGACAAGGACACCACTCAGCAACTCGCGAACAATCTGCAGCTGGGCCCCGTGCGGATGCTGCACAGCGCCGATCCCGACGAAGTGTCGGGGCTGACGGGCGCGTTTACCGAGCCCAAGCGAGGCATCCTGCATGCCACTGGGTTCATCCTGGCGCCGGGGGGCAAGGTCGCGCAAGCCTGTTACTCGACGGGCCCCATCGGGCGAATCACGGCCCTCGACACCATGCGGATTCTTCGCTTCGTCCAGCGCCAGCAACAGCGATAGCAACCCGGCGGCGGTAGCCAAACCGGTGGTCGCTCAGCGGCTAGCAGCCCGGCGTTGATGTTCGGCGGTTGTCCGCCCGGTGTTGTTGCTCGGCGGTTGTCCGCCCGGTGTTGTTGCTCGGCGGTTGTCCGCCCGGTGTTGTTGCTCGGCGGTTGTCCGCCCGGTGTTGTTGCTCGGCAGTTACCCGCCGACGATGAACCGTTGGTGCGTGCCTTCGGAGATGAGCGTGTCGCCGTGGGTGACTCTGATGTCGAAGACGAGGCGGCGGCGGTCGATCTCACTGATCTCGCCCGACACCACAACGTCCTCGCCTGAGGACACAGCGGCCTGGTGGCTCACGCAGATGTGGATCCCGACAGTGGTCTGGTTCTCTTCGAGGAGCGGTTGTACGCCGAACAGGCACGTGCCTTCGATGAGGCGGACCATGTCGGGCGTGGACAGCACCTTGTTGGGCAGATGCGGCGGGGACATTTCGTCGGTCACGCGGTGTGTGTCGCTGACGCTGAATCCGACCTCGATGGCTTTGCTCATGGCGGCAGACCTTAGAGCGTGCACTGCGCCTCAGTGTCGGGGCCATCCCCACTAGCTTGCGGAGATGGCTGAGCTGCACATGCAATGCGAACCGCTTGCCCCCCTGCTGGGTACTTGGCAGGGCACCGGCGTTGGCCACTACCCGACGATCGACGACTTCACCTATGTGGAGGAGCTGGAGTTCAGCCACATCGGCAAGCCGTTCGTGTCGATGATCCAACGCACCCGCAACCGCGTCACGGGCGAGCCGTTGCACTCCGAGGCGGGTTACCTGCGAGCCCTGCCCGACGGGCAGCTGGAGTTCACGATTGCCCAACCGTCAGGCGTCACCGAGGTCCATCTCGGCACCATGCGCACCAGTGACAGCAGCCTCGTCGTCGAACTGTCCAGCGATCAGGTCGGCCTCACACCGACTGCCAAGGAAGTGACCTCGGTCCGGCGTGAACTGACCGTCAACGGCACCAAGTTGATCTCCGAGCTATGGATGGCCGCAGTGGGCTACACCGAACTCGTCCATCACCTGCGAGGCGAACTCACCAGGCAGGACTGACCGCCTTCGAGAACTTCGAACGCACACCTGCGCAACTCGCTTCACCAGATTCCGCGACACGCCACGCCCTACGCTGGCTCCACGGCGGAGGGGGAGTGATGTCACAGGGGTCCCAGGACAGCGCAACGAACGGGGCGCATGCGCTCGACCACGGCGCGCCAACCGCCGCTGGCCGACCCGATGTAGACGATGAGACCCTCGCAGCAGCCGTGGCCGTTGCGAACGTCCCGACACTGCTGATGGTGCTGGTGCAGATGACGGGCGAGCTGCATTGGCTCGAGGCCCCGTACTGCCCCAAGCGCCAGCCCGGCCTCGGCGACAACGACACCGGCGGATTGACGCCCGAGCACCAGCAGGACGTGCGCGAGGCGGCGTTCGAGGCAGTGAGTGCCTGGCGCGACGGCCGCCCTATGGCGATTCCCGAGCCCGACGACGACCTGATCGTGCGAATGCTGAGCACGGCAATGGGAGAGCACGTCCCCGACGAATACGGCGCATTCACTGCCGCCCAGCTCGGCCTCGCCAAGTTCTTGGACCACGACCCCATCAGCGTGCCGCCCGGCTTCAAGGTGCTGGTGATCGGAGCTGGCGCATCTGGGCTGTGCGCGGCGATCAACCTGCAGCAGGCCGGCGTGCCCTTCGAGGTGGTCGAGCGCAACGGCACGGTCGGCGGGGTCTGGTGGGAGAACCGTTACCCGGGGGCAGGCGTGGACACGCCGAACCACCTGTACTCGTACTCGTTCGCCCCGCACGACTGGAAGATGTACTTCTGCCTGCGCGACGAGCTGCACGGCTATCTCGAAAAGGTCACCGACGACTTCGATGTGCGCCCCAGCATTCGTTTCAACACCTCGGTGGAGAGCGTCAGCTATGACGCCGAGCGCCAGGTCTGGCGCGCCGAAGTGCGCCATGTCGCGGACAACGAGGGACGCTGGGAGACCGGCAGTCTGGGTTTGAGCGCCACGCCTGACGAGACAGGCCTGCGCCGGCGCGACGACGGTGCGGCCACGGCGCCCGGTGCGAATGGGCACGCTCGGGGCGTCGACGGACCCACCGAAGTCATCGAAGCCAACGTCGTCATCAGCGCCGCCGGCATCTTCAACCCGCCGATCCGCCCCAACATCGACGGCCTCGAGTCCTGGAGCGGCGAGACCTGGCACACCGCGAGATGGCCCGCAGATGTGGATCTGGGTGGCAAGAGCGTCGCCATCGTGGGCAACGGCGCGAGCTGCATGCAGACCGGTCCAGAGATCCAGGACGACGTGGAGTCGTTGACGATCTACCAGCGTTCCAACCACTGGGCAGCGCCGTTCGAGCAGTTCCGCAAGCCGGTTCCCGATCCGATGCGGGTGCTGTTCGAAGCCGTGCCGCTGTACCGGGCGTGGTACCGGGTGCGATTGGGCTGGACGTTCAACGACCGCATCCACTCGGCTTTGCAGCGCGATCCCGACTGGGATCATCCCGAGCGCTCGCTCAATGCGCAGAACGATGCGCACCGCAAGTACTTCACGCGTTACGTCGTCGACGAGTTGGGCGACCGGGCCGATGAGCTGTTGGACAAAGTGCTGCCGACCTACCCACCGTTCGGCAAGCGGATGCTGATGGACAACGGCTGGTACCGGATGCTGCGCAACCCCAACGTCGAACTGGTCGACGATCCGATTGCCGAGATCTCGGGCCAGACGATCCGTACCGCTGACGGCTCCGAACGCGAGGCCGATGTGCTGGTGCTGGCGACGGGGTTCGACGTGCTGCGGTTCATCACCACCTATGAGGCGGTGGGCCGTTCAGGCAGGACGCTGCGCGAATCGTGGGGGGATGACGACGCGAGCGCCTATCTCGGCACGGTCACGCCTGATTTTCCGAACTTTTTCACCCTGTATGGGCCGAATCTGCAGCCTGGCCACGGCGGAAGCCTCATCTTCGTCGTGGAGATGCAGGTCCGATACATCATGGACATGATCGGCAAGATGTATGCTTCTGGCCTTGGCGCGGTCGAGGTGCGTCCAGAGGTGCACACCGACTATCGGGACCGTGTCGACGAAGCGCACGAACACATGGTCTGGATGCACCCGGGCATGACCAGCTACTACCGGAACGAGTCAGGCCGGATCGTCGTGAACTCGCCGTGGCGCAACGTGGACTACTTCGACATGACCAAAGAAGCCAACCTCGACGACTACCTCTGCGAGCCGCGGGTGGTTGACCGGGAGCTGGTCGCCGACTGAGGCCGTCTTGGTTTTCTAGACGGCTAGCTCGGCGGCGATGGCTTCTAGCGTCGCGTCAACGTCGGCTTCGCTGACGTCGAGGTGCAGCACCATCCGCGAGCGGCCGAATCGCCAATCGGCCAGCACGCCACGGCCTTCGAGACGCTTGCTGAGCGTGGGATCGTGCCGTTCGAGCTGCGAGAAGACCATGTTGGTGTCGCAGTCCGTGACCGTGATGCCGTCGATGGCGTCTAGCCCGGCGGCGAGCCGTTGCGCGTTGGCGTGGTCGTCGACGAGCCGGTCGATGTGGTGCTGCAGGGCGAACAGCCCGCCCGCGGCGATGATGCCGGCTTGACGCATCCCGCCCCCGAGTAGCTTTCGCCAACGCCGCGCCTTGCCCACGAGCTCTTCGGTGCCGCACAGCACCGAGCCCACCGGGGCGCCCAGGCCCTTTGACAGGCACACCGACACGGAGTCGAACGGCGCCGCAACCTCGGCGGGGGACAGGCCCAGCCACACTGCTGCGTTCCACAGCCGGGCGCCGTCGAGATGCAGCCCCAGGCCGTGTTGGTCGGCGAAGTCCCGGGCGGCTTGGTGCTGCTCGGTTGTCAGCACCTTGCCGTTGATGGTGTTCTCCAGGCAGAGCAGGCGGGTGCGGGCGAAGTGACTGTCGTCGGGCTTCACTGCCTCGGTGGCCGCGTCGAGGTCGAGCATGCCGGTGTCGTCGGTCGGTACCGGCTGGGGCTGGATGCTCCCCAGCACGGCTGCACCGCCCCCCTCGTACATGTAGGTGTGGGCGTGATGCCCGACGATGTACTCGTCTCCCCGCTCGCAGTGCGCCATGAGTCCGCACAGGTTCGACTGGGTGCCGCTCGGCACGTACAGAGCCGCTGCGGTGTCCAGCAGTTCGGCGGTGTATCGCTCCAGTTCGTTGACGGTGGGGTCGTCGCCCCACACGTCGTCCCCGACCTCGGCTGCGGCCATGGCGGCGCGCATGTCAGCGGTCGGGCGAGAAACGGTGTCGGAACGCAGGTCGATCACGGCAGCAAGCCTGCCATGGGGCTTGCGCCGTGCAACGTGCGCAGAGCTGGCCTCTTCGGACGAGGTTGTTCGGGCTGAGCCATTCGGCGCCCGGAGCTCAGCCCCGGCAGGCCCGCCAAGCGGCTCAGCCTCGGCCGTTGCGCAGCAGCTTGCCCGGCAGCGGGCCGTGCGGGTCGACGGCGTCGGCGCCATCGCGGCGAATGACGGTGCCGTTCACGATCACTGCGTCGATGCCTTTCGCATCAGAAATGAGGCGGTCGGCGCCGGCGGGAAGGTCGTATACGCGCCGCTTGCCCAGATGGCCGACCTCGTCGGCGTCGAACACCACGACGTCGGCAGGCTTGCCCTGCGCCAGCGTGCCGCGATCGGTGATGCCGAACACCTCGGCGGGGCGCTGGGTCAGCATGTGGATTGCGGTCTCGAGGTCGAAGCTGCCCCGATCGCGCACGAAGGTCTGCAAGAACTCTGTGGAGTACTTGGCGTCACACAGCTGGCTGGCGTGCGCCCCAGCGTCGGACAGTCCGATCACCGTCGTCGGGTCGTGCAGCAGCTCGTCGATGTCGTCAGGGTCGTGGTTGAGCACGTCCTGGATGACGCGCATTTCCAGGTCGGCCTCGAGCGCCATGTCGAGCACCCAGTCCACCGGATCCTGGCCGGCATCGTCGGCCATCTGCTGCACGTTGCGGCCTTCGAGCTCTGGGTTGTGGGGCAGGTAGCTGACTTCGGTTCGAGCCCAGCGGTCGCCGATCTTGCCGCCGTTGCCGGCTTTCTCCTTGAACTCGGCTCGCCAGTCGGCGTCGGCGTAGTAGCGCTTGCGCCCTTCGAGATCGCTCTTGGAGACCGGCGCGAAGCAGCGCAGGGCTTCGTAGATGAAGGGTGCCTTCCAGCTCATCTCGAACTGGATGGGCTGCACGGCGACCTGCGGGAACACCGGCAGGCCACGCGCGGCGATCTCGCGCGCACGCTCCAATTCAACACGGTGGCTGCCCGGACCTCGGGCCGAGCCCAGCAGTGCCGTCCAGCTCACGTGGGCCCCGGTGGTCTCGGCGATCCGTGCGAATTCGTCGTGGCTCAGACCCCGACCCACGGTGGCCTGCATCACACCGCCGACATCGCCGAGCGCCTGGGCGATTTCGATGATCTCTTCGGTGGTCGCGGCACGGCTGGGAACCGGGCGTCCCTCGTAGCCGACATGGGTAGATGCCTTGGAGGTTGCGAAGCCGAGCGCTCCGGCTCGCAGCGCCTCGGCTACCAGGTCGCGCTGAGCAGCGATCTCTTCGGGGGTGCCCTCTCGCTCGGTGGCCTCTTCGCCCATGACGTACATGCGGGCGGCGGTGTGCCCGATCAGCGCTGTCATGTTGACTGCAGCGCCGTTCGATTCGAGCGCATCGAGGTACTGCGGGAAGGTCTCGAAGCCCCAGTCGCCGAGGCCGGCACGCAACGCATCGACGCTCATGCCCTCGACGTTCTCAAGCGTGCGCATGATGAGGTCGCGGTGCTCTGGCCGGGTAGGTGCCACCGAGAACCCGCAGTTGCCCATCACGATGGTGGTCACGCCGTGCCACGGCGAGCAGCTGACCAGGCGGTCCCACATGATCTGCGCGTCGTAGTGGGTGTGGATGTCTACGAACCCGGGACAGACGATGCGCCCGGTGGCGTCGATCATCTGCGCAGCTTCAGCGGGCGCCGTCCCGAGCGCCACGACCTTGCCGCCCGAAATGCCCACATCACCGACAAACCGGGGCGATCCCGTCCCGTCGATGATCGTTCCGCCTGTGATCTTCAGGTCGTAAGCCATGTCGTAAACCCCGTGCTCGCCGCGAACGCGCCCCTGCTCTCGGGTTGGATCAACCCGAGGCCGCGACGGCCACGTTAGTGCTGAGACCGCAAACGTTCACGATGTCGCCAGCGGTGGTGTTGGTGGGCGTGTCGCGAGCATCACCGGAGGTGGCGTAGTTGGCGGTGGTGGCGTTGTTGGCGGTGGTGTCCCGGTTGCTGGTGTCGCCAGTGGTGGCGTCGCCGGCCGCGAGGGGTGGGATCACGGTGGACCTTTCGCCATTTTGTGGCTGGATTGGCCGGAGATGTGAGAGCGGTGTGTGGTGGTCCATCTGCCGGGGCCAGGGCGTCGCTCAAGTCGCTGGTTGTTGTTGTGGAGCTTGTCGTGGCAGTCGTTGCAGAGGGCTGCGAGGTTCGGGGTGTCGGTGTTGCCGTTGTCGGCTGCCCATTCGTCGATGTGGTGGTAGTCGCAGCGGTGCATGGGTGAGCGGCACAGCACGCAGCCACGGTCGCGTACAGCCACGGCGAGCTGCTGGGCGACGCTGGCGTGTCGACGGCTGCGTCCGAGCCACAGGATCTCTCCGTTGGTGTCGAACAGAGCGCCTGCGATGCGCGTGTCGGGTGAGAGGTTGTCCAAGATTGACGGCGGGACTGGTCCGGTGCCGAGCAGTTCGCAGGTTCCGTCGGGCTTGGTGCCGTCGATGACGCCGATCTCGGCGATGATCACGAGCTGGTTGGGTGCTCGAGCGGGCCGCCAGCGTTCGACTGAGCGACCCGCCGCGCCCTCCGAGGCGACATCGGCGTCCCCACCGAGCCCCGCATTGATGCGCCCGCCGTGTCCGTCGTCGGTGTGCGGGCGACCCCCGCGGTTGGGGGTGTGTGCGGCAGGGTGACCGATAGTAGCTAGGGCGTTGCGGTCGGTGATCATTTCAAACAGGCTGTCCGCGAGACGCTGGCGGTTGTCGCGGATCTGGTCGGGTGTGCCGTCGCGTCCGCCGTCGAGACGCCACAACGCGTCGTTGTATTTCTCGAACGCCTGGCGCACCAACGCGAAGCTGACCGGGTCGAACTCGGCGTGCAGCACACCCATCCCAGTGGACTCATCGACAAACAACGAAGCACAACGCTCACTGCGCTGACGGCCCAATTCGGTCTCAGCGGCGGCGGGGTCGTGACGGGCCGCGAACTTCATGGCTTGCTCGCGCAGCGTCTCAGGCGAGACCACCGCGGCGGCTTCGAGCAGTTCCATTGCGGTGTTGACCGCATCAGGGCTGGTGCGCCGCGCAGCGTCGGCGAGCACAGCCGCGTGCTCGACGTTCAGCTCGCCGACAGCCAGGCCGCGAGCCACGTTCGGCATCTGAGCGACCTGCTCGCTGACCTCCACGGTGCGCTTGGCGTCGCGCTTGCTCACACGCGCCCGGTCACGCAACGCCGAACGGCCCGAACCCGCACGGGCGGCTTCGAGTGCGGCGGTCGTTGCGAGCAGCAGTGCGTCTGTTGCTGACCGCAGTCGTGACGCAGCGGCGATGACGTCGCTGAGCGTCTCACAGTCTGTTCCGCCCAGCGGCACCCGCGATGCTCGGGTAACAACGTCACGTGCTCCGCACAGCACCGACAACACACTCTCCGCCGAAGGCGAAGACGGCCCACCGGCAGGTGACGGTGGCCCATCGGCGGGTGACGACGGCCCAACCGACTCGACTGGCGAGGCCATCGGAGATGGCACGGCCATAGCTGCGTCGTCCGCCGGCATGGAACCTGTCGGCATTCCCGCCGCCAGTTCGCTACGAACGTCGGTGTGCGTCATGACAATCACTGTAAATAAAGGGTGTGATACCAAAACCTCGAAACGACACCCCAACGGCACCTCCGCACCCGAACCGACTCCAACGCAAACGTTGGCAGACACAGCACGAGCCGCACTCCTTGCAAGCGGCCCTGAGTACCTCCGCCCCTTCGACTCAGGTTCCGCATTGAGGCAAGAACTGACTCAAGCCGGGCTCAACGCCCGCATCGATGCGCGCCTGACCGCGCCACGCCTAGACCGACTGGTAGCACCAGACGCTGGTGGCCTACGTAGGGTTCTCACATGAGCAACGCCGCCCTTGCCGACGAACTGGTCAATCGGATCACGTGGAAGATTCCCAACGCGCTCGCTCTCGTCGGCTCTCGCTCCGGCGAGGAACGCAATGCCATGACGACCAGCTGGATCACGCAGTTGTCGATGGAACCGGTGCTCATCGGCGTCAGCGTCGAGAACACCGCCGTCACGCACCGGCTGATCTCCGACGGCGGCTCGTTCACCGTGAACCTCTGGGATGCAGAGAACACCCGGCCGTTCGTGAAATTCTCCAAGCCTGCTGCCTACGAGCCTGCTTCCCATGACACGGCGAGCGACGCCGAAGGGTCGGCGACGGGAACCTTGAACGGCTGGTCGGTGTACGAAGCCGCCACCGGGGCGCCAGTGTTCGTCGATGCCGCCGCGTGGATGGACTGCGAGGTGCGCCACAGCGTGGACTTGGGCACTCACACGCTGTTCATGGGCGAACTCGTGGCAGCCGCCATCAACAACGACGAGGTGCGGCTCGCCTCGATGTCGGACACTCGCATGAAGTACGGCGGGGTCAAGCGTCACTGAGCGAGCTGCGCCGGCCGGGCTCGGACACGTCGGGCAGGCGCCCTGAGGCGTCCTCGGCTACGATGGACCGGTCCGTGCGCTCGGCCAATGGACCGGCGCATCGACTGTTTCCAACGAAAGAACCTACGTGCCCAAAGTCAAAGACGACGCCATCTTGCTCGAAGGCAAGACCGTCGAAGCCCTCAAGGGTGGCCATTTCCGTATCGTGCTCGACAACGGTCACGAGGTGCTCGGACACCTGAGCGGCAAGATGCGCAAGCACCACATCCGGATCCTTCCTGGAGACCGGGTGCAGGTGGAAGTCTCGGCGTACGACCTCAGCCGCGGCCGCATCACCTACCGCTATAAGTAATCCTCATGAGCAGTCCGGCGCAGCCGTCGAACGGCACGGTCAGCTTCAGCGTCGACGGCGACGTCGCCACGGTGACGCTCAACCGCCCCGAGACGCTGAACTCCATGAACGACGACTTCATGAACGACATCAGCGAAGCGTTCGGCATGGTGGCGGCAGACGATTCCATGCGTGCGGTGATTCTCACCGGGGCTGGACGAGGATTCTGCTCGGGCGCCGACCTGCGCGGTGCGGTCGCCGATGGTGCGCAAGACGTCGATCGCCAGGCTCCGGGCGATGCCACGACCGACTCGATGGACAACGTGTTTCATCCGGCCATCCGAGCGGTCGCCGAGTGTCCAGTGCCGACGGTCGCCCGCATCAACGGCGTCACCGCTGGCGGCGGCATCGGTCTGGCCCTCTCGTGCGACATCGCTATCGCAGCCCGATCGGCATTCTTCGTCGCAACGTTCGGGCCTCGGCTCGGCATTGTCCCCGACCTTGGCACGACCTGGCAGCTCCCGATGCGGGTCGGCCGGGCACGGGCGCTGGGCATGACGCTGCTCGGAGAGCGCGTCACGGCAGATCAGGCGGCCGATTGGGGCCTGGTGTGGAGGACGGTCGACGATTCCGAGCTCGATGCTGCGGTCGCCCAGGTGGTCGACGTGCTGCGTCGCAGCTCTCCGGCGGCGATGGCGCGGATCCGATCAGCGGTCGATGGCGCAATGCAGCGTGACCTCGCCGACCAGCTTGATGTTGAGATGGGCCACCAAGCGGTGCTCATCCCGCGCAACATGTCGCACGGCGCAGAGGCGTTCTTGGCCAAGACTGAACCTTCGTTCCCGGGCGAGCGTTACTGACCCGTCCCGGGATTGCTGCGCAGCGCCAGCGGCTGTGCAGTGCTGGCAGACTGGCGCCATGACCGACACGCTCGAAGCACCGACGACAGCCAATGCCGCTGCGGCGCGGGTTGACGCCGCCATCGACGAACTGCTGGCATCGCACGACCCCAAGCAGTTGAGCTACGCGGAGTTCCGCGGGGCACAGTTCGACGCCGGTCTGGCTTGGGTGCACTTCGACGAGGGTCACGGCGGCTTGAGTGTCATTCCACAGCTCCAGCGCCGGGTCGAGGAGCGGTTGCGGACCGCCGGTGCCCGGTCGATGAAACCTGTCACCTTCTTCATGCACCTGGCCGGGCCGACCATCCACACGCACGGCAGCGAAGAGGTCAAGCAGCGCTTCCTGCGGCCGATGTTCACTGGCGAGGAGCTCTGGTGCCAGCTGTTCAGCGAACCGGGTGCGGGCAGCGACTTCGCCGGGCTGGCAACCCGGGCGATCGCCGACGGCGAGGAATGGATCGTGAACGGCCAAAAGGTGTGGAACACGCTGGCCCACCTCGGCGACTTCGGCATGCTCGTGACGCGTACAAATCCCGAGGTGCCCAAGCACCGGGGGCTCACCTACTTCGCACTCGACATGAAATCGCCAGGTGTAGAGGTGCGCCCGCTGCGCCAGATCACCGGCGAGGCCGAATTCAACGAGGTCTACATGACCGATGTTCGTGTGCCAGATGCGAGCCGCGTCGGCGACGTCGGTGACGGCTGGCGGGTGTCGCTGACCACGCTGATGAACGAGCGCAACGCCATCGGCGGCGGCAGCGGCGGACCGCCCAAGCCGGGATCAGGACCGATCTCGGTGCTGGTGAAGCTGTGGAACCAGCGCCCCGAAGCTGACCGCGACGAGGTCACTCGAGATCGCCTGACGAAGCTGTGGACCCGTGCGGAAGTGCTGCGACTCACGAACATGCGCGCAGGGGCCAACCGCCGCATGGGCAATCCCGGACCCGAGATGTCCATCGCCAAGCTGGCCTATGCCGAGCTGAACCAGGCGCTCATGACCTGTGCGGTGGACATGATGGGTGCCGACGGACTCGTCGGCTACGACTACACGTTCCGCCGCCCAGGCGACCTGTCAGTGGACGGTTCCGACGGCGGCGTGCAGCACGGCTTCCTGCGGGTACGCGCCAACTCCATCGAGGGCGGCACCTCCGAGATCATGCGGAACATCCTCGGAGAGCAGGTCCTGGGGCTCCCGGGCGAGCCACGGATCGACAAGGACGTCCCGTGGCTCGAAGTGCCCCGCAACTGAGGCACGCCAGAACAGTCAGTCGATCAGCTCAGGCGATCAAGTCAGTCAAGGAGCAGCGATGACGGCGACCGACAGCAGCACCGAGGCGCCTCCCGCACCTGAGGTGCCGAAGCGCACTGCGGCGGTTGCCCCCCGCGGCGTCAATCACCTTGTGCTGAACGTGCGCGACATAGAAGAGTCGCACCACTTCTGGAGTGATCTGCTGGGCTTCCGTCAAGTCGGCAATCTCGTTGCGGCGCCCGACGGCCGCGAGCGTCCCACCATGCGCTTCTACAGCGGTGTCCGGGACGCTGCACAGGGTCAGCACCACCATGACATCGCGCTGATGGAACAACCCGACCTGCCTCCGCCGCCCGAAAAGTGGACGCTGTCAGGTGGCGGCTGCGCAGTGAACCACATCGCCATCACCTATCCCGATCGGGAGTCGTGGCTCGCTGAGGTGAAGTTCCTGATCGACAGCGGCGTGAGGATCAGCCGGCGTACCGACCACGGCATGACGCACAGCATCTACATCACCGACCCCAACGGCTACGGCGTCGAAGTGCTGTACGACCTGCCACGGGAAGTCTGGGAGAACGACATCAACGGGGCGCTGAACTACGCCGTCGACCACCCCCGCTCAGAAGCGCTCCACGACGACACCGACTATCTCGACGACTTCACCGGCTGGGGAGATCCCGCCGACAAGTTCTAACAACGGCAACCCTGGGGCGGGACCGGGCGAACGCTCAGCCCAGCCCCGACGTAGCCGTCAACACCGGGCCAGGCCGCAGCCCAACCCGGTGCGCTGCCGGCTCAATTGACGCGAGGCCCCCTCAACTCTTGGCCTCGGTCAGCATGTCCTGCACGATGAGCCCCAGGTCGCCCATCTGGGGGATCAACTCCAGCCGGGCGTACACCTCTGGCGGCGGGTAGATGCCCGGATCCTCCAGAATTTCTTCCAGGATGAACGGCGTTGCGGCTGTGTTCGGGCTGCCGTAGTACGTGTAGTTGGTCAACGCAGCACCGTTCTGCGCGTCAAGCAGGAAGTTGATCATGGCGTGGGCCGAGCACACGTTGTCGGAGTTGTGCGGAATGGCCATCGTGTCCACCCAGCGGACACCGCCCTCGATCGGGATGGTGTACACGTGAGTCTCATACGCATCGGTCTCGAAGAAGGCCTGAGCGAATCCGCCGCTCCAACCGTGCGCCACATCGACCTCGCCGTTGACCAGGTCGTCGCCGAAGGTCACCGAGTCGTACTTCAGCAGCCGATCATTAGTGGCCTTGAGCAATGCGCCCGCTTCACGCACGGCCTCCTCGTTACCGGACTCGATCACCTCAGTGATGCTGTAGCCCAAGTACTTCAGCGCCGCCGAAACGGCCTCGGGCGCGTCGTCGAGCATGGAGATGTCGCCCGGCACCAGCGCCGCCGTCTCAGCATCGAAGATGACCGCCCATGACGACTCGCCGCCCAGCGTGTCGAGCATGTCGTAGGTCATGCCGATGCCCGTCGTGCCCCACTGGTACGCCACATGGAAGCGGTGCTCGGGATCGAACGGCGGGTTGTCCCACGCATCGTCGATGTTCGCCGCATTGGGCAAGGCATCGAACTCCAGCGGCAGCAGCAGATCCTCGGAGATCATCAACGCCACCATGTAGTCCGAAGGAATGACCAGGTCATAGATGGCGGCACCTGACTCGACCTGAGTGAGCATCTGCTCGTTCGACTCATACACCGAGTAGTCGACGCTGATGCCTGACTCCTCCTCGAAGGCGACCAGCAATTCCTCGTCGATGTAGTCGGCCCAGTTGTAGAACGCCAGGTCGCCGTCGGTCTCGCCGGGTTCGCAGCCGACGTCGGCAGCCGCAGCATCACCGGCATCTCCCGCATCGGGTGCCGCGGCAGTCGTGGCGGCAGCCTCGCTGGCATCGTCGTCGTCTCCGTCGCCGCATGCGGCGACCAGCAGCACGGCGACAACGGTGACTGCGAGCCACCGACTGCGGCGCAGCCGGCCTCGGGTGCTCGCTGAATCGGTCATATTTCCTCCCTCATGGACGTCCCAACGGAACGCCGCTGTATGTATTGCGCTGTATGTATTGCTCTGTGTGAGCGTGCTTGTGTCGAGTGGTGCCGGTTCACGGCGTGATGCTCCGAGGCCGCTGCAGAGCCAGCGAGGCCACGACCAGCGTGATCGAGGCGGCCAGCATGAGCGTGGAGATGGCGTTCAGCTCGGGCGTGACACCTTGGCGGATGCTGCTGAAGACGTACACCGGCAGGGTCGTGGCGCCCGGGCCGGCCGTGAAGGCCGAAATGACGACGTCGTCGAGCGACAGCGTCAACGCCAGCAGGGCGCCGGCCGCAATGCCTGGCGCTATGAGCGGCAGCGTCACCCTCCTGAACGTACGCCACGGGGTGGCATACAGATCACGTGCGGCCTCTTCGAGCGTGCGATCGAACTGATCCAGGCGGGCGCGCACGACCACCGCGACGAACGAGATGTTGAACGCGATGTGGCTGAGGGCGACCGTCGTAACTCCCAGGGTGAGCCGCGGGCCGAAGGCGTCGATGAGTTTGAATGCCTCGGCGAAGAACACCAACAACATGACGGCCATCGTGATATCGGGGATGACGATGGGCAGGTAGACGGTGCCGTCCAGCGCCCGCCTCCCCTTGAAGCGGTAGCGGTCGAGCGCAAGAGCCACCGCAGTCCCCAGCACTGTCGACACGATCGTCGAGGTGAAAGCGACGACCAGTGACACCCGCAGCGCGCCGACCACCTGGGTATTGCCAAGAGCCTCGCCGTACCAACGCGCCGAGAGGCCTTGCCAGACGTTGACCCGCTCGGAATCGTTGAACGAGAACACCACCAGCACCGCGATCGGCACGTAGAGGAACGTGAACACCAGCCACGCGTTCGCCGCCAGCAGCCGTCGAGACGAGCGCTTGGTACCCGCAGTGTCGAGACTGCTCATGGCGCACCTGTCATGGCGCACCTGCTCGGGTGCGTTCGGCGTTCTCCGAATTGCGCTGATTGATCGTCACTGCGATGAGCATCGCCACGATCACCAGCACGCTCAGCGAGGCGCCCAGCGGCCAGTTGCGAGCAGCCTGGAACTGGCGTGCCACGTATGAGCCGATGAGCAGCGTCTTGGCGCCGCCCAGAATCTCGGGCACGACGTAGGAGCCGAAGCTGGGCACGAACACCAGCACGCAGCCCGCCACGATGCCCGAACGGGTCAGCGGAACCGTCACCCGCCAGAACGCCTTCGCGCCGCTGGCGTAGAGATCGCGGGCGGCCTCGACCAAGCGCCAGTCCATGCGCTCGAGGGCCACATACAGCGGCAGCACCATGAACGTCAGGAACCCGTACACCATTCCCAGCACGACCGCAGTGGGTGTGAACAAGATGCGGAACGTGCCGAAGCCCAAGGCCTCGCTGAGCGCTGAGGCCGGGCCATTCGAGCCGAGCAGGAAGCGGATTGCGAAAATCCGCACGAGTCCGTTGGTCCAGAACGGGATCATCACCAGCACCAGCAGACGGGCACGGACCCTGGGGGAGCGGGTGGCCAGGTAGTAGGCGAAGGGGTAAGCGACCACCAGGCACAGCACGGTCGTGATGAAGGCCAGCCAGGCCGAGCGGCCGACGATGCCCAGAATCACGTCGTCGGCGAGGCGCTCATAGGAATTGAGGTTCCAGCCGCTGAGCGAGGTGCGGCCCGTCGATGTGCGCGTGGCGAACGAGTACACGGTGATGAGGCCCAGCGGGACCATGAAGAAAATTCCCAGGTACAGCGCACCGGGCGAGGCGATGAGCGTCCCGATGCGCCGAGCCCGGCGCTGCGCGGTCTGCTCCTGGGGTGTCAGCAGCGCTTTCGCTGGGCTGGTTCGGCGACGCAGCGTGGGCATCAGTCCGCCACGACGGTCGTAGTGGCCGGGGCCCAGCTCACGCTGACCGGCTCGCCCGCGGCCTGTGCCGCCTCACCGGTCTCGACCCGGGCGGTGACCGTCGTTGCGTCGTTGCTCGTGCCGGACGCCGCGCCGACCGACACCGTGTAGACGAAGGCGTGGCCGAGGTAGGTGACGTCGAGGATGACACCGTCGAGGCACGGAGCACCGGCGGGCGCCTCGCCCCACCGATGCAGCCGCACCTGTTCAGGGCGCACGCTCAACGCGGCAGGGGTGCCCGCGGCCAGATTGCTCTGTGCAGCAACGACTGCCCCAGCGTGCAGGCGCACCGTCGAGGAACTCTCCACGACGCCCTCGAGCAGATTCGTCCGCCCAATGAAGTCGGCCACGAAGCGGCTGGCGGGATGCTCGTACACCTCCGCGGGCGTGCCGACCTGCAACAGGCGGCCGTGCGACATCACGCCCACCCGGTCGCTCATCGCCAAGGCTTCTTCCTGATCGTGGGTCACGAACACGAACGTGATGCCCACCTCACGCTGGAGGACCTTGAGCTCCACCTGCATTTCCTGGCGCAGCTTCAGGTCCAGCGCTCCCAGGGGCTCGTCGAGCAGTAGCACCTTGGGGTGGTTCACGAGCGCCCGGGCCAGCGCGACCCGCTGCTGCTGACCTCCCGAGAGCTGCGAGGGCCGACGGTGTTCCATGCCTTCGAGCTGAACGAGCGCGGTTGCCTCGGCAACCTGCCGATCGGCCTCGGAACCGCGGATGCCGCGCATGTTCAGGCCGAAGGCGATGTTCTGGGCCACCGTCATGTGCGGGAACAAGGCGTACGCCTGGAACACGGTGTTGACGGGTCGTCGGTCCGGTGGTGACGAAGCGACTTCGTCGCCGTGGATCAGCAGGCTGCCCTCGCTGGGAATGTCGAGGCCGGCGATCATGCGAAGCGTCGTGGTCTTGCCGCAGCCCGATGGTCCGAGCAGTGCGAAGAACTCGCCGTCAGCGATCCGCAAGTTGACCGAGTCGACCGCTACGACATCGCCGAACCGTTTTGAGAGGTCGCGCAGCTCCACAGCCGGTGCGCCGGTGCCGGCCGAGGTCTCGTCCGCGGTTGTGTTCATGTGAGTCCCACGGGGTTGGGCGGGACACCAGCACGCACTGCACGGGTGCAGATGAAGTCGTGCGCGATGGTCGCTGCTGCCAGAGCGGTGATCTCGGAGACGTCGTATGCGGGGGCAACCTCCACTACGTCCATTCCGACGATGTCGACCGGCGAGAGGCCACGCACGATCTCGAGCGCCTGGGCGGTGGTGAGACCGCCCGATACCGGAGTCCCGGTGCCAGGGGCGAAGGCCGGGTCGATGCAGTCGATGTCGAACGTAAGATACGCCTGACGATCCCCAACACGTTCCAGCACGACTTCGATGACAGCGTCGGGGCCGTTGCGATGCACCCAAGGCGCGCCGAGCACCGTGAAGCCGTGATCGTCGTTGTGGGTGCGGATGCCGATCTGCACCGAGGCCGACGGGTCGATGATGCCTTCACGCAGGGCTCGCAGGAACATCGAGCCGTGGTCGAGCCTGCCGGGTTCATCGGGCCACGTGTCGGGATGCGCGTCGAAGTGGATGAGTGCCAACGGGCCGTGCTTGGCGGCGTGGGCCCGCAGGATCGGGTAGGTGACGAAGTGATCACCGCCGAAGGTGACCATCTGCGCGTCGTGAGCAAGGATCTCGGTCGCGTGGTTCTCAATGTGCTCGACGGCTTCGCTCGGGTGGCCGTAGTCGATGAAGCAGTCCCCGTAGTCGGCGACGGCGAGGTGTTCGAAGGGGTCGAAGCCGAAGGGGTACGCGTCAAGCTCGGCGAGGCCGACCGAGGCCGCCCGGATGGCTCGGGGCCCCAGCCGGGCGCCGGATCGGTTCGAAGTGGCCATGTCGAAGGGGATTCCCGACACGACGATGTCGGCCCCGGCAATGTCGCGTGTGTAGCGGCGGCGCAGGAACGACAGCGCCCCGCCGTAGGTCATCTCCGGCAACCGGCCGAGCAGGCTTTCGGACCGGAACGCCTGATCGCCGATGTCGGAGGCGTCAGCCCCGGCGACCAAGCCCCCGCCGCCCGAAGGCGACTCCGCAGCGTCGCTCATCTGGCGTCGCCTCGAAGGTCTGGGTTGTGCCACACGATCAGCGCCGCCCAGCTCTCAGTGGCCGGATCGGTGATGTAGTTCGGCAATCCGCACACCGCGGAGAATCCGTTCTCGATCTGGAAGCTCAGCGTACGGTCATAGAGCCGGCCCGCTCGAACCTCTGCGATGTACTCATCGGCGGTCATGTCCGCCTTGTGCTCGGCGTAGCCAGGGATGACGCCTCCCGCCACGATGCCCGCCAGTCCGAGATCTACGCAGACCTGCTTGCGCAGCTCGTACAGCTCGGCCCCGATGCCGCGGCGCCGGTACTCGAGCCTGGTGGCGATGCTGGTGCCGTAGTACCAGCGACCTTCGCGAACGTGACCGCTGCCGGCGTGGTCGTCGGGCACGATGTCGGCGATGGTGTGTATCGGATTGTCCAGGTCGAAATTGCAGCGGATGCCGACGCCCATGGCGACCAGCTCGTCGCCGTCGAATCCGGCGAAGCAGCCTTCTGAGAAGTCACGCGCCAGCTGGTCGAACGCTTCGGCGTCGTACAGGTCGTGCGGGTCGGAGGTCGGATGGGAGGCCAGCTCCAGCGCCTCGAGCTCGGCTGCCCATTCGGGGACGATGCAGGCGTAGGTGAGGCCCGAGCGCTCGCCCACGGACACGGCTTCGATCTCACGCATCGCAGACCCCCTGCAGGCGCCTGCGGCACCCCGCTGCCGCGCGCGACATTACTGCTGCGACAAGAACCGACTGATCGCGGCAGTAGTTTCCGCGATATGGCCGTTCACGGTGATGCTGAGCCCTGGTCACTCGAGACGGCGTCGACGACGCCGCTGTGGATCGATCGTCTGGAGCCGCCCATCACGCCGCGAGCCGGTGTCGATGGCGATCTGGACGTGGATGTCGCCATCGTGGGCGGCGGATTCAGCGGGCTGTGGACGGCGTACTACCTTCGGCAGCTCGAACCATCGCTGCGCGTCGCCGTGCTGGAGCGGCATTACTGCGGCTTCGGGGCTTCGGGGCGCAATGGCGGCTGGGCGGTGGGGGAGCTTGCCGGCTCTGTCAGTGACTATGCGCAGCGCTCAAGCCCGACCGAATCACGACGCCTGCTGCGGGCCGCTTTCGATGCGGTGGACGAGATCGGCAGGGTCGCTGCCGCCGAGGGCATCGACTGCGACTACGCAAAGGGCGGCACGATCCGGTTGGCGCGCACCGCTCCCCAAGCTGAGCGCCAGGTCGCCGACATCGCTGAGGCCCGGGCGCTGGGTTTGACCCCCGACGAGATCCGCCTTCTCGATGCCGACGAGGCGGCAGCCCAGCTGAACGCCACCGACGTGCGCAGCGGCATCCTGCTCGGGCCCTCAGCCGTAGTGGACCCCGCCAAGCTGGCCCGCGGCCTCGCGGCGGTCGCCGAATCGGCAGGGGCGGAGATCTATGAGCAGTCCCGAGCGAGGGCGATCGGCGGGGGTGCCGTGCAGGTTGGCCGCAGCGAGGTGCGGGCACCGCTGATCGTGAGGGCGACCGAGGCGTACACCCGGGACCTGCGTGGGCTCCGGCGCGACATCCTGCCCGTGTACTCGCGCATGGTGGCTACCGAGCCGCTGCCCGACGAACTGTTCGACGACATCGGGTTGGTGAACCGCCCCAGCTTTGCCGACGACCGTCGCATGGTGACCTACGGCCAGCGCACAGCCGACAACCGGATTGCCTTTGGTGCCACCGGTGTGCCTTACAGCTTCGGCTCGCGGATCGTGCCATCTGCCGAGACCCACCTGGGCATGCACCGGCGGATCTGGCGCGTGCTGGTCGAGATGCTTCCCCAGCTCGCAGATGCGCGCATCACGCATCGATGGGGCGGTGTGCTCGGCATCCCACGAAACTGGCTGCCGGGCGTGCACTTCGACCCGCGGACCGGCCAAGGCGTGCTCGGCGGTTACGTGGGCGAGGGCGTGGCGGCATCCAACCTTGCGGGTCGCACGATGGCTGAGCTGATCTGCGAGCGCGACACCGAGCGCACCAGCCTGCCCTGGGTGGGAGTCACCTCCCGGCGCTGGGAGCCCGAGCCGCTGCGTTGGCTCGGTGTACGTGTCAGCCGAGCCCTGCTCGGCGTCGCCGATGACCGCGAGCTGCGATCGGGCAAACCCGACCGCCTGATGTCAGGGATAGCGAAGCTGCTGCGCGGCGGCCACTGACCCTCACTCAGATCGTCTCAGCTGAGGTATACGGCTCCCACCGGGACGGCCCCAATCGATGTCGTGCATGGCAGCGCCAGAGGTGATGACGGGCAACCGATACGCATGGTGGCGTATGGCCGGCGTACTGGCGGAACTGCTTGCCGGGGCGCGGATCACATGGGATTGAAGTGCAGGCTTGGTTATGGCTGCGTGGTGACGCTGGCAGTCCAGTCCCAGATCGGATCGCCGGTATCGGGCATTTCGACGGCTGCCCCGAGCAGGGTCTCGTATCGCTGTTTGAGGGTGGGATCGGTGTCCAAGAGCGTGATGTTCTTGGGTGCGTACGTGCGGAGCATCTGCACGACTGCTGTGTCAGCCGGGGGCAGGGAATACCCCATGACGACGAGTCGTTGCGCGCGTTCGAGTCCTTGGCGGGCGGCGTGCCAGTTCTGGCGGATGATCTCGTGGTTGAACAGAGGCACCTTCGAAAAGCATGGCGGGATGATGTAGGGCACCAAGTGTCTGAGGCGACCTTGGGCTTCGTCCTCGTGGTCGGTGTCGATGGCATAGATCGGTTGTCCGCGCCCGCTCTCGCCGGGATACTGCCAGTCGACGGAGCCGTGCAGCTTCGCTAGGCGGAATGCCGCCGGGAGGGTGGCGTCTCCGAGCCTCATGGCGCCGCTGTAGGCACTGGTCGGCGACAACGGCACTGCGCGGATCGCATTCGCGGCCAGCACTCCGGCTTCTCTCAGGCCGATGTAGTCGGGGCGGGCTTCCACGCAGCGTTCGATGATCGTGTCGTAGTTCAGCGTGATCACAGTGCTGAGATTCGATTGCCAGAGCCTGAGGAGATCGAAGATCACAACAGGGTGCGCGCCTTGGAATGACTCACGTTCAACTTCGGTGATGTATCGACCGAGCCAGTCAGCGATTCGATGGAACACGGCGGCGGCTTCTGTGTTCTCGGCGTCGCTGCGATACGGCTGTGGTGTTGCCAGCGAATCGAGCCACGACTCCAGATCGTCCGCATGTGGGAGGCCGAAGCGTTGCGTCAGCGGCCAACCCTCATCTTCAACCGTCTGCTTGAGAGCAAACAGCAGCGCTGACATCGTCGGCATTGTCTCGCTCACAGCGCACGAGAACCCGGCGCCCAGGAGATAGACCTCACCGCTGCGTCGGCGAATGGGCGACGGCGGCACTGAGCTGTAAGCGACCGAAAGCCAGTCTCGCGACTCATCAGCGGTTCTTGTCTTGCTGACCCACCAACCCCAGCCGTCCTCGAACCCTTCGTCTGACGCTCGTTGCTGCATCAGCGACAACATGTGCTCACTAGCCTCGGTGCCCAAGGGCGAGGGCTGCGGGCCCGTGTTGCCCACCGCGTCGTAGAACGGACGGGGCTGCTGGTGCATGACGCGCACCGCTGCATGCATCGCCTCGAAGAGGGGGTAGCCGTCTCGAGGGCTGCCTTGGCGATGGCCGGTGCCGTCTTCTGTGCTGAGCATCTGCGCGGCGAGTGCGTACACATGCGCCAAGTAGAGATCAGCTTGGACTCGGCAGTCGCTGCAGTGCGAAGGGCTGATGCGTTCCCAAGCATGACGGCGCGCCGCAGTGGCAGCATCCTTCATGGGCGCCGTCTGTGACGTGTCCTGACGACTCAAGAGCCTTGTGTTCCCTGAGAGACTTGGCGCTTCGCGATCGTCTCCACCGACACCAATCGTGAGGTTACGAGCCCTGCAGCGTGTTCGACGGCCGAGAAACTTCGAGCAGGCCTGATCTCAGTAGCGGCCAGCATCGGTTTATTGCCCGAGAGGCAGCCGCCTCGAGGCTGGGTATCCGCATTTGATATGTGCTGACGCCCAGTTCTCTGACTCGGGTGCTTCGTCCCACATTCGAATGGCGGCTTCGCCGTAGACCTTGGTGAGTTCTTCCAGCCGCAAGAGATCCTCCGGCGACCAGTCCGCTGTGTGCTTGGAGTTCCGTGCCATGAGGGCTTCGGATTCGTCGTAGGCGCGCTTCCACTCGTCGTAGTGGCGGCACCACGACGGGCGATCCGGCTTCCGCGACTTCCTTCTACGGAGCATGTGCCCAAAAGTAGCATCGGCCTCGGGCGAAGCAGCCGGTATCGAGTCGTCCAGTGCCCTACATTGCGCGTCGCCATCGTGCCGCATCAAGACAGCCCCGCCCCGTCAGTCCCAGTTGGGGGCATGGAGATCTGGCGCCCATTGATCCCATTGAGAGTTATGGGGGAAGTCGCTCGGGGATGTGGGACCGTCGTAGAACCACTGGTCGGTCGGCGGTCCCGCAGCGCCGATTGCGAACCAGTACCCCGTGACCGTCTGACGGGTGGCGTACCAGCTCTGTCCATCGCTGGTGATGTGCATCTCGATGTTGTTCGGCCGCGGCAGGTCGTACTTGTCGGACAGGCTGTCGATGATGACCTCAAGGCTGGCGAAGTATCGGTTGCCCTGTTTGCGGTAGTGACCGATATGGCAGGTGTGCAGCCACCGGAGGGCTCTCATGGTCTCAGCGTGTTGGCGTTGATCCAGTTGCCTCCCCGCGGAGTCGGTGCCGACGACGCCGGCGTTGTCTGTGAGCCGCTGGGCCTTTGCCGCCTCTTCGGCGCGCTGGTAGCGGTCCTCGCGCAACACCCGACCTGTCCATCTCCATGTGGAACGGAATCCCGACTCGTTCGCAAGCCAGGGAGCCGTGGGGCGTGCGGCGCGGATCGCTCGCAACCGAGGGCCGCATCGAATAAGCACCGCAAGTCGGTGTCTCCACGAGAAGCCGGCAGCGGACTGGTAGTGCATGACCGAGAACGTGGCTGCGTAAGTCATGTAGAGCGCAAACAGTGACATGAAGGCGAGCGCTACCGTGGTCAACCAGAAGGGCATGACCAGCTCGCGCCACAACAGGCTCTTGTCGGTGTCTTCCCAATCGGACACCAGTCGCGTGATTCCCCATGCGAGGGCTGCAACACCGAAGAGCAGCAGATAGCCGAAGGCAAGTCTTGTGGCACGGTGGTGCTCCTGTCGGGCCGATCCCCAACCCCAGGCCAGAGTGCATGGCAAAGCCAGAATCTGCACCGGTATCTCAATGAACAACGGAAACGAGGCCACGTTCGCCAAGAACTCGAAGACCACGACCATACTCAGCAGTCGCTTGAACGCGCCTGCGATGGCACCGGCTCGCTTCACAGCTTCGATGCCAGCGCCGAATAGGCCAAGACCGGAAAGCAGCCACCACAACACAGCTGCCTTCAGCAGTCCCACATCCCAAAGCCCAAGGGCATTCGCAGCAGCCAAGGCTGCCGACATCCAACCTGAGTACGCAGCCGTCGGCAAGAGAATCCGCCTGTCCGCAACCGACGACAGCAGGTCGCGCACTGGTGCCAAAAGCCCACCGCCCATGCCATCTCGCCTTGCCAGGATTGCCACGACCGCCGCCCAGAAGAGCAACGCCGACAGCAGCGCCAACTCGCGGTTCGTCAAGAAGAAATCAGACAAGCCGGATGCCCAACTAGCCAAGCGAGGTCAGCGAGTGGCCACGCTACAGCCGTAGCTGCGGGCGTGTCCGCTGTCGCCCACCTGATGTCCCCGACCGCGACAGCGGTGCCCGGGAACGGCAGCGGGAGACCTCGACTGGACCAGCCAACGGGTCCCGCCACCTCACTATCGACGTCTCAGGCCGCGTGCCGGAGTGTGCTCATGCCCGAGAGCTTGTTGGCCCTCGCGCAACCTGCGTGGCTAGATCGTCCATGTTGGTGACCGTGCCGTAGTCGACGCCGATGGCTTGGAAGTGCCTCGCGGCGCAGTCAATCTTGGTGTTTTCGATTTCGCGGCGGTCAGCCGCTGCGAGGCTGCTCTTGGTCTCGCGCACGAGGTAGAGCTTGGCTTCGGACTGGAACATGATGGCCCAATCGGGGTTGTAGGGGCCGACTGGCGTGTCCACCGTGAACCACGATGGAAGCTTGATATAGAAGCGGACGTCTCTGTTGTTGTCGAGTGCCTTGGCAAAGCGGTGCTCGGGGTCGGAATCGAACTCGACGTGGTCGTACGGTGTCTTGTCTTGATACTGGACTTTGTAGAGATTGCTGGCGTATCGCTCGATCGCCTCTTCGGCCTCGGGCTCAAGACGCCGCATCTCCCACATGGCGTCGGCGATCTCCTCGTACTCGATTCCGCTGAGCACCTGTGATTGGAGCACCGCATTTGTCGTTCGCGATGCGAGCTGGAGGAAGGCCTGGGGGTTGACGAGGAAATCGCTCAGGCGTCCTGATTCGGTGAGGATCCTCACAATGGTCCTGCGGGTCAGGTCGGTCTCATTCTGGAGATCGGCGAGGATGTCCGGCAGGAAAGTCGGCCTTTCGGTGTCGACTGTCTGTTGCGTCTGCACTTCGGTCGCCTGCAAGCCCGAACGCCTGTGTTGGATGTCGGAGACCCGGATCGTGATTTTGGGTGGCTCGATTGCCGGAGCTTCCCGGAACGCGGCCACGGCGTCGGCGACAAGTGCGCCGGTGTCGAGTGAAACGCGGTAGCGAGTGCGAACGCTGATCCGATTCCAGAGCTCTCGGAAATCGGGGTCGAGTGTGACCTGTTTCCGGTAGCGAACTGTCTTGCGCTTCCTTGCATTGTTGATCTGGATCAGCTCGACGCGCTTCGAGATCACCCTGATGATGTCCTCTCTTGAGCCCTCGTACCCTTCAGGAACCGGGAGCACGAACGACTCATCGAGCGGGTTGAATGCAGGGAGTACCTGCCCCTCGTTCCCGATGATGCCCTCAGCTTCGAGGTGATCCCAAACGATGCTTGATCCGTCGGCACCGAATTTCTCGCCCGGATTCACCGGATGGCCAGCGGGACGAAGCAGACGGACAAAGGCTGTTCGCTCGACAATGCCAAACTTCCGCCCGGTGTCCTCTTCGTATTCGGTCTGGAGGGCGAGGGCGAAATCTTCGTAGGCCTCGTTGGCGATCACCGTGAGTCGGTTGACGTTGCGGTCGCGTATCCGCTCGCCGTCGTGGTTGACAGGAAGGCGAAGGCCGCGGCCGATCTCCTGCCGCTTGCGGTCGGCCGACCTCGACTCGTTGAGCGTGCAGATCTGGAACACGTTGGGATTATCCCATCCTTCGCGCAGAGCCGAGTGGCTGAAGATGAACCGAAGCGGTTCATCGGGGCTGAGAAGGCGCTCCTTGTGTCGCATGATCAGCTCATAGGTGTCTTCGTCGGCCTTGGTCCTCCCGCTCGTGTCCTTCAGCTTCTCCGGCTTTTTGCGGGTGGCCTTGTCCTTGCTGAAGTAGCCGCCGTGGACTTTGGACGCCGGGGCAAGACTGAGGGCGGAGTACTTGGGCTTGGCGGCGAGATCGGCGTAGGCCTCCTCGAACCACTCGGCGAACTGGCCTGGCCGGGGCCCGTCGTCGGTGTACTGGCGGTAGTTGGCCACCTGGTCCAAGAAGATGAGCGACAGCACCTTGATGCGCTTCCCTTGCCGGTGCAGCGAGAGCTCTCTATCGAGGTGTTGCCTGACGGTCTCCTGAATCTGAGCTCGGCGAACTTCGTTGCCGAATCCCCCTCGCGTCTCCCCCTCATGGATGATGTGGCCAGAGCTGAACTCGATGTGCTCGTCTCCCGGCCGAAAGGAGATGTTGCCGATGATGTAGCCGTTGGCGTATTCCTGCCGCTCATCAGAGAGCGCGTGAAGATCATCACCCACCTTGACCGAGACCGATTTCTGGCCGCCGGCCGATCCGGCGCCGACGTTGATCTGCAACTGGGCCCGCATTCTGCTCTGATCGGTCCTCAACACCTTGACGAAGGCGGCGTTGAGGTTCTCTGCTTCGACGACGCTGGCCACCTCGATGCTCTTCACTAGGCGCATCTCATGGGCTTCGACTGGCCCAAGCCGGTAGATCGGGTTGTAGTCCTTCTTATGAGTTGCGGAATACCGCAACGTACACATCGGGTTGAGCCGGTCGATGGCCGCAACCGCTTTCTCCGACTCCATGTTCTGCGGCTCGTCGACCACCACGACCGGCCGGCAAGATTTGATGAACTCGATTGGGCGCCGCCCCGACATCGCGTCGCTGGCCCGATTGATCACGTTGGCGCTGCGAGAGCCCTCTTCGCCGTCAGCTGACACGTCCTTGCGGAACGCGTCGATGTTGAGGACCAGCATCTGCATGGTGTTCGCGGTCGCGAACTGCCGTACGCGGCCGAGATTCTTCGAGTCGTAGACCTGCGCGTCGAACGAGGTCGAGTAGAGCGAGTGGAAATGGCCTCGCATGAGCTCGATGCTGGCCAGTACACCCTCTCGGACTGCGACGGACGGAACGGCGATCACGAACTTGGTAAAGCCGTAGTGCTTGTGCAGTTCAAACATGGTGCGCAAGTAGACGTAGGTCTTGCCGGTCCCGGTCTCCATCTCAATTGTGAAGTGCGGCCCTTCAAGCTCAGCGCTGATCGGAAGCTCATTGTCCTCTTGGACCTGCTGGAGGTTGGCGAGCAAGACGGGCTCGAGTGAGTCGCCAGGATCGGGGTTCCCGACGCCCAGTTCCGTCAATGTGAGCTGGGAACCAGTGGCTGTGGCAACGCTGAATTCACCGCCAGCCAGCGGCATCCCGGAGAAAAGGTTGACAGCAGCCTTGACCGCGTCATGCTGATACGCGAGATCCGGCTCGAACTTGAGCGTGACGGCCGTCATAGTCAGACAACCTTCAGCGTGATGTCGACGCCGCCCCCCTGATTGGCAGATCGGATGGTCTGCATGACGTTAACCTTCAATTCATCGTCGTCACCGAAACATCGATCCAAGACCAGGATCAGCGCTGGCGCTTTCGCCACCATCTGCTCAACGGATCCGAGGGTCAGCTTCCCGTCAACAGCGATGAGAAGCTGGCCATCGGCGGCAGAGTGGAGTTCAACACCCGCAGCTTCGATCACATCGACCTGTTCAGTGAGTTCGTACCCAGCCTTGAGCAGTAGCTCGGCCACGATCCCATCAGTCGTCGATGACCCACTCGTTCCGTCAGCGAACAGTGTCAGCCTCGTTGCCAGCGTCTGGTCGCCCTCGGTCTCACCTTCCCAGACACGGAAGTTAGATTCGGCCAGCATCAAGCTGCGAAAGCCAACCGGATCACATGGTTCGAGTGTGCCGTCGCTATCAGCAGCGAGCACGGATGCCGCACCCTTGAGCCGAGCACGCGTAATATCAGCGACGGTCTCGTAGTCGTCGTATCCCGTAGGCTCGGGAAGCTGCACCAAGACGAACCGTCTGTTGCCGTCATCCTCAGCATTGAGCTTCCACACCGCCTCGCCAGTGGTTCCTGACCCTGCAAAAAAGTCCAAGACGATGTCTTCAGTCTGCGGGGTAGTTGCGAGGCGAAGCATCCGTTCGACAAGCCGCGTCGGTTTTGGTGTATCGAAAACGGAGTCTGAAGATGCGAACGTGACTCGTTTGAGAAGTTCTTTCTTCGCTTCCTGCGTATGGCCGACTTCCTCATACTTCCAAAACGTCTGAGGGACTCGGCCGTCTTTCACTTCGCTAAGGAATCGCTTGATTCTCGGAGTCCCTGACCCTGCGGACCCGAACCAGATACGGTCGTCCTCAACCATCTCCTTGAACTTCTCTTCCGCGTAGCGCCAATAGGTGCCCGGAGGTGGGCCAGAGATGGTACGGCCAGACGGCGTTTCAATGAGATAGGTGCCCTTGCTGTAGTAGTTCCGAGCAGAAAGGTCGGCACTCGTCCAAGGACCACGTGGATCGTCGTCGGAGTTCTGGTAGCGGGCTTCCATCTCGTCCGTTCTCCGTAGTGGATTCGGTTCCCACTCCGCAGCATTCCTCGCGTACACCAGTACGTAGTCATGATCTTCGCTGAACTGCCGTGCTGAGTTCTTCGGGCTGAACACCTTCTGCCAGATGCAACTGGCGACAAAGTTCTCGGGTCCGAAGATCTCGTCCATCAACAGACGCAGGTTGTGTACTTCGTGGTCATCGATAGTCATGAAGATGACGCCATCTGGCCGCAGCAAGTTCCTCGCCAACGCTAAACGGGGATACATCATCGAGAGCCAGTTCGAGTGGTAGCGGCCACTTGTCTCGGTATTGGCCGACAATTTCTGACCTTGTTCATCGCTTTGACCAGTGAAGCGGAGGTAGCTGGCAAGCCCCTCGCGGAAGTTATCCGGGTAGATGAACTCCTTGCCCGTGTTGTACGGCGGATCGATGTAGATCATCTTGACCTTGCCGTAGTAGGCGCGCTGGAGCAGCTTGAGCACCTCGAGGTTGTCGCCCTCGACTACCACGTCATGAGCAATATCGGCGCGCAGTGAGTGGCTGGCATCGGGACGAAGGCTCCCGACCGAGGGTTCCTGCATCGCAGCCGCCGCGGCCGCCTTGCCGGGCCATGACAGCCCGTAACGTTCTTCTTGCGGACTGACCACTCTGCGGCCCATCGCAACCGCAAGGTTCTCTGGGACAAGCTCCAGTTCCGAGAACGCCTCAGGAACGAGATCTCGGAGGACGGCGTATCGGTCGCTTCTCGGCGAAAGGCCCGTTAACTCGAACCTCTCAAGGGCGCTGCTCTCAGCCTCATGCACCACGGACGATCATCATTTCTAGTGGGTCATTCTTCGTTGGCATGCCGTGGGTGATTGTAGAAGTCTTCGCAGTGCCAAGAGGACCGTCGGCGAGTGCGTGGCAACATCCCGCCTCGGCTGGCCGCATCATGGCCGAATTGGTCTGCAAGTGTGACGCCGAAGTGGGTGCCGATGACCAGCGTGCAGCCGTGTGCCCAGTCGGGGAACATCTCGTGACGGTTCGTCCGAGCCTCGTCAGGATGGCAAACCCCTTCGTGAACGGAAAATGCTAGAGACCTCAGCCCATCGGCACCCTACAATGGTTGTATGACCGCGAGGCCCGGCAATGATCAGGCGGCGAAGGCGCTCACGGTGCTGCACGAGTCCTGCCGGCAGAGAGACGAGCGGAGCTTGTGGCCTCAGGAACAAATCCGGGGCGCATTGGCAGCTGGTGCCTCACTGGAACAAGTTGCCGCCGCCCTCGGCATGGATGAGGATGAGGCGTGGGAGCGCCTCACTCGCTACCTTCGAACGGCACTGCGCAAGAACGCGACCGCCAATGCCGACCTGTCCGAAATGGAAGCGTTTGAACTTGCGGTAGCCGAGACGAATGCCGTGCGCAGGGAACGCTCGCAGCGCAAGGTGCCGAGCCAGCAGCGATCCGGCCTGTCCCTCTGAAGGTGCGCGCAGTCATAGACACGAATGTTCATATTTCAGCGCTCATCGGCGCAGGACCGCCGTATCGCATCATGCGTGACTGGCGACAGGGACCTGCTGGAGTGGGAGGAACAGTCTCGCCCTGCAGTGACCCCGATGATGTTCGAACAGATGCTCAGCGACGACATCCGCTGAACGGAATACAGGACTATTCGTCGAATTCGAGCTTGTAGCCCTCACCATCACGCACCATGATGCCGCCTGTCGGGGCGCCGAAATGGGTGCCGATGACCAGGGTCTTGCCGTCTGCCCAGTCGGGGAAGACTTCGTGGCGGGTGGCTCTGGCCTCGTCCTGGTCGGTGTCGAACATTGAGCTCAGATCGGGGTCTGCTAGCTGGAGCGGCGTGTGCGCCATGTCGCCGGTGATGATCGCCCGCTTGCCGTTCGAGGTGATCACCACCGAGATGTGGCCTGGGGTGTGCCCCGGCGTGGATTGGAACGTCACTTCGTCGCAGATCTGATGGTCGGGGTCGGTCATCTCGACGAGGCCCGCCGCCACGATCGGCGCCACCGAGTCGTCGAAGACGCCGTCGCTGAACAGATCGTCGGTGCTCTCCCAATGGTCGTACTCGACCCGGCAGAACAGGTACTCCGCGTTCGGGAACGTCGGCACCCACTCGCCGTCGACGAGCCGTGTGTTCCAGCCGACATGGTCCACGTGCAAGTGCGTGCATACCACGTGGGTGATGGACTCGGGCGGGAAGCCCGCAGCCGCCAGGTCGTCCAGGAACGGCCCCTGCTGTTCGTGCCAGAACGGGTTGGAGCGCTGCTTGTCGTTGCCGACGCAGGTGTCCACCGCAATGCGATGGTCGCCGGCCTCGATCACGCAGCAGTGGATGCGCTGGAGCAGATAGCCCTCGTCGCTCACGAAGTGCGGGCGTAGCCACGGTGCGGCGTCGGCGCGGGCCAGCACATCGTTCTTGCCCACGCCGTCATACAGGAACCGCGGTGAAGTCGGAGTGTCGGACTCCGCAACCGAAGTGATGGTGACGTCGCCGACCTGCCAGCTCAGGGGTTCGGCGCGCTCGTCGGTGCCGCTCACGGCTGACGCCCGACGTATGCCAGGTAGCGCTGTGCCGCGGACGCGCCGTCGGGCACCGGCACCTCGTCGGTGATCAACTTCCACTTGCGAGGAATCTCGCCGAGAGACTTGACGCGGGCAAGGCTGCTCTCGCACAGATCCGCCGGAAGCTCGATGGCGATGCCGGCGGATTGGGCCAGATCCCACGAGTGGGCGAGCGGATCCCACTGCACCATGCCGACGAAGTCTTCGAAGCTCATCGGGCCGAACCAGTACTGGTCTTGCTTGGACAAGTCGGCACCATCGAGGGCCCCAACGACTCCGTCGCGGGTCTCAGCCCAGCGGGCCGCCGGGTCGTCGGTCTCATCGGCCATCTGGGGCATGTTGACCTCGCCCGAGCGAGCGATGCCGGCCATGGCGTCGAGTACGCCGCACTGATGACGCACCAGCTCGCGCGCGTTCCACGCATCGCATGGAGTGGCGTTTTCCCATGCTTCGGCGGGCACGCTGGCCACCACCGAGTCGAACAAGGCGACTGCCCGCTTGAAGTCGTCCACAGTTTCGCTCATCGGCACAAACCTCCCAATCCCGTCGCGCTGCGACGATCTGCAGCGGACGCCGATGGTAGGCCGAGTCGAGTAGGTGCGGGGGGCTCAGTCGGCGTCGACGAGGTTGACGCGCAGGCCAGCGAGCGCTACCTGGTCGTCGTTCACGTAGCAGTCCCGTGAGCGAGCCGCAGCCAGCACCGCCTCACGATCAACGGTCGTGACATCGATGCCGCCGAGGCCCTCGCCGCGGCCATCGGTCTCGGGCACGAACCTCAGTGAGGCGTTGTCGAGCTGGATCGTGGGGTGGCCGTCGGCATCGGCTCCGAGGTCGATCTGCGCGATCTGACTCCAGCGCTCAGCCAGGCGGTTGGGATCGGGGCTCTGGAGCTCGGCGGCAGCGATGCTGCTCACCATGGTGGTATTGACATAGGGCTCCCAGTTGGAGCCGGCGGGCGTCCAGGCGCCGCCCACGGCGTCGCCGTCTGGTCCAGTCATCTGGTCCATCTCGAAGAACGCGCCGCCCGTGTCGGCTGGGTGCAACTGCATCCCGACGTGGCCCTCTTCGGGGTGATTCATCTCGAATGCGATCCGGATGCCCATCTCGTCGACGTGGGCGCGGCGGGCACCGACGTCGCTGACTTGGGTGATGACCATGTAACCGGTATCGCCGCCCCGCCGCTGCTGATACCGGCCGGCGGCAGTGTCTGGCTGAACCGGCGTGACGCATTCGAGGAATTGCGTGCCCACCGGCCAGAGCACGTTCTTGAGGCCGAAAATGCCGACACCCGGATCGGTGAAGCACGGCTCGACGCCGAGGACGCATTGGATGTCCGCCGAGGTCTGGGCCAGGTCGGCGGTGGTCACGGCGATTTGACGGAGACGAATCCACATGCGCGTCACCATAGGAGCGAACGAACGAGGATGCTTGCGGGGTGTCGTATCGCACTCCCGCAGTACGTTCGCCGCTGTGAGTCGGGGCTACGTCTCTGAAGCTTCGCAAGGACGCCTCGCCTCGGAGCGCACAGCCCGAGACGGGTCCGCCTGATCGGCCTCGATCTGCGCAACGAGCTCGGGGTTCCGCAGCAACGCGGCCTCATGCGCCGACATCACGACAGCGGGCGTGAAAGGTGCGGCGTCATCGGTTTCGTCATCCACGAATCAGAGGTTGCCACATGTGCCGGACCGGAAACTGACGGCACATGCGGCGAGGGGCCGGACGGCGCGTCACAGCCTCGCAGTAGATTCGCCGCCATGAGCGATCAGCAAGCTTGAATGCAGCGTCTTGACGACTATCTGCACCATCGGAGGTCCGGTGGGAAGGCCGAGGGCGGTATCGCTGATGCCAAATCCATCGTAGGAAGGTGGATCTGTTTCGCGCTTGAGCATTCGACTCAGACCGGTGTGCCGGAGGACGATCTTCTCGACCGTTGGGTCACGGAGGAGCTCGACTTGGCCCCAAATGCTCAGAACAGTTACCGCAGCCATGTGCGGCAATGGTGGAAATGGAACGAGGGTGCATCGGTGCCGACAGTCAGCGGGCCGACCCAGCGGCTTGAGCGACTGGTTGTCCAGTTCCGAGCCACTGGGTATCCCGGCGAGGATGACCAGAAGCATCTGCTAGCGCGTGAGCAGCATGAACGTACCCTGCGGTCTCTCGATGAGGTTGCCTACGAAGATCGAGGAGATATCAAGCCAGTCTGGGCAACAAGCAACCAGAACTATGGCTGGTCTGGCCGGCAGACGTCACTGGACCAAGCCATCGACAATGCGACCGAGGCATCGTGGTCACAGATCCGAGACTGCCTTGCGGAACTCTGCTTCGGCAGTCGGGAGCTTCGACAAGAGCGCAAGCAGACCAATAGCCGGGTACGCGGCAAGGGCTATGACTATGGCAAATGTGGCGCGGCAGACGACCACAAGTCGAAATGGGGTCCGCCTGCGTGCAATTGCGGAGCCAAGGTTCGGTACAAAATAATCAAGGCCGACGGTCACAAATTGCGAGCCGAAAAGCACTGCAAAGAAACTGGAGCGTTTGTCTGGCAAGGTCAGCCAGTAGATCGCTCGACTGGCGAAGTTCAGAAAGATTGGGTACCACGCGGTGAGTTCGACGATCGAATCGACGACGCCGTCAGATCAGTGCATGGGCTTGGATATCTCGTTGCCACGAAACTGCCCGCCATATGCCATCCGGGGAATTTTGTCCCCCTCTACCATCTTCGGCAACACAACAACGCGGGCCAAGCACTCGGGAAGCTCGACATGATCGAACTCCTCGACAAACTCGAGTTGTTCGACGTTGACGAAGCAAGCGAAGCCCAAGCAGTGGTCCGGCTGCACGAAGAACTCGGCGACTGCGGCGCAGTCATCATGCGCTCCAACAACATGCTGCTGGAAGTACTGCGCCCGTACTTCAGTGATGACGGCTCGGTCGACACCTTTGGCATGAAGCAGTTCTTGCATTGGCTGGCTGAGCGCTACGCCGATGACGACACCGAGTCAGACGATGACCATGACGATGACGGCGACGAGCCTGGTTCCACAGGCGAACGCCTCGCCATCGCGCTGGGGGAAGCTGCGGAGGACTTGCTGTGTGGGGTGGAGTTCCTCAACGACATCGTGGAACTGCTGGAGGACAAGGGGCAGGTGATCCTGTACGGGCCACCTGGGACCGGCAAGACGTATCTCGCCCAGCGGCTAGCGGAGGCGCTTTCGCCGGACACTGATGCTCGGACGCTGGTGCAGTTCCATCCGGCGTATTCGTACGAGGATTTCTTCGAGGGGTATCGGCCGGCCGTCGACGATCACGGCAACATGACGTACCGGCTGACGGCGGGGCCGCTGATGAAGATCGCAGAGTTAGCGCGAGCCAATTCGGGTCAGCGGCACGTGATGGTGATCGATGAGATCAATCGGGCGAACCTGCCGCGAGTAGTGGGCGAGTTGCTGTTCCTGCTGGAGTACCGCGACCGGGTCATTCACACCCAGTACCGACCAGAAGAACAGTTCTCGCTGCCCGAGAACCTGTGGTTCATCGGCACCATGAACACCGCCGACCGGTCGATTGCGCTCATCGATGCCGCCATGCGGCGGCGGTTCCATTTCGTGCCCTTCTTCCCCAACCGCCCGCCGACGCAGGGCCTGTTGGGCAGGTGGACGCAGAAGCATGCTCCGAGCCAAGCGCCGATCGCAGACCTGCTGAAAGAGGTCAACAGCGAGCTCGAACAAGCACTCGGCGGAGACCATCTCCTTATCGGGCCGAGTCACTTCATGAAGCGCAATCTGGGCACCGAAGCGCTGCGGCGCATCTGGGAGTACAACATCGAACCGCTGATCGAGGACCAGCTCTTCGGTCAGCAAGAAGTGATCAACAAATTCCGCTTCGGCGCCGTCTGGGCACGCTTCGGCCCCGACTCCGGTGTCCAGGAGACACACGTCGATGACGTCACTGAGTGCAGCGAGGATGAGCCGGGCGGGAACGCAAGCGAATAGCGGCTGTCGAGGATCTCGCGCCATGATGGCCGAACGCGTCATTCAGGAGAAATAGCCCCACAAAAATAGGGAATAATACAGCTACAAATATAGGGATAAATAGAGTATGTTCTACGGTATGAATGAGGTCGCAGGCACGCTGCCAGCGCACGGCGGCTATATCGCCCGCATCGCGGATCGGACACTCGCAGCCGACCTTGCGTCATGGCCGTCGGTGATGATCACGGGGCCGAGAGCAGTGGGCAAGACAACCACGGCGCTTCGTCACGCCCCTGCCGTGCTGCGTCTCGACCGGCCCGAAGATGCCAGCATCGTCCGCGACGATCCTGACGCGGCGATCGCCGTCGGTCCATTCCCACTCTTGCTTGACGAATGGCAGCACACGCCCGAAGTGCTCGGTGCTGTGAAGCGTGCCGCCGATGCGGACGGGCACCCCGGCCGCTACATCGTCACAGGCTCGGCGCGCAACGATCTCATCGCCGGTGCATGGCCGGGCACAGGCCGCTTTCTGGACATTCAGATGTGGCCGTTCACCGGTCGCGAGATGTTCGGCGACGCGAACCGGCCGTCGTTGTTCGACCGCTGGGACTCAGCCGATCGGTTCGAAGTGCCAGCTGATCCGCCGGACGTGCTGGGCTATCTGAGACTTGCGCTGGCCGGAGGGTTTCCGGGTGCGCTGAGAGCAACCGACGACCGGCAACGCGAGCGCTGGATGCGCAGCTTCGTCAACGTCACCACGACGCGTGATCTCGAGGAATTTGCCGTAGGACGAGGACGGCCGCGCAGCCCAAACCGCTTTCGCCGCTATCTGCAGGCGTACGCGCTGCACACAGCCGGCGTTGTGCCCGACAGTGCTCTCATCGAGGCTGCCGACCTCGACCGCAAGACCGGGTTGGGATATCACGGCATTCTCGACGCCCAACGCCTGATCGTCGACATGCCCGCCTGGCGATCCAACCGTCTGCGGCGGCTCACGTCGACGCCCAAGCGGTATCTCTGCGATTCCGGTTTGGCCGCATGGCTGGCGCAGGTCGACTTCGACTCTGCACGGCGAGACGCAGATGCGCGCGGCCGCTTGCTCGACACCTACGTGGCTGCCCAATTGCGCGTCGAGGCGGAATCAGCCGACGTGCCGGTGTACCTGCATCACCTTCGCAGCCAGCGAGGGGAGCACGAAATCGATCTCGTCGCCGAATTCGGGTTCCGTGTGGCCGCATTCGAGATCAAATCCAGCAGCGCGCCGTCGGTGAAGGACGCGCGACACCTCATCTGGCTGCGAGACAACCTGCCGCCCGAGCAATTCGCGGGAGGCGTCGTGCTGCACACGGGTCGCCATCGCCGGTGGATCGACCGAGACATCGAAGCCGTGCCCATCGCCGCCCTCTGGGGTCGACGCCGAACATCAGACTCCGTCTGAACAAGGATCATCGCGAATGCCACCCACACGCGAACTCACAGATGCATCCGCGGAGACGAGCGCCGAGAATGGCGGGGGACCCGGTACTTCCGGTGACGAAGCAGCGGTGCAACGGATCGACTCAGCACGCGAAGAGCCCGATCGCAGGATCATGCTGGATGAGTGGAGCGCCAAGCGGCTGCGACTCGATGACGACCTCGCCAGGCGTCTCAATCAGACCGACTGGGTGTCAGTGCAACCAGATAGCGAGAGCGGCTGGTGGAAGGTGTCGGCCCGGCAGTGGGTGGGTGCGTTCACGCTGGGTGATCTGCGCATCATCGTGCGTCCGAAGATCAAGCCCGAGAACCTGTTCTTCCTGCTGGAGGTGGGGCTGCCGCCTGAGGCCTGGCAGGCCGAAGCCATCGATTACGCCACCAACGACGAGCTGCTGCCGGCGGTGGTGTCGTTCTTCGCGCGCACCGCGGAAACCACATTGGCCCGAGGTTTGTTTCACCACTATCGGCACGAGGAGGACGATCTTCTAGCGCTGCGAGGCCGCATCGATTTCGTGCGGCAGTTCCGTCGGGGCGGAGTGCTGGTGCCGATGGCGTGCGAATGGGACGACTTCACCGCCGATGTGGACGAGAACCGCTGCCTGACCGCGGCAATCCGGCTGGCGTTGCGTGTGCCCGACGTGCCCCACGACGACCGGCGACGGCTTCGTCGGCTGCTGGCGGCGCTGGACGGTGTGGCCGAGCCCACAGCGTCGGCGGCACTGGAGCGCCTCGATCGCATCGGCTACACCCGGCTCAACGAGCACTACCGGCCCGCGCTGGTGCTGGCGCGGCTGATCCTGGCCAACTGCACCCTGCAAGACCAGCACGGCGACACTGCTGCTTCCGCGTTCATGGTGGACATGAACGAACTGTTTGAGCAGTTCGTCACCTCCCGATTACAGCGCGAACTGCGCGGACGGCTCGATGTCGCTTCGCAACACAACCTGCATCTCGACGACGAGCATCAGGTGCGAATCCGGCCGGACCTCACATTTCGCCGTCTTGGCCAAGCAGTTGGCGTCGCCGACATCAAGTACAAGTTCGGCGCTGAGGGATCCCGTTTTGGTGACGATGAGACGGCGGGTCGGCAAAGCGATTACTACCAACTGTTGGCCTACTCCACGGCGCTCAACTTGGAGGAAGGCACCCTCATCTACTGCGCCGACGTCAACAAAGACGAGGTGATCGAGCAGCAGATCTTGAACGACTCGTTGGCCAAGTCAACGATCAGGGTTCAGCACGCAGGAACGAAACTCCACGCCGTCGCGATTGACCTGTCCAGAACACCCGCCGACATCGACGCACAGATCACAGCCCTTGCGAATCAATTAGCGGGGACGATCGACTTGTCAGGCGGTTGAGGATGCGCCGGGGGAAGTGGTGGCGATACCGCACCCACCGACGCAGCTTCGCGGATTTCGCCGCTGGCCTCGCGAGCTTGACGAATGCCGACCCATCGAGCACCCAGATGTCACCGTTCATCTCGACGCAAATCCGCGAGTCGCTCGCTCAGCGTTGGCACGCCCGGCGGCGACGACGGCAACGGCGGGTGTTTCTCCACCGACGCCGACAGGCCTATGACGCTCGAGTCAACGAGACCACGTGCAGCGAGGCGCTCCAACGGATCGTCACCGTCCGGCAATGGTCCGAGACATGCAAGAGGCTCGCCATACCTTGTGACCTCAAACGACTCACCTGCACCCGCCCTGCGGAGCAACTCTTCACAGTTGTGCAGCAACTGGGACACGTTGATCCGCTTCATGTGCGACACGGTAGCGACTGTCACCTCGATGCTGTGCTCGAATTTGAAGCAATCGCAGGCAGCGGTACTACCGAAGACCATGGGCGCATACAACGGCACCGCGCCCGCGGACTGGTGGGCGCAGGTGTGAGTCTGTGAGAGTGGCCAGAGGATGGCTGTCGGCTTCTCGTTGCTGCTGCTGGTTCTCAGCTCGGCGGCGGGCGGTGACGATCCAGAAGGCTGTTCAGCTCGGCACCGACGAGGAGTCCCATCGCTAGCAAGTACAGCCAGAGCAACAGGCTGAGGACGCCACCCAGCAGTCCGAACACGGCGTTCATGCCACTCGATGCCAAGCCGAGGTACGCACCGAAGCCGCCCGAGACGACGAGCCACCATGCAGTTGCCATCAGTGCGCCGGGAACTTCGCGTCGCCATGTGAGCTTGTGGCGTGGAGCGATCCGGTAGACGGTCGCGGCCCACGCAATGACGGCCGCCACGACAACGGGCCAGCGGAGCCAGTCCCACGCTGTGCTGAACAGCCGACCCGCGCCCAGTCGGTCTGCAAGCTCGCTGCCCCCGCCGAGCAGCGGCCCCACAACCACCATGGCCGCGACACCCACAGCGACCACCAAGGTGAAAAACGTCAGCGAGAATCCCACGAGCCGGGTGGACAGCCAGCTTCGAGCGCCTTGATGCCCACGTGTGACGTTCAGCGCACGCACCACCGCCACGAAGCCTCGGGAAGCGGCATACACGGCGACGGCCACGCCCACGGTGACCACTCGGGCATCAGAGCGGTCGAACAAATCGGCGATGGTGGCATCGAGCGTGTTCTGGTCACCGAACGTCCCGCTGATGCGTTCGAGCAGCCACGCCTCGGTGTCGGCTGCGGCGCTCTGGCCGATCAGCACGTCCAGTGAGCCGAGCAGCGCGGCGAACACGATAATGGCCGGGAACAGCCCCAGCAGGGCGAAGAACGCGATCTCCGCGGACAGTCCGGCGATGCGCTTGACAGCCCAGTCCCGGCGGACCTCATTGGCGATCTGCCCGACGCCCTGGGTAAGGGTGCGCAGCTTCGATGGCGGGCCCACCGGTATTGGTCGTCGATTCAGGATGCGGAGGGTCCCGAGTCGGGTGTGGGAACCAGATCGGCAGCCCGTGCGACGAGGCCGTTGCGGTCGATTTTCGCTGTTGAGGCGAGCGGGATCTCCTCGACGAACCACACATGCCGGGGATGGGCGTATGCCGGCCCGTTCGCGAGTGCGTACTGCTTCACCGCGTCGACGGTGAGCGTGTGGCCGGGCTCGATGCGCACGAACGCGGCGGGCAACTGGCCCTTCAGCTCGTCGGACACCGGAACCACGACTGCCTGGTGGACCGCGGTGTGCTTCTCGAGCATCTGCTCCACAGCGTCTGGAAAGATGTTCTCGCCTGCGCAGACGAACATGTCGTCGACGCGTCCCACGAAGTAGTACCAACCGTCGGCGTCGCGGGTCATCAGGTCGCCGGTGTGGTACCAGCCGTCGGTGAGGCGCTCATCGTTGACGCCGGGCAGATTGTGGTAGCCGGTCATGACGCCGGGGGAGCGGACCCACAGCTCGCCGGCATCGGAGTCCTCACCGGTGTCGGGGTCTACCAGCCGCAGCTCCACCTTGGGATGCTGGTGGCCGACGGTGATCTTGGGTCGAGGCTTGCCCTCGGGATGGGGGCCGAACTCCAGCACGGCCTCGGTGGTGCCATAGCCGTTGGAGACCATTGCTTGGGGAAACAGCTTCTGCACGTCGTCGAAGAGGGCCTCGGTCAACGGGGCCGAGCCGATGAAGGCACGCTGCACCGAGGACACATCGGGGATCGGCTCGCCGGCATCGACCCGGGACGCAATCTCCGCTGTGACCAGTGCGAACATTGTCGGCACGCCAGAGCACATCGTCACACAGTGCGCCTCGATGGCCTCGATGTAGCCCGAGGCCGTGAAGTTCGGCAGCAGCACGACCGTGCCGCCGCTTGCGAGCGCGAGCTTCGACGACATCGAAGCGTTCTTGTGGTACAGCGGCGCTGAGACCAGCATGACCTCGCCCGGCAACGCCGCTCCGTACTCAAGGACGGTGAAGGTGACATTGCCATGGGTGAGCAGCACGCCCTTGGGACGCCCGGTGGAGCCCGATGTGTAGATCTGCACGGCAATGTCGTTGTCGTTCACTTGGGCGAGAGCTGCCAGGGGGGCATTGGCGTGCAGGTCGTCCCAGGCGGGTGTGCCGATCTGGATGTGAGGCATGCCGGACGGCACCAACGAGGCGTGCTCGGCGTCGGACACGACCAGCTGCACCTCGGCGTCTTCGAGGATGTACGCCTGGGTCTCGGCGGGGAGCCGGGTGTTGAGGGGCACGAACACCAGACCTGCCGCCGGGGCTCCGAACATCATGTTGTAGAACTCGCCACAGTTGGCTGCGAGCAGTCCGACACGTGCGAACGGTGGCAGGCCACGGGCGAGGAGTCCGGCGCCGCATCGCAGCGCACGTTCGCGCAGCTGTACCGAGGTGACGTGTTCGGGCGGCGACGAGGAACGGTCGATGAGCACGACGGCGTCGTCGCGCGGGGCGCGGTCCAGCAGTTCGGCGACGTTCATCGCCAACGCAGGCTAGGGCGACGGGCTGGTGGGTGTCCGCGGATCGGCATGGGCTGGTGTCCGCGGTTTGTCGCGGGCTGGTTCGACTTCGACGAGCGTGTCGTGAAAGGCCGCCGAGCCGATGTCGGGATCGGGACCGCCGGCCGCTGCGTTGGTGAGCACGTTGACCGTTCGTGCATCGGCGCTGCCAGCCCACCATCCGAAGGGCATTGCCACCAGGCCGGGCTGTAGGCGGTCGGAGATGGTGGCGTCGGTGAACAGCTCGCCTCGGTGGTTGAAGACTCGGACTGGGTCGCCTTCGGCGATGCCGCGGGTGTCTGCGTCGATCGGGCTGATTTCGAGTCGTGGCTGGGGAGGGTCGGGCAGGTGGTGTTCGAAACCGCCGTAGTGGCTGTTGAGGAAGCGCAGGTGCTGCTTGAGCGTCATGAGCGCCAGCGGGTAACGGCTGGCCAGGGCAGCGTCTCCGGCGGGTGATTCTGTTGCGGGTCGGTAACGGAGCGCACCGAGTTGCAGCGGGCCGAGCTGGTGTCGGGGGGCTGTGTTGGCAGCTTCGGTGCCGTCGGTAGCTTCGGCGCTCGACAGCGATGGCAGCGGTCGCGGCGGTGACTGCGGCGACGGCGGTGGCAGCGGGATCTCCCGTTCGGCCAATGCAGACCAGCCTGCCGGCACGGCCAACCTTGCCCAGCCGTCACGTTCCAGCCGCTTGTAGGTGATGCCGTCGAGCCAAGGGTGGCCGCTTGCGAGCAAGTCCCGCGCCACCTGCTCGTCGCTGTCGGTCAGGCCGGGCGCTTCGAGGTTCATCGCATCTGCCAGCCGGCGGAAGATCTCCGTGTTCGGCAGGCACTCTCCGAGCGGTTCGATGGCCGCCAAGTTCAGCGACACGTAGAGATGGCCCCACGCGTTCATCAGGTCGAGATGCTCGATCTGGGTGGTCGTGGGCAGCACGATGTCGGCGTAGCGGGCGGTGTCAGTCATGAACTGCTCGATCACCACGGTGAACAGGTCGTCGCGTTCGAGGCCGGCGAGCACCCGGTTCTGGTCGGGCGTGATGGCAGCGGGATTGCAGCCATAGTTCACCAGCACCGTCACGGGCGGCTCGAGGTCGCCATTGGTGAGCACGTCGCCGAGGGCCGACATGTTCACGGCCCGCTGCGGACCGGGCGGCGGCACCACGTCGGCGAATGCCGTGTCGAAGAACACCTGCGTGGAGCGCATGAAGACAGAACCCGAGACGGCGGCCAGAGCGGCGATCGAGCGATGGATGTCCCGGCCGTGTTCGCGGTGCTCCATGCCGATGAGCGCACGCAGCACCGTGGGCCCCGAGTGGGCGATGCGGTGCGCCAGCCCGACGATGTCGGCGGGTTCGATGCCGGTGATGCCCGCAGCGTCGTCGAGGCTCAGGGCCCGGGCTTCGGCCCGGAGTTCTGGCCAGCCGTCGGCTCTGGCCTCGAGTTGTGTCTCGTCGATCGATCCGTCGCGGTCCAGCACGCCGATGATTCCCAGCACCAAGGCAATGTCGGTGCCCGGACGCGGCTGGAGATGCCAGTCGGCTCGCTGGGCTGTCATGGTGGCGACCGGGTCGACGACGGTGACGCTGGCGCCGTTGCCGCGGGCCGTCTCGATGAACGGCCACAGGTGCCGGTTGGTCAGCAGCGTGTTGGTGCCCCACAGCACGATGGTGCGGGCATCGGCGATCTCGGTGGGATCAGCCCCGAGGGGGATACCCAGCACATCGGACGCGCCCAGTGACGCAGTCACCCCGCAGATGTGACGGTTCAGGCGGGTGGCCCCCAGCGCAGCGAAGAACCGATCGGCCAGGACACCCTTTTGCACGAGTCCCTGGGTGCCGTCGAGCGAGTAAGGCAGGACGGTCTCGCCACGGTGGCGATCAATGGCCGCGGCCGTGCGCTCGGCAATCTCAGCGATCGCAGCATCCCATTCGATTGGCTCGAAACGGCCTTCGCCCTTGGGGCCGGCGCGTCGCATTGGCCGCAGGAGCCGGTCAGGGTGGTACACGCGGTCCAGGAACGGGTTCACCTTTGGACAGAGCTGGCCGTCGGTAAACGGGTGCGCCGGATCGCCTCGCAGGTGTACGGCTACACCGCCGCGAACCGTGACTTCCCACGCACAGGTATCGGGGCAGTCGTGGTGGCACGCCCCGCGCACGATCGTCTGGGGATCGCTCATCGGGAGCGCGCTCCCGGCGGCCGCCTCAACAACCTCTGTTGGCATCACCCCTAGCATGGCCGACAAGAACCTGCGTGCCCTCATCGAATCCAGGGCACAGCGTGCACGAGGCCATCGCCCCATGTCACAGTCGACGTTCCCGGCGACACCGATCGCTGCGCCGCCTCTTGGCGAGCCGTCGCGCCTGCTCACCGGCCCGTTCCTGATCCTGAACATCAGCGCACTTTTCTCCGCAGTGTCGTTCTCTTCGATGCTGCCGCTCACGGCGCTGCTGGTGACCAACCAGACAGGTGGCGGCGACGTGGCGGTCGGCTTCGCCATCGGGGTGTTCGCCATCACGGCGATCGCAGCCCGACCGCTCATCGGTCGCCTCGGCGATGAGCGAGGTCGCCGTTTCTTGATCGTTGTCGGCGGCTTCACGACCGCGGCGACGTTTTTTGCTCATATCTGGGCCGACACCTACGCGGTGATCCTGCTCATGCGCCTGCTGACTGGCGCGTTCCAGGGGATGTTCTTCGTGGGCAGCGCCGCGATGATCAGCGATCTGGCCCCTGAGCACCGCCGAGGCGAGGCCATCAGCTGGTTTTCGGTGTTCCTCTATTTCGGAATGGGGCTGGGCCCAGGACTGGGAACGATCACCCAGGAGTGGGGTGAAACCTCTTTCGCCTTGGGGGGCTACGACACAGCATTCGCTCTTGCGGGAGTGCTGATGATGATCTCTGCGGTCATCGGCGGGTTCCTTCCGAAGGACTCGCCGAGTGCCATGGGGCAGTATTTCGGCCAGGGCGCCGACGGCCAGCTGAACGGGGCCGCAGGTGCCGGTGCTTCAGGACCGCAAACGCGCCTCGCCCAAGCAGCACGCCCGCTGGTGTTCCGGCTCGTCGGCAAAGAGGGAAGCACAGTCCAGCTTCCTGCGGCGCCGCACGCCCATGCGCCCCCGAGCACAGGCAATGCAGGCCGGCTCTTCTACAGGCCAGCGCTGTGGCCCGGGACCATCCTGGCCATGGGGATCATCATCATCCCGGCGCTGTACGGCTACCTGCCCAAGCTCGCAGAAGAGAACAGTCTCGGTTGGCTCGGCCCGGTGTTCTTCGTCTACAGCATGTTGGTTCTGGTGCTGCGAATCATCGGACGCAAGCTGCCCGACAAGCTGGGCACGAAGCGCACGGCAACGCTGGCACTCATCGGTGCGGCCGCCGGCATGGTGGTGATCGGCACCTTCGTGTCGGTCCCGGGTCTGTACATCGGCGTGGTGATCCTGGCGCTCGGCGGCTCGCTGCTCTATCCAGCGCTGATGGTCGCCGCTGTCGAGGGTGTCCCTCCCAATGAGCGCGCCCGCGCCATGAGCACGTTCACCATGTTCTTCGAGCTGTCTGCCGGCATCGGCGGACCGATTCTCGGAGTCACCGCTGCGGTCGTCGGCGCAACCGCCGGCGCGTTCTACGCGGCGGCCGCGTGCTCGCTGTTCGGCATAGTGCTGCTGGGCATCTGGCAGCGCCGCGTCGCCTCGCAGCGTGCCTGAGATAGCGCATCCTGCTCACTGAACGGCGAACAGCGGCCGCATTCCGTTCAGCTGACGCCGAGCAGGACCATTGCGCCGATGTAGATGGCGAGCAGGGCGACGCCGTCGATCCGGCTGGCACGCTTGCCGACGAGCGCACCCAGGTAGGCAAGCACGATCACGACCATCATCGCCCCGATTCCGAGTCCGGTCAGCGTGGGGTCGTCGATGGCTCCCGCACCCACCAGGCCCATGGCCCCGCCCACAGCAAGGCTGTTGAAGACGTTTGAACCGAACAGGTTGCCCACGATCAGCTCGGCGTGCCCTTTTCGAGCAGCTGCCACAACGGTTGCGAGTTCCGGCAACGACGTGCCCACCGCTACGACTGAGAAGCCGATGAAGCCGTCGCTGAGGCCCCAGTGCTCCGCGAGTTCGGTGGCGCCCTCCACTGCGAGCTGGGCGCCCACGATGACGCCGAACAATCCCAGCAGCGCCCGGATCAGGCTGGTGATCGGCCGACCGGCGTCCTGAGCGACGGGAGATGTGACCTCATCGGGCCGGAGGGTGTCGTCGCGCGACGAGCGGACCAGCCACACCAAGGTGAATGCCATCAGTACGGCCAGCAGGCCGCCTTCGAAGCGGCCCAGGGTGCCGTCCACGACCAGCAATGCGAATATCGCTGCGGTGGCCACCGACCAGGGAACGTCGCGACGCAGCGCCGTCCGGGAGAACGGAATCGGCATCAGCAGTGCTGCCACTCCGAGACCCAGGCTGACGTTGGCCACGTTCGAGCCCACGATGTTGCCCACGCCGAGCGCGGGCTCGCCATTGATCGCTGCCAGCGAAGACACGACCATCTCCGGTGCGGACGTGCCGAAGCCCAGCACAACCGCCCCGATCACTGCAGGCCGGATGCGCAGCGCGGTCGCGAGCTGCGAGGCGCCTGTCACAAAGTGATCGCCGGCCCACACCAGCAGCACCAGTCCTGCCAGGAGCGCCAGCAAGGCGAGGATCATCGCTGCGACGACCGCGATCTCAAGAGCGCGGACCTAGTGATTGTGACGCGGGGTGCCATGCGTGCGAGCCGTGTCCCGGTATTTCACAGCCGGGCGAAGCACCATTCCCTCGTCGAATTGGGAGACGATCGACCGCTGGATCTCTTGCCACGGCGTATGCGATGGCGGCACTGGGTAACCACCGGCCTCGTCCAGTTCGGCCTGACGTCGGGCCAGTTCGTCATCGTCGACCAGCATGTCGGCGCTGCCGCGACGCAGATCGATCCGGACACGGTCGCCGGTGCGCAGCAACGCCAAGCCGCCGCCGACCGCTGCTTCGGGGGCCGCGTTCAGAATCGACGGCGAACCTGACGTTCCCGATTGACGACCGTCGCCGATGCACGGCAGCGAGTGGACACCGCGCACCAACAGTGCTGCCGGGGGCTGCATGTTGACGACCTCGGCACCGCCGGGATAGCCGATCGGTCCGGCCCCGCGAACGAACAGCATGCAGTTCTCGTCGATGTCAAGATTGGGGTCGTCGATGTGCGCTCGGTAGTCCTCCGGTCCGTCGAAGACGATGGCGCGGCCCTCGAACGCGTCGGGATCGTCCGGATTGGACAGGTAGCGCTGGCGGAACTCGTCGGAGACGACGCTCGTTTTCATGATGGCGCTGTCGAAGAGATTCCCTGACAGGTTGATGAAACCGGCATCGGCCAAGAGCGGCTCGTCGGCAGTACGGATGACGTCGGCGTCGGCGATCTTGGCCTCGGTACAGTTCTCGCCGATGCTGTGGCCGTTGGAGGTCAGTGCATCTGGGTGAGGCAGCAGCCCCGCACGCATCAGCTCCCCGACCACGGCGGGGACACCGCCAGCATGGTGATAGTCCTCACCGAGATACTCCCCGGCGGGCATCAGGTTGACGAGCAGCGGCACTGCGTAGCCGTGTTTCTGCCAGTCGTCATTGCCAAGCGGGACCCCGAGATGCGCGGCGATCGCATTGAGGTGGATCGGGGCATTGGTGGATCCGCCGATCGCGGAGTTCACGACGATGGCGTTCTCGAATGCCTCGCGGGTCATGATGTCGGACGGACGAAGATCCTCCCGCACCATCTCGACGATGCGCAGCCCGGTGCGGTAGGCCATCTGCGCCCGTTCGCGGTACGGGGCCGGGATCGCAGCGGAGCCAGGAAGCTGCATGCCCAGCGCCTCTGCGAGGGAGTTCATGGTGGTGGCGGTTCCCATCGTGGAGCAGTAGCCCACCGACGGGGCCGACGACGCCACAAGATCGATGAATCCCGTGTCGTCGATCTCGCCGGCGGCATAGAGCTCACGGGCCTTCCACACGACGGTGCCCGATCCGGTCCTGCGGCCCTCGTGCCAGCCGTTCAGCATCGGCCCAACCGACAGTGCGATGGCCGGCACGTTCACCGTCGCGGCTGCCATCAGGCATGCCGGTGTGGTCTTGTCGCAACCGATAGTGAGCACCACACCGTCGAGGGGGTACCCCTGGAGCACCTCAACGAGGCCGAGATAGGCCAGGTTGCGGTCGAGCGATGCGGTGGGCCGCTTGCCGGTCTCCTGGATGGGATGCACCCCGAACTCGAAGGCAATTCCGCCGGCCTCGCGGATGCCCTCGCGCACGCGTTTTGCCAGCTCGAGATGATGACGGTTGCACGGCGAGAGGTCTGAGCCGGTCTGGGCGATGCCGATGATGGGCTTGCCCGACTGGAGCTCTTCTCGTGTCAGCCCGAAGTTGGCATATCGCTCCAGATAGAGCGCCGACATGAGCGGGTCGCCCTCGATGTCAAACCAGGCGGCCGAGCGCAGACCGCCGCGCCCGATGCCGGGGTCGGGCCCGCCGACAGGATGGATCGATTGAGGTTCGGAGGTCGGGTGTGAAGCAGGTTCGGAAGCCACCGGGCCACACTACGCGTCGCTGCGGGCCGCACTGGGGCCGTGTGGATCCCCGTTGGGGCACCTGTCGCAGCGGCAACGGTCGGTTCGAAGGCGCGGAACTAGTGTGTGGCGGGCCGATACCGCTCCGAGGGGGCACGCATGGATCCGAGCCCAGAAGTACTGCTGGATTTGCACCGTCGCATGGTGCGAATTCGCCATTTCGAAGAGTCGGCCGGGCGGCTGGCCGAGCAGAACCGGCTGCCGGGATTCCTGCACCTGTATGTGGGGGAGGAAGCGGTTGCCTCAGGGGTGTGCGTCAACCTCGACGACGACGACCAGATCAGCTCGACCCATCGGGGCCACGGGCATCTGGTGGCCAAGGGAGGCGACTACGGCTTCATGATGGCTGAGCTGATGGGCAAGGCCACGGGCTACTGCGGGGGCAAGGGCGGCTCCATGCACATCTGCGATCTCGACCTGGGAATGCTAGGTGCGAACGGCATCGTGGGCGGCGGTGTGCCCATCGCCGTCGGCGCCGGATTCGCGAACAAGTACCGGGGCAACGACCGGGTCTCGGTGGTGTTCTTCGGCGACGGCGCCTCCAACATCGGGGCCTTCCATGAGGCCGCCAACATGGCGGCGGCATTGTCGTTGCCGGTGGTGTTCGTCTGCGAGAACAACGAGTACGGCGAGTTCACGCCACGTGAACGCACGATGGCCATCACCGATGTGGTGGACCGAGCTGCTGGCTACGGCATGCCCGGGGCAATCGTGGACGGTATGGACGTCGTGGCGGTGTGGGAGGCAGCCAAAGAGGCCGTCAGCCGGGCCCGTCGGGGTGAAGGGCCCTCGTTCATCGAGGCCAAGACGTACCGCTTCTACAACCACCACGGGGTGCAGACGCTGGGCATGAAGTACCGCACCGACGACGAGCTCGCCGAGTGGAAGCAACGGGACCCGATCGAGCTGTTCGAAGATCGGCTGGCGGCAGCCGGTGTGCTCGATGCCGGCGGTGCCCAAGCCGTTCATGAGGCCGCCCAGGCCGCCATCGAAGCGGCGATCGCATTTGCCGAAGAGAGTCCGCTGCCCGACCTGGACAATCTGCTGGTCGACGTCTACACCGGCGCCAATCTGACCGCAGCCGCCTACTCAGGAGCGTCATCATGACTGTCACTGCCGATGCCGGAGAGCGCAGCATCGCCTACGGAGCCGCATTCGCCGAGGGGCTCGCGCAAATGATGGAAGCCGACCCGAATGTGTTCGTGGCCGGTGAGGACGTCGGCCGAGCCGGGGGAGTGTTCGGTTCGTTCCGCGGGCTGAACGAGCGCTTCGGCGATATGCGTGTGGTGGACACGCCGATCAGTGAGCAGGCCATCGTGGGCCTCGGCACAGGGGCAGCAGTCAGCGGCCTGAGGCCAGTCGTGGACCTGATGTTCATGGACTTCATCCTCGTCGCCATGGATCAGATCGTGAATCAGGCGGCGAAACTGAAGTACATGTTCGGTGGCAAGGCCACGCTGCCGCTCACGATCACCACGAGTGCCGGAGCAGGGCTGTCGGCCGCGGCTCAGCACAGTCAGAGCCTCGAGGCGATGTTGTGCCACATTCCGGGCCTCAAGGTGGTCATGCCGTCGAACCCGTACGACGCGAAGGGCCTGCTCATCTCGTGTATCCGTGACGACAACCCGACAGTGTTCGTGAAGCACAAGCGCCTGCTGGGCCTGCGCGGCGATGTTCCCACCGACGTGTACGAAGTGCCGTTGGGCTCGGCCAGCATCGTTCGACCCGGCGACGACATCACCGTGGTGACGTACGGCCGGATGGTGCACGAGTCCACAGCGGCTGCTGATGCGCTCGCGGCCGAAGGGATCGAGTGCGAGGTGATCGATCTCCGCACGCTGCAACCGCTCGATATGGACACCGTGATCCAATCTGCACACAGGACGAATCGCGTTGCAGTCGTGCACGAGGCGGTCCGATTCGGCGGCCTCGGCGGTGAGATCGCATCGCAGATCGCTGAGCAGGCCTTCGACTATCTCGATGCTCCGATCGAGCGCGTCGGCGCACCGTTCAGCCCGGTGCCATTCAGTCCCGTGCTCGAAAAGGAATGGGTGCCCAACGCCGAGCTGATCGGCGAGCGAATCCGAGCGCTCGCGGCCGCGTGAGGGAAGCTGCTGGCCCGACGGTCGGCATCGTTGCCAACCCGCTGGCCGGCAAGGACGTAAGAAGGCTCACCTCAGGGGCCACACCGGTCTCGGACGCCGTCAAGATCGGCGCAATCCGCCGTGCTGTGGTGGGTGCGTTCGAAGGCGGAGCTGAACGGGTGCTGATCAGCGGCGACCGGGCACGGCTAGGGGACCGGGCGCTGGTGGGCCTTCATCGGTCGGGACCGGTGGAGGTCACCGAGCCGCACGGCTGGCACACCGGCCGCGACTCCCAGTTGGCCGCGGCACGGTTCTGTGAGCTGGGTGTGGGAGCAGTGATCGCGCTCGGCGGTGATGGCACCCAGCGCGATGTAGCCAAAGGCTGGCGAAATGTGCCTCTGGTACCGCTGGCGGTCGGCACCAACAACGTCTTCCCACAGCAGTTGGAGGCCACGGTCGTCGGCTTCGCTGCAGGAGCGGTGGCGAGCGGTCTCGGGGCTGCGGCGGAGGTGACATCGCAGGCAAAGATCATTGACATCACGCTGGAGTCGAGTGGCGACTCCGATGTAGCGCTCGTCGATGTGTGCCTGGTGCGGGGCGCGTTTGTGGGCGCACGAGCTGTGTGGGAATCGGCATCGGTGAGCGAGATCGTCGCTGCCATTGCCGAGCCGGCATCGGTGGGACTGTCAGCGATTGCCGCGGCCGTTGCCCCGCTGGGGCGGTATGAAGCCGGCGGAGTCCATGTCCGCTTGGGGTGTGCGTCGCGCAACGCCCAGCGCAGCAGGCACATCCGGGCGGCGGTGATGCCCGGCAGCTATTCCGACATCGACATCGAACATTGCGAGCACGTGGGATTCGACCAGCCCGTCACGCTGCGGGGTCCCGGTGTGCTGACGCTCGACGGGGAGCGCGAGATCGTGCTGGGCCGAGGCGAGCCCGCAGAGGTCACCGTCCGTCCGAACGGTCCGCAGGTGATCGACGTGAGCGCAGCTGTTGCGGCGGCACAACGACGGCGCTATCGGTTCGTGCCTGCTGTTGCGGACGGCTGAGCAAGAGGACACCGATGGCCACCGAGTTTGCGATGCCGAAGCTGGGTCTGACGATGGAGTCGGGCACGATCTTGCGCTGGTTGGTGCCTGACGGCACTCCGGTCGATGCTGGCCAATCTGTCGTGCTGGTCGAGACCGACAAGGTGGAGACCGAGATTGAGGCTTCGGGCAGCGGCGTGCTGCATCAGAGCGGCGAGGTCGGCGAGAACTATGAGTGCGGCGTGCGTATTGGCTGGTTCTGCAAACCGGGGAAGTCCCCACCCCAGTTAGCTGCTGGCCCGCCTCGGGCTCCTGTGCAGGCGTTCAAGGCCTCGACAGCGGCACCCGCTGTCGCCACCGCTCCGGCAGCGGCGCCACGCGCCCCTGGGGAACGTGTCCTGGCATCTCCGGCAGCCAAGCGGTTGGCGAGAGAACTCGGTGTCGAGTTGGCGATCATCGCGGGGACGGGTCCCAAGGGCCGCATCACCGAACGAGACGTGAGAGCTGCGCTCGACGCACCGCCCGTTCCGGCCTTGGGCCAAGCAGCTGCAACGGCAACGGCTGCACCGGACCTGGGCGCCGCAGTGTCACCGCCGGCAACTCTGGCGGCTCGACAGCTCGCGGATCTGCTCGGTGTTGACCTTCGTACTGTTCGAGCCGGCGCTGCCGACGGGCGCATCTCGCGCGCAGATGTGGCTGTTCATGTCCGGGAGGTGCTGGCCCGGCTGAGTCCCCTTGTCGAGCCGGACCAGCCCGCCCCGATGAGTGCCGCGCCTGAGACGAAATCCGCCGCAACCGACGAGGCACCACCGCTTGCCCAGACGCCCACTGAAGAGATCCCTTTGCGAGGCATGCGCGGCGTCATCGCGGATCGGATGAGCGCATCGCTGCGATCGATGGCCCAGCTGACTCTCACGATGGATGTGGACATGAGCGCAGTCGTGGCCGAACGGGCTGCGCAGGCCGAGTCTGCTCGCAGCGGCAACGTTGGGGGTACCGCCGATGCTGAAGTGCCGGGCTACACCGACTACGTCGTGGCCGCAGCCGCCGCAGCGCTGCGTGCCTTCCCGCGCATCAATTCCCAGGTCACGGCCAATGCGGTTGCGCTGTTGGGGGACATCCACGTCGGTCTAGCGGTCGCACTGGACGACGGCTTGCTCGTTCCCGTTATCCGCCACACCGATCGACTGAGCTTGAGCGAAATTGCAACAGAGACGAAGCGCCTTGCCGGCGGGGCGCGTGAGGGTGGGTTGGGCTATGACGACTTCCAGGGCGCCACGTTCACGGTCACCGCACTTGGCATGTTCGGCGTGGACGCATTCACCCCGGTGATCAATCCACCGAACACGGCCATCTTGGGCGTGGGCCGCATCCGTACTGAAACCGACTGGTCAGGTGGTAATCCCGCAGCCCGCCCGGTGCTCACCCTCTCGCTGACCTGGGATCATCGAGCGTTCGACGGCGCCCCAGCCGCCCGTTTCGCCGGCGCGGTGCGCGACTGGCTCGAATCCCGCTAGGGGTTGACGTAGCTGCGCTTGGCAACCTCTTCGAGCATGACTTCTGTGGCGCCGCCGCCGATGGGCAGCAGGCGCGCATCGCGGCACATCCGCTCGATGGTCGACTCCCGCATGTAGCCGATGCCGCCATGGAACTGCATGCAGTCGTACATGACCTGATTCACGACTTCGGCGCCGAGCGCCTTGACGCCCGACATCTCCTTGATGGCGTCGATGCCTTGTTCGGTCAGCCAGGCGGCGTGGTACATCGAGGCGCGCACTGCGTCGACCTTGGCCTGGTTCATTGCCATGCGCTGGCGGATTGCGCCGAGGTCGTACAGCGTGGCGTCGAAGGCCTTCCGCTGCTGGGTGTACGCGTTGGTCAGGTCGATGGCGACCTGCGCTGCGCCGATGCCCATGCCCACGATCACCATCCGCTCGTTCTGGAAGTTCGCCATGGTGGCGTAGAAGCCCCGGTGCAATTCGCCGAGCAGGTGGTCGTCAGACAGCCATACATCGCGTAGCACGAGCTCCGCGGTGTCCGAGCAGCGCCAACCGTGTTTGTCGAGCTTGCGAGCCACTTCGAAGCCCTCGGTGTGCGCAGGGACCAGGAACATCGAGATCCCGTACCGGTTGTCGGTGTCGGTTCGAGCCGCGAGCACCGTCATGTCGCCGTACACAGCACCGGTGATGAATGTCTTGGCGCCGTTCATCCGCCAGCCGTCACCGTCGCGGACCGCCGTAGTGCGCAGCCCTGCCACGTCGGATCCGGCATCGGGCTCGGTCACCGCGATCGACAGCATGGTGTCGCCGGACTGAATCGAACCCAGCCAGCGCTCAAGCTGTTCATCGGACCCCGCATTGAGCAGGTGGGGCAGCGCCATGTCGGTGTGCACCAGCACATTTGCTTCGAAACCTGCGTACGTGGAGGCGCCGAGCGCCTCGGAGAATGCGGCCGAGGCGAGCGGACCGAGACCCAGTCCGCCCCACCGCTCAGGCACTCGCAGCGAGAACATCCCCAGCTCGCCCATCTGCTTGTAGATCTCACGCGGAACCTGGCCGGCTTGCTCCCAGGCATCGCCGACCGGGGTGACCTCTTTGGCGACGAAGGCGACGGTTTGCTCGTAGATCGCCTGCAGCTCGTCGCTCATGTAGACGTTGCGATGGACTGTGGTGCTCACTGATTCAGCTGGCAGATACTGGGGCGGAACCCTGCTTGACCAGTTCTTCGAGCGGGTCACCGCTGCGGAAGCGCTCGACCAGCAGGTCGGCGTCGAATTCCACGCCGATGGGGTTCGCCCGGAAGGTCTCCGAGCGCATGAAATCCATGCACTCGGCCATCGTGGCGTAATTCTCGATCTGGAACTCCACACCGTTGCCGTCGGGGTCGGCGTAGTAGATCGAGGTGGTGGGGCCGTGGTTGATGGTCCGAACCGGCATGATGCCCGCCGCCTTGAGGCGTTCGTAGAGGTCGAGGAGGTCGCCGAAGCTGCCCATCGAGTACGCGATGTGCTCAAGTGTGCCCTGGCGAGAGTCGTACCGACCAGGCTTGCCACGGTTCACAAATGCCAGCCGGTGATGCTCGTCGTCGTAGGAGATGAACGAGATGAATCCGCCGTTGTGGACGACTCTGGCGTCGAGCACCGTGCACCACCACGACTGGAGGCGCTCGATGTCATCAGTGCGAAAGACGGCGTGTGCCATCTTGATCGGCTTTGCCATGTCCAGCCTCCCTGCAGTGCTCTGCAATCGGCGCGACGCCTTACCTCTTCCGGCTCTGATGTTTTGGAATCGCCCTTCCGCTCAGCTTAGGTCGATGCCTTCGAGGCGACCGGTCGAACGCCACTCGTCCAGGATGCGGAAGAACTTGATCGGGCCGGCGCCATACATGGCAGTGAAGAAGCCGTTGGGGTTCCCGAGCTTGCCCTCGTTGTTGTAGTAGCCGGGGGTGCATGCTTCGTAGAAACGGACGCCGAGGCGGGCCTTGTCGGCCATTTCTCCCTGCCACCACTGCTCGGCTTCGGCAGTCGGCTCGATGCGCGTGCAGCCCTGTTCGGCGGCTTCGTCGAGCATGTAGGTGACGTGCGCTGCCTGCTCCATCAGCGCATGGGGCACGTTGACGGTCACTGCGGTCTGGGTGAAGCCCAAGAAGAAACAGTTCGGGAAGCCATGAGTGGTCAGCCCACAGAAGGTTTTGACGCCGTCGGACCACTTGTCCGAGAGCGTCTGGCCGCCTCGCCCGATGATGTCGTAGCCGGCACGTCGGGTGTAGGTGGTGCCTACCTCGAAGCCAGTGGCGAAGACGATGCAATCAACCTCGTACTCCGTGTCGCCGACCACGACGCCGCGTGGAGTGATTCGCTCGACACCTTGACCGTCAGTGTCGACGAGATGCACGTTCGGACGGTTGAACGTGGGCAAGTACTCGTCGTGGAAGCACGGCCGCTTGCAGAACTGGCGATACCACGGCTGCAGCGACTCGGCGACCTTGCCGTCCTTGACCACCTCGGCGGCGCGCGACCGCACGGTGTTCATCTTCTGAAAATCGGCCAGCTCCATGAGCTCGCCCTTCTCGCGTCCGGTGAGACGGCGGCCCGCCTTGCGGGCTGCCGTCTTGGCAGCGATGCCGGTGAGATTGCGGAAGATGTCAGTCCAGCCGTCAGATACCAGGTCTTCGTCCTGATCTCCACCGCTCACCAGGATGTTGAAGTTCTCCATGCGCCGGCGCTGCCAGCCTGGCTCCAACGACCCAGCCCATTCCGGGTCGGTCTCGCGGTTGTCACGCACGTCGATCGACGACGGCGTGCGCTGGAACACGTACAGCTCCCTGGCTGATTCGCCGAGGTGCGGGATGCATTGCACGGCGGTCGCGCCCGTGCCGATGATGCCGACCTTCTTGTCGGCGAGATTCGTGAGGCCGCCTTCGGAGGTCCCGGCGGTGTAGTCGTAGTCCCAACGGCTGGTGTGGAACGTGTGGCCCTCGTAGGAGTCGATTCCCGGGATTCCTGGCAGCTTGGGCCGGTTGAGCGGACCGTTTGCCATGGCCACGTAGTGGGCACGCATGCGGTCGCCACGGTCGGTGGAGATGATCCACTGGGCCGCATCGTCGTCCCAACGCATCTCTGAGACCGAAGTCGCCAGGCACGCGTTGTCGTACAGCCCGAAGTGGCGGGCGATTGCCTTGGAATGCTCGAAGATCTCCGGTGCGAAGGAGTACTTGCGCTTGGGCATGTAGCTCAGCTCTTCGAGCAGCGGCAAGTACACGTAGGACTCCACGTCGCACATTGCGCCCGGGTAGCGATTCCAGTACCAGGTGCCGCCGAAGTCGCCGGCCTTCTCGATGACCCGGATGCTTTCGTAACCCGCCTTGCGCAGCTGGGCGCCCATGAGCAGTCCGCCGAAGCCGCCCCCGATAATCGCGACCTCGACCTCGTCGAAGAGCGGCTCCCGCTCGATGCGCTCGGTGTATGGGTCATCGACGTAGTTCGAGAAGTCGCCCACCACCTCGACGTACTGCTCGTTGCCGTCGTCACGCAGGCGCTTGTCGCGCTCGGCTCGGTACCGGTCACGCAACTCGTCGGGATCGAAATCCATCTCCGGCAGGAAGATCTCGGCGAGCGACGTCTGCTCGGTGGTGTCAATGCTCATGAGGGCCTCGCTCATGTGGACTTCGCGGCGCTGGGTTGCCTCGAATATCTAAGACATCTTAGAAACTTCGCCGGGTCCGTCGGCACGTCCCTCTGAGACGCCTTGCCGACGCGTCATCACCCGGGAAGCGATTGCCACGCTTTCTGTGTGCAATTTTGCCGCCTGTGGCGGCATTTCTGCACAGAGTCTGCTCTGGTTCGTGGACAATCGTCCGTCGCATGAGAGAATCGGCGCTCGTGCAGAGGGTCATCGCCTTGGACATGGAGGGCGTGCTGACGCCCGAGATCTGGATCGCGGTGTCCGAGCGCACCGGGATTGCCGAACTGCGGCGCACGACCCGCGACGAGCCGGACTACGACGCCCTGATGAAGTACCGGATTGACGTGCTCAATTCGCATGAAGTGACGCTGAGTCAGATCCGGGAGGTCATCGCTGAGCTGCCGCTGCTGGAAGGGGCCCGGGAATTCCTCGACCAACTCCGGCGCCAGTGGGTTGTCGTGCTGCTGTCCGACACGTTTGAGCAGTTCGACGATCACTTCCTGGAGCTGATGGGGTACCCGCATTTGCTGTGCCACCGGCTCGACGTTGCTGAGGGACGTCTGTTGGGATGGCGCCGCCGCGTCGAAGACGCCAAACAGCGCGCCGTCGTCGCGTACCGGGAGCTCAACTATCACGTGACCGCGGTCGGAGATTCCTACAACGACCTGACGATGCTGCGAGCAGCAGACGTCGCGAGCCTGTTCAGATGCCCTGCAGCGGTGGCCGAAGCGAATCCGGACCTGCCCGTGGCATCCGACTACGGCGAGCTGCTGCGCTGGATCGATGGTGTGCACGTACCGACGCCGCAGAGCGACTGCGGCAGCTGAGGGGTCTGGGGCAGTTCCGATCGGACCGGACACCAGCGACGCGGATACGCTGCGAGCCATATTTCCCCACAAGACGAACAGGGACGGAGCACAGCAATGGCGATTGAGGTCGGCGACCAGATTCCCGATGTGACACTGCGTGTACTGAACGAAAGCGGCATGCCCGCGCCCGTGCAGTCCAACGAGATGCTGGGCAGTGGCAAGGTGGTGCTGTTCGCAGTGCCGGGCGCGTTCACGCCCGGGTGCACCAACGTCCATCTCCCCGGCTATGTCGAAGGTGCCTCCGAACTTGCCGGCAAGGGTGTTGACAAGGTCGTGTGCGTCTCGGTGAATGATGCCTGGACAATGCACGCGTGGGCCGAGGCCAACAGTGCGCAGGGCATCGAAATGGCTGCCGACGGCAACGGCGACTTCGCCGAGGCCATGGGCCTCGTCATGGACGGCTCCGGCTTCGGCTTGGGCTCTCGCTCGCGTCGCTACGCAGCGGTCATCGAGGACGGAACCGTGACGGCGCTCGAGGTCGAGCCCGGGGGTGGAATCGACGTCTCGAGCTGCTCGTCGATCTTGGGAAAGCTCTGATCCCAGCCGAGCGCATGCGGAACTGCGACGCCGCCGCCAGGCCGACGTCGCAGCGCTCATGACAATCGACGCGCCGACATCTGTCGGCGCGTCATCGATTGCGACATCGAAGTTGCATCTCGGTTTCGACGTCGGCGGGACCAAGATCTTCGGCGTCGCGACCGATAGCGCAGGCACGCTTCAGAGGACGGTGCGCGAGCCCACGCCCAGCGGTGCCGGAGCGCTCGTGGCGTGTCTGGTCCAGATGGTCGGCTCGCTGGCGCCCGATCAGGGCCCTGCGTCGGTCGGTGTCGGCATGGCAGGGCTGATCACCAATTCCGGGCGGGTGACAGTCTCGCCCAACCTCGTCGGCGTGGACGGTGCAGACATCGGAGTTCGGCTCAGCGACGAGCTGGGCATGCCAGTCGCGCTGGACAACGAAGTGAATTGCGCCGCCCGTTGGGAATTGGCGGCCGGAGCGGCGCGAGGCGTCCGCCATGGCGTCATGGTGGCCGTCGGTACTGGAATCGGCGGGGCCCTCATGCTTGGCGGCGAGGTGCTTCGTGGTGCGGTGGGACTCGCCGGCGAGCCGGGGCACATGATTGTGGCGGCTGGCGGGCGCGAATGCGCCTGCGGGCGGAAGGGTTGCTGGGAGGCCTACGCGTCAGGTTCCGCGCTGGATCGGATGGCCAGCGAGCGTTTCGGCGATGGTGCGCGTGGTCCGGACGTGACCGAGGCTGCCCGGCAGGGAGACACTCTTGCGCTCGGAGTGTTGGACGAGTTTGCCTACTGGCTCGCGCTGGGGATCTCGAATCTCTGCATCCTGACGGACCCCGAAATGGTGGTTATCGGCGGTGGACTCAGCGAGGACTGGGATCTGCTCGCCGGATCGCTGGATGCGCTGCTGACCGAGATGCTCATTGGTCGATCGAACACGTCGCGCCCCAAGGTGGTTCCCTCAGAAGCCGGCGAACTCTCGGCGGCCCTGGGCGCCGCCCTTGGTGGCGCCTGTGCCGACAGTGCCGCCCTTGGTGGCGCCCGTGCCGACTCCGATTCGTGCGTGGCTGCCGCCCGCGAGTGATGTGAGACCACTACGCGCAGCCGTGCTGGCGTTGTTGACGGCGGTAGCCGGCCTGCTGCCCACGCTGGCGGCCGTGCGCATGAACGCCTCAGCCGATGAAGCCGCCGCCTACGCCGCTGCGCTTCGCACCCCGGTTTTCACTCCTGCGAACCCCCTCGACCCTGACGATCCCGATGGCGGGAGCGAGGCGTTGGCGTCGCCAGTGCCGCTCCTGCGGGCCGAACGCGCACCGGACGCGTTGTGGCGGGCGGCGCAGGAACACCACATCGGGGCCGAGATGACGGCGTTCAGCTCGGATTGGCCCGAGCCGCACTGCCTCGCGATCTGGATCGACGGCACCGAAGTGTTCTCGAGCGACGTCGAAGGTGTGATTCCCGCTTCGGTTCAAAAGCTCATTACTGCTGCAGCGGCGCTTGCAGTGGTTGACCCCGCTGAGCAATTGGTCACCCAGGTGCTCACCGATGCCCAGATCGTCGACGGCGTACTCGACGGCACGGTCTGGGTCGTCGGCGGCGGCGATCCGCTGATCATGACTCAGTCGTACGCGGATTCGCATCGTCGCCAGCCGCAGTTGCGCACGCCGATGGAGGATCTCGCAGACGAACTCGTCGGCCTGGGCATCCGATCGTTGCGTGGCAAGCTCATCGCCGATGAGTCGCGCTATGACGCGACCCGTTTTCCCGAGACATGGCCTCAGCGCTACGTCACTCAGCTGCACAGCGGGCCGCTTTCGGCACTGAGCCTCAATGACGGCATCACGGGCTTCACGACCGCCTTGACCGCGGCCGAGCACCCGGCGCGCTGGTTCGTGTCCACGCTGGCGGACCTGTTGACCGTGCGTGGCGTCTCGGTCGATGTCGAAATCGACGTCTCAACCGCGCCGAGCGGCATGACCGAAATTGCGCGGCTGACGTCACCGCCGCTCATCGAGATCATCCAACAGATGCTGCGTGAGAGTGACAACACGACTGCGGAGCTCATGCTGCGCGAGATCGGTCTGCGAAGTGCTGGTGAGGGATCGACCCCAGCCGGCGCTGCTGCCGCGGCGAGGATCGTGTCGGAGATGCTGCCTCAACAGTCACCACCGGTTGTGGTGGACGGCTCAGGACTGGATCGTCAGAACCAGTTGTCGTGCAGCTTGCTGGCAGCTCTGCTCGACAGCTTCGGCACCGATTCAGCCGTGGCAGCGGGGCTCCCGATCGCAGCGCGCACCGGGACGTTGTCGCATCGATTTGCCGTGCACCCGGTGGCGGGCCGTCTGCATGCCAAGACCGGTTTGCTGACGGGGGTCAACTCGCTGGCGGGGTTCGTCCAAACCGACGGCGGTACGGTCACGTTCGCCCAGATCCTCAACGGTGTGCCTGCCGGTACCCGACTGGGTCTGGAACTGCAGGAGTCGTTAGTGGGTCAGCTGCTGCGGTACCCCGTGGGTGATGTCGCAGCCCTGCGAGGATTGATGCGTGGCCCCGCCTGAACAAGACCCGGACCCTGCTCAAGGGCGACACGAGGCTCGTGAGCGAGCTGGGTCTGATGTCGCTCGTGAGCGAGCGATGTTCCCACTTGGTTCCCCGCTGCTGCCTGGTGCCGTGCTGCCGCTCCACATTTTTGAGCCCCGCTACCGGGACCTTGCACGGAGGTGCACCAGCAACGATGAACCGTTCGGCGTCGTCATGATCGAGCGCGGGAGCGAAGTCGGCGGCGGAGATGTCCGTTCCGACGTGGGCTGCCTGGCGTCCATCGCGCAGCACCAAGAACTGCCCGATGGGCGATGGGTGATGCTCGCCACCGGTGGCCCACGGATTCGCATCGTCGAATGGCTGCCGGACGATCCCTACCCCAGTGCGATGACGATCATCTGGCCCGACGGGCCTTCCGAGGTGGATTCGCAGACGCGCAGGGCGACAGTGGCGCGGCTCCGCCGGTTGCGAGCATTGGCCTCAGAAATCGGTGCCCTGGGAGTCACCGCGGCTGAGTCAGCAGCGATCGACGACCGTCTCGCGCAGCTAGCAGAGGCCACGACGGACGCGACGGACTGGTCGTTCCAATTGGCGGCGCTCGTACCCGCAGGTCCCTTCGATCGCCACGCCATGCTGAGCGCACCCGATCCGGCTGACCGCGTCGAGGTGATCGCAGGGGTGCTTGACGGCGTGGAAGAACTACTGGGCGGCCGGTAGCGTCGCCACACGGGCCTGGGCGGCCCGCTCATGTCCAGCGGCGGACAATGTGCCTGAGCAGGCTGCACTCTCGCAGCCTGTGCCCAGCGGATGGTGCCTGAGCGAGTAATGCCACGACGAGACGTCGGCCTGCGAGCCGAGCTTTCCGAATTGGCCGCCATGTTGCGGGCCTACATCGTTCAGGAAACGGTGGGCCCGCTGCGGGGGATCGGCCGCTACCTGTTGTTCGGATTGCTCGGCGCGGTCGCAGTGAGCATCTCGGTCGTGCTTGGCGCATTGGCGCTGGTGCGCGTCCTGCAGACCGAGACCGCCGTCTTCGGTGCCAACTGGTCATTCGTGCCGCACTTGGCTGGCGTCGCCGTACTGATTGTTGCAATTGCGACCATGGCGCGGGCGATTCGGCCCAAGGACGGCGCCGCCAGACTGGCGACGGATGACGAACGGTTCGACGACGGGGCAACCGAACGCGGAGAAGACTGAGAACAACGTGGCGGAAACTTTCAAATCCAGCACCGACGGGCAGCGCATCACATCGCAGGACATTTCCGACCGCGTACGGCAGCTCATCGGTGGAGCCGGCGATGCTGCAGAGCAAGTATCGAGTGCCGCCGTCGCCGTGGCCGCCGCGATCGGGACGGGTCTTGTGCTGGCCGCGTTCCTGTTCGGTCGGCGTCGTGGGCGCCGCCGCAGCACGATCGTCGAAGTCGTCCGGGTGTAGTCCAGGTTCACGGTATGGGGTGGGCGTGAACATGGCAGCGAAGCGACGCGTCGGAGGGCTGAAGGCTCGGACCATGGATGTTCTGTGGCGGCGAGCGCGGTCGGGCAACGGCAAGTGGCTGGCAGCGGCAATCGTCGTCGGTGGGCTCCGGCTGCTCGTACGAATGTCGAGGCGCGAGCGCGAAGTGGTGTTCAGCGGCGAGCTGTTGCCGGGTGAAGAACTCGCGATCCGGCACACCACACGCAGCTACGGCGAGGACAATGCGTCGGCGGAACAGATGTGAGCCGCTCCGAAGCCGCGCCCGAGTACACGGTGCCGGACGACGCCGGGGAACAGCGGGGGGGCAAGCTGCGACCGGGTGAGACCGTGCTCATGATCGATAGTCGCCAGCGGCGGTACCTCGTGTCGCTCAGCGACGGCGGCGAGTTTCACACCCACGCCGGAGTGGTGTCTCACGACGAGATCATCGGATCGCCCGAGGGCTCGAAATATCGCAGTGGCTCGGGAGCCCGGTTCATCGCCATGCGGCCGACGCTCGCCGACAGAGTGTTGAAGATGCCGCGCGGGGCCCAGGTCATCTATCCCAAAGACCTTGGCGCCATCTGGATGTTGGCCGATCTTCGAGCGGGCATGCAAGTGTTCGAATCCGGTGTGGGCTCGGGTGCGCTGTCGGCGACCTTGCTTCGCGCGGGCGCAATCGTCACCGGCTACGAGCTGCGGGACGATTTCGCCGAACGGGCTGCGGTCAATGTGGCGAGTGCTGAGGGGTCAGAGGCGCTCGACCGCTACGACGTTCAACTGCGCGACGCCTACGAATCAGTCGATCCCCCTCGACTTGGTTCCAGTTCCCAAACTCCGACCCCGGGCTCTGGCAGCGCCCAGTACGACCGGGCAGTCCTGGACATCCCTGAGCCTTGGCGGGTGGCGGTGCATCTGCCCGGTCGGCTACGGCTTGGCGGAATCCTCGTCGCCTACAACCCGTCGGTGACCCAGGTGCAACAACTTCGCCGAACGCTTGACGACGGTCCTTGGGCGTTCGTCGAGACCATCGAGGTGCTGCATCGCAGCTGGCACGTGCAGGGGGCCTCTGTACGACCTGACCATCGCATGGTTGCCCACACCGGCTTCCTGACACACGCCCGTTTGACCGAGGAGTGACGCGCACCATCGCCTCCCGCACACGAACAGAACCCCGGCGCCAGGCACGAACGCCCCAACGCGCCGCAGCGTGGCTAACGCTGGCGCTGTGTGTAGCTCTGCTGAGCGCCCCATTGGGAGGCTGCGCTCGGGGACCCGAGGATGCCGGACCGGATGGGTCCCTGGTCGAACCGGTTGCTCGGATTGAGAGCAGCGAGGGACCGTTGTGGCTGGGCGCTCCGCCGGCAACATCGCCGGTCGACGACGATGTGCTCGCGGCGGCGGCTCGGGGAGTGGTTGCCGTGCGGGCAAGAGGCTGCGGGCCAGTGTCGAACGGCACGGCGTTCGCCGTCGCGCCGGGGGTCCTGGTGGGTGCTGCCCATGTGATTGCAGGGGCATCTGCCATCGAGATCGAATGGTCCCCGAGCGGTGCCGTTGATCCGAGCACGTACCCAGCAGTCGTGGTGGGCTACGAGGAGGGACGAGACCTGGCATTGCTGCTGGTCGACGCAGCGGTGCCGCCACTCGGCATCGATCAGGCACGGCTGGGCGCATCGGGGGTGGTGCTCGGATACCCCGAAGGCGGAGGGCTCGTGGTCTCACCAGCACGCATCGAGCACTACGTGAGCGCAACCGGGCTGTGGGGTGACGGAACTGCTAGAAGCGTGTACGTGGTTGCTGCCGACATCCGAACAGGACAGTCCGGCGCTCCGTTGGTCGATCAGGGGGGAAACGTTGTCGGTGTGGCGTTCGGCACGGTACGAGGCCCCTCCGAGATCGGATTCGCTCTCAGCCGGGCTGAGTTACTGGGGTTCCTCGTCTCGGCGGGCGTCGATGCCCGAGTGGACACCCTCGGCCGCACTGTGATCAGGGCGAGACCTGGAGATCTCAGCGTGACCCCCAACGGCGAGTGCAGCAGCTAGTTCGGCTTACGCCTCGATCCGCGCTCATCGCTTCATCTCGGCTTACGCCTCGATCCGCGCTCATCGCTTCATCTCGGCTTACGCCTCGATCCGCGCTCATCGCTTCATCTCGGCTTACGCCTCGATCCGCGCTCATCGCTTCATCTCGGCTTACGCCTCGATGAAGATGCACTCCCCGGGGCACTCTTCGGCGGATTCGATTACGGCGTCGAGCTGGGCGTCGGAAAACTCGGCGAGACCTTCGACACCGCCCGGTTCGGCGAAGACCTTGTCGCCTTCTTTCACATAGGCGAGGCCGTCGTCGAGCAGTGTGAACACATCAGGTGCGATCTCTTCGCAGAGCCCGTCACCGGTGCACAGATCCTGATCGATCCAGACCTTCATCGTGTACCGACCCTTCCTCCGCGACGGGCCGATAGGCGAGCCCGCGCCACTAATGAAATCTACCGAGTCGGCGCGTGTACCGCACGGCACCCGCGAGTGCTCCGGCCGCGGCCGGTCGGCCATCCATACCGCGCGTCACGTCATCACAGCAGTGTGGGGGTAGTGTCGGCCGCGCATGGACCAGGGCGAATCCGAACCTCAGCGCACTAGCGCAGCGGATGCGGGAGTCCTCCGCAGCGGCCTGCGCGCGCTCGAGGAAGAGGTCGCTCTGCTCCGACGCAAACTGGCTGATACGCCTGCGCGCGTCAGCACCCTCGAGGAGCGTTTGCTCGAAGCCAAGGGACAATTGTCGGCGGCGGTCTCACAGAACGAAAAGCTGACCTACACCCTGCGCGAAGCACGTGAGCACATCGCGGCGCTGCGCGAAGAGGTCGACAAGCTGACCCAACCGCCCTCGGCGTATGGAACGTTCTTGTCCCGCAACGACGATGGCACGGCGGACGTGCACGCGAGCGGTCGCAAGATGCGGGTCGCCCTGCACCCGGACCTGGCCGAGACTGAACTCGTCGAGGGCAGCGAAGTCGTTCTCAACGAGTCGTACAACATCGTGCTGGCGCGCGGGCCCGAGACCTCCGGTGAAGTCGTCACGCTGAATGAGGTGCTCGAAGATGGTTTCCGTGCGCTGGTCACCGGCCGCGCCGACGAGGAACGCATCGTGGAGCTGGCGGGCGACCTGCGAGGTCAGCCGCTGCGGTCGGGCGACAACCTGCTGCTCGACGTGCGGTCCAACATCGTGCTGGAACGCCTGCCTCGTCCCGAGGTGGACGATCTGCTGCTCGAGGAAGTGCCTGACGTCACCTATGACGACATTGGCGGGCTCGATACCCAGATCGAGCTGATCACTGATGCGGTCGAACTGCCGTACCTGCACCAGGACCTGTTCCGCACCTACGACCTGCCGGCGCCCAAGGGCATCTTGTTGTATGGCCCACCCGGCTGCGGGAAGACCCTGATTGCCAAGGCAGTGGCCAACTCCCTTGCCCTCAAGGTCGGCGAGGTCTCCGGCCAGCAGGGCGCGCGCAGCTTCTTCATCAACATCAAGGGCCCCGAGCTGCTGAACAAGTACGTGGGCGAGACCGAGCGACAGATCCGGCGCATCTTCGAACGGGCCAGAGAGAAGGCCTCCGAGGGGTGGCCGGTGATCGTGTTCTTCGACGAGATGGAGTCGTTGTTCCGCACCCGCGGCAGCGGCATCAGCTCCGACATGGAGTCCACAGTGGTGCCGCAGTTGCTTGCGGAGATCGATGGAGTTGAGGGTCTGCGCAATGTCATCGTGATCGGCGCCTCGAACCGAGAAGATCTCATCGATCCGGCGATTCTGCGTCCCGGTCGCCTCGACGTGAAAATCAAGATCAACCGACCTGACGAGCAGGCGGCGCTCTCCATCTTCAGCACCTACCTCACGCCGAAGCTGCCGATCGACCCGATGGAGGTGGCCGATATCGGCGGCGGAGACCCCCACAAGGCCGTTCGGATCATGATCGAGCGCACGGTCGACGAGATGTACCGCCCCGACGACCTCAATCGCTTCCTGGAAGTCACTTACCAGAACGGCGACAAGGAAGTCATGTACTTCAAGGACTTTGCGTCCGGGGCGATGATCGAGAACATCGTGCGTCGGGCTAAGAAGAGTGCCATCAAGCGGTCGCTCGCAACCGGCAGCAGCGGCATCCGTCTCGACGATCTCATGGGCTCGATCCGGCAGGAATTCCGCGAACACGAAGACCTGCCCAACACGACGAACCCGGACGACTGGGCCAAGATCTCTGGCAAGAAAGGCGAAAGGATCGTCTTCATTCGCACGCTCGTCGACCCCGACGACAGCGATGCACTGGGCGGCCGGGCGATCGAGCGGGTCCAGACCAGCCAATACCTCTGAGCGCTGAGGATCCGGCCGGCGCCGTGCGGGTAAGTCCCGTTTGTCCTGTTCGCGGGCCTGACAGCTAGGGTCCGGGGCGGTGGCGGTTCACAAGGTCGTTGGCATCGAGACCGAGTTCGGCATTATCCATCGCTGCAACGGCGACTCGAATCCGGTAGCAGCGTCGTCGATGATCATCAACGCCTACGTCAACGGATTTCTGTGCCAACGCGTCAGCTGGGACTTCGAGGACGAGCAGCCGGGCACCGATGCGAGAGGCTTCAACGAGTTCGACGCCCTCGCGCCCGAGATCGAGACGCATCTCGTCAACGCGGTGTTGACCAACGGCGCTCGCTACTACGTCGACCATGCGCACCCTGAACTGTCGACGCCGGAGTGCTCGGACGCACGCCAGTGCGTTATCTACGACCGGGCCGCTGAAGAAATCCTGATCCGCTCCATGGAGGCCGCGAACAACCTTCTGCCTGACGGCGAGGAGCTGGTCATCCACAAGAACAACAGCGACGGCAAGGGCAACAGCTACGGCTGTCACGAGAACTACCTGCTGGACCGCGACGTTCCCTTCGGCCGCATCGTGACGCACATCTTGCCCTTCTTCGTGACCCGCCAGATTTTCTGCGGGGCCGGCAAGCTGGGCATGGAAGTGCCGATGGGTGATCGGTCCCCGACGCCATTTGGGGACAGGCCATTCCAGATCAGCCAGCGTGCTGACTTCTTCGAGGAGGAAGTCGGGTTAGAGACCACGCTCAAGCGGCCGATCGTCAACACCCGCGACGAGCCCCACGCGGATACTCGCAAGTACCGACGCCTGCACGTGATCATCGGCGACGCCAACATGAGCGAGGTCCAGACGTACCTCAAGCTGGGCACGACATCACTCGTGCTGGCGATGATCGACGACGACTTCATGTCCGAGCCGCTGACGCCACTTGTGCCGATCGCAGCACTGCGCCAGGTGAGCTTCGACACCTCCCTGTCGGGACTGATCGAGCTTGTCGACGGCCGACACATGCGGGCCATCGAGATCCAGTGGGAGTACTTGGATCTGGCCCGCAAGTACGCACAGAGCCACGGCTTGGAGGCTGTCGGCGGCGACGACATCGGCAACGACATTCTGGATCGCTGGGAGTCGGTGCTGGGCGTGCTCGAGTCCGATCCGATGAGCCTTGCGACACAGTTGGACTGGGTTGCCAAGTTGCGTCTGTACGAGGGTTTCGCGCAGCGGCACGACCTCGATTGGGATGGTCCGAAGCTGGCCGCACTGGACCTGCAATACCACGACCTGCGGCCGTCCAAGTCGCTGGCGCGACGCGTGGGTCTTGAACGGATCACCACTGACGACGAGGTGAATGAAGCGGTGTCGGTGCCGCCTTCGACGACACGTGCGTACTTCCGAGGCCGCTGCCTCGAAAAGTTCTCCGATGAGATCGTCGCGGCGAACTGGGACTCGATGGTCTTCGACATCGGGACGGATCCACTGCGGCGAGTGCCGATGCTCGAACCGCTGCGAGGAACCCGGAACCATGTGGGTAACTTGTTGGACGAATGCCGCGATGCAGCCGAGTTGCTGCGCCGGCTGGGCAACTAGCCGTCCGACAAGAAGGCAAACTCGGCACATCCGCAGGCGGCAATCGGAACGTCCACGCATTCGATACCTAGGCAATCGAGACTCCGAGGAGGCCCGAAATGGCAGAACGCTCCCAGATGCGACGATCGTCTCCAAGGGAGACTGAAGGCACCGCGCCCGAGGGCGCATCGGCACAAGGGGCGACCGAGCTGAAGGCGGAGCTCGACGACCTGCTCGACGAGATCGACGACGTGCTCGAGACCAACGCCGAGGAATTCGTGAAGAACTACGTGCAGAAGGGCGGCGAGTGACCCCCATGCCGTTCTTCGCTCCAGGAGACGATCCAGGGGCGAGCTTCCTCGAACTGCTGCGACGCACCGGCAGCGAACCGTTCGCCGGGTTCGCACCGGTCTCTGCCGCTGAGGGCGGCTTCGGGTCGTTCGAGAGCTCCCACGCCACCACCGTGCTCGCAGTGCGCAGCGCCGAGGGCGTGGTGGTAGCAGGCGACCGGCGCGCCACCAGCGGTCATCTCATCAGCCATCGCGACATGCGCAAGGTGTTTCCCGCTGATTCCTATTCGGCGGTTGCCATTGCTGGAGCGGCGGGCCCCGCAGTTCAGATGGTTCGCATCTTCCAGCTGCAGCTGGAGTACTACGAGAAGATCGAAGGCAAGCCGCTGAGTCTGGAAGGCAAGGCGAACCAGCTGGCCGAGATGCTCCGGGCGCACCTGCCCCAAGCGATGCGCGGCCTCCCAGTGGTGCCGATCTTCGCCGGCTACGACCCCAGCGACGGGCGCGGCAGGCTGTTCCAGTACGACGTGACCGGAGGCCGCTACGAGGAACAGGACTACGCCACGGCCGGCTCGGGAAGCCTGCACGCGGGGACCGTGCTGAAGCTCGGCTTCCGTGACGACCTGAGCGAGCCCGATGCACTGGCGCTGAGCGTTCAGGCCTTGTGGCATGCGGCTGATTCCGACAGCGCCACCGGAGGGCCTGATCCGGTGCGCGGCATCTACCCGGTGCTTGCTGCAATCGATGCCAGTGGTTTCCGCGAGCTGAGCGATGCCGACTCCGGGGCGGTTTTCGCAGAACTGCAAGCTGATCTCGCTGGTGGCGTGAGCGGGGGAGCGGCAAACGCCAATCCAGGCGAGGCACCGCGATGAGCATGCCCGGGCTGTACGTCAGTCCCGAACAGCTCATGCAGGATCGGGCGGATTATGCCCGCAAGGGCATCGCCCGGGGTCGCTCGCTGGTGACTATGGAATACGACGCTGGCATTGCGCTGGTGGCCGAGAACGCCAGCGCGACGCTTCGCAAGGTGTCTGAGATTTACGATCGGATCGCATTCGGCGGTGTGGGCCGGTACATCGAGTTCGACCAGCTACGCGTTGCGGGAGTTCGCCACGCCGAACTGAAGGGCTACCAGTACTCGCGTTTGGACGTCGAGGCCCGCAGTCTCGCCAACCAGTACGCGCAGATGCTGGGGCAGTTCTTCACTCACGAGCTCAAGCCGCTTGAAGTTGAGATCGTGGTGGTCGAAGTGGGGATCGGCGACGAGGCCAACCAGCTCTACCGGATCCAGTACGACGGGACCGTCATGGACGAGGAGGCCTATTGCTGCATCGGCGGCGAAGCCGATGCAGTTCGCGAGCGTGTCGCGGAGGGCTATGACCGCGAACTCGATGCTGATGGCGCCATCCGGTTGGCTCGGGGAGCGCTAGCAGGTTCTGAACGCGAGATCCTTGCGGCGGATCTCGAGGTGGCACTGCTCGAAGCGATCGTGCCGGATGGCACCCACCGCCGGCGTTGCTTCCGGCGTCTGGACGATGCCGAGGTGGAAGTTGCCCTCGGCGACGATGCAGAACAGCCCCAGGACGATTCTGAGCAGGAAGATTCCTAGATCGGAACTACGGTGAGCGCCGTGCAGCGGCGCATCATGGGTCTCGAGAACGAGTACGGGGTCACGTGTACGCTGCGAGGCCAGCGCCGCCTGAGCCCCGACGAGGTAGCGCGCTACCTGTTTCGCAGGGTGGTCTCGTGGGGGCGATCCAGCAATGTGTTCCTTGCGAACGGGGCGCGCCTCTACCTCGACGTGGGCAGCCATCCCGAGTACGCCACACCCGAGTGCGACTCCATCTATGACGTGGTGTGCCACGACCGCGCTGGCGAACGTATCCTCGAACAGCTCGTCGCCAGCGCGACCGAGCGGCTGGCCGAGGAAGCCTTCAACGGCACGATTTTCCTGTTCAAGAACAACACCGACTCGGCCGGGAACAGTTACGGGTGCCACGAGAACTACCTGACCAGCCGCGCCGATGACTTCTCAAATTACGCCGAGGTGCTGATTCCGTTCCTCGTGACCCGCCAGATCTACGCAGGTGCGGGCAAGGTGCTCAACACCGCGAAAGGTGCGCGGTATTGCCTAACCCAGCGCGCCGAGCACATCTGGGAGAGCGTGTCGAGCGCGACTACGCGCAGCCGCCCGATCATCAACACCCGTGACGAGCCGCACGCCGATGCCGAGCGCTTTCGACGCTTGCATGTCATTGTCGGCGATTCGAACATGAGCGAATACACGTCATTCCTCAAGATCGGTGCCGCTGCGCTGATGCTGCGTATGCTCGAAGATCCCGCGGTAGTGCTGCGGGACATGACGCTCGAGAACCCGATCCGTGCGATCCGCGAGATCAGCCACGACATCACCTGCCGTCGCAAGGTGCGCCTCTCCAACGGGCGTGAAGTGAGCGCCTTCGACATCCAATCGGAATATCTCGAGCGGGCACTGCGTTTTGCCGAGACGAACGACCTCACTGCAGAAGAATCGCGAGCGTTGGGCATGTGGGAGCACGCCATGACGGTGATCGGTGACGATCCGCTGTTGCTCGACCGCGAGGTGGACTGGGTCATCAAGCACAAACTGCTCACCAGCTACGCCGACCGTAACGAAGTTGGCTTCGACGACCCCCACATCGCACTGCTGGACCTGCAGTACCACCATGTCCATTCGACGCGCGGCGTCTTCTATCTGATGCAGCGACGGGGACTCATCGAGCGAATTCTCGATGACGTCGACGTCCGCCGAGCCACTGAGGAGGCCCCGCAGACGACCAGGGCGCGCCTGCGGGGGGCGTTCGTCCGCGAGGCCAAGGCCCGTCGCCGGGACTACACCGTCGACTGGGTGCACCTGAAGCTCAACGACCAAGCTCAGCGAACCGTCTTGTGCAAAGACCCGTTCCGTTCCCACGACGAACGCGTCGACAAGCTGATCGAATCGCTGTGATGAGCGTTGTCGCCCGCCAGAATCCGCGCTGCAACGCAGTCCCGCGCCGACACGCAGCTGGCTGAGGGCGGCTGATGCCGCGCTTTGCGCGTCTGCGAGCCACCGAGGTGCGTGACGTGAGGCCCGGGCTGGCGCGAATGACCCTGTCCGACGGCAGCGAGGCGTATGCCCTCACTGATCTGTGCGGCCCGGTGGGGGTCGGCGATGAATTGCTCGTGAATACCTCGGCGCTGGAGTTGGACCTCGGCAGCGGGGGGGCGCATGTCGTCCACACGAATCTGAGCGCGCCCTATGGGGGTGTTGACGTCCCGGGACGGGTCATGAAGGCCCGATATCTCTCCGAGCAGTTGCCGGTCGATGCGTTCGAGGAGGCTGCGGGCACTGGTTCCGATCACCTTGACGTGTCCGTGCTGCCGTCTCTGGCTGGCGTCCGGGTCGTGCTGTGCGTGCTGCACAGCCACGCACTGGCGCTGGCCGCTACGGTGCGCGATGCCGTCGGCGTTGCACCGGGCTATGTCATGACCGACGGCGGGGCGCTTCCGTTCGTTCTGAGCGATCTTGCGGCCATGAGCCTTGAGCGGGGCACGATCGCGACGGCTGTGAGCGCCGGGCAGGCCTTCGGTGCGCCGATCGAGTCGGTCACCGTCGCCTCCGGAGTCGCAGCATTGGCGTGCCAGAACATCGACCGTGTCGTCGTCGCGCCTGGGCCCGGACACCTCGGCACCGCGAGCCCTCTGGGCTTCTCGGCGCTGGATCTCGTCGGCCACGCCGCCGTGCTGGATGGTCTCGGTGCAGCGACCGCGCTGGCAGTGCGCGCATCGTCGGACGATGAGCGAGAACGACACCGAGGTGTCAGCCATCACGCCCGCGCCATGGCCGCGCTGGCCCCCGAACGCACCGTCGTGCCGGTTCCGGCGCGCTGTGCGAAACGTGACGCCGCATGGGTTGAGACTTTGGGAAAACGGGCGATCGACACGGAGCCGGCCGCGGTCGGTGAAGCACTCGCCCGCAGCGGGCTGAGCGTCACCTCCATGGGTCGCCCGCTGGAACGCGATCAGCAAGCGTGCGAGTGGCTGGGCGCAGCGGCAGCCTGGTTGGCGACGTCACCATGAGCGTTGCGGGCGAACCCGACGATTGCGACCCGGCTGACGGCCTGAGGCCACGAGGTCGCCAACCGCGTATCGCGCGGGCCATGAGCCGACGTACACGCAACCTGTTGTCGTGGGCGTGGGTCCTGCTGGCCGCGGTGGCGCTCGCATTGCTGATGCGAACGTTTCTCATTGCGGCGTTCTACATCCCGTCCGAATCGATGGAACCGGTGCTGGAGATCGGTGATCGGCTGATGGTGTCCAAGCTCAGCTACCGCATCGGCGAACCCGACCCGGGCGACATCGTGGTGTTCCGGACTCCCCAAGCGATGCGACATCCGCAGACCTCTGAGCTCGTCAAGCGAGTCGTCGCCATCGGCGGTCAGACGGTCGAGGCCGAAGGCGGACAGCTCATCGTTGACGGCGTTCCGATGCCAGAGGACTACCTCCCGGCCGATACGTACACGAGCAGCTTCACGCAGCGACTGATTCCGGCCGGGTACGTGTTCGTCATGGGTGACAACCGGCTCTCGAGCCAGGACAGTCGCTTCTTCGGACCGATCTCCGAGAACGACATCGTCGGGCGGGCGTTCGCGCGTTTCTGGCCACCCACTCGGCTCGGTGGTCTTTAGAGCCATCCGTGCAGGGTTGAGGGGGGCCGGTCCGGCAGCGCCGCTGATCAGGCGGGTTGTGCCTCGCAGATGTCGCCGTCCGGTGCCGGTTCGACTGGTTCGCTCGGTGAGGTGACACCGGCGAGCAGCCGGTCGACGTGGTCGCCGTACAGGCCGTCGAGGCCCATGTCGCGCAGTGCTGCGGCCAAACGGATGTGCTGGACATCCCATCCGAAGCAAAGGCGTTCGAAGCGGTGGAAGAGTGCTGCGAGTCCTCCGGTCCAGTCCTTGGCGGGGAGGTTGATGGCGTCTATGCCGCTGTTGGCCATCGCCGCCGCTCGGCGCTCCGGACCTTCCTTCATTCGTCGTATTCGGGTCGAGTCGACAATGTGTGCAGTGGTGCGACTGCGCAACTCGCCAAGCAGCCCCCAGTCCGCGTGGCACAGCCACAGGCGGTCTTCTGCCCCGGCGGATCGGGCGGCCTCGATGACTGCGTCAGCCGCCGCAGGGTCTTTCAAGTCAACCGAGAGCTCGAAGTCGGTGCCGCATGACTGGTACATGTCTGCGAGCGTTCCGATGTCGGGACCGATGCGTTCACGGGTGAATGAACTGAAGGGACGGCGAACGCCCCGGTGCCAGACAACGCCGTCGTGGTCCAGCATCGGATGGCCATCCCGGCTCAGCCAGACGTCGGTCTCGAGGCCCGTTGCTCCCAAGTCCAAGGCCAAGGCGAACGTCTCAAGCGCGTTGTCGGGGCCATGAGCACGACCGCCCCGATGCGCGAATGTGATCGGTGGCGTGCGCAATGACGGCAGAGGCTGCGGGGGCACGGCTCTATCGTGCCAATTTGGATACCGCGTACCGCGGAATTCACCAGATGTGGCCGATGTACTGCGGTTTATGACGGGCATTTCCGTCGTCTGTCGCGCCGTAGGGTTCACTTCATGGGGACGATCTGGCTGCTGCCGATTGTCGCATTCGGCGTACTCGTTGTCGTCAGCACGCTCATGATCCGGCGGTTGGCCGCCGAGTTGCGAGCCACAGCTGAGGGGCTGGCATCCATCGCCGAAGCGACTGCTTCGGTGCGCGCCGACGTCGTTCGTGCTCGAACCGCCATCGACAGCCTCGACCTGCCCTCGGTGCGCGAAGCCACGGCCGAGCGCGCGCTCGGCATGGTGGTGCGCTGGGCGGCCCGCCGGATGCTGCCGTTCTGAAACGCTGCTGCCTGGACCGCCAACGCCTGTGTGCTCGGGAGCGAAGCAGAACCGCCGCGCCGGGCCGGGGTTCTACCATCGAGCTGTGAGCCTGCAGCCCAACGAGGTGCTGATCATCGCGTTCGTGGCCCTGATTGTGCTGGGGCCCACGCGTTTGCCGGGCGCAATCCGCAGCATCGGCCGCTTCCTTCGGCAGGTGCGGGACTTCTCGACGACCGTTCGTCAGGAGATGGACGCCACGCTGTCGCCACCGAAGGTGGAACCTGCATCGTCGCCCAATCCGCCGACGCCCCCAGACCCACCCGAGGCTCCCGGTGCGCAGGGTGAGGGCGAGTCCTCCCAGCCCGACGAGGCCGATCCGGCGGTGGATCGCTCGACCAGCGACGGCCCTGCGTGAGGCTCTGGCCACGGCGCCGGCCACGGCCGGCCGTGATGGGTTTCTGGGATCACGTCGCGGAGCTGCGCAACCGGCTCATCTGGGGCGTCGTGGCTGTCGGTGGGGGCATGGTGGTGGGGCTCTTCGTCTACGACTGGCTGCTTACCGAGATCTTCCTGCCGCCGTACTGCAATGTGCTGGAGGCTCAGGAGATCGATCGTCCCTGCAGCTTGGTGATCACGACACCGCTGGAGGGCTTTCGCACCCGCATCAAGGTCTCGGCATATCTCGGTGTGGTGTTGGCCATGCCGGTGCTGCTGTGGCACCTGTGGCGGTTCATCACGCCCGCACTTGATCGCCGGGAGAAGCGCTGGGCGGTGCCGTTCGTGATAGCGGGATTCCTGCTCTTTTCGGTGGGTGCCTTGCTGGCGTACTTCACCTTCGAGCGGGCGCTGGACTTCCTGATCTCCGTCAGCGGTGACTCCGTTGACCCGTTGCTCGGACCTGGCTCGTACCTCGGCTTGGTGACCTTCATGATGCTGGCCTTCGGCATCGGTTTCGAGTTCCCGATCGTGCTGATATTTCTCCAGATGGCCGGCATGGTGACGCCGCGGCAGCTGAACCGGGCCCGCCGCTATGCCATCGTCGGCATCGTGGCCGGCGCGGCGATCATCACGCCGTCTGGCGACCCTGTGTCACTCGCTGCACTGTCTGTGCCCCTGTACGTGTTCTACGAGCTGTCGATCCTGGTTGGCCTTCTGATCTTGCGCCGCCGCGGCGGGTCTGCGGGGTGGCGATTCGGTCGCCGTCGAGCCCAGGAATCCCAGACACCCGCAGCCGGCGTGACGGACTCCTCCCCGTGAGCGCAACGGACGGTCAAGCGGATCCAGCGGCGCGATGTCCCGAAGCCACCCAGCCAGAGCCGCCGCTTGTCGACCTGTTGACGGCGCGGGGAATCTCGCCGGACGGCTTTCAGGTCGAGGCATTCGAAGCGCTCGACCGGGGCAACTCGGTGCTGGTGGCCGCACCGACGTCGTCGGGCAAGACGCTGGTCGCCGAGTACGCGATCGCAGCGACCCTGCAATCGGGAAAGCGTGCGGCCTACACGACGCCGACCAAGGCCCTGTCGAACCAGAAGCTGCGCGAGCTGCGCTCATGGTTGGGATCGGAGCGTGTCGGGCTGCTCACTGGTGACAACGTGGTCCGCCCCGAGGCCGACGTGGTCGTGATGACCACCGAGGTGCTCCGCAACATGATCTACGCCGACTCGCCGCACGTCGCCCAATTTGGCGTAGCGGTGCTCGACGAAGTGCACTACTTGCAGGATCCGTACCGGGGGGCTGTCTGGGAGGAGGTCATCATCAGCACTCCTGCACATATGCGCTTGGTGTGCCTGTCGGCCACGGTCAGCAACGCGCACGAGCTGGCGTCGTGGATCGGGGCGACTGCCGGCCGGTGCGAGGCGGTGGTGTGCACGCAGCGGCCCGTGCCCCTCGAAGACCGCTACTTGCTTTTCGAGCGGCACAGTCGGCGTCTCGTGGACTTGCCCACCCTGCGGGACGGTCAGCCCAATCCCGAGATCGAACGGTTGCTGGAGCGAGCCCGTTCCCGTTCGGGAGGCCACCGTCGCCCTCGTGCGACAGGTGTGCGTCCGGCGAGACCACGACGCACCGAGATCGTGGAACACCTTGCTTCCACCGCAAGGCTGCCCGCAATCATCTTTGTGTTCTCCCGCCAAGGTTGCGACGATGCGGCCCGGATGCTCGCAGCAGAGGGAGCGGCCTTCTTGGATGCCTCCGAGCAGTACCGGGTACGCCAGATCGCTGCAGCCCACACCGCCTCCTTGGAACCAGGTGACCTCGACGCACTCGGCTACGACGAGTGGCTTGAGGGTCTGACCGCAGGCGTCGCAGCCCACCACGCAGGTCTTGTGCCGGCGTTCAAGGAGGCAATCGAAGACTGTTTCGCCGCCGGGCTGCTGGCGGTGGTCTTCGCGACCGAGACGCTGGCGGTCGGCGTGAACATGCCAGCCCGATCCGTGGTGGTCGAGCAGCTCAGCCGCTTCCGTGGGGAGGGCTTCGCCTCATTGACGCCGGGCGAGTACACCCAGCTCACCGGCCGTGCAGGTCGCCGCGGGATCGACGAAGTCGGCTACGCCTACACGCTGTGGCACCCGCACGCGACGTTCGGCGACACAGCTCGCCTGGCAGCGAGCAACGACTTCGAACTTGAGTCTTCGTTCCGGCCGACGTACAACATGGTTGCCAACCTCATCGCCAAGCGAACGCGCGACGAGGCAGTAGAGATGCTGCAGCGGTCGTTTGCCCAATGGCGGGCGGATCGGCGGGTCGGCGAATGGACCGCTGCGCTCGAAGTCGAGCGCCGGGAACTGCGTGAAGCCCGTGCACGACTGCGGTCGATGGGCGGCGGCCGCGATCGCCCACAGGCACGCGCCCCGCAGCGCGGAGGGTCCAAAGGCGGGCATCGTCATCGACGCGGCAAACCCACTGACCGGCGCCTGGACCGAGCGCTTGTCGACGCAGAGCGGCAAGCCGAACGAATCGGAGCGCGGGTCAGCCGCTTGAAGGACCGGATCAAGCTCGCCAAGGGGGGTCTGGCCCGGCAGCTCGATGCCATCAACGAGATATTGAACATCTTCGGCTGCGCGGACGGCTGGTCGCTCACCCCGGCGGGCGAATGCTTGAAGTCCGTCTTCCATGAATCGGATTTGCTGACCGTGCTGTGTCTGCGTGAGGGCGTGTTCGACGGTGTGGCACCGGCTCGCCTAGCCGGCCTGGTCTCGGTGCTGACTTACGAGCACCGAAGCCGGCTGCCGCCGCCTGCCCCCCGGTATCCGGACAAAGATTGTCGGGATCGGGCGGCGCACATCATTGAGCTGGCGGCACAGATCAATCACGCCGAACGTCAGCACAACGTGGTGGCCTCTCGCCCACCTGAGGCCTCGTTCTTCGCAACAGCACATGCTTGGGCGGCCGGAGCGACATACATCGAGCTGTGGCAGGGCGATCTCTCCGGTGGCGACGCACCTGCTGGAGGCGACTTCGTTCGCCAGATGCGGCAACTGATCGACTTGGTGGACAGAATCGCAGACGTTGCTTCGAACGGGGCCACGCGGCGCACAGCGGCTGACGCACGCTCGGCGCTCGACCGCGGGGTGGTCGCAGCAGCGGCGCGGGTCTCCGACGAACCCGTGGGCACGCCAGCTGCGGTGGGATCGGGGGAGGGTTTCGTCTCAGCACCTGCGGTGATCCGTACTCGCAGGCTCCCATGACGATTCAGCGCAACCAGCCGTGGGGAACGGCCGCAATGCTGCCCGAGGGGGCACCGATCGCTGGCAGCAACGCAGAGTTGCGCAGGTTGATTGCCTGCCAGCGCGCAGCGAATCTCCCACCGTCGCCGATCGGCGTGATCGGCGGTGACCTGTGGCGGGTGGTGGGCGCACCAGCGGGCGGAGCGGAGCGCCTGCGTTCTCAGTTCGCCCGGACTGCACCGATCGATCTCATCGAGGTGGCTGCCGATGAGGTGGTCCACTGGGCGTGCGCTCACGCCGTAGCGCGCAAGTCGTGGTGGCACGGACCCGCCATGGCGGCAATGAGCGTCGAGCTTGCGGGAAAGTATCGCCTCGCGCCCGCTGCCCATCCCAACGACGGGCGACTGCACGTGCTCACCACGGGAATCGATCAGCCGGCGCTGGGCATGGCACAACGAGTGCTGGCACGGCGACTCCTGCCATCGGGAGCCCACCTGCCGCATCCGGCCATCACCATGCGACGTCTGGTGACTACGGAATTCCGGTTCGACCGGCCGTTGTGGCTGTGGCTCGACGGTGAGCGAGTGGGCAGATGCTGCGAGTTGACCGTCTCGATCCAGCCTGACGCTGCGGTGATCGTGTTCTGATCCGCGGGCATCGGTCCTGCGCGCCATACCATCTCACACCAGTGCATCCATGCGACCGGACCTGCTGGTGATCCACTACACCGCCGAGACCTTCACTCGGGAGGAGCAGGACGTCTTGCGGCGCTATGTCACCAACCTGCGCCAACCGGTCTTCGCGCTCGTCAACCTTCCCGAAGTGGTGAAGGGGGCGCTGTTCGCGCGCTACTCGAGGACGCACAAGACCCTGCGACGGCTCCTCCTCGATGAATTCGTCGACGATCTCGACATCTCCGGCGATGAAACCATCGACGCCACCGTCGGCGTCGCTCGAGCCGAACAGCTCTACCAGCGCGTGTTCGTGGAATACGGCGACGATTCGGTGGCCCAACTCGGAGCCGTGCATCTTGCGTGCGAGCAGGCTTCCAACCTGCTCACCAAGGTTCTCGAACGAGGACGGCTGATGTCGTACCTCGAGCAATCCACTCGCTATCTCGCCTACGACGAGCGCGTCCAAGGTCGGTACCGGTATCACCGGCCACCGGGCGTCATGACATCGTCCGCCGGGACCCGTTTCATCGGCGACGTCGACCGCATGTTCGACGCCTACGGCGACATGGTCCGCCGGATGACCGCATGGCTGACCGACCATCACGATCCTGTGCCCAGCGTCGCAGGTGCGGGCGGCACCATGTCATCTGTCGCCGCCAAGGGCGGTGACCTGGCACGCCGCCGGGCCATCCGCGCGCAGGCCTTCGACGCGGCCCGCGGGCTGCTGCCCGCAGCCAGCTTGTCCAATGTCGGCATCTTCGGAAGCGGGCAGGCCTACGAGGCGCTGCTGCTGCGGATGAGGGCCCATCCGTTGCCCGAGGCTCGCAGCTACGCCCAGCTGATGCTGACGGAGCTTCGCAAGGTCATCCCGTCTTTCCTGCGCCGTGTCGACCAGACCGACCGGGGGATCGTGTGGTCGGACTACCTGGAAACCAATCGCATCGCGATGGACGAGTTCGCCGCCGAGCTGTTCGCCGATGAGACGCCCGAGCCGGTGCCCGAGGTTGTCCTGACCGATTGGGACCCTGCGGGTGAAGACAAGATGCTCGCGGCGATGCTGTTCCCCTACACCGACCTGCCCGAGTCACAGATCACCGCCCGAGTGAAGAAGATGACCGAGGCCCAGCGCCTGGAACTGGTGCAGCGCTACGTCGGTGAGCGCGCAAATCGCCGCCACCGGCCCAGCCGAGCGCTCGAGCGAATCGACTACCGGTTCGACGTGCTCGGCGACTACGGCAGTTTCCGTGACCTGCAGCGGCATCGCCTGCTGACGATCGAATGGCAGCCGCTCGGACCTCGTCACGGATACGCCGTGCCCAGCCTCGTCGATGCTGCCGGCGGGGGAGAGGCCTACGACGAGGTCATGGAGCTGTCGACGGAGCTGTACAACGCACTCGTCGAAGCAGCAGGACCGCTGGAGGCTTCCTACGCAGTCGCCATGGCATACCGGGTGCGCTACAGCATGCAGTTCAACGCGCGCGAGGCGATGCACTTGATCGAGTTGCGATCCCAGCCGCAGGGGCACACCGACTACCGACGCATCGTGACCGAGATGTACCGCCAGATCTCCGAAGTGGCAGGCCATCGCGCCGTCGCCGCGATGTTGTCGCATGTGGATCTGTCTGAAGGTGCGCTTGGGCGTCTCGGCGCCGAAGAGGCCACTGTGCGCCGCCGCTCTGCAGAACTCGCCTGATGGACCCCGCCACATGAGCCCGGCAGCCCACATGAGCCCGGCAGCATGGACATAGCAGCCCGCCTCGCCGTTCGGGAAGATCTCGAAGCGCTCGCTGGTCTTGCCGCGGATGCCGTTGCCGAGCAAGTCGATGCACGTGGCGGCTGGGTCTGGTCGCGCCGGGAAGTGCGTCCTCGCCCGTTCGAGATGAGTCTTGAGGCCGCCTTGAGCGACCCGGATCAGCAACTCTGGATTGGCACGATCGACGACACTGCGGTTGGCTATGCCACCGCCGCCATAGAAGTGCTGCAAACCGGTGAGCTCCTCGGTCGGGTACTTGACTTGTACGTGACTCCGGGTGCGCGAGAGGTCGCAGTCGGCGAGGCACTGATTTCAGAAGTTCTCGGCTGGTGCGGCGAACACAGTTGCGTCGGCATCGATGCGTTGGCGTTGCCGGGAAACCGAGCCACAAAGAACTTTTTCGAGACCTTCGGGTTCACCGCCCGTCTTCTCGTGTTGCACCGAAAACTGGAAGGTGAACCGCCCGCGAAAGCGGGGGAGTGATGGGCCCAAGACCAGAGATCTGCGTCGGGGGCATCGCAGTACGGGGCCGCTCGGTGCTGCTCGTGGAGCGAGCCCGGCCGCCCGCAGTTGGGATGTGGGCGTTTCCCGGGGGCCGTGTCGAGCCTGGGGAGCGCCTTCGCACTGCCGTGGAACGAGAGCTGGCGGAAGAAACGGGGCTGACGGTGGAGTGCGGTGACCTTGTCGGTGTCACTGAGCACGTCAGCGCGACGAATCACTTCGTGATCTTGGACTACGCCGTTCGCTGCGAACCTGACGCGATGCCGATTGCCGGCGATGACGCCGCAGATGCGCGTTTCGTCAGCTTTGACGAGATCAGCCACGGCTTGATCCCGCTCTCAGGCGGGATGCGCGACTTCCTCGACCGCCACGTCATCAGGGGTTGAGCCGTCGTCCGACCCCTCCGGCGGGGTGTCACCCAACTCTGGTGAAGCGTCGTCGATCGACGTTTCGGCAGTGTCGGTCTCGGGCGCAGGATCGGCAGCTGGCTCGGCCTCCGGCTCAGCGGCGTCCAAGTCGGCCTTGGGCTGGTCGGCAGCGTCGGGAGTCTCCTCAGCAGACGTCTCTGTTGCGTCCGCCTCGTTCGCAGGTTCGGCGGCGTCGGTTGCTGCTCGTTCGGCGTGCTCTGGGTCGGCTTCGGGTTGGTCGGCTTCGGATTGGTCGGCTTCGGGTTGGTCTGCATCGGGTTGGTCGGCTTCGGGTTGGTCTGCATCGGCCTTCTTGGACCGAGCGGCGACTGCTTGCTTCTTGGACCGAGCGGCGACTGCCTGTTTCTTGGAGCCGCGGCGTGGCCGGCCACCCCGACGAGCAGCCGTGGGGTCGATCCCGAGCGCCGTGGCGACTTCGGGCAGCCGGTCTGCGACTTTGCGCACGACTTCGAGAAGCTCGGCTTCGGGTTCGTCGGGAATGTTCGGGAGCACGACGTAGGGCCGAACAGGTGAGTAAGCAACTGCCTCGAGGACCACGGCGATCCGGTGCTGCGAGGCCCCAGAGCCGAGCGCGGCGTTGGCCTGGGCCGTGAGCTCCTGTGCGATCTCGGGCGGCAAGGGTGCACCGGCCTTAGGCGGACGAGAGCTCAGCCGCAGTGCACGCACAACGCGGCCTTCGGTCAGCGTCAAGCGCAGGTCGTCATGCCATTCACGCTGACCGCGCTCGAGCCGATCGTTGAGGCCATCTCGAATTCGATCTGCTAGTTCACGAGCCTCGGCGTCTCGGGCGAAATCCTCCGCGGCGACGAGGACAGAGCGAAGATCTCGCAGGTCGAGCTTCTCGATCTGGCTGATTGCCGCGTCAGCGCGGTCGCGCCACTCTGCAATCTGCAGCGGGCCGACGAGGGATTCTGCCAAAGAGATCAATCCTTCGGCCGGGACTTCTGGATTTCCTTCAGCCGCAGCTCTTTGATTCTGCGCATCGATCTCGGTTCGTACAGCCGCGAGCCCTCCCCGAGACACTTGTTCGGCTACGACCTGCTGTTCGACAGCCAGGGAGGCAATGAGCGCGTCTCGATGCTTGCGGCCCGGTCGCAGTTTGCGGGCTTTTGGACGAGGCGGGCGATCAGGGGTTTCGGGCTTCGGTGCGGAGCGCTCGGATCTCTTGGCGCGACCTGCGGTCCGAGCCACTCGATCCGCTCGTTTGTCGCCGTCACGCTGGCGGCGTTGCTTTGACGCGTTGCCGCGTTTCGTGGTGGCTCCCTCGGGAGCGCCGTCACCATCCGAGCGCTCGCCGCGCGGCTTACGCCGTGAGCGAGGTCCGCGATCGCCGTCACGTCGACCGGTTCGCTCCCCATCGCGTTTGCGGCCGTCTCGGCGTGCGCCAACGCCCGATGTCGTGACCGAGCCGCGTCCCCTCTCGGGCGGTCCGAGCAACTCGATCCGCTCGGATTCCGGCTTGCCGCTTCGGGTCTTGGCCGGCAGCACCGCGGTGACGATGATCCCGTCGATCTCGAAGTCGGCATCGACCCGGACGACATCGCCTGCAGCAATGCCCGCCGGCACCAGATCGCCGTCGAGGGTTCCTTTGGGCTGCTTGGCTCCCGCAGCGCGCCATGTCCACGAACCGTCGTCGCGCCGACTCGTCAGTTCGACCTCGATGCGTCGGCTCATCGTCGCTCCGCACGTCGGGCAGCCTGCGCTGCGCGCAGCGGGGGCACCGGCTGTGGTGGTGGCACGGCCAGCGTGCCGGCGACGCAGCGTTGCGTGGGGGCAGCGAATCCCGCCGCAGGCCTCACCGACACGTGCCGGAGGGTAGTCCTTGCTGGCCCGCCAACGGCAATGAGACCCAGGGGCGGGCCTCGACTGAGCCGATCCTGCGTAATTGACTCAGCGCGGACTCACAGGGGTCGTACCCTCGGAAGTGCCGGCCGATATGGCCCTCTGACGAATCAGATCGCCTCGGCCGCGATGTCGCGCGCTCGCCGCGCGGGAACACCCAGATCGCTGCAAGGCCAGCCACAGAAAGGAATCGGTGCTGATGGCCGGTCCGACTGCTCCAACGTCAATCGCCCGCGAGATCCACGACGTGGATGTCGCTGATGAGATGCGCGACTCATTCATGCCCTATGCGCTCTCGGTCACCACCGCCCGGGCGATTCCGGACGTCCGCGACGGTCTCAAGCCGGTGCAGCGCCGGATCCTGTACGTCATGGACGACCTGGGCTTGCGCCCCGGCACGCCGTTTCGCAAGTCCGCCGGCGTGGTGGGGGAGGTGATGGGCAAGTACCACCCTCACGGCGACGGCGCCATCTACGAGGCAATGGTCCGCATGGGCCAGGCCTTCGCGATTTCCGCCCCACTGGTGGACCCCAAAGGGAATTTCGGCAGCCTCGACGACCCGCCTGCTGCGTACCGCTATACCGAGGCCCGCCTGAGCGCCGTGGCAATGACGATGGTGGCCGGCATCGATGAAGACACGGTCGACCTCGTGTCGAACTTTGACGGCGAGCGCACCGAACCATCATGCTTGCCGGCGCTGCTGCCGAATCTGCTCGTGAACGGCGCCAGCGGCATCGCCGTGGGTATGGCCACCAACATGGCGCCGCACAACTTGGCCGAAGTGGCGTCGGCGATCAAGCTGGTCCTGCGCCAACGCCGGCCCAAGCCCACAACTGCAGAGCTGATGAGCCTGGTTCGGGGACCGGACTTCCCGTCGGGCGGCACCGTCATCGTCGACGACGGTCTCGCCGAGGCGTATGAGTCGGGCCGAGGCACGATCCGGATCCGGGCAAAGGCCCACATCGAGCCGATCACGGCTCGGCGCGACGGCATCGTGGTGACCGAGCTGCCCTACATGGTGGGTCCCGAGCGTGTGCAGGCCAAGGTCCGGGAATTGGCCGCAGGCGGCCGGATTGAGGGCGTTGCAGCGGTGATCGACCTCTCTGACCGCAATCACGGGCTTCGCCTCGTCATCGAGTGCAAGCCTGGCGTCAACGCCCAGGGTGTGCTCTCGCAGCTGTGGGCGCTGACGCCGCTCGAGGACACCTTCGGCATCAACAACGTTGCGCTGGTGAATGGCGTGCCTCGCCAGCTCGGTCTCGGGGCGCTGTGCGAGCACTACATCGAGCACCGTCTCGATGTGATCGTCCGCCGGACGCAGCACCGGCTGGACCGGGCACTCGAACGCGAGCACATCGTGGCTGGTCTGCTCATCGCGCTCGACAACATCGACACGGTCATCGCCATTATCCGCTCCGCTTCCGATGTCGCTGCAGCACGGTCTGAGTTGATGGCCCGTCTCGACCTGACAGAGATCCAGGCCAATCACATCCTCGACATGCAGTTGCGGCGGCTGACCGCGCTCGAGACCCAGCGCCTGCGGGACGAATTGGGGGAGTTGCGCGACGCCATCGCCGGGTACCGCAGGATTCTCGAATCGGACGCGCGACGCCGAACCATCCTCGAACGCGAGCTCGACGAGCTGGTGGAGGAGTTCGCGGTCCCGCGTCGCACAGAGATCCGGCACCGTGACGACCTCGTTGAGCTCGCCCCGCCACCGCCGCACACAGATGTCGGCGGCGCGTTCGAATTCGACGGAGAGCGCGAAACTGCCGAACGAACCAGCCTGATCACGCTTTCGACATCGGGTCTGCTGGGGCGCCGCCACTCCGAGGACCCCCTCAACGCCAAGCCCGGCCGCCATGACGTCTTGGTGGCCACTGCGACGGCATCGGATCTCGATGCGGTGCACCTCATCACCGACCGTGGTCGTGTGCTTCGCACAGAGGTGCGAGCGGTGCCTGAGATGCTGCGCGGCAGCAGGGGAGCGCCCGTTCGCGAGATGTTCTCCTTGGCGCGTGGCGAGCAACCCGTCGCACTGTTCGGCGACGTCAGCGGACCGATCGCGATCATCACCCGAGGGGGAATCGCCAAACGCCTCGATGCCGCTGTACTCGGCTCGATTCGCAGTGGAAACACGGTGATCTCGCTGAACGAAGGCGACCGCGTCGTGGCTGGCTTCGGGGCACCGGACGGAGGGGAAGTCGCGATGGTCGCCTCGACGGGCCATGTGCTTCGATTCGCCGCAGATTCGGTGACCGTGAGAGGGCCGAACGCTGCCGGGGTGACGGGAATGAAGCTGCGGCCGGGGGCCACGGTGCTCGCGGCTGGGCCGATTGCCTTCGGCACGCTGGTGGCCAAGGTGACCGATGAAGGGGGACTGAAAGTCACTGAGATGTCCGACATCCCGTCCCGCGGCCGGGGCACTTCAGGCTCACCGACGGTTCGGTTGTCGGGATTCGAGACACAAGTGACCTATGCGTGGGTGGGGGTGAACCGGCAAGTTGCGGCGATCACGGCACCCCAGGGCGACATCTCCGCGCCTGATCCGACGCCTGCGCGACCGCAATTGGACTCGACCCGGCGCAACGGTGGAGCCCGAGGAGCGCAGACCCGGATCGTGGCGCTGGGGGAGTACCGATTCTGATGGCCGTGGCCCCCACACCGGTTGGCACGGACTCCCGCGCAGCGACGAAAGGAACGCCCCGCACGATGGCAGACGAAGCTGATCGCGATGCCAGGTCCGAGCCCCGGGCGCGCACTGCCGATTCGAGTGCCGCTGCTGTCTACGACGCCAGCTCCATCGAAGTGCTTGAAGGGCTCGAGGCGGTGCGCAAGCGGCCTGGGATGTACATCGGCAGCACCGGCTCGTCAGGTCTGACGCACCTGTTGTGGGAGATCATCGACAACGCCGTCGACGAGGCGGCTGCCGGCCACGGTCGCAGCATCGACATCACGCTGTACGACGATGGCTCCTATGAGGTCGTCGACCGGGGCCGGGGGATCCCCGTCGACATCAAGCACGACAACATCACCGCCCTCGAGGTGGTGTTCACCGAGTTGCACGCCGGCGGGAAGTTCGGCAATGGGGCGTACGGGTCTTCGGGAGGTCTGCACGGTGTCGGAGCATCGGTCGTGAACGCCCTGTCGGGCGAGCTCGTTGTGGACGTGAACCGCAGGGGCGCCACGCATCGCCTGGAATTCAAGGATCGGATCGCCGGACATACCGACAGCGCCGGCCGTTTCCGCGCCGGGCACAAGCTCAAGCGGATCGGACGAGTGTCAGCTGGACGCACGGGTACTCGCGTGCGCTACTGGCCCGACAGGGGAATCTTCGACCCGTCGGCGACCGTCGATTTCGACGAGGTGCGGGAACGCATCGAACAGGTGTGCTTCCTGGTGCCCAAGGTCAAGATCACCCTGGCCGACCGTCGGGCGGATCCGCCGGTCGTCGAGCAGATTGTCTCCGGGGGCGGTTTGGCCGACTTCGTCGACAAGCTGTGCGGCGATGACGAGCCGGTGACCGGGCTCATCCGCCTGACCGGCTCGGAGGAGTTCACCGAGCGGGTTCCCGTGGACGGCAAGCTCACCGACGTCACTCGCCAGTGCGATGTCGAGGTGGCAATGCGCTGGACGCAGGCCTACGACAGCCGCATTGTCGGGTTCGTGAACACGATCCCGACACCCGAGGGCGGCACACACATCGCCGGGTTCGAACGAGCACTCACGACAGCGGTCAACTCAGCGCTGACCGAGGCCGACCCGCGCAAGCTCCGGCGCCTACGGGACGATGCCCGTGCACAACGAGAGGATGCGCAAGAGGGGCTTGTGGCCGTGGTGCGGGCCACCCTCCCCGAACCCCAGTTTCGGGGCCAGACCAAGCGTGAGCTGGGGACTCCGCAGGTGCAGCGGATCGTGGCCAATGTGGTGCGGGAAGGGTTGCGTGCGTGGTTCGACGGCAGCGCGGCGGGCTCGAAGAAGGTCCATGTGCGAGCGCTGATCGACAAATTCGCCAGTGCGGTCGTGAATCGTGTGGAGGCGCGTCGGGCGCTCGACCAGCGGCGCAAGGCGGCGTCACTGGGCAACAACGGACTCCCGGACAAGCTGGCCGACTGCCGGCTGCATCCGCAGGGCGAGTTGCTGATCGTGGAGGGCGATTCCGCCGCCGGCCCGGCAAAGCGGGCACGTGACAGCGCGTGGCAAGCGGTGCTGCCGTTGCGAGGCAAGGTCGTCAATGCCAGCAAGGGAACTCTGAAGGCGGTTCTTGACAACGCAGAGGCCACGGCGTTGTTCACGGCACTCGGTGCGGGCTCGGGTGCGGAATTTGACCTTGATGTGTGCCGCTATGAACGCCTCATCCTGCTTGCCGACGCAGATGTGGACGGAAGCCACATTCGATGCCTTGTCCTGACGCTCATCTACCACTACATGCGACCATTGCTGGCCGCTGGGAGGGTGTACGCAGCGCAACCGCCGACGCATGCGTTCAGCATCGGCACGCAGAAGAAATTCGTCTACTCAGAAGTACAGCGGGCAGCGCTTGTCGAGGAGCTTGACGCAGCAAACCGGAGGTACCGGCTCACACGGTTCAAGGGCCTCGGCGAGATGGACGACGACGAGCTCTTCGAGACGACGCTCAATCCGCAGACCAGGGTCCTTCGCAAGATCAGCCTCGGCGACGCCAAAGCGGCCCTGGCACAAGCCGAACAAGCATTCACCGTCATGATGGGCGCCGAGGTCGCACCTCGACGCGACTTCATCATCGAGCACAGCCGCAACTACGGCCAAGCACTCGACATCTGACACCAGATCAATGGGCAGCATTCCCCGAATGGAGCCGCGGGCGCAGGCTTCAGCTGCGCGCCAACGGTTGACCCCGGCGAATTGCATAGAAAACAAAAAACACTAAACGAAGCAAAAAGATGCACGCGGGAGCGGCTGAGGCCGGTTGCCTACTACCGAACATTGGTCGATCAGGGGTCGATACGGGAGTCTTTGATGGTCTCGAGGTGGCGGATGGGGTGGTCGGCTTCGACTCGCAGGGGTCCCTTGAGTGCTGTGTGCAGGCGGCGCTCGCAGCGTGTGCTGAGGTGGATTTGAGTGGTATCGATGCCGGCGGCGGCGCAGCGGTGGGTCACGTGGACGGCCACATTGATTGCGACGTTGGCAACAGTGGCCAGGTAGTCCACCTCGAATCCGTCGATCGGCAGATCCGCGGTGTAAGTGCCGCCTTGGCGCCACTGGTGGAACGCTGCGGTGTCGATGTCGGCGGTGAACGCTGCCCAGAGACTGCGTTCAGCGTCCGGCAGAAGACCGACGAGCGTGTCGATGTTGTGGCTGCGGGGCGGGACGGTGTCGGTAGCTAGGGCGATCATGGTCTTGGCGCCGCATTCGATGACGAGGTGCGCCTGGGAACAGGCACCGGCGAAGCGCCATTCCTCAGCCGAGACGAACGCCTCGGTGTCGTCGTCGCTGATGGCGTCGAGCTCGTTGTCGCCGACCCGCGCAGCGTCGGTCAGCCTGGACACGGCGACGGTCATGTCACGGTGGCGTGTTTGCACCTCGGCGGTGGCATTGTCGGGCAATCCGATCTCCTTGTCCCAGTCGATGTCGGCGTGTGTCTCGCTGTCGGTGAGCGGCAGGGCATAAGTGTCAATATGGGCTTCCAACGAGCAAGGCACGCGCGTGGTGCGAACCGCCCACTCGGGAGCGTCCGTGACCAACAGATCGACCGGGCATCCCGCAGCGACCTCGGCTCGGCGCATCAGTTCGCAACGGCGATTCCAGCGGTCGCTGTAGTCACCGAGATCGTCGTATATAGCCACCAGGTCGATGTCGCGTGCGTGTCGATCGCCTCGTGCGAGTGATCCGAACAGCAGAACTCGGCCCACACCCGCAGTGGCAAGCTCGGCGGCAGCGCGCCGGGCGGCATCGATGCTTGGAACACTTGGGGCCTGTGCGGCCATACGCCCAGCGTACCTGCGGACCGCTGCCGGGATTCGTGAGCGCTGTTGTCGCCCAGAGCGAACCGCGGGGAGCGACCCAGTCCGTCGGCTGGCCAGTGATTTCGGCGATTCGGTCGTAGTCGGCGTCGTAGTGGATAAGGGTTAGGTCGTTGAGCTCGGCTGCTGCTGCGATGAGCAGGTCGGGAAGCGCGAGCCGATGGTGGCCGCGGCGTGCGAGTTGGTGCTGGACTTCCATTGCTCGGGAAGTGACGGCCTCGTTGATGGGCACCGACGGCATCGCACGGCGCTCGGCCAGAATCGCTTCGTAGTCAGCGAGTGAGCGGGCGCTGTAGAGCATCTCGAGGTCGACAATCGGGCACGTGGCAACCCGGCCCTCCACGATCAGCGGCGCAAGAAGCTCGGCTACCTCAGCATGGTGGAGCCGTGCCAGGGCGCTCTTGTCGGCGATGAACTGCGGATTCAGCGCCATGCAGCTGTCATGACCTCGTCGTCAGCAATGTCTGTGCCCGCAAGATCTGAGAGTCGACGCACGTGCTGCAGGCGCAGATCGCTCTCGACAAGGTGCCGCAGTGCGGCGTTGACGGCTGCTTTCATGGTGGCGGCACCCGTAACTCGCCGGGTCTCTGCAAGAAGCGCGTCGTCGATGTCGATCAACCGTTTGGTCACACGCCGGAGTATATCTATATCGTAAGTAGTTAGATATACGCCAATCGGTTTCGACGGCAGGTGAACGCGACGAGGTCATCTGCCGGGGCAGCATCCATGACACGGTGCAATGCGGCCAGCACTTGGTTCATGAACACACGTCATGGTCACTGTTTCAGCAACCTGCTGTTGTGTCAGGCACGCCGATAATAGACATTATGTCAAGTTGAGGCTTTTTGCCTCCCACGGCCGTTCCAACGAGGAAATCCCCCGACGAGCGCAGGTGTGCGACAGCTGTCCAAAGAAGCCGCCAGTGTGAATGCGGCAGCTAGTGCCCTGTCAGCTAGACACTGGGAGCACCAGCCGCGGCTTGGCATGCATGCGTGGCTTTGCTGATGTCGTCGAAACACCACGGTTGCCATCCGCTGAGGCGCCAGATCTCATATGCGGTTTCGAGGTTTGTCGCAGGGTCGAGCCAGGCATCGCAGGGTGACGGCGGTCGGCGGCCGGTGTCAATGGCTTCCTCCTTGGCGTGGAAGCACCATTGCGCGGTGGGTGTCGCATCAGTGGTGCCATCGCACTGGAGTTCGGGCGGGTCGATTCCATCGGGCAGACCTCCGATGCGCGGCAGTCCATCGATGCCCTTGCCGGCCCAACAAGTTGCGTTGAGTTGAAGTAGCCCCCAGTCGTTGGTCGGCGACACGGCGCGTTCATTGCAGAGCGATTCCCGCCAGATCAAGGCGAGAACGACATCGGGATCCCAGTCCCCGGTGTCGGCCACCAAGGGTCGGTAGCGATCGCATTCGAGAGGAACGCCAGGAGCGACGGTGCGGCGAAACTCTTGTGCGGGTTCAACAACGACATGGGAGATGACGATCGGCGACGGGTGCAGGTTCGGGTGTTCTCCAACCGCATTGCCCTGGACGCCGGTTCGACGGGCGAGCTCTGTTCCGGAGTTGTCGAAGATGACCGGAGGTTCGGTCAGGGCAGTGCTGGTGGCCTTGACGGAATCAGCCCTGGGATGGAGCGTCGGCTGTTGGGTGTAAGGCTGCGGCGCTGTCGGCGAACCCTCGGCTCCCCTGGTGGCGCCAAGACTCAGCGCCAGCAATACGACGAGGACGACCAGGCAGACCGCTGAGGTCGCCAAGGAATTGGCTGGAACGTCTCTCCTTTGGCCAGTACGCCGCATGCACCACTCCGCTGTTGCCAAACGGGCCGGAGGCTATGGGGCGCAGGAGGCAACTGGTTGGCATTGCTCGGGCGAGCATCTCAGTGCGCGACTACCTTGAAGATGCGGCTCTGGTGCGGTGTCTGCGCGCCTGTGGCCATTTCGGATGACGCGGGGGCGCGCAATGAGCAGCGAATACGACATTCACATCAAGGGCGGCACGATCGTCGATGGCACGCGAGTGCCGCGCTACAAGGGCGACGTTTGGATCAAAGACGGCAAGGTGGCCCAGCTCGGCGGTCGCCCCCGAGGCACTGCGGAGCGGGTGATCGACGCCACGGGGAAGATCGTCGCCCCGGGATTCGTCGATCTGCACACGCACTACGACGCCCAGATTCGCTGGGATCCGTGGTGCACGATCTCGGGCTACCACGGTGTGACGTCGGTAGTGCTGGGCAACTGCGGTTTCGGCTTTGCGCCGGTGAAGCCGGAATTCCGTGACCGCTCCATGCTGACCATGACACGCACCGAGGCGATCCCGTATGAATCCATGCGGCTGGGAATGAACTGGGACTGGGAGACCATTCCGGAGTATCTCGATTCGCTCGAGCGGGCACCCAAGGGCGTCAACGTCATCCAGTACATGCCGACGGCCTCGCTCATGACCTACGTGATGGGACTCGAGAAGGCCAAGGCAGGTGAGCCGGCCTCGGAGGCAGAGCGCAAGGAGATGGCGCGCTTGCTGCACGAAGGCATGGACGCCGGGCTGTGCGGCTTCTCCATTCAGCGTCTCGGTCCCGACAGCGTGCAGGCCGACTTCGACGGCTCCCCCATGGTCACCGACATCATGAGTGACGAGGACATCTTGAACCTGGCGCGAGTGCTGGCCGAACGCGACGAGGGCTTCATCCAGATCACCCAGGGCACCGGCGACATCCGGGCCGACATCAAGTTCCTCGAGGTCCTCGCAGCGACAGCGCAGCGGCCCATCCTGCACAACGTGGTGGCGCCTGCCCGCAAGGACCCTGAAGTACACCGCCGCCCATTGCGCTGGATCGAGGGGTGCTGGTCTGCCGAGCTGCCGATCTACGCGCAGTGCGGGACCGGTCGCGCAGGCTTCGCCTTCACGCTCGAGCACTGGAACCTCTACGACGCCTCCCCCGCTTGGCGTGCGGTCACCACGGGTACCAAGGAGGACAAGATCGCCAAGATGAGTGATCCGGAACTGCGCACGGCGCTCGTCGCCGAAGCCGCAGAGGCCGACCGGCGGTTGCAGGTCATCCAGGCCGGCGTTGGCGGCAACCCCAAGGGCCTCGTGATCCAGGGCGTGAATCGTCAAGCCGACCTGCAGCAGTACGTGGGCCGCTCAGTGGGCGATCTGGCCGAAGAGCAGGGCAAGCATCCCATCGAGGTGATGCTGGACCTGTCGCTCCAAGGTGATCTCAACGTGGAGTTCCTCGGCCCCGACAAGGGCTCGAATGCCGAGTTCATGGGCGAGATGATGCAGTCGCCGTACGCCATTCCCGGCGTTTCCGACGGCGGCGCTCACACCAAGTTCTTCAGCGGAGGCTCCTACACCACCGACTTCCTCACGTGGCTGGTTCGTGACGAGGGCACCGTGACGCTTGAAGAGGCCCACTACCGCCTGTCGGCGCTCGCAGCCCACGCTGCCGGCTTCAAGGACCGAGGCACCTTGCGCGAGGGCGCCGCCGCCGATGTTGTGGTCTACGACATGGAAGAGCTCGAGATCGACCCGCCCTGGATCGGCAACGTCGAGCACGACCTGCCGGGCGGCGAATGGCGCCGGATCCAGCGGGCCAAGGGATACGACCAGATCATCGTCAACGGCGAGGTCACGTTCACCTCCGGCGATTGCACCGGTGCCACCCCAGGCCGATTGCTGCGCCACGGCCGCGGCTGAAAGGAAACCTCAAGGGCATGATTAATGCAGACAACTACACCGGCCCGACCGAAGTGGACTTCCATTTCGACGTGATGTGCCCGTGGGCGTATCAGACGTCGCTGTGGATGAGGGATGTTCGCGACCGACTCGGCCTGCAGGTGAACTGGAAGTTCTTCAGCCTCGAAGAGGTGAACTTGCGCGAGGGCAAGAAGCACCCGTGGGAGCGCGACTGGAGCTACGGCTGGTCGATGATGCGCATCGGAGCGATCCTTCGGCGCGATTCCATGGATCTGCTCGACAAGTGGTACGCAGCGTCTGGACGGGCCCTGCACGTCGACGGCAACCGCCCCCACAACCCTGACGTCGCCCGTCACTTGCTTGAGCAGATTGGCGCCGATCCCGACATCGTGGATGTCTCGATCGCCGACGAGACAACACACGACGAGATCAAGGCGGAGCACCGGCGTGTCGTCGATTCCGGCGGATTCGGTGTGCCGACGCTGTTCTTCGATGACCAGGCCATCTTCGGGCCGGTGCTGCTCGAGCCGCCGACCGGCGACGCCGCGCTGCGAATGTGGGACCTCGTCGTGGGCTGGCTGGAGTTCCCGCGCCTCTACGAGGTACAGCGACCCAAGATGGAAGATGACGAGCGCGCCATCTACGAGACGTTCAAGCCGTACCTCGAAGCGCGCGACTGGGTCAGCATCAACCGCGGCACCGAAGTCGGTTTCGAGTCCCAGGCCGCCGGCTGAACTGGACTCCAGGCCACTACTACGGGCCACTGGGCACGCGCGGCGTGCCCCACCACGACGGTCAGGACGCCGTGCGCCCCTCGCCGTCTGGAGCGAGCAGATCCCCCGCCGCGGCGAGGGCCCCGGCCATGGCTACAGCGCGCTGATAGACGGCCTCGAAATAATGCTCCGCGACCATCTCGCGTCCCGCGAGCGGCGGTTTGCCGAGCGAGCGCACCGTTGAAGTCGGGTCGGTCGTGACCGAGATGAAGCGCGCATCGGTACCGAAGTCGGTGTACCCGATCGCAGCGTCCTCGGCGCTGACGGTCGCCGCCGCTGAACTGGCCGCAGCATCAGGACTTTCCGGCGGCGTCCTCTCCCCGGCTGTGCCATGCCAGAAGGCTGCGCTGGCCACAGCAGCCTGCCGCTGCTGGACCTCGGCACCGTCGAGGCGGCGGGTGCGCGAGGTCTTGCGGCGGCGACGGCTGCTCATGACCCACCTGCGCCGAAGGCACCGGCGGGCACCAGCTCGCCGACCTCCGGGCTGCCGGTGTCGATTCCGTCGAAGTCGTCGGCGAGCAGAGCATCGGGATCGATGCCCAGGGCGTGCCGGAGCTGCTCAGAGTCGAGATCGCCGATGGAGCTGGACTTCGGCAGCACCATGTCGGCGATACGCCGTTTGCCAGCCACGACCTCTTCCACCCGTTCGTCGACGGTGCCCGGGCAGACCAGGCGATGGCAGATGACTGTTCGCGTCTGGCCGATGCGCCACGCCCGGTCGCGGGCCTGATCCTCTACCGCGGGGTTCCACCAGCGGTCGTAGAGCACCACATGGCTCGCTGCGGTCAGGTTCAGGCCCGTGCCGCCTGCTTTCAGCGACAGCACCATCGCCCCGGGTCCTTCCTGTGTCTGGAAGTGGTGCACCATGCGGTCGCGGGCTGTGCGACCCAGACCGCCGTGATAGCAGTCGATCTGCAGTCCGGTCCGTCGCGTCAGGTGGGTCGCCAGGCGTTCGCCCCAGGAGGCGAAGTGCGTGAACACCAGCGCCCGCTCCCCCGTCGCGAAGACTGCCTCGAGAATCTCCTGCAGGCGGTCGAGTTTGCCGCTGCGTCCGGCGATCTGGCTGTCGATGTCGTCGGGGCGGTAGTTGAGCGGGTGGTTGCAGATCTGCTTGAGCGCGGTGATGGCCGCCAAGACGGCCCCCTTGCGCCTCTCGCCTGCCTGCTCGCTCGCCGCGGTGTCGACGATCAACTGGTCCAAGACTGCCTGGTACAAGCCGATCTGTTCGGGCGTCATGGCGCAATGCGCGATCTCGTCGATGCGGTCGGGCAGCTCAGCGGCGATCTGGGGCTCTACCTTGGTGCGGCGGAACACCAGCACGCCGTTGAGTGCATGCAGGGCCGACTCGGCAGCTCCTCGAGCGTCGCCGGGCTGCTGCAGCTGAGCGATGAACGGCGTCCTTGAGCCAACCAAGCCCGGATTGCAGAAATCCATGATCGCCCACAGATCGCCGAGCCCGTTCTCGATCGGGGTGCCGGTCAACGCCACACGGATGCGGGCAGACAGTCGCCGAAGCTGCTTGGCAGTCTCGCTGGTGTGATTTTTGATGACCTGGGCCTCGTCGACCACGATGCGATCCCAGGTGACCTCTTCGAATGCGTCGATGTCGCGCACAGCGGTGCCGTACGTCGTGATCACCACATCGATCTGCTCGCTGCCCTCACGCAGCGTGCGGACCAGCTCTGCAGGTTCGCGCCGAGCCGGACCGTGGTGGATGATCGCCGACAGCCCCGGTGTGAAGCGTGCGGTTTCGGCTGCCCAATTGCCGACTACGGCGGGTGGCGCTATGACGAGTGTCGGCGCTTGGCGCTGGTCTGCTGCGATGCGAGCGAGCATCGTTGGGGTCTTGCCCAGACCCATGTCCAGGGCCAGACAACCCCCAAGACCGGCCCCGTCGAGGAACTCCAGCCACGTGACAGCTTCGGCTTGATAGTTGCGCAGCTCGCCGACGAAACCCTCGGGGCTGGTCCGCGGCGCAGCGGAGATCTCAGCTGCGGAGCGCAGCAGGTCAGCCGCCCAGCCGCCTCCCGAGATGGTGACGCCGCCGCGCACCGTCGGGCCCTCGAGGCCCAGTACCTGGCGCAGCATCTGCGAACCGGTGAGTGCAGTGACATCTGCTCGTTCGGCGAGCGCAGCAGCCGCCTCGGCCAGGTCGGCATGATCGAGCGCGATCCATTTGCCCCGATCTCGTACGAGCGGTCGTGCTTGTGAGGCCAGCTCGTGAATCTGATCCGCTGTGAGCTCAACGTCTCCGAAAACAGCGGTCCAGCTCACTGCGGTGAGCTGCTGCGCTCCCAGGGCGCTGTCAGTGGCCTCGGCGATGAGCCGCAGCGATGGCGCCGGACGCTCCCGCGAGAGGTTCGGGACCTCCACCTTGAAACCAGCCGATTGCAGCGCCGGGCCGGTGGCAGACATCAGCTCCCACGCCTCGTCCTGGCTGAGCACGACCTCGCCGCGTCGCTTGCCGCCAGGGCGCATCAACACCGGCAGCAGCCGTTCGAGGCGGGTGAGCTGGTCGCGTACTTCGGTGCGATGCGAGCTGACGCCGCTCACCATCGCCACCTCGACGGGCTCGGTCGTGCCCTCCGGGCTGAGAGCCAGCACTTCCATGTGCCAGGCACCGGCGTCATCAGGCTCGTCGAGCCGCACAACGAGACATTGGCGAGCGGCGGTAGTCACCGGCCGGGCCCACAGTTCGATTCGCCGGGCCAGATCCGAGCCTTGAGTAGCTGAACCGACAAAGCGAGTGCCATCCAGATAGGCCAGGAATGCCTCTGCCATCTCTGCCCGGCTGCGGGGCTCCGGAGATGCCGCTGGAACGTCAAGGCGTTTTGCGGCACTCGTCACGATGGCGTCCACCATGCCGGCCAGGGCCGATTGCACCGTTGTGCGCGGCTCCGTCTTCGGTTCGGGAGCCGAGACCGCACCCGGCAGGCGGTTGATGAGCGCTGCCAACCGGTCGGCTTCGGCCGAAGCCGGCTGCCACTGAACCGAGAATTCCGCCGTGTCGGGCCGCTTGCGATTGCGGCGTTTTCGAACACGGTGAAGCCGCGGCACCGTTCGTCCCCCCGCCACCAGTTCCACTGCCAAGCGGGCAGCGGTCCGCATCCACAGCGCACTGGCACCGAGGAGGCGATCGTCGTTGGGGTCACCGTCGGTTCCGTCGAGATGCTCATTGCCGTGCAGGGACTCGTCGTAGTTCCTCAGACCGTTCTCGGAGATGACGGCAGGGGAAGCCTCAGCCGCTTCCGGAGACGCCAAAGCAGCACTGGCGACGGGTCCGTCGAGACCGACCAGCCAGCCCAGGACGTCGCTGATATCGGCGACGACTGCCTCGGCGCTGGTGCCCTCGGGCAGCTTGATATTCGGATGCGGACGCCAGACGCTGTCCGGCGCGCCTGCAGCGACGAGACGGTCCATGACTCGCTCGGTGGCGTCGGGTTCGGTGCCAGCCCCAGCAGCCCATGCCACGATCCGCCCGGGCTGCCACGACAGCTGCAGCGCCGCCGGCTCCGCCAGCGGTCCCGAAGCGGCACCGGGGGTATCGGCGCTGGCCGTGCCGGAGGGGGTGTCTTCCGGTCCATGCGCGGCGTCGAGACCGGTCAGGCGCTCGTAGGCAGCGGCCAGCTCGTTGAAGTCGGCCTCGAAGTCTCGGACCACCTGACGCCGAATCGGACGCGGCAGACGGCGTGCCCCCGACAGTGAGGTCTCCGTTTGATCGAGCAGGTCCAGCAAGACCCGTTCCCAGCGCTGCGGATCGGTCTTGAGCGTGGCGACCTCTGTAGGTCCGGTGGTGCCTTGGGCCTCCGCCCATACAAGGCGAGCAATCTGCTCCCAGCGCATCGACGCCAATGCAGAGACCGTTGCGCCATTGCGGAGTTCTGCGGGTGGCGCCACGATGACGTCACCGTTGCCGGCAGCATCTGCGGCGCGCGCGAAGTTCGCAGGCGCCGACGCGCCATGGTTGGGAACCCGTGTCTGTGAGTCTTTGTTGCTCATTGCGTCATGAGGGGGGCCAACAGGTGTACTGCGCCGCCCGTCCGGACTGCGCTGCGCGCTTGGTCCGAGCCGTCGATGCAGGACCCGCTGCGGACACAGTCACCGTGGTCGGCACTGTGGCCCCGGTCCGCTGCCGAGACTGCACGCTTGATGTGCAGTCGTGGCTTCGCAGGGTGAGGATACTGGACACGCTTCGTATCGCAACGCATCCCTGGGCGCCTCTGGGGCCCCGAATCTGCGAAATGGTCGAAGCATGTGACGGTCCGCACGCTTACCCTGCGTCGGATGCGATGGTCTGATTCGTTTATCCCGACGCTGCGTGATGCGCCCGCAGAGGCTGAGGCCGCTAGCCATCAACTCCTCATCCGGGCCGGCTTCATCCGTCAGCTGCACTCCGGGCACTACAGCCTGTTGCCGCTCGGTTTGCGAGTGCACACCAAGGTGGCCGACATCGTGCGGGCAGAAATGGACGCCATCGGCGCGCAGGAGTTCTTGCTGCCGGCGATGCATCCCGCCGATCTCTGGCGGCGCAGCGGTCGATGGGCGCTCATGGGCTCGGAGATGTTTCGCCTGCGCGATCGAAACGATGCCGAGGTCGTGCTGGGCATGACGCACGAGGAAGTCTTCGCAACGCTCGCGGCGGAGATGAGCTCGTATCGGGAACTGCCCCAGACCTGGTACCAAATCCAGACCAAGTTCCGTGACGAGCCGCGCCCGCGCAGCGGACTGTTACGCGTGCGCGAGTTCATGATGAAGGACTCCTACAGCTTCGACATCGACGAAGCGGGTCTGGACGCCTCGTTCGAGGCACACCGCGAGGCCTACTTGCGGATCTTCGAGCGTCTCGATCTCGAGGTGATGGCCGTGCAGGCCTCCTCGGGCGCCATGGGCGGCGATGCCAGTGTCGAGTTCATGGTGGCGTCGCCCGTAGGTGAGGACGACGTGGCCCGCTGCAGCTCATGCGGGTACCGGGCCAACGTGGAGCGAGCCCGCGCGGTGGCGTCGCCCGTCACCGACCCGCCGTCGGTCACCGCACCCGAACGCTTTCCCACTCCAGGGGTTCGCACGATCGATGCGCTCGCCTCCTTCGGCGGTGGCGCGCCGGCTGACCGGCAGATCAAGACCATGGTGATGGTCCTCGACGATCAGCTCACCCTCGTGGCCCTGCGGGGCGATCACCAGCTCAACCTGCAGAAGCTGGCCGATTGCAGCGGTGCCACCGATGTGCGACCCGCCACTGCACCCGAGACGCTCGCTCAGCTCGGCGCCAACCCCGGAAGTCTCGGCGCAGTCGGCGTCGACGATCTGCCGGTCTACGCCGATGAGGCGCTGCGCGGCCGTCGGTCCATGACGACCGGAGCCAATGAAGACGACTGGCACCTGCGTGGCGTGGACCCCGAGCGCGACATCATCGATCCGCGTTGGGCGGATCTGCGCGAGGTGTCGGCAGGTGAACCGTGCATCTTCTGCGGCGCTCGGTTGGAGATTGTGCGCTGCATCGAAGCTGGGCACATCTTCAAGCTCGGCCGCAAGTATTCCGAAGCGATGGGCGTGTCGGTGCTCGATGCACATGGCGTCGCCCAGACCCCCATCATGGGCAGCTACGGCATTGGCATCGGGCGGGCGATGGCCGCCGTGGCCGAGACACACCACGACGAGCGGGGCTTGTACTGGCCCGTCGCCGTCGCCCCGTACGAGGCTGTTGTCACCGTCCTCGACCCGTCTGATGATGCGCAGTCAACCGCTGGCGAGCAGATCTACCGGACGCTGAACGACCACGGTGTCGACTGTCTCTACGACGACCGGCCGCTGCGGCCCGGCGTGAAACTGGCCGATGCCGAGCTTGTGGGCATCCCCTACCGCGTCACGATCGGAGCGCGCAGCTTGGCGCAGGGCAACGTGGAGATCACTGAACGGTCGTCCCGCGACACGCGACTGGCAGTGCTTGCAGACGCCGGTGCCGAACTCGCTGGAAAGATCCGCGCTAATCGCCGCTGAGAGCTGCCGGCCGGCGGCTCCAGTTGAGCCTGGCGCGATGTCGCCGTATGTAGACGTTTGCGCAAGGTACGTGATACCGTACCGCTGTACCGTTCTGCGGCACAGTTCCACTATGCGGAACAAGAGCTAGGTGGAACAACCCTTCCGCAGGACTCCACGCTAGATGTGGTACAGGCGACCGGGACGGGGGTGCCCGGCATACGTCATAACGATGGCGAGGGGGCAGGGCATGGCCGACGCGGCGATCGTCGACACCGACGAAGCTGATGAAGAGATTGATCTCTCCGCTCTTGACGATGACGATCTCATCGCGCAGATGCACGACGATCTCTACGACGGGCTCGGGCCCGAGATCGTGGAAGGCACCGACCTGTTGCTCGGGCGCGGTTGGGGAGCCGACAAGGTCCTCAACGAAGCGTTGGTCGAGGCCATGCGCATCGTCGGCATCGACTTTCGCGACGGGATCCTGTTCGTGCCCGAAGTGCTCCTCGCGGCGAACGCGATGAAAGCCGGCATGGCGATTCTCCGCCCGCTGCTCGCCGAGACCGGAGCGGAGCCCATCGGCAAGATTGTTATCGGCACGGTCAAGGGCGACATCCACGACATTGGCAAGAACCTCGTGGGAATGATGCTCGAAGGCGCGGGTTTCGAGGTCATCGACCTGGGCATCAATACCGATATCGACCAATTCCTCGCTGCTCTCGACGAGCACCGGCCGGACATCTTGGGAATGTCGGCACTGCTCACCACCACGATGCCGTACATGAAGATCGTCATCGACACGCTCATCGAGCAGGGCTTGCGCGACGACTACCTCGTCATCGTCGGCGGCGCCCCGCTGAACCAGGAATTCGGCGAGGCAGTCGGTGCCGATGCCTACTGCCGCGATGCGGCAGTTGCGTCAGAGACCGCCACTGACCTGATTCGCGTCCGGCGGGCGGCAGCGGCCTGAGATGGCAACCCCCAGCGCGCCCGCGGCGATTCCCAACAGCAGTTCACCTGCTGCGAGTGGCGTGCATGCGTCGGCCGAACGCATCCTCGTGCTCGCCTGTGGCGCACTCGTCAACGAATTGCAGGCGATCGTGGGCATCCACGGCCTTGGGCACGTGGATGTGGAGTGCCTGCCCGCCAAGCTGCACAACCGGCCCGCGCTCATCGCTGGAGCCGTGCGCGAGCGCATTGCCCGGCTGCAGGCCGCGGGTCGTACCTATTCCCAGGTGCTGCTCGGCTACGCAGACTGCGGCACCTCTGGCGCTCTCGATGATCTCTGCGAAGAGTTCACGGCGAAGTCTGCGACGGGCGTTGCTCCTGCGGTGTCGCGTATCGAGGGTGCCCACTGCTACGAGTTCTTTGCCACAGCTCAGCGCTTCGCCGAGATGTCCGAGGCTGAACCGGCAACCTTCTACCTCACCGATTACCTCGCCCGGCACTTCGACCTGCTCGTGTGGCGAGGTCTCGGCATCGCCGATCACCCTGAGCTTGCCGAGATGTACTTCGGCAACTACCAGCGGGTTGTCCTGCTGACGCAGACGCCCAACGGCACCGAGCGGGCCCGCATCGCCGAGTACGCACGTGCGGGAGCGGAGCGTCTGGGACTTCCGCTGGAGATCGTCGAGACCGGCTACGGCGACCTTGAGACCGCGCTCACCCACGTCGCAGCACCGAGGGGCCGCTCTGCGATTGCCCAGGTGCCCGCGTGACCGACACCGTCATCAGCTCGGCCACGCGTGAAGTCGTCATCGGCTTCGATCGCCCCTTCGTGATGATCGGCGAACGCATCAATCCCACGGGCCGCAAGATGCTCGCAGAGGAAATGCGGACGGGCGACTTCAGCCGGGTCGAAGCCGATGCGCTCGCCCAGGTTGCTGCGGGTGCCCACATGCTCGACGTGAATGCCGGGGTGCCGCTGGCTGACGAACCGGCGATGCTCGCCGCTGCGGTCAAGCTGGTCCAGTCCGTCACCGACGTGCCCCTCTGCATCGATTCCTCGGTGATCGAAGCGCTCGAAGCCGGCGTCGATGCCTACGTCGGCAAGCCGCTCATCAACTCGGTGACCGGCGAAGGCGAGGTCATGGAGCGCATCCTCCCGCTTGTAGCACGAGCCGGGGCCGCCGTTGTCGCGATATCCAACGATGAGACCGGCATCAGTGAGGATCCCGATGTTCGCTTCGAGGTGGCACGCCGCATCGTGAACGCAGCGGCCGACTACGGCATCGCGCGTCACGACGTGGTGGTGGATCCGCTGGTGATGCCCATCGGTGCCATGGCGACCGCGGGTCGGCAGGTGTTCCAGCTTGTGCGACGCCTGCGAGACGAACTGGGCGTGAACACCATCTGCGGCGCGTCGAACGTGAGCTTCGGCCTGCCCAACCGCAACCTCATCACCGGCACGTTCCTGTCGATGGCGATCGGTGCCGGAATGACCTCAGCCATCATGAACCCGCTCCACCCCGAAGTGAAGGCAGCCGTGATGGCTGGCGATGTCCTGGCGGGCAACGATCGGAACTGCGCGGCCTGGATCTCCGAGTACCGAGATCGGAGTGCCATGGGGGCGAACAACGTTGCCGGCGCCAGAGCCGGCAACGGCGACCGTCCTCGCCGGCAGGGCGGACGTCGCGCTCGCACCGGTTAGCCAGGTCCCGATGCCGCCGGGCTCGCTTCCGCCCGCCGATGCCCCTCCAGGTTCGGTGATTGACGCCGAAGGATCGAACGCGCTTGGCAAAGCAGCCGATGACGAGGCTGGCGTTGAGACCCTGAGGTGCAAGGTGGTGTTCACCCCCTCAGGCCGAGCAGGCACCGTGAGCGCAGGTACCACTGTGCTCGACGCAGCTCGTGACCTCGGAGTGGATCTCGACAGCGTGTGCGGCGGGCGCGGCATCTGCGGCCGCTGTCAAGTCATCCCCTCGATGGGCTCATTCCCGAAGTGGGCCATCACGGCCGGCGCCGACGCTCTCAGCCCGCCGGGCGCAACCGAGACTGCCTATGGGGGCCGTCGACCGCTGGGCGCCGATGCCCGGCTCGGCTGCCAGGCCCGTTTGTGCGCCGACCTCGTCGTCGACGTGCCGCCCGAGAGCCAGCTGCACGGCCCAGTGGTGCGCAAATCGATCGATGTCGGCGACATTGCGCTGGACCCGCTGTCGACATTGCACGCGGTCACCGTGCCACCGCCGACATTGGACGAACGCCGCGGTCTCGCTCAGATCGTGATCGACTGTGTGGCCTCCGAATGGGGTGTTCGCCTCGCCGGGATCCTGCCTGGGGCGCTGGCGGAGCTCCACGCGTCGGTTGCCGCGGGCACTCCCGACGACGCCGGCAACCGGCTGGTCACGGTCGCCGTTCGTTGGAGCGGGCCCGAACCGACACAGCGCACCGGAATGGTGGCAGCGGTCTGGCCCGGAGTCGTGACCGCTGCACTCGGTGTCGCCATCGACATCGGCTCGACGACCATCGCGGGCCATCTGACCGACCTTCACAGCGGCGAAGTGCTGGCCTCGGCAGGCCGGATGAATCCCCAGATACGCCTGGGCGAGGACCTGATGAGCCGGGTGTCGTACGTGATGATGAACCCCGGCGGGGCGCCCGAACTCACCGCGCTCGCTCGGGACGCCCTTGCAGCGCTGATTGCCGAATTGTGCGCAGACGCCGGGTTGGAGCCAGCCACTGTGTTGGAGGTCGTGCTTGTCGGCAATCCGATCATGATCCATATCGCGCTCGGCATCGACCCGACTCCGCTCGGGCAGGCGCCGTTCACCCTGGCGACCGACGCCGCCGTCGAACTCGAAGGATCCGAGTTGGACCTGCCATGCTCAGCGGCTCGGGTCTACGTCGGGCCTGCAATCGCCGGACACGTGGGCGCCGACACCGCAGCAGCGGTACTGGCCGGCGGCCCGCACCGAGACGAGGCAATCACGCTGCTGGTGGACGTGGGCACGAACGCCGAGATCGTGCTGGGCAGCTCGAACGGACTGTGGGCAGCCTCCAGCCCGACCGGTCCCGCGTTCGAGGGAGCACAGATCAGCTGCGGACAGCGAGCGACACCGGGAGCGATCGAACGGGTGCGCATCGATCCGACGACGTGGAAGCCCCGTGTGCGGGTCATCGGCTGCGACCTGTGGTCCGACGAGCCCGGCTTCGCCGAGGCAATCGAGCGTCAGGTGGCGGCTGGTTCTCGCAGTGCTGCCGCTGGGGTCACCGGGATCTGCGGTTCTGGGATCATCGAAGTCATCGCCGAGATGTATCTCGCCGGCGTGCTCTCGCCCGATGGGGTCGTTGCGGCACCGCCGAGCGAGGGCGAGCGGGCGACCCGGGTGATCTCGGAAGGCCGGACGTCATCGTTCGTGCTGTACGAGCCACCCGAAGGCACCGGCGGCCCGACCATCACCATCACCCAGAACGATGTCCGGGCGATCCAGCTGGCAAAGGCAGCGCTGCGCGCCGGCATCGACCTGCTGTGTGAGCGTGCCGGCATCGCAGCACCCGATCGTGTGCAGCTCGCTGGAGCGTTCGGCGCACACATCGACCCGGTGCGGGCGATGGTCCTCGGCCTCATCGGCGACTGCGACCCGGCCGCAGTGCGCTCCGTCGGGAACGCCGCGGGCACGGGCGCTGTTCGAGCGCTGCTGTCAGGCAGTCAACGGGCCGAGATGGAACGTGTGGTCCGCGGCATCCGCAAGATCGAGACCGCTACCGAGCCCCGTTTCCAGGAGCTCTTCGTGGCAGCCATGGCACTCCCCCACGCCACAGCTCCGTCTCCGAGGCTCTCGTCGGTTATTGATCTGCCAGAACGAGCGGATCTGGGCGCCACCGTTGGCGCCCGCTCGGATGGGTCCCCACGGCGCGCCCGGCAGCGACGGCGGCGATGAACCAAGGTAGGTCTGCAAGAAAGGATTCTGCAGTGGAAGGCAACAAGCAACGATGACGGAACGAACACGACGACGAGGAGGCGGGCGGGCGGCCCGGCAGGCTCTGCGGGCTGCCAGTGACGATGTCACGCACACCCACCTGACCCGCAAGCTGGCCCCGGTCAGTGTGCTGGATGCCGAAGGCCTGGCCCAGATCGAGGCGAATGCCGAGACGATCCTGTCCGAGGTGGGTATCGCCTTTCAGGAATTTCCTCGCGCCCTGGAGCTGTGGCGCGACGCGGGTGCCGATGTTGATGGGGAGCTCGTCCGCTTTCCACGAGGTCTGTGCCGGCAGATCGTTCAGGACAACGCGCCCTCGGAATACATTCAGCACGCTCGAAACCCGGCTCGGTCCGTGCCGATCGGCGGCGATGCGACGGTCTTTGCCCCGAACTACGGGTCGCCGTTCGTGACCGACCTAGACAAAGGCCGTCGCTACGCCACCCTCGAGGACTTCGAGAACGTGGTGAAGCTGGCGTGGATGCTCCCCCACCTGCACCACAGCGGCGGCACCGTGTGCGAGCCGGTGGACGTGCCGGTGAACAAGCGCCACCTCGACATGGTGTATTCCCACCTGCGGTACAGCGACAAGCCGCTCATGGGCTCGGTCACTGCGGCCAAGCGAGCCGAGGACTCGGTCGAGCTGTGCCGTATCGGCTTCGGCGGTGACCTGGGCGACCGCACGGTGCTGACGAGCCTCATCAATGCATCGTCGCCCCTGCGCTGGGATGCCACCATGCTGGGTGCAGCGGAGGTCTACGCGCAGCACAACCAAGCGTGTGTGATCTCGCCGTTCATCCTGGCTGGCGCCATGTCGCCGGTGACGGTGGCCGCGCTGGCGGCACAGTGCCTGGCCGAGGCGTTGTCGGGCATGGCGTTCTGCCAGCTAGTGCGCCCGGGCGCGCCAGTGATCTTCGGAACGTTTGCCTCGTCGATGTCGATGGCGACCGGAGCCCCGACCTTCGGCACGCCCGAGGCGGGTCTGGCCATCTACGTCATGGCCGAGCTCGCCCGGCGCCTCGGACTGCCCTTCCGTTCAGGCGGGCAGTTCACGTCGTCCAAGGCTCCCGATGCACAGGCTGCCTACGAATCGGCATCCACGCTGCTGCCCACGATGGCAGCGGGCGTGAACTTCGTGCTGCACGCAGCGGGGTGGCTCGAGGGCGGTCTGGCGTTGAGCTACGAGAAGCTCATCATGGATGCCGACCAGCTCGGAATGATGGAGGTCTACGCCAGGGGCATCGACATGTCGCCCAACGGGCAGGCCGTCGAAGCGTTCCTCACGAACCCTCACGGCAACCATTTCCTAGGACACCCGCACACGTTGGAGAACTTCGAGTCGGCCTTCTACCAGTCCTCCATTTCAGACAACAACAGCTTCGAGCGTTGGTCAGACGACGGCTCGCTCGACGCAGCCCAACGCGCCAATGCGGTGTGGAAACAGATGCTGGCCGACTACGAAGCGCCGCCAATCGACGACGCCATCGACGAGGAACTCCGCGACTACATAGCCCGCCGCAAGGCCGAAGAACCCGACGCACTGGTCTGATCCTTCCTCGCGCCCAGTCGACGTCACTCGCCCAAGAACTCTGCGGCCGCCACAGTCGCGCGCGTCTGCGGATTCAGCGGTATTGACAGTGGCTTCCTGGGTACGCACCGCGAATTCACCGCTACGACGGTCCAGTGATCGGTATGGTGCGGGCGAGTGGATGGCAAGGAGATTCTCATCGTCGCTGGCCCCAACGGCGCAGGCAAGACGACCTTCGCGTCTACCTACTTGGACATCGAGGCTCGCGCGATGGCATACGTCAATGCTGACGTCATCGCTCAGGGACTTGCGCCGACTGATCCGAATCGCGCCGATGTCCAAGCGGGACGACTCATGATTGCCGAACTGGGTCGGCTCTCGGATGAGAGTTGCAATTTCGCCTTCGAGACCACGCTGTCAGGGCGCGGATATCTCCGCAAGATCCGTCGATGGCGCAGCGATGGCTATGTCGTGTCGCTCCTGTTCCTGTCGCTGCCTTCGGCAGAGCACGCCGTCGCCCGGGTTCGCCAGCGTGTTGCTCTCGGCGGTCATGACATTCCCGACGACGTCATACGCAGGCGCTTTCGCACAGGCTTGGACAATTTCCGGCGCGCGTACGCGCCCATAGTCGACGATTGGATACTCTTTGACAATCAAGGCGAGATTCCGCAGATTCTCGAACGGAGCAGCAACATTGTCTGAACTGGCAACAGCTAGCGCACAAGAACAGCAAGACGAAGCCGACAGTACAAACGGCAACGGCCGTGCCCACGGTGAAGACTGGGTAGACGGCATTACCCGAGCACTGATCCGGGCGGCGAAACAAGCGCATCTGATCGCCTACCAGACAGGCACGGGCGTGGCCTATTCGCGCGACGGCGTGTTCGGCGTGTACAAGCCCGACCCAGCGATGTACGAAGACCTCATACCGCCTCCTTTCGAGGACGAATACGTCGTGCGCGTTAAGGGCTGATATTCGGCCTGCTGACGGGCCGCCTTTCCGACGCTTGGATCCTGTTCGAGCGGGCTGATTCCATCCCAGGGTCGGCGCTTACGGTGCTGAGACAGCTCAGAACGCGACGACGGCGGTGACGCCTGCCACGGCCGCGGCGATGCCGATGGCCTGGCGCATGTTGATGGGATCGTTGTAGGCGGCCCGGCCGACGAGGACGCTCATCACCGGGAACATTGATGCGCCCACAACGGTTGCCGGCGCGTCGAACCAGATGCCGACGATGTAGAAGATGGTGGCAGCGGCGCTCGCAACACCGGTCAGCATGGCGTAGCCCATCACTTCGGGCGGTGGCAGTGCCGGTAGCCGGCGGATCGCGACCAGCGCCCCCATGGCCGCCACCGAGGAGAGCCGTTGCCCGACTCCCGGCCAGGCACCCGAGCTTTCGGAGAGGTCCACCAGGATCCCGAGTCCCACCCCGTACGCGAGACCCGACACCAGTGCCCATGCCGTTCCGGTCGCCACGTGACTGCCGCGGGTGCCCCCGGCGGTCACCAGTCCGAGGCCTCCGAAAGCCACCGCTGCGCCGATGATGGCGATGAGCGGCGGATCGTGGCCTCGCAGCGTGGTGTAAGCGAACGGGATGACGGCTGACAGCGTGGCGACGATCGGTGCGGCCACTGCCGACCCGGCCCGATCCAGCGAGGTGTAGTAGCAGGCAAGGCCTGTGCCCAGGCCGATGCCCGAGATCAGGCCGCGCAGGAAGTCGTCGCTGGCGAACGATCCCGGAACGAAGGGCACGATGGCCAGCGAGACGATCGCGGCGCTGCCTTGGAAGGTGACCATGGCCGAGAGCACGTGGCATCGCATCACGACGCGACGCCCGAACAGGTCGCTGGTGCCGATGCTCAACGAGGTGAGCAGACCGAACAGCGCCCCCATCGATCCCGCCTAGGGCCGCTGCGCCGTCACCGGCGCCGACGCAGCAGCGCAGCCACTGCAGCCGAGGCCCGTGCCGGGATCGGGAGGAACTCGCCCTGCTGTGCCACGGTCGGACCGGCAACGAGCAGCATGCGGCCGGCGACGAAGACTGCGACCGAGACATACGCCGCCGCCATGACGAAGTAGAACGCGTTGAGCGTGACCGACATCCCGATTGCGGCACAGATGGGCCCCACCGTGGCGCCGACCCCGTTCATGCGCACCAGCACAGCACTGGCTCCGGCCCGCTGGGAGCCTCGAAGCCAGTCGTTTGTCTGTGCCACTGCCATTGAATAGATCGGGTAGGCGAACGCTCCCATCACTCCCATGACGGCGATGCCTGCAAGGCCCCGCTCGTCGAGAGCGAGCATGACGAGACTTGCAGCGCCGGCAATGGAAGCTGCCGCCACGATGACGATGCGCCGAGGCACACGATCTGAGAGGCGGCCGAGCGGGATCTGCCCGAACAGGCTGCCGATCATCGGGGCTGCCACGAACAACGCGACCTGTAGCGGCGACAATCCCCTCGACGCGGCGTACACCGATCCGATGCCGGAAATGGATCCCAGAGCCCCGCCGACCAGGAACGACACCACCACGCCGGTGGGTGCGATCCCCATGAGCGTCCGGAGGCCCACTGGTTCATGTTCCACCACCGGCGGGCTGGCGGATGCGGACAGCGACATCGGCACCAGCGCCAGCGAGACCAGCACGGAGATCACGGCGAACAGGGCGAAGCCATTGGTATCGGCGACGGCCACCAAGAGCTGGCCCGTGGCGATGGCGCCCATCGTGATGACCATGTAGCGGGCCACCATCCGACCGCGATTCTCGTTGGTCGCCAGCTCATTGAGCCACGTCTCGGCAACGACGATCAACACGGCAAAGCACATCCCCCACATGAAGCGACATGCACCCCAGACCAGTGGATCGACGAAGACCGCCTGCACGAGCACCACGCTGCTGCCGGCCGATGCCCCCGCAGCGAAGACGCGTACGTGACCGACCTGACGCAGGAAATGGGGAGCCAGCCCGGAGCCAACCAGGAATCCGACGAAATTCATCGCCATGACCAGGCCTGAAATGGTGGAACCGAAGCCTTCCGAGGTGGCCCGTACTCCCAGCAGGGTGTTCTGCAGTCCGTTGCCGGCCATCAAGAGCGCGATGCCGGCAAAGAGGGCAGTGCTGCGGGCGGCGTGTGAGGCGAGCGCCGGGCCGCCCACGAGGGGTTCGGCGACCGCGGCGGGGGAGATCAGGGGAACCTGTTCAGTCGCCATCTCATGTGCGCGGTGCTGCGCACGCTGACGGCGAGTGATCCGCACCGTGGCCAATGCGCCGCCTTCTGCGCCTGTGCCGGATGCGCCGCCTTCAGCGGCCGGGGTCGGCTCGGTCGCCGACACCTGCGGCTAGTGCTCCGCTGCGTCAGTCGTCGGTGGCTCGAAGGCCGGCGCGTGAACGTACTGCCAGCCGAATCGACCCTTGATGCACAGGTGACCGCTCGTCACCGAGTGATCTGCGGGCGACATCACCTTCACGATCTGCTTGTCTTGTACATGCAGTTCGAGATTGCATCCCACGCCGCAGTACGAGCACACGGTCCGGGTGACGGACTGGTCGTCGGGGCGCCACTCCCCCACAGCGCGCAGGTCGAACTCGCTGCGAAATTGCAGAGCCCCGGTCGGGCACACCGCGACGCAATTACCGCAATAGACACACGCACTCTCGGGCAATTCGACGTCGTACTCGGTGCGGATGCGGGCGTCGAAGCCACGCCCGGCCACGGCAATGGCGAAGGTGTGCTGAGCGTCATCGCCGCATGCTTCGACGCACTTGTAACACAGCACGCAACGGTCGTATGCACGGATGTACAGGTCGTCCTGGATACGGACGGGATCGTCGACACGGGCGGGCGCCGAGGGGGCGTCGTCTCGGGGCGCCGAGCTGTACCGACTCGTGTCGGCGCCGTAGTGCAGCGACCAGTCGTTGATCTCGGGGGCCTGACTGAGGTCGTTTGCAGTGCCCAGGAATTCCAGCACCATGCGCCTGCTATGACGCACGCGATCGGAGTCCGTGCTGATCGCCATGCCGTCTTCGACGGGTCGAGAGCAAGCGGGAACCAATGTGCGCGATCCCTCGAGTTCTACGACGCAGATGCGGCACACGTTGACCGGGGTCAGATTGGGGGCCCAGCAAATGGTGGGCGTTTCCACTCCGGCTTGCGTGCAGGCGGCCAGAATCGTCTCGCCCGCGGGCACCGTCACCTCGCGCCCGTCGATGCTCAGCGTGACAGGCGTCTCAGCAGAGTTCTCACCGGCTGCGTTCATGCTCGATCGCTTCCTAGCAGACCGAGTCGCATGGCCGACAGCACCGCTGAAGACGCCGTGTGGCCGAGTCCGCAGATGGACGCATCGCCCATGGCGACGGCAATGTCCCCCAGCAGCTCGCGCTGAGGGTCCGTCGACGCGCCAGCCACGCGGATCTGTGTCACCAGCTCGTGCTGACGGACGGTGCCCACGCGGCACGGCACGCACTGCCCGCACGACTCGTCCCGGAAGAACTTGGCCAGTCGCTCGATCACAGCGCCCATGTCGGCGGTGTCGTTGAACACCATCACCGGGCCTGAGCCGAGCGTCGTGCCCGCCGCACGCGTGTCCTCCAGCGAGAGCGGCAGATCGGTGGCGTCGGGTCCGACGAAGCTGCCCGCAGCGCCTCCCAGCAGGACTGTCGCCAGCGTGCCCTGCACGCCACCGGCCAGCGTCAGCAATTCGCCCAGGGTCATCCCGAAGGGAGCTTCATAGAGCCCTGGTCTGCCGACGTGACCGGACAGGCAGAACAGCTTCGTCCCCGGCGAACCCTCGGTTCCCACACTGCAATAGGCCTCGGGGCCGATTCGCAGGATCTCGTTCACGTTGAGCAGCGTCTCAGGGTTGTTCACGACCGTGGGACGGCCGAATAGCCCATGCGTGGTGGGGAACGGCGGCTTGTTGCGGGGCTCCCCCCGGAATCCCTCGACGGAGTTGAACAGCGCGGTCTCTTCGCCGCAGATGTAGGCACCTGCACCTCGGCGCAATTCGATGTCGAAGCGCTGGCCCGACCCCGCCGCATCGTCGCCCAGCCAGCCCGCGGCCCGAGCCTGCGCGATGGCGTGCCGCAGACGCTGTGTGGCCAACGGGTACTCACCACGGATGTAGATCCAGCCCTGCTCTGCACCCACGACCAGACCGGCGACCGTGATGGATTCCACGATCGCCAAGGGGTCCAGCTCGCACAGCAAGCGATCTTTGAACGTACCGGGCTCGGACTCGTCGATATTTGCCACGACGTGCTTGGGGCCGTCCCCGTCGGCCACCGCCCGCCACTTGATGCCGGTAGGAAACGCGGCTCCGCCCCGGCCGGACAGCCGCGAGGCGCTGACCTGTGAGATCACCTCGTCAGGTCCGAGGCGCAGCGCGGTGTCGAGCGCTGCGCCCCCGCCTCGGTCCTGATACGCCTCCATCGAGGTGAACTCATCTGGGTCCCGATGGCGTCCCACCAGTTGTCGCAGGAGGCTCGGGGCCTCAGGGGTTGAAGCGGTGAGGCTCACCAGCAGCGAGTCAGGTCCGCCGTCGTCAGCCGGCACTCGATCGGGTTCACGGCGACCCTGGATGAACACCGCCGGAGCGCGTTCGCATTGCCCAAGGCACGGCCCTTCGTGCACCGCGTGGCCCTGAGAGCGGAGATGCTCTGCCAACGGTGCCGCGCCAGCGAGCGCGCAGATCGGGTCGACGCAGACGTGGCGCACGCTGAGCTCGTGAGCCGGGGAGTCGGTGCGGAACATCTCGTAGAACGTGGCCACCCCGTAGGCCTCAGCCGGCGGCACACCCAGCGTGCGACCCACAAAGTTCAGACCGCCCGGCGAGATCCACCCGGCCTCTCGCTGAAGGGCATGCAGGGCGGGCAGCAACAGGTGCCGCATCTGCTTTCGGCGGCGAGTGCCTCCCCGTACAAGACGGGGATGATCGAACACGACGGCTCCATCGCCGGCGTCGGTGACGCTGAGCGCGGCCATTACCGCTCGTCGTTCCGATGCGGTGGGCTCCGCATCGGAGAAGAACAGGTCAGCCACCAGCGCCACCTGCCACGGCAACTGGGCTTGATGTGTCGGCTACGGCGGCTGGGCTCAATGCGCCGCCTACGGCGTCCGAGCCGGATCTCAGCGGGTCGATGCGTACCGCTGCGGCCTTGAATTCAGCTGTCCCGCTGCGCGCGTCCCAGACGTCGTTGGTGAGCAGATTCGAATCGACCAGATCCGGGAAATGGAATGTCGTGAACACCAAGCCGGTGGGCAGGCGATCGGTGACGTGCACCTCCATGTTCACCGAACCGCGGGGCGAGCTCACCCGGACCGCTTCGCCTTCGGCAATCCCGAGATCTGCCGCGTCGGCGGGACTCACTTCGATCGCGTCGCCGGATCGGATCGGCGAGGAATAACCGGCTGACTGTGCGCCCGTGTTGTACGAGTCGAGGACCCGACCGGTGGTCAGGCGCAGCGGGAACTGCTCGCTCAATACCTCGGCGGGCGGGCGATGTGTGACGACCGAGAACGGCGCAGAAGCGTGACCTCCCAGATCTGGCTCCCAGAGCCACTCGTGGAGGAACTCCGTGCCCGGATGGTCCTCGTCGGGACACGGCCACCGCAGGCCGCCGTTTTCGGCGAGCCGCTCCCAGCTCATGCCTCCGTGCAGCGGTGACAGCGACCGCAGTTCGTCCCAGAGTCCTTCTGGTGAGGTGGTGGGCCACTGCGCACCCATGCGCAAGGCCAAGTCGCTGATGATCCGCACGTCGTCGCGTGCATCACCTTGGGGCGGCACAGCAGCTCGCACGCGCTGGACACGGCGTTCTGAGGACGTCACCGTCCCCTCGCTGGATGACCAGCCCGCTGCCGCAGGCAGGACCACGTCGGCCATGCGCGCGGTACGTGTCAGCGAGATGTCCTGCACGATGAGCAGATCGAGCCCCTCGAGTAGCTTGCGGGCGTGTGCCACGTTGGCTTCAGAGTCGGCTGGGTTCTCCCCGATGACGTACAGGGCTCGAAGCTCACCCTCTTCCATGGCTTCGAACATCAAAGTGAGATGCTTGCCAGGCACAGGGTTCAGCTCGCAGTCCCACGTCTTCTCGAACTTCGCCCGGGCCTGAGGATCGGCGAGCGGCTGGAACCCGGGCAGGCGGTCTGGCAACGCGCCCATGTCACCGCCGCCCTGAACGTTGTTCTGGCCTCGCAGGGGCACGAGGCCCGAGCCGCGACGTCCGACATGACCGGTAAGCAGGGCCAGGTTGCACAGCGACAGCACGTTCTCGACGGCAGTGTGATGTTCGGTGATGCCCAGCGTCCACAGGATCTGGGCCCGGCCGGCAGTGGCATAAGCGTGGGCCATCTCTGCGATGGCCTCGGCTGGCACGCCAGTCAGTCGCTCTCCCTCATCAAGCGTGAACGGTTCGACCGATGCCGCGAAGGCATCGAAGCCCGTGGTCGCATGGTCGATGAAGGACCGGTTGTGCAGGCCCTGGGCGATGATCTCGCGGGCCACGGTGTTCGCCAGAGCGATATCGGTACCCACGTCGAGACCTAGCCACACGTCTGCAAACTCGGCCGAGGAGGTGCGGCGCGGGTCCACCGCATACATAGCGGCTCCGTTGTCGACGCCTCGCAACAGATGGTGGAAGAAGATCGGGTGCGCCTCGCGAGCGTTCGATCCCCACAGCAGGATTACATCGGTCTCGTGGATCTCTTGGTAGGAACTCGTCCCGCCCCCAAGACCGAACACCGTCGCCAGACCGACGACAGAAGGCGCGTGTCAGGTGCGATTACAGGAGTCGATGTTGTTGGAGCGCAGCACCGTTCGCATGAACTTCTGGGCTGCATAGTTCATTTCGTTGGTGCTCTTCGAGCATGAGAACATGCCGACGCCACCGGCACCGTGCTGCTGAGTGGCCGCCGTCAAGCCCGTCGCGGCACGGTCAAGTGCGTCGTTCCAGCTCACAGGCCGCAGGACGCCGCCGTCGCGAATCAGCGGCGTGTCGAGCCGGGGCAACGCTCGGTTGCGGTTCTTCAATCGTGAGTTGATCCGCTGTGGCATCAGCCTTCCCCCCAATGGATGACCCCGTCGCGCGCTCCGCCCCGATAGCAGGACGCGGACACGGCACCGTCCGTCATTTGTGCCCCAATGTGTTCCACAGAGCAGAACAGTTCCACAATACGGCACAAATTGATAGTCAGGAGACGGGTCCGTGTCGCACGCGCAGTACGGTGGTGAAGGTGCAGTCCATCTCTCGTGCGTTTGCGGTGCTGCGCGCGCTGGCCGTCGGGCCGCAGGGCGTCACCGATGTCGCAGATCACGTCGGACTGCCCAAAAGCACGGTGGCGCGGCTGCTGACATCGCTTGAAGCCGTCGGTGCGGTCGCCCAGGACGACACCGGCGGCGACTATCGGATCGGGCAAGGGCTCATCGACATCATCGGTGCAGCTGGTGACGACCGAGGTCTGCTGGCTGCGGCTCGCCCACACCTGCACAGCCTGGTCAACCAGGTCGGCGAGACGGCGGGAGTGAGCGTCCGTGCGGACCGGACGGTCTACTACCTCGACCAGGTCCAACCCGAGTCCGAAGTGCAGGTGCGCTCGTGGATCGGTGAGTACTGCCCACTGCACCTGGTGCCCTCGGGACTGGTCTACCTGGCCCATCTCAGTCCCGAGTCCCTGGAGGAGTACTTCGCAGACGGCCTCGAAGCGACGACCGCGAACAGCATGGTCGACCCAGACGCGTTGTGGACCCGGCTGGCACAGATCGCCAGCGCGGGCTATGTCTGGGTGTACGAGGAGTTTGCCGTCGGCATCAACTCGGCGGCGGCGCCGGTTCTGAATGAAGAAGGCACAGTGGTGGCGGCGCTGCACGTGCATGGCCCCGCCTACCGGTTCCCCGATCCGAACCGCACCCACGACATCGGCCTCATGCTGATCGCGGCGGCATCGAACCTGGCCGACCACCTCGCCGGCCGGGTACCCCTGTCGACGTGAAGCCGGGCTAGCTGGGGCGGTCGCGGCGGCGCCGGATCTCGTCGGAGATTGCCGGCACGACTTCATGCAGATCGGCGATGACGGCGTAGCCCGCCTTGGTGACCATGTTGGCTTCGGGGTCGATGTTGATGGCGAGGATGTTCTTCGATCCCATGGCACCCACCCAATGCTGGATGGCGCCCGAGATGCCGCACGCGATGTAGATCTCCGGAGCAATACGGGTGCCGGTCTGGCCCACCTGATCGGCGTGATTTCGCCAGCCGTTGTTCGTGACAGCACGAGAACAGCCGACGCGGCCGCCGAGCAGCTCGGCAAGCTCTTCGAGCGGCCCGAATCCCTCCGCGGAGCCGACGCCGCGGCCGCCAGACACCACGACCGCCGCGGTCGACAGCGTGATGCCCTCGGTCAGGGTGACCCGGTCGCGAACCAAGGTGCGCCGCGCCTCGGCACCCAACTCGGGCTCGAAGTCGACAATGTCGGCATCGACGGCGCTGCCGGCTGCCGGCTCGGCTTCGATGGCGTGCTGGGCGTAGGTCAACAACGGCAGAGTCGTGTCCAGCGTCACGTCCTCGAGCAGCGATCCGCCCCACTGGATCCGGGTGATCTGCCACGATTCGCGCTCGGCTGACACGCTTACGCAGTTGGCCACGAGCGGCAGGTCGGTTCGGGCCGCCAGCTGGGCCATCGCCTCGGCTCCTCGATCGGTGCCCGCCGCGACCACCGCGGCGGGCTGTGAGGCGTCGAGGAACGAGGCCAGCGCAGCGCCCCAGGCATCGGGCCCGTAGTCGGCCAGCAGCTCGTGGCGTCCGCAGTGCACCGTCGTTGCGCCGTAAGCCGCACAGGCAGCGGTGAGCTCGGCCCCGTGGGACTCGAACAACGCCACGTCGCCCAACACGACTGCCTCGGTGGCTACGCCGAGATCGGCGGCCAATGCCCGGGCAGCGGTGAGGGCTTCGAGAGCACCGCCGGAGGGCACACCACGGTCGTGGTCGATGAGCACAGCGACGCCGCTCACAGCACCCCCAGCTCGTCCAGCAGGTCCACGACGGCAGGAGCAGCTGTGGCACTGTCGCCAAAAACAACCGTGGTGCTGGCACGCTCGGGCGGCCGGTGCAGCCGCACCCGGGCCTGCCCTCCCGCTGGGGCGTCCGGCGCGCCCTCGAGCACCTGGATCTGCGCCTTGCGTGACGCCAGCCGGCCCTTCATCGTCGGGTAGCGGGGCAGGTTGATGCCCTCCTTGACGCCCAGGGCGCAGGGAGCGTCCAGCTCGTACACCTCATAGCCGGCGTCGGTCTCGCGGCGAGCCACAAAGCCGTTCTCCGCGACGTCGATGCCCTTGATGCCGTTCACGATCGGGCGTCCGAGTGCGTGCGCCACCCGGATGCCGACCTGGAAGTTCCCGCCGTCGGCAGACTCGTTGCCGAACAGGATCAGATCGAATTGCCCGTCGGCGGCCTCGAGGTCCCGTACTGCGTCGGTGATCGCGACCGCTGTGCGCTGGGGATCCCAGTCGAGTCCGCCGGGGGCCGCCACCAACGCCAGCTCGGTGCCCCCGACGCTGGCTGCATAGCGCAGCTGCTCGATCGATTCTTCGGGGCCCAGGGTGAGCACCACCACGGCATGGTCGTCGCCGTCGATCCGCTCGACAATCTGGGCGGCTGCCTCCACTGCGCATTCCTCATGCGGGCTGGTGGTGAAACCCAAGTGCGCGGTGTCGACCTGCTGGCCGTCTCCGCTCACGTTGATGCGCGAGCCGACCGCGGGCACTCGCTTCACGCAGACCAGGATGCGCACTGGCGTGCCTTTCAGGCCTTCATTCGACTGTCATCGGGATCGAACAGTGCGAGGTTCGATCCGGTGGCCGCCACCGTCACCGGATACAGCTCGTTCTGGTACATCACCGAGAGCTCGGTGCCCACCGTCGCCAGCTCGGTGGGCAGGTAGGCCGTCGCCAGGTAGGCGCCCAGCGACGGCGCGTTGCCCGCTGTCGTCAAACGGCTCACCCTGCCGTGGGAGTCGGTGATCCGCTCCCCCGCCGGCGTCAGGACCGGCTCGTTGCCGGCTCCCATCGGGAAGCGGTCGTAGCCCTCGGCGCAGCGCAGGCTCTCGAAGCGCAGCATCGCGAGCTGGGCGACGGGCGGTGCCTCACGGGCTGCAAGGTACGCCTCCTTGCCGATGAAGTCGGCAGCCTTCACGCGGGGGCGTGCCAGGCCCGCCTCCACCGGGTTGTAGTCGCTGTCGAGCTCGGCGCCCATGAGCCGGTAGCCCTTCTCGAGTCGTCCGGTGGTGCCGTACACACCAGCTCCGACAGGTCGCAGGTTGAAGTCTCGCCCGGCCTCGGCAATGGCATCCCACAAAGCGAGACCGGCACTGGTGGCGCAGTAGATCTCGAAGCCGGCGTCACCGACATAAGAGATGCGGAACATCTGCGCCGGGATCCCGGCCAGCAGCGCGTTGCGCACCTGCCCGTAACCGAACGCCGCCTGGGACAGGTCTGTCTCGGTCAGGGTCGCCAACAACGCGACGGCGTTGGGACCCCACACGCCATAGGTGGCAAGCGCCTCGGTGCGGTTCTCGAAGGCCACGCCGCCCTCAGGCAGGTTGTGGCGGAACCAGTACTCGTCACGGCCGCCGTCGAACGCACCGGTGGCGATGCGGAACCGGTCCTGCGCGAGGCGCACGATGGTGAGATCCGAACGGAAGCCGCCGTCCTGGGTGAGCACAGGGGTGTAGATCGAGCGCCCGACGGGCAGGTCGCACTTGTTGACGACCATCCTCTCGATGTAGGGCACGACGCCGGGACCCGACACCTCGAACACTTGGAACGGCGAGATGTCCACCAGACCGCAGTGCTCGCGCAGGTGCAGGTGCTCGGCATCGGTGATGGGGCTCCACCAGCGAGCATCCCACTCGTGAGTGCGGGCCCTGATGCCGTAGTGCTCGACGAGATCGGCATTCGACTCGTACCAGTGCGGCCGCTCCCAGCCGCCGGCCTCGAAGTAGAAGGCGCCCAGCTCGTCGGTGCGCGGTTTCGCGGGCCCGCAGGTGACATTGCGACGGCTCGCCCACTGTTCGCGGGGGTGCACGATCCCGTAGGTCTTGTTGAAGTGCTCATCCGCCCGAGTCTCGATGTGGATGACGTTGCGGTCCTGGGGGTAGAAGCGCGTCACGTCGGAGCCATGCGGGTCGGTGAGGCGTGGATAGCCGTAGGTCATCCATTCGGCTATCAGCCGGCCGACGCCGGGGCCTTCCTTCACCCACACGGCTGCGACCGACCACAGGTTCTCTACTTCGACGGTGGGTCCGAGCAGTGGGCCTGCGTCGGGTGTGAGTGACAGCAAGCCGTTGATGGCGTACTTGATCTCGCCGTCGCCCAGGAACTCCATCAGCTCGATGGCCTGTTCGAACTGCTCGTCGAAATCATCGGGTGTGAATGGCAGCTCCGTCGGGCTGAGGGCCGCTTCCTCGTTCGAAGGGATGTCCTCGACGCGGTGCAGGATCGGTCGATGGGCGTAGCTGCCCACCTCCATCGAGCCAGCGGACTGCCGCTCGTAGCAGAACGTGTCCATGTCCCGCACGATCGGGTAGGCCAGCTCTTGATTGGTTTCCACCAAGACATCGAAGGGGCCGACGTCGACCATCTGGTGCACGGCTGGCGTCAATGGAATCGTCGCCCCCGCCATCTCTGCGAGCTTCGGGCTCCACACGCCGCAGGCGATCGCAACCGTGGAGCACTCGATGCGCCCCTTGTCGGTCACGACGGCCGCTATCCGCGGACCGTTGGGCCCCGGGGCGGTCTCGATGTCGAGCACCTCGGTGTTCGCATGCACCGACAGGTGCCCGGCATCCTGGGCACGCTTGCGCATCTGCGTGCCCGTCTCCAGGGAATCCACCGCGGACACGCTGGGCGTGTAGAAGCCGCCCAGAATGACGCTCGGATCGATGAAGGGCACCATCTCGACGACCTCGTCGACGGTAAGCAGCTTGGACTCGATCCCCCAGCACTTGGCAGAGGTCATGCGTCGGCGGAATTCTTCGAGGCGTTCCGGCGAGCGGGCCACCTCGAGTCCTCCGCAAGTGTTCTGCAGGCCGAGCGCCTCGTATTGCCGCTGGCTCTCGACGGTGAGGTCGACGATTTCTTTCGAGTGGTCGATGGGGAAGATGAAGTTCGATGCATGCCCTGTCGAGCCCCCCGGATTGGGCAGCGGACCCTTGTCGAGCAGCACGATGTCGGTCCAGCCGAGGTCGCTGAGATGGCCGACCAGGCAGTTGCCGACGATTCCTGCGCCAATGACGACACAGTCGGCCCGCTCGGGAAACTCGCTCATGCCAACCCCCTCGAAAGACAAGCATGCAACCGAAATTTGGCCCTGGGCGCCGCCAGAGTACGACATGCCAAAGTGACCGATCGGGCCACTGCTGTTCTGTATGATGGAACAGTTCCGCTCAGTGGAACAGACTAGCGCGGAAAGGTAACTCAGGAACGCGCTGATGAGCGACACTGAGGGAACGTGAAGCGGCCGAGTGGCCGTATCCGTCAGCACGGCACAGGGGGTGCGCGCCATGGCAGCAGCCAGTGAATTTCCGAGCGACCTGGAGATCGCCTCAGTGGCGACAATCCGACCGCTCACCGAGATTGCAGACGAGGCGGGCATTCCGCCGGAGTACCTCGAGCTGTACGGCACGGGCGTCGCCAAGGTCAAGCTGGAGGCCGCCGAAGCAATGGCCGAGCGGCCTCGAGGGCGTTACGTGGTGGTCACTGCCATCACGCCGACGCCTCTTGGCGAGGGCAAGACCACGACAACTGTGGGTCTCGGGCAGGCTTTCGCCCATATCGGCCGCACTGCCACGATTGCCATCCGGCAGCCGTCGATGGGCCCCACCTTCGGCATCAAGGGAGGTGCAGCCGGCGGCGGCTACAGCCAGGTGGTCCCGATGGACCTGTTCAACCTGCACCTCACCGGCGATATGCACGCCGTAACCGCCGCCCACAATCTCTGCGCCGCCATGCTGGACGCGCACCTGTACCACGGCAACGAAACGGGTCTTGATCTTCACAACATCACCTGGCGACGGGTGCTCGACGTCAACGACCGGGCGTTGCGCAACATCACGATCGGGCTCGGCGGGCGCCTAGACGGCATCCCCCGCGAGTCCGGATTCGACATCACTGCTGCCTCCGAGGTGATGGCGACCCTGGCGTTGTGCACCTCGATGGAGGACTTGCGGGCCCGGCTCGGCCGCATCGTGTTGGGCTACACCCGCTCGGGCGAACCGGTGACCGCAGAGGACATCGGCGCAGCCGGCTCGATGGCGGTGCTGCTGCGCGAGGCCATCAAGCCGAACCTGATGCAGACCTTGGAAGGTTCCCCGGCGCTGGTGCACACGGGGCCCTTCGGCAATATCGCCACCGGCAATTCCTCGATCGTGGCCGACCGCATCGGCATCCATACGTCCGACTTCCTGCTGACCGAGGCCGGATTCGGCGCCGACATGGGCGCCGAGCGCTTCTTCAACATCAAGTGCCGCTATTCGGGCGTCTCCCCCGACGCGGCCGTCATCGTCGCAACCGTGAGGGGCCTCAAGGCGCACTCGGGCAACCACCGCATCGTTGCGGGCCGGCCCCTGCCCCCGGCCTTGCTCGAGGCCAACCCCGACGAAGTCCACGCCGGCGGCGACAACCTGCGCAAGCAGCTCTCCAATGTGCGGATTCACGGGGTGTCGCCGGTGGTGGCCATCAACGAATTCCCCGGCGATCACGAGGTCGATCTGGACGCCATCGCCGAGATCGCTTCCGAATACGGCGCCCGTTCGGCCCGGTGCACCCACTTTGCGAATGGCGGAGCAGGGGCAGCCGAGCTCGCCACCGCAGTGGCCGAGGCCGCAGAGGAGCCGACGAACTTCGCCGTGCTCTATCCCGACGACATTCCGCTGCGGGACAAGATCAGTGCCGTCGCCACCAACGTGTACGGCGCCGACGACGTGAGCTACACCGCCCGGGCGAACCGCGAGCTCGACAGCTACGAGCGAAACGGCTTTGGCAACCTGCCCGTGTGCATCGCGAAGACTCACCTGTCGATCTCGTCGGATGCGTCGCTGAAAGGCGCGCCGACGGGCTGGACGCTGCCGGTGCGCGAGGTGCGTGCATCGGTGGGTGCTGGCTTCGTGTACCCGATCTGCGGCGACATGCGCACCATGCCGGGCCTCGGCAGTGACCCTGCCGCCCGCCACATCGACATCGATGCCGACGGTGAGATCGTCGGCCTGAGCTGATCAGGAGCGGCCCGAATGGCCTTGATGTTCACCCCTTTGCGCGCCTGTCGCGCTGCTGCGAGATGGATGCCTGCGGCTGCACGTGCGCGGTCCTCGCGGCTCGCGGCTCCGATGTCAACAAGCACCAAGGATGCGCTGCACCGGCTTCTCAGCGAGGCCCAGTGGGAGCTGATCCCGCTCAACAACCTCGCTGAGCAGCTCGGGCACTTGCCTGCGAATTCTCCGCTGTCGGTGACGGCCTCAGCGGCCAAGACGCTCGAGGACACGCTGGACCTGACAGCGCAGTTGTGCACGCTCGGGCATCGTCCAGTCCCCCACATCGCCGCCCGCATGGTCCGCGGCCGGGGGCATCTCGAAGAGCTGTTGGGGCGCGTGGCGTCCTTGGGTCTCAATGAGATCTTCCTTGTCGGCGGCGATGTGACCTCGCCCGCCGGCCCGTTCGACAGCGCCGTCGCACTGCTCGAGGCACTGGTCGATGCCGATCATTCACTGACCCACATCGGTGTGACTGCGTACCCCGAAGGGCATGCGCTCATCGCGGACGATGTGCTCCATGACGCGCTCCACGCAAAGCAGGCAATCCTGTCAAGTGCGGGCATCGAAGGGCACGCGTCCACGCAGATGTGCTTCCACGGGCGCTCGATCACCGACTGGCTGGCCGCTGAGCGCCAAAGCGGTCTTGTGCTGCCGGTCCACCTCGGCATCCCTGGCGCAGTCGAACCAGCGCGTCTGCTGCGCATCGGCACTCGCTTGGGCATCGGAGCCTCTCTGCGTTACCTGCGGAAGAACCGAGGTGCTGTCGCGCGGCTCATGCGACCAGGCGGCTACGACCCCAGCGCATTGCTCAACAAGCTCGCTGCGGAGGCCGATCGGCTCAACATCGCTGGCCTGCATGTCTTCACGTTCAACGCCATCGAGTCCACGATCGCCTGGCGAGACGCCGCTCTGGAACGCCTCCGCTAGACCGCCTTCGTTAGACCGTTTCTGCGGGGACAACCGGTTGGGCGCCGGGATGCGAACCCGTCGGGGCAGCATCGGCGGGCTCATTCGCCACAGGTCGCTCGGAGATCTTGAAGTGAATGAGGGCCGCGGCGATGCCGAGCGCCGCAGCAATCCACCACCACAGGTCATATGAGCCGGTGAGCTTGCGGGCAAGCCCGCCGCCGTAGGCGCCGGCGAATGCGCCGAGCTGGTGGCTGAGGAAGACGAGGCCGAACAGGGTTCCGGCATAGCGTGCTCCGAACTGCCCGAGCACGATGCCCGATGTCAGCGGCACGCTGGCCAGCCACACGATTCCCATCAGGGCACCGAATCCCAGCGCCACCTCGGGTGCGGCTGGCAGGACGACCACAGCGGCAAAGGCGACGGCCCGTGTCGCGTAAATCACGGTGAGCAGGCGGCTCTTGTCGATGCGTGAACCCAAGTAGCCCGCCACGAATGCGCCGACGATGTTGAACAACCCGATGAGGGACAGCGACCACGTAGCGATTGCGGTGGAATGTCCGGCGTCTACGAGCGACTTGGGCAAGTGCACCGCGATGAAGGTCACATGGAAGCCGCACACGAAGAAGGTGCAGTTGATCAGCAAGTAGTCGCGGTGTCGCGCTGCGGTTGCGACGACGCCGCGCAATGGTGCTGTGCCGCTGGTGTCTGTGGCCGGATCGTCGCTCAGGAGCGTCCCGGTGCGCAGCGGCCGGACCATCAGGACGATCGATGCGGCGATCACGGCGAGAACGGTCAACGTCGTACGCCATCCAAAAGCCCGGATCAGCACCCCGGTCACTGGAACGAGCACGAAGTGCCCGAACGAGCCGAATGCCGTGGCGATGCCCAGTGCCATGGAGCGACGACTGGGCTCGATGAGCTTGCTCATCGCTGCGAGCACGACGGCGAATGACGCCGCCGACATGCCCAGACCGACAATCAGCCCGCCTCCCAGATACAAGCCCATGGGACCCGAGGCTGATCCCATGACGAGCAGTCCGGCGCCGTAGGTGACTGCGCCCGCCATCAGCACCCGAACTGCCCCGAAGCGATCGGCGATCGCGCCGGCGAACGGCTGTGCAAGTCCCCACACGAGATTCTGGGCTGCAATCGTCAACGCGAAGGTGTCAATTCCCACGCCGAGACCTGTGTCGATCTCAGGGCCGAACAGGCCCATCGTGGCCCGCACGCCCAGTGTGACAGCGGTGACGATGCTCCCAGCCACGAGCACCGGCACCATCGAGCTCTGCGGTGACCGGGCGCGCATCGGATCAGGCTACGGAAGACCGCTGGCAGGTTGTCTCAGCAGGGTTTGATGAGGCGGACTCCGTAGACGGCTTCCATTCCGTCGAGCTCAGCCAGCACCTTTTGGGAGGGACGGCGTGATACACGGATCGTCGCCACGGCTGCATGGTGCTTCGGTCCGGTCAGGATCTCGTTGTGCATCTGCAACACGTTGATACCGCTCGCTCGCAGCGTCATCAAAATGCCCGCTAGCACGCCGACCTGATCTCGGTGTCGCACCACGATGGTGCTGCGTCCCAGGGGCCGCTCGGCACGATTCACGCAGTTCAGCACTTCGCCGGTCGAGAATGCCTCGAGCACCTCCACGACACCGTCGGCAATGCCGTCAGAGGCTTGAGTCGTTGAGGCTCCGATGTGATGCGTGCCGGTCACGCCCCGATGCGAGGCCAGCGGCGAGCGCCAATTCGGCTCGGCACCAGGAGGCTCGCCCTGGAAGACATCGAGCCCTGCCCGCATGCCTCGCTCGTCGAGTGCCCGCAGCAACGCCCCCTCGTCCACGATCTCGCCGCGGGACGTGTTGAGCAGGATCGCACCGTCGGGCATCTTCGCCAGGAACTCTGCATCGACGAGGCCGCACGTCTCGGGGTTGGCAGGCAGGTGCAGCGAGACGATGTCGGCCCCGGCCAGCAGGCTGTCCCAGTCGGGAACGACCTCGATCTCGAGCCGTTTCATCTCGGCAAGCAACTCGGCCGAACGGTCCGAGCGATACAACGCCGCCACCTCGATGCCGAACGCAGCGGCTCGGCGGGTTACCTCGATGCCGATGGCGCCCATGCCCACGACCGCCATTCGCCGACCCTTCAGACCTGTGGCGCCCATGTACTGGGACTTGTTCCAGCGACCTTCGTGCAGGTCCGAGGTGGCGTCGGGGATCTGGCGGTCGACGGCCAGCAGCAAGCCCATTGTCAGCTCTGCAACGGCCACGGCGTTGCGTCCCGGCACGTTGCAGACGTACACGCCGTACTTGCTGGCACCGTCGCAGTCGATGGAGTCGGTTCCGGCGCCGGCGCGCAGCACCATGGCGAGCCGATCGGCGGCCTTGAATACCTTGCGTTTCACCTCGGTGCTGCGTACGACCAGGACCTCGATGCCGTCGATGTGCTCGGCAAGGTCGTCGGCCGTCAACTCGGGCTTGACGAGGCACACGTGACCTGAGGCTTCGAGCCGGCCAAGGCGTCCGGTATCGATGTTGTCGGCGAAGAGAATGTGCATCGGCGCTACCGCTGGGACGGGGCTTGCCATCACAGCGCCGCCGCAGCGGCCGCCGGGACATGTACCCACATGTCTAGCCAGTGTGCCAAACGCGCGACCCTGCGCGGTGACACCCGTGCTCAGCGCGAGGCGAAGTCGTCTTCGATGTAGGCGCGAATGATGTCGTCGTAGCTCTGGTCGGGTACGAAGCCCAGGTCCAGAGCCCGCCGAGTGTCGAATCGCTCGGGCCACCCGGAGACGATCTCTGCGATGGTCGGGTCGGGTGATTCGGCGATCAGAGCTTCCGCTTCGGGCCCAGCGACGCGAGTGAGGGCTTCGATCTGTTCGCCGACTGTTACCGAGACCCCAGGCATGGTGAGGTTGCGGCGTGCTCCCAAAGCCGCGCTGTCGAGTTCGGCAGCATGGAGCATGTACTCGATTGCCGTACGAGGACTGGCGTGGCTGTGGCGTACCTCCCTGGAAACGGGCAGCACGGCCGGTGTTCCAGCCAACGGTTCACGGATGATGCCGCTGAAGAAGCCGGATGCAGCGGCATTGGGGGGACCGGGGCGAACGCTGATGGTGGGAAGCCGTATGCCGATGCCATCGAAGAAGCCACGGCGGCTGTAGTCGGCGAGGAGTGCTTCGGCGACCATCTTCTGCGTGCCATAGGAGGTGAAATGCGCCGACGTCCACCAGTCGCTTGGTCAACTTGCGGCCAAGCATCCCTGCGGCCCCAGTGATCAGCACGTGCATCCGGCGAACCTAACTTGAGATTTCTCCCAGACGCCGCCATCGGTACCGGGCTGTGGCGTGCTACAGCAGCTGTCCCACATCAAGAATCAGCAGGATCACCAGCAGCACGATGATTCCGACGTTGAGCACGCTGACCGGCCACTTCCAGCGGTGATCTGAGTGCCAGTGCCGCTTGATGCAGGCAACGTTCGCCCACAGTGCGACGAGCGCGATGGGTATGCCCACCGCAGGTCCGACGCCGGGTGCCAGCCCGATGAACGGCGCCACGAATGGCAGGAGCACATAGGTCAGCGTGCAGCGAATCGCCGAGACCAGGATCGAGAACCGCAGTGTCCGGGCAGAGGCCTCGTCGAGCTCGGGGGCTGCGGCGGCGGCGGTTCCGGTCACGGTCTCCCATTCTCGCAGCCCGTCTCGCTGGCACCACCCAGGTTGCAGGCGCTGCAGGCGTCGGGGCTGCCGCCAGGACGCTGGCAAGCGGTCGCCGAAGCGCCACTACCATCATCGGCAATCCACGGACTCAAGGGGAAACATGCCTGGTGCACTCGACGGAATTCGCGTTCTGGACCTGTCAACGCTGGTGCAGGGTCCCCAAGCCGCCGAGATGCTGCACGACCTCGGTGCCGAGGTGATCAAGATTGAGCTGCCGGGCATCGGCGACGTAGGCCGCCACGTGGACATGCTGGAGGACTTCGGCCACACCTCGGTCTACATCGCCTGTAACCGGGGCAAGCGTTCGGTGACGCTGGATCTGCGCGTCGAGGCGGGTCGGGAGGCCTTCCTGCGGCTGGTGGAGAACGCCGACGTGGTGCTGTCGAACTTCAAGCCGGGCACGCTCGACGAGTGGGGCCTGAGCTACGAGGAGCTCTCTGAGGTGAATCCCGGGATCATCTGGGCGGCGGGCAGTTTCTTGGGCCCAATCGGGCCCGACGCCTTGCGCGAGGGCGCCGACATTGCAGGTCAGGCCTCCGGGGGTGTGATTGCGTCCAGCGGCTATGACGGCGGCCCGCTGTCGACCTATGGCTCGCTTGTGGCCGACCATTGCGGCTCGCAGAACCTCCAGACCGGCGTTATTGCGGCTCTGTACGCCCGGGAGCGCACGGGCCGGGGCCAGCGAGTCGACGTCAGCCTGCTGGGTGGGCAGATCTGGCTCCAAGCAGTCGAGTACACCCATCTGCTGCTGACTGGCAACGAGGCAGGCCGTTCGAACGGCGGGCATCCCCTGGTGCATGCGCTGTACGGCATCTTCCCGACCTCCGACGGCTACATCGCTATGGCGGGCTGCCCGGAGCACCTGTGGCCGGGCATGTGCAGGGCCATCGAGCGTCCCGACATGGTGGACCATCCGACCTTCAACGCCTACTTCGTCAGCCGGGAAGTGGCCGCGGAGATGCGGGCGTTCTTCATCGAGGTGTTCCAGACACGGTCCACCGAGGAATGGTCGAAGCGGCTCGAGGCCGAGGAGCAGCGGTTCTGCCCGGTGCGTTCGCATTCCGACGTAGTGGCCAGTGACCAGCCGTACGCCAACGGCTACCTGGGCAAGCTCGACCATGACGAATGGGGCGAGCAGACCTGGGTGGGCTGCCCGATCACGATGAGCGACACGCCGACGCGGTTCAGCAACATGGTGGCTGAGCTTGGCCAGCACACCGAGGAAGTGCTGCTTGAAGCCGGTGTCGAATGGGACGACCTGGAGCGGTGGCGTGAGGCGGGGGCCTGGTAGCTGCGTGAGGCACGGTTGAGTCGCCGGGCCTAGCCGTCGAGGTGGGCTCCGAGGCTCAGCTGCAGAGTTCGCCGTCGGCGACGACGGGGTGGCCGGCCAGCACGGTGTGACGCACCTTGCCGGTGAGCTCGCGGCCCGCCCATGGCGTGTTGCGGCTGCGTGACTGCAGTTCGTCGGCGTGGACCGTCCAGCGCTGGGCAGGGTCGAATACTGCGAGGTTGGCGGGCAACCCGGCTTCTACCCGGTGACCGTGCTCGGCGATGCCAGCGATTCGTGCTGGCGCAACCGAAACCACTTCGACGAAGCGGGTGGGCGACATGGCCCCCGTCGCCACGAGTTCCGTCCAGATCACCGACGCCATCGTCTCGACGCCGGTCATGCCAGGGGCGGCATCGAGCAGCGACGTGTCCTTGAGCGATGGGTGGTGCGGCGCGTGATCGGTGGCAACCGCGTCGAGCGTGCCGTCGCAGATGCCGAGACGCAGGGCCTCCACGTCGCTGCGCAGGCGCAGCGGGGGGTTCATCTTGCCGGTCGTGCCAAGGCGCTCGATGTCGTCCTCGGTGAGGACGAGATGCTGGGGTGTCACCTCAGCGGTCGCATTGATTCCGCTTCGCTTCGCAACCGAGACCCGTGCCATCGCAGCGGAGGTGGACAGGTGCAAGACGTGGTAGCGGCCGCCGGTCGTGGCAGCCAGCGCCAGATCACGTCGCACGATGCTCTCCTCGGCTGCCGCCGGGCGGCCGGCGAGGCCCAGTCGTTGAGCGACCGCACCGTCGTTGATGACTCCCCCGGCCACCATGTCCGGGTCTTCGGCGTGCTGGCTGACGACCGAGCCCGGCAGGCCGACGGTGGCGGCGAGCGCAGCTTCCATGAGAGCGTCGTCGGCCACGCAGTCGCCGTCGTCGGTGAACACCCTCACGCCTGCGCTGTACAGCGCGGCGAAGTCGGTGAGCCGCTCACCGGCACGTCCGGTGGTGATGGCGGCTGATGTGCGGACGTCGCAGGGCACTCCCGCGGCCAGCGCCAGGACTTCTCGGACCATGTCGGGCGTGTCGATGGTCGGGGTGGTGTTGGGCATCATCACGCACGCGGTCACGCCGCCCATGGCAGCCCCCGCTGCTCCCGAGGCGATGTCTTCGCTGTCGGTCCCTCCAGGAGTGCGGAAATGCACCTGGATGTCGACGAAACCGGGCATCACCAACGCAGCCGAGGCATCCAGCCTCCGCCGGGCTGGTGGTCCTTCGCCGGCCGGCACCACCGCCGAGATGCGTCCGTTCTCGATGACGACATCGACTCTTTCACCGCCAAGGGCGGAATCGGCCAGCCTTCCACCGGAGATCACCAGATCGGCAGCCATCGCCTCACCTTATGGCTGAGGGGAACAACCACGGTGTGAGGCGGCGATGCGTCACGCCTTCTCTGCGCAATTTTGCCGCCTGTGGCGGCAATTCTGCACAAAGAATCCAGGAAGCATCTTCTCTGCGCAAATCTGCCGTCTGTGACGGCAATTCTGCACACAGAATCTCGGCGGCTGTACCCGGTACGGTTTCTGTCATGACGCTCGCAGACGCACCCCCGACAGCAAGCGAACTCATCTCGGGCGCCCAGCGCGCCGACTACCAGGCGAACGGCTACTTGTGTCTGCCTGGTTTGGTCGGTTCTGAGTGGCTCGATGAGCTGCGGGCGGTCACGGCGGAGTTCGTTGAGGCCAGCCGGGCCGAAACAGCCTCGAGCAAAGTGTTCGATCTTGAACCCGCGCACACCGCTGCCGCCCCGAGGCTGCGACGCCTGAACTCACCGGTGGATCAGCACCCGACGTACGCCCGGTTCACCTTCGAAGGTCCGCCGGCGCAGCTGGCTTCTGCACTGCTGGGCGGCCCGGTGCGCTACCACCACTCCAAGCTCAACTTCAAGTGGTCTGACGGCGGCGAGGAGGTGAAGTGGCACCAGGACATCCAGTTCTGGCCTCACACCGATTTCACGCCGCTGACGATCGGGGTGTATCTCGAAGATGTCGATCCGGCTATGTCGCCGATGGGCGTGCTTCCTGGCAGCCATCTGGGGCCGCTGTACGACCTGTACGCGCCCGATGGCAATTGGGCGGGGGCGATGAGCGACGACGACGCTGCCGGACTCGACCTCGACGCCATGGAGTACCTGGGAGGTCCGGCGGGCTCGGTAACCGTGCACAACTGCTGCATGGTGCATGGCTCGATGCCCAACAATTCGCCGCGGCCCAGACCGCTGCTTCTGCAGACGTACTCGGCCATCGGCTCCTACCCCATCTCCCACGTCGGTGCGAACGGCGTGCTGGGCTCGAGTGGCGGCCGTCTCTGCGGCGGCGAGTCTTCCCAGATGCTCACCATCGATGGCCGGCAGATGCATGGGGCGCCGGACTGGTCACGCAAGGGCCCGCCGACGATCTTCGGCTCCCAGCAGAAGGACGACTGAGTCGCTGCAGCGCGGGATGCGCTCTTGTCGAGAGGTATCGCAGCCATGAGCGACGACCGCCAGCACGCGCTGCCCGATTTCGCTGGGGCTCTTGAGGCTGTTCTGCGGCGCGAGATCGACGACTGCGACGGGCTGGTCTCGGCTGAGCGGCTCAGCGGAGGGGCGAGCATGGAGTCGTATCGGCTTCGGTGTCGCCGTGTTTCGGACCCTGATGGCGTTCTTGACATCTGCCTGCGTCGGGGGCCTGACGGCATGGACCGCGAGGGCGACAACGTCACCGGTGTCGAGGCCGAGGCTCTGTGCATGAGCACAGCTCGTCTGGCGGGTGTGCCTGAACCCGAAGTGCTGTATGTGCTGACACCGACCGATGGCATCGGGGCGGGCTTCATCATGGAATGGCTCGACGGGGTCACGCTGGGTGCTCGCATTGCTCGGGCTCCAGAGCTTGACGAGGCACGCTCGCAGCTGGCGTTTCAGTGCGGGCAGGAAATGGCCCGCATTCATGGGATCGATGTGGATGCGACCGGTCTGGGCGATGTGCTGCGGCGTGCGGCGCCCAGCGAGTATCTGGAAGAGACCTGGGACCGCTGCCGGGAGCTGCCGACGCCGCAGCCGATGATCGACTACGCCGCCCGCTGGCTGGCCGAACAGCTCGAGGAGCAGGATCCCGTCGAGCTGACGCTGGTGCACAACGATTTCCGCAACGGCAATGTGATGGTGGACGCCGAAACTGGGCTCGTCGCAGTGCTGGACTGGGAGACGGCTCACATCGGCGACCCGATGCGAGACCTGGGCTGGATGTGCACGAACTCGTGGCGCTTCGGGCAGCGGCATCTGCCCGTTGGCGGCTTCGGGCGCTACGAGGACCTGTTTGCCGGATACTCCGACGTGGCCGGGGTGCCGGTGGATCCGGCACGGGTGCAGTACTGGGAGGTGTTCGGGTCGTTCTGGTGGGCTGTGGGGTGCCTGGGGATGGCCGATCGGTACCGCCAGGGGTCTGATGCCACCGTCGAGCGGCCGGCCATCGGGCGGCGGAGTTCTGAGTGCCAGCTGGACTGTGCACATCTGATCATCCCCGGGCCGGTCGAGTTCTTGCCTGCGGTGCATTCGCTGGGGCTGCTTGAGCCCGATTTCGGTCGTCGGGCGGCGGAGGCGTCAGCTCTTGGAGGCACTGCGACGAGCGCGGAGGCGAACGATGCGGCCGGGGATATGCCCCGTGTCGACGAGATCCTCGAGAGCGTTCGGGATTTCCTGCATGGGGAGGTCCGGCAGGCCACCGAGGGCCGCACGAACTTCTTGGCGCTCGTGGCGGGCAACTCCATCGACATCGCTCTGCGGGAACGGCTGATCGGCCCGCAGCTGCATCGCTACGAACTGGCCCGGCTGACCTCACTGGTGGGCTCCCCCACCGAGGGCGGCGCTGGCGTGCCCGCGGCTGGGGCTCGGGCTGCGGCTGCTACGTCTGATGTTGCGGTCGCTGCGGCTGCGTCTGATGCAGAGGTTGCCGAGCAGGTCACCGAGCTGCGCTGGCGGCTCGTGCAACGGCTGCGGGACGGAACCATGGCGCTCGACACTGACGGGCTCGCCGCGTACCTGCGGACCTCGGTGGCCCATCAGGTTGCCATCGATCAGCCGAAATACTCGGCATTCCGGCACCTCGCTGCGCAGGCCAGCGAGTAGCTGTTCGACGAGTAGCGCCGAGCCAGCAGCACGCCCAGCCGGCGGCGGTCGCCCGCGAGCTCCGCTGCAGTCTCAAAGTGATCGGCGGCTGCGAATACGGCATCGATATCGGCGGTGACCGCAGCCCTTGACGATCCCCTCAGAATGAGGCGGCGACACGCGCGCCCGTGCTGGTCTTTCCGACGCCTCTGATGCCCTCGATCACACAAGCGGGATGGATGGACAGCAGATGTGTCAACCGTGCATCTGCATGCCGTCGCAAGTACTCCATGCACAAAAGACTAATGGATTATCCATTAAATGGCTATTCAATTAGTCGTTTATGTGAGTCGTCAATGAACACAACTCGTTGGGGTTGTCAGTCATTGCCAGAGCGCGCTCGTCGACGACACCAATCCCAGAACTGTCACAGCGCTATTGGCGTGGTGATTGCAATGCTGGCAATGCATACTCTGTATACAAGAGACACGGAGACGGGTTCATGGCCAGCATCACTGTGCGCAATATTGACGAAGGGCTGAAGCGGCGACTGCGTATTCGCGCAGCAGAGCACGGACGCTCCATGGAGCAGGAAGCCCGCGACATTCTCAAGGCAGCGTTGGACGAAGTGGCCGCGCCGCTGGAGAACTTGGGCACAGCCATCCATGAGCTCTTCCGACCCTTCGGCGTCGAACGTCTGGAGATCCCGCCCAGGGAGCCGATGCGCGAACTCCCCCAGTTCGATTGAGGACCGCAACGGTGTTCATACTCGACACCAACGTCGTTTCCGAGGTCATGCGACCCCAGCCCCAGGCTGAGGTACTGGCATGGATCGACCGCCGGCTCACTGATGACCTCTACGTCACTGCTGTGACGGAAGCGGAGATCCGCACGGGCATTGCGATATTGCCCGAAGGAACGCGGCGGCGTGGGCTGACCACTGCGGCTGCGCATGCTTTCGGCGTGCTGTTCGCCGGAAGGGTCTTGCCCTTCGACAGCGACGCAGCTCAGGCGTTCGCAGTAATAGCCGCGACGCGCCGCTCCATCGGCCACCCAATCAGCCAGGCCGACTGCCAGATCGCTGCCATTGCCCGCTCGGTCAGCGCATCGATTGCAACGAGGAACGTGAGCGACTTCGAGGGCTGCGGAATCGACGTCATCAATCCCTGGAACTGAGACTGCCCGTCGGCGCTGTCGGCTAGCGCCACAGAGCCAGCAGCACCCCGATCACGCAGTAGGGGATCAGCGGGTAGCCGGCGTTGATCGCGAAGAGCCGCAGGCTGCGTCCCCCAAGAGTCCCGTGTTGCTCACTGGCTCGGAGCGTAGGTCGGTGGGATGAGGCAGTGCCGAGATCTGTGGGTGGTCTATTGGTGTGGGCCGCTGACCGTGAACTCCAGACGGTTGGACAGTTTCCTGTCGTCGTCGGTGCAGATAGCCCCAGTTGCGTCGCAGTCCGTGGTTGCCGGGAGTTCGATCGTCACGTCGCTGGTGGAGTCGGGTTTGACGGTGATGCGCCAGGAGATGTTGGTGGGCCTGTCGGTGCGTTGCGCTTTCTGTACCGATCCGCCTGTGACGTTGAAGGCTTGGAGCTTGAGGGTCTTGTAGCTCAGGCGGAGGTTTTCGCTGAAGTCGAGGTCGAAGGTGAACTCCGACGTTCCGTTGTGGGTGGTCGGGGCGGCGGCGGTCACGCTGACGGTGAACGGGACCGGTTCCGGTTCGGTCTCAGACTCGGTCTCGGTTTCAGACTCGGTCTCGGTCTCGGTCTCAGCCTCGGTCTCAGTCTCGGTTTCGGTCTCAGCCTCGGTCTCAGCCTCGGTTTCGGTTTCGGTGGTCTGTTGTGAGACTGTTCCGGTTACTTTGATTTTGAAGCTGGCTGTCTCGTCGTAGGCGGTCCAGGTGCGTGTGTCGGAGCTGACGGTGAGGTGGTAGGCGTTGTCGGCGATCGTCCAGCCGTCCGCACCGCCGGGGTCCTCTTCAGTGGCGGCTGTTTCCTCGGTGGGATAGGTCTGGGGGATGAGTGCGAATGCGTCGGTTCCGTTCGGGTTGACCCACTCGATGACAACGAAGTAGGTGGTCTGGGCCGCCAGTTGCGGGCAGGCGCTTTCGCCTGTGGGCGCGTCGAAGGCGATCACGCCCGGTGCGGTGAAGGTCGACGGATCGGTCAAGGTGCAGTGCGCGTCGGCGGGCTCGCCGTCGGTTGCGGTGCTGTTGAGCGTCACCTGGAGCTGGTCTCCCACGCTCGACGCGTCAGGAAAGCTCGAGACCTGGATGCCGACCGCATCCAGTGCGTAGCCGCCGGTGTTGGTGCCCGTCGTGAATGCTTGGGCGAACCCTGATCGGGCGGCGTTCAGGGTGCGCATTATCCCGGTCTCGACGTTTATGCCCAGGTTGGCGACCAGGACTTGTGTCGGGGTGCTGGTCAGTGTCTCGCTGTCGGCGGGGACACCTGTGTCCGGTGTGTTGGCCGGCAGAGCGTCGATGTCGGCCGTGCGAACAATGCGCACGCGAATGACCTGGCCGTCTTCCCAGTCGACGTCCACGTCGTTCCATTTGAAGCTGCTGGCACCCGAGCTGTCCGCCGGGAACTCCAGCGACAGATCGCCGACTTGGAGGGTGTAGTCCGCAGCATCGGGAACGTCGGCCTCGAATGCCAGGCGAAGATCGCGGCCCGTTACATAGGACCACAGCCACCTGACCTGCAGGTCCCCGCTCCCGCCCACATCGGAGAACAGATCCGCGGTGGCCGCGCCGACCGACACGCTGCTGTACTCGGTCACCGTCATGTCCGCCGACCACAGCGGCTCTGGGGGCTCGTCCGCGTCCGCCGGCACCGACCAGAACGCCATGCCCACCAGCACCATCGCCATCGCCGCCAAGGCGACCCTGATGCCGCGTGGGCTCAAGACCCGACCAGACAGGCCAACGAGCGCCTCTGTTCGGGGGGCGGAGCCCGCCAAATTGATGCGTCTTGTCGGTTTCATCTCGAATCGCCCCCCAGGTCGGCGACGACCGTTGGATCCCATGCCACTTCTCGGCCCTAGTTCGTGGTACCGATGACCTCGATCAACAAGGAGTCACCGTTGGCATCGGCTGTCCACGTCGTCCCGGACAAGTAGCTGCTGTCGTTTTCGATCGACGAGCCGGTCGTGCCGCCGCTGTCCTCGTTGTCGCTGTTTGTCTTGCTCAAAGAGATGCTGTCGCTGTCGATCGTCACCCGTTCTATGACGACGAAGTAGGTCGTTTCCGCCTTGAGCGTCGCGCACAGGTCCCGGCCGAAGGTGTTCACCGCGTTCTCGGAGAAGCTCGTCGGGTCGATCAGCGTGCACATCACCCTGCCCGGATCGCCGCTGTCGTCCGCGTTGAGCGTTACCGACAGCTGCGCACCGGCTGACGAGCGCGTATCGATGGAAGCGAACCCGACGCCGATTGAGACCAGCTCGTAGCCCCCGGCGTTGTCGCCGGTGGTGAATTCCTGGGCGCTCTTGGGAGTAGCAGCGACTAGGGAATTGACATTGGAGGAGACGGTCTGGCCGGTGTTCTTGACCAGGAGCAGCGATGTTGATCCGGGCGCCCTCCCGCCGGCCACCGTGAAGATGGGCGAGATCGCGTAGAGCGGCAGCAGCCTTTCTTGCTCTTGGCCATGGATCACGACAAGGAATTGGCGGTATGCGTACCCGGAATCGGAATCGACGGCGCCAAGAGGAGCGTGGTTGGCCTCTGGATCGTTCGGTGTGCCCACGGCGATCATGTTCATGTCTGAGATGGCGCCCATGGGGACAGACGGATGCGGGTCTCCGGAGGCGTCGCACCCGGTCCAGACCTTGGCCGACGGGTGGAGGTAGGCGGAGTTCCCGGTGACATAGGCGCCGTAGTCGGTGTTGACCCACTTGGGGCCGTAGAAGTCGGCGTACGAATTGGCGACCAGCGTGGGGCGGTCCTGCCAGCCCCCGTCCAGCCAGTGGACCGGCACGCCGGGGCCCGTCATCCCGGTGTTCGTCCGCGCGTCGTCGTCAGCGGTGCAGACCACCGCCCTGAACTCCGAGGCGTTTTTCCAAATGACCGGATCGGTGTAGGGATCGGCCTTTTCTACGCCCCGGACAAGGATCCCCGCTGCCTCCTCCTGGACCCAGGCGTTGTAGTCGTCTATGTCACTGGACGTGGGGAGCCTGCCGCGATGTGTGACGAACAGCGCCCTGAACTGGTACCCCGCATCGACGCCCTCCGGTATGTGGAGCCAGCTCTGGGGCACCTCGATACCGCCGGCCACGAAGGGGGCACCCTGGTTGACCTCGGTGTACACCGCGATCTCCAACTTATTGGTGCCCCCGATCAGGTCGGTCAGGTCGGTGCCCCGGTTCAATCCGTCAGCGATGCTGGCGCCTGTTCGAGCGTCCGAGTCCTCGCTGTTGCTCGAGGTTCTCTGCAGCCTGTGCCAGGTGCCGCGGAGGTAGCTCCAGACCAGCACATAGGAGGTGTCCGGCGTCAGTTTCGTTCCCGGCGGCGCCTCGAAGAAGCTGTGGCCCGGCGCGTACTCGGTGGGACTGACGAGGTCGAACAGCTTCGCGCCCGGCTTGCCGCCCGAGTCGGCGTGCACGGCCACCGACACCGACGTCGGTGCAGAGGGCACTTGGGCGTTGCCGGCCGTGTCATCGGAGCCTTCGATGGCGACGCCGATGCCCTGGAGCCGGTACCCGAGCGCGTCGGAACCGGTCGTGAAGCCCTGTGACACCACTTTGTAGGTGTCACCGACGGTGAAGTAGCTGTTGTGGGTCTGCCCCAGGTTCTGCACCATCGCCACGAGCGGCTCGCCGAAGACGGCCATCAGCGGTTGGTCGCAATCGAAGTCCCCTGTACCGTCGCCGATGATCACGCCGGCCGCCGCCGGCGAGTCCACCTCAGTGGACGGGCTGCAATGATGTCGGCTCAACGGGACGCCCCCCATCCGGTTGAAAGTCTTGATGTCCTGGAAGAACTCGTATTCGGTGCCTCCTGCCACGGTTGCGCCTTGGGGAGCCGTAAATTCATTGATGCCGGGTATCTGACGTGTGCTGACCATCCGGACCCGCGTGGTAGTTCCGAGGCGCAGGTCCCACGGATTGGTAAAGCCCCCTTCTGTGGACGCGTTATCGAGGCTGAAAGTCACACCGCGAATGAGGTAGCGATCCGCCTCCCCGACAGTGAACTCGAGACCGTTCTGATCGCCGACCGAGACGATTTCCTGCGAGCCGAATCGCTGGTCTTGCGCGTAGGTCGAAGCTAGGATGCCGCGGGCCCGCTTCGAGCCCTTCACGGCCAGGCGCAGCACGCTGCTGTTCCCGCCCACGCTGTCCGCCAGCGTCGCTCCCGTCTCGCCGTCCTCGCCGTCCGATGTCGTCTCCTTGATCGACAGCGAGGAGCCGAAATCCGACAGCACGATGAAGTATTGGATCCTCTGGTACGCGAACGCCCCTGCGGGAGCGGTGAACTCGTTCGGACCGACGGTGAACGAGGACGGGTTCTCAAAGTCGAACAGCCATGTTCGCGCTGTTCCTGAGTCATTCCCAGGAGGGGGGCCCATCCACAGCGACACCCTCAGACCGGGCGGTATCGCGGCCAGCTCGACCGAGACGCTGGAGATCTCGTAGCCCTGGCCGTGATTCCCCAGCCTGAACCGCATGGAGTACCGCCCGGTGATCGGCGCCGTGGCCGACCCCGGCTGACCCGTGTTGCCGACCAGCGTCGTTGTGGGCGCCGACGGGCCGGCTGGTTCGGCGAGCGGGCCGAACGGCAGGCTGATCACAGTCTCCAAGTTGCTGCTGGCGTCGTAGAACGACACCTGCACCTTGATCAGCTTGCCGATATCCGCCTCGACACGCCGGTAACGGGCCGATTTGCCCACCGCTGTCTCAGTGTCGCCGTCGACCCGGATCCACTGGTAGGACCAGTCGTTAAGGATGCCTGTCGAAGCTATATCACCCACATTGACGAGCCCGTCGGGGTCGCCAATGCCCGAAGTGTCGACAGCCAGGACGCCGGCGTCCTCCGCGGAAGCCAGCACGACCGGCCGGCCGGTGGCATTTACCACGATCTTTGTGGGGCTGTACACCGCCATTTCCAAGACATCGCTGCCCGTGTCCACGGCCAGGTTGTCAAGGTCGACACCTTGATAGAACGCGTTCGCCAAGCTGAAGCCTGTCAGCGCGCCCGAGTCCTCGCCATTGCTGCCGGTCTTCCGCAACCTGTGCACGGTGCCGCCGAGGTAGCGCCAGACCAGCACATAGGAGGTGCTCGGCTCCAGCGTCGCTCCCCGCGGCGCCTCGAAGAAGCTGTGGCCGACCGCGAACTCGCTGGGACTGACCAGGTCGAACAGCTTCGCGCCCGGCTTGCCGCCCGAGTCGGCGTGCACCGCCACCGACACCGACGTCGGCCCGTCAGGGAAGTTGCTGCCCGAGCCTTCGATGTTGACGCCGATGCCCTGCAGCTCGTAGCCGCCCACGACCGAACCGGTCGTGAAGCCCTGCGTCAACGCCTTGACAGTGCCGCTGCCGACGGTGCGGTAGCCGTCGTTGGCCTGGCCCAGGTTCTGCACCATCGCGTAGAGCGGCTCGCCGAGGACGGCCATGAACGGCAGGTCGTGAGCACCGAGTTGCGCGTCTCCAATTCCGCCGCTGAGGGTCACGCCCGGCGCCGTCGGCACGTCGTCGAGATCGTCTTTGATGCCCCACGTGCGCGTCAAGGTGCCATCTATTCTCTCAATTGAGCCTCCCCTCAGATTCTGCCCCATGAAGTATGAGGCGCTCCCTTCCACGGTCGCGCCTTGCGGAGCCGTCCATACATTTAGGCCCGCATTGTTACGTGTCTTTCGCAGGTTGAACCGCCTGGTGCCCAGGGCATTGGAGCTTTCGTTCCACAGGCTCATCTTGTTGGCAATGCCGCTGTTTTGGGATGATGTGTCGTCCGAGATCCAAGAAAAACCGCGGATGAGGTAGCGATCCGCGGCTCCGACATTGAGCCCGACAGTCCATAGGTCGCCAATCGAGATGATTTCTTGGTCATCGTCGAAGGATTGGGCGTAGGTCGCAGCCAGGATGCCCCTGGCCCGCCTCGAGCCCTCGAGGGCCAGGCGCAGCACGTTGCTGTTCCCACCCGCGCTGTCGAAGAGGATGGCTCCCGTCTCGCCGCCCGCATCTTCATTGTCGGACGTCGTCTGCTTGATCGACAGCGAGGAGCCGAAACCCGACAGCACGATGAAGTGATCGATGTTTTGGTACGCGAACGCCCCTGCGGGAGCCGTGAACTTGTTCAGGCCGACCTTGAAGGAGGACGGGTTCTCAAAGTCGAACAGCTTGTATGCCGTGGTTGAGCTGTCGTCAATGAGCTCAGGATGGCCGGCGATCCACAGGGAGACGGTCAGGTTCGACGGCGCCGCGGCCAGGTCGATCGAGACGCTGGAGATATCGTAGCCCTGGCCGTGAGTCCCCAACCTGAAGCCCATGGAGTACTGCTCGGTGATGTTCGCCGTGGTCGCCGGCGACTGGCCGGCATTGCTGACCAGCGTCCCCAGTACCCCCGACGGGACTTCCGGTTCGGCGATGGGGCCGAAGGGCAGGCTGGTCACCGTTTCCGAGTAGACCGGCCCTGTCCGTGAATGAGACTCGCACCTTGATCAGGTTGCCGACATCGCCGGCGTCGAGCTGGTAGCTGGGCGAGTCGCCGCCCACGTTGGTCTCGGCCGATGTGCCGCCGTCGACCCGGATCCACTGGTAGGACCAGTCGACTCGGATGAGGGGGCCAGTGACTTTGGGGAAATCGTTCTCGTCGGCGATGCCCGAAATGTCGGCCACCAGGATGCCGGAGCTTTCCGCGGAACGAAGGACTCTCGGCGCGCCGGTGGCGGTCTGGTTCGCGTCCCTTTCAGAGCCACGGACGGTGATCTGGAGTGCCTCGTCGCCCCCGCCCTTTTGCTGCCAGGTGCCGCTGTTGTTCCAATCGAACTTGTTCTTGATGGTCCAGCCCGTGAGGCCGCTCGAATCTTCTGCCCCGGACGTGGTGGTGTCGAGCGTGACGCTCCCGCTGCCGCGCTGTTTGATCACCACCACGTAGTTGTCGTTCGCATTGAGGTACATGCCCGGGTGCGTGAACTCCAGGCTCCCGGCATCGAAGGATCCCAGATGTATCAGCTCCGTGCAGGTCGAGGTCGGAAACTCGGTCGTGTCGTCCGCCTCGCAGATCTCGACATCGAAGTCGTCGCTCCCGGTGTCCTCGGAGACGACGATCACGCTGGTCACCACGTAGCCGTTCGTGGCGCCAGCCGTGTGGAACAGCTGCGCATGGTCGTTGCCAGCCGTCTCAGCGCTGTCGTCGCTCCCTTGCCCGACGTTGCTCACGAGGTCGCGCAACGTGAATTGCGCCTCCGCCGCCGTCGACCAGAAGGCCATGCCCGCCAACACCATCGCCAGGAAGGCCAACCCCGCCAGGAAGGCCAACCCGAAGTTTCGTAGCGACAAGCCCCGACCAGACAGGCCAACGGGCAGCAGCGGGAGCGTGCCAAGACGCCGGAAGGCAGTCACGACCTACCTCTCGCGAGCCGAGCGCCAAGGTCGGGGGGGGGGGGGGGGGGGTCATGGCGCGCAGCCCATTACGGCCAAGCGACCACAGTGCGTGAGTCATATGCATGAAGCATTGAGCTTATCTCACACTGCGCAAACTCGGCGCGAAGTCCGGGGCGACTGCCGCTCGATCCGCTACGCGTCGCTCATCGAGTGCTCGCCTGGCGGATTCGTCTCTCGACCCGGCTACGAGCAGCCCGGCGGATTGTGAAGCTGGCTGTCTCGTCCCAGCCCGTCAACCCCAGCTCACGGGACGACCGTGAAGACCGGCGAGATCGCATACAGCGGCCTGTATCCATCGATGCTGGCGGTGACGCGCCCCACAGCGACATCGACCGCCCCGATGGGAGCGTTGTTGGCCGCGGGATCGTTCGGCGTGCCCACGGCGACCAAACCCATGGGCGAGGCCGCACCCATCGGGAACAGCGGATCCGCGGCCCCGGAGGCGTCGCATCCGGTCCACACCATGGCGTTCTCGTGGAAGTAGGCGGAGTTCCCGGTGACATACGCGCCGTATTCGGTGTTGTCCCACGCGCCGCTGTAGAACCTGTCGTAGGAATCAGCGATCAGTGTGGGGCGGTCCTGCCAGCCGCCGTCCAGCCAATGAATCGGGACCCCGATCTCGATGATCGGCATCTCGGTGTTGGATCGCGCGTCGAGCGAAGCGGTGCACACCACCGCCTTGAAGTCTTCGGCGACCCTCCGAATGATCGGGATCGGTGTAGGGCTCGGCTGCTGGTATATCCCGGACAGGTTTGCCCCGCACAAGGGTCCCCGCTGCCTCCTGCTGGACGAATTCGTTGTAATCGACGATGTTGCCCGAGGTGGGAAGCGTTCCGCGATGGGTGACGAACACCAGCCTGAACTGGTACCCCTCCTCGGCGTCGTCGGGGATGTGCAGCCAGCTCGTGGTCACCGGATGACCGCCCTCCACGAAGGGCGGTAAGGGCTCCTCGTCGTTCTTCACGCCGTACACCGCGATTTCCAGCGAATTGCCGTCTGGGTCCGCGGACAGGTTGTCAAGGTCGACACCCTGAGAGAACGTGTCCGCGATGGCAGAGCCCGTCAGCGCGCCAGTGTCCTCGCTGTTGCTCGCGGTCTTCCGCATCCTGTGCCACGTGCCGCCGAGGTGGCGCCACACCATCACGTAGGAAGTGTCCGGCCTCAGTTGCGTTCCCGGCGGCGCCTCGAAGAAGCTGTGGCCGGCCGCGAACCCGGTGGGGCTGACGAGGTTGAACAGCTTCGCGCCCGGCTTGCCGCCCGAATCGGCGTGCACGGCCACCGACACCGACAACGGACCGTCAGGAAAGTGACTGTCGGAGCCTTCGATGTTGACCCCGATGCCCTGCAGCCGGTACCCGAACTCGTCGGAACCGGTGGTGAAGCCCTGCGACAACGCCTTGACAGTGTTGCTGCCGACGGTGCGGTAGCCGTGGTCGGTCTGGCCCAGGTTCTGCACCATCGCGTCGAGCGCCTCGCCGAAGATGGCTATCAGCGGTGTGGTGAGAGCAAAATCATCAGTAGCGTTGCCGATGGTCACCCCGGTCGCCTTCGGCGAGTCCTCCGTAGTGGACGTGGTGCCAAAAAAGCGGGACCCGACGACGCCTCCCGCCCGCTCCCCCGTCACCGGGTCCGTAGCTTGCATGTACAAGTTGTATTCCTCGCAGGTCTCGATCATCGTCATTGCGTCGGTGGTGCACCCTCCTGCCACGGTCGCGCCTTGGGGAGCGGTGAACTCGTTGATGCCGCTTATCTGACGTGTGCTGACCATGCGGAACAGCTCGTCAGTTCCGTCGCGCAGATGCCACGGGGCGGTAAACAGCCCCCCTAATGAGTTGTTGTCCCCACTGAAGGACACACCGCGGATGAGGTAACGATTCGCTGCCCCGACAGTGATCCCCCAACCGCCTTTATCGCCGATCGAGACGATTTCCTGCGTGTCCGCGTCTTGCGCGTAGGTGGAGACCAGGATGCCGCTGTTGCGCTGCGAGCCCTTGATGGCCAGGCGCAGCACGTTGGTGTCCCCGCCCGCGCTGTTGGCCAGCGTCGCTCCCGTCTCGCCACCCGTGTCCTCGTTGTCAGAAGTCGTCTCCTTGATCGTCAGCGACGATCCGAAATCTGACAGCACGATGAAGTAATCGACGCCCTGGTACGCGAACGCGCCCGGAAGGGCCCTGAACCTGTTCGAACCGACCTCTAACGGGGACGGGTTCTCAAAATCGAACAGCTTGGTCTGCGCACCTGCGGCGCCCGACCCAGGAGCGCGGCCCATCCACAGCGACACGGTCAGGCTGGGCGGCACCGCGGCCAACTCGATCGAAACGTCCGAGATGTCGTAGCCCTGGCCGTGACTGCCCAGCTCGAACCCCATGACGTACCGCTGCCCGCTGAAATCTGCCGTGGCCGAGTGCGTCTGGGCGGTGTTGGCCACCAGCGTCGACGCCGACGGCGACCGCGCCGGCCTGGGAACCGGGCCGAACGGCAGGCTGGTCACAGTCTCGAGGGTGCCTAAGTTGTCGGTGAACGACACCTCCACCTTGAGCAGCTTGCCGATATCAGCCTCGACACGCCGGTAGCGGCCCGACTCGATGCGTATGCCCGAATCGTGCAGTTCAGGGTCGATCTGCCGGTAGTCGGCCGAGTCGGCGCCCACCACGGTCTCGGTGTCGCCGTCGACCCGGATCCACCGGTAGGAGAAGTCACGCAGGGTCCCCGTCGCACCCAGGCGGCCCACATTGGGGATCCCGTCGGGGTCGCCGATGCCCGAAATGTCCACAGCCAACACGCCGGGATCCTCCGCGGAAGCCAGCACGATCGGCGCGCCGGTGGCCGGCATGTTTCTGCTGTACACCGCGAGTTCCAGCACATCGCCGGCAGAGTCCACGGCCATGTTGCCCAGGTCGAGACCCAAATAGAACGCGTTCGCGATGGCGAAGCCGGTGAACGCGCCCGTGTCCTCGCTGTTGCTCGCGGTCTTCTGCAACCGGTGCACGGTGCCGCTGTTGTAACGCCACACCAGCACGTAGGAGGTGCTCGCGTCCAGCGTCGTTCCCGCCGGCGCCTCGAAAAAGCTGTGACCCGCCCCGAACAGGCCGGGGCTGAGGAGGTCGAACAGCTTCGCGCCCGGCTTGCCGCCCGAATCGGCGTGCACGGCCACCGACACCGACGTCGGGCTGTGGGGAAACTTGCTGTCGGAGCCCTCGATGTTGACACCGAAGCCCATCAACGGGTAGCCGTCCGGGTCGGAGCCGGTCGTGAAGCCCTGCGACAACACCTTGACGGCTCCACTGCCGACCGTACGGTAGCCGTTGTCGGTCTGGCCCAGGTTTTGCGCCATCGCGACGAGCGGCTCGCCGAAAACGGCCATCAGCGGTGCGGTGCCTGCATAATCCTCAGTAACGCTGTCGAGGGTCACGCTGGCCGCCGTCGGCGTGTCCTCGGCGGTGGATGTGGTGCCAAAGTGGCGACTCCCGGTGCCGCCTCCCATGCGGTCCACTGAGGCGATGTCCTGGTTGATCTCGTATGAGTCGCTTCCTGCCACGGTTGCGCCTTGGGGAGCCGTCCATTCGTTTATGCCGTTTATCTGACGTGTATTGGTCATGCTGAACAGCTCGGTGGTTCCGTCGAGCAGGTCCCACGGGTTGGTAAAGAGCCCCCCTGCTTTTGTGTTGTCCCCGCTGAAAGTCACACCGCGGATGAGGTAGCGATCCGCTGATCCGACAGTGATCCCGACACCGACCTTGTTGCCGACCGAGACGATTTCCTGCTCGTCCGAGACTTGCGCGTAGTTCGAGGCCAGGATGCCGCTGTTGCGCCTCGAGCCCTCGATGGCCAAGCGCAGCACGTTGGTGTCCCCGCCCGCGCTGTTGCTCAGCGTCGCTCCCGTCTCGTTGCCATCATCCTCATTGTCAGAAGTCGTCTCTTTGATCGACAGCGACGACCCGAAATCCGACAGAACGATGAAGTAGTCGACGTTTTGGTACGCGAACGCGCCCGGCGGGGCCGTGAACTTGTTCAGGCCGGCGGCGAACGAGGGCGGGTTCTCAAAGTCGAACAGCTTGGTTGTCGCACCTCCGGAGCCGGACCGCCCAGGAGCGTGGTCCATCCACAGCGACACGCTCAGACTGGACGGCGCCGCGGCCAACTCGATCGAGACGCTGGAGATCTCGTAGCCCTGGCCGTGATCGCCCAACTCGAACCCCATGGCGTACTGCGCGGTGATCGTCGCCGTGACCGAGTTCGACTGGGCGGTGTTTTTGACCAGTGTCGACGCGGGCAGCGGCGGAGCCGGTGCGGGAACCGGGCCGAACGGCAGGCTGGTGAGCGTCTCTGAGTTGCCCAAGCTGTCGGTGAACGACACCTGCACCTTGAGCAGCTTGCCGATATCGGCCTCGACACGCCGGTAGCGGCCCGACTCGATCATGAGGTCCGAATTTGAGGGCACTACGCCGGCGACAAGTTCTATTTGGCCGGCGACCTGCCGGTAGTCGGTCGAGTCGGCGCCCACCACGATCTCGGTGTCGCCGTCGACCCGGATCCACCGGTAGGAGAAGTCGTGAAGGATGCCCGTCGAACCTGGGGTGCCGACATTGGGGATCCCGTCGGGGTCGCCGATGCCCGAAGTGTCCACCGCCAACACGCCGGGGTCCTCCGCGGAAGCCAGCACCCCCGGCGCGCCGGTGGCATTGGGCCGGTGTCTGCTGTACACCGCGAGCTCCAGCACGTCGCCGGCAGAGTCCATCGTCATGTTGTCGAGGTCGGGGCCCGAATAGAACGCGTTCGCGATGGCGAAGCCTGTTCGAGCGCCCGTGTCCTCGCTGCCGCTCGAGGTCTTCTGCAACCGGTGCGCGGTGCCGCTGTTGTGGGTCCACACCAGCACATAGGACGTGCTCGCCTCCAGCGTCGTTCCCGGCGGCGCCTCGAAGAAACTGTGGCTGGCCGCGTATTCGCGGGGGCTGAGGAGGTCGAACAGCTTGGCGCCCGGCTTGCCGCCCGAGTCGGCGTGCACAGCCGCCGACACCGACACCGGGCTGTCGGGAAACTTGCTGTCGGACCCCTCGATGTTGACACCGAAGCCCGTCAACGGGTAGCCGTCCGGGTCGGGACCGGTCGTGAAGCCCTGCGACAGCACCTTGTTGGCGCCGCCGACCGAGACGTAGCCGTTGTCGGTTTGGCCCAGGTTCTGGGCCATCGCATCAAGCGGGTCGCCGAGGATGGCCATCAGCGGTGCTGCGGTGAAGATAACGTCCAAATTCGTATTCACGCCGTCGATGGTCACGCCGGTCGCCGTCGGCGAGTCCTCCTCATTGGACGAAGTGCCAAATAGGCGGTTCACGGTGGTGCCTCCCATTCGGTCGTCCGATATGAGGTCCAGGTAGAACTCGTATGAGTCGCTTCCTGTCACGGTTGCGCCTTGGGGAGCCGTCCATTCCATGATGCCGTCGATTTGACGAGTGTTGATCAGGCTGAACAGCTTGGTGGTTCCGTCGCGCAGGTACCACGGGTTGGTATATCCCCCCCCGTCTGCGCCGTTGTCCCCGCTCAAGGTCATGCCGCGGATGAGGTAGCGGTCCGCTGCCCCGACAGTGATCTCGATACCGCCCTCGTCGCCGACCGAGACGATTTCCTGGAGGTCCTGGGCTTGCGCGTAGTTCGAGGCCAGGATGCCGCTGTTGCGCCTCGAGCCCTTGATGGCCAGGCGCAGCACGTTGGTGTCCCCGCCAGCGCTGTTGGCCAGCGTCGCTCCCGGCTCTCGAAATACGCCCTCGAAGGCGTCGTCCTGGTCGTCGGTTGTGGTCTCTTTGATCGACAGCGACGTCCCGAAGTCCGACAGAACGATGAAGTAGTCGACGTTTTGGTACGCGAACGCGCCCGGCGGGGCCGTGAACTCGTTCAGGCCGGCGGCGAACGAGGACGGGTTCTCAAAGTCGAACAGCTTGGTGCGCGCACCTATGGTGCCCGACCCAGGAGCGTGGCCCATCCACAGCGACACGGTCAGGCCCGACGACGGCACCGCGGCCAGTTCGATCGACACGCCCGAGATCTCGTAGCCCAAGCCGTGATCTCCCAACTGGAACCCCATGGCGTACTGCGCGGTGATCATCGCCGTGGCCGATTCCGGCTGGCCCGTGTTGGCGACCAGCGTCGACGCGGGCAGCGGCGGCGCCGGTGCGGGAACCGGGCCGAACGGCAGGCTGGTGACAGTCTCTGAGTTGCCCATGCTGTCGGTGAACGACACCTCCACCTTGAGCAGCTTGCCGATATCAGCCTCGACACGCCGGTAGCGGCCCGACTCGATCATCAGCTCCGCATCTGTGGCCGTTACGCCGGCGACAAGTTCTATTTGGCCGGCGACCTGCCGGTACTCGGTCGAGTCGGCGCCCACCACAATCTCGGTGTCGCCGTCGACCCGGATCCACCGGTAGGAGAAGTCGTGCAGGATGCCCGTCGCAAGCTGGCGGCCCACATTGGGGATCCCGTCGGGGTCGCCGATGCCCGAAGTGTCCACAGCCAACACGCCGGGATCCTCCGCGGAAGCCAGCACCACCGGCGCGCCGGTGGCGTCCTGGTTCGTCAGAGCCTGAGCGTGGGCGAGATGCCGGCCGCCGGCTAACCACAGGACGCTCGCCAGCGCGGCAATGGCGCCCAGCCCAACGAGCAGCAGCGAGAGCGTCGCACGACGCCGGGAGGCGGTCACGACCTACCTCCCGCTAGCCGAGCGCCAAGGTCCGGGGGGGGGGGGGGGATCATGGCGCGCAACCAATTACGGCCAAGCGACCACGGTACATGAGCCGTATGCATGCAGTGCTGACGTTATCTCACACTGCGCAATCTGGGCGCGAAGTCCGGGGCGACCGCCGCTCGATCCGATATGCGTCGCTCATCGAGTGCTCGCCTGGCGGATTCGTCTCTCGACCCGGCCACGGGCAGCCCGGCGGGTTGTGAAGCTGGCTGTCTTGTCGTGGCCCGTCAACCCCAGCTCACGGGACGACCGTGAAGATCGGCGAGATTGCGTACAGCGGTCTGTATCCATAGATGCTGGCGGTGACGCGCCCCACACTGGCATCGACCGCCCCGATGGGAGCGTTGTTGGCCGCGGGATCGTTCGGCGTGCCCACGGCGACCAAACCCATGGGCGAGGCCGCACCCATGGGGTACAGCGGGTCCGCGGCTCCCGAGGCGTCGCATCCGGTCCACACCATGGCGTTCTCGTGGAAGTAGGCGGAGTTCCCGGTGACATACGCGCCGTAATCGGTGTTTACCCAAGCGCCGCCGTAGAACGTGTCGTAGGAATCAGCGATCAGCGTGGGGCGGTCCTGCCAGCCGCCATCCAGCCAATGAATCGCCACCCCGATCTCGATGATCGGCATCTCGGTGTTGGATCGCGCGTCGACCGAAGCGGTGCACACAACCGCTGCGAACCGATCGGCGACCGTTCGGATGACCGGATCGGTGTACGGCTCGGCTGCTGTTGTATCCCCGACAGGCTCACCCCGGACATGGGTCCCCGCTGCCTCTTCCCGGACGAAAGCGTTGTAGGCCTCGATGTCCCCCGGCGCGGGCAGCGTCGCGCGATGGGTGACGAACACCAGCCTGAACTGGTAACCCACATCGGCGTCGTCGGGGATGTGCAGCCAGCTCGTGGTCACCGGATGACCGCCCTCCACGAAGGGCGGGCGAGGGGTCTCGGTGTTGGCCTCGCCGTACACCGCGATCTCCAGCGAATTGCCGCCGGAGTTCTTAGACAGGCTGGTCAGGCCGGCGCCGCGATAGTACGCGTCTGCGATGCTGAAGCCCGTGAGCGCGCCCGAATCCTCGCCATCGTTCGAGGTCCGCTGCAAGCGGTGCCAGGTGCCGTCGCGGTAGCTCCACACCAGCACATATGCGGTGTCCGGCTTCAGTTGCGTTTCCGGCGGTGCCTCGAAGAAGCTGTGGCCCGCCGCGAACTCGGTGGGGCTGGCGAGGTCGAACAGCTTGCCGCCGGGCTTGCCGCCCGAATCGGCGTGCACGGCCACCGACACCGACGTCGGCCCGTCAGGGAACTGACTGCCGGAGCCCTCGATGTTGACCCCGATGCCCTGCAGCCGGTAGCCGAACTCGTCCGAACCGGTCGTGAAGCCCTGCGATGCCACCCGAGCGTTCGCGGCGCCGAGGGAGACATAGCCGTTGTCGCTCTGGCCCAGGTTCTGCGCCATCGCGTCGAGCGCCTCGCCGAAAACGGCCATCAGCGGTGTGGTGAGAGCAAAATCATCAGTAGCGTTGCCGATGCTCACCCCGGTTGCCTTCGGCGAGTCCTCCGCAGTGGACGTGGTGCCGAAATAGCGGGACAGCACGACGCCTCCCCGCCGGTGCCCCGTCACAGGGTGGGAGACTTGCTGGTAGAAGTTGTATTCCTCACAGGTCTCCATCATCGTCATTGCGTCGGTGGTGCACCCTCCTGCCACGGTCGCGCCTTGGGGAGCCGTCCATTCATTGATGCCGCTTATCTGACGTGTGCTGACCATGCTGAACAGCTCGTCAGTTCCGTCGCGCAGATCCCACGGGGCGGTATAGACCCCCGCCCTTGAGGTGGTGTTGTCCCCGCTGAAGGACGCACCGCGGATGAGGTAGCGATCCGCTCCCCCGACAGTGAACTCGACACCGAGATTGTCGCCGACCGAGACGTTTTCCTGAATGTCAGCGACTTGCGCGTAGGTCGAGACCAGGATGCCGCCGTTGCGCTGCGAGCCCTTGACGGCCAGGCGCAGCACGTTGGTGTCCCCGCCCGCGGTGTCCGCCAGCGTCGCTCCCGTCTCGCCGCCCGTATCTTCATTGTCGGACGTCGTCACTTTGATCGACAGCGGCGACCCGAAATCCGACAGCACGACGAAGTAATCGACGCCCTGGTACGCGAACGCGCCCGTCGGGGCCGTGAACTCGTTCAGGCCCACGGCGAACGAGGACGGGTTCTCAAAATCGAACAGCTTGGTGCGCGCACCAGCGTCGCCCGACCCAGGAGCGAGGCCCATCCACAGCGACACGGTCAGGCTCGACGGCACCGCGGCCAGCTCGATCGACACGCCCGAGATCTCATAGCCCTGGCCGTGACTGCCCAGCTCGAAGCCCATGTCGTACCGCCCGGAGATCGTCGCCGTGGCCGAGTCCGCCTGGGCGGTGTTGGCGACCAGCGTCGACGCCGACGGCGACCGCGCCGGCCTGGGAACCGGGCCGAACGGCCCGCTGGTCACAGACTCGACGAACCCGAAGCTGTCGGTGAACGACACCTCCACCTTGAGCAGCTTGCCGACATCAGCGTCGACACGCCGGTAGCGGCCCGACTCGATGCGTATGCCCGAATCGTGCAGTTCTTTGTTGATCTGCCGGTAGTCGGCCGAGTCGGCGCCCACCGTGGTCTCGGTGTCGCCGTCGATCCGGATCCACCGGTAGGAGAAGTTATGCAGGATGCCCGTCGTATTCTGGTCGCCCACATTGGGGATCCCGTCGGGGTCGCCGATGCCCGAAGTGTCCACAGCCAACACGCCGGGGTCCTCCGCGGAAGCCAGCACCACCGGCGTGCCGGTGGCGTTGGCTTGGTGTCTGCTGTAGACGGCGATTTGGAGTGCGTTGCGGGCTGGGTCCTGGGCCATGTTGTCCGGGTCGGCGCCCTGGTAGAGCGTGTTCGCGATGGCGAAGCCTGTTCGGGCGCCGGTGTCCTCGTTGTCGGCGGCGGTTTTGACGAGCCGGTGCGCGGTGCCGTTGTTGTGGGTCCATACCAGCACGTAGGGGGTGCTGGGGTCCAGTGTTGTTCTGGGCGGCGCCTCCAGGAAGCTGTGGCCGGCTCCGTATTCGGTGGGGCTGAGGAGGTCGAACAGCTTGGTGCCGGGCTTGCCGTCGGTGTCGGCGTGCACGGCCGCGGACACTGATGCCTGGCTGTCGGGGAACTTGCTGTCGGAGCCCTCGATGTTGATTCCGAAGCCCTGCAACTGGTAGCCGTCGGGGTCGGGGCCGGTGGTGAAGGCCTGCGACAGCACCTTGTGGGTGTCGCCGACCGAGACGTAGCCGTTGTCGGTGCGGCCCAGGTTCTGGGTCATGGCATAGAGCGGGACGCCCAGAACGGCTGCCATGGGTTGGTTGATTGCGTTGTCGCCATGGGCTGAGATGGTGATGCCCGGTGTCGTGGGGGTGTCCGAGCCGGTGTTGCCGGCCTCGGTGCCGAAGATGCGGGTCAAGGCGGCGCCGGTTCTCGTGCCGGGATCGAGGCCGCTGGGCCAAACGAAGTCCTGGTCGAAGAGGTATGTCTTGCCGGTTCCTCCTGGCACGGTCGCGCCTTGGGGGGCCGTCCATTCAGTGATGCCTGCTGCGTTACGGGTGTTGATCAGCTTGAACAGCTTGGCGCTCGAGTCAGTCGCGCCGTCGCGCAGGTCCCACGGGTTGGTGATGCCGCCTGTGTTCGATGTCGTGTCGTCCGAGTTCCAGGAAAAACCGCGGATGAGGTACCGGTCCGCGTCTCCGACACCCATTTCGAAACAGCAGCTGTCGCCGATCGAGATGACTTCCTGGTCGTTCGCGACGGGTTGGGCGTAGGTCGAGATCAGGATGCCGCTGGTGCGCCTCGAGCCCTCGACGGCCAGGCGCACCACGTTGGCGCGCGAGCACGAACCCGTCCAGCGTCCTGTTTTGGCCAGTGCACGTTCACACGCTGAGTCCCCGAGCTCGACTCCGGTCTCGGCGCCCTCGTCCTCGTCGTCGGACGTGGTCTCCTTGATCGACAGCGAGGAGCCGAAACCGGTCAGCACGATGTAGTAATGGACACCGGGGTACGCGAGCACGCCCGCCGGAGCTGTGAACTTGTTCGTGCCGGCGACAAGCGAGGACGGGTTCTCAAAGTCGAACAGCCTGGCCCGCGGCGACGTCGAGCTGCGACCAGAATGGTTGCCGATCCACAGCGACACCGTCAGATCCGACGGGGCCGCCGCCAGCTCGATCGACACGCCCGAGATCTCATAGCCCTGCCCGTGAGGACCCAACGTGAACTCCATCGCGTACTGCTTGTCGATCATCGCGGTGGCCGAGTGCGCCTGGGCGGTGTTGGCGACCAGCGTCGACGCCGACGCCAACGGGGCCGGCTCGACGACCGGGCCGAACGGCAAGCTGGTCACCGTCTCAGAGAAACCGTCACCGTCGATGAACGACACCTCCACCTTGATGATGCTGCCGACATCGGCATCGACCAGCTCATACCTGGGCGAATCGGAGCCCACCACGGTCTGGGCCGCAGTGGCGCCGTGGACCCGGATCCACTGATAGGAATAGACGAACTCGACAACAGCCTCCTCCATACCGGTAAACGCGATCCCGTTCGGGTCCCCGATGCCAGAAGTGTCCGCAAACAAGACCGGCACCCCCTCCGCGGAAGCCAGCACCACCGGCGCGCCGGTGGCGGACTGGTTCACCGGAGTCTGGGCGTGGGCGGGATTCCGGCCGTCGGCCAACAACAACACGCTCGCCAGCGCTGCAACGGCGCCCAGCCCAACGAGCAGCAGCGGGAGCGTCGCACGACGCCGGGAGGCGGTCACGACCTACCTCCGGCTGGCCGAGCGCCAAGGTCCGGGGGGGGTCAAGCGTTTTGGTGGAGCGTTCGAGGACGTCGGCCCTGCCGGTGCCGGCGGTTGAGGTGAGTAGTGTTCCCTGTCGCTCGCTGGCTGACTAGCGATGTGCCACATGGTCATCAGTGGGTGTCACAGACACATAAGTGTATGTGACGTCCTCATGGAACGCCGTCGACTACGGCAGGCCGGTTCTCAGCCTGGCGTCAGGCATAGATTCCGCGGGCAGGCACACTGCCCGTCGGCGCTGTCGGCTAGCGCCACAGAGCCAGCAGCACCCCGATGACGCAGTAAGAGACCAGCGGGTAACTGGCGTTGATGGCGAAGAGCCGCAGGCTGCGGCCTTCGAAGGTGTAGTTGATGCCGTTCGAAGTGAGCTATCCGCAGGGAGGTGCGCGTCGCGGTGTGCCGTCGGGCGGTGTGTCTATGGCCCAGTGGCGTTGGTGATGGTCGAGATGGCAGGGCACGCACAACATGGCCAAGTTGGGGATCTCGGTGAGCCCGTCATCCTCGTAGTGATCGATGTGGTGAGCGTGGCAGTGCTCGGTATGCGTAGCGCAAGCAATACAGCCGCCGTCCCGGATCGCCAGCACGATGCGCTGCGCCTCGCTGGCGCTTCGGGCACGCCCCAAGGCAAGCTCAGACCAGTCAGCCTTGAACATCGCCGGCAGCACCTTGGCATCAGCGGCCAGCTCGGCAAGCTGTCTCGCCGACAGTGGAGTGCCATCGTCGAGTCGGGGATTGTCGAGCCGACCCGACACCGTGTTGTAATCGGCGACGATCACCAGACTTGCCTGCGGCTTCTGGCGGCCCAGGATCAGTTCGCACAATGCATCGGCATTGCGCTGTGGATAGGTGAGATCACCGCCGTCGTCTCGTTGGCGCACCGCCCGCTCAGCCGCAGCAATCTGCTGGCTGATTTCGCGGCCGCTGATGAAGTCCAGATCGGCTCGCAGATGCCACATCCCGTCATCGCCGAGGAACATCGAGCAGCGACGCTCCTCGCGCTGCAGCGCCAGCTCGGCATCGACCGGAGTGTGATCGTTGGCTGCGGCCTCGGCATCGAGGTCTGCAAATACCTGCAAGCTCTCATAGGCCAGCGTGTGACGGGCAACCACATCGGAGGGATACGCGCGGCACAGCTCGAGGAACTCTTCCTCGTCGCGACGGTGCTTCTTCGGCGACTCCCGAGCAATCACCTTGGCATGAGATATCTGGATCTCACCCGCGGACAGCGCGTCGAGTGTGTCGGTGAACTCGTGCTCGACAAGAGCTTCGGCCAGCCGTGCTTCACTGCGAGCCTGCGCTGAGTTCATCCGGGTGTACTCACGCAGCTGCCACGCAGCCGACTGAGCCCCATCGCGGGACACCAGTTCGCCGAGCAGAGCCACATAGCGGCCCTCCAAACGGGCACGTTCCGCCACCAGATCCACCAACTCATCGACCAAATCGCCGTGCTTCAGCATTCCGAGGTCGACACCGTCGTCGACACCGTTTCCGTCCGGCTGGGCCTCACCGGCAGTCGCGGCAAGCAGCGCAATGGCATCGGGGTGAACCGGCGGAGCGTCCAGCAACATGGATTAAGCATACACTCGTACGCAACCAAATGCAAACACTCGCGCGCTTGAATTTCGTCAACACATGCCAGAGGAAACATGGCGGATTCGGCGCATCACAGTTCCTGGGGCGTCGGCTGAGCAATTGCCCACATCGTCGGCGCGAGAACGCAAAAGCGCAGGTCACGGAGTCGCTAGTCGGCCCCATTCCGGGCAATTCAGTAATCTCGGCGTTCGTATCCCACCCGAGCACCCGGGAGCGGCCTAGCTTGCGCGACGATGCGGGTGCACACATCGAACCGTGTCCCCGCTGCGGTCCAGCGATCTCTCATCGGAACCTGCCTCGTGGGCGCCGTTCTCACGCTGGCCGCGTGCGCCCCGGCCCCCGACACGTCCCGAAGCCAACCCGACGCTGAGGCTGCCCGGGCCAGCTCGACAAAATCAGACTCACCGATCGTCACGCTGCAGCCTGCTGCGGACGCCACCCCGCGCTCGGAAGCCATAGGCGGGACAACCCCTTCAGACACTGCCCCTTCAGACACTGCCTCCGCTGCTGCTCCGAACCCTTCAGACACTGCCCCTTCAGACACTGCCTCCGCTGCTACTCCGAACCCTTCAGACACTGCCCCTTCAGACACTGCCTCCGCTGCTGCTCCGAACCCTTCAGACGACGATGTCTCCGCATTCCCGCAGGTCACATTCCCGGAGGCGACGGTGCGTGACACCGACGCCGAAGCCGCTGACCTCGAGCGGCGCAGGAGCGTCATCGGCCTCTTTGAGCGGCTGCGGATCGAGGTGGAGCACCGCAGTGGGTACAGCCGCGATGCCGTCTTCCCGGGTTGGCTCTACAGCAACGGCCAGACGACACGGGAACGCGTGCTGGCCCAAGAACAGCACCCGGACGGCACGTGGAACTCTGCCTATGACAACACCACGGTGACCAGCGCCGGCGATTTGGATATCGATCACCTCGTGCCGCTTGCCGAAGCATGGGAATCGGGTGGGTACGTCTGGTCGGCCGACACGTGGACTCGATTCGCAAACGACCTCGGCGATTCACGGTCACTGATCGCCGTCAGCTCCTCGACCAACCGCAGCAAGGGCGCCCGCGATCCCCATGACTGGTGGCCGCCCCAAGCCACTTATCGGTGTCAGTACGCCGCAGACTGGATCGCAGTCAAGACTCGCTGGGAGCTGTCGGCTGACACTGCGGAAGAGCGCTCGCTCGACACCCAGCTGTCGTCATGCACCGGCGCAGAGTTCGAATTCGCAGTACCGGCAAAGGGAAGCGTCACAATCGAAGAATCCTCGCTTGAAGATGCCAGCTCCCCTGAGACACCGGGAGAGACCAGCGAAGCAGATACCGACTCGGCGGACACCGAAGCCGCTGCACCGGGTACTGGCTGTCATCCTGCCTACGAACCCTGCTTGCCGAACCTGCCCGGCGATGCCGTCAATTGCGGCGACCTCACGTCGGAGCAGAAGCCGGTGCGCGTCAAGGTGATCGGCGAGGACCCGTACCGCTTGGATCGTGACGGGAATGGTGTCGGCTGCCAGTCCTAGGTCGATGCGGCAGCCGGAATCAGGACTCGGCGGCACAGCAGCCGAAACGAGAAATCGGCGGCGCAGCGACCGGAATCAGGACTCGGCGGCGGCCTTGATGGCCACGAGGGTTGCGGCCATGCCCGCACGCACGACGTCGGCCCGTGCCGCCAACTGCTCCGCGCTGAGCGGCTGCAGTGTCGGCGGCAGCGACAGGACGTCCCAAGTTTCGGTCAACGTCGTTCCGCCACCCTCGTTGGACGCCGTGCGGTACGTCCAGCGCACATAGGGGCCCTCGGGATCCTCTGGCCGGGTCACCCATTCGAAGCACTCGCCGGGTTGCGCCACGGTGACGGTGCACGGCACGCTCCACTCGCGTTCGCCGATGCGGTTGTGCCCTTCGAACGTGGAACCCTCGGCGCCCGGCGTGCCGCTGGTCCAATTTGCTCCGGCGTTCTCGGGGCTCCACTCCCCCATGCGCGGCACGTCGCAGACCATGGCGAAGACGGTTTCTGGCGTGGCGGCGATCTCGACGGTGGCTTCGTGCTGCATTCCGTGAACGGTCATGGTCGAAACCGTAGTTCCGTGCGGTCACTTGGGAGCAGTGCAGAAGTGCCGTGCGCTCACCCGGGAACAGCGCAGGGCACCGCGCACGAGCCCGCAGCGCCATACCATTGCGGCGACCGCGAGCGACCCAACACAACCTGCACCGACACGCCGAGCGATACCTGGCGGCCGTCGGCCACCCCGCAACGGCCCCGACATCGAGGAGTACCCCATGGGTGAGATTCCACGCACCGAGGACCGTCGAAGCCCGATCCGGCGCCTGGGCCGCACGGTCGAGCCGATCCACACGGTGGCCTACTACTCACCGGAGATCTACGGATTCAACGACGACGGCTTCAAGGGCTGGTGGCACGCCTACTTCGCATACCGCTCGGCCCCGATGGGCAGGGCCAGCGCAGCGACGGTGACTGCGGTGTTCTACAACTTCGCACCTCGCATGGTGGAACGAGCGGTGCCTGGCTGCTGGGACATCATGGAGCCTGACGCAGTCCGAGCCCGGCAGCTTGAGCTCACGACCGCCTCGATGCAACGGGCTCTGGGCGAGTACCCGGATCCCGGCGACATCTCAGCCGCAGCATCCGCCCTGCGCAGTTTTGCGGGCGATCTGCCGACGGGCGCACGACCGCTCTACGCGGGGTGGGCCTCGGAACCGTGGCCGTGCGACAGCACCGGCGGCGGGGACGTCATGGACCTCTGGCACGGCTGCACGCTGCTGCGAGAGTTCCGCTTCGACGCGCACAACATTGCGCTCGCAGCCGGTGACCTCGACCCCGTCGAGTGCCACGTCATGATGACCACTGGTGGCCACGGAAACGGCGCCACCATCCAGAAGATCCGTGGCTGGAATGCCCAGGAGTGGGACGCTGCCTGCCAGCGGCTCATCGACCGCGGTTGGATCACCGCCGACGGGGAACAGACCCCCGAAGGCAACGCTGCACGCAGAGCCGTCGAGCACGACACGGACCGCCTGTCCTCCCCAGCAGCCGAAGCCCTGACGGCCGACGAATTCGAGGCCTTGCTCGGGCGCCTCGAGAGCATCACCGGCTACCTGGTCGAGTCCGGCATCGTCGCAGGCGTCTGGCCGCCGCCGCACGTCACTGTCGCTGCCTGAGGAGCCGTGCCCTCCCGCCCTGCCGAGATCAGTCCTGAGCCAGACGACGGCAGCGGGCGCGACCTCATTCGCGATCTTGTCGTAGCGGACCTTGCTTCGGCGCGGTTCGCGGGCCGAGTGCAGACCCGCTTTCCGCCAGAGCCGAACGGGTACCTCCACATCGGTCATGCCAAGGCCATCTGTCTCGACTTCACTGTCGCTTCCGAATTCGGCGGGCGCTGTGTCCTCCGCTTCGATGACACGAACCCCGCCACCGAGAGCCCTGAATATGTCGATGCCATCGTCGACGACGTGAGGTGGCTCGGATTCGAGCCGCACGAGATCCGCTACGCCTCGGACTACTTCGAGCAGTTGTACGCGTGGGCCGAGCTGCTGATTGAGCGAGGTCTTGCCTACGTCGATGATCAGGACGCGGACGCCATCTCGGCTGGCCGCGGAGGCTTCGGCCGCGCAGGCACGGAGAGCCCGTACCGCGACCGGCCGGTCACCGAGAACTTGCGCCTGTTCCGGGAGATGGCCGCCGGCCGGTATCCCGAGGGCAGCCGGGTGCTGCGTGCCCGCGTCGACATGCAGCACGAGAACATGCAGATGCGCGACCCGGTGATGTACCGCATCCGTCACGAGCATCACTACCGCAGCGGCGACCGCTGGTGCATCTACCCCACCTACGACTGGGCACACGGCCAGAGCGATGCCGTCGAGGGCGTCACCCATTCGCTGTGCACGCTGGAATTCCGAGACAACCGGGCGCTCTATGACTGGTACCTGGAACATTTGCCGCTCGATGCGCTCGGCCATACCGGTGAGCGGCCCTACCAGACCGAGTTCGCCCGGCTGGAGCTGAACCACACGATCACCTCCAAGCGGGTCCTGCGCCGGCTGGTGGAGGGCGGCCATGTGGACGGCTGGGACGATCCCCGGCTGCCGACGCTGCGTGCCCTGCGGCGGCGGGGGTATCCCCCTGCGGCCATCCGAGAGTTCTGCGCCTCTATCGGGGTTGCGCGTACCAACAGCCGCCACGCTCCTGAGCTGCTGGAATCGTTCGTGCGAACGGAGCTGAATGCCGTGGCGCCTCGCCGCATGGCCGTCCTGCGGCCGCTGAAGCTCGTGATCACCAACTGGCCCGCCGATGACGACGGCGTGCCCGTCACCGAGTACCGGGAGGCGGTCAATAATCCCGAGGATCCGGCTGTGGGCACCCGGCAGGTGCCCTTCAGCGGGACCCTGTGGATCGAGCAGGACGACTTCCGGCTGGAGGCCCCGCCGAAGTACTTCCGGCTCACGCCTGGTCGGGAGGTCCGGCTGCGAGCGGGCTACTTCGTGCGTTGCACCGACGCGGTGACCGACGGCGAGGGCAATGTCACCGAGGTGCACTGCACCTATGACCCGCAGACTTCCGGCGGTCAGGCGCCCGACGGCCGAAAGGTCAAGGCCACCATTCACTGGGTCAGCGCAGCGCACGCAGTGCCCATCACTGCTGCGCTGTATGAGCGGCTCTTCGATGCCGAGCTGCCAGGCGACCGCACCGGTGATCCCCTCGACGACCTGCATCCGGACTCCCGTGAGGTTCTTGCCGGCGTTGCAGAGCCGGCAATCGCGGATATCGCTGCGGGCACCGTGGTGCAGTTCGAGCGACTCGGCTATTTCTGCGCCGACGGCCCCGTGTCGGACAGCCCTGGGTTGGACAACCCCGGGTTGGACAGCCCCGGGTTGGACGGCCCTGCGTCGGACAGCCCCGTGTCGGACAGCTCAGGGGTCTCGCTGTTCCACCGCACCGTCGGGCTGCGAGACGAGTGGGCGAACATTCAGAAGCGTCAGGCCCAAGCCGCCAAGCAGGGCGGCAAGCGGGGCTCCAAGGGCGACGGCGAGCGAAGCGGCACTCAGCGCGGCGAGCGAAGCGGCACTCAGCGCGGCAGTCAGCGCGGCGAGCGAGGCGGCAGTCAGGGCGCAACAGAGGGCGGCGAGCAGCCGCAGAAGGAGGCCACGTGAACGCACCACAGGTAGGCGAATCGGGAACTGCTCCAAATGACGCTGCTCCTGGCGATGCCGGCTCGAACGACGCCGGAACCCGTGACCGGGTGGCAATCATCACCGGAGGCGGCACCGGTGTCGGCAAGGCCTGCGCGCTGGCGCTCTCGGAGGCCGGCTGGAAGGTGGTCATCTGCGGCCGTCGCCGAGAGCTGCTCGACGAGGTGGTGGATCTGTGCGCGGATGAAGCACTCGCCGTCACCGCTGATGTCTCGGAACCAGACCAGGTCGATGCTCTGTTCGCAGGGACCACAGACCGGTTCGGACGTGTCGACCTGCTGTTCAACAACGCCGGCATGGGCACCCGTCCCGTGCCGGTGGATGAAGTACCGGTCGCGGACTGGATGGCCACCGTCGGCGTGAATCTCACCGGCTCATGGCTGTGCGCCCGTGCGGCCTTCGCTCAGATGAAACGCCAGCGGCCCTCCGGCGGTCGCATCATCAACAACGGGTCGGTGTCGGCGCAGACACCGCGACCGCATTCATCCCCCTACACAGCGACGAAACACGCCATCACAGGGCTGACCAAGGCACTGTCGCTGGACGGGCGCTCCCACGGCATCACCGTCGGGCAGATCGACATCGGCAACGCCGAATCGCCCCTGACCGCGGCCATGGCCACCGGTGTCCCCCAGGCCGACGGGAGCATCCGGGCCGAACCGCTGATGGATGTCGACGACGTGGCCCGCGCAGTCCTCTACATGGCGGAGCTGCCTGCCGACACCAACGTCCTGACGATGACGGTGATGGCCAACGGGATGCCGCTGGTCGGCCGAGGCTGAGGATTTCGTTGGGTCTGGTGGGGGCTGCCGGGGTGGCCCTGGCTGAGGAGCTCGTTGGGTCTGGTGGGGGCTGCCGGGGGTGGCCTTGGCTGAGGAGCTCGTTGGGTCTGGTGGATGTTGCCGGGGTGGCCCTGGCTGAGGAGCTCGTCGGGTCTGGTGGATGTTGCCGGGGTGGCCTTGGCTGGGGAGCTCGTTTGGTCTGGTGGAGGCTGCCGGGGGTGGCCTCGGCCGAGTCTTCGTGTAACAGGGTGTGCTTACAGTCAATGTCATGAGGTTCACGGACGTTCGCGGCGATTCGGCGGCCGGATCGGCGCCGCCTGCCGAGTCGGTGCTGTCGGTGCTGTCGGTGCTGCGCGGCGCGCGTGACGTAGTGGCGCGGGCGTCGCTGGTCCCGCTCGAGGGTGCGTCCAGCGACACGCTCGCTCTGGTGGTCGAACAGGCTGAACGGCTGCGCTCAGCCGCTCAGGCAATGCTGCTGAATGCCACCGCCGCGCTGGAAGCCTCACAGGCAGGAGCGGGCCGTTCGGCGCTTCGCGAGCGGGCACGGCAGAGCAGCCGCAAGGCCAAGCGCACCACACAAGTCAGCGAACAGATCGCTCAGATGCCGAATGTGGCGCGCGGCCTCGCGGTGGGCGATCTCACCGTCGAGCATGCCGAGGTGCTCGCGGACGCGGCCCGACAGACCAGCCCCAATGCCGTCGACACCGCCGCGGACCTGCTCGAGACCGCCGCTGCGGTGCCGCCCGAGATTCTGCGCCGAGACGCCCGCGACTTCGCCGCCCGCTACGACCCCGACGCGGTGCGATCAATGCTTGCGCGCCAACGCCGCGAACGCAGCGCCGCATTGTTCGTCGATCACGCCAGCGGCATGGGAGTGCTCAACGCACGCTTGGACCCGATCAGCTTCGCGTTGATCCAACAGGCAGTCGAGACCTACAAAGATGCCCTGTGGCGACAAGACGGCGGACGCGACGGCACACCCAACCAGATCCGCGACAACAAACAACGCCTCGCGGACGCCGTCTTCGAAATGCTCACCGACCGCAACGCTTTGGTCACCATCGACCACCCCACGGCCCCATCGCTTCTGGCACAGCACCACTCCCCCAAGAGCACCGACACCGACCCGGGCCGTGACGTTGCCGAACCCGTGCGCACTGGCGATCCCCGACATGGCCGCAGCGAAACAAGCGATGCCGAGCGCGACCGTGATGGCCGCGACGAGCACGAACACCGCTGCGATAGCGACGACATCCCGCAACGCTGCGATGCGACACCCCCTTCACACAGGGATGCGACACCCCCCACACACAGGGATGCGACACCCCCCACACACAGGGATGCGACACCCCCTGCACGCAGCGATGCGACACCCCCCACACACAGCGACACCGTGCCGGTCGGCGCCGCGGGCCGCTCGATCCAGCACTGGCGGCCTGCTCAAGCACCCAACCAACTCGTCATCGTCGCCGAGATGGGCGTCATCGACGGCACCACACCCCACGGACGATGCGAAGCCCTCGGCGTCGGACCCGTACCGGCCGAGATCCTCAACAACCTCTCGCCCGACACACGCATCAGCGGCGCAGTATTCGACACCGCAGGCCAGCCGCTGTGGCTCGGGCGCGGCCGACGGCTCGCCACCGCAGCTCAACAGCTCGCCGTCGCCATACGCGACCGCGGCTGTGTTCTGTGCCGTGCCCCGATGCATCGCTGTGAGTACCACCACATCGACGAATGGAACGCCGACCGCGGCACCACAGACCCTCCCAACCTCGCAGCACTGTGCGACGACTGCCACAACGGCCTGCACGAACGCAACCAGCGATTGCGCCGACACCCCACCACCGGCCACTGGGACACCGAACCCCGCAGCGAACCCGCCAGCGGCGAGCGAGGAGGCAACCCGCCATGACCAAACCCCTGCATCTACAACGAACAGTGAAGATGTGCGCACGAACGGCGACTTCGGCCGCCACCACGACATCAAGTACCAGTAACGGCACCCCAGTAGTGACACCCAAGGGCCCGAGCGAGCAGGTGCCGGAGGACACCTTGAACCGGCGGTCGGCCGCGTCTGGAGGCGCCGGCAGTCGGCCGCGGCTGGAGGCGCCGGCGGTCGGCCGCGGCTGACGGCGCCAGCGGGCATACGTGTCAGCGTGGCATTTAGGCTGCGCGCCATGAAATTCGGGTACCTCACTGGCAATCATCACGGCGGCATCGATCCGGGCGATCTGGCCCACGAGCTCGAAGAGCGTGGCTACTACTCGGTCTGGTACCCCGAGCACACCCACATCCCGACATCTCGCCAGAGCCCGTACCCCAATGGCGGGCAGCTGCCGGGGACCTACCTGCACATGATGGATCCGTTTGTGTCGATGGGCGTTGCAGCAGCGCGGACCTCCACCATCAAGCTGGGCACCGGCATCTGTCTCATCCTGCAGCACGACCTCATCGATCTCGCTCGGACTGTGTCGTCGACCGATGTGCTGTCGGACGGACGAGTCGTGCTCGGCATCGGCGTCGGCTGGAACAAAGAGGAACTGGCCGATCATCGGCCCGACATGCCGTTCGGTCAGCGATACGGCGCCATGCGCGAGCGTGTGGCTGCCATGCGGTCCATCTGGGCGAACGATCCGGTACCGGCCTTGGACGGCCGCTGGGACAGCCACAGCGAGTCGTGGATCTACCCCAAGCCGGCGAATGGCTCGGTACCGATCGCGCTCGGCAATGCGGGTCCGCTCGGCATCGGGCACGCAGCGGAGTACGCCGATGAATGGTGTCCCATCGATGTCGGTGTGATGAACGTCACTGGCAAGCCCGACGTGGTCGGCGGCATCGAGCGATTCCGTCGACTCGCCGCCGAGGCAGGGCGGCCCGACGCCGACGACATTCCCATCACGCTCTACATCTGGGGACGGCCGCGTCTGGACCGGCTGGAGTCCTATGCAGAGGCCGGCGTCAGCCAGTTCGTGTTCACGCCTGTGAACTTCGACCTGCCGTCGGCAGACGAGACGCTGCAGTACCTCGACGAGCTGACACCCACGCTCGAAGCATTCAATAACTGAGACTCCCGATCGGGTCCGACGAAGTACGCTTGCCGAAGAGGCCAGCCTCAGCCGGGTGGTGGCCGAGTCCGAAAGGCACTTCCCACCCGGAGTGGCTGGCCCTCGCGCGAACGTAACGACACATTGCTACGGGAACCCCATGGATTCCGCGCAGGCTCGAGCCGAGCTGTCCGATGATCGCGTTCCGGCCGGAGGCCTGCGCGCCTGTGTCCGATGGCCGCGCGCGACCTAGAGGCCTGAGCGCCTGTGTCCGATGGCCGCGCTCGACCTAGAGGCCTGAGCACCAGCATCTGATGGCCGCGCTCGACCTAGAGGCCTGAGCACCAGCATCTGATGGGGCGTTCGGGCTAGAGGCCTGCGCGCCTGTGTCCGATGGCCGCGCGCGACCTAGAGGCCTGAGCGCTCCAGGACGTGCACGCCGCAGCTGGAGCCGAGGCCGATGACGTGGGCAAGACCGACCTTGGCGTCGGGAACCTGACGATCGCCAGCCTCGCCACGAAGGTGGGTAGCAACCTCGAACAGGTTGGCCACGCCGGTAGCGCCGATGGGGTGCCCCTTCGACAGCAGGCCACCCGACACGTTGACGGGGATATCGCCGTCACGCCACGGACCGCCCCGGTCGATCCACTCGCCGGCGCCACCGGGTTGGCACAGACGCAAGTTGTCGTAGTGCCGCAGCTCGGCCGTCGCGAAGCAGTCATGCAGCTCGACGAGGTCGAGATCGGCGGGGTCGACGCCCGAGTCCTCGTAAGCAGCGTCGGCTGCGTTGCGGGTCAGCGTGTTGACATCAGGCTGGACCTGGCAGCCCTCGGTCCAGGGATCTGAGGTCAGCACCGAAGCCGAGACCTTGACGGCGCGTCGTTGCTGCTCACGTGGCAGCGTCCGCAGCTTCTCATCGGAGACCAGCACGACTGCAGCCGAGCCGTCGCCGGTGGGGCAGCACATCAGCAGCGTGTTCGGGTAGGCGATCACCTCGGAGCCCATGACCTCTTCCAGCGTGAACGCCTTGCGGTACTGCGCCAGCGGGTTCAGCGTCGAGTGCTCGTGGTTCTTCTGAGCCACCTTGGCGAATTGCTCGAATCCCACGCCATCGTTCTCATACGCGTACTCCATGCCGGCCTGGGCAAACACGCCCGGCATCATGTTGGTGCCCAAGCGCCCCTCGACACCCACCACGGAGCCGAAGCGGCCCTTGCGTGCGAACACGGTCTTGTCGGAGCGGGCGGCCCGATCGCCACCGAGCATGCCCATCTTGCCCATCTGCTCGACGCCTACAGCAAGGCCCATCTGCGCCTCGCCGGACTTGATCGCCATCATCACCGTGCGGACCGCCGTGGCGCCCGTGGCGCAGGCGTTGGCCACGTTGTACACGGGAATGCCGGTCTGGCCGATCTGCTTCTGGAGGCGCTGTCCGACGCTGCCGTTTGCTTCGTAGAGGCAGCCCGCCGCCAGGACATCCATGTCGGCCATGGTCACCCCGCCGTCGTCCAGTGCCCCCAACGAGGCCTGCGCTGCAAGGTCGATCAGGTCTTTGTCGGCGTAACGGCCGAACTTGGTCATGGACGTGCCGAGGATCCAGACGGGGTCCTGGTTGCTCATGGCTGCTCTTCTCCGGTGAATGGCGGTGCTGTTGGTTATCTGTGCTGAGTTGTCTGTGCTGAGTTGTCTGTGTCGAATGCGGTCGTTATGCGGTCGGATCGGGGTCGGTATCAGCGGGCCTGCTGGCGCCCTCAGGCTGGCGAAGGCTCGTATCCGAAGGCAACGGCTTCGTTGCCTTCGTCGTCGGTAGCAGACACGTAGGTAGCGAGGCGCACGCGCATCCCGAGGCTCACGTTCTCGGGCGTGGGCTCGACATTGACGATGTTGCTCTTCACGCGCCCGCCTCCGTCGAGATCGACTACCGCGGACACATACGGAGCCGGCACTCCCCGCGCAGCGCGGTGCACGATCGTGAACGCCCTCACCGCGCCCGTGTTGGCGAGCCGAGTCGTCGAGAATTCGCGAGCCCCGCACGCGGCACATGCATTCCGACGATCGAAATAGGTGACCCCGCAGGCATCGCAGACGTTGGCGGCCAGGTGGGGGTCCTCCCCGAGCTGCAGGTACTCGACCATTGAAATCTGGTTCGGCGCAGTTTCGTTCGGCGCAGTTTCGTTCGGCGCGATTTCGTTCGGCGCAGTTTCGTTTGGCGCGATTTCGTTCGGCGCGATGTGCTCGCCCACGTCAGCGTTCCTCCCAAGTCGAGGTGAGTGCAGCGGCCCGGCGCAGAGCCAGCACCGAGCCAACTCGGGCCGCCACTGCCACCCCGCAGCAACTTACCAGTGCCCCAGCCAGTGCCCCCGATGAACCAGCGGGCGATCGACCGTTGCGTTCAGCGCTTCGGGATCGTGTGCGTTCGCTTCGGCGAAGAGCGGACGCCGAGGTCTGCGGTGGCTCGCGGCGGGTCCGCTTGAGGCCTCTGCTGACCGATCGGGCCATCCCACAGCCACCACGCCGATGGGTTCGTGCGATGGCGGGACGCCGAGCGCTGCCGCAACTGCGCCGGCGTGTTTGAACATGCCAAAAAACAGCACGCCGAGACCTTCGTCTATCGCGGCGTACTGCAATGCCATCGCAGCGAAACTCGCATCCACCGTCCAGAACGGCGTCGACCAGGCATCAGGGTTTTCGCCGAGGCCCGTATGCGCTTTATCGGACTCTGCGTAGCGCTCGACGTACGCCCCTGGGTCCGCCCAGACGGTGATCAGGACCGGGCAGGCGATCAAGCTGGCCCAACGAAAGCTGTCCCGACGATCTGCCCGCAGCGTCGCGTCCCAGTACCGAGCCGTCTGGGAGGCCCCGCTGAGCACGACGAAGTCGAAACCCTGCGAGTTGCCGGCCGATGGGACGCGCCGAGCTGCATCGAGGACCCGCGCCACAAGCACATCGTCAACAGGGTCCGGCATGAAATGCCGGGTCATGCGCCGTCGGCGGGCGAGTCTGCCGAAATCTCCGCTCACAGGACCAGGTGCTCAGCCCGCCCGGGACCCCAATTGGCCGGGAGCGCTACAGCAGCTTCGCTAGGTCTTCCCGGGTGGCCCAGCCGAACGAGATCAGCGCGTCACCATTTGCGGTGTCGAAGCCGTCAAACAGTGCGATCAACGCCGGATCGACCTTCTCGGGCCGTGGTGCGGTGTGGTTCAGCACGAACGAGGGCCCGCCGTCGCCATAGACCTTGAACTCTCGAGCCTTGTACTCGCCCTGAATCTCGAATCGCTTTGCGAGTCGCCGTCCCCAGGCGCGGTCCTCGCCGTTGGGCTCGTAGCCGGGACGTGGCACCACCCGATCGAGCGGCTTGAACGCAGTGAAGGCGCCTGCGTCGGCCATCTGGGAGGCCACCAGCACGTCTTCGTCGGGGAACGCCAGCACGGCGCGGCGAAGTTGATCGGTCACCATTGCACGCAGTGCGCTGTCACGACGGGCCGAACGCCGTGTTGCACCCGCACCCATCAGCACGGTGGGATCGCCGCCGACACGCTCGAGGGTGCAATAACCGTATGCGGCGAGCTTGGTGCCGTCTCGTACGTGGGTGACGAGCACCCAGGCATCGCGCTGCTTGGAGAGATGTCCGACGTCGAAGTGAACGTTCTCACCCGTGACCAACTCTGCCATCTCGCAGATCTCGGCATCGCTGAGTGCCGTGCAGTCCTTTGTCTCAACTTCGAGCGCCATTTTGGTTCTCGCTCCCTGCGGTGCTCGCTGACCGAACCCCAATGGCTGGCCAGACAAATCCTTCAGTGCTAGCTCAGTGCGCGGAAGCGCCCCCCGTTGCAGCGATGCCAAGCATGCGACGACTGCCGCCGACCGATCTCGCCCCGGTCACAGATAGACACCGCCACGCTCTGCTGTCCTGCCTGGACTGGGCTGCTCGCCGGCTTCGAGGGCGTTGCCACGCATGCTGCGCAGCTGCCGCTCAGCCATCATCTGCTGCGCCGATACTGCTGCTTGGATGCCGTGGAACAGTCCTTCGAGCCATCCCACGAGTTGGGCCTGAGCGATGCGTAGCTCAGGGCCAGAGGGGATTTCCTCGTCGAACGGCAGCGCAATCCGGTTCAGCTCGCTAGCGAGCGGCTCGGACAGCGCCGTTGCCAGTTCCTCGACGGACAGGTGGTACACGTCGCGCATGCGATCGCGACCTGCTTCGTCGAGTTCCGCATGGCGGACTTCTTCGAGCAGTTTGCGAATCATGCCGCCAATACGCATGAGCTTCGCCGGTTCAGGAACGAAGGGCTCGTCGTTGGGGTCATCTTCCGTGCGAGGTCCGCTATTTAGCAGTTCACCCTGTTCTGGATCCTGAACCGAATCGCCGACCACCATCAAAATGCTATCTGGCGAGGGCGCGATCCCCGTCGGCGAGGTCTCAAGAAATGCCCGTGGACACTGGATGCACGTCGCTTCACAGCCAGTCGGCAGCCGCTTGTGAGCCTCGCTACAACTGTGCGAAGGGCACCATCATTTCCTCTGAAGTCAAACCCCCGTGCCGGCCGATCAGGCCATGGTGCGGCTGGTCTTCATCGGGCATGGTGAAGGCCTGCAGGCCACGGGGAACGAGCGCGACATCGCCGAGACGGCCCCGGGCTGCCTTCGAGACATGGTTGCCCAGCCAACATTCGTCCAGCACCTGGCTCACGGGAGCGATCTCCGCGAGGGCGGCGTATCGCTCACACGCACCTGCGAGTTGACGTTGCGCACCTGGGCGAGCGTGCAGCCACAGCATCCTGGCCTCACCCGACCAGCCGGTGGTGAGATCGGCCACCTCAGGGTCGATCATGACGAGCGGTTCGAGCACTTCGACGACGCCGTGGTCGGCCGTGACGATGAGCGGAGTGTCACCAGGCAGTCCGGTACGCAATTCAACGGCGAGGCGTTCTACCTCAGCCAGCGCAGCTCGATAGTGGTCGCCCAGCCCGAATTCGTGAGCGACCTTGTCGAGGGTGTCGTAGTACGCGAATACCAGCCGAAAACCCGCGGCTACTGCGCCGAAGACGCATTCGGCAATCTCGTTCACTTCGCGCCAGCCCCGGAATGCACTGCCCCGCAGGTGAGCCATAGTGAAGCCACTGTGGCGAAATTCCGCCCGTGTCACCACCGCCGCCGGTTGGCCGCAAAAGGGCACGACAGGTTGCAGTTCATCGGCTGGCAGCGAAGCGCGTACGTCGGTGCCGCCGGCGCGCCAGCGAAGGGCGTTCAGCAGTCCCAGCGACGTCGGCACCCGATACCCGACAAGGCCGTGTTCGCTGGGCGCAGCACCAGTTGTCAGAGATGTCAGGGCCGTCGCAGTCGTGCTCGGCGCAACGGTGGTGATGGGTGGCGTGCGGTCGTTTGCCGCTGCGAGCACCGGGGCCAGTGATCTGTTGCGTCGCAGCTGATGCCATCCGAGCCCGTCGATCACCAGCATGACCACGGTGGGAGCCGAAGCGACAGGATCGCTGATGAGTTCGGTCTCTACGCCAGCGAGGAGCCCTGGAATTGCTGCTGTGATGCACCGACCGCCGTAGGCGGGCAGGACACGCTCGAGTACCAGCGGCTCGCTGTCGATGGCGCTGGCGCTGCCGAGGGCACGGTCCATGGCGCTGACCCTACGAGCACCCGCAGAGGCGGGGCTACGCTGCCAGCGTGGCCGTCTCGACGCGGGGAGACTACGCAAGCCGCGCGTTGCTGTCCCTGGTCCTCAACGACAATGGCAGGCCGACCTCTGTGCGCGACATCGCGGAGCGCACCGGTCTGCCCCAGCCGTACCTCGAGCAGATCTTGCTGGCGCTCAAAGGGGCCGGGTTGGTTCGCTCCAAGCGTGGTGTCGGAGGTGGGTACGTGATGGCACGTGACCCTTCCGAAATCACGATCGGGATGATCGTTCGGGCCGTCGACGGGCCGATCGCCCTCGGCGATTTCGGCCAGCCCCATCAAGACGGTGCCTGTGACCACGAAGGCCAATGCGTGCTGCTTGCGATCTGGGACTCAGTCGGGCATCGCATGCGTTCCGAACTCGATTCCTACAGCCTCGCTGCTGTGGCAGAGGTGGCCCGGGGCCGCGCGCCGTGGCCCGGAATCGCCTTCGAGACGCCGTAGCGACTCAGCTCTCCGGCTCAATTCCCAGGCTCAATTCCCAGGCTCAATTCGTCGGGAATGCCGACGGGTCTGAACCGAATTCTCGCAGTGCTTCGACGAAGTCTGCGGGCATCGGAGCGGCAAAGCTCATAGTGGCTCCCGAGGCGGGGTGCCGGAATGTCAGCTGCGTCGCATGCAACAGCGGGCGACCGACGCCGAAGGGATCCGGCACGCCGTACGCGAGGTCTCCGAGCAGCGGCAACCCGATGCTGGCGAGATGCACCCGGATCTGATGCGTCCGGCCCGTGGAGAGCTGGCAGCGAAGCAGGGATGCCTCCACAGGGTGCGTGAAGGTCTCGACGGTGTCGTAGTGCGTTCGAGCTTCGCGTCCGGTGGCCATTACTGCCATCGTCGTGCGGTTGTTGGGGTCGCGGCCGATGGGAGCATCGATCGTGCCCCTCGGCGAAGCAGGGTGTCCGCGTGCCAGGGCTGCGTAAATCCGGCGGACCTGTCGCCGCGAGAGCTGCTCTATGAGATCTTCGTATGCCAAAGCACTGCGGGCGCAGACCAAGGCCCCGCTCGTCCCCCGGTCAAGCCGGTGCACGATGCCCGGCCTGTCGGATTGACCGACTTCGGCCATGTCGGGGAACCGCTTGACGAGCGCGTCAGCGAGCGTTCCGCTGGGTTGGCCGGTGCCTGGATGGGTGACCACGCCGGAGGGCTTGTTCACCACCACGACATCAGCATCGGCATGCAGGACATCGAACGGGACGATCTCGGGCTCCCGCTCTTGAACGGCATCGGGAACCCGATCTGGCAACACCTCGACTACTTCGTCGGGCGAGAGTCGTCTCGAACCGACGGGCGATACCTCGCCGTCGATCAGGACACAGCCGTCGGTCACCATCTTCGCCGTCTCGGACCGCGATCGTCCGGTCAGCAGCGACAGCGCCCGGTCGAGGCGTTCCCCCCCCAGGGAGGCAGGGATCTCGAACCTGCGGCGTCGCTCGCTCACTCAGGCGCCCCTCCGGGGGTTCGGGAAGATTGCCTTTCGGTGCGATACAGGTGGAACAGCACGATGACGAGCCCGACGGTGATCGAGGCGTCCGCCAGGTTGAAGATCGGCCACCACCCAAGATCGACAAAATCCACGACTGCGCCCCGACCCCAGCCCGCGCCGCGAAACAGGCGATCGGTCAGATTGCCCAGAGCCCCGCCAATGATCCCTCCGAGACCGCTCGCAGCCCATCCTGCGCGGACGCGCCGTCGTGACGACCACAGCACGCCGACGATCACGATGGCGGCCAGTGCCAGTACGGGACCAAGACCGCTCCCTGCCGAGAAGGCGAAGCCGGTGTTGTGGACGAGCCGCAGGCGCAGCGTCCACACGACATCGATGATCTGATCGTCGAGTGCAACGACGGCCCACGCTTTGGTGATCTGGTCGACACAGAGAATGACGAGCGAGGAGATCGCGAGCTTGAAATTGCGCGCCAAGCGATCTGGCAAGGCATCTGGCCGGTTCGCGAACACCTGAGGCCCGGCTAGGGCCGCCGCCACGCCGGACCGCTGCTCTTGACCTCCACACGCATCGATGCGTGCGGGATGGCCTCCAAGCGCTCCTTGGGGATCGGCTTTCCCGACACGATGCAGATGCCGTACGTGCCGTCTTCGATACGCGTGAGAGCTGCGTCAATCTCGGCGATTTCCTCGCGTTCTCGCGCAGAGATCTGCAGTGCTCGATCGCGCTCGACGGCGATGGAGTCTCCTTCGCCGGACTCCTCGTCGAACTGCACATCACCCGGCTCGCGCTCGTTGACAAGCTGTTCGGCTTCGGCTTCGTATCGCTCAGCGTGCGCGGTGTAGCGGCGACGCTCGGCCAGCAGCGCCAGACGTTGCTTCTCCATGAACACCGCGCCGAAGCGCGGCTTTGACGGTCTGCGCAGTGGTGCGGTTTTCTTCGCAGCCGCTTTTGAGGCGACGCCAGTCTTACGGGCGCCAGTCTTGCGGGCGCCAGTCCTATTTTCAGCAGCATTGGTGCCGGAGGAGTTCGCGGCATTCTTGGGTGCCGGAGCCTTCTTCGCGGCAGTCTTGCGGGCAGCAGCCTTCTTCGCAGTAGCCATGGCCCCTCCCCTGCTCAGCGAAGCGGCATTCTAGGTCTCCACTCCTCGGAGCGGGCGGCAGTAATTGGCTCCGTTGATTTCCGTGCCCCAGGGGTACCCTCACCATCTCGTGGGCCAGACCGCACCATCGCTGGGACGATGACACAGCCTGCAGGAGGCGCTGGTGATGCGAGAGCCGATTGACACCGTGTACCCCCGCGTCTTCGCCCAAGCTGATTTCCCTCGAATCGAGGAGAGGATCCTTGCGCGCTGGCAGGACGAGGGAACCTTCGAGGCGTCAATCTCCAACCGCCCCGCGGACGACGAGTTCGTCTTCTACGACGGACCGCCTTTTGCGAATGGATTGCCTCACCACGGTCACTTGCTGACCGGCTACGTCAAGGATGTCATTCCCCGCTACCAGACGATGCGCGGCCACCGTGTCAACCGGCGCTTCGGCTGGGACTGCCATGGGCTGCCCGCCGAGATGGAAACCGAACGTGAACTCGGCGTGGCTGGGCGGGCCGCCATCACGGATTTCGGCATCGAACGCTTCAATGCTCAGTGTCGCGAATCGGTGCTGCGGTACACCGCCGAATGGCGCAAGACCGTCACACGCCAAGCCCGATGGGTGGACTTCGACAACGACTACAAGACAATGGATCTGCCCTACATGGAATCGGTCATGTGGGCGTTCAAGCGACTCTGGGACCAGGGTCTCGTCTACCAGGCATTTCGGGTCATGCCGTATTCGTGGGGCGCCGAGACACCACTGTCCAACTTCGAGATCCGGCTCGATGATGCGACGAGGCCGCGCCAGGATCCCGCCATCACGGTCTGGTTCGAGCTTGATGACACCGGTGACACCGCTGGCGCAGGCGGCGCAAGCGACACCGCTGGCGCAGCCGGCGCAGGCGACACGGCCGGCGCAAGTGACACGGCTGGGCCCCTTCGGTTGCTGGCGTGGACGACGACGCCATGGACCTTGCCTTCCAATTTGGCGATCGCCGTCGGCGGGGACATCGACTATGCCGTTGTGGAGTCTGCGGCGCTCGGTTCTGGTCGTTACGTCCTGGCGTCTGACTGTCTCGAGCACTATGGCGAAGACCTCGAGCCGTTCACGGTCGTCGGAACGCTGAGCGGCGCTGAGCTGGCGGGGCGTCGGTACGCACCGATGTTCGAGTTCTTCGACCACCGCAGCGAAGCCTTCCGGGTGCTCAGCGGCGACTTCGTGGACACTTCAGAGGGCACCGGCGTCGTTCATTTGGCGCCCGGCTTCGGCGAGGACGATCAGATCATCTGCGAAGCCAACGGCATAGAGATCGGCGATGCCGTCCCGGTGGATGACCGCGGTTGCTTCACTGAGCAAGTGTCGCCGTGGGCGACCCTCAACGTCTTCGAGGCGAATCCGCAGATCATCGTGGAGCTGAAGAGTCGCAACCGGGTGCTGCGACACGACAGCTATGAGCACAACTACCCGCACTGCTGGCGCACCGACACGCCGATCATCTACAAGGCCATCAGTTCGTGGTACGTCAAAGTCACGGCGATCTCGGATCGCTTGGCTCAGACCAATCAGGAGATCAACTGGGTACCCGCCCACGTGCGCGACGGCCGGTTCGGGCAGTGGCTGGCGGGAGCCCGTGACTGGTCGATCAGCCGCAACAGATTCTGGGGCTCGCCCATCCCGATCTGGGTCAGCGACGATCCCGAGTACCCCCGCATTGACGTCTACGGCAGCCTCGACGAGCTGGAAGCTGATTTCGGCGTGCGTCCGACCGACCTGCATCGACCCTTCATCGATGAGCTGACGCGACCCAATCCCGACGACCCCACAGGCCGCTCGATGATGCGGCGGGTACCGGAGGTGCTCGACTGCTGGTTCGAATCGGGTTCGATGCCCTTCGCGGCGGTGCACTACCCGTTCGAGAACTCCGAATGGTTCGAGAAGAACTTTCCAGCCGACTTCATCGTGGAGTACATCAATCAGACGCGGGGCTGGTTCTACACGCTCCATGTCCTGGCGGGAGCGCTGTTCTCCCAGCCAGCGTTCCAGAACGTGATCTGCCATGGGATCTTGCTGGCGGCTGACGGCAACAAGCTGTCCAAGCGGCTGCGGAACTACACCGAACCCACCGACATTTTCGCCAATCAGGGCTCAGATGCCCTGCGTTGGTACCTGATGGCGACAAATATCGTCCGCGGCGGTGACACGCGTATTACAGACGCCGGTATCGATGAGGTCGCCCGCCAAGTACTGATCCCGATGAGGAACGCGTACGCGTTCTTCACGCTGTATGCGAACGCGGACGGCTACGAGGCGCGGTTCCGTGTCGATTCGGACAACGTGCTGGATCGCTACCTGCTGGCCAAGACCAGGGCCACGCTGGAGTCGGTCACGGCCAGCTTCGACGCGTACGACCTGCCTGGCGCAGCCGCCGAATTGCGGGCGTTCATCGATGCCCTCAACAACTGGTACATCCGCCGCAGCCGTGGCCGATTCTGGGGCGAAGCCGCCGTTGGTTCGCTTGTGGGTGACGGCCGACCGACCGGCGACCGGGACGCCTTCGACACCCTGTACACGGTGCTGCGCATCTTCTCAGCCATGGCAGCTCCGTTGCTGCCGATGATCACCGAGGAGATCTACGGTGGGCTGACCGGCGGCGACAGTGTTCACCTGAGCGACTGGCCGGATCCGGAGACTCTGCCGTCTGATCCAGAGCTGGTCGAGCGCATGGACGCCGTGCGCGCCGCTGCCTCCGCTGCGCTGCGGGTACGCGAGGACGCAGGCTTGCGAGTGCGATTGCCGTTGCGCAGCGTCACGGTGGCCGGTGCTGGGGCGGAGCTGCTCGAGCCGTTTGCTGAGTTGCTGGCCGAAGAAATCAACGTCACAGAGGTTGTGCTGCGTGACGAGTTGGGGACGTTGGCGACGCCTGTGCTGCGCCCCTCGGGATCAACGCTCGGGCCCCGGTTGGGCAGCGCAGCTCAAGAGGTGTTTGCCGCTGCTCGTTCCGGTAATTGGCGCGCTGAACCGGACGGTTCCGTGATTGCAGGCGGTCACCAGCTCAACGACGGCGAATTCCAATTGAGCCTGCAACCCGCTGACCCCAGCACAACCTCGGTGCTCGACGCTCAGCGGCTTGTCGTGGTGCTCGACACCACTGTCACTCCCGAACTCGAAGCCGAGGGCGCCGCGCGCGATCTGATCCGCAACGTCCAGCAAACGCGCAAGGAAGCGGGCCTCGATGTCACCGACCGGATCAGCCTGAAGATCCGCTGGAGTCCACCGAACTTGGATGCTGTTCGCCGTCACGAACCGCTGGTGACAGCTGCGGTCCTCGCTGAAGAGATCGAGTGGCTCGGCGGCGGGGACGCGCCCGAGATCGAACTCGCTGTGTTCTCGCAGGCTGCCGGCTCCTAGGCCTGCTGGCCCTTCCGCCGGCTGTCTCCTAGGCCGACAGGGGTTCTTTGCGAATCAGCGCATCCAGGAAGGGATCGTCGAGCTCAGCGAGCGAGAGCGGCGGCCGGTCGGCATCGATGACGAAATCTTCGTCGTCAACGTCGTCATCGTCAACGTCGTCAACGTCGTCATCGTCAACGTCGTCATCATCGAACCCGGAGCTTGCTTCGCGGATCGATTCGTAGGCGGCCTCAGTCCGGTCAGCAACTCCAGTTGACCTGCCGACGAGCGGTGCGACAATCGACGGCATGGCCGCCGGCCCGGGCCCAGAGCGCACGGACGCCGCCACAGGTTCTACCTCAGGCAGGTTGTGGTCGGCCAAATCCTCTTCGGCTTGGTCATCGGGGCCGACCTCGACGAGCAGGGTCGCAGCATCGGGTTCTGCGGCTTCGATGACGTCAACGTTGTAGCCAGCGTCGGAGAGCGACCTGGAGATCTCGGCCCGCACGAGACCCGACAGCGCATCGGTGAGATCGTCAGTCGCTGACTTGAAGACGTCATCCAGCGCTTGACTGCCGGCTGCCTGAAGCGCCCCAAGAGCCTCGGCGATCTGTGCGACGGTCTCGGGCGAGAGCTGAACTTCCACGGGGCGCGATGGCGATCCCGATTCCACGCTGGTCATGCGCTGGTCGATCTCAATGACCTGTGCCGCAAGAGACGCGATCTGTGCACCGAGGCTCTCGAGCACACCAGTGCCTTCGGGGCTGGGGGTATCGACGGGTAGGGGTGTCGGGCTCGCCATGGCGCGGAATGTACCAGCGTCTCAACAGCGCAGCAGCACGCCGGACACGAGCACCTGCAATCCGATGATCAGCACGATCGGCGAGAGATCCAGCGAAACTCGGCCCAATCGCACCGCAGGCAGTGCCCGCCGAAGCGGACCCATGACCGGCTCGGTAATCCGCACCAACCAGGTCCGCACCACCATCACTGGACTGTCCGGGGAAAGCGGGATCCAGCTGAACAGGACGCGAGCGAAGACCGCGAAGACGTACAAATTCGTCAGCGTGCACAGCAGGCCTCTCATCGTTCGGCCAGGTGGCCCGCGCCAGAGCGTTTCAGTGGTCGACGCCCTCTGTGGGAACCGCTTGATGCTCGCTGTCGTTCACGACGACATTTGCCGGTACGAGCATGTAGACGGCATTGGCAACCTTTCGCATCTCTCCATCGCGGGCATAACATAGGCCGCTGGCGAAATCCAGCAGCCGACGTGCTGTGTCGCGGTCGAGTCCTTGCAAGTTCAGGATGATCGGTTGGTCACGCTTGAAGCGGTCGCCGATCTGCTGCGCATCGTCGAACATGCGGGGCATGAGCACGAACGGCTGTGCTGCCGATGTCGACACGCGGCGTACAGCCGATGGCGGTGGGGACGCCCCCGAGTGCGGTGTTGCCGATTGTGGTCGTTCGACCACCGTGACACCGCTCTGGCTGGTTTTTTCGGCGAAAGCAACCGCCGCCGGCATTTCGCCCGGCAGGGCGCGCTCGGCCGACGGTGCATAGCTGTCGTCGGGCCCGAGGCCCAGATAGCTCATCGCCTGCTTCATGAACGAAGCCATGCAGCACCTCAACAACGGCAGCCTCGATTGGAGACTGTCTCGGTTGCAAAGAGTACCGACTCGCCAAGTTGCCGTCAGGCACCCCGCGTAGAGGCGACCCGCGGCGGTCGATTGCCGAACAGGGCGGTCCCGATACGCACCATCGTGGAGCCAGCCCGGATTGCTTCCTCGAGGTCAGCGCTCATTCCCATGCAGCGGTGCTCGAGATCGTGGCGATCCGCAAATCGGGCGACCTCGGTAAAGGCTGTTTCGATCTGTGATGACGTGCCTTGAGGCCCGATCGCCATACAGCCCCCAACATCGAGTCCGGACTGGCGGGCGGCAGCAACCAGCGACGGAGCCTCGGAGAGCGGGCAACCGCCCTGGGTGGCAGTGCCGCTCACATCGAGCTGCACAAAGACCGCGGCTCGGGGGCTGTGCCGTGCAATCTGTTCGATGAGCCGTGTCCGGTCCACGCTCTGCCACAGATGCACCACATCTGCCAGCTGTCGCACTTTGTTGGACTGCAGCCGTCCGATGAAGTGGACGTCGATCGTGCTCCTGGTCTCGGGCAGCAGCTGATCCCACTTCCCTTGCAGTTCCTGGGCATAATTCTCGCCGATCATTCCCAGGCCGGCAGCTGCCGCGGCGTCGATTGCAGAGGCGTCGAATCCCTTCGTCACGGCCACGATGCCGATCCGAGCTGGGTCGCCCCCGGCGTCAGCAATCCGGTGCTTGACGCGTTCGATGCGTTGGCCGACCTGTTCGGCGTCAATCACCGGACTCGTCTCCTGCTCCGTCGGCGTCCAGGCAGACCAGGAGCGCAGTCCGGCCCTTCTCGGCACGCGTCCGGTGCGAGAAGTAGCGGCCATCGCTGGCCGTACAGCGTCCCAGCTCGGTGTCGATCATCGCTCCCCCGCTGCGAAGCGTCCGCCGGGCAGCCTCGCCAAGGTCAAGCGCCGGCGTTCCCCACGCAGTCCTGCTGGCCACCGAGGGGCCGAAGGAACTCACTGCAGCGTCGAGTTCATCGGGCCCGAATTCGTAGTGCAGGCGGCAGATGTGAGGCCCGACGACCGCACGGATGTGGCGGATCCCGTGGCGACCGAGTTCAGCGAGCGTCGTCTCGACAACGCCGCCGAGCAGACCGCGCCATCCCGCGTGAACCGTCGCGACAGCACCACGACCGCTCGCATCTGTCCCGTACAGCGCGATCGGCACACAGTCCGCTGTGCGCACTGCGAGCGTCGCTCCTGACGTCATCGTCCACGCAGCGTCGGCGCTGGTGCCGCGATGCTCTCCAGGATGGGAAACCCGGACGACGTGGGTGCCGTGGGTCTGCTTGAGGACGGTGACTGTGCTGGGACCGAGCTCCACCAGGGGGGCGCAGTCGCCGTCGCTGCGTTCAGTGACGGCGATGCGCACCGTGCTGGCCCCGCTGCGCCGGCGCAGTGTCAGCATTCGCAGTGCCGACCCGTTCGGCTTACGCCGTTCCGCAGCCGCGTGGCCACGCCAACGCGCGGCATCGCGGTGCCGTCGTTCGACGGGGATGCACCCTCGCCCCGGGCGTCACCGCAGGAAACTCGGTACGTCGAACGATTCGTCGTCCTCGTCGAGGTCGCCGAATGGGTCGGTCAAGTCGTCAGCTTCTTCGGAGCTTGCGTAGTCGCCCAGGGTGCTGGCTCCGGAGCGAGACGGCGCGTAACGGTCGAAGCCCGCCGCGATGACGGTGACACGGATTTCTTCTCCGAGCGAGTCGTCGATCACCGTGCCGAAGATGATGTTGGCCTCGGCGTGTGCCACCTCGCGGATCACTTCCGCCGCCTCGTTGACCTCGAACAGTCCCAATTCGGGTCCGGCGGCAATGTTCAGCAAGATGCCGCGGGCTCCCTCGATGGACTCCTCGAGCAGCGATGACGACACTGCTTGGCGAGCAGCGTTCTTGGATCGGTTCTCGCCATGTGCACGGCCGATTCCCATCAGGGCCGTGCCGGCGTTGGCCATAATCGCCTTGACGTCTGCAAAGTCGGTGTTGATGAGGCCCGGAGTCGTGATGAGGCCAGAAATGCCGGACACCCCCTCGCGCAGCACGTCGTCGGCCATCTGAAAGGCATCGATGATCGACGTGTGCTCGTTCGCCACCGTCAACAGCCGGTCGTTCGGGATCACGATCAAGGTGTCGACTCGTTCCTTGAGCCGTTCGATGCCCTGCTCAGCCTGGATCTGACGGCGCTTGCCTTCGAATGCGAAGGGGCGGGTGACCACGCCGATGGTCAGTGCTCCAACTTCCTTGGAGATTTCTGCGACGACCGGCGCACCACCAGTTCCGGTGCCTCCGCCTTCCCCGGCGGTGATGAACACCATGTCCGCGCCCTGCATTGCTTCTGCGATCTCATCCCGGTGTTCCTCGGCCGCCCGGGTGCCGATCTCGGGGTCGCTCCCCGCTCCAAGTCCGCGCGTCAGTTGACGACCGATGTCCAGCTTGACATCAGCGTCGCTCAGCAGTAGCGCTTGAGCGTCGGTATTGATGGCAATGAACTCGACGCCGCCAAGGCCGACATCGATCATCCTGTTGACGGCGTTCGAGCCACCGCCGCCGACGCCCACCACCTTGATGATTGCCACGTAGTTCTGTGGTGAGGCCACAGGGCTCCTCGCGTTTGCTGGCCGGCCGACGACACCAATCGTGTCGTCGGCAAGCACCTCCTAGGAAAAATAGCGCAATCTATGACAATACCGATGCCTCTGTTGATGGGCAAGACCCGCCGCATGGAATGACCTGCGGGATCAGTTGGCTCTGCGGAGCACCGGGAGATGCGGAACCGATACATCGAGGATGTCATCTGAGTGCTCGAGATCGGAGATGACTGCGGCAATTGCGGCCGTTTTCGCACCGATCGCCGACTCGTTCCCCAACGCCACCTCGAACACGACACCACCCGGTTGTTGTCGGACACGTGCTCGCACGTCCCCGCGCCCGTCACGCCACAACGCAACGACCGCGAAACCGTGCTGGCCGCGCGCTGCGTCGAGGACCCCAAGCAGGGCGTCAGCATCGCTGGCGAGGTAGCCGCCTGGTTCCGGCGCTGCGGAAATCCCCGACAACCGCGGCAGTTCGGGTGGGGCTGCGAGCGGTGATGTGAGGATTCGGCCTTCAATATCGATCAGCACCCAGCTGCTGGGTGCGGCGAGCGCCAACGCCACCGCGGTTCGCTCGACAACGTCCACTTCCACCGTTGCGGGCCATCGCCGCCGGATCCGAGCGTCGGCGATCCACGGCAGTTCCTCGAGCGATTGCTCTCCATGTCCGGTATCCAACGTTGCCATGAAGTCACCGGCGCGAATGCCTGCTGCCCGGTACGCCTCGTCGTAACTCACTCGATGCAGATCGCCGAAATGGATCCGATCGACCTCAAACGTGCCTGCGGCGAGAATGATCGTGCCGATCGAGAGCACGAGCGCCGTGAGCGCAACTCCGATCAGCCAACGCTTGGGGCCCTTCGGTGGAGGTACGGGGGCTTCCGCAGGTTCAGCCGGCACGTTCAGGTAGGGATCGGTGCGGTACCGAAACCCACCATGCGGATCTCGGGCTGCAGCGCGATGCCCGACGAATCCGCGACACGGCGGCGGATTTCGGCCATCAGCGCGACGACATCGGCTGCAGTTCCGCCGGGGTCCGAAACGATGAAATTGGCGTGCAGGCGTGAGACCTCGGCCGTGCCGATACGCAAGCCGCGCAGCCCTGCTTGATCGATGCGTGCCCCTGCGGATTCTTCAGTCGGGTTCATGAAGACCGAGCCGGAGTTCTGGCCGCCCGGCTGGTGTTCTCTGCGCCAGCGGACGATCTCCGCGATCCGGTCGGTCACTGTTGAGGGAAGTGCACGGTGCCCTTGCAATCGCGCGCTCAGCACCACATGGCGGTTCGTCAAGCCACTGCGGCGGTAGCCCAGATTGAGAGCATCGACGGGGCGAGGCTGGCGCACTGGAGGTGCTGAGGGGCCTCCCAGGTCGGCAATGTCGGCGTCAATCAGGCAGGACGCAATGTCGCTGCCATGCCCTCCTGCGTTCATGCGCACGGCCCCGCCAACAGAACCCGGGACTCCCACAGCCCATTCGAGCCCGCCGATCCCTGCCGCGGCGCATTGGCGCGCGAGCACAGGCAACGCCACCGCTGCACCAGCGCAGACCGTGGCGTTCGCCTGATCGAATTCGATGGTGCTGTAGGCATCTCCAAGCAGCAGTGCGATTCCTTCAAAACCCCGGTCCGCGACCAGCAGGTTCGATCCTCGTCCGACAACGAGGATTTCCAGCCCGGAGGCTGCGCCGGCTTCTCGCACCCGTTGCAGGTCGGCGAGGCCATTGGCCACGAATGCAACCGCAGCAGGGCCTCCGACTCGCGACGTGGTGATCGAGCCCAACGGTGCATCGATGCGAGCTTCGTCGCCCAAGGCTGCTGCAGCTCGTCGGACCGCATCGGGATCGGACCATCGCTCAGTGGGCATGCAGCAGCTCATCTGCGAGCGTCGTCAGGTCTCCCGCTCCCAAGGTGAGGCAGAGGTCGCCGGCTCGCAGGTTCGCACGCAGGTACGACCGCAGTTCAACCCGCCCCGGGAGATACGCCACCGACGCATAGGGATGCGAGTCGAGAACGGCGCCGAGCACAAGTTCTGTGGACACGCCAGGCCGTGGCACCTCGCCGGCGGGGTAGATGTCGGTGAGGACCAACTGGTCGGCGCCTCCGAATGAGTCCGCGAAGTCCTGCCACAACGCCGCGATCCGCGAGTAGCGATGGGGTTGGAAAACCGCAACGATGCGATTCCAGTCCCCGCTGCCAGCCGCAGTGATCGCGGCCCTCACCTCAGCGGGAAGGTGCGCATAGTCGTCGATGAACGAGATGCCATCGCGCTCGCCCCGCCGTTCGAACCGCCTGGCCACACCCGCAAAGCGCCCCAGTGCCTCGATCATCGGTGTAGCTGCAGCGCCGAGTTCGAGTGCTGCGGCCAGCGCACCAGCGGCGTTCGTGACGTTGTGCAACCCAGGCAGCGGCAGTTCGCAGTGCCCGATCAAGGTGGTGTCCGCGAACAACTCGAACTCTGCACCGCTGCGCGAGCTTCGTGCGCCAATGATCCGGTATTTCGCCTGCTCAGATCTTCCGTACGTCACGCAGCCGCCGACGCGCTCTGCCATCGCGGCGGCCTGTGGGTCATCGGCGCACACCACGCGCGGCCCGTTCGCGCTGCTGCAGAATCGCTCGAATGCCCCGGTGAGCGCGTCGAAGCTGCCGTAGTGATCAAGGTGATCGGGCTCGATGTTTGTCACGAGCACTGCGTCGGCGCCGAGTTGGAGGAACGTTCCGTCGGACTCGTCGGCCTCGACAACGAACCACTCCCCCGCCATGTCCCAGACGGCGCCCGAGCCGATCTCGTTGACTTCGCCGCCAATCAAGAACGACGGGTGCTCTCCGGCCGCAACGAGACAGAGCGCCAGCATTGACGACGTGGTCGTCTTGCCATGGGTCCCTCCGACCGCCAGTGTCCTCTTGCGTTGACAGATCTGGCTGAGCAGTTCGGCTCGACTGAGGACCGGTATTCCCCGGCGCCGAGCTTCGGAGAGCTCCACATTGTTCGAGGGCACAGCGCTCGAATGCGCCACGATGTCTGCGGAGCCCACATTGATGGCGTCGTGGCCAATCGCTGTTCGTGCTCCGTGGGCGGCGAGCCGCGTCATTCCCGGGCCCGGTCTCAGATCGCTGCCGCTGAGGGTATGACCCATCTCGGTGAGCACCAGCCCGATCGCATTCATTCCCGCACCCCCAGCCCCTACCAGGTGGATGCTGCGAGATTCGGTGAGGTCGGGCTGGGTCCTGGTCACGATGTGGGTTCCTTGGGCGAGCGCTGCCTCGTCACGACAGAGCCCGGGACCACCGAGCTGTGCTCGATCACGAGTTGTGCGACTCGTTCTGCAGAGTCTCGACGACCGAAGGTCGCAGCGGGGGCAGCTGCTGTTCCCCCCTCAACCCCCCTGGCGCCGCCGAGTTCGGACATCAGGTCGATCTCGGCGAGCATCCGCTGCGCATCGAGCTCAGCATCGGGCACCACGCGTGCCTGACCGATCGACACCAAGTGCTCGGCGTTGCGGCGCTGATGGTCGTTGGTTGCGATGGGCAATGGCACAAGCACCGCCGGGGTGCCGATCACCGACAGCTCGGCCACGGTGGAGGCTCCGGCACGGCAGATCGCCAGGTCAGCTGCAGCCAGCGCCAAGGGCAGCTGTTCGTCAAAAGGCACAGTTCGGTACCACTCGGTGACCTCCGAACCGTCGGGTCGCGGCGCTGGGTGCGGCGGGCGGTCATCCCAATCTCGTTTGCCTACGACGTGATACACGAATACACCGTCGCGGCCGCGCAGTGACGGCAGCGCCGACCACACGGCGGTGTTGATTCGAAGAGAACCCAGCGAGCCGCCGAACACCACGATGACCGTGGCATCAGTGGGCCAGCCAAGCCGGGTGCGGGCGTCGTCCGCCTCGAGCGCTGCCTGGGTGACCTCGGAGCGCACGGGATTGCCCGTCACCACCTCGCGCCGCAAGCCGGTTCCGTGTACTGGCACTGCAGCCGCCCGTGCGAAGCGACCCAGAAGCCGGTTGGTTGCCGAGGCGACAGCATTTTGCTCTGCGATCACCAACGGCACTCTCCAAATCACGGCGCCGACCGTCGCGGGCAGAGCGGCGTAGCCGCCGAGCGACAGCACAGCGGCAGGTCGGCGTCTTGCGATGAGCGCGATGCCGCGCAACGTCGCCCAGGCCAAGCCCGCGGCCGCCAGTGCATTCGTCAGGTTGATTCGCCTCGCAGTGAGGCCTCGGCCGCCAAGTGCGGTCAGACCGAAGCCCGCTGCCGGAACGATTTGTGCGTCCATTCCCCTGGTGCTGCCGACGAAATGGATCGCGCCCGCCGGCCACCCGCGCTCAGTCAGAGCGGCGGCCACGGCCAGTCCCGGCATGAGATGTCCGGCAGTTCCGCCCCCGGCGATGAGCACGCTTGGTGCGCCAGGGGCTCTGTCGCGTGCGGGCACGGCTCAGTCGGACCGCCGGGTCACGTTCAGCAGCAACCCTGCGGCCGCTGAGGTGACCACCAAAGAGGTGCCGCCAAAAGAGAGGAATGGCAGGGTCACACCGGTCACCGGCAGCAATCCAACCACACCGCCGACGTTCACCAGCGTCTGAAGCACAAACCAGATCGAGATGCCGGCGGCCAGCAGCGAGCCGAAGAGATCAGGCGCCTTCTGACTCGTCCGGAAACCGCCGATGCCGACGACTCCCAACAGCGTCAGGAGCCCCAGTGCGCCAAGAAGTCCCATCTCTTCGCCAACGATGACGAAGATGAAATCGGTGGGGGCATTGGGCACCCATCCCCACTTCGCCTGGCCTTGCCCGAGTCCGGTGCCGCGCAGTCCGCCCTGTGCCAGGCCGACCAGGCTCTGGAACGTCTGGTAGCCGCTTGAGGCACGCTCGGAGATCGGATCGAGGAAGCCCGCGAGGCGCGCTCGGCGATACGGCGCCGCATACGCCAGCAGGGGCGCTGCAACTCCGACTATCAGGGCAATCTTGGCGAGGTCCCGGCCCGGCAGGCCTGCGACGAACAGCATCCCGACGCCGATGCCGGCCATGATCAGCGTGGTCCCCAGGTCCGGCTGCAGCAGCACGAGGGAACAGCCAGCGGTCAGCAGGAGCATCGCCGGGCGCAGGATCCGATCGGGACGATGGATCTGATCCTTGCGAGCGTCCAGGAATGCGGCCATCGCAACGATGAGGGCCAGCTTCGCGATCTCCGACGGCTGAATACTGAATTGTCCGATTTCGATCCAGCGACGAGCACCGCCCGAGCGTTTGCCCACTGCCAGCACGACGATCAGCAGACCCACGCTGAGGGCCACAAGAGGCATTGCCAGGCACCGCCAGCGCCGGTAGTCGATGCCGAGCGTCGCCAGCAGCACGCCCACGGCGATGGCCACCGACCACAGATGTCGTGTGAAGTACTGCAAGGGGCGGTCGGGTGAGTCGATTCCGGTCGCTGAGGTAGCGGACAGCACCAAGACCACCCCGGTGAGGAGCAGCAGGAAAACTGCGGACAGGAGTGCGGCGTACCGCACCGAAGGTCCCGATTGCGCGCGAGGAAGATCCAGGCGGCTCATCGCAGGTCTCCGGAGCAGGTCTGGGGGCCAAGGCGCGAAGCGAGATCTGACACGGCTGCAATGAAGTGCTCGCCCCGTTCGCGGTAGCTCGAGTACCAGTCGAACGAAGCACATCCGGGTGACAGCACGACATCTCCGGTCGGTTGGGCCATCCGGTAGGCGATTTCCACGGCCTCGGACATCGACCCCGCCCCGGAGAGCTCGATCTGACCGTACGCGGGTCGGCTGAAACAGGCGATCACATCGGAGGCAGCCTCGCCGATCGCTATGACACCGCGCACATGGGCAGCCACCGCAGCGAGATCATCGAGATCGAGGCCCTTGTTCCGCCCTCCCGCGATGAGGACCGCATCGGAGAATCCCCGGAGCGCGGCCACGGTGGCATGAGGCGCTGTCGCTTTGCTGTCGTCGTGGAAGCTCACATCCCCGATTCGCCCTGCGAGCGCGAGTCGGTGGGGCAGACCGTCGAACGAGCGCAATTCAGCCGCCACGGCCTCCGCAGAGGCCCCCATCTCCAGTGCGATCGCCGCTGCTGCCGCGGCGTTCGACAGGTCGTGGGGCCGACGCCGCGGCAGTTCCGCAGTTGCCACGAGCGCTGTGTGACGCGCCATCAGGACACCGTGCTCGTAGCGCACATCGCAGGCCGCATCGAGCGACTGAGGCGTCGCAAATGTCACACGGCGTGAACGGATCCCCGACGTCCATGGCTCGACGTCGGGATCGTCGAACGGCACCACCGCGACGTCGTGGGGGCCTTGGGCGGCCCAGATTCGCGCCTTGGAAGCGGCATAGTCCCGAAGATCGACATGCCAGTCGAGATGGTCGGGTGCCAGATTCAGCCATGCGGCCACAGCAGGGGCAAAGCGTTGGGCTCGGTGAAGCCTGAACGACGAGGCCTCCACGACGAAGGTTGTGACGTCTCGGTCGATCGCATCCACCAAGGCAACATCGGTGTTCCCGGCGCCGAGCGCACTGATGCCGCTCCGGTTCAGCATTCGCTCGGTGAGCACCGTGACCGTCGTCTTGCCATTCGTACCCGTGATTGCGGCAAGCGGGCGGTTGTCCCACTGTGCCGCCAGATCCAGTTCGCTCACCACCGGCACCCGACCCGCATCGGCAAGCGTGTAACAGGGGTGCCGTGGCGGCACTCCTGGAGAGGGGACTACAGCGGCAGCGTTCGACACCAGAGCGCTGAGCAGACCGCGATCGGTGGAGTCGTGGATCTCCACGGAAGCGAGCCCTGCGGAGGCAACCCTCGCGGCGGCCGCGTCGGGACGGTCGTCAGCCACGATGATCTCGTGACCTCGGGCCCGCAGCGCCGTTGCCACCGCGCATCCCGTCACGCCCATGCCGACGACCAGCACTGGTCCGTCGTGCGGACTCAGGGCGTCGGGCATCGGGCGGCGGGCGCCGGGGAGATGCTGGGCGGTCACAGCGAGCCTGACGGCAGCTCGACCAGGTCAAGACTCAAGAAGTCGGCGTAGTAGAGGCCGAGCGCGACGGCCACGAGCAGGCTGTTCACGACCCAGAGGCGGATGAGCACGGTGGTCTCTGGCCACCCGCCCAACTCGAGGTGATGGTGTATGGGGGCCATCCGGAGCAGGCGGCGGCCGAAGAACCGGAACGAGCCGACCTGGACGATGACCGACGCTGTCTCGATGACGTACAGGCCGCCGATGACCGGCAGCAGCAGATCTACGTGCAGAAGCATCGCGAGCCCGCCCATGGCGGTGCCGATGGCCAGCGAGCCTGTGTCGCCCATGAAAATCCTCGCTGGCGGTGCGTTCCACCACAGGAAACCCACGCAGGCACCAGCCATGGCGGCAGCGACGATGGCGAGGTCCAGCGGGTGCTTGACGTCATAGGAGATCGGGTGACGGAATGCCCAGTAGCCGACGACCACGAATGCGGCGAAGGCCACTGAAGCGGCGCCTGCGGCAAGGCCGTCCAGGCCGTCGGTCAGGTTCACGGCGTTGGAAGTGCCCAGAATGATGAGCACAGCCCACAGGATCCACACAGCGGCGGGGGTTCGCAGTGCGTTTCCGCTCAGCCGAGTGAAGCCAATCGCCAGGTCGAGGTTCACCCACCACACTGACGCAGCCGCGAATCCGACGCCCACTGCGGTCAAGCCGATCAGCTTGGCCCGCTTGTTCAACCCCAGGTTGCGCTCACGGCTCACCTTGATCCAGTCGTCGGCCAAGCCGACGAGGCCCGCAGCGCTGACTGCCGCCAGCAGCACGATGCCCGAGCGCGTCATGACCGTTCCGGCGCGCAGGTGACTGACCACGTAGCCCACCACAGCCGCAGCCACGACTGCGACGCCTCCCATTGTCGGCGTGCCGGCCTTCGTGATGTGCCCTCGGGGACCGTCGAGGCGAATCGGCTGGCCGACGCCGCGTGCCTGCAGCCACGGCACGAGATAGCGAGTGCCGATGAGCGATACGACCATCGCGGAGCTGGATGCGATGAGCAGGGCGATCATCGCTTCGCACTCCTGCGAATCTGCAGTGCGTCGGCCGCGACGACTGCGTCGTCGAACGGCATGGAGCGTCCTGCGGTCACCTGGGTGGTCTCGTGACCCTTCCCCGCCACCACGATGACGTCCCCGGCCCTCGCACCCTCGATGGCAAGCGAGATGGCCCGGGACCGATCGAGCTCGACGTGCAGCCCGTCGCTGGTGTCATGTCGCCCGCTGGCACCAGCGGCGATCTCCGCTGCGATGTCGGCGGGATCCTCGTTGCGGGGGTTGTCGGAAGTCAGGACCAGCACGTCCGCGTGGCGATCTGCTGCGGCGCCCATGGGTGCCCTCTTGGATGGATCACGATCGCCACCCGCACCGAAGACCGTCCAGAGACGGCCATCGGGACCACCCAATTCGCGAGCACTCGCCAGTGCCGCGGCGAGGGCCTCGGGCTTGTGGGCATAGTCGACCAAGACGGTGATGTCGTCGCCGGGACCGTTCACGGGCCACAAACGCCCTGGCACTGGCTCCACAGCGGCGATCGCGGGTGTGATGGCGCTGTTGTCGAATCCGAGCGCGCTCGCTGTTGCGGCTGCAGCCGCCACGTTCGCAGCATTGAATCGTCCGAGCAGTCCGCACCGGACCGGCCGGCCGCGCCATCGACCGCCCAGCCCATTGGCGCTCACGGTGACGTCCTCGACGTCGGAGGGCTGCCATTCGACCACTGTGCCGGTTGTACCAGCGGCTATGGCTGCCAACCGGCGACCCCAGGCGTCGGCCACGTTCACCACTGCGATCTTGCTGCGGCCGTCAAAGAGTCGCGCCTTGGCGTCGAAGTAGTCCTCCATCGTGATGTGGAAGTCGAGATGCTCATGACTCAGGTTGGTGAAGACACCGGCCGCGAAGCTGGCACCGTCGACCCTCCCGAGTGCGAGCGCGTGCGATGACACTTCGAGCACGACCATCTCAGTTCCCGCATCTGCGGCTTCGCTGAGGCGTCGGCACACCTCTGGCGCCTCCGGCGTGGTGTGCGGCCCAACCAGGGTGCCCATCACCTCGCATGAGGTGCCGCAAGCGCGTGCGATGGCGCCGATCGCGTGCGCCACCGTGGTCTTGCCAGAGGTCCCGGTAACGCCGACGACCGCGCAGCGACGCCACGGCTGGCCCCATACCGCAGCTGAAGCAGGACCCAGCGCACCTCGCACACTGGGCACGACAATCTGGGGCACACCAACGTCGAGGACGTGCTCGACCATCAGCGCAGCGGCGCCTGCCGTGATCGCCTCAGACGCAAACGCGTGACCGTCGTGGTGCCGACCCACAACGCAGCAGAACAGCATTTCGGGCGCGACTGAGCGGCTGTCGTGGGTGATGCCGTGCACGAGCGCGGTTCCACCGTGCGTGTCGTCGGCGTGGCGACCCGACGGCGCAACATGGGTTCCGCCGATCTCGGAGGCCAGGCGCTGCACCGGCATTGGAATCGCAGAGCGCGGTGAGCTCATGGGCCGTTCTCACGCATCGGGCGAGACCCCCAGCATGCGCAACGCGTACTCGGCAACTTCAGCGAACACCGGTGCCGCCACAATGCCGGCCCGGTACTCGTCGGGTTCATCGAGGACGACGACCACGGTGAGCTCTGGACGATCAGCTGGGAGGAAACCTGCAAACGAGCTCGTGTACGTGTCGGGGCTGTACCCGCCGTCGGGACTGGGCTTCTGCGCCGTGCCGGTCTTGCCGGCAACTCGGTAACCGTCTATGGCGGCCCGCTTGCCCGTTCCCGCAGCGACCACGTCGGCCAGGATCGATTTCAATTGCCCAGCCGTTTGCGGCGAAAGGACCCGGCGCGTCACAGCAGGGTCAGCCGGGCGCAGCGCTCCGCTGCTGTCCACGCTTCCTAGGACCAGCCTGGGCGTGACATAGACGCCGTCATTGGCAATGGTGTTGTAGGCAGCGGCAAGCTGCACCGCTGTCACCGCGATGCCCTGACCGAACGCAATCGTGGCCAAGTCCGTGCCTCGCCATTGGTTCGCGGCACGCAAGATGCCGCGGCTCTCGCCGGGCAGCGCTGGGGCGTCCTGCGGCCCGGTCAGGCGACCGAAGCCGAACGCCCGCAAGGAGCGCTGCAGCTCGGCTGCGCCGAGTCGTTCGGCCAGTCTGATCGTGCCGATGTTTGACGAGTGGACGAGGATCTCCGTCGTGGTCATCTGGCGGTCAACGCTGGAGTACGGCTCGGTGAATTCCTTGTCGGCGAACGCGTAGGCGGCCGGTGTCGAATGGCTCTCAGTGGGTGTGGTCAGTCCCGCTTCCAGCACGGCGGCGACCGTGAAGCTCTTCGCGACCGAGCCTGGCTCGAATGCGTCGGTGTACGCCGGGTTGTACGCGACCGGCCCGATCTGTCCAGTATCGGGGTCGCGGGCCACCCCAGCCAGTGCAAGGACATCGCCTGTGTCGGTCTGCATCACTACCACCATGCCGCCGCGCGCTCGGGTCGCGTCGACTGCGGTGCTCAGTGAGCGCTCGGCAACCCATTGCATCTGGGTATGCAAGGTGAGGACCACGTCGTCGCCGTGGCTGGCCGGCTCAAAAAGCTCGATCCCCGTCGGGAGTGGCATCCCGCTCTGAGCGATCCGAGCGACCTCAAGACCATCTGTTCCGTCGAGCACTTCGGTGAACTGCTTCTCGGCACCTCCCAGCGGGTTCTGGTCGATATCGACAGCTCCGAGCAGACCGCGAGCGAAGTCGTCCCCGTTGGGCCGCAACCGTGAGGATTCACCCCGCACGCCGACACCTTCGAGCTGCAGCTCCTGTACGGCCAGCCCTTCCGATGGACTGACCTGGCGCGCCACGTAGACGAAATGCCGATCGCTCGCGAGCCGTTCGGCGATGACACCGATGTCGATGTCCAACACTGACGCCAAGGCTGTCGCAGTCTGATGCGGGTTGGTGACGAGGCGAGGGTCAGCCCAGATTGTGGGCAGGTTGTCGGACACTGCGAGAAGGTTCAGGTTTCGATCCAGGATCGCTCCACGTACCGATTCGAGTTCCCACTGTGCGGTCCCCTGGCGCTCCCCTAGCGCGGCATAGGTCTCACGGTCGAGCATCTGGACTTGGACCAGGCGGGCCGCAAGGGTGGACAGGGCAATGGCTGTCGCGATGATGAGCAGGAGCGCTCGGCGACGCGGCGGGCCGGACCGAACGTTGCGTCGGTGTGACTTGGGCGGCGCAGAGTCAGCATCAGCCGAGCGCCCTGATTCGAGGGTCGATCTCGGGGCGCCGACCGATGGGTGCCAGTGCAGTTCGGCTGGTGCCCCAGATCGCCGAGTGGTTGTGGAATCGGCGTGCGCAACAGGCGAACGCAGCCCTGGCGGGGCACCCATCGACGGGTGCCAGGACGCCGGGGCTACGCGGCGTTCGTCTCGGTCAAGAACGTCGGTCATGCGCTGTAGACGCATCGGTCAGCAGCGTCTTGATCGAGAGCCAATCTCCGCCCTGGTGGACGGTGCGTGACGAGGGCGACACCGCAGTGATGTGACGCGGCTCGATCCGCACGTCGATCGGGTCCGCCGCGTTGACGAGGCCGAGCGCGCCAATCCCCATCAACTCGATTTCCGCCGGTCCATGAAGTGTCTGAAGCTCGTAGCGAAGATCGATCAAGCGTTCTCGCTCGACCGCGATCTCCGATTCCAGCTCGGAGAGGCGGTATTGACCTGCGGCCAGCATCGAGTGGAACACTCCAAGTCCCGCAAGCACGGCGATCGTGGCAGCCGCCAGGAGCGCGGTGACGCCCACGAGCCGCAGGCCCACGGCGCGGCGCCCGCCGATGCGCACCAGCTCTGGTGGCGCATCGGCGACGCTGAGGTGAGCGGTGGCGAGAGCCATCGAACGTTGCTCGGTTCAGGGGCCGCTTGCAGATCAGCGGCTGGTGGTCTCGAGCCGTTCAGCGGCCCGCATCAAGGCGCTGGAGGAGCGGGAGTTGTTCTCGACCTCGTTTGCGCTGGGCCGCACAACCTTGCGACGCAAGAGCCGAACCGTGGGTGCGGCGCCGCAGATGCACGGCAACGTCGACGGGCACTCGCAGATGCCGTCTGCTGCTTCTCGAAGAATGATCTTCACAATGCTGTCTTCTCCTGAATGATAGGCGAGGGTTGCAAGGCGCCCACATGGCGCCAGGCGCGCGAGCGCAGCTCGCATTGCGGGTTCGATGAGGTCGAGTTCGTCGTTCACTTCGATGCGGATCGCTGCGAACGTGCGCATCGCCGGATGGCGCCGGCCACGTCGAGCCGCTGCGGGCACAGCTGCCCGAACGGTGTCGGCCAGTTGCCGAGTGGTGTGCAACGGTCGTGCTGCGACGATCGCCGCAGCGATGCGGTTCCCATGACGCTCTCCGGCGTTGTGCCGCAACAGACTGCGCAACTCTTCGACGTCATAGGTGTTGACGACGGTTCCCGCATCGAGTCCCGACCGGGGGTCCATGCGCATGTCCAGCGGGGCGTCGTAACGGTGCGAGAAACCACGCTCAGCGGCATCCAGTTGGTGGCTGCTGACGCCGAAGTCGAACAATGCGCCGACGAGAGGACCTTCCTTGCTGGCATCGACCAGCTCGCCGAGGCGATCGAAGGGCTCGCAGCAGTAGGTGACGCGATCACCGAAGGGCTCGAGCCGTTGCCGTGCGGCCGAGATCGCCGCGGGATCGCGATCGATGCCGAGCAGTCGCCGTTCGGGGTGCTGCGCCAGAAGTATCTCCGCGTGGCCGCCGCCGCCCAGGGTCGCGTCGACGAACAACCCGCCGCCAAGCGGCGCGAACACCTCGGCGATCTCGGAGACCATGACCGGTTGGTGAAACGACCTGGTGCCCTCCGCAGCGCTCACGACTGCTCCGATGCTGTGCCGCCGCTCTCGGGCGCAGCCAGGAGCGATTCGCCTTGGGCGTTCATCTCCTGCCAGTGACCGGCATCCCAAATCTCGACCTCGTCGATGGCGCCGATCACCACGCATTCGCGCTGCAGGCCTGCAAAACGTCGGAGTTCCTCGGGAATGGCGATCCGACCCTGCTTGTCAGGCAGGACCCGCGCCGCCCCCGCGCCGAATGATCGCTTGGCGGCACGTCCATAGGGCCCGCCTGAATGTGAACGCTCGGACATCTGTGCTGCGATCTCGCCGAATCGGTCTGGTGTCATCAGTGCGAGACAGCCTTCGCTGTGCTTGATGAGGAAGCCCGATGGCTCGAACGCGCCGCGGAAACCCGCCGGGAGCACGATGCGGCCCTTGGCATCGAGCGAGTGCTCATGCTGGCCGACGAAAAGACTGTCCACCGCAGGGCCTCCGCAGCGTCCGATTGGGAACCTGGATTGTATGGGCATTTGTGCCCCTGCAAACCACTTCGCACCACTTTATGGGTAAAGCACCCACAATGTCCACCCCGTGTGTGTCAGATCACCCAAGCCGGCTGCTAGCACCGTCCCGGAAACCAGGTCCCGGCACAGATCCCGGCATCGGGGTTGTCGGGCAGGCCCGGTGAAGTGCTCAGGCGTCGTGCGCGGTAATGAAGCTCACGACCAGCTCGGCCATCCCCGACGGCGTGACGTCGACGCCGAGGTCTGCCCAGCCAACGGCCCGGCCGCGGACCCGTGCGGCACCGTCTGCGTCCAGCAGATGCGCCAACGGCCCAAGATCGAACCGTTGGTAGGCGGCGCACTGGAAACGGCTGCCCTCGCGGGTACGGCGCTGGGAGATGCCGACCAGTTTCCGGCCGTCCACTGCCACTTCGCCTGGGCCAAGCGAGGCGAAGCACACCAGGCCGCCCGACGGGCCAGCCTCGTAGGGGCCACGATGCACGCTGGCCGCCACGCCGACCGAGGAGAACGCCGCAGCCAATCGGCGGCCCAGCCAATCGAAGGCCTCGCCGACGTCTGCACGCCAGAGCGGATCATCGGCCGGTACGAACACATCCACCCATGTGCACTCATCGGGATCCAGCCACACGAGTCCCCCACCGCTGCGACGCCGCACGACATCGGTGCGCGTGCCGCTGAAGGGGTCAACAGTCGCAGATCCCAGGATCAGTGCTGGCTTCGTCGGGCGCAGCCATGAGACGCGCCGTCGGCGGTCCTGCGGCATTGGGCGGGCGTGCAGCAGTTCGGCGCTCGCCTGCCATTTCTCGCGTATCCACTCGCTCACCGGTCCACGATGGCAGACCGCCGCCGACGTTGGTCACCAGTGACCGGGCGCGGGGCTGATCAGACGGACTGGTCAGACGATCCCCTCAGACGATCCCCTCAGACGATCCCCTCAGACGAGCTGAGGACGCAATACGGGCAGGTAGTCGGTCCACTCCGTTGGAGCGTCGACTCGCATGGCGGCCACGACGGCGAGCGGCTCGGGAGCGTACGGCGTCCGGTGCAGCCGGTATCGGCCTTCCGACAGGAGCGAGTCTCCCTTGCCCACGTTGCAGGACCGGCAGCAAGCCACCACGTTTTCCCACGTGTGTTCCCCGCCACGGCTTCGCGGGTGGATATGGTCGATGCACTCCGCCCGGCTCCCGCAGTACTGGCACCGGTATGCATCGCGTGCAAAGACTGCTCGCCGGTGAAGCGGAGCTCGGCGGCGGTACGGAGCCCGGGCGTGGTACCTCAGCCGGACGATCGAGGGCACCGACATCGACATACGCGGTGAGCGAATGCTCCCGGGCCGGGTGTGGATGACGTCTGCCTTGCCCGCCAGCACCAGCAGAAGAGCTCGTCGCACGGTCGTGATGGACAACGGCTGGTAGGTGACGTTGAGCACCAGCGTCCGTTCGGACAGTACCGAGCGGGTCCGCGAGACCTTGCCGTGGGGACGAACCGGGTGGCCGTTGACGCCAGCGCGGCCGTTCACCGGATCGGCGACAGATCGCGGCGCATGCGCGACGGCTCCTGGGGAGGTCATGTCACCGTGATGCCGCTGCGGCGGCCGGCCAGCGTCGGCACCATTCCAGCCATTGGATCAGATCTTCGGGTTCAGCGGACGCACTTGTGTCGTCACCGAGGGCAGTCAACAGTCGGAATCGCACGTAGTCGCGGTGAGGAACCGGCAGGAACGGCGGCCGGGTCCACCAGCGCATTGGCACCAGCCGCCTCATGGCGCCGGCAGTCGCAACCCACAGACGCGGGCGCGCCGCCACCCCAGACAGGACCCCAAGCAAGCGGAGGCGGCGCAGTGTCCGATGTCGGCGCACCGGGCCACTCTAGAAGCGAACGTGCCTCCCGACGGTGACGGCCGACAGACGCTGAGTAGCCTCACAGCGTTCGGGAGGCTGGGATACCGGAGAGTTGACGCTGTGCGCAATCACACACCCCCACAAACGCACCCGGCCGATGCTGAGACGTTCCGCCGCACATTCGAACGCATCACTGCGAACGTGGAGCGTGTCATTCGCGGCAAATCCGACGCCGTCGGCCTCTCACTGCTGTGCTTGCTGTGCGATGGGCACCTGCTGATCGAGGACGTGCCAGGCGTCGGCAAGACGAGCCTCGCGAAATCGTTGGCGTCTTCGATTGATGCACCGTTCGGCCGTATCCAGTTCACCCCTGACGTGCTGCCGTCCGACGTCATCGGCGTGAATGTGTGGGACGAGCGCGAGCGCACATTCGACTTCCGGCCCGGTGCACTCTTCGCAAGCATCGTGCTGATCGACGAGATCAACCGGGCTTCGCCCAAGACGCAAGCGGCGCTGCTCGAGGCGATGCAGGAACGGCAGGTCACCACTGACCGCACCACGCGCCCGCTCGGCCAGCCGTTCATGGTCATTGCTACGCAGAACCCAATCGAGCACGAGGGCACCTACCCGTTGCCTGAGTCGCAACTCGACCGTTTTCTCATGCGCATCAGCATCGGCTACCCCGATGCCGACTCGGCAGTCGAGGTGCTCGACCTCCACGACGGCACAACGGAGATCACGCTCGAAGCGGTCGCGACGGCCGGCGAAGTGCTGGCAATGGCACGCACTGTCACCGAGGTACACGTCGCACCGGTATTGCGCCGTTACATCGTGTCGGTGGCCGATGCATCACGGCGGCGCGGCACGATCACGTTAGGTATCAGTCCGCGAGCCACGCTCGATCTGCAGCGCGTGGCACAGGCGCGTGCGCTCGCCGCCGGTCGGAACTACGTGGTGCCCGACGATGTGAAGGCTGTGGCCGAACCGGTACTCGGCCACAGAATCCGACTGAGTCCCGACGCGCAACTGCAGGGACTGACCCCGCAATCAGCGCTGCGCGACGTCTTCGAGGCCGTCGCGGTCCCCACCGCTACCGGTTGAGAGGCGAAGCCGTGGCCCGAGCGGCCCGTGAGCGCAGCGAACAAGAGCGGGAGATAACAAGTGTTGCGCGAGAAGGCTCACCAATCCGCCTAGGCACTAGGACCCTCGCTGCGATGCCCCGAGGGTCCGCATGCTGACTCGGCGGGGCTGGACCGTCGGGATCGGTTCATTCGTCGCCGCTGGCGCCGGACGCCTTTTCGGCATCGGGGAACTCTTCGTGCTTGCAGTTGCGGGGATCGCGTTGGTGTCGGGGGCCACCATCTGGACCCGAACGCGAAGGATCCGCCTCAGGATCCAGCGTTCGGTCCAGCCTGTACGCGTTCACGCCGGCGGGCAAGCGCGGGTGGAGCTCGCTGTCACCAACCTCGGCGGACCGGCCCCGGTACTTCAGCTCACCGACCCCGTCACCGGCACGCTCGGCGCGCGCTTGGGAGTGGGCCCGCTGATTGGGGCTGAGCGCGTGAATGCCGCGTACTTGCTGCCCACCGAGCGCCGGGGTCGGCTGACTATCGGTCCCGCTGACGTCGCTGTCGTCGATCCGCTGGGCCTGTCGCGCACGCACATCGGTTCCGGGCCGCTGACGACGCTCGTCGTCTATCCCGCCACGCAGACACTCGTGCCGCCTCGACTGGCCCGTGGTCCCGAACCGCTGGGAATTGCGGCTGACGTTCACACGTTGCAGCGCATTGGCGAGGATTTCTACGCCCTGCGCGACTACGCGGCTGGCGACGACGTCCGCCGGATCCACTGGCCGTCGACGGCGCGCCTGGGTCGTCCCATGGTGCGAGAAGACGAGGTTCCCCGCCGGAGCCGGGTGACGGTGGTTCTCGACACTCGCAGCACAGCATTCGATACAGAGCGCTTCGAGCTCGCGGTGTCCGCTGCCGCCAGCGTCGTCCTCGCCAGCGTCTCACGACATGATCCGCTGCGGCTGTTGACGGTGGCCGGAGCAGACACCGGTTTCGTTACCTCTGGGGAAGGCCTGGCGCAACTGTTCGATCACCTCGCCGAGGTGTCCACGTCAGGCACGGGCTCGCTGCGTGGCGTGGTGGCAGCGGCGACAGCCTCCGTGGTGGGTGCAGTGGTCGTGGTACTCGGGGGCACAGCTCTTGACGCACCTCGGGACATCGAAACGATTACGGCGGCGGGTTCGCGCAGCTCGTCGCTGACGGTCATCCGAGTGTGCGGAACCGGCGATGCGCTCCCATCGGCCGGTTCGAGATGTGTCGACATCACTACTGCGGCCGAGCTGGCGCCCAAGTGGGCTGCGGCCCAGACGGCCCAAGAGTCGGGGGTGATGCGCGCATGACGCGGCGAAGCCTGTGGCAGGTCGAGATCTCGCTGTGGCTGCTCACGCTGCTGGCCGTGCTGATGGCTCGTCGCCTGTTCGACTCGTGGGACTACGCGCCCTTGTGGCTCATCTTGGCCATGGGAGGTCATGCAACAGCGACGGTGACGAGACGGCAGCGCTGGCCGCTGACAGTTGCCGCTACGGCATCCGTCGTGCTGCTGATCGTCGTCGAGGGGCTGGCGCTGTACTCCGACACGTTGTGGCTGCGGCTGCTTCCCAGCACCGAGACACTGCGGCAAGCGTCGACCGATGTGGCTGCCGCATGGGAGGCGTTCGGCATCGTGGAAGCGCCGACGCCTGCCACTGCAGGCTTTCTGCTGGTCGGCGGCGCGGCAATCTGGCTCACGGCCTTCATCGCAGACGCAGCGGCGTTGCGTGCGAAAGCGATCGGCGAAGCGCTGCTTCCAGCCTTGGTCGTGCTGGCCTTCATCGGGGCATTGGGCACCGATGCATGGCGTGTCCGAAGTGCTGCGGCGATGGTCGTGTGCGCGGTGGCGTTCGTGGCCGCGCACGGCATCCACCACACCGGGAACCGGATGCCGGTCGGCGCGTCGGAGCGGCGTCGGGCAACCGTGCCCATGCGTACCGCACTGCGGTTGGGAATTGCTGCCGCCGTGGGCGCGGCGCTGCTCGTACCGTTGCTGCCCGGCAGCGACGCCCGGGCGATCGTCTCGTGGAAGGACCTCGACGGAACCGCGCCCGCATCGAGGGTGACGATCAGCCCGCTCGTCAATGCTCAAGGCCGTCTAGTGGGCACTTCGGGTGCCGAGTTGTTCCGTGTCAGAGCGGACGCCCCCGCGTACTGGCGAGTCTCGGGTCTCGGGGAGTTCGACGGAACCTTCTGGGGATCCGAGCGGCTGTATGGCGATGCGTCTGAACACTTGGACGGGCGCTCGTCCTCAGAGCTGCTCACCCAACACTTCACGATCGGGGCGCTCGACAGCATCTGGCTGCCCGCTGCATACGAGCCGGTCACCTTTGACGGTCCCGATGCGCTCTACGACCCCGAGTCCGGCACCTTGGTCACCGAGCACAGCAGCGTGCTCGAGCCGGGGTTGACCTACACCGTCAGCTCGAACGTCGACATTCCATCAGTTGCAGGGCTCGTGGCTGCAACCGGCGACGTTCCGCCCGACATTGCAGAGAAGTATCTGGCCCTGCCGGAGGGATTCAACCAACGTGTGGCAGACCTCGCTGCTGAGGTCACGGCGGATGCCACGGGCCCCTACGCAAAGGCCCTGGTTCTGCAGAATTTCTTCCTCAAGAACTTCGTATACGCGTTGAGGGTGCCAAGCGGGCATGACACCGATCGCATGGAGCAATTCCTGTTCTCCGAGCGGCGCGGCTATTGCGAGCAGTTCTCAGGCACCTATGCAGCGATGGCCCGGGCGATCGGGTTGCCTTCGCGTGTTGCCGTGGGCTTCACCCCAGGGGAATTGGTCGAAGGCGAATACGTGGTCAGGGGCGAGCATTACCACGCGTGGCCTGAGATCTGGATGAGCGGCCGCTGGGTGTACTTCGAGCCGACGCCAGGGCGGGGTGCCCCTGGGGCCGTCGTCTACACAGGAGTGCTTGCCCAGCAAGTCGTGCCCGGAGATCCGACCGCAGCGGGCGACGAAGGCTCAGGCTTCATCGGCGCGCTGGGTCTCGAAGATCTCGAGGGACTGTCGGGCGACCTCGAAGGCTTCGTGGACGTGCTCGACTTCGAAGGCTCGACAGCGCCCACCGGGAGTTGGTCGGAGTGGCTCGTCGTCCCCTTCTATGCGGTGCTGGCGGTCGGCATGCTGTGGCTTATCACGGTGCCGTCGGCTGTACGAATCCGCCGAGCGTTGCACCATCGCCGCGCACGTCACGATGCGCGCTCTGCGGTCGGCGCTGCCTGGGACGACGTTGCAGAGACACTCTTCAACCTCGGCATCGACCAGCGAGCCACCGAGACGCATACCGAATTCGCCGGTCGTGTCGACCGCCGGCTGCGGATCGATTCAGGGGAGCTGCACTCACTGGCCACTGCTACCCAGGAGGCCGCCTACGCGCCGCAGCCTCCGTCACCGCAGACTGTCGTGGGGGCGAGGCTGAACGCTCAGCACCTTGAAATGCGCATCCGGGCTGCGCGCAGCAGGTGGGATCGCATCGGCACCGCATGTCGTCCTGCTGCCCTGGTGGCAGGACCTCGCTCGCGCCGCCGCAACGGGGCAGACCGCAATGGCGCGGAGGCGGTCAGCCGCTGACGGCACGCGCTGGCTCAGCGCGGCAGCGTCGGTCGAAGGTGGTCTAGCTCGAGTCGTCGCGGAAGCGGCGCCGCATGCGATCGCCGAACGAGTCGGCGCTGTTCGGTCGAGAGCGCTTCGCGATGGAATCCGAGACTTTCTCGAGACCCAGCTTGCCCATCTTGCGAACATTGCGCTCGATCACGACGGCGCTCGCGAAGACCACCAGAAACGCAACAAACGACAACGCGAAATGGATTTGCAGACCCAAGCCGATGCCGACCAAGCCCAAGACTCCGCCGAGCACTGCCCATCGGATGTTGCGCAGGGCATGTCGAGTCAGCGTCGTCTCCGAGACCTCCCGCGCGAATTGCGGGTCAGTATCGTAGAAGTCCTTCTCGATCTCGAGGAGGATGCGTTGTTCGTCGTCCGAAAGCGGCACGCACAGGCTCCAAACTCTGTATTGCCGATGTTGCTGCCAGTGTAGGACCGCGCTCGGTACGAGTTCTACGCACCCCTGATGCATTGCGCCTCCAGCGCGCTTCGGGGCGCGGTGTGGTCAGCGGCCCCAGCGGCGTTCGCCTGGCGCACTGTCACGCAGGGCCGCCGAGCCATGAGCGATCACAGCTCGGCCGAAGCGGCCGCGAATGGTGTCGAGAGCTTCGGCCAGCTTGCGGTCGAGTTCGGAATCACCAGTCGGGCCATGGTGCGTGTCGCCGCCGGGCTCACTCCCACCCTCAGGCGGCAGACCCAAATCGAAGGCAAGCTGGAGCGGCCCTGGCGACTCAGCCAAGTTCTCCCCCCGAAGCCCCGCCCCGGCCGCCGAATCAGCAGATGCCGTCTCGGACAGATTCGACACTGCGACCCCCAGCAGACGAATCCCCCTGCTGGTGTCCAACGTGCCGACCAGCCGGTGCGCCACGTGGGCGAGCGCCCGGCCAGTCTGGAACGGCTCTGGGAGCGTGTGCGCCCGCGTTCTCATCGCAAAATTGGGGTGCCTGATCTTGACCGTCACCGTCCGCCCGGACAGCCCGTTGGCCCGGAGTCGAGATGCGACGGCATCGGCGAGGCGAACCGTTTCGCCCCGTATGAGATCGGGATCGTCGAGGTCGGTCTCGAATGTTTCCTCGTGACTGACTGAACGCGGGATCCCGCCTGGGTGCACAGGCCGGTCGTCGATTCCCTGTGACAGCGCGGCGAGGTGCGCGCCGTGCGCAGCGCCCACGGCCGCGACGAGCTGTTCCACCGGCTTGTCCGCCAAGTCGCCGACCGTGAACACGTCGATCTCGTTGAGCCGACGGAGCGACACTGGGCCCACGCCCCAGAGCGCCTCCACACGGTGAGCCCACAGGAAATCCAGCTGGTCGGAAACACCGACCACACGAACGCCGAGTCCCGGCTTCGGTCCGGTCGATCGCACGGTCGGTTTCGCCGCAACCGAGGCAAGCTTCGCCAAGGTCTTGTTCGACGCGACGCCGACAGAGCAGTCGAGTCCCACGGCTTCGCGCACCGCATCGCGGAGAAGCCACGCAATCTCCGGAGATGTGCCGAACAGCCGGTGAGCTCCGGAGACATCCAGAAAGGCCTCGTCCAGCGCGATTGGTTCCACGTGGGGTGTGACCGATTCGAAGACCTCTGCGATGGCCGACGAGGCCTCGATGTAGCCGGAGAAGTCAGAAGTGACTATGACGGCGGTGGGGCACAGACGGCGCGCCTGGGCGGTCGGCATAGCGGCGTGCACGCCCGACGCGCGCGCTTCATAGCTGGCCGAGGCCACGACGCCGCGCCTGCCGGATCCTCCGACGATCACCGGGCGTCGGTTCAGCGACGGGTCACGCTTGCGTTCGACCTCCACGTAGAACGCGTCCATATCGACATGCAGGATCGGAAGCTCGTCAGAATCCGAATCGCCGGTGAGATCATGGCGTGGTCGGCTCATGGACTGCGCAATCGGATTGATCTGGGCGAGTCCGCCTTCGGAGACCGATATCCAAGTCGCATCGGCCGCTCTCAGGGCGTCTTGGGCGTTACCACCAGACCGCTCCGGTGGTCGCCAGTCACGGTGTACCGGAACTCATGGCCTCGTGGAGCACCTCCGCCCAGGTAGGCCAGCAGCGGCTCAGCCATCCACGCGTACTGACCGGTGAGCAGGTCTTCGATTTCACCGACTTGTACCCATCGGGCATCGAACACGATGCCGTCGGGATCTGCGAGATCCAGTTCGCCGCTCCACTGCTGAGCCTCGTGAACCTCCACCTTCAGCAACCAACCAGGTCCATCTTGACCATCAGCTTCGACGGTGTACAGCGGGCCATCCCAGGCCGAGACCTGCAAGCCAGTTTCTTCTACGACCTCACGCGTCAGCGCTCCGAGCACCGTCTCACCTGGATCCACCACCCCGCCCGGCGTGCTCCAGTCAGTGCTGCCATTGCGCCGCCGGTTGTTGACCATGAGCACCGCGCCATCGCGCGCGAGGATCCCCCCGGCAACTGCCCATCGGTGCACATCGGTCGGCACTCAGGAAGTCTGCCACGGAGGTGTTGACTCCTGGGTGGTCTGGGAGCCATCTGGCGGTCCGTCGTCTTGGGGCAGGCAGTCTCGGGGGTTGACAGCCCGTCACCTGTGCGGCCGTACCATGGCGCGCGTGAGCACGCAGGGCGACGACGAGCGGCACAGTCGTGCGAGTACGCCAGTCACCGCTCTGGGTGCCGACGATGCTCTGCTCACCGCGGCGCCGACCGCTCTGCCGTCGGTACTGGCCCGCGCTGTCGCCTTCGGTGCGACCGTCATTGCCGCAGTGTGCGGAGGCTTTGCGGGCTATGCGACGGGCATCATTGAATGCAGTGGAGCCTGTGGTGACTTGGCGCTCGGCGCTGCCGCCATCGGTGCTCTGGCTGCTGGGGCAGGCGTCGCTGCTCTCGCGGCCTTGGTGCTGCGCTCGATGAGCGAGTGGGCTGACCAAGCCTCGGTGAGGATCCGCCGGCACGATTCGCGAACGCGGCGGGGTCCGAGCGACTCGCAGTCCGACGACAAGGCGGTACGGCATTGACGACCAACGTTCTCGCAGTCGAAGACGACGAGCGGATCCGAACGGCGCTGCGCCTTGCGCTGGAGGACGAGGGCTGGCGAGTCAGCGAGGCGGAGTCCTGCGAGGAGGCCTTGGAGCGCTTTACGCCCGACGGCACTGATGTCGTGCTTGTCGACATCATGCTGCCCGGTCTCGACGGGTTCGAGCTGTGCCGGGCCATCCGGCGGATCAGTCATGTGCCGATCATCATGGTCACCGCCCGTGATGACACCCATGACGTCGTGGCTGGGCTCGAGGCGGGCGCGGACGACTATCTCACGAAGCCTTTCGCTCCCAAAGAGCTGTCCGCGCGCATCAGAGCCCTGTTGCGGCGGAGCCGGACCGTCGACGGCAGCGGACTGCCCCGAACTGTCGGGGACCTTGAGATCTATCCAGACGAGGGCGTCGTCCGCAAGGGCGGTGAAGAGTTGCACCTGACCAAGACCGAGTTCCACCTGCTCTGCGAGCTGTCGGAAAATCCCGGCAAGGTGATGAGCCGCGAGCAGCTGCTCGAGCGAGTCTGGGGGTACGACTACTTCGGGGACGGCCGTCTCGTCGATGTGCACGTGCGCAGGCTGCGCCTCAAGATCGAGGATGACCCGGCCAACCCCCGTTACGTAGCGACAGCACGCGGCATGGGCTACAAGCTGCGAGCCTGAATGAGGCCTCGCTGGCCGCGCCCGCTGCGCCGTCTGCCGCTTCGCGCCCGAGTTGTCGGTGCTTTCACGCTCGGTGCGATGCTGGCGGCGTTTCTGCTCGTCGTGATGACGTACAGCCTGTCCCGGGGTTCGATGCTGGGTCTGCGTCAGGATTCCTCTGAGGCGCAGTTCTTCGCGAACGCGACGCAGGTGCAGAGTTCGCTGCGTGCGGAGAGTCCCGACTTCGCCGTGTCGCTCGAGTCGCTGCCAAGCCTCAGCGGCAGCCGTTCCATCGTCCGCACCGGACCGGACACCTGGCGATCCCCGTCGCTCGTTCCCAGCGATCTTCCCGATGAGCTGGTGGCTGCGGTGGAGCGATCCGACCAGGCCCACGCGATGCGGTACCGGCTCGACGGCGTCCCACAGCTCGCGCTCGGTCTGCGGTTGCGTCCCTCAACGGTTTCCCAGCTCAGCGAGACGCTGTATTTCGAAGTTGTCCCGCTCTCGGAGATCGAGGCCACCCTCGCAAGCCTGCGCCTGATCCTGGGTGTCGGAGCAGCGCTGGTAGTTCTGATCGGCGTGGCAGTTGGGGCATGGGCTGGCGGGCGGCTGCTGCGACCGCTGGCGACCGTCTCCGATGCTGCGAATTCGATCGCTCACGGCCGTTTCGACACACGCGTCGAACGCAGCGACGATCCCGACCTCGCCGTGATCGTGGAGTCGTTCAACGACATGGCCGATGCCATGGAGCGCCGCATTGCTCGTGATGCCCGATTCGCATCCGATGTGAGCCACGAACTGAGATCACCCTTGCAGACGCTGCGAAGTTCGATCGACTATCTGAGCGGACATCGCGACGAGTTGTCGGCGCAGGGGGCCACGGCGCTGGATCTGCTCGCTTCAGAAGTTGACAGGTTCCAGCAGCTGGTGCAGGACCTCTTGGAGATCTCCCGGCCCGATGCCGAAGGGTCGGTCTTCGAGCGAGGGCTCGTCAACGTCACCGAATTGGTGCAGCTTCGTGTCGGCGAGCACCGCTCCGGCGAGCACCGCTCCGGCGAGCACCGCTCCGGCGAGCTGGGCCCGGAGGTGGAGCTCGCCATCAGCCCTGCCGCGACAGATGCAGTCGTGATCGGCGACAAGCGAGGTCTCGCACAGGTCTTCGACAACTTGCTGCGCAATGCCGAGAAGCACGGTGGCGGTGTCACCCGGGTGGAAATCTCCCGGCCGGGCTTTTTCGTGCGGGTTGCCGTGGAGGACGACGGTCCGGGTGTCGCACCTTCGGAGCGCGAGTTGGTCTTTGAACGCTTCACTCGCGGCGCCGCGGCGCGCAAGCGAGGCGCCGGTTCCGGCGCGGGTCTCGGGCTGGCGCTGGTGTACGAGCACACCCGGCGCCATGGGGGCTCGGTGCACGTCGAATCCCGCATCGACGGCCAGCGTGGTGCACGTTTCGTCGTCGAGCTGCCGATTGCGGGGCACCGGTGAGGTTTCTGACCGGCGCGCTGGGGTGCCTGGGTGTGTCACTGGTATGGGCCATCGCGCTGGCGGGTTGCGGCCTGCCGACCGACGAGACCCCGAGGGGGGTCGAAGTGCCAGCGGGTGTCTTCCCCGTACGTGACCTCCAGCCGGTCGTGGGTGCGGCAGCCGACACACCCACGACATCGCTGCATGCCGTGTATTTCCTGCGAGACGGTCTTCTGGTGGAGCTGCAGCGGCCGCTCGCCGCACCGGTCTTCCTCGATGCGCCGCTCAACAATCTGCTGGCCGGCCCGTCGCCGACTGAAGCCGAGAACGGCCTTGAATCCGCAATCCCGGCAGGCACCGAAGTGGTGGACGTGCAGCTGCTGCGCAACAACGTCCTGTCGATCCACCTCAACGAGGTGTTCTTCGAGGTGGAGGGCGCACAGCGAGTCCGTGCCGTGGCACAGCTTGTGCTCACCGCTTCTGCGCTGGCACGTGACAGTCAGGGCGTGCTGTTCTACCTCGACGGCGTGCCACAGTCACTGCCCGACGGAGCGGGGACCATCGCCCAGGAACGACCTGGTCAGTTGCCGGGTGTGCTGCAGGTCGAGGACTTCAGCGAATTGATGCCGCTCACTCCGTTACGCGCAATATCGCGGGCGTGACTCGGCCGTTCAACCGAGGCGCCGATGCATGCGCCGGGATCCGCGATGGGCGGCCAGCCTCCCGTAGCGCGAGCGGGTTCCCGCTCGCATCAGCGCCACGAACATCAGCATCGTCGGGAACACCTCGAGCCTGCCGAAGAGCATGAGTGCCATCAGCACGGGCCGCGAGTGGCGCTCGAACTCCAGTGCCGTATCAGTCGGACCTGCTGCGCCCATGGCAGGGCCGACGTTGCCGATAGCCGACAGTGCGCCGGAGAACCCCGTTTCGAGGTCATTGCCCAACGCCGTCATCGTCATCCCGCCGACCACGGCGAGCCCCAGATACAGCAGCACGAAGCCCAGCGCCCGAGCCGCCACCTCCTCGGCCACGAACGTGTCGCCGATGCGCATCGGCAGCACCGCTCGGGGGTGGCGCGCCCGGATCACCTCACGCACGGCGTAGCGGGTCACGATCTGGAGGCGGAGCACCTTCATCCCGCCTGCGGTCGAACCGCTCATACCCCCGACCACCATCAGCACCAGCAGCACGACCTGCGCTGACGGCGCCCAGATGGCCTCGCTGGTGTAGTCGCCGGCGGCGTATCCCGTATTCGACCCCAGCGACACCGCGTAGAAGACCGAATCGCGCACGTTGGCCCCAAATCCATTCCGCGTGATGTTGAGCGCGGTCAGCACGACAGCGGACCCGACGATCAGACCCAGGTACCAACGCAGCTCCGAATAGCCCCGCAGCATCGATCTGCTTCGCATGATCGTGTGCCAGTGCAACGAGAAGCTCGCTCCGCCGATGATCATCGCCGCGAAGAGCACAAGCTCGACCGAGATCGAGTCGAAGTACGCAATCGAGGCCGAATGTGTGGAGTAGCCGCCTGTCGCGACAGAGGTGAAGGCGTGAGCGACGGCATCGAACAGGCTCATCCCGGCGATCACGAGCGCCACTGCAACGGCAAGTGTGAGCCCCCCATAGAGCATCCACAACCGCCGGGCGGTGGCTGCGATGCGGGGCGTGAACCGATCCGCCGTCGGGCCAGGGGCCTCGTTGGCGATCAGCTCCAGACCGCCGATCTTCAGCGCGGGCAGCACCCCTACCGCCAGCACGATGAGGCCCATGCCGCCGAACCACTGGGTCATGGAACGGAAGAACAGAATCCCGTGGGTGACGCCGTCGATGTCGGCGAAGATGGTGGCGCCGGTGCAGGTGAAGCCCGAGATCGACTCGAACAGCGCATTATCGGCCTCACTCCACGGGATCACCCCGCTGAGCAAGTACGGCAGCGCTCCCGCCACCGACATCGCGAGCCACGCCCACGCCACCGAAGCGAAGGCAAGCGGTGAATCCGCTCGCGACGATTCGGTGGCGCTGCCCATCATCGCGCCGCCCACGCCGGTGGTGACCGCTGCGGAGACCAGCAGCGCCATCGCGCCGCCGCCCCCGTCGATGAATGCGACGCCTGCCGAGATCACCATGCCGATGGCGACGAAGATCAGCGCGGCTCCGCTCACCCGCACTGGGGTGGACTCGATGCGTCTCCCCAACCCGCCGACGGCGCTGCTCATCGCATCGGGGCCCGCAAGGGGTGACGCCGCACCCAGTAGCCGTGACGCACGGCTGCAGTCACCGGGTAGGCGGCGACGCTAAGTGCCACGAGCGCCGCTGTGACCGACATTCTCCCCAGCAGCATGAGCAGGCCAGCGGTGAGGTGGCCGAGCCAGCCCAGGGCGGCGAGGTGACCCACTGAGCCGACGTCCCCCGCAGCGGGGCCGACGTTCGACAGCGCAGATACGGCGTACGTCAGTGCATCGACGAGGTCCAGGCCGCTGGCGCTGAGTGCGACCGCGGCGGGGATCACCACGAGGGCGGCGAGCAGCGTCTCTCCCACGATGCGACTCATGGTGGTCTCCGAGATGGAAGAGCGGCCCAGGTGCAGTCGCCGGACGAGCGACGGCTGGGTCGCGCGGCGCAGCTCGCGGCCGATGTAGGACGCAAGGGTCAGTACGCGCACCATCTTGAAACCGCCCGCCATCGAGGCGCTCATGCCGCCCACCACCATGAGCATCAACAGCATCGACTGGCTGCCAGCCGACAGCTCGACCATCGGGACCACTTCGAAGCCCGTCGTGGAGATCGACGAAGTGACGGAGAACAGCGACCTGCGCAGGTGATCGGGACCGAAGTCGCCGCCGCTCCACAGCGCGACCGCAACTGCTGCGAAGACGATCAAGGTGACGTACAGGCGGAACTCGTAGCTGCGCAGGAATCGAGCCGGGTCACGACGCCGGAGTGCCACAAACATCAGCGGCAGGCTCACGCCTCCCGCAGCCATGCCGAAGATCGCCACCCACTCGACGGCGCCAGAATCGTAGATCCCGAGCGAATCGGCGTGCGTGGAGAAGCCTCCGGTCGAGGCGGTGGTCAGTGCATGCAGGCCACTGTCCAGCAGTGGCATACCGGCAGCGGCGTACCCGATCGCAATTGCCGCCGTGAGCGCCGCGTACAGCAGCAGCAGTCGGCCCACGGTGCCCGCGCTTCGGGGCGCCAGACGTCGAGCGGCGCGAGTTGCCACTCCCCCGTCGGCGTCGAGTCCGCCGACGCCCAAATGCGGAAGCACGTGCACCAGCACGACGATGAAGGCGGCGCCGCCGAGCCATTGCACTGCCATTCGCAACGCGAGCATCCCGCCGCCCAGCTCGTCGGGGACGATCGAGGTGCTGTTGGTCCCGGTCACCGCAGCTGCTGCCTCGGCAAATGCGGTGGCCAGCGCGGTGGGTTCGACAGCGCCCGTTGCTATGTGAGCCACTGCGACGACCCCAACCGCGGCGAACGACGCCAGTACCAGCGCTGTGAGGGTCTGGCGCTCGGTGATGCGTCGCTCAATGCGGCACAGCCGCAGCAGTCCCACAGCGATAACAGCGATGATGCAGCCAGCGATCAGCAGTGCCAGCGCGTCTGAGCCTGACTTCCCGCTGCCCGCGACCCGCCCGCCGACCAACCAGTCGAACACTGCACACGCCGCGAAGACGGGCAAAGCAGAGGCCAAGACCACCAAGGCCGTCACAGCAAGCGTCGATTCGTAGGGACCCCTCGCCCACGAGTGCAGCGCGCTTTGCGCTGCCCGCACCGCGCGCACCGCGAGACGGCGAATTCGCTGGCGCTGCGGGGCCCGGCGAGCCGGACGCGGTGTCACCGAAAGGCCTGCTTGACCTCGTCCACGCAATCGGGTGTCACGAAGGCGACCACGTGGTCCCGCGCCCTGAGCTCGCTGTGGCCGCGGGCAATGCGAGCCTTGCCGTCGCGCAGGATGGCCGCCAGCAGCATCTGGCCAGGAAGATGAAGATCGCGCACCAGCGAGCCATCGGCCCGCGAGCCCGCACTCACTTCGAACTCCAGTATCTCCACGTTGCCCTCAAGGAAAGTGGCGACCGCGGTCACGCCGCCGCGGACCATGCGCAGCACCATGTTGGCGCTGGCGGTACGGGGCGACAGCGCCGCGTCGATGCCGACCTGTTTCAGCAACGGCAGCAGCGACAGGCGATGCACTACGGCGATGGTCTCGGCGGCGCCCTCGGACGTGGCGTAGAGGCAGGCCAGCACATTGGCATCGTCCTCTCCGGTGGCTGCGACGACGGCGTCAAAGCTGCCGATGTCCTGACGAGCCAGGACGTCGATGTCTGTGATGTCGCCGTGCAGCACCAGCGCACCGGCATAGCGCTCGCTCAATTCCAAGCATCGATCATGGAGGATCTCGATGATGACCACATCGATGTGCCGCTCGAGCAACCGACCGGCCAGCAGCCCGGCGGTGCGACCGCCGCCCAGGATCATGACCCGGCGCAGGTCGGAGTGGCTCAGTCCCATGATCTGCACGAGTTCGCGGCGACCCTGGCGGCGGCAGACAACCCGCACGAGGTCGTTCGGCTGCAGCGTGGTCTCTCGTCGCATCACAGTGACCTCACCGTCACGTGCCAGAGCGCCGAAGATGAAGTCCCATTCCGGCTCGTAATAGGCGCCGATCTCGGCCATGGTCTTGCCGACCAGGGGGGCATCGGGGGCCAGGCGAGCACCGACCACCAGCACCTCGCCGTTCGCGAGCTCATTGATGTCGGACGCTCCGTGAAAGACGAGCAAATCCATGATCGCGTCCGCCGTCTGCTCGTCGGGATCGAGCACCAGGTCGACGCCGATGGCGTCTCGCAGCTCGCGGCCCGGAGCGCCGCGTAGATCGCTGTCCTGCAGGCGCGCCACGGTGGCAGGCACGCCCTGCTGCTTCGCCTGCATGCACGCGAGCAGATTGACCTCATCGGAATCGGTGACCGCCACCACCACGTCGGCTCTGTCCAGCCCGGCCTCGGCGAGCACCTTGGGGTTCGTGCCGCTCCCGTTCACCGTGAACAGGTCGAACTCCGATGCGAGCGCATCGAGCCGACCTGAATCCTGGTCGACGACGACGACGTCATTTCCCTCTCGACTCAGGCGCTCCGCGATGTAGCTCCCGACCTCGCCGGCCCCCACCACGAGAATCCTCACAATTGGCGACCCTACTTCGGGGCATGCTGAGGGGCGTTCATCTCGGGCAGGGACATCACGGGCAGGAGAACTACATGGCACTCGTGGTAGCGATCGATGCCGGCACGACCGGTGTGCGCTCCATGGCAGTAGGTGAATCCGGAGACCAAGTGGCCTACGCCTACCGGTCGTTCCCGCAGCATTATCCCGGGCCGGGTCTGGTCGAGCACGACCCGAATGAGATCTGGGAAGCCACGGTTGCCACTCTCGATGAGCTGTGCACGCGGCTTCGAGCGCTTGGTGAAGGGCAGATGCCCGCAGTTGCCACTATCGGCATCGCCAACCAGCGTGAGACAGTCGTTGCATGGGATCGTCGAACCTCCGAACCGCTTGCCCGTGCCCTCGTCTGGCAGGACGTCCGCACAGCGGCGCGCTGCGCTGAGCTGGAGGCTGCTGGGCACCTCGCCGAGGTCCGGCGCCGCACTGGTCTCGTGCTCAGCCCGTATTTCAGCGGCACCAAGATCGAATGGCTGCTGCGCCACGGCGGCGTATCGGCAAGCGGTGACCTTGCCATCGGAACTGTGGACAGCTGGCTGATATGGAAGCTGAGCGGCGGAACTGAGTTCACGACAGACGTCACGAATGCCTCGCGCACCCTGCTGTACGACATCGCCGCCAACGGATGGTCACCTCCGATGTGCGATCTGCTGTCCGTTCCCATTGCCGCTCTGGCGCAGGTGCGCCCATCGGTAGGTCGGTTCTGCCGGACTGCGGACACCACTCCGCTCGGCCCGGGCATTCCGGTGAGCGGCGTCGCCGGCGACCAGCAGTCGGCACTCTTCGGCCAAGGCTGCCATGAGGTCGGTATGGCCAAGAACACCTACGGCACAGGATCGTTCGTGCTGATGAACATCGGCGACGCGTGCCCGGAACCGATCGAGGGGATCCTGACCACCGTGGCCTGGGACCTCGGCGCGGGTCCCACGTATGCACTGGAAGGCTCGATCTTCGCCACCGGAGCCGCGGTGGGCTGGCTCACCGAGATCCTCGCCGGAGCGGTCGATCCGGCGGGGGCCGAATTGCTGGCCCGCAGCGTGCCCGACAGTGCTGGCGTCGTGGTAGTGCCAGCCTTCACCGGCCTCGGCAGTCCTTGGTGGGATCCGACCGCACGAGGAGCGATCATGGGCCTCACCTTCGCAGCCAAACCGGCTCACATCGCACGCGCCACGATTGAGTCCATGGCGTTGCAGACCCGAGATGTCATCGAAGCCATGAGCGCGGGTGCCGGCCGGGAAATCGCCGAGCTGAGAATCGACGGCGGGGCAGCTATCAACGATCTTCTGTGCAGTGTCCAAGCCGATCAGCTCGGCGTCCCCGTCAGCCGACCAGTGGTGACCGAGACCACCGCCTTGGGGGCGGCAATGCTGGCCGGGCTGGCAGAAGGGGTCTGGTCCTCGCCCGATGAGGCTGCATCGTTGTGGCGACTCGACCAACGCTTCGAGCCTTCGGGCGACCGGGTGGCCGCCGACAGACTTCATGGGTTGTGGCGCCAGGCACTCCAACGATCACTGCTCTGGTCGCCCGGCGAGGAATCCTCATAAGCGGCACGGTAGGTGGCGGAGGCCGCAACGTCCCCGGAGGTACTCAGCCGGCGGGAGTCAACTGGCGGGAGTCAGCTTGTCCAAGGCGACGCGTAGCTGGCTGGTTGCCTGCCGAATGCGGTGCTCATTCTCAACGAGTGCGAACCGTACGTGGCCCTCGCCCCCCGGTCCGAAGCCCACACCCGGCGACAGAGCGACGTTGGCTTCCGACACCAGCAGCTTGCAGAAATCGACCGACCCGAGATGGCGATACGGCTCAGGAATCTTGGCCCAGGCGAACATTGTTCCCTTTGGCGGTGCAATGTCCCAGCCGATGCGGCCGAGGCCGCGCACGAGAACGTCTCGCCGTTCGCGGTACGTCTCGCGCACCTGTGAGGGAAAGTCCTGCTCCTCGTTCATGACGACCGTGGCGGCAATCTGGATCGGCTGGAAGGTGCCGTAGTCGAGATAGCTCTTGAGCTTGGCGAGCGCAGCGATCATGTCGGCGTTTCCCAGGCAGAACGCCACTCGCCAGCCGGCCATCGAGAACGACTTCGTCAAGCTGTAGAACTCGACTGCGACCTCCTTCGCGCCTTGCGCCTGCAGGATCGAGGGTGGCTCGTAGCCATCGAAGCCCAATTCGGCGTATGCGAAATCGTGCACGAGCAGCACCTCGCGCTCACGAGCGAAATCCACGATCCGCTGCATGAACTCGAGATCGACGCACGCCGTTGTGGGATTGTGCGGAAACGACAGCACGATCACCCGTGGCCGAGGCCATGAGTACTCGAAGCGCTCCACCAGGCGTTCGAAAAAGGTCTCGCCGACGTCGAGTGGGACCTCCCGCACGTTGGCCCCGGTGAAGAGCGGCCCGAAGATGTGAATCGGGTACGAGGGTGCTGGTACCAGGCAGGCGTCGCCAGGCGCCAGCAGTGTCCACATGAGGTGAGAGAAACCCTCCTTGGCACCGATCGTGTTGATGACCTCGGTGTCAGGGTCGAGTTCGACTCCCCACTTGCGCTGGTACATGTCGGCAGCCGCAGCGCGCAGCTTGGGAATGCCGCGGCTGGCCGAGTAGCGGTGGTTGCGTGCATTGAGCGCGGCCTCCGCCAGCTTCTTCACGGCGCGCTCTGGTGACGGCAGATCAGGGTTGCCGAAGCCCAGGTCGATGACATCGGCACCTGCGCGCCGACGCTCGACCTTCAGCGTGTCGATGATCGTAAAGACGTACGGCGGCAGGCCACCGATGCGGCGAAACTCCATGGTGCGTGTGACGACCTTCGGCCCTTTAGGCCCCGGGGCCGGTCTCGAGCCGCGCCGCGAAGTCAGCCAGCGCGGTGTGGGCGATACGGCGCTCCGCACGTCGCTTGACGAAGCCGGGCAGGGGAACCGCCAGTTCCAGGGCGAGTTGGTACAGCACCTCGGTACGACCGGGTTCGGTCATGGAGTTGAACTCGTACCTGCCGTCGAGCTGCTTGACGACATCGCCGTCGACGAGCTTCCACGAGATCTGGTGGGGAGCCCCGCCGTGGTCGTAGGCCAGCGTGTACCTGGCCGTCCGCCCCAGCGCCTCGACGCGGAACGCGGCTTGCGCGACTCGGCCGGCCGGATCGCTCTCGATGACGGTCGCGGAAGAAATGTCGGTAGCCCACTCGGGGTAGCGCTCGATGTCGGTGATCAGCGCGTAGCAGGCTTCGGGGGATGCGGCCACAACCGTGGTCATTGTCATCTCATCGATCATCTGTGCGTCCCTGGTCTCGCGCGCTGTCGGGGGCCATTGTTTCAGGGTCCAACCCGACCGTGGCTCATTCTCGCAGGATGACGTGGCCGCTGACACTCGCAGCACGGCACTCACCGCAGGGTCGCCTCGAGTTCTGCTGCCAAACGTTCATAGGAGAATCGCTGTTCGGCCTCCGCACGCGCGGCGGTGCCCATTTCTGCTCTGCGAGCCGGAGACGACAGCAACTCGTCGATAGCGGCGGTCACCTCGTCGATGTTCGCAGGCCGATCAACGACGAGTCCCGTCCGGCCGTGAGCGACCGCCTCGTGGCTGCCACCCGAACGACCGGCGACGGCTGCCACGCCGCACGCGGCCGCCTCGACGAACACGATGCCGAACCCTTCCTGCTCCAGTCCCGCCCACCTGCTGCGGCACGGTGCAGCAAAGACGTCTCCCATCGCCATGAACTGCGGCACGGCATCGGCGCTGATGCGACCCAGGAACGTGACCGGAGCTGCGAGGCGGTGCCCGAGCCGTTCCAGCCGCGGTCGATCTCGCCCCGCGCCCGCAATCGCCAACTGGAGTCCGGGATGCTTCGAGCCCAAGCGTGACACCGCTTCGATGACTGCATCGAAGCCCTTGCGCGGCACCAGCCTGCTCAGACCCACCACGAGTGGCCCCGAGCCCAGACCGAAGCTGCGGCGAGCGGCCCGGTGCTCATCGGGCCCGAGCGGCACGAACCGATTCGTATCGACTCCGGGGGGAATCTCGGTAACGGGCAGTTCTCGAGACGCGCACCGCTGTGCCTCCGCTGCTGCATATCCGCCGGCTGAAATCACCATCGAGGCCGATCGCAGCACGCGGGCCAGCACGCCAGACAGGCCGGGCAGTCGTGCCGGCACTGTGACCTCGGCACCATGGAGCACCACGCCATAGGGCATGCCGAGACGCGGGCCCAGCGCGCCGAGGGGCAAGGCGGGGTCAAGCAGCACGATCTCGGCGCCGACCTCTTCGGCCAAGGCGCGGATCCGCTTCCCAAGGCCCGGATGCGGAAGCAGGACAGGATCGGGGGTACGCACGATCCGCATGGGCTGGGCAGCATCAAATGGGGCCGCGTTGCGGTGGGGTGTCGTGAGCACCGTCGTGGCGTCCGCCGGAAGGCGGCGCCACAGCTCCCACAGGTAGTTCTGTATCCCTCCGATCTTGGGCGGAAAATCGTTCGTGACCAGCAGATGAGGTCGCATCAGCCGCCAACGCGCCGTGGCTGCACCACCGAGGCAAGCTCCCCAGCCACCAGCCCGTCTGGATCATGCTCGCCGAGGCCCTCAGCTCGTGCACGGTCGACGAGATCTTCCCGCCCGAGCCGGCGGGCAGCCCACACTGCATGGCCGGCGACGACAGCCGACGGTGACGCCAGAGATCGGCACAACACCTCTTGGGTGGCCGCCGAGTCTGGATCGCCCACGTTTCCGAGTACCAGCAGCGCATTGCGACGCAGGTACTCGGGACGCCGGCGCGGTATATACCAGTGCCCGAACTCTGCCATCAGGGCATCGTCAGTCATCCGGAGTACTTCGACGACATCGACGTAGCTGCTGCGCGCCGTCCGGGCGCTTCCGAGCGACACCGACTGGGGCCGTGACTGCGATGTACCCGTCGCCGGATCGTTGAACGGGCAGACAACCTGGCAGTCATCGCAGCCGTACAGGCGGTCCCCCAGGGCAACGCGGAACTCAGTCGGGAACGCACCGGGGGCCTGGATCAGCCATGCCAGGCAGCGGTTCGCATCGAGCACCCCGGCAGTGTCAAGCGCACCGGTGGGGCACGCCACCTGACAGCGACGGCAGGCACCACAGCCGTCGGGCTCGACTTCACGCGGGGTTTCGAACTCGGCAGTCGTGACCACCGAGCCGAGCACGGTCCACGAGCCGAGCTCGCGCGATAGCAGCATCGTGTTGCGGCCCAGCCATCCCAAACCCGCGCGGGCTGCCGCAGCTCTATCCACCAAGCGGTTGTCGTCGTAGACCACAACCGCCTCGAATCCACTGCTCTGCAGGACTTCGCTCACCCGCTCAAGACCTTCACGCAGCGCGCCGTAGGCATCGGTCGCCACGTAAGCAGCCACCGATCCGCGGCCGCCCGCCGAGGGTGCGTCATCTGGCGCGACGCGCTCGTCGGGTGGCCTGTAGGAGCGTGCGCACACGACCACACTGCGTGCACCCGCCAAGATGGCCGCCGGCGTGGTGGAACGCTCGGGGCGTCCGTAGGTGAACCACATGCCTGCATGCAGGCCGGCCGCCTTGCGCTCGGAGATTGCATGCCGCTCCTCGACGAACGGCGACACATCGGTCACGCCGAGTGCATCGAGGCCGGCGTCGGCAGCAGCCCTTTGAAGCTGCGCCAGCAAGGTTCGGTCGGCGGCTGCAGCCATCTCTCAAGTGTGCCGTGAGCTTCACGCCGTACGCCGCCGGTCAGGGTCGCGGCTCGGCTCAGACCGGTTCTCTTATGCTGGAAGCGGCGCTCAAGCCGCGGCCGGTGCGATGTACGAAGACCAAATTGACGTCTGGGTTGGCCGCCAGTACGGCCCATACAAGATCACCGGGTTGCTGGGTCGCGGCACTGTGGCGCACTGCTACCGGGCTACGACGCTGCGAGGAGACGAGGTCGGTCTCAAGGTGTTGACGCCCTTTGCTGAGGCCCGGGCGGAAATTCGATCGCTGTTCGAGCAGGAATACGAGCTGATGGCCCGTTTGGACCATCCGCACGTACTCGCCGTCCATGGTGCCGGGGTGATCGGCGGCGCTCACTTCATGGAAATGGAGATTGTGGACGGCGAGACCCTCCAGGACCGCTGCGGCAGCCGCCACCCGCCGACCTTGACCGAGAGCATCGCCGTGATCCAGCAGATCTGCGCGGCCCTCGACCACGTCCACGAACACCGGATCGTTCATCGCGATGTCAAGCCGTCGAACATCATGCTCGAGACCCGGCCCGAGGGCAGCGACCGTGCAGTGCTTTTCGACTTCGGGCTGGCGCACGACCTTGACGGGCCTCCGTCGCCACCGGGCCGGGTGTATGGCTCGCCGATGTACCTCTCCCCCGAGCAGGCGTTGGCACAGCCTGTGGATGCTCGCACTGACATCTACGGCCTCGGGTCGACGCTGTATGTCCTGGCTGTGGGATCGGCGCCGTTCTACGGCGAACGGAACGACCTTCTGCACGCACACGTGCGCACACCGCCGCCCGATCCCGCCGAACGCGGCGTGTCAGCCGCGCTCTCGGAGATCATCCTGGCCGCCATGGCGAAGTCGCCCGAGGATCGCTTCGCGAGCGGCGCCGACCTCGCCGCTGCGCTGGCAGCGGTAGAAATCCCCGAGCCCGAAGGCGAGCGCCGCCGGGGGCTCTTGCGCCGGCTGACAAGCCGGGCATGAGACACAGCGCCGGCTGACAAGCCGGGCATGAGACACAGCGCCGGCTGACAAGCCGGGCATGAGACACAGCGCCGGCTGACAAGCCGGGCATGAGACACAGCGAGACGCTGTTTTCAGCTGACCCCGTGGCGGTAGCGCTCGACGAGTTCCGCCTCGTCGACGCCGTACACCAAGACCGTCTGCGGCGGTCCGCCGTCGAATGCGACGATCGCCATCACCCGACGGTCCCCCGGTCGTACACCGACCACGGTGCCGGTCCATCCGACCATGCAGGCACGGCGCTCGTCGGATGTCTCCGCCAAGCGAACAACGTCACCGACGCCGAACGGGAGCGAGAGGCCGACAACCACGCTAGGTGCCCTCTGCTGCCAGTCGCGTCGTGAGCTCGATCGCCGCTTCGAGCTTCGCGGCTGCACGCCCGTCAGCCACAGCGTTGCAGGCCAACTCGAAACCTTCCGCGAAATCATCAACTAGCCCCGCGACGACCAATCCCGCACCGGCGTTGAGCGCCACGATCTGAGCTCTGGGTCCGGTCTCTTCACCTGCAACGATCGCACGCAGGATGTCTGCGTTCTGCTGCGGGGTGCCGCCCCATAGTGCGGCTCGATTGACGCGTTCGAGGCCGATCGACGTCGGATCGAATTGGAACTCGTCGGTGATCTCTCCCTCACGCACCTCGTAAATGCGCGTGAGGTCCGTCAACGTGATCTCATCGAGGCGGTCTGCGCCATGGACAATCAGCGCCAGTTCCGCACCCCGGGCTGCGAGCACCCCGGCGACGCGTGGCGCCATGACCGGATCGCTGACCCCGAGCACCTGACGTTTCACGCGGGCGGGGTTTGCCAGCGGTCCGAGGAAGTTGAACGTGGTGGGCACACCGAGCTCGGTGCGCACCGGCCCTGCGAAGCGCATTGCCGGATGAAATTTCTTGGCGAACGCGAATCCCAATCCGATCTCCGAGATGCATCGCTCGACAGCCGGTCCGTCCAGATCGATCGCAAGGCCCAGTGCTTCGAGGGTGTCGAACGAACCCGACGACGACGTGGCTGCCACCGAGCCGTGCTTGCAGATCACCGCGCCGGCGGCCGCCGCAACGAACGCCGCCATGGTGGACACGCTGAGCGCGTGTTGCTGCCGTACCGGGGCTCCGCCACTGCCGACGATGTCGATCGCGCCGTCGGGAGCCGTCAGCGGGACCGCCGCATCGTGCATGGCGTCCACGAGACCTGTGAGCTCGGGGACCGAACCGCCCTTCATTCCCAAAGCGATGATGAAGCCGGCCAGCTGGGCGTCGGTGGCGTTCTCGCTCAGGATGCTGCCGAGCGCTGCGCGCGCCACTTCCGGGCTCAGGTCTATACCTGCCACCAGATCTGTGAGGACGGCCTTCCAGCCGCCGAAGTGTGCCAGTGGATGTGTAGGGACCCCGTCGGGACCATCGATGTCCGAGGCGCCAGTCTCTGTGGTGACAGTGTTCACGAATCGGAGACTAGCGATGTGCCCAAAAGCGCCCGGTCGCACCTCTCTCCGGGCGCTGTGCGGGAGCGGCGGTCTGGATCAAGCCGTTCAGTTCGAGCTGGCAGCCGCCTGCGCATTGCGAGCGCGCGCTGCGGCGCGGCGCCTTCGGCGAATGATGCGTACACGCTCGGCGGCCGTCTGCCCGCCCCAGACGCCCTCCTTCTCCCGAACCGCAAGCGCGTACTCGAGGCACTCGCCCGATACCGCGCACGCCGCGCAGACCGCTTTCGCCTCGAAGGCGCCCTCTTCGTCGCCCGTCCCGTCGCTGTCAGAGGGGTAGAAGATCTCGGCTTCGAGGCCTCGACAGGCAGCGTGATGCTGCCATGCGAGCAAATCGGTGACGAGGTCTCCGTGCTGATCCACGACGACCCGGATGGGGTCCGTGCTCGCGGGTTGTGATCTCGCGGTCCGTGGGCTGACGTGAGCTGTTGCTGTGACAGTAGGCATCTGACGCGCAATCTTGTCGATGCGTCGCGTCTTGTCAAGGGCTTATTGAGCGTTCAGTAGCCATCAAGGATCCTGATGCATGAGGCTTGCGCTGAGGGCGCAGACTGATCCTCAACGCCCTTGCCCCTTCGACAACCCGATATCTCACGCCGCAGGCGGAAAGCCACACCATGCGCAGTTTCTTGCAAGTCTTCGGTCAAAACGTCGAGCGCCGAGCGATCGTGCCTGGCGCGCTCGTTTCCGCTGGTAGCGCGCTTGTGGTGGGCGTCGCCCTCGGGAGCCTGGTGCCGGAGCGGACTGCTGCGGCGTACGCCGTCAACGGCCTGTTGTTCGTCGGACTGATCGCCGGGGGCGCTGTCGCTGCAGCCAAGGCTCGAGAAAATCACCTGCTGTCGGCAATTCTGACCTCGGGTCCCGTGATGATCCTGGCAGTGGTCGTACAACTGATCCGTCGCTTCGGTTCCGGCGAAGCGGTTGCGCCCCTCGGTCTCCCGCTCGTGATGCTGCTGGCGGCATCGCTGGCGACCTTGGGCGGCGTGCTCGCCGGCATCGTGCGACAGCGTCGACGTTCGTTGCTGGATCCTGAGGAGCCACGCCGCTCACGCAAGCGCTGACCGGCCCCAAGGTGCTCCGTTGCCCGCTTTCGTTCGCTGCGCTCACGGGCCGCTCGGGTCCTGACTACCCTTGTGGGCTGCGGTGAGTCGGCCGGGTGGCCGCGGTCCGGCATCGCGTCATTGACCCGAAGCTGGCCCGAGGAAGGTCGGGACTCCACAGGGCAGGGAGCTGGCTCGCAACCAGGCGCCGCGAGGCGACGGAAAGTGCAACAGAGAGCAGACCGCCGATGGACTGGACAACCCGTCTGGTCACAGGCAAGGGTGAAACGGTGCGGTAAGAGCGCACCATCGCCGGGGGCGACTCCGGCGGATCGGCAAACCCCTCCCGGAGCAAGGCCAAGCAGGAATCGGACGGCCCGTCCCATGATTCCGGGTAGGCCGCTCAGATGGATGGCCACCCCGACGGCATCAGCCGACGGACAGAATCCCGCCTACAGGCCGGCTCACCGCCCCTACTGGCCAGCGGAGTGTTACGACGCTCAGCTGCTGGTCCGAGGCCTGCCGGGTTCCAAGTGCGACGTGTCGTTGAACGTACTGAGCACTGGCGCACCTGACCGGAAGCCGATCCGAGTGATCTGGGCCTGGGCGACATGCATGCGCCAGCCGATCTCTTCGGCGGTGCCGAGGGCCCATCGAACCGCCGATTTGATCGGTGAGACGTGCGTGAAGACCGCGATGTGCCGCGATGCCGCCTCTCGTGCCAAGTCGTCGCAGGCTGCGCCGACGCGATCATTGAGTGCCACCAAGGATTCACCGCCGGGCAGGGTGAATTCCGGGTCGGCACGCCATTGCCCCCACATCTCGGCTCGCACCTCCGAGATTGGGATCCCGTCCCACTCGCCGTAGTCCAGCTCTGACCAACGCTCGTCAATGGACATCTCGATCCCCAGCAGCTCACTGGTGGCCTCCGCGGTCTGACGCGCGCGCAGCAGTGGCGAGGACACGATCCTGACGGGCCGGTGATCGCCCCGTGACAGCGCAGCAGCGATCTGGGTCGCCTGCTGGACGCCGACCTCGTCGAGCTCGTTGTCGACTCGCCCCTGCAGCAATCCGGCCGCGTTGGCACTCGTGCGCCCGTGGCGTACGAGGATCAGCATGGGCGCCCGTGGCGTACGAGGATCAGCATGGGCCACCTCCACCTCTCCGGTACTGCGGCCCCGCACGGTAGGTCAAACGACCAGATCGCCAGAAGTCAGCCCGGGCCGTCGAGCTGTGCGCCAAGCCGGCGGCGCGCCAGATCCACCAGCAGCCGGCGAGCCCCACGAGTTCCATGATGCCGATCAGCCAGACGCTCCGAGCGGCCAGCGGCAGCGTTGCGCCTGCCGTGTCGCCTCCCACGGGCCACCAGAACAGTGCGGGCTGGATCCACGCTCCTTCGAACACCTGGTGCCAGAAGACACCGATCGGCAGCGCCAGCCAGCGGCGACGCGCCCGCCGACGCCCGACGGTCGCCAGCATCACCGCCACGAGTCCGCCGACCGGCAGCGCCAATGAGTGAATGAATGGCGCTCCGCCAGTTGCAGCGTGCATGACGGCGGGCAGCAGCGCTCCCGCCACGATGAGGCGATGGTCGATAACAGGGTCGCCGAAGAACCAGCGCATTGCCGCCAGCGATGTCGCCACGAACCACAGCAACATCAGTCCGTTCCCCTGCGTGGCTGGATCGGTTGATCCACCGGCTCAGCGCACGAGCAGTGCCCCACATTGGGGACACTCGACTAACTCGTCGGGTTCGAGGTGCATGATGCGCTCGAAGTCGACCGAGGAGACCTCGAGGTGGCACGCGCTGCAGGTGGTGCCGACGAGCCGGCCGACGACAGGAGCGCCCCGGGCAATCGCCCGGCGCTCCTCATATATCGACACCAGGGCGGGATCGGCTGAGCCGACGAGCGCTTCGCGCTCGGCGATCGCGTCGTTGTGCTGAGTGCTTGCCTCGCTCTCTGCGTCGGCGATTGCAGCGTCCACTGCTGCCATGTGTTCGGTCGCCGCTGCGTGACGTCCCTCCAGATCGGCTCGGGCGCTGCTGAGCGGCTCAAGCTGCTCCATCAATTCGAGGATCTGGTCCTCGATCTCCATCTGACGCCGTTTGAGTGACACTGCTTCGGCCGTGAGCGCTTCTGCCTCCTTCGGCGACGTCAGGTGGCTCTCGTACAGTCGCTCGGAGTTGTGCGCGCGCTTGGCCTCGATGCGTGCGACTTCATCTTCCTGTTTGCGCTGTTGGCGCTCCAGGTCCCCGATCTGAGCGGCAAGCATCCTTGTCTCAGCTGCCAGCTTGGCAAGCTCGGCCGCGATACCGGTGCGGGTCTCGCGCTCAGGCAGGTGCTCGACGTGATGATCGATCTGTTCCAGCCGAACGTCGAGGTCCGCGAGCTGGCCGAGTGCTGCCAGCCCGCTCGACTGGGAGCCGGGCTCACCGGTGGGAGCACCTGGCTCGGAAGCGTCTGGCGTCATCGGTGTCCAGTGGTCGAGTGAACGTGCATCGGGCTCAGGCCTGGTCGTCTTCAGTTCCGTCCCCGCCGAGATCTGCACCAGTTTGATCTGTGCTGTCCTGCGGGCTGGATTCGTCAGTATCGCCCACGGGTTCGGTCGTTCGCGCCGCGAGCTCGGCTGCGATCTGGGTGCAGCGGATCCACTCGAACCTCGTCTCGCCATCGGTTGCTGGTACAGCAACCTTGCAGAGCGCATCAGGCAGAGGCTCGAATTCGTTGTTCTCGGTTGGGCGAACCATGCTGCATGGCAGGTCGAATTCGAGTGGAGGCTCCGACTGGGCCACCGCTACGGCGATCGAGCAAGTATCCCCGGACAGGAACAGGTACTGGCTGGCTCGAGGCGGAGGTGGCGCCGGCGGGAACCCTCGCAGTCGCGTGCCCTCCAGAGCCCTCTCCATGTAGGCGGACCAGATGCGCGCCGGGATCCAGCCCCCGGTGGCCCGCCGACCCTGGATTTCGCCCATCGGGATCTGCTCGTCGGGGTGGCCCATCCACACCGCGGTCGACATGTGCGGCGTGAAACCCACGAACCAGGCGTCATGAAATGACTGCGTCGTGCCAGTCTTGCCCGCAGCAATCTGCCCGCTTGCTAGCTGGGCCCGCGTCCCGGTACCAGATCTCACATTTTCCTGGAGAACCGATGTCACCCAGTCAGCAGTCGCAGACGACACCACTCGCCGACCGTGCGGCGCATGCTCGTAGAGCACCTCGCCGAAATTGTTCTCTATGCGGGTCACATAGAACGGCTCCATCCGAACTCCGCCGTTGACGAACGTGCCGAACGCCACGGACTGCTCCAGCGGCGTGACCTCCTGCGCGCCCAGCGAGATCGACGGATACGGCAGGAAGCTGTCCTCGCCCGACCGACCGACGAGGCGATTCGCCATCGCGACGACCTCATCTAGGCCGGTGACCAGGCCCAGTCGGACGAACGCGCAGTTCGAGCTGGCGGTTGTCTGCTGCTCCAGTGTGGCCACCCGGCCTGGGCTGCTGGCGAAGTTGCTCACCTCGTAGTCGTCGAGCGGCGGGTTGGGAAAGACACATGGTCCCTGCCCGCTGATCGTGTCGAACGGATAGAGGCCGGCGCGCTCGATCGCGGACGCAATGACGTAGGGCTTGAACGACGATCCGGGTTGGCGCCGGCCTTGGGTGGCGAGGTTGAACTCCGAATCGCTGAAGGCTGGGCCGCCGATGAACGCGAGCACCGCTCCGGTCGACGGATCGACGCTGACGATGGACACCTCGAATTCGCCCGTGCCCTCCGGCAGGACCTCCGCCACGGAGGTGCGCATGTTCCTCTGCAGCTCGGGACGCAGCGTCGTCCACACTCTCAGACCACCGCCGAATACCTGGCTGAAGCGGGCCTGGTAGGTGTCTCCGAGAGCTGGGTTGGCGAGCAGGGCCCGCCGCACTTCGACCAAGAAGTAATCGCGCCGAAGAGCCACGTCGGTGCGACGTGGCGACAGGTTGCGACTTGGCAGCGGCCGCCGTTCGAATGCGTCCCGCTGGGCCTCAGTGATGATCTGCGCATCGACGGCTTGCTGCAGCGACCTGCTGCGGCGCCGGGCCATCGTGGAGATGTTCTGATCGAATCCGTCGAACAGGCCGGGGCTGCGAATGAGACTTGCGAGGAATGCTGCATCGCCCACGTCGAGCGCCGAGACGTCCTTGCCGAAGTAGGTCTCGGCCCCGGCTTGCAGTCCGTACGCACCGTTTCCGAGATACACCTCGTTGACGTAGAACTCGAGGATCTGTTCCTTGGAGAATTCTTCCTCGAGCCGCGCCGCAATCACCGCCTCACGGATCTTGCGGTTGAAGCTGCGCTCGCTGCCCACCACACGGAGCTTGACGATCTGCTGGGTGATTGTGGAGCCGCCCGACGCAATCCCGCCAGCGGACACGTTCGACACCAGTGCTCGTGCAGTCGCCCGCAGATCCACGCCGTTGTGGAGCCAGAACTTGCTGTCCTCCACCGCCACGATCGTGGCGACAACTTCGTCGGGCACTTGGTCCAGCGTGATGATCTCGCGGTCGATGTCGTTCACCAGGATGCCGATCGGACCGCCGTCAGAGTCAAATACCTGGGTCCGCTGAGCCCCGGGCCGCAAGTCGATCGTGATGTGATCGCGGTCGCGTTCGACGGCGTCGAAGGTGCGTTCGACATGGGGCGCGGAGGCGCGGGCGCCGATCGTGACGACGGCTGCGCAGACCGCGATCATCACGGCGAGCAGGGGCAGCCGGGCGAGCCGGCGGGCGACATCCACGTTGAACTGCAAGGTACCGGGCCGACATCGCGCACCCTGCGCGCCACAAACCGGCCGCTGGGCATCACACTGGTGCCATGAGTCCGGCTGCATCTGGCGAGTGGTCCCTCGACGGGGCACACCTCGATGCCCGCTGCGTCTGGATTATCGACGGCGGCCCCAGCGCGCCTCGCCGACTCCCGCCCGGCGAGCCCACCTGCGTCATTGCCGTGGATCGTGGCTTGGCCCACACGCTGCGGCTGGGCTTGCGACCCCACGTTGCCGTCGGAGACTTCGACTCGGTCGATGCCGGAATGCTGGCGCGGACGCGTGACGAGTGGCCTGACCTCCTCATCCAGCGACACCATCGGCACAAGGCGCACAGCGATCTGGACTTGGCCCTGAGCTTCGCGTGGGGGCTGGATCCCGCCGAGATCGCACTGGCGAGCGGTGCCGGCGGCAGGCTCGACCACATGATGATCTCGGTGACGATGCTCGCACGGCCTCGCTATGCCGCGCTGCCGCTCGTGGCCTACGTCGGCGCAAGTGTCGTACGCGCTGCAACCACCGGCATGACCATTGCATTGCCATCGGACGACGGGAATCTGCTGACACTGCTTGCCGTGGGCGGAGCCGCCCGTGTGAGTACGACTGGGCTGCGATGGAACCTGACTGGATCGACGCGGCTCCCCAGTGCGGCGTCGCTCGGACTGAGCAATGAACTCACTGCACCCTCGGCCCGCCTCGGAGTACACGCAGGCACCGTTCTTGCGATACAGACACATGGCAAGCCGCTTCCGTGAGCGACTCGCCGGGCGTGGGGCCCGGCGAGTTCGGATCTTCGCCGCCTTCACGTGCGCAGCGGTCGTCCTTGCCGCTGGCTGCGCGGACACGGACCGGGGATCCGCCGCGGTGCGCGTCCTGACGTATCGCGATTTCCACCTGCCCGCCGACGCCCTCGAAGCGTTCACCGCCGAGACGGGCATCGAGATCGTGGTGTTCCGGGAGGACACGCCCGCCGATGTCATCGAGTTGCTGGAGCGCAGCCGTGCCCATCCCGTGGCCGACGTTGTGGTGGGCATTGACACGCTTGACCTGCAGTACGTCATCGACAGCGGCCTCACCGTGCCCTATGCGCCACTGGCGCCAGGTCCGCTGGTGGAGGACCTCGCTGTCGAGGCCCACGCACTGACGCCGATCAGCTACCTCGATGCCTGCCTGAACTATCTGCCGTCGTTCTACGTCACGCCCGAGCGTCGCATTGACGAATTGCCCGACGCTGAATTCGGGCCGCCTCCGGTGCCGCGCGGCCTCGAAGCCCTCCACGATCCGGCACATGCCGGAACGGCAGTGATCCCGGACGCGGCGACGAGCCGCATGGGCATATATCTGCTGGTTGCACTCGAGCGGCTGTATCCCGAGCGCGGCGGTGACGAGGTGACACCGTGGCCTCAGATTCTTGACCAGATGCTGCGTTGGGGAGTTGAGCTCGCACCGACCTGGGAGATCGCGACCTTCGAGCGCTTTGCCGGTGGGGAGCCTCCGCTGCTGCGGCCGATCAGCCAGGATGATCCCGATCCTGTGACGTTGGAGTCGCTGCGGGGTCGCCTGCCGATGACATGGGGCACCACTGGACTGCCGTCGGTCTATGCCCAGTACCAACCCGGTTTGCCCGAAGCGCTCGACATTGCGGTGGTGACCGACGACTGCGTTCGCATCGGGTTCTATGCCGGAGTCGTCGCTGGAGCGCAGAACCAGTCCCTCGGAGGGCGCCTGATCGACGCCATGGGGGAACCACTCTTCCAATTCGGCGTGAGCGATCGGTTCGGTTCGCGCCCAGCGCGCAGCGACATCCTGAGTACACCGGAATGGCAGGAATTCGGGGTGAGAGTGCACCCGTATCGGCCCGATCCTGCCTATGTGGGCGCCAACTGGAAGGTATGGCAGCTCACCTGGAGCCAGGTCGTGCGGAACTTCCAGACCGGTCCTCCCCCACCCGAGCCCGAGGTGACTGTGACACTGCCCGGAAACTAGAGCGTCCCGGGGCGGCCTATCAGAGATTGGCGAGGATGCGCCGGGCGGCGCGGGCGGCCGTATCGGTGCGCGTGCTGCCGGTGATCCGCCGGACATCGGTGCTGCTGGATACGGTTTCGGTGATTGCTGACCGCACGTCGTTGGCGACTGCTGCGCGGCCGCCCACGATGATGACCTGAGTGGGCCGGTAGTCCCGGATCAGCGCTGCGGTCGCTTCGGGCAGTGTTCCCTGATTGGTGTAGGCAACGGCCGCATTTTCGGTAGCCGCCGCCAGGGCTGCCGCCACGCCGACATCGGGCGCGGACCAACCGTTGGCGATCACCAGGGTGACGCCGTCGGGTGCGGCGGCGGGATTGCCCAGCACCCGCCGTGCCGTCTGTGCGGCGGTGTCGATGCGATCAGCGCCGGTCAGACGAGAGACGCTGGCATCGCCCGCCGCCGTGACGATCGCGTCGTGCACCTCGACGCTGATCGCCGCGGTGCCCCCGATGAGGATCACCCGCGCAACCCCGTAGTCGCCAAGCACCGCCGCTGAGGCATCGGGCAGCCGGTCCCGTTGGGTGTAGAGCACCGCCGAGCGGCCGCTGCGCGCAGCCAGTGCCGCCGCTGCGCCGATATCAGGAGGCGACCAGCCATTCGCCACGATCACCGTGACCCGGCCCGCCCCTGAGGGCCCACCCAAGATCCGGCGAGCCGTGCCCGCCGCCGTGTCGGCACGATCCGCGCCCGACACACGAGAGATCCCAGATTCAGACGATGCAGCCCGGATCTGAGTGCGCACATCACGAGACACCGCAGCATTGCCACCCACAATGATCACCTCAGCGGGCAAGGCTTCTCTCAACAGCTCTCTGGTCTCCTCCGACAACTCGTCGCCTGCGGTGTACACCACCACCGCACCGGAGCTACGCGCCGCCAACACCGACGCAACACCCACATCAGCCGCACTCCACCCGTTGGCTACCACGAACGTCGCCACACCGACATCAAAATCACCGCCGCCGCCGCCACCACCACCACCGCCGGGACCGCTGGGACCAGTCGGACCAGTGGGACCAATCGGACCGACCGGGCGTGTCGGACCGGCTTTCACCTGCACTGAGTTGACCGATTCGGCAAAGAGAATCTGGGAGTCGAAGGCGTCGATGTACTTGACACGGACTCTCAGCCAGTTGCCCAGATCGTCAGCGACAGGCCGGTAACTCGACGACATGGCGCTGTGGATCAGCTCCCAGCTGCTCGGGTCGTTGCGGTCATCGGAACGCCACCACATCCACTCGTGATCGGTCACCGGGACATCGGGCTCAGTCAGGGCCGCTCGTAGCGTCGAGCCCACCCCAGGCAACGTCGCCGAGAGCTCCAACATCCCGAGCTCGTCTTCGTTCTCGACCGTCACCGTCACCGGAAGCGTGCCGTAGTGGGTGCCGTCGAAGGCACGCACGGTGATTTCGTAGTCATTGCGGCGGTTCGAATCGGCGGGTTGCTCGTAATCGGGCGGCTGGGCGAACTTCAACTCGCCGGAGTCGTCGATCTCGAAATCGCCACGGTCGGCTCCCGCGAGCGACCACGTCGCAGTCACACCTTCGGGGTCGCTCGCCGAGTAGAGGTCGATAGTCGCCTCTCGGTTCTCGGGCCACGAGATATCCGTCTGGCCGCTCACCGCGGGCGGCTCGTTCACATCAGTGACTTGAACTGTTACATCCAGCGTCCCGTGCTGCGGCTGGGTTCCGTCATCGGCACGGATGGTGATGTCGTACACGTTGTCGGACGCAATGTCGTAGTCGGGCTGGTTCACGAAGCTCAGGACGCCAGAGTCCTCGTCGATATCGAAGTCATTGCTGTCGGGTCCGCTCAGCGACCACGTGACGTCCTCGCCTTCGGGGTCGTCGGCGGTGTATCGCCCGACGGCATCGAGGCGGTTCTCGGCGTAGGCGGGCGTCGCAGGACCCGAGACGACCGGCGGCTCGTCCACGTCGTCAACTGTGATCGTCACGAGCTGTGTCGCTGTAGAGCCTGACGGGTCACGCGCAGTCACCAAAACGCGGTAACTCGACTTGCGCTCGTGGTCCAGCGGGGCCTTGGTGCGCAACTGACCGGTCCGGGCATTGATGCTCAAGGAGGATCTGTCTGTGCCGCCGAGCGAGTAGGTCAGGTCGCCTTGATCGTCAACATCGTCATCGTCGGCCTCCACCGGATCACCGATGAGCGTCCCCTCTGCTGAGTCTTCTGCGATGTTGCGTTCACCCGTCTCGCTCGCCGGGAACGTGGGCGCGTGATTGTCCCGGTCGTTGAGACGTACCGGATTGGCCGACTCCGCCTGCGCCGTTCGATCCTCGGATGGCCCCAGTCCTCTGCTCTCGCGATCCGTGTACGTCGCCGTCGCCCGCAGGTAGTCGCCGATGTCGCTGGTTGAAGGTGTGTACGACGAGGTCGTCGTGCCATTTGTCGCGCCGCTCACCGAGGTCCAGTTCGACTGATCCGAAGATCGCTCCCAAGACCAAGTCGTGCTAGCGATTCCTCCATCGGGATCGCTCAGCGTTGCCGTGAGCTGAGCGCCGTCCTGCGGCTGGCTCGACGACAACGACGCCGCCCCGCTCTCGTCCACGTTGGTGACCGTCACCGTGAGCCTCTGAGTTGCCTTCTTGTTCCCGTCAGAGGCCTCCACCGTCACGATGTAGGAGTTGTTCCGCCCACTGTCAACCGGCGCTTCAAAGTCCGGTGCAGCGGCGAATTCGACGATGCCGTCATCGTGTCCGATCGCGAGGTCATCCCGATCAGTGCCCAGCAGCGTCCAAATGATGTCTTCGCCTTCCGGGTCGCTGGCCTCAAACCTGGCCACTTCGCCCGTGTGCTTCTCACCCAAGCTGGCGCCCGTGGGGCCCGAGGTGATGGTCGGCGCCTCGTCCACGTCGGTGACCGTCACCGTGACGTCGTGCGTGTCGTCGATATCGGAGTCCCCTACGAGCACCGCGTCGCCGTTCGCGTCCTTCCGGTCAGACGCCTGGACCGTCACCTGGTAGCTCGTTCCCCGGGTCGCCTCATGGTCCGGCGGGTCCATGAAACGCAGCACCCCGTTGCGGTCGATCTCGAAGAAGCCTGCGTCGGATCCCGCCAGCGACCACGTCACTCGTTCCCGTTCCTCAGGATCGTTCGCCCGGTACTCCGCGACAGTTCCGGTGGAGTTCTCGGGGTAGTTCCTGGTCTGGGGACCACTGATGTCCGAAGACTCGTTGACGTCCTCCACCTCCACCTCGACAGAGATGGCGTCGGCGTTGTCGCCGTCAGAGGCCTCCACGTCAACCTGGTACTTGTTGTCGCGGTCGTGGTCGGCGGGCATCTCGAAATCCGGCTGGTCCTTGAACGTCAGCGAACCTCCGGCGATCTCGAAGTCGAGCCGGTCCTCACCAGACAAGGTCCAGGTGATGCTGTCGTTCTCAGGATCGTCGGCGCTGAAGAACAACCCCGTCGAGGTGCTGTTCTCGTCGACCGCAGCCATGCCGTCGCCGGTCAGCGTCGGCTTCTCGTTCTGGTCGGTGACTGTCACCTCAATCTTGAGTTCGACGGTCGTCGTGCCGTCGGACACCTGGAGCGTCAGGTCGTAGACATTGTCGCCACCGACATCCAAGGGATCCTCGAAATCTGGCCTGACGTGGCCAAAATCATGGAGGAATCCGAGCACGCCAGTACCGCTGATATAGAACTGGTCTGCGTCGGCCCCGTCCAGAACGATCCGGACCAGTTCGGTGTCCGGGTCGTCGAAGTCGTAATCGAAGACTGCCTCGAAGCTGCCTTCGGGAAAGTCGATCTCGTGCGGGCTGGTGATCTCGGTGCAGTCGCCGGTATCGGTGCACTCCACCACGCTGGGTGGCTCGGCGGCATCGACGACCTCGATGTCCACGGTGATGGTGTCATCGACGGCTGTGTCGGCTGTGCCGTCGTCGGCCTTGCTGTCGGTGACCGACACCGTGACGGTGTAGGAGGAGCGGACCTCGTAGTCGGGGTCGAATGTGGTTGTGATCTGACCTGATGAGTCGATCCCGAACAGCGCAGCGTCGGAGCCGCCCAACGAATACGTCAACGTTTCGCTGGAGGTCACGCTCTCAAAGTCCTGTGCCGTGACGGCCGAACCGACATCGGCACCCGAACCTGTGTGCTCGCCGATCGAGCGTGTAGTGCGCTCCCCGTCGACGAAGAACGGCTCGCTGTCGGTTGCGCCCGGCGTTCCCCGTGCCTTCGCAGACCAGCCGCCCTTCCGATCGGCGACGGCGGTCACCGCTCGTACCTGCACGTCGTAGCTGACGCTGTCGGTCAGTCCCGAGATCGTTGCGATGCACGTTGCGGAAGTGCAGGTACTCGATGTCTCATCCCACTTGTCGTCGGACTTGTCCGCAGCATCGCTGCGGATGTGTCGAACCTCGTAACCGGTGATCGCCGAGACGCCTGTGATGTCGGGCTCGTCCCACGCAACCGTGAGCTCGCCCGAACCTGGTTGGACATAGCTCAGGGAAACTGCATCGGGCGACTGCCGGTGGCCGTACACCTTCAGGTTCCACGAGTTCACGGTGTTGCGGGATCCGCCGCGCACCTTGTCGGTGACACGCAACGTCCAGGTGCCGCGGGGGTCCTCGCCGAGGTGCCGTGCCGAACCGAATCTGAACACGCCGGTGAGCGGGCACGGATAGCCAGAGGCGCAGTCGGCTGAGTTCGGGACCGTCAGCACTGAAGTAGCGCCTTGCGGGGATTCCAGCTCGATCTCCAGGTTGCGAAAGCGCGGCGCGTCGAAGTCGACGTTGACCTCGACGAACTCGGTGAAGTCCACCTCGCCCTCGAGGCTGACCGTGCTGGAGACCGCGCCGCCGGTGTCAGGGATGCTGCGCGCGGTGTCGTACGACGCAATCGCCGTACGCATCGCGGGCGCCTTGGCCCAGCTCCCGGCAAGGCCGACTGCTGCCGATGCATCCACCACCCCGAAGCCGTACTGATGGTTGAAGCTGTAGGTGCCTGTCGTTCCGTACTTTGATGCGCCTGTCTCCCAGCCCGTGTCGGTGTCGTCGTTCGTGCGGGCCGATGCCGCCAGGATCAGCTTGACGTCGCGCCACGACAGCGTGGAATCGACATCTCGGACAAGCGCAGCGACGCCGGACACCATGGGAGCAGCGGAGCTCGTGCCGCCGAAGCGGTCGGTGTAGCGGCTGTAGCGCCAGGTGGTCGCGATGTCGGGATACACCTTGTCTGTGCTGTCTGAGGGCGCACAGACCCACAGGTTCGGTCCTTGTTCGGAGTAGTTCGAGCGCTTGCCGTCGTTGTCCACGGCGCAGACCGCGGTGACGCCGTAGTAGTTGGCGACCTCGTCCAACGAGGCCCAGTCGCCGTCGTCGTCGCCATTGCCGGCGGACCAGACGTAGACGACGCCGCTCCCGCTGTTTCCCTCGGTCACCCCAGAGTCGATCGCGCGTTCCCACAGTCGGCTCGCTCGGGAGGCTCCGGGGCCCTCGGAGGGTCCCCAACTGTTGTTGGAGACCGATGTCGTGACGCGGCCCCGCGAAGCGGCGTCGGCAGTGTTGAACGTGCTGTATGCGCTGAGCAAGTCGTATGCATAGATCGTGGCTCGCGGTGCCACGCCACGCATGCCGAGGCTGTTGTCGCGAGCTGCGATCAGGCCCGCCACTGCGGTGCCATGGCTTGACCGCTCGCCAAAGACATCATCGACGCGGCGATAGCTGTGGTTCTTGGACTCATCCACGTTCTGTTCCAAGTCTTCGTGCAAGTAGTCGAGTCCCTGGTCCACCACGACAACGTTGACGTTCGTGCCGTTGTAGGTGTTCCACACGTTGCCGAGGTTGATGTCCTCGCCGGCAGTGCCGCCGAACTGCCCATCGTTGTCGAGATGCCATTGGCACCCGAAGAGGGGATCGTTGACGCCAATAGGGGTACTGGTACGTGCCGCCGGGCAGGCCTCTGCCAATCGTTCGTAGGTGCTGTCGGGTCGCAGGAGCACGAGATAGGTGCCTGTGTCGCTCGCCTGGTCGGCCTGCACCCCCAGGTAATAGGTGCCAGCCGTCAGCGTGTCGTAGATGACGAAGGTGTCGATTGACCCGATCGAGATGTTGTAGCTATTCACGTTGAGAGCGGTGCCGACAGAGTTCTGCAGCGTGACCTCGATATCCAAGTCACGGCTGGACCCGACCAGCGCCACGCGGGTGGATTCGTCGAGCGTGAACTTGAAATAGTCGGTGTCGCCGGCAGGGCTGATATCGCCACCGGCGGTCTGGCTGATGTCGATTTCGTGTGCTGTCGCCCGAGAGCTGCCCGGTTCCGGCGATTCGTAGACGAACAGGTAGTACAGGCCGGAGTCGTCGCCGAAGAACGGCTCGGCCCTGATGTAGTAGGTGCCTGCGGCGAGCGTCGCACGCAGGGCGAACTGAAAGCGAGTCGGCTCCAAATAGGAATCATCGTTTATAGCAACGGACTCGCCGTCCGCGTCCAAGATGGTGCCGTACGTGTCGGCGACGAAACCGCTGGCACGCACGGAAATCGTCGTATCGGCTGCCAGTTCGAGCTTGAAGTAGTCGACATCGCCAGCCTGGAACAGCGATGTCGCACCAGTGTCATGGAAGACAGCCCTGGTGACGCTGTCGAGCCCGATCGGTGTCGCACTGGTGAGGCTCGTCGAGTCAGCGGACGTCTCCAGGTGCAGCGTGTAGGGGCCAGTGGCGCCGCCGTAGCCCGTGACCTCGATGTAGTACGTGCCGCTCGTCAACCTTCCGTCGAGCTTGAAGTTCTGTGGCCCGCTGGAGAGGTTCGCATCGTCGTTGCTGCCGATGAGGCTGCCACTGCTCCGGTAGAGCTTGCCGTAGGTGTCCGTGCTGCCCGCGGTCAGGGTGAAGAACTCGCGAGTGCCGCTGACGGTGAACCGGAAGTAGTCGATATCGCTGTCGGAGTCGAGCACGCCCCGCACGGGCAGCTCGTTCACCATCGCCGTCGCAGTGCTGCGAGTCGATCCCGGTTCACGCGGCGTCCCCGTCGATGTCGCCGACCAGTTCCCGTCGCTTGAGGTCACCGCCCGTGCCTGCACGTCGTAGGAGGTGCCATTGGTGAGAGGGCTCACGATGACCCGCAGGCTGCCTTCGCTCCACGCGTCGCTGATCTGGGTCCACTTGGTGTCATCGGCCTTGTCGGCGGCACTCGCACTCGACTCGATGTACCGCATGTCGTAGGCGACGATGTCGGCAACGGTGACACCAACCGGATGGTTCCAGGCCACCGTCAAGGCTTGGTCGCCGGAAGCCACCGCGGAGATGACGGGTGCTGCCGGTGTCTGCGCCCGGGCGTCAGTGCTCGACAGCACTGGCAACACCAGTGTTCCCATCAGCAGGAACACCACCAGCAGCGGCCGCCGCAACCGGGCCACTGCCGACAACATTCCGGAACTCGCTGCCGTGCTCACTTGGTCACGCGCTCGATCCACCAATTGGGGCTCGACAGCTCGACTCCGTCCTGGGAGGCGAGCGAATTGGCCAAGTTCAGCGACCCGAAGCCCGGCTCGGTCTCAATGAAGTAGCCGTTGTCGACGAAGTCCAACTCGGTCAGGAGGCTGTTGCTGATGCCGTTGCGCTTGAAGAACGCGTCAATGGCCGCCTGGTCCCAGCTCGAGTCCAAGATCAGGACGGCACCGCCGGGCAGCGCCATCAATTCGCCCGATTCAGACCAGAACACGGGCTCGTCCTTGGAGGGCAGCTGTTCGGTGGCATCACCACGCGCCACGATGTCGTCACCGGCGCTCTCGACAATGTCGTCTCGGGAAATGCCGTCACCGTCGGGCTGCACGGTGAGGTTGGGGTCGAGCCGTACCTCCAGGGTGCGATCGCCGTCCTCCCACGTATACATCTGGCCCAACGTCGGCTGTTGTGGCTCCAGCGGCGGCTCCTTGGATTCCCCACCAGCCGATTCGACATCTGCCGGCCCGACCTCGTCGCTGCTCGACACCGCCGATGTTCCCGAGTCCGTCTCGACAATGGAGCGCGAGTCCCGAAGGGACTCGCTGCTCGGACGCCACCGCGGGGGCCTTTTGGACGGACGCGGGCGCGCCGCAGGCTCGAGCGACGGCATTTCAGCTGAGAAAGCTTGCGCTGGCCCCGAGGACAGGCCTGTTGCGGATGCCTGAGGAGTGTCGACTCCAGGTGGCGCACCCGCGCTCACGACAACGCCAGCCGCAGCGTCGGCTGAGGAGGAGACCTGCGATCGCCAGTACAGAACGGCGGCGACCGCGAGCACGACCACGACAACGGACGCCATTCGCATCACGGTTGCGCGCGCCCGACTCGACCTCATTAGCCGGAAGAATATGTCGCGATTCGGAGCTGATCGGTCATATAACAGCGCGTATATCGCCAGCCGTCGACAGTCAGCGGCCGACGAGCGTCGGATCGTACAGCACCGGCCAGCCAAGACCGTCGCGGCCGACCAAAGTGCGCCCGAATCGGCCCGGTCCTGTCTATGCGGGAGTCAACTGGAAGCAGCGGCGGATTGTCAGAGGTTGGCGAGGATGCGTCGTGCGGCGCGGGCGGCCGTGTCGGTGCGCGTGCGGCCGGTGATGCGCCGCACGTCGGCGCTGTCGGGTGCGGTTTCGGTGATGGCGGCGCGCACGTCATTGCTGACTGCTGCGCTGCCGCCCACGATGATGACCCCGCTGGGCCGGTAGTCGCGTATCAGCGCCGCTGTGGCCTCGGCCAATGCTCCTTGTGCGGTGTAGGCGACCGCAGAGTTCTGCGTCGCTGCTGCCAACGCGGCCGCAACGCCGACATCAGGAGCGGACCAGCCGTTCGCGATCACCAAAGTGACGCCGTCGGGAGCCGCAGCGGGGTTGCCCAGCACCCGTCGAGCTGCCTGCGCAGCGGTGTCGATGCGATCAGCGCCCGTCAGGCGAGAGACGCTGGCATCGCCCGCCGCCGCGGCAATCGCGTCGTGCACCTCATCGCTGATCGCGACAGTGCCCCCGATGAGGATCACTCGCGCGACCTGGTAGTCGCGCAGCACAGCCGCCGACGCTTCGGGCAGCCTGGCGGCCTCGGTGTAGATCACCGCCGAGCGGCCGCTGCGCGCCGCCAGCGCCGCAGCCGCGCCGATGTCTGGCGGGGACCAGCCATTGGCCACGACCAGCGTGACCCGGCCCGCTGCTGCGGGTGCGCCCAGGATGCGTCGAGCCGTGCCCGCCGCTGTGTCGGCGCGGTCCTCGCCCGACACACGCGAGATCCCCGACTCTGACGACGCGGCGCGGATCTGGGTGCGGACATCGCGCGACACCGCCGCGTTGCCGCCCACGATGACTACCTCAGCAGGCAACGCCTCGCGCAACAGCACCCGCGTCTCCTCGGACAGCTCGTCACCAGCGGTGTAGACCACCACCGCACCAGAGGTACGCGCCGCAAGCACCGACGCCACCCCCACATCAGCCGCACTCCACCCATTCGCCACCACAAACGTCGCGATACCGACATCAAAATCGCCGCCACCACCGCCACCGCCACCACCGCTGCTGCCGCCAGAGGCACTGCCACCACCTCCCGGGCCGGAACCACCACCCTCGCCGCCATTGGTGCCGCCGCCTGGATCGATCACCGGGACCGACGTGTCGTCGCACGCGCTCAGACCCAGATCCTGCCCATCCAGCAGATCCGTCAACGAGAGTGGAATGCAGCCGGACAACTGATTGCTGTGCAGGTCGAGGATCGTGAGGCTGGTGAGATTGCCGAGCTCAGTCGGGATCGAACCCGTCAACTCGTTGCTGTGCAGGTCGAGGATCGTGAGGTTGGTGAGGTTGTCCAGCTCGGTCGGGATCGAGTCAACTGATTGCTGTGCAGGTCGAGGATCGTGAGGTTGGTGAGGTTGCCGAGCTCGGTCGGGATCGAACCCGACAACTGATTGCTGTGCAGGTCGAGGATCGTGAGGCTGGCGAGGCCGCCGAGCCCCGACGGGATCGAACCCGACAACTGATTGCTGTCCAGGTAGAGCTCGTGAGGCTGGCGAGACCGCCGAGCCCCGACGGGATCGGACCCGACAACTCGTTGCTGTCCAGGTACAGCTGCGTGAGGCTGGCGAGATCGCCGAGCCCCGACGGGATCGGACCCGACAACTCGTTGCTGTCCAGGTACAGCTGCGTGAGGCTGGCGAGGTTGCCGAGCCCCGACGGGATCGAATCCGTCAACTGATTGCTGTGCAGGTCGAGGATCGTGAGGCTGGCGAGGCCGCCGAGCCCGGACGGGATCGGACCCGACAACTGATTGCTGTCCAGATAGAGCTGCGTGAGGCTGGTGAGGTTGCCGAGCTCGGTCGGAATCTCACCTTGCAGGCCATAGCCCCCGAGCCGCAGCGCAGCGACGCGGGTAGAGCTGTCGTTCAGCCCCACGCCGTGCCAGGCTGCCAAGGACAGTGAAGTGCTCCAATTCAGCTCGGTTGAGCTGCCGCCCAAGAGGATCGGCTTCGCAGCGAGCAGGCTGGTGAGGCAGCTCAGTTCTCACCTTGCAGGCCGCGGTCCCCGATCGGCAGCCCCATGAGTCCGGTGTGCGTTCAGTGGTGGTGTGCGAGCGAGCAGCGGCGGAGCCTGAGCAGCCCCTGTGGACTGCGCGGAAGCGACTGTTGCCAATCCCAATCACCGCAGCGGCGGTGAACGCGAGCGTCAGTGCCGAGACACCGACCATGAGCAGCCGTCTGCGCTGCACGGCATTGCGTGCCCTGTGGATGACCGCGGCGTGGGTGTTGCCGGCAGACGTGTTGTGAGTCATCAGCTAGGAGTCCTCGGCAGGAAATGGTTGAACATGGTCAGCGCAGTAGTCCGGGACTCAGCGGTTGGCGAGGATACGTCGTGCGGCGCGGACGGCCGTGTCGGTGCGGGTGCTGCCCGTGATACGCCGCACGTCGGCACCGTCGGGCGCCGTTTGGGTGATGGCTGTTCGTACGTCGTTGGCGATTGCTGCGCGGCCGCCCACGATGAGGATCTGGGTGGGCCGGTAATCGCGGATCAATGCTGCGGTCGCGTCGGACAGCGCTCCCCGTTCGGTGTACGCAACCGCTGCATTCTCAGTCGCGGCTGCCAACGCCGCAGCAACCCCGACATCGGGCGCGGACCAGCCGTTCGCGATCACCAAGGTCACGTCATCAGGCGCTGCAGCAGGGTTGCCCAGCACCCGCCGTGCCGCCTGCGCAGCAGTGTCGATGCGGTCATCGCCGGTCAGACGCGAGATGCTGGCGCCGCTCACTGTCGCAGCAATCGCGTCGTGCACGCTCGATGCAATTGCGGCAGTTCCGCCGACCAAGATCACTCGCGCGACTTGGTAGTCGCGCAGCACAGCCGCCGACGCTTCGGGCAGCCTGCCCGCCTCGGTGTAGATCACCGCAGAACGGCCACTGCGCGCAGCCAGCGCCGCAGCCACGCCGATGTCAGGCGGAGACCAGCCATTGGCCACGACGAGCGTGACCCGACCCGCCCCCGCTGGACCGCCCAAAATGCGCCGCGCCGTGCCCGCCGCGGTGTCGGCACGATCCTCGCCGGACACACGCGATATCCCCGACTCCGACGACGCAGCCCGGACCTGAGTACGAACGTCACGCGACACCGCAGCATTGCCGCCCACAATGACCACCTCAGCAGGCAAAGCCTCCCTCAGCAGCACCCTCGTCTCTTCGGACAACTCGTCGCCTGCGGTGTACACCACCACTGCACCCGAGGTACGCGCTGCGAGCACCGACGCCACCCCCACATCAGCCGCACTCCACCCATTCGCCACCACAAACGTCGCAACACCAACATCAAAATCACCGCCGCCCCGCCACCACCGCCGCCGCTGCTGCCGCCAGAGGCACCTGCCACCTCCCGAGCCGGAACCACCGCCGCTGCCACTCGAACCGGCGGGACCACCCGAGCCTGCGCGGCTTGGCACCGACTGCACTGAGTTGATCGATACCGCCTCTCGCTCCTTGTCAGGAGCCTGATTAGGGTCTTGGGGGCTGTGGACGTCCTTGTACGCGACACGCACCCGCAGCCAGTGACCCGCATCGGCGGCGACAGGCCAGTACGTCGATGTCGTCGCATCGGGGATGAGCTCCCAGCCGCTCGCACCGTGCCGGTCCCCAGAACGCCACCACATCCACTCGTGAGCAGTCAACGGGCGATCGGGATCAGCCAGGGTCGCCACCAGCGGCTCGCCCACCTCAGGCGGTTCGGGCGGCAGCTTCAGCGTCCCGGGCTCATCGCGGTCGGTGACCGTCACCGTCACCGTCAGGGTGCCGTGACTGTTGCCGTCGAACGCACGCACGATCACCACATAGTCGTTGCGGCGATTCGAATCGGCGGGCTGCTCGTAGTCCGGCGGCGCGACAAACTGGAGGCTGCCGCCGAGGTCGTCAATCTCAAAATCCCCGTGGTCCAGTCCCGTAAGCGACCACGTGACCGTCACGCGCTCCTCAGGCTCAGGGTCGACCCCCAAGAAATCACCAACAACCCCGCCGCGCCCCTCCTGCCACAAGATGCCTGTCAGGCCGCTTTGGCCGTCCAAAGTGCACTGACCGCTCTGACAACTGACCACCGGTGCCTCGTCCACCGGCGTCACTCGCACCGTCACCGGATACTCGCCGGCCAACTGTCGGTCGTCCTCGGCCACGACGACGACCTCATAGTCATTGTCCCGGTCGGCGTCACCCGGAATGTCATGGTCCGGCTGACTGCCGGGCCTGAAACTCAGCACCCCGGAACCGTCGATCCGAAGCCGTCCCGCGTCGGCACCCTTCAGGCGCCACGTGACAGCTTCGCCCTCAGGGTCCGCCGCCTTGTAAGGAGAAACAGCATTGGCACGGTCCTCCGCATAGGTCGGCATGTCGAGTCCCCTGATCTCGGGCGCCTCGTTCACGTCTTCGACTGTGATTGTCACCGAGATCGTTGCCGCTTCCCGCGAGGGATCGCGAGCTGTCACGATGACCCGGTAGTGGTCGCTGGGGGTACGCTCGTGATCTAATGCCGCCCTGGTTCTGAGCTGACCGGTGCCGGGGTCGATGTTGAACAGAGCGGCATCTCGCCCGCTCAACGTGTAGGTCAGTTCATCGCTGTCGAGATCGACCGCCGCAACCGGCGCGCCGATGCCACGACCGGCTGCCGTGTTCATCTCAGTGTCCTCGTCGACAGACCGCTCGCCCATCTCCGTGGTCGGGAACTCCGGCGGTTCATTGGTGACCGGTGCTGCGAGTACCGGCCCGAGAGACGAGGAGTGGACCTCCTTGTTGGGGCCCTGGCGGTCCCGGTACGACACCGTGACCCGGAGATAGCGACCCACATCACTCACGTCAACGTCATCGCCGCCGACGGGCTCATACGAGCGCGAGTTCGCGCCGCCGATCGTGTCCCATCCCGACTGCGAGTTGACCTGCGAGCGCTCCCACGTCCAGATGGTCCCGCTCACGCCGCCGTCTGGGTCGGTCAGCACAGCCGTCAATGCCGTACCGGCTTGCGGCTGCGAGAACGGCTCGAACTCGCCAGATTCCTCCGCATTGGTGACCGACACGGTCAGGCCGCGCGTGTCCTCCAACGACCCGGCAGTCGCAACCACGGTCACCGCATAGGAGTTGTTCCGTCCAGCATCAGTCGGCGCCTCAAAGTCCGGCGCCGGGTCGAACTCGACGACTCCGAAGTCGTCGATCTTCAACGCCGCCGAATCGGGGTCCCTCAGCGTCCAGTCGATGGGGTCGCCTTCTGGGTCCTCAGCCACGAAAGCGAACGAGCCTGTGTTGCCCTCCGAGATAGATCCGCCGACCGGGCCTGAGGTGATCTCCGGCGGTTCGTCGACATTTGTGACCGTCACCGTCACATCGACCCAGTCATCGACCGACGTGTCAGCGTTGCCCTGTTCGTTCTTGCCGTCTGATGCTTCGACCGTGACCCGATACGTGTACCCCCGCGCCGCTTCGCGATCAGGCGGACTCTCCGATTGCTTGAACCGCAGTATCCCGTTTGAGCTGATCTCGAAGAAGCCCCGATCGGTGCCCGACAGCGACCACGTCACCTGCTCGCGCTCCTCTGGATCGTTCGCGCTGTAACCGGCGACGATGCCAGTGCTGTTCTCGGGGTAGTTCCAGACAGACGGCCCGGTGATCTCGGGAGGCTCGTTGACGTTTCGCACTACCACTTCAACCGGGAGCGATTCCAAGTTGGCGCCGTCGGAAGCCTCGACGTTGACGTTGTAGGTGTTGTTGCGGCCTTGGTCGGTCGGCATCTCGAAATCCGGCGGGTGCTTGAACGTCAGCACGCCGCCGATGATGTCGAATTCGAACCGATCCGCGCCCGACAAGGTCCATTCGATACTGTCGTTCTCCGGGTCGTCAACGCTGAAAGACAGGCCTGTTGCGGTGCTGTTCTCGTCCACGGTGGCTGTGTCGGAGATGCCGGTCGGGAACGTCGGTTTCTCGTTCTCGTCGGTGACGGTCACCGTTATATCAAGGGTGGCCCTGTTGACGCCGTCGGAGGCCGCGATCCGGATCTCGTAAACGTTGTCGCCATTCGCATCGAGAGGGTCCTCAAAGTCGGGCCTGATGTGGTCAGGATCCTGCAGGAAGCCGATCGGCGCGCGGTCGTTGAGGTAGAACGTCGCTCCGCTGAGAAACAACACCGCTTCGTCGGGCCCTTCGAAGCCCAATCTGACATCCTGACCCTCGGGGTCAGTCACCGTGTAGGTGCCGATGTTTGTTTGCGTGCCCTCGACAACCTCGATGGCGGCGGGACCCTCGATGACGGGCTGCTCGTTGGTATCGAGGACATCGACCGTCACCGTGACGGTGTCGTCGGTGGCGTAGGTGTCGTCGATTCCGTCGTCGTCGAAGCTGTCGGTGACCGAGACCGTGAAGGTGTAGGTCTCGCGACTCTCGAAGTCCGGGTCGAATTTCGTCGTGAGCTGCCCTGTCGAGGCGTCGAGCTCGAAGAAGTCCGCGTCGGTGCCGTCCTTTGCGTAGGTCAACGGGACGTCTTCGGCATCCGACGCCGCTATCGCCGAACCGACTTCAGCACCCGAGCCGACGTTCTCGGCAACCGTGCGCGTCGTACTCTCACCATCGACGAAGAACGGCTCGCTGTTGGTAGTGCCTGGCGTCCCACGCGCCGTAGCGGACCACGCACCGGCACGACTGCCGACCGCCCGAACCTGCACATCCCGCTGGACGCCGTCCATCAAGCTCTCGATCGTGTAGCTGCGACTGCTGGGTGTGCCGGCGCCGGTGACGACAGTCCACATCGCGTCCGACTTGTCGGCGGCGTCGCTGCGGATATGACGAACGTCGTATGAGGTGATGGACGAAGTGCCGGCATAGCCGGGTTCGTCCCAGACGACCCTCAGAGAACCCGACCCAGGCTGCACAGACTGCAACGGCACCGGATCGGGCGACTGGCGATGGCCGTACACCTTCAAGTCCCACGAACGCACGACGTTGACCGAACCGCCGGCGACCCTGTCGGACACTCGCAGCGTCCACGTCCCCCGAGGATCCTCGCCAAGATGACGAGCCGAGCCGAATCTGAACACGCCGGTCAGCGGGCAACTCGCTGAGCCTCGGCAATCGGCCGAATTCGGCACTGTCAGCACCGATGTCGCGCCCGACGGCGACACCAGATCGATGTTCAGGTCACGGAAGCGAGGTGCATTGAAATCGACATTGATCTCGACAAACTCCACGAAATCCACGTCGCCACCGAGATTGACCGTGCTGGTGATATTGCTGTTCGTGCTGGGAATCGTCTGGGACGTTCCGTAGGCAGCGGTCGCGGTGCGCATATCGGGCACGTTCGTCCAGTTCTGAGCGAGCGCGACAGCTGCCGAGGCATCTACCACTCCAAAGCCGTACTGGTGGTTGAAGCCGTAGCAGTCACTCGCTGTGCTGCAGTCCGACGCTGTCGAGCCGTACTTGCGGCCGCCGGTCTCCCAACCGGAATCGGTCGCGTCGTTCTTGCGGGCTGACGCTGCGAGGATCAGCTTCACGTCGCGCCACGTCAGCGTCCGGTCAACCGCTCGGACGAGAGCGACCACACCCGACACGATCGGCGCTGCGGCACTGGTGCCGCTGAACGTGTCCCTGTAACGGTTGTAGCGCTGCGTGGTCGTTATGCCCAGTTGGCGCTTACGGATGCTGCCCCCGGGCGCGCACACCCACAGATTCGGACCCTGCTCGGAGTAATACGACCGTTCGCCCTTGTGATCAACGGCACACGCTGCAACGACGCCGTAGTAGTTGGCGACCTCGTCCAGCGAGGCCCAGTCGCCGTCGTCGTCGCCGTTGCCAGCGGCCCACACGTAGACGACGCCCTTGCCGTCGTCCCCCTCGGTCACGCCTGTATCGATCGCCATCTCCCGGAGCTGGCTGGTCCGGGCTGCACCGGGGCTGTCCTTTAGCCCGTAGCTGTTGTTGGATACCGAGGTGGTGCGGCGGGCACGTGTCACCGCATCGGCGGCGTTGAATCCGCTGTAACTGCTCAGCAGGTCATACGCGTAGATCGTTACGCGCGGCGCGACGCCACGTATGCCGGCGCTGTTGTCACGCGCTGCGATCAGTCCGGCCACCGCTGTGCCGTGACTCGTCCCCTCGCCAAAGACATCACCGTTGGCGCGGTAGCTGTGGTTCTTGTCGTTGTCGACGTTGTCTTTCAGATCCTCGTGGAGGTAGTCGAGGCCCTGATCAACCACCACGACGTTGACACCGGAACCCATGGTGGTGTTCCAGACGCTGCCGAGAGTGGCGTCGTCGATGTTGATGTCCTCGTCAGGAGTGCTGCCGAACTGACCTGTGTTGTTCAGGTGCCACTGGCACCCATAGAACGTGTCGTTGATGCCCGCGGGTGCTGATGGGCAGATCTGCTCCAGATACGCGTATCGGCTGTCCGGTCGCAGGAGCACGAGGTATTTGCCAGTGTCACCGAATTGGTTTGCGTCGACTCTGAGGTAATAGGTGCCGGCCGCCAGCGTGTCGAAGATCGCAAAGGTGTGGACGCCCCCTGAGAAGTTCACCTCGTAGTTGCTGACATCCAGCGCTAAGCCGGTCGAGTCCTGCACCGTGGCTTTGATGTCCACCTCGCGGCTCGAGCCCACGAGTGCAACCCGGGTCGACTCGTCGAGCGTGAACGTGAAGTAGTCGCCTGCCGCATCAGTTGTCCCGCCCGCGGTCTGGCTGATGTCGATTGCGGCCGCCGATGCCTTGGAGCTGCCGGGTTCGTCGGACTCGTAGACAAACAGGTAGTACAGGCCGTAGTCGTCAAGGTCGTACGGCTCGATACGGATGTAGTACGTGCCCATTGGGAGTGTCTCTCGCAGGGCGAATTGGTAGCGGGTCGGTTCCAGGTACGAGTCATCGTTGTCCGCAATGACCGCACCGGTGGAGTCCAGGATCGCTCCGAGGGTGTCGGCGACGAATCCGCTGGCACGTGCAGTGATCGTTGTCTCAGCGGTCAATTCGAGCTTGAAGTAGTCCACGTCGCCGTCAAACGAAGAAGTCGACGTGGTGTCGTGAATTACAGCTCCTGTGATGCTGTCGAGTTCGATGTTCGTCGCATTGCTCAGACCGGTCGAGTCGGCGGAGGTCTGCAGGTGCAATGTGTACGGGCCGGTTGCGTCGCCGTAGCCGGTGACCTTGATGTAGTAGGTGCCGCTGGTCAGCTCGCCGTCGAGTTTGAAGTTCCGCGGGCCGCTCGAGAGATTCGAGTCGTCGTTGCTGGCGATGGCGTTGCTGTTGCCGCTGTAGAGGCTTCCATACGTGTCGGTGTCACCCGTGGTCAAGATGAAGTACTCGCGCGTACCGCTCACCTGGAACCGGTAGTAATCGATATCGCTGCTTGAATCGACCACACCCCGTACCGGCAGCTCGTTGACGATGACCGTGGCCGACGTTCGTGACGAACTCGGTTCGGCGGGCGTTCCCGTCATCGTCGTCGACCAATTCCCGTCACTTGAGGTCACCGCTCGTACCTGCAGGTCGTAGCTGGTGCCGTTCGTGAGCGGGCTCACGATGACCCGCAAGCTCCCCTCTTCCCACGCAGGGTCCAAGACGGTCCACTTGGTGTCGTCGGCCTTGTCAACGGCACTCGCGCTCGTTGCGATGTAGCGCACGTCGTAGGCCGTGATGTCGGCGGCGTTGACCCCGTCAGGGGCATTCCACCCCACCGTCAAGGCCTGGTCGCCCGAGGCCACCCCGGAGATGATGGGAGCAGCCGGCGTCTGCGCATGCGCTTCATTGCTCGCCAACACCGGCAATACGAGCATTCCCGCGAGCAGGCACACCACCAGCCCCGAGCGCTTGAGCCGGGACACGGCCGAACGAGTCGAGAGACGTTCTGAGGGATTCACTTAGTAACGATCTCGGTCCACCAATTCGGGCTCGCCAGCACGACACCGTCTTGGCCAGCCAGCGAATTTGCGAGATCGAGTGAGGGAATGCCAGGCTCGGTGTCGATGAAGAAGCCGTTGGCGACGAAGTCCAGCTCGGTGAGACGGCTGGCATCGATCCCGTTGCGTTCGAGGAAATCGTCGACGGCTGCGACGTCCCAGCTCGCATCGAGCACGAGGACTGCACCACCGGGCAACGCCATCAACTCGCCCGAGGACGACCAGAACACGGGATCACCCTTCGCACGAAGGGATTCCGTGGCATCGCCTCGCACCACGACGCCGTCGCCCGCGCTGGCGCTGATGTCCTCCCGCGAGATGCCGTCGCCGTCGGATTGGACAACCAGATTCGGATCGAGCCACACCTCCAAAGTGCGATCGCCGTCCTCCCACGTGTACATCTGGCCCAACGTCGGCTGGTGTGGCTCCAGCGGCGGCTCCTTGGATTCCCCGCCAGCCGATTCGACATCTGCCGGCCCGACCTCGTCGCTGCTCGATACCGCCGATGTTCCCGAGTCCGTCTCCGCAGCGGCACGCAAGTCCGCAGATGGTTGATGACCAGGCGCTACCGCTGGAGCTTTGGGGACCAGCGGGACCGCCGCGGGCTCGAGCGATGGCAGTTCTGCTGGCAATGCCACCGCCGGCTGTGCAACAGAGTCACCCGAAGCCGCTTGAGAGCCGCTGGCCTCCGCAGGCGCGCCGGCTCGAACGATGGCGTCGCGCTCATGGCTGCCCATGAACCCCGTGGCCTGCAGGCCCCAGTAGGCAAGCCCGACGAACACACCGATGAGAGCGAAGATGGTCGCTGCTCGGGCCGCCGTGTTCGCGCCAACTGCATGCATCTAGCTCATGTTATGTATGCATGAGGCGGGATCAGCGAATTATGGGACCTGCTTGGTCGACAAACTACCGACCGACGAGCGTCGGGTCGTACAGCACCGGCCTGCCAAGACCGTCGCGGCCGACCAGAGTGCACGCGAAAACACCCTTCGCACGCAGCACGTTGGTGGCTGCATCATCGAGACGCTCAATGCTGAGTCGGCCCTCGGCGACCGCCGCCTCGATCTCGGAAAATGCGGCCGCAGCATCTTCAAGACCGCCGACGAGCGCGAGATCTGCGCCGGCCGTAATGGCCAGCAGTGCAGCTTCGCTCACCGACCATTGGCTGCGGATGGCGCCCATGACCAGCGAGTCGGTCACGATCAGTCCGCTGTGGCCCAGCTCGTCGCGCAGCAGGCCGTTGATCGCCGCCGGCGACAGAGACGCTGGCATCCCGCCAGTCAGTCCGGGGACGTTGAGATGTCCCACCATGACGGCCGCGTCTGTCGCCCCGACGACGGCTGCGAAGGGGAGTAGGTCGCGCTGGCGCAGCTCAGAAAGCGGAGCGGTGGATGCGAGTTCCTCGTGAGTGTCCGCAGAGGCCCCGCCGTGACCTGGGAAGTGCTTCACCACGGGAACCACTCCCCCAGCGCTGAGTCCCTCCACGGTCGCCATGCCGTAGTCGGTGACCGTGGCGGGATCGTTGCCGAATGATCGGTCCCCGATGCCTTCCCCGCCACCGACATCGATGACCGGGGCAAAATTCATGGTGAACCCCAGCGCTGCCATCTTGCGAGCGTGATTCGCTGCCTGTTCAGTCACCTCAGCCGGGGACTTGGCGGTTTGCGCCGCCGCTGAAGGCAACCGACCAACTACGCCGGCGAGTCGTTGCACCCGACCGCCCTCCTCGTCGACGGCAAAGATCAGCGGGATTCGGTCAGCGAAGTCCTGCAGCTCGGCAATGCGGCGCCAGACATGCTCGGTGACAGGGCCCTGCAGCAGGATTCCGCCGATGCGGCGGTCACGTGCTTCCTCGACGGCGAAACCAAGCGAGCGCTCACCCAGCGCAGTCATGATCGTCTGTCCGATCCGGACCGGCAGCGACAGCTCAGCTGTGCACCATTGATCGATATCGGTCCACCACGCCCCCGAGAGCAGCTGGCGGACCCCGACGCCCGAGAGCCAGCCCAACGGTCGTTCCTCGCCGGTGAGCACGGTCGGTCCCGGATCGCCAATCGCCACCTCGCTGTTGTCAGCGAGCTGCAACCACACTCCAAGTGCCCCGGGCGCACCGAGGCGCGCACCGACGACATTGGTATGGATCGGGGGCTGATCTCCGACGATCGGCAGGATGGTGGTGCCGATGGCCTCGATCGAGCCGTCGGCGCCGATCAGCCAGTAGCCCACGCCGGCCGGTCCGCGCAGCACTGCCACGATCCGGGGCGCCGCAGGCTCCCCATCCGACCCAGGGGACTCCGCTTCGGGCGCCACCGTGACCAGCGGCGGCGAATCGGACTCGCCACTGGACTGCGCTCCCGCACCTGGAGACGCAGCCAGCCAGCCCGCTGCGCTGAGCAGCACTGCGAGGCAAAGCGCTGCCCGCACCGAACGTGATGGCGGTTGCCGCCGAGTCGCGGGCGCCGGTTGCTCCGGCGCGCTGGCGCCACAACGCATCATTGCGACGACAGGCGTTGATCCAGCTCCTCGGCGGACAGCAGTTGATGCGGCAACTCGACCCTGCTGGCGCCGTCGGGATCTACCTCGATCGGTGCGGTGAAGTTCACATCGCGAATAAGGCAGAACGTCTCGTCCACGGCCGGGCAGTAGAACACGACAGCGGTGGCGCTGAGCACGGCTGTGCCCGAGTCTGCGTCGACGGTGGCGGCCAGACGCACCGGCATCTCCGGACCCCGAGCCTCGTAGCGAACGCTCCCTTGCGGGCGTACCAACGCGGTGTCATCTGATGACCATTCAAACTCGAACAGTCCCTCGACATTGAACTTGTAGCCCTCGGGCACCTCGAGTTCGAGCACGATCTCGATGGGTCCCGGCGCGACTTGCTGTGGCAACAGCACGACCTCGTCGTCGATCACGCCGGTGGCCGTCACCGTCGCAATCTCCAGGTTCGACAGCTTCAAGGTGGACAACTCGCCCGTCGCGAGATTGAGCGTCCGTATGCGGTGGTTGTTGGTATCGGCCACGTACAGCGTCGTCGAGGTGGCGCTGAGTCCGCTCGGCTCGGCAAGTTGGGCCTCTGTGCCGAAGCCGTCTCGCAGTCCCGCTGTTCCGTCGCCGGCAACCCCCGTCGATGTCATCGTGTCGAGGTCCAGCGCCTTGATGCGATGGTTGTACGTGTCTGCGATATAGAGCAGGCCCTGCCCGGGAGCGTCGCCGACGTACTCGATGCCGATGGCGTGCTGCAGGAGCGTCTCTTCGAAGCTCCCGATCTCATCCCCCCACACAAAGAGATGCCGGCCAACAAGCGTGTCCAACTGGCCGTCGGGGCCGAATGAGACCTGCCTCACCGCGCTTGCCTCGGGATCGGTGAAGTAGAGCGAGGCCTCGTCCGAAGCCAGCCCTGACGGCTGCGACAGGGTGGCCGCCAGCCGGTGACCGTCGTCGAGACCTTCAGCTCCGGTGCCGGCGAAAAAGTCGAGCGCGCCCCGCGTCAAGTTGAGCAACCAGAGCTGGTGCCGCCCTGCACCTGCGATGTAGAGAAGATCGCCTCGCAGATGCAGGTCCCATGGCGACGCTATGGCCGTCTCGGTCGCGGGGCCGGGCCCAAAGGCGGTGACGGGTTCACCGGTCCCGGCCACCGTGGTCACCTGGCGAGTACGCAAGTCGGCAGCCCGGATGAGATGGTTCTCGCGATCCGCGATGTAGAGCGTTCTGCCGTCGGCATCCAGTGCCATGCCCTGCGGCCTTCGGAACGTGGCCGCGGCGAACCCGCCGTCGGCTCGGCCTTCTCCCCCTGTGCCGATCACATCGATGAGCTCGCCGTCAAGCTTCGCTACGAGGATCCTGTGGCGTCCCGTGTCGGCAATGAAGAGCCGGTCACCCGCTTCATCGGCAAGCACCTTGCCAGGGAAGCTGAGCACTGTCGGCAACGCGGGAGTGATGTTGAGCAGTTCGCCGAGCGGAGTGGGGTCGATCAGCCCGTTGTGGCCATACTCGGCGGCCATCGTGGCGATGACCGGTTTCAGACGGTCGTAGACCCCTTCGCCGGCGACCGTGCCGACCACCTTGCCCGTAGGGTCGACGACTGCCACGGTCGGCCAGGCGTTGACGCCGTAGGCAGTCCGCAACAGCTCCAAGTTGTCGTTCACGATGGGGTGCTGGCGGCCGTACCGGATCGATGCCTCGCGCACAGCCTCGGACGTGCGCTCGGTGTCGAACTTCGCCCAGTGCACGGCGACAACGACGATCTCGTCGGGGTGCTCGCGCTCAAGTCGATGGAGGTCGGGGATGATGTGGATGCAGTTGATGCAGCCCTGAGTCCAGAAATCGAGGATGACGATCTTGCCACGCAAATCGCCGCTCATCGACAGCGGCCTGCTGACGTTGAACCAGTCGTAACCGGCCGGGAATTCCGGCGCAGCAACGTTTCCCTCGAACGTCAGCGGCACTGGCTCGGCCTCGGTGGTTGCCGTCGCTGCGGTTGCTGAATCCGCCCCGTCTTCGGAGATGCCTGTTGCCGGTTGAGATGTGCCCGTGCTGCGCTCGGCAACCTCGGTCGTGGCGGTCGTCGGTTCACCGGCCTCTTGGGAGGCACAGGCACCCGCGAGCAGCAGCACTGTGGCAACAGCGACAAGAAAGCGTCGCGCCGGCTTGCATCGGGCCCAGCAGTGTCGGGGCGAGCTGCGGGGCCTGCGAGTGACGCCTCTCATGGCGTCTCGCATCTCCTTCAGGCCCTGCGAACAGTGCGGCGCGAGTCCACAACGCCGGTGTCGAACCCGGCGCGGTGCAGGCCGCCGTGGAACCTGGCGTGCTCGATCTTGAGACAGCGGTCCATGACGACGTCGAGGCCGGCGTCGTGGGCCAGCTTGGCGGCATCGGAGCTCCACAGGCCGAGCTGCACCCAGAAGGCTTTGGTGCCGATCGCAATCGCCTCCGAAGCCACGCCAGGCAGGTCGGCCGGTCGGCGAAACACATCCACGAGATCGGGCACCACCGGCAGGTCCGCAAGGCTCGGGTAGCACCGCTGGCCGAGGATCTCATCAGCTACCGGGTTCACGAAGTACAGCTCGAAGTCGGTGCTTGAGCTGAGCAGGTAGGTCGCCACGAAGTTGGACGGCCGTGCCGGATTCGCCGAGACGCCCACAATCGCCACAGTGCCCGTGCGCCCGATGAGCGCTAACCGCTCGGCGGCGCCGGGCTCGGTCCAGCCATCGACCGGCTCATGGACAATCGTCATGCGGGCACCGCCTTCGCGAGAGCTTGGTCCAGATCCCAACAGATGTCGTCGAGATCTTCGAGGCCGACCGACAGCCGGATCATGTCGGCGCTGACGCCTCCGGCTGCCAGTGCTTCTTCGGACAGCTGCTGATGTGTGGTGGAGGCTGGATGGATGACCAGCGTGCGTGCATCACCGACGTTCGCCAGGTGGCTGACCATTTGCAGCGCCTCGATGAAATCGGCGCCCGCTTGGCGCCCGCCCTTCACGCCGAAGGTGAAGATGGCGCCGGGTCCCTGGGGCATGTACTTACGGGCAAGTTCCCGGTAGGGAGAGGACGCCAGACCGGAGTAACTGATCCAGCTCACTGCGGGGTGGGCTTCGAGGTGCTCGGCGACGGCCTGCGCGTTGGCGACGTGCTCGTCCATGCGCTGGGGCAGCGTCTCGAGACCCTGCAGCAACAGGAATGCATTCATCGGTGACAAAGCAGCGCCGATGTCACGCAGCTGCTCGACTCGCAGCTTCGTGCAGAAGGCGTACTCGCCGAAGTTCTCCCAGAAGCGCAGATCGTTGTAGCTCGCCACCGGTTCGGTCATGTTGGGGAACCGCCCGCTGCCCCAGTCAAAGCGACCTGATTCGCTCACCACCCCGCCGATCGAGTTGCCGTGCCCGCCGATGAACTTCGTCGCCGAATGCAGCACGATGTCGGCGCCGTGCTCCATGGGCCTGCACAGGTACGGCGTGGCGAACGTGGAGTCGACCACCAGGGGAAGGCCGTGGGCGTGGGCAACCTCGGCGATCGCAGCCAGATCGGGAATGGATCCCGACGGGTTGCCGACGATCTCCGTGTAGCAGAACTTGGTGCGGTCGTCGATGGCGGCGGCATAGGCGTCGACGCTGTCGCCGTCGACGAATCGAGCCTCGATGCCGAAGCGTCCCAGCGTCACGTCGAACATCGTGTGGGTGCCGCCGTAGAGCGCCGACGAGGTGACCAGGTTGTCCCCGGATTCGCACAGCGCAGCTGCGGTGAGAAACTCCGCCGACATTCCCGAAGCGGTGGCGACGGCGCCGATGGCGCCTTCGAGGCTCGCGATCCGTTCTTCGAACGCATTGACGGTGGGGTTGGAGATGCGGGTGTAGATCGTCCCGTACTTCTGCAGGGCAAACAGATCCGCAGCGTCGGCGGTGTCCTCGAACACAAAGCTTGTGGACTGGTAGATGGGAACCGCGCGAGCTCCTGTGGCTGCATCGGGACGGCCGCCCGCGTGCAGGGCGCGCGTGCGGAACCCGAACTGGTGATCGCTCATCGAACGCAGCCTACGACGGGCTCGGAGCCCAGTGAGTTCGCCCGATCCACGGTTTGGCTGAGCGAGGCCAGCTCAGCGAGGTCGGCCAGCGGCATACAGCCGGGCACGTTCGAGCGCTTCGGCGGGCTCGACACCAGCCACACCCGCCATCCAGCAGGCAATCGGTGCAGCGATCCGCTGGGAATCGTGCGCTGCGACACCCGCGAGGTTCAGGAGTGCTTCGGTGACTTCGAGGCCGGGCGCAGGTGCTCCGATCGCCTCGGCAAAGCCCGCCAGCCACTGCTGTGCTGTCGTACCCGGCTCTTCAGAACCCGTCTCGTCGCTCATGGTCCCAGCGTACGTTTGGCAAGTCGAGACGCTCCAGCGACCACGCCAAACACACCAGGCCGACCACACCGGGCGATCACACCATGCCAGCCACACCAAGCCGGCCGCATCGGGTCTGTGGCATGGGCTCGCTACGGTGCACCTCGACCGGGCGGCACAGTGGGCAGAAGGGACAGCCATGAGCGACGACATGGGCATCTTCGGACCGGAGCTGTACGAGTTCTTGGAAGAACTCGAGGCCAACAACAACCGGGAGTGGTTCAACGAGAACCGCGAGCGTTACGAGGAGGAGGTTCGCGAACCCGCCTTCGACCTCATCCGTGCAGTGCGGCCGCTCCTCGCCGAGATCGCTCCGCATATGACCGCTCGCGACACCAAGGTGGGCGGCTCGCTCATGCGCGTGTTCCGTGACACGCGCTTCTCGGCCGACAAGACGCCCTACAAAACCAATGTGGGCATCCAGTTCCGGCACCTGCGTGCCAACGACGTCCACGCTCCCGGCTTCTACGTGCACCTGTCCACCGAGAGCTGCTTCTTCGGCGCCGGCAGCTGGATGCCGGACCGAGATGCGTTGGCTGCCTACCGGGTCGCCATCGACGAGCGCACTGAGGCATGGATCGCTGCCCGGGACACCTGCCAGTCCGATGGCTGGCGGATGGAGGGCGATCGGCTCAAGCGCTCACCGCGGGACTGGTCCGCCGACCACCCCATGATCTCCGATCTCAAGCGCAAGAGCTTCATTGCTGTGCGTGATTTCGATCACGACATCGCACTCAAACCCGAGTTTTCCTCTCAGATCACCGCATGGTGCTCCGAGACACGTCCGCTCATGGCGTTCCTCTGCGGCGCGGTCGGCCTCAAGTTCTAGACCAACCGATCCCGACTGCCCGCAGCCAAGGGCACCCAAATCACCGGCACTTCGGGATCGTGTGGCTCAGCGATCGTCGAGTTGGACGATCTCGGGTGGTTGGTAGGACTCCACGGGCGGCGGCTGACCCTCGTATCGCTCCACTTCGACAAGGCAGGTATGCGCAGAGGGCCCCTGGGCCAACCGGCTCGTGCCGACGTCTGCAGTGAGGGTGTTGGGGTTGCCCGCACGGCAGGTGCCGTCAGGCGCAGGGTCGTACCAAGCGCCGGTGGAGAGCTGAACCGCTTCAGGAATCACGGCGCCATCGAGCACGGCACCTGCCAGGCAGGCGCCTCGATCGTTGTACAGCCGCACCACATCGCCGTCCGAGATGCCCCGGGCAGCCGCTGTCTTGGGGTGGATGCGCATCGGCTCGCGGCCCGCCACCTTGGTGGCCTGGCTGGGCGCCGCGTGATCGAACTGACTGTGCAGACGCGCCACAGGCTGGTTGGACACCAGGTGGAGTGGCCAGTGGTCACTGCCGGCTCCGCCGAGGCGCTCGAAGGGCTCCATCCACGCCGGATGGGGCGGGCAGTCGTCGTAGCCGTATTCAGCGATCTTGTCATTCCACAGCTGGATTCGACCGCTCGGCGTGCGCAGCGGCTTGCCGATGGGATCTGCGCGGAACGCTCCGAGAAAGATCTGTTCCGGATCGCCCATTAAGGCCATGCCGGGCGCCATGACGTAGCCCTCGCGCCGGAACTCCTCATACGACGGCGCCTCTGGATCGATAGCGCGGTGAATTTTGTAGATGACCTCTACCCACTCGTCCGCCGTGCGGCCCTCAGTGAACTTCTCGCCGAAGCCAAGGCGTTCAGCGAGGCGGGCGAAGATCCAGTAGTCGTCCCGCGACTCCCCCACCGGCTCGGCCACTGCGGCCATGGCGATCAGCATCGTCTCGGCGCCGCCGATGTCGTTGCGTTCGAGCGGCGTCGTCGCCGGCAGCACGATGTCAGCCCTGCGTGCGATGGGCGACCAGAACGGCTCCTGGACAACGATCGTGTCGGGTCGCTGCCACGCTCGCATCAGTCGATTGAGGTCCTGGTGATGGTGGAACGGGTTGCCGCCCGACCAGTAGACGAGCCGGACATCGGGAAAACGCCCCGTGCGTCCGTTGAAATCGAACGGTTCGAGCGGTCCCTCCAGCATCTCGGTGATGCGTGACACTGCGATCGTCGGGGGCCCGGGCTGGCGCATGGGCACCGGGAGCCCGGGGATGCGAGCGCGTGTCTGCCCGGCACCGGTATTGCCCTGAGTGCCAAAGCTGAAGACGTATCCCCCGCCGGGCAGGCCGACCTGGCCGAGGGCGCACGCCAGTGCCAGCGCCATCCAGTACGGCTGCTCGCCATGGTGGGCCCGCTGGGTGGACAGGCTCAGATTCACGAGGGTTCGCTTGCGGGCCATCTCGTGCGCCAGCTCGACGATGTCACCAGCGTCGACGCCCGTCACATCCGCCGCCCACTGCGCCGTCTTCGGCGTGTCGTAGTCGACCGCATCAGCCCATGGCGTGGGGCCGCGCCAGTCGCCGCAGGCTGCTGCGAGGCCTTCGCCGAAGATATGTGCCCGCAGTCGATCCCACCCCTCGCAGTAAGTCGTCAGGAACTCCTCGTGGGCGAGGCCGTCGGTCGCGAGCGTGTGAATGATCCCCGCCATAAGGGCCACATCTGTGCCGGGCCGTATCGGGAGCCAACGGGCATCCGCCGTCTTGTCGAAATCGTCGCGCAGCGGCCCGATGTTGACGAACTCCACGCCCGCTTTGGTTGCTCGGGCAACCCAGTCGTTGTGATGATGCGGGCCCTGACCGCCGTAGGTCACGTGGTTGTTGGTCGCGCGCATGCCGCCGAAACACACGAACAGCTCGGTGTGCTTGCAGATGACCGACCACGACGTCTGCCGACCGATCCCGGCGTGGTAGCCCATGCCGAGCATGTAGGGAAAAATCGCTTCGGCTGCTGCGGACGAGTACGTGCCCTTCTGGTCGGTACAGCCGCCGAAGAAGCGCATGAAGCGGTGCTGCTGGCTCGACGCCAGCCCGAAGCGGCCTGCCGATCCCCACCCGTAGGACCCGCCGAAGACCGAGGCGTTGCCATAGTCGTCACGCACTCGGGACAGCTCCGCCGCCACGACATCGAGCGCCGTATCCCAGTCCACTTCGACGAACGGCTCGCTGCCCCGCATCTGCGTCGCCGACCCCGGCCCATCTCGCAGCCACGACTGCCGAATTGCGGGACGCATCACACGGTTCTCGCCGAAGTGCCGCAGCGACTCGCCGAGGTGCGACGGCTCCGGATCGGTCGGATGGCCCCGCACCGCCAGCACTTCGCCGTCACGCGAGTCGATGAGAAACGAGCCGAAATGCGTTCCCATGGCTGTCGTACGCACGTCAGCCCCAGAGGTGTCGCTTCCCGCGCTCATACCGATGCAGCCGAAGTGTCGGCTTGGGAGGTCGCATCTCGCGCGTCCCTTCGCTGCTGCCTCTCGTCGGTTTGGTGGGTGTCGGCCCCGCCATCCGCTCGCTGCTGCCATTCATCGGCCAAGAGCTCAAGGCTGCTGATGCGTTCAGGGAGTCCGAATGTGGACGTGTGAATCATCAACTCGCCCGCTCCGGTGGCGTCAGCGAGCTCGGCCAGACTCGCCGCAGCCTCGTGGGGATCCCCGACAATGGCATTGGTCGGCATGGTGGCTGCACGTTCCCATTCCGGATGCGACATTGCCTCGTCTGGCGGCAGCAACGGCCAGAACCGGCCCGTCCGGATCCCCCACCGCCGCAGCAGCGACGGCGCAGCGTGGTACTGGGCAGTGGCAGCGTCTGCCGCCGTGACCAGGCCGACGCTCACAATCACGAACGGCTCGTCGAGCACTGGCGAGGGCTGGAACCGCTGGCGGTAGAGATCCACGGCTCCACCCACGCCACCGCCGTCGAAGTGATGGGCGAATGCGAACGGCAGACCCAGGTAGCCGGCCAGTTGGGCCGAATAGCCGCTCGAACCCAGCAGGAGCACCGGTGGTGCCGAGGTGGCCTTCGGCGTTGCCCGAAAGTCGGACCAAGGCCCTTCGCTGGTGCGCACATCGCCGAGGTACGCCATGAGATCGATGAGATGGCTCGGGAAGTCGTCCACTTGCCAGGGGTCGGGCACTGCGCCGTCTTCGGTGGGACCTCGCACAGCGGCGGCGGTGATGCGATCGCTGCCAGGTGCTCGCCCGACACCCAGGTCGATGCGGCCCGGATGCAGCGCTTCGAGCATCGCGAACTGCTCGGCCACCACGGCGGGGCTGTGGTTCGGCAGCATCACGCCGCCGGAGCCCAGCTTGATCCGCTCGGTGTGTGCGGCCAGGTGCGCAATGAGCACGGCCGGCGACGTGCTCGCCACGGTGTCGATGTTGTGATGCTCGGCCACCCAGAATCGCTCGTAGCCCAGCCGATCGGCCGAACGCGCCAGCTCCGTGGTCTCGTCGAGCGCCTGCGCGCTGGTGCCACCCTCTGAAACGGTGGCCAAGTCCAGCACCGACAGCGGCAGTGCCTGCACAGAGTCGCCCGCAGAACTCACAGCGTCAGGCTAAGAGGCCGCTCGAAGAGGTGTGCGCTGTGGAGGCGGCAGCGGCAGTCTGATTCATGCAGGGCCGGTATCGACTTGAGTGGGGCCATGGGCTGCTGGCCGCGGCTGGTGCTGTTGGCGCTCGGGCGGACGGCCCGGTGCCTTGGGGTGCAAGTCCCAGCAACCAAGGTCGCCCACCGTGGGGTGTGCGTCCGGAGGTGTGGCTATGGGCTGCGGGAGGCGACGGGTGCTCGGGCGGGCGGTCCGGTGCCTTCGGGTTCGGGTGGTTGCAGGCGGGGTCGCCCGTCGGGCGGGGTCTCGATCTGGCGGCCGTGCTGGTGGAGATCGCTGTGGCAGTCAAAGCACAGCGATGCCAGATTGGGTGTGTCGGTGGGGCCGCCGTTCTCGAAGTAGTCGATGTGGTGGGCCTCGGTGTGCTCTGGGGTGAGGTCGCAGCCGATGCAGCCCTGGTCGCGCATTGCGAGGATGAGCCGCTGGGCGTCGTTGGCGTTGCGTGTGCGGCCCAGAGCCAGTTCGGACCAGTCTGATTTGAACAGCGCGGGCAGCACGCTGGCGTCGACGGCGTGATCGGCGAGCATCTTGGCCGAGATAGGCGTGCCGTCATCAAGGCGAGGGTTGACGAGCCGGTCGTTGACGATGTCGTAGTCCGCGACGATCACCAGGCTCGTCTTGGCGCGGCGGACGTTGGAGGTGCCCGCGATGAGGTCGCCGATCGCGTCCGCGGTGAGCTGCGCACGCGTCGGCACAACCCCAACACCGCCGGCATCGGTTTCGCTGTTCGCGTCGAGCTGGCCAGCAAGGGAGCCGCTGCCGTTAGCGCTGGTGTTGTGGGCGCCATCGCCGTCGTCGTTGTTCTCGGCGCGGCGCCGCAGCGATCGCACCATCGCCTGCAAAGCGATGTTGACCTGGCGTCCCGCAAGGAAGTCGAACTTGCCGTTGAGATGCCACATGCCGTCGTCGCCCAGCTTCATCGACCCCCAACGCTGCGCACGCTGCAGAGCAAGCTCGGCGTCGATCGGACTGACATCGTTGGCGACGGCTTCGGCGGCGGAACACCTGCTGGCTCTGGTAGGCGAGCAGATGGCGGGCCACGGTGTCCGAGGGATAGGCTCGGCACAGCTCGAGGAACTCCGCTTCGCTGCGACGGTGCTTCTTGGGCGCCTCCTGGGCGATCACCTTCGCATGAGACATCCCGATCTCGCCGGCCTGCAACGCGTCGAGCGTCGCTGTCATGCCTCCGACGACCAGGCTCTCGGCCAGACGGGCCTCGGTACGTGCCTGCGACGCGTTCAGACGCGTCTGGTCACACAAGATGTACGCGGCCGATTGCGCCCCGTTACGCGATGCGAGTTCTCCCACCGCCGTCAGATAACGGCCTTCGACACGTGCTCGCTCGGCGGCGAGCTCGACCACGAGATCCTTCAGATCGCCGTAACCCAACGACGCCAAGCCTTCGCTTCCATCAACGCCGAACCCAGCCGAAGCGGTATCGGCGCAGCTAACTGGGGGCTCGGGCTCGGCCACGGCACCCCGGCCGCCGCTGCGCAGCGAACCGTCTCGCTGCGAACCGTTCTGCGCTGCCACAGAACCCGCCATGGCGCCCGCATCGTCCGGTGACCCGGCCGTATCGGCTACATCGGCGGTATCGGCGCTGCCGTAGTGCGAGTCGGGGTACGAGCCGTCGAAGCGCCAAACGGTCGCCGGATCAGGCCACACCGACACCCAGCCAGCAGCCTCGGGGATGGTCTCGGCCGGTTCGGAACCGTCAGTGTCGGACCGGTACAACAGGTCGGCGAACATGACAATAGCATACATACGTACCACGTCAATCACACGCCAAATCAGGAGCACGTTCCAAAGAATCTTCACCGGGCAGAGCAGGAGAATCAGGTCCCCTATTGTCTCTGCCGGCTGTCGCCTCGATACGCAGACATCGAAGTGTGTTACCGGGCCCGAATGCAACCAAGCCGGCCTAGCCCGTCAAGGTCGCGTACACCGGTCGTCTCGTTGGGTTACAGGAAGAATCAAACTAGGCACCAGTTGCTCGGCACCAGAAGTCCTTGCTCTGCGCCCGTTTTGTATGCTGAATACCGTCAACAGATTGGGCACTGTCAAATTGCAAGAATCGTTACGGAAGACTCAAGCGGCGACCAGGCGTCCAGGATTGATTGATGTCAGCGTTGTCTCGAGCTGTGCGAGAAGTCGCGAGCGAGACAATTAGTTCACAATGCTGCGCCTACCACGGATCGTGCACGGCCGAAATGCGGAATCTGCAAAAAAGCGCTCACCTGCCGATAAGGTGACCGGGGTTGATCGATGCCGACGTCATCGCCATATGCGCGAAAGCTCGCGACCAAGATGATCAGATCTCAGCGTCTTGCCCAGAATGACAGACGTCTCCTGCAATCGTTCCTCCCGGCCGAACCTCAGAAACGGCCGCCCCAAAGAGCGTCCCAACATCAGCATTCTGAGTGCTCGCAAACACCAAACCACAGGTCAGGCGTCCGCAATTGACCCATGTCCGTGTCGCCGCAAGATGTGTGAGAACTCGCGACCGAGATGATCGGGTCTAGACTTTTTGCAATGGCGAAGATTGCATGATTTGGATTGCAGACTCAGGATCTGGAAACACGTCTGCCCCGTCGGCCACGGTCTCTGTTCGAAAGCGGGCCACTGCAGTTTCGAAGCTGATTCCCCGGACGCGGAACCTGTGCCACAGTCTCCTTATGTAGATTTCCCACCGAGATCTTGCTCCACCGCTTCCTCAATTGCAGTCTCTTTCTCGGAGCCGTCCTCCTCGGGGTCGTAAGTAGGCAGGGTGGTGCGAGCTATCGCTGCCGAATATGCAGATTAGCTGTGATGCCGCAAGAATTCACCCGTGGCCATCCCAATAGTCGGCGGGCACTCCTTGCGAGTTGGCCTCGCTAGGCGGGTGATATGCATAGGGGCTGTAATAGAGGTCATGATTTGGATGATAGCATCTCAGATTGCTTGCCATAGCCCAGCCTCGTGGGCATGCTCTTAGACTATTCAAGGCCCACGACTCCCGTGGTGACAAGTTAGAACAACCGTACCCTAGTTCGAAATTCCCGCATTCATCGCCGTGATAATCTTCTATCATTTGTATGAGAGTTTGCGTATCCTCAGGGTCATCACACTCATATTGTTCTTCGTAGTCAAGCCCGCATGCCGCAGCAAAATCTTCAATTGCTTGATATTCTGCCATCCACGTCGGGTTAGCTTCAATCTCCAAGACGAACCCCATAGATTCTTCCTCCTCGGTCACGGTCTCCGTTTCGGAGCCGATTTCCTCAGATTCGACGATGGACGGCTCGATTGAAGTGCTGGTGCCAGCGATGGTGTCGCCGCTGGCACGCCGACCGACGAGCTGCGCTGTTTCCCAGCGGCTCGCGCCACCGAGACGCGTCATGTCACGGCCGGCGATCTTCGCGGTGGGAACCGCGGCGATGCCGCCGAGTACGAACCCGCCACCGGCCGCGGCGTCAAGACGTGTCTGCTGACTGGCGGGCATCGGGCTGTCGCGTGGCCCCGCGAGGACCACACAGTCGGTGCCCAGCACACCAGCGAGGGTGACGGCGCTGTAGATGTCGGACTGCGCCGCTGCGTCAGAACCGACCACGATCGGCACATCGCCAGCGCAATCAGCAGCGAACCAAGGCTCCGCACCGTCGAGAAACACCCCAGGCTCGGACACATCAGCCGGAACAGTCAGCGCCGTCTCGGACATCGTCGGCGAGTCGGGCCGAGTGCCGTCGGCGAGGTAGCTGGCCTCGTTGCCGATGATCTGCGCAGTGGCCCACCGGTCAGCGCCGCCCAAGCGCGTCATGACACGCCCCGTGAGCTTCGCGTCAGGAACCGCAGCGGTGCCGCCCACCACGTAGCCGCCTGCCGCAGCCGCATCAAGACGCGCCCGCTGAGCAGCGGGCATCGCCGCGCCGCGTGGCCCCGCCAGGATCACACAGTCAGTGCCCACCACCCCAGCCAGCGTCACCGCGCTGTAGATGTCGGACTGCGCCGCCGCGTCAGAGCCGACCACGATCGGCACCTCACCAGCGCAGTCCGACTCGGTCCACGGCTCCGCACCATCGAGGTACGCGCCCCCGCTTTGGGCGCCGGCCGCGGCGGGCAGCACCAACGGCACCGCGAGCACCACCGCACACAGCACCGAAACCCAACGCCAGCCTTGAACGCGCATCGACACACTCCCCACTGGGCCGCCCGACGACACTACCCGGCACCATCGACACCAGCCGCTCATGTAGCCACCCAGCCAGACCACGCCGCCGCATCGCAGAATCCGCCGCAGCACTGTTGGCCGTGACGTTCCGCTGACCGACTGCTGACAGGCCGCTCGAATAGGTGTGCCCACTGTGCCTCACCGCTGACGTTCCACAGCCGCAGTTCCGACGGCGAGCCGTCAGCCCAGCGCGCCCGCGGCGGCGATGCCGGCGATCTGTTCGTCGGTGAGGCCGAGTTGTTCGCTGAGCACATCGAAGGTGTGCTGACCGAGCATCGGAGCCGCGAAGCGGGGACCGTGGTCGTAGCCGGCGATCTGGTACTGGTGTCCGGAATAGGGAACGGTCCCCATCCGGGGGTGCTCCAACCACCGGTGGAAGCCGCGGTGCGCATACTGCGGATCCGCCAGCAGGTCGCTGCTGCGCTGCGCCATGCCCGCCGCGATCCCAGCGCCCGCAAGCAGGCGTTCCAATTTCACGGCCTCCTGGGTGACCGTCCAAGCGGAGATCTCGTCGTCGATCGCATCGTGGGCAGCAAGCCGGCCTTCCAGCGACGACAGCTCGGGAGCCTGCGCCCACTGCGGTGCCCCCATCAGCTCCACCAGCGTCTTCCATTGCGCATCGTCGGCAATCGTGATGGCGCACCACCGATCGTCGCCCTTGCACGGGTACACGCCTTGGGGTGCCACATCGGGGTTCCGGTTGCCGTTGCGGCTCGCCACCGTCCCGCTGTCGGCATAGTCAGCCAGTTCTGGAGCCAGGAACTGCAGGCCGCATTCGAGCTGTGCCGCCTCGATGACGCAGCCCTTGCCCGTGCGACGACGGCGATCCAGTGCTGCGAGCAGCGTGGCAGTGATGATGCGCGGCGAGATGGTGTCGGTGTAGGCGAGGTACGGGCCGTCCGGCGGCAGATCCGGCCATCCCACGACGGGATAGAAGCCGGCGATGGCAGCAGCGTGATAACCGAAGCCACCCATCTTGGACAGCGGGCCGCCGCTGGCCAGCAGCGACGTATGCACCACGATCGCATTCGGGTTCAGCTCGGCGATGAGCTCGTCGTCGGCGATATTGCGGGCGAAAGTGCCCGGCGTCCACGACTCCACGACCACATCGGCCCACGCGATCATCCGGCGAGCGATGTCGACGCCGCCAGGCGTCTTGAGATCGATGTCGATGCTGAGCTTCGACGTGTTGAACGTCCCGAAGAAGTGCGCCATGTCGACGTCGATCACGTCGTCCTTGAACGGCGGATTCGCACGCAGACCGTCGATGCGACCGGCCGATTCGATCCGCACGACGGTCGCGCCGTGATCCGCGAGGGATTTTGCCGTGATCGGGCCGACCCCGATCCAGCTGAAGTCCGCGACCCGCAGCCTGGCGAAGGGCAGCTCGGCGTTCCCGACACTCCACGCGGTCGGTTTCCCCGCGGATTCCGGCGGCTCGACGACCCAGTCAGGCTCGGGCACTCCGTCAGGCTCGACTGCCCGGTCAGAGCCGGCCACTCCGTCAGGCTCGCCTGGCTCGCCAGCACGGGCAGCTTCTGCCCGGATCTCTGCGCCGTGCTCGTCGAGCAGCGGCGGCCGTCGCCGCATGCCGATGCGAACGCCGTCGATCGTCGCCGGTCCGCCGGGAAGCTCCACCCCCGGGGTGCCCGCAAACTCCGACGTGCCCTCAAGCTCCGAGATGCCCCCAAGCTCCACCGGACGCCAGAAGTCCCGAACGCGCAGGTGTTCGAATTCGACCAGATCCGCCACGGTGTGCACCGGGGCGATGGTCTCGCCCAGCTCCACCGACCGCTGCAAGAGGTCGGCATTGGTGTGCTGCCCGCACAGCCCCACCAACGCTTCGTAGAGCTCCTCGAACGTGCGGCTGACCGGCTCTCCCTTCGAGGCTCGCAGGTCGTAGGTGTCCCAGTCCTCGGCACGCCAGCTCTCGTCGGCTAGTCCCTCCTCGATGTACCAATCCAGCAGCCGACCGGTCGCCACGCCTCGGGCAACGCCGATAGCCCACCCGTCCTGGGTGCGATAGCGCATCTGGAGCGGCGCTGCGAGATTCACCATCGTGCCCGAGCGCTGGAAATCTCGGCCGCAGATGGCATGGGTCTCCATGGCGTTGAGCAGTGTCCACGTCATGGTGGCCTGCGCCGAAACGGCAACGTGCTGCGCGGCGCCGTCAACGCGCATCCGTGCGTGCGCCATCAGGCCCGCCGCGGCCGCCTCAGCACCGGCGTGACGCCATGCCTGTGCGATTGACGCCTTGACCGGCGCCCGCTCGAAGACGCCCTGCATGTTGGCAGAACCCCCGAGCGCGGCCAGCGACACCTCCGAGGCAGGGTCCGCGCTGCGAGGGCCGTCCAGCCCGAACGGCGTGACCTGGACGTGGATGATTCGTGCGTTCAGTGAGCGAAGATCATCATGGCGGTAGCCGGCTTCGGCAAGCGTGCCGGGCACGCCTGATTCGTAGACAAAATCGGCGCGACTCACGAGACGCTCGAATACCTGCCTGTCGCCAGGGTCTTCGAGGTCGAGTACGACGGAGCGCTTGTTCGAGTTGTAGGCGCAGAACTGCCAGCTGCGCAGATCCGGTGACACGACCTCGAACGCTGCCCCATCGGGAATTCGCAATGGCATCGCCGCACGAGCCGGCGTCCCGCCAGGCGGCTCGATCTTGATCACGTCGGCACCGAGCTCTGAAAGCATCCACGGCCCGAACTCACCGCGGTGATCGGTCAGATCCAGCACGGTCACGCCCGCTAGAGGCGTCGTCGCCTGGTCGACAGGGGCGTCAGTACTGCTCATGCGCATTCCCGTTCGCATTGCCATCGCCATCTTGTGGCAGCACGCTCCCCGTTAGGAGGAGCAGACTGAGGCCGCCATTGGGTCAGCCTCACGACTGCTGTTCGAATACTTGCCGAGACAATCCCGATTGCCGAACAATCGACAGCAAGGTGCCGATGCGCAGCTCCTGGTGCATGGGCACGGGAACCGTAACGGTGCTGTCGTCTTCGATCTTCTGCATTGCCACATGGCTTCCGCGGCGCCGGACTTCGACATAACCGTGCCGGGCGAGTATTCGGCAGACTTCTCGGCCGGATAAGACGCGCAACCTAGCCAATCACTACATCGATCTGCGTGACATAGATTTCGCCTCGCAGCCTTGCGTCGATCTCATCGGGCGACGCACTGGCGAAGAACAATGTGACAGCTTCGGCCAAATTGTCGCGGGCTTCCGACACGCTCCGCCCTTGGCTGGCAACATCCACCTCTGGACAGACCGCGACATAGCCGTCGCCCTCGCGCTCGACAATCGCCGTCATATTGTGGCGCATACGACATCTCCGGGACTCAGCTTCCTTATGCGATGAAGCTAGCCCGGCAGGTGTGGTCCGGCTGCGGTTAGCTTGCCCGGATGGCCCACTCTGAGTCTCCGCAGCGGACGGCGGGACCTCCTGAACTGAATGACGAATTGCTCGCCCGTGTCCGGGTCGGCGGCCCCGACAGCGACGCTGGCCGAAATCCCGACCGGGACATCCTCGTCGAGATGGGACGTCGAGGACTGATGCGGATTCTCGTGCCCGAGGAGCTCGGCGGCCTGGGCCGCCACCCTGGCGAATTCATCGAGTTCACCCATCGTGTGTCCTACGAGCACCCATCCACCGGATGGGTCGCTATGACCTGCAATGAGGAAGCCGAGATCTTCGCGGCGCATCTCGAACCCGAGACCGTTTCGGGCTTCTATGCCTTGCACCCGGACGTGGTCATTGCCGGTTCAGGCGTACCTCGCGGCATCGCGAGGCCGGTCGACGACGGTTGGAGAGTCAACGGGCGCTGGACGTTCGTGAGCGGCTGCACCGGCGCCGACTGGTGGGTAGTCGCCAACGTTGTCGACGGCACTGTGCCCAAGCAGGTCTGCCACGTCTTGGTACCGGCCGACCATGCGTGCGTCGAAGACACCTGGCACACCGTGGGTCTGCGCGGCACCGGCAGCCACGATGTAGTGCTCGCCGACGTGTTCGTGCCCGCCGACCGGGCGGCAGTCGTCGAGAACTACTCGTTGCCCAAGCCCAACGAGCATCCCTTCTACCGGCTGCCGTCGGGACTCCGCTTCCCATTCCCCAAGACCGGCGTTGCGTCAGGAATCGCCGGACGCGCCATCGACGAGTTCGCCGCCCTGGCCGACACAAAAACGCCGCTGTTCGCCCGCTCGGAACTGGTGACACGGCCAGACGCGCACGCCGCGATGGGGCGCGCCGAGGCGCTGCTGGGCGCGGGCCGAGCTTTCGTGGCCGATCAGCTCGACCGGCTGTGGGAGACGGCCTCGGCTGGAGGCGAAGTCACCGCGCAGCAGCACGCTCGGGCGCGCTTGGCGTGTTCGTGGAGCGTGCAGAACTGCATCGAAGCCGTCGAGACGCTTGTAACAGCATCTGGCAGTACCGCGAATTTCACCGCCTCGCCGCTCGGTGCGCTGCTCAACGACGTGCGAGCAGTGGCCGGACACTTCATGGTCGGCAGCTACCAGATGGACACCGCCGGTCGGGTGCTGCTGGGCCAGGACTCAGGCGACTGCAACTTCTGACAGCGGCCCAGCCCTTGGACCTCGACCGGGGACCCCGGATTGTCTGAGCGACCACGATGCTTGCTTCGCCAGGTCAAGGGTGCTGATGTCTCAACGGCTTCTGCACCAACCCTTGTGCCCTGATGGCAGCAGACATGGCAGGTTCGTGGATTTGACCCGTTTGGGACATGCTGACAGCGCGGGAGGTGTGGCCAGTGGTTGAGACGCTCTGCCGGTCCCTGGGGAGCGACCGATGATCTTCCGTGTGGCCATGATCGTCTTCTTGCACGCTGCTGAGCGTCGTTCGATCCGATCCAGAAACGCCTGAGTCGGCTCCGGTCGCTGCAGGTCGTCAGGCAGCCGGTTGATTTCTTCCCTGATGGCCGCGGGCAGCCTTTCGGCCAGATCCTCTGCCCGCGTGACCAGTTCGGCTGCCGACACACGAAGCCTCGCTGCCATCGAGCGCAGCATGTCTTGGGAACCTGCTTGGTACACCGTGAAGCCATTGTCGTATCGCATCGCCATCTCTCGCTCGCCGATCTTGGTGTGGTCGAACATCAGAGATGAGTTCACGTCATACAGCGGGGCTAGGCGTGTCTCGCCGTGAATCATGTGGATCAGGCTGTAGTTGCGCGCGTGAGCGTCCCTGTTCACGACCAGCCATGCATACAGCAGCCCGTCTGCGAATCTCTTGATGTCGTCGTCGGGCGCTGCGGAATGGTCCCAGATGAGATCAGCGATCTGCGACATGCCGGGTCCGCCATCTTTTTCGTACTTGCGTGCACCGGGAAGTCCCATGGCTTGGCACATGTCCTCCTGGTGCACGCGCTGCCACTGATCGCCGACGAGCGAACGGTCGTAACGGACAATCACGGCGGCTACGTCAGTCCCGTAGCTCGCGATCCACGATTCTGCGGCGTGAATGCCGAGTCGGCGAGCCGCCCCGAGGCACAGGTGCTCTCCGATGGCAACCGTTTCCGCTGCCTCGGCACGGGGTTTCAAGATGTGCGTGGTCGGCGTATTGCCGAACGGTCGAGCCCATCCATCCTCAGTGCGATGCCAAGCCACTTTCGATTGAAAGCCACCGAGGCTGAAATACGGCTCCACATCGTCTGGCGTCCACACATCCGGGTTGCTCGTAATCTGCGCTATCTCTCCGCGGACTTCTGCGTCGCTGAGCAGTCGAAGACCGCTTGCTCTCTCCGAGAGTTCGTCTTCGTAGCCCGACCGACAGAATTGAACAGCGCCAGCGCAGTCGTGACCTGCGCTCGTCGACAGGAGTCCGAACGGAGTGTGTTCCTGAACTTGCTGACGGCCGTACCACCGTGCTAGCACGCGCGAGTCGTCTGGGAGCAGCGACGTAATCCAACGGTCAGGCTCCCCACGGACGTACGGGCGATGAGAGAACCCCAACGACAATGACAGAGGGGGAGCATCCGAGTGCATGTAGTCATCGTCATAGCGAAGTTCGAGCCCATTGCCGCCGTGGTGGATCACCGCAGCGCAGACCCCATTCATCATCACGACGAGTGCGTCTGATCCGTTCATTGCGGATCCTCGATGGGGACGAGCGCCACGCCCATGTCGAGTGCGCGCACGACACTCATGACGTTGGCGATCTCAGCTCCCCGATGCCCACGTTCCAAGCGACCGACCCAGCGTCGAGATACGCCTGCCATGTCGGCGAGCGCTTCTTGAGAAAGCTCGGCTTCGTGCCTCAGGCGGCGTACTTCCATCCCAAGTTGGCCAAGTGTCCTGATGATTCGGGGACGCATGGGAAAATCATAGCAAATATGGCACAGAGCTGTATCGCACCAGTCTCAGGTATAGAACTGTACCTAGACTGTTTATGTTACAGCACAGTTCCTTGCTGTGCGAAAAGGATGCAGCCGGGCAGTTCATGGTCGGCAGCCCGTACGACCTCCGCTTGATGACGGCGATGGGCTCATGGGCGGTGCCAGCCCCGAAGTGAGATCCCACCCGTGCCATCAAATTGGTACAGTTGAACTATGAGTGGGACATTCAATATTGTGATGGGAGACCGCGGTCGGCTCGTCGTTCCTGCCGAAGTACGGAGTCGGTCAGGCCTGGCGCCCGGAACGCCGCTCGTTCTCATCGATTCTTCGGAGGGGATGGTCCTTATGACTCGGGAGCAACTGAGTGCTCGTGTGCGGCAGGATCTTCGAGGTACGGACCTTCTAGGCGAGTTGCTGAGGGACCGTCGGGTTGAGTCCGCGCGAGAAGACGCTGGGTGACCACAGTCTTGGATGCTTCTGCGCTGCTCGCCCGGCTGAAGGGCGAGACCGGTGCCGGCATGGTCGAGGAGGCCCTCCTCAGCGGTGCCCGATGCGGTGCTGCAAACTGGAGCGAGGCAGCGCAGAAGATGGTGGCGGCCGGTCGCAGATGGAACGAAGCCCGCGCCCTGCTCATGAGCTACCAATTGCGGATTGAGCCGGTCACCTTGGCTGACGCTGAGTGGGCAGCCCACCGCTGGAGGCCCCAAGAAGGCTTGTCGCTGGCGGACCGCCTGTGTCTCGCGCTCGGCGAGCGGCTCGATGCGGTGATACTCACTGCAGACCGATCTCGGGGCACAGGCGCCCGCCTCATCCAGATTCGCTAAGTCCATCAGGAGCCTGCCGGCACATGAGACAGTTCGCGAGCCGAATCGATCCTCGCAGCGACGACTTTGGAAAGAACGCTGCCGCCTACGCCGACCTGCTCACGACGTTGCGAGAACGTCAGCAATTCGCGATCTCTGGCGGCGCCGGCCGCGAGCGCTCCATCGAGCGGCACCATGCTCGGGGCAAGATCCTGCCGCGGGACCGAATCGACCTCGTGTGCGATGCCGACACGCCCTTCCTGGAGCTGTCCACGCTGGCCGGCTGGGAGCTCTACGACAACAGCGCCCCCGGCGCCGGGATCGTCACAGGCATCGGCGTGGTGTGCGGCGTGCCGTGGATGTTCATCGCCAACGACGCCACCGTCAAAGGCGGCTCGCTGCTGCCGGTCAGCATCAAGAAGCACGTACGGGCCCAGGACATCGCCGCAGAAAACGGCCTCGGTGTCATCTACCTGGTGGACTCCGGCGGCGCCTTCCTGCCCCTGCAAGACGACATCTTCCCCGACAAGGACCATTTCGGCGGCAGCTTCTACCGGCAGGCCCGGCTCTCTGCGATGGGACTGCCGCAGATCTCTGTGGTGCTGGGCGGGTGCACCGCCGGCGGTGCCTACGTGCCGGCGCTGAGCGACGAAGTCATCATGGTCGCCGGCATCGGGCGGATCTATCTGGGCGGCCCGCCCATCGTCAAAGCAGCACTCGGCGAGATCATCGAGCCCGACGACCTTGGGGGAGCTGCTCTGCACACTCGCATCTCGGGCGTCTCGGACTACATGACCCCAGACGAGCGCTCCGCCTACGGCAAGCTGCGCGAGCTGTGCGCGGCAGTGAACCAGCGCCCGGTTGACCATCGGGAGGGATGGCTGTCGTGGACCGAGCCGGAGCCGCCTCGCTACGACGGGGCCGAGATCTCTGGCGTCATCTCCGCGGATGACCGCATCGGCTTCGACGCCCGCGAGATCATCGCCCGGCTCGTCGACGGCTCTCGCTATGGCGAGTTCAAGCCGGAGTGGGGCACCGACATCACCTGCGGCTTCGCCCGCATCTGGGGTCACCAGGTCGGCATCATCGCCAACAACGGGATCATCTTCTCCTCCGACGCTCTCAAGGCCACGCACTTCATCGAGCTCTGCGAGCAGCGCCGGGTGCCGTTGCTGTTCCTGCAGAACACGACCGGCTACATGGTCGGCAGCGATTCTGAGGCAGCCGGCATCGCAAAGCACGGGGCGAAGATGGTGTCTGCGGTGGCAAACGCCACTGTGCCGCGCTACACGGTGCTCATTGGCGGCTCCTACGGGGCGGGCAACTACGGCATGTGCGGGCGGGGCTTCAATCCCAGGTTCCTGTTCGCCTGGCCCAACAGCCGCATCGCCACCATGTCTGCCGAGACAGCCCAGACCGTGCTCGTCGACATCAGGCTGGCCGGAATGCGAGGCACTGAGACCACCGACGAAGAGATCGCGGCAATGCGGGCAGAGGTGGCCGACCAGTACGAACGCCAGAGCGACCCGTACTACGCCACGGCGCGCCTCTGGGACGACGGTCTCATCGACCCGGTCGACACGCGCGATGCCCTCGGGCTGTGTCTTGCGTTGGCTGCTCGCCAGGACGCCCCTGCCCTCGGCGGCGGCCTCGTCTACCGGATGTAGCTGGAGGCCGTCCCCTTTTATGAGCCTGATGTCATGAAGCTGCTGGTCGCCAACCGGGGAGAGATCGCGAGCCGGGTCTTCGCGACCGCGCAGCGCTTGGGATGGCGCACCGTCGCGGTGTGGGCCGAGCCCGACAGGGATGCGCCGTTCGTCCGTGAGGCGGACGAATCACGGTGCATCGGCCCTGCGGCGCTCGACCAGTCGTACCTGGACGTCAACGCCCTCCTGACCGCAGCAGCCGAGACTGGCGCCGATGCCGTCCACCCTGGGTACGGCTTCCTGTCGGAGAACGCGGGATTTGCGCAGGCCGTCGTGGACGCCGGGCTGACCTGGGTGGGCCCGAACCCTGATGCCATCGCCCAGATGGGCGCCAAGGTGGAAGCGCGAGCAATCGCAGAATCCGCAGGTGTCCCGATCATTCCCGGCGCCGCAGCCGGAGACCTGAGTGCCGCTGCCTTGCAGATCGGCTATCCGATGCTGGTCAAGGCATCGGCCGGCGGCGGTGGCAAGGGCATCCGCATCGTTCGTTCCCCGGACCAGTTCGACGCTGCACTGACAGCAGCTCGTACAGAGGCACAGCGCTCCTTCGGTGACGATCGGCTCATCGTCGAGCGGTACATCAAACGTCCTCGCCACATTGAGGTACAGGTGGTCGGCGATCAGCACGGCAACGTCATTCACCTCGGCACTCGCGACTGCTCCTCGCAGCGCCGCTACCAGAAGCTGCTCGAAGAGGCGCCCGCACCGAACCTGCCCGAGGCCACCCGCGATGGCCTGCACGAAGCGGCCGTGGCCCTCGCCCGCCACATCTCCTACGACAACGCCGGGACCGTTGAGTTCATCGTCGATGCCGGCACAGGCGAGTTCTTCTTCCTGGAGATGAATACCCGCCTGCAGGTCGAGCATCCGGTGACCGAGGCGATCACCGGACTCGATCTCGTGGAACTGCAGCTGCGCGCCGCTAGCGGCGCATCATTGGGCATCAGCCAATCCGAGGTGACGTTCGCAGGCCACAGCATCGAAGCCCGCATCAACGCTGAGGACCCTGCCGATGGCTTCAGCCCCCGGGCGGGTCCGGTTCGCCACCTGAGCGTGCCCTCCGGTGTGCGCTGGGATTCGGCGGTGGAACCCGGCAGCGAGATCACGCCCTACTACGACCCACTCATCGCCAAGCTCGTGGTCAATCGTTCCGAGCGTGCAGCGACGTTCGACGCAATGCGCGACGCCCTCGACGAGCTCGTGCTGGGGCCAGTGCCGACCAACGCCGGTTTCTTGCGCTGGCTGGTGGACACGCCCCTGCTGCGCGGTGGGGAGATGACCACCAACGTGATCGACTCCCTCGCCTCGAGCGAGATGCCCGTACCCCCGTCCAGCAGCGACGCCGCTGGGGTTGCCGCTGCGGCTTGGCTGGCCTCCCAGCAACGAGAGCGAATCTCACTCGACAGCGGACCCTGGGCGGCTCTTGGGCCGTTCCGGCTGACCGATCACCGAACACTGGCAGCAGTGCTGCTCAGTGACGCTGGGGGCGATCTCCACGAAGTCCCGGCGGCGTCGATCAACGGCGCTGACGCGAACGCCATGGTTGCCAGCAGCACGGATCACAACTCAGTGGCGGTCAATCTGGACGGCCACACGGTCACGTTCGACGTCCCCGATCGCTCCGACGCCTGGGCGCCGACGGCAACCGACGACACCGGCTCGGCTGACTCCGTCGCTGCGCCCTTCCCCGCAGTCGTCGTCGAGGTGGCTGTCGTGCCCGGCGACGTCGTCGCCACCGGCGACACGGTCGTGGTGGTGGAAGCCATGAAGATGCTCCACTCGCTCAGCGCTCACGGGGCCGGCACCGTCGGCGAGGTGCGTTGCGCCCCGGGCGATGCCGTCGAGGCAAACCAGGTGCTGGTCAGCTTCGTTCAGAGCTGATCCGCTTCCGGGGCCCCCTGGCCAACCGCCGGGTACTCGTCGCACAGCCCGACCCCGTGCGAAATCGACGTGTAGTGGCGGTACTGGTCCGGGTCGGGGTACCACGCCTTGTCGGTGATCTCCCGTAGCGTCATACCGGCTTGGTGCAGCTCGATGTTGCGCTCGATCTGCTCGGCTGCCAGTGCCCAGTGTCGTGCTGGGCTGCAGTTGGCCGGCCGTCCCTGCACAACCACGTACGGGACATGTCCACGCAGATGCCGTACGCGCCGACCAGGTCGGTGTCGAAGCCCATCAGCTCGCCGGCCTGCACCCGCCGACTGCTGGCCTCCTGGTATCAGGGGTTCGTCCTTGGTCCCGACGACAGCAGCCTCGTCTCGATCCACTCGCCGTAACGCCGCAAGCTGCCCGACCACAACGCGGCCCACAGGTCCAGCTCGCTGACGCCGGGACATGTTGGTCGTGTCGGTGGCGTAGCGGATATTGACCGGGTCGTACAGCAATGCTGCGTCGCAGTCCGCATTGCGCAGCTGCTCACGGACCCGTTCCAGCCGGTATCGGCGCAACGCGAGCCCAGCGGCCTGCCACTCCGCTTCCAGCTCCGCTCCGGGACCCAGCGCGTGCATGTTGAGATCGGCGTGGTCTGTCAACCACTCGGGCGGCTCAGCCCGAGCCACACCGATCTTGAGCCGGTGGCGCCGCTGAGACCCCGAATGCTCCATAGTTGACAGCACTCGGTTCGGTCCGCCTACCCCAGCCTTCGGCCTCCGGCGAGCCTAGGGTCTGGCAATGGCTTCATCGGAGCAAGCAGCGGCGGGACACGACGGTGGAACGCTCACCGGGATCACCATCCATCCCATCAAGGGCTGCCGACGCATCGAACTGGACTCGGTGACGGTGTCGGCAACCGGGCTCGAGGGCGACCGGGAGTGGCAGGTGGTGACCGCACCCGATGAGGTCGGTACCATCGGCGAGGCAGTCACTCAGCGTCAGCGTGCGGTGCTCGCCACGGTCGTCCCCGAACCGATCAACGGTGGCTTGACGATCAGCGCACCAGACGTCGGGGTCATCGACGTCAAGCGTCCTGATGCCAACGACATCACCGTGCACGCGCTGATCGGTGACGAAGTCGCCTGTGCAGACGCAGGAGACGAGGCCGCCGCGTTCTTCAGCGAGGTGCTGGGAATGCCGGCGAGGCTCGCCGCGCTCACACCCGAATCGTCCCGCCCGGTCCGGCTGTTCCGGGGACGACTTGCCACTTTCGCCGACGCCGCCCCGGTGCTCGTCGCCAACATGGCATCGCTCGACGATCTCGTGGCCCGCGCCATCGAGCCGTTCGGCATTGAGCGTTTCCGGGCGAACCTCATCGTCATCAACGACCAGCCTTGGTCCGAGGACACCTGGGCGGAGTTCTCGATCGGCGATGCAGATCTCGTCGCCCGGATTGCATGGCCACGCTGCGCAGTCCCCCAGATCGACCAGGACACCGGTGAGCGACACCGCGAACCCGCACTGGTGATGCGCAAGCACCGCTGGTGTACTACCGCCGAAGGCCACTCCCCCGGGATGCGCAAGGTCCTCGAAGGCAACGCCATCTTCGGCATCGCCTGCACCATCGACCCCGAAGGCACCATGGTGAGCGTCGGCGATCCCGTGACGGTCGCCCAGACCGCCGCTCCCCTGCTCACACCTCCCAACTAGCCGCCTGTCGATAGGTAGGACTGGGCCGTGGAGCAGACTCTCAGGTTATTTCAATAATTCTGAAGGGTCGGCTGGATATGGAGTGCTACCGTTCGGGACATGGAGCTGAGCGCACTTGCGCAAGTTGGCACGATGGTGCTGGCGGCACTGGCGATCGTGTGGCATCAGCAAAAATCCAACGACAGACTCCGCGACGACCTGCGTGGCGAACTCGGCACACTGCGATTGATTGTCACCGAGAACGGCCAGCGTCTCGCACGTATTGAGGGTTACCTGGGCATTGGCATGCCGTCAGAGGCTGCGACTGCCGCGGCCGGTGCCGAAGCGCCCCGCACAACGCAAGGCCCCAACGGGTAGGGACCCGGACTGGGCTCTTCAGCTGCAGCGGACGGGCACCAGCTACGACATCGAGCGGGTGCCCGGCACCCGCACCTTGAAAAAGGCATCTACGACGATGCCGGCAATCCGGTGCGTACGGCCTCGTTCGACGAAATCGTGCCGCTGACACAGTTCCTGTACCGGGTCATCGCCGTGCACGGCACCGACCGCAGCAACCCCTCCGCAGAGGCGTCGACCGACTCCGAGCGCCAACTCCCCGCAGCAGGCCTCGTGACCGTCACCGACAAATGGCGCACCGGCGCCACCGTGCGCGTCAACATGACCGGCACCGACGCGGACAGCAATCAACTCTCCGACGCCGACACCGCAACACCCCCAACAAATCGCAGACGCACGCCAGGCAATCGACGATTGGCTCGACGCTGACCCCGATCGACGGCTCGCCGACTACCAAGAGTCCGGTCCAGTCAAGGCGGACAATCCCCAGTACAACATCTACGGCTCCGCCTGGGACGGCGGCTTCTACGCCGGAGAAATCTGGGCACCCAAACACGTCGTCGGCTCGGTCACCTTCACCACCAACTCATAAGAGAAGAGCACTCCGACCTTTCCGATTCCGTCGCTCGTGCGAAAGCCGCCACCTATTCGCTTGCTTGCCCGTCTGCAATACATGGCACAATATGTTGCATGAAGCAGACGACGGTCTACCTGCCTGACGACCTCAAACAACGACTGGAGCAGGCCGCACACGAAGACGGACGATCCGAAGCCTCGATCGTGCGCGAGGCATTGGAAGAGACACTCGGCCGTCGTGACGTTCGACCGACCGTGCCCTTGTTCGACGACGATTGGGGCGACCCGACCCTCGCCGAACGGGTCGACGAGATACTGGCGGAAACCGGCTTCGGTTCGTGATCGTCGATACCAGCGTGCTGCTGGCGGCGTTCATACGCGGCCAGCGAATGCACGAGCGTTGCAAGCAACTGCTCCTGTCACGTCAGCAATTGGTGATCTCGCCTCTTGTGCTAGCCGAAGTCGACTACTTGGCAGCGCAGCTCGCCGGAGCCGACGCCGAATTGGCCGTCCTGTCAGAATTGGCGTCAGGTGCATACGAGTTGGCTTCATTCGATCGCATCGACCTCGTCCGAGCCCGGGCAGTGGTTGAGCGATATCGGGACTTGCGCCTCGGCCTGACCGACGCCTCGCTCGTTGTCCTCGCGCACCGCTATGAGACCGACGGAATCGCCACGCTGGACGAGCGGCATTTTCGCGTGGTCCGGTCGCTCGCTGGACGACCGTTTGAAGTTTTACCAGCCGATCGACAAGGAAATTAGGCCAACCGCATGGGACGAGTAATCGAATTCAATCGTTCGAGCGGAGGACACCGCGCTCGGCGAGGTCGGCGATCTCCTCGTCGGTGGCGCCAAGCTCTGCCATGACCTCGGCGTTGTGGGCACCTTGCGCAGCAGCCAACCGCAGCGGCGCCGTGGAGAGGCCGTCGAAACGCCACGGGCCTCGCATGAGCCGTAGCTCCCGGCCGTCGACGTCGATGGTGTAGTAGGGCCGGGTCGCCTCGGCCCATTCGGTATCCAGAGCCTCGCCCGAAGTCCGGATACGACCGACGGCGAGCCCGCCCGCACCCGAGACCTGATGCTCCAGATCCTCGATGCTGCCGAAGGTGCGAATCCACGCTGCGACCTCAGCGACCAGCTCGTCGTAGTGCTCTCGGCGCAACTCCGGCGTCTTGTACCGGGCGTCGGCCTTGAGGTCGTTGCGGCCCATCATCGTGCAGTAGCGCCCAAAAGCCGGGCTCCACACCGGTGACGCAGCGATCGTGATCAGTGAACCGTCCGCCAGCTCGAAGATCGGCGATTCGGGCGCACTCAGCGCCGGCGGCTCACCCAACGGGTCGAGATCATTGGCTTCGGCGTGCAGCCGCTCGTTGACCGACAGCATCGTGGCCATCATCGACACATCGGCGTGGGTGCCACGGCCGGTCATGCTGCGCTGGTAGAGCCCGGTGATGGCGGCAAGGGCACCCTGCACGCCGGTGTAGAGGTCTGCCTGGCTGGTCGAGTCGGTCGTCGGGCGGACGAGCAGGTCGCCGAAATGCGCGAGATGTGTGGCCGTGGAACCGCTCTCTGCCTGAACGGTCGGTGCGAACGCCGGCCGTGAAGACCACGGATTGTCCTGCCCGTAGCCCGACATCGACACGTACACGACCCGCGGGTTGACGGCGCTGACCGACCGATAGTCGAGGCCGAAGGTGGCCATCGTGCCCGGCCGGTAGTTCTCCACGATCACGTCTGCCCGGCTGCACAGCTCGAAGACCGCCTCTCGCCCCTCGGGATAGTTGAGGTCGATGCTGAGGTTGCGCTTGCCCCCGTTGAGCTGCAGGTAGTAGCCGGAGGTGGGGCCCGCCGAGGGCGATGCGGCTCGGGCGATGTCGGCAGCCGGCGGCTCAACTTTGGTCACCGAGGCACCCATCTCGACGAGAATCCGTGTTGCCGTCGGCCCTGCGAGCACCCGGGTGAAGTCCACCACCGTGATGCCCGCCAGCGGTGCCGCGTGGGCTGCTGCGTCGGACGGGGCCGCGTCGTCGGTCCTGTCGGGTGCTTCGTCAGTCACGTCGTTGCCTCCCGCCGCTCAATTGCCCTCGAAGACCGCTGTACCGGGCCCGCCGGTGAACATGGCCTCGGTGCCGCGCCGGACGTCATTCGAAGCCCACATAGCTGCAAGTTCGTCGCTCAGCGCTTCGTCCGCGGCACGAGTGCCTTCGTTCACAGCGATGTTGACGACCCGCTTGATGACTCCCAGCGCAACCGTCGGTCCGGCGGCCAGCTGGCGTGCGAGCGACAGCGAGGCGTCCTCCAGCTCGTCGTCGTTCACCACCAGGTTCACCACGCCAAGACGCTCCAGCTCGGCTGGCCGGTAGCGGCGGCCCAGCATCGTGATCTCGCGTGCCCGCGCCGGGCCGGCTCGGGCGACCAGCCGCTGAATGGCGCCCAGCAGCGGAACCAGCCCAAGCGTGACCTCCACGGCGCCCACTTGGGCCGATTCGGCGGCGACGATCATGTCGCAGGCCAGCGCCAGCTCGAAGCCGCCACCTAGCACCGCGCCGTGGACCGCCGCCACGGTCGGCACCGGGATTGATTCCAGCCGGTCGAGCACCGCAGCCGGATCGCTGGCAGTGCCATCGTCGGGACCCAACGCCTTGACATCTGCTCCAGCACAGAAATGACGCAGGTCGCTGCGCACCAGGATCGCCCGGGCGCCGGCAGCGACGGCGTCCTCCTGTGCCGTGCAATACCGGTCAATGAAGTCGGCGCCGATCAGGTTGTGCGGCGGGTGTGACAGCGTCACCACTCCCACTGCGCCGTCATGGGAAAGTCGGATCATTATCGGCTCCTGCTGACTGGATATTGCGCGGGCCCCGGTAGCGAACGAATCTGCGCCAATTTCGTACTGGCATCGTCCGTCGCTTTGGCGCTTGGCGCTTGCGTGATAGTAGACACTCGCGCATCGCGTCGGGCAACCGGTCACGAGCCAGCTAGCGCTGTGTCGGCAAACCTACGCGCGGGTTCGCGATACGCCGTAGCCCTTGGTTTCCGGCGTCAGGGCGGATTTCGACCCGACGAACGTTTGCACTGTCGCCGGCGAACTGGGGGCCGGGTGCTGGCGTCCCGCAGTTCTCACAAGCTGCGTCAGCAGGGCCCGAAGGTGTTTGCGCCCACACAGCGAGATCGGTGGCGCCATGCGACCTGCTGATCCGGCGACGGTGATCGGGCAGCGCACACGCCCGCAACGAGTGCATGGCGTAGCGGTGTTTGGAGTCGCGCTGGTGTCGGCTCGGATGCGGTGGGGTCGCGCTGGTGTCGGCTCGGATGCGGTGGGGTCGCCCTGGTGTCGGCTCGGGTGCGGTGGTGCCGTTGGGGGGTCGTTGCGGGTGCGGTGGTGCCGTCGGGGTGTCGCTTTGAGGCTTTCGTATAACACCCCTCATTTACAGTCATTGTCATGAAGCGCTCAGACGTTCGCAGCGATTCGGCGGCGGGAATGCCGACTGGCTCCGTGCCGCCGAACGACGCGGCTGTGACCGTGCCGCCCGCGCTGTCGTCGCCGGCTGAGCCGGTGTCGCTTCTGGTCGGGCCGGCTGGGCCGGTGTCGTCTCCGGTCGAAGCAGTGTCACCTTCAGCCGAGCCGGTGTTGCCTTCAGCGGGGTCGGTTGGGCCGGCTGGGCCGCTGACGTCCCCGGTCAAAGCAGTGTCACCTTCAGCCGAACCGGTTGGGCCGGCTGGGCCGCTGACGTCCCCGGTCAAAGCAGTGTCACCTTCAGCCGAGCCGGTGTTGCCTTCAGCCGAACCGGTTGGGCCGGCTGGGCCGGTGTCGTCTCCGGTCGAAGCAGTGTCACCTTCAGCTGAGCCGGTGTTGCCTTCAGCGGGGTCGGTTGGGCCGGTGTTGGCGGTTGAGGGTGTGCTGGGGGTGCTGTGCGGTGCGCGTGAGGTGGTCACCAGAGCGTCGCGGGTGCCGCTGGGCGACGCCGGCTGCGACACGCTCGCCGATGTCATCGCCGCCGCGGCACGGTTGCGCTCAGCAACAGACGCAGTGCTGCTCGCAGCGACCGCCGCACTCGAAGCCGCCCGCCCAGGGTCGGGCCGCTCGACCTTGCGTGAGCGGGCGCGGCTGAGCAAGCGCGACGCGAGGCGCACCGTGGAGGTCGGCGAGCAGGTCGCTCTGATGCCCAATGTTGCTCGGGGCCTGGCGGTGGGCGAGCTGAACGTCGAGCACGCGGCTGTGCTCGCCGACGCTGCGCGGCGCACCAGCCCTGACGCGGTCGACACCGCTGCCGAGCTGCTCGAAGCCGCCGCGGTGGTGTCGCCTGAGACGCTGCGCGACCAGGCCAAGAAGTTCACGGCCCGTCACGACCCTGCCGCCGCGCAGACCGAGCTGAGCCGTCAGCGCCGCGATCGGTGTGCTTCGTTGTTTGTCGATGAGTCCACCGGGATGGGTGTGCTGCACGCCAGCTTCGACCCGATCAGCTTCGCGTTGGTGCGCCAGGCACTCGAGAACTACAACGACGCCCTGTGGCGTCTCGACGGCGGACGCGACGCCACACCCAACCAGATCCGCGACAACCGCCAACGCCTCGCCGACAGCCTTTTTGAGATCGTCACCGACCGCAACGCCCTGGCCACCATCGACCACCCCGCCGCACACGGCCACAACACCAGGCGCCGCCCACAACCTGATGACAGGCACGGCGGGTGCAGCGATGACGACCCGGGCCGCAACAGCAATGCCGAGCACCGCGGACACAGCCGCGACGCTGACGGCTACACCGAGAACCCTCGGGACGGCGGCGGCAGCGCCGACCGGGGCCGCAACAGCGATGCCGAACCCCACCGACACGGCGGGGACAGCGATGCCACGCTGAGCGGAGACGGCGATGTCGCCTCCGAAGGCCCGTCGGGCCGCTCGATCGATCGCTGGCGGCCCGCCCAAGCACCCAACCAGCTCGTGATCATCGCCGAGATCGGCGTCATCGACGGCACCCGGCCCGACGGAACATGCGAACTCCTCGGCGCCGGACCCGTCCCGCCGTCAATCCTCGACGACCTCTCGCCCGACACGCGCATCGCAGGCGCTCTGTTCGACACCAACGCAGAGATCCTGTGGCTCGGACGCAGCCGTCGACACGCCAGCGTCGCCCAGCAGCTCGCCGTCGCCATACGCGACCGCGGCTGCGTGCTGTGCCGCTCACCCATGCACCGCTGCGACTACCACCACATCGACGAATGGGCAGCCGACAACGGCCTTACGGACGTGCCCAACCTCGCAGCCCTGTGCGGCGACTGCCACCACAAGCTCCACAACAACAACCAGCGACTCCAGCGGCGCCCCGCCCCCACCAGATGGAACACCACACCCCGCACCCACACCACCAGCGAGACCAACGGCACAACAGCGACAGGACCCCCATGACCCCACCCCTCGCGGCCCGCGACACCAACGCCAACGACACCAGCCACACCCGGCGACACACCCACCAACGCCAACGCCACCAGCCACACGGCCACACCCGGCGACACACCTACCAACGCCAACGACACCAGCCACACGACCACACCCGGCGACACACCCACCTGTTGTGCGTCTGAGTTTGCCGCGGAGGGTCCACCGTGGAATGAACCAAGTCTGATCGTGTTCTCGCTGACGCGTGAAGGAGCATCAGATGACTGTCAGCGAGGGTCGGCGTCGACCGAAGAAGCTGTCCGCGGAGACGAAGTGGGAGATCTACTTGCAGGTCACGGGCGGAGAGATCACCCAGGCCGACGCGGCCCGGAAGTGGGGGGTCGATGTGTCGACGATCATCTCCATCCGCCGGACGGTGAAGGACGCGGCGCTGGCTGCGCTGGCCCGCAAGCCGGGTCGCCCGGCCACCGAACGGAACTGGGAGCTCGAAGCGGCCCGGGCAGAGATCGGTCAGCTCACCGAGGCGATCAAGGTCCAAGCGATCGAGTTGGCCATCGTCCGGGGAAAATCCGGCTGGGACTGAACGGACCGGTCCCGGCGAGAGTCCCCGCCGAGGCCAAAGAGCTGGTCCTCAACACCGTCGACGACGCCGTTGCCGCCGGGTTCTGGCACACATGGGCCACCGGTGTGTGGCAGGTCTCCGACGACCGGGTGCACCGCTGGCGGGCCCGCCGACGCGAGCTGGGCACGCTCAGCGACCTCGCCCCGGGCGGCGCGCCGGTGCATGCCTTGCTGGCCGACGAAGTCGCGGAGGTCCTCGCTGTCGCTGAAGAGTGGGGACCGGTCGACCGGTCGCACCGCAAGCTCGCCCACCGCGGTTCCTATGTGGGCCGGGTGTGGGTGGCCCCCTCGACGTTCCGGCGCGTTCTGGCTGCCCACGGGCTTGTGCTGCCCGAACAGCCGCCGACACCACGGCGGCCCCGCACGCCGTGGCCGCACTGGCTGGTCTACCGAACCGAACAGGATCTGGATCTGGGACGTCACCCACTTCGGGCAGGCCCGGCGCTGCGTGTTCGCCATCGTCGACATGGTCTCGCGCTACTGGATCACCAGCCTGGTCTCGACCGAGGAGACCTCCACCCAAGTGCGTGTCATCTTCGACCAGGCGTTGCTAGCCCAAGATCTCGACGAGCTGCTCACCGACGACCGCCTCGATCTCGACATCGACGACCCCGACCGGCCGATCCTGCTCGCCGTGTCCGACAACGGCCCGGCCATGACCAGCCACGACACCCGCGCCTACATGGCGATGATGGCCATCGCCCAACACCACGGCCGACCCCGCACCCCCACCGACCAAGCCTGGATCGAGAGCTTCTTCGGGCACATCAAGCACGAATGGCCCCACCTCGACGAGATCACCGACCCGGCGTTGCTCGACACAGAGCTGGCACGCATCCGGATCGACTACAACGAAGTCCGGCTGCACGAAGCGATCGGCTACGTCACCCCCGACGACGAACACCACCAACGAGGAGAACCGATCCGCGAGGCCCGCCGGCAAGGCCTCCAACGAGCCCGCACACGACGGCTCGACCACAACCGCCGGACCACCACCAACAACCCCGAGAACACAGCATGACTTGGTTCATTTCTCAGCCGATCTCCGCGGAAGACTCAGACACACCTCACACCAACGCCAACGCCACCAGCCACACGGCGACACACCCACCAACGCCAACGCCGGCTACGGGCGAACGTTTGCGATCACAGCACTAGCTCAGCGACCCCAGCACCTCATCGGTGTGCTCGCCCAGCATCGGGGCACGCTGCCAGGCCCACCAGTCTCCGTCGGTGGTGAACGGCGAGCCGGGCACGGTATAGGTGCCGAGCACCGGGTGCTCCTCGGTGCGCCACCAGCCGACCGCTTCGAGATGCGGGTCGTGACGCAGGTCGCCGACGGTGTTGACCGGCGTGATGGGAATACGCCGCCGCTGACCCTCGACGAACAATTCCTGCTTGGTGAACTGGGTCGTCAGCTCCTCGACCCACGCGTCCACGGCTTCCAGCGCTTCGCGTCGCACCACGATGTCCACGAAGATCTCGTCGAGAATGCCTTCGTTGCCGGTGAGCTCGTGAACCCACTGCGCCACGGCGTTCCAGTGGGTCGGCTGGATGGCGATGATCGCCACGTAGCCGTCAGATGCCGGGTACATGCCCATCGGGCTGGTGACCGGCCGGCGATTGCCGGCTCGCGGTCGAGGCACCTGGTCATCGAGATAGAGCGGGACACCAGTCTCGGGCGACAGCCACAGGCCGACTTCTTGCAGCGAGAGATCGATGGTCTGACCCAGCGCTGGCTCACCGGATGCCCCAGCTTGGTTACGGGTACGCACCGACAGCATCGAGCCGATCAGCGCATGCAGCGAAGCACCGTGCATGAGCACGCCGATCTCCCCTGCAGGTGTCAGCGGCGGACCGTGGGGGAAGCCCACGGTGGACGCCAACCCGCACGAAGCCCAGCCGATGAGGTTCGACGAACGCCATTCGCGTCGCGGTCCCGTCATGCCGAACGGAGTGATCGACACCCACGTCAGATGCGGGAACTTCTCGACGATTCCGGCAACGCCCAGACCGCCCTCACCTTGGGCCGCCAACCAGGGGTACGTCTCCTGGGTGGCTGGCGGAGCATCGTCGAGCACCACGTCGGCGGAACCGATCAGATTCACCAGCGCCGCTGCGTCACCAGCGTTGGTCGGATCGAGCACCACGCTGCGCTTAGTGGCGCCGTAGTAGGCCCACCACAGGCTGGCCTCGGGGCCGGAATGGCCTGGAGCGAGCGGCGGCATCTGCCGGATGGGACTGCCCACGGGCGGTTCCACGCAGATGACATCCGCGCCGAGCGCCGCCCACACGCGGGTCCCGTATGCGCCCGACAGCCCAGTCAGGTCAAGCACCCGGACGCCGGTCCACGGGCCGTGTCGTTGCTGTGGTTGTTGCTGTGCGGCGCTCATTGCCTGCCGCCTATGGCCCCGCCGCCGATGACACGGCCCTCTGCGTCGTAGAACTCCGCGATCCCCACCGACTCGTACCACCGGTCAAAGGGGCGCTCGAGGACCAACTCAGGTCTCGAATCGGTGAACACCGCTCCGTCGGCGACCATCTGCTCCACTTCGTTGCCGGAGTACCCGATCTCGGTGAGCACGTCGACCGTGTCGCCCCCCATGTTCGGGCCTGCCCGTGTGACATACGGCGGTGTCCGGCTCATGCGCAGCGGATTGCGCACAAACAGGTCCCGTCCCAGCCTCGGGCTCGCCACTACCGAGTAAGGGCGGCGGTCGTGCACCTGCGGGTCGGCCAGCACGCCACGGTGATCCAGCACCTCGTAGGCCGCTACGCCCAAGGCCTGCAGCTCAGCAGCAGCCTGCTGCGCGCTTCGGCGGGAGGTCCAGGCAGACAGCTCCGCATCGAGGGCGTCATGGTTGGCGATGCGTTCGGCCAGCGTCTCGTGGGCATAGGTCGCCAGGGCCGCTTGCCCGCTGCCGTCGTGCGCTTCGATGCCCGACCATTCAGCCAGCGCAGCAAACGACTGCCATGCCTCGTCGCTTTGCACTTCGACGGCCACCCACCGGTCGTTACCGGCGCAGGGATAGATGCCGGCTGGCGCAGCCCAGGAGACCCGGTTGCCGTTGCGGTACGGCTCAGGCACACCCATGTCGTGGCCCATCAGGTACGGCCCCAGGAACGACACCGTGGTCTCCAGCTGGCTGATGTCGATGAAGCGGCCTTGACCGGTTTGGTCGCGTTCGACTAGGGCGCTCAAGATCGCCACCGTCGTATGCAGACCGCCCATGTAGTCAGGCGGAGCGATCGAGGGGATGCCTGCAGGCTCCTCGTGTGGAAAGCCGGTGAGCGCGTCCCACCCCACAAGCGGCGCCTGATTCGGTCCGAAGGCACGGAACGGGTAGTACGGCATCTCGGGGTCCACTCCGAAGCCGGTCATGCCCGCGTAGATGATGTCCGGCCGTACCTCGGTCACCGACTCGTAGTCGAGCCCGAGTTCGGCGATGCCGGGTGCTGCGAAATTCGTCAGGAACACGTCGCAGGTGGCCAACAGGCGCCGTGCTGCCCCGAGTCCCTCGGGCTGCTTCAGCTCGAAGCCGACAGACCGCTTGCCCGATGACATCTCCGGAACGTACGGGCTGGTGTCACAGAACACGTCGGCGAGCTCGGGGTCACGGGCCCACGCCGAGCCGAATGCTCGGGCTACATCGGGGTAGCTGCGGGCCTCCACCTTGAAGATCTCAGCCCCGTGATGTGCCAAGACTTGGCCACAGCACGGTGCCGCCACGGCAATGCTGATCTCGAATACCCGGATGCCGGCCAAAGGTCGGGCATCTGCCCCCGTGCCGATCTCGCTGCCCTGCTCGTCTGCCACCTGCGCCTCCCCCATATTGGCGGGACACTAGTCCTCGCTGCCGAGCACCCTTGCAGCGGCGACTTCCGGCCGCGGCCAGGCGCCAGGCGTGATACACCACTGTCGTTCGAACACCTATGTCGGCGTGTCCCCTCGGATACCGCCGCGCACCCAGGAGGAACCGATGTCAGAAAGCCAAGGCACTTCGCCGACTGAAGTGGTCGACCACTTCATCGCCGATATTTGTCGCAAGGACCTCGATGCCGCGATGAGCCATGTCGCTGAGGACTGCTACTACGACAACGTCCCGATCGGCGACATGAACACCCGCGACGAGATGCGCGATTTTCTCAACCCGATGCTGGCCGGCGACGGTCCCGTCGAGTTCGAGGTCCTGCGCCAGACTGTCACCGGCAACACGGTGATGAACGAGCGTGTCGACCGGTTCCACACCGGCTCGGGCCGCCAGATCGAGCTGCCCGTGATGGGCATCTTCGAAGTCAACGACGGCCTCATCACGTTCTGGCGCGACTACTTCGACCAGAGCACCTTCATGCGCCAGATCAAGGGCAGCTGAGCCGGCCGTGGCCAACAACTACGACGGCTTTGACCTGACCGGCAAGGTAGCGGTCATCACCGGGGGCAACAGCGGCATCGGGCTGGGCTACGCCCGCGCCGTCGCCGCGGCCGGTGCCGACGTCAGCATCTGGGGCACCAACCCCGACAAGAACGCTGCGGCCGAGGCCGAGCTGCAGGCGCTCAATCCGTCGGCGTCGGCCCTGCAGTGCGATGTCTCCGACGAGCAGCAGGTCGAAGAATCCATGGCGGCGGTCATCGAGCGCTACGGCCGCGTCGACGGATGCTTTCCGAACGCCGGCATCGGCACTCAGAACCGAGTCGGCTTCCACGAGCACTCGAACGAGGACTGGTTCAGCGTCATCGACGTGAACCTGCACGGCGTCTTCTACACGCTGCGTGCGGCCACCCGCCAGATGATCGCCCAGGGCGAAGGGGGATCGCTGGTGCTGACCTCCAGCGGCACCGCCATACAGGGCGCAGCGCGGGGTCAGGCCTATGCGGCCACCAAGGGCGCCATGTTGGCGATGATGATGGGGCTGTCGGTCGAGATGGCTCGCTACAAGATCAACGCGAACGCCATCATCCCGGGCTGGGTCGAAACCGCGATGACCGAGCGCGCTTTCAGCTGGGACAAGTTCGCCAGCGCCGTCATGTCCCGCATCCCGATGCGGCGCTGGGGCACGCCGGAGGACTTCGGAGCGATCGCCGTGTACCTGATGAGCGATGTCGCTCGCTGGCACACCGGCGACGTCATCAAGATCGACGGTGGTTTCAGCATCTTCTGATTCGCCGGAAGGCGACAACACGCGGGCATCAGCAGCGCCCTACTTGCACTGTCACACGATTCAGCACCACTTGACCCGGCGCGCCTAACATTCGTCCCAGCGGCGACGCGCGGCGCCCGGGGTGCGCGTCGGCACTCGCTGGAACTTCACGGCACGAACGATCTCGTTGCGCGCCGATCACTGGCCGAGGGGGAACAGTGCAGGAATACGACATTCACATCAAGGACGGCACCATCGTCGACGGGACTCGGGTGCCGAGCTACCGGGGAGACCTGTGGATCTCCGACGGCCGCATCGCCCAGATCGGCGGCCGCCCGGACAAGCCGTCCAAAGAGGTCATCGACGCCGGCGGGTGCATCGTGGCCCCGGGCAGCATCGACCTGCACACCCACTACGACGCGCAAATCCGCTGGGATCCGTACTGCTCGATTTCGAGCTGGCACGGGGTGACGTCGGTGGTGCTCGGCAACTGCGGTTTCGGCTTCGCCCCGTGCAAGCCCGAATTCCGCGAGCGGTCGATGCTGACGATGGTCCGAACCGAGGCGATCCCGCTCGCGGCGATGCAAGAAGGAATGCTGCCGAAGTGGGACTGGGAGACCATCCCGGAGTACCTGGATTCGCTGGACGCGGCGCCCAAGGGCGTCAACGTCCTGCAGTACATGCCAACCGCGTCGCTGATGATCTACGTGATGGGCCTGGAAGCCGCGAAGTCGCGGCCGGCCAACATGGCCGAGCGCAAGGAGATGCAGCGCCTGCTGCACGAGGGCATGGATGCCGGGCTCTGCGGCTTCTCCATCCAGCGCCTCGGCCCAAATTCCACCCAGTCCGACTTCGACGGCACGCCGATGGTCACCGACACCATGATCGACGACGACATCTTCGTGCTGGCTGAGGTCCTGCGCGAACGCGACGAGGGCTTCATCCAGCTGACGCAGGCCACGAGCGCCAACGTCAACAATCCCGAGGACCTCTCCTTCAAGCGTCGGCTGGCCGAGGTCAGCGGCCGTCCGATCATCGACAACGTGGTGCCGGTCAGTCAGCGCAACCCACGGGTGCACGAGGAGCGGCTCGAATGGCTTGAGCAGGCGCACAACGACGGGCTGCGCATTTTCGGCCAGGGTGCCTCGATCCGCACGGGATTCGCCTTCTCGCTCGACGAATGGAACCTGTACGACTCAAGTCCGGCGTGGCGCGAGGCCACCACGGGCTCGCTGGAGGACAAGATTCGCAAGATGTCCGATCCGGCCATCCGCGAGCGGCTGCGTGCCGAGACCGACGAGGCGGCGACGCTGTTCGCCAACACGCAAGGCGCCGTCGGCGGGCCTCCCCGCAAGCTGGTCGTACAGGGCGTGACCCGGCGCGAAGACCTGCAGAAATACGTGGGCAGGTCGCTCGGCGAGATTGCCGAAGCGGAAGGCAAGCACTACATCGACGTGATGCTGGACCTCTCGCTCGAGACCGATCTCCGGACCGAGTTCCTGGGCCAGGGTCCCGAGTTCAACGTGGACCACATGTCCGCCGTTTATACCGACTCGCCGTACACGATCCCTGGCGTGTCCGACGGCGGGGCGCACACCAAGTTCTTCTCCGGCGGTGCGTGGACGACCGATTTCCTGGCCTGGATCGTCCGGGACGAGAAGCGCGTCTCCGTCGAGGAAGCGCACTACCGGATGTCGGCGCTGGCAGCCCATGCCGCCGGCTTCAAGGACCGTGGCGTGCTCAAAGAAGGCGCCCCGGCCGACGTGCTCGTGTATGACATGGATGAGCTGGCCATCGATCCCGAATGGATCGGCGAGGCGGTCTACGACCTGCCAGGCGGCGAGTGGCGGCGCGTCCAGCGTGCACACGGTTACCGGCACATCCTGGTGAACGGCGTAGAGACCTTCCAAGACGGCGAGTGCACCGGGGCCACCCCCGGCAAGCTCCTGCGCCACGGCCGCGGCTAGGAGCGCTAGCGAATAGGCGGCTATGTCTGGCAGCACCGACTGGCTCAAATCTGTGCAGAAATACCCGTACAGCGGGCAAATTTGCACAGAAAAGGTGTTCCAGCAGCTTTCGAGCCGCCACCTATCCGCGCTGCCTCCAACGGCCGCGACAACACAGCGCGGCTAATTGGCGGCGATCACCTCGGCGAGGGCAGCAACGCCGTCGCGGATGTCATCGTGGGTCAGGCTGCCGAAGCACAGGCGCATTCGTCGCGCTCCCCACTGCGGGTCGACTGACCAGGCCGCGCCCTCGTTGAACTGGATTCCCCGCTCAGCGGCGGGAGCCAGGTATCGAGCGGTGTCGGTGCCCGATGGGAACGTCAGCCATACGAAGATGCCGCCCTTGGGATCGGTCACCTGGACCGGCCCGCCGAGCTTGATCGCCACTTGCGACAACGCGCCGAAGTGCGTGGCCACGGCGTGGCGCATGACGCGGCATTTCTCGCGCAGCGTGGCCCGCAGCTCTCGCACGTGGTCGATGAAGTGCGCCCCCGAATACTCCGCCAGAATCAGCTGCTCGACAGCTCCCGTGCCGGCATCGTCCTTGAGCGCCACGAGCTGTCGCATCACCGGTGCTTCCGCAGCGATGAAGCCCACACGCAGCGCCGGCGCGATGGACTTCGAGAACGACCCGCAATACACGACGCGGCCGACATCGCCGCCGTCGCGCGCCAGCGCAGCGATGGCGGGCGGGCGCTCGCCATCCCACTGCAGATCGGCGTAGCAGTCGTCTTCGAAAACCACGACGTCCCACCGCCGGGCAACCTCCAGCACCTGGTGCCGTCGTTCGGTCGGCATGACCGAGCCGGTCGGGTTCTGAACGGTCGGGATCGTGTAGATGAGCTTGGGAAGGCGGTCTTTCGAAGCGAGCTCACCGAGCAGCTCATCGAGCGCTTCGGGCACGATGCCGTCATCGTCGAGTCGGGCCGGTTCGCAGAGCGCTCCCGCCCGGGTGAGCTTGGAGATGATCCCGCCGTAGGTGGCTTCTTCTGCAACCACGACATCGCCCGGTTCGACGAAGGCTGCAATCACCAGGTCAAGTGCTTGCAGCGAACCGGAGACCACGAGCACGTCGTCGGCGCTGATGGGCAATGCAGCTTCGGCTGCCAGATTTGCCGCGATGAACTCTCGCAGCGCCTCGTAGCCCTGCGGGTTGCCGCCGAGGTTGTAGGTGGCGAGTGCTGAGCCGTGCCTGTTGATGGCGTTGACGGCCGCTTCGGCCAATCCGCCCACCGGCACACTTGACGAATCGTTGTTTCCGCCGACGAAGCTGTAGCGCGGGATCGGCGTCCAGGTGGGCGAGGAAGGGGGCAGGCCCGCCGCCAATTTTGATCGCACGTCGAAGGACGCGTGAGTTGGTTCTGTGTGCGACATCGTGTCCGGGCGTCCAGCGATCAGGCGTCTGAGACGACGATCCGCTGTGCGAACAGCCACTGACCGTCGACCTTGCGCACGATGTCGTCGTAGTGCCCCACCAGCAGGATTCGCCCGCCGTCGGGAAGCGGCTTGACCATCTGGAGGTGGCTGAACACGGTGGCTTGCGCGCCATCGGCATCGGCATCGGCATCGGCATCGGCAACGATGTTGGTCACCCAGTGCTGCGCTGAGGCGAATTCTGCGTACTGCTCCTCGATGGCGTAGGCGGCGGCAAAGGCCCGCAGCTCGTCGCGGCCGTTGAACGTGCCAACGATCCCGATGAACTCGCCGTCGGGCGTGAAGGTATTGGCGTAGCCGTCGGCATCGCCGGTGTCGATCGCCTTGTTGTAGCGAGAGATCAGATCCCGGATCTCGACCCGGTCGTCATTTGTCAGCGCCACAGCTCTCCCCCAGTGCTTTGCCAGCGTGTCGGCGTCAACCTACTTCGACACCGGTCGGGCTAGCTTCGCCCACCGGATTCGTTAGCCATGCTTACCGAAATCCAGCAGGCAAAGCCATCACCGAGCATTCACCTTTCTGGATACCTGCCGACGCCCTTGCTTATACTGCGTTCGGTGCGCACCGTCCGGGCATTTCGGTCGAAGCGAGATCGGCGACTCGCTGGCTCTGCTGCGTTGGGTGGACCTGCCCATCAGGCCCACGAACGGCATTGGCCAACGGCGCGCTCGATCACACTCGAGAGCGTCACTCACTCCTACGGCCAAGCTCAGGCGCGACGCCCGCTCGACAGTGAATCGCCCAACCATGGCGGCTACTCAGTTCGCGACCTGTCACTGCATGTCGACCCCGGTGAATCGGTGGCCTTGCTGGGACCCAGCGGGTGCGGCAAGACCACCCTGCTGCGCCTGATCGCGGGGCTCGAACGCCCGCTCGCAGGCACCGTCTGTCTGGGTGACCGGTTCGTTTCGGGCCCGCCTGGGCGGGGCGGTACCTGGGTGGCGCCCGAGTTGCGCCGCGTCGGGATGGTGTTCCAGGACTGGGCGCTATTCCCGCACCTCACCGTGGGTCGCAACGTCGGCTACGGACTCGAGCGGACCAAGCGAACGCCCCACCGAATCGCCGAAGCGCTCGATTTGGTGGGTCTTGCCGGTTTCGAGGAGCGCCTGCCATCGACCCTTTCGGGCGGTCAGCAGCAGCGCGTCGCGTTGGCACGGGCTCTGGCGCCACGGCCCGGAGTACTGCTGTTGGACGAGCCCTTTTCGAATCTGGACGCCTCGCTGCGTGAGGAGGTCCGCAGCGAGGTCCGCCGGCTGTTGATCGAACTCGGCATCACCGCCGTGTTCGTCACCCATGACCAGGACGAAGCCTTCGTCGTCGGGGACCGTGTCGGCGTGTTACGCGAAGGCCAGCTCGCCCAAGTGGACACCCCGGACGGCCTCTACCGCCGACCTGCCGATCCGTTCGTGGCGGACTTCGTGGGCACAGCGTCGTGGCTGCGCTGTGCGGCATCTGCCGGCGTCGCACACACGGCGCTTGGCCGCCTGCCGCTCGGCGGTGCCGGTGCTCCCCGCAGCAATGGCGCCCATTCCGCAGATCCGGTGAAGGGCACGGTGGACGTCATGCTGCGCCCGGAGCAGCTCCGCCTCGCGCCGGGAGCGTCAGCCGAAGTCGAACTCGTGGAGTTCTACGGGCACGACTCGATGGTGGTGGCGAATCTCGATGGCACGCAATTGCGAGTGCGCTGCGGGCCCGATCCACATGTCAGCCGCGGCGATGCCGTGGCAGTCGAGTTCATCGGCACCGACGTCGTGGCGTTCGTACGCCATGGCCAGTCCGCTCACAGCCTGTACGAGGAAACCTTGGAACGAGCCGAGTTGCGATCGCCGGCGGGGACCGAAGGCTCACCCACGCCCGCCGAACTGGAACTCTTCGCCGACTGAGCACCCGCTCGGGACCGGGCGGTTTGTGCGCCCGCAGGCAGACGCTTAGCTCATGGCGGCACGCAGCGGGGCGATGACCTGCTCTGCGAATCGATGGGCGGGCTCTGCGCTGTCCGGGTTGCCGAAGTCGAGCACAAAGTGCCGAATGCCGACCTCAATGAGCGAGGCGAGGAATTCGGCGTAGGAGGCTGACTCGCTGTCGGTGGTGGGCAGCGCTCGCTCGACGGTGGTGGACATCTCCAAATCAGCCGGGTCGCGCCCGAGACGCTCGAGCTCGTCCAGCACGATCCCGCACTTGCGACGCAGCGACTCCAGGTCGCGCCGCCACGGCGTGTTCCAGATGTCGGCATGCCGGGCCGCCACCTTGAGCCCGATCTGCTCGCCCGAGGCTCCGATGCAGATCGGCGGCGGAACATCAGGAAGTGGTGGCGCCGCCGCCCCGTCGATGCGGTAGTGCTCGCCCTCAAAGCTCGGGTCGTCGGTGGTCCACATCAGCCGGCAGATCGTGACGACCTCTTCGAGCTGGGCGAAGCGCACCTTCGGCGACGGGAATTCATAGCCGTACGCCTCGTATTCGTCACCTCGCCACCCGGCCCCGATGCCCAGGATGAAGCGATTGCCGGACAGGTACTGCAGCGTCGCCGCCATCTTGGCTGTCAGGGCCGGCGGTCGGTAGCCGTGCCCGAGTACGTGATGGCAGAGCTGCACTCCGTCGAGGCGCGCGGCGCACCAGGTGATGGTTGTCCAGGCTTCGAGAAACGGATCGGTCTTTGCGTCGAACCCGTAGAAATGGTCCGCGATCCACAGCGAGTCGAAGTGCCCGATCACTTCAGGCAGGAGCCATTCCACCTGGTCGGCCACGATCGGCCGGTGATCGCTCCACCGGTTGCCGATGCACGGCGAGAGCCATCCGAATCTCAACGCGCTTGACGCGCCTGATGCGTTCACAGTGTCGTTCACCGCGTCACGCTAATCGTGTCCCTCGCTGGCGCCCTGATCGCGTCCGTCTCGGCGTTCGACGGCCGGCTCGGGACAATGCTGGACCAGTCGCCTCCACGAGCGGAGGTCACAGCGGCAGCGTTCCTTCGATTGCTCGCAGTGCTGCTTTGCGCTCGGCCACGCCGGGGAGCACTGCATCCACGAGTGCCCAGAAATCGGGCCCGTGGTTGAGTTCGGTGAGATGGGCTAGCTCGTGGACGACGACGTAGTCAAGCAACCCCGGCTCGAGCATCACAAGCCTCCAGTTGAACCTCAACGGGCCTTCGGCAGCGCAGCTCCCCCATCGTTTGCGCTGGTCCCCGATGATCACTTCGGGTTTGGCGCCGCTGCCCATCACCGGCCACCATCGGTCGACGCCAACCGGAATGTGCTCGCAGGCACGAAGCCAATACCACTCGGAGACGGCGCTGCGAATGTGCGGTGCCGCACCGTCGGGATCCATTGATCGCGGTAATAACACCTGCAGTTCCCACGGTCTGAAGCGCACGTCGACATCGGCGATGTCGTCACGACCAGTGGACAAGCTCAGGCTGCGTCCGAGGTACGGCAGCGTGCCAGGCAACTGGGGTGGAGCGTCCTGGGAGGGCGGGCTCGCGAGACGGTCCAGGATCCATCGTGCTTTGCTCCGCACGAACGCCGCGATGTCTTCAGGGCGGGTCGCTGCCGGGACTGCAACGCGCACGCCCTTCGGTCCCGCCGTGATCTCCAGGGTCTTGTGCCGTCGCACGCTGCGCCGAATTTCATAGTCGATCACGGCATCGCCGAATCGAATCCAGTCGCGTTCTGAGGGATCCACACCGCGATTGTGCTCTCTGGCAGGAACAGAATTCATCTCAATTTCTGAGGCGTCTCGAATCGCGCGGTAATGTGTATGATTACCTGAAATATACACATCAAAGATATCGCATGCATCGACGAGCATGCGGGTACCGACAACCAGGTCTCGGGAGGTCAAAGATGCGCACCAACATCGAGATCGACGACGAACTCATGGCTGCGGCGATGCAAGAAGGCAGCTTTCGCACCAAGCGCGCAGCCGTCGAGGAAGGACTGCGACTGCTGGTTCAAACGAGGGCACAGGATCGCATCCGCAGTCTGCGAGGCAAGCTCCCGTGGGAGGGATCGCTCGACGAGATGCGCACTGACCGATGATCGTCGTCGATTCATCGGTGTGGATCGACTTCTTCAACGGCATCGACACTCGCCAGACCAACCTGCTGGACGAGCTACTGGGAGTGCAACCGATTCTCACCGGTGACCTAATTCTCACTGAGGTTCTGCAAGGGTTCCGAAGCGATGCTCACCTGCGCAGCGCCCAATCGACAATGGACACGTTGTTCTTCGAGCCGATGGTGGGACGGCACACCGCCATGGCCAGCGCGCTCAACCACCGGAAGCTGCGCGCCAGGGGCATCACACCCCGCAAGACCATCGACATGTTGATCGCCGCCTTCTGCATGGAATACGGGCATCAGCTGCTCCACGCAGACCGTGACTTCGAACCCATGTCTGTACACCTCGGACTGACTGTGCTCTAGCGGTCGGTCACTGCCACGACACAACCAGCGGTGCGATGCCGCACGGCTCAACTCAAGTGAGCACCGGGAATACCTAGGGCCTCAGAGCACCCGACCAGGCGAATTTACGGCCGAACGGCGCGCTTGCCTGTTCGCTGTGCCAGTTCGGCGAGGACCGGCTGGGCCAGCTTGACGAAGGTGCACGCCAGCCTGCGGGTCTCGCGGGGGTCGATGAGGTCGACGACGTCGCCAGCCATCGCGGCCTTGAACGGTGACCGCAGCTTCAGCAGGCGCTCCTCGAGCATCTCCCGGTGCGCTTCTGGGTCGGGCGCGGCTTCGATCTCACGCCGGTAAGCCGCAGCAACGCCTCCCTCGATAGGAATGCCGCCCCACTCCCCCGCCGGCCAGCCGAATCGCAGGTTGAGTCCGTGCGGCAGCCCGATGCTGTTGGGCCCATCGGCTGCGACGCCGTAGGACTTGCGGACGTTGAACTCCACCTTGGGCACGCTGGCTTCCGCCGAAGCGATCAACGCACGCACCCCGCGACGCATGGTGGCCTTGCGCTCGGCTACCGAGCCCAGCATGAACCCGGGCATGTCCAGGAAGATCACCATCGGCAGGTTGAAGGCGTCGCACAGGTCGACGAAGTGCGCGTACTTGTCGGCCCCGTCGCCGTCCATGGCCCCCGCCAGCCGCATGGGATCGCTGCCGACCACGCCGACGCTGTAGCCGTCGAGCCGAGCGAACCCGGTGATGATCGCCCCGGCATAGTGCTGGCGCATTTCGAAGAAGTCGCCGTTGTCGACGACATGGCGAATGAGGGCGCGGGCGTCGTAGCCCGCACGCCGGTTGGTCGGGATGATGTTGAGCAGCTCTTCGGGCCTGCGGTCTGGTGGATCGCCGGTGTCCACCCGTGGCGCCACCTGCGAAACGGTGTTCGGCAGGTACGACAGGAACTGCTTGATCTGGTCGAACGCGTCTTCCTCGCTCTCTGCCACGTTGTCGACCTGGCCGCTCTCGTACACATGCATGCGGTAGCCGCCGAGTTCTTCTTTGGAGAGCGTCTCCCCGATGGCGCGCTGCACCACCGGCGGGCCGGACGGGAAGATCTGCGACTGGCCTTTCACCATCACCGTGAAGTGCGACATCAGCGCTGCCGCCGCCGGCCAGCCCGCCACCGAGCCCATGATCCCCGACGCCACCGGGACCTTGGTCATCATCTCCACTGACTGCCACCACATGTCACCCGAGGGCAGGGCCATCTGGCCCGATTCCTCGTCAGATTTCGAGCTGTGGCCCACACCCTCGCGCAGCTGCACGTACGGGATGCCATACGTGATGGCCAGCGGCTGGGCGAACTGGTGCGGGATCTTGTGAACGTTGTGCGGACTGCCGCCCGAGAGTGTGAAATCGTCGCCGCCGATTGCCACCGGACGCCCGTCGAGCTCAGCGAGACCCATGACGTAGCCGCCCGGGGTGAACCCGATGATGTTGCCGTCGTCGTCGTACTCCGGACCGCCCATAAGCCCGCCCATCTCGACGAACGAGCCCGGATCGGCCATCTTCGCGATGCGCTCGCGCACCGTGTAACGCCCACCCTGATGCTGGCGGTCGATGCGTTCGGGCCCGCCCATCTCGGCGACCAGATCCTTGAGGTACGCGATCTCGTCAAGCGCGTCCTCCCAGGTCATCCCCGGCTTCCACGTCTCCCGATCTGGGTCAACAGGCATGCGAGCACTCCATTCAGCGGTTGGTCGGCGAGGGCAGCATGGGTATCGGACCGGCGGCAATGCCGACGCGGGCCCACGCTCGGGATCCTTCGAATGTACGAGCCAACTGCAACGTCTGCCCCGAAGACTGTGTGATCGCCGCTGCGGACCAAGAACATTCGCATCGGTCCTGGCGAATTCCTGATGCCCTTCTGCCACGCTGCCGAACTGGTCAGGATCTAGCTGCTGGATCACACCACCGAGCGCCGCTGTTCGGAGAGCCAAGCGCTCATGGGCGTCCCAAGATCCGGCGGGCGACCGCAGCTGCGGTCTGGGTTCGGGTAGAACCGCTCAAGCGGACGACGGTAGCGCCGGGCACGATGCTGCGGACCTGTTCGATGACCTCGCGGGTGATCGCTGCCGGTCCGCCGATGAAGATCACACGGGTTGGGCTGTAGTCGTGCAGAACCGGCTCCGCATCCAAGGTCAGTCGTACGGCCTCGATATAGAGCACAGCAGACCCCTCGGTGCGTGCCGACAATGCCGCGGCCACGCCGATGTCGGGTGAACTCCACCCGTTCGTTACAAGGATGGTGAGACTCTCAGTCACCGCCGCTGCTGGCGGGCCCAGCAGGTGCCGTGCCACGCCCGCTGCTGTCCCGGTGCGCGTCGGTCCGCTCACACGTTCGACACTGGCACCTGGTACGGCAGCACGGATCTGGGCTTCGACCTCTGGGTGCACCGCTGCGGTGCCGCCCACGATCACCACCCGCGCATGCGCCAGCTCGCCCAGCAGCCGGCTTGTCGCCTCGGGCAGCTGCGTCGCCCTCGTGTAGAGCACCACCGAGCGAGGTGTTCGCGCCGACATCGTCGCGGCCACACCGATGTCGGGCGGGCTCCAGCCATTGACCACGATGACCGTCACCGCGCCCCCCTCACCGGTTTCGAGGATGCGCCGGGCCACAGCCGCAGCCGTTTCTGCACGTGTCGAGCCGCTGATGCGCTCCAGCGAATCCGTTTCCGACGCGCGCCGCGCCGCAACGACCGCCGTCTGGGACACAGCGTCTTCGCCGCCCACCACGATCACCGTGCCGGGCAAGTAGTCGACGAGCAATTCGCGTGTCGCGACCGACAGCCGGTCGCCGTTGGTGTAGACGACTGCGGACTCGGGTGTGCGCGCGGCCAGCGCCGCGGCCACACCGATGTCAGGCGGGCTCCAGCCGTTGGCCACGATCACTACCGCAGTCGAAACTTCGCCGTCGCCGCCACCGCCGCCGCCACCACTGCCGCCGCCACCACTGCCGCCACCGCCCGGCGTGACGTCATTCGACGACGAGACCCGACCGGTGGTCACGTTGATCGCCACAATCACCAGCGCTGAATCGCCCCCGGAATCGCGCGCCTCGATGGTGACCTCGTACGTGCTTCGAATGCTGGCTTCGAATGTGGATCCTGCCCCGACGGTGACCTGCCCGCTGTGGGAGCCGACTTCGAACGAGGAAGCGTCAGCACCAGAGAGGGAATAGGTCAGCGAATCACCCTCATCGATGTCCGTGGCCGTCACGGGCGTGCCGACGCTGTCGCCTTCCTGGGCGTTCCGTGCCACCGTGCGAGTCACCGTTGCCTCGGCGAAGGCAGGTGCATCGTTCACCGGGTCGACTTGGACAGAGACGCTTGCGATGCTCGAGCGGGCCGGACTGCCCGTATCGCGTACCTCGTAGGTGAAGGTGTCCGAGCCGTTGTAGTTCGGATTCGGCGTGTACAAAATCGTACGGAAGTCACCTGGACCACCGGGATCGCGTACGGTCGCTCGCCCGTGGTGCGGAACAGTGACCACGCGCAATGTCAGCTCGCTCCGGTCGTCCTCGGAGTCACTGTCGTTGGCGAGAACCTCGATGACGATTTCGGTGTCCTCGTCCAGGCTTGCGGCGGCATCGGCCGCGGCCACCGGCGGCTCGTTCACGTCGGCAATGGAGATGTCGACGCCGACGCTGGCGCTCGCGTTCGAGCTATCGCTGGCGGTGACCATGACGACATGTGACCGCTTCGCCGGGTCGTCGTAATCGAGCGACCCCGCCGCCTTCACCCGGATCTGACCACTGCCTGTGTCAATCGTGAAGAGGTCCGACCCCGAGAGCGCGTAGCGCAGCGTGTCACCAGCATCCGAATCATCGGCAGTCACTGCAGCACCGACAGGAGCACCAGTTGAGGCATCTTCGGCAACTGTGCGGACGTACATCGACTCGCGGAAGTTCGGCGCGGCGTTGTCCCCTATGTGAGCGCGCACTGGGTTGGACGACGCCAAGCGAGCCGTCTTGGCTGACCCGTGCCCATCGGCATATGTGGCCGTCGCACGCAAGTAGTGGCCCAGGTCACCCACCGCAGGCGTGTATGTGCTCGTTGTGACTTCTGTGACAGCTCCGGTAACGACAGACCAGTTGACTCGATCAGTCGTTCGTTCCCACACCCATGTCGTCGATTGCACGCCGTCCGGATCGCTGAGCCCAATGGTGTAGTCGGCGTCCTCTTGTGGTTGGGTCGAGGAGAAGACAAGAATGCCGGCCTCGTCCTTGTTCGTGACAGCGACCTCGACCTCCAGCGTGGCGGTGTGGCCGCCGGCCGAGACACCCAGCGTCACCTCATATATGTTGTCTCGGCCGGAGTCCTGCGCATCCTCAAAATCTGGCACCGTCGCGAGGGCAAGCCGGCCGGTCGTGGTGTTGAACTCGAAATGGTCGCTGTCGTCGCCCGCGAGCGGCTGCCAGGCGAGCGTGGCGCGCTCAGGGTCGGTGGCCGTGTAGGTCCCCACGACGACGGTTCCACCTTCCTCGATGCTCGCAGTCTCGTGGCCTGCGACGGAGGGTGGCTCGTTGACTGGGGCCACGATGACATCGACATCGATGCTGCCTGTCATGCCGCTGCTGTCGGTGGCGTTGACGGTGATGCCGTAGACGTTGTTCCGGCCAGAGTCGACGGGCTCCTCGTAGTCAGGAGCTGTCCCGAACGCGAGCACGCCGCCGTCAATGGTGAAGTCGCGACGGTCCGTCCCGCTCAGCCACCAGTCGTAGGTGAGGGACTGGTCGTTCTCGGGGTCGTTGGCCGTGAGCGTCGCGACCGTGCCGACATGATTCTCCGCGACCGTCAGATCGCTGTTCATTGCCACGACGCCGATGCCCGAGGAGCCAAGTTCGATCTCCGGCGGCTCGTCCACATCGACGACGTCGACTCTCACCACGATTGTGTCGTCGACCTCGGTGTCGGATTCGCCGTTGCTGTCGAGCATGTCACTGACGCCCACGATGATGGTGTGGCTGGCCCCGTTCTCGTAATCGAGCGCCGCCTCGGTCCGCACCTGGCCCGTCTCGGTGTCGATATCGAAGAGGTCGTCTCCGCGCTCAAGGCTGTAGGTCAGCGCGTCGGACTCGGGATCGACCGCGATGACCGGGGCGCCAACCGGCTGGCCGGCGGGGGTGTTCTCTGCGACGTTTCGCGTGGCTGGCTCGACGGGGAATGCCGGTTCGGTGTTCTGGATCGCCGGCTGCCCGGCGCCCTTGTCGGACCAGCCGCCGGCGCCGATGACGTTCGTGGCCCGCACCTGTACGTCATAGGAGGTGCCATTGGCCAGGCCGCCGACGATGGCGCTCAGGCTGCCCCCCGCCATGCGGGTCCATACCGCTGGGTGCTCCGTCCAGTTCGCATCAATGGCCTTGTGCTCCTCTGTGGCGTCGGCACGTATGAGGCGCAGGTCGTAGCTCGTGATGAGTGCATTGCCAATCGCAGTGGGGGTCTCCCACGTCACTGCGAGTTCGCCGTCGCGTGCTGCGATGGATCTGATCGAAGGTCGCCCAGGCGGCATCTCCGCCGCGGCGAGTCGCTCCACCTGCTCGCGCGACAGCGTCTCGTCCCATATCTTCAGCTCGTCCAAGTACGCCCGCAGGCTGTTCGTCGACTGCGCGCTGACGGCACCCATGGGCAGCGGAATGACGGCGCACACCTCACTTTGGGCTGCCCCGTTCACATACAGCGTGATGTTCGCGCTGTCGGCCACAAGTGCGAGATGAGTCCATTGGTTCAGCGGCGTTGTGTAGCCGAAATCGCAGCCGGTGCCGTCGTAGTCGTCGACTCCTACCTCTGTGCCGCTTCGCTGCAGCCGGATGTATCGGTACTGACCACCGGGGCTGCGAGAGCTCAGGAGTGCTGCACCCGAGCGGTTCGCCGTCCGCTTCACCCAGACCGACACGGTCCACGGCGCCGGTATGTCCACACCGCCGATGCCGGCACCGTGGCCGTCAGCGTCGAACCGCCACGACGCGGCACCGGCCACCTTGTCCGCTGTGCTCACCGTCGGCGATATCAGGTTGTATGAGGTTGCGTGCAACGCACCCGCCTCGTCTCGCAAGAGATGTGTTCGGCCGGGGCGGAGATTCTTGAAATGGCTGGGCGGGTAGTCCTCCGTGTCGTCTTCGAATCCATAGTCGTGGCTGGGAACACCGTCGTCGACGCGGGTGCGCACAGAGAATCCCGCATATCCGGGCGGCTCGCCTATGGCGTCATAGCGGGCATAGAAATCGTCAACGGAATCGGGAGTGGAGCTGCCGTTCCAGGTGCGGTCGCCCATAATCGCCCGAGGACGTCGCAGCAGCAGTTCGGTGTATTGGTCGTGCGACCAGTACACGTAGTCGAGCCAGACGCCGATCGCCGCTCCCACGTAGGTCGAGACCGGCTCGACGACCCAGCGGTCATACAGCCTCGCTTCGTCGGGATAGAGCGCGTGAAAATTGTTAGAAGTCAGGTACTGGCCGTCTGCGTAGCGCATCTTGATGAATGGGTGTCTCGCATCGGTCGAGCCGGGCCGGCCTCCGTAGTAGCTGTAGCTCGAAGCGTCCCAGTCCATCACGGTGACAGTGGAGTCGAGGCGAGCGACATTTGTATTGGGACTCAGCTTTTCCACGCCGTTGTAGATGATCATCGACCGGCTTGTGTCTCTGACCAGCGTGTTCAGATCATTGAAGAACACGGTCAACATGTCGCCGAGGGACGTGACATCGGTGGTCCCCGCGATGTGGGTCTTGACCCGAGCGCAATTCGCCAGCTTGGAAGAAACCTCTTCGCCGCCGATGTGAACGTACGGTCCGGAGAACCACGGGATGAAGTGCTCCATGACGGCCTTCGCATGGGCGACCGCCCGGGAAGATGTCATGTCAAGCACGAATCCCGGCTTGACATTGCCGAACACATGATTCTCGCCGCACCGGTCGCTGCCGCCGTCAGAGAAACCGGTCTGGTACAGGTCGTTGATGACCGATGTGTGTCCGGGAAACTCGAAGCCGGGCATGATCATGATGTGGTGTTCCGCTGCCCAGCTCTCCAGCATTTCGATGTCGTCTCTGTCGTAGAACCACACCCTGTCGCCGCTGCGGTGCTGTTCCCTTGAATCTGCCAGCCCGGGAAAACCGGTGTCTGCCGACACGCGTAGCTGGTAGTTCGCGTCGTTGGTCAGCCCGCTGAAGGTGTGCGAGCGATCCTCCGCCGTCAGGTAGGCCGTACCCAGCCCGGGGCTGTCCGTGTAGTCCCCTGCTGACCACTCCAGACTCTGCTGGCGAATCTGCACCCTGTAACTGCGAACCACGCGATTGCTGGAGGTGTCGGGCGGTGCCCAATGAACCGTCAGTGCTCCATCACCGGGGACCGCTCTCACATTGGTCGGCGCGCCGAGCGGACCGGTGGCCGTCACATCGCTTCCCGTGCCCGAAGTGGGAGCGACCAAAACCGTTTCCGACCACCCGGGTGTCCCCGGATCGTGCAAACGCCACCCGTTCGCATCGGCAAAGTGGAGCTTGAACGCATTGAGCTTCACCCAGGACATCCGGCGAAGGGAATCCGCCAAGTAGTCCATCTCCCAGTACTTCCGGTTCGCATCCAGGTGAATCAGCCGATGTCCCAGCGATGGGTAGTCCCGCGCCGTTCCCTGTGACACCGTCAAATCCCCTGTCAGAGCGAGCATCTGCAGCAGGGTGCGCGACCCGTAGAACACACCCGAACTCGAATTGGCGCGAATGGTGACCTTGTCCCCGATCTCCAGCTCGTAACCCTCTGCTGCCAGCCCAGTATCGGAAGCATCCAGCACATCGATTACGACGTCACCGGCGCCCGGACTCACGGATTCAGATGCCGTCACCACCGTTATGGGCAGGCCCGTGGACGCGCCGAGGTCGCCGCGGATCTTCGCCGCTACCTGATCCAGCGTCCGGCGAGACGACGTGTGATACGCCGTCGCGTGCACTGAACCCGCCAGCGCCAGTCGTGCAGTCGCTTGCTGGTCATCGGTGAGCCCTGCCGTCTCGGGATCGCTCAGCCCGTTCAACACCACCGCAAAGAAGTCATCAGAAAAACGTTTCGAGCCGTCTCCGGCCGACACCACCACCCGAGACGTAGCAGACAGCGTGAAGTCGCCGACCCCGCCCGTCCAGGCCGCCAGACGCGGCACGATTTCGGGTTCGGGATTCGGATCGGCTATGTCTGACGGAGTCTCACGCGCCACCCTTTCGTCGGGGCCGACAGCGAAGGACGCCGTCTCCCGCACTGCGACGGTGAGAACCGCGACGATCAACACCGACACCATCACACCTGCCGCTGAAGGGCAGTGAAACCTCACCGGACCCCCTGCTGGTGCCATGTGCTCGGTTCAGATCATCAAACCATGAATGAACCGTATGCGGCGCCCGAGGGTAGCTGGCATCGCAATCGCCGCCGCAGCCACGCGGCGCAACCGTTCCGGCCGACACCCACGACACTTCCGCTCGCTGGAGGTCCACGGCTGCTCTCACGTGGGAACTGCCCTTCCACCGCAGCGGCCGCTGTAAGTTTCGGCACGTAGGCGCTGAGGTTCGTGGCGCCGCCGAGAGCGACAGGGGATCACCATGGAACTGGGACTGTTCACCATGCCGAGCCATCCTCCCGAGCGTGACCTGCGAGAGGGCTGGGAATGGGATCTGCAGGTCATCGAGTGGGCTGACGAGTTCGGTTTCGGCGAAGCGTGGATCGGCGAGCATCACGCTGCGAAGTGGGAACCGCACCCCGCTCCGGACCTGCTCACGCTCGAGGCGCTGCGCCGGACCAAGAACATCCGCATCGGCCCTGGTGGCTTCCTGCTGCCCTACTACCACCCCGCTGAGCTGGCGAACCGCATCTCGCTCTTGGATCACATCTCTGAGGGCCGCCTCAACTTCGGCGTCGCGGCCAGCGGGCTGCCCAGCGACTGGGAGATGTTCGGCGTGGACGGCATGGCCGGCGAGAACCGGGAAATGACTCAGGAGGCCGTCGAGTTCATCTTGAACATGTGGACTCAGGAGCCTGGCTGGACCCACGAGGGCAAGCACTGGAAGGGCTCAGTGCCCCACGGCATGCCCGACATGGAGCTCGTGCATCACCTGCGGCCGCTGCAGCAACCGCATCCGCCGATCGGCGTGGCAGGGCTGAACTCGCCGTCCCCGACGCTCGAGATGGCCGGGGAAAAGGGCTGGATCCCGATGAGCCTGAACCTCAACCCGCAGTACGTCAGCGGGCACTGGGACTCCTATGAAGCCGGGGCGCGTCGAGCTGGACGCGACGTCAGCCGCAGCGATTGGCGCATGGTGCGCGAGGTGTTCGTGGCCCCCACCGACGAGGAAGCCTGGGAGCTGTCCTACGGCGGGATGATGGGCCGGATGATGACCGACTACTTCATTCCGCTGCTCGGCGCGTTCGACTTCCACAAGTTCCTCATCGACGAACGCAACCCGCCCGCCGGCGGCGAGGTCACTGTGGAATATTGCGCCCGCAACAACTGGTTCGTGGGCTCGCCTGAGACGGTCGCAGCCTCAATCGAGAAGGTCTATGCGGATGTGGGCGGATTCGGCCACCTGCTGCTGTTCTGCTTCGACTATGCCGAGACGCCCGAGTCGGCGGACGCATGGCGGCGGTCCATGGACCTGCTGGCTAATGACGTCATGCCCCGCGTAGCGCACCTCACTGGGGACTGAGGTACCGGTGCCGGCCCGACCGACGTTGGAACAGACTGCTCAGGCGTTGGTCGGGCGCGCTCGGGCCGGCGTCTCGCAGTACACCGGCATCGGGACCCGGCAGATCGCCCGGCGCCCACCGCCCTGGCTGCCGTCGCCCGAGCTGTCCAAGGGCGACCCCAGGCTCGGGCTGCGGGATCGCTGGTACCTGCTCGGCACCTCGGATCTGGTGTCCGATGAACCCGTGGCGACACGTCTGCTCGGCGAAGACCTGGTGCTGTGGCGCGACGGCAGCGACACGCCACGCCTGATGGGCGATCTGTGCCCGCATCGAGGCGCCCGCCTCTCGATCGGCGATGTCGTGGGCGGGGAGCTGCGCTGCGGCTATCACCACTGGCGTTTCGACGGCGACGGACAGTGCACATCGGTGCCCTCACAGGGGGGTGCGTGCTCGCTGGCCGAACGGTCGCGGGTCAATGTGAGCTACCCAGTCGTCGAACAGGCCGGCTACATGTGGGCCTGGATCGGCGAAGCCGAGCCTGCTCCGCTCGACCTTCCGGCAGAGTTCACCGACGGCCGCTACTCGACATTTCCAGAGAACGTGGAGTGGAGTGCGAACTGGCTGTTGGCGCTCGAGAATCTCGTGGATCTCATGCATGCGCCATTCCTGCATGCACGCTCGATCACGCTGGGCGAGGGCATCACCGACGACCGGGTAGTTGTCGACGATCACGACGACGGCTTCGAGGTCCGCCGGCGCAACCAGGCGGGCACCAACTTCGACTGGATCGACATCCACACCGGAGCGCTCAGCTTCGTGCGTCTCGATATCCCGCTGCCGCCCAGTGCAGGGCCGGGTCCGCCGCTGCGGATCCTGGGATTCCTGACGCCGCGCGACAACGCTGCGACGCTCGTGCACTTCCCACGCTTCCGGGAGGTGGCCGGACGAGAGCGCCGCATCTGGCGCACGCTGTACCGGCTTCGCCTTCGTGGCACCCATCTCCATGTGCTCAACCAGGACAAGGAGATGCTCGAAAGCCTGCGCACCGTCGAGGAGGCACGGCGTGACGAGCATCTCGCTCAAGCCGACCGCCCCGTGGTGCACCTGCGTCGGGCGCTCGAACCAGCCTTCGAGGCACAACGGGAACGATTCGGGCTGGTATCCGAATCGACCCAGGCACCCGTAGCGCTCGCAGACTGACGCCGACCCGCATCTAGCCGCCAACCGTTGACGACCACAGGACACGAACGATGAGCCAGACCGCCGCCGACCGGATCGAAGCAACCGATACGTCACACCCCGAATCAAGGGGCATCGAGGCGCGCATCGACTCCATGTGCGCCATGCGCGACACCCGGCGCGAAGACTGGGACGCCTTGGCCTTCCAGACGAAGGCGGGTCCGCAGTACCGGCGCGCCCAGATCCGATACATCGGCTCGGGCGGCACCGGCAATCATGAGGGCGACGAGCGGGCGCTGGCCGCTGAGCACTTCACGTTCTCCAACATGCTGCTGCCGCGAGGAGCCGAAGGCCCCGAGCACACGCACCATGACGTGGAGGAGGCATTCTTCGTGCTCGAAGGCGAGCTCGAGATCACGATCCATGACGGAGACGAGTCCGCCAGCCGCCTGCTTGGGTACCGCGACCTGATGAAGATCCCTGCAGGCCAGGCCCGTTCTCTGCGCAATGTCGGCGAGACCGAAGCCCTGTTCGTGGTGATGCTCGGCGCCTCGAAGCCGCTGCTGCCCACGTACCCCCCGCACTCCCCCATGGCGGGGATCACGCGGGACTGAGCCCCCTACTCGACCGGCTCGACCATGAGCCTGCACGGTCGCCGTGTCGTCGTCACCGGCGCCGGGCGCGGGCTCGGCGAAGCGACGGCCCATGCGATCGCTTCGCAAGGCGGGTCGGTCATCGTGGCCGAGCTGTATCCCGAACGCGGCGAGCGCGTTGTCAGCGAGATCCGGGCCAGCGGTGGTGTCGCCGAGTTCGTCCCCACCGATGTGAGCGATGAAGCCTCGGTTGCAGCGCTGGCCGAACGTCTCGGCTCCAGCGGGCCCATCTGGGGCGTCGTGAACAATGCCGGGCTGGCCGACGCCGTCGGCGGCAAGACGTTCTGGGAGATCACGCCCGACGAATGGGACCGGATCCAGGCAACCAACGCCCGGGGGCCGTGGCTGGTAAGCCGGGCGCTGGCCCCGCAGCTGCTGGCTGCGGGCGCTGGCCGGATCGTCAACATTGCCTCGGATGCGGCGCTGTACGGCTCGCCGCGCCTGTCGCACTACATCGCCTCGAAGGGCGCGCTGATTGCCCTGACGCGGGCAATGGCACGCGAGCTGGGCGACCACGGCATCACCGTCAACGCTGTGGCGCCCGGTCTCGTCGAGGGGCCCTCGTCGGAGCAGATCCCCGTCGAGCGGCACGCTCTGTACGCAGAGAATCGAGCGATCAGCCGGCCACAGCAGCCCGGTGATGTGACCGGCACTGTGACATTCCTGCTCTCGGATGCTGCGGCCTACATCACCGGACAGACGATCGTTGTCGACGGCGGGTTCGTGATGCCATGAGCGCAGCCCAGCCAGAACCGGCGGCGACTTGCTCGTCGAGGTGCTGGGGTCGCTCGGCATCGATACTGCCTTCGGTGTGGTGAGCGTCCACAATCTCCCCCTCGTCGATGCGCTGGCGCACCGTCTGCGATGGGTGCCTACCCGCAGTGAGGCAGCCGCTGTGAACGCAGCCGACGGCTACGCCCGGGTCCGCGGCACGCCCGGCTGCGCGGTGACCTCGACGGGAACCGGCGCAGCGAATGCGGCCGGGGCATTGGTGGAGGCGCTCACGGCTGGGTCGCCGGTGCTGCACGTCACCGGTCAGATTCCCAGCGAGCATCTCGGCGCGGGACGCGGCGTCATTCACGAGACACGCAATCAGCTCGGAATGTTGCGATCGTGCTCGGTATGGGCGACGACGGTCGGGGTGACACCGTCGGCCGACTTCGCCCACGCAGCCCGACGGCTGGGCACCCATCCGCGTGGACCGGTCAGCCTGGAGTGGCCGATCGATCTGCAATACACCGAGCCAGCCCTCTGGAACCATCTCCCCGAAGACGCTCCCACGAGTCTTGGCTTGGACAACACCGGCGGTGGGCCCGAGCCCATCGAAGCAGCCGCACTTGTCAGCGGCTCCAGTGGCGCAGCTGCGCATCATGACTCGACGAGCCTTGGTGTCGCGCCCGAACCCGACGAAGCAGCGCTGGAGCGGGCTGCTGAGCTCATCGCCGCAGCGGAGCGACCCTTGGTGTGGGCAGGAGGCGGCGCCATCGATTGCAGCGGCCCGATCGACGAACTGCTGGACTGGGTGGGTGCTGGCCTGTTCACCTCCAATGCGGGGCGCGGCGTCGTGCCCGAGACCGACGACCGGGTCATCGGCAACTTCGCAGCGTCTTCAACAGGAGCCGAGCTGCTCGCCAACGCCGATCTGCTCATCTCGGTCGGTACGCACTTCCGCTCGAATGAGACCAGCAGCTACCGGCTCGCCTTGCCTTCGGCGCACATCCAGATCGACATCGACCCTGCAGCAATCGGTCGCGTCTACCCCGCAGAGGTCGGGATCGTGGGCGACGCATGCACCGTGGTCGCCTCGCTCGTGGACCGGCTTGCGGGTCGTCAGAGTGCTTGCCATCCCCAGTGGCACGGGAGGATTTCTGCCGCACGCGAGCAGTGCCGGGCCCAGCTGCGGCACGACATCGGGCCGTATGCGGCGATCTGCGACATCATGGCGGATGTGCTCGGCGACCGGTCGCCCCGCGTGCGCGACATCACGATTCCCAACAGCTCCTGGGGCAATCGCCTGCTGCCCGTGATCGACCCCTCCACGAACGTGGTTCCCCGGGGAGGGGGCATTGGACAGGCTGTGGGGATGTCGATCGGCGCCGCAGTGGCCCGTGCCGATGTGCCAACCATGGTGATGGTGGGCGACGGGGGTCTCGTCCCCCAACTCGGCGAGCTGGCCACACTGGCCCAAGAGCAGCTGCCCGTCACCGTCGTGGTCTTCGACGACGGCGGCTACGGGGTGCTGCGCAACACGCAGGACCGGCACCTCGGTCGCCGCTCCGGGGTGGACCTGTTCACCCCGGATCTGGCCGCGACAGCGGCTGCGTTCGACTTCGGTTACTTCAATGTGTCGACACCCGAGGAGTTCGCCAGCGCGTTCGAAACCGCGGCTGCTGCGAGATGCCCGCAGATGATCCGGGTGGACTGCGAGGCGCTCGGACCCATGCCCGTGCCATTCGTGCCACCCGTCGAGATGCCGCCGACAGCCGGGCCATGAGTCCAGACATGAGCGGCGTCCGGACATGAGCATCGAAACCGACCCCCCGCAGCTCGCGGCACCGGACGGGTTGATCTCGCGAAGCCACCTGGGCATCGAGCCGTTCGCGTTGTACCGACCTGGCTCGCTGGCGGACGCCGCTTCGATGATCGCCGCCGGTGCATGGGCGCACGCGGGCGGGATCGACGTTGCCCAGCGGCTTCGCAATGGCGAAGCGGCACCTGCCCTCGTTCCGCTGTGCAAGCCCGGGCGAGGTTCTCCCAGCGGGCTGGAGGTGCTCGACGAGATCTCACTGGACCAAGGTGTGCTGTTCATGGGCGCGGCCGTCACCCACGCCCGGATCGAAACTGATCCGCTCGTACGGACGGTGCGGCCGGACCTCGCTGATGCGTGGCGGACCATCGGCAACGTGCGCATCCGATCCACCGGCACGCTGGGGGGCAACCTCATGGCGTTCGACTCTGGCTACGACGCCGCACCGATCCTGGCTGCCGCGGGAGCCGAGTTGATCTTCATGGAGCCCGATGGCTCCGAGCGACGCTGTGCCGTCGCGGACCGGCCACGCGATCGCCTGCTCGTCGGCTGCGAGGTGCCGCTTGCCGGCCGTGTCGTGTATGACCGATCGCTGAAGCCGGTCGCCTCTGTGGCTGTCGGCGACGACCACATAGCGATCGGTTGCGCCTATCCCACCGTCGAGGTGCTCCCCGACGGCGCTGCGAACACCGCTGCCGCACGCGCTGCGCTTGGCGCGCTGCCCGACCCGACCGATGACGTCTTCGCTTCGGCTGCCTACCGGCGCCGTGTCATTGACGTGCTTGCCGGCCGTTGCCTGGAGCTCCATACAGCAGGTGCGGTGAATGGGGGCGGCCTTAGCAGCGACGGCGCGTACCCGCCCGATGCCTCGCGCAGCGAAGTCATCGCAGCAGCCGGGCAACCTGCAGAATCCCTGTCGGACGACTCAGTGGACATCGAGCTGCGGCTCAATGGGGATCCGTTCAGCGCGTCGACCCCGCCCTCGGAGATGCTGGTTGACACCATCCGGTCACGTGCTGGCTTGGGGGGCACTCGCGTCGGATGTGATCAGGCCGTCTGCGGTGCCTGCACCGTGCTCGTCGACGGCGAACCCACCGCCTCGTGTTCCACGTTCGCGTGGCAATCCGACGGCCGCGACGTGCTCACAATCGAATCGGGCCACATGGCAGCGGCTGGCGGCCTGTCGGCCGGTCCTGCGGCGGCCCTGCCTACGGTCCAGCAAGCATTTGCCGAGCTGAGCGCTTTCCAGTGCGGCTACTGCACGCCCGGCCTGATCCTCACCGCGAGCGCCCTGCTGGCGCGGCATCCCGACCCCGACCGGACGACCATCTGCGACTGGCTCGATTCGAACGTGTGTCGTTGTACCGGCTACTTGATGGTCATCGAGGCAGTCGAAGCTGCCGCAGCCGCGCTGCGCTCCCCCAGCAGGCCGATGCACGGTGGCACGACATGACGCGCTCGGACGCTGCGGCGAAGGTTTCCGGCACCGCCGCGTACGCAGTCGATGTCGCACTCGGCGGCATGCTGCACGCCAAGGTGCTGCGCTCGCCCCATCCGCATGCGCTGGTCACCCGCATCGACACGGTCGAGGCCGAGCAGGCATCGGGCGTTCGGGCCGTCTTGACACGGCGGGATCTGCTCGGCGTCGAGCTTCGCGAACGCTGGGCCGGCGACGACCTGCAGCATCGCCCTGCGACGGGCCCGCTGGTGGCGTCGCACAGCTACGGCTACTTCGTGAAGGACCAGCCGATCTTGGCGCTCGATCGAGTGCGCTACGTCGGTGACCCCGTGGTCGCGATCGCTGCGGACACCGAGCTCGACGCGGCGCGGGCCCTCGCGCTCGTGCAGGTCGACTACGAGCCGCTGCCCCCCGTGACCGACTTCGACGCCGCTGCGGCCAACGGCGCGCCAGAGCTGTTTCCCGAAGCGCCGCTGGCCATGACTCCCGTCTACGGGCAGGGTGCCAGCGGTGCCGCCCGGCCCAGGCCGAACGTCTGCTACCGGTTCGGTTATGAGACCGGCGACCCAGCGGTCTTCGATCGCTGCGACCACGTCTTCACCGACGTGTTCGGCTTCGACGGCCGACAGCAGCACCTGCATCTTGAGCCCTTCGTGGCGGTCGCACGATGGTCCGGACCCCGCTGGTCGGCCCCAGCCGCGGACGACGGCGTTGACGGTGGCGACGGCGGCGACGGCGGCGACGGCGGCGACGACAGCCGCCTCGAACTCTGGTCGAGCTGCCAGAACCCGTTCCCGGTCCGCAAGGAGATGGCTCGCCTGCTGGGCATCGGCGAGCACCGGGTGAGGATGCAGGTCAGCTATCTCGGAGGCGGCTTCGGTGCCAAGAACGGCTGCAAGACCGAGCCGATAGCGGCGCTGCTGGCACGTAAGGCAGGGGCGCCGGTCCGGTACTGCCTCACGCTGGACGAGGGCTTCTTGACCATGCGCCAGCACAACGCACGCCTGACGCTGCGGACTGGCGTGATGTCCGACGGCACGCTCGTGGCCCGCGACGCCGAGGTGCTGCTCGACGCAGGTGCCTACGCCGATGCAAGCCCCCTGGTCGCAGAGAAGGCGGGCTACCGGGTGGCAGGGCCGTACCGCTGGCAGCACATCCGCACGATCACCGATGCGGTGCTCACGAACACCACTCCCGCGGGCCCGTTCCGGGGTTTCGGCGGCACCCAGGCCAACTTCGCCTGCGAGAGCCAGATCGACATGATCGCGGCACGGCTGGGGATCGACCCCGTCGAGCTGCGCCGCCGCAACCTGATCGGATTGGGCGAGGCCTACGTGCCCGGCGAGTCCGCCATGGACTCCGATCTCACCGAAGGTCTTGAACTCGTGGCCGACCGAATCGGCATGGACCAGGCGCGCCCTGCGGGCCGTGGCCGGGGCGTGGCGGTGGGCTTCAAGGATTCGGGCGGGGTCAACAAGCCTGCGCAGGCCCGGGTCAAGGTCGCCACCAGCGGCGACGCGTGGGTGCAATGCGGCACCGTCGAGATGGGCCAGGGCGCCCAGACAGCATTGCGTGAGGTCGCGGCACGAGTGCTCGACGTACCCCGATCACGTGTCCATTGGTCTGACCTCGACACCGATCACACCCCGTTCGACCAGGGCACCAATGCCTCCTCGTCCATCTCGGTGATGGGTCAGGCCGTGCAGAAGGCGGCCGAGGCCGCCCGTCTGCGCATCCTGCAATTCTCAGCCACAGCGCTGAGGGTTCCGGTGAAGCGCGTTGATTTCACCGACGGCATGGTGCTGGTCGCATCCCACGACGGCTCCAGCGAACCGGACCGACGCCCGCTTGCCCCGCTGGTCATGGGCACCTACGGCGGGACCGGATACGAGTTCACCGGTGAAGGCTTCTTCAAGGCCCCCAGCGACAGCCGGGCCCCGTTGGAATCACCGTGCGTGTCGTGGGAGTACGGCTGGGGGGCTGCGGAGGTTTCGGTGGACGCCGACACCGGAATGGTGACCGTGCACCGCCTGGTCGTCTCCGGCGATGCCGGGACCGTGCTGCACGAAGGAGCCTGTCGTGGTCAGGACGAGGGTGCCGCGATCATGGGTCTCGGCGGCGCCTTGTTCGAAACCATGCGCTTCGACGGCCCGGTGCTCGCCAACGGCCGGCTCGTCGACTACCGCGTGCCCCGGTCCAGCGACCTGCCGGAGGAGTTCATCTCGATCACCCAGGAGCAGGGACACGGACCAGGCCCCTTCGGATCGAAGGGCCTCGGTGAAGGAGCGATGCTGCCCGTGGCATCGGCCATCGCGAATGCCGTTGCCGATGCGACCGGGGTGCGCGTGACCTCAATGCCCCTGACCGGTGAGACCGTCCTCGCCGCGCTCGATGCCGCCCGGGACACCCCATGAGCGTCGGCTCCAGCCAGCCTGAATGGGCGGTCACCCACCTGCGGCACATCGCGGTGCGCTGCAGCGCATTCGACGAATGCGTCGACTATTACGCCGGCCCATGGGGGCTGCGGAAGCTGGGCGATTCCGATGCCCACACCACGGTGCTGCGCGCCACGGGCGACGAACACCATGTGCTGGAGCTGCATCGAGCCGACCGCAACGGCATCGACCACATCAGCTTCGGTCTCGCCGACAATCGGTCTGTCGACGCCGCGGCGACCGCGCTGGCGGACCGCGGCGTGACGCTGCTCAGCGAGCCTGCCGCGCTGGACCGACCCGGCGAGGGCTACGGATTCCGCATCGCAGACCCCGAAAGCCGGGTCGTCGAGCTGTCGGCGTGCACCGAGGCCGCAGCGGCACTGCAGGCCGATGCCACACCGACCAAGATCGCCCACGTAGTGCTCAACACCGCCGACATCGAGGCGCTCTGCGACTGGTGGTGCGAGGTGCTGGGTTTCAGGGTGAGCGACTGGAGCGAACGCCAGATGGTGTTCCTGCGCTGTAACGCCGACCATCACTCCGTTGCCTTCAACCGGGCCGAGTGGGCGTCCCTCAATCACGTCGCGTACGAGGTCCCCTCGCTTGACGCGTACATGTCGTCGCTCGGCCGCCTTGCCCGAGCGGGACACACCGTCGGCTGGGGCCCCGGTCGCCACGGGCCGGGCAACAACGCGTTCGGCTACTTCGTGGATCCTGCGGGCACGGTTCCCGAGGTCACCGCCGAGGTACAGCAGATCGACGAGGCCACCTGGGTGCCGCAAACCTGGCTGCGCACCCCGGAGCTGTCCGATCGCTGGGGCACCGCAGGGCCGCCATCGGCCGAAATACGGCAGCACATGGCCGGATCGCCCGAGTAGCCGACAGGCCTGCTCAGCCGACGCTTCGGCTCATCGAGGCTGCGCTGAGAACCAGCAGCGTCTCTGGGGGCGATTGCCGACGGCGACACGAGAGTTCAGGAATCTCGTCAGAGACGACGCGCAAACATATGCGCTGAGCGCTTCCTGCGGCGTGTCGCAGAGGCCGGGCGGCCAGTGACCGAAATCATGCAGCGGTACGGCTTGATCCACCAGGGCGGGCCGAATCGCGTCCGCATCACCAATGCGGCACTGCTGCTATTCGCGCGAGACTCGATTTGGCGTTGGCATCCCCGCGCTGACGCTCGGCTCTTCCGTGTGGACGGCACCGAGCGCGAGCACGGCAGGCATCGGAATGTGCAGCAGATCGCCCAGCTTGACCTACCCATTGCTTCCCTGATCGGATCGCTGAGAGATGCCGTACGCGGCCAAGTCAGACGCTCGGAACAGCTCAGCGACCTGTATTTCGAAGACACACCCGAATACCCCGACTTTGCATGGCAAGAAGCGCTCGTGAACGCTGTCGCGCACCGCGACTACGACGACATGGGGCGAAGCATCGAGGTGTGGTTCTACGACGACCGGATGGAAGTGCTCAGCCCCGGCGGGCTCGTGCCGCCGGTCACGCTCGAAGCCTTGCAGACCGGATCGCCCGCTCACGCGAGCCGAAACCCCGTTCTGGTTCGCGTTCTGGCCGCTGCAGGCATCATGCGCGACGAGGGCGAGGGGGTGCCCCGCATGTTCCGCGAAATGCGCGGCATGGGCCTGCCGCCGCCCGAGTTCAGCGCCGACGGCAGCAGTCACATGGTGCGGCTGCGCAGCACACCGGCACGATCTGGCAACGAGACCCCCGACGGCACGGACGAAGCCGACGGGTCCGGGGGCCCCAGCCTGGGTATGCAGCACGGCGCAGAAGTGCACGAATCCCGGATCGTCCGCCTGCGGGCTCGCATGTTGGCGCTCGGTGAGGTCTTGGACGCCAAGGGTGCGATGTCCAATGCCGACTACAGGGAGCTGTTCGGCACGGACCGTCGTGAAGCCCTCGCCGACTTGAGCACGTTGGTCGACCTCGGCTGGCTGGCGCGACTCGGCGAACGTCGCGGCACCCGCTACGTCAGGCCCGACTGAACGCTCTGCGTGTTGTTCTGAACTGGGCACGCTGGCGCCGAGATGCGGCAGCACATGGCTGGAACGCCTGAACAGCCGGGCCGACTAGCCGAGGTTTCGCAGGGATGCGGCCGCTGCGTCGACGGCTTCGGAGGACTCGCCGATCAGCACGATCACCGGGTCGAATGGGCCCTTCGCAGGCTCAATACGCCAGCTTCGCCCAACCGCCTGGACTTCGTGGCAGCTGCCGTCGGGAGTGCTGAACCATCCTTTTGCCCGCACCAGTGTCTCGGGCGGGGACTCAAACCAGCGAGCGACAGTCGTCACCTCCCATGGTCCCGCCGGGCTGACGACGGCAGTCGCGGCCTCGAAAAGGTGCTCACCGGCATCTGCACGAAACGTCGCTCCCTGCAGCGCAGCCCCGAGCAGGATCCGGGGATCGATACGCCCGTGAATCGAAGGAACGACCATCCGGCCTGGCGCGATCTCGCCGATCCGGCGCGTCAAGGACTGAACCGTTTCATCGTCCACACGATCGACCTTCGAGAGCACCACCAGGTGGGACACGTCGATCTGGCGACGCACGGGGGGAGCGAAACGGGGATCGCCCAGCTGGGATGCCAGCTGCTGCGCATCCACAACGGCCACGACCCCGTCGAGCGCGCAGCCCACAGCGGACTCGACTGCCAGCGCCAGCGTTGCCGGATCGGCGACGCCGCTGGCCTCCACCACGATGGCATCGCACGTTCCAGCCCCGGAGACGCTCTCCAGGGTCTCAGCGAGCTCATCCACCAAGGCACAGCACGCACAGCCATTGGTGAACTCGATCCGATCAGGCGTCTGGGAGGCGACTGGCAGGCCATCAATCACAGCCGCATCGATGTTGACAGCGCCGATGTCGTTCACGACCGCAGCAATTCGCAAGCCAGCAGGCTCTGCCAACAGCCGGCACAGCACCGTGGTCTTGCCGCTGCCCAGAAAGCCAGTGAGGACCGTGACGCCGACGGCTCGCCCACCTGCATTCCCGATCTTCCGGCGAGCCGCCGCTATCGAGGAGATGGCGGTCTGCCAGGCAGCGTCGAGTTGATCTGGTGGTGCGTTCGTTGCGCTGGTGAGACGGGGATAACTCATGTCCATAACGGTGATAGCGCCTCCAGGCGCACCCTGCGCCCGTCGGCGGTTATATCCGATGGCGTCCCCCAGCACGACTAACGACGCTCACTGACGGCCCCAAGCCCCTGGCCGCCGCTGTGCGGTGCCTGGCTCACGCATCCGTGGGATCTCTGCGCATATCGATGTGATGAAGGTTACGCATACAAAACAGAGTAGAATTCGTGCAATGGGTTCCAGCCGACCTAGGGCCTTCAATTCCGCGGCGTGAACCAGTTCTGTCCGCAATTGCTGCCCAGGTTCCCAGCGGCGACCCGATGCGGTTCTTCCAGTCAGGCCGCCGCGCGGACGATTGCGGGACCTCGGCCGCTCCTTCGGAGGGGGGGGGGGGGGTCACCGGTTCGGCGGCTGCTCGCATTGGGTGCTGCCGTACTGCTCGCCGGGCCGCTGGGGCTGCTTGTCGGCACTAGCGCTAATGCGCAGGTAGCAAGCCCGACGATCTCGTTGGTCTCGGTCGCTTCCTCGCCCGCCGACACGGTGTCGTATCTGACCGGGGAAACGATCCGCTTCGCGGTGAACTTCACGTCCGTCGTGGATGTCGAGGGCTCCCCCACGCTCGCCGTCAATGTCGGCGGGACCGAGCGGGAGGCCGTCTTCGAGTCGGTCCGCGGCAGCGAGGTGCTGTTCGGCTACACGGTGACCGACGACGATTTCGACAGCGACGGGGTGAGCGTGGGTGCCGACAAGCTCAGCCTCGGCACCGGCGGCGCCATCGCCGACTCCGGGAGCCGGGCCGCGTCGCTCACTCACGTCGCCGGCGGTGCCGGACACCGGGTGAACATGAGCGTCGTGACCATCGCGGCCGACAGCGGCGACGAGCCGGTGCCGGAGAACGAGACCGCTGGGTTCACGTTGTCCCGGACGGGGAACCTGTCGCGCGCGTTGACCGTTTCCCTCCGGGCCGAATCCCGGCAGCACTTCGTCTACACGGCCAGGGTTCCGTCGACGGTGGATTTCGAGCCCGGGCGGGCGACGATCCAATTCGAGGTGCCGTTGCGTAACGACGCCGACGTGGAAACCGAGGACGGTTCACTCACCGTCACCGTGAAGCAGGAGCAGGGCTACCTGGTCGGGACACCGGGTTCCGCCGTCGCGGTTCTGACCGATGACGGCGACATGCTGTTCTTAATCTCTGTGGGTTTCGGTGGCCACCGTGTCGAATCCCGGCAGCAGTCTGTGGTCAGAATCGGCCTCACTGTGTCCAGTACGACGACACGGGACAGGCCACCGGAAGTCGTCTCCTTCACCGCCCTGTCGCGCAGTATCGAGACGACGGCCACCTCGGATCCAGTTCAACGTCCAGCGGATATCGGCATTCTGGCCGTAGAGCTGAGACTGCAAGGCGCCGACTGGCTGAGAAAAACGGCGCAGGACGTCTTCGGACGGCCTTTCCTGCAGTACTACTACCCATTGGAATTCTTCGTACCGATCTACGACGATCTCGAACCGGAGATCCCCGAGCGGTTCCAGATCGTAGTTGACAAGTCACCGCTCACCCCGGGACGGCTGTTCGTCGGCGGCTTGCCGATCACAGCGACGTACACCATCATCGACAACGAGGGCAGTTTCGACGTGCATGTCGACCAGCCTCGCGTGGTGGACATCGTCGAGGGCGACGTGCTGGAGCTGGGACTCACCGCCGTGTCGCGGTTTCGATTCGACCCGGCCGCGACCACCTCCGTGGAGGTCGACCTGGAGTTCGTGGACGGCACCGCCACCCACATGGACGACTTCGTGCAACTCGACCGTTCGACGGCCATCAGCGAGACCGTCGAGATCACCGGCTTCGCCACGGTCGGCACCGGTGACATGGAGCGTCACCGGGCGACCAGCACCGTGAGAATCAGTGCCGTCGACAACAACGACGTGGATCCCGTGCGGGAGTTCGTCGTGGACTTCGGGAAGACACCCACCGCGCCGGACGAGCAGAGCTTCAACGCCGACGAGTGCTCGGGCGATCCGCCTCCCGACACGCCCGCCTGTTACGGGTACAACCACTTCTTGGATTTTTTCCCATCCGATCTCGAAGGCGACGCCGGGCTGTCCGGTTACTCCATGATCGTGCGCATCCACGACGACGACGCCACACCGGTCGCGGTCACGGCGGACGAGTCGAACATCGACGAGGGCGCGAACGCCGTGTTCACCGTGACGCGCAATCCCTCCGTCGCGGACCTGCCGGACCCGCTGACGGTCGGTTTCGACATCACCGAGACGGCTGACTTCATCGACTACAGCGGCGGGTTCGTGCTGCCCACCTCGGTCACGATCGCCGGCAACGACACAACGGCCAAGATCACGATCCCGACGGTGGACGACAACGTCGGTGACGGCCCCGGCGAGATCGTCGCCACACTCCGGCCGGGGACGGTTGAGCCACAGAGCAGATACTCCTACACGCTGACCGGCAGAACCGCGAGCGTCGCCGTGGGGGAGGACGAGCCGGTGCTGACCATCGCGGATGCGTCGGTCTCGGAGGGCGCGGGCACCGTTGATCTGGCCGTCACGTTGTCGGGAACGAGCGCCGAGGCCATCGGCTTCACATGGGCGACGGCGCCCGCAACGGGCGATGCCGCCGCCACCGCGGGCCAGGACTACGAATCCGCCGGTGGATCCGAGGAGATTTCCGCCGGCGACACCTCCGCAACCCTCACCGTGACGATCACCGACGACGCACTCGACGAACTCGACAACGAGACGTTCGCCGTCGATCTGTCCGCCGTCACGGGTGCCTTCGCAGCAACGCCGCAGGCGACGGTCACCGTCGCCGACGACGACGACCTGCCGGAGTTCTCGATCTCCGACGCCGAAGCCACCGAGGGCCCGGGTGCCTCGGTCGACTTCACCGTGAGCCTCGACACCGCGAGCGGGCGGCCCACCGAGGTGCGGTGGCGAACGGTCAGCGACGAGGACGACGCCCGGCCGGCGACGGAAGAGATCGACTACCAGGACATCGGCGCCACTCTCACGATCCCGGCCGGTGAGACGGAGGCGACGATCTCGGTGCAGTTGCTCGACGACGGCGACCACGAGCCGACCGAGACGTTCGAGGTGCGACTCGCCAACCCGAGCAAAAGCGTCATCGCGGACGGCACCGGCGAGGCTCGCATACTCGACGACGACACGCCCACGATCAGCATCGACGACCTGTCGGTCTCCGAGAGCGCGGGAACGGCGCAGGCCACGGTCCGTCTGACCAGGCCCGCCTACGACGAGGTCACGCTTAGCTACGGGACCGTCGCGAATACCGCCACAGCCGCGGACTACACGCATCAGAGCCAGGTCGGGGTGACCATTCCTGCCGGACTGACCACCGCAACCGTTGCCGTACCCATCCTGCCCGACGACATTCATGAGGCCGACGAGAGCTTCTTCGTCGACCTGAGCGATCCCGTCGGCGCCGATCTGGGGAGCGACGTGCGAGCGGTGATCACCATCGTCGACGACGACGCGCCGCCCACGCTCTCGGTCGGCGACGCTCAAGCCGCCATCGAAAGCGCCGGACCGCTCGTCTTCACCGTCACGAGAACCGGCGAGATCAGCCTGCCGGTGACCTTCAGCTGGTCGACCGAAGACGGCACCGCCGAAGCGGGCTCGGACTTCATCGCGGCGAGCGGCACGGTGACGATTCCCGCGACGTCGTCGGCGGCGGAGCTCCAGGTGCAGATCGTGTCCGACCTGGCAGCCGAAGACGACGAGACGGTCGGGGTCACGCTGAGCAATCCGATCAATGCGGTGATCATCGACGGTTCAGCCACCGGGGTGATCCATGACGACGACCAGACGGCTGCCAGAACGCCGAGGGTGGTGGTGGATCCCTCCGCGGTGACGGTGACCGAAGGCGGCGACGCGAGCTACACGGTGGCGCTGTCGTCGCAGCCGGCGGCGGACGTGACGGTGGCGATCATCGGCCACTCCGGCACGGACCTGTCACTATCGGGAACGGGCCTGAGCAGCGATGACACCCTGACGTTCACCACGACGAACTGGAACGCCCCCCAGACGGTGACCGTCAGCGCCGCCGACGATGCCGACGCCGTCGACGACGCGGCGGTGACGCTCACCCACACGGCGACCAGCGGCAGTCACTCCTCGGCGCCGGTGGCCGTGACCGTGACGATCACCGAGACCGACACGGCGGAGGTGCTGGTCGACCCCGCGGATCTGACGGTCGCCGAGAACGGAAGCGGCAGCTACACCGTCCGGCTGGCCACGCAGCCGTCGGCCGACGTGACGGTCACCGTCACCGGCCACGCCGGCAGCGACCTCACCCTGTCCGCCGCCAGGCTCACCTTCACTCGCGACACCTGGGGTACCGCCCAGACGGTGACGGTCACCGCCGCGGCCGACGCCGACGGCGTGGACGACAAGGTGACGGTCACCAATACCGCAAGCGGGGGCGGATACGGCGCTGCGGAGGCGGCGACCGTGGACGTCACGATCGACGACGACGGCACGGCCGCGATCGTGGTGAAGCCGTCGGCCCTCACGATGACCGAGGGCGGCAGCTCGAGCTACACGGTGGAGCTGTCGTCGCTGCCGGCGGCGGACGTGACGGTGACCGTCTCAGCCCCCGAGGCCGACCTGACGATCCTGACGGTGGGTCCGAGAACCCTTCGGTTCACACCGTCGGACTGGGACCAGCCGCAGACGGTGACGCTGGAGGCCGGCTACGACGCCGACACCGCCAATGACGATGTGACGCTCACCCACACCGGCGAGGGCGGTGGATACGACGGGCTGTCGGCGGAACTGCCGGTCACCGTCACCGACGCCGAGAGCCGTGCGGAACTGCTGGTGGTGCCCTCGTCGATCTCGATCCTGGAGGGCGACCCGGGCGCACAGACCTACTCGGTGGCACTGGGCTCCCGGCCGACGGGGGACGTGACGGTCACGATCAGCGGTCACGCCGGCAGCGACGTGACCCTGTCGGGGGCCACGTTGACCAACAACGAGTTGACCTTCACCATCGCGAACTGGAATGCCGCAAAGGAGATAACGCTCACCGCTGCCGAGGACGACGACACCGCGAACGACGATGTGACACTGACTAACACCGCCACCGGCGGCGGCTACGGCACGGCCACGGCGATCGATGTGGCGGTGACGATTCTCGACAACGACACGCCGGGGCTGGTGGTGACTCCCACCGAGGTGCGGGTCACCGAGGGCGACGAGGCCGGGGCGAGCTATCAGGTGTCGCTGGCGAACAGGCCGACGACGACGGTGCTGGTGACGACCTCGGCCAACTCCACCGACGTTGACGTGGTGCCGGCCACCATTTTGTTCACGAATACGAACTGGAGCGACCCCCAGACGATCACCGTCACGGCGCGCGATGACCCCGGCTTCGCCGACGAGGAGGTGGTTGTGGACCACAGCGTGACGTTTGGGACCTACGCGGCGTCGGCGGTCGAGGTGCAGGTGATCGTCGAGGACGACGACATGCCGGGGTTGACCGTGAACCCGCGGACGCTGAGCGTGATGGAGGGCGCTTCGGCGACCTACGACGTGGAGTTGACGGTGCAGCCATCGGCGGATGTGACGGTGACGATCGGTGGTCACGATGGCACCGACATCACACTGTCGGGAGACACGTTGACTGCCGACAGCCTCACGTTCACCGCCGACAACTGGAACCAGGCGCAGTCGGTGACGGCCACCGCGGGCCAGGATGCCGACACCACCGACGACATGGTGACGCTGATCCACACGGCGAGCGGCGGCGGCTACGACTCCCTCGAGCCGGTCGGCGTGGCGGTGACGCTCATCGACGACGACGGGCCGCGGATCGACGTGCCGGCGGCGGTGACCGTCGTCGAGAACGCCTCGGCCACCTACGGCGTGAAGTTGGCGGTCCAGCCGTCGGCGGAGGTGACGGTCACGGTCAGCGGCCACGCCGACAGCGACGTGACCCTGTCAGGGAACGCCTTGACCGGCGACGAGCTGACGTTCACAACATCGAACTGGGCCAGCGCGCAGACAGTGACCGTGACCGCTAAGGACGACGACAACGCGGTGAACGAATCGGTGGTACTCACCCACACCGCCACCGGCGGCGACTACGCGGGCCTGACGGCGCAGGTGGCGGTCACCGTGGTCGACGACGACGAGCCGGAGATCATCGTCAGCGACTCCGAGGTGACCATCGACGAGGCCGACCCCGACGGAGCGGTGTACGAAGTGCGGTTGGCGACCGAGCCGTCCCAGATGGTGGAAGTGGAGGTCCGAGGTGTCGTGGGCACGGATCTCATTCGGACCCCGGAGGTCCTGACATTCGACTCGTCGACGTGGAACACAGCCAAGACGGTCAAAGTGACGGCGCCGCCGGACGCCGACACAATGCACGAAGAGGAGGTCATCGTCCACCGCGGGAGCGGCGGTGATTACGAAGGCACGACCAAGACGGTGACGGTCATCGTGCAGGACGATGACATCCCCCCGGGCGTGGTGATCGACCCGACGATGCTGACGGTCACCGAGGGCGCCGTGGACATAAACGGCGACCCGGTGGCGGCGTCCTACACGGTGGTGTTGACGGTGCAGCCGACCGCGAACGTGGTGATCGAGGTCGCGGGCCACAGCACCGGCGGCGACGTGAGCGTGAACTCTTCGACCTCGGCGGTGGATTTGACGTTCACGGACTCTGACTGGAGCACTCCCCAGACGGTGACGGTCACGGCGGTCGACGACGACGTCGCGGAGGGCGACGAGGCGGTGGTGCTGACGCACATCTTGGCGACCACCGCGACCGAGTACGCAGACGTCGCGGCGGCGCCGGTCACAGTGAGCATCGTCGACGACGATGCCGTTGGGGTACGCATCGACCCGACAACGCTGACGGTGCTCGAGGGCGACACGGCGGGCGCGGTCTACGCGGTGGTGCTCGCCTCGCAGCCCGCCGGGGACGTGACCGTGGCCATCAGCGGCCACACGGGCACCGATGTGACGGTGTCGGGGAACACGCTGAGCGGCAACGCGTTGACGTTCACGACGACGAACTGGTCCACCCCGCAGACGATCAAAGTGACCGCGGCGGCCGACGACGACGCCGTCGCCGACGCCGACGTGACCCTGACCCATGACATCGCCAGCAGCGACGACGCCGTCTATGACGCGCTGGGCGACCAGACCGTGACGGTCGCCATCACCGAAAAAGACACCCCAGGCGTGGTGGTGGACCCGACAACGCTCACCGTGCTCGAAGCCGACACGGCCGGACAGACCTACACGGTGGTGCTCGCCTCGCAGCCCGCCGGGGACGTGACCGTGGCCATCAGCGGCCACACCGACAACGATGTGACGGTGTCGGGGAACACGCTGAGCGGCAACGCGTTGACGTTCACGACGACGAACTGGTCCACCCCGCAGACGATCAAAGTGACCGCGGCGGCCGACGACGACGCCGTCGCCGACGCCGACGTGACCCTGACCCATGACATCGCCAGCAGCGACGACGCCGTCTATGACGCGCTGGGCGACCAGACCGTCACAGTGACCATCACCGAAAAAGACACCCCAGGCGTGGTGGTGGACCCGACAACGCTCACCGTGCTCGAAGCCGACACGGCCGGACAGACCTACACGGTGGTGCTCGCCTCGCAGCCCGCCGGGAATGTGACGGTGGCCATCAGCGGCCACACGGGCACCGATGTGACGGTGTCGGGGAACACGCTGAGCGGCGGCGAGCTGACCTTCACGACATCGAACTGGGCGACTCCCCAGCAGGTGACGGTGGCCGCGGCGGCCGACGACGACGCCGTCGCCGACGACGACGTGACCCTGACCCATGACATCGCCAGCAGCGACGACGCCGTCTATGACGCGCTGGGCGACCAGACCGTCACGGTGACCATCACCGAAAAGGACGCCCCGGGGGTGCGCATCGACCCGACAACGCTGACGGTGCTCGAGGGCGACACGGCCGGACAGACCTACACGGTGGTGCTCGCCTCGCAGCCCGCCGGGGACGTGACCGTGGCCATCAGCGGCCACACCGACAACGACGTGGCCGTGACGGGAAACACGCTGAGCGGCAACGCGTTGACGTTCACGACAACGAACTGGTCCACCCCGCAGACGATCAAAGTGACCGCGGCGGCCGACGACGACGCGGTCGCCGACGACGCTGTGGTGCTGGTCCACGACATCGCCAGCGACGACGACGCCGTCTATGACGCGCTGGGCGACCAGACCGTGACGGTCGCCATCACCGAAAAAGACACCCCAGGCGTGGTGGTGGACCCGACAACGCTCACCGTGCTCGAAGCCGACACGGCCGGCGCGGTCTACACGGTGGTGCTCGCCTCGCAGCCCGCCGGGGACGTGACGGTGGCCATCAGCGGCCACACGGGCACCGATGTGACGGTGTCGGGGAACACGCTGAGCGGCGGCGAGCTGACGTTCACGACGACGAACTGGTCCACCCCGCAGACGATCAAAGTGACCGCGGCGGCCGACGACGACGCGGTCGCCGACGACGCTGTGGTGCTGGTCCACGACATCGCCAGCGACGACGACGCCGTCTATGACGCGCTGGGCGATCAGACCGTGACGGTCGCCATCACCGAAAAAGACGCCCCGGGGGTGCGCATCGACCCGGTGGCGCTGACGGTGCTCGAGGGCGACACGGCGGGCGCGGTCTACACGGTGGTGCTCGCCTCGCAGCCCGCCGGGGACGTGACCGTGGCCATCAGCGGCCACACCGACAACGACGTGGCCGTGACGGGAAACACGCTGAGCGGCAACGCGTTGACGTTCACGACAACGAACTGGTCCACCCCGCAGACGATCAAAGTGACCGCGGCGGCCGACGACGACGCGGTCGCCGACGACGCTGTGGTGCTGGTCCACACATCGCCAGCGACGACGACGCCGTCTATGACGCGCTGGGCGACCAGACCGTGACGGTCGCCATCACCGAAAAAGACACCCCAGGCGTGGTGGTGGACCCGACAACGCTCACCGTGCTCGAAGCCGACACGGCCGGCGCGGTCTACACGGTGGTGCTCGCCTCGCAGCCCGCCGGGGACGTGACCGTGGCCATCAGCGGCCACACCGACAACGATGTGACGGTGTCAGGGAACACGCTGAGCGGCGGCGCGTTGACGTTCACGACATCGAACTGGGCGACTCCCCAGCAGGTGACGGTGGCCGCGGCGGCCGACGAGGACGCGGTCGCCGACGCCGACGTGACCCTGACTCACGACATCGCCAGCAGCGACGACGCCGTCTATGACGCCCTGGGCGACCAGACCGTCACAGTGACCATCACCGAAAAAGACGCCCCGGGGGTGCGCATCGACCCGGTGGCGCTGACGGTGCTCGAGGGCGACACGGCGGGCGCGGTCTACACGGTGGTGCTCGCCTCGCAGCCCGCCGGGGACGTGACCGTGGCCATCAGCGGCCACGCCGACAACGACGTGGCCGTGACGGGGAACACGCTGAGCGGCAACGCGTTGACGTTCACGACAACGAACTGGTCCACCCCGCAGACGATCAAAGTGACCGCGGCGGCCGACGACGACGCCGTCGCCGACGACGCTGTGGTGCTGGTCCACGACATCGCCAGCGACGACGACGCCGTCTATGACGCCCTGGGCGACCAGACCGTCACAGTGACCATCACCGAAAAAGACGCCCCGGGGGTGCGCATCGACCCGGTGGCGCTGACGGTGCTCGAGGGCGACACGGCGGGCGCGGTCTACACGGTGGTGCTCGCCTCGCAGCCCGCCGGGGACGTGACCGTGGCCATCAGCGGCCACACGGGCACCGACGTGGCCGTGACGGGGAACACGCTGAGCGGCAACGCGTTGACGTTCACGACGACGAACTGGTCCACCCCGCAGACGATCAAAGTGACCGCGGCGGCCGACGACGACGCCGTCGCCGACGACGCTGTGGTGCTGGTCCACGACATCGCCAGCAGCGACGACGCCGTCTATGACGCGCTGGGCGACCAGACCGTGACGGTCGCCATCACCGAAAAAGACACCCCAGGCGTGGTGGTGGACCCGACAACGCTCACCGTGCTCGAAGCCGACACGGCCGGACAGACCTACACGGTGGTGCTCGCCTCGCAGCCCGCCGGGGACGTGACCGTGGCCATCAGCGGCCACACCGACAACGATGTGACGGTGTCGGGGAACACGCTGAGCGGCAACGCGTTGACGTTCACGACGACGAACTGGTCCACCCCGCAGACGATCAAAGTGACCGCGGCGGCCGACGACGACGCCGTCGCCGACGACGCTGTGGTGCTGGTCCACGACATCGCCAGCAGCGACGACGCCGTCTATGACGCGCTGGGCGACCAGACCGTGACGGTCGCCATCACCGAAAAAGACACCCCAGGCGTGGTGGTGGACCCGACAACGCTCACCGTGCTCGAAGCCGACACGGCCGGACAGACCTACACGGTGGTGCTCGCCTCGCAGCCCGCCGGGGACGTGACCGTGGCCATCAGCGGCCACACCGACAACGATGTGACGGTGTCGGGGAACACGCTGAGCGGCAACGCGTTGACGTTCACGACGACGAACTGGTCCACCCCGCAGACGATCAAAGTGACCGCGGCGGCCGACGACGACGCCGTCGCCGACGCCGACGTGGTGCTGGTCCACGACATCGCCAGCGACGACGACGCCGTCTATGGCGCCCTGGGCGACCAGACCGTGACGGTCGCCATCACCGAAAAGGACGCCCCGGGGGTGCGCATCGACCTGACAACGCTCACCGTGACCGAGGGCGACACGGCCGGCGCGGTCTACACGGTGGTGCTCGCCTCGCAGCCCGCCGGGAATGTGACCGTGGCCATCAGCGGCCACACGGGCACCGACGTGGCCGTGTCGGGGAACACGCTGAGCGGCGGCGAGCTGACCTTCACGACATCGAACTGGGCGACTCCCCAGCAGGTGACGGTGGCCGCGGCGGCCGACGACGACGCCGTCGCCGACGACGACGTGACCCTGACCCATGACATCGCCAGCAGCGACGACGCCGTCTATGACGCGCTGGGCGACCAGACCGTCACGGTGACCATCACCGAAAAAGACGCCCCGGGGGTGCGCATCGACCCGACAACGCTGACGGTGCTCGAGGGCGACACGGCGGGCGCGGTCTACACGGTGGTGCTCGCCTCGCAGCCCGCCGGGGACGTGACCGTGGCCATCAGCGGCCACACGGGCACCGATGTGACGGTGTCGGGGAACACGCTGAGCGGCGGCGAGCTGACGTTCACGACATCGAACTGGGCGACTCCCCAGCAGGTGACGGTGGCCGCGGCGGCCGACGACGACGCCGACGCCGACGCCGACGCCGACGTGACCCTGACCCACGACATCGCCAGCAGCGACGACGCCGTCTATGACGCGCTGGGCGATCAGACCGTGACAGTCGCCATCACCGAAAAAGACGCCCCGGGGGTGCGCATCGACCCGACAACGCTGACGGTGCTCGAGGGCGACACGGCGGGCGCGGTCTACGCGGTGGTGCTCGCCTCGCAGCCCGCCGGGGACGTGACCGTGGCCATCAGCGGCCACACGGGCACCGATGTGACGGTGTCGGGGAACACGCTGAGCGGCGGCGAGCTGACGTTCACGACATCGAACTGGGCGACTCCCCAGCAGGTGACGGTGGCCGCGGCGGCCGACGACGACGCCGACGCCGACGCCGACGTGGTGCTGGTCCACGACATCGCCAGCGACGACGACGCCGTCTATGACGCGCTGGGCGATCAGACCGTCACAGTGACCATCACCGAAAAAGACGCCCCAAGTCAACGCCTGCCGCCGGCGCCGAGGCAATTCTGGCAGTACAACGCAACCCAGGACAGCATCGCCGTGGCCTGGTTCTCAGTACGCACAGCAGCGGAGTACGCGCTGGAAATGCGAGCGAGCGGCACGACCAGCTGGACCAGGATCAACGGTGACTTCGACTACCTGCCCAGCAGGACCGACAATCGCCGGATCATTGCGGTAGCCACGGGCCTCGACTGCGACAAGGCATACGAGTTTCGGGTGACCGCACGCGGCGACGGTGGAAAGTACGACCGTCAATTCGGCCCCGAGTCATTCACCGTGGGACGAACCGAGCGATGCCCTCAGCCCCACGAGATCACCAATCTGCTCGTCACCATCGAGCTGGATTGCGCCGTCCTGACCTGGACGGCACCAACAGGAACCAGAGCCACTGGCGTGCACGTGGTCCGCAGCCGCTTCGTCGACTATCCGTTCCCAAGCACGGCGCCGCTCGATCCCTCTGCCGATTACGAGTACCTGAGTTCGGCCGTCGTGTTCGAGAGTCTGTCGGGCACTGTGACCACCTATCGGGACTGCTCGACGGACTACCCAGCTCCGGGTTACGCGTACTCATATGCCGTGCACGCCCTCGATGCTGAAGGCCGGACGTTCGGCCACTACCCATCGGGCATCATGCCTTACGGGCCGTCGAACAGGCCCGACGGAGTCGCAAACGTGCGGCTCACAGCATCCACTGCCGCATCACGGCAACTTGAGTGGAATCCTTCGCCAGACTGGCGGCTCGCCATCAAGTCGACTGTCAGACAGCCAGGATCGACATCAGATCCACGGTCGTGGGCGCCCGCTCCCGACCCATGGATCACGGGGCATCGCATTGAGCGCCGGGAATACTCGCCCAAGCCGTCACCGACACCATTTGTACGCGGTTGGATGCTGCTGGGTGATGACTGGGAGGTCGTTCGCCACGAGGCCGATGGGGACACCTCGACGGTCTTCATCGACAACGCAGACGCCGGCGACAGGCTGTACGTCTACCGAGTCTGGCCACACAACAAGTACGGCACCTCGCGCTACTCCCCCAAGGCCTTTGAATGGGCCTTCATGGAACCGAGCTGACGCTGCATTGCCCGAAGCCTCGCACTCCTGAAAATCCGGCGGCTTGTCCCGTGCCTCTTTGCGTACCCAGTCATCACCGCATCATCGCTGGGGCAAGCAACCGTGATCGCATCTGGTGTTTCAGTAGACGCGGGGGACGATGCGCCACGGCACCCGCTCGCGGTACTGCTGCCACAGGCGGCCGTACTTGTCCGCACAGCGTCGATCGTCGGCACGCTCCCGCGGGACGAGCAGCGCCACGTAGTACAGGGGATACAGCCAGGGGCCGAGTAGCGCCGGCCAGCCGAGGGCAAGCGCCAGGCCGGTCGCCATGCCGATCTCGCCCAGGTAGTTGACGTGACGCGAGAGGCCCCAGAAGCCGCTCGCCAACAGATGGCGATCACCGTCGGAGAGTGCCCTGGGGACGAGGCCCAGGAATGGCCGCGCAGTATCCCGCTTGAAGCTGAACTTCTGCATGTTGGCGCCCCGGGCCAGTGTCCACCCGGCGAAGAACACGACCGCCGAGACGACCGTCAGCCAGGCGGGCGCGTGCGGGTTCGGGCGATCCGCCACCGACCACAGGCCAACCGCGTAGAAGTACGGGTACCAGCACAGACAGCCCCACACGAGCTTGAACCCCACACGTTCCGCGAACAGGTCATAGGTGTAGAGGTGGACCCGCTCGAAGACGAGGTAGTCGCACACGAACCAGGTGAACAGCACGACGTAGAGCACGACCCCCGGGGACGGATCATCCTCGAAGGCACTGAGGTGATGGGCTGCAAAGGAGAGCAGATTGAGCTCGAGCAGAGTGGCTCCCGCCAGGTACAGGAACATCTTCGCGTCGGCGCGACCGCCGAACAGCTGCGGGTTGACCCGGCGTCCGAGATAGAGCTCGCCAAGCACACCCTCTCCCCTGGAAGGGGCAGACAGCACCGCTGCGGCAGTTGCCAGCAAGCCCAGCGTCAAAGCGCCCGCAGCGCCCTCCCAGCGGTGCTGCCAGAACCAGTCCCACGGCATGACGCCCACGGAGCACGCGGCGATCCAGAGCCCCAGCGTGACCCCGAGCACCAGCAGTCCGTTGAGGCGATAGCGCAGCAGTTCGCCGCTGTGCTCGTTGCGCACGTATCCCGCCACACGCCGCGCCGGCAGCGCTAGGTGCAGCACCCCGATGAGAGCAAGAACAGCCCAGGGCGCAAAGAATCCCGCCACGAGATCGGTCACGTCAGACGTTTCGTCTCTAGGTGTCTCGTGTTCCTGCCGATGAGCCGGACCGCCGCCCGCCGGGGAAGAAGGCGCCCCATGAGCACAGCGGTCATCCGGTTGAGGTGGCCCGGCACGAACCGCGGCCCCCGGCCGAGCCCATCGAGTGTTCGGCGCGCAGCCTCATCGGGAGACAGCATGCCGGGCACGTCGCGGCCGAACGATCTCATGTACCCCGGGGTGCGCATGGCGCCGGCACAGCAAGCGACGACGTCGATGCCGTGCGACCGCAGTTCGTACCAGAGCCCCTCGGCGAGAATGAGGTTGAACGCCTTGCTGGCCGCATAGACGCAAATGTGGGGCGTCCCTTGCAGGCCGGCGAGCGATGACATCAGCACCACAGCGCCCTTGCCCCTGCTGCGCATGGCCGGCACCAAGGCCCGCAGGGCAAGCAGCGGTCCGCGCACGTTGACGTCCACCGCCTGTTCGATCTCCTCGTCAGGGGCGTCCAGGAAGGGACCCACCGGTGTGAACGCCGCGTTGTACACGACGATCCCGAGGTCCAGCCCAGCAACGGCGTCAGCGAGCGCTCCGGCGAACGCGGGGTCGGCCAGATCCAGAACCACGCATCGAACTTCGACCCCGTACTCAGCGATGAGCTGCTCTTTGAGTTCGGCCAGCAGGTGACCGCGGCGCGCCACCAGCACCAGACTCATGCCCCGTGCGGCGAGCTGGGCGGCGAACGCAGCGCCGAGCCCCACCGAGGCACCGGCGACCACGGCCCAGCTCCCGTAGGCATTCGGCAAGCAACGGACCCGTCGAGGTGATCTCCAAGCCATGGACATCCGACCTCCAGCAATCAGGATTCGCCGCTCGAATCAAATCACGAGGTGGGCTCGCCTCCGAGCACCGTGTCGTGCACGGCGACGTCACGCAGCGCCATCGGATCCACCTCGTAGGGATCATCGTCGAGCACGGTGAAGTCAGCCAGCTTGCCAGCCTCGATCGATCCCAAGCGGTCGTCGCGAGCCAGCACATGGGCTGCATCGATGGTGATCGCTCGCAGCGCCCGATCGACTGAGATCCGCTCCCCCGGTGCCATCACGGTTTCGCCGTCTGCGGCCACTCGATTGACGGCACACCACGCAGCCAGCAGTGGCGACAAGGGTGTGACGACCAAGTTGAAATCACTGTGCAGCGCAAACGTGGCACCCGCCCGCACCAGCGAGCCCAGCCGGGCCGTGGCCTCACTGCGGTCGGGGCCGAACCCGTGATCTGAGTGCAGTTGCGCCCGGAAGTGCACGAAATAGACGTTCACGCTGGCGAGGCCGCCGAGCGCCGCGAGGCGCTTCGCCTGCGCCGGTGTCGAGATGCAGTAGTGCTCGATCGTGAAGCGATGATCGAAGCGGGGGTGCTCTGCCTGAAGCGCAGCGAGCGTGTCCAGCGTCATGTCGACGGTGCGGTCGCCGTTGGCGTGGGAGTGGATCTGCACGCCCGCCTGCCAGAACGGCCGCATCCGCTCGACCATGTCCTCCCACGGCACCTCGCCTGTGTGGGCCGTGTCCTCGTCGAGGTACCCGGGTGCATTCATCACCAGTGTCATCGACGGGTACGAGCCGTCGTTCACGTACTTCACACCGTGGGTGTTGAGCCGATCGTCGCCCTCGGCTCGCTTCGAGGCGAGGAAATCGAGCATGTCGCTGCCGTACGTGCGCACCAGCTTCGCCTCGAAGGGAATCATGTAGATGCGCAGCGGGAAAGTGCCTTCGCTGACGGCCGCTGCATGGTCGTCCCACTCGGGCTCGAATCCGTCGGCCATGCCCCACAGCAGGTCCGCTGTCGTCGTAATGCCGGCTGCTTGGGCAACCGCACCCATGCGGTCGATGGCCGCACGGCCAGTTCCCGGTCCGTACACCGAGGCGGCCACCGGGCGTGTCGCCCGCGCCGTCGCCTCGGTCTCCACGAACCAGCCATTGAGGCGCCCGTCGGGATAGCGGCCGAGTCCGTGACCGATGCTGTCGTCGTCGACACCGATCAGCTCGAGCATCGGGGAGTTCACGTAGACGATGTGCGGCGCGTACGCGCAGATCCACATCGGCACGGTGTCGCTGATGGCATCGAGCATGTCGCGGTCGAGATGGCCCTCCTGGCTGGCGGGGTCGTAGCCCCATGCCGTGAGCGGCTCGCTGGGGTCGGCGTGCTCGGCGACCAGTGCCCGGAGTTGGTGCAGCACCGCGTCACGGCTCGGCAGTCCCTTGCGCAGCCCGGTCGGTGAGGCGGAATCGATCGGGCCGACGTAGTGCAGGCCCATATAGGTGCCGCTCAGCCGCAGATGCGTGTGCGGGTCGATGAAGCCCGGAAGGATCACCTTGCCGGCGTAGCGGTCGTCGACATCGAAGGGGTAACGCCGCAGCCACGGCTGCATCGATTCCATCGAGCCGACCGACACGATGCGTCCGTCTGCGACGGCGACTGCACTGCCATGGGGCCGGCCCGGGTCCATGGTGTGGATGCGGGCCGCTGGGTACACCGTGATCCGTTCCATGCGCCTTCCCCTGTGTGCTGGCGCGACCCTAGATGAGCAATTCGGCAAGTTGCTGCCTGCGGAAGGGTCAGGTCAGTGAGATGAAATGCTCCAGGGCAGCGATGTGCTCTGCGGTGCTCTGGAGGTTCGCAGCGGGGTTGCCGCCCCACTCGCATGTGGTGCTCTGGCAATTCACGGAGAAGTGCGTGAAGCCAGCGTCGCGGGCCTCGTCCACCAGGCCGGTCCACCGATCCGGGCCGATGCCGTAGTTGGCCTCGGCTTCAAGAGCGAAGTCAGCCGGGTCACGACCCTGGGCTGCGAGCATCCCCCGCAAGGTCTCCGCAAGTGCCACCGTGTCAGGCCCGGAGTCTCCGAAGGTGAACCCGTCCCCATGGCGGGCAGCTCGTCGCAGCGCGGCAGCCGTGTAGCCGCCGAACCAGATCGGGATGCGGCGGGCCGGGCGCGGCCGGATGCCAGCCCGGTCGATGTGGTGGAACTCGCTCGAGTACTCGATGAGGTCGTTCTCCCACAGCGCACGGATGACGGTGATCTGATCGTCGAGCAGAGCGCCACGCCGCTCCCAGTCGGCGCCCAGGGATTCGTATTCGACATAGTTCCAACCCGAGCCCACACCCAGCCGGAAGCGCCCGCCCGACAGCAGATCCACCTCGGCCGCCTGCTTCGCTACAAGTGCCGCTTGGCGTTGCGGAAGGATGATGATGCCGGTCTCGAACTCGATGGTGCTCGTGACGCCCGCCAGGTAGCCGAAGAGCACGAACGGCTCGTGGAAATCGTCACGCTCGGTGTAGGGGCCCCAGAACGCTGGCTCGCGCTCAGCATGGGAGGCGCCGAGCACATGGTCGTAGGTGACGATGTGCGAGTAGCCGAGCGACTCGGCTGCTTGGGCCCAGTCGCGCAAAGCGATCGGGTCGGTGCCGATCTCGCATGTCGGCAGGACTGCGCCAAACTTCATGAGCTCAGCACCTCATCTGCTCACTTCAGGACTCGCAGCGGCACACTGCGCGGGCCGCGAATCGGGCCGATCGACCACGCGACCTCGTGGGGCTCGACAGCCAGTTCGAAGCGCGGGTATCGCTCCAACCAGGCACTGAGGCCTACCCGCAGCTCCATCCGGGCCAAGTTAGAGCCCAAGCATCGATGGACGCCCACCCCGAACGCCATATGACGATTGTCGTCGCGGTCCAGGACGAAGTCATCGGGCTGATCGAAGTAGTCGGGATCGCGATTCGCCGACGGGTAGGAGAGCAGCAACCGCTTCCCTTCCGAAACCGGGCATCCCGCGATCTCGGCATCGTCGGTGATGTACCGGGCAATCGTGGCCGGGCTGTAGAAGCGCAGGAACTCCTCGATCGCCGCTGGCATGAGGTCGGGTTCGGCCACCAGGCGTTGCAGGTCGTCGGGATGGGATCCGAGATGGAACAGCATCGAGCCCAGCGTCGACCAGGTCGTGTCGATGCCGCCGAGCATCAGCACAAACAGCGCCCCGATGCGCTCCTTGCGGCCGAACGGCCGGGAGTCCCCGTCAGGCAGCTCGGCCTGCGCCCGAAGCACGGTGGAGACAAGGTCGTCAGGGGCGTCATCTCCCTGCTCTTCGCGCTCGCGTAGCTGGCTGGCGAAGAACTCCTGTACCTCTCGAGCCGCGGTGCGTGCGATCTCGAGGTCGCCCAGGCCTTCCTTCAGCATTGCGTCGGCCCAGCGCCGGAAGCTCGGCCCCATCTCCGGCGACACGCCGAACAGGTACCCCATGACATCGATCGGCAGCAGTTGCGCGTAGTCAATGGCCCCGTCGACTACGTCCCGTCCCTCGGTGGCGTCGAGCAGGCGCTCGGCCATGGCGACCACCTTCGGTTCGAGCTCGTCGGTGGACTTGGGGCTGAACGACGGCAGCAAGGCGCGGCGGATCGGGCCGTGCTCGGGCGGGTCCAGCGTGATGGGGGGCAATTCCAGACCGATGTTGTCGGGATGGTTGTCGTTGATGACGGTGATCCGGTTCGAGAACGTCTCGGTGTCTCTGGCGGTTTCGACGATGTCGGCATGGCGGCTCACGAGATAAGCCCCCCAGAAGCGCTCCGTCTGGGCAACCGGGCACTCCTCGCGCAGTTCGGCCAGGATCTCGGGGCTCTTCGCAGCCCACTCGTCACTCAGGTGGTCGAAATCGGTCTTCCAGTCCGCAACTCGCGGTCGTTCTGCCACGGCAACCCAGCTTCCCTCAGACCAATGGCTCCCGCCATTCGTCGCTCCGAATCGGCTCCGATGGTATGCGCGACCAGTGAACCGATGCCCGATAAGCCATCCAACTCAGGGGCCAGAACCCCGGGGCTCCCCTCAGTTCAGGATGCGAAGGGGCACGCTTCGGGGGCCGCGCACAGGTCCAACCGAGAACGTGACCTCTTCAGGGTCGACAGCGAGCTCGAAGCACGGGTAGCGCTCCAGCCAGGTGCTCAAGCCGACTCGGAGCTCCATGCGGGCCAGATTCGATCCCAAGCAACGGTGCACGCCCACGCCGAACGCCATGTGGCGGTTGTCTTCACGGTCGAGAACCAGTTCGTCGGGGCGGTCGAAGTGCCCGGGATCCCGGTTCGCCGACGGGTAGGACAGCAGCACTCGTCGCCCCTCACTCACGGGACAGCCGGCAACTTCGGCGTCCTCGGTGATGTAGCGCGCAATCGTGACCGGGCTGTACAGCCGCAGGAATTCCTCCACCGCACTCGGAATCAAACCCGGATGTGCAGTCAGCTGCGCAAGGTCCTCGGGGTGCGTGCCGAGATGCAGCAGCATCGAACCCAACGATGACCACGTGGTGTCGATCCCGCCGAGCATCATGATGATCAGCGACCCGATGCGCTCGATCACGCTGAAGGGTCGAGATCTGCCGTCGGGCGATTCGACTTGGGCATTCAGCACAGTGGCAACGAGATCGTCGGGGGCCTTGTCGCCCAATTCGGCTCGGTCACGTAGCTGTGCCGCGAAGAATTCCTGGACCTCACGTGCGGCGACCCGTGCGACATCGAGATCGGCGAGCCCGTCTCGGACTATCGCGGAGACCCAGCGGCGAAAGCTCGGCCCGACCTCAGGCGAGACGCCGAACAGGTAGCCCATGACCTCCACAGGCAGGAGCTGGGCATATTCGAGCGCTCCGTCGACGATCTCGCGCCCTGCGGTGGCCTCGAGGATGCGATTCGCCATCTCGAGGACCGTGGGTTCCAGCTCATCGGTGGCTTTCGGGCTGAACGACGGCAACAAGGCACGTCGAATCGGTCCGTGCTCAGGTGGATCGAGCGTGATCGGCGGCAGCTTCAAGCCGATGTTGTCGGGATGATTGTCGTTGATGATCGTGATGCGGCTTGAAAACGTGTCGGTATCTCGGGCGGCCTTGACCACATCAGTGTGGCGGCTCACGAGGTACGCCCCCCAGAATCGCTCAGTCTGAGCGACCGGACACCGCTCGCGCAATTCAGCCAGGATCTCCGGGCTCTTCGCAGCCCACTCCTCGCTCAAGTGATCGAAGTCGGTCGTCCAGTCAGCAACCGGCGGTCGTTCAGTCACGGCTTCCTCCGCCCCCCGACGACGAGCAGCCCCCGCAACCCGCCGATCCGACTTGGCTGCGATGGTATGCGCGGTTGCCGATCCCGTGCCTGATTCTTCGCGGTTCGGCGGGGCTGGTCTCCTCTGTCAGCCGCTTCACGCGGCGCACCGGATTCCGGGCGCGTACCTTGGTGGCGTGCCGTTGTCGGTGATCGGGATGATCGGTGTGTCGCCGCCCAAGGATGATTCGACGGTGCACGTCATTGAGGGCGGGCTTTCCCGCCAATTCCTCGAGGATTTCAGCAAGGCCCACGATGAGGCCGGCTTCGACTTGGTGCTGGTGGGCTATACCTCGACGTCGGCCGACGGTTGGTCGGTGGCAACCCACGCAGCCTCGGTCACCGAGCGGCTCGGCTACCTCATCGCACACCGGCCGGGCTTCGTGGCCCCCACGCTGGCTGCTCGCAAGGCCGCCACGTTCGACCAGCTGAGCGGCGGACGGTTCGCGCTGCATGTCATCGCCGGGGCGAGCGACAAGGACAACCAGCGCGACGGCGACTACCTGCCGAAGGCCGATCGCTATGCCCGAGCCGACGAGTACCTCGAGGTGATGCGCCTGACCTGGACGTCGCCTGAGCCGTTCGACTACGAGGGCGCCTTCTACCGCTTCAGTGACGTGCGCCCCGATGTGAGGCCGCTGCAGCAGCCGTCGCCTCCGGTGTTCTTCGGCGGATCGTCGGTTGAGGCGCTCGAGATGGGTGCCCGCCGATGTGACGTCTACGCCGTGTACGCAGAGCCGAGGGCCGCTACGGCAGAGCGGTTCGACGATTTCCGCGCCAGAGCTGCCGTATACGGACACAAGCCTCAGTTCTCAATCAGCGTGCGGCCCATCCTCGGTGCCACCGAAGGCGAAGCGTGGGACCGTGCGCACCGCATCCTCGGGGGCATCGAAGCCGCCGGCACGGACAAGCTGACCGTTGCAGGCAGTCACCGGGGCAAGCCCTACGACCGCGGCGGCGAGCGGATGCTGGCGCATGCTGCGGCCGCCGACACCCATGACGAGCGCCTGTGGCTCAAGATTGCTGAAGCAACAGGCGCCCCGGGCAACACCTCGTGCCTGGTCGGCACACCCGAGCAGGTGGCCGATTCGATCCTGCGCTACTACCGGCTCGGGATACCCGCGGGCGGGGGGCTCAGCGACGTGGCCTACGTGCTGATCCGTGGCTTCGACCCGTTCAACGACGCTGTCGACTTCGGCCGCGAGCTGATCCCGCGCATCAAGGCTGGCGTGGCCGAGCTCGATGCTGCGGCAGGCGAGAACTCGGGCGAGAGGACCGGCGAGAAATCGGGCGAGCGGACCGGCGAGAACACCGACGCTGCTCAGCCGGACAAGGCCGCCCTGGCCGCTGCCGACTGAGTAACTGCCGAGTAAGTAACTGCCGACAACTGAACTGCCAACAACAGAGCTGGCCGACAATCGGATTTTGGAGAGGACCCCATGCTGGACTTGGACTTATCGGGACGGGTAGCGCTGGTGACCGGCGGCTCGAAGGGCATCGGCAGAGCGTCGGTGCAACTGATGGCCGATCACGGTGCGACGGTCGGCTTCTGTGCTCGCGGCCCGCAGGCGGTCTTCGATCTCGACAACTACCAACCCGCGTCGGGGACCGGGTCAGTACACGGGTACTTCGGCGACATGTCTGAGACCGATGCCGTGCAAGAAATCCTGGAAGTGGCCACATCCGAGATGGGTCCCATTGACATCTTGATCAACAACGTCGGCGCCTCGCCCTCGCGCAACTTCCTGTACATGACAGACGAGGACTGGACCGAACTGCACCAACTCAACCTCATGTCAGCGGTGCGCTGCACACGTTTCTGCCTGCCGCACATGCGCGAGCAGACATGGGGTCGGATCATCATGATCGCCAGTGGCGCCGCCTTCTTCCCCAACGCGGCACTCATCGATTACGCCGCCACCAAGGCCGCCATGGTTGCCACTGCCAAGGCGCTCGCCGGCAAGTACGGCGCCGACAATGTGCTCACGAACACCATCATCCCCGGGCTCATCCGTACCGACATGTGGGAACGGGCGGCCGCCGAGATCGGCGAAGCGAACAACACTGACGCCGAGGCGATCTTCGCCCGAAACTCCACCGGTGTGCCCCAGGGCCGCTACGGCACCGCCGAAGAAGTCGCCTCGGGCGTGGTCTTCCTGGCCAGCAGCGCCGCCAACTACGTAAACGGCACCTGCCTGACGATCGACGGTGGGGCCGGCACCCACGTCTGAACCAGCGACAGTCTGAACCAGCGACAGTCTGAACCAGCGACAGTCTGAACCAGCGACAGTCTGAACCAGCGACAGTCTGAACCGGCGCAGTCTGAACCGGCGCAGTCTGAACCGGCGCAGTCTGAACCGGCCAACCCCGCGAAACGCGGCCCTGAAAGTCCGTACAGCCGCGGGCTAGCTTCATGGCGCACGGGCGCCCGTTACTTTCTGGGCGCGAATCGCACATCCACGACTGGAGCGAACAGATGGCGCACGCCTACACCAAGAAGGGCCTCGAGACGCAGGAGGCTGTGCAGTCGTTCATGGACGACCACATTTATCCCAACGAGCAGGAGTACCACGAGCAGTACGCCGAGTTGGCTGCCGCGGGAAACGTGCACGCCACGCCAGCGATCATGGACAAGCTCAAGGCCGCTGCCCGCGAACGTGGGCTGTGGAACCTGTTCATCCCCCACCTCGACCCCCAGGCGCCCGGCACCAAGCTGTCCAATCTGGACTATTCGCCGATTTCCGAGCAGCTCGGCAAGGTCACGTTCAGCTCCGAAGCGCTGAATTGCTCTGCGCCCGACACCGGCAACATGGAGATCCTGAACCTGTACGGCTCCGAACGGGTCAAGCAGCAGTATCTGGCTCCGTTGCTGGAGGGCGAGTTCCGGTCCACCTTCTCGATGACCGAGCCCGAGGTGGCCAGCTCCGACGCTTCCAACATCCGCCTGCGGATCGACCGCGACGGTGACGAGTATGTGCTGAACGGACGCAAGTGGTTCTCCTCGAATGCGCTGCGTCCGGAGTGCCAGGTGCTCATCGTGATGGGCAAGAACGACCCCGATGGTCCCAGACACCGTCAGCAGTCCATGATCGTGGTGCCGCGTCATGCGGAGGGGATCAGCGTCGGGCGCGACCCGCTGGTGTTCGGTTTCCACGACCGGGGCGGTCACCCCGAGCTGGTGTACGAGAACGTGCGTGTGCCCGAGGACCACATCCTGGGCGGCGAGGGCGAGGGCTTCGCCATCAGCCAAGCCCGCCTGGGCCCGGGCCGTATCCACCACTGCATGCGATCAATCGGCGTGGCCGAGCGTGCGCTGGAATGCATGTGCCTTCGAGCGCTCGAACGCGAGACCTTCGGCAAGTCGGTTGCCCAGCAGGGCCTGATCCAGGACTGGATCGCCGACGCGCGCATCGAGATCGACCAGGCACGCGAGTACGTGCTGCACGTGGCACACCTCATGGACACCATCGGCAACAAGGCTGCGGCTCAGGAGATCTCGGGCATCAAGGTTGCCGTGCCCAACATGGCTCTCAAGGTGATCGACCGCGCCATCCAGGTGCACGGTGCTGGCGGCGTTACCCAGTTCTTCCCGCTGGCCGAGATGTACGCCCACATGCGCACCCTGCGAATCGCCGACGGGCCCGACGAGGTCCACAAGATGACCATCGCCCGCCGCGAACTCCGCCGCCACGATCCCGACTTCCGGATGTCGTAGGCCATCCTGAACCCACGAAGGGGACCTCGATGCCGAAGGCCGACTACTACGAGGGGTTGACGTTGCCCGAGGTTCTGCGGGCATTCGCCGACCATCACAGCGATCCGCGCACCAGACACATCACCGCCGACGAGACGGCACTGCTCTATCGCGCGGCAGATCGGCTCGAACAGATCACCACAGCTACGGCCGGAGGTTTGACGGACGAGAGCAACCTGGCAGCCGTCACGGCCCTGCCCCACCGCGCTGTAGGCGGATAGCTGACCGTACTTCCGCTTGCGTCAGGTGCGCCCGGCGACGCCGTCGTCGAACTCGATTCGTAGCACGGACACGCCCGGAACCGACTCGACATCTCGCATCGCCGAGCACAGTGCTTCGTCTCGCGTTGCAGCCGATCGGGTGAACTCCACCGTGTCGTTTCCGATGGTTGCGTCGCCGCAACCGGCCTCGTAAAGCGCATCAAGCGTGGCCCAGTCGAGAAGATCAGACCCTGCGGTCACCAGCACGAAGTGGAACTCCTTGCTGTGTTCGCTCAATTGAACATCGCTCGGGCTCATGTCACCCCGATCCATTTGCGCCGCGCTGACTGCACTTGGCGACCCTGGCCACGAGGGTAGCCGCGTGGCTTGCTGGGACTGCCGGTGTGCTCCAAATGGAAACTGAGCACTCCCGGTGCCCACGCTCGCCGCTCGGCTTCGTCCCAGAGAACGCAGCAGTAGCTTGGCGCGATGCTCGGGGCTGCGCATGTGGAGTCGTTCTTCGCCGACGGCTTCGTGACGGTCGACTCGCTGATTGACCCGGGCCTGATCGATTCCCTCAAAGAGCGCTTCGAGCGGCTGTTCCAAGGGGACTTCGAGACGGGAATCGCCCCTGACGAAGTCAACTGGCTCGAGGACCGCAGCGATCCGACCCTGACACGGCAGATCTGCAACGGCTGGAAGGCCGACCGGCTCATCGCGTCGACCGTGCTCGACGCTCGCCTGGGTGAGGCCGTGGCCAAGCTGGCTGGCTGGCCCGGTGCCCGCATTGTCCAGGACAACGTGCTGTGGAAGCCGCCGGGTGCCCGGTCGCTGGGATTCCATCGCGACAACGCCTACCTGGCCTGGTACACGCCCACCGAGATGTTCTCGTGCTGGATTGCGCTGGACGACACGGTGGCGGGTGGCGGCACCTTGGAGATCGCCCGGGGATCGCATCGCTGGCCCACCGCAGGCGATTTGTTCGGCGAGTTTCATGCCCCCGACGACTACCGGGCCCCGGTCGCTGCAGCCGCCGACGCCGCGGGTGTCGAGTTAGACATCGCGCCGGTCGAAGTGAGCGCTGGAGGCGGTTCGTTTCATCACGGCTGGGCCTGGCACGGCTCGGGACCCAACAATTCTGGCCGCCACCGCCGGGCCCTCGTGCTCCACTGCGCCAGCAGCGAGGCCCGCTTCAACCGGGACGGCTTCGGGCAAGGCAACGGACCCATCTACTCCCGCTACGCCCGGCTCACGGACGACGAGATGGACGAGAACCACTTCCCGATTCTCTGGCGCAACGACGGGTACCGCTCCCCCGGGATTTAGCTCGGTGACCACTGGTCATTGCGTCGCAGCGGCGGCTCTCGGTGTGGTGCCGTGTGTGGTTGGTGTGCCTATGAGGGTCCGAGTGTTCGGCGTGCGATGGCTGCGGCGGTCTGGGTTCGGGTAGCTCCGCTGTGTCGCAGCACGGTTGCGTCGGGCAGGATTGTGCGGGCTTGGTCCTTGACTGCGGCGGTGATCGCGGCAGGCCCGCCGATGAACACCACTCTGGTCGGCCGGTAGTCACCCAGCAACTCGGCGGCTTCGGCGGAAAGTCGCACAGCTTCGGTGTAGAGCACCACGGAACCCGCGGTGCGTGCCGAGAGCGCGGCTGCTACGCCGATGTCGGGAGGACTCCAGCCGTTGGCCACGATGATCGTCAGCTCATCGGCTGGTGCCGCGAGGTGCGGGCCCAAGAACCGCCGGGCCGCTCCGGCGGCTGTTGCGCTTCTGGTGGCGCCGCTGACGCGCTCAATGATCGCACCGGGCACAGCGTTACGAATTTGCGACGCTGCGGCGGGCTCCACGGCGTCCTCGCCGCCCACGATGAGCACGCGGGCCGGTCGGTAGTCGCGCAGCAGTCGCTGTGTCGCATCGGGCAAGGCGCCGGATGTGGTGTAGGCGACGGCGGAGCGAGGTGTGCGTGCAGAGAGTGCTGCGGCCACGCCGATGTCGGCGGGGCTCCATCCGTTCGCGATGATCACGGTCGCCCCGCCCGCCTCGGAGGCGTCCAGGATCCGTCGCGCGACGCTGGCGGCGGTGTCCGAGCGTGTCGCTCCGGTGATCCGCTCAACCGAGTCCGATTCCGAAGCGCGCCGCATCGAGGTCAGCGCTGCGGCGCTCACGGCGTTCTCGCCGCCCACCACGATCACTCCCGCAGGCAGATAGTCGGTCAGCAGATCGCGTGCAGCCACCGACAGTCGGTCGCCTGTGGTGTAGATCACCGCGGAGTCCGGTGTGCGTGCCGACAGCGCCGCAGCGACGCCGATATCGGACGGGCTCCATCCATTGGCCACGATCACCACCGCAGTGCTCGGCTCAAAACCGCCGCCACCACCGCCTCCACCACCGCCGCCGCCACCGCCACCACTGCCGCCGCCACCCCTGACAGGCCCTGTTCCCGGCGTGGTGCGGGGGGCGGTGACGGTCACGGTGACGGCGGTGCTGGCTCTGGCGCCGTGGGGGTCGGTTGCTTGGATTCTGAGTCGGTAGCTGGGTTGGGTTCGGCGGTCCGGCACGGTGTTTGGCCCGACGCCGATCTGGCCGGTGTCGGGGTCGATGGTGAATGACCGCGCGTCAACCTCGAAGAGGCCGTAGGTGAGCGGTTCGCCGTCGACGTCGGCGGCTGTCACCGGGCGGCCCACCGGTGCTGCGGCTGGGGCGCCTTCGGCGATCGTGCGTGTTGTGGACGTTGTCGGGAACTTGGGCTGGTCGTTGACCGCGTTGACGGTCACGGTCACGGTCGCTTCGTGGGTCGGGCGGTGCGGGCGGCCGTCGGAGACGGCGTAGGTGAAGATGTCTTTGCCGTTGAAGTCGCTTGTGGGGGTGTAGGCGAGGGTGTTGTCGGCCTCCACGCTGACGCGTCCGTGCAAGGGCGCGTCGCCAAGTGCCACGGTGAGGGTGTCGCCGTCGGGGTCGGTGTCGTTGGTCAGCACCGCGATGACCACCCGGCTGTCCTCAGCGGTGACGGCGGTGTCGTCTGCGGCGACGGGTGCCTCGTTGACGTCGGTGATGTTGATGATGACTGTGACGTCGTCGCTGGCGCCCGAGGGATCGGTGGCGGTCGCGGTGACGGAGTAGGGCCTGCTGGCGCTCTCGTAGTCCAGCACCGCGGCTGAGCCGACACGGATCTGGCCTGTGGAACCGTCAATGGTGAACAGGTCGTCGTCCGGGCCCGACAGCGTGTAGATGAGTCTGACGGCATCGCCGGAATCGCTGTCAGTGGCTGTGACCGCCGCACCCACAGCAGTGCCTGGCGGCGAGTTCTCCGCGACGGAGCGCGCAACGGGATCGTCTCCGAAGTCCGGCGCGTTCTTGGGCGCGATGGGCGCGGCGCGGGTGGGGTACACGGTTTCCGCCGCCACGGTGTCTGTGCCAGTGCCGGTGCCGTCGAGGTAGGAGACCTCGATTCGCAGGTGATAGCCCTCGTCGGCGGCCACAGGTGTGTAGCTGCCGGTCGTCGCTCCCGCGATGTCGCCCCAGGGGCCGTCGCCGAGGCGGCGCTGCCAAGTCCACTCCTGCGCCGCCAAGAAGCCGTCGGGATCGACGACCGCGGCCCCGAGAGGTGTGCCGGCCTGGGGTTGGGGCGACGACAGCACCAACATGCCGGGCTCGTCCACATCGGCGACCGTGACCAGCACATCTCTCACGACGAAATCACTGGCACCGGCACGAGCCTGGACCTGCGCCACATACTTGTTGTTGTTGTCGTCGTCGTCGGGATGCTCGAAATCCGGCGGACGCACGAAGCTCAGCACACCGCCGCTGCTGATCCTGAACACGGCAGCGTCGATAGCGCCCAGCGACCATCTGATGGTTGCCCGCTCAGGATCCGTCGCGGTGAACGCGGCCACCGGCGCGGTGGCGTTCTCGTCGTAGCTGACCACGAAGGACCCGGAGACGCTGGCGATGGTGGCCGCCTCGTCGACGTCGAAGACAGTCACTGTCACGTGACGGCTGGTGGTGTTCTCGCCGTCGGAGGCCTGCACCGCGACGTCATAGACGTTGTCGGCACCGGCGTCGGCTGGCATCTCGAAGTCCGGCGGAGCGCGGAACCCCAGCGCGCCGGCGACGATGTCGAACCAGGCGGCATCCGCGCCGCCCAGCGACCAGGTGACCGGATCGTCCTCGGCGTCGGCCGCGGTGAACACGGCCACCGCCGCAGTCCCGTTTTCCGCAAACCACAAGACGCTCGTGCCCGCGACCACCGGCGGCTCGTTCTCGTCGGTGACCGTCACCGTGACCGACGCGACGGACTGGCCGTCGTGGCGGACCACGAGCACCACCGTCTCGCCGTCGTCCTCCACCGCGTCGACGGCCGCTGCGATCCCAAAACTCGTCGACTCCGCACCAGCCCCGAGCGTCAATTCATAGGGCGCTGCCAGCTCACTCCCGTCGGCGTCGGTCAACACGAAATCGTCGCCGACAGTGGCGCTGCCTGCCACGCTCACCGACAGACTCTGGGCCTGCGCGAAGGTGACCCCGACGGTGCCAACCGTCACCGTCACCTCGGCGCCCTCGACGACCGCGTCGACGTCCGCGGACACGCTGAAGCGCGCAATGTCGTCGTCTCGCACCGCGACCGTGGCACGGTCGGGCCAGCCCGTCACATACCTCGCCGGGCTCGCGGTATCAGCGCGCACCAGCGCTGTCACCGTCGCCGCGTCCTCCACGACTGAGTCGTCGACGGTCCCCGCTCGCAACTCAGCGGTGCTCTCGCCATCTGCGAACGTCACCGTCGACGCCGGCGCGCCGCTGAGGATCCCGCCGGTCGCCGTCACCTCGACACTCACGGTGAGCGCCTGGGTCAACGGGGTTCCCAGCGTGGCGGTGCGCTCCAGCGTGAACACCGCATCGCCGCCCTCGGTCACGATCCCCCCCCCCCCCGTGATCGTCACCTCGGGCGCGTCCAAGTCGCTGGCAGGCACAGTGACAGTACGCGAGCCGATCAGCGTGCCAGTCGACGCCAGCCGGGCGCTCAACACGACAGTCTCGGCCAGCTCGGCATCAGAATCGTCCACCGTCCTCAACCCCGCTGTGACCGAGCTGGCGCCCGCCGGCAGCGTGACCGAGTAAGGCGCCGAAAGCGTCCGGTTCTGGGAGTCTGTGAGCACGAAGTCGTCCCCGACGTCAGCCGACCCGGCCACTGCGATGCCGATGGCCTGGTCCGCCGTGAACGTGACGCCGTTGGTGACAGCGAACGTCAGCTCGGTCTCGCCCCCCTCAGAGACCTCGCTGCTCGCGACGCTGAACCCGATCACAGCCGTGTCGGTGTCCGCGATCGTGACCGTCGTCACACCGGTCGAGCCCGCCGAGAATCCCGACTCCAGCGTGCCGAAGCTGAGCGCCACCGTCTCGGGACCTTCCACCAAGGCATCGTCACCCGCGTCGAACGACACCGTCTTGCGGGTCTCGCCCGCCGCGAAGCGCACGCCGGAAGCCACCGAGAACTCGCCGACCGAGGCGCTGAGGGCCGACGCGATGATCGGCACCTCGATCTCCAGCAGACCGCTGTGGGCTCTGCTCAGCTCCACCGGCACCTGCAACGTTGCACCCTCAGCGACGCTGTAAGAGGCCGCACCGAACGACACCGTCACCGGCGGACCGATCACCAGCGCCGCAGGCACACTCGCCAGCATCATGCCGTCGGCCGCGCAGACACCGCCGTCGTCACACGCCTCGCCGGCGACGAACGCGACGGAGATGGCACCCTCACCGTCGGGAGCCAGCGTCACCAAGTACGCATTCGCCGCCTCGTCCGCCACCAGAAGAGGCGCCACCGCGGTGACCGTCGCGCCCTGAACGCTCAACGACGGGCTGGACTTTGCGAAGTCCGCCACCGGCCGGTTGAAAGCCACCGCCACTTGCGGGGCATCGCCCACCCCGGAATGAGCCACCGACGTATGACTGCCCGCCAGTACCCGCGCCTCGGGCGGCGCAGGAGCCCGCGCCAACGCCTCCGGTGCCATGGTCGTGGCCTTATTGGCGCGGGTACCATCCACCGACAGCCATTCGGTGCCAGTGTCCGGATCTACCTGGGTGAACACGTCAGAGGGACTGGGGGACGGGGGGTTTCGACTTCCTCCTCCCCAGCTGATCAGCCAATGGCCGTTACTCAACCCCTCGATGTGCCCGCTCCGATAGCCCAGTTCGCTCTTGGTGCCGTGCAGCGAATGGTCGCGCACGAACACCGCCTCACCGTTGTCGAGGTCCAGGGCGTACTCCAGGCCACGGCTGTAGACCGCGTTCTCCCGGAACAGATTCTGAAGCGTCCAGGGGTTCTTGGTGCACTCCACGCCATTGTCGTAGAGGATCAGGTTGCCGTTGGGCAGCAGCGACGACGCGTGCTGGCCGCAGAACTGCTTCTCGGGGTCGCCGATGATGTCCAGCGGCGGCGGCCCGATGTCACGTTCGGCCCACTCGGAGTCGCTCAGGTTCGAGGGCCCAACCCTCCAGAGGACGTCGCCGGTCGCGGCGTCGATGGCCAGGATCCTCGAGCATCCCCGCATCGACGCGATGATGTGCCCGTCCGCCATCTGCATGGTGTTCAGATGCGCATAGTCGCCGTTGACGGGCGGGAAGAAGTGCTGCGCGCAGTCCTCGAGGGGCATGTGGTCCCACGAGTTCCAGTTGAACGTCTCGCTGCCGCCCGGGGTGACGATCTGGATGATCGAGTCCGCCACATAGACATCAGCCCCCAAGAGCCCGCCGCGGCTGTCGTTGAAGGTGAGATGGGACAGGTCGCGCTCGGTGCCCTGATAGGCCATCAGCATGTAGTTCCCGTTGTCGAGCAACCGGAAGTCGTGGCCGTCCTGGCGTGTCAGGGGCGGCACCGTTCTCGCCACCGCGAGCTGGTCCAGGTTCTCGTCCAGAATCCAGGCCAATCCACGCTGGTAGGAGTATCGGGGCTCGCCGTTGATGTCGGGATAGAACCGGAAATATCCTCCGGCCGCCTGGCCGACGCGGCGAATGATGCGGGGGACCCCGTTGTGGTCCATGGCCATCAAGTGGTTGCTCTGTGAGAAGAGGATCAGCTCGTCGAGCACGCCGCTCTCGCCCAGAGGCTTCTCGACCAGGATCGGCCACACCGCGTCACCGAAGCAGTGCACGACGTACTGGGTCTGCGCGCCCTCGGCATTGGCAAGGGCGACGCGCACCGAGCTGGCACCCGTCACCGGCACCGTCGCGGTCACCGCAACGCCAGCGCCCGCATTGGCGACCTGGATGCCGTCCACCGAGATCCGGCTCGACGCATCATCGGGGCGCATCGTCAACGTCATCGTGTCGGTGTCGTTGCAGCCCACGGAGTAGTGCAGCGTCTGCGCATCGAAGGCCGGCCGCATCTGCCGCCAGGCGTCCGCTCCGATGGCCAAAGCCGAGTCGTCGGTGCTCACCGACAGGCCGCTGAGCTGAGCAGCCGCCACCACCTCGGGCACCGTCGCCTGGGCTTGCGCGCCGCTGCCGTGGTTGTCGCTGTAGGACACGCCGACCCGCAAGAAGCTGCCCGCATCAGCCGCCACCGGCGTGTAGCTCGACCCCTCCGCCCCTGCGATCGCGGCCCACTCGTTGTACCCGACGCTGCGCTCCCACACCCATGTCGCCGATCCGTCAACCACGCCGTCGGGATCGGCCAGCGCCGCGGTGACGGGCACGCCCGTGCGGGGCCGCTTGGTCGACAGCGACACCGCACCGTGCTCATCCGCATCAGTCACCGTCACCGTCACCGTCACCGCCGTATCAGCCGTCGCCGAAGCTGACGAAGCCAGAAGCGTCACCGCGTAGGCGTTGTCGTTGCCGCTGTCGACCGGTGCCTCAAAATCCGGTGGCTTGGCGACGATCACCGGCGCCACCGGGTCAAGGTCGAACCGCAGCACCCCCGACGGCTCGTCGATGCTGAAGTGCGCCGCGTCGTCACCGCCCAGGGTCCAGGTGATGCCGTCACGGTCCTGGGGCGACGACGCAGTGAACGTCGCCACCCGTGACCAGCCGTTCTCGGCGAAACTCACCTCCGAGGGGCCTTCGGTCGCCTCGAGCTCAATGACGTTCTCCAACGTGACCAGCACATCCGCGGTGGCGTCGTTCGTCCCGTCGCTCACCTGCACTGTCAGCTCATAGATGCCATCGGCGCCGACGTCGTCGGGTTCCTCGTAGTCGGGGGCCGCGTCGAAGGCCAACGCTCCCGACTCGCTCAACACGAATCTGGCGGCGTCCGCGCCGCCCGTCACAGACCAGACCAGATCGGACTCAGCCGTGTTGTGATCTGTGGCGCCGAGCGTGGCTATCGAGGTCGCGCCCTCGTCGACCTCATAGGGACCAGCGCTCGTGATCGTCGGCGCGCCCGGGAACCGGGGCCGCGCCACACCGCTGAAATCGAGCGTGGCTGTCGCTGGCATCGAATAGATACCGGACCACGCCGAAGTACCCGCCGAGTTGACCGCCCGGATCCGCACCTGGATGCGACGCTCGTTCTCCAGACCGTCGAGGATCACGCTCGACCCGTTGAATATCGCCAAGATCCCCCGTGCCGCGCTGGGCAGCCACAGCCAGCCCTGACCGTCGAAGTATTCGACGTCGTAGGAGTCCGCGTCCACAGCATCGTCCCAGTCCAACGACACCATGCCGTAATGCAGAGCCACACCAGCGATGTTCTGCGGAACCTCCGGAACGTCGCCTGAGGCCGCCCTCGCCTGCCCCACCGTGAACAGCCCGACAGCCAATACCGCGACCAGCACCGCCAGAGCGAACACGTTCATGCGAACCACCACGGCGCGGGCAACCGACACTTCTGCTCCCGTTCAGCGATCTGCCGACCGGACGATCTGTGGACCCCGATTGTTTTTTTGGAGGGGGGGTACGCTGCCGCTCGGTTGACATGCGCTTAGCTCATATATATCTGAGTCTATTGAGCGCTGTCTTGATCGTGATGGGGGCTTTGCAGTGAGGATGACGTATCGAGGCTGCGTGCGGCAGCGTGTCCAAACGTTCTGTACGGGATTGTGGCGTGCGTCGGGTGGGCTTGCCCGGGGCACTGTGCTGGTCAGCGTGCTGGCCGTCGGGGTGCTGGCCGTCGGGATGCTGACGGTGGGGCAGGCAGCGGCCGCCTCAGACAATGTTCCCGAGGCGCCTCAGAACATCACCGGCGTGGCATTGCATCACGGGATGGTGCATCTGGACTGGGACGATGTGACCGGCGCGGATTCCTATGAGATCGAGATGTTCGACGGCCAACACGGCTGGCGGCGGCTGCCGAGTCCCGAAGATGGGATCATGGCGGTCTTCACCGGTTCCAGCGTGATCCTCGACGGCCTCGAGTTGGAGCGCTACATCCAAGTGCAGATTCGGGCTGTCAACTCTGCCGGCGCCTCGGCGTGGTCCGAGATCCACTCGATGCCGGCGACTGCTACGCACAGCTTCAGCGGCATGCCGCGGCCGAGGCTTGTCGGCGCGCCCAGCGTGCCGACCGGTGTCGTCGCGAGTGCCGAGCTGTCGTCACGCATCGACATCATCTGGGCTGCCCCGACCGATGCCGGCACCAGCGACGTGACTGATTACCGCGTCGAGTTCTCCCTGAACGCCGACTCGGACTACAGCTGGGAACTGCTGGGCCATACCGGCGGCCCGACGACGATGATGAGCCATACCGATCTGCAGAGCCGCCGGAGCTACGCGTACCGGGTCTCGGCAATCAACGGCTCAGGGCGTGGCCCGCACTCAGTGGTGGCAACCGGCTCGACACAGGCGCCTTCGGACCAGCGACGCATCTGCTCTGACGCTCCCGAGCATGAGATCGCATTGAGCTCGGGGCTGGTGCCGTCGGGCCATGGGCTGGAGGCTGGGGACCGTTTCCGGCTGCTGTTCGTGACATCGGGCCGACGCAATGCCGTGCCGACCGACATCGGCGCCTACAACCGTTTCGTGAGCGATGTCGCCGCACGCGGCATGACGGCGATTCAGCCTTACGCGTCCGACTTCCGCGTGGTCGGCAGCACCAGGGCGGTCAGCGCACGCTCCAATACCTGCACCGAGTGGACCGAGGACGATCTGGGTCACCCGATCTACTGGCTCGGCAACGCGGGTCAGCGCATCGCCGTCGATTACCGCAACTTCTACGACGGCAACTGGGACAGCGTCCGCAAGGTCAACGAGCTGGGTACATCGGACGGGTTCGAGTTCGACTACGACGATTCGGTCGGAAATTACGACGGCGGCTACAAGATCGCCACGGGCAGCACGCACGACGGGTCACCCAAGCAACTCGCTATTCCCTGGGATCCCGACGATCCCGTGGACGTAGAGGAATTGAGCCACCTGTCGCATCCGTGCCCTTGGCTCACTTTGGGCGAGAAGCCCACGAAGCCCCAGGACGAATGGTGTCAAGCTGTCGAGACGGGCGCCAGCACCGAGACACTGCAACCGCCCTGTTGGAGGAATCGCAACTGGGGTCAAGACATACCGTGGTGCGAGCGCTGGGGGCCGCTCGAGGACGTCGACGGCCACCACAACGGAACCCGGTTTGAGGAGTCGTTCTGGCACCAAGGCAAGCGCGTCACCAACGAGTTCTACTACTACGCGATGTCGCCGGTGTTCCTGATCGAAGGCGGCTGCGATTCTCTGTGGTGCGGCACTGGCACCGTCCAGCCGGTCTCAGACAACAGTCATCACACGTCTTTCACCTTGTCCGAACCGTTCACCTATGGCGGTGTGGACTACGACGTGACCGGCTTCTCTGGGGATGTGTCGGCGAACGAGGTCAGCCTGACAGTGAGCCCGTCGCCTGCGGCGAACGCGTTCGACTTCCTCACGCTGAACAGCGATGAGCTGCGTCTGCTCCTGAAGGATGCCGGGCAGTCCGACGGCACGTTCACGTGGACTGCGGCGTCGTGGATCGGCACCGACGGCGGGCTGTTCAGTGACAACGCTGACTTCAGGGTGACTTTGGATGTTGATCTCGTGCCTGGCGCCCCGACCGAGCTGTCCGCACAAGGGCAGGGCCGCGAGGCCATCGATCTGCAGTGGTCTGCGCCCGCCGATCCGGGCGGTGGAGAGATCAGCGGCTACCGGATCGAACTGTCCCTGAACGGCGGCTACGACTGGAATGTGCTGGTCCCCAACACCGGCACGGCCGACACGACGTGGACCCATAGCGGGCTGAGCGCCGGCGCACGCCACTACTACGCGGTCTCGGCGATCAACGGGGGAGGTTTCGGTCCGCGCTCGGAGACCGCGTTCGGGGCGACCACACCCGCACGCGTGCCAGATCGGCCGATCAACGTCGAGCTGACCAAAGCCGACGACGAGCCGCACATCCTGGTCTGGGACGCACCCGCCGACGACGGTGGTACCGACGTGACCGATTACTTGGTGGAGCGCTCATGGGACGGTGAGAGCTGGGAGCGGCTGCCCAATTTCCGCTCGGGCAAGCTGCTGCTGTTCAGCACCACATACCTCGACGATACGCAGCTCGACCGTTCGCTGCGCTACTACCGCGTCTCAGCAATCAATCGGATCGGCACCGGCCCGATCAGCGCCATCCTGCAGGACGGCACCGCGGTGATCACCCCGCCGGACAAGCCCTCGGAGCTGTCCATGCAACGCTCCGGCGACATGATGACGCTGAACTGGAACCCGCCCGCCGACAACGGCGGCGGCGCCATCACGGGCTACAAGTTCGAGAGTTCGCGGAACTGCGTCGAGTGGGGTCTGAGCGAGTCCGAGACCACCGCGACCTCCTACAGCGAGGAGGCACCAACTGAAGCTGTGGTGTACTGCTTCCGGGTTGCAGCAGTCAATGCTGCCGGCTCGAGTTCTGAGTACGCCTTGGCCAGCAGTGCGGCCAGCGCACCAGGTGCGCCCCAGAGCCTGTCAGCTTCGGCGACACAAACGGAGATCACGCTGTCGTGGGAGGCACCCGCCGACAACGGCGGAGCGTACGTAACCGGCTATGACATCGAGTGGTCGCCGGACGAGGCCGATTGGACCCTGCTCGAACTGCAGACCGTGGACCCCGAGTCGGTGACTTTCGAAGCTGTGCACAGCTCCCTGATCCCGGACACCGAGTACCACTACCGGGTCGCTGCGCAGAATTCGGCGGGCACGAGCGTGTGGGTCAGGCTGACCCACTCGACCGAACCCGACGTGCACAATGCCTCGACGTGGTCGGCGCTCTTGACAGTGGGCGCGACTCAGTACGGCGAGGATGCATTCATGGGGTACAGCGTCTTCAATCCCGACACGAACACGCCGTTGGGGTCGCTGTCGTCGACCGGTTTCTTCGTCGATGAGAACGGCCACACCATCGCTGTCCTAGCAGTCGTCGGCGACACCTTGTGGCTGACTCTCGGCCACGGGGTAAGACCGGAGTCCTTCACGCTCGCGATCGATGATCAGCAGTTCAGTTCCGCGGACGCGACGGTGCCCCGCCAATCCGCCTACTCCACGATGTACCAGTGGCCCGGCGCCACGTTGTACTGGTTCGAAACCGACATCGTGAACGTCAGCCTCACCGTCAACACCGCCACCGAGGAAGCTGATCCCATCGGACTGCCAGGACCCACTGAGTAGTTTTAACCCACCGAGCAGTTTGAACCCACCGAGCAGTTTTAACCCACCGAGCAGTTTGAACCCACCGAGCAGTTTTAACCCACCGAGCAGTTTTAACCCACCGAGCCGCGACGATCACATTTGGCCAGCACGCAGATCACCCTGATCGTGGGCGCTGCGTCAGCGGCAGCAGGATGAGAACGCCTAGCGTCTCGTGGCAGTGACGCGAGGGGCATCGATGGCGCTGACAGTGCAGAGTTCGCCGGCGACCAACGACTACCGGTTTCTCGTGCAGGACGACCGGGTCCACGGCAGCCTCTACACCGATCCCGCTGTGTTCGCGGACGAGATGGCGCGCATCTTCACCGACGGCTGGGTCTTTGTGGGCCACGAATCCGAGGTGCCCGAGATCGGCGACTGGGTCTCCCGGCGGCTGGGCACCGAGCCGGTGCTGATGGTGCGCAACCGTGACGGCGCCATCAGCGTCGTTGCCAACCGTTGCGCTCACCGGGGCACCACTCTGTGCCCGCAGAACGACGGCAACAACCGCAACTTCCGCTGCCCCTACCACGGGTGGACCTACGACCTCGACGGCACGCTGCTGGGTGTCCCCGGACCCAAGGGCTTCCACAAGGACACTGCCGATCTGGGGTTGGATCGGCCCGGCCAGGTGGACGACTACCGGGGGTTCGTGTTCGCCAATCGCAGCGGCACCGCCGGGCCGCTCAGCGAGCACTTGGGAGCAGGCGGCACCGACCTCATCGACCGCACGTCGAACATGTCGCCGACGGGCAGGGTCCGCTTGAGAGCCGGCTGGATCGGCCAGCGGATCGACTCGAACTGGAAGATGTGGCCAGAGAGCGACAACGACGGGTACCACCTCAACTTCACGCACGCTTCGATGGCGCTGGCGGTCCCGGACACCTATTACGACGAGATCGTCATGGGCGGTGAGGAAGCCTCGGCGTCGGTCACACGTGCCTACGACGGGGGTCATATCGAACTGGACTTTCGTCGCGGCTACACGACCGAACTTGCCTGGCTCGGCACCACACGCGACAAAGTCACCGACTATTGCGACGCACTGGAGCGCTCCTTTGGTGCCGACAAGGCGCAGTCGATCCTGTGGGACGGGCCGCCGCACGCTCTCGTGTTCCCGAACCTCTTCCTGGCCGAGATGAACATCGCCCGGATCGAGCCGCTTGCGCCGGGCGTCACGGTGCATCACCACACACCGCTGCTGGTCGAGGGCACCGACGAGAGCGTGAACCGGCGGCTCGTGCTGCAGTCCGAGGCGGCGATGGGTCCCGCATCGTTCTTCCTGACCGACGATGCGGTGATCGCCGAACGGATGCACCGTGCCTTCCAGGGAGCGGTCGTCGGTGATGGCGGATGGGTCGACCTCAGCCGGGGCCTCGAACGCGAGCACTCAGAGGACGGGCAGCGCTGGAGCGACATCACCGACGAAACCACCAATCGCGGCTTCTGGCACCACTACCGCGACGTCATGGCCGACGTCATGGTGAACAGTCCGCACAACGGAGCCTGAGCAACTGCCATGGCAACCCGCGAGCCTGAGACGAAGCCCGAGCAACCGCCATGGCAACCCGCGACCAGCTACCAGAAGGCGTTCGCCAGACCCGTCCCGCCGACCGAGCCCGAGCAACCGCCATGGCAACCCGCGACCAGCTACCAGCTTCGCCACCACCGAAGCAACCGCCATGGCAACCCGCGACCAGCTACCAGCGGGCGTTCGCCAGACCCGTCCCGCCGAAGGAGCCTGAGACGGCGCCATGGCAACCGTCGACGAGCCAACGCGCCGCGACATCGAGGCGTTCGTCTATCGCGAGGCGCGCCTCGCCGACGAGTCTCGCTACGACGAGTGGGAAGCACTGGTCACCGATGACATGCACTATTGGGTCCCATTCGGTCCCGGCGACTACGAGCCCGGCACCCGGGTCAGCTACATCAACGACAACCGGGCCCGCCTCGGCACCCGAATCCGCCAGCTGGCAACCGGCGTCCACCATGCGCAGGATCCCCCGTCGTCGATGCGCCGGGTCGTGTCCAACATCGAGATCCTGAGCGCCGATGGTGACGACGACGGCGACGCCGACGAGTTCGAGGTCGGCAGCAACTTTGTGCTCTACGAGCACGCAGTCCAGGCAACCGGGCACCTGCGCCTGTGGGCGGGACGGGCAACACACCGGCTGCGACGCACCCCAGACGGCCTGCGCATGGCTGCCAAGAAAGTGGAACTCGTCAACTCCACATCGCCGCTGCCAAACCTGCCCTTCATCATCTAGTGCTGTGACCACAAACGTGTGCGCTGTTGAGGCGGGCTGAACGCCACGCGCTGGCCCCGACAGGATCAGTCTCGGGATCTGCTCGGCAGTCTCCTAGTGCGCGTCCGGGGTGCATGGGGGCAGGGGCGCCCGTGCTTCAAACAGATGCGGCGCTTGGTGCTTTGACTGGGTGGGCTTGGGGCGCCGCATAACTGCGCGCGGGCGCCCCTGCCCCCACGCACCCCTCGTTTGGGCGTTGCAGGGCTACCGCCTGGAGCCTGAGGGAGGGGGCCGTCGTGGGGTCGGTTGCTCGTGTCATTGCCACCTGCGGGGGTCGCTGTGGGGTCGGTTGCTCGCACCACCGCCTGCAGCGGAGTCGCCTCGGGCTGCGGTGTTCGGTCGGTCTGTTGGGGGGTGGGGGCGGGGTTGGGTGGTCCATCTGTTGGGGGCGGGTCCTCGGCGGAGTTGCCGGTTGTTGTTGTGGAGGGTGTTGTGGCAGTCGTCGCAGAGGGCGGCGAGGTTGGTTTCGTCGGTGGTGCCGTTGTCGGCGTGCCATTCGTCGATGTGGTGGTATTCGCAGCGGTGCATGGGTTTGCGGCACAGCACGCAGCCGCGGTCGCGTATGGCGATGGCGAGCTGTTGTGGGGTGCTGGCGTGGCGGCGGCTGCGTCCGTGCCACAGCACTTGTCCGGGTCCGGCGAAGATGGCGCCGCTGATGCGGGTGTCGGGTGAGAGATCGTCGAGGATGGCCGCGGGGACCGGTCCTGCGCCGAGGGCTTCGCACAGCCCGTCGGGTCGGGTGCCGTCGATGACGCCGATGTCGGCGATGATCACGAGCTGGTTGGGTGCCTGGGCGGGCCGCCACCGCCCGATCGAACGACCCGGGGCGCTGTCGCGCGCCGCATCGTTGTCGTCGCTGGTGCTGTCGCTGTTGCGGTTGTGGCCCGCGTGGCCGTTGTCGTCATGTTCGGCGCTGCGGTGCGTGTCGGGTCCGGGGCGGCGTGGGTGCTTGGCTGGCTGGGCATCGCCTCGTCCTGAGCCCGGCTCGGGGCCGCTGCGGCTGTGGCCCGCGTGGCGGTTGTCGTCACCTTCGGCGCAGTGCGGCGTGTCCCCGGAACCGTGCGAGGAGTCACCGCAGCGGTGCGGCGTGTCCCCGGAACCGTGCGAGGAGTCACCGGCGCGGTGGGGTGTGTCGCCGGTGCGGTTCGAGGTGTGGGCGGTGTGCGCGGTGGGGTGGGCGATGGTGGCGAGGGCGTTTCGGTCGGCGAGCATCTCGAAGATGGCGTCGGCGATGCGTTGGGGGTTGTCGCGGATCTCATCGGGGGTGCCGTCGCGTCCGCCGTCTGCGCGCCACAGGGCGTCGCAGTAGTTCTCGACTGCTTGTTGGACCAACGCGAAGCTGACCGGGTCCAGGCGGGCGTTGAGCACTCCCATGCCGGTGCTGTGGTCGATGAACAGCGCGGCGCTGCGCTGGCGGCGCTGACGGTCCAGCACCGAGCGCACCGTGTCAGGGTCATGGCGGGCCGCGAAGTCGCGCGCGTCGCGGCGCAGCACCTCGGGCGGGACCACCGCGGCGGCCTCGAGCAGCTCAACAGCGGTGTCGACCGCTTCGGGGCTGGTGTGGCGGGCGGCGTCGGCGAGCACCTCGGCATGCTCGGCTGTGAGCGCTCCTGTGGCGAGGCCGCGTGCAGTGTTGGGCATCTGGGCGACCTGGTCGCTGGTCTGGGCGGTGCGCTTGGCGCTGCGGGCGCTCAACCGGGCGTGCTCGCGCAGCGCCGTGCGGCCTGATCCCTCCCGGTCGGCATTGGCGCTGAGGCGGCGCGTCTGCTGGATCCTGATCGCACCGGGCTCGATGAGCAGGTCCTGCAGCAGGAAGCTCAGCAGATGCGCGGCGACGATGTTCATCATGATCGTCGAGAGAATCTCGTTGACGCCTGCGTACGCCTTGAGTGCGCCGGGGATCGCTCCCCAGAACCCGCCGCCGACGGCACCGGCGATGATCACCAGCGGCACCAGCAGCACCCGTGGCAGGTCATCAAATGCCATCGACGTGGCCGTAGCCGCGATGGCACCCAGGATGATCTGTCCCTCGCCTCCGATATTGATGACGTCAGTGCGGAATGCGATGCAGATTCCCACGCCGACCAGGGCAAGCGGCATTCCCCGCACCGCGGTGTCAGCGAGGTTGTCGGCGCTGCCGAACGCGCCGGTGATCAGCTTGCCGTAGGCAAAAAGCGGGTTGGCACCGAACGCAAGCAGCATGACGGCGCCCACGGTGAGCGCCGCGATCGTCGCGACGGCAGGCACTGCGATGCCCACAAACGGCCGAATCAAACGGGCTAACCGGCCCGCCGCAAATTCGGGGGCCGCGCCGTCGTCGCCGGTCGTTGGAGATGTCAGCGCCATGGCCCTCTTGCCTTCTGCATCCCTGCTAGTGACTACTCGAACTTCGCAGGGCGCTTTTCCACGAACGCCCGCTGGGCCTCTCGAGCGTCACTGCTGTGGAAGGTCTCGCCTTCCAGGCTGAGCGACAGCGGCAGGATCTGGGCCGACATCTGCCGGATCCAGTTGTTGATGGGCACCTTGGAGGCGCTGATGGCCTTTTGCGGCCCTGCAGCGAGCTGCGCCGCCTTCTCAAGTGCCGTGTCGAGAATTGCGTCGTCGTCCACCAGGAAATTGACGAGCCCCATGTCGTAGAGCATCTGACCAGTGACCCGTTCGCCGGTCATCAGGTACCACTTGGCCCGGTTCACACCCATGAGCAGGGGCCAGATGACCTGTCCCCCATCGCCGGCGCCGATGCCCATGTTCACGTGCGTGTCGGCGAACACCGAGCTATGCCCCGCCACCACGACGTCGCACAGGAGCGCGATGTTGGCACCGAGGCCCATGGCATAACCCTGCACGGCCGAGATGATCGGCTTGCGGAGCTCGAGAAGATGGTCGACGATCTGGCGCCCCTCCTCGAAGCTGACCGCCGGTCCGCTGGCATCGCTGAAATCGCCGCCGGCACAGAAGGCACGGCCTGAGCCGGCGAGCACGACGACCTTCACGTCGTCGTCGGTCTGCGCTTCACGAGTGAAGGTCGCCATTTCGTGATGCATCTGCCCGTTGACCGCATTGAGTCGCTCCGGGCGATTCAACGTGACGACAGCGACGCCATTGTCCCGTTTGTCGATGAGCATTGCTTGGTAGTTCTCTTGGTCGAGTGGCATGACGAGTCTCTCCCTGTTGGCCAGCGCTTGGTGGGCGCTCAAAGTACTGCGGTGAGGACCCGGCCGACGTCGGTGTGGGGGCGGCCGACGATGCGCTCGTAGTTGGCCGGGTCGGTGGCCCCTTCGGTGACCATGACGAGCACTGTTGCGTTCTCCGGGTCGTCGAGAGCGCTTCGGCCAGCTTCGTCGCTGAGCAGCGCACGCAGGCCTGCCAGAGAGGCGCTGCCGGTCTCGCCCGCAACCACCTGGGATTCGGCCAGGTCGGCCATGGCCCGGCCGGCGGCATCGCTGTTCACCGAGACGCACCAGTCGACTCCGCTGGCCAGCATCGGCCATGCCAGCGGTGAGGGCACCCCGCAGTTCAACCCGACCATGATCGAACGGTGCGGCCCTGGGGTCTCGGTGATCTCCCCTGCCATCGTCGAGGCCTGCACGCAATTCGCATCGTCGGGTTCCACCGACACCAGCACCGGACGGTGCTCGCCGCTGCGGTAGTGGGTGACAGCAGCGGCCATGAAGGCCCCGACGCCGACGGGTACTGCGACGAGGTCGGGCTGGGGAATCCCGTTGGCGGCGAGCGCATCGTCCACCTCGGAGAAGATCGTCGTGTAGCCCTCGGCGACGTTGGCGGGAATGGTCTCGTAACCCGGCCATGAGGTGTCCGACACGACCAGACAACGCTCACCGGCCATCTCGGCGCTCTGTTCGATCGCATCGTCGTAGGAGCCGTCCACCACGGTCACCGTTGCGCTCTCGTCCCCGATGGCGGCAATCCGGGCCTCCGCAGTGCCGTCGGGAACCAGAATGTGCGCGTCGAAGCCCAGCAGCCGGGCCATGAAGGCAACCGCCCGTCCGTGGTTGCCGTCGGTGGCGGCCACCAGGGTCATCGGCCGAAGGTGGGCCAGGCTGGCCGCCAGCGCATTGATGTTCGCCCACTTCGGCGGCTCGCCGCCGAGGTGCTCGCAGATGGCGCGGTACGACGCCCACGACGCGCCCAGAATCTTGAACGACGGCAAGCCCATGCGCTGGGTCTCCGCCTTCACGAGCACCCGTCCGACGCCGAGGCTCTCGGCCAGCCGAGGTGCATCGATCACCAGCGTCGGGGCATAGGCCGGCAGCCGACGGTGAAATGTCAGCACCTCGGTTGGCGCGGCGGGCCAGTCGCGCCCGTCGAACAGGGGGTTGCGGGTCACCAGTGCAGCCAACGTCGGCCTCCTCAGTCCAGTTCGTCGAGCGCAGCAAAGAGCCGCTGGGCTTGCTCAGCAGCCTTGGCACGCACTTCGGCTGGGTCGACTCGAGTGGCGATCCCAGCGGAGAGCACCTGCTCGCCGTCGATCGTGACATCGAGGGCTCCGACGCCAGGCGTGTAGGCGAGATGCCAGGGATCGGCGCTCGGATAGGACCACCGCACTGAGTCGTTGCGGGCCTCGGGCATCAGGTCCCAGCCTTGGGCCAGCCACTCCCAGGGCTGATCGGGCGAGGCGGTCACGTCGTGCTCTCGCAAGCGCACATAGGCGACTCGGAACTCGTCGAGCATGTCGGCGCCGATCCCGTCAGTGCCCAGCGCTATGGGGTTCACCGCAGCGAACCGGGCCGGATTGGCGTAGCCGACGGCGTTGTTCATGTTCGAGCGGGGGTTGTGCACGATGGTGCCTTCGAGGCCGTGATCGGTCGGCAGATGAACACCGTGGATGAGCAGCCAACGCTGGTCGCTCAGGCCTGCCAGTCGCTGCGCAGCGTCAGCATCGGGCGGCCCCTCGGCGACGTGGATGTGCACGCCGACGTCGTGGCGGCGGGCCAGGTCTGCAGCCGCTGCCAGGGTGTCGTCGGTGCAGGTGAACGCCGCGTGGACGCCCACATAACCCCGACCGCCCGCTGCGAGGTACCGCTCATTCTCTGCCAGGCCGCGCCGGGCCCCGTCAACACCGTGACGGTCGGTGACGCCGTAGCAGCAGCTCGCCCGCACACCGACTTGGGCGCAGGCCGCTGCAATCACGTCGAGCGAGCCTTCGATGGCGTTGGGCGACTCGTGGTGATCGATGATGGCTGTGCAGCCCGACTCCAGGGCTTCCAGTGCACCGAGCTTCGCCGACCACTCCAGCATCTCGAGGTCGAGCGCTCGGTCGAGCCGCCACCACACGAGTTCCAGGATCTCGGCGAAGCCTCCCGGAGTGCGCGGCGGGGCAGGCATGCCTCTCGCCAGAGCGGAGTACAGGTGGTGGTGCGCACACACGAGTCCCGGCGTCGTCGCACCCCCCTCATTCACGGCTGCGAGCGTAATCCCGGCCTCCGAGCCCGCTGAGCCGCCCTGATGTCCCGATTTCATCAGGTCAGGTTGAAGGGCAGGTTGGCCGCTTTGAGATGGGGTTCGGGTCAGCCTGAGAAGAGCGAAATCACCATCGGTGTCACGATCGCCACGAAGATCGATACGCCAATCCCGACTATCCATCGGAATTGGTGCTCGGCGAGGGTGTCCTTGTGCTGGATAATCGTATTTGTGCATGTGTTTCTGCTCTAGAATTCATGTCTCAGCCAATCAGCTATCAGTTCGGGTCGCCGGTGTCATGCCGTGCGGCAGCGAGCTGTCGTGGCCTGCAGCAGGTCCTCCTGCAGCAGGCTGAATTCCTCTAGGGATTCGGGTCAGGAGTAAAACCCATGACATCTGAACACATTGCGGCGCCGCATAGCAGCGCCGCATACCGCCGCGGAATGAGTCCCCACAGGCGCAAATGGGCTCTGCCGGCGGCGTTAGCTGCGGTGGCGCTCGCGGCGGCGCTGTTGTCGCCTGCTGCGGGGGCGTCTGCCGACGCGCTGCGAGACATTGACGTAGGAGGGACAGATCCGAGTGGGATCTGGTCGGACGGCACCACGATGTGGGTGGCCGACGACAGCAACGACACGATCTACGCCTATGACCTGGCCACCGGCGAGCGCAATTCCGATTCGGACATCGACACCCTCGACGACGCCGGCAACGACAAGCCCGGCGGGCTGTGGTCCGACGGCACCACCATGTGGGTGGCCGACGGGTGGAACGAGATGATCTCGATCTATGCCTACGACCTGGCTACAGGCACTCGGAAAGGCACTGAGGACTTCTACGCCTGGGTCCTCGGCGACGCGGACAATCTCAGCCCGAAGGGCCTGTGGTCCGATGGCACCACCATGTGGGTGTCCGACTTGTCGGACGGGAAGATCTACGCCTACGACTTGGCCGCCAAGTCGCGCCAGCCGAGCAAAGACCTCAACACCCTCAAGAATGCGGGCAACAGCCGCCCCGCAGGGCTGTGGTCTGACGGCACCACCATGTGGGTGACCGACGATACGGACGACAAGATCTACGCCTACGACTTGAGCACCGGCGCCCGGCTCGCCCATCTGGATTTCGACACGCTCAGCGGCGTCGGCAACAACAGGCCCGACGGTCTCTGGTCGGACGGCACCACCATGTGGGTGACCGATCGAGAGGATGACAAGCTCTACGGCTACGTCATGCCCGGCCGCACCCACCTGCAGTCACTGGAGCTCGACGGAATCGACTTCGCGACCCTTGACCCGGCATCGGAGGCCTTTGACCCGTCGGACACTGACTACGCGGTGCGCGTGCCCAGTACCACTGCCATGACGACCGTGACCGCGAGCGCGCAGTACGCAGACGCTGAGGTTGCCGTCTCGCCTGCTGACGAGGACCCGAACACTGACGGTGCTCAAATCAGTCTGGTGGCCGGCGAGAACACCATCACCGTCACAGTGACCCGCGGTTCGCACACCAAGACCTACACCGTGATCGTCACCAGAACCACCCTGGCCGTCATCCGCAATGACGCCACGTTGAGCGCTCTCACCCTCAACAACGTGGACATCGGCACCTTCGATCCCGCCACCGTCCACTACACCGCAGGCGCGGCCAATACCGTGGCGAGCACCACCGTTACCGCCGACAGCACCGACACGGGTGCGACGGTGACGATCTCCCCCGATGACGCCGACGCCGGTGCCGACGGACACCAAGTCGCCCTGGACGAAGGCCTCAACACCGTCACTGTCACCGTGGAATCCTTCGACAGCACGGTCAACAAGACCTATACCGTCGTTGTCGCTCGGGCTTCCACCAATGCGTTTGGATGGGCCGTGCTGTCGGACATCGGCAAACTTGCTGAAGGCAATCGCATGCCTCGAGCCACTTGGTCCGACGGCACCACCATGTGGGTGACCGACCTCAGCGGAGCCCTGTTCGCCTACGACTTGGCCACCGGAGCCCACGACTCGTCCAAGGACATCTCGACACTGGCGGCTGCGGGCAATCACAATGCCAATGGGCTGTGGTCCGACGGCACCACTATGTGGGTATCGGACGATCGCGACCAGAAGTTGTACGCGTACAACTTGGCGACCGGCGTTCGCGACACCAGCAGAGAGTTCTATACCGGCGTAGACAACCGCACGCTGCCGTCCGATGCACGGCTCGAAGGTTGGAATTGGGTTCCAAAGGGTCTGTGGTCCGATGGCACCACGATCTGGGTGTCCGATCCAAAGAACAACATCAAGATCTTCGCCTACGACCTGGCCACCGGCGAGATGGACACGAGCAAAGAGATCACGACGCTCTGCTCCGATTGGAGTCTCCATCCCCGGGCATCTGACAACTGCCACCCCGCCGGACTGTGGTCCGACGGCACGACCATGTGGGTGGTCGACACGATGGACAAAAAGCTGTACGCCTACGACCTCGATACCGGTGAGCGACAAGCCCACCTCGACTTCAACACTCTTCGCGAGGCTGGCAACAACAGCCCGAAGGGAATCTGGTCCGACGGCACGACCATGTGGGTGGTCGACAACCACAAGGGCCGGATCTACTCCTACAACATGCCCGGCGAAAGCGAAGAGCAGTAGGCGACAGCAACTGCATTTGTGAACTCACGAGTGTGGCTGTGGCCCAGCATCTCGCTGGCCACAGCCACGCTCCAGCGATTGCGTGCAATAGCGATTGCGTGCAATTCGGTACGGGAACGCTCAGACCCAGGCGTCGGCTCGCTCGCGGTTTGACGGGTTGCGCATTGGCAGTTCGTTGTGCCAGACGCCTTCGTACTCGCGCAGCGCGGCCGCCACTGCGCCGGCCGTCGGCACCAAACCGATCTCGCCGACGCCCTTGATGCCATATGGGGCGCCTGGCTGTGGTGACTCGACCAGGATGACGTCGACATCTGGCATGTCCTTGGGCCGGATGATCGCGAGGCTGCGCAGCGTGGTGTTGAGCGGTCGCCCGTTGGCATCGGCAGGGAAGCCCTCGCTGAGCGCGTAGCCGAGCCCCATGTGCACGCTGCCCTCGATCTGGCCTTCGCACAGCAGCGGGTTCACAGCTCGTCCCACGTCGTGCGCTGCGATGACACGCTCCACGATGCCGGTGTCGGGATCGAGGATGACAACCTGAGCGGCGTACCCGAACGTGGAGTGGATCACCGGGTTCTCCAAGCCTTCTGACAGCGAGTTGGTCCAATCGACCCGGTACTCGCCTTCGTAGTCCACTTCGAGCTGGCAGCCGTCGGCGAGTGCGGCACGGCAGGCATCGGCCACCGATCCTGCGCCCATCAGCGTGCCCCGGCTGCCAGTGGTCTGGCCAGCGCCGAGCTCGCGGGTGGAGTCCACGATGACCCGCACTGCTTCGGGATCGATGCCTAGCTCTTCCACCGCGACCTGCAGCACGACGGTGTGCACTCCCTGACCCATCTCGGTCCAGCAGTGGCGCACCTCGAGAGTGCCGTCAGCGCAGAACCGCACCACAGCCTTGGCGATCTCCTTGAAGCCGTTCCCGAGGCCCGAGTTCTTGAGCCCCAACCCGATCCCGACGGGCTTGCCGGCTGCACGGGCTGCCTCGTATGGCTCGCGCACAGCGTCCAGGCAGGCCTGGGCGCCCAGACAGCCGTCGTCCATGATCTGGCCCGGGCCCCACACTCCTCCGGGAACCACCACGTTTCGCTGGCGGATCTCGAAGCCGCTGATGCCGAGGGCTTCGGCCAGCCGGTCCATCACGCCTTCCATGGCGAACTGCGCCTGGTTCGCGCCGAATCCACGGAATGCGCCGCACACCGGGTTATTGGTGCGCACTGCGACGGACTCGACATCTACCGCCGGCACCAGGTACGGACCGGTGGCGTGTCCCGCCGATCGTTCCAGCACCTTCATGCCCACCGAGGCGTACGGGCCCGAGTCGCCGAACATGCGTGCCCGCACCGCGGTGAGCTTGCCGTCGGCGTCGCAGCCGACCTCATAGGTCATGCGGATGGGGTGCCGCTTCGGATGCATGAGCAGCGATTCCTCACGCGACAGCGTGATCCGCACCGGGCGGCCGGTCAGCCACGCCGCCAGCGCCGCGTGGGCCTGGTTCGACATGTCCTCCTTGCCGCCGAACGCCCCGCCGTTGGAGACCAGCTCTGTGGTGACCACCGAGGGGTCCAGTGCCAGCACCGCGGCGATGTCGTTGCGGTCGTCCCAGATGCCCTGCCCGCCGGTGTACACGTGCAGTCCGGCGGGGACTCCGTTGGCCGGGGTGGGGCACGGCAAGGGTCGACTCGGGCTCGAGGTAGGCGTGCTCGATGCGCTGTGTCTGAAAAGTCTCGGTCACGGTGTGCGCCGAGGCAGCCAGCGCTGCTTCGACGTCACCACGGGCGTAGGTCGAGCGGGACAGGATGTTGCCGTCGAGCTCCCAGACGGCGTCGATGTCGCTGTCTTTCACCCGTACCGGGTCGGTCATGGGTTCGAGGACGTTGTAGGACACCTCGATCAGCTCTGCGGCGCGCCGGGCAGCGGGCCGGTTGTCCGCCACGACAGTGGCGAGCACGTCGCCGAGGTAGGAGGTACGCCCGCCCACCGGGATCATCACCGGCCAGTCCTTGTGGATGAGGCCCACCCGCAGAACGCCGGGAATGTCGGCGGCGGTGAACACGGCCCGCACCCCGGGCACTGCTTCGGCTGCGCTGGTGTCGATCGAGCGCACATCGGCACGGGCGTGATCGGCAAACCGCAGCGCGCCGTGCAGCATGCCGTACGGGCCTGTCACACCGGTGATCGACGAGTCGATCACCATGTCGTCGATGTACGGACGGCTGCCCAGCGTGAGCTCGCGAGCCTCATAGCGAACGCCGGAGCTGCCGACGCCCTTGGGCGGGAGCGCCACCGGCACTTCGCCTGACGCCAGCGACTCGACGGCGTCGAGGATCTTCGTGTAGCCGGTGCAGCGGCACAGATGGCCGCCCAGGTGACGGCTCGCTTCCTCTCGGGTCAGCGCCGAGCCCTTGCGGTCCAGCAGGGCTTTCAGGCGCACCACGATGCCGGGCGTGCAGAACCCGCACTGCAGGGCGCCGTGTGCTGCGAAGGCGTTCGCCATGGCGTCCACCTCGGCGTCGTCAAAGCCCTCGACGGTGGTGATCTCGGTGCCTGCTGAGCGCTCAAGACTGGTCTGGCAGGCCACCCGTGCCCTGCCGTCCACCAACACCGCACAGCAGCCGCACTGGCCCGACGGGGCGCATCCGTCCTTGGGCGAGATGATTCCCAGTTCATCTCGCAGAGCCGCCAGCAGGTGCTCGTGATCGCTGGCGACCGTGACCGGCGAGCCGTTCAACACGAACTCGGTCGTCATCGGCAACCTTTCTCCGGGACCTAGGGATTATCTGTCCCTTCCCCGCTGGCTATTGTCGCACCGCCGCGCAGTCATTCACACCACCGCTCACGGCGGCGGGATGACTCCCTTGCGTTCGCCGATCAACTTGTAGGTCTCAGGCCGGCGGTAGCGGTCGAAGTTGAACACCGTGTCCTTGTACCGCGAGCACCAGTCCAGGTCGCAGCGAGCGGTGATCAACTCGTCGCCGTCGGTGACGGCTTGGGCCACGATCTGACCCGACGGCGCGATCACCGCCGAGTGCGCCAGCGACTCCACGCCCTCCTCGGTGCCGCCCTTGGCAACCCCTACCACCCAGGTGCCGTTCTGGTAGGCGCCTGCCTGCATCACGAGGTGATTGTGGAAGGCCTGCAGCGGATCTTGAATCGGGTCGGGCGCGTAGTGCAGCGGCGTGTTGTAGCCGATGAAGATCATCTCGACGCCCTGGAGGCCCATGACGCGGTAGGTCTCGGGCCAGCGGCGATCGTTGCACAGCGCGATGCCCATGACGCCGCCGAATGCCCGCCACACATTGAATCCTTCGGAGGACTCCTCGAAGTAACGGCGCTCGAGATGCTGGAACGGGCGTTGGGGCTCGTGCTCTTCGTGTCCTGGAATGTGGACCTTGCGGTACTTGGCGACGAGGGTGCCGTCTCGCTCGACGAGGATCGCGGTGTTGTAGCGGTGCCCGTCTGGCGTCAGCTCGGCGTACCCCAGGTGGAAGCCGATGCCCAGGCGCTTGGCCTCGTCGAACAGCGGTTGGGTCTCCGCCGACGGCATCTCGGTCTCGAAGTACGCCAGCAGCTCGGGTGAGTCGTCGGGGAAGAACCAGCGGGGGAAGAAGGTGGTGAGCGCCAGTTCGGGGAATACCACGACATCGCAACCTCGCTCGGCGCCTTGGCGCAGCAGCGCGATCAGGCGCTTCACCACACTGGCGCGGGTCTCGTAGCGGGCGATCGGCCCGAGCTGCGCGGCGCCGACCGTGAGCGGCCTCATGTCGCAGCCCCGCCGTTCGCGAGCACATCGTCGATATCGCCGTCAGCGAGGCGCCACACCACCTCGGCCAGCAGATTCGCCCCGGCCTCGATGTCCTCTGGCGCTGTGTATTCCGCCGGATTGTGACTGACGCCGTCGAAGCTGGGCACGAAGATCATTCCGGTCGGGCAGACACGCGCCAGCATCTGGGCGTCGTGCCCGGCTCCCGAGGGCATGCGCCGGTGCGTCAGGCTCGCTTCGGAGGCGCATCGCTCGACGAGGTCGATGACGGCCGGATGGAAGACCACTGGCTCGAACCGTGCCGTGCGCCGCGTGGCGGCTTCGAGATGCTCGCCGTCGGCGATGCGGGCAACGATCTCGTCGAGGCGGGCTTCGGCGTGCTGCAGCATGCCTTCGGAAGTGTTGCGGAGGTCCACCGTCATCACGGCCGAACCGGCAATGACGTTCACCAAGTTCGGCACGAGCGAGATCGACCCCACGGTGCCGACCTGCGAGTCGCCGATGTTGTGCGCCATCTCGCGTACCTCGCCGGCGATACGGCACGCGGCCAGCCCCGCATCGCGGCGTAGTGGCATCGGCGTGGTGCCGGCGTGGTTGGACTGCCCGCGCAGCGTGACTTCTGTCCATGAAATGCCCTGCACGCCTTCGACCACGCCGATCTGGATCCCGTGGAACTCGAGCACTGGGCCCTGCTCGATGTGCAGCTCCATGCAGGCATACGGCACGGTGCCGGGCACGGGCGCCGAGCCGCGATAGCCGATGCGGTCCAGCTCGTCGCCGACGGAGATGCCGTCCCGGTCGGTGATTTCGAGTGCTTCCTCAAGCGTCATCCCGCCGACGTAGGCAAGGCTGCCCAGCATGTCGGGAGCGAACCGGCTGCCTTCCTCGTCGGTGAAGAACGCCACCGACAGCGGGCGGGCGGGTGTCGAGCCGCTGGCCAGAACAGACTCGATGACCTCCAGCCCGGCCAGCACACCGAGGTTCCCGTCATATCGACCGCCAGTGGCCACCGTGTCGATGTGGCTGCCCATCATCACCGAGTCGGCCACGCCGCCCGGCTCAGTGCAGGCCACCACGTTGCCGAGCCCGTCGATGGTGACCTCGAGCCCCAAGTCGGACATCCAGGTGGACACCAGGTCGCGCCCAGCTCGGTCCTCGTCGGTGAGCGCCAGGCGGCAATTGCCCTGAGTGCCCTCGATGGCACCGATCTGGGCCAGCTCGTCCAGTCGGCCCATGAGCCGCTCGCCATCGATCCGCGGTGCCCCCTCACTCGGTCCACTCATGGCGTCATTCTCTCATCGCAGAACGCTCTGACCGGCGCGTAGAGAATCCCGCCGAACCCAGCGCCTCGGCCCGATGCAGCATTTCCAAATCAGCGATCGGGCTCGAACACTTGTCACCTGCGCAACCATGCACCGGTCATGCAGGGGGCGCTTCGAGGCCTTCGTAACCGCCAGCGAGTTCCACCGCGGCTTCGGCGATGTCCGTGCCTCGTTGCTTCTGGACCAGCAGCCGACTGATGTCCTTGCTCACGCTCGACACCCAGTCACGCTCGAATTGATACGAAGGCGACTCAGCAAACACTTGGTCGCAGAGTTCCACGAGTGCGGCTTGGGTCGTGATGCCGGTCGCTTCTGCCAGGTCCAGGATGTCCTGCACATCTTTGCCGCGCCCCGACATGAGCTTGAGCGCCAAGAGGCGTGCTGTCTTGAAGAACCTGGTCGACCTCGTCGAGGAGGCTGAGCATTCCGGCGTGGGAGCGGCTGGGAAGCTCGCTCACGTCACGCGGCGCCTCGAGTCGGCGCGCCGGCTTGGGCCGGCACCGATGAACTGGTGATCGAACCAGACGCGATGAAATGCGCATGCGGAAGGAGCGTTCGCCACCGTTTGATCCCAGATGAAGCCATCCATGGCGCAGTGTCGCCCCCAAGCGAGATCGACTTCGGACCGGTGGCGCCAGACCCAGTGGGGCACCGCAATGCCATCGCGATCGCACAATGCATGGACGACAGCAGCGATACGGCACAGGTCGTCTTCATTGCAGCCCTGCGGCGCTTCGCGGATCATTGCGACTCGCTCGTCTGGCCACGCCGCCCATTCGCGCGCAAAGAGCGTCAGCGGTACATGTTCCCGTGAACCCCCGCTCGACATCGCCGTGGGCAGATCGGCGGCGCGCGCACGTCGATAGACGGGCAACGGATCAGCCGGTGGCCGCTGCGCCCGCACTCTCACTGGCATCGCCGGCCTCCGTCAGTGCCGTCCCTGAGCCGATGGACAACCATCATGCCCACGCTGCTGATGCTACAAGCGCTGCCGCAGCCAGCTTCTGCAAGTGCAAGCGATGTTGCCGGAGAGCGGCACCTTCGAGGCACTTCGTGCAGCGGTGGTTATACGAAGGTGGCGGCGATCTCGTCGTTGAGATCGTCGATCATCTCGTCCCACAGCCGGGGCAGATCTCGCAGCGAACCCCAGAATGCCTGGTCGCGGCGGGCTTCGAAGTCCTCCAATGGCACACCTTGCTGCTCGACCCAGGTGTAGTAGCCGAGGTTGAAGATGCGGTCGCGGCCTCGGTCGGTGAGCACTTCGATGTGAGGAGCGTGCTCGCTGCGAGTGTCGGGTGCCAGGTGACGCTCGAGGATGCTGCGGGCAGCGCCCGCATCGAAGCTGCCTGCGTGCCGTTCGACGAGATGGCGGTCCCGCTCGGAGTAATACATCTCGAATCCGTCAGTGGCCACCGTCATGACCACATCGTCTGATCCGAGGCCCAGCTCGTTGGCAGCGCGCGCCGCAGCGAGCACGTTGCAGATCGACGAATAGCCGAAGTGCCCCAGTTCGTCGAGCACCCACGATGCCGCCCCGAGGTGCTCGCGCAGGGCGCCACGGCCCGCTTCAGTGTTGAACACCAGCCCGAGCCCGTCGGTTGCCCGGTCGCTGACGCCGACGATGACGTCGGTGTTGGTGACGTTGTGGATGAGCGGGATGTGCTTGTCGCCGATGCCCTGGATGTTGTGCTCGCCGTAGCCGTTGTAGAGCATCGTCGGGCATTCGAGCGCCTCGACCGCCACGATCTGGGCGCCGTGGGCGTCCTTGAGCCGGTCGCCGGCGCCAAGCGTGCCTGCCGAGCCGCTGGCGGCAACGAACGCGGCCAGACTCGGCTCGGAGCCTGCAGGTGCTGCCTGGCGGATGTGCTCGAACACCGCGAGCAGCGCCGCGCCGGTGACCTCATAGTGGCCGATGTGATTCGAGAACTCGCTGAACTGGTTCAGGATGAAGTTCGTGGGATCCGCTGCGAGCACCGCGCACGCGTCGTAGATCTCCTTGACGTTGCTCTCCGAGCCGGGCGTACGGATCACGTCGGCAGGGTCGGCGACCCAGCGGGCCAGCCAGTCGAACCGTTCACGGCTCATGTTCTCTGGCAGCACTGCCACGCCGCGACACGCCATGATCCGGCTGATGGCCACGCCGCCGCGGGCGTAGTTGCCCGTCGACGGCCACACCGCTCGGTGCGTGATCGGATCGAACTGCCCCGAGGTAACCCTCGGAGCAAGGCAGGAATACGCAGCCAGCACCTTGTGGGCACCGATCATCGGGAACCGGTTGCCGAACAGCACGACGACCTGGGCTGGCGTGCCGGTCAGCTCGCTCGGCAGCACGACATGCTCGGGCACGTCGGTGCGTCCCCCGGCGCCGTCGTTGAACCAGTGGACCCGGAACAGGTTCAGCGGATCCGCAAAGTCTGGGTCGACGTCGGCAAGCGCTGTGTCGATGTCAGGGTCAATGAGGGAAGGATCGGCGAGTTCGGCGAACGTGGGCAGCCTGATGCCCTGTTCTCGGAATCGCTCGACCACATGGCTGCGCCCCGCCGGGTCGGTGACCTCGGTGGCGAGCTGCGCAGCGAAGCTGGAAGGAAACTCACCGGCGCTGTCGTAGGCGCCGGCTCCGCTGGTGTGGTTGGACATCAAGATCTGAGGCTATGTTCCGCGGCAGCGCCCCGATGCACGCCACACCGATGGCTGCAAGGCGCAAGGAAGGCCCCGGATCAATGACACTGGACCAATGACATTGCCACGACACGCGCTGTACCTGCAGGACGCTCACACCATCAGCGAAGCCATGAGTTTTACGCGTTACGCCGAGGGGCGCGGCTTTGAGGCGGTATGGCAAGCCGACTCGCGCTTGGTTCGCGAGGCCAGCGTTCCGATGGCTGCATTCGCCGCAACCACCTCGCAGATCAAGGTCGGCGCAGGTGTCATCGACATCTGGTCCCGCAACCCGGCGCGGCTGGCCTCGATGTTCTCCACACTTGACGACCTCGCCCCTGGGCGAATCATCTGCGGGCTCGGTGCGTGGTGGGATCCGTTGGCCGCGAAGGTGGGCATCAGCCGGTCCCGGCCCTTGGCCGCCATGCGAGAGGTCACCACCGTGGTTCGGGCCTTACTCGCCAACGAGAACGTCACGTTCCACGGTGAGCACGTCCATCTCGACGATGTCGAGCTCGACTACGTGTACCAGGAGCGCCGACCGAAGGACGTGCCGATTTACATCGGCGCCACTGGCATGAAGATGATGGAGCTGTGCGGCGAGATCGCCGACGGCGTGGTGCTGAACTACCTGGTGTCGCCCGACTACAACAGCCGGGCCATGGACGCGCTCGAACGCGGCGCCGAATCGGTAGGCCGCAGCATCGACGATCTCGACCGCCCCCAGCTGGTGGTGTGCTCGGTGCACGAAGACCGCTCAACGGCGCTCGACATGGCACGCAACATGGTCACCCAGTACCTCGGCCAGCAGCCCCACATCATGAAGGCATCGGGCGTACCCGAATCGTTGCTCGAAGAAGTGGGCAAGGTGCTGACCTGGCCAGCCACGGCCGAACAGGTCGAGGCAGCAGCGCGCCTGGTCCCCGACGACATCGTGCAGATGCTGACTGCATCAGGCACCGCTGCCGAGGCTCGTGAGGCCGTCGATGGCTACCTGGCCAACGGAGCCACCTGCCCGATCCTGTACCCCCTGGGTGACGTCGAGGCCATGATCGACGCGTTCGCTGCCTAACCCGATGCAGCCGGACTGCTCTGGCCAGGCCGGCGCGGCTGGGCCAGACGGTCCCGGGAGTCTCCTAATAGCCCAGTTCGGTCGCAGCGCGTTCGAGCGCCACGGTGACCGACCAGTGCGTGCGTGCCAGCCGCAGGTCGTTGTTCAAGCCGTCGGCGTACAGCCCCGCAGCGCTCATCCAGAACGCCGCTGAGCGCATGGCGTAGAGGAGCTGGTAATAGGCGCAGTGCTCCTCGTCGATCTTGATGCCGGTGGCCTGCTGGTAGCGGTCGAAGAACAGTTCCCGGGGCACCACGTTCGAGAGCAGCTCGGTGCCCTCGCGATTCAGCTCCGTGAGCATGTAGGCGACGTCGTACATCGGGTCGCCGATGACCTGCAGCTCCCAGTCGAGGATCGCCGACACCTGGTCGTCGTGGATCAGGACATTGCCGGTCCGGTACGCACCGTGCACGAGCGTGAGCCGCTCCGTCGGCGGCGCGTGGTGTTTCAGCCAGCCGATCAAGTCAGCGAGGATCGGATGCCCGGGATGGCCTGAATCGACGATGAGCGCCTCCCACTTGGCGATCTCGCGCAGCGCAAAATCGCTCCTTTCCCCGGGGACGCCCAGGAAGTCCAGGCCCGCCGACCGCCAGTCCACGTTGTGCACCGCAGCCAACGCTTCGGTGAAACTCACCGGTAGCACGCCTCGTTCGGCAGCCGCGGCGTAGTAGTCGCGTCCCGCCCGGCGCCACGGACTTGGACACTGGCCGGCAACACGCTCCATCACGATGGCGGGGGCTCCGAGCACCGCTGGATCGGCCTCGTACCAGTAGGCCCGGGGTGCGGGGACGTCGGTGGACTCGAGGCAGCGCAGGACTCGGAATTGGTCGGCCAGGTCGGATTCCGCGCGCAGCAGTGCATTGCCGGGGTCGCGACGCAGACAGAAGTCCCGTCGCTGCTCTGCAACACCGTCAGCCCACACGGCCTCGAAGAGCCACGTCTCGTGCGACCAGCCCACAGCGATGCGCTCCGGATTCACGATGTCGACAGGGCCGCTGGATCCGAGGCGCTCCTGCAGGTAGTTGCTGAGTACGCCCGACAGATCTTGTTCCCCGGACCCGACGTCGCGCTCCCCCGCCGCGGTCACTGCGCGATGTCCATGCGTCGGTCAATGTCCCGGCGGAGCATCTGCCGGATGGCCGCCAGAGCCGAAACCGCTTCGGGCCGTTCGGGCCCCCACTGATACAGGGCGTCGATGACGTCCGAAGCCGCAGCAATCGACGCTTGCGAGCGCATGCGAGCGACGGCGTCCCGAATCTCGGAAGGGACTTCGGTCGTGGCATCCGCTCCGGCAAGCAGCGTGTCGAGTTCGTCGGACAATGCGGCGACGTCGTCGGCCTCAGCGGCACCATGCTCGCTTCCCAGCCGAGCCTGCTTCGCAAGGCGCTGGAGAATCACTGCCGCCATGAATGCCTGTGTCCTGGCGTACTCGTCGCTGACCGCTGGTGCGATGTCACTGCGCACCGTGTCTGCCAGCCGCGACAGCAACTCGTGGTCCTCGAGGCTCACGACGCGGGTCTCATCGTCGGGACCCGGGAATCGACCAGTCGCCGCTGCGCTTGGCCGCGGCAAACCTGCGGATGGGCCACATTTCCTGGTCCTCGCCCCACCACTCGCCCACCCCGTCGACCTCCCAGCGGACGAGGCTGTTGATGTCGATGAAGCTGTGGCGGTTGATGATGATCCGGCTGACCGGGCGGCCGGTTGCCGTAAAGGCCTTGCGGTCGGTATCGACGGCATCGATGCGGATTTCGGAAATCCAGCCTTCATGGTGGCGCTTCACCGTGCGCTGACCGTCGACCAGCCCGACCTGTGTGTCACCGAACTGGACGAATCCGTACGCCACCCGATCAGTCCCATCGCGCGTGTTCGTGACTGCCAGAAAGCCAGAACCGTCATCCCCGGCCCCGGTGACGTAGGCCGCTTGCCGGGGTCGATCCTCGGGCCGCCGGCCCCAGGTGCGGTCTCGGATCGACCAGCAGTCGATGTCGATCGGCTCGCCGTGCAGTTGGATCGTGCCACTGACCCTGCCGATCTGATCGAAATGCGCCGAATGGCCGAACGTCGAGCCCGACGCAGTCAGCGGTCGCGGCGGCAGCACGGCCTCAAAATGCAGGTCGGCACTGAAGCGACCGGGGTCGTCGTAACCGAGCCGGTACGCCATCGTGGGGGTTTCGACGCGAACGTTCACACCGTTCGGCAGCGCTGCATCGCGCAAGTCGAGTTCTGGCGGCAGCCGTAGCGCGGTCAGGTTGGAGCTGTAGGGGACCTCCCAGGGCAGGTGCGCGGTGTCGTCCCACACCCATGCCCCGCCGGAGATCGTGCCGATGTTGTGGCGCGCCAGGGTGTACAGCCATCCCCCGAGCGCCCTCTCGCGGTGGTGGAACGAGAACCAGGCAGTCTCGGTGAACCACCAGTCGTCGCCGCGCAGGTGCGCGTGAAACCCGTCGTCGTCGGGCGTGAATACCGGAACGCTGTCAGGGGCCTGATTCACCTGGCGCAGCGTAGAGCCATGTTCCGGGGCGGCACTCGGCGTACTGGTGAGCCGTCACGCGGACGGCGCAGTGCCTTGTCGCCGATACTGGTGCTGTGGCGCAGGTGCAGGGACTCGATCACATCGTGCTGAATGTGGCCGATGCGCAGCGGTCGCTGTGTTGGTACCGGGACCGGCTCGGACTGGCGCCCGTCCGCTACGACGAATGGACCGCAGGGGAGGCGCCGTTCCCGTCAGTGCGGATCGACGAAGGCACGATCATCGATCTTGTCGAGACTGCTCGCAGCGGCGAGAACCTGGGGCACTTCGCACTGTGGGTCACAGGCGACGCGGAAGAAATAGCAGCACATCCCGACGTCGAGGTCGTCAGGCGCTCGCCACGCGTCTACGGGGCGCGCGGCTGGGGTTCGGCCGTCTATGTCCGTGACCCCGACGGCAACGAGGTGGAACTCCGCTCCTACGGTCTCCCAGGACCGCTCGACGGCTCTTGACAGTATGTTTCAATTAATTCTGTTGATCTTCGCGGGCGCGGCTGCTGTCATGCGGTCATGGCATCGACAAGCAGACACCGACACACGCTGGGCACCACGGGTGCTGACCGATGACGGCGGCGATGGACGCTTTGTTCGCCGTCGGGATACCGAGGTCAGCACTCGTCGTCTGGTCCGTGCTGATCACGATGGTCAGCATCGGAAGCCAGATCGAAGTGCTCCGCCGCTACCGACGCCATGTCCTGCGCGCCAAGACCGAGCTGGCGTCGCTACGTCAGCTTCTGAAGGAATTCAAGCGAGAGGTATATGCAGATCTCGCGCGGATGCAAGCGGAGGTGGACGCACATAGTGTGTGGAGCGAGGCCAGCAACCGGTTCCTGCATCACGGCCTGGCGGCAATCTCGCAACGGAACAGCTCGCGCGGCTCAACGGCTCAGCGTGCCTGCGTCGCCGAGCACCGGGACACCCACGGTCGCCGAACTGCTGCGCCCACGTGGCGGCCGATTCGCCAGACTTCCCGCGCCGTTCATCCCCGCCGCGACCTATGTCGGTGAGAGATCACCAGCCGACCGGGTCTGCCGTGCCGGCGAAAGCGGCCCTGCCCTCGGGGCCCGGCTGTAGCACGCCGTGCTACATTGGCCCGGTGGAACGCGAGATCAGCCAGCGTGAATTCCGCAACAACAGCGGCGAGGTTATGCGTGCCGTCAAGAAGGGCGAATCGTTCATCGTGACGAGCAACGGCGAGCCCGTGGCGCGCCTGTCCCCTGTAGGTCGCAGCCACTTTGTGCCCGCCCACGAGGTGCTCGACGCATTCAAGAACGCGCCGCAGATCGACTACGCACAGTTCCGAGCCGACCTCGACGCAATCATCGACCAAGACCCCTGGCCTCGTGCTTGAATCGCCGCGGTCTGCGATCGGACTGCTCGACACCTCGGTCGTGATCGACTTGCGGAGTCTCGACACGACTGCCCTGCCAACTGTGCATGCCATCAGCGCCGTCACACTCGCGGAACTGGCAGCCGGCCCACCCGCAGCGACGAGTACAACCGAGCGAGCAGCGCGACAGGAGCTTCTCCAGGTCGTCGAAGCCACTTTTCACCCCATCGCATTCGATGTTGACGCTGCTCGGGCGTACGGCCGGATTTCGGCGACGGTGGCGGCCGCGGGCCGCAAACCCCGCGGTAGCCGTGCGGTCGATCTGCTCATTGCCGCCACCGCGATGGCTCATGGACTGCCGTTGTACACACGCAATCCCGACGACTTCGTGGGCTTGGATCATCTCATCGAGATCGTCGCCGTCTGAACTGTGTATCGGCGGTGCGGCGGCCCGTGAGACGAGTCCGGCGGCTCAACCTGGCGACGCGTACTGTTGCGGCATGGCTGAGCTTGCACGTTTCACGCTGGACAGCAACGAGGATGAAATCGCTGAGGTGGTGCGAATCGACGGCGGTGCCATCATCGAGGACGCCATCGATTTGGATCTCGTCGAACGACTCGAATCCGAGTTGCGGCCCTGGATCGACCGGACACCGGGGGGGCTGGACAACTTTTCCGGCCACAACACCACCCGCACCGGAGCGCTCGTGGCGCGCTCGCGTGCGTGCCGCGAACTGGTGATCCACGACCAAGTCATCAGCATGGCCAACCGGTTCCTCGGCCCCTACACCAACAAGATTCAGCTGCATCTGACCCAGGTCATCAACATCAAGCCCGGCCAAGGCACCCAGCCGCTGCACCGGGACCGCTTGGCGTGGGGCGGCTACATCCCGGACCAGATCGAGCCGCAGTTCAACACCATGTGGGCGCTCACCGATTTCACCGACGAGAACGGCGGGACGCGCATCGTGCCGGGCAGCCCCGGCTGGGACCCCGAGCGCCGGGCTGCCGACGACGAGAAGACGCAGGCCACGATGGGCGCCGGATCGGTATTGCTGTACTCGGGCTCAGTGATCCACGGCGGCGGTGAGAACCGCAGCGACGCCGATCGCACTGGCATCAACATCACCTACACCCTCGGCTGGCTGCGCACCGAAGAGAATCAGTTCCTGTCGTGCCCGCCTGACGTCGCCAAGGACCTCGATCCGGAGCTCGCAGATCTGATGGGGTATTCGATGGGCAACTACGCACTCGGCTACTACTCCGACCCGTCCGGCATGCCGGGGCCGGTCGATCTGCTCACCCCAGAGATCGTGCTAGGCCGCAAGCCGGGTTCCAAACACTCCAACTCCGCACTCCTCACCCCCGCGGAGTGAGCTGGCAGCCGCACCCCGCATCGCCCGTTCACGCCGGCTGCGACACCTGGGGTGCGTGCCTGTGAATTCGACATCGGGCCCGTCACTTCAAGCTCGACGGGATCAGGCGCTGGGCGCAGGGGCGCCGCTCTTCTACACCGAGCCGCTGCACATCGTGCGAGGCGACGGGGTCGAGCTGTTCGATGCCGACGGCCGCCGCTACATCGACATGTACAACAACGTGCCCTGCGTGGGGCATGGCAACGCTCGTGTTGCCGAGGCGATGGCTGCCCAGCAGGCCACGCTGAACGTGCACAGCCGGTACCTGCACGAGGGCATCGTGAGCTTCGCCGAACGGCTTGTGGGGCTGCATGCGGATGGCATCGAGAGTGCTGTCATCAGCTGCAGCGGCACCGAAGCCGTCGAGGTGGCGCTGCGCATGGCACGCCTCGCCACGGGCCGGCGGGGCGTGATCGCCACTGATGCCACCTACCACGGCAACACTGAGGCAGTCATTGCCCTGACCCTCGCCGGGAGACGACCCTCGGAGCACCCAGAGGTGGCAACGATCCCCTTCCCGCAGCGCTTCCGACCCATCAAGGACGGTCTTGACGACGACGATCTCGCCGAGGCCTATCTGGAAAAGCTCGCTGCTGCCATCGATCACCTGGAGGCATCGGGACAGGGTGTCGCGGCGATCATCCTGTGCCCGATCCTGGCCAACGAAGGCCTGCCAGGCATCCCCGGCGAATTCATGGCCAAGGCTGCCCAGATGGTGCGCGACGCCGGCGGGCTGGTCATCGCGGACGAGGTGCAGGCCGGCTATTGCCGCACGGGCCGCTGGTGGGGCTACGAGGTCACGGGATTCGGACCGGACATCGCAGTGATGGGCAAGCCGATGGGCAACGGCCTGCCCCTGTCCGCGACGGTCGCAAGCCGCAAGCTCGTCGAAGGCTTCCGTGCGGGCACCCGACACTTCAACACCTTCGCCGCCAGCCCCCTGCAAGCCGCTGTCGGTCATGCGGTGATCGACGAGATTCAAGAGCGGGATCTGGCGACGAGCGTCAGCGAGATCGGCGCAAGGCTGAAGGCCGCGCTTGCCGATCGGGCCGAAGGACGCCCCTGGATCGGCGACGTCCGCGGGCACGGCCTGTTCATCGGCGTGGAAATGGTGGTGCCTGGTGAAGAGCGGGCACCGGACAGGGCCCGCGCGATCGAGGTCACCGACCGGCTGAAGGACCGCGGCGTCTTGGCTTCGAATGCTGGTGCGTTCGCCAACGTGCTGAAGCTCCGGCCGCCGCTCGTGCTCCAGCATTCCCACGCAGACGAGTTCTTGGCAGCCTTCGACGCTGTGCTGGCGGATCTCGATGGTTGACGGGGCTGCGGCCCCGTACGAGTCGCCGGCCCGCGAGGCACTCCAAGCGTTCGGCATCGGCTCGGCACGCCTGCAGCTTGTCGGCATCAGCGAGAACGTGACGTTTCGCGCTGACGACGACAGCTCACCGCAGGCCTACGTTCTGCGATTGCACCGGCCCGGCTACCACACCCTCGACGAACTCAACTCCGAACGCGTGTGGCTGGAGGCGCTGCGCAGCAGCGGCATCTCCGTACCGACGCCGGTCGCTGCGCCCGACGGCCGCTACTTCGTGCTCACCGATGTCGGCCACGGCGAGACACGGCAGGTTGGCCTCAACCTGTGGGCGCCGGGCGAGATCGTCGGCGAGCTGCTCACTGCGCACGACAAGAGCGCCGACGCAACCGAACCGGCCGAGATCGCCGAGCCGTTCGGGCAGCTCGGTGGCCTGATGGCAGCGATGCACAATCAGGCGGCCGCCTGGACACCGCCGACATCGTTCCGTCGCCACCGCCTGGACCTGAACGGTCTGCTCGGCGATGCGCCCTTCTGGGGGCCGTTCTGGGAGAACCCGGTGCTCGATGCCCGCGAGCGCGACCTGCTCATCGCGGCACGCGATCACTGCCGGGAAAGGCTGCGTCGCTACGGCGAACCGCGCAGGACCTTCAGCATGATTCATGCCGATCTGCACCTGGCAAACCTGCTCACCCACGATGGCCGGCTGAGCGTCATCGACTTCGACGACGCCGGCTTCGGCTGGCACCAGTACGACATCGCAGTGGCCATGTTCCATTCGAGAGGCACTGCGGACTTCCACGCTGCCCGGCAGGCATTCCTGGGCAGCTACCGGTCCGTGCGCCCCATCAGAGATGACGACCTGTCGCTCGTACCGATGTTCGAGCTGATCCGCGGCATGGCGATCCTGGGCTGGAGGGCCCAGCGGCCCGAGGGCCCAGCGGCCCGAGGTCCCGTGGCCCGATGGCCAGCTCGAGATGTTCCGCAGAGGTGTCATCTCCGGCTGCGAGCGATTGCTCAGCAGCAAATCAACGTCGGCCTAGGGTGCGCAGATGCATCAGCTCATTGGGGGCGAGCGGCGCATGGGCCGCAGCATCACTGAGATCACCGTCGTCGAGCCCGCTACTGGTGAGGTGCTCGCGGAGGTTGATACTGCCTCCCTTGCCGACATCGACGATGCCGTAGCCGCTGCGAACCAGGCCGAGGCCGACCTGGAGAGACTGAGTTTTTTCGAACGGGCGGAGCTGCTGCATGCAGCGGCTGGTTGTATCGATGAGCGGTCCGGACCACTGGCGAAACAGTTGGCTCGCGAGAGCGGCAAGCCGCTCGCCGCTGAGGCTGTCGACGAACTTGCCGAGTCGGCCGAGATTTTCCGGTTGGCCGCCGAGGAGATCAAGCGGCTCGAGACCCATGTGCTGCCAAGCGTCGACCCGCGCAAGCGAGTGTTCACTCACCGCAAGCCGAACGGCGTCTATGCGTTGGTGACGCCCTGGAACTTCCCGATGAACATCCCGGCGGAGTTGCTCGCAGCCGCACTCGCTGCAGGGAATCCAGCGGTGATCAAACCATCCCAGAACGCCCCGCTCTCCGCGCTCGCGCTCGCCGAGGCTGTCGCTGAAGCGGGGTTCCCGCCCGGGGCTGTGTCGGTGGTGATGGGCCGTGGCGAGGTGGGAGAGGCGCTGGTCTCGCACCCGGGTGTGCATGGTGTCGGATTCGTGGGCTCGCAGGCGACCGCTGAGGCAATCGTGTCTGCCGCTGGCATGAAGCGCACGATCATCGAGGCGTCCGGCAATGGCCCGCAGATCGTGTTCGATGACGCCGACCTGTCCGCGGCCGCCGATGCAGCGGTGTTTGGTGCTCATTTCGTGTCGGGACAGTGCTGTGTCGCGACCGAGCGACTGTTGGTGCACGACTCGATCCACGACGAACTGGTAGCGCTGGTCATGGAACGCGCCGCAGGTGTCAAGCCTGGTGATCCGCTCGAAGACACCACGCTGATGGGGCCGCTCAACAACGAAACGGTCGCAGCTCGCATGGATGCCCACGTAGCCGATGCCCAAGCTCAGGGTGCCCAAGTGCTGCTGGGCGGCGCCCGTGAGGCCGATCGGCCGACCGGCTTGTTCTACGAACTCACGGTGATCGACGACGTCATACCGACCATGGACGTGTTCCGCGAGGAAACGTTCGGCCCGGTGGTGCCCATTACCGAGTTCGATTCCGATGACGAGGCATTCGCCCTCGCCAATGACTCCGACCTCGGCTTGCAGGCTTCGGTGTTCACCTCGTCGCTGGCTCGTGCCTACCGGGCTGTCGACGAGTTGCGTACCGGCACCGTCCTGGTCAACGAGGGCACCGCATTCTGGGAACAGCATCCCCCCTTCGGCGGCGCCTCGCGTACAGGTACCGGCTGGGGCCGCATCGGCGGCAAGTACACGATCCTGGACATGACCGACCTCCGCACCGCCATCATCGACACCGGCCATCGCGGCTGAGCCTCATTCCTCCGGTGGGATCAGACTCGAGGATCGAGCAGCGTTACCAGGCTTGATCGGTCAACCCAGGCCGCGATCTCACGGTCGGCGGCGGCGAGGCGGAATCCGCCGACGATTGCCGTAGCCACGATGATGCGGTCGGCCGGGTCACCATGAAGGCCCTCGTCACCCAATTCGACGGATCGAAGAGCGATTTCATCGTCAACGGGCACAGATGCCAGACCGTCAGCCACTAACCGCTGCCGCAACACCCGCAGCGGCTGGCTGAGTTCAAGTCGGCCAGCAGAACACAGCTGGGCCAGTTCCCAGAACGTGAACGCCGACACGGCGACCTCGCCGTGCTCCCACGCCTCCTGAATCTGGTTCCGCGCCAATTCGCCGAGGCGCGACACAGCCGCGACGAGCCACACCAGCACATGGGTATCGAGGAGGATCACTGCTGCGATGTTCGATCGGGGTCCAGGACCCGATCCGGATCGCTGACGACCTCCCAGTCGCCAGCCGGAACCGCTGGTGCGACAAGGTCGTCAAGAGCCCCGATGTGCTCCTTGTAGCGCCCCCACATCTGAGGAACCGACCGGCTCGCGGGCACGAGTCGCGAAACCGCCCGTCCGCGCTTGGTGATGACGATCTCGATTCCGGTCTCGTTGACCTCGTCCATCAAGGCGAGGCATCGGTTCTTGAATTCACCAGCAGGAATAGTCCGTTCACCGGCCCCACCCAGGGTCATCCGACTACCTCCCCACATCAATCACCGGGTCCATTGTAGCCATGGCCAGTAGCCATAGCTACATAAAGCGCGTCGATCCCCCTGCGACGCCACAAGAACAACTGATCGACACCGGTCAGGCGTGCTAGAGGTCGAGGTGGAGCCGCAGGGCGTCGTCGAGCCGCTCCATGAGTTCGAACGGCAGCACACCGATGGGACGCCCAACGCGCTGCACTGACACCGATCGGACGTGTTCTGCTTGGACCTTGGAATCTGATGGCAGTCCTGTGTCCGCGGCCTCTGCGAGTACCTGAAACGGGAGGATCTTGTCGGTGTTGAAAGTCAGCGGCACCACCACGACTACCCCCCGTCCCGTGATCCCCGCACCTGCGTTGGCGGCATCGTTGCTCACGATGACTGCAGGACGTCGACGGGCTGCCTCAGAACCCAACGCGGGATCGAAGTCGACAATTCGGATCTCGCCGCGTCGCATCAGTCAGTCTCAAGACCATCGCCCGCGACCGTGTCCCAGAGTTCAGCATCTTCGTCGGACCACTCCTCGAATGCCGCGACGTAGTCGAGCACGAGGTTGGAGGTTCGCATGAGGCGGATCCCACGCCGGATCGCCGCTGAACGAGACGGCATCTGATGGGCTGCTGCATATGCATCCAGCGTCGCAACGTCCTCGTCAGGAATGCTCACACTGATCTTCATACCAGAATCCTACTTAGGTAGGAAATTCGTTTTCGCAAACCGGAATGGCAGCGCGGGGTAGCGTCGGCGGTTGCTGCGTCGGCGGGTGGCAGGAGGGACGCTGTGTGGGAGATCACCGAGCCTGATCTCGCACCGATTGCGTTGGGAGCAGCGGTGCTGGGCACCGGCGGCGGCGGGAACCCCTACCTCGGGCGGCTGCGGGTCCTCCAAGTGCTGCGAACCGGCGGGCGGGTACGGGTCATCGAACCCGACGAGATCGCCGACGATGACCTGCTGGTGGCCGTCGGGGGCATGGGTTCGCCGATGGTCAGCCATGAGAAGCTCGCCGGCGGCGAAGAGGAGACCGTGGCGGCCCGGGCACTCGAGCGCCACTTGGGTCGGAAGTTCGACGCGATCGCCCCGTTCGAGATGGGCGGCAGCAACTCGATGGTGCCGATGGTGGTTGGCGCCGCGATGGACATTCCCATCGTGAACGGTGACGGCATGGGCCGGGCCTTCCCCGAACTGCAGATGATCACGTACCTGATCTACGGCGGCAGCCCCTACCCCGCCGCCATCGCCGATGAACGCGGCAGCCAGGTGGTCATCGCCGAGGTGCCCGACGCCAAGTGGCTCGAGCGCATTGCGCGGGCCGCCACTGTCGAGATGGGCGCACACACCGGGCTGGCGTCAGCCGTCATGGACGGCGCGTACTGCCGCCGCTCGATCATCCCGAACACGCTGCGGCTGGCCAGCGACATCGGCCATGCGGTGCATCGGGCACGTGAAGTCAAGGACGATCCGTCAGACGCGATCCTGGGCGTCGCCGGTGGCATGCGGTACTTGCGCGGCAAGGTCACCGACGTGCATCGGCGCAACGCCGCCGGCTTCGCACGCGGTCAGATGACCGTGGCGGGCATCGGCGACGACGCCGGCCGCACCATCCGCATCGACTTCCAGAACGAGAATCTCGCCATCTACGAAGACGACGAGCCCAAGGTGATGGTGCCCGATCTCATAACGCTGGTCACGACCGACACCGGCGAGCCGATCACGACCGAGCTGCTTCGCTTCGGCGTACGAGCAGATGTGCTGGTCCTGCCCGCGCCCGACCTGCTGCGCACGCCCGAGGCACTTGCCGTTGTCGGACCGCACGCCTTCGGCATCGACGCTGACTACGTCCCCGCCGTCTGACCGAGCGAACGCCAGACTCAGTCCGAACTGCCCGAGCGGCATCCATTCGAGTCGGCCAGGCGAATCACGGACCCAGCGATGTCATCGGCACAACGCAAACACCATCGGGCCGCTCGTAGGCGTAGCCCGTAGCAGCAATCACCACGAGCCTTGCGGGCAAACCGGTGTGGATGTGGTCAAGCTTGTTGCGCAGTCGAAGCAAGGTGTCCGCGCCCTTGTCGACCGCTGCGGTGCCGCCGAGCTTGATCTCGGCCCCTACCCAGCGACCGTCTGGGTGTTCGATGATGGCGTCGACTTCGAGGTGATGGCTGTCGCGGTAATGCGACAGCGAGCACCGATTTGCCCTCGCGTAGATCTGGAGGTCCCGCAATGCCATCGACTCAAACAGCCGACCGGCGAAAGGCAGGTCACGCATCAGCGCATCGACACCGATGCCGAGCGAAGCGGCGGTGAGCGACGGATCGGCGAGGAAGATCTTGGAAGAGAGCCGCGCCTGCGCTCGCGACGCAATATGAGGTCGCCAGGCCGGCAATTCGTCAACGACGAACAGGCGAGCGAGTGCCGCCAAGTAGCCGGCAACCGTGCGTCGCTCTAGCGGCGCCTCGCCGGGTGCTGCGGTGTCGGCGGCGAGCACTGTGTGCCGGACTTCAGTGGCCACATTTCGTGCGATCGATCGCAGCAGCCGGCGCACCCGCACCGGATCACGCCCGACACCATCGACACGCGCTAGGTCCGTGCGGCTGATTTCCTCCAAGTAGGCCCCGGCTGCGGATGCCGCAGAGACCGGGTCGGCATTGAGCACTTGGGGCCATCCACCGCGGCACGCCAACGCGAGCACATCGTCCAGCGACAAGCCCGGATCGCTGGCGATGCACGATTCGCCGTTGAGAAGACCTCGCAGAGACACTGCTCCGTCGGACTCGCCGCTCTCGTACAGGCTCATGGTGCGCATCCGTATTCGCATGATGCGACCGGCTCCCGAGTGACGGGTGATGTCGTCGGGAGGATCCGCTGAGCCGGTGAGAATGAACTGTCCTCGCAGACCGCGCTCGTCGCAGGCCCGGCGCATCGCATTCCACACAGCGGGCGCGAGCTGCCACTCATCGACCAGTCGTGGCGTCAGGCCATCGAGGACCGTCGCCGGAGCCATCCCAGCCGCCAATGACACACCGACACGCTCGTCGAGGTACACGGCGCTGCCTGCGAATCGACGCCCAGTCCAAGTCTTGCCGCATGCACGAGGACCTTCGACGACCACAGCGGGCATCGCCCGCAATGCTGTACGCATCTCATCGTCGACTATCCGCGGCAGGTACCCCTCCGGTGCAATGTCGTCAGAATTCCTCTCGGCCATCGGCATACTCGGACAGCATTGTATGCCATCAAAGTGGCAGTTGATGTGCCAATAAAATGGCAGTCAACACGCCAGCGAGGAGGCGCTTACACCTACATTCGACTGCGGGGCAGTACCTCGCTGGCGGTGAGGTCGATGATCTCCGCCAAGCGGTCAGTCGCGATCGGAAACAGCGCCACTGAATCGGCACCCCCGGCCCACAACGCCTGGATCTTGGCGGCGCACTCGGCAGGCGTTCCCGCCACGGTCAGGTCTGCGACCCACTGGTCGGGCATGCCGTCTCGCACCGCCGTGTAGCCGCCCTTCCCAATCAAGACCTGCAGCTCGTCGGATATGCCGTACACGTCGGTGAGGGCGTTGGGCCCGTGCTGGCGATAGAACGCCAGCGAAGCCCGAGCGGAATCTCGTGCAGCTTGGCCGTCTTCGTCAACGGCGTACAGGGCGAACACCGTGATCGGGTGGGGATCGGTACGGCCCGCGAGCTCACGGCCCTCGTCAATGCGTTCGGTCGCCCATTCCACATACCGCAAGCTGGAACAGACCGAGAGCACCGTCCCATCGGCGATCTCACCGCTCAGGCGCAGCATGTTCGGCCCTGACACGCCAAGCCGCACTGGCATCGGCGGGCCCGTCTCGGGGTACCTCAGCTTGACGTCGTTGAACTCGAACACGTCTCCGTGGCGGTTGAGCGTCTCGCCGGCGAGCAGCGACTTGACCGCTGTCACACATTCCCGCACTGCTGTCAGCGGCGACCGGGGATGCAGGCCCATCTGGCGGACCCACACCGGCACGCCCAGCCCCACGCCAGCGACCAGCCGCTGCGGTGACGACCGGCTCAGCGTTGCCAGCTCCATCGCCAGCACCGAGGGATGACGGGCCACCGCCGACACGACGCCCAGACCCACCGTGATCTCATTAGTGGCACCGAGCACCACCGAAGCGCCCGAGATGCCGCCGGTGAAGAAGTAGTCCTCAGCCAGCCAGATCTCGTCGAAGCCGCTTGATTCGGCCTGCGCCGCCGCATTGGCGATGGCTTCGGGAGCAATCGCGCTGCCCAGGATGAGTCCGATCGATCCCTTGTTGCTCATATGTCTGTCCCTGTGTGCGGGGTGCCGTCGGCCGAGGCCAAGTCGCCGATGGCCTTCACCCGGATCCGTATGGCATTCGACGGTAAGTACGTGAGAGGAATCTCGTCCACGTCGGTGATTTCGACCGTGGCCGGATCGGCACCAGCGTCGACTGCACGCTGTGCCGTGACGGATCGGGCTCGCTCCATTGCTTCGTCGCGGGTCATCTCGGCCATCGAGTACACCCGCTCGGTCTCCGCGCCCACCTGAGCGATCGCTGCACCGATCGCGCTGGCGACCGAGAAGTATTCCGGCCGGATCGTCTCCGACGCTCCCGCTAGGCCGTCGCGCACCAGGACTCCCCCGCCGCCCACCACCACAACCGGCACCGGATTGGCCGAAGTCTTCATCTGCTCGACCGTTTCGGCCAGCATCACCTGTATGGACTCCACGGCGTCGCGCACGAGCGCCGGGTCAAGATTCGCTGTTGCCGCTCGATCGCCAATGTCAGCCATGCCTGCAGCAGTCGCCACATCGGTGGCCGTCAGCTCCTCGCCGCCGAACACGAGCGCTTTCTCAGCGAGCTCGTAGCCGACGCTGTCGGGGCCGACCGTCACGCGATCGCTCTGGCCGCGATCGCTTTGGCCGCAGTCTGAGCGCACCAGACTTCCGCCACCCAGTCCCAGCGACAGCACGTCGGGCATCCGAAAGTTTGTGCGAACCCCCGCCACCGACACCGCCGTCGATGCTTCACGCGGGAAACCGTTCACTAGGACGCCAATGTCGGACGTAGTGCCACCCACATCGATGACGACGCCGTCACGTACGCCGCTCAGGAACGCGGCGCCGCGCATCGAGTTCGTGGGGCCCGACGCGAACGTGGCCACCGGGTAACGGCGGGCGAAGTCGGCGCTCATGAGCGTGCCGTCGTTCTGGCTGACATGGAGCGGGCAATCGAGGCCGAGCTCGACCAGCGCCGCTATGAGGCCCGCAACGGTGCGTTCGGCGAGCGGGCGCAGGCAGGCGTTCACAATCGCGGCGTTCTCTCGTTCGAGCAGGCCGAGCCGGCCGATCTCGCTCGACAGGCTGATGTCCAGCCCGGGCACCTCGTCGCGCAGGACCTCTTGGGTTTCATGTTCGAGGCTGGCATCGACCGGCGAGAACACCGACGCGACTGCCACTGAGCGCAGACCCTTCGAAGCAATGTCACGGGCCGCAGCTCGCAGCTCCTCGTGGTCGATCGGGCTGATCAAACGGCCGTCAAATTCATGGCCGCCATGGCACAGGTAGACGTGATCGCCCAGCACCGCACGCAGCCGATCGGGCCAGTCGATGAAGGGCGGTAGTCCCTTGGTGGCGGGCAGCCCAAGGCGCACCACTGCCGTCGGCACCAACCGGCGTCCCTCCACCAGTGCGTTCGTGAAATGCGTCGTGCCGATCATCACAGCGCCGATGGCTTCGGGAGACTGGCCATGGGAGCCGAGCAGCGTCCGGACAGCCGTCACAATGCCGTCGGTGACCTCAGGTGTCGTCGTTGCCTTGGCCCAGCCCACCACGTCATTGCCCGACATGGCGACGGCATCGGTGTTGGTGCCGCCGACATCGACGCCGATGCGCAGCGTCCCCGGTGGCGGGGCCAGTGGAGCGCTCACCGTGCCCGCTCCAAGGCATCGAGCACGGCCTCCGGGGTGATCGGCAATGTGTCGATCGGTGCGCCGATGGCATCGGCGACGGCATTGGCGACAGCGGCCGCTACAGGGACCACGGGCGGCTCGGCTGCGCCCTTCGCGCCGTAGGGACCTGCAGGGTCTGCGTGTTCCATCACGATCATCTCCACCTTCGGCACATCTGCGGCCAGCGGCAGGCCATGTTCCTTGAACGTGCGCTGGACGTAACGGCCGTGATCGAGATCGACGCGCTCGCTCAGCGCAAAGCCCAAGCCCTGTGCGACGCCGCCTTGGATCTGGCCCGCAATGGCATCAGGGTGAATGGCCCGCCCGACCTCTTGGCACACCACGTAGCGCTCCACCCTGACTCGCCCGGTGACTGGGTCGACGCTGACTTCGGCCTGGTGCAGGTGGTACGTGGGCGTCGGCCACCCCTTGATCAACATGCCGGTTGCGCACATGGGATCGTGCGGCGGTGTTGGCGTGACATACGACGCGCCTGCCGCTATCGGTCCCTCTGTCCACGTGGCTGCCTGTGCGACCTGGCCGAGCGTGAGGCTCGCGGCAGGAACCCCGGCAACCGTCACAACACCGTCTGCGATCAACAGGTCCTCGGGAGCCGCCTCGAGCATCTGCGACGCCTGGTCGAGCACCTGGCGTCGGACGTCCGCAGAGGCGTCGGCGATAGCGCGGCCGACGACGTGGGTGGTGCGGCTGCCCTGGGATCCGGCGTCATAGCCCGTGGCGTCGGTGTCGGGCATCGTGACCAGCACCTGATCGGCTGCGAGTCCCAGTGTCTCGGCCGCGATCTGGCGCAACGCAGTCGCAACAGCTCCCGAGCCATTCTCGGTGGCCGAAGTGATCACTGTGGCGGTGCCGTCCTCATTCAGCTTCACCGTGGCGTGGCCTGGCATCGGGTTTGTCAGCCAGATCGCTGCCGCCATGCCGACACCGCGCAGCAAGCCGTCACCCGCACCGCTCTGTGCTGAATGACGCGACGCGATCTCGCGCCAGGGCGCCAGTTCGTCGACTCGTTCGAAGGCCTCGTGCAGGATTGACACCTGCTCGAGCGGCTGGCCGTTGCGCATGAGGTCACCGTCTCGTGCCAGCGACGAGAGCCGGAACTCCCGGCGGTCACGGCCGAGTGCGTCCGCAATGGCGTCCATGTGGCGTTCGTTTGCGAACACCAGCCAGGGTCCGTTCACCCCCCGGTAGGCGCCGGTGGGTGCCGTGTTCGTGTACACGTTTCGGGTCCGGATTCGGGCAGTGCCCACCCGGTAAATCGAGCCGAAGACGAACATCGGGATGGCCGACAGCGCCGGGCCGTTGTTGGCGTATGCGCCGCTGTCGGACACGGCCTCGACCTCGGTGGCCAGGATCGCGCCGTCTCGCCGTACTGCAGAGCGAACCGACACCAGCGCGTTCGCCCGGCAGGGAGCCACCAGCCGCTCTTCGAGTGCGCTGTGCTGCATACGGATGGGGCGGCGGTAACGCTGGGCCAGCAGTGCTGCGAACGCTTCCAGGCTGACATCGAGCTTGGAGCCGAAACCGCCCCCGATGTGATGGCCGACTACCCGGACCGCTGAGGGCATCACGCCGAGTATCTGAGCGACTCGGTCTCGCAGCCGGAACGGGTACTGGTGGGAGACCTCGATGGTGTAGCGACCCGACTCGAAGGTGGCCAATGCCATCTTGGGCTCCAGATGCGCCTGGTATTGCCGGGGCGTGCGATAGGTGCCCTCGACCACCAGGTCTGCTGCCGCAAATGCCTCATCGAGATCACCGGGGTCGTGGACCACTTCGGCCACCACGTTGCCGTTTCGCCCGATGTCGACGCCGCCGGCCACGGCGAAGCGATTCCACGCGGGCTGGACCAAGCGAGCACCGGGCGCGAGGGCCTGTTCGGGCGTGGAAATCGGTTCGATCGGCTCGATGTCGGCGGCCACGGCGCTCGCTCCGGCCTCGGCTGCGCTCCGATTGTCCGCGACCACGATCGCAATCGGCTCTCCCTCGTAAGCCACGTAGTCGGCAGCCAGCAAGGGAGTGTCGGACACGATGACGCCAGTGCGCCAACTCGGCACGTCGGCCGCAGTCAGCACATCCAGCACACCGTCGATCTCCAGTGCCGGGCGCGCGTCGATGGCACGGACCCCGCCGGCAGCCACCGGCGATCGGGCGAGCGCAGCCCACAGCATCCCCGGCCGCACGAGGTCGGCGCCGAAGACAGCCTCGCCGCGCAGCTTCGTGTCAGCATCGCTGCGGGCAGGGCTGGTGCCGAGCACGTTCACAACGACACCGCCCCAGCAGCATCGAGCGCTGCATCGACGATCTGCTGGTAGCCCGTACAGCGGCAGATATTGCCCGCCAGTGCCCGGCGAACCTCATCCTCGGTCGGTTGGGGCACCTCGGCGAGCAAGGCCGTCAGCACCATCAGCACGCCGGGCGTGCAGTAGCCGCACTGCACTGCTGCGTGGTTCACGAATGCCTGTTGCAGCGGAGTCAGCTCGCCCGGTCCGGCAAGCCCTTCTACCGTGCGAATGGTGCGACCATTCATTGAACCGGCAGCCAATATGCACGACGCTGCCGGACCGCCGTCCACGAGCACCGTGCAGGCGCCGCACTCGCCCTCGACACAGGCTTCCTTCGGACCGGTGAGCCCGAACCGATCTCGAAGCGTGCCGAGCAATGTCTCGCCTGCACCGACATCGAGCAGGTGCGCTCGGCCATTGACCGTGAGCCGGATGGCGACGGTCTGTTCGGATGAGCCTGCGGGCATCATTGCCCCGCTCCGACGATCTCGTCGACACAGCGCTGTGCGAGCCGGTTCAGCAGTCCTGGGATGACGCGACGCCGGTACTGCGCCCGTTCGGTGCGTTCCGGAGCAGCTGCCTGCGCCAGCTCCTCGCCCGCATCGTCGAATGCGACCGAGCCGCCGTCGATCTGTGTGCCCAGCATGGCCGCCTCCGCCGCCCGCACCCGTTGCGGAGACTGACTGCCGCCGCACACCGCCACCCTGGCATCGCTCACCAGGCCGTTTGGCGCAACCGACAGTCGCAGCGCCAAGCCCACGACCGCAAGATCCATAGCGCTGCGACGACCCACCTTCAGGTAGCCCTCAGCGCTACGGTCGCCGAGCGGATCAACCTCGACGGAGCGCAACAACTCAGTGGGCCGCAGAACGGTGCCGCCGGCCCCGTCGAGAAACTCCTCCAGCCCCAAGCGCCGCCGCCCCGACTTGGACACCAGCGCCAGCTGGGCATCAGAGATCAGCAGGGCCGGCAGCGTGTCGGCGGTCGGTGCAGCCCCGCACACGTTGCCGCCCAGCGTGGCGACCGTCTGGGTCTGCCATGCACCGACGGCCGCTGCTGCCTGCGCCAGCGCCGGATGCTTCAGCGCCACGAGCGAGGCGGTGGCAAGCCTGCGCAAGGTGACTAGCGCACCGATGTTTGTCACACCGCCGACCTCGGACATGCCGCGCAACCCGTCGATCCCGCCGATGTCAATCAACGCCATCGGGGTCCGCTCGCCACGCAGGTACTGCGGCATGACATCGGTCCCGCCCGCCAGGACACAGCCCCCGGTGCCCCAACGGCTCAGCTCGTCAACCGCCTCGGCGACGCTGCTCACCCTGCAGAATCGCACGGCAGAACCTCCCCAGCGCACTCAGTCGGGGTCACGGAAATCCGGGCACCCCTCGATCCCGGCGATGGTAACCCTCACCCCTTCCGGGATGCGGCCCACCTACGCCCGTGAAGGTCTTGTCCTATCGGGCATCGCCCATCAGCTGAATGGTCCATCAGCAGCCGAGCGCATAGGCGACGGCGCGGCACACCGACTGCATCGTCGAGTCATCCAACTCTCCGGCCATCGCTGTGAGCGACGAGCGCCGAATCGTATGCAATCCGTCACAGTTGATGGCCGAGTCTGCGTGGAGTTCAGCTTCGGTCTCACCCACGGGGACTTCGACGGCGATCCCCCGTATGGTCGTCGTGATCTCGGCAACGGTGACCATCTCGCGGACATCGATGACCTCGGGACGAGTCAGCACCAACACTGGACGCCGCTTGGGGCCCACGTGTGCCCACCACACTTCGCCACGATTCACGCCTCGCCCCAGGCTTCGGCCTCATCCCAGAAATCGTCGGGTTGTTCGGGAACACGCTGATAGGCCGCTCGATCAGCTTCGCCGAGCGCTCGCTTGACTGCGGCGGCCACGCCCTTTCGCGCGGCGGCCGAGACGTTGACATGGAGTAGCTGCGCTTGCTCTGCCAGCTCCCGGTCCAGCGTAAAGGTGGTTCTCGTGGTTGCCATCACCTTATGCTAGCATTTGGTACTAGCACTCGCCAATGGTACTTTGTGATTGCCTAGGCCTCGTGGCGGTCGCAGCAGCACGGATGGCGTTGCGCTCGCAAAGGTCTTCTCCTATGGGGCATCGGCCGGGCAGAACGGCAGTCCGAGGGCGCCCAGATCGTCGGCTGACGTCTCCAGCGACTCCCACGCAGCCGGCAGACAGCCAGAGAAGTCATTGGCGCTGATGAAGATCTGCTGCAGGTTGGTCAGAGTGCCGAGTTCGGCGGGGACTTCGCCCGACAGTCGATTGTCGATCAGGTACAGGTGGGTCAGCCGAGTCAGGATTCCGAGTTCGGGCGGAATCTCACCCGAGAGCTGATTGCCCCAGAGGTACAGCCGCTGCAGCTTCTCCAGATTGGCCAGCTCGACAGGGATCTCGCCGGACAGCTGGTTGACCATCAGGTACAAGCGACGCAGGTTGGTCAGGTTGCCCAACTCTGCGGGGATCGAGCCGGTGAGCTGGTTGTTGTTGAGCCACAGCTCGGTGAGCGACGTCAGATTCCCCAGTTCAGGAGGAATCTCGCCCCTCAGCATGTTCTCGTCGAGGTCAAGACGCTCGAGTTTCGCCAAGCTTCCGAGTTCCGGCGGGATCTCGCCCGTGAGGTCATTGCTCCACAGGTTCAGCCACCGCAAATTCGCCAGACTCGCCAGTTCGACCGGAATCTCGCCTGACAGTTCGTTTCGACGGATCATCAACATTTGCAGTCGCTCGAGATTGCCAAGCTCCGCTGGAATCTCGCCGCTCAGCGAGTTGTAACTGAGGTACAGCGCCACCAGATTGCCCAGCCTGCCCAACTCCGGCGGGATCTCGCCTTCGAAATGGTTGATCCGCACGTCGAGCCATCGCAAGTTGCCCAATTCACCGAGCCAGGGCGGAAGCGGACCGGACAAGTCGTTGCTGCCGAGCCACAAGTGCGTCAAACCCACAAGTCGGCTCAGCGATGCCGGCAGTTCTCCCGACAGGGCGTTGTAGCGCAAGTCCAAGCGCTCCAGCCCACCGAGTTTTCCGAGCGCTGCCGGGATCTGGCCGGACAGGCGATTGCCAGCCAGCTTCATGTGCCGCAGAGAAGCCAAGTTGCCCAGTGATGCGGGGATCTCGCCGGTGAGATTGTTGTTGTGCAGTTCGAGCACCGTCAGCTCGGCGAGTTTGCCGAAGCTGTGCGGAATTGCACCCGAGAGCTCGTTGTTGTCCAGGCGCAGACGCTCCAGGGCGGTGAGTTTGCCGATGCTGGACGGCATCACGCCGTGCAGCCGGTTGCCGCCGAGGTCCAGCTCTCGGAGGCTCCTCGCGCTGCCGATCTGACTAGGAATCCGGCCCGACAGCTCGTTGTTGCTCACGTCGAGCACCCGGAGTTCTGTGAGAGTTCCCAGGTCTGGCGGCATCCGGCCCGTCAGCTCGTTGCTGCTGAGGATGAGGTGCGTCAATCGGCCCAGGCCACCGAGACGCGAAGGGATGCTGCCGTTGAAGTAGTTCCGGTCGAGTTCCAGCCGCTCCAGCGTCGAAAGATTGCCCAGTTCAGGCGGGATCGGCCCCGACAGCTCGTTCGCAGACAGGAGCAGTTCCTCGATCTGGTCGAGAGTGCCGAGCTGCGCAGGAAGCAGACCCGACAAGTCGTTGTGCGAGAGATTCAGCCTCAACAAGCTGTCCAAGCCGCCGAACTCTGCGCGTATCTCGCCGGTGAGGCGATTGGCGCTCAGGTCGAGCCACCTCAGGCTGCTCAAGTCGCCGATCTGTGCGGGGATGGCGCCCTCCAACTGGTTGCGGCTCAGGTCGAGCCACTCAAGGTGCTCCAGCGCACCGAGCTCGACTGGAATCTCGCCCGAGAACCGGTTGCCGCTTCCGTGAAAATGCGTGAGCGATGCGAGACCGCCAAACTCCGCTGGAATCGGCCGCGAGAAGCTGTTTGTGCGCACATCGAGCACTCGCAGGACCGCAAGCTCGCCAAGCTCAGTCGGCAGCGCGCCCCACAGCCCGTTGTTGCGCACGTTGAGAACCTCGAGCTGCGCGAGGTCGCCGATCTCTGGGGGAATCGGCCGTTCCAATCGGTTGCTGTTCAGGTCAAGGACACGCAGCCCGCTGAGCGCACCCAATTCACCGGGAATCTCGCCGACAATCTCGTTGTAGCTGAGGTCGAGAACTTCGAGCCGGTCGAGTGCACCGAGACCAGTCGGAAGCTCCCCGGACAGCCCGTTGTCGGGCAGACGAAGCGCAATCACCCTTCCTTCGCGGTCGATGGTCACGCCATGCCAATACCCCAGTGGCGCCTCGCTGCCCCACGATGCTGCCTTGCGCCAGTTCGGTCCGTCGGTTGCGTCGTAGAGCTCCAGCAGGGCCTGACGGTCAGGCGGTTGCGACGGCGTCTCCTGTGCACCGCTGACTCCGGCGGCAGCTACGAGCCACACGGCCACCGCTGCAAGCACGGCGCCGAAGCGCAAAGCCAGTTGCGTCGGCGTCTTCTTCGACCGCCGGCCGTTCGCCTGACGCTTCAAGCCGCGTCGCTCTTGGCGCATCGATGGGACCGTACACGAGCACCCACGCAGCCCTTGGGGACCCTGCAACTCCAGCACGAAGCGACTGCGGCCCAGCAGCGTGTCGATCTGTTGTGCCGGTCCGTGATCGCTGAGGAGGAGCGCTGTGTTGACTTGCGTTGTCCCGAAGATCCCCTAGTTCTCCGACACGGTCTCGAGAACGAAGTCGTAGTCGCAGCGATCGCCGCTCATGTCGACGACGAGCGAATCGCGCACGCCGAAGACTGCATCGCTGTCGAGGTAGTCGCTGGTTGCGTCGAACAGGTGGGTGATCACAGTCTTGTGATCCGCTGCTGCAACCACGAAATGCATGTGCCCGGGACGCCAGTTGTGCCGTCCGTTCTCGAACAACAAGTCTCCCGCCGGGCCGTCGCCAGGAATCTGATACGGGACCGGGCGGATTCCCTGGATCTCGTAGGCGCCATCGCTCCCCGTGGTGAAGATGCCGCGCATGTTCATCGGCGTCTGGCCGCCGTCCTGCACGTCGTAGGAGCCGTTGGAGGCGGTCTCCCACACGTCGAGCGTCGCCCCTTCGATGGGATTGCCGTCGAGGCCAAGCACTCGGCCGGCGTAGGTCACCTCCTGGTCGTCCTCCATGGAATCGGTGATGATCGAATTGCCCATCGCACGGTGCGGTGCCCCCTCGACGTGAAACGGGCCGAACACCGTCGGCTCAGTCGAGCCCTCAGCCGCCACGTGATTGATCATCTCGACGAGCATCGATACGCCGATCGTGTCCGAGAGCAAGATGAACTCCTGCCGCTGTTCGTCGCACATCTGGCCCGTGCGAGTCAGTGCTTCGATGCCGGCGAACCACTCCTCCCGGGTCAGGCCGACCTCCACGACGAACTCGTGGAGGTGCCGGATCAACGCCTTGGTTATCTCCGCAAGCCGCGGATTGGGTGAGTTGTCGTAGGCCGCCAGCACCTCGGCGAGGTGGGCCTCCGGGGTCATTGCTTCGGAGCTGTTTTCTGTCATGACGCCTCCTGCGATCTCGTCAGCGCCCGACACGCTCTCGTGCGGCCTCAGGTGTTTCCGCCGGACTCAGGTGGCGTGATGCGCCCCTGGTTCACTCCGCGGCCACCGGAGGGGTGGTCTCGCTCATCCTGTCCCACACCACCTGGTCCGGAAGGTTCATCACCATGTCGTAGTGATCGGTGGGCATCAACCGGGGCATACCGGTGGCAGAAGAAGGCTGCGGGATGGGTTCGGCCGGCCGGGTGTATTCGGCGGGGTACTTCAGCGCCTCGAGCTCGGCGTCGGAGATCTCGCACAGCCCCAGAACCTCGGGGTCCACCCACTGCTCGACCGGAATGGCGGACCCGCAGGCCACTTCGAGCGCCAGCCCTTCAGGGCCGGCGAAGTAGATCGACTGGATGAAGCCGTGGTCGATCGGGCCGAAGACTTGGACACCACGGTCACGGATGCGATCCCGCAGCGCCATGAGGTCTTCGAACGTGTCGACGTTGAAGGCGACGTGCTGCATGGTGCCGGCAGTGACGGGCTCGCCGGGACCTCCCGCATGGGTGACGCCCAGCTCGATGTCCTTGGCGTTGTCCGGATGCTGGACGAACGCCACATAGCTGTCGGGGGCAAGCTCAATGAAGCCGTGATAGGTGCCTTCCACGCCGTGCATCCAGTACAGGGCTTTCAGCGGCAGTCCCAGTACGTCGCACCAGAATTCGAGCTGGCCCTTCATGTCGCGGGTGGACAGGGCCAGGTGGTTCACACCGTTGGGATGCAATGCAGTCATTCGAGCCGCCCTTCTGCTGTGCGTTCGGCTGCCCCGCCGACGAACGACGCGGCCTACGCCTGCACTGTGGACTCTATGCCCCGCTGAAGATGTTGTGCCTACCGTGTACGTCCAGCTACATCGCCACCACCGCATGGTTTCCGGGCCGCGCCGCCGTTGGTGCCCGCCACTGGCGGTGTACTGAACAGGCACATCAACTGCCCATAAACAGGCACATGACCTACCCATAAACCGGTATTTGCCACTATCCTCGGGTCCGTGACATGGCAGGAGTACGACACAGCGAACGATCTCGCCGACAACAGCGCTCCCGAGCTAGCACCCAGCGGCTACTTGGACCGAGTGGCCGATGCCGAGATGGCCGCCGCGCTTGACGCCTCGCCCGCCGTGCTCATCGAAGGGCCTCGGGCCTGCGGCAAGACATGGACGGCCCGGCGCTTCGCAGCCAGCGAAGCGCTCCTCGATGCCGCCGCGGCCTCGCGCTTGGCCGCCAATGTGGATCCCGGACTCCTGCTGAACGGACCTGCGCCGCGTCTGCTTGACGAATGGCAGATCGCACCCGACATCTGGAACCCCATGCGCCGTGCTTGCGACGATCGCGGCAGGCCAGGGCAATTCATCCTGACCGGATCGGCCGACCCGCCCGACGACATCACCCGGCACTCCGGTGCAGGCCGCGTGCTGCGGGTGCGGATGCGGCCCATGAGCCTGTTTGAGTCCGATGAGTCGAGCGGCAGCGTTTCACTCGCCGGTCTGTTCGCCTCCCAACCCACCCGCGCGATTGACCCTGGCCTGCGAACTGACGACGTGATACGTGCGGCGTGTCGTGGAGGATGGCCCAGCCTCGTGCGCAACCGAGCGGACGAGGCAACGGCACTGCGCATCGTGCGCGGCTACCTCGAGGAGATCAGCCGGACCGACATCGCCCAAGTCGACGGCATCAGCCGCGACCCCACGAACGTCAGGCGACTGCTCAGCTCACTGGGCCGCAACGTCGCGTCGGAAGCCAGCTACGCCACCCTCGCAGCCGACACCGCGGGAGACACCGCAGGCCAGAGTCCGGTGAACCGACGCACAGTAGCCACCTACATGGACTCCCTTGCTCGATTGTTCGTGGTCGAGGACCTGCCTGCGTGGAAGCCCGCTATCACTTCCCGAGCGCAGTTGCGAAATGCGCCGAAGCGCCACCTGGCTGATCCCTCACTCGCCGTCGCTGCGCTTGCATCCAATAGTCATGCCGTGATGGCCGACTTGCCATTCGCGGGCTTGCTCTTTGAAGCCCTCGCCGTCCGTGACCTGCGCGTCTACGCCCAAGCGGCCGGCAGTGACGTGTACCACTACCGCGACAGCGACGGGCTCGAAGTGGATTGCATCGTTCGGCTCGCTGACGGTCGGTGGCTCGCCGTCGAAGTCAAACTCGGCGGCGCAGCGGCCATCGATGCTGCCGTCCGATCGCTCACCCGACTCGCGGCGAAGATCGATCGATCGCGGACCCGGCCGCCGACGCGCCTCGTAGTCCTCACCGCCAGCGGCTACGGGTACGAACACCCAAGCGGCGCAGCCGTGGTCCCCATCACCACCCTCGGCCCGTAACCGATGCCCGGCCCGTCACCGCCAACGGCTACCGCTGAGATCTCAGCGCAGCCAAGCCGGATCGTCCAGCGCTGTCAGGAAGTCGCCAGTGGAGCAATCACGTGCTCGGCAAACAGGTCGAACGAGCGCGTGACCTCGTAAGCCGTCAGATCTCCCCACGCGAACACGCCGACGAAGTAGTCCGTGCCAGCCTCGGCGGCGAACTGTTCGCAGTGCTCGCGGATGGTCTGCGGCGAGCCGACGACGACGGCCTCGAAGTGCTTGGCCTTGTCGTAGTCGCCGCCGAGCGTGGGGTCGTTGGGCGGAATCAGCTCGTAGCGCCGGAAGAGTCGTGTGAGGTGCTCGCTGAAAGCAACCCATGTGCGACGCCCGATCTCGTCCGCCTCGGCATCGGTGGGAGCCACGACCAGTCGGCGAAGCCCTCCGATCATCGGCGGGTGGTGCCTGCCGATGCCGTCGTCGCGCAGAAGCTCGCTGTAGCGACTTGCGCTCGCGGCCACGGCGGCGAGCGGTCCGGCGGCCATGGTCCGAACGCCCATCTCGGCAGCCGTGTCGAGCTGGCCGGGCCGCCACAACGGTGGGTAGGGCTTCTGGTAGGGCTCGAATTCGATCGGCACATCGGCGAAGCTGAAGAACTCCCCTTCGAAGCTGAAGTTCCCGGTTGTCTGCATGGCAGCCAGGATCAGCTCCAGCGACTCGTCGGTCTTTGCAACTGCTTCGTCGGGGTCGAGGCCCCACAACAGGTGCTCGGGCGCGCTGATGCCCTTGCCGAAGCCGATTTCGAGTCGGCCTTGCGAGAGCTGGTCGAGCATGCACAGCTCTTCGGCCAGCCGGATCGGGTGGTAGAAGGGCAGCAGGTGCACCAGCGAGCAGATGCGGATGCGGCTGGTGCGCTCGATCGCGGCCGCCAAGAAGACATTGATGCTGGGCGCGGCATCGAGCGGGATCAGGTGGTGTTCGGACTTGTGCCACGCCCACACCCCGGCCTCCTCAGCCCGGGCCAACAGGTCGAGCCGGTGCCGGTAGAGCTCGTGCCATGGCACGTCGCCGGGTTGCTCGAGCTGGTCGAAGATGCCGAATCGCATGAGTGGCGAGAGTACTTGTGCGCTGCCTCGTCGTCCGAGGCGGGTGCGAGATTCAGCGAGACCCCAGAGCTGATGGCCGCGCGTGGCTCAGTCGGCCGCTGCGGGCGCGGTGCCAAGTTCAGATGATGGCGCTCTCGACGAATGGACGGTTCTCGACAATGCGCTGATACCCGAGCGGTGTGAGGTCGAGCGTGCGGTACTCGCCGTAGGCGATCCACTCCGAGACGGCCCGGCCGATTGCCGGGGATTGCTGCATGCCGTGCCCAGAGAACCCGTTGGCGAAGATGAAGTTGCCGATCTCGTGGTGGGGTCCGACGACGACGTTGTGATCGAGGGTGTTGTAGGCGTAATGGCCAGCCCACTGGCTGGTGACCTTGAGGCGTTCGAACGCCGGGACACGGTGTACCAATACCGGCCACACCTTGTCCTCGAATATGTCGCGGTCCATGGAGAAGTCGTTGTAGTCGACGGCGGGATCGACATCGGGAGTGCAGCCGCACATGTACGCATCACCGTCGCTGCGCATGTGAACGCCGGTGGGATCGATGGTGAGCGGCAGGGAGCGATCGAGCGGTTCGGCAGCCTCGAAGATGAACGTGTAGCGCTTGCGCGGCTCGACCGGCAGGGTTGCGCTCGCCATTGCCGCTATGTCCACCGCATGAGGACCTGCTGCGTTGACGAGCGTCCCGCAACTGATGGTTTCGCCTGAGGTCAGCACGACGGCAGTAACCCGACCTGACTGCACGACCAGGTCCGCGACCTCGCCGGTCACGTACTCGACGCCGTTCTGGCGAGCCTTGCGGCGCCACCAGTCGAACATCGTGCCCGAGTCGAAATAGCCCTCATCGACGAGGTTGTGGCTGCCGCAGACGATGTCGTCGACGTTGTAGAAGGGGTAGTCGGCCTTGATCTCAGCGGGACTCATAATCCGCGTGCCGGCGCCGAGTTCGGACTGAATGGCCTGGTTGCGTCGCAGGGTGACGGCGAAATCCTCGTCGCCTGCGAGGTACATGTAGCCGAAGTGGTGCACGAACAGGTCAGGGACTTCGGGGTCACCGCCGAGACGTTCCCGGAAGTTGCGCACGAAGTCGGCGCCGAAGCGCGAGATCTGCACGTTCAGCGGGTTCGAGAACTGCTGGCGCATGCAACTGTTGGTCAGCGATGTCGAGGCCTGCGCATAGCTCGGGTCGCGTTCGACGACCAGCACGGTGCCACCGAAATCGTCGTTGGCCGACAGTGCCCAGGCGATCGACGAGCCGATCACCGCACCGCCCACGATCACAACGTCGTAGGTGCCACGCAGGGGCTCTTCGCGGGCAGTGGGCATTCGTTACGGTCCTGACGTGAGTGGAGACGATTCCGGACGGTCAGATGATGGCAGCACACCGCATAGCTGTGAGAGGCACCGGCGCATTTCGAGCACATCGGGGACGATTGGGGGGTCAGGACTATGAGACTGCAAGGCAAGGTGGCGCTGATCACAGGTGCGGGCAGTGGCATCGGCCGAGCTACAGCGCTGCGCTTCGCCGCTGAGGGAGCGCGCATAGTTGCAGTCGACATTGCCCCCTCGAATGAGGAGACCGTGGCCGAGGTGAATGCCGCCGGCGGTGAGGCCATCGCGGTGCGTGCCGATGTCGCCGTCGAGTCGGACGTGGCCGCAGCGTTCGGCCGGGCAGAGGCGGAATTCGGCCGGCTGGACGTTGCTTTCAACAACGCCGGGATCATGCTGGACGCCGACAGTGACGCCATCTCGACCGGCGACGAGACCATCGACCGGACCTTCGACGTCAACGTGAAGGGCGTGCTGTACGGCTGCAAGCACGCCATCGAGGCGATGCGCCGGACCGGTGGCGGATCGATCATCAACACCGCCTCGTTCGTGGCATCGGTCGGCGCGGCGACGCCGCAGATCGCCTACACCGCCTCCAAGGGCGCCGTGTTGTCGTTGACCCGGGAACTCGCCGTGGTGCACGCCCGCGAGAACATCCGGGTGAATGCACTCTCGCCGGGACCGCTGCGCACCGAGATGCTCATGTCGTTCCTCGACACCCCCGAGAAACGGCAGCGACGCCTGGTCCATGTGCCCATGGGCAGGTTCGGCGAAGCCGACGAGATGGCTTCCGCGGCCCTGTTCCTGGCATCCGATGATTCCTCATACATGACCGGCGCCAACCTGCAAGTCGACGGCGGCCTGACCGCCGCCTACGTCACTCCCGAGTAGCGCTGCCGGCAGGCACCGTCACACCCTGGGCGAATGTGCGACTCGACGTCGCTTCGAGGCCGTCCCACAGGCGCAAGTAGTGTCCGAACAAGAGCGTCGCGGCGGACGATTACCGCAGAATCGACACCTGGAGGACGGGATGCTGGGTCCATATCGCGTGCTGGATCTCACCGATGACCGGTGCTGGTTCGCCGGCAATCTGCTGGCACAACTCGGCGCCGATGTGGTGCTGGTGGAGCCTCCCGGCGGCTGGCCGCGCGGCTATGCCCACGATGCGTACAACCGTGGCAAGCGCTCGGTCGTCTCCGCCAGCGCCGACGAGGTGGCTGCGCTGGCGGCCGATGCCGATGTCGTGCTGCACAACGACGGCACGCCCTTCAGCATCGATCTCTCGGCCCTCCGGGACGCCAACGAGCAGCTCGTCACGGTCCACATCACTCCTTGGGGCGAGACCGGGCCGAAGGCCAGTTGGCGTGCCACCGACCTGACCCTGTTTGCGTCCAGCGGCCAGCTCGCGGTGACCGGGGACAGCGACCGGCCGCCAGTGCGCATCAGCATTCCTCAGGCGTGGCTGCACGCCTCGGCACAGGCCGCCGTCGCCGCACTCGTCGCACTCGAGCACCGGGCCCGAATCGGGTGCGGCCAGCACATCGACCTGTCGACACAGCAGGCGGTGTGCGAGACAGCGCTTTCCGCGGTTCTGTACGCCCCCGCCGGAATCGCCGAAGTCCAGCGCGAAGCCGGTGGCGTGCGTTTCGGCGATTTGATGCTGCGCACGATCTACCCCTGCAAAGACGGGTACGTCATCGTCACGGTCGCTTTTGGTCCGATGATCGGGCCGATGGTGCGTCGCTACCTCGAGTGGATGCACGAAGAAGGCTTCTGCGACACCGAAACGCTCAACAAGGACTGGGTCAATTTTGCTCTGAAGCTGCAAACGGGCGAGGAAACCATCGACGTCGTCGAAGCCGTGATGGGCGACATCGCCCGCTTCTGTCTGACCAAGACCAAAGCGGAGCTGATCGAGCGAGGGTTGCGCGACTCGCTGCTGGTGTGCCCCGTGAACAGCCTGGCCGACGTCCTCGACAGCCCGCAGCTGGCGGCGCGGGACTTCTGGGATGATCTCGACGGCATCCACATGCCAGGTCGCTTCGTGCTTGCGAGCCGAAGCCCCCTGGCACCACTGGAGCGGGCGCCCGAAGTCGGCGAGCACAGCGAAGAAGTACGAACCGCAAGCGCCGCCGCGCAGCGTTCGGTTCCAGTGCAGTTGCCAGAGGGAGCTCGCTCGGACAAGCCTCTGGCCGGGTTGAAGGTCGCCGATCTGGCCTGGGTGGCAGCCGCCCCGCTTGCCACCAAGATCCTCGCCCACTGGGGCGCCACGGTCGTCCGGGTGGAGACGCAGAACCGGCCGTGTCTGTTGCGTGGCGCGTTGGGCCACCGCGACGACGTGGCTGACCAGGAGAACGCCATTGCTTGGCATTCCTCGAATGCCAACAAGATGACCATCTCGCTGGACCTGAGCAAGCCTGAAGCCCGCGAGGTCGTCCGCGATCTCGTCGCGTGGGCCGACGTGGCCATCGAGTCCTTCACTCCGGGCACGCTGGCCGCCTGGGGACTCAGTTACGACGACCTGCGCGAGGTCAACCCGGAACTCGTCATGCTCTCGAGCTGCGTAATGGGCCAGACCGGACCGCAACGCCGTTTCGCCGGATTCGGGAATATGGCAGCGTCGATTGCGGGCTTCTTCGACATCACCGGCTGGGCTGACCGCGGTCCCGCAGGGCCGTACCTCGCATACACCGACTACTGCTCGCCCCGATTCACCGTCTGCGCCCTGCTCGCCGCGCTCGACCACCGTCGGCGAACCGGGCAGGGTCAGCATCTGGACTTCTCACAGATGGAAGCCGCGGTGCACATGCTGGCGCCGGCAATCGCCGAAATGCAGGCCACGGGCAACCGGCGCACTCGCCGTGGCAACGAGGACGACGACATGGTCCCGCACGGCGTGTACCCGGCAGCCGGCGACGACGAGTGGATCGCCATCGCCATCGAAGGCGACGAGCAATGGCAGTCGCTCGCCATCGAGATGCGCCGCGATGACCTCGCCGATCTGGGCCACAGCAGTCGTCGAGAGCGGCAGACCGAACTGGATGAGATCGTCACCGCCTTCACCGCACGGCAGAACGGTCCCGGCCTCATGCATCGCTTGCAAGCGCACGGCATCACCGCCCACTACGTCCAGAATTCGGGCGCCTGCATCGACGATCCGCAGCTCGCCCACCGCGGCCACTTCCAATGGGCCCCCCATCAGTACGCCCGCCGCACCATCGTCGATGCGATGCCCTACACCATGTCAGCGGCTTCGAGCGGATTCGACTGGGCCGGACCCACCTACGGCGAGCACGCCATGGAAGTCCTCGGCGACATCCTCGGCTACGACGCCGACCGGATCGCCGAACTCGCCATGGCCGAAGCCTTGGAGTGAGCCGAACGCCTCAGCCGCACGCTCAGTTGGTTGAGGCAATGAAGTCCGCTAGCACGGCTGCAAGCTCGGGGCCGCGGTCTTCCTGAAGGAAGTGCGATGCGCCCTCGATGGTGGTGTGCGCTTGATCCTGTGCGCCGGGAACCCGCGCCCGGAACGGCTTGTCGGCACCTTGGGTGACTGGGTCACTGTCGCTGAAACAGCACAGGAACGGCTTCGTGAACTGCTCAAGCAGGCCCCAGGCCTCGCGGTTGGCAGGAGCCTCGGGATCGTCGGGCGAGGTGCAGACGAAAGACGGCCAGATGCGTGCGCCGGCCTTGTAGGAATCGTCGGGGAACGGCGCGTTGTATGCGTCGACCTCGTCGGCGGAAAGGTCGGTCAGGCAGCCGCCGTTCACGATGTCGCCGATCGGGAAGACGGGCGATTCCTGCGAGTATTTCTGCCACGCCATGAACGCATCGCTGGGCCTGCGGTCCCCTGTGGGCAGCCCGGTGTTGGAGATCGCCACACGAGCGAAGCGGTCGGGGTGGGCGGTCACGAGGCGCAGGCCGATCAGACCGCCCCAGTCCTGGCCGAAGAACGTGATGTCACCCAGATCGAGGCAGTCGAACACCAGGCTCGACATCCAGTCGACATGGCGGGCGTAGCTGTAGTCGGTCATCTCGGCCGGCTTGTCGCTGCGCCCGAAGCCAACCTGGTCCGGCACGATCACACGATGGCCGGCGTCGGCGAGCGGCCGAATCATGTGCCGGTAGAGGTACGCCCACGAGGGCTCGCCGTGCAGCAGTAGCACCGGTGCGGCATCAGCCGGGCCTTCGTCCAGGTAATGCACCCGTAACGTGCCGCCGTCGCCGTCGGGAATCTCGGCGTAGTGCGGTTCGAAGTCGTAGTCGGGCAGATCCTCGAACCGTTCGTCTGGTGTGCGCAGGGTGTGCATGATCTCAGTCTCCGCTGTCGGTTTCGGTTGGGATTTCGACACGATGCAGGTCGTCGCCGACCTCGATCACACCGTCGAAGTGGGCTGCCGCCATGTCGTGCCATTCAGCGCCGCCGCCAGGTGGGAATGGCGGCACGTAATGCGTGAGGATGAGGGTGCCTACGCCCGCTCGCTGGGCAGTCTGGGCCGCCTCGGCTGGCGATGAGTGGTACCCGAGAGTGTCCTTGATCCGCTGGAACGGCAGCTGAGCGATGACGTCCTTGTTGATCACCGTGTGCACGAGCGCATCGGCACCGTCGCACAGGCGATCCAGCCCGTCACACGGCACCGTGTCACCTGCGGCCACCACGACTGCGCCACCATGCTCGAACCGGTACCCCACGCTCGGCTCGACTGGGCGGTGGTCCGTCGGAGCGCACACCACCGTCACCGCACCGCCGAGGTCGATCGGGCCGTCGCTCACTTCGGTCACGATGACCGGCGGCGGGTAGTCGAGGTCGGCGTGGTGGGCGATGCGGTAGCCGATGTCGGGTCCGAGCGACGCCAACAGATGCTCCACGACGGCCGCCGTGCCGACGGGACCCACCACGACGAGCGGCGTCGACTCGAACGTCATCACCCACCGGGTGGTGATGACGTCGTTGAGGTCAGTGATGTGATCGCTGTGCAGGTGCGTCAACAGCACGGCACTCAGGTTCGGCGCGCCCACTCCGGCGGCTGCCATCCGCATCAGCACGCCACGCCCGGCGTCCACCAGATAGTGCTCGTCCCCGGCAGAGATCAGCGTCGACGGCCCAGCCCGGTTTGGATCAGGCAACGGACTGCCCGTTCCAAGCAAAGTGACGGCGAGGCTCATGTGGCGATCCGATCGTGAACATCGAGGCCTCGACCGGCGAGCATCCCATGTCCCGACGAGCCGTCCTCAGCGCGCCAGAAGCTAGTGGTGAAGCCATGTATTGCGTGTCTGTTGCTGCACACTGTCACATGGTCCAATTGGTCACAACGCCGAGGAATCGAGCGCTCCACTGATGGCTCAGCCGACAATCGACAGCATCCCGGTCGCCTACACACCCCCGGGCGGGTACGACGCCTTCCCCGCGCCGGTGCTCGCCGGTTGCGTCGAGCCGACCCCCGACGAAGCACCAGCCATCGGCGGGCGGTGGCAGACGGTCGATGTGGTTGTCGACGGCGAAAGCGTGCCTGATCATCCCGGGCTCAACCATGTCCAGCGCATCGAGCAGGCGGGAGATCGAGTGGTCGTCACCGGCGGAGGGATCATTCACGACATGCGATGTGACGGCACCGAAGCCAACGGTGTCCACGACGTGGCCGAGTTCGACAAGAGCACCCCCATCCATGTGATTGCTACCTACGAGGACGGCGTCCATGTCCTGCGGCCGATCGGCATGGACATCGAGGTCAGGCGCTGGCGAGACGGCGAGCACATGATGTGGCAGTACCTCGGCTACACCGCCAGGCTTCGCCGCATCGGCCCACGCCTCGAGGTGACGCTCGGCGACATCACTGCTGAATGCGTCGACGCAATCGTCAATGCCGCCAACGAGACGTTGCTGGGCGGAGGCGGTGTGGACGGCGCAATTCACCGCGCAGCGGGGCCAGAACTGCTCGCACACTGCCGCACGCTCGGGGGCTGCCCTACCGGTCAGGCCAAGATCACGCCGGGTTTCGGGCTGCCTGCTCGCTCGGTGATCCATACCGTCGGTCCCATCTGGCACGGCGGCTCTCACGGCGAGGCCGAACTGCTGGCCTCGTGCTACCAAGAATCGCTTGCCCGGGCCGACGAAGTCGGCGCCGCGTCCATCGCGTTCCCCGCCATCTCCACTGGCGTCTACAGCTACCCCGTCGCGCCTGCCACGCAGATTGCGATCGACACCGTTCGCAGCACATCCACCAAGGTCGAACTCGTCCGTTTCGTATGCTTCAACGACGAGGCCCTCCACGCCTACCGAGCCATCCTCGGCCCAATGCCATGAAGGCACAGCTGTCCCACGCAATTGCTGTCACCGTTCTCACCGCGTCCCTCGTCGCCTCGGGATGCGGATCCACAGATGCAACGCCGGAGGCCATGAACGACACTCAAGCCGATCCGGCAACAAGCACCGAGGCTCCCCTCGACGGCGCGGCCGTCTACCAGCAATATTGCGCTGAGTGCCACGGGGTCGACCTACGCGGGACCGACAAAGGCCCGTCGCAGTTGTCCATCATCTACGAACCCGGCCACCACGGCGACTACGCCTTCCGCTCAGCCATCAGCGAAGGAGCGCCCGAGCACCACTGGTGGTTCGGTGACATGCCGCCGGTCGAAGGCATCTCCGATGACGAGATCGAGGCAGTTATCGCTTTCGTGCGAGCCGAACAGGAACGCCTCGGCTTCGCAGAGTGACCAAGACCGGCACGGGCTGATGTGTCCCGTGCCGATCTAGTCTCGCTGCGCCGAGCGAACGGCAACGCTCGGACTTCCACGATTCGCAAGGGGAACCATCATGGCCAAACGCATTCTGTTGACAGGGGCTTCGACAGGGATCGGGAACGCGACCCTGCGACGGCTTGTGACGGATGGACACGAGGTGGTGAGCCTTGACATCAAGGACGCTCCCGAGGGTGCGAGCGAACATCATCACTGCGACATGTCGGATCCCGCGTCGATCGACGAGGTAGTCGCCGGGATCGACGGCTCTTTCGACGGGCTCGGCAACATCGCAGGTGTTGCCGGGAGCATGGGCGCCGAGCTGGTCTTGCGGGTGAACGTGTACGGGCTGCGCCACCTCACCGAGGCACTGCTGGCGGCGGGAAAGCTCAATGACGGCGGCTCGATCGTCAACATCGCTTCGCTCGCCGCGATGGTCTGGCATCGGCACCGCGACCGCATCGCCGAGCTTGATGCTGCGGCGGATTTCGCAGCGGGCATCGAGGTTGCCCAGGCGTACGAGCGCGGCGGCCCGGCCGCGTATGTGCTGTCCAAGGAATGGGTCGCGTCGTATACGAAGCACCTCGCAGGGAGGCTGATCGAGCCCGGCATCCGCGTCAATTCCGTCAGTCCGGGACCGGTGAACACTCCCCTGTTCCCGTACTTCGAACAGGACGCAGGCGCCGAACAGATGGCCTGGCTGAACGAGCGAGTCGGGCGAGTGGGCCTCCCCGAGGATCAAGCTGAGGTCGTGACCTGGCTGCTGGCCGGCGAGTGCGGCTGGGTCAACGGCATCGATCTGCCCGTCGACAACGGCCTTTCAGCCGGCATGACGGTCGGATGGGCCAATCCCAAGGACTCGCCAGCATCGCGCTCCCGCAAATCCTGAGCGCTGCCCGACTGGTTTCGAATTCACTTCATAGGTCGAGCACGGTGCCCAGCGCGAGGTCAATGCCCCAGAGCTCTTCTTGAGTGATGTGGCCGACGAGATCGCCGAGTCGGTTCACATCGACGGCCCCGACATGCTCCGCGAGCACAAGCGTGCGCTGTCCGTCGAGATCGATGGCTGGCCGGAACGAGGCCGGTCGTGCCCTGGTCGATGTCGGCGCGATCAGGACAACCGACCGAGGCAAGAGGGCGTCCGACTGGACCACCACGCCGAACCGACGTCCGTGCTGTTCGTGGCCGACGCCTTTGGGCAGTCGCAGTTCATAGATATCACCCCGGCGCACGCAGGTCTTCCATCAAGCTCGCGACGGCCGCCATCTCTGCACGGTCGGCCTCGTCGGATTCCAATGCGGCAACTTCGGCCGCCAGCGCTCGACGTTCTTGCAGCCGCTCCGCCTCATGCACGATCGACGCACGTACGGCCTCGGACTGCGTCAAGCCTTGCGCTTCGACCTGCCGTAGCGCCCGAAGCGCCTCTTCATCGAGCCTGACTGAGATCGCACGCGCCACGAGTCGAATGTATCACATTTCGTAGTACGCCCAGCGAGCTGGAGAAATGCGCCGACGTCACGCTCCCGCAGATCCTGAGTGCCGACTTCCCGGGGGCCGCTGGCGCGGGCGCTCAAGAGTCCTCTTCCCCTACAGCAGCGTCGATCTGCTCGGGGGTCAGCTCGATGCCGAAGCCGGGCGCGTCGCTGGGCACGAGCCAGCCATCGCCGGGAAGGGACATGCCGGGAGTGGATCGCCAGGCATTCATCAGCGACTCGCCCGGCGGGCAGCCGACATACATTTCCGCCCAACGGTTCTGCGGCAGCGCGTGGCACAAGTGCTGGCCATAGCTGTCGTTGCAACCCCCGTGCAGAGCCAGCTCAATGCCCGACGAGGCAGCGATAGCCGCGATCCGGAGCACAGCCGTGGCACCTCCCACCCACTGGATGTCCGGCTGCAGCACGTCCACGAGTCGCTGCTGGGCGGCATGCGCGAACGCCCGGTCGGTCAGCCAGCGCTCGCCCGCGGCCAGCGTCTGCGTGGGCAATCGTCGGCGCATGTCTGCGTACCCGGGCCAGTCGTCGGGCTGCGCGAAGTCCTCCATCCAGGTCAGCCGGTACGGGGCCAGTGCCTCGCCGAGGCGCACGGTGTACGACGCATCGAGCGACGACCAGCAGTCCAGCATGATGTCGGCATCGGGCCCGAGTTCTGAGCGAGCGCTCGCCACCAGATGCTCGGTCTCGGCAATGCCAGCAGTACCTGATCCGGGCCCGACCGAGCCGGCCAGCTTGAACGCGTCGAATCCTCGGTTGCGCGAGTCGTCGAGGTCGTTGCCAGTCGCGTAGCAGCGTGTGCGCTCCCTGGCCGGGCCGCCGATGATCTCGTAGACGGGCCGGCCCAGAACCTTGCCCTTGAGATCCCACAGGGCCAGATCGACCGCACTCAGGGCATACGCAGCCAGGCCTGCCGCACCGAAAGCGCTGTTGGCGCTTCGGCTCATCATGTTCCACAGCCGCTCGACAGCAAGAACGCTCTCCCCGACGATCATCGGGCCGAAGAAGTCGTTGATGATCGGCACGACCGGCCCTGCCTGGCTGGTCATGCCGACGCCGAAGCTGCCATCCGAGGCGGTCACCACGCACAGAACGTCGTCCCAGGGAGGCTCGAATCGCATCGCCTGGCCGGCAAAGCTGCCGTCATTCGACAGCGCGTGCATCATGCCCGTGGAGTCCCACGACACGGTGGGCGGAACGGTTCGCCCCAGCACTTCAGGCCGCCGCAGAGGGGCCGCCGTCACCTCAACGATCGTTGGGGTCATCGTCGCAGCGTACGGGTGCTCGCCGTGGTGATGTGTCCTACAGCCGGCTCTGCGGCGCCAGTGACCTAACGTCTTCGTCGGCGTGCCCGGTACGCCACTGACCGGCGTTGGAATCGCCGCGCTGCTTGTCACCAGGTGAGGGTCAGCTTCGATGACAACTGCAACTGGACTGGTGCTCACGTCACCCCGCTCTTTCGAGCAGCGCAGCTTCGATCTGCCGGACATCGGCGCCAGCGACGGCCTACTGCGCATCGAGGCATGCGGCCTGTGCGGCACCGATCACGAGCAGTACACGGGGCACATCACCAACCCACATGCGTTCATTCCCGGTCACGAGGTGATCGGTGTGGTGGAGGAACTGGGCGACGAAGCAGCCGAGCGCTGGGGTGTGAGCGCTGGTCAGCGGGTCGCCGTTGAGGTGTTTCTGTCCTGCCGGGAATGCGAGCAGTGCCGAGCAGACGTGTACCGGCGCTGTGAACGCAACGGGCTGCGCACGATGATCGGGTTCACCGATGCCGACATGCCGCCCGGCTTGGGCGGCGGCTACGCCTCGCATCTGTATCTGGGACCCGACTCGATGTTGATGCCAGTGCCTGACGAGCTCGACCCGGTTGCCGCCACTCTGTTCAATCCGCTCGGTGCTGGCATCCGCTGGGCGGTAGAGATCCCCGAGACCCAGCCGGGTGACGTCGTGGCGATTCTCGGACCGGGTGTTCGAGGTCTGTGCGCTGCTGCAGCCGTGAAGGAAGCCGGCGCGGGCTTCGTCATGATCACGGGCCTCGGAGCTCGCGATGCAGAACGGCTGGCCCTGGCGCCCGCGTTCGGTGCGGACCTCGCCGTCGATGTCTCCGAGACCGATCCGAATCGTGCGCTACGCGAAGCAATCGGGCGCAAGGCTGACGTCGTGGTCGACGTCACGGCGAAGGCCCCGGCCGCGCTCGCTCAGGCTGTTCAGCTCGCCCGTCCCGGAGGCACCATTGTGCTCGCCGGAACCCGCGGTACTCCCGAAACGCCGGGCTTCGACCCCGATCACATCGTCTACAAGGAGCTGCGGATCATCGGCGCCCTTGGCGTTGACGTCGGCGCGTACCGCAAGGCACTCGACCTGCTCGTCTCAGGCCGCTACCCATTCGAAGACCTGCCTCGCCAAGTCGCCGGCTTCGACGACCTCGAGCCGCTGATTCAGCTACTCGCCGGCGAACGTTCCGGCGTGCCGCCCGTTCACGGCGTCTTTGCGCCGTGAACCATCAAACACAGCACGGCGTCTTTGCACCTGATCCTGCCCAGTCCTAGGAGCCATCCCGTGAACCGTCCGGTCTTTGAAACCTTCAATCAGGAGTGGGCCGGCAAGATCATCGGCCGCGTGTCCCGCAGCGGCATCGACGGCTACCTGGGCATCAAGGCGGTGGAGTTTGAAGCAGGCCGCCTCGTGTGCGAGATGCCGATCACCGACGAACTGATCACGACGATGGGCACCATGCACGGCGGTTGCTTGTCTGCAATGTGCGATCACGTGCTCGGCGTGGTCATGTACCCAGTCATGCCGCCCGGCTACTGGGCCGCCACCACCGAATTCAAAATCAACCTGCTCGCTCCCGTCACCGACGGCACCTGCGTGGCCACCGCCGAGATCATCTCGATGAGCAAGCGACTCGCTGTCGTGCGTGTCGAGATCACCAACGGCGAGCGGATGGTCGCCGTCGCTCAGGGCACCACCACGATCGTCGCCCCGAAGACTTCAGGCTGACCGCAACGGGCGGCGCGCCGCTGCGTACTACGGCCTACTGACGGGCCATCTCGGCTCTGGCGGTGGCGGTGACGTCGGCCGCTGTGCGCTCCGAGAGGTTGATCTCCACCTCGTGCAGGGTGCCGGCAAACGGGAACGAGCCCTCGTAGTGCTCAGACACCGTTGAACCGTGGTCGTGGCCGATGCTGGAACCCAACGATGAGATCATTCGCATGATGAACGGCAGCTCTGCGGTGCCTGCCGGCTGGCCGTCAACCGCCAGTTCGATGACTCCACCCACCTTGTCTGTACGGCGGAGCCGCACCGACAACTCGCAGTCGCCTTCGGGCACCTCGATGGACGACTCCACGATCGTGCGATCCGCGAACGCGTTGTAGTCCACAACGAGGCGTTCGTTCTGGACGAAGACCGACACGCCGGCACCTGCGGTGCCCGTCGCCCAGATGACGCCCTCGTCGCCCGCACCCCGACTCACTCGGGCTGTGAGGTCGAACAAATTGCCACCGGCAGACGGGGACGCCCCCATGGGGATCCGGGACAGCGGCGGCCGGTACACATAGCGCCGGCTCGGCGGATGCGGCGAGTTCTCGCGCAACCGTGCCCCGAACAGCAAAATGCCGCTGCGGTCGTCAAGCGGCAGTACGCCGTTGCGCTCGGCTTCGGACCACCACAAGCCGATCAGCTCTTCGAGACGCTCGGGTTGGTCGGCCGCGAGGTCATTGCATTCGGAGGGATCCGCCCCGAGGTCGAACAGCTCCCACGGCTCGGTGTCGAAGTCATCGTCCGGGAGGTGCCGCACCACGGCCTTCCACCAGATGCCGTCCCCGAACGCGACCAGGGCACGCGACCCGGAATTCTCGAAGTACTGCAGCGTGTTTGTGGCCTGGGCATCAGGGTCCGCCAGCACCGACGCGAACGAGTTGCCGGTGACCGGGAGCTGGACCAGTCCTCGGTACGTCTCGGGCGGCGTGACACCGAGGAGCTCGTAGACCGTGGGGGTCACGTCAGACACATTGACGAATTGGCTCCGCTTCGTTCCTCGCTGGTCGGCGGCGATGCCAGCGGGCCAATGCACCACCATCGGCACGTGCACCCCGCCCTCATGGGTGTTCTGCTTGTACCAGCGGAATGGCGAGTTGCCGCATTGGGCCCAGCCCCACGGGTAGTTGGTGTGGCTGTTGGGCCCACCGATGTCGTCGAGCCGCTCGACGACATCGTCGATCGACTCAACCAGTCCATTGAAGAACTTGAATTCGTGCATCACGCCGGTCGGTCCGCCCTCTTGGGATGCACCGTTGTCGGCCATCACGATGAAGATCGTGTTGTCGAGCAGCCCGAGATGTTCGAGCCCGGCAACGAATCGCCCGATCTGGTCGTCGGTGTGATCCAGGAAAGCGGCAAAGGCCTCTTGCAGCCGGCAGGCCAGCTTCTGCTCGTTCACTGACAGCTTGTCCCACGGCTTCACGCCCGGGTTCAGTGGCGCCAGCACGGTGTGCGGGGGTATGACGCCCATCTCGATCTGCCGGTCGTACCAGCGCTGGCGCACCACATCCCAACCCTCGTCGTAGCGGCCCCGGTACTTCGCGAGGTACTCCGGCGGTGCTTGGTGCGGAGCGTGCGTGGCGCCAAAGGGCAGGTACGCGAAGATCGGCCGGTCGGGACGCACTCCCTTGCTGTTGCTGATCATCTGCAGCATCTGATCGACGAGGTCTTCGCTGAGGTGATACCCGTCCTCGGGACGAGCAGGCGGGTCAATCGGGTGATTGTCAGTGACAAGTTCGGGGAAGAACTGGTCGGTCTCGCCTTCGAGGAATCCGTAGAAGCGATCGAAACCCCGGCCAAGGGGCCATTGGTCGAACGGGCCGGCGGCAGAGCTGTTCTCCGTCGGCGCGAGGTGCCACTTGCCGGTGCAGAACGTGGCATAGCCCTCGTCTCGCAGCACCTCTGCGACGGTCGCAGCGTGGTTGGTGATGTGCCCGAGCTGATTCGGGTAGCCGGTCTGGAAGTTCGACACCGATCGCATGCCGACGGCGTGCTGGGCCCGGCCGGTCAGCAGTGAAGCCCGGGTCGGCGAGCACAGCGGCGCGACATGGAAGTTCGTGAACTGGACGCCGTCCGCAGCGAGTGCATTGATGTTCGGCGTGTCGATGTCAGACCCAAAGCAGCCGAACTGGGCGAACCCGGTGTCGTCGAGCAGCACGAACACGACATTCGGCGCTCCAGGGGGCGCATGGGGATGTTCCTCGAACCACGGCTCAGACTCGGCAACGGTTCGACCGATTCGGCCCTGAAATGACGCGTGCGCGCTTGGAGTGGTCATCGGTGTTGTCCCCCATTTGTCAGTGACCGGCACGCTACGTCAAGGCCGCGCCACGAATTCCGTCACAGGCTCCGTCGCGTGGCCGTGACCCTGTACATCGCCTGAGTTCCTGATGGCGTTCAGACGGACAGGATGTCGACGCGGAGGCCTGCTGCATCGACGAGCACAGCAATATCGTCAGGATCAGAGGTCAGGATCTCATCGTCGTGGTCGCACAATGCGACGAGCGCTGCATCGATCGCATCGGCGAGGCCCGAGCGTGCAAGCAGCACTCCCGCCCGTCGCCCGAGCGCGTCATCGAGAGGCTCCGTTCGAATGCCACGCAACGCTCTCGCCAGTCGGGTTTGACGGCCCGTTCCGCCTCGCCATACCTGAGCAATCACGCCCCCGTGCGTTATGGGCGGACGGCCCGTGCGATGCGCAATCGACAATCGCTCCCAGGTTGCGAGGTCGTTGCGTTCAAGGGAAATCAGCGCCCCCGAATCAAGTACCAAACTCACCTTTCGCCTTCCGCTCGCGCAATCTCGCCCGGACTTGCGCCGCGGCCTGAAGATCGAGGCGCTGTCGTTCGTCCAGCGCCTCGTCGGTGATCTCACCGAATTCGGCTTCATAATCCTCGATGGCCTCGGCCAACGCTGCGAGGAGGCGTCGTTTCTCGCTCTTGGCTGCCATCGCCTCGTTCACCCACGCACTCACGGACGATGCATCCCCGGCATTCACTGCGTTGGTCGCTGCCTCGATGAGACCTGCATCGACGGTGACGGTAATTCGGCGCTTTGTCATACCTTCATCATATTTTCACACGAGCATGGCGCGGCGGGCGTCTGCTTGTTGGTGGCGATGCTCATCAACACGCCCACAGCCGACAAGGCATAGGCGCGCAGGCGCCGATCACGCGGCGCTCAGTTAGCGGCGGAGCAGGCTCTTCACCCGCTTCAGGGCGGGTGTCCAGATCCAATCTGGCTGCGTGACTTGGTGATGATTCTCGCCCGGCAGCTCCATGGGGTCGTAGTAGTTCTTGTCGGAGTTCTTGCGCATGTCGTTCGTCCGCTTCAACACTCGCAGGTGTGCGTAAGCGGTCCCCTTGTGCGTCCAGCCCTGCCGGTTGTAGTTCCAGTTGTCCGGCGCCAAGCGTTGCGCAGCTTCGAAGTGCCACAGTGCACCCTCACTCTCGCCTGCCGCTTCGAAGTGCAGCGCGAGCTTGAACGTCGGTTCCGCCAGCAGCGTGTCATCGTCGACCGGCTTGCGGCGAGCAGCTAGCTCCTCGCTTGACCAAACGAACTCGCTGTCCGCCCCTCGCTCGATCCAGTCGCGAGTCGCAGAGGCAAACGCGTCGCTGCCGATGCGGACCTTGCCGAGTCCGAACTTGATTGTGGCCTCGGCCGGGTACACGCCTTCGTTGCTGCGAACGATGCGCCCCTCCTCGTCGATCCATGCGGCCGACGGCACGTTGACCCAACCGAACAACGAGCTGATCCGGTGCGTCGAGTCGACAACGCACCGATACGTCGGCGAGGCCCGGTCGAGCCACTTGCCCGCTGCAGCCTCGCCTCGTGAGTCTTGGGCCACACCGACCAGCTCGAATCGGTCGGGGCCGATCGAGGTGTAGAGCTCCTGCCAGACCGGCAGGCTGATCCGGCACCCTCACCAGGAGGCCCAGGTGAACAACACCACCTTGCGACCTCGCAGGTCGGACAATCGCAGCGTGTCGCCGTTGCGCTCGGCCATTTCGAAGTCGGGGGCAAGCCCCGATTCCAACCCAGATCGGCGAATCTCAGGCACCGAGCCGAGGCTCCACACACCGCCGTCGCGAACGTGTTTCTGGCCGATCTTGTCGGCAAAGGCCGAGTAGCAGAACCACACCCAGTCGTCGGCGTCAGCGATCCAGGCTTCACGTTCGGGTTCGAACAGCGGCACGCACAGCTCGCCGAGGCAAACACCCTCAGGTTTCAGCTGCCAGCCGGTGGCTCCGGAGAGCTCGTTGACCCGCACCCACAGCTCTCGCGTGTCATCGGTCCGCTGGGCGACGGTGCTCGCTTTGTCGTTGGCGAGGATGATCACGATTTTTCCTTGCCTCAGCCGGCTCACGCCATTATGGAAGACCGCCGCCGGGGTCCAGGCCGAGGACCACGCAGCCGTAGCTCTCGTAACCAATGTCAGAGACCATAAGGTGCGATTGCACCGTGTAGATGTCCCGCAGGATGCGCTGCATTTCGTTCGCCAGCATGACCGCGCTGCCGCCTGCGTAGCGGAATAGGCCGCCTACCACGTCGATTGCCTCGTCGGTGCACCACACCGCCGCGGCCTGGCTCTCGGTCGCCAACGCCGGATTGGGTGGACCTTCTGCGGCTGAGTCGAACATCCGCTCGAGCGCCTCGGCCATCCCGGCCGCGCAGGCATTCATCCGGATGGTGCCCTGACCGATCGCACGCTGGAAGACCTGCCGATCAGCGATGCTGGCTCCGCCGAGGTAGCCCCGCTTCTTCTCGATGGCGGCCTCGCTCATGGTCCGAAGCGCCAGCCGGCCGAGGGCGTAGGCGAAGCTGCCGTGCTCGTTCACGACGTACGCCGGCAATCCCAGTCGGTGCAGCGCCCCTCCCCGCAACAGCTCGGCTCCGAGCAGGTCGGTCGCGAATCGGTCGGGAACGAAGACATCGTTCAGCTCGTAATCGCAGCTGCCTGTTCCGCGCATGCCCAGCGTGTGCCAAGTGTCATGCAGGATGACCTCGCTCGTAGGCACAAGCGCCCTGATCAGCGGCGGTCCGTCGCAGAACACCGGCACCATCACCCAATCGGAATGCTCGACACCACTGCCCCACGCCCACCGGCCTGACACCCGGTATCCGCCGTCGACCTTTCGGGCCGTCCCGCCCGTCCGCAACGCCCCGGCCATGAACGGGAAGCCGTCGGCGAGGACCTCATCGACAGCCTCGTCAGGGAGCTGCGACAGCGTGGCACCGGTCACCGCCGCAGAGATGAACATGCACCACGAAGCCGCCGAGTCGATCATCGCAACCGCCTCGATGACGTCCATCTGGACCACCGGATGAGCTTCGGCGCCGCCCACCTCGCGGGGCGTCTTCAGCATGAAGAGCCCCGATTTCCGCAACGCCTCAACCGACGTCGGTGAAAGCCGTCGCGTCTGCTCGGACTCCTCCCGGCCAGCTGCCAGCGCGTCGGCCACCCTCGAGACCGCTGCCAGCAAGTAGGCACGGTTGGCTTCCCGGTCGGCCGGGAACCGGTTCTCGTAGGTGCTCATCGCCGGCTCAGAGCGCGTCGACGATGTGCTGCACCTCGCTCAGGTCCCGCGATAGCAGCGACGAGCGGACGTCATCGGGCTGATCCGCGAACTTGGGGTCGCACTGGGGGCCGTTGAGGTTGTGAACACCGGATTCCTCGACGGTCGGGCCCCATTGGTTGCCCCCGTTGTGGCCCATCTGCCCTGGATCGGTCATGTCGATGACATTCGGGCCGAAGTTGGCGTCCACCCGGTCGCCGTCGCACATGTGCTCGTGGACGTGACCGTAGGGATCGTGCCAGTAGTCGTACACCTGCGAGCCGTAGACGTGGCGCCCGACGCCCCACGCCAGCGAATACGGCGCGCCTTGCGCCGCCAGCTCCCGGAAGTGCATGTGACCGCGGAAGACGTCGTCCATGCTGAACACCTCGAACGCGGCATGGCTGAGCTGGGCTGCGGGAGTTCCGTCCATCAGCGGCAGCACCAGGATGCTGTGGTGGTCGGTGTCGGCAGTGCCCCGGTCCATGCGCATGAACTGGAACATCACGTCGGAACCGGTCGCCTTGATCAGCTCCACCAGCGGCGGCGGGAAGTGCTCCTCCGCGCCCGGCGGGATGATCATCCGGGCCGCATCGCTCACGAGCATGCCGAAGGTATCCGCCAGGAATTTCATGAAGAAGTGGTGGGCGCCGGGCGGCACTGCCGCCACGACATGACCGAGTCGATACACCTCGGGTGCCCCGGGATCCTTCTGGATCGGGGCGCGGTTGCCGCTCACGTCCTGCTCAACGCCGACCCGTTCGGAGACACCAGCATGGTTGTAGGTGATGCGGTCGCGGCGGGGCGCGAGCGGTTCGGCCTGCTGGCCGTGCACCGCCTCGAGCACAAACCCGGTGATCGGCTCGACGAAATGGACACGCTTGCCGCCGCCGAGCTGACCCTCGGCGCCGCCGATGTCATGCACCGGCGAGCAGCCGGGCACTACGCCGGCCAACGCGTGCAGGTCGTCCTCGGTATTCACTTCGAACGCCCAGCCGATGAACTTGGCCGGTCCCCGGTGCACGACGTGGAGGAACGGCATCGGCTCAAGGCCTCGGGAGATCAACACGTCGTCGTCGCGGTGGGCCACGACCAGCCCAAAGTCGGTGACGAAGGTCTCCATGACGTCGAGATCCGGAGCCGAGAACCGGATGTACGCGACATCTCTTGCCTTCACAGTCGGCGCCGCGGTCTGGGGCAGAGTTGCGGTGTCAGTCATGTCGCCTCCTGTTGGGCGCCAGTACCGTAACCCAGCGGCGCGGCGAACCATGAGGCCCGAGATGCGGCCGCTGGGAGCGTGTTCGCCATGGATCTCGGACTTGCCGGTCGCTCAGCAATCTTGATGGCGTCCAGCCGCGGACTGGGTCGAGCATGCGCTCACAGCGTGGCCCGAGAAGGCGTGAACGTCGTCATCAACGGCCGCACGGCCGCCGACGTCAAAGCGACAGCGGACTACATCGCCTCGACCTACGGCGGCGTCTTCTGAGCCGGTGGCTGCCGCCAGCAGCGGTCGCCGGAAATCAGATCAGCGGCGTCGTCGGTTTCAAGCCGAGCAGTGACCGGCCCATCTGCTCGCGGCACATGTCCGGTTCGAAGAAGGCGTGCGTTGCCAGCATGTTGATGTCTCGAAAGAACCGCTGCACAGGCGAGTCGTCGGCGAAATTTGACGTGCCTGAATGGTGGATGATGTCGTTCACCGCCCGGCGGCAGTGATCCACGACAAATCCCGCCTGCGCCTTGAATCGAATGCGATCTTCGAGGCTGAAGGTGTGGCCCGACTCGGCCAGTTCGATGGTCTCGCGCACCTGATCGGCCACCAGCCGTTCCGCGACCAGTGCGGCTGCGGCAGCCTCGCCGAGCTGGGCGTGCGCGAGCTTGTCGTCCGCCACCACGGCGCGCGTGTGCGTCCGCACCCGGTTCTTGACGATGTGCTCGAAGGCAGTGGCCGCTCCCCGCAGCCCGCCCGAGAACACCGGCAGGGCCTCGCAGTAGATGAACGGCATGAGCGGCAACAGGTACATGGGATCGTCGTGCAATCGTGCGCCGGGCGTGTCGCCATTGACGAAATCCAACAGCCGCAGCACCCGGTGATCAGGAATGAAGACGTCATCTATCTCGAAGTCGTTGCTGCCCGTGCCCGACATTGCGGCCATGTGCCAGGAGTCGACGAGAGTTGTCTCGGTCGCACGCATCGCCACGATGTAGATGTCGCCGTCGGTGCCCCGACCGCCGGTGCACACCCAGTCCGCGTGCACGATTCCTGTGCCCCACGGTGAGCGTCCCGAGGCGATCACCCCGCCATCGGTCGGCTCGATACGGATCGTGGGAGCCGTGGTGACTGGGATGAGGGCGTAGTTCTTGCCATCGAAGAACTCTGCTTGGGCCTCTTCGGAGAACTTCAGCGCCATCCAGTTGTGGCCGCTGTAGAAGGCCAGTATCCAGCCGGTGGACATGCACGCTGCGCTGATGATCTCCACGACCTCACGATGGGTGTGTAGCGAGCCCTGCAGTCCACCCCAGCGCCGTGGCACCAGAATCGAGATGAGCTCAGCGTCGATGAGTTCACGAATCGTCTCGTCGGGGGGGCGGCGCATCGCCTCCGCATCGGCTGCGCGCCCCGCGATTGCGGGCGCCAGCTCGCGAGCCCGGCTGACAAGTTCCGCGTGGTCTGACATCAGCTATGTCGCCGCCGGGTGCTCAGGTCGCCTCAGGCGGAGCGACGGTCTCGTCGGGCACCCAGTTGCCGTGGAAGCCGTAAGGCACACGCTGGGGCAGGGGGACCCGGGCCACGGGAGCACGGCTTAGATCCCGGGCGTCGAGGATGACCAGCTCGCTGCCGTTGGTGGTCTCGTCGTAGATGAATGAGATCAGCCAGCCGTCGTCCTCGGCGGTCCCGTCGGGATCGGGAACGAAGACCGCCTCGCCGCTCCCCCGGCCGGGGCCGTGATTGTGAAACACCGCGATGCCGGTGTCATAGTCGACCTTGTAGTTGGCGCCGGGAATGAGACCGTCGGCGACGCCGACCGTGTAGCCGAAGCGGTGCTTGCGGGCGGTTCGATCACCCCGTACCTGGGGGAATTCGTGGAACCGGTCGTCGACCCGTTGCTCCGACACCCGGCGGCTCACCGGATCGACGATCCAGCGGTCCAGCGTCGGCTTCGAATCGCCTGCGGGACCCAGCAGATCCCGGTCGAACATCTTGTCGTAGCGGCACAGGTCGAGCACCACGCGCCCGTCGTCGTCCTCGTAGGCGTTGAGCGGGTGGAACACGTAGCAGAGCCCGACGTCGCACCAGATGATCTCGTCGGCTGTGCCGTCTCGCGGAAGCAGCCCAACGCGGGCGCCGTAGTCGGGGTCCCACCGGAAGGGGAACGACGACTTGCCGCTGAGCGCGATGTCGAGGTCGACCGTGACCGGCAGGTCGTACACCACCGCGTAGTTCTCGGTGAGGGACATGTCGTGGATCATCGACATGCCACCCAACGGGATGTCCACCGTCTTGCGCACCTGGCCGTCCGTGCCGACCACGACGTACTCGATGTGGTCCAGCAAGTCCTGCCACGCATAGCAGATGGCGTGCATCTCGCCGGTGGCGGGATCCACCTTGGGATGAGCGGTGAAGCCGGTTTGCAGCGTCCCCAAGAAGTCGTTGCGGCACACCGTGTCGAGCTCGTAGCCAAGTTCGGCCGGCAGCGCACCGGCCTCGACCAGCGCCCAGGTGGTTCCGGCATAGCCGCCGACGCTGGTGTTCGGCGAGAAGTCGAGGCCACGGCTGGGTCCGGGGACTGGAGGCTCGCCGAACGTCTCGGTGACTTCGTGACCGCGGACCCAGCGGTTGCGATACCACTCGGCGCGGCCGTCTCGCAACCGCACGCCATGCACCATGCCCGTGCCGGTGAACCAGTGGCTCGTTGCCGGATCGGTCGGCACCACCGGGTTCGGGCCGTTGCGCAGGTATCGGCCCTCAAAGGCTGCAGGGATCTCCCCGATCACTTCGAGATCAAACGCGGTGAGCTCTGTGGTCACCCTGGCGAAGTTGCCCTCGGTGTAGTTGCTCCGCGGCTGTGCCTCGGCGGTGTCGGCGGTCTTGACCGTCTCTGCTGTCTCGGTCATCAGGGACTCCTCGGTTTGCCACCAGCCAGATCGACGTACCGGCCTATGACGTTGCGAGTCACGGTAGCCACGTCATCGTGCTCGAGGCCATAGGCCCAGTCGGTGCAGCCCGTTGTGAAGACCTCGCCGAGGCCCCGCCGGAACCAGCCCATCACAGCTGCCCCATATGCGAAGCGTTCCCGGTTCTCAGGCGTGTCGCCGCCGCCGAGACGCTCAGTCACCCAGTTGAGTTCTCCGACGTAGCTGTCGGGCAGCCCTGGCGGTGCCTCGGAGGTCTCCCACAGGTGGGCAGGCGCGGTGCCCAGCACCTCGAAATTCGCCGGGGTGCCTCCGGTTCCGGTGCTGACCGGCAGCCCGTCGACCAGGGCCATCTCGCAGCCGTCGCACTCGTAGCCGACCACCACCGGTTCGGCCCCCACGACGTCGCCCGCAATGAGCCGCAGCCCGTCGAACGCCCAGTGACCGGGTCGCCAGATCGTGTAGCCGCCGGTGCCTTTCGGGGCGCTGCGGCAATGGGCATAGCCGCCCCGGGTGAAGCTGACCCCGGTCATCTCGGATTCAGGCCGGCCAGTGAGCGGGTCGCTCCACATGGTGGACACCGCGTGCTCGGCGTCGGTTCCCATCACCGGATCGAGTCGGAAGTCGAGCTTGTAGCCGATCACCCGATCATCGTCGCCGAAGCGGACCTGCCAGAACGAGGTGTTGCCCGAGAAGAAGGCAACTGCTCCGCCGGTCTCGATCCAGTTCTCGACGTGGTCGCGCATCTCGGCCGACCAGTACTCGTCGTGGCCGACGCTCAAATAGAGGCGGCGGCCGTCGAGCAGGTCGGGTTGGGAGTGCAGATCACCGCTGGTCGCGTAGTCGAGTTCGACACCGTTGCGCTCAGCCCAGCTGACGAAGAGCCGTTCCCAGTTCGCCCACCCCGCGGCGGTGGACCAGAAGGAGTAGTTGTCGAAGTAGTCGTCGACCTCAGTGCGGGGCAGCTCGGCAAAGCGGGCGACGCGGTAACGGTGCGGGTCAGGCTTGTCCAGGAAGCCGCGTGGCAGCGGGCGCTGCTGGGAGGACACGTGGCCGCCGGTGTAGAAGCTCGGCCCGCCCCAGTCGTTGTAAGCCGCCCAGGTCGAGGTTGACAGCACGAGCAGGGTTTCGCCCGGCTCGGCTGCCCGCACGACGAAGAACGCTTCCGCGACCTCGCCGTCACTGCCATGCAGGCGCACGAGGTGGAAGCCCGGCTGCCACACAGGATCGACTTGGAACGACAGCGATGGGGTCCAGCCACAGCCCTCCGTGGCGCAGTTGTCGGGCACCGGCTGTTCTGCGGTTGCCACTTCCCATGTGCCTACGAGCCGCTCATCGGCACCGATCCGTAGCACTTCGACCCGGCATGAGCCGCCGTCGGCACTGACCATCAGGTCGATGGTGTCCCCCGCCACGCCGCTCTGCGGCCAGCAATAGCCCGCGATCATGCGGCGACCGTAGTTGTCCTGTTGCCGCGGTGGAGCGGTCGAACTAGCGCTCAGTCGGTGCTCATGAAGTCGACGAGCACCTGGGCCAGCTCGGGACCCTTGTCTTCCTGCAGGAAATGCGAGGCGCCTTCGATGGTGACGTGCGCTTGGCTCTGGGCACCGGGGACCATGCGACGGAACGGCTTGTCTGCACCTGCGGTTACTGGGTCGCTGTCACTGAAACTACACAGACCATCCCGTGACTTGCGGAAACGCTGCCACTTTCGGAGTTCCCCTAGTCCGGTTCCCCTAGCACCGTCTCAGCGCACCCGTGGGCGGCGGCTGTCAGCACTCGACGACGGTCCGCTCGAGCCGGTCGTGCACCTCGCACAGCGAGCGCAGCCCGGCGAAGAACTCCGCCGCGTCGACCCACCCCCGTGCCAACTCCGCGGCATTGCTGGGATCGACCTGGGCGAGCAGCGGCGCGCAGGCGCTCGTCTCGTAGACGCGGATGAGCCCCTCGACCCGGACGTGCGTATCGACGGACAGCCGGTAGCTGCCGCCCGCGTCGCCCCATCGGCCGCCGGTGATGGCGTCGTCCACCCCGCGCGCCCAGTACGCCGCGAGCTCGGAATCGTCCACGATGGCCTCCAGCATGGTGGCGCATCCGCGGGCCAGTGCCTCGCTGTCGGTCGGCGCAGGTTCGTCGTCGAGCAGTTCGGCAACGCGTGCGTCAACTAGGGCCTCGATGTCGGGATCGTTGGCGCTGCCGCATCCGGCGATCAGCGACAGCGCGGCGAGCAAGCCGACGATGCGGCGGGTGCTCACGTCAGCGCAGCCGCGGGCGACGGTCCAGACCGGGCGGCGCGGCAGCCTTCGCTGCCTGCCGATCCCGGCGGCCCTGCAGCCGCCGTTCGGCATCGGGCGGTCCTTCGTCGAGGTAGTGGACGCGCAGCGTTCCGCCCTCGCCGTCGGGAGTCTCGGCGTAATGCGGCTCGAACTCGTAGCCCGCCAGATCGGCGAAGCTCTCGTCGGGCGTGCGAAGGATCTTCGTTGTCACTGCTCCTGTGATGCGATTTCGGCGAATACGACTTCGGGGTCCGCGTCGGGCGGGGCGATCCGTTGCAGGCGAGCGGTGAATCCCAGGTAGTCCCACATGAGGTGCGCGCCGTCGCGCCAGCGGCGTATCTCGATCGGACCGGTGCCGATGTCGAGACCATACGGCCGCAACACGTGGACGTCGTCCTCGAAGCTGGCGATCACGTGGATCTCGACCGACTTGTCGAACTCGGCTACGTCATGGACACCGTTGCGCAGCGTCCCGTCGCAGCGCATGTCGTGGACGATGCCGGCGCCGGTCACGACCACCCGGTTGCCGGCTTGTTCAATGCGCTGCACGCGACCGAGTGCGGGATGGTCGGGCTGGATGGCGCCGTCTGCGATCACCTCGATGATCCGCCAGAAGCCCCGCATGTCCGGTGCGCCTTCGCACAGTGGCTCGGTGCAACCCGCCAGGACCGGCGGCGGCCACTGCGTCCAGCCGCCAGTCGGCGTGTAAGCGACAGGGATAGAGTCGGCGGTCGCTGTCATGGGGCTCCTGTCACTGGCAGGTCGGCGAGCGTATGGGTCGGAGTTGGGTGGCTCAGAGGGTGACGGTCGTGAGATCGTCGCCGATGACGATCTCGCCGTCGAAGTTCGCCGCGGCCAACTCGATCCACTCGGGATATTGCTCGGGGGTGGGCGCTGGGACCATGTGCGTCAGCACGAGCCGCTTGGCGCCCGCCCGGGCGGCGGTCTGGGCTGCCTGCTGCACGTCGGAGTGGTAGTCGAGGATGTCCTGGAACATCTCGTTGGGGCTCAGCTTGACGAGGTCGCTCCGGATGACCGTCTGGACGTAGGCATCGACGCCTGCTGCCAGTTCGTCCACGCCATCGCAAGGCACGGTGTCGCCGACCACGGCAGCAGTCGCGCCTTCATGGGTGAGGCGGTAGCCGAGCGTGGGCCGCACGGGCGCATGTTCGGTGGCCGCGGTGCTAATCCGAACATCGTTGACGTCGAACGTATCGCCTGGCGTCAGCTCGATCACTTCGACCTTCGGGGCGTTGACGAGCACCTCGTGATGCTCGATGCGATATCCGATGTCGGCTTCGAGCGCTCCCATCTGCCGTTCGACGAATTGCTTGATGCCCGGCGGGCCGCACACGTTCAGCGTCGCATTGCCCTGGCCCATGATCCAGTGGGTGGTGATCACGTCGTTGAGCGCGCAAACGTGGTCGCTGTGCAGGTGGGTGATCAGCACGGCGCTCAGGAACACCGGCAACGAGCCGCCGCCGGCCATGCGCATGACCGTGCCACGGCCGGCGTCGATGAGGATGTGGGTGTCGCCGGCTTTGATGAGCGTCGACGGCCCCGCACGGTTGGCGTCGGGCAGAGGTGAGCCCGTCCCAGTCAGCACTATGTCCACGAAGCTCTCCTTCTTACGCTTCAGCGCTTCTGTTCAGGCCACAGTCAGCTGGAAGGCCGCTCGGTAGGCATCGCGCACCGCACGCTCGTCGCCGGCGGCGAATCGGCCGAGCAAGACGCTGTTCTCCAGCATGGCCACATAGGTCGTGTCGCCGAAGAGCGCTATGCGCTGGCGTATATCGGGGAGGACGAGCGCTTGTCCCATGGTCTGCGCATGGGGGGCATCGACGGCGGCATAGAGGGCGGGCCGGACTGATTCGGGCAGCGAGTCGAGACTGCCGAAGGCGGTTGCCGCGAGAGGCCCGTCAGCGATGATCTTGGCTCGTTCGGGGTGCAGCAGTGTCAGGAACGTCGACGGTCCGTCGTCAGGCTCGACACGCACCCTCGGGAGCAGCTTGCGCAGGCGTGGCGGCACGTCGTCGGCCAATTCGAGCGAGCGTGCGGTGGGAGCGATCTGAGCGGTGATGTCGATCGGTTTGCCGCGTCGCAGTCGGCTGATCGTCGCTCGCAGGGCGTTGGCCGGCGGCGAGGTGTTGAACAGCAGCTTGCCCATCTTGAGCGCTTCTTTGATCGTGCCCTTCGTGTCCTCGTAGCACTCGGCTTGGTAGCGATCCAGCAGCGAGCTGGGGGCGGCGGCGGCGGCCACCAGCTCGATCTTCTGGCACAGGTTGCGGGTGTTGCGGATGCCCATGTTGAGGCCTTGGCCCAGGAACGGCGAGGTCTGGTGCGCTGCGTCGCCACAGAGGAAGACGTTGCCGAATCGCCAGCGGTTCGCGATGAGCGAATTGAACTTGTAGACGGTGTGGCGAAGCAGCTCGGTGTGGTCGGGGTCCGAGAACGGGGCGATGAACTCTCGGATCCGCTCGGGTGACTGGATCTCCAAGATGTCGTCACCGGGGTTGATCCGGAACTCCCAACGGACGTGGTTCTCCACGCCCATGGGCAGATATGTCGTCGGGCGTTGTTGGTCGACAATCTGGTAGGCGCAGCCGTCGTCACCCACTCGATGCTCTGGCGCCGAGATGGCATCGATGACCAGGAATGACACGTTGTCGCCGAGCTGTGTCAGGCTGCCGCCGGCCTGCTTGCGCACGAAGCTGTTGGCGCCGTCGCACCCGAGCAGGTACGTCGAGCTCAGGTCATGCATCGTTCTGCTGGACAGCTCTTCGATGGTGAGCTGCGATTCGCCTTCGGTGTAGAGCTTGCGGGCGCTCCAGCCGTAGAACGTGTCGATGTTGTCGGTCTGGCCGACTACGTCCCGGAGGATGTCCTCGACCTGGGGTTGCACAAACCAATTGCGGGTATCGCCAACCTCAAGGGCTGTGTGCGCGAACGGTTCGTCGAGGTTGTCCTTGTCGAGGTAGTAGCCCGCTCGTGGAGTCCGCTTCAGCGAGATGCGGCCGAAGTCGTCGCCCAGTATCTCGGCGAGGATGGCGCACGAATAGGCGTCGAACATGACGGCCCTGGGGTAGGGGTAGGGGTGCTCGAACTCCTCGATCAGCGCCACCGCCATGCCGGCCCGAGCCAGATGCAGACTCGCGACGCTGCCAACCGGTCCGCCACCGACTATGATGGCGCCGTAGTGCTGCCGATCCGGGAGCGTCCCTGACATCGCGGCAACCCTAAACGGCTCCTATCAGAGGCGAAGCGGGCTGACTGCGCTACTCGATGAGACCTCCTCGATATGGTCCGCTCACATCTCGCTGACTTTGAGAGGCTGGACGAATGCGAGCACGCACTCGCCGCCAGCGCCGCTTGGCCGCTGCGCTATTGGCAACGACGATCATTGCGGCCGGCTGCACGAGCACAGCCGACAACGCTGTACCCCCGGCCACGGCTCTCGTCCCAACCACGGTCCCCTCCACCACCGCGGCGCCCGCAGCACTCACAGACGACGAAGAAGCCCCTCAGCGCGACGCCTATTTCGCCCTCGACCGCGTGCTCGACGTCAGCATCGAGATCGCCGTCGAGGACTGGGACGCCTTGCGCCACCAGACCCGCACTCTCGCGGACGTGTTCGCCGAGATCGAGGAGTACGGCCTCTCGCGGCCCTTTGCCGACATCTACACCTGGTTCGGTGCCACGGTGACCGTCGATGGCCAGACACACGCCGATGTGGGCGTGCGCAAGAAGGGTTTCGTCGGCTCTCAGAGCTCTACCAAGCCATCCCTCAAGCTCCGCTTCGACAAGTACACCGACGGCCAGTCCCTTTCAGGGGGCATGAACCGGATGACCTTGAACAACAGCGTCCAGGACCCCTCGATGGTCAATACCTGCCTGTCCTACCGGGTGTTCGCTGCGGCTGGCAATCCTGCACCGCGCTGCAACTTCGCCAACATGTCAGTGAATGGCACCGATCTTGGGCTGTACGTGCATGTGGAGGAGTTCAAGGCCCCGTTCCTGTCGAGCCACTTCGGGAATGCGGATGGCAACCTGTACGAAGGCACTGTCAGCGACTTCACGCCGGAGTTCCGCGGCACCATCGAGAAGAAGACCAACGAAGACGCCGACGATTGGTCCGACATCGACGCGGTGGTTGGGGCCTTGAGGGATTCGTCCGATGCCGGCCTGAATGCGTTGGGCGAGATCGTGGACCTCGACCGGTTTCTCTCGTTCTGGGCGACAGAAGTGCTGGTGGGTCACTGGGACGGCTACGCCGGCGACCGGAACAACTACTGGTTCTACCGGGAGCCCGAGGGCCGGTTCGTGTTCATGCCATGGGGCACCGACGGCACGTTCCACCTCCAGGACGACCCCAATCCTTTCGACAACATCTCCGACCCTCCGCCGTCCGTGCTGGCGCTCACCGCCATTCCGAACCGCCTGTACAACCACCCTGACTGGCGGGCAAAGTACGTTGCCCGGCTCACCGAGATCCTGGACGCAGTCTGGGATGAAACCGAATTGCTGGCAGCGGCTGACGAGATGGCCGCCATCGTGCAGCAGCACGCCCTACCAGAAGAAGCCAGGGCGGCCGCCGCCGATACCGAACGGGTGCGGACGTTCATCTTGAAGCGAAAGGCCGAGATCCTCGCTGACCTCTCCCCCACGCCACCGGACTGGCCCGAACCCCAGGTGTCTGCGGGGCCCAGTGCCGGGTCGGGAACCTTGGAGATCACCTTCGAGACAACCTGGGGAAGCAACCTGAGTCCCAACCCGCTCGGGCAGGGAACCATCCACAGCCTGCTGCTGAACGGTGCCCCCGAGCCGATCCAAGGCATGGGAGTCTTTGCGGGCGACGCCAACCCCGACGAGAGAGTTCTGCTTCCGGGGGTCGAGGCGGCCGCTTCCATCGTCGTCGCGGGGCTTGACGACGACGGCTCCGTCAACGGAATGTCACTGGTCATAGATCCCCGACTGTTGGTGGCAGGCAGAACGCTGGTCATCGGCGTGGACGCCATAGCGGGGGGAATATGGTCCATCCCGCCGGGAGGCTCGGCACCGGACAGCTTCTCGCCCTTCACCGAGGGCGCGCTGGAATTGTCGAGTGGCCAAACGACTCCCGGCGCCGCCATCTCCGGCGCCTTCTCCGGCGCCTACGGGTCCGCGCCGTCATTGTCCGGCGGCAACGGCGCAGACGCGCAGGATGCCGACCCTTCCACGACCCCTCTCGACGTCGGATTGGTCATCAATGAGGTCGCTGCCAAGGGCGACCCGCTCGACTGGTTCGAGCTGCACAACGCATCGCGTGTCCCGATTGCCCTCGATGGCTTCGAGATGGCCGACAGCCTGACGGACGCCGGAAAACGAGTGCCGTTCCCAGCCGGCACGGTGATCCGTCCGGGCGCGTACATGGAATTCAGCCTTGACAAGGACAGCTGGCCTGGCTTCGCGCTCGGGGGCGACGAGGAATTGGGCATCTGGCTGTCGGACGGCACGCTCGTTGCCAGTGTCGACTGGGACGAGGGCCAGTCCGGTGCGGACCAGAGCTACGCCCGAGTGCCCGACGTCACCGGCCGATTCGAAACTGTCGAAACCCCCACCCCAGGAGCCGCCAACCAGCCCTGAAGCGACAGTCCCTCGTAGGGCGCTGTCGTGGCGAGTGCTGTGCTGCGTCTGAGGTCGAGACCGCCTATGCCGGGGTGTGCTCGAAGGCCAAGTCTTGGTACAGGTACTGGGTGACCGTGACCCGCAAAGCAACGCCCGTTTCTCCGCGGTCCGGGAACGGCTCGCCCGTGTACTTGTGGCTCAGCGCGTCGAGAACCGCCATGTCGGCATCGGGCTCGACCACGCACGTGCCGCGCATCTGCAGCTCCTCATAGGGGTTGTCGATGTCGACGATCGAGATTGCGACGCGTGGATCGCGCAAGACGTTCCGCGTCTTGAGCGAGTCCTGGCCCGTGGCCATGATCACCGTGGATTCGTCGACGAGGTCGATCCAGACTGGGTCGAGCTTGGGCGATCCGTTGGCGCGGACGGTCGCAAGGTGCGCGAAGTTCGGTCTGCGCACCAGGTGCTGAGCTTCGGCGCTCATGATCTTCGCTGTCGGTGTGGTCATGATTTGCCTCGCTCAGTGGATCCGCCGGTCGGACTCACCGTAAGCGCGGTCGCCGCGCGAACGCCACGCCATCGCCATCGCCATCCGTGCCAGTGAATGCCGGGTGCGTTGCTGTTCGGTGACGGCTGCAACTGCCGGGAGCGTTGCTGGACGGTGACGGCTGCAACTGCCGGGAGCGCTATTCGACGGTGATGGCCGCAGCGATGTGCGCCCCTCTGAGCTAGCGACGCCCGTCGAGGATTGCGAGTTCGACAATGAACGAGAAGCCGACCAGTTCGCCGCCGCCGAGCGTGACCAGTCGGGCGGAAGCAGCCGCCGTGCCACCGGTGGCCAGCACGTCGTCGACAATCAGCACCCTTGCCCGGTCGGCGACCGCGTCGGTGTGCATCTCGAGCCGCTCGGAGCCGTACTCGAGCTTGTAGTCGGCGTGCAACGTTTCGCGGGGAAGCTTCCCCGGCTTGCGAAGCGGAACGAAGCCAGCACCGAGCCGTTCCGCTGCTATTGAGCCGATGACGAATCCCCGAGCCTCAGGCGCCGCAACGAGGTCGATGCTGTGGTGCTCGAATGGCGCCACCAGCTCATCGACGCAGGAACGAAGCCCTGCCGGATCCGCCAACAGCGGCGTGATGTCCTTGAAGACAATCCCCGCCCGCGGAAAGTCCGGAACGTCCCGAATCAACGACTGCCAATCGCCAGCCATAAGGCGTCTCTCTACACAACCCGCCGAGCCGGCTGCATCATGCTGATTCAACGTCAGTCGCTGCGAAGTCGCCGCCCTTGTACAGCAGTGATTCTTGGGTTACTTCCGCCAGCGCGTACGCGAAGCAATCGCCGAAATTCAACCCGGCGGGGTGCCGACCCTTCCCGTAGCGTCGCCACGCCAGTCGCGCTACATGCGCCTGTTCGGCCGTCACCTCAACGAGCTGGATCGGCGCGCGGTCGACGAGGCGGTCGAGTTCGTCACCCGCAGCGGTTCCGCCACGGCCTTCGACCACCATGGCAGCTTCCAAGAAATTTGCGACGGACATTCGGCAGTTCTCGGCCCGTGCCAGCGCAACTTCGTGGCGGTCAGCATCTTCCTCGACAAACAGGATCGCAAGGACCGCCGACGTATCGACGATCACTTGGGCAATCCGTATTCGTCGTAGAGCGCATCCCCATGTGCGACCGCTGGTGGTCCGTCGGTGAGCAGGCTCGCGCAGCGCTGTCCGATGGCATGCAACTCACGGACACGAGCATCAACGCTGCGCCGTCGCAATTCCCGTTCAAGGCGTTCTCTGAGCGCCTGGGTGATCGCTCCTGTCTTGGATTCACCGGTCAAGTGCGCGAGCTCCTCAGCAAGTCGACACGTTTCGTTGTTCTTGATGTTGAGGCTCATGACGCCGAGCGTAGGGTAGATACGCACACTCCACATCTACCTTCTTTCGACGCGTGATGCAGAGCTCCTCCCGATCGACCCTGCTGTGGGACCACCGCGACTCGAGGCAGCCGTCCCAACTACTGTCCCGGAGTGTGACGCCGCAGGTCTCCGTTGGCCGCCAGCACTGACTTTGACGAGCGGGTGCGCTCGTCGGCGCTCGCGTTTCTTCGTGTTGTCCAAGAACGCACAGGTGGACTCGTGCGTCGTGAAGATGTCGCTGACTTCAATATCGATGGCCAGCGAATCGCCCTAATGGACCCGCAACGCGGCATTCGCAAACCGAGGCAACTTGACGCAGCGCTGAGCATTCGTACTGTCTTCTCGATCGACCCCGGCCGGCGACCGTATGACGATGAGAGGGGCTCGGACGGCTACCTGCGCTACAAGTGGCGAGGAACTGATCCACGACACCCCGAAAACGTCGCTCTTCGACGAGCCATGGAGGCCAACCTTCCGCTGATCTGGTTTCAAGGCATCGAGACCGGGCTGTACCTGCCGGTCGCTCCGGTTTGGTTCGTACACGAGGAGCCAACCCGGCACCAATTTGTGGTCGCCTTCGATGAGCACCAACGTGACTCGTGGGATCAGACGAGCGACGCTCAAGTGATCGATCTGCGTCGGGCCTACGCCGACCGTGTCGTGCGCGAACGGTTGCACCAACCCGTGTTCCGTGAACGAGTACTAGCGGCGTATGAGAATCGCTGCGCGCTGTGTCGTCTGCGCCACCGTGAGTTGCTGGACGCCGCACACATTCGCAGCGACGCTAAGGGGGGCGAACCAGTCGTAACGAACGGCATCGCCATGTGCAAGATCCATCACGCCGCGTTCGACAACCGGTTCATGGCCGTGCGGCCTAACTACGAAATCGAGGTGAGAGCCGACGTGTTGGTCGAAGAAGATGGCCCGACGCTCAAGCACGCGCTTCAGGGACTCCACGGCCGCAGCATCGAGGTTCCGCGTAGAAGGGCATTGCGGCCCAGTTCCGCACTTCTGGAAGAGCGGTACGAGGAGTTTCTCCGCGCCGGCTGACCAAGGGTGGGTTACCGGCGAGGCACCACTGTCCTTTTTGTTCCCGTAGCAGTCTTCGGTCCGTACTTGCGTTGCGCGGCTTGCTTCGACACCCCCAACATGGCCCCGATCATGGACCAACTTCGACCCTCGACTCGTGCTGACCGCACAGCCTCGACGAGCTGCTCGTCGATGGTGTCACGTCGGGTCGCGAGTTTGCTGATGAGCTGAAGCGATGCGGTGTCGGCTTCGACGAGATCTGCTGGGTCAACTCGATCCGCCCACTCTTCCAGCGCCTCGGCGCGCTGCGCACTCGTCAAGCTCATCGCTGCCACCAACCTCTCAAGAACTTCGGGCGTGCCGCCATGGCATGAATGATCGCAGCTGCGTCAGAGCTTGGTGGCGATTTTCTGCAGTGTGTTCCAGTTGCGGGCCGTGGCGACGATGCCGAGACGCTTCTCAAGGTAGGCGTACGACAGGGTCATCGCCTTGACGCCCTCCGGCGTCCACACGAACGCCTCGGTGCCCGCAATCGCGAGGGCTTCGGGGCTGTGGTCTTCCTCCAGGAGCACGGCTGCCGCTGCCACGCCGGGCTCCTCCGAGAGGAAGTTCACCAGGTAGCGGGAATTGTCGGTGGCGGCCTCCCGAAGCGGATTGCGGCCGAGCACTGCACGAATCTGGTCTGCTGTTCGAGCGACGCAGGGGACGTTGACGTCGAACTCTTCGGAGAGCAACTGCTGCACTGCGGCGGCGACCTCCTCGGGCACCGCCGATTCAGCCGTGAGAATCACGTTCCCGCTCTGCAGGACGGTCGCAACGTCGTGATAGCCCCTGTCGACCAAGACCGACCTGAGCTGTGCCATCGGCACTCGGTTGTGGTTCCCGACATTGATGCCGCGTGGCATCACGAGATAGCGCTCAGACATCGCGGTCAGGAATGTCGATGAGGCGGCCGCGTGGGATGAGGCGGTCGGAGTCGTGCGCCAGCTCTTGGTTCATGCGCGGGTGCAACGCCATGGGCAGGGAAAGCTCGCTCGTGGGCACGCACGTCATCGCTCAACTCTTTCGAGCCACCAGACGAACGATTCGGATTCCTCGAACGCAACAGCGTGTTCGGTCAGGAACGTGGCGAGCGCATCAACCAACTCCGGCACGTGATCGCCTGTCCCACGTGGGAACCGGCGCGAAGAAGTGAAGATCACGCCCGAGTGCCGTTGCCCGGCGGCGATTTTCGACTTGTGAAGGGCGGCGAAGTCCTTGACGTTCTCGGTGACGATTGCACGGCCGTCTGTGGTCGCAGCGATGAACAACTCGGCATCGGGTAACCCCGCCAGTTCGCTGCGCTCCTTGACGGCGACGACATCGTGTCCGAGCAGTCGCAGCTCAGCGGCGACCGCTGGAGCGTGCATCTCGTCCAGCAGCAGCCTTACCCCGAGAGCAGTCGGCGCTCGTTTTCCCAGACGGCCAATTCGAGCTCTGCTGCTTCGTCGTTCTGAGCGATCCCGGCGTCGATCTCGTCTGTGAATTCGGCGTAGTAGCGACTCGCGGCTCGGACCTGTGGCTCTGCAAGGCCCATCTGGTCGGCCACATGGGCAGCTCGTACATCGAGACTGCCTTGTAGGTCTCGCAACAGTCCCACGATTTCCCACACGTCCGGTCCGGCAGCCAAACTGGCTCTGCGACCGCTTGGCCCGTCGCGGAACACGACCCCGGGGTGAGCCTCCATGCGGAGTCCCTCGTCGATCAATCGCTCGCCCACCGCAGAAATCGATTCTGAGCCCAGGTGTGCTCGCCGCTTTAGTCGGTCATACGCGCCCGGGCGCCGGAAGCGAATCGACAGCACGGTCATGGTGACACTGTAGTCACTTGTCACCGTGTCAGTATTGGCGAGGCCAGACCCTTGGGAAGCGTTCAGCGCCGTCGAGATTGTCGCCGTCGTCGAGCCCCACGGTATTACGGAACGGCTCGGGGGACGACGGCCGCTTGAAGAAGGTGACGTCGTCGCCTGCGAAACGCACCGAAGCCGCCCGCCGCAGCCGGTCCGCACTGACGTTGCCAAGCGAGCCGTGCAGCGTCATCCAGTGGTGCACGATGACATCGCCCGGACCGGCCTCGTACCTGCGAACGTCGAAGTCGTCGGGATGGTCGTCGATCGCAGGCAGGTCATCGAGACCGTCGAAGTTCAGCCCCGGAATATTCATGGTGCCCTTCAAGGTCACGAAATCGTTCGGCTTGAACACCTTGCCCCAGCGGTGGCTCCCGGCGACGTAGCCCATGACGCCGGATTCCATCGTGACCTCGTCGACGGGAACCCAGCAGACCGCCACCTTGGTGCCTTGCAGCAGCCAGTACGGCTTGTCCTGGTGCCACGGCGTGCGCACGCTCGAACCAGGCTCCTTGAGGAACAGCTGGTCGCTGTACAGATTCACTCGCTCGCTGCGGGTCAGCGCAGCGGCCACCTCGGGAAGCGGACCCGCCACATGCAGGTCGCGCAGCCCGTCGTGCCAGCTGCACGCATCGGTCTCCACGATGCTGCGGCCTTCCGGCAGCCGATCGGGCTCGATCGCAAGCGTCGAGGAATCGTGTTCGTCCAACATCTGGCGCACGCGATCGGCGACGTCCACCCGGCACCCGGCCCGGCTCGCGCCCGACACCAGCCCTTCGCGCCCCGTCTCGGTATCCCGGTTGAACACTTGGTCCAGCGCGGTCCGGAACTCGTCGACCCAGCCCGCCGGACAGATGTCGCGCAGCACCACAACGCCGTCCCGGTCGTAATTCTCGAGTTCGGCGTCGGTCACCGAGCGGATGGGGTCAATCATCGGGCAGCTCCCGATCGCGGGTCAGTTGCGGACGAGGCGGAAGACGGGGATCTCGCGGCCGTGCTCACCGGCGCTCTTCTCGTACTCAGCGAACTGCGGCATCAGTGCAGCCTGGGCATCGAAGAGCCGCTTGCGCTCATCGCCCTCGGTGAGGTGCGCCGTGGCTTCCCACGTCTCGGTGCCGACTTCGACCGTGACCGTCGGATTGGCGACGAGGTTGTAGTACCACAGCGGATTCTCGGGAGCACCACCCTTGGAGGCGATGACCACGATGTCGTCGCCGTCGGTTGAGTACACGAGTGGCGAGCACAGCTCACGGCCGGTCTTCGCGCCCGTCATCGTGACCAGGATCATCGGAGCACCCTTGAGCCAGCCGCTGCACTTGCCCCCGTTCTCACGGAACTCTTTGATCACCGGTTCGTTGACCTTCAAGAAATCCATCGGGTGCTCCTGCCTGTCAGACGAGCCTGTGCCTCGTCACGTCGTGGATGCCGCGCCACAGCGACGACGGCGCACGTTAGCTGCACGCTTCGGGATTGCTCAGGCCCAGTCGTCGTCAAGGCTCGGTTGGGCTTGCTGGCTCTGGTTCATCGAGCGTTGCCAGTGCGGCACGAGGCAACTCCAAGAGCACCTCAGCACCGCCCAGAGCAGTCGACTCGCCGATTTCGACCGTTCCGGAATGCCGATCGACGATTGCCTTGACCAACGACAGACCGATACCGGCGCCGCCGGAGGCGCGCTGTCGGGAATCGTCAAGTCGGACGAAGCGGTCAAACACCCGCTCCCGGTCGGCTGCGGCGATGCCTGCCCCGTCATCCTCGACGGTTGCCCGCACGGCGTCCGCAGAGCTCATCGTGGTGATCTGCACCCGACTCGCGGCATGGCAAACGGCGTTCTGCACGACGTTGAACACCGCACGTTCGATCTGCGTGCCGGTGCCAAGTGCCAAAGCGGAGCCGTCGGAGGACACAGTGATGTCGATATCGGCATCGTCCAGCCGGCTCGCGACCTCCCTGCACACCGCCGAGAGATCGACCGTCGAGAAATCCCGGTCATCGCGCTGTACATCGAGCCGAGCCAAGTCCAGCAAGTCTGCTGCCAGACCCTGCATTCGGCGGGCCTCGGTCTCGATCTTCGGGGCCAACTCGGCCAGTCGCTGGGGATCGCTGCTGATCTGGGCAATCTCCGATACGGCGATGATGGTCGCCAGTGGTGACTTGAGTTCGTGACTGGCGTCTGCCACGAACGCCCGCTGGCGTTCGGAGGCGGACTCGAGCCGGTCCAGCATCTCGTTCATCAATCCAGCCAGCTCTGCAATCTCGTCATCGCCGCTGGGTTCCGGTACTCGTTCATCGAGTGTCGACCCGCTGATCGCTGCGACACGACGGGAGATGTCGCGCACGGGCCGCAACGTCCGCCCGACAGTGATCCAGATCGCGGCGCCGAGGAGCAGTACGACAACCGGCACGATGATCTTCAGCGCATCTGCCACGGCGTCGACACCGTCTTGAACCTCTCGGATCGATGCCTCAGCAAGTTGCTCGTTTCGCAGATCGCTGCCGGAGGCTTGTTCTGAGTCACCAGCAGAGCCATCGGCATCCTGCTCGGCCATGGGTGCGCCGTCGTCGTGGACTGCACCGCCTGCAGCACCCTCACCGTCGTCGCTCTCGCTGGACCCTTCGCCGCTGGCCGCATGCGAAGCCGACTCCAGAGCATCGCCGAGTGCAGCCCGCGCATTGTTGGCAAGGTTCCGCTCGACGAGCTGCACGATCACTATCGAGGCCGTCACCAGCACGAGCGCGGTCGCCACCGTTGCCGCCAACGTGGCCCGAACCTGGACAGAGCCGAGTCTCGGGAGCCTCATGTCGCCGGCTCGACTATCCGATATCCGACGCCGCGCTGGTTGGTGATTGTCCTGACTCCGAAGGGCTCATCGAGTTTGCGACGCAGGTACCCGATGTACACCTCGACGATCTTGGGGTCCACGTCAGTGTCGAATCCCCAGACCCTCGCGAAGATCTCCCGTTTCGATACGGGTGCCCCGCCGGCACGCATCAACACTTCCAGCACTCCCAGCTCGGTCCGGCTCAGGCCGATCTCATGGCCCTGACGCCGAACTGAGACAGTCGCCGGATCGAACACCAGGTCCCCCACCTCCAGCACCGCTGGCCGGGGAGTCGGCGGCCGGCGAGCGAGAGCACGCAGACGGGCCAGCAGCACGACGAACGAGAACGGCTTCGCCAGGAAATCGTCTGCACCGGTGTCGAGCGCCTCGGCTTCGTCCCACTCGCCGTCTTTCGCGGTCAGCATCAGGATCGGTGTCCAGTCGCCTTCTTCCCGCAGTGTCCGACAGATCAGATAGCCGTTGAGGCCCGGAAGCATGATGTCCAGAACAATCACGTCGTAGCTGCCCTCGCGAGCCCGCCACAGGCCCGCAGCGCCATCATGCTCGACGTCTGCATTCATTCCGTGCTCTGCCAGACCGTCGCGAATCACTTCCGCCAAGTTGACTTCGTCCTCAACCAGCAGCACGCGCACATGCCCATCTTGGCCGAGGATTGCCAAGAGGAAGCTGAGAGAAGACTGAGAAGACAGGCGGTCGTTCTTACCCGTCTCTCAGTGTTCGGGAACGACCATGCGTCTCGATGAGGTCGCTTCCGCGATCGAAACCAAGGAGTTCTTCACTCATGACCAATCGCAAATGCTCTCTCTTCGCCGCACTGGCCCTGTGCTTGGGCCTGCTGCTTGCCGCCTGCGGAGGCGACAACGAATCCGAAGGCGAACACGGCGGCGGCGAATCCTCCGGTGAGCACGGCGGCTCGGAGGACGCAAACACCATCGCTGCCCGCGAAGACGGCCCTGAGGGCGGTTCTGCCCCTGCGTCGGCTACGTATCTGACCACCAGCGGGATCAGCCGCGGGGTCTTCTCGGGCCCGGAGGTGCGGGCCGACGACTACTACGCCGACAAGCTCAACGGCCTCGAGTTCGCTCTTTCCTATGACAGCACGAGCGGGTCATTCTTGGGTCGGGTCAAGAACGAAGCCTCCGAAGGATTATGCGATTCAAGGATCAAGGTGATACTTGACGGCGACAAAGCCAATTCTCAGAGCCTGGTGATCCCGTCGCTGGAGGTTCGCGAGAGGGCCACCTTCACTCTGACGGCGGATTCTGGATCATTTGCGACCTGGTCCGTAGAGACAGAAACATTCACCTGCAACAACACGCCCGCACACGGTTCATTCGAAAGCGGCGAAGGCGGGTCCGAAGGCGGGTCCGAAGGCAGCGAGGGCGGGCACGAAGGCAGCGAGGGCGGCGAAGAGAACGAAGGCCTCGGCTTGTCGATCGATCAGCCCTCGGTGGCCAACATCAACGGCTTCGATGTGAATATCGTCTTTGACCCGACCGCCAAGGCGTTCACGGGCGTGATGACCAACAGCACGAGCCAGCCAATCTGCGGCGGTCGCCTTGAGATCCATGTCGGCCGTGGCGGTTCGACCCTCGAACTCGGCCCAACCGTCGATGTCGATTGGGCGCCCGGTCAGGCTCGCACTGTGGTCTTGGGATTTGACGCAATGCCCGGCGACACGTACAGCCTCCACCCAGAGGTCACCCCCTGCCCCGGCTCGTCGGCTGCAGAGAGCGCTGCGGAGAGCACTGAAGGCGGCGAGGAATCCGGCACCCGCTACGCCAAGGACGAGACGCACGACGAGAGCCGTAGGGGTGTCCGACTCGTCCTTCGCTACGACCCCGTCCAAGATGCCTTCGTGGGGACCGTCACCAACACAACCGACACTGTCCTCAACCGAGTCCGCGTCGAAGTCCACCTGTCCAACGGAGTCGAACTCGGACCTACCACCCCAGGCGACCTGCAACCGGGTGAGTCAGCCCAGATCACCCTCACCGCGGACGGTGAGCAATTCGACGCCTGGAGCGCCCATCCCGAATCAGGCAGCGACGAGCACGGCACCGAGGGAGACGCTGGGCACGGCACCGAAGAAGACGCCGAGCACGACGAGTCGTCCAACTAGATCGCGGCTCACGTGTCGCCCGAGGACGGTCGGCTCAGGCTGGGTTGCCGTCCTGGGTCACCACGTCCTGCATCTCGCGGACGTGACGCAGCCACAGGCCACCCCCGTTGTACGGGCGAGGGTCGTAGGAGCGGTGCCCGAGCAGCCGTTGGACGCGCTCGCTGCACCCGGACAGCTCGCCGAGGCTGAAGTCCAACGGGCTGGCTTCTTCAGGGGTCAGCCAGCCAGCTACGAAGCTGACGTGCATCGCCCTGCGCCACTGATCCGCAGCGAGATTGGCGCCGCCCCCGTGCAGCACATAGCCCGAGTAGACGAGGGCGTCCCCCGGCCCAAGCTCAGCCGGCACCGAGGGGCGCTCCTCATAGCGAGCAAGTTCGGACTGACGATGGCTGCCCGGCACCACCCGGGTTGCGCCGAGTTCCTCGGTGACCTCATCCAGCCCGATCATGGCGCTGACCGTGACCTCCGGCGAATTTGGCCATGTCGCCTTGACGAACGCCCACCAGTTGTTGGCGTCGCGGTGCAGCATCTGCTCCGGCTCCCCCGGCCCGATGTACATCACCTGCGCGGTGTTCAGCCAGTACGAGCCGCAGACCGGCAGCAGCATCGCATCGGCAATCGCTGCATACAGCTCGTTGTCGAGAATGTCGAAGAACGCCGGCGACAGCCGGGCCAAGCTCGAAAAGCGGATCGTGTTCGCCCCAACGAACCGCTTGCCGTCCTCGCCGAGTCCCTGTGTCGCACCTCCCGGCTCGACACCTCGGGCAAACGCGTCGGCAGCGGCACGCATCTGGGCGATGGGCTCGGCCCCGAACATCCCCTCGACAATCACGCCACCGTCGTCACGAAGCGCCCCGAGGATGGGCTCGAGCCCGGCTGTGGCCGGGGTCCTGCGGAGCGAACGAGTAGCGGTCATGCTCATGGAAACACGTCTCGGAATCTTCGGCTCGCACAACGAGCGATCCGCAACGACGCTACTCCTCCAGTCGTGTCGTAACCCTTGATGTGCCTGCTGCGCCGACGAGTCCGCTAGCCCGAAATGCACGTCGGCCACGAGGGGCTTGTTTCTGCGGTGTCGTAGCCCGAGTCCATCTTTCTAGGAGGACTGAACGACCTCTGACTTGAGAGCCCGAACGTTCAATGGGTCGCTGTAGCTTGGCGCTCACGCACCTGCGTGTACACGCTTACCGGCATATGGGTGAGCGCTTTGGAGACGAGTCGCCGAAAGAACGCACCAGCCGAGAGATCCTCCGGCGTCCTGTCGTGCACGAGCTCGACCTCTGTGTTCGGCTCCCGAGGTGCTTCGTCGGCGATCGATCGCTCTGCTGCACCCGACTCCGTGATCTCGGCCTTGTCCGCCACTCCGAAGAGCAGCAAGCAGCAACAGTCGGAAACATCGGGCCCTGACGTGAGCTTTCGGAGCATGTCGATCGCGAAGTCAAGTTCTTGGTCCGGAATGTCGGCGCCTGCGACGGAGAGGAACCCGAGTGAGGACAGTGGATGGCGACCTCGAAGGTTTTTTGCGTCGCCGTATCCCTCTTCGAACCGGTTCCGCAGGTTCTTGGCGTAACTCGACAGCATCGTCTTGGTCGAAATCAGCACCTCGACGCCCGCCGCCCATGACGCGATGACCACATCACCCTGCTTGAGATAGGCGGCCCATCACGCGGGCCTCAGCAGGCAGCGCTCGCCGTGCCCCCTGCGTGTTGTATCGGCCTTCTACCTGCGAACGGAGGCTGCGGGTTAGGCCTCGCTCGACGAACTCACGTACATCACGTGGAAGGATTCGCGGAATCTGGCGTCGAGGCCAGCTCGACGGAGTTCTTCTGCGGCCCACACATCTGTGGCGCCCGCCACGATGCCAGAGCTCTGTTATGTGCCGACCGCTTCTCTGAGCAGGAGTGAGAGCAATTCGAAGTCGGGCGCGTAGCTTCCGTCGCGCCGCCACGGATTGACGAACGGCTCCCTTGGAATGAATGCATCGAAGCGGTCAAGCTTCTGCGGTTGGGCCATTGAGATCCCTGTCGGGTCGGCGCTGCGTGGCGGGCGGCGTCAAGCCGCGACCCGCTCTGCGGGCAGCGTTACACCGTAGATGCACTGCGCCACCGCGGTTGCCGCCGCTCGGTCGCGCGTCCTGAAAGCCCGCCTCAACCGGCTCTTGTCGTCTGCGCTGATTGACGACAGGTGCGGAACTCGGATCTTGCGCAGGTATTGCGCTTGGAAGCGATACGTCCCACCTCGCATCTTGACGCAGTAGGCCCCGACGAACAGGTTTGCGATATCGGACAGCAAGAGGCCGCCGAGTACTTCGAGGTCCCAGACGTCCGAGACGACGAAGTAAAGGTTGTGGTGGGGGTAGTAGTGCCCCTCGTCGAGCACCGGATGAGCAGCCGACTTGATGTCCGGAATCAGCAGCTTGGGTCGTTCCCGCAGACCAGGGGTCACACGGTCGATTGTCCTGTACCAAGTGCTCGGCCGACGCCTCGCAACATGCCGGCGGCGTACCCGTGACTCGTGGACTCGAAAGTACGCAGCAAGACGGGGGAACTCGGCGAGGTCTACGAGCCGGCCGTCTTCCCATGGGTTGATCAAGTAGCGGCCGCCCCACTTCGGTTGCCCGCTGGCGATGTCGCCGGCAGTCACGAGAGGCAGCAGCCGATCGTCCTCGATGCCCTGCGGGGCGTCAGAGATGTAGACCTCATCGCAGCCGGTCGCGATGCCGATTCCGACTCGCGTACCGGTCCGCGGATCTTCGAGCGGAGGGAATCGGGATTCGAGGTCGGCCAATAGTTCGAGGACGTACGGCGAACCTGTCGGCCAGTGATCGCCGCCTGTGAGCCATCCCTTCAGCTCCGCGACCTCGAAAGAAGCGTCGGCCGGCTCCTCGTCTGCTTCTGAGCGAAGCCAGGGTGCAAGACGGCGGCTTGCCGCTTCGTCAAATGAAGGACGGGCCTCGACGAGCTTTACCCGTCCTTGCGGCGCATTGCGCAGAACGGTGATGGCTGGGTAGGAAGACACCGAGGCTTCGAATGCGTCGGCGTCGTGCATCTCGATGAGCGCTTCAAGTGCGTACCGGTCGCCGACGAGCTGGCGCAATCGGGCGCCGTATTGGTTGCGCATCCAACGATCGGCACAGATGAACCCGAGCCGCCCGCCTGGCGCCAGTAGCGCCAAGCCCTTCTCGAAGAATCCGACGAACAGGTCTGCTCGGCCCCGCATTGTCGAGCACTCGGACCGGTAAGCGTCGCTGACGTCGTCCGGTATCTGTTCCAGCCGGACATAGGGCGGATTGCCGACTACGAAGTCAGCGACATCGTCCCCATGATCGGTGAGCAGGAAGTCGCCCGTCGTGACCCAGCTTTGGGCTAGGTGCTCGGCAGTGCTTAACGACTCACCGAGTTCCAAGAGCTTGGCGGCGACGGTCTTACGCGTGTGTTCGGCGTTGTGCGCCAATAGGTCGAAGCCCTGGACTGCGTCGTCGAGATCAGCGAGCACTCGTCCATGCATTGCGCAGGATTCGGACAGCCGCTCGATGATGGGAAGCAGGAAGGCCCCGCAGCCACACGCCGGTTCCACGATGGTGGAGGCACCGAGGTCAGCCTCGGGCCGGTAGCCGACCAAATCCAAGATGAGGTCCACCACCCACCGGCGCGTGAATACCTCGCCGTGCTCGCCGTCTGGGTCCGGCACCCACGCCGGAGGCGGCAGTGCCTCGCTCGTCAACGTCAACTGGGTACCCCTCATCGCCGAGCCCCGACTCCTGTCGCCAAACTACATCCGTGTAGCCCCGTGGGCTGCGACGCTAAGGCCCCCCTGTGACAAGCCCGTCACGCCCTGAGTCATATCCAGGCCCGACCGCTGACCCTCTCACCATGACCGAGTTTCTCTCTCATCCCTCCCTCCACTTCCGACTCTCGGGACGATACGGAAATCTCATCGGAGTAGCGTCGCTGAGCGAGGACCGTTAGCGACCTTTGGGGGTAGCGATGGAGATCGTCACTGTCGACCGCGACCGGGCTGCACAGCTCACCGACGAGGTAGTGGAGCTGGCCTATGCCACCGGGCCTTCGACGTACGACTACCAATTCGGCCCCCGCGCGGCGTTCGACCGTCTGGTGGGCGACTCATGGCTCGCCGAAGGCACGCTTTACGCCTTCGACGAGACCAGGCTCGCAATCGACGGCGACGATCTGTTGGGCATCGAGATCGGTTTTTCGGGTCCCGAGTTCGACCGTCGCAAGAAGACCCTGCGACCGCTGTGGCAGCCGATCCTCGACGACGGCGTGTTCACCCCCGCCGAGTTCGCAGAGCTTGGGCGGCGCTCTTACCTCGCCAGTTACCTCAACGTCGTCATCCCCTCAAGCGCCTACTACGTCCATGCGCTGTCGGTCCGGCCCGACCGGCACGGCCAAGGGATCGGCGCTGCACTGATGAAGGACGCCATCGAACGCGCCACAGACGAGGGGTACCGGGCGGTCCACCTCGACGTGCTGTCCGACAACCCAGCGGTCAAGTTCTACGAGGCATTCGGGTTCGAGGCACTAGCACAGACAATCGCGCCCATCCCCCACAGCCACGGCGTCCCGATGGAACAGCGAATGGCGCTCGACCTGCGCTGACCCGCAGCCGAAGCTGGCATCATTCGCTGGCTCCGACAGGCCCCCGGGGGATGACCGTGACTGAATTCGTTCGCACCGACGAAGCGCACTTCGACGCACTCAGCGACTGGGACTACGAGCCCCGGTACCACCAGTGGAAAGACTTGCGCGTCCACTACATCGATGAGGGACCTCGGGACGCACCCGTCATGCTGCTGCTGCACGGCATGCCGACGTGGGCGTACCTCTACCGGACGATGATCCCGGGCCTCGTCGACGCCGGGTACCGCTGCATCGCTCCCGATCACCTCGGCTTCGGCCGAAGCGACAAGCCGACCGATCCGAACTGGTACTCGATCGCCCGACACACCGAGGTCCTGACCTCACTCATCTGCGGCCTCGATCTCTCAGACATCACCGTGGTCTGCCAGGACTGGGGCGGCCCGATCGGCCTCGCCCAGGCGGCGATGATGCCCGAGCGATTCAGCCGGCTCGTCATCATGAACACCTGGCTCCATCACCCCGAGTTCGAATACGACGAGAGCTTCCTGCGGTGGATCGACGCCTGGGGTCCCGGTGGCCGGTATGCGCACCCGCGCCCGAGCATCGGGCTCGTGCCCCTGCTGGCAGGCCGCATGGTCCGCTCGCGCGACGTGGTTCCCGCGATCAAAGCCGGCGTCGAACCGGATCTCGACGGCGAAGCTGCACTGAGGTTCGCTGGATTCTCAGCGCCGTTCCGTGGCCTTCCCGAGGAAGGATTCAACGGTGCCCGCTGGTTCCCGCTGTCCATCCCCGTCGGCGACTACGACAGCGGTAACGGCGCCGGGCAGACCCTGCACTACCGGGTGCTGCTTGGCTGGAACAAGGCCACCCACTTTGTCTGGGGCGCTGAGGACGACGGCTTCACCGAGGAGTGGGGTCGCACGTGGGCTGAACGAATGAACGCACCGATCGACGTGCTGCCCGACGCCGGCCACTTCCTGCAGTTCACCCACGGGCCCCAGATTGTCGAGCACATCTTGCGACGCGCCGACGCGTAGCCGGCCGAGCGCCGCCGGTCGCCTCGGGGCTGGCGACAACTACTCCTTGTAAGCGACCACTTCGATCTCGATGAGCGCTCCGGGAATGACGATCCCGGCGATCACGGTCGTGCTTGCGGGCGGGTCGCTCGGGAAGTACTTCTTCCGAGCTGCGCTGTACTCGCCGTACTGCTCGATGTCGGTGATGAACGCCTGCAACTTGACGACATCGGCCATCGAGAAGCCTTCCTCGCTCAGCGCGAGGCTCATGTAGTCGAAGATCTCCTCGGTCTGCCCGCCCATTCCCTTGCTCAAGTCGTTCGCGATGGAACCCGAGATGTAGATGGACGGTCCGGCTCGCACCGCTACGGAGAAAGCCCCCGATCGGATGAGCTCAGGAACCGGATGGGCCTCGATGAGTGCCTCTGAACGTATGACCTTGCCAGCCATGGATCATTCCCCCTTGTGATCGGATGAGATTCTTGGTCTCGTCATGTTCCCACGACCATCAGATCAGGAACCGAGGCTTCTCCACCCCGTAGTCGCCCCACATCGATTGCCGTCTGACGGCGTTGGGCCCTCGGAACTCCGGAATCACGTACTTGCCGATGAGCTCGATCGCCTTCAGGTGCGCTGAGACGCCGAGATCGTCGATGCGCAAGACGATCTCGTCGACTCCCATCGCCTCGAGACGCTTGATTCGCTCGACAAGGTCGTCAGGCGTGCCGATCATGATCGTTGGGGTGAACTCTCCAAGGGCGAGCGGATCGTTCTCGTGTTCCTTCATCTTGCGGATCTCGTTGATGCCCTCGAAGCCCGACCGCTGGTCAAGCTGGTCGTACATGTCATAGGTGCTGCGGAAGAACCTGATCACGTCGTGGCGGGATTCCTCGACGGCCGCTTCCCGAGTTGCAGCGCAATGACTCGTGAGAGGGCAGAAGCAGAGCGACGTGTTGACCGGGTACTGCGCTATCGGTTCGGGCGTCTTGCAGGCGTCGCGGTACAGCCCAATCAACTCCCCGAGGTGGTCCCAGCCAAGATACGAGTCATTGGTGATGGCGCCCAGGCCCATGTTTCCCGCAATCGTGTGTGTCTCGGGACTGATGGTGACCACCCAGATCGGAAAGAGCTCCTCGCGGTAGAGCCGCGGGGTCACCTCGATCGGCGGGATGTTGTAAAACTCGCCGTGGTGCTCCATCGGGAACTCCGTGAGCGCCTTCACTGTCACTTCGAGGCCTTCACGCCACTGCGCCCGGGTGTCGGAAGGGTCGACCTCGAACGGATCCAGCGTCTTCACGTTGTTGGAGCGGGCCGTACACAGCTCGACCCGACCGTGAGACAGGATGTCGACTGTCGCCAAGTGATTCGCCACCTTGATCGGGTGGTTGAACTTCAGCATCAGGATCGACATGAATCGGAGCTTGATCCGGCTCGTGCGCATCGCGACTGCGCCATAGAGCGTCTCGGGCGCAGCGATCGTGGCACCAGGGGCAAAGTGCTGCTCAGAGGTTCCCCAGAAGTCCCACCCCATCTCCTCGCAGAGCTCCGCCTCGCGGATGACCTCGTGCAGCCGGTGATGATGCGTCATCCCCCGCGGTGTCGTTCCCTCGCTCAAGAACCCGAACCGCATGAGTCAACTCCCCCTGCGTGCGCGCTTTGACGCGCCGGCCGGCGCAATCATCCTCGCACAGGCCTCTCGCGGAGGCCGAGGGAGCGTTTCGCCGGTCAGAAAGGCCGGTCGCCGATGAGGGTCACCCGCTCCATTCGGCGGTGCATGCCGCCGTGGTCGGGGACGGCGTAGTGCTGAGTGCAGCGGTTGTCCCACTGGGCGATTGACTCCGGCCGCCACCGGAACCGGCATTGGTACTCGGGTCTGCTCGCCTCGTCGTACAGGCGCTGCCGAAGCGAGCGGCTCTCATCGGGGGTCATCCCGTCGATGGTGAGCGTGAAAATGCGGTTGACGTACAGGCTCTGGCGACCCGTGACGGGGTGCGTGCGCACGACCGGGTGCTTCTGGTCCGGGTACTGCTCCGCGGCCTCGGCGCGCTTGCGTTCGCTCATGTGACGTCCGAACGCCTTGACGTAGGAGTGGATCGCAAATCGGCCGTCGATCTGTTCCTTGACGTCATCCGGCAGCCGCTCGTAGGCCAGTTCCATGTTCGCAAAGCAGGTGTCACCGCCATATGACGGGACGATGCGACCCATCAGGACAGAGCCGAGCGGGGGACTCTCCCGGAACGTCACATCGGAGTGCCAGGTCTCGGCGGCATAGAAATTCTCGGCGGTCGACTCGAGCACGAGGATCTCGGGGTGATCGTCGACGTAGGGGGCGAAGGGGTGAATCTCCAGATCGCCAAGGGCCCGCCCATATGCCACATGCTCGGCCTGGCTGAGGTGCTGATCGCGAAAGAACAGCACCTTGTGGGCCAACCACGCGTCCTGCAGTTCGGCCATCAGCTCGTCGTCAAGTTCCCGCAGGTCAACGTTGGCGATCTCGGCACCGATCGAACCGGTGAGCGGCTCTACTCGTATGCGGTCATATTCGTTCGCCTTTACCGCATCGACACGCACGTAACTCCCCCTCCGAGGCTCGCGACACATACTGTCACCCACAGTCGAGTCATCACGCAAGCGAGTGCACATGAGCACAACGACACCTCCCGCTGGCCCCGTGTCGCTGTGCCGGCCGGACTGGCTGTACCAGATCGTCGTCGACTATGCGGGTTTCGGCGCGCACCTGACAGGCACAGATGCAGATCGCTCCACAGCCGACTGGCTCACAAATCTGATCTCTGAGATCGGCGGAACGGCGACTCTCGAACCCTTCGCCTTTGACCGTTTCGACGTGGGCGCAGAGCTGCTTGCCGACGGCGCAGCGGTGCCGTCGGTTCCGCTCTACTACAGCGCGATCGGCAGCTTCGAAACCGACGACGTGCAGGTGGTCAGGTTTGGCGCCGGCGTCGCAGGCTCGGCCCCGGCATTCGAGGAGCGGCTGCGCGGCCTGGACTCACGAGCTGCCGTCATCGCCGTCGACGGGCCCGACGATCTGCCGGTGCAGTGCAATCGCTTCCCGACCAAGATGCTCGGTGTGCCAGGCGTGATCGTGCCCGGCAACTGGTTCGATCGGCTCGGCAAGGCTCAGCTGCGCCTCCGGTTTGATGCTTCGATCGAGCCGGCGACGAGCACAAACGTGCTTGCCACATTCGGGTCAGCGGATTCGTCGGTGACCGCCGTCACGACCCCGCTGACTGGATGGACGCCCGCTGCCGGCGAGCGGGGCACCGGGCTCGCAGCCGCCCTCGCTGTGGCCGTGGAGCTGTCAAGCGAGTACTCCGTGCACTTCGCGGCGTGCAGCGGGCACGAGATCGACCACATCGGCCTTCGCCATCATCTCGCTCAGCGCGATGTGCGAGGCATGCCCGCCGTCCACTTCGGCGCTTCGATCGGCGCGGGCGCAGTTGAGCCCGGCGTCTCGGGAGCGCTCGAGCTCGCTTCGACGCGAATCGCACTGACGACGGCTACGGGACGCTGCAGGGCCGATATCGCCGAAATGGCGGCAGGTGCCAACTGGACCCTGCGCGACGTCGAGCCTCCCTGGCCGGGCGAAGGCGGCACGTGGCAGGAAGCCGGAGCTTCGGTGCTGTCGTTCCTCGGACCGTTCACGCTCTTTCACACCGCCCACGACACACCTGAGCGGGCCACGACGCCAGAAGCGCTCCACCTGGCGACAACAGTCGCCCTCGCCGCCGCTCGTCGATTTCTCGAGGATGCGAGTCGGTGACGTCACGTCAAGCCAATGCCAAGATCTGCGAGCCAGGACCGGCGATTTAGGCGGGACCGCTGAATTCTCGGGGGCATGAACGCACCTCCTACGCTGAACCCTTCAGTCCGACGTACGCGCTCTGGCGATCTCTTCACGAACTGACCCGCCCTAACCGCAAAGGAACGCTCGATGACCGACACGGCACCTGTTGACGATTGGGACACCGACTACGACATCTTCGACCCGGGATACGTGACCGATCCGGCGCCGGTGTGGGAGGAGCTGCGTAGCCAATGCCCCATCGCCCACAGCGAGCGGTGGGGCGGCTCCTACTTGCCCACCAAATACGACGATGTCCAAGCCCTCGCCAAGATGGTCCCCGAGTTGTCGAGCCGGGACGTGCTGGTGGTGCCGATAGCTGCGGCGCCCTCCGACGCCACCGACTCCCTGCCGTACGGCACCGTCAGCGCTCCGATCTCGGTCGATCCGCCGATGCATGGCTGGACTCGCCGGCTGCTGCTGCCGCACTTCTCCCCCAAGGCGGTCGAAGGGCACCGCCAGTACACCCAAGAACTCGCTGACCGCCTGATTGATGAGTTCATCGAGCGCGGCACGGTCGACGGCGCAGGCGAATACGCGCAGCAGATCCCACCTCGGGTGATCGCTCACTTGCTGGGCATCGACGAGAGCCGGGTGGAGGAGTTCACCTACTGGGTGCGATGCGTGCTCGAGCTGGGGCTGACCAAGCCCGAATTGCGGGCGGAGTACCGCGACGTCATCCGAGACTTCTTCAAGGAGGTCGTTGCCGACAAGTTGGAAAACCCGGACGACGGCTTCGTGAGCGACCTGCTGGGGGGCACCGACGCCGACGGCAACCCGGTCGATCCGCTGGTCGTGGTCGGCATGCTCAACCTCCAGCTGATCGCCGGTATCGACACCACGTGGAGCTCGATCGGCGCGTCGCTGTGGCACTTCGGCACCCATCCCGCCGACCGTGAGCGCATGGCGGCTGAACCCGAACTTTGGCCCTCGGCGATCGAGGAACTGCTGCGCTTCTATTCCCCGGTGACCATGGGCCGTCGTGCTGAGGTGGACGTGGAGATCGGCGACGTCACGATCCCAATGGGCAGCAAGGTGCTGTTGAACTTTCCCGGCGCCAACCGAGATCCCGAGATGTTCGAACGTCCCGACGAGGTCATCCTGGATCGTCCCCACAATCGCCACATCGCGTTCGGCGCAGGCATCCATCGCTGCGCGGGCTCGAACCTGGCCCGCCTCGAGATGGACATTGCGCTGCGCACCTGGTTCGAGCGCATCGGGGACTTCGAGGTGAGCGAGCCCGATGAGGTGACCTGGGCAGGCGGCCAAGTCCGCGGCCCCCGCTACCTCCCGATCCGCTTTCCGTCCACCAGCTGACGCTGCGCAGCTGGAGACGACCATGCCGCTCGACAAGCCTTACCTCGACGTGCCCGGCACCACCATCTTCGATACCGAACAGGCCCGGAAGGGTTACTGGCTCAACCAGTTCTGCATGTCGCTGATGAGCGAGGCGAACCGCGAGCGGTTCCGTGCCAACGAGCGTGCCTACGTCGATGAATGGAACATGTCCGATGAGCAGAAGGCCGGCGTCCTCGAACGCGACTTCAACCGGCTGATCGGCCTCGGCGGCAATATCTATTTCTTGGCAAAGATCGGCGCCACGGATGGCTTGTCATTCGTCCAGATCGTCAGCTCGATGACCGAGAACGACGCGGAGGGCCACCAGTCGATGATGCTCGCCGGCGGCCGATCTCCCGACGGCAACCGCTACCTGAGCGAGTGGGAGGCGCAGCAGTGAGTGCACGCATCACCGCCAGTGTCTTCACGAGCCACGTGCCCGCCATTGGCGTCGCCATCGACCGGGGCAAGACCGGCGAAACCTACTGGCAGCCCCTGTTTGCGGGGTTCCAACCGGCCCGAGCGTGGATCCGGGAGAACACGCCCGACGCCGTGATCCTCGTCTACAACGACCATGCCAACGCGTTCGGGCTCGAGATGATCCCGACGTTCGCCCTCGGCCTGGCAGCGAGCTACGAACCAGCCGACGAAGGATGGGGACCCCGACCCGTGCCGACGGTCCACGGCCACCCGGAGCTGGCGGCGCACATTGCACACTCCGTGATCCAGCAGGACTTCGACCTGACCCTGGTGAACGAGATGACAGTCGACCACGGGCTCACGGTCCCGCTGTCGATCATGTTCGGACAGCCCCAGGCATGGCCCTGCCCGGTCGTGCCGCTCGCCGTCAATGTCGTGCAGTACCCGGTCCCTTCGGGCCGGCGCTGCTTGCAGCTGGGCCAGGCCATACGGCGTGCCGTCGAGAGCTTCGACAACGATCTCGACGTTCAGATCTGGGGCACCGGCGGCATGAGTCACCAGCTCCAAGGGCCTCGCGCCGGTCTCATCAACCAGCCGTGGGACAAGGCATTCATGGACCGACTGATCGCCGATCCCGCCGATCTAGCCGGCATGCCCCACATCGACTACGTCCGCGAGGCCGGTTCTGAGGGCATCGAACTGGTCATGTGGCTCATCGCCCGTGGAGCCATGTCCGACTGTGCTGAAGTCGCCGACCCGGCCGAACGCGCCGACAGTGCAGCGCCCTCAGTCGTCCACCGCCTGTATCACGTGCCGGCCAGCAACACCGCCGTGGGCCAACTCATCCTGGAAGAACGCCCCTAGCGCTCTCGCGCATGCGTCCGGCGACACTGAAAATCCGGCGTTACCAGCGTCGCTAGCGTTAGACCGCGATGTCGATCACGGGTGACCCAATTCTCGGCGAGAACGCCGACCTCCACGGCACCGAATTGGGCAAACGCCAGCGCAACAAGCTGGACAAGCAGCGGCGCATCGTCGCCGCTGCCACCGCCCTCTTCCAAGCGAAGGGCTTCGAGGACACCACCACCGCCGAGATCGCCACGGCCGCAGGAATTGGCGCAGGCACGCTCTATCTCTACGTCGAGTCGAAGGAGGAGTTGCTGGTCAGCGCGTTTGTCAACGTGGCAGTCGAGGCGTGGACCGAAGCGTTCGAGCTCGTCGACCGCTCGGCGAAGGTGGTCGATCAGATCATGACGCTGCTGCTCCACGTCACCGACCACCACGAAGCGGATCGGCGGCTGGCTCGGTCGTTCTTCAAGGAGCTCCCCTACGTGAGTACGTCCGGACGTGTCGGTACCGATGCATTCACTGGCTGGTTCTCCAAACGGCTCGCCTCGCTGCTCGACGACGCAAGCACAAACGGCATGCTCGATCCCGACGTCCCCAAGTACACGCTGGCCTTCAACCTCTATTCGCTGTGGCAGGTCCTCATGCGGCGCCTCGTCACGGACAGGATCGCCTACGACGAAATGGTGACCCAGCTCGAAGACGCCGTCCGAGTTGCGGTGTGGGGGATGACGCCGGAAGCCTGAGACCTCAGGCGGTCTTCGCCACCGGTCCGACGGTGTCGAGCCACCTGCGCATGAGCAACACGATCTCGGTTGGCCCCTCGCCTGCTGCGAAGACCTTGAGATGGGTAGCGCCGAGATCGCGGTACGCCTCGGCGAGTTCCACCCACTTGGCCAGATCGTCATCGGGCCGGGTCCGGATCGCGCATTCGATGCCCAACTCGGCAGGATCACGCCCGGCATCGCGCGCATAGCCCCGGACACGGTCGAGGCTGTGCCACTGGCCTTGGTAGGAGACATGCTCCGAGGTCCAGTAGCGCCGCAGCCGGCCCCCCGAGAGCAGATCGAGTTCGGCGCACTGCTTGGCGACCAGGGTGGTCTGGCGCTGGGGCAACAACAGCACGCCCGTCGCCAGCTCGACGCGTTCGGTCACCGCAGCGATGAAGCTCAGGAACACGAGCGGCTCGTGGACACCGGTGGACGACGTGTGGACCCTCTCCCCCTCGGCACGTTCGGGATGCCCGCCGATCACATGATCATTGGTGGAGATGCCGTCGAAGCCGGCCGCCTCGAGTTCACCGACTAGGCCGCGAATCACGCCCCAGTCGGTGCCCATGTTGATGTTGCCGAAGGCCGCTCCGAGTCGCATGAGGTCCCGGTCTACTCGAGGGCCGGCGACGACGAGTCCCTCGTGGCCGGGCTAGGGGAGGTTGGCGCCGCCGTCGCTGTGGATGAAGCGACCGGTCATGCCCCGCGATGCTTTGGATGCAAGGAACACGTAGCTCTCGGCGTGGTCCGCAGGGCCGAGGGCGACATCGAGCGGGCTGCGCTGACGGATGGACTCGACTCGGTCAGGTTCCTGCCCAAGGGATCGGTCGTACAGGCCGAGAGAGCGCAGGCCGCGCAAGTCAGTGCTGTGCGTGCCGCCAGGGGCGACACCGTTCACCCGGATTTCGGGTGCCAGCTCATGGGCCAGTGACAGCACAAGGCCGCGCACAGCGAACTTGCTGGCGACGTACAGGATTCCCCCGCGTCCGGGCGTGAAGCTGCTGGTCGAACCGGTCAGGATCACCGACCCTCGGCTCTCTCGCAGGGGCTCGATGCTGACCCGGACCGCCAGCAGCATGGAACGCACATTGACATCCATGACCTCGGTGAACGCTTCGTCGAGGGCGTCATGGGGAAGCTCGGCCAGCCCGAGGTAGTAGTCGAACAGCCCGACGCAGCTCACCAGCGTGTCGATGCCCCCGAATGCGTCGAGCATCGACGCCACGGCGCCGTCGTTGTCGTCCGCGCTCGTGGCGTCGCCGCAAATGACAGGCCCAGCCGACGCTTCGGCCAGCGCCTCACACTTGAGCGGATCGATCTCCAGCGTGCCCACGCTGGCTCCCTCGGCCAAGAAGGCGTCGTGAACGCCCCGGCCGATGCCGGATCCTGCCCCGATGATCAGTGCTCGTTTGCCGGCCAGCCTGCTCATGGAATGACCGTCACAGGAAGATGGCCAGGTTCTGGGTGCGCAGCACCGATTCGTCGATCTGGATGTCCCTCGATCGCAGGCGCATCCCGTCCGGGGTCGTCACCAAAACGTCGGTGCGGCCGGCGGACAGCAAGCTCGGCGCCGTCCGGTCGCCACGCGAGCGGTACAGCAGCACGGCCGATTCCACGATCAGCTCTTCCTCGTCGCCCTCGAAGGTCCGGACATTGGAGATGTGGTGGCGGATCCGGCTCTGTGGGTCCTCGGTCCATGCGTAGTCAGTCGCAAAGCGCTGCACTCGTTTCGACAACGAGTACCAGTCCTCGTCGAAGTGGTCCATCGTTTGCAGATCGGCCTCGTCGGCTGCCTTGACAGCCGTGACTCGCACCGGCATCCGGTAGCGGATCTGCGGATCCATGAGCTCAAGCCATCCCTCGAAGTCGGCGCTGTCAAGAAGGTGCGCTTCCTCCACCAGGAACTGCGCGGCGGCCTGATGCCGCGGGTCGCCGTATGGCAGCGGAGTCCGAGCCCGCTGCGAACTCATACGGGCGTCTCCCCCATGCCGAAGGCGATCATCTCGCGTTCGGGCGCTGGCCGGGAGACCAGTTCGGCCCACATCGAGAACCAGTGGCGCTGATTGTGCTCGCCGAAACCCTGGTACGCCGTGCCTGGGCCACGGAAGCCCTCGAATTGGGAGACGATCGGATCGCCGTCGAGCGTCAGGCCCATGCGGTTGTTGAGGAGCAGGTTTCGTGCCATCGACCCCCGCGCCATCGTCGTAATCGACACCCAGTTCTCGACATCGTCCTGCTCGAACATGCCCGACGACCCAAAGCACATCAAGTACGCCTTGTACGACGCGGCCTTGTAGTCGTCCGGGGCGTCAGCCGCCACGCAGAACCACGAGTACACCTCGGTCTCGGCCGGTCCGACGGGCTGCCACAGGCGCACCGAGATGAACGGTGTGATCCGCCCCTCGCCGTCGGTCTGGGGCCAGTTGTGGACGAAGCTCAGGTTCGGGAACAGCGTCGCTGCCGACGGCATGAAGCCCGACTCCCCTGCCAGCGCACGTTGGGGAGCGCTCAACCTCTCCCCCATGCGGTCGATCATCTCGTCGGGGTAGCCGACGTACTGCAGTCCTGTCCTGAACCCGCTGCCGGCCGGCAGCTTGTAGGTGGTGCCGCCGCCGGGTCCCGCGTGCCACAGCACGCCTTCCTTGCGCTTGTAGGGCTTCGGCTCGCCGAAGAGTTCTATGTCGACCACGCTCGCGTGGGTGTGGGGCGTGTGGTAGCTGTCGCCCATGAAGTTCTCGGCGCCGATCTTCCAGTTCGCCTCGATGCGCCAGCGCTGGGGGCCCCGGAACTCCATCCCCACCGCGCTCTGGCCGGTGTAGAAGTCGAGATAGAACGCAAAATCCCCCAGCCAGGTCTCGAAATCGGGAGCATTCGGGTCGAGGCTGGCGAAGATCATTCCGTTGCGAACTGCGATCGACGGGGCGGGCAGGAGTGCCTGACCTTCCTTGATGAAGCCCGCATCGCCGCCGTAGGCGTCGGCGTGGAATGGCAGCCCGGCGAGTTGGCCGTCGTTGCGGTATGTCCATGCGTGGTACGGGCACCGAAATGTCCGGGCGCTGCCGCGTTCGGCACGGCAGACCTGCATGCCCCGGTGGACGCACATGTTGAACATCACGTGGATCTGCCCGTCGCTGTCGCGGGTCACCAGGAACGAATCGTCCAAGATGTTGCGGACGACGTAGTCGTTCGGCTCAGCGATCTCGGATTCGTGCGCCAGGAAGTTCCACGACCGGCCGAACAGCCGAGCCCGTTCCAGCTCGAACACTTCGGCGTCGTTGTACAGGTAGGCAGGAATGAGGCCCTGGCGCACCGCGGCGGTGACCTCGTCGATCTCCATAAGTCCTCCCCGTGTCTTAGTTCAGCCCAAATCCGTCCTGGTCCAGGGCCGTCAAGTGGTGCCGCCACAGCGTCTCACGGTTGAAGGCCCCTCCGAGGTCCGGCAGTTCGGCCAGGTCGGCGCTCGGAATCGCCTCAGGAATCGTGCCTGCGGAGCGCACACGCAGGTGAATGCGGGCAAGCGTGTCGAGCTGCAGCGCCCGCAGCACCGCCTCGGCGACGTTTGCGCCGATGGTCACCACGCCGTGCCCCTTCAGCGCGAGGGCCGCAGCGCTGCCCAGCGACGCCACCATCTCTGCGGCCAGCTCGTCGGTGCGGATCAGGACCGAACGCGGGTGCATTGGAATGCCGGCGGCTGCAAGATGAGTCGCCGGGATGTCGTAGGCGCCGAAGATCGGCTCAAGCGCGAAACCCGCAAGGCTGGCCACTACGACATCGGGCGGATGGGCGTGCACCACACAGGCAACGTCGGGATGTGCCGCAAGCACCGACGTGTGGATCGGCAACTCGCTCGGCAACTTGTAGTCCCCACCGGGGTCGTCGATGATCTCGCCCGAGTCGAGATCGATGACACGCACGTCGTCGGGCGTCGTGAACCGAAGCCCCGCTTCCTCGGGCCCACGGCACCGCATCAGCGCCCGGTTGCCGTCGAGCCGCAAGCTGATGTGCCCCAAGATGTTCTCGACCAGCCCGCGATAGGCCATAACCCGACACCCAACGGCAACCTCACGCCGGAGTTCGTCGAGGCCATCAGACACATCCCGACGCTATATCTGATCCAAGACCCTCAAGGCTCGGAGCCGAGCGGCGCTGTCGCCGCCGGGGTTGTGGCGATGTACACGGACAGCTCACGCTTGTCAGGACATGGTTCTTCGTCCGGAGTGACTGAACCCGTGATAGTTCTGCACGTCGGCAAGATGGCCTATCGGGGGCGAGATGAGCACAGGTGAGACCTCTGCGGGGCCGCTGTCGGGGGTCCGAGTTCTTGATCTGTCGTCGGTGTTGATGGGTCCGGCTGCCACGCGCACGCTCGGGGATCTCGGCGCCGATGTCATCTTTGTTGAGCCTGCGAAGGGCGATCGCAATCGCACAATGGGGTCCGGTCCTGCCGAGGGGTTTTCGGGCATCTCGCTCAATCTGCTGCGCAACAAGCGCAGCATCGCGGTCGACCTCAAGCATCCGCGTGGCCGCCAGGCATTCCTGGACATCGCCGCGACCTGCGACGTGATGATCACGAACCTCCGCCCCGGTCCGCTCCACCGGCTCGGCTTGCACTACGAGGCGGTACGGGAAGTCCGAGACGACATCGTGTTCTGCCGGGCACACGGCTACCCGTCGTCAAGCGACCAGGCGAACGCCCCCGCCTATGACGACATCATCCAGTCCGCCAGCGGCGTCGGCGACCTCTTCCGCCGCATGGGCGCCGAGCCGAGCCTGCTGCCGAGCCTCGTCGCCGACAAGGTCTGCGGTCTGACCATCGCCAACGCCGTCGTCGCGGCGTTGTACCACCGGTCTCTCACCGGCCAAGGCCAGTGCATCGAGATCCCGATGATCGACGTCATGCGGGCCTTCGTGCTCACCGAACACGGCTCGGGCGCCATCTCCGAGCCCCCCGTTGCAGAAGCCGGCTACGCCCGCATCCTGACGCCCGAGCGCAAGCCGCAGAAGACGTCTGACGGATGGATCAACATCCTCCCCTACGACGCTGCGCACTACATCGCACTCTTCGAGGCCGGAGGCCGTCCGGATCTCGCCGAGGACGAGCGCTTCAGTTCGGCGCGGGGCCGCGTCGTCCACAGCGACAGCCTGTACCGCGACGTTGCGTCGGTTCTCCCTCAGCGCACGAGCGCAGAGTGGGTGGCGTTCTGCGAAGAACACCGCATTCCGGCGACAGAAGCGGCTTCGCTCGATGAGCTCGTCGAACAACTCCCGCTTGCCGAACATCCCGTCGCCGGCCCGTACCGGGTCATCCCGCCTCCCGAGCAGTTCTCCGTGACACCCGCAACCATCCGGCGCCCGGCGCCCGGCATTGGCGAGCACGGCCGAGAGATCCTGTCCGAGATCGGATACGAGGCAGCCGCCATCGACGATCTGGAAGCCGAAGGCATCCTCACCTCCCCGTGAGCGGCGAGCAGCGGGCGCAGCATCAGCCAGCGATACAGCCATGATCGCTCGTTCCGGCGCCGCAGCGCTTCGGTAGTGTCCCGAGGGTGAAATTCGCCGCGTTCCTGGCCCCCCATCATCTTCCCGGGGAGAGTCCTGCGCTGCAGCTGCAGCGAGACCTGGACCTCGTCACCCACCTCGACCGGCTGGGCTACGACGAGTTCTGGTGCGGCGAGCACCACTCGACCGGCTGGGAGACGATCGGCTCGCCCGAGATGTTCCTGGCCGGTGCCGCCATGCGCACCAGCCGCATCAAGCTGGGCACGGGCGTCACCTCGATCCCCTACCACCACCCCTTCAACGTCGCCCAACGCATCGTCCAACTCGACCAGATGAGCTTCGGGCGGGCCATGCTCGGCACCGGACCGGGCGCGCTGCCCTCGGATGCCCACACCCTCGGCATCGATCCCATGCTGCTGCGTGACCGCCAGGACGAAGCCATCCCGGTCATCAAGCGGCTGCTCGCAGGCGGAGAGCGCTTCACCTACGAGTGCGACTGGTTCTCGATGTACGACGCCAAGCTGCAGATCCTGCCGTACCAGCACGAGATACCGATGACGACGGCGTCGATGATCAGCCCGTCGGGAATGACCCTTGCGGGCAAGTACGGCATGGGCGTGCTGTCGATCGGGTCGATGTCTACCGACGGTCTGGCATCGCTGCCGCTGCAGTGGAGCTTCGCCGAAGAAGCCGCTCAGAAGCACGACCAAGTTGTGGACCGGGCCAACTGGCGGGTGATGTTCAACTTCCATGTGGCGCCCACCCGTGAGCAAGCCCATCGAGATGTCGAGCACGGACTGCTGCGGTGGCACAACGAATACAACGTCGACACGCTGCAGCGTCCGGGCCTCGAACCGCTGGCGTCCACTGCGGAGGCCATCGACTTCTACGCCAACCCTGACACCGCCGCGGGCGTGATCGGCACGCCGGACGACCTTGTCGAGAACATCCTGCGAATGCAGGAGATCACCGGCGGGTTCGGCGTGATGATGGGCTTCGTCAATGACTGGGCAGAACCCGAATCCATGTTTCGCAGCTGGGATCTGGTAGCTCGCCACGTCATCCCGGCGGTGCGCGGGCAGCTCACATCGATGCAGGAGTCGAACGAGTTCGTGATCAAGAACCGGGGGTACTTCGACCGGGCGGGCAAGGCCATCCTGGCGAAGATCCTGGCCAATGAGCGCGCCACGGCCGCGCTGAAGGGCGGCGGCACCCCCAAGACAGCATTCACGCCTCGCCTCGGCGCCGATACTGACTGACAGCCGCACTTTCTCCCCGGCGCCGGAGCCCGATGGGGACCAACGCTGACCCACCTAGGGTGCGGGAATTCTGACTCCTGGGGATCCCGCACGGCTCGAAGCCGTCATCGGTGTCACGGCCCCCGTCCTGCAGTCAGGCATGGGTGGTGTGGCCGGTCCTGAGCTGGTCGCGGCGGTGAGCAACGCCGGCGGACTCGGGATTCTTGCCGCGCTCAACCTTCGGCCCGACGCCGTGCGTTCGGCGATCAGCAAGGTGCGACAGCTCACGGAGCGGCCGTTCGGCGTCAACATCTGGCTCCACGACGACGTTCGGACGCCGCCTGACGTCATGGAGCACTCTGACCTGGTTCGCTCGGTGCAGAGCGTTCTCAACGAACTCCGCCCCCGCTTCGACCTGCCGGCAACACTCGAAGCCCCGCGGCCCATGCCCGATCTTGTCGACGCAGCGCTCGAAGTGATGATCGAGGAACGCATTCCCGTGTTCTCTGCGGGCCTCGGCATTCCAGAACCCGAACTGGTCGACCGGTTCCACGAGGCCGGCACTCGGGTCGTGACCATGGTCGCGACGGAAGCAGACGCCACAAGCGCCGTCGCGCAGGGCAGCGACGTGGTGATCGCGCAAGGTCTCGAAGCAGGCGGGCACCGCAGCCACGGCCGCAAGCTCCCCGCTGCGGAGGCCGTCGGCACCGGGACGTTCACCCTGATCCCCCAGGTTGTCGAGGCGATCGACGACCGAGTTCCCGTGGTGGCAGCCGGCGGCATCGTCGACGGGCGCGGCCTTGCGGCGGCCACGATGCTCGGCGCTGCGGGCGTGCTCATGGGCACCCGATTCGTGGCCACTACAGAATCACAGGCCAGCCAGCTCTGGAAGGACCGCCTCATTTCGGGACGCGGCACGACCGTGCTCACCGACGGATTCACCGGCCAGTGGGCCCGGGTCCTGAGATCGGAGTTCACCAGTCACTGGGCAGAACATGGCGGAATGCCGCTGCCTGGCCTGCTGCAGGCAGCGGCACGTGCCGACCTCCAGCGGGCCGCGGTGGCGGCCGATGACGACCAGATGCAGCCGCTCTATGCCGGCGCCGGGTTCGACTTGCTCCACGACTTGCCGGGCGCAGGCGACGTCGTCAACAGCGTCGTCGAGGAAGCGAGACAACTCCTCGGCCGGTGACAGCGACGATTGCCGTTGTCTCGACCCGTCGGCGGCGCTCGCCAAGCCGAGTCGGTGTCGAGGTCCAGAATGCGGACAATCGCGCTGGTGCGCTCAGCATGGCGCTCGGCCGTCCGGTCAATCAAAGGCGGTGGCCAGCCAGGCAGCCAGTTCCGGTTGGCGCTGGTGCCAGTAGGACGAGACTGTCGTGAAGCTCGCCTCCGGCGCTGCCTCTGCAAGCCATGGGTCGTCGGCCACGTCGTCGAAAGAGCCGAGTGCCTTCACAATGTGCGCCACGCTCACGTGCTCCAGATCGACTCCGTACCGCTCGGCGTACAGACGCAGCCCCATTTGCGGACCAATGCCGGCATCAGCGTCGATGCGCATGAGGTCGAAATAGTCCCGGAGCTCACCTCGATCGCCGATCACCTTGTACTTGGTTGCTGCGATGTCGCGAACCGATCCAACGGCCAATTCCTCGATGAGCACCGGCGGATCGATCTGTCTCTGATCACGCGCATGCAGGAACTGCACTTTCACACCGTCCACCTCGCAGTTGAGCGTGCCGTCTGCAAGTGCCATAGCCGAGACCTCTGCCGCGGTTCGCAGGTCGTCCAGGACCGCCTCTGGTTCGAACGTTTCATGCACGAAGACATCGAGGTCTCGGCTGCGCCGGTGCCGCAGATGCACAGCCAACGCTGTTCCGCCCATCAGAACGCCCGACGGCGGCGAGGCCGCAGCAACTATCGGCCAACAAGCGCGGGTCTGCGGATCGAGCACATCGGACCAGTTCTCGAGGGTGTCGCCGCCGGGTTCCTCGCCACTGCGTTCCTCGTCGCGCGGATTCATTGCGACGCGGGACAGCGATGTGCCAGGGTGTTCTCTATGAGTGCACGCGTCGTGGGCTGGGTCGATCTCAGCCTCAAGCAGTTTCGGAGCGCATCGATGGAAATGTGCACTGACGCCCACAGCGCGCCGCCGGCCGACGGGCCATTGAGCAGCCGGTTGGCGACGTAGGCCTCGTCGTCCGGTAGCCGCAGCGACGACGGATCTGGGTGGTTCCAGAACAGCGACCAGAATTGGCACGGCAAGGGTCCCGAATGCACCTGCGTCGGCGATGGCGGAGGCAGCCGTACACCTGTGGCCTGAGCAAGCAGCTGCTCGAAATCTGGGGAGGCAACCGCAGGCTCCCAGACACTGACCTCACGTACGCCACTGCGGCGGCCCCGCTCCGAGGCACGAATTCTCACCGTGCCGCGTGCGGACAGCGTGTTCAGCGCGTGGCGCGCCGCTGACCACGACACCCTTGCGGCCCTGGCAACGTCCGCAACGCTGCGGAGACTGGCGGACGACGTCACCGCAGCGAGCACCAAGCGCTCGACTCGGCTGAGCTGGTCCGGTGACTCGGCACACGAAGCTCCGACGTCGTCCGGCTGTCGTGCCTCCACAGCCATGCACCGCTCACGGGCCGCCTCACGGACGAAGCGCGCAATTGTCTCGCCGGAGACAAGTGCGGCCTCGCGGATCCGGTCGAGATCCTGTTGACCGATCCTCAGCGAGAACTGCACCGAGCGGAGCTGGGCGGCCATGGATTAATCGTATCAACAGAATCTCGCGTTTATATATGCATTCGCGAGCAGCTTCCCTTGACCCATGATGCGGCTCGGGGGGATAAGCCAACCTCGAACGGATCACTGCAGTGAGCGCCAGATCTTCTCGGGAGTCAGCGGGAGATCCAGGTGCTCGACGCCGTAGGGCTCCAGGGCATCGAGCACGGCGCTGTGGATCGCGGGAGTGGCAACAACGGTCCCGGACTCGCCGATGCCTTTGACGCCGAGGGGGTTGAGTGGCGATGGCGTCTCGGTCTCGTAGCACTCGAAGAAGGGAAGCTCCGCAGCGGACGGCAGTGCGTAGTCGGCGAGGCCGACGGTCATGGGGATCGCCTCGTCGTCGTAGAACATCTCCTCGTACAGCGCAGCGCCCACAGCCAGCGCCAAGCCGCCGTGCACCTGCCCATGAGCCAGGACCGGCTGCAGGATGACGCCGGCGTCGTCGACGCTCACCAGGCGGCGCACGTGCACCTCCCCGGTTGCGGTGTCCACCTCCACCGCCGCCACGCATGCCCCGAACGAAAAGGATCCCGCTCCGCCTTCGGTTCTGAAGTGGTGGTCGACGCTGAGTTCTCCCAGGTCGGCCCAGCCGAGGGAAAGGGCCGGGGTCCCCACCACGTGAAACAGCCCGCGGCCGCTGTCGAACGTGACATCGTCGGGGTCGGCCTCGAGGAGCTCGGCTGCACGCTCACGAGCCGCCGCAACAAGGTCGACGGCCGCGCCGTGGGCGGCCGAACCGCCGAGCTGCGCCGAACGAGACCCGATCGTTCCCCCGCCGATTGGCGACCTGTCCGTGTCGTCGTGCGAGATGGTGATGAGGTCGATATCGAGGCCGAGCTGGGCGGCGACAATCGGAGCAAAGGTCGTCTCGTGGCCTTGACCATGCGGCGAGGTTCCGACCACGACGTCGACGCGACCGTCCCGTTCGAGTCGGGCCGTCGCTCGCTCCCCCTCGCCGCCACCGGTGATCTCGACGGTGCAGCTCACGCCGACGCCAAGGCGCATGGCGCTGTCGCCGCCGGCGAGTCGCTCGACCTGCTCAGCGCGCAGCCCGTCGTAGTCCGCTTCGGCCACGGCCCTTCGCAGCGCTTCGGGATAGTTCCCGCTGTCGTAGGTGGCTCCTACAGCTGTCCGGTACGGGAAGCGGTCGGCCGCCACGAGGTTGGCCATGCGCACCTCGAGCGGGTCGCGGCCGATCGCACGGGCGAATCGGTCGACCGCCCGCTCGATCGAACAGGCGGCCTCAGGCCGGCCGGCGCCTCGGAACGCAACGGTTGGTGTCGTGTTGGTCACCACCGAGGTGCCTCGCAGCGTTGCGTGTGCGATGTCGTAGACACCAGTTCCGCTGTTGCGCAGGTTGGTGGTGACGTTGGTGCCCATGGCCGGGTACGCACCGCTGTCCTGCAATGCATCCACTGAATAGGCCACGATCGTGCCGTCGCGATTGCCGCCGATGCGGATTCGATGGCACGAGGCTCGTCCGTGGCCCATCGCCAACGACGCTTCCGAGCGGGTCTGTGCCCAGCGAATGGGCCGCCCGAGCTCGCGTGCCGCCCAGGCGACGGCCACGTCTTCGGGGTAGCAGCCCCATCCCCCTTTGGCGCCGAATCCGCCTCCGACGTCAGGCGAGATGGCCCTCACCGTTCCGGGTTCGAGGCCGAGCAAAGTCTCGATGACGTGCTTGGCCCCCGCCGGTCGTTGGGAGCAGACCCAGGCCGTACAGCGACCGTCGGGACCCCACGACGACGCGCCGGCGAGCGGTTCGATTGGGTGCGGTCCCAGCCGCGGGTGCGCCAGGTCGAACTCCACCGTCACGTCGCAGCCAGCCCACACCTCTTCGGGGACGGGGTCAAGCTCCCAGGCGAGGGCGACATTCGTCCCGGCGTGCTCATGCAGCAGAGTCTCACCACCGAGGCTGGCATCAAGGTCGACGACCGCGGGCAGCGGTTCGTAGTCGACGACGACCAGCTCGGCTGCGTCCACCGCCGCTGCACGCGTCTCGGCGATGACCAGGGCGATGGGCTCGCCGACGAAACGCACGGTGTCATTGGCCATGAGCGGTCGCCACAGGTCGCGGTTCATCGAGGGCAGCCGGGGCGGAAATGGCCAGCCGTCTACCTCGGGCCCGAGGTAGACCGCGATCACCCCGTCGGCCTCGCGAGCCTCCTGCACATCGACCGAATCGAGCCGCGCATGGGCTTCAGCCGAGCGCACGAAGGTGGCGTGCGCCGCGCCAGCCAGCTCGGGGACATCGAGTCCGTCGATGTAGGTGCTCTGGCCGCGCAGCAGCGGCTCGTCTTCACGCCGACCGCTGAATCCTGATGTAGCCACGGCAGCAACGTAGCTCCCCGCCCCTACGGCGAGCGCGGCGCTCCCGGACAGCGGGTTTGGCGCCCGGCTGGCCGCTTGACTGAAGAAATCTGTTGCCGAGCGCGTGGCCAAGCGCTCCTGGCAGGGACCAGCTCGGTCCTGTTGGGGCGCTCGTACCGGGAAACGCGGACAACGAGCGTGCAATGATCAACGCCGCAGAACAGCACTTCACGGCAGACGATGGGAGCGTGTGATGGAAATCACGGTTGACACCAGAGGCGGCCCGTCGAATGGTCCGTACTTCGAGGACGCCGAGGGCTTCAACATGCCGGAGCCGCCTGGCAACGGGAGCCGCCGTATCCCGTTAGGAGACTTCCCGACCGGACCCCAGGTTGGAACCCGGTTGCCCGACATCGTCGCGACCGACCAGTCGGGTCGGCTGGTCGACGTGCACGCCGACCGGGCTGGCCAGCCGGCGGTGGTCGTGTTCTATCGGTCGGCTGTGTGGTGACCGCCATGCCGCACCCAGCTGGTCGAGCTGGAACGAGGCATGGACACCTACCGCGAGGCGGGCGTTCGCCTATATGCGCTGAGCTACGACGAGCCTGATGCGCTCGCCGACTACACCACGGCCCACGACACAACCTTCACCATGCTGTCGGACCCCAACAGTGAGGTAATCACGTCGTTCGGGATCCTCAACACGCTCATCCCGCCAGACGATCATCCGTGGTACGGCCTCCCGTTCCCCGGCGCGTACGTCATCGACGCTGACGGGACAATCGTCGCCAAGTTCTTCGAACACAACTTCGCCGTGCGCTCCGGTCCCGAGCAAATGCTCGCGGCCGCGCTCGGTCAGGAGTTTGCGGTCGCGGCCGCGCAGCGGCCCGTCGACAAGGTTTCAGCGGAAGTGACCATCAACGGAGATCGGCTGCCGATGGGCGTCACTCGCCACATCGTCGCCACCTTCCGGGTGCCCGAGGGTCAGCATCTCTACAGCGATCCCGTTCCCGACGGGCTGGTGGCCGCAGCGATCGAACTCGACGACATCGACGGGATCCTCTCCTACGAGCCGCTGGGGCCGCCGACCTCGCCCCTGACGCTCGCCGGATCCGGCGAAACGCTGCAGACCTACGAGGGGGACGTGGTGCTGCGGCTCCCCGTCACCCAGAACGCACGGCAGATGCACAAGGACGACCAGGGCCGCTACGTCATGATCAGCGGCCGGGTTCGCTGGCAGGCCTGCAACGACTTCGAGTGCTTCGGGCCCGAATCGATGCCGTTCAGCTTCCGCGTGGATGCGGGCTTCCCGGTGCTGGGCGACATGGGACCGGGCGTGGGCCGGGTGCCGGCCATGAACGGCGCACAGCACTTCCAGAGACTGATCGATCGCCGCGCCGTCGCGGCGTCCAGCGCCGACGACGAGTAACCCAGCAAACGGAGCCTTCGATGACCGACGACAACCCTTACAGCCGGGGCTGCGCCTGGATCCAGGGTGAGTTCGTCCCGATCGGCGACGCCAAGATCCCGCTGCTCGACGTCGGATTCAGCCGGTCGGATGTCACCTACGACGTCGTTGCGGTGTGGGACGGGAAGTTCTTCCGCCTGGACGAGCATCTGGACCGGTTCGAACGCAGCATGAAGCATCTCCACTTGAACCTGGACGTCGACCGAGAGCAGATCGGGCAGATCCTGCATGAGTGCGTTCGACGGTCGGGGCTGCGGGAGTCCTACGTCGACATGATCGCGACGAGAGGCTGGCCCGGCCGTGAGAGCCGCAATCCTTGGACCTTCCGGAACCAGTTCTACGCCTATGCGATTCCCTATGTATGGATCGTCGAGCCCGACAAGCAGGAGGCCGGGTCACACCTGGTCATCGCCCGGGACACGGTGCGCATTCCCGAGGCCTCCATTGACCCGACGGTCAAGAACTTCCATTGGGGCGACCTGACCCGCGGCGCGTTCGAGGCCCGCGAGCGGGGCGGCAGCGTGGTCGTGCTTCCCGACCTGGAGGGGAACCTCACAGAAGGGCCCGGGTTCAACATCTTCCTGGTTTCGGATGGCGAGTTGTACACACCCGACGCTGGTGTGCTCGAAGGCATCACCCGCCGGACGATCCTCGAGCTGGCTGCCGAGCTGGGGCTGCCCACCCATGTCGCACCGATCCCGGTCGGCGACGCCAGCCGAGCCGACGAAGCGTTCATGACCAGCACTGCCGGCGGCGTCATGCCGGTCACGTTGATCGACGGCCGACCGCTCGGCGATGGACACCCGGGGTCGATCACGACTCAGCTTCGGCAGGCCTACTGGGACGCCCACGACGATCCCCGCTGGACAACCCCGGTCTCCTACTGAGTCGCCCCGTTACCCCTGCGTCAGTTCGAGGTCGGTGCTCACGAGCGGCGTTTCAATCACGAGGCTGTGCTCGGTCCGCTCAACGGTGGCGCCTGGGGGTCCGGCAATCTGCCATGACCCCGGCGCAGCTCCGATGACCCGGAACGTCGTTCGCTGCTGCGGGTTCTCCCGCAGCGGTGCCAGGCCGAGCCGGAGCGTGCTGTCGGCCCAGTCGGCGTGGCGGAGGGCGACCCGGGGGAAATCGACGTCGACGACTTGGGGGCACGACTCCAACGGGGCGGCCGACAGCGCAGTCCACCGCCCCGGACCGGAAGCCTCGGCTGCTGCCAGGAAGGCGTTGAACTGGCCCCGCGGGTGCTCCTCGTCCAGACCCATGCCCCAGGTGAATTCGCCCCGGTCGTCGTCCCAGGTCGGCTCGTACGACGCGTCGATGGCCGACGCCAGCCGTTCGGTGAGGTCGGTCATGCCCCACTCACGGGCCAGTACCAGCGCCGAGGGGACGCCGCGGCCAGCGACCAGGGGCAGATCCGGATCTTGGTCGAGGCGGGCCGACCGGCATGCCGCGTCGAACAGGCGACGGGCCTCTTGCGCCTCCTGGGGGGCCACGTAGAACGCCGTGGTCAGGGCGGCTCGGACCGGCAGGCGATGGTGCACGTCGACCTGGGGGTCGTAGTAGAAGGTGGTGGTCGTGGGCTCGGCCTCGCCGACCAGATCCAAGTAGTGCTCTCGGGCGTACTCCCACCAGGGCCCAAAGGCCGCCTGGTGGTGGTCAGTGCCGTAGCGGTTGTCATGAAGCCTCAGACCGAGGCCAGCTCCAGCCAGTCAGAACGGCCAGATCTTGGTGTTCTCTCAGTGGCAGCCGATCGGGGCCGCCAGCCACTGCTGGCGCAGGTGACCGGCAATCTGTGAGTGCGTCCACGTGAAGGTGTGCTCGCCGTCCCGGATCATCTCGAACGGCTCGTTCCAGCGGCTCTCGGCAGCGATCATCTCGCGGATACCGAGTAGCACCAAGAAGAAGCCCTTGTAGAAGAGCATGCCGTCGGCTGCTACGGGGTCCATCTGGATGCCCCACGGCTCTATGCCGTTGGCCGTCCAGCCCGGCACGTCGTAGTCGCCCCACAGTTGGCGAGGGATGAATGGCCGGTAGGCGTCGGGATAGTTGGCGCGGTCAGGGTCGGGGCCGAACTGGGTGAGCCAGTCGGCGGCCGACCACCAGCCAGTGTGTCGTTCAATCAGCTGGTCCAAGATCGCCACGTACCGCTCGGTCCACGCTGGCGTGCGGTGCGCCAACAGGCCGAGGGCGTAGGAGGAATCGACCAGGTCGAAGCGATGCCCGCTGGCCATCGGCGGATCGGAGCGGTCGTCCCAATGAGGATGGGGCTGGCCGGTTCGCGACCAGTCATCAGGCGTGTGGGCCTTGCGGTCGAGGTAGCGGAGCCAGCCCAGGCTGCGATCGGACAGCATCAGAGCTTCCTGAGAAGAGCTACTGGGCCGTGTGGGCGAGGATCTCGTCCCACACCTGAGGCCAGATCACCTCTGGCAGCTCGTGGCCAACCCGGTCAAGGGTCACCATGCGTGAGCCCTCAATCGCCTCCACCGTGGCTTCGCCATGGGGATACGGCAGGATCGGATCCTCGGTTCCGTGGATGACGATCGTCGGCGTAGAGATGCCTCGCAGCTTCGCCGACCGGTTCTCCTCATCCATGAGAGCCAGCCCGTGGTGGTTCATCGCAGGCCAGTTTGCGGCCCGGTCGTGCTCCCGCTCAAAGATCGCCGTGAAGCGCTCGACGTCGAATTCGGCACGGCTGCCGGCGAGCGCTCCGAAACTCTCCAGCCGCGACTGCACCCGGTCTTCCCGCGTCAGCGGCGGCTCCATCATGTATTTCACGTTGACGTCGATGATCTTCTGGTGTGGCGGCGGCAGCTCTGGGGTCTCCCCCATGAAGATCGCCCGTGCGATCTCGCCGCCGGCAGGCGACGACATGATTGACGTCATCGACCGTATCCGGTCCGGATGATCGATTGCCACCTGTTGGCTGATCATCCCGCCCATCGAGGCCCCCACGAAGTGTCCGCTGTCGAGCCCGTAGGCGTCGAGCACCCCCACCGCGTCATTGGCCATGTCGGCCAGCCCGTACGACTCCTGCTCGAGGTCGAAGCACGTGGTCTGGCCCGTGTCCCGGTTGTCGAACCGGATCACGTAGCGCCCGCCGTCCACGAGACCGGCGATGAAGCCCTCTTCCCACAGGATCGCTTGGGCACTCGCACCCATCACGAGGAGAATGGGAATGTCATCTGGGTTGCCGAAATCCTCGGTCCAGATGTCGATCCCATTGGCTTTCACCGTTCGCTCGGCCATGTCTCTCCCTCTGCTGTGGCGCCGAAGCTAGCCCCGACCCGACGACGTGCCGAAGCCGACACCGAACTCGGGACGCTGACCTCAGTCGAGGTCGAACCGGTCCAGGTCCATGACCCTCGCCCACGCCGCCACGAAGTCCCGCACGAACTTGTCTTCGGCATCGGCTGACCCGTAGAGCTCGGCGATGGCCCGCAGCTGGGAATTCGAGCCGAGAACGAGGTCGACGGCGCTGGCCGTCCAGGTGACCTCGCCGGTTCCGCGATCGCGGCCCTCGTAGACGTGCTCGGTCTCCGACACCTGCCACTGGGTGCCCATGTCCAACAAGTTCACGAAGAAGTCGTTGGTCAGCGCCCCGGCCCGGTCCGTGAGCACGCCCACCGATGTGCCGCCGGTGTTGGCGCCCAGCACCCGCAGCCCGCCGATGAGCGCCGTCATCTCCGGGGCCGTCAACGACAGCAGGCTCGCCCGGTCCACCAGCATCACCTCGGGCCGTCGCTTGTCACCGGACCGCCAGTAGTTGCGGAACCCGTCCGCAGTCGGTTCGAGCACGGCGAAGGACTCGGCGTCGGTCTGTTCCGCCGAGGCATCGGTGCGCCCCGGCCAGAATGGAACCGAGACGTTGTGACCGGCGTTGCGCGCCGCCTGCTCGACGGCGGCACACCCGCCTAGAACGATCAGATCCGCAAGCGACACCTGCTTCGAGCTGCTCTGGGAGCCATTGAACTCGGCCCGGATTCCTTCGAGCGCCGACAGCACTGCCGCGAGCTCAGCCGGGTCGTTGGCCTCCCAATCCTTCTGGGGAGCGAGCCGGATCCGGGCGCCGTTGGCACCGCCGCGCAGGTCGCTGTCACGGAACGTCGATGCCGAGGCCCAAGCGGTCGAGATCAGCTGGGACACAGAAAGTCCTGAGCCGACAATCTGGGCCTTGAGCGCTGCGATGTCGCCATCGTCGATCAGCTCGTGGTCGACGGCAGGGACGGGGTCCTGCCAGATCAGCTGCTCGTCGGGGACCTCTGGTCCGAGGTAGCGCGCCACGGGTCCCATGTCGCGATGGGTGAGCTTGAACCACGCCCTGGCAAACGCATCCGCGAACTCGTCTGGGTGCTCCAAGAAGCGCCGCGAGATCGGCTCGTAGATGGGATCGGTCCGCAGCGCCAAGTCGGTGGTCAGCATGACCGGGACGTGGCTCTTGGACGGGTCGTGCGCGTCGGGCACGGTGCCAGCCGCAGCGGGATCGGTCGGGATCCACTGCCACGCACCCGCGGGGCTCTGGGACAGTTCCCACTCGTAGCCGAACAGGATCTCGAAGAACGAGTTGTCCCACGTCACCGGTGTGTGTGTCCAGATGCCCTCGAGACCGCTGGTGATCGTGTCGCCCGCTTTGCCGCTGCCGTAGGTGCTCGTCCACCCCAGACCCTGCTCCTCCAGGCTGGCGCCTTCGGGTTCCGGGCCCACATGCTGGTCGCCATCGGCGGCGCCGTGGGTCTTCCCGAAGGTGTGGCCTCCGGCGATCAGAGCAACCGTCTCGGTGTCGTCCATGGCCATGCGGGCGAACGTCTCTCGGATGTCCCTCGCCGCTGCGAGCGGGTTGGGCTCGCCATTGGGCCCCTCGGGATTCACGTAGATCAGGCCCATCTGTACGGCGCCGAGCGGGTTGGCCAGCTCCCGATCGCCGCTGTAGCGCTCGTCGGCGAGCCATTCGTTCTCGGGCCCCCAGTAGATGTCCTCCTCGGGCTCCCACACGTCTTCGCGGCCGCCGCCGAACCCGAACGTCTCGAAACCCATCGACTCGAGCGCGACGTTCCCGGCCAGGATCATCAGATCGGCCCAGGAGATCTTGCGGCCGTACTTCTGCTTGACGGGCCAGAGCACACGACGTGCCTTGTCCAGGTTGGCGTTGTCGGGCCAGCTGTTGAGCGGCGCGAAGCGGTGCGTGCCTGAGCCGCCGCCTCCCCGGCCGTCATGGATGCGGTAAGTGCCTGCGCTGTGCCACGCCATGCGGATCATCAGCGGCCCGTAATGGCCGAAATCGGCCGGCCACCAGTCCTGCGAGCTGGTCATCACCGCTTCGACGTCGACCTTCAGCGCTGCGAGGTCGAGGCTCTTGAACTCTGCGGCGTAGTCGTACTCGGCGTCCGTCGGGTCGATCAGCGGGGAGTTCTTGCCGAGCGGCCGCAGGTTCAGCTGCTCGGGCCACCAATGCTGATTCGCCAACGATCCCATTGCAGTGGCGCTGTCATGTTGCACCGGGCATCTGGCCGCTGGCGTCGCTCCGGCGGCGGTGCCGGTGTCTTCAATCGTCATGGGTGCTCCTTAGCTGAGTGTTGGGCCGTTTGTTGAACTGTTGTTTCGGCTGGTTGGGGGGCTGGACGGTGGGCTGTCCGCTGAGCTGGCTGGCGAGATTGCTCTGCGGCCCTCATGCATCGGTCCCCGCGACAGCGGACGCCGCTAGGCACGCGGGGCAGTAACCCCAGTAGATGACCTCGGCTTCATCAATGGTGAAGCCATTGTCATCAGAGGCTTCTAGGCAAGGCCGGTATCCCACTGCGCAGTCGACGTCGACCATCCGGCCGCAGCCGCGGCACACAAGGTGATGATGGTTGTCGTCGACCCGGTCCTCGTAGCGGGCCGCCGAGCGGGCCGGCTGAATGCGCCGGATCAGACCTTCGGTGGTCAACATGGTCAAGGCGTCAAAAACTGCCTGTCTGGATACTGACCCGATATTGGCACGCACATCGTCGGCCAGATCGTCAGCAGTGGCATGCGGACGGGCCGCCACGGCATCGAATACTGCCAACCGCTGTGCGGTCACCTGTATCCCGCGCGTTCGCAACAGCAGCTGGGCGTCCTCAATCACGCCGTCAATATATCAGCAATTCTAGACTAGGTCCAAAATTAGATTGGACCTACATAGAGGACCAATCGAGGCAGGTGCTGCTCGCCTCAGGCACTGGCTAGCGAGACGACCTCGAACAGCGACTCGTAGCCCGCGAGCCCGGGTGGATCGTTCCGTTGGGGCAGCCGGTACAGGATGATCTCGTCGCTCAGACCGGTGTAGTCGGCGATGCGTGCCGCGCACTGGGCCGGGGTCCCGGTGATGCTCATGGTGTCGACCACCTCGTCGGGCACCAGTTCCATCGCGTGGCGCATCTGCCCCTGCGGTACCAGCCGAGCGGCGGCATCAGCAAACTCGTCGAAGCCGAGCTGGCGGAGCTGTGAGTCGTAGTACGGATGCGGCACCGGGTGAAACAGGCCGCAGATAGTGGCTTGGGTCACCTTGCGAGCCAGCTCCTCGTCGGCGTTGACGCTGAGGAACGAACCCATGAGGAAACCCAGGCTGTTGGGGTCACGGCCAGCTTCGGCGGCTGCACTCCGTGCCGCCGGCCGGACGATGTCGCTCATGAAGCCGACCGAAGCCATCACTCCGACGCCGACGCCGTCGGACACCTCGCCCGCCAGCCGCACCATCTTGGGCCCCGAGGCCGACAGGTACACCGGAATCGACGGCCGTGTCGGCTCCCAGGTGGCCCGCCAGCGGATCCGGTGGTGATCGCCGTCGTAGCGCACGGGCTCCCCCGCCCGCCCGGCGACCACGCTGCGAACAATCTCGATGTATTCGCGCATCTTGGCGAGCGGGCGGGAGGAGTCGGCGCCTATGTACCAGTCATTGAAATGGGGATTGCCGGTGCCGATCCCCAGGGTGAATCTTCCGCCGCTGAGCTCGTCAAGATCTCGGGCCGCGATCCCCGTCAGCCACGGCTCACGGGCGTAGGCATTGGCGATGTAGGTGCCGACAGTGACCCGCTCGGTCGCAGCGATCACAGCAGCCGCCGAGACGAACGCACTTCGACCGGCCTCAACCGTGTACATCGAGCCCATCCCCGCGGCCTCCCCCTCACGTGCCAGCTCGACGAAGTCGGCCATCGAGTCCTCAAAGCCAAGCAGCAGGCCCAGCACGGGCTTGGATGTCGATTGCTCGTTCACACTCATCGCATTCCCTCTCGTCCGCGGTCCGACGCAGACACGGCACTCTTACAACTATGGCGAATGCGAAGAAGCATCGCCGCACCGACGGGATCGAGCCCCCATGCCCCCAACCGGACCTCTCACTGGACGCATCGCCTTGGTCACCGGGGTCTCCCGCGACCTCGGCATCGCGGCGACTGTCGCTCGACGGCTCCATGAACGCGGTGCTGCCGTATACGCGACCGGATGGCCCGCTCACGACCGAGAGATGCCATGGGGCCACGAGCCGCCACCACCGGCGGAGCCTCCGTCCGGACGCATGATCTGGTTCACCAGCGGCCAGCACATAGCACCGATGGATACGGAGATCGCCTACGCCGTGTCCAAGGGCGCGCTCCACCAGATGACCGCGACGATCAATCATTCACTCTCGGCATCGCGCATCGTCGCCAGCTGCGGCCACCGGTCCGGCGCTACCGGTCGCGAACGGTGTGGGGTTCAACGACGCGTCCGTCGAGGAGGCGAATAGAGCGGTCGGCGAAGGCAGCGGCCCGGGCGTCGTGGGTAGCCATGACGATGGTGTGGCCGTCACTGGCGAGGGTTCGGAGGAGGTCGACGATCTCGTCGGACCGCACGCTGTCCAGGAACGACGTCGGTTCATCGGCAAGGACACACTTCGGTTCGTTGTAGAGCGCCCTAGCGACGGCGACGCGCTGGGCCTCTCCAGTGGACAGCCGTGAGGCAACGGTGTGGGCGCGGTGAGAGAGTTTGACCGCATCCAGCAATTCGGTGGCCCGTGCTCGGCCGTCAGCCATGGCTCGGCCGTCGAGGAGCAAGGAGATCGCCACGTTCTCCCAGGTCGCCAGACTTGGGACGAGTTCGACGATGGGCAACACGATGCCGATGCTGTGAAGACGCAGACGGGTGCGCTCGTTGTCGGTCAATGTGGCGAGGTCGACGCCGGCAAAGCGGACCGTGCCCGCCGTCGGCGTGTCGAGCCCGCCCAACAGGTGAAGAAGGGTTGACTTGCCACACCCACTCGGTCCCTGAATGGCTACGAATTCGCCCGGGTAGACGCTGATTGACACGCTGTCGAGTGCGGTGACGGTCCCGTCTGTGCCAAAGACTCGGGTGACACCGATGGTCTCGACGACTGGCAACGTGTCACACGTCGAGGGCACGTCGAAGCTCGCCGAGGCGCTGGGCGGTGTGGTCCATCCAGCGCAGATCTGCCTCAAGGTGGAACAGGGCGAAGTCGAGCAGCACACGCATGTGCTCGTCGGCGTCGGACTTGGCTCTCGTGAGCTCTCGCATCCGCCCCGAGTGCATCTCCCTTTGCGCTTCGATGATCTGCCCGGCATCCCTGCCCGACAGCAATGCAAGGGTCACCTTGAGGAACAGGGCGCTGTCTATGGGCGACTGGGCCGGTTCGGGCTCGGAATACCAACGCTCGAGGTCGGTAACGCCATCGGCGGTGATGGCGTAGGTCTTGCGGTCGGGGCCCAGTCCGGGGGTGGTCTCGGCGAGTTCGACAAGACCGTCACGCTCGAGGCGTGACAGCGTTGCGTAAATCTGGCCGAACCGCAGCGGCCGCATCTCGGCGAACAGGCTGTCGTAGGAGCGCTTCAGGTCGTAACCGTGGCGTGGGGTGGTCTCCATGAACCCGAGCAGGGCGTGTTGCACACTCATCGACACGAGTGTGGCACAAGATCGTGGTCCATGCACACTCGGTATACACAGATAGAATAGTTGCTTGTGACCAACATTCGTGCCACCAACTTGAGGCGTGTTCACCGACGCGGAGCCACCGAGATCGTCGCCCTCGACGACGTATCCCTGGACCTCCACCCGGGCGAGTTCGTGACCGTCACCGGTCCGAGCGGCTCGGGCAAGTCGACGCTGCTGCACCTTCTCGGGCTCATCGACAACCCCACCGCCGGCACGCTGTGCATCGACGGCGTCGACACCGCCGGCTTCTCCGATAATCGACGCGCAGAGTTCAGGCGCCGAAGGTTCGGCTTCGTGTTCCAGTCATTCCTGCTCCTGCCGGGCCTGGCCGCGTGGGAGAACGTCGCCCTCGCCGAACTGCTCGACGGCAAGCCGCTGCGCACCCAACGCACCAGGGCATTGGCGCTGCTCGACGACGTGGGCCTGACGGATCGATGGGACCATCCACCCCACGAACTCTCCGGAGGCGAGCAACAGCGAGTCGCAATTGCCCGCTCGCTCATGGCAGACCCCGAGGTCGTCTTCGCCGACGAACCGACCGGAGCACTCGACCAAGCCAACTCGGTGAACATCCTGGCGTTGCTGCGCCAGCTCACTGCTGAAAGAGGGCGGAGCCTCTTCGTCGTCACCCACGAACCCGCCATTGCTGCCAGCGCCGGTGCCAGGATGATCAGCCTGCGCGACGGGCAGATCGCCGACGACCCGGTGCCGACGTCATGAGGTTCGACCGGTTCCGGCTGCTTCACCTTCGACGACTTCGGGAACACCGAATGCGTACGGCCGTGTCGGTCCTCGGGATCGCTTCAGGTGTCGGGCTCATCGTCGCCATGTCGTCGCTGCTCACTTCTGCGACCGCGACGGCCAATGCGACTGTGGCCCTCCTGGGCGGGGCTCGCTACGAAGTCACCGTCGCCGCAGCAGACCTGGACCGGGCACGCGACGCAATTGCGGGCGTCGAAGGTGTCGAGGGCGTCCGCCGCTTTGTCGAAGTGCCCGTCATGGTCGACGGCGACCAAGGATGGCTTGTCGCGCTTGAAGACCGTGGCGATGGGGTCACTACCCGCCAGGCACAAGCCCTGGCGTCCACCACGGGCGTCCGGACTGGGTCAGCTCTTCCGGCGTCTGGCCGTCATGTCTTCACTGGCCCGACCGGGGAGCCCACGGTCGCCCAGATCGCAGGCCGAGCTGACCCCGAACTGCAGGATCGCTACGGGGGCCGCTTTGCGGCCGCTGACCTCGATACCGCGCTCGGACTGCGCGGACACGCCGGGACCGAAACACTGCTCGTCTATGGGCAGCCGGACGCAGCCGCTCTGGCGGCCGTTGCTGGAGACGCGGACATCCGCGAGGCGAGCAACAGGGTCGTCCAAGCCCGCAACACCATCAATGTCTTGTTCACCTCGCTCTCGATCCTGGGAGCCATGGGACTGGTTGTCGGCGGCTTCCTGCTCTTCAACACCATGAACATGACCGTTCTCGACCGTCGCCACGAAATCGCGTCGCTGCGAGCGCTCGGCGGCAGCCGACGAACCATCCTCACCGGCGTGCTCGCCGAAGCCGCAACGCTCGGGGCCGTCGGCTCGGCTCTCGGACTGGTGCTGGGCGCAGCCCTGGCTCGCTCGGTGATCGCCACGGTTCCCGATGCGTTCGCGCGTGCCATCGGAACACCCCTGCAGACCTCGGTCCCGGCGGATCTCCTCGTCGTCGCATGGCTTCTGGGAGTTGCAACCGCGATGGCATCCGCCATCGTTCCGGCTCGCAGGGCGCTTCGTATCGAACCCCTCGAAGCACTCCGCCCCGACGTAGGTGATCCCTCCGAGCATCGTGTCACCGGTCGCTTGTGGCTCATCGGCCTCGGTGTCGCCCTCTTCGTGATCCCACGAGGCCAGCTTGCAGTCGGCGCCGCCATAGCCGGACTCTTGTGCATCGCTGCCGGCGCCGCCCCGCTGATTACGGCGATGACCGTTGCCGTCGCCCGACGGTTGGGTACCAGCGGCGAGCTTGCAGCGACAGCGCTGAAGCGTTCCCCGCGTCGCGTGTGGGGTACCACGGCCGTGGTGATGGTCGCCGTCGCCGTCGCCGTCACCACCACTGGCATGGCGATCAACCTTCGCGACACCTCCAACGAGAACCTGTCCACGACCCTTCACACTGACTTCTGGATCGGCACCACTACCGGTGACACCATCGCCCTCGTCGGCCTTCCGCCGGCCTGGACGTCTGAATTCGAAGCCATACCGGGCGTGCGCTCCGTTGCCGCCAGTACCTGGATCCCTGCTGAGTCGGGACCCCACATCGTCGGCATCAGCGGCGTCTACGGCGATTCCGCCTACCCCTTCTCCCGCCTCGCCAGCGATGACGCACGTGCCCAGATGGCGGCCGGTGACGGTGCCATCGTGCTGAAGCAGACCGCGCTCACATTCGACTTGGAAGTCGGCGACGTCATCGACATCCCTGGCGCAACACCCACCCTGCGACTGCCGATCGTCGCCATCAGTGACGCCATCGCCCCCGGCAGCGGCGGCATGATCAACATTTCCCATGACCTCTTCGCCACCCACTACGGAATCAGCAGCTTCGCTCGATACGAAATCCAACTCGAACCCGACGCCGACCCAGCCGCGGTCCGCGAGCAACTCGACCGGATCACCGCAACCGCACGACTTCCTATCCAGACCTTCACCGGCGAGGAGTTCCTCGGCGACCTCCGGCGATCCGCCGACCAGATCCTCGTCCTCGTCGCGATGATGCTGCTCGTGATTGTCACCTGCGCCGCAATTGCGCTCCTTAACACGCTGCTGGCATCAACACTTGAGCGAACCAACGAATTCGCTGCGCTCCGAGCCATCGGTGCCACCAAGCGACGCATCCTCACGAGCGTCGCGGCCGAGGCCCTCGCCATCGGCCTCACAGGGGCAATCCTCGGCGCTCTCGCAGGATCCGCCTATCACGCCATTCTCGTCCGCACCTTTCGGACCACAACCGCGTTCGACGTCGACTACGCCTTCAGCCCCGCCGCGTTCGCTGCCGCCATCATCACTGGCGTCGCCATTGCTGCAGCCGGCGCAGTCCTCCCGTGCCGCCGAGCCAATCGACTCAACATCCTCGACGCACTCGCCCGCTGAGCCTTGGCCTTGCGCGCTGCAGGATCAGAAGATCTTGCCGACGAGTTCGGCCTTCTCGACGGCGCCCATGAGGTCGCCCCAGCCGTCGTCGGTGGCTCGCACCCACTTGGTGAGGTGTTCCATGCGCATCATCTCGGCAATCTCTGGCTCGTCGGGGTCCATGGCCACGAGGAGCTCCACAAACCGGGCGCTGATGTCGTCGCCCAGATCGGGTCCGGCGGTGAAGGCGCAGTGGCTGTAGGGGCGGGTGCGCCACACCTCGACGATGTCGTGCTCGGTCACCGGGTGGCGTCGCATCAGCGACGGCAGCCACGGCTCGAAGATCACACCAGCATCGGCTCGACCATCGACCACTGCCCCGAAGATCGCCCAGTCATCCACCCACGACTGGAGGTTCGGGTACTCGGTGGGCTCAAGCTCGACGAGCTCGCAGTCCGATTCGACGTCGAACCCGGCCTCTGCGAGCTGCGCAACCGGCAGCAGGAACAGCTCGCTGGAAACGTCGACACCCAGGGCAAGGCGTCGCCCGCGCAGATCATCGAGATCAGTGATGCCAGCGTCGGCTCGGGCGACGATCAGGGTGTGAACGTCCTCATCGGTGTCGCGCATCGCCAAGGTCCGGCATGCGTCCGGGGACTGCAGCAGCAACTGGGCATGGGCCATCGGCGCGTTCCACGCAATGTCGACATGGCCCTCCAGCACAGCGCTGCACAGGGCGTCGTAGGTGGAATAGAGCGCGTACTCCATCTCGAGGCCGACCTCGTTGAAGTACTTGCGAATGGCGTTCCAGATGAAGATGGCTCGCTTCGGATCAGCCGCAGTGGCACCGATCAGAAGCGGTCGCGGATTCTCGGTCATCGAATCGTCTCCCCTGCAGCTCAACGTAGTGCCGTGCCCGGTGGCGACGAACGTTGCGCCCGTCAAAGCAAATCCGTTGGTGCGGGATCGAGGCCGAGCTCCAGCTTGCCGGCGAGCTCTGCGGTGCGGTCCCAGTCGAAGACCATGTGCCCTCGGAGCGTCAGCAGATCGCGGGAAATGCGCTGCAGCGGCGAATCGGCGAAGTGCACGGACGCACCCGACGCTTCCAGCACGGTGCTGACGGCGTCGATCGACAGGCGAACCGTTTGGGCAGCCGCGAGGCGGATTCGGCCTCGGTCGACGGTTTCGAATACCCCTCCCCCGTCGTAAACGTCGCACACCTGATCCACCGCGTCGTCCCATACCAGACGTGCCGCTCGCACCGTCGCCTGCGCCTGAGAGAGGCGGATCTGAGACGCCGGTTGGGCGGCTTGGCGGTCACCCATCGAGTACGCAAGCACCCGCGACGACAGGCGCTCTCGGAAGTTCTCGACGGCGGCTTCGGCGCCGCCCAATGCTGCTGCGGCGGCCACGAGCGTGAGCACCGGCACCATCGGGTACCGCACGAACGGATCGGCGCTGTGTTCCGCCCCTGGCGGGGAATTGCCCGCAAGCTCGATGGCGGCGAGCGTCTGGTCGGCGGGGACGAACACCCGATCAGCCACCACATCGTTGCTGCCGGTCCCCCGCATGCCCGAGGTGTGCCACACGTCCACGACCTCGACCTCTGCGATCGGCAGCAGGAAGAACCGCGCCTCGGGGCCTTCGTCCCGACGGATCAGCCCATTGAGCATCACCCAGTCAGCGTGTTGTACTCCCGTCGCCCATTGCCACCGGCCCGTGAGCTCGTAGCCGCCGTCGACCGGTGTGGCGGTCCCGGTCGGCGCAAGCGTGCCTGGCATCAGCACATAGGGGCGATCGCCCCAGACCGCCGCCTGGAGCTCTTGCGGCCCGCGTGCCACGAACCAGTTGTGCAGCACGAGGAACAGCAGCGTCCACGCTGACGAGACGCAACCGTGAGCGAGGATGCGTGTCATCTCGCCGAGCGACCGGAGCCCGAGTCCGTGGCCGCCGCGCTCACTGGGCACAAGCATCCTGAACACACCGCTGGACGCGGCGTCCTCCATCGTCGCCTGGGGAAGCTCGCGTAGCTCTTCGGCCTCAGCCGCCCGCTCATCCAGGCGCTCCACCATCGACACCGCCCACGCCACGACATCAGCGTGCGAGAGGCGCCCGTCCGGTGATCGATCCCCGTGCGGCAGCGTTGCGTTCACCGCTTGGAAGATAGCTGTGGTTCTGAAGTCGGCTTGCAGGCTGTGTGTATCTGGGAAAATGCCGGGGTGTCAGGCGTCATGGATGAGCTGCTTCAGCGCATCGCCGAGTTCCACCGCAGCCGTCCAGTGGTCCCCGAGTACCCGATGGTCGCTGAGGTGCTCGACGCGCTCGACGAAGCACGCAGCCCCGCCCAGGTCGAGCCCCGTCAACTGCCAGTGCTCCGGCTCCTCGACGCCGTTGGACTCAGCGGCGATACCGCCATCGACGCTGTGCTCGAAGAATTCCTCTCGCTCGCCCCTGCGCTGCCTTGGCGCCAGACCGCCGGCTATTTCGGCGTGCTGAGCCAGGACTTCCACGACAACTACGGCTATGTGCAGCTAGTGGGCCCTGGCTCGATCATCGAGCATCACTCGGTGCGGGTCGGCATCGCCGTGTGGGGTCCGCACCTCCACTACCCCAACCACCACCACGAGGCCGAGGAGCTGTACCACGTGCTGGCCGGCGAGCCGTTATTCAGCGGCAGCGATGGCGTGCGCCGTACCACCCGACCCGGAGACGCCGTGCATCACGCGCCCTGGCAAGAGCACTGCCAGGACTTCGGCGCCACCCCCACGGTGCTTCTCTACTGCTGGACCGGAGCCGTAGTGGCCGACGCGGTGCTGTCGGAAGGCATGCCTTCGGGATCGGCTATGCCTCAGCGACAGCCTTGAGGTTCTCCAGGCTTTGGGCGATGTTCTGCACCAAGAGACCGTGACGGTTGTGCTTCTGGAAGAACTCCAGGTCGAGAATCGGAGAATCGAAGCTCTCGGTGACTCGGCAGCCCGAGTCGGTGGCCTCGATCTCGTAGCGCCATAGCGTGCGGCGGCCGTCCTGGGCGGGTACTTCGAAAGCCCATTCGCGACCAGGCTCAGCAGAGACGACGACGCAGCCTGCGTCCCACTTCATGTCGCCGTTCTGGTTGTATCCCCGGAACTTCGCGCCGACCACGGGCTCAGTCGAGCCGTCCTCCCACTCGGACTTGTAGCACTCGGGACTGATCTCGCTGATGCGTGACAGACCCGTCAGTAGCTCGTACACCGCCTCTGGACTTGTGTTGATGTCGATGCTTGTGCTGCCGGTGGTCTCAACCATGAGTGCCCTCCTGTCGGGGTCGTAGCTAGCGTGATACTACCGACGTCGACCCCAGCGGACCCGCACATCTGGTCGCCGGTCAGACGCTAAAGCTGACAGCCGTGAGTTCTTCTGAGGCATGCCACAGCCGCCGCTGCAACGCTGCCTCCTGAGATCGGGCACTCGACGTCACCACCACCGGATGGCCGCGCATCTCCATGAACCCGTCCGGGCCGTAGAACTGGGCTCCGGAGGCGGTGGGATCGGTCGCAGCCCTCAGCGTCGAAAGGGCGCCCATGGCTGCGCTGTGCCGCAGCGGCTGAATCAACAGATGGATGACTCGTATGCCCGGGAAATGGCGCAGGATCTCCGTTTCGGACCAGCCTGGATGAGCCGCCAACGCCACAGTCGGAGTCCCAGCCGCCAGCAACCGGCGTTGTAGCTCGTAGGTGAACAACAGGTTCGCCAGCTTCGAGCGTCCGTACGCAGCAGCCTGGCTGCGATCCTGCGCAGCCCCGAGACGGTCGAAGTCGATCCGCGACCGGTACCGGTGAGCGTCGCTGCTCACCGTCACCACCCGCGACCCGGCAACAGGCAACATCCGCTCCAGCAGCAACCCCGTCCAGGCGAAGTGGCCCAGGTGATTGGTGCCCATCCGGATTTCGAACCCGTCGGCGGTCTGCCGGCGCGGTGTGTGAAAGACCCCTGCGTTGTTGACGAGCAGGTCGATGCGCTCGAACCGGTTACCGATGGCCGACGCCGCTTCACGCACCGAATCCAGCGACGCCAGGTCGAGTTCCTGTAGCACTAGGTCGGAACCGGGATGATCGGCCCGAATCGCATCGACCGCCGCCCTGCCCCTGTCGAGATCCCGCACCGCAAGCACCACCAATGCGCCACGGCCCGCCAGGGCACGCGCCGTCTCGAGACCATTCCCGGAGTTGGCGCCCGTGACAACCGCCACCCGGCCCGACTGGTCGGGAATGTCGGAAACAGTCCACTTCTTGCTGGTCACGCGATCAGACCGTCTGGCGGTAGCCCGCGAAGCGTCGCAGACGGAGGCTGTTCGTGACGACGAACAGCGACGACACGCCCATGGCGCCGGCGGCGATCATGGGGTTCAGGATGCCCAACGCCGCAAGCGGGATCGCGGCGGCGTTGTAGGCGAAGGCCCAGAACAAATTGCCCTTGATCGTCGACAGCGTCCGACGTGCCAGCGCTATGGCATCTGCCACGGCTCGCAGGTCGCCGCTCACGACGGTGAGATCGGAGGCTTCGATGGCTATGTCGGTGCCGGTTCCCACGGCAATGCCGAGATCGGCTTGCGCCAATGCTGGGGCGTCGTTGATGCCGTCCCCCACCATCGCCACTCGCTTCCCGTCTGCTTGGAGCTGTTGCACGACGGCGGCCTTTTCACCGGGATAGACCTCGGCGATCACAGATTCGATGCCGACCTTGGCGGCGACCGTGCGGGCAGTGCGCTCGTTGTCGCCGGTGAGCAGCGTGACCGCCAGGCCCTGGTTGTGCAATGCCGCTACCGCCTCCAACGAGGTCGGCTTGATGCGGTCGGCGACCACCAGGACAATCTCCGCTGTCCCGTTGCGGCCGGCAAGGACGGCCGTCGCGCCTGCGGCCTCGGCGGACCCAGCCAACTCAGCGACGGGGCCGGGCACGGTGTCGAACAGACTGCGTCGGCCCACCCGGATTTCGATCCCGCCGATCGTCGCCGTTACGCCCGAACCCGGTGTCACCTCGAACTCGTCCATGTCAGCCAACCCGTGGGCGAAACCATCGGCCAACCCGTCGATGGAGTGGGCGATGGCTTGGGCGATCGGATGCTCCGACAGCGCTTCCGCCGACGCCGCCAGCCGGTGCACCTCGTCACGCTCGGCGGCCGACAGCTCGCCCGCATGCACGCCGGCGAGCGTCATGGCTCCTTCGGTGACGGTGCCGGTCTTGTCGACCAGGACGACATCGACCGAGCGTGTGTCCTCAAGGATTTCGCCTCCCTTGATGATGACCCCAAGCTGAGCGCCTCGACCGGTGCCCACCATGATCGCGAGCGGTGTCGCCAACCCGAGGGCACAGGGGCAGGCGATGATCAGCACCGCCACGGCCGCGGTGAACGCTGCCCCGGCCACGTTGCCCAGCACCAACCACACCGTCAGAGTGACGAGTGCTGCGGCGATTGCGAAGGGCACGAACACCGCCGACACCCGATCGGCGAGACGCTGTACCTCTGCCCGGCTGCCTTGCGCTTGGGTGACCAGCCGGATGATCTGGGCCAGCGCCGTATCAGCGCCTACCTTCGTCGCCTCGACGACGAGCGCACCGTTCGCATTGATCGTCGAACCGATCACCTCATCGCCGGGTCCGACCTCGACCGGCACCGGTTCGCCGGTCACCATCGACGCATCGACTGCCGAGTGTCCGTCGACGACCACACCGTCTGTGGCGATCCTCTCCCCCGGCCGGACCACGAACCGCATCCCGACCGCCAGATCCGCGAGCTCGATCTCACGCCCGTCGACCAAGCGGGCTGTCCGCACGCCAAGGTCGGCCAGCGCCCGGATGGCGTCACCGGAGCGGCGCTTGGCCCGAAGCTCCAGCCACTTGCCCAGCAAGATCAGCGTCACGATCACAGCGCCGGTCTCGAAGTACACATGGCCATCGCCGACGCCGCCAATCGACACAGCCAGCGACCAGGCCAGCGCCGACAGCGACCCCATCGACACAAGCGTGTCCATCGTGGTGGCGCCGTGCCGCAGGTTCACCGCCGCAGCTCGATGGAACGGCCACCCCGACCCAACGATGACCACCGTTGCCAACGCGGCGACCGGCCATTCCCAGCCGCCGAACTGCAGCGCCGGGATCATCGAGATAAGCACCGACGGCACCGTCAGCACCACGCCGATGACCAGCCGGATCAGCAGGTCCGCCTGGCGCCGCTGCTCGGCTGCGTCGCCTTCATCGGGGGCGATGACGGAGTAGCCCAGTGCCTTGATCTCCGCTGCGACGAATGCCTCGTCGAGCGATCCGTTATGGGTGATGGTGGCCCGCCCGGTGGCGAAGTTCACGTTTGCCGCCGCCACGGCATCCAGCTCGTCCAATCGGCGCTGAATCCGGCTCGCGCAGGCGGCGCACGTCATCCCATCGATCGCCAGGTCGGATCGGGCGGTCACATCGGTGGCCATGTGCCCACCCTAAAGGTTCCACTCAACTGGAAGGTCAAGTCCCTTATCGGGTCCGGCTGATCACCTGGCAACGGTTGGGGTCAGTGCATGACGCCGGGTCGAGACCCTGTGCCCGTCTCAGCAGTGCCGCCAGCTCCTTGCGGGCCGAACGGAGCTGGGCGATCTGAACGTCGATGGCATCCACGTGGGCCTCGATGAGTGTCGTGGTATGCGCGCACGAACGCTCGCCGACACTCTTGAGCTCGAGCACCGAAGAGATCTCGGCCAATGTCAGCCCGGTCGCCTGCGCATCCCTGATGAACTGCAGTCGCTCCACAGCGTCGCCCGCATATTCGCGGTACCCGCTCGCTGTGCGGCCTGGTTCATCGAGCAGACCGATCGACTCGTAATATCGAATGGTCTTCGTGCTCACCCCGCAGCGATCGCCCAATTCCCCGATTCTCATACGCACGACCGTACTTGACCTCCCCGCCTCAACCTTCCAGCTGGAAGGAATCCCGACGGAGGAATAGAGATGAGAATCACCGCTGTCGTGCTCTCCGAGGTCGGCGGTCCGCAAGGCCGCCTCGATTTCACTCCCGGACGAACTCGGCGACCGTCTCGATGTTGAGCTGACCGGCCAGCCCAGCAGTGCGGTGAACAGATGCTGCCCGCCACTCGTTGGAGGACGACATCGCAAGGAGTGCACCGCGGCTGGGGTACTTGGCGATGGCGATTTCGTCCCACAGGTCCTCGACCTGGCCGAGCGCCAGGAACGTCACGTCTGCAGCGAACTGGATCTCGCCGCCGTAGTCCCCGATGATCTTCATAACCGCTCGGCCGTACAGCTGGTACGCCTCGTAGCCGGTGAGATCGGTTTCCCGCCCATCCTCGTACTCGGCCTTGTCCTTGAACTTCAGCAGGTTGACCATGTAGATCGGCCCGTCGGGACCGGGCTGCATCATCTCGTCGATGCGTTCCCGGCGCGTGGGCATCACTTCGTTGACGACCTCCATCGGGTCACCCTCCTGTCCTGGGCGTGGGCCCCATCAGTCAACAGCTTCCTTGAGCCAGAGATCTAGGGTCGGTTCCTCACGACATCGGGGGGACCCATGGCCGATCTGGTGACACGAACCCAAGCAGCGCCCGTCGTGTTGGGTGCAATTGCCTTCGGCAAGCCCTCCGAGACGACTCGCGACCATCCCCTGGCGGCCGATGACTCGTGCAATGACCTGCTTCGAGCCTTCGCGGCGCTCGGCGGCGAAGAACTCGACACGTCGAGGATGTACCAGAACGGAAACAGCGAGGCGGTCATCGGCCGACTGCCGGCAGGCGCGGGCATCAGGGTGGGCACCAAGTACCACCCCAGCGTCGACGGAGGACCGGTTGCGCAGATGGAGCAGTCGCTTGCGGCCCTGCGGCGCGAATCGGTGTCGATCTACTACATCCACATGCCCTCGACCGAGATCCCCCTCGAGGACACGCTCGCCGCGATGAACGAGTGCCATAACGCTGGTCAATTCGAGCGATTCGGACTGTCGAACTTCCCCGCCTGGCAGGTCGTCGAGATCGCCCAGTACTGCCAGCGCCAGGGGTACGTGATGCCGACCGTGTACCAGGGGGTGTACAACGCCCTGAATCGCACCGCGGAGTACGAGCTTGTCCCGGTGCTGCGCAACTACGGCATCAGCTACTACACCCACGGGTCGCTCGCGAGCGGGTTCCTCACGGGCAAGTACCGCAAGGGTGTCGAACCGGTGAAAGGGGTCGACCGGTTCGCCCAGTCACGCCGCATCAGGCAGTACCAGGAGCGCTACCTGCATCGGGATGAGATGTTCGCAGCGCTCGATGCCATCACAGCCGCCGCATCAGCAGCCGGCCTCAGCACGCTCGAAGCGGCCGTGCGCTGGACCCAGCATCACTCCGCCGTCGATGCATCGCTCGGCGATGCGGTGCTCATCGGCGTGTCACGCATCGAACAGCTCGAGCCGATCATGGCGGCGTCAGGGGGCGGACCGCTGCCCGATGCCGTCGTCGAGGCATTCGACGTGGCGCACGACTGCGTGAGGATGAAGTCCGAGTACTACATGCAGTACCCCTACCCCACCGAAGGCAGCCCCTGGCGCTCGCGCTATTGACGTGGCGCTGGCGTCGCCGCCTATCGCAGACTGCTCGAGAGGTCGGTCTGGTCAAGTCCGGCCGACGAGCAACGTGAGCTGCCCGCGTTGCTGCTTGCCCGTCTGCAGTACTCGTCCCGTCGGCACTGTCTCGATGGAGACCATTCCATCGTCGAACCCGGCACTCACGGACTCGGCCACGAGGTCCATGTCACGCATCGGGCCCCAGAAGGGCTCGTGGTTGTTGTAGGTGTCCCAGTCGATCATCGCCTGGGTGACAGGGTCGACCCCCGCGTATCCGGCGAAGTCGGCGTGGACCATGAGCCCGCCCGGAGCCAAGAGACGACGGCACTCGGCGAACGTTCGGCGCAGTGCCGCAGGAGACATCTCATGCAAGACGATGTGCGACACGATGAGATCGAAGCTGGCGTCTCCGAAGTCTGTGCACTCGGCGTTCTGCTGGGAGAAATGCACCGCCCGGCCCAGCAACTCGGCTCTCGCATGCGCGTACCGCAGCACAGGCGCGCCCAGGTCGATGGCGTGGACCTCGGCGTCACCGAACGCGTCGACGTAGGGCAACGTGGAATTGCCGGAAGTGCAGCCCATGTCGAGAATCTGCCGCGGCGAGAACTCGGGGAACGAGACCGCCAGAAAGTTCTGGCAGATCGACTGCCCGTAGTCGTCATTGAGAGCGCCCATCTGGCCCATCGCATAGACGTAGACACCACGGTCGAACACCGCTCCGGCCGACACGTCGTCGTCGGTGTACTCGCCCCGGTAGCCGCCTGGCATGGCATGGATGTCGACGTCGGCGTTGTACCAGGGGATCTCGAGACCGGGATCGAGGCGCAGGGACCCGAGCCCCGTATCGGCTGCACGCGCACGTTCCGCGAGATCGTCGGCCTGGCGAGCCACGGCATCGCCGACCGAGCTCCACAGCAAGTGCTGGCTGGATCGCCGGACCGAACTCCACAACCGGTAGTACGTGTCCGAGCTCAGTGCTTCGCGGACTTCGTGGCGATCGGCCGGTTCGGCGCCGTGCTCGGAGACCCACCGGTCCCGCACCCGACAGTCGTAGATCTCGCGAACGCCAGGACTGACCCGGGTCGCGATGTGCGACTTCAGCGCCTGGACGAAGCTCTCGCGTGCGACCTCGTCGTGCGTCTCGTCGGGAAGGAGTGCGTGTCGTTGCTGGCTCATCTGGCTGTCCCCTGTCTATAGCTCTGCGAATGCGCGATCGACAACTTGCAGATACCGGTCCTCGGTCTCGCCAGCCAGCGCCTCTTCACGCATTTCCTCGAACACGCGGTACACGCGGCCGGCGAACGCCGCCGCCTCTGCAGCTCGGGCTGCGGTCTGGTCGCCGTCGGGTCGGTACGCCTCGATCGCCTCTGCGACCTCAATGCCGGCTTCGGTGAGCACCGCTTCGAGGGTGGTCTGCCGCTCCCGCAACGTCCACACCTCGGCCGCCAGCGCCGTCACGATCGCCAGGACCGCATCGGTCGCACCTTCGTCATCGAAGAACGTCGGCCGGGCGCCGCGCGCCATTGTCGGATAGCTCCGCCCTTCGGTCGGCTGAGCTTGCGGCGCTGTGGGCTCGCCCATCACTCCAGCATTCCAGAAACTCGTTCGCCAAGCCGACTGTCCTGCCCTTACTGTGCCTCGTCGGCGCCGGTCATCGGGCGGGCTGTCGTAATACACCTCTATACACCACTAGGTGTAAAATGCGTCCATGAGCCGGACAAACATTGACATCGACGACGAGCTGATCGGACGAGCAATGAGCAGATACGGGCTCAGAACCAAGCGTGAAGCGGTGCATTTTGCGCTTGAACAACTCGTCGGAGGCGAGCCGATGAGCGTCGAGGATCAATTGGCCACCAGGGGCATCGGTTGGGACGGTGACCTCGATGCCATGCGTGCCGACCGCTTCGGAGACTGGGGGCAAGACGACGATGCTTCTGGCTGACTCATCCGCGTGGGTCGAGCACCTCCGCGGTGCCGATTCCGATGTCGCGTTCGCACTGCTCGATTCGATTGAGCAGCACGAAGTGTCGGTTATCGATCCGGTCGTGCTCGAAGTCATGGCTGGCGCCCACGCCGGGGCTGTCGGCCGAACTCAACGAGTCTTGGAAGCTCAGCACTTCGAAACTCTGGAACCCTGGCGAGACTTTCTCTCCGCGGCAATGATCTACCGGGGGCTGCGCCGGAGAGGCATCACCATTCGCTCCCAGATGGACGCTGTGATTGCTGCAGTGGCCATCCGGCTCGACATTCCTGTCCTCCACCGCGACCGCGACTTCGACGTCATCGCGCGGCACACGTCCTTGCGAATCGCGACCGTCTGAGCCATATCGAGTACGGGGGGCGCGAGCATGTCGCGAACGGAACGCAATTGACCGTCACCCAGCAATTCATTCGCTCGCTCGTTCGACACGTCTCCCCTCCGCGAACACGTTGAGGATCCACGTGGTTGCCGGCGAGTAGACGTCGATGAAGACGGCTTGCTCGTCGCCGAGGACCCTGCCCCCGTGCGGCACATCTGTCGGTGCGTACCAGCCATCGCCCGGCCCGATCTCGCGGGTCTCATCGCCAACCGTCAGCAGCAGCCGGCCCGACAACAGGAGGCGGTCGCTTAGGACCGCCCTGAACTGGTCGTAGGGATGGCTGTGCATCTCGTAGGTCGCACCCGGCTCGTACACCGCCCGGATCAGGTGCATGTGCTCGCCGGTCACGATCTGCGCTGCGACCTGATCGGCGTCCCAGCGCGTCGTGTCGAGCTCGTCCCAACGGAAGATGCGCAGACCCGTGATCTCGGCGCCGTGCTCGTTGTAATGCGTCTCGTTCGACAGCGGTTCGTTCATGCCGCTCCGTTGCTCCGACTGAACCGGAATGCGTCTTTCGGCAGTCTCGACGCCGAACATACACTGGTGTCAGTGGCAGGCTTGCAGACCCGCCAACAGCCGCTCGAGACCGCTCGGGGGTGATGCCGTGCCCTCGACGCCCGCTGGCGCTCGCAAGACGTGGAACTACGCGCCGGAGCTGCCGCTGCGCTCGGCGCCATTCCTGCGCTGGCCTCCCCGACCGATCGCCATCGCAAAGCACCTCGGCCGCACATGGCTGCCCCTGCGGTCCCGCTTTTTCATGCTGGCAGTGTCGTTCGGGATCTGGGCCTGGTTCATGCCATCGCCCGAGCGCACCAAGCGCTTTGAGCTCGACTGGATCTTCGGGGTGTGGCTTCGCAACCTGATCCTCGTAACCGTCGTCGCAGGCGGGCTCCACGTCTGGTTCTACGTCATCGGTCGCCAGGGCGATTCCTTGCGCTACGACGCCCGGCCTTTCGGCCGGAACAAGCGGGTGTTCCTGTTCGGGAACCAAGTCCGGGAGAACGTTTTCCTCACGCTCGGACCGGCCGTGCTGATCTGGACCGGGTTCGAAGCCCTGCTGCTTTGGGCCTACGCCAATGGATACGCCCGAATGATCTCGTTCAGCGACAACCCCATCTGGTTCGTGGCATTCGTGGCGATCATCCCGTGGTGGTCCGTGCTGTACTTCTCGGCCCACCATCGGCTGCTGCACACCGGCCTTGCGTACCGCCGCGTCCACTCCTGGCACCACCGCAACATCAACGTCGGTCCGTGGTCAGGGCTCTCGATGCACCCCGCCGAGCACCTCGTCCTGTTCTCCGACGTGGTGCTGCTGTTCCTGGTGCCGTCCCACCCGGTGCACCTGTACTTCATGACCATGCACCACGGCATCGGGGCACCGTTGTCGCACACCGGCTACGACGCCCTGTTGCTGGGGCCGCAAAAGCACCGGCAGGCCCGTTTCGAGCTGGGCGATTTCCACCACCAGATCCACCACCGGTTCATCGAGTGCAACTACGGCGGACCCGAATCGCCACTGGACGAGATGATCGGCTCGTTCCACGACGGGACTCCGCAAGGCGACGCAGCGCTCGCGCACCGCCGTCACGAGCGGTTGAGCACCCGCACGGCCCGCAAGGACACCGGAGGGGATCACCGTGCCGGAGCCGGCTGAGCGGGGGGCTCACAGATGCTCTTGATCCTGTGGGCCACACCCCGCTCGATCTCGACGGCGTTCGAGTGGATGATGCGCCAGCGAGGCGACTTCGAGTGCTTCCACGAGCCCTGGAACGAGCTCTACTACTACGGCGAGGACCGCCGGTCCCAGCGCGATGCCCATGTCCCCGCACGACCGGGCCACAACTATGCGTCGTTCTGGAACGAGATCTCAGCGCTTGCCCAGGCGCAGAAGGTGTTCGTGAAGGACTTCGCCTATTCGGTCGAGCATCACCTCGACGACGCCAAGCTCTCGGCGATGACCCACACGTTCCTGATCCGGGACCCGAAGCGAGTGGTCCAGGGGCTGGGCCGTCACTGGCCCGACTGCACGTGGGACGAGGTCGGGTTCGGATCGCTGCACCGCCTGTTCGGACAGATCGCCGACCGCGACGGCACTCCCCCGCCCGTCATCGACGCTTCCGACCTAATCGGCGACCCCGAAGGAACGATCCGGGCCTATTGCGACGCGGTCGGCATCCGGTTCGTCGCCGAGGCGCTCGAGTGGTCCCAGGGCGAACGCACCGAAGTGAGCTGGTACGGCGAGGGTTCTGGCCCTTGGCACGATGCGCTGCGCCAGAGCACCGGCTTTCACAAACCCCCCACGGAATATCCGCCCTTGGAGGACACTCCTCGCCTCCAAGAGCTCTACGAGCGAAGCCTGCCCCTCTACGCAGACATGCTCGCCCACAAACTCGGTCCCGCCGCGCTGCTGGGTTGACTTGCCCGGTCTTCTGGTCCTGCCGGTGAGGAGGCAACCGTGTTGACGATGGAACGGCTGCGAGCTGGGCAGGAGTTGCTGTCGGGCCGCTCGCGTCTGTAAAGGTGCGCCATGCGACGGTTCGCCATCGGTCTCCTTGCGGCGTTTCGAAGGGTCTCGCTGTTCGTCTTGAGAGTGCGCGGCAAGACGCACGACGATGTGGCCGCCCAGCGCGTCGTCAGCGGCCAATCCTGGAACGAATTCTGCGACTCGTTGAAAGCGGCGGGTGCTGCGCTGAATTTCCCCGGCACGCCGCAGGACTCGTTCAGCCAAGCCGAGGGGTATCGCTACCTAAGCCGTCTCGCTCGTGCCGGCCTGAATGCGTTCGTTGAGCACGCCGACCCCAACGCACCTGTGCTGCATCGCGTCGTCGACGAGACCACCAAGCTGGGGGCGGACAATCCCGACAACTTCTATCTGACGGCCGCATTGGACGGGGACTACGAGTACAAGATCACCGGCCAGCGCAACGACATCGCCTACCTGAGCTTCGGAACGCAGTCCGGCAACTACGGCCAGGGCGGCGGGCTGCCCCCCACGGGATACATCGAATCCGACGAGATCGACATGGACCCCGACGGGGGCTTCGAGCTAGTGCTCAGCAACACTCCCCAGGTCAGCAACTGGCTCCCGATGACGCCCGAGACCGGCACGCTGGTGGTCCGTCAGACGTTTGGGGACCGTGTTACAGAAACCCCGGCCGATCTGACGATCGATCGCATCAATTGTCCGGCCGACGAGCGCCGCCCCTCCCACCTGACGGCACGGGCGCTCGATGAGGGGCTGAAGAAGGCGGGGACGCTGGTGATGGGCGCACCATTGCTGTTCGCCAAGTGGGCGCGCGACTTCTCCAAGCACAGCAACGAGCTGCCGATGTTCGATCCGGACGTGTCGCTGGCCGCCGGCGGGGATCCGAACATCACCTACTACCACAGCCACTGGGCACTGGCGCCCGACGAGGTTCTGCTCATCGAGGCCACGCCTCCCGAATGCGAGCACTGGAACTTCCAGCTGAACAACTACTGGATGGAATCGCTGGACTATCGCCATTTCACGATCCACACCAACAAGCATCTCGCCCACTACGAAGCCGACGGTTCTGTGCGCTTGATCGTGGCGCACGAAGATCCCGGCCTGCCGAACTGGCTCGACACCGCAGGCCACACGTCGGGCACGATGTGTTTCCGGTGGGTGCGGGCCGCCGAGCACCCCCAACCGAGGTGCCGAGTGGTCAAGCTGAACAGCTTGTGAAGCTAGCCCAATGACAGAACGCTCCTGCAGCCGGAAGGTGTCGTGACTTCCACGGACTATGAGAACCCCTATCGCCCTGTACCCATCAGGATCTTCAACCGGCTCGGTGGGGCCGGTCTGCAATTCGGGCTCTCCGACCGGCTGGACGTCGGTGCATTGCGTGAGGCTGCGCAACGCAAGACCGGCCTGACGGACTTCGGCGACGACGGGCATTTGCGTGCCCTCGAAGTGCTCGTCGCCTCGATCAACGACGAAGCCCGCCTGACCCCGACTGGACTGCAGATACAGAAGTCGCGGCTCGTCGCGGCGCTGGTTCACCGGCTGCGTATCGAGGATCTGCTCAAGCGGCACCCCGAGATCGACGACATCGGCCTCGGCACAATCATCCTCGTCACGGGCTTGCAGCGCACCGGCACCACGTTGCTGCAGCGCCTGCTGAACTCCCATCCGGAGGTGCGGGGCATCTCGGGCGCGGAAGCGCTGGTGCCGGTGTCGACGGCCGACGGGACCGAACGCGCGCAGCGAGCTCGCCAATGGCGTGCGGTTCTTGCCCAGAAGACGATCTCCTATCTGGCACCTGAGTTCATGGCGATCCATCCGATCGGCCACGACCAGGCCGAAGAAGACGTCCTGCTGCTCGACCTGAACTTCATGAGCCAGTCAGCCGAAGCCATCATGCATGTGCCGAGTTATTCCCGCTGGCTGGAAGAACAGGACCACACGCAGACCTACGAGTACTTCCGCCGGGTGCTCAAGGTGCTGTCGTGGCAGCGTCCCGGGCGCGCCTGGGTGCTCAAGACCCCACACCACATGGAGTACCTCGACGTGTTCGGGAAGGTGTTCGATGGCGCGACCATCGTGCAGACCCACCGCGACCCCCGAGTGACGCTCGCATCGTTTTGCAGCATGGTTGCCCACGGCCGCGGCATCTTCAGCGACTTGGTCGATCCGGCCGAAATCGGGCAACACTGGTGCTACAAGTCGCACAGGATGGTTGACGTGGCCATGCAGACCCGGGCCGAATCCTCAGCCGGTCGATTCGTCGACGTTTCCTACTACGAGCTGACGAACGAACCGATCGCCGAGGTGAGGCGGATCTGCGGTCTGGCGGGGATCGGTTTCGATGCCGAAGCCGAGCGAGAAGCCGGGCAGTACATGGCGGCAAACCCGCAGAACCAATTCGGCAAGCATGAATACAAGCTCAGCGATTTCGGACTGAGCGAGCAGATCGTCGACGAAGCCTTTTCCTCCTACCGGGAGGCCTATGCAATCCCGTTCGAAGAGGCCCCGAACCAGCCATCGAGCGCTCATGATCAACCCACCGGCGAGGCACCTTCTGGCATGACACGAGAGAAGCGAACGTTCCCTGGCAGCGCCATCGTCAACGCCATGAGCGCGGCCCTCCGGGACCTCCGAGATTCGAAGAACCCCGACCTCAGCCCTGTCCCAGATGACGTGCGGATCGACGGCAAGACGTGCCTCGTGACCGGCGCCAACAGCGGAGTGGGTCGAGCTGCGGCGGTTGAGCTCGCACGGCGCGGCGGGAACATGATCCTGGCTTGCCGTCCCGGTCACGACGGCATCTGCGACGAGATCAAGCGACAGTCCGGGTCCGAGACCGTGGAGATGATTGAGGTGGACCTCGCCGATCTCCGTTCTGTGCATCGCTGCTGCGACCAGCTGCACGAGCGCGGCATCCGCATCGACATTGCGCTCATGAATGCCGGCCTCTTGTCGCGCAGGTCGAGGCAGACCCCGCAGGGATACGAAGTCATGTTCGCGGTCAATTTCCTATCCAAACGGGTGATGATCGACCGATGGCTGACCGACGGCGTCATTCGCCCGTCGAGCCACCCCAGCGAGACCCCGCGGATCGTGTTCGTCGCATCGGAATCTCACCGGTCCTGCGACCCCATCGATTTCGATCGCTTCGGTGCCTACACCGAACACGCGATGACCGAGAGCCTGCAGAGATACGGCCAAAGCAAGCTGACCCTGTGCACGTTCGCAACCGAGCTGTCCCGACGCCTGAATCAGGACGAGAGCATCGATGTCGCAGTGCACGCGTTGTGCCCGGGAGGCGTGGCCACCAATATCGCCAGGGAATCGCCGCCACTGCTGAAGCCGATCATCAGCCCGGTGCTGCGATTGTTCTTTCAGTCTCCCGAAGAGGCCATCGGACCGGTCGTGTACCTGTGCTGCGCTGAAGAAGCGGGCAGCTCCACTGGGATGTACCTGCACATGATGCATCGCAAGCAGGTATCGGCCCCGGCGTCGGACCCGGAAAATGGGACCAAGCTGTGGGCGGCCAGCGAGGCATTGGTGGCGGAATCGAGCGAATTCAGATGAGCGCCTCAGTGCCGGTCGAGCTGCGGCTGACCCATCTTGAGCAGCTGGAATCTGAGGCGATCCACATCATGCGCGAGGTGGTCGCCCAGTGCGAGCGGCCGGTGATGCTGTATTCGATCGGCAAGGACTCATCGGTCCTGCTGCACCTCGCCCGCAAGGCGTTCTACCCAGGGAAGATTCCATTCCCGCTCCTGCACGTCGACACGACGTGGAAGTTCTCCGAGATGATCTTCTTCCGGGATCGGATGGCCGCTGAGGTCGGGTTCGAGCTGATCGTCCACACCAACGCCGAGGGTGTGGCCCAAGGGATCAACCCGTTCGATCACGGCTCGAAGAACTACACCGACATCATGAAGACCCAGGCGCTCCGCCAAGCGCTGGACGCGGGCGGGTTCGACGCAGCGTTCGGGGGTGCTCGGCGTGACGAGGAGAAATCACGGGCGAAGGAGCGGGTGTTCAGCTTCCGCAACGCGCATCATCGCTGGGATCCGAAGAACCAGCGTCCCGAGCTGTGGAATCTGTACAACGGACGGGTCAACAAGGGCGAATCGATCCGGGTGTTCCCGCTGAGCAACTGGACCGAGCTCGATGTTTGGCAGTACATCGGTCTCGAGGAAATCCCCATCGTTCCGCTCTATTTCTCGGCGATGCGGCCGGTGGTGGATCGCGACGGTGTGCTGATCATGGTGGACGACGACCGGTTCGTCTTCAATGAAGGCGAGGTGCCGGAGCTGCGCTCGGTGCGGTTCCGCACGCTTGGCTGCTACCCGCTCTCGGGAGCGATCGAGTCGACGGCGACGACGCTGTCCGAGATCATTCAGGAGATGCTGCTCGCCACCCGCTCTGAGCGCGAAGGCCGGGTGATCGACTACGACCAGTCGGGCTCCATGGAGGAGAAAAAGCGCGAGGGGTACTTCTGATGGCCCCTGCATCCGGTCTGGCGGCCTCTGGATTCGTCGAGTCTGACTTTGACGCCTACCTGGCCTCCCATCAACAAAAGGACCTGCTGCGTCTGTTGACGTGCGGCAGCGTGGACGACGGCAAGTCGACGCTGATCGGCCGGCTGCTGCACGACTCCCAGCTCATCTACGAGGACGTGCTGGCCAGCCTTGAGGCCGACTCTGCGACGCAGGGTTCGGCAGGCGACCAGGTCGACCTTGCCCTGCTCATGGACGGTCTTCGGGCCGAGCGGGAACAGGGCATCACGATCGACGTCGCCTACCGCTGCTTTTCCACGGCCCGGCGCACGTTCATCATCGCCGACACCCCGGGCCACGAGCAGTACACCCGCAACATGGCCACCGGCGCGTCGACCTGCCAGCTGGCGGTCATCCTGGTCGACGCCCGCCACGGGGTACTGCCCCAGACCAAGCGCCACAGCTACATCACCAGCCTGCTGGGCATCCGCCATGTGGTGGTGGCGGTCAACAAGATGGATCTCGTGGACTGGTCGGCGGATCGCTTCGTTGCGATCTGCGAGGACTTTCGAGCGTTCTCCAAGACGCTCGAGTTCGGCGAGCCGTACTTCTTGCCGACCTCCGCCCTGCTGGGCGACAACGTGGTCGACGGGGGCGACAACCTCGACTGGTTCGACGGGCCGCCGCTCTTGAAGCACCTCGAAACCCTGGACGTCGACGCCGGTGTCGATCTTGAGCACTTCCGTATGCCGGTGCAGATGGTCAGCCGGCCGAACCCTGATTTTCGCGGCTTCTCCGGCACTGTTGCTTCCGGGGCCATTCGGCCCGGCGATGAGGTCGTGGCCCTGCCATCAGGGCTCGGCTCGACGGTGGAGCGGCTCGTGACCTTCGACGGCGACCTCGACGTCGCCGGGCCGGGCCGGGCGGTCACCGTCACCTTGGCCGACGAGATCGACATCAGCCGCGGCGACATGCTGGCCAGGCGCGGCGATGAACCGCTACGGGCGCACGAGCTCGACGCGATGGTGGTGTGGATGGCCGAAGCCGAGATGGAGACCGGCAGCTCGTACCTGCTGCAGTCCGCCAACGGCATCTCGAACTGCACGATCCGCGGCCTGCGCCACCGCGTCGACATCAACACGCTCGGACACGAGCAGGCCCTGGCCCTGGGACTCAACGACATCGGGTGCTGCGTGGTTGCGTCGGACCGGGAGCTGCTCTTCGACCCCTACAGCAGCAACCGCACGACAGGGTCGTTCGTGCTGGTCGATCGACTCTCGAACGCCACCGTTGCCGCAGGCATGATCACCGGCGCGGCGTCGGCTTGGGACCACACGCCAGACGCAGCGCTCGTGCGACAGATCTCCGAGATCAGCGACGCCGAGCGGGCCATCCGGTTCGGCCAGCAGCCCTGCACCATCTTGCTTACAGGGCTCACCGCAGCGGGCAAATCCACCCTCGCCACCGCCCTCGAACGTGAGTTGTTCGACCGGGACAAGGTGTCGATCCGTCTCGACGGCGAAAACGTTCGCATGGGCATCTCGCGGGATCTCGGCTTCAGCGCGCAGGAACGCTCCGAGAACCTCCGCCGGGTGTCGGAGGTCGCACGGCTCGTCAACGGACAAGGACTCATCGCGATCGCCGCACTGGTGGCGCCCAAGAGCGAGGTTCGCCAACTCGCCCGCGACCTCGTCGGCGTCGACCGCTACGTGGAGGTGTTCGTGGACACACCCATCGAGGTGTGCCGGGAACGTGATCCCCATGGCATCTACGCCATGGCCGACAGCGGCGAGATCCCCCAGTTTCCTGGCGTCTCGGCCCCCTACGACCGGCCCGCCGACGCCGACCTGCGCGTCGACACCTCCACACAGAGCGTGGAGGAGTGCGTAGCTGTGATCGTGCGGTTGCTGACCCAACGTGGCTTCCTTCGGGGGCCGAGCGCGCCATGAACGAACCCGTCTCGCGCAACATCGTCCGTGCCGAAGGTCGGGTCAGCGGTGCCGACCGCCAAACGCACTTCGGCCACCGCTCGGTGACGGTCTGGTTCACCGGGCTCTCCGGCAGCGGCAAGTCCACGCTCGCCTTCGCCCTCGAAGAAGCGCTCATCGAACGCGGCATCGCTGCTTACGTCCTCGACGGCGACAACATCCGCTTCGGGCTTAACCGCGACCTCGGCTTCTCGCCCGAGGACCGCGCCGAGAACATCCGCCGCATCGGCGAGGTGTGCCGCCTCTTTGGTGATGCGGGCATCGTCGTGCTGACCGCATTCATCTCGCCCTATGTCGCCGACCGCGACCAGGTTCGTGCCATTCACCCTGAGGGCACGTTCGTCGAGGTGTACGTCGACACCCCGCTCGAGGTCTGCGAAGCCCGTGACCCGAAGGGCCTGTACGCGAAGGCCCGCGCCGGCGAGATTCCCGACTTCAGTGGCATCTCGGCGCCCTACGAACCGCCGCCATCACCCGAGTTCGCCATCGACACGTCGCAACCCCTCGAAGACTGCGTCGCCCAACTCCTCGAAGCCCTCCCGCTGTCCCTCGCGTAGGAAGCTCAAGCGGTGACCGAGTGCGCGCCGCTTCCCGTGAGGCCGCCAACGCAAGCGTGGCGCCGCCGCTAGTCCCAGGTCCCGAACTGGAAGGCCTCGCTGGGCAAGGCCCGCCACTGCTGCCATACCTCCGAGTCGCCGTCGCAAACCTCGACCCCGTGGTGCGGTCGGCCCCACAAGCCCAGCAGAACCTGGATCGGCGGGCCTTCGATGACTGCGGCCGCCGTCGACCCGGACTCAGACAACGACTCGATGGTCACGCTGCCGACTTCGTCGCCGTCATCGACCAGGCGAGCAGTGAGCCGGCCCGGGTCCCGATCGAGAACGCGGCGCATCGCGGGCAAGAAGAACTGGCACGTGTACTCGGCGGCGTCGAGAGCCTGCGCCGACGTCATGGAGTGCTCGTGACCCAGAGCCAACTCGACATCGAGGCGGTGCATGCCCAGCTCGGATGCCGCATGCCAGGCCCACAGCCGTGCGGTGCCTTCTCCTCCGGTCATTGAGAAATAGCAGCGTTGATCGGGATCGTCCACGAGTCGATCGATCGCAGAGTGGGCCCACGCTGCGAGATCCGTCATCGGCGAGCCGGCCAGTTTGCGGCCGCTTCGCTCATACCCACGTTCACGGGACTGGGGATCATCCGGTGCCGAGCTGATCATCTCTGCCCACGCGATCCCCACGCGACCGATATGTGCCGCTGCGTTGTGCACCGTCCAGCCAGGACAGTTCGGAACCGGCTCCGCCTGCTCTTGGTCGGTACGGCCACAGATGTAGTCAATGGCCGACCGCGCGGTCGCGATTCTCACGGAGTGTTCCAGCATCGGCTCCCTTTCGCCGCTACCAACTGTCGAGCCAACAGTACGAACTCAGATCTTCGCTGTGCCGATCTCGGACGACAAACTCGCAGGCGTCCGCCGTCGGTTCCACCGCCGTTAGTGTCGGCACGTACTTCGCCGGTGCGACTCCCCCAGCGCTGTGTGAACAGCCACGGCGTCCATCAGGTGAATTCCTCCACGAAGGGAGCCATTCCATGGGACAGATCAACGACACAGCCGCCGCGTTCTTCGACGCATGCGAGACCGGCGCAGGATGGGACGGTTGCGCCCAGTACTGCACCGACGATGCGACGTTCTCCGCACAGTCCGAAGCGATCGGCGACCTCACCGACCTCCGCTCCTACACCGAGTGGATGAAAGGCATCCTGACGATCCTCGAAGACGGCTCGTACGACCTGAAGTCGTGGGCCGTCGACGAGGAGCGCAGCAGCGTGCTGGCCTACGCCGTATTCAACGGCACCCACACCGGCGACGGCGGTCCGGTTCCGCCGACGGGGAAGGCAGCCAGCTCGGACTACGTGTACGACATGCGGTTCGAGGGCGGCAAGATCGCTCACATAACCAAGATCTGGCACTCAGGCGTCGCCCTGCAGCAGCTCGGCTGGGCCTGAACTCCGACGCCAGTCCTACCACCAGATCCGCCGGGGTCGAGGAGTGCCAGGAGACCAGATCGTGACGCCAATGCGGACGAACTGCCCACGTGACTGCTACGACAACTGCGGGATCGTGGTGCGCTCCGGCAAGGACGGTCGGGTCATCGTCCAAGGCGATCCCGAGCATCCAGTCAGCCGAGGAACGCTGTGCACGAAGTGTGCAACGGCCTACAACGGCGTGTGGCAGGACCCCGAGGCCCGCCTCGCCACCCCGCTGCGCCGGGTCGGCCCGAAGGGCGAAGGCGCATTCGCACCCATCAGCTGGGAAGACGCTCTGGCCGAGACCGCGGAACGCACGCAGCAGGTCGTCGACGAGCGCGGCCCCGCGGCCGTGCTCCACACCCACTACTCGGGAACGATGTCGATGCTGGCGTTCATGTTCCCGCTGCGGTTCTTTCACCGCTTGGGCGCGACCGAAGTAGAGCCGGATTCGATCTGCAATCTGGCCGGACATATCGCGTGGTCGTACATGTTCGGCACGTCCGTCGCTGGATTCGACCCGCGTACCGCGGTCGATTCATCGTGCATTCTCGTGTGGGGTGCCAACCCCTCTCACAGCGCCCCGCACATGGACAAGAACTGGCTGGGAGACTTCGACGGGTCCGTCATCGTCGTGGATCCGATACGCACGGCGACCGCGGCCCGGGCCGATCTTCATCTCCAGCCGTACCCCGGCACCGACGCTGCACTGGCGTTTTCCATAGCGCACGAACTCGGCGCCATGGCGGCCTTCGACACCGAGTTCATCGCTGACCATGTCCAAGGCGTCACCGAAGTGCTTCCCGCCATCGAGACGTGCACGCCGGAATGGGGTGAGGAACAAACGGGTGTCCCGGCTGGTGACATCAGGCAGGCTGCCCGGCTCTATTCAGCCGGGCCGGCGCTTCTGTGGGCCGGTCAAGGACTCCAACGTCAGCCCACGGGCGCAAATGTCATGCGCGCCGTCGGCTTGCTGCCGGCGCTGACTGGCAACATCGGCAAGCCCGGCGCAGGGATCAGCTACCTCAATGTTGCGGCGGCCATGCTCGGCGCGGACTTCGACGAGCTGTCCGGCACGTCACTGGCCCAAAACGGCGCTCCCAAGGTCAACCACATCGGCCTTGCAGCCAAGCTCGAGAACCCCGAACGATTCGGAGCGTTGTTCAGCTGGAACACGAACCCGGTCGCCTCGGCTGCCGAGCAGGACAGGCTCCGTGCGGCACTGTGCCGACAGGACCTGTTCACCGTCGTCGTGGACTGCTTCCCAACTGACACGGTCGACTACGCCGACATCGTGCTGCCCGCCGCAAGCTTCCTGGAATTCGACGACCTCACGTTCAGCTACATGTCACCGATCGTGGGAGCGCAGCAAAGGGTCCGAGAGCCGATCGGCGAGGCGCTGCCGAACCAAGAGATCTTCCGCCGGCTCGCTGGGGCGATGGGCCTCGACGAGCCAGAGCTCCACGTGACCGACGATATGTTGATCCAGCGGCTCCTCGACCAGCTCGACCTCGGTCTTTCCTTCGCGGAGCTGGCAGAGCGAGGCCACGTGTATCTGGCCCGTGAGCCAGTCGACTTCTTCGCCGACCGACGCTTCCGCACCCCGTCGGGCCGAATCGAAATCGCATCCGACGCTGCAACGGCAGCCGGCTTGCGACGGGCTCCGGTTCCGACTGCGGACGCCCGTGAAGCCGACGGGATCTTCCGGCTGCTGTCGCCTGCCTCACAGTGGCGGCTCAACGACTCCCACGCCAACGACCGCACCATCGCCCGGCGAGCAGGTCCTGCAACCGTCACGATCCACCCCGCGGACGCGGCCGATCTCGGCATCGCCCACGGCGACCAGGTCCGAATGCGCAACAGCGCAGGCCAACTCAAGGTCGAGGCAAACGTGGAGAACGTCACACCTCGTGGCGTCCTCGTCAGCTACAAGGGACGTTGGCCCAAGCTCGAACCCAGCGGGGCCAACGTCAATGTCCTCCACGAAGCCATTTCTTCCGACATCGAGGGCTGCAGCGCAGTGCACGCCACGCGGGTCACGCTCGAACTAGCGCATTGACGCCGTCGGACCGCGCTCGGATGCCTGCCTGACGTCGATATCGATCTCGATGCCGTCGGGCTCGATGTCGAGCAGCTCGGCGATCACCGTTCGCGCAGCACGCTCAACATCGCTCCTGCGGCGCGCCTGGCTGACGCCCAGCATGTTGGGAGGCAGACCATAGGTGATCTCGATCTCCCACCAATCCCCGTTTCGTTCTGCAACGGCTCTATAGGGTGCGTTCACGAGTTCTCTCCCTGCGCCACTCGCTCAAGGTGCGCCTCCAGCTTGCCGAGAATCGTCCGTGCGGTTCCATCTGCAATCACTCGGTGCCTCGGGATCGGGAACCGAAAGCCGGCACACTCCCAGATCTCATGCTTGCCCTGGCGCAGGATGACGGCTGTGCAGCCATGGGCATCGGCGAGCCGCCGGATTCGACGCACCAACTCCGTTCGTCTTGGCACCGTAGTTGTATACGACACCCCAGACAAGCAACGCAAAGGGATTCGTCAGCAGAACGCCGTGAATCCTCAGAGGCTGAGAACAGCCCGGAGGCCTTCGTCGATGGCGTCCATGAGCGCCCCGGGCAGTTGCCCTGCCGCCTCGGCCAGCCACGAGCGGTCGACAAGCTCCAACCCGAGCGGCACCGCGACAGAGTCCGTCGGCAAGCCCGTCACGGCTGTGTTCAGCAGCACGTTGCCGGCGAGTCCCGCTCGGTCGAGATTCGACGTCAGGGGTACGACATGGGTCTGCCAAACCTCGGCTCGCAGAACGTCATCCGACGACACCACGACACATGGCCGACGCTTGTCCAGATCGACCCAGTACACCGCACCTCGCGCTACCACGGCGCAGATCGCTCCATCCGCTGTCCGGCAGCGAGCGCATCTGCCCTGCTCAGCTTCCGCTCGGTAGTGACCAACGCTGCGTCTGCGGTGAGCTGTTGAGCGAAGGACATGGTCGACTGAGCCGCATGGCGGCGGAGCTGTTCGGTCACCCACCTCGAGAACGGGACGTGCAGGCTGTCGATGATCGGCACAACGTCATCGGGGACGCTGATCGTCTTGTTGGGCACATACGTATTATACATACGTACTCGCGCACGCGGAACAACTCGGCGGCGCTGCCGTATGCCACGAAGCAATCCTCGTTTCTGTTGAATGAGGGGCCACTATGCAACGGGACATGCATCTGAGCGCGTTCATCCAGGCGTCGCCGAACCATCAGATCAAGGGGATGTGGAAGCACCCTGCGGACGAGACGTCGTGGGGCTACCGGACCTTGAGCTGGTGGCAGGACCTCGTGCGCACCTTGGAGCGGGGCTGCTTCGACGGGATCTTCTTCGCAGACGTGTTGGGCACCTACGACGTCTACGGGGCGAGTCGCGGCGCTGCCTTGCGTGGCGCGGTCCAGATTCCCGGCATCGACCCCACCCTGCTGATCCCCGCGTTGTCGGCGTGCACCGAGCACCTCGGTTTCGCAGTGACTATGTCGACCAGCCACCACGCTCCGTACCACACGGCTCGGCTGTTCTCGACTCTCGACCACCTCACCGCAGGCCGTGTCGGCTGGAACATCGTGACCTCGTACCTGTCCGATGCCGAACGCCAGGGACTCGGCGAGATCCTGCCCCACGACGCCCGTTACGACCGGGCCGACGAATACGTCGATGTCTGCCTGAAGCTGTGGGAACGCAGTTGGGAAGACGGCGCGATCGTCCTCGATGCCGAGGCCGACACGTTCACCGACCCGGCCAGAGTGCACGAGATCAACCATTCCGGCGAATGGTTCACGGTCGAGGGCCCCCATATGGTCGAGCCCTCCCCTCAGCGCACACCGGTGCTGTACCAGGCCGGTAATTCGGCGCGCGGTGTCGAGTTCGCGGCCAACACGGGAGAGGTCGTCTTCATGTCTGTGCCAGGCAACGACCGGGGTGCCGCTGTTGTGGCATCGCTGCGCGAACATGCCGCGGCAGCCGGCCGCGATCCCGAACAGATCAGGGCACTGCAAGTGGCGCGGGTCGTGGTCGCCGAGACTGATGCGCAAGCCCGGGCGATGCGCGACGAGTGGTCACGGTTGTTCTCCGTCGACGGCTACCTCGCTCTCTACGGTGGCTGGACGGGCATCGACTTGGGCGGCCACCCGCCGGACACGCCGATCGACGACATCGAGGCGAACGCGATCCGCACCCAGGTCGAGCGCTGGAAGCTGGAAGATCCCGACAAGACCTGGACCGTCCGCGATGTCGCACGCCGGCTGTCTGACACCGCCGGCGGGCTGGGGTTTGTGGGTTCGCCGGCCACCGTTGCCGATCAGATGGAGGCGTTCATCGAGACCACGGGCGTCGACGGGTTCAACGTGACGACGGCTCCTGTCCCGTGGGGGTTCACCCAAGTGGTCGACTTGCTGGTGCCCGAGCTCCAGCGGCGTGGTCGGTTCCGCACCAGCTACGAGGGCAATACCTTCCGGGAGAACTTCTTCGGCGCCGGCCAGCGGCACCTGCACCCCACCTACCCCCGCCTGAAACGAAACGAGATACACCCATGACGTCTGCCACCGACCCGTCGATCGACTCAGCCCGCGTCCGGGCCCTTGTCGTCGAAGCCGTCACCAAGTCAGCCGAACTCATCGACACCCCGGCCACAGCCGAGCAGTGGGACCAGCCCTCGGCCCTCGAAGGCATGACTGTCGGAGCACTCTGCGCCCACCTGGTACGCGCCGCCGGCGCCACCATCGCCTACCTCGACCGCACCTCGCCCGACCGACGCCCCGACGGCGACCTCCTCACAGCGGCCACCTACTTTCACGCTGCGGTCGACTCCCCCGTCCACGAACAGATCAAGGATGTCTCCGCAACCGAATCGGCCATCGGTCACCAAGCCACCGCGGACAAGTGCCGCCAACTGGCCGACGACCTGGAAACACGACTGGCCGACGAACCCACCGACCGCCTCGTCGCCGCACTGGGAGGCCGACTCCTCACGCTCGACGACTTCTGCCGCACCAGGCTGATCGAAGTGCTCCTCCATCTCGACGACCTCGCCGTCAGCACCGGCCAGACCCGCCCGACCACCGACCCGCTCGGCGCAGCCATCGTCATCGAAATCTGCATCGACATCGCCCGAAACCGCATCGGCGACTGGAACGTCCTCTACGCCCTGACCCGAGCAGAACGCTCAAGCGACACCGCGGTCTTCCCCGTCTTCTGATCGCAGACCCAATGAGCCTGATCAACGTAGCCAGGTTCAGCGCCGATGAGCTGTACGAGATCGTCGCGACCTACGCGGGCTTCGGCAACCATCACACCGGAACCCCGGTCGATGCCCAGACCACTGCGTGGCTGAAGGACGTGCTCTTGAGCCTCGGTGCCTCGGTGCATGAAGACTGGTTCGAGTTCGACCGCTTCGTCTGCACCGCCGAGTTGCGGGTCGGGGACCAAGTCGTGCCCGCGCTGCCCGTCTTCTACAGCGCGCACGGCGACTGGCGGACCAAGGACCTCTCGGTCGTCGAGGCCAATGTCGCCGTCGGCGAGCGCGGCACCGGTCTCGCGGTCGCGTTGGCGATGGCCGCCGAACTCGCCGCCGATCACCACGTCACGCTCTCTGCATGCAGCGGCCACGAGTTCGATCACATCGGCCTCAAGCACTATCTCGCCGGCCGAGAAGTGGTCGGCTGGCCAGTCGTCCATCTGGGCGGGTCATCGCTGTTCCACACCACTGCCGACACTGCCGCCGCGACGACGCCGCAGGCCATGGCCCTGGCCGCCGACGTCGCGATCGATGCGGCCAGGCTTTTCCTAGACAGTCACCGATGAGCGGTGCAGGCAACCCCTGCCCACGCTGAGCGATCGCCTGATCGACGAGGTCCTCGGACACGTGGTGATCGTGCTCGACGACACAGGGTTCGCGCAGCTCGGGTGCTTCGGCTCCGACATCGACACACCGAACATTGATCGACGGGCTTCGCCCGCGGCCTGCGCTACACGAACTTCCACACGACAGCGCTGTGCTCGCCCACCCGGGCATGCCTGTTGACCGGGCGCAACCACCACTCGGTGGGCATGCGGTTCGTCTCGAACATTGACAGCGGATTCTCGAACAGTCGCGGCGTGATCTCGCCGAGTGCGGCGACGATGGCCGAGATGTTCCGCGATCACGGGTACGGCACCTTCGCGCTCGGCAAGTGGCATTTTGCGACGCTCGAAGACTGCTCGCCCGAGGGGACGATCCTCGCGCCGCGCAACCCCGGCGTCGAGCCATGGGACAAACTGCACGATGCCAACAAGGCCGTCTACCTGCGCATGCAGGAGGCCTTCGCCGGCTTCCTCGATCACACCGCCGACCAGGTCGGCCGGCTCATCGACTTCCTCGAGATGATCGACTTGCTCGACGACACGATCGTGATGTCGGTGTCTGACAACAGTGCCAACCAGGAGACGGGGACTTCGCTGGGAACGCCGCTCTAGCATTCGATCGTGGATCAGATTTGCGACGATCTCGAAGCTGAAACCGAGGCTCTGACCGCCGTCGTCGGCTACTTGAACGAAGAACAATGGCGCTCACCTACTGTTGCCGCGGGCTGGGACAGCCACGAGACAGTCCTGCATCTCGGCGCCGGTGATTGGCTCGCGCATCTCACGCTGACCGATCCGACGTCATTTGCCATCGCTCATGGCCAACTGTCGAGCGGTGAGGCATCGGTCAACGCGTCGGTCGGCCCAGAAGTGCGGTCTCTTTCCGGAGCTGATCTGTGGCGGTGGTTCCTCGATATGCGTACCGCCATGATCAACGCACTGCGCAGGCGGGATGCTCGGGATCGCATTGCCTGGGTCGGCCCTGAGATCGGAGCGCGGTCGATGGCGACAGGTCGACTGGTGGAGACGTGGACGCATTCCCACGATCTGGCGGACACTTTCGGCGTCGAGTATCCCCAGACTGACCGGTTGCGCAACATTGCACACCTTGGCGTCATCACCCGCGACTTCAGCTACGTCAATCGAGGATTGACTCCGCCGGTCGATCCAGTTCGAGTTGAGCTCACCGGCCCAAGGGGAGACATCTGGGCCTGGGGACCCGAAGATGCTGCAGACCGAGTAACTGCCACCGCCTATGAATTCTGCCTGGTCCTGACACGGCGTCGACCGCTGTCCGACTCTGCAGTCCACGCGCGGGGCCGCCTCGCCATCGAATGGATGGAGATCGCCCAACCCTGGTTCGAACCGCCACGGATCAGCGATATGGCCTACTGAGCATGAACGTGAGCGAAGAAACCCCCAGTGAGCTTCAGGCCGCTTCGGAGGCCGCTCTTGAGTGGATCAACGCAACGCAAGAGTCGCACTACGAGATCACCGGAGTCATCGACGCCGAAGACACCGTGGCACGAGCACGAGAAGGATCCTTCGAACTGGGCTTGGTGCTGTGCGACGGCGACGTCTGTGCGCGTGAGCAGGTGGTGGTCGAACGATCCGCCGAGGGCTTTCGAGTGTCGGCCGCCGACGTTGACGATCCGCTGATCCCGCCGCTGCTCGACCCGCCGATCGGGGTACGCACCGGGTGGCTCAACGCCCAACTCGACAAGCACAAGTTTGTCGTCCTGGTGTTCTACCGCGGCTTGTGGTGACCTCCGTGCCGCCGCGAGTTGCGCGGCTTTGGAAAGTCGGGAGTCGTCGAGGAGATCCGGGCTGCGGGCGGCGAGATCTTCGCCGTCTCCAGTGAACCCCAGAGTCTCGCGAGCGAAGCACAGGACACATGGAAACTGGAATATCAAGCCGTAGGCGACCCGCACCACGAGATCCTCGGAGACTGCCGCGAGACTGACCGGTTCGACCTCTACATCGGCGACACAGCAGTATTGGAGCGACACTGGTCCTCGCACCCGAACGGCATCTTCCAGGCCGGGATTCTGGCCCTCACCGAGGACCAACGAGTGCTGTACCGGTGGCACTGTCGCCCAACTCATCAGAACCGTGGTGGCGCCTCCGGTCGAGTCACTGCGTCGCACGTGTGGTCTCGCATCCGAGACGGACTAGCCAGCGACACCGACGCCGCATGGGATACCGATCCCTCACTCGACGCCCCAGAGGCCTTCTGGCCGTACTTCGTCGCTCAGCTGTTTGCCCATGGATGGTTCATCAAACCGAAGCGGTTCCCACTCGGCCGATCCGACGACGAGCCGTCTGCGCGCGTGTCCGCGATGAAACCACGACTCATTGGATTCGCCGCGGCGTGGGCCATCTGCTTCGTGCTCCTGCCAGCTCGCCGAGTCCTCCTCGCTCTGACCGGCTACGCCGTGGCTATCACACCGGCCGTCCGCCGAGTGAATCGCGAGTTCCAGCACATTCCCGCCGGCAGCACGCCCGAGCCAGGCGGGCGAAGCCTCGGCACCGAGCCCCCGAAGCCCCACCCTCGACAGCCGAGTCGCTAAGACGATCTCGAACCGACTGACCGAGTTGGAGGCAGAAGCTTGAGATCGCGCCGCCTTGCACCAAGTGGCGGAAGGGCGAGTCGAGTTACTCGAAGGTGCGCCTGGCCGTTTCCCAAGCGTTGATCTTGTCCCAGTCGTACTCCACTCCCAGCCCCGGGCCGGTGGGTACAGCGACGTATCCATCAGCATCCACATCGTCGAGGCCATCGCCATAACCGTCTGCGTAGATCGGCGGTTGCAGGCAGTTTTGCGATGTGTCGGGATTGACCAAGCCGAGTTCGTAGAAAAGCGTGTTGGGTATGGCAGACATGCAGTGTCGGTGCATCGGGCCGGCCGTGTGGAGCTGTACCTCCATGCCGATGGCGTCGCAGAAGTGGGCCAGCCTCATCGTGCCGGTGATGCCGCCGTCCAACTCGGGATCGATGTGCATGATGTCGGTGCCACGAGCGAGCACGAAGTCGGCCTTTTGCTCGAATCCTCGGATGTGCTCGGCAATGAGCATCGGTGTGCGGACGAAGTCTCGCAGACGCTTGTGAGCGGCGGCGCTCGAAGAGGCATCGCGGTACGGGTCTTCGTACCAGAGGAATCCCAAGTCATCGCAAGCCCGACCGACTTCTACGGCATCCATGAATGACCCCAAGGACGACGCGGGGTCTGTCATCAACTTCATCGTGGACCCGACGCGATCGCGAACCGCTGTCATGATGCCGATCTCGTTGTCCACGTCGCCGTCGAAGAAGCCGTGAATCTTGAACGCCGGGAAACCGCGTTGCTGGCATTCCTCCGCGAAGTCTGCGTACTTCTCGATGCTGTCTAGGCCGCCGGACGTCTTTTGGCCCGGTGTCGTGCTCGCATACGTCGGCAGCCGTTCCCGGTACCCGCCCAACAACTGGCTGATGGAGGCGGCGTACTTCTTGCCCGCGAGGTCCCACAGGGCTGTGTCCAATGCTGCGATACCGACCTTGTCGTAGTGCCGGAACTGCAGTTTGAGGAGCTCGAATATCCGTTCGCGCTGCTCTGGGTCCCTACCGATCAGGAGTGGCGCCATATCGCTGACCTGCGCCATTGCGTGTTCGGTTGCGCCGAAGTGGGGTGCGTAGCTTCCCGTGTGACCGTCGTCGGTCTCGATCGACACCATGAACTTCGAGACGCTCAGCTCTGCCCCAGGCGAGTAGGTCACGATCGACGGACCGACGTCGGGGAGCTGATACGTGTAGGCCTGAACGACGATGCGGCTGATCTTGCTCACGGTGCACCTCGGTGAGATTTCTGTTGAAGCAGACGCCGGGCCGCCTCGACGACCACGCCGACCGCCCGTTCCTCGGTGGCAGCGATTCGGGTCTCGTCGACGACGGCCTCGGATTCGGTGCGCTGAGCGATCACCCCGGCGACGCACCCGGCCCGCCAGCCGTTGGCCGCACACATCGTGAACAAGGTGGCCGACTCCATCTCATAGTTGAGCACGCCGATGCGACGCCACTCCGCCAGGCTGCCCCGCAGCCACGGCACGACCTCGCCGGCCACGGTGTCGTAGCGCTCCTGGCCGGGGTAGAAGGTGTCGCTCGACGCCGTGATCCCGACCTGGTGGGGAGCGTCGAGGGCGACCGCGGCATCGACCAAGGCCCGGGTGCACTCGAACGAAGAGGCGGCCGGGTACTCCAGCGGCGCGAAGTGCCGGCTCGCCCCGTCCAGGCGCACCGCTGCCTGGGTGATGACCAGGTGACCGATCAACAGATCAGGCTGGATGGATCCGGTGGTGCCGACCCGCAGGAACGTCCGCACGCCGACCTGGGCCAGCTCCTCGACCGCAACCGAGGTCGACGGCCCGCCGACGCCAGTCGAGCAGACCACCACCGGCTGGCCGTCGATCAACGCCCGATAGCTCGTGAACTCCCGGGTCGAGGCCAAGTGGGTCGGCTCGGCCATCGTCTCGGCGATCCTCGCCACCCGGGCAGGGTCGCCCGGCACGATGGCGAGCGAGGCCCCGCCCAGATCGGCGGCACTCACACCCAGGTGCATCACGCGCTCGTCACTCATCACCCGACCCTATTTCTCCGCCGCCATACTGCGAGGCGGGCGATCGAAGGGACAGCAATGAGCGATTCCCGCCAGAGCGAAGTGGCGGTGCTGGGTGCTGGGGTGTCGGGCATCTACCAGATCAAACGCCTCGTGGACCTCGGCATCGACGCCGTGGTCCTCGAAGCCGAGAACGGCCTCGGCGGCACCTGGTATCGCAACCGCTACCCGGGCTGCCGGTTCGACTCCGAGAGCTACACCTACGGCTACTCGTTCTCCAAAGAACTGCTGGACGAATGGCACTGGAAGGAACGCTTCAGCTCCCAGCCCGAAAACCTGCGCTACCTGAACTACGTGGCCGACAAGTTCGACCTGCGCCGCCACATGCGCTTCAACAAGCGAGTCGAACGCATGGCCTGGGACGAAAGCGAACACCGCTGGCACCTCTCGCTCGCCGACGGCGACACCCACACCGCTCGCTTCGTGGTCACCAGCCTCGGTCCGCTGTCGGCACCGACCCTGCCTGCCTACCCCGGCATGGACGAGTTCGAAGGCCCGTCATTTCACACGTTCTTCTGGCCCAACGAACCCGTGGAGCTCGCCGGGAAGCGCGTCGGCGTCATCGGCACCGGGGCCACCGGCATTCAGGTGATCGGCGAGATCGCAGACAAGGTCAGCGAGCTCAAGGTGTTCCAGCGCCGGCCCAACTGGAGCACGCCGCTGAACAACTCCCCCATCTCCGAAGCAGAGATGGACGCAATCCGCGATCGCTACGACGAGATCTTCGCCAACTGCGCTGCCTCGCCCCAAGGCTTCGAGCATGTGCCCCGCTGGGGATTCTGGGACATGACCGCCGACGAGCGCCGCGAGCTGTGGGATGAGCTGTACACCCGGTCTGGTTTCGCCATCCTGGCGGGCAACTTCGCTGAGATTTTCGTGGACGAGGCTGCGAACCGGGAGATGTCGGAGTACATCGCCGACCGGATCCGCCAACGGGTCCACGACCCCGCCGTGGCAGAGAAGCTCATCCCCACCGACCACGGCTTCGGACTTCAGCGGCTGCCGCTGGAGACCGACTACTTCGAGGCCTACAACCGCCCCAACGTTGAGCTGGTGGATCTGTCAGAGACACCCATCGAGCGCCTGACCGCAACCGGCATCCAAACCGCCGACCGCCACTACGACTTGGACCTGATCGTCTACGCCACCGGCTTCGACGCCATTACCGGGGCATTCGACCGGGTGGACATCCGCGGAGTCGACGGCACCTCGCTCGGCGAGAAATGGCGTGACGGACCCAGCACATACTGCGGCCTGCTGTCGCACGGTTTCCCCAACATGGCGATGGTGGCCGGACCCCAGAGCGTGTCCGGCTCCACAAACTTCCCACGGGCCATCGAGGGCGGCGTCGACTGGGTGACGGGATTGCTCGAATACCTGCGCGAGCACGGATACAGCCGGGTGGAGGCGCAGCCCGAGGCCGAGCAGGAATGGGTGGACGAGGTGATGCGGTTCCACGAACGGCTGCTGTTCCGGCGCAGCAAGGGCTGGTTCACCGGCTACAACTCCAATGTCGCCGGCCACGAGGAAGGCAACGTCCGCTACCAGGCCTACTTCGGCGGGGCCACCCGCTACACCGCCAAGGTCACCGAGCTTGCTGCGAACGGCTACCCCGGCCTCGCCATGGCCTGACGCGTCCCGGCAGGCGCGCTTGCTTCCCTCGCGCGCACAATGAGCACGAAGGGGAGCCAGCGATGTCGACGTGTCCGTTTCATCCGTTCTCGACGGAATACCTCGCCGATCCGTACCCGACGTTCGCCGCGGTGCGTGAGGAGTCCCCGGCCTTCTACAGCGACGAGCTCGACATGTGGGTGGTCACCCGCTACCGCGACGCGGCGATGGTGATGTCGGACACCGAGCTGTTCTCGGCGTTGAACTCCCAGGATCCGCTGCTGCCGTTCTGCCCCGAAGCCGGCGAGGTGCTGGCCCAGGGGTTCGGCTACACGCCGGTGATGACGAACCTGGACCCACCCGAACACGCCCGGATTCGTCGGCACAACATGACGGCGTTCTCGACCCGACGGGTCGCGGGCCTCGAGCCGGTCATTCGTGAGATCACCACGAGCCTCCTCGACGACATGCTGTCCGAGGAGCGGTTCGACTGGGTGGCCGGTGTGGCGTACCCGTTGCCGATCAACGTGATCTTCGAGCTGGTGGGCTTTCCCTCCGAGGACGCCGACATGGTCAAGGGGTGGGGCGGGGACCGGTTGACGATCATGTTCGGCCACCCTGACGAGTCCGAGCAGCTGCGCGTCGCAAAGAACATGGCATCCCTCTGGCAGTACTGCTCGGAGCACGTGCAGCGCCGCAAGGTCGACCGGGCCGACGACTTCACGTCCGCCCTGCTCGACATCCGCGACGCCGATCACGATGCGATCACCGAGACCGAGATCACCAGCGTGGTCATGGGACTCGGGATCGCCGGTCACGAGACCACCACCAATCTGCTGGCCAACGCGATGCGACTGCTGCTCGAGCATGTCGACCAATGGACCGAGATCTGTGCCGACCCGTCGCTGATCGCCAACACAGTGGAGGAAGCCCTGCGGTTCGACTCCAGCGTCAACGCGTGGCGACGACTGGCTCGTACCGACGTCGGCCTCGGTGAAGGAGTGGTGATCCCCGAGGGGGCCAAGGTGCTGGTGCTGCTCGGCTCGGGCAATCGCGACACGGCCGAGTTCGACGACCCGGACCGCTTCGACATCCACCGCGAGCGTGCACGTCGCCACCTCTCGTTCGGCAAGGGAATCCACTACTGCCTCGGCGCCCCACTGGCCCGTCTCGAGGCCCGCGTCGCGTTCGAGGAGGTCACTCGTCGAGCACCCGACCTTCGGCTCGCCGACCAACAGCTCGACTACCCGCCCATCATCTCCTTTCGCGGACCCCGGCAGCTCTGGCTCACCCGCAACCAGGAGAACGCCCCATGACCACTCCCGACCTCGACTGGCTCCATGCGGAGGTACGCGCCGCGAACCGGGGGCGGCAGCTGTGAGCACGGGTCACGACCTGGGCGAGTACCCCCAGTGGGCTGCGGACCCGACGAGCTTCAATCTGAACGACCTCGACGACCGCTTCCTCGACTACCCGTTCCCGACCTACGCGCGCCTGCGCGAGGAGTCACCCATCCACCGCAACCCCGACGGCAGCTTCTTCGTGACCTGCTACGACGAGGTGGCGGCGGTGCTGAACGGTCGGGCGATGAGCTCGGACAAGAAGGTCCCCTTGCGAGGCGTCTTCGGACCCGACGCGCCGATCTACGAGCACCACGCCAACGTGATGGTGTTTCTCGACCCGCCCGACCATCCGCGCGTGCGTGGCCTGGTTGCCCACGCCTTCCGGACGCGAACGCTGGCGACATGGCAGCCGAAGGTCGAGCGTGTGGTCGACGAGTTGCTTTCCGACGGCCTCGTCGACGGCGAGATGGACCTCATCGGCGACTTCGCCTATCTCCTCCCCCTCACTGTGGTCGGGGAGATGCTCGGCGTTCCTACCGACGACCGTGAGCGATTCAAGTTTTGGGGAGCGTCGGTGACGGCGTCGCTGGAACCAAATCCCGCCCAGGAGGTCATCGATAGGGCCAATGCCGCAGTCGAGGACTTCAAGGGCTACCTCGGCGAGCTCGCCGATCGCCGCCGCCGCGAACCTGGTGACGATCTGATGTCGATCCTCGTCAAAGCCGAAGAGAACGGCCAGACGCTCACCGAGTCGGAGCTGTTGCACAACGCCGCATTCCTGCTGAACGCCGGACACGAGACCACTTCGAACCTGATCGGGAGTGGAATGGACGCCTTGTTCCGTCACCCCGATCAACTCGAGCTGCTGCGCGAGCGCCCGGAACTGGTGGACTCGGCAGTCGAGGAGATGCTCCGCTTCGACAGCCCCAACCAGATCGGCGGGCGCCTGGCCCTCGAAGACGTCACCTTGCGGGACACGACAGTGCCGGCCAACACCTTTGTGTGGGTGTCAAACGGCGCCGCGAACCGCGACCCCGCCGCCTGGCAACAGCCGGATCGCTTCGACATCACTCGCAGTCCCAACCCTCACCTCGCGTTCGGACACGGACCGCACCTCTGCCTGGGGGCAGCACTGGCTCGCATGGAGGGCCGCGTCGCCTTTGACCGCATTGTTCGCTTCCCAGATCTCCGCCCCGCTGCCCGGCCCGTGCGCCGACCGCGCGCTCGCCACAGAGGATTCCTCTCCTACCCAGTAGCGGTGTGAACTGCCTCGCCCACGGCGTCATCGATCGCCACATCGACGGCACGAGGACCTCGTTATGCGCAGTTCGCATTAGTTATGCGTACTGCGCATAACTTTTTCAATAACGCATAACTCTGTCGTATAATGTTTGGCGTGGACAGCCAAGAGCTGCGTCAGCTACTGGACGGGGGCGAGACCTTCACCGTCGAGTTCAAGTCTGACCACGGCGACAATCCGATCAGCGATGCCGAAGTGGTGGAGACAGTGGCTTGCCTGGCCAACGGCGACGGTGGATTCTTGCTGATCGGCGTGAGCGATGACGGCACCCCCCACGGCGCTCAGCCTCGCCACGGACCGCAAACCCACCCCATTCGCATCCAGGCGCTCATAGGAAGCCGAACTGAGCCTTCGGTGGAGGTCGCGGTGGAGCTCGTTGAGGTTGATGAGGCAGAGGTGCTGGTGATCGTCGTGACTGCGCCTGACTCGGTGGTGGGCACTCAATCGGGGCGGTACCTGCGCAGGGCCATCGACGTGCACGGTCGACCCCAGTGCCTGCCGATGCGACCTCATGAGGTGGTGTCGCGAGCGGGCAGCGTGGGGGCCCAGGATTACAGCAAGGTGGTTGTGCCCGGGTTGGCGCTCGACGATCTCTCAGAGGTGGAATTCGCCCGGATGCGTGAGCTGGCGCGGACCGGCGACGACACGCTTGTCCTGCTGTCGAGAGAGGAGATGCTCAAGGCGCTCGGCTTCATGACGGCCGATGGCCGGGTCTGTGTCGGCGGGCTCTTGCTGTTCGGCGCAGAAGGGCTGATCGCCCAAAGGTTGCCCGCCTACGAGGCGGGGTTTCAAGAGCTTGACGGGCTCGAGGTGCGAAGCAGTGAGACGGCGGCCTTCCCATTGCTGCGAGCGATGTCCGAATTCTCCGATCGGGTCCTGGCTCGGAATCCCGAGGACGAGATCGACGTGGAACTCCAGCGGATTGCCTTGCCGGCCTTTGCCAGCACAACCGTGAGAGAGCTGATCGCCAACGCCCTCGTCCACCGTGACTACACCGCCAAAGGGCCGACGCTCGTGGAAGTTGCCGCTGACGCCCTGACCATTTCCAATCCAGGGGGTCTGCCTGCGGGGGTGACGACCGCCACGCTGCTGACCGCGCCCCCGCATCCTCGGAATCCGGCGCTGGCTGATGCGTTCAAACGAGCCGGGCTGGTAGACCGGACCAGCCGGGGCATCAACCGGGTATTCGAAGGCCAGCTGACGCTGGGGCGCCCGGCACCGGATTACAGCCGCAGCACGCCCAGCTCGGTGGTCGTCCGGGTGCATTCGGGGTCGCTCGACAAAGAGCTGGCTCGCTTCGTCGCTGAAGCTCGGCGTCGAGGCGAAGCGCTGTCGCTGGACGACCTGCTGGTCCTCTATGAGATCCGGGCCGATGGCAGCGTCACCGTGGAGCGGGCAGCCGAGTTGGGCCATGTCGGCCACGCCGAGGCTCGCACCGTGCTGAATCGCCTCGCCGACAGGGAGATCGTTGAACCCCAGGGAAGCGGCCGGGGCCGACGTTACGTCTTCACGCCAGCTCTGAGCCGCCGCTTCGGACTGCCTCCCCGACAGGGAACGACCGGTTTGCCGAGCAGCGCCGAGCACCGAGAGAGGGTTCTCCATTTCGTCCAGCAGCACGGCTCCATATCTCGCGGTGATGCCGTTGAGCTCTTCGAAATAACCCCCGATCAGGCCAGCCGCCTGATGCGCGCCATGCGCGACAAAGGCCTCCTGGACATGGTCGGCCAACGCCGCGGCACCCGCTACGTACTCCCCTCACACTTTGGAGGGAATCCGGGGTCGCAGCGGCGCCGCTGCTAGAGACCCAGCTCTTGGTGCTTCTGTCTGAGCCGGCTCAGACCGCCGTTGTTCTCCTTGGGCGGCTCCGTCCAATGAACCGTCGACAGCCCCAACACCCGCTCCTCCGCCGACGCTCTAGGTTTCAGCGCTGTGGTCGGAGCAGATCCGCGAAGCAACCGCCTCCCGGTCGGTGCTGACGCGCGTCAATGGAACACGCTTCAATTCGAGCGGACGGTGCTTGTGGTCGCCCGCACGCTCACGTCGACCGTCTGGGGCTTGGACTTCTTGGACGAGGTGCTGGCAGATCCACGAGTCCAGATTGTCTTCACCGTGGAGGACCAGTCACCGTCAGCATTTCACCGGGGTGCGTCAGACCTCTTGGACATGGTCGAGGCACCGGTCATCTCGTGGGCGCAGGCTGCATCGCATCGCTTCGATTTAGCGATCTGCTCGAGCCACCGCGGCAGCCTCACTCAGCTCAACGCGCCGCTGCTCGTCGGACTGCACGGCGCCGGCATCGGCAAGCCGTCAGCCGTGCCCGATCCCGACATGCTGCGTCGGACTGCATCCAAAGCGATCGGCGGGACGCCAGCATTGACCATCGCCGTCGCACACCCCGAACAGATCCCGTACTTCGCCCATCCCGAAACGCCGCGCGACCCACACTCGGTGGACGTTCAGGTAGTCGGTGATCCACTCCTCGATCGGCTTGCGGCGAGCGAAGTCCTGCGTGAGCAGTATCGCAGCGAACTGGGCCTTCACGACGGCCAGCGGCTGATCGTCGTGTCCTCGACGTGGGGCGACAACTCGCTGATGAGCAACGTCGGCGACCTAGCCGCCAGACTGACCGCAGTGCTGCCCGCGGACCGCTACCGCGTGGCCTATGTGCTGCACCCCAACATCTGGATCGGTCACGGCGGTTGGCAGGTGCGTGCCTGGCTTCGCAGGGAACGCGCCGCCGGTGTCCTGATTGTCCCACCCTGGCGCAATGCATGGCGAAGCTGTGTCGTGGCATCCGACGCCGTCATTCATGACCACGGCTCGGTGGGACTGTATGCCGCGGCGCTGGGACGACCCACCCTGCATGTCGTGCATGACACCCGGGACATGCTGGCCGGCTCGGCGATCGCCGAGCTGACGCGTCTGAGTCCGAGACTTCGACTTGACCGGCCGCTGTTTCCTCAAGTCAGTGAAGCAATCGATGAGCATCAAACCGACAGTTACCGCGACGCGACGAACCGTGTCAGCGGCGCCCCAGGCCAATCCCTCGCCCTGCACCGCAATCTGATCTATCGCTTGCTCCACTTGGATCCCCCGTCGTGGCCCGCCAGGGTGCTCGCGGTGGATCCGCCTCCGGAGCGGCTGCCGCAGGTTCACAGCCATCAAGTTGTCGTCGACGTTCGCGCCGATCGCGCCGTCGGTGTCCGTCGGTTTCCCGCAGCTACCCCCCCCCCCCCCCCCCCCCCCGTACGAACAATCGTTTGGGTCACGTCATCTGGTGTCTGCCGTATCGGAACCCGATATCGCTCTGTCTCGCAGTGCGGCGGTCATCGTCGCGGATTCCCCAGCACTGCCCGCCCAGCAGCTCCTGGCGCGTTTCCCCGGCTGCGCTCTCGTCGTCGAGCCGTGGCCCGCTCCAGCTGCGACGATGTACTGGCGCGACGGCGAGTCGTTCACCTTCCAGCCAGCGGATCCCAACAGAGCGTGCGATCCAGCCGTTGCCGCCTCGGCGCTGTATGCCCTGGTGACGGCCGGACGCCCCGTGGGCTTCGACCTGAGATTGAATGTTGAACCCAGCGGATCGCAGCAGACCTGGCAGGTGCGGCGCTCTGGCAGACAGCCGGCTAGGCGCTGATGAGACGCTGTTCGAGCCGCTCGGCTTCGGGATGGCCGATCCGCGTGTAGCAGCGGTGACTCTTGTGCAGCCGCTCCGCTGCCGCGGCCTGGCGTCCCTCGCGCTGCAGCAGTTCGGCCCACAGCTCGTGCAGGCGAGCCAAGTCGAAGTCCAGCCGAAGTCCGTTCATCACCCTCTCCGCAGCTGCCAGCTCCGTATGTGCCGCTCCTCGATCATCGAGAGCCAAGAGCGCCTCCGCACGACACCGCCGGACCTTTGCCAAGCTGATCGTGTCCCCGAGTACCGTCAGCGGGGGTGATGCAGCATCGAGAGCTTCGAGCGCATCTTGAGGTTGGCCGAGTCCGATCAGGGCCTTGCCACGCAGGTAGTCCGCCAGGGCGACGCCCCGGCGGTTCTGCAGCGCCTCCATTTGCTGGCGTGTGCTCTCCAGGGCATCGAGAGCATCCGACCAGTGGTGCTCGATCAGCGCACAGACCCCTGCGAACTCTGTCACTGATGCCACGAGCGCTGCATGGCCTGAGCGACGCGCAGCAAGGTCCGCAGACCTCAGCTCCGATCGGGCACGCTCGTGATCGCCGAGCTCGGCGTGCGCGCGGGCGAGATGGGATCGCAGCCGCGCTTCGGCGGCAGGTTCGCCATCAGCCACCGCAGCCTCGATGCCCATGGTGTCTGCATCCATCCACTCGCTGTAACAGCGCCGTGCTTGGATCAACGGCCAGAGCGCTTCTGCAAAGTCCCACGCATCACGGTGCAAGCCGTGATCGACCGCCAGCTGCATCGCCGCGAGCACGTTGCGGCGCTCCTCGTCGAACCATTTGAGCGCTGATTGCTGCGATCCGAACTCCGGCGCGGCGGGCGGGACGCCGATCCAGCGCTGCGAGAGCCGCAGGCGTTCGCGCACCATCGCCCGGTCGGCCCGATGCAGCGCGCCCAGATACCAGTCCACAACGGCACCAGCAATGCGCCGGTGGACATGAGGCTCATCGTCGCGGCGAGCTGCCAGGATCATGTGGCTGTGTACAAGCGGGTGGATCGCGAAGCGACCGCCGGGTTCGGCATTGATCAGATGACGCTCACGCAATGCTTCGAGCCGCTCGACTGCGTCGGCGAACGTGCACTCCGCGGCGACGGCGACGATCGGCGCGCCCAGCGATGTGCCGGGGTGACATCCGAGCCGCCTGTAGAGATGCCGAGCGTCTGCTGGCAGGGCGGCGTAGGCAGCTTCGAACGTGGCCTCGACCGAATGGCCGTGTCCCGCCGGTATCGCCTGCAAGCGATCTGCGGCGCTGCTGATCTCGTCGATCAAATCCTCAGCGGCCAACTCGGGGCGAAGCACCAGCTGGCTCGTGCAGACATTCAGCGCGAGCGGCAGACCAGCGCACAACTCGATCAGTTGCGCTGTGACATCGTCCGACGGCATTGGCCGGTCCGCCACGAGACGATCCCTCACCAGCGCAACCGCCTCGGTTCGCGGCAGCGGTTCGACCCGCACAGGGTGTGCCCCTCCGAAAACCAGATCGCGGAGTTGCGAGGTGCTCACCGCCACCACCAGCGAGCCTGGCCCGCTCGGCTTCGCGGCTTGGACCTGAGCCGGCTCGTCCACGTTGTCGGCGAGCATCAGGAGCCGGCGATCGTCCGTCAATCGGCGGTAGTGACGGCATCGCTCCTCGAATGAGTCGGGGACGGCATCGGGCGGTACGCCGAGGTCTCGGAGCAGACCGGCGACGACGTCGCTCGGGTCCGGCCGGGTCGCTCCCTGGCGCGGCGCGAAATCTGCGTACAGGGCGCCCTCGGGGAACTCTTGCCGTACCGAGTTCGCCCACCGCGATGCCAGCGCTGACTTGCCGACACCGGGCATCCCACTGACGACGGCGACCACCGTTCCTTGATTGCGCTGTGCATGCTCCAGGACGCCGTCGAGCCGTGCGAGTTCGCCACGGCGGTTCACGAATCGAGACGGCGCGGGCGGCAGGAAGTTGGGAGCCCGCGTCGGCTTGCTGTCCTGCCCGATACCCAGCACGTAGAGCAAGGGCCACTCCAAGGACTCCCGCTCGCGCACCAGCAGTCTCGAGATCTCTTCGCCTCCGAAGAAATCGATCGGAACCGACAGACGGAACGGCTCTCCGGCGAGGTCTGCCCGAATCTTCTCCTGCGCACCCCGGGGTATGTCGCGCTCGGTGTAGGCGAGCAGGCGATCAACGCTTTCGTGACCCTCGCACGCCCGTTTCGCGTCGGCGCATATCTTGCGCGCTAGGCCGCGCTGCTGGAGCGTGCAGAGGCCAACCACTTTGTGCCTGCGCTCGACGCCGAGTTCGATGCCGTCCCGCAACACCTCGCTATCGGCAGTCCAGAACGTCTCGAAGTCCCGGCCCTGATCGCCGCCGGCACCGACCGGACCGGCCGGGTAAACGAAGTACGAAGAGACGGTGACGCATGCCAACTCGAAGCACAGCCGCTGGAAATCGAGGCTGGCATCACGGGCACCTAGTTGGGTGAGCGCCAGACGTATCTGCCGCTGCAGCACCCACTCCGCCGACACAGGGGTCACAATAGCGAGGGGCAGTCGTTGCCGAACGCGGTTCGGGGACAAAGGCAGCCCGCAGGGCCCGGATGGTGAGGGTGACATTCGCCATAGTGGTCGAGCTGATGCCCTGCTACGTTTCGGATAGCAGCGTGAATTTCGCAATGCGGAACCGTGGGGAATGGGGGGACGTGATGTCAGATTCGTCCGAGGTAGATCCAAGAGGAACCAGGGTCGCGTTGGACCAGGCAACCCATGCGCCCGGCGCGATCTATGCCAGCCCGGAGATCTTCCGTCGCGAGGTAGTCGAATACTTCAAACGCGAGTGGCTCTACGTGGGACGGGTCGAGGAGCTGGCCGATCCGGGCGACTACATGGCGCTGCGCCTGGTTGGCGAACCCGTACTGCTCTCGCGCGATCGAGACGGTCAGCTGCACGCCAGCTACAACATGTGCGTCCACCGAGGTGTCGAGGTTGCGTACGGATCGGGCAATCTCAAGGCATTCAGCTGCCCGTACCACGGCTGGGTATACGGCCTCGACGGCCAGCTGAAGGGGGCCGCCTACATGGCCGAGACCAAGGGATTCGACGTCGCCGATTGCGCCCTGACACCACTGCGGCTCGACGTCTGGCGGGGCAACATCTTCATCAACTTCGATCACGATGCCAAACCGCTGGCTGATGCGATGGCCGGGATCGACGAGGAGTTCTCTTTCCTCGGGTGGGAGAAATGCCGCCTGGGCAACAAGATCGAAATCGACCTCGCGTGCAACTGGAAGTTCATACACGAGAACTTGATGGACTTCTACCACGTCGGGGTGCTGCACGCGGACAGCTTCGGCGCCAACTTCAAGTTCGAGCCCGACCACGTGAACGTCAAACCCGACGGCGGTCTTTCGATCTTCTACGATGCCGGCCCTCCCACGCCGGGGGCCGAGCCACTGCTCGGCAAGATGCCGTGGCTCACCGACAGGCCGCACAGTTTTGCCTGTACTGCGTTCACTTCGCCCAACCTGACGTTCTTCGGCCGCATCGACTGCATTCGGCCGATGATCTCGTGGCCGATCGACGAAGGCCACACCCGGGTGGTCGTATACCACCTGTTTCCCGAGGAATTCTTCGACAGGCCGGACTTCGCCGAGACGCTGAAGATCTACCACGACTATCAGATCCTGGTACTCGAAGAGGACCGGATCATGATCGAGTCGATGCAACAGGCGATGAGTTCACCCGCCTACCGGCCCGGGCGTATGAGCACCCTGGAGAAGGGCGTTCACAACTTCCTCAACGGCTATCTGGACCGCGTGATCGGTGGAGCGACCCCATGACAGCCACAGTTGCCGGCGCAGCCGACGTGCTGATGCGCGACTACATGGCATTGGAGCCGAACGAGACCGTTCTGATAACCGCCGACACCGACAGCGACGAGGCGGTGTGGCAGGCGGTGCTCCAAGCATCACTGCTCGCCGGTGCCAATGCATCGGTCATGTTGATCCCTCCGCTTCCGTTTCAGGGCCGCCTTGCCGACCCGTACCTCACTCCGGCGGTTTCGGCCGCGGCGCTGGCCGCAGATGTGTGGATTGATCTCACGTTCCCCTACCTCGCCGGCTCGGAGCTTCACGATCAGGCGATGGAGGGCGAACACATCCGCTATCTGCTGGGTGCCGACCTGAACGCCGGGGGCCTGTTGAGGCTCTTTGGGCGGGTCGATCTCGACCGCTACTTCGCGGTGCACCATGGGTTTGACGCGCTGGTGAACGAAGCGGTCGGCAAGACCGTGCGCATCACGGACAACGCTGGCACCGACGTGAGCTTCGTTCTCGGGCAGCGTGGATTCGACAAGCCGCGACGAGCCGATAAGCCAGGGACGGTCTTGGTGCCGGGGCAATGCACGTTGTTCCCCGATGTCGAAACGGTGAAGGGTCGCATCGAGGTCGGAGCCATCTTCCACGAGTACTACACACCGCTCGCTGCACCCATGACCCTCGAGATCGATGGCCGCATTCGGGCCATTGGGGGCGGAGGCAATGAGCGTTTTGTCGCCGACCGAGCGCTGCGGCGGGCGGGTTCGGACGGCGACTACGGATATGTCATTCACTTCACCCACGGCATCCATCCCACGGCCCGAGTCACCGGCGAATCGTTCATCGAGGACACCCGTGCCCAGGGCAACAACGCCATCGGCATGGGCATGCCGTGGTGGGACCCCGGCGGCGGTGAGAACCACCCCGACGCTGTCTTGTTCTTGCACACAATCGACATCGATGGTCGACGTGTCGTCGAAGACGGTGCCATCGTGGGCCCTGAGTCGTTGGTGGCTCTCGCGGCCGAGCTGCAGCCCATCGTCGGCTGAGTCTCCATGAAACCCGCTCCGTTCTCGTTCGTTGCTCCCGAGTCGCTCGACGCGGTGGTCCGAGCCATGGCCGAGTACGGCGATGACGCTCGGATTCTCGCAGGCGGCCAGAGCCTGGTTCCGCTCATGAATCTCCGGCTGGCCCGACCCGAGGTGCTCGTGTCGATCAACCGCTGTGGCGAGCTCGACTACATCCGGGTCTCGAACGATCGCCTCGTCGTCGGTGCGCTCGTGCGCCAGATCGATGCCGAGACCGACTCTCTGGTCGAAGCCGAGTGCCCGTTGTTGGCCAAGGCGCTACCCCACGTCGGGCTGCCCGCCACGCGCAACCGTGGCACCGTCTGCGGCAGTCTGGCCCACTGCGACCCGCTAGCCGAGTTGCCGGCCGTTGCGCTCGCGTTGGAGGCCGAGCTGGTGCTCACGAGTGCCGCTGGCGAACGTCGGGTTCCGGCCCAGGACTTCTTCGTAGCTGAAATGACCACCAGCATCGAGACAGGTGAGGTCGTTTCGGCGGTCACGTTCAAACGCCAGAATCGGGGCGAGCGAAGCGCCGTGGCTGAAGTCTCGAACGGTGGCCACGTGTTCCCGGTGGGCGGGGTCGCACTGCGGTGGGCCAGCGTGGACGGCGTCTGCACGATGGCACGCATCGCGGCGTTCGGCGTTGGGTCGGCGGCCCAGCGTTTAATCGACGCCGAGGGAGCGCTGGTCGGCTCCGACCTCGGCCCAGCGGCAATCGCAGCCGCCGTCGAGGCGGCCCGCAGTGCAGTCAATCCGACCGGCGACATCCACGCCGACGCCGAGTACCGACGACACCTCGTCGGCGTCCTTCTCGAACGCGGCCTGCTGGAAGGGGAAGGCCCATGACAGACGAGTACCAGGTGACCGTCACCGTCAACGGGCGAATCCGAGAATCCCGAGTGGAGGCTCGGCGGTTGCTCGCCGACTACCTGCGACACGATCTCGGCCTGACGGGCACCCACATCGGCTGTGAGCAAGGGGTGTGCGGTGCGTGCACGGTGTTGCTCGACGGCCGCACCGCCCGCAGCTGCCTGCACTTCGCCGTGGCGGTTGACGGATCGGACATCCGCACCGTGGAAGACCTCGCAGGCCTCGATGAGCTCCATCCGATCCAAGAGATGTTCCACCAAAAGCATGCCCTCCAGTGCGGTTTCTGCACACCGGGATTCCTCCTCACGGCGGTCGAGCTGCTGGAAAGCAACGCCGACCCCGACGAGGCCACCATCCGGGAGGCACTGATGAACAACGTCTGTCGCTGCACCGGCTACGCCAACATCGTCGATGCGGTAGCTGAGGCCGCGGTGGAGATGCGAGGGGGGAACCGAGCATGAGCAGCGACCGGCGAAGCGCCGTTGGGCACGGCGCTGTTGGCCAAAGCGTCTTGCGTCGAGAGGACGACTACCTCCTACGAGGCCAGGGCCGCTTCGTCGACGATCTGCCCGCGCCGCTCAACACCCTGCACCTTGCCTTCGTGCTCAGCCCCTACGCCCACGCCCGGATCTTGTCGATCGACGTGAGCGAGGCGCGCGCGCTCGATGGCGTGGTCGACGTCCTCACCGGCGAGGATCTGGCAGCCCTGGTGAAGCCGATCGCTGCTCAGATCGAGCTGCCCGGCTACAACCTCAACACCCGCGACGTGCTGGCTGTCGACGAAGTGCGGTTTGCGGGCGAGGCGGTGGCCGTGGTCGTGGCCGAGAGCCAGTACATCGCCGAAGACGGCATCGAGCTGGTCCAAGTCGACTACGAGCCGCTTCCTGTGGTCACCGAGATCGAAGAAGCGACCGATCCCGCCGCCCCGCAGGTCAATCCGACAGTGCCGGGCAACGTCTACTACGAGGGTCGATTCACAACCGATGGCGTGGCCGCTGGTTTCGAAGCGGCGGCCCATGTCATCTCCGAAGACTTCCGCTCGAACCGTGTGACCGCTGTTCCGATTGAACCCCGCGGGTGTCTTGCTGTGCCCGAGCACGCGGGCAACCTTGTCTTCTACTCCTCGACCCAGATACACCATCTGCTGCGGACTGCCCTGGCCGAGTTCCTCGACGTTTCAGAGTCAACCCTGCGGGTCGTGGTTCCCGACGTCGGCGGCGGATTCGGCATCAAGGCGGCCCTCTACCCCGAAGAGTTCGTCTGCGCCGCGCTCGCCCTGCGTTTGCGCCGGCCCGTGAAGTGGATTCAGGACCGGTACGGAGCCCTGCTCACCGATGTGCACGCCCGTGACAACCGCTACCGGGTTGAGGCCGCGGTCGATGATGACGGCATCGTCCTCGCGCTCAAGGCCGAGATTCGAACCAATGGCGGCGCCTACTCAGCGTTGCCCTTCGGCTGCACCCTGGAGACCACTGGTGGCGCCCGCATGATCGTTGGGCCGTACCGGATCACCGAATACTCCTACACGGCCACCGCCGTCGCAACCCACACCGCGCCTGTGTTGGCCTATAGGGGCGTGGCCCAACCGGTTTGCTTCATGGCGATCGAGGGCATCATGGACCGGATTGCCCGCCGGCTCGAGCTCGATCCAGCTGAGGTTCGGCTGAGAAACATGGTGCCCACCTCAGAGCTTCCGTGGACCAACGTCGTTGGTGTCCGCTACGACACAGGCAGTTTCATAGAGTCGCTCAACCAAGCGATGGAGATGGCGAAATACGATGAGTTCCGCGCCCGCCAGGCGGCCCAGGGCCGACTCGTCGACGGCAAGTACCGAGGCATCGGCATCTGCAGCTTCACGGAGGTGAGCGGGACGGGAGCCCCAGGCTGGCGTGCCCGCGGGCTGACCCGTCTGCCCGGGTTCGACAGCGGGACGGTGAAGGTGGAGCCCACCGGCAAGGTGACGGCCTTCGTGAGCCACGCTCATTCGGGGCAAGGCCACTTCACGACCTTCGCGCAGGTCGTCGCCGACGAGCTCGGGGCCCGATTGGAGGATGTGACTGTCTTCGAGGGCGACACCGCTGCCGGGCCCTACGGCACGAACACCTTCGCCAGCCGCAGCGCAGTCACAGGCGGCGGAGCGCTGGTGCGGGCCTCGGAGAAGGCCAGGCTGAAGCTGGCGCGGATCGCCGCGGACATGCTCGAATCCACACCAGAAGACATCGTGGTCTCCGACGGCCAGATGTTCGTCGCCGGCGTGCCGAGCCGAGCGCTCACATTCGGGGAAGTCGCCGAGACGGCTTACGCGATGAACACATTCGACCTCCCCGAAGGCGAGAGCTTTGGCATCGAGGAGACCGACTTCTACGACCCGCCCCTTGTCACCATGGCCAATGCCACCCACATTGCACAGGTGGCTGTCGATGCCGGAGACGGGACAGTCGACATCGAGGGCTACACCGTCGTACACGACTGCGGTCGCATCATCAACCCGATGATCGTCGATGGTCAGGTGATGGGCGGTGTGGCACAAGGCATCGGCGAGGCGCTCATGGAAGAGTTTGTGTACGACCCCGACGGCCAGGTCCGCACGGCGACTCTGGCCGACTATCTCCTGCCCAGCTCGGTGGACGTTCCCAACTTCCAGATCGCTCACATCGAGTCTCCGTCGATCGATGCCGTCGGTGGGTTCAAGGGCGTGGGGGAAGGCGGTGTGATCGGAGCCGTACCCGCGCTCGTCAACGCAGTCGCCGACGCTCTGTTCGATCTCGACGTCAACGTCAACACCAAGCCACTTCGACCCGCGCTGCTGTCAGGCCTCATTCGAGAGGCCGGAGGGTGACTGCGGCTGCGGCCAGCCAAGGGGTGAAGTCCATCGAGGTTGGTGCCCGGGTGCTGGCCGCGCTCGCCGAGGCTCCCGGTGCCCTCCCCCTCGGCGAGCTTGCGTCGCGGGCTGACATGATGCCCCCCAAGGCGCACCGATACCTCGTCAGCCTGATCCGCTGCGACCTCGTGCTGCAGGATCCGATCACCGGTCGCTACGACCTCGGCCCCGGCGCGTTGCAGTTGGGCTTGGCCGGTCTGCGACGGCTTGACGGGGTTCGCTTCGCGACCGACGCGTTGGTCGAGCTCAACCAACGCCTCGATGTAACCACCGCGCTATCGGTGTGGGGCCAGCACGGGCCGGTGATCATTGGCTGGCGCGATGCCAGCGAGGTCGTTCACTGCAACTTGCACATCGGTTCCGTGCTGCCGCTCATCGGAACGGCAACCGGCAGGGTCTTCTTGGCCTATCAGCCATGGAGAATGATCGACGAGAGGATCGCCGAAGAGCTCGAACGGCTGGCGGGTTCTCCTCTTGGTGATCGCTATCGCGATGCTGGCGCGGTGCAGGAGCTGATCGATCAGGTTCGCCGAGACGGGTTGGCCATCTCCCGCGGCGACTATTTGCCCGGGCTCAGCGCCGTCGCCGCACCGGTGTTCGATCATCAAGGTCGACTTGTTGCGTCGACCGCAGTTCTGGGTCGGAGTGGGACGATGGATGGTGTCGGCCCAGATTCCCCCGCAGCGGCTCTTCGCCAGGCGTCGGAGGAGGTCTCCCACAAACTCGGCTATTCCGCCACGTTCGACTGACGGCGCACGGCACCGTTGCGAAGGTCAACCGACCGGCGTGGCATGCGGTTTGGCGTCGGGATACGACCAGATCACCTCGGCGAGCTCATCGAACGCCACTGCGAGACGTAGAGGCTCAAGCTCTGCTTCGACACCGAGCACCTGTTTGTGTCGGAGGGGGGACTTGAACCCCCACACCCTTTCGGGCACTAGATCCTTAATCTAGCGCGTCTGCCAATTCCGCCACTCCGACATGAAAACCCAAAATCGCTGCATCGCAGCCCCCTTGAGGGCCACAGCGGAGCGCATCAGCATAGCGCTGCAGGGTCAGTCGTCCGGCGGAGCTCAGGCCTCGTCGATCGCCGTCGCCAGCGCGTCGAGACTCACCGGATTGAGCTCGCCTCGCCACGACCACACGACGATGTCGACCCCAGCATCGAAGAAGTCCTGCGCTCCAGCCACCGCCTTGTCGATGTCGCCGTCGGCCTCGAAGCCCAGGTGAACGGACCGGTCAATCTCGGCCTCGTCACGGCCCACGCGTTCGCAGTGCGCCCGCAGAATCTCGTCCAGCTCCTGCCACGCTGCGACATCGGCCGGGAAGGTCATGTCCCACTGATCGGCGTACTTCGCTGCGGTGCGCAATGTCCGCATCCTGCCCTGCCCGCCGATGACGATCGGGATGCGCTCCTGGATCGGCTTCGGCTCGCACCACGCGTCGGTGAGCTCAAAGAATCGCCCCTTGTGCGTAGTCGTGGTCTCGGTCAGCAGCTTGACGATGACCTCCATGCCCTCTTCGAGCCGGTCAGAGCGGTCCCTCAGCGGCCCGAGATCGATGCCGTAGGCGTCGCTCTCCATGAAGTTCCAGCCGGCGCCCATCCCCAGCTCGAAGCGACCATTCGAGATGTGATCAAGCGTGGCGGCCATGTTGGCGGTTACCGCCGGATGGCGGTGATGCATGCCGTTGACCATGGCGCCGAGACGGATCCGCGTCGTGGCCTGCGCCAGCCCTGCCAGCATCGTCCAGCCCTCCAGGTTCGGTCCGTCGTACGGCGGCGCCAAGGGATAGAAGTGATCCCAGTTCCACGCCGACTCGAAGACCTCGATCTCGTCGGCGGCCTGCCAGATCGCCAGGTACTCCGGCCAGCTGGCGTGGTGCGGAGGGGTCTTGATGGCGTGACGTCCCATGTGGGCTCCTTGTCGCAGACGACCCGAACGATACGTGGTGAACTCGCGACCTTGACTTGGACCGGAAAGGGCCCATAGCTGTGATCGACAAGGCAGACCTAATCATCCGCGACGCCCGCTTGATCGACGGAACCGGCGGTGCGTCGACCCATGGCGACATTGCCGTCACCGATGACCGGATCGTCGGGCTGGGCGATCTCGGCCATGCCGTTGGCGCCGTCGAGATCCATGCTGGCGGCAAGGCGGTGTCACCCGGCTTCATCGACGTGCACACCCACGACGACCGTGCGCTGCTGGTCGATCCCCTCATGACACCCAAGGTCAGCCAGGGCGTCACCACGGTCATCACCGGCAACTGCGGAGTCAGCTTGGCGCCGCTGCGAACCACCGGACGGCCGCCGGCACCGCTCGATCTCGTCTGCGAGGACGGCGAAGGGTTCTTCGCAGACTTCGGCGACTACCTCGCTGCTCTTGACCGTGACCCGGCGGCTGTCAACGCACTCTGCCTGGTCGGCCACGCCTCCCTGCGGGTCGAGGCCATGGACACGCTGGACCGCCCGGCGACCGGCGGCGAGATCACGGCCATGCGCGGCCGTTTGGAACAAGCACTGGAGGCCGGTGCCATCGGTCTGTCGACGGGTCTCTACTACGCCCCGGCCGCCGCTGCGCCGACTCCCGAGATCATCGAGCTGGCTAGAGCGGTCCGGGCAGCGGGCGGCATCCACACGACCCACATGCGGGACGAAGCCGACGGTGTCACCGAGTCGTTGGAAGAGACATTCACTATCGGCCGCGAAGCGGGCGTGCCGATCGTGATCTCACATCACAAGTGCTCTGGGCAGGCCAACCACGGCCGCTCAAACGAGACCCTTGCGCTGATCGAAACAGCAAGGCACCGCCAAGAAATCGGGCTTGATGCCTACCCCTACATCGCCAGTTCGACCACCTTGGGCTCAACCAAGCTGGCGGACGCCAGCAAAGTGCTGGTGACTTGGTCCAAAGCGCAGCCTGAGGCGGCCGGGCGGGACCTTGCCGAGATCGCCGCCGAGATGGGTCTCGACCCTGAGGCCACGGTGGACGCCTTGCTGCCCGCCGGCGGGATCTTCTTCATGATGGACGAGGCGGACGTGCGCCGCATCCTGGCGTACCCGGTCACCATGATCGGCTCCGACGGCCTGCCGCACGACGAGTTCCCCCACCCGCGCCTGTGGGGCACCTTCCCGCGGGTGCTCGGCCACTATGCACGCGACGAAGGCATCTTCTCGCTGGAAGAAGCAGTGCACAAGATGACTGGGCTGCCGGCCCGACGATTCGGTCTGGCGGATCGGGGCGTACTGGAGGCCGGTGCGATGGCCGACCTCGTCCTTTTCGACCCAGAGACCGTGATCGACACCGCCACTTTCGAACAGCCGAAGCAGGCGGCGCGCGGAATCGAACTCGTCGTAGTCAATGGCAGGGCGGTTTGGCGGGACGGCACCAATACCGGTGCGCGGCCGGGCCGGGCGATCAGGCGAGCAGCAAGCCCGTCGCCGCTAGGCGAGCAATAGGCCCGTGCCGCTAGGCGAGCAGTAGACCCAGTATCAGCGTGGTGAAGCCGAACGACACGGCCACCACGACCGTGATCCGGCTGAGGTTCTTCTCGGCGACCGTCGAGCCCGCAGCAGTGGTTCCGACGCTGCCACCGAACATGTCGGATACGCCGCCGCCACGGCCGCTGTGCAACAGCACGAGGCCAATCAAACCGAAGGCTGACAGCAGGTGAATCCCGCCGACGATCCATGTCATCACGGGCCAGAAGGCTACCGGCGCACCGCGCCCGCTCCGTGTACGGCGCATCGCGTTACCGCTCGCGAAATTGGACTCCCCAGGTAGTTGAGGCCGTCTCGAACCAACCGCTCCCTGAGCCCATAGGTCGGTTCGGCGGTGAGTGCGCCAAACCGACACATACACCTGCGCCAAAGCGACATCGACACGTGCGCTAAACCGACATCGACAGGTGCGCAATAGCAGTAATATACGAGCGTGGATGCATACCTAGAGCGCTTGGTGGATCCTTGGATCGACGAGATCCTCGACTCCGCGCCCGCAATGATGATCACGGGAGCACGCGCCTCGGGCAAGACCACGACGGCGCTGCGGCACGCTGCCAGCGTCGTGCGCCTCGACAACGAGCGCGAGGCCGGCCCATTCAGGGCAGATCCCGACGCGGCGCTGCGGGAGCGTCCAGAACCGGTACTCCTTGACGAATGGCAGGCGTGCCCCGAGGTACTCGGGGCCGTCAAACGCGCCGTCGACACCGAGCGCCGTGCGGGGCGATTCATTCTGACGGGCTCCGCGCAGTCCGACGCCGACCCGGCTCTGTGGCCGGGAACCGGCCGGCTCATCAGGGTCGCCATGCACCCGCTCACGGTGCGCGAACAGATCTCGCGATCCGGCCATCCGTTCATAGACGGGCTCTTGTCTGGGGATCCGCCCCAGCTGCCCGCCGACCCACCCGACCTGCGCGGCTACGCAGAGATCGCGCTGCGAGGCGGATTCCCTGAACCAGCCGTCGAGCTCGAAGGCAACGTCCGCAGAGGCTGGCTCGAGAGCTACGTCGAACAGCTTCTGACCCACGGTCGCGCTGGCTCGGGCAACGGCCGCGACCCGGTGCGTCTGGGTACCTTCTTCGCGGCCTATGCCCTGAACTCGGCCGGGATCGTGAACGACGCCACCCTCTATGAGGCAGCCGGCCTGGACCGGCGCACGTCCCGCTCATACACGAGGCTGTTGACCGACCTCGGCGTCATCGCCGAGCTTCCCGCATGGAGCAGCAATCGTCTCAAGCGGCTGGCCCGCGGAACGAAGCGCTACATCGCCGACACCGGCTTGTGGGGCGCGGCCGTCGGCGCCGACGTCGAGTTGGTCATGAGCGACGGCGACCTGCTCGGCCGGATGATCGAAACGTTCGTGGTGAACCAGCTCCGTGCCGAGGCAGTCGTGGATCCGAGTCGACCGAAGCTGCACCATCTGCGCGACCGTGACGGTCGCCACGAGGTGGACGTGATCGCCGACCTCGGAGCACGCGGTCTCGTCGCGATCGAGATCAAGGCCCACAGCGCTCCAAAGCCCGCCGACGCTCGGCATTTGGCTTGGCTGCGCGACGAGCTCGGACAGCAATTCAAAGCGGGCGCCCTGCTGCACACGGGCCCGGCCCGCTATCACCTCAGCGACCGTATCGAGGCGATCCCGATCTGCTCACTCTGGAGCTAGGCCCGCACGGCACCCGCTCTGTGTGCGGGAGGCGCCTACGGGCGGATCGGGTGGGTGATTGGCGTGCTGCCCTTCGCTCCGGGCACCCATCCCTCGATGATGGCGCTGAAGCCGCCCGCTCCCCCGCCTGCGGTCACGACCATCGGCGACCACGGCGGAAGCTTGCGCAGACTGCCGCCGGAGGAACCTTCGGTAGATCCGAAGACGAGCCCGTGATCGTCGCCGTCGTTAGCGTCGCGGGCCTCGTCGGAGCCTGCAGTGCGGACCTGCGTGGTGCCCCCCAAGCGCTGCACGAGAGATTCCGGCAAACCCTCTTCGATGCCACCGGCACCGCGAATGGCGAAGTCGAGATCCATCGCCAGCAATGGATCGAGTTCCTCGTGGAAGCGCTGCCGTGTCCAGCCTGCGTCGCCGAACGTTGCCATGTGCTCGGGCGTCATCACCAGCATCGCCTCGCTCGGCAGCTTGCGGTTGCCGACGCACAGGAGCTGCTGTGCGATCGTGCGGATGAGCGAGTCGGGTGTGCGTGAGATCTGGTCGATGCAGCCGATCGGGCCATGTCCGGCGAACAGCGTCACGGTGTCTTGTCCGGGCTCGGAGCCCCGGCTGACCGACAAAGGCGGCCAGCCGTCGGGCAGGCCCTCCTCGTCTTCGGCGAAGCACCAGCCCACCTTCGAGGGCGACCCCAGTGCCGAACGGTCGATGCCGCCGATGCCAGGCTTGCCGCCGCCCACGTTGCGGATCACCAACTGCAACGCTCGTCCGATGGTGGAGTTGGCGCGATTGCCCTGGCCGAGAGCGTTCTTGTCGGTGTTCATGTCGATGCGACGACGGATCGAACCGTTCACGATCACGATCGGCCCTGAGAACCACAACGTGCACAGCAGGCCGTGCATATTGAACGTGTCAGTACACGCAGCCTCGACGGCCGCAAGTACCACCGGCAGGTACTCGGGCTTGCAGCCAGCCATGACGGCATTCACCGCGACCTTTTCCACTGTGCACTCGGCCAGCGTCGGCGGCACCACGGCCACGATCTCGTCGGGAGCCCGGGTGGTCCCCGCCAGCATGGCGGCCACTCGTGCCTCGGTCGGCGGCACCACCGGCAACCCGTCGGACCAGCCGCGGTCATAGGCAGCCTCGACTGGATCTTCAGCAGAGGCCAGCTCCACACGACGACTCGTGAACGACGTCGCCCCGAAACGCAACGCCAGCTCGTCGGCCAGCAACGGGTCGACCGAGAGCGAACCACAACCAGGCCGCATCTCGGCCAGTTCCGACCCAAGATCATCAGCCCCGCTGAGCGCCTCCCAGCCGCGACGGTCCCACCCCACGGTGCGGGCCATCTCGCGGCCGTCCATCACCGCCATGAGTGTGGGGACGGTGTCGATCTCGTGATGCCACGACACGGAGAGGTCAGCATCGTGAACAACATCCGCCGACGATCCCGTCACACCCACTGGAAAGGCGGGGTCGTCCTGGGTGAACACGGTGAGTCGGGTTCCGCTGCGTATGGCATGGTCGACGAGCTCGGCGAGCACCGGCTCGATATCGCGGCACGTCGGGCAGTCGCGTTTCACGAATGCCACGAGGCCGTCCGAAAGGGACGGGCGCCCACCACCGGAGTCAGCGGCTGGAAACTGGCTTTCAGGAGACACGCCGTGACTCTAGGTTCGGCCCCCTGACCGCCGCTGCCGGCGCCACACACGCCTCATTTCGTTTGCGATCCGCGCGCCGTGCAGGCGCTATCTGGCCGCGTTGACGATTCGGGCGAATTGGGTGGCGTCAAGGGAGGCGCCGCCGACGAGGGCGCCGTCGATATCTGGCTGGCGGAGCAATTCGGGGGCGTTGACGGGTTTGACCGAGCCGCCGTATTGGATGCGGATCTGCTCGCCTGCGCCGGGACGAATGTCGTTCACGACGCTACGCACCGTGGCGCACATGTCCTGGGCGTCCTCTGGGGAGGCGTTTCGGCCGGTGCCGATGGCCCACACTGGCTCGTAGGCCACCACCAGCGTTTCAAATTGCGCACGGGTGAGCTTGGCGAGGCTGCCGCGGAGCTGCGTGGTCACGACGTTGGTGGCGCGGCCGGCTTCGCGTTCTTCGAGCGTTTCGCCGACACAGACAATCGGGGTCATGCCTTGCTTGCCCACTGCTGCGGCCTTGGCTGCGACGATCTCGTCGGTCTCGCCGAAGAGGGCCCGCCGCTCGCTGTGGCCGACGATGACATAGGTCACATCGAGCTTGGCCAGCATGGTTGGCGAGACCTCGCCGGTGAAAGCGCCCTGATTCTGGTCGTGGCAGTTCTGTGCGCCGAGCTTGAACTCGAGGCGGTCGGCGTCGATGACGGTCTGGCATGACCGCAGGTCCACAAAGGGCGGGTGGAGGCTCACCTCGACCTGGTCGTAGCGGTGCCGGGCCAGTTCGTAGCTCAGTTTCTGGCAGAGCTGGATGGCCTCGAGGTGGTTGAGGTGCATCTTCCAATTGCCCGAGATCAGTGGCGTTCGACTCATCGTCCCTCTCCCCGACTGGCTCACCGCTGTGGCGAGTCTCGCAGCGCCGCGAGGCCGGGCAGGTCGCCGTGCTCGATGAGTTCGAGACTTGCGCCTCCCCCGGTCGAGATGTGATCCATATACGGCGCCAGGCCGAATTGGGCCACGGCGGCAGCGCTGTCACCACCCCCGACGACGGAGAAGGCTCGGGAGTCGGCCATCGACTGGGCGACCGCACGGGTTCCGGCGGCGAACCGGTCGTCTTCGAACAGTCCCATCGGGCCATTCCAGAACACTGTCCGGGCTCCAGCGATCACGTCGTCGAATTCCGCCGCCGAGCCGGGTCCGATGTCGAGGCCGCGGAAGCCGTCGGGCAGGCTGCGCCGCATCTGGCGCACGGTGCCGCCGGGATCCAGCGCCGTGATGTCGCTTGGCAGCACGATGTTGGCGCCGCCGTCGAGCAAACGCTTGCACACCTCGATGAAGTCCGGCTCGCAGAGCGAATCACCGATCCGATGCCCCATTGCGGCCAGGAATGTGAAGCACATGCCGCCGCCGATGACCAGCGTGTCGACCACCGACAGCATCGTCTCGACCACACCGAGCTTGTCGCTCACCTTTGCCCCGCCCAGCACGGCCACGAAGGGTCGCTTGGCGTCTGCGCGAAGGCCGCCGAGCACTTCGGCTTCCCGGTGGAGCAGCCGGCCTGCAGCACTGGGCAGGCTTTGCGGCGGGCCGACGATGGACGCGTGCGCCCGGTGACTTGCACCAAAGGCGTCATTCACGTAGCCGTCGAACGGGGCCGTGCTGCCAGCCCCGCCGAACGGAGTGCCGATATCGCCACCGACGAGTGCGTCCACGAATGCGGGATCATTGGCGGTCTCGCCTGGATGGAAGCGAAGGTTCTCCGCCAGGCTGATTCGGGGTGCGAGCTCAGCGAGACGCTGGGCGACGGGGGCCAGCGAGTACCGCTCTTCGGGCGTGCCACCGGGGCGGCCCAGATGCGAGCACGCGGTGACAGCGGCGCCCCGTCCAATCAGCCAGCGCAATGTCGGCAGTGCCGCTCGGATGCGCAGGTCGTCGGTGATCTCTGGCCGCCCGTCGGACCCGTCGCGCAGCGGAACGTTGAAGTCGCAACGCACGAGGATCCGCCGGCCGTCAAGGCCACCAAGCCGTTGCTCGAGATCCTCGAGCGCCGGCAGCGTGCCGACATCGCTCATCGGTTGCAGATGATGTCCACGAGGTCCACAAGCCGGTTCGAGTAGCCCCACTCGTTGTCGTACCAGCCGAGGACCTTGACCATGCTGCCCATCGCCATCGTCAGGCCCGCGTCGAACACGCAGCTGGCCGGGTTGCCCACGATGTCGCTGCTGACCAGCGGATCCTCGGAGTACTCGAGCACGCCCGCAAGCGGTCCGCTGGCTGCGGCGGCTGCGAAGGCCTCGTTCACCTCTTCGACGCTGGGACTGGCGTCGAGCATCGCCGTGAAGTCGGTGATAGAGCCATCGGGGATCGGCACACGCAGCGAGGTGCCGTCGAGCCTGCCTGCCATCGCCTGCAGCACCAGCCCGGTCGCACGAGCCGCACCGGTCGATGTCGGGATGATGTTCACCGCTGAGGCGCGCGCTCGGCGCAGGTCGGAGTGCGGTCCGTCCACAAGCGACTGATCGCCGGTGTAGGCGTGGATGGTCGTCATCAGGCCCTGCTGCACGCCGAATGCCTGGTCGAGCACCTGCACCATCGGGACGAAGCAATTCGTGGTGCAGCTGGCGTTCGAGACCACCTTGTGCGCTGCGGGGTCGAACTCAGCGTCGTTCACGCCCACGACGAATGTGGCATCAGCGCCCGAGGCAGGGGCCGACACGACCACGAGCGGGGCACCAGCGTCGAGGTGCATGGCCGCCTTGTCGCGGGAGGTGAAGATGCCTGTGGATTCCACCACCACATCCACCCCGTAGTCGGCCCACGGCAGATCGGCAGGGTTTCGCTCCGACAGCACCGGCAGCACCTTGCCGTCGATCGAGATGCCGCCGTCAGTGGCAGCGATGTCGTTCGGCAGGTTGCCCAGCACCGAGTCGTACTTCAGCAGGTGAGCCATCGTGGCGGTATTGCCGAGGTCGTTCACCGCCACGATCTCGATGTCGCAGCCGGGGCGGTCGGCCGCCCGGTAGAAGTTGCGCCCAATCCGGCCGAAGCCGTTGACGCCCACGCGCACGCTCATCTGCTGTCGTCCCTTCGCTCGGCGAGTCTGGCGGGCTGCCTGCGCCCCGGCTCGTTCTGTCGCTAGCTGTCTAGCGGACGCATGGTCGCAAGCGGCGTTTTCCTCGACGGCGTCCGCCTGCGTGCCGTTGGCTGAACATCTTGTACCCGCAGCGGTGGTGCCACCTACTGGAATACTGGATCCATGTCGCCGTAGTTGTTCTGAGGCTGAAAGACGCGGACGTAGTCGATCAAGATTCCCGGTTGCGCACTGCGGCCGTTTGTCGACGTTGCTTGGCTGTTTCCGATGTAGATGGACGCCGGGACATGGGAGATCCCTGCTTGCTCAAGAACCGAATTAGGGTCGCCCGGAATCAGGAACTCGAAGAACTTGTCGCGTTCGCTGCCTTCGTAGGCCACGTTGCGTCCATTCCACTGGACCGTGCCGTCGCTCCGTCTCCACTGAATTGGGTAGTACCCAATACCGATGTTCTCTTTTCTTGTGATCTCCCAATCGTCGTGGAAATCCGCGATTTTCAAGAAGCTTCTGTAGCCACGCGGTGTCCACTCCAGTCCGATCGTCATCGTCACCGGCGTATTCTCAAGAAACTCGCTGTCGCAATCGCCAGCGACTGCACGGCCAGTGTCCAGTTGGTAGATCCGCGGCAATGTCTTGTTACCGGCGTAGCAGAAAAGTATGTTTCTGTGGGTGACGATGGGCTGAAGCTCTGGAACAAAATAGCGCGCGAACCAATTCCGATACTGGTGGGCGTGGATGGTTGCCCCGCTGCGACCGGGCAAGAATTCGAAAAGGTCGATTTCCGTGCTGTGGGTGGTCGTCAGCTGCTCGATGTTGTCGACAACGATTCCGTAGCGTTCATGATGATGGAGCCGGTCCCTGGTGGCGTTGCCGAGATAGACGGCTAGGTTTGTCCAGTAACCGTGGGCTGCCAGCCTGGGAATCGTTATTTTCGCTTCCAAATAGCCGTACTTGAATCGTACGTTTCCCTGGGTATCGAGTGTCGCAGTGCTCTTGGTCGACGAATTCCCGATTTCGGTCCGCGCCGAGGCGCATTCTTCGAAAGCTGTCATATAGAAATTGCCGTCAGTGAAGTGCTGGCAGGGCGACACATTCTCACCGTCGGTCTTGCACGGTGCCGCGCCGATACTCCATATCGCTGGGTCCAGCTCGTCATCGTCATTGCAGTGTTCGAACTCTTCGCTGAATACCAACCGGTAGTTGTCGCTTGGCTGCACCAGGTTAGGGAGCTCGTCGAGATATTCCTGTGTGGTTTCCAGCGATTGCGGCAGCAGCTCTCCCAGGAAGAGGCAGTTGTATCGCTCTAAATTCAGCTCGGGAAAAACGTCGCAGTCCGCCGCCTCGGCAGGCGGTTCGATATACACATCGCGGTGGATTTTCAACCCGGAGTCGGTGTCTTCAGCAGACAGCTCGATCTGATGGCGCGGAAAGTCCGAAAGGAAGAAGTTCATGGAGCGCTTATGGCTGTATTTCCCGTCGATGTACATATGGAGCTGGCCGCTGGCAGGCAGCACGCCGACGCCGACGGTATGGCAGCCGTCATCGGTGGCCGGGTTCTGGAATTTCGACTCACGGTGGCAGAACTTGTATTGGTGCACCTCTTTGTCGGGTTCGGCTTCCACCTTGAACCGGAGATCTGACGGCTCAACATGGGCGACATCGAGCCCGACGACGTCAAAGTAGAAGTGGCGTCGACGGTCCGGCGCTCCGGTGTAGGTCCAATCCAGATCGATGTCGCCGCTGCCGGAGTGCCACAGCAGGGATCTGGGAAACAGCTCGTGTGCTTCTTTGGTGAAGTGAATCAACGGCCTGCTGCTGGTCGCAGATTCTTGCTGCCCGCTATTGGGACCCGAGCCGTCGACTGCATCGTTTGCTGGGTCGTCGTGGCCGGTGCCGGCGGCCGGGTTGATGGTGATCGGGATCTTGTTCGCGACCAGCTCGGCGAGTCCGGTGGCATCGCTGAGTGCCAGGGCCGCATACAAGACCTGCGACGTTTCAATGGCGGTGCCGTCGTCGATGCTGAGGCTCACGTCGCGTTCGGCGCCTGCGGCTGCCGTTCCTTGCGGGTCGAATCTCTCGTAGTGGAACACCCGGTAGTCGCCCGTGGCAGTGCGCGGCAGCAACTCGCCGTATCCGTAGTTGTAGTTGTCCAGGTCCGCCACCGGATCGTCGGACAGCCGAATCCCTGCGGTCTGATCGGGGTCGACACGCGTCAGTGCCGCGGCATGCTCGTCGAACGAGCTGTTCAGGATCGCCACAACCGGCCACTCGTTGGCGGCATCGGCCGTGTTGGCCAACACACAGGTGTGCTCGGCGGTGGCTGCGCTGAGCGAGCGCGGACAGCTCAACGTGAACCCGTCGACACTGACCACAGAGTTGCCAGCGCCGCTGTTGTCCGCCCGCACCACATCAAGCCCATAGGTGCGGTTGCTGCCGTCCTCGGCGGTCACGACAACCGAGACCGGGTTCGAGCCCACGGCCAAGCCCACCGCGACACCGCCAGGTGCGTCGGGCTGGCCCCCTACCGTCGCCGATGCGGTGGGATGGGTCGGCGTGGGCGACACGACCACCTCGACGACCTCATGGCCGACGTCGACCCGGTGGGCATCTGTGGTCACCGGCGCACTCCCCATCAGGTCCTCGGCGGACCCCAGTGCTCGCACCTGCAGGCTCTCCAGGGTCCCGTCGCTGCTCTTGGCATCGCTCTGGGGAACGGAGAACTGCACGCTGTTGGACAACAGTCCCGCGATGTTGTTGGTCCCGTTGTCCCACACGCCGATTGCGAAGAACTCCTCGGGCTCCCAATCGCTGTCGTCCACCGCGTGCACCGCAAACGTCTTCTCATCGAAGGGGTTGGCCAAGCCGGACCAGTCCAACCAGGAATACCCGATCAGATGCTCGCCGACCCACACGTTGCCAAGCTGCGCCGTCGCATCGGGCAGGACCCCGAACTCGACATCTGCGGTCGAGCCCGCAACCAGCGCCCGCTGGGCGTCCTGTGAGCTGTGCAACAGCGCGACCAGCGGCCACGCCGCCGCTTCTGTTCCCGCGTTTACCAACTGGCACAGCACCGACCCGCCCTCGGCCACGCTGCGGGCCTCGCACTTCAACTCGAAGTCGTCCAGCCAGGCCACCGGGTCGTAATCAGCAGCAGGATCGGTGACATCGGAGAGTTCGGCGACAGGCAACTCCACGCTGGAGGCAACCAAGGCGCCGATGTCCCGCTGGGCTTTGCGGGATGGGTCCGGATAGCCGTGGTTCTCGGGCGCATATCCCACACTCAGCCACACGGCCTCTTCGCCCTCGACGATCTCATCCGCCGCGACATCGATGGAGAACTGCACAGGACTCGACACGGCCTTGTAACCGTTCCAATACGCCAGCACGTACTCCACCCGCTCGCCGGCTACCTCGTCCTCGCCCCGAGCGAAGCGCGGCAATTGCGTCACTGTGCCGATGGCCACATCGGCGTCGGTACCGCGCAGCGACACGCTGCCGCCTAGGTCCGGTCGGCTCAACAGCGCCACCGCAGGCCAATGCGGTTCGCCGGCGCCGTCATAGGCCAGCGTGCAGTTCAGGGCGGCGCCCTCAGCGAGCCCATCCGCGTCGCAGTCCAGTTCGAACGTGCCGTTGCCTGCATCGCCGTCACGCGCCACCGGCACGATGGAGGCCTCGACGTAGTCCCCGACTTGCCAACCCATGTCGCCCGTTGTCCAGATGTATGCCGTCACAATGAGACCCGTTCTCACCTCGGCATCCGTCGAGGTCAACTCCAACGACCCCAGGCGAAGCACCACGTCTTCCGGAAAAGCCCTCGAGACGCTCAGCTGTACCTTGCCGTCGTCGGTCGCGAACAGCGCCCCGATGTTGTACTGCCTTTGGTTCCAGATGAAGCTGTTGGAGCTGGTCTCCCCCAAGCTTCCGAACGCGCTCCATCCCGCGTGGACATCCAGCCTGCCCACGCTCAGGGTTCCCCGCCAGACCGCCGGGTCCTCGGCGAGGTGTATCGACAGCCCTGCTCCGTTCCCGTCCGTGTCCCCGTCCTCGCCGAGTTCCCCCTCCAGGCCTTTGTCCGTGTCGACCGAGGCTGCGCGGTCCGCTCTCTCAATGCCGCTATAGCTCGATGCCGCGATCCCCCCCCCCCCCCCCGGGGTTCACGAGCACGCCTGCAAGCGCTAGCACAGCAGCCCCAGCCAACCGCCAGCGCGGTCTCGGATACGGCCGGGCATGCGAGTGCGCTTCAGAATCCATCCACATCTCACGGTTGCGTCGCATGGGCTAATGCCCCTCCCGATCCTCAGGCCCCTCAACGACGGACAGGCGCTGCGAGACGAAGTCAGACATGATGTCAACACATTATTTCATGCGTTTGACACATATAACGCATCGCCTGAAGCTTCTGTTCGAGGACGCTCAGCGGGCGATGTCGCGGTGGCGGCAGTGGAGATCGTGGCCCTCGTCGGCCAGCAGGCGGGTGACTTCCTCGGCAATGGCCACGCTGCGGTGCCGACCGCCCGTGCAGCCCAGCGCAATCGTCAGGTACGACTTGCCCTCGGTGCGATAGGACGGCAGCAGCGCATCGAGCAGCGGCATGAGGTGCTCCAAGAAGGTGCCGGTCGCCGGTTGGCCGAGCACCCACTCGCGCACCCCGGGATGGAGCCCGGTGTAGGGCCTCAGTTCGGGCACCCAGTGCGGATTCGGCAGGAACCGGCAGTCGAACACCAGGTCGGCTTCTCTTGGCACGCCGTGCTTGTACCCGAACGACATGACCGCCGTTCGCATCTGAGGATCGTCGCCAGGGGTCCCGAACTCGTCGCGCACCCGGTCGCGCAGGTCATGAACGTTCAGATCGCCCGTGTCGATGACCACATCGGCGGTCTCGCGCACGTCGGCAAGCAATTCGCGCTCGAGCTCGATGGCGTCGACGACCGAGTCGGCGACCGGCTCCGCGCCAGACGGGTTCTCCGGAGGGGTTACGGCGGGAAGATCGCCGGTGTGCAGCGGATGGCGGCGCCGGGTGTCGTCGTAGCGCCGTACCAGCACGTCGGTGGGCGCATCGAGGTACACGACTCGCACCGACGCGTTGCGCTCGCGCAGCTGCGTGACTGCTGTGACCAAATCTTCCCGGTATTCCCGGGTGCCTGCCACCAGCGCCACGCGGCGCAGGCGGGCACCGGGACGGGCCACCATGTCGGCGACATCGCCGATGAGATGCGGCGGCAGGTTGTCGATGACGAACCAGCCGACGTCCTCGAGCGCATTCGCCGCCGTGGAGCGGCCCGCGCCTGACAGGCCAGCCACGATGACGAACTCTGGCCCCTCAGCCACCGCGCCGATCGTATTGGGTCGATCGTGTCGGATCGATGGTCTGGGGCTGGTCGTCGTGGGCTGATCGTCTGCGGCTGCGGGTACCGGTGCGCCGCCGGCGATGGCGAGCGGGCGTCGCTGCTGCGCTTATGGGCTGTTTCGGGGCGTTCTTATACTTGTCACAGCCCCTCAGTACGGTTGTTCGTATGTTGAAGGAATCGGCGGACGTGCTGGAGTCGCAGGTCGGTGCCACTGCCTCGGTGCTGGAGGTTGCCTCCGGCGCTCAGGTGCCGTCGGGCGGGTTGTGCCTCGCCCGGTTGAGTCGCCCCGAGCTTGCTTCGCTTGGTGTTGCGGCGTTGACCGAGGTGCTGGGCGGCGTCGAGCGTCATGTGAATCAGGTGGCGGGCTACCGCGTCGAGGTGCTGGCTGGGCTGGATGCGGCGGGTGTAGCCGAGGGGCTGCGGGGCGCGTCGTCTCGGGAGGCGGTGCGCGACGCGACCGGCGTGTCGGATCGGTCCGCACGTGAGCTGTGCCGGGTTGCGGCGAAGGCTCAGCGGTGCGAGCCGGTCATGGAGGCGTTGGCCGGGGGCGACATCAACACCGAGCAGGCCGAGTCGCTGTGCGATGCCCGAGTGCCCGACGAGGTGCGTCACCAGCTGATCGCAGAGGCTGTGTCCGAGGGCACCGACCAGACCAAGCGCCGTGTGCGAGCCGCCGAGGCCGAGCACCGTTCCGAAACCGCCGAGCAGCGGTTCGCCCGACAACGAGCCAAGCGTCGGGCGCAGTGGGGCACCGACGACGACGGGATGCTGCGCATCGGCGCGCTGCTCGATCCCGAGATCGCTGCACGGGCCGGAGCGGCGCTGTCGGCGATCTCCCAGGCGATGTGGCGTGACGACAAGCACCTGGGGGTGGGGCGCCGCACCCCCGCCCAGCGAGACGCCGACGCGCTGGCGTACCTGCTGTGCGGCGTGACCCTCAGCGAAGCCGATGCCAAAGCAATAGCCAAGCTCATTGGCCAGCCCCCCGGGGAGGCGAATGGGAAGGCGTCGCCGCAAGGGCCAGCGGGAGCGGCGCATGCGGCTTTCGGGTCGGCGCGGCCTGACGTGCAGGTGCAGGTCTTGATCGAGTACGAGGCGCTGCGCGGCCAAACCGATGCAGCGGGCACTACTGACGCTGGAACAGAGTTGGCGCCCGAGATCGTCCGCAAGCTGGCATGCGACGCCGAGATCATCCCGATCATGCTCAACGGCCCCGGCGGCAGCGCCGATATCGGCCGTGCACGACGGACGGTGTCGGCTCGATTGCGGCGGGCACTGATCGCACGCGACCGGCATTGCGTGTGGCCAGGCTGCAAGGCCCCGCCGTCACGCTGCGACGCGCATCACATCTGGCACTGGACGCACGGGGGGCCGACCAATCTGGCGAACCTCGCCCTGCTGTGCCACGCACACCACCACGACCTGCACACGCAACAACTCATGATCGAGCGCAACCCCGACGGCACCTGGACAACCAGCCGCCAACCCAGAGCCCCCTAACCACCACCCGCCGCCGGCACTGCGGAGAGATCAGGCGATGTCGGCGGCTGACTTGGGGTGACTGAGCCAGCGGGGGACTGCACCGCTTGATGATGAATTCAAGGGAGGGGGTCCGCCTGCTGGAAAGTCCGTCTGTTGAGGGGCGAGGGTGTCCAAGTTCAGGAAGCGAATACGCAGCTCGAACTTGGAGGAAGGGTTCAACCATGGCCCCGCGCTGGCTGGTTGTCTTGGATTGCTGTCGTGCAGAGCACTGGTTCACCTTGGGGCTCGGGCAGCGCAGGCTGCCTCAGGAACCGGCCAACGCATCGGTGGGCTGGGTTGTGGCGGCGGGATGGGTGGCGGCGTAGACCGACTCCGCAACGGCGTCCGGCAGCCAGCTCAGGGACTGCAGTTCTTCCTCGGTAGCCGACTTGACTGCACCGACGCTGCCGAACTCACGCACCAGGCGCGCCCGTCGCTTGTCTCCTAGGCCCGTGATCCCGTCGAGCACCCCGCGCTTCATCGCCTTGCCCCGCAGCCGCCGGTGATACGACACGGCGAACCGGTGGCTCTCGTCGCGCACCCGCTGAAGCAGGTACAGCGCCTCGGACTGGCGAGGGATCCGCAACGCCTCGGACCGGCCCGGTACGAACACCTCTTCGAATTGCTTGGCCAGCGCACACACCGGGATCTGCTCCCGCAACCCCAACTCGTCGAGCACCGCCGTCGCAACGCCGAGCTGCCCCTTGCCGCCGTCCACCACCAGCAACTGGGGCGGATACGCGAACCGCCCCTGCTCGGGCGCCGGCAGCTCCCGCTCGGTCAAGTAGTTCCGCAACCGGCGGCGCAGCACCTCGTCCATGGCGGCATAGTCGTCATTGCCCGCAACGTTGCGAACGCGGAAGTGGCGGTATTCGCTGCGACGGGGCAGGCCGTCTTCCAGAACCACCATCGAGCCGACGTAGTTCGTGCCCTGCAGGTGGCTCATGTCGTAGCACTCGATGCGCAACGGCGGCCGCGGCAGATCCAAGTGCTCCGCCAGCTCGTTCAGCGCTCGGGCGCGGCTGTTGTGGTCGGTTCCACGGCGCAAGCGGTGCCGCGAGAGCGACTCGCGAGCGTTGTGCCGTGCGGTCTCCATCAACGCTCGCTTGTCGCCCCGCTGCGGGATGCGCACGGCAACCCGAGATCCCCGCTGCCCGCTCAGCCATTCCTCGTAGAGGCCTACCTCCGCGGGGACCTCAGGCACCAGCACCAGCTTCGGCCAGCCGAGCGGATTCTCGTCGTGATACAGCTGCTCTAGCACCCGCGCCACCAACCGCGGACCGTCGAGTTCTTCCACCTTGTCCACCACAAAGCCCCGCTGGCCCATCACCCGCCCCTTGCGCACAAAAAACAGCTGCACGGCTGCTTCGAGCTCGTCGTCGCTGATGCCGATGACATCGAAGTCCTCGTTGCGGGTCCCGGCGATCTGCTGCTTCTCGATCGCCCGACGAACGCTGGCAAGACGGTCCCGCAGGCGAGCGGCCAGTTCGAACTCGAGTTCCACCGAGGCGTCGGCCATGCGCTGTTCGAGGTCGTTGACGATGGCGTCGGTGTCGCCTTCCAGGAAGCGAACCAAATCCCGGACAAGCCGGTCGTAGGCATCCCGCCCGATCTCGCCCACACACGGTCCGGCACACTGCTCGATGTGGTACAGCAGGCAAGGACGACCGAGCCGCTGATGGGTTGCCAGCTTGCTGTCGCTGCACGTGCGGATCGGGAAGGTTCGCAAGAGCAGGTCGAGTGTTTCCCGGATGGCGTACGCATGGCCATACGGTCCGAAGTACCGATTGCCACGCTTGCGACGCCCACGCATGACCATCGCTCGAGGCCACTCGTCCAGCAGTGTCACCGCCAGGAACGGATACGACTTGTCGTCCCGCAGCCGGACATTGAACCTCGGTTGATGCCGCTGGATGAGGCTGTACTCGAGCATGAGCGCCTCGACCTCGGTGGACACCTCGATCCACTCGACCGAAGCGGCCGTCGCAACCATCTGGGCGGTGCGATGATGCAGCCCCCTGGGATCACCGAAATAGCTGTTCAGGCGCGAGCGCAGGCTCTTCGCCTTGCCCACGTAAATGATCCGCCCGTCCGCGTCCAAGAACTGGTAGCTCCCCGGCACATCCGGTACCGATCCCCCCTCAGGACGCAGGCCCACACTCGCAGGCTAAGAGACCGGACGCACAGAAAGCCCCACGCATCCATGAAGCACACTGATAGGTGGATACCGCGGGGCGTGTAGTAAGTTGCGCCGACGTAAGGCCAAGTCTTGGCGCACCTGCCTTGGCGGGCCCCGGGGTTGGCAGGATGCGGTCATTCCGCATCTCGTAGCTGCGCAGGAGGCTGCACAATATGGAACTCGCACAGGAGCGGGACGCAGGCAAAAACGTGATCAGTCCCGCGGGCCGGGTGGATGGATCGAATTCCGCCGAATTCCACGAGGCGCTGATGGCAGCTCTCTCGGGCGATGACAACCGCGTCATCCTCGACATGGGCGGCATCGACTACATCAGCAGTGCTGGCCTGCGTGTGCTGCTGCTGATCGCACAGCATCTCGGCACCAGTTCGACGCCATTTGCCGTTTGCTCCCTCGCAGCCTCGGTCGACGAAGTGTTCCGGATCAGCGGTTTCAATCAGATCATCACGGTGTACGGGACGCTCGACGAGGCGACGGCGCAACTGGCGTAGTCACGCCCATGTCCAAGGCCTGGCGCATCCTCGTCGTTGACGACGAGCCTGATCTTGAACCGCTCGTCCTGCAGCGGATGAGAAGGCACATTCGCAGTGGCAAGTACGAGTTTGTGTTCGCGGGCAACGGCCTGGAGGCGCTGGAGAAGCTGCGGGCTGACGACACCATCGACCTGGTGCTGTCGGACATCAACATGCCCCAGATGGACGGGCTGACCCTGCTGTCGCAGCTTGGCTCGATCGATCACGACCTGCGAGCAGTGATCATCTCCGCCTACGGCGATATGGGCAACATCCGCACTGCCATGAATCGCGGTGCCTTCGACTTCGTCACGAAGCCCGTCGACTTCGACGACCTGCAAATCACGATCGAGCGCACCGTCGAGCACCTCCGGCAATGGCGAGAGGCCACCGCATCACGCGACAAGCTCGTCACGCTCCAGAACGAGCTCGACATCGCTTCGAACGTGCAGCAATCGATCCTGCCCGTCGACTTCCCTTCGACGTCGGCGTATGAGATCAACGCCAACATGGTGCCGGCTCGCAACATCGGCGGCGACTTCTACGACTACGTCGCTGTGCCGACTGACCGGATGTTCGCAACGGTCGCCGACGTGTCCGACAAGGGCATCCCAGCAGCGCTGTTCATGATGTCGAGCAGGACAGCCCTCAAGGGCGCTGCCATCGGCACCGGCTCGCCGCGGGAAGCACTGATCGAAGCGAACCGTGTCCTGCAAGCGGACAACCCCACCTTCATGTTCGTGACCGTCATCATCGCGGTCTACGACCCCAATAACGGCGAGGTGGTATACGCCAGTGCGGGGCACGACCCGCCAGTCGTCGTCCATGCTGATGGCAGTGCGCATCAGATGCCCGCAACCGGCGGCATCGCCTTGGGCATCGCCCCTGAAGCGGTCTTTGCGAAGAACCTGACAGAGAACAAGATGACACTCGCGCCCGGCGAGACCCTCGTCCTGTACACCGACGGCGTCAGCGAGGCGATGAGCGTTGACCAAGAAGAGTTCGGCCTCCAACGACTCCTGCAGATCTTCGCCGGCAAACCGCCCCAGAACGCCAAGGAAGCAATGACCGCGATCTTCGACGCGGTAGCGGAATTTGCCGGCGAAGCTCCCGCCTCGGACGACATCACGTGCTTGGCTCTGCACCGGAGCGCCTCGGCATGAGTGGCGCACTCGGCCTTGCCAGGGTTCCGACTGACTTGCTCTTGGGCGCAGCCATGCGCCGGGGAGCCCCCAACACGGAGCACCGCCCATGCGACGTTCGTTGAACATCACCCCCGTGCCAGGCGCCGCGGCAGCAGAGGCGCTCCCACGAATCGTCGCGTTCGTGGAGGAAATGGCCGAGCTGGACGACTGGGCGCCGGATCTCATCCTGAGATCCAATCTCATCCTCGAAGAACTCATCTTGAACACGCTCACGCACGGGCGAACCAGCGGCCTCAGCGACATCGAGATCACGTTGGAGAGCGGCGTGAACTCGGTCACGATCACTATCGTCGACGACGGCGCAGCGTTCGATCCTTTGACCGACGAGCCATCGCCCGACACCGAATTGCCCCTGCAGGAGCGGTCGATCGGCGGTCTAGGTCTGCACCTGGTGCGCACCATGGCGGAAGATCTCGCATACAAGCACGCCGAGGGCAAGAACCACCTGACGCTGGTCGCCCGGGCTGGTGCCTGACAGAACGCCGCCGCGCCTGCGACTGTCGTCGCGACAGCGCGCCGGCGCCTCGGCGGCGGTCCTTGCAATCGGCGTCGCCGCGCTGCTCGGCGCTTGCAATGGATCGGATACCGGCGCCGGGGATGATGGCGGGGGTTCCGGTGACGCGATTGCGACGCCGGCTCGCCCAACCGTTCCGGAGACACCGAACATCGAGACCGGCGTGTACGACGATCGGGTGGTATTCGGCCAATCGGCCGCGCTGAGCGGACCTGCCGAAGAACTCGGCCATGGAATGGAACTCGGGATCCTGGCGGCGTTCAATGAGGCCAACGGGGCCGGCGGCGTGAACGGGCGCCTCCTCGAACTCGTGTCGCTCGACGACGCCTACGAGCCCGAAGCAGCCATCGCCAACACACGCGAGCTCATCGAGAACAAGGGGGTGTTCGCCCTGATCGGCGCCGTGGGGACGCCGACGTCCCGTTCAGCCACCCCTGTGGCTGCTGCGGCCGATGTGCCGTATGTGGCGCCGTTCACCGGGGCCGGATTCCTGCGGAACGACGACTGGACGAACATCATCAACCTCCGTGCCTCCTACGCCCAGGAGACCGAGGAGATGGTGGAACGGCTGACGGTGGACCTGGGTCTCGAACGAATCGCCGTGCTCTTCCAGGACGACTCGTTCGGTCGGGCTGGTTACTTCGGCGCCCTCGCCGCTTTGGACCGGCGTGGCATGGAGCCCGTCGCAATCGGCTTCTATCCCAGAAACACCACAGCCATCAAGTCCGCTCTGCTGGACTTGAGGTCAGGCAATCCCGAGGCCGTGATCATGGTTGGCGCATACGGACCTGTAGGCACCCTCATCACCTGGGCGCGAAACACCGGGTTCGACCCCGTGTTCATCACGCTCTCGTTCGTCGGTGCGAATGCACTCGCAAACCAGCTCGGTGCCGACGGTGAAGGCGTGCTCGTCACCCAAGTCGTGCCGTTCCCGTTCGACGAATCCACGCCGGTCGTGGCCGCCTATCTGGCCGCCTTGGGTCAGCAGGACCCCGATGCGGTACCCGGCTTCGTGTCGCTCGAGGGCTACATCGCAGGAAGGCTCGCGATCGCAGGATTGGAGCAATGCGGCAGCTCGGTGAACCGCGAGTGCTTCCTGGACGCCATCTTGGGCGCCGACGAACTCGACATCGACGGCTTCACGCTGAACTTCGGTGACGGCGAGAGCGTCACCGAAGACAACCAGGGCTCCGACGCCGTGTTCGTCACCCAGATCGGCCCTGACGGCTTCTACCGCTCCCTCGACACGTTGACGAGCACAGATCAATGACCGACGCAGCAACCACCGAAGAGACAACCCCGGACAACGGCGCCGCCGAGCCGGACGCGGCCGCCCAGACCGACGGGTCTGCTGTCGACGTACAGCCTCTCGCCACATCCGGCGACGGATCCGGGGGCACCAACGGCGTACATGAACACCGCAAGCCCGCAATTCATCACCGCATCTCGACCCAGATGTACGCGGGCATCGCTGCCCCGCTGTTGTTGACGCTGGCCGCCAGCGTCGTCGCCTGGATCTCGTTCACCCGTGTCGGTGAAGCGGAGGAAGAGGTCACCGATGGAGCCATCCCGGAGCTGAGCGCAGCGTTCGGCGTTGCCGAGTCCAGCAACCGCCTCGTGGCGGGCGGCCCGCGGCTGGCGTCCTCGACGCCCGAGGGCTTTTCGATAGTGGTGGGTGAGATCACAGCTGCGCAAGGCGAGTTCGAGACGCAGCTGGACTTGCTGTGGCAGCGCGGCACCGGCTCGATGTGGCTCGGTGAGATGCGTGGATTCGCCGCGCAGCTCAGTTCGAATATTGACGCCATCGAGTCCGAGATGCCCGAGTACTTCACGCTCGGGCGGCAGGCAGATGAGCTCAGGGTTGAGGCCGATGCGGCCGTGCGAGACCTTGAGCGCCAGATCGTGCCGGCGCTCGACGACCAACTCTTCTATCTGGTCGCCGGTCAACGGGATCTGGACACACCGGCCGTGCCCGAGGCCATTCACAGGTCCGACGAGGAAGTGCGGCTGTACCGCCATTGGTCCGCAGTGGGCGGCGACGTGGCCCAGTCGGCGGAACTGCTGGCCAGCGCGTTCAGCGCGTCCCAGTCGGCGTTGATCGAGCCGCTGCGAGAGAGCTTCGAGTCGGCGAGGGATCGAATTGAGATCAGCGTCGCCACCCTCGACGACGTAGCCGGCACCGAACTGCGACCAGCGGTTGACCGCCTGTTCACTCTGGGACTCGACGACGGCAGCGTCTTCGACGTCATGGCACGGCGCTTGCAGATCGAAGAATCCCAGCGCCGTCTGCTGGCCGAGAACCAGGACCTGGGAGTGGCGCTGGTCAGCGAGATCGAGTCGCTCGTCGGCGCCGTGCAGACCGATGTCGATTCGGCCACTGACGCCTCGGCACAGGCCGTGAGCACGGGGCGCCTGCTGCTGATCGTCATCAGCATTGTCGGTATTCTCGGCGCGCTGCTCATCAGCTGGCTGTTTGTCGGCAAGAGAATCCTGCGGCGCGTCGGCCAGCTGTCTAACCGCATGAGGGCCCTGGCCGGCGGCGACCTCGAAACCCCCGTCGACACGAGGGGCAGGGACGAAGTGGCCGAGATGGCAGACGCGCTCGAGCAGTTCCGCGAGGCCGCTCTCGAGGTGCAGCGGCTCAACCTCGTCGAAGAGCTCGCCAACCAGCTGAGCGAGCGCAACGAGCAGCTGTCCCAGACACTTGCCGACCTCGACCGTGCCCAGGACCAGATCGTGGCGAACGAGAAGTTGGCAGCCCTCGGCGAGGTGACCGCTGGCGTCGCTCACGAAATCCGGAACCCGCTGAACTTCGTAAAGAACTTCGCCGAGTCGTCCGACGAGCTTCTCGAAGAACTGCTCGAGGCGATCGCCGACCCGGAGCCGGCCGACGACCAAGCCAACTACATCACCGAGATCACGGGCGACCTCAAGCAGAACCTGAATCGCATCCGCTCACACGGCGAACGGGCCAATCGCATCGTAGAAAGCATGCTCATGATGGGTCGGGGCGGCGGCGAGTCACGCCCCGTGGAGATCAATGCGCTGCTCGACGAGCACGCCATGCTCTCGTACCACAGCGCCAGGGCACAAGATTCCGATTTCAATGTGACCATCGAGCGGGACTTCGACCCCGATGTGGGCGAGTTGCAGGTCATTCCGCAGGACATGGGCCGCGTGTTCCTGAACCTGGTCACCAACGCCGGCTACGCCGCGAACCAGCGGTGGCGGGAGCTCGGCGGCGAACCAGGCAAGATGGTCACGATGGGCGACGGCGACGACACGCCCTACTTCCCGACCATCTGGCTCAGCACCCGCCGGACTGACGAGTCGGCGGTGATCTCCGTACGCGACAACGGCACCGGCATCCCGCCCGATGTCGCGCAGCGGATCTTTGAACCGTTCTTCACCACCAAGCCCACCAACGAGGGCACGGGGCTGGGACTGGCGATGTCAAACGACATCGTGCGAGGTCACGGCGGTCAGATCACGGTGGACAGCGAGCCGGGCGAGTACACCGAGTTCACCGTGGAATTGCCGCTCGAGCCGGTGGAGCGGTCCGAGGCAGAGGACGCCGCCGCGGCGACCTGATCCAAGCGAACCGATCAGCTCTCGTCCGGGAAGGGATCTTCCCACTCGGGCGGCAGCGGGATCTCGAAGGCATTCAGCGTCAGCGAGATCAAACAGTAATAGCCCACCGTCGTCACGAGTTCGATGACGCCCTCGGCGCCGAATGCGGCGACGGCGTCGGCGTAGGTCTCGTCGCTCATGCGATGCAACTCGAGCAATTCAGCCGCTACCCGGTGCGCGATGGCTTCTTGCCCGGTGAACTCTGCTGGCCTGCGGTCTCGAAGCGCATCGAGGTGGCGCTGATCGATGCCCGCTGTGCGAGCCAGGCGCTCATGTGCGGCGAATTCAAACTTCGACTGGTAGTGCGCCCCAACCGTGCAGATCGCCGCTTCCTTGACCGTCTCGGGGAGTCCGCCTGCGAACCGGACTGCGGCACCCAGTGCCTGGGTCGGTCCTCCGATGGCAGGTGCTCGCACCCAGACGCCATAGGGGCCCACGATGCTCTTGACAGACAGATCAGCGGTCGCCGAGCTGCGCGGACCGCTGCGCAAGGCCTCGTACACCTCGCGCCCGCCTCCGGTCAGCTCTTCGGGGGTGATCTCGGGCAGTCTCATCTGCTCGCTCCTTCGCTCACGATGACTCGTTCAGCCGACCAGCGGCGCCAGATACCGACCGGTATGAGATTCCGGTGTCGCCGCCACCTGTTCGGGGGTTCCCGCCGCGACGACAGTGCCGCCGCCGATGCCGCCCTCGGGTCCCATGTCGATGATCCAGTCGGCGGTCTTGATGACGTCGAGATTGTGCTCGATGACCACGACGGTGTTTCCGCCAATGACCAACCGATCGAGCACGCCCAACAGCCGCCGGATGTCCTCGAAGTGCAGACCGGTGGTGGGTTCGTCAAGGATGTAAATGGTGTGACCTGTGGAGCGCTTCGACAGCTCGCTGGCCAGCTTGACCCGCTGCGCCTCGCCCCCTGACAGCGTCGTTGCGGGCTGGCCCAACCGGATGTAGCCCAGGCCCACGTCGACGATCGTCTGCATGTGACGCCGGATCGGCGGTTGCGCCGAAAAGAACTCAAGAGCGTCCTCGCACGACATGTTCAACACGTCGGCAATCGTCATGCCCTTGAATCGGATCTCGAGCGTTTCGCGGTTGTAGCGAGCGCCCTTGCACACCTCGCACGGCACGTACACATCGGGCAGGAAGTGCATCTCGATCTTGATGTTCCCGTCACCCGAGCAGGCCTCGCAACGGCCGCCCTTGACGTTGAAGCTGAATCGGCCCGGCAGGTAGCCCCTCACCTTCGCCTCGTTCGTGGCGGCGTACAGCTTGCGGATGTGGTCGAAGACGCCGGTGTAGGTGGCGGGATTGGACCGAGGTGTGCGTCCGATCGGCGACTGGTCGATGTCGATGACTTTGTCGAGGGCTTCCACGCCTTCGATCGAGGTATGCAAGCCGGGCACCTGCCGGGACAAATAGATCCGCTGCATCAGCGACTTGTAGAGGATCTCGTTCACCAGCGTGCTCTTGCCGGAACCCGACACACCGGTCACGCAGACGAAACAACCCAGCGGGAACTCCACGTCGATCTTGCGCAGGTTGTGTTCTCGTGCACCGCGCACCAACAAGCGGTCGGTGCCGCGAGGGCGGCGCTGCGACGGCATCGGGATCTCCCGGACACCTGAGAGGTACTCCCCCGTCACGGAGCCCGGCGCGCTGCTCAGGCCGTCCACCGGCCCGCTGTAGATGATCTGGCCACCGTGCTCGCCGGCTCCGGGGCCGATGTCGACCACCCAGTCCGCGACCGAGATCGTTTCGAGATCGTGCTCCACGACCAGCACGGTGTTGCCGAGATCGCGCAGATGCAGCAACGTGTCGATCAGGCGGCGGTTGTCGCGCTGGTGCAGTCCGATGGACGGTTCGTCCAGGACGTAGAGCACGCCTTCGAGTCCGCTGCCTATCTGGCTTGCCAGCCGGATGCGTTGGGCCTCGCCACCGGCCAGCGTCGCCGCCGAACGGTTGAGCGTGAGGTAGTCGAGGCCCACATCGAGCAGGAAGTTCAGCCGGGCGTCGATCTCCTTGATGATCGGTGCCGCAATGAGGCGCTGGCGATCGGTGAGTTCGAGGCCGTCAATGATCTTCGCCGCCACGCCAATGGAGGCGGAGCACAGCTCGAAGATGTTTCGACCGGCGACGCGTACTGCCAGCGACACCTCGTTGAGCCGTGCGCCGTCACAGGTTCCGCATGGAACCTCGCGCATGTATCCCTCGATGCGATTGCGCGACCAATCGCTTTCGGTATCCGCGTGGCGGCGGCGCAGGAACGGGATGACGCCCTCGTAACGAGTCGTGTAGCTGCGTGAACGGCCATACCGGTTGCGATAGCGAACCGTGATCTGCTCGCCGGACGGTGCACCTTCGAGCAGCAGCTTGCGCTGACCCGCTTCAAGCTGGGACCACGGCACGTCAAGGGGGATGCTGTGCTGTTCGCCGACCGCTTCGAGCAGCCGGATGAACCACTTCCCAGTGGCGCCAGCCCACGGGGCGAGCGCTCCGGCGGCAACCGACAGCTCGTTGTTCGGAACGACCAGCTCGGGATCGACTTCATATCGAGTGCCGAGGCCGTCGCACGTATCGCAGGCGCCGTACGGGGAGTTGAACGAGAAATTGCGCGGCGCCAGTTCATCGAACGAGCGGCCGCTGGTCGGCGAGTACAGGTGCTGGCTGAAAGTCAGAATCTCCGATTCGGCTGTCTCGCCGTTTCCGGACGGGACCATGTGGATCCACACGTGACCGTCTGCCAGGCCCAGCGCTGCCTCCACAGACTCGGTCAGGCGCTGCTCGATCTCGCTGCGCATCACGAGCCTGTCGACGATGACCTCGATGTCGTGGTTGACGTAGCGGTCCAGGCGCTCGATCTCGTCGGCATCGCCGAGGTCCAGCACTTCGCCGTCCACCCGCACCCGTGCGTAGCCCTGCCGTGCAAAGTCGCCCAGCTGCGTGTGGTAATCGCCCTTGCGCCCGCGCACCACCGGAGCGAGCACCTCGAAACGGCTGCCGGGGGCCAGCTCCATGATCCGGTCGACGATCTGCTGCGCTGTCTGGCGCTCGACGATCTCGCCTGTCTGCGGATCGTGCTGAACGCCGATGCGGGCATACAGCAACCGCAGATAGTCGAACACCTCGGTGATCGTGCCCACCGTCGAACGCGGGTTGCGGCTGGCGCTCTTCTGATCGATGGAGATGGCCGGCGAGAGACCTTCGAGGAAGTCCACGTCGGGCTTGTCCATCTGCCCAAGGAACTGCCGCGCGTAGGCCGACAGCGACTCGACGTAGCGCCGCTGGCCCTCGGCGTAGATGGTGTCGAAGGCGAGGGACGATTTTCCGCTGCCCGACAATCCGGTGAAGACGATCATGCGGTTGCGGGGCAACTCCACGTCCACGTTGCGCAGGTTGTGCTCCCGCGCGCCGCGGACGATCAGTCGCTCACCCATGCAGGGCGATCCTACCTGTGCCTCCTGTTGTCTCCCCGGACACAAACAGAAGTTCGTCGGGCGCCACGCCAACGCCTTGAACGTTGCCTCAATCGGCAGAACTAGGGTCGCGATCGCCAACGTGCACCGGGTGGCGGCGCCCACGAGGCGCGGCCGGAGACCTGACACCAACCACCTAAGACAACCATCCAAGAACGAACTGGGGGCGGTCATGCCATACGAAGTACGAGGAGTCGTGGCGAAGGCTGTAGGCGAGCCGGTCAGCGTCGAGACCATCACGGTTCCCGACCCCGGTCCTGGCGAGGTGATCGTCGACGTGCAGGCGTGCGGCGTGTGCCACACAGACCTGCACTACCGCGAGGGAGCCATCAATGACGAGTTCCCGTTCCTGCTCGGGCACGAGGCGGCGGGCGTCATCTCGGAGGTCGGCGCCGATGTCACCAACGTCACCGTCGGCGACTTCGTGGTCCTCAACTGGCGAGCGGTCTGCGGCAACTGCCGGTCATGCAACCGGGGCCGCCCCTGGTACTGCTTCGCAACGCACAACGCATCGCAGAAGATGACGCTCGACGGCGTCGAACTCTCGCCGGCGCTGGGCATTGGAGCATTCGCCGAGAAGACCCTGGTGGCAGCAGGGCAGGCCACCAAGGTGGACCCCGCCGCCCCGCCCGAGGTGGCCGGACTCATCGGCTGCGGGGTGATGGCCGGCTTGGGTGCAGCGATGAACACCGGCGGCGTCGGTCGCGGCGACAGCGTGGCCGTCTTCGGCTGCGGTGGCGTCGGCGACGCAGCGATCTGCGGTGCACGGCTCGCTGGAGCGCACACGATCATCGGCATCGACATCGACGACCGCAAGCTGGAATGGGCCAGCGAGTTCGGCGCCACCCACACCATCAACTCTTCGGGCATGAGCAACGACGAAGTCGTCGAAGCAATCCGTGATTTGACCGAGGGCAACGGCGTGGATGTTGCCATAGAGGCAATCGGACTGCCCCAGACCTACGAGCAGGCCTTCTATGCCCGCGACCTGGCGGGGACCGTTGTGCTGGTCGGCGTGCCGAATCCCACCATGAAGATCGAGCTGCCGATGATCGAGGTGTTCGGCCGAGGCGGAACGCTGAAGAGCTCGTGGTACGGCGACTGCCTGCCGAGCCGGGACTTCCCGATGCTCATCGACCTGCACCTGCAAGATCGGCTGCCGCTCGACAAGTTTGTCAGCGAGACGATCGGCATCGAGGGCGTCGAGGAGGCGTTCGAGAAAATGGAGCACGGCGAGGTATTGCGCTCTGTCGTCGTCCTGTAGCCCGACCTACTGTCGCCCGTTGTGGAGGGCGGTGGAGCCCTCTGCTCCGGCAATCCAGCAGGTTCCAACCTCGCAGAGTTCTCCTCCGCCCTCCACAACTATTCGCCTTGCTCTAGGCGCTGGCGTCACGTAGGTCTCGGCGGATTTCGCTCGGAGGCGGGCAGTGGCCAGCCCGGGGGTGGGGTTATGGGCTGCGGGCGGTGGCTGGTGCGCCAGCGGGCCCGGAATGCGCCTGCGCAGGGTGCGGCTACGGGCTGCGGGCGGTGGCTGGTTCCCGGGCGGGCGGCCCGTTGCTGTTTGGAGTGGGCGGCAGGAGGTGGGGTCGGCCGTCGGGTGGGGTGTGGATCTTTCGGTCGTGCTGGTGGAGGTCTGTGTGGCAGTCCCAGCACATCGATGCCAAATTCGGAACTTCGGTGAGTCCGCCGTTCTCGAAATAGTCGATGTGGTGGGATTGGGTGTGGTCGCTGGTGAGCTCGCAGCCGATGCAGCCCCCGTCACGGGCCGCCAAGATGAGCCGCTGGGCATCGCTGGCGTTGCGGGTACGCCCCAGGGCCAAGTCGGACCAGTCGGATTTGAACACCGCAGGCAGCACCTTGGCGTCGATGGCGTATTCGGCGAGCTGTTGCGCTGACAGCGGCGTGCCGTCGTCGAGCCGAGGGTTGACGAGCCGGTCGTTCACGACGTCGTAGTCCGCGATGATCATCAGGCTGGTATTCGTCCGCCGCGCTGTGGATGTGCCGGCGATGAGGTCGCTGATCGCATCTGAGGTGAGCTGCGTTTGCGTGGGCTCAACGTCACCGCTCACGCTGCCGTCGACGTCGATGCCCACACGGTCTCCGCTGCAGCCATTGCTGCGCACACGGCTGCCGCTGCCGCCGTTGTTGTCTTGGGCGCGGCGGCGTGCAGAACGCACGGCGGACTGGATCGCGCTGTTGAGGTGGCGACCGGTCATGAAGTCGAACGTGGCAAACAGATGCCACATGCCGTCGCTGCCCAGCCGCATCGACCCTGACCGCTCAGCGCGCTGCAACTCGAGTTCCGCGTCGATCGGGCCGAGCCCCTTCGCAGCGGCCTCTGCCTCAATGTCGGCGTACACCTGCTGGCTCACATAGGCGAACGGGTGACGCGCCACCGTGTCAGAGGGATACGCCCGGCACAGCTCCAGGAACTCTTCTTCACTGCGACGATGCTTCTTGGGCGCCTCGCAGGCGATCACCTTCGCATGAGACGCCAGGATTTTTCCGGACTTGAGCGCATCAAGCGTCGCGGTCATCTCGTGGGAGACGAGACTCTCGGCCAGCCGGGACTCCGACCGTGCCTGTGAAGAGTTCATTCGGGTCAGCTCCCGCAGCTGATGGGCCGCTGCCTGAGCGCCGACTCGCGACGTCATCTCGCCCAAAGCAGCCAGATACTCCCCCTCGACACGAGCACGTTCACCGGCCAACGTCATCACCAGGTCCTTCAGGTCCCGATAACTCAGCTCACCGAGTTCGACATCGCCAGCCGCAGCTTGATACTGAAATGGCTGAACGTCCGGATCCTGGTAGCTGAGCCCGCCGAGTTCGGCATCGGCCGTGCTGTCGTGCCGGGCGTCAACCTCACGAGAAGAGCCAGCGTCATGCCGCCCGACGTCTGTTTCATCGACACAACCGGCCGTCTCGGCTGCCGATGTTGCACCGCAATTGCGGTGTGCAGACAGGTCGATGAACATAAAGAAAGCATACACTCGTACGCCAACGATTACAACCATTTGCGCGCACCAATTTCAGGGAATTTCCGAGAACCACGGTGAGATTCTTGCAAATAACAGGTTGCCAGAGCTCAGCTGCTTCATGCGTCGAAGTACGGGTCTCAAAACGTTTGACAGTGCTCTAGCGAATGCCGACAATGGCGCATGACTGCAGGACATTCGCTTACGCGATCAGTGGGAAGTCGCGAATGGCCGGACGTGATGGCGACAACCGTGACGGTGATACCTCACTACACCCCCCAACATCCGAACCGCATATGAATTCGCCAGCGAGTCGCCGCGACTCAGATTCGAACTGCTATAAACCAGCTCAACGTTTTGCTCTGAAGCTTAGAATGGCTCAGACCCGCCGCCCCTCATTACGTATAAATCAGGGCGGCGGGCCGTTCGGAGCGTAGCTGAATGAAGAAGTTGGTTACTGACGCCAGCATACTATTCCGGCTACAAACCAGCCTTCAGGGCAAGCGAGTCTGTTCCTCAACTCAGCGAATTCTCTAAGACCCATATCAGAACACTTGCCATACTCTATAGAGAAATCACAGTCATAAAACTCGGATTGCATCTGTTCCAGAGCCTAAGTGTCTTCAGGATCATCACATTCTCTGTAATCAGAGTTCGTGGTGTCAAGGAAACCACATTCTTCCGCGAGCTGAAGCATTGTAGCACTGTGCGCAATAAATGCTGGATATGCTGCTATAGATTCTTCTTCCTCGGTCACGGTTTCCGTCTCGGAACCGGTCTCTTCAGATGCGGAAGTGCCGCCGTTGCTCCCTTCTTCAGGGTCTTCGACAGATGTCTCCTCCTCTTCCTCGGTCACGGTCTCCGTCTCGGAGCCGGTCTCCTGGGGTTGAGAAGTAGTCGGCGCAGTGCTTGTTGTCGGCACCATCTCGACCGCCTCGGAAGTGTCCGTCTCGACCTGCTCGCTTGACGGAGTCGCTGCGTCGGTTGTCGGCGCCGGCTGGGGCACGGTCGTCGCTGCGGGAGGCTCCGTGGATGCCGGCATGGTCGATGCAGGCGACTGCCCGGCTGCATCGGCCTCGCCGCGTTCCGATGACAGCGCAATCGCCGCTGCGACCACAGCAACCACAACTGCGGCTCCGGCAAGACTCGCCAGCACGATCTTCCCGCCAGACCAGCCGCCCTTGCTCGCAGCACCCGACGCTGAGGGCCGCTTCGACCGATTCCTGCGCATCCTGTCCCCCGCCGCTCTGGCCTGTCATGGCTGGCCTGTTATCACTGGCTTCAGCCGGAGCGGCGTGGCCAGCATGATCAGATGAGCGAGCCTGTTCGCGAGGTGCGACAGCCAACCGGACTTCGATTGCTATCGGACTATCTGCGGTAGTTCTCAATCCAAGAATTCAGCGGTGGCAGCGGCGAATTGCAGCAGCCGTCGTGCTCAGGCGCTGGCGTCTCGCAGGTCTCGGCGGAGTTCGCGTAGTTCGTCGCGTAGGCGAGCTGCGTACTCGAATCGCAGATCGGCGGCCGCTTCGGCCATCTCTTCTTCCAGCGAGGCGATGAGGCGGGTGAGATCGTCAGGCGGGAGGTCGCCGTAGGCGGCTCGCAACCGCTCGGCGTTGACGCGCCCTGACGCCAGCTTCTCGGGCACAGGAGCAGTCTTGGCAGGGCCCCGCAGCACCTCCAGGATGTCGGTGACGGCTTTGCGAATGGTCTGGGGGTCGATGCCATGCTCGGCGTTGTACGCCTGCTGCAGACCGCGGCGGCGATTGGTCTCCGACACCGCCCGCTGCATCGAGGGAGTGAACTGGTCGGCATACATCACGACCTGCCCATCGACGTTGCGAGCGGCTCGGCCGATGGTCTGGATGAGCGACGTCTCGCTGCGCAGAAAGCCCTCCTTGTCTGCATCGAGAATTGCCACGAGGCTCACCTCGGGCAGGTCGAGGCCCTCCCGAAGCAGGTTGATGCCCACCAGCACGTCGAAATGCCCGAGCCGCAGGTCCCGGAGAATCTCGATCCGCTCGATGGTGTCGATCTCGCTGTGCAGATAGCGGACCCGCACCCCCAACTCCAGCAAGTAGTCGGTGAGATCTTCCGCCATCTTCTTGGTGAGCGTGGTCACGAGCACCCGCTGGCTCTGTGCAGTTACCCGTTCGATCTCGACCATCAGGTCGTCGATCTGGCCCTTGGTCGGGCGTACGACAATCTCGGGGTCGACCAAGCCGGTGGGCCGGACGATCTGTTCGACCACCTGGGAGCTCGTCCGCAGCTCGTAGTCCCCCGGCGTGGCCGACAGGAAGACGACTTGGTTCAGCCGGTCCATCACCTCGTCGAAGCGCAACGGCCGATTGTCCCGCGCCGAGGGCAGCCGGAAGCCATGTTCGACAAGGGTGTCCTTGCGCTTCCGGTCGCCGGCGAACTGCCCATGCAGCTGGGGCACCGCGACATGACTCTCGTCAATGACCATCAAGAAGTCATCGGGGAAGAAATCCAGCAATGTGTACGGCGGCTCGTCATAGGTGCGCCCGTCGAGGTGCATCGAGTAGTTCTCGACACCGTTGCAATAGCCCAGCTCGCCCATCATCTCGAGGTCGTACTCGGTGCGCATACGCAGACGCTGTGCCTCGAGGAGCTGGTTGTTCTTCTCGAAGAACTGCAATTGCTCTGCCAGCTCCACCTCGATCTTGCCGATCGCGACCCGCAGCTTGTCCTCGCCGGTGACGTAGTGCGAGGCAGGGAACACGGTGACTTCTTCGAGCTCGCCCAGACGTTCACCAGTCAGCGGGTCGATTCGGCTGATGCGGTCGATCTCGTCGCCGAACAGCTCCACCCGCACCAGGAATTCCTCGTACGCGGGATGGATTTCGAGCGTGTCGCCGCGCACCCGGAACCGGCCTCGAACAAGGTTCATGTCGTTGCGCTCGTACTGCATCTCGACCAGACGACGCAGCACTGCACGCTGTTCGACCACCTCGCCCACACGCAGGTACAGCATCTGACGCAGGTACTCGGAGGGCGCGCCGAGCCCGTAGATGGCCGAAACCGATGCCACCACGATGACATCCCGGCGGGTCAGCAGTGCGGCTGTGGCCGAGTGGCGCAGGCGGTCGATCTCGTCGTTGACGCTGGAGTCCTTCTCGATGTACGTGTCCGAGGTCGGCATGTAGGCCTCAGGCTGGTAGTAGTCGTAGTAGGAGACGAAGTACTCCACTCGATTGTCGGGAAAGAACTCACGGAACTCGTTCGCAAGCTGCGCCGCCAAGGACTTGTTCGGAGCCAGCACCAGCGTCGGACGCTGGGTGCATTCGATCGTCCACGCGATCGTGGCGCTCTTTCCCGAGCCGGTGATGCCCAGCAGCGTCTGGAACCGGTCCCCGCGGCTGACGCCGTCTGCCAGTTCTGCCACAGCGCGAGGTTGGTCTCCGGCTGGTTCGAAGCCCGCCACGGCCCGGAACGGATGAGCGGCGGTTGGCTTCGGCAGCCAGGGACGGGTTTGACCGGTTTCGTCCAACTCTTGGTCCCGGTGTGGCGGGGCCGTCGAAACCGATGCCATGATTCCGAGGCTAGGGCCGGGACGCGTCGCCATCCCGCCAGCGCCAGCTCATCCGAAGGGGGACACTGTTGGCGCAACCAGCACCGAGGTGACCCCCTGCGGCCATCCGGTGTGGTTATCCTGCCGCGCTGACTACTGACCCGATGAAAATCGACCTCACTACCGCACGAGACCGCTCATGAGCCGCGACGAAACCGACGCCACTGCGCCACCCCAAGACGCGCTCGACGACGCTTTGCCCGACGCAGACATCCTCGAAGACGGCATCGAGCCGATGGAGGAGGATCTCGAGGCCGAAGAGCTGGGGGTCGAGGATCTCGACGATGACCTGGCCGACGACCGCGACGACTTGGAAGTCGATGAGACGATCCCTGTCGAGAAGGTCCCGAAGCCGAGCCACGAGGTGCCCGCTGGTGAGAGCCCGACCGACGACGAAGACGACGACGAGGACGACGAGGAACTCGAGGCCGACCTCGGCGAGATCCTCAAGGAGCGGCTGGCGTCCGAAGACGACGACGAAGACGACGAGGACGACGAGATCGGCATGGTCACCGGCACGCGTTCCTCCTCCAAGCAGGAAGACGAGATCCTCTGCGAGGGCTGCTTCCTGCTCGTCAAGCCGTCGCAGTACGACACACGGTCGCCGGAGCCCAGCTGTCCGCACTGCGGAACACCGCTCGCCTACTGAAATCGCGCGAGGGCCTGCCTGACCGGGGACGGCCCTCGTCGAGCCTCAGGCAGCAGGTTCGCTGTGGGGCAGTGCGCTCGCCCATGCGAAAGCCGCGTCGATGGCGGTCTCCAGATCAGCCAGATCGCCTGAGTTGTCGATGACCCAGTCGGCGATGGCGAGGCGCTCTTCCCGCGGCAATTGCGCGGCGATGCGCGCACGTGCGTCGTCGGCAGAGAACCCCCGAGAGCTCACGAGACGCTCGACGGCGACGTCGGTCGGTGTGTCCACGACCAAGATCCCGCTCGTCTGGTAGCGGGGCCGTTGCCCCTTCGCCAGTCCCTCTCCGAGCAGAGGGATGTCGAGCACGACCATCCGGTCCGTCCCCTCCAGCTCGCCGAGCCGGCGACGAATCTCACGACCGACCGGCGGATGAGTGATCGCATTCAGATCAGCGAGCGCATCGGGGTCAGAGAAGACGATTGACGCGACCGCGCCGCGGTCCAGCGTGCCATCGGGGGTGACGATGTGATCCCCGAAGCGCGCAACCATCTCAGCGAAGACCTCGCCCTTGGGGTCTTGCTGCTCGCGGACTATTGCATCAGCATCGATGAGCGCAGCCCCGCGCAGCACAAAGCCTGCCGAGACAGTGCTCTTGCCACTGCCGATGCCGCCGGTCAGCCCGACTGCGATCATCAGACCGCGTTCGCAGTGGAGCGAACGGTTTAGCCGTCACCCTCAGGGGCGGCCGCAGAGGTCTCTTCGACTTCAGCGGGCTCACCGTCGGGACCCTGATTCTCATAGTGCGCGAGGGCCTGGCGATAGGCCTCTTCGCCATGCTCCTCGTAGTACTCGCGCCACGCCCGCTCGGCTTCTGATTCCTCGCCTTCGGCCGGCGTCTCATAGGTGAACTCGCCGATGAAGTTGCCTTCCTCGTCGTACGCATGATCGCCGAACGCTTCGCGGTATTCCTCCGCGACCACGCCACCCTCAGCAGCTTGCTTGATCGACAGGCTGATGCGCCGGCGCTGCAGGTCGAGATCGATGATCTTCACCCACAGCTCCTCGCCAGGGGTGACGACCTGCTCGGGAAGCTCGACGTGATGCGCGGACATCTCGGAGATGTGCACCAGGCCCTCGATGCCGTCACCGACCTGCACGAATGCGCCGAATGGCACCAGCTTCGTGACACGGCCGTAGACCAACTCGTCCACGCGGTGGCTGCCGGCAAAAGCTTCCCAGGGATCCTGCTGTGTCGCCTTGAGCGAGAGCGAAATGCGCTCGCGGTCGCGGTCGATCTCGAGCACCTCCACCGTCACCTCGTCGCCGATACTGACGACCGAGCTCGGGTGATCGACGTGCTTCCACGACAGCTCCGACACGTGGATGAGGCCGTCCATGCCGCCGAGGTCCACGAATGCGCCGAAGCTGACAACCGAAGAGACACGGCCGGTGCGTCGCTCGCCTCGCTTGAGGTCGCGCAGGAAGCCCTCTCGCTCCTCCTTGAGGCTCTCTTCGAGCCATGCACGCCGGCTGAGCACCACGTTGTTGCGGTTCTTGTCGAGCTCGATGATCTTCGCTTCGAGTTCGCGACCCACATAAGGGGCCAGATCGCGGACTCTCCGGAGCTCGACCAGCGACGCAGGCAGGAAACCCCGCAAGCCGATGTCGACGATCAGTCCGCCCTTCACGACTTCGATGACTGGGCCCATGACAACGCCGTTGGACTCGCGAATTTCCTCAATGCGGCCCCACGCACGCTCGTACTGAGCCCGCTTCTTGGACAGCACCAAGCGACCGTCAGGGTCTTCCTTTTGGAGGACGAGCGCTTCGATCTGGTCGCCGACATTGACGACCTCGGACGGGTCGATGTCGTGGCGGATGGACAGCTCCCGTGACGGGATGACGCCCTCGGACTTGAATCCGATATCCAGCAGCACCTCGTCGCGGTCGACCCGCACGACGGTGCCGGCCACGATGTCGCCGTCGTCGAACTCGACGATTGTCTGCGCGACGGCGTCCTCGAAGGAGATGTCAACCAGGTCGTCGACAGTGACGGTCCGCGGCACGTACTCACCCGCATCGGTGAAGGTGCCGAAGTCGCTCTTCGAAGCTCCGTTGGACCCTTCGTCGCTTACACCATCACCGCCCGTCGGGTCCGGTGGGGCCTCGGCAGATTCTTCGAGTTCGGGGGCGGGGACAAGTGCGTCGGTCACGGAGGGAATGCTCAGGTCGGAAATACGGGCGCAGGCGGCCGAGCATGCCGCACACAGCGCACGGAGATGCTACCGGCCCTGTTGCGTCAAGACTTGGGCTGTTCAGCCCTTGGCGTCTGCCCAGGTGGAGCCCATCGCGATGTGGACTTCCAGCGGAACCGCCAGATCGGCGGCATGCCGCATTGTCTCAACCGTCAGCTCGGTCACTTCGGCGGCCTCGGCGGGGTGCACTTCGAGAATTACTTCGTCGTGCACTTGCAGCACCAACCTGCTCGCTGCGGAACGATCCCCCAAGGCCGCATCAAGCCGGACCAGCGCCACTTTGAAGATGTCCGCGGCGAGTCCTTGGATCGGAGCATTCATGGCCTGACGCTCAGCAGCCTGGCGTACACGGAAGTTGCGAGAGCTCAACTCGGGAAGCGGGCGGCGACGGCCGAAGGCCGTCTCGGTGTAGCCCCGCTCACGACTCTGCTCCACCACCCCATCCATGAACGACCGCACCTTCGGGAACGCTTCGAAGTACGCGTTCAGTATCTCTGCCGCTTCGTCCGTGGGCACGCCGAGGCGCTGGGAGAGGCCGTACGCCTCCATCCCGTACGCCAGGCCGTAGCTCACCATCTTCGCCACCGATCGCTGCTTCGGGTTGACGTCGTCCGCGCCGATGCCGAACAGCGAGGCGGCCGTTGCGCTGTGGATGTCATGTCCCGCCTCAAAGGCTCCCACGAGACCCGGGTCGCCGGACAGGTGGGCAATCACGCGCAGCTCGATCTGGTTGTAGTCGGCGATGAGAAGCTCGAATCCATCGTCAGGCACGAAAGCGCGCCGGAACAACCGGCCCTGTTCGGTCCGCACCGGGATGTTGTGCAGGTTTGGATCTTCGGAACTGAGCCTGCCGGTGCGAGCGACCGTCTGGTTGAACGTGGCGTGGATGCGATCATCGGGGGCGACGCACTCGAGCAAGCTGACGCCATAGGTGGATCGCAGCTTCTCCACTTCCCGGAAAGCCAGCAGCCGGTCCACGATCAGGTGCTCCCCTCGCAGCGACTCCAGCGCTGCTGCGCTCGTGGAATACCCGGTCTTCGTCTTGCGCTGCGGTGTCAGGCCTAAGTCCTCAAAGAGAACCTCGGCCAGCTGCTTGGTCGAATTGACGTTGAGATCGTCCCGGCCGGCCAGCTGCCGTACCTCGGCTTCCAGCGCGAGCACTTCGCCGGTGAGATGATCACGCAACGACTCCAGCTCGCCGCGGTCGACACCGATCCCGACGGTCTCCATGCGAGCCAGGACCGAGATGAGCGGACGCTCGATGTCCTGATACAGGTCGGACATTCCCAAGTCTGCGAGTTGCCGGTCGAGCATCGGCGCCAGCATCGCCACGGCGAGTGCGTCGCGACCAGCCACCGCGCCCCCAGATGGCCCGTCGGCGTCGAGATCGTCGAAGCCCAACTGGCCCTGGGTGTCCCCGTCGCCGAGCTCGGTGCCGCAATGTCGAGCGAGGAGCGTGCCCAGCTCGTCGCGTCCCTCAGACGGGTGGATGAGGTAGGCGGCGATCGAGGTGTCCACGGCGAGCCCAGCGAGCGTCACTCCGGCATCGAGATCGCCCGCAAGGCGAGCGAGTGCGCGCATCAGCGACTTCGCCTGGTGGACGTGGACGCCTGGTCCTTCGTTCCCGACCAGATGCGCTACTGCCCGGGCAACGTCCGGCAGCACGAGATGCTCGGAACCGAGAGCGAGCACGGTCCCCTGCGAGGGGTCGATGGCGACCGCAAGCACACCCAACGTGCCATCACCCTCGATGGCGAACCCGAGCGCGACAGGTCCGTCTTGTTGGGCCAGTTCGCTCAGCAGCGCTGTGGCATCGGCGCTTGAGGCGATCGGCAGCAACTGCGCGTCCGCAAGCCGAGCAGTGTCGGGCGAACTCGTGTCCGGCACCAGCAGACCGTCCAGCGGAGTGCCGACCAGGGCGTCCCGGAGCCGGGCGTGCAGGCTGCCGAACTCCAAGAACTCGAACGTGCGCGCTGCGAGCTCGGCATCGAAGCTGTCCCAGCGGAGATCAGCTGATGTCACTTTGATCGGCGCATCCATCCGCAAGGTCATGAGGTCGATGTTGCGCCGCACGACATCGCTGTGCGCCGCAAGATTCTCGGCCAGCTTCGGGGTCTGCTGCGCGGCCGCGGCCAGCAACTCCTCGACGTTGCCGTACTTGTTGAGGAGCTTGGCCGCAGTCTTCTCTCCGACCCCAGGCACTCCTGGCAAGTTGTCCGACGGATCGCCACGAAGTGCGGCGTACTGCACGTAGAGGTCCGGGGTGACACCGGTGCGCTCTGCGATACCCGCTTCGTCGTAGAGCGCATAGTCAGTGACGCCACGCCGGTTGTACAGCACCCGGATCCTGGGATCGTGCACGAGTTGGTACACATCGCGGTCCCCGCTGACGATCAGCACATCGTCGCCGCGTTGTTCGGCCTCAAACGCCAGGGTGGCCAGCAGGTCGTCGGCTTCGAAGCCCGAGCAGTCGACGGCCGCGATGTTGAGCGACTCGAGTACTTGGCGCACCAGACCCATCTGGTCGATGAGCGTCGAGGGGGTTTCATCGCGGTGCGCCTTGTACTCCGGCGCAGCGATGTGGCGGAACGTCGGCTCGCGACGGTCGAAGCACACCGCTATGGCGTCGGGACGGTGATCCCGTACCAGGTTGATGAGCATGGACGTAAACCCGAAGACGGCGCCGGTGGGTTGTCCCGAGCGGGTGGCCATGTCCTCAGGAACGGCGAAAAACGCCCGGTAGGTGAGGGAGTTCCCGTCGAGCAACAGGAGCTTCGACATCGGAATTCTCCCAACTGTGTCGGGGCGGTCGCCTGAGGCTGGCAGATTCAGATGGGCAGGTTCTAAGGAGTCAGCAGTCCGTCGACGATCTGTTGAGCGATGTCTCGCATCTTCGCGCGGTTGGCCATGGCCGTACTCCGGATGAACTCGAACGCATCCCGCTCGGAAAGCTGGAAATCGTCCATCAGCAAGCCCTTCGCACGCTCCACGGCTTTGCGAGTCTCCAGCTTCTCCTCGAGGCTCTCGACCGTGTCTTCTAGCTCTCTCATTTCCGTAAAGCGACCCCATGCCACCTCGATGGCCGAAACAAGCTCTTCACGCTGAAACGGCTTCACCAGGTACGAGAGCACGCCGGCGTCTCGGGCTTCGGAGATGAGGTCGCGCTTGCTGAACGCAGTAAGGATGAGCACAGCGGAGGTGCGGTCGCCCGCCACCTCCCGCGCTGCGTCCAGGCCGTCGCGCCCGGGCATCTGGATGTCGAAGATGCACACCTCGGGCTGATGCAGGCGGGCCAATTCCACTGCCTCGTCACCTCGACCCGTCTCCGCCACGACCACGTAGCCCTCGTCTTCGAGCATCTCGCGCAGATCGAGCCGGATGATGGCCTCGTCCTCTGCGATCACGACTCGCTTGGACACTCACGCTCCCCTGGCGGAAGAAGGTCGCACCGGCGGGCAGGACCTGCCGGGCTGCTGCGGATCGGTCAGCTTACCGGTCGGGCTGCGGGGCCTCGCCGAAATTCTGTGTCGCAGCCTCCACCTCTGGCTGAGGGTGCCGACTTGCCGCGAGGCCGCGTGCCCGGGGCGGGAGTTGAACCCGCACGCCCGCGAGGGCAGAGGATTTTGAGTCCCCCGTGTCTGCCGTTTCACCACCCGGGCTACGGGCCGCTCAGCGTACTCAGCCGCGCGGTCGCCCTCGCACCGAAACGCCACCTACCCTTTCGGCTGAATCCCAATGTGCGTTCACCGCGCCGCGGCCCGGGCTCGAGCCCGGACTTCCCGCACTGGCGCTGCGGAGGAGGCCGAGTGCTCGCATTCACATTTCCGGGTCAGGGCTCGCAGCAGTCCGGCATGGGGGAGCCCTGGACTTCGCACGAGTCGTGGGAACTCGTCGAAGAGGCATCTGACGCCTGCGGCCGCGACGTCGCAGCGCTGTTGTGCGAAGCCGACGCCGACGAGCTTCGCCATACCCGCAATTCGCAGCTCTCCACCTTCGTGCTGTCGATGGTGGTGCTCGACGCAGTCGAGCGCACGGGAGCGACCTTCTCCATTGCCGCAGGGCACTCGCTTGGCGAGTACAGCGCGCTGACCGCAACCGGCGCTCTGGCCTACGACGATGCCGTGCGGCTCGTCGCCGAACGCGGCGAGGCCATGCAGATCGCCGCCGATGAGCAGGAAGGGACGATGGCAGCGGTGCTCGGTCTCGACGACAACCTGGTGGCGGAGGCGTGCGAGGCCACCCCAGGCGATGTCTGGGTTGCGAACTACAACGCTCCGGGCCAAGTCGTCATCGCAGGCGCTCCCGAGGCCGTCGCCGCCGCCGGCGACGAAGCGAAATTGTCGGGGGCCAAGCGCCTCATGCAGCTGCCCGTCGGCGGCGCATTCCACACACCGTTCATGCAGCCCGCCCGAGACCGGCTGCGCAAGGCGCTGGCCGAAGTCGAGATCCGTGCTCCGAGCGTGCCGGTAGTGGCCAACGTCGATGCGCGCCCACGTTCGGATGCCGACGAGTGGCGCACGGTGCTGGCCCAGCAGCTCACGAGCCCAGTGCTGTGGCGGGCCAGCCTCCATGCGTTGGCCGATTTGGGAGTCACGACGTTCGTGGAACTCGGCCCCGGCAAGGTGCTCACCGGCATGACCAAGCGCACCCACAAGGGAGCGAGGGTGCTGTCGGTCGGTGCCCCCGCCGAGATCGACGCCTTCATGGAAGAGCTGGCGACCGATGCCCCTTCTGCGCCCACGGTTGTGGGGGGCGAGAACCTCTACGTCACCGAGCGACTGATCGTGAGCCCGTGCGCAGGGCTCTTCACTCTTGGCGCGGGCGTCGGCGACGGCCAGCAGATCAGGGTGGGTGATGTGATCGGGCACGTGGCCGGAGAGGAAGTGCGCTCTGCATTTGCGGGTACTGTCATGGGGATCATGGCCGTCGAAGGTGAACGAGTCACCGCACGGCAACCCGTCGCGTGGCTGCGAACGGCAGACGGCACCTGAAGGGGAGGCCACAGATGACGCTCACTGCGGGCTGCGCCTCGAACGCGCGCATCGTCGGCATCGGCACGGCGCTCGGAGAGCGCGTCATGACCAACGACGACCTGGCAGAGATGGTCGACACTTCCAGTGAGTGGATCATCGAGCGCACCGGCATCAAACAACGAAACATCGGCGGCACCACCGCAGGGTTGGCGGCACGAGCGGGGGCAGCGGCGATGGAGGTCGCCGGCGTCGACCCTTCCGGCATCGACATGCTCATACTCGCGACCACCACACCGGACCGCTGCGTTCCCGCTTCGTCGTCGAGAGTGCAGGAAGCCCTCGGTCTCGACTGCGGTGCAATGGACGTCAACGCCGCGTGCTCGGGCTTCGTGTACTCGCTGGTTGCGGGTCACGGCATGATTGCCATGGGTCACGAGCGTGTGCTGGTCATCGGTGCTGAGGTGCTCTCCCGGATCATCGACTGGACTGACCGGGCCACCTGCATTCTCTTCGCCGACGGTTCTGGAGCCGCAGTGCTGGAACGCAGCGAAGAGGGCTCCGATCTCCTCGGCTGGCATGTCTCCAGCGACGGCTCCATGGAGGATCATCTCTACTGCGAGCACGACGGCTACATCCAGATGGCCGGCCAGGCGGTCTTCAAGAAGGCCGTGCTCGTGATGGAGGAGTCGGCACGCCAGTCGATGAAGCAGGCCGGACTGACGCCCGACGAGATCGACGTGGTCGTTCCGCACCAGGCAAACGTCCGAATCGTCGAAACCGCCTGCAAGCGGCTGGGCATTCCCTTCGAGAAGGCTGCGATGGTCATCGAACGCACCGGCAACACCTCGTCAGCGTCGATCCCCCTGGCGCTCGATGACGCAGTGCGCGGCGGGCGAATCAACAAGGGCGACCACGTACTGCTGGTCGGATTCGGGGCCGGCATGACCTCTGCCTCGGCGTTGCTGCGCTGGTCGGGTGCTCCGGCCCAGGCTTCGTGAGCCGGAAGATTCCCGCACGACCCGGCGACCAGCACCACGCACTCGGCACACGATGAACGCCTCAACTGCGCGCCCCTCAACAGCACGGACGGTGCTCGTCACCGGCGGCAGCCGCGGCATCGGATTAGCGACAGCGCGCCTGTTCGCCGACGCAGGCCACCATGTCGCCGTCACGAGCCGCACCGAGGCTCCTGACGACGAGCGGCTGCTGTGGGTGGCGTGCGATCAGGCCGACAGCGATGCGGTCGACGCCGCCTACCGTGACATCGAAGCAGAGCTGGGACCGGTCGAGATCTTGGTCGCGAACGCCGGCATCACGCGTGACCAGCTCGTGCTGCGCATGGCCGACGAAGACTTTGCCGCGGTTGTCAACACCAATCTCACCGGCGCGTACCGGATGGCCAAGCGGGCAGCGCGGCCGATGCTGCGGGCCCGCTGGGGACGGCTGATCTTCGTGTCCTCGGTGGTCGGGCTGCTGGGGTCTGCGGGTCAGGTCAACTACGCCGCATCCAAAGCTGGCCTCGTGGGGATGGCCCGGTCGCTGGCTCGCGAACTTGGCTCACGTGGCATTACCGCGAATGTCATTGCCCCTGGGCCGGTCGCCACCGAGATGTTCGGTGCCTTGAGCGCCGAGCAGCAGGCCGCGATCACCGGGGCTGTTCCGCTGGGCCGTGTGGCAGAGCCGTCCGAGATCGCCGCTGCAGTGGCGTTTCTGGCGTCCGACGACGGCGCCTACATCACCGGGGCTGTGCTACCCGTCGACGGCGGCCTGGGGATGGGTCACTGAACGATGGCGGTATCCGAGCAGGACGTTGACCGCAGGGGTTCTACACTTCCCACTCGCACGACCGTCGCGGGTTCGTGCGGGTGAGAATCCACACATGAGGGGATCAGCATGAGTGACACGTTGGATCGATTCCGGGACTGCGCCGTCGAGGTGCTGGCCGTGGACCCCGAGCAAGTCACGCCCGAGGCCAGCTTCGCTGACGATCTCGACGCCGACAGCCTGGATCTCGTCGAGTTGGTGATGGCTCTGGAAGAGGAGTTCGACATCAACGTGGACGAGGAAGAGCTGGAAGGCGTGACCACTGTTGCCCACGCGATCCAGCTGGTCGAATCCAAGCTGTGAGCTACAGCCAGTGAGCGACAGCCGTCGGGTAGCTGTCGTCGGCCTCGGCGTCATTTCGTGCGCTGGGACCGGCGTGGACGACTTCTGGCAGGGTTTGAACTCCGAGCCGCCAGAGGGCGAACGTCGCGTCACCGACTTCGACCCAGCGACGTACTTCGACAACCCCAAGGAGGCGCGGCGGGCCGATCGGTCAACTCAGCTCGCCATGGCATCGGCTGCGCAGGCCGTCGCCGACGCAGGCGACTTGGCGTCCGACCCGGCGCGCTGTGGAGTGATCTACGGAACGGGCGTCGGCGGACTTCAAACCTTCGAAGACCAGGTTCTCGTGCTCGACCGCAAGGGCCCACGCCGGGTATCGCCGTTCATGATCCCGATGATGATGCCCAACGCTCCCGGTGCTGCGATTTCGATGCGGTATGGCCTGGCTGGCCCCTGCGAGGTTCTGACTACAGCCTGCGCAGCTGGGACTCACGCGATCGGGTACGCAACGCGGCTGATCCGCGCCGGAGCCGCCGACGTGATCTTGGCCGGCGGCTGCGAGTCGGTGATGACTCCCGTGGGCACCGCTGGCTTTGTCAACATGACCGCGCTGTCGACGAGCGGCGTCTCGATGCCGTTCGACAAGGAACGCGACGGCTTCATGATGACCGAGGGCGCTGCCACTCTGGTGCTCGAAGACTGGGACTCGGCGGTCTCGAGGGGCGCAACCATCCACGGCGAAATCCTTGGTACCGGGTCCAACGCCGACGCCCACCACATCACTGCACCGGCACCCGGTGGCTCGGGTGCGTTGCGCTGCATGCAGCTCGCCATCGAAGATGCCGGATTGACACCAGCCGACATCGTGCATGTGAATGCTCACGGAACGTCCACCCCGCTGAACGACGCTGCAGAAGCCGAGGCGCTCAACAAGCTGTTCGGCCCGAGCGGACCGCTGGTGACGTCAACCAAGGGCGTCACCGGCCACGCGCTCGGGGCCGCAGGAGCGTTCGAGGCCGTGGCGGTGCTGATGTCGATGCGACATCGCAAGATCCCGCCGACAGCCGGCTGGACCACACCCGATCCCGAGCTCGCGGAGTTCAACCTGGTGACCGGTCAGGCTGCCAACTGGGAGCCCGGCCCCTCGCTCAGCAACTCGTTCGGCTTCGGCGGCCACAACGGCTGCCTGGTGCTGGGCCCAGCCGTCTCCTGAACGACGGCCGCCAAACGAGCGAAGCGCATCGCGGCCAGCTCCCTGTGGGAGGTCCCCGGCGCTACAGGCTGTCGTAGGTGGCGGATTCGATTTCCTCGTAGAGCCCGTACGAACGCGCATCCGCGAACGGCACGACCTGGCTGATGTAGCAACCGGCCACCTGGTTCTGCAGATCGATCCAGAAGAATGAGTTGGCCAGCCCGGCCCACATGAGCCCTCCGGCCGGGCGACCGGTCGGCGCAGGCTCCTCATTGATTTGGAACGTGAGGCCCCAGGACTTCTCGAGTCCGGGGAAGAACTCTGCATCGTTGGAGTACGGAGGGATAGCGGTGTGCAGCATGGTGACCCGCAGGTCGCCCATGGCATTGGACACCATCTGCTGGTGCGTGTCGGCCGAGACAATCTGGCGGCCGCCGAGGCTGCCGCCGTTCAGCATCATCGTCAGGAAGCGGCAGTAGTCGTCGATCGTGGAATACAGGCCGCCTCCGCCCATCTCCATCTCGGGGTCCTGGGGGATCTCGAATGGCATCTCGACCAGCGAGCCGTCCTCCATCCGGGCATGCATGGCCGAGATTCTCGACCGCATGTCATCGCTGATTCGAAACGCCGTGTCGGACATGCCAAGCGGCCCGGTGACGTTCTGCGCGAAGTACTCCCCCAGCGACATGCCCGACACTGTCTCGACCATTTGGCCGGCGTAGTCGATGCCAGTTCCGTACATCCAACGTTCGCCCGGATCGAACAGCAGCGGAATGCTGAGCGTCGATTTCTGGCACTCGGTGATGCCGGGCGTGCCCGTGGCTTCTTGGTACTGCCCCAGCTCAGCGCTCCAGATGTCGTAGCCCATGCCGGCGGTGTGGGTCAGCAGCTGTCGCAGCGTGATATCTCCATTGCGGGCCCGGGTAACGGGGTTGCCGTCGCCGTCGAAGCCGGTCAGCACATCGAGCTCGTCCAGCAACGGCAATGTTTCCGCCGCCGGGCCGTCGAGCGAGAGCTTGCCCTGTTCGACGAGCTGCATTGCTGCGGTGCCGGTCAACGCCTTGGTCATCGAGGCGATCCAGCACACCGTGTCGTTGGTCATCGCCACATCGCTGTCGGCGCCGCGTGTGCCCGCAGCACCGGAACAGATCTCGCCATCTGGTCCGACGATCGTTGCCACCGCCCCGACGACATCACCGTCGGCAACGCCTCGGTCGAGAATCCCCTGAACTGTGTCTGCAAGTGCCATGAGCGTCTCCTTGTTCGCAGCCAGACGTGGCGCTGCCGGCGCCGGACGGCCCAGCGTGCGCGACGCTACTTCGACGCTCCGGACCGCGTGGCACCGACGTGACCTCATCTGGCGGCTGAGCGAGACGCGGCCGAGCGGTGCGCTGCGCGAGACTCAGGCTCGCGCAATCGGACCCAAAGGGACGTCTCATGGCAGGACCGCAGCAGCTTTCGCTCACACAGACCCACATCGTCCATTCCGACCTCATGGACTTCGATTTCGAGATCACCACGCAAGGCCCGCCTATCGACTGGCCCGAACCGCTGCCGGTCGTGTACCAGACCGACGCCAATTTCGGCATCGGCTTCGCCGCTGACATGGCCACGATGCTGCTCATGGGCGGGGAAATTCCCCCGGTGCTCACCGTGGGGATCGGCTACCCAGTCGGAGGCGACATCGTGTACGTGACCGGCCGGCGCATGTACGACTTCTCGCCGACGTCGGACGAATGGCAGCTTGGACAGCTGAACGCATCCCCGCTGGTCGAGGGCGAAGTCGTCGGCGGCGGCGCTCCGCTGTTCACCCGCTTCATGAGCGAAGAGCTGTGGCCTTGGCTCCAAGAGAACTTCAACGTGAGCGATGATCGCACCTACGTCGGCGATTCGATGGGTGGACTCTTCGGCTGCTACACGCTGTTCAACCACGGCGGATTCTTCAACCGTTATGTCATCGGCAGCCCGTGGATCTGCTGGGACCATCCGCTGGTGTACGACTACGAGGCGGCGTATGCCGGCGCCAACGACGACCTCGATGCGGTCGTGTACCTGGCTGCGGGCGGCGCGGAGGATGTGCTCAGCCCCGCCTTCGACCCGGGTGCGACCGCCATCTTCGAGCAGGCGCGCACCGCCGAGCACACCGAGCGGCTGGGAGAACTGTTAGCAGGCCGTGACTATCCGAACCTCAGGCTCAAGACGATGATCTGGCCCGAGGAGACCCACTTCACCGTGCCGTACGCCCTCATTGCGCACGGCTTGCGGTGGGTGTTCAACGCCGGCTGAGGCGCTGCTGAACTCGACCGCGGACCGGAGGCAGCGCCGAGCGGACGTCTTGGGACGCGCATGGGTGCTCGTGGCGGGCGCTGCTGTGCTCGGCGCAGCGTGCAGTACCAGCACGGTGCGGGTGGCGCCGCTACCGCCGTCGACCGCCGTCACACCGGCCCCTGCGGTGACCGTCGACGTTGGTGACGCCGGCGGGGCCGAAGAGCCGGCGCCGGCGGTGTCGGCCACGACGACTCCGTCTGCTGCGGCCGGCGTTGGCGATGCGGGACCGTCTTCGACGACCGTCGTGGACCCGCCGACGACTGAGCCAGATTTGACGTGGACCCTGCTAGCGGGCGGGGATGTGCTGATGGACCGGAGCGAGGCTGCTGGCATCGATCCGTTCGCTGGTATCGAGCCATCGCTGGACTCGGCTGACATTGCCGTCATCAATGTGGAGATGACCATCAGCGAGCGCGGCGAGCCCGCCAACAAGGAGTTCGTCTTCCGTGCCCCGCCGTCCGCCGCCGCACGCATCGCTGCAGCCGGCGTGGATATCGCCAATCTGGCCAACAACCACACCAAGGACTACGGCGCCGATGCGCTCGTCGACACGATTGATCTGCTCGAGGCCGAAGGTGTGATTGCGCTCGGAGCGGGAGCCACCAGCCCCGACGCCTACCGGCACCGAGTCATCGAGGTGCGGCCCGGTGTGCGCGTCGCGTTCGTCGGGGCCTCGATGGTGGTGCCGCTCGGCTTTCCGGCCGGGGAGTCACGGCCCGGCATCGCTTCGGCGTATCAGCGCGACCGCGTGCTCGCGAACGTCCGGGTGGCTGCCCGGGAGGCCGATGTCGTGATTGTGGTCGTTCACTGGGGCATAGAGCGCATGACCTGCCCGGACGGTCGCCAGCGCGACTTCGCCTTCGAGCTGCTGCGCAACGGTGCCGATGCGGTGATCGGCCAGCACCCCCATGTGCTGCAGCCCGTCGTGTTCGACGACGGGAAACTGGTCGCCTACTCGCTCGCCAACTTCGTCTGGCACTACCGGTCGGGCATCACTGGCGAGACAGGCGTGCTGCAGATCGACTTCGACGGGACCGAGATCGTGGGCTGGTCATTCCATCCGCACCTGCTCGATTCCAACGGTGCGCCCGTGCCGGCTGCCGAAGGTGCTCGTGTGGATCGGCTGACCGACATCGTTGGGGGGGACTGCGCCCGCCACCAGCCGCCTCCGATCACCACTCCCCCAGCGCCCCGAAAGGATGCTGAACCGGACACTGAGGTTGAGCCCGAGACCGAGCCCGAAACAGAAGCCGAACCCGAGGCAGAAGCCGAGTCCGACACCGAGTCTGAAGCTGAGGCCGAAGCCCAGTCCGGGTCAGGTACTGAGCCGGAGTCCAGCGACGGGTGACGTGCTCAGCCGAGCACTTCGGCTGCCGCAAGATCAGCAATGCGGTCGGCGTCGTAGCCGAGATACTCCGTGAGCACCTCGAAGTTGTCCTCGCCGAGGCAGGGCCCGCCGCGCCATACCACCGGTGGCGTGCGTGACATGCGCGTCCGGCAGTTCTGCGTCCACATCGTTCCGCGGTGGCTCTGGGGAACATTGATGTGATGCTCCCGTGCCTGCAACTGGACGTCGTCGCAGCAGCCCTGCGCATTGTTGACCGGGTAGGCGTCGATGCCGTGGGTCTGGAGCGCCTCGGCGGCATTGACGTTGCCACGCTCGGAGGTCCACACCGAGATTGCCTCGTCGATCACCGCTGCACGCTCGCGCCGAGCAGCCTGATCCCAGCCGGCGGCCCCATCACTGTCCAGCTCCACTGCTTCGGCCAATGCTGGCCACCGATCGTCGGTGCAGGCGATCGCCACCCACTGGTCGTCACCGGTGGTCGGGTAGACGCCATGCGGGCTCATGTGCGGATCCTCGTTGCCGCAACGCTGGGGATCTCGGCCGTTGACCGAGGCATCCAGGATGGCCGGAGCCAGGTAGTGCAGGGCTGCTTCGGTTTGCGACACGTCGATGTAGCAGCCGTTGCCAGTGCGGTCACGTCGCTCGAGGGCGGCCATCAGCGATGCCACGATGACTCGTGGCGCCAAGAAGTCCGTGTACGGGCCATACGGCCCGGCGGGACCTCGATCGGGCCAGCCGGTGATCTCGTAGAAACCGGCAATGGCCGCTGCCATGAATCCGTAGCCGGCGAGGCTCGAATAGGGCCCGCTCTGGCCCAGCAGCGAGCTCGACAGCATGATGATCTGGGGGTTGATCGCCGACAGATCCTCGTAGCCGTAGCCCATGCGCGCTGCTGCTCCCGGCGCCCAGGACTCCGTGACGATGTCGGCCCAGCGGATCAGGTCCTCGACCACTTGGCGGGACTCGGGCTTGCTCAGGTCCAGGCTCAGGCTGCGCTTGCCTGCGTTGTACACGCCGTAGCCGACGCTGTTGTCGGGGTGCGGGTCCTCGTCCACGAACGGGTTGACCGTGCGCATGGTGTCCGGGCGGCTCTCGGTCTCGACTTTCACCACGGTGGCGCCGTAGTCGGCCAGGATGCGCACCGCCGAGGGCGTGGCGATGACCCATGAGAACTCCACCACCTTCAGGCCTGCGAGCGGTAGCACCGCGTCGCCCGAGACTGTGCCTTCCGAGACAGTGCCATTGGGCTCAGCGTCGCCCGAGACAGGGCCGTTGGCCGCGGGCCCGCCGGCGACAGCGACCACGGTTGCCGCATGGGGCTGCCGGTCGGCGTCGATTGCCCCGTCGTGAGCGCCGAGCCGTGGCACGACCGGCGTGCGTTCGGGCGCGTCGTCGCTGAAGTGGACCAGCGGGCCGCAAAATCGGGCACGTCGCCCATCGTCCAACTCGGAGTCTCGCCAGAAGTCGCGACTGGCGAAGTGCACATTCGTGAGGAGATCGCTGACCAGTGCCGACGGCGTGATCAGCAGATTCCGGTCAAAAGCCGCAGCCCACAATTCCTCGATCGTTTTGGTCGCGAGAAAGCGGGCATGAGTCGCGAACGATTTGACGATGATCTCGGGCGAGCGCTGGCCGCTGAGAACCTCGACTGCGATGGTTTCCCAGTCCACCGCCGCAAGCTCCTCGTCGGCAAAGCCCTCCTCCGCTTCCCACTCCACGAGCCGTCGCGTGAAGGGCGCGAATGCCACCCCCATGAGCGCCACGCAGATGGTGTTCCCGTCGGCGCAGGGGAACATCATCGGGATGTCGATGCCGCCGAGACTGAGGCCGCCGGCGATGCGGTCAATGGGGTTGGCGTTGACCCGTGGCGACATGTTCTGCGGCTGGCCGTGGGTCATCGACTCCATGGCAGAGACATCGACGTGCTGGCCGAGGCCGCTGAGTTGGGCCTCACGGAGTGCAATGAGCGTCGCCGCAGCGGCATCGCCGGCGGCCTGAAGAAAGCTCTGCGGCACTCCCGAGACCCTCACGGGGGCACGGTCCTTGTCGCCGCTGGCGTGCAGGAACCCGCTGCCGGCCACAGCGGTGAGATCCGAACCTGCCCAGGTGCTGCGCGGGCCGGTCGAGCCGTACGGCGTCACGGACGCATGGACGATGGCGGGATTGACGGCGTAGAGCTCGTCATAGCCGAGACCCAGTGCAGACATGTGGCCGACCGGCGCGTCTTCGATGAGCGCGTCCGAGCCGCTAACAAGCTCCAGCAGAATTTGCCGGCCCTCTGCAGTGGTCAGATCGGCAACGACGCTCTGCTTGCCCTGGTTGTAGGCCCAGTGGCCCAGCGAGCGTTCCGGATCCGGCTCGTCGTCGACGAATGGACCCAAGTGGCGGCTGCGCACGCCACCGGGCGGCTCAACTGCGATCACCTCAGCTCCCAGGCTGGCAAGCAGGTAGCCCGCAAACTGGCTGATTCCCTCGCAGAGATCCAAGACCCGGTAGTGCTGCAACATTGTGTGGTTCACCCCTCGTCTGTGCCGGCACGAAGCGCGGCCCGATGCCGATTCTTCCCTGTTCGGGCGATTCATGCGAACCACCGGCACCGCGAGCCGCCCAACGGTGTGCCGAACGGCGAGACTGCCCGAGCTAGTGGGATGGCCCGGGGAGGGTGAGATGGTGTCAATCGCGACCGACCGAATCGTCGAGCGTGGAGAAATGCAGGCCTTCGTGCGCAAGCGGAACCACGGGGTCCTGCTCACGCTGCGGTGCGATGGCCGTCCGCAGGCATCGCTGGTCACCATGGGCCTCGACGAGCAGGGCGATGCCGTGCTCGTCAGCAGCTACCCCGAGCGAGCCAAGTCGCTCAATCTGCGTCGCAACGAGCAAGCCTGGGTGGTTGTCATGTCGGATGCGTGGGCTGGCGAGTGGGTGCAGCTTGAGTGCCGTGGCGAGGTGGTCGACATGCCCGATGCGATGGAAGGGCTCGTCGAGTATTTCCGCGTGATCAGCGGCGAGCATTCAGACTGGGACGACTACAGGGCTGCGATGACTCGCCAGGACAAGGTGCTGCTGCGTCTGAACATCGAGAGCTGGGGGCCGATCTCGAAAGGCGGCTTTCCCGCCCGTCTCGTCGAGGAGTAGCCGTCGGGCGGTACCGTCGAGAGGATGGCGCTTGCCAGCGATGACGTGCCGGTCAGTCGGCTGCTGAAGGACTTCGTCGTTCAACTGCGTGGGTGCGATGACGAGATGCGGTTGCGAATCGTGCTCCATGAATTCGGGCTGGTGTGGGAGGACACGCCGCCAGTCGCCCGGCTGAGACTCGTGGCCGACGAGCCGGGGCCGATTGATCGGCGCTGGGACGCATTCCTGGCCGCACATGTGGAGCATCGCTGCATGCATGACGGCATCATCGCCCCTGAGTGGGTGTTCGACGAAGCCCGCTATCTCGACGAGTTCTGGTTTCCGGGCCCAGATCTCGACTTCTTTCGCGTCGAAGCCATCGTCCACTCTCCCGCAGCATTTGAAGCCCGCCGCGTCTTCCTGCCCGCTCGCGAGCTGCTCGTGGTCTGAGATGGCGCCTCCACCACGAACAGCGATGGACCGCAGTGCCTTCCTTGAGGCTCTGGCCGAGGTGGCCGAACGCCTGTATCAGCGCGGGGCTGTGGCAAGGATCTACGTCGTCGGCGGTGCGGCCATGGCATTGGCCTACGACGCCGAACGCGCCAGCCACGACATCGACAGCGTGATCCTGGACGGCTACGGGCCGCTCATCGAAGTGGTTCGGGAGGTTGCTCGGGAACGGGGCTGGCCTACGACGTGGCTCAACGACCAAGCAGCCAGCTACGTGCCCAAGACACTCGACACAGCAGCGAGGGTCGTCTTCGACCACCCAGCGCTGCATGTGCTTGCCGCGTCCCCAGAACATCTGCTGGCCATGAAGGCGATGGCCGGGTCGACGCACTGATTTCGACGATCTTGTTCGTCTCATCGAGCTAGTCGGCGCCGCTTCGGCCGCCGACGTGCTCGCCATTGTCGAACGTGTGCTCGGCAGCCAAGCGCTGCTCGATCGGGGGCGCATGGTCATCGAGGCAGCGGTCCAATCCGCACAAGCCAAGGCGCTCAGCGGCGAAGACCCCCGCACAACGCGAGACGCCCGCTGGAGGCCGGAATAACCCAAACGGCATGCGTGTGCCGCATTCCCCAGCCGCCGCTCAGGCTGTGTCGAGTCAGGTTGTGTCGCAGCAGCGGACGAGCGTTGCAGGCACTCGACCGCCGACCTCGACAGCATGACCGTCACACCCCCTCCGTACGGTTGTTCTCATGTTGAGAGACGGTTCGAGTGCTGCCAGCGGGACCGGCCACCACCTGCCGGTGGAGAGTGCAGCAATAGCTGCGGCGCCGCCCGCTGCCGCTGACCTGGCACCCACTGATGCCGCTGCTGACCGGCCATCGGCTGGCGCCGCTGCCGCTATTGACTTGTCGTCTGCCGGCGCCACCTTGTCGCCCGCTGTTGTCGCCACTGACCGGTCGCCTGTTTCCCCGGCTCTCCGTTCCTCCGCGGCTGTTGCTATCCCTGCCTCGGGTTCGTGTGGTCGTTCGGGTGGCGGTGTGTGCGTGGGTGTTGTGGATGTGGCGGGGTTGTCTGATGAGGGTCTGCGTTGTCGTTTGGGTGTGATCGGCCGTTCGGAGTCGACGTTGGCGGCGATGAAGGCAGCCGTGCTGGGCGAGATCGTCCGCCGCCATGACACCGCAGCTGCTGAGCGCGCCGCACGGATGGAGCTCGCAGCGTCAGGACGCAGCGCGAGAAGCGACGTGCGCCTCGCCGTGAGCCTCGAGGCTCTGGATGCGACGCGTGCGGCGCTGGCGAGCGGTGCGATCCCCGCGGCGCACGCAAAGCTGATCGCCCGCGCCGCCGCCGAGGACCCCATCGACGAGCAGTATCTGGCGGCCGCTGCGCAGCGGCAGGGCTATGACGAGTTCCGTCGCACGGTACGCCGCCACCAAGCCGACCGAAACGGCGACGACGGCAAGTCGTTGCTGGAACGCCAGCGCCAGGACCGCTCAGGTCGAGTGTTCACCAGAACCGAGACGGGCATGACGGTGCTCAACGCCCACTTCGACCCGATCGCCGGTGCACAGATCTCCGCCATCGTGGCGGCCAAAGAACGCGAGCTTTACCGTGACGAAGACCCCACCGATCGGCCGAGCCACCACCAGCGCACCGCAGACGCGATCGCCAAGCTGATGCTCGAGCCCGACGCCAAGGGGCGCCCACGGCGCGGTGGCACCTCGCTGCTGATCGTCGCCGATTACGACACCGTCAACCAGCAGCTCGCCAAGGCGCGCCTCGCCGACGGCACACCCATCCCAACCAGCGAACTCGTGCATCTCGCCTGCGACGCACAAATCCTGCCCGCCGTGTTCAACCAAGCCACCGGCGACATGGCAATGGGCCGAACCCGCCGCATCGCCACCGACGCCCAGCGAGCCGCACTGGCCTTTCGCGACCAAAGCTGTGTCGGCTGCGCCAAATCGCCGATCTACTGCGAAGCGCACCACATCATCCCCTGGGAACTCGGCGGACGCACCGACCTCGACAACCTCGTGCTCGTGTGCAACCGCTGCCACCACCACATCCACGACGACGGCTGGCAAGTACACCGCCACCACACCAACCACCGCTACGAACTCCACCCACCAAACCGAACACCCCCATAACCACCAACAGCCCGCCAGCGGGCCACTCACCGCCAGGACTAGCGGCTAGCGACCGCCAACCGGCGACTGGCGCTTGTGCCCTCAGGGCTGGCAAGTTCGCCAGTCTCTCCAGCAACCGCACACCTCGCAACGGTCAGAGAGATCGGGTCGGGGGCGTGCAGTCAGATCGACGCCCTCAACGGCGATCTTGGCCCTCGGATAGGTGAGCCCGAAGATTGTTCAGCACATCGCTAAGAGGCATCGAGTTTGTGGATGAGAGTCGGGAGCGCTCGGTGCCTGTAGCTCTCCTCGATCCAGTCGGCGAGGTCATCGAGCTCGACATCGGCCAGTCGGACGAGGACCGCGCCGTAGCCGTCGTAGTGGGGCATCGTGAACAGCACGTCGGGATGGTTCTCGAGGAGCACCGGCTTCATGTCCAGCTCGCAGAACAGCACGAGTACCTCGGTGTCGTGAACGTTGTTGCGGTTGTGCTCGCGATCGCCCCACATGCGGCACACCAGCTTCATGCGCACTTTCAGCGCAGGTGTGCCGTACGACGTCGACTCGGTCACCTCGGGCAGTTGCATGCCGAGCAGCCGCACATCGTCGAAGGTCGCCATGCCAGAGGATTGCATGGCTCGAGCGTCGAAGCGGGCGTCAGCGGGACGGGACGGCTCGGGCGGCGATGTGGGGCAGGGTGGCGGTGGGGTTGAGGGTGCCGAGCTCACTGTCCCAGTCGCCCGCGAGGCGGGACTGGACGTACGCGTCGGCCAGTGCTGGGTCGCCGTGCTGCACGAGCAGCGACGCTGCCCAGCATTGGGCCATCTGCTCGACGAGACGGCGCGCACCTGCTTCAAGTCTCGTGCCGGAGCCACCGACATCGTTGCCGAGCATGGTCCTGCGGAGGCCGGCGAGGTGACGGTCGAGTGTGGCGTCGGAACCGCGAGCACAGTCCAGCCGGTCTGCGAATGCCTCGGCGCTGTGGGGTGAGCGGGCCATCGCCCGCAGCACATCGAGCGCTATCACGTTGCCGGCGCCCTCCCAGATGGCGTTGAGGGGGGCCTCCCGGTACAGGCGCGGCAGGATCGACTCCTCGACGTAGCCGTTGCCGCCCACGCACTCCAACGCTTCGCGCACAACAGGGCTCGAGCGCTTCGTCAGCCAGTACTTGCCCACGGCGGTCGCCAGCCGCGAGAAGGCGGCCTCGTCGGGATCCGTCGGTGCACGATCGAAAGCACCGGACATCTGCGCCACCGCATCCTCGAACTCCAGTTCGCCCGATGCGTTGGACCGGTTGCCGAGCTTGTCCTTGAGCCGCATGAACCGCAGCCCGTTGCGCTGTCCATCGGGCAGCACGCGTGGCACCAGGAAGCACGACAGCCCCTTGGGCGCCTGGGCCAGCACCAAGAAGGCGTCGCACATCGGAGCTGACGTGAACCACTTGTGGCCCCTCAGACTGTGGGCGTCCTCCAGACCGGCGGCCGTCGCGGCGACCGGTTCAGCGACCGTGGTGTTCGCCCGCACGTCAGAGCCGCCCTGCCGCTCGGTCATGCCCATGCCGACGAGGCAGCCCGCCTTGGTCGACGGTTCGACGAGGCGCGGGTCGTAGCTGCGCGACACCAAGCGAGGTCGCCATGTTGCGGCGAGCTCTGGCTGATGCTCCAGAGCGCCGAGCGCCGCCGACGTCATGGAGGTCGGGCAGCCGTGGCCGACCTCGACCTGGCTCATCAGGTACATGAGCGCGTTGCGCGTGACCACCCCGCCGTCGCCCGGCTGGGATTCATAGCGCATGCAGTGGATGCCGGCTGAAACCGACATGTCCAGCAACGAGTGGTACGCCGGGTGGTAGCGCACCTCGTCGATGCGGTTGCCGAAGCGGTCGTGGGTCGCCAGCTCTGGCGAGTGTCGATTGGCCAAGCTGCCCCACTCGAACACCTCTTGGCTGCCCACCGCTTTGCCGAACGAGGCCATCACCTCGCGCAGGGCACCCTCGCGTTCCGTTGCAGCGCCGAGCACCGGGTCGGTCCCAAACAGGTCGTAGGGCTCCAGCGGCGGCGGCTGGTTCGCGCCCGCCTGCAGTGTCATCGCATCAACCATGGCCACCAGTGTGGTGCGTGGCAGAGGGACGGGCCACAGCAACGACAGCAGCGGTCAAGCAACGCCGAACATCGCCATGCCAGCCCCGGTTCTTCTACGGTCGATCAACGCGCACGCCGACCTGCTTCAGGGCGTCGATGACTCTCCGTGCTTCGGATGTCACGAAGGTGAGGCTCCGCACACTGAGATCTTCGTGGATGTAGTGGATACGCACCGCAAACCCATCGCTGCTGCCATACCGACGGTCGTAGTCAGCAGCCGCGTTCGGCGCCGCCAGATTCTGATCGGGTGACCGCACCAGCACATGTTCCGCGTATCGGACGGACGAGATCGGGAGGACCTGCCTTGAACGCCGTCCCGTCTGCACCGTTACGACTTCGGACCTGACACGCAGGACTGCGTGCGCGGGCACGAAGTACTCGAGAGCCAACGGGAGCAGCGCCGCCCCCACAACGACCGGGACGTAGGGGGGAAAATCGAAGTCGACAAGTGACGCCACTCGAGACACAGCGAATGTCGCGCCAACCGCCCCAGCAATGCCGATCGCAACATACGCGAACTTGCGCAGGCCCGAGCCCATCGATTCAGTGACGACGACGTCGCCATTCGACCGGCGCTTGAACCTTGTTCGGGACCCAGACTGGGATTCGGGCTCCACTGCTCACCCCTTGACCGAGGCAGTCAGCTTGCCACGGTGAGGGTCTCACCAACCACCAGTGCGCTCCCCCCAAAGAAACTTGTGCCGGAGCGGTGGGAACCCACCGGCGAGCGTCTAGCGGCCCTGCCAATCGGGGGTGCGGCGCTCGAGGAACGCGCTGGCACCCTCGGCGTGGTCTGCGGTGGTCTTGAGAACGCTCTGGCCGAGACGCTCGAGGCGGCGGCCGGTCTCGTGGTCGACATCGGTGCAGGTGTTCAGCACGGTCTTGGCCATGCCCAGCGCGAGCGGAGCAAAGGCTGCCATCTCGGCAGCGAGCTCAAGGGCGACCGTTACGGCTTCGCCTTCGGGGGCCACTTCGGTGGCCAGACCCATGGCCTTGGCGTCATCGGCGCCGACGTTGCGCGACAGCATCACAAGTTCCTTGGCACGTCCGAGCCCCACGTAGTGCACCAGCCGGGAGCAGCCGCCTGAGCCGGGAATGAGCCCCACCTTGGCCTCGGGCATGACAAATCGGGCATTGGCGGCGACGACCCGGAAGTCGCAAGACAGTGCCAGCTCGAAGCCACCACCAGCAGCGACCCCGTTCACCGCGGCGACGACGGGGACTTCGAGTGCCTCGATGAGATCGAAGACCGAGTGAATGCCACGGGCCACGGCGCGGAAGCCCCGGGTTCCCATCTCCGTCAGGTCGCCCATCTCCGAGACGTCCTCGCCAGCCGAGAAAGCCCGGCCCGCGCCGGTGATGATCAGCACCCGGATGTCGGTTGCCATCGCGGTCTCCTCGACGGCGTCACGCATCTCAGCGCGCATAGCAGCATTCCAGGAGTTGAACTTCTGCGGCCGGTTCAAGGTCAGGATCCGCACGCCGTCGCGGTCTTCGGTCAGCAGGTGCTCGTAGCTCATCTGGTCTCCCTATTCGCAGATCTCACGACTCGTCAGGGCCGCCGCGCAGGATGACGATGCCAGTGGCGACGACATCACCCCGCTGATTGCGCACCTCCACGCCTCGATCGTGCTCCCCAAAACTCACCGGCGACACCGTCAGGTCATCGCCAGGAAAGACCGGTCCGCGCAGCCGAACGTCCAGATTCAGAATCGCATCGGCACCGAACTGGGCGACGAGCGCATCGAGCGCGATCGCGGTGGTGTGGGAAGCCTGCACCACCACGTCGGGCAGCCCGGCCTTGGCTGCAAACTCAGGGTCGGTGTGCACCGGATTTGCGTCACCCACGCCGTCGACGAAGCTGCGCATCGCCTCCCTTGTGATTGTCGGAGCAGGCGCCTGGGTGAATTCGAAGTCAGTCACCTTCTCGCCTCCCCTGCCGAACTCTCGCCCTCTGCCGCTTCAGGGCCCTTCGAGGGGTCAGCCGGCTTGCGCTCCACAAACACCGTTCTCTGGCGCTGTATCAGCTCACCGTCGGCGTCTCGGTACTCCGACAGCACAGTGGCGAGGTGCAGCGCTCCCTTGTCGATGATGTCCTCCACCGACACCACCACGGACACTCGCTCGCCCAGTCGGAACGAACGGTGCCACTCGAACGACTGGCCGCCGGCGAGGCCTCGCTCCAGGCTGAGCCCGATGGGCCCCACCACCGAATCGCTGCCGCCGACCGTCGGGCCGAAGAAGGGCAGCCGCAGCGCAACCTCGCCGGCGGTGGGCGTTCCGAGCGCATCGACCAGCAGCGCCACGGATTCGGCTTCGACGACCACCTCGGTCTCCACCAGCACTTGGCCCAGCGTCTCGAGATTCACTCCGCTACCTCGCTCCGCACGCTCAGCTCGAACTCAGCAGTTGCCACACCTGTACCAACAGGTCCTCATCGTCGCCGGCAGACGGCGGATCAGAAGCCGGCTGCATGTCCCATCCGTACGGCTTGTTGATGACCTGGACGCGAGGCTCCGGCGATGACTTGTCGCCGCGGTCGAAGGCTCCCACGACGAGCGTGTGGTCGCCCTCGGCAATCCAGAAGCACTCCCAGTGCACCGACGACGACGTCTCGATGATCGCGACCTCAGGCGCGGGCCGTGAGATCTTGACCGCGAGTCCTGTAGCTCCAGGATTCATGGCCGGCTAGAGGAACCGGCGGTTCAGCCGATTGGGCGGTACCTCGATCCCCAGCTCTTCGAGCAGCGGCCTCGTATCGGCGATGTACTGCCTGCGCAGGTCTGCGTTGTTCTTCTTTCGCAGGCCCCACCGCACGTAGGCGTCGCCAAAGTCGGAATCAGACCGTCCGAACATGTCCAGCGCCGCCGGCCACCAGACGTGGATCTGCTCGTTCGCCTCATCGAGGCCCTCGGGCGTCTCGCAGAGAAGGCGCAAATTGCGCAGTCCGAGCGTGCAATGGAACAGTTCTTCCTTGTGCACGCGTGTGGCGATGTCTGCCAGCGGCTTGTAAGGCACGCCGTCCCATGTCTCGCCGATGTACACGCCGACCCGGTCGATCAGCGCATGGAAGTACGACAGGTCGCAGAAGGTATCCATTGGCAGCCGGAACGCGTACTGCTCGATCGGGCGATCGACCTTGTCGACTCCGAGGCCGGCCAGGATGTGAGCGTTGATGATGCCGTGCTCGACCTCTTGCTGCATCAGCTTGACCAGGAGCCCCTTGGTCGCTTCGTCGGGTGCGAACCGCAGGCAGCGGTCCCACAGCTTGGTCAGCAGGTCGGTGTAATGCGGATTCGTGCTGTTCTCGACGTGATAGCTCAGCATCCGCACGAGCAGCTCGTGAAATTCGGCCGGCATGTCGGGATCGCCCTCGTCCCAGATTCGCTGCGGCTCGCCTGTCCGATCCAGCGTTGCCGTGCTCATGTCACTTCCAAGTCGTCGTGATCTCGGTGGCACATTCTCAGCGGCAGTTCAGCGGCATCCCAGCCGAATCCCAGCAGCATCCCAGCCGCTTCTGAGAGTACTCAGCCTCAGGTCTGCTCGCCGGTCTCGGAGCCGAGGTACGCGGCACGCACGGCTGGGTCGGCCTGCACCTCATCGGGGGTGCCGATGCTGATCACCTTGCCCTGATCGAGAACGTATATCCGATCGCTGATGCCGGTGATGAAGTTGAGATCGTGGTCGATCACCAAGACGCCCGCGTCGACAGCCGCAGCCATGTGGCGAATCCGTCGGATCATCTCGGTTGACTCGGCATCGCTCATGCCGCTCGTGGGCTCGTCCAACAGCAGGAACGCCGGCGCCATAGCTGCCGCGCGGGCCAATTCCAGCCGTCGAGCGCTGCCGTAGTCGAGCTCGCGGGCGCGGCGATCTCTCACCTCCCACAGGCCAGCCTCGGCGATGAGCGCGTCCACCGGCGGACCGATCCCCGGCCGGTGCCGGGCTGCTACACGACTGGCCAACTCCACGTTCTGACGCACGGTCAGCGCTCCGAAGAGCCGCAGGTTCTGGAACGTACGCAGGAGACCTGCACGAGCGATCTCATAGCTCGGCTCGGCATTCAGCTCGCGCTCGCCCACCCTGAACCAGCCTTCAGCAGGATCGACGATCCCGGTGATCACGTTGACCAGCGTCGTCTTGCCGGCCCCGTTGGGGCCGATCAATCCGACGACCTCGTCGGGCGCGACGGTGAGGCCTGCGCCATCGAGGGCTCGAAAGCCGCCGAAGTTGACCACAAGGTCGCCTACTTCGAGGGCGGCACCCTCAGGGGCCACCTTGGCGTGCAAGCCCACCGGCGCGACTTCAGCCAGCGGTTCAGGTCGTTCCTCGGGCTTACGGCGCTGCCACCGACGCCACAGCCAGGCATCCAGCTCCCAGTCCCCGAGGAGGCCGTCGGACCTGAAGATCATGAAGCCGAGCATTGCCAAGCCCAAAAAGACCGTCTGAAGGTTCTCGCGGAATATCCAATCCAACGGTCCAGTGTCGAGGTTGAGTCCGAACACCTCGAAGCCGTCTTGCCCGAGGCGTCGGGCCAGTTCGCGCCCGACCGTCATCACCGCAACGCCGACGAGCGCTCCAGTGACGCTGTTGCGGCCACCCACAATCAGCATGGTCAGCGTGAGCAGCGTGTAGCTGAAGAAGAAGTCGTCGGGAAGGATCGAGCCGTTCTCGTACACCCGCAGCGATGACCCGGCGCTCACCACCACCACCGAAATGAGCAGCGCCGCGGTCTGCTGCACGAGCGGATTCACGCCCATGGCACGTGCCGCCAAATTGTCCTCACGGGCCGCAACCGCGAGCTTGCCGCTGCGACTCTGCGCATAGAGCCGGGCAACGATCAACGCCGCCAGCAAGCAGCCATAAATCGGCAGTCTGCTGTCGAGCGCAGCCCCGACCTTGAACGTGAGACCTGCACGGTCGCCACCAGTGAGATCAGGCCAGTTGCGGGCCACCTCATGGGCGACGAACAGCAGGGCCAAGGTGATCACGGTGGCCGCGACAGCACCCGATTCCGCGCCTGAGCGTGCCAATCCGATACCCACGACGAGCGCCACCACGACTGTCACCCCGATGGCCACGGCAACGGCCAACGCCGGGTGCAGCAGGACTTCGTGCAGCCCGAACGGGGCATCGGAAATGCGCTTGAGCTTCTCTTCGGGGCTGATGGCAAGAATCGCAAACGTGTAGCCGGCGATCGCGCCGAAGCCGATGTGGCCGAACGACAGCACACCGGTGTTGCCGACGTAGATCTGGATGCCGAGCACGATGATGGCGTCGACCAGCATGACCGTCACCAGACGTTCGGCGGCTCTGCCTTGCAGGCTCTGGTAGAAGAGTCCGCCCGCCAGGAAAACGGTGAACAGCACGGAGGATCCCAGAATCGGGAAGCCGACATCGCGTCCGAGGCGAGGAAACATCAGACCCGTTCGGCTCGCGCCACGGTAATGAGGCCCTGTGGCCTGAAGATGAACAGCAGGGCGATCAGCAGGAACACCACACCTTCGGTGAGGCTGGCGACGCTGTCGGGCAAGCGTGACCGCAACAGCACTTCCGCCAAGCCCAGTGCCAAGCCGCCGATGACCGCCCCTCGGAGACTGCCGAGACCGCCGATGAGTGCCGCCAGAACGCCCTTGAGCATGGGATTGATGCCAGCGGTGGGGTTGATGCTGCCGGCCCGCATCAGCCAGAACACTCCGGCGATGCCGGCCAACAATCCTGAAAGGGCGAAAGCACCCCGGATCACCGTGTCGGAACGCACGCCCATCAGCCGGGCGGTGTCGAAGTCGGCCGCAGCGGCGCGCAGTGACAGTCCGAACATGGTTCGTTGCAGCAGCAGGGTGGTGCCGATCAGCGTCAGCATGGTCACCGCGATGACGACCGTGTCGAACACCTCGATCCGCAGCGGCCCGACCGAGTAGGTGTTCGTCACCCATGTGGGCCTCGCGAACGGCTTCACCGATGCCGACACATACAGCAAGAAGATTGCGGAAATCACGAAGTGCACGCCGAAAGAGGTGAGCAGCAGCGTGAAGTCTGAGCTTCCCCGCACCCGGGAGAAGGCAACCCGCTCGATCACCAACGAGGTCAGCACTGCGCTCACCACAATCAGCGGTGCCACCACGAACCACGGCCAGTCGCGTCCGAGGGTCCACAACGCCACGTAGCCCCCGACGGTGATGAGTTCGCCGTGGGCGAAATTCAGCAGGTGCATAACACCGAACACGACGGCCACGCCCAGAGCAAGCAGTGCGTAAATGCTGCCCCGGCCAAGGCCGTCGATGAGGTTCTGCGCCAGTTCGATCACCCCGCGCTGCCCCCATGTGACTCGCCGGCGGCCCGCAGCCCGCCCTCGGCGGGCACTTCAGGCCCGACGAACGTGTCGAACAAATCGCCCCGTTGGCTGAGCTCAGCGCCCGTGCCCGCGGCCACGACCTCGCCGCTGCGCAGCACGTATGCATGGTCAGACACAGCCAGCATTCGTGCCGCGTTCTGCTCCACTACGAGCATCGTTCGGCCTTGGTCGCGCAACGTGGCGATCAACTCGAACACCAGGTCGACTAGCGCCGGGGCGAGGCCCAGCGAGGGTTCGTCCATCATCAGCAACCGAGGAGCCGACATCAGCGCGCGCCCAATGGCCAGCTGCTGTGCCTCGCCTCCCGACAGATAACCGGCCGAGACATCCCGCTTCTCCCGAAGCACCGGAAAGCGCTCGCAAACCTCATCGAGCAGTTCTGCTCGCTTCGCCGCGGACACCGTCACCCCGCCGATCTTCAGGTTCTCCTCCACGGTGAGATCGGCGAAGATGCGACGGTGCTCAGGCACGAGCGCCACTCCCAGACGCAGCAACTTCTCAGGCGAGTGGCCAGTGATGTCGCTGCCGGAAAGAGTGACGCGGCCTTCGGCCGGAGCCATCAGCCCGGCGATGGTCGACAGCAGCGTGGTCTTGCCCGCGCCGTTGGGCCCGATGAGGCCGACGACCTCACCGGACCCGACGCTCAGGGTCGCGCCACGCAATGCGCTTATCGAGCCGTACCGAGCGGTGAGGCCTTCGACTTCCAGCATGGAGATCGCGAGTCCACCGCGTCCAGCGCTGTACCCGCTACCCCGGCGCCCAAGCGGACTCAGTCAATCGTGGCGACGAGTACGTCCTCGCCGTTCACGATGCGATTGATCGGCACTGCCTTTGGCGGAATGCCATTCGTGCCCGCATAGGTGATCTCGCCGGACAGTCCCTGGAATCCAGAGAGCTGCTTGACGGCCTCGCCGATCTCGGCGGTGTCGTCGCAGCCGCAGTCGAGCATCCCCTGGATGCCGACGAACATCGAGTCGACGTACAGCGCCATGAAGCCACGGCTCTCGAGTGCCTCGCCCTTGACGGCCTCGAACGCGGCGAGCATGGAATCGATGCGGTCGCCCGCAGTGATGCTGGTGTGCGGCGTATGGGCGATGCCCTCGTTGTTCGCCTCGACCCCGATGCCGGTGGCGTCCAAGGCGTCGGTGCCGATGTAGGTCAGGCCGTCAAGATCTTGGCCTTCGAGTTGCCCACGCAGGGCCGTTACCTGGAAGCCCAACGCGGCTGAGAAGACGACTTCGTTGTTCTGTGAGATCTGAGCGATCTCGTTCACCTGCGAGGAGAAATCGGTGTCGCCAGCCCACACGTAGGTCTGGACGCTGACCACCTCGCCGCCGCCTGCTTCGAATGCGGCGATGAACGCGTCGGGGTTGACGCCGGTGTATGGGATACCTGCGCCTTCGGTGAACACGATCGCCCTGGTGATGCCCTCGCCGAGCGCCCACTTGGCTGCAGCGCCCGCCATCTGGTGGTCGTCGAAGGTGACCAGATAGGAGTTGATCGAGGCATCGGCCAAAGTCGGCTCGGTCGATGCCGCTACGAACAGCGGAACATTGCCGCCTGTGGTCTGCAGGATCGGCAGCGCAAAGTCGGCGAAGGGCGGGCCGATGAGGAAGTGTGCGCCCCAGTCCAGCAGGTCTTCGGTAGCGAGCGCAGCGTCGGTGCCGACTTCGGCTACCCGTACTTCGACCGGCCGGCCGTTGAATCCGCCGCGGCAGTTGGCGAGATCCGCGACGTACGGCACCACCTTGGAGCCCGGGATGTCGACGAAGCCCACCACGTCGCTGAAGTCCATCGCCATGCCCACCCGGATCGGGTCACCGGACGGGGCTTCTTCGCAGTTGTCCAGATCGGCACTCAAGATGTGGTCGATATCGATGCTGGTCATCGTGACGGCGGGCGACGGTGCATCGGTGGCAGCCGGTGCTTCAGTGGCAGCCGGTGCTTCGGTGGCAGCTGGCTCGCTTGCCGTGGTGTCGTCGTCGCTGCCGCAGGCAGCTCCGAACAATGCTGTAACAGCCACCAAGGCCAGGATGCGTCGTTTCATAATGAGACCTTCCCGTGGATCGGGTCGATGCTACTCCTCCAAGCAGAACCTCTCAGGTAGGTTCTGCTGATCATTCCGGAGGAAGCACCCATGGCCAATGAACGCGTCCGGATGCTGTGGCCCGACCATCTCGGACTGGCGCGGGGCAAATACGTCCCGGCCGCACTCGCCCATGAAGGCACTGGTCACGCTGCGGCGGTGTTCAGCCTGGCCTATGACCGCTCGTTCGTGGCCGCGCCTGGATCGGGGGTGCTCGACGGCTTCCCCGACATGCACGCCACCTTCGACCCCGCTGACCTGCGACCAGGCTGGGATGACGACCGCACCCAGGTTGCCGTGTGCGACTTGTCCCAAGCGGGTGAGCCATTCCGCTACTCGGCCCGGTACGCCCTCCGCAAGGCGATCACCGACTGGGAGGCGCTGGGCTACCGCCCCATGGTCGGCATCGAGTTCGAGGCGTACGTGCTCGAACTGACTGACGAGGATGGCTGGCAGCGCTGGGACACACCGGGGTCGTATGTCTACGGCACCGGTCGTTTCGTCGATCCGGTCGGCTTGATCGACGAGATTGTCGACCTCGCAGCCGGCAGCGAGATCGTGCTCGAATCCGTGAACGCCGAGTTCGACGCTGGCCAATTCGAGCTGACGCTGCGTTACGACGACGCGCTGCACGCCGCCGACGACGCGTTCCTGTTCAAGGTGCTTGCCCGCGAGCGCGCGCTACAGCACGGCTTGCGGCTCACGTTCCTGGGCAAGCCCTACGAGCAGTTCGAGGGCAACGGTGTCCATGTCAACTTCTCGCTGGTGGACGCCAACGGGGCGAACGCGCTGGTCGATACCAGCACCGACGACGGGCTGTCCGAACTGGCGAAGTCATGCTTGGCCGGGCTGTGTGCCCACCATCAAGGGCTCACGCCGCTGTGCGCGCCGACGGTGAACGCCTACCGGCGCTTGCGGCCGTTCACGTTCAGCGGTCGGCGGGCCAATTGGGGCTACGACCACCGGGTGGTTGGCACCCGCGTGCCGCCAGAGCGAGGCGAACGCACCCGCATCGAATCCCGCCTCGCGGATGGCACCTGCAACATCCACACGGCAATTGCCGCTGTGTTGCAGGCAGCGCGCCTCGGTGTGGTCGACGGCATCGAGTGCCCCGAGCCCGAGACCAATGACGGCATGGACGCCTGGAACACTGAGGTCACGTCGGCACTGAACCTCGCGGATGCCCTGACCGATCTTCGAGCCGACACGGCCCTCACCGAGGCGGTGAGCAGTGACCTCGTGGACAACTTCTTGGCCATCAAGGAGGCCGAGTGGGAGCGCTACGTCGCAGCTGTGGGAGAGCCGTCGCAGAGCATCAGCGAGTGGGAGATAAGCGAGTACCTGCCCTTCCACTGAGCTGGCCGATACCGCCGGCCGATGCCAACGCTGCGAATTCGAGCGGACAGCGCCGGTCAGGTGAACTCGATGTAGCGCTCACGCTCCCAATCAGAGACGTCATCACCGGCGGGGTCGCAGCCAGCTTCGAGGAATTTCTCCAACTCTGCGGTGGCCATGAGCAAGAAGTTCGTCGAGAACTCCTCTCCCAGCGCGGCCGACAGCGCACTGCCCTCGTACGCAGCGATGCCGTCGGCGGCATTGGCCGGCAACGGAATGGCGTCGCCAGGGTCGTCGTACTTGTCGCCCTCGCTCTTCGGCCCGGGGTCGGCACTGCGCTCAAGCCCGTCGGCACCTGCCGCCAACAGGCCGGCGATCATCAGGTACGGATTGGCGTCGGCGCCTGGTGCCCGGTACTCGACCCGGTTCGCATTCCCCGCACCCACGGTGCACCGACACATCACCGACCGGTTGTCAAGTCCCCAGTGCACGTGGGTGGGCGCGAACGTGTAGGGGCGCACACGCTTGTAGCCGTTCGGCACGGGGCTGCCGAGCAGTGACAGCGCCAGCGCATTGTCGAGTTGGCCTCCCAGCCACTGCGCCATGGTCTTGTTCGGTGCGTCCTGCGAGGAGGCAAACACGTTCTCCCCGCCCGACGACAGGCTCGTGTGCACATGCATCCCGCTGCCCGAGGGCTCGGTCCACGGCTTGGGCATGAACGTGGCCTTCAGCCCAGTCTCTTCGGCGATCTCCTTGACGATGCTCTTGTAGAGCGCCGTGTTGTCGGCGGTGGTCATGGCATCGGCGTGGGCCACGTTGATCTCGATCTGACCCGGTCCGTACTCGGAGTTCGAAGATTCGACCGGTATCCCGGCGTCGATCATTGCGAGACGCATGGCCAGCAGCACGGTTTCGAGATCGCCCCGGTCGGTCAGCGAGGAGTACTGAATGTGACTCTGCACGTGCGACCAGTCCGCCTCGCAGAGGTAGAACTCCATCTCGGTGGCGACCACTGGGCCGTATCCGAGCGCTTCGCATCGCTCGATCTGGCGCGCCAGCACCGTGCGCGGCGCTATCGGGTGCAATTTGTGCGACGGATCGAGGCTGTCGGAGAACACCAGCGCGTAGCCGGGTCGGTGCCCGAAGAGCCTCAGCGTGCCGAGATCGGGAACCAGGTGGGTGTCGAGGAATCCCTTGGCCATGTTGATGTAGGGGCTGTCGACGAGATCGTTGTGCAGATCGAAGATGTAGATGGCATCGGCAAGATGGCAGCCGTTCTCCGCTGCGGACGCAAGGAAGTGGTCCACGGGAAAGCGCTTGCCGCGCAGGTGTCCGTAGGTGTCGACGATGGCGACCTCGACGGTATGCACGTCGGATCCGCGCAGAGTGCTCTCGATTTCGGCGAGGGTTGTCACAGGCTTGCCTCCTAGGTCCACCTAAACGTCTGCACAGACTTACCATTCGCCCATGACATCGGGGGCCGATCCGGCGACGCAGATCGACATCGTCGATGCTCGCCGGTATGCCGATGGCATCCCCTGGGATGACTTCCGCACGTTGCGCCAGCGTCCCGGGCTGCACTGGAACTCCTACGAGGATCACGGTTTCTGGGCCGTGACGCGGCACGCGGACGTGTGCGAGGTGTCCCGCCACCCCGAACGTTTCTCCTCCGCGATCGGCCATGTGAACCTGTGGGACCTCGAAGCCGACGCACTCGAGGCGCGCCGTTCGATCCTCGAACACGACCCGCCCGCGCACACTCGCCTGCGCCGGGTGGTCAGCAAGGCGTTCACACCTCGCCAGATGCGCCGCTACGAAGAACGCACACGTGCCATCGCCGATGAGCTGCTCGACACCGTGGTTCGCGAGGGCGGGGGCGACTGGGTCGACCTGGTGGCAGCGCCGCTGCCGATCAGGGTGATCATCGCCATCTTGGGAGTGCCGCCCGAAGACGCCGACTACATGGTGGAGCTGTCGAACCACCTGGTGGAAGGCACAACCGAAGCCCAGTCGCTGCCGGCCGATGCCTACGGCAACACCACCCCGCTGCGCTTGCTGCCGTTTGGCAGCCCGGCGGCGTGGGGGTTGTACGAGTACGGGGCCAAGCTGGGCAACCAGCGCCTGGACCATCCCACTGACGACCTGGTGAGCCACCTCGTGCATGCCGAGGTCGGCGGCGACCGGCTCACGGCAGCCGAGTTCCGTAACTTCTTCCAAGTGCTGGTGTTCGGCGGCAACGAGACGACACGCACGGCGATCACCCACGGGACGATCGCGTTCGCTGAGCATCCTGACCAGTGGGATCGGCTAGCGGCCGATCGCAGCCTGGTGCCCAGCGCAGTCGAGGAGGTCATTCGCTGGGCATCGCCGATCCTGCACATGCGCCGAACCGCTGCCGTCGACACCGAATTGTCGGGTACTCCTATTTCGGCCGGAGACAAGGTGGTCATGTGGTACCCGTCAGCCAACCGGGACGAGCAGGTGTTCGAGCGTCCCGACGAATTCGACATCGGCAGGGTCGACAATGCGCAGATCGCGTTCGGAGGCGGCGGGCCGCACTTCTGCTTGGGTGCCTATCTGGCGCGGATGGAGCTGACGGTGCTGCTCGAGGCCATGCTGGACCGTGGTATCCGGCCCGCCAGCGCTGCCAACTTGGAGCGAATTCCGTCGAACTTCGTTCACGGCGTCGCATCAGTTGACGTCTCAGTCGACGGTGCAACTGCCCCTGTGCGAGCCTGAGGCAATGAGCACCTGGGCCGAGCCCTACCTCGAGGACCTCGGGCCCGACGACCTCAACATCTCCGACCACGACGTCTGGACCCAGGGCGTCCCCCACGCCACCTTTCACCGCCTGCGACGCACCGAGCCCGTGGCGTGGATCGACGAGGTCGACGGTCGCGGCTACTGGGCGATCACCAAGTACGACGATGCGTTCCGCATCAGCCGGGACGTGCAGACGTTCACCTCGTCGCAGGGCATCCGGCTGGAGGACATGGCGCCGGACGAAATGGAAGCGCGCTGCACGATGATGGAGATGGATCCTCCTGAGCACACCAGGTATCGCCGCCTGGTGAGCCGGGGATTCACGCCACGAGTCGTCAATACCTACGAAGCAGCAATCCGGGCAATCGCATGCGAGGTGCTGGACCGGGCGCTGCCGAAAGGCCGCTTCGACTTCGTGACCGAAGTGGCCCAGGAGCTGCCGATGCGCATGCTCGGCCGGATGCTCGGAACCAGCGACTCCGACGGCCACCAGCTCGTCGAATGGGGCGATGCCCTGCTCGGCAACACCGACCCGGACTTCACCGACTACCCCGTCGGGCTCGTCGACACCGACGAGTTCCGCTTCATGCCCTTCCGCAGCCCCGCCACCGTTGAGATCTTCGAGTACGCGGCCGAACAGGCTGCGAAGCGTCGCGAGTGCCCGACCCCCGACGTGATCAGCCAGCTGCTGGCCCCCACCACCGACGGCACTCCGCTGACCGACCTGGAGTTCAAGAACTTCTTCACGTTGCTGATCGCGGCTGGCAACGACACGACCCGTTACACGATGACGCACGGGCTGTGGGTGCTCATGGCTCACCCCGGTGTGTTCGACACCTGGCGAGCCGCCGTGCTGGCGGGAGACGAGGCGCTCACCGCGACCGCCACTGAGGAGGTGCTGCGGGCCAGCTCGGTCACGACGCACTTCCGGCGCACCGCAACTACCGACACCGAGATTCGAGGCACCAAGGTGCGGGCGGGCGACAAGGTGGTCCTGTACTACGTCAGCGCAGACCACGACGAGGATCGTTTCGCTCACCCGTACAGGTTTGATTTGGCGCGTCAGGACAACGAGCACATGGCCTTCGGCCGGAACGGCCCTCACCTGTGCCTGGGTGCGTGGTTGGCGCGCATGGAAATCAAGGTGGTGTTCGAGGAGCTAATGCGACGGGTGGTCAGGATCGAACAAGACGGCCCGATCGAGTGGCTGCGGTCTAACTTCATTTCTGGCATCAAGCACTTGCCGGTCTCGGTCGTCGAGCGCGCCCCATGAAAGCGCTCATCGTCTCGCACGAGGCCGGCACCAAGCCCGGATTCGTCGGCGATCGACTCATCGAGCGCGGTGTGGCATGCCATTCCCACGTCATGGTGCCCGAGACATCTCTGCCCGACCGGTTCGAGCCGCCGCCCCAGAACGGCTTCGACCTGCTGGTGATCATGGGCTCGTACTGGTCGGTGTACGAGGACGCAATCAGCGCGTGGATCGGCGACGAACTCGACCTCATACGCCGCTCCCATAAGGGCGGCACGCCAGTGCTGGGTATTTGCTTCGGCGGCCAGGCACTCGCAGCAGCGCTCGGGGGCTCCGTAGAACTCTCGCCGGAGACCGAGATCGGCTGGTACGAGATCACGCCCGCTGATGGCACCGAACTGCCGATCTCAACCGGGCCATGGATGGAATGGCACCACGATCGCTTCGCGCTGCCGCCGGGCGCCGAGCTGCTGGCCAGCACCGAGGCCTGTCCACAACTGTTTCGCGTGGGCCCCAGCGTGGGCACCCAGTTCCATCCCGAGATCAGCGTGGAGCTCGCCAGCCACTGGATGCGACAGTCGAGCGACAGCTACCTGGACTCCTGCGGTGTCACCCGCGAGGGCATCCTTGCCGACGTGGCGCGCAACGAGACCGCGAATCGGCGCAATTGCTTTGACCTCGTCGACTGGTTCCTCGACGACGTCGCCTGTTCGTAGGGCTCTACGCGAACTCAGACAGCCAGACGCTCGCTGAGGTATTCGGCCACGCGCGCCACGCCGTCATCGGCCTCGGGGAACAATCCCGCCATCGAATGCCAGACGTGAATCATCTCCGGCCAGACCTCGAGCGTCACATCGACACCAGAGGTGCGGGCCTTGTGGGCAAGCCGTTCACTGTCCGACAGCAGCACCTCGTCGTCGCCGACATGAATCAATAGCGGCGGCAGGCCCGACAGGTCGCCTTCCAGCGGTGATGCCAATTGATCAGCGAGATCACCGTCAGGGCCAACGAAGACACCAGCAAGGCGCCGGATGTCGGGTCCGCTCACCATCGGGTCACGGTCGGATCGGGTGACCATGCTCTCCCCCGTGCCCGCCATGTCGACCCACGGCGAGATGGGAACAGCTGCTGCGGGCAGCGGCAGGCCCAGATCGCGCAGCTTCATGAGCGTCGACACGGTCAGCCCGCCGCCGGCGGAGTCGCCGGCGATGGCGATCCGATCGGCTGAATGGCCTTGGTCGAGCAACCAGCGATACACAGCGACGGAGTCCTCGACCGCTGCGGGGTGCGGATGCTCGGGCGCAAGGCGATAGTCGACCGAGAGCACCGGACAACCGAGGCTCAGGGCTAAGTGACCGGTCAGGTTTCGATGTGAGCCGATCGACCCGGCGACGTAACCGCCACCGTGCACGTACTGCACAATCGCGTCGGCGCTGCCACCCTCGGGCATCTGCAGCTCGCACGGGACGCCATTGGCGTCGACCATTTCGCCCGTGACCCCAGCCGGCAAGGGCCGTGCGGTGGTCTCGATGCCTTTGCGCATGGCCTCGATGTCGGCCGGCATGCGTTGGGACGCGATGATCTCGCGGATTCTCTGGAATGCTGCGCTCGCCATCGTGTCTCCCACGGTTGATTCCGGCCGCCACAACGTAGTTCTGAGACGAGGTGCCACACCGATCTAGGGTCGCGACGTCCCCAGGAGTCACGCCGAAAACGAGATCGCACATGCTGCTCGAGAACAAGATCGCCATCGTCACCGGAGCTGCTTCGGGCATCGGGGAAGCCAGCGCCCAGCGCTTCGCAGCCGAGGGTGCATCGGTCCTCGTTGTCGACATCCGGCGCGAACGCGCGGAGTCCGTCGCCGAGGCGATCCGCGAGGCCGGCGGCGAGGCGCACAGCTTCGGTGCCGACGTTTCGCTCGCCGATGCCGTCTCCGAGATGGTGCAAGCGGCCGTCGATCGATGGGGCGGGCTGGACGTGCTGTTCAACAACGCCGGCACGCTGCGCCCCGGCACCGCCGTCGAGCTCGAGCCCAAGGACTGGGACCTGGTGATGAACGTCAACGTGCGCTCGGTGTACCTCGGCGCCAAGTTCGCTGTCCCGCACATGGAGGCTGGCGGTGGCGGCTCCATCATCAACACGGCATCGGTGAGCGGGCTGCACGGTGACGGCGGTTCGGTCGTCTACGCAGCGTCGAAGGCAGCCGTCATCAATCTGACCCGGGCACTGTCGACAGACCACGGACCCGCCGGAGTGCGCGTCAACGCAATCTGCCCGGGCACTATCGAGACACCACCGGTGATGCGCATGATGAGCGATCCGGACGTCCTCGAGCGCAACATCGGGGCGCACGCGCTGCGCCGCCTCGGCCAACCATCTGAGATCGCAAGCGCGGCCGTCTGGCTGGCGAGCGATCAGTCGTCGTTCGTCAGCGGCGAGGCGATCGTGGTGGACGGCGGCTTGCGAGCACAATCCCCACTAGGACGCCTCGCCGACCCCCGCCCCGCCCACCTCCGCTGACCTAGCCCCGCGGCTGACAAGTCACAGACGCCTCCGCCTCCTGACGACACCAGCAGCAGGCCATGGGCACCTGGCATCGACGGGCGTGTGGCAGGGCACGCTTAGGCTGATGACTGGCCCAGCGCGGAGGTGAAGTGACAGTGAAGAAGCATGCTGACAGCGAAGTCGCGACTCGCGCTGCTATCGGGGCAGGCATTTACTCATTTCCCCAAGCGGCGCAGATTGTGGAGCGAGACCGAGATGTCTCGCGTGCCCAGATCCGTCGCTGGATGACTGTCGTCAGGCCACCCACGTACGACAACGACGCCACGGCGACTATCGACTTTCTCGATCTGATCGGATTGGAAATGGTGTGCCGTTTTCGCGAAGCGGCGCAGATTGTGGAGCGAGACCGAGATGTCTCGCGTGCCCAGATCCGTCGCTGGATGACTGTCGTCAGGCCACCCACGTACGACAACGACGCCACGGCGACTATCGACTTTCTCGATCTGATCGGATTGGAAATGGTGTGCCGTTTTCGCGACCGCGGCGCCTCGCTTCAGAGGGTCCGTCGAGTGCTCGACGGCATGCGCGAACGGTTTCCCGATATTCAGCACCCGCTGGCGCACGAGTCCTTCTACACCGACGGGCACAACGTCTGGATTGAGTTCCAAGGGCACGCGGAGGAGATCGTTGGGAACCGCAAGGGACAACGTGCCATCACCTCAGCCATCAAGACATTCGCCGAGGAAATCCAGTTCATCGACGGACGGCCGGCCTCATGGGATGTGGCCCAGTGGATCGAGATAAACCCCCGCATCTGCTTCGGCGCCCCGGTGGTGACGGGCACCAGAATCCCGGTCAAGTCCATCATCGCCAGCCTCGCGGAAGATCCCCCCGAGGAAGTCGCACGGGGTTTCAACCTCAGCGTGACCCGAGTGAAGGCCTGTGCGGAGTTCGCACGACAGTCTGCGTGACAAGCGACATATCGCCACGGATAGCAAACTTGATGTTGATTCAAGACAAGCTCGCCACGGGTCTGCGAGGTCAATAATGAGCTACACCGAAGCCGAAGTGTCAGCCGCCCGGGATGCGATCAACAAGTACCGCCGAGAGCTCGACGACGAGATCGCAGCAGCATTGGCGGTAGTAGGTCTCAGCGCCGAGCGGGCGCACAAGGAAGCCGAGGTACGGGGCGACATGATCCGGGTGGCTCACTAGTCAGGCGCTTCGCTGCGCCAGCTTGCGAAAGTGTCCGGACTCGGACGCAAGACTGTGACCGCCATTGTCGAAGCCGAACGCACCGGGCGCTGACTCCCGAATTAGGCGCGGCGGGCTATTGGCAACGCCGGTTGCCAGGTTCTCTCGGGCCCGATGTGGGGTCTCGCCGGCGGTCCGAACCGTTCGGTGAGCGCTTGGCTGGCTACCGGATCATTCAGCTCCAACACGCCTGACACGGCCTTCACGCTCATCGCCGTGTCGATCATGCGCTGCGCCGCCCCGCCAGTCGGTAAGTGTGAAGTCAGTACGTAGTACGGCCTCTCGTCTCCGATCGAGCGCAGCAGGAACCCCGTCAGCAATGCCTTCTTGACTGTGTCCGTGCGACGCATACCTGGCCGCTGGCCCTTGAAGGAGCCCTTGTACTCGAAGTACACGAGCTCACCGTTAGGTGCTTCGGCGACGTCATCGACCTCGCAGCCGATATCGGCGAACTTCTGCCGGCCATGCAAATCGAATCCGAGCGCGTCCAAGTAGGCCTTCGCCTGCCGCTCGAATGCAGAGCCCTGCCGGACGGAGTCAGCCTGAAAGTCGTCGCCGACTTAACGGAGCATCCCCAAAGCCTCGCGCGGCCTGCAGGAATGCGCCAATTTCACGCAGTGTTGACGTAGTGACGAGAAGGAAGACGCTGCACCGAGTGCGCCTCTGGGTCAAATCAGTTGCTGGCGTCTGCGTCGGCGAAGAGGAACATCATCGAGGCTTCGCAGACCACCTGACCGTTCACGCTCGCCGTGCCCCTTGCACGGCCGCCCCTGGTTGATAAGCGATCGATCGTGGCTTCGAGCCGCAGCGTGTCGCCCGGAATCACCTGGCGGCGGAAGCGGGCCCTGTCGATGCCACCGAACAGCGCGAGCTTGCCTTTCAAAGACGAGGCCGAGGCAGCTGCGAGACCCGCCGTCTGTGCAATGGCTTCGACCATGAGCACCCCGGGCAGGGTCGGCCTACCGGGAAAATGACCGGTGAAGAACGCCTCGTCGCCGCTGAGGTGCCAGAGCCCCACGCAACGCTCGCCGGGCTGGAGCTCGACGATCTCATCGACGAGCAGGAACGGCGCTCGGTGCGGCAGCAACTCCTCGGGACGCGGGATGTCAGGCTCGCTCACTGCATCACTCACTGGGGCGAAGCTACCGCCACCGCGCGCCGGGGAGCCGAGCGGTCCGTGAGCGCAGCCAACAAGAGCCCCCAAACGCGTACCCGCTGTTCACTGCGTGCCGAAGGTGCTCCGCTGGTAGGCCACGACGGCTGCAATCTCAGCATCGGTGAGAAGCCCGCCGAACGGCGGCATCGAGCCGCGGCCGTTCCACACCACCGACAGGTGGTCGCCAACGGAGAGCCGTTCGCTGACGCCGCCGAGCGCCGCACCCACCCCGCCACTGCCATCGCTGCCATGGCACACCGAGCAACTGTCACCGAATACCTCGTTCCCGAGCGCCACATCTGCGTTGGCGAACGCCAGCTCCAGCCGCTCCAAATCGGCGTCGGTCGCATCGCCTCCACCACAGCTCGCGAGCCCGATCGCGAGCGCTAGCGCGAGCGCTGGCACCCGCCACTTGCGGCGCTTCACTTCACCACGATTAGGCGTGAATGGCTTGTTCATCGGGTCACCCGTGGCGTGCCGACACCGGTGTAGCGGCTCGGTGGCTCATTCCATCGGCGGGACATCCAGTCGGCATCCCGGTAGTGGGCGTGGAAGTGGTCCGGTATCTGGCGCATCACCTGGTCCACGATTCCGCTGTTGGATCCGAAACGTTGCTCGCCTGCGTCTGTCAAGCGGGCCAGCATCGCTTCCAACTCCGGAGCGGGCGGATCGGTTCCGTGCCGCTTCCAGACCACCATCGGTGTTGCGCACACCTCGCAGTCAGCCACCCAGCAGAACTCATCCTCGAAGTACCAGTGCGTGAAGCGTGCCGCCTCGCACAGTTCGCAGTCGGGATCGAGCTCGGGCGGATCCGACGGAGCGTCACCTGAAGGTGCCGGTTCAGCAGCGTTCGGTTCGGCCGGAGTCACCACTCAGCCGCGATCGAGCGCCGTCCGGTAGGAGGCCACGAGCTCGCCCACCGCCTCAGGGCCGTCCGACATCAGGGTTCGGACGACTGCGGAGCCGATGATGACACCGTCGGACACCTCGCAGGCTTCGACGGCTTGAGACGGCGAACCGATGCCGACGCCGGTGAGCACGGGCCGATCGGTCACTGCCCGGCAACGAGCCGCAATCTCGATGGCCGTGCGGGCAAGTGCCGCCCGCTCTCCGGTCACGCCGAGTAGGCCGACTGCATAGACGAAGCCTCGGGACGCTCCGCACAGTTTCGCAAGCCGGTGCTCAGGCGTGGTAGGCGCTGCCAGCAGGATCGCCTCGATGCCTGACTCGGCGGCAGCGTCGAGCCACGACCCGGCCTCGACGTACGGCAGGTCGGGCAGGATCGCCCCCGAAACGCCGGCCTCGACGAGCGCTGCGGCGAAGCGCTCGTGGCCTTGGTGGTGGCAGATGTTGTAGTAGGTCATCGCCGCGTGAGGCACGCCGGTGTCGAGCTCCCGCGCTTGCGCCAGCACTGATGCTGGTGTTGCACCCTCATCCAGTGCAGCCGTGGAGGCCTGCTGGATGACCGGTCCGTCGATCACCGGGTCCGAGAAGGGAATACCGATCTCGATGGCATCGGCCCCAGCGGCCGCGGCTGCCTCGACCGCGCGCTGCCAGCCTGGATATCCGCCGGTCACATACGGGATGAGCAGCTTGGCGCCACTGTCACGCCGAGCCCGAAGATGCGTTTCCAGCGTGCCGAAAGCGCTCGGCTCTGAATTGCCGGGCTGGTCGCTCACTGACGTGCACTCATTGTTCTGGCCCTTCCATCCCGAGCACGTCCATCATCTGGTCAACGTCCTTGTCGCCCCGGCCTGAGAGGTTCATGAGCACGGTCTGGCCTTGGATTCTTGGCGCCTCGCGCACGATCCACGCAAGCGCGTGTGCGCACTCCAGCGCCGGGATGATGCCTTCGGACCGGCTCATCAGCGTGAACGCCTCGACCACTTCGTCGTCGGTCACACTCGGGTATTCCGCTCGGCCGATCGCCGCCAGGTAGGCGTGCTCAGGCCCGACGCCGGGATAGTCCAGCCCGGCCGAGATCGACTCGGCTTCGAGCACCTGGCCCACTTCGTCCTGCATCAGATAGCTCGTCATGCCATGCACCACGCCCGGCACGCCCCGCCCGACGGCTGCTCCTCCGGCAGGCTCGACGCCCACGAGGCGGGCATCACCGTCAGCGAAGCCGGAGAAGATGCCAGCGGCGTTGCTGCCGCCGCCCACGCATGCCACCACGACGTCGGGACTGCCGCCCATCAGGTCCTTGCACTGGGCTGCAGCCTCGTCGCCGATCACATGGTGGAAGGTGCGCACCATCCACGGGTATGGATGCGGGCCCATCACCGAACCGAGGCAGTAGTGCGTGTTCTCCACCGTGGCCACCCAGTCCCGCAGCGCCTCATTGACGGCGTCCTTGAGCGTGCGGCTGCCTGACTGCACAGCCTCCACTTCGGATCCCAGCAACTGCATGCGGAACACGTTCAGGGCCTGACGGGCGACGTCCACGGCACCCATGTAGACCTTGCACTCCATCCCCAGCAGTGCGGCCGCAGTGGCGGCAGCAACGCCATGCTGGCCGGCCCCCGTCTCGGCGACGAGCCGGGTCTTGCCCATGCGCTGGGCCAGCAGTGCCTGACCGATCACGTTGTTGATCTTGTGGGAACCGGTGTGGTTGAGGTCTTCCCGCTTGGCCAGCAGGCGAATGCCGAGCCGGCGGGACAGATTGCGGCACTCGGTGAGCGGTGAGGGGCGCCCGCCAAAGTCACGCAGCGTGGTCTCGAACTCGGAAATGAACGCAGGGTCCACCCAGGCCTCGCGAAACGCTGCTTCGAGCTCCTCGCACGCCGCGACCAGCGTCTCGGGAACGAATCGGCCGCCGAAGTCACCGAAGCGGCCATCGGGTGTGGGCTCGCCCATGACGGACCTTGTGCCTGGTGTTGGCTCGCCCATTACTGCTGCCATGTGATCCCTCGCTCAGTCATCACGCCAGTCGTACGGCGCCGAACCCGGCATCTGCACGTCGTCAGTGTCCTCGTACAACTCCCCTGCGTCATTGGCCCTCGCAATGAACTCGCGCATCTTGAGCACGTCCTTATGGCCCGGCTCCGACTCGACACCCGAGGCCACATCGACTCCCCATGGACGAACGATCTCGATGGCTTGGGCCACGTTGGAGGGGCTCAGCCCGCCAGCCAGCAGCAGCCTGATGCCGCGGTCGCGGCCCTCCAGCTGGCGCCAATCGAAGACGCGCCCGCTGCCAGGCTCAGAGCCGTCCAGCATGAGCACCGAAGCGCCGTAATCGCGCACTCGCTCCACGTTGGGATCGCCTGCCACGAACGCCTTGATGAGTCCCGGCACGCGCTCGGCAATCCAGCGGCTGTCGGCGGCAGTTTCGTTGCCGTGCAACTGCGCCAAACGCAGGCCGGCGCCGTCCATCACCTGCACAACGCGCTCAGGCAGCTCATTGCGGAAGACGCCGACCGTGATGATCCCGCCGGGCAACCGACGCACGATGTCACGCGCGAGTCGCGGAGAGATCTGGCGCGGCGAGCCCGGCACGAAGTTGAAGCCGACCGCGTCCGCGCCCATGCCCACGGCTACCAGCGCGTCCTCCTCGTTGGTGACGCCGCAGATCTTTACGAACACGTCAGGTGACCTCTCGCCGCGTGCGGGCCTTGGGTCATCGGGCGCTGGGGCATCGAGCCCAGCGTCAGAAGTCGACGCCCTTGGCGACGACCGGATCCAGGAAGATAAGCTCGGGCCGACCCGCCATGTAGTCGCGCATTGCCCGACCGAAGTTCTTCATCTGCTCCGAGCCGCCGTGCAACTCCAGCGCAGATTGGTCGGTGTACAGCTCGTAGAACCACACGACATCGTCTTCGTTCTGGTCCTTGTGCGCGGCATAGACCTCGGTGCCGGGCTCTCCGGCAGCGTTGCTCATGCCGATGTCGGCAATCACGGCGAGCAGGTCGTCGCGCTTGCCTGGTTGGGCGGTCAGCTTGGCCAGCAGTGCGGTCTTTGCCATGTCGAAACTCCCTACGATCCAGTCATGTCAGCGACAGCCTGCGAGCGTACCGGTGAGGGCTCCTGAGTGGGCCGATCAAACCGGCGCCCTCAGAACAGCTCAGCGAGCAGGACCGGTTCGCCTGCCGTCGTGTATGCCGTGTCGCCGGCATCCCGTCGCGCCAGGGCGAAGCCCACCGACATATCCCCCAACGCTGCTGCGCTCAACACCTTGGCAACCGCAGTGCCGGCGTCATCGTGTAATGGATCGTCTGGCGCGAGTGGTACCGCAGCCCGCAGCCGGCACACGCTGCGCCGGCCGCCAGCCCGTGAGTCAATCCGCTCGACCAGTTCCTGGCCGCGGTAGCAGCCCTTCGTGAACGACGCCGCACGATCGACAAGGCCCGTCTCGTTCGGGATGTCGCCCGGCCGGATCTCTGTGCCCATCGCAGGCAAGCCGAATGCCATTCGCAGCACGTCGAACTCGTCCGGGGAGACCTGCTCGGCACCATCACCGAGCCGACCGACGACGCTGCCGGGGCTTGCGAGCAGGTCGAACCCGCTGGCCAGTGGCCAATTCGTGGGCCGCACCACGTGCTCCGGGTTGTCAGCGGGGCCGGTGGCCGCCGTTGCGGTTGCTGCATCGCTTGTCGAGCGAGGACCCCTCACTGCGTGCACCGTCCACTGCTGCAGTGAGAACTCCGCTTGTGTTCGCAGCTTGAATCGCTCCAATGACGTCGCCATGGTCTCGCCGAAGCCGGGTTCGGTGTCGGCGATGTAGGTGTCGGGCCCGGTGCGGCATATCGAGAAGAACGTTTCAACACGCCCGCGTGGTTCCAGCAGGAAGGACAGGGTGCTCTCGCCCCGCTCCAGTGCTGTCACGTCGGCTGAGATCTGACCGTGGAGATACACGGCCGCCTCAGGTCCGGACACCACCACGACGTCTCGCGGGATGGTCGCCGTAACAAGCCGATCAAGCTGCGGCCCCAGGGTCATCCGCTTCTCCAGCCGGGCACCAGCCGATCCACTGCATTGCGAATCAGTGCGAGCCCCACACCGTCGTCGAGCGACATGATCGACTCGGGATGGAACTGCACGGCCGCGACCGGCAGTTCGCGGTGCTCGACGGCCATCACGATGTCGTCGTCGAGGCTGATTGCGGTCACTTCCAGCGCGTCAGGCACCTCAGCACGACGGGCGAACAGCGAGTGATAGCGACCCGCCCGGAACTCCTTCGGCAATCCGTCGAGCAACTGACCGCCGAGGGTGCGAATGGCAGAGGGCTTGCCGTGCATCGGCGTGGACAGCTGCCCGAGTTCGCCCCCGAAGTACTCCACGATGCCCTGCAGGCCCAAGCAGACACCGAAGAGCGGAATTCCGGCATCGATCGTGGCGCGCACCACCGGGCCGATGCCGAAGTCGTCGGGGCGACCCGGACCCGGCGACAGCACCACGAGGTCGAACTCGTCAGCACTGATCTCGGTTGTCGGGAACCCAGCCCTGCGTGTCACCACCGTGGCGCCGGTCTGGCGCAGGTAGTTGGCGAGCGTGTGCACGAACGAGTCCAAGTGGTCGACGAGCAGGACGCGTCGTTGGCGGGGCCGGGTCTCCACCGTCCCCGCCGTCGGCGCCGAACGGGGTCGCCGGATCGCGTCGAGGAAGGCCGAGGCTTTCAGCTCGGTTTCGGATTCTTCGTCGTCGGGGATGGAGTCCCACAGCAGCGTCGAGCCCACCCGAACCTCTGCGTGTCCGTCGATCACGCGGATGGTGCGCAGAGTGAGGCCCGTGTTGAGGCCGCCGTCAAAGCCGACCTTGCCGACGGCGCCGCCGTACCAAGCCCGGGCGGTGCGCTCGTGTTGCTCGAGGAACATCATCGCCGCCGTCTTGGGCGCACCGGTCACCGTGACTGCCCAGGTGTGGGACAGAAAGGCGTCGAGCGCATCAAAACCCCCTCGGAGACGGCCTTCGACGTGGTCGACGGTGTGGATGAGGCGCGAGTACATCTCGATCTGCCGGCGGCCGATCACCTTGACTGAGCCCGGCACGCAGATGCGGCTCTTGTCGTTGCGGTCGACATCGGTGCACATCGTCAGCTCGGATTCGTCTTTCGATGAATTGAGCAGCGCCAGGATCTGCGAGGCATCGTCGATGGGGTCCTGACCGCGAGCGATGGTGCCCGAGATCGGGCAGGTCTCGACGCGGTCACCCTCGACGCGCACGTACATCTCTGGAGAGGCTCCCACCAGCCACTCGCCGGACTCACCAGCACTGCCCAGATTTATTAGGAATCCGTACGGGGATGGGTTCTGTTCTTTGAGACGCCGGAACAGCTCCGAGGGCGGCTCGACGCACGGCTCGGAGAACATCTGGCTGGTGACAACTTCGAACAGGTCACCCCGGGAGAAGTACTCGCGGGCGGCTTGCACACCGGCCGCATAGCCGCCCGGCTCGTGATCGCGGAACGCCTCGAGATCGAGGTTTGGCTCATACAGCGTCCGGTCGCCGCCCCCAGCAAGCCCGGCCGTGGTGCGGCCGGCCGCGGCGAACTCATAGCGCAGGCGCTGGGCGACGCCGCCCTGGTGGTCCACGATGAGCAGGTCATCGGGCAGGTACAGCACCAGATCGCGCTGGTGGGCCGGACGCGGCAGCTCCAGGGCAATGGGTTCGAACTGGAACGCGAGGTCATATCCGAATGCGCCGTACAGGCCGAGGTGCGGGTCGTCGCAGCTGAACAGGTCGATCAGAGCGCGCACGACCGTGAACGTGGATGGCTGGCGGCTGCGCTCCTCTTCGGCGAAACGCCGGTCGGGGCGTTCGACCGTGCAGGACACCTCACCGTGCCCGTCACTCGAATCGTGCGCAAGGTTGACGATGCCCGAGGCGCTTCCCAGCGCCGCCAGCGCCTCATTCACAGGTTCGAGCAGGACCGTGCCGCGCTCGTTCAGCGCTGTCACTGACACGTCCTGGGCCCGGCTGGTGACGGCCAGCGGCGGATCGGTGAAACCCATGTCCCAGCGGGTGTAGCGACCGGGATACTCGTAGCTCGACGAGAGCAGCACGCCCCGGGCCTTGTCCAGCCGGTCCACGAGATCTTCGACCTCGGCATCACCGTCCACGGTCGCCGTTGACAGCGAGATCGTGATGCCCCCGCCGGTGCGAAATTGCGTGTCGGCGGTGGTCATGGTTCCAGGGTCACCGATTGGTCACAAGTACAGGCCGGTGCTGCCAGGCTCGATGCGGGGTGCCGCGATGGCGTGGACATCCCGCTCACGCAGGATGAGGAAATCGTCCCCGTGTACCTCGACCTCGTGGCGGTCCTCGGGGCTGAACAGCACTCGGTCGCCCTCCTCGGCGCTGCGGACGTTCGGCCCTGCGCCGACGACTTCGGCCCACACGAGGCGCTTGTTCTGTTGAGCCGTCGCCGGAATCAGAATCCCGCCGCTTGTGCGGCGCTCCGAACCATCGTTGGGGATTCGTACCAACAGGCGATCGTGCAGCATCTTGATCGGCCGCCGCTCGTCGTCGTTATCCACTGCAACGGGCGTCTTGGCCTTGCGGGCACCGGTCTTGGGACTCTTCGAGGGACGAGCGGGCTTCGTCGCCGATCCAGTCCCGTGCTCATTGTTTGTCTCAGGAGCACTCACCGCCCGCACGGTACCGTTCACCGCGATGAATGACGCAGCGAATTCTGCGGCAGCGGCACCTCGGCCCATTGACCCTCGACCCATTGACCCTCGACCCATTGACATGGTGGCGGCCGATGGCACCGATCTCGAGGCCGAGCTGGCCTGGCCATCCGCAGCCTCCGCTGTAGTTGTGCTGTCCCACCCGCATCCGCTCTACGGCGGGGACATGTGGAACCCGCTCATCGACCATCTCTTCAGAGCTCTGCCCGCAGCCGGCGTCGCAGCGCTGCGCTACAACTTCCGGGGCACGGGCAGCTCTGGCGGCAGGCACGACGAGGGACGCGCCGAGCGGCTCGACACCGAAGCGGCCTTCGATGCCGCAGCACAACTCGCCGCCGAGCAAGCCGACGACGACGCCACACCAGCGGTCGTATCAGCCGGCTGGTCCTTCGGCGGCGACGTGTCGCTCGCAGCCGATCATGATGGCTTGGCGGCGTGGATCGGGATTGCGGCGCCCTTGAGGATTGTTGACCCGGCCACAATGTCGGCCCCGAACGACCCGCGTCCCAAGCTGCTCCTGGTGCCCCAGCACGATCAGTTCCGCTCCCCCGCCGAGGCCGCTGAGATCACCCAGCACTGGACGAATTCCCAGCTTGAGGTGATCGCTGGCGGCGATCACTTCCTGATGGGTCATGCCCGGGCGGTTGCCGAACAGATCACTTCGTTCACTGCCGGCCTGTAGCAACACCGGGGCTTACACGATGCGGGAGGACCGGTCGCCCCAGTACTCGTCTCGCAGGATGCGCTTGTAGAGCTTGCCGGTGGGAAGGCGGGGCAGCTCGTCCCGGAAATCGACCGAGCGCGGCGCCTTGTAGCCCGCGATGTGCTCGCGGCAATACGCCAACAGCTCGGACGCCAAAGCATCGCTCGCCTCCACACCTGCGATCGGCTGCACGACGGCCTTCACCTCTTCGCCGAAGTCGTCGTTGGGAACACCGAAGACCGCCGCGTCGGCAACCTTGGGGTGCACTACCAGGCAGTCCTCGATCTCTTGGGGGTAGATGTTGACCCCGCCCGAGATGATCATGAAGGCCTTGCGGTCGGTCAGGTAGAGATAGCCGTCTTCATCGACGCGTCCGACGTCGCCGAGCGTTGACCACAGCTCGTGTTCGGCATGGCGTGAATCGGCGGTCTTGTCCGGATCGTTGTGGTATTCGAACGCCGGTATCTCGCGCTCGAAGTAGATGGTGCCTGACTCGCCCACTGGCAGCTCGTTGCCTTCGTCGCTACAAATGTGAATGACCCCGATGAGCGGTTTGCCGACCGTGCCTGGGCGCTCGAGCCATTCTGGCGAACTCACGTAGCAGAAGCCGTTCAGCTCGGTTCCGGCGTAGTACTCGTGCAGGATCGGCCCCCACCACTCGATCATCTGCCGCTTCACCTCGACCGGGCACGGAGCCGCCGCGTGCACGGCGACTTGGTGGCTCGACAGGTCGTGGCGGGTGCGGGCGTCGGGGGGCAGCTTCAGCATCCGGCTGAACATGGTCGGCACCCACTGGCTGTGCGTGACGCGGTACTGCTCGATGTACGAGAGCGCCTCGGAAGCGTCGAACCGATCCATGACCACCGCTGTGCCACCCATCGACTGGGTGCCGGTCGTGAACGACAACGGCGCGGAGTGGTACAGCGGCGCGGGCGACAGGTAGACGCTCCGGTCGCCGACGCCGAAAAGGCCCCCGACGAGCCCCACGCCGACGAGATCTGGGTCGGTGATCGACGTACCGTCGAGCGGCCGCATGATCCCCTTCGGCCGACCGGTGGTGCCCGAGCTGTAGAGCATTGCCGAACCGCGTGGCTGGGAGTCGAGCGGCTCCGCGGGGTGGGCCGCAATCGCATCGGTGAACGAGTCGAAGCCGTCAGCGACCTCGTCGAGCATGAGTCGAACGTCGCAGTCGCCGATGAGCGGCAGCATCTCGGTGGCAGCCTCAGCAACCGCCGGCGACGCCACCAGCACCCGAGCGCCGCAGTCATTGACGATGTACGCCGCCTCTTCCGCAGTCAGGTACCGGTTGACGGTCGTGAAGTACAGACCGCTGCGGATGGCGCCCCAATAGGCGTCGAAGTAGCCGATGTTGTTGTCGGCGAAGATCGCCACATGGTCGCCAGGGCGCAAGCCTGCTGCCCACATGAGCTGGGCGAACTGTGAGCTGCGGGCTTCAAGTTCGCCGAAGGTGCGCACCTGACCACTGCGGGCCATGACCACGGCGGGACGGTCAGGATCGGTCTTCGAGAACGTGCCGGGGTAGCTCATGGCGCCGAAGTTACTTCGGCGTCCTCAAGCACAGGCCGAAGCTATCCGGCGCCCGCGCAGGCTGTCCTGAAGCGAAAGTCAGTCAGCTGGCGGACGGACGGTGACGCCTGCGTCCATGAGAGCCCGTTTGGCGTCGGTGATGGTGTGCACACCGAAGTGGAAGATCGACGCAGCCAGAACGGCATCGGCGCCGGCAATCACTGCGCCGTCCACCAAGTGCTGGAGCGTGCCGACGCCGCCGCTGGCCACGACAGGGATACCGACGGCGTCGACGACCGCCCGGGTGAGCCCCAGGTCGAAGCCCGCCTTGGTGCCGTCGGCGTCCATAGAGGTCAGCAGGATCTCACCGGCCCCCAAGTCGGCTACTCGACGTACCCATTCCAGCGCGTCGATGCCAGTGTCCTCGCGCCCGCCCTTGACGTAGACGTTCCACGTCGTGTTCCCGTTTGCATCGGCAGGGTTCGACTTGGCGTCCACCGCCACCACGGCGCACTGGCTGCCGAACTCGTCGGCAATCTCGCGCACCAACTCGGGCCGGGCCACCGCAGCCGAGTTAACCGACACCTTGTCAGCGCCTGCCCGCAACAGGGCCCGGGCATCGTCGACGGTACGGATGCCGCCACCGATCGTGAAGGGAATGAACACCTCCTCGGCGGTGTGGCGGGCGAGCTCGATGATGGTGTCACGGTCGTGAGCGGAGGCGGTGATGTCGAGAAAGACGATTTCGTCGGCGCCTTGTCGGTCGTAAGCGGCCGCCAGCTCGACTGGATCACCTGCGTCTCGCAGCCCGACGAAGTTGACGCCCTTGACCACCCGCCCGTCGTCCACGTCCAGGCAGGGAATGACCCGCACTGTCTTCATGAGACTGTCTTCATGAGATTGCCTTCACCGGAATGCCCTCATGATTGGCCGGCCTCGGGGATCGGCTCGTCGTGGGCTGCGCTCCCGCGTGCCACCACCACGGCGGCGCCGGGCGAGATCGCGCCATCGTGGAGCGCTTTGCCGACGATGGCCCCAGCGAGCGTGTGGCCGTTCGCCGAACGCAGGTCGCGCAAGTCGGCGATGTCGGCGAGACAGCCGACCCCGCCACTCGCGATGATCGACATAGCGGGAGGTCGTTGAGGTGCGTCCAGCACGTTCCGCAGGCCAGACAGGTCGCTCCCGCCGCCCATGCCATCGCGGGAGATCTGGGTGACGACAACCGCCTCGGCGCCGCTGCCAGCCAGCCGAGTCAGCGCCTCGGACAGGCTCACCCCGCTGCGATGCTTCCAGCCGCGTGTGGCGACTTCGGTGCCTCGTACGTCGAGACCGACGGCGACGCGGTGTCCTGCTGCGATCAACTCCCCCACGAGGTCGGGGTTCTCGATTGCCGCAGTACCCACCACACAGCGCGTGACTCCCGCGTCGAAGAGCGCTTCAGCGCTCGCACGGCCGCGCACGCCTCCCCCGCACTGCACGCGAACACCTGCGTCGCCGATAGCAGCAACGACCGATCGGATCACGTCCCGGTTGCTGCTGTCGACTACGCCCGAGAGGGCTGCGTCAAGGTCGACCATGTGAATCCAGCGCGCACCCGCCTCCGCAAATTCGTGGGCTACCTCGACCGGGTTTGCGTCATAACGCACCTCACGGTCATAGTCGCCTTGCAGCAGGCGCACGCAACGGCCCTCGCGCAGGTCGATCGCCGGGTACAGCTCGAAGCTCATCTGCCGCAACGCTCCGCTACTACAGCGGCGAGGAAGTTCTGCGCCAGCAGCTTGCCGGCGTCACCGGATTTCTCGGGATGGAACTGCGTTGCCCACGTGCGGCCGCTCTGTGTGACTGCGGTGATCGGTGTCGGATAGTCGCAGGTCGCGACCACCAGGTCGACCTCGGTGTCGGGTGCGTAGCTGTGGACGAAGTACATCCAGGCACCGTCTTCGAGCCCTGCCAGCAGCGGGCAACCCGGCCGCTGCACGACGAGGCGATTCCACTGCATCTGGGGCCGCACCATGCCGTCCGGCAAGAGCCGCACCGTCCCAGGCATAACGGCCAACCCGGGTATTCCTGGGGCCTCTTGCGAGGCTTCGAACAGCATCTGCATGCCAACACAGATGCCCAAGAAGGGTCGTCCGCTCTCGATGGCCTCGAGCGCCGGCTGTTCTAAGCCGGTCGCACGGAGCTGCCTCATGCAGGTGCCGAAATGCCCGACGCCTGGCAGCACGACCCCATCCGCGTCACGGATGAGGCCTGCATCCGCAGTGAGAAGGGCGTCAGCGCCCACTCGTTCGAGTGCCTTTTGGGCCGAGCGCAGGTTGCCGATGCCGTAGTCGAGCACGGCGACCAACGGTCGGCCTGGAGCCGTCTCGCTTGATTCGGTCACTGTGCGGTCGCCTTGAGATCTACCTGAAGCGGGCTTGGCGGTGTGCCGATCACCGGCTGCCCGTCATAGGACGCCCTTCGTGGAGGGCAGCACGTCGTCAGCAATACGAATGGCGTCATAGAACGCCCGCGCCGCGCCCTTGAAGCTGGCCTCGATGATGTGATGGGTGTTTCGGCCGCGCAGCATCACCAAGTGCAACGTGATGCCTGCCGACATGACGAGCCCGCGCCAGAACTCCTCACACAGCTGAGGGTCGAAGGGCGGGTCGCCCAGGATCTTCTCTCCCGGCGGATCGATGTCGTAGTGCAGGAACGGACGACCCGACAGGTCGAGCACGACCTCGACAGCCGCCTCGTCGAGCGGCACGGTGTACGACGAGAAGCGGCGCACGCCTGCCTTGTCGCCCCAGGCCCTTCGCATGGCCTCGCCGAGCGCGATGCCCGTGTCTTCGACGGTGTGGTGGGCATCGATTTCGAGGTCGCCGACGGTACGCAGCTGCAGGTCGAATCGAGCGTGCTTGGCCAGCTGAGCGAGCATGTGGTCAAAGAACGGCAGGCCCGTCGAAATGTCGTTCTGGCCAGTGCCGTCGAGATCCAGCGTCAGGTCGATCTGGGTCTCTTTGGTGTGGCGCTGCACGGTGCCAGTTCGTGAGGAGACAGGGCGAGCAGTCATAAGGAACCCTCCGCATCGATCAGCATCGGTCGCATCAGCCTGCGGCCTGCGCAGCGGTTTTGCACCCTCCGGCTGGACAAGCTCATGCGAGCACCCCTGCGAGGGCCTCGAGGAAGCGGTCGTTCTCGGGAGGCGTGCCGACAGTGACCCGCAAGCAGTCCGTGAGGCGGGGCCACCCCGAGCAGTTCCGCACGAGCACCGAGCGGTCGACGAGCGCTTGCCAGACATCGTCGCCACTGTGCCCGGTGGGACTGGTGCGGAACAAGATGAAATTGGATTGCGAGGGCCAGACGTCGAGGCCCAGCCGACCCAGGGTCGTCTCGATCCGCACGCGCTCGGACACGATCGCAGCCACACGCTGCTCCATCTGGTCCGCGAAACGCAGAGCGACGCGCCCCGCAATCTGCTTGAACGTGTCGACGTGGTACGGCAGCACGACCTTCTCGAACTCAGCAGCCATTCCTGCAGGGATCACCGCGTAGCCCAACCGCGCCCCGGCCATCGCCCACGTCTTCGAGAACGTGCGGGCGACGACGAGATTGGCAGGGCCTCCTGCGTCGTCGCAGAAATCGATGGCGCTCCAGTCAGCAAATTGGCCGTAGGCCTCGTCGACCACCACGAGGCCGGGCGCTATCTCCAGCGCCCGTTCGAGCACCTCAAGTCGCTCGGGTGTGCCAGTGGGATTGTTGGGCGAGCACAGGAACACGATCGAGGGCTGATGCCGCTCGACGATCCGCTCCAACTCAAAGACGCTGACGCTGCCGTCGACGTGACGCTCGCCTTCGACCACTGCGCTCTGGGTACCGCGCGCAATCTGGCCGTACATCGCATAGGTGGGCTCAAACGTGGCAACGCTTCGACCGGCCCCGCCATAGGTCAGGCAGACGGTCTGCAGCACTTCGTTCGAGCCGTTGGCCACGAAGATGCGTTCAGGCTCGATGTCGTGCAGCTTGGCCAGGTCGGCCCGCAGCGCGCTGGCCGTGCGATCGGGGTAGCGATGCCACTCGACGCTGCGCAGTTCCGCCGCAAGCGCCTCCGAGAACTCCGGCGGCGGTCCCACCGGTGCCTCATTGGTGTTCAGGCGCACCTCGACGTCGATCTGCGGGGAGTGGTAACCCTCCAGCAAGCGCAGGTCGTCCCGCACCGGCGGTCTCACGGTCGAACCCCCGATGTGGACCACTCCTTGCGGCGCGACACCGAGGCCGCGTGCGCCCACAGCCCCTCGGCTTCCGCCAGCTCAGCCACTGCTGGCGCGAGTCGGTCAAATCCGGCCTCGGAGACCTCGACCACATGCATCCGCTTGGTGAAGTCCTCGGTGGTGAGCGCTCCCGCGAATCGGGCCGTTCCTGCCGTGGGCAGCACGTGCGATGGCCCGGCCACGTAGTCGCCGACCGACGCCGGCGCCCACTGCCCGACAAACACGGCGCCAGCGTGACGGATGTTGCCCAGCAGTTCTTCGGCGCCGTCACACATGAGCTGGAGATGTTCGGGCGCAACGAAGTTGGCGACCTCGGCAGCCTGAGCAGGGCTGTCAACAAGGCACACGAAGCCGTCGGCCTCCAAGGTGGCCAGGGTCTCGTCGCGCCGTGGCGACAGATCGACGATCTGAACGATCGCGTCGCAGACGGCGTCGGCGCAGGCAGGGTCCCAGGTGACAAGCCAAGCCCGGCCCCCGGGGCCGTGCTCGGCCTGCAGCACGACATCGGTGGCTGCAGCGGCCGGCGGGCACGTCCCGTCGGCGATCACGACGATCTCCGAGGGCCCCGCGAATGCCGACGCAACGCCCACGTCTCCGGCAACGAGCTGCTTTGCGGTCGCGACCCAGGCATTGCCCGGCCCTGCCACGACATCGGCGCGACGGATCGTCTCGGTGCCGTACGCCAGCGCCGCGACAGCCTGCACGCCACCGACACGGTGTACCTCGGTGACGCCACAGAGATGTGCGGCAGCCATCACGGATGCCGACAGGTTGCCGTCCGGTCCCGGGGGGGAGCACAAGACGATGTCCTCCACGCCTGCGGCCCGGGCCACGAGCACTGTCATGAGAACCGTGGAGGGATAGGCAGCCAGACCGCCCGGCACGTACACCCCGGCACGGTCCACCGGCTGGCTGATCGAGCGAACGGTGACACCGTCGCGTTCATAGGTATGCCCCACCGCGGCTTCCGTGCGATGGAATTCCAGGATGCGCTGGTGAGCGGTCTCCATGGCGGAACGCAAGGCAGGAGACAGCGACTCCCACGCAGCTCGGAGATCGCTCTCCGGGACCAGCGCGTCGGGCACATCGACGCCGTCGAAGCGGTGAGTGAGCTCCCGGACAGCCGGATCGCCGCCGGTTCGGACATGATCGATCAGCTCGCGAACGGCTTTGGAAGACACCGCAGCATCCGTCTCGGGGCGCGGCAGCAGTTCGGCTATTTGATCGCTCCGACCCCGCAGGTCCAGCCGCTTCAGCACCGCGCCGAGGGTACCTGCGACCCCACGAGCCACTGCTGTGAATTCGCGCCTGTGACGAACACCCAAGCGCACCCTGTGGCGCAGTGCGGCTCACGCGTTGAGGCCAGCCATGTCGAACTACTTGGTGACGCCACCGAAGGGACTGTCAGACGCTCCCTTGTCATCAGAAGCTGGCGGGCTCAGATCTTGAGGTGTGCGCGGGACGCGTGACAGATGCGTGCGCCGACGGCCCGTACGGATCGGTTGGTGGCCTTCAGCTCCATAGTTCTCCGTCGCGCAGCGCGCCGTGGAAGGTCTCAATCGGCCACACGTCTATACCGTCCTCGGTGCGGAAGGCTCGACGTCCTCGATAGATCACGATGCGCCGAGCCAAGCCCGGCAGATCAACTACGGCTCGCAGTCCCTTGACGAATGAGGTGTTGTATCGCTCGGCTGCTTTGACCTCGATTGCCGCGTACTTGTCTTCGCGTCGCAAGACGAAGTCGACCTCGATGCTTGACTCGGTCGCTGCCCAGTACGCGATCTCGTCATAGAGCCTCTGGCGCTCGTTATGGGCGCGCAGCTGGCCGAGCACCCAGCCCTCGAACAGGGCGCCGCGCTCCTCCGCAGCGACCGGGCCGAACTGGCGCTTGACGGCTCGCACCAAGCCCGGGTCCGCCCAGTACAGCTTCGGCCGTCGTCGCTCGCGGACCCTCAGCTTGGCCTCGAGAGCAGGAAGCGGTGCGGCGACCAGGGTGTCCTCGAGAATCTCGAGGTAGCCCTCGACGGTCGAACGTGCGACACCGGCATCACGTGCGATGGCTGCGGTGTTCAGTTGCTGGGCGTGCATCAGCGCAGCGACTGGAAGGAATCTCACGAATCCGGCCAGGTTGCGTACGGCGGCCTCGGCGCGGATTTCTTCTCGCAGATACAGCTGGGTATAGCTCGATAGCACTTCGCCGCGATCGCGGGCTGCCCACACCAGCGGGATAGTTCCGTGACGCAGTGCCTCGTCGAGGTCGAAGTCGCTGCTCAGCTCCGCGGCGGTGAGCGGATGCATCGCCATGCGCAAGGCTCGGCCCCCAAGAAGGTTGGTACCGGCAGACTTGAGCTTGCGTGCACTCGAGCCCAGAAGGGCAAAGCGAAGATCCCGATCGGCAATCTGGCGATGAACCTCGTTGAGCAGACTCGGAATCCGCTGAACCTCGTCGACGACGACCCAATCGCCCGTCTCAACCGCTGAGACCATGCGGCCGAACAGCGCAGGGTCGCCAAGCAGGTCGGTGAACAGGGCCTCGTCGAGCAGGTCGAAGCGCACCGCCGACGGCAGCGCCGAGCGAATCCACGTGCTCTTGCCCGTCCCTCGCAGACCGAGCAGAAAGAAGCTCCGCTCCGGAAGTCGAGTCAGCCGTTCGTACAGCACGCCATCAAATATAGCCGAAATATGCTATATATGCCGTGACTTTCCCGTATCTATGGCCGTACCGCGCAGATGGTGGCTAGTGAATCGGCCCGGGACGTTCCTGTAGATGCCAAGTGCGGGTTGTGAGGGTGGAGAGGTCGGCTCGGAGGGTGCGGTACCCAAGAGCGCTCGACGTTGCGCGGCGCGAGCGGAACTATCTACAGCCATTTCGTGCTGACCGCCAAGTACGCCGAGGCCATGAGTTACGGCCAGCTCGATGTCGAGTTCGTGCCGGTTCACCAACGGCCAGATGACCAACACACCCCTGCCGGAGCGACCCAGCGTGCCGCTCGCGACCATCAACACCACCCGCACTGCCAAAGTGTTTGACACCCCCTTCCTGTTCGGGTTCACCCACGAGTTCATGCACGTGCTCGGCTGGGACCGCTGGAAGCTGGGCTGGCTCGACGACACACACATCGCCTGCGTCGCAGATCCCCACACCGTCGGACCGTTCATCCAGCTCGCCACCGACAACGGCAACACACCCCCTCGAGGGCGTCTTGGACCAGCCGCGTGTCGATGCGTTCGCTCATCGCGTATCCCAGCAGCCGGCGGCTGCCCAAGTCGAGCACCACCGCTAGGTACAGCCAGCCGTCGCCGGTGCGCACGTAGGTGATGTCCGACACCCACGCCCGGTCGGGCCGGCCAGGAGCGAACCGGCGGCCGACCAGGTCCGGAAGCTTCGGCGCCGAGCGTGCAGGGGTGGTGGTGCGCTTGGGGCGCCGCGGGCGGATCCCGGCGATCCGGTGGGCTCTCATGAGCCGGGCGACACGCTTGGGGTTCACCCGATGCCCTCTCGAGCGCAGCTCCGCTGTCACCCGAGGAGACCCATAGGCCCCGCCCGAGGCGGCATGAATCTCACCGATCTCCGCCACCAAGGCCGCCTCGGCCGCCTCACGGCGGGTCGGCCCTGCCGCGTGCCCGGCGCGCCACTCATAGAACGCCTGGCGGCTGACCTTGGCCACACCGCAGCACATCGAGGTCGGGAACCCCTCGGCCTTCCGAGCCAGCACCCACCGATACCGGCCCACTCCCCGCGCACATCTTCAGTGTTCGGTGCAGGCGGATTACTGGATTCATGCTGCCGGTTTGTGTTGGGGCCGAGTAGCAACGGCGTGTGTTCAGTAGGCGTGATTGCCAGTGTGCCCTGCACGTCGCTGGCACGGTTTGCGGCTGCGGGCGCCCATGTGCCCGCAGCGCGGGGCTCGGCTCGGCCTAGACGGCCCATCTGCGGCGTGCCTCTCAGCCTCGACGATGTGATCAGGCGATGTACGAGTGCCGTCCGGCGGCGCGGCCTGATTGTGGCTGCCCGCGAGTTCGTGCAGCCGTTCGGGGATGTTCGCTTGGCCGTCGAGATGCAGCCTCCAGCCTTCCGCGATCAGCGTGTCGCGGTTGTCAGCGACGTTCAACAGTTCCCGGGCCTCGAACACCCGCACCCCGGACTCGTGATCACGGTGTTCTGCGAGCAGGCCGAGACCGGTGAGCCGACTCACCGCACGCGCCGCTGTGCGCTCGTTGAGCCCAGAGCGCTCAACGAGAAACGGCAGAGTCGCAGCCGGTGCGGTACGGATGACGCGCAGTATCTCGTCCGCTGAGGATCGCTGCCTCGAAGGTACCTGGTTGCACTTGCGCTCCCAGTCGGCGACACATCTGGCGACCGCGGTCGCGTAGTCGCAAGCGACCACAACCGCATCCGCGGTGAACTCGACCGATGCCGTCATGGAATCAGAACGCTCATCGTCTGACCGGTCGCCAATGAACAGACGGCTCTCCTGCAAGGTGTCGTAGTATTCCTGTCGGCGTGCGTCGATCGCTGCTGACAGCGGCACCGGGACGTGCAGGTGACCATCTCGCCGAAGGACGAGATTCGTGAGCGCCCTCCCGATTCTTCCGTTGCCGTCCGTGAAAGGGTGAATCGTCTCGAACTGCGCATGCACGATGGCGGCCTTCACCACGGCCGGCGCCCAAACAGTGCGATCCGAGATGTACTCGGCGAGGTCGGTCATCAACGCGGGCACTTCTGTGTGCGGCGGGGGCACGAAGTGAGCGTTGGTGGGCGTTCTCTGCCCGCTGCCGATCCATACCTGTTCGCTGCGAAGCCGCCCTGCGTCGAACCGGTCCACGGTGTCCGTGAACAGGATGCGATGGAGCCGTTCGATGTCGCGGACCGTCACATCGCTGCTCGCGCTGGCGGCGAGCGTCATGGCCTCTGTGTTCATGTGAACGCTGCCGAGCGTCAATCTGTCTGTGCGGTCAGTCTCGGCTCGCCGACGGCCGCGCAGAGACTCGAGCAGGCTCAGCGAGCGCATGGTCGTCCTGATGTTCTCAACGCTGCTCGTGGCAAGTCCTTCTGCCCGGGTGAGCACAAGGCGCAGCGTCGGCGAGCCGGAGCAGTCGAGCCGATTCGCATCGGCAATACGGCGCTCGGCCAGCCGCACCAGCTCGCGAACGTGGGGCTGCACCAATGGGCACCAGCCGTTCAGCACGCATGGCACATACGCCCTGTAGGGAGACGACACCATGCCGGTGCCGACCCAGCGGGTGTAATCGAGTTCGAGATATCGGCCCATGCTCGTCGACGTCCCTCAACGTTTGCCCGCACGACACTAACACCATCAAACTGTCGAATTCTTGTGTTCATGTGGACAATCGCACTGAATCACCCCGGACGTTCGGTGGTTGGTTGATCGGGGTGGGTCCATCGTTCGATGCGGACAGGCAACGCCACGATGTGGCTAGCGTGCCGCGGGTGATCAGCGCTGCGGAGCTGTCCTCGATCGAGACCGCCGTCGGCGAGCTCAGCAACCGCATTTCGCGGGCAGCCGACGAGCTGATGGGCACGCCGCACGAGGACGCCGGCGTCGAGCTCTATGAGGTCGAACGCTCGCTGCGCATGGCCCGGCGCCGATTGGCCCAGGCCACTGACGCACTGCGCTGAACGCCATCTGGACTGGCGGTCAGGACCGCTCGGCGATTGCCTTGGCGGTGGCGACGATCTTGCGGGCGCGGGTCAGATGGGGCACGTCCACCATCTGGCCGTTGTGGGCGAATGCCATCAGCCCTGCGGCTTCGGCCTCCACAAACGCCTCGAGCAGCTCCTGTGCGTCAGCCAATTCCTCAGCGCTGGGCGTGAACGCAGCGTTGACGATGTCGATCTGTGCGGGGTGGATGGTGATCTTGCCGGTGAATCCCATGGCCGCAGAGGTCGCGCAATCTTCAGCTAGCCCCTCGTCGTCTCGGAAGTCCACAAACACCGTGTCGAGCGGCTGCTTGCCCCACGCCGTGGCTCCCACCAGGCACATGACCCGGGCGTACTCGAACACTGGCAGGTAGGCGCCCGAGGCGTCCCGGTTGGCCTTCGAACCCATCGCTGCGGACAGATCCTCGGCACCCCAGCTCAGCGCATCCACACGATCGTGCTGAGCGAGTTCGCCGATGTTCAGCAGGCCCTGCGGCGTCTCAGTGCCCAGCACCAACAGCACCACGCCTCCGGGCGGGTGGCCGTTCTCGAGTTCCCAGCGAGTGATCATCCCGTCGAGCTGAACGACCTCTGCCGCATTGTTCACCTTCGGCACCAGATAGGCGTCGGGCGGGCAGACCATCGTCTCGGCAACGTCGGCAACGCACCACGGACTGTCGAGCGGATTGATCCGCACCACCCGCTCCTTGGCACCGAAGTCGACATCGGCCAGCCAGCCCGCCAGAGTGGCCCGGGCGCTGTCCTTGTTGTCGGGTGTGACGGCGTCCTCGAGGTCGAGCACGAGGCTGTCCGCGTCGGTGGCCAAGGACTTCGTGAGCATGCGCTCGTTGGCGCCGGGCACAAAATGCGACGATCGCCGCACGGTTGCATTGCCAACACTCTGGGACTCGGTCATTCGGTCGGGCCTCCTAGGCCTCGGGTCGTCGTTGCGGCCGAGGCCGCTGGTGGATCAGGCCACGAAGGCACTCGGGCAGTAATCGTTGAGCACGCAGTCATCGCAGGCGGGCTTGCGGGACGAGCAGACCCGCCTGCCGTGCAGGATGAGTCGCAGGCTGAAGTCGCCCCGCTCGTACTGCGGGATCATCGGATTCAACGCAAGCTCGACTTTGACCGGGTCCTCTTCTTCGGTGATGCCGAGTCGTCGCACGAGACGGCCGACGTGGGTGTCCACGGGCAAACCGGGCAGGTCAAAAGCGACCGAGCGGATGACGTTCGCCGTCTTGCGGCCCACGCCAGGCAGCTTCACGAGTTCTTCCAAGCGGCTCGGAACCTCGCCTCCGTGGTCGGCCAGCAGCTGTCGGGCCATGCCTTGCAGGTTGCGGGCCTTGCTGCGGAAGAAGCCGGTGGGATGCACCAACTCCTCCAGCTCAACGAGGTCGCACGATGCCAGGGCCTCGGCGTCGGGGTACTTCTCGAACAGCGCCGGCACAGTCGCGTTGACGCGAACGTCTGTGCATTGCGCCGACAGGATCGTCGCCACCAGCAACTCGAACGGATTGCGGTGCACGAGTTCGCACACGGCCTCATACTCGTCCTTGAGCCGTTCGTGGGTCCGCTGGGCGCGCCCTTTCGGCGATCGAGGCCTAGCCATGGCGAGTTTCTAGCGCTCTTGCTGGGCGCGTGCGCCGCGGCGGGCTCGGGCGCCCGGCTGGATCGTGACCAGCTTGTCGGCACGCAGCTGCCCGCACGCCGCATCGATGGAGGTGCCCCGGTTGACGCGCACGGTGGCGTTGACGCCGTAGGACGCCAACTCTGACGCGAAATGCTCGATGCGCCCCGATGGCGATGGCGCGTGGCCGTAGCCCGGCGTGGGATTCAGCGGTATGAGGTTGACATGCGCCGCAAGCGGACGTGCATATGCAGCCAGTTCGACAACGTCGTGATCGCGATCGTTGACGCCGTCGATCATCGCCCACTCGAGGCTGATACGGCGCCGCTTGGCACGGCGGTAATCGGCCAGTGCGCTCGCGAGCTCACGCAGGGGATACGTGCGATTGATTGGTGCGATGCGATTGCGCAGGCGGTCGTTCGCGGCGTGCAGCGAGACTGCCAGATTGACCGGCAGGCTGGCAGCCGCCAGACGCACGATGCCCGGAATGACGCCGACAGTGGACACAGTGATGTGCCGGGCGCCGATGCCCATGTCGTCATGGAAGCGCTCCACCGCTGCCCAAACGGCGTCGTAGTTTGCCAATGGCTCGCCCATGCCCATGAACACGATGTTGACGGCTCCGCTGCGGGCGGCTCCGATATTGACGGCTCCGCCGCGGGCGGCTCCGCTATTGACGGCTCCGCCCGCCGAGCTGCTGTGGCTGGTCGATGGCTGCTGCAGCGTGCCCAGCACCTGCTCGACGATTTCCCCGACGCTCAGATTTCGGTCGAATCCCACCTGGCCCGTTGCGCAGAAACTGCACGCCATGGCACAGCCAGCCTGGCTGCTGATGCACAGCGTGGTCCGATTGCGGTAGCCCATGAGCACGGTCTCGACCAGGTGTCCATCACGCAGCGACCACAGGTACTTGCGAGTCTTGCCGCGATCCGCTGACTGGGCACGCACCATCTTCAACGCCGGCGGCAGCAGTTCGCCGATGGCCTGTCGCAGGTCCTTGGGAACGTTGGTGAGCTCGGCCAGCGGGCGGCGCTGGCGGTACAGGCCATCCCACACCTGGTCCAGCCGGTACGAGGGCTCGCCATCGAGCAGCTCACCTAGCTCCGCCCGGCTGAGGTCCGCGAGTGCGGGATCGGCGACGGAGGTTGTCACGACCGGCCAGTGCCGTAGGGCGAAAGCGGTCCGATGCCCGTGAACAGCCGTCGCACAACGGCAATCTCGAGGCCGAGGTCCCCGTAGAGCGTGACGGCCGGCGTGTTGTCGGCGTCGACGTAGAGCATGGCCCGGGTCAGGCCTGCGTCAAAGAGATGCTCGTAACCGGCCAGCGTGAGGGCTCGGCCGAGTCCCCGGCCGTGGTACTGGGGATCCACCGCGATGACGTACACCTCGCCGACCGGCGGGTCCTCATCGTTGTGCACCTTCGTCCAGCAGTAGGCAACGATCTGCCCGTCGAGGTCGTACACCCGGAAACCGTCGGCGTCGAACCACGGCTCGGCTTGGCGCTCAGCGACCTGAGCAAGCGTCCATCCGCCCTGCTCGCGGTGCTGCGAGAACGCCCGGTTGTTGACCTCCACCCAAGCCTGCTCGTCCTGGCCGACCACGAACGAACGCGTCTCGATTCCGCTGGGCTGATCCATCGGCAGGGACCGCTCCATCCGGTACAGATCGCGCTCGAACGTCAGACACAGCGATGTCAGTTCACGCCCGAGCGCAGTCTGCGAAGGCGCCGGATCGCTGCCCGCCGCTTCGGTGTGATCGGGATGGTCGATCCAGACCGACACCGGTCCTGCAACGTTGTCGAGTTGCCGTCCTAAGGCTGCGGCCAGCGCTCCCGGCGGCCACTGTGCAGCGTTGGCCTCCACGACAGCGCCGTGCTGATCGGCACCGATCGAGATGACGGGATCGGCACTCACTACCAGAAGGCTAATGCTGCGCGGTCGAGGCTCTCAGGCCGTGCCAGCTCAACGCATGCGTCACGCCGAAGCGGATCGTGTGGGCGCAGGTGCCACACTTGCCCGGTGAACCAGATGCGGTGGCTGAACCGCAGCCAGCCTCAGACGCTCTACAGCGCCGTGCTGCTGTGCTACTTCTCCGCGGTCCTGCTGCTGTTCGGCAACCGCATCGACTGGCAACTCGCCCTCGACGTGTTTGAGAGCATCGTCTCGCTGTTCGCCAGCGAGCGCACAGCTATCGAGCTCGGCGACAGCATCGTGCCGCTGGCCGTGACCGTGCTGCTCGGCGGCTCACTCGTCGGGGGCGGCTTGGGAACCGCCAACGAGCGGCGATGGGGCCACTGGCTGTGTTCCGCAGCGGCGGTCTACTCGACGGTGGCGACGCTGTGGTGGGGTGCCCGCACCAGCTTCCAGCTCGGGATCTTCATGCGCCTCATGTTCGACGTCTTGCTGCTAGTGCTGCTCTTCCACCCGATCAGCCGCAGTCATCGACGCGTCTGGTTCCGGTGAGTCTGCGTCTGCGTCGACGGAGGCGGTCCGAGCTGCCCAGTCCGCAGGACAAGGCAGACACTGTCCAGCTGATGTTCGACGAGATCGCGCCGCGCTACGACCTGCTGAACCGCCTGCTGACATTTCGGCTCGACACCCGGTGGCGGCGACGAGCGGTGGCGGCCCTGGGCCTTCAGCCGGGCGAGACCGTGGTTGATCTGGCCTGCGGCACCGGCGATCTGTGCAACGAACTTGAGGCGGCGGGCTTGTTCGCCGTCGGAGTCGATTTCTCCGCCGGCATGCTCCAAGCGGCGACAACCCGTGCTCCGCTGGTGCGTTCCGATGCGCTGAGCCTCGGCGTGCGCGAGGGCTGGCTTGCCGGTGCAACCTGCGGCTTCGCGCTGCGAAATTTCGCCGACCTCGATCGCTTCTTCGCAGAGTTGGCTCGGGTGCTTCGGCCCGGCGCTCGAGTGGCGATGCTCGAAGTCGCCGAACCCGCCAACCCAGTGCTGAGAGCGGGGCACAAGTTGTACTTCGGCAAGATCGTTCCCGCCGTCGGCAGCCTGCTCTCGAGCCGTTCGGCCTACCGCTACCTGCCCGAATCGGTGGCGTACCTGCCCGCGGTGCCAGAACTGCTCTCCCGGATCGCCGGGGCGGGCTTCCACAATGTTCAGCGGGACGCGCTCAGCGGAGGCATCGCTCAACTGATCACGGCAACGCGAGACGCCTGATTAGCGCCCGCAGGCGGAGTCTGTCTAGGCCTCCGGCACCGTCTTGGCGAGATCGGGGACTACCTCGGCTGTGGGAAGTTCAGCGAGCGAGGCAGGCGGGCACAGGATCTTGCAGTCACGCGAGCCACCTCCCACGATGATCGCATCGCAGTCCATGACCCTGCTGTCGATCCACACGGGAATGTCGTCGGGCAATCCGAACGGTGTGACGCCGCCGATCATCATGCCGGTGCGCTCGATGGTCTCAGAGGCATCTGCGAACGATGCCTTGCGGGTTCCCAGCCTGCGCCGCACGATGCCGTTCACGTCAAGCCGGGTCGTGGCGAGCACCACGCAGCACGCCATCGGCCGCTCGGCCGACTTGCCCACCACGCAGATGGCGTTGGCCGATGCGTCCATCGAGTACCCGTACCGCTCGCAGAACTGCGCCGTGTCGGCGAAATCGGGATCGCATTCCACCAACTCGAATGCCACGCCAAGCGTTGCGAGATGATCCAGGACTGCCTCGGAGCTCATCGCGACATCTTGGTGGATCGCGGCCGAGATGCCGCAGGTTGCAAGACTTCCGACACTGGGTAGACGAGGCTCATGCGCCCAAGACCAATCCGACCGTGAGCAGCGCGCCCACGACGAGTTGGAGCCGCCCGGTCCCGGCCAGCACGGCAACCAGTTCCTTGCCAGTGGCGCCGCGCAGCACCGTGCGCACCGGCGAGATGGCCACCACGACCGAGGCGAGCCCGAGGATCGCCCAAGGTCGCAGCAGCGACAGGTACAGCGGCGAGATCACGACGATGAACACGACGGTCACGTACATCGCCCTGGTCGGCCGATCGCCGACGCGCACCGCCAGCGTGCGCTTGCCCGCCTGCTCGTCGGTGGGCAAGTCCCGCAGGTTGTTCGAGATCAGCAACGCCACCGAGCCCAGCCCGACGGGCACCGACGCAGCGAGACCTAGAACGGTCAGGCGGGCGTCTTGCACGAATGCCGACCCCGCAGTCGCTACCAGCCCGAAGAAGACGAACACGAAGAGCTCGCCGAGGCCGCGATAGCCGTACGGCCGCCGGCCACCGGTGTAGTACCACGCAGCCAGGATCGACGCCGCTCCCGCCGCGATTAGCCACCACGACACTGCTGCTGCGACGACCACGCCGACCGCTGCCGCCACCCCGAACGCGGCGAACGCGGCATTGCGCACGGCATTCGGCGAAGCAGCGCCCGATGCCACGAGGCGTTGGGGGCCCACCCGGGCGACATCGGTGCCTCGCACGCCGTCGCTGTAGTCGTTGGCGTAGTTCACCGCAATCTGGATGAACAACGACACGACCAGCGCGCAGACAGCCCGCCACCACACGATCGCACCGGCTGCCGCGGCATCCGAGGCTGCAGTGCCCACGAACGGCGGCACCAGCGATGCGGGCCAGGTACGGGGTCGTGCCCCTGCGAGCCAGTTTCGAACGCCGGTCATTCCTGCGGTGCGGCGTCGGATGCGGCCGGTGCCACTTCTGTCACGGCTCCGAAAGCTAGGCGAGTCTGGGGAGGGCGAGCGTTTCGGAGACGGACGGGCCGGTTCGACATCTGCGTCCCTGGCTCAGCCCGCCGCGGCCGCCCACGGTGCTGACTGGCCCGCCTGGTAGTGGTCGGGTCGAATGCCGAATGCCTCGATCATCCTGTGCCATCCACTCGCAGAAGCAAGCAGCGCACCGAGGCGCAGAATCTGCTGCTCGTTGAAGTGAACGCCCAACCGCCCATACATCTCGGGCGGGATCTTGCCCGAGTGTTCGAAGCCCGACAGCCAATCGCACAGCGCCAGTGCGGCCTTCCACGACTCGGGCAGCTCCGAGGCCTCGTAGTCGGTGAGCTGTGCGACGACTTCGTCTGTGAGCCCAGTGCGCACCAACGATGCGCTTCGCACGAGGCTTCAGTGGAAGCACTCGTTCCGGTTCGCCATCCGGATGCGGCACAGCTCGATCATGTGCCGATCGAGCGCGCCCGGATCCTCGTCGGGATGGCCGCCGTACACGGCACCGACCCAGCCGAGGAACAGGTCAATGGTGGCCTCGTCAGCGGCAAGGGTCCGGAACAGGTTGTCGTCGGTGTAGGCCTTCGCGTACCACGTGTCCAAGCGCCGTTGCTGCTTGTCGTCCAGCTCGGTCACCTTCGGCAAGTAGCCGTGCTCGTTGGCCATGACTCCCCCTCGGCGCGGATTTCTCGCTGCCATCGACGCTACCGCAGCAACCACAAGTGCACCGCTGTGCCCACCGGACTTTCCAGGCACATGCGTTCGGACTCGCGCCTAGTCTCGGCCTGAACCAATTGCGGCCACCTCGGACGGCCGACCAACGCAAGGGGACGTGACATGAAGGCTGCTGTGCTCTGCGAACAGCCGGGAGACTTGGTAATCGAGGATCTGCGTATTGACGCGCCCGGCCCGAACGAGGTGCTGATCCGCACCGTCGGTGCCGGTCTGTGCCACAGCGATCTGCATTTCATGGAGGGCCTGTTCCGCACACCGCTCCCCCTGGTGATGGGCCACGAGTCCGCCGGCGTGGTCGAGGCGGTCGGTTCTGACGTCAACTACGTCTCTGCGGGCGACCATGTCGTGGCCTGCCTGTCGATCTTCTGCGGCCAGTGTCATCGCTGCCTGTCGGGCAATCCTCATCGCTGCACCAACGTCCGGGCAACATCCCGCCCGAAGGACGCAGCCGCCCGGCTCAGCCGGGACGACGGCACCGAAGTCGGCCAGATGGCTCGTCTCGGGGGATTCGCCGAGGAGTTGCTGGTGCACCAGAACGCGTTGGTGAAGATCCGCCCTGACATGCCGCTCGATCGGGCGTGCCTCATTGGCTGCGGTGTCACCACGGGCTTCGGCGCAGCAGTGAATACCGCCGGCGTCGGGGTCGGCAGCGTGGTCTGCGTGATCGGCTGCGGCGGCATCGGGCTCTCGGCCGTGCAGGGTGCGCGGGTCGCCGGGGCGGGCCGCATCATCGCTGTCGACATGACCGACGAGAAGCTCGAGACAGCCCGCCAGCTCGGCGCCACCGACACGGTCAATGCCAGCGAGGTGGACGACGTCGTCACCGCCGTCAAGGACATGACCGGCGGCGGCGTGGAGTACAGCTTCGAAGCCATCGGTCTCGCTCAGACAGTCCAGCAGGCATTCGGGATGCTCGACATCGGCGGCACGGCCACCGTGATCGGCATGGTTCCCTCCAAGACCAGGGTCGAGCTGCGCGGCATCGACTTCCTGTCAGAGAAGAAGCTGCAGGGCTCGATGATGGGCTCGAACCAGTTCCGCAGAGACATCCCGATGATGGTGGAGCTCTATCTGGACGGGCGCCTCATGCTGGACGAGATGATCTCGGGACGCATCGCCCTCGAACAGGTCAACGAGGGCTACTCGTGGATGAAGGCCGGCACCTCAAACCGAACCGTCATCACCTTCGACTGACCCCGCAGTCGACCTGCGGCGCCCAAGACCTCGACTGACTCCGATGTCGTCGGAGGCCTCGGCAACGCCGTCAAGTGAGCGGAATTCCACCCTCGATGCGGTGCGCGGGGTGGCAGTGCTCGGCATCTTGGTCATGAACGCCGTCTCGTTCGGCCTGCCCGCGGCGGCGTATACCAATCTCGACGCAGCCGGATCGCGGACGCTGCTGGACTGGCTCGTCGGCGGTGCCGGAGAGATCTTCGCCGACCAGAAGTTCATGGGCCTGTTCTCCATGCTGTTCGGCGCAGGCATCGTGCTGTTCGCTGAGCGCGCCGCTGCGAAGGGTCGGCGCAGCGCGCTGCTGGGCCTGTGGCGCAACGCACTGCTGCTCGGTATGGGCGTGGTGCATCTGCTCGTGTGGGACGGCGACGTGCTCACGGTGTACGCCTTGTGCGCCCCGGTCGTGCTTGCGCTGCGGCGACTGCAGCCCAAAGTGCTCTTTGCGTTGGGCGGTGCGTTCTACGCAGCAGTGGCTGTCATCTCCTGGAGTGTGCAGTCGTCGCTGCGCAGCTTTTCCAGCGTCCTCATCGACTTCTGGCACTACGGCGACTACTACGACGTCGTAGAAACGTGGTTTTTCGCGGACTACTTCGGGCGAGCCTTGGGCGCCATGCTCATCGGCGTGGCGCTGTACCGCACCGGCGTCATGAGCGGCCACCGGACGCCGTCGTTCTACCGCCGCGTGGCGGCATGGGGTCTGGGCATCGGGCTGCCGCTGTCGGGTGCAGGGCTCGCCCTGACGGTGGGAACCGATTTCGACATCGACTGGGCCATCGCAGGAACCATTCCGAACACGGTTGCCACCGTGCCCATCTGCCTGGGTTACCTGAGCTTGATCGTGCTGTGGAATCGCAGAAGCGACTCGCCAGCGCGCCGACGCATCCGAGCCGTGGGACAGATGGCGCTCACGAACTACCTCACGCAGACTGCGGTGGGCATAGTGGTGCTTCGATGGCTGCTCGGTGACGTTTCGCTCACCCGCAGCAGCATCGCCGTCTTCGTGGTGAGCGTGTGGGTGCTTCAGCTCTGGTGGTCACAGGCGTGGCTAGCGAGATTCGGGTTCGGGCCCCTCGAATGGCTGTGGCGTAGTGCCACCTACCGTCGCTGGCAGCCGTTGCGCATTCGCTAACCCGGACATGCCGAGTCGCGGGATTCTTGTGAGGTCAGATTGCAAGTGGGCTCAGGACCTGCACCGTTACAGTCGAACGGGTGAGCACCCACCCCCCTCTCGACCTCAAGACGGTGGTAGCTCGGCTGTGCAATCGCGCCGCGCCAGGTCGGACAGAAGCAACTGTCCAATCCGATATCCGTCTCTTGCTCATCGCCTCGGGTTTGAACATCTCCGAAGACGACATGCTCGACGTAACGCTGGAAGCGCCACTTGGCGACCGCCGCAGGATCGATATCGAAATGGGGCACACGGTTATCGAGGTCAAGAAGTCACTCGCCGGCGGCGCTTCTCTGAACGATGCGACCTCACAGCTCGCGGGCTACGTGGCTGAACGTTGCCGCCAGCTCGGCCAGCGTTACGTCGGAATAGTCACGGATGGACGGGATTGGCACCTCTTCCATTTCGCCGCGGACAGTCTCAGTCCGATCTCCACCTATTGCCTCGACCCAGCTCTCGCAGAGCCCGAACCGTTGATTACGTGGCTCGCGGCGGTCTTGGTCACACAGCAACAGATCGCACCAACGCGGGAGGCGATCTCGAACCGCCTCGGAGCGGACAGTCCTGGACACGCACTCGAGCGGGCGACCCTGCGGGCACTCTACGACGCGAATCGAGAGAACCCAGAAATTCAGGTGAAGCAGGAGCTATGGGCCAAGCTCTTGACCACCGCGCTCGGCACCCAATTCAGTTCCGACGAAGACGATCTCTTCGTCGAGCACACACTCTTAGTGGCTACGGCCGAATGTGTCGCGCACGCTGTCCTCAATTATCCGATCACTCAACTCACTCCGTCCAACCTGTTGCGTGGGGAATTATTCGCCCAGCAATCACAGATACACGGTGTAGTCGATCACGATTTCTTTGACTGGCCACTCAACTGCGGCGAATCTGGAAGCATTTGGATTGCAGCACTAGCGAGACGCCTTCAGCAGTTCGACTGGTCAAGCGTGACGCACGATGTCATGAAGACTATCTACGAATCCGTCATCGGGGTTGATACCCGCAGACGTCTTGGCGAGTACTATACTCCTGATTTTCTGGCCGAATCGATGATAGAAGAGGTCGTCACTGACCCTTTGAAGATGACGGTCTTGGATCCCAGTTGCGGGTCAGGCACGTTCCTCTTCCACGCTGTTCGGAAATACCTCGAAGCCGCTGAAGGCGCGGGCATCGCAAACGGTGATGCTGTCGTAGGCGTCGCAAAGAGCGTTTACGGCGTCGATGTCCACCCGGTTGCAGTGACGCTTGCCCGCGTCACGTACCTGCTCGCGATCGGAACCGAGCGTCTCGCTGCCCCTGATCGAGGGCCTCTGCGAATCCCTGTGTTTCTTGGTGACGCTCTCCAATGGGGACAACGCGGCGACATCTTCGCGTCAGAGACACTCAACGTCAGCACAGGCGACGGTGCGCATCTATTCGCCGATCAACTGCGGTTCCCACAGGCTCTCTTGAATGACGCAGACCGGTTCGACTCTCTCATAACTGATCTCGCAGAAATGGCCACAACAAGGGAACCAAGTTCCCGCCCCACTCTATTTGGCTCCATAACGACTCGGCACGGCCTCTCTTCGAACGACGCTGCAATCTTACGAGCGACCTTTGAAGCCATGTGCCGTTTGCACGATGAGCGTCGCGACCACATCTGGGGTTACTACGTTCGAAACCTTGCTCGCCCGGCTTGGTTGACACTTCCCGATAACCGCTGTGATGTCTTGATTGGAAATCCACCGTGGCTGGCGTACCGGCACATGACGGCGTCGATGAAGGCGATATTCCGTGAGATGTCAACGTCACGCGGTCTTTGGTCCGGGAAGCATGTTGCAACACATCAGGACTTAGCTGACTTGTTCGTTGTCAGAGCTGTCGAGCAGTACTTGGCTCCCGGAGGGTCTTTTGGATTTGTTATGCCTGCGGGCGTCCTGACAAGAGCGCAGTCAAACGGTCTTCGCTCTGGCAATTTTCCACTAGGGAAAGGGGACAATCTTCGTGTGCAGTGGGAGACACCTTGGGATCTTTCGCCGATTAGCCACACGTTCTTCCCTCGGACGGCATGTGTTGCGTTCGGCAAGCGATCGGAAACACATCTGTCGATGCCTACACAGGTTGAACGCTGGTCAGGTCGGCTCCGGAACCCGAGTCTCCCGTGGGATTGCATACGAAGTACTCTCTCGCGGTCTCTTCAGGAAAGTCAAACCGTTGAGGCGACCCAGTGGACTTCTCCGTACAAGAATAGGTTTCGGAATGGAGCCAACGTTTACCCACGCTTGTTGACCACGATCAGATCAGACCAAGAACCGCCTCTGGGTGTAGGAGCGGGCCGACGAGCCGTGCGCTCGGACCGAGGAATCTATGCCAAGCACGCCTGGAAGACGTTGCCCGAACTGCACGGAGTCGTCGAAAGGGAATTCATTTTCCCCATGTTGTTGGGCGAGTCAGTTCTTCCGTTTCTTCAACGGCAGCCTGTTGAGGTGCTGCTTCCATTCAACGGCTCAAGGATAATGACGGACGAGGAGATCGATACGTACGATGGCTTTGCGCGTTGGTGGCAGACAGCACGGGCACTGTGGGCCGAACATGGTGGCGTATCCCTCGACTTGCAAGACTCCTTGGATCACTACCGCAAGCTCACGTCCCAATATCCCCTTACACCGTTACGAGTTGTATATGCGGTTTCGGGGATGCATGTGGCAGCGTGCCGTGTCCTCAACGATGACGCGTTGGTCGAGCATCAGCTCAATTGGGCGCCGGTGAGCTCGGAGAATGAAGGCACGTACCTCTGTGCCGTCTTGAACAGCGTTGCAGTCACCAGTGCCGTTGAGCCGTACATGGTGTCTGGGAAGGGCGGAGGGCGTCATATCGGACCTCACCTTTGGAAGCTGCCGATTCCGGACTATGACGATCAGGATGACTCGCATCGCCGGCTCGCATCTCTCGGAGCACGTGCTGAGCAGTTCGTCGCGGATCTTGATATCCCCGTGATGAAGGCGCACGGCCGCATGCGCGCAAGGGTGCGTGCGAGCATCGCAGCCAGCGATCTCGGGCCCGAGATCGAGGATGCGGTCACTGGGCTCTTGGGTACCACCGGTCGCGTGTGAGTCCGAGGTCATGCGCTTCGCGCTGCGCGAACGCCCAGAGCGGCCGCCCACCCGCATCACGCCCACACAACCTCACGCGCACCGACCTCGAGGTGATGGCGCCGAACTCCGCTACGACAGGATCTGCGTGGCCTCCATGTAGCCGGGCTCAAGGAACTCGACACCAGGCGTGACTCGAGCCAGTTCGTCCGCGATGCTGGAGGTGTCGGTCGGCACTGAGAAACCCGGCAGCCAGTTGTCGTGGTGGCCGAGGATGAGCTTGCGGGGCCGCAGCAGGTCGGCTTGACGGCCGATGAATTGGGCCAGCGAGCCCTGGATGGGCTCGCCGTCGATGTTTCCCCGACCCGCCGCCGCAAGAATCGCCACATCGGGGCGGAGGTCGCGCATGACCCCTGACCAGTGCCCCGAGGTGTCCTGAAACAGCACCGAACCGTCGGGTGCCTCGATCAGGAAGAGCAGCGCTCCCCCGTCGCCCCGGTCGCTGTGACCGACTGCTGACGCCGCGATGTGCTCGCTCGTCGCTGGATCGACCTCGCTGGCCAGATACTTCATCAGCTGGGCGAAGCGCTCCTGCTGTTCTTGCCAGGTGACGCCCAGGTCACCCAGGCAGACCTCGCCAGGCTGGTGCATCTGGGTGTGGGACCACACACAGGAGTGCTGGCTCGGGTACACCGACACGCGCACACCGTCCCCCCGGTCCCCCCGGCTCAAGTCGACCGTCTCGCCGCCGGCTACGCAGATCATCCGGTCCGCTGGGATGCCGGCTTCGGCCATGAGCCGCACCGACTCATACGAAGCAACCAGCGTGGCGTCGGTGTTGGCAACAATCCGCTCAGCGCCATAGAGGTGGTCGAAGTGGGAATGGCCCACGAGCACCCAGTCAGCCTCGGTGACATCGTCGGCCGAGAGCCCGGGTCCGACGGCGTTTTGTGCTCGATCGATATAGGCATCCAAAAAGATGGTGAGACCTGCGGTGCGCAGCCGGAATGTTGCGCACCCGTACCAGTCGAGCGTCGTAGCCATGGCCGGAACCATACGCCCGGGCTCAATGGCTCCGCGGGCCGGGCACACTGGCGCGACTATGGGTGGCTGCCGCAGGGGGAAACGCCGGGCTTCTACCCGCGTCGGTGCTGCGCTGGCGTTGCTGACCATGGCGACGCTGCCGTTCGTGGCCGGATGCATGTCGAGTCGTGACAGCGAACCGGCCGGGCCTCCAGACGCAGCACTCGACGGCAGCCTGCATGTCCTCGTTGCCGCCTCGTTGCTGCCGGTTGCCGAGATGCTCGCCGACGACTTCGAACAGCTCCACACAGGCGTGGACGTGCTGATCGCGGGTGCAGGAAGCTCAGCGCTGCGCGAGCAGGTTCTCGCCGGCGCACCGGCCGACGTGTTCATCCCCGCTGACCCTGTCCATCTCGACACCATCCGTGACGAAGTCGGGTTGGCCAGCGCACCCGTCGTCGTGGCCCGAAACTCGCTGGTGCTGGCAGTACCGGCCGGCAACGACGCCGGGGTGACGTCGCTCGCCGACCTGGCCCGGCCCGAGCTGCTCATCGGGCTGTGCGCGGCCGAGGTTCCCTGCGGCGCTCTGGCGCGAACGGGATTGGCCGAGGCCGGGATCGAACCGGTCCCGGACACCGATGAGCCGAACGTCCGCGCCCTGATCACCAAGCTGGCCGCCGGTGAACTCGACGCTGCCGTGGTGTATGCCAGCGACACAGCCCCGAACGCGGGAGGCGGTCCGCAGAACGGTTCCATCGTGAGTCTGGGCTGGACTGCCGGTACTGCGCCTCGTACGTCATACGCTGCCGCAGTGCTGGCCGATGCGCCAAATCGTGCAGCGGCCGAAGCGTTTGTGAAGTACCTGCAGACAGGCTCGGCGCGTGACGCGTTTTCTGACCACGGATTCGCCGCGCCATGACCGACGGAACGACTCCTGTGAGTAGTGGCCGCTCCGACGGACGAGTGACGCGCCGGACGCAGCGGGACCTGCCGCCGTGGCCCGTGGCAATTCTGGCGAGCGTCGGCGTCGTGCTGTTCGCCCTGCCCGTGGTTGGGTTGGCAGCACGCACACCGTGGACCGGGCTCTGGACGCATCTGTCGAGCCGCTTCGTGGTGGACGCCGCAGTGCTCTCGGTGGTGTCGTCTGTTGCCGCTGCGATCGTCGCAGCGGCCGTCGGCGTTCCCTTGGCTTGGGTGTTGGCGCGGGTGTCCTTCCGGGGCCGCTCGGTGGTTCGAGCACTCGTGACGCTGCCGATGGTGCTGCCGCCGGTCGTCGGCGGCGCAGCGTTGCTGTTCGCGCTCGGACGCCGGGGCGTCGTCGGCGGACCATTGCACGACGCCACCGGGTTGTTGCTGCCGTACTCGATCTGGGGTGTCATCCTGGCGAATGCGTTCGTCGCCACACCGCTCGTGATCCTCACCATAGAAGGGGCGCTGCGGAACCTCGATCGGCGCTACGAGGCCGCTGCTGCCACGCTCGGGGCGTCGCGGCTGCGCACGCTGTGGCGGGTCACCCTGCCCATGATCGGACCCGCACTGGGTGTTGCTGTCGTGGTGGCCTGGGCACGCGCTCTCGGCGAGTTCGGCGCGACCGTGACGTTTGCCGGAAACCTCGGAGGGCGAACCCAGACACTGCCGCTCGCAGTGTTCGTGGCACTCGAGGCAGACCGCGATGCTGCGGTTGCCATCAGCTTGGTCCTGGTGGCGCTGTCGCTGGGCTTGCTCATCGCCCTGCGGGACCGCTGGTGGCCGAGCCGATGACTCTCGCAGCACGCAACACGGCCGACGGCGCTCTCGATGCCGACATCCGGCTGCGGCGCGGTGACTTCGAGTTGGATGTCTCGCTGCGCGTCGAAGTCGGCGAGACAGCGGCGCTGCTGGGACCGAACGGGGCCGGCAAATCCACGATTGTGGCGGCGCTCGCCGGACTGCTACCGCTCGAAGGCGGCGGCGTCCACCTCGCCGGCCGGGTCCTCGACGACCCGGCGGCCGGCGTCTTCGTCCCGCCCGAACAACGTCGCATTGGCGTCGTGTTCCAAGACCAAGTCCTATTCGAACATCTCAGCGCGCTCGACAACGTCGCGTTCGGCTTGACCGCTCGCAGGATGCGCCGGGCCGAGGCGCGTGAACAGGCGCAAGCTTGGCTGGGCGCAATGGACCTCGGCGACCTTGCCCACCGCCGGCCCAAGGCGCTGTCGGGCGGCCAGCGTCAGCGGGTCGCGCTGGCCCGAGCGCTCGCATGCCAACCCGACCTGCTGTTGGCGGACGAGCCGCTTGGATCGCTGGACGTCACCGCGCGCAATCGCCTTCGGCGCAATCTGGCAGCACACCTCAGCAGCAGTCGCAACGGCGGCAGCGTGACACCGGTACCGCTGCAGGGCGCTGGGAACGTGCCCCGATTGCTCATCACTCACGACCCCACCGATGCCTTTGTCCTGGCCGACCGCGTTCACATTCTTGAAGACGGTCGTCTCACCCAGTCGGGCACGCCCGAAGAGTTGCGACGGGCACCTGCCACGCCATACGCGGCCGACCTGTCGGGGATCAACCTGGTGCGAGGCACGGCGCAGGGCGGGGAGGTCACCGTGACGTCCGATGACCCCTCGGCGGCGGGTCAGAGCCGGAGTCCAGCCACTGTGCTGCACGCCGCCGACACAACAGTGAACGGACCTGTCCTGGCAACGATTCACCCGCGGGCGATCGCACTGCATCGCGAGCGACCCAGCGGCAGCCCACGCAACGTGTGGCGCACAACCGCGGACGCCGTCGAGCCGCTGGGAGACATCACCCGCGTACTGCTCGGAGCGCCGCTAACTCTCACCGCCGACATCACGCCCGGCGCGGCCCACGAACTGCTCATCCGGCCCGGCTCCGTCCTGTGGGTCTCGGTCAAGGCCACCGAGGTCGAACTGGCGCCCGACAGCCGCGACTAGTCAGCCGGAACGGCTGACGGAAGTCCACCCCTTGCCAGCGCCGGGGCGATCGTCGAAGTCCGCGCTGTAGCGGTCGGAGAAGCCGGGGTCCGCAGCAGCTGCCGCCGATGCGATGTCGTCGGTGGAAATGGCTGCTTGCCAGGCGTCGATCAGGCGGTCTTCAGCCTCGTAGTCAAAACGATCGACGATCGAGCGCTCCATGGCCCCGCCGGGCTCAGGGTGATTCTCCTGTCGGGCCAGCCAGCGCGCCGTCTCCGTGAGCCCCTCAACCGGGTTGACGACGTCTCGGTACCCAAGTTGGTACACGGCCTTGTCACAGCTGATCACGCGGTGATGAGGCGTGCTGCGCTGGGTGAGATGGTGCGACACAGCCGCGTATTCCCACGGGATCGACACGATCTCAAACGTGTGATCGAGCGCCGCGGCAATGATCTCCACCCACTGCGCCAGCGTCGGCGTCCACTCGTCGGAGACGTTGTACGCCTGCCCCGACGAGCGCGCCCCACCATCGACGGTGGCAAGCACCATTGCCGCAGCGTTGCGCGCATCTGCCGAAGCCTGCAAGGTCATGCCACCGTCGGGCAGCACGATGCGAGTGCGGCCGTCAAGCACCCGGCGCACGATCTTCCACTCGCGCGGGCTGATCTGACCGGGACCGTAGATCCAGGGATAGCGCAGGTGCGAAGCCGTGGGGTGCTCGCCGAACACAACAAGCTCAGTGGCCGCGACCTGGCGCACCTTGTTGTTGACTCGGAACTCCGGCGCCTCATCGGAAACCAGCCGATCGTGCTCACGGGTCGGCACCCGCATGCCTGCTGGCCAGAGGGCATCGGCATCGCCCCAGCCGCTGTACACCGGGAAGCCCCCGATGCTCACGAACTTGGCGACGCGCCCCGCGAGCGCCCGAGCGATTTCCCGCAGGCGGCCGTACATGATCACCGACAGGTCGTAGGTGGCCGAACCGAGGGCGCCGACGAACTCATCGACGTCGAACGGGTCGGTGTGGATGTGCTCGACGAGGTCGGTGATCTCGTCGACCTCGTGACGGCCCGTGTGCAGGATCGTGACCCTGTAATCACGTTCGAGCAAGCCCTTCACCACGTGCGGTCCGGTGGGACCGGTGCCGCCGACCACCAACGCCGTTCGTTCGCTCACGCCTCGTCCTCCGTCTCACCTGTCGCCCGGCACCCGGACCGTGAGACGGCCCCGCAGTCGATGTCGCTCGGGAAATGCCAATGTCCTGGCGACATTACGGCCCTGCCTGCGCAGCTCGCATCGATGCCCTCTCAGCGTCAATCGTGACGTCCCGTGATGCTCGCACCGTTCGCCGGTACGCTCCCGCAACGATGGACGCGAGCGTCAGCGGAACCGGGTCATGATCGAGTACAAGCGCGGTACTCGGGTAGTAGTGACCGAAGACATCTCGGGCGTCCCTGAAGGTACTGCGGGCAAGTGCGGACGCGGTATCGGTTTCGCCATTAAGCGCTACCGCGTGCGTTTCGACAATGACGTCGAGGCCATCTCTGTCGCCCACAGCAAGCTCGTGCCCGAAAACGAATGGTCACAGTTCCTCGCCAAGCGGGCGCGTACAGAGATCGAAGCAGCAGAAGGGCGCGCCCGGATTGCCGAGGCCCGTGCCGCGGCCGCCGAGTCGCGCGGGCTGCCCGCCGCAAGCGCAGAAGCACCGGCCACAGAGACTGCGCTCGAACCAGCACCCGCTGCAGAAGCCTCCGGGAGCGAAGAAGCCGGCGATCCCCGTTTGGCGGCTCTGCTCTCGCGCTCCAAGTCGGCACGCACTGAAACCGGCGTCCCCGCTCCGGAGAGTCCAGCGCCTGCAGCCGTTGAGCCAGCTCCCGCACCGGCCGCCGAAGCGCCACCAGAGCCCGCCGCCGCGACTCCCCCGGCCCAGCCCGCTCGCACCGCCGCTCCCTCGGGCCCCGAACGCGCCGAGGTTCCCGAGTTCGTGCCCGGTCCCGAAGTCGATGCCGACTACACGCCTGCCGCGAACCGAGTCAGCGAGCTGCTGGGGCAAGTCCGCAAAGACGACTGAGCGCCAAACAGGCCCCGGCACACGAGAACCTGACCGCCCCAAGCGGCACAGCAGGAATCGTCAGTCGACGCCTGGCGGCGGGAACGGCTCGGGGTCTGCGAACCGTCGCACCACGTTGGCCGTAATGCGAGCAATGTCGTTGTCGTAACCGTCACGCGCCAGCGCGCCGAACCACGAGATCGAACCCACCGAGAACACCGCCCCGCCATTGGGCGTCTCGTAGAACACCATGTCGGCGCGCACATACGGATCGGGCGTAGGGAAGAAGATCGAGCCTTCGAACTCTTCCTTCGTGCGCAGCATGTCGGGCCCGAAGGTGGTTGCCGAAGCCAGCACCACAGCATGGTCGGGCGATCCGAGGCGGATGTCATAGCGGTCGACCTCCTGGCCGGCTGCGCCGCCGCCGAGTCCTGAGGTGCCGATGCGCTCGCCGGGCACCCCTTCGAGGATCCACGCAGCCCGAGAGCCGTCGGCGTCGGGATCGCGCACGAAATAGGTGGCCTTCTCGAAGCCCTGGGCGGCGAACCCGACGCCACAGATTTCGTTGGGCGCCCGGCCTTGCCGACGCCACAGCCCCCCGTACTCACCACCCCAGGCGTGGTAGCTCTCGCCCGGGCCGGTCTGCCAATTCCGCACACCGTCCTCTGCCCGGCGCAGCTCGATGGCACCCGGCCAGTCGTCACTGAATGCCACCCGCCAATAGAAGCCATTGCCGCCGAGGTACATGAGCCGGCCGCCTTCGCGCTGCCAGTCCGCGAGCGCGTCCAGCATGGCGGTTGACCAGTACTCGGGGTGGCTGCCGGTGACGAGCACTCGGTACGGCGCGATGGCTGCGAGACCTTCGAAGTGCAGGTCCTCGTCGGTGACGATGTCGTGACCGACCTCAAGATGTTCGAGGAAGGCGTTGATGTCGGTGTCGGGCGTGAAGTTCCAGCCGTCGGCCCCGGGGCGGAGGTTCAGTACCGGCCGCAGGCGCGAGTTGAACATCACACCGCTTCGATCAGGGTGCTTCTCGTAGTGGCTGCGTCCCAGTTCGGGATGGTCGCGGATGTACGCGTGCTCAGGTCGAAGGCGTGTCTTTGTCGGGATGAAGTCGGCGCCCTCGAACAGCATCCGGTGGTTGGCGTAGGCCATGTAGGTAGCCGTGGGCATGAGCAATGCCACATCGGCGGTCGGGGCGCCTGCGGCGGGCCGGACGAAGAACGGCACCCGGTCCTCTCCGGCGGCGCCGCGCACCCCGAAGGCGTATATGCCGCTCGGCAGATCGTCGGGCAGCGCTGCGGTGACCGTGGTCTCCCACCCGGCGTCGTAGAGATCGTCGTGGTGGAAGTGCACCGCGTCGAAGTGCGCCGGGTTGTCGATCCAGCGGTGTGCCGAGCCGTCCCATGCCGGCCCCGTAATGGCCCGCGTCGGAAGCTGGTGCAGAAGGACTGGCCCACAGCTCGGATTGCGAGCGGGCACCTGGCGCCCAGCCATATTGGCCGCCAGATCCCACGATGCCGAGAAATCACCAGACCGCAGGATCGGCCGTGCGACGCGGCCGTCGAACCGTTCACCTCCGGGACCAGCGCCCAACCACAACTCGACCGGAGCCAGCGCAGCTGCGCCGACCAGCGCCCCCGACGTGGCTGCGACCCGGACCCCGTGCCGAACACGGTCGTCGCCCGCCGAAGCGTCGAGTTCGGCTTCCAGTTCCACGAACGTCAAGTCACTCATCCGGCTTGCCTCGACGGCATCGCGCCCCGGCGAATCGGAGCGCGCCGTTGCCAGGGACACGCTCAACTTTCCAACTTCGATATCGAGCTCGACTTCGAGCAGGTACCACCGGTTGCGGGTCAACGGAAGCTTGTCAACCGTCACTCGCGTCTCGGTGCCAGCCGCCGAGGTCGATGCGACGGCGCGCCCGTCCACGAGGTCGAGCCGCAATGCCTCGAACTCCGATGAGCCCGGCGACGCGTCGGACGCACGGGCGGTCAGCGTCACGATGCGCGCCGGCCGATCGAGCAGGGTTGGCATCACCCAGACCCGAAGTCCAAGGCGCTGCGCGCTCGGCACCCCATCCACAGAAGCGACCCCGTACGAGCCAGGGGTGAGCGGCTGCTCGTCAAGCTCAACCGACCAGCTGTCGATCGCATCGACGGGACGCTCGTCGAAGCCTGGGCCGTAGCGGGTCGGATCGCCGCAGACGATCCTGGTGACATCGACCACTGCAGGGCCTGGCTGGTGGCTCGATGCCTTCAGGCGGACGCTCTCGCCGGCGCGCAATGTCCATGGCTCGCAGTAGCCGAGGATCTGCTTGAGCGGACCGGCGTCAGTGGAGGTGGGCGCGACGGCGCCGGGCGCAGTGGAGTCACTCACCGTGTCGTGCTGGGACTGTTCAACGGGCTCGGTTGCGTGCCGAGCTCAGCGCTGCGACCTGAACGTGTCGTAGTCGGTCACCGGCATGCCGTCGGCGCGCCAGCCGCCGAAGCCGGTCACCACATGGCTGACCCGCGGAACGCCCATGTCGGCCATCGTGTCAGCGGACAGGGCCGAGCGGGCACCTCCGGCACAGCACAGGATGAACTCGCGATCCTCGGTGAAGACCTCTTTGGTGTAGGGCGAATCGGGCGAGACCCAGAACTCGAGCATGCCCCGGGGCGTGTGCATCGAGCCCGGAATGGCGCCGTCACGCTGGAGTTCGCGTACGTCACGGATGTCCACGATCAGCGCTCCCTGCTCGGTGACCCGTCGGTGCGCCTCCGCCGGCGAGATGTTGTCGATACGGGTCTTGGCCTCCGCGACCATCTCGTTGACTGACTTGACGACCATCGGTTCCTCCTTGCGGCGCTGCATGCGTGTTCAACCGGCGGCCATCGTTACACCGCAGCGAAAGCAACGGGGCGCCGTGCACACAGTTTCACCGACGCGAGCGCCCGAGTCCACTCGATCGAGCGGTCAGCACTCCCGAGGGGCTCGCGCTGGCACACTTGCGGCGGTGACAGAGCCGCTCGGAACCCCGCTTGGCCGCTTCTGTATGGGCGTCGACACCGGAGGCACGTTTACCGACGCAGTCGTCTATGACCACAACACGGATTCGGTGGTCGCGGCGGCCAAGACGCCGACCAGCCATGAGGACCTGTACGGCTGCGTCGTGGCGGCGATGACGAGTGTGCTCGACAGCAGCCACGTCAGTGCAAGCGACATCGGGCTCGTGGCGGTCTCGACGACGCTGGCGACCAACGCATTGGTCGAGGGCGCTGGTCGACCTGCCGGCCTGGTGGCCATCGGGTTCGAGCCCGAGGCGCTGACTCGCGTCGGACTGCGCCCCGGCACTGCAACCGGCACAAGCGAGCTTCTGCATTCAAGAGCAGACACCTCCCCCGCCGAGGGCGGGCGCGATCGGCCGACCAGCAACCTTGCGACAGCGCCAGTCGTGATCGTGGGAGGCGGGCACAGCGCCCACGGTGACGAGCGCGACCCGCTCGACCTCGACGAGCTCACACGAGCCATCGACCGAATCGACGCTTCTGTCGAGGCATATGCCGTCGCAGCGCAGTTCAGCGTCCGCAATGCCGCACACGAACTCTCCGCACGGGACGCGATCCGCGAGCGCACCGGCAAGCCTGTGACCTGCAGCCACGAGCTGTCGCCGCGGCTAGGCGGTCCACGACGAGCGGTCACGACTCTCCTCAACGCGCAACTCATCTCGGTGACTGCCCACTTCACCGAAGCAATCCGTGCTGCCATGGGATCACTCGGGCTCGACGCACGGCTGATGATCGTTCGGGGCGATGGCTCGCTCGTCTCGGCTGAATTCGTGGCACTGCGGCCGATCGAGACGGTGTTGTCGGGGCCTGCGGCCAGCGTGATCGGTGCCCGCCACCTCGCCGCATCGTCAGTGACGGATGCAGGTGCACTCGACGCGGGCTGCCTTGTCGTCGATATCGGCGGCACGACCACCGATATCGCAGCGATCCGCAACGGCGCCGCCGTCCCTGCTGACGGCAGCGGCGACAGCAACACTGCAACGGTCGGCGGTCACGCCACGATGGTCACGGCACTCCCGACGATGACCCTGGGCCTCGGCGGCGACAGCGAGATCAGCATTCCTCCCGACGGAGTCCTCGGCGAACTCGCCGTTGGTCCTCGCAGAGTGGTGCCGCTATGCGTGGCAGCACAACGGCACCCCGACGTGGTGCTGCCGATGCTGCAACGTCAGCTTGAGGCCCAACGTCTCCTAGCAGAGTTCGGGGAGGTGCTGTTACGAGCCGCTATCCCTGCGTCGACTGAGCACCTCGACGGTCTCGACAACGAGGTGCTGCGGCTCGTCGATAGCGCCGGCGGCGCGCTGCCCTTGGTGGATCTGAAACGGTCGGCCCGCTGGCGCAGTGCCGTGGGAAGGCTTGAGCGCCGCGGCATGGTGCGACGCGCCGCACTGACGCCGACTGACGCCTGCGTCGTGCTCGGGTTGGTCGATGCCGAATCGGTGGGCGATGCGGCCGCGGCCCACGCAGGAGCAGAGCTGTTCAGCCGCCAGCGCGACCGCTACGGCGTCAACATCGGTACCGGCGCCGCCGACCTGTCCCGCCGCGTGATGCGCTCCGCGCTGCGAGGCGCCGCTGAAGCGCTGCTCAGCGTCGCGCTCGGTGCGGACGGCATTGCCCCTGGCGAAACCAGGCGACCACTCGCGCAAGCAGCTCTCGACCGCTGGCATCGCGACCTCGGGCGAACCACCGCCAGCGAAACCGGCAGCACTCACGGTGATCGCTCAACCAACCCGCTGTGGGGCCTGCTCGAGCCCAGCGAGCAGCCGGGCGTGCCGGTCGCGGGCGATGTTGCATCCATTCCGGATGATCCAGCACCGCTCGCCCGCCTCAGCGCAGGTGTCGCTTCGCCAATCGTTGCCATCGGAGCCCCAGCCCCCACCTACGCCCCGCTCGTTGCGGCACTCCTTGGCACCACTGCTGTGGTTCCAGCGCATGCCGAGGTGGCGAATGCCGTCGGTGCGGCCGTGGCCCGGGTCCGCATCACAAAGCAGATCACCGTCACCGCACCCCGTCGCGGCAGCTACCGGGCACATTGGGGCGACGACCCGCCGGTGTGGCACAACCTCGACGAAGCCCGCGAGTGGGCAACAGCCCAGGCAACCGAAGCCGCCCAAGCCGAGGCCGCCGCAGCCGGCGCCCACGACGCTGAGGTCACCGTCGACTGGGAAACGCGCACCGCCCCCAGCAACGGCCGCGAACTCTTCGTGGAGGCAACCCTGAGCGTCACCGTCGCCGGCCGCCCCTCCCCTCGCTGAAGCACCCCGGTCGCAGTTGCTGAGGCGGAGCAGATGTGTGAACGAGACGTCCCTCGGTCCGGCAGGGGGTCTGCACCGTGCCAAGCCAATCCACATCGGGCACTGGCCGTGCGGTGATCGGATCGTCAGCGAACCCAGCCTCGATGGCCGCGGCAATCCCGAGCAATTGCCGGTCGCTGTAGCTCGGACCCACAAGCTGCAGGCCGAAGGGCGTTCCTTGGCCATCGAGACCGCACGGCAATGCGGTCACGGGATGGCCGACCACGGTGAGCGCCGCCGACAGGCCCAACCATGCCATGTAGTTGCGAACAGGTCGCCCGTCGATCTCAGCGGGATACAGCTGGTGCCAGTCAAAGGGCGGCACGCTCACACCCGGGCAGATCAGCACGTCCAAGGTGTCGAACAACGCGTCGGTGGCCCGGTACAGCTCCACCTGTCGCCTCCGCGCCTTTGCGATGTCCAGCACCGTCGTACGCAAGGCCTCGTCGTAGGTGGCGCGGATGTTGGGATTGAACCCGCCGTCAGGCCCGGTGGCGTCGGGATCGAAACGGTGAATGCTGCGGTGGTAGTTCGTGGCGAAGATGTCCGAGCGAAGCTGCCAGTCCACTTCGAGCGCATCGCTGAGGTCGATGGTGGCTTCCTCTACTGACCCGACAATGCTGCTCAGGCGTTCGACCCGGTCGGCGAACACCGTCCGAACTGCGTCAGAGACCAGCAGCCCGCCCAGGTCGGCGCTGACACCCACACGCAGCGATGCCACATCGACCACAGGGAGGTCTGCGAACGCCCCAGCGTCCAACGGGAACGCCATGGGATCACGGCGTGCCGCACGGTCGCGGCCCGCGACCACCGACAGCAACAGCGCCACATCAGAAACGGTGCGGGCCATCGGACCCTGCACGCTGTAGTTGGTACGCCCGATTGTGCGCTCGTCGTGTGCAACCGTGCCAGGCGTGGAGCGATGAGCGGCCACACCGCAGTACGAGGCCGGGATGCGCAGGCTGCCGCCATGGTCCGATCCGGTAGCCAACGGCGCTATTCCGCACGACAGCGCAACAGCAGAACCGCCCGAGCTGCCCCCACAGGTCAGTGAGGGATCGAACGGATTGCCGGTAGCACCGAAGAGCCGGTTCACGGTGTTGGCGCCGATGCTGAGCTCAGGTGTGTTCGTCTTGCCGATGATGACGGCGTCGGCGGCCCGGACCCGCGCCACGATGCCGTCGTCGGCAGTTGGCACATTGTCGGCAAAGGGCACGGCGCCATAGGTGGTGGTGAGCCCTGCGGTGGCCTGGATGTCCTTGATCGCCACCGGCAGGCCCGCCAGCGGCCCCAACTCGTCGCCGCGGGCGCGTGCGTCGTCGATTGCACGAGCCGTTGCTCGCGCTGCGTCGTCATCGCGGATGACGAGCGCATTTACCGCCTCGTGGGTCGCATCGGCCCGTGCAAGACACGACTCCAGCAGTTCGACGGCCGACAGCTCGGCGGTTGCCATCAACTGCCGTGCCTGGGTCGCGGTGAGATCGCAGGGTTCACCCATCCCCCGGAGCGTGCCACAGCGGCCCGCCACAGGCTGCGCTCAGCTGCCCTCGGTAGTCTGACCGGCCATGAGCAGCGGGGATGGGGCCAGCTCGAACGGCCACAAGTCGTACGTCAACGAAGTGGTGGTCGTGGGTGCCGGGTTCGCCGGCATGTACATGCTCCACAAGCTACGCGGGCTCGGCTTCGACACCGTCGTGCTCGAACGAGCCGGCGGCGTGGGCGGCACGTGGTACTGGAACCGCTACCCCGGCGCTCGCTGCGACGTCGAGTCAATGCAGTACTCGTACTCGTTCGACCCCGAGCTCGAGCAGGAATGGTCATGGTCGGAGCGTTACTCCGGTCAGCCCGAGATTCTCCGATACGCCAACCACGTCGCCGACAGGTACGACCTGCGGCGCGACATCCGATTCGAGACCACTGTCGAGCGGGTCGACTGGGACGACGGCGCCCGCCAGTGGCGGTTGCAGACCGACCGGGGCGAATACCGAGCGCGCTTCGTGGTGATGGCCACCGGCTGCCTGTCCACTGCGAATGTTCCGCAGTTCGAAAGTGCCGAGACGTTCGGTGGCCCCACCTACCACACAGGCCGCTGGCCCCATGAAGGCGTCGACTTCTGTGGACAGTCGGTCGCGGTGATCGGCACCGGATCATCAGCCGTCCAGGCCATCCCAGTCATCGCTTCGGAATGCAGGGAGCTCACGGTCTTCCAGCGCACGCCGAACTACTCGGTCCCGGCCCGCAACGAACCGCTCGATCCGGCCGAGCAAGCCAAGTGGAAGGCCAACTATCGCGAGCTTCGGGCCAAGATGTTCGGTGAGCGAGCGGCCATGGTGCAGCGGCTGCCTGACAGCGAGGACCCCGCCAAGGAGGCGAGCGACGACGAGTTCTACCACCGCATGGAGGAACGATGGGGGGTGGGCGGATTCACCTTCTACCGGGCCTACGGCGACATTGTCCTGGACTCCGAATCGAACGACCGGGTAGCCGAGTTCGTCCGCAAGAAGATTGCTGGGATCGTTCACGACCCCGAGTTGGCGGCAAAGCTCACCCCGCACAACACCATCGCCTGCAAGCGCCCATGCCTCGACACGCAGTACTACGAGACGTTCAACCAGCCCCACGTCCATCTGGTTGACGTGTCCGAGACGCCGATCGAGCGCATTTCCGAAGCCGGGGTCGTGGTCGACGGCCGGGAGTATCCCGTCGACGCGATCGTGTACGCCACCGGTTTCGACGCGATGACCGGAACGCTGCTGCGCATGAACATCACCGGGCGCGATGGCATGCGGCTCGCTGACCACTGGGACGCCGGGCCACGCACCTATCTCGGCCTCGGCGTGGTCGGCTTCCCGAACATGTTCACCGTGTCGGGGCCCGGCAGCCCCTCGGTGCTGACCAACATGATCCCGTCCATCGAGCAGCACGTCGATTGGATCGCGCGCTGCCTGGTGGACCTGCGCAAACGGGACGCCACCACCATCGAGCCCGAGCCCGATGCCGAGACGTACTGGGTGGACTACGTCAATGCCATCGCCGATCTGACGCTGTACCCGACGTGCAACTCGTGGTACCTGGGAGCGAACATTCCCGGCAAAACCCGGGTTTTTATGCCGCTGCCCGGATTCCCGCCCTACGTTGAGATCTGCGAGGACGTGGCGTCCGACAACTACCGCGGCTTCGCCCTCGCCTGATCATCTTCTCTCCCGCAAAGGCCGCTGATGAGATTCACGCCCACTGAGTTGACTGGCCCCGAACTCGACCTCCAAGCAGAGGTACGCGAGTTCCTGGCCGCCGAACTGCCGCCTGGCACCCATGAGCCATGCCTCGGGATGGCCGCGGACCACGATCGCGAGTTCTCGGCCAAGATGGCCGCCCGGGGCTGGGTGGGCATGGCGCTGCCGTCACGCTGGGGCGGCTCGGACCGCACCGCCGTGCAGCGCTTCATCGTGGTGGAAGAGATGCTGCGGTGGGGCGCGCCAGTGGGGCATCACTGGGTGGGCGACCGCCAGACCGGCAACGTCATCATGAAATTCGGCACCGACGAGCAGCGCGAGCGATTCCTACCGCCGATCTGCCGGGGCGAGCTGGGTTTCTCCATCGGCATGAGCGAACCAGACAGCGGCTCGGATCTGGCGTCGGTGTCGACCCGGGCCGAACGCGCCGACGACGGCTGGATCGTGAACGGCACCAAGATCTGGACGTCGAACGCACACATGAACGACTGGTTCATCTGCCTGCTGCGGACCTCGCCGATGGAAGACGGGAACAAGCACGCTGGGCTGTCGCAGTTCCTCATCGACCTGCGCTCGCCGGGCCTTGAGATCAACCCGATCCCATTCCTTGACGGGAGTCACCACTTCAACGAGGTCACCTTCCACGACGTGTATGTGCCCAACACCAATGTGGTCGGCGATCCCGGCATGGGCTGGCACCAGAACACCGCCGAAATGGCCTACGAGCGCGGCGGTCCCGACCGCTGGCTCTCGCCGTTCTCGACGGTGGAACAGCTGCTGCGCGAAACGGCAGGCACGCCGATGGAGGACACCGTGTCGGATCTGTTCGGTGAGCTCGCAGCTCGATGGTGGAGCATCCGGAACCTGTCGCTGTCGGTGGCGCGGCTGATCGACGAGGGCGAGGCCCCGTCGGTGGAGTCCGCGCTGGTGAAGGAGATGGGCACCCGCTACGAGCAGGAGGTCGTCGAGAAGCTCGTGCAGCTCATCGACGAGGAATACTCACCAGAGTCGGAGTCGCTGTTCGAGCGCATGCTGGCTCAATGCGTGGTGACCTTCCCGGGCAACACGATCCGGGGCGGAACCATCGAGATCCTGCGCTCGGTCGCTTCCAAGGGCCTCCAAGGGCTGCCGACATGACGGCGGCCCCATCGACACAGCCTGCCGGCATGACGGCGGCCCCACGTGAGCCGGTCGTGGTCGACGAGTTGGTCACCGAGACTGCACACCGGCTCTTCAACGAGCTGTGCACACATGAGGCGGTACAGGCTGCCGAGGACAACGGCGCTGCGCCGGAGATCTGGGACGCGTTCTGCGAGACCGGATTCGACCTGATCGCCATCGACGAGGACGCCGGCGGCTCGGGCGGCACGCTGGCCGACGCAGCCGAGGTATTGCGGATGGTGGGCTACCACGCGGCGCCCATTCCCGCAGCCGAGAACGGCATCCTCGGCGGCTGGCTGCTGGCGTCGGCAGGGCTGGACCGGCCCGACGGGCTCGTCACGGTCATACCGCCGCGCGCCGCCGATGGCGGTTGGAGCGGTGGTGGCGCCTGCTCGGTCGATATTGCCGGAGATGGCAGTGCAACGGTGACCGGTGAAGCGCTGCGGGTGCCGTGGGCACGCAGCGCAGAGGTCATCGTCTGCGTATGCGAGTGCGGCGGGCAACCCGTCGTGGTGGCGGTTCCGGCGGCTCATTGCGAGATCACACCGCTTCCGAACATGGCCGGAGAGCCACGCGACACTGTCCGGCTCAACGGCGCGGCTGGCCGCGCAGCCCCCGCGCCCGACGGCGTCAACGCCGATTCGCTCGCCCAGCGGGGCGCCCTGTCGCGGGTCGCTCTCATGGCCGGCGCCATCGAGAAGATGTGCCAGCTCACGGTGACCTACACCAACGACCGTGTGCAGTTCGGCCGCCCAGTGGCCCGCTTTCAGGCCGTCCAGCAGCACTTGGTATGGGCCGCGCAGGACGCAGCGCTGGTGCGGATGGCAGCCGAGTGCGCCGCTCGCGAGGCCGCCCGCGGAGGTGCCGACTTCGAGATTGCGGCAGCCAAACTCATCGCCAATCAAGCCGCCGCTCGGGCCACCAAGGCCTGCCACCAGGCCCATGGCGCCATGGGAATGACCCAGGAGTACCCCCTGCACCACTACAGCCGTCGCCTGTGGAGCTGGCGCAAGGAATACGGCTCCGACGCCCACTGGTCGGCGGTGCTTGGCAACATGGCGACCGACGCCGGCGCCGACGGCCTCTACCCCCTCATCACCGACGGCAGCGCAGCCCTACAGTGAAGTGCTGACAAGCACCGACAGGGAGGTGGCTGTGTCGCCGACGACTTCCGAGATCATCTTCGAGGTCAGTGATGATGAAGTCGATGGCGGATACTCTGCCAGCGCACTTGGGTACGGCATTCACACCCAGGCAGAGACGATCGAGGAAATACGCGACAACATCCGCGAAGCGGTTGAGTGCTACTTCGACGACGCGTCGATCCGTCCCAGCGTCGTCCGGTTGCACTTCGTCAGAGACGAAGTCCTGGCCCTGTGAGGCTGCCGCGCGATGTGCGCGGGCGCGATCTGCAACGTGCGCTCACCACGCTCGGCTACCAAGTCACTCGTCGACGCGGCTCTCATGTCCGAGTCACGACTCAGGCCAATGGCGAACATCACGAAGTGATCCCAGATCACAACCCCATCAAGGTCAAGACCCTGTCGGGCATTCTCAAGAGCGTCGCCGCTCATCATGACCTGACAGTCGATGAGCTATTGGAGATGCTCGACATCTGATCAGCCCTGATCGTTGCCCTTCCTCATCGCTTGGAGCGAAGCCGAGCATCGGCTGAGCGCCGCGGTTCGGGCACGGTGCATCTACGCTCGCTGCATGCACGACGGCGCATTCGACGAATTCGACCAGTGAATTCGGCCAGTACAGAGATGTCTCGGTGAGACTCGACGCTGTCGTCTGTCAAGTCGGAACGCTTGTCGGTCACGACTGCGGTGCTGTTCCGGAACCCGGCTGGGCCCGGCTCGCCTGTGACGATGCGCGCTCGACCGCCGAGCAGGCCTTCGCGCACCTCCACGCCAACATGCTTAACGAAAGCGGGGCCCCACCCTCCGGTGCCTACGAAGCTCTATTCGTAACGCCGACCCACAAGCTGTTCCCGTTAGTCCCATTAGTTTCGGCGTGAAAGTAATGGGCTCAGCGAAATGGTAGTACGGGTAGAATCCAAGATTTGGCCCGACTTGATCAGTCTAATGAACTGGGCGGTTCGATGTATCAGCGACTCGACCGCCAAGATCTCTTCATTGTCCATAGAAGAATTCTTCGACAGATATATTGCAAGCGACCACATCCTTTCGGATACTTCGAAGAATCATTTTCGCCGCGTATGTCTTCTGCTAGCTCCTAATGAAACTGCGGCGATCCCAATCATTGCATCAGAATTCATCAAGTATGAATACATATACCGACAACTAACAGACCCGCGGCTTCATATGCCGTATCTCGCGGAGATTGACCTGGATCGCAGTAGAACGCCCTACCTTTGCCAACTCCGCGACCATGTTCTTGAGACGGTGCGTCGGCACGAGGAGGAAGCACGGCAGCGACGTCGAGCTGTGGAAGAACGCGCATCTGCTGAGGCCGAGCGCGAGGCCGAGCGTCGGCGGCAACTTGCCGAACAACGCGAGAAAGAGGAGTTGCTACGACGTGAGAGGCAAGCGGAAGAACAGCGCCAGCAATCGCAGCGCCAACAGATTCGGGCCCAGTGTGTCAACGCCTTCGAGCAGAGCTTCCTGACTGCCGACACAAGTTGCGCTCGGTTGTTGACAACCGGAGTTTACGAAGCGAACGACTACTACCATGACAAAGCGCAATTCGTGCAGAGCTGGGCTCGAGAACACCTGAACATTCCTCTCGATGATGAACAGGCTGCGGCGGTGGGCGAGACGTCAGCCAACGTCCTCGTAACAGCCCGCGCGGGATCAGGCAAGACACGAGTGCTGGTGACGCGGGCGATCTTCCTGCAAGAGCACTGCGGCGTGCCGCCCCATCAGGTCATGCTGCTCGCGTTCAATCGTGCCGCTGCGACAGAGATGGAGAAGCGACTTCGCGAGCGCCTGAGCGAGAGTATTCCTCATGTAATGACCTTTCATGCGCTGGCACACGCACTGGTCCATCCATCGGAGAAGCTCCTCTTCGATGACAAGGACGACGGCAAGTTGCATCTGACGAAGGTGGTTCAGCAGATTATCGACAAGTTCGTTCGTGATGACGAATGGCAGGGCCGTATCCGTGATCTCATGCTGGCGTATTTTGAGGCCGACTGGAGTCGCATCGAGTCTGGCGGCTATCATCTGACCGGCGACGAGTTCGTGCAGTTTCGTCGTTCGCTGACCCAGGAAACGTTGAAGGGTGATCGCGTCCGTAACTTCGGACAGAAGGTCATCGCGAACGCGCTTGTCGAGCACGGCATCGATTACAGATTCGATCATGGTTTTGGTTGGAGTGGCCGCAGACTTCGTTCGGATTTTCTAATTCGTAACAGCCGTGAGACCTCGATCTACATCCGGTACATCGACGAAACCAAGGAGCGAGCTGGCAGCGATGATGAGTGGACGTTGCTTCGTGGATCTATCGAACGGGCGCAGTTCAAAGGCAAGCTGCTTGAGTTCACGCACGAAGAGATGCAGAGCCTCGGCGAAGACAAGTTCATTCTTCACCTGTGCACGAAACTGAGGGAACACAACTTGACACCGGAGCGCTTGTGCCGAGACAAGCTGTGGAAAGAGATCAAGGACCGCGCAGTCGGCGAATTCAGCAAGGCCATGGAGCAGTTCGTAGGGCGTTGCCGGCAGCGCAACTGGCTGCCACGCGACCTCGACATAGAAATCATCAGGCACGCGGCAATACCGGGTGCCTCAAGAACCGAGTTGGAGTTCTACCGAATCGGCTCCGCCGTGTACAACGCTTACTTAGAACATCTGGGACGGAACGGACGTGAGGACTTCAACGGCCTCATGCTCCGGGCAGCAGAAGCTGCCGCCGAGGGTACGCTGAGCTTCGGGCGAAAGGGAAACAACGGATCAATCAAGGATCTGCGTTACCTCCACATCGACGAGTATCAGGACTTCTCCAGGTCGTTTTACAACTTGACGCAGGCGATGCGAAGCCGCAACCCGAAGATGGAGGTGTTTTGCGTCGGGGACGACTGGCAGGCGGTCAACGGCTTCGCTGGCTCCGACCTGTCGTACTTCAGAGGTTTCGACACGCACTTCGCGCCAGCGAAAGCGAAGACCATCAGTCACAACTACCGATCCGCGGCTCGCATCGTTGAGACCAGCAATCTCCTGCTCGGCGACGACGATGCCAAGGCCCGTGCCGTACAAGACAACGGGGGGCAGGTCTATGTGTGCGATTTAGAGTCATTCGTGCCACTCGCGACGGAGCGGCAGCGACGACTTGACCTCGAGATCTCGACGACGAGTGAGGGATACGAAATCGCCCTGGGCCGCCTCACGTACTACGCGGCGAAACAGGGTTCAGTCGTGCTGCTGAACCGGACGCACAACCCAGACGTGATTCCGGGCGGCAGCTTGGAGAGTGCGCTGGCAATGTTACGCGAGACGCTCCCAGCGAAGCTCCAGGAACGAGTAACCGCGAGTACTGCGCACGGGTACAAAGGACTCGAAGAGGACTCCGTCATCGTCCTAGATGCAGTTGCGAACCACTACCCGCTCATTCATCCCCACTGGATGTTCGGACGCATTTTCAGCGACTCGCTCGACACGATCGAGCAAGACGAGCGTCGACTCTTCTACGTTGCACTGACTCGCGCGAAGAAGAACTTGTTCATCTGCACTCAAGCCAGCAAGATGAGCCCGTTCTTGGCTGAGATCGAAGGAGATCCCGTCGTGCATCGTTTGGACTGGCGAAGCTTGAAGCCGGTCCCGCATGACGAACCTGAGCGATGCGAAATCCGGGTCCATGACTCATACGACGTTCGTGAGCAGCTCAATGCCGATGGCTTCGCCTTCAAAGATGCTCAAGATTGGCATGAAAAGCACTGGTCAAGAGTCATGTGCCGGTCGAAGGTGACGCAAGCGTGGATTCGTGATGCGCCTTGGAACGATGGAAGGGCCGTCATCAGGATCTATGGCGAGGCTGGCACTCTCATCTGGTCATCGGAAGCGAATGGCATAGATACCTGGGATCCAAGAGGTTGTTTGTGACGATGATCTCGGCCCGTTCGATTCAAGTTCAGACACCGTGGCCTTGCCTTTCGAGAGTTTCATGCTTGCACCTCGAGTAGCCCGGTGTCATTCAACTTGGCCGGTTAGCGCCGGATCCCCAGAGTCGGTGATGCTTCGCCCCGTACTCAGGAGGACTCCTACGGCTGCTGACCATACGCGTGAGTTGCTACTGATCGTTGGCGTAGATCCGGCCGTGGCGGTGTCCGGCGTGAACGACGGCGAATCCAGCGACGTTTATTCGTCATGGGCCGCTTACCTCGATCGGAGCGTGCGCCGCATGCGGGTCGGTCGGAGAATGCTCCAACACTTCGCCGCACCCCTGTATGTGCCTGTCTGTCTCGCCGGGCACCACCCGCCGCGCATCACCTGGTTGCGGTCCTGAAGTCGGCCGCAGTACGAGTCAGCATCGGCTGGCAGGCCATTACACACGGGTTCTACAGTTGCTGACCGTGCCGAACGCACCTTCTCACGTTGCCCCAGGCCTACGTGTCGCGCCCGGATTCCGTGACTCACTTGCCAAGCTGACGAAGGACGAACAATTCCGCGTGTACGACGCGATGGCACGCTTCGCGGAGAATCCCGGACTGCCTGGGCTCAACTTCGAGAAGTTGCACGTCAAGGGGCCAAGGGTCCCGCTGTGGTCGATTCGGGCGTCGGACGAGCTGCGCATCGTGCTCCACCGCGACGGACGCGAGTGCCAACTTCTCCATGCGGGTCACCACGACGAGGCCTACAAGAAAGCCAAGCTCCTGCAGAGCGGCGCACCCCAATCGGAACAGGCGCCAGAGGAACCAGCTGATCAAGCCGAGACAGATGTCCCGCCGTCGACCGAGCGCCACGCCAAGCCGAACCCGTACGTCCAGGAGATCCAGGAGTCCCGCCCGACGCAGGACGAACCGCAACGACCGCTGCTGTGGATGTGGACTGCCGCTGATGTGCTCGACGTGTTCAAGGTGCGGGACGGATTCGGCGGCCTTACTGCTGATCAGGCGGCGGCGCTGGTCCGCGCCACCGATGCCGACGGCGACGAGGTGCTGTTGCGCCATTGGCCAGGCGATGACAACGCCGAGCTGCGGCGTTCGCTGCTCGAACTCTTGTTTGAACTGCACGAGATCCATCCCGACAGATGGCGCAGCGATCAACTGACCGCCGCCGAGCAAGCAGCCGTTGAGCAGTTCGCGCTGGACATCACCGAACGCGGCGCGGCCTCGGCGTTGTCGATCACGCTGAACGCCGACGAGGTGAAACGTCTCGCCGAAGCTCCTGTCGAAGACTGGATGATCTTCCTGCACCCGGCGCAGCAGGAGATCGTGGAACGCCATTTCAACGGGCCGGCTCGCGTGAGCGGCTCAGCCGGTACTGGCAAGACCAGCGTCGCGCTGCACCGGGCAGCCTGGCTCGCCAAGCATCCGCCCGATGCGGAGATATTCGACGACGGCCCGCTTCCGATCCTGTTCACGACCTTCATTCGAAGTCTGCCGCCCGTGCTTGAGAGCCTGTATTCGAGGCTGCCCACGGCCGTGGAGGGAACGGTCGAGTTCACGAACATCGACGAGCTTGCGAAGGGCTTATGCCAGGAGATCGACGAACATCGCGGTGGCCCTCAGGCGAACGTCAACATCGCGCAGTCGAAGAGCACGTTCGCGCGGGCGAAGCGCGACGTGGTTCGCCCCGGTTCGCCGCTGCACGCGCTGGGACTCTCCGACGATTACCTCATCGACGAGGTGACCAAAGTCATCATCGGGCGTGACATCGGAGACTTGGAGACCTATCGCAAGATCAGGCGCCACGGCCGCGAAGTTGCGTTCCAACACCCCGTGCGTGAACAGATGTGGGATCTCCATATCGCATGGCGCGAAATGATGGAGGACAGGGGTCTCGAACACTTCGACGACCGCATCCGCCGAGCACGTGACTACGTGCGGTCGCTGCCGCAGCCGCAGTACCGCGCCGTGCTTGTCGACGAATCCCAGGACCTCACCCAAATCGGCCTTGAGCTGCTGAGCGCGTTGGTGGCCGAGCGCGTCCCGTCCGAGACCGGCGATGGGCACGGCTTGGTGCTCGGACAGAACTCACTGCTGATCGTCGGTGATGCGGCGCAGCGTGTCTATCCGGGAGGATTTGCGCTGAGCGATGCGGGCGTCGAAGTTCGAGGCCGCAGCGAAACGCTGGACTTCAACTACAGAAACACGCGCCAGATCATCGAAGCAGCCATGGCCTGCACCGGCGCACAAGAAATTGCCGATCTCAGCGAGGAGACCGACGATGAGTCGGCGATGTCACCGCGGACGCGAAGACGCGCCGATGCACACAGGGAAACTCACCGCAACGACGGTGTGCCGCCGCGCCTCGTGATCGTCGCGGATCAAGGGGAGGAGCGCCGATACGTGGTGAACGAAATCACTCAGCTCACCTCAACGAACCCAGCGCTGGGTTTGGGCGACTTTGGCGTCTTTGCGGCCACGAACAAGCAAGCCGACGCCGCGATCTCGGCGCTGGAGCAAGCAGACCTGAGATGCATCAACCTGAGGGACTTCGTCGGCAAGGCAACCGATGAAGTCAGGGTGGGGACGTTCGATCGAGCGAAGGGGCTGGAGTTCAAGGTCGTCTTTCTGCTCGGCGTGTCGCACGGTGCATGGCCGTTCACCGCGCCCAACAGGCTTCCTCCCGCCGAACGCGTCGATGCAGAGGCGCTTGCCACCACCAAGCTCTTCGTCGCAATGACTCGCGCCCGGGACGCGCTCTATGTCGTGTGCAGCGAGAAGCCTCATTCACTGATCAATGCGGGACGAGAGCACTTCGAGACCATCCGCTACCCGGCCGCTTGAGGCTCAGCGGCCAATCGTTCGGCGGGCTGAGTTGCTTGATCACCCACGTGGCCAGACCTTCATTGACTTCGTTATGAGACTCTTCGCGTTGTTGGGTTCGGCGGCGCGGCGACACGCCCTCACATCATCGGGCCGCCGGAGACGTTGACCTGCTCCGATCTGTGAAATTTAGGGAACTGATGACGCGGAATATCGGGAATGGATAGTGCGAAATAGCGGGAATCGAGATCTGCGACCTAGACTGGTGCCATGAGCCAGTACGTGCTCAGGACAGCGGACGCCCTCATCGCCGACTATCTGGCCGATCTGCCTGCGGTGCTGGTCATCGGACCACGCGCTTGTGGCAAGACGACGACGGCGCGTCGCTACGCCCGCACCGTCGTGCGCTTGGACTCTGACGAGGCCGCCGCATTCCGTGCGAATCCAGACGCTGCGCTGCGGGAGCGAGACGAGCCGGTGCTGGTCGATGAGTGGCAGATGGTGCCCGACGTGCTCGGTGCTGTGAAGCGTGCCGTGGACACCGATCGCCGCCCTGGACGGTTCCTCATCACCGGCTCGTTTCGCGACGATCGTTTCTGGCCGGGAACCGGCCGTGTGGTCGTGTTGCGTATGTACCCGCTGAGCGTGGCCGAGCAGCGGCAACGAACACAGAGCACCTTCATCGACCGGGTGGTGACGGGCGAGCCACTGTCAGCAGGTGACCGAGCGCCGATGGACCTGCGGGACTATGTGGAGCTCGCGGTGTGTGGTGGCTTTCCCGAGCCGGCTCTCGAGCTTGGCCCCCGCACCGGGCGTGCGTGGCTCGAGAGCTACGCCGACCAGATTGCCTTGCGTGACGCTCGCATCTACAGCGAAGCGCCTGACGCAGTCCGCCTGCAGCGGTACCTGCAGGCGTATGCGGAGAATTCGGCAGGAACACCGAGCCACAAAACGCTGTACGACGCAGCGGGCATCAGCCGCAAAACCGCTGTTGCTTACGATGGGCTGCTGGCCGACCTGATGGTGACCGACGATCTGCCGGCGTGGTCGACGAATCGCTTGAAGCGCATGAGCCGGGCGCCGAAGCGCTATGTAATCGACTCGGGGCTCCTTGCCGGCATCCTGCGCGTGGGCATCGACGATGTGCTCGCGTCGGGCGACCTGATCGGTCGCTTTATCGACACTTTCGTTGTCGCTCAGCTGCGCGCAGAAGCCGCTGCCTCGACCACGCGCTACCGCCTGATGCACCTACGCAGCGGCGACGGACGCCGCGAAGTCGACGTGGTGGCAGAACTCGGAGGCGGCCGAGTCATCGGCATCGAGATCAAGTCGGCCGCGGCAGTGAGCCGTTCCGACGCCCGGCACCTCCAATGGCTGCGCGACTCGATGGACGAGCGCTTCGTCGCCGGCATCGTGTTCCACACCGGACGCGACACGTTCGACCTCGCCAACCGCATCACAGCAGTGCCGATCTCAGCCCTGTGGGCCTGAGACTCCAAGCTGCCGACGCTGACGACCCTTCGGGAATCTGCGCAGGGCGACGTCCCACGACGGCTGGCATGGCAGTGATGGAGCATCCGGTGACCTGAGCGCTCCGCGGGCGGCGCATCTACGCTCGCCGCTATGAACAGCATGAACACAGATGACAGCGCATTCGACGAATTCGGCCGGTACGGGGACGTCTCGGTCACCCTGAGCGATGACCACGTGGCGGTGGTGGAGATCCAGCGACCGCCGCACAACTTCTTCGACCTCGAACTGATCGACGGCCTCGTCGCAGCATTCGGCGACCTTGACGAAGAGGACGGATGCCGCGCAAGCGTCCTGTGCTCGGAGGGCAAGAACTTCTGCGCTGGCGCCCAGTTCGGTTCCGACGGCCGCCGGGGCGGCGAAATCACGGCCACGAACCCCGACGGCAGCCCGCGTCACCTCTACGACGCCGCCTTCGACTTGTTCTCGAAGCGCAAGCCAGTGGTGGGCGCCATCCAGGGCGCCGCAGTGGGCGGCGGACTTGGTGTGGCCTGCTTCCCGGATTTCCGCATCGCAGCGCCTGAGGCCCGTTTCACAGCCAATTTTGCCCGGCTGGGCTTCCACCACGGCTTCGGATTGACGATCACACTGCCGCTGCTGATCGGCAACCAGCAAGCGCTTGAACTGCTCTACACCGGCAGGCGTGTCAAGGGTGACGAAGCCGTCGAGATCGGGCTCGCCGACAAGCTGGTGCCGCTCGACGAGCTGCGCCAGGCCGCCTACGACTTTGCCTGTGAGATTGCCGGCTCCGCACCGTTGGCGGTCGAGTCAATCCGGAACACGATGCGCGGTCACCTGCCCGATGCCATCAAGGCGGCGACGGACAACGAGAAGGCCGAGCAAGACCGCCTGCGCACCACCAATGACTGGCGAGAGGGCGTGAACGCCATGAACGAACGCCGCACCCCGGACTTCACGCGCAGCTGATGGGCGACGCCGTGCTCAGGACGCCCGAGGTGCGCGAGGCCCTCGACGCGCTCCTCGAACGCAGGACTGACGAGACCCGCCTGACCTCGATGGGCGCCGGCAGCGACGACCTCGACGACGGCAGGGCGTACTTGGCGGCGACCGTTGACGGAGGCTGGCACGTGCCGACGTGGCCAGCCGAACACGGCGGGCGCAACGCATCGCCTGCTGAGAACCATCTCATCGGCTCAGTACTGCGTGAGTACGTGGTGCCGGACCTCTACCCGTTCGCGATCGGGCTGGGGATGGTCGGCCCCGCCCTGCTGTCACACGGAACAGCACAACAGCAGGATCGCTGGTTGCGGCCGATCGCATCGGGCGCCGAGATCTGGTGTCAGATGTTCTCCGAGCCTGAAGCGGGGTCTGATCTCGCCAACGTGGCGCTGAGCGCCCAACCCGACGGCGAGGAGTGGCGTTTGGGTGGCCAGAAGACCTGGACCAGCCGTGCGATGTGGGCGCAGTGGGCCATCTGCCTGACCCGCACCGACCCTTCACAGCCCAAGCACAAGGGCCTCACGATGTTCGTCGTGGCCATGGACGCTCCTGGCATCGAGGTGCGGTCACTGCGCCAGATGAACAACGACGCACACTTCAGCGAAGTGTTCGTCGACGGAGCCGTGGTGCCCGACGAGTGGCGCATTGGCGACATCGGTGAGGGCTGGCGAGTTGCGATGACCGTGCTGGCCCACGAGCGGGCGGGCGCGGGCAGCCGGGGTGGCGGTGATGGCTCCCGGCGCGGAGCGCGGCTTCCGATCTGGCTCGCAGACCTCGAAAGACTGGATGCGTTGAGTGCGCCAGCCCTGCGCAACGAGGCGATGCAGATTCATGCCACCGACATGGCGTCACGCTGGACGAGCCAGCGCGCAGCCGACGAGGCTCGTGCAGGCGGCAGTCCCGGCCCAGCGGGCAGCGGGGCGAAGCTGCGCACAGTGGAGTCCTACAAGGGCCGGGCGTACACCGCCAACCGAGCCGCAGGTGCTCACGGCATGCTCGAAGACGGTCACGGCTACATCGAGACGGTGACGGCACCATCAATGTCGATCCGTGGCGGCACCGACGAGATCCAGCGCAACATCCTGGGCGAGCGGGTGCTCGGCCTGCCGGGCGAACCCCGGCTCGACCGTGATGCGCCCTGGCGCGATTCCCGAAAGGGAATGCTGTAGGCACAGCGCGAGCCCCTCACCGTGTCGCGCTAGACACATGATTGCGCCGACGAGGAACTGCCATGAGCAAGACGCCCACGACCTACGACGAGGTGATGTTCCTCGAGGAACACGGCCCGGACACCTACGTCGGGGTGAGCCCCGAGTACTCGTGGGGACGCATCTACGGCGGCCAGGTCATTGCTCAAGGCTTGTGGGCGGCATTCCAGACGGTGGATGAGGCGTTCGTGCCGCACTCGGTCCACGCCTACTTCATCCGTGGAGGCACGCTCGACGAGCCGGTCCGTTACGAGGTCGACCGGCTGCGGAACGGGCGGTCGTTCTGCACCCGTGCCGTCGTAGCTCGCCAGAGTGGCGGCGCGATTCTCAACCTGTCGTGCTCATTCCATGTGGCCGAGCAGGACGCCGCGGTGCAAACGGCGCGCATCCCGCTGGCACCCGACCCCGAGGATTGCCGCAACATCGACGAGGAACGTTGGCCCTGGATCATGGAGCGGCGACCGCTCCAGAGCTACCCCGGCGCAGGCCAGTCAATGGGCTGGGTTCGAATCGTCGACCCGATCAACGACGATCCCCGCATGCACGTCTGCGGTGTGGCCTTCACCTCTGACGCGATCCAATTCAACGCGGCGCGCTCGCTCCATCCTCTGCAGGCGTCCCGCGAGCGGTACCAGGAGACGTTCATGAGCGCGTCGCTGGATCACGCGATGTGGTTTCACCGCCCAATGCGTGCCGACGAATGGCACCTGTACAAATTCGACTGCCACGGCCTGACGGGCGCCCGCGGCATGACCGTCGGCAACCTCTTCGCCCCCGACGGCCGCCACATCGCAACGATCGCCCAAGAGGTGCTCTTGCGGGAGCGCCGCCCGCAGCCGTAGCGAGCGCTGGGGGCTCAGTGCTCAGCTGGCGACGGTCAGCTGGCGACGGCGCAGCAGGCAGTGCCGGATGCAGGCGCCACGTCGGCGGCAACCGGCGTGGCAACCACCACGTTGTCGCGGACCTCGTTGTCGCCGGACTTGACGTACCACTCCCATTCGACACCGGCCGGATCGGTGACCCAGGTCTCGACCTTGTCGGCGTAGCAGCACATGGTCTCGTCGACGCCGGTCGTCTCCAAGCCGGCCGCGGCGAGGCGCCGTTGCGCTGCAAACACCTCATCGTCGGACGTGGTCTCGACGCCGAGATGGTTGATCGTGCCGCCGTCGCCCGGATTCTCGAATAGCACCAGCTTCAGCGGCGGTTCGTCAATCGCAAAGTTGGCGTAGCCGTCGCGTCGCTTGGCAGGTTCGACGCCGAAGAGCCGCGAGTAGAAGTCGACGGCCTGGTCGATGTCGTCCACATTGAGCGCCAGCTGCAACCTCATGGGTTCACACTACGTGGAGCGCCCCGCACCGCAAGTGACGATTCCGGACATCTCTCGGTCGGTGCCGAGGGTGGGTGCCGAGACTGGGCAGCGGAATCGGTTCGTCCACCCGCGTTCGCTGTACTCACGAGCCGCTCGGCCTCTAAGGTGCGCCGCTGTGACCCCGCCAAGGCAGCTCAACCCCGGACAGCTCGCTGCAGCCGACGCGCTCTCGAGCTTCTACGCGAACGGCGGTGACGTGCCGACTGGGGCGTTTGCCGATCTGGGCTTCGAGGACGGGCTCGCCGTCCAGTGCGAGATGCAGCGCCGAGCGATCGCCGGCGGTGCGGTGCAGTCGGGCTGGAAGGTCGGACTCACGTCGGATCGGGCACGCACTGCCGTTGGTATCGATGACCGCCCATTCGGGCACGTCAATCGCGTGCTCGAATCGCCAGCTTCGATCCCGTCGGCAGAGATCAACAAGGTGAGCATCGAGCCCGAGATGTGCTTTGTGATCGGCGAGCGCATCGCAGGCGACGATGTCGATCCGGCCTCGGTGCCCGCCCGCATCTCACAGGCGTGCGCCGGCTACGAGGTGAACGAAGCGCGGGTAGCAGTCGGCGGGAACCTGGCCATGCTCGTGGCCGACAACCTGACGAACTGGGCCATCGTGCGCGGTTCCGGCGTGACCGCCCCTGCCGCCGAGGAATTGGACAGCTGCGTGGTGACGGTGTCCTGCGACGGCGAAGAACGCTTTAGCTGCACCGCAGCCGACGAGGTCGACAACCCCTACCTGTCCATCGCCCGGCTCGCCGCCACGCTGCACCGGTACGGCCTGGCGCTCGAGCCCGGCCAGAGCATCATCACCGGTGCCTATGCCCGCTTCCGGGTTGAGGCTGGTCAGCGGTGGACGACGCACTACAGCGGCATCGGAACCGTGGAGGCAGTGATCTCATGAGCCAGTCGACGCCTGGGCCGACCTTCGTGGCAGCGCCCGATGCACCTCTCAACGTTCTCATCACAAAGACTCTGACGCTGCCTGACGTGACTCCCGAAGAGGAGGCCATGATCCGGGTGGCGGCCGGTCCGGACGCGATCGTCAACATCGTGGACCGGCCGCGCGACGGCGTGCCGCTGGCCGCTGACGCCGACGTGATTCTCGGGATCGTTCCGCAGTGGCTGTTCGACGCCGCACCAAGACTTCGGTGGATCCATGCAACGGCGTCGGGTGTCGACATGTTCATGTACCCGGCGTTTCTCGACAGCGACGTCGTGCTGACGGGAGAAAAGGGTCTCGTCGGCAGTCACCTGGCCGACCACGCATTCGGGCTGTTGCTGGCACTCGTTCGCCGCATCGCGACGGCGGTCAAGCTCGGTCCGCAGGGGTGGGACAACGACCACCGAGAGCGGATGCGCTACAGCGAGCTGGAGCTCGAGGGCCTGACCATGGGCGTTCTGGGATTCGGCGGCACTGGCAGGCACCTCGCCCGCCGGGCCGTGGCGTTCGGCATGAACGTGCAGGCGATGGACCTGTACCCGGTGTCGCCCAGCGACGGCGTGGACAGCGTCGGCGGCCCCGAAGCGCTCGCCGACATCGTCGCCACCAGTGACGTGCTGGCCGTGGGGCTGCCGCTCACCGACGCGACCCGGGCAATGTTCGACGACGAGATGTTCGCCCTGATGCCCGATGGGGCAATCCTGCTGAACGTGACCCGTGGCGAGATCATCGACGGACCGTCGCTGGAGCGTGCACTGGCCGAGAACCGGATCGGCGGCGCCGCGCTCGACGTTGCCCCGGTCGAGCCGCTGCCGGCCGACAGCCCGCTGTGGGGATTCGACAACTGCGTCATGACACCGCATACCGCTGGGGCCAGCCAGCACCGCGCACGGCGCAATCTGGAGCGCTTCTGCCGCAATCTTGTGGCGCTGCGTGAGGGCCGCTCGCTCGAAGGTGTCGTCGACAAGCAGACCGGCTTCTGACCAACGGCGACAAGGCGTCGCGACACCGGATCGACCGCTCCGAAACTCCGACACCAATCTGTCACCGTAAATCCGACCTAATTGGTCGGCTTTCGCCGCTACAGTGCTCGCCACTCGGCAATACCGCTGAGTAAGGCACAGCCCGCCTCATGGGGCGACAGAAATGGAGATCGCCATGAGCGATTCACAAACGGACTCAAGCGCGCAATGGGGCTTCGAAACACGAATGATCCACGCGGGCCAGTCGCCTGACAGCGCCACCAACGCCCGCGCCGTCCCCATCTACCAGACCACCTCGTACACGTTCGAGAGCTCCGAGCACGCCCAGAAGCTGTTCGGGCTGGCCGAGATCGGGAACATTTACACGCGGATCATGAATCCAACCCAGCACGTGCTCGAGGAGCGCATCAGCGCGCTCGAGGGCGGAGTACGCACTGCGGTCGGTCTGCCCGGAGCGTTGGCGGTGTCGTCAGGGCAAGCCGCTGAAACGCTGGCAATTCTGAACCTGGCTGAGTCGGGCGACCACCTCGTGGCGAGCCCGTCGCTGTACGGAGGCACCTACAACCTGTTCCACTACACGCTGCCGAAGATGGGCATCGAGGTCACCTTCGTGAACGACCCCGACGACCTCGACGAGTGGCGCGCATTGACGCGGGACAACACACGGGCCTACTACGGCGAGACCATCGGCAACCCCAAGAACGACATCTTGGATTTCGAAGGCGTTTCGGCGGTCGCCCATGAGGTCGGCGTCCCGCTGATCGTGGACAACACGGTTCCCTCGCCGTACCTGTGCCAGCCCCTGGCACACGGCGCGGACATCGTGGTGCATTCGGCCACCAAGTTCATCGGCGGTCACGGCACTTCCATCGGCGGCCTGATCGTCGACGGCGGCGCGTTCGACTTCGGTGCCTCTGGGCGTCATGCGATGTACACGGAGCCCGATCCGAGCTACCACGGACTGGCCTACTGGCCGGCTCTGGGCGCTGGCGCGTACATCCTGAAGGCGCGAGTGCAGCTGCTGCGCGACATCGGCGCTGCGGTATCTCCGATGAATGCCTTCCTGTTCCTGCAGGGCATCGAGACGCTGTCGCTTCGCATGGAGCGTCACGTGTCGAACGCGGTGCAGGTTGCGAAGTACCTCGAAGCCCATCCGCGGGTCGAGTGGGTGCTGTACGCAGGACTGGATTCGAGCCCCTACAACGAGCGGGCGCGCAAGTACCTGCCCAAGGGGGCCGGCTCAGTGCTGGCATTCGGGATCGAAGGCGGCACCAAGGCTGGCCAGAAGTTCGTGGAGAGCCTGCAACTGCACAGCCACGTCGCGAACATCGGCGACGTGCGCAGCCTGGCGATCCATCCGGCCAGCACGACGCACAGCCAGCTGACACCCGAAGAGCAGTCCAACACCGGCGTCGAGCCGAACCTCGTTCGACTCTCGGTCGGCATCGAGACCATCGACGACATCATCGCCGACCTCGACACCGGCTTCGAAGCTGCCGCCGGCATCTGAGGGCGGGAACATACCGCGGTCGGCGCTCACTGCCGACCGACGGGACTAACGGACGGCGCCAGCCTCTCGCAGGGCTGCGATCTCGTCGGATTGCAGGCCGAACTGGGCCAGGATCTCGTCCGTGTGCTCGCCCTTGGTCGGGCTGTGTCGGCGAATATCGCCAGGCACGCCGTCAATCTGGGTGGCATTGCGCAGGATGCGAATGTCGCCAGCAGTTGGGTGATGCACCGGCGCGGCCATGCCGAGGTGCTGAACCTGCGGGTCGGCGAACGCCTCGGCAACGGTGTTGACGCGCCCGCACGGGATGCCCACGGCGTTCAGCCGCTCGACCCACTCGTCACAGGTGGCCCCAGCGAGCCGCTCGCTGATGATGGCGTTCAGCTCAGTGCGGTTGGCCGAGCGCGACTTCGTCGACAAGAAGCGTTCGTCGTCGGGCAGATCCGGGCGACGGATCTCTGCGCAGAACGCCTGCCACAGGCGGCCTCCGGGAGCGGCGATGTTGATGTACCCGTCGGCTGCGGAGTAGGTCCCCATCGGGATCATTGTGGGATGGTCGTTGCCAGCCTGTGGCGGGTCCTCCCCTGCCACGGTCCAGCGAGCGGCTTGAAAGTCGAGCATGCCAATCATCGACTCAAGCAACGATGTGTGCACCCAGCGGCCGAGGCCGGTCCGGGATCGTTCGATCAGCGCCACCAGCACGCCGATGGCCAGCTGCAAACCGGCGGTCACGTCGCTGATTGCCACACCGGCTCTCACTGGGCCGTGCCCCGGCAGGCCAGTGACCGCCATCATCCCGCCAAGGCCCTGAGCAATCTGGTCGACGCCGCCGCGCGTTGCGTAGGGGCCCTCCTGGCCGAAACCGGAGATGGAGCCCATGACGAGTGCCGGGTTCAGTGAGTGCAGGGTCTCCCAATCGAAGCCCAGCCGGTACTTGACCGTCGGTCGCAGGTTCTCGATCAGCACATCAGCCGATTGCACGAATCGGTGCAGCAGGTCGCGGCCTGAGGGGTGCTTGAGGTCGATCACCAGAGACCGTTTGTTGCGATGAATATTGAGATGGTCGGGCGATTGCTCGCGGCTCTCCTCGAAGCTGCCGCCAGGTGCGTCGACCCGGATCACGTCGGCGCCCCAGTCCGCGAGCTGGCGCACGGCGGTGGGACCTGCTCGGGCAATGGTCAGGTCGAGCACGACGAAGCCAGCGAGCGGAAGCGCCTGCTCGCCGGCTGCAGGGCCAGGTGCCGATGCCTGGCTCACAGCTTCAACTGTTCGCAGGGTCTGCTTGGGCGCCACGCACGAGCCGGCCCGGACGGGCACCAGTGAACTCGCCGTCGGTCGACACCTCGGCTCCTGCCACAAACGTGTGCCGGTAACCCGTCGACCGCTGGATCAGGCGCTTGCCGCCGCTCGGCAGGTCGTACACCAGATGGGGCCGTTCCAAACCGAGTGCGTCGAAGTCGACGATATTGAGATCGGCGCGGTAGCCCGACGCCAGCAAGCCGCGGTCGGCCAGCCCATAAGCCAGCGCGTTGGCCCGGGTCTGCTTGTGCACCAGGTGCTCCAAGGGCAGCCCTTCGCCACGGGTGCGATCGCGAGCCCAGTGGGTCAACAGGTACGTGGGATACGACGCGTCGCAGATCGTGCCGACATGTGCTCCCGCATCGCCGATCCCGCAGATCGTGTAAGGGTCCGCCAGCATCTCGCGGATCACCTCGAGGTTTCCGTCGGTGTAGTTCTCGAAGGGATACAGCAAGAGGGCGTCGCCGTCGCCGTCGGACAACAGGTCCAGCGCCAGCTCCCATGGGCTGATGCCAAGATCCGCTGCGCGGGCGGCTACCGAAGCGCGTGGGTCGGGTTCATAGTCGGGCACCTCGCCGAGCTCGAAGGCGCGTGTGAGGGCGTAGTCCATCCACTTGCTGAATCCGTCGACCGGCCGCTCGGAGACGAGCGCGCGCCGCAGGGCCTCGTCGTTGCGCATGCGGGCTGCTCGCTCGGGCGTCGGCAGGTCGGCAATCTGGCGGTAGGCCGGGTGGTTTCCGAAGGGATTCACCGACACATCCAGGCCGAGCAGCACGCTGATCGGCCGGCAGCCCACCTGTCCGTTGGCGGCGATGCCGTCGGCGTTGGCGGCATGAATGTCCGCCAACGTCTCGCGCCACAACTCGGGCGAATTGTCCACCTGCAGCAACAGGACCGACAGCGGGCGTCCTGAGAGTTCCGCCGCAGCCCGCAGCGTCGCGAACTCGCCGGGTCCGAAGTCGGAGTTCACCTGCAGCACCCCAGCATCCGCGTGCCGCATCGCACGGGCGACGGCCGCCAGTTCGGGATCGCCCGCCGACAGGGACGGCGTCAGGCGACCGTCCGCGGCCTTGTGCTTGGTGGTGCGGCTGGTGGTGAAACCGAGCGCTCCTGCCTCCAAGGCCTCGGTGACGAGTGCGGTAATCCGGTCCAGCTCATCAACGGTCGGAATTTCGGCATGGTCGGTACCGCGTTCGCCCATCACGAAGAACCGCAGCGCCCCATGCGGCAGCTGGCTGCCGATGTCCATGACCCGGGGGGTCTCGCAAAGCGCATCGAGGTACTCCGGATAGCTGGTCCAGCAGAAGTCAATGCCGTCGGCGAGGACCGTTCCAGGGATGTCCTCGACACCTTCCATCAGGTTGATGAGGTAGTCCTCGGTGCCCGGGTGGACCGGGGCGAACCCGACGCCGCAATTGCCAAAGATCGCCGTGGTCACTCCATGCCACGACGACGGCGTCATCTCAGGATCCCAAGTGGCCTGGCCGTCGTAGTGCGTATGAATGTCCACCCAGCCCGGGAGCACCAGTTGCCCGTCGGCATCGATCTCGCGTTGACCCCGGGCGGCCACCTCGCCCACCTCGACGATCGTGCCCCCATCGATGGCTACGTCCGCGGTTCGCGGTGGACCCCCGCTCCCGTCCACCACGGTCCCATTGCGGATCACGACCTCAGCCATGGGGGTGAGCGTAGTGAGTGTCGCCAATCGGGAACCGAGACTGCCTGAGTTCGTACCGGGATTCGTACCGGGGTCAGATCCCCCGTGCAGCTTGGGGGCCAGTCACTTCCTCAGATGAGGACCGATGCCCGCTGCGGCGCCCCAGGAGAAACCCCGCTCCCCACGACAGATGCATGACGGCGAACGCTGCGGCCGCTCGAAGGCGATCTGTGAGCGCGGGAAGGCTGGGGCGCAGGCGTGCCGCGGCCAGCGTGCAGGCGCCGAGGTATGCAACGGGCACGATCCCCCCGCGCAGACGGCCCCGGGCCAGGTCGAGCGCAGACAGCACCAGGCCGAACGCGAGAGCGGGCGCTGCAAGCTGCCGCGGCTGCGTCGAGCGCGGGTGGCGACTGATCACCACACGCTTCCAGGCGCCGTAGTCGAAGTACTGGCGTGCCAGTCCCGCCCAGCTGGTTCGAGGCTGGTAGTCCACGACCAGGCTCGGGTCGAGCCACACCACATGGCCCTGTTCGCGCAGACGCCAGTTCAGCTCGTAGTCCTGGTTTCGTTCCAGCGACTCATCGAAACCGTCCACGGACCCAAGCACGGCACGGTCGAACACGCCCAGGTACACCGTGTCGGCGGGCCCCTCGTGACTGCCGTGCCGGAATGCGGCGGGACCCCCTCCGAACCGCGAGGACACGGCTGCCGCGATGACCTGACCCAAGCCACGCTGTCCGACCGGCCGCTGCACACCGCCGACGTTCGCTGCGCCGGTGCGCGCCAAGGTCGCAACCGCCCGCTCCACGTAGTCAGGGGGCAGCCTGGCCTGGGCATCAACCCGCACGATGACGTCGCCGGCAGCGGCGCCGATCGCAAGGTTGAGACCCGACGACGTCGTGCCAGCAGAGTTCTCGACGATCTGCAGCGGCCACCTACAACTGGCCTCTGAAGCGACACGATCGGTCTCGTCACCGCTCGGCGCCACGGCCACGATGACTTCCAGGGGCCCCCCAAAGGTCTGCGCGCTCACTGCATCGAGACATTCGGGCAGCTCGGAGGCACAGTTGCGCGCCGGAATCACCACAGAGACGTGCGGCCCGCTGTCCGTCTCTGCGTCGCTCACCGGGCGTTGCGGCGAGCCATGACGACGAGGCTCTTTGCCATGATTTCCCAGTCGAGCACCGGCGACCAGTTGACGACGTACTGCAGGTCGTGGCCGAGCTTGTAGCCCGGATCGGTTTGATAGTGGCCCTGCGTCTGTGCGAGCCCCGTGATGCCGGGCGGCACATCGTGACGTCGGCCGTAACCGGCGATCTCGCGTTCCAGCCGGGCAACGAATTGGGGCCGCTCGGGTCGGGGCCCCACCAGCGACATCGTGCCGACCAGCACGTTCCCCAGCTGCGGCAGCTCGTCGAGCCGAGTGCGGCGCAGCCAACCCATGCCCTTCATGACCCGTGGGTCGTTCGAGGCAGCGAGCACAGGCCCGTTGCTCTCAGCGTCACGGGTCATGGTGCGGAACTTGAGCAGTACGAACGGCGCTCCTCCACGGCCCACTCGCTCCTGCCGGTACAGCACACCCCGACCGCCGACGATTCTCACGTACAAGGCGACTGCTGTGGTGAGCGGCAGAGCGAATGGAGCGAGGAGCAGCAGGTACGCGAGGTCGAGCAGCCGCTTGAAGCGCAAGCGGCACATTGGCAATGCATGCTCCCGCAGCGCCACAAACGGCATGCCCCCGATCTGGCGGCTGCGCTGTAATCCCAGCAGCGTGTCAGCCGGTGTGATGCGGCGGAAGACACCGATGTTGCGCAGTTCGAGTTCACCGAGCGGCTCGGGATAGATGGCGTCGAGGGGCTGTCCGGACAGCAGCAGCAGCTCGGTGGCACCCAGGCGGTCTGCTTCGGGGAGGATTAGGGCGAGGTCGGTCAGGCTGCCGACGACCACGGCATCGGCCTCAGCGTCGGCGAGATGCTCTCGGGCCGACTCGATGTCGGCCGGGTTGCCAACCAGCAGCATCCGTGGCTCGTCGGTGCGCAGCTGGCGCACGCGCCGCGCCGCCCAGCGATTGAACGAGATCAGCACGGCACCGGCCACGGCCAACACCACCAGATTCCCCCGAGGCATCAGGTAGCGATCCGACAGCAAGGTGACGGTGGCGTCGCCGCCCACCGCCATAAACGTGAGCAGCATGGCTCGCGGAAGCCAGGGGCGATGCCCCAGCCGTTGCTCGAACTCGTACAGACCGCCGAAGTAGTAGACGGTCATGTGCAAGACCGTGGCGACGGCGAAACCGATCAGGTAGTGGGTCCACGGATAGGTCGGCCAGTCCAGGCCGAAACGCACGACGGTGATGGCCACCATCAAGCCGAACAGCGTCACCGCATCGACCACGTAGAGGAACCGGAATCCCCGAGGGCTTGACGGATGCCACTCCGGAGGCGCAGCTGGCGTCACGGCGTGTGCATGGTTGGAGGGAACACGAAGCAGAGCGCTGTCCGATGTGGCATCCGGCAGTCGGCGCTGCTCTTGGACCACCATCGGGCCGATACTACGCTGCGCCCCTTCGTACGGTGGGTGCGGCGATTGGAAACGACGGATCATTCATGCTCACTCGAGGATCCCTGGCTCGCCTGCGTTCGGGCTGGACCGTCGTGGTCCTCATCTGTGTCGGCGTGCTGGCGCTGTGGTCGCCCGACCTCGACCTGCCGCTGGGCAACAGCGACGACGGTCGGATTTTCGGCCGTGCCGGCATCCAGGCGCGCAACTTCTGGGAATTGGGGCCACTCGACTCCCGCCTTGGCGCCAGCACCGATCCGTTCATCCGCGCCGAATTCGATGTGCCCCCACGAACTGAACCGCCGCCGGAGGCGGTGACCTACGCACATCACCCGCCACTGAAGCAATTCCTCACCATCGTTGCGGTCGGCGCGCTCGGCGACAGCCCTCCCGCCGTCCGCATCACTGACTTCCTGCTCGGAGCCGCCACCGTGGCGTTCATGGCGGCCCTTCTGCGCGCCGTCGGCTTCACCTGGGGGCCGACGCTGATCGCGCTTGGGGTCATGGTGAGCACGGGCTTCTTCTACGTGTACGCCCGCATGGGCATCAGTTTCTCGATGCTGTTGGCGCTCATGGCGGCCATCGCCTGGCTACGCCAGGTGGATCGACCCTCCCGATGGGCCCTTGCCGGCGCCGGCGCGCTCGCTGCCCTCACGGCGATGCACTCGTGGATTGCCGTCGCGTCGCTGGGCCTGCTGCTGCCGTGGCTGTTCATCGGCACCCTGCGACGGCGGCGGTCAACAGCCGTCGCGGATGTCGGCAAGCTGCCAGTGACTGGCCTGGCCGATTGGGTGCGCCTCGGATGGTCGCCCGCCCTGACCGCCATTGCTGCGGGAGCGTTGGTGGGTGGGCTGGCGACCGCCGGCTGGCTGCTGAACGCAACCGACATCTCCGAGCTCAGCGAGCGCGTCGCCTTCCGCACGGGCAACGACGTATCGACCGCGGCTGAGCAGGCCCAGTTCAGCTTCGGCGAATTCCTGCAGCGCCAGTGGACCTTCGCCAGCCACGAACTGCTGACAGCGTGGTGGCTGCGGCTGCTGTTCTTCCCGGCGCTTGTTGCAGGCCTCGTCGACCGTCGTACCCGCGGACCGGTGGTAGTGACGCTCGCCGTGGCCATGTCGCTCACGTTTGCGTTGCAGCAGGGCGCGTGGATTCATCGCCTGTGGAACTTCCCGTGGGTGGCACCCACGTCCATCGGCTTCGCGGCCCTTGCCGACGCGATTCGCCGGGTGCTGCGGGGCCGAGCCGCCAAGCTCCGAGCACCGCTGGGAGCGGCTGCAGCAGCAGTGACTCTGGTGACGCTCGCCTTCGTGGCGACGGGCTCGACGCGAGATTTCTATCTCGGGCGCCCGGCCGACGCAGGAGCGGTTCTGGAACAGGCGCAAGACGAGCCAAGGGTCGCCGAGGCCGAATTGGTGTGGTTCACCTCGGGCATCTGGACGCCGCGCTGGATCTCGTACTACCTCGACCGGCCGGTCTGGATGCTCGACGAGACCAATCTCAGCGAGGTCGCCGCCGCTGACGTGATCCTCGTGCGCAACGACCGGGTCCCTGACTTCGTACCGGCAATTGCGATGGCCGCGCCGCTGGCCGCCGGCGAGGAGTACACCCTCATCTCCGCCGCTGCATTGCTCGAGTGACGTTGCTCAACTAGCGCAACGAAGGCTCCGCCTCACACGGCCCCGTCAGCACAGCCGCTCACGAAACGCCATTGATCGGCCAGCATCTCGGGCAGGCTGCGCCTCGCATGCCAACCGAGCTCGGCACCTGCCCGTGTGCAGTCCGCCCACGACTCGATGATGTCGCCCGGCCTGCGGCCCTCGATCTCGTAGGGAATCGGGCGTCCAGTTGCTTCTGCAGCAGCGGCGACCAACTCAAGGACCGTCGTGCCAGCACCGGTGCCGAGATTGAAGACACGGCAGCCCCCTTCGCCGAGATCGGCTGTGAGTGCCGTGAGATGCCCCTCAGCCAGGTCCATCACATGGACAAAGTCGCGCACGGCAGTGCCATCACGGGTGCCGTAGTCGTCGCCGAAGACAGCCAGCCGTCCCAGCTCGCCCAGTGCCACCCGCATGACGACGGGTACGAGATTCTGACCGGCCTCGATTGGCTGTTCTCCGATGCGTCCTGAAGGGTGCGCTCCGACAGGGTTGAAGTAGCGCAGGATGGCGGTTTGCATGCCGGTGGCCGCTGCGGCGTCGGTCAGGATCTGTTCGCACATCAACTTCGTCGCCCCATAGGGACTCTGCGGCTCCGCAGCCATGTCCTCGGTGACCGGCAGAGCCGGGGGCGTGCCGTACACGACCGCTGACGAGCTGAACACGAATCGCTTCACGCCTCGGTCCGCCGCCGTTTCAGCGAGCGTCAACACCGAATCGAGGTTGTTCCGGTAGTAGCGCAGCGGCACGTCGACCGACTCCGGGACACTCTTATGCGCAGCGAAGTGGATCACCGCGTCGATGGCGTGATTGTCAAAGATCTGCTCGACCGTGAGGCGGTCCGCCGCATCGCCGTCGACGACGGCGAGATCCGGCGACGTCAGCGATCGCAGAACATCGACAACGCCTCGATGAGCGTTGGAGAAGTTGTCGAGCACCACGGCGTCGTGGCCTGCTGCATACAACGCCGTCACCGTATGGCTTCCGATATATCCGGCGCCGCCGGTGACCAGTGTCGTCATCGGGTCATCATCGAGTGAATGCGGGTTTCGACCCCCGGGCAGAGACAATCCGCATCACCCAGGCCTCCCTCTGCCGAATCGCCGCCGCACGCGCGAGAGTCGCTCGCAAGCCGAATTCGCTCATCTTAGAGAGCCAGTTCTCGGCTCCAGGCGGTGCCGACAACGCTCCGCCCTCACGCCGCAGGCAGCCGATATGGTGAACAGTCGGTCGGCCAGCCGCGGTGATATTGCTGCACAACTCAAGGAGCAGATCTTTGGAGCGTGTCCGTGATTCGCTTGTCGGTCGTTGCAAGAGCGCGGCCACAACGCGCCACATGCGGGGGGTTCGGCCTTTCTGGCTCTTGCCGCTGTTGATCGCTGCGGCTTGCTCGTCCATCCAGGTGCCCGACACCACGGTCGGCGAGACCGTGGCGACCACGTCAACGGCGCAGGCCGCACCACAGACCACCGTCACCGTGCCTGCCAGCACCGCACCGGCGACCAGCAACACTCCGACAACGTCGGCCGCCGCCACCGAGCCCACCACGACGACAACCACTGCCCCCCAGCACACCGCCCCCTTCACTGGCCTGCCAACACCCACCGAAGTTCTGCGACCAGCCGCCGTCGTGAAGATCGACAACCACCCCCGTGCCCTGCCGCAGTGGGGCATCAACCGGGCCGATGTTGTCTATGAGGAACTCGTTGAAGCCCGCCTCACGCGATTCGCGGCGATCTTCCACTCCAGCAATGCCGATGTGGTCGGCCCCGTTCGATCGGCTCGCACCGGCGATTTCGCCCTGCTGTCGAATCTCAACCGGCCCATTTTCGTGAATTCGGGCGCCAACGCGTACACGGCACGAGCCCTCCGCAGGGTCGACGCGGTCACCATCATCGACGGAAGCACGATCGCCAAGGGTGTGTTCATGCGCTCGTCGGCCAAGAAGGCACCGCACAATCTCATCACCGACACCGCTCGCATTTTCGCCGCAGGCGCCGCCGAGGGCCGGACGCCCCCGGAGTACTTCCGGTTCCGGGGCGAAGGCGACACGCTGCAGCGAGCCACTGCCATCAGCGGCGTCGATATCGACTTCGGGCAGATCGAAGCGTCATACCGGTGGGACGCTGCCCTTGGCGGGTGGGCTCGCTCTCAGAACGGCAGGGAGCACACAGACTTCGATGGCGTACGGATCGCGCCCGAGAACGTCATCGTGCAATTCGTGCGGTATCGCCAGAGCCCGGCGAATGCGGCGACACCCGAGCCCAGGCTGACCGGCACCGGCGAGGCGTGGATATTCAGCGATGGCCAGGTGGTGCAGGGCACTTGGGAGCGGCTGTCCGAGCTGGACGTCACGGTGTTCCGTTCCGACAACGCCCTCATCGTGGCCCTCACACCCGGGCGCACCTGGATCGCGCTTGCCCGAGCGGGCTCCGCCGAACTGGTTCCCTGATCGACGTTCCCTAATCGGCCTGATACGCAGCTAAGACGCAGCGCTAGCGGCTCAGGCGAACTCGTGGCGAGGCACGTCCGACCAGAGGCGCTCAAGGTCGTAGTACGCCCGGGTCGGTTCGTGAAAGACGTGAGCCACGAACTCGCCAAAATCGAGAAGGACCCACTGGGCCTCGTGCAGCCCCTCAGTACGGATCGGACCTTCGCCACCAGCGGCCTTGACGTGTTGTTCCATCAATTCGGCTATGCGTCGCACTCGGCGCGCATTGGGCGCGCTCGCAATGACGAACCAATCGGTGATGGCCAGCATGTCACCCACATCGAGCACCACGATGCGCTCGGCCGACATCTCCGAGGCTCCATCCACTGCAGCTTGCACAAGCGGCGGGACGGTCGCGGCGGCGCTGCTTGGGACCGGCCCGACGGCGTGGACCCCGGTAGAAGCCGGGGACGCCTGCGGAACCGATGCCACGTTCACGGACAATAGAGGCTGTGCCGGGTGATGTAGCTCATTACGGCGGGCGGCACGTGCCGGGCGACCTCGGGCGTTGCCTCCGATGGGGTGCGATGGATGAGCAGATCGCGCACCAATGTGGCCGACGCCTCGACGGGATCCATGAACACCGTCTCGGTGCGCCAGCCCGCAAGATGAGCGCGTGGCTCGTTCCGCGGCTGCACCACGGCGAGCCTCACGCGCTCAGATAGCTCCGAGACTCGATGCCAGGTCGGCAAGCCGCTCGCAGCGGTGGGACCCACGATGAGCATGGTCTCAGTACCGGGACGCTCGAGCGCGATCACGGTGTCGATCGTGTAGGTCGGGCCGCCGCGCTCAATCTCGAGCTCACTCACCTCGATACCGGAGAGACCGCCGAAGGCCAGTTGCGCCATGGCCAACCGGTGGTTCGCCGGCGTCACCGAGCGCTCAGCGGATTTCTGCCACGGATCGTTGGCTACCACCACATGCACGATGTCGGTGCCCAACTGGTCGCGCGCACAGACTGCGGCGGCGACGTGTCCGACATGGGGCGGGTCGAAGGTGCCTCCGAAGATCCCTTGTCGCGGCGGCACCGCCGCAGTGTAGAGTCACGCTCCACTTCACATAGGTTGCGCGCACCGAGGCACTGTTGCGTCATTCAGCAGGCCTCGCGTGTCGCTTGTTGCGCGCGCTGTGCGCCATGTGTTACGTTTGATTGTTCGCCCATAGCAGAGTTCTGCACGGCCCGGGTTCTCGGGCCTCGCATGGCATGCGGGCGTACAACCAAGAACGGCGCCGCCACCGCGGCGGCGTCATGCCTGAGTCCGGCCTGGGTTGGCCTGCCGAGGGCAGAACATACCCGGTGCCCCCCACCGGGTCGCATGTGCTAGGTGGCATGCAATTCGAAGACGAAGAAACCGGCTGCCCCCTGCCGGTTGGAGCGTGTGTCATGGATTCAGTTGGCCAGTACCTGAACGAGATCGGTGCGGTTGCACTTCTCACTGCAGGGGACGAGCGCATGCTCTCCCAGCAGATCGAAGCGGGACGAGATGCGCGGACGCGCCTTGACAGCGAAGAGGACCTGTCCGTGGCCGAGCGGCGCGACCTGCGCAAGGCTGTGCAGACCGCTGCCGCTGCGCGTGACCGATTCATCCGGGCGAACCTTCGCTTGGTCGTGTCCATCGCGCGTCGCTATCCGCTGCCTCCGACGCTGGAACTGCTCGACCTGATCCAGGAGGGCAACCTCGGACTTGAGCACGCAGTCGAGAAGTTCGACTGGCGGCGTGGCTTCAAGTTCTCCACCTACGCAACGTTCTGGATCCGCCAGTCGATTGGACGGGCGCTCGACCAGAAGGGCAGCCTCATCCGGCTGCCGTCCGATCGCTCCGCCACACTGCGAGCTGCGCTGCGCCACAACGGAGGCGACAGCGACTCACTCGACGACGAGAACGCGTGGCTGCAGCGGATCAGCACCCCGACGTCGCTCGACAAGACGGTCGGCGACGACGGCGACAGCGCGCTCATCGACCTCATCGGCGACGATGCGCCAGGACCCGAGCACTTCGCCATCGAATCGGATCGCCGTGGCATGGTGATGTCCATGCTCGGCCGGCTGGACAAGCGCGCCCGCTATGCGGTGGCCCGCCGCAACGGGATCATCGACGGTGAGCAGCGCAGCTACCGCGAGATCGGCGAGGAGCTCGGCGTAACTGCCGAAGCGGCACGCCGTCTCGTCAAGCGCGCCGTTGATGAGCTGCAGAGCCTCGCCGCCGACGGCGAGTTTGTAGACATCGATGCCGACGCAGACGCTGTCTGACGACGCAGTCTCACCTTCGGGCGCGCCTAGCCCCGACGGATCGCCTCAGCACGCACCGGGGTGGCATTCCGGCTCGTGGGCCGGGCGGCCGGCAGGCCAGCAGCCCGAGTGGCCTGATGCTGCAGCGCTCTCCGAATCACTGGCCGAGCTGAGGCGCCGGCCTCCGCTGGTATTTGCCGGCGAGGCAAGGCGTCTCACCGAGCATCTTGCACGGGTGGGCACGGGCGACGCCTTTGTGCTGCAGGCCGGCGATTGTGCGGAGTCCTTCGAACTCTCGACCGCTGACCAGATTCGCGACCGTCTCAAGGTCATCTTGCAGATGGCCGTCGTGATGCAGTACTCCGCCGGCCTGCCGATCGTGAAGGTGGGTCGGATCGCTGGTCAGTTTGCCAAGCCGCGCAGCAAGCCCACCGAGACCCGCGACGGCGTGACGCTGCCGATCTTCCGGGGCCACATCGTCAACGACATCCCGTTCGACTCCCAGTCCCGGACGCCAAACCCTTCGCGCTTGCTGCAGGCATACAACACGTCTGCGGCAACCCTCAACTTGCTGCGTGCATTCACCCGGGGCGGCTACGCCGACCTGCGACAGGTACACACGTGGAACCAGGAATTCGTGGCATCGAGTCCAGCGGGCCAACGCTACGAAACTCTGGCCAACGGCATCGATGCCGCGTTGCGATTCATGAGCGCGTGCGGTCTGGACACCGATGACAGCGCCATGCGGCAAGTGGAGTTGTACACAAGCCACGAGGCGCTGCTGCTCGGGTACGAAGAGGCACTGACCCGCACCGACAGCATCACCGGCGACTGGTACGACTGCTCGGCGCACATGCTGTGGATCGGCGAGCGCACCCGAGAACCCGACGGCGCCCATGTCGAGTTCCTGCGGGGTGTGCACAATCCGATCGGGACGAAGCTGGGACCGACCGCGACACCCGACGAAGCGCTCGCGCTGTGCGAGGCGCTGAACCCGAAACAGATACCAGGGCGGCTCACACTGATCAGCCGCATGGGCGCCGGCAACGTCTCGGCGTCCTTCGGGCCGATCCTGCGGGCGGTCACACAGGCTGGGCATCCGGTGGTGTGGCAGTGCGATCCGATGCACGGCAACACCTACACGACCGATGAGGGGGTCAAGACCCGCCACTTCGACGCAATCTTGGCCGAGATTCAGGAGTACTTCGCAGTCCATGCCGCGGCAGGGACGTGGCCGGGCGGTGTGCATCTGGAGATCACCGGCGACGCGGTCACCGAGTGCATCGGCGGCGGCGACGACCTCGCCAAACACCAGCTGGGCGACCGCTACGAGACGATGTGCGACCCCCGACTGAACGCTCGCCAATCACTCGACCTGGCCTTCATCACAGCCGAGTTGCTCGCCGAATTGATCTAGCACACCGCCCTCGCTCACAACGGAGGCTGGCTAGGCCGAGTTTTCCTAGGCCAAGTTGTCTTAGGCCAGGTTGTCGACGAAGCCTTCAAGCTGGCGCAGGTTGCGGCACTCGAAGACGCCGTCGGTGTAGGTCGAGTACTCGGTGATGACCGAGTCCCCCGTGTCCCAATACGAGCGCGGCTCGGGATTCAGCCAGAACACCGAACGTGCTCGTTTCTGGCACTCCTTGAGCACCCACGCGTTCGTCGAGTGGTAGTTGTTGCGGGCGTCGCCCAGGAACATCATCGTGGACTTCGCGTTGACGTCCTTACCGAAGTTCTCCCAGAACACGCCGAAGGCATGGCCGTAGTCGGAATGGCCGTCGACCCATACGACATCGGCCTCGGTGTTCACCCGGTGCACCGCGTTGGTGATGTCTTCCTCGTTCTGGAACATGTGGGTGACCTCGTCGATGCCGTCGATGAACACGAATGAGCGCACCTTGGAGAACTGGTTCTGCAACGCATACACGAGATGAAGCGTGAAGCGGGCGAACGCCGCGACGGAGCCCGAAATGTCGGCAACCACGATGAGTTCAGGCTTGTTCGGACGTGGATGACGGAAGCGGGGCTCCGCAGGCACGCCGCCGTAGCTGAGTGAACGTCGCACAGTGGCCCGAAAGTCGAGCGGACCACGGCGCTTGTGCTTGCGCTTGCGTGCCAGGCGCGCTGCCAGCTTGCGCGTGAGCGGCTGGATGGCTTTGCGGATTGTCGCCATCTCCTCACGGCTTGCGTGCATGAAGTCGACATCTTCGGGCAGTGGCTTGCGCAGGGTCTTGGCCATCGCTTCGACGCCCCTGTCGGCAACGAGGCGGCGCCGGATCTCGGCTTCGATCTCCCGCTTCAGCTGCTCAATACGGTTCTCGAATTCCTCGCGTTCGAGCCGTTGCGCCAGCTGGGTCAACTCGCCTTCATATCGCTGGGAGGATTCCTCGATCAGCCGGTCGAGCATCCCGTCGAGGTCGAGGTTGCGCAGCGTGCGGTACAGGTAGTAGGTGCCGCCGACGGGCCGGCCCGGCTCCATACCCGCGAACTGCGTCACTGCCGCTCGGGCCATTGCCGCCATCATCGCTTCGTCGGCGTTCAGCAGCGCCCGGAAGAGCATCTCGGCGATCTCCTCGGGGGACATGTCCTGCCCACCCCCGCGTCCACCCATGCCCTGCATCTGCTGGGACATCCACTCTTCGAGATTGTCCGGATCGAATTCGCCGTTGCCGTCTTCATCGCCGACGCTGTATTCGGGGCCCCGCAACGAGAAATAGACCTCGAACACTGTCTCGAATGCCCGCCAGTGCTGCTCGTTCTTCACCAAGGTGGCGGCGAGCGCGTACTTGAACGCGTCGCGATCCTCGATGGGAATGTGCTTGACGGCCTCCATGGCATCGAGGTTCTCGGTCAGCGACACCGGCAGCCCAGCGCTGCGCAACTCCCCGACGAAGCCACTGAGTAGGTCCAGCATTTCCGACTCCCGTCCTTGGCAAGCCCCGGTGGGCTAGGCCTCGACCGTCAGCTCTTTGGCTGCCTTCTCGATGTCGGACTGATACTTGAGCAGGATGTGAAGCGTCTGCTTGGCCTGCTCGATGTCAATGTTCTCGATGCCTAGCAGCACGAGCGTGCGAGCCCAGTCCAGCGTCTCGGAAACCGACGGCGCCTTCTTGAGCTCGAGCTGGCGGATCGACCGGACCACTCGCGCGATCTGTTCGGCCAGGTTCTCGGTGATGCCAGCGACCTTGGTGACGACAATCTGCTTCTCACGCTCAAGGTCGGGATAGTCGATGTGTAGGAACAGGCAGCGACGCTTCAGGGCCTCGGAGAGTTCACGGGTGTTGTTGGAAGTCAGGAAGACGAGCGGTATCTGGGTGGCGACGATGGTGCCGAGCTCTGGGATGGAGACTTGGTAGTCCGAGAGGATCTCCAGCAGCAGCGCTTCGGTCTCGATCTCGACCCGGTCGACCTCGTCGATCAGCAGGACGACTTTGTCCTCGGCGCTGATGGCTTCGAGCAAGGGACGCGTCAGCAAGAATTCCTCCTGGAAGATGTCGTCCTGCAGGTCCACCCATTCCTCGTGCTCGGCGTCGGTGCCGCGGTCTGCCTGGATGCGCAGGAGCTGCTTCTTGTAATTCCACTCGTACAGCGCTTTGGCCTCGTCGAGTCCCTCGTAGCACTGCAGGCGGATCAGACGAGCACCGGTCATGGCAGCGACCGACTTTGCAAGCTCGGTCTTGCCCGTGCCGGCCGGTCCCTCCACCAGGACCGGCTTGCCGAGCCGCTCGGCCAGGTACACGACGCTGGCGATGCCGTCGTCGGCGAGGTAGTCGACTTTCGCCAGTCCTTCGCGGACACCCGACAGGTCTCCGAACACTGTTTCGCTCATGTTGGGTGTCTCCGGAGTCAAATTGGGCAGTGGGCAGGTCTGACAGTGTGGCAGCCGCGGCGGCCTGTCGGCACGGTCAGCCCCGAGTATGGCCCCGACCGGTCACTACGAACTTCGTGGTTGTGAGCTGTTCAAGGCCCATTGGGCCACGCGCGTGCAACTTCTGGGTGCTGATGCCGATCTCAGCCCCGAAGCCGAATTCCTCTCCGTCCACGAAGCGCGTCGAAGCGTTCACCAGCACCGCAGCGGCGTCGACGCGGCGTGTGAATTCCTGCGCAGCCGAAAGGTCACCGGTCACGATGGCTTCGCTGTGCCCCGAGCCGTAACGGTTGATGTGGTCGATCGCAGCATCGAGGTCGTCGACGACCGCGACGCTCATCTTGAGCGCCAGGAACTCCGTCGCGAAGTCTTCGGGGCTGGCTGGCCCGATCTGCGATGAGATGGCCCGCGAGGCAGGGTCTCCCACCAGTTCGACGCCGTCCAGGTCGTCGACGATGCGTGGCAAGAAGGTCTCGGCCACGTCTCGATGGACAACGAGCGACTCCGCCGCGTTGCACACCGAGGGCCGGCTGAGCTTGGCGTTGGAGACGATGTCTGCTGCCATTTCGAGGTCGGCCCGGGCATCGACATACACGTGACAGTTGCCGTCGCCGTCGATGACGTAGGGCACAGTGGCGTTGGCGAGCACCGACGAGATGAGCGCTGGACCACCCCGCGGGATCAAGCAGTCGATGCAGCCGCGCAGCTGCATGAATTCGGTGGCTGCGCTATGTCTCGTGTCTGTGACGAGCACCAGCGCATCGGCGGGCAGGCCAGCGGGGACGACTCCCTCGCACAGCGCCTCGGCGATCGCAATGTTGGAGTTCAACGCTGCCGACGAGCCGCGCAGGAACGCCGTATTGGCGGACTTCAGGCACAGTCCGAACGCGTCGGAGGTGACATTGGGTCGGCTCTCGTAGATGATGGCCACGACGCCAAGCGGCACCCGGACCCGTTCGATGGCGAGCCCGTTGGGCCGTACCCAGCCATCGACCACCTGACCGACTGGGTCGGCGAGAGCAGCCACGTTGCGAAGGCCCGCAGCCATCGCCCCGATACGGCCCGGATCGAGTCGCAGCCGGTCGACGAGCGACGCGGAAGTGCCAGCAGCCCCGGCGTTGGCCACGTCTTCACCGTTGGCAGCCAGAACGTTGTCGGTTGCCTCCTCGAGAAAGTCAGCTGCCGACAGCAAGGCCTCGTCTCGCACGGCACCGGGCGCCTGCGCCAACACGGTCGCAGCGGCCTTGGCTCGCAGGCCCAAAGCGGCCATACTGCTGGCGTCTCCGGTCATCTCCGGTGCAGCTCGCGCGGTGGCGTCAGGCACCTGAGCAGACTAGTGGGCGACCCCCAAATTGATGCGGTGAACTCCTGTGCGGCGTGCTGCTCGCCCGTTCCGTTCGCCTCGCCCACTCACCTGCAGAACGCTCGCTGCGACATCAGCCGAGGACGACGAGGTCGTCGCGGTGAACGACGAGTGGATGCAGGCCCTCGGGCAACTGATCGCTGCGAAGTCCGGCTGCGGCACGCAACCCGTCGGCATCCACAGCCGCAAGGCCCTTGGCGAAGATCTGGCCATCGGAGTCGACGATTTCGACGGCTTCGCCAGCGGCGAATCCACCGTCGAGGCCGACCACGCCAGCCGCAAGCAGTGACTTGCCGCCGGCCATTACGGCTCGGCGGGCGCCGTCGTCGACCGTCACTGAGCCCCGGGCCGCTACCGCGAATCCGATCCACAACTTGCGTGCGGAGACGCGAGCATCGCGGGCCGGCACCGTGGTGCCGACACCTGGGCGGCCGGCGGCGGCGTCGGCGACGACATCGGGACGGCGGGCCGCAGCGATGACGGTCCGCACACCGCTCCAGGAGGCCATGCGGGCTGCTGCAAGCTTCGAGGCCATGCCGCCGCTGCCGACGGCGTTGGCCGATCCAGCCGCCGCCGCCAGCGAGGGGCTCACCTCGAGGATCTCAGCAATGAGCGAGGCGTCTGGATCGATGCTTGGGTCCGCAGTCAGCACACCGGGCGTGTCGGTCAGCAGGATCAACGCGTCGGCGCGTACCAGGTTCGCTACCAGCGCCGCAATCCGGTCGTTGTCGCCGTAGCGGATGGCGTCATCGGCGATCGCGTCGTTCTCGTTGACAACCGGCACGACTCCGAGGTCCAGCAGATGGCCCAAAGTGGCCCGTGCGTGCAAGTACTGGTCGCGATCACGGAAGTCGTGCGGCGCGATCAGTACTTGGCCCACGACCATGCCACGCTCGGCAAAGAGCTCCCGGTATGAGGCCATAAGGTCGATCTGGCCGACGGCGGACAGCGCTTGCAGTCGCTCGGGTTCCGACGGGCGTTCGACGCCGAGCCTCTGCACACCTGCCGTTATGGCCCCTGAGGTGACCACGATGACCTCGTGGCCGGCCTTACGCACCGAGGCCACTTCATCGGCCAGCTTGGATACCGCATCGAGATCGACGCGGCCGTCCGATGTCGTGATCGACGAGGTCCCGATCTTGGTGACGAGTCGCAATGTCGGTGACATCGACATCAATCCTGCCTCGCCGCAGCCTCGATCACCCAGAACTCATTCACGGCCAGCGGGCTCACGTGTCGGGCTCATAGGTGAACTCGAAGTCGCCGATGCGTACGAGGTCGCCGGACCGTGCGCCGCTGCGGCCCAAGGCCCGGGACACACCCAGCTTCTCCAATCGCCGCTGAGCCCAAGCGAGCGCCGCCGGATCCGTCATGTCCGACAGGGCCACTGCCCGACGAGCCTGACGGCCTTCGATTTCGAAGATCCCGTCTGCAAGGTGCAGCACAGTGATGCCAGCGGATTCGGGGCGGTACACCACGTACTGCGTGGGTGCTTCGTCGGCCTCCCTGGCTTGAGAGACCAGATCACGCAACTGGCCGAGCACCGAGGCCACGCCTTCACCTGTCACGGCGCTGACGCGCGGGCCGTCCCAATCGAGGTGGGCGGCATCTGCTTTCGTTCCCACGATCAACCGTCGGCGGGCTGCGAGAGCGGCGTCATAGCGCTCAAGCTCCGCGATGAGTACTTCGATCTGCTCGCGGGGATCGCGGTCGGTCACCTCGGCTAGGTCAGCCATCATCAGCAGCACTCGGGCTCGCTCGACGTGCCGCAGGAATTGGTGACCGAGGCCCTTGCCCTCGGCAGCGCCCTCGATCAGCCCAGGCACATCTGCGATCACCATCTCGAAGCTGTCGGGATCCAGACCACCCCTGCCGTCGGCGAGTCGGACGACACCGAGGCTGGGCGTCAGCGTCGTGAAGGGGTAGGAGGCGACCTTCGGCCGCGCTGCAGACACCGCACTGATGAAGGTGCTCTTGCCTGCATTCGGGAATCCCACAAGCGCCACGTCGGCCATCAGCTTCAGCTCCAGGCCGAGCCAACGCTCCTCGCCTGGTTCTGCCTGTTCCGCAAATTGAGGCGCTCGCATCCGGTTCGAGGCAAAGCGGGTGTTGCCCCGGCCACCGCCGCCACCCTGAGCAGCCAGCCAGCGGTCACCGGCATTCACGAGGTCGGCCAGCACCGTTCCGTCACGATCCCGCACGATCGTGCCCTCTGGCACACGCACGATCTCGTCGACTCCCTTGCGGCCGTGCCGCTTGCGGCCCTGACCGTGGGCACCATTGGTTGCCCGCCGGAACGGGAAATCCCGGAACGCCAGCAGCGACGCCACGTTGCGGTCTGCTACCACCCACACATCGCCGCCGTGGCCGCCGTCGCCGCCATCGGGACCGCCATGGGGCACGTGCGACTCGCGCCGGAACGAGACGCAACCCGCGCCGCCGTCGCCGCCTTTCGCGTGCAGCTGACACTCATCGACAAAGTCGCTCATCAGCGTTCGCCTGTCTCAGGCAATTCCGGCTGGACCCTCTCAGCGCCCACGCGGACGCCTCGAAGTTCGGGTGATGACGTACGAGGGCTACGACGTGACGACGTCGACCAGCCGGCGGCCCCGGCGATAGCCGAAGCGCACGACGCCGGGAGCCTTCGCGAACAACGTGTCGTCCTTGCCGCGACCCACATTCTGCCCAGGATGGAACTTCGTGCCCCGCTGGCGCACGATGATGCCACCAGCGTCGATGGTCTGTCCCGAGTACACCTTCACCCCGAGACGCTTCGCGACCGAGTCGCGCCCGTTGCGAGTGGAGCCTCCGCCCTTGGTCTTCGACATGGTTCAGTCCCTCGCGATCGCGGTGATCTCGACTGTGCTGTAGCGCTGCCGGTGGCCCCACCTGCGCCGGTTGGTGGTGGCGTTCTTGTAGGTGAAGCCGTCGATCTTCGGGCCCTTGGCCTCGCCGACCACGCGGCCCTTCACCGAGGCACCGACGAGCTCGGCGGGCGTCGCCAGCACCATGCCGTCATCGACAACGAGGACTGGCGTGAACGTGACCTCTTCGCCGGCCGGCACCGCGAGCAGCTCAACATCAAGCCGTTGGCCGGCCTCAACGCGGCGCTGCTTGCCGCCGGTGGCGATGACTGCATACATCGACTGGGAAGGATACCGATGGGGCTACCCGATCAGCGCATGAATTTCGCTTTACGAATCAGGAGAAGAGCGATTCGCGCAACTGGATGCCCCTCCCCTCGCACACGTCGCAGGGATCTGACATCGATTCGAGCAGTCCCTCGCCGGTGCGCATCCGAGTCATCTGCACGATGCCCATGTCGGAGATTGGCTCAGTCGCGGTCCGGGTCTTGTCGCGAGCCAGTGCCTCATTCAGCGTGGACATCAGTTGTTCGCGCTGGCGCTTATCGTCCATGTCAACGAAGTCCACGACGATGATCCCGCCGATGTCGCGCAGCCGTAGTTGCTTGGCGATCTCGGTAGCGGCTTCGAGATTGTTCTGGAACAACGTTTCGTTGAGGCTTGACCTGCCGACATTGCGGCCCGTATTGACGTCGATCACGGTCAACGCCTCGGTGTGCTCAATGATCAGCGACCCTCCCGAGGGCAGCCATACCTTGCGGTCGGTGGCCTTGCGCACCTGTTCGGCTACATGAACTCGCTCGAAGAGCGGCAACCGTTCAGCGACGGGGTCGTAATAGCGGATGCGATCCATCAAGGGCGCGGCGACCGCCTCCATGTAGCCCTTGACCTGTTCGAACAGCACCGGATCGTCGATCACCACCTCACGGAAATCGGCAGTGAACTGTTCCCGGATGATGCGAACCGCCAATTCCGGCTCTCGGAACAGCAGCGCCGGGGCCTCGGACCGCTCCGCCAATTCGGAGATCTGGGTCCATTGGCGTGTGAGACGCTCGATGTCCCGCCGGATTTCGGCCGCAGTGACATTCTCAGCCGCAGTGCGCAGGATCACGCCATATCCCTCGGGCATTTCCTTGGCCAGCAGACCGCGCAGCCTCCGCCGCTCGCGGCTTGGCAGGCGACGAGAGATGCCTGTGACGCTGCTGCCAGGAATGAGCACCACAAAGCGACCGGGCAGCGACACCTCGGTGGTGAGACGGGCGCCCTTGTGGCCGATCGGGTTCTTGATGACCTGGCACATGATCTTCTGCCCGTTGCGGATCAACTGGCTGATCGCAGGACCGTCGACCGTGCGGCCTCGGCGCCCGCCGGTGCGCTTGCGCTCGGGGCTGGCATCGTCATCGCTGTCGTCGTAGGCGACGGTGAGGTCGCCACGGTAGAGAACGGCTTGCTTGGGCGTTCCGATGTCGACGAATGCAGCTTCCATGCCCGGAAGTACCCGGCGCACCCGGCCCAGGTAGAGGTTGCCGTAGATCTCGGAAATGTCGTCGGAAGGGCGGCTCACGTAGTACTCGATGAGCGACCGGCCCTCGAGCACCGAAATGTGAGTGGCGCCTTCGGCCACATGTACACACATCCGGTAGCGGCCGAGCGGCTTGCCGTTGCGGTACTGGCCCCGACGCTCGGAGAGCTGCTCGTCGTCGAGCTCGACGGGGCTCTGATCGGCCAGGATCGCCTCGACGGGAGCGTGGGAGCCGTTGCGGTTGTCGGTGGTTGGCGTGCGGGCCTGGTCGGATCGACCACGCCCGCCGCGTCCACGGCCACCCCGCCGGCGTCGGCGCCGCCCTGTGGTGCCGTCGCTCTCGCCAGCCTGAAGTGGGGGTCGGGTGTCGCCGATCTGGGGTTTGCGAGCTGGCGGCGGAACCCCTGGCGGGAGTGGCTTCGCAAGCTCGGATTCCGCTTCTTTCGATACTGCCTCGGCCTCGGCCTTGGGCTCAGACTTCGCCTTGGCCCTGGGCTCAGACTTCGCCTTGGCCCTGGGCTCAGACTTCGCCTTGGGCTCGGCCTTGGCGTTGGGTTCAGCCTTGGGTTTGTCGGGAGCCGGACTCGCCCGCCTGCGCCTGGTCTGCGGCCGCGATGCTGCTTCAGGCGGTGCTGGAGCAGCTGCGGTCGGTTCGGGTGTGTCAGGCTTGTCGCCGCTTGTGGGCGCGACGAGGCGACGCTTGCGAACAGCGGGTGCGGTATCTGTCGATTCGCTCGACGTCTCGCTCTGCGGGTTGTTCGTTGTGTTGTTGGTGGTGTCGTTCAGCGTTGATTCGTCCACTGATGAAATTCCTTGTGTCTCTGGGCGCACTGGGCAGGCACGGCCGGTTCGGCTCGTCCTGCGGCGCCACACGTCCATTGATGTGTTCTACGGGCAATGCCCATCTCGTGTGCCGGCGCGAGCGCTGACACCAATTCGCTGGGGCGCACGACCCTGGGTGTCGCCGACAGCTCGGCAGACAGCACCGCCCCCCGCTCCGAGGACTCCTCGACGCGAAGTGCGGCAACGCCTGGTCGTATGTCTGAGCTCAGGGTCTTGCCCTTGTGTACTCGTTCGGTCACCACGGTCTCGGAAGCCAGGAACTCCTCGACCGCTTTGGTTGCCATAAAGGCTTCGAGCCCGGCGATCTCGAATTGCCAGCCGCACGAACGGACCGCCGCCTGCAGCGAGGGTCCGCTGCCGTCGGTCAGCACGATGGCCGACACGCTCATGCCGACCGGGAGCGCTTCGGTCAGCGCTCTCGCCAAGGTGCAGTAGCTCGCCGTCGCGACCTCAGACTCGTGCTCGCACGGGTCATGGGGACCTGAGCGGCAAACGATCACCGGACCATTGGGGCCGTCGCGCACCGCGTCAGCGGCAAGCGGCAGTTCCAAGAACTCGGCGTCGGACTCGTAGCCGGTCGGCAAGGCCAAACCGAAGCTCAACTTCATGCGAGGCGAGAAGCCCTGGCTATAGGTGACCGGTAATCCGACCTTGCGCACGGCGCGCTCAGTCACGCGGGCCACATCCCGGTGTCCAATGAACCGGATCTTGCCGACTTTGCGGAAGCGAACGCGCAGCTTCAATGTCGTCTCCCACCCACGAGGGTGGGAGCGGCACTGCGGCTCGGCATCGGAGCAATGGGGCCGCGCATCACGCGCCGCCTCCCGCCGATGCAGCTGCGCCCGCCAGCAGGCGGGGACGCAGCTCGACCGGCACCATATGGCCGGTCGCGAGATCCTGTCCCGTCCCCTGACTGCCGCCATTGGGGGCGACAGGGGACGCAACCATGTGCTCGATCCCATATTCAGTACAGGCCCCGCAGTCGTAGCACGGGGTCCAGCGGCAGTCAGGCAGGCCATGGCCCGCGAGGGCGTCCTGCCAGTCTTGCCAGAGAAAGTCGCTGTGCAAGCCGGCACCGATGTGGTCCCAGGGCAGCACTTCGTCTTCGCCTCGATGCCGGTACACGTACCAGTCGAGACTGAGGCCGCTCGCTGCCATCGCCTCTTCCCAAAGGTCAAGGTCGAAGTGCTCGCTCCACTCCTGAAATGTGCCGCCCTTGCGCCAGACGTATTCGATCGCCGCGCCCACGCGCCGGTCGCCTCGACTGGCGATCCCCTCGGCTGCCGAGGCCGCCGGGTCGTGCCACTTGAGCTGGACACGCCGGTTGCGTCCCAACGCCGAGCGCACCAGCCGTACCTTGCGTGCCAGCTCGTCAGGCGGGTTCTGCCCGAACCACTGGAACGGTGTGTGGGGCTTCGGCACGAAGCCTCCCAGTGACACCGTCACCGAGGCACGCTTGTTGTACTCCTGCCCGATGCGCGCGCACGCATCGGCGAGGTGGGCGATCGCCTCGGTGTCAGGGTCCATCTCCGAAGGCAGACCCGTGAGGAAGTACAGCTTCATGCGGTGCCAGCCCTGGCTGTAGGCAGAGCGCACGGCGCTGTACAGGTCTTCTTCAGTGATGAGCTTGTTGATGATCTGGCGCAACCGCCACGAACCCGCTTCGGGGGCAAAGGTGAGCCCCGTGCGGCGTGCTCGCGACACCTGGGCCGCCACGTCGACGGTGAAGGCATCGACTCGCAAGCTCGGCAACGAGACGCTGATGCGGCTTGGGTCTAAACCGCTGCCGTCGGCTGTGCCCGTCGCGCCGACTGCGCCGGCTGTGCCCGTCGCGCCGACTACGCCGGCTGTGCCCGTCGCGCCGACTACGCCGGCCGAGACCGTGTCCCGGACCAGCTCGGCGATGCCGCTGTAGTCCGCCGTGGACAACGACATCAGGCTGACCTCGTCGTATCCACTGCGCTCGAGGCCTGCTGTCACCATCTCTCGGACCTGCGCGGCGGGGCGTTCTCGCACTGGTCGGGTGATCATGCCCGCCTGGCAGAAACGGCACCCCCGGGTGCAGCCCCTGAACACTTCCACCGACAGCCGATCATGGACGACTTCGGTGACCGGCACCAGCTGACGGCGGGGATACGGCCACTCGCCAAGGTCCGCAACGGTGCGCTTGGCAACGAGCGGCGGCACGTCGGGGTACTTGGGCGTGACCTCGACGAGCGCTGGGCCGTCATAGGTGACGTCGTACATTGCCGGCACATACACACCCTCAATGCCTGCGAGGTCCCGCAGGATCGTGGTGCGAGTGCCGGGACGCTTGCCGGTTCGCTTCCAGGCACCGACCGCCTCGGTGATCTCGCCGACTACTTCCTCGCCTTCGCCGATGACGAAGAAGTCCACAAAATCCGACATCGGCTCGGGGTTGAATGCGCAATGACCACCAGCGCCGATCAGCGGGTCGGCGTCGCCGCGCCGAGCCGACCTCACCTCCAGCCCCGCCAGATCTATGCAGTTGAGCACGTTGGTGTACACGAGCTCGGCAGAGAGGTTGAAGGCGATGATGTCGAAGGAGGCTGCGGCTCGATGCGTATCGACCGAGAACAGCGGGAGCCGGGCGGCTCGCATCTCGGCCTCAAGGTCGATCCACGGTGCATATGTGCGCTCGGCGCTGGAGTCCGGACGCTCGTTCAGCAGCTCGTAGAGGATCTGAAGGCCTTGGTTCGGCAGGCCGATCTCGTAGGTATCGGGATAGGCCAGAAGCCAAGAGGTGAGATGGGGGCCGACCGTCGGTCGTTGCATCCCGTCCTCGCAGCCGATATACCGAGCCGGCTTAGAGACACGTGGCAGCAGGGGCTCGAGCCGGGGCCACAGCGTTGTCATTGCGGCTCCAACGCTACCGGCCCCTGTGGATGATGAAGCGTATGAGGGTGCCGTAACTGCTGGTACGCCCTTAGAGGGCGTAGCGCCTTGATCCGACGCTGATGACGATGCCCACGGCGGCGAAGGCCGTGATGGTGCCCGAACCGCCATGGCTCATGAGCGGCAAGGGGATGCCCGTAATCGGCATGATGCCGATCGTCATGCCGATGTTCTGGAAGACCTGGAACAGCAACATGGAGAGGACGCCGACGACTAGTAGTCGTCCGAAGGGGTCGGTGGCGACGCGGGCTATCTGCCAGATACGCACCGACATGTACGCATACAGCGCGAGCAGAAGCGAGCCGCCGACGAGGCCGAACTCCTCCCCCAGCGCCGTGAAGATGAAGTCGTTGTGCTGCTCGGGTACCAGGGAGAGGTTCGTCTGCGTGCCCTGCTTCCAGCCCTGACCCCAGATACCGCCCGCACCGATGGCGATCTGGCTCTGCCGCAGGTTGTACGAGGCCTCCAAGGGCTCGAAGTCTTGATCCAGGAAGGCCGTCAGGCGGTTTCGCTGCGTCTCATTCAGCAGCCGAGGCCCCTGGAGCGCGTCGATGCTGAATACCAGCACGAGAGCTAGGACGCCGGCCAGCGAGACGACGACGATGTGCCGCAGCTGCGCGCCCGCAACGAGCAGCATGCCCATCGCGATAGCCACGAAGACCAGCATCGTGCCGAGGTCGGGCTGCAGGTAGATCAGGCCCATCGGCACCACCAGCAGCAGCCCGGCGTTGAACAGCGTGTCAAAACGCAGGTAGCCCTCGTGGCTGGCAACGAATGCGGCCAGTGACACGATCACGATGAGCTTGGCGAACTCCGATGGCTGCACCTGGAATCCGAACACCGGCAATTCGAACCAGGAGCGCGCATTGCGAATCTGCGGCCCCCAGCGCAGGAGTGCCCCCAGCGCGACCAAGATCGCGAGGTACGCAGGCGTCGCGTAGAAGCGCAGCGCCCGGTAGTCGACGACGGCGGCGACGACCATGACCACGATGCCGATCCCCACGAAGATCGCCTGACGGCGCGCCACGGTCCATGGATCGCCGCCTTCGAAGGCGAGGCTTCGCCACGTCGAGGCGTAGTTCATGGCGATTCCCAGGCACGCGATTGCGACCGCAGTCAGCGCCAACGTGTAGTCGGCGAACCAGGCCGGAGATCGCAATTCACGCCGGGTCTGTGTGCGATTCAGCAGACGCGCGATCATGACGCCACCTCCACCCTGCGGCGGGGAAGATCGCCCAGGAGTGCTCCGTCGATCTGGTCCACATCGGGGATGCCGTCGCCGTCCGCGTCAGAGGGCGTGTTGGCCCGTGGCAGCTGGACGCCCCACGGGCAGCCTTCAGGCACATAGCCCAGGAACGCCGGATCGCTTCGCAGCGCCTCTGGCACTTCAGGGCACTCGGGCTGGGGCGGCACGAACGCAATCTGCGGCTCGGGCCAGCGCTGCTCGTAGGCCCGCACGGCCTCAATGATGCGCCGAGCGACTGGCGCTGCCGCCTCGCCGCCGTATCCGGCCTCCTCCATGACGACGACGACGGCATAGCGAGGGTCATGCGTGGGTGCCCACGCCACGAACACCGCAGTGTCCTCCTTCTTGCGCCGCAGCACTGCGTTCAGACCCTGCGCCTGCGCCGTGCCGGTTTTGCCCGACACCGGGTACCCCTTGTGGTCGTAGCCCTCGAACGCCCTGGCGGCAGTGCCCCGCAACCGGGAGTTGGTGACGTTGCTCAACCCTTCCCGTACCACCGAGCTGCCCTCGGGGAAGTCCACGACGTCGAGCACCCTCGGCTCGAAGGTGAGCACAGCCTCGCCGAATGTCTCGGCCTCCCGCGACACGACCGCCTCGACGATGTTCGGCGAGAAGCGGGTTCCGCCATTGGCGAGAGTGGCGTAGGCGTTGGCGAGCTGCATCGGCGTCACCGCCACCAGCCCCTGGCCGATCCCGGTGTTGATGTTGTCACCCGGGAACCAGCGCGGCGGCTCGTTGTAGGGGTTATAGGCCTCGGGGCTCAGCTCGAACAGGGTTTTCTTCACGTCGCCGTCAGGCACGCGGCCCGTCTTCTCGAACGGCAGCTGCACGCCGGTCGGAGCGCCCAACCCGAGCGATCGGGCCATGTTCTGGATGGCCCACTGCTCGGGACCGTCGATCCAGTAGAGGTCATCGGACACCTTGTAGAAGTAGGCGTCGCTCGACCGAGTCAGCGCTCCGGACAGGTCCAGGGTCCCCAGTGCGGCCCGGTCCGAGTTGAAGAAGGTGCAGCGGCCGGTGCAGCCCCGCTCGTCGGGAATCCTGTAGTACCCGATGTCGTGGTACGAGGCTCGAGGCGAGATGAGACCCGCCTCGAGCCCGGCAAGCGCCGTCACCGGCTTGAACACCGAACCAGGCGAGTAGGTGCCCTGAACTGCAAGGTTGTTGAGCGCTCCCGGCGAATAGGGGTTCTCGAAGACCGAGCGGTACTCCGCCACGGTCAACCCCTCCACCATCCAGCTGGGGTCGTAGGTCGGGTGCGACACCATCGCGAGCACGTCGCCGTTGCGCACGTCCATGACCACGGCTGCTCCCGTGAGTGCCGGGTAGAAGAAGCCCGAGTCCTCGCTCACCGTCTTGCGGGCCGCAATCAGTCCCTGTCGCAAGTACGACTCAACTGCAGCCTGCAACTCGACGTCGATGGACAGCACGATGTCGTGACCCGGCTCCGGCGGGACATCGGCCAAAATCCGCTGCACGCGGTCGCGCCGATCCACCTCGAGCTTGGTGCGGCCCGGCTCGCCATGAAGCTCTGCCTCGAAGAGACCCTCGATGCCCGCCCGGCCGACTCGCTCGTAGGGCAGGTAGCCGTCGTCGATCAGCTCCCTGTGCTGGCGTTCCGACATCGCTCCGACGTAGCCCACGATGTGCGCAGCGACCTCGTTCTGCGGGTACACGCGCACCCAGTCCCATTTGGCCTCGACTCCGGGAATGGATCGCTCGGCCACTCGCAGCAGGCCGGCCTCGTCGAGGCCCGTCGCCACCACCTTGGGCGCGAGCGGGTGCGTGCGCTGGTCGGCAAGGCCCTGGCTGAGCTGGGCGACCGACACATCGAGCAGGTCGGCCAGCTCGGTCAGCACCGCCTCGGTCTGAGGTGCCGTGTAACTCGACTGGTCGATCGTGACGACGCCGGTGCGGATGTTGTCGGCCAGGACCACACCGTGACGGTCGAGGATGCGTCCGCGGGTCGGCGGGGTGATGATGATGCGGACTTGGTTGGACTCCGCAGCTACAGCGAATTGTTCCGACTCGAGCACCTGCAGGTACCACAGGCGAGTGAACAGCGCTCCGAACAGGCCCACCATCACGATGCCCAGGAAGGCCATTCGCCGACGGACGCGCTCATCCACTGCGAGACCTCGGTTCCCGTTCGGCGGTAATGCGCGGGCGGATGACGAGCGCCCAGCGAACCACACGTTCGAGCAGCGGATTGGTCAGCAGGGACGCGACACCGGTGACGATGGCGATGCGAACAAGGGGAGCCTCCGTCACATAGACGAGATCCATCAGCCAGCCTGCGCCGGCAAACAGGACGATCCCGCCCGACGCCAGCACCGACGCCACCGCTGCACGTGAGAACCAGCGCGCCGAGGGGATCTGCTCGGTCACGGTGCCTGACAAGTAGCCAACCAGGGTCAAGACCAGCAGGGACATGCCAAAGGGCGTGTGAACGATGAGATCGGAGGCCAGTCCACAACCTCCGCCGAAGGACGCCCCGGTGCTGCGACCCCCGACCATCCCCCCTGCGACGGCGAGCAGCACCAGCGGATCGACAATGACGCCAGCCGGGGTGATGTGGGCCAGCAAGCCGACGTGCGCCATGACAGCAGCAACCAGCACCAGTGCCGACCGGGCCAGCGGCCCGGCACCTGCCATCACCGCCGGTCTCCTCTCACGATGCCCCGTCCGTATTGACGGGGGTGACTGGCGTGTCCGGAGGCTCGCGATCGACAATCACCGGCTCGGGGACGTCGGGCTCGTAGAGGAGCACCTGCACCCATCGCAGCCGGGTCAAGTCTGCGGCAGGGTGCACAGCGACCCGCTGCGCTCCCCGGACTGCGTCGGGCTCGACATCGGTGACCGTGCCCACAAGCAGCCCGGCGGGAAACGTGCTCCCCGCAAAGCCGCTGGTCACCACGGTCTCTCCCGGGATGACGACCGTCTCAAGCTCGATGTAGCTCACCTCCAGGTCGCGACCCGGTCCTCGTCCCGAGGCCAATCCGTCGTCTCCGGACCTGACGATGCGCACGCCGGCGTCGAAGTTGGGATCGGTCAGCAGCTCTACCCGCGAACGAGTGGTGCTGGCCTGTACGACGCGCCCGATCAAGCCGTCGCCGCTCTCCACCGGCATTCCCTCGCGTATGCCGTCCCGGCGTCCTTTCGCCAGCTCGATCGTGCGTTCGAAGTTCGACACCGGTGCATCAATGACCCTCGCCGTGACCCGAGGGATTGCCCGGGCGGTGTCACGGGCGCCCACCAGCGCGAGCAGTTCCTGCCGGTCCCGTTCCAGCTCGCCGACGCGCAGCACCGATGCCTGCGCTTGTGCCAGCTCGCCGCGCAGCTGTGCGTTCTCGGCCTCTAAGTCGTCAAAGCTGACTACCCCGCGCCAAGCGTTGCGAAACGGCCCGACCGCCCAGTCTCCGAAGGTTCGCACCGGTCCCAGCAGGTCCAGCGCTGCGCCGCGCGCAGTGTCCAGCACGCCGCCAGACCCACGTGCGTCGAGTGTCAACAGTGCAATGGCCGTCACAACGAGCAGGGCCAAGCGGAGCCATGTGCGTCTCCGAATGCCGGCGCGGCGGGCCACGGCCGGGGGCGTCAGCGCCCCTCGGTGGACGAGTACAGCACTCCGTGGAGGACGTCGAATTCTTCGAGCGTCTGTCCGGAGCCACGCACGACGGCGAACAGCGGGTCCTCCGCGATGTGAACTGCAACGCCTGTTTCCGAGCGCAGTCGATCCGGCAGACCGCGCAGCATCGCTCCGCCGCCGGCAAGAGTGATGCCGTAGTCCATGACGTCAGCTGCCAGCTCCGGCGCGGTGTCGTCGAGCGTCGCCTTCACCGAGTCGACGATTGCGCTGACGGGACCCGCAATTGCCTCGCGGATCTCCACGCTGTCGACGCTGACGGATTCGGGAAGCCCGCTCACCATGTCGCGGCCGCGGACCTCCGCGTAGATCTCCTGCTGCAGCGGCCACGCAGAGCCCAGCGCGAGCTTGATTTCCTCTGCGGTGCGCTCGCCAACGATGAGGCCATGCTCCTTCTTGACGTGAGCAACGATGGACGCGTCGATCATGTTGCCGCCGACGCGGGCAGAACGAGACGTCACAATCCCGCCAAGCGAGATCACGGCGACCTCAGTGGTGCCGCCGCCGATGTCGACGATCATGCTCCCCTGCGCCGTCTGCACCGGCAGCCCAGCGCCGATCGCTGCTGCCATCGGCTCCTCGATGATGTACGCCCGGCGTGCACCTGCGTACTCGGCGGCTTCCTGTACTGCACGCTGCTCCACTCCGGTGATTCCCGACGGCACACAGATCACCATGCGTGGCTTGGGCCAGCGCGTCTGGGTGACCTCGTTGATGAAATGCCGGAGCATCTTTTCGCAAATGTCGAAGTCGGCGATCACGCCGTCTTTGAGGGGACTGATCGCTGTGATGTTCCCCGGCGTTCGACCGATCATCCGCTTGGCCTCTTGGCCGACGGCCAGCGAATTGCCCGTAATCGAATCGACGGCCACCACCGAGGGCTCGTTGAGCACGATTCCCCGGCCGCGAACGAACACGATCGTGTTCGCAGTACCGAGATCGACCGCGATGTCCCTGCCGCCGAACATGCGTCCGCTTCGGCGGCGTCGGGACGGCCCGTTCGTCGCCATCAGCTGCCGACTTTATTGTTCGACGAGACGACGGACGGAAAGAACAGGGCGATCTCTCGCTGGGCGGAGGCTTCGCTGTCGGAACCATGCACGAGGTTCTCGGTGGGAGACAGGCCGTAGTCGCCCCGGATGGTGCCGGGTGCGGCAGTCGCGGGATTGGTGGCACCCATCAGGGTGCGCACGACGGCGAAGACGTCGCCGCCTGCGTCGGCAGGGCCTTCCAGCACAATGACAACCGATGACGAGCGCGTGATGAAGTCCAGCAGTGGCTCATAAAACGGCTTGCCAGCGTGTTCGGAGTAGTGCCGTTCGGCGGTATCGCGGTCGATGGTCCGGTGTTCCAAGGCCGCGACGGTGAGCCCCTTGCGTTCGAACCTGCCCAGAATCTCGCCGACGAGGCCGCGTTCGACAGCGTCGGGCTTGCAGATCACCAGCGTTTGCCGCATCGCAGTCTCCCTCAGCCTGCTGCCACGCACTGACGCGTTGCGTCAAGGGCTGCGCGCCAGAGACTAATGCGGGTGACTCCCCAGCAGTCGCCGGGCTTCGGCAGCGATGTACAGCGAGCCGCTCACCACCACGATCCCATTGGGACCGGCCCGGTCGCGGGCGTGCGCCAGCGCATCGGTGACGCTCGCTGCCGCGATGATGTCGAGCGGCCGGTCACGGCCAGGCGCTGCGTTCTCTACCGCGGCGGAAACCTCGCTCGGCGGGATCGCACGCGGCCATGACGCCGCAGTTGCAACAACCGCATCGAATGGCTCGAGATCGAGCGCTTCGCAGAACTCGCCGGGATCGTGTGGTCTGTTGGCACCGATCACAAGCACATTGGCGCCGGCCGTACCTGCCGCCGAAGCGACGTGCGGCTCTCCCGCCGACGTCGAGCCCATGGACAACGTTTCCGCCAGCGTGTCTCGCAGAGCAGCGGCACCAGCGGGATTGTGGGCCCCGTCGATGACCACTGTCGGCTGACGATTCACGATCTCAAAGCGCGCCGGCAGCGTGATGTTCCCGAGCGCGGCAGTGATCACGTCGTCGTCGAGGCTCCGGCCGAAGAATGCCTCAACCGAGCAGATGGCCGTGGCGAGGTTGATCGCCTGGTGAGCACCGTGGAGCGGCACGAAGTGATCGGCGTGCTCCCCAAACGGTGTGCGGGTGGTCACGAGCTGACCGCCGACGGCGGGTTGGCGGTCGGTGACATCCCAGTCGACGCCGCGGCGCCACAGCTCAGCACCGACCTCTGCGGCCGTGACGGCCACAATCTCGACGAGCTCAGGGGCCGTCTCGCCGCAGACGGCGATCGCCCCTGCGGAGATGATCCCGGCCTTCTCCGAGGCAACGTCGGCCAATGTGGGTCCGATGATCTCAAGGTGGTCGGCGCCGACGTTGGTGATGACTGCCACTGCAGCGTCCACCACGTTGGTGGCATCCCAGCGGCCGCCCATGCCGACTTCGATCACGTTGACGTGCGCAGTGGAGGCGAACCAGTTGTACGCGGCGGCAGCCATCACCTCGAAATAGTTCGGCCGCTCGCCGCAGAGCTCGGTCACCGTCGACTCGAAGACGGCGACCTCGCTGATCGCCGTTGCGAACGATGCGTCGTCGAGTGGCTCGTTGGCCACCGTGATCCTGTCGTTGACGCGCTCGATGTGGGGCGACGTGTAGCTGCCTGCCGCAAGCCCGCACGCCCCGAGCAGCGCAACTGACATCCGCGCCGTGCTGCCTTTGCCGTTCGTGCCGGTGATGTGGATGGCCGGCACGCTGTCCTGCGGGTCGCCCAAGACACCCATGAGTGTCCACATGCGATCCAGCGTGGGTGCTGTCGCCTCGGGGCTGCCGAGCAGCCGTTCGAGGTCGATATGGGAATCCAGCCAGTCGAGTGCGGCCTCGTAGTCGCGCAGCGGCCCGGCTGCCGCTCCGGTTGGCGCAGGGCTCAAGATGCGCGGCGTGTGACGGTCGAACGAGGCACCAGCGTGGGATTCACCTTGTCGAACACCACGCTCCGGTTGACGATGCAGCGAGCCACGTCATCGCGACTCGGCAAGTCGTACATCAGCCCCAGCAGAACTTCCTCGAGGATCGCCCGGAGCCCCCGCGCGCCCGTGTTGCGGAGCATCGCCTGATCCACGATGGCTTCGAGAGCATCCTCAGTGAACTCGAGTTCGACATCGTCAAGTTCGAACATCCGGCGGTACTGGCGCACCAGCGAATTCTTCGGCTCGGTGAGGATCCGGCGCAGTGCGTCGGGACCCAGCGAGTCGACGACGCCGACGACGGGGAGCCTGCCGATGAATTCGGGAATCAGGCCGAAGTGGCGCAGATCTTCGGGCAGCACATCGGGCAGCACGTCCAGCGCTGAGCTGCCCGAAGCATTGCGCAGCGTCGCTCCGAATCCGATGCCCCGCTCCCCCACACGGTCAGCAATGATGCGCTCAAGGCCGTCGAACGCGCCCCCGCAGATGAATAGCACGTTGCTGGTGTCGATCTGCAAGAACTCCTGGTGGGGATGCTTGCGGCCGCCCTGTGGGGGCACCGAGGCCACGGTGCCCTCGAGAATCTTCAGCAGGGCCTGCTGGACACCCTCGCCGGACACGTCGCGGGTGATCGAGGCGTTCTCGGCTTTGCGGGCGATCTTGTCGATCTCGTCGATGTAGACGATGCCGGTCTCGGCGCGCTTCACGTCGAAGTCGGCCGATTGGAGCAGCTTGAGCAGGATGTTCTCGACGTCTTCTCCCACGTAGCCGGCCTCGGTCAGCGCTGTGGCATCAGCAATGGCGAACGGCACATTGAGCATGCGTGCCAAGGTCTCCGCCATCATCGTCTTGCCGCAGCCCGTGGGGCCAATCAGCAGGATGTTCGACTTGGCAATCTCGACATCCTCACTAGCACCAGGTCCGGAGGGCTCAAGACGCATCCGCTTGTAGTGGTTGTAGACGGCCACCGACAGGATCGTCTTGGTCTTGTCCTGGTCGATGATGTAGTCGTCGAGGAAGGCAAAGATCTCGCGTGGCTTGGGGACTGACTCGAATGGCGTCTCGGTCGATGTCTCGACTTCGTCGTCGATGATCTCGTTGCACAGGTCGATGCACTCGTCGCAGATGTAGACACCTGGGCCCGCAATGAGCTTGCGCACCTGCTTCTGGGATTTGCCGCAGAACGAGCACTTGAGCAGCTCGCCGCCCTCGCCGAACTTCGCCACGCTGCACCTCCCTCCTGCTGAGACTTGGTCGTCGATAGCCGTACAAGGCTCGCACACGGTCCTTCCGCACGCGACCCCGATGTTGACGGCTCAGGGTTGCTCGCCAAGGATGGCACAGCCCGCACCGAACAGCGTGATCTGTTTCATCCCGGCCGTTCGGTATCCACGGGGAGCGGTCGAGACGCACCGGTAGGCTCCGCGCTTCGTGAAGACGACGCTGACGCCGCTGGATTCAGCGGATTTCATCGGGCCCGCGCTGATTTCTGAACCGGACCCTCCGGTTGAGGACGAGACACCGGCTGACCCTGACACCGACGACTCCGGCAACGGTGAGACTGCGACAGAACGAATTGTCGGTCCCCGCGTCAAGCTGACCGTCGAGGTCGACGCCGAGACGTTCGACGCCGACATCGAGGCTGCTTTCCGCAAGCTGGCCCGTGAGGTGCGCATTCCCGGGTTCCGACCCGGCCGCGCACCGCGAAGGGTGCTGGAATCGCACTTCGGATCCGAGGTCGGGCGCGCGCAGGCGCTCGAAGAAGCGGTGCCCCGCTACTACGCCCAGGCAGTGCGTGACAACCACGTCGACGTGGTGAACCAGCCCGAACTGGAGTTCACTCTCGATGGCAGCGAAGGGCCGGTGGCGTTCGAGGCGACGGTCGAGATCCGACCGGTGGTGTCGATCTCGGGCTACAAGAGTCTGCAGGTCGAGATTCCCAGTCCCGAGCCGCCCGAGTCCGAGATTGACGCCCGCATCGACGAGACGCGCCGCCAGTTTGCCGATATCGCCGAAGTGGAGCGCGCCGCGGAAGTTGGCGACCGTGTCACGATCGACATCGAAGGGTCCGTGGACGGCGAGGCGCTGCCCGGACTCTCGGCCCAGGACTACCTCTACGAGGTCGGCAGCGGTGGCATCGTGCCCGAGGTCGACGAGCAGCTCATCGGCTGCGATGCCGGAGCCGAGTTGTCGTTCAGCGCGCCACATCCGGTGCAGCCCGAGATGGAGATCGACTTCGAGATCAATGTCAACACGGTGTCGGAGTTGGTTCTGCCTGAACTCACCGACGACTGGGTCGACGAGAACACCGAGCACGACAGCATCGCGGACCTTCGCGAGGTCACGGCACGGCAACTGGGCTTCGGCCGCATCATGCGAGCCAACATGGCTCTGCGCGACGAGGTGCAGAAGCAACTCGCCGGCCTTGTCGATGGACCGGTTCCCGATGCCATGGTGAGCGGGGCAATCGCCGATCGCATGTCAGAGCTGGGCAGCGGGCTGCAGCAGCGAAACATGACGATTGAGGACTGGTTGGAGTCAACGGGCCAGGAGCCTGCGTCGTTCATCGGGGAATTGCGAGATGATGCTGAGCGTGGCGTGCGTCTGGATCTGGCTCTACGTGCCCTGGCCACCGCTGAAGGCCTGCAAGCCGACGACGATGACATCGACGCAGAGTTGGAACGGATGGCAGCCAACGATGGCCGCAGCCCGGCCCAATTGCGCGACGTCCTGGCAGAAGCCGATGGACTCGCTCACCTCACATCAGCGATTTGCAAGGGCAAGGCGCTTCAATGGGTCACCGAAGCCGCCACACTCGTCGGACCCGACGGCGACACCATCGACCGCTCAGCGCTCGAATTCCCGTCGCCCGATGACTCCGAAAGCGTTGACGACACCGAAGCCGGCAGCGACGAAGACGGCGAAGACGACAAGGACACACCGTGACGACCGAGTTCTCCGCAAAAGCGGATCAATCTGACATCAGCGCCGGACGGCACAGTGCCCGCAATTACCTCGTGCCCACCGTCGTGGAACAGACCAATCGGGGTGAGCGGGCGTACGACCTGTACTCGCGGCTGTTGAAGGAGAACATCATCTTCTTGGGCACGCCCATCGACGATGTCATCGCCAACCTGGTGTGCGCGCAGCTGATCCATCTGGAGTCGGAAAATCCCGACAAGGACATCAACATCTACATCAATTCCCCTGGTGGAGACATCAGCTCGCTGTTCGCCATTTACGACACGAGCCAATACATCCGCAACGACATCACCACGATCTGCCTGGGCCAGGCGGCCTCTGCCGCTGCGGTGCTGCTGGCCGCGGGCACGCCGGGCAAGCGCATGGCGCTGCCCAATGCGCGGGTGCTCCTGCACCAACCCTACGGGCAGGCGATGGGTCAAGCCACCGACATCGAGTTGGCGGCGCGCGAGATCGAGCGGATGCGCCAACGGCTTGAGCGGATCATTGCGCACCACACCGGCCAGGACCTCGAGCGCATTCACACCGATACCGACCGGGACTTCATCATGGATGCCGAATCCGCCAAGGAGTACGGGATCATCGACGAGGTGATCGCGAACCGCCAGGTGCTCGAGGACGGCCCGATTCGCGCTGCCTAAGGGGCCGCGCCGGAGAGGTGTGCCCGCTGCGGAGGCGACAGGGCCTACCCGCTCATGCTTTGCGGCGAGCGGACTACGCCGGGTGAGCGGACGACGGGAATCGAACCCGCATCATCAGCTTGGAAGGCTGAGGTTCTGGCCGTTGAACTACGTCCGCGGAGGCGGTCAGGGTAGCGGCGCGACGCTGGCGGCCTTATTCGGTCGGGCGGCAGCCTTGGAGCCAAGCGGCAGATTGAAGGGCAGTCGCGTCGTCATGGCTGGGCGGTCGATGCCGTCGAGATTGACCTGCAGCGCCGTGTCCGGCTCGAACCAGGGCGGGTCGAGCAGTGCAAGGCCGATGTTGGCGTCGAACTTCGGCGAGCGAGCAAGCGCTCGCAGCGTGCCGACTGGGTGACCGTCGGGGCTCTGCACGGTGCGTGGCGATCGCATCGGCGACTGCGGGTAGCCGTCGACGACGAGACCGACGAGGCGTCGCTGGGTGCCTGATGCCCGCCGAGCCTGGAGCGCCGCTTTGCCGATGAAGTCATGGCCCGTGTGGTCGCCGTTCTCTTCTTTCAGGCTCACGAACCGGCCGATGCCCGCCTCGTCTGGATCGGTCTCGGGATCGGTGTCGCCGCCGAAGGAGAGCAGGAAGCTCTCGATGCGCTCGGTGTTGTTCGGCGCGCCCACTGCAAGCCCGAAGGGTCGACCCGATTCCCACAGCAGGTCCCAGAGCTCTTCTCCCCGGGCGCCGTCCATCAAGAAGAGCTCGAAGCCGTCTTGGCCGGACCATCCGGAGCGGCACACGATCATGGGGATGCCGTTGTGAATGTGGTCCGCGAATCGGAAGAAGCGGCCATCGCGCACCCAGTTCCCCAGCGCCGCAGCCACGACATCAGCGGCGCGGGGGCCTTGGATCGCAAGCGGCCAGACGTCCGGCTCGGTCACGTCGACGTCGAATCCTCCTTCGCCCGCCACCGCTCGTGCCCACAGCAGCACATCGCTGTCGGCAGTCGAGAGCCAGAACGTCGTCTCATCGATGCGCAGCGCCATCGGGTCGTTGACGAGGCGACCCTCGTGGTCGCACATCGGCGCATAGCGGGCCGCACCGACCTCGAGGTCCCGCAGATCCCGCGCGCAGAGATATGTGACCAACCGGTGCGCATCCGGTCCGGCGATCTGCACTTGGCGTTCGCAGCCGACGTCCCAGATCGCGGCGGCTTCGGTCAGTGCCCGATAGTCCGCAGCAGGATCATCGGTGCTGATAGGCAGCACCGTGTGGTTGTAGACCATCGCCTTGGTCATGCCTGCTGCCACGGCGCGGTCGGTGAACGGCGTGGTCTTCGTCCGGGGGCCGATGATCAGCTCCATCCCGAGCTCCGGCCCGGCGATGTGAACTCGCGACCAGTGCGCAGCTAGCGGGCCAACGCGTGCAGGTGCCCCGCGTCGCGGAGTGCTTCGAAGAACTCCGGTTCGTAGGCGGACTCGGGGTCAGCACGGACGTTCTCGTCAATGACATGCGCGTCGTCACCGACGAGAATGCGCCACTGGCCGGCCAGCACTCCCGACAGGATGATCTGGGCGGCCTGAGCGGCCGTCGTCGGGGCGTCGTCACGAAATCGCGTATTGCGTTCGACGACCAACGCCTCAATCTCACCATCGCTGAACTGATCGAGCGGGATCCCCCGAGCCGCCATCGTCTTGCGCAGCAGCGGGACATCGAGGCCATGCGTCTCGGTGCTGTTCAGCGCGATCGAGGTGCCGATGTGACCGGGCATGACGACGTGGGCGCTGACGTGCGGAGCATGCACGGCGAGATCCACCATGAGCGCTTCGGTGAAGCCCTTCACCGCGAACTTCGCGGCGCTATAGGACGTGTGAGGCAGGCCCGGCCCGACGGTAGCCCAGAAACCGTTGATGCTGCTGGTGTTGACCATCGCTCCGGCATCTGAGCGGACGAGCATGTCCATGAACGCCCGGGCGCAATTCAGCACACCGTCCCAGCAGACGTCGAAGGTCTTGTCCCACGCTTCGCGCTGGTCGTCGATCACAAAGCTGCCGCCGCCGCCGACGCCGGCGTTGTTGAACAGCAGGTTGATGTGGTCGGTGTCGTGCTGTGCCGCGACCTCAGCGGCGAATGCTGCCACGGCATCCGCGTCAGTGACATCGCACTGGTGCGTCGTGATTCGCAAACCACTCGCCGCCTGCGACGCCGCCGTCTCGGCGGCTTGCTGCAGCGTCTCGGTATTGAGATCACAGGCCGCAACGTGCGCGCCTGCTGCTGCGAGCTGGCACACCAGCTCGCGTCCCATCCCGGTGCCGCCGCCGGTGACGACGGCAATACGTCCTGCGAGTTCAGTGACCGCCATGGGTCGCTCCCCCTGTGCTGATTCGCGGGCGGCATGTGCCGCCCGTCTCCCCGTGCGAGGCCGCAGTCTGGCAGCGCGACGGCGGTCGCGCGCCGAACCGGCACGTCGGATGCCCGATCAGCCTTCCGCCGGACCGCCCGCGAACATCTCGGCAGGTGTTATGAGCACCTCGGCACCGGTGCGCGGCTAGCGGCCGAACGTCTGCAGGTGGCCCGCGTTGCGCAGCCTCTCGAAGAACTCCGGTTCGTAAGCCGACTCAGGATCGGCGCGCACTGCATTGTCGATGGCCTTCGCGTCATCGCCGACCAGGATGCGCCAATTGCCCGCAAGGACTCCCGCCAAGATGATCTGGGCGGCCTCGGTTGCTGTCGTCGGGGCGTCGTCTCGGAAGCGCGTGTAGAGGTCGAGGACCAATGCCTCAACCTCGGTGTCGCTGGACTGATCGAGCGCCACCCCCCGGGCCGCCACGGTCTTGCGTAGCACCGGCGCATCGAGACCGTGAGCGGAGACGCTGTTCAGATCGATCAACGTGCCGATGTGGCCGGGCATCACTACGTGGGCGCTGACGTGGGACGCGTGCTGCGCGAGATCGACCATGAGCGCCTCGGTGAACCCCTTCACGGCGAACTTTGCCGCGCAGTACGCCGTGTCCGTCACGCCTGGACCGAGCGACGCCCAGACGGCCATGGCGCTGCTGGTGTTCACGATCGCTGCCGCATCTGAGCGGACGAGCAGGTTCATGAAGGCGCGAGCGCAGTTCAGTACCCCGTTCCAGCACACCTCGAAGGTCTTGTCCCACGCAGCTCGCTGATCATCGATCACGAAGCTGCCGCCGTGGCCGATGCCGGCGTTGTTGAACAGCAGGTTGACGTAGTCGGTGTCGTGTTGTGCTGCGACCTCGGCCGCGAATGTTGCCACGGCATCTGCGTCAGTGACATCGCACAGGTGCGTGGTGATTCGCACACCGCTTGCTGCCTGCGACGTGGCCAGCTCGGCGGCCTGCTCCAGCGTCTCAGCATTGAGATCGCACGCCGCGACGTGTGCGCCTGCCGCTGCGAGCTGGCACACCAACTCGCGTCCCATCCCGTCGCCGCCGCCGGTGACCACGGCAATACGTCCCGCGAGTTCAGTGACCGCCATGGATCAGCCTTCTGGTGGACTGCCTGCGAACATCTCGGCGGCCGCGGCTTCCATTTCCTCGGGAGTCGCGTCTCGCACATGGGTGGCGATCGACCAGTTGTGACCGAACGGATCGCGGATGCCGCCGAAGCGGTCTCCCCAGAACATGTCCGCCGGCGGCATGGTCAACTCAGCACCTTGCGCCACGGCCGCCTCGATGGTTGCGTCACAGTCGTCGACGTAGCGGTGCAAGGTGACCGACGAGCCGCCAAGTGCGGCTGGGGCTGATTCCGAGCCGGAGAACTCTGGAAAGTCGTCGGCCAGGAAGATCAGACCGTCGCCCAGGACCATCTCGGCGTGAATCAGCTTGCTGCCGTCGGGTGTGGCCTGCCGGTGCGCCTCGCGGGCGCCGAACGCGGCCGTGTACCACTCGATGGCATCGGCAGCACCGCCGGGCGAACCGTCAGTACGGGCACCGATCGTCATGTAGGGCACGACGAACGGCCGGTCGGCGGGAATCGGTTGCACATCGCTCATGGCGCGGACTCTAGCCACGGCCCGCAGAACGCAACGCTGCTCCCTACAGCACGCCCGATCAACCCGCAACGCTGCTTAAAGCGCCGCTCTCAAGAGCATTTTCGATCACCTCGCAACGCTGCTCCCGGCGCCGCCCCCAAAGTGCGTTCCCGTGCACCCCGCAAGGCTGCGAAAATACGTCATTCGGCGCGCTCGTCAAGCACTGGGCGCTGCCGGCAAGGAGGACTCTCATGAGGCAAGTCGACCATTGGATCGGCGGTCAGCGAACGCAAGGTTCGCCCAAGACGATGTTCGAAGTGACCGACCCGGTCACCGGCAGTGTGATCGCCACGGTTCCCATGGCGTCCGCGGGCGACGTGGACTTGGCCGTGGGCACGGCACGCACGGCGTGGGACGGTTGGCGGGAGGCCTCCATCTCGTCTCGAGCCGGGGTCATGTTCGCCTTCCGGGAGCTGCTCGAGGAGCATCGCTTGGAGCTGGCCGAGATGGTCTCGGCCGAGCACGGCAAGGTGCGAGCCGATGCCCTCGGCGAGGTGCGGCGAGGGATCGAGGTAGTGGAGTTCGCCTGCGGCATCGGCCAGTTGCTCAAGGGTGAGCGCACCGACGACATCAGCACCGAGCACGACGCCTACACAGTCCGCCAGCCGGTCGGCGTGGTGGCGGGTATCACGCCGTTCAACTTCCCGGCGATGGTGCCGATGTGGATGTACCCGGTAGCCATCGCCTCCGGCAACTGCTTCGTGCTCAAGCCGTCTGAGAAGGATCCGTCGGTGGCGGTGCGCATCGGCGAGCTGTTCGCCGAGGCCGGGCTGCCCGACGGCGTGTTCAGCGTGCTCCACGGCGATGCGGACGCGGTGAATGGCCTGTGCGAGCACCCCGGGATCGATGCGGTGAGCTTCGTGGGCTCGACGCCGATTGCTCGTCATGTGCACCGCACTGCGTCGATGGCCGGCAAGCGGGTGCAGGCGCTCGGCGGTGCCAAGAACCACATGATCGTGTTGCCCGATGCGGTCATCGGCCAGGCCGCTGACGCCGCCGTCTCGGCCGGTTACGGCTCTGCGGGAGAGCGCTGCATGGCCATCTCGGTGGTCGTGGCGGTGGGAGCGATTGCCGACGATCTGTCTGAGGCGATTTGCGAGCGGATCGACGCGCTGCGCATCGGCCCCGGGCTTGGTGCCGAGGCTGTGGACATGGGCCCGCTTGTCACTGCAGAGCACCGTGATCGGGTGCTCAGCTACATCGACCTGGGCGAATCCGAGGGCGCAGTTCTGGTACGTGACGGCCGTGGTCTTGTGGTGGACGGCCACCCGAACGGTTACTGGGTCGGGCCCACCTTGCTCGACGAGGTCACCACCGAGATGAAGGTGTACGAGGACGAGATCTTCGGACCGGTGCTGTGCCTGGTGCGGGTGGAGTCGTTCGAAGAAGCGATGGAGCTGATCGAGAACAACCAATACGGCAACGGCGTGGCGCTGTTCACCCGTGACGGTGGTGCGGCACGGCGGTTCCGGCGGGAAGCCCCGGTTGGGATGATCGGTGTGAATGTGGCCATTCCGGTGCCGATGGCGTACCACTCGTTCGGCGGCTGGAAGGACTCGCTGTTCGGCGACCACCACATGCACGGACCCGAAGGCATCCGCTTCTACACAAGGCTCAAGGCGGTCACCGAACACTGGCCCGACCCGGCCGACCGCGGCGTCGACCTGGGATTCCCGACCGCTCGCTGAGGGAGCAGTGCCCGCTATCGCCCATAGCCAGATCGCGGCCATATTGCTCAATTTTTCCGAGTGTTTTTACTCAAAATCTCCGAGTATGCACGCGGCATGGACCGGAGTCCGTTTCCGCATCACGGACCGTTGCGACCCGAGCAGGTGACAGGCCGCGAGAGCCTCGCTGTCGATCTCGCCCAGCGAATCGCGGATCGGCGGTTGACCGCGTTGGTGGGGCCGCGACGTTTCGGCAAGACAAGCCTGCTCAAGCGCGTGGCGGCCGACTTGGCTGCCGTCGGCCCACAACCTGTGTGGATCGACCTCTACCAGCTCACGTCGATGGCCGACTTCGCCGCGGCGGTCGACCGCGGTCTCGCGTCCGTCGTCGGTCCCGTACGCCGAGCGCTCGACTCCATCGCTGCCACGATGGCGCTGCGCATCGGGGTGCTAGGCGTCGAGCTCACTCGCAGCCCCAAGTATCGTCCGGACCCGGTGTTGTCGTTGCGCAACCTGCTCGGAGTGCTTACCTCAGCAGCGCAGCGTCACGACCTGTTCGTCGTATTCGACGAGTTCTCAGGCGTCGCCAACATCCAAGGAGGCGCGGGGGTGCTGCGGACCGAGCTGCAGCATCACTTCCAGTCGCTCGGCATCGTCTTCGCTGGCTCGGAACCCTCAACGATGCGAGCGCTGTTCAGCGAGCAGACCCAGCCCTTCTTCGCTCAAGCCGACCTCGTGGAAATCGGACCGCTCAGCGACGCCGCCGTCGGCCACATCGTCGAAGACGGCTTCGAGACCACGCAGCGGCACACCGGAGGAATCACCAGCCGGATCGTTGCAGTCGCCGCCGGGCACCCCCAACGTGCCATGCAACTCGCAGATGCCCTCTGGAGACGTGTCGAGCCGGGCGAGACGGCCGATATGCCGGCATGGGAGGCGGCACTCGCCGAGGTGCGCACCAACGTCGACGCAGCCTCCGAACGTATCTTCAGCCTGTTGCCAACCGGCCAGCAAGAGACGCTGCGAGCCATCGCTGCGGGCGGCAGTATCTACGGCGCCGCTGCGTCGGCACTTGAGCTTCCCCCCGGCAGCGCCCAAGACGCGGCCGAGAAACTGATCGGCAACGGCATCGTGCGCCGCGCCCAAGAGCGACTCGAAGTCATCGACCCGCTCCTCGCCGACTGGCTCCGCCGCCGCTTTCCTATCTGACGCCCGGCGCCGTTTCGCGGGTCTGCGCATCCAAGCTGGGACGATCCGTGCAGTGGTATCTCGTGTCAAGTCTGTTGCCCGGTTTCGAGCTGGGCGGCACTGAGGTTGGCTATTTCGAGGTGGAATTCGAGGGGGCGGTGCCGTGCTGCGGCGGGATGGCCCGTCACTCGGCCGGATTGCACGAACATCGTGGCTTCGGTGCCATCGACTAGGAAATCAGGTCGTGACCGATATCGGGGAATTGAGCGGATCGAGTCGTTCAGACGAGCTGGACGAAGTGCTCGACGAACACATGATCGGGGAACTCGCCGGTCTGCGCTCCTTTCAGCGAGGGGTCGGATACCTGAATGACCGTCGGGTGGAATCGGCGGCAGCGAGCGACAAAGGGGTGCGCGCGACGGTGCGCGGAACAATGCCGTACGACGTTGAGTTGTGGCTCGACGCCGACACGCTGAACTGGTCGTGCTCGTGCCCTGCGGCCGAAGACGGCTCGTTCTGCAAGCATTGCGTCGCCGTGGCGTTGTCGCTGCTGCGCACCGGCGAGCGTCCCGAAGGCGCGAGCGAGCCAACGCGGCCGTCGCAGCGCAGCCGAAGCGCCGACCCTGATGTCCCCCTGCTCGAGGGGTTCGTGCACCGGCTCGACGTCGAACGGCTGGCAGAGATCGTTCTGCAGCAGGCTGCCGACGATTGGCGCTTACGCGAACGCCTGCTGCTCGAAGCAAGGTCCGAGCAAGGCATAGGACCGGACTTGGATGGATGGCGTCAGCGGATCAGGGGCGTTTTCGACGCCGGGCGTCATGTGAGCTATCACGAAGTTCACGAGTGGGCAGAAATTGTCGACGAAATGATCGACGCGATGGTGGATCTCTGCGATGCAGGTCATGGCCCCGCAGTAGCGCAGCTCGCTGAATATGCGCACAGGCGGGCGGACACGGCGATGGGCCTTGTGGACGACTCTGACGGGTGGCTGACGGTTATATCCGACCGACTGGCGGATCTGCATCTTCAGGCGTGCGAGCAGAGCACATCAGACCCGGTCAAGCTGGCGAAGCGCCTCGCGAAGCTCGAGACGACGTCAGAATTGGACGGATTCTACCGGTCGGCAGTGACATATGCGGACGTGCTCGGCCCCTCAGGGCTGACCGCGTTCCGCCGTGCAATCGAGCCCCAATGGCGGCAGATCGACCCCAAAGACGACGGCTGGTCGTCGGACGTTTCCCGCCTGCGTGAAGCGATGATCGGTTGGGCGCTTGCCATGGACGACCCCGACGCACTCGTCGAGGCGCACCGGCGCGAACGAATTCGCCCCTCCGACATGGTCGAGATCGCCGCTGCCTTCGAACGGGCCGGCCGTGACGACGAAGCTGTCGAGTGGGCCCGTCGGGGTCTGTCAGGCACGGGGCACGGCTCATGGCATGCCGGTAATACCCGCGATTTTCTGGCTCGCAAGCTGCGCGAGCGGGGCGAGACCGAAGCCGCCGTCGATCTGTACTGGAAGACGTTTGAGGCGAGTCCGTCGCTGAGCAACTACCGCCGCCTGAAGCAGGAGGACACCGGTGTCGACTGGCTGAGCCGAGGCCGCAAGCATCTGCTCGGACGGCTCGATCCGAGCGGTGACAACACGTTGCTGGCTTACGGGGCGCCGGCTGATGGTTCGGTGCCCGAAGACGTCATGTCTGACGACGCTTCCGCCGCGCCCGCAGCAGCAGCAGCAGCCATCTTGACGGAGATCCTGCTCTTCGAAGGTCACGCTCAGCAAGCATGGGACACGGCTGTGCAACTGGGCACGAGCAGCCAGATGTGGATGACGCTCGCGAGGGAACGAGAGCAACGCTCACCTCGTGACTCGATCACGGTCTACGCCTCGGCGGCGCTGGCGATCATCGACCGCAAGAAGGCCAACCAATACAAGTCCGCCGTCGATCTGATGTCTCGAATTCAGCGTCTGGCAGCCGATGCGGGCGAGCCGGAATTGTTCGATTCGCTGCTGCAACGCGTCCGGACTGAGCACCGGGCGAAGCGCCGGCTCAAGGAGCTGCTTGACCGCGCCGGTTGGTGATCCCGTCGGGCGATCTGCGACACCCGGACGCTTCGATGGCCGTCACTGCTCGACGAATGGGTTGATGACCCGCAAGCCGTCGTAGTCCTGCTGTGCGCTCATGTCCTCGGAGTACACGGCATCGCAGCCCAATGCCTGGGCAGCAGCAAGAATCGCGCCATCCCAGTAGGACAGCCCGAAGCGCTGGCTGAGCGACACACCAGCACGAAAGACCTCGGCCGTGATCGGCTGGACCGGGAAGTCGTCGAAGACGCTGAGAAAGCGCATCGCCAGTTCGGCACTGAGGGCATGGGGGCGGTTGCGTCGAGTGGCCTGAACGAAGAACTCGGCCAGCACCTGCACCGAGAGCGCCAGGTCGGGCTGCTTGAGCAGCGCCACGGCGAGTCCGTGCTTGGCGGCATCGTCGGGCGCGGGACTTGCCGCATAGAGCAGGACGTCCGTGTCAACGAGACGCACTGCGCTCGTACAGTTCTTCGCGCGACAGATTGTCAGCCGTCCGGAAGCCACCAGCAGATGCAGCTATGACGCTCAGCACGTCGTCAAGATGCCTGCTCCGCCGCTGCTGTGCCGTCTCAGGCGAGTCCTCGTCGTCATCCAGCACGCCACCATCGCCACTTGCGAGACGCCTGAGGTAGCCGCGAACCAGCGCAGACACCGAGGTGTCCAACTCAGCAGCGCGAATGCGCGCCAACCGGTGCGTGTCGTCGTCAATTGTCACCGTGATGTTTCGCATGCCCATCAGTCTCCTGCTGTGCCACAGTAATTGTGACACACGTTATCTGTGTGCCACAGCCATCGGCTTGGATCGCCGTCCCTCCACCCACTCACGAGCGGGTCCGAGGGTGCTGTGCACACGCGGGGCGGCACGGCGGTTCCGGCGGGAAGCGCCCGTGGGGATGATCGGTGTCAACGTGGCCATCCCGGGCCCGACTGCTGACCCCAACATCATGGCTGTAACACCCCTCTCGTACGTTTGTTCTCATGGAGAGCGGCGGAGAATCCGGTTCGCAGGGCAGGGCTGCGGTCGCTGGGGTGCGTGTGGACTCGGTGGATGTGTCGGGGCTGTGCGATGCGGGTTTGCGTGCCCGGTTGCGAGAGCTCGGGCGGGCCGATTCGGCGCTGGCGGCAATGAAAGCGGCCGCGTTGGGCGAGATCGCCCGCCGCAAGGGAGCGTCTGTCGCCGAGCACACCGCCAAAGACACGCTGTTGATTTCAGGGCGCGCTGCGCGTGGGGATGTCAAGGCAGCGATGGCGCTGAGCGAACTGGACGCGACGCGTAAGGGTCTGGCCAGCGGCTTGGTTCCTGCCGGCCATGCACAGCTGATCGCGCGTGCAGCAACTGAGGGCCCCATCGACGAAGGGTTCCTGGCCCAGCGGGCACAGCACGAGGGCTGCGACGAGTTCCGTCGCACCGTGGCACGCCATGTGGCCGACCACAGCAGCGACGACGGTGCCTCGGTGCTCGAGCAGCAGCGTCAGGCGCGCACCGGGCGAGTGTTCACGAGCCGTGACAACGGCATGGTCGTGCTCAACGCACAATTCGACAGCGTCACCGGCGCTCGGCTGGCGACGGTGATCGCAGCAATGGAGCGCCACCTGTACCACCACGAAGACCCCGCAGCGCGGCCCAGCCATCCCCAGCGCACTGCCGACGCGATAGCGAAGCTGATCCTCGAACCTGACGCGCAGCGGCCTGCAGGCACCTCGCTGCTGGTCGTGGCGGACTACGACATGGTGAACCACCAGCTCACCAAGGCCCGTCTGTCTGACGGCACGCCGATCCCACCACATCATCGAATGGCAGGACGACGGCCCCACCGACTACGGCAACCTCGTGTCGGTCTGCAACCGATGCCACGACAAGATCCACCAAGAAGGCTTCGCCGTCAAACACAACCCCAACACCGGCCGCTTCCGGCTCCAACCCCCGACCCGGCCACCCCCGTAACTGTCACCGCCCGCCCAGCGGGCACTGACACCGACCACCGTGCAACAGTCGTGCAACCAGTGAATGCGCGTGGCCGTCAGTGTGCCGCCATGCGTGTGGAACATCCTGCACCGCGCTCGTTCCAGGGGCCTTGTCGAGCCATGCGCGGCGCTCGCGGTCCCAAATGGGCGACAGGTGAATCAGCAGCCAACTCGCTGCGCCAAAGCCTGCACTTACGACTCTGATCCTCAGTGCGCCCTTTCCGGGCGTGCGGCCGAAATCGAATGCCGCACAAACGCAGCCCTAGTACTCGATACAGAGGCCTAGGTCCGTGCACAGTTCGCCGACGAGTTCCAGTCCGGCCCCAGTCCCGAGGTCGTCGTATTCGATCGAGACGTCAAAATGGCGGTCGCCCTCGCCAGCAGTGTCGTAGATGACAGCGGTATGAGCGGCCTGTTCGACACTGCTCAGCAGGACTTGCATCGGAATTCTCGCGTGGGCGGCAGCAACCTCCATTTGGCGGGAATGCCAGATCAACCCGGTGATCGGCTCTCCTTCGATCTCGGATCGGGCGTGGTGATCCGCCCATCGGCGGGTGCACGCGTAATGCTCTGAAGGGCTGGATACGAGCTCTTCCCGTTCGAGCTGGCATCTGACGAGCTGATGGTTTCGCAGGTCGACGACCCTCAGGTCGGTCATGCACGTGAGGCGACGCAGGCAGCGCCCGCTCAGGTCCACACGCTGCACGGCTGAGGTGGTTCCCCAAACATCGTGCAGTGCAGTCTCCAATAGTGCGCCGATGGGGTTTTGCGCCAGATAGACGTAGGGGACCGCCTGAGCGTCGAGCGTGAACAGCGGCGCGAATCGACTGTCGCCATCCCCGCTTGGGTTGAACACTCCCTCACGGCGCGACACGTTGAACCACGTTGTCTCTGCGGGGATGGCCAGGGGTCGCAAGGCAACCGGGGCATCGGGATGCAGGACCCGGCAGCTTGCCGGATCGGGACAGGTCACTCTGCTAGTTGAGCTGCTCGGCGCTGAGCTGCCGCGTCGACGCGGTCAGGATTGGTCTCGATCACATCAGCAGCAATCTCGCCTGACAATCCGGCGTTGGGCTCAGCGATCCAACGCCAGATTCCCCAACCGGTCATGCCGGCGCTTCTCAGCGTTGACACCACAGGTTCCCATTTCTCACGCACTTCAAGTGCCTCGTCAAGGAGGACCGCAGGCACATGTTTCTCGCCGTTGACCGCAACCGTGAAGAGAGCGCCGCGCTCGCAGGCGCGCTGAATTTGCTTGTGAACGGTATTTGTGGGGCGATCTCGCGTCGAGGCGATTTCTTTGACGGTGAAGGTTCCCTGGTCAACCAGGGCTTGTCTTCCTGCGTGAATGCGGTACGCGTTGAGCAGCAGGGTCTCCGGGTCGGGCCGCTGATAGCGATCCCCGATCGCGCTCAGCGCCCCAGCGGCGCTGAACTCGTGCTCATCGCGATGCCGCTGCGAACTGAGGCCGGACGGAGTGGCAGTCGAGCCCGCAAGGCCCCACACATTCAGCCACTCGACGTACGCGCTAACTCGCGAAGTGAAGAGCCCGAGCGGCCTTGCCGGTCCGATAGCGAGAGAGGCCGAATCCTCGCCCTCAACTTCTCGGAGCATGCCGATCACCTCTTGTCCAAAACATACATGATTTGGCAATCGGTGACAATATAGACATCATAGAACTGCAACGGCCAACTGGTCGGGAAGGCGGGATTTGAACCCACGACCCCCTGCTCCCAAAGCAGGTGCGCTACCAAGCTGCGCCACTTCCCGAGTCTGAAGAGTTGACGGAGCGCTGGCGGGCCAGCTCTCGCGTTCGAGCGTACCGGTGGCGGTCCGATCGGCCTGTGTCGTTTCTGGGGCGAGCGGTGCCGTGTCGGGTTGTGGTGCTACCCGGTCGCGCGGCGCCGTCCGGCGCTTTGTTTTGCGGTCGGGCCCTGATCTGCGTTGGGGCTCAGTCGTCCGTCGAGATGACTTGGGTGGGGCAGCTCGCTGCCGCGGTGCGCACTGCGCTGTGCTGCTCGGCGCTGGGGCTGTCGTCCAGCAGCTGCACGAGACCGTCGTTGCCCACCTCGAAGATGCCTGGGGCGATCATCTCGCACGAACCGCTGCCGATGCACTTGTCGACGTCGATGGTGATCTTCACTGTGCCTCCAGGTCGTCCGGCCCCCAGGTCGTCGAGCCCGCACGTTGCTAGGTGCCCACGCAACGTGCCCCTGGAGATCCGGCAACACGCTACGCCACGCCGCTGTAACGCCCGACGTCACTCCGCGCTGCTGAAACGACGTACGCACCACGGCCGGTGCGCAACCGGGCACGTCCGACTCGTGGCCGTTACTCTCAGCGACGGCCACAACCGGCCACGTTCGCCAATCACGAGGAGGACCACCGTGAAAATCGGCGTGATGATGTTTCCCACCGACAAGGCCATCGGGCCAGTCGAGCTGGCCAAGGCCACCGAGGAACGGGGCTTCGAGTCGCTGTGGTTCCCCGAGCACAGCCACATCCCCACTAGCCGCGAGACACCATGGGGCGGCCGCGAGGGAGCACCTCCGCTGCCCGAGGAGTACTGGCGCACGCACGACCAGTTCGTATCGCTGGGTGCCGCCGCGGCGGTGACCGAGAACATCATGCTCGGCACGGGGATCACGCTCGTTGCCCAGCGCGATCCAATCTGGCTGGCCAAGGAAGCCGCCACCGTCGACCGGATCTCGAATGGCCGGTTCATCTTGGGCATCGGCTATGGCTGGAACAAGGAAGAACTCGCCCACCACGGCGTGAAGTACACCGACCGGCGCGCAGTCACCCGCGAGACGATGCTGGCCGTGCGCGAGCTGTGGACAAAGGACGAGGCCGAGTTCCACGGCGACTGGGTGAACATCGACTCGTCATGGCAATGGCCCAAGCCTGTGCAGGAAGGCGGCCCGAAGGTGATCCTGGGCGGCGCCGCAGGTCCGCGCACCATCGCCGACATCGTGGAGTTCTGCGACGGCTGGATGCCGATTTCAGGCCGTTACGACCTGGACGTGCCCATCAAGCAGATCCGGGAGTCCGCGATCGAAGCGGGCCGCGATCCCGATGAGATCGAGATTGGACAGTTCGGTACGCCCCCCAAGCCCGAGATCCTCGACAGCCTGGCCGAATTGGGTGTCACCCGCGTCGTGCTCGCACTGCCGCCGGCGCCCGCCGACACCGTGCTGCCGATCTTGGACAAGTACACCGAGCTGCTGTAGCCGCTGGCATCGTCGCCGCTGGAGTCGCCAGCAGGGACAATGGCTCGATGACTGACAGCGCTCCAGGCGTAGAACTCCTGGACTTCACCGACCAGCTCGGGCGGCGCCTTGGCACCGCGCCGCGGGCAGAGGTCCACGAGCGCGGCGACTGGCACCGCGTCTTCCACTGCCTCATCGTGACGGTGCGCGACGGCGTGCCGACAGCCGTGCTGCAGGGACGATCACGCTCCAAGGCGGCCTATCCGGGGCTGCTCGACATCAGCGCGGCAGGGCACTTGGCCGCCGGGGAGACACCGCTTGATGGAGTGAGAGAACTGACCGAGGAACTTGGCGTTGCTCCAGACACCAGCGATCTCGTGCCCCTCGGAGTCCGCAGAGTGGCGGACAACAGCGGTGAGGGCACGCTGAATTGTGAGTTGATCAGCGTGTACCTGCTGCGTGACGACCGCTCGCTCGCGGACTATGCGGTCGCTCGTGACGAAGTCGATGCTGTGTTCGACGTGCCGGTTGCGCCGTTCCTCACGCTGCTTGAAGGCGGGCCGCCAATCACCGTCGAAGGCGTCGCAGCGGCTGGCCATCCCGACGCTCACGACATCACTGCCGAAGTGACGCTGGACGCTCTTGTGCCCGGCACTGAGTACTGGGTGGTGCTGATGGTGATGGCCCAGCGATTCTTGGCTGGCCAGGGCCCGCTCGCGGTCTAATTCGGTTCCCGCTGGGCGGTCGACAGCCTGTGATTCGTGCCGTTGGCCTTTATCAGGCGTGTTCGGCGATGATGGCCAACGCCTCCGCGCCGTAGGCCTCGAGTTTGGCCGGACCGATGCCCGGCACGGCCAGGAGTTCGGCGTCATTGCGGGGCCGCTGGGCCGCGAGGGCAATGAGAACCGCATCCCCGAATACGACAAACGCCGGGACAGCATCTGCTCGACTTCGCTGAAGGCGCCAGGCGCGCAATGCCTCGAACAGCAACGCATCACGCGGATCAGTCGGTGGCTGGGGTTTGGGCTTGCGAGGCGAGCTTGAGGTTCCGATGCCCGACAAGGTCGCCGCAGTCCCGGCTGTGCCATCAGCATCGGCGCCCGAATTGCGTCCCACACCATGAGACGCTCCGGCCGCCGGTTCGGAGGGCGCCGGCGGCGCGAACTTGCTGAGCTCGCCAACGAACGAAGAAGACGGATCGTCGCAGACCAGCGTCACTGATTGCGAGCAACGGGTCAGCGCGACGTGAAACACGCGTCGTTCTTCCTCGACATCTTGCGCGAGGCGGTGCGGCATGAGCCCCGCCGACGCCTCATAGACGATGACATGCGGCCATTCGAGGCCCTTCACCTTGTGGACCGTTGCCAGCCGGATACCGGGACGCCGAGTCGACGATCTGCCGTCGGCGCGACCGCGTGCAGGTTGGGAGTCCACACCGAATCCGGCAGCTTCGCGGTCCCCGGATTCGGACAGCCGATCGGACAGCCAACCGCTGAAACCTGCCGGCGCGGGGTGCAGGTGGGCGACTGAGATGAGGGCGCGCAGATCGTCACCATGAGCAGAGCGATCGACTGACCGCCGGGACGCGTCCAAGCGAGTGTCCAGGCTGTTGCCGAGTCCGAGTTCATCGCGCACGAATTCCAGGATCTGCCGCGTCGTGAGCCTCTCACCGCCCGCGAGTTCCAAGAGCAACTCGACATCGTCGGCGAATTCGCGAATCTTGCCCGCGGTGCGCTCGTCGCTGAGGCGCCCGGCCAGGGCGCGCAGCTCCCGCACGCTGCGTTGCTCGCCGATCCACTCGATGACACGCGGTGAGATACCGCGAGGCGGTCGGCGTGCGGCATCCGACAGCGACTGAGGCGGCAGCGCACGCTGCGGTGCGATCGCGAGGGCCAGCCAGGCAAGTGCTGCCGAGACGCCAGTTCGTTCCAAGAACCCCCGCCCGAGCGGCGCGTCAGCAGCTACACCCATCTCGGCAAAGAGGATCTGTGGCACAAGCAGGGTGCTGTTGACCCGCGCCAGCACTGCGATCTCGGAAGGCTGCGCCCCGCGATCGATCAGAGCCATGACCGCGTCGCGCAGCGCGCTCGCTGGGTCAACGCCGGTGACGATCAGCAGATCGTCGGCGTCAGCGGCGTCAGCGGCAGCGCCGTCAGCGGCGTCAGCGTCGGCGGCATCGGCATCGGCATCGGTATCGGTTATCCCGGCAGCGCTGATCTGCTTGTCGATGCGCTGGCGGTTGTGCGACAGCAGATTGACTGCGGCGCTGACAACCGGCCTCGGACAGCGGTAGTTGACATGCAGCGGATGCCGCTTCGCACCGGGAAAATACGTCTCATAGTCGATCAGCCACTGCGGCGACGCCCCCGAGTAGCCGTAAATGGTCTGATCGTCGTCGCCGACGCCGAACACGTCGGCTCGCGGACCGGCGAGCAACCGGATCAGAAGCAAGTGCGCCGGTGTCAGGTCTTGGAACTCGTCGACGAGCAGCACGCCGCAGACACGCCGCGCCGTTGCGCGCGCCGCAGGATCCCTCAGCAAGATGTCGATCGCCCGAACGATTTGCTGATCGAAGTCGACGAGTCCATCGGCGGCGAGGTCGTCGACGTAACGCGGCGCCAATGTCACAAAATCGGACACGTCGGGCTGGAAGGCCTGCTCAACCTCGGCCGGGTCGCGCAAACCCAGCCGGGATGCGCTGAGCGCTTCCAGCCACGGGGCCAACTGGTCGGTCATGGCCCGCCGCCGACGCTTGACGATGCCATCGAGACGCTGCCGCACTCCCATCTCGTCGATCACCTCGACGCGCCCGTGCCGTGCCGGTCGGGCGAACGGGCCCGAGCCGTTGCAGATTGCCAGCGCAAGGCTGTTGAGCGTGCGCACCTCGAGTCCCGCAAGATCGGTCGTGCGCTCCTGCATCTCGGCCCGTGCGCGCACGTTGAACGCCACTAGGCACACAGCGCTGGGGGTGACGCCCAGATCTCGCACGAGATAGCGCGCCCGCTCGGTGAGCACACGGGTCTTGCCAGACCCTGCTGGCGCGACGATGCAGGCGGCACCGCCCAGATGACCGACGGCGGCGCGCTGATCGCCGGCCAGATCAGCCTCCGGTGCACAGGGCCGAACGACTGCCAGGCTCCCCGCGGCGAGATTTGCGGCGGGGATGACGCCATGGGTGAGATCGAACGCGTCCAACGGTCCCCCGTCGCACCACGCCGGCCCGCTGTCGGTAACGACGTCGCCCTCGCCCGAACCTGCGCAGATCTGCGCTCCGAGCGATACGGCTGCGTCGACGGGGGCGAACCGGGCGCGGCGCGCATCCCGAGCATCCACGACGTTGGAGGACAGCAGGTGCGAGAGGACTTCGGCTCGCATCGTCATGCCGACGCTGAGCTCCCACCAGCGGGCCTCCCACACCGGCGTTCCGCCGGGCACATCGCCCTCAAGCTCCACCACCAGCGGGACCCGCCTCGACCACGCGTCACGCAGGCGTCGCCCGACCTCCATGGTGAAGGCGTCCGGCCGTACCACGAGACGCTCGCAGGCGCTCCACGGCGAGGGTGCCGCTTGCCCTGGGCTCACCAGCACGCTGCGCCCGAGCTGTGGCGGGCCCGCCAGCGCCGCCGCGGTTACGTTCACGCTTTCTCCAAGTCGAACAGCGCTCGGGGGCCGCTGCTGGTCCCGGTCTGCACCGACCGATGCGCTAGCGGCCGATGCCGATGAGGTGCATCGCCTCCGCACGGGTTGCGGTGTTGCGGAATTGGCCGCGCACGGCTGAGGTGATGGTGAGCGACCCGGGCTTCTGCACTCCCCGCATCGACATGCACTGGTGCTCGGCCTCGACCACCACGAGGGTGCCGCGCGGCTCAAGCACCTCCATCAGCTTGTCGGCGACCTGAGTCGTGAGCCGTTCTTGCACCTGAGGCCGGCGGGCGTAGGCCTCCACGAGACGTGCCAGCTTCGACAGCCCCGTGATCATGCCCCGCTCGCCGGGGATATAGGCCACATGGGCCCGGCCGACGAACGGCATGAGGTGGTGTTCGCACATCGAATAGAAGGGGATGTCACGCACCATGACCATCTCGTCGTGGCCGGTCTCGAACTGCACCTTGAGATGATGCGCGGGGTCTTCCTGCAGTCCAGCGAACACCTCCGCATACATGCGGGCCACTCGCTTCGGCGTCTTCTGCAGGCCTTCGCGGTCGGGGTCCTCGCCGATTGCGAGCAGGATTTCCCTGACCGCTCGCTCGATGCGGTCGGTGTCCACCGATTGTTCGGTGACGGCACCGTTCGTGGCTGCGATCGACGGAGTCTCGACAGAGATGCTGGGCGTCGATGCAGCGCTTGTGCCAGAAACTGAGCCGTGCGGCATCCGGTGAACCTACCTCCCTTCGACGGTGACACCATCGCCCATTTGGATATTGCACAGTGGGTCAGGTGACGCGCCCCCGGCAGGACTCGAACCTGCAACCGGCGGGATAGAAGCCCGCTGCGCTATCCAGTTGCGCCACGGGGGCCAGCGCCATCCTGCCACCGAACTCGCGCGGCTCCAAGGTTCACCCGGCTGCCCCAGCAACCGCGTCGGTGGTGCCCGATGAGGGCTAGCGCGAGGGCCAGCGCAGGATGCCGGTCTCGGTGCGGCCGTCGGCAGCCTCGTAGTCGGGGTCGTCGGGGAAGGCGATCCGGTGCGGACCTTCGTTGTCGTAGCGAATCCGCACCTGCTCGTCGTCGGCAGGGGTGCCTCTTCCGGCTGCCGCCACCGCTTCAGCGACGGTGCCGAAGCGCGTGAAACGGTGCAGCATGCCGATGGTGGGCGTCATCATCACCATGTCGCCGGTTTCGTTGCGCCTGATCGCGTCAGCCGGTCGCACCCACTGGTGCTCAACGGCTTCGTCGTGGTCGGGCAGGGGCGTCTGACCGTCCGGCATCGCGGTCAAGAAGAACCGTGTGTCGTAACGGCGCGGCGAGCCCATCGGTGTCACCCAGCGCCCGATGAAATGGACGTTGTTGCCATCGAGCAGCAGGTCTTCGTTGCGCACGGTCTCGATGAAGTCGCGCTCGCCGGCATTGACCTCGTCGCGGTACTGCGAGAACCGCCCCGCGACATCGGGAGGTGAGAGGTCGATGATGCCCGAGGGCAGGTCCCTGGGGTCTTCGACGCCCGCCGGGTGGTCGTGATGGGCGAGCAGGATGCCAGCCTCCTCGAAGGTCTCCCGAAGTGCTGCAACCCAGAAGGCAATGCCGCCGCGTTCAATGCCGATGCTGTATGAGGCGTCGGTGTCAGTGAGGCCTGCCACCGTCTCATCGGCGCGCTGGGTGGCATCGTCGGGATCGACCGCGCCCCCGGGATACACCCACATGTCGCCCACGAAGATCGACCGGGCGTTGCGCTTCAGCATGAGCACATGTGGATCGTCGTCGCCGGACAGGATCATCACGGTTGCCGCATCGCGAACGGGAATGGATTCAGGGTCGTAGTCGCCGCCGGATCCGGGCGACTTGGCGCCCACGGAGGCGCGGCGCTCGGGCTGTTCGCTCACAGGCGGGTCAGTAGTCGATGCCCGCGCAGACGAGGCAATCTTCGCCGTCGTGGCTGGCGCGGGCGGCTTCTGCGTCCTGCTCGGTCTGATACTGCGGCGTCGGATGACGCTGGACCCGATCGTCGTCGTAGGTCCCAGATGCGGACTCACCGCCCGTCGGCACAGCGGACTCGGGCACATCAGCAGCCTCGGCGGAGGGCGCGAACACCTTGTCCTTCCAGCGGTCTGACTCCGACCAGCGGTAGCGCAGATGCGCCATCGACCCCGGCACACGCAGGTTCTCAACAGCAGCGAACGCGTCCCGAAGGATCGCCAGGTTGAGCTCCGGCTCGTTGGGCCGGCCAGACGTGTGACCGAGCGGGTAGTCCAGGTAGGCGGCGCGAGGCGGCCAGGCCGCCCTGGTGATGTCACGTGCGCTCGTCACTGACAGCGTCGGGATCCCCTCGGCCTCGATGGCCCGTGCGATCAGACCCACGGTCTGATGGCAGACCGGTCAGACCGGAACAAGCAGCACCGCGTCCAGTTCGTCGGCCACGCAGCGCTTCGTCAGTTCAGGGATGAGCTCGGTGCGGACCTTGCGGGTGCTGTAGATGCCGCCCATGAGGGTGTAGGCGTTGGGACCCAGCTCGCCGATCTCGCCGCTGTCTCGCAAGGCACGCAAGCCATCGATCGGGAACACGCAATTGATGTCCGAGCGGGCATCGGTCAAGTCGTAGGCGAAGTGCGTGGCGCGCAGCTGAGCGGGGTCGATGTCAGTGGGAATTGCCCGGTACGTCGTGTCGTCGCGAAAGTGGAACGCCGTCTGGCCGACGGAATAGACGCCACCCGTCGCGATGAGGCCCACGCGGCATTCCGAGATCGGCTTGGTCAGCGGTGCCCACGGCGGCGGTGTCTCGCTATGAAGCCAGCGGTACTCGCCGTATCCCAGTCCGATGTACTGGGCCGTGATCCGAGGGATGTACTCGACTGGCGGCTTCCGAGCCACGACGGTCTGTGCGCTCACGCTCCTACGGTACGCCGTCGGGCTCGCGCCTGTAAGAGCTCACCGCAGAGTCGCCACGAAATCCGGTAGCGAGGCAGTGCCGCCCGTGGCATCCTTGACCACCTCGTGCGGGTCGTAGCTCAGTTGGTTAGAGCGCCAGTTTGTGGCACTGGAGGCCGGGGGTTCGATTCCCCTCGATCCGCCGCACCCTCGCTCGGAGGGTGTCGTTAGCCTTGCGGGGCATCTCGCGCCTCTAGCTCAATTTGGCAGAGCAACGGACTCTTAATCCGCAGGTTCTGGGTTCAAGTCCCAGGGGGCGTACTACTGGTCTGCCGAATCACTTCGGCTGCTGAGTTGGTCAGCACAGCGCTGCACGTTTGATATTCCACGCGTCGATAGCAATGACGAGGACATCGGATGAATCAGCGAGAAGCAGACGACGAGCCGAGGGTGTCGGACTTCCACTCGACGGCCGACGACTTGGTCGAACGCAATCGGCGCGTCGCCGACATCGTCAAGACGCCTGGGATGGCACGCGAACCCAGCCGGCACGTGGCGATCGTCACCTGCATGGATGCTCGCATCGATCCCTTGGCTGCGCTGGGCCTGAGCGTCGGCGAAGCGCACATCGTGCGAAACGCGGGAGGCGTCGTCACCGACGACGTGATCCGCTCGCTGTGCATCTCTCAGCAGTTGCTCTGCACCCGCGAGATCCTGGTCATCCATCACTCCGAGTGCGGCATGTGCGGTCTCGACGAGACGTCCTTCGAGGAAATGCTCGGTGAGCGAACCGGGGTCCGACCACATTGGCCGATCGGTGCATTCGCCGACCCCGTCGAAGACGTGCACATCGCCATCGCAGCGCTGCGAGCCTCGCCCTTCATCGAGAACGACACGGTGATCCGCGGCTTCATCTACGACGTCGAAACCGGCCTGCTCAACGAGGTACAAGCGGGAGCCTGACGCGTTCCCTCTGTGTTCCGGCGGCGGGGATCTCGGTGCTCGATGGTGCAGCACACAGGACCGTCGACACTGGACCAATGTGAGGCGTCAGCTCGACAACGAGGTCCAAGTTTTGCCGGGCGATTCGCGAATGAAATTCGAACACCACAGTGGGGAACGACCGAGGCGTTTGCGTCCTGCAGTTGTGCGAGGGGTCGATCGGTGGCTCGCACGGCGGGATGCCGAAGCTGGTGGTATCGGTGCCGCTACCGCCCGGCACTGACTGGTCGCGTGGGCCCGTTGGCGATGTGGACATCTCACTAGATCCGATGCTGAGCCAGCGGTACGATCGATCGCATGCTGACGGTCAAAGGGGTGTCGAAGCGCTACGGGTCGATCAAGGCGCTCTCGGATGTCTCGCTCACGGCAAGCGCAGGTGAGATCGTCGCAGTCGTCGGCGAGAACGGAGCTGGTAAATCGACTCTCGTTCGCTGTATAGCCCGGGCGGTTGCCGCTGACGCTGGAATGATCGCCGTCGACGGCGTCGAACTCGGTGGGAGCCCTCGCGATGCGATAGCGAGTGGTATTTCGGTCGTCTGGCAGGATCTCGCGCTCTGCGAGAACCTGGATGTAACTGCGAACCTCTTTCTAGGTCGCGAGTTGGGGGGCCACGGCGGTCTCCGGCAGGCGGCGATGCATTCCCGGGCGGAAGCCACCTTTCGTGACTTGAAGGTTGTTGTCCCGAAGCTAGACAGGTCGATCGATCTTCTTTCGGGTGGCCAACGGCAACTGGTCGCGATTGCTCGCTCGACCCTCGACAAGCCTCGGGTCCTCATTCTCGACGAGCCGACCGCGGCCCTGGGCATTGCCGAGAGGCGCACGGTTCTCGATGTCGTTCGCACGCTTCAGGCCAGTGGCGTCGCAATCGTGCTGATTTCGCATCAGCTCGATGAGGTCTTTGATGTCGCCGACCGGATCGCTGTTCTTCGCCATGGGCGGATCACAGCCGATATCTATCGTGCCGAGACGCACCCCGACGATGTCGTGGCCTTGATAACGGGCGCCGACGCTGATTCAACGGCGGGCAAACAGCTGCGGAGACTGCACAGCTTGGCCGAACAGCTCTCCAAGGCAGACGAGGCGTCGGTGATTCCACTCACGGTGTCGTCTTTGTCGGGGGCTCTGGCGGTGGACCGCCTGGTCATCAGCCTGGTCGAGGACCTCCCAACGGGCTCGCTGCTGCGTCGGTCCGCGTCACTCAATCTCCCTGAGCATCTAACAGATCAGCTCGAGTCGGTGGCGCTCGGCGACCCGTCGGTCTTCGTGGCGGAGGCGGCCAGGACTCCGTCACTCGTGATTGTCCCCGACCTGCGCTCTCGGCATGGCGATCCCCTGGCGGAGGCCGCGACCGAGGCGGGCTTCATTGGCGCGTGGGCTGCTCCGATCGTGGGGGCCGACGGGGCGCTAGCAGTAGTCGCGGGCTTCACGGACACGATCGCCTACCTGCAGCCGGATCAGATCCGGTTGCTCGAGCTTTTCTCGTCAATGGCGGGCGCTGTGATCGAGCGAGGTCGTCTGGTTGGGTCGCTCGAGGAGCAGAATCGAGCCCTTGAAGGGCTCAGCGGTGTTCTCGCGAAATTGGCGGGTCCGGAGCTTCTCCACCAAGGGATGGGAGCTGCGCTCGACGCAGTCTGCGACGCGACTGCATGCCAACAGTCGGCGCTTCTTGTGCGTGTCGACGGCGAAGACTGGAGCGTTCATTCCACATCCACTGGCATCGACCCAGGCCAGATGATGGAGCTCTCTTTGAAGAGCATGGAGGAGGCTGGTGAGGCGTCGCGTCAGAGTTACTGCTCGCGATTCGAGTGGTCACGAGGAAGCGGCGCGCTGGTGTGTCAATGGCATCAGCCACCACCAGTTGAACCAAGCACTGTGATTGACAGCGCCGCCGAGTCCTTTGCGCTTGCGCTCGAACGCGACGCGAAGATTGAGGCGGAGCAAGAATCCGCAGCGCTGCGGCGAAGCCGAACACGCGAACGTGAGCTCGTCTCCCGCCTCGGCCACGAGCTTCGAACGCCCCTCACCGCCATCAGGGGGTTCGCGTCGGCGATCCTGCAACCCGACGTCGACTGGCCCGACCGCGAGAAACAGCGATTCGTCACCCTCATCGAACGAGAGGCCCGTCGAATGGCACGGCTGGTCAACCAGCTGTTCGACGAGTCCGCAATGGAGTCAGGAATCCTTCGCCTGGACTGCAACTACTGTGATCTGGTCGCTGTCCTCGAGAACGCGGCCGCACTGGCGGCGCCGCGCGACGACGTGCGGCTTCAAGTCCCCGATGCCTTCACCATCTGGGGCGACCGCGACCGGCTGCAGCAAGTGTTCGTCAACCTGATCGCGAACGCGTTTCGTCACAATGACGAAGGCACTGAGGTATCCGTGAACCTCACGCCACCATCAGAGCCCAAGAGTGAAAATGTCACGGTACTTGTATCCGACAACGGGAGGGGACTGCCGAGCGACGCTCTCGACTATCTGAACGGTCGCGTGATCGAGCGGTCGCGACATCGGGGGCTTGGACTGCGTGTCGTCCGCGGTCTTGTCGAAATCCACGGTGGTCGAATCGACGCTTCGGTCTCGGATGGTTCACGAATCGCGGTCACACTTCCGGTTGAGCGAGGTGAAGAGCCATGAAGCCGACCAGGGTCCTGGTGGTGGAGGATGATCCCAATATCGTTGACCTGATTCGGTCCAACTTGTTGGTCAGGGGATACGACGTCGACGTTGCCACCAGCGCCGTCACCGCTTTGGCTCAGTTTGTGTGCCACGATCCGGCCGTCGTGTTGCTGGACCTCATGCTCCCCGGCGGCGATGGGTTCGAGATATGCCGCAGAATCCGGCAGATGAGTCCGGTCGGCATCATCGTGGTGTCGGCTCGCACGCGCGAGCATGAAAAGGTTCGTGCTCTCAACTTGGGGGCCGATGACTACCTCACCAAGCCCTTCGGCGTCGATGAACTGCTTGCCAGGCTGGTTGCCACGCTGCGCCGATGCCGGCCCGCAGATCCGCCTGCCGACGTGGTTGAGATCAAGCTCGGTCACGTTCACATCGATCTGGACGCGCAGGCCGTCTACCGGGACGGAGAGCGTGTCCGGCTGACGCCGACGGAGTACTCGCTGCTGCAAGTTCTCGCTCTCAACGAGGGCAAGCTCATGTCGTATGGATTGCTTCTGCGGGAGGTCTGGGGTCCGGGGTACGAGGAATCGCGTGAATACGTACGGGTCTACGTGGGCCGACTTCGGGCCAAGCTCGAACGCGCGGGTTACCCGCCGTTGATCTTCACCGAGCCCCGAGCCGGGTACCGACTCGTTGCTCCAGACGGCTCCGAGCCCAGCGTTTAGAAGTTATTCCGCGATCAGGCCGAAGAATTGTGGCCTTGTTTTCGCCCATGCGCCTACTTTCGGCAACCTAGCGCCGCGGACCATGTCGTCCCCGGCCGATTCATGGGGGGGACTTATGAGACGTGCGATGCGCCTGATAGCCATTTTGCTTGCCTTCGTCCTCGTCGCCGCTGCGTGCGGTGACGACGACTCAACCACTCAGTCGGAAGACGATCGAACAACTGCCGAGGGTGACGGCTCAACCTCTCAGTCGGACGACGATCAGCCATCTGCTGAAGGCGAGGGGAAGATTGCGGTGTTGTTGCCGGACTCGGCGACGTCGGCTCGTTGGGAGAACGACGATCGTCGGTTCTTCGAGGAGGCGTTCGCTGAGGCTGGTCTGTCATCGGATCAGTATCTGATCCTCAATGCCGAGGGCGACGCGTCGACGATGCAAACCCAGGCTGAGCAGGCCATCACTGATGGCGCGACGGTGCTGTTGATGGTCAATCTGGACTCTGGTTCGGGCGCGGCGATCATCGACAATGCCCGCTCCCAGGGTGTCAACGTGATCGACTACGACCGGCTTACGATCGAGGGTCCAGGCGCTGACTACTACGTCAGCTTCGACAACGTCGCTGTAGGCGCAACCATGGGTGCGGCGATGGAAGCCGCCTTGGCCGGCTTCGCTGGTGTCCCCAACCTCATGATTCTCGACGGTGGCCCAACCGACAACAACGCCACATTGTTCGCCGAGGGCTACATGAGCATCGCGCAGCCCCACTTCGATAACGGGTCGTGGAATCTGGTTGCCCGTCAGGCAGTGCCCGACTGGGACAACGTTCAGGCCCAAACCATCGCCGAGCAGATCCTCACCGCTGCCGGCAACGACATCGATGCCGCCATCGTGGCCAACGACGGCATGGCCGGTGGCGTAATCGCGGCGCTTCAAGCCCAGGGCATCAACGGCATCCCGGTGACTGGACAGGACGCAACTGTTGGTGGCATCCAGAACATCCTGGTCGGTGACCAGTTGATGAGCGTGTACAAGGCGGTCAAGGCCGAAGCCTTCGCAGCAGCTGATCTCGCGATCACCCTGTGGCAAGGCAACGAGCCCGCCGACGTCACCACCACAGTCAACAACGGCACCAACGACATTCCCTCAGTGCTGTTGACCCCGGTCGCGACCGACATCACCAACATCAACGAAACCGTCATCGCCGACGGCTTCCGCAGCGTCGACGAAATCTGCGTCGGCGACCTCGCGGGGGTGTGTGCCGCCGCCGGAATCAGCAGCGCTTCAGCCCTTTCGGGCAGTGCTTCGACCGGCGAGGGGAAGATTGCGGTGTTGTTGCCGGACTCGGCGACGTCGGCTCGTTGGGAGAACGACGATCGTCGGTTCTTCGAGGAGGCGTTCGCTGAGGCTGGTCTGTCATCGGATCAGTATCTGATCCTCAATGCCGAGGGCGACGCGTCGACGATGCAAACCCAGGCTGAGCAGGCCATCACTGATGGCGCGACGGTGCTGTTGATGGTCAATCTGGACTCTGGTTCGGGCGCGGCGATCATCGACAATGCCCGCTCCCAGGGTGTCAACGTGATCGACTACGACCGGCTTACGATCGAGGGTCCAGGCGCTGACTACTACGTCAGCTTCGACAACGTCGCTGTAGGCGCAACCATGGGTGCGGCGATGGAAGCCGCCTTGGCCGGCTTCGCTGGTGTCCCCAACCTCATGATTCTCGACGGTGGCCCAACCGACAACAACGCCACATTGTTCGCCGAGGGCTACATGAGCATCGCGCAGCCCCACTTCGATAACGGGTCGTGGAATCTGGTTGCCCGTCAGGCAGTGCCCGACTGGGACAACGTTCAGGCCCAAACCATCGCCGAGCAGATCCTCACCGCTGCCGGCAACGACATCGATGCCGCCATCGTGGCCAACGACGGCATGGCCGGTGGCGTAATCGCGGCGCTTCAAGCCCAGGGCATCAACGGCATCCCGGTGACTGGACAGGACGCAACTGTTGGTGGCATCCAGAACATCCTGGTCGGTGACCAGTTGATGAGCGTGTACAAGGCGGTCAAGGCCGAAGCCTTCGCAGCAGCTGATCTCGCGATCACCCTGTGGCAAGGCAACGAGCCCGCCGACGTCACCACCACAGTCAACAACGGCACCAACGACATTCCCTCAGTGCTGTTGACCCCGGTCGCGACCGACATCACCAACATCAACGAAACCGTCATCGCCGACGGCTTCCGCAGCGTCGACGAAATCTGCGTCGGCAATATCGACGAAACCGCTTTCTGCTCCGAAGCGAACTAAGCACGAGCGTGATCCGGGCACGGAGTACCCTTCCAAAGCCGTGTCTGGATCCCACTCGCTCTGAGAGGGAAACTCAAGGTGCAGAACGCCACGCCGCTGCTCGAAGCGATTGGAATCACGAAGCGATTCGGATCGGTGCTGGCTCTGTTAGAGGTCGACCTGACGCTGTACACCGGCGAGGTCTTGGCCCTTGTGGGTGACAATGGAGCTGGGAAGTCCACGCTGATCAAGTCGATCGCCGGGAACCATCGCATCGATGCGGGCGAGTTCCGCTTTGAGGGCAAGCCGGTCACGATCCACGGACCCAAGGACACATCAGCGCTCGGTGTTGAGGTCGTCTACCAGGACCTCGCGTTGTGCGACAACCTCACCGTGACGAACAACATGTTTCTTGGACGCGAAGAGCGCAACAAGGCCAAGTTGATGGCCGAGGCCTCCATGCAACGACAGGCTGCGGAAACGTTGCGGAGCTTGGCCGTCACATCGCTCCAGTCGGTGAACCAGTCAGTTGCCCGGCTATCGGGCGGCCAGCGCCAGTCGGTCGCGGTCGCAAAAGCGGTGATGTGGAACTCCAGAGCGGTCATCCTTGATGAACCGACGGCAGCATTGGGTGTTGCCCAGACTCGCCAGGTGCTCGATCTCGTTAAGCGACTCGCTGATCGAGGACTCGGTGTGATCGTCATCTCCCACAATCTCCATGATCTCTTCGAGATCGCCGACCGCTTCTTGGTCTTGCGGCTCGGCCAGAGTGTCGGCGTCTATGAGCGCCACGAGACCACCCAACAGGAGATTGTCGAAGCGATCACGGCCGGACAGATCAGCAGGGTGCCTGGCCGAGAAGCCGCTGATCCCAAGGCGAAGGTGGCCCCATCATGAGCGCCGCAACAGAGGCGTCCCCGTCCGAGCCGGCGAACGGCGCCCCCGTCGGGCACCGGCTGAGCCTGTCAGACGGTTGGCAACAATGGCTCAACAACGTCCGGGTTGGGGAAATCGGATCTCTTCCAGTTGTCCTTGGCCTCGCTGTGGTCGCCGTCATCTTCCAAGTGCAAAACGACAAGTTCCTGTCGTCACAGAACCTGACCAACCTGATCGTGCAGATGGCGCCCATCGCAATGATCTCGCTCGGAATCGTCTTTGTCCTGCTGATCGGTGAGATCGATCTCTCAGTTGGGGTCATGTCGGGCGTCGGCGGCATCATCATCGCTCGACTGCTCATTCCCGATGGCAACGAGGTCAACTGGCTCGTCGCGTGCGCGGTCGCCGCCGCTGTAGCGCTGCTTGTGGGGGCGACTCATGGCTGGTTCGTCGCGAAGCTGGGTGTCCCATCGCTGATCGTGACCCTCGCGACGCTGTTCATTGGCACGGGCGCGATCCTCGCAATGGCCGGTTCGCAGGGATTGATCCGGATCCAGGACCAAAACGTCATCGACATTGCGAACACCTTCCTCAGCGATGGGGTCGGATGGGTTCTCGCAATAGTGGCTGTCGCCGGCTACGCGACATCGAAGTACCTGTCTGATCGGGCGATCCTGACCCAGGGGCTGGCGGCACAATCGATTGCGTCCTTCATCGGCAAGGTAGGCGTCGTTGCCGTTACCGCGTGTGGTGCGGTAGTTGTGACCAACAACAACCGTGGATTCCCCCTCATCGGCGTGATCCTGGGCGTCTCGGCCGTCACGCTGCTCGGAATCACCGAACGGACCCGCTTCGGACGCCACATCTACGCGGTGGGTGGGAACGCCGAAGCTGCGCGTCGCGCCGGCATCAACGTCAACCGAATCAAGATCTCATGCTTCATGATCTCGTCGTTCATGGCCGCGTTCGGTGGCTTGGTGCTTGCGTCGCGGCTGCGGTCAGCCGACAACGCGGTTGGACCGAACCTGCTGCTGAACGCCATTGCGGCCGCGGTGATCGGCGGCACCAGCCTGTTCGGTGGTCGCGGCAGGGTCACCAGTGCCATTCAGGGCGCGCTGGTGATCGCTGCGGTCGAGAGCGGGATGGGCCTCCTCGGTTGGCCCTCGGATCGCAAGTTCATCGTCACGGGCTGCATCCTGCTCCTCGCAGTCACTATCGATACGGTGACCAGACGAGCTCGACAATCCTCGGGCCGGGCCTGACTTAGCGAGCACTCCGTGGAACGCGGACGACTCCCGCTCGGAGGCAACGTCCTGCTGGCGCTGATTTCGACGGCGCTCCTTGTGCAATCCATACATGTGAGCGAGCACATCGCCCAGATGGCCATGTGGATTCGCTACCCGGGCCGGCCACCGTGGATGTCGAATTGGGCGACGGATATCTCGCGTTGGCTTGGCGGCGTTCGCCTCGACCGCAACGCCGAGTCAAGTTTGGCGATGGCCCACGGCATGGAATACCTGCACTTGATCGGCAACCTTGTCTTTCTCATTGGCGTGATCCTGCTGTGGCAACACACGAAGCCGAGCACCCAGGGGCGGGCACGACGCTGGGCGCGGGCGGCCGTGGCCGTTCAGAGTTTGCATGTCATCGAACACATCGCTCTGACGATCACGATTCTCACAACCGGTCACGCCGTCGGCCTCTCAACGACCTTCGGCGCGCTGGACGGAACCCGTCTGAGCACCTACCGCGTTTGGTGGCACGGATCTATCAACCTCGCGGCCACGGCACTCTGCGTCGTCGCCTTGGTATCGCTGCGGATGAGGAGCCGTGCCGGCGCATCCTGGGCACGCCCCAAAACGATATTGCCTGGAGCGCTGGCTGCTTGTTTCACTGTGCCCTTGATCATGGCCGTCGCCGTCGGCACATCAAACGCTGCCGCGACGGCAAGTCGAAATGCGCAACACGACGCGCCGGCTGATGTGATCCGCGGCGCGTTGCTCGTCGATGTCGCCTCGGACGTCGGGCTCTCCGTGACCCACTCGGCGTTTCGATGGGACGTCACCATGGACCCTGTTGCCATGATGGGAGGCGGTCTCTGCTGGCTCGATGTCGACGGCGACGGATGGCTAGACCTGTTCGTCACCGACACCTGGTCCGATGGTGAGTGGGGCCTGTGGAGCGCGGCAGGCGGACTTCCCACTACACGAATCTTCGCCAATCTCGGCGGCCGTTTCGAGGAACGTACCGAGGAGTGGGACGCTGGTCACGAAGCTCGAGCTAACGGATGCGTCGCCGCGGACTTCGACCGAGATGGCTGGACCGACCTCTACGTGACAACAGCACGCAGCAATCTCCTGCTTTGGAACCAGGCTGGGACCGGCTTCGTCGAAGGCGCATCGCTGGCGGGAGTCGATGCCTACGGGTGGCATACCGGAGTCGCCGCGGGTGACATCGACGGCAACGGCTTCGTCGACTTGGTCGTGGCCGGCTACGCCGATCTCAACCGGGCCCGGCCGAACGCTTCGACCGGGTTTCCCAACACTGTCGAACCGGTCGCGGGGCTCGTTCTCATGAACAGAGGTCCATCGGAGCTAGGTCGAGTCATTTTCGAGGCCGTCGATGCCGGGTTCGAGGCCTCCGGCCCGGATTATGGCCTGGGCGTTTCGCTCATCGACATCGACGGCGACGGCGACCTCGATCTACTCGCCGCCAACGACACGCAACCGAACCGTCTTTACCTCAACGAATCTCCCGACGGGCGACAGGATCGGCTGTTTCGCGACATCAGCGCAGCCAGTGGAGCGAACGATCGCGGGAGCGGCATGGGAATCGCAGCTCGGGACGTGACCGCAGACGAACGACCTGACATCGTCGTCACCAACCTCAAAGGACAAGGGCACGCCGCACTCACGAGCGCGGGCCTGCGTGCGTTCCGAGAGCGCGGCCTTCCGACTGTTAGCGATGTCGGCCTCGAATTGACCGGCTGGGGCGTCTCGTTCGGCGACATCGATCTCGACGGCGATCGCGACCTCCTGCTGGCCAGCGGCGATATCCCGATCCAGGATCTCGCCGCGGCCGGAGAAGCTCTGACCTACCTCGAGAATATTGGCAATACCTCCGAGCCCCGCTTCATCGACGCAACCGCCCGCGTCGGTCTGGACGCCGTCCGGTCCATGAACGGTCGGGCTGTCGCACTCGCGGACTACGACAACGACGGAGACCTCGACGCGGCGATCAGCGCCATCGGTCAGCCGCTGGTGCTGCTGTCCAACCTCAGGGACAGCGGCAACTGGCTCATCGTCGATGCCGGCACTCCTGTGCCGGGGATGCGTGTTCGTGCAGAATTGGCCAACGGTCTCGTATTGGAGCGAAGTGCTGTTGCGGGCAGTAGCTGGCTCTCAAGCGAGGACCCACGAGTCCATCTCGGCCTTGGCGATGCCGAGGTCATCGGACGACTGTCCATCCTCATGCCAGGGTGCGGCGAATACGTCATCGAAGACGTCGCCGCCGGACAGATACTTCACGTTGATGTTTGCGGAGCTGGGCCGCCAGATCAACCCAGATTCACTCCTGGCCCGCAATGAGCGCACCAGCGAACACCTCGCCGCTCGCCACGATTGCCGTCGAATAGTCCGCAGGTTCTGTGTTCAAGTCCCAGAGGGGGCGTACCACTCTTCCGCCGGAGCACTCCGGCGCCTGCACTGACGGGTTCGCCGGATAGGCCGATAGGGCGCAATCAGTGAGTCAGCGGCTCGCCCTCACGTCGCGCCCACCCGTTCAGCTCGCTCTGCGGATGCTGACCGTGTGTATGCGTCCCGTATCCGCGGTGACGGACACGGTGTACCCGCGAACAGTGACGGAGTCGCCGTTTTCCAGCAGCGGGAACTCGTCGACGGTGCCATTGCCGCTGTCCCCCGCGACCTTGATCGGCAAGTCGCCTGCTCCCAATGAGGCGTCGACGGTGTAGACGAGCACGCCTTCGGCGGGAAGGCCCGCTGGGGTGATGCGCGTGCCGGCAGGGTCCGTGTAGGGCTGGACGGCGTCGAACCCGAGCCGGCGACGGCTCTCCACCACCAGCACCTGATTGGACGTCAAGGGAACGACGGCCATGACCGTGCCGCCGCGGGGAGCAGCGACGGGGTCAAGCTCGACTGTGGCGGACGGCTCAGTGACGCAGAGCACCTCCTCGTCGTCGAGCCAGCCCAGCTGCCATCGGCTCCACGCCAACATCTCTTCAAAGATCAGCGGCGATCCATACAACCGAGATGTCGTGCCGTCGGCATTTCGATGTGCTTCTTCGAGCCGGGGATCAGTTGCCGAGGCTTCGAAGTACGAAACGAGGTTCATGCGGCCGAAGACGGTGCGCACCCAGACCCTGTCGCTCGCAATGTCCGAGCGTTGATGCTCGTTGTCGTAGGGGTAGAGATCGGTCAGGCCGAGCGTGTGACCGATCTCATGAGTCCCGGTCGATCCCCAAGGGCGCGGCCCCGACTCGAGGCCCGTTCGAAAGACGTTGGCCACTGCCAGCTGCATCTCGGTGCCGTCGGCCGTATGGCTGCTGCCCGCCAGACCGCCGCCGAAGTGGCTGCTCGGGAACACGATGAGGACGACGTCGGATCCGGCGAAGTCAAATCCCGGATCTGCCGCGGCGACGATCTCGCCGAAGAGGTCTCGCGTCTCGACGTCACGCGCTTCGCCGTGCTCATTCGGGGGCACTTCGGTGATGTAGTCGCCACGTGGATGGGCCAATCGCAGCCAGCCATGTCGCACCGTTGTCGTGATGTCAAGCTGGCCGTAGCTGACCACTTCGAGATAGCGCGTCATGAACGGCAAACCCCCTTCGGCCTCCTCCTCGGTGCTGTGGTTCGCCTGGAAATCGGGGAAGTCGGCGAAGAGAACGGCAATGCGCAACGATCCGACTGCCGGTGGCGCCCACGCAGGCAGCGGGAAACCTGCAGTCGTGAGCGACGTCGGGCCCGGAGGCATGCATGTCTGAGAGACGCCGACCGGCGCGCCGCTCACACCGGTGACGCGGATCTCCATGTCAACGAGTCGATTTCCCTCGTGGTTGAACGTTCCATACGCAATGCGCTCGCCGTCTGGTGACCAGGCCGGCTCCACTTCGGGTCCTGGCACGTTCGTCAGCTGGAATGAGCGAATCCCGTCGACCTCAATGATGCGAATGTCGGACTCACGGTTATCGCCGCTCACATACGCAATCTGGGTGCCATCCGGCGACCATGCCAAGCCTGCGTTGTGCGCACCGCCCGTCAGGATGCGGGCGTTGGTTCCGTCGATGTCCACGACGCCGAGTTGGTCGGACTTCACGTAGGCGATGCGCGTTCCCTCAGGCGACCACCGGGGCGAGTAGAAGCGGCCGCTCGCGAGGGCTGTCTGGTTCCGGCCCGTGCCCGCATCCATGGTCACGATCGACCGTGATCCGCTGAGAATCCCGCCTGACTCCAAGACCTCACGTCCGGTCTCTCGACTGAAGACGATCCGGCTCCCGTCAGGCGACCACGACGGCGATTCGTCGAACACCTCGCCATTGGTCAACTGGGTATTGCCGCTCCCATTGACATTCACCACGAAGATGTACGAGGTCCATGGTTCGGTGAAGAAGTTCGGGCGCGAGTACGCAATCTTTTTCCCGTCGGGAGACCATGCCGGTTCATCGATGAAGGCGCCTCCGCCTGGCGCTGCGAGCACTCGGCGCTTCCCACTGCCGTCAGGGCGCGCCGCCCACAGCGCGCCCTGTTCTTGGAACGCGATGTATGTGCAGTCCGGTGACCAACTCGGCGCACCGGTGCTCGATGTGGGCCCGGCGATCCGCACGTCTTGGCCGCTGCTGGAGCCACCGCACGTGCCGGCTGGCAACACGGTCGGCTCTCGGTTTGGTTCGTCGGTCGTCTCGGTCTCGTCGGTCTCTCCGGTCGTCTCGCCAGCGAGGTACGACTCGATCGCCGCTTGGGAGACGGCTGCATCACCGCCGAATACCGTCAGGCGCAGTTCGGTGACACCGTCAGCTTGACGAGCCGTGTCCAGAAACGTTGCTGTCTCGGACGGAATGGCTCCTGGATCGCTCAGCACCAGCGGCGCGCAACGTCGGGCCAGCAGCGGCGCCGCACTGAACGAGTCGAACGGCACCCGCGCGCGGGCTACGCCAACCTCAGCACCGCTGAAGCAGGTGCTGGCGGAGTGGTCACGCATGAAACTCGCCGTCATGGTGGCTGTGTCGTATCGAGTGGCTCCTGCCATGCGGCTGACGGCGATACCCAGTCCACTGATGGAGTTCTCCACGGCCGGTGACAGCGCAGCAGTCCCGCCCATCAGCACGACATGGCGGATGCCCGACTCTTCCAAGTACGCCTCAACGCCTTCATCGAGACGTGCATGCGGGCTCAACAGCACCGGGTGCTTGCCGTGAGCAGCCAGCGGCCCCGCTACGAGCGCATCGGCGAAGACTTCTCCGCTCGCCACGATCGCTGTCGTTCCGAAGTCGCCGAGCGTGCCGGGGCTACCAGTGCGACGCGCCACAGCGACCCCCGTTTCGTACTGGTCTGCACCGCCGACCCACTCGACTTCGAGTCCAGCCGATTCGAGCGCCGATGCGACGGACGGTGAGATTGAGCGCGACTGGGCGTCCTCCCCGGCACTCACGAGAAGCACATCCGAGGCCCCGATGCGCTGCAGGAACTCCAGCGCATCAGCTCGAACTTCGGTGGGCGGCGTCATGAGCACGGGCGCGCCGAGATGACCGGCGACCGACGCTGCAACGACTGCCTCGTGCCAGCTCAGCCCTGACACCAGCACAACCGCGTCGAGACTGCCGCCCGCATCGGTGGCAACGGCCTCGGCGACCAGCAGCGATGTGGCGTACCGGTCGGTTCCCCCGTAGCGGGTGAGGCTGACTTCTGCGAGATCGGCGTCGACGGCGGCCGCTGCGACTGGCGCGAGAGCTGCGGCGCCGACGCTCAGTGCAAGCAGCGCGGCAGCAACAGCCGAGAGACGTCTCATGGCTCGCATGGGGGCTTGCTTATCGCACTCCCGCCTTAGGAGGGCGTCGGGGCGGTGGGCCAGTCGGGGACGCCTTCGTCGCGCTGCACGCCGGTGCTGTTGAGCAACCCGCTCACCATCCGGTAGCAGCCAGCTGCGGCGACGAGGTGCACCATTTCGGCTTCGCTGAAGTGCGAGGCCGCCTCGGCCCAGGTGGCGTCAGAGACACAGTCGTCGGAGTACAGGTCATCCACCACTTGCAGGACAGCCGCTTCGGCTGGCGTCCAGTTGCCCTCAGCAATCGGCCGGGTGACGAGATAGATCTCCTCCTCGGTCATGACTTCGGCTCGGGCGATCAACGTGTGCTGGCCGAACTCGTAGACGGACTGGCAGTTCCAGCCCATCCGCAGCACGGCAATCTCCACATCACGCCGGGACAGGTCGCCCTTGAACAGGATGGTTTGGGCGAATTCGCCGAACGCCTTGGAGATCGGGCGGCTGTGCGCAATGGTCGCAATGACATTGACGGCGTTTGCGAACGAGGTCTCCATGACCTCACGGGCGCGTGCAGCCACCTTCGGGATCGGTTCGAGGCGTGCGGCGGTCGGTCGTGGCAAGTGCATCGGTTGGCAGTTCTCTCGTCGGCTCCCCGAATGTAGGAGATGCCGCCGACGCAAGCTGCTGTGCGGCCTGCCGCAGCGCAATCCGATACAGCTTCGGTGTACCGCAGCCCTCCGTGTTTAGGCTGCGAGCATGACCGAGCCAGCCATCTCGACATTCCCCGTGCCCGACATCGCCGACATTCCCGACGACCTGCGCGAGCGCATTGAGCTGATCCAGTCCAAGACCGGCTTCGTGCCCAACGTATTCCTTGCCTTGGCACACCGTCCCGAAGAGATGCGGGCGTTCATGGCGTACCACGATGCGCTGATGGAGGGTCCCAGCGGGCTCAGCAAGGCAGAGCGGGAGATGATCGTGGTGGCCACGAGCGGCGCCAACGACTGCATGTACTGCGTGGTGGCGCACGGCGCGATCCTGCGAATCCGTGCCAAGGACCCGTTCCTGGCCGATCAGCTCGCCGTGGACCCGGCCAAGGCCGATCTCACCGACAGGCAGCGGGCGATGATCGACTTCGCGCTGAAGATGTGCCGTGAGCCGGCGTCGGCGTCGACCGCCGATCACGAAGAGCTGCGGGCACATGGCTTCAGCGACGACGACATTTGGGACATCGGCGCCATCACGGGGCTGTTCGCACTGTCGAACCGCATGGCACACCTGACCTCGATGCGGCCCAACGACGAGTTCTTCACCATGGGCCGCTAGCTGGTGGCGAGCACCGTGTCGGTCCTCTAGCGCGCCGGGTAGACGAGCTCCCCCGTGGCGGCGCCAGTCGGCGCTACGACGACGATCTGACCGTCCTGCACTTGGACGGTGCCCATCGGTTTTGCGACGTTGACGCCACGGTCGTCGAAGCGGATCGGCCCGTAGAACGTTTCGACGTCCAGTTCCCGAAGGGCCTCGCGTACGTCATCGGTATCGAGGCTGCCCGCTGTCTCGATGGCGAGATGCAACGCAAGTGCGGCCGCAGTCGAGCTGGCCGCCTGGTAGACGGGCCGCTCCCCCCAGAGGCTCTCGTAGTAGTCCGCATAGTCCGCAGCGCTGCCGAAGTACGAGCCGTTGTAGGCCATGGCGGGTTCCCACTGGGTCGGTCCGAGCACGCCATTGACGCTGGCGCCGAGGTCGTCGACCAGTTGTGGGTTGGAGGGCCCGACGGTGATGAGCATTGCGTCGGGGCGGACTCCGAGTTCCTGCACTGATTGCAGGAACAGCACTGCGTCGCTGTAGTGACCGCCCCCGATGAAGACGTCAGGGTTGAGTTCACCGAGCCTTTCCACGAGATCCGACACGTCGACGACGCCCTCGGGATATGCCTCCACGGCGAGCACCTCGATGCCGTTGGCTTCGGCCACAGCGCTCGCTGGGCCGGTCAGGCCGCTGGAGTACGGGCCGAGCAGGAAGTCGATCTCATCGTCGTCGATGAGCTGCTGCACGAGTTCGGCAGCGGAGTCGTCGTCGCTGCCAGTGCAGGCGACCGCCAGCAGGAGCGCCGAGATGAGCAGCGCCAGCGAACTCGCAGTTCGGCACGGACGCATGAACTTTCGAGACTGCCCCATGGCGTTGCTCCGTCCTCACACGGGCTTGCCGCCCAAACTCCGGCCGAAACGCTAGATGCTCCGCTCACAGGTGCCTTGAAGTCTCACGGCAACCCCTGCACGCGGCACAAGTGAACTTTGCTTTCAGGTTCACGTGCTGTTGAGTTGACAATTATTATTAAGCATGCTTAACTACCCGCCCATGCTCAATCCTCGGACCAAATCTCGAACCAAGCGGCGTGACAGACGCTCCCGCAGAGGCGCAGGGTTCGCAGTCGTCGTCGCTGCAGCAGCACTGCTGGCAGCCTCGTGCGGCAGCAGCGGCCCCTCGGACGAGACGATGGAAGATGCCGTCGAGATTTACGCTGCTGGCGTCCACGCTGCCTACTCGGCGAGCCTGACTTCTGCTCGAGCTATGGATGCAGCCATCGACACGTTCCTGGCCAACCCGACTGCGTCGACGCTCGAGGCGGCGAAGCGTGCTTGGCTCATCGCTCGGGACGACTACGGCCCCACTGAGGCCTTCCGCTTCTATGGCGGCCCCATCGATGACGAAGAGACCGGCACCGAAGGCCTTATCAATGCGTGGCCTCTCGACGAGGCCTACATCGACTACGTCGAGGGCGCTCCGACTGCGGGCATCGTGAACGATCCAGCCACCTACCCGACTATCGACGCCGATCTGCTGGTGGAAGTCAACGAGATGGGCGGCGAGGCCAACGTCTCGACAGGCTGGCACGCGATCGAGTTTCTGCTGTGGGGCCAGGACCTCACCGGGGACGGCCCGGGCGCACGCCCGCTCAGCGACTACACGACTGCTGAGAATGCCGACCGCAGAGCCACCTATCTCGCCGTGTCCAGCAAGTTGCTGGTGCGCCATCTCGGGGAGTTGGTCAGCGCTTGGGCGCCCGGCGCCAACAACTATCGATCGGAGTTCGAGGCACTCGATGTCTCCGAGGCACTACGGCTCGCCATCACCGGGGTCGGCGAGCTGTCACGGGGCGAGCTGGCCGGCGAGCGGATGAATGTCGCCTACGAGGCACGCTCGCAGGAAGACGAGCACTCGTGCTTCTCCGACAACACGACCGCCGACATCGTGGGCAACGCCAAGGGCATCGCCATGGTGCTCAACGCCGACTACCCCCTTGGCGTGAGCGGCACCAGCATTCTCGACGTGATTGCCGAGGCTGATGCCGACCTGGCGGACCAGCTCCGCGGCGAGATTGCAGCGAGCCTGGTGGCCACCGCCGCGATCCCCGCGCCGTTCGATCAGCACCTCACCGAGGACGTGTCCGACGATGACCCGGGCAGGAGCTCGGTGCTCGCGGCCATCGAGTTGCTCGAAGACCAGACCGACACGATCGTGGCCGGAGCCGAAGCCATTGGTGTCGCGATCAACGTCAGCTAGAGCCGTTCGTGTCAGCAGGAAGCTGCGGACTCTCCCGGTCCGCTGGCAAGCAGCTGCGGCGGCTGCACTGCTGGTGGCGGCGTGCGGCAGTGGCCCCTCCTTGGATTCGCACCTTGGAGGGGCCACGACGCGCCTTGATGCGTCCCAGAACTCCTTCGGCCTGCCAGCTCCACAGCTGACCAACGCCGAACGTCGGGCATTCGAAGTCGGCGACAGCTTCTTCACCCAGAACTGGGTGATTGCCCCGGCGTCCACCGATGCTCGCGACGGGCTCGGGCCGACGTTCAATGCTCAGGCCTGCTCGTCGTGCCATATCCGTGACGGGCGGGGCAAGCCGCCGTTGGAGACCGTCGACGGCGTGCTGCCCGAGGTGTCCCGGCTGGGACTACTGGCGAGGCTGGCGCTGCCCGAGCGCGATCCGGTGACCGGTGCACAGCTCGCGGACCCGACCTACGGCAGCCAACTGCAGGACCGGGCAATTCTCGGCGTGGAACCCGAGGGTGCGCTCAGCGTCACGTACCGCCTCATCGAAGGCACTTACGGCGACGGCACCCCGTACGAATTGCGTGCGCCGGAGTACTCGATCGAGAAATTGGCGTTCGGCGCGCTGCACCAGCACGTCACGATCGGGCCCCGCCTCGCGCCCCAGATCATCGGCATGGGTCTGCTCGAAGCAATCCCCGAGGTATCGCTGCTGGCTAACGCTGATCCCGACGACGCCAACGGCGACGGCATTTCAGGACGACCGAATTGGGTATGGGACGCAGCCTCCGAACAGCGCGTGATCGGGCGATTCGGCTGGAAGGCCAACGTCGCGAGCATCGGTGCGCAGGTCACTGGCGCATTCATCGGCGACATCGGCATCACGTCCGATGCGCAACCGAACGAGAACTGTCCGGGCGCGCAGACTGCCTGCGCGGCGGCGCAGAACGGCGGCTCGCCCGAGATTCCCGCCAACCGGCTGTCGCCGGTGGTTCTGTACACCCGGACACTGTCGGTGCCAGCCATGCGAGACATTGAGGATCCCGACGTGCGAGCCGGCAGCGAGGCCTTCGATGATCTCGGTTGTGCCTCGTGCCACACGCGGCGACACCGCACCGGCCCTTCGAACATCGCCACGCTGGCCGATCAGGACATCCACCCCTACACCGACCTGCTGCTGCACGAGATGGGCGAAGGGCTTGCCGACGGCCAAGGCAATTTCGAGGCGAGCGGGTCCGAGTGGCGGACCCCGCCGCTGTGGGGCATAGGGCTCATCGAGGCCGTGAACGGCGAGCGCTTCCTGTTGCACGATGGACGGGCTCGCACGCTGGAGGAAGCCATTCTCTGGCACGGCGGCGAGGCCGAAGCAGAGCGCGAGGCGTTCCGTCTCTCACCGGCAGCAGTGCGTCAGAGACTTGTCGCGTTCTTGGAGGCGCAGTGATGATGAAGCACACCAATCCGAGGCGCGAATTCGCAAGCCCTTTCGTCGCGCCTCCTGTTGCTTCCCGCTCTTATGCCCAGTCCTCATTCGACACGGGCTCACTGGCCGTTCGGGACACGGCTTCGCCTGCCGGCTCAACCTCTCAGCGGCGACGACCGGCGTTTCGCATCTTGGCGGCGTGCGCGCTGGTCGTTGCCGGCTGCTCCAGCGGCGCAACCCCGCGAGAGGCAGCCGTCAACGCGGCCGCCGCCGAGGCCTTTGCCAACCAACTCCGGCTCAACGCCCAGGCCGAGATTCTGGTGGACAGCATCGATGAACTCTGCGCAACACCCAAGCACCTGGACGGGAATGTCGCCGGCGCCGCGACAGACGCAATCGTGGCGATGCGGCATACGTGGTCGTACACGGCGGCGATGCAGATCGACTCGGTGACCGAGCGCCGTTCCTGGGCGGTCATCGACTGGCCGATCTCGACCGACGACATCACGTCGCTGCTGCTGGACGAGTCGAAGGACCTGACCCCTGAGCGCATTGGAAAGCGCTCTGGTGCTGACCAGCGCGGCCTTGGCGCGGCGGAGCACCTGCTCGCGCTGCATCTTGCCGATGAGCAGCCCCCACCCCCGTCCGCTGGAACTGCACAGCGTCGATGCGAGTACCTCAGCAGCGTCGGGGAGGTGATGCTGGAGGAATCTGAGCTGATCTTGGGCGACGCGTGGCTCATCGTCGACGGCGACGAACCGCTGTTCAAGCTCATCGCTCCCGACGCAGAGATGGGTGTTGACCGACTCGTCAATGAAGCCATTTTCCTGCTGGAGGCCATGACCGACATGGAACTTGGGCGTGCGCTCGGGGAGACCTCGGCTGAGACCAGGCTCGATGCTGTCGTCGAGGGGCCGTTGGGTCTCGGCGCGGCCGACATGGGCGCCCACCTCGACGGCTTGCGTGCGGTCCTGCTGGGCACCGATCACGCGATCTCGATCGCCACCGAGGCCGGGATGATCTTCGATTTCGACGAGTCCAGCGGCTTTCGCTTGCTTCTCGACGACGATCTCGTCTCGCGTCTGACCGACCAATTCCACGACGCGCAGACGACGCTTGAGCAAGTCGAGGGGCCCTTGCGGGATGCCGTCGTGAACGATTCGGCCACGGTGTCGAGGGCGCGTGCGGCGCTCAAGGCGCTGCAGATCACCATCTCGACCGAGGTTGTCGCGCAGCTCGGCGTGACGATCGGCTTCAGCGATGCCGACGGCGACAGCTCTGCCTGACGACACGCATCTCGCATGCAGGTCGCCGGGGTCTCGCCGCGTCCAGGCCATCACGGCGGCAGCACGCCGCGCAGTCTGCGCCGACTCCGTAGCCGTCTTCCGGATCGCCTTCGGTGCCATCGCTGCACTCGCAGCATTGCGCTTCCTGGCGAATGGCTGGGTCGAACAGCTCTACGTGACACCCCGCGCCCACCTGACCTACCCGGGTTTCGGCTGGGTACAGCCGCTGTCAGCGCCGTGGCTTCACGTGGTCGTGGGACTCGTGGGCGCAGCCGGGGTGGCGATGGCGCTGGGATGGCGCTACCGCATCGCGTGTTGGGTGTTCCTGGTGAGTTTCACCTATCTCGAGCTGATCGAAGCGACGCTCTACTTGAATCACTACTGGTTCGTCACGCTGTGCGCGCTCGTGCTGGCAATGCTGCCGGCCCATCACCACTGGTCGCTCGATGCCCGCACTGGTCGAGTCCAGTCCTGTGCGCTGCTGCCCGCCGTCGTGGTGTGGGCGCTGCGAGCACAAGTAGGCGTCGTGTATGTGTTCGCAGGCCTCGCCAAGCTCAATGCGGACTGGCTCGGCCATGGCCTGCCGCTGCGGCTGTGGCTCGCCGACCGCGCCGATACCTGGCTCGTCGGACCGCTGCTGGGCCAGGAATGGGTCGCGGTCGCCGCGAGCTGGGGAGCTGCGGCATTCGACTGCACCATCGTGGGCTGGTTGCTGTGGCGGCGCAGCCGCCCGTGGGCATACGCGGTCGCCGTGGTCTTCCATTTCGCGACCGGGGCGCTGTTCGCCATCGGCGTGTTCCCCCTGGTCATGGCCGCGGCAGCTCTGATCTTCTTCGAGCCCGACTGGCCTCTGTGGCTTGCCTCACGGACGCATCTTCTGCGAGGCCGAGTCCATGGAGCCGCCGAGCGCGAGAACGCCATGCGCACGGCGCGACCGGCGTTGTCCTGGCCACAGACGAAGCTCTTGCGGAATCCACTATTGCCGGAAGCGCCAGGTCCCCGTCCTGCCAGCCACCAAGCCGATCAGTGCCCACGGCTCAACCGCGTGGCGCTCGCTGCGTTGGCGGCCCTAGCCGCCGTTCAGCTCGCGATGCCGCTGCGCCACTTGGCCTACCCCGGCGACGTGCGCTGGACCGAGGAGGGTTACTGGGGAGCGTGGCGAGTGATGCTCACCGACAAAGCCGCCCACCTGGAGTTCGAGGTGACCGATCCGGTGACGGGCCATCGCTGGATGGTCGGCCCGGACCTCGTGCTCGAGGACTGGCAAACCGAGCGCGCCGGCGGTCATCCTGACCTGATCGTGGCGACCGCTCACCTCATCGCCGAGCAGTACCGGCGCAGCGGCTTCGGTGCCGTTGAGGTCCGGGCAGATGCGTGGGTGTCGATGAACGGACGGCCCGCCCAGCGCATTATCGACCCGGCGGTGGATTTGGCTGCGCAGCCCCGCACACTCGCCCCCGCGCCGTGGATCATGCAACCCGGCGACGGGTAGCTCCGCGGGCCAGACTGTTCCACAGTCACGGTGTCCCGGAGCGGTGAACCTCAGTGCGGGCGACTGGTAGAACCGGCCGGATGGAACCGAAGGCGCTGCCGGGACCTGCATCGGAGCGGATGTCGAAGCAGCGGTCCCACGACACGGGACCGGAGCGGCTGCTCCGCTCGGCGCTGCACCGGCGAGGCTTGCGCTATTTCGTGCACCGGCGGCCCTTGCCTGAGGTGCGCCGGGAGGCCGACGTCGTGTTCCCCCGCCTGCGCGTAGCAGTCTTCGTGGACGGCTGCTTCTGGCACGGCTGCCCCGACCACGGCACCAAGCCCCGCCGCAACGCCGAGTACTGGGAAACCAAGATCGCCCGCAACCGAGTCCGCGACGCCGACACCGACGCCCGCCTACAAGCGGCTGGCTGGACCCCAGTGCGCATCTGGGAACACGAAGAACCCGACGAAGCCGCCGACCAGATCGAACAGCTCATCCGAGACCGCGCCCGCCGCCTCGCCGAGTCGTAGGCGACCGCACCTGCCGCGCGCGGTACGCCGAATGACGACCGGCTCGCCGATGTCGGCCGCTGCCGAACCGGCCCAAAACGCCGACACGCCTACAATCGGTCCCCGAGAGCAAGACTGAGGTCAAGCCGATGCGGAATTTCACTGCTGTCGTCGAGCGCTGTCCCGACACCGGGTTCTTTGTCGGCTACGTCCCGGGATTCCCGGGTGCGCACTCCCAAGGCGAGACTCTCGAAGAGCTCAACGACAACCTCAAGGAAGTCATTGCGATGATCCTCGAGGACGGTGCCCCGGCAATGGCGGGCGAGTTCGTCGGCACCCAGGTCGTCGAGGTGGCTTGAAGCTCTGTGCCAGCAGTGCCGATCCTCAAGCCGCGAGAGGCCGTCGCGGTACTCACAGCACTCGGATTCGAAGAAGTCCGCCAGCGCGGCTCGCACAAGCGATTTCGCCATCCGGACGGGCGGTCGACGACCGTGCCGATGCATCGAGGACGAGACCTATCCCCAATTCTGCTCCGATCAATCGCGCGAGATGCCGGGATGACGCTGCAAGAGTTCGTGGCGTATCGCCGGTAGGCGCAATCATTGCCATCGAGATCAAGGCCACGAATGCCCCCGACACCAGTGATGCCCGCCATCTCATGTGGCTCCGAGACGAACTTGGATCCCAGTTCGCAGCAGGCGCCGTCCTCCACGTCGGCCGCCGCAAGTACCACCTGTCAGAGCAGATCGAAGCGATCCCCATCTGCGCCCTGTGGGCCTGATGCCGCGGCGATCCGGCACTCTCACCGCCGGGATGCAAGAGTCGGTAACGAAAACCCCGGAACCGTCAATGCTTGTGACAGCCCCCTGTGAAATCGCTTGGCCCGTCTACCAGCGGTGAGTACGTTGAGTTCATGCCCCAGATTCGGGTTGATGTCCCTGATGACCTTTACGTCTCAGTCAAGGAGCACGGCCTGTCGCCCGCCGACCTGCTGCAGACGGCCATCCAGGACGAGCTTCGTCGGCAGGAGTTGAGCGCAGAGACCGAGAAATATCTCGCTGAACTCATCGACGAGGTCGGAGAGCCTTCCAAGGCTGCCATGGCGAAAGCCGAAGCACTCGTGGGTCGTATCCGTGCAAGCGGCACCGGCGAGGCCGCAGGTTGACCGTTCTTGTCCTGGACTCGGGCGGATTGAGCCGCCTGAGCGAACAGAAGCAGGAGAATGTGGCACTCATCGCAGTGAGTCTTGGTAGATGTGCTCGTGGTGCCAATGGAGGTATGCGCTCCGCGGCGGCTCCACACCTGAAGGCACCATCAAGGCTTCCCGCAGGGACTCGCCGAAGTTGTGCTCGACCCCGGTTTCGGCCTCGATGCTTGCTCGCAGCCGCCTGGACCGATGTACGCGCAGTCCTCCGTTCACGGTGATCAATCCCTTGTCAAACGCAGCATCGTGCGTTGGGCACGCCGCTACTCCGTTGCGCGGGTCGCGTCGCTCCCGGTTGCTCGAATCAGCCCACGGCTTGATGTGTGACGCAACGATAAGACGGTTGCCCTGAAACGATCTCGGGGCCATGCCGCAGAAGCCGCAGGTGTGGTCGAAGCGTCGCAGCACCTCAGTCGCAAATGCCTTGTGGCCGACCCGGGCACGGTGCTGGACAATCCGGGTCGTCTCAGCGGACGACAGCTCTTGGTTGTACCGCAGCTTGGCGGCGCGGAGCTGCGCCGCCTCCTGCTCGATCATTTCGTCAAATCGTGAATCTGCCAAGTCCTCAAGGCCGAGTATCGAGTATTCCGTCGCTTGCTCCAGCCGCAAGAAATCGGGCAGTCGTCGGACACCGATGCCCATGCGGCGCGCCGCCCGCAACGCTGTGCCGTACAGATCCAGGAAACGGACGACATCGGCGCCCATATTCATGAAGAACTCAACTTCGTACTTCGCTCCGTTGACCCGGGAACCGTTCAGATTCATCATCTTGCTGGTGATCGAACTCGGCCGGCGCCTGAAGAGAGCAGCGAGATCGTGGACGAGCCGAGGCGCAGAGTTGATCGTCTGCCCGCCGAAACGGTGTGGATCCACTACTGGATCGTCGGATAAGAAGAGCCCGTAGCACAGCACGGTCTCTACGGGCGTGAAGTTGACTTGCCGCTTGCCTGGCGGCGGCATGCGACGCTGCACGATGCTCTGCCACTGCGCAGCCGCCTCGGTTTCACTGAGGTCCAAGTAGTCGCTCAGCGACGCCACTCGGACACTCTTTCACGTTCGCAATTCCAGCGGACGGCACTCGCAGGGCTCGGCGCAGCCTCGCAGCAGCCGGCCGTCATGGGCGTCACAGGTGACGGCCGAGCAAGCCCGTCGTCGAAGCTGCCTCAAAGGCCGAGGGCGGTGAGGGGGTCGGTGTAGGGGATGTTGAGGGCGGCGGCCACGTTGGGCTCGGTGACGTGGCCTTTGTAGACGTTGAGGCCGGCACGGAGGTGGGGGTCGGTGCGCAGGGCGTCGAGGCCGTTCTCGGCGATGGCGAGCACCCGGGGCAGGGTGGCGTCGCTGAGTGCTCGGGTTGCGGTCACCGGCACGGCGCCGGGCATGTTGGCCACGCAGTAGTGCACGACACCGTCGCAGACGTAGGTCGGCTCGGCGTGCGTCGTGGGTTTCGACGTCTCGAAGCAGCCGCCCTGATCGATGGCAACATCCACGACCACTGAACCCGGTCGCATCTGGCGGATCATGTCGGCAGTGACGAGCTTGGGCGCCCGAGCGCCGGTCACCAGCACAGCGCCGATCACCAAGTCAGCGTTGAGCACCTCGGTCTCGACCGTTGCGCGGGTGGACGTGACCGTCACGACCGCAGCGCCAAACCGCTGTTCGAGGTGGTCGAGCACCTCCGGATTCAGGTCGAGCACCCGCACGTCGGCGCCCATGCCGATGGCAATCTCGGCTGCGTTCTCGCCGACCACTCCCCCGCCGATTATCACCACACGAGCCGGCGGCACTCCAGGAACGCCACCGATCAGCAGGCCGATGCCACCGTGCGCTGTTTCCAGTGCCCACGCGCCAGCCTGCACGGCGAGCCGGCCGGCAACCCGAGACATCGGAGCCAGCAACGGCAATCCCCCACGCGAGTCCGTGACCGTTTCGTACGCCACGCATGCCGCGCCGGAGGCCACGAGATCGGCCGTCTGCTCAGGATCGGGCGCAAGGTGCAGATAGGCGAAGAGGATCTGACCATCGCCAAGCCGCCTGCGTTCCGACGCCTGAGGCTCCTTGACCTTGACAACGAGCTCCGACTTTTCCCACACCTCGTCACAGGTACCGATGCGAGCGCCCGCGGCTTCGTACTCGGCATCGGGAACTCGAATGCCCGCACCGGCGCCGGATTCCACCAGCACCTGATGCTCGTGAAACACCAGCTCGCGCACAGCGTGGGGCGTCAACCCAACGCGCTGTTCACCCGCCTTGAGTTCGCCGGGCAATCCAATCAGCATGCGATCACCTCCCAAACAGGTGCCCAACTTCTGTACGCGCCCAGCAAGCGGGCACCCCCCATTCGGGCCGAATCGCCCGGGCGAAGTCTACGATTCCGCCGATGGGCACCGGTGACCAAGGCACGAGTCGTGACGGCTGGACGCTGCCAGGGCTCGTTCAGGAAGCGGCGAGGTCGCATGGCGCTCGCGAGTTTCTCTCATTCGAAGACGGCCGCACGGTCAGCTTCGCCGAGTTCGACGAGCTGACCGACCGGCTCGCCACCGCCCTCGCCGACCTGGGACTCCAACCTGAAGATCGGCTGCTGGCATTGCTCACCAACAGCGCCGAGTTCATGTTGCTGATGATCGCCACCCACAAGCGGCGGGCGATCTTCGTCCCGGTCAACACCGACCTGCGTGGTGCATTCCTGGAGCATCAGGTACGAAATTCCGGACCTCGGATCGTGGCGGTTGATCACGGCCTGCTGGACCGGTTCGACGATGTGGACACCGGGGCGATCTCCTCACTAGGTGCCGACATCGAGACCACGCTGCTGGTCGACGACGGCAGCCACTGCAGCGCCCCGGGCGGAGCGCTGATGGGCACAGCGGTGCTGGCGGTCAGCGACCTGCTCGACACGACGACACGGCCCGATGCAGTGCTGGAAGCCAAGCCCAGCGATGTCTGCACGATCATGTACACCTCAGGCACCACGGGCCCCGCCAAGGGTGTGCTCATGCCTCAGGCGCACTGTTACCTGTTCGGTCTCACGACAGCACAAGCGTTGGAGATCACACCTGAAGACCGCTTCTATTGCTGTATGCCGATGTTCCACGCGAACGGGCTGTTCATGCAGGTGTACGCCTCGCTGCACGGCGGCGCTTCGGTGTACGTCACCAAGCGGTTCAGCGTGGCCCAGTGGCTCGACATCGTCATCGACAACGGCATCACGCTCACGAACGCCCTCGGCGTCATGCCGGAGTTCATCTGGCGCAGCCCCCGAACCGATCGCGACCGGGACCATCAGCTGCGCGCCGTCATCGCCCTCCCCGTCGCCGAGGAATGGGCCACCGGGTTCGAGGAACGCTTCGGCGTGCGGATCGTGCAGGGCTACGGGATGACCGAGGTCAACATGGTTGCCCTCACCCGCCCCGCAGATCCAGTGATGTCGGGATGTGCTGGTCCGCCGCTGGATGACTACTTCGAAGTGATCGTCGCCGACCCTGCGACCGATCTTCCGTTGCCGCGCAACGAGACCGGCGAGATCCTCGTGCGGCCCCGCGTGCCGTACTGCTTCAACGTCGGCTACCACCAGATGCCCGACAAGACCGTCGCAGCGTGGCGCAATCTGTGGTTCCACACCGGCGATGCCGGCAAGTTCGACAACGCCGGACGGCTGCACTTCGTCGACCGGCTGAACGACCGCATCCGCCGGCGTGGCGAGAACATCTCCAGCTACGAGGTGGAGACCGTCATCAACGGCTACGCGGGTGTCATCGAGAGCGCCGTCGTCGGACTCCGGGTGGAAGGTGCCGGCGGCGAGGATGAGGTGCTGGCCGTGGTGGCCGTCGACGGCCCGGCTCCCGACCCGGTCGTGTTCCTCGACTGGTGCGTGCCCCGGATGCCCCGCCACAGCGTGCCGCGCTACCTGCAGTTCGTCGCCGAGCTGGACAAGACAGCTTCCGGCAAGATCCGCAAGCAAGTGATCCGGGACGCAGGCGTCACCGCCGAACTTTGGGACCGCGAATCGGTCGGCTACACCGTGGCCCGCGGCTGAGCAGGCACAAACAACACAACGGCCCGCGGCTGAGCGGGCACAAACGACACAGCGGCCCGCGGCTAGGCGAGCCAGCCGTAGCCGCCTACAGGTCGGGGCGGACCAGGACCCTGCCGGTGGTCTTGCGCTCGTGCAGCGCCTGCAGCCCGTCGAGCAGCCCTTCGAGCGGCAATACCTGGCTGACCAGCGGGTCCAGCCTGCCATCGGCAACCTGGGGCCAGAGCTCGTCGTAACACTCTTCGAGCACCTCGTCCATGCGGCCCCGATAGCCGCCCATGTGAACGCCGACCACGGAATAGTTCTTGACCAGCAAGTGGTTGGCGGGCGCCTGGGGGATGGTGCCGCTGGCGAAACCCACCACCAGCAGCCGACCTTCCCATGCCACGAGGCGCCTTGCGATGTCGAAGTACTTGCCGCCGACAGGGTCATAAATGATGTCGCAGCCCCGGCCGCCGGTGGCGTCCATCACCGACTTGTACAGGTCGTCGCCGTCGTAGTCGATGACGACATCAGCGCCGAGCTGGCGGCACGCCTCCACCTTGACGGGACCCCCTGCGGCGGCGATCACCGTGCATCCCGCAGCCTTGGCCATCTGCACGGCAGCCGATCCGACGCCTCCAGCGGCCGCCAGCACCAGCACCGTCTCACCGGCTCGCATCTGCCCCCGCCGGTACAGCGAGAACCATGCCGTCCCATAGATGACATTGGCAGCACATGCCGCCGGGATCGACACGTTGTCGGGCACGTGCCGTGCCGTTGCGCCCTTGATCAGCGCCTCGCTGGCATAACCGCCCCAGCTACCCGTGCCCGAGCCGATCACCCGGTCGCCGACGGCGAGATCGCAATCGGGACCGACCTCGACCACCGTGCCCGAAGCACCCATGCCGGGCGTGAACGGCGGACTCGAACGCACCTGGTAGGTGCCCTGGCAATGCAGGATGTCAGCGAAGTTCAGGTCGGTGGCCTCCACGGTGATGCGTGCCTGGCCGGGCCCTGGCTCGGGCGAGGGGTACTCGCCCAGCTCCAGCACGTCCCACGGGTAGCCCAACTCGTTCAGTCGCCATGCTCTCATGGGGCCGAACCGTACCAACGCGCTGTGACGACCCGCTGGCCAGCCCCGCCGGTCATGCCCCAAGCCCCGGTTCGCCGTGGCGCGTACGCTCGTAGCGGCAGTCGGCGCCAGCAATCGAGGGGACGAGATGGCACTCATCGTCGAGCAATCGCCAGTGACAGACGTGATCCCCGTCCTGGACCTGTCGCCACTGAACCAGACGGCGCCAGACCCGGCGGCCGTCGCAGCGCTCGCCAGCGACTTGCGACGTGCGCTGACCGAGATGGGCTTCTTCTTCATCGTCAACCACGGCGTGCCATGGGAAATGGTTGATGGGATCTTCGACTCGGCCCGGAAGCTGCACGCACTTCCGCAGCCGGCCAAGGACTCGATCCCGATGGGGAAGCTGGTCGGCGGCTATCTCGGCATGGGCGGTGGCACGTCATACGCCTCCGACATCGCGGGACCGGTACGCAAGCCCAACCAGAACGAGGCCTTCTTCTGCCACCGGCACGGCTACCACGAGAGCAACCAGTTCCCGCCGCTTGAAGGATTCGCGGCGAGGGTCGAGGCCTATATCGACCAGGTCATCAACCTTGGCGGTCGGCTGCTGGGGGTGCTGGCGCAGTCGCTGGACTTGCCGCACGACTGGTTCGTGCCGGATTTCGACAAGCCGAGCGTGACGCTGCGCATGTCGCACTACCCGCCGATGGACTACTCGGACAACGAGTGGGGCCTCGCCCCCCACACCGACAGCTCGGTCTTCACGTTCCTGCCCGCCAACGAAGTGCCGGGGCTGGAGATCCGACCCGCCGGCCATGACTGGATCAGGCCGCCGCAGCTCGCTGAGTCGTATCTGGTCAACAGCGGCGACATGCTGAAGCGCTGGACGAATGGCGTGTACCTGTCCACAGCGCATCGGGCCCGCAACCCCACTGACGGCGAGCGCTACGCGGCGCCGTTCTTCTACGGCGCCCGGGATGACGCCGTGGTCGCGCCAGTTCCCACGACGGTCAGCGACGAGGTGCCGGCTCGCTGGGAGCCGATCACTTACGGCGACTACCAGCGCTGGTTCCTGAACCGGAACTACGAGAACGTCACCGGCGAGGCCGTCGGCGAAGCGCCGAGCTAGACAGCGCGGCCCTCCTGGCCTCTCCCAAGAGCGTGCTCTACGCCGAAACGGCCTACTCGAGCACGCCGGCGACGGCCAGCTCGGTAATCCGGTCCGGGTCGTAGCCGAGCAGCTGTTCGAGCACCTCGAAGGTGTGCTCGCCGTAGGTCGGGCCGCCATGGCCGATGCCGTCGGAGCTGCGTGACATCGCGAAGCGGGTGCCTTCCACCCACATCGTGCCGTTCGTACCGTGGGCGACGTTGCGGAAGTGGTTCCGGTGCGCAAGCTGCGGATCGTCGGTCATGATCTCGGAGTTCGCAATCGCGTGCGCCGGGACGCCAGCCGCCTGCAGCTCGTTGTGCGCCTCGACGCCGTCTCGCTCAGACGTCCACGCCGTGATCAGCCCACCGATCTCATCAGCCCGCTCGCGACGTTCGTCAACGCCGAGTCCGCCAAGCCCGTCAGCACCGATGACTGCGCACAGCGCTCGCCACCTTCGGGATCGGCGCAGCCAGCTCCATCCCGCTGCACCGTCGGCACCGATGATGCCGCACAGCGCTCGCCACTGGTCGTCGCTCTCGCAGGCCACCGCAATCCAGCAGTCCTCGCCGGCCGAGGCAAACACGCCGTGCGGCGACATGGCGGGATGGTCGTTGCCCAGCTTGTCGGGCAGGTGCGCATTCACGTTGTAGTCGAGCACCGCCGGGGCGAGGAACGACATCGACGCTTCTGCCTGGGACAGATCGATGTACTGACCTTCGCCAGTGCGGTCGCGGTGGTCCAGCGCGGCCAGCAAAGCAGCGCTCAGGAACTTCGGCGACACGTAATCGGTGTAGGCGCCGAACACGCCCGCCGGGTCTCGGTCGGGCCAGCCGGTCATCTCGTAGAAGCCGGACATCGACGCCCCCATCGTGCCGAAACCGGCCAACGACGACAGCGGGCCGCTCTGGCCGAACAGGCAGCTCGACGCCATGATGATGTCGGGCTTGACGGCCCGCAGGTCGTCATAGGACAGACCAAGATTCTGCAGGGCATGGGGTGAGAACGACTCGCACACCACGTCGGCCCAGCGCACGAGATCCAGGATCAGGTCGCGGCTCTCGGGCTTGGAAATGTCGATGGTGATGCCGAGCTTGCCGGCGTTCATGTTCTGGTAGAGGCCGCCGTTGTCGGCGCCGGCCTCGTTGTTCAGGAACGGCTGGATGGTTCGGGCCGCTTCGACCTTGTGGGACGACTCGACACGCACCACGGTTGCGCCCCAGTCGGCCAGAACCCGTGTCGATCCCGGACCGGCCATGACCCACATGAAGTCCAGGATCTTGACGTCCGCAAGCGGGAGGGATGGGTCGCGATGGCTCGTGCCGGCCGCAGCCACCAGCGCATCGGACACGGACACCGCTGCGGCAGCACCCGCCTCTGCGAGCACTTCGTCGGTGTGCTCGCCCACCGATGGCGGGGGCGTCGAGACGTCCAGCGGGGTGGCGCTGAACTGTGCCAACGGACCCGGATAGCGCACCGAGTCCAAGCCTGCGGTGGGAATGTCCCGCCAGAAGTCCCGCTCGGTGTACTGGGGCGACTCGACCACGTCTGCGACCGTGGTGACGGGCACGATGAGCAGCCGCTGGTCCAGCGCCACCTCCAACAGCTCGGCCTTGGTGCGAGTGGCGGTGAAGTCCGCCGCAACCTGCTGGATGCGCTCGTACTCCGTGGGCGGAATGCGGCCGGTGATCACGCCCTCCACGAAGTGGATCCAGTCGATCTCGAGGTCGCTGTCGGCGCAGCCGCCCTGGGTGTGCATCCATTCGAACAGCCGTGCTCCGAAGGGGCCGATGGACTCGCCGAACAGGATGGTTGCCGAGACGTAGCCGTCAGCGGCGGGCGAGCGCAGTCGCACCCGGAACGGCCCAAGCCGTGCTCCGCCGCTCATGCGCAACATCTCCGGCGAGTTGTAGAGGTGACACAGCGTGGCGGACTGCGTGGCCTGGGTCACTGCCTGCTGGGCGCTGACATCGATGTGCTGGCCCTGACCAGAACGTTTGCGATCCCGGAGCGCGATCAGCGCGGCCACAGCAGCCTCCGCGGATGCGTGCAGGAAACACTGATCGAGCGGGATGCGCAACGGGGGCCGATCCTCGTCGCCCATGACGTTGGACAACATGCCGGCGGCCGAGATGATCAAGTCCGTGGCTGCCCAGCCCGCCTTGGGTCCGGTTTGGCCGAACGGCGTGATGGACGTGTACACGAGTCCCGGATTGACCGCTGCGAGATCGTCGGGTCCGAGGCCCCTCGCCGACATGGCGCCGGGCTCATCGGACTCGATCAACACGTCAGCGCTCGCTGCCAGGTCGCGCAGCCGCTGCTGATCCTGCGAGTCGTCGAGATCCAGCACCGCGCTGCGCTTGCCGCGGTTGTAGGACCAGAACCACAGCGAGGCTTCGGGGTCGCCTTCTCGTCCAGCGACGAACGGCCCGACGGTGCGCGAGGCGGACCCGCCCGGTGGCTCCACCAGGATCACATCCGCGCCGAGGTCGGCCAGCAGCGCTCCGGCCATCTGACCTCGATGGTCCGACAGGTCCAGTACTCGACAGTCCAGCACGGTGATTCCTTTCGCCGAGGTGGTTGCGCGCAGAACCTAGTTCGCCTGTGTGAGGGCACCGATCAGCGACCCAGCACCGGCTGGGCCTCGACGACTCGCAGCATGACCGGGGTGGGGATCACGACGGGTCCGACGGTGCCAGCGAGCCCGGTATTGGATGTCCATCGAACCGTCCAGACCGACTGAACCGCTGCCCGGAAGCGACCGGGTCGCCGTGCTGTGGACGCCCGCTGGAAGGTATGGCTGCAGAGCGAGCGGGTGCCTGGCACGAGCCACGGCAGACCCGGCCCTGGGCAGGAAACGAGCGGCGAGCCGTCCCCAGGCACCAATTGCAAGGCCACGGGCGTTGCAACAAGGGTGACCACCACGCTCCCGGCCGCAACGATGCGCACGATGGGTCGCCAGCTTGCCGCCGGCACCCAGAACCAGGTGTCGACTCCGGCGAGCGTGCGAACGCGCCGCGCGGGCGGCGCGAACAGCGGCACAGGTCGTGGGAACGACAGTGACGACAGTGCTCGGTTGGCAGCAACGCCCACCCGGGGGGCTCGATGGGCCGGGTCGCGGCTGGACACCACGATGTGCACGCCCTCCAATGCCGGGTCCCGTGCTGGCGGCCGGTCGGGCAGTCCAGAACTGCCGCCACCGAGCGTGAGCGCCGGACCGGCCGCGTCCGCCGGCAGCGCAGCGAGGCTGACGGAACACAGACATGCCGCCAGCGCGATGAATTTCATGAGTTTTCGCACCAGCACACTGTCGTGACAATCGTCCCGTCGAGCAAGCGGATTTCGCACGGTCGACGCAGGCGGGCGGCGGGAAGAGGCGGCGAACTAAGTTGCCAGCACTGTTCGTTACGAACTCGTCGGACCGGAAGGACCAGCACATGGCCGCAGACGATTTCGCGTACGCCACCACGATGGAGACTGCGGCCGCCATCGCTGCTGGCGACGTCTCCTCCCGAGAGCTGCTCGAAGCCGCGCTCGCGAGAGTCGACCGTCTCGACGGTCCCATCAATGCGGTCGTCGCCCTCGATGCCGAGCGGGCACTGGGCGCCGCCGACGCCGCAGACGCGGCAGTGGCGCGGGGCGACGAACTGGGGCCGCTGCATGGTGTGCCCATCACCATCAAGGACTCGTTCCAGACCGAGGGGCTCGTCACCACGTCGGGTGCCCCGGCGCTGGCCGAATTCGTGCCCGAGCGCGACGCCGACCCTGTGGCCCGCTACAAGGCGGCTGGGGCGATCGTGTTCGCCAAGACCAACCTGCCGCTGTTCGCCGGCGACGCCCAGTCCTACAACGAGGTCTACGGCACCACCGCCAACCCGTACAACATCGAGCACACTCCCGGCGGATCCTCGGGCGGGTCGGGCGCAGCGCTGGCCGCCGGCTACACGCCGCTGGAACTCGGTTCCGATATCGGCGGCTCGATCCGTATCCCGTCGCATTGGTCCGGTGTCGTCGGGCACAAACCCAGCTACGGCGTCGTCTCGGCGCTCGGTCAGATCCCCGGCATGCCCGGGACGCTGAGCCAAGCCGACATCGCCGTGGCGGGCCCGATGGCCCGTGACGTCGACGATCTGGAGATGGCTCTCGACGTACTCGCCGGACCCGATGCCTGGAACTCGAAGGCCTACTCGCTGGACCTGCCACCTGCCCGCCACTCCGACATCTCCGACTTCCGGGTGGCGGTATGGCTCGATGAGGAGTCCTGCCCGATCGACACCCAGTACCGGGAACTGCTGTTGGGGGCCGCAGACGCCTTGGAGCAGGCGGGCGCCCGGGTTGACACCAATGCTCGCCCGGCGTTCACCTACGACAAGGCAGTCGACACCTTCTTGCACCTGCTCTCGGCAGCCGAAGCCGGTACGTGGACGCTTGCGCAGCTGGAAGACATCGCTTCCTCGAGAGACGAGCCTCAGGGAGATCTGGGCATCTGGTACGCCGCGATGCGCCATCGGGAGTGGCTGAGCTGGCATGAACGCCGGCTCCAGCAGCGTCGGCGCTGGGAGGATTTCTTCACCAATTGGGACGTGGTGCTGCTGCCGGTGACCCCGACCGCTGCGGTCCGCCACGATCACAGCCGCCCGGCCACCAATCGCCGGATCACCGTGAACGGCGAGACCCGGCCCTACTTCGACATCATCAAGTGGATGGGCCTCACCGGTGTGTCCTGGCTGCCAGCAACCGTGGTGCCCGTCGGCATGGTTGGGGACCTGCCGGTCGGCGTGCAGATCGCCGGGCCGTTCCTGGAGGACCGCACGACACTGGCGGTCGGCCGCTTCTTGCAAGAGGCGCTGGACGGCTTTCAACGGCCCGCCGGCTTCTGAGCAACGCAGCGCCCATCACATCGCCGCGAGCCGATACCCCTTACGGATACGTCGCGGCGCGCCATGAGTTCACCAAGAGCGGGCACACAGCATCTCCACGCCGTCACAAGATTCATCCGCCACCACGCCGGAACGCCCGGCACTCGCTAGAGGAGACACCGATGGGTACAGGACCGCTCGACGGCATCACCGTGGTGGACGTGTCAAGCGCCGTCGCGGGCGCATGGGTGTCGACGCAGCTCGCCGAAATGGGTGCCGAGGTGGTGTTGATCGAGAAGGTGGGCGCTTCCGACGTCATGCGCCTGACCGGTGCAATCGTCGGCGACCAATCGGGCTGCTGGGTCCAGATGCACCGCAACAAGCGCGGCATGGATCTCGACATCCGCGACACGCGTGGGCGCGAGATACTGCTGCAGCTCGTCGAGGGTGCCGACGTGTTCATCCAGAACTTTCGACCCGGAGTGGCCGAACGCCTGCGCGTCGGTTACGAGGATCTCAGCGCAATCAACCCCGATCTCGTGTACTTGTCGGTGTCGGGTTTCGGTCCCGACGGGCCGTATGCGCACCAACCGGTGTACGACCCGATCATCCAATCGTTGTCAGGCATGACCGAGGCGCAGGGCGGCGATTTCGTCAAGTCTGCTACTGCAGACAAGACCACGGCGATGACGGGGGCCAACGCTGTCCTCGGGGCCTTGCTGGCCCGGTCGAACGGCGCTGGCGGCCAGCACGTCGAGGTCAACCTGCTCGATTCGACGCTGTCGTGGATGTGGCTCGACTATTTCTGGAATGAGTCGGTGCCCGAGGCCCCGCGAACGCCCACCTACAGCGAGTGGTACAGCCCATGGCAGACGATCGACGGCTGGGTGGGTGCCATCTGGCCCTCCGACGAGCAGTACGCCCGCGTGTGCCTGAAGCTGGGGGTGTCGCATTTGGCCGACGATCCTCGCTTCGCCACCCGCGAGGCCCGGATACGCAACTCGAATGAACACCAGCGAGAATTCGCCAAACTGCTCGGCGAGTTCACCACAGCCGACGCACTCAAGGCCTTATCCGAAGCCGACGTTCCCTGTGCGCCCGTGCTGAGTATCACCGAAGTGTTCGACGACCCCCAGGTGAAGCACAACGAAACGGTGCTCACCCACCATCATCCCGTCGTGGGCCAGGTCCGCACGGCTCGCTTTCCGGCTCGGTTCAGCAAGACGCCGACACAACTGGAGCGCATGGCACCGGACAAAGGCGAGCACACCGATGAGGTGCTGACCGAGCTGGGGCGCTCCCCCACCGACATCGCAGAGCTGCGCAGCAACGGCATCGTCGCCTGAGCACAGACCGCAATCCGGCCTTCCGAGAGCCTTTTGGCAATCTTGTGCATCGGGCGTGGTCTGGGACGTAGGCGACGCCCAGACAGGCGGGCGGCCCCGGCCGAGGCTCGGTGCACGACCCGGCTGCATGCGTTCGGTTACAGGATGATCGAGACCTTGCCGTCCCTGGCCTTCTGTCGCCATTCCTCCGCTGCCCGTTCAGCCTCGGCGAGCGTGGCGTGCTGCGACTCCGGATTGTGGGCACCTGGAGCTCGCACATCCCAGCCGCCGCCGCGGTTCTTGACCACAAGCCGTTTATCCCCCATGCCCTGTTCCTATCTTTTCAATGCGATTTATGTATTTTCAATATAGACTGTACATATGCGAGTCGGCGCGTACGTAGATGGACTCAATGTCTATTACGGCGGACGCGCTCTCTGTGGCCGAAACGAGGACGGCTGGCGTTGGCTCAATCTCGCCGCGTTGACTCAGCGCCTTGTGCACCGTAATCGAGCCTGGAGCGCCGCCGGTGCTGCCGTGTCGCGCATTGTCTAATGCACGGCCATCGTGAGCGGTCAGAGCGATCCCGGGGCGCGGATACGTCAGCAGACCTACCTGAACGCGCTGAGGGCCAGCGGAGGAGTCGACATCGAGTTGGGTGCCTTCATGACGCGCAAGGTGCGCGGCATAGAGACAGCCGACGGGCGGCACGCGGAAATCGAGACCCTGGAAGAGAAGGGCTCCGACGTCAACGTCGCTGCACATCTGTTGATCGACTTGCACACCCAGCAGATTGACGCTGCTGTACTCATCACCAACGACAGCGACCTCCGGCTTCCGGCTCGACATGCTCGCCGACACATTCCCGTGGGCACCGTGAACCCGCGCGGCACCCCGACGGCAGGTGGTTTACGCGGTGATCGAGACGGGGGTCCTGGCGGCCACTGGTGGTACCGGCTCACCGCCGACGATCTCCGTGCCTGCCAACTACCCGCCATCGTCGATGGTCACCGACGCCCCAAGGGCTGGTAGTTCGCCGCGAACGGGTCATGCGCTGTGGGGTTGCACGGGACCGCTACAGGCCGTATGGTTGGACTCACCCACCCGGTGCCAACCGTTTCGACGGCGGTGCCGGGTCTTTTCTTTGCGGGGCTACTGGCCCCGCATCGGGACCCGAACGAATCGCAGCAGACTCCCGCGTGATCTCGCGGCGACATCGCCTACATGCACGCCGAGCTGAGCAGCGGTATTGAGCCGAGAGCCCTGCTGCCACCGTGTGCTCTGTGCCGTCCTTAGAGGCGGGCGAGGGCCTCTTGGACGGCGGTGGCTACTAGGCGGCCGTCTTGCCAGAAGCGGGCCTCGGCGGTGCCTCGGTTGCCGCCTGCCATCAGCGGACGCTGCTCGCAGTAGATCCACTCGTCGGCACGGGCGGGTGCGTGGAACCACATGGCGTGATCCAGGCTGACCACCTGTACGCCATCGTCCAGCCACGTGACGCCGTAGGGCACGATCACGTTGTCGGCAAGGCAGTCGTCGCTCATGTAGGCGATCACCGCTTCGTGAATGGCCGGGTCGTCGGGCAGCCGGCGAGGGGCCCGGAACCAGTAGTCGATACCGCCGCGTGGCGACGGCCCCGTCGGTGCCCACGGGGCGTAGGCAAGGCGGTATTCCACCGGCCGGGTCATGTACGACCACTGCTCGCCGAAGATCGGGCCCACCTCGGCAATGCACTCCTGAAAGGTGGGCAGCGACTCGGGTGGCGCCACATCGGATGGCATCGGACACTCGATGTCGACCGGGCCCGCCTCAGGAACATGGAAGGTCGCCATCAGCTCGAAGATCAGCCGGTCGGACTGATGCGCTTGGGCCCGGCGCGTGCAGAACGCCCGTCCGTCGCGCACGCGGTCGACGGTGTAGTCCACGTCCGCCATGCCGTCGCCGCCCCGCAGGAACACGGCATGCACCGAGTTCATCAACCGGCCCTCTTCCACTGTGCGCTGTGCCGCCACGACCGCCTGCCCGAGCACATGCCCGCCATACAGGCCGAAATCGTCGAAGCCCGAGCCCTTGCCCCGGAAGGCATCTGCTTCGGCATCGACGCGCTGCAGATCCAGCAGGTCGAGCAGCTCATCCAATGCCTCTGTGACGTCAGTAACGGGGGTGTCTTTCACGGCCTAGTTCCTTAGCAGATGGCGGTGCCCGTGCACCGTTCCGCTCACCGCCGCCGGACTACTCGTAGCCGGGTGGAGAGACGAAGCCGCCGAGCGTGCGCTCGAACAGGGCCCCACAGCGGATCGAGCGACGGTCCCCCAGGACTTCGCGCCAAGATGACGCAGTGTGAGATAGCCTCAGAGATTCATGCATATATCTCACGTACTGTGGTCGCTTGGCCGTAATGGGTTGCGCGCCATGACCCCCCCCCCCCCCTCGACTCTGGGGTTCGGCCGGCCGGAGGTAGGTCGTGACCGCCTCCCGGCGTCGTGCGACGCTCCCGCTGCTGCTCGTCGGGCTGGGCGCCATTGCCGCGCTGGCGAGCGTGTTGTGGTTCGCTGACGGCCCGAATCCCGCCCACGCCCAGACTCTGACGAACCAGGACGCCACCGGCGCGCCGGTGGTGCTGGCTTCCGCGGAGGATCCCGGCGTGTTTGCTGTGGACACTTCGGGCATCGGCGACCCCGACGGGATCCCCAATGTGGGCCGCCAGCTTGCGACGGGCATCCTTCACGACTTCTCCTACCGGTGGATCCGGGTCGACGGCGACACCGAGATTGTGGTGGGCGCCGACTCGACCGAGTACCGGCAGGTCGCCGGCCAAATAGAACTTGTCGCCGGCGTAACGGCCACAGATGCGGAGCTGATGATCGAGTCGGGCCGCTACCGGCGTGTCGAGGCTGATATCGGCAAGCTGCTCAAGGTGGAGGTGTCGTTCACCGACAGCTTGGGCAACTCAGAGACGGTCACCAGCCTGCCGTTCGGCCCGGTTCCCGCACCGGCGCCGCCGCTGCCCGCGTCGACGCTGGTCGCCAACACCGCCCAGTCGGACTCGGCTACGGCGGTGATCACCGCGCAGTACGCCATGGGGTTCCAGTTGGGAGATCACGGCCTGGGCTATGAGATCTCGGGCGTGTCGATCGAGCTGGCCGCGGTGCCGTCGTCGGGCCTGACCGTGTCGCTGTGGATGGGCCGCGCTCCTGGGTCGGGCACCGCTGGTGCGCGCACCAGGCTGTTCGACTTTGAGAACCCGTCCTCGTTCGCCGCCGGCCTGAACGAGTTCACGGCCCCGCCGGGCGCGTTCGCGTACCAAAACGTCGACTACTTCATCGTTCTGTCGGACTTCGGGACGTCGCTGTCGATCAAAGAGACCACAACCGACGACCAGGACGACGAGGACGATGCCGTATTCCGAGAGCCGGGAGCGACGCTGGCCGACAGCGCGGGCGGGGACACCAACGTGCTGCGCCTGGCCATCAAGGGCTCGAGGCGCAACAGCGGCATCCTGGCCTCGAACTACGCGCAAGACGCGGACAAGCAGGAAATCGTCTCGGTCGGCGACGAGGGCGGTATCGAGATCACTGTCGGGGCCGCGGATCGCTACCTCATCCGCGGCGTGACTTTCAGCATGGACAACACCGCAGACGGGGGGGGATTTACCAACCCGTGGTACCTGCGCGACGGCTCCACCAAACTGTTCAAGCTGAGCAACACACGTCAAATCGACGGCATCATGGAATGGACGGCTTCCCAAGGCGCAACCGTGGCAGGAAGCGACTCATACGAGTTCTACCTGGACGTCGACTCGGTGGACCGAATGGGGGGCACCACCTTGAGCCGCTTTTTTGGCTCTTCGTCCAATGAGGAGGACTCGCCGTCGGCGACCGGCGTGACCATCGACGGCGTGAATGCGGATTTGGATCTTGCCATCAACGCACCGCTGATGGCCATCTTCGGCGAGCCGCTGTTTGCGATGGTGCAGAACCTGGGTCAGACCGACAACGGCTACGTCTCGGTCGGCGGTGCCAACAAGGTGCTGTCGCAGGGCTTCACGACCGGTCCCGACCCGGACGGCTACTCATTGCAGGGCTTCGGTGTCAACATCGAGGGGTCCGACAGCAAGTCTCCCGACAGCCCGGTGTCGGTGTCGGCGGCTGTGCACGCCGATTCGGGCGGCAAGCCGGGCGGCAAGCTGTTCGACCTCCTCAGCCCCCGCGAATACGCGGCCGGCCACAGTTTCTTCGAGGCGCCGCCGGGAACGACGCTGGAGGCGAGCACGTCCTGTGTGCTGGTGTGGACCCACAACAGCGGCACCGCGCACCGGTTGCAGAAGACCTCGAGCGGCAGCGAGGACACGGGCGCTCGAACAGGCTTCGCCATCGCGAACGCGTTCTATTCGGGCCCCGACCTCGACAACATGACGATGGACTCTGCCGGCGACGTGCTGGAGCTCGCGGTGTACAGCAGACACCGGCCCAATGCCACCGGCGCGCCGATCGTGCTGGCTTCCGCGGAGGACCCCGGCGTGTTGGCGGTGGACACTTCGGGTATTGGCGACCCCGAGGGGATCCCCAATGTGGGCCGGCCGGGTGCGACGGGCACCCTGCGTGACTTCTCCTACCGGTGGATCCGGGTCGACGGCGGCACCGAGACCGTGGTGAGCGCCGACTCGACCGACTACCGGCAGATCGTCAATAATTTGCACGCTTTGGGCATACGCATCGAGTCGGGCCGCTACCGGCGTGTCGAGGCCGATATCGGCAAGCTGCTCAAGGTGGAGGTGTCGTTCACCGACAACTTCGGCCACGTCGAGACTGTGACCAGCCTGCCGTTCGGCCCGGTTCCCAGGCCGGCGCGCCCCCCGTCGGCGTCGACGCTGGTCGCCAACACCGCCCAGACGCACTCGGCCACGGCGATGATCACCATGCGGTACGTCATGGGCTTCGAGCTGGGCAGTCACGGGCAGGGCTACGACATCTCGGACGTTTCGATCGAGTTGGCCGCGGCGCCGTCCAGCCTGACCGTGTCGTTGTGGATGGGCCGCGCTCCTGGGTCGGGCGCCACTGATGCGCACACCAAGCTGTTCGATTTTGAGAACCCGTCCTCGTTGGAGGCCGGCCTAAACCAGTTCACGGCCCCGCCGGGCGCGTTCGCGTACCAAGGCGTCGATTACTTCATCGTGCTGTCGGATTTCGGCTCGTCGCTGTCGATCAACGTGACGAATTCCGACAATGAGGACACGGGCGGCGAGACGGGAGCGACGCTGGCGGACACCGCCGCGGGCGGGTTCACCAACGTGCTGCGCCTGGCCATCAAGGGCTCGCAGCGCAACAGCGGCATCCTGGTCTCCACCTACGCACAAGACGCGGACGCGCAGGAAATCGTCTCGGTCGGCGACGTGATCGGTTTCGGGATCACTGTCGGGGCAGCGAATCGCTACCTCATCCGCGGTGCGTCCTTCAGCGGGGACAACAGCGAACGAGGGGGGCAATCTACCGCCCCGTGGGATCTGCGCGACGGAACTGACGAGCTGTTCCGCATGGTCAGCACACGTCAGATAAGCGGCATCAACGAATTCACCGCTCCCCAAGGCGCGACCGTGGCAGGAGGGTGCACCACCGACGCAATGACGATGATCGAGACCTGTGAGGAATACAACTTCTACCAGCTAGTGACGGACCCGGACACGGGGTACCGGACGGGAGGCGTCATCCTGTCCCGCTTTTTTGGCACCTCGTCCACTGCGGAGGACTCGCCGAAGGCGGCCGGGGTGACCATCGACGGCCCTACTGATGAATTCAGCCTCGCCACACCGCTGATGGCCATCTTCGGCGAGGCGCTCGACGCGATGGTGCAGAACCTGGGCCAGACCAACAACAGCTATGTCTCTGTTGGCGGCGCCAACGCTCAGGTGCTCTCGCAGGGCTTCACGACCGGTTCGGTTTCGTTCGGGTATCGGCTGCAGGGCATCGGGGTCAACATCGAGGGCTCCAACAGCCAGTTCCCTGACGGCCCCTTGTCGGTTTCGGCGTCGGTACACGCCGACTCGGGCGGCAAGCCGGGCGGCAAGCTGTTCGACCTCGTCAGCCCCGGCGATATTGGGGCGGGCGACAGATTCTTCGAGGCGCCGCCGGGAACGCAACTGAAGCCGGACACTTCTTATGTGCTGGTGTGGCGCTGGAACGGCGGCACCTGGCAACGCTTGCAGCGGACCACCAGCGACAGCGAGGATTCGGGCGCGCTCACAGGCTTCAGCATCGCGGACGCGTACTATCTCGGTGCCGACCTGACCAGCCTGTCTAAGAACACCGGCGGCAATTCGCTGGAGATCGCGGTGTACGGCGTAGCCAACACCGAGACCCCTCGCCCGCCGTTCGTTGAGGGCGGTCATCCGGTGACCACGAGCTGGCTCCACATCCCCGACGACGCCGAGGAGGGGTACCAGTTCAGGGTGCTCTTCGTCACAAATCGCGGGACCCTTCCCACCTCAGGCCACATCGCCGATTACAACGACTTCGTCCAGCAGGAAGCGGCGGGGACCCTGGTGCGGGGCAAACACGTCCGGGATATACCAGCAGCCGAGCCCTACACCGATCCCGTCATTCAGGCGGTCGCCGACGACTTCAAGGCGGTGGTGTGCACCGCTTCGCTCGACGCCCGAACGAACACCGAGATGCCCATCACCGCGATCGGAGTGGCGATCCACTGGCTCGACGGCGGCTGGCAGGACCGCCCCACCCTGATCGCTGATTCCTACGACGGGTTCTACAGCGGCGAGTGGGAAAGCACCGAATACGGCGCCTACGTCACCGGGAACTCCGCGTATTTCCATGAGAACGCCATGGTGTGGACCGGATGCGTTTCCTCGGGGGCCGCGGACCCGCTGTACCCCATGGGTGCGAACAACTTGGTCGCCGTGGGCTCACCGAACGACCCGTCGGCCAACCACGCTCCCATCGGGGCGGTCGATGCCAGTTTGGGGCGCGTCACCGCCAGCATCGACGGATACAGGCCGCTGTATGCGATCTCGCCGGTCTTCACGGTCGTCGGCGAGTAGAGGTCGGTAAGAGATGATGTCGAACAAACGCATCAGTCCCAGCGGCCACGCCCTTGCAGGGGAGGCGCTCGGTGGCCTGCCTGGTCGGGTCTTGAACCCACGCGGCATCAGGGTCGCCCTGGCGGCCTTGGCGGTGATGGTGATGGTGCTGGCGGGCATGGCGTTCTGGTCGACGCCGGCGGACGCGGACGAGCCCCCAGAGCCGCTGTGGTCGGCGGACATGACGGTGACTGAGTACAGCAGCGTCTCGGTCGGCGCAGCCACCGCGGATCTGTTCTCCAATGTGGGCGGGAGCGGAGACTTGCAGGTCAGGTGGCTGTGGTCTTACATCACGGGCCGCGATCTTCGCCTGGCATTCGAGGCCGACGTTGCCGACGCCGCGGACTACACCCTCCAAGTCGGCGATCTCTTCTTGGAGTTTCCTGAGGACAGTTCGGGTGCCAGCAGCTTCAAGTGGAACGACGTGGACGTCGACTGGGAAGACGGCCAAGTCATTCCCGTGCGCATTGTTCCCACAGCGGACATCGACGCTTTTCAGGCCGACACGCCGGTCCCAGATGTCCACACCATCAACGAGGCGCTGAGCAGAATCGCGACGGCGGACTTGGACGACAACGAACCCGAGCCGCAGGTCCTGGTCGCCAACCTGGGCGTCGGGGTGAGCGGCAGCGGCGGGATACAGCGCACCCTTGGCGCCGCTCGGTCAGGGTTTGCCCAGGCGTTCACGACGGGCACGAACACCGGCGGTTACGCACTCGGTGCGGTCGGCATCCAGATTTCGAGCTTTCCTGATGCGTCGAGCGCAGGAGACCAGCTCCAGGTGACGCTCAACAGCACCACAACCGACGGCGAGCCGGGCGACGCGCACTGCACCTTGACCGATCCGTCGACCTTCACCGCGCCGGGCGTGATCGCCTTCGACGCGCCCACAGGCGAAAACGCCTGCCCGCAACTGGCGGCCGAGACGGCCTATTTCGTTGTCATCGAGTGGGTCAGCCCGAGCGGAACCGACGCTTTTGCGCTCATCCCGCAGACCTATTCCACCGAGGAGTCCGCTGCCGGCGACGAGGACCCCGGCGGTGCGCAAGGCTGGTCGATAGCCGACGACGCCTACTACCTCACCGTCAGCTCTGAGGTTCGGACATGGACCGCCTACCACGAGACAGCCAGCTTCAAAATCACAGTGACCGGAACAATCTCACAACAGACCACCGAGACCGAGTCTGAAACCGAAACTGAGGCTGAGGCTGAGACCGAGGCTGAGACCGAGTCGGAACCGGTCCCGTTCACCGTCAGCGTGACCGCCTCTGCCCCGACCACCCACAACGGCACGTCGGAGTTCACCTTCGACCTCGACTTCAGCGAAAACCTCCGCCTGAGCTACAAGACCCTCAAGCTCCACGCCTTCAACGTCACGGGCGGATCCATAAAGAAGGCGCAACGCACCGACAAGCCCAGCAACATCTCCTGGCGCATCACCGTCAAGCCCGACTCCACCGGCGACGTCACCGTCGTACTGCCGATCCCCAACGACTGTGACGACACAGGCACCATCTGCACCGACGACGACCGGAAACTGTCCAACCGCTTGGAGTTCACGGTCAGCGGCCCACACCAATAGACCACGCACCGAACAACCTGCTCGACGCGTGAATTACCCTCAACGATTCATGCGTATACCTCACGCACTGTGGTTGCTTGGCCGTAGTGGGTTGCGCGCCATGACCCCCCCCCCCCCGGACCTTGGCGCTCGGCCAGCCGGAGGTAGGTCGTGACCGCCTCCCGGCGTCGTGCGACGCTCCCGCTGCAGCTCATTGCACTGGCGGTCATTGCCACTGTGGCGATCGTGTTGTGGTTTGCCAACGCCCAGACTCCTGCCCACGCCCAGACTCCGCCTAACCAGTCCCCCACGGGCGTGCCGCGGGTTTTGGTTTCTGCGGAGGATGCGGGGGTGTTGGCTGCGGACGTTTCGCGTGTCGGGGATCCTGACGGGATCCCCAATGTGGGCAGTCAGGAGTCGACGGGCATCCTGCACGAGTTCTCCTATCGGTGGGTCCGGGTGGACAGCGGCACCGGCGTCGAGACCGTGGTGGGCGCCGACTCGGCCCGCTACCGCCGTGTGGCGGCTGATGTCGGCGAGCTGGTCAAGGTGGAGGTGTCGTTCACCGACAGCTTGGGCACCGTCGAGACTGTCACGAGCCTGCCGTTCGGCCCGCTTGCGGGAGTGCCGAGGCTGCCCTCGTCGACGCTGGTCGCCAACACGGCCCAGACGCACTCGGCCGACGCGACGATCACCGAGCAGTACGCGATGGGGTTCCGGCTGGGCGATCACGGTCAGGGCTATGAGATCTCGGGCGTGTCGATCGAGCTGGCCGCGGCGCCGTCGAGCCTGACCGTGTCGCTGTGGGCGGGCCCCCCGCCTGGGCATGGCCACGGCGCAACCGCGCGCACCAAGCTGTTCGATTTCGAGGACCCGCCGTCGTTCGCGGTCGGCCTGAACGACTTCGCGGCCCCGCCGGGCGCGTTCGCGTACCAGAACCTCGATTATTTCGTCGTGCTGTCGGGTTTCGGGTCGTCGCTGTCGATCAAGGAGACGACCTCCGATGCTGAGGACACCGGCGGCGAGACCGGAGCGACGCTGAGGGACAAGGGCACCCGCACCGGCGTGCTGCGCCTGGCCGTGAAGGGCTCGCAGCGCAAAAGCGGCATCCTGGTCTCGACCTACGCCCAAATCGGGGGCAACCAGGAAATCGTGTCGGTCGGCGACCAGAACGGTGTCGAGTTCACCGTCGGGACAGCGGACCGCTACCTCATCCGCGGCGTGACGTTCAGCCTCGACGACACGACATCCCGCAACGGGGGCTTCACCAACCCGTGGGAACTGCGCGACGGAGGCACCGAGCTGTTCCGGATGGTCAGCACACGCCAGATATTCGGCATCAACGAATTCACCGCCCCCCAGGGCGCGACCGTGACAGGAACCGACTCATACGAGCTCCTCCAAGACGTCGACTCCGTCGACCGGATGGGCGGCGTCACCCTGGGCCGCCACGCCTGCACCCCGTCCACTTCGGTGGACTCGCCGTCGGCGTCCGGGGTGACCCTCGACGGCAACAGCGGCAACGGCTTCACATGCGACCCGCCGCTGATGGCCGTCTTCGGCGAACCGCTCGCCGCAATGGTCCAGAACCTCGGCCAGACCCACAACAGCTACGCCTCCGCCGGGGGCAGCAGCTCTCAGGTGTTGTCGCAGGGCTTCACCACCGGTCCCGACTCCGACGGGTACGAGCTGCTGGGGATCGGCGTCGACATCGACGGCTCCGGCAGCCAGTTCCCCGACGGGCCGACGTCGGTGTCGGTGGCAGTGCACGCCGACTCGGGCGGCAAACCCGGCGCCAAGCTGTTCGACCTCCTCAGCCCCAGCGAGCTCGCGGCCGGCCACAGCTTCTTCGAGGCGCCGCCGGGAACGGCGCTGGATCCGGGCACTTCCTATGTGCTGGTGTGGAGCTACAACGGAGGCACCTGGCACCGCTTGCAGCGAACCTCGGGCGACAGCGCGGATTCGGGCGCGCTGACAGGCTTCAGCATCGCGAACGCGTTCTATCGGGGTGCCGGCCTCGACAGCCTGTCGGTGGACTCAAACGGCTTTGCGCTGGAGATCGCGGTGTACGGCAGACATACCCAAAACGCCATCGGCGTGCCGCGGGTTTTGGTTTCTGCGGAGGATGCGGGGGTGTTGGCTGCGGACGTTTCGCGTGTCGGGGATCCTGACGGGATCCCCAATGTGGGCAGTCAGGAGTCGACGGGCATCCTGCACGAGTTCTCCTATCGGTGGGTCCGGGTGGACAGCGGCACCGGCGTCGAGACCGTGGTGGGCGCCGACTCGGCCCGCTACCGCCGTGTGGCGGCTGATGTCGGCGAGCTGGTCAAGGTGGAGGTGTCGTTCACCGACAGCTTGGGCACCGTCGAGACTGTCACGAGCCTGCCGTTCGGCCCGCTTGCGGGAGTGCCGAGGCTGCCCTCGTCGACGCTGGTCGCCAACACGGCCCAGACGCACTCGGCCGACGCGACGATCACCGAGCAGTACGCGATGGGGTTCCGGCTGGGCGATCACGGTCAGGGCTATGAGATCTCGGGCGTGTCGATCGAGCTGGCCGCGGCGCCGTCGAGCCTGACCGTGTCGCTGTGGGCGGGCACCGCTCCCGGGCGGCCCGGCGTAGGCGCGGACACCAAGCTGTTCGATTTCGAGAACCCGGCGTCGCTCGCGGTCGGCCTGAACGACTTCACCGCCCCGGCGGGCACGTTCGCCTACCAGAACCACAATTACCACATCGTGCTGTCAGATTTCGGGTCGTCGCTGTCGATCAAGGAGACGACCTCCGATGCTGAGGACACCGGCGGCGAGACCGGAGCGACGCTCCAGGACAAGGGCACCCGCACCGGCGTGCTGCGCCTGGCCGTGAAGGGCTCGCAGCGCAAAAGCGGCATCCTGGTCTCGACCTACGCCCAAATCGGGGGCAACCAGGAAATCGTGTCGGTCGGCGACCAGAACGGTGTCGAGTTCACCGTCGGGACAGCGGACCGCTACCTCATCCGCGGCGTCACATTCAGCCTCGACGACACGACAACCCACAACGGGGGCTTCACCAACCCGTGGGAACTGCGCGACGGAGGCACCGAGCTGTTCCGGATGGTCAGCACACGCCAGATATTCGGCATCAACGAATTCACCGCCCCCCAAGGCGCGACCGTGACAGGAACCGACTCATACGAGCTCCTCCAAGACGTCGACTCCGTCGACCGGATGGGCGGCGTCACCCTGGGCCGCCACGCCTGCACCCCGTCCACTTCGGTGGACTCGCCGTCGGCGTCCGGGGTGACCCTCGACGGCAACAGCGGCAACGGCTTCACATGCGACCCGCCGCTGATGGCCATCTTCGGCGAACCGCTCACCGCAATGGTCCAGAACCTCGGCCAGACCCACAACAGCTACGCCTCCGCCGGGGGCACCAACAAAGTGCTCTCCCAAGGCTTCACCACCGGTTGCTGCGAAACCGACGATTCCGAGTCCGATGCCGCGTTGTACGGGTACCGGCTGCTGGGGATCGGCGTCGACATCGACGGCTCCGGCAGCCAGTTCCCCGACGGGCCGGTTTCGGTGTCGGTGGCGGTGCACGCCGATCTGGGCGGCAAGCCCGGCGCCAAGCTGTTCGACCTGCTCAGCCCCAGCGAATACGCGGCCGGCCACAGCTTTTTTGAGGCGCCGCCGGGAACGCATCTGGCTCCTGACACGCCCTATGTGCTGGTGTGGCGCCACCTCCGCGGCACCGTGCACCGGTTGGCGAAGACCTCCAGCAATTCCGAGGACTCGGGCGCTGTGTCGGGCGCCAGCGTGGCGGACGCGTTCTATCAGGGCGCGGGCCTGGCCAACATGGCGGTGGACTCGGGCGGCAATTCGCTGGAGCTCGCGGTGTACACCGTGGTCAACGACAAAGCCCCCTTCGTGGCCCGCGGTGTCCCGGTGACCACGAGCTGGCTCCACATCCCCGACGGTGCCGAGGTGGGGGACCAGTTCAGACTGGTGTTCGTCACCCAACGCGCAACGCTTCCCACGTCGGGGGACATAGAGGACTACAACAAATTCGTCCAGGAGGAGGCAGCGGGGACCCTTGTCCGGGGTAAACCTGTCCGGGGCAAACCAGCAGCCGAGCCGTACACCGATCCGGTCATCCACAGGGTCGCGTCGCAGTTCACAGCGGTGGTGTGCACCGCTGCGGTCGACGCGGTGACGAACACCAAGATCGCGGAAGCGGGCTCCATCGCGGTGCCGGTCCATTGGCTGGACGGCGGCTGGCAGGACCGTCCCACGCTGATTGTGGAGCAGTACTCCGATTTCTATGGCGACGAGTGGGTCAACACCGAATACGGCGCCTATGTCACCGGCAACTCCGCCCATTTCCACGAGAACGCGATGGTGTGGACCGGGTGCGACGCCTCTGGGGTCGCGGATCCGAAGTTTCCGATGGGTTCGAACAACATGGGGCTCGTCGCTGCGGGCTCGCCGAGAGACCCGGCCGACAACACCGCCCCTGTCGGCGCGGTCGATGTCACTGTGGGGCGCATCACGGGCAACGATGACGAGCACAGGCCGATCTACGCCATTTCGCCCATCTTCACGGTCGTCCCGTGAGCTGGGGTTGACGGGAGATGATGTCGATGAAGCGCATCCGCGTGAGCGGTCGTCGCAGGTTTGCAGATTTTCAAGTGTTTTCAATAAATGTCACAGGCTCGGCCGTGGCGGGTTTGGTACGGTTGCGACATGACGGCCGCGGCGCTCGCGCAGATCGCCACCATGGTGCTGGCCGCACTAGCAATCGTGTGGCACCAACAGCGCAGCACCGACAAGGTTCGTGCTGAGGTCGGCGCCGTGCGCATAGAGGTCGCTCTCAATGGGCAGCGACTCGCGCGCATTGAGGGCTATCTGGGGATCGGCATGCCCGCAGATGCTGCGGCCGGGGCCGCCGGTTCGGCAGGTTTGCCGCCGTCTCAGGCCGCGGAGCCTTCAACTGATCCATAGTGATCTGGAGTGCCTCGCCATCGGAACAGAGGCACTCCACGCACACACCGGCTGAGCTTGTGGTCCCAACGAACTACATCGCGCCGACAACTAGGAGACTGCTGATTTATTGGGCGCGATTTCCGCGTGCGGGGTGGGGGCGCGCGGGACAATGTCGGGGTGCAGGGCTCAGCGGTTCAGGATCGGGTGTTGTTGGACGCGGCGGCGGTGTGCGGGCATCTTGTGCCGCCGGGGTCGGTGTATGCGCTGTTGGCCGAGCATCGTGGCCGGCTGTTCGGTGACGAGTTGTTCGAGGATCTGTTCGGGTCGGGTCGGGGCCGTCCGTCGGTGCCGGGCGAGGTGATCGCTGCGGTGATGGTGCTGCAGGCTCTCGAGGGCCTGTCGGACCGTGAGGCGTGTCGGCGGTTGCAGACCGATGTGGCGTGGAAGGCCGCGGCAGGGCTGGCGCTGACCGAGGCGGCGTTCCATCCCACGGTTTTGACTCTGTGGCGCAACAAGCTGCGCGCGAGCGGCCGCCCGGATCGGGTGTTCGACGCGGTGCGGGAGCTGATTGCTGTGACGGGCGCTGTGGCTGGCAGTGCTCGGCGGGTGCTCGATTCCACGGTGCTCGACGACGCTGTGGCCCGTCAGGACACTGTGACGATGGTGACGAACCAGATCCGACGGGTCCGCAGGCTGGTTCCCGAACTGGGCGAGGTGCCGGTGCGCGAACGCAATCTGGACCCGGCGGGGCCGGTCGTGGACTGGTGCGATCCCGCCGACGCCGAGCGGCTGGTGTCCGAGCTGGTCGACGACGCTGTGGAACTGGCTGCGGCTGCGGCGGATCTCGATCTCGACGCTGCTCAGGCCGACGCGGTGGGCCTGTTGGGGCTGGTCGCGGGCCAGGACGTGGAGCCCGCCGGGGGGCCGGGACGGTGGCGGATCGCCCGCGGCACCGCGAAGGGCCGGGTGATCAGCGTGGTGGATCCCGAGTCGCGTCACACCCACAAGACCTCTCACAGCTACCGCGACGGCTACAAGGCCCACATCGCGGCCGAGCCCGACACCGGGCTGGTCACCGCTGCTGATCTCACCGGCGGCGACGCCGGCGACGCGGACGCAGCGATGGGGCTGCTCGACGGCGAGCCCGCCGGCACCACGGTGCTCGCCGACAGCGCTTATGGCACCGGGCAGCTTCGCGCCGATCTCGTCGAGCGCGCCATGGACGCGGTGATCAAGCCGCCGCCGCTGAGCGTCGCCGTCGAGGGCGGCTACAGCATCGACGACTTCGACATCGACTACAGCATCGACGCCGACACAGGCGAGTTCTCCGGCACCGTGGCCTGCCCCGAAGGCCACACCGTGCACATCACCCCCAAAGGCAACGCCCGCTTCGGCCGACACTGCGCCCGATGCCCCCAACGCGACCGCTGCACCACCGCGAAGAACGGACGCGTCATCAAGATCCACCCCCACCACGAACTGCTCAAAGCAGCACGCGTCCAAGCCCGCACCGACCGGTTCCAGCACCAATACCGCACCGTGCGGCCCATGGCCGAAAGAACCATCGCGTGGATCGTGCGCCGCAACCGAAGATGCCCCTACCTCGGCACCGCCAACAACCGGCACTGGCTGCGGCTGCGCGCCGCCGCGGTCAACCTCCAACGCCTCACCAGCCTCGGACTCCACCACAACGGCACCACCTGGGCCATCACCTGACCCAACCCCCACCGACAAGCCGAACCCGCAGCCCACAACCGAACCCCGCCGCGCCCCAACCCACGACCACAGCCCAACCAAGCCCAAAACACCGACACACCAACCGACTTACTCAGCAGTCTCCTAGTCTTTCAGGACCCCGGCGTCCGTTAGGAATCTGATGGTGAAGCCATTCCGCCTGTTGCTTGCAGGCCTGGCCGTAGCAACGATTGCCGTGACGCTCGCTGTTCCCGCCGGGGCGCAGGAGCCTGGTGTGTATCTCGACGGCGCTGAGCCGTGGGTTGCATCGGATTGCGATGGTGATGTGCCGATTGTGGTCGGCTCTGACGCGAGGGCGCAGTCGGACATCTACTCCGCTGTCACGCTTGCCGGGGTCGTCGACACAGACTGCATCGTTCTCGTCGGACCGCGCGACGGCCAGATGCCCGCCGCCCAGCTGGCACGGTTGGACGACGCTGCTGCGGGCGGTTATGTCCTGGGTGGTCTCGCAGCGGTACCAGCGGCGAAAGTCTCCAATCGAGGCATGACACGCATCGCCGGAGCGGACCGCTGGACGACTGCCCGCTTGGTAGGCAACGAAGCCCGCGCCCTCGCGGGGGGTGTATCCGGTACTGCCTCGCCTGGAAACTCGAGGTCAACACTTCCTGCCGATGTGCGTTCACCCGGGGTGTACCTCGACGGCGCTGAGCCGTGGATTGCTTCAGATTGCGTTGGCGACATCCCGATTGTGGTCGGCTCTGACGCGAAGGCGCAATCAGACATCTATTCGGCTGTCACGCTCGCGGGTGTCGTCGATACCGATTGCATTGTTCTTGCCGGGCCCCGCGACGGCCAGATGCCCACCACACAGCGTGCTCGTCTCGTTGCCGCAGCTGCGGGCGGGTGCGTGCTGGGAGGTCTTGCAGCGGTGCCAGCATCGAAGATCGCCGGTCGTGACATGACCCGCATCGCAGGAGCGGACCGCTGGACGACTGCCCGTTTGGTCGGCAACGAAGCCCGCGCCTTGACAACCTGCGAACCGCCGGACGACCCCGACCCCGACCCCGACCCATCTGACTCGTCAGCCAGCCTCGGATCCGACACCGTTTCACCGAGTTCGACCTCGCCTTGGTGGCGGCGTCCGAGAGGAGAATTGCAAGTCAAAGTACACATTTGCACTGAATCAGATTTCGATGAGTTCTTCACCCGGAAAACCAGAAGCAACCTTGTGGACGAGTTGAACGTACGAGTGGCTCCTTTCTATTCTTGGCAGTCATCGGAGATACTGAACATTCATTTTGAGGTTGGAGACGTAATCATCTCGGATACCTTGGCTGACGGATGGCATACTTCCACCGGCGACACCGTAGGTAGGCTTGGACCTAGTGATTGTCACCACACGACGCCGTCGGCTCACGTCGCAAACCATTACATCGTGTATGGAGACGATATCACTCCGTCCTTCCCAGACGGCGGTGCGCAATTCGCCAGCCACCTAAGCGCAACGATAGTACATCATGTTACTGGTTCTGATCCGGCGTCGCTCTTGCTTCGAGAACGCACACTATTCGTAGTCGGACACGAACTCGATCACAACATCGGCCTGGCCCACATAAACGGAACGCCTACCGGCAATACTCGACTTGGCCCCGATGCTCGATTGGGCCCCGAGAGGTTAGGATCGTTAGCCAACTACCCGGAAACAGTGCGGTCACTACGGGGACATGTGTATTATCCTTGTTACTACTTGACGCAACAGAGTTGGCCAGTGGGCGAGGAACACCCTGCATGCGCTCTCGTTCCTCTTCCAGCTCCAATCGAAGTATCCGCAGTCGCCACCACAGATGGGGCCGTTCGTTTGGTTTGGAAACCTCCTAACAATTTTGTCAATACCGAACCCGTAACTGGCTATGTGATCGAGCTGCGTGATCCGTGGCAAGGAGAAATTGTCGAATCCCATAGCGTTTCGGCTAGCACAACATCATTCACTCTGGCTCCTGCAACAGTTGCCTCCCTGAAGCGCGGTGTCGAATACGGCCTATACGTTGCGGCCAACTCAGCGGTTGGCATAGGAGATTGGGCAGATAGCGGGTCTATATCTCATCGGGACAATGACGTTCAGATCAGAGTTTCGCGGCGGCCGGGTACAGACCCGATCGTGTTTGGTTTGAGTTGGGAGCCTTATACCGGTGCCCGCAATTACAAGATCAGCGGCTTCCCCGGATGCACCAATCGCGAAAACTCAACGCAGTTCTGCTTCGAAACCACCCAAGACACATCGTTCGAGTTGCATGAATGGCGTGCGGGCCTTGTCCTCGGCAACACCTATGAGATTGCTGTTTTCGCTTGTGGTGTACCCACGGCCACTGTGCAACTGCCGCCTGCACCAAGTGGTTGTGTCCTGCACGGCACCGTCACGATTGTCGTCGGAGGAGACTCGGAGAACTCAATATACGTGAACCCCACACCAATCGAAGACTGCCAAGGGCTGAGCCCAAGCGGGACGCTGGTTTCATGTTATCGCGCGGAATGGCAGGCACATCCGGGAGAAACGCAGTATGTCTTGGAGGTACGACATTGCGAAGTCGATGAAGTGGCACGCACACATCGGTGCACTTCGTTCAGCGGATCCGATTATGAGATTTCGGGCACGACAGTCTCTGCAACACTCCGACTCGAAGAAGGCAAACACTACGAACTCTGGGCTTACTATGGATGCACGCCGGCCACGTTCGATTCTCTGGAGGGGTGCAGTGACGATCTTCGCTACATTCGATCCGGCGTCACCATTCCCGTTCGAGACAATTGATACCTTGCGGCCGCAGAGTTGACGCGATTGCCCTTCCGACTGAGTCTCGCAACGACGGCTACTCGTAGCCGGGAGGTGAGACGAAACCTCCGAGGGTTCGTTCGATGAGGGCTGCGTAGCGGATAGAGCGACGGTCCCCCAGGTGCGGGGCGACGATCTGGATGCCGACCGGCAGGTTCAGCCCGTCGGCGGTCAGCCCCGCAGGGGCAACGGTGCCTGGCAGGTACACGCTGCAGCTCCAACCTGCCCAGAAGAGCTGATCCACGCCCAGCTCCGGATGACCGTCGATGTCGATGGTGCGAGTCGGCCGGGTGCCCGTGTGGTCATGGACGAAGGCCGCCGACGCGGCGATCGGGCACAGCAGCAGGTCGTAGTCGTCGAAGTACCGCGCCCAGGCCTGCCGGTAGCCCTCACGCTTGTTGTGGTGAGCGAACCACTCGCGGTGGCTCATCGTCATCGCGTAGTCGACCAGCGATTGGTAGTCCCCGTCGCCGTCGTTGTACCGGTGGGCACGGGACTGTGCGTCGTTCCACATCGCGTCGTCGGCCAGCGCGCCCGTGGCGGCGCGCAGCAGCATCAAGTAGTTCTCGTTGAACTCGTGCTGGTCGATATCCGGTGTGGCCTCGCTGACGTCGGCTCCTGCGGCCGCCAGTGCATCCACCGCCCGCTGCAAGGTGTCGATCATGGCCGTCGAGTTCCGAATGACCGGCGTGTCCAACATGACGCCTACCCGGAACGCGCCCAGCGTGTCACGGTGTTCAGACTGCAGCGCCACGCGGTAACCGTTCGCATCGAAGCCAGACGGCCCGGCGAGCACATCGAGCGCCAGATCCAGATCGGCGGCGCTGCGCGCCAGCGGGCCGCACACCGCGATATCGCTGCCGACCAGCGCACCAGGCACCGCGTGACCCCCGTCGGGCACCAATCCGAACGTGGGCTTGTGGCCGAACACCCCGCAGTAGTGGGCCGGGTTGCGGATCGACGCACCGATGTCGGAACCCAGCTCCAGCGAGGCCATACCCGTCGCCAGTGCGACCGCCGAGCCTCCCGAGGACCCGCCGGGCACCCGGGTCAGATCCCAGGGGTTGTTGGTGCAGCCGTAGATGTCGTTGAAGCTTTGCCAGTCGCCCAGCATGAGCGGCACGTTGGTCTTGCCCCAGATGACCGCGCCCGCCTGCTGTAGCCGAGACACCGTGACGGCGTCGGTGTCAGCCACGTTGGCGGCCCAGGCTGGATTGCCCCACGTCGATGGCGTGTCGGCCCAGTCGAAGGCTTCCTTGATGGTCATCGGCACGCCATGCAGCGGCCCCCAGCACTCCCCCGCCGCCAGCGCAGCATCGGCTGCAGCCGCGCGTTCGCGCGCCTCGGACATCCGGGTGAGAATCACAGCATTCACCGCGGGGTTGAAGCGCTCGTAGCGCTCGATTGCACCCTCGAGCGCATCGGTCGCCGACACCTCCCCGTGGCGAATGAGCGACGCCAGCTCGGTGGCCGGCATGAGGTTCGGATCTGTGCTGTTCGAGCCTGTCATCGCGCCGAGACTAGGCACGAGTGGACCGGTGAGCCGTCGTTGCGCTTCATCCGGGCGCTGTGGAGAGGGGCGGGACCGGCTACAGGCGGAGTGCGTTTCGCAGTATCTCGTCGATCACCTCGAGCCCAAGTGCATCGAGTCGCCCAAGCCTCTCGACAAGGCGAGCGGTCGATACGGCTCGTACCTGCTCGACTTGGAACGCCGTCTCGGCGGTCAGGCCATTGTTGCTGTCCGGGGAGAACGCCGGATGCAATGGGATCCCACGAATCGCAGACGTTCCCGGGATCACGATGACCATCTGCAGATTTGGATGGTGCAGCCGGTCGTCCGACACGATGAGCGCCGGGCGCTTGAAGGACTGTTCGGGATCCTGTGGGTCCGTGCCGAAGTCGACCAGCCAGATATCGCCACGGATCAGGTGTCCCTCACGGACCATCGAGACCATCCGCCACCGCCGCGTCCAAGCCCGCACTCTCCGCCAGATACGAGGCCGTTTGCGCGGCGTCCAATCCATCAAGCGCGTCGCGAACCGACAACCACCATTCCTCCCGGCCGAGCCGACTCACCGCGTCGGTGACGACACCGAGCATCGTTGTGCCTCGCTGCTCAGCCAGTCGAGAGATCTCGTCCCGCAACTCCCTGGGAACCCGAAGGGTCGTAGTCTCCGAAAGCGCCATGAATGTAGCCTATCCAGGCTGCTACAAAGAAGCCCGCCTGCATAGATGCCCTGACGCTCTGATGAGTTGCCAACCGAGGCGTGCACGTTCGAACATCGACCGCGGGCCGGGATTCAGCTCGGCAGCGCGGCCGTGGCGGCTGCCAGGAGATGAGCGATGTCGTCGTCGGTGGTGGCCAGGCTGAGACAGCCGAAGCCACCGCCCGACAAGTACACACCGCCCGCCTGCATGGCGTGTTCGAATTGTTCAAGCTCCGCAGCTTCGTCGCTGCTGAGGTGCGCGTCCCGGTAGTTGCGGATATGTCGGGTATGGGGATGAACCTTGAACAGGCTCCCGCGGCCGGTGACCTGCCAGTCCACGCCGGTCTTGGAGATTGCTGAACGCAGACCGTTGCGCACCGCTTCGCCCATGTCATCCAAGCGGGCGAAAGCGGCGTGATCGAGTTGCTTCATGGTGGCGTATCCGGCCGCCATGGTGATGGGGTTCGCCGTGAACGTACCCCCGGACGGCACCTTTGCCCGGGCGCCGCCGACCCGTGCAAACGTCGACATCGGCCCTTCGCGCCCCGCAACACCGCCGACGGGGAAGCCGCCGCCGATGATCTTGGCCACTGCGGTGATGTCAGGGTCGATGCCGAGCAGCGTCTGGGCTCCGCTGTAGCCCAGCCGGAACGAGATCACCTCATCGAGCACCAGCAATGCGCCTACCTCGCGGGTTGCCTCGCGAACCGCCGCTATGAACTCCGGCTCGATGACCGGCAAACCGACCTGGCTCGGCATCACATCGAGCAGCACAGCCGCCAGACGGTCGCCCTGGCGCTCAATGGCCGCCCGAGCACCCGCGGCGTCGTTGAAATGGATGATGCCGACCTCTTCGATGACGGAGTCCGGCGTGCCAGATGCGAAGGGCACTGTGGCGGGCGCCGCGGCGTCGCCCCAATTGGTGGGATCGGACGCCAAGCTGGCTTCTGCGTGGTCGTAGGTGCCGTGGTAAGCGCCTTCCACCTTGATGACGTTGGGCCGACCGGTGAACGCTCGGGCCGCTTTCAGCGCACCCATCACGGCCTCGGTCCCCGAGTTGCAGAACCTGATGAGCTCGAAACTCTCGACCCGAGCGCACAGCAGCGAGGCCAGCTCGATCTCGATGTCGCACGCCAACGCAAACGCTGAGCCACGCTCCATCTGCGCACTCACCGCCTGGGCAATCGCGGGATCGGCGTGTCCCATGATGAGCGAGGTGAAGTTGTTGTTGCAGTCCAAGTAGCGATTGCCATCGACATCGGTCACCCAGGCGCCCTCGCCGTGATCGACATAGATCGGGTTCGGTCGCCGCAGCAGCGTCGCCCGGGACACGCCGTCGGGAATCCACTGCCGTGCGCGGGCATACAGCGCAGCGGACTGTGCCTCTGAGCGCTGGCCGCCGACCTGGGATCCGATTCGTTCCGCCATCGGCTCAGTGTCGCAGGCCCGATCACACAGCGGACGATCCACATGCCGCTCCGCCTGAGCGGCCCGTTCGCTTGTGAGAGCTAGGCGGCGCCAGCTCGGCGGTAGGCATCCAGCACGAGCCCATGGAAGTGGTGCAGCCCGTGCTCGGACAGGCCCGAGCCTCCTGGGTCGCACATGAGGCGGCCCTGGGTGAACGCCGGGGTGCGCATGCCTCGCTGAACGCTTTCGACCAGCGCAACTTGCTTGGGACCTGACCTGCGGAAATCCAGTGTGAGGGGGACTCGAGGCTCACTATGGTGAACGGCAATGACGATCCCATTCAACTTCGTCGTCGACGGCCCTCCAGTCTCCCAACAGGCAAACAAAGCCAGCCGCCGACGCACATGGAGAAGTGACGTGCAGGAAGCGGCGTCTCAACATTGGCGGAGCCAGAGGCCAGTGATCGACCCTGTCACCGTCACGATCGACTACTTCTGCTACGACGCATCTCCCGACCTAAGGCATGCGCTCGACGTGGACAACGTTCCCAAGCCGATACTTGATGCTCTCAAGGGTCTCGTCTATGCGGACGACAAGCAAGTGTGCGATCTCGTATGTCGTCGACGAAACTTGCATGAAACCTTGCGTGTGTCGAGTGCTCCGTCTCGGTTGCTTCCATTTCTCGAAGACACACTGGAGTTCGTGTATGTCTCTGTGACTCACTCGGACCCCACGGGAGTCGCTCTGTGAAGTACGAAGATCGTGACTTCCCTGAGCGTGTGCTCGTACTCAAGACGGCCGACGAATACCGGGATAAGGGCTACGACGTATCGCTTGAGTCAATTGTCGACATTCTTCCCGGCTATCGAGCCGACTTGGTCGCACGCAAGGACGATCAGGTGCGAGTCGTTGAAGTACGGCGGCGTTCGTCACTCAAGGGCGACCTGCGAATCCACGAGTTGGCACGTGCGGTTGAGGCCAAGCCTGGCTGGAGTCTTGACTTGGTGCTCGTGGCAGAGCCAGAGAAGTTGGATTCGCCAGCGGATGCTCGCCCAATCGATTCCGGCGGTGTCATGGGGCGAATCGCGGAGGCGGAGGCACTCGTCGAATCCGGTCACCCCGAGCCTGCGTTTCTTATCGCCTGGTCTGCTTGTGAGGCAGTAGTCCGCATGCTGATAGCAGACCAGGGAGTGTCCGATGACGGCATCACTCACGCAGGGTTTGTGTTGGACCTGGCAACGAAGCTCGGTGCCATCTCACGTGCGGAGCATCGGCAATTGACCGATTTTCAGCGCTGCAGGAATGCGATCGTCCATGGCTATAGCCACGACGAATTCAATGACGACATCGTTTCAGAACTCATCGGCACCGTACGAGGGATGGCCGCCAGCAAGACGTGACGGCGACAGCGGTACCAGCGCCACAACGCCGTGGCGTTCGGGCTCGCCCGCGAGCGCTAGACGGTGCCGGCTCGGCGGTAGGCATCCAGCACGAGCCCATGGAAATGGTGCAGCCCGTGCTCGGACAGGCCCGAGCCGCCTGGGTCGCACACGAGGCGGCCCTGGGTGAATGCCGGCGTGCTCATGCCTCGCTGCACGCTCTCGACGAGCCCGACATCCTCGGGCTGCAGCACCTCGTCGATGTAGCGCATCGACTCGATGTCGGCGGGGGTCAGCTCCGCCGTCTCGAAGTAGAAGTCGATGGTTTCGAGCGTGCGCCCGGGTCCGGCAGGCACGATGTGCAGGACGCTGAAGTTGCCACGGCCTGGGTAGCGCATCAGGCAGGTGTTGGGCCACAGCCACCAGACCGCAAGGTCTTTCACGCTCGAGCCATCGACGTCGTAGGCGGCATTGGCCGAGTGGCCGGCTCGGGCCATGTGGCTGGAGTAGATGCCGTGGGTATCGACGCGGTAGGTGTCCATCTCGACCAGGGTCACGAAGTCCGGGTGAGCGATGTGGCAGTGGTAGCACTCCAGGAAGTTGTCGACCACGTTCTTCCAGTTGGAGGCGATGTCGTAACCGAAGCGGCGGACGTGGGTGAGGCTTTCCACGTCTGGTGCCCAGTGAGCGATCTCGTTGCCGAGTCCTTCGGCCTGGGTGGCCAGCGGTGCGGCTGATGGGTCGAGATTGACGTACACAAAGCCGCCGAACTCCTCGACTTGCACTTCTGTCAGGCAGATCGTGGACGGATCGAAGCCTGCGATGTCGTCGGTGTGGCGTGCCCGGTGCAGACTGCCCGACAGGTCGTAGGCCCAGCCGTGGTACGGGCACACGATGCTGCCGGCGTGGCCCGTGCCCGTCAGCAGGGCATGAGCCCGGTGCTGGCAGACGTTGTAGAAGGCCCGGAGCACACCGTCATCGCCGCGCACTACGGCGATTGGCATGCCCGCGACGTCCAGTGCGGTGTAGTTGCCGGGTTCTCGCAGTGACTCGACGTGACCTACCCATTGCCAGTTGCGGGCGAACACCTCTCTCTGCTCGAGGTCGTGCCAGCGGGCATCGGTGTAGGCATCGGCGTGGAGCGACATCGACTCGGTGGGGTCGAGGTCGTACCCGGCGAAGACCCCGATGTCTGCGTCCTCAGTCATGTGGTCGGTCGGCATGTACGGAGAATTATGGGCTCGGCAGAGATGCTTCTGCGGCCACGAGGAAGTGTTCGACGTCGTCGTCGCTCGTGGCCAGGCTCAAACAGCCCAGGCTCTCGGCAATGAAATAGACACCGTGGGCCTGCATGCGAAGGCCGAACTGGGTGATCTCGGTCGCCTCGTCGCTCGACAGGTGCGAGTCGCGGTAGTTGCGGATGGTGCGGTTGTGCGGATGCACCCGGAACAGGCTGCCGGCACCGGTGACCTGCCAGTCGAGCCCCGCTGTGTCGAAGATCGACCGCAAACCTGACCGGACCGTCTCGCCGATCGTGTCCAGCCGCGCGAACGCCTCTCGGTCGAGCTGGACCATCGCAGCGTGGCCGGCGGTCATCGTGATGGGATTCGCAGCAAAGGTGCCGCTTGATGGAACCTTGGCCCGGTCGCCCGACACGCGAGTGAACATCGACATGGGGCCTTCGCGGCCCGCGATAGCACCCACGGGGAATCCTCCGCCGATGATCTTGGCCAGCGACGTGATGTCGGGGTCGATGTCGAGCTTGGTCTGTGCCCCGCCGTAGCCCAGCCGGAACGAGATCACCTCGTCGAGCACGAACAGCGCTCCCACCTCCCGGGTGGTCTCGCGAATCGCCCGAATGAACTCCGGTTCGATGGCGGGCATCCCCACACGGTTCGGCATGACATCGAGCAGCACACCAGCCAGCCGATCGCCGCCGCGTCGGATTGCTGCGCGGGCACCCTCGGCGTCGTTGAACGAGATGATGCCGACTTCGTCTTCGACCGACGCGGGCGTACCAACGGAGTAACGCACGGTGGCGGGTGCCGCAGCGTCGCCCCAGTTGGTGGGATCCGGCGACTGGCTGGCTTCTGCGTGGTCGTAGGTGCCGTGATATGCGCCTTCGACCTTGATGACATTCGGCCGTCCGGTGTAAGCGCGAGCGGCCTTGAGCGCACCCATGACGGCCTCGGTCCCTGAATTGCAAAAGCGGATCAGGTCGAAATTCTCCACCCGGCCGCACAGCAGCTCCGCCAGCTCAATCTCGGCGTCGTTGGGCAGCGAGAATGCTGTGCCCCGGGCCATCCGGGCCCCGACCGCAGCTGTAATCGCCGGGTCGGCGTGCCCGACGATGATCGATGCGAAGTTGTTGTTGCAGTCCAAGTAGCGGTTGCCGTCGACGTCAGTAACCCAAGCGCCCTCGCCATGATCGACATAGATGGGATGGCCCTTGCGCAGCAGCGTCGCCCGCGAGGTGCCGTCGGTGATCGACTGCTGCGCCCGGCGATACAGCGCGGCGGAGTGATCCGTGGACCACGGCCCGGCCCCCGTTGCCCGGACGGTCATCGGCACTGAGCCTGTTCAAACATCGGGCAAGTCTGGCATCGGACCCCCGAAGAAACCCGGCTTCGCCTGCCGCCGACGGTCTTTTGGCGTCATTGCGGAGCCTTGGATGCGAGACTGAGCAGATGACGACGCCCGCAGCTGACGTCAACCCCAGCGGCACGCAGGGCGCGCGGAGGCGACCCGCCGCGCCATGGCGGATCGGCGTGGACGTCGGCGGCACTTTCACCGACCTGGTCCTAGCCGATGCGCGAGGCGCAACGTGGGTGGCGAAGGTGCCTTCAGTGCCTGCCGATCCCAGCCGGGGAGTGCACGCGGCGCTCGCCCGCGTCGCCGTGGATCTCGGCATGCCGCTGGGCGATGTTCTCACCGGCTGCTCGCTGTTCGTCCACGGCTCCACCGTCGCCACCAACACCATGCTCGAGGGCACGGGCGCCGTCGTGGGGCTGATCGGAACTGAGGGATTTCGCGACACGCTGGAGATCCGCCGCGGGATGCGCGAGGACCAGTGGAACCACCGCGCCCCGTACGCGCCTGTGCTGGTGCCCCGGTACCTGCGCGCCACGGTTCCCGGGCGCATCGACTCCGACGGCACCGAGCACCAACCGGTGGACCTGAGCGGGCTCGACCCGGTGCTTGAGCACTTCGCCAGCCACGACGTCGAGGCGGTCGCCATCGCATTCATGAACTCGTTCGTGAACGACTCACACGAGCGCTCCGCTGCCGAAGCCGTGCGTGAGCAGTGGGACGGCAAGTGGGTGACGACCTCGGCTGCGGTCTCGCCGCTCATGGGCGAGTACGAGCGCACCTCCACCGCCGTCGTGAACGCCACGCTGTCACCCAAGATCGTGTCGTACCTGCGTTCGCTGAACGATGAGCTCGCGGCGGCTGGGTTGCGTCACGCGATCCTGCTGGTGCAGTCGAACGGCGGTGCTGCGTCGGTCGATCAGGTGTCGGGGCGGCCAGTGAACCTGCTGCTCAGCGGCCCCGCAGCCGCCGTCGGCGCGCTGAACCTCTACCGCGACGCCGTGGACGCCGCGTTGGTCAGCAATGCAGATGCGTCCACTGTTTCTCACGGCAAAAATGCCGCCTCAGGCGGCAAAAATGCACAGAGTGTGGTCTCCAATGGCAGAACTGCGCACAGTTCCGCCCTGCCCGGGAACCTCATCTCGATGGAGATCGGGGGAACCTCATGCGATGTGCTGCTCATGTCGGGCGGCGAGGTGGACACCCGCGACGACATCATGATCGCGGGCTATCACGTCTCCACCCCTGCCATCGACATCCACACGATCGGCGCAGGGGGCGGGACGATCGCGGGCGTCGACGAGGCCGGCCTGCTGTACGTAGGCCCCCAGGGCGCTGGCGCCGAACCCGGTCCCGCCTGCTATGGCCACGGCGGCACACTGCCGACCGTCACCGACGCACAGTTGGTCCTCGGCCGCCTTCGTCCGGGCAAATCCGCGGGCGGCACATTGGATCTCGACATCGACGCGGCACGCGAAGCAATCCGCACCCACGTGGCCGAACCGCTCGGCATGACCATCACCGAGGCAGCGGCGGGCATCGTCGAAGTCGTCGAGCAGCACCTGCTCAGCGCTACCGAGCACATCTCGATCGAGCGGGGACACTCGCCACGGCGCTTCACGATGGTGGCTGCGGGAGGCGCCGGACCGATGCACGGCGCCTCGGTCGCCGCGGGTCTTGGCTGCGATCGCGTCTATGTGCCACGCGATGCGGGTGCGCTGTGCGCCATCGGGATGCTGCACTCCGACGTGCGCCAGGACTTCACGCGATTCCTGATGGGTTCGCTCGATGAGATCGACCTCGCCGAGATCGACGCTGGATTCGAGGCCCTGCGCGCTCAAGCGCTCGGGGTGATGAGCGGCGAGGGCTTCGCTGCCGGCCAGGTGACGCTCGACTGCGAGCTGGAGCTGCACCACCCCGGCCAGCTCTGGTCCATTCGCGTTCCAGCTCACGATCAGCCCGGGCCGAGGGGAAGCGGGTCCACAGTCGACGCTGCCGCAGTCCGCGCAGCCTTCGAAGCCGAGTACCAGCGCCTGTACGGCCACGTCCAGCCCGACGGCACGATCATGGTGGCCTCGCTTCGCCTTGTGGCACGCGCCTCCACCGGCGACGTCGCAACAACCGAGACCCCCGCAGCGACCGGCGAGCCACAGCCCATCGAGACGCGTTCGGTATGGCATGGGCCGTTCGGCTGGTGCGACACGCCCGTCTTCGACGGCGACCTGCTCCAGCGCGGTCACATGATCGACGGTCCGGCGCTCGTCGAGGAACTCACCACAACAGTCGTCGCTCGTCCCGGGGACCGGTTGTGGGTGGACGCCAACGGAGATCTCTTCATCGACCTTGCCCCCGCCGACGAGGACGCGAACGAGTCGGAACCGGGAGACGCGTCGGTGTCTCGCAGCGTCCAGTCGGGCCGAAGCCGAAGCCAAGCCAACGCAGCGGCGGCGGCCGAACTGGACCCAATCGTGCTTGCGGTCATGCAGAACCGGCTCGATCAGATCAGCAAGCACATGGGCTGGGTCATGACGCGCACGGCGCGCAGCACCATCTTCAGCCAGAGCCACGACTTCTCGTGTTACGTGACGACACCCGACGGAACGCTTGTCGCCAACGCCGACGGCATCCCGATTCACACCGGGGGCGGCGGCTTCGCCGTGCGTGCTCTGCTGAAGCGCTTCGAGGGCCGCATCAACCCCGAGGATGTCTTCCTGCTGTCGGATCCCTACGTCGCCGGCGGCAACCACCTGCCCGACTGGGTCATCGCGAGGCCGGTCTTCGTCGCCCACGACGAGGCTGGCGCCGATGCCGGCGACCCGACACTCGTCGGCTTCTGCTGCAATCGCGCGCACCAGTCCGACATCGGCGGCGGGCTTGCAGGCACCTACAACCCTGAAGCGACCGAGATCTGGCAGGAAGGCATCCGGCTGCCGGTCATGAAGCTGATCGAATCCGGCAAGGTCCGCGACGACCTCTGGGAGCTGCTGCTCATCAACTGCCGGACGCCCGAGCTGCTCGACGGCGACTTGCTGGCAATGCTGGGATCGACCCGCATCGGGGCGGAGCGGGTGCTCGGCCTCGTGGCCGAACTGGGCGTCGAGCCCTACCTGGCCTACCTCGACGGTGTCCTCACGCACGGTGAACGACGAATGCGCACCGCCATCGCTGCGCTGCCCGACGGCACCTACTACGGCGAGGACCGCACCGACAACGACTGCTTCGGCCCCGCCGACATCGCCGTCCGGGTGCATCTCACCGTCGCGGGCGACCAGATGACGCTGGATTTCACCGGCACCGATCCCCAGATCGAGGGTTTCAAGAACAGCTCGGTGGCCAACACCTACTCGTCGGTGTACTTGGCCGTGTCGTCGTTCTTCGACACGTCCATCCCGCGCAACGAGGGCACCTACCGGTCCGTGGGAATCATCGCTCCCGAAGGCAGCATCGTGAACGCACTGCCGCCTGCTCCGATGACGATGAACACCGTGTTCGTCGCCCACGAGATCGTGATCGCGGTGTGGCAGGCGCTCGCGCAGGCCGATCCCGATCGGGCCTGTGCGGCGTGGTCCAAGACGATGCACGGTCACGTCACTGGGCGCCGCGATGACGGCACCACCTGGGTGATGTACCAGTGGCATGCGATGGCAACACCAGGAGCGACCGCCGAGCGCGACGGCTTCCCCCAGATGGGCCATCTCATCACGCTCGGCGGCCTCGACCTGCCGAATCTGGAGTTCCACGAGCAGATGTATCCCGTGCGCTACATCCGCCACGAACAGCGCTGCGACAACGCCGGCCCAGGCCAGAAGCGCGGCGGAACAGGCGTGCGCTACGAGGCCGACATTCTCAGACCGGCCATCTGGTCGTACAGGGCCGAAGGCCTCGACACGCCGTCTGGTCACGGCGTTCGCGGCGGCGGCACCGGCGGCGTCGGTCTGGAGTGGATCGTCCCCGTCGACACTGACGCCGACGGACCGACGTTTGTGCCGCCCAAGTACGGGGTCCAGCGTCTTGGTCCGGCACGCATGATCGCCGACACACCGGGCGGGGGCGGCTGGGGTCACGCACTCGAACGGGAGCCCGCCGCTGTGCTGCGAGACGTGATGGACGACGTCGTCAGCATCGAGGGTGCGCGTCGCGACTACGGCGTCGTCATTGGCGACGACGGCCGATCCATCGACATCGATGCCACCACGCAACTGCGTGCAAGCGGCCGCATTCCTGTACCGACCGCCTGAGCCCCACACCCAATCCCGCCGTCTGGACCCGACGGTCCGACATCACACTTCGAACACGGAGACGCTCACCATGACGCTCGTGCTGGTCCACGGCAATCCCGAGACGACCGCCATCTGGGACCGCATGCGGGTCGCTCTCGCGCGCCACGGCGTCGGCCCCGACAATGTTGTAGCTCTCTCGCCCCCGGGATTCGGTGTGCCGGCACCCGACAGCTTCGGCGCCACCATGAACGAATACCGGGATTGGCTCGTCACCGAACTGGAACAGCTGCAGGCGGGCGGCGCAGGGCCGATCGACCTGCTGGGCCACGACTGGGGCGGCGGGCACGTCATGCGCATCGCCATGGAGCGCCCGGACCTGATCCGCTCATGGTGCACCGATGTCATCGGACTGTTCGATCCCGACTACGAGTGGCACGGCGCTGCGCAGGTATGGCAGTCGCCTCGCGGGGAGGCCTCGATCGCGCGCACGACCGGCCGCCCCGACGACGAGAGCGTCGCCTTCTACGCCGGTTTAGGCATGGGCCCCGATGTGGCGGCAGCAGTCGTGCCGCACATCAACGCCGACATGGGGCGATGCATCCTGGCGCTCTACCGCGATGCCTCGCAGCCGGCCATGTCCGGCCTCGGCTTCAACATTGCCGCCGCTGGCCAGCGACCCGGGCTCTGCATCTTGGCGGCTGGCGACCACTTCACCGGTGGCGGTGTCATGCATCGCCGAGTCGCCAAGCGCGCGGGCGCGCGGGTCACCGAGCTGCTCGACGTAGGCCACTGGTGGATGTGCGAGAACCCGGGCTTCGCGGCGCACACCGTGGCGAGTTGGATGACATCGCTCGACAGGGCCAGCACCGCACCGTCGGGCACCTGAACCGGCCCGGTCGCGGCGCCCCCTCCGGCGCACAGTGCCGGTTCAACGTTGGGCTACTGTCGCGGCTGATGCCGGGCCGCGCGCGGCTGGGTACACAGTTCTGACCGCAATCTGTCGCCGCTCACGGGGCGTCGGACACAAGGGGGCAAGCGATGGCCGCATCGGGCTCGATCCTGGGGAATCCTGTACAGCGCCGGGAGGATCCCGGGCTGCTGACCGGGGCGAATCATTACGTCGACGATCTCGACATTGATGCGGCGAAGGTCGCGTTCGTGCGCTCGCCCGAGGCACATGCCGTAGTCACCTCGGTCGACACCTCTGACGCGGAGTCGATGCCGGGTGTGCTGGCGGTGTACACCGCCGACAACATGCCCATGGACGCCTTCCAGGGCTTCCCGATGATCGACCCTGCGTACAACCGGCCGCCGCTGGCAGCGGACAGAGTGCGTTACGTCGGCGACCTTGTGGCTGCGGTGGTAGCGGAGTCCCAGAGCGAAGCCAACGATGCGGCCGAGATGGTGAGCGTCGAGTACAGCTCGCTGCCGATCGTGTCCGACATCGAGGCTGCGCTGTCGCCGGACTCGCCGGTCGTGTGGGAAGGCCAGGACTCCAACGTCTGCTTCGCCCACATCGCACCCGATGCCGAAGTGCAGGATGCGGGTGACCCGTTCGAAGGCGCCGACGTGGTGGTGTCCGAGCGCATCGTGACCCAACGCCTCGCCGGCGTGCCCATGGAGCCGAACGGCTGCGTCGCCGTGCCCGGCGACGGCGACTCGATGACCCTGTACCTGTCCACGCAGGCGGCCCACTCGATGCGCGATGCGCTTGCGCCGGCGCTGGGTCTCGAAGCCGATCAACTGAGGGTCATTGCGCCGTGGGTTGGTGGCGGCTTCGGTCCCAAGGCGGCCTGCTACGTCGAATACATCGTGGCCGGCAAGGCAGCTCAGGCCCTCGGCCGACCAGTCCGCTGGACCGAGAGCCGCACCGAGAACATGCTTTCGATGGTGCAGGGCCGCGCCATGGTCATGAACACCGAGATGGGCGTGCGCAACGACGGCAGCATCGTGGGCCTGCGGGCAAATGTGGTTGCCGACGCAGGGGCGTACCCGGTCATCGGGGCGATCCTGCCGCTGCTCACCGGCATGCTCTCCCAGGCCGTGTACGACATGCCGATGATTCACTTCAAGGCATACACCGTCATCACCAACACCACCCCGATCGGCGCGTACCGGGGTGCGGGACGGCCAGAGGCCACCCAGATGGTCGAGCGCATCCTGGACAAGGCGGCCGCTGCGATCGGCATGGACCCGGCGGAGATGCGTCGCAAGAACTTCCTCCAGCCCGACGCCTTCCCTGCGACGTTGCAGACTGGGGTCGTCTACGACTCGGGCGAATACGAGCGGTCGCTGGATGCGGTGCTCGAAGCATCGGGCTATGCGGACCTTCGTGCCCAGCAGCGGGCGCGCCGCGAGGCCGGCGACTCGAAGCTGTTGGGCATCGGCGTCTCGTCGTATGTGGAGATCACCGCTCCGGTGGGTCTGCACGTGGAGTACGGCAGCACCGAAGTGCACGAGGACGGGACAGCGACGATCCGTGTCGGGACGTCCAGCCACGGCCAGGGCCACGCCACGACTTTCGCCCAGATTGTCGAGGGCGTGCTGGGCATTTCCATGGACGATGTCACCCACATCGACGCCGATACCGCTGAGGTGCCTTCGGGTGCTGGCACGCTGGGCTCGCGGTCGCTGCAGACCGCTGGCTCGGCGGTGTACCTGTCGAGTCAGGCCGTGCTGGAGAGGGGCAAGCAGCTTGCTGCTCACCTGCTCGAGGCTTCCGCCGACGACATCGTGATTGCCGAAGGCGGCCTGGCGGTAACCGGCGTGCCGACCAGCTCGGTGAGCTGGGCCGACATCGCCAAGCTGGCCAGCGACGACAGCGCCCGTCCTTCGGGCATCGAGGCGGGCCTGATGGCCGAGGAGAACTTCGACGGGACCGATGCCACGTTCCCATTCGGCTCCCACGTCTCCGTGGTCGAGATCGACAGCGACACCGGCGAGGTCGAGCTGCTTCGCCATATCGCCGTCGACGACTGCGGCACCATCATGAACCCGCTCATCGTCAATGGCCAGCAGCACGGCGGCATCGCGCAGGGAATCGCGCAAGCGCTGTTCGAGCACGTGGAATACGACGACGACGCGAACCCGCTGAATGCCAGCATGCTGGACTACCTGATCCCGTCGGCGGCGGAGCTGCCCAGCTTCGAAGTGTCCAACACCGAGACGGCCAGCCCCCGCAACCCGCTGGGTGCCAAGGGGATCGGCGAGTCGGGCACCATCGGCTCGACGCCTGCGGTGCACAACGCCGTGTGCGATGCGGTCGCCCACCTGGGCATCGACCACATCGACATGCCCTGCAGCCCCCAGAACGTCTGGCGAGCCCTGCAGAACGCCTGACCCTCGCCACAACACACGGTTTCTCGCTTGCGAGGTTGTTCGCGCTCGCCGGTGTACTCGGACGAAGTGCCTAGCAATGACGTAGCCTCTGGGCTCGCACACGCAGCGTGACCGGCCCAGCCGAGGGTGGGGCGCGCCAGAGAAGGGACACCTCATGAGCACAGATGCCGCGACCGATCCGGTCATTGTCGCTACCGCACGCAGTCCGATCGGCCGAGCATTCAAGGGCTCGCTGACCGAGATGCGGCCCGACGACATGACCGCACAGATCGTCACCAAGCTGCTCGACAAGGTGCCCGATCTCCCTCGCGACGAGATCGAAGACCTGATGCTGGGCTGCGGACAGCCGGGCGGCGAGGCCGGCTTCAACATCGCTCGGGCCTCGGCAATTCTTGCCGGACTTGAGAACGTACCCGGCACGACAGTCAACCGCTATTGCTCGTCGTCGCTGCAGACCATCCGCATGGCCGCACACGCCATCCGTGCCGGCGAAGGCGATGCATTCATCTCCGCAGGCGTCGAGTGCGTGAGCCGTTACACCAAGGGCAACTCCGACAGCCTGCCGGGCACGACGAACTCGCAGTTCCAGGCCCCCGGCGAGCGGACCAAGGTTCGCTCTGAGGGCGGCCATGGCGACTGGACGCCAGCAGAAGGAGTCCTGCCCGACTTGTACATCGCGATGGGCCAGACCGCCGAGAACGTCGCGGAGCACCGCAACGTCAGCCGCCAGGCCATGGACGAGTACGGCGTGATGAGCCAGAACAAGGCCGAGGCGGCCATCACTCGCGGCTTCTTCGAGATGGACATCACACCGCTCGAGCTGCCCGACGGCACGATCGTCAGCGCCGACGACGGACCGCGTGCGGGCGTGACCTACGACGCCGTGGCGCAGCTCAAGCCGGTGTTCCGGCCCGACGGTCGCGTCACCGCCGCCAATGCCTGCCCACTCAATGACGGAGCCGCAGCGGTTCTGGTGATGAGCCGCAAGCGTGCCGAGGAGTTGGGCATCACGCCGCTGGCACGCATCATTTCCTCCGCGGTCTCGGCGCTGAACCCCGAGATCATGGGCCTCGGCCCCATCGAGGCCTGCAAGAAGGCACTGGAGCGTGCGGGCATGACGATGAGTGACATCGACATGGTCGAGATCAACGAGGCATTCGCCGCCCAGGTGATTCCTTCGGCCGACGAGTTGGGCATCGACATGGTCGATCAGCTCAACCTCCACGGCGGTGCCATTGCCTTGGGTCACCCGTTCGGCATGACCGGCGCCCGCATCATGACCACGCTGCTGAACGGTCTCGCCGACCGCGACGAGACCTTCGGGCTCGAGTCGATGTGCGTCGGCGGCGGTCAGGGCATGGCCATGATCGTGGAGCGACTGAACTAAGTCGCCGCCGTTGGGGGCGTCTCCCCCGATAACTGCCGCGCCTGACGGGTTCGCGTCGGCAACACTGGCCGAGTGAACGTGAGCTCTACGTCGACACCGCGGCCCATCGAGATCGTCCCGTCGGTCCTGCCTGCTGACTTCGCGCGCCTCGGGGACGAGTGCACTGCGCTGGCCGAGGCCGGCGTCGACCGGATTCAGTGGGACGTCATGGACGGCGTGTTCGTGCCGAATCTCACGTTCGGCCCTGACGTCATCGCGGCCTGCCGTCCCCATGCAGACGTGCTCTTCGAAGCTCACCTCATGGTCGTCGACCCCGACCCGATGCTCGGTGCCTACGTAGATGCCGGCTGCGAAATGCTGATCATCCACGCCGAGTCGGTCACCCACCTGCACCGAACGTTGAGCCAGGTGGCCGAGCTGGGCGCCAGGCCCGCGGTGGCGATCAATCCATCGACGCCGATCGAGGCCGTGGCCCATGTGCTCGACCTCGTCGACATGGTGCTCGTGATGACCGTCAACCCCGGTTTCGGCGGTCAGGCGTACATCTCGACAATGGAGCCCAAGATCGCCGCGCTGCGCCAGCTCATCGATCAGCGTGGTTCAACGGGCGCATCGGGTTCGGGCATCGACATCGAGGTCGACGGCGGCATATCGGCAGACACCATCAGCGGCGCAGCGGCGGCAGGTGCCAACGTCCTCGTGTCGGGCAGTTCGCTGTACCGCTACGCCGAGGGGCTCGCGTACGGCGTCGCGGACCTGCGTTGCCGTGCCGAGGCTGCATCCCGAGCGTGATGGCCGTGGCAGCTCGCCGGCGCTGGCTCCTCGTTGTTGCCGCCGCCGTGGTGATCGTTCTTGCCGTGCGCGTGACGCTGTTGCGCGACAGCGGGGAACCCTCCGTCGAAGAGTTCTGCGAGGAGTTTGCGCACCTGCTGGTGGTCGACGAGCTGAGCCTGACGGTCAACCCGAATGACGACGCAAGCGCCCGCGACGCGATGGACCGCACCGCCCGCCAATTCGCCGACGCCGCAGAAGCCGCACCAGCGGAGATTCGCCCGGACGTGCAGTTGCTGGCCGACCTGACCGCCGCACTTCGAGATGCTGTCGCCGACACAGCCTCACGGGAGACCTTTGACCGCGCCGCTGCGCTGATAGCGGCTCAGGATCCGTTCCTCGAGACCCAGGACGCTGCTGCGCAGCGAGTCGTCGACTACGTCACCCGCCATTGCATTGCTGCGCCCGGCTAGACCGGACGCACGAGCATTGCTGCGCCCGGCTAAACCGGCCGCGATGAGGGCTTAGGTCATCTCGCCGCGCTTGACGATCACGTGATCGCACAAGCCGTAAGCCTGGGCTTCCTCTGCAGTGAACCAACGATCCCGCTCGGAGTCGATCAGGACCTGATCGACATCCTGGCCGCTGTGGTGGGCGACTCGCTCGGCCATCAACCGCTTGATGTAGGCCATCTGCTCTGCCTGGATGGCGATGTCAGACGCCTGGCCCCGAACGCCGCCAGATGGCTGGTGCATCATCACCCGGGCGTGCGGCAGGCAGTAGCGCTTGCCAGGCGCGCCGGCGGTCAGCAGGAACTGACCCATCGAGGCTCCAAGCCCCAGACAGACCGTGGCCACGTCGCACGCAACGAACTGCATCGTGTCGTAGATGGCCATGCCAGCAGTGACAGAACCGCCGGGGCTGTTGACGTACAACGAGATGTCCCGACCGCGATCCTGACCCTCCAGGTACAGCATCTGTGCACATACGACGTTGGCCAGATGGTCGTCGACCTCGTCGCCCAGGAACACGATGCGGTCATCCAGCAGCCGGTTCGAGATCTGGGTCCAGCCGGACACCCCGCCTGACTCGAATGCACGCTGCTCGAACCCACGCTCCGAAGCGGGGCTCGGGTGCTGGGCGGATGGAAGGTCGGTCATGCGGCGCAGGTTACCGACGAGGCCATCTTGCCCAGCAGGGTGACCGCAACCGGCTGCCACCGAAGCTGTCAGAGCTGGCTGGCCAGTGCACGCAGCGCCCGGCCCCGATGGCTGATCCGATTCTTCGCATCGGAAGTCATCTCTGCGAACGTCAGCGGAGCTGCCTCGTCGGGACCGAAGACGGGGTCGTAGCCGAAGCCATGGTCGCCGCGCGGTTCCATCACGATGGTCCCGTCTACGAGACCGTCGGCCAACACCTCGCGCCCGTCGCCGAATACGACAGCGACCACGGTACGAAAGCGGGCAGTGCGCCGCGGCGGGGGCACATCAACCAGTGCCGCCATGAGCTTGGCCAGGTTGGCGACCGGGTCCGCCTCGGGTCCCGCATAGCGGGCGCTGTGCACGCCGGGCGCGCCGCCGAGCGCGTCGACCTCAAGACCGGTGTCATCTGCGATGGCCGGCTCGCCGGTGGCTGCGTGCACGAACCGGGCCTTGATGAGCGCATTCTCTGCCAGGGTCTCGCCGTCTTCGGCCACTTCGCCGAGGTCGCCGGGCCGTGGCACGATCTCCGCTTCGGGCAATGCCTCACGCAGCACGTCGGCGATCTCGATCGCTTTATGCGGGTTGGCCGATGCCATTACGAGCCTCATGCCGTCGGGGCCCTCTCAGCGCATGTGTACGGAGTTGTTTGGCCTCAAGATGGCGGCGTGGCCAAGGCGGCTCGCTGCAAGTTGACAATCTCGCTGATGCCCGAACGGGCCAGTGCCATCATCGCCCCGAGCTGAGCATCGTCGAACGGGTCTCCCTCGGCGGTGCCTTGCACTTCGACAAAGCGGCCCCCACCGGTCATCACCACGTTCATGTCCACCTCGGCTCGGGAGTCCTCCTCGTAGGGGAGGTCCAGGCGGGCTTCGCCGTCCACGATGCCCACCGAGATGGCAGCGCATTCGTCGGTGAGCGGGTGTTGGCTGATTGCCCCACTGAGGACCAGGCGGGTGCAGGCATCGTGCAGGGCCACGTACCCACCGCAGATCGACGCAGTGCGCGTACCGCCGTCGGCCTGCAGGACGTCGCAGTCAACGGTGACCTCACGCTCTCCGAGCGCTGCCATGTCGCACACCGCCCGCAGTGCCCGGCCGATCAAACGCTCGATCTCGAGCGTGCGGCCTTTCTGCTTGCCGCGCTTGGCTTCACGGCCGACGCGTTCACCGCTGGAGCCCGGCAGCATCGCGTATTCGGCGGTGACCCAGCCCGTTCCTCGGCCGCGCATCCAGCGCGGCACGCCGTCGTCAATGGACACGGTGCACAGCACCCTGGTGCGGCCGAACGACACCAGCACCGAGCCGGGTGTCTGATCGGTGAAATCGCGTTCGAAAGTGACTGGGCGCAGCTCGTCAGGCGTCCGACCATCAGCGCGCGTCACCGCGGGGGTCCGGCCGTCGGTGCGCTCCACAGCGGGGGTCCGGCCATCACGCCCAGAAGGTCGCGCCGGTGCGGGCAACCGACACATCGCCGTAGAACACTTCGCCAGCCTCCGTGAGATGGTCCTGCGGATCCGAGCCAGGCGGCACATGGGTCACGACGAGTTTTCGTGCACCCACGTCGTTGGCATCGGCCGCCAACCACGCAGCACTGACGTGGGGGATGTCGGGGCTGTCAGTCGCTTGGAGCAGCGTTCCCTCCCCCACAACCAGGTCCGGTGCGGGCCGCCCGGCGTCGCGGCTGAGCGCAGCGAGCGCCCAACCCCGGCCGGTGTCGGAGGTGTACACGATGGACTTGCCGTCGGACTCGAAACGCATTGCAAGCGTCTCGACCGGATGATCGGTGCGGGAGAACAGCACGTCGATGTCGCCGACACGCGCTTTCGACGAGTCCTTCACCATCTCCCAGCCGAAGAGGTCCGAGCTGTCGCCGTAGGCCTCGGTGACCTCCCGAACGCCGCTGGTAGCAAGGACGCGAATGCGCTCAATGCCCATGTAGTACTTCGCGGCGTTGTAGACAACCGGCAGCTCGGCGCAGTGATCCGGGTGGTGATGGCTCACCAGCAGTGCATCCACGGCCTCGAGCGCCACGTGCTGCTGCAGGTTTGCGAACGTGCCAGGGCCGCAGTCCACCCACAGCGTCGTTGTGTCGCTGCGCACGAGGTAGCCGCTGCAGGACTCGCCAGCGGCGGCATAGCTGCCTGAACAACCCAAGACCGTCACCGAGAGCTCGCTCACGGAGGCCGATACTACGCAGGAAGGCGACGCGGCTCACATTGCGCCGGAGTCAGCGAACTTCAGCCCGTCTGACAGCGCGTGCCCGCTTCGAGCGACCGGAGGATTCCGGTGCCGTCCAAAATGCCGGTGAGCCTGCCGCCGCTGGTTGCGAGCACAACTGAGGCCGGTTCGCTGACGGTCGCGGGGCGGAACGTGGCAGCGGGGTATGCCTCGGCCACCTCGCTACGCGTCGCGCCGATGCCGATCCCTTCGGCGGTGCGCAGGAGGTACGGGTCGGGTCCGAACGATCCCAGCCGCCACGTCATGAAGTGCTCTTCGGCGGCATCGCGATGCTGGTACCGGTCTTCGGGATTCCCGAACAGGGCCAGCACGCCCGGCCATTCCACGACTCGCAGACGGCTGCCGGGACAGTCTCCGTAGATCGAGAACGTATCGATCCATCCGGTGTCGGTCAGCGGCTGGCCGAGCGAAGTGGTCAGGGCACCGAGGGCAGCCTGCACGCCGGCACCGAAGCTCACCAGACCGAGGCCGTCCCCGGCCAGGACCACCCCTTCAGGGTTCGGAACTGCCGCGGCCCCCAGCCGTTCGGATGCCGTTGTCTGTGCCGGCGCGTCGCCGGGTGTCGCAGCGGCACCGTCGGCATCGGACGGAACCGTCACCAGTACTGCAGCCGGCCGCTCCGATGACGGTTGTTCCGGCAGCAACGTCGTCTGGGTGATGTCGAGCGACAGCGCAGTCGTGGGCGGCGAGGTGGGGGCAACCAGGATCGGCGGGCTCGTGCACGCACCGGCCGACAGCGCCAGCGTGACAACGAGCGCCGCGGCTCTGCGACGGGAACCCATCTCGCCCATGTCGTCAACGGTACGACGGCGACCCAAGAGAACAGCAGCAGGAAATCAGGAACAGCGAATCAGAAATAGATGACGTGCTCGGCGTTGGCAGCCGCTGCATCGAGGTCGTCAGTCCAGGCACCGACGGAGAGGTACTTCCAGCCGTGGTCGCTCACCACGAACACGATGACGCCTTCGTCGATGTGGGCAGCGGCCTTACGGGCCCCGGCCAGCGCCGCTCCGCCCGAGATGCCCGAGAAGACGCCCTCTGTCGCCAGCATTCGTGTCGCTTCGATCGACTCACGTGGGCGGACGATCATCTTTCGATCGAGCAGGTCGGCACCGCCCCAGTTCTCAAAGATGGGAGGCACGTACCCGTCGTCGAGGCTGCGCAGCCCTTCGACCTGCTCGCCAGCGGGAGGCTCGACAGCCCACACCTGCACTCCGGGCGCACGCTCCTTCAGGTACCGCCCGACGCCCAGCAGCGTCCCGCTGGTGCCCAGCCCCGCCACGAAGTGGGTGATGCCAGGCACGTCGGCCAAGATTTCGGGACCCGTGGTTCGGTAGTGAATCTCGGGGTTCGCCTCATTTCCGTACTGGTAGAGCATCGTCCAGTCGGGGTTCGCTTCTGCCAGCTCCAGGGCGAGCCGCACGGCGCCGTTGGATCCCTGCTCGGCCGGGCTGTCGATGATCTCGGCACCGAAGATCTCGAGCATCTGGCGCCGTTCAGCAGTGACGTTGCCCGGCAGCACGATCATCACCCGGTAGCCGCGGCGCCGCCCGAGCATGGCCAGCGCAATGCCCGTGTTGCCCGAAGACGGCTCGATGATCACCGAACCGGGTGGGAGTTGGCCCTCAGCTTCGGCACGGTCCAGCATTGCCAGCGCCACTCGGTCCTTCACGGAGCCGGTCGGGTTCTGCCCTTCGAGCTTGGCGTACAGCGCAACTGACGGCTTGGGGCTGAGCCCGCTGACATCCAGCGTGGGAGTGCCGCCGATCAGCTCGTCGACGCAGCGATAGACGGCCACGAGCTAGCTCAGCGCCGGGGCCGGGGCGATGCCGGCTCAGCCGCCAGCGACGGCTGGCAGGATTGACAGCTCGTCACCATCGGCCAGCGCAGTGTCCATCTGAGAGAGGTACCGCACGTCCTCGTCATTGACGTAGAGGTTGACGAAACGGTGCAGGCTGCCGTCTTCGGCGAGCAGATTCGGGGCGATGCCGGGGAACTGGCCGACCAGCCACGACACTGCCTCGGCCACGGTGCTGGCTTCGGCGTCGACCCGCGACTGCCCGTTGGCGTGGGGACGCAGGACGGTGGGCAAGCGGACGGTGACAGCCATCGGAGCTCCCGGTTCGGCGGCGTTGGGGTAGACGAACTGTGGTCGGGGGAATCTGACCGCGCCACGGCAATTCCCGACCTGATCACTCAGGATTCTACGGGCCGCGACCGCTGCCGCCTACTACCGCTCTGGATGGGCGGCGCTGGTGCGACGACCGCCAGCCGTACCCTCGGGCTGATGGCGGAGGACCGGAACGTCGTGGCATCGAACCGGCGCGCACGACGCAACTACGAGGTGCTCGACACCTTCGAGTGCGGCATGGTCCTGCGCGGCACCGAAGTGAAGTCGCTGCGCGCCGGCGGGGCCCAGATGGGTGACGCATACGCCCGCGTGCGCAACGACGAGATGTGGCTGATGGGCATGCACATTGCCCCGTGGACCCACGCATCGCCCACCATGGGCCACGAAGTGGAACGCCCCCGCAAGCTGCTCATGCAGCGTGCCGAGATCAACCGTTTGCGAGCCCGCACGGAGCAGGACCGGTTGCAGCTGATCCCGCTGGAGATCTACTTCCGCGATGGGCGAGCCAAGCTGGAACTCGCCTTGGCTCGAGGCCGTCGCATGTACGACAAGCGCCAGGCGATCCGCAAGCGAGAGACCGATCGCGAGGCGCAGCGAGCGCTGAGACATGGGCCGCCTAACGGCAGCGAGACATCGGCCCGCTGACGGCCGCGAGACATCGGCCCGCCTGACGGCCGCGAGCCACCGGTCGGCGTAACTGGAGCCAGCCGGATCAGGCGAAGGCCGCGGCAGCGATCCGGGCGACCCCGGCGGGCTGATCGAAGTCGACCTGGTGGCCGGCATCGTCCACCAAGTGCGTGCCCACCACGTTCGGCAGCGCCTCGGCCCAGCGCCCCAGGTACGAGGCCGGGATGATCCGGTCCTTGGCCCCGTGCACCAACGTCACGGGGTTGGTCACCCGGTGCAGTCGGGCCGCCAGACCCCACTCGGGCAGCGGCCAGATCAACTGCGCCGCGGCCGTCCGTGTGAGGTAGCGGTGCACGCCGTGCTCCACCACCATGTCCGCCGGCAGATCGGCCGGATCGTCGAAGAACGCCGCTGAAGCTGATACGTCTTCGGTCAGCATGGCCCGCTGCACGCTCAGCGTGGTGCCGAAGGGATCGGCCACCGGGTCATCGTCATCCCACAAGCCGAACGGCGCGACGAGCACCATCGGCCCGAACGCCTCGGGCCGTATCGCCGCTAGCTCGAGCGCCAGCATGGCGCCCACACTGGAAGCCACCAGCGGGGCGCCCGTCAGCCCAGCCAGATCGACGACCTCGCTCGTGGCAACCACCCAGTCGTGCAGGTTGCGCAGGCCATCGGCCTCGCTGGAACCGGTGAATCCGGGCAGGCTCGGCGCCACCACGCGGTTCGGGGCTGCAGCCAACTCGTCCAGTACGGCATGTACTCCGGGATTGCCGAGCATCCCGTGCAAGTAGCCCACCGTGGGACCCTCGCCGAGCTCGACCAAACCGATGTGCCCGTCTCGGTACCGCAGCGTGGACGGCGCGAAATGGCCCGCCAGCGGCGAACTGACGCCTGTCAAATCAGGGCTCACTGGGCGCGGCTCCCCACGGGCGCCAGCTGATGGTCAGTCTTGGGCCACCAGTGGTCCTCGTAGTCGTCCTCAAAGAGACCCGCAACCTCAGGCATCACCTTGGTGGCGTACATCTCGGTGTTCATCTTCACCAGCTCGGGATCCATGTTGCCGAAATGGCTGAAGACCATGAGATGGCCGATGTTCATGGTGGTGGCCAGCTCGTGCACCTGCTCGGTGACCTGGGTGGGGTTGCCCAAGATGATGTAGCCCTTGGAGACCATCTCCTCGAACGTCAGCTTCTTGGAACCATACGACGCCTTGGCCGCACCCGCCTTGGCGGCATCGGCCGCCCTGGCCTCGCTGCGGGCGGTGGCCTCCCGTGCTGCTCGCTCGACCATGCCCTCCACACCGGCTCGCACGGTGTTGGGCGTCTTGTAGCCCGGCGGGTCGGCGAATCCGGCGTACACATGCAGGCAGGTGTTGAAGAAGTACTCGGCCGGCTCCCGGTACAGATCCCACGCCTCCGCCTCGGTGTCGGCCACGGCGATGAACTGGGCGAAGCCACCCTGGAACGGGTTGGTCTCCTTGCCCATCTCCTGGACCTTCTTCCAGAAACCCTGCATGGTCCGCAGCCCAGCCTTGTAGCCGAAGTAGCTCAGGTAGCAGTAGACGAGGTCCTCGGCGGCGCACCAGTCCCACGTGTCCACCGAACCGCCGCCGGGAATCCAAATTGGCGGGTGCGGCTTCTGCACCGGGCGGGGCCACACGTTGACGTAACGCAGCTTGTTGTAGTTCCCGTTGAAGCTGAACACCTCGTCGGCGGTCCACGCCTGGCGGATCAGGTCGACACCCTCGTGGTAGCGCTCCCGCAGCGTGGCCGGGTTCTGGCCGTATGCGTAGATCGTGTCCATCGGCGAACCCACCGGGAAGCCGGCGATCATCCGCCCGCCGGTGATCGCGTCGAGCATCGCGATCTCCTCGGCCACTCGCAGCGGCGGGTTGTACAGCGCCACGGAGTCACCCAGCACCACAATGTTGGTGTCAGGGCAGTTGCGTGACAGCGCCGCGGCGATGATGTTCGGGCTCGGCATCAACCCGTAGCCGTTGGAGTGATGCTCGTTGATGCCGACGGCGTCGAACCCGCATGTCGCCGCGAACTCGAGCTGGTCGAGATAGGTGTTGTAGGTCCGGTGCCCGACGGTCGGGTCGTAGAGCTTGGGGTCGATGTCAACCCACACCGATCGGTGCTCCTCGGGGAAATCCGGCGGGAGCTCCGGGTACGGCATCAGGTGGAAGAAGATCGACTTCACGACGTGCTCCTCGTAAGGCTCGACAGGCAGGCGAACGCGGCGGGCAGAAAAAATCTACTCCGCGTTCGACTCTGAGTTGTGACTGGCGTTACGGCTGGTCGAACGAGCGCGGCTCAGCCCAGATCGCGTCCGACGATCGACACGTCGTCGGGATTGAAGAAGCCGGGCATGGTCCAGCCGTCGAGGTCGTACTCGGACATGCACTGCTCGGCGAAGCCTTCGAGCATCTGGGTCATGGAGCCCATACCTGGCACCTCAAAGTCGGCCACCGCCAGATTCTCGAACCTGATCTGTTCGCTGTTTCCTGCGTAGTTCCGCTCGTACAACTCGTGGCGGCCGCCGAATTCGCTGGCAGTGGCGTCCCACAAGAGCTTCATGATCTTCATCCGGTCCAGCGCCGGGATGCCGTTCGACCCCCGCACGTACTTCTCGAGATACGGCCGAATCTCGTCGGATTTGAAGTCCGCCGCGTTGGAGTTCACGTAGATCAAGCCCGAGGCCACCACTGACTGGATGATCTCCTTGACCCGCGGATAGAAGTAGGGCGTGAAGGTCCGGTATGCCATGCCGTAGATCAGTGAGGGCTGCACCGCGCCGTTCTCCCACGGATCGGGGCTCTTGCACATGGCGTCGCTGAGCCCCCACATCAGGTTGCGGATGGCGATCACCTCGCCGAGATTCGCCTGCACGCCGCGGAAGTCGCGGGTGCCGGTAGCCCGAAGCGCCTTCGACAGCAGACCCGCAATGAAGTCGAGCTTCACGCACAGCCGAGCGAGGCCGTGGAACGTGAAGCGGGGAATGAAGCCTGACGCGGGAAAGAAGTTGTTGGCGGTCTCGAGATCGCCGTACAGGAAGACGTTCTCCCAAGGGATGAGCACCTTGTCGAACACCAGGATCGAGTCGTTCTCGTCGAGCCGGCTCGACAACGGGTAATCGAACACGCTGCCGGTCGCTGCGGCCTGCAGCTCGTAGGAGTTGCGGCAGATGAGCTTCACGCCTTCGCAGTCCATCGGCGTCGTGCAGACGATGGCGTACTCGGGCTTCTGGATTGGGACCGGGCCGAAGTGGGCGATGAAGTTGTAGTGCGTCAGTGCCGAACCGGTAGCAACCACCTTGGCGCCCGACACGATCAGGCCGTTGTCAGTCTCCCGCTCGACGTGCATGCACACCTCGCCGGCCTCGTCGGCGCCAAGGTGGCGGTCGACCGGTGGATGAACGATGGCGTGGTTCCAGTAGGACACCTCTTCTTGGGAGCGCTTGTACCAGTACTGGGCATTGTCGTAGTAGTCGCCGTAGAACTCAGGGAACGCTCCGAGCGTGCCCAGGAACGAGGCCTTGTAGTCGGGGCTGCGGCCCATCCACCCGTAAGTCAGGCGCTGCCAGCCCGCAATGGCGTCCCGGGCCCCCACAAGGTCGTCTGCGCTGTGGGGCACCCGGAAGAACTTGTGGGTCTTGCCGCCCGAACCGGTGTCCGTCTCGCACATCAGCACGTCCTGCTGGTCAGGATCGTGCAACGCGTCGTACAGGCGGGCAATCGAGCGCACGCTGTTGCGGAACGCCGGATGCGTCGTGACGTCGCGCACCTTGTCGCCGTGGAAGTAGACCGTGCGCCCGTCGCGCAGGCTTTCGACGTACTCGTCGCCGGTCATCGGAGACCATGTCTCGACTGAGTCGCTCATTGCTCCCCCTGTCAGGTTCCCCGAATGCGGCTCGACACTAACGCAGGACGCTGACAGGGAGTCTTGCTCAGCAACGAAACTGAGTCAACTCACTTTAGAACCACGATGGCGCCAGGATGAATCACCCCGGGTTGCGTAGAGACTCGGGTTGTTGAGTCACGGCCGGGGTGGCTGTGACGGTTTGACAGTAGAAGGCGGTTTCGTGGTCGGCGGGTGTGGTGTAGCTGCCGCGGCCGGCGAGCAGGGCGCTGTGGCTGCGTCGGTGGTTGTACCAGTCGATGTATTCGAGGATGGCGAACTCGACGTCGGGATCGTTCTGGCGTCGAGTCACCACAACGCCGGGTGGATTGAGTTGGTGTGGGCTCGGGCGCTGCTGACCGGCCCGTACTACACCGATCACACGCCTGAGGAGGATCGGTGGCGTCTCACAGACGTCGAGATGCGGCGCTCGGCGAGGGCTGTGGCGATCTGGGAGGACGACTACGACCGGGCGGTCGGTGCAGTTGACGTGGCTGCGCACTCGGCCGGAGTGAAGTCGCCCTACTTGCACATCGGGCGGCGCATGAGCGCAGCGGCGTTCGCGGCGGGGCCGCGCCCGGACGACACCGTGGTGTGCGTGTCGATCGAGATGCTCGATCCCGCACGCTCCGAGGACCTGTACTGAGTCCTGGTGGCCGATCTGGGGCTGGCTCGCCGGCGCGTGCCTCTGTGGGGCAGCGTTGCGGCCGCTGCGGCTGTGTGCGTGTGGACCGTCTTCGCTGCGAGCTGGGGCTGACCCCGAGGCGGGAACTTCAGGCGGTGGCGGGGACCAGGGCGACGCGCAGGTACAGGCGGTCGTCGAAGCTGTTGGCGCCGGGCTGGACACCTTTGGTCTGGGGGGTGCCGTCGATCCGGCCGGAGCCGAAGCCGTCCGCGAGCGTGTTCCACAGTTGGTGGCCGTCCTTGATGGCGGGCTCGATGCCGAGCCGGCCGGGATCGAGGGCTCGCATGGCCTCGACGGGGCACCCCAGGTCGAGGTAATTGCGCAGGACGCGGGCGCGTAGCGATCCCAGGTGGTCGTCGAGAGCGCGCTGGGGCGGGTGGGGGAACCCGTCGACGAGGACGTGGATGTCCCCGACGCGCACGACGCGGCCGGCTGCGGGATCGAGGACGGCGACCGCGCACGCCGGGGGCGTGCGGTCGCCTGCGTCGGACGCCAACGAGTCGACGGTGCGCACCGCTGCGTGCATGTGCCGCACCAAGTCCCCGGCAGAGGCGTCGGGCGGCGGCGCTGCTGTGGCGATGTCGGTCATGGACTGCGATGGTCCGGCAGGGTCCGCCACCGCTCCAGGGACGCTCATGCGTCGGGCCCGAACGCGACCGACAGCCAAAGAGGAAGGTCCTCGACGGCCGCTCCGGATCGGCACTGCGGAGCGGAGCGGGGGCTGTCGGTCACAGACTGATGCCGGGGTCGTCTGTGTGGCGGATCGGTCCGTCGAGGACCTCAGAGACACGCCAGACTCGGCGGTCCCAGCGGCTGAGTTCACGTCCGGAGATGCCCTGGCGGCGGCACTGGTCGGCGGCAACAGCAGCGATGTTCATCGCAGCCATGCAGTGCTCCCGCAGGCTGTCCTCGGAGGGCAGTTCGGGTCGGTTGTCGACGTAGGTCGATCCTTGCCGCCACTGGTCGAGATTGTCCAGGTCGACTGCGCTGCCCGCCAAGGTGGCGAAGGCGGAGCGGACCCCTTCGAGGTGGTGATGCTCGTCATCGTCGCCTTCGTCGGCAGCGTCGATCTCATCAATGTTGGGGCGCAGATTGGTCGTGAGGCGGGCCAGGGCGTTGGGCATGTCCTCGAAGCGGCTGGCCAGCTCGCCGGTGGGGTTGGAAGGCAATCCGATCTCCTTGTCCCAGTCGATCCCCCTATGGCGGCCGGTGTCGACCAGCTCGACCGCGTGGCCGGCTATGCGCGCCTCGACCGAGCACGGCACCTTGGTGGTGCGCACCGCCCACTCGGGGGCGTCGGTGACCATGACGTCCACGGGGCACCCCGCGGCGTCGCTGGCCTTGGACTCCAGCGCGCAGCGCCGCTTGGCCCGTCCGCTGTAGTCGCCCAAGTCGTCGTAGATCGCCACCAGGTCGATATCGCTGCGCTCGGTGGCGCGGCCCTTGGCTACCGAGCCGAACAACAGAACCCGGCCAGCGCCGACGCTCACCAGCTCGTCGGCTGCACGCTGGGCAGCAGCAATGTCCGGAGCGGCCATGTGCCGAGATTACCGGACCGCCCAATGTCAAAGACTGCGGTGCTTGGGCGTCAGACTTTGCCGCGGAGGATCCACCGAGGAATGAACCAAGTCTGATCGTGTTCTCGCTGACGCGTGAAGGAGCATCAGATGACGATCAGCGAGGGTCGGCGTCGACTGTGTCCCTCTCGGCTGCGATCCGTGACGCAGGAGCCGCCGCTTCGGTGCGCTCCGACCGAGCCACACTCTTTGCTGCACTCAACGATGTGAGTGCGTTCGATCGAGCTGAGGTCACCGGCGATCGAGCCCTGTTGCAGTCCCTGCTGGCAAACCTGACTGAGGCACCTCAGAAATGGGCCATCCTTGACAGCAGCACCGCTTGGGGGCGGCCTTCGGCGGTCGCCGCCCATCCCACAAGATCAGGCCGGGTTCCGAATAGGGCGATGACCTGTGCGTCCCGGTCGGGACCGGGCCGCATCCCTTCATCCACCCGCCAGCCCCGCGCCCCGCCGGGCTGCAACGCTGCCGAAGGCGCTGTGAGGCCGTCGGCGTTGCCTCGGTGCGTGCTTGCGAACTGCCTGCAAGTCGGCCACGTCGTCGGATCGCCCGTCATCGTCGCCAGCGGCAAGTCGGGCTGAAGTGATGGCGGCTCGCCGATCTCCACGGCCCATAGCGCACGCCGGATGGTGCCGATGTCGGCAGGGTCGCTGATCTCCTCGTGGCGCAGGAATTCTGCCCACGCGCCGTCGGGCGTGTCGCAGAAATAGTGGGTCAGATCGCCTTCGTCATTCCAGCGGCCGGCAGGCTGCGACGCGTCTTCTCGGAGGAACGGAAAGCGGGGATCGGCGTGACGGAAGGTGATCACGTCGCGGGCGACGACACAAGCGCACTGGCAAGCTCACGAACGCCAAGCGCTGCGGGGTCATCTGGGGACCACTCCTCGCCGAGCACCGCGGCGGGAGTGGCGCCGTTCAGCCGTGATCGCGGTCGGTCGAACCAACGCCTGACGCCGATGTCGTTGTACGCGCCGGCCAGATCGCCCGCAACGAGAGCCAGAAAGTGCACGCGGGCGGCCACCGGGTCAGGGGTAGCTCGCTCGCCCGAGTGATACCGCCGCGCACTCGACGGCGAGATTCCCAGGAGCCGGACCAGCAGCTCGAGACCGAGGACCTCCACCAGCGCGGGCCACTCGTGCCCCGGCGCAGGCGACTGCTCCAAGGCGTCAATGATCTTCGTCACCAGCGCCGAAAGCCGGGCAGGCTCACAAGTGCGCAACTGTTCGAGCTCGGCAACGAAAACGTCGCCGATGCCGGCTTCGGTCATCCCCGACTGAAGCTGTTCGAGCGCAGAAAAGTCCAGACAGGTGACCTGCCCGCGCAGCAGTCCCATTGCGTCAGCACGACTCAACGCCGCGGCTGTGAGAGACGCCAGCCCGAGTTCGTCGAATGGACTGTCAACGGAATCCATACGGAGATTGCGCACAGTCCGTAACATATCCGATATCCGGGATGCGCACGACGCTGTCAGCTGTGTGGGGTGCGATCGGAGATTTGCCAGGCTCTCGAAGTGTTCGATGCCCGACGCGGCCCGCCAGATGGGCCTGTCAAGGGGAACCGTCGCCAAGTGGTGGCATCGCTGCCGGTGCGAGGGCGAGGCGGGGCTGGTTGAGCGGTTCAGCCGGCCGCAACGATGCCGTGCGGCGTCGCTGGCCTTGGACTCCAGCGCGCAGCGCCGCTTGGCCCGTCCGCTGTAGTCGCCCAAGTCGTCGTAGATCGCCACCAGGTCGATATCGCTGCGCTCGGTGGCGCGGCCCTTGGCTACCGAGCCGCACAGCAGCACCCGGCCAGCGCCGGCGCTCACCAGCTCGTCGGCTGCACGCTGGGCAGCAGCAATGTCCGGAGCGGCCATGTGCCGAGATTACCGGACCGCCCAATGTCAAAGACTGCGGTGCTTGGGCGCCAGGAGCGGATCGGGTATCGGGCGTGGCCAGCCGCCGAGGTTCGGGAGAGGTTCTGCTCAGCTACGCCGACCGAGGGGATAGCTTCAGCGGAATGCTGACGGCCTACGCCAACACAGCCGGGGCGATGCTGCTACTTGGGGTCCTAGCGGCACTTTCGCAGATGGGGCCGCATCATCGGCTCCCGCGAATGGGGGGTGACTCTGGTGTACTTCGGGGTCGCCGGCCTGTTGTACCTCGGCGCAGCGCTCGTGATGGGTTCGAGGCCGCCCAACTGCTCCGGAGTGCGTTGGACAGCCAGCCGTGATGGATCGTCGCTCAGTCAGGTCGGCTACCAGCGCGGCGGCCCGCGAGATCAAGGCGTGTGCCACAAGCAGCATGACGGCAGTGCCCACGGGTACCGCGAACACCTCGGTCGATTCAGGCTGAGGGGATGAGCAGGACCTTCCCAGTCGTTGCCCGGCCCTGGAGGGCCTCATGGGCGCTGCGTGCGTCCGACAGTGCGAAGCGGGCGCCGATACGCACGTCGAGGCGACCATCGGCGATCCATCCGAAGAGGTCGCCCGCTCGGCCCTCGAGCTCGTCGCGGGTGAGCGTGTGATGAGCAAGCGTCGGCCGTGTCAGAAACAGCGATCCCCCGGTGGACAGCCGCAGCGGCGCCAGCGGCGGCACCGGTCCCGAGGCGTTGCCGAAGGTGGCCATCGTCCCCCGCGGCCGCAGGACCTCCAGGCCTCGCTCGAAGGTGTCAGCGCCCACCCCGTCAAAGACCACGTCAAGGGGCCGGGGGCCGGCGATCCGCTCCACGGCGTCGCCGAAATCCTCGTCGCGGTAGTTGATGACGTGATCGGCGCCGGCACCCGTCGCCAACTCGACCTTCTCCTGCGAGCCGACGGTCGTGAAGACCTCGGCGCCGCGGAGCTTGGCGATCTGGATGAGCAGCAGCCCGACGCCCCCAGCGCCGGCGTGGATGAGGCAGCGATGCCCAGGCTCCAGCGGGAACGTGGAGCAGGCCAGAAAGTGGGCCGTCATGCCCTGCAGCATCGTCGCGGCTCCCAGCTCGGTGCTGATGCCCTCGGGCAGCACGATCGCAGCAGCGGCGGGCACTCGCGCCTTGTGTGCATACGTACCCGTGTGTGACGTCCACGCCACCCGATCGCCGACCGCAAGCCCTACGACGCCGTCGCCTATCTCAGCAACGGTGCCTGCGCCCTCCACGCCCGCGATGAACGGCAACGGCTTGGGGTACAGACCGCTGCGGTGATAGGTGTCGATGTAGTTGACACCCGAAGCCTCGAGCTCGACGACGACCGTCCCCGCGTCAGCGACCGGGTCGTCCACCTCGGTCCAGACGAGCGCTTCGGGCCCGCCGGGTTCCGTTACCTGTATTGCTTGCATGTGGGCGGCAGGCTCAGGCGTTGCTGAAGTTCGTCTCGTACTCGGTGGTGTCGACCAGCAGGTCGTCTTCGGGCAGGATCTTGGCGTAGTTAAGCGCGCCGTTGATGTCGTGCTCCCAGACCTCGGCCGGCAGTTCGTAGAGCACTTCGACGCCATAGCCGTTGGGATCATTGATGTAGACGCTGTGCGTCATGCCATGGTCGACCCGCAGGTTCATCTTGACGTCGTTTTCCTTGAGGAACTGCACCTGCTCCAGCCAGGACTCCCGGTCGGGATAGGAGATGGCGATGTGGTTCACCGCGCATTCGCTGTCGAACATGTCCCACTCCTCGGGCGGCGCCGGAAGGTTCGGAAGCTCGACCAGGGCGACGTCGTGGTGGTTCACGTCGTCGACGACACCGCTGTAGAACTGCATCTTCACGGGAGGGACGTCATAGTTCTTCGGATCCAACGCCCCGACCTGCTTGAAGCCCAGCAGGTCGCACCAGAAGCGGTGCGACTCCTCCATGTTGCGGACGTTGAGCACGAGGTGGTTCACGCCCCGCGGCGTGACCGCCGTGCTGCGCTTCTTGATGATTTCGCTCATGGGCTACCCCCTGGACATGCGACCGATGCCTACGGCCGACCGCAGCTTCCTTGCGCCGAGCCTAGCCTCACTCACCTGTTGACCGAGAAACTGACTGCGCTCAGAACGCCTCCAGCCGAGGCTTGACCTCTGCAGCGATCCACTCCGGAATCGTGTCGTCCTCATGGCAGAAGTGCTCGAACACCACCTCGTCGAGGCCGAGATCTCGCAGCTGCCCGACGTGATCGACAAGCTGCTCCACCGATCCGCGCCACGGGCCGTGGCCGGCCGCGATGGCGTCTTCGAGGCTGATGCTCGAGCCCTCGGGAGCCATCATGTCCAAGAAGCGTTGCAGCGCCATCCCTTCTTGGTGCTCGGCGGCAATGCGCAGCGTGCGCCGAGGCCCATGACGAACACCGCTCCCATCCCAGCGGTGTGGCCTCTCCGATGATGATGCCGACATCCACGGCTCGCTCCCCCAGCTGGCAAGCGCCTCTGCCCTCACCCCGATCAGTCACCCCGATCAGTCACTCCGATCGGGCGATGCGCAGCGGTGCGTGTGCGTGCCGGAGCGTAGTCTCGGCGCGATTGCCGACCCGGAGCCGAAGAACAGCATGGCTGACGACTCAGACACAGCGCCAGGACACTCACTGACACTCGCAGGCGCCCGCAAGGCGCTCGATGCTGCGCTGGCCAAGGCCGAGGCCATGGGCAAGCGGTTCTGCATTGCGGTGACCGACCCCTCGGGCGAGTCGATTGCCACTGCCCGCATGGACGGCGCGCCTCGGCTGTCGGCTGGCATCGCCCTCAACAAGGCCTACACGGTGGCCGGCTTTGGCGGCATGCCCAGCGGCAACTGGTGGAATCTCATCAAGGACGAACCCGCGCTGGTGCACGGCATCACCCACACGCCGCGGCTCATCGTGTTCGGCGGTGGTGTCGGAATCTTCGTGGACGGCACCTTGGTGGGTGCCATCGGTGCCTCAGGCGGTTCGGCCGACGAGGACACCGAGGTGGCCCAAGCCGGCGCAGACGCAGTCGCCGGCTAGCTGCCGTAGTTCATCGGTGCCCGGTCATCCCGGGTCCCGGAACTCAACTCTGGCGCTTTGCCAGCCACTCCTCGAATTCGGGGCGCCGGTCCTTCGCAATAGGGAAGGTGCCGATCGAGCTCTCGCCGGCAGCGACCCGCTCGATGGCCCATTCCTCTTCGATCTCCTGGGCGTAGGAGTCGTTGGCGACCTCTTCGGCGAGCAGCGCCGGGATCACTAAGGCCCCTTCGCCGTCGCCCACGATGATGTCGCCGGGGAACACGGTGACGCCGGCGCAGGCGATCGGCACCTGGTGTTCGAGCGGCGTGTGCAGCCGCCCGAGCGTCGCTGCGTGAGATGACTGGTGGTACACGGGCAGGCCGACGTCAGCCACGGCGGGCGTGTCACGCAGGGCGCCGTCGGTGATGAAGCCTGAGGCGCCGAGGTGCTTGATGCGCATGGTGAAGATGTCGCCAATGGTGCCGGCGTGCGGCTCGCCCCGGGCTTCCACGATGAGCACCTCTTCGGGCTCGACCGATTCGACAGCTCGACGCTGTGCGTTCGGACCCTGCAGCCGACGCTCGAAATCCTCACGCTTGGGCACGAAACGCAGCGTGTGGGCGTAGCCGAGCATCCGCTGCCCGTCGTTGAGTGGCCGCAGGCCGTTCAGGAAGCTGTTCTGCATTCCGCGACGCTGCATCTGGCCCGCCAGCGTGGCAGTGGACACGGCGTTGAACTTCATGCGCATGTCGTCTGTGAGCTCCACCGGGCGGTGTGCGTCGTCAGCCATGGTTTCTCCCATGCTCGGCCCGAATGGGCACCAGGTACAGCGCTCTGAACGGTCTCGCGCCGCCAGCAATGTAACCACGCTCAGCCAGAAGACGAAGTCGATGGAGAAGAGGGATTTGCTCACGTGACCGAGACCACCGGTCTGAGCGCGCAGTTCGGCGGGGTCCTTACGCTTGACCGCATGTCGATCCCGTTCCCGAATGGGACGATGCAGGCTGGTTGGTCCGAATGGCTTCGGCCCGACGTGCTGCTCTCGACTCACCTGCTGCGTAACTGAGCCGTCAGTGTCGGCGGCGAATGTCGGTACTGGCAAGGCCGAAGCCACATCACTGCGCAGACTCAGTCTCGAACCGGAAGGATCCGTCATGGCACCGACCAAGACCATCGACCCGATCGAGCTGTCGAGCCGGGTGATCGACACGGGCGTAGCCGACGAGCGCATCGTGCGAGTCGACAGCGCACTGAGCGAGGTCGACGACAACGTCGCCGTCATCGAAGCCTTCAGCAACATGGTCACGTTCGGCACCGACGACGGGCTCGTGTGTCTCGATGCCAGCGGTCCGCTGAACGCAGCTGCGGTCGTGGATTCGCTGCGGGGATGGTCGACCGACCGTGTGAATACCTTGCTGTACACGCACGGCCACATCGACCATGTGGGCGGCAGCGGCGCGCTGGCCGCCGATGCCAGCGAGCGGGGCCAGCCAGCACCAGACGTGGTGAGTCACGACAACGTGATCCCGCGCTTCGAGCGCTACAACGCCACCAACGGTTACAACCTCATCATCAACCGGCGCCAGTTCGGGCTTGCACTGGAGCGTCGAGGAGTCGGCATCGCCGGAACGGGATCGAAGTTCCTGCCCCAAGACGCGCTCTGGCCGACACGCACCTACAGCGAGCACGACTCGCTGTCGGTCGGTGGCCTCGACCTGGAGCTTCACCACGACAAGGGCGAGACGGACGATCACACCTGGGCGTGGGTGCCCTCGCATCGGGCGATCTGCCCTGGCGATCTGGTGGTGTGGGTGTTCCCCAATGCCGGCAACCCTCAGAAGGTGCAGCGCTACCCGCTCGAGTGGGCTCGGGCGCTTCGCCGCATGGACGCCCTCGAGCCCGAGCTCTTGCTGCCCGCACACGGTCTGCCGGTACGCGGCCGAGAGCGGATCCGCACGGTTCTGCTGACGCTCGCCGAGTCGCTGGAGTCGCTCGTGAGCCAGACGATCGACCTGATGAACGAGGGCGCATCGCTGGACCAGGTGCTCCAGACGGTGTCACTGCCGGCCGAGTGGCTGGAACGCCCGTGGATGCGGCCGGTCTACGACGAACCCGAGTTCGTGATCCGCAACATCTGGCGCCTGTACGGCGGTTGGTGGGATCTGGACCCGGCGTACCTCAAGCCCTCGCCCAAGGGTGAGCTTGCGGGTGAGCTGGTGCGCCTCGGCGGCGGTGCCGGAGTGTTTGTGTCGCGGGCGCAGGAACTGGTCGAAGCCGGTGATCTCAAGCTGGCGTGTCACCTGATCGAGCTGGCAGTGGCCGCTGACCCGACATCCGCGAGTTTGCACGGCGTGCGTGCCGAGATCTACGAGGCTCGCCGTGCGGCCGAGCAGTCGCTGATGTCGATCGGCATCTTCAGCTCAGCAGCCGCCGAGTCCCACGATATCGCCGAAGAGAGCGCCGACACCAACTCCGAGCGGTAGCAGCTTGCCGCTGCTGATCCTCGCCCCGGGGCTCAGTGGTTGAGGAGCACCCTCACGATGCTGTCCACCTGAGCGCTGACATCACCGCTTACGGTGCCAAGCCGGTGCACGAGACGGTGGCGGTGAATCGAGCGCAGCAGCTCACATTGGACGTAGCTCGTGTCATCGAGGCCGTTCGATTCGTCAGCTTCGACCTCGACGTGGAGCGAAAGACCTCGCCATGTCGTCGTGAGCGGCGCCACGATGACCAGCGGAAAGTCGGAGCCAAAAATGTTCGGCGGCCCTAGGACCAGCGCCGGATGGCTGAAGGCGGGCTCCCCAGGGTGTGGCTCACCGAAATCGATCAACCAAAGTTCGTCAACCGATGCCATCGCCGACTTCGGTTGCCGCGGCTTCAGTCAGGTACCCGGCCCAGTCCTCAGGGCGTTGGCGCAGCGCTTCAAACTCGAACTGCACCTGCTCGGCGAAGCGAACTCTTCGCAGGGCCTCGGCGGCGTCCCGCAACGTCTCGGTGAGCGAGCGGCCCGAGGCCTTGCTCAACTCCAAGAAGCGCGCGTGCGTCGCCCGATCCACTCGAATCGTCGTCGTATCCACTCGCGCATTCTAGGCCATCGTGTAGACACTTCGTCTACACGAACTTGCGGCCCTGGTGATCAACCGCAGGGAATCATCGACGACGGAATTCGACCAGTGTCGGCTACGGGCTTCGTTCGATCCGAGATGCGGCCATGACTTCGCAGAGTTGTTGTGGGGTGATAGGGGTGGTGAGGTGGCGGATGCCAAGGTGTGACACCGCATCGACGACAGCGTTGTAGACGGCGGGGATAGCGCCGATGGTGCCCGACTCCCCCACGGCGCCGACGTGCACCGGCCTGGTCATCAACGAGTAGGTCGAACCGCGACAGCGAGCTCAGCTGCCGGACCCTCAGGCGCACAATCCCACAAGACTGCGACCGCTCACAAAATCCCACGTCGATCTCCAGGCTGTTGTGGCAGATTTGCGGGACTGCAGGACTCCCAGAATTTGAAGCTGAGACCCCAGAGGGCCGGATGTTGAGGCGACTTTTCCGTTGGGCATCGAGTTGGCGCGACAGCGCTTCTCGGCCGAATGCACGGCTCGTCCACGCTGGACCCGCTGTGGGCCACGGCGAGCGACAAGAGTCAGCGTTCTTTGACCTGTCTGGAGAATTGAGCCTGACGTACGCGCTGTTGGACAACACTCGCACGTGGCGCGAGCGCGCTGTCCACGAGATCTTGCTTCGTGACAGCGATCACGTCGACGCTTCCATTTCGTATCAGATTCGTCTGCCTCTCGAGCTCGTGCGCCGATACGAGCCCGCAGCGCAGGTAGGCGATCGTGCGCGACTGCTCCTGCCGTTGACCTTGCGTCCGAAACGGCTGCTACTCAACGTTGGTCTTGTCGGCCCCGAGGGCAATCCCGCGTCACTGATCCTCAGGCGGGATGCCGCCTACATACAGGCTGGATACATGTCGTTTGTCGACGAGAGGCCCCTGGATGAACAACCGCTCAGGGGAGCGCTGTGGGCAGGCGTGTCGGACTACACAGCATGGGCGTGGCGAGAGAAGTATCTCGGCGTCGCGAAACGACCGCGAGGGTATCGAAGGACTGAGTCGGACCATGCTTGGCGAGCGAGGACGCTCGCTACCTATCTCAACGCAGATCTTGACTTCGATATCAGTGCCCAAGAAGTCGCCAGGTGGCTGCGCCGAATGGACGATGCTCGAAACGATTTGATTGACGCTCTCAGCGAAGGTGAGGATCCTGAGTCTTCCTCGGAGTGCATTCTGTTGGCTATCCCGTTCATGCCGGTCTCACCTGGCGACATCACCGACATCGACGCTCTAGTGGAGGAGTTCTGTGCTGCCGTCGATGACATGAGTGACCGTGCCAAGCGCACCCTTGCAGAACTCGGCCGCCGATGGCATTTGATCATCGACACGATCGTGCCCATCGGCAGGCCGTGCATCATCAAGCTGACCGAGCAGCGTCCGTGGCCCAATTCTCCTTCACCCGACTTGGAACAAGAGATCGCGATTGGTGATGCGGCGACAACGCATATCGAGATTCGCGCCGCCGACCCCGGCGTCGTGCTCGACCGATTGCGCGTCGTCAACCTTGAGGGAAAGCGCGTCGACGTCACGGTGGGCCACGATGCTCGAACAACAGCCGACGCCGTTGCGCTGTACGCCGATACCAGCATCCCGCCTCGCGTTGTCCGGGTTGGACTGCGCGCACGGCCTCGCCGCGGGTACCGACGCCCCATCGCGTGGTTGCAACTGCTGATTGCTTTGGCAGGCGTCACCATGCTCTGCCTGCCGGGGACACTCAAGCCGATGGTCGAGAGCTTGGCGCTCCTCACGTTTCCGCTCACTCTTGCGGGAGCTGTCGTCCTCACACGCGACGCCACTTCGCTCGCTGAGAGGCTGCTGCGGCGCAGCCGCACGCGGTTGATGGTCTCGATCGCGGCACTCTGGACCGTGGCCATGTGTCGATTGCTGCTGCATGCCGATGTGGAGTGGGCCGTATCGGCCTGGTCCCGGACGCGGTGCATCTTCGGCTTGATCTGCTGAGCACTACATTCAACGTCAAGGAGGCGAGCGTCACTATGGCCGAGAACAACGCTAAGGACAGCCGTGTCGGCGCCGTGTCGGAGCTCATCGAATTCCCGCTTCCGAAGACCGGAAACTGGACTAGGCGCGACCGTTCCGCCGGCCGGTTCAAGGCTATGAGGGAAGCCGGCGGCCCGTTCAGAGGCGTCCAGCTCGAGGCCTGAGCCACACAAGGCTCGTCAACGTGATACGACGCGTCCATGACGGTCGCCTCGTGCCCAATGAGTGCTGCCGGAGCATCTGAATGCTGAAGGAGGCCTCGGATAGTCTTCAGGACCTCCAGCGGATGTAGTCCAATAAGCAGAACGGCCTGCCTCCCATCAAGCCGACGCGAGATCAAGTCCCGCCATCCCGCCGTGTCAATTCACGCCGAACGGCTCAGAGCATCTCAAGCACTGCATCTGGAGCGTCGGGTCGAAGCCCGAGCTTGTGCTTGAGAAGCTCGCCGGTGGCGTCGCGTGTTGACGTTCTGGTGATGATGCTGTTGCCGAGGATGCAGATGCCTTCCCATTCGGGGTTGTCCTTGCGCCAGTCCACGTCGGCGAGGACGCTGAGGGCGTCGAGGCTCATGCCTCGTTCACGCAGCACAGCGCCGACTCGTCCGAGCGCCCACAGCACCAGTGTGTATGAGGACAGGTAGTCCTGGCGTGCTTCGATCGAGGTCATCGTGCCAACCGCAATCTCCGACCACGGCTCGACGAACTGCGTCGCTCGGTTCCAGAAGTCGATGGCGTAGCCGCGTGCTTCTGCGACGGTCGCGTCGTTGGCGTCCTCGGGGATGTCGCAGCAGTTGGGAGTTGGCGCGTTGCAGCCCTGAGAGCGTCGCGAAGTTCCGGTTCCGGACCGACAGCGATACGCGCTCTTTGTCGGTGCGTCCCCGAAACAGCGGCACAGCGTTCACGCACTCCATCGTGATCTGGTTGATCGGCAGCCGATGGTCATAGAGGATGTCGAGCGACTTGGAGGTCTTGTGGACTGTGCGGTTCAGGTCGCTGAAGATCTGCTGGCTGCGCTGAGTCCCGCCGTCGGGCAGCACGACCACTGAGATCGAGTCGTTCTTGAGTGTGGGGTCTTCGAGCAACGCTTGTTCGATCCCGGCGATGCGGTGCTGACCGTCGTTGACGATGTAGTCGGCTTCCGCAGGCAAGTGCAGCCAACCGATGTCGCTGTCCCCGCCAATCGGCTCGCCCTTCTTGTGGCCTGTCACTCGAAGTGGAACCGAACCGGGTGTCACGACCTTCAGGTTCTGGTCCTCGTCAGCTTCAGTCCGCCCTTCCAGGGCATCAGTACGCTTGGGGTTATGGCTGCCACGCTGGAGCAACTCAGATTGCCAGCGTTCAAGAGCCTGCGGAAGGCGCACGTCCGGCTCGGGCCACTGACGCTGCTCGTCGGGCGCAATGGCAGCGGCAAGTCGAACGTCATCGACGCTGCAGCGGTGCTGTCTGCCCTCGCGAGCGGCATGACCGTCCGAGATGCGCTCGATGGCGGTCGTGACGGGCCATTGATTCGAGGCGGATCCGAAGGGTGCGCGCCAGTCGGCGATGACGTATTCAAGATCGGCTGTGCTGCCAAGATCGACGGCAAGATCTACTACTTGGCTGTGGATGTGTCTGTTCGGCCGAGCGTGCAGATTGTGCGGGAGCGGCTCTGGACGCAGCGCAGCGGCGGCTCGCGCCATGGCGAGATGCAAGACCTGCTCAGGACAGAAGCGCCCCGGAAGGACTCGGGCGACATCGATGCCCGCTGGGACAATCGCAAGCAGGGCCCGAACCCGGCAGTGACGTTTCGGGCGACGCAGCTGCTGACGTCGCAGGTGGCGACTCGAGTGCCTGCGACATCGCAGGCGGGTCGGCACATTCACAGTGTTGCTGAACACATGCTCGCGGCCCTTCGCGGGATCTTCATTCTCGACCCCATTCCGCAGCAGATGCGCGAGTACGTACCCGAGAAGGACACCCGCCTTCGCAGGAACGCCGAGAACCTTTCTGCAGTGCTCGCGAGCCTGATGCGAAACCAAGATGCACGACGGACCTTGTTCGAGATGACGCGGTCCCTCTCGGAAGCTCAAGTTGCCGATCTGGGCGTCGTCAGCAGCGATCTCGGGGACGTAATGACGACGATGCAAGAACAGCTCGGCGATTCGAAGCGTTCCATCCCGGCGCGCCTCATGAGCGACGGCACCCTGCGTTTTCTTGCCATTGCAGCGGCGCTGCTCGAGGCTCGGCCTGTTGACGATGGGTCGGCAGGCTCGACACCGGTTTCTCGACTGCTTGTTGTCGAAGAGCTCGAGAACGGCCTGCACCCGTCGCAAGTCGAGTTGCTGCTTGATCGCCTCAAGTCGGCTGCTACCGAGGGTGCACGGACCTTGGCGACGACCCACAGCCCTGCCATTCTCGATGCGTTGGAGGGCGAAGATCACGAAGGCGTCATTGTCTGCAGCCGCGACTCGGATGGGTGGACGCAGTCCACGCGTCTCACCGACTTTCCTGACTACTTCGAGGTGATCGGCGGTGGGCCGCTGGGGACCTCGGCAATTCGGGACCGACTTCGACCGCGTGAACACGCGCCAGCGAGGCAGCGTTCGCTGGTCGATGTACTTGGGCTCTGATCGGGGCCCATACGTGAGAGCCGAAGTTTGGAGCCTCGACCAGGAACTGACGGCCTACAGCTGATTTCGGGCACGCGCTGTGGCGTGCATCCCGGGTGGGACGTCAGCCAATTCGTACGTGCTGGTCAGCGGACCTGACCAAGGGGCTCCGGCCGAGAGCCCTTAAAAGGCGTAACCCCGGCCGTTTGCCGAAGCAGTGACGGTTCCGGGGTCTTCGAAAACCACTCTAGGGGTTGGGAAAAGAGTGTCGAGCATCAACTTCCAAGAGGTTGCCGTCCGACAGCGCGAAACCCGAGGAGGCCGGCACGCAGAAGTGCGCGGCCAGGTCATCGCCGCCCCCCTTGAATGGTGAGGACGATGCTCGGCCTCTATGCCTCGGCAATGGCGTCGCGCAGCCGCTGCGGGGTGATCGGTGTGATCAGGTGCCGTACGCCGAGGTGTGACACCCGCAACGTATGTTCCTGCGTGATGATTGAACTGAGCGCGACCACGAGTCTGCGAGGCACAGCAGAAAGCTCTCTGGGCTGTGCTGAGATCGAAGACGCTGGAGCGGTGTCTGCTCGCTCGGCTGGTGGCACCGCTGCCTACGCTGGCGATGTGGTGCTGCTAGCGACCGACGAGGATCGTGCGGGCATCTCGATGCAGGCGCTGGTGCGGCTCGCGGGCGACCACGGAGTGCACATTACGCGCACCAAAGTCGTCAAGCTGCTGTATCTGGCAGACCTCCGGTCAGTCGCATCAGACGGGAAGGCCCGTTCAGGGATTTTGTGGCGCTGGTGGCACTACGGTCCCTACTGCCAATCGCTGCGCAAGGTCGAGGACCGGCTCGTAGTCGACGGTGTGATCGAGCGCAACACCAGCCGTCTCTCAACAGACATTGAAGAAGCAGTGCTGAGCGCCTCTCGCACTTCTGCGGACGTTTCTGCGCGGGCAGGTGATTTCCTGGCGCATCTCGAAGCCGTGCTCGAAGACTACGGTCGCGAGACCGCTCGCTCACTGACGGACATGGCATACGACACTGTTCCGATGCTCGAAGCTCGGCGTGTAGGGGAGAGAGGCGTTCTGTTGGACATGCATGAGGCACGAACTGATATCGCTGACGTTGATGCCGTCATGTCCGCACTAGCTGATCGGCCCGATCTCGTTGCCATGCCTCAGATCGATGTCAGTGCTTTGGGTACCCCAGACGCAGCAGAAATAGTCGGGTTTTTTCGCGGCAACAGAGTTCGGGCCAATCGCAGGTTGCTGGCTGATTGAGGTGTCGCAAATCCGACTAGGCGACGTCTACCCGCTCGGCTGCTAGCCGAAGTGAGAGGAAGCATTCTCTACTATCTGGGACTCAAGATCCCATAGCCCGATCATCACGGCTAGCTGAGCGCCGATGCCTCTGCGATGGCTTCGCAGAGATGTTGCGGGGTGATCGGCGTGATCAGGTGCCGGACGACGGCGTTGCCGAGAATGCTCATGTTCAGTCCCCGTGGTGGGTTGCTGCCCGCACGCTACTTATGAGCGCGCTCATTTCGCCTGAGCTACGGCCCTCGAACAACTGCACTCCCCGATTCCAGTAGGCGTAGTCTTCCGACGTCGGCTCGGTTTGCCCGCGGCCGAGGGGGGCGGGGCTATGGCCGAGACACCGGGCGCGCCGAGCGACCCATACGGCGGCCGTGGCCTGCCGGACGCCCCCGAGCGTGCGCTGGGCATCCCCGCGGCAGCCGTCGCAATGGTGGGCTGGGCAGCATCGGGGGTCATCGCCAAAGGGCTCTCTGAAATCGGCCCGCTGGCCGTCGTGTTCTGGCGGATGTGGCTCTACACGGCCGTCGTGCTGCTGTTCCTGTGGGCGAACGGCACGCCGTTGAAATGGAACTCGATCAAGATCTCGGCCTGGGGCGGCGTCTCGCTGGCCTTCGACATCATGCTGTTCTTCACGGCGCTGCGGCTCACCACCGTGGCCAACGCAACGGTCGTCGCGTCGCTGCAGCCGCTGTTGATGCTGTTCCTGGCACCGAGGCTGTTCGGCGAGCATCCGCGGGGGCGCCATTGGGGCATGGCGGGGGTGGCCATCGGCGGAATCGCCATCGTTGTATTCGGATCGTCAGGGATTCCCGAGTGGAGCGTGTGGGGCGACCTGCTGGCGCTGCTGACGCTGTTCGCGTGGACCGGCTATTTCGTCTTTTCGAAGCTGAGCACCCAGAAGATCAGCTCGGCGCAGTACACCGGCGGCAGTGCCTTGGTGTGCTCGTTGGTGTGCTCGCCGTTCGCCATCGGCTCGGGGCAGGCGTTCGACATCCCGTCGTCCGGTGCCTGGCTGTGGCTGGTAATACTGGCGATCGGGCCGGGTTTCGCCTCTCACATGCTCATGAATTGGTCGCTGACGCGCATCCCGGCGTGGGTGGGCTCGACGATGACGCTGGCCATTCCGGTCACAAGCACGCTGATGGCGTGGGCCTTCCTCGGCGACGAGGTGTCGCTGTGGCAGTTCGTCGGCATGACCGTGGTGATGTTCTCCCTCGTCGTGGTGGTCCTCGACCAGTCACGCGGCGCCCGCGCGTAGGAGTGCGCTCTGCGCTTCCGCTTGACCTCTCAGCATTGCGGAACGGGTCGCGCGGACTAGCGGTTCGCCCAGCGCGGGGGACGGCCCTCAGTGAACGCGCGAGGGCCCTCGGCGGCGTCGTCGGAGGCGAGCATGGCTTCATAGGCGGCGAGCTGGCCCGAGCGCAGCAATTCGAAGGCTTCGGGCAGCGGGAGATGTGCGGTTCGACGGCCGATCTCGCTGATCGCTGCCACCGACATCGGCGCTGACTGGACGACCCGCTCGGCCAAGGCGCGGGCCTCAGCCATCAGATCGTCGCCGGCGACCACGGCGTTGACAAGCCCCCAGCGCAGCGCTTCGACGGCATCGAGGCGGCGGCCGGCGTAGAGCACCTCGTTGGCCACAACCGGCGGCAGCATTCTGGGAAGGCGCACCGAGGCCGTGTCGGCGATGATGCCCAGGCCGGCTTCGGGCAGCCAGAAACGGGCGGTCTCGGCTGCGACCACCAGGTCGGCCGCCAAGACGATCTCGAAGCCGCCGCCCACCGCCATGCCGTTCACGGCGCAGATCACCGGCTTTGCCAGCCCCGGCAACTCGCCGAAACCGCCGAAGCCCCCCTCGCCATAGTCGGCCTCGAATTCCTCGCCCGCGGCGGCGGCGTTCAGGTCCCAGCCAGCGGAGAAGAAGCGGTCGCCCGCGGCGCTGAAGATGGCGACGCGCAGCTCTGGCGTGTCACGGAACTCGGCGAACACGGCACTGAGCTCGCGGCTGGTGGCGGCGTCGATGGCGTTGGCCCTCGGTCGGTCGAGGGTGACCTCGAGCACTGGCCCGTCGACGACGCTGACGACGGCAGGATGTGCAGCTTCGGCACTGGCCTCGGTGGAGCTGGTCATGGTCGGTCAGGCCTCGGTTGGACAGGTTCGATCTCAGCATCGCCGAATTGGGTGACGGTCATCAGCGCGTCGACGGCGACTGCGGTCTCTTCGGTGACCAGCAGCGGGTTGATCTCCACTTCAGTGATGCTGCGATCGGTGCTCACCAGTAGGGCGAGAGCCGACACCGCCTCGACAACCGCATCCACTGCTGCGGGCGGCCTGCCGCGGTGGCCGGTCAGCAGTGGCCAGACGCGCAAGCTGCGCAACGCAGAGCGGACATCGGCCGGGCGGGTGGGCAGCAACAACGTGGCAGTGTCTTCGAGCAATTCGACCAGCGTGCCTCCCGCGCCCAACGTCAGCAGCATTCCCACCGGCGGCTCAGAACGGACGCTCACCAGCAGTTCCGCCACGGCATCGGCGACACACTCCTCAACCGTCACCGTTCCGTCGCCGAGTGCGCCGAGGCGCGCAGCCGCAGCGGCCACTTCGTCGAGGTCGTCCAAGCCGACCGTCACTGCGCCCACATCGGACTTGTGTGCCACACCGGTGGCCTTCACCACTACTGGCAGACCGATCTCAACGGCGGCTGCAGCGGCTTCGGCCGCTGTCACCAGCAACCCGCGAGGCACCGAGATGCCCACTGCGGCCAGCCGCTCCTTGGCCTCAGACTCCGTGAGGACAGTCTCCGTGAGGACAGTCTCGGTCATCACCACCGCCGCGAGTACCGCTGTGTCCCCGTCGCTAGAAGCGCGCTGCGGCCGGGGCTCAGCTGCCGGTCGGGCGCTGTGGGCTGGAGCGAGCAGCGGTGGCGGCGGCGCGCTCGCAACGGCGGCGAGCGACCGTCCGAACGCAGCCGCAGCCTCCAAAGCACCCAGAGCGGAGTCGATGTCGCCGCAGGCGCACAGTCCGAGCTCACCGGCGCGCGTACGCGCCTCGTCGGGGAGGTTCTCTGCCAGCGAGGCCGCGACCACGCCGGGAGTGCCGCTGGCGGCGCACGCCGCACCGAAGGCGTCCAGCGTGGGCCACCATCGCGATCTGTCGAGTCCCGCAGCGGGCAGGTCCAGCAACAACACAGCGGCATCGAACGGAGAGTCCGCGGGTGACCCCTCAAACGGCCTAGTGGACGGTTCGACGGGCGAGTCGCCGACAGAGCGCCCGTCGCGCAGCACGGCGGTAAAGCACTTGGTCAGTCGGGCCGTGTCGCCCCAGATGAAGGTGTGATAGTCGAGCGGGTTGGTGACCGCGACGCGGTGTTCCAACGCAGCGGCCACCCGGTCCCGGTGCTCGGGTGAGAACGCCGGAAAGGACAGGTTGCGGCCACGGCTGCGGTCCGCCATCAACGCCGCCTCGCCACCCGAGCAGCTCAGCGACACCAGTCGGTTGCCCCGCAGCGGACCGGTGGCGACCAGCACCGACAGCGTGTCGAGCAGCTCCGGCACCGTGTGCGCTCGGCGCACGCCCAGTCGGCGAAACAGGGCGTCGTAGGCGGTGTCGTTGCCCACCAGCGAGGCGGTGTGGGGTAACGGCGATGGCGCCCGATGCCTCGGTGGCACCCAACTTGAGCGCCACGACCGGCAGTCTCCGCTGGTGCGCCACGTCCATGGCGGCAGCGAACCGGTCGATGTCGTCCACCGCCTCCAGATAGAGGCCCACCCCGGTGACGGCCGGATCGGCCACCAACGTCTCGGTTGACTCGGCCAGGCCCACATCGGCCTGGTTGCCCAGTGCCAGCACATGGGCGACCGCAAGGCCACGCCGCGCCATCGTGAGGTTCACCGCGACGTTGCCGCTCTGGCTGACTAAGGCGACGCCGCGCTCGCACCGGGCCAGCCCGTGCACGTCGGGCCACAGCGCAGCGCCGGTGACCGCCGACAGCGTGCCGTAGCAGTTGGGGCCTACCAGCGGCATGCCAGCGGCAGCTTCGACCAGTTCGCGTTGTGCCGCCGCTCCGGTGTCGCCGGTTTCGGCAAAGCCCGAGGCGTAGCACACGGCCGCGCCTGTCCCTGCGGCGGCCAGCTCTCGCACGACGTCTGTGGCGGTGTCGCGGGCCACGGCCACGAAGGCAGCGTCAGCGACACCGGGCAACTCGGCGACCGACCCAACCGTGAGTGCGCCGCGCAGCTCGCGGCGGGGATTGACCCCCCACATCTCGCCGTCGAAGCCGAACGAACGGCTGGCTTCGATGGCCAATTCGGCCGCGGCTCCGCCGATGAATGCCAGCGACCGCGGTCGCAGCAGCCGGTCGAGCCGTTCGCTCACCGCTTGCTCACTGCCCGCATTCGGTCCGCAGGCCAAGTACTCACCGCCCGCATTCTGTCCCTATTCCGCCCGCCCAGCGGACGCATTCCGCCCGCCGGCCGCTCGGCCACGGTTCAGGAGCCCAGCGGGCGCAGCATGTCGCGGGACACGATGTGTCGCTGGATCTCGCTGGTCCCGTCCCAGATCCGATCGACGCGAGCGTCGCGCCAGACGCGCTCCAGCGGCAGCTCGTCCATCAAGCCCATGCCGCCGAGGATCTGGATCGCCTCATCAGAGACGAACTGCAACATCTCGGTGGCCGACAGCTTGGCCATTGCGGCGTCGGCGTCGGTCATCTCGCCTCTCGCCGACAGCCAGGCGGCCCGGTAGGTCATGAGCTCGGCCTCGGCCAAGCGCAGACGCATGTCCGCGAGCTTGAACGACACCCCCTGGAAGCGGCCGATGCGCTGCCCGAACTGCTTCCGGTTGGCGGCCCAGTCCAGCGCAACTGCGAGTGCTCGGTCGGCTCGCCCCAAACACGTGGACGCCACCTGCAGGCGAGTACTGCCGAGCCATTCGTTGGCAACGTCGAAGCCCCGATGCTCGGAGCCCAGCAGGTTGGCTGCGGGCACCCGGGCGTCATCGAAGTTCAAGATGAGGTTGTGGTAGCCCCGATTGGACACGCTGTTGTAGCCCGGCAACCGTTCCACGCTAGGAGTGTCGAAGTCCACCAGCAGCGACGAGATCAGCTTGCGGGGCGCACGACCATCTGCTCCGGCCTCGGTGCCGGTGGCCGCGAACAGGATCACGTAGTCCGCCAAGTCGGCGTGGCTGATGAAGTGCTTGGTGCCGTTCACCACGTAGTCGTCGCCTCGGCGCTCGGCCCGGCAGGTCATGCCCCGCAGGTCGGAGCCGGCGCCCGGTTCGCTCATCGCCAGGCATTCCACCCGCTCGCCGCGCACGGTCGGCAGCAGGTATTCCTCCACCTGGTCTCCGGCGCAGGCCCGCAGGATGTTCGACGGTCGCGCCACGATGTACTGCAGCGCGTAGCCGGTCCAGCCGAAGACCCGCTCGGCCATGGACAACGTCAGGTCGTCCAGTCCCCCGCCGCCCAGGTCTTCGGGCATGTTGGCCGCATAGATGCCAGCCGCCAGGGACCGTTCGCGAATCTGTTGCACTAACTCGGGGCGCACTTGTCCGGTGCGTTCCACCTCGTCCTCATGCGGCGCCAGCTCGCGGTTCACGAAGGCGCGCACGGTGTCGACCACCATCTGCTGGTCGTCGTCGATGGAGAAATCCAAGGGGTGCTCCTGTTGTCGTGGTCGTGCCGGCGTGGTTT
>NZ_CBDCEO010000011.1:0-121152 GCF_965215815.1 Candidatus Poriferisodalis sp. | reverse complement strand
GCCCGCGCATGCATCGTCCGCTCGCCGCTCGCTCATACTGATGTTACTGGTCGATCTGCTGCGACAGCCATGCTGTGATGGTTGTGACGTCGCCTGCCCGAAATTCGGCTTCTGATGTCTTGTCGTCGGATCGGCGCCATGACATCAGATCGATGCTCGTGGCGTCGTTGGGGATCTCAGCGTTGATGCCGATGGCGTGTAGCCCCCATTCAAGGGAGATGCCGCCGCTAGGCATCGGGTACACATATGGCAGCGGCAGTTCGGCGCACAATGCATGTCCGACGATTTCTCGTGCCGCGTCGCAAGCCTTCTCGCTGCTCGCCCTGCTCACTTCGTTATCAGCGCCCCACCCGTCGCTCAAGCGGCTGAACGAGGCAAGGCGATCACAGATCGCGGCGTATCGTTCGACAACGCTCACGTCGCGTATCACTTCCGCGTTTGACACCATGCTCACAGAATGCCGATCATCGTCTGCGTCTTGATTCTGTGCTTGAGGACGAGGCAGGCAGACCACAAAAATCGCCCCACTCGGTTCGAATTCGAGTGCGCCACAGAGCCGAGCGAATACCTCTTCTGAGTCGTAGTGCAACGTTTCCCGCTTCGTGCTCCCGATGCTCTCGAGCTCGATGGCCTTCTTAGTCGTGTCCAAGGACTTGACGAGCCCCACTCGCACCTTGTCCACTCTCTGTGGGAGAATTGGCTTGCGGCGGGCACGCTTGCGGATCCGCCGCGCTCCCGTATGGTCGAGAGTCGTGGAAGTCTCCCGCGACGAGTAGTGCAGCAGGTCTTTCGGTTGGAGGGTGTTACCGAAATCGCGGAAGTCGCTGTAATCGGCGTGGCCGTTCCGTGCCCCATCCCTAGATACACCTGACCGAAGAAGACGTCCTATTTCCTCTGCGGCCGGCTCCAGGTAGGGCCCCTCCGCCGCCAGCAACTCGTTCGGATCCATGTCTGCTACGAAGATCATCTTGGAACTGCCCTCAGCGATGCTGTCGAGGCGTACTTGATGATCTTTTTCGAAGCCTGGTGGTGGTTGGTCCTCGTTCGGATGGTCTTGGAGGTACAGACGCTTGGCGCATGCAACCAGAATTTTCCTGAACGCCACTGCCTCAGCTAGCACGCCAACAGGAATGCCTCGAAGGAGGAACCGCGCACCTTCGAATCGCAAGATCGCGAGCGGAACATCCTCCTGTTCACCGCTGACCATATGGCGTGAGTGTAATGACGCGAACACAGCGGGGCCAGCAGACCATGGACCAGAGTGGAATCAAGATCGCCTCATGCAGGGACGAGACGGCGCTATCTCCGCTGGTCAGAGGACCAATCAAGCTGCTGATCGGCGTCCTCTCACAGTCCGACGGCCTGAATCCCGCGCGACCGCCGCCACCGACATAGCGCAACAGCGACCCTCCAACGAGGCAGACGGCCACTGAGCCGTCTGCCTCGTCGCGCGTGACCACCAGCAGCCCGCGACCTAACTCACGCGAACTGACAAGACAGCCCCTCAACAAGCCCCGAACGCATGCCGAAACGCGCAAAAACGGGCCAAAACGGCCCGAATCAAGTGTAACTGGCCAACACAAACAGGGTGCACTGGCCAACACCCCTCGGTCGGATGTTGGCCAGTCGCGTTTCCGCAGGTCACGGTAGGCGAATTCTGGCCGGTTTGCGAATCTCCACACGAAATTCGGCGAATCTCCACATTGGCCGTGAAGGGCTAAGACACCTGGTCAGAGGGTCGTGCGACACTCAAGATTGAACGGAGCCGGTGCAAAGAGGCGCCCAAAGGACCGTTCTCGGGGCGAAATGGGCGATTTTGAGGGGATCTGGGGCCTTCATCGCGTCGGGTGCGCAGCCGGATTCGCCTCGCCGGGCACGTCGTTATCCGACGCGAAGAAGTCCACGCCGCTGCAGCTGTTCGTGCTCCACCTGTGCTGCACGGACGACGGCGAGAGCTAAGGGATCGAACCGCAGGAGTTCTCGCCACCCGACACCGAGATCGACCGCCGCATCGCGGACGAACTCAGTTTCGCCAGCTGCTACACGCTCTACCGGAGCGTCCAGGCCGACACCCCAGGGCCGGCGGCGGCAATAGGGCCAATGTTCGCAGGGTCGTGCTCGGGCGCCGTCGTCAGGCTGCCAGCCAGCCGTGCGCACGAAGGTGCTCGTGAGCCGCTGTGACGTGCTTGTTCGAGAACATCCCCCGTTTGCGTTCGCTCCACCCGCGCACCTTGTCGATGATGTCGTCGGTGTCGCCCCCGGCGCTCTCGCGGTGGGCGATCCAGTGCACTGTGGCAAGCAGTTCCAGCGCGTAGGACGACTCGAAGCCTTCGACGAGTCCCAGCACTTCTTCGACTCGGTCGCCTGTCGGTTCGCCGACTATCAAGTCCGCGGCCTCGACCACAGCCTCGGGCACGGCACGCAGCGGCTCTGCATCGAAGACCTTGGTTGACCCGTCTCCGTACCCCTGCAGAAAATGGCCTTCGACCGCTTTGAGCACGTGACGGAGGTTGTCGGCGTAGGGCCCGTAGCGGCCTCGCTGGAAGTCCAGTCGCAGCGGTTCGCCTGCTTCCTGGAGGAAGTACATCAGCTTCTGCACGCCGACCAGCGACGCCCCGCCTTCCAGCGTGCGCGCAGCGATGCGGTCCACCAGCAGCACGAGCGCCGCTCTGCCCGGCGTCCAGTTCGGCCTGGCCGTCGCGTCGCGCATGCCCGCCGCGGCCGGCGCTCCTTCAGGCGCGTACACGTGCACCTCGACACCCAGCCCGTCGAGGTGCTTCTCGATCAGCGGCCGGACGTCTGCCCACGCCAGCCCTCCGTTGCCGCATCCCAGCGGCGGCACGGCCACCGAAGCGATGCCGAGCCTGATGATCTCCGCCCGCAACGCCTCGAGCCCGGCGGCGATGTCGCTAATCCGGGACCGCGACCGCCAATGGCGCTTGGTGGGGAAGTTGATGATCCACCGCGGCGACACCAGCTGGCCGTTGTCGAACACGTGCATCCGCCCGATCTGGACCTCGCCGAGTCTGCAGGCCCGCCGGTACGCCTTGAAGTTGGCTCCGAACGCCTTCTTGAACTGGAGGGCGATGCCCTTGCCCATCACTCCCACGGTGTTCACCGTGTTCACGAGCGCGTCGACATCCGCGTCCAAGAGATTGCCGTGGGACTCGACAAAATCCGTCATCAGAAATACCAGTCAGGGCGGACGCGAACCATCGTTGTGGCGCCAACAGTAGCCAACGCGCTCGCCGCGGCGCGCGATACGTCGTCGGTTCGCGTCGCGACCTCGACGAACGCGCTCCACGGGACATGGGTGCGCACGAGCATCTCGGCCATGCGGCGCTCTCTGCGGTCGCGTTCGCTCGAGATGTTGTTCCACATCTTCTGCTTCATGAGGGTCCAGTTCACATAGTCGTCAATATCGTCGAGGTCGTTGCCGAACTCCGCGAAGTCGGTGGCAGCGTTGCGGTCGGTGAACGCGAACTCGAGACCGTGCCCCACGATCGCTGCCGTGTCGGTCACCAAGTACACGACCTCGTCCTGCCCGCCCTGGTACGTCGGGACGTTGCCCTTGTGGATGCTGAACAGCATGGGCGACCGCGCCGCGAAATAGAACGGCACATAATCGGCCACCCGGCCGCCCGGCGGGACCGGGACCGGGCGGTTCCGTCGCCGTTGCTTGATGTCGCGTTCTCCGATCTCGACGATGCGCGTATTGGACGACACCACTGCGTTGTCCGACCACAGGCCCGCGCCCGCGATGCCTGCCAAGTTGTTGATGTGGGTTATGTGGAACAGACAGCCCTCGTACGGCGTCGTCATGGCGGGCACGCTCGCGCGGTCGCGCGAAGATTGTCAACCGAACCATCGCGCGTGTCGCGGCGCACGAATCCCGGTTCTGCGGGAGTGCAGCCGCCGCGGGCGCGCTGAGCCGATGCTTGCCCGGCCCGTCTCGACGTCAGCGAATCGGGCACAACCCCGCCCGACCGGGAGCCGGCAGGCGCGGTTCGCGACTCAGATGCGCAGCACACTAAGGAATCGGTGGGACCCCCATAGGCGCCCCGTGACGGCCGGCGTCGTGGGACGTGGCAGGTCCGGTGCTCTGTCGGGGTTCTCGCGGTGAGTCCTCGGTCTGGCCAGCCGTTCGGGGCCTGCGGTCTCGGTCGGCTGAGGCGCTCAGAGCGGTATGGCGTCGTCGAGCATGGAGGTGTAGGGCTCTTCGAGCGTCTGTTCGGAGCTGATCTGCACGGTGCAGCCGAGCATGTCTTCGAGTGCTGTTTCGAGGCCTGCGATGTCGAGCAGAGTCGTTCCGGGCGCGAAACTGCAAAGGAAGTCGCAGTCGCTGTCGGGCCGGTCGGCGCCGCGTGCCACCGAGCCGACGAGCGCGATCGAGGTCACGTTGTGCTGCTGTGCGAGTGCTCGGATGGCGGCGCGGTGGCGGCCGAGGATCTCGTCTCGGCGGGACATGCCCGGATGGTAACGACGGCCTCGGCCGGGCTCGCTGGCGCCGCGGGGCTGGCTGGGCTCCGGAAACGTCTTGGAGTCGTGATGCTCCTATGGTTCGTCAAGCGGCGGGTTCGAGTGTGTTGAGCCAGTCGCGGTAGGCAGGCATGAGGGGGTGGTGGGGTGCTTTGCCGCGTTCGATCACCGAGATGGTTGCGGGCCAGGTGTTGAGCTGGTCGGCGGCGTGGGCGAGGCTGAGGCCTGCTGCTTGTCGTCGGTGTCGCAGCTCGCCTGGGTTGTCGGCGCTGTTGGTGTGGTGGGGGTCGGCGAGCAGGGCGAAGACTTCTCGGGCGATGTAGCGCTTGAGGCATCGGATGATCTCGCGGCGTGATTTGCGGTCTGTTTGGCGTCTTTGGGCGTAGGCGCGTGTTCGGGGGCAGGTGGCGAGGCGGACCATCGCGATTCGCCACAGGGCGTGGTTGGCTTGGCGGTTCCCGCCGGGGTTGAGGCGGTGCCGGGTGGTCTTGCCTGATGACGCCTCGACGGGTGATGCGCCGCACAGCGCTGCGAACGCGGCTTCGGTGGTGAGCCGGGCGGGGTTGTCGCCGGCTGCGATGAGCAGGATCGACGCCGTGTCGGTGCCGATGCCTTTGGCGGCTCGCAGCGCCGGGTTGGCGGTCAAGGTGAGCTTGTCGAGATGGCGGCGCAGCTCGGCGAGGTCGTCGTCGAGGGCCTGGTATTGGCGGGCCAGGGTGCGCAACGCGATCTTTGCCGCCTCGGCGGGCTCTGTGGGGTCGCCGGGACGGAACCGAGCGCACCGAGCCACCCGCTGCGCAGTCGTGAGCGGCTCCAGGGCGCTGCGCAGCCGGTCGGGAGCAGTGACGATGAGATCGCGGATCTGATTGGAGATGCGGGTGCGATGGGCACGCGTCGAGCACAACGCGACCCGGATCGCCCGGATCGACTCCACAATCCCGTCGCTGCCCTTGGGAGCGGTGGCCGCCTCGCCGTTGAGCGCGGCGCGTGCCGCGGCCTCGGCGTCGACGGTGTCGGACTTGCCGCGGCGGCGACGCATCTGACGGTTCGGCCGGTTCACCTCGACCACCTCGACGCCCGAGCCGACCAGGTGACGCGTCAGCCCCGCCCCATAGGAGCCGGTGCCCTCAACGCCGACACGCACCAGCGGCCCGAACGACCCCAGCCACTCTGCGAGCCCGCGATACCCCGCCGGGTCCGCCCCGAACGACGCCGTAGCGAGCACCCGGCCCGCCTGGTCGGCCGCCGCAGCGACATGGACCTCCTTGTGAGTGTCCACGCCCCCATAGACGCCGACCGCCTCATCAGCCATGATGAACCCCTGCCTTTCTCCCTAACCGGGTGATCAAGGCACCACCGGCCGGGACGGCGGACAGCACAGCCACGGTGCATAGCCAAGGCTCCTATCAAGTCACGTCCGCCCGACCGGCCGGTGCGCGCCAGCAGCCAGGACACCGAGCCGACAAATCACGAAAAAGGCACAAAGCCCGTGACACCCTGGGTCAGACCCGGGCCCGACTGCTGACCCCAACATCATGGCTGTGACACCGGGTCGCTACGGTCCCAATGGCACCCTCAAGCTCGGACGGCGGGCATGGCTGAGAGACTGATCACCGATATCGCGACTCGCACCGACATCGGCACCCGGGACCGCCAGGAGGACCGCGTCCGCGCTGTCACGAATGCGGATGGTTCGTGGGTCATGGCAGTGGCCGACGGTTTGGGCGGCCATCCGTTCGGCGACGAGGCCGCGCAGGCGGCTGTCGATGCGCTGCCGGCTCGCATCGGGAGCACCGCGGAGATGGAAGCGGCGTTCAACGCGACGAACGCAGCCGCGTGGGGGCTGCACCCGGAGATGCGCACCGCTGACGAACGCGAGTCGATGATCGCGCTCACCACGCTGGTGGTCGCTGCGTGGACACCGCAGGGCGGTCTGTTGTTGTCGTGGATCGGGGATTCGTACGGGTTCGTGGTGCCGCTGGGAGGCGGGCCGGGCTGGCACAGCAAACCGCACAATGACATGTTGGGTTTCGTCAGCCGATGCATCGGCATGTCTCGCGCCGATCGTGACAGTTTCGACCTCCCGCCCGGGCACGTGGATCAGATGGTCGACGACGTGCCCAAAGAGCATGTCGAGAGGTGGATCGACGGAGAAGGCCTGTTGGTGGTGCTGGCCAGTGACGGTCTGATCCCCCCGGTCCTCGAGACGCACCGCCGTGAGTGGTTCAACGACGATCCCGACGACAACTCTCTTGGCTTCGCGCTGCTGGCGGATCGGCGCGGCACCGCCGCGGACGCAGCGGACACGCTGATGGACACCGCTCGAGTCGCTGGTCTGGGCGACAACACCACGATCGCTGTCGCCCGCATCGCACCCGACCACTCGGCGGACTCGGCCGATTCAATGGTCGAGGAGGGTTGAGATGTCTGCGCGGGACACGTTCGAGTTCACCACCAACAAGACCTGGGACGACACAGCCGAGGTCGCCCCCGACGCGGTCCGTGACGTGCTGGTCGTCGGCGACATCCACGGCACCAAGACCCACCTCGCCGACGCCATCACCCACGCTGCCGATCTCGGTGCCCAGGCGATCGTGCAGGTCGGGGACTTCTGGCTAGCGGACCGCCACTGGAGCCGCTTCAGCCCCCTGCAGGCCGAGTACATGCAGGCTGCTTGCGACTCGCCGCTGCCGATCGTCGTGATCGACGGCAACCATGAGATCTGGCCTGCGCTCGGCCGGTATGCACTAACGCCCGCCGCCCGGGCGGCGATGCAGGAACGCCGTCCGTTGCATCTTGGCGGGTCGCTGTGGTGGGCGTGGCGTGGCAGCGTCTGGCGCTGGAACGACTGCGCGTTCGGTGCGCTCGGCGGCGCCGTGTCGCCTGACAAACGGCTGCCCGAGGTGCGTCACTACCGATGGCTCGAAGAGGCCCTCGACGAGGACGACGTCGACCGGCTCATCGTAAACACCGAAGCGGAGTTCGACGGCCGGCTCGATGTGCTGTTCACCCACGACGCCCCCGCACAAGTCATCGGCCTCAAGTCCGGCATGACCGGCATCCCTTTCGACGTGCTGCGAGAGGCAAAGCACGGCCGCCGGCTGCTCGCCCACGCCGTCGACCGCACCCAGCCCGAACTCGTGCTGCATGGCCATTGGCACCAAGCCAACGCCGAGCGCATCAGCGGACGCACCGAAGTAATCGGACTTGCCGAAGACGGACGACAGAACCACACTGCACTGCTCAGCACACAACCGACACTGGTCGCCGTTTACGCCTAGCCGTCGCGACTCAACCCCCATCGCGGTCCTGAGACGCCTCACCCCCCGAACTGTTCACCCAGAGTGCCGAGGAGCACCATATGTCCGAACCGGACGTCTCCCTAGAAGCGATAGAGCGGGTACTCGCCAGCGAGGCCCACTACGACGATCTCAACAGCCGCGAACAAGCAATCGTGCGAGCCGAGTGGGCAGAACGCACCGAGCAGCGCAGACGTAGTCTCAGTCTTACGGTGACGTTCGCGGCCGAAGGCCGGCCCTATGTCGAACTCGACGACGACGGCAAGACCGTTCGACGCCAGCAGCAGCGGAGCCCGAGAAATTTCTCGGCCAACTGACAGCCCGCGCTGGTACAGCTTCGGAATCGCGAGGGTTACCCTCAGTTCCCGCAGCGATCAGCGACCCGACAACTCTCATGCCCTCACCGATCTCTCAACGGCCGGACATCGCCTCGGTGCTCGAGCAGTCCCTGGCGAAGCCAGGGCTGGCGGAGACTCTGCAGTACTGGCGGCTCTGCCGACCGCTCACCGAGACGTCGGCACCGCAACCCGGGTTGGAACAACGCCGCACCCCAGGTTGACCAGGCGACGCATTAGCGCGCCACGGCGCCGTGCACTGGACTCCGACCGGGATTCCTGTTCGCCACGCCGAGTGCGCTGCACGGTGCCGCGTGTGTGTTCGACATGTGGGGTGCGTCCGACGAGTACAACCTTGGCGAGTTTGTCGACGACTGGTGACGCTGGGGTTTCCGCAGGACTGGCTCTCGTTGGAGGACGACGCCCGAGCAGTCGTGACTCAGCGCCAAGTTGATGTCGGTAACTGAACCAGATTGCGTCGTCCGGTCAACGACGACCGCTCACTTGAAATGGGAACTCAGCCGAACAGCGACGTTTCGACGACATCAACCGTGAGTAGCACCAGAGCCGAATCGCCCCGGCGCCCACAGGACCGCTGCCGTCGTAATCTGATTGCCGCGAGACAGCCTGCGGCCGCGCGCGACACTCTGTCCATGAAGCAACAACGCCAGCCAAGAGCCCGTCCCCAGCGCACGAAGCCCAAGTCACTGCCAGCTCAAGTGTCCGAAGAGGCGAAACAGTTGGCCAATCAGGCGGCACGCGACGCCGCAGACCTAGCGGAAAGCGATTTTCGGGACAATCCCGACGACTAATTGTGACGGTGAACGAGTCGATCACGCCGGAGACCCAACACAACGGCTCTAGACGGCCCAGCGAGAGCAGATCCCTGCTCCCACCGGATCTGCAGAGGCCGAGGGCTCTCGCGCCGAGGTGAGTCGCTGCTCTTCGTAATGGCGCTGCCGACAACCGCCCGAGACGCGCAGCGCAAGTTCCTTTTCGGGGCGAGTGGCCGGCAACGGGTTGAGGTAGGACGAAATCTGTCACTCGTTGGCAGAGCTCGCCGACTGGAAGCCGCCCATCCTCGCTGCAGTCGTGACGCTCAAACTGGCGCCACAAAGCGCGCGAACCGTTCCGTCATCGGCGCAACTTGACTGCTCAATTCCGGGCCGGGCCGGGCCGGGCCGCTCGGCTCGATCATCGTTTGATAGCGCCGCCTCTGTGGCCCGGTGCACCAGTCCGCGTGCGACGTCGGGTCACCTCTTGCGCGAGAGCTGCGGCAGCCTCTTCAGCGACTTCGCATCCGTTCTGCCGACGTGCTGCCTGATGACGCTCTTGGCGGCGCTAAGGAACACAACCGGGGTGAACTTGAATTATTCGCCCTGTAATCGGCTGTCTGCTGCCGTGACTCGAAAGCCGATGAACTGCTAGTAGTTGCCGCATGAGTTTTACGAGGAGATCCAAGCATGGGTCAGGGCATGGCTATTGATCGCAAGACCAGGATTGGCCGCTGGTACGAGGCGATCGAGTGCTACATCAAGTCGACGCGCTACCACAGCAGCGACCAGAGGCGCAGCTTCATCGAGTGGTGGGTCGTCTATCGCATCAACGAAGACGAAGACGTCACCCGAGGCGGCGAAGCCGAGTTCAACGAGTTTCTAGACTGGTACAGGAAGCGCCAGAAGCGAGAGCGGCCCTACCCACAAGGAACTGAGAACACCTACCGCTCGATGATCCGGGCGTGGTTGGAGTGGTGGGGTGGCTGGGGGCCGACCTGACTGAGCTGAGTCCACAACACCCAGATTTGTCGGGTCCCCGAGCGGGCCTTGGGGAGTCTGAAGACCGGGTCTTGCCCCAGATCAGTTGGGCGCTGACTGGTTTGTGTCCCGGTGCGGGACCGGGTCGCGGTCCGCGGGTCCTCGGGCGATTAGTTCAGCGATGGTGTCCTCCGACACTGGGGCGAAGCCCCATGCGTCTACGCCGACGTTGATCTGGCGGCCTCGCTGGCGCCATTTCTCGTGGATGTGTCCGTGCAGCAGCCAGCTGCCGTCGTCGCGGGGCCGGTGGTCGAGGTACTTGAGGTCGTAGGCGTCGTCGAGCAGGTACGGGAAGTGGCTGATGCGCACCTTCTTGCGGCTGATCCGCATCGGCTTGGGCGCGTCGACGATCCGTTCGAAGCCGCCGAGCTGCAGATAGTCGCTGCGGCCGGCCTCGTGCTTGTTTCGGCCGGCCCAGCAGCGGTCGTGGTTGCCGGGCACGAGGATCTTGCTGCCCCGCAGCTTCGCCACATGCTCGGCGAGGATGGTGTGCAGGTCGCCGAGCGCGATGTCGCCGATCACCCACACCTCGTCATCGTCTTTGACGCGTTCGTTCCACCGCTCGACCATCGCGTCGTTCATCTCGTCCACGTCGGCGAATGGCCGGTCGCAGTAGCCGATGATGTTGCGATGCCCGAAATGATGATCCGAGGTGTACCAGCGGGCCATGACTGCACCATAGGTATCCGGTGTCACAGCACCAGCATGATTTTCGCGCCTTGAGCGACAACTCGAGAAGTGGCTGTCCCGCTCAAGACTCGCCAGGCGGGCTCAGAGCCCGACAGCCCGGTCAGGCGTCGCAGCTTCCGCGGCCGCTTCCGCCGGGACGATCCGTGGGCACGGGCCGGGTGTAGTGCCAGAACCGCATCGCCTCAGCGACCCCAGGCTTGGGCAACGACACGTCCAGAACGCGTTCCGCGATCTGAGATCTTGACTTCTTGTCTTCAGCCATGGGTCGTCCTCGTGCCCGCAGCGAACGCTATCGAGATCCCCGAAGACCGATTTCAGACCGCTAGAGTTCGTGCGCTTCTCCCCGCCTTCCCGGCTCGCCGGGAATGGCGGGGCATGTCTCGTATAGGGGCAAGGTGTCCCATCGCTGAACGCCCGCAGCGCCGAGGTGACCGAATCCGGCCACAGTGCGCCACGGTCGCCTCCGCAACGTTGCTGATGTGGCCAAGGACCGCCAAGCAGGACGAGAAGCGCTCGAAGGCCTCGACAAAACGGTGACAGAGATCTTGGACGTCACCGACGGCAGCGAAGACGAGTTCGTCACCGCGCTGACTGGAGCCGACGAGCCCTCACCCTCGGGGAACCTCGCAGCGGACCGAGGTGACGCGGTCGGTACCTGACTCATCCACGCAGGGCATGTCGACACAACACCATCCGCAGCTCTGGGGGAGCGACTGACACACCCCAATCGCCCCGGCAGGCCCGTCTGGTGGCTCCAGTTGCGCTGAGCCCATGCCGGCAACCGGCGACCACAACCGACCGGTCCATAACCCGGCCGTGGCTGAGGCGTTTCAGCAGATCGCCGACATCTACGTCGAGGCCAGCGGGGAACTGACCGAATCCGACCCCGACCTTTGCCTCGACCTCCCAGAACCGTCGCAGACGACAGCTGCTCGCAAACCCGACGGGGGTTATCGGTAGCAGCTTGCGGCGGACCTGAGCGAAGTCCGAGACTGATACGTACCCGTAGTGATGTCGACCATCCGGCCCGCCGTTTCGATGGACTCACCGAGCGTGGCCCTACGGCGAGTCCTTAGGCACCTTCGATGATCCCGGCGTTCTACGGAGCGCGCGATAGGGACCGCTCGGGTCTCCGAGATGTTGTCTTAGAGCGCGGCGATCAAGAGACTCTGAGCGATTGCGCGTAAGGCTTCGGGTGACATCTTGCGCAGGAGGCGCCGGAGCTTCTTCAGTCGCTTCTCGTCGGGTCCGCCCAGGTGATGTTCGATTGCGTGCTCGATGGCCTTGAGAAGAGCGGTCGCGGGGTCGCTCGGCCATTCACCTACCACGCGCCTGCCTTCGGCGGTGACCCTGAGGCTGAAGTAGTTGTGCGGGTTCCCGCTACTTATGGCATTGCCCTTGGTGATGAGGCCGGCTTCCTCAAGCGCTTCCAGCTGGCGGCCTACGCCATTGACGTCCTCGATTCCGAGCGCCTTCGCCACATCGTTCGTGTCGTACTCGAAGGCATTTTCTTCGTCCTCCCAGGCGTGAATCTGGCGCAGAGCGGGCAGCGCGATCTCGTCCCATTCGGTTGTCATGAGTCCTCCTTCGGTTCGTCGCGGATCATGTCGTGTTCGCGCAGTGCTGTGTCGAGCTGCTGGTACTCGACGGTTTGTTCGAGATCGGCGGCGTTGTCGAGCACCTCGCCTATGTGTTCGCCGATGTGGTAGCGCTCCCATTGCTCGAGAGGTCTGCGCACGATTGCGTTGAGGACGGCGAGCTTGGACCGGGACACAGGGACCTGCATTGCGCGGACGATGGCGCCATGCCGCCAGCGGCCTCCGCTGTGGGACTTCTCGATTGTGCGGACCGTCAGTTGTGCCCATCGTTCGTCGTCGAGAGCAGCGGCTCGGTGCATCCAGCAGAACCCCCCGAGAGCGGATGCCGCAGTCGAGTCGAGCAGCGTTTCCCACAGCTGGACTGCGGTGTCGATGTGCCGCTGTTCGATGTTGTCGTCGCTGACGATGTGGCTGATGCGTGTACCGGCTTTGGATGCGAGGTCCGGGTAGTCGCCGTGGTGCTGTGTGATGAAGCTGACGACGTCGTCGAAGCGGTAGCCCGGCCAGTCGCCCAGAAGTGCGACCATGAAGTGCTCCACGGCTTGCTTGGTGTCGCGCAGCACTGCACTGCGGACCATCTCGGGTGCTGTCTCGAACAGCCACCGATTCGGTGCGCCCCAGTGGATGGCGAGATCGACAGTGAGCTGGGCTAGCTCAGGAGGTGCGTCGACGCCGAAGAGGAGGCCGATGTTGTCATCGGTCCAGTCGGGCAGGGCATGGCGGAGCCAACCGAGGCGGCGTGCGACGACGGCCCGGTATTCCTCACCGTCGTTGCCGACGCGAGTCAACGCGAACTCCAGCAGTTCGATGAACTCGGCGCGGACCGGCTTGTCGGCGCGCAGCTCGGAGGCGACAAAGGGCACCGCCGCATCGAACGCACGGGTGCAGTCCCGGTTGATCGCTCTGGTGAGCGGGTCCATCGGCGCCCACGATTCCCCGGCTGTGTCGGTGGCGGCGATGTAGAGAAGGGCCCAGGCTTGGTCGGACCGGTCGCCGAATTGGACATCCGCGGCGGCCATCGCGACGATGAGATCCAGCCCGGCGCGTCGAGTTGCGAGCCAGTCGGCTTCGTAGTCCATCGGGCTGTCAGCGAGCGGCGCGACGTCCCACGGCGCTGTGTCGACGAGCGCGATCACGTCGAGCAGCGGGTCGACGGGCACGTCGCATTCGGCGACGGATTCCTTGACGCCTTGGAGGTAGGCGGTGATGTAGGTCGGGTGGTAGAGCTTGGCCACGAGGCCGACCGGATCACTCAGCCACTTTTCCGGCGATTACTGCACGACGCGCTGCAGCGTTCCGGCCAGTTGCCTCGGGCCGTGATCCCAGTCTCTTGGCCCGGCTCGCCACTGAGGTGTATCTGACTCTTCGCGACGGATCGGGTTGGGATTCAGGCCGCATCCGATGGTCGCTGGCGGGTTGCGGTTGGTGAGGGTAGTCGGCGGGTTCATCGCTGGCTCCGGTGCCAGGCTCGGCGTTGTTCGTCGGCGTTTCGCATGCCGTCGGTGCGGGCTGCGCGGATGGTGTCGCCGCGGCCGCCGTGTTCGTCGTTGGGGGTGACGTAGCCGATCGCTTCGTGCAGCCGGACGCTGTTGTGGTGGACTCGGACGCGTTCGAGTTCGGCGGCGAGCACGGCCGGGTCGGTGATCGTGGTCAGGTGTGGGTGCTCGCGTTTGACGTGGCCCCACAGCGACTCGATCCACGCCTGGTCGGTCGGGGTCGACGGGCGACCGAAGTGTTGGGCGATCGAGCACAGCGCCATGAACCGGCGGGTCTCGTTGGCGTGCATCTCGGTCCCGTTGTCCGAGACCGCCAGCAGCAACGGCGCCTGGTCGCCGTCGGGGAGCCCGGTGTCGGGGTCGGCGAGGCGGGCTCGGAGCTCGTCGGTGAGCAGTCCCTCGTTGTCGAGCCCGCGGCTGAACAGGACCCGGGCGGCGACCGAATCCGGGTTGGCGGTGAGGTGGGTCGAGATCCACTTGCGGGACACGAGGTCGACAATCGCGTACGCGTGCTTGGCGGCGACGCAGCGTTCGAACTGGGAGCCGTCCCAGCACCACAGCTGGTTCGGGCGCCACTCACACCAGTGCGGCCACGGCGTCTTCACGGTCCGTGCCGGTCGTGGAGCTCCTTGCAGGGCAAGGCCGTGACGGGCCAGCACCCGATCGACGGTCGACGGCGACGCCCACACCCGTTGCTCGTAGGAGCCGCGGTGAGCGAGCTTGCGATGCGACCGGTCCACGTCGCCCCACTCGTCGAACAACGCCAAGATCTCAGCCTCCTCGCACTCCAAGAGCCCGTGGATCGGGTTCCCGCCCGGGCGGGCGTCATCGAGCCCGCCCCCGGCTCGGCGCTGCTGCCACCGCCACGCCCGACCCCGGTCCAGCTCGACCACCGCGCACGCCCGGTTCAGCGTCCAGCCGGCATCGACCGCATCGTCGATCAAGGACAGCAACGCCGCCTTGGCGGTCCCGTCGACACGGGCGGGAACCGGACCGCTCATCCCCAGCGCGATTTTCCCCGCAGCACCGCCAACTCGACGGCCTGCTCGACCACCGTCGCCTGGAGCCGGTCGACCTCGGCCCGCAACGCCGCGGCCTCCGACGCCTCCTGGCGAGACTGACGCGGCCGGCCCGGCCTCGACGCCTGCAGCGCCGCGATCGCTCCATCGCGGGCAACTGCTCGCAGCCGGGTGATCACCGACCGGTCCACCCCAGCCTCGGCTGCCGCGTCGGCCTGGGAGATCTGCCCCGTCAGCATCCGCAGCCACAAGTCGTACTTCTGCTCCGCTGTCAGCATCCGCTCCGGCTTCCGCGGTGTCGATGTCATCGTTGACGGCCTCCATAATCAAGGCCAGCAACCATCTCAGATGCGGTCTGAAAGAACCGGGATCCCGTCGCGCGAAGTCAGACGCAACACACCACGCGGAGACTTGCTGTGCTGCCAGTTCGGGCAACAGTGCGCCGAGCTCTTCTTCGCTGAGCGGGCACGCTCCGCGTAACGCCATTCGTCGGGTTTGCGTGGCGGACTCGACTCGAGCGCACGGGCGATGTTCTCCGGGGTGTCCGGGACCGGCTCAGGCATCTCGCGTTTCGCTGGTCTGCCTCGCCATCGTGCTGCCATGCGGTGTCAGCAAACGACGGCGAGGGGGTCACTCAAATAGCTGACCGATGGCTTCTAGCCAGCCTGTGGGTTCCGCTGCTCCGACCGCATTGGCGTAGTTGCCTAGAGCGTTCACGAGCTCTTGAGCCAGTTCCGTTGTTACCGGCTTGTCATCGGATTCGGTTTCGATTCGGTCGAAGATGTCCCTGAGTGCTTTCGCGGCTCGTTCTACTTGGCCTAGATCGATTGCGATGTCTTTGACGGTGCAAGTTTCGGGGGTGAGGTACAGGCCAGCGAGCGGGTGGTGGGTTCTGGTCTTGGTCATTGGGCGTCCGGTGGCGAACTCAGGTGCCCCTTGGCTGCAAGTTCGCTGACGACGACTGCGAGTCGCACATCGGTGCGGGTCCAGTTGGCTCTGAGAGTGTCAAGACTGCGTTCGAGGTGGATGAATGTCGAGTGCAGTTGCTCTGATTGGAATCGGGATTGGCGGTCTTGGCGGCGGATGAAGAATATGACGCCGTGCAGGAGCAGGCCGCCAGCAGTGAGTGCCAACGCGGCCAAAGCGAATGCGATCGTCCAAGGGTCCGGCAGTTCAATGACAGATCCGTTGCTGTTTTCGCTCGCTGCGGCTGCCAGAATCTCCACTTGATCTCCAAAGTATCCAAGGCTCGTGAACGCGAAGTGGATGGAACTACACAGGATCCCAAATACATTTCGTGGACTTGGTTTCCGCAGGTCAGAGCATCGCGGACCGCGCTGTCCGTCGGTTCTGTGACACCCTGAAACCCGTGGGCGGGACTCTCTTCCGTCCCACCGTAGCGAACGAACGCGCGCTTAGCGGGGCACCGAACACTCGCGCGCGGACGATTGGCCATTCAACGACATAATTTCCCTTCTTCGGGCCAGCGCCAGTGACGCACCGAGGGTTCGCGCCGGTCCGGCGACACGGCACCGGCGAGCGCCCCGAACGCGCATCCGCCCCAGCGCCAGACGCTGCCTCGCCACGCCCACCAGATCGATCCGCCCAGATGCAGCGGACGCCGCGATGCCATCGCCGCACGACCGGCTTGTGTGAACGGGCATATGGCCAGTGTGGGCCACGCTTCGTGGTTGCCGTCGATAACGATGATCGGGGCCGGCGAGTCGTGCGCTGTCCACATGAACGACGCTTGGTTGGGGCCGTGGCGGCTCCAGTGGCGGTCCGAGAGCCAGAAATCCCCGACTTGCACGATCGCCCCGGCGCCCAGATCGACGGCCGCCTCGATCGCGGCCCTCTGAAGCGTCTCGGTGCCGTGTATGTCGCCAACGACGAGCACTTCGCCCATCGCGTCAGGGCTGAGCGCGGCGACGTCGTCTCGCGCGTGTTCAGTTGTGAACTCGTAAGGCTCGCATTCAGGCATGGGTCGTCTTCTTGGCTGCGCCGCCGCGCACCACGGCTGGGGGGTCCGCTCGGGCGCGGATGCGGGCTCTGGGGTTGCATCGCACCGTAGAGGTGGGGTGTGACGCACAGCGAGTGATTTCGGGCCGAGACCGACCGCGGGAATGGGTTGGGAAGCTGTCGGCGGATTCCCACGACGGCGATGCGAAGAGGGGCCTTGGGCGGTCCTGCTCGGCAGCTGGGACCGCGCGTGTGACATCCGTTGGCGAGATGTGCGGTCCTGGACCGGCGTGTCCGCGGCGAGCTTTCGCGGCGGCGAGGTTGGATGTTTGTGACACCCCTTCGCGAGGGTCGCGGCCATGTCTGGGACGAACATGAGCGGGCGCCGGGTGGTGGTGTGGCCGCAGGGTGATCTGGTTCGCCGTGTGGTGCTGGACGGCGTCGAGGTCGTCTTGGAGCGGCGGGCCGGCGTGTGGGCTGTGGTCGAGGAGGAGGTTTTGGCGTCGGAGACGGCACTGCTTGAGACCTTGGGGCAGCCCACTGAGGCATTGGGCCGTGCGAATGGCGTCGTAGCGGCGCTGAACGCGCAGCTGGTGCGCCCTGATCAGCTCAGCGGCCTGGTGCGCCGGCTGGCGTGGCTGTGGATGCGTCGGCCGTACGGGTATTGGCATTTGGCGTTCGATGAGCGTGACGCGTTGGCGGTGGCGTGCGCGCATCTGGGCGGCGACGCGGCATTGGAGTTCTTGTCGTGGGTGCTCGCCAAACGGCTCGAGCCGGCGTTGTGGCGCACGGCGTGGATGCCGCCGGGCTGGCACGGCTGGGCCGACGAGGCTCGATGGGAGTTCGACAGGGAAGTGGCGCAGCGGCTCGGTGAGGGTTTCTTCGAGACGATCGCGGCCCATCCTGATCGGCGTTTTCGGGACGTGGCTGTTGCGACGGATCCTGTTGGGGATCCGCGGCGTCTGGGTGAGCTGGCTGCCGATCGCGACTGGCGGGTGCGAGATCTGGTTGCGGTGAATCCTTCCACGCCGGTCGACGTTCTCGAGGGGTTGAGTTGCGGGACTGTGCGGGACCCTGAGGCGATGCGCGTGCGGCTGAGGGTGCTGCAGAACCCGTTCGCGCCGGCCTGGCTGATCGCGGAGGCTGCGGTGGCCCCGGTCGAGGAGCGCTTCGCGCGGCAGACTTCGCGCTGGGACATCGCAGGGATCGCCCAGCGGGTCTGGGCTGTGCTGCATCCGCGTGCCCCCAAGACGCTGCTGCGCGACTTGGCAGGTTGCGGCGACGCGACAGTGCGGGCTGCGGTCGGACGCTCGGCGCGTGCGTCGGCACGAGTGCTCGAAGCGCTCGCCCCGAGCTTGGACACCGATGTGCGTGCCGCGGTCGCAGCGAACCCGTCCGCGTGTGCGTGCCTGCTGGAGAGGCTTGCCGGGGATTCCCATCGCACGGTACGCGCCGCTGTCGCTTCGAACCGTGCGACGCCGGCCGGGATGCTGGTCGGCCTCGCCGGGGACAGCGTCGCTGCGGTGCGCCGCGAGGCCGCGAGAAACGAGGCGACACCGTCGGGGGTTCTGCGTGCGCTGTGCGAGGACTCCGACATGCTCGCCGCAGCCGCGGCGGCTGCGAATCCAGCGACCGAGCGCAGCGGGATGCGCGCCGTGGCCGAACGGATCGCCGTCGCCGGCGAGTGGCCTGCTCGGGAGATCGCCGCGGGTCTCGCCGAGACGCCCGGCGTGCTGTTGGGATTGCTGGCGGACGATTCCGTTCGCGAGGTCCGCGTCGCTGTCGCCGCGAACCCGAGAGCGCCTGTGCGTGCGCTGCGGGCGTTGTCGCAGCGCGCCGAGACCGAGCTGGACCTCGAGATGCTCGGTGCGCTGCTCGACAACGACGCGCTCGACACCGCGCTGCGCGCACGCACCGCTGACGCGTACACGGCGCACAGCGGACCGCCGCCGCAGCTGTACATGAGCCCGGCGGACCAGCGCAGATGGGCGCAGCGGTGATCCCGCCCAGAGCCGTCGCGGTCCCAGCTCGGCGGATGCGTGTCACACCCCTCCGGAAGCGTTCGCGGCTTCCCCAGCCAACCCAAGACTCAAGGAGACAACGATGAGCGACACGACTCAGCGGCTCACCCTCGAAGCGATGCAGATCCTGATGGCATCTCGCGTGCCGGTGCTGTTGTGGGGCGACCCCGGCACCGGCAAGACCACCACCATCGAAAAGTTCGCCGAAGCGGCCGGGTGGGGCGTCGAGACGGTGGTGGCGTCGCTGTATGACCCCACCGACATCGGCGGGCTGCCGGTGCGCACCCCCGCCGGAGTGATCCTCGAGCCTCCGGCGTGGGCGCGACGCGTCGCCGGCAGGGACAGCGACACGCTGGTGTTCTTCGACGAGATCAACACCGCGACGCCGGCGACGCAGAACGCGCTCATGCGGGTCGTGCTGTCGGGCCGCGTCGGCGACGTCGACCTCGGCTCCAAGGCACGGTTCGCGGCAGCGGCGAACCCGCCCGGGCAGAACTCCGGGGCGTGGGAGCTGTCCGCGCCGCTCGCGAACCGGTTCGCGCACCTGCGCTGGCCGCTCAGCGTCGACGAATGGGCCGCAAGCTATCTGGGCGGCTGGCCCGCACCGGAGCCGCTCAAGACCCCCGATCCCGACCTGAGCCGGGTGTCGTTCCACCGGGCGATGCAGACCGCGTTCGTGCGGCGCCGCGCCGGGGTGCTGTGCGCACCGCCCGACGCGACCGGCCTCGCCGCTGACAGCGGCGGACAGGGATGGCCGTCTCCGCGCACCTGGGAACGCACCGCCTCGTGCCTCGCCGCAGCCGACGCCGCCGGGGCGCATCCCGACGTGAGCGCGCTCATCGCCGAAGCGCTGCTGGGCACCGCTGCGGCCGCGGAGTATCTCGCGTTCCTCTCCGACCTGGACCTGCCCGACCCCGAAGCGCTGCTCGCGGATCCCGCTTCGCTGGTGCTGCCAGAACGTCCCGACCAGCAGCTCGCCTGCCTGCACGCCGTCGCCGCAGCGGTCACCGAGCACAACACGCCGGCCCGCTGGGCGAAAGGCTTCGAGGTGTGCATCGCCGCAGCCCGCCAAGACGCACCCGACATCGCCATGACCGCAGCCCGAACTTTCGCCGCGATCCGGCCCCCACGCGCTCGCCTGCCCCAAGGCCACGACGTCCTCAACGACGTCTTCCTCGAACAGCTCGACCCCGACCTCGACCCCGAACCGGGCCAATGACCGCACACCACACCGACGACAACAGCGACGAGAGCCCGGACGTCGAGGCGGCGATCCGGCAAGCCGCCCAGCGGCGCATGCGCGCTGCCCGCTACTGGATCGCAACCAACTGCCCCTATTACATGACCGCGCTGTTCCGCTGCCCGCTGCGCACCACCGACCACGTCGACACCGTCGTCATCGACCGCAACTGGCGCATCTGGGCCAACCCGGCCCACATCAACACCCTCACCGTCGGCCAGACAGCAGTCGAGCTGATGCACGTCCTCAACCACGCCCTGCGCGGCCACCACCATCGCGCCCAGCACACCATTGCCGATCCATTCCTGGCCTTGGCATGGAACGTCGCCGCTGACTGCGAGATCAACGACGACCTTCTCGACGGCCTCGCGTACCGCACCGCGGAACTGCCCGACCACTGGCTCACGCCGTGGAAGCTGCACATGGGCGATTCCCAAACAGCCGAGACCTACTACCGGCGCATCCTCGGCGGCGACCGCATCGACCCCGACACCGGTGCCGTCGCCTGGCTCGACCAAGGCTCGGGCGACGTCCACCGCCACAGCGCCGACTGCGGATCAGCTGCCACCGGCATCACCCCCCACTGGGAACCCCCCGCCGACCCCCACACCCCCAGCGACACACAAGCACGCATGCTGCGCCGACGAACAGCCCAACACGCCCTCGACCACGAACAACAAGACCCCGACACCGTCCCTGAAGCACTCCTGCGATGGGCCCACGAACAGCTCGACCCCCAAATCGACTGGCGCCGAGCGCTCGCCGCCGCTCTGCGCCGCGCCGCCCACCACCGAACCGGAGACAACGACTACACCTGGACCCGACCCCCACGACGCCCCAACCCCCACACCCCCCACGGCGAGATCCTGCGACCCGCCACCAGCCGCCCCATACCCGACCTCGCCGTCATCGTCGACACCTCCGGGTCCATGGACGCCGACGACCACAACACAGCCATCGCCGAGATCGACGCCATCTGCGCCCGCGTCACACCCGGACACCACATCGACTACTACGCCGTCGACACCAAAACCCGAGCCCGCCAACGCATCACCAACACCCGCCAACTGCCCCTGCACGGAGGCGGCGGCACCGACATGGCCGCCGGCATCAACACAGCCGCCCAAACCAGACCCACCGCCATCATCGTGCTCACCGACGGACACACACCCTGGCCTGACCAGCCACCACCCGGACAGCCCACCACCGTCGCCGTCCTCATCGGCGACGACGCACCCACCCTCGACATCCCCCACTGGATCCAAACCATCCACATCAACTGACCCCCGGCCCAGCGACGTCGACCGCACCCCACACAACACACAGGCCGTCGGACCCGCAGAAACCTCCTTGCGAGCGTCACCTCAGATCGCGACACTCGCGTCGCATGGCCCAGCCCCGACTCGCCTTTTGCACCCGGCACCCCAAACGGCGCTCCCCGGCGCGCCCGCCGCGCGGCACACCCCGGCTGTGGATCCCGCACCGAACCAAACCCTGAACCCGACCGACACCGATCCGCCCGTCGCCGGACCCCGCCGCCGACACCGATCCGCAAACGCGTCACACCACACACATAGGGTCGCGCCCGCAACCCGCGACGCCCCCGAATGGCCGAATCCCTCCAACAAGGCCCGACATGAGACACCCGAACCGCTTCCGCGCTGCAGCGGGACGAATCGCCGCCGCAGCAGTCCTGCTCGCCGCCGCAGGGTGCGCCACCACCGTCGACACGACCGCCCCCACCGCTCCCGCAGCCGAAGACACCGCACCAGCGGCTCCCGAACCGACACAACCCTCCGACACCACACCGGCAACCACCCAAGCCCGCACCCGAGACACGGCGCCCGCCACGACTGCCGCCGGCGGGGAACCCCAAGCACAGGCCGAGGAAAGCGAAGAGCCCGACGGCTCGGCTGTACCCGCCGACAACGGGACGCAAGCAGACGAGAACGGCGCAGCAGACGTCAGCGAAGCCGAGGACGAGAAGACAGACGAGCCAGAAGCCGACTCTGAAGACGAGGACACTGGCGCTCAGGACGAGACAGAGGCAGGCGTCCGGCCCGAGGCGGACACGACTCCTCGAACCAAGATTGACGAGTACCGCCGACTGTTCGACGCCTTGACGGTCGCCCCCGAGATCGCCGGCGGCTACGGCCGCAGCCTGTTCAAACACTGGACCGACGCCGACAAAGACGGCTGCGACACCCGCAAAGAAGTCCTCCTCGCAGAAGCCATCCGAGCGCCCCAGATCGGCACCCGGTGCGCCCTGTCGGGCGGGGAATGGCTCAGCCGCTACGACGGCAAGACCACCGACGGCACCGGCAGCGGCTTCGACGTCGACCATCTCGTGCCGCTGCAGGAGGCATGGCAGTCCGGCGCCCGGGACTGGGAGCCGGCGCTGCGCGAGCACTTCGCGAACTTCCTCGACTACCGGGACGCGCTCGTCGCTGTCTCAGCGAGCTCTAACCGCTCGAAAGGCGCTAGAGATCCCGCCGAATGGCTACCGCCCAGCGCTGGGGTGCACTGCTGGTACGCCGCTGCATGGGTCAACGTCAAGAGCATCTTTGACCTCAATGTCGACCGCGCCGAGGTCGACTCGCTCGACGGGATCCTCGCCGGTTGCGAAGACGACGACCTCACCACCTGGCCCCAAGCCCAAGCCGACCCCGACGACGACAGTGGCGACGAGAAAGACACGGAGAGTTCCGCGGAGGACACCCAGACCGAAGAAGCCGCTCCGGAGATCGAACCGAAGCAGGACAACGACTGCCATCCCGCTTACGAGCCCTGCCTGCCCAACTTGCCCGGCGACGCCATCAACTGCGGTGACCTGAGCGCTGACCAGAAACCCGTGACCGTCAAGGAAATAGGCGTCGACCCGTACCGGCTCGACCGAGACAATGACGGCCGAGGATGCACGAGCTAGCGCTCAGCACCTTCTGGACGAGGGCCGACCGTGTGCCGCCGACTGCTCGCTGCTGCAATTGAGAGGCTGCCATGACCATCACGACCGACAGGCAAGCCCACCTTCAAATGATTCAGAGCACCATCTCGCGGCTGGCAAATCAGAGCGCAAGCGTGAAGCGGTGGTACATGGTCGCGTGGGCCGCGTTGATCGCGTTCGCCCTGTCGAGCAGCCAGTCGTCTGCCCGGTCGGCGTGGCTCATTGCCGTCCTCCCGGTTGCCATGGGGGCGTCCGCTTGGCTGCTTGACAGCTTCTACTTGCGGGAGGAGCGACGCTTCCGGGCGCTTTACGACTTCGCTCGCAAGAAGGACCGAACGACGTTCAGCATGAAGCCGCGACCGGCGGCGGGCAGCGACACATGGCGCAAGACCGTTTTCTCGTGGTCGCTGTGGCCGTTCTATGCGCCTCTGATCGCCCTGCATGTCGTAGTCGTCATCTCATAGGCGACACCAAGGAGAATCGAAATGGCATACCGGAATGTGTTCTTCAGCTTCGGCTGGGATGACGATGTCTGGCGAGCAATGGTGGTGCGCAACTGCGGGCTGACCCTCGGCGTCAACGCCGCGGGCTTCAAGGACGCCGCCGACATCGAAGCCGTCAAGCGTCAAAGCGATGCAGCAATTCAGCGTTGGATCGACGCGCAGCTGGTGGGAACGACGGTGACTGTCGTCCTGCTCGGCGCGACAACATTCGCAAGCCGCTGGGTCAAGTACGAATTCGAGGCCAGCATGGCACGAGGCAACGGCGTTGTATTCATCGACATCAGCGGCATCGCAGACCAAGACGGCCGCACAACGACATTCGGTGGCTTACCCGCAGGCTGGACCCTTGTGGAGCATGGGTCCCACCCCCAGTATCTCTTTCGCGTGTGGGACACGCAGACGAGTCCGCAACACATTGGCGACTGGATCGAGCTGGCGGCCAGGAACGTTGGGATATAGTCACGCTGGCCGGGTGACATCGAAGCGCTACTTGGCGTAGGCACCGTCGATTCGAGTCCGGCGCGTTTTGTCGCTGCGGCCACGACGGTCTGTTGCGATTCCTTACGCGCCTTTTGGAGCTTCACCATGTCACTCCCGACCCGCAGGGTCAAAGCGGCGCTCGCGCTCACATTGGCGGCAGTGCTGATCATGACGAGCTGCGCCGTGAGCGACAACACGAACGACGAGCCGAGCACCCCGTCAGCACGCTCGTCGACTCAGACAGAGCCTGCAACAACGGCGGCCCCCGTCAAGGACACCAGCGACATAGCTGCACCTGCGACTCCCCCTCAGCCCGCGCCCACGACGACAGAGGCAACCGAGGCCACCGACTGCCATCCGGCGTATGTGACCTGCATTCCCAACCTCGCGGGCGACGCGTTGAACTGTTCGGACCTCTCTTCGTCCCAGAAGCCGGTACGGGTCAAGCAGACAGGAATCGATCCCTACCGTCTGGACGGAGACCGTGACGGGGTGGGCTGTGAGTCCTCCACCAGCAGTTCACAGACCCAACGACAAACTGATCGCACGACGGGCCGAACCTGCACCCACAACGGACGAGGTCACGGCTATCTCGGCTACAACCCCGGCACCCACACCCACCCCACAAACCACACCCACAAGACCGGCAAATGCGCCGGCGTGTGACGGCACCCGAGAGGCAACCCGAAACCGTGCAGCACCAAGACGTCTTCCCCAGTCAGAGTCACCGCCGAGCCACCGGGTCCTGAGCATGGAGTGCACGACGACGACCTGGGCTGCTCCCAGCAGTGCTCCTTCGGCTCAGTCAGCCCGGCGCACGGTCCACGAATAGTCCTCGGAACTAACCTCACGCCTCGTGGCATCGATGCAGGAGCGAACCACAGACGCATCCGATCCGCGAGCCGACGCGCTCAGGGCCTATGAGCGTCGAGCGGAGCCGGCGGTGTTTCTGCTTGCCGCAGCCAGCATCCCGATGCTGCTGCTCGAACAGCAGTGGACCCCGGCTCGATGGCTCGGCTGGCTGATCGTCGGACTGTTCGCCGCCGATTTGTCGGTTCGTGTCCTCATCGCTCCGGACCCGCGGCTCAAATACCTCAAGTCGCACTGGCTCGATGCGCTGATCGTCGTCTTGTCGCTGCTTCCGCTGCTGAGGCCGCTGCGGATGCTGCGGGCGGTCCAGCTGCTGCGGCCGGTCCGGCTCGCGCTGTTTGCGGCGAGAGCGCGGGCTGCAGCCCGCAAGGTTTGGGGCGAGATTCACGGAAAAGTTCTGCTCTTGGGATGCGGGGCCGTTGCGGTCATAGCGCTGGGAGTCGTCTACGCAGCGGAGCGAGCTGCCGCCGACAGCAGCATCCACTCAGCGGAGACAACGCTTTGGTGGGCTGTAACGACCATCACGACCGTCGGCTATGGCGACACGAGCCCGGTCACTCTGGCGGGCCGCGTCGCAGCCGCGGCGCTCATGGTCGTCGGCATCTCCATGTTCGGACTCATCACCGCCAATGTGTCTGCCCGCTTCATTCGTCAAGACACCCGCATCAGGACGCTGGACATAGCGCCGCAGAGTGACTCGACGAATTTCTGTCCCACCTGCGGGTCGCAGCTGCCCCAGCCTGAGATCGCGCCAGTGCATGAGTCCGCCGTCAGCTGAGCCTCGCGAGAAGTCGACGCGCGCTCCTAGCAGTCGCCTCGAATCGTGAGCTCGCTCGGGAGCACGGCCGACATCCTCATGGCGGTGGTTAGGGCACCTGCCAGGTGCGGGTGCACCCCTTCGTGAAGCACGGAGGCAATGTCGCGCCTCGGTGCACCGGTGCAGTCGCCCGGCAAGTGGCGCAAGCGTTGGCCCCGGTCTTGGCGCCCTCTCGGTTCGTTGTCGCGCTTGCACTTGGTGCTGTCGACCCACGGCCTGTGCACTCGCGTCGTGAGCGAGATCAGCGCCACTCAGAGCAGAACGACTAGCCGAGAGTCCACTCGAGCGCGGAGATGGGCAGAACCTCTGCTGGGATCATCGCCACAGATAGCCGCACTTTGTGCTCAGTGACGGCAAGTGGCTGTGGCCGCTCACGGTTCCGCCGCTGCGGCGCACATGGGTGTGCTTGGGAGCTCCGGCATGCCAGTGGGTACAGGAACCTGTGATCGTCGTCTCTTCCGCGGCTTGTTCTTCGGCGGCACTCGTGATGGGTCGTATGACGCTCAGGTCACCCGTAGCCCATCTGCCGATCAACTCGGCGGTCTCATAACGGTCCCTGCCGCCGATGCGCGATGCACCCACGGGCAGCCCGGCGTCAGGCACAGCAGCAGTGCCTCCGACCACGATCACCGGATCGGCGCTGGGGTGCAGTTCTTCGCCCGGCCCGTAGATGCATGCCGAGCCGAGCACGCCCTTGACGAGATAGGCAGCGATCAGATCCGGTGCGGACGCCTTCTTCACAATCACCGCGCCGTCACCTGAGCTGCAAGTTCCGTAGTCGGGCTGCGGTGGTTCCGGGTCATGTGCTGCGGCGGTGCTTGTCAACAGGAGAACCAGCAAGAGCAACGCTGACACCCCGATTATGAGTCGTTTTGACATGACTGCGCACGCTAGTCGTCGGTGCGCGTGAGGTTGTGTGCGCGTGATGCGGGTGGGCCGCCTAAGGCGGAGTGGCGCCGGCGGCGGCCGTAGTCGTGGACCCGGCCAGGCGAAATCCAGCCAGTCCTCGTTGTGCTGAGCGGCACGCGCGCAATGCTCTGACCAGCGGTTTGGGGCAAGACGCGTTACGGATTTAGCCCAAACGCGTTCCAGAATCGACGTTCGCGCGATCCACGGGATCGCGGCGAAGGCCTCTGACCTGGGGTTTGCCTATCCGCACCGACTCCGCTCCATAGCGCAACTCGATGCCGAACAAGCCGCGCCAAGCGCGACAGGGCCGTCAGCGACGCGCTCTGTCAGGGCCGACGACCCAGTCGTCCGCTAATCGACAAGGCCGACTCGGCCGGTGATGCGCTGACCTGCGGTCTTGGGCTCGACGCGTTCCGCGAATCGACCCAACGCGTTCCGTAAACCGACGAAACGCGTTCCGCGGCCACTCAGAAGCAACTCGCTGACCTGCGAGAACACAGTTTCGCGCCAACCCCATCTTGCGCGCGACCCGGCGGAGCTTCTTCAGGCGCTTCTCGTCAGGCCCGCGAGATGTTGCTCAATAGCTTGATCTACCGCCTTGGGAAGCGCAGCGACAGGGTCTGAAACTGACGGAGGTTGTTGACAGTCGGGGTTTCTCGTCAGAGGAATTCCTGATGGACGATCGAGATGGGATTTAGGTACGTGTTTACCCGTGACAGGTAGTCTTGACACACGAATTCTCAGCAACTAGCTAGAGGCTGGTTCTAACCAGATCGGCACTAGTTGATGGTGTTCACGCCGAACACGGAACTCGACGTACCAGCCAGCATGAACTTGGTAGCGCCTTGTGATGTTTGGCTGGCCGGGAACCTGTTGGCCGGGCATCTCAGCGGTGGACTGATGTTTCACGAAGTCCATCGCTTCGAGCGCGGCATTGTGCTCGCCCTCGTCGTAACCACTCAACATCTCAGCAAGACGTTCTATGCCGCCTTCGGGATCAACCCAGTTCCATCGGTCAGGCGATCTCACCGTTCGCTTCGACGGCGCGACAGAGCTTCCGCGAGTTCGTCAAGTGACATTTCATTCTCGCGTTGTGAGCCTCGCTGCACCCAATCTTGGTGGTATGCCTCTTCACGTTTGCGGGCTTCGGCAAGTGTGCTGCCCCCGAACGGCGATGCGCCGACCCGAGAGGACGGCTGTGGCACAGCAGCCGATGTGTCATTTCGTTGGCTGGGCTCTCGACGCGGTTTGGTGTCGCGTCTTGCGCTGGACGGTGAGACGTGTACGTGTTCCCGTGTCCTCAACAGTCTGATCGTCTGCCCTGATGATCGTGCGATGCGGCCTGGGCTGCTCCTTGCTGTCACGATTCCGGGTGTCTTGATGCGGAACCTGGACTGGCTACTCATCGCTCCAACCCCCATATGGCGTGGGCATGCTCAGTTGTAAGGGACACAAAACCCTTGACGATCTGTTCATGGGCTGCGTTCAGGACCGCGAGCGCACCGTCGAGACCGAGCGACGGGGCGAAGCCGCGCGAGGCGAGATGGATTGCGAGCAAGCGTTCTTCTTCGACACTGAGGGGGCCAATCTCTATGTCGAGCCATTGGCACGGTTCGGGGACGTGAAAGTGTAGGTACGTCGCCGCTCTGTAGGGCTCCGACAGAAAGTCGTTGCTCATTTCGCCGCTCCACGGAGCAATGATCGAGGCGGTGTCTTCGGGACCCGTCCAGCCGTTTCGTGCGGTGATGTAGTTCAGGTAGAACACTTCGCAGATGTCGGGTTCCAACGCTGTCTCGGCGACGCTCTCGACGTGTCGCCATGCTTCCTTGAAGAACTCTCGAATATTCTCGTAGCGTGGGTATTCCTCGGTGGGGTCGTCGTCGGACCAGTTGACCATGAGACGGTCCGGCTGAATTTGCACAACCCTGCTTCCGGCTGCGTTCTCCAACCACAGCCGCTCTCCGGCTGCCTTCTCATCCGCTGCTGACCCGCTTTCAGGAACCAGGTCCATTCTGGCGAGCACTCGCCGCGAGTGGCGTTCGTAATCGGGCCATGCTGCCGCGAACGCGTCTACGTGCTTCCAAGGCAGCGGTTCCACGAACTGTGCGATGAGTCCGACTTCTACAACGGGGGGGCTATCGAATGTTGGGAAGTCCGTCGCGGTCATGCGACCTGCTGGTCGCAACGTGTACGGGTCAAGTCGTGCGATCCCATAGCAGTTCCTCCTTGGACCAAAAACACATGTGCGTAGTTCGCGTTGTGAGATTACGTACCACGGGCGCGCGTGCGCGTGGTGGATGGAGTACTTCGTTTCGCGCATATTGTCAAGCGGCGCGAGCAGTCAGCTGAGCGGGGTCAGTCGGTGCGGGACAGCGAGGCAATCCAGCCGAGCAACAGGTTGAATGCGATGACCCCCTCTCCCACCGGACGGGTGCGACCGCGCCCCGGCCACGACACTCGGGGCGAAGTACCGCGGTACCAGGAGAATGAGTATCTCCACTTCACCCACCGAACGCGCTGTGGAGGTTGCCTGTGGCGAACAAGGATGAAGTCATCTCCGCACCCAACTGAACTGACGCAACACCTAGCCCCGCCGAGACGCGCCCCATGGCTGCGACGGAACCTACGCTGCAGGCCACCGACCCACACAACCAACGACCACAACGAGCCAACACCCATAACGACTGGACCAACTAGCGGGTCCCCGTCAGCGCCTATTTCCCATCGATGGTCCAAGCGCTGGCCGTGACATGGGCCCTGCCGAGGCGCGCAGCACCAAGGAGCAGCAAGCCAGCAGCGCGTGCCGACGGACCTGCGTCGCGGACGGGTGGAATTCTTCATGTGCTCAACGGCGATTCGGTGGCCGACGCCTTCACGGTCGCGCGTCAGCTCCTGGGCGCGGCTTGGTGAGCGTTTGTCCTACGTACAGCATCAGCTCCGGGGGGCTGTGCTTGACCGTTTTGATGGCTCGGTCGATGTTGTTGGCGCCGATGGTCATGTCGCGGGTGTGGACCGTGTCGGTCTCGTCGGTGTTGCGGCGTGGCTGTCCTCGTGTGGTTCGTCGTAGGGCGAGCCCGGCGGGTTCTTGGCATTCGAGCAGCTGTCCCAGCAGCTGCCACAGAGGCATGGTTTCGAGCGCGACGGCGTCCTGGGTGGCGTGCGGCCGGTACACGAGCTGGCCTCGATGGAATTGGACTCTGGCGCTGTCGCTGCCCTTACCTCTGCGCAGCTGGGCCATCAGCTTGCTCGCGGCCATGGCGACGGAGTGCTTCACGAAGTGCTCGACTGCGGGAGGGATGACGCCCGCGTGCGATCGGGTGCTCCAACTCCCGGACAGCCACTGGGACAGGTCCGGCATCACGTAGATGACGTCGGGGTGATTGAGATCACGGAAGCCGGCGTCATGCGCAGCGGCAGTGCTTAGGTCGATCCTGATGTAGGAGTCGATGGATCCGGTCTCGCGCCATTGGGATCCAGCGGAGGCGACCCGCTCGGGCGTGGTGGGCTTGATGATGAACCACTTGGCGAGTGTCTCGGGCCAGCGGGTAACGCTCTGGGCGTCTTCGTGCGAGCAGATCCACGTCGTGGGACCGAGCGCTGCGAACAGCGCCTGGACTGTCCACGTTTCGACGAGCCTTCGAGAGACGATGCGGGCCACGGGTCTGATTCCTCGGCTCGCATCGTCGCGCGAATCAGAGGCGCAGCTCGGCCAATCGCCTTCCGAGAGCTCGGCGAGTCGACACTGCGGTTGCGTCTCACGGCGACGTGTTCGGTCCGCTCGCGGTACCGCAAGCTCCCCTGCCCCTTGCCGCTCGCAGCCTCATTCTCCGATCCGAAGTGCGCGCGCGACCTGCATATGAGTTTATTTTTCTGAAACATCCGCTTAGCCGCATAGGGACTGGGAAATCGGGTTTGCACCTTGCAATCGCGTCGTTCCATGTCGTGGCACGTGATTACGGCTCATAGGTAGCAGCCGCAGTGCCGGTCGCCATTTCGGCAAGCGACACCGCGGCTGCTGAACCCGGCAAATGAGAACTTACCGACCCGTCGTCGATGCGGCCCCGCAGACCGCCAGGTGCCATCACCAGGCCGCGCGCGGTTTCGAGGTGCTGCTGTGACGGGCATCGCCGCCTACGGGGCCCAAGGAGGCATGGGCCGGCCGGAGACTGCAGCCGTCTCGGCTGACGATGCCTCCCGCGGCCGCGAGGTGAGCGGCAGCATCCGTGCGTCGATCCCGCTGATCCTCGCCGAGCTGCGGAAGATCGAGGGGCTGAGTCCCGCCACGAAGAGCAATCTGCTGTGGCTCGTGAAGAGCCTGCTGGAGTACTTGGTTCGCGTTGCCGGGGACCGCTGGGTCAACGTGACCCAGCAGATGATCGATGCCTGGTGCGACGGGAACTGGGAACATCCCGATACTGGTCGGAAGCCGGGCCGGTCTCTGCTGTCGAAGAAGCAGCGCCGCTGGGCTGCACGTCGTGTCGTGCGGGCCGCAATCGCCACGGGACAGTTGCCGTCCGACAATGCGATCGCGGGACTCGCGGACACGTCGCGGAAGCGCAGGCGCCCTGGGGGTGTCGGAGACGACGACCCGGGACACATCGAGCTCACCATCGAGCATTGGTGCCCCAGAGACGAGCAGTCGCGGGCTGCGACTCCCTTGTTGGGGATTGCGCGCGAGTTGGTGACCCACACCGGTCCGCCGTCGGGATCCGCGGCGACCGCGTGGCTGCGGATCGTGACCGACGCGCTGCTGTGGTCCGACGGCGAGCTCGGCACCGCCGACCCCGACTTTGTGCTGCACCCCCGCAACGTCGAAGCGTTCACCATGGACCCTGCGCGCGGATGGTCCGACGGGCGACGTGCCCAGGCGCGAACCGTGCTGCGTCGTGTGGGCCGGGCGGTCTGCCCCCAGCTGTGGCCCGAGGGCCCCCGACCGATCGGGGCCATCGACGCGGTGGTGCCGTACTCGGCGGTCGACGAGTTCCTGTTCCGCGAAGCAGCCTTGATGGCGGGCCGCAAGCTCCGATGCGAACGTCTGTGGCTGACCTCAGCGACCCTGGGAGCGGGCCTTCGCGGCATCGAGGCATTCCGGCTCGGCCCCCGCGACGTGGTGGAACTCGACGCAGGTCGACTGGGCGTAAAGGTGCAGCGCGACCGGCAGCGGATCGTCCCGATCCGCGAGAGATACACCGCTCTCGTCGTCGAGGCCCGCGACCTGTGCGGCTCAGATCGGTTTTTTGAGGGCGACAATCCCGCAGCGCCGTCAAGCCTGGCAACGCGGCTCACCGTCCAGGGTCTCGGACGGCTGCAGATCCAACGCGCCCGGGCCACGTTCGTATGCGCTCACATCAACGCAGGCACACCACTCGACGTCCTGCACGAGATCGCCGGCCCGATCACCGGTGCGTACCTCCATCAGATGCTCGCACGTTGCACCGGTCCGGTCGACCCCGTCCAGGCTGCCAACAGGGGACTCGGGCCGTGATCCGCCGCCAACCAGCGCTCAGACACTCGTCGGCGCCGGCTCCTGACCAGCTCGCCCCGGAAGAGGTTGCCAGGCGGCTCGACGCTAGCGAACTGCCCCACGATGTGCGCCGCCACCACGTCAAGCTGCACGCGGCAGACTCGGGGCACATTGCCGAACTCGAAGAGGTGCTGATCCGCTCAGGAGTCCTGCCGTACATCAGGCGCCGCTTCAAGCCCAAGGGCGGCAGCACCTCGAAGCTGCCGGACGAGTCCCTGCTGATGGGAGCGCTGTATGTCGCCGGTGAATGGAACAGCTACTTGCGGACCGAACTCACCGGGTTCTTCGCGGGCCTGAAGCCCCAAGACGCCGTCGATTGGGGCATCCAGCCTCTCGACGGGCTGCGGGAGCCCATCACGTACAACACGGTTCGCAAGCGAGCGGACCTCATCGAAAAGGCCCTGTGCGAGGGGTGGGTAGACGAGACCGACGGCACCGTATGCGACCTGCAATGGTTATTCGACTCGCTCATCGCAGCGTCAATACCCGACGAGGTCACATGGCGGACAGCGTCCGTCGCCATCGACACGACCGACTACCCGTCGTGGTCCCAGCCGCCCCATGCGCGGCGCGTGGTAGAGGCCGCCGTCGCCGAAGGTGACATCGCCGAGCTCAACAAGACCATTCGGCTCCGCCGGGGCGCAAAACGACGCAGGTTCAAGCGGACGAACGGCCTCATCGGCCAGCGCCGCTCCGACGGAGGGATCATCCTCAGCCGGACGCCGGGCGCCAGCTGGGGTCATCGAAACGCTGCCAGCGGCCACGCCGAAGACATCTTCTTCGGGAACCACGTCACAATCGCGGTCGCGGTCAAGTACAGGAAGGTGACCGGAAGCCAAAAGAAGGCCAAGTTCGGGCCCAGAATGCCTCCCTACATCGTCGCGGTCGACAGCAGCCCCGCCGGCGTCAACCCAGCCGACGCCGGCATCCGCACCTTCGTGAGAGCACGCAAGCTCTGCACCCACACCGACGACGCTGTTGTCGACCGCGGCTTCTCCCAGCTGCGGGGCACCTTCAACCGCGAGCTGCACAAGATGGGCGTCCACGTCACCATGGACCACAGGTCGGACTGGCTCAAGACCGCGAGGCCGGTCAAGCTCGGCCCCAGTGGATACCCCGCAATCGTCCACGCCGGCACCATCCTGCACGCATGCACACCGAAGAAGTGGAGAGTCCCGTCCGAAGGCCTCACCGAAGAAGAGCTCGAGAACTTCTACGTCTACCGAGAGAGATTCACGCTCACCGTCAACCGGCATTTCCCCAACGGTGACAAGCAGTTCGAGTCGCCCATCCACAGAGGCGACTTCACCATCGGCCCCGCCCAGAACACCGCTTCGACCGGCCGAGCCCTCTACCCCAAACCCGACGACTTCGACACGCTGTTCCCCGGCATCCCCAAAGAACTCCTCCGCCAGCCCTACATCATGGTGACCGCGGAAGAGCTCGACGACTACCAACAGCCCCACTTCGGCACCCCGCCGCAGAATCAGAGCTACGGGCGGCGCCTACCGAGCGAGAACGGGTTCGCAATCCTCAAAGAGAACAACGGACTCACCAACAAGACCTGCCGCGCCGCCAACGACGGCGCCCGAGCGATCTCAGTCATCGCGAGGATCGTTCGCACCAACCTCAACCTCACCCGCAAGCAACGGCAAGAAGCACAAGAGGCCGAGCAAGCAGCCAAGAAATCCAGACGCACCCACAACGCGACCCAACCCAAGACGTACGAACCCCGACAGCCCGACGATCCCGACCCCGCGACTTCACCCGAAACCGACACCGGCGAGTCCGACGCCAGCGCACCCCGCGCACCTCCCTAAGAATCGCTCCTCACGCCACAAATGAGGCAGACGGCCGCCGAGCCGTCTGCCTCGTCATGCCCGCACTCAAGCGAATCCCGACGGGTGCCCCACGAATTGACGCAGTGGCGCCGAACGAAGCCCCAAACCCACGCCTGAACGCACAAAATCGGGCCAAATCGGCCCGATTTCCTGGATTCTGGCCAACATCCACACCGGATATTGGCCAACATCCTATGGTGGGATGTTGGCCAGTCGCGTTTGCCCTGGTCAGACGGGGCAAATTCTAGCCCGGATCTCGATCTCCACATGATTCTAGGCGAATCTCCACATTGGCCGCGAAGAGGCAAAACCGCTGGTCAGAGCGTCGCGCGACGCACCAACGTCAAGCGGAAGTGCGCAAATGCGCTCTCAGAAGGCCATTCTCGGGTCGAAATCGGGTCGAAATGGCCGTTTTCGGGGGATCTGAGCGGTCTCGCAGCGACCAGGGTTATGAGTTCACTGCACGCTGCGGTTTCGCCATACGGCCCACCCGCATCACGCGTGCACAACCTCACGCAAAGCGACGGCAGACGTCGGTGCCGATCAAGCGGATCGTGGGGCGATGAACTGCCTGAATTCATGGTCGCCGCGCATGACGTAGTGGTCGATGATGGCTGATCGGTTTTCTTGCGTCTCGTGATCGTTGTCGTCGATTGTCGCTTGCAGGAGTGACTGGATCGGTTCGCTCCAGTGCGTGTGGTCCCAGTCGTCCGCGGTGTCGTTGAGCATCTTGAGAGCGAGCCGGGTGGCAGCGGCGGGTCGGGCAGCGGCGACTTCTGCCAGTCGCTCGACTGCGTGCCAAGAGTGCCAGCCGGGTCGACTCCATCGGAGTGTGGTCTCGAGGTGGGCGAGGGACCAGTCGTCTTCGAGTTTCCCCGACGCGAATGTGGATGCGAATGCTTGGCATTCGAGGGGATGCGCATCGGGCAGGTAGCTGATCTCTTCGATCCGAGAGTCCCAGAGCTCTCGGATTCGGGCATGGATTTCAGGGTCAATGTCGCCTTCGGTATTGCGTAGCGCTGTACCCACGTAGTTCATTACGCCTGCTGCGAGTTCGTCGTCAGCGAGTTCGAACCAGCGGTCCAGCAGGGAGTGTGGGGCTGTCGAACGCCACCAGAGGATCACCAAGTGTTGGCCGAGCTGCTGGTCGGGCCGTTCGTCATTGGGAGAATCGGCTTCCGGCCGGGCCGAGACCCGCTCCACCGCTGCCTCGTACTCGCCTCGGATTGCCCGAAATACCGAGTCGTACGGCGAGCACCAGCAGATGTACGTGTCCCATGCTGCGTCTCTGAATCCGGAGAGTTCGGGTGCTCGCGGGAAGATCTGTGAGGTGTTCTCGATGACCCATCTCTCGTCGAGCAGTGCTAGCCACGGCAGCCACTGCCCGTAGACGGTTCGGATGGCTAGCGACGGGTCCTGCTCGGGTTGCAGGTGTGCCTGCAGCACTGTGCGTACTTCGGGGAGCAGATCGAAGCCAGATTCGATGTCGGCGCCGCTTGCCTCGAATTCGCGACGGCACCAGAGCGCGAACTCGACGACAGCATGCATCGCGGTCCCGCGGTTGGAATTGATCGACAGATTGTGGAATCTCGGGCTGCCGTCGATCCGGGTCGCTTCGGTGGCCGGAGACGGGTCGGGGTCGCTGGTGAGAGGCTCGAGAATCTGCCAGACGGCGTCACGCCACTGGAAGGAGATCCGGTTGTCGCGGTCTGTCACGCCGGTCTTGATCAGTGACGCTGTCGCGCCCCTGGCCCATCGCCAGCCTGGATCTCGGTCCCAACTGCGGACATCCTCGTCCGGCTCGAAGGGATGCTCGACTACCGCAGCCATCAGCCGCAATAGCGGTGCCCACGAGACGGAGACGCCTGCCTTGACGGCGTCTTCGATGCCGTCCAAGAAGCTGCGAACGTAGGTCGGGTCCAGGTCGCCGAGCAGATCCGCTTCGGTCGAGAAGTCTGCAGCGCGGTCGACAACAGCGGCCCTGAATGTTTGGCCGAGACCTCTAATCGAGGGGCCGAATCCTCTCGCTGATGAGTCATCGGGACGCCACCGTTGGAGGTACTCGACGACTTGCGAGAGCGGCCAAGTTCTCATGTCGTCGACTGGCATCGGACTCTCCGGCCCGGTCGAAACCGATGACCAGCTCGAGAAGTCAGGGTGCTCCGGTTCTCCGAAACGCTCAGCCAGACCCTGATAGATGTCAACAACATCGTCGGGCAAGCGGTCGGCAACGAAGCTCAGACGGTCTCGCTGCCAGTGTCCGACATAGCCAGCCACGTCTTCCTCACTCGGAGGTGATCCCGCCAAGTCAGCCCAGCGTTGCCTCAACTGTTCGACATCGGGCCCAGCAAGTACCCACGCCAGATAGGACCGACACGCTTCGGGATCCGCGTCGCTGAATCGTTGCCTCAGTAGTCCTGCGTATTCGTGCAGCATGCCGGGATCCTCGAACAGGCCTGTGTCGGCAATCCGCTCACTCACCATGTGAGCGCCGCCGGACGTGTTGGCCAAGACATGCAGAGCGATTCGGCGATGAAGTGTTGACCCCGCATCGAGCCGGCGCACTGTCGCTTCGAGTTCCTCCTCACCGGCCCCGGCCAACATCACAGCGGCATCCCTCACAGCCGAGACGACGGTGCTTCGGACTCCGTGATCGGTGTTCTGTGGATGATCCTCGATCGCCGGCCGCCAGATGTACGAATAGGGGTCGTCATCAAGGGGCTCGCTCGGACCTCGGCTCAGGCGAATCGAGTCATCCAGCAGCGATGAGACGAGCGCTAGTCCTTCACTGCCAGCAGCACCGACGAGATCCGGCAAGATCTCTGTGACAGTCCGCTCGTACTCCCAATCTGAGCATCGACCGACTGGCTCGGCGCGATATGGCACGGATCCATGCTCGGCGGCTTCCTGCGCCGGAGTCGTTCGTGACTGCAACGCCAGCAGCACCCTCGTTGCCCTCAAGCCCTCCTTGACGAGATTGCCACGGAACAGGCGTGCGACCACCGATGCCGCCTTATCGTCGAAGAACCCGACACCTGGAGCCGCGACCCACTCGATAACGCGTCCCGCCAATTGCCCGAACTGTTCATCCGGCAGTGTGTCAAGGGCCTCAAGGAGGATGCGTGTGACGGCGGGGTTGGATGATCGCGGTATTCGGCTGAGCACCTCCGCTACTTCATCGGGCGCTTCCGATGCCATCCTGGCGAGGTAGCGGCCCTCGGGCCATGGCGGATAGCGCACATGGCCGCTCTCGTCGTCCCGAATGGGTTCAGGCGGTTCCCCGAAATAGCCGCGCTGCGCCAGAGGCGACACCCAGTTCGGGTTCTCCAATCGGTCGAAGAAATACCGACGGTTCTCGGGCCGAATCGCTAGCGCCTCAACCTCGGCGAGTTCGGGTTCGGACGGTCGACTCCAAGAGGTCATCGCTGATTCGCTGACGCGAGCAGCTGGTCTAGCGCGTCCAGATTCTGATACGAGCGGTTGGCGATCGCCATGATCGACTTCTCGAACGCCAAGAAAATCGCTGTTACCTCCGCCTCAGCGTCGGGCCCCAGCGGATCCTTGCCGACATGCGCAAGGCGTACCCCGCGCTCTGTTACGTTCCTCCAGCTCTTGACCCAACTCTCGACCACTTCGGTAGGCGGCGGATTCGGCCCGCCCACTTTGTGGAACAAGTGCCGCAGTCGCTCCCTGTTCGTCGGAGGTGCATCATTGTACGTGTCCACCAACTTGGCCACGGCTGAGAACAGCTGCTCCGAGACGCGATAGGTCACAGGTCCCGACGCTGAAGGAGACGCACGCTCACTGAGCGCCTGCCGATCACCAATCGGCAGATCCTCGGCAACCCATTTGCTGCTGAGTTGCTCTACCAGATGCTCATACTGCGGCCGCCTGGCATCGGTTCCAGTGAGCACATCCCTCAGGCGGTTCGCTATCTCCCGCATTGCGTGAGCGGCGAAGTGGACGCGGCCAGGCAGCTCCTCATCCATCAGGACACGAAGGCCTCCCACGTAGACCGTCGTCAACTCGGGTGCTGTCTTGTGAAACCACTCATAGAGATGTGCCCGCTCGTCGGTCCACCACGAACTAGACGCGGCCGTCGCCGCGCTCGGGCTGCCCGCCACCGTGCGTTCCTGCCGGATCGGTCCTGCGTCTCAGGCCGGCTTCCATCTCTGACCGGATCGGTCAGTCGGTGGCAAGTTGTCACCGCGGCGCTTCATGGTCGCGGTTTGGTCGGTCCGGCCGCCGCGCGGCCCGACGGCCACATACCTGCCGCGGCGTGGTGCCGGACTACCGGGCGCGTGCGTTTCTCTTCTCTGGGGCACTCTGCAACACCTTTCTCAGCTTGGACTGCTGCATCCGCTTCGCTGCCGCGCGCGAAGGTACGACGCGCGATCTAGGGAAACGCGGATATTGGGCTGCCGACGCTCATCTGGCACCCGTCGGTAGTCCATTCAGCGACCGAGACGCCGCCGAGAAGTACGGTGCGCACTGCATGAAGCACGACTTCTGGCGAGGTCTGACTGCAGTGACCTGCCGATGATTCCGGCCATCCTCAAATTGCTCGATTACGTCGCCGCCGGCATCGGCAGCGTCGCCGGACCGTTGCTGGCACCGTGGGCAGCGGGGCGCCGCGCGAAGGCGGCGCTGGTAGAGGCCCAAGGCCAGGCCGACGCCCAGCGCATCTTGTCTGCAGCGGAAGCAGAACACACGAAACTGATCACGCTGGCCCGTGCAGAAGCACGCAACTACCTCCAACTGGCGGAACCGCAGCAGAGGGCGGAATTGACGGGAGCCGACCTCACAGCCGCATGGGAGTACCAGAACCAGAAACGGATGCACAACATCGAAGCCGTCGTCGAGGCGGCGGCTGCGGACCTTGGCGACGACACCGTCTCGGACCACGACCCGGACCCGGATTGGACAGCGCGGTTCTTCAGCGATGTTCAAGATGTGACTGCGGCTGAGATGCAGCAGATGTGGGCGCGCGTTCTGGCCGGCGAAGTGCGAAGGCCCGGCACCACCTCGATTCGCACCCTCGATATTCTCCGCAACCTTGATCAGCGCGTCGCTCGCGAGTTCCGCCGCCTTTGCGCCTTGTCGACCGCCCTGGCCCTGCGTCTGCCTCCCGGAATCGAACCGCCGGCCGAGACGCTCTACGGGTCCTTCGATCCGCGATCTGGGAGCTTCGTGCTCGACCAACGCGTCATTTCAGTGAACGGCAACGCAGCACACAACGCTCTGAGTGAGCACATGCTGGGCTTCGACATTCTCAGCGTCCTCAACGAGTACGGGCTGATCATCTCGGACTTCGACTCGTGGCGCGACTACCGGGGATGTCTGGATGCGCCACAACCTGACGACGGGCTGATGCTGATGCTGCGCCACGCAGGTCGCTCGTGGAGACTCACGTCCCTCGGCGAGACGCCGCCGAGCGCACTCAAGATCAGCGGTGTGGCCCTGTCGCGTTCAGGCCGAGAAATTGCGAGTGTGGTGGAGTCGGAACCAGACCAGCAGTACCTGTCGCAACTGATGGCGCACTTCGAGAGCAAGAAGGTCTCCATGGTCGAGTTGCCATTCGACCGCTAGCTAGAGGCGTGAGTTCTCTAGGGTGATTTCGCGCATATAGGTATCTTGTCGAATCGGATTGGTCGCAGCTGTCGTGCACGGACCGATTCATCTGCATGGGTCAGCGATGACAGAAGGAAATAGTGACGAGCTATTCCGAAGACGACTTCTTGGCGCCGTCGGCTCGCTTGGGCCACTGGTGGGTGCCTCGCGACACGCCAACCCGCAGCGACGGCTCGCTGAGCCATATTCCCGCAAGCAGCTCGGCGGGCGTGTTGGCGATGCGCGATGAAGGGCATTGGCAGCTGCTGATTCGTGACATACGGCCCAGTGGCGGATTGGTGCCTGAAGACTCGTTCGCAATCGGTGTCGAGCGAAGGGATTCGATCTGGGGCGAGACACGCGACGCAAGTGTGAGCCTGTTCGACGCGTGGTGCCTGAAGCCCGCATCGCGTTTGAATCGGGAGAGCGAGTCAGTGTGGACAGGGAATTGGTGGGCTGAATCATGGGGCGCTTGGATTGAGCCAGATGATCTGGCGTCCCGCATCGAGATCGAATTCGACACCGCAGCCGAGTGGAGCGAACGCGGCATCGGTCTCATCAGAGACATCAACCTCGCCGAAGTTTGGAACCCCGACACCCGTACCGTCGTAGTGCCGGACACCTTGGTCCGACAAGCTGATGTCGACGGCGATCAAGTTTGCCTTCGCCGAGAATGCGTGATCGACGCGTCGGCCGAAACTCTGTCTGTTCGGGTTCGCACGTTCTTCGCCATCGAGGAGCTCGTCCCGTTCGCGAGCATCCAAGAACGCTGGGTACGGCCTCTCTTCCAACTGCTGAGCTTGTGTTCAGCCGCCAACGCGCGCGTTACAAGAATCCGAGCCCGCACCGCCGAACACGAGCGCTGGTTGACGCTGCACTACCCAGACCCGCTTGGGATCAAATCCGACGGCGACAGATCCGGCACGGCGTCAGCGCACACGCCGTTCATCAACTTGGGGAGCCTGAGAGACTGTGGCGTCGATTTCGGCGGACTCCTTTCGAACTACTTCGATTGGTACAGGCACGGCTACGCAGCAGCCCTCACACTGCTCATTGACTCTCAAGAGCCACTGCTGGACCACAGCGTCGGTTCGCGCCTGCTCAGCGCAGCGAGATCTATCGAGACCTACAAGAAAACCGCGCAAGGCAGCGATGCCAACGTGAACCTGGGAGCGGCGCTCAAGGACCTCCTCGCTCGCAGTGGCCCGATAGGTCAGGACATCATCAGACTGTGGGACCTGCGTGGCGAGAAGCCCTTCCACAACTCGATTCCATACCTGCGCCAGAAGCACGCAGCACACGGTCCCCTCGGCAACGACTGGCGGTTTGAATCAGTAGCTGAGCTGCAAGACCTCGAGAGGCATGCGGGAGCGCTTCAGTGGCTGCTGCGGTGGCAGTTCCTGCAAGGACTCGGAGTCAGTCCCCACGACGCCACCGAACTCGTCACGAGCTGCCGCGGCTACAAAGGCATGCTGGCCTCAACCGAACGTCAATTCACAGCGTCCCTTGAGCCAGAACGCAAGCATGGCCGCTCTGGGCAGGGTGCGGACTGAGGCCAAAGATCTGGCGAGGCACCGGGTCCGAGATCTGTCGCCGAGCGTCGTAGATCGCAGGTCCGTCGGACGTGGTGGTCGGGGCACATAGTTCGCGCCCTGATGCCGCGTTTGCGGCTTGGACTACAGCAGAGTGGTTCGTCGTACGGTTCAGTCGGACCGTCTGCGGGTTGGCTTACTCAGTCGGCGTCGCTGTGTTGTGCGGCTGCTTGTCGGTTGTGGGCGACAGCGGCTGCTGTTGCTGCGATCTGGGCTGCGGCGCGTCCGCGCGGCAGACCGTGGCCGCTGGGGGGCGTTTCAGTTGCGGCTGATTTGTCGTTGCTGTAGTCCATGACGACGTTGATCCCTCGAGAAGCGAACCTGTCCATTCGAGACGCGTAGCCGCGGTCTGCGGCAGCATCCCTGACGTCAGCCCAGGCGGGCAGTGTTGTCGCGTCGGCCGCCTCTGCGTGAGACACCGCTCCAATCCCGGCCGGCAGAGATGCAGCGATCATCGCCCGGTTGAACCAGTCCAGGTCGTATTCGACGCCGTCAGCGGTCCAGCCTTCCGCGAGCGCGTGTTCGAGTTGCTTGATGCGTCTCGCCACTGATGAGTAGCTGAACGGCTCCGGGGTCTGACCGGCGGTCTGCACTCCCAGCTCAGCCAGTTCGTCGCGGCTGAAACTGTTCAGCGTCTCAGTCACCGCGGACCGCGTGTAGGGCCGGCCTTGCTTCGCGTTTCGGGTCATCGCTTCCAGCAGCGCCGCGACCGTCACACGTGATCGACGCCCGGGGTGACGGTCGAGATGTGCCTCGATGGGATCGACGATGCTTGCATTAATCATGCGGCTGCCCTTCTTTCATGCGCCTGTGCCCGAATGCAGTGATTGTCTCGGGTCCCCAGCCAGGAGGGACGCGATACTGAGGCACTCACAGGGTGCTTGTCAACTATCTCCGCCGAAACGGGTCGAACTGCCACCAGCAGCGTCCAACGAGGGCAGTACCGATTGACCGGCTGCTCCGCGGGTCGTAACGTCCGCCGCCCATGCAGCGACGCGTCTGTATCCGGCGCTGACACGCCGGGACCAGTGGAGAACGACATGTCGGACTACGTGTACGTGTTATCTGCCTGCTGGGCAGATCGGGGCGAGCTGCTCGACCACGGCACGCTCAGCGGAGAGAACCCTGTCGGACTCACAAAGCAGCAGCTAGCGCTCTACACCGATCCCGGCGTGGACCGAGACGTGTTTGCGCTGGTCCGGGGACGCACCGGTGCCAACGACGAGATCTCGTGGCGCTTGGAAGCAATGGACATCGATGCACTTCTAGTCAGCAACGAATCGGATACCGGCGGACCGTTCGGCACCGGCTCCACACAGATCCAGATCCCTTGCCGGACGTACTGCCCTGATCATCCCCATACGGCAGCGCCCGAAGTGAGACTGACCGCAACGTTCTTCCCGACACCCACCAGTGCGCCCAAGCAGCCGCCCACAACACGAATCGGAGCGCTGCTGCGCCAGTTCAGCGTCGACTCCGTGCGTCGCTGAGCGGTCAATTCTCAGTGTGCTCGTTCGTTCGCGCATGGGGATTCTTCGCGGTTTCGGTGTCGGCAGCTCTGGTCGTGATGTTGGCGGCGTCACTGATCGGCTCCGTCGCATCCGTGACTGGGGATGAGCGGATGATCGTCGGCATCAAACTTCCGCTCAATGGTATATACTTTCCGATGTATGGAAACTAAGTCGAGCCCGAGTCTGTTGCCCATCTTGCGCTCACGTCAGCAAGGAGAGGTGCTGACGTATCTGGTGTGCTACCCAAATAGCGAGACCAGCATGAGCGAACTGTCGCACCGTGTCCGAGTGCCGCTCAGTTCCCTGCACCGCGAAGTCGAGCGCGCTGAGGCTGCGGGCATCGTCACCAGCCGCCGCATAGGCAATACAAGGTTCGTTCGGGCCAACACCGACAGCCCCTATTTCGACAGCCTGTCTGACCTCTTGGTCAAGGCGTTCGGGCCTCCGCGGGTCCTCGCAGAAGTGCTCGAAGGCATAGACGGAATCGAGGCAGCGTATTTGTTTGGCTCGTGGGCAGCGCGCCTGCATGGCGTCACGGGCAAACGGCCCGTCGAGGACATTGACCTGCTCGTGACGGGCGAACCCGACCGAAACGGTCTCTACGAGGCGCTCAGCGGCGTCGAGGATCGTCTAGGGCGCCCCGTCAACGTCGTCATCCGCGATGCCGGGTGGCTCCGAGACGGCTCAGGCAGCTTTCACGCGACCGTCGCCGAGCGCCCGATCGTCGCAATCGAAATCAAGAACTCGGTCGATACGGACCCAGTTCCACGACGCCCGTAAGATCTTGCGCGCCTGACACTGCATCGCCAGCAAGGTCGATGGCCCACTGCGCATCGCTGTCTGTCAAATCGGGAGATTCGTAGTCCGGGTACTGCGAAGCGTTGCGCATTTGGCGGAACTGCTCGAATCTTGGCTTTGAGAACGACGGAATTCTATTTCCGAACTGAGCTGAGATGGCGTCCTCGAGGATCCGATGCGAGCCATCGCCTCCCGTCGCCCGCAGGCACTGAAGCGCCAGCAGCGAGTCCGCTGCCATGCGGTAAGCGTCGTACGCCAACGAGAACGCGGATCCGGTATCCGATTCCATGAGACGTCGCGCCGAGTCGAGGCGCTTCGAGGCGTCTTGGATTAAGCGGTCGGCAGCCTGTTCTCTCCCTCTCTCAGAAACAGACTCCAATCGGCCGTCCTTGATTAGGTAGTCGATCGCCGACTTTCCCGTTTGCCAGACAACCACACCCAGATTCTCGTCAAGGTCGCTCGGAGTTTCCGACGACGGCTGACCTGTCTGCGCAGAGCGGACTGCCGCGACGGAATCTGCGGGCTGCGGCGCGTTAGGGCCGCTGCCCTTAGTTGTGACGGTCGCGGGCCGCACGGGCTTGCCCTTCCGCATATGCCCCTTGCGGCGATGCTTCGGCATGCATTAGAGGATGCCCACCTGTGAGCGTGTTTTCCACGCAGCGAATGATTCCGGAGTCGGCGCAATTGGCTAAAACTCCAGGTCAGAGGCTTGCGCCGCTGTGGCGCGGAACACGAAAACGCCGAATCTGGAACGCGTCGTGCCCAATAGCGCTGGTCAGAGCATCGCACGCTCCGCTCATCCGGCGAAGGCTCGCTGGCTCTCGTCGGGCTGAGCGCACGACCACCACTGGGAGTGCCGCTCGGCTACGTGCGGCCCACACGCATCACACGCACACAACCTCAGCTAGTCAGCCAATGACTAGCTGTCCAAGTCGACTGCGAAGTGAGCAGCGAGGTCGTAGAGAAATCGTTCAGCTTTCTGGAGCGTCGCGGCGATTTCCCGCATCGGATCACTGTGGACGTTCTCGTCTGCGAGGGTCGTCTCGTAGTCCGAGCCCTTGCGGTGAGCTGCGAGCTTGCTTCGAAGGCGCTGAACGCGTCTGAGGAATGCGATGTCACGCCTCACATGCGGATAGTTCTCTTGTTGCAGCCAGCGCTCCAGCTTGCTGATGCCCTTCTCGCCCCGGAGGCTGGACGGCAGCCGCTTCTGGATCTCCGCCTCGTTGAGGGCGTCTACGAGGATCTTCGCTATGACCATGACTTGCGCCTCGAACTCCGGCTGGCTGCTTGTGAGGGGCACCCGCAGCCGCTGCAGGACATGCACGTCGTCGGGCTCGGGGTCTCTGAACAGCGGCCATCCGAACTGCTTGCGCCACTCGGCGTTGAACGTGCCGAAGACAGACTTAAAGCGCAGGTCGGGCGCTTCTGGCTCGGCTGGCTCTCCCAAGAAGGCCCGGCTGATGAGGGTGGGGCTCGGGTCGCCTTCGGGAACGATATTGAACGACTGCCAGTAGGGACGTTCCGACTCGGGCAAGCCTTGTCCCAGATCGCCGAGAAACACAACCACATACTTGGGGTGGCTGTTGTCGAGGCGGAGTCCCCAAAGGGCCCCGCAGGACAGATCGCCGTCTGTTATCGAGTACTTCTCGGGAGACTCGTAGTAGCGCTGCAGGACTTCGCGGCGAAAATGGACCGGCGTCAAGTAGTCAGGTGCGCCCGGGTTCTTGCCGAAATAGTTGTCGAGCTGTTCCGGATCGCATGTGTGCCGGACGGGCTCGCCGTCAGGGTTCTCGCCGATGACGAAGTCGTGGTAGTTCTCAGGCGGGTTGTCGAACGGCCAGATGCCGGATTTCTCTCGGGGAGGAGCTGGAAGCAGCTTCCTGCCCAGCAAGTGGGACGACGGCCGCTGTCTGCCCTTGACCCGATCAGAGACATGAATGCTGACGCGAATGTCGTCTCGGATGTAGCGAGGGGCGACTTCGCCGAGTGTGGCTGCCTCGTCGGGGTCGTCCGCATACAGAACGGAGCTGACTCGCAGCACCAGGTCCATCTGCTTACCGGCGAGGAACTGCCGCAGGTACTTCGTGCGGACACGCACACTTTGGGGGCGGATCTCCGCCGCGACTTCCTCCGAGCCATCCGGCCTGATCTTGATGAGTTCCGCACCGCTGTCGTTGACCCACAGATTGTGATACAGCCGGAACTCTTCGCTGAGCTGCGGAAGCATGCTGGGCCGCAACCCGTGATGACTCTGAAGAATCACCAGAGGCTCAAAACCACTGCCATCACCAAGTCTCCAGTACTCGTAGCCGTCATCGGTGCCCGACTCCGCCAAGCACGGAGCGCAGTTGTCGAGATCAGGCAGCCAGAAACCCTCCCCAAGAACCTCCGACCTGTAACGCTTCGGAACAAGCACGCAAAACCGGTACGCCACGGCGGACTCGGCCCTGCGCGTCTCGTACAGCATCGTCCACGCTTGCTCCCCAGCATTCTCCAACGCTTCACGCAAATCACGCTGTTCGAGCGCTTCGATACCCACGCGTTCTCCCGCACGACGCTCGGCTGACACCACCTACAGGAAAGCTATCGGCGGCATGTGTGCCCAGCGGAAGCGCGGATGCTCCGGCGAGCTGACCGAACTCATCTCTTGCTGCTCATTCGCTCCGTCGCCTGACGAACTCCCGGAACTCGTAGCGGCCGCGGGCCACGTAGTGGTCGACAATTGCGGTTCGGTTTTCGATCGTCTCAGCATCGTCCGCGTCGATGGTTGCGCGCAGAACGCTCTGGACTTGTTCCCGCCAGCCGATGTGGTCCCAATGGTTGGTTGCGCTATTGAGCATCAGGAGGGTGAGGCGCGTCGCGATGACGGGCCTGTGAATGGCAACATGAGATAGGTGCCTGATCACGTCTCGACCGCGCTGTCTCGATATTCTCGTGAACGACTAGTCCGACGTGCGTGCCCGGATGGAACATCGCGCGACCTTGATTTCTGCCACTCGGAAGACTGATATCTAATGTGGTGCATCCTCGGCCGTTATCGGCATACCCGACACGTCGTGCTGCTGGTTTTGGCCGTAACGGTCGCGATGGCGTGCGGTAACGCTCCGCCGGTCAGCGAAGGTGCATCATCGGACACAGCCGAGGTCGTAACGGCATCGGCTCCGCCGGCTTCTGACGTGGTCGTCGGCGAGATGGAGACCAGCCAAGTCGTGTATGTTCGCCATAGCCCAAATGCGGTTGTTCTTCAGGCATCGGCCGTAGGTGTACTGCATATCGATCCGGAGTGCATCGTTCTCGAGATCGCCGCCCCCAGCTCCCGCCAAGGGCTGTACACGCTGATGTTCGACGCTCGCGAACCAGTCCTGGTGAGTTCGCCGACTGGGCCGATCACAGTCCAGCATCCGCCGTTGGAGGTTCTGGAGGGCAAGAGCGCAGATGTCATCCAACGACACCAGCCCGTAACGATTCATGACGGCGACGCAGTCGAATTCGCCTCCCCGAACGCTTGGAGCCGCGAAAATCTCGGCGACGACACAATTGCGCTTGTGACCCAGCCGCACGAAAGTTGCCCCGAAACGTTCTGGGTCGCCGGAGACATAGGGCCGCTGAACACCACAGGAGATGGTCGGGCCGCCGACAGTTGACCGAGAAGGAAGAGGATCACGGCTCTGATCGGTATGGCGTCCGCGTGGCATCCTCCTCTTGCAGGCTCTGGTCTAACGTTGTTGAGGTGCCATGGCTGCCCATGATCGTGCTGCTGCTCCCGTTGACGTGATGTCCGCTTCAGGTGGCTATGCCGAACTCGCCTCCGGCGTAGGCGGCACGGCGACGCGGGAACGAGGAACAGATCCGACATCGCCCGCCGCCGAGCTGGTGCTGGCTGATTTCTTCGCTGGCTGCGGCGGAACATCTCAGGGGTTCGCAGATGTCGGCATCGTGCCCCGGCTGGCTGTCGAATGGGACCCGGACGCTGCAGAGAGCTACAGGCTCAACTTCCCGGATGCGACCGTCTTGGAGCGCGACATCCGTGACGTCAGCGTCGATGAAGTCCGCGAAGCGTTCAGCGAGGCGCAGGGTGCGGTACGGCTCTTCGCTGGGTGCGCTCCATGCCAGCCGTTCGCAGGACGCAAGAACGGCGCACCCGCGCGAGGACCGGACGCGAGGCTGCTCTTGAATTTCCTTCGGTTCGTTGACGAATTGCGCCCAGAGCTCGTTTTCGTCGAGAACGTGCCTGGTGCGAAGGGACAGAAGGCGTTCACAGAGTTCGAGAAGAACCTTCCGCAGGAATACGAGTCCACGCAAGAGATCATTCCCTGTGCCGATTACGGCGTCCCGCAAACAAGGCGCCGGTTCGTGCTCATCGCCAGCCGGCTCGGCGAGATCAATCTCCCGTCGCCCACTCACGGAGATGGAGCCTCTGAGCGTCATGTGACCGTGCGCGACGCGATCCATGACCTGCCGCAGGTCCAAGCCGGCGAGACACATCCTGAGTTTCCTGATCACCGAGCCATGCGCCTCTCACGGCTCAACCTAGAACGCATCCGCAACACGCCCGAAGGCGGGGACAGGCGCAACTGGCCGAAACGGCTGTGGGTTGACTGCCACAAGCAAGAACGCGTAGCCCACACTGATACGTACGGTCGTCTGAGCTGGGACAAACCCGCTCCCACGTTGAGCACCCGCTGCATCAGTTACAGCAATGGTCGGTATGGCCATCCGGACTCAACGCAGGACAGAGCGTTGACGGTCTGGGAAGCGGCACGCCTGCAGACATTCCCCGACGAGTTCGAGTTCGTCGGCGGCCTCACGACGCAAGCCAAACAGATCGGCAATGCGGTGCCGGTAGCTCTCGCGCGAACCATCGGGCAGGCTTTTGTTGGGGATTACATCGGTGAGTCACCACCAGAATTCTCAAATCGTGGCCGCCCGAGAGTTCTTGGAGGCGTTTCGTTCATTCGGTGTTCTTGTCGCGCAAAGTCTCGAAAAGGACAGCGAGCACGCCGAGCCGTTCCCGGAGCGCATCGCTGAGCGCCTTTCCTCGTTGATGCCATTCCGAGCCGGGCGTGGGCACGTCCCAAGCGCTGGCCATGAGTTCACGCCACTGAGCGACGATACCCAATGACTCGGCTGCGGTTCGTTGGATGCCTTCGAGGGCGTCGGTCAACGGTTCGATGGCCGCGAGCAGGTCGCGGAGTTCTTGTGCTTCGTCGGGTGTCGGTGGCATCGCGGAACGCTATCGGGAGGCTCATCGGTGAGTGACCATTGATCTGATTGAGCGCTGCGCGGTTTCCAATTCCTGCGTGGCACTCTCAGCAGTCCCGTGGCGTTGTAACGGTCGCTACGGGACATCCGTAGGCCCCGGTGTTGTGGAATGCGCCGGGGCCTACGCACGCCCATTCGGCCATCCACAGGTCTGTGCTTCAATGGCTCGCGTCCCGGTAGGGGCACACATTCCACAACTGAAAGGTGCCACCGATGGCCGAGCAAATGGCGTTGTTTGTCGTGCCCCGGTACCGACCGCCACGCCCGTTTCGTGATGCTCCTATGGTTCGTCAAGCGGCGGGTTGGAGTGTGTTGAGCCAGTCGCGGTAGGCGGGCATGAGGGGGTGGTGGGGTGCTTTGCCGCGTTCGATCACTGAGATGGTTGCGGGCCAGGTGTTGAGCTGGTCGGCGGCGTGGGCGAGGCTGAGGCCTGCTGCTTGTCGTCGGTGTCGGAGCTCGCTTGGGTCGTCGGAGCTGTTGGTCTGGTGGGGGTCGGCGAGCATGGCGAAGACTTCTCGGGCGATGTAGCGCTTGAGGCATCGGATGATCTCGCAGCGTGATTTGCCTTCTGTTTGGCGGCGGGCGGCATAGGCGCGGGTTCGGGGGCAGGTGGCGAGGCGGACCATGGCGATTCGCCACAGGGCGTGGTTGGCTTGGCGGTTCCCGCCGGGGTTGAGGCGATGCCGGGTGGTCTTGCCTGATGACGCCTCGACGGGTGATGCGCCGCACAGAGCGGCGAACGCGGCTTCGGTGGTGAGCCGGGCGGGGTTGTCGCCGGCTGCGATGAGCAGGATCGACGCCGTGTCGGTGCCGATGCCTTTGGCGGCTCGCAGCGCCGGGTTGGCGGTCATGGTGAGCTCGTCGAGATGGCGGCGCAGCTCGGCGAGGTCGTCGTCGAGGGTCTGGTATTGGCGGGCCAGGGTGCGCAGCGCGATCTTTGCCGCCTCGGCGGGCACGGCGGGATCGCCGGGACGGAACCGAGCGCACCGAGCCACCCGCTGTGCAGTGGTGAGCGGCTCGAGGGCGCAGCGCAGCCGGTCCAGAGCGGTGACGATGAGATCGCGGATCTGATTGGAGATGCGGGTGCGATGAGCACGCGTCGAGCACAACGCGACCCGGATCGCCCGGATCGACTCCACAATCCCGTCGCTGCCCTTGGGAGCCGTGGCCGCCTCGCCGTTGAGCGCAGCGCGTGCCGCGGCCTCGGCGTCGACGGTGTCGGACTTGCCGCGGCGGCGACGCATCTGACGGTTCGGCCGGCTCACCTCGACCACCTCGACACCCGAGCCGACCAGGTGACGCGTCAGCCCCGCCCCATAAGAGCCGGTGCCCTCCACGCCGACGCGCACCACAGGGCCGAACGACCCCAGCCACTCTGCGAGCCGGCGATACCCCGCCGGGTCCGCCCCGAACGACTCCGCAGCGAGCACCCGGCCCGCCTGGTCGGCCGCCGCAGCGACATGGACCTCCTTGTGCGTGTCGACGCCCCCGTAGACGCCGACTGCCTCATCAGCCATGATGAACCCTGCCTTTCTTGCCAGTAGTGAGCTAGGCACCGCCGGCCGGGACGGCGGACAGGACAGTCAAGGTGGTCTCCAAGGCTCCTATGAGGTCACGTCCGCCCGACCGGTCGGTGCGCGCCAGCAGCCGGGACACCAGGCCGACAGATCACGTACAAGGCATCAAGCCCGTCACACCCCGAGTCAAACCCAGGCCCGACCGCTGACCCTCCCATCATGACTGTCACACCCCCTGTCTACGGTGGGGTTATGGCAAAGAACGCACCCGGCCGAGCGGACCGTCAAGGGGTCACACTCCCCGCCCTGTTCCGCATGTTCCCCGACAACAAGACCGCTGAGCAGTGGTTCGCTGACGTGCGTTGGCCTGACGGGCCACGCTGCCCCCGCGAAGGCTGCGGATCAGCGAACGTGCAGATCGGCACCACTCACAAGACGATGCCGTACCGGTGCCGCACTTGCCGCCGGTTCTTTTCGGTGCGTGTCGGGACCGTGATGCAGGACAGCAAGCTCGGCTACCAGACATGGGCCATCGGCATCTATCTGTTGAACACCGGCATCAAAGGCACCAGCAGCATGAAACTGCACCGCGACTTGGGGGTGACGCAACGCACTGCGTGGCATCTGGCGCACCGTATTCGGGAGACGTGGGCCGACAAGACCGCCATCGACCGTTTCGACGGTCCCGTAGAGGTCGATGAGACGTTCATCGGCGGTCTCGCCAAGAACATGCACGCTCGCGACCGCGAACGTCGCATCACGGGCCGCGGCGGCAAAGACAAGACCGTCGTCGTCGGAGTCTTGGACCGGGCCACCAACACGGTCACAGCCCAAGTCGTCGCCGACACCGAAGCCGCCACGCTGGTGCCCTATGTCACCGACCGCACCGATGCTGCGACGGTGGTGTTCACCGACGGGCACCCCGCATATCGGGCGCTGCCCCGCCCGCACGGATTCGTGCGGCACAGCGTCGGTGAGTACGTCAACGGCCAAGCCCACACCAACGGCATCGAGTCGTTCTGGTCGCTGCTCAAGCGCGGCTACCACGGCACCTTCCATCACGTCTCAGCGAAACACTTGGATCGGTACGTAGCCGAGTTCGCAGGCCGCCACAACGCCCGCGGTTCCGATACCGCGGAACAGATGCGCCGGACCGCAGCGGCCATGTCCGGCAAGGTGCTGCAATACGTCGACCTTGTGGCCGATATCGAACCGGACATGGACGTTGAGCCTGCCTACGGCGAACCGTGGTAGCGCAATTACGCACGCGTTGCGGACCAACATGCGTATAATCAGCAGTGAGTCTTCGCCTGCGTGTGACAGTCTCAAATGGTGCGGCCCCAGCCTCGTCACCGTTTCGTCCGGCCACATCGGACTACTCGGGGTCTAAGGCTGGGGCCTAGCCGCGCTTAGCTATCTCCCATCTTAGCTGGCGCGAACGTCTGATCGCGAGTAACTACCGGCGTGTGACTTGTCCACTGAGCCGTGGCAGCCTTACCCCCGATTCGGTGGGGTCCTTCTATCGTTAGACAGTGCTGGCCCCGACCGAAGCCGGGGCCAGATGGCACCCCCGATACGGGGGCTGAGATGGAGGCCCTGCTGAGCTTGCTCGGTGGGGCCTTCTCTCGTCACGGTAACAGACGATTCGCGCGGAGCACGCGATTCGTTGGATTCAGAACCATGCTGTGATCCAAACCCATAGGAAGATGCCGAGGAAGATCAGCACCGGCACACCTATTGCTAATCCGATTAGGGCATTGGCTACGTCGGTGACGCCACGCTCGAACTTTGACTGAAACGGTTTCTTGATGCCGCAGTGCGGGCAGGTCTTCGCTCGTCGCTATATGTCGGTCTTGCATTCGTTGCAGGGTTTCAGAGCCATGGGGCGTCCCGACTCATTCGCCGTAGAGCATGGGGCTGTATTCGGCCCATCGTTCAGCGTGGTCTACGTACGCAGCCCAGATGTCTTCGTAGAACCGTCCATGGCACCACTCGCACTCGGGCGGCGGCAGAGCGGATTGCCACAGCACCAACGCTTCGGCAGCGTGTTCAGCGATGTGTTCGACACGGGCATTCGTTTCGGCGAATTCGAGTTGAGCCGTCCATTCGTCGTACAGCGCGGCGTAGGTGCTGCGCAACTCGCCGCGCAACTTGCACAAGGCTTCGTTGGCTTGTTCGGGGTCGTCTTCGGCTTGGGTCAGCACGACATCGACTGCGGACGGCTCAGCGTCGAGAACAATCACCGGCGCTGTGGTCGACTGCGGCACGACGGCGACCGTCGTTGTGGTCGCCGGGACTGTGACGGTCGCGGTCTCGGGCGTTGCCGTTGTGCAAGCGGTGAACGGCAACGCGACAATGAGCACGCCGAGCCGCCAAGGTGCGGGCATGGGGTGGTCCCCTTCGGTTCGGAAGATCAGGCATCAAGCCATCAACGCCGTCGCAGCCGATCCGAAGGGGACCATGTGCTTGCAATGATGCCCCGAAACGAGACCGACTGCGACGGCCCCCAAACGGGGGCTGCCACGGCGTTGATGGCAAACTGGATAGTAACCGCTACGACTGGCGCTGTTCGCTGCCGATCCACAGCCGAGCCGCTACCGTGGCCCTATGGCGACACCACGGCGACGCAAACCCGCGAAACGCGACCTGCCTGAGCCGATCCCCGACACCCCTGAGAACGTCGCCAAGGCGTTGATGTCGAGTCCGCCGCGTAAGCCCGACGAATGGCGATACGACGTAGACCGCGATACCGATTGATGGTCACAGTCGTCGGTAACTTCGTTGTGGTCGGGGTCGGCGTTGCTCTCTTCATGGCAGGTCTGCTGTGGTGGGCGGCTGCCGCGCTGTTCGTCGGGTTGCTCGGCGTCAACGCCTTGAGTCGACGCTGAGCGGGGCAGCTAGGCGCGCGTTTCGTTCATGCCCCCGCGCGCGTTGTTCATATCATTCCATCATGATGCGGTGGCGGGCTGGTATCACCATCCGATACCGTGGCTGAACAACGCGGGACCCCACCGGTTGCGCAGGTACCTTCTGCGCTCACCGGTGGGGCCTTTTGTGCCCTTAGGGCACCTTCGATATTAGCGGACCCCCACCGACGCCAAATCCGAAGCGTGTAGTTCTGGCATGGCCCGCGTTCACGGGACCATGAGCGCGCTAACGAACAATCACGCGTAAGAACAATTGAGCCGGTAGCCCGTTGTCCCTAGCCATCTTCTTCGGGGAATACAGAGCGCACGGCATCTTCGGGAAAGTGGTTCCACAACGCCGAAGCAATGGCGCTGCGGTATTCCTCTAATCCGTTCTGAGCGGATTCGTAGTCCACGACGCTTGCGCTGAGCATTGCATTGAGGATGCTCTGCAACCTGCCGCGTTCTTCGTTCACAACAGCGTCAACGGCGAGATTGACCGCGTTGGCGAGGCTGTCGCGGCTTCCTTGCACGCGTGCTTGGATGTTCGGGATTTCTACGAAGTTGCTCATTTCACCCCTTCTCGGCAGTAGCGAGCCAAAGGCTACAAGACAACAACCGGCCCGCCCGGCAGCCCAGCCCGTTATCCACAGGCTCCCGGCTGCCAAAATCGGCCCCGTGGCCACTCACCGAGGGCGGCTGTTCCGCGCGCGGGCGCGCGGTAGGGTGACAGACATGAGCTGGCTACCGTTCCGCAGCGAGGTCCAACAGGATCAGCGAAAGCCGGTCAAGTTCTTCCCGCATATGAGAAAGAAACGGATGGCCCGCGATTTCGCCGTCGATCTCGACGTCCAATTGCGCAAGGGCCTTGCCCAGTTCTCGCAACATCGGGATTGACAGCCGTTTCGCTGCGATCATCAATGCCGAGTCGGTTGCTAGCAGTCGTGCTCTGAGAACGTCAGGATCGTCGCTGTCGAGCCAGCCCAAATTATCGAAATCCACGCAGGCACGCTAGTTCGGCCGTGCATCCACAGGTTCGTGTCAAACTCGGCCGCGTGGTCACTCACCGATGTAATCCCCCAACTCATCATCAGATCGGACACGCCTGCTGGGCCGCCGCGGAGTGGGCCGCGCCCAGTGTCTGATGTTCCATCCGCCGCCTCGGCTGTGAAACCGCGGAGCCTAAGCCTCTCTACCTCGAAGGGGCACTTCTGACCTTCGGACGCACCACCGAGCCGCAGCATTCGCAGAGGCAACAAAGCCGACAAGGACGCAGATGGATTCATCGCCCTGCGCATCGGGAATCGAACGACGCGTCTCTACTCGCCTTGGCATCAAGTGCCGACGAGCTTGCCTCCGGGCGACCACGAGATCGCTGGGCAACTCCATGACCGCAACGGTCTTGGACAGGGTGACCGATGAGATGGAACGGTTCGGGTTCGGCCGCACCATCGATGATGTGGCTGAGCGGACTGGCCTGCCGCCGTCGAAGGTACGTGAGACATGGACGATGCTCAAGAACAACGGCAGCTTCGGGCGTGGAAGGGCGCTTGGACCGGCAAGCAGTATTTCGCTCGGCTGGAGAGCAGTTGGCCCTCGTTGTGCCAGATGCGACCGGTTCGGTGGCAAGCGGCCGTCTCTGGATGCTCCAGCGGTGAATTGCGATAGGCGCATGTCTTTGTAGCCGCTACACGGCCTCGACAGGCAGGGATGTTGCCTCGCGGACCCAAGTGGGGTCTCGCAACAGTGATCGCGCTTCACCCACAGCACACGTTGCCGAGAACGCCATGAGTTCACGGCCTACATGAGATCGCCGGGCGCTATGCCGAAGATCGAACCGCAAGATCGGCGAATGCGGATACAGCTCGTCGGCCACTCGGTCGTCAACGTCGTAGCTGGCCATCCAGCAGCAGTTGCTCGTCCGCAGTGCTGCTGCAAGATCCCGGTGGCGGGTGTACGTCATCGTGTCTAGATACAGGTCGTCCGATTTGGTGAGGTAGGGCGGGTCGGCGTAGATGAACAGCGGCACGTCGGGATCGGCCGTGACCTCCGTCACGAGATTCGCCCCATCGCCATGTCGGACTTCGATCCGGTCCGCGAGGTCGCTGACCAAGCCGAGGCGTTTCACCAGGTTCTCCTTGTTGAAGCGGCAGTCCAGTGGCCACGGTCCGTCTTGGTTCAGTCCGCCGATAGGGCGGGCATCGATGATGCCCGAGTGATTGGTGCGGTTCAGAAAGAAGGTCGCGAAGCCCAGATCCACCTCATCTTCGGCGCCCTCGCGGACGATTCGTGCCTGCTCGTGCCAGGTTTCGATCGTCACTTCGCAGTGTTCCACGCGTTCGATGAGCGAATCGCTGTGGTCCGTGGCGGCTCGCCAGAACGCAGCGATACGTCGGTCTGCATCGCCGATGATCACGCGCGCCACCGCATCTGCCTGCAAGAGCCCGAGAGCGACACCGGCACCACCGGCGAATGGCTCCACATAGGTGGCATCCGATGGCACGTTCTGGCGCAGGATCGCCTCAGCGAACTTGAGCAGGAGGCCCTTGCCTCCTGGGTATCGCAACGGGCTCAAAAACGCCACGCCGCTCAGTTTGCCCGCCGAGCCTTGATTGCTGCCGATATGCCTTCGATGAGCGGGCTGTAGTTGACCGAGATGGTCTCGAGGTCGCGCGGGAGCGGCGAGTTGTTGATGTTGTGCACGTACTGGTTCAGATTCCGCGCCGACACGAGGCTGTACTGCTTATCCAAGTCAGTGAGGATGCTCTCGAAGCGTTTGCCCCCGGCAGTGCCGTCCTTGAGCGCGTTGATGGATCTTCGAATCCGCTTGGCGAGCTCTGTGTCGGGTGATGGTGTGGGACCAATGGCATCGAGGTGCTCATCGACGCTGAGTTCGATGGCACTGCGCAGCAGAACTGCCGCCCCGTTCGGAAACCTCGAGAGATCGAGATTCCTCAGCTCCCAGAAGATGGTCTGTGTCCGCGCATGCAACCCGTCAACTGCCACATCTCGGAACAGGCGAGGTGTAGGCCGGCGATCAGGCGTGCGCGGCTCGGCATCTTGGCTCGAGCCGCTGTCTTGTTCCTCGTCACCGCTTCGGGAGTCGACGCGCTCGCCCCTGTCATGTTGCTCACCAGGGCCCGAAGTGTCCTCGTCGGCCTCATCGTCTTCGAGAAGCGATGCCTGAGGGGACTCGGGCTGTTGGCCGTGCAAGTCTGCTCCCAGCAGATCGCGGATGTACTGCTCACGATTTTCCTTGCGGGCGATATCCGTCACGGCTCGCCCTGAGGCGAGATCGGCGACGACAACGTTGAGACGTCGCACCAGGTCCGCTTCTGGTGCATCAGGAACAATCTCGCGTCCTTCGAAATGGAATCCGACAAGATCTCGCACGATGGTTGTCTGGACCAGCCGGCCGAGATTCGTTGTGGCGTTGCGCTCGACGTAGCCGATGTTGTCCTGAACATCGTTTTCGTCGTCGACGTGGCGCTTGAGCCAGTCCAAAACGTCGATAGCTCTCGACGTTTGGGTCGGTCGCCCAACCGGACGCCAGCGATGTTGGGCAGCCGGTGACCACTGCACGGTGCCTCTACCGTCCGCCTGCCCAGTGTGAGTCCGCTCCAGCCAATCGTCAGCATCATCGCGTGCAGAAACGACGTAGCACGCAACCCTGTCAGGCTGCTTCCCGGACCCGCTCACCAGTTCGGCGAATTCGCTGGCCCCTGGCCCCGGTGGCAGCAGGTCGGGCTGCTGAAGCAAGCGCAGAGCGGCGAGTCTTCGGTTCCCATCAAGCACCGCGTAGCGCCCGTCGGGCTTCTCCATGACGACGAATCGCAGTGCCGGGCTGAGCCCGTGGCGGTGAAGGTCGAGGGCGAGGTTGACGAGCAGGCTGTCATTCGTTCGTGCTTGGTCGCGGATGAGCGACCTAAGTGCCGCTTCCTGGCTTGTGACTGGGCCGTGCCGCGGGTTGCGAACGTCGAGGTCCAACTGGTCGACTTCAACTTCGACGTGCATCACAGCCCCTCCTGACTCGCAAGAGAGTACCTACGAACACTGCATCTGCCGGGTGGCGTTCGGACTCGCCAGGCTTCCTTCTGCGTTCTTGCTGTGAGGCTGTTCCCAGCGGTACATCTAGTGAGGTTTCCGTATCGTCGGCTATATGACCCACTCAACAGGAACGAGTGGATGAATCTGCCGCAGGAACGGGCGCTGGAACGAAATCCCAAAGTCCCTGGTCACAGCGTCGCGCCGGATCCCTCGGGTAACTGATTTTCTCGAAATTGGTAACCGATTGGTGCCATGGTAGACGCCTACTCGTGGGAATAACCGCAGGTCAGAGGACATTATTGGGAGAAGCGGCATTGCTGAGATTGGGTGACTTGGTGGATGCCTATGTCACGGTTCTGCCTCGCGACTTCCCAGAGCGCGTTGTGGCCGAGTTCAGTACCTGCGTGAGCCAAACGCGAACGTCGACGGTGCCTACTACGTGAGCATCTAGATGTCGTGGACATAGAGGTTGGTAGCAGCGTGATGGGTTGAGCCTCCTGTGCGAGCGTGGTGTTTGCGACAACAACCACAATCACATCAGGAGGCTCGATGTCTCGCGCTAATGCTCGCTTGACGCCCGCTGGGCGCCTGCTGCTGGTCGAACGGATCGAGGCGGGCACGACCCAGGCCGAGGTGGCCCGTCAGATGGGCCTGTCGAGGGGCACCGTCGCGAGGTGGTGGCACCGGTATCTGGCCGGAGGTGAGGCGGAACTGGTGGATCGTTCCAGCCGGCCTCACCGTTCGCCGAGGCGCACCCCGGCCGCGCTGGAGAAGCGAGTCTGCGGGTTGCGCCAGAGCACCAAGCGCGGCCCGGCGTACCTATCGGCGCGCACTGGGGTGGGACGTGCGCGTAAGTCCGTTTTGCAGCGTCTATGCGGCCCGCAGCGATCCTCCGAGGTGAGCGCGGAACGCGAAACGCCGGGTTCGTGGACCGCGTCTCAGCAATAGCCACAGGTCAGGGTGTTGAGCCGGTCGGTCTGCGGAGTTGCGGAGGGCTGCAATCGGTTGGGTTCAGCTGCCGACCCCGGCGACGCAGTTGACGACCTGCGGCTGCTCCGATGCGTCGGACAGCACGCTCCACGGGCTCCAAGGATCGGTCGGGAGATCTCGTGTTCGTTGCTGTGCGTAGACGCGGAAGCTGACCACGTCGAGCAGAGCATCGATATTGGTGCCGACTGTGAGCGTCAACGTCTGAGGTGTGCTGCTGGTCAACGGGCCGATCAGTTGGAAGATCCGAGGCGCTGGACGGCCGCGGCCCTGGCCGTGGTCACATGTGCGGGCAGCGGGCTGCTGTTCGGCATGGCGCGGCGCTGCAGAACGGGCACAGGCTCCGGAGACGTAGCTCGACAACGCGGCAGCGGACGAGGAATCGGTTCCTGCCCGCTGCCGCGCTCTAGATCTGTCCGATCAGTGCCGTCAGCTGGCAACCCCGGAGACGCAGTTGATCACGTGCGGGTGTGCTGATGCGTCTGACAGGACGCTCCATGGGCTCCACGGAGATGAAATGTTGGGCTTGGTGCGCTGCTGCGCGTAGACCCGCAGGCTCACGACGTCGAACAGCGCAGCGATGTCAGTGCCGATGTTGACAGTCATGGTGTGCGGGCTGCTGGTGAACGGGCCGATCAGCAAGTCATGCTGTACCTGTGTGCTGATGTCTGCGTGGCCCTCGTACCAGCGCACCAGGTAGCGAACTTCGCGCAGGCCGGTGGAGGCAGTGACAGGCATCGACACCGTGGCGCTCGTCGCTGTAGCGCTGGCGCACGTGATCGTCGGCTGCGCCGGTGCCGGCGGGATTGTGCCAATCGTGCCTGGGCATGCGCCGGTCGTGTAGGCGTTCCAACCGCTCCATGCGCCCCAGCCCGACCACGATGACCACACGCCGCCGACTTGGTTGCGATGCTGGCCCCGGCCTCGGATTCGAACCTCAATCGTGTGCCCTGGGTCGACAGGCCCGTCGACTCGCACGCGATCACCCGACAGTGACGTAACAGTCGCTGTCAGCCATGGGGCGAGCGGGTTGCTGCCCGAGTGCCGGTACTCGGCCTCATACTCCTGGTCGCGTTCCCAGTTCGCTGCTGCTCCATCTGCCCATCCGGTGAACGTGCCTGAGAATCCCGCGCTTGTGCATGGCAGGCTCACAGTCGGAGCGGGCAAAGCGGCAGGCGGAGCCGGTGTCGTCGGCGGCGGCGTTGCAGGGCACGTCGGTGTTGAGTCCGTGTGCCAGCTGCTCCATGCACCCCATGCTGACCAAGGCGACCATGTGCCGTTGATCTGCTGACGGTGCTGCCCCTGGCCTCGCATACGAACCTGAACGGCGCTCGACGCGATCGGTGGGCCGTCGAACACGTAGTCGCCGCCCGCGTTCGTTGTCACGGTCAACGATGTCCACACTGACGAAACGTTCAAGTACTCGACTTCGTAGCGGTCGTTGCGCTCCCAGTTCGTCGGGGCGCCGTCAGCCCAGCCTGTGAATGATCCGCTGAACTGTGTCGCGGAGCATGTCAGCGCCGGGCCGGGATCAGGCAGACCAGCAGGAGCCGACGGCTGAGGCACAGGGCATGTGCTTGTCGTGTGTGTGTGCCAGCTGCTCCACGAGCCCCACGCTGACCACCCGGACCACACACCGCTGACTTGCTGACGGTGACGGCCACGGCCACGAACTTGGACTTCGACCGAGTAGCCGGGATCAGAGTTGCCGCTGAGCACGACATCGCCAGAGCTGTTCGTCGTCGCTGTCGTTGTCGCCCACGCACCGGTGCTGCCGCTTCGGCGATACCTGACTTCGTACTCGGCTTCGCGTTCCCAGTTCGCCGGCGCCGAGTCAGCCCAGCTCGTAAAGCGGCCAGTGAACTGCGTCGCGAGGCATGCAAGGGCCGGTGCCGGATCGGGCAGCCCCCCAGGCACGGCAGGCGGTGGCGGCGGGCCGCAGCCGGCTTCGGGCTGATCGGCAGCGGTGTCATCCGACAACGTGGAGTAGGAGCCCCAGCGGGCCGGCGGGCCTGCGTCGTATGCCACGACAGTGAGCAGGTATGCCTGCCCGGCAGGCACAGGGAGCGTCACTGCTCGGTCTGCCCATGGCAACGCGTTTGAACTGGTGATGCTGTAGGAGGTGTAATGCCCGACCGAGCCGGTCCATTCGTTCACGTCGATGACCCAGCCGGTGCCCACGCCGGTGCCGGGCGGCACTGTCCACTCCACTTCGATGCCCGCGGTGGAACGGCACGCCATCACTGTCGGGATCGGCAACGCCGGAGGCGCCGGGCACTGCCCCGCAGGTGGGTTCCCAGACGGAATGTCAATCGAGGCCGAGTGCATCCCGGCTATGCCGGACTCCAGCATCGGCGTGAGCGTGACAGTCCACGCGTTAGTCGTAGACAGAACTCGGCTGTAGGAACGCGCGGTCTTAGCCAGCGAGGCCGTGGAGGTCGACGCTGAGCCTTGCACTCCCCATTCGATCTCCCAGCCATCCAGATCGAAGCCGGTCTGCGGGTTCGAAACCGTCACCGCCGACCACGACATGCGCACCGTCGAGCTCGCACGGCAAGCCAGCAGATTGCCTGAACGCGGTTCTTGTGGTGTCGACCCCGGCGTAACAGGAGGCGGGGTGTAGCCGGGAGGCGGCGCAGGGCACGATCCTGAAGGCCGGTAGATCCCGTCGTAACAAAGGTCTGTGTCGCTGCTGCCGCCGCTGCCGCCCGGAGTGGTTCCCCCGCAGTCCTGCCCGTTTGTGCCAGCGATGAAGTTGCCGGGTTCGCCTGGCACAGGGCACTGCGAAGCGCCGCAATTCACAACGTTCGGGTCAACACTGGTCCAAGTGGTGCCGTCGAAGCAAGGTCGCAGGCCGCTGCCGCCGCACGTCTGAGTTGTCGGTTCCCATGTCGTCCCGAGACCTTGATCAGCGCATCGGTCTTCCCACACTTCTTCCCAGAACGCATCCTCGGTGTCATCATCGACTCCCGGGAGAACCCCTGGGCAATCCGCTGCGCTGTCGACCAGATACGTCGTCGTGTGGAGGCCCGTCGTGTCCAAGGGGTCAAGGACCATGCACTGCACCCGTCCTTGCAGATCAGTGACCGGATCAAGCGGCACACACGCACCGTCGACAAGCTTGTCGCTGCCTCTGCAATTCCCCGACGCCGTGTCATCAGGGCTGTACGTCGGCCGGTCATCGACGTCTTCCAAGTCGTTGTCTTCGTCGAATTCCTCATCGTCGTCTTCGACAGGTGCGCAGTTCGGCGGGGTGCCTGTTGTGCCGACGGGGCATTGCGGCGGCGGAGGCGGTGGTGGCGGTGGTGGCGGTGGGGGGTTTTGGTTGCAGTTGGGCCATGGCTGACAAGACGGTGGCGGAGGTGGCGGCGGCGGCGGCGGCGGTGGTGGCGGTGGGGGGTTTTGGTTGCAGTTGGGCCATGGCTGACAAGACGGTGGCGGAGGTGGCGGAGGCGGTGGTGGCGGTGGTGGCGGTGGGGGGTTTTGGTTGCAGTTGGGCCATGGCTGACAAGACGGTGGCGGAGGTGGCGGCGGCGGCGGCGGCGGTGGTGGCGGTGGGGGGTTTTGGTTGCAGTTGGGCCATGGCTGACAAGACGGTGGCGGAGGTGGTGGCGGCGGCGGCGGCGGTGGTGGCGGTGGGGGTTTTGGTTGCAGTTGGGCCATGGCTGACAAGACGGTGGCGGAGGTGGTGGCGGCGGCGGCGGCGGCGGTGGCGGTGGGGGGTTTTGGTTGCAGTTGGGCCATGGCTGACAAGACGGTGGCGGAGGTGGTGGCGGTGGCGGCGGATGGTCGGTGTGTTGGCATCCCCAGAGTCCGCACGTCGGATCGTGCGCCGCAGCCGGTTCGCTGTCCAGCAAGACCGCTGCTACGGCCGCGCCAGCTATGACGAACAGCGCCGCGACGACAAAACGCCAGCGGGTCGTGTTGTCGACGGGGTTTTCGGCAATGGCATCCATCGGAGACCTCCGACGTAGAGACATACCGTCGAATATGGGCATCGGCCCGTTCGCCGCACCCCAAGGGCCTGCCGATCAGCGACCAGGTGAAGACCGTTAGGTTGAGGCACATGGGGTCGGGCTGGGAAACTGAGATCGTGATCGTTGCTCTGATTTCAGACCAGATCAGCGAGATGTGCCGTGTCAAACGGCCCAACTGACAGCGATGCGGCTCTCGCGTGGGGGCAAGTCCTCACTGAGGTCCGGGAGATCCGCAACAAGCAGGATGCCCGCCTTGTTAGTGCCCAGCGGCAATCCCAGATGATCGTCGCTGGGTTCCTCGCCATGACGGCAATCTTCGTGACCGCCGTTTCCGTCGCTCCCGCATTCCGGTCGGAGGGGGCCGACACGGAGACTGCTATGGGCCTGCAGTCGGGATGGTTGGCATTCATTGCTGTTGTCTTCGTGGTGGCCGCGCTCGTCAACGGCGTTTTCTGGATCAAGACTCACACCGCTGCGAGACACTGGAGAGAAATCGCCGAGTTCGACGTGCTGACAGATTTCCCTGGCACCGTCAACGCACTGCCGCGCCTGCAACGCCACCTCGTAGGTGCGTTCCTGGGGCACTTCAATCACAACGAGCGCATCGTGCGTTGGACGCAACGCTTGGTTGGCGCCCAAGCAGCCCTCACACTCTTGGTCGTCTACGTGGTCGCAGCCATTTTGGTTACGGTGTTACGGTGAATTTCGTGGACCTGAAAGCGTCGCCCAATGAGCAAGAAGCGCTCTTCCCGAGTGCTGACGTCAGCCGCGGGCTGATATTCGACTTCGGAATACCGTCTTTGTGGAGGCGGGTACTGGGGCACATCCAGCGCGTTCGGAATCGCAAGAACGTTCGGAACCTGGCCTCCGGTTGAGGGCGCAGCCGAGCGGCTACGCCATGGATGGAGCCCAGAGTCAGGGAACGGGTGGCTCGCATCGAGGAACGAGTCGGCATCCCCGCTGAGCCTGTCGGTGCCTAGCGTCGAGCCTTCCGCAACCAGCCCCATTGCGGAAGGCTCTGCTGAACAGTCCCGTTAGGTCTGCGGGTGCTCCCCGCACACAAGGTTCCACAACGCGATCCCCAGCGGCGAGGCGTGCTCGTCGTTGCGCAGATGCGGCGACGTGGCAGCGGAGAACGGTGCGTCGCAGAGTTTCAGAGTCTCACGGGCCACACACGACGGATGGCGAGTCGTCAGCAGGGTGTGCATCCCCCACGCGGCAGGCTCACGATCCACCGGAGGAAAAGCGTGCAAGAACAGAGCCCAATCCCACAAGAGTTGCCCGCCGTCAGCGGGCCACGCCGTGTCGTTGTCAATGTCGACTCGGCGCGCCCGATGAGCACCGAGGTGATGGACGTACTCATGGGCGCTGACGGATTCGTCGTATCCGTCGAGCACGATGCGCTCGTAGACGCCTCGGAAACCGTCAGCCGAGACGTGCTTCTCCCCCGGGATTGCCGCAAATTGTGCGCGCCAGCCGAAGCCGATCTGGTTCCACGCCCACATCGTGACGTTGGCTTTGGCCCACTCGACGTTGATCTCGGGGTAGGTCGGGCCGTAGACGAACAGGAGCGTGTCGTCGGTCCACCAGCCAGTGGTGAAGTCGATGGTCGTGCTTCCGAACGGGCCGGTGGTGATCTCGGTGTCGAAGCCCGCGTAGCGCTCTTGCAGTTCGCGAAGAATGCGAAGCGTGTTCTCGTTGTAGTCCGGGGCAGGGTTGCAGTCCGGGAACAGTGCCGCGGCTTCGTCGTGGTCGATGAAGTACCGGTCGGTCGCGGGCAGAACTGAGTTCTCTGAACGGTTTTTGTAGTTGCCGTCGGCTGTCGGCTCGGTCGCATCGAGATAGGTGTCGATGGCGTCCTGGGACACGGCGGCGTCGCCGCCGAACACCCGCAGCGTGATCCGCTCGTGACCTTGACGGGCTTCGTTGAGGAACTCAGTGGTCGTGTCGGGGATCGCAGCCGGGTCGGTGAGCACCGCTGGGGCGCACAGTTGGGAGAGCAGCGGAGCGGCGCTGAACGAGTCGAACGGCAGGAACGCTCTCGCCAGCCCCACCTCATCGTCGGCCCAGCAGTCGCCGCCGTGACGGGCGGCATAGGCGGCGAACTTCGTGGCGGTCTCGAACCGGGTGGCTCCGGCCATGCGGTCCACGATGATGCCCAGCGCTTCGATGCCGCTCTGGACGTCAGCGGACAGCGCAGCAGTGCCGCCCATCAACACGACACGCTTGACGCCCGCGTCGGTCAGATACTCAGAAACGTCGGGATGGAGCCCCATCTTGGGTGTGAGCAACAGCGGCAGTCTGTTCTTGGCGGCAAGCGGGCCGGCGACAAGCGCATCGGCGAACACTTCGCCCGAAGCGATGATCGCGCTCGGCCCGAACCGGGCCAGATCACCTGCCCCGCCAAGTCTCTGTGCTGCCGCGACGCCGGTGCGGTACTGGTCGTTGCCTGAGACACGCTCGACGTCGAACCCGCCGCCACGGAGCGCGTCGGTCACGTCGGCGCTGACGGTCGGAGGCTTGTTCGGAGGATCGGCGCTGACAACGACAACGCGCTCGACGCCGACATTGGAGAGCCACACGAGCGTGTCGTCGAGCAGCCGGTCAGGCGGGGTCATCAGCACCGGCGCGTCGAAGCGGCCTGCCACCGACGCAGCGACCACAGCGTCGGTCCAGTGCACGCCGGACACCATCACCACAGTGCCCAGCGAGCCGCCGGCTTCGGCGGCGAACGCCTCGGCGATCAGCAGCGATGTTGCATAGCGGTCAGCGCCGCCGTAGCGCATCACATGCACCGACGCGAGATCATCCGTCGCAGCACCAGCGGGCGCGACCGTGGGCACGACGGACAGCAGCGCAGCGGCTGCGAAGGCCGCGACTGTGCGCCGCGTGCGCCTAGTTCCACGAGTTCGGGAGCGGATATCCATAGAGGCCATTCCTTGCTGCAGACTTTCAGTTTCCCTCAGGGCTGTGACTGTTCGTTCTCCGGCTGCCAGGCATTTGCGTTTCACCCAGCGCCCGAGGCGCTGCCGTCGGTCGACGGCTCGACTGTGGCAGGAATCTCATCGGGCAGTTCCGCGGCCACAGGAGATTCGGTCGTGGACGGAGTCACAGTTCCAGCAGTTGTCGCGACAGGCGGTTCGCTCGGCGCCTCTGTCTCGACATCTGCGGTTGGATCGAGAGTTCCGACCGTCGTAGCGGGTTCAAGGGTCTCAACCGTTGCCGCTGGCTCTCCCAGTAGTGGATTCGACCGCGGAACATCAGCATCAGACGAACACCCCGCGAGCCCAGCAGCCGTCACGGCCGCGAACACGCCGAACCCAAACTTCAACATCGAGACTCGTGTCTTGCTGCCCATCAAGCACCTCCAAACAACGGATCGCACCCGCGAATATGGGCATCGGCCCGTGGCCTCGTCCCCTAGCAGCCGGTGATCGTGAGGTTGTTTGCGCCGATAGGGCGGACTCATCGCTTTGTCTGACACCTGGGTGTGGGTCAGAATGGACTATGGACCTCGAGGCCGACCTCTGGAGAGACGCTCCTGAACCGATCGTCTGGCGCGACGCCGTATGGGTGCGGGCCGGAGAATTGGACGGTTTCACAAGCGAAGACGTCCCGCTCGTGGGCTACCAGAGACGCAACGGGGACGAATGCGCGTCGTTGCCGGCGGACGACTTGGAGCAGTACGGGCAGGACTACTACCTGGCGGCCCGATTCTTGTCTGTGAAGCGACACCCGGCTTACGGCGATGACCCCGAGCGCTTGCCGGAGCTGACGTTGTCAGCGGCGCTCGCGGTAGCTGTGCTCGAAGGCGAACAGGACGATGAGCCCCCTCTTGAAGGCTGGCCTGAAGGAGAGGAACTCTGAAGCGGCGCTGAGGAAATAGTCGACGATGCCCTGCGATGCCCCGTGTTGCGTGCGCGTCATGTCGGCCTAAGCGTTGACGAGCGGTCCAGGGGCGCATCAGGACGGTGCGCTGTTGCTCGTTGCGCTGTAGCCCTCACGGACATCCGCTGCCGTGCCCAAGCGAGCTACTTGGCGCGGGTCTTGTGGTCCGGGGCCGTCGTTAGGGTCGGGTCATGGCCCGCCGGCGCTGCCAGCCCGATTCAAGCACGCATGTCTCTTCGCGTGAGATTGTGCGCGCGTGATGCGGGTGGGCCGCCAACAGCGGTGTGGTGTCGGTGTCAGTTGTAGTCGTGGACCCGGCCGAAGGGCTATGTGAGGGCCTGCCATCGAGTTCGCCTCGGGCTGACATTGGTCCGCGCTGCTCACCCGTTGGCCCTCCTTCGGTACAGCGTTTCCTGAAGCAACTCGCCGCGGTCGGCCGCGGTCGCGAGTGCGTCTTCTAGGTCTTCTTGCTCGACATCAAGCGCAGCGGCCAGGTCCTCCGCGGTCATGGGTTCGCCCGTCTGCAGAATCGTCAGTGCCCTTTGGACAAGGTCAGATATCGCCTCCTCCTCGGCTTCTTGTTGGGCGTGCGCTTCGGCCAGTTCGTTAATCGCGTGATCCACTAGCACGAGAATCGATTGGAATCGGATCAGTGCGCTGGTCTGGTCTGGGAATCCGTCGTGCCCAGATTCGGTCGATTCGCCGACTGCGTGGGCCAGCAGCTCAGCCGTTATGCGGGTGAGAGCGATGAGCGTGCACTGGGCTGGATCAGCTAGGCCCGAGCCCGATGGCCCGGCCCACACGACGCCAGTCGGTGCGGGGCTCTGGATACTCCAGGTGGTGCCCTTCGGGGTCGCGTGCGTTCCGTGGGAAGCCATCCGGTAGAACCCGCGCCAATGATCCAGCTCGGCGCGTTCTTGGAGATCCTTGTACTTCGGCGCCTTGCCGTCGAACAGCGGAGCGGCCCACCCGTAGTCTCGCAAGAAGACTGTACCGAACTCGTTCTTCAGCTCTGCTCGAATCTCGTCGCGATCTGCGGAGTTCCAGTCGGGCGGTTCGAGGCCGATCGCCTCCCACGTCTCTTCGTATTCCTTCTGTCCCTTGATTGTCTCGATGTCCTCATGGGCGAGATATCGCCGGCTCAGTTCTGCATCGCCATCCACGAGCAGCAGGAAGACAACCCAGACCTCGTGCAGTGTTCGCCATCTGGCGAGCGCCCCTGTCGAATAGCCGCTTCGAAGCAGGAGTATGACCTCGCGAGCGGTCATGACCGCTTTCGCGTGCAGCCGGATCAGCGCCTCATACTGATCGTCGAGTGCCGTGACCGCCATGGCCCGAAGACGGTCGTTCACCCAACTGCCAGACTCCAAGGCTTCGTCGACCACAAGGTCCGCCAAGTCAAGCCCACGTCCCCATCTGGCCTCCAAGCGAGCCTCGAATGCCGCTGTCTGCCCGGCGGCTTCACTGTGCGCTTGCCGGGGACGGGCAACTGCGTTCGCGGTGATCTCCTCAGCTGCACGCTGACACATCTCGATGAGGTTCCCCGGCTCCCAGTCCACGGCCGAGACCGTTTCCGCCCATGCAAGCAGCTCGTCGGAAAAGCCATTGGGCCAATAGCTGTCGTCGTCAGGCACCGACCCAGCCTGCCGTGAACAAGCGGCAATGAGCGCACTGGCAACTCACCCGAGCGAAGTGATGGCCGACATCAGGGCGTGACCGGTGGGACCGACCGCCAGCGAAGCCGATTGGCCGCTGTGCGACCGTCACAGCAGCCAACGAGCCACGGAGGTCCACGATGGCCGCGCTGTCGTGCTCGGCGCAGCAGTGTCCGATGCAGGAAAGATGCTGGTAGAGCACGCCGACAACGACACAAGTGCGACAGCGGCAGCCGCCAGCCATCGCATCAGCGGCGTGCGAAGGAGGCACGCTGTGTTGCCCATGAGAGGCCGACCATCGTTGCGGACTCGATCGAACGGTCCAGGCGTCGACCTCTCTCCGGTCTAGGTCTGCGCCGGGTAGCCACCCGATACATCTGTGCAGATCTCGACCAGTGATGGCGGATTGTTGTCGCACTCGTCGCGATGAAGCAATGCAAGCAACGCCGCTTGCCGCTGCGCAGCAGGTCACTCCGTCGATTGGGCGACTCTGCGTAGGGCCGCCGTGCGGACGCGTTCGGGGTCTGTGTTGATCACCTCGGCGGCGATTTCTCCTGATAGTCCGGCGTTGGGTCTGGCGATCCATCGCCATTTGGCCCAGTCGGACAGGCGGGCTTGTGTGAGGGCGGCGATCACGGGCTGCCATTCGGGTCGGGCCTGACGCCTGTGGTCGAGCAACACTGCGGGGACGTGAATGCGGCCGTTGATGCGGACCGTGAACAGCTCATGGCGCTTGCAAGCACGCTGCAGGCGTCGACGTGCGGTGCTGGGATGGCAGCGTTGCGCTGTGGCGATTTCGTTGACCGTGATGGTGCCTTGGGCGATGAGTGCCCGTCTGGCGCGGTAGATCCGATACGCGTTGATCAGCAGGACCTCGGGGTCAGGTCGCCGGTGGTGATCCTCTGCTTCTGCTGACGCTCCTTGTGGATCCGGTGCGCCCTCGGAGCCCCGCGCACCGACATAGAGGTTCGTCTGGGTTTTGGACGGGTCGGTCATTCCCCGCATCGAGAGCCATTCGAGAAGCTCGGCGTTGCCGGCTTGGGCCGCATCGCGGGTCAGCAGCGCTCGAACATCTCCCTTGAGTTCTCTTGCGGTCACGGGCACCTCATCTTCGGGCGGCGCACACGGCCAAGCAACGCTCCGAGGTGGCCGGCGTGCCAGCGGCGCGGCGTCGGCGGGGGCGGTCGGGGGTCGATCCGGTGGATCCAGTCAGCGGGCAGGCCGTGCTGGCGGGCGATGTCGGCTCCGATGGTTGCGAGCACCTCGTCGCCTCGGTCCGCTGCGGCTGCGAAGTCGACGGGGTCCTCGTCGAGGTCGAACACGAACGCCGCGACGATGCCGTTGCTGACGTAGAGGCGCAGGTTGATCTGCTCTGCGGCGAGACGCTCGTCGAAGGCATCGAGTGCTGCTCGGGTGCGTGGGTCGAGGGGTCCGGTCATGGCTGCAGGCTCGCGCGGGGCTGTGACATCGCCCCGCGGGGCACGGTCGGTGCTCAGTTCGTGGGGGACACGTGCAGTTCGGGTTCGGCGGTGAGCCACGCGATGTGGTCGCGGCGTCCGTCGTTGGCGAGCCCGACCGATTCGGTGGCTGCGCTGATCTGTTCGCGGTGGGAGCGGTGCCAGTGGCCGTGGATCACCAGGCGGGGCTGTGTGTGGTCGACGGCTCGGGCGAGCAGCAGGCGCGTCTGCGTGATCGCGTGCTGGGTTTCGGAGGGGATGTCTCGCATGCCGCTCTTGAGGTTCCGGACTTGTGCGGGGGCGTCGTGGGTGAACAGCACATCAAGATGCCCGTTGTGATCGGTGTCGACATTGGCTGTGAATCGGTCCAGTTCGTGCGGGGCGAGTGCCTCTTGGGGCCAGCGCCATCGGCGCACTGCCCGGTCGCGGCGGTCGGGGGAAACTGCTCCGCCGAGGGCTGCGCATCGCATACCTGCCCAGGTCCAGGTGCTGCCTCGCCATGCCCACCACAGCGCCCCGCCCAGATGCAGCGGACGTCGCGTCGCGATCGTCTCTTGCGCAGCGGGGGTTCGGGCGTAGCGGCTGAGCGCGGGCCAGTCCTCGTGGTTGCCGTCGAGGACGACGAGCGGCACGGGCGAGTCGTGTGCTTCCCACATGAACTCGGCTTCCTCGGAGCGGTGCTGTGCTCCGTGTCGGTCTGAGAGCCAGAAGTCGCCGACCTGCACGATCGCTCCGACGCTGAGATGTGCCTTGGTGCCGTGGACGTCTCCCACCACGAGCACGTCGCGGACGCGCTCAGCGCTCAGCTGCGCGACGTCGTCCCAATGGTGCTGGGTCGTGAACTCATACAGATTCCGCTCGATCACTGAAAGGCCTCCCGGCAGTTCAGCCGCAGGCTCGGTCTGCGGCTGGTTCTGCGGCACACGGTCGCCGCGTTGGGACCGCTCGTTCAACGTAGACCGGGCATGCGACACGAACGGCACGATTATCTCGCTGGGCACAGGTGCGCTGGTGGTGGGCCTGCAACGGCGTCGGCTGTTGATCGCGTGTGCCGCGCCTTGTTGGGGCGGCTGTGTGTGACACCCCTGCGCGAGCGTCGCGCCCATGTCAAAGAAGGACGAACGCGACGCCGCAGTGGTGTGGCCCGATGGCGATCTGTGCCGTCGGGTGGTCCTCGACGGCGTCGAGGTCGCGTTGGAGCGCCGCGACGGTGTGTGGGTTGTTGTCGGCGAGGAGCGGCTCGCTTCGGAGGCGAGGCTGCTCGACGTTCTCGGTCAGCCGAACGAGGCGCTGGAGCGTGCGCGCGGTGTCGCGGCGGCGCTGAACGCGGATCTGGTGCGCCCTGATCAGGTGTCGGCTCTGGCGCGGCGGCTGGCGAGGATATGGGCCCGCGGATCGCGCAGCTATGGGCGTCTTCGGGTCGACGAGCGGGACGCGTTGGCGGTCGCGTGCGCGCATCTCGACGTCGTCGAGGGGGTGTGGGAGTTCGTGTGCTGGGTGCTCGCGAAACGCCTCGAATGGTCGCTGCGCCGCGTCGCGTGGGTGCCTCCGGGCCGCCACGCGTGGCTCGGGGCGACCTGCTGGGAGTTCGACACGACACTGGACCGGCGTCTGGGCGCAGAGTTCTTCGCAGCGATGGCGGCTCACCCCGATCAGCGATTCCGGGACCTAGTGGCAGCGACCGATCCCGGCGCGGACCCCGGCCGGCTCGCCGAGCTGGCCCGCTGCGGCGACGAGAACCTGCGCGACCTGATCGCGGTGAACCCCTCCACACCGGTCGAGGCGCTCGAGTCGCTGGGCTGCCGCACCGCGCACGACTACGCGGATGTGTGCGTGCGGCTGCGGGTGCTGCAGAACCCCTCCACACCCGCCGATCTCATCGCCAAAGCCGCGGTCGCCCGCACCGAGAACCGGTTCGAGCAGCGCTGGTGGCAGGGAACCACAGCCGCTGCGCTGCAGCGCAGCTGGGCGATCCGGCATCCCCGCTGCCCGTCGAGCCTGCTGCGCGACCTGACCTCCCACAGTGACCCGCGGGTGCGCGCCGTGGTCGCGGGGTCGCGGCGCGCACCGGCACGCGTCCTCGAAGCGCTCGCCCCCAGCCTCGACACAGATGTGCGCGCCGCGGTCGCAGCGAACCCCAACACGCCCCAGACGCTGCTCGAGCGCGCCGGCGCGGATCCGCACCGGTCGGTGCGCGCCGCAGCCGCTGCGAACCCCAACACGCCCCAGACGCTGCTCGAACGGGTCGCCCGCGACCGGGTCGTGATCGGTGCGGCGTGCCGCGGCCGCGAACCCCGCCGCCGCGCCGGGGGTGCTGCGCGCCTTGTGCGACGACGCCGACATCGGCGTCGTCGCCGCCGCCGCGCAGAATCCCAGCACCGAACGCGACGCCCTCGGCCCGGTAGTCGTTCGGCTCGCGCACGACAGCCGGTGGTGGGCCCGCGCCGCTCGCCGCCGAATTGCCCGACACGCCCGCAGAGCTGCTGGCCCGCCTCGCAGCCGACACCGACCGCGAAGTACGCCGAACCGTCGCCACGATCACGCGCACACCCCTTGACGCGCTCGAGCGGATCGCAGCACGGGCCCGCTGCGAGAACGACCACGACATGCTGCTGACCCTGCTCGGCAACCGCAGCGTGGACGGCGAGCTGCGCGACCGCGTCGCCGAGAAATGCATCGAGCTCGCCGGCCCGCCCCCGCAGCAGTCCATGACCCCCACCGAGCGGCGCAGATGGACAACCCGATGACCTACCACAGCGCACCCGACACCGCTGTGACGCGAACACATGTCACACCCCCCTGGCAGGGTTCGCGGCCTCCCCAACCCGGCCAACACAACAGGAGCTCACGATGAGCGACACGACCCAGCGGCAAACTCTCGAGGCGATGCAGATCCTGCTCGCAGCACGCGTCCCGGTGCTGTTGTGGGGCGATCCCGGCATCGGCAAGACCACCACCGTCGAGCGGCACGCGCACGCTGCGGGGTGGGCCACCGAGACGGTGATCGCATCCTTGCACGACCCCACAGACATCGGCGGGCTGCCGGTGCTCACCCCCGCAGGAGTGGTGCTCGAGCCGCCCGCATGGGCGCGACGCACCGCAGAACGCGACATCGACACGCTGGTGTTCTTCGACGAGATCAACACCGCCGCGCCGGCCACCCAGAACGCGCTGATGCGTGTCGTGCTCAGCGGCCACGTCGGCGATCTCGACCTCGGCGCAAGAGCCCGATTCGCCGCCGCCGCGAACCCTGCGGCGCAAAACAGCGGCGCGTGGGACCTGTCCGCGCCGTTGGCGAACCGGTTCGCGCACCTGTCATGGCCGCTCAGCGTCGACGAATGGGCAGCCGGCTATCTCGCCGGCTGGCCCGAGCCCGAGCCGCCCAAATGCCCCGAACCCGACCCCGCCCGGGTGTCCTATCACCGGGCGATGCAATCAGCGTTCATCCGACGCCGCCCCAATCTGCTGTGCGACGTCCCCGACGCGTTCGCAGCGACAGCCGACGACACCGCCGGCGGTCACGGCTGGCCGTCGCCGCGCACCTGGGAACGCACCGCGGTCTGTCTCGCCGCGGCCGACGCAGCCGACGCCCACCCTGACGTCGCAGCGCTGATCACAGAATCGCTCGTCGGCACCGCCGCAGCTGCGGAGTATCTGGCGTTCGTGTCCGAGCTGGACCTGCCCGACCCCGAAGCGCTCATCGCGGACCCCGCGTCGCTGGTGCTGCCCGAACGCCCGGACCAGCAGCTCGCCTGCCTGCACGCCGTCGCCGCCGCAATCGCCGAGCACAACACCCCCGCACGATGGGCCAAAGGCTTCGAGGTGTGCATCGCCGCCGCCCGATCCGACGCGCCCGACATCGCCATGGTCGCAGCACGCACCTTCGCCGCCATCCGGCCCCCCAGAGCACGCCTGCCCGAAGGCCACGAACTGCTCAACGACGTGTTCCTCGAAGAGCTCGACCCCGACCGCCAGCCCCTCGACCCCCACACCGGCACATGACCCCACACAACGACCACCAGCCCGACGACGACCGAAGCGACGACACGAAGACGCCCGAGCAGGCCGCGCAGACCCGGCTGCGGGCCGCCCGCTACTGGATCGCCAGCCACTGCCCCTACTACACGACCGCTCTGTACCGCTGCGCGCTGCGAACCACCGAACACACCCACACCGTCGCGATCGACCGGCACTGGCGCATCTGGGCCAACCCCGCCCACATCAACACCCTCACCGTCGCCCAGACCGCGGTCGAGCTCATGCACGTCCTCAACCACGTCCTGCGCAGCCACCACCAACGCGCCCAGCACACCATCACCGATCCCCCGCTCGCACTCACATGGAACGTCGCCGCGGACTGCGAGATCAACGACGACCTCCTCGACGGACTCCCATGGAGACAAGCCGAACTGCCCGAGCACTGGGCCGCACCATGGAACCTCAACTGCAACGCCAACCAGACCGCCGAGACCTACTACCGCGAACTGCTCGACAGCATCTGCATCGACCTCGAGGGACTGTCGGAATTTTTGTGTAACCGGCCGTGATGGTGTTCATCGGATGTGGTCGGCGATGCGGTCGCCGTAGTGGACGGTCAGTGTGTTCAGGATGGTTGTCCAGCCGTTGGTCTTTCCGGTCAGGTTGGTTCGGTTCTTGCGTCTGGCGGTGGCGACAAGGTAGAGGATCTTCATTGCGGCTTGTTCGTTGGGGAAGTGCCCTCGATGGCGCACTGCCCTGCGGAAGCGGGCGTTGAGGCTCTCGACGGCGTTGGTGGTGTAGACGACGCGGCGCAGCTCGGGCGGGAACTCCAGGAACGGGACGAACTCGTCCCAGGCCTGGCGCCAGGAGCCGATCATGGCGGGGTAGGTGCCTTCCCAGTCGCCGGCGAAGGCCTCGAAGCGTGCCTCGGCGGCCTCGACGGTGGAAGACGTGTAGATGTCGCGCATGGCCTTGGTGATGGGCCCCCAGTGCTTGGTGGATGCATACCGCAGGCTGTTGCGCACCATGTGCACCACGCAGGTCTGCACCGTCGCGTCGGGCCAGGTCGCCCGGATCGAGGAAGGCAGTCCTTTGAGTCCGTCGCAGCACACGATCAGCGCGTCGGCCAGGCCCCGGTTGCGCAGCTCGGTCAGCATGGTCGCCCATTGCTTGGCGCCCTCGCCGCCGGCGGGGCCCAGCCACAGGCCCAGCACGTCGCGTTCGCCTTGAAGATCCACGCCGATGGCCACATACACGGGCCGGTTGGCGACCTGGGAGTCGCGGACCTTGATCACGATCGCGTCGATCAAAAGCACCGCGTAGACCGCGTCGAGGGGCCGGTTCTGCCACACCGCCATGTCGGCCACGATCTCGTCGGTGATCTTCGAGATCGTCTCCCGGCTCACCGAGGTGTCATAGATCTCTTCAAGATGCGCCTGGATCTCACCGGTCGTGAGCCCCTTCGCGTACAGCGAGATCACATTGCCCGACAGCCCGTCGAGGCGGCGCCGATGCTTGGGCACCGTCACCGGGCAGAAGGACCCCGCACGGTCACGGGGCACCCGCAGATCGACCTCGCCGATCTCGGTGGTCACCCGCTTGGGCGTCGACCCATTACGAGAGTTCGGGGTCCCGCGGCCCTCGACCGCATGGCGCTCGTAGCCCAGATGCTCAGTCATCTCGACCTCGAGACCGGTCTGGAGCACCTGGCGCACCAGCCCCGTCAACAAGCCGCCGTCGCCGGTCAGCTCCACGCCCTCGGCGCGTGCCTGGGCCACCAGCCGCTCGGCCCAGTCCTTCATCGCTGCCTCGTCGGCAGCCTCGCTCGCCGGCACAACCGGCATTTCATGATCAGTCACAGACATGATCCTTCCCAGCCCACAGCCCTCAGCTGCGGACCCTCAGATCACGCCCGATACACAAACTTTCTGACAGGCCCGACCTCGACAGAGGCACCGTCGCGTTAGTCGAACATCGACACGGCGACATCCGCTTTCCCCCCAGCGACTGCGGCTCCGGCGCGACCGGCATCACCCCGAACTGGGAACCACCGCACGACACCCACACCCCCGGCGACCTCGAAGCGCGCCTGCTGCGCCGCCGCACAGCACAAGCAGCCCTCGACCACGACAACAACCACCCCGGCAGCGTCCCCGACGGACTCATCCGATGGGCCCGCGACCAGCTGCGCCCCAAAGCCGACTGGCGACAAGCCCTCGCCACCGCACTGCGACAAGCAGCCCACCACCGCTCAGGCGACGCCGACTACACCTGGACACGACCCCCACGACGACCCAACCCGACCACCCCCAACGGCAAGATCCTGCGACCAGCCACCACCCGACCCACACCCGACCTCGCCATAATCGTCGACACCTCAGCATCCATGACCACCGACCACCACGCACAAGCCGTCGCAGAAATCGACGCCATCTGCCGCCACATCATCCCCGGACACCACATCGACTACTACGCCGTCGACACCCAGACCCAAACCCACCAACGCATCACAAGCGTCCGCGACCTGCCACTGCACGGAGGCGGCGGCACCGACATGACAGCCGGCATCAACCAAGCCAACCAGACACGACCCGACGCCATCATCGTCCTCACCGACGGCCACACACCCTGGCCCGACCAGCCACCACCCGGCAACCCCACCGTCATCGCCGCCCTCATCGGCCCACACGCACGAACCGAAGACATCCCCGACTGGATGCGCACCATCCACATCATCTGACCAGCAGCAGAAGCGGGCTCGGCAAGGCGCCGATCCGGCGCACACGGCCCTGGTGTGCTTAGGTGACCCGGATGTCGGGAACCAAGAAGCTGCCGCTGGTCCTCGCGACTCTCACACCCGACCAGATCGACCGCGCCAAGGAAGCCAACGGACGCCGCAAGCAGATCACCCACGCTCTGATCTGCGGCGACTACGGGCAGATGTTCGGCACCGAACGTCAATGCCTCAAGTACTACGACGTGTGGAAGACGATCTTCCGTCCGCTGTTCTCCAAGGTCCACCAGACCAAGAAGCACACTGTTGAGGACTACGCGACGACCGAGAACCTTGTGATGCGCCTGATCGAAGCCGATGATCGACGAGCGCAGCAGCGCTAGTCAACTCACCAACGAAGCCAGGAGCCGTCGCCACTACTTGTCCTCTGTCTCACGCTGCGGTTAGCCGGTAGATGGACGTGACACAGCAGGACTAGCGGATTCGCAATCCGAGCGATTCGACTGGTGGTACTGATCGCAACCGAGCCCCCTCCGGACGTCACGCCTCCCGGACGACGTCAGCCGTGTCTACCCATCGAGCGAGCACGCTGAGTGCCGCTAGGAACTCGATGGCCTGCTGTTCGGACAATTCGGCGGTGCCGTGCGCGTGCATGTTCCGGATGCCCTGCGCGCAGCCTCTTCCGAACGCCCCAGCGCCTTCATGCGCAGAGGTCCATCTGCGTGATGCCTTGCCGTCTTCAGACTTCTCAGGGATTGCGCTGAAGCGCAGCCTGGACCTACCGGGCTCAGGCGGCTCGGTGCTGAATGCTTTGCTGTAGAGGTCAGGGCCGCTCAGGCTGCTCAGGTTGGTCTTGTGTTGGGTCAGCTCTTCGACGGCGCGCGCTGCGGCATCGACTGCATCCGTCCAATGGCTGCTATCCCATCGATCCACAGCTGCGTTCCACACCCAAGGATGCAACTGATTCGCGGCCAGCAGCGGTCCGCTCGGACCGAGAATCGCTGACCGCACGCTCCTGTTGCGAAGCACCCCAACTAGTCGCTGGGTCGCCTCCATCGCCGACGCCCACCGCCAACCGAACGCGTCGGTGGGGAGCGGCGCGAATCGCGCCGGGTTGTCGACGGCATCAACTTCTACAGCGATGTCTTCGATCAACGGCTGACGCTGCAGAATCTCGGCGTGGAACTCAGCCAGAGCCTCACGAGTCGGTTGCTCATCAGGATGCGTGCGCCTGCTCCCGCCTCCGACGATCACTGGTGGCTTGATCTTCGCCAAGTAAGCGTCCTTGGCCCTGTGCTGCGCGAGGAGGTCTTGGAACTCGTCGACAACTGCAGCTGCTCTCTCGTAGTCCAAAGTGCCCACCTTGCCCGTTCGAAACCAATCCCGGCAGATCTAGGGGAACATATCCGCAGAATGCGGATTCTTCGTTGCGGACCGAATAGATGACGTCAAAGCGGCAAGGTGGGCGCTCTCGCCGATGACGTCACCGACTGCGCTATTGGCGACCCGCTGCTGGCGCTCAGCGACCAAGAGCAGGTCCCGAACGCCACAGGCATCGCAAGCTCCCGAGCTGTGGACCCCGAATGGCTACGACTTTGGGTGTAGCACAACCAATGGTCCGCAGTGCTGTCACACACCAGCCATATGGTCGCGTCCGCAATGCCCCGTCTTAGAAGTTCGAAATGAGACGCCCGAACCGACGCCTCCCGGAGCCAACCCGGTGGACGACGATCGCCGCGCCGTCTACGAACCTTGCCTGCTAAACCTGCCCGGCGACGCCCCCAGCTGCGGCGACCTCACCTCCGACCAGAAACCCGTCAAGGTCACAGAGACCGGCATAGATCCCTACCGGCTCGACCGAGGCGACAACGGCTGGGGATGCACCGGATAGCGCTCGCCGACGCCAGTCTCGAGTCGGCTCCATGTCTCCGACCGCCCGCTGCTGCACTTGAGGGGACTCCATGACCGCCACGACCGAAAGGCAAGCCCACCGCCAAATGATCCAAAGCACCATCTCTCGGCTCGCAAACCATGTCCCGTGCCAAGTTTCTTGCTCAGTTGCGGACTGGTTTGCTTCGGGCGTCGGAGGCTTGGATTCGGTGAACCGTCGAGGACTCCTCCGCGGCCGTCCGCTTGATCGCGTTCACAGCGAAGGTGTCGCCTGCCGTCGGCGGCTAGGGAAACGGTTGAGATTTTGATCCTCACAAGGCGAGTCACCGGCCTGCGCGGTGTCGGGACTCGAAACGCTTCGCTCGCTTGTCCCGTCGGTGCACTGCTTGTTACGGTGCGGAATCTGGTGCGGGCGACAGGGGCCTTATGACTGCGGAGATCCAGAAACCGGCGATCCGCCGAAGGGCGGCGGGCTTTGCCGAGCGGTGGGGCGGCACGACCAGCGAGAGTGCTGAGAAGCAGACATTCTGGAACGAGTTCTTCGAGATCTTTGGGTTGGACCGCAAACTCACCGGCCAGTTCGAGCGACACGCGAAACGAGTGAGCACGGGCGGCGTTGGCGCCATGGACATGCTCATGCCCGGAGAGATGGCGGTCGAGCACAAGTCGGCGGACAAGGACCTCGACGCCGCAATGGAGCAACTGCTCGACTATTTGCCGTCGCTGTCAGACGCGGAATCGCCATGGCTGCTTGTCGTGTGCGATTTCGCCACGTTCTACATCGACAACCTCAGGACAGGTCAGAGTGTTCGCTTTCCACTCGGCGGGCTCGCTGAGCACATCGAAGAGTTCTGGTGGCTCGCTGGGCACGAGAAGATCGGAGACGAGTTCGAGAGCGAGGAAGCGCTCAACTTCACAGCGACGCTTCTGATGCGTGACCTCCACGACAATCTGAGCGACACCGGATACCCGGATCATGCTCGCCGTGTCTGGCTGACGCGGGTGCTCTTCTGCGCCTTTGCCGACGATACGGCCGTGTGGGACCGCAACCTCTTCATGACTTACGTCGACCAGTCACGGGAGGACGGCAGCGATCTGGGCGGGCATCTGGCGACGCTGTTCCAGGTCCTGAACACGCCCGACGGAGACCGCTCAGCCGGCCTGGACGAACACTTGGCAGCGTTCACCTACATCAACGGTGACATCTTTGCTGAGTCCATCCGGCTGCCGTACTGCAACGAGGACATCCGCTCTGCGCTGCTCGAGGTGTGCCGCTTTGACTGGTCGTCGATCTCGCCAGCGATCTTCGGCTCGTTGTTCCAAGAGGTGATGACTCCGCTCGAGCGGCGCGAGATCGGCGCCCATTACACGAGCGAGCAGAACATCCTGCGCGCCATCCGGCCGCTGTTCCTCGACGACATGGAAGCGGAGCTCAAGCGAGCCGACACTTTGCCGAAGCTCGAGGCGTTTCACGAGCGCCTGGCGACCGCGACGTTTATGGATCCTGCCTGCGGGTGCGGGAATTTTCTCGTCGTCAGCTACCGGGAGCTGCGCAGACTCGAGCTTGAGACGATCAGGGCGATGCAGGGCAAGCGTGCGTCGAGACGGTCAGGCACGATCAGGACCCTCGGGGAACGCGCAGCCAGCCTCGACCTGATCCTGCGCATCACGCTGGATCAGTTTCGGGGCATCGAGATCGAGGAGTTTCCGGCACGTATCGCTTCGACAGCTCTCTATCTGGCGGATCACATCGCGAACAGGGAGGCATCACGGGAGTTCGGCGACTACTACCAGCGGTTCCCCATCGAGCGCAGCCCGCACATCCACATCGGGAACGCGCTCGACATGGATTGGGATGACCTCGGCGAGGGCCAAGAGATTGATTATGTATTCGGCAATCCGCCGTTCGTCGGATTCGTGCTGCGCACCCAATCTCAGAAGGACGACCTCGTACGTGTCCTTGGAGACCAGGCATCTCGACGCGTCGACTACGTGTTCGGCTGGTACGCCAAGGCGTTGGACTACGCGGCCGACAACACGCGCTGCGCGTTCGTCTCGACCAACTCCGTCACCCAGGGTGAGCAGGCAGCCGTGCTCACAAGACTGTTCCAGGATCATGCCGCCAACGTGCGTTTCGCCCATCGAACGTTTGCGTGGAAGAGCGAAGCCCGCGGTCGTGCCAACGTCCATGTGGTCATCATCGGGTTCGATCAGATACCGACCGGTCGACGCGTACTCGTCGAGTACCCGGAGATCGATGCTGAAGGCGAACAGCGCGACGTCAAGCAGATCAACAGCTACCTCGTAGAAGCCCCCAACATCCTGATCATGCGCAGAAGGAAGCCACTGGGCGACGTGCCTGAGCTGCGCATCGGAAGCAAGCCGAACGACGCCGGCAATCTGCTTCTCTCCCCGGACGAGCGGCACAGCCTGCCGCAGTGGATTCAGGACCGCTACACCCGCAAGGCTTGTGGTGGCCGCGAGCTACTGAACGATCTCGAACGCTGGTGCCTGTGGCTTGCCGACGCATCACCGAAAGAACTCCGCGAACTCCGCAAGACCAAGGCCATCCGGGATCGGCTCGAAGGGGTGCGAAAGCACCGTTCTGCCTCGCCGAACAAGCAAACACAAGCGACCGCTGCAACGCCGGCGCTGTTCTGGAACAACAAGCAGCCCAAGTCTCGCTTTCTGGCAGCGCCGGAAACCGGCAGCGAAGCCAGGCGCATTGCCCCGATGACGTACCTACGGCCGACCACGATCATCACGAACACCGTGTATTCGATAGAAGAAGCGCCCCACTGGTTGTTCGGGATACTGCAGTCGGCGATGTTCGACAGCTGGATGAGGGCCGTCGGTGGCCGATTCAAGAACGATCCGCGCATTTCTCCAGGTGCCGTGTACAACACATTCCCGTTTCCCAAATTGACACAACCACGGATCGACGAGATCGAGCTAGCGGCTTCGCAAGTCATTGAGGTCAGGTCCGACTTCCCTGAATCCTCACTCGCAGATCTCTACCACCGTCTTTCAATGCCCCCATCGCTGGTGAAGGCGCATGATGCGCTAGACCGCGCGGTCGAACGCAGCTACAGCCCAAGAAGACTCCTGGACACCGAAGCAAGGCGTCTCACACTGCTGTTCGACGAATACCAAGAACTCACCTCAGCAACGCAATAGACGACGGACGAGTGCTCTGTGATGTGGAATCCATGAAGTCATCAGCGGTCACTCTCTGACACGGCCTCTCGTGTAGGTACCGAAGGCGCGGAGCTCGAATTTCCGGAAGCTGGAGGAGTCGGTGCCAAACACCTCATGAAGGTACCGAGCATTCCTGCACGCGATGCTCGTTCCCCCACAGTTCGATGCCGAGTCCGTGTTCGATGCGGGCGAGGGCGGCGAGGTCGCTCCATGTGTTGCCGTGGATGGCGTTGAACAGTGCCTGGCGGGAAGCGGCGGCGAGACGGGCGGCTTGTCGCAGGCTGAGGTTGTGGTCTGTGAGGTGTCTGCGGAGCCGTTGCGAGACTGCTTGTGCGAGGCGTGCTTCGGGTGGCGCGTGGTCTGCGAGGCGTCCGTCGGGCCATTCGCTGTTGTGTTCGAGGTCGTCACGGGGGCGCTTGAGACTGCCTCGTCGGACCATTATGCGGGACGCTAGTGCGCTGCCTGCTCGGCTCATGTCGGCCGATGGCGCCTCGCACCGTTCCTCAGTTGGACTCGTTATCTCGGTCAACGGATACCGCTATCACGGTTCGCGGATGCTGTTAGCGGTGTGTTCGCAGGGCCTCGCATAGTCGCTATCGATCCCGTGGGCTCAGCTGGGGCCCGATGGGGTGGCGGGCATCGGTCTCGCGGCCTGAGCGCGTGGGCTCTCGGTGTGCTGGCACACCCGCTTCGTGGTGTCATTTCATACGGACAAACGGGAGGCTTGGCTGCCGCCGCCGCCAGTGGGGCGCCGGGAAACCTCTGGAGGAACGCTGTCGATTCGGTCGAGCACCAGCGGACAGCGGCAGCTCAGCCAGGCGTACGGCGCGCATGAATGTGCGCGATTCCGGCGCGCCCGCGACAAGCGCGCAGCACGCGCGAGCGCCGAAGACCTCCGATCGCCCAAGAAACCATATCTGACCTGGGACTTCGCGCATTTCTGGCCGGCTGCGGCTTCGCGGCCGTCGACCAAATATCCCGCTCGCGCCGATCTCGCTGGTACACACGGTATGTCGCAGCGGGCCAGAACGTGTCATTGCCGGACAAGACATTCCACGTTCTGGCCCGCCCAAGCCCGAAGGCCATGGGATGGACATTAGCAACAGAGACCCCGGAATCGGCCCTAAACGGCCGCTCCGTGCTGAGACGCGCGACGGCACCCCCATGCTGCCGCTCGACGAGTTCTGGGGGACGTCGCTGCTGCGCGCAGCGATCCCGGCGTGGAACCTCTGCATGAACGACGAGGACCGCCTTGAGCTGTGGGCGCCGGTGCTCCTTGAGGCCCTGCACGGCCTCTATGGGGCCAATCCAACCACGGCAAAGAAAATCGTCGCCGACGCTCAGCGGTTCATCCGATTCCTGATCGCCCGCGGCGTGGAGTACTGGTGGCAGGTCACCCCTGAACTGGTGGACGAGTTCCTGTGGGCAGCACGCCCCGACCGAAACGGGCGTCACCGGTCGGTGTCAGCGGCCACGGCCCGCAACCGCCGCTGGACCGTTAAGGGGTCGCTGGAAACCACAGTGTCGCTCGGCGTGAACTTAGACGTCGCTGCGCTGCTGGGAGATCCCATAGGCAGCACCCCGCCCAAGGAGTCCGCGCGGCCCCTCACCGAGGTCGAGGCCCAGACCGTCCGGGACTTCGCCGATGCGGGACTGTGGACGTCAGAACGGCCGGTGCTGGCCGGCCTGGCATTCGCCGGCGGGACTCCCCGAGAGATCGCGGCGGTCACTGGCGCCGACGTGGACATCGACAACGCCACAGTGCGCTTCAGCGGTTCCTCGGAACGCACAAACCCTGTCGATGAGTGGAGTCTCGTCGAGATCGCGTCGCACTTGCGCAGCAATCCTCACAAGACCCAACCCGGCACGCCGCTGTGCGTCACCGCGTCGCTGCCTCACGGACGCGCCACCCATTCGGTGACGGTTCGGCTGCGCAACATCCTCATCGACGCCGATCTCGCCGGGCGACCCGGCATAAAGGCAGGCTCCATCCGGCTCACCGCCGCCGCGGCCATAGCGGCCTCCGACGGCATCTTCGCCGCAGCACGATTCCTGGGCAACAAGTCGCTGGACCGCACCGTCGCCGCGCTCGGCTGGAACTCCCACGGAGCCCCCGATGCCTAGCAGCGGCAACAGCCGGGGCAGGCCGCTATTCGAAGGCCGCACAGCGGTACGCGACGACGAAATCGAAATCTACGAGGACGAGCTCCCGCCAGAGACCCGACCCGCCGGGCCCAACAACGCGCCGGGCGATGCCTCCAGCGACTCAGAACGCACCGTCCAAGGGCCGGGCATCAAGCTCACCCCAGAACAGGAACTGTTCGCACAGGTGTGCAGCGACGGGTTCTGGCGCCAGTCCGAGCACTTCCAAGCCATCATCGACGAATTCGACTATCCGCCCGGAGAGCCTGCCCGCAGTGGGCCCAAGCGCACGTGGACCGCCGCGGACATGCTGGCCTTCAGCGCAATCGAGATCACCTACGGCGGGACCGTCGTAGCCCAGAGTCTCATCAGCCCGGACACCGCCGGCGGCAACGTGGGGTCGCTGTGGGACAAGCTGCGATGCGTCCTGGAGGCCTGTTGGCCCGATCATCCCGAACGGCGCCTGAGCGAGTCACGCCCGGATCGCTTCAAGTTCTACCGGTTCCGCATGGATTACCTCTCCGTCGAAACGCTTCTCGGTTTCGCTGACAGCGCCACCGGCAGCGCGATCGACGCGGCGATCCACGGCGGATGCCTGCAGCCTCGAAGAGGGACCCGCACCAACCCTGACCTCTCCCAGTGCGTTACTGCTGACGAGACCGAAATCAAGGCGATTCACAACAACAAGACTCGCAAGCGCCGCGACAACGACGCCAAGCCACACACCAACCGGGACGGCACCCGGTCCACCGCTCCGACCACGAAGATCGTCGTCTGCGCCGTACGCAGCAACTTCAAGAATGAGCGCTACCTCCTCAGCTTCGACCCCAGGCGCGACAGGGAAGGGACCGAAGCAGACATCGCCATCGACGCCATCGAGCGCATGCGCAAACTCCGACCCGATGCGCACATCGGAGCAATGATTCACGACATGGCCATGCACTCAATGCAGATGGACCGGCTGCTGGACCAAGGAATACACGGAATCGCCAAGACCGCCAGGACACCGGGCAACAAATACGCGGGCCGCAGCCTCGGAAAACACAGATTCAAGCGAACCGACGGCACCACGACCACCCTCGCAGTCCAGGCCACAGACGGCAGCCCGAACGTGTTCTTCGTCGACAGCCACGGCCACAAATATCGCGTCGCACTCGACCCCCGCTACCTCGAGCCTCGAAAACGACAGAAAAACGGGCGGACGGTCATGTACATGTACTGGAGCCTTCCCAACTACCCGCTCGTACCCCCCGACCTACGAGGCGCGACCGTCAGAATCCGGCTCAACAGCACCGACAAAGAACGCGACCAGAAACCCCACAGGCGCCGCACAGCCGCACTACGAGCCCACCCCGAATCCCACCCTGGCTCCGCGCAGTACTTCGGCCGCCGACAAGACATCGAGTCCTACTTCGACACCCTGAAATCCAGACTGCCGAACCGACGCGCCAACTTCTACCACAAAGAAAGCCTCATCTTCAAAGGCATCGGCATCAACCACAAATTTGTGACCATCGCAACACTCGCCTACTGCAAACGCGTCGGCGCCGACACCGAGCCATTCTTCGGAAAATACCTCCAACTCGAACCCGGGATCTTCCAAAACAGCGACCCAACGCCACAAGGAAACGGCGCCAGCGCCGAACCATAGCGTCACGCACCCCAGACATCCCTACAGCACGCCAAGGCGCCTACCGAAGCGCGCCCCTCAAAGCGCGTTGACCTCGGACTAGTCCTTCAAACGTCTCCCAAGTGCCAAAATCGAACCCCGAAGAGCACCCGCAATGCCAAAACGCCCCCAAACAATTCGCACAAGGATTCGCACTACGTTGTGCACACCCGCCCGCCCTCGTAGCTCAGGGGATAGAGCGTCGGTTTCCTAAACCGTGCGTCGCAGGTTCGAGTCCTGCCGGGGGCGCCATGCACGTCAGCGCGACATTGCCCCAGCACGACCTGCGAGCTGTGCCCGACGAGGTGCGGCGGATCGAGGCCGACGGTTACGACTGCGTCGTCACGATGGAGAATCGGCACGAGCCGTTCATCCCGCTGGGCATCGCTGCGGTGCACAGCGAGCGGGTGCGGCTGTCGACCAGCGTGGCCATTTCAGCTTTCCGCGCAGCCCGATGGTGACGGCCTCGACGGCGTGGGACTTGCAGGCGGCGTCGGAACGGGCGATTCGTGCTCGGCCTCGGCAGCCAGGTGAAGGGGCACAACGAGCGGCGGTTCAGCGTGCCGTGGTCGGCGCCGGCGCCCCGCATGGCCGAATACGTGCAGGCGATCCGGGCCATCTGGAACACGTGGGCCACAGGCGAACGGCTCGACTACGACGGCGAGCACTACCGCTTCTCTCTCATGACGCCCAACTTCACGCCCGAGCCGCTCGAGGGCCCGGCGCCGCCGATCATGATCGCTGCGGTCGGCCCGGCCATGCTGCGGGTCGCCGGACAGCACTGCGACGGCGTCCGCCTACACGGCTTCTGCACGCCGGACTACCTGCGAGAACACGTCATCCCGCAGCTGCAGACCGGGCTCGACCGGGCCGGGCGCAGCCGCAGCGACTTCTGGGTGACCGGCGGCGGGTTCATCTGCACCGGGCCCGACGACGAGACCGTGGACCGGATGGTCGAGTGGGTTCGCTACCGGATCGGTTTCTACGGCAGCACCCGGGCGTACTGGCCAGTGCTCGAACAGCACGACCTGGGCGAGCTGGGCGAACGGCTCAACCATCTCTCACGCAACGACGGCTGGGGCCAGATGGCCGGCTGCGTCGACGATGACGTGGTGCGGCTGTTCGCCGCCGTCGGCCGTCACGACGAGATCGCCGGTGCCATATCCGAGCACTTCGACGGACTGGTCGACGAGGTCAACGCCAGTGTGGCCGCCGACATCGCTGCCGACCTGCCGCCCGACGTGATCCAAGACATCCAAGCCATCCCGTCAGCCGGGCAACCCGCCTGATCACACCCGCCTGGGAGAATGTGCGAAACGTCTGCAACCAGCGAAAGGAACAGCCATGCCTGAGGCATCTGAGGCAATTGTGGAAATCCGGGACTACACCATCGAAGCGGAGTGGTTCGAGGCCTATCGGGAATGGGCGTCCGAGCTCGCTGGGCCCTGGCTGAGGGCCAACCTGGACGTCATCGACTTCTGGGTGGATGACGGCCACGAGCCCGAAGTCGCCGGATCCGCCCCGGTGGTGTCCCCCAATGGTCAGCCGAACGTGTGCTGGATCATCCGCTGGCCCAGCAGGGCCGCCCGCGAGGAAGGCTTCCGGGTGACACTCGGCAGCCCGGAGTGGCAGGACATCTGGGCGAAGCACCCCAACACCAACGCCTACCTCCACCTCAACGTTCGTTTCATGAGAGCTGCTTGACTCAACCGACGGGGGCGAGCTCGGCAGCTCCGAAGGCCACGCTGAAACGAACGCACCAGATCACCACGGTGCGATACCGGTCCAGGTCGGTGCCAGCAGGCACCTCATAGTTCTGCGCGCCGATGTTGCCCTTCATGTCGCCGAGGTCGATGAAGTCCGAAGCCAGATCGCCGACCGAGTCGTTGGGCCTCGCTGCCGAGAGGTACACGTTCAGGTCGGGTCCGTTGTCGGTCGCAAAGTCGTCGTCGAAACGCAGAAACGTCTGCGTGCCGTCAGTCAGCACCGCAGCGGTGCCCGAAGAAGGATGCGACCGCGAAATGAAGCTGCCCACCGCGGCGACCCGCACAGCGCCCTCATCGGCGGCCATCGCCTCGGCCGCGCCCATCATTTCGGCCTTCTCTCGCTCGCGTTCGGCGGCGAGCTGTGCAGCCTCGTCAGGGCCCAACATCTGCTCTTCGGCGGCTGCCAGCCGGGCAACCCCCTCGCGCATGATGTCGAGCTCGCCGTACATGACTCCCATCGCGTCATCCGAGCCATCGGCAAGCGCTTCTTCGCGCATGCGGTCCATGCCGGCTTGGAGCGACTCCCGCTGCTCGGCGAGGGCACTCGAATCACCGCCGGCCACAGCCGCACTGATGAGATCGTCGATGTCGGTCTCGCCAAGAGCCACCGCGAACTCGGGGGCCTCCTCGTCCACCACCTCGTCTACGAAGATCAGGTGGAAGCCAAACACGAAGAAGGCCAGGAAGAAGGCCAGCGCGGCTCCCGCCGCACAGACGGCGGCAGCCGCCCAGCAGCCGCCTGTCGTCCGGGGAATCAACCTGTTCAGCAACTGCCTCATCGCTCGGTCGCTCTCCTGTTAGTCATGGCCTCAACCGTAGGAGCCAAGTGCACTGGTGCATGGTCACCAGCCGCACAGGGTCAGGAACGGCGACGCGAGAGGTTCAACAGCACCCCAACCAGGATGAACACGCTGCCGGCCATGTAGGGGATGGACACGAAGCCGAACTCCCACGCGTATCGCACCGTGCACGGGCTGGTGATGCTGCACGTTGTGCTGCCCTCGAGCGTCGGGAACAGCTGCAGCAGGTAGTGCCACATGGACATCGCAGCCCCCACAACGCACATCGGCAACGTGTACACGTGAACGCCCTGATCCCGCCGCAGCCATCCCACAGCCAGAACGAACGCCAGCGGGTACATGGCGATGCGCTGGAACCAGCACCAGCGACACGGCTCGAGATGGGCAATCTCAGACAGGTACAGCGAGCCCAGCGACGCCCCGATCGCCAACAGCGCGGCGAAGCTCAAGAAGGCATGGGTGCTCATCGCGGCAGATTGGCGGTAGTTCGCGACGCGTCCGAAGCGCTGATTGTGCCGCCGCCGCATCGTCGCAACCGTCAAGCCCACGGTCGCGACGTTGCAGGCGATCGCTGCGAGAGCGAACACGTCGAGCATCTGCGCCAATGTCACGGATGCTCAGCGTGCCATACACGCCTGCATACCACCAATTGCCAATATCGACTACTACCTGCTTGAGCGGTCCGATCGGCCGATGGGGATCCAGAGCGACGCGAATGCAGCAATCGCGAAGACCAGGAAGAACACCAGCACATGCTGGTAGTAGACGAGCGCGCCCTCGCCGGAGTCCTGCTTCAGCAGCGCGAACAAGCCAGCGATGCCGATCGCCGAGGCCGCGTACCGCAGCGTGTTGAACAGACCGCTGACCTCGCCGAAGTACGACTCGTCCACCCAGGCCAGCGCCACGCTGTTGAGCAGTGGCACACACATGCCCCAGCCCAACCCGAACAGCGCGATGGTGGGTGCCATTTCGCGGAGATAGTCGGCCTGAGTGCCCAGCCGAACCACCTGCCATCCGATGGCCATGATCTGTATGGCCGCACCGGTGCGGCAAAGCGTGATAGCGCTCCATCGTTCGCCCAGCCGGCTGAAGAACACCGTGGACGCGCCCGCCACGATGGGCCCGACCGTGACGCCGAGTCCGACTTGGTTCTCGGAGTACTGCCAGAAGTTGAACATGAACAGCGGCCAGATCAGCCAGATCGCCTGCGACGACACGCCCACCAGGAAGTTGGCCAACTGCGTCACCCACACGCCCCGTCGGCGCAGCAACTGCAGGTTGAGCAGCGGCTCGGGATGGCGCAGCGAACTGGTGACAAACCAGGCGAACGCGCCCACACCAACGGCCGCTACGGCGAGTGTGACCGGCGACGTCCAGCCCCAGACCCGGCTGCCCTGCATGATTGCGGTGACCAACGCGGCGAGCCCCACCGTCCCTGCTGCCGCTCCGGTGACGTCGAGCCGATGAGAAATCTCGGGTGTCGGCAGTTCGGTGAGGACCCGCCACGCCACCACGAACATCAGCGCGGCGACGGGAGCGCTCACGAAGTACAGAACCCGCCAGCCGGCTGCCCCCAACACGACCGCGGCCACCCCCGGGGCAATGCCGGCAGCCAGGGGACCGGCAGCGGACCACAGACCGACTGCGGTGGTGCGCCGTGACGCAGGAAAGAGCGGCAGCACCAAGCTGAGCGAGGCCGGCAGGATCGCAGCGCCGCCGACGGCTTGCAGTACCCGGGCCAGATTGAGCGTCCACACGGTGGGTGCCAGCGCCGAGGCGACCGCGGACAGTGCGAACAGCGCAAGGCCCGTCAGGAACATCCGCTTGCGCCCGGTGCGGTCAGCCAAGCGGCCTGCCAGCGGCAAGAACGCGGCCGTGCCGACCATGAAGCCAGCGATGCCCCACCCCACATCGGCCGCTGTGGCACCGACGTAGCTCTCCTGGATCGCATCCAGCGCGATGTTTGTTGCAGTGCTGTTGAAGCCGACGAGCACCGTGCCCAGCGACGCCACGGTGAGCGCCCGCCAAGCCCGTCCCGACACCGCTTCGCGAGCTCGGGGACGACGCGGCGGACCCTGTCCATCCGCAGCGGGCGCCGGCTGCGGCTGAGCGCCATCAACGCGCTGAATGGCCGGCGTCGCCACCGGCGCTGCAGGCATCCTCGGCACCCTCGGCACCCGCGACAAATCAACCCGTCCGGGGTCGATCTGGCTGCGCATCCGCTCAATCGTACGGCCCGCTCACCACCGGCCAGCCAAAAAACAAATCGGCCTTAGGAAACCGCTCAAACGGCCACGCTGAGCCCAAGCGCCTGGCGGGCGAGTCAGCTACCGGCCGTGAAAGACCGGCTCGCGCTTGTCCACGAAGGCCTGGGCCGCTTCCTTGTGATCGTCGGTCTGCCCGCAGTGAATATGGTGCGCCGCTTCCATGTCCAAGCACTCGCCCATGTCGCCGCTGACGGCCCGGTTCAGGTTTTCCTTCATGTACCGGAAGGCCACCGTCGGCCCGTTCGCAAGCCGGCGAGCGACCGCACCCACCTCGTCCATCAGGCTCTCAGCACCGAACACGCCGTTCACCAAACCCAGCGAAACCGCTTGGTCCATGTCGACGCGATCGGACAGGTAGTACAGCTCGCGGGCCTTGGCCGAGCCGACAAGGCGCGACATGAACCACGTGCCGCCGTAGTCGCCGCTGAAGCCGACACGGGCGAACGCCGTGGTCATCACGGCGTTGGGTGTGGCGTAGCGCAGGTCGCACGCCAGAGCGATCGACAGCCCTGCCCCCGCTGCGGCGCCGGGCAGCGCAGCAATGGTCGGCTTGGGCATCTCGTAGAGCTTCCCGGAGGTGTCACGCTGGCTGCGGCGCTGCCGATGCACACGCGCGTCGTACTGCAGCGGGCTGCCGCCGCCCTCGCCACCGGCTGCGGCCATCCCCTTCACGTCGCCGCCGGCGCAGAACGCGCCGCCGGCCCCAGTCAGCACCAGCGCACCCACATCGCTCGCTATCTCAGCGTCGGCAATGGCGGCCACGAGACCGTCCATCATGGGCGTGGACATTGCATTGCGGCGTTCGGGCCGGTTCAGCGTGATGGTCATCACGCCGTCGGTCACCTCGACCGCGAGGTCCTCGGTTCCGGTGTCAAAGACTCGATCTGGCATCGTGAGCACTCCCTTTGTTGTGTGTGGCTCGATGGTCCCACGCCAGCCACGACGGCTCGACAGGGCGACCCGACCAAGAAGTATCGCGAACCGGAGCTGCAGGCGCGCCGCTCGCTGCCCGCCAGGGTCCTAGGACGCTTCGGTGTCGAACGACCCCAGCTCCACCTCGATCGTCCGCCGGCTGCCGTCAGTGCCGACGACCGCCATCTCGGCGCTGTCACCGGGCACCAGCGCCAGGATCTCGTTCACAAGATCGAGGCTGCTCGTGATCTCGGTGCCGTTGAACTCCACGATGATCTCGCCGCGCTCGATGCCGGCGAGGTCGGCAGCCTCGCCCTCGTCGACGCCGACCACGAGCGCACCCTGCGTGATGCCGGCGGGCACCTCGATGTCGGCGAGCTCGTCGGCCGGATCGGGCCCCGGCTCGACGGTCTCAGGTCCAGAGTCGCCCAAGCCCTCGAGGGGATCGTCGGTGACGGGGTCGTCGGAGTTGTCGGCGAGGAAGTCCTCGACGGAGATGATCCGAACGCCGAGGTACGCCTTGGCCTTGACGACGCCTTCGAGGAGCAGGTCGATGATCGGGCGGGCGTGGTCGATCGAGATGGCGAACCCGATGCCCTCGACACGTCCGCCGGCGATCGCAGTATTGACCCCGATGACCTCTCCGGCGGCATTCACCAGCGGACCCCCAGAGTTGCCCAGATTGATGGCTGCATCTGTTTGGATGAGGCGTACTAGCCGAGTGTCGTCTTCGAGCTCGATGGAGCGTTCGAGCCCCGAAACGATGCCCCTCGTGACCGTCGGCTCGCCGATGATGCCGATGGCGTTCCCGATCGCGATCACCTCATCGCCGACTTCGACGCCGTCGCTGGAGCCGAGCTTGACCGTGGGCAGGCCGTCGGCCTCGACCTGGAGCACCGCAAGATCGCGCGTCGGATCGACGGCGATGACCTCGGCGGTCATCTGCGCACCGCCGAAGAAGCGCACCTCGATGGTCTCGGCGTCAGCAACCACGTGCGCGTTGGTGACGATGCGTCCCTGCGGTGTCACGACGAAACCCGAACCGCCTCCCTCGCCGTCGGCGGTCGTGACGCGCACGATGACGACAGCTTCTTGCACCGCTTCGAGCACGGCCTTCACGTTGATCTGCTGCAGGCGATTGCCCAGCGGCGCGCCGGGTTCGCCCGACTCGCCGCGGAGCAGTCGATCCCAGTAGGCGAAGTCGGCCTCGGTAAGTACCGGCGGGGTGCCGACGACATCGTCAGCAGTAAGGGGTGCTTCGTCGGCTGCGGCGAGCAGTCGTGCGAGCTCTGACCTGAGCAGCTCGTCGCTTATCGTCCCGTCCAGGATCGGCCGCGATTGTGCATCGGGCGAACCAGCGTCGGCGATCTCAGCATCGCCCCCCGTCGCCTGGTCTCCCAATTCGGCTTGTTCGACACCGGACGCAGCGACCTCCACCGCAGTTGACGGTGAGGTGCCGATGGGCGCCGACGTAGCCGAGACAGCGCTTGGCGACGCGGTGACCGACTCTGACGTGCCGTTGCCGTCGTCGCCGCTCAGGGCCACCAGCAGAATGACGCCCGTCACCACAGCGCCGACGATCGCCCCGACCGCGCTCGCAATGGCAGTCAGCAGGCATCCCGGACGGGCCAGCGGCTCGCGGGCGATCTTCGCCGGCGACTCGTCAACCATCCCAGTCGCCAGATCCGGCGCTTGGGCTGGAGGCGTCGGTTCGTCGTCCCCTTCCGGCTCGGCAGGGGTGCTCGGGTTGGGATCGGTGGCGGTCATCAGCGGATGGCGAGGCGTTCGGCGGCGCTTGCCGACAGGAAGTCGACCGAGTCGCGGAACACACTCGTGTCGGTCTCCTGCGCGTCAGCCATGGCGCCGTGCAGATACCGGTTCAGCACACCCTCGGATATAGCAGCCAATCGCCAGTATGAGAACGCGCGGTAGTACTCGACGCCGGACACATCGCGGCCCGATGCATCGCAGTACCAGTCGAGCATCTGGGTGCGCGAAGCGAAACCGCCGGCTTGGGTCGGCGCGGAGGAGCCCGCAGACGGCTCGTCGGGCGACACCCAGTTGTTCATGAGGAAGCCCACATCTGCGAGCGGGTCGCCGAGGGTGCACAGCTCCCAGTCGAGCACGGCGACGATCCCCCAGTGCCCAGTCGGACGGGCACCAGTCGGACGGGCACCAGTCGGACGGGCACCAGTCGGACGGGCACCAGTCAGCATGTTCCCCAACCGGTAGTCGCCGTGAACGATCGCGGCCCCGATCTGGTCGGGCTTGCGGGCCGCCAGAACGGCTGCGACCTCGTCCATGATCGGGAGCTCTCGCGTCTTGGACTGCTCCCATTGGCGGGTCCAGCGCCGCAGCTGGCGCCCCAGATAGTCCTCGCGCCGACCGAGGTCGCCCAAGCCGACATCGTCAGGCTCGATGGCGTGCAGTTCGGCCAGCACATCGGCCACCCGGCGGCTGAGCGGCATGCGCTCGGCGTCGGGCACCAGCGCGGACTCGTCCGCCGAGTGCAGCACTGCGCCTTGCTCGTAGCTCATGACATAGAACGGCGCATCGTTGACTTCGGGGTCTTCGCAGAGTGCGATCGTGGCCGGCACGGGAACATCGGTGAGCCCGACGCCGGAGATGATCTTGTGCTCGCGGCCCATGTCGTGCGCAGTGGCAAGCACATGACCCAGCGGCGGCCGCCGCAGTACCACCGAGTTGCCGTCGGCGCAGTGCACCCGGTAGGTCAGGTTGGAACGGCCGCCCGCAATCAGCTCGAACCGCAACGGCGCAGCGGCCTGCGGGACATTCTGCGCGAACCATGCGCTGACGGAGACTGCGTTGATGCCCGCCGGCACCTCGACGGTCTCTGTGCCCGCTGACACGCCGGCGAACCGCTAGCTGCCGTAGGTGTAGAAGCCCCGGCCGGTCTTGCGACCCAGCAGCCCGGCGTCGCACATGCGGCTGAGCATCGGAGGCGGTGCGTAGAGCTGCTCGCGGAATTCCTCGTACAGCGACTCGGCCACGGCCATGGTGGTGTCGAGCCCGATGAGGTCGCACAGCGCGAGCGGGCCCATCGGGTGGTTGCAGCCCAGCACCATGCCGGCATCGATGTCCTCGGTGGACGCGAAGCCTGACTCCAGCATTCGCACCCCAGACAGGATGTACGGGATCAGCAGGGCGTTGACCACGAAGCCGGCCCGGTCCCCGCTGTTCACCACCCGCTTGCCCAGCCGATCCGTTGCGAACGCCCGGCACTTCGCGGCAGTTTCCTCACCTGTCAGCAGCGACGAGATCACCTCGACGAGGCCCATGACAGGCACGGGGTTGAAGAAATGCATGCCGATGACTTGCTGCGGCCGGTCGGTGGCCATGGCCAGCTTCATGATCGGGATGGCTGACGTGTTCGACGCCATCACCGCGTTCGGGTCCACCACCACTTTCGACAGATGCTCGAAGACGTCGAGCTTGGCGGCCTCGGACTCGATGATCGCCTCAATGACGAACTCACGGTCGGCCATGTCGCCGAGGTCCTCAGAGAACGACATGGCGCCGAGCGCGGCCTCGCGCCCGGCCTCGTCCAGCTTCCCTGCATTGACGGCACGGTTCAAGCTGCGCTCGATGCGAGCCATGCCGGCCGCCAGCGCCTCGTCGTTGACTTCGACGACCTTGACGTCACAACCGCTGCGAGCAGCCACCTCGGCGATGCCGGACCCCATCAGGCCGCAGCCCACCACCCCAATTTTCTCCATAGGCACGCCGGGCAATCTACCGGCCTGCCCCAATTCGCGGAGACCCGCGGCTGCTACTGGCTGCGAGCGGCGCGGGAGCGGTCGATTGCGTCGCGCACTGCGGCGACCACTTCCGCCGAGGAAGCGCCTGGAGTCAGCACCGCCGCCACACCGGCTTGCTGCATGGATTCGAGGTCGCCGTCGGGCACGATGCCGCCCAGGATCACCGGTATGTCAGCGCCAGCTTCGGCGAGGCCCGCAGTGACGAGCGGCACGAGCACCTCGTGGGCCCCCGACAGCATCGAGACGCCGATGGCGTCTACATCCTCATCGATCGCGGCCGCCACCACGCTCTGCGGTGTCTGGAACAGGCCCGTGTAGATGACCTCGAATCCGGCATCGCGCAACATGCGCGCAACGACCTTCACACCGCGGTCGTGCCCGTCGAGACCGATCTTGGTGACCAGCACCCTGTCGGCAGGCTGGGACATGCGGCGACCCTACCGGCCGGGGTGTGCGGGCTGATCGGAGTCACCCGGGTACGGGATCGCCTCAGGCAGCGTGCCGCTGACGACTTCTTTGCTCACGCTGAGTCCCGCAGCCAGCCGGAACGCCGTCTCCCAGCCTGTCGGGCGAGCGCCGAGCTGGATGATGGCCATCTCGGTTTCGGCCTGCAGATCGGCAGTGTCGGGAGCGTCGAAGGCCTCGTGCCCGATCGCCCGAGCGAGGCGCACGACGGCCTGGCTGAGCCGGCTGTCGGTTTCGTCGATGATGTTCATGACCTGCTCGAAGGTGGCCTCCATCGCGGGACGATCTGCGTCGCGCGCGTGCGCCAGCGCCCTGGCCACGAGGGCCGTGCGCACATCGAGATAGGTGCCGGTGCCGCTGGCCATCGCAGCCCGGGACCGCTCCAGGGCCTCGGCGGTTCGGCCCACCGAGACGTAGGCCATCGCCAAGCTGGAATTGAGGTAGGTGGACGGCAGGCCCTCTTCGACCGGCACGGCCTCGAGCGCGGTGACCGCATCCTCGGGACGTCCGAGTTGCAGCAGCGCCAGTCCCAGCGAGACCTCCAAGTCGAGCAAGCCGATGACCGCGGTCCGCTCGTTCGGTCCCGAGCGGACGGGCACCGGGGGCGCGGCGGGGTCGTCGAAGCCCGAACGGGCATCCCAGCCGGCCCGCAGCAGTTCTTCCATCGCCGACTCGGGGCTGCCCATCTGCACGGCGGCACCGGCACGAACGGCACGCGCAAAGCCCTCAAGCGGCCGCCCGGGCATGTCGGTCGCCCGCTGGAAGCACTCCGCGAGCACAGCGCGGCTGCGCTGCAGCTCGCCGACCGCGGCAAAGGACCGGCCCAGCAAACCCAGCGCCTGCACGACGCCGAAGTCGCTGTGCACCTGGCGGAAGACGTGCTCGGCTGCACGGGCACGGTCGACCGCGGCCAACGCTCGCCCAGACCACAATCCGAGTGACGCCAGCAGCAAATCCATCATCGCCTCGGTGAAACGCTCGCCCCGCTCGTGCGCGATGCCATGCACCATGTGGGCCAGATCCTCGGCCTCGTCGCGCTGGCCGGCGTGGAATCGCAGGAAGGCCAGCAGACCTTGGGCGGTCGCCAGCCCGAGCATGTCGCCCAGCTCGCTGAAACGCTCGATGGCGGTGTGCAGCCGATCACCGGCCTCGGCGATCAGGCCTTGTTCGAACGACAGCCAGGCCAGATTCTGCAAACACCACGCCGCACCTGTCTCGTCGCCGAGATGTCCGAAGGTGCCGTTCGCCTCGTTGATGTAGCGGTCGGCACGCCCGTAGTCGCCACCGCGCAGCGACGCGAGGCCCCGCAGCCGCAGCGTCTCGGCCGCTTCACGCACCTCGCCCATGGTGCGGAACTGATCCAGCGCGTCGGCCAGCAGCTTGTCGGCGGCAGCGTGGTCGTCCTCGGCGAGCGCGATCTCGCCCAGCACCCGCAGGCCGTGCGCTGCCGCGATGCGGTTTCCGTCGAGCGTTGCGAGCGCGCGGGCCAACTCCGCGTCGGCGCGCGCTCCGTGCAGCTCGCCGAGGCGCAGGCGTGCGGCCGCGCGGCCCAGCGCCATGTCGATGAGACGCGGATCGGCGTCGCCCAGCAGCTCGATGGCGCGCTGGTAGAACTGGGCAGCCGCATAGTGACTGTCACGCGCGGCGGCCCACGCGCCGGCCCGCCCCAGCCACTCGATGGCGACCTCGGACATGCCGCCCTCGAAGGGGTCCTCGTCGTTGCGCTTGGGGGCAGTGCGACCAGGTCCGCCGATCTCGGCTGCGGCGGCGTCGGCTCGCCCGGCTTGGTCGCCGGCGCCGAGCTCGACAGCAGAGGCGAAGTGATCCGCAATCACGCCGACCGATTCGCCGGACGGATCATCGCGATTCTGCGCCAGCCACAACGCGACATCGAGATGCCGCTCGGCTCGCGCCACCTTGGTGAGCATGCTGTAGGCCACGTCGCGCACCACATCGCTGCGGAAGGTCCACGAGTCGGTCTCGCTGGTGAGGATGTCCTTGTCCACGAGGCGCTGGAAGACACTGTCGCGAACCGAGTCGGCGTCGGCGTCGGCGTCGAGGTCGGCGTCGACGTCGGGCGCGGCCAGTGCCAGCAGATCGGAGACCGAACCGCCGCCCCCGATGACCGATGCCGCGTCCACCAAGCGGCGCTCGGGAGCACTCAGCGCGTCGAGGCGCGCAGCGACCAGACCGCGCAGCGTGTGCGGCAGCTCCGCTATTGAGCGCTCTTCGTGGTCAGACCGCGCCCCCGGGCCGACAACGCCGGCTTCACGAAGCAGCACGCTGATCTCTTCGAGGAAGAATGGGTTGCCTCCGCTGCGTTCGTAGAGCTGCTCGGCGATGTGCGCGTGCACATTGGCCCCCAGCAGCTCGGCGACCAGCTCCGTCGTGGCTTCTCGGCTGAGCGGATCGAGGTTGAGCACGACCGTGCTGTGGCGGCCCGGAGGCACTTGCCAGCGTTGCTCGTCCACGGTCCAGCGGGCGGTCGTGATGACGACGAACGGCTGTGTCGCCAGCGACGCCAGCAGCTGCTCGAGCAACAACAGCAACCGCTCGTCGGCCCAATGGACGTCGCTGAGCAGCAGCACGACTGGCCGTCGGCGGGCGAGCGCTCCGAGGAACCGGCGCAGCGATCGCAAGGTGGCTTCGGCACGCCACTCGATCTCCGCGGCGTCGCCCGAGCCGACGCGGCCCAGCACCGCCAGCACAACATCGGTGATCTCATCGATCTCTTCGTAGCTCCCTGCTGCGAATGAGTCTGGCTCGGAGAAATCGGCGGATTGCGGCTGCAGCACGTCGGCCACCAGTGACGAGATTCGTCGGGTCGCGACCACCGTGGAATCGTTGCTGCCGACGCCTGCAGCACTTGCGATGGCATCGCCGATGCAGCGCAGTGGATTTGTCTCGTCGTAGGGCAGCGCCATGCTTTCGAGCACGATCGCGCCGTGGCGCGCTTCGGCTTCCGCGGCCGCCTCGCGCGCGAGACGGGTCTTGCCCATGCCGGCCTCGGCGACGATCTGGACCAGCTGGGCGCGGCGGCGAGCGACAGAAGTGTCGAGGGCGGATTGCAGCAGCGCGTACTCCAGATCGCGTCCGACCAGCGGCGACAGCGACGCACTGCGGCGACGACCCGGCGGTGCCAGCTCGCCGCTGGCGACAAACACCTCAACCGGCTCGTCACGTCCCCGCAGACCGATCTCGCCCCGGGGCGTGTACTCCACGACGCCCGACGTGGCAGCGTGTGTCGCTCCGCCCACGAGCACCTCGCCGGCTTCCGCGATGGTCTGCAGCCGGCTGGCGATATTGACGGTGTCGCCCATGGCGGTGTAGTCGCCACCGGCCGCCAGCGCGCCCACCAGCACCTCACCGGTGTTGATGCCGATGCGCATCTGCAGGTCCAGCCCGCGCTCGGCGTTGAAGTCCTCCAGCGAACGTTGCATCCGGAATGCGGCCCGCAGCGCCCGCTCGGGATCGTCCTCGTGAGCGGTCGGCGCGCCGAACAGCGCCAGGATGGCGTCGCCGATGATCTTGTCAACCGTGCCGCCGAAAGCAGTGATGTCGGCCACGAGCCGTTGGAAGCACCGATCCACCATGTGCTTCAGCTCTTCAGGGTCAGCCGCCTCGCCCATCGAGGTGAATCCGACAAGGTCGCTGAACAGCACCGTGACGACACGGCGTTCCTCGGTCTGGACCAGCAGATTGCCGCAACTCGGGCAATAGCGCGCGCTCGGCGGCACTTCTGTGGCGCACACCGGGCAACTCATCACGACAGTGTAGAAACGGCCCGCCGCCGGGTCAGGTGTCGACGCTTCAAATCCTCACAGCCGACGGGTGCTACTCGTGCGCGATTGCTTCGAGGATGTTCATTCGGCCGGCGCGTCGGGCGGGCAGCACGGCCGCCAGCAGACCGGCCAGCCCGGCGACGGCCACGTAGATCACGAGTGAGCCGACAGGCACATCGACGTCAGTGACGAACGAGTCGGGCAACGCCAGGGCGGCTGCGATGCCCAGCACCACACCGACCACGACGCCGAGCAGCCCGCCGAACGTGGCCACGATGGCGGCCTCCCACCGCACCGCCCGCCGGAGCTGGCGCCGGGTCATGCCCACGGCGCGCAGCAAGCCGATCTCGCGGGTCCGCTCGAACACCGACAGCGCCAGCGTGTTGGTGATGCCCACCAGCGCGATCACCAATGCAAGGCCCAACAGCCCGGTAATCGTGGCGAGGAACGAATCCAGCAGTTGCTCCTGGCTCTCGCGGAATTCCACCCGGTTCTCCGCCTTGAGGCCCGGGTAGGCCGCCATCACCTTTTCCACCTCAACGCGGCTGCGTTCGAGCAGATCGCCGCGGCGCTGGGCCAGTGCCTCAGTGCTCAGCTCGGGAAAGTTCTCCGCCGTCAGCTCGCGCATGCCCGCGACCGTCACGCTCACAAACCGAACGTCGCGACGTACGAAGTGCTCGTCCCACACGACGTTGTCGATGACCCAGTTGCCGTAGATGACCGCGTCGGTGTAGATCGCTACCACCGTGAGCGTGTCGGTCTCGTTGTCGGGGAAGGTCGCTTCCAGCGTGTCCCCGACGGCGATACCCAGATCCCCGGCAGGATCGACATGCAGCGCCACGCTGGTGCGCGGATCGGAACCGGCGAAGCCGCCAGAGACGACGTTGCCGTCGAGGTGTTCCTCGACCACGTCGAAGTCGGTGGTGACGATGTCGCGGCTCACACCATCGACGTTCATGCCGCCGAACGCCACGCGCAGCGAGATGGTGCTGTCAATGACGTCCAGCACATCGAGGTCGTCCGCCACCTGAGCCGAGAAGCCGGCCGTCGGATCGAAACCGGCTTGCTCGGTCTGCACGAAGTAGTCGGACTGCACGGCGTCGGACAGCGTCTCGACCACGGTCTTGCGCACCGATGCGCCAACGACGGCAGCGATCGACACCAGCGCCAAGCCGATCATCAGCGCACCCGCGGTCGATGCGGTGCGGCGGGGACTGCGCGCTGCGTTCTCGCGGGCGAGCTTGCCCGGAACACCGAACACGGCCTGAATGGGTCGGCCGAGCCCTCGGGCGACCGGACGGGCGATCACTGGGCTGGCGATGTTGATGCCGACAAAGGTGACAAGCGCGCCGACGCCGGTCAGCGCGAGCACGGGTTCGGTATCGAGGTCGGCGAACATGCCCAGCGCCAGGCAGACGAGACCGATACCCGTGACGGCGCTGCCCAGGACCATTCGGCGACGCAGCCCGCCCGTATCGATGCGGTAGTCGTGCGCCAGCGCGGCAACCGGAGCGATCCGCCGCGAGCGCACAGCGGGAACGATCGAGGCTGCCATCGTGACGCCGAATCCGATGACGATCGCCAGCACGAGCGTGCGAGGGCGAAGCGCCAGCGGCCCCGCAGGCAGCGAGAACCCGCCCGCACGGATCACGGCGCGCATGACGACGCTGAGCACCATGCCGCCGGCAATGCCGATGGCGGTGCTGATGAAGCCCACCAGCGCCGACTCGATGACGATCGAGCGCGACACCTGTTGGGGCGTCACCCCGATCGCTCGCCACAGCCCGATCTCGCGCACCCGCTGGCTGACGATGATCTGGAACGTGTTGTTGATGATGAACGCCGACACGAACACCGCGATGAACGCGAACACCAGCAGGATCGCGCTGAAGATGTCGACGGCGCTGTCGAACTGGTCCTCCTGTTCCTGTGCGGTGACCTCACGGGTGATGACTTCGAACCGGTCTGGTGGGAACTGGTCCGGTTGGCTCGCCAGCAATGCCTCAATTGACGAGCGAACTTCTTCGAGGTCAGCTCCGGCGTCGACCCCGATGCGAATCTCGGCGACTTCGTCTTCGTAGCCCAGGAACCGCTGTGCGGTGCCCAGCTCGAACACCGACATGGTCTGCCCGAGACTCGTGTTGGATTCCGGCGAGCCGAAGTTGAACACGCCCACCAGTCGGAATGGCTCCGCGCTGAGCGGGCCGTGGACGTCGTAGATCCTCCCGACCACCAGGTCGTTTCGCTCGACCGTCGTGGCATCCACGACGAACTCGCCCGGGCCAGCCGGCTCTCGTCCGTCGATGACGTAGAGGTTCTGCGGCGAGAAGCTGAGTCCGAGCGCCGGCGGACCTTGGGGCCGGATGGACTTCCCCTCGTCGTCGATGATGACGACGTTGAGCGCTGCGACGTTTCCGACAGCCTCGGCCACGCCGTCGACTGCGGCAATCTCTGCCAACAGCGAGTCGGGCACGGTCGGACGGTCGGCCTCGTTGCCGATGTCCTGGAACGCCCGCACCGTCAGGTCGGTCTCGCCGGCGATGTCCTGGGCCAGATCGCCGAAAGCGGAACGCAGGCTGTCGGTCAGCACGAACGTCCCGACCACGAACATCACGCCCATGACCACCGACAGCGTGGTCAGGACAAAGCGGATCTTCTTCTCGAACAGGTTGCGCAGGGCGAGCTTCAGCACTGCTTCACCGTTCCCTGCCCAGCCTTGCCGGTGTCGTTCGTCGGTGGCCTATTCGTCCGCGATGGCGGCGAGCACGTTCATCCTGCTCGCCCGGAACGCTGGGAACAGCGCCGCAATCAGCCCGAACACCAGTGAGAGCACCAAGAACACGACAAGCCACACAATCGGCACAGCCACGGTGCCGATGATGTCGTCGGGGATCGCGGCGATCGTGGCGATGCCGAATGCCAAGCCGAGGACCAGGCCGACAAGCGCCCCGTACAAGGCGACCGCGACGGCTTCCCATCGAATCATTCGGCGGAGCTGGCGGCCGGTCATGCCCACCGCGCGCATCAGCCCGATCTCACGGGTGCGCTCGAACACCGACAGCGTCAAGGTGTTGACGATGCCGATCAGCGCGATAAGAAGCGCAAACCCCAAGAACACCGTGGAAATCACGAGCACCGTGTTGAGGTTCGACTCGATGCCGGCCTGGAATTCCTGGCGGTCGTCGACGTCGGCTTGCGGATAGGTCTCGAGCACCCGGTCGACCGCTGCTCTGGCGGCTTCGGGATCGTCGATCGTGGTCGCCACCAGCAAGATGTCGTCGAACGACGTCGTCGACACCTCCGCGTACAACGACTGGTCGATGATCCAGTTGCTCCACAGTGCATTCCGGGTGAAGACGGCCTCCACCGAGACCACCCGCTCATCACCGCTCACGAAGCCCAGTACCACCTCGTCGCCGATGTCGAGGCCGTAGTCGGCAGCAGCATCTTCATGGATCAGCAAGCCCGCTGCGGGGTCGAATCCGCCGAGCGAGCCGGCGGTGATGTCGAGGTCGGCGACCTCGGCCAGTCCTGCCACGTGGACCGCCGTCACATCGGTGATGAGCTCGGTGACGATCCCGTCGACGTCACTCAGTCCCGCAAGCTCCACCCGGTCAAAATCGAATCCGACGACTGTGCCGAGGCCTGCTGCACGAAGATCGGAACCCGCGGGCTTGGGCAGACCGGCTTGGGTGTTGGCGGTGATGACGAAGTCGGCCGTCACCGCTGTGCTGAACCTCTCGCCGAACGACACCTTCAGCGACTCAGCCATCACTGCGACCATGGTCACCAGCGACAGGCCAATCGTCAGCGCGACCGCCGTGGCCGCCGTGCGCCGAGGATTGCGGATCGAATTGTTGCGTGCGAGCTGCCCGGGCGTGCCGAGCAACCCGGGCAACGGCCGGGAAATGGCGCCCACGATGGCTCCGGCAACCAACGGGCTGAGCACGGCCACAGCAATGAAGACGATCGCGCCGCCGGCGGCGAGGGTGATCAGCTGAGGCGTTGCACCGTCGAAGTCGCCGAACAGTGCCCACCCGGTGAGCGCCAGGCCCGCTGCCAGCAGCAGCCCCCCGACGACGGGGCGCATCACGCTGCCCTGCCGGGACGTGCTGGCGTACTCCTCCTGCAGGCCGGCCATCGGCGAGATGCGCGAGGCCTTGATGGCGGGCACCAGTGAAGCCACCACGGTGAAGCCGATGCCCACGACGGCTGCCCAGATCACCGTCCGGAAGCTGAGCGGCAGCGATCCCGACGGCAGCCCTGCGGCGAACGTCGAGAAGATTGCACGTATCCCCAGCGCACCCGCCATGCCCAGCCCCAGGCCCACGACCGAAGCGACGACGCCGATGGCCAGCGACTCGGTCAGCACCGACCTGCGGATCTGCCAAGGCGTCGCACCGACGGCCCGCAGCAGCGACAGCTCGCGAATCCGCTGGCCCAGCACGATGTTGAACGTGTTCGAGATGATGAACGCGCTGACGAACAGCACCACGAAGGCGAACGCCAGCAGGATGGTCTGCAGCGGCCCGATGAAGGTCTCGAAGGCGTCGCTGAACTCTTCGGTGGCGTCGGAGGCGCTGATGATCTCGACGCCGTCAGGCAGCACGGCAGCGAGCTGTTGTTCGACCGCTGCGAGGTCTGCTCCTGGCTCGACGCGCACGCCGATCTGGTCGAATTCGTCGCCGTAGCCGAGGACTTCCTGCGCTGTCTGCTTGTCGAACAGCGAGAACGTCGCGCCGGCACCCGCATTGTCGGGAAAGCCGAACTGAATCGTGCCGGTCAGCGTGAACGTGCGAGGTCCGGTCGGCGTGATGACCTCGTAGTCGCCGCCGAGCTCGAAGTCGTAGTCGGCGACGGTGCCCGCATCGAGCGCAAATTCCGTGATCCCGACCGGTTTCTCACCGGTGATCAGGAAGTATTGGGAAATCTCGTCATCGACGGTCCAGTTCGAACCAGCAACAGGCGCCCCGAACGAGGTGACCGCTTTGCCGCTGCCGTCGACCGGGATGACGCCATCGACGAAGAAGCCGCCTTCTGCCGCGGCGACGCCGTCGACGGCGAGGACGCGTTCAACCAGACTCTCGGGCACGGGCGGCGCGTTGCCCTCGGTGAGGTCACCGAAGGCCAGCTGTCCCCGGATCGTGAACTCTGTGCCGGTGTTGATGTCCTCGGCGAGATCGCCGAACGTGCCACGCAGCGAATCGGCAGTCACGAACGCTGCGACGACGAACGCAACGCCGATGGTGATGGTGCTCGCGGTGAGCGCGAACCGGATCTTGTTGGCTAGAAGCGACTTCAGGCCCAGGCGCAGCATGGCGACAGCTCGTCTCGTTGAACGCCGGTCAGGCGCCGAGCTGGTTCATGTGTGCGCGGATGCGCTCCGGTGTCGGGTCGGCGAGCTCGTCCACGATCTTGCCGTCGACGAGGAACACCACCCGGTCGGCGTAGGAAGCGGACACCGCGTCGTGGGTGACCATCACCACGGTCTGACCCATCTCGGTCACGGCCCGCTTCACAAAGCTCAGGATTTCCGCGCTGGTGTTGGAGTCGAGGTTGCCGGTCGGCTCGTCAGCGAAGATGATCTGCGGCCGCCCGGCCAGTGCCCGTGCCACCGCGACGCGCTGCTGCTGGCCGCCTGACAGTTCATTGGGACGGTGGCGCACCCGATCGGCCAGACCCGTGGCGTCGACGACCTCGTCGATCCATTCGCTGTCGCCTTTGGAACCGGCGAGGTCCATCGGCAAGGTGATGTTCTCGATCGCGGACAGGGTCGGCACCAGGTTGAACGCCTGGAAGACGAACCCAACGGCGTCACGACGCAACAGCGTCAGATCGCGCTCGGACAGCTGCGACAGATCGACATCGCCGATGAGCACCTGACCCGATGTGACCGTGTCGAGTCCGGCCATGCAGTGCATCAGCGTGGACTTGCCCGAGCCCGACGGGCCCATGATCGCCGTGAACCGGCCTTGTTCGAACGTCACGTCGATGGCGTCGAGGGCGCGCACGGTGGTGTCACCCGAGCCATAGATCTTCGATGCCGCAACGGCGCGGGCCGCAGCGTGAATGGGCGGAGCTTGCACGGACACTGAGCCTCCAAGGGGTCGCCAGCCAGCGGGCAACTCTACGGACGCTGTCCGCCTGCGAATGTTCAGATATTTCTCAGGTTCGAAGGGTGGGGCCCTTGTAGCCGGGGGTGAAGCCGTTGGCGAGCAGGGTTTCGTGCAGTGGGTGGTCGGCTGCGGGGACAGCGTCGATGCGGGCCAGCTCGACCTTGCGGATTCGACCGATGGCGAGTGCGGACAGCAGCGCTGTGATCCATCGGAGATCGGTGGCTGTCGTTGAGAAGGTGTGCAGGGTGCGCCCGCCGCGGTCGAGGACTGCAAGGGGGACGCCGTCGGCGAGCACCACCTGGGTTCCTGCGCTTCGGCTGGGGCGGCCATCGCACGGCGGCCAGCTCAGTGCAGCGCCGTAGGGCTGCGCGGGATCGGTTGCCGACAGCACCACCACGCCGGCTTCGGGGCCATCTGGGGGTCGCGATGCGGCGCGCGTCGCAGGCGTTGCGGACTGCGCGCTCGGCGAGGGCGACTCGCGGTGGTCTCTTAGCCGCTCCACTGCGGCGGCTGTCGCGAACTGTGCCCCGCCGAGGCCTTCCACGAAGTGCCCGCGGCGGACGCTGCCGCGCTCTTCGAGGGCGCGCAGAATGCCGTACGCGGCTGCGAAGCCTCCTGGGTGGCCCTCGGCGAGCACTCCGGGGCGAGTGACGATGCCGTGGCGTTCGAGCAGGGCCAGCGCTGCACTGTGCGCCCGCTCGGTGGGGGTCGGTGCAGGCTCAAGCAGCAGTGCCACCAAGGACCAGCGCCCGGCAACGGTGGGAGGCCCCCCGGCGCGCAGACGGCCCGGGCGAGGTCGGCGGCCCGATCCCGGCACTGGACCCGAGCGCGTCAGCACACCAGTGCGTCGGTGCCGTGGTGCGTGGCGGCTGCGCGCGCTCGCCGACTTGGGGGCACGACGCTTGCGGGGGCCCAGGCCGCGCAGTGGGGCGAAGGTGTCGTTGGTGACGAGCCCGGCCCACACCAGATCCCACAACGCCGTGAGCACACGGGTGGTGAATTCCGGACTCGTCGCCGAGAGCCCTTGAAGCGATCCGCTGCGGGAGCCTGAGTCGTCACCGTCGTCATCTCGCAGCGCCACGGCTGCGGCTGCGGCTGCGAACAGGTCGGGCCAGAACGCCGCTCCTCGTTGGGCGAGGTGGTTCAGCAGGGCCTGCGAGATGGGATCCGGGCTTCTCGCATCACCGTCGTCGGTGTCGAGCTCGGACGGCGGGCTGGGCGGCGGTGTGGACGGCGGGCTGGGCGGTGGTGCGAGCATTGCGATCTCGTCGCGCCAGTACAGGCGCACGCGTCCGTCGTTGGGCCCGAGCGCACCGGCGCCCATCCACACCAGGTCGCCACCCGAGATGAGAGCGTCGAGATCGGCCGGGCTGTAGTGGCGTACACGCGTCGGCAGCACATCGGTTTCGAGCGTGGAGGCCACGAGCGGCGCGCCTGCCAGCTGCGTGATGGCATCGGCCAGCGCGTCGGGCCCGCCGCGGGGCCGGTCGACGCTGTGCCACGCGCACAGGAACCGTGCGAAGGCATCGGGCTCGACGGGTTCGACCTCTCGGCGCAGCCGGGCCAGCGAGCGCCTGCGCACGGATCGCAACACCGCGACGTCGCACCACTCGGTGCCGGTGCCGTCGGGCCGGAATGCGCCCCGCGTGAGGCGGCCCGCAGCTTCGAGCCGGTGCAGCGACGCGGTGATCCGGCTGAGAGGCACACCGAGGCGAGCCGCGGGCGCCTCGGCGGTGAACGGCACATGCGTGGAGGCGAAGCGGGCCACGAGCTCGTCCAGCGGATCGGTGATCGCCGCGGCACCCAGCGGCAGCGGCAGCGTCGTAAAGGCCGCGGGCAGACCCACCGGCAATGCGCAGCCAAGTGCATCGCGGCACCGGGCGGCGTCCTCGACGGCGATGTAGCGAGTCTCGTCCGCGATGCGGACCTCGATTGCCCGGCGCTGCGCCACCAGCTCGGCCAGCCAGCGCTCTGCTGGCGATGCACCGGGCCGATCGGACTCATCGGACGTGTCAGACGGGGCAGGCGGATCAGACGGGTCGAACACGTCGCACAGGTCAGACGGGTCAGACGGGTCAGACACGTCGGACTCATCAGACACGTCGGACTCGTCGGGCAGGTCAGGCGGGTCGGACTGGCACCGGTGCGCCACCTCGTTGGCGGTGAGATCGCCGACGCGGGCGAACACGTCGGCCAACTCATCGACGCTGCGAGCACGGCGGCCGTCGGCCAGACGCTGCAGCTCGAGTTCCAATTCGGCCAGCACTTCGGCATCGAGCAGCTCGCGCAGCTCTTCTGTGCCCAGCAGGTCGGCGAGCAGCTCGCGGTCCAGCGAAAGAGCCGCGGCCCGCCGCTCGGCCAGCGGCGCATCGCCGCCGTACATGAAGACCGAGATCCAGTCGAACAGCAGGCTCTGCGCCATGGGCGACGCGCCATCGGTGTCGACGGTGACCATGCGGATCTTGCGAGAAGCAATGTCGCTCAGCACCTCGGCGAGCGCCGGCACGTCGAAGACTTCTTGCAGGCACTCGCGTGATGTCTCGAGCAGCATCGGGAAGCTCGGGTACTTCGCCGCCACCTCCAGCAGGCCCGCCGAGCGCTGGCGCTGCTGCCACAGCGGGACGCGCTCACCGGGCCGGCGGCGCGGCAGCAACAGCGCCCTGCCCGCCACCTCCCGGAACCGGGACGCGAACAGCGCAGTGGAAGGCAAGTGGGCGACGATGGCGTCACGCACCTCGTCGGGGTCGAGCGCTACGTCTGTTCCGTCGAGGCGAGGCCCGCCCGCACCGGAAGCATCGGGGGATGGCGAATCCCACACCGACCCGTTCCCCGCTGGGCCGCCGTCGTGCCAATCGTCGGGTGACCAGACGTCTGGCAGGCGCAGCACGATGCCGTCGTCGCTCCACAGCAGCTCGACTGGGGCGTCGCCAGCGACGGCGGGATCCTGTGCGAACTTCGCCTGCAGGGCGATGCCCCACGGCGCGTGGACCCTGGCGCCGAACGGGGTCAGGATGCACACACGCCAGTCGCCGATCTCGTCCCGGAACCGCTCGACGACGATCGTGCGATCGTCGGGCACCACGCCGGTCGCGGCGCGCTGCGCATCGAGATACCGCAGGACGTTCAACGCTGCGGTGCGGTCCAGGCAGTGATCGCGCTGCAATCGTTCGACCAGACGGGCCGTGGTGCTGCGTTTGGACTCGGCATCAGCCGAAGCTGACCCAGCCTCGAGGCGCGTCAACCCGGCCTCGGTATCGAGGCGCGTCAACTCAGCCTCGAGATTCGCGGGCAGCTCATCGGCGACGGAACGAATGAAGGCACCGACGGCGCGGCCGAGTTCGAGCGGCCGGCCAGGACCGTCGCCGTGCCAGAACGGCATCTTGCCCGGCTCGCCGGGTGCGGGCGTGACCACGACGCGCTCGTGGGTGATCTCGACGATCCTCCAGGTGGATGCTCCCAGCAGGAACGTCTCCCCCACGCGCGCCTCGTACACCATTTCCTCGTCGAGCTCGCCGACGCGCGAGCCGTCAGTGGTGAACACGGCGTACAGACCCCGGTCCGGAATGGTGCCGGCGTTGGTGACTGCCAGACGTCCGGCACCCTGGCGGGCTCGCAGCATTCCCGCGGTTCGATCCCACACGATGCGCGGCCGCAGCTCGCGGAACTCCTCGGAGGGGTAGCGGCCGGCGAGCAGGTCGAGCACGGCCGTGAACACCTCTTCGCTGAGCTGCTCGTACGGCGCAGAGCGGCGTACGACCGCCAGCAGGTCGGCGACCGCCCAGTCGTCGACTGCGACCATCGCGACAATCTGCTGAGCCAGTACGTCGAGTGGCTGACGCGGGTAGTGGATCGACTCGATCTCACCCGTGTGCATCCGCTGCGCGACGACGGCTGCCTCGACGAGATCGCCCCGGTGGCGCGGGAAGATCTTCCCGACGCTCGGCTCGCCGACCTGGTGGCCCGCACGGCCGATCCGTTGCAGTCCTGATGCGACCGAGCCCGGCGACGCCACCTGGATCACCAGGTCCACGGCGCCCATGTCGATACCCAGCTCCAGCGATGACGTGGCAACGATGGCGCGGACGCGGCCCGCCTTCAGATCGTCTTCGATCGCGAGCCGCTGTTCGCGGCTGAGCGAGCCGTGGTGCGCTCGCACCAGCTCGGCACCCGGCGGGGGTGAAGTGCCCTCGGCCTCGGCCGCCCGGTTCAGGCCATCGAGGTGCAGCTCGTTGAGACGTGTTGCCAATCGCTCGGCGAGGCGGCGAGCGTTCACGAAGATGATCGTGGAGCGGTGGGCCTCCACTAGCGCCAGCAGACGTGGGTGGATGGCGGGCCAGATGCTGTTGGAGTGGGTCTGGGCAGGGGGTTGTAGCTCCGCGGTCGCCGGTTCAGATGGCACCGCTGCGTCCGCGGGCGCCGGCACTTCCAATGGCGCCGCAGTAGCCGACGACGACGCTCCCAATGGCGCCGGCGGTGCGAAATCGTCGTCGGGATCGGCGCGTTCGACGACGCGGCCGCTGGGGCCTGTCGCGGCACTGGCTGCGGCCAGGTCGCCCATGTCCGACACCCCGACGATCACTTCCACGTCGAGCTGCTTGGTCATGCCGACGTCGGTGATCTCGACGTGTCGATCCGCCGGACGGAGCGGGTCGGTGCCGCCGAGGAACCGCGCGACTTCGGACATCGGCCGCTGCGTTGCCGACAGCCCGATGCGCTGAGGAGCCCCTCCGGTCTTGTCCGCAGTCAGCTCGCACAGTCGCTCCAAGGAGAGCGCTAGATGCGTGCCCCGCTTCGTCGCCGCGACCGAATGGATCTCATCGACGATGACCCATCGCACATACCGCAGCGTCTCGCGCGCTTGCGACGTCAGCATGAGGTACAGCGACTCGGGCGTCGTGATGCAGATGTCGGGCGGCCGGGTCACCAGCCGCCGCCGCTCCGCCGCACTGGTGTCCCCGGTGCGCACGCCGACCGTCGGCAAATGCACCTCGATGCCGAGGCGCTCGGCCGCCAAGCTGATGCCGCGCAGCGGTGCCCGCAGGTTCTTGTCGACGTCGACCGCGAGCGCTCGCAGCGGCGAGAGGTACAGCACCCGGGTGCGCTCAGCTCGGGCGGGCTCGGGTTCGCTCATGATCCGGTCGATGGCCCACAGGAACGCTGCGAGGGTCTTGCCCGAGCCGGTGGGCGCCGCGATGAGACAGTGCTGGCCGTCAGCGATGGTGCGCCACCCGGCCACCTGGCATTCCGTCGGCGCAGCGAACGTCGTCGCGAACCACTCCGCGGTCGGCGTCGAGAACGCGCTCAGCGAAGGATGGCTGTTGCGCCGCCCGGCTGCGACGTCGTCAGAGGTGGATGGTGTGCGCATTCGAATCACCGACAATCCAAGCCGATCACGCACACCGCGAGCGCGCCAAGCGGCGCAACTCCGCCATAAGAGTGCTGCAAAGTGCCGAATACGTGTTGGAGGCCAAGCGGATAGGCAGCGAATCGTGGCACGAGCGCACCGAACGAGAGCGGGAGACAATCGGCTGCACGACACAAACCGTCAACGTGCGCAGCGCCCCGATGCCGCCGAGCCGCGCAGCTACGCCCAGTGCCGACTCGACGCAATCAGGTCACACGCTCGAGGCCGATGTCATGCGCGAATAGCGGGCCGCCGTGCGACCGACGGCGAGGCGCGTTAGCTGGGCGGATTGAGCGTGCCGTCGAAGCCAGTGTTGTGGGTGCCGTCGCACATGGGCTTCGAGGACGACATGCCGCAGCGGCACAGCGCCACCACCGAGTCGCTGTCGGCGACGGTGTTGCCCTCGTGGTCAGTGACCGCGCAGGTTCCTTTGACCAAGAGCGGTCCGTTGTTCAATACCTGCACCGTGACGTCAGCCATGTGAATCTCCCGAGACTCTCTCAGTTGTTGCGGCGGTTGCGTCAGTGTTGCACGCGGCAGCGCCAGCATGGAGCGGTTCAGGCAGCGGTTGCGACCAGACCACCGCGACGCGCTTGGTGGCACGGGTCAGCGCCACGTACAGGGCGCGCAAGCCTTGGGGCTCTTCGGCAACCATGGCATTGGGCTCGACGACCACCACCCCGTCGGTCTCGAGTCCTTTGCAGAGGCGAACGGGCGCCAGCGTGACGCGCGGGTGCAGCGCTCCGGTGGTGTTGCGGCTTGCAGCGGTGGCACGGCCGAAATCCAATCCGGCCTCTGTGAACGCCGAAGTGATCTCGTCGATGAGCCCTGACGGCGAGACGACGAGCAGGTTCCCGCCGCCGAGCGCTTCGGTCTCTTCTTTGACGACTTGGGAGACTGCGGATGCGATGGCTTCGGCGTCTGCGGCCACGAATCGGGGCGGTGCGCCCGCGATGCGTACCGCTGCTGGCGGTGCGAGCTGTGGAGCCGTTGCGGCGAGCACACGGTTCGCGAGATCGAGGCTGGGCTGAGGGATCCGATAGCTGAGCGTCAGCTCGGCCAGCCGGGGCGCCACTGAGGCTGCCGGCAGATGGGCCAGCACTTCGTGCCAGTCGGTCGGAGCGTGCGCGGACGTGGCTTGGGCGATGTCGCCGACCACGGTCATCGAGCCATTCAGCGATCGGCGGGCGATCATGCGCAGCGCCATCGGCGGCTGGTCCTGGCATTCGTCGACAACGATGTGACCGTACGTGCGAATGCCGCTGTCGTTCCGCCGTCGCTTCGAGCGGGTCTGCGGGCCGAGTTGTGCGTAGGCCTCATCGAGCAGCGGCACGTCCGCGTCGCTCCACTGGTAGGAGGCCTCGCTGTCGCCGCGGGGCCGGTAGAGCGATTCCCACTGGGCTTCGGGGAGGAGCCCCGAGGCGGCCGAGCGCAGCAGCGCCCGCGAGCTGTAGAGGTCGCGCAGCAGCTGTGCCGGCGTCAGCAGCGGCCACATGCGCTCGAACGCCGCCATCACATCGGGGTGCCGTGAGAAGCGCTCGCGCAGCTTTGCGGGGTCGGGCCGGCGCCGATGCGACGCCGACATGGCCGCGTACACCTCCTGCTCGACGTAGGCGCGGCCTGCGTTGTGGTGACGGAACCGTCGGCGGGCCTCGGACACGATGGCGCGGGACTCGTCGACCCGCAGCGTCAGGTATCCCAGCCCGAAGTCCAGCCGCAGGCCGCGACGGAGCTTGCGCTGTCGGTCCTTCAGCGCGTTGGCGATGAACTGCGACATGCGGGCGTCACCCTTGGTACGCGCCACCTCGGGCGCGTCGCCGAGGCGCACCCGGACCTCGGGAAACAGCTCGTTGAACAGGTCGGCGAGCACGAACAGGTGCACGCCGACCTCGCCGAGGCTGGGCAGGACACGCTCGACGTAGCGCAGGAACAGCCGGTTCGGGCCGACCACCAGCAGGCCCTGGCCGGCCAGCGGGAACCGGTACGTGTACAGCAGGTACGCGGCTCTGTGCAGCGCCACGATCGTCTTGCCGGTGCCCGGCCCGCCCTGGCACACGAGAATGCCCTTTCGCGGACTGCGGATGATCTCGTCCTGCTCGGCCTGAATCGTGGCAACGACCTGCTTCAGCTGACCGTCGCGGTGCTCTTCGAGCGCTGCATACAGCGCGCCGTGGGCGGTCAGCCCGTTGTGGCCCGAACCTTGGGGGCTCGCAGTGTCGCCGAACGCGTCGAGATCGAACACCTCGTCCTCGAGGTCCGCCAGCTCGCGTCCTCGACACACGAAGTGGCGGCGTCGCAGGAGCCCGAGCGGATCGCCGCCAGTCGCACGAAAGAATGGCTCGGCGACGGGCGCCCGCCAGTCGACCACAACAGGTTCTCGACGCTCGTCGGCGACTGCCAGCCGGCCGATGTAGAAGGTCTCGTTCGATGCGGTCAAGGTGGGCTGCTGTGCCGGCTCGTTTGCCGCAGTTGCCTTCGACGGCCGGTCGATGCGTCCGAACACCAACGAGGAGGAGCCCAGTTCGAGCTGGCTGAGTCGCCCGACCACGGCTTCCTCGATGACATCTCGTTCGAACCGCGCCTGTGTCGTGCCGCCGCGCCCTACTTCGACCATGTCACGCAGCCGTGTCGCGCGTTGCCGCGACGATTCCAGCAGCTCGTACGCCCGATCAATTTGGGCTTGTTCTGCGGAGATTTCAGGATGGCTCACGCTGTGTCTCGAACCTGCCTCACAGGACTCATCCGCCGAAAAACGGCCTGCTAAGGCTAGTTGTCGCCCAAGCGCAGACCGCGCCACGCCAGGACCGCAGCCGCGGCGATTGCGAGCGGCCACATGCCCAGCGCGACGGCGGGCGTCGTGCCCGTACGCAGCTCGACCGGAGCCACCAGCACCGCCGGTTCGCGCAGCTCGCTGCGCGCGATGACCGTCCCGTCGGGCGCCACGATGGCGCTGTATCCCGTGGTCGAGGCTTGCAGGACCCATCTGCGGGTCTCGACCGCCCGGAGCCGGGCGCTTGCAAGCGACTGGGAGGGCACCACCGAGCTTCGGTACGAGGAAGCCAGCGTGGGATTGGCCACGATGCTGCCGCCGGCTCGCACACCAGCGCGCACAAGGCCGGGAAAGTAGATCTCGTAGGACGTGGCGACGGCCACGTCGCCCAGCGGCGTCTTCACAACGCCGGGACCCTCGCCGGCGATCGCCTCACGCGCGATCAGCGAGAGGTCGGCGAACGGCTCGACGAGGCCGCGCAGCGGCACGTACTCACCGAACGGGACGAGGTGGGCCTTGTCGTAGCGATCGGTCAGGCCAAAAGACGGGCCGACCGCGACTGTCGCGTTGCGAAAGCGTGGGGGACTCTCATCGGCGGTGCGCTCGTAGAAGTTGGCGACAAGCACGAGGTCGCGCTCGGACGCGAGCGCCTCGAGCTCTGCGAGACGCGGTGACTCTTCGAGCGGGCCGTCGCTGGATGTACTGCTTTCGCTCCACACCATGAGATCCGCAGTGCCCGACCACTCCGCGGTGGTCGCCAGATGTCGCAGCCGGACGCTGCGCTGCGGTGTTCCGACATCGGTGCCCAGCTCGCCGCCGGCCTGTACCACCGCCGCGTCAATCGTGGCGCTGACTGCGGTGTCGGGCACGGCCAGCACGGCCACCGACACGACCGTCAGCACGAGGGCTGGTTGCCACACCTGCACCCATTCGCGTGCACACAGGCGCTCGACGACGACCGCTCCGACGCCGACGACGGCGATGATTCCGAGGGATCCCGCCGCCGACGCCACCGCCAGCCAGGGACCGTCGACCTGGCCCAACGCCAGGTTCGACATGGCCACGCCGCCGAAGGGAACGGTCCAACGTGCCGCCTCGCCCACCACCAGCGCTGCGGCTGCAGTGACCATTCGCCACGTTCCGCGCGTGGCAATGATCGATGTCGGCAACGCCATGATGAGGGTCTCGACCGGCAGCGCCGCGGCCCAGCCGGGCACGGTCAGCTCGGTCATCCAGAACAGGCCCAGCAGGTAGGCGCCCAGCCAGAAGGCACACGCGGATGCCAGACGATCTCGCCAGCGGCCGCCGTCGGGGCCCGGATCGCAGAAGCGAAGCCAAAGGCCGAAGCCGACCGGCCCCAGCGGCCACAGCCCCCACGGCGGCAGCGACAGCATTGTCAGCGCGCCCAGCACACCGGCAAGGGCGAGACGCACCAGCCGCGTTCGGCGCAACGTCCGGCTCACGGCGAGGCGACGGGCCGGCCCGAGCCGAGGTGCTGCACCGCTGCTGCTGCCGCTTCGTTGCCTTGCCGGATGCATGCGGGGATGCCAAGTCCCCGGTAGGCCGCACCAGCCACGAACACGCCGGGGAGTTCGCGGGCGAGTGCGCTCTCGATGAACTCGACGAGATGTCCGTGACCCGGCACGTACTGGGGCAGCGACCGCTCCCAGCGTGAGACGCGCCACGACGTGATTGCCGCGGGGTCGCGCAGCCCTCGCAGGGGCGCCAGGCCACACAGCTCCCCCACCACAGTTTCCAGCAGCTCGCGGTCACCCAGGCGCGTGTGGCGGTCGTCGTCATACCGGCCGACCGAGACACGCAGGATGGCGTTCGGGATGCCCCCGTTGCCCCCATTGCCGGCGTCGCTGTTGCCGGCGTCGCTGTTGTCGGCGTCGGACCACTTCGGCCACTTCGCCGACGCGTAGCTGCACGCCGTCGTCAGCCAGCCGATGTCTCGGGTGACCAGCAAGCCGGCCTCGGCCGGCGCTTCGATGGCATCGGGGCGCACGCTGAGCGTCAACACCGCAACCGACGCGTAACCGATGCGCGCGAGCGCAGCTGCTGCGTTGGGCGCGCCCGGCAGCATCTGGGCCGCCGCGTGGGCGGGTGCAGCGACGATGACTGCGTCTGCGGCGAGCACCTCGGACCCGGTGTCCACAGCGAACCGTGTTCCGGGGCGCCGGATTGCTTCCACCGGGGCGCCCAGCCGCAAGATGCATCCGTCAAGCCGCTGCACCAGTGCTTCGACCAGCCGACCCATCCCGGCTTCGAAGCTGCCGAAAATCGGTGCCGGACCGGCGGCACCTGGAGCACGTGCGGCGGGAGCCGGTTGCATCGCGCGCAGCCCCCGCATGAGCGAGCGGCTGCGTCCGAGCGCTTCGATCAGGATCGGCGCCGACATTGTTGCGTCCAGCCGGTTGATGTCCCCCGCGCTGATGCTGCCGAGCAGCGGGTCGACCACCCGGGACGCCACCGCCGCTCCCAGCCGGGAGCGCACGATGTCACCCACGCTGGCGGACTCGAGACGCAAGCGCCAGGTGGCGCGCACGCCCTCTGTCACCCTGTCGATCCCGTCGGGACCTGCTCGGCGTGTGGTGAACCGGCGCGGCAGGACATAGTCGGCTGCGGCGCGCAGCGTGCCCGCCAGACCCAGCAGCGGGGAACGCACCAGCGGTCCCAGACGCGTGGGCACCCCGCCCACCAGCCCATCAGGAAGGGGCGTGAGCTGCGGACCGTGTACGCCCAGATGCGCCACCGAAGCACCGCCGACCGCTGGCGAGATGCGTTCGGCCGAGATTCCCAGCTCGTCGCAGAGTTCGATCGCCCAGGGCACCCGCAGCAAGAACGCATCGGCGCCCTCGTCGACGAGCCGGCCTTCGAAGGGAGTCGAGAGGATCTTGCCGCCCAGGCGCTCGGCGCTGTCGATCAGCACCACCCTGGGCACCGCAGTTCCGGCGTCAGCGGGATGCAGCAGGCGGTACGCAGCAGTCAGCCCGGTGATGCCGCCGCCGACCACGACGACTCGCTTAGGTGCCATGACTACAGGTCACCATGACTACTGGGTGCCATGACGAGGCCCCCGCTCGCTCACTCGTGCTGGCTTGCGTGCGTCGGCTGGTACGCATGCACATGGTCTGTCAGGCGCTCCAGCACAGACGGGTCGGTCTCGGGGAGCACGCCGTGGCCCAGGTTGAAGATGTAGCCGGGCGCAGCGGTGCCCTCGCCAAGAATGCGATCAGCGGCGGTGCGAACCGTCGGCCAATCGACCAGGCACAGCGCTGGGTCCAGATTGCCCTGCAGCGCCACGCCGGGCCCCACACGCTGGCGCGCCAAGCCCAGCGGCACGCGCCAGTCGACTCCGACAACGTCTGCTCCCACTTGGGCCATCTGGTCGAGCAGCTCGCCGGTGCCCACGCCGAAATGTCCACGGGGCACGCCCAGGTCGGCCAGCTCGTCGAACACCCGCTTGCTGTGCGGCGCCACGAATTCGGCATAGTCCGCGGGTGCCAATGCCCCCGCCCACGAATCGAACAACTGCACGGCGCTGGCGCCCGCGAGCACCTGGGACCGCATCGACGCCACCGCTATCGCGGCGAGCCGCTCCATGAGGTCGTGCCACAGCGCCGCATCGGCGTGCATCAGCGCCTTCGTCAGCAGATGCTGGCGGGACGGCTGGCCTTCGATGAGGTAGCTGGCCACCGTGAACGGTGCTCCTGCGAAGCCGATGAGCGGCACTTCGAGCTGCGCAGCGAGCAAGCGCACGGTCTCGATCACGTGGGGCGTGTGCGCCTGGGGATCGAGGGGCGGCAGGCGATCGAGATCGGCGCGACGCCGCAGCGGTTCGGGTGCGACGGGGCCGACGCCCGGAACGATGTCGATGCCGAATCCGATGGCGGCGGCAGGCACGACGATGTCAGAGAACAGCACCGCTGCGTCCACGCCGTAGCGCCGCACGGGCTGCAGCGTGATCTCCGCCGCGGTTGCCGGGTCGGCGATGGCGTCCAGGATGCTGCCGGAGCCGCGCAGCGCCCGGTACTCGGGAAGTGATCGTCCCGCCTGGCGCTGGAACCACACGGGCACCCGCTGCGTCGGCTCACAGCGTGCTGCTCGCAGGTAGGCGCTGTCGGCCAGTCGACGGCTGGGGTGATCCGCGGGGAGGGGACCGGCGGCCGTTTCGACGGTCTCTGGGGCGTCAACCATGCGGTGCGAACGGTACCGGCCGATGGCGTGCAGTGGTCTGTGGGCAGATCGCCTCTGGTAGTGCGGTTTCTGCGGACTAAACCACTCTGGGACGTCCCCATAGATGTCAAGTGTGGGTTGTGAGGGTGGAAGAGCTCGCTGTGGTCGGGCCGCTCTTGCGGTGTTGGGCGTTCATTGCTGGCGTTGTGCTCGCTTGTAGCTCACGTTCGGGCGTCTTGCTGGGTTGGGTGCCGGTGAACCTGTCATGTCCGTCGGTCGTGGCGACGATTGCCGAAGAATTTCAGAAATTGATGCGTACGAGTGTTTGTGATTGATAGCGAACGTGTGTATGCTCTGTCCATGTTCATCGACTCGCCTGGGCATCGCATCCGCGACGACGCAGCGGCGGCGCACGCAGTCGGCTCGGCCGGCGACGCTGTCCATGTGCCCGGTGCGGTCGACACGGGGCGCGATGGCGTTGCCGGTGTCGATCTTGGGGCGTTGAGCAACAGCGATCTGGAGGACCGGGTCATGGGTCTCGTGGCTTTGCGGGCCCGTGTCGAAGGCGAGTATCTGGCTGCTTTGGGCGAGATGACGTCGCGTTGCGGCTCCCAGTCCGCGGCGTGGCAGCTGCGCGAGTTCACCCGCATGAACTCCGCCCAGGCACGCGCGGAGTCCCGGCTCGCACAAAGCCTGGTCGAACACGACCTGTCCGCCACGCTCGACGCGCTCAAGTGCGGGCAGATCCAGACATCGCATGCGAAGGTGATCGCACGCGAGGCTCCCAAGAAGCATCGCCGCAGCGAAGACGAGTTCTTGGAGCTGTGCCGCACCTATCCCTCCGACACCGTGGCCCGCAATCCGCTGGCCTATGAGAGCCTGGCGGTGTACGCCGAACTCGAAGCCGAGGCCGCCGCGGCCGGGCTCAGCCCCATCGACGCGGAGCTCGCGTTGCAGCGCTTCGAGCGCTCGGGTTCGATGCGCATGGGCGACGACGGCATGTGGCACCTGCACGCCAAGCTCGACTTCATCACCGGACGACAGGTCAGCGCCGCTATCCAAGCCGCCGTGCGATCACAACGCCACCACAACAACGACAACAACTTCAACAACAACACCAACGGCGGTGACGGCGGCAGCGGCAGCGGCAGCGGCGGCAGCGGCGGCAGCGGCGAGCCGACGCGGGCCCATCTCACCGCCGACGCGATCAGCGACCTCATCGCCGGCGCCGACAAGACGCGGCGAGCAGCCACGAACCTTTTGATCATCGCGGATTACGACGCTGTGAACGACCGGCTCGCCAACCCCCGCCTCGACGACGGCACGCCGCTGTCGGCGCGACAGCTCGCCGAGCACGCCGTGGACGCCAAAGTTCTGGCCGCGGTGTTCAGCGCGGACTGGTCCGAACTTGCGTTGGGCCGCTCACGCAACGCCAGCGACGCCCAACCGCTCGTCCTCGCTGTGCGCGACGGCGGCTGCATCGGCTGCGAGCTCACCAGCGAGCACACCCAAGCCCACCACATCCAATACTTCGAGAACAACGGCCTCACCGAAATGCCGAACCTCGCGTCGCTGTGCACGCCCTGCCACAAAGACCTCCACCACCACGACACCAAAATCGACACCCCACTCAACGGCCGCCCCCGCCTCCAGCCTCCATCAGAGTTCGACACGGCCACACCCGCACCGGTCTCTGCCCGCAGCCCTTGACCACACCCCGCGCTGTCCCCGGAGCGACGACTGCCACCGACCGCGACCTCGAACCGCAACGGCGGTTCACACCGGGCTCCCGAGTCGACTCTCCTCACGCCACCGTCGCACGACCTCCCTGACTTCAAGGTCACAGGAGCGGTGACCGATGTGTGGCCCCGGCGCCGCCGACTCCAACCCCGCGACCGACAGGACCATCTGCTGTAGGGCAGGTGACATGCTGTGCTCCTTCTGGAAGTGACTTTCCATCGGATCCGGAAATCGCGGGACGGGTCCCCGGTAGCCTCACCCAACCCGCGGCGAATCAGGTCGACCCCACGACAAGGTTGACCCCCACAGGCCTCGCCGGCGGGCGGAGGCTGCAATGGTCGCCGACCCACAGACCCGACGGGCGCAGACCTCGCGCGCCGCGGCGTCGGGGTCGCTGCGAGTTGCCCTGCTCACCTATCGCGGACACCCCTACGTGGGCGGCCAGGGCATCTACGTCCGGCACCTGTCACGCGAGCTCTCAGCCCTCGGGCACAGCGTCGAAGTGTTCAGCGGTCCTCCCTACCCGCATCTGGAACCCGGCATCAAGCTCACCGAGCTGCCGAGCCTCGACCTGTACCGAATGCCCGATCCGTTCCGGGTCCCGAAGCTCGCTGAGTTCCGCTCCCCGATCGACGTGCTCGAGTGGGCCATCACGTGCACCGCGTCATTTGCCGAGCCGCTGACGTTCAGCCTGCGGGCCTTTGCGGCACTGCGCGGCCGCATCGACGACTTCGACCTCGTCCACGACAACCAGTGCCTCGGCTACGGCATCGACTGGCTGCGCCGCGCCGGCATGCCCGTCCTCGGCACGATCCACCATCCCATCACCGTCGACCGGCGGCTCGAGACAGCCCACGCGCCCACATCGGGCAAGCGCTTCGCGCTGAACCGCTTCTACGCCTTCACCAAGATGCAATCGCGGGTGGCGAAGCGACTCGACCGCATCGTCACGGTGTCGCGCAACAGCTTCGACGACATCGTTGCGGACCACGGCGTCCGTCCCGAACGCCTGCACATCACCCACGTCGGAGTGGATCCCGCGCACTTCCGCCCACTGCCCGACTCCTTGCCGGTGCGGGGACGGCTGATGACCACAGCCAGTGCCGATGTTGCGATGAAGGGCCTTGCGTACCTGCTCGAGGCGCTCGCCAAGCTCCGCACCGAAGATCCCGAGCTGCACCTCGTCGTCATCGGGCGTCCGAAGGATGATTCGGCTGCAAGCCGGATGATCGACGAGCTCGGCTTGCGCGGCAGCGTCGAATTCGTGAGCGGCGTGACCGATGAACGCATTGTCGAGCTGTACAACGAGGCCCAGCTGGCGGTGGTGCCGTCGCTGTACGAGGGCTTCTCGCTCCCCGCTATCGAAGCGATGTCGTGCGGCGTTCCGCTCGTCGCCACCACCGGCGGCGCGTTGCCCGAAGTGACCGGACCCGACGGCGAGACCTGCTTGCAGGTGCCGCCGGGCGACACCGAAGCGCTCGCAGCGCGCATCGGCTGGGCGCTCAGCCAGCCCAGCCTGCGCGCCACGGTCGGCGCGGCAGGTCGTGAGCGGGTGAAGTCCAACTACTCGTGGACTGCGACCGCTCAGCACACCGTCGAGCACTACCGGGCACTGCTGGCCGGCCAGCCCTCACCCGGCCAGCGCTCACCCGCTCGACAGCGTCGGATGCTGCGCTCGGCCTCCTAGACGCTGATGCTCACCGTCGACTATGAACGTCTCGGGGCCCGGCGGGGCGATCGGGTGCTGGATCTCGGCTGCGGCGCGGGCCGCCACGCCTTCGAGAGCGCGCGCCGTGGCTGCGTCACGGTGGCCTCGGATCGGGACCACGCCGAATTGCGCTCGGTGACCGCGATGTTCGCGGCCATGGCAACACAGGCCGACCTCGAGGCGCCAAGCGGCCGAGGCAACGGCAATAGTGCAAACCAGGCCACCGACCACAACGACGACAGCGGCTCGGCGTCGAATCACGCTGTCCGGGCCGATGCGACAGCGCTGCCATATCCCAACGGCGCCTTCGACCGCATTATCGCTGCGGAAGTGCTCGAGCACATCGTCGACGACGAAGCCGCCATCGCCGAACTCGCCCGGGTGCTGCGCCCCGGCGGGACCATTGCAATCACCGTCCCCGCCAAAGCCGCGGAGCGTGTCTGCTGGGCCCTCAGCAGCGACTATCACGCGCCCGCAGTGCCCGATGGCCATGTCCGCATCTACGGCTCAGTCGAATTGCGGGCGAAACTGTCCGCCGCCGGGCTCTCGGTGAGCGACAGCCACGGCGCGCATGGCCTTCACACGCCGTACTGGTGGCTGCGCTGTGTGGTGGGTCCCCAAGATGACAACCACTGGCTGGTGAAGGCATACCACCGGCTGCTCGTGTGGGACATCACCGAGGCGCCGAAGCTGACACGCACACTCGACCGCTTCTTGAACCTTGTGCTGCCCAAGTCGCTCGTGCTGTACGCGTACAAGGCCCCGCAGTTCCGCCAGCCAACCGCACCCCGGCCCGCAACGTCGCCCG
>NZ_CBDCEO010000010.1:0-42142 GCF_965215815.1 Candidatus Poriferisodalis sp. | reverse complement strand
AAATGTGCCGCGACGCGCAGCCCACCTACCTTCAAGTTCATCGCGCAACGGCCTCCCGACCCTGCGCGGCGCCTCGGCCAAGGCCCCTGCAATCAGCTCGATGACGGCCGAGGCGACGGCTTCTGGAAGCTGTTCGGCGATCGCCGCGGCCGCGGAGCGTGCGACCACGATGCGGTACGGTGCCGCGTTCACCGTGGCCGAAGCGCCCTGACAGCCTCCACGCCGCGCACGACGTTGCCTTCGGCAATCTCACGCTCGGCCAGCGCAATCTCCTCCATTGCATCCGGGTCGGACAGGATCGCCAGCGTCTCCTCCATCGACTCAAGATCCTCGGGACTGATGAGGACGGCTGCAGGGGTGCCATTGCGAGTGACGACGATGCGTTCGTGGTGCCTGCACACCCGATCGACGAAGTCGGAGAATCCGTCTCGTACCGTCCGCAGCGATTCAGTCGTCATGGCCACAATTGTGCCACGATGCGGTACCGGACTTCAACCGGATTCCGACGTTGCAGCAGCTGAGCCAGCTCAACGAGCCTGACGAACCGCATGTACGCGCATGCGGCGCGCGACAGCCGACCGTTGGCGCTCGCCTCAAACCTCAATCGCCGGCAGGGGCGCGGTCGTCGAGCCAGGCGCGCCAGCGTGGATCGTCCCGTTCCGCGGCTGCGGCGCCTTCGGGGCCATAGACGTACAGCCAGACCGAGACCATCGTGAACCCGCCGCCGTCCTCGGACGTCAGGAACGCGGTGCCCGGTGCGGGATCGTCGACCAGCAGAGCGATGCGGCGAGGGCCGACATCGACGACCTTGCCGCCCAGCTTCGCCACGTCGTCGGCCGCCACGTCGAGGCGGTCACCCACCTTGGGCTGCTCGTCAATGCCGAGGCCGCCGACAAGGATCTGCCAGCCCTCGTCGGGTGTGACGGGCCACATGACCATCGGGAGCGCCGAGGTTGCGGTCTGGCCGGCGAAGTGCTCCAGGTGCAGCCCGAGGTTGGCCATGAACAGCTTCCAGCCGTCCACCATGGCCTCGTACTGAGGATCGTCGTCGCCGAAGCCGGGGTTGTGCAGCCGCACGGTGCAGGTGTTGTCGTCGTGCGGTTCAATGATCCACTCGAACGACAGCCCCCCAACGCCCTCGCCCCCATCGAACAGCACCCGGTGCGGCGGCTCCCAGGCAGCGACCCGGCCGGCAATCTGCATCTCGGGCTCGGGCCCGAACGATGCGGTCGCCGCTCCCCCGGTGCGCTCCTCGATCGTGTGCGGCACGTACCACGACGAGATCCCCGGCCCCGTCGCCACCGCCCGCCATACCGTCTCGATGTCGCCAACCACCTCGACCGAAAGGTCGATCACCCGTCCCGTGTCTGCCATGCCCACAGCCTGCCTCGTATCAACCACGCCTGCGACCACCGCGTCGCTCGTCCGCAAGTGCAGCTATCTAGATACCTTGCCATCTCGCCATCGAGCAGTTACGCTCAACCGCAATCCTGCTACGGGGAGGATTGGATGCCCACACAGACCGACACGAAAAACTTGACGCTGCGCATTGATCGGGCACTGGCGGATCAGGCCCGAACCGTCGCCGACGTCGATGGCTCCACCGTGAGCGATGTGATCCGCGATGCGCTTGCCGAGCACGTCGAGCGTCGTCGCAAGGACCCGGAGTTCCAAGCGCTTCTGCGAAGGAATCTCGAGCGCCACCAGGAACTGTTGAACATGCTGGCAGACAGCTGACGTGATCTACCTTGAGCTCGACGACGTGCTCGCCATCGCGTGCGAGGTCCTTGGGCTCGAGGTCGACGCGCTCGTACATGTGACCGACTTGGGGCTGGCGGACTCCGCTCTCGCCCAGCCTCAAGCTGGCTTTGCCGAGGTTGAGTTCCACCCATTCATCGAAGCCAAGGCCGCGGCGCTCATGTTCGGCATGGCGCGAAATCACGCCTTCATCGACGGAAACAAGCGAATCGCGGTGCTCGCAACACTCCAGTTCCTGAACCTGAACGAGCACGATCTCAATCTCTCGCCGCCTGAAGCGGCTTTCAAGACTGTCACAGGCGTAGCAGCCGGCCACATCAGTCGTAACGATCTCACGGCATGGATCCGGGCCCGGCTGGAGGGACTGGATGGCTGAACAGCAACGCTCCCAATTCGACGCGCTATTGAACCCAAGCAATTCAACTTCGATTCTGACGTCTCTTCGCCACTCAGGCCCGTTCACTCCACCGTCCAGCGCGAGGCGTTCGATAGCTGATGCCATTGCGGCCACGTCGTTGGGCGTGATGCTGTGAAGAGTACGTCGCTGTTGGATCAGATCGAATCGAACGCGTTAGAAGGAGATGCTGTCAAGGCACTCAGACTGTGTGTAACGCTCGGTGGCCGCTCCAGAAGCTCAGAACTTCGAAGCTGGGCTTCGCAAGAACTTCACGGCTATGAGATTGATGTAGAGTTGCCCGACTATCGATTCATCTCGGCACCCTTGTGCATAGACGGGACAAACTTTCGCTGGCAGATAACCGGCCAGCAGATATCGCCGTTTCAGCTGCCTGAATTCTGCCGTGAGGACATTAGCGAGACGATTGAACTGAGACATTCGCTACCTGCACTCGTTGAGATGATTACATCCGCAGCAAACAATGAGGATTCATTGAAGCTGATGCCGCCGCAGGCAGCCACAATAGTCAACTATATGAATGCCACCAATCAATCCAGCAACAACATCCATGCACTCTATTGGAGCGTTGCAGCGGTCTCCATCAAGGAAGTCGTCGAACGTGTGTGCACAATTGCTGTTGAATTGGCGAGTGAAATGCGCGCCGGTATGTATGAAGACCAGCGCATTCCATCATCGGATGTGGCTTCCCAAGCGGTGGAAGTTGTGGTTCATGGCGACCATAATCGTATCGAGCTTCGCGATGTCCAACAGACCGGCACAAACACTCCACGTACGGGCATCGGACGGAAGCGAATAGCCGAAATCGTTACCGCATCTCTAGGCCTCGTCGGGGCCCTAATTTATGCATTGATTCGCTTCTTTTGATTGCGAGCTTTTCGCTTTGGCCAGTCCTTCGGCAAGCTACTGAAGGTTGAATACCTCGCAGCCGGCTCGTGGCGTATTATGGGACTGACAAGCGCGAAGGACCTGTGGGCTACAGTACAGGCCCTTATTCCGCGTCTCGAAAGTACTGTGCCCGAATAGCAGGCCTTGATGCTAGAAGATGTTCCAGGTGTGAATCTGGCCAAAATTCGACTGGCGGAAATGTGCCCACCTGGTCGCGCTTTTCGCGCCAATCGACGGCATCTTGGGTAAATCGACCTGATGTCGCCACAATCACCACGGCAAACCGCCTCGACCAAAGCTGAACTTTCTCCAACAGTGAAACAAGGTCCTCAATGTTGACGGATCGACTCTGCCAGTGCTTACACTGGACCACTACATGCACACGTCGCGTACCAGTCAAGTCATCAACAGTGATGCGCTCAGTCGATATGTCGCGGCCGCGGTCAGGCGCATTGGGGTGCGTTAGCCACTCGACATTATCGTATGAGCGTGTCAGACGCAGCAAGTCAAAGATGAGACGTTCGAATGATTCTGAATTCAAGCGCTCCCACGGTAAGCGATTGGTAACGGGGCCCATGGGCTCCGCTCTGACTAGTTCGCCTAAGTCCCCTACTGCGACGGAAAGAGGCTCACCTTCGAATACCATATCGACTAGTGCAGTACGAACATCGGGCCAGTCCCGCTCCACGATATCCCGTAAATCATGGGCGTCGGAGTAATATATGTGCCTACGGAAATCGCCGACTCGAGTATGCTGCAATGTGTCTTGACCACGCAGACGCTCGATTTCATCTAGGGCGTTACCGAGGAGAGGCCAGCCGTTGATACCCTCGTTGAATTCACGACCATATTCGGTCTCAGTTGTATTCCTCAGGCACTCGTCGACTATTCCGACAACGTGTTCAATGCGTTTGCGAGCGAGTTTTCTGCGCAGCTTGATAACACGATATCTGTAGTCATCGATCGCCTTTTTGGGCTCCTGGATGTAATCCTGTAAATGTCGGTATCCTTCGATTTCAAGACTTGCCTCGGCGTATTCGAATCTCATATGCGAAATGTCATCGAGAATCGGCAATTCTGTTTCGATTCGGTGTCCATCTATAGCGGGCATTGATTCAACGGTATCTGCGAATTCACGACGCATCTGTTCGATTTCGTCGGTGTCAAGCCCAAATGAAATGGACTCGGGGATATGTGGCTCAAAGCGTTTCCAGATCTTCTCGAGCAATTCGATATTTGCCAACACGCGATCGAATTGCTCAAGCGCCTCGGAGAGATCGACTTCTTCCATGACTTGTTGACTTTCTACTTGGTGAAGACGAGAGGCATACTTGAATTCAACACTTAGTCGTCTACGGCTAAGGCTCGTAGCGATCCCTGCTGACGCGGTCGGTGAGGAATGACTCGATCTCGTCAGCGGGTATGGCGCGGGTGGAGTTGTTGCGGCGTTGGTAGAGGGTGTCGGTGCCCTTGGGGTTCTTGACCCAGATGGGGCGGGAGCTGGCGGGGATATCGATGCGGCAGATGTCGTGGCCGTCGACCTGGTCCATACGGATGGTGAGGCGGTTGGCGCCGACGTGGCCGAGATTGTTCTCGAACAGCGTGTCGAGCCAGTTGACGAAGCCGTCGGCGTTCGGCGGCCTGACGAGCGCGTAGTCGTCACCGAGGCCGACTGGCTCGCCGCCGTCGGTCACACCGATCATCAGCGTCCCACCGTGGTCGTTAAGCATCCCGGCGACGGTCTTGACTACCACCTCTTCCATCGCGCGGTCCTTGCGCTGCTCCCGCACGTTCCAACGAGCGGTCTGCTTGTATTCCACCTCCCGGGTCTCACCGCCAAGCAGCTCCTCGGTTAGACATGCCCAGGTGGCGTCGGCGCCGAGCAACTTCTCCATGAGCCGTGCCCGGATCTCGGGGTCCACGGCTGCCAGCTCAAGCAACTCGTCGCCGATGTCCTCGGCGGTTGCCGGGAGTGTGGCGACCGCAGCGGTGGAACGAATCTTGGCCTCGGGCGCCTCGTAGACGCTGCCGCCTTCGTCGAAGTAGCTGGTGTAGATGTGGTCGAAGACGCTTCCAACCTTCGTCTTGAAAAGCTCAGGATCGTAAACCTCAGGCAGTTCGTCGTCCAAGACATCGCTGATCGCAACCTTGACCGCTGACCGGGTTTGCTGCTGCTTCTTCCAGTCGAGAACGAGCTTGTCCTCGACATGCTCCAGCAGCCTGCGGGCAGCGCCCTTGACCCTGCGCGCCTCGGCCTCAGTCAGCTCCGGTTCCGGCTTGGTAAGCAGGTCGTAGATCGCCAGCTCGGCCTCACTCAGATCCTCCCGGACGGCTCGCTGCTCCTCCTCGGTGAGCTCGTCGTTGATGGCTTTAAGCCGGCGCAGGAACTCCTCGAGGTTGTGCGTCCCGGCGTTGTACTCATCGATCAGGCGGCGGAACCGCTCCGCCAGGTCCAGGCGTGTCGGATTCTTCCGCACGGCGTCGTCGAGACGCTGTTCGAGGTCCTTCTCGATCGCTTTGGCAACCGTGCGCTTGTTCGCGGCGAAGTGGAACGCGAGCTGTTCGAAGTTGAGTTGGCTCAAGTCAAGCAGCGGATCGGCGTCACCGGCCGAGCGGATGATGTACTCCTTGGCACCGACGGATCGGTCGAGCAGGTCCGAGACCGAGTTCATCACTCCGCTGATGTCGGGAGCCTCCGACATCGACTCGATCTTCGATGCGATCGAGCGGATCACCGCCACCCGATGCGTGACCGCCATCGCCTCCGGATCGGGCAGTAGCGCCTTGAACTTCGAGCGCACCAGCCGCGCCAGGGCGACGTACTGACGCCGTGTCTGCTCATCGACCAGCAGCGCCTCGACCGCGGCCTTCTGCAACGCAATGAACTCGAACCCCTGCGACGACTCCAGGTCGTGGAGGTCGATGTCGTTGGTGTCACAGAAGTCGACCGTCTCACTGAGCGCAGCGTCAAGCTCCGCGATCAGATCGTCCTTGGGCCGGATTGGCGAATCGATGGCGACTCCTGACCCGTCGCGATCGTCCCCGGGGCGCCCCGCCGCATAGATCGCCAGCGCCCGCTCCAGGTTCCTGAACACGCCCACGTAGTCGACGATGAGTCCGTTGTCCTTGTCCGGGAACACCCGGTTGGCTCGAGCGATCGTCTGCATCAGCACGTGGTTGCGCATCGGCTTGTCGAGATACACCGTCGACGTCGAGGGCGAGTCGAAGCCGGTGAGCCACATGGCGCACACGAACACCAGCCGGAACGGATCCTCGGGATCCTTGAACTTGGAGTCCAGGTCCTCGGTGACCATTCGCTTGCGGTGCTTGGCGATGTCGAGCCCGGCGTCGGCCATGTCGGCAACTTCGTTCTGCGCCTGCGAAACCACCACCGCCATGTCGGTGCTGCGCATGAACTCGATGCGAGCCTCCAGATGCGGACTCTCCAGCTCGGGCGTGCTCTCCAGCTCAGCCCCAAGCTCGGCCAAGTAGCGAGTCCACTCGGCTTCAACCAGGTCGAACATGCGCACCGCGGTGGCCTTGTCGATGGCCACATACATGGCCTTGCCCCGGAATCCCCGGTTGATGAAGTGGCGCACCAGGTCGGCGGCGACCTCTTCGAGGCGCTGCGGTCGCGTGATGAGTTCGTACTGCTGCCCGAACCGACGGGCGACCGCTCGCTCCTGTGCGTCGTCAAGCTCTGCTTCTTCCAACAGATCTTCGAGTTCCTCGTCGAAGTCGTCGTTGGTGAGCTGCAGCTCGGGCGTGCGGTTCTCGTAGTAGAGCGGGACCGTCGCGCCGTCGGCGATCGAGTCCCGGAAGTTGTAGACCGAGACGTAGTCACCGAAGACGCGCCGCGTCTCTTCCTCGCCGACAATCAGCGGCGTTCCGGTGAACCCGAGGTAGGAGGCGTTGGGCAGCGCCAGGCGCATGTTCGCGGCAAGCGTGTCGTACTGGGTGCGGTGAGCCTCGTCGGTGATGACGATGATGTCGTCGCGCTCGGACAGCACCGGCATGCGCTGGCCGGCTTCGGGCGGGATGAACTTGTGGATCAGCGTGAACACATAGCGGTGGTCCTGGCCCAGCAATTCCCGCAGATGGGCCGAGTATTCGGCATGCACTCGCTGGCCCGCGGTGATCACACCCGAGTCGGCGAATGTCTCGTAGAGCTGCTCGTCGAGTTCCCTGCGGTCGGTGACCAGTACGAACGTCCAGTTGCCGGGTTCCCTGCGGAGCACTTTCTGTGTGAACCACAGCATCGACAGGGACTTGCCCGATCCCTGCGTGTGCCAGAACACTCCGAGCCGGCCCTCACGCTGCTGCAGCTCCCGCAGAGCTTCGAGGGAGTTGTTCACTCCGAGGTACTGGTGGTTCTTGGCGAGCGCCTTGACCAGGCCGCCGGGACGCTCGGTATAGGCGACGAAGTTGTCGACGAGATCAAGCATCCGGTAGGGATCGCACGTGCCCCGCAGCGCTGTCTCCAGCGAAACCACGCCCTGCTCGCCTTCGGAGTTGATCCGCTTCCATTCGGCGAAATGTCCCCACGGGGCGAAGGTGGAGCCGATGCGCGTCTTGTCCCCATTCGAGAGCACGACGAAGGCGTTGAACCAAAACAGGTGCGGCACCGTGTCGCGGTAGTCGCGCAAATTGTCGTCGTAGGCGTCACGGACATTCTTGTGCGACACCTTGAGCTCGATGAGCACGAGCGGGATGCCGTTGACGAACAGCACGACGTCGGCTCGGCGCTTATACATGTCGCCGGCGATCCAGAATTGCGAGACAGCCAGCCAGTCGTTGGCGTCAACCCGGTTCCAATCGATGAAACGAACGGTGGTGGCACGGGTAGATCCGTCGCTGCCGGTGACCTCGACCTTGGCACCGTGCTGCAGCAACTCGTAGGTCTCGCGGTTCGCCCGCACTCCGTCCATCGCCGAACGGTCTCGGGCAAGCTGCTCGGCCGCCTCGTCGAGGGCGGCGTCCGGCATTCCGGGATTCAGGGCACGTAGCGCATCGCGAAGCCGATGGCCGAGCACCGGCTCCGACTGTGAGTCACGCCCGAGAGAGCCTGCGGGGCCGAGGGACTCGTCGAAGCCGGAGACCACCGCCCAGCCGAGCTGCGACAGCAGTTGCAATGCCGGCTGCTCAACCAGTTCGTCCTCAGTCAGGCCGGAAGGGCTCACACCTGCACAACCTCCAATTCCAAGTCCAGTGCCGAGACGTCGAGCTCTCCCGACACCAGACGCGGCAACAGCAGATCCCGGGCTGCGCGCAGGACATCGTTCTGTCGAAGCAGATTCTTGATTAGCGTCATCATCGGTCCGACATGCGCCTCGAATGCCTTCATCTGCTCAGCAGCCGGTACGGGAATCGGCAGATCACGAAGCGTCGATTTCCGCAGCTCCTTGAACGTCGCCCCTCCCGCAAGGCTCAAGAAGAGATCCACGTTCTCACGAAGCCAGAAGTAGATGTAGCTCGACGGCATACGTTCACATGGCACGCAGGTGATGAAACCCTGATTGGTGCAAGCCTCGCAAGTTACAATGCTGACGACACCTACAGTTGCTCTGCTCGTCATCATCACTGAGCCAGCAGGAAACAGTCTTGCGGAGCTCTTCCTGAGTCCCAGTTCAGTGATCTTCAAGCCTGACTCGAATGCAAAGGCAGATCCAGCGCGAGTCAAATCCGTCGGTGTGAACCAGTGAACCTCGCCGTCAAGCCAGTAGTCCTCTACTTCCTTAGACGGTGTGCCGCCGCCGACAGTGTCAAATGCTTCAGCGATTTGTGCCACTTCCCAGCTCGCAGGGATTGGGCCGAGGTCGGAGTCAACGAGCTCGACATTCTCATGGCCGGGATACCTGAAGTGTATGAACCACTCTCTATACAACAACCGCGCCATCTCCTCAAGAATCTCGATTCGGCGCCGATTGTTCTCGATCAGGTCATCAAACGCTGACAGAGTCGTCCCAATCTCCTGTTGTTCGACAAGTGGTGGCAGCGATGGAACAGGCAGGGATCGGATGTCCTCGACGTTCAGGTGAGGAACAGTCGCTCCGTTTGCCACTGCGTTCATCCAGTATTGGATGTCGGAGCACAGCAGGCGGTACGTCAAGTAACGCGCGTCTACCAATTCTTCGTTCGGTCTGATGAGGACTGTTCGTTGTCCTAATACAGGCTCCGAGTCGGACATCACGATTGCGACATTTCCAACTGGAGCTTCGCGCGCCAAGATTAAGTCTCCCGGTTGCGGGACAGCGCGACGAGTCCATGCTTCGTATGCGGCCGCATCAACTCGATGAGCGTGAGTGACGTCCAGTCGGCCGCGTCCAATGTCGCTCGTCCGAATAAGGGGGTAACCGGCACCATCAGCGGACTTGGGCGCTGTTTTGTGTTCACAATCGACAATTGCTGTGCACAGTTGCGATAGAGGCATCATGCGAATGTCTCGAGACTCCTGTTGACGAGCGTTGATAGCTGATCGGCCTCCGCTGTGAGCTCCGACAACCGTTTTCGTAGTGGTGGCAAGGCTTGTTCTATATCGACACCATCGTCCATCGCGGGTACGCTGATGTAGCGCCCCGGGTTTAGGCTCCAGTTCTCATCTTCGATGCCTTCGAGCGTTGCACGACCACATAACCCAGCTACATCTGCGTAGACGCCTTGTGGCATCACATCCGTGAGCAACTCTTCGCTTTCCGTTTCGAATTCAGCTTCTTTGCCGCGCCAAAGTCGGACGATGTTAGCAAGGAACTCGATCTGCTCTGGCGTCCAGTCGCGGTGGGATCGGTCGATCTGGTTGTAGATTCCGCGGGCGTCTACGAATAGCACCTTTTCCTCGCGTTCGGTGCCCCTCTTCCCACGATCGAGGAACCACAGCGTCACCGGCAACGTCACGGTGTAGAACATGTTGGTTCCGACGACGACGATTACGTCAACGCAGCGGTCTTCGATCAGCTTGCGGCGGATTTGAAGCTCGCTGCCTCGGGCATCCGATGCCGAGTTGGCCATGACGAAGCCGGCCCGTCCCGTGCCGTTGAGGGCTGAGTAAAACGTCTGGATCCACAGGTAGTTGGCGTTGTCGGCAGTGGGCAGGCCGAAGGGAAATCGATCGTCGTCTTCGAGCTTGGCCTTGTCGACCCCGTTGACGTTGAACGGCGGGTTGGCCATGACGAAGTCGAACTGGCCGAACGAGTCGTGCAGGTCCTCGTAGTAGGTGTTGCCCTGCCGGATGTCACCACCGAGACCATGGACGGCGAGGTTCATCTTTGCAAGCCGGACCGTGTCGGCCACCCGCTCCTGACCGTAGATCGAGAGTTCATCGCTGGGCTTGCCGCGGTGGCGCTCGACGAAGTGCGCCGACTGCACGAACATGCCGCCCGAGCCGCAGGCGGGGTCGTAGATCTTCCCGTGGAACGGTTCGAGGATCTCTACGATGAGGCGCACGATCGAGGTCGGCGTGAAGAACTCACCGCCGCCCCGCCCTTCGGCCAGGGCGAACTTGCCCAAGAAGTACTCGTAGATCAGTCCGAATCCGTCGCCCTCGATGGCTTCGGGCAGGGACTGCAGGAGTCGCAGCAGCTCGCCGAGGATGTCATCGGGGATGCGGGAGTAGTCCTTCGGTAGCACGCCACGGAGGTCCTGGTTGTGTTCTTCGACCGCCTCCATGGCCTTGTTGATCGCCCTACCGCGATCAGTGCCCTCGGGCAACTCCAGCAGCCGCTCGAATCGGGACTCCTCCGGCAGGTACAACGCTCCGATGGCCTTGTAGTCGTCGGACCCGATCTTCCGACGCTTGCTGCCCTCGCCGACCTCGGCCGTCGCTTGCTCAAATCGCTGGTCGGCGTATCGCAAGAAGATGAGCCCCAGCACCGGCGATGCGTACTCGGACGACTTCAGCTCCGAGTTGGCCCGCAGCTGGTCGGCCGTCTCCCAGAGCTTGCTCTGCAGTTCACCAAGATCTGTCGCCACACCCATCCTTCCGACGAACCGCCACATTCTTGCCGCAGACACGTGTCCGCGTCGCGACGAGGCTCGGGAGCCGCAAGACGCTCAGTCGAAGGGCTGACTGGAGTCCCAGAATCCCAAGGAACGCATCTCGTCGTGCAGGCGGTTTGCGTCCTCGCGCGAGATACATCCCTCGTCGGCGGCACGAATCAGCAACTTGCGAATCCGTTCGTAGGGATATTCCTGGCCGTTGTGCAGTCGGCTGAGCACCTTCAAGGCATCGGCGTCGTCCGTCGCGATTGTCCACCCGCGTTCATACGAAATCGCTACGCATGCTGCCTCGCCTGCGGCCAGCCTGAACTTGAGCCCGTGCCCGGCCGCTTCGCTGCCTTGGAGTTGCGCGGCAAGCACCTGCTCTTGCGGAGTCATCGCGACCGTCACGAGGCGGCCGTCGTCGTAGAGGTCATCGACACGTTTGATCCTTGCGTGCGATTCGATCGCATGATCCGGCAACTCCGATTCCGCTGCCAAGGTCGCCGAGGTCTCGTAGTACCTCACCGACTGCCGCATTTCTGACAACAGCTCCGATCTCGCCGACGTCGCTGTCAGAAGCTCGCGGTCCTCTGGGTCGTATACAGCCAACGGAACTTGGAGCGGCCTGCCCAGCAGGTCGCACAGCAGCCCTTCTTGCGCAACCAGCAGGAAATACACCAGCACCACGGTGTCGACGATGTACGGACCCTCAGACAACGCCGGTGACCTCGAACTCGTTGAACTCTGCCTCGAGATGCGGTGACTCCTGCTCCTCACCGCCGAGAGGCCGTCCAAGGATTTGCACGATGTCGGGAAGAGCCAACCCAGCGAACGAGGCGGCTGTCGGCGGCGACATGACCTCCGTCACCACTGCTTGGCGCAGCATCCGGCGGAACGACATAGGAAAGCGCTGAACCCGCCACCGCTCGGCATCTTGTGCGATCTCTTCAGGATGGATGCTGTAGCCGAGAGCTCGGGCGAGCGATACCGGACGCACCGACTTGCGGAGTTCTGCGTATCGGTCGGCTGCAATCGCGTTCAACTGGCGCAACCGCACCAGCGCCATCGGCCACGAGACCTTGAAATATCGCTGCATGTGAACAATGTCGACCGGATCGGCGATGCGCGGCGGCAGTCCGACCTCTTCCGCGAAGCGTCGAATGCCTTCGCTCGGCATCAGGAACTCGCCGGCGAAGGCATCGGCGAAGTTCTCCCGCGGACCCCTGCCGTGCGACAGCACCTGATTGGTCTCGTCACTGTGGAACAGAGCGTGCGCCAGCTCATGCGCGACGGTGAAACGGCGCCGACCCGGTGTCATATCCAGATTGACCAAGATCGAGAAGCCCACGTCGGGGTGCTTCAAGAAGGCTCCCGAGGGGGCGCGACTGAGGTCCGACCCGAGGGGTGCGCGGTAGACGGTGATGCCAAACGTCTCGCAAATCGGATCGAGGTCAGGGATCGGACCAATTCCGAGTCCGAGGTGCGCGCGGACTTCCTCAGCCTTGCGCCGAATGTCATCCTTCTGGCTGAACCTGGGCCGGAATACGAATGGACTCTGCGTGAGGCCTCGGATCGGTTCGCCCAGAGTTGTCGCCAGTTCGGCGAAGCGGTCCAGGAACTGGACGAAGTCACGCACGCCCGGAACGACGCCAGGGTCAATTTCGTCTTCAGCACGGAGCAGCATCCCTGCTAGGTCGTCAGCGGCGGACTGGGTGTCTCGGCCTTCTAACAGGACCAACGGCTCGGTGCCGTAGAGGCGAGCCAGCGCGCTGAGCTGTCGATCGTTCGGGGTTCGCGTTCCGGACTCCCAGTACGACACCATCGCTCGGTTGATGCCTAAGGCGGCACCCACATCGTCCTGCGAGTAGCGGGCGCTCGTGCGGGCGCGCGCGAGCGCCTCACCCAGTTGGCTCATCGCATCCCCCTCGTCCGCATTGCGATCGTTCTGTTACGCATTCTGCTACATCGCGGATCATGGCGCAACCATTCCGTTCTTCTGTTACACTGAATCCTGTAGGGAGCCTAAAAACATAACAGGAGATTGGCCATGTCTACTTCCATGAACCCCGATACCGATGAGAACATCATCGAGGTCTACGTCCACACCGAGGGCACACCGGACCTGCAGCTGGTTCCGGTGAGCCGCGACGGCCGTGTGGGAGACCTGCTGACGACCGACGATTCAGCGATATCCGGCGAGTCGATCTGGTTGGCCGAGCAGGACGAGCCGCTCGATGTCGAGGTCTCACTCGCGGATGCCGGAATAACCGAGCGATGTCACGTACATCGAGGCTGCTGTACCAGCGTCAAGACGCGAGTTCACTACAACGGCCTGGCGTACGACCGGTCCTTTTCCCCAGCGACACCTATCGCTCAGGTGTATCGCTGGGCCGCCGGGGATGGCGGATTCAAGCTTCCGAGCGAGGAAATCCCCCGCCATGCCCTAATCGTCCGCGGCACCAGCGAGTTCATCGATTCCGAGGTGCACGTCGGCTCGCTCGCAACGAGTCCGCGCTGCGACGTCGACTTCGATCTCGTTCCGAAGAAGCGGTTCGAGGGTTGACGGAGTTGCTGGCTGTGGCGCCCGATGAGCGGGGGTTGCGCGCTGCTTTGGAAACCGTTCGGTTCCAGAGCGGCGTCGACGGCGGACGTTGGCGGTTGGTCGATCTCGATTGGCCAATCGGCATCTTCGCTGTTTCCGCTGCTGCGCGTCCTAACTCGCCAAGCGAATACGGGCTGCGTATCGATCTGTCGGGCTATCCGCAACGGCCACCAACGGCCACACCCTGGGACCTTGGACTGAACGCCTCACTCGCCGCAGACAGGCGACCGAAGGGCCCTCGCGCGGGCCATGTGTTTCGAACCAACTGGGAGCACGGCCAAGCGCTGTACGCCCCATGGGACGGCAGGGGTTTGAACGCCCATTCCGAATGGGCTCAGGACCACCCTGCCGACGCATGGCACGCCGAGCGTGACATTGCGTTCTTCCTTGGGCGTGTCCACGAGTTGGTGAACGCCGATGACTACTCGGGCATCTAGTTCGGCTCGCCAGCCGCTGGTCTCGCTGGCGCCGCGGCAGTGGCGCTCGTTGATGGACGAGCTTGGCCGGCGAGGACAAGGCACGCGCGAGGCGGGGGCGTTTCTCCTGGCGTCCCTCCCTAACTCACGCCGCGTCGCTCATGTCGAGTACTTCGACGATTTGGACCCGATGTGCTTGCGCGGGAACATCGAAATCGAGGGGCACGCCTTCAGCAAGCTCTGGGACATCTGTGAGGCGAAGAAGCTCACCGTCATCGCGGATGTCCACACCCATCCCTACGCCGTGGTCCAGCAGAGTTCCATCGACAAGCAGAATCCGATGATCGCCCGTGACGGGCACGTCGCCTTGATCGTGCCTCACTTTGCGACCCGGCGAGTCAGGCCCCGCCACGTTGGCGTGCATCAGTACTGCGGTGACGGTGGCTGGGCTTCATGGTTCCGGCGGGATGCTGCTCGACGCCTGTCAGTCCGGAGATGGACATGAATTCCGTCGGCCGCGACGAACTCAATCGAACAGCCAAGATCCTGCTCGACGGGAATCAGGCAAGCGATATTGCCGAGGCCTACCGCCGTCTGGAAGACCTTGTGCTCCAAATTGAGCTGGGCCCAGGCATCGCAGCCGATCTCGCAGCTCAAGCAGCGCTGTTGACAGCCCTCAACGCGGGCCGCCGAGCGATGCTCGGTGGAGTCGAGGTGACTATCGCAGACAATCCACAACTCACGTTGCCCTGGGCACGCGGCCGGACACTGGTCGATGCCATTGAGGAATTCGGTGGCACCGTGGTGGACGGGCTGGATCTAGACCGACCGACGTTGCGAATTGCCATGCCACCCCGGTCCCACCAAGGCCGGCGTGAACTGCAATTGGACCTCACATGGAACGGTTGGTGCGGCGGCGTGACTGAAACTGCCGACGCCGGGCGATGCGAACCGGCGATCCCCCTCGCAGGCGTCGTGGCGGGCGCCTTGGGCGTCTCGGAGGTGTTCCAGCACATGGTCGGCTCCCCCGTGGCCGGTCGTCGAACCGTCGGCCTTTCGCTCTGGAGGCCAGACTTGGATTGGCGGCCGCCTGGGGCACTCGGCCCAACATTGCAGTACTTGCCAAGCGGCGTCTGGCTGCTCGGTTTGGGCCACCTCGGTCAAGCGAATGCCTGGAGCATCGGATGCTTGCCCTACGAGCATCCCGAAGAACTAGAGGTGTTCCTCGTTGACTTCGATGTGGTCGTCAAGGCCAACTGGTCAACCGGTCTGCTGACCAAGCGGGCCGACATCGGCCGGCTCAAGACCAGGATGGTTCAGCAATGCCTTGAAGTCCTCGGCCATCGGACCCGCTTGGTCGAGCGGCGCTTCGACGACAGGACGGTTCCCCACCTGCAGGAGCCGAAGCTTGCACTTGCGGGATTCGACAAGCCTGAACCGCGACGAGCACTGGGCAAAAAGTTCTGTCGGGTGGTCGACGCTGGCCTTGGTGCTGGCTCAACCGACTACCTCGACATGCTCATCCACTCGTTTCCGTCGCAGCTCACGCCAGAGTCGGCATTTCCAGACACGGAGCCCGTGGAACGCCAGCTCGTCCCGGCGTATGAGGCCGAAATCGGTCACTGCATCGACAAGGGCGAACAACCCGGTGATGCGCACTGCGGGGTCGTCGAACTCGCCGGTGCTACGGCCGCGGCCTCATTCGTCGGTGCCATCGCAGGTGCGCTGAACGTCGCAGAGCTGCTGCGAATCCTTCATGACGGTCAGCACTACGCGTCGATCAACCTGGACCTTCGCAGTCCGGGCAGCATTCTCACTGCACGCGCCGAAGGAGTGGACCAGCCAATCAACCCCGGCTACACCGCCATCAGCCAACGGACACCTCCAACCGAGTGAGCAGGCCACTTCGCTGCCTGCGCCCGGCCAACACTGGTCTCAAGAAATCCAAGCAACGGGACGACACAGGTCCAATACAGTCGATGGCATGGCCAGGAGAACGGTGCGGTTGGACGACGAGGAACGTCAGATTCTCGAACGCCTCGCGCCCAAGTTCGGCGGCAAGACCGCCACCGTCCACGAAGCGCTGCAACGACTCGCCTCAGACCACGACCGCAAGGTGGCCTTCGATGCCTTCATGAAGGCATGGGAGGAAGAGGAAGGCCCACTCAGCGACCAGGAGATCTCCGCCATGGCCAAGCGCTGCGGCCTGTAATCCTCGACGCTGGCGTTCTGATCTCAGCACAACGGCGGATCGCGGGGCCTGCAGCGTGCCTGTCGTCGCCTGGGACGATCGTCGCTCATGCTCGCTCGACGGCTAGCCAAGCTGATTCAGGCGACGGGCCAGCATGGGTCCAATACAGTCGGCGCCATGGCGAAGACGGCCGTCCGGCTCGACGATGAACACCGCCAACTCCTCGAACGGCTCGCTCCGACATTCGGCGGCACGACCGCCACGGTTCGCGAAGCGCTGCGTCGCCTCGCGGCCGATCAAGATCGCCAGGAGGCGCTCGACGACTTTCTCGCGGAGTGGGCCCGAGAAAGCGGGCCGCCCGACGAGGCTGCTGTCGCGGCGATGGCCGAGCGCTACGGCCTGTGATCCTCGACGCCGGCGTCTTGATCTCCGTGGACAGGGGCGAGGATGCGGCGCAGGTTCTCCTCGCTACGCGAGGGCCCGATTCCTCGTTTCACACTACGCATCCCGTCCTCGCGCAGGTCTGGCGTGACGGCTCCCGGCAGGCACGCCTCGCGGCGATAGTCAAGACCTTGACAGTGCATCCATTCGATGACGGTCCAGCCGTTGGACGCCTGTTGGCGCGCTCGGCGACATCTGACGTCGTCGACGCCCATCTCGTCGCTGTCGCGGTGCGTCTCAAGCATGATGTGCTGACCGGCGATCCCGACGACGTCACTGCGGTCTGCACGCATCTTGGACGCGAGGCTCCCAGGGTGCACCGCTGGCCCTGAGCCCTCTGCTAGCCGGGGTCGACCGTGTCAGGAACAATGCGGTCACCAGCACCGCCGGCGCTGCTACATGCACGACGTATTCGCTTGGTGGCTCGGGAGCCTCCTATGAAGGCGCTGGAGGGGGAGGCGGTGCTTTGGCGTTCGGCGCCCTCAGTGTCCGGAAACAACGCCGGTGACTTCGAATTCGTCGAACTCCATCGCAAGGCGAGGCGACTCTTGCTCGACATCACCGAGCGGCTGGCCGAGAATCTGCACGAATTCGGGAAGCGCTAGCCCGGCGAACGCAGCTGCGGACGGGGGCGACATCACTTCGGTGACTACCGCCCGTCGCAGCATCCGCAGGAACGACCTTGGGAATCGCCCAATCCCCGACGGCTCGACGCCTTGGACGTCGTCGCCATCGATTTCGTAGCCGAGCGATTGCGCCAACGACCTCGGGCGCACAGAGTCCCTGAGCTCGGCGTAGGTGTCGTGCGTAATCGCATTCATCTGGCGAAGCCGCACCAGCGCTGTGGGCCATGACACCTTGAAGTACCGCTGGATGTGGATGATGTCGACGGGGTCGACGATGCGAGGCGGCAAGCCGAGCTCCTCCGCGAACCGTCGAACACCCGCGCTGGGCATCAGGAACTCGCCGGCGAACCCATCAGCGAAGCTCTCTCGTGAACCGGCACCACGGCAAAGGACCCGGTTGGTCTCGTCGCTGTGGAACAGCGCATGCGCTAGCTCGTGGGCGACCGTGAATCGCTGCCGACCTGGCGTCATGTCGAGATTCACCAAGATCGCGAAGCCCATCTCGGGGTGCTTGAGGAACGCGCCTGTGGGTGCTCGACGCAGATCGGCACCGAGTGGCGCACGGTAGGTAGCGATGCCCAGCGACCCGCATATCGGATCAAGATCCAAGATCGGGGCAGAGCCTAGGCCGAGGTGGGCGCGAACCTCCTGCGCCTTGCGGCGCACGTCGTCCTTCTGGCTGTACTTCTGCCGATGCACGAACGGGCTCTGGGCGAGGCTCCGGATGGGTTCGTTCAGGATTTCAGCCAACTCAGCGAATCGGTCCAGAAATTGGATGAACTCGCCGACACCCAGGGCAGCGACAGGATCGACCGCATCGTCGGCGCTCAGCAGCATGCCGACCAAGCCGTCAGTCGCCGGTTCGACGTCGCGACCCTCCAGGAGATCGACGGGTTCGATGCCGTAGAGCCGCGCCAGTGCGCTCAGCTGTCGGTCGTTGGGGACGCGCGTGCCGGTTTCCCAATACGACACCATCGCACGGCTGACATCCAAAGCGGCTCCCACATCGTCTTGGGAGTACTTCGTGCGGCCCAGCTCTTCGGAGAATTCGCTTCCTTGGACGGACGGGCGTCCAATACAGTCGATGGCGTGGCGAAGGCGACCGTGCGGCTCGACAAGGAGGATCGGTAGCTCCTCGAGCGGCTGGCGCCCAAGTTCGGCGGCAGAGAGGTGACGTTGCCGATCCCAGTGCGTCCGCTGGCTCTGTGACTGGGAACCGCTCTCGGCGAAACATCAATCATCGCGGGGTAGTGCCGTCACTAGTTTCCCCGCCATGAACATTCCGGCGGCGCAATTCCCGGCACTCAAGGCCCGCGAGGTACTGCGCCTGCTGCAGCGAGTCGGCTACCAGATAGAGCGGCAGAAAGGGTCCCATCGCAAGCTTGTCGCACCCGATCGCCTACCCATAGGCCTCGCATTCCTTGGCCGAGCCGACGTACCTCCACGTGCCTTGCGGCACATGCTGAGCGAGCGTGCCCGCTTGACGGATCAAGAGATCGCAGACCTACCATGGAAGTAGTCGCAGAGCCCAAGGAGCGGCCGATGCACGTGGTGCGGGTGTACCAGAGCGTCGATGGCGGAACCCGCTGGTGGGCCGAGGATGATCTCGGCTTCACCGGCGGCGCGGACCGGCTCTCTGACTTGGTCGACTCCATTCGCGAATGGGCCGAGGCCGAGGGCGTCATCGAGCAGCTCTCGGTGCGGCTCGCAGAGTCTGCGCCAGCGATAGCTGTCCCTGACCCGGTCCACCTCTCCGAAACGTCGCGTCCAAACACATCCGGCGTGGACGCAATTCGAGTCGGCTTTCAACCTGCGGCGGCCCTCGCGTAGCGAATGAAGATTTGCGTCGCTGCACTGTGTGATTTCGCGCAGGTTCGGGAGAGTCTGCTGACCGTCGCTTCGGCGGGCATCACGCGGGTGTGGAGACCTCAGTACCCGGCCCCTATGGGGCTCATGCTGGCCCTCGTCATCGAGGTTGCACCGGCGGAAGCCGCTTTGCCTCGCGAAATTCGAATTCGGGTCGAAGACAGCGACGGCAAACGTCTTGCAGAATCGTCGGGAGGCTTCCAAGTCGATGTTCCGCCAGAAGGGAATGACCCTGGGGAGGTGCTGATGCTCCCGTTCGCCATCGATTTTCGGGGCGTAGAGCTGCCAGCGGCGGGCCGGTATCAGGTCATTGTCGATCTCATGACTGAAGACATCGAAGAATCAGCGCTCGCATTTCGCGCCGGCTTTCCGAGCGAGGCGGCTCGTCAGTAGCACAGAACTCTCGACTTCGGGAGTGCAGCTGCAACTGGGTGCGCACCCAACACCTGCTCGCACGGCTCGCACCCAAGTTCGGCGGCAAGGCAGCAACGGTCCACGAGGCGCTGCAGCGCCTCGCAGCCGGAGCGCCGGCGGGGGCGTAGATGTGCACCTCTGTCTCTAGGCCTTGGAGCTTGTCCTCAATCAGCGGTCGCACGTCGGCCCAGTTCAGCCCACCGTTTCCGCAGCCGAGCGGTGGCAGGGCAATCGAGGCGACCTTGAGCTCGACGATGACGGTCCGCAGGGCAGCACGCGGGCATGACCGGCCCTGCGTCGAAGCAGCGTTCGCCATGCGACGTGGCGACGCACCGACGGGTCGCGACGCTGCCAGGCATTCCTGAACCCATGCGGGCGGATCTCGGTTTGACCGCCGGTATCGGGCCCTCCAAACGCCGAGCCCACCACACCGAGCGCACCACGCTGAGAATTCGCTTGACACAACAAGTCATGTGGCTACGGTCGTGACATGAGCGAACTCGGGCCGCTGCTGGAGCGAGCATGCGAGCTGAACAAGCTGTTCGCCGAGCGCGGAGACGATGCGGTCATCCGCTACCTGAGACTGCTTCCCGCTCACCCGGCCACCGATGAGCGTCTGCTCGACATCGTCATCGAAATGCCCCCATATCGCCCCGCTCTTGTGTGGTCCCAGGACATCCTCGAGCCGCTGTACACAGCCGTCGAATACTCACTCGGCGAATTAATGCCGGTCAGCTGCCAATTCAGAACGGCCGAAGACCTCAAAGATCCGATCCAGCGCGAAGGAGAACCGGCGCCAGCCCTCGGCGGGATGGCGAGCAGCGCGGTTCGACAATGATCGGCTCGCCGACCATCGTGGCGCTAATTCGCATGGTGGGCCGCCACAGTGGCGCTATGGTGCGGCCATGGCGAGTATCCAGGTGAAGAGCGTGCCGAGCGACGTCCACCAGACGCTTCGGCAGCGTGCCGTGGGAGCGGGTCAGTCGCTCCAGGAGTACCTGCTGCAGATGCTTTGCGAGCAGGCGCGCACACCGACGCTTGCCGAGGTGCTCGAACGCGCCGGCGGACGGGCCGGCGGCAACATCGGGCGGGTTGAGGCGGTCTCGGCGGTGCGGGCCGATCGCGACTCGCGATGATCGTGGCCGATGCCAGCACAGTGGTGCTTGCACTCGGCGATGACGGGACTGGCGGCGACGCCGCCCGGCGACGGCTCAGCGGCGAACGCATCGTCGCGCCCGAACTGCTCGACGTGGAAGTCGTGTCGGCGTGGCGCAGGCACGAGACCACAGGTCGAATGGACGCAAGACGCGCGGAGTTGGCCCGTAGAGACCTGCGCGATCTCCCCATTGAGCGCATCTCGCATCGCAGTCTCATGGAGCGCTGCTGGGAATTACGGGCGAACGTGACCGCCTATGACGCCGTCTATGTCGCACTGGCCGAAGCGCTTGATGCGCCGCTCGTCACTGCCGACGCCAAACTCGCCGGCGCCCCCGGCATCGGCTGCAGCATCGAGTTGATCTAGCGCCATCGGACACACGAGACCACCGTGGTCGAGCACGCCGTGGTCGAGACCGCCAGCCGGCGAGCCGAGGCCGGGGCGGCCGTGCGCTGCGGTCGCTTGTCGCATGGAAATGCTTCGAGCCTGACACCACTAGCGTCACGCGGCGCCAGAACCTGAAACTGCAAGCGTTGACCAGCCCGATTCGGCCGGCCGTCGGGGTCCGGCAAGTCCACCCTGATGCACTGCATGGCCGGTCTGGCCGCTGGCATCGCGGCCACGATCTGGTCCTCGGTCGCTGGTGAGGAACGCCTCCTGGCCGCGAGCCTGCCGCTGGTGATGATCGCCGTGGTGCTGCTCGGCCCGACGAGCTGTCGTGTGTCGGGACGTTGTTGGCGCAGCTGGCCAAAGCCAGCGCTTCCGATGACGGCCTGGCTGCAAGAATCCCGGTCGTGACAGATGGGCCTCGGTGGTCGCACGGAGGTGCGCGCCTCGACGAAGAAGCCACCAGGCCGATGCGGCGCATTGGCGCCCATCTCGTGGAAGTTGCGATTGTGACTCTGGCTTACGTGTCTTGGTACATCGTGATCGTCTACTTCGTCTGGTGGCTCATCGCGCTGGCACGAGGGCAGACACCGGGCAAGCAGATCTTCGGACTGGTCGCTGTGAAATCGGATGGGACACGGTTCGGCTGGGGTCGAATGTTCATCCGCGAGGTCTTCAAGCAGATCTACTGGGTCGTCACCCTTGGGTTCGGCTTCTTCATCGACATCATGCTCCTGGAGTTCAGCGACGAGTCCCGAACCGTGACCGATCAAGTCACCGGCAGCACCATCGTCCACGTCTCGACGCTGGACGGGTAGTCGGCCCGGATCTGCCCGCCCGCGCCGGACGGCCTACCTGATCGATGGTTTCCTCGGCCTTCTAGCGCTTGCCGTGTGGTGGCTCATCATTCCGAGTCTGCTGTGGTGGCTCGTAGTTTTGGCACGGGCACCAAGCCGACAGATCAGCAACAAGGCACCAAGCCCGTCACACCCAGGCCCGAACCACTGGCCCAAACAGCATGACCGTCACACCCCCTTCCTACCTTGCGTCGCATGACAACAACAGCACCCAAACTTCTGCCTGAGTACGGCTCGGCCGAGCGTCCAGCCCAATTGGTCCAAACTGCCGAGAGGGCCATGCACGCGTCCTTTGACCAAGGCGAGGCCATTGAATGGCCTGCACTGGTCATTCGAGCTTGTGACGAGATGCTCGCCCGCGGCACTCGGTCTCGCGACCCAGCTCAGCTGCGCGGCCGGCAATCGCGCCCAGTGAAGCGCACGCCGAATTCATCAGCCGGAAACCAAGGCATCAATATGGCAGCCGAATTGCTGGGCAACTTGGTCGACAGATGTTCCTCGTGCGGCGCGCTCAGCGAGTTCTGCCGGGCGGCGTATCCCGGATGCTGGGACGAGGCGTTGCACGACTACGCCTCCGACCCCTACGCGCCAGGGAAGCCCGATCCTGCGCTGTTCGACCACAGCGTGTCCCTGGACACTGCTTGCGATGCCGGCCCACCATGGCCTCAGGGCATCCACGAAGCCACCGCCGCTGTGGAGGACACCGCGCATCTCGTGGGTTCCTACAGCTCGCACGGGTTGGGCTTGGCACACGTCGCGCCAGGTCCGATCGTGTGGCCGCCTCCCTCAGCTCCCCAGTCAGTGACGGTCGCCCGCCAAACGCTGAGTGACGCTGTGGCTGGGACGACAGCGGGTCAGGATGAGCACATCACCATGCTGCACGCCTATTTGGCCGCCCGGGACAATCCCGAATCGCCGGACCCCAGCATTGCCTTGGGAGATCAGGTCTCGGCCTCGTTAAGTGAGTGGGGCGAAGAGGTCTTTCCGGCCGGAATTCGCCTGGCCATGGCCATCTACGCCCATGCGTTGGAGTGGGTCAATGCCGATCCGGAACGATGGAACCCCGATTCCTTCACTTACGCCTACGCCGAGGCGTTGCTGTCGGTACATCATCTCCGTCAAGCCACCGATGTGTACGACATGACCAACGCTGCATGCCGCAGCTTTGTCTGGCGGTGGTGCCATGACCGCAAGCTCGACTTGGACGGACTGCGCGAATTGGCAGCCTCTTGGTAGGGGGCCGGGCGCTTGCATCTAGCGCACCCATGTAGAGAACACCCGAGTCGAAATCACCCGTAGCGAAACCATCTACCTTGCGAGCATGACGAGCTTCGAGGTCGCGGTAGTCGGAAGAGGTCTGATCGGCAGCGCTGCTGCGAGACATCTCGCAGAGGACGGGCGCTCCGTAGCGCTGATCGGACCTGGTGAGCCGGTGGACTACGCAACGTCGTCGGGTCCGTTCGCGAGCCACTACGACGAGGGGCGCATTACGCGGATGATTGATCCTGATCCCACCTGGTCCCAGCTTGCGATCCGGTCGATCGCCAGGTACGCAGACATCGAGGAACGCTCGGGTGTGCCGTTTCACACCGGTGCCGGACTCGTCTACGCCTCGGCTGAGCCGCGCGCGGATCTCGCTCTTGCGCTGGAACTCGACATCGACGCGCGTGAGGTCACGGCGACGGAGGTCGCTGAGCGCTTCGGGATCGCCATGTCGAGTGCGGAGCCGATCATTCTCGAGTCCGCACCGGCCGGCCACATCAACCCGCGGCGCATGATCGTCGCTCAGAACCGGCTGGCGAGTGCAGCGGGCGGCGTGATCGTGGACGCGCCAGTCTCGGCGGCAGCACCGACACGCAACGGCGTGCAGCTGACCGTCGGGAACGACACGATGCTCGCGGACCGTGTGCTCTTTTGCACTGGGGCCTGGGCAGCTGAGCTCGTCGCGGTCGACCTTCCGCTTGAGCGCACACTCCGAACGATCCTGCTCGCCGAGCTCGACGACGGCCCACCGCTTCCGAGCCTCATCTCTCGGGCCGAGACCGATTCCGACCGTGACGTCTACTGGGTGCCCCCGGTTCGATTTCCGGATGGACCGATCATGTTGAAGATCGGCGGCTACGACCGCTCCGTCGGGCGCGCCACCGACCCCGCCGATGTCGTGGACTGGTTCCGCAGCGGCGGGAGCCCCACCGAGGCTGATGGACTCGAGGACCGGTTGAGAGCGCTCCTGCCCGACCGGACGATCCGTTCCCGAGACATGAAGCCCTGCGTGGTCACCGACACCCCGCACGGTCTCCCGTGGATCGACTGGATCGATGATCGCGTCGCGGTCGCGATCGGCGGTTGTGGTTCAGCGGCGAAGTCAGCCGATGAGATCGGGCGACTCGCGGGGACGCTGTTCGCCGATGAAGGTTGGACCGACCCGGTACTCAAGCTCGCGTCATTCACACCGTCGCACACTGGTTGACGCGGGCGCCTAGGCACGAACGCTCAACTTAGGTGTGAGGCTCGATCAGCCCGAGTCGCACCATCGGAAAACGATGCCGCGTTGACCGGACGCTGTCTCTACGGTCGTCGGCGTGAGTGAGACGCGGGCGGACTCGACCGATCCAACTCGTATTCCGATCGAGGGCTCCCCAATGGCCAGGCTTGATGTGTTGCTTCAAACGTCGCACATGTACGAAACTTCGTCCATGCAGGAAGTGGCGTCGCGTGAGCTCCGCAACCAGACACAAGCGTTGCTCGATCGAGTGGTCGCCGGCGAGTCGATCTGCATCACCGTGCATGGTCGTCCCGTGGCCGAGTTGCGGCCTGTCGAGATACGGCCACCATGGATGAGCCGGGAACGCTTCATACGGGACGTGCTGGCCCACCAAGCCGATCCCGGCCTCTCCGATGACCTGGCGGATCTCTCCGCCGAGACGACCGACGACCTAAACGTCATCTAGGTCTGAGCCACCGGGTCACGACGACACGCGGACCATCGATTCACTGGTCCCGAATGAGTGCGGGGCTCAGCTGTGAGGCTCCATCAACTCGATGCGGTTGCCGAAGGGGTCGTCGACGTAGACGCGGTCGTAGCCCTCGAGGGGGTCGTCGTCGCGGACGGGCACGCCGGCGGCTCGAAGGCGCTCGACGAGTGCAGGCAGGTCGTTGACCAGCAGGGCAGGGTGGGCTTTGCGGGCGGGGTGGAACGGGCCATCGGTTGGCTGCTCGACGCCAAGGTGGATCTTGACGGTGTCACTCTCGAACCAGCAGCCGCCACGCGCTTCGAGGTGGGGCGGCTTGGGAACCCGCGGCAGGCCGAGCAGGCCTTCGTAGAAGGCCTGTGCAGCGGCTTCCTCACCGGCGGGCATTGCGAGCTGTACGTGGTCGATGGCGACGATCTTCACTCGGCTGATCCCTACCCGACGGCGGATTGGCGATTTGCGCACAACCCATGCGACATGCTGCAAGCCTGCCCTATGGGAACGCTGGGGAGGCGCCGTGAGCAGTGTGGTAGTGACGGGGGCGAGCTCGGGGATCGGCGAAGCCATCGCCCGGCGGTTCGTGGCTGACGGCTGGGACGTCTTGACCGGGAGCCGGAGCGAACCCGACCTCGATGGCGCTGAGTGGCTGCGCACCGACGTTGTCGACCCCGCCCATGCCGATGCGCTCGTTGCTGCGGCCGTCGAGCAGTTCGGGTCGCTTGACGTGGTGGTCAACAATGCCGGTGTGCAGGTGGAGAAGACCATCGCTGACACCACCGACGAGGAGTTCGATCACGTCATCGACGTCAACGTGCGGGGCGTGTTCAACATGTGCCGGGCCGCCGTGCGCGAGATGGCCGGACAGCCTGAAGGCGGCGTGATCATCAACATTGCCTCGATCGCGGCAACCCACGCCGACGCTGGGATGGCTGTCTACAACGCTTCGAAAGGTGCCGTCGAGGCCCTCACCCGTGCCATTGCCGTCGACCACGGGCATCAGGGCATCCGCTGCGTCGCGGTCAGCCCTGGCTGGATCGCCACGGCCCTCGCCGACGCCGTGTTCGACCTCGAAGCGGACCCTGACGCGGCCCGTCAAGCCGCCATCGGCCGCCATCCTGTTGGCCGGCTCGGCACTCCCGACGACGTCGCCGAGGTCGTCGCCTGGCTGGCGGGGCCAGCGGCCAGCTTCATCTCAGGCAGCGTGTTTACTGTGGACGGTGGCCTCACTGCACAGAGCCCCATCGGATGACGTTCGAGCGGCCGAGACGTGTGATCACATGGCGCCAAGCGCCATACAGGGCCGGGGGCTCGGACGGGACCAAGAGCTGACATGTCGGGTAGCACGTCGGTGATACCCGCCCGCCAGCCGTGCCCCGTTGCCGCGGTCGAGGCACTGATCGTGTCTGTGCCCGCGGTCGGCAACGCCTTCGCCGAAGGCTCTGAGGAGACCCTGCTGGTCAAGGTCATCGACGAAGACGGACGGGTCGGCATTGGCGAATCGGTCTGCACGCCGGCGGTCGTCAAAGCGATGATCGACCAGCGCACCATGCACTTCTGGAGCCAGGGCATCAAAGACGTGGTGGTGGGCGCCGACCCGATCGAAGCGGCCGCGATCTATGACCGGGCGTACCACGGCAGCTTCTACCACGGGCGTCGCGGCACCTACATCCAGGCCTATTCCGCGGTGGACATCGCGCTCTACGACCTCGCCGGACGCCAGCTCGGACTGCCGGTGTACAAGCTGCTCGGCGGAGCCCGGACCGAGCGCATCCGGCCGTATGCCACCTGCTACCCGGGCGACATCTACACCGGGCCGATGAACGCAGTGCTCGACGAGATCACCCGTCAGGCCGCCATTGCCGCCGACCAGGGCCTCACCGCGGTGAAGGTGCCCGTGCTGTTCGGCGCTGAGGTGCCTGACCGGGGCATCGTCGAGTTCGTCCGCACCTGCCGCACCTCGCTCGGGGATGACCTCACGATCGCCCTCGACTTCGGGTACCGCTGGTGGGATTGGCACGACGCCGCCTGGACGCTGCGGCGCATCGAGGACTTCGATGTCGCCTTCGCCGAGGCACCATTGCGCCACGACGACCTGGCCGGTCACGCCCGCCTCGCAGCGGTGTCGCCCGTGCGGGTCGGCGGCGCCGAGTTCGCGGCGGGCCGATGGGAGGTGCGCGAGTGGCTGACCACCGGCGGCGTGTCGCTGGTGCAGCCCGGCGTCAGCCGCGCCGGCGGGTTCACCGAGCTGATGCGCATCGCCGAGCTGTGCGAGCTGCACGGCGCGCAGCTGATCCCGCACAGCTTCGCCACCGGCATCACCGATGTCGCCAACTTCCACCTCCAAGCCGCCGCTTTGACGATCCCGATGGTCGAGTTCCGGTCCTCGCGGCTCGGACCGTCCCGGCTTCGCACCGAGTTGGTGCACCCGCCTGAGCCCGAGATCGTCGACGGGTACGCAGCCCTTCCCACCGGCGCCGGTCTCGGTGTCGAATTGAATGACGAGTTGGTTGCAGCGCACACGCTGGACGCTGCCGGTGGCCGGAGCGACTGAGCAGTGAACGAACCGTCGACAGCAGCGTCGACGGCAGGCGCAGTGACGCGACTGACAACAACATCTGACGCCTCCGCCCAGCCGGAAGCCGCAACGGCGACCGCAGGTGTGCCGTCATTGCCAGCTGAATCCGAGGCATCAACCCCCCATGGGGCCGTCGGCGACATCACCACCTACAACCCGCACCTGGGCAACCGGCTTGGCATCGCCGACGCAGCCGCGGTGGCGGACGCAACTATCGACGGGCGCCAAGTGCATGTCACGTTCACCGACGGCCAGTGCCGAACATTCGCCAGTCAATGGCTGCGGCATTGCTGCTGGTGCGTCGAATGCGGGAACCCAGCAGACGGCATCCGCTTCACGACCGTGGCCAGCTTCCCCGCGGACATCGCGCCGACCTTGGCCGAAGCCGTCGACGGCGACCTAGTGCTCACGTGGCCCGAAGGCCATCGCTCGACCTATGGCAGCGACTGGCTTGCCGCCAACGCCTACGACGACGTGGCCCGGCAACGGCGAGCCTCGTGGCAGCCCATCACGTGGCGTGCCGAGCTGACGGACTGCTTCCCCACCGTCGACTGGGCCGACGCCAGCGACGGCGCCGCCGGCCAGCTCGACGCCTACCGGCTGCTGCGCGACTACGGCATCGTGCGCATTGACAACCTCGGCACCGAGCCTGAGCAAACCGAGCAGCTCGCCAACCTCGTCGGCCCCATCCACGAGACGACGGTCTATGGCCGCATCTACGACGTGCGAGCCGAGCCGGTGGCGAAGCTGGGCGCCAAGACCGGCATGGCCCAGGCACCCCACATCGACGACGCCTTCTACTACTCCCCACCCGGCATCGACATCTTCCACTGCCTAGCCAATACCGACGTGGGCGGCATGAGCACCTACGTGGACGGCTTCGCCATCGCCGAATCGCTGCAGCTCGAGGAACCCGCCGCGTTCGAGGCACTCACCACCCTGTCGGTGACACACGTACGGCGCCATCCGGGCGAAATCAACATGCGCAGCCGCAGTCCGCTCATCCGACTCGACGAATTCGGCCGCCCGAGCGGTGTTCGCTACTTCGACCGGGCGCTCGGCCCGCCCGACGTTTCGCCAGACGACATCGACCGGCTCTACGACGCCATCCGCGCCTTCAGCGACCGGATGCACAGCTCCGAGTTCACGGCCACGATCCGGGTCGAAGCCGGCCAGGGTGTGCTCATCGACAACCACCGGGTCATGCACGGGCGCACTGCGTTCGATCCGGCCAGCGGTCGCCACATCCGCCTGTGCCACGTACCCCGCGACGAATTCCACGGCCGCCTGCGTGAACTCAGCCTGCGACACGACCCGTGGTCCCACGACCAGTACCTGCCGCAGGGCTCGTGAGCGTGTCCCGGCCAGCACGCACCGACCATCAACACAGCGCTCATCGGCACATCTCTCGCCTGCGACCCCCGCATCCACAGACCCCGTACTCCAAGAACAACACAGAGGCCGCACCATGATCAGTGCCGATCTCACCGGCAAGCGGACCATCGTCTCGGGCGGTGCCAGCGGCATCGGCCTCGGCGTGACCCGCACGTTCGTTGCCAACGGCAGCACCGTCGCCATCGCCGACCTGCCCGGTGAACGCCTCGCCGACACGGTGCGAACGCTGCAAGACGACGGTCTCAGCGTGTTCGCAGCCCCCTGCGACCTGCGCGACAACGACTCGGTGGTTGCCATGGTGGAAGCCGCAGCCGAGCGGATGGGCGGCATCGACTACCTGCTCAACATCGCCGGGCACCCGGTCACGCTCCAACCCATTCCCGCCAGCGACCTCGAATCTCAAACAGAGAAGCTGTGGGCCGAGGCGCTGTCGATCAACCTGCTGTCGGCGTTCCGCACTGCCAAAGCGGCCGCGCCGTACCTGAAGGCATCCGGCGGTGCCATCGTGAACACGGCGTCGATGTCAGGGTGGCGCGGTGGTGGTTCCAGCTCGCCCTACAGCGTCGCCAAAGGCGGGCTCATCACGCTCACCAAGGAGCTCGCCCGAGGCCTTGCCCCCGAAGTGCGGGTGAACGCCATCTCGCCCAGCTACGTGCATCCCGACTCCACCAACTTTCCGATCCGCTGGGAGACCGTTTTCGAAGACTCCAAATCGCTGCCGCTGGGCCGCCCCGGCACCGCCGCGGAGTACGCCGACGCGTGCCTGTTTCTGTGCGCCGGCGCCAGCTACATCACGGGCCAAACCATCCACGTCGACGGCGGCTGGAGCGCCTAGCAGGGTGCTGAAAAAGTGCCGAAATCGCGGACTGGCGGAGGCAAAGCCGCTGGTCAGAGGATTGGTCGATTGGCCGAAACCGACTTTTTCAGCACCCTGCTAGCTGGACGGCTGCACGACCGATGGCAACCACACCGGCCGACAACATCGAGCATCGGCAACACGAACCGGCACCAATCGCCGGCAACCAACAACGGAAACGCAGCCCAATGACGAAACCCAGGAAATGGTCCGATCCGGACAAGAAGCTGTTCCCCCACCAGGTGGGCTTCACCGCGCCGCCCATGGACTTCGACGCCGCGCCCAGCGACTTCCTGCGCATGTGCCCGGAGACCGTCGGCGTGCACGGGCGCCTGCTGCACGCCCCCGACTACGCGCACCGGCTCAGCGACCGGGCCGGACTCTTCCACCTGCTCGAAGAGACCGTGCACTGCCTGTCCAACAGCGGCGCCGACGTCGTCGGCCAGGTCGGCACGAATTGGGTGCACGCCAGCGGCACCGACGCTTCCGACATTCGGCGTTTCGTCGCCGAGATGTCCGACAAGTACGAGACACCGTTCCACATGGCCGGCCTGACGCTGGTGGAAGCCTGCGAGGCGCACGGATACGAGCGGATCGCGCTCAATGCCGTGTACTTCTGGCCCGACTGGCGCGACGGCGTCGTGCGGTTCCTGCGCAGTGCGGGCATCGACGTGGTGTGGGCGGGGAACTTCGTGGACCAGGGCTGGTACGCCACCCAGGAAGAGGTGAACGACCACGTCTGGATCTTCCCCGGCGACCTCGCGATGAAATCGACGCGGTACACGCTCGAGCACGCCCCGGACGTGGACGCTGTGCTGGTGAACGGAATGTCCAACTACCGCGGCGCGGACGGTCTGCCGCGGCGCTTCGTCAGCCTTGCGGCCGACGTCGAAGAACGGATCGGCATCCCGGTCATTTCCTCAGACATCAGCCTGTACTGGCGGATCTTGCGCACGTTGGGCGTGGCACCACTGGGCCGGCACGGTTCGCTGCTGGCCTCGCTGCAATCGTCGGCGGATCCCGAAGCGGATTCCTGATGCGGGGGAAGCGGTAGCGGTTCCGGTGCGTCGGAATGGATGATTCACCGACGAGCACCGTCGGTCAGCCGCCCATCGCTGCGGCGTGTTCCGGGCGCCGCGTCGCCCGGCGCACCCCGGTGAACGTCAAGAAGGTGGCCACAACCAGCGCTACGCCGAACAGCGCATTGGCATAGTTCACGCCCCGGTATTCGAATGTCGCGTACAGCGCACCCGAGGTCAGCCCGGCCAATGCGCCCGAGCCGATCATGGCGAAGTCGCCGACGCCTTGCACTGCGACTCGTTGGTGGATGGGATACAGCGTCACCAGCAGGCTCGACGCTGCGATCACACCGAAGCACCAGCCCAAGCCGATGAGGAAGTTCCCCATGAACACACCCACCGCGCCCGTGGGCGGCGTGACTGCCGCCCACCACGCTCCCCACGTGCACAACCCACCCGCGATGTACAGCATCGGGTAGTTGCCGATGCGGTCGGTGAGTTGCCCAATGATCGGCGAGAACAGGTACATGCCCAGAATGTGGAAGCCCATCATGAACCCGATGGCGTTCTGAGACTGGCCGCCCGCATCCATGTGCAACGGCGTCAGCGCCATGACGCCCACCATCGTCACCTGGCTGACGATCATCGCCAGCACGGCCAAGCGAGCCTGTGGCTTCTGCCAGATCAATGCCAGCGCGTCGCGCGCCGTTGGCGTCGACACGTCCGCGTTCGATCGGCTGCGGGAGCCATTGCGTGATTCGCTGAGATCGTTCGCGACCTCCAGCGGGTCGGGCCGCAGGAACAGCTCCACGATCGCGGCGGCAACCAGGAACATCACAGCGGCGAACACGTACGAGCCGGTCTTGTCGGGCAGTCCCAACGTGCGTCCGATGTCGCTGGCGGCGCCCGACACCACCGAGCCAGCGGTCGAGCCGAACGTCGTGGCCCACACGATCATGCTGATCGTGCTGGCGCGCCGGTGCTCGGGTGCGAGGTCGGACGCTGCGTAACGAGTCGCCAAGTTGGCAGCGCTGCCGGCTCCCGCGCCGAAGACGCCCAGGCACAGCAGTGGATAACTCAGCAGGATTGCGCCGAACACCGCAAGCGTCGAACCAGCGGCCCCCACGAGGTACCCGAAACGCAGCCCGACGCGCCGCCCCTGGCGGTTCATCAGTCGCGACATCGGCACGGCGACTGCCGCCGCACCGATCGACAGGCAGCTGGCGGCAATCGTGGCAAGCGTCGAGCTGCCGGTGATGTCCTTTGCGAGCAGAGCGCTGACGATGTAGGTGGCCACGAGGCCGAAGCCGCCGGCGGCCTGGCTGGCAATCAGCACGACAACGGTGCGCTTTTGGATGCGCTCGCGGTCCGAATGCGAGTACGCGGAGCCGCGCTCGACCGCAAACACTGTGCCCCCCGACATCACAACAGCATGGCGTACGCGCTGGCGCGTCACACGGTGAGCCCGCCTGCAGGTGCTGCCGGCACAAGCGGCGGCCCCACAAGCCCGCAGCGCTTGGCCCCCGCAGTCGGCGCGATGGCCCGCTCACGCACCGGCGACGACACCGCAGCAATCCGAGGAACGCGCGTAAGGTCCGCGAGATGCACGTCGGCATCACTCCCATCAACTCCGCCGCCTACCTCGACCCGGGATTCCTGCGATCGTTCGCACAGCAGCTCGAAGAGCTCGGCTACGAGTCGGTGTGGACGTTCGAGCACGTCATCGTGCCCCACGACTACGAGAGCCGATACCCGTACCACCCCAGCGGCAAGCTGGGCCTCCCGACAGGTTCCGGATTCACCGACCCGTTCATTGCGCTCACCTACGTCGCCGGGGCCACGCAGCGCCTGCGCCTCGGCACCGGGGTGAACATCGTCACGCAGGCCAACGCTCTCTACTTCGCCAAGCAGGCGTCATCGCTTGACCATCTCTCGGGCGGACGGCTGGAGCTGGGCATCGGCGTGGGCTGGCTGGAAGAGGAATTCGACGCCATCGGCGTGTCGTTCGGGCGTCGAGGCGCCCGAGCCGACGAGTACATCGACGCGATGACCGCCGCCTGGAGCGGCGATGACGTCGACTTCCATGGCGAGTTCGTGGACTGGTCCGGCTTCTCGATGCTGCCCACACCGGCGCAGCGGCCGCGCATGCCGCTGCTCATCGGCGGTACGACTCCCCCGGCGATCCGCCGCCTGGTGGCCCGCGGGGACGGCTGGTACGTCATCCACAAAGACCTCGACGACTTCAAGCGACTCATGGACGCAATGCGCGCCGAGTGCGACCGTCAAGGGCGCGACCCTGCCGAGCTGGCATTGACGGCGTACTGGAACTACCACCGCGAGGGCCTCGACAGCCTCGAGGTGTACCGCGACCACGGCGTGCAGCGCCTGCTGGTCAACACCGCCGCGCTGCGAATGGGACGCCCCGAAGACACCATCGCACAGTTCGCAACCGAAGCCCTGCCGGCCTGCAACGAGTCCTAGCGGCCGCGCTGATAGGTGAAGACTTGTGTGGTGAAGCCACTTGTCTCCCGCTCTTGTTCTCTGCGCTCACGGGCCGCTCGGGCCACGGCCTCGCTCCTAGCGTTCACTCAGACGCCACAGTTCTCTGCGGTTCCGCTCGGCCTCTCAGCCGCGGCGGTGTTCAGCCGTCGTTGATGGAGATGCGGATGCTGCCGCTGGGGTGCAGAGAGCAATAGCCGGAGATGACGGCCACGTCGCCGAAGGTGCGCTCGAAGCGCTCGCCGGGGACAACCTCGTAGGGGCCGATGTCGTGGGCGGCTGAGTCGCGGTTGACGATGATGAGCACGTCTCGGAGCTTGAAGTTCAAGTCGGCGGGAAAGATCTCGACATCCTCGCCAGCGGCCAGCCGGTCGGCGGTGCCGGGTGGAATGTCGATCGTGTAGGTGACGGGATCGGGCTGATCGACCAGGCGCGACACCACGACAGGGACCGCGGCGACCAGCAGCCCGCCCAGCAGGTACAGCAGCAACGTGCGCTGGTTGGGCCAGCCGGTTTCTCGACGGCGGCGTGCGGTCAACGCCTCTGCGCCTGCTCCGGTGACTGCGCTGGCTTGCGAGGTTGAGCCGTCAGCAGCCACGTCGCGTGAGTCTGCCGCCTCCTGCTCTGATCGACCCCCACGCGCCTCACGCATGGACCCATCCTCGCAGCTATGTCCCAGCGAGGGGACCTGTCAGTCGTCGGACCAATCGCGGTCGGACTGGTCGAAATAGGTGTGCCGGGCGGTGCGCGAGCTGTCGCTCTTGCCCATGTAGCCCACGGCGATGTGATCGAGATGGTTGATAGCGCGGCCCAGCGGCATGGCCTGGGCATTGATCGACGCCTTGGACGCTGTGACCGGCACCGGCGGCTGGTTCACGACGGCGGCCGCCAGCCGCTCGGCGGCAGGCACCAGCTCGTCGTCGCTGTCGACCACTTCGGTGAAGAAGCCGAACTTGTCCAGCTCTTCCATGCCGTACGTGCGTCCCAAGATCAGCATTTCCTTGGCGCGGTGCGGACCGACCAGGTTCACCAGCGCCGGCACTGAGTGCCAGGTGAGGTTGAACCCGATGCTGACCTCGTTGAGCGTCAGGCTGATCGACGGGCTGCCGATGCGGAAGTCGCAGGCTGCGGGCAGCACCCCTCCCCCGCCGATCATGTAGCCGTGGCACAGGGCGATGGTGATCGGATTGAGGTGCATCAGCGTGTCGTACATGCGGGCGCCGTGCTTCGAGCCCAGCATCGCGTCGAGGCTGGTGCCGGCCCGCTGCTTCAGATCGGCGCCCGAGGAGAGGCTCTTGCCTTCGCCCCGCACGATCACGACCCGCACCGAGGTGTCGGCGTCAAGCGCCAGACACGCTGCATGCACATCGGCCACCAGCTGGCCGTTGACGGCGTTGTGAACCTCTGGCCGGTTCAGCACCAGATGCCGCACCGGCCCGTCGCCGTCGATCCGCACTGTCTCGAGTTCCACTGTCATCGCTGCACTCCCGGGTCAAGGCCGCCGTTGGGGCGCGCAGTTTGACATGCCGCACCGGTGCTCGGCCCGGGCGACCCGGGTCTCGGGATCGGGGCGGCTGTTCGGGGCGGCTGTTCGGGGCGGCTGTCGCAGAGACATCCCCAGATGGCGCCTGCAACGTCCGGGCAACCTGGGGTTCGGGATCGGGGCTACTGCGGCCGCAGATCTATGAATCGTCGTAGTCGGGCGCGGTGCCGGAACCCTGGTCAAAGCCGGGACCCTCGCCAGGGCCGGAGCCCATCACGTCGCTGAAATCACCCACGATCTCATCGGAGGGGGGTGCGGTGATCGTGATGTCGGCGTCGTAGTCGAAGAAGTCGATCATGATGGCGAATCCCGGGACGTCCTCGGCATCGGCGCCGAAATCTTCCGCGAGGTCGCCGAACATCGACCCCAGATCCAGGCTGACTCGCCGCGTGAGGCCCTCGCCGTCGATCCAGACGTCGGTGGCCAGGCCGTCGCCGAACATTTCCGCAGGGAACAGGGCCGACCCGTCACCGCCGTCGGGCCCAGTCCCCTGTGATTCGGCACCCTGAGATGCAGCCAAGGCCGCAGCGTCGAGGGTGTAGCGGATGTGTGTCATCGGCTCGCCGTCGATTTGCTCCGAACCGAAGGTCTCGGCATCGGTCACGAATTCGATCAGGTGGGCGTTGTCGTTCGGCGCAGGGCAGCCGCCGGCGCGGGGGGCGTCACCGGGCAGCGGCGATGGGCACAAGATGCCCATGCTCGCTGCTGCTTCGGCATCGAGCGTGAACCAGCCGTCGGGCGGTGCCCCAAAGGCCAGACCCTGCAACTCTTCGGGAACGGCAAACCGGACGTAGGTGGCGCCCTCGACCATCAGGATCTCGAACGCGAGACCGCCCGCTGCCGGGTCGTCGACGCTCATCGTCATCGCCATATTGGCGTCGGGGTCGACCTCAAACGACAGCGTTATCGCTGCGAATCCTCCGAAGTCAGACAGCATCTCGCCGCGCACCGAGCGCCCCGCGCTCGACTCGAACGCATACGTGAGCAGCTCCAGCGGATCCGTGGGCAATTCGGCAGCCACGACGGCGGTCGTGGCGGGGGCCGCCGCAGTTGTCGGCGCGGCGGCGGTGGCGTCGGCCGACGTCTCGGTCACGACTTCGTCGACAGCCTCGACTTCGATGCTGCTCCCGCACGCAGCAACAGTCAGCGATGCCGCCGCGACGACCGCGGCGGTCGTGGCCCAGCGAGCCTTCACGTAAATCAACTCCTTGCCGGATCGCAGGCAGCGTCCACGACGAACCTCAGACACGAACCGGCCGGCGGCCAGTGTCTCATACGTTCATGTCCGCACAGGGTCAGATATTTCGCGTTGTTGGCGATGAATCGGCGCCAACGCAGCCGCTGTGACAACCGCCGGGCTACAACGGATGGGCGCCAGGGTCCATGCCGAGACGGGTGCGGCCGTACGCCTCGCCCACCGTGTCGAGATCGGCGACTTGGTGCTGGCTGGCCATTGTCACGTCTCGGAATGTCTGCTGCAGGCGGCTGCCGTCGAACACGGCTCGTCCGCCGGCTGCTGTGGTGACACGGTCGAGTGCCCGGCGGCATAGCTCGATGGCGTAGCTGCCCTGGTACTTCGCCTGCGCCCGCAGCTGCTTGGAATCGGCCCCGTCGGCAGCTTGGCGCAACAGCCCCAGCGTGTCGTCGATCAGCAACTCGGCCGAGCGCACCTCGGTGTTTGACTCAGCCAAACGCATGTGCAGCCCTGGGCGTCTGGATTTCGGCGACCCCATGTAACGGTCGTCCTGAGTGCCGAGACGGTCGGCGGCATCGTCGAGCCCGGCGCGGGCAAGCCCGAGCGCCGCCGCGGCCACGTGCACCGCCAGCCCCGGCAGGACCGGCGTGCGGTACACGCTGGTGCGGTGGCGGCTCGACCACACCGAGCGGCCGCCGAGCAGATCGCCGGAGTCGACCGTGCGGTGTGTCGGCACGAACGCCCCGGCTGCGACGACGTCGCATGAGCCCGTGCCACGCAGACCGATCGCGTACCAGTTGTCGTCGATCTCGATGTCCTCACGCGGGATCACCACATGGAGCAGGCGGGGCCGCTTGCCTTCGGCTAGTACCTGGGAGCCCAGCAGGAACCACTTGCCCCACACCGCACCGCTGGTGAACGGCCAGCGGCCATCAACAAGCCACCCGCCGTCGCATTCGGTGGCCGAGCCGACCGGTGCCAGCGAACCCGGCACGATCGCATCGGGATCGACCCCGTACACCTCGTCCTGGAGTTCCTCGCTCATCGAGCCGAGCATCCAGCTGTGCCCGACCAACACCATCAGCACCCACGCCGCAGCACCGTCGTACAGGGCGGCCTCGCGCACGTTGGCGACCATGTCGGCGAATTCCCGCTCGTCGCCTCCGGCGCGCTCGGGCACCAGCAGGCGCAACGCGCCGGCGTCACGCAATGCCGTCATGGCACCCTCGGCCAGCCGGCGGTTCGCCTCATTCCACGCGGCATGGTCGGCCAGCACCGCACCGGTGAGCTCGTCGATGCGAAGATCCCGGCCTGAACCGTTCGAGCCGTTCGAGCCGTTCGAGCCAGCCGAACCGGACACATCGGTCGCGCTCATCTCACTATTCCTACTGCACTTCGGTCTTCACGTCTGCGGGTTCGCTGCTCTTACTTCACGATTCCTGCGGCGCGCAGCTCGGCGATGGCGTCGGTCGACCTGCCCAGCTCGGTCAGGATCGCGTCCGTGTCCGTGCCCCGCTCGACGGCGGGGCGCAGCTCGGGCACGCCGCCTGCGATGAGCGCGGCGGGGCGGTTCTGACGGATCCGGCCGACGATCGGGTGGTCGACCTCCCGGATCACTCCCGAGTGCTGCACCCCGGCGTCGTTGGCGACCTCGTCGGGACGCAGCGCCGGCGCTACCGGCACGTCTGCAGCGATGAGCCGCTCGACAACGTCGTCACGGGCCACATCGGCCACCACTTCGCCGAGCGTGTCGATCATCTCGCCGAAGTGCGCCGCCCTCGGCCCGGCCTCGGCGAAGCGGGGGTCGCTCAGCAGGTCGGGCCGGTCGAACGCATCGGCCACGCCCTTCCAGTGGCCGTCGGTGAGCGGCATGACAGCCACATAGCCGTCCCGGCAGCCCAACAGCCGGTAGTCGGCCAGCAGGTTGGGACGATGGTCGGCGTCGTCGGCCAGCACGACGTGCTCCATCATCGCGTCGGGCCACATGAAGCTGACTGCGGAGTCCAGCAGCGACAGCTCGACGTGCTCGCCGCGGCCGGTTCGTTCCCGTGCATAGAGCGCGGCGCACACTGCCTGGGTCCACGTCAGCGACGTGACCTTGTCGGGGATGAAGCTGCGCACGAACTGCGGCTCGTCGTCGCCGCCTTGCACGCTGGCGATGCCGGACCAGGCTTGGATGACCGCATCGTAGGCAGGACGTTTCGAATAGGGCCCGTCGCGGCCGAAACCGCTGATCGACACGTAGATCACGTCCGGGTTTCGCTTGCGCACGTCGGGCTCGCCGATGCCGAGCCGCTCGGCCACCCCCGGTCGGTACGCCTGCACGAAGACGTCGGCGGTGGCAAGCAAGTCAGCCATGACTTCTCTCCCCGCCGGCGAGGCGATGTCCATGCACAGCGAACGCTTGCCGGCGTTGAGGTTGGCGAACCAGCCCGACATGCCGTTGCGGCTCGACCCGAACATCCGCAGCGGATCGCCGACGACGGTGTCCTCAACCTTGATGACCTGCGCGCCCTGGGAAGCCAACAGGTGCGTGCCGCCTGGCGCGGCGATGAACGTGGCGATCTCGACGACGCGGATGCCCGCCAGCGGTCCTGGTCCGTTCGACATCTCCGCCCGCAGCTAACAGGTCAAGTTGCCACGGCGGATCATCGTCGGGGACCACCGCAGCACCCGGACTCCCCGGATTGCGGCCATGGAGTTGATTCCGCCGAGAGTAATCAGGCCCGAGGAGTTGATTCCGCCCACCGAGATGAGGCCGATGCTGTTCAGACCGCCGATGGTGACCACGCCGATTGAGTTGGCGCCACCGATTGCCACTACGCCGATTGCGTTCCAGCCACCGATCGCGACGATTCCGATGGCGTTGTGTGTGCCGACGGCGAAGGCGGTGACGTCGGAATTCGGCACATCGTCGAGGACACCCCACTGGGTGAAGGCGAACAGGATCGCCATGCCCACGGCGAGCGTGAGTGCCCACAGCCACGCGGCGCCGTTCGCAGAAATTCGGGCCTCATCGGCCTCAGTGCTGGCCATCGCCGGCCCCCCCAGGTGGATGCACCACCCGCTGCGAAGCTAGCAGTCGGCTCGATCGTCGAGACCGGCCCCAACTTGTCGGCAATTGTCCCCACCAGCGCTCGCAGCGCGCTTTGGACAATCGCCGGAAGGCGCACGATCTTGGCGATCCGCGGGTCGCGTCCACCAGAGAATGCGCCAGATCTACATTGGCGCTCGCAGGGCGGCGTGCGATGACCGTCGCCGAGTGGCATCGAGCGAGGACGAGCACTATGGACGAACTTCCCGACTTCAGCGGCCTGCGGGCGCTGTTCATCAACTGCTCGATCAAGTACGACCCGGCACAGTCCCATACCCGGCGACTGATCAACCGTGCTGCCGGGGTGATGCGCACACAGGGCGTCGACGTCGAGATCATCCATGCCCTCTCCCACACCATCGCTTTCGGCATGGAGAAGGACCAGACGCTCAACAGCATCGCCGACGACTGGCCGCAGATCCACGCCAAGATCATGGAGGCCGACATCTTCGTCATCGGCACACCGATCTGGCTGGGCGTGAAGTCGAGCGTGGCGACGCTGGTAGTCGAGCGCATGTACGCCTACAGCGGCGACCGCAACGCCAAAGGTCAGTACCTCTACTACGGCAAGACGGCGGGCTGCATCATCACCGGCAATGAGGACGGTGCGAAGGCCTGCGCCATGGACCTGCTGTACGCCATGTCGCACATCGGCTACACCGTCCCTCCGCAGGCCGACTGCGCCTGGCTCGGCGAAGCCGGCCCCGGCCCCAGCTACGGCGACCCCCGCCCCGACGGCGGCCACGAGGGCTACGACAACGACTTCACCAACCGCAACACCACCTTCATGTCGTGGAACCTGATGCACACAGCGAAGATGCTGCGCGACAACGACGGTCTCCCTGCCATCGGCAACCTGCCCGAAACCTGGCAGCAGCTCCCCAACGCCAAGGAGCAAGACCCCGAAGCCGACTGAACGCGGCTCTGTTCCGCGGACAGCGACGGCGCGAGGCGCGAGACTGCTCGCTGCGATGAAGCGGGAAGCCAGGGGGACTTGTGACGGCGACGATTGCTGAGCTGGCGGCGGGTTACCGGGACGGGTCCCGCAGTCCGGTCGAGGCCACCGAGGAATGCCTGGCTGCCATTGAGGCGCTGGACGGGCGGGTCGGTGCTTGGCAGGCAGTGCACGCCGACGAGGCCCGGGCGGCGGCGGAGGCTGCCGAGATTGCGCTGGATCTGGCGGCGGGTGAGCCGTTGGGGCCGTTGTGGGGTGTGCCGTTCGCGCTGAAGGACATCGTGGATGTCGAGGGCCGGGTCACGACCGCTGGCTGCGCGGAGTGGGTCGACCGGATCTCGCCGGCCACCGCCACGATCGCGCAGCGCTTGCTGGAGGCCGGCGGGATCCTGCTGGGCAAGACCAAGACCGTCGAGTTTGCGATGGGCGGTTGGGGCACCAATCAGCACATGGGAACGCCGTGGAATCCCTGGGATCCGGCCGTGGCCCGCACGCCGGGCGGCTCGTCGTCGGGTTCGGGCACGGCGGTGTCGTCGGGCATGGTGCCGTGCGCGGTGGGCACCGACACGGGCGGGTCGGTACGACTGCCGGCTGCGATGTGCGGGATCGTCGGGCTCAAGACCACTGAGGGCATGTTGCCGATCGACGGGATCGTTCCCCTGTCGCACACGCTGGACACGCCGGGCCCGCTGACCCGGTCGGTGCTCGATGCGGCGCTCATGTTCGACGCCATGTTGGGCACGCCGCCCGCCGCCCTCGAGCGGGACTGGCTGGCGGGCACCGGTCGCTACGGGGCACTGCAAGCCGGAATGGGGGGCCGCCGCATCGGCTGCCTGACCGACGCCGAACGCATGGGCGTGGATGCCGCCCAGCTCGCCGCCTACGACGCTGCGCTCGAGGTGCTGTCCGGGCTCGGCGGCGACGTGGTGCCCTTCGACCTGCCGACATCGTTCGAGGAGTTGAAGAACACCAGGTTCTTGATCGTGACGGCGGAGTCGTACCACTACTACGGCGCGCTCATGGAGGACCCGAACTCGAAGGTGGATGAGCGGGTGCGAGCGAGAGTCCTGGCGGGCGCCAACATCTCAGCCTCTGACTACATCGCGGCCACGCTCCAACGACGCATCGACCTTGCCGAGTTTGCGGCAGCGTTCGAGGGCTTCGATGCGATGGTGACGCCGACCACGCCGATGCTGCCATTGCCAGTTGACGAAGCCGACGAGACGACCACCCCGGCACTGTTCACCCGGGCAGCGAACTTTCTCGCGCTCTGCGGCACGACTGTGCCGACCGGTGTGTCGCCCGGCGGATTGCCGACGTCGATGCAGTTCGTCTGCCGGGGCGGCGACGAGACGCTGTCGCTCGCGTTGGCGGCGGCGTACGAAGCGGCGCGGGGGCCGATGCCAGCCCCGCCACTGTGGGCAGGGCCGGCGACTGAGGCTGCAACCGATCGCTGATCCCAGCGAGACAGAGCCGAACGTGTCACGTCACGCGCTGCGCAGAGTCCATCCGCGCCGTTCGTGGTAGAGATGCCCGCGTGATCGTGCTCCCGCTGCACGCTCGGCGAGCCAAGGAGGCGCACCCATGGGCAAGGCAACGGTGATCGGCAGCTTCGAATGCCAGGACGGCAAGGGCGACGAGATGGCGGCCGTGCTGGCCTCGATGGTCGAAGCCGCCACCGAAGAGCCCGGCGTGGAGATCTACTCGTACCACCGCGGCGAGGGGAACACGTTCTGGTTCTTCGCTCTGATGACTAACGCCGAGTCGATGCAGCACCACGGCCAATCCGAAGCCATGCAACAGGCGATGGCTGCATTCATGACGCTCATGGCGTCACCTCCCCAAATGCAGATGACCACACCGATCGCCGCCATCGGCCTCGACCTCTGAGCGCGACGCGTCTGCGCCACGTGTGAGCAGGTGGCACGTGCTCAGCCAACAGCCGGCCGGTCAGCACCACCTCGATGCACTCAGGATCGAGCTGAGACAACGACTCGGCGCGGCCCCGGAGTTGGCTCGGCACCATGAGCTCTCGGTTCGTGCTTCCC
>NZ_CBDCEO010000009.1:0-17187 GCF_965215815.1 Candidatus Poriferisodalis sp. | reverse complement strand
CACCTGCCGGACCCGACAGGATCGCCTCAAGCGGTCCCATGCCGAGCGCCTGCACCGCGACAGCGTGACGGCCGAAGCGCAGCTCCCGCATGACCTGGGCCATGAAGAACCCGTGAGCCGGCCCGCCGGCGGGGGGCCGAGGCAGGTCGCGCCAGCCGACGAAGGTGGGAGCTCCCTGAGGAGCAGCCGAATCCACCACACGCTCGAGCAGTTCGCCGAGCCGCCCAGCACCTTCCATGCCGGCAAGCCGCTTGCTGCCGTACTCGGCGCAGATGTCGGCCCAGATCCGCGCTCCTTCGGACGGCTTCATGACCGCACGTCCTTGCGCCACCATCGAACGCATCTTCTCCGGCGCCCAGAAGAACGCTGCGCCGATGACATTGTCGACGGGGCATTCGCCCAACACGCCCAGCCGGCCGGTTGCATATGCGCCCATGCCCTCTGCCATGCCGCGTTGGGCAGCCTTTTCCAGCGTGGACGGGTCCATGAGCCAGTCCATGGCCAGCATTCCCACCGATCCCCGCATGCTGCGAGCAACTGCTGTGGTCTCCATGACACGTCCCTTCTGGGTCCGTCGCTGCGCCCGTCACATCGGACGCTGCATTGCCAGCTCGGGTCGACCAGCAACCCGAACTCTGGGGCGCACAGTCTGTCGGATGACGCCGATGTGTGCAGCAGCGGCCTCGGCACGCCCGCAGTGCTGTGGCGTAGCCTCAGTGTCACCAGCATCGCTGGATCACCCGAGCGCGTACTAGAGCAGCTTCGGGAAGATCCGAAAGGGGAGCACACCATGCACGTCGGATACTCAGCCGTGTTTCAGAACCCGGAGAACGCACTCTCGGACCGTGAGGTTTGGGACCAGGAGATCCGCATGGTCGAGGAAGCCGAGGATCTCGGCTTCGACTCGATCTGGACAGTGGAGCATCACTTCACCGACTACACGATGTGCCCTGACCCGGTGCAGTTCCTGACCTGGGTCGCTGGACGCACCAACCTGCAGCTCGGCACTGCGGTCATCGTGCTGCCCTGGCACGACCCGATGCGCGTCGCTGAGCAAGTCACGATGCTCGACAACCTCTCGGGCGGACGCATGATCCTCGGCATCGGACGCGGATTGGCCCGCGTCGAGTACGAGGGTTTCCGGGTGGACATGAACACCAGCCGTGAGCGCTTCTTGGAGTACGCCAAGATGCTCATCGACGGCCTCGACCAAGGCTATGTGGAGCACGACGGCGAGTTCGTGACCCAGCCCCGCCGTGACATTCGTCCCACTCCCGAGCACTCGTTCAAGGGCCGCACCTACGCCGCGGCCGTCTCGCCCGAAGGCATGCCGCTGATGGCGCAGCTGGGCATCGGCCTGCTCGTGATCCCCCAGAAGCCATGGGAGATCGTCGAGTCCGACTTCGCCGCCTACCACGGCGAGTGGGCCAAGCACCACACGGCACCGCCGCCGCCCCCGCTGTCAGGCGGGTTCTGCTGGGTGGACACCAAAGCGGACCGTGCCGAAGAGAAGGCGATGGAGCACATCGGCAACTACTACGGCACCGTCATGAAGCACTACGAGTTCGGCCCCAAGCGACCGCACGAGGGTGTCAAGGGCTACGAGTTCTACGAGGGCATCTCGAAGTACATCGACCGCCACGGAGCCCGCGGCGCAGCCGAGGACTTCACTCGCCTCATGCCGTACGGGACGCCAGATCAGGTGCTCGAGAAGCTCCAGGTCATCAAGGACAAGATCGGTATGGCCGCCTTCTTCCCAAACCTGGCCTTCGCAGGCATGTCGTGGACCGAGGCGCGGCGCAACCGCGACCTGTTCGCCACCGAGGTGCTCCCCGTGGTCAAGGAATGGGCGGCCCCACCGGTCGGCCTCGCCGCAACCGAGGCCGCAGCCGTCGCTGCCGCCTAGCAGAACGGCGGCGCATCTGGAACGCCCGGTCTGCGTGAGACCGTTGCTACGCCTCGCTCGGGGAATCCGAGAAAATCGAGATGCCCATCGCTCGGGCGACGTCATTCATCCGACGGTCGTAGCTGGCAAGTTCCACGACTTGACCTGCATCGCCCAAGAAGGCGCATGTCGCTAGATGCAAAGCGTCGAGAGTGCGCACCCTCGTCGGACCCGGAAAAGCTCCCAGCGCCCGAGCGAGAACTGGGTGAGCGAGTTCAACTAACCCCACTTGGCTGAGCAGCGCCCGAGCATTTTCGCCGTGGGACTCGGCCAAGCCGCGCCCGTGCAATTGGGTCCAGATTTCGTACTCGGTCAGCCGGCTGGACACGATCGTCTGCTGCCAGAGGGATTCGGGCGGAAGACGATCCTCGCTGAGCAGCTGCGCAAGCGCAACTGATGTGTCGAGGTAGATCATCGGTCGCCTCTGACCCCATCCAGGTCGCGGAGGATTTCGGTCAACGGTGCCACCGGCTGTGAGGGCGGCGGAGCTGTCGCCTGCACGAGCGGTGGCGTCAGCACTCCGGTGCGAACGAGGTCGGCCAGAAAGGCGTCGGCTACGAGCGGGCTCCTGGTCGCCCGCGGCGGTCCCATCTCGGCGACGACGCGGTCGCGGTCAGTCACCAAGATCGTCTCGCCGCCAGCCGCGAGACGTACGTATTCGCTGAGCCGGCTGTTCAGCACCTTGATGCCCACGGATCTCATGAACGCGAGCGTAGCCGTAGAAGTAGCTACAAGTGGCAACTTTTGCGTAGGCATCTCGAAGTGCGTCGACCGCCTCGCCGCCACCGAAGCGGCCGCCCAGCAGAACGGCGGCGGGTCAGCGCCCGCCCGCTCAGGTGACGGCAGGGGAGGGGACGGAGCTTGACGGCTGATCCTCGACGACAAGGTGGCGGCCGAGAGCCTTGAGCGCTCGCTCCACCTCCGCAGGTCGTGAGACGTGCCGCCGGTCGAAGAGGCGCCGGGCCTTGGACTCACGGATGCCGAGTCGGCGGCCGAGATCGGCAACAGAGACTCCCTGATCGCGCATTGCGGTGTACAGGGCGAATTTGGCGGCTGCGGCAGGCGACACCGAGACGAGAAGTTGGCTGGGCTCGGGATCGCTTGGCTCGGGCAGGGGCTCGCCGTTGTCAATGAAGATGCTCAGTGCTACCTCGAGGCAGTCCTGAAGCCGGCCGTGCACTTCGTCGAGCGACAAGCCGCCCGTAATGGCAGGGGGCACATCGGGAAATGTGGCGACGTATGCCTCGCGCCCTGTTGTCTCGGCTTCTTCCTCGTCGCGCACGATCACGCAGGGATAGACATATCTCATCTGTCAGAATTCCCTCTTGTCGATGTCGAGTTGTCTCAACATGGAGCGAAGCGTGCCGGATTGCAGTTCGCCTCTCGACAACGTCGTGGCCTTGTCGCCCAATTGAACCTTGGCATGGCTGCCCTTGCCGCGTTCAGGGGTGTGCTCGACCGTAAGCCCACGCTTGCGAGCGTAACGCCGCAGCCGTCGCAGGAATTCCCGGTCGGTCATGCGCCGCAATGCCAGTTCGGTGTCCTCGGCAGGGCAAGTGATTTTTTTGCGCTGGGTGCGAGCGGCGCGAATCGGCCATGATGTGCGCCGCTGCGACGACCGAGCGCCGTGAACGGGGGCATCCAGATGAAATTCGGCCTGATCTCCGCGAATTTGATGGGCAATGTCGAGGGTGCTGCCGCGCTGGAGACCGCTCAGACTGCCGAGGAAGTCGGCTTCGACTCGTTGTGGGCGATCGAGCACGCAGTGGTGCCCAAGTCGTACTCGTCGACGTATCCGTACGACGAGGGCGGCAAGCTGTTCAAGGGAGCAAGCCAGCTCGACCATGCCGACCCGTTGATCTGGCTGGCATTCGCCGCAGCCGTCACCACACGGATCCGCCTGGCGACCGGCATTCTCATCCTGCCGCAGCGCAACCCGCTGATCCTGGCCAAGGAGATCGCCTCGCTCGACCGGCTCTGCGGCGGCCGTTTCGACTTCGGCATCGGCGTGGGATGGCTTCGCGAGGAATTCGAAGCGCTCGGCGTGCCGTTCGATCGCCGGGGTGCCCGCACCGACGAGTACCTCGCAGCGCTGCGGGTGCTCTGGACCGAAGAAGAAGCCGAGTTTCACGGCGAATTCGTGGACTTCGACCCCGTGTACTCCCAGCCCAAGCCCATCCAGCAGCCGATCCCGATACTGGTTGGAGGCCACAGCGACCGCGCTGCACGGCGAGCAGGTGAGCTCGGCGACGTGTTCTTCCCCGCTGAACGGCCTACGGAGGTGCTCGAGGAGCTGTTCGAGTCGGTCCGCCGGTACGCGGAGGCGGCCGGACGAGACCCCGGAGATGTAGAGATGTGGACGACCGGCGGAACTGACCGAGCGCATCTCGACCAACTGGTCGAACTCGGTGTCAGCCAGGTGATGGTGCCGGGACGCCGTCCCGCCCAGCTCGGCGAGACGTACGGCCAGATTCTGGCTGACTATGCGGACGCCTGAGACCCCGACGGCGCGCGCCACTGAACCGGATCCAAAGGAGACGAGCGATGCCTGAGTACGGCGACGGTGACGCGATCAGTCACGCGGAGCGAGTAGCCGACCTAGACGCACGCGCCGAGGTGATCAGGCGTGACATGGGTGGAGCTTCCAAAGTTCGGGCGATGGCCGCGGAAGGCGATCGCACTATCCGCCAGCACATCGACGCGTTCTGTGACGAGGACACGTTCCGTGAGATCGGTACGTTCAGCCGATCGATCCGTCCCGAGATGCGCGATATCACTCCTGGTGACGGCAAGATCGGTGGGCACGGCAACGTCGACGGGCGCCCTGTAGCGGTGTTCGGCGACGACATCACTGTGTTGCGCGGTTCGAGCTCAATCATCGGCACCCGCAAGGAGGAGCGCCTCTACGAGCGGGCGCTGGTGATGGGCATCCCCATCGTCCATTTCGGCGAGACCGGCGGCGGTCGCATCCCCGATCTCATGGGCTCCGAAGGCATCTCCGAGCCGGGCGGGATGTTCGACATGGCTCGCCGGCGCCACCGTGTGCCGATGGCAACGATGATCTGTGGCCAGTCGTTCGGCGGTTCGTCGTTCGTGTCGGCGCTCAGCGACTACGTCGTCATGGTGCGCGGCTCGTGCCTGGCGGTGACCTCGCCGAAGGTGTTCGAGATCGCCACCGGCGAGGTGATCTCATTCGAGGACGTTGGCGGGGTGGACGTGCACGCTCGCATCACCGGCCAGATCGACCTCGGCGTCGACACCGATGAGGAGGCCTACACGGCGATCCGTCGCTGGCTGTCGTTCATGCCGTCGAACGCGTGGGAACCAGCGCCGCGCGCCGAGCCGCGTGGCATCGACGGCGCCGATCCAGAACTCGCACAGATGGTGCCCGCACGCCGCACCCGTGGCTACGACATGCGGCGAGTAGTCGCCCGCATCTGCGATCCCGAGTCGGTCTTCGAATTGCAGCCGGGCTACGCCCGCAACGTCGTGTGCGCGCTTGCGCGGCTCGACGGGTACGCAGTCGGCGTCATCGCCAATAATCCGATGTTCCAAGCCGGAACGCTGGACCCGCAGGCCTGCCACAAGATCATCCGCATGGCCACGGTGTGCGACTCCTACAACATCCCGATGGTCTTTCTTGTCGATGTCCCCGGCTTCATGGTCGGCAAGCGCGTCGAGCACGACCTGATGCTCCACTGGGGCATGCGCATGATGCACGCCCTGCAGAACGCGTCCACGCCGACGCTGACCGTCTGCCTTCGCAAGGCGTTCGGCCTGGCGTGGCAAGCGATGAACGGCTCCCGGATGCCGAGCCACGGCATCTATTGCTGGCCTGGCGCAGAGATCGGCTTCATGGATCCCGAGGTCGGGGTCAACGTGGCATTCGGCTCGAAGCTGAGCCGTATTGCCGATCCCGACGAACGCGAAACTGAGCGCCTGAAGCTGGTGGCAGAGGTAGCCGAGGCCACGAACCCGTTCGAGGCGGCGGGCACCATGCGCATCGACGAGATGATCGACCCGGCAGATACCCGTCGGGTGCTCATCTCGGACCTTCGGATGTTGGCCAACCGCCCGGTGCCACCACCCGAAAAGCGAGCGCTCAGCTACTGGCCGAGTTGCTGAGACGCCCCAGAAAATTCGCACTACACCGAGGACACGGCGCATGGGAACTGGACACCAACTGCGGTTCCGGTCACCATCCGTGGTGATGTGACATACGTCGGCAATCGGCGACAGTAAGTTGGCCATGTGACCATCCTGAACCTGCCAGCAGAACTGTGCCTGTTGATGCTCGACGACGCAACTGGCGATTTCTGCGCGCTCGAGGGGCGGGCGCAAGAATTCGGCTTGGCAGCTGCTGCCTTGCTGGAGCTGTCCCGTTATGGCCGAATCGCAGTCGAATCCGACCGCTTGGAGCTAGTGGATGCTTCGACGTTCGGCGATCCCGCATTGGATCATGTTCTCGCGCAGATCGCATCCAGCGACACTCACAACGGTCCCGAGGATTGGTTACGGCAACTTGGGCGTGAGTCGGGCTCGCAGATATCTCGTGCGTGCCTGGATCAGCTGGTCGAGCACGGCATTTTGGAGCGAGGTTCCGGCGGCCTGCATTTTCGCGCCGCCGATGTAGACCGGTCGCAGTCCTACCGAGCCACTTCGGGTTCAGTCGTCGACGAGGTGCGCTTGCGGGTGATGCGGGCGCTCTTTCGCAACGGAGCGCCCGAGCCGTCCGACATCATCCTAATTCAACTTGCCGATGCTTGTGGTGTCTTCCGGTGCGTTCTGACTGCGTCAGAATTCGATGAGGCACGACGCGTAATCGAGGGCCTGGGCGAACCGCACACGCTCTGCCAAGCCGCCGGACGCGCTGCTGCTGACGCTCAGGCAATGCGGATTCGCGAGCGTGGGGGCTACAAACCGATCCCCGATGTTCCGGGTTTGCCGGTTTTCGGTAATGCCTTCAGCTTGCTCGGCGAGGTGCAGCCATACCTCATTGACCTCTACCAACGACACGGGCCGATTTGCCGTGTCCGTGTACCCGGCAAGCGCATCGTGATTATGAGCGGCAAAGAAGCAGTCGAGTTTGCGAGGAAGCACTCGCAGACACACCTGCGAAACGATGAGGCGTTCGCTCCCATGCGCCAGGGCGTACGATCCGACCGGCTGCTGATCGCCTCGGGAGGACACGACCACATCAAGCTCCGCCGAAGCGCGCACGAGATTTACGCGTCGTCGAGCGTCGAAGCCAATCTGCCGAAGATCATCGAGATCGCGCGCAGCGTGCTGAGCAAGTGGCATGCGACAAAATCCGTCTCGGTGTATTCGGCGATGCAGCAACTGTCCATCATGCAAGTCGGAGCCTTGACCTTCGGCCAGCCGCTGGACGAGTATGTCGACACCATTCGGTACTGGAACGATTCTCTCATCATCGCCATGCGCGGCGACCGCCCGAAGTTCTTGGTGGAACGCCGGATGCGCAAGGTGCGTTCTGAAGTTCAGCGACTCTTTGCCGAAGGCTTAGAAGAGCACGATCCACTTGAGCGCGCAGGGTGCCCACGCGACGTGATCGATGACCTGGTGGATATGCAACGTCGCCAACCAGAGTTCATCTCCGCGCCAGATCTGCTGTCGGCCGTGATCACCCCGTATTTCCAGTCATCGGATCAGATCGCGTGCACATTGGGGTTCGCACTGCTGTACATGCTCGCAGATCAACGTTACGCCGATGGGTGCCAAACCGAAGCCGATGCGGCGTTTGCGGTAGGAACGCTTAGTACCGAGGGACTTCAGGGACTCGAGATGACTCGGGCATTGATCACTGAGGTGTTGCGCATACACGCCCAAGCGCCGGTCATGCAGCGGACGGCACGCATTTCATTCGAATTCGAGGGTCACTGGGTGCCTGCCGGGACTGAACTGTTGCTGGCCACGGCCGTCGTTCACGGCGACCCTGATGTCTACCGTGACCCTGAGAAGTTTGAGCCCGAGCGGCATCTGCCCCCCCGGTTGGAGTCCCAGCAGGAGGGGGCGTACGCGGCATTCGGCACTGGAGCGCATTCCTGCTTGGGCAAAGAGTTTGCCTCAGACCTCATGGCTGTGAACTTGGCGACGATTCTGCGATATGCCGAAATTGATCGTTATCCATCTAGAGATCACCGGGTCCGGATTACGTCATACCCACTCATTCGGCCGCGTGCTAGGTGTCGAATCCAAGTCAAGCGAATGCGGGACATCGAGGGAACGTCGTGAATGCGAGTCCTGCCGTGAGCGATCAGTGATGTACGACGGCCCATTCGGGCCGGGAGTTCGTCATATGCTGCTTGCGACGGCTTTCTAAGGTGGGCCTGTTCCGTCGGCTCAGTCGGCGGCGACCCCTCTTACCCGACAGGGAGTTCTGTGCCGTGATCGATCTCGAAGGTGTCACCAAGCACTACGAAGTCGGCCCCGTACTGGTCACTGCGCTCGATGGCATCGACCTGCATGTCGAGGCCGGCGAGTTCGTGGTGGTGCTCGGTCCTTCCGGGAGCGGAAAGACCACCACGCTCAACATCATCGGCGCACTGGACACGGCGTCATCGGGCAAGGTGAATGTCGGAGGCCGTGACCTCACAGCGTCCAGCCGGAGCGAGCTCTTTGCGCTGCGACGCGAGACGGTGAGCTTCATCTTCCAGAGCTTCAACCTGTTCCCCGGCTTGACTGCGATCGAGAACGTCGAGTTCGGCATGGATGTCTCGGGCAAGAGTGGGTCGATAGACCCGGCCGAGATGCTCGAGTCGGTCGGGCTCGGCCACCGCATCGGTCATTTCCCCCACGAGTTATCGGGCGGTGAGCAGCAGCGTGTTGCCATCGCTCGAGCATTGGCAACCGGCAACCCGGTACTGCTCGCCGACGAGCCGACGGGCGAGTTGGATTTCAAGACCGGCGCCCAGATTCTCGAGTTGCTCGCCGACCAAGCAAGTAGAGACAGAGCAGTCCTCGTGGTGACGCACAACCGCGAGATCTCCCGGATGGCCGACCGGGTCGTCGAGATGAGCAGCGGGAAGATCATCAGCGATGGCCCACCGGAGGGCGGCAAGACCCCGCTGTCCGAACTGCACTGGTAGGTCTCGAACGTGTGGCTTCTTCGGCTGCGCTGGTCCCTGCGGGACGCGCGCGCACGCTGGATCCAGATTGTCGGCATCGCCTTCACGATCGCCATCGGAATCGGCACCTACGCCGGACTCACCAGCGTCACCCAATGGCGGCTCGCATCCATTGATGAGAGCCTCGAACTCACCAACATGTACGACCTGCGGGCGACCGTCAGCGCAGGCGATGATGTGCCCGCGGGCACACTCGCGCAGCTTGCGAGTGGGATCGACGGCATTGACGAGTACAGCGAACGCCTCGTCACCGACACCCAGGTCGAGACTGTCGTAGACGGCGACGAGCTGCTCGTGCATGGGCGCGTCGTCGGCATCGAGATGACCGCCGGCGGACCGAGCGTCAATGGCGTCGAGGTCATCGAAGGGGACGGACTGCCGCCGCCCGGAGCCGCCACACCGCAGGTGCTGCTCGAACGGAACTTCGCCGCGTTCCACGATCTGCCAACGAGCGGCCATGTGACGGTTGGCGGTGATGTCGGCGTCGACTACGTCGGCCACGCCGTATCGCCGGAGTACTTCCTGATCGTCGAAGGGAACGGCTCGCTCGGCAAGTCCAACCTCGCCGTGATGTTCGCCCCGTTGTCGGTTGCACAGGACATCGCGGGCAGGCCGGGCGCCGTCAACGACCTCGTGCTGACGCTGGAGCCGGGCGCCGACGCAGCTGCAGTGTCCCAACAGTTGACCGATGCTGCAGCGTCGCTGGACGGGACCCTGCTGGAAGTGATCACCCGAGACGAGACGCCGTCGTATACCGGATTAGTCGGCGCACCGGAGATCGATCAGAACATCTACAACGTCATTGCGCTCTTGCTCTTCGTCGGCGCAGCCTTTGCGGCACTGAACTTCTCGGCACGAATGGTGGAAGCACAACGGCGTGAGATCGGTGCGTCGATGGCGCTCGGCGAAACTCCCCGATCCATCGCCATCCGACCCCTGTTGATCGGTTTGCAGATCGGCATCCTCGGCGTCATCATCGGCATCGGCGTGGGCTTCGTAGTCGCAAGTCAGACAGCGAGCGTCGTTCAGCAGATCTTTGGGCTGCCGGTGTTCGAGAAACCGTTCCAGGGAGCGATCTACGCGAGAGCGGCGACGATCGGCTTCCTCGTGCCGATGCTGTCGGTTTTCTGGCCCGTCCTGCGCGCCATCCGAGTCCGACCTGTCGAGGCAATCCGCTCAGGGCACTTGGCATCGCGCGGCGGCGGACTCTCTCCCATCATCAGCCGCTTGCCCCTGCCAGGCCGCAGCCTTGAACGGATGCCATTCCGCAACCTGATGAGGGCCCCCCGGCGCACCTTCCTGACACTGCTGACATTCACGATCAGCCTGGCGATCCTGTTCAGCATGGTGGGCTTGAGCAGCACCTTCACTGCCACCTTCGACGGCGGCGACAAAGAGTTGCTCGGGGGCGAGCCTGAGCGTTTCATGGTGCGACTTGACTCCCTCTACCCGAGCGATTCACCGCAAGTGCAGGGTGTGATCACGGACCCGACCGTGCAGCTCGGCGAGGCAGCCTTGATCCTGGGGGCAAGTGTCGGCGCTGATCCGTCCGCCGGAACCGACGGTGCCGGAGATGACAGCGCCGGTGAGCTCACTCAGCTCGACCTCGCCGTTCGCTTCGTCGACTTCGGAAGTGACGTCTGGACGCCGACGGCATCGCAGGGCGAACTGTCGCGCGGTCAGCCGGGAATCGTGCTCGCCGACAAGGCAGCGCGGGACTTCGGCGTCGGGGTAGGCGACCACGTCGTAGTCACACATCCCGAGCTCGCCAATGGGGTGTTCAGCTTCAGCACCGATTCAGTGCCCGTGACCGCCATTCACCCACATCCGCTTCGGATCAATGCCTACATGGATCTCTCTGGGGCATCTGATTGGGGCTTCGGCGGCCTCGCGAACGTGGTGACCGGTGTGCCAGCAGACCGCAGCAGCCTGAACGACGTAAAGCGGGCGCTCTTTGGCACCGGCACGGGCGTGGCGCTGGTGCAGGGACTTGGCGAGTCGTTCCAGTCGGTGCAGGACTCACTGGATCAGTCGGCTGGTGTCTACATCCTCACCCGGATCTTCGTGATCATTCTGGTGCTGCTGATTGCGTTCAACACCGCCAACATCAACGTGGATGAGCGCGCTCGGGACCACGCGACGATGTTCGCCTACGGCGTGCCGGTCCGCAGGGTGGTCGCCAACCTCTCAGTAGAAGGCTTGCTGCTCGGCGTGGCAGCGGTCGTGCTCGGTGGTTTGTTCGGCTATGCGCTGCTGCTGTGGATGGCTTTGTTCTTGATGCCGACCGCGATTCCTGAGGTGGGCATGCTCGTGTCCGTGCGCTGGGTGGAGATGGTGGTGTACTTCGCGCTGGCGTTGATCGCCATTGCGGTGGCGCCGGTGTTCCCCGGCCGCAAGCTCAAGCAAATGTTCATCCCGGGCAAGTTGCGGGTGATGGAGTAGGGCCGAGCTGCCTCCCACCCATCGAGCCGGCTTACGGCATCACGTTGGTGGAGTTGGGGGCGTACAGACCCACGGCTGGCTCGGCAGCGCCGCGGGATCGAATACTGCGGCGATTGCAGCCAGGTCCTGGGTGGACGTGGCGGGTTTCAGCCCGAGGCTTGCCAAGAGAAGATTGGTGACATCGAGCGGAGTCTCGCCGAGCGCCCGCCGGTCCGACAGAGTTACGGCGCCGTCCCGCTTCGCGAGGCGCTGACCCTGCGGACCCAGCACCAATGGCACGTGCGCATACGACGGGGGTTCGACGCCGAGCAGTTCTGCGAGGTGCACCTGGCGCGGCGTGGACGGCAGCAGGTCGTCGCCCCGGACGACCTGGCTGATGCCTTGGGCCGCGTCGTCCACCACGACCGCCAAGTTGTACGCCGGGGTGTCGTCGCCCCGCTGGAGCACGCAGTCGTCGACGATGCCGGTGTACGAGCCGAGCTGGCTGTCGGTGACCGTGAGCTCGGCGTGGCCCGAATCGGTGGCGTCGACGCGTAACCGCAGGGCCGGGGGACGGCCATCTCTTCGGCGCAATTCGCGTTCGCCGCGGGTGAGTTGCCGGCAGGTGCCGGGATATGCGCCCTCAGGCGACGGTCCGTGCGGTGCCGCTGCCGCCTCGGCGATCTCGCGTCGCGTGCAGAAGCACTCGTAGGTGAGTCCTCGCCCGCGCAGATCCGAGATGGCATCGCGGTACAGCTCGATCCGGTCGCGCTGGCGGATTGGCTCGGAGTCCCAATCGAGGCCGAGCGCAGCAACGTCGCGCAGTTGCGATTCGTAGTACTGCGGCCGCACGGCGCTGTCGAGATCTTCGAAGCGCCACAGGAATCGTCCGCCGGCGGAGCGAGCGAACAGCCACGCAAGCAGCGCCGTTCGCAGGTTTCCCAGGTGGAGATCGCCGGTCGGGCTCGGTGCCCACCGGCCAGTCGTCGAGCGTTCGCTCAATCGCTGCTCTCGGCGAGCGCTTTGATGCCTTCGACGCACCGCTGCATGTTCGCCAAGTGCTCGCTCTGGCGCCGCGAGACGATGCGCGGCTCTTTGTCAGGCATCGCTTCGATCGCGGCGCTGAGGCCAGATGGGCCGGGTCCGAGGCGGACCGTGTGGCGCAGCCGCGAGCGCTGACCATGCAGATGGTCGATCTCGTAGCGCCAGCGGGCGCCGGCGACATCCTCGGTCTCGCCAGTGGCCCAGCCGAAGAGGACGTTCGGCTCGTACTCGGTGATGGTGAGATCGATGTTCCACTCGCCGATGGCGGGATGCTGGTTGTGCCCGATGAACTTGGCGCCGAGGGCGGGGCCGTCGTAGCCGGGGGCCCACTCGGCCCGCACGAACTCTTCGGAGAAATTCGCGCCCACATTGATGTCGCTGACGATTTCCCAGAGACGTTCGGGCGATGCGTCGATGTCCAGTTCGAACGTGGCACCGGGCCCCTCGCCGATGGCACGAGCCGTCGCTTCGTTTCCCCGTTGCTCCCAGGTACGACCCCAGCCGTCGACGTAGGCGATCTCGTTGGCGCGCCGCCGCGGCACGGCCCCGAACTCCGTGCCCTTCGCGAAGGCCAGCGGCAGCAGCGCGACCGGGGTGACCCCATCGGGAATGCCCAGCAGCTCGCGCAGCTCGTCTTCTTTGTTGAGAATCGCGGTGGTCCACGCTGTGGCCATGCCTCGTGCGCGAGCCGCGAGGCAGAAGCTCCACGCCGACTGCAGTACTGAGTCGAACAGGCCGGGCTTGCCGCTGTCGTCGTGCACACCCCACACGCACGGAATGACGATGACCGGAACCTCACCGAGGTGCTCTGCGAGATGGGAAGCGGATTTCATCACCTCTTCCATCGGATGGCCGGTGCCCGCTGTGGCATCGCGCCCGCGCGCCATGAAGGCGCCCACGATCGACTGGTACATCTCGCCGATCGCCTGCCGCTGGGCGGGGTCGCGGATCAACAGCCAGCGCCGGCTGGCCTGGTTGCCGCCGCCGGGACCCTGCTCGGCGACGTCGATGCAGTCGAGCACGACGTCGTGGGGGACGTCGCGTTCGAGGTCCAGCCGCAGCCGCACGGATCGGGTGGTCGACAGCACGCCGTCCACCGACGCGAGGTCAACCCCGGCGGTGTCGTAGCGAGCGGGCACATGGAGGTTCAGCTCTGGTGTCGGCATAGCCGCCAGTATTGCCGCCGCGCTCAATAGTTTCTCCGAGCGTGACGAGACCTTCGCCAGCCGGACGGCACTCCGCACGGCCGATCAGGGTCGGTGTGGTTCTGGCGTCCGCCGTCGGGATTGTCCTGGCTTGCGCGTGCTCAACCAGTCAGCGGGAGCCAGGAGAGACACACGAGCCTGCCGTGCCCGCCGAAGCGGAGACGGCCGTTCCCGTTGCGCCGGAACCCTCTGCGACCGTTCGCGACTGTTCGCCACGGGATCCGGCGGACAACCTTGCGGTCGACACCGCTGCACCTGTGCTCCTCAGCGTCGAGATATCGCGCGCCCTCTACGGGTGCGCCGACGAGATCGGCCTGGCGTTCGCCAACGATTCCGAGGCGATCCTCACGCTGGCCGCACGTGGGATACGCGGACCCCTCTTGCTCATGGAGTCATGGTCTGGCGCTGAAGCGATGGCAGAAATTCGGCGCCTGGCGCCGGAGCGGATCGTGGCGGCAGGCTTCAACGAGCAGGACCTCCGACAACGGCTCGCCGGTTTTGCCGTTGAATGGGTACCCGTCAATCCCGAGGCGGCGCTGCCGCATCAAGACGTCCAGTATGAGCGCGTGTGGATCGTCAACAGCGCCGAGCAAGCTGCGGTGCTCGGGGCCGTCGGGAGACAGATCGACGCGGCGGCGATGACAGCGGTCGGAGACTTGCGGGCCTTGGCCCCACAAGGACGCAGGATGCTTCGCGAGGCCGCTCGTGTGGAACTGCACGCGGATCTTGGCCCCGATGCAGCGTGGCAACTGGAGGTCATCCGTCGCGGTGATGAACTTCCCGGAGGCGGCCTGCTCATGTTTGAGCCAGAACGCGCCCGCCGTTTGGTTGCTATGTACGGCCACCCAGCGACATCGCAGCTCGGAGTGCTGGGAGAACAGGATCCGTCCGAGGGAGTGGCGCGCCTGCGGTCCATCGCTGACGGCTACGACGCGGACGGTTCGGACGTGCTGCTTGCCTTCGAGATCATCGCAACCGTTGCGTCAGCCAGAGCGGGTCGTGATGGCGATTACTCCAACGAGACCGCCCTCGATGAGATCAGGCCGTGGATCACCGCAGCATCTGCCAACGACATGTACGTGGTGCTGGACCTGCAGTCGGGCCGAACCGATTTCCTCACCCAAGCCAAGCGGTATGAGGAGTTCCTGCGGCTACCCCATGTCGGGCTGGCGCTGGATCCCGAATGGCGACTCGGTCCTGACCAGGTGCATCTACGTCAGATCGGCACCGTCGATGCCTCCGAGATCAACGAGGTCGTGCAATGGCTGGCCGGTCTCGTCCGTTCGGAGGCCCTGCCTCAGAAGCTGTTGATTCTGCACCAATTCCGCTTCTTGATGATCACCAACCGCGAAGTGGTCGAGACTCCAGCGGAACTGGCGGTGCTGATCCACATGGACGGGCAGGGTCCGATCGACACGAAGTACAGCACTTGGGATGCGTTGACCGGGCAGCCCGACGCCTATCGCTTCTACTGGGGCTGGAAGAACTTCTACGACGAAGACTTCCCCACCCCCACCGCGGAGCAGGTGCTGGGTCTCACCCCTTCGCCGCTGTACGTGTCGTATCAGTAGACCGCCGGTCACGTTCCGGGTCTCCGTCTCCGTGTCGTTCGCGACGGGCAGCGTGGTGGCGAGAACCCGCTGATCGCGCCGTAACCTCCGCAACGTGGCACGGCTGCCATACCTGAATTCGCGCCTGCAGGGCTACCAGTCGACGATCTTCGCCGAGATGTCTGCGCTCGCTGTGCGCACTGGGGCCATCAACCTGGGGCAGGGCTTTCCTGACACCGACGGGCCGACGGAGGTACTTGAAGCAGCCGTTGCAGCGATCCGCAGCGGTACTGCGAACCAATACCCGCCGGGCATCGGCATCCCGGAGCTTCGCCACGCCGTGGCCCGGCACCAATCCCGCTTCTGGGGCATGGATGTCGACCCCGATAGCGAGGTGCTCATCACCGCGGGGGCAAGCGAAGCGCTGGCTGCGAGCATCTTGGCGCTGACCGAGGTGGGCGATGACGTGCTCACGTTCGAGCCGTGGTACGACCTGTATGGCGCAGTCATCTCCATGGCAGGAGCGGTGCGCAAGGTGGTCACCCTGCGCCCGCCGGACTATGGCTTCGATCCCGATGAACTGGCGGCCGCGGTGACACCGCGCACGCGGCTACTGGTGCTCAACAGTCCGCATAACCCCACCGGCAAGGTGTTCGGCCGGGCCGAGCTGGAAGCCATCGCTGAGGTTGCCATCGAGCGTGATCTCATCGTGGTGACCGACGAGGTGTACGAACACCTGACCTTTGACGGCGAGCACATCCCGATCGCGACGTTGCCGGGCATGGCCGACCGGACGGTCACGATCTCGAGCGGCGGCAAGACGTTTGCCGTGACGGGCTGGAAGATCGGTTGGGTCTGCGCACGCCCGGCGCTGGTCGCGGCGGTGCGAACGGCCAAGCAATGGCTGACCTACGTCAGCGGCGGCCCGTTCCAGCACGCCATCGCCGCCGGGCTCGACCTCGGCGACGACTACTTCAAGGCTCAGGCCGACGATTTGCGTGCAAAGCGGGACCGGCTGTCAGCAGGCCTGCGATCGACCGGTCTCGAAGTCTTCGAGCCGTCCGGGACCTATTTCATCACCGCCGACATCCGCTCGATCGGTCACGACGACGGCATCGAGTTCTGCTGGAACCTCCCAGAGCGGATTGGCGTGGCCGCAGTGCCCAACGTCGTGATGTACGACAACGTCGACGAGGGCCGCCACCTCGTCCGGTTCGCCTTCTGCAAGCAGCACGACGTCCTCGATGCGGCCATCGAGCGCCTCAGAGCGCTCTAGTCCGCACCGCCCGGCTCCGTGCCGGAGCTGGTTGCCGGCACGCAATTCGAGCGGGCTGGGTTCGTGGCCTCAGGTCGCGCGTGTCGGAAACAGAGCAACCGCGATTGCTGATCCGATCATGCCGCCGCCGGTGGACAGCACGAGATCGGCGACGGTGTCGTCGTAGGTGAGGTCCAGTCCGCCGCCGGCGCCGGTTTCAGCCACGATCCACTCGGCGGCTTCCCAGCCCACAATGGCGAGTGCTCCCAGGCTGGCGCCGAGCAGCCAGGCATCGGCGCGGGACAGGCTGGCCCCGCCGCGGCGGTAGCGCCACGCATGGAACGCACCCACAAGCAGGATCCAGTTGAGCGTGTGCAGCACGTCATCGGTTGCTTCGAACGTGTCGTACACGTATGCCAGATTGCCGAGCGTGTCGATGAGAAAGGGCGCAACGATCAGCACATCCGCGGTAGCGGGGTAGGGCCTGAATCGTCCGCGCCATGCGAGCGGCACCACCACAGCCGAGAGCATGAACAGGGGGAAGCGGAACAGCATCCCCTTGCCCTCGAGATGGTCGAGCGGCACGGCGATCGCCACCACGAAACACAGCGCCAACGCCACC
>NZ_CBDCEO010000008.1:0-41350 GCF_965215815.1 Candidatus Poriferisodalis sp. | reverse complement strand
CGTTTGCCGTGCTGCGGCAGAGGCTGGTCGCGATCCCGACGACCTCTACATATGCGTCGCCGCGCCTGCCTATGTCGGCGACGACCTCGCCCACCAGCGCGATCAGTGCCGGTGGTTCGGGGGCATGGTCGGCAACCACGTGGCCGACCTCGTCGAGCGTTACGGAGACACCGGCGGCGGGGTGCCTCAAGCACTCACCGACTACATCTCCGGGCGCCAGGGCTACGACTACGCCGAGCACGGAAAGGCCGGCAACATCCACACCGACTTCGTCCCCGACGACGTGATCGACCGGTTCTGCATTCTCGGCGACGCCAGCAGCCATATTGCCCGGCTTGGCGAGCTGCGCGACCTCGGCGTTGACCAGTTCGCCATCTACCTGATGCACGACGCCAAAGACGAGACACTGAGCGCCTACGGCCAGCAGATCATTCCGGCGCTGGGAACCTGACCGGCGCGTCGTGCAAGCTGACACCGCTGCCCCGGCGACGATCGACCCGATTGTCCGAGACCAGTTTCTTCGACAGCAGGCGGCCCGCGAGCGTCGGCGCGCCCGAGCCCGCCAAACCTTGCGGCAGGTGGTCGTACTGGCGCTGTTCGTGTGCCTGCTGGGCCTTGCCTATACCGCTTACAAGAAGGTGGGAACAGCCATCGACGACGGTCAGTCCAGCTGGCCGGTGATCGGGTCGTTCTTGCCCGAGACCAACGACCTGAAAATGCCCCCAATGCTGGACATCGTCGCGGGGATCTTCGCTGAGCCCAGGGGCACCGGCCAAGCCTTCTGGACAATCATCGCCACCGAAGCCGCCTTCACGCTGCGAGAGGCAGCGGTGGGGTTCACCATCGGGGTATTGGTCGGCTTGGGCATCGCCATCGTGCTCACCACCTCGGGGCGCTTGGAGCGTGCGTTCGTGCCCCACGTCATCGCCAGCCAAACCATCCCGCTGATCGCCATCGCGCCCATCATCGTGATCTGGGGCCGCAAGAGCTTGGACTTCCTGCCCTTCGATTGGCAGGACTGGATGTCGGTTTCGGTCATCGCTACCTACCTGACCTTCTTCCCGGTGACGATCAACGGCCTGCGAGGCCTGCAGTCCCCCCGGCCCGAGAACCTCGAGCTGATGGACTCCTACGCAGCACGATGGGGCCAGACGCTGTGGCGGCTGCGCTTGCCGGCGTCGCTGCCCTACTTGTTCGCTGCGTTCAAGATCGCAGCCACAGCGAGCGTCGTGGGCGCCATCGTGGGCGAGATCTCTGCCGGGGTGAGGGGCGGGCTGGGCCGCCGGGTGCTGCTGGAAGCCCAGCGCTACACGACGGGGCCTGAGCGCCTCTATGTGGCCGTGCTGGGTGCGGCGGTTCTGGGGATCTTCGTCTTCGCGGTGATCTCATCCGTCGAGTACGCGCTGGTGGGACGCAAGGGCCGGGAAGCTGTCACATGAGCGACGGGCACATGAGCGACGGGCACATGAGCGACGGGCACATGAGCGATGCGGGCGAGAGCAACGACCTCGACGGCGCGGCGAACGCCGCCACGGCCGCCGTCGAGGTGGAGAACGTCTCCAAGGTGTTCAACCCGGGGCGCCCCAACGAGGTCGTCGCACTCACCGACATCGATCTCCGGATCGGCTCAGGCGAGTTCGTCACGCTGATCGGCCCGTCCGGCTGTGGCAAGAGCACCCTGCTGAGGCTGATCGCTGCGCTGATCGATGTGAGCGATGGGTCGGTCAAGGTCAACGGCAAGCCGGCCGACCGTGCCCGCCTCGACCGCGACTACTCGATGGTGTTCCAGAGGGCAGGTCTGTTCGACTGGCGCAACGTGTCGCGCAACATCGAGTTGCCGCTCGAGCTGATGGGCTGGAAGGCGGCCGACCGTCGGCAGCGCTCAGCCGAAATGCTCGAATTGGTGAAGCTGGGCGAGTTCGCCCGGCACCACCCCGCAGAGCTGTCCGGCGGCATGCAGCAGCGCGTCGCCATCGCTCGGGCGATGTCGTTCGATCCGAAACTGCTGTTGATGGACGAACCGTTCGGCGCGCTCGACGAGATGACGCGCGAGCACATGCAGAACGAGTTGCTGCGGATCTGGACCGAGACACAGACCACTGTCATCTTCGTGACCCACTCCATCAGCGAGGCGGTTTTCCTGTCCACGAGGGTGGTGGTGATGTCGCCCCGGCCGGGGAGGATCTCCGCTGTCATCGACACCGACCTCGGGGAGCGCAGCGAGACAACCCGCGACGACCCGGCGTACTTCGCCAACGTGACCGCGGTGCGAAACGCACTGCGAGGAGGTCACGAATCGTGACCGCGGCAAGGGCGCTGCTTCGCTCGTGGCTGCCGCCGGTGGTGGCCGCGCTGATCATGTTCGCCGGTTGGGAGGCACTCCTGGCTGTGCTGAACCCTGACGGCTTCGTGCTCCCGCCGCCCTCGCGCATTGGCAGTGCGGTGGCCGAGAACTTCGAAACCATCGCGACAGCCACCGGCATCACCGGTTTCATCATCGTCACCGGACTCCTCGCCGGGGTCGTGGCGGGAGCGGCGGCTGCCGTGCTCGTCACAGCCTTCCGCTCGGCCAACGAGACGATCACACCGCTGGCTGTTGCCGTCAACGCAGTGCCGATCATCGCGCTGGCACCCATCTTCAACGCCTGGTTCGGGATTCTGTCGCCCCGCTCCAACCAGGCCGTCGTGGTCGTGCTGGTCTTCTTTCCGGTGTTCATCAACACAACCAGAGGGCTCGGACAGCCCGAACCCAGCCAGGTCGAGCTCATGGAGTCCTACGGCGCCGGCAAGTGGAGGATCATGCGCGAAGTGCGAATCCCGAACGCCATGCCGTACTTCTTCACTGCGCTCAAGCTCGCCACGTCGCTGGCGGTGATCGCGGCCATCGTGGCCGAGTACTTCGGCGGCCGCCAGGACGCGCTCGGCAACGTCATCACCAACTCAGCGGGTTTGACCCGCTACGACGACGCGTGGGCCGCGGTGCTGGCGGGCTCGCTGGTGGGCATCGGCCTGTACGCGATTGCTGCGGTGCTCGAACGGCTGATCATGCCGTGGTACTTCGCAGCGCGGAAGGCGTCATGAACCGATTGCTGTTTGTGAGATCCCATTTGGGAACCTAATAGGGGGGAAATATGAAGGCTAAGAGCGTTAGCGGATTGGGCGGTTGTGGGGTTGCCAGCGGTTGCGGTGGTCGATGAGTTTGAGGGTGATGATCAAGGCGACGGCGAGGGCGAGCTGGGCGAGGCGGTGCTCGGGTTTTCGGTCGGTGTTTCGTCGCAGCTGGCCGTAGTTGGACAGCCATGAGTTGGTTCGCTCGACGCGCCAGCGCAGCCCCAGCGGCGCTGTGATCGGTTCGGCGGGGCCGTCGTTGCCGGGTTTGCGTTTGGGGGGCCGCACCAGATCGGTGATGCCGGCCTTGGCTGCTGAGTTGTCGACGCGGGCGCCCCAGTAGCCGCGGTCGAGGTGCAAGGTCTCGGTGTCGTGATGGAGCCCTTGGCGTTCGATCTCGGCAATGGTGGGGTCGAACAGCATGATGTCGTTGCGGTTCGCGCCCGCGGCGGCCCACCCGACCGGGATCCCCGCCCCGTCGATCGCGATTGACCACTTCCAGCCGAGTTTTCGCCTGTCCACGGGGCTTTTGCCGGTCCCTTCCCCACCACAAGGGGCTTTGTGGGTGGACCCGTCGACGCACACGTCATCGAGATCGAGTCCCACGATCCGGTCATAGGCAGCGATCGCTTCGGCCGCGATCAGCTTCGTCGCGGCGCGACCGCAGCGTCGTGTCCGACACCTGCCATCCCAGCAGCGCTTCCGCGCACTGCCATGAGCAGCCCGTCGCCAGCCGCACCAGGATCCCCCAAAAGCACAGCCGGTCCGGTATCCGGGGGCGATGCCCCCTGCCAGGGTCACCCACCGGCCGCACAGGCAGCATCGGCTCGACCGCCGCCCAGATCACATCCACCACCTCGGGCTCCAAAGCGCGCATGATGAAACCGGCCTCCACGGGTTGTCTTGTTCAGGACAACCCGACCAATACACCGGGGAACCAGCCAACCCGTGGATGGCCAATCCGCGCGGCCTCTAAGAAAAATTTGATCCGGCTGATGGTGCCGCTGCTGGCGCTAGGCCTACTAGCCGCGGCCTGCACCGGCAGCGATGACGCAACCGATGAGCCCGAATTCGAGCCCATTTCCGAAGTGTCGCTGCAGCTGCAGTGGTTCACGCAGGCACAGTTCGCCGGCTACTACGCGGCCCAGGCGCTCGGCTTCTACGAAGACGTCGGACTCGACGTGGAGATTCTCGAGGGTGGCGTTGACATCGTTCCGGCCTCGGTTCTGGACTCAGGCGCTGCTGAATTCGCGGTCTCGTGGGTGCCGAGAGGCTTGGTGCCGCGAGAAGAGGGTGCCAACATCACCAACATTGCCCAAGTGTTCCAGCGAAGCGCCACTTTGCAGGTGTCCTTCGTTGGCTCCGGCATCACGGGGGTTAGTGACCTCGAGGGCCGCACGGTGGGCAACTGGGGATTCGGCAACGAATTCGAGCTGCTGGCGGGACTGCGCAAGAACGGGCTCGACCCGGACTCCGACGTCCAGCTGGTGCAGCAGAACTTCGACATGCTGGCTCTGATCGATGGTCAGATCGACGCAGCGCAGGCCATGATCTACAACGAGTACGCCCAAGTGCTCGAGACGGTCAACCCTGACACCGGCGAGCTCTTCCAGCCTGGAGATCTCAACGTCATCAACTGGAATGACGTGGGCACGGCGATGCTGCAGGACGCTCTGTGGGCGGACGCCGACCGCCTCGACGAGGATCCGGCCTACCGCGATGCGGCTGTTCGGTTCGTTGAGGCGTCGCTGAGAGGCTGGATCCACTGCCGGGACAACCCCGCCGAGTGCGTGCAAATCGTGCTCGACAATGTCTCGACGCTGGGCGAGTCGCACCAGACATGGCAGATGAACGAGATCAGCGCTTTGATCTGGCCATCTCCATTGGGCTCAGGCATCATGGATCCCGACCTGTGGGCGCAGACTGTCGAAGTCGCAACCGGCGAGGGCATCCTGGCCTCGGCACCCACCGACGGCGCCTACCGCACCGACATCGCTGAAGAGGCGGTGGCGAATCTGCGGGAGGCCGGCATCGATGTCGTGGGCGACGGCTGGCAGCGAGTCACCGTGGAACTGCTTCCCGGCGGCGAGTAGCCGCTCGCGCACTCACCAGACCGACTTGGGGGCGGTGGCGAGTCAATCGCCGTCGCCCCTGTCGGCCAGAGACCGCTTTGCGGGGAGTATTTGGGACGCTCGGGTCAGGATCTGGCCGGGCCTCGTCAACAATGCGCCGGATCTTCGCGTCGAATCGCGGGATGTCCTCGGTGATCGCGATATAGATCGACATGAGATGAGACTTGGCGATTGGCTCACTGCTCGACGGGTGGATCTGCTCCTGGCTGTCGCGGCGACAGTGGCGGCCGGGACTGGGCTGGCGTCCTGGGCGATGGGTACCGGCTGGGCCCGCTGGTTAACGGTCGTGCATGCCCTCGCCGGCCTGAGCCTGCTGGCGCTGGCCCCGGCCAAGCTCCGGGGCTCGGTGCGCACCGGGCTGAAGCGCCGCCGACCTACCCGGTGGCTGTCGATGCTGCTGGGAGCGCTGGTAACAGCCACCGTCGTGCTCGGCGTCCTCCACGCCACCGGGCTGTGGCACGGGGTGGGCTACTGGTCGGCGCTGTGGACCCATGTTCTGCTGGCCGCGCTGCTGGCCCCCCTGTTGGTGTGGCATATCGTCAGCCGGCCAGGACGCCCCAAAGCGGCCGACCTCGACCGCAGGGCACTGATCGGCGGGGGCGTCGCACTGGCAGCTGCTGGCGCGGTGTATTGGATTCAGCAGCTGGCGGTGGGCGACAACCGGCGATTCACCGGCTCACACGAGATCGCCTCGTTCAACCCGGCAGATATGCCAACGACCATGTGGCTCAACGACCAGTCGCCCCGAGTGGCCGCTTCGCACTGGGACCTCACTGTCGCAGGCGAACCGGTAACGATCGAGGCCTTGGGAGCACGAGCCGTCCCGGTGACGGCCGACCTCGACTGCACCGGCGGGTGGTGGAGCCGCCAGTCGTGGGACGCGGTGCCGCTGGCCGAGCTGATGGGGTCGGTGGACGCGCCCACGCTGGAAGTCACATCGCTGACCGGCTACAGCCGCCTGTTCCCCGCTCGCGACGTCGCCAACCTGTACCTGGCCGTCGGCTACAGCGGTAAGCCGCTGCGCCGCGGCCACGGCGCCCCGGTGCGACTGGTGGCACCCGGACGGCGGGGCTTCTGGTGGGTCAAGTGGGTGACCCGCATCGACCCCGTCGACCGCCCTTGGTGGCTCCAACTCCCATTCCCGCTGGAATAGCTGGTCGCCGTTAGTCGCCGCCTCGCCTAGCCCTGCAGCCCGAATCCCACAAAATCGCGAAGGCTCGCTTTGTCGGCGAGCCCGGCCTCTTTCCCAACGACATCGATGTCGCTGTGATTGGCAAGGCGCCGCTGCGGGCAGTTCGCGCGGCGTGCCGTGACGTCGAAGAGGATCTGCGGGTAGAAGTCAACCCCATCGTGATCGACCGTGACAGCTGGGATTCCCCTTCGCCGGAAGCGTTCGTCGCTCAAATTCGAGAGCAGCCCCTGACGCCGATCATGCTAGAAGTCGAGCATCGCGTCTGACTGGCTCGCTGAGAGCGACACAACACTCGCCATGCCCGCATGCCACGACGCCATCCGCAAGGCCGTGGTTGGGCATATGTCGGCAAACGGGCTCCGAGTACGCGGTGGCGAAGGCGCCCACCGATTGACAATTGACTACGCCAGGCGCGAATTGGCAGGGTCCATTTCCGCGAGCGATCTCGTCGATGCGAACGAGATCCGCCAGGATCGGGCGCTTGCAGAGTACGGGGGCTTTGCTTCCAGGAAGCTGAACGTGACTCATGTCCGCGCAGCAGCCGATGTAGCCGAACGCATCGTCAACGCCCTAGCGCGTGCGCTCGCTTCTTGAACCGCCCGGATAAGGCACGGTCGAGGCTGCAGACCCCGGCAAGGCCGAATCAGCGCCCGACCACCGCTTAGGAAACAGCAGCGCCCCCGAACGGTTTCACGTTCGAGGGCGCTGCCTGGTCTGTCAGTTTGGGTTGTGTGAGTGAGGCGAACCTCACGGGGGCCACCATACCCGCTGATTCGTCGGCGCGGTCGCCGCGGGTGCGCTGCCGCCGGCAGGGTCGTCGCTCACGCAGGTCCCGCCATCCCGACCGGGCCACAGCCCGGCGATCGATCTCCGAATGGTTCGCCCGCCACAACACCGCCCGGCGCCTCACGAGCCTGGGCCATCGCACACCAACTCGACACGAACACCAGTGCCATCACAACGCGGGCGACCAGCCCGCCGTAACCGACTGACCAGCCACGGGGGAAGCGCCCATCGGGTCCCAAGAGATCGTCGTCGCGATCGCTTCAACCAAGGGCGGATCAATTGATCCGCCAGACCATCGTTGATTAAACGCTGCATGACTCCCATCAGACCGCTTCAATGAAGGGCAGATCAATTGATCCGCCAGACGCCGACCTCGGCGCATCCATCGCCGGCAACGTGGTCGTGCTTCAATGAAGGGCGGATCAATTGATCCGCCAGACCACCTCCGGACTCACCGACGAAATGCGAGCACTCACCGCTTCAATGAAGGGCGGATCAATTGATCCGCCAGACCATCGAGGCGACCTACATCGCCCAGCTGACGAAGCCGCTGCTTCAATGAAGGGCGGATCAATTGATCCGCCAGACGTGCGAGTGGCCGGATTGGGCACGTACAGGGCATGCACGCTTCAATGAAGGGCGGATCAATTGATCCGCCAGACATCCGGACGTCGCCCTTGAGCATGTCGATCATCTGGCTTCAATGAAGGGCGGATCAATTGATCCGCCAGACAGGGATCCAGCCGCGTCCACGTGTTCCGCGTCGTCGACGCTTCAATGAAGGGCGGATCAATTGATCCGCCAGATAGGGCGACGGCAGCGTCGACGAGGAGCGTCGCGAGGTTGCTTCAATGAAGGGCGGATCAATTGATCCGCCAGACCGACAAGTTGGCGACCGTACGGTGTTCACGAATATGCTTCAATGAAGGGCGGATCAATTGATCCGCCAGACTGGCTGTAGTGGCCGTTTGGAACGGAGAGTTCCCATGCTTCAATGAAGGGCGGATCAATTGATCCGCCAGACAGCATTGCGTCGGACGCTTCGACATCAGCTTCGTTACGGCTTCAATGAAGGGCGGATCAATTGATCCGCCAGACGTCAACCGCATGTCCGGCGCTCTCGACCGGATGCAGGCGCTTCAATGAAGGGCGGATCAATTGATCCGCCAGACGCCGAGGTCGACGCTTCCGGCGCAGTCGCAGAAACGGCTTCAATGAAGGGCGGATCAATTGATCCGCCAGACTCGAGTCCCGTGAACTGGGCGACGCCCCGCCGTGTCTGCTTCAATGAAGGGCGGATCAATTGATCCGCCAGACCCTAGCCGCCAACGACTCGGTGCTGTTGGTCGTGTGTGCTTCAATGAAGGGCGGATCAATTGATCCGCCAGACGGGCATCTGCTCACTAGCAACTCCTATGACTTGCTGGCTTCAATGAAGGGCGGATCAATTGATCCGCCAGACGACCCAGATCTCGTCTATCTGACCGAGGGCTACAGCGCTTCAATGAAGGGCGGATCAATTGATCCGCCAGACACACTGCCGCCGTCCGACGCGTAGTCAGGTCCCGCGCTTCAATGAAGGGCGGATCAATTGATCCGCCAGACGCTACAGAAGAGTAGCAAGCGTCAGACCCCAATCCCCGCTTCAATGAAGGGCGGATCAATTGATCCGCCAGACGACCAGTACTAAAGCGTCTGCCCACTTCATAGCATCGCTTCAATGAAGGGCGGATCAATTGATCCGCCAGACACACAACCTCAAAGAAGGACGTTCGTGCTGCTCTGCGGCTTCAATGAAGGGCGGATCAATTGATCCGCCAGACCAACGCCACAGACACAGACTGACGCAGCGCACCGGTGCTTCAATGAAGGGCGGATCAATTGATCCGCCAGACATCAGTCGGCTCCTCGTTCACGATCCCGAGATTCACGACGCTTCAATGAAGGGCGGATCAATTGATCCGCCAGACGGCCGTGGCCGGAGCCGAGGCGCACAGTGTCGCCGTAGCTTCAATGAAGGGCGGATCAATTGATCCGCCAGACTCGTGGGGCGTCGATCCGCAAGACGGCGAGTTCGGATGCTTCAATGAAGGGCGGATCAATTGATCCGCCAGACCTGCTCGACCTCGAGTCCGGATGGCTCGTGCTGGCACGGCTTCAATGAAGGGCGGATCAATTGATCCGCCAGACCCGCGTCGCCGATACAGCGCCTCTTCGGGATCGGCTGCTTCAATGAAGGGCGGATCAATTGATCCGCCAGACGAGCCTGCCGTTGGCGACAGCGAAGGCGTGCGAGTCCGCGCTTCAATGAAGGGCGGATCAATTGATCCGCCAGACTGTGCTGAGTGTGTCGCGGTGTGGCGTGCGTACCAGCGCTTCAATGAAGGGCGGATCAATTGATCCGCCAGACGGCAGTTCGGACAGCACTCGGACAGCGGCCTCAGCGCTTCAATGAAGGGCGGATCAATTGATCCGCCAGACGCGACGCCGGCAAGGGCGGCAACATCCGCGAGTGGCAGGCTTCAATGAAGGGCGGATCAATTGATCCGCCAGACTACGCGGCAGCCAGACGAGGACCACTCGGAACTCTCCTGCTTCAATGAAGGGCGGATCAATTGATCCGCCAGACTACCGCATCGCCGGCGACGCCGGCGACTTCAACTCAGCTTCAATGAAGGGCGGATCAATTGATCCGCCAGACCGCTCTCGATATCTACCGGGGTTGACCAGCAGTTTCGCGAGCAGTTGCGAGCGCTCCGGGCTGGGGCGCTCGTGAGAAGCATGGCATTCGATTGTCAAAGTGCAGAATTGGCCCGTACTTACGGGGTGCGAGCGCTCCCCGGGCATCGAGACCTAACCGGACCGCTCGGATCAGACGATAACCGGTCCAGATTGGGGCAGTGGCGGCGCGTTGCCGAGGAATTCGAAGCACTCTCGACCTCGTTCTGTCGGCTTCCCGAGGTCGATGAAGGCAATGGTGTCCTCGCCATGATGAATGGCTTCTCCTAGCTCCATCTTGAGATCGATCAATTCGATGTCGTCGAGATCGCTGATGAACACGCTGTAGTGCATTGGCCAACCGTATGCCTTCATTGCCTTGTGAACCCTACGGAGACGCTTCGGATCGCTGACATCGTAGGAGACCAAGTATCGGCGACGACCGCTCATGAACCTACCTCGTAGTGAATGGAACGTACTCAGGAATCTCACCGAGCATGCAGGCCCCGAGCATCCGGGCCTGAACTTCGAGCACACGCCGGTAGGTGATCTTGTAGCCATAGGTGGGATGAGTGACCTCGTGGTCGAGCCGCCGCTCATACGAAGCGATCACGGCTCGACGTGCCGCTTGTTCGAGTGCGACTCCCCCAGCTCGTATGACGAAGCCATTCTTGGTTACCTCGCCGTTGTTCACGGCGTTGATGACAACCGACTCGGCGATGATGGGGCGGAACTCCTCTGCCAGATCGAGTGCGAGTGCGGGTCGCCCGAACCTGGGGCGGTGATAAACGCCCAAATACGGGTCGAAACCGATGGCCAATACGACTGCGGTGAGGTCCTTGACCAGCAAGGCGTACAGGAATGACAACAGGCAGTTGACCGGGTCGCGAGGCGGCCGTCGGTTGCGCCCAGCGAAGTCGAATGTGCCGAGAGGGTCATCCTTCAGCATGGATCCGAAGCTGCCGAAATACGAACGAGCCGCTGCGCCCTCGATGCCCAACAGCGACTCGATCGAATCGGTTTCGCCCGCCTTCGAGGCGAGATCCTTCAACTGCTGGACAGCCGCATCCACCGGCTCGCGGGAATTGCGCATCAGCAGCGTTCGGGAGTTGCGGATCTTGCCGACGATCATCTGTCGGGCGAGCGGCAAGCCTGCCTGGGCTGCCACCGCAACCTGACGCCGCCGCAACTCCACATGCTTGGACGGCATGCCATGCGCCATCCCCTGGAACCATCCTCCATAGCTGAACCAGCACACCGGAATGTCCTCGCGGAACGCCGCGTGCAGCAACTGCGTGGACACTTGCACGTTCCCGCTGAGGTTGATCTGAGAAACGTCGATGAGACGATCGCTACGCACCACTTCACGGTTGACCTTGACCTCTACTCGACGTTGGCTGATGCCGAGCCGAGCACCCTGCTCGGTCACATACAACGGGCGGGCCGCCGAATCGCGCGGTGTGAGTCGCCGCGGGGCCTTGTCGACGCGACCGGTATGGAAGTTGGTCTCATCGGGCAGGCAGATTCCGACCAGCGAACACCGCGGGCACTTGGGGCTGTCCACCAAAGGAGGTGGCGGGTCGTCCGAGGCAGCGACGCCACGCAGCCGCTCCACGACCTCAAGCGTCCGTTCCATGAGCCGGTCGTCGAATTCGACAGTCGTGCGCTCGCGGGACGAAGCGAAGTAGAACTGGCCTTCGCCGCAGTCGTAGCCCTCGTCACGCAAGATCAAACCGATAGCAGCCAGCTGCAGAAGCTCCGGCTCCCACGCGGGTCCGTGCTTGGGAGGCCGGCCGCGCTTGACCTCGACGGGAACGACCCTTCCGTCGAAGCCCTCGACGATGTCGGTCTTGGCGATGAGCCCGAGCCGCTCAGAACTGACGAGTACCGAGCGCGCATTACGCACTGGATCGTCCTCCGAGGATCCGCCCATGCGGCCACCGCCCTGATCCACGCTGCGATGCACGTAGCGGCCATGAACCGTGTCGGCGTTGTCCTCGAAACGACTCTGGACCCACTCCAAGTAGAAGAGTCGCGGGCAGTACACGAACTCGTTGACCATCCGGGCCGGAACGAGATCGGGTACTTCAGGCACGTTGCCAGATCACTCGAGGAGGGCTGAACCTGCCGTACTTGGCAGACCGATCTATATCAGATGACATGATCTTGATGATGCCCCAGCCAGGGAAGTTCTCAACTCGGGAACTGAATGACAGCGTCCTAGTATTTGCCTTCGCAGTCTCCGGTATAGAAGTGTGTGCAATGAGCGTCCTGACAACACGTCGCGACGCGGGCCGTTCCCATAACGGCCAAGAAAATGCGCCTCGATTCCAAGTGCCATAACACGCGGTAGTCGCGGTCTTTCGCAGTCCGCGAAACACTGGATATTGACACAAGCCCAGAATCGCTAGACATTGAACGCCGGGGCAAGCCAACTTGGGATTACTTGTTGTGTTTGTGGGGTTGAATGCCGATAGCGCGTATTGGCGGTCATCGTTGACATCCCAACCTAACGATGGCAACCGTTCATCGTATTGCCATGCGTCTTCAAGGGTTTGTTCGATATCCTCCATCCGAGTCTCGGAGAGTATTCTTCTTGCTATATGGAACAATTTTTGATTACCGGAGGTGAAGTCAAAATCTGTCGGTTTCGCCTTCGAGCCTGTCATGACGTCGACACTGTTTTCGGCGACAAATGACATCGCCAATACGCCGTCCGGTGTTTCTCGGGCGGACGACAGGTAGTCCCGTATTGCAGCCACAGGAAACTTCGCGTCGTCGCGTTTCGGCAACGGGTCTAGCGCTGGTCCAATGGCCCATCTTCTTGCCAATGAGACAACATGGGTAGCGATCTCATCGACTTCGCATGCTGGATCAATAGCTGCGACCGGAATGAGCGAATCAGTCCAACTAAGGCGGAAGTCACGACCGGCATCAGCAAGGGCGACCTGCGTGCCAAGGGCGGCCAGAAAGCCAAGCGGGCTGTTGCCGGGCAATCCTGGCAAGTGCATCTCAGGCATCAACTGACCTCCGGAGCGGAGCCGGCCAGGTCGTGTGCCTCTTGCTCGCTCTGCCGATGATCGGCCAGCCGGAGAATTGCTTCGAGCCACGCGAGGCCGTGGTGTCCGTACTTTGCGCTCAGGCGCCAGAATCGATCGGCCATCTCGATTGCCATGGGCGTTTCGCTGAAGTTCGTGTGCGCGAACAGTCTCGTGCCGTCAATCTCATAGGCCAAATCCTGCGGGCAATCGTCCGAGACGATTCGGGGCAGGGGACGACCCTGGCCGTGATGAGTTGCCACGAGATGCAGCACGAGGTCGGGGTCGTGGCAACGCGCCATGAACTCCTGGGCTGACTGCGCCATGGCCACACTCGCGACTTCGTGGCGCACGGGTGGCCAGAGGTGAGGACGAGGACGCGCGGAAGGCAGTGACTTCGCGAGCGGCTTGTCCTGCATCGCTAAACGGACGCGATCATGGCCGACCATCTGCGCCTGGAATCGGCTGTCGACCTTGCCGAGATCGTGCATCTCGCCGGCACGCCGCAAGTCTGCAATCAACGCATCTGAAAGTCCGAGGCGATGCCCGAATGCCGCCGCACGATTGCCGACTCCCGAGAGGTGGTCCTCCAGAAGGACGCCGGTACCTGTCAGCGACGCATCGTTGCCACCGGTTCCGAGCGTCGCGACATCCACGGAACGCTCGACGACCACAAAGTAGTCCTCGAGCCGAACTTGTCCCGACGGAGTGGCGACTCCCGAGGATCTTGGCGTCACCAACTCGACGCTGAATTCACGCTCATCTGCCTCTGCCAGCCACCGCAGCATTCCGAGTTGTTCTTGCAACGCGCCGCTACGGCGACCGTTCGCGACCTCCGCGTCGTCGAGCGGCCGAGGGTGTCCGCCAGCCAACCACGCAGGCAATGAGCCGCTATCGGCTGGCTGCGAGTCCGCGACTTGCAGAACGTTGCGAGCCCATGCCTGCACCTGCTGCCTCCTCGAGAGTGCCGTGGGTTGGGCCCCTTCTGCCGCCGCCTCGCTGATAGGCCCCGGCGTTTCCGCAACGTCGCCACCAAGCCGGCGTTGCAGCTGCAAACGCAGACCATCGCTGAGGCGCAACGTGCGTCGCCGACCGTACGCCCATTGAGCCTCATCGCCCAGGTCATCGACCGCCGCGTCGGCTGTGCCGTGGTGATCGTCGGCACCGGATTCGGTCCTGGCGACCTTCGCAGGCTGAGGATCCCAAGTGCCAGCGGTCAGGCCACCTTGCGCTGGATCGACCAACAGGACATCACCGGGCCGCACTTCGTTGATTCCAACTTCCTCGAAGATTTCGTCACCGCCGCAATATCGGCAAACAAGCTTGCTTGCTGTACTTGCAGTCTCATCACCCGCACGAGTCGGTCTGCTTTGCGGGGCGGGTGTGCCGACATCCGCGGTCGGCGTCTCGTCGGCACCGCGTAGCCATGCTCGTGCCGCCGACATCGGCACCGACAGGTGCTCCGCTGGGCGCGGTGGCACCAACCGCAGTGCCTCACTGCTTCGGTCCCGGCGCCAGACGATTGAGACCTCAGGCTCAGGAGGACTCTCGACGAACCCGTGCAGAAACTCGCTGATGTCCGGCTGCACCAGTGGTTCAGGACTCGTTTGCGCCCACGCTTCGATGTGCGTGGGCAGCAACAACGGTGCTTTCGCGGCTGGCGCTCTCGCTTCGACGGGGAAATCCTCCAGCCTCTCGCTCGCCGGGCCGACATCGATCTCTGATTCGACGGCGCGCTCGCATAGCTCACGCCAAGTGACTCGGACGGATTGACCGTAAATCGGGTCGGGTCGCTTGCCCTCAACATCGGACTTCAAGCCGAGAATCCAACAGCGCGCCGGTCGACCTGTGTCGCGAGCCAGAGTTCCGCGCCGGTCGAGGCGACCAACCCGCTGACGGAGGCTGTCGAGTGGGCACGCCTCGGTGATGAGTGCATCGAAGCTGAAATCGGCGCCGACTTCGATCGACTGCGTAGCTACCACAACCGTCCGATCCGCCTCAGGATTCCGGCCATCAGGATCAACTAGCTCAGAGATCTCGCGGAGTCGACGCTCCCGGTCCAGCGGGCGCATGCGACCGGTAATGAGATGCGCAGTGAAACCTGCCTCGCTCAGGGCACTCTTCACCTCTCGCGCCGTGCGCACCCGATTAACCACGACACCGACACTTCGCTCATGTTCTTGGAGTTTCTTCCGGACGATGCGCAGGATCTCCTTCGGCAAGGCCGCATGCGGGGCGCTGCCCGGCAACGGCACCAGACAGGCCCGCTTCGGCGCACGAGCGATGCGACGGAGCCGCTTTCTCGTTGCATCCGGGCCATCGAGGTCCGTGGCGGGATCAAGCACGAAACGACGACGCTCGTCGCCGGGAGGAGTTGCCGACATCTCAACGACGCCGCCTCTTTTGGGCAGCAGTGTTGCGTCAAAGGAGTTGCTGGACGCTTCCAACTTGATATCGCGCAATGTGGCCAAGAACGGCCGGCTCAGATGAACCTCGTCGAGGATCACCAAGCAGTCGTTACCGGCCAGTCCTGCATGGACGGGCCGCATGACTGAACTAACGCCGTAGCCACGGAACAAGAGCTTCGAACCGAACTGGTCGACGGTGGAGACCATCACCCACGGCTGATCGGGCCGAGTGGCCCATTCGTTGTCGAGCGGGATGCCGCCGCGCAACGCTGAGACGCCGATGGGCTGGTCCACATCAGCGGCGACCTCATCGAGAGCGGAGCGCACTCGGTCAAGCACGCCGCCGTCCGCAATGCGGATCAAATGGCTGATGCGCTGGGCTCGCTCGTAGACCTGATCGACGACGATGCGGCGGTCGATGACGAAGACAACGCGTCGCGGAAACACCTTGGGCTTGGCCGCGAGCGCAAACACCGCCGTGTCGAGCACCGCTGTCTTGCCAGTACCGGTCGGCAGGTCGATCACCTCGGGCCAACGCTCCTCTGTGAGCACTTGTTTGGTGAGGCGCACCTGCCACGGATACGGCGGATGATCGTGGACAGCCTCGAAGAAAGAAGCAAAGTCATCGGCAGACAGCTGCTCAACGCTCATCTTGGCCTCGCCCGTTTCTGGTCTCAGGCGCCGTCCGTCGTTCCGGGAGCGGTCGCATGAGGCCGAGTCCAAGAAACCTGCCGGAACCCAGCACAACCGGGCCCTCGACTTCTGCGTCGAATCGAAGGGCTGCATGCACCAGCCGCCGACGGACCGCGTCACCTCGTCGAGAGCCCTGCACGAAGACCGGAAAGGCAGCAGCTGGCCTCGCCCCGATCATGAGCGGATCGAGCGACACTGCGATCGATGCGGGCTCAGGCAGACCGACGTGAGCGCACGACTGCCGCACCTGATCCTCAGCGGCGGCCCAAGCCTTCGCTCGGGCGGCTGGCGAGCCCTGCGTCAGCCGCCCCGGGTTCTTGGGCAAGGCAATCGGAGTTGCACTCGCCCAATCATGCGACGGCCGAGACCACGATTGAGGTTCGAGGCTCTTGAATTCGAACGGAGGTTGTTTGCGCTGGAGATCAAGCTCGGCACCGCCGGGAAGTGTCAGTCGGCACTGACCATTCGGCTCGGCTCGTTCCCACAGGCCGATAGCGCGCAAGGCGGCTCGCGCCGCCGCTTCATCGAGCCCGTCGGGCAGCATCACGGCCATGCCCATGAGTCGGCCATCTGCGTGGTTGTGGCCGACGTTGGGCAGCGCCAAGAACGCGATGTGGGGGTCACGACTCGGTCTGCCGTCCGGCAGATGGCCACTGAGACCTTCTGGCAATGGGTCATCTGCGTGATGGAAGATGGCGCCGCGCAGTGCCTCAGCAAGTTCGACGGTGCGCGTCAACGGCAAGTGGCGTTTGGCACCCGGCAATTCGAAGACAACGAGCTCACCAGCGACATCGGAGCGCACGGCGGCAGACGCCGTACCCCCTTCGGTGTCCACATGGGCGTATCGAACGCCGACGAACGGCATCGCCCGCGGCCGGATGCCCTCGTGGGCCGCATACATCTGCTCAAGAGCAGCGAGTTGGCCGCGCTGGGTACAGCGCAACATTGTCGTTCCGGTACCCGGCCGCATCGTTGGCTCCGGTGCAGTCAGGAGCAACCGGCACGACACCAACGATGACGAGTGCCCAATTCGGGTCACTCTGCCAAGCAGCGCGTCAAGCGCAGTGGTGACGCCCGATGGAGGGGCTGCCTCCCAGCAGAACGTCACAAGGGAGCAGTCAGGTGTGACGGATGGAAACTGACGTTCCTGCTTGCCACGGCCGTCTGGGAGGAGCGCGACTGCAGCCTTTGGATTGGTAGCGCCAACTGGATCGACCATCGACGCCACATCGCGTTCCTTGTCGATCTTGTCGCGCAAACGCTCGACAGCTCGCGTCATCCCGCCGCCAGCTGATTCGAGTTCTCGGTAGAGCTCGTCGAGGTCGTCATCCAACCGCTCGACGCGACGCCGATACTGCGCGCCTGCGACGACCGATGCGTCGTTCACAGGTACGAAGTGGCTCACGGGCCGGCGAACGGCAACGTCCTCGGCTCGAGAAGCCGTAATCGCCGGCGCGGACTGGCCTTCGAGCCACTCAAGTGCGTGCCTCTCGTTCGCATCTGGAACGTCAGCGTCGGCCCATGTCGCCACGAGCGCCGAGAACAAGCGCGCCGGGTGCGGCGGCCACTCGTGTTCTCGGCGGTCGTGGTGTGCCGTGGCCACATACCGACCGGTCAACAGCGTGACCTCGACGGCGATCACACCGACTCCACGGCACCCTCGCGTGCCGAGACCTCGCGACTGCGCCGAAGCAACTCGACCAGCTTGGGTGCGGGGACAAGCCGGATCTCCTCAGTGGCCCAGCCGAGGCCCGCATCCAGTGCAGCAATCGCCGCCTGCTCTACAAGCTGCACACTCGAATCGCGACCGATAGCGACGATCTCCGGTGTGGACCCATCCCGCCCGACGAGTTCGACGGACGGCGAATGCTCGGGAATCAACAAGCACCGCGAACGCAGATCGAAGTCCATCTCGTAGCCATACGCGATTGCTGCAACGCCCAATGCAGCAACAGCAGTGCGGGCGGCCACAGCGGCGCCCCGACTCTCGCCCTCGAACTTGAGTCGGCGCAGCGCTGCCAGTGACAGCACCGTGGTCTGGCGCGCCGCAGAGATCGTCACGCCCCCTGTCAACGGATCGATCGAAGGTGGGATGTTGCCATGGTTGATCTTGGACGGCTGACCAGCCTCCCCGGACTTGCTTCCACGAGACGCTGGTTCCGGTTTTCCGCCCTTGAGTTGGACAGCCTCGTTTGGATCGAAGGTCCAGACTTGCTCGGATTTGGCGTGGTTGTACGCAATCTTGTCTCCAGCGAGCCTCTCGATCTGCAGCGGGTCGATGCGGCTGCCAACCTTCATACCGATCTCCGCATCGAGGCCGACGATCTCCGACACAAACGCCCGCTGGAACTTTGCGCCGAGACCTCCCTTGGGCCCCGTCGAGTCCCATTGACCGAACAAGAGCGCTGTCGGTGCATAACGGAACATTTCGGTCGCATTGCGAGGATGTGCCTCAGTGATCGCGCGACCGATATCTGACAGGCGAAACAGCGTGCCGTCCAAGAGACTGTCACGAAATATTGCATCCGCGATGCGATGCGGAGCCTCCAGCACTGTAAGTCGGCCGATATCTCTCACGCCTTCCTCACCGGCGAAATCGACGTAGGCAACGGGAAAGCTGAGCTCACCGCTCTCCCAACCTTCGAGCAGCGACATCTCAGCGCGGTTCGCTTGCGAAGCCACAGAGTCAAGTAGCACCGTTTTGGATACCCGATCCCCGACACGCCGGTCCTCGACCGCATAGGCAGCCCGGTTGTCGACGGAATAGGTGGGCGGGAATACTTTCCCGCCGTCGCCGTCGGCCGGCTGCAGACTCAACGCAGAGCGCAGCGCAACCGCTCCGCCTGCCACCGCGTCCCGCAGCATCTCGTAGGTCAACTCAGTCATCGCTCAACCCTCTCCACAGTCGTCACTCCAACTATCTTGAATGAGGGGTGTGACAAGTTCGCGGATGCTTTGCTCGTCGGCTGATGCCGGTGCCCTGATCCGACGGCGTGACTGGGCTAGGGAAAGCGCTTTGTGCGCTTGGGAAACAGGCCGGTAGGGCGACCTCGGTGCAGTCAGGTGGTCCCGAAGCGGTCTGCTGGAGCGACGAAGATGCGGTCGTGAAGTCGGTAGGCCATTTCGCCCGTGTTCAGCACGAGGCCGGGATTTGAAAGCCCCGCCATTCCAGGTCTAGCGCGAGGCGTCCTGAAAGGCGAGGAAGATTGGACGCTGGCTACCCCGGCGTCGGCCGCGGCTGTGCCGGTTGAGTGCGCTCGCTCTGCCCCGCACCGGGGCCGACCACGGCGAACAGGCGCTCGGCGTGGGTGCTCAGCAGGGTGAGACGGCAGGTCTTTGGCTCGCGTGCTGCGGTCTGTTCCAAGTAGGTCACTCGCAGGGCTGTTTGGCCGGTGCCGCCGAGCAGGCGGTTGCTTCGCGGTCCCTTGTCCCACCAGCGGAATCGAAACCCACAGCCGGATGGCATCCGTGACGTCATCGCCCTGCGGCACCGCCCCCGCGCACAGTCCAAGGATCCACGATATCGAGGCCCATGCCGGCGAAATCGGCCACTTTGCGCGTGGCCACCGACATCTCGGGAATGGGACGAATCAACTCCGAGACGACGTTCGTGTCCAGAACGAACATCGTCGTCTAGCTGAACACTGGCGGCACGCAGGCGCAGTCGCGCCTTGATCCGATCGTCAAGGTTGCGGATGGCGATGCTTGCCATCGTCCAGATCTCCCCGGCAGTGGCTGTCTGACCTCAGACTGAACCTAGCGGGGTGATTGCAATGCAATCATTAGTTGCGCACCGCTCGGCAGCGAACCGGGCGATGCTCAACGCAGCTGACACGTGGCGCCGCAGGTAATCCTCGTCGATACTCGACTCGGGCCTATCAGCGGCATAGGTGCCGCCTTGGCGCCACGGATGCAATTTGTCGAGGTCGACCATGCCCGCCGCCGCCTCTCTGCTTGGCACACCGACGCGATCAAGCACTCCAGAGGCGATCGGCGGGCGCGACGATGATCCGGTCGTCGAGCCGGTATGTCACCTCGCCGGTGTTCAGCACGAAGCCCGCATTGAACGCTTCGCCGAGAATGTCGCGTAGTGCGCGCAAGCCTCGGGCATCGCGGTGGTCGACACGGGCTGCGGCCTTCACCTCGAACGCCGTTACCGCGCCGTCGCTGTGCTCGATGACGAGGTCGACTTCTTGGCCGTCGTGGGTGCGCCAATGACCGACCGAGGCGATCCCGCTGGCCCACGAGGCCTGCTTGAGCAATTCGCCTACCACGAATGTCTCGAACAGATGGCCGAACTCCGTGATTGCAGCTGGATCGGGGCGGCCCAGTCGTTCCGGCGTGACACCCATGAGCCGGGCCGCCAAGCCGCTGTCAAGCACATGCACCTTCGGCGAGGCAGCGGCGCGCGCCCGCAGAGTGCGACCCCAGGCTTCCAGGCGGCGAACGAGGAACAGGTCCTCAAGCAGTTTCGTGTACATCTCCGCCGTCGCAGCAGGAAGCCCCACTGCGCGGCCGGCACTCGCCATATTCAGCACTTGAGCCGTCTGCCCTGCGAGGCGTCGCAGCAGAGCGGGCAGTAGAGCTCCTTGGCGGACCTTGGCCAGCTCGGTGACATCGCGAACCAGCGACACACGTACGTAGTCGTCGAACCAGCGACGGCGCGCCTCGTCACTGCGGGCCACTGCGAGGGGAAGACCGCCCATGCAGGTTCTTGCTATGTAGTCGAAACGAGTCGTCGGCGAACGATGAGACGAGACGAGCGACGCGGGCTCGCTCATCGCAGTCTCCAAGAAGACCTCGGTGAATCCGGCCATCTCGCCCTGCGAGAACGGCAGCACATCGACGATATGGATGCGGCCAGTCAGCGCTTGGGCAGCCAGCGGCAGCGCGTCGAATCGTGTGGAACCAGTGATGACGAAGCGTCCAGCCGAAAGCTGACGATTCAGTTCGGCCTTTATGGCATCGAGCACGACCGGCGCCTTGTGGAACTCGTCGATGCACACCGGCGACGGGCCTGCCACGAACGTCGCCGGATCGGCGGACACTGCGTCACGCATCGCAGGCTGATCGAGATCGATCACGCGCACCCCGTGGCGGCCCGCGGCTTCGGCCAGGAGAGTCGACTTGCCCACCGTGCGCGGCCCCTGCAGCGCCACCACCGGTTCCTCGGCGAGCCGATCCCTCACGATCTGCGCAATCCGTCGATCGACACGCTGCGTCATGTCTCCAGCCTACTCGAACTGGGGATTTGGAGGCTGTTTTGCCAGGGATTTGGAGGGGTGATTGCTGGGGATTTGGAGGGGTCTGAACCAGGGATTCACGATGTCGAAGCCGCAAGGTCCGAAGGCGCCACATCAGTGAGTCACTGGTCAGGCCTCGTCAACGATGCGCCGGATCTTCGCGGCGAATCGCGGGATGTCCTCGGTGACCGCTTGCCAGAGCACGTCGATATCGGTCTTCCAGTACTCATGGATCAGCAAGTTCCGCATGTCGGCCGCTGCTCGGAGTTCGTCAAGATCGGACGCTGAACCGAGACTTGAGGCGAGCCGCGTGGCAGCCTCCCCGATGACGAGCAGCCGGTAGGCGCACGCGTCTTGGCGAATCGCATCGCGTCTGAATTCATCGTGGCCGACTGCTGCATAGAGCGCAACTGCCTCGGCCGCTTCCAGAATGTGCTGCCACCGATGCCGGTCCGCGTCGGTCACAGTGTGATGGCCTCAGCGAGGACCGCTTCACGCTGCGCATCGGTCATGCCGCCGTCGGTCGCAAGATGCACCGGAGCCTCAAGGAGTTGCTCCAGCTCCATCCTCAGCCGAGCCAGATCGAACAGCCCGGTCCCGCGACCCGTTGAGACGAGGATGTCGATGTCGCTGTCGGGGCGCGCTTCGCCACGAGCGACCGAGCCGAAGATGCGTATGTCGCTGATTCCGTACTTTCGGGCGGTCGCGGAGATGTGCCGGCGGCTTCGCAACACTCGGTCAAGCTGGGTCGAGCGGCCAGGTCCACCGCCTTGGGCGAGAAACTGCTCCAAGCTCGCTTGCAGCACGGCAGTCACCGACGGGAGCGCCGGCTGCTGGGCGATGAACCGATCCAGTTCGGCCTCAAGATTGTCAGGAATGGTCACCGTGACGCGCCTCATGCGCTGACGTTACCAGTAGGCAGCATCACTTACATCAGTTGATTCAACTGATGCTGACAACCGTTCGGAAGGGCCATCGCCCATACAGTGGCTGACCTAGATCGACATGAGATGAGACTTGGCAATTGGCTCACTGCTCGGCGTCCTCCACGCCACCGGGCTGTGGCACGGGGTGGGCTACTGGTCGGCGCTGTGGACCCATGTTCTGCTGGCCGCACTGCTGGCCCCCCTGTTGGTGTGGCATATCGTCAGCCGACCAGGACGCCCCAAAGCGGCCGACCTCGACTGCACCGGCGGGTGGTGGAGCCGCCAGTCGTGGGACGCGGTGCCGCTGGCCGAGCTGCTGGGGTCGGTGGACGCGCCCACGCTGGAAGTCACATCGCTGACCGGCTACAGCCGCCTGTTCCCCGCTCGCGACGTCGCCAACCTGTACCTAGCCATCGGCTACAGCGGTAAGCCGCTGCGCCGCGGCCACGGCGCCCCGGTGCGACTGGCGGCACCCGGACGGCGGGGCTTCTGGTGGGTCAAGTGGGTGACCCGCATCGACCCCGTCGACCGCCCTTGGTGGCTCCAACTCCCATTCCCGCTGGAATAACCGGCCATCGCTGGCCACCGCACCGCCTGGGCCACCGAGACGCCTCCGAGCACGAGGCGCGAACTGCGCCGGTTGGGTTGGTTGTGCAGTGAGTGTGCGCGCCATGCGCAGCTAGCGTCCGCGACATGGACGCGGACACCCCAACGGCCGGCAGCGGTGACGCGGAGGGATCCGGCCCGGAGCCGGTGGTTCTGTACACCGAGGCCGACACTGTTGCTTTCATCACCCTGAACCGGCCCGAGCGCATGAACACGCTGACCGAGGGCGTCATCGCGGGGGTGGCGGACGGGATCGATCAGAGCGAATCGTGATGCTGGCCAACGCTCCCTCACAGGGCTTCGAGCCGGGAAACCCAGTCGTCGAAGCGGGGGCATGCCGCGCGGATGCGTGGCAGACCAATCTTCAACGCGATCGCGGGCCCGTGGAATCGCTTCTTGTAGTCGGCGACGCACTGCTCGATTCTCTTGCTCGGAGCAGTTGTCGGGCTGTCGTTGATGTCTTCCGGTGTCGGAAATCCGCCCGCAATATCGCTGAGCATCGTGAGCACCGACCTCGGCAAATTCGGCAGGACGCTGAATGAGTTCGGATCCGCGAAGAGCAGCGCTTCGAACTCGTACTGCTGCACGTAGGCGAACTGGGGAACGAGGCGAGGTTCTTTCCGGGGATGCGTCCCGATTGCCATCTCAATTCGTGCCTCAAGGTCCTGCACCGTTTCGCCTGGCTGGCGGAGACGGAAGCCGTAGAAATCCACCAGCGATGTGACCGCGTCGTAGCTCCAAGACAGCCTTGCCATGTGCGGCGCCAGCCGGTCGACGTGGATGTCGCCGCCACGGCGCCCAGGCTTGACTGGATCAACCAAGACACCATGCTCGCTGAGATGCGGCGACAACAGTTGCTTGACGAACTCTTCCTCGGTTTCGCCTTCGACGGCGACTGCCACCCGCCTCATGGGCGGCCGCCGAGCAGATTCATCTGCCAGAGTTCTCCCGTCGTGTAGTTCTCTTCAAGCCATCGCAGGTAGTCGTTGCGGTCCAACCGGCGCACCGCGGTCTTGGAGTTCTCCAGCTCCATCACCACAATCTCGCTGAGGTCGAAGGCGTCGACGAGATGGGGCGACTGAGTAGCCACGATGACTTGGCACTGATCGGACACCGATTCGATCATCGACCCGATCAGGGATACAGCCGCAGGGTGCAAGCCAAGTTCCGGCTCATCGAGGACGATCACCTTGGGCAGCATGTCGGACGGAAGGTTGAGAAGCGTGACCAGCGCGAAGAATCTGAGTGACCCATCCGATGTCAGATGGGCGCCGAACGTCTTGTCCCAATCCGTTGCGCGCCACCGCAGGATCGCCTTTCCGTGCCGTTCCTCGATGAGGAACTGATCAAAATTGGGCAGGATGCGTCGGATGTTGCCTTGGACCCATTCGTAGTGATCCGGGTATTCGTCCCGGAGTCGGAGAAGCACAGCGGCCAAGTTGCCGCCGTCAGAGCGCAGCAAGCGGTTGTCGCTCATGTCCCATGGTCGCTTCATGGCGGCACCTAGGGACGTGTCATGAAACTGAAAGGTGTGGCAGTCCCTCAGCAGGTTGCAGACCACGCGCGCCGTCGTCGGATTGACATCCGAAATGTGACCCTTGGCGGCGTCATCGATCCTCGCTTCGGTGTGACCGCTTCCCGCCGAGTTCCATGGAGCCAACCCCAGCCCTTTGTCGGGATCGCTGAATCGCCAGCGCTCATCGCTGAAGATGAAGCGATCGGGAGCACCGTAGGAAAGTGAGATCGAGTACTCGTTGAGTCCGCTCTGCGTCTTGAGGCGAATATCGGCCTCCATCCGCGGTGTCACCTTGTTCCCCATGAACAACTGATCGTCGGCACCGCCGTACTGGTTGACGAACTGCTCGAGACGACGAGACCGCAGCATCCAGCCCAACATCTCAAAGAAGCGAACGAAGTTCGACTTGCCCGAACCATTCGCGCCGATGAGAACCGTTACGCCGCCCAGTCCGCCCAACTCCACGTCGGCCAGCGAGCGGAATCCACGAATTGCTACGGAGTCCAACGTCACCGAGCCTGAAGACACGTCCGATTGCGGCGGCTCATGACCCTCGTTCGGAGATTTGTTGTCCATCAGTGGCTCAATCTCTCGTAGTGGACGCTGAACGCAGCATCGGCCCGTGGTCGGGGATGGCCGAATTCGGTTCGATCCTATGGTGCCGCCCACGAGCGCCAAAGGTTCAAATCGAGCCTCCTGAGGACTCGATGAGTCACCTGTTGAGGAATTGGAGGTCATCTTCTTGGGAATCTGGAGGAAGCCGAGTCAGAGGCAAATGTGAGTGAGCCCATCATGCGCAGCTAGCGTCCGCGACATGGACGCGGACACCCCAACGGCCGGCAGCGGTGACGCAGAGGGCTCCGACGCGGAGCCGGTGGTGCTGTACACCGAGGCCGACGCTGTTGCTTTCATCACCCTGAACCGGCCCGAGCGCATGAACACGCTGACCGAGGGCGTCATTGCGGGGGTGGCGGACGGGATCGATCGGGCGACGGCGTCGAGAAACGTCCGCTCGATCGTGCTCCGGGGCAACGGCCCCACGCTGACGGCCGGCTATGACCTCAACCCGGGCGGTGGCAGCACCCGTGGCGGCAGCCACGGCAATGTGGCAGCGAGCACTGGAGAATCGAGTTCAGGGGAGTTCTACGACACGTGGGGCAGTCCTTACAGCGCTCCTGGTCCGAAGCCTCGCGAGGGTGCCTGGGACCCGGTGCGGGACTGGCAGTTCATGGGCCACAACGTGAAGCGGTTCATGAAGATCTGGGAATGCCCCAAGCCGGTGCTCGGGCAGATCCACGGCTGGGCAATCGGCGGGGCCACCGACATGATCCTGTGCTGTGACCTGCTGTTCATGGCCTCAGATGCGCACATCGGCTATGCCCCCTCACGCATCTACGGCACGCCCACCACGATGATGTGGGTGTATCGGCTAGGCCTCGAGCACGCCAAGCAGTTCTTGCTGTCGGGCGACGCCATCGACGCTGAGACGGCGCACCGCATCGGGCTCGTCGCCTACGTCTACCCGCCTGAAGAGCTCGGCGACCGTGTCGAGGCATTTGCACGCAAGCTCGCGCATATCCCGGCGAATCAGCTTGCGCTCAACAAGCTGCTCATCAACCAGGCGTTCGAGAACATGGGCCTGCGCACCAGCCAACTGCTCGGCACGTTCTTTGACGGTGTCACTCGGCATACCGAGGAGGCGTACCGCTGGGTGGAGGACTTCGAGACGAAGGGTTTCCGACAGGTCATCGCCGAGCGGGATGCGCCTCACGGCGACTACGGCGAGCGGCCACGATGAGCGGGCAGTCGGGCGACAGCGTGACGTTGGTGCTGCTGCATGGATTGGGCGCCAATTGCCATGTGTGGGACGGCGTGGCCGAGCTGTTGGGTGCTGGCGGCACCGCTGTTCTTGCACCCGACTTCCGAGGGCATGGCGCCGCACCGTGGAGCGGCCACTACTCGTTCGGGGCGATGGCAGCTGACGTGGCCGAGGTGCTGCAACGTGACTACGGCGGGCGTCCGTACGCCGTCGTGGGTCACTCCATGGGCGGAGCAGTCGGGTTCGCGCTCGCCTCGGGCTGGTTCGGACCGCCGCCGACACAAGTGGCGACAGTCGGCGTGAAGCTGCGCTGGTCCGACGAAGAACTGTCTCGCATCGACGGCTTGGCGGCGCGGCCGCCCCGCATGTTCGAAGACCGGGACGGCGCCGTCGAGTGGTTCATGAAGCTGTCGGGGCTCTTTGGCGTGTTCGCACCCGATGACCCGCGTCTCGCAGCAACGATCGATGCTGGCGTGGTCGCCGATCCGGCCTCCCGAGCAGCGGGCACCGTTTCGCCCTGGAGGACCACCCAGGATCCCGCCACCGTCGGCGTTGGCCCCCCCGACATGACGGGCTTGCTGCCCGCCGCGAAGTGCCCGCTGGCGATGGCGCTGGGTGAGTTCGATCCGCTAGTAGCGCCCGATCATCACGACGATCTGGCCGATGCTGCGACGAACCCGCACGCGGCTGGTGCTGCCGCTCCACATGTGTTCAGCGGCCTCGGCCACAACGCCATGGTGGAGGACCCCCGCGCTGTCGCAGCGTGGCTCGCGACGCTTCCTGCGTTCGCTGAGACTTCTTGAAGCTCAGGCTGAGGAAGGAGCAGCGTCGGGCGGGAGCCGGCGAGCGCGGCGAACCGCCCAGACCGCGAGCGCCACGGCCGTAATAGTGACGAGCATCAGCGCTGTGTGCACCAGCTTGAAGCCTGTGGTCTGCGTGCTGTCGGCCCAGAGCTGCGCTGTGCGTATCGGCCAATAGATCACCGACAGCATTGCCAGCATGACGAACCACCTCGGGCCGAACTTGCCCGAGACAGCCCAGACGAGCGTCGCGAGCCCGAGGTCGACAAACACGAGGGCAACGAGCACGCTCCACAGCGTGCCCCAGAAGCCGAGGTCGCCCGCCTGGGCAACGTTGACGATGCGGGTCAACCAGATCGCCACGGTCCACACCGCCAGTATCAGCAGGGGAAATCGCGCGCCGTTCGGACGCAATGGCACCTTGTCCGCGGGCTGCTTCACCTCGATGATGCCGTCGCTCGTGCGAGCGTCGGGACCGTCACTATCCCTCTTCGAGTGGAAGCTCGCCGGCGATCTTGACGCACTCGCCGCCGTCGATGTCCATGACGTGACCGGTGATCCAATCCGCGCCGGCGGACAAGAACAGTGCCGCCTCACCGATATCGGAGGGCTCACCGAGACGCCTCATCGGAAGCTGGTCGGCGATCATCTTCCCGCGCGGCCCATCCCAGAGCACCCGCGCAAAATCCGTCCGGATCAATCCCGGAGCGATGCAGTTCACCCGGACCTTGGGGCCGATCTCGGCAGCCAGCTGCCGAGTCATGTGCATGAGGGCGTCCTTGAACATGCAGTAGACGCCCAGCGCCTGGGAAGTGTGGTGCCCGCCAACCGAGGCGATATTTATGACCGAGCCGCCGTGTTCGGACATCCACATCTGCCACGCCGTCTGGGTCCACTGCAACGGGGCGCGCAGGTTCACCTCATAGGTCTTGTCCAGGCGCGGCACGTCGCAGTCGACCATCGGCCCGGCCCAGGGGTTTGTCGCAGCATTGTTGACCAGGATGTCGAGCGAGCCGTAGCGCTCGATGGTCTCACCCATCACACGTTCGGCCTGGTCGAGATGGCCGATGTGCGAGGCGATGTAGTCGCACTCGCCGCCGATGTCGGCAACAGCGGCCTCGCACTTGTCGGCCTTGCGGCTCGTGATCATCACGTTCGCGCCAGCGTCGGCGAATGCCTTCGCGATGCCCTTGCCGATGCCGGCCGAGCCGCCAGTCACCAGCGCAGTCTTGCCATCCAGTCGCAGTTCCATGTCTGGTCCCTTTCAGTCATGCACCCTGGCGCGTACGCGCCTCGCTCTTGGGTTTCGAGTTCTGACCCGGTTACTTCTTGCCGATCTCGTTCCACGGACCGCCGTCGGCTCGCGGCTCTCGCGGCAATCCGAGCACTCGGTCGCCCACGATGTTGCGCTGAACCTCGGACGTGCCCGCGTAGATGGTGCCGGGCCTCGCGCCCATGAAGGTCTGCACCCATGAGAGCGAGGAGAACTCTGCGCCGACCGCGTCGGTGTTGATGCCGTTCACCGCCGGATGGCCGCTCGGGGCAGTGGCTTCCATTCCCAGAATCTCCAGCGAGAACTCCGTAAGCCAGTGGTGGTATTCGCTCCACAGCAGCTTGTGCAGCGACGACTCCGGCCCGGGGGCCTTGCCCGCCAGCACGTTGGTGATGTTGCGCTGGCCCATCCACTTCATGATCTCGACCTTGGCGTGCGCTTGGGCGAGCTTCTGACGCACCAGCGGATTGTCGGTGGCGCCCCGTTCGACGGCAACGGCGGTGACTCGGTCCAACTCGTTACGGAACCGCAGCGCATCGGTGGTGGCCCCGTGACCGCGTTCGAAGCCGAGGAGCACGTTTGCGACCCGCCAGCCGTCGTTCACGTCGCCGACCACGTTCTCCTTCGCCGTCTTTGCGTCGGTGAAGAACACCTCGTTGAAGTCGTGACGGTTGTTGATGTTGATGATCGGGCGCATCTCGACACTGGGCTGATCCACCGGGACCAGCAGGAACGAGATGCCACGGTGCTTGGCCTCGGTGGGGTTCGTCCGGCACAGTACGAAGATCCAGTTGGCCGTGTGGCCGCTGGAGGTCCAGATCTTCTGGCCGTTGATGACCCACTCGTCGCCGTCGAGCACCGCGCGGGTGCCCAGGTTGGCGAGATCGGAGCCGCTGTCGGGCTCGCTGTAGCCCTGACACCAACGATGCTCGCCAGAGATGATCTTGGGCAGGAAGTGGCGCTTCTGCTCTTCGGTGCCGCACTCGATGATGGCGTTGCCCACCATTGTGATGCTGAAGCCGTCGTTGTCGCCGCCCGTCGGCACGCCTGCGGTCAAGAACTCCTCGGCGAGCACGACACGCTCCACCTCGCTCAGCCCGGCACCGCCGTATTCGATCGGCCACGACACAGCCAGCAACTGGTTCTCGGCCAATAGCGCACGCCACTCCTCGACGAACTTCTCCCGGGCCTCCTCGGAGAGATCGCCCATGCCGCCCCAGTTGGGAGGCAAGTGCTCGGCCAGGAACGCCTGGATCTTCTCCCGATAGTCCTCAGCCTCTTCGGTGTATGTGGGATCCATGGTCGCGCTCCCCTATTGCTCGCCGCTGAGTCTGCCACGCGGCTCGTCGCGTTGGCTCAGGGCCTATAACCGCCGTGCCCAATGGTTCGGCTACGGCCGGTAGCCGAACGAACTCGGCCCGGGCCGCAGGGAGCGGCGAGCCAGGTCTGCCCATTCGCACAGCAGCGGTCGGGTGTCGCGAGGGTCGATGATCTCCTCGACCTCGAAGAACTCCGCCGAACGATGCGGTGAGCGCACCAGGTTCAACCGCTCGCGTATGTCTTCCAGGAGCTCGTCGGGCGTGTCGCTGTCGGCGAGGTCCTGCTTGTAGGCGACTTCGATGCCACCCTCGATCGGCAGCGAGCCCCAGTCGCCCGACGGCCAGGCGAAGCGGAAGCTGCGCGCGCCGGGTTTGTTGTTGGCGGCACCCGCGACACCGAAGGCCTTGCGGATCACCACGCACGCGAACGGAGCGGTCAACTGCCCGAGGGCCGCCAGCGCGGCCGATCCGAACCGGATGGTGCCGCTCTCCTCGGACTCCTTGCCGATGAGAAAGCCTGGGCAATCCTCAAGGTGCACGACCGGTAGATGGAACGTGGAGGCAGTGTCGAGCAGGCGGATCAGCTTGCGGCATCCATCGGCAGTCCAGCCGCCGCCGTACACGTAGGGATCCTCAGCAAAGACCGCCACCGGCCAGCCGTCGAGGCGAGCAAGGCCAGTGATGATCGAGCGTCCCCAGCGGCTCCCGATCTCGAAGAAGCTGTCCTGATCGAACACCGATTCGACGATGGATCGCATCTTGTAGACCCGCCGCGGCTCGCGGGGCACGATCGAGATCAGCTCTGAGTCACGGCGCTGCGGGCTATCGCCGCTGAGCACGCGCTCAGGTAGCTCGTCGACGTTCGAGGGCAGGTACGACAGGAATTGCCGTGCGCGCTCGAACGCCTCGGCTTCACTGCCGACCACGTCGTCGATAGCGCCGTTTGCAGTGTGAATGTCGGCGTGACCCAGTTCTTCTTTGCCGTGGTCGCCCAGTGACGCCTGCTCCACCAAGGCCGGTCCGGCGATCATCATCTGCGCGGTGTCGCGCACGATCACCGAGTAGTGCGCCGTGGCCACCCGGGCCGCGCCGATGCCCGCAACCGAGCCCAGTGCCAGCGACACCGACGGCGCCACTGAGAGGTGGTTCACGATGGTGTCCCAGCCGCGCAGCTCGGGGATGTACGTGCGGCCCGCCATCTCGATGGACCTCACCGATCCGCCGCCGCCCATGCCGTCCACCAGCCGGATGTGGGGCAGCCGCATCTCGTAGGCCATGGACTCGGCTGCATTGCGCTTCTCCGGAATGGTGGCGTCCGACGAGCCGCCCCGCACTGTGAAGTCGTCGCCCGAGAGGATGACCGGGCGGTCGTCGATGCGGGCGAGGCCGAATACGAAGTTCGACGGCGTCAGGTGGACGAGGTTGCCGTGATCGTCGTAGGTGGCGACGCCGGCGGTCTTGCCGATCTCGTGAAACGAGCCCTTGTCGGCCACGGCGTCTATGCGCTCGCGCACGGTCATCTTGCCGAAGAAGTGCTGCCGCTCGACCTTGTCGGGTCCGCCGAGCGCCTCGGCGAACGTCTCCCGGCGCCGAAGCTCGGCGATCTCAGGCTCCCAGCTCATCCGGCCCCCTTTTCTTGCCTTCGCCCCTCGGGTCATGGGGCCCCTGCTATTCACACGTGACTGCAGGATCCAAGTATCCCGAGGGTACGCACGTTGCCGAGAGTATGGGCAGGGCCGAGGCGCTTTGCGAGCGCGCTGCTTCTGGCAGGATTCATGCCCCGAGTCTGGCTGCCGTCGGGCTGCTGCTCTCGTGTCCATGTGGACAGGTCGAAGCGAATATTACAGTAATTTTCATGTTATTTCCATCTATTGTCTCAGCGATGTCTGCGGATGCGCCTTTCGTTCGGCTACCCGGTGCCATCGAGCTGAATCGCGACGAGGTGCTCGCTGTGTTGGACGCACTCGACAACGCAAAGGCGGCAGCTCGAAGCGCGCATGAAGAGCAGGTTGCAGAAGCTGCGATCGTGATCATCACGCGTAAGCTCTGGAACGAGCTCGCGGACATTCTCGAAATGAACGGAGAGCACGATGTCTAGGCCGCCGACCATGCGACACCTCGTCCCGGAGGACCGGCCAGTGCGTGCGCGACTTGCCGCGGAGCGGCTTGGGGTTGATCTGTTCGACATTTACTGCATGATCGAATGGGGCGAGATAGTGGGCGGCCCCGATCCGGATCGCAACGTCGCAGTTCCCGCCACCGAGATTGACCGCGTGCTTGCGGCTGGCGGCGCCCCGAATTATGCCGAAGTGCTCAGGAAGTACGGCTCAGGCGCTGACATACCTGAGGCTGAGGCACGCCGACTGTCAACGATGCACGACACGCTGGTGGCCTGCGCTCCGGCTGCATCCACCGGCGGGGGATCGCTCAAGGCACAAGCACGGCGAGAGCGCTGGCGATGACTCCCAGGCAGGGCTCGCCGAAAAAGAACGCGCCGTGGCGCTAGGGGGACCAGCCAAGACAGCCGACCCGTTCGGGCGGCGGATCAGCCGGCGGTGGGGTCGACGAGCAGCTTGACGGCGGGGTTGCGCTTGGTGGCGAGATCGTCGATCGTCTGCGGCAGCTCGTCGAGGGTGACCGTGCCCTGCACCAGCGGGGTGACGCTGATGCGGCCGTCGGCGATGAAGCCGGCAGCGGCGCGCATCTCGTCAAGGGTGAACGCGAGCGAGGTGTCCACCGAGATCTCCTTGAACAGCCATCGGTTGGGGCGAATCGTGGCGTCGCTGCCGGTCACGCCCACGATGCACACCGAGCCGCCATTGCGCACCATGTCCACCGATTGCTGGATGGTCTGTGGGATGCCGGCGCAGTCGAAGGCGATGTCGGCTCGCAGACCGCCCGTGGCCTCGTTCACCGCCTCGCGCATCTCTGCGCCGGGTGCAACTGCCACATCGGCGCCGGTATCGAGCGCCAGGTCTCGCCGGTCGGCATCGGGCTCCACGGCGATCACGGTCCCCGCACCCGCGAGCCGCGCGCACTGAGCAACCAGCAAGCCGATCGGACCGCAGCCGACGACGCACGCCACATCGCCGGCGCGCATGCGGCTGCGCCGCACGGCGTGCAGCGCTACCGAGACGGGTTCGATCACAGCAGCGTCGTCGTCGGTGAGCTCGTCGGGTACTCGCACCAGTCGATCGGCACTCGCCGCCATGAACGGCGCGAAGCCACCCGAAACCGGGGCATTCGCGCCCATGTAGTACGAGCGCGCTGTCGAGCAGTACGCGCCGAGATCGGCCCGGCATTCCGCACAGCGACCGCAGCCCGGCGCCAATCCGCCCGTCACGCGGTCGCCCGTGCCGACAACGCGGACGTCGGACCCGACGGCAACAACATTGCCGACCCACTCGTGACCGCAGATGCCCGGCGCGTAAGGCCAGCCCTCGACGTACGCGTGCACGTCACTCCCGCAGATCCCGCAGAGCGAGATCTCAACCAGCGCGTCGCCCGGCCCGGGCGTCGGCTCGTCGACCTCGCGCAACTCGAATTGCCCCTTGCCGGTTACCAGTCCCGTGCGCATGCGGACATCGTCGCGCACGACCTGCCTCGTCGCGCCGGATCACATCTCCCAGCAGCGCCTGGAAATGGCGCTGCGCGGTACCCGGACACAGCGCGAGGCAGCGCCCGGACATAGCGTGCGCGCATGGAATTGAGACTTGATTCCCGCACGGCGCTCATCACCGGCGGCAGCCGAGGTCTGGGGCGTGCGATGGCCGAGACGTTCGCTGCTGCAGGGGCCTCGGTGGCAGTCGTCGCCCGCGAGCGATCAGCGCTCGACGAGACGCTGGCGGCGCTGCAATCAGCGAACCCCAACGCGGCCCACGCGGCGATCTCAGCTGACGTCCGCGAGGCCGCAGAGGTCGCCCGGGCTCACGCCGAGGCAGTTGCCGCATGCGGGCCGATCGACATCCTCGTCAACAATTCCGGCACATCGAATGCGAAGCCATTTCTCGAGATCGATGATGACGACTGGCAGGACGACTTCGATCTGAAGCTGTTCTCCGCCGTACGCCTATGCCGTCTCTGCCTGCCGCACATGCGCGGCCAAGGCTGGGGTCGCATCATCAACACGCTGAATATCGGGGCGAAGGCTGCGAGCGCCCACACGTGCCCGACCGCAGCGACCCGGGCAGCAGGCTTGGCAATGACCAAGGCGCTCGCGTCGGAGTTCGCCCCCGACGGTGTCCTGGTGAATGCGCTCATCACGGGCCTGCTCGTTACTCACCAGTGGCGCACGCGCTGGGAGCGAGAGAACGCCGGCACGACGTTCGAAGAATTCACAGCAGCGGTGGGGAACCGCATTCCCGCCGGCCGCATGGGCGACGCCCAGGAGTTCGCCAACCTCGCCCTGTTCCTCGCCAGCGACGCCGCCAGCTACGTCACCGGCACCGCGATCAACATCGACGGGGGCCTATCCCCCGTCGTCTGACCGCAGCGGCTAGCCAGGAAGCAGCGCTTCGAGCTTGCCCATCAGGTCCGGGGGCGGACGGCGAGGCTTGCCGTCGTTGTCGCAGATCGCCGCGACGAGGTTGGCTTCCACGAGCACCGCGTCATCGGCCTCGCGGATGATCCGCTGCTGCCAGCGCGTGCTCGCGCGCCGGCGTTCGGCCAGCTCGGTTTCGACACGCAGGGTGTCTCGCGCCGTTGCAGGTTCCCGGAAACGCACCTCGAGGTTGGTCACCACGATTTGCACGTTCTGATCTGACAGGTCTGGCAACGCGAGGTCGGCCGATTCGAGCGCCACGCAACGGGCTGCCTCGAAGTACGACACATAGACCGCATGGTTGACGTGGTTGTACGGGTCCAATTCGCCGAAGCGCGGCACGATCGTGGTCGCGTGGGTCGCCATCGGCGCAACGCTAGGGCGCAACAACCGGCGCCATCTTCCGGGTTGCTCACCGATCCCTCTAGCGTTGCGGCACGTGAGCGTCATCGCAGCGATCGACGTGGGAACGAACTCGTTCCATCTCGTCGTCGCATCCGTTGACGCCGACGGCCATTTCGAAGTCCTGACGCGCGAGCGCGAGCCGGTTCGGCTGGGCTCGGGCCCCGAGGACATGAAGCGCCTCGAACCCGATGCCATGGACCGTGGCATCTCCACGCTCGCCCGGATGCAACGGATCGCCGTCCACGCCGGCGCGACAAGCGTCACCGCGGTGGCCACAAGCGCCGTGCGCGAGGCCGGCAACCGCAACGAATTCACCGAGCGAGCCCGCTCCGAGGCCGGCTTGGACATCGAGGTGGTGTCCGGAGTCGAGGAGGCCCGGCTGATTCACCTCGGCGTGCTGGCGGCTGTGCCGCTGCTCGACAAGCGCCACCTGATCATCGACATCGGCGGCGGGTCAACCGAGTTCATTCTCGGCGACGGGGCCGAGGCGCTGCTGCTGCGCAGCCTGAAGCTGGGCTCGATCCGGTTGACCGACCGATTCTTCCCTGAGGGCCTCACCCGTAAGCGGTCGGTGAAGGAGTGCCGCATCTACATCGAGTCGTTCCTCGGGCACCTGCCAGCCGACATCACCGAGCTCGGCTTTGAGACAGCGGTCGGCTCGTCCGGGACGATCACGGCCTTGGCACGCATGTGCGCTATCCGGCGCGGCGATCGCGACAGCCGTACCGGGCGCTTGTCGTTCACGGCGAAGGAGCTGCGAACCCTGACTGCGGACCTCGTCGCCGCCACGACGCCGGCCCGCCGGCTCGCCATCGAGGGGCTGGAAGAACGCCGGGCCGACATCATCGTGGGCGGTGCGCTGCTCTTGGAGCAGACGTTCATGGTGCTCGGCATCAAGCGGATGGAGGTCTCCGATTACGCCTTGCGCGAAGGCATCCTGTTCGAGCAGATGCGGCGGGCCGCTGCGCCGGAGCTGGACCCATTCCACCGCCTCGAGGATCTGCGGCGCTCGGGCGTGATGTACGTGGCGAACAGCTACCACGAGGATCTGCGCCACGCAGAACACATCACCGATCTGGCACTCGAGTTGTTCGACGGCCTGGGACCGCAGCATGGGCTCGACGATGAGGATCGAGAGCTGTTCGAGGCGGCCTCATTGCTGCACAACGTGGGCATATTCATCTCCCACAGCGCCCACCACCGTCACAGCTACTACATCATCCGCAACAGCGAGCACTTGACCGGCTTCACCGAGCGCGAGATCGAGATCATCGCCCAGGTGGCCCGTTATCACCGCAAGAGTGCGCCCAAGTCCAAGCACGCCGACTTCGCCTCTTTGAGCTCTTCCGACCAGAACAAGGTGCGGTGGATGGCGGCGATGCTGCGGGTGGCGATCGGCCTGGACCGTTCCAACCGTCAAGTCGTGACGCGCGTGCGGGTGGCGGACGCTCCAGACGCTGAACTCAGGCTGATCGCGCGGGTCTCACCAGGCGCGGACACCTCGGTGGAGCTGTTCACCGCTCGGGCCCGCAGCGCATTGCTCGAATCGATCACGGGACGCACGGTGGTGATCCAGCCCGAGGTCGCCGAGACGGGCAAGGCCACTCATCCGACGAATGGTCTGGCCGCCAGCAAAGCGACAGCACCTGCCGGGCCCGCCAGCGGGCACTGAAGCCAGCGCACCGAACTCGCCCTGCCGCACGGTCTCAGCAGGGACAGCCTCCGCCGTCCCAGGTGTCGGGCACGACCAGCGTCCATCCGATGTGGATCAGGTCCGGGTTCGTCAGCATCCGACCGTACGGCTGCGGGCGATCGCGATTCAGCTCAAAGATCTCCGGCCACCGGCTGGGATCGCCGAGGTACCACCAAGCCAGATCGCGCAACGTGTCTCCTGGCTGCACCACGTAGGAGATGTAGATGGCTTCGGGTTCGGGCGCCGCCATCGCCGAGACGCGATTGCCGCCGTCGACGGGGTACCGCTCAGCGCTGATCACACCATTGAGATCCTCGGAGATGTAGTCCGCGAGGGCCTGCTGGTAGGTCACGCCGAGGCGGGTGAAAGTGATGTCGCCCAGCGGGTAGCAATCGCCTCCGCCGGCCAGGAAGTCAACCGTTGCCAGCCCAATCGGATCGCCGGGCACGACCTCGCCGTCTCGGACGATCTGCGTGCCGTCGTCCAGCGTCACCGAACGCAGGCGGCTGCCGGTTGGCTCGATGGGCCCGCAGTCGCCGTCGCGGTCGATGCCCTGTGCAGTGCCGTCAGGGTCATAGACGACCGTCATGCCAGAGACCTGCGGATACTGGCCCGACGCGCCGGGCAGACCACTCAGCGCCCGCTCGAGGAGCTCGGCCAAGGTGGCCCTCGGAACACTCGCCGTGACCAAAACGTTGTTGAACGGTGCGATGTCCCACGTGGTGCCGACACTCACGACGCCTGCGGTGATGACCGAGTCGTTGCGCAGACCGCCGCCGTTGGAGACGGCGACCTGCGGGGCCTCCACACTGAAGCCGGGTGCAAGGTGCGCGCCGCGCACCCGCAGGGCGTCGGCCATCAGGCTGCCGATGTTCGTCGACTGGGTGCGCAGCACCGGCTTTCGGCCCTCAAGCTCCACCTCGCTTGTGCCGATCTGGGTGCTGTCGACCAACGTCACCTCGGCGGTCAACGGTTCGACCACCTCGGTCTGGACGGTCGCATCGGGCTCCCTGTCCAGCGCAATCCCAACCGAGGAGCCAGTCGCCGCTGTGACATTGCCGTCGGCGTCGAAGGTCACCGACAGCTTGCCGATGCAGCGATAGCCACCAGGCGCAGTCACCACGGGCACCTGGGTGCCAGCGGCGTCGGCAACCCACATCGGGTACGGCGACACGGGCTCATCGTCGGGCTGGCACGTGTCGCCGGCATTCGCCAGCAGGTCGTCGCCGCCACCTGCAATGACCACGTCCACGCCGGTCAGCTCGGCAACCAGCGCCACCTCTTCGTTCACGTCCTGCAAGTGGCTGACGAGAACGATCTTGTTGACGCCCTCGGACGCCAACCGGTCGGCCTCGGCCTGCACGGCCGGCAGCACGGCACTGACCACGACCTTGCGGGGACTGGAGATATTCGGCAGCCACGGCGTCACCGCGCCGATCACGCCGATGCGCTCGCCGTCACTTTCGATCACTGTCGAGGGCGCCACCAAGCCACGCTCGGCCAGGGCTGCCAGCGCCGGTTCGTCCGACACGTCGATGTTGGCGCTCAGGAACGGGATCGCCGGATCGAAGCCTTCGATGAACCGGGCTGTCACCTCGGGCCCGAAGTCGAAGTCGTGGTTGCCGAGCGCCATTGCGTCGTACAGACCGCTCAGCGCCACCGAGTCGTACATCGGTCCGTCGCGGTCGAGCGACACGCCCAGCTCCAGCGAGGCCAGGAAGTTGTCACCGGAGGTCAGCGTCACGACCGGTCCGTCGCTGGCCGCAGCGGCCTGTAGCTCCCGCATTTCGGCCACGAAGGCGGCAACACCCGGAAATCCCGACGCGACGTCGGGCAGCAGCTTGGACTCGCCGTCGTTGTTGTGCAGGATCGTCACGGTCACCGGACCCGCGGAGATGAGCGTCGGAACGGCCTCGCCGTCGCCGTCGCCTTCTGTCTGTGCTCCAAGCGGTGTCGCCGTCAGCGGCACCGTCACGAGCATCACCGCAGCCATCAAGGCCATCCGCCGACGCTTCGTCTTCCGTCGCTGCACTGCGCGTTCCGATGTCGTTTGTGTCACGGCCACGTGCCGCCTCCTCAAATTCTCCGCCGCGCAGTGTCGCTCGGGGGTGTGACGACGATGCCACCGATCGGCAACATATCGGGAAACCGTCAGCGCAGGGGACGTCAAAACGGACCGGTAGCGTCGCCGCTTGATCCCCTCCGGGCACCACATCCCGGTCTCCGGTCGTCAGGCTGCGCGGCAAGGGCGCTCACTCTCGCGCAAGGACGTCGAACATGTATGCAGCTCTCGGTCGATGGTGTTTCCGGAACCCTTGGCGTGTCCTCGCAGCCTGGCTCGGCATCGCTATGGCAGCCGGCCTGATCGCCGGCGCCGTGGGAGCGTCCTACGGCGCCGCACTGGCCACTCCCGACTCTGAGAGCGACCGCGCTGCTGATGTGCTCGAAACGCACTTCGGCAGCGTCGGGTCCAACATCGGCGGGACAATCGTGATCAAGGCCGCCTCCGGCGTGCACGATCCCGCGGTTCGCTCGGCTATGTCCGAGTTGCTTGCCACCGTGGCAGCCATCGACGAGGTGACCGTCAGCTCGCCCTACGACCGCAGCGGTCGGCAGCAGATCGCTCAGCAAGGCCCGAATGCCGGACAGATCGCGTTTGCCGACATCCAGATGAGCCGTTCGTTCAACGTCAACAATGCCGGCGCCCTCGGCGAGCAGATCATTGAGTTGATCGATGAGAGCGGTCTGCGCGACATGCCGGGCGTCGAGGTGGAGATGGGCGGTTCGTGGCTCGCCGGTCAAGAGCCTCCTGAGACCGAAGCAATCGGGCTCGCGTTCGCCGTGTTCGTGCTGATCGCAGCGGTCGGCTCAGTCGTCGCCATGGGGGTGACTGTCGGGACGGCGCTCATTGGGGTCGGCATCGGTGCACTCACCATCACGATTCTCAGCAACGTGGTGACCGTGCCCGACATTGCGCCGACGCTCGGGGTCATGATCGGGCTCGGCGTGGGCATCGACTACGCGCTGATCATCCTCAACCGCTTCCGTGAATGGCTCCACCACGGCTTCGAGCCGCTCGACGCAGTGGGTGCCGCATTGGATTCCGCAGGCCGTTCGGTGGTGTTCGCCGGCGCGACTGTGGTGGTCTCGCTGCTGGGACTGCTGCTCATCGGCCTGCCCTTCGTCGCCGGCATGGGGCTGTCCGCGGCGATCACCGTCACGATCGTGATGGCCGGTTCGATGACACTGCTGCCCGCGATGCTGGGCCTGTTCGGCGAACGGATGGCGACGACCAAGGTCCGCGGCATCGTCGCCGCGTCGCTGATCGCGTTGGCGCTGCTGGGCTTCGGTCTCGGCATCCGACCCCTGCTCGCCGCGATTCCAGTCGCCATCGCCGTCGCCATGCTCGTTGCGGGCGCCTTCGGAGGCACTGGCAATCCGCTGCGACGAAACCTGCGCCGGCGCGAGCCGAAAGCGCTGAGGGACACCGCTTGGTATCGGCTGAGCCGGGTAGTGCAAGGCCGCCCATGGCTGTTCGCGTTGGGCGGCACCGCAGTGCTGCTCCTGCTGGCGGCGCCAGCGCTGGGCCTGCGGCTCGGCTTCTCAGACGAGGGCAACTATCCGCCCGAAACCACGACGCGCAAGGCCTACGAATTGGTTGCCGAGGGCTTCGGACCAGGCGCGAACGGTCCCCTGTTCATTGTGGCCGAGGTATCCGGTCCTGCTGATCTCGGGGCGCTCAACGGATTGTCGGGGGCGTTGAATCAGACAGACGGCATCACGTTCGCGTCGCCAGCGCTCCCGAGCTCCGACGGCGGGGCGGCTTTGATCCGAGTTCAGCCGTCCACCGGCCCACAGGACGTCGCTACCGAGACGCTCGTTCACACGTTGCGCGACAGCGTGATCCCCGCATCGATGGACGGCACCGGCGTCGACGCGCTGGTCGGCGGCGCGGTTGCGTTTCGCATCGACTTCAGTGACTACCTGGCCGGGCGCATGCTGATCTTCTTCGCAGCGGTGCTGGGGGCGTCGTTCCTGCTGCTGATGGCAGTGTTCCGCTCGGTGGTCGTGCCGCTCAAAGCAGTCATCATGAACATGCTGTCCATCGGCGCGTCCTACGGCGTGCTGGTGGCCGTGTTCCAGTGGGGCTGGTTCGGCAACGTGCTCGGCATCGAGCCCGCACCCATCGAACCGTTCATCCCGATGATGCTGTTCGCTGTCCTGTTCGGTTTGTCCATGGACTACGAGGTCTTCCTGCTCTCACGCATGAAAGAGGAGTACGAGCGCACCGGCGACCCCGTCAACTCCGTCGCCGACGGCCTGGCCGCCACTGCGCGGGTCATCACCGCTGCCGCGGCGATCATGGTGGTGGTCTTCGGCAGCTTCGTGCTGGAGGATGAACGGGTGGTCAAACTGTTCGGCATGGGGCTCGCCACGGCGATCGCCATCGACGCGACGCTGGTGCGGATGCTCATCGTGCCTTCGACCATGGAGCTGCTCGGCGCTCGCAACTGGTGGCTGCCAGCGTGGCTCGACCGCATCATCCCGAATCTTCGGATCGAAGGGGAGCTGCCCGGGGTCGACCGTCTAGAGGCGTCTGAGGGCGCTGACTGAGCCGACGCATCGAGTCGCCCGCTCCGCTCAGTCAGTAGCGAAGTCGGCCACCTCGGCCCCGCTGGCCCGCACCAGCTCATCGGGCGTCAGCTCGAACACCGTGTCGGGCGTTCCTGCTGCCGCCCACACCGTGTCGTAGGCCAGAAGCGCTCGGTCCAACACTGCCCGCAGCGGCCGAGCGTGGCCGAACGGGGGTGTGCCGCCGATCGCATAGCCCGTGGCTTCCCGGACCCCGTCAGCGTCGGCTCGCGTGATCATGCCGCCGAGCAAGGCTCCCAGCCGCCCGGTGTCCACACGGTTGGAACCCGATGTCAGCGCCAGCACGGCCTCGCCGTCGCACAGGAACACCAGAGACTTCACGATCTGGCCCAGCTCGCAGCCCACTGCTGCAGCCTGCGCGGCCGTGCGCGTGCCGTCGGGAAAGCGCAGGATCTCCGGTGCCATCCCCACCTCTTGTGCTCCGGCCAGGAACCGCTCACGAGCGCTCGCGCGCCCCGAGCTCGTCTGATTGCTGTTGGCCA
>NZ_CBDCEO010000007.1:0-8289 GCF_965215815.1 Candidatus Poriferisodalis sp. | reverse complement strand
CAACGGCCGACTCGTGCTCAACCGCACAGTCGGCGGCGGAGGGGACGCATGGGATCAGCGAGAGTGGGGGCCGGTCTCGGTTCGAAGCGTCGTGAGGTCGATCTCCACCAGCGGGCGTTGGGTCGTGCGAACGGCGGCACGGAGCGAGCCGTGAGCGAGTTGGCCGCGGTGTAGTGGAGAAGGGCGAGCGTCGATGACCGAGCGCTCGTGGTCTTCCTCTCGCAGGAGCCCGATCCCGAGGCGGTGGAGGCGCTGCTGGGGGAGGACCACAGCCCCGCGGTCATCGCGATCGAAGGTGCCGAGGCATACGTTTGGACTCCCGATGGCGTCAAGGCGATGACCTTGTCGTATGTGTACCTCGAAAAGCGGTTCGGCGTCGTCGCCACGGCGCGCAACTGGAACACCATCGCGAAGATCGTTGCCAAGCTGTGACCGCTGGCCGCGAGCACCAACAGGGGAGCGGGACCATGACCGAGCACGAAGAGCCCATCGACGACATCAAGCGCCGGCGCCGGGTGGGGGAGCGGGGACTGTCGCCCGGTGAGCTCCTGGGCACGTTGATCGACGGCGCGCCGACGGAGGGCGACGCGCAGATGCTGATGGAGCTGCGGGTGGGCCTGGCTGCTGAGGGCGGGTCGGGCCCGGCGGAAGTGTTCGTTGCAGCGCGCCCGAGCCGATGGACCCGCAGATGACGGAGTGGCTGCATCGGCTGCCGCCCATGATGTGAAGTTCTTGGTGGGGCCTGCTACAGTTCGTGCACTGCTCCCCGCCTTCCCGGCATCGCCGGGAATGGCGGGGCATATTCGTTTTGGGAGGCGAGTCGGTGACGAGTGTCTCTGTGTTCATTGACTATGAGAACACCCGCTTTGGGGCGCGTGAAGTGTTCGGCGACCCGCAACGCGATCCCTACACGTTCGGGCATGTGAGGCCGCTGCGGCTCGGATTGCTGCTCAAGCAGCTCGGTGAGAAGGTCGACCCTGCTCGCGAACTCACGGCGGTGAACGTGTACCGGGGCCGGCCTGGACAAAAGAGCGGCCCGCAGGCGCAAGCCGGATCCGCCCGACAGTTCGCTGCCTGGAAGTCTCAGTCGCTCGTGACGGTTAGAAGCCGGCCGCTGCGCTACCAGCCGACGGCATGGTCGATGGGCCGGCCTGCGGCGTGGCGCGCCGAGGAGAAGGGCATCGACGTCATGATGGCCCTCGACATTGCGATCGGCGCCCGCGACGACGCCTACGACGTGGCCGTGGTGGTGTCTGCCGACACCGACCTTGCCCCAGCGATTGAGGTTGCGCTAGACGCCGGCAAGCGGGTCGAGACGGCGATGTGGTGGAGTCCGGAGCACCCGCACCGCCGGATGAAGGTCCCGGGTCGGCGTCTGTGGAATCACGCTCTCGATGCCAGCCGGTTCGCGCACGTACGAGACGACACCGACTACACCGCCTCGCCGTAGCGCTTCGCGGTCGATGAGCGAGACATGCTCGAGTATCAGGCCAGCCACTGGGCAGTTGACGGACAGCGTTGTCAGTGTGCGGGAGCGAGGTCGATGGTGAGTTCGAGGCCCAGCGCGGCAGCGGCCTTTTGCAGGGTCGTGAGTGTGGCGCTGGTGCCGCCGGCCTCGAGGCGAGCCACCGCTGCTTGGCTGGTGGACATTCGCACAGCTAGCTCTCGTTGGCTGAGTCCGGCTGCCTCGCGGGCTTCACGGACCTTCTCGCCGACGTCGATGGCCAGGCGGGCCGTGGTGAGCGCCTCGTCGAATTCGGCCCGCTCGGCGCTGGTCATGGCGTTGACCCGCCGGTTGCGCAGTTCCTCGATAGTCGTGCGACCCATCAGTCGTCCTCCTCGGCCGTGTGTACTTCAGCGATGCAGCGCCGCATGGCTTGGCGAGCGACGGCTGCGAGCACGGTCGCGAACTCCTTCACCGGCAGGGAATCGATCCATTTCTCAACTTCCGATTCTACCTCCACCGACCACATGACATCAAGAATGATATCGCGGCGCCTCGGATCCACGGACTCGGCGAGCCGGCAAGGACGCCGCCCTGACACGATCACTGTTGGGGCGGCATCGGCAGGACCGGCACCGTGGTCGGCTGCTGGCTCGTGCGCCACGGCATGACGGGAGACGAGGCGCTGGCTGAGTTTGCGAGTCCTGGCCGCTGGTTCAATCGGCCTTGCTGTTCCCGGTGGGCCGGTGCCACATGAGGGCGGCTGCAAGCGCTGAGAACAGCGCTACCAGGGCCCACACTGCCAGCCAGCCGAGATTCTCGGCTGCCCATCCGGCCGCGACCGGGCTCACCAGCGCGGCGACCGCGAACATGGTCGACACGATCCCAGTGATCATCCCCGTGGACCGCTCGCGCCCGACAGTTATGTGGGCAAAAAGCAGCGGCGTCCACCCCCAGCCGGCCACGTACCCCACCGGAATGCCGACGAACATCAGCGCCGTGCTGCCCGTGGCCATCGCCGCATAGCCGGCAACCGCCACCGCGGCCATGGCCGCGGTGGTCCTGGGAGCGTCCAGATCCCGGCGGGTTACCGCGTGAGCGCAGCCGATCCGCATGAGCACGCTTCCCCCCGCCGAGGCCGCCACCAGAGCCGCCGCAGTGTCGGCACTGGCTCCGGCGTCCACGAACGACAGCGACGCGAAGGCGTTGAACACCACCAGGTTGATGAACAGCAGCGCGGCGCCGCCAAGAAAGCCCAACCCCAGAGAGGCCACATCATCGCGGGCGTTGCGGGGCGGCCCGGCTGTGACCGGTGCCGCAGGACCGGACCGTACTCCCACCGGCACCGACTGTTTTCGGGGCCGTGCCGGTCCCATCAGCAGCGCCAAGCCCGTTAACGCGAACACCGAGCACGCGGCGAACACGGTGCGCCAACCCAGCCGGTCGCCGAACACCGGCAGCACCGCGGTGGACACCAGCACCAGCAGCGGCATCGCCGCCTCACGAATGCCGAAAGCGAGAACCCGCGGCGTGCGAGCCAAGAAGTCCACCAGGATCCTCGAAGAGCTCGGCTCAGACAGCACCCGCAGGATCCCGGCTGCGGCCAGCAACGCCACGAACCACGCCGTGCTGGGCGCCTGCGACAGCGCCACCACGAAAAAGCAGCCACCGATGCAGGTGAGCCGGCCCACGTTGATGCCGCCGACGCGGTCGGTCACCCGTCCGAGCCACACTGCCAGCACGACCGCGGGAACGGCTGACAGTGACAAGCCCAGCCCCAACTCGGACGAGCTGATCCCCAAGTCGAGCCGCAGGTAGGGCGCCAGCGGACCCGAGATGATCTGCGGCGCGGCCCCCGCGGCCAGCAACGCGCTGGCTGCGGCCACCGCGGCCGCGTCGGAGCGAATGGTGCTACCACGGCGATGCCGGGTCACGGCAGGATGCACCTTGCGGAACCCTCAGTCACACGATGGAAGCTCGGAACGTGAAGCCGGTCTGACCGAACAGTCTCGCTGTGCGTACCGCCACCCCCGCTCGCCGCAAACAGCACAGCAGCGGGCCTACGTCCGCAACTGGGCCGAACCGTCTCGGGGAATGTCGCCCCTGCCGACGGCGTGGCGATCTCTAGCCCGTCAGCTCTCAGGGCGTCCGTACAACTTGTCGCGGTCCAGAGAACCAGGAACCAGGACGTCGATGTCGCCGACAGCACGGTCGCGGTGCCGCCGCCTAGGAGGCGTGCGGCCCAGGATCTGTAGATGTGTGCAGTGTCGATGTTGTCGATGCGGGCGAGCGCTGCGGCCAGGCCCTCGAACTAGGCACTACGACCTGGGTGCATCGCTCGAAGCGGCGCCGAGGCGCTGCGCCTGCTGGCTCGTGATGCCGAGGATTGCCCCGATGCGCTCCCAAGAGGTCCCCTGCTCACGCGCTGCTCGGAGAGCCTGAACGACGTGCTCGTCGCAGCAGTCCTGCCCTCTAGCGGCTCGCACCAGCAGGTACTCGGCGGCAGGCACCTCCTGGGCCTTGGCTGGGTCGAAGGCCTCGAAGCGGTCTGCTAGCTCCTCCGCGTGGTCGAGGATCTCCTCGCAGGTCCACTTCATGGCAACCACTCCAGGAACCTCGGCCGCGCCTGCATGGCATGAACTATAACGTCGATCTCTTCATCTTCGTCGGTTACCACACCGACCTCCAGCAAGCGGCCGCTGGGGTCTGCACCGATGATCATGTCCAGATCGTCCCGCAGGTGCACATGCACAAGGTTCCGGTAGGCGTGAAGCATCTCGTCGTCGCTCACGCCATGCTGACGGGCTGTGTGCGCGATGACCGGATCCACACGGCGACGATACGCCGCAGAGAGATGTTGTCATACAAATAGCTCTCTTTTCAATATATATTGTGTTGATCCACTAGCCAGGACCGGCACGGTGGTCGGCTGCTGGCTTGTGCGCCATGGCATGACGGGAGACGAGGCCCTGGCCCAGATCGCGCAGTGGTGGCAAGGAGTGCGACGCCGGCTACAACCGGGTCCCCCTCAGCCGATCACGCCGACACATCTGCGTTGATCCTCAGGCCCCACCGGGTCGACCGAGAGCCTCCCGAGGGCAGCGACGGGTCGAGTAGCGGAAACGTTACAGCCTTGAGCGAACGACAAACGACCAATCTTGTCGTGGAGAGGCGACCGGCGCGCCAATGCGTGCGAACCCTTGGCGCCGTCAGGTCTGCGCATGCTCCTTGCTTCGGTGCGACGGCAAGTGAGCCTCAGAAGGGCGCAACCCCGGCCGTTTGCCGAAGCAGGGACGGTTCCGGGGCCTTCAAGGACAACTATATGGTCTGGGGGCGGTCGACGATGCGCTCGTGAGATACGGGCGCAAAGGAGTTGGCCAGCGGCGGGCCGATGCCAACCGAGGTCACGCACCGGCACGTGAATGGTGACAAGCAGTCGGATTCGTAGAGCCGGTCTGGCCGACCGCCGAGTGAAACGTTGCGTCATCGGCTGCAATGCGCCATCATGTACCCAATCCTCCCCGCCGTCCGCCTCCGCTCTGTCGGTGGTGCACTGGCGGGGCTTTTCTTTGCCGGGTACAGGGGGAGCATTCTCGGTCGGTCGCCCTCATTCCTGTACGGCCGTTGTGGCCGCTCGATCAGTCGATTGCCGGGTCGAGCCCGAATGCCCTCTCGACGGTCTTGATTGTGTGCTCGTCGCGCAGTTTGCAGACGGTGACTTGTGAGGCGAAGAGCCCCTTCTCGCGGACGGCCTGGTCGATGGGCCGTGTGGCGAGCCACTCGACCGGCACGACCTTCTCGGTCACTTCGGAGTCGTCCGAGGCCGTTCTTTGCCACCATTCGGTGCTTAGCTCTGGTTGATCGAGCAGCGATTGCAGCTGTCCGTTGACCTCGACTTTGGCATCGCGTGCGGGGATCATCTCGCCGGTGACTCGGCCGATGCCGACGTAGCCGGCTCCGCCCACGTATGCGAACACGCGCTTTCCCGGCGTGAGGTTCCGCAGCGGCTTCCAGTACCACGATCCGCCGCCTGCGTTGAGGAGCCCGTACTTGCTCGCTATCGCCCAGCGGTCGCTCTGACCGGCTCGGCCGAGAACTATGTAGAAGTCGCGGCCGTTCCACGGCCGACTCTTGCGGCGCGATGGTCGAACGGCCTTGTCTTCGGTCTGTTGTGGATCAAGTAGCCATGTGCGAGCTAGGTAGTCGCGGCCGTCGTCGCTGAAGTGGCGGAAGAAGACGGCGTTGATGGGCACGTCGTAGGCGTCTGCGAGGAACTCGACGATGCGATCAGACGTCGGGTCGAGCTCGGACGCGATGATCGTGAACTGCTGCTCAGCATTGACGACGTCCGGGAGCGGGCTGTCGAATCGCTCGGCGAAGGCCTCGTCGAGTTGTGTCTCGCCGCCGTTGTGGTCGAGGTAGATCTGCTCAAGATCCTCGAGGCCTAGACCCTGCACCCAGGAGCCATAGTCGAGTGCTTGGGCGACAACGTCGCGAGGGGTCCGGTCACGCTTGAGTTCGAGTACATGGGCGCGACCGTCAGCATCGAGGGCCAACAGATCTATGTATCCCCCATAGCTGGTCGGTACCTGCCTCCCAATGATGAACAGCTCCGTTCCGCTCATGCTGGGATCCTCACTGAGCATGTCCTCGAGACGCTGCTCGAAGTCCAGCGGCGACGACGCCAGCCTGTGCGGTCCGGCATCGGTCATCCGCCAGATCGCTATTTCAACGGCCATGGATCCTCCCTGCGGTCAGGCCCATGATGCCACTGGCCCATGACATCGGCCCGATGTGGGGCGTCAATCGCCACGGCCAATGTGACCGGAAGAGGCGTTGGGGTTGCTTGTTGTTCCTAGCGGTCGCTATCCAACGAACTCAAGATCCGAGGCAGCGTCCAGCGGGAGCTACGCAGCTCGGCGAGGCTCCACCAGCTCTATGTGGGGCGGTTCATCTTGGCGATGATTGCGCCCAACTCACGCTTCTGGGCGGTGCTGATTGAGCCGAGCGGCGTCTGGCTGGCGGGGCAGAACACGAGAAGTGCTGGTTTGACGCCGATCAGATGCCAGCGGCCACGGACTCTGTACGGGTGCTTGCGGGACGCACCGTCGGCCTTGAGATTGAACGTGTGGACAGGTTCCCACGGTCCCATCGCGTCGAACCAGATGTGCTCTAGGTGGCTCTTGGCGACAGACAGGAGCACGACGTTCGGCTGCAGCGCTGCCAGCAGCTCGTGCCACAGCGTTCTTCCGTCGTCCACGAGCACACGCCGGTCGGCTTCGCCGAGTCGGCTCCATGTGGGATCGGTGGCTATGGGCGAGCAGATGTCGGTGTGGAGCACTGTCGAGGTTCGGCCGTCGTAGTAGCTGGCTCCCATCCCGTTGAGCAGAGGCTCGAAACTGTTGAACCATCGGGCGTAGGGGCGGGTGCGGAAGTAGGCGGACAGAGCGTCGAGGTACCGTTGCCGATCTCCGGCGGCAGCATTCTCGGCGAGCGGGAAGCGCTGGAACGGGTCTCCCTCGGGGAACTCGTTTCGGGAGGGGTTCAAGCCGACGGTCAGCACGCGTGGTTGCGAGTTGACATAGGCGTCGAGGTCGCCGAAGAACAGGATCGGTATGGCGGGGCTCACGCGCGACTTGAGCGACGCGGCCGAATCGAACGATCGCCATGCTTTCGCGACGACCGCGCTGAGCTTGTCGCGCTCGCTCAAACCGGTCCTCGGTGGGGCTGGCTGCGGAGCATCGTGACGGCGATCATGCGGCAATGCGCATCAAGAGCTTGCGGTGGAGATCCTCGGTCGACTCCAGCGACGAGATCATGTCCCCGCCCACATCGGAGAGTCTCGCGAGGTCGGCTCTCGGGATCTCGGCCTGGTCCTCGAAGACGATGATCGATTCGAACGAGAGATCATGCCGGTGGAAGTAGCCGAGCATGATCGTCGTCAGCCGCGCCTTGTCGCGGTTGGGCACACCGTAGAGGAATAGCGGGATGCCGCTCTTTCCCTCGATCCGGTAGTCCACCGGGTATGCATCCGCGTTGGGCACCTCTGGCTGGTAGTCGCGCTGCATCCTGGCTTCGTCCACCAGGGCCGAGAGGCAGTCGGCCAGATCGTCGTAGAAGGTTGAGCCGACGTTGGAGCGGGACAGCAGGGTCAAGTCGTAGACCCTGGTCAACGCCTGGCCGAATCTGAAGATGGCCTCGGGCAGCCGGTCGACGGATGTGTCGACGGAGAAGACTCCGTTGTCATGGTGGATGCCGCTCTCATCGACGATGCGCTCAAGCAGCATCCCCCGGGTGCCGGTGAGGAACGAGTCGATGTCGTGCTCGTAGCTGATGTGCATGAGGGTGTGGCCGCAGTCCGACAGGCGCAGGCCGCCCGAGGGCGCCTCTGCCAGATGGAAGGGATAGCCGTCGCCGTCAGGGAAGCAGAAATGCGTGCGCAGCATGAGCTCGCCGTCGGGGCGCTCATCGACACCCACGTCCTCACAGAGGCGCTCGCACAGGAGGCTCCTGAGCGCCCCAACGTCAAGAGTCATAGGGGCAGCGTCGCTTCATCGGGCGGTGGAGCCGTGATCCCCGGCCAGTAGGTGCAAGCCGAATACAGCCGACAAACCGCTGACAGCGGGCCCGTAGAACGCATGGGGGTCTTTCTCCTTCGGCTATAGTGTGGCCAATCCTCCCCGCCGTCCGCCTCCGCCCGTCGGTGGCGCACTGGCGGGGCTTCTCTTTCCAAGCGAAGGCTGCGCTTCGTGGTCGGTTGTGCCCGCTGGCACGTCCGAGACAGCGCGAGCCCCAAGGGCGTAACCCCGGCCGTTTGCCGCAGCAGGGACGGTTCCGGGGTCTTC
>NZ_CBDCEO010000006.1:0-23956 GCF_965215815.1 Candidatus Poriferisodalis sp. | reverse complement strand
GCGCCTGATCGACAGCATGCCGGTGGTCGAGACATTGCTGAGGGTCGGCGGCGGCGACGTGATCCATCGAGTCGCCGCGGCCCGCGCTGGGAGCTCGGTCGGCGACGCGCTCGAGGCCGTCGTCGTCGAGATCACGAATGGCACGGCGGACCCGATCGCCGTGGCGCTCGCCGCCCGCCCGTTCGGTCTGAGCGCCAGCGCGCAGCACCTCGGCGGCGACGGATTCAACAATGGGGGACGCATCACCGCCCTCGAATTGGACGCGCAGACGCTCAACGTCTCCTCAGGGTGGGAGCGCACAGTGTTGTTCGACCGGCTTCCAGGCGATGTCGTTCAGCGGCGCCGGCGGCACCGACTGTGCCGACAAGCTCATCGCCGCAGCCGAGGCGTCAACGAGCGCGCCAACGGCCGACGTGAGCGTCAGCATTCGCGGCGCAGCCGCCGAGGTGCAGGCCGATGACGCAGTGGGTTCGGCGCACGAGCAGTCGGTGTCGGTGGAATGCGAGGCGGGCCTCGCCAACGCCGCGGCGGTGTTCCCTTTGGTGGCCGGTTCGACGCTGCGCATGGCGATGCTGTCGCCGGCGGCGCGTACGGGGCGGGTTGCCGACGCTGTGATGCCGCCCGCAGCGGATGCGTTCGCCACGCTGCCTCCCGCCGAGCGGGTCGCCAATGGCTGGCGTCGTCGCATCGACGCTGCGACGCGTCTGGTGTTGCCCTCGGGTCGACTGGCCGAGGCCGCGCTTGCGACACGTGCGTCGCTGCTGCTGGGAACCCGCGCCATCGATGAGCGGTCGGGCACGAGGGGCACGAGGGGCACAAAGGGCACGATGCTCACGCTGCCGCCGGAGATCGAGGACCAAGTCGAGGGTGACGACCTGGTGCAGCTTCTCGGAATGGTCGAGTCCGGCGACTCCGATGCCGTCCGAGACCTAGCGATCTGGCAGGCCCAAACCAGGATGGGAAGGGCTGTACGACCAGTCTCGGTCTGCCGGTGACGGGCTCGACATCGATTCTCGCGGAGCATCTTCTGTCGCTGCACCCAGACCCGGCCCTGGCCGAGGCGCTGGGGGAGTTCGCCACGTCGGCCGCACGCTGGCTGCTGGCACAAGATGGCCGCACCGAGGCGCCATGGGCGATTCGAGAAGGCCTGCGCGCTGACTAACCGCATGTTGCGACGCTTGAAGGCTGATCGTGCTGCTCGTGAGCTTCGCAGCGCCGCAATGTCGCTGCCCCAGCAATGCCGAGTCGATCCTGGCGCTCCGGCAAGCGCTGAAACGGTTCTATCTCGACAGCTGGGGGCGACTGCCGTGGGAAACGCTCGCCGAACGCGCCGAACGCTCTCGACGAGGACCGACGCCTTCGGTGGGAACAGTGCGACGGAGCGCTGTGGGTTCACGCCGCGGTGCCCTGGGCGCCAACCCCGCCATTCGTGATGCCCGAAGCACCCGATCTGGAGCCCGCGCAGCTTGTCGTCGATGCCGATGGTTCGCGCGGCTGCGACATGATGGCGGCCGCGCTGCTGGCGTTTGCGGAGGCGCGTCCAGCACCGGCTCGGGCATACCGACGACTGGATGCGATGGTGTCGGTGGCGTCGTCGACCCTGAAACTGGCCGACGTTTCATGCATCCACAGCTGCACACGGGCACCGACGGCGCAGGTCACGATTTGCGCGTCGGGGGCCTGTTCGTGCGCACGCTGTTGCGCTTGTTGGTGGACGTGCCCGACGATGGCGGCCACCATGCGGCAGGCGGCCATCCATCGCTGCGGATTGCGGCCCATTGGCCGGCGTCATGGCTCGGCCAGCCTGTTGAGGTGCACGATGTGCCGACCCGCATCGGCAAGGTGTCGTGGGCGATTCGATGGCACGGTGATCGTCCGGCCGCTGCTGTGGGATGTCGTGCCGCACGATCCCGCCGCCGCCGCCGCCGTCGATGACTGTTCCGGGCCCTGGATCCGGCGTTCGCCGCTACGGAATGGAGCGGTGAGGCGCTGCTCGCGCCTGTCCCGGCGCCCGCCGAGTGATTGCTGGGGCCCGCATTCGCTGAGCACGAGTTCGGCAGGGAACTAGGTTCGACGGGGTGAGGCAGGGGGCGCATGGGGGTGCCCGGCCGAGCCTCGCAGTCGAGCGGCGATGCTGGGAGGCGGGCGAGGCAACGGTCGTCGGCGTTGACGAAGTCGGCCGCGGCGCGTGGGCCGGGCCGCTGACGGTCGGTGCTGTCGTGATCGGCACGAGCGGGCGCGTCAACGGCATCCGGGACTCCAAGGAGCTTCGACCCGCGATTCGCGAGCAGCTCTTCGAACGCATTGACGGCTGGGCGCGGGCGTGGTCGGTCGGCCACGCCACCTCGGCCGAGTGCGACGAACTGGGCATGTCCGAAGCGTTGCGGCTCGCAACACGCCGAGCCCTCGATGCGCTCGACGCTGAGCCCGACCGTGTGCTGGTCGACGGCAAGTGGAATTTCGTCGACTGGCGTCCCAGCACTGCGATCACCCAAGGCGACCGGCGCTGCTTGTCGATCGCAGCGGCGTCGATCATGGCGAAGGTGGTACGCGACCGGATCATGGCGGGGTTGGCGGCCGACTTCGTGCCCTACGGATTTGAGTCGAACAAGGGCTACCCGGCCCCTGTGCACCGTGCGGCGTTGGCGACGCACGGCCCGTGCGCGCTCCACCGCCTCAGTTGGTCCTTCGCCGATGGGCTGCCCGATGCCCAACCCGTTCCCAGCACCGCCCACAGGGACACGCCGACGGCGCTGGCGACCTACAAGGCCAGCACTCGCCGGCCTTGCCGAGACGCTCTTCTGAAGTTCGGCCTTGGGCCTGCTAGAAGATGGCCCCCATGAGCCAGAGCGATGATCCGAACGCCGAACAGCGCGAGTTCTGGCGTGCCGCAGCTGTGTGGGTCGATCAGCAGGAACGTCTCGACGCACAGCTGGCCCACATCGGCGTGGCGGCGATGGACGCTGTGGACCGGTTGCCTTCGGCGGCGCGAGTGCTCGATGTCGGTTGCGGGTGCGGCCAGACGTCACTGCAGTGGAGCGAACGAGTCAGCGGTTCGGTGCTGGGCGTCGACATCAGCGAGCCCCTCGTCGAGGTGGCTCGCCGGCGTGCCGCCGAGCACTCCGCGGCGTATCCCGAGGCGGCTCCGATCAGCTTCGCCGTCGCCGACGCCCAGACGGCCGATATCGCTGGGCTGGCAACGGAGTCCGCTGCCGACAACGGCAGCTTCGCCGGCTTCGATGTGGTCTTTTCCCGTCTGGGTGTGATGTTCTTCGCCGACCCGGTGGCAGCGTTCGTGAACCTGCGGTCGGCGACACGGCCCGGCGGCCAGCTCTCGTTCGTCTGCTGGCAGAGGGCGCGGAACAACCCATGGCTGGTCTCGGTCAACAAGGCAGTGCTCGGCATTGTGGAGATGCCGTCGAGTGACGGCCCGGCCGTCGATCCGTTTGCCTTTGCCGACCCTGACCATGTGCAGGGCATTCTCGGCGCTGCCGGCTGGTCCGACATCGCCATCGAGCCGCACGACACCGAGTTGGTCTTCAGCGGGGGAGGACACCCTCGAAGAGACCGTCGACTTCGCGATGGACCTAGGAATTGCCCGTCGCGCCCTGGCCGGACATCCGCCCGAGGTTCACGCCCAGGTCCGCGACGCCGTCACTGCTGTGTTGGCACCACGGGAAACCCCCGCTGGAGTCGTCTTTCCGGCGGCCACCTGGATCGCTACCGCCCGCAACTGACGCCCGACTGAGCTGTCTCGTACGCGAACGAGGCAGCACACGAGGTCGACCTGCGTCTTGACATCCTTAATTTGTAAGGTAAGATTACTAACAATATGGCCGAGCGAACGCCATCAGGGGGTCTGCGACTGCTGAGCGGGCAGCGGATCGCCGACGCGATGTTCGACGCGCACCCGCGGCAGATGTCTCGTGCTGGCATCGCCCGAGCCACCGGATTGTCCAAGCCGACGGTGTCGGCCCTCATGGCAGACATGGCGGCGGCGGGATTGGTCCGTGTCGCCGCGGAGGGTCTTCGAACCGGGTCGATCGGGAGGCCGGCGGCAATCTATGAACTCGTTCCGACTGCACGACACGTGCTCGCTGCCGACATCGGCGCCACCAAGATGCTGGTCGGCGTTGGAGATCTGTTCGGCAACCTCGTCGCCGAGCGAGAAATAGAGACGGCGCCGGATGCCCCCACGGCGTTCGAGCGCCTAGGGCGCGCTGTCTCGACGATGCTCGACGCTGTTGGCGAGCCCTGCAGCGCCGTTTGTGTCGGTGTTCCGGGCATCTACCGAAGCGACGGCGACTGCGTCGAGCAGGCATTGAATCTGCCGGGATTCGATGGGTTCGCGCCACGCGCATGGCTCGCCGGGCAACTCGGACTTCCCGCCGATCGAGTCCATGTCGACAACGACGTGAACCTCGCAGCGCTCGGCGAGCTCTCGCATCTGGAGGACGGCCAGCCCGGCGGCGATTTCGCCGCGATCTCGATCGGCACCGGCATCGGTGCGGCGATGGTCGTCGACGGCGGACTGTATCGGGGCGGTACCGGGTCGGCAGGCGAATTGGGCTCTCTTCTGCTGCAGCACCCAGAAGCCGGAGAATCACCCGTCACGCTCGAAGACATGGCCTCAGCGCCGTCGATTCGCAAGCTCTTCGGCCGAGCGATCGAAGACGGCTACCGCAGTGGACTCGCTCCCAGCTCGGACGTTCCAGAAATCTTGGCAGCCGCGCAGGCGGGCGATGCCGCCGCAAGCCACGTCCTGCGCCGAGTTGCGGAGTCGATGGCGCTCGCAGTTTCGCACCTCTGTCTGATTGCGGATCCGACTCGAGTCGTGTTCGGGGGCGGCGTCGGTGTCAATGCTGTCTTCGTGGATGCGGTGCGAGAACGACTCGAACGCCTCGTCTCAGTTCCTCCCGAGTTGGCTGCGTCGAGGCTGGGACGCCGGGCGACACTCGCAGGGGCCGTCTCGATGAGCCTGCGGATCGTGCACCAGACCCTGGTGTCAGAAGCCTTGGGAGACCAGCGCACATGAGTGGTTCCGCCGCGCTCGTAGCCGACGCGGTGGACCCTGACGCGGTCGTCGAGCTTGTGCGCCAAGCCGTCCGCATCCCGAGTGTCACCCCCAATGAATCCGAGGTCGCTCGCTGGGCGCTGGGCCGTCTCAACGAATCAAGAGCATTCCACGCCACAGAGCTGGTCGAATGCGCACCCGGCCGATCGAACGTGTACGCAAGCGCCGGAGGAACCAGCGGTCGGTCGCTCCTGCTGGCCGGTCATCTCGACACGGTCGCCGTTGACGACTGGGTGCAGCACTGGGATGGCACCGAGCGAGCAGATCCGTTCGAGCCGTGCGTCATCGACAACGAAATCTGGGGACGAGGCGCCGCCGACCAGAAGTCGGGCATTTGCGCGATCATCGAAGCGCTTCGGGCATTCGGCAGGGTCGGGTTGCAGCCGTCCGGGGCGGTTTCCACCTGGTTCGTCTGCGACGAAGAGTCCGGACAGCCGGGCTCGGGTGTGTCGCTCGGAATGCGCACTGCGGCAAGCAGCAGTTCAAAGGGCGCAGCCGATTTCGCCATCTATACCGAGCCCACAACATCGGCCATCTACACCGCGCAGATGGGATTTCTCATCGCCGACATCGTCTGTACCGGCAGGTCCGCGTACTTCGGACGACCCGAACTCGGCGTGGATGCACTCAAGGCCGGCCATAGCTTGCTCAGCCGCTTGTGGGAGCTTTCCGACGAGCTGCGCGCAACGGTGCCGGCCCATGAGCTGCTCGGGGAAGCCTTCCTGCTGGTCACGTCGGCGTCCTCGGGCGGCAACATCGCTGTGCCGGGTCGCTTCGACTTGTCGCTGATTCGCAAGATCAACCCTGGCGAGAGCCTCGACGCGGCCGCTGAACAGATTCGCAGCGTTGTGGCCGAGGTCGCGGCTGAGCATTCCGTGGAGTGCAGCGTGGACTTCAGCGCGCCCCGGGATCACGCCGTCGGCGGCACGCCCGATGAGGTCGCGGCCGACCATCCGGGAGTGGCCGCTCTGGCGGGTTCGATCGCCGCGGTGACCGGCGAGCAGGCCCGCATCGAGGGCGCGCCCTACTGGTCGGAAAAGCCATTCCTGCGGGACTTGGGCATCCCCGGCGTCTACTTCGCTCCCGGAGACATCTCCCACTGCCACACACCGTTCGAGCGAGTCGCCATCGATGAGCTGGTGACCGCAACCCGCACGCTCGCGCACTTCATTGCCGAATGGTGCGGTGTCGAGGACTCATAAGCCGGACCCGAAGGAGGGACCCATGAGAATCAAGACAGCAAGAAGAAAGACCAAGTCCCCTGCGCGCAAGCCAAGCCGACTACCGCTGCTGTTGTTGACGGTGCTCGCACTGTTCGCTGCTGCTTGCACCGGCACCGACGACGATGCGGACGGCGACGCCGCCCCGGTGACCACTGCTCCCGCCGTCGAAGTAGACGCCGCCGACGACATGGCCGACGATGACATGGCTGATGACGACATGGCCGATGACGACATGGCCGACGACGGAGCCATGGCTCCGGTGACTCAGGGCCCCGGTGGCGAAGAAGCGGTTCCGTCCAGCGAGATCTCGCTCAGCGATGACGAGATCGCCCAGGTCCAGGCAGGTGGCTACACGGCTGCTCTGCTGTGGCACACCGCAGGCGCGTTCACCGACGCAGTGAGTCAAGGTGCCCGCGATGCCTTCGCGGAACTCGGAATCGAAGTGATCGCCGAGACCAACGCCTCCTTCGACGCAGCTCAGCAGGCGAACGACGTCGAGACGGTCATGGCGCAGAATCCCGACATCATCATCAGCTTGGCGATCGGACCCGACGCGGGCGCGGAAGCCTTCCGTCCCGCGGTGGATGCCGGTGTGCAGCTGGTGTTTCTGTCGAACGTTCCGCAGGGATACGTCCACGGCGAGGACTACGTCGGCATCGTGACCGATGACCTCGCGGCCATGGGCATCACCGCAGCCAACTTGCTTGGCGAAGCGCTCGGAGGCGAAGGCGAAGTGGGGTTCATCTTCCACGACGCTGCCTACTACGTCACCAACCAACGGGATCAGGCATTCAAGTCGTGGATCGAGATCAACTATCCGGGCATCGAGATCGTTGCCGAGCAGGGACTTGCTGATCCGGCCGCAGCTGAGGAGATCGCTGCAGCGCTGCTCACGCGCCACCCCGATCTCGACGGCATCTATGCGCCATGGTCCGCTGGCCCTGCCGACGGCGTGCTGGCGGCACTTCGAGCTGCGGGAGCATCTGATGTTGCTGTGGTGACGATGGATCTCGACACCAACGTGTCGCTCGATCTCGTCGAGGGCGGCAACATCGTCGGCATCGCTGCCGATGAGGCGTACAACCTCGGCCGCACCATGGCGCTCGAGGGCGCTTACGGCCTGTTGGGCAAGGCGGCTCCTGCATTCGTCGTCGTGCCCGCCATCGGCGTGACAGCTGACAACATCGTGGACGCCTATCGTCAGTCCTTGGCCGCGGAACCCCCGAAAGAGGTTCTGGACGCCCTCGGCAACTGACGCAGACTCGTCCTTTCGGGGGCGAGCTGAGGAACCCATCGTGACGCAGGACTTCGGCGCCCCGGACCGGTCAACTCCTCCCAGGGGTCTGGGGTGGCTTCGATCCGATCGCCAGGACTCGGGATCGCGCTGGTATGTCGTCTACGGGGCGGCAGCGCTCATCTTCGCAGTCTTCGCGGTGACGTTGTACGACGATGGGTTCCTCAGCGCGTCCAATCTGCTCAATATCGGTCGGCAGGCAGCACCGATTGCTGTCATGGCAGTGGGGATGACGTTCGCTCTCGCAGCCGCTGAAATAGATCTGTCCGTCGGCTCGGTTGCGGCGCTGTCGTCTCTGGTGGCTGCTGAAGCGGTGGGCGGGTACGGATTCTTCGTCGGAGCGGTGGCTGCTGTTGCCGTGGGCGCGGCAATCGGGCTGGTCAACGGCCTGATCGCCGTGAAGGTGCGGATTCCGTCGTTTCTGGTCACGTTGGGGATGCTCGGGATCGTCAGCGGTGTTGCACGCAACATGAACAACCTGCAGTCGCTGCCGATACGCAACGACACGTTCTCGGCGGTCTTCGGTGCGGGCTCTGCGGGTCCGGTGTCCTCGCTGCTCATCTGGTCGGCGGTCGTCGGCGTCGTCGGGCATCTGGCGCTGCATCAGCTCCGCTGGGGACGCCATGTCCTGTCTGTCGGAGCCGACCGTGCTGCGGCATCAGCGGTGGGCATCCGCGTGGACCGCATTCGCATCGCGGCATTGGTGACGAGCGCCTCAGCGGCTGCGTTCGCCGGCGTGCTGCTGGCGGGCCGCCTGGCGATCGGACGCCACGATCTCGGCGAGAACTTGCTGCTCACCGTGATCGCCGCCGTCGTCATCGGGGGGACCAATCTATTCGGCGGACGCGCATCTGTTGCAGGGGCGATCATGGGCTCGGTCGTCATGGCCATGCTCAACAACGGCCTGATCCTGATGGGTCTGCGAGTCGCGGATCAGCTGATCGCCCGCGGCGTCATCATCATCCTGGCCGTCGCGCTGAGCATGCGCGAGCAGCGAGAGAGCTGAAGAGATGTTCCTTCGATCCCTGCTGGACCGCAACCCCGGATTCGTGCGGGCCGCGGTGGAACTGCACCAAGCGGGAGAGATCCCGGCGAACAGCTATGTGCTGGACCTCGATGCCATCGAGGCGAACGCACGAGTGCTGTGCAAGCGGGCCCGAACGCTCGGCCTCACCGTGTACGCGATGACCAAGCAGATAGGCCGGGCCCCGGGCGCGCTGGCGGCCATGGCAGCCGGCGGTGTCGATGGCTTCGTGGCAGTCGACATGGCGTGCGCGCGCCCCATCGTTCGCAACGGGCACCGACTCGGCCACCTCGGTCATCTGGTGCAGGTTGCGCGCGCCGAAGCTGTCGAAGCTGCTGCCATGGCGCCCGACTACTGGACGGTCTTCTCTGCGAACAAGGCGGCAGAGGCCGCCGCAGCTGCACGCGCCAGCGGCCGATCTCAGCGACTCATGCTGCGGGTCTTCGATCCGGGTGACACGTTCTATCCCGGTCACGAGGGAGGCGTGGCGCTCGACGACCTCCGCTCGGCGGTCGACGTCATCGCAGCGCTGGATGGGGCCGAGTTCGCCGGACTCACGACGTTTCCGGCAATGCTGTTCGATGAGCAGCGAGGCAGCGTCGGTGCCACTCGAAACGTCGAGACGCTGGCGCGCGCCGCAGAGCTCGTTCGACGGCACCCGGCGTGCCCCGCGCAGCTCGAGATCAACCTGCCGGGGACGACGTCCACCGACGTCCTCGGGCTGCTCGCCGAGTCCGGGGCCACGCAGGTCGAGCCTGGCCACGGCCTCACCGCCACCACGCCGCTGCACGCCGTTCGGGATCTGCCCGAGCAGCCCGGGGTCCTGTACCTGAGCGAGGTGGCGCACATTCATCAAGGCGTGCCGCTCTGCTTCGGTGGCGGCCTGTACGTCGATCCGGTGTTCGGCGACTACGGGGTCACCGCAGTGATCGCGCACGACGCTGCGGAGATCTCGACGTCCCCCGTGCCGGTGGACATGCCCGACCCCGCAGCGATCGATTACTACGCCCGATTGCATCGGGGGTCTGGCCGCGCCGTGTCGGAAGGCGCGACCGTGGTCTTCGGCTTCAGAATCCAGGCCTTCGTGACCAGGGCGCTCGTGACCGGGCTGTCGGGAGTGTCGCGGGGCGAGCCTCGGGTGGTCGGGGTGTGGAACGGTTTTGGCGATCCAGGCCGAGCGGGTTCGACGTGACCGCTGTCACCGCGTTGGAAGCCACAGGCATCGGCAAGTCGTTTCGCGCTGTGCGGGCGCTCGACGATGTCGCATTGAGCTTGCATTACGGCGAGGTGACTGCGCTGCTCGGAGACAACGGAGCCGGCAAGTCGACGTTGGTGAAGTGCCTTGCGGGGGTGTACCGGCCTGATGCAGGCACGATCCTCGTCAATGGAGCCAAGCACGAGATCGGTTCGCCCGAGGGGGCAAGGGCACTGGGCATCGAAACGGTGCACCAGACGCTGGCGGTGATCGATCCGCTTGACGTCGTCGAGAACTTGTTCCTCAACCGCGAGCACACTCGTGGGGGACGGTTCGGGTCGTGGCTCGGAGTGCTCGACAAGAGGCGCATGCGGGCCGAGGCAGCGGAGATTCTGGGTCGCCTCGACATCCGCCTTCCGTCGTTGCGGCGGCCGTTGAGCGCACTGTCGGGCGGCCAGCGTCAAGCGGTCGCGATCGGGCGGGCTGCCGCGTGGGGCCAGCAGATCGTGCTGCTCGACGAGCCCGCTGCCGCATTGGGTGTCGAGCAGGCCGCACGCGTGCTGGATCTGATTCGCGCACTGCGCAGTGCCGGCGTGGCCGTCTTGCTCATCACCCACAACATGGACCGAGTCATGGCCGTGTGCGACCGGGCAGTGGTGCTGCGTCAAGGGCGCACAGCAGCAGAGGTCGATGTCAGCTCGGTGACCAAGGACGACCTTGTCGCGTACATCACCGGTGCCCGCAGCGGGGGTCCCCCGACATGATCCACGACCCGAGCGTCCGCGGGGAATCGGACGCGGGCGATGGGCACGATCCCAGATCCGACCACACCGCGCTCGACGACCGATCGCTGCAGGTCGGCATCGACGTCGGCGGAACGAGCATCAAGGGAGCTGTCGTGGATCTCGCCGTGGGAGAGCCGTCGGGACCCGTCCTGACCGAAGCCACGCCCCCGACGGCGACGCCGCACGACGTCATCGCGGCAATCAGCCGCATCACCTCGGCTGTCGGATGGACTGGACCGGTCGGCGTCGCTCTGCCAGGCGTGATCGATGGTCTGTCGCTGCGACACGCTCCGAACTTGGATGCGTCCTGGGAGGACGCGGACGCGCTGGCCTGCTTGCGTGCCCCGTCCGGAGCGAACGCGGTGTTGATCAATGACGCTGACGCAGCTGGCCTCGCGGAGCTGCGATACGGCGAAGCCCCGCTCAGGGTGACCGGGCTGACCATTGTGCTGACCTTCGGGACCGGCGTCGGCAGCGCACTGCTGCACAACGGCAGCCTCATCGCGAATTCAGAGCTCGGCGGCCTGATCGTCGGCGGTGCCTGCTTCGAAGACGTGGCGTCCGGGCGCGCGATCTCCACCGACGGGCTCACACCGAGTCAGTGGGCGCAGCGGGCGCAGCCGTTCTTCGAGATGATCGAGGCGGTGCTGCACCCGTCGTGCTGGGTCGTCGGCGGTGGACTCAGCAATGACTTCGACCGATTCGTCTCCGAGCTCGAGCTGTCCAAGCCGATCTCGGTCGCTCATCGAGGCATGCATGCGGGCATCGTCGGTGCCGCAGTCGCAGCCACAGTGGGTTTGGGGGCCGGTGAGGCGCCCCGCAGCGATGACGATGGCGTCGGCGTGCCGATCACACAATGAGGATCATCGTCGCTGAGGATCGAGAGGCTGCCTCAGAATGCGCAGCAGACATTGTCGAACGCTTTGTGCGGAGTCAGCCACAAGCAAGCCTTGGGGTTGCAACCGGGAGCACGACCGAGGCGCTGTATGCCGAGTTGGCTCGACGCCACCAACAAGGGGGTCTCAGTTTCGCCGGCGTTGACGTGTACCTGCTTGATGAGTACGCGGGCCTCGATCCTGACGATCCGTGCCGCTATTGCAGCGTCGTGCAGCGGGCGCTGGCCCGCCAGGTCGACCTGCGCCGCGATGCAGTTCACTGCCCCGATCCTGACGCGCCCGATCCCGAAGGCGAATGCTGTCGCTACGAGCACTTGGTTCGGAGTGCACCTATCGGCCTGCAGATCCTGGGCATCGGGTCCAACGGCCACATCGCCTTCAACGAACCAGGTTCTTCGCTTGACAGCGTCACCCGCGTCGTGCCCCTCAGTGAGCAGACCCGTTCCGACAATGCGGGCTTCTTCGGCGACGGCCGTCCCGTTCCTGAGCGTGCCATCACGCAGGGGATCTCCACCATCCTTGCGGCGGCCGAACTGTTGCTGCTCGCGTGCGGCGACCGCAAGGCCGCAGCCGTGGCGCAGGCCGTAGGCGGACCCGTGTGCGAAGCGGTCCCCGCTTCAGCTCTGCAACTCCACCCAAGCTCGACCGTCATCCTCGACCCGGACGCCGCATCCCGCCTCTAGCGGACGCTCGCCGACCGGGTCCTCACCGTCGGGGAACCGATCGGCTCCGAACTGAGTCTGATTTCACAAAGAACGCCTGCTCGGGTTGAAGTTCATTGGCTGATTCATCGGATTGTTCGAACCAACTGCCGAAGACATTCCGGCAGAGCCAACAGAACCAGCGCGACGCAGGCGCAAATCGCAGCAAACAAGGTGGGCCACAAGGAGGTCAGACCATGGCGAACGCCGCGCTCATCGAGCGTGATCTCACTGTGCCCGACAATGATCGTCTACCTGCGTCAAGGCAGCGAGGTGTATCGCTCGACTGGCGCAGTCACTCCGTCATCGGCACAAGAGACGCTCCAGACCTACGCGTCATCCCGCTCCGGAAAGCCCGGCCTCGCGACCCAGCGCGGCTTCAGTGATGCGTTTACGGGTCAGTGGTCGCGGCGTGTCGCCCGGGGTGGGGGACTTCAACGAGCTGGAGTTCGCTGATGGCCGTGAAGTCGTCCGGATTGGCGGTGTACAGCGGCAGCCCGTGAGCGATCGCTGTTGCAGCGATGAGAGCGTCATAGGCGCGTGAGGTGGCCTTACGGCCGGCGGCGCGCAAGTCGGCGGCGACGCGGCAAAATGCACGCGCAGCGACCCCGTCGAAGGGGAGCGGTTCGAAATCTGATTCGGCCTGTTGGACGTGCGCCTGGCGACGGCTTCGTTCGGTTTCGTCGGATGTCGCCAACGGGCCGGCGGAGAGCTCGGCAAGAGTGATCGTCGTGATCACCGGTTCAGCAGGCAGCACGGCAGGATCCGTGATTTGGGGCAGCAGGATCACGGTGCTTGTGTCGAGCACCCCCCGGCCATCGCTCACAGCGACGGGTCCGCGAGTTGATCGATGTCGCGGCGGAGCGCGTCAGGATCGACTCGCGGCAAATGTCGCCAGCGCTCGAGAAGTGTCGCCCCATCGAGTCCCCGGCGGGGCAGCGGTCGCAGCTCGGCCACGGGTCGCCCCGACCGAGTCACGGTGAGCCGTTCACCTGCCTGAACCCTCGTCACCACATCACCTCCATGATTGCGAAGTTCGCGGATCGTGACCTCATCCATACCCGTAGCGTATCACTGGTGAGACATACGGCGGCGTGGGTTGGGTCGGGACCGTCGCGAGGTAGTCAACCTAGATCTGTGCTCGATCAATGTGAATTGATTTTGAACGCACAAGCATGACCGCAGCGAACTCCCGAGTGACGTGCCCGACCTCCGGCAGCAGAACCCAGCTGAACTACCGTGCTTGACAGCCGCCTACCACGTCGGGTTGATGCGGGCGGCAAGGCGCGCAGCCGATTGGGCCAGTGCCTCGTCCTGCGCCCTGGCGAAGGTACGCAGCGACAAGCTCGGCGGACAAACCCCCGCCGCATACGCTGAACAACACAAACGACAACACCCATGACAACTGGACCGACAATCAGGTCCCTGTCACCACCTCGACTCGGGCACGGCCGAGGGACCGAACTGTGCTCGAGGTGCAGCCCACACAGCGGCGCAAAGAAAAGGACCCCGTGAGGTCCGGGGTCCAGAAGCCTGGGGCACACGATTGCATTCGGCCGAGGCCTACTAATCGGATCCGTCAGACACCCGTGATGCTATTGCGCCAAAGCGGTCGCCGCAAGCTGTGGCGTCAGAACACGACTATGTGATTGGTCCACCTGCGGACCCTGTGAGTGCGTCTGCGCCCGAGCGTTTGCAAGAGCGTGGCTCCGACACCGGTGTCCAAGAGTTGCATCGCGTCGTCGCCCTCGACGGCAAAGTGCTCAACGAGAGCCTGGAGTTGCAGGGGCATCGTGGTCCGTTGTGTCATGGGATGGCGCATCTTGGCCTTGTCGATGCTCGCCGTGTAAGTGATCCAGTCAAGTTCGTCGATGATCTTGAAGACTTCCTGGACCAGTGCCTGATTCCGTTGCCGCCGCCACTCATTGGGCCGGATGGCCCGAGTCGTCAAGGAACAGCATGCGGGTGGCGCGTGGGGGTTTCATCTGGTGCTTCCCCCAATGGCACAGCAGGAGGATCGAGCGGCATCGTTGCCGTCATTTCGACGGTAGTGCCGTTCAGATTCGGCAGGCATGTGGATTCCTAGTTGTGCTGCTCGACCAGCGATCCCGAGAAGCGCAGCCGAAGCGGTCCGCGCCCGATCTTCGACGGGATGCACGAACCGACCGCACGAAGCGGTGGTGCAACGAGTGGTCATCGTGGGAGCGGGACCTTCATGCGGGATGCGGCTGTAGGGGCCTGTTGCCGCCGATCGGCCAGCGGATTGCAGCCGCTTGTGGCACTCCAGCTGAAGCTCGTCGGGCAAGTCGAAGTGATCGCCGCCCGCCGGAGTCTGACGAATCCGCTCAAGCACGCGCGGCGTCAGTTGCAGTTGCCGTCGTTGCCGACGTCGCGGTGGCTGTAGCACAGGGGTGTGGCCGCAACGCTTCGCAGCGTGTAGGGGCCTGCGTCGGTATTGATGTCGCCGTCGGTGAGGGCGGCGATCCAGTCTCCGGTGGTCTCAGCGGTGATCCACAAGCGATAGCCGCGTACTGCGTCATCGGGCTGGCCGACCACATCGACAGTGAGTTCGGCCAAGGCTTCGAACGCACTCGTCGCGGACGTGAATCTGATTCGTGACGGTGGTTCGTCGGAGGCGAATTCGGCGGCGATCTGTTGGGCGAGTTCGGTCATGGTCGGTGCCGACGGGGTGGGGCCGATGGCACCCAAGACTTGTGCGGTCACATCAAGCCGGGTGTCAGGTGACAGCGGGGCGAGGTAGTTGCTGCTGGCCCATCCGGTGACCGGGCCGGCTTGTATCTCGTGCCAAGTGCTGGTGCGCAGGTCGCGTGTGCGACCTGTGGCCGTTACACCTACGACGTCCAGCGTCGCAATTGTCTCGGTGGCTTCGGGACTTCCGACCAGGATCGACTGCTCGCCACTGGCCGAGTTTGCGATGCTCAGCGTGAGCGTGGCGACGACGTTGCCGTTGGGCGCGTCGCGGACGTTGAGGAAATCGTCGTGGCTGACGCCGACAACGCCGAGCTGTGTGCCCGCCGCTGGTCCGACTGCCGACGGCGTGCCGGGAAGCGGTGCCGTCGTGGCCGGTGTCACCGCAGCCGTCGAGGGCGGTTCGGTAGCAGCGGGTGCCGTGACAAGGGCGACTTCGTCCGATGTGTTCGCAGCCAGACGGGCGGCCGTCGTGCTCGGTGCCTCGATGGCAACAGAAGCGGTTGTCGGCGGGGCGACCTCGGTTGCTGGCGAGGTCACTTGATCGTCGGTGGCACCCAACGCGACGAACAGCGACAGCGCCGATAACACCAGCGCTGTGAACGCCATCGCAGCGACGAATCTGTTTGTCATAGCTGTGGCCATCCCTCTAACGCGGTCATGAGCCCCCGGTATACCGCGGCTTGGCCTCGCCGTGGTGACGGGGACTCCTGTGGGCGGACGGATGCTGATGTGTGGTGTTCAGCCTTCGGCAGGCGGCGGCGCGCTTCCTTCTGCTCTTGGTATCGACTTGATACCATTCGTCTCATGGCGATGACACTGAGGCTCACCGAGGCAGAGCAAGACGCATTGCGGCGGCGAGCGGTTCTTGATGGCACCTCCATGCAAGAAGCAGCCCGGCGAGCGGTGCGCGAGTACGTCACCAAGGCCGAACACCGGGACCGCGTCACCTCGGCAGCCGATGTCATCATGGAGCGTCATGGCGACGCACTCAGGCGCATGGGCGAGTGAACCAGGGCTTTGAGTACCTCGACACCGAGGATCTCGTCGAGCTGGCGCGCCGGTTGCTCGGCGATCCGCCGCCGACTCGCGACATCGGCCTCCTTGGGGCGGCAGCGGCGCGACCACAGGCATCCGCGTTCGGCGAGGATGCGTACCCCGACATCTGGTCCAAGGCGGCGGCATTGCTGCACTCGGTGGTCAACAACCATCCGCTGGTCGATGGCAACAAGCGTCTCGGCTGGCTTGCCACGGCCATCTTCTTGGAACTCAACGACGCCAGCGTGAGCGCCGCCACCAACGACGACGTCTACGACCTCGTCATGAGCGTTGCATCGAGCGACATCGGCGTGGAGGACATCGCGGCAGCGCTACGTGCCATGGGTGCGCGTGTGTAGCCGGTAGGCCTCTTCGAGGTTGAGCCACACTTGCGCCGAGGTGCCAAGTGCCGCCGAGAGTCTCTGCGCCAAGTCCGGCGTGACCTTGACTCTCGCCTCGAGCATCTCCGAGACAACCTGAGACGGTTGACCAATGATCTCGGCAAATTCCGAGATCGTCCAACCGCGCTCCGATAGTTCGTCGCGCAAGTACTCACCTGGTGGGAACGACTCGGCAGACACCAGTTTCGAAGGCATGTTCAAACACTCCAATTCTTGTTGACGGCCATACCGCCAGATGTCCTATCTGGACTTGACCTTCGGTACCGTCTTGGGAGATCACCACGTCGGCGCAAACCTCGTCACGGCATGGTCTCGCGCGCTGCGTGTCCGCTGATGTCGGCGTTACGCAAGACGGTGCTCGGACTTGAGGACGTCGCCTCAGCGATTCCATAGCCAGTCCAATTCGGAGAAAGCGAGCTCCTTGCCGAAGTTCTCGATGTTGTCTCGGACGTTGAGTACGAGGCAGCGCTCGTCACCGCCGTTCAAGGGGCCCCGCAGTCCTCTTCCGATCATCTGGAAGTAGAGGTTTGGGCTGTACACAGGCCGGGCCACGATGATGGCCCGAGTCTTGGGCGCATCGAACCCTTCGCGGAACACTCCGTAGTTGACGAGCACGTTGACGTCACCGCGACGAAAGCCCTCCACCACGCGGCGACGGGTCACCGTTTCGGTGTTCCCGCTCACAGATCGCGCGGTAACTCCTCGCTGATTGAGCAGCGCCGCCAGAGTCTGGGCGTGCTCCACCGACGTAGCGAATATGAGCGCAGGCCAGTTTGGGCCCACATACGTCTCGTACGCCTCGACGATGCGTCTAGTGCGGTGTGAGTCCTGAGCGATGCGATCCTCCACGCTCTGCGGGAGCCACGCCAACTGATGTGCCAAGCGCGTTGGGTCTCGAACGAACCTCAAGACCTCGTCCCGTTCCGCGTCAGATAGACGAAACGTTCCGCCTTCGATCAGCTCTTGATCAGCCTGAGCGAGCACCCCCATCCCCTGCAGCTCGCCGATGACCTCCTTGGGGTCATCGTGAGCGAACGCTCCGGCGTCAAGGCGATTTCGGCCGTAGCGGCGGACGAGCCTGTCCGTCTCTGCCTCGTCATGCCCGCGGTAGGGCGTCGCAGTGAGACCCAGCAGACACGGCTCATCTTCCTTGCGGCGGAACGTCAACCCGATCTCTTGCATGACTTCCGTGAATGTCGGGGCGATCGACCGATGGGCCTCGTCGAAGACGGCCAGCTTGAATTCTCTCAGGAAGTCGTAGTCGGCCGGTTGGCGAGTGAGACGGACATGGAGCGTTTGAATTGTGGCGACGACGACATGACGTTCACTTGTCGGCGATGGTCGGGGCTGCCCGCTCCACATTCTGGAAATGCGCATCTGCCCTGCTTCTGCGCCGACACTCCTCCACACCTGCTCCCATGATTCGACAGCCTGCTCACACAGCTCGTCGCGGTCCGCCACCCAGAGAATCCCTCCTTGGAATGCGTCGTCGCGCATGGCTTCCACGATCGCCTGCACCGCAACGCGGGTCTTGCCGGACCCGGTGGGCATGCTCAGCATCCCGCGCCGCTCGGTTCCGTCACTGCGTTCGGAGTGAAGCATCTTGCGGACGTTGTCGGCCACACGGCGTTGAAAGTTGTGAAGCGGGGGGAGAGTCCGAGGGCCTTCGACCTCGACGAACTGGGGGCGGCGCCTATTGCGTTCGCCAGCCCATGCTTCCGAGAATCCCAATGAGCGGACGAATTCGATAGCGCGCCGCGATCCGGACCACGTCGCGGGAGGATCGAGATTGTCCAAGGCCCGCTTGAAATGTCTGAGAGCGCCAGTGTCGTAGGTCGCGATGGCGGCCTCCGAAATTTCGACTCCAGTCAGCGTCTCTCGATCGTTGCTCAGAACATCCAGGAGCAATCGAGGAAGACCCAATCGCAGGGGTGCTTCGCCGACAGCAGCGAGCAGTCGCTCAGCATCCGTTGCAAGTTGCCGAATTGCGGCGCGCCGTTTTTCGATTTCTGCGGGCGTCTCGCGGTGTAGGACTGCTTGAATCTGGAAGTCGGCTAGTCCGAGACCCAATACCTCCGCGACGAGCTCAAGTGCACGCCGCGCATCGTCGTCGATGTTGCCGACGAGATACACGTCGGACCCGAGAGTGACGCAAGGGCGTCCCGCTCCGGCTACAAGGATCTGTTCACAGAGAACTAAGCGGCTGGTCCGCCGATGCGGCGGGAGATGTTCAGCCAACCCAGGCCACACATCGGTCAGCGGGACCGGCTCTCCTTCGGCCAAGAATTCCGGTATCGGCTCCGAAAGATCGAATGCCGCCTTGATCTTTTCGGAATTCGGATGCTGCAAGAGTACGTGCAGGGCCTCCGGGCATTTGGGCTGTGGTCCGAGGGCGTCGGTGAACGGCACAATGCCGCTGGAGGCCTCGATACGTCCGTGTACCCGGATGGCGTGGACCGTCAATGACTCAAATAGTTCCTTTGGATAGGAGCTCCTATTCCCGCCCGTATGCCACATCTCACAACATCGGTCGAAGGACTCTTGCCCCAACAGCGCGTCAGTGAAAAGTGCTCGTCCCTCGTCGGACAGTTCAGTGAGTATGGTCAACGGACCGACGCCCTCGGTTGATGTGAATGCCAGGTACCCCCACCATGGCCGGGCCGGAAGATCATCTCGTCGGCGGTACTGCTTCTCGCACTGGTCCTGATATTCCTTGAACAACGGCTCCCAGCCCATGTCGCGGTCGCCTGAGGGTGAGTCGACGACCGCGAGTTCGCGAAGGAGTTCGACATCGCGCTGATGGAAGTCGATATCGACGGCTACGTGGTCATCCCGGCTGCCATCGACCGGCACGATGTCTCCGGGCAGCAAGACCGAGTGCGTTGGCCGCCAATCGCCAGAGCGCGTCCGTACTCGTAAGTTGCTCGGCCACCGTGCGTATTCGCGAACCACGTCCTGCACCAATGAGCGGCTCAGTCTTCGAGCAAGAGCCCAAAAGTTCTCGTAGAGGCTGTCGTCAAGACGCGACGGACCTCGTTGTGCCAACACACTTTCTGCCGTAAGTCGAAATCTGCTCTCGGCCGAAGGCGGCTTGAGGCCTAATTCCTTGAGTGCCGCGAGTGTATCGCCGTCGGCGACGAGTGCCGGATGAACGCAGGACTCCAGATCGAACTCGTCGCTCGAGGTCGGCAACCCGTCTGGCAGAAACACCAGCTCAGGATCTGGCGACCTCCAGCCCCCTCTTGCCGACAGCACGATCGAGCCGAGTTCTGTGCCCGAGCGTATTTCGAGGGGAATGAGCGCGGCGGCCTGGATAGCGGCCGCCGAAGCGGCGACCGCATCGCCCGGCACTTGGTCCAGGACCAATGCTCCGAGCCAACTGGCGATTGAGGCCCGGCGCATGCGCCGCATCGTCCGTCCTGATTGACCGGTCCCTCCAAGCAGCCGTTCGATGGTCGCGAGCCTCGTGCGAGTTATCGCCTTGTGGTGCAGCCATGCCCGTGGCCGTTCCGGATATGCGGCCCATCGATCGAACGGTGCCATCTCCATTCCGCGATCTGGGGTCAGCCGCGACGGGGGATAGGAGATGTCGTGGATTCGGCAGAGCTCGCCTTTCTGGTCGGGAACAATGGCTTGATCGTCGAGGGCTTCGAATAGGAGTTCTCGCAGCAGGCTGGCCTGCTCGGAGTCGCCTGCCTCGTGTCGACGAGGCAACGCGTCCAAGTGTCGAGCGGGATCGTCGTCCGCCCGCAATTGTGGCAATGCGTCCGCGATCAGATCCGAAGCTGCTCCGACCAGTTCGTCGTTGAATGGGCCGCTGAGGAGGTTCTGACGATCCTCATTCGTCTTCCAAGGAGCATTCAAGATGCCCGGAACGAGGCTCGCTGTGTTCGTCGGGAAGAACGCCCAGAACTTTCCGGGTCGGTCGAGACGGTCGACGGGTGCGGCCCACCAAATTGGCACCTCCATTCGATCGTCGCCGGGGCGGCGGTCGGCGCGCGCATCACTCGACAACGCATGGGTTCGCTCGAAGAGCTTCCAATGGCTGGTCGAATCCCCTTCAGCGAGGAGGTACTCGTCGTTCACGTTCTCCAATTCGAGAATCCGGTTCAATTCTGTGGAGCTGTCCGCGAGCGTGAGCGTCGTCAGGTGAGGGACGAACAGAAGGAACTCGGCCGGCAGATCCCTCATTTGCTGGAGAAGGTCTTCGCGCGCTCCATCCTTGAGCGGCAGTCGCACAATGTTGTTTGCCCATGCCATCAGCCCACGCAGTTCGCCGTACTGCTCGCTGCGTTCGGCTGGATCGATCGGTTCGGGCAGGCGCAAGATCGGACATCGGTCTGCGTCGGGGACGACATCTCTCACCCGTTCCCGCGCGCGCTTCCGATCGAAGCGGAATGAGCCGGAGCGGCTGAAGAACTCGGGAGAGTCGCTGACACCGAGCACTGCCTTGAATCCGAGGCCGAAAGTACCAATCTGGCTGGTTCCCCTCTTGGGCGATAGATGCGAGAACATGAGAGCCGTGACACCGTCAGGACTGATGGGTTCCCCGTCGTCAGCGCAATAGAGATCGCTATTGGTCAGAAGGACTTCGATACGCCCGCCACGACGACGCGAGGTGTCGTCGCTGGTCAACTCCGCGTCGGGATCAGGCCAGAGCGCGTCGGCGCTGTTCTGGACGAGTTCGAAGAGCTGCCGATTGCGATAGCCACCCTGCGCCGTGTCCTGCTCGACATTCGCGTGTTCAGCAACCAGGTTCGGCTGTTCGCGATACGAAGCGAGGGTCCGCTCTGACTGGTCGGCTATGTAGTGAGCCAGATTCCCGTTGGAATCAGTCCATTGATCTGTCGGCATGGTTCCCTCCGCACCGTGAACGTTGGCCGTCGAGCATCAGCACCTGTGGAGCCGCGCCCGCCCGCGGCCGATGCATCCGGTCGGCGATCTCGAAGCTGCGCCATAGTGCCGCCGATGTGTTGAGCGCCTCCGACGATACGAGCCACGTCCCGCGTGACCGGCGTCTTCGCCTCGCGCATCCCCGAGACAACCTGAGACGGTTAACCGATGATTTCGGCAAATTCCGAGATCGTCCAACCGCGCTCCGCTAGTTCGTCGCGCAAGTACACACTTGGTGGAAACGCCTCTGCAGGTTCCAGTTCCGAAGACATGTTCGAGCGACCCAAACCTCAGCGACAGCCAACCGATCCAACGTCTACCACGGTTGTCCTTGAGCCATGAGTCTCGGAGGGGGTGAACCCAGCTCATCCGGTCGAGCCACCTTGGCTGACGCTTTCGCAGTCCGGCGCGAGATCGTACGATGACCGCTGGTGTGGGTTGGTGATAGTGATCTGGGGACTTTGTGACTGACTACCTGGCCCCCGAGCAGAAGGCCCGTCGCGACATCGACGAGCAGCTGGAGGCCTGCGGCTGGGTCGTGCAGGACTACAAGAGCGCAGCCGTAGCTGCCGCCCAGGGTGTTGCCGTTCGCGAGGTGCCAACCACGGCGGGGCCTGCCGACTACGTGCTCTATGTGGACAGTCAGGCGGTCGGCGTCATAGAGGCCAAGAAAGCCGGCATGACGCTCACGGGCGTTGAGCCACAGACTCGCAAATATCAGGCCGCGTACCCAGAGGCACTACCTGCCATTGAGGTCGACGGGGCACTGCCTTTCGGCTACGAATCCACTGGCACCGAGACGCGGTTCACGTGCGGGCTGGACCCTGTGCCAACGAGTCGACGTGTGTTCGCATTCCACCGTCCCGAGACCTTGGCCCGCTGGCACGAGGACCACACGGAAGGCGAGGGTCGCGCGCCCGGCATGCGTGCTGGCGCGCAGCTGCTGCCCGATCTCGGCACCGATGCGGCGCACCTTTGGCCTGCCCAGGCCGAGGCCATTCGCAATCTTGAGCAGTCGTTCCGCTCCAACCGCCCCCGGGCGCTCATCCAGATGGCCACGGGCTCAGGCAAGACCTTCACTGCCGCCAACGTCTGCTACCGCCTTCTGCGTCACGCCGGCGCCCAGCGGATCCTCTTCCTTGTCGATAGGGCGAATCTCGGCCGTCAAGCGCTCCGGGAGTTCCAAGGCTTCTCCACACCGGACGATGGCCGCAAGTTCACTGAGCTCTACAACGTCCGGCATCTCACGTCGTCACGGCTTGAGATGGCTGATGAGGCCGCCACCAAGGTCCACATCTGCACGATCCAGAGGCTGCATTCGATCCTGCGTGGCGACGACGACTTCGACGAAGCCCTTGACGAAAAAAGCGGTTTCGACACCGCACCGGCCGCGCCTGTCGATGTCGTGTACAACCCGGCGGTGCCGATTGAGTCCTACGACCTGATCATCATCGACGAGTGCCACCGCTCCATATATGGCGTGTGGCGTCAGGTGCTCGAGTACTTCGATGCATTCCTCGTGGGCCTCACCGCAACACCTGGCAAGCAGACATTCGGGTTCTTCGATCAGAACCTCGTCATGGAGTACGGGCATGCCCAAGCGGTAGCCGACCGGGTGAACGTGGACTTCGACGTGTTTCGCATCCGCACCGAGATCACGGAGTCCGGCGGCACTGTCCCCGCCGAATTCGTAACCAAGTTCCGCGACCGCGACACACGCGAGCACCGCTTGGAGAAGATCGACGAGGACATCACCTACGACGCCAACCAGCTCGACAGACGAGTGGTGGCACCCGATCAGATCCGCACGGTCGTGCGCACGCTGCGCAATTCGCTGCCGGAGATATTCCCTGACCGCGAGCGCCGTGACGACGGCTTGCTGCGGCACATCCCCAAGACGTTGATCTTCGCCAAGGACGACAGCCACGCCGAGGACATCGTCAAGATCGTCCGGCAGGAGTTCGGGCTCGGCAACGAGGGGGCGGTGAAGATCTCCTACCGCTCGGGAGACGCTGGCAACAAGCCCGAGGAGCTGCTGCAGCAGTTCCGAACCAGCTACACGACGCGAATTGCTGTGACTGTGGACATGATCGCCACCGGGACCGACGTGAAGCCGATCGAGTGCGTGGTGTTCATGCGCATGGTGCGCAGCCGCAACTTCTTCGAGCAGATGAAGGGGCGGGGCGTGCGGGTAATCGACAGCGATCAGCTGCGCGCGGTCACGCCCGATGCTGCCGCCAAGGATCGCTTCGTGATCGTGGACGCCGTCGGCGTAACCGAAGCCGAGCTTCATGACACCGTGCCGATGGACCGCCAGCGGACAGTGAGCTTTGACAAGCTGCTCAACAACATCGGACTTGGCTCGACCGATCCCGATGTGGTGTCGTCGGTCGCATCCCGGCTCACCCGGCTGAATCGGCGGATGACAGCAGCGGATCGTGCTGAGGTGGAGAACGTGGCAGGAGTCGGCCTGACGGACCTCGTGCGCGGCATGGTGGACGCCCTCGATGTCGATCGCCAGTACGAGGCTGCAGCGGCTGAAGCTGGTGGCGATCCCACACCCGATCAGGTCAAGGCCGCTGGCGCGGCGATGATCCGTGAGGCGGTGAAGCCGCTGGCAGGCAACTCTGAGCTGCGGGAGAAGCTGGCCGATGTCAGGCGCAGCTACGAGCAGGTGATCGACTCGGCGTCACGGGACCAGGTGATCTCTGGTCAGTTCTCTC
>NZ_CBDCEO010000005.1:0-15926 GCF_965215815.1 Candidatus Poriferisodalis sp. | reverse complement strand
CACGCCACAAGCACCCGGCGGAAATTCGCTTGCCGCGCCGCCGCAATCCGGTGGTGTCCGTCCACGATGTACAGCGGCCCCTCGACTGCCACACCGGTGCTCGCTGCAGTGGTCACAGCCCGCCACAGCGTGACGCGCGCGCCGTCGACGGTCTTGGTGTCGAGTACTGCGGGCAGCGGCGGATCGGCCTCCGCTGCAGCCACCGTGGCCTCGATGACTTCGGTGACGGCGACAGGGCGGGGTGAGGTCAGGACCACCGGACTCGACATCCGGCCAACCTCGTTGAAGTGCATTGCCAGTCCGTGCACCCGGGCAGGCTGCGTGTCCTCGTGCGGCCGCAGCTCGTGCTCTTCGAGCCTGACGGAACCGAGGAGCGCATGCTGGGTATGCCCGTCGGCCTCGACACGCTGCACGTACAAGCGCGGGTCCTGTTCTGTGCCGAACGCCCCCAGACCGATCAGCCGCTCCAGCGCTTTGGTGCTGCGAGTGGCGTGATGAAGATGCTCGGTCGGGTGCCCGAAACTCTCTGGCGGCGAACCGGCGACATGCGCGAAGGAGTCAGGGTTGTCTGCGAGATGCTGGGCTTGCTCGTCGGCTGTGAGCGAGTCGTATGGCGCGGGAATCACCGTCGGCGCCCACTCGGGCGTCAAGATGCGAGCGCGCACCGGCTCGATCATCAGCTCCCTCCCCACGCACGGCCCGTCAGTCGCGTGCAGCGGATCGAAGTTATCTCACTGTTGGAGGTGCCTCCTACCGCGGGGCGACAGGGGCCGCTTCGCACCGGAAGGCTCAGGGAATGACGCCGGCATATTTCAGCTCCGCGATCGTCTCCCATTCGTAGCCGTGCTCCAGCAGGATCAGCTCGGTGTGCTGGCCGAATTCCGGAACCGGCGCCGTGACTTCCCAGGCACAAGCGGAGAAGTCCACGGGCGTCGCGACCATCTCAGTGGTGTCTCCTTCGGGTGTCGGCACCGATACCCAGCAGCCCGCTGCGCGTGCCTGGGGATCCGACAGCATCTCGAGCGTGGACTGCACTGGCGCCCACCAGACATCCCCGGCATCGAAGATCTCGCCCCACTCGGCGCGGGTCCGTGTCGCGATGACCTGGTCCATCTCGCTGATCAGCGCTTCTGAGTTGGTGTAGCGCAGCTCGATATCGGCAAAGCGCGGGTCCGCGCGCCAATCGGTGCGGCCAAGGGCTTCGGTCACCGCAGGCCAGTGGCGATCGCCCTCGAGGCCCAGCATCCAGAACCACTCTCCGTCGGCGCAGCGGTAGCAGTTGATGAGCGGGTTCGGTGGATTGTGACGACCCCAAGCGACGGTCTCGGAGCCCGTCATGGCGGTGACGTTGTGATCCCAGCCCAGCATGTACGCACCCAAGCGCAGCAGCGACGCCTCCACGAGCTGGCCCTTGCCGGTGCGCGTGCGGTGGAAGAGTGCCGCAGCCACGCCTGCCGCGGCCGACATGCCGGTCATGTGGTCGCCCATGCCGCCGCGCTGATAGGGCAGCTCACCGTCTTGAGGCGTCAGCGATCGCGCGATCCCGGCGCGCGACCAGAACGCGCCGACGTCATAGGCGTGGCGGTCCCGCTCGTCGCCGTGCAACGAGAAGCCGGTGACGCTGGCGTAGATCAGACGTGGGTATCGCTCCGCGAGCGACGGATAGTCGAGACCCATCCTCTCGAGTCCGCCTGGTCGGATATTCGACAGAAACACGTCGGCGGGGGCCAGCAGTGCGTGCATCGCCGCCATGCCGTCCGGCTGGCGCAAGTCGAGCGCGATGCTGCGCTTGCCCCGATTGTCGAGGTCGAACGGCGGGTTGCCCGCACCTGGGTACAGCCATTCCAGCGAACGGAATGGATCGCCTTGCGGCCCCTCGACCTTGACGACATCGGCACCCCAGTCAGCGAGGATGCCGCCACATGCCGGGCCAGCGACCCACACCCCCAGCTCGACGACGCGGATGCCTTCCATCGGCCCGGCCATCCATGCCTCCCCGCACTCAGCACGACCCGTCTTTGCAGTGCCGACGCAGGGTACTCAACCCCGCTGGCACAACCGGCGAGCAGTGGTGTGATCGACGCGCTCGGCGGGAGCAAGCGTGCGGCTGGTTGCCGCATCGATCCATTCCTGCGGATCCGCAGGCACCGTCGGCGCGTCGGATGAGAACGTGACCCGAATGCCGCGGCGCACGAGGCTCGCCAGCGGCCACAGCCAGCCCTGTTCAATGGCGGACAGTTGCTCTTGGTACTTCTGGGCGCGACGCGTGACGAAGCTGGGCTGCGTGACGACCGCGATGCCGAGCCGGGCGATGCGATCGAGCTGCTCGGGTAACGCGAGCGCGCAATGTTCAATGCGGTCGGGCTCGGGGCGACCGGGCTCGGGGTGCGATGGCGGCTGAGCCTCCAACGCGTCGAGTGTCGCCTGCAGCGTGTCGATGTCCATGGCGTGTACCGCAACGGGAAAGCCTCGATCGCGTGCGGCGGCGACCATCTCTGCGACAACGCCCTCGTCGTCGTGCGGCGGCATCACCTTGACGTGACCGACTCGCACGCAGCCCTGCCCCTGCGCGGCCGCGGCTGCGCGGGATCCCGTGACGTCCATGCCGAAGGACACATCGCCAAGCGTGTCGAGCCGGTCACAGCCGATCATCGCTGTGATCTCCACGGACGGCTCAGCCGCCGACGCATCCGCCAAGAGCTCGAGCGCCGCCACGTCATTGGTGTGGGTGGTGTCCGTGCATGCCGTGAAGCCCGCGGCGGCCAGCTCGACAAGCACCTCGCCGACCGCAGCGACGGTCGTCGACCGGTCCGGGCGCGGCACACGCGCCAGCAGGTCGTGCCGCTCGGTGAGCACGTCTGCGGCCGCGAGGCCGAGGGCGTGCGCAGCAGCAGTGTTCACCACTGCGACGTGACCCGTGATGTGATGCAGCACCGTGGGCCGATCAGCCGTCGCAGCGTCGAGTTCCGCGACGGTGGGATGGCGCCGTTCGACAAGCAGTGCGTCGTCGTAGCCCCATGCGCGCAGCCAGGCATCGGCGGCCATGTCACCGCCTGAGCCATGGTCGCTGCGGCCGCGGACTGCTCGTCGAACAAGCGCCAGCATGTCGGGGATCGATGCAGCATCGCTGACGTCCACCGAGCGGCGCGCTGCTGCGCACGCCAGCAAGTGCAGGTGATCGTCGAGATACTCCGGTGTGGCCGCAGCGTTCACGGCCGACGCTGCGACACGACTTTGCGAGCCGACGGCCTAGACGCCCAGCTCTTCAAGCATCGGAATGAGGTCGCGGCGCAGCAGCTTGCCGGTGGAGGTGCGTGGCAGCTCGTCCATCAGGTGGACGAACTCGGGCCGCTTGAACGGGGCCAAACGCTCGCGCGCGTGCGCGACCAGGTCGTCACCGGTGGCGCCGCTGCCAGGGCGAATGACTGCAGCGGCGGCGACGCGCTCGCCCCACTCCTCGCTGGGCAGACCCACCACGGCGGCTTCGAGAACGGACGGGTGGTCGTACAAAATTCTCTCGACCTCGTCGGGAAGCACGTTCTCGCCACCACGGATGATCATGTCGCCGGTGCGGCCAGCCAGGAACAGGTAATCGTCGTCGTCGAGGTAGCCGAGGTCTCCCGTGTGCACCCAGCCCTCGTCGTCGATGGTCACTCGGGTCTTCTCTTCGTTGCCCCAGTAGCCGTCCATCGCACGGAACGTCTGCAGCTGCACTTCGCCGATCACGCCCGGTGCAACCGACTCGCCGCTGTCGGCATCGACAACGCGCACCTGCACGTCCTCGAGCACCTGTCCCACCGACGACAGCCGGTGCAGCTTGCGTTCTTGCTCCTCGGCTGTCCCGGAGATGCGGTGATCGTCGGGGTCGAGTACCGCCACCGTGGACGTTGTCTCGGTCTGGCCGTAGGCGCCGGCGAACGCCACGTTCGGCGGGAACATGTCGATCGCCCGGCGGATCACTGAAGGAGGCATGGGCGCCGCGCCATAGGTGACTGCTTCGAGACCGCTGAATGCCTGCGGTGCGAAGTTGGGCGCCTCGAGCACCCGGGCCAGCATCGTGGGCACCAAGAAGGCGTGCGTCACGGCATGCGCTTGCACGCAATCGATCCACGACGATGCCTCGAACTGCGGCAGCAACACCACAACGCGCCCGCTGTAGAGCGCATTCAGCATCGAGGTCAGACCCGCGATGTGGTACAGCGGCGCCGCCACGGCCATGCGGCCCATATCCTCGCCGGTCGCAGCGTCGTTGGTCCCCATGACGTAGCCCGTGATCGCCCCGTTGGTGAGCTTGACGCCCTTGGGCATGGCCGTGGTGCCGCTGGTGTACAGCAACGTGCACAGTCCGTCAGTGTCGACGTCTTCGGGAACGGGCAGCTCGAAGGCCTCGTCCCGTGCGGCGGCGTAGGACGCCGGATCATCGAGCACAAGGACGTGCTCGAGATCAGCGGGCTTGTTCTGCTCGACGAGATCGCTGTAACGCGATTCGGTGAACAGGACGCTGATACCGCTGTCGCTGAGCAGGTGGGCTGTCTCTTGCGCGCCAGCGCGGAAGTTCATCGGGACCACCGTTGCACCGACGAATGCGCCGCCGAAGATGGCTTCGACGCACTCGACGCTGTTGGTAGCGAATACCCCGACGCGGTCGCCGACACCGACACCGAGCATTGTCAGCATCCCAGCGGTGCGCGCCACGTTGTCGAGCAACGCCTGGTACGTGACCTCGCGTGGAGCTCCGCCACTGGCTTCAGCTGAGGTATCGACCAGGATGACCTGATCGCCGGCGATGGTCGCCGGCATGAAGAGCAGCATTCCGAGATTCACATCAGCCCCCTGTGGCCCGCACGGGCGTAGATAACGGCAGATACTCGCAGGTGTCGTCGCCCCCGCGCCAACCGCGGCGCGCGAGACAGCACAGTGTGCCCAGCGCTGTGCGCGATGACTCGCACGCCTTCGGGTGGGATCCGTACGCTGCGCGTATGAAGCGACTCGCATGCGCCCTGCTGAGTCTCGGCTTGCTCGCAGCCGCGTGCAGCAGCACCGATGGCACCTCACCCAACACGGTGACCGACGGAATAGTCCAGGCACCGGCCACCGCAGCCGCGGCTCCAACCACTGCTGCCGCGCCGGCGACCGCCGCGGCGCCGGCTCCCACCACGCGGGCCCCGGCACCGGCGACAACGGCCGCGCCCCCAGATGAGGCCGACGTCGCCGCTGAGGCGGATGGGGCGCCCGTGGACCCACTCAGCGCAGCCGTGCTGGGCTGGATCGAAGAGACCGGCGCACCCGGAGTCGTGCTTGCCGTCACCCAACGAGGCGCCGAGCCGGTCACCTTCGCCTGGGGCGTCAGCGATCTCGCCAGCGGCGCGCCAATGACCGTCGACCACTACGTCCGCATCGGGTCGGTGACCAAGTCGGTCACGGCGGCGGTTGTTCTGCAGCTCGTCGCCGAAGGACTGGTCGAGCTAGACGCGCCGGTCGCGCGCTACCTGGGCGACGACTGGGCACCGGGATACGAGCACGCTGCGGCGGTGACCGTGCGGGACCTGCTCGGGCACACCTCAGGCTTCGTGGAGTTCGCCGTCGACCCGAGGTTCTTCCAACTTGCGGCGTCGCGGCTGGATGTGCCGACAACGCCCGAGGAGATACTGGAGTTCGCTGCGGCCTACGGACCAGTGGCCGAGTTGGGCACCGAACGCCACTACAACACCACCGGCTACGTCGCTGCGGGCTTGCTCATCGAAGCCGTCACCGGCACCACCGCAGCAGATGAGATCCGAACTCGGGTGTTCGATCGGCTTGGTCTGTCGCACACTTATCTGACGCCCAGCGAGTTCCCGCCTGAGCCGACCGCGAACGGGTACGTCGGCGGCACATTCGCCTACGTGCTGGGCCCGATCCTGGGGCTGACCACTGCCAACCAGATCGAACACAGCGGCGCCATCTACGTCGACATCGGAACGATGCCCCAAGAGCTCGCCCGTTCCGCTGGTTGGACCGGCGGCGGTATCGAAGCACGCATCGGCGACGTGGCGCTGCTGATCCGAGGGCTGTTCGCAGGCGACATCCTCAATGCGAGCCAAGTCGCCCTCATGACGACTGGCCATCCGGATCCCGCCGACAACGACGGCTTGGGCATCAGCACCGACGAAGTCATGGGCCTGACGGTCCACTCCCACGGGGGCGGCGTTCCGGGTTTCCGCACCATCGCTGCGTACGTGCCCGCGTTCGACCTTGGCATCGCCATCACCGCCAACCTGCTCGGCATTGACGGCGACAACGACGTGGACGAGCTGCTCGTCACACTGGCCCCGATCCTGGCGACCATGGGCTGACGGGCGCTCGGGTGACTCGAAGCCGGCGGCGATGAAGCCCGAATCGCCCCGTTGCCCGCGGCACTGCAAACTTCGGCGCTGCTCAGCCCCATCCGGCTTCGTAGAGGCGCAGCCAATTGAGGCCCAGGATCGCCTTTGTCTGCTCCGCTGAGTAGCCGCGGCGCAGCAGTCCACGAGTCAGATTTGGCAGGGTTCGCGGGGTCTCGATGCGCTCCGGGTACCGATGCGGCGGCGCAGGATAGTCAGAACCCGCCCATCTTCCTGCCGCCTTCTCGCGCTCATAGTTGCTCAGCGCTTGCGCATCATCTGCGACGAAGTGCTGGCCGAGGTAATAGTCAATGCCCAGCCCGACGTGGTCGATTCCGGCGACGGACACAAAGTGATCGACGTGGCGTGCCCAGTATGAGCGCAGTCGACGATGACCTGTGCCTCGTTGCAGCGTTTCACCAGTTCCCGACCGAACGGCTTGAGGCCGCCGTCGCGCACCTGTGCACCGAAACCGGCTGCGTTTTCTGTGTTGTAGCAGAGCTGCATGATGCCGACGCCGAGCTGGCTGAAGGCGTCGATGTGCCGAAGCTCGGACTCAATGGGATCGGTGCCTTGGAAGTGGAAGACCACCCCTGTGCGATTCGCCTGCTTGGCGGCGCGCACCTCGGCAGCGTTGCTGACCAGCGTGAGATCCTGCCGGTCCCGCATGAATTCGAGCCAATACGCGATCAATCCGAACGACTGCATCGCCGTTCCAGTGGCACCCACCGTCGGCGTCACGATGTTCACCCCTCCTTCGATGTACCAATCGACATAGTGGGGCTTGACCAACAGGGGACATGTGCCGTCGACCACCAACGCTGCGTCATGCAACGCTGCCGCATCGTCGAGCCCACCTTCGTCACTCGAGTCCATGTCACCCTCAGTCACCCTCACCCCTGACGCAATGGCCACGCGATAAATGGCGAGCTCGGATGCTCACGCCGGCAACCCAGACGTCACTCGTCACGCTGGCCCCGTTGCTGGCAATCATGGGCTGACCGACCGCCGGGCTAACGAATCTGGGAATCGGCAATACTTGCCGCGTCGGGACTGGCCTTCGGGGCCGGACAAGGGGGCAGCAGTGAGCCAGTTGTTGACCGGCATCCGAGTGCTGGAACTGGCGACGGGAATCTCGGGTCCGTACCTGGGCAAGCTCTTCGCCGACCACGGCGCCGACGTCATCAAGGTGGAGCCGCCCGGCGGTGATCCGGCGCGGCGCCACGGTCCGTGGGGCGCTTCAGGGACGCCGTCAGGGGCCGACAGCCTGGAGCGCTCGCCGCTCTTCCTGCACCTGAACACCAACAAGCGGAGCGTGATCGCCGACCTCGACACGCCGTCGCCGAGCGCCGACGACGTCGATTTCGTCCAGGACGCTCGTGGTGGAATCCGACATCGTGATCGAGTCGTTCGAACCTGGACATCTCGATGGCATTGGGCTCGGCTACAAGACGATGTGCCGATTGCGCCCTGGCATCGTGCTGACCTCGATCACGCCGTTCGGCCAGACGGGTCCGTACGTGGAGGCCGGCTATCGGGGCAGCGACATCGTCACCTACGCGATGGGCGGGCCGATGTGGGGCACCGGCATCGACGAGCGCGAACCGGTGAAGCTGAGCGGTGACGTCACTTCGTATCAGGTCGGCAATCTGGCAGCAGTGCCAACGCTGGCTGCGTACCTCATCAGCCGGCGCAGCGGACGGCCTGCACATGTGGACGTGTCAGCCTTCGAAGCACAGGCGGGCACAATCGACCGGCGCAGTTCGTACCTCATCTACCAGGCGTACACCGGTACCGATGTTGCACGCGAGCCCCGTCAGCCTCAGCGGGCGTCGCCCGTCGGCTTCTACCCCGTGACGGATGGCTGGGCGCTCGTGTTCACCCTCCCCACGTGGGCGCCCCGGATGGTGCAGACGCTGTCTGCGGCCGGGCTGGGGCTGGGCGACGGCGAAGACGGCAGTTCGCTGGCCGAACGATTCGCAAGTCCCCGGTGGGTGTTCGATCCCGACCTGCCCGACATGGTCGAGACTGCCTTGTACCCGTGGCTGTTCAGCCATTCCAAGGCGAGCGTGGCGGCAGCGGCGCAAGTCCACAAGTGGGCGGTGACGCCTTTGAATGCACCGGTCGACGTGCTCGACGACGAGCACTTTCGTCTCCCGCGGTGTGTTCGTCGACGTCACCCATCCTGTCGCTGGGACCGTGACCCAGCTCACAGCGCCATTTCGCCTGCACGCTGGCTCGGATTCGCCATCGGATGCTGGGCCCGATGTGCCGGCGCCGGCACCGTTGCTCGGCGAGCACGACGCTGCGACGCGTGCCCGCGCCGCTGAACGCTCCCGCAGGGACGCTTCGGCCAGCGATGCTGCAGCCAGCGATGCGTCGGCCAGCTCAGCCGATTCGAATGCGCAGGCTGATCGTGAGCCTCCCCGGCTGCCGCTCGACGGCATCCGAGTTCTGGACCTCACTGTGGTGTGGGCAGGCCCCGGCTGCACGATGTACCTGTCCGACCTCGGCGCGGAGGTGATCCGGGTCGACAACCCGTTCGTCTTCCCGACCGCCACGCGGGGACTGATGGCGCGTCCGCCTGCCGAGATTGTGCAGGAACTGGGGCCGCTGTCGGGCTACCCCGACAACGATCCGGGACCGCGGCCGTGGAACCGTCAGAACATGTTCAGCTCGCACGGCCGGGGCAAGCTGAGCTGCACGCTGGACCCCCGCACCGAACTGGGGCGCGAGACGCTGCAGCGGCTGCTGGGTCACGTCGACGTGATTGTGGAGAACAACTCCATCGGCGTGCTGGCGAAGCTGGGCATGGACTGGGAGACGGTCCACGCAGCAAACCCGCGGACGATCATGCTGCGGATGCCGCCCATGGGTCTCGACGGCCCGTCGGCCGATTGGCTGGGATTCGGCGCCAATTTCGAGGCGATGTGCGGGCTGACCGGCCTGCGCGGCTACGCCGACGACGACCCCACGAGCCTGACGTCGGTTTTCCACATGGATCCCGCCAGCGCTGCAACGGCTGCGTTCGCTGTGCTGGCAGTGCTGGCGCGTCGTGACGGCGCCGACGGCGCCGGCGGAACCGGCGCCGGCGGAACCGGCGTCGGCGAGCTCATCGAGTTCTCCCAGTCAGAGAACGTGATGCAGCACATCGGCGAATACTTTCTCGACGCTGCGGCCAACGAAACCCGTCATCAGCCGCTCGGCAACCGGTCCATCGCACGTGCACCTCAGGGCTGCTACCGCTGCGCGGTGGATCCGGCTCGGCCCGACCAGGACGACGAATGGGCAGTCATCGCGTGCGAGAACGACGCTGACTGGCGGGCACTGGCTGCCTTGCTGGATCGGGCCGTCGGCGAAGGGGTGTCGAGTCTTGAAACCGACGAGCGGTTCGCGACGCTCGAAGGCCGGTTGGCGCATCACGACGAGATCGACGTCCGCATCAGCGCCTGGACCCAGCAGCTCACATCAGCCGAGGTCTTCCATCAGTGCCAAGCGGCTTGCGTACCGGCTGGTCAGGTGCTGCGCGAGTCACAGCTTCGGACGGATCCGCAGATGACGGACCGCTGCTGGTTCCGCCAGAACGGCTCGGTCGAGCAGGGCTGGCACAGTTTTCCGGGGCGCCAGTGGCGCTGGGACGGCCCCGAGATGCCCTGGCGACCGATTGGCATCCTGGGCGATGCCAACGAGTACGTCTTCCGGCAGATCCTGGGCCTCGATGACGTCGAATGGCAGGCGCTGTGCGACGAGGGCCACATCACCGGGGACTACCTGCACCCCGACGGCACCCCGCTGTAGCCAGGGTGTGCTGCGCGGCAGCCCTGATCGTCGATACCGGTCACGGGTAGATTGCCCGCATGACAAGTGACACGGGTACAGACACCGAGATCGAATTCTGGGTAGACCCCATCTGACCTTGGTGCTGGGTGACGGCCAGGTGGGTCGTCGATGAAGTCGCCTCTGAGCGCAACCTGAAGGTCAAGTGGCAGCCGATCAGCCTGCTCTTCAAGAACGAGCCGGCGACGGACAGCCCGTACTACGAAGCAGTTGTGGGCACCCACAATCAATTGCGGGTGATGGAATCGATCCGCGCCGCCGAGGGCGACGATGCGGTGTTCGGCGTGTACTGGGATTTCGCCAGCCGCATCCACCACGACGGCGATCGCGATTTCGACGTCGCGAAGGCACTCGAAGAGCTCGGCATCGATCCGGAGCACGCCAAGGCGGCAACGGACGAGTCGTGGGATGCCGAGATCCGGACGCGCATGGACGAAGGCTTGGCGCTTGTCGGCACCGATGTGGGCACGCCGATCATCGCTCTGGACCGCAGCGACGGCGAGCGCGTCGGCATCTTCGGCCCGGTCATCACGCGGGCACCCAAGGGCGAAGAAGCCCTGAAGCTGTGGGACGGCATGATCGCCATGATGGACGTGGACGGCTTCTGGGAGCTGAAGAAGACCCGCACCGAGCGCCCCGAGTTCGGCGATCGTCCGGTCACCGTCCCGCCGGTTGGCTGACCGGCCCAGACTCACGGTTTCTGGAGCGATGAGCGGCACCATCCTCGACGATCTCAAGATCATCGACACCGACAGCCATTGGTCCGAGCCCTACGACCTGTGGACGTCGCGGGCGCCCGCGAAGTACCGAGACCGGGTTCCGCGGATGACCACCAAGAACGGCAAGCGCCGCTGGTGGTTCGACGACTCCATCCCGATCGGCCTGCCGATCGCGTCGTCAGTCGTGGGCCCCGACGGCGAGAAGGTCACCGGCACGGTGTTCTTCGACTTCGACAACGACATGGTGCACCGCGCCAGCTACGACGCCGAAGCCCGGGTTGCGATGCTTGATGAACTCGGCATCGAAGCGCAGATCATGTACCCCAACGTCGCCGGCTTCGGGAACCAGAACTTCCTGAAGTCGCCAGACGATGCGCTGCGCCTCATCTCGGTCGAGATCTACAACGACGCATTGGCCGAGTTCCAAGAGGAGAGCGGCCAGCGGGTGTTCGGCATGGCGCTGCTGCCGTGGTGGGATCTCGACGCCTCGGTGCGAGAGATCGAGCGCTGCCACGCAAACGGCCTGCGAGGCATCGTGACGTGCTCGAACCCTGAGGAGGCGGGCCTGCCCGACATGGCGCTGCCGCATTGGGATCCTGTGTGGCAGGTCTGCTCGGACCTGGCGATGCCGGTCAACTTCCACATCGGCTCGTCGAAGGGCAACCTTGACTACTACGGCAAGGCACCGTGGCCGTCGTTCGGACCCGAGCGGCGTCTGGCCGTGGGTTCGGCGAACCTGTTCATGGGCAACGCCCGGGTTGTCGGCAACATGATCTATTCCGGTGTACCCGAGCGCTTCCCGGAGCTGAAGTTCGTCTCGGTCGAAAGCGGCGTCGGCTGGCTGCCGTTCTTCTTGGAAGTGCTCGACCACCAGATGCACGAGACGGCGCCCAACGAGCTGGCCGAGCTGTCGATGCTGCCCTCGGACTACTTCCGGCGGCAGTTCTACGGCTGCTTCTGGTTCGAGCGCTCAACAGTCCGGCCCACGCTCGAGTACGTAGGTGCGCAATCGCTGATGTTCGAGACCGACTTCCCGCACCCGACCTGCCTGTACCCCCGCGACGACCACGGCCTCGCCCTAGCGCTCGAAGGGATCCCCCACGACGACGTCGAGCGCATCATGTCGCTCAACGCCGCAGAGCTGTACCGCATCAACATCTGACGCACTTCAGCTACGAATGCAACTGACCCGCATCTCGTCGAGTCCACCGGGGGGCTGAGAGCTTGTCCGATTACCCGCCGCATGTGACAGAGAGTTTGTGGTTCCAACTCTGGATTCGCAGCTTCCAAGCAGATGATGCCATCACGAGCGCCGCTGCGCACACATTGCGCGCACTGGAGTTGGGGTGGGGGAACGGCCCTGACCGCCTGCGCTCGATCGAGCGCGATGCTGAGTCCGCGACACTGACGGCAGCCGCCATCATTTTCATGTTGGAACTCTTCGGCCGCTTCTTGCCGACGAATATCGCTGGCCACAACACGCGAACAGACATGGTGTCGCCGCACGCAGTGCCTATGGACATGCGACGTCGAGCCCAGACGATCCGAGTACTCGATCGGGGCCTGAGTCCGAGAGTTCGCAAACCCCGACGTATACGCCCGCGTCTCGAGAGAATTGCACGACGGGAGACACGGGATGCCACACTCGCCATCTCGCTACTGGATCAGCTACGCGAACAAGGTCCCGCGCTGAGCGACAACGATCAACCCGCAGGCGGTGACGAACTACGCACAGAACTCAAGCGATTGTGGCAGTCACCGTGCATTGACGCGCTCAATGCGACAATCGTTGCCGTTGAACTCCTGGATGGGTGTGCCACGTTCGGAACCGGAAGCGACTATATGGACCCTTTCTTCGAGGCGAATGCTCACTCGATTTCACAAGCAGCTCTGGAATCGCTCGTCGTCTGCAGATATGACTTAGTAACCCAATCGACGATCTTACTTGCTCTGCCGTGAACCAGACGTCGTACTTGTGGTGTTCGCGAGGTCCATAGAGTGGTTGACAAGTACGTATCTGATACCGCCTTATAAGGGCGCTCCGCGTTTGCGCAGCACACTTTGCCTAGAGTATGGGTAGCCCATGCACTCTCAGCCGCCGGCAAGGCGGGCTCGGCAGTCGGGCGCACCGATACTTCCAGCGATGCTAGAGAGGCCGCCAACGCGTGCACCAAGCGGAGCGAACACTCAAGCCGGGGATGCCTCGAGCTCGCCAAGTATCCGCACGCAAGCCTTGTCACCACAGGAAGACGGTCTCGCCAATCGCGGATTTGTCCACGGATCTGATCCCGACGTTTCAACTCCTATGCATAGTGCTCATTATCCTCTAGTGTCCGGAGATTCAAACCCTCGGTGCTGGGATCGACAACACGGACTGCCACCAATAAGGCCTCGCAGCGTAAGCGCTCGACCATCTTTCGGTGGAGGTCATTCAACTTTGTTCGCTGGCCGCGGCACAGACTATCCAGGTTAAAGTCAGTCACACCTGTCGACATCGTCATTGTGTCAGGGAGATTGGCCTACACAAATCAGCACACGCATGGTGTTTCTGGCGCGAGATACTGACCGATGGTCCTACCGCTATCCCAATATGTCGCAGCAGTTCGCTAGCGACGGTATTGCCTAACTTGGCTGCCATTGCGTCATTCGAAGAAATCCCAGCCCCATCGATCCGCCAATACCACTACTTGACGGTGAAATAACCTGTACGTCGCCAGTTCGTTTCCGGCGTCACTAAGTTCGGCGCTCAATGATAGGCGGCTCAGTCGTCCGATGCCTGCCGTATTGAATGAGCCAGTCATCAACGAGCCAGTCATCAGTGAATCAAGCTCATCGAGCCTTGCGTTCTCGGCGTTACATTCCCAAGAAAGCCAATTGCTCTGCGCGGTTTCTAGCTGCCGTAGTGCTTCGAGACGAATAGTAGCATAGTATTCGGCATTCGCCCACAGTTCGGCGAGTTCGAACACTTCGGCAGCGCGAGGGTCCCTGCTGGCCCAATCGGAATAGAACTTCTCCGTTGTTTCACTTGCCTGACTGGCTGCGGCATCAGCTTGGATTCTCCGGATTTCGGCGTCGGCAGACGCATTTACCATATTCAGTGCTGCTCGGGGGCAAAATATGAGCTGAAGTTCCTGCTCAGCAGTAGGGATCGATGTCGGAGATATCGCAGTGCTACTAGTTGTCACCAATATTGTTGTTGATGGTGGTAATGATGTTGTGGTGGATGGTGTCGTGGTCTCCGTTACGGTCGCACGGGCCGTCGCAGTCGGTGCGCCACTTGTTGTAGGCACAGGCGGTTGAGAAGACGCGCATGCCAGCACGATCAACGCCATGGCGGATACGAGCATCTCCGACATTAACATGTGCCGCTTAGCCCAGAATCGCCAAGTGGGTCGGGTAGTCCCATTCATCCGACGAGGTCTCTGAGTTGGGATCTTGCCATTGTAGAGTGGGGCATATCTGACTGTTCGTGACAGGTTGTCGGCATTCTCAAGAGTGTTTACCTCTTGCTGGAATGAGGGTGAGCGCTACTGATATCGGTCGTCAGCGAGAGATGTCTAAACCCGTGAGTCGATCACCGATTTCCGCCCCCAACGTTTGCAACCCGTCTCGATTAGGATGGTAGCGGATGTGCCTGAGATGGCTTATGTCGAATGGAATGTCTCGCCCATCTTGGACTATGGGTATAACTGGCCTGCCAACGGCATGGGCGATGCCCATCTCATAGAAGACATTCGCATTGCGACCTGTGCAGTCAACGATGACCACACTTGAGGCAAGAATGAGATCTACAATGTCTTGCACGATAGATTCGTTCCGCCAGATATCATCAGCTCGCTTACACTGCAAATTCCTCGATACCACAGATGTCTTGATATGATCATACACCTGATCGAACTCCGAAGAGAACGGCATCATTACTGCAATCGTGGGTATTCTTGTGCCCAACACGTTTCGCAGCTCAAACACTGTCGGATATAGATGAGGTTTGAATTGTGCGCGCAAGATGCACGCATACAGATCTGCACCCTTAACCGCCCAATGTGTGCGCCTACACTCGAACTCATTAAGAGCACCTACTGAAGTGAGCATCTCGAACATCGACTCGTTAGCGATCGGGGGAATCGTCTGGTCGAAAGTGTATTCGATACGAACCGTTCGCTGGCTTGGTCGAGTTTGCGTGATTCGGGCCACACAGGCTGTCTGATCGCCGTCCTCTAGATCAGAACGCTCGGGCATTAGCACCGTCGGCAATGTCTGTAAGGATTCAAAATCTACGCGTCCTTGGATTCGAAATCGGCCCGCTATTGAATCTTCGGTATGTTCCAAGACACGCGTAATGTCGATTGAGTCGCTCCCTTCGCGATTCCAACCGTCCTTCTTGACAAGTAGGTTGAACACTGCGACCTCGCTACATGCCCGACAATTCACATCCAACTCGAGATGTGGTTGTGAGCGAGCCGAGTGTAAAGCGCCAAAGCAACGACAACTCGAAAGCGTGGCTCGTTCAACGTGCATGCGGCTGGCTCGGGCGGACACAGCACTCCTCGCGGTGGCCCTACGGGGTCCGTGAGTCGTGACATCGGCATGTTCTGGGCGAGCCGCGACCACACTTACGTGATGCCGACGTTCGAGCTCGCGCGGGGCTAGGCGATCAAGTCGCGATCGCGCAGCCAGTGTTGCCAGCGCTCGTGCACAGGGGGCGAGAGCCACATGCCGCTCCACATCTCCATGAGATGGTCGACGTTGATATAGCGGCGCACGTCGTCCTCGGTGCCCTCGGTCATGACGAGCTGGTACACGTACATGCGGTCTCGCCGATCCTCGAGATCGAATTCACCCTGACCGCTCCATGCAATGCGATTCGGAAGCCTCACCCGCCCAGTGACGGGCGCGACCGTGTCCTCCCCGAGGTCGTCGGGGATCTTCACAGGTCGGGAAAAGCGAGTCGTTGCCACTGAATCCAAGCCTAGAGAACCTGCTGAACTGCCCGAGAGCGAATCCTCTG
>NZ_CBDCEO010000004.1:0-38033 GCF_965215815.1 Candidatus Poriferisodalis sp. | reverse complement strand
TGCAGGCCGCGATCTACGCGCAGCTGCTTACCGAGCTCGGCTATTCGGTGACCGATCCCGCCGAGCACACGCTGGACCCCAACGGTTTCTACCCGGCGCTCGGCAACGGCCAATACGACCTCTGGGCAAACGGCTGGTTCCCGATTCACGACATCTACCTGGAAGCCGAGCGCGTCACCGGGCAGTCGGTCGAGCTGCCGATCGAGCCTGTGGGATACCAGGTGCGTTCAGGGGCCTTGCAGGGATACATGATCGACAAGGCCACGGCGGACAGCATGGGAATCACGTCGATGCACCAGCTGGCCGATCCCTCAGTCGCCGAAGTATTCGACCATGACGGCGACGGCCTCGCGGACCTGATCGGATGCAATGAAGGCTGGGGCTGCAACTCCGTCATCGAATCGCACATCGCGGATTTGGACTGGGGCGGCAACGTTGAGCAGGTCGTCGGTGACTACGGCGATCTCGTGGCCGGTGTCCAAGCGTCGATAGCAGCGGGCGAGCCAGCGCTGTTCTACGCCTGGACGCCGAACTGGACCTATGAGGCCCTTCGGCCCGGCGTCGATGCCGTCTGGCTCGAGTCATCAGCCATCGAGGACGATGAGGGCCTGACTCTGGTGGAGGGCCTCGACGGCTGCGCGGCTGATCCGTGCAATCTTGGCTGGGCGGTCAGCAGCATCCGCGCAGTCGCGCACGAGGACTTCCTTGCCGACCATCCCGACATACGGCGCCTGCTCGAGGTCGTGACCATCCCGCTGGCCGACATCGCCGCCCAAAATGCCCTGATGGCTGGCGCCGAGCGGGACTACTCCGAAGAGCAGATCGTCGCCGACGCCGCCAAGTGGATCGCCGACAACCGGGCGACAGTGGACGGCTGGTTGGAGACCGCTAGGGGCTGAGTGGGCTGCACCCGGCCAGAAAGTCAGCAGCTTCGGCGAGTCCCTAGATGTCTCGCACATCGGCGGTCACTGCTGCCACCGCCTCAGCGCTGAAGGCCATAGGGATGAGGTCGCAGGCGAGCCAGGCGCTGCGCTGATCGAGGTCGTGGCCGCCGCCGCGGACACCGGACACACCGTGCGGCACCACCCAGCCCGAGTTGTCCCAATCGCCGAGATCGAACGCATAACGGGCGCACGAACCGTGAATGGCTCGCTCACCGGTCTCAGGAGCTGTCCCGCCCTGGCGAACCGTGTCCGCGTCGCCCCCGCAGCCGTCGACGGGCGGGTGCAGCTCGCGGGCCGACGGGAGGGCCGAGGCGAGTGGGTGCGGCGAGGCCATACGGTGCAGCCGCTCCCACGCCCACGTCTGGGGATCACCGCCGAGCCGCTGGCTCAGCTCGGCCGCCGTCTCATCGACGCACGCACTGACCGCCATGCGCAGCCCGATCGGATTGTCAAGACCGGGCACAACGTCGAACCTCCGCTCGCACATCATGCGAACAGCAGCAGCAGCGGCCATGCGGCTGGCTTCGGCAGCGGGCGGCCAACCGGAGGCGCCGAGTTCAGCGCCGGCAACGCCGAGCCGCTCGGTGATCGCCTCGATGAGACGCCGTTTGATCACTGCATAGACGGTCGCTGCCGCAGATTCGGGGTTCATGCGGTGGTCCCAGGCGGCGAGCATGTCGAGCAGCCCATTTGCCAGCGCGTGGCCACACTCCACGCCGTACTCGAACACAAGATCGAGCACCTTGGGCGCTACCAACGACGTCACGTCCGCGTGAACGCTGGCCATGTCCGCCACGGTTGCGTCTGACATCGGCGCGATCAGCTCGCAGACGCGGTCGTGCCGGGCCGGGCCGGCGTAGTCCAGCGAGATGTACGGCCCTGCGTCAGCAGTCCGGTTGTTGGCAGTGACGAGAAAGCCTCGCTGCGGATCGGAATACTCGGGCAATTGCTCGAACGGCACGGCTTCGAGGCCGTCCCATGCGAACTCGTCCGTCGCCGGAACCGGGGTCCATCTGCTTGCCGGCGAACGCTCGATGACCCGGCCCCGGATCTTGAACGCAATCTTGCCGGCGCGGTCGGCCACGAGCAGGTTGTTGACCGGCAGCACCCAAGGGCGAGCTGCTTCGATCGACTCGTCTGCCGAGCCAGCTTCGAGCATGGGCCACAGCGCGTCGAGCGTGGTGTCGGCGCCGTGCATGCCGGTCCACATCATCGACAGCGCAACGCCATCGGCAGGGTCGCCGAGCACGACGGGACCACGAGGCGACCTTCCGCACAGCACCTCGACATCGTCCTCGCCCCGTATGTGCAGCGTCTCGGTTCGCCACTGGATCTCCGGCGACTCGCCGTCGGGTTCAGTGGGCCCGAATCGCTCGACGAAGACGTCGGTGTCGTCGCACATGCCGTGCGTGATGCACCACGCCACCTCGGCGTTGTGGCCGAAGTGCGGATAGCCGGGCACGCCCGGAAAGCCCATCCCGATGGCGTCGAAGTCGTCGCAGGTGATGTGGCACTGGTGGTACACGTTCGGGAATTCGATTCCCCGGTGCGGATCGCCTGCCAGCAACGGCTTGCCGCTGGCGGTGCGCTCGCCGCTCAACGCCCACGAGTTGGACGCCCCGTCGGAATCCATTGCCGCCGCTAGTGCCGCCATATCGGCTGCGCTCGCATCGAGCAGCGTGGCCGCGTCGGCGAGCAGGTCGGGAGGCGGCCCGTCGCCGGGGACCATGGCTGTATCGGCCTCGACATCCCCGACGATCGCCATGACCGCCTCGGGTCCGGCTTGGGCCATGATCCGCCCGCGCCACAACTTGCGGGTGAGCGTTCCCATGAAGATGTGGCGGAGCTTGTAGACGGCCACGCAGTGCCACGGCTCCCACCGTTCGGGTGGTGCCGGGTGGTGATCGAATTCGGGCGGCAGCGCCTCATCGTGATCCGCCAACCACCGGTTCACACCGTCTGCGTACGCTTCGGTCATCGCACGTGTACGCGGCGCGAGGGCATCCCAGTCAGCCCGGGCGATGTCGGCGAGTCCGAGCCGTCGGAAGAAGGCGTCCTCGCGGGCTCCGGCCATGCCGACAACTTCAGCCCACCGGCCCAGTGCGCGACGCCGGTCCCATTCCATCTGCCAAATGCGATCGTCGGCGGCCACCCAGCCCTGCGCTGCGAAAGCAGCCCCTGGCGAGGGCGCGTCGACGTGGGCGATGCCCCAGGTGTCTCGCCGAATCGTCGCGCCGAGCGCCCCTGCCGGTGTCTCGCTGTCCGATGTGATGGGCTCAGCCATGGACGCCAAGCTACGGCGGCGGTCCGGTCGCTGCGAGTTGGTTCTGGCCACAATTGTCGACCCGCGCTGTGTCCCCTCAGCGAGCAGTCGGGCTTCGCAGCACCGCGTCGAGCGCGTCTGCCAGCGCCGGGTACGCGAACCCGAATCCGCTGTCGACGAGTGCGTCCGGAACGACTCGCGTCGAGTCGAGCAGCAGTGCTTGGCCCATCTCGGCGAGCGCGGCACGTATCGCGAAGCCGGGTGCGGGCATGAACGACGGTCGCTTGAGCGCCTTGCTCAATGCGCTCTGAAAGTCACGCTGGCGGAGCGGGTTCGGCGCAGTCAGGTTGACCGGCCCAGCGACGCTGTCGGCATCGATCAGGTGCCGGATAGCCCTCACCTCATCGTCGAGGCTGATCCAGCTCCACCACTGCTGGCCTCGCCCGAGCGGACCGCCGGCGCCGAGCTTGGTGATGCGGACCATCCGTCGCAGCGCCTCGGCCCCGGGGCCCACGACCAGACCAGTTCGGATGCGCACCAGTCGCACGCCGGCGTCCGTGACGGGTGCCGCAGCGCGTTCCCAGCGTTTGCACACGTCAGCCAGGAAGCCGTCGCCCGGCAATGACCGCTCAGTGAGCTCGTCATCGCCCCGGCTGCCGTAGAAGCCAATCGCAGAACCGCTCACGAACACCGACGGCTTGGCATCAAGTTGTGACACCGCACCCGCCAGCAACTTTGTCGACTCGACACGGCTCGACATGATCGCCGACTTGCGAGCAGAGGTCCACCGCCCTGCGATGCTCTCCCCGGCCAGGTGCACAATCGCATCGAGCCCTTCGAGCGCCTCGACCTCGATCGTTCCGGACTCGACGTCCCACTCCACTGTCGGTTCGGCGAGATCGGCGCGGCGCGACACCCCCACGACCTCGTGGCCGTCCGCCCGCAAGCTGGCCGCGAGCGCGCCTCCGATGAGCCCTCGCACGCCGGTGATCGCCACTCGCATGTCACTCATCATGTCGCAGGTCCGCACCCCCGCAATGTCGCGGCGGCGGACGGCAGCAGATCTGGGCGGTCGAGCGGTCTTGACTAGCGACCTTGACTAGCGACCTTGGAATCTGCCGGGACGGCGTTCTGAGACGGAGGCCATGCCTTCTTTGGCGTCCTCGGTACCCCCCAGGCGGAGCTGCTCGGCGGCCTCGTGCCGGGTGATCTCTCGGACGCGGTCACCGAGGCCCAGACGCAGCGTGGCCTTGATGGAGCGCACCGCCAGCGGGGCGTTCGCGGCGATCTCGCGAGCGACCTCGATTGCCCGATCGCGTACTTGATCGGCCGGGACGCACTCGTCGGCGAGACCCAGCTCGACGGCCTCGTCGCCCTTGTAGCGCTTGGCCCCCAGCAGCACCTTCGCGGCGCGTTCGGGACCGAGCAGTGCCGGCAGTGTCACGCTCATGCCGAAGCCCTGATGAATGCCGAGCGAAGCGAAGTTGGCACAGAAGCGAGCTTCGGGACAGGTGATGCGGATGTCCGGCACCATCGCCAGACCCAGACCGCCGCCGATGGCCGGACCATGGATGGCACCCACGATCGGCAAGGTGACGTCGAACAGCCGGCCCGAACCCTGGTACAGCATCAAGGTGGCCTCGCCGCCCACCTTCTCTTCCGCACCGCCGCCGACGCCATCGCCGCCGAGATCGGCTCCGGCGCAGAACGATCGCCCGGCTGCGGCGAGGACGGCACATCCGATGCTGGTGTCGCGCTCCAGCTCGACCAGCGCGTCAGCAATGTCATGCACCTGGCGGTAGCTCAGAAAGTTGTGCGGCGGACGGTCCATGACCACCACACCGACGCGCCCATCGCGCTCGACCCTCAGTCCGTCTGCCATCGGTGTTCCTCCGTCGTCGCGGCGGCTGCTGTGCCTCCGGTCGGCGGCTCACGCTAGCGCTGGCCGAACTAGCGTGACCGCAGCACCGTTCTGGCAACACCGCCATGTTCGGGCTGAGTGTGCGCCGAGGGGGAGCCGTGACCCAAACCGACGTGACAGAGACCACCGAGACCACTGCGCATGTGCGCACCACCGCAATCGACTGGGACGAGTTGCTGGCTCGCCTGCAGGCTGTCCTACGGCTGCGCACCACACCTATTGGCATGAAGCTGTTCGAGACTGTCGCCGACATGGAAGCAGTGCCACGGGTGCGCCGCCCGAACGCCATCCACACCACCGACCAGATCGTGGGCATGGCCTGCCGGCTCAACTGGACGGTTGGCTTCACGATGGATGACCTCGTCGGCGCCCAGTGCGGCGCGGTCATCGGGCTGCATCCCCAGGACGACAAGTGGTTGTCGGGCGACCGCATGGCTGGGGTGTGGTATGAGACGCTGGAAGATGCCTCAGCCCACCAGCACGCCATGGACTTCGTGCCCTACGGCACTTATGAGGCGATGGTCGTCTCGCCGCTGTCGTCGAAGCGGCTCGATCCGCCCGATGTCTGCATGATCTATGCCACACCGGCCCAGATGATCATCTTCATCAACGGCCTGCAGTGGCGGGAGTACAAGAAGCTGGAATGGGGCTGCGTCGGCGAGTCGGCCTGCGCTGACTCGTGGGGCCGGGCGCTGCGCACCGGCGAGCCCAGTGTGTCGATTCCGTGCTTCGCCGAACGGCGCTACGGCGGCGTGATGGAAGACGAGATGCTGGTTGCGCTCACACCGGAAGATCTCGTTGTCGCTGTCGAGGGCATGGAGGCGCTGGCACGCAACGGCTTGCGCTACCCCATCCCGACATACGGCATTCAGACCGACGCCCGGGCGGGCCTGGGCGTCAGCTACGACTGAGCACACCGTTCAACCGCACCGGCCAAACACCGACAGGGAACAACGTGGCACTGCAACCGACCAAAGAAGGCTTCGACCTCGGCATCGTCACCAGCAACGGCGACGAGATGCTCGCTTTCTATCGCGATGTGCTCGGGCTCGAATTCGAAGCGACGCTCAACATGGAGAAGGTGGGCATCGCCCAGATGCACCGACTGTGGGCGAACAAGAGCCTGCTGAAACTTGTGGTGCCCGTCGCTGACGTGCCCGCGGGGGCCACGGGCGGCATCACCGGTGCCACCGGGCTGCGCTACTTCACCTTCAACGTCGGCAACTTCGAAGAGGTGATGACCGCCTGCGAGGACGCTGGAGCCAACATCATCTGGCGCCGGCTCGAAGCGCGGCCCGGCGTGGTGGTCGGGATGGTTGAAGATCCCGACGGAAACTGGGTGGAGTTCATCGACAACCCCTGAATCTAGGCTTGCGGGGCACGGCGACGTTGGGAGCGTTGAACTGTGCCTGAACCACAGCGCAAGACAGTCCACGACCTGCTGGCGGAGGCGCGCGCCGGGCTGGACCGGATCTCGCCCGCTGAGCTTTCCGTGCTGCTGGGGGCTGTGGCCTCGGCCGGCACCGGACGGCTGCGCGTCATTGACATCCGATCGCGGGACCAGCGCGAGGCCAACGGCATCATCGAGGGCTCCGAGCCCATCGACCCCTTGGTGCTCGAGTGGCGCATCGACGGCGCATCAGGTTTCGCCGAGGGCACAGCAGCCGACTTCGACGACCGCTTGGTCATCGTGTGCAATGAGGGTTACAGCTCCAGCCTCGCCGCCGCTCGCCTGCAGGACCTGGGGTTCGGCAACGCCACGGACCTCGACGGGGGCATGGCCGGCTGGAAATCCCACGGTTTGCCGGTAATCCCGCCGCCCGTGGCCGGCGCGGAAACCGCCGGCTAGCTGATCCGGGTCTCGATCGCCGCGCAGACCTGCGAGGCGAATTCAGCTCGTGCCAGGGACGGGCCGCTCGCGCAGGCGCCTTATGACGTCGGCCATGAATTCGTCGTCCTGCGCCCCCGGAATGACGAGGCGCCCGTCCAGCAGCCAGCTGGGAGTGGCGCTGATGCCCCACTCATGTGCCCGAGCCATCGACGCTCGCAGAGCAGGCAGCAGCTCGTCGTTGGTGACAACGCGCAGCAGCACGTCAGGGTCAATGGCCACATCGGCCGCCAATTCGACCAGCACCTCAGGATCAGAGACGTCGAGCTCGTCTTCCCAGTAAGCGGCATAGAGCCGATCGTGGTAGCGCTCGGCGGCGGCGGGGTCTGCATGCTCGACTGCCAGCGCTGCCTGGTGCGCATTGGCGCTGTTTCGCAGGCGCTTGGGAGACACGAAGCGGATGCCCTCGGCTTCGGCGAGTGCCGCCACCCGATCGAATCCTGAACGGACCTCGATGCCCTCCGTCGGCACCTCGGGATGGATCTCGTAGGCAAGCCAGGTGATATCGAGGTCGTGACGCTGAGCCAGTTGGACCGCCCGGGCCCGTGCCAGATGGCACCACGGTCACAGATAGTCCGACCACACCAGCACCGACATCGAAGTTGGCATTGACATTGCCCTCACCCCCTCTATTCATCCTCGCACACGCTCCGGCGGGGACGGCAGGTGGCCAGTAGTTTGCCGCGCATGGAATTCACCATCCCCGCCGACATCACGCAGCTGCTCGACGACTTGGACACGTTTATCGACGACGTCATCAAGCCCATCGAGAACGAAGACGACAACATCCGGTACTTCGACCACCGCCGGGAGGACTCACGCACCGACTGGGAGCGCGACGGACTGCCCAACGCGGAGTGGGAGGCCCTGCTGGTCCGGATGCGCTCCGAAGCCGACAAGGCGGGCTTCTTGCGCTGGCACTTGCCCGAGCGCTTCGGCGGCAGCGATGGGACGAACCTGGGCATGGCGATCATCCGGGAGCACCTGGCGCGGCGCGGTCTGGGTCTGCACAACGACCTGCAGAACGAGAGCTCGATCATCGGCAATTTCCCGACCGTGCTGATGATGGAGCGCTATGGGTCACCCATCCAGCAGGACTACTGGATTCCCAAGATGCTCGAAGGCCAGGCCCGTATCGGCTTCGGTTTGACCGAGCCGCTGCACGGCTCGGATGCCACCTGGATGGAGACCACTGCGGTGCGCGACGGCGACGAGTGGGTCATCAACGGCGAGAAGTACTGGAACACCGGGCTGCACCATGCCACCCACGACTACATCTTCGCCCGCACCTCAGGGAACCCTGGCGAGGGCCACGGCATCACCTGCTTCATCGTCCCCACGGACTCCCCCGGTTTCAAGGTGGAGGAGTTCATGTGGACGTTCAACATGCCGACCGACCACGCCCACGTCCGGCTCACTGACGTGCGAGTGCACAACGACGACATTCTGGGCGACGAGGGCCGCGGCCTGCAGACGGCGCAGTTGTTCGTGCACGAGAACCGCATCCGGCAAGCGGCGTCGTCGGTGGGTGCGGGTCTGCACTGCATCGACGTGGCGGTCAACTACGTGAAGAACCGGACCACCTTCGGCAAGCCGCTAGCGCAGAACCAAGCCATCCAGTTCCCACTGGCCGAGCTCTACACCGAAGCGGAGATGATCCGGGCGCTCATCTACAAGACCGCCTGGGAGATGGACGAGGGCGTCGACCACATGGAGATCACCGACAAGGTGGCCATGTGCAACTACCGCGGCAACCGGTTCTGCTGCGACGCCGCTGACCGAGCCATGCAGAGCTGCGGCGGCAACGGCTACAGCCGTCACATGCCCTTCGAGCACATCTACCGGCACCACCGTCGCTATCGGATCACCGAAGGCTCAGAGGAAATCCAGATCCGCAAGGTCGCCGGCAAGCTGTTTGGCTTCGCCCAGAGGGCGAAGAGCTAACACAGCGCTGGACGCGCCAAGGGCTAGCGAGGCGCGAGCGTCGGGATGCCGCTTTCCCTCGCTGCGCGAGCCAGCCGCTCGTCATAGGTGACAAGACCTTCGACTTCGTTGTGGAGCTCGAGTGCAGTAGCCAGATGGATCGCGTCCAAGCTTCGGAGTCCGGGAGGATCGAGCAGGGCTGCGCGCTCGACGATCTCCAACGTCATGCGGACACATGTCACGGAGTCGAACAGTGATCGAGCTTCGACCGTCAATTCAGGCAAATAGCGTCGAACGGCCCGTATGGTCTCTGCCCGCGCCAAATCCGATGACACGACACGCACGTCTTCCGCCTCGATCCAGGAGTCGAGCGTGGAGGACTCCGGTTCCTCCACGATCAGCTTGACGAGCGCGGAACTGTCGAAGTAATGCATGCACCCAAGAGCGAGCGTTCAGTATCGCTCGTCTTCGCGCATCGCCATCAGCTCTGCGGACAGGCTGCGCCCCGGCAGCGCCGGCCGCGGCGGCGGAAGGTCAGCGAGGCTGCCGCGTGCCGGAGTGGCGTCCCCACGAGCGATCAACTCCTCGAGACGTGACTGATGCGGTTTGCGAGCGTGCGGCACCAGCCTCGCCACTGGCCGGCCCCGGTTCGTCACCGTGATCTCCTCGCCAGACGCAGCCCGCGCAACAACCTCCGACGCGTTCTGCTTCAGTGCCCGGATGCCGACTTCGGCCATGTTCTACATTGTACTACATCGGTGAGTTGTCGGCGGAATCCCGAAGGTCCATATGCGGAGGATTCGGCCCCGCCCGCCGATCAGTCGTCGAGGCGGGCGGTGGCCTGACCAGTCAGGACTGCTCGGTCGTCCTGATTGGTGGTCGTGATGGTGAGATCGGCCAGCTTCTGGCCGTCCTCATCACGGATTTCCGCGACCTCGGCCGTCGCGGTGAGGGTGTCCCCGGGCCACACCTGGTTGGTGAACCGAACGCCGTAGTAGGTGAGGCGGCCGTCACCCACGAAGTTCGTGACCATGCGGCCGGTCATTCCCATGGTGAGCATCCCGTGTGCGAACACCGTCGGGTAGCCCGCCACCTCTGTGACGAACTTCTCATCGGTGTGAACGGGGTTGTAGTCGCCCGACGCCCCTGCGTACTGCACGATCTGGGTGCGGGTGAGATCGTCGACGATCTCCTCGGAGTAGCTGTCTCCGACGCTGAGCTGTGATGCACTGAGTGCCATGTCTGTGTGCCTTTCTGCGATTCGTGTGTGACTGGCGGCGATGCGCTAGTCGTCGATCTGTGCTCTTCGGGTTGTCTCCGAACTAGTCTTCGATGACCTTCTCGGTCACGACGCCGACGCCTTTGGCCGTGATGACCAACTCGTCGTCCTCGTCGCGGTATTCGGTCACGGCCTCGGAGAACTTGAGAATGCCTGCCCGCCGGGACTGCTTCTCCCACTTCTCGCCGTCGTACGTGACCGTGTGGAGCACGTCGCCGGGCTTCAGGTGCCGGTGATAGGTGAAGTGCTGCTCGGCGTGCAGGCCGCCCGCTGCGGCACCAGATTGCTTGTCGTCCTCGCGCTCATCGGCGACATCGGTGCCATCTGACTCAGCGAGGTCTCGCACCAGGGTGCCCGAGGCCGTGCGTCCGCTGCCGAACCACTTCTTGTCCGGCTTCGGACGCAGGAAGTAGTTCGGGTCGAATTGGGCGCTGGACTGCGCGAACGTCGGCGGCGCGATGATCGAGCCGACCTCGGCGCCGGCCGCGTACTCAGCGTCGCTGTAGATCGGGTTCGTGTCGCCGATGGCCCGCGCAAACATCAGGATGTGCGAGGCCTCCACGGGAAATCGCTCGACTGCCATGTCTGGCTCCTCTCGCGGCTGCTCGATTCAGGATGCCGCCGCAACATGATGGCAGCCGCGCGCGCAGCGCGCACCACCTACACAGCGCGCAGCGCGCACCACCTACACAGCGCGGAGCGCGCACCACCTACACAGCCCAGAGCGCGCACGACCGACCTGATTAGGTGAGTGCTGCGGCGAGGGCCGTGCGGACGGCGGCGGGGTCCTCATTCATCATCATGTGACCGGCGCCAGCAAGGTGGACGACGTCGACGTTGCCGAAGTCTGCGATGAGCGGCGCAGCGGCACGGGGAGGCGTCATCTTGTCCTCGCTGCCGACGATGACCGTGACCGGGCACTTCACCCGTGCCGCCACGTCGCCGGCCTCGTAGACAGCGCATGCCGACAGGTCGGCGTGGATGACGCCATTGTCGGCTCGTTCCAGCAGGGCTAAGCCGCCACCCAGCATCCACAATCCCGGCGTGGGATTGGTGGCGACATGTGCCCGGTTGCCGTGACTCCAAGCCGTCATCAACTCGGGCGCCAACAGTTCGTTCCGCTCGGCCGCACCCAGCAGCGCCGGGTGGACCGGCATGGCAGCCGCCGTTCCGAGCAGGACCAGCCGAGCTATCCGTTCATGGTCGGCCGCCGCCGCACCGGTGCAGATCAGCGATCCCATCGAGTGACCGACCAACCGCACTTGCGTGCAATCGAGTCGCTGCGACACGGCGGTGATCGCCTCACCGAGCCAGGCGGCCATGTCAGCAACGGAGCCCAGCGGTTCGCCGTCGCTGAGACCGTGGCCTGGCAGGTCGATCGCCAGCGGCGTGTACCCGTGGTGTGCAAGCCACCGAGTCTGCAGCTGCCACACCGTGCGATTCATGCCTGCGCCGTGCACGAGCAGCACGACCGGAGCCTCGGCCGCAGACGCTGAGTCGGGCACAACTCCCCCGGTCGCAACGCCGACTGCCCGCCCACCGACTTCCAATGAGAATGCCTCGTTAGCTGCCATCGGCTCAGCCCTTCTGCGAGGCCCGCAGGGCGCGGGACAGGTCCGAGATGATGTCGCCGGGGTGCTCAAGGCCGACCGACAACCGCACCAAGTCCTCGCCGACTCCGGCGGCGGCGAGATCTTCGGCGCTCATCTGCTGGTGCGTGGTGCTCGCGGGATGGATCACGAGCGTCTTGGCATCGCCGACGTTGGCGAGATGTGACGCCAGTCGCACCCCTTCGATGAAGCGTCGGCCGGCCTCGCGCCCGCCTTCGATGCCGAAGCTCAGGATCGCTCCTGCCCCCTTGGGCAACAGGCGCTTCGCGAGCTCGTGGTCGGGATGTGTCGGCACCGACGGATGGCTCACCCAGCTGACCGCGTCGTGAGAGACCAGGAATTCGACCACCGCTGCGGTATTGGCAACATGGCGGTCCATCCGGATCGGCAGCGTTTCGACTCCCTGCAGGAGGTAGAACGCCGTGGCAGGGCTCATGGCGGCGCCGAAATCGCGCAGGCCTTCGGCCCGGGCCCGCATCGACAGCGCCTGAGGCCCGTACTCGTCGGTGAACGCGATGCCGTGGTAGCCCGCATAGGGCTCGCTGAGGGTCGGGAACTTGCCCGAGGCAGCCCAGTCGAAGCGCCCGCCGTCGACCAAGACGCCGCCGATGGCAACACCGTGCCCGCCGAGGAACTTTGTGGCGCTGTGCATCACGACGTCGGCGCCCAGCTCGATCGGTCGCATCAGGTGCGGCGTGGTGAACGTCGCGTCAAGCATCAGCGGCAGATCTGCTTCATGGGCTACTGCGGCCACGGCCGACACGTCAAGCACCTCGATGTTCGGATTGCCCAGCGTCTCGGCGAACAGCACCTTGGTGTTGGGCTGAATGGCGGCACGCCACGCGTCGAGGTCGCGCGGATCCACGAACGTCGTCGTAATGCCGAAGCGCGGCAGAGTCAGGCTCAGGATGTTGTGAGTGCCGCCATAAATGTTTCGGCTCGCCACGATGTGATCACCCGCGGAAGCGATGGTGGCGCACGCAAGGTGGAACGCCGCCATGCCGCTAGCCGTGCAGACAGCGCCGACACCCCCTTCGAGGGCTGCGATCCGCTCTTCAAGTACCGCCACGGTGGGGTTGGAGATGCGGCTGTAGATGTGGCCGGGGATCTCGAGGTTGAACAGGCTGGCCGCCTGCTCGGTGTCAGTGAAGCTGAACGAGGTCGTCTGGTAGATCGGCACGGCTCGCGCACCGGTGGTCGGGTCAGGCCGCTGGCCGGCGTGCAGCGCCAACGTGTCAAAGTGCAGGAAGTCCGGCTCGACCATGGGTGCCTCCGGGATGGTGTGCGAGAGCTCAAGTATTCAGCACGCGAGCGTGGGCGCCACCCGTCGCCTGAAACTGGGTGCCAGTCGGTCAGCCCGCGGCGGCCTCGGCTGCGCTGACGGCCTCCCAGACCCGCTGGGGTGTGACCGGGATGTCGATGTGCGTCACGCCGAGGTGGGCAAGCGCGTCAATGACCGCGTTCTGCACGGCCGGCGGGGCGGCGATGGCGCCGTTCTCGCCGATTCCGCGGGTGCCGAGTTCGTTGCGGTCCGTCGGTATACCGAGCCGGGCCGTGTCGATCGGTGGCACGTCTGCGGCGGCCGGGATGAGGTAATCCATCAGCGTGGTGGTGCGCGGCGTGCCGTCGTCATCCCACTGGGCGGCTTCCATGAGGGCCTGGGAGATGCCTGCGACGGCTCCCCCGTGCTGCTGGCCCTCCACCGAGGCTTCGTGCAGCATGCGACCGCAATCGTCTACCGCTGCGAACGCCAGCAGCGCTACCCGCCCGGTCTCGGCGTCGACCTCGACGGCGGCGGCGTGGGTGCCGTAGGGATGGGTCGGGCCGCCGCACCGCTCAGCGACGGTGGCGCTGATGCCTTCCGGCGCAGCCGCTGCGATGTCGGTCCAGCTGGCCAGCCGGGACGGCACGCCGGCGACGTGCGCGCCGTCGGGTGTGACCTCGATGTCGTCTGCGCTTGCCTCGAGCATCTCGGCCGCTACTTCGCTGATGCGTGCACGCAGCTCAGTCGCGGCGGCGGCGATCTGGCTGCCCAGCACCGACGCAGTGCGAGAACCGCCGGTGACCCCGCCGAACGTCGACGTCACCGAGTCGGCGTCGTTCACCCGCACCGCGCCCTCGGCGATCCCGACCCTGGCGCTCGTGATCTGCGCCCACAGGCTGTGGTGGCCTTGACCGTGACCATGGCTGCCGCAGGTGACCAGCACGCTGCCGTCGGGACCCAGCTCCAGCGAGGCGTAGTCGGGATCGTCACCGCTGCCGGCGGTCTGGCTGTAGCAGCCGTAGCCGACACCGATGAACGCACGGTGATCGTCAGCGGCCCGGCGATCGGCGGCCAGCGCCTGCCAGCGTGGCGCGTCGATGAGCTCCTGCGCTGTGTCGAGGGCCCGGTGCGGGTCGCCACTGTCGATGGTGACGCCGGTGCCGGTGTCGTACGGCAGCTCGTCGGCGCGCAGCAGGTTGCGGCGCCGCACCTCGGCGGGGTCGAGGCCGAGCTCGCGGGCGCCGGCGTCGATGGCTCGTTCGAGGGCGGCGTTCACCTCCGGTTGGCCGGCGCCGCGGTACGCCCCTACCGACGGCGCATTGGTGACCGCAGCGCCATAGCGGTAACGCAGCCGGGGCACCCGGTACAGGCCGGTGCTCTGGCGGTAGCTTGCCGCAGCGAGCATGGGCGCCATATGCGGGTAGGCGCCAGCGTCGCACCACATGATCACGTCGATGCCCGAGATGCGGCCCTCGGCATCGAAGCCCATGCGGATACGGTGACGCTGGCCGCGTCCGTACGGCATCGAGACGAACTGCTCCTGGCGGCTCTGCACCCAGCGCACGGAACGACCCAGCAACTGCGCGGCACGGGCGACCACGAAGAACTCGGGCATCGGGTCGCCGCGGCCGCCGAAACCGCCACCGACCCAGGGCTCACGCACTCGAACGGCGGTCGTGGGCACACCCAGCAGGCGGCGGTACAGGTACGGCGCGCTGTGCACGCCTTGGCCGGTGCTCCAGATGTCGAGCTCGCAGTCCGGCGACGCGCCGTCGGCCAGCGGCGTGCCGCGGATGAGCTCGAACGGCGTCGCCACGATCGCGCACGGCTCGATCGGCACAGAGGAGATTCGGTCGTTCTCGCACACAAGCTCTACGACACACGCTGCGCCAGCGCAGGGGTCGTCGCGGGGGGCACCATCGGGCTGTGCTGAATCCACCAGGCGAGTCGGCTCGGACACAAAGCCGCCTCCGTCGGGCGGATCGAGCGGGCGAACCACGTTCGTGCCCGCATCCGGGTAGAGCAGGACCTCGTCGGCAGCAGCTCGCTCGACATCGATGACGGCCGGCAGTTCGTCGATGTCGACGGCGACCAACTCGGCTGCGTCCAGAGCCGCTGCAGGCGATTCGGCCAGTACGACGGCAACCGGCTCACCGACGAATCGCACCCGTCCGTCGGCCAGCAGCGGCCGGGCCATCTTTCCGCCCAGGGTCGTGGCTCGGTAGTACTCGAACGGAGCGAGCCCCAAGGCTGCGGCATCGAACACCGCAGCTACCCCGGGCGTCTGCTCGGCCTCTGTCAGGTCCACGTTCCGCAGCTCTCCGTGGGCCACGTTCGAGCGCACGAAGGCTGCGTGCAGGCAGCCATCGGGAACAGCCAGGTCGGCGGTGAAGGTCACCGTCCCACGCAGCATCGGCAGATCTTCGGACTCGAGCCGGGCAGTGCTCATGGCGTCACCGTAGCGACGCAGGTTCCGGTGGTCGCGCGGAGACCGACTGCTGTCAATCGACGGGTGCGGGATGTGTGCTGCCCGTTTGTCTGGCCCCGAGTTCGACCTGGATCTCTTTCCGGTGCTCGTCGAGGTACGGGGCTCGGCGCATCGGAACGTCGATGCCCCCAATGAGCGAGCCGACCTGGGTCATCGGGCCCCACTCGGTCTCACCGAGATCGACAACGTGGCCATTCGAGGTCGCGACCTCCGACCCGACGAATCCTCGCCGTTCGGCGGGCAGATTGCTCGTGCCCTCCGGCGTCTTCTGGTGCCAGACCCACTCCGGGCCGTCGGGGGTCGACGCCTCCAGGTAGGTGCGGTCGGGACCGCTGCCTCGGTAGTCGAGCCCGCCCATCTCAGCTGGTGGCCGCCCGTCATAGGACACGAATTCGGCTGCTTGCGCCGCCATGACCGTCTGGGTGAGCGACGTGCGCACGGTCCGGCCCTCGCCGTCGGCCAGCCGCCGGCAGAGCGAGCACAGGACCCCGAACGTGGCGATCATCGGCGTAGCGGCGTCGTGCACTGGGACGGTCAGGAATACCGGTTCGTCGTCTCCACCCTGGGCTGACATGATCCCGCCCAGCGCCTGCAGCAGCGGGTCGAAGGCCGGCACCTCTGCCATTGACTTGTCTCGGCCGTAGCCGGGGCTCTTGACCAACACGGCATCGGGACGGATGCGGCGCAGTTCCGCGTCGGAGCATCCAAGCCGTTCGGCGACGCCGGGGCGGAAGTTCTCGACGATCACGTCGGCGTCGGCGACGAGCTGCGCCATGACCGCGTGGTCCGCGGCGTCCTTGAGGTTGAGACAGACCGAGCGCTTGGACTGGTTCCAGCCATTGAAGTAGGGCCCGAGGACGCGGAATGGGTCGCCGCCGGGCTGCTCGATCTTGGTGACCTCGGCGCCGAGCATTGCCAGATGACGAGTGATGACCGGCCCCGCGATGAACGAGCTGAGATCGACGGCCTTCAGGCCCGCCAAGGGCGCTGAGCCCGGTGCCGCTGGGTCGGGGCCCGGTTGGGTGGACCATGCGCCAGTCTCAATCTCGGCCGCTACCTCGCCGTTGTGCTCGCCCAATCGCGGGGCTGGCTGCAGTTCGACAGCATCGCAGCCATCGATCCACATTGGCTGCGGCGGAGTGCGTACTTCGCCGAGGTCGGGATGGGAGACGGTGGTCGCGAGCCCGTTGGCAGCTGCCAGCGGCGACGCCATGAACTCCTCGCGGGTCTGGGTCGGCTGGCACGGCACGTCGTGAGCCCCGAGGATTTCCAGCCACTCGTCGAGGGGGCGGGTTGCGAAGGTCTCTTCCAGGATCGGTGTGATCTGCGCCAGCGGCTCGAGGTCGAGCAGGCCCCAGGGCGGGTTCGGGAAGCGCTCATCACCCAGCAGGTCCTCGCGTCCGATGGCTCGCAGCATCGCCACGTAGAAGGGCAGCGTGCCGCAGGCCACGAACATCCACCGGTCATCGGCGGCCCGGAACAGTCGGTACACGGGCAGCCGTCCCGCCGAGCCCAGCGGGCACGAGCCGTCGCGGTCAAGACCGGCCATCTCTGGCATGTCGAAGTCGCCGATCTGCATGGCGCCCGAGCCGGACACTTCCGACACGGTGTAGGTGGGCGCTGCCCGGCGCGCCCGCCGGGCATACAGACCCGCTGCCGCGGCCATTGCGCCGAGCATTGCGGCCCCGTAGGAGGCGAGCGGCACCACCAATTCGACCGGGCCTTCGGAGTAGCTGATCTGGTTCCAGCCGATGCCGCTCACGGCGGCAACCTGCGACGGCGTACCGGCGCGGGTGGCATACGGCCCGACATCGCCCCAGGTGGGACACGACACGATCACAGCGCCCCGAGCGAGGCGCCGGACTGCGGCCGCGGAGTCGGCGTCGGGCACGAACACCGCATCGGCACCGCCGAGCAGCTCGCCGAGCATCGGCGTGGTGAGCGATGCCGCCGTGGGCCGCAGGATGCCGGGCAGTGATGCCGCCGGACCGTCGACGCCGGCGGGCAGCGGGGCGCGCTCCCATTCGACGCCGTCGGGCACCACCGAGCGCTTGTTGCGACTCACTGCCTGGAAGCCCGGGTCGCTGCGGTAGGGGTCGCCGCCGGGTGGCTCCACCTTGACCACGTCGGCGCCCTGGTCAGCGAGGAAACGCGCTGCGTACGGCCCCGCGATGCCGGTGGTCAACTCGACGACGCGGGCCCCGTCAAGGCACCGAGCCGGCGAATGGCTGCTTCGGGCACCGTCGGCGCTGCTCATCGGGATGACTGTAGGTGGCCCGGCCCTGCGGTCGCCGAGGACTGCGCGCTCTACGATTGCCCCTGTGACAACGACAACTTCCGACACCGCCGCGAACCCCTTCACGGAGATACCGATTCCCCAAGCTCCGACGTTCGACACGATCGAGGCCGAGCGGCAGCACCGCAAGGAGCGCCTGGCGTCGGTGTACCGGGCGTTCTCGATGTTCGGATTCGAAGAGGGCGTGGCCGGTCATGTCACCGCACGCGATCCTGAGTTCACCGATCACTTCTGGGTGAATCCGTTCGGCGTGGGCTTCGGCCAGATCAAGGTGTCGGACCTGCTGCTTGTGGACCACGACGGCAACATCGTCGAGGGCCGCTATCCGCTGAACCAGGCAGCGTTCGCCATTCACAGCGAGGTGCACAAGGCCCGACCCGACGTGATCGCCGCAGCGCACACTCATTCGCTGTACGGCAAGACGTGGTCGAGCCTGGGCCGCCTGCTCGACCCGCTCACCCAGGACGCGTGCGCGTTCTACGAGGACCACGCCCTGTTCGACGACTTCACCGGCGTCGTGCTCGACACCTCAGAGGGCAAGCGCATCGGGCAAGCGCTTGGAAGCTGCAAGGCGGTGATCCTGCAAAACCACGGCCTGCTCACGGTCGGCCACACCGTCGACGAGGCGGCGTGGTGGTTCATCACCATGGAGCGCACCTGCCAGAGCCAGCTGCTGGCCGAAGCCGCCGGCACACCGATCCCGATCCGCCACGAGTCAGCCAAGCACACCGCCGCGCAGGTCGGCAGCCCCCTGGGCGGCTGGTTCAGCTACCAGCCCATCTACGACAAGATGCTTGAGCGCGAACCCAGCTTCCTCGACTGAACCCTCAGCCGGCCGTCACGGCCAGTGTGGGCCGGGGTACGGCATCGGGCGATCCCGCCAACGCTGATGCAGCGACGCCTCGGGCATCGTGGCCCAGTCGCTGCAGTTCGGCTGCGGCAGCAGGCGGGAACATCTCGTCCGGCAACCATCTCACATCGTGAGCAAGCGCTCGCGTCTCTCAGCAATTTCGCGCAGCTCGGCGGCGACCCTCTCGTTCATGTCGATCCGAGCATCGATCTCGTCAGGAAACGCTGCGTAGTAGTCGGCGGCAAGCCCGATGGCTTCGGGCGCGAGTCCCGCTTCCTCCGCAACGAGATCGACACGTGAGAGGGTCGTGCCGCGCGCACGCTTGAGATCGCGGACAATTTCCCAAACATCCGGCCCCTTAGCCAACCCGGCTCGGCGACCGGCGGGGCCGTCGCGAAACACGATGCCGGAGAACTGGCGCATCTTGAGTCCTTCGTCAAGCAGCGAGACGGCAAGCGAGGCGACGGGTGAGGCGATTTGCCGGCTCTCATTCTCAAGCCGCGCACGTAACTCGTCTGGTAACCGCAACGATGTCGGACGGCTCATCGGTACATCTCCGCTGATCGCGCTACATCGTAGCGCGATGCACTCGCTTCGTGAATTCGAATTCGCCGATTGTGGAAAGGGCTGGTGACGCTCGAGGCACTCGGGACTACCACTCGGCAGCGATGTACTGGGTTTCGCAGAACTCGTAGATGCCTTCGCTGGCGCCTTCGCGGCCGAGGCCTGACTGCTTCATGCCGCCGAAGGGGGCGGCGGGGTCGGATACGGCGCCCCGGTTCAGGCCGATCATGCCGGCCTCGATTCGCTCGCTGACCGCCAAGCCCTTGGCCAGGTCTTGGGTGTAGACGTAACCGATGAGGCCCATCTCGGTGTCATTGGCGGCGGCGATCATGGCGTCGGTGTCGGTGAAGCTGGAGATCGGCGCGACCGGGCCGAAGATCTCTTCGCGTGTGATGGGCGCCGCCGGGTCGACGCCGCCGAGCACGGTCGGCTCGTAGAAGAAGCCCGGGCCGTCAATGGCTCGGCCGCCGGTAACGGCTTGGGCTCCCCCGTCGATCGCCGCGCGCACGAGCCGATCGATGTTCTCCACTGACGCGGCATTGATCATCGGCCCGCAGCCGACACCGGGGTCACGGCCGTTTCCAACCTTCACATCGCCCATGGCTGTCGCCAGTCGCTCGACGAACTCATCGTGCACGGGTGCTTCCACGAAGAAGCGGTTCGCAGCGGTGCATGTCTCGGCTGAGTGGCGCATCTTCGCGACCATGGCGCCGAAGGTGGCAGCTTCGAGGTCGGCGTCGGCGAACACGACAAACGGCGCGTTGCCGCCGAGCTCCATCACCACCTTGAGCACCCGGTCGGCACAGCGCTTCAGCAGCACCCGGCCGACCTCGGTGGAACCGGTGAAAGAGAGCATCCGGACCGCACGGTGGTCCACTACGGCATCGAGCCAGGCGCCGGAGTTCGACGTTGGCACCAGATTGACGACGCCGGGCGGCACCCCGGCCTCGCCCAGGAGCTCGGCAACTCGCAGCGAGGTCAGCGGGGCCTCGCGGGGCGGCTTGATGACCACGGTGTTGCCGGCGGCCAGCGCTGGGGCCAGCTTGCGGGTGATCATCGCTGCGGGGAAGTTCCATGGCGTGATCATCGCCACGACACCGACGGGTGGGTGCCGCGTGATGATCCGGTTGGCACCCGAGGGGGCGACGCTGATCGAGCCGTGAATGCGCACGGCTTCCTCGGCGTTCCAGCGGAAGAACTCCGCTGCGTAAGCCACCTCGCCCACGGCATCGGCACGGGGCTTGCCGTTCTCCAGCGTGATCAGATCGGCCAGCTCGTCGGTGTGCTCGATGAGGATACGGTGCGAGTCCCGAAGGATTTCCGAGCGGACACGCGGCGGCTCGGCGGCCCAACCCGGCTGCGCCGCGGCTGCCGCATCGCACGCAGCTGCTGCGTCTGCTGGCGTTCCCGCCGCAACGCTTGCCGCGACGTCGCCCGTGGCAGGGTCGAGCACGTCAATCCGGCCTGCTGCGTCTCCAGCCAGCCAGCTGCCTCCGATGAGCATCTGTGTCTGCATCGGGCCAGCATCGCAAATCCGCCGTTGGCTCCGCGCCACCGTCAGGACATGGCCTCGGCCCGATGACCAAACGGCGATGCGTCCGGGGACCGAGTTGTGGGGTGATCAGTCGCCGTAGTGCTGGAGACCGCACTCGCGGGCGTGCATCTCGGCGACCGCGCGCTGCGCGTCGCTGATCGCGTTCACCAGCTTGTCAATGACGACGTCAGGGTCGGAGGTGAACTCCATCTCCTCAACGAGGCGAGCCAAGCGCCCCTGCGTCCGCCACGCAGCAAACTTGGCCCACTCGGTCCAGAGCGTTTCGTGGTCGTCGATGTCAATCAGATCAGCCGTGCGGCTCTGCTCGTCGATGGTCGTGTCGAGCGACACGTAGCCGTTCACCATCGAGATGCGCTCGCACATCTCAGAGAGCGGCCCTGCCCGGTGCACGACCATGTCACCGTGCAGCGCAACGGCGTATCCGGGCCCCGGGAAGTCGGGAGCGACGGTGCGATCGGCCGGTACGTGTTGGCCTGCGTCGGCAAGCTCGGCGGCTTCGTGCTTAGTGCCCCGGAACCACTCGAAGCGTCCGCCGGAGACCTCGGCCGGGTCGGTCACTGCGAGCACGTAGTCGAGGGGCAGCGTGTCGTGATGCCACTTGTCGATGGGACTGTCGATCTGTGACGGCTCATAGTTGAGGTGGCCAAGATGCACCGGCATCGGGTGCGGGGCGACGTCGATGCCGTAGATCGCTTCGAGATGGGCCGTGACGTCTGGGCTCAGGCACACGTCGCGCAACCAGCGTGATCGATAGCAGCCGCCACGCACAGTCCGCTCGATCCGCTCCCCTGCCGGGCGGGTGAAGCACCGCAGGCGCCGGGCCGTGTCCAGCATGACCGCTGCGCCCTCGTCGCTGAGCATCCGGAACGGCGACGACAGCGCCACCGGTGTGGCCTTCGTGGCGATCTCGGCATCGTCATAGCCGAGGTCAGCCAGCGTGAGAACCTCGTCTGGCGTTTCGAGCTGTAGATGCCGCTCGGGATCGAACGCCGGCTCACCATCGAGCCACTCGTAACCCCGTGGCAGCGTCTCCGGAAACGGAACTGCTACGCCCATCAACGCCTGCCTCGTGAGTTGACCCTCGTCGCCACGGTAGCCAAGTGATGTTCGTCAGTCTGCCGATCACCATCGTGCAGGAACGGCTACCTCGCTCCCCGCTTCTCCGAAATACCCGGATTGGGGCGCGTCGGTCGGGGAATCGCAACTGGCCGTTTCGCCTGTGGTTTCGTGGTCTTCTTCGGTCTCGGTCGTACTTTCCTGGCCACGAGCAGCATCTCCCAGAGCGACGATCACGCCGACAACCTCTACGGGCAAGAATAGCAAGCCCAAGTTGAACCACTTCAGCCGTCCGCTGAGCTGATGCCGGTTGAAATCGACTTGATCTCAGAGCCAAAGCCGCTCGATACCCCTACTCGAATTCGGCGGCTTGGGCGTTGAGATTTTGGGCGTTCTCGCTGACTGTTCTGCGGGTGGTGTCGTTGTACCCGTCGGCGTTTTCTGCTCGGACTTCAAGCGCTAGTTCAAGGTTGGGGCCGAGGTGTGCGGCGATGTGGTCGAGGATGTCGCCGAGCTGCTTGATGCCGCGGACCGGATCGAGCTGAAAGTGAGCGTAGAACTGTGCCGGCCCAGTCTCGGTGCCTGCAGGCGGCTCGGGCTCAGGTGGATCGCCTCCGGACGGTGGCTCGGGCCCTGTTGCGTCTCCGCCATTGTCTCCTTCCCCGGTGACGGTGGGACCCGGCTCGAGTAACGGCACATAGTCGGGATGGATGATCAGGCCACCGACTGTCGGATCAACGTGCTCAGCGGTGCGGACATCGACCCAGCTGTTGCCGTCGTGTGCCTCGGCATAGGCGAACGTTTCCTGCTGCCAGTTGAGATTGGCGGCGCCGCCGCTGACGGCGTGGTTCAGGACGTCCCGGGACTTCAGGCGGGGCATGTACGGGAAGCGCGCATAGGCGTCCCACAGTTCCCCGACTGCGATGTCGCCTCGCTCAGACCACAAGTTGGAACGATCGATGTCCATGCGGACGCGCACGCCGGCGTAGCGGGCAATCAGCTTCTCCTCGCTGGCCAGCTTGCGACTGACCCGCTCGCCGAGGTCACCGGCGGTGGATGCCTTCGTTGTCTGCCAGACGACTTCAGCCGTACCCGGCGCGCGAGACGGAACGAGCACCTGGGTGAATGTCTCGGCGATCAGGCTGTCAACCTGCTTCGAGGCATCTGCGACTTTGCTGTCGGCTTGGCGCTTCTGCTGCGCTGTGAGGTCAAGCGATTCGTGGTCGTCGACGATCGACTGCCACGCCAGGAACGAGCGGGCAGCAACTCGCAGCTCAGCCAGCCGGTTCGCTGCGGCAGCGACAAACACCAGCAGGTTCTGGTTCAGTCTCGGACCTGCGTCGCGCTGGGCAAGAATGCGCGCCGCCAGCTTCGCTGTCGGCGAGTTCTCATCGCCCCCAGAGTGAGTCGCATCGGGCGCCAGTACGACCAGGTGCGTGCCGTCGTCGTTGTCGGGCACATCGCCCGGTCCCGCTGCCAACGGATGCATCGCAACGAAATCGCCCCGGTTTCGCTGGCCGGCAATCCGGGTCCGCACCTCGTCGTCAGCGTCAAGGTCGCTGAAGTTCGAGGCCGCCCGATCCCCTGCGATGCGTGTGACGTTGGGGACCAGCGAGTACCAGTACTGCGAGCCATCGAGGTAGAGGTGCGTGGCCCGGTCCGACAGGCGCCGCAGCGCGTCGGCGAACTGCCCAACGGGCTCGCCCGGCTGCACGCACCCCAGTACGACCGACTTGACGTCGACGCCCCTCTTGCCCTCGGGACGGGGGGCCGAGCCCATGTACACGGTGCGGGCCGCACGTCGGGTCGCAGACAGCCGACCGAAGTGGGGGAAGTCGCTGTCGATGCGGAGCGGCAACGCGTTGGGGCCGTCCACGTCGGATTTGATGACCGGATCCCAGCCCTCCTCGAGGTACTTCTTCAGCTCGCTGGCCACCGTGCCTGAGTCCATGGGCAGATTGCCGGGCATGATCAACAGCGATTGATCCCCGCGCTGCCACAGCTGAGAAATGGCGGTAGCCATGAGCCGCAGCACGCCACGCGTGCGCTGGAACTTGTCCAACGCCGACCAGTCCTCGAAGAGCCGGTCGAACAACTCGGGGTGAATCGGGTACGACAGCTCCATCCGCCGCCTGTAATCAGCCTCTCCAGTGCCAGAGGGGAAGTCGCCGGCCGCATCGCGGTACATCTCGCAAAAGGCGCGGATGACGCCATCGCGCACTCGTGCTTTATCGGGAGCGATGGGGTCGAAGAGCCGCCGTCGCACGATCTCGAACGACTCGTCTGCCGTAGCCGGCTGCCACTGGGTTGCTGTGCGAGCAACGACGTTCTTCAGGCGTTCCAGCGCCGTGAGTCCTCGCGGCCCGCCAGTCTCGATGTCAGATGCCGGGATCGTGATGAGCACCACGACGTTGTCCGCTGCCGCCGCTGCCTCGGTGAGCGCCTGGGCGAAGGTGAACTGCGTGTCGAAGTCGCCCGCCGCAACCCTGCGACCTTCGGGCCCGGCGTCGGGCAGCTGACGTGCATACGCCACCCACTCATCGATGAGCACAACTGCAGGGCCATAGCGCCGAAACAGCTCACGCAGCGACTCGCCCGGGTTGGTACCAGCCTCGTCATCAGTACGGATGTAACGCCCACAGAGGTTGTTGACGCGGCTCGCGGGTGGTCCGCCTATGGCGGTGTGGTGCCGGTGGAGATTGTAGGTGTGCACCCAGGTCTGGAGTCGGCGTCGGCGGTCGGGTTCTGAGCGGAATTTGTAGTTGTAGAGGAACTCGTCGGCGAGGGTGCGGTTGAGCCGTTCTGCTTTGCCGTTGGTTTGGGGTCGGTAGGGGCGTGTGCGGCGGTGGGTGACGTGGCGTTCGGCGAGCGCTTCGGCGAACGCCGTGGAGGTGAAGTTCTTGGCGTTGTCGGTCATGACGGCGTCGACGGCGACGTTGAGGCGGTCGAACCAGTCCCGGCAGCGTCGGTAGAACGCTGCGGCGGTGGGGGCGTTCTGGTTGTCGTGTGCCTCGATGTAGGCGAGGCGGGAGTGGTCGTCCACGGCGACATGGAGATAGGTGTATCCGAGGCGCTTTGGGCGCTTGTTGTTGCGCTTGGCGGCCGCCGAGCCGCGGCCGTGGACGCGCCACCCTCCGCCGGGCGGCACTTTGGCGACCTTTTTGACGTCGATGTGCACCAGCTCGCCCGCATGGGCCTTCTCATAGCGGCGCACCCGCTCCCCGGTCGACCGATCGATCCACGCCAGCCGGTTCAGCCCGTGCCGGCACAGAACCCGATGCACCGTCGAAGCCGGCACCCCGGTCGCAGCCGCCAGCCGCACCGGACCCCACCGCCGGCGCCGACGCAGGCCGCAGATCCTGTTCTCGGCCCGCGCCGAGACCTTCGCCGGGGACCTCGCAGGCCGGCTGGAACGATCCTCCAGACCCGCCACGCCCCCCTCGTCGAAACGCTTGATCCACTTGTGCACAGTCTGGCGCGAGCAGCCCATCTGCACCGCGACCGCCGTCGTCGACTGGCCCGCTGCCATCCGCTCGACCATCACCATCCGAGAATGAACCGACAGCGCAGGCCGCGGAGCCCCACGAACCCTGATTGAACTACCCTCCGACACTGAGCCTCCGTCCGCAGTCTGGGATTCCGACAAACCCCACACTGCCACGGAGGCTCAACCTGTCACAGCAGCAGAACTGTCAACAAGGTCCATGGGCATTACACTTAGCTAAGAGATTAGAGCAAAGAAGACGCTTAGAACAAGCTGAGCAAGTGTGCCAATCCATATGCGCGCAGAAGGCGTCTCCGGGTTGTCAATCCAGGCCCAAGCATATGCTCCAAGGGCGCACATGCCTAATATAACTACGAGGGTCTGCGCAAAGCCAAGAAGCCCGAGCGTCGCGAGAACCAACAACGGTGCCAGCCCGACGCCAAGAGCGCCGAGCGCTATTAGCAAACGTCGCAGACGGGTGTTTGCTTTTTCCAAGCTATTCTGTTTCGCCTCGGCCGCCACGGCGCGGTGACGTTGTGCAGCCGCGTCTTCGGCGTAGTGCTTGGTTCGATTTGTCTCCCGTTCTACTAGTTCATCCGCTTCACCTTTTACTGACTCCAACTCCGAGTTCTGAATCGATTCGCGGAAAGCTGCGCGTCTATTGTTCCTCGTAGCCCTTCTTTGCAATACAGCGGCGGCACGAGTACGCGCATCTTCGCCTGATTCTTTTTGAAGCGCATCAAGGGCATCAAACAGCGTCGGATCGTTGAGGTCCCGAGCTTCACGGGCAGACAGGCCGTTCGGGCCTTGTACAAGAATCTCTGAAATATCGAGCGCTTCTTCAAGCGAATAGTTCGATGCAATCTCAAGCAGTGTATTTCGAACAGCCAGATCAGCGACGAATTCCGCTACATCAACCACCTCTGCTGGATCATCCGCTATCAGGTTGCTTACGTACAATAGCCAGGCACCCGGTTCACCAACTAACGGGGCTTCGTCCGCAAACATTTCGGAATATGCCTGGTTGGTGAGTCTATCGTGAGCCAGCATTAGGGCACTCTGGTCTCCATTCTCACGTCTCCACCTCGCAATCATTGCCGCAGAGTGCGCGTCGGCCGAAGCGGCCGTGCCAGAACGAGTGGCGCGCGTATTCTTATCCTCAGAAAGTTCAACGAGCTTGTCGTGGACCAACTCATAATTCTCTCGGTCTTCCGTACTCGAATTATCATGCCTTTGTACTAGTACACCCAGTGTCTTGAGCTGTTGACGTATATTGCGTCGGCTACTCTGCCAACGAGTCCAACTGTCAGTACCACCCGAATGTCGATAAGTGGTATATGCTGCAAGGAATGGATTGCCGATGAGGCGCGCCTCCCGGGGCGATAGACCTCGATTGGCGCGGTTTCGCTGGCCTATTTCTTCGAGGTCAGCTGCCTCCCAAACTCGTTCCCACTCCTCCAATGTGTGCTCAGCGACGATGACGGTGGCCCCGCAGGCACGAGACAAAGTGGCAAGCTCAAGGATTAGACGGTGACCTGGATCGTCGCTCGGTGACGCCAAGTTGACCAAGGCGCTCGTGTCCAATAGAAGCCGCACCTGTTGGAGAGATGGTGTTGCCCCCAGCCCGCGCTGCGCTGCCAATCCATGGAGTAGATTGCTAACAACTACCAAGTGTACGATCTGATTTCCGAATGAATCGGTTGGGTCGAGTGCATCAAGGGCTAGCTGCGTCACAGGTTCGCGAATGCTCTTCGGCTGCAGCGTCGAGGCGAAGCTTCTGATCGGTTGCGTATTGATGTGGTCAGGCCGGGCCCATGCAGATGGGCTCGGTGAATCGATTGCGTATGAACCTTCACATGCGCGTGCGATGGCTGTAGTAATGAAGTTCACGATACGTTCGGTTTTAGGGAGTAACCGTGTTGCATCTTCATATTCACTAAGTCGCTCTGCTATATCCAGAGTGAACTGGTGTAAGAGGAACGCGACGTATTGCTGGTCCAATTCTGCTTCGTCCCTAGCTTCCGCAGAAACCACGAATGTTTCGTTACCCTCAAGGTCTTCTTGTAACGTGACTAGGCCGCCGGCTCGCGCGTCGACGAGGGCACGCGCTAGCACGGCGTCAGCGATAGCACTGGTGCGCCACATCTGTTTTATTGCAGCGAAGAGTCGCTGCGACGTCAATCCACCTCGCCGTGCAAGTGTCGCAACTAATGTGCTGACGAGAACGTCTTGTCTGTTTCCTCTCCGAAAAGAATCGAGCAATGCGTGGCAGGCAGCGAGTTGGTCTGCTCGTAGCTGATCTTCGCCTTGGTCTTGCGCGACTTCACGCCTACTCATATTGGCTGCCTTAATTGTGAGTCATACCCCTAGGATTTGGTTCATCCTTGGGTATAGGTGTACCGGATACATTTTGTTACAGCGAAATTGGAATCCGTAGTACGGAGCCAGCACTCGCAGCTGGTGTACAGTCTTGCCGCTCTTGTATGTAAGTTTTTCATAGGTAGGCCAGTGGCCGCGAACTCTGTTTAACGTGTCGACTAGATCCCATTCAACGATCCTTAGTTACTTGACCAGGGGCGTCGCAACTACAGCGAGGACGTTGCTTGGCCTGAGGTCATCTGGGTTCTCGCCCTCAGGCAGTGGCCAGAGACTCGCCAATGAAAAATGGTCGCAGAAGCCGAGACGACCCAATAATCGCGGAATAGTCAAGGATGCTCCAACCCTGCCCAACCCGCCGTTGCCCGAAGTGCCACCGTGAATCCGAGTGCTATCGGGGACCTGACGAACCGATTGATTGGTCCCCTTGAGGCAACTGCGATTCGATACCGACGCCAATGGCAATTCGAATGTGGCTCACACCCCAGCATCAGCACTACTGGAGTCGTTCGAGTGTCGGGGCGAGATCCGGATCAGCGGCGATGAGTTTCCGCCTCCACTGGGAGCGCCGGAAGGTGGTGGAGGACTTAGGGTGGACCGTGAGAGTAAATGCGCGGCGCAATGAGAAGTCACCGTGACCGCACGCGTATTCCACCGCACGCGCGGGGCTATGTGCTCTCGATGACCCCCAGGCCGCAGCCGCCCACGCTCGCAGGGGTACGTGCTGATGACAGCTGGAGTCGAGCGCAAGCTGCTCCATCCGCTCGCCGTGCGATTGCCCCAACCGGATTCGGTTGGCAACGCGGCACAGCTGAAGCTGACCTGCGAGGGCCCGTGGCTCATGTGCCCCCGTTGCCTGATCGAGCAACCAGTCCCGATCGATCTTGCGTCTCGTCTGCTTGTCGTCAGCCAGCGCAAGTATGTAGGCCCCGGCCTGTCGCGGGATCTCTTGCATCACAGTGGGATGCTCGTAGATGTGTTCCAGCGCGCCCGGGTGACGGTGATGCCGAAGCGAACCCAAGTGGAACCGGCAGAGATCCCAATCGGGTTGGCCAGAATCGAGATGAGCTTGAAGTTCGAACAACGCCATCTCAGGCGGGTGGTACCCCGCGCGATCAGACGTCAGGTAAGCGATCCGATCATGCTGCATTGCACGGAGAGCGGCACCACGGTCTTTCGGGTGCATCTCGACCTTCGCAGTATTCACTTCGAGACCGCACTCGGCGGCGGCGGCGCTGTACGCATCAAGCACCTTCCGACACTCATGCTCAGAAGCGACGAACAGCCAACTGTCGTCGGTGTAGCGGACATGGCCGCTGACGAGCGTCGCGACTGCGCCATCGATCGGCAGCATGGCGATATTGCCGAGCAGACCGGACGCCTCGGGGCCAACCGGCAGTCCTTTGGGGGCACCTACGGTTTGCAGCTCGCTCAAGAACTCCGTGATGAGACCGACAGCGCCGGGTTGTGCGTCGGCGTCGCTCAGTACCGCGGACAACGCCTCCGGCGTGATCGATGGAAAGTAGTGCCGTATGTCAGTGATGAGTAATGCGCCGCAACGGTGATCCGCTAGCAGGGCGGCACCGCGTTGCTGCCGAAGCTCGAAAGCCTGTCTGGGTGCACGGCATGTCCAGGCTGGCGGAGCGTCAACGAGCCGGTAGCTCAGGACTTCCGGTCCCAACGCCGCGTCGATTGCTGCCGCCACGCGACCGGTAATGATCCGGTAGTAGAGATCGTCATATGGATCGAGGCAGGTCATGCGCCGCTGCTCGTTCTTACCGGACTTCGGAAACGGGAAGCTGCCGGCCACGGCAGGGCACCTGCCCTCCTCGATGCGCCTCAGCAGCCGCTCTCGCACGAGTCCCGGGGCAGCGCAAAAGTCGCTCCAGGCAGCGACGTCGGGCAAGTCTGCGTCACGCACCGCCATTGCACCGGCGCGCAAATTGGCCTCAACCTCGGTGAGTGTCGGAAAATGCGCTCCGCGTGGGCTAGGTGCCCCCATTGCTGCTCCCAAAGCTGTAATTACAGACCTGTGAGAATAATGGATCCTATCGAACCCGCGCATGTGACGCCACCTCAATAGGAGCCACCAAGCGGAATTGCCACGGGATTGGGCAGAACGCCCAAGCTGAGATACAGGTCAGGCTGCGGACCGCAAGCGGGCGAGCTCGGTGGCGGCCGCTATCATCTTGTCCGCATACTCGAGCTTGTCGAGCCAGCGGCTAGGAATGGCGTCGGCACCGTGTATAACGCCGAGCAGGCCACCCGCGATGGCGCAGGTGGTATCTGCATCGTCGCCCCGGTTGACCAAGTCCACGAGCACGGACTCCAGCGATTCGGGCTGCTGGATCGCCCACACCGCACAGGCGAGACTGTCGATCATGTAGCCACCTGTGCTCAGCTGCTCGACGGGCACTGTTGCTGGCGTCTCGAGGGCGCTGCGAGTGTCGGAGTCAAGATCGAGCTGACGGTCCGCGTCGATGGCTTGGACCGGGCTGTGGCCCTCCAGGAGCGCGGCACCGATCTCGTTGTAGGCCACGCAGCTGGGGCAGGAACCCAAATGTGGCCGCCGCGAGTCCGAGCACGACTACCGCCATGGCGAGTGTCTTGTTGGCGCAGCCGGACTTGCTGGCCCCGGCCGGCTCCGAGCTGCGGTGCTGGCCGCTCTTCGGCGTGCGCTTGTGCGGCCGTTCGGGCTCTGCCACTGCTTCGGTCCCAGCAATCCGCTCGACCAGCTGCTCCTCCGCTGACCACGCCTTTTCCAGGAGCTCCGCGACTGTGCTGCGCAGGTAGTCGTGCTCCGAGGCGTCGGCGACGGCCATCAGCTCGGCATTCTCGGAGAGACCTGCAGCAGTGAGGTTGGCCGACCCCAGGAGAAACGCTTGGGGATTCTCGTGGTCATCAAAGGCGGCCCAGATCTTGAGGTGCGCTTCAGACCGACCGGCTGCGTTGCGGGCCGTCCGGTACCAGTTGCGCACGTCAACGTCGCTACGTTCCACGAACTCCACCGCGGTGCGGCGATCGACATCGGTCGCGTGCTGAAAGTTGCGGCCCTGCAAGTCACCGATCAGCAGCGTCACTGGCCGTTGCCGTGTGCGCTCGGCCAGCCACACGAGCCCCGGCACACTCGCCGAGCCCACGCAGACGATAAGCCGCCCCTGGGGATGCGCACTCAGGAAGCGCTCGATCCGGTCCCCGGCACCCGTTCCAACAGACATACGACGCCACAAGCTAGCCCAGCCACATCAGCAGGCCTTCATGCGACCGCGAAACTCACTTGGCCCGTTGCAGGTACCTGCCTACGGTGCCTGCTCGTGGATGCCGAGCCTCGACGCTGGCGCATTTTGCGATCAGCGCACCGACACGGCATCCCGGCAGAGGACATCCTGCATGCTTATCGAAACATCACTTGGACAATTCCGCAGGACGACTGCCGCATCACGCTCGTCGGACCCCGTCGGGACGGCGATCTGCTTGAAGTGGGCGTGGAGTACGATGCGGCCACGGGCACCGACCTCATCATCCATGCGATGCGTGTCCGCTCGAAGTACATGAGGCAACACCGTGGATCAACCCGCTGATCAGGCATCAATCGACGAATCTGACGAGTATTGGGATGAAGTCGCCGACAGGTTCGAGCAGTTCGACTGGTTGAACTCCACCGACGAGCCCGCTCACGAGCTGTATCTCTCGCTTGCCGTTCAAGCCGAAACCACCATTGCAGAACCGACAGAGGTGAGCAGGCAGCAAATCGAGGATGCGGTCTGCTGGGCTCGACGCGAAGGCATGCGATGGGACCGCATCGCAGAGATCCTTGGTGTCACCGCCCCGGCGGCGAGGGCACGCTACGGCGAGGCCGCCAAGGCGGTTCGGGCTTAGGCGCAGGTCAAGCTGCGCTCCTCAGGCGAGCGAGTTCGGCGGCGGCCTCGGTCATCTTGTCGGCGTATTCGAGCGCCCCGCGCCAACGGCTGAGGATGGCGTCGGCGCCGTGGGTGACGCCGAGCAGGCCGCTCAACAGGGTGGGCCGGCGTCGGCGAGGAGGGTGGCGACCTTCAGCGGGACGCTTGTCTGGGCTGGGTGCATGGTCACGCCGTCGAAGGGCTGAACCAGATAGGCGACACCTGGTTCAGCGTCGGGATCATCTGGCACGGACACCACGGCGAGGCGCCAGCGTTGGGGGTCATTCTGGGCCCGGCGCACCTGACGAGCGCTGACGTGGATCTCTTCAGTCCGAGGCAAGTGACCCTTGACCTCGATGAAGTAGTGGTCGCCTGTCGCGGGGTCAACTGACATCACGTCGAAGCCTGGGTTGTTGTGTGCTTGTTCCTGCGGGATACGCCCCAACTCGCGCTCGGCTGCCAGGACCGCCGCGACTGCTCGCCGGTCGGTTTCCATCTTGTCGGCGACCGCCTCCGCGTCTGGCGGCGAACCGGACAGTGCGTCGACCAAGCCTTGGGGAACGATCACTGCCGCCGCAACCACGGTCGGCGGGCTGCTGTGCAGGTCGGCTTCGGTGTCGAGCTCGGCACGACGGCGGGCCATGCGGGTCTCCAGCTCGTCGGCACGCGCCCGGGCACGACCTGAGTTCAGCCTGGGCTTGCCGCCGGCGATTTCCTGCGCCTTGATCTCGTTTGCTCTCCGATCCCAGTAGCGGATCTCGGATTCGAGACGCTGGCGCACCGCTTCGCTTACGCGCGCCACTCGGCCGCGCACTATGGCCGCCACCGATTCGAGGTGCGGGCCGGCGAAATGCTCGATTGCCCAATCGCGGGCGACCGATTCGGCGGCCGGCCCTGCCCACGACGTTTCCAACCGGTCGGCCAGCAAGTTCTCTTGGTCGCCGGTCGGCGGTGCATAGACCAAGTACGGCTCCGCTCCAGGGTCACGGGCGATTCCAAGTTCGTCCACCTCTACGTATTGGAACCGACGTGACACGACTTGGCGGGCACCGTTCACGATGCGACCATCGGTAACAACATGATCCAGGTACACGAGCAGCCGAGGTTCGGTCGACGGGTCCGCTGGATCAACCAGGACCGTTCCACGCTGCAGCGACTCGCCCCAGTCGGCGAGCACTTTGGACGCCACCACACTCAACAGCGCGCTACCGGGAGAGATCAGCTCCGCACGATCACCGGCGGCCCCAGACAACTTGCCAGCCATCTCGGCGTCGAGAAGCACATGGTTCTTGTCGAACGTCACCCGTGCGTATCGGTCATGCACCGGTCCGAGCGCCGGGTCGGCACTCGACCGCACCGCTGCAGGTACGCGGGTGACCTCGTACCGGCCGTGTTCGCGGCCGGCGATGCGACCGCCATACAGCCGCAGTGCCTCGGTGAAGAAGTCGTGCACGAACCACGGCTGCAGTCGCCGAGCGCGGGACTCCTCCATACGGCGTCGTACTTCGTCATTGGCGGACGGGTCGGCCAATCCCGCCACGAGCGCCCGCTCCTCAAGAACTTCGCGGAGCTGCTCACCGATATCGCCGTCAATGACCTTGTCCATCCACGCCGCATGGGCGGGGTCGGTGTCGGCTCGAATAGCCTCGATCAGCAATTCGCGCAGCGAGACGTTGATCTGGGCATCGCCCAGCACGTCGTACACCTGGTCGCCGTATACCCCACGCTGTTGCTCGATCTTGGCGAACAGCCGCTCGAACACCTGGCCTTCTCGAGTCCGGTGCGCGACCAAGTTCCAAAGATGGCAGGGCCGGCGCTGGCCGATCCGGTGGATTCGCCCGAAACGCTGCTCAATGCGATTCGGGTTCCACGGCAGGTCGTAGTTGACCATCATGTTGGCGACTTGCAGATTGACGCCTTCGCCGGCGGCATCGGTGGCTACCAGCACCGACACGGTCGGATCGACTCGGAAGCGGTCCTGAGTGGTTCGGCGGTCCTGCCGTCTGATGCCGCCGTGGATCGTGACCACCGCTTCGGGGCGGCCCAATTCGGCGGCGATCCGCCCAGCGACATAGTCGAGAGTGTCGCGGTGCTCAGAGAACACGATCAATTTTCGGCGGTCGTCGCTTGCGCCAGAGGCTGCATTGAAATGCTCGGAGCGCAGCAGATCCCGCAGTCGAGTCCACTTCGCATCCACACCGCTGTTTCGGACCCGATCGGCCAGCTCCACGAGGCCCTTCAGGACGACGACTTCCGCCTCAAGTTCGTCAGCGGTGGCCGCAGCCGAGGCGGCGTCCACAGTGACGTTCTCCAGCTCTTCGAGCTCTGCTTCGTCGAAGTCGTCGAAGTCAAAGTCCTCCAAGTCGGCGACCCGCACTCCCCGTGGCAGTTCAAGCACCGGAATCGGCTCGCCAGTAGCGGCCAAGCGACGCATCTCGGCGGCCTGTCCGGCCAGACGATCGCGGCGCCGGCGCAGGGACTCGTAGATAGCTGCCGGTGACGACGCCAGCCGACGTTGCAGCCCCGCAAGTGCGAACCCGACGATCACGCCGCGCTGTCGGTCGCCTTCCTCTCGCATCCGGGCGGCACGGTTCATCTCTTCGCGGACGTAGGTGGTGACCGCCTCGTAGAGTTCAGCCTCCGGTTCTGACAGGTCGAATTGCAGGCTGTGGGCGTGACGCTTGGTGAACAGCGGCTTGCCTTCGAACGTCCGCAAGTTCTCCTTGACCAGACGGCGCATGACGTCGCTGACATCGGGAACCTCAGCGGCTCCCCCGCTGCCGTTGGTGGCGCGCAGCCGTCCCTCGAATCGCTCGGGGTCGATGAGCGTCATGAAGGCCAAGAAGTCCTCGTTCTTGCCGTTATGGGGAGTTGCCGTCAGCAGGAGGAAGTGGCGGGCACAGTCGCGCAAGACCTCGCCGACCATGAAGCGCTTTGTGCGGCGCAGCTCGTCGCCATAGCGGTGAGCGGACATCTTGTGCGCCTCATCGACGACTACGAGATCCCACTCCGAAGCGCCCAGACGCGCAACCAGCTCTTCCGAGCGGGCGATTTGGTCGATGCGGGCGATGAGCAGGTTCCGTTCAACGAAGGGATTGCCGGTGCGTGACGCCTCGACTGTCTCACGTGACATCAGATCGAAGCTCAATCCGAACTTGTCCCACAACTCGTCCTGCCACTGCTCAACGAGGCTGCCCGGCGCCACGATGAGGCACCGAGTGACGTCGCCGCGCAGCATCAGCTCACGAATGAGCAGACCGGACATGATCGTCTTGCCCGCGCCCGGGTCGTCAGCGAGGAGAAACCGAAGCGGCTTCTGAGTCAGCAGGCGGTTGTAGACGGCTTCGATCTGATGCGGGTAAGGCTCGATATTGGAGGTGTCGACTGCGGCGAACGGGTCCGCCAGGTGGGCCATCTGCATTCGCCGGGCCTCAGACGCCAGCTTGAACATCGCACCGTCAGCGTCAAAGGACCAATTGCTCTGCGCAGCCGGGCGAATCTCGGCCAGATCAGACTCCGTGACGAGCCGCTCGCCAAGACGGTTCTCAGCGGTGCGATAGGTGAGCGTCGCCGAACCCGGACCATGAATATCGACCGCAACGACAGTGACATCACTACCCACCACCACGCCAGCGAGTCGCATCCCGGCAGCTAAGCCTGAATCCACCGATTCGGTGGGTGTGTGTGGGTTGCCGCGTCCGCGAAAAAGGCCTCCTGATCTGCGACGATTGTGATGTTCGTTGTCACATTCGTCTCAAAAACAGGAGGCACTTTTTGTGTCTGGATCATCGCGCAGTCTGGACCGGTTCGCAACGACGTTCGATCATGAGGGCCTGGTGGCCAACGCGGGCCTGATCCTGGCGGGAACGCTGATGGCCCGTCTGGGCCTGTTGGGGCTGATCGAGCGGTGGGTGCGCACCGGTTCCGCGAACCCGGGTCCCAAGATCTGCACCGTGGTCGCCGCGATGCTCGCTGGCGGCACCCACATCGATCACGTCGAGATGCTGCGCGCCGGACGCACCGGGCGGGTGCTGGGGTTCGCCCCGATGGCGCCCTCGACGGTGGGGTCGTTTTTGCGGACGTTCACGTTCGGTCACGTCCGCCAGCTCGAAGCGGTGGCGTCGCGCACGCTGGCTCGCGCCTGGGCGCTGGGCGCAGGCCCCGGCAAGGCGCCGCTGGTGGTCGATCTGGACTCCACGATCTGCGAGGTCCACGGCAAGCAGAAACAGGGCGCCGCGTACGGCTACACCAACGCGCTCTGCTATCACCCGCTGCTGGCCGCACGCGCCGACACCCGCGAGGTGCTCGGCGCACGCATGCGCAAAGGCTCCGCGGGGTCCTCGCGAGGCGTGGCGCGCTTCGCCGACGAGCTCGTCGCCAGCCTGCGGCGGGCCGGGGCGAGCGGGCCGGTCACGGTGCGCGGGGACTCGGGGTTCTGGTCATGGAAGCTGATCGACCGTCTCGACGGCCACGACTTCAAGTGGTCGATCACCGTCGCCCTCATACCCGCTGTTCGCGCTGCGATCCAAGCGATCCGCGACGACGCGTGGGCCGACATCGCTTACACCAAAGACGGCCGCGCCCAGGTCGCCGAGACCCAATACACCACCGGCCGCGGCAAAGCCAAGCGCACCGTTCGTCTCGTGGTGCGCCGCACCCGCCTCGCCGACAGCGCACAGCAACGACTGTGGCCCGACTGGCGGCACCACGCATTCATCACCAACACCGACCACGACACCGCCGCCGCGGATGAGTTCCACCGCGGCCACGCCGTGGTCGAGCTCGCCATCCGCGACCTCAAAGAAGGCTCCGGCCTCGAACACGTCCCCTCAGGCCACTACGGCGCGAACTGCGCATGGCTCGCCTGCGCAGCGCTCGCCCACAACATCGGCCACTGGAGCGCCACGCTCGCCGGCGCGCCGGCGGCCACCAACCGCTCCCGCCGCACCCGACTCGTCGCACTCGCCGCCGTGCTGGTGAACCGATCAGGCACACCCACCCTGCGATACCCCGCCCGCTGGCCCTGGGAAACACAATTCACAGCCACGCTCAACGCTCTCAGGGCTCTGCCCGGACCCTCCGGCTAAACAGCACAGCCCGGAACTGACGCCCCCACACAAACCCAGCGTCGACAACCCCGAACCACACCCGCACCCCTAGCAGAACACGCCCAAACACACCAAACCACACCCCCAACAACACCGCACCACCCCAACCCGCCACCAGCCCAGAAACCCCACGCTCACCAACAGCCAATCGGTGGATTCAGGCTAAGAGCGTTAGCGGATTGGGCGGTTGTGGGGTTGCCAGCGGTTGCGGTGGTCGATGAGTTTGAGGGTGATGATCAAGGCGACGGCGAGGGCGAGCTGGGCGAGGCGGTGCTCGGGTTTTCGGTCGGTGTTTCGTCGCAGCTGGCCGTAGTTGGACAGCCATGAGTTGGTTCGCTCGACGCGCCAGCGCAGCCCCAGCGGCGCTGTGATCGGTTCGGCGGGGCCGTCGTTGCCGGGTTTGCGTTTGGGGGGCCGCACCAGATCGGTGATGCCGGCCTTGGCTGCTGAGTTGTCGACGCGGGCGCCCCAGTAGCCGCGGTCGAGGTGCAAGGTCTCGGTGTCGTGATGGAGCCCTTGGCGTTCGATCTCGGCAATGGTGGGGTCGAACAGCATGATGTCGTTGCGGTTCGCGCCCGCGGCGGCCCACCCGACCGGGATCCCCGCCCCGTCGATCGCGATTGACCACTTCCAGCCGAGTTTTCGCCTGTCCACGGGGCTTTTGCCGGTCCCTTCCCCACCACAAGGGGCTTTGTGGGTGGACCCGTCGACGCACACGTCATCGAGATCGAGTCCCACGATCCGGTCATAGGCAGCGATCGCTTCGGCCGCGATCAGCTCGAACACCCCAGCAGCGACCCACTCGTCGCGGCGCGACCGCAGCGTCGTGTCCGACACCTGCCATCCCAGCAGCGCTTCCGCGCACTGCCATGAGCAGCCCGTCGCCAGCCGCACCAGGATCCCCCAAAAGCACAGCCGGTCCGGTATCCGGGGGCGATGCCCCCTGCCAGGGTCACCCACCGGCCGCACAGGCAGCATCGGCTCGACCGCCGCCCAGATCACATCCACCACCTCGGGCTCCAAAGCGCGCATGATGAAACCGGCCTCCACGGGTTGTCTTGTTCAGGACAACCCGACCAATACACCGGGGAACCAGCCAACCCGTGGATGGCCAATCCGCGCGGCCTCTAAGTCGCTGAGTTCCATCACCATGCCGTCGCCAAACCGCTGTGTCGCCAGGGCTGATCCCCAGCGGACCGGCCGCCAGGCTCAGCCGCAGGGTACGCCCGCAGCGCGCCCGGCTCCGCCTTCAACCTCACTGGCAG
>NZ_CBDCEO010000003.1:0-21596 GCF_965215815.1 Candidatus Poriferisodalis sp. | reverse complement strand
GCGGGGTCGCAGACGAAGCGAATCGCGGGAATCTCGATGTCCTCAAGCGACACCGAACAGCTCACGACCCAGTACGGATCGAGCAGCCGCTGACCCCAGGCCTCGGCATCGAATGCATCGATACGAGCGGCCAGTCGCTCGACGCGGGACGGCATGTGATGTGTCTCGATCTGGACGAGCCGCAGCCCCAGTGGGGTGTGCGCCAAGTTCATCGAACCGACGTGCTGTAGGTCGCCAACCGACAGCGGATCAGGGTCGAGGGCGCTCACCGCGAGCATCGGCCCAGCGCCATTTCGATGGGCCGTGTCGTCACCTACTGCGCCGCCTGAGGCGACAGTCAGGTCGACGCCGTCGTAGTGCCGTCGCAACGTCACTTCGGCGCGCTTCGCGGGGAATCCGAGTTGAGACCGCAAGCCTGAGACCGCGTCGTCCGTGGAAGCGGCCGCACCGACGCAGAACGTTCGGGCACGGGCACCGCTGCGGCACACGACCCGAACGGACACGGCGCTGAACGCCCCCCATGGTGAGTCGCCCACATCCCACGCAAGAAGCGACATCGCGGGCGGCACGATGGGGTGCAGTCCCGGCGGCAGGACTTCTTCGCGGGCGCCGCGCCGCAGCTCGGCGACCAGCGAGAGACCGGTGACACCGCTCAGCGTGATGGGTTCGCTGCCGAACGACTCGATTTCTGCTGCACCTGCGGCCAGCTCGTCGACCGACGCCGTTCCTGAGATCATCGGCTCGCCCCGGTGGGGGTCGTTGACGAGGTAGCCGTCTGCGATTGGCCGACGTCGGGAACGGTGGTTGGTGTCGCCACCGGCTGTGCCCGTTCGGCCGGGGTTTGGAACTGCGGGATGACCTCGGTCGCGAACAATCGCAGGCTGTCGAGCACCTGTTCTTGGGGGATCATCTCCATGGCGTTGAGCAGGAAGTTGATGCCGGTGACGCCGACGTCGTCCCACTTGCGAATCGTGCGTATGAGGTGGTCGGGATCGCCGATGCCGACGCCTTCGGGCAGACCCTTGGCTGCGCTCGGATCGTCAGCCGCAGCGGCGCCGTTCGGGGCGGCGCGGCTGCGCAGCGCAGCCCCGGCGTTGCCGAGCGTCTGGTAGGCCCGCGTCGGATAGGCCTCGCGGGTGAAGTACAGGTGCGCGTTGGACAGGCTGAACGCTCCCACCATCGGCAGGCCCAGCGCAGCAGCTTGCCGGTAGTCCTCGTGGCAGTACAGGAAGTTGAGCGTGTGGACCTGGTCATTCACGAAGCTGCCGACCGGATCGCAATCGGCTACTCGGCGGTAGTACTCGGCGGTGCGGCGTTCCTGTTCCGCGAAAGGTGCGGCGCTCACGCCGAGACAGCCCAGGCCCCGCGCCGCTGCGTCCAGCTCGGTGCCGGGTGTCGTGACCGTCACCCACATCGGTGGGTGAGGCTCCTGGAACGGCTTGGGAATGACGTTGCGTGCCGGCATCTCGAAGCGGGCACCCTCCCAGCCGAAGTCGTCTTCGGTCCACATCTGGGGGATCACCCGCACGAACTCGTCCCACGTCTTCTTGGTGTCGTCGGGGTCGGCGCAGAATCCGCCCAGCTCGGTCCATGTGCTCGACCGGGCCGTGCCCAGCTCCAAGCGTCCGTTGGAGATGATGTCGAGCGCGGCGGCCCGCTCGGCCACGCGGATCGGGTTGTTCATCTCGGGCACGCACACCACCGCGCCGTGTCCCACCCGGATGCGCTGTGTCTGCGCGGCAACCGCCGTCAGGAAGACCTCGGGAGCGGGACAGTGCGAGTACTCCTCCAAGAAGTGGTGCTCCACCGCCCAGACATGGTCGAACCCCAGCTCGTCGGCCACCCGGCACTGTTCGAGCGCGTTGTGGTACGTCAGCCACTCGTTGGCCCGGCTGAACGGCCGCGGCACCGACAACTCGTAGAAGATCCCGAACTTCATTGCGCAGTTCTAGCCCAGCACCACCCCAGCGTGACGGTCGAGGCGACGCCGAACGAAGAGGGTCCCGTCTGGAACGCCGGCACACCTCGTCCCCGTCGAAGTGCCCAGGATTGCAGTTCTTGGATCATGAATGTTGCAATTCATGGCTTGGGTGTGTTGCGAATAGCTGGGTGGTATATTTGCAAATCACTGAACATAATCGTTGCAAATCACTGAATTGGATAGGTGGGGGAATGCCGAGACGGATCGACTGGTTGCTTGGAAGGGCCGTTCAGCAGGGGAGGCAGCATGCCTGATACCGAAGCCGCTGCAGGTGCCACCGGGTACCAGCCGCGGATTGTGGACGCTCTGCTGGCACAACGGCTCCGTTCGGCGCCTTGCGTGGTCGTGGAGGGCGTGCGCGCGTGCGGCAAGACGGCCTCTGCACGCCAACAAGCCGCGAGCGAGGTGCTGTTCGACACCGACCCCGTTGCAGTCGAACTCGCACGCGTCGAGCCCAAGCGCCTGATCGAAGGCCCTGAGCCCCGCCTGTTCGACGAATGGCAGGTCGCTCCCGAGATCTGGAACCATCTTCGACGGGCGAGCGACGACGGCGGCCGGCCGGGCAGGTTCATACTCACCGGTTCCGCCGTGCCCGCCGACGATGTCTCGCGACACACCGGCGCAGGCCGGGTGTCGCGTATCCACATGCGGCCAATGTCGCTGTTCGAGACCGGGCTGTCCACAGGGGAGGTGTCGTTGGGCGGGCTGCTGCGCGCCGAGGACGCGGTGGGATCGTCTGTGGGCCTGACGCTGGATCACATCGTCGACGCGGTCTGCCGTGGAGGCTGGCCCGGAATGCTCGGTGCCGAACTGACGGAGGCGCTGAGGTTCGTTCGTGATCATCTCGACGAGACGAGACGGGTTGAGATTGCCAACGGCGGCGGCCGACGGCGCGACCCGGCCCGATTTCGGCAATTGCTCCGGTCGCTCGCGCGCAATGTGGCCTCCGAGGTGTCGATGGCAACGCTGGCAGCCGACGCGGGCGGCGAGAATCCGTTGGACACGAACACCGTGCGGGGCTACCTAGACGATCTTGAGCGCATTTTCGTCGTCGAGGACCAGCCGGCATGGTCGGTGCGGCTGCGGTCGCGGTCGCGGCTGCGCTCGGCCCCCAAGCGGCACTTCGTCGACCCGTCGTTGGCCGTGGCGGCTCTGCGCGCTGGGCCGGAACGGCTGCTCGCCGATCTCGGTTTCTTCGGGTTGCTCTTTGAATCTCTCGTCGTGCGCGACCTGCGGGTTTACGCATCGGTGCACGACGGCGAAGTTCTGCACTATCGGGACAACACAGGGCTGGAGGTGGACGCCATCGTCGAGAACGGTGCGGGAGAGTGGCTCGCAGCCGAAGTCAAGCTCGGCGGGACGGCCGCCATCGACGAGGCCGCAGGCAATCTCCTCAAACTGCGTGATCGAGTGGACACCTCCATCGTCGGGCAGCCGACGAAGCTTGTGGTGCTGACGGCGTTCGGCTATGCCTACGACCGTCCCGACGGAGTAGCGGTCGTCCCCATCACCACCCTCGGCCCCTGAGCCGGCACATACTTGCGGCGGCGGGCGCGGGCAGTGCGAGTACGCCTTGAGGAAGCGGTGTTCCACGGTCCGGACGTGGTGGATCGCCAGTTCGTCGGCCGCCCGGCACGCCTCGAAGCGGTGGCAACGAGGCGCGTAGAGTGCGATGGCGCACGGCGGTGCCGGCGAATCGGCGAGGGGCCATGACTCAGCGGTATTCGACGGAACGCAGCCCGGTCCATCACTTCGTGCTGGTCACCGAGGGGCTTGACCTGCTTGACAATGACAGTCTCGAAATGCTCTACGAGGCGGGCTGCACCGACGCCAGCATCGGCCACCGCACTGTCGAGTTCGACCGCGAAGCCCCGACTCGCTGGGATGCCATCCAGCAGGCAATTCGAGACGTGAGCGAGGTCTCCGGATTGCGGGTCGTCGACGTCCGCGACAGCATGTTGACAACTGTTGTTAACACGGGCAGACTGACACCGTGAGCCGGAACACCATGAGCTTTGCGCTTCCCGAGTCGATGCGGAGCTACATCGACGAGCGCGTGCGAGGCGGCGAGTACGGCAACACCAGCGAGTACCTGCGTGACCTCATCCGGCGCGATCAGCAGGCCGAGGAAGCACGTCGCTTCCGCATGCTGATCGCTGACGGGCTCGAGTCGGGTGAGGGTCGTCCGTTGACGTCCGAGGTCGTCGACGAATTGCGTGCGCGGGCGCTCGGCCGAACCGTGTGACAGACATCCGACTGCGCCCGCTGGCCGAGGCCGACTTAGTCGAGCGAAGCGAGTACTACCGGTCGCAGGGCGGCGACAGCCTCGGTGCACGTTTCTTCGACGCTGCGATCGAGGCGTTGCGGGACATCGAGCGCATGCCTGGCGCGGGCTCGCCGCGGATCGGAGAGATGTGCGGCATCGACGGCCTGCGGTCCCGTCGGCTGGAGCGCTTTCCGTACGGCTGGTTCTACTTCGAACGCAGCGATCACGTAGATGTGGTCCGCCTCCTGGCCTACGCGCAAGATCTCGAGACAATCCTGGGCGACCTGAACCAAGACCCGTGAGGCGCGACCTGTCGCCACCGCGCAGCCGGACTCGACAAGATTGATCACTCACCGCCTGAACTCCGCGGGATATTCCCGCGATGCCACAGGGCCTCCTCACAGCTCCCCACGGCAGAATCCAGCAACACCCCTGCGCAAGACCCAAGGAGAACCATGCCGTCAATTGTGTCAATATCGACGCCCGTGCCAACCGCGTAGAGCATCGGCAGCTGTGCCCGTGACCGTCGAAGAAGAGCAATTGTGGGCGAGCGTGGTCAAGCGCCATGCCGCCATCATCCTTTCGCCGCTGGCCGTGCTCGTCCTGGTCGAAGGCTTCGACTGGTATTTGTACACATGGATACCGGTGGTGATTGCAAATTTCGCAATCGCGTACTCGCTTTCCGACCGGCTTGAGGACCTGCGCCGTCGTCGGGTGAAGCGAGGTGGGGAGTCGTCGCGCTGGGAGTGGGCCTATGTCGGGGCCGTCGTGGCTTCCGTCTTCGGGCCGATGGCCGCGGGCGTAATGGCCGACGACTTAGACGGCCTCGGCTGGTCCGTGACTGCGGCGTGCTGGCTCGCGGTGTTGGGCACCCTGCTCATCTCGTCCATCGGGGCTCTCATCTCGTCCATCGGCCTCAGGCTGTGCCGACGCCGGGCACGACGGCACGCGTGACCAGTGCCCTTAGCGGCGACATCATGGCAGCGCTCGAATAGCACTTCCGTCTGGACGGTTCGCGGAGCCTGAGGGTCGAGCGCTGGCAGCCTGTCACGCCGCCTAGCTGCGCGACTTCATGGCCAACGCCGCCTGGCTCACTTGCGCTGCGTTGGTCCACAGCATCGCCCGCCGAACCGCCCGCATCGGCCGATGCCACCATTCCCGCAAGCGCACCGTTGCCGGTCAACTCCACGTCCTCGGCGCGTGCCTGGGCAACCAAACGCTCGGCCCAGTCCTTCATCGCTGCCTCGCCGGCAGCGTCGCTCGCCGGCACAGCCGGCATGTCATGATCAGTCACAGACATGATCCTTCCCAGCCCACAGCCCCCGGCCGCGGACCCTCAGATCACGCCAGATACACAAACTTTTCGACGGGCCCACGGCTGGAAGGCCATCCTGAACACACTGACCGTCTACTACGGCGAGCGGATTGTCGACCACGTCCGATGAACACCATCACGCCCGGATACACAGAAATTCCGACAGTCCTTGGACCAGCTACCGACCAAGTAGATGCTCCGCGTTCCTCGGCCGAATCCTGCACTGTCATGTGACCAGTACGACGTCGATCCTGCAGTCTTTGAGGCTCTTCGCTAGCCCGGTGTTGCAATTTCGTACTCGATCCAGCACAAACAGCTCGTGTCTTTGACATTTTGGGCAGAACTCCACGAGTGCGAAGGGGTGAAGGCTCAGGAGCGATGAAGTCGTCGGTGTATCGAGATAAAGGTGATTCGGTTCCACCGGCTCGGGCACAGGCACAACTACGGGTTCCCAATCTGGGTGCGAACCGTTGATTCGTTTGGCCATGACCTCATGGCGCGCACGGACATAGTTGCATGACTCGACTGAGAGGAACTCGTATTGGCTCAGCCACGTCGTTTGGTCGAGTATCTCGTTGAGAATCGGTCTCAACTCCTCCAGCACCGCATTGTCTTCTGCGGGAGTCTTCACCCCTGGGGCATGAGCCCGGCGATTCCGTATCGAGACGCACTGATTGAACAACGCACCAACGCCCCTCTTCGTGAAGCGGATGCCGTCGAGTTCGGGGTATGCCTCAAGAGCTGACTTGCTCTGGGCGTTTTGGAGAATCGATAGCCAGCTACCCATTGAGATTCCCCCGCCGGAGAAGTGACTCAGCGTTGAGGCGAGTTGCTCGGCGTTCGCCGCAGTCAAAGCGGCAGCAGCGATGGCACCCAGCGAGCGCACAATGGCCTCTGCAAGTAGCAGACCGGCGTCAAGCGGGTGTCCGGTGATTGCGCTGAGCCTGAAGTCACGAGCGAGTTGGGCGATCTGATATGGGTACTGAAGCTCCGCTCGCTGGACGACATCATCCAACGGTCGAAGAAGGGACTGCACAGCCCTTGCCTTCAGGGCCTCCGTACGCAGATTGCTCGGTACGAGGTCCTGCAACGATACATTTTCGAATGGATCGGGAAAGAGCCGATCGATCTGCCGAAGGGACTCGTCGCGCGCCTCGATGAGATCAACCGCGGCAATGGCGAGCGCCTTGTCGGTCATGAGTTCGACAGGCACCATGGTCTGCCGATTGAGACGCCTAACCACCGATGTGGCTTGCTGTCTCTGGCAATCGGGCGATGCCAGCCACCGGCTCAGCAGGAGGGCGTTGCTTCGGGCTTCGTGGCCAGGGCGCAGCACAGTGAGGCGCGTTGCTGCCGTCCCGAAGTCATCTGGCAGCAGCCGCCATGTATGCGCGTAGCCGACGATGTCGCCACCGACACAGCTTGCGAGCCGCGCGCCCGTTTCAGCCTGCTCGGTGAGCGTCGCCGCAGCGCGAGTTCCTGAGTCGAGATCTTCCAATCGGAGCAGCGGCGCGGCGCTGTCAAGCACAACCTCACGACAGAACTCGGCGAATTCGTGCAGAGGACGGTGAGTCTCGCGGTCAACCTCTGCCATGAACATCCACGGCTCGATCGCACAGCGTCCTGACTCGGGGTCGACAAATTCGGTGTTTGGAAGAACCCGCGAGTTTCCGTCATGGTCTTGATCTCGGACCTGACGCAGAATCGCTTTGGCCTGATCGGGCATTATCTGGTTGCGTTTACCGCCGAGGCTTCGCCGCGTCTGGGTGAATGATCCACGCGCATCGACCAACTGCACGGTTCCCTGACGGCCTTCTGGCTTTCGATTGCTCAGCAGCCAGACGAAAATCGGAATCCTTGTGCTGAACAAGAGTTGATCTGGAAGCGCTACAACCGCGTCGAGGAGGTCGTTCTCGATGATCCAGCGCCGGATCTTGGATTCACCCGACTGCGCGGTTCCGGTGAACAGCGGTGACTCATTGAGAATCACCGCTAAACGCGAACCCCCTTCCTCAGGCGGCTTCATCTTGGAGATCATGTGCTGTAGGAACAAGAAGCTGCCGTCGTTGAGCCGTGGCACGCCCGCGCCGAAACGGCCGGCGAAGCCGAGGGTCCTGTGCTCGTCGTCGACAAGGTCGCGCACCTGCCGCCACCCCATCCCGAAGGGCGGATTCGCGACGATGTAGTCGAACTTGCCGAGTGCATGCCCGTCCTCGACGAGCGAGTCGCCCCAGAGAATGTTGGTGGCGCTGTGACCCTTGAGCGCCATGTCTGCTCGACAGATCGCCCATGTTTGCCGATTGAGTTCCTGCCCATACAGCTGGACCGCAACGTCATCCGTATTCGCTCGGAGCAGATCCTCCGTCGCGGCAAGCATTCCACCCGTTCCACATGTGGGATCGAACACAGATATGCTCGATCCTCCAGCGACTCTGCGCAGGCGCTCTCCCTCGACTAGCAGGCGTGCGACGAGTTCAACGAGGTCTCTGGGGGTGAAGTGCTCGCCTCGCGTTTCGTTCGACAAGTCAGCGAACTGTCGGACAAGCTCCTCGAACAGGTGACTCACTTCATCGTGAGTCACCGTTGCCGTGCCCAAGTCCAGTTCCAAGAATCGCGGGCCCACCACGTCAAGTAACCGAGTTCGTTGAAGGCGATCAACCTCGTCAAGGAAGCTGAAGCCATCGAAGACCGACTGGATATCGGGGCCGAACCCGACGATGTAAGCCTCAAGCTTGCTGCGAGCTTCCGCGGAGTCTTCGAGTGCTTGTGCGAGCGAGAGGCCGGACGAGTTTCGGATCAGCTGAGCGCCCGCCGCCACATCATCGCCACCGTCGCTGACTGAGTCCCCATTTGCCGACGCGAGCAGGCAGTCGAGTCGGCGCAGAACCGTGAACGGCAGGATGACCCGCCAGTACTCAGACTCCTTGTAGGTACCTCGCAAGAGGTCGGCCACTGACCAGATGAACGCCGCTGTGCTGCTGTCGCCGCCTCGGCTCACTCGGCCGCTCTCCTCATGCTGCGCCCATCCCCACTGCATCTCGATGTACAGGTCCCGAGCCTTCGCCAAGGCGGCGTGCTGGATTCATGCTGCTGGTTGGCGCATGTGTCGCGTCGCGAAGTTGGTGAGCGTCAGCATGCCAAAGGAGATGTGTCGATGCACACGGCGGTGCTAAGTCCCTCAGCTCGCCGCAGTGTCCGCGCAGTACGCGATCACGTGACGGTTCCCCGAGATTGCCGAGTTGAGCTGCGTCAGATTTCGATGCGGTAGAGCTCGGCGGCGTTGAGCGACATGATGCGCTCGATGTCGTTGCGGGGGATTCCTTCGAGCGCCCTGACCAGGTCGTGGTCGTCGCGGGGGTACAGGCAGGTGGGGTGGGGGAAGTCGGTTTCGAACATCAGCGATTGCGCTCCTACATATTCGAGGGTGGGGCGGACCGTTGAACGCTCGAACCAGAAGCAGCCGTAGAACTGGCGCCGGAAGTAGTCCGAGGGCAGCATCGACAGCCCGGCAAGCTCGTTGGGCGCCGTCTCATGCATCTGATGGTCGAGCACCTCCAGGAAGAACGGCAGCCAGCCCACCCCGCTCTCGACCGAGACGAATTTCACATGGGGGAACCGCTCTGGCACGCCGGAGTAGATCATGTTGCCCACGACCCGAGCGTTGCCCATGAAGAGATTCGCCGAGCCGACCGCCAGGCGGCGTTCGGGCCCGAACGACGGCCACGGCGCCTTGCCGTAGTAGTCGAGATTGCCCTTCGACGACCCGATGTGGAAGTTCACCGGCATCGCCAGGTCCGAGCACACCTGCCACACGGGATCCCAGTGCGGCATCGCCATGTCGGGAAGGCCGGCCTCTTCGGGATTGGAGCACGTCACGATGCCTCGCAAGCCGTTTGCGTGACAGCGCTCGATCTCGCGCACCGAAGCGTCAAGATCCCACCAGGGCAGCAGCGCCATGCCGAACACCCGCTGGCCGCTGGCCTCCTGGAACTCGGCCAATGCGTCGTTGTAGATCTCGACCGAGATGAGGCGCAGCGCATCGTCGGGCGACTTCAGGAAGTTTTGGTTACCGAAGCCGGCGACGTTGGGGTACATGATCTGCGCCTCGATGCCGAGTTCGTCAAGCATCGCAACCCGGGCTTCGGCGTCGTAGCTGGCGCGGTGCACCATGTCGTTGTCGAAGTCGAAGAACACCGTGCCGGTGACCTTCTGGCCGTCGGTGCCGACGACCGACGACGCGATCGGCAGGCCGATCGGGATCGAGTCGTCGAACCACCAGCGGCGCTTGCCGTTCTTGGTGGTCATCCGCGGCACTCGGTCGCGGTACTTCGCGGGCGCCCGCGAAGTCCACAGGTCGTAGGGCTCGGACCAGTGGCTGTCGGTGTCGATGATCTTGAGATCGTCGAGGATGGTGCCGCTCATCGCTCCAGATGCCGTTGTTTAGGGCCGGTCAGCCGACCGGCGGGACGGTCACCGGACGCTCGCCAAACTCGGGGCGCTCGGTGCGCGTCTTCTTCAGCTCCCAGAAGCCGTCGATGTCCATCATGGCGATCATGCCGTCCCACAGCTTCAGGGCGTCTTCGCCCTTGGGCGCCCTCGTGATGACCGGGCCGAAGATGCCGACACGTTCGCCGTCGCTGCGGTCCAGAGCGATGATCGGCGTGCCGACGTCGGTGCCGACGAGCGCCAACCCTTCGTCCATTCGTGAGCGGATCTCGGCGTCCCACGACTCGTCCGTCGCGGCCTTCGCGTGCTCCGGATCGATCCCCAACTCTTCGAGTGCCTTCGCGATGTCGAAGTCGCGGTCACCGTCGTGGTGGATGCGGCTCGCAAAATCCCAGTAGACGTCGAACACGGCGTCGTCGCCCTCCGCGGCGCGGATCGATTCCATCACCCGCAGTTGCCCGTGGGTGCCCACGACCGCGTCGTAGTACGGACTGTCAGTCGGCGGATTGTTCTTGAAGAGCAGGCTGATCGGCTGCCACTTCACGTTCAGGTTGCGCTTGGAGGCGACTTCGTCGACGACCCACCTGGCCGTCACCCAGCACCAAGGTCAGATGGGGTCCACCCAGAACTCGATGTCGGTGGCCGCGTCAGTGCCCGTGTCAGTTGCCATGGGCGCAATCTACCCGTGGCGTGCGACTCGCGTCCCCGGCTGTCCAGCTCAGCATCGGTCGCTGGTCATTGTGGTCGACCACAGCGTCTGACGAATCGGAAAGCGCACCTCAAGGCCGACTCTCGCTCTGGTGCCGTTCGCGAGGTGTACGATTGACGTACACCGTCAATACTGGCAGGATGCGGAACAGTGATCCTCGGCTACAAGGACAAGAGGACTGAGATGTTTGCCAATGGGGTATTTGTTCCAGCGTTTCAGGGATTCGAACAGCAGGCAGCGAAGAGGCTGGCGATTCTGAATGCGGCACCCTCGCTGGAAACTCTGAGAGCGTTGCCGAGCAACCGACTCGAAGCCCTCAAGGGCGACAGAAGGGGTCAGCACTCCATCCGGGTCAACCGGCGGTGGCGGGTCTGCTTCGTTTGGGCGGAAGGGCAGGGGCCCGGCGATGTCGAGATCGTGGACTATCACTAGAAAAAGGGAGGTTCGGAGATGTTGCGACGAGTCGTTCACCCAGGAGAGGTGCTCAAGGGCGAGTTGGAGGAGTTTGGGATCACGCCCACTGAGTTCGCTCGCCAGATTTCCGTGCCGCCCAATCGCGTGTCTCAGATCATCGCTGGCAAGAGGTCGATCACCGGGGACACCGCATTGCGCCTTGGGCACTGGTTCGGCGTGGAGTCTCAGTTTTGGATGAATCTGCAAACGCAGTTCGATCTGGCGGTTGCCGGCCAGGAGATCGGCGAGACAGTGAAAGCTCTGCCGACTGCACGCCAACTCGTCTGACAAGCAAACTCCAGGGCTGGCTGGGGTAAGCGGGGCACAAATGTTGGCGCTGCGCTACAGCGGGGTGCCGTCCGGGTGCTTGTAGTCGCGGCTGATGTGGCCTTCGTCGCAGAGCGCCTGCCACTGGTCGTCGTCCATGCCGAGGAGTCCCCGGAACACGTACTCGTTGGCGTCGCCCAGGATGCCGATCGGTCGCCACGGCATCTCGGGGCCGTCCCAGCGCCACTGGCGACCTGGGAAGCTGTGCCAGCCCTGCTCGACCGAGCCGTTCTCTCGAAACCAGCAGCGGTCCGCCATCTGCGGATCCGTCCGAAGCTGTGACTCGCGCAGCACTTGACCAGCCGGTACGCAAGCCGCTTGGCACTGATGGAAGACCTCGGCCGAGGTGAGCTGCTGGGTCCAGGCGCTGATGCGAGCGTCGATCTCGTCATGGTGAGCCATGCGGCCTTCGTGTCTAGACAGCCGTTCATCTGATGCGAGGGGCGGCGCGCCCTCGCCGGCCGTCCGATCCAACAGAATGGCGAGCGCCCGCCAGTCGTCGTCGTTCTCGCACGCGATGACTATCCACTCATCGTCCTGGTCCGGACGGGCGGGGTCCACAGCGCAGCGGTAGCAACCCTGGGGTGCACGTGCGACGGACCGATTTCCCAGCGGATGATGACGGGTTCCGTTGGCCGCAGCGTCGATGAAGTACTCGCCGATGTGCTGCATCACGTTTTCCGATTGGGAGAACTCGATGAGTTCGCCGACGCCTGTTCCGCCTTCCCCGTCGGCGCCGTCCCGTCGGGCCAGCACCGCCAGCACAGCGAAAGCAGCCGTTGCAGCGCTGGCGGGATCCATGTGGAAAACCGACGTCAGGCTCGTGGGGTCGTCGTCGGCGTAGCCGCGCAGTCCGGTCAGCCCGCACATCGCCTCGAAATTGGCGCCGAATCCCAGCCAATCGGCCGACGGGCCGTCGAGGCCCATCGGCGGCATCCGCAGCATGATCACCCGCGGGTTCGCTGCGTGGACCGTCTCCCAGTCCATGCCCAGCTTCGCCAGCACGCCGATGGAGTTGTTCTCCACGATCACGTCGACGTGATCCAGCAGCTGCCGCAGCGTCTCGCGGCCCAACTCGGTGCGCGGGTCCAGCGTGCAGCTCAGCTTGCCCCGGCCGTGCGAGCTGAACATGTTCTGACGGTTCCACGGCCGCGGTCCCGGGTCGTTGTCGGGGTAGCCGGACAGCGGCCCCAGCTCCTGCACAATCTCGGAAGGCGGACGCGCCATCAGGCCCCGCGTGGCGGTCGGGAAGACGAACGGGTTGTCGACCCGGATCACCTCCGCGCCGAGATCCGACAGGTACATCGTGCAGCCGGGGCCTGCCCACACCACCGTGAGGTCCAGGACTCGGATGCCGTCGAGCGGCAGCCGCGGAGGCTCACGATCGGCCCGCGCAAGCGAACCGGCTGAGCTGGCCGACGCATCGCTCGCTGCAGCCTCGCTGACCGAAGCGTCCCTGCGGGAGCGTTCAGCGGCGCGGGCACGCGTCGCAGCGTCGTGCTCGCCGAGCAACGGTGCCGGCGCCGGCACATCTGGCCCAGCGTCCGATGGCGAATCCGAGCCAGCGTGCAAGCGAAATGGCGCTGTGAGCTGGGTCACGGTTCCAGCGACAGGATGGGTGACCTCGACGAAGACACCGCGGGAGACGAAATGCTCGTCGTCGAGCACATCGACCGGTGCGTTCAGTGGCGTCACCGCCCACTTGTGGACTTGCGCCGCTGCGGCCACGCTCGCCTTGGAATGGCTGAACAGCCACGTGTACAAGGCAGTCTCGACCATGTCGGGCAGGTCGGGATCGAACACCCACCGGGGACTTGCGAATCGTTCGGCCAGAGAACTGCCTTGGTCGCCATCGCCCAGCCCCAGTCCGGCCGCAGACAGCGTCTGCACCATCCGGGGCGCCCACGTGGGGAGGGTGAACACGAGCGCCCAGCCATCGGTCACGGGGTAGAAGCCGACGGGCGACGCCCGCTGGGGCTGACGGGGCTCGCGTGCCACATCGGTACCGGTATACGCCTGGTAGATGAGGTACGAGCTGCGCCGGTCGATCGTGCCCGCTTGTGCCTCGAAGGCTGACACGTCCACATGAGCGGGCCGGCCGCTGCGTCGGCTGATGAGGTACGCAGCCAGCGTTGGCACTGCTGCCAGATTGCCGACCTGATACGAGGTGACATCACCGCTGAGCTTCACCGGCTCGCGCTCGTCGATGCCGGTGCCCCACATCGGCCCGCCCATCGCGTAGGTGACGATGTCGCTGCCCCGATAGCCGGCCTCCGCATACGGACCGGTTTGGCCGAACGGCGTGATCGAGGACAGGACGATGCCAGGGCGCAGACCGCACATCGTCTCGTAGCCGAGCCCGATGGCATCGAGATGTCCGGGTGCAAACGACTCGATCACGATGTCGGATTCCGCCACGAGCGACCGGACGAAATCGACGTCGTCAGTGTTCGGCGACGGCACGCCGAGGTCGGCGATCACGCTCCGCTTGTTGGTGTTCAGGTGCAGGAAGAGCGGCGAGCGCTCCAGGTTGCCGGCCCCTGATGGCGTTCCCGAAGGGCCCCACGGACCGTGGCGACGCGCCGGATCACCACCGGGCGGCTCCACCTTGGTGACGTCAGCGCCGTGGTCGGCGAAGAGTTTGCCCAGGTACGGACCCGAGATTCCCGTCGCCAGTTCCAGCACTCGAATGCCGGCCAACAACTGGCTCACTGATGCCCCCTTGTCCGGCCCCGAAGGCCAGTCCCGACGCGGCAAGTATGGCCGATGACCCAGATTCTCTAGCCCGGCGGCCGGTCAGCCCGGCGGCCCGTTAGCCCATCGTTGCCAGGATCGGGGCCAGCGCGACGAGCAGCTCGTCCACGTCATTGTCGCCGTCGATGCCGAGCAGATTGGCAGTGATGGCGATGCCGAGGTCGAGCGCGGGCACATATGTAGCGATAGTGCGGAAGCCCGGCACGCCGCCGCCGTGAGAGTAGACCGTCAGACCCATGACGTCGTCGGTGTTGATGCCCAAGCCGTTGTTGTCTGCGGGATCCGGATGGCCAGTCGTCATGAGGGCGATCTGGCTCGCATCGAGGACGTCGCCTGCAAAGAGACCTCGGATCAGCAGCGCCACGTCGCCGATGCGCGCTTCGATGCCGCCGCCGGTCCACCCGACGGAGCGGGCGAGCTCTTGGGGCATCGTGCCGATGTCGACATAGATAGCGCCTTGGAGGGAGATCCGGTTGTCGCCGGTGAGCCCTAGGATCGATCCGAGCACGGAGGCGAACGTGCCACCGACGTACCCGTTTGCGGTCGGTTCGGGCGGGAACTCGCTGGGCGTCAGGTAGGTGTGCGACAGGCCAAGCCGATCAAACACCCGAGTCCGGATCTCATCTGCGGCTGTGTTGCCGGTGACGGCTTCTATGAGCAAGCCCGCAGCGACGTAGCCGGTGGTGTTGTAGTGGCGCTCAGTGCCCAACTCGGCCACTGGTCCGTAAGCCGCAGTGAACTTCAGGATCTCCTCGGGCGTAATCGGTACATCCAGCCGTGACACCGCAAGTTGGTAGAACCTCGGGTCGACGGCGAACTCCACGAAGCCTGAGGTATGCCCGAGCAGGTCCCGCACGGTGACCGCCGCGGCGTGCTCGTACCCCGGCGCCCAGTCGTCGCCCAGGTAGCGCGCGACGGGCACGTCGAGGTCGACCAGTCCTTCGGCGACGAGCTGCAAGATGACCGCAGCGGTGACGGACTTGGTCACCGACCCGATGCGGACGTGGTGATCGGGGGTCATTGGCGCGCCGGTGGCGATATCGCTCACGCCCCAGGCGAAGGCGACGGGCTCGGCGCCTCGAGAGCTGACGGCCAGCACGACGCCGGGAGCCCCGGTCTCGTCCATCCATCCCAAGACGGCAGCACTGAGCGGGTCGACAGACTCGTCGTCCGGCTCAGCGGCGACTTCGGGTTCGCTCGCAGGTGCAGCCGTCGTCGCTGATGCAGCCGTCGTCGCTGTCGTTGTCGCTGGTGCAGCGACGGTCGTCGGAGCCGGCGGGTCCGTCGCCGGGATCGGCGCACCGGTCGTCGTGGGCGCGGCAGACGTGACTGGCGGTGCCACCGCTGTCCCAGCAGTCGACGCGTCGTCGGAACTGCTGCACGCGGTTGCAAGCAAGCCGAGACTCAGCAGGGCGCATACGAATCGCTTCATGCGCGAAGCGTACGGACTTCTGCGGGAGGCGGGCGAGTCATCGGCGCCGGCTATGGGCAGACTGTGTCGCTGCTTGCGCCCGGTTTGGCGCGCTGGCAACGACACCTGCGAGTATCTGGCGTGATCTCTGCCCGTGCGGGCCACAGGGGGCTGTTGTGAATCTCGGAATGCTGCTCTTCATGCCAGCGACCATTGCTGGCGAACAGGTCATCTTGATCGACACCTCGCTGGAGGCCGGTGGCGGCACTGCACGCGACGTCACGTATCAGGAGCTGCTCGACAACGTGTCACGCACCGCAGGGATGCTGACGATGCTCGGCGTCGGTGTCGGCGACCGTGTCGGCATCTTCGCCACCAACAGCGTCGAGTGCGTGGAAGCCATATTCGGCGGAGCGTTCGTCGGCGCCACCGTGGTGCCGATGAACTTCCGCGCCGGTGCGGAAGAGACAGCCCACCTGCTGAGCGACAGCGGCATCAGCGTGCTGTTCACCGAGTCTCGCTACAGCGACCTGATCGAGCAGAACAAGCCCGCCGACCTCGAGCACGTGTATCTGCTGGACGATCCGTCGTCGTATGCCGCAGCCCGTGACGAGGCATTCGAGCTGCCCGTGCCCGAAGACGTCGACTCCGACGGTCTGTGCACGCTGCTGTACACCAGCGGGACCACGGCCATGCCCAAGGGCGTGAAGCTGACCAACGGTGCCATCACCGGATACGTGATGGGCACCAACGACGCCGCGACCGGCGAAGACATGGGCCGCATGGCCGTGGCGGCGCCGCTGTACCACATCGCCGGTCTGACCTCGATGCTGAATGCGCTCTACAGCGGGCGCGTCGTGGTGCTGCTGCCGCAGTTCGAGGCGTCGTCGTGGATCGATTGCGTGCAGGCGCACTCGGTGACCCACGCCTTCTTGGTGCCCACGATGCTGGCCCGAGTGCTCGAAGCGCCCAATTTCGCACCGGAGGCATTTAGCGGTCTCGAAGCGATCACCTATGGCGCAGCGCCCATGCCTCCGTCGGTGATCCGGCGGGCAATCGACATGATCCCACCGAACGTGGCGTTCGCCGGCGCATACGGGCAGACCGAGACGACGTCCACCGTGGCGGTATTGGACCCTGATGATCACCGCATCGAAGGGACCGCAGAGGAGAAAGAGCGCAAGCTGCACCGGCTGTCGTCGGTGGGGCAGGTGCTTGAGGATGTGCAGGTGCGCGTTGTCGACGCCGACAGCGGCGAGCCGGTCGCGCCCGGTGTGATCGGGGAAGTGCAGCTGCAGACGTTCCGGGCGATGGACGGCTACTGGGGCAACGAAGAGAAGACCCGGGTGACGATTGACGACGAGGGCTGGGTACACACGGGTGACCTTGGTTATCTCGACGATGACGACTACCTGTTCCTGGCCGGCCGCACCGGCGACATGATCATCCGTGGCGGCGAGAACGTGCTTCCCGACGAGGTCGAGGGCGTGCTGTACGACCACCCGTCCGTTCTCGAAGCCGCCGTGGTGGGTCTTCCCAGCGAGGAGTGGGGCGAGCGTGTCGCCGCCGCTGCCGTCATTCGCCCTGGCAGCGGCGCCACCGGTGACGACCTGGTCGCGCACGCGCGCGAGCGCTTGGCCCCGTTCAAGCGGCCCGAGTTCGTCCACCTGATGGACGAGCTGCCACGCACCTCCACCGGCAAGCTGCTGCGCCGCGACCTCATTCCGATGCTTGAAGAGCTGGGCGTCTAGGCCGTCGGCTCGCAAAGTCGTGTCGCAGCGTCGGCCGTGAACGCTGCGGCCACACCGGAGTATCTCGACGATCACCTGCACTTGCTGGCGTGCGCAGCAGCGCGCCGCTCGGTGGACGTCAGCGATGCTGCATCGATCCCCGACATGCTGGCGCTTGTTCGACGAGCAGTCCGCGGCCGCAGCGACCATGGCTCAGGCGGTGACATGGCCGCCGATGCCTGGCTGCGCGCATGGGGCTACGACGACGCACTGCTTGTCGAACGGCGCCATCCCACCGTCGCGGAACTCGACGCTGCGACGGCTGATCGGCCCACGGTGCTGCATCACATCACGGGTCACGTCGCAGTGGTGAACACTGCTGCTGCGCACGCCCTCGGCCTCGCGGCCGCAGACGTGCTCACCGAGCGGCACGACCTGCTGGCGCGTGTGCCGCGCCCGGACCGGTCGACGACCGTCGCTGCGGTCGGCGAGGTGCTTGTCGAGCTGGCCGCCGCGGGCTTCACGGCATGCACGGACACCACCCACACCAATGACGTGGCGGCGCTCGAGCTCTTGGCGGATGCGTCGGCGGCTGAGCCGTCCGTGGAGATCACAGCGATGATCGGCTGTGACCGGCTCGACACGCTTGGCGATGTGTCCTTCGGCATGGACGTCACGGGATCCCGCGCAGCCGCGGCCGCGCAAGGGCAGGGCTGCGTGCGAGTCGGTCACGTCAAGGTGATGCCGCCCCACGACGACGAGGGCGTTGTCGCAGAGATGGTCGCCGCCGCACGCGATCGAGGCTTTCCCGTTGCGGTACACGCCATGGACATCGACACGCTGCAGGCGACACTCGACGCGTTGGAGGCTCAGCCGCCATCGCACCCCGAGCCCGGTCGCCCCGAGCCCGACCGCATTGAACATTGCGCGCTCGCGTTACCCGAGCAGCTCGATCGCATCGCCCGGCTCGGCATCGCGGTCGTCACGCAGCCCAGCTTCGTCACGCGTCGCGCCCAGAAGTACCAAGAGCAACTGTCCGCCATTGAACAGGGCTGGCTGTGGCCGCTGGCGAGCCTCGTGCGCCGCGGCATTCGGGTCACGTTCTCATCCGACGCGCCGACGGTGCCTGCGGATCCGCAGGAATGGATCGATGCGGCAACCAGCCGCACGCTTGCTCCCGCCGAGCGCGTCGATCACACCACTGCTCGCCGGTTGTGCCAGCGGGGTTGAGTACCCTGCGTCGGCACTGCAAAGACGGGTCGTGCTGAGTGCGGGGAGGCATGGATGGCCGGGCCGATGGAAGGCATCCGCGTCGTCGAGCTGGGGGTGTGGGTCGCTGGCCCGGCATGTGGCGGCATCCTCGCTGACTGGGGTGCCGATGTCGTCAAGGTCGAGGGGCCGCAAGGCGATCCATTCCGTTCGCTGGAATGGCTGTACCCAGGTGCGGGCAACCCGCCGTTCGACCTCGACAATCGGGGCAAGCGCAGCATCGCGCTCGACTTGCGCCAGCCGGACGGCATGGCGGCGATGCACGCACTGCTGGCCCCCGCCGACGTGTTTCTGTCGAATATCCGACCAGGCGGACTCGAGAGGATGGGTCTCGACTATCCGTCGCTCGCGGAGCGATACCCACGTCTGATCTACGCCAGCGTCACCGGCTTCTCGTTGCACGGCGACGAGCGGGACCGCCACGCCTATGACGTCGGCGCGTTCTGGTCGCGCGCCGGGATCGCGCGATCGCTGACGCCTCAAGACGGTGAGCTGCCCTATCAGCGCGGCGGCATGGGCGACCACATGACCGGCATGTCGGCCGCGGCAGGCGTGGCTGCGGCACTCTTCCACCGCACGCGCACCGGCAAGGGCCAGCTCGTGGAGGCGTCGCTGCTGCGCTTGGGTGCGTACATGCTGGGCTGGGATCACAACGTCACCGCCATGACGGGCTCCGAGACCGTCGCTTGGGGTCGTCACAATCCACCGAACCCGCTCATCAACTGCTACCGGTGCGCCGACGGAGAGTGGTTCTGGATGCTGGGCCTCGAGGGCGATCGCCACTGGCCTGCGGTGACCGAAGCCCTTGGCCGCACCGATTGGCGCGCGGACCCGCGCTTTGCCGATATCGAGCTGCGCTACACCAACTCAGAAGCGCTGATCAGCGAGATGGACCAGGTCATCGCGACACGGACCCGCGCCGAGTGGGGCGAGATCTTCGATGCCGGCGATGTCTGGTGGGCGCCAGTGCAGTCCACGCTCGAGATGCTGTCGGATCCCCAGGCACGCGCAGCGGGCTGCTGGGTATCGGTGCCGACACCCGAAGGAGACACCACTGAGATGGTCGCGACGCCCGTGGACTTCTCCGCTTGTGCCTGGGAAGTCACGGCGCCGGTTCCGGAATTCGGCCAGCACACCGAGCTGATCCTGCTGGAGCACGGCTACGAATGGGAGACGATCGCGGAGCTGAAATATGCCGACGTCATTCCCTGAGCCTTCCGGTGCGAAGCGGCCCCTGTCGCCCCGCGGTAGGAGGCACCTCCAACAGTGAGATAACTTCGATCCGCTGCACGCGACTGACGGGCCGTGCGTGGGGAGGGAGCTGATGATCGAGCCGGTGCGCGCTCGCATCTTGACGCCCGAGTGGGCGCCGACGGTGATTCCCGCGCCATACGACTCGCTCACAGCCGACGAGCAAGCCCAGCATCTCGCAGACAACCCTGACTCCTTCGCGCATGTCGCCGGTTCGCCGCCAGAGAGTTTCGGGCACCCGACCGAGCATCTTCATCACGCCACTCGCAGCACCAAAGCGCTGGAGCGGCTGATCGGTCTGGGGGCGTTCGGCACAGAACAGGACCCGCGCTTGTACGTGCAGCGTGTCGAGGCCGACGGGCATACCCAGCATGCGCTCCTCGGTTCCGTCAGGCTCGAAGAGCACGAGCTGCGGCCGCACGAGGACACGCAGCCTGCCCGGGTGCACGGACTGGCAATGCACTTCAACGAGGTTGGCCGGATGTCGAGTCCGGTGGTCCTGACCTCACCCCGCCCTGTCGCCGTCACCGAAGTCATCGAGGCCACGGTGGCTGCAGCGGAGGCCGATCCGCCGCTGCCCGCAGTACTCGACACCAAGACCGTCGACGGCGCGCGCGTTACGCTGTGGCGGGCTGTGACCACTGCAGCGAGCACCGGTGTGGCAGTCGAGGGGCCGCTGTACATCGTGGACGGACACCACCGGATTGCGGCGGCGCGGCAAGCGAATTTCCGCCGGGTGCTTGTGGCGTGCGCACCGCCGGCTGAGCTGCACTTGGGAAGCTTCGATCGCACCCTCGACGAACTCGACATAATGCCGCGCCGCGTCGCCGAGCTCTTGAGTGCACGCTGCGACGTGACCGAGGTGGCCGATGCTCGCGAGGCGAGGCCGGCGCAATCAGGCAGCATCGGCATCGGCGTCGCTGATCACTGGTTCCGCGCCGAGCGCCACGAGTCGGACGCGGTGTCGCTCGGCGAAGCCAGGCTCACATCTGCGGCTGATCTGGACGCGGCCTTTGTGCACGACTTCGTGCTGACGGATGTCTTCGGGGTGACGAGCCCGTCTGATCCGAGGCTGAGCTATCGACCCACGACGGTCGCCGCCGCCTACACGCCGGTAACCATCATGCTTGCCCCGGTGCGTCTCGACGCAGTGTTTGGTGTGGCGGATTTCGGTGGCGTAATGCCGCCCAAGACCACCTACTTCCTGCCCAAAGCCCGCTCCGGCCTGCTGCTGGTCCGCTGCTAAGCCTGAATCCACCGATTCGGTGGGTGTGTGGGGGTTGCCGCGTCCGCGAAAAAGGCCTCCTGATCTGCGACGATTGTGATGTCGATAGTCACGTTCGTCTCAAAAACAGGAGGCACTTTTTGTGTCTGGATCATCGCGCAGTCTGGACCGGTTCGCAACGACGTTCGATCATGAGGGCCTGGTGGCCAACGCGGGCCTGATCCTGGCGGGAACGCTGATGGCCCGTTTGGGCCTGTTGGGGCTGATCGAGCGGTGGGTGCGCACCGGTTCCGCGAACCCGGGTCCCAAGATCTGCACGGTGGTCGCCGCGATGCTCGCTGGCGGCACCCACATCGATCATGTCGAGATGCTGCGCGCCGGACGCACCGGGCGGGTGCTGGGGTTCGCCCCGATGGCGCCCTCGACGGTGGGGTCGTTTTTGCGGACGTTCACGTTCGG
>NZ_CBDCEO010000002.1:0-25807 GCF_965215815.1 Candidatus Poriferisodalis sp. | reverse complement strand
CAACCGCACCCGCCGCACCCGACTCGTCGCACTCGCCGCCGTGCTCGTCAACCGATCCGGCACACCCACCCTGCGATACCCCGCCCGCTGGCCCTGGGCACCACAATTCACAGCCACGCTCAACGCTCTCAGAGCTCTGCCCGGACCCTCCGGCTAAACAGCACAGCCCGGAACTGACGCCCCCACACAAACCCAGCGTCGACAACCCCGAACCACACCCGCACCCCTAGCCGAACACGCCCAAACACACCAAACCACACCCCCAACAACACCGCACCACCCCAACCCGCCACCAGCCCAGAAACCCCGCGCTCACCAACAGCCAATCGGTGGATTCAGGCTAAGTCAATGCGCTTCTCGAGGCGCTTCCAACGTCGAACACTGACGGCCGATTTCTTGGCGAATTCGTCGACCGCGGCCTGAGCCTTGGCCACTCGCCGCTCTAGTTCCTGCTCCCGCACTGCCCGAGCCTCCTCCGCGCGCTGGGAGTCAAGGGCCCATGAAGCCATCGACTCCTCCACAATTTGGTCCCTAGCGCGTGCACTGCGGAGTCCTGCCGCTCTTGCTCGCAGGTTCTCGCTCGCTTGTTCGCCGTCTCGCTCTACTCCAAAGGCAGCCGCGCGGCAGTTTGAGCGCAGGTACTCAATCACTGCATCCACGAGTGCATCGCGGGCTTCGTCGATGGTGCCCATGGCCCGGGACGATACAGAACACGTCGCAGCGTTCCCGCCGGGTTAACGCGCCGAATACTGCCCTACCCGCGGACAGTCCCAGATCTTGCAATCCCTCTGACCTGCCCCGGTGGAATTGACATTCACTCGTCGAGTGGAAGGCGCGTCTCGCTGGGCCGGCGGGCAGCGCAGGGTAGGACGGCTCAGGGCGTTTGACGGCCCGTGATCACCTGATCGATGATCACTTGATCGATGACCCCGTACTCCTTTGCGGCCTCGGCATCCATGATGAAGTCCCGCTCCGTGTCAGCGCGGATGCGCTCAGGATCTTGGCCGGTGTGGTGTGCAGTGATTCGCGCGATCCGTTGGCTGAGCAGGTCGATCTCCCGGGCCCGCAGTTCGATGTCGGCCGCCTGACCCATCGCACTCCCGAAGGGTCGGCACAGCACCACTCGCGCATTGGGCAGCGCCATCCGCTTGCCCGGCGTACCCGCGGCCAGCAGCACGGCAGCCGCTCCCGATGCCTCTGCGAGGCAAACCGTGGCGATGTCGTTGCAGACGTACTGACTGGTGTCGTAGATGGCGAACAGCGAGCTGACGTCACCGCCCGGTGAGTGGATGTAGACGTGGATGTCCTTGTCTGGATTCTCCGACTCGAGATGCATCATCTGCGCGCACACCCGGTTGGCCACGACATCGTCGATGGGCTCACCCAAGAAGATGATGTTCTCCTCGAGCAGCCGGGAATGCAACTCGTGCGAGCGCTCACCCGCGAATTGGCCACGACGTAGTCGATGTGGTTCGCCCAAGAAGATGGGATCGTCCGCGAAGGGCTGCTCTTCCCGCATCATTGACATGGCTACCTCCTAATCGAGGTGACCGGTCAACGGGGGGAGGCACCGACAAACGCTGCCCAAGGATTGCACGGTTGAGTGCGAGCGGTGCGGGTGACAGGCATGCGCTGCGGTTCTTGGTCTCGTGGGCCTTCGAACTACGGTGCTCGCGGTGCCGAACGAGAACGACCGGCTGCCCCAAGGCGACCTGCTGCTCAAGATGGACAAGGCCTGCATGAGCACCCGCGACCTCGTGGCTAGGAACCCGGTGGAACCTGACCACTGGGATGGTTACCTCGTCGCGCAGGCATGGCCGTTTGTCACTGCCCTGTACAGCGGCGTGGAGCAGGCGCTCAAGATGCTGTTGATGACCGCCGATCCGGAACTCACCGTTGATGAAGTGCGGAAGCAGTACGGCCACAATCTGAGTCGGCTCTACTCCGCGTTATCACCCGAAGACGCAGAGCACATTGAACTGCACTTCCGCGAGCACCGGAGCTTGTTCGAGTTCCTGCAGCAACACGACGAGTGCGCTACGGCGGAGAAGTTCATCACCCACATCAATGGCGCTAGAGAGGCGAAGGGACACGAATGGTGGAGATACACGCTGCTCGACCCCGACTTGAAGCCGCCCTTCACGGAACCTTGGACCATGTGTGAGGTGTGGCAGGCGGTCTGCTGCCGCCTCTGGACCCGGCGATCTGACCAAGGTCGCCCCTGCGAGCGACTGAGTCAGCGGCTGTTGTTGCCGTTGAGGCGCATTGCCGAGCACACTCCGAGTGCTCTCATGTCCGATCTCCGCATCTGGATGTCACACGTCGATGGAGACGATCTTGCCGCCTGGGTGGACCTCCTAGTCAAGTCAAGTCGTGGCTCGATGGATCAGGTGCATGCACCGGAAGCTCTCCGTGGCGACCTCGACAAGATGGCACAGCGAGCCATCGAACGCCTGTCGGGCCGAATGGCTATCCCGGACGAGGAGCTGCTTCTGCTGCCTGCAAGTCAGCGAGATCGGATTCAAGCAGACCGCCAGTTTGCCAACCCGGACGAGCAGATGCTCCTGCGGCGAGTCCAGCAAACCGACCGCGACCTCACCTGGGACCCGCACACCGGAGAATTCCGTTGGGCAGGCGTATCTTCGACCGGCTACTCGGAAGCGGGACAGTCCGGACCTGCGGAGTGAGTGCTGCTATGCGATTGAGGCGTCGATTTGCGGTAGCGGTGCTGTCGCTGAGCTTGCTGGCAGCCTGCTCGGAGGAGGCATCGGCTCCGCGGCTCGCCGATGAGTCCTCTTCCGGTAGCAGCCCCGATGTCGTAGCCGCAGGTGCCGACGACGCACCGCGGCTCGCCGATGAGTCCTCGTCAGGTGGCGGCTTCGTTTCGGTTGCAGCGGGGGCAGGCCATTGGTGCGGGCTGCGTCTTGATGGCTCGATTCGCTGCTGGGGGTACAACTACGCTGGGCAGGCGTCGCCGCCGGACGGCGAATTCGTTGCCGTCGACGCGGGTAGAGCTCACACCTGCGGGCTGCACGTCGACGGAGATGTCGAATGCTGGGGCATCTCGGGCACGCCGCCCAGCGACCAGTTCGGTTCACTCGACGCCGGGCTGTACGGCGGATGCGGGTTGCGTGTCGACGGCACAGCGCGTTGTTGGGGCGACAACAGCGACGGGCGGGCGTCGCCGCCGGGCGGTGTGTTTGCTGCGGTCGCAGCTGGGTGGAGTCACTCGTGTGGGTTGCGCGTCGGCGGTCAAGTCGAGTGCTGGGGCCGCGACTGGGATTCACAGGCGTCGCCGCCGGACGACGAGTTCGCATCTGTCTCGCTTGGCTATCGCTATTCCTGTGGGCTGCGCACTGGCGGCGCTGTTGAGTGCTGGGGTACCGACGATCTCGGGTTGACGTCTCCGCCCAGCGGCGAGTTCGCTGTCGTCGACGCAGGTAGTGGTCACGCCTGCGGGTTGCGCACTGACGGCACACTCCAGTGTTGGGGAGGCAACACCGCTGGAGAGGCGTCGCCGCCCGACGGCGAGTTCGTCGCTGTTTCGGCCGGGTCCGGGCTTTCGTGCGGGCTGCGTCCTAGTGGTGAGCTTGAGTGCTGGGGCGACAATCGCGGCGGCTCGGCGTCGCCGGCCAGTCGCGACAAGTTCACTTCGATTGATGCCGGGTCGTCTCACTCGTGCGGGCTGCGCGCCGATGGTGCCGTTGTGTGCTGGGGCCTTGACTGGGACGGGCAGGCGTCGCCGCCGGGCGGCCAGTTTGCCGCGGTCGCGACTGGATTTAGTCAGTCGTGTGGGCTGCGTACTGACGGCACGCTCCAGTGTTGGGGAGACGACGAACACGGGCAAGCGCCCGATGGCGAGTTCGCATCTGTCTCGCTTGGCGGGTCCTCTGCGTGTGGACTGCGCGTCAGCGGTGCTATTAAGTGCTGGGGTAGCGACAGCGTAGAGACGAGGGCGCCGCCGGGCGGCGTGTTCGCGGCAGTCGCCGTGGGCCTATGGGCTCACTTCTGCGGGTTGGGTACTGACGGCGCACTCCAGTGTTGGGGAGACGACGAACACGGGCAAGCATCGCCGCCGGACGGCGTGTTCGCATCTGTCTCGCTTGGAGATGAAAATTCGTGTGGGCTGCGCACTGGCGGCACCATCGAGTGCTGGGGCAATACCGACCACGGCCTGGCATTGCCGCCTGACGGCGCGTTTGCCGCAATCGCGCTCGGGGCCAGCCATGCCTGCGCTCTGCGAGATGACGGAGTAATCCGGTGCTGGGGTAGTGACGACTACGGGCAAGCGTCACCGCCAGATGACGTCTTCGCGGCCGTTGCTGTCGGCCATAGTCATTCGTGCGGCATGCGTCTTGATGGCACGGTCCAGTGTTGGGGCTCGGACCGGAGCGGACAGGCTTCGCCACCCAGCGACAAGCCGAGTCCCACCAACTGGACCGAGCCGGCTCCACCGCCAATGGTCCACTAACCGTGTCCCATATTCGTCGCCATTTGGGCTTCCCCCCAATTTGTGGAGGGTTGGTCAGTCTGACAGGGGTCCTTGATTCGGGACTGTCAGACGTTCCCTCGCCAACTGCGTCATCCACCGCATGCGGCGAGACGAGCAACACCGACAACAAGCCCAACTAGACGCCGCCTGACCGACCCACTTGACAAGGGAGCTTCGGACAGTCCCATCCGCTACGCCGATCTGGTTGCTAACGGACCTGCCGGCAACGTCTCCGGACCTTGGTGACCCGTTCGGCCAAGCCGCCTACCGTGCTGACCATGAGGTTCTGGTGGCGCGTGAGCAGGGCACTTCACCGGGTTGGCGACGCGCTCGTAGCCATCGTCTTCGTCATCGTCTTGATCTCCCTTCTTTTGGCATTCATGAACTGGCTTGCCTGACCTGAGCCTTTACGCTGCGCTGCACGGCGAAGAACCGAGCCAGGCACAAGTGCACTTCCCCACCCGTACGTCAACAGCGAGACGATGCGACCCCTGAGAGCGTGAGGGACTGTTGGCGAGCAGCTTGTGTAGCCGCATGGAAGGCAATGAAATTCATTTCGCTGCGGCTGGGTCGCTGGCTACAGTGCGCGGCCGGTGGTTCGGTGCCCGCCGGATCGGAGGCGTCCATGCTTGAAGGGGATCGATCCCGTCTCTACGATTGGCTCTGTGAGGAGACCGACGAGCGGCTCGCGGAGTACGTCGTGTCCCGCTTGAGTACCGTGCCGCTGGACGAGTTGGCCACGAAGAACGACATACGGCGGCTCGAGACCGACGTGCAGCGGGTCGAGACAGCCGTCGTGCGCTTGGCCGACCTGCGCGAAGCAGACCGTGCCGAGGCGACGGCTTCGCGTGACCCAGACCGTGGCGAGGCGACGGCTTTGCGTGACGCAGACCGTGCCGAGCGGGTGGCCGAGCGTGCGGCTGACCGGGCCGAGCGGGTGGCCGAGCGTGCGTCTGATCGGGCCGAGGCGAAGAGCCAGTTTCGGTGGCTGGTGGGCATCGTCGTCTCGTTCGGCGTGTCGATCCTTGTGGCGGTCGTCGCGCCGATGGCGGTGTCGCTCGTCTCAGGCTGATGAACTGGTCGCTCGTGCGGATCCCGTCGTGGCTGGACTCCACGATGACGCTGGCGATCCTCATCACCAGCACGCTGATGGCCTGGGCGTTCTTGCGCGATCAGGTGTCGCTGTGGCAGTTCGTCGGGATGGCGGTGGTGATGTTCGCGCTCTCCGCAGTGGTGCTTGACCAGTCCCGCACGAAGCTGACGTAATCGCCCTTGGCGAGCCCGGTCGGGCTGGGACCGGTTACGGGTGAGTTGGGGAGGATCGTGGTGGTCAGGCTGTGACGGTGTCGACGGTGGTTTCCGGCAAGACGACAACCTCTGGGTCAGCGCCGAGCAATTCTCCGGCTTGCTGAATCAATGCCTCAAGTTCAGCGAGCGTGGAGGCGTTGGCGAAATACGCGGATTCACCGATGTCCCCTTCGGCTAGCCAATCTCCGCTGCCGTCATCGTCTCTGGTGATCACGACCTGCGCCATGTCATGCCCTCCATTGGGAAATTCAGAGTAACGCCTCGATCTCGTCCTCGGTCAGCCCCACCCTCTCGACCAGCATCGCCCGCAGGTGCTTGGGCTTCACCGTCCGGCCCTTGTGCATCGAGACGGTGATCGTTTGTCTTCCTTCTGCCCGCAAGACAATATGCGAGCCTCTCTGGCGGACTCTCTGATAGCCGACCTGTCGGAGCAGTCGCAGCACATGGTCAGGTTTCAGGGCGGGAAACCTTGAGACCGGAAGCGCCATGTTCAAGAGAATACGGCTTTAGAGTATTTTCAGTGTTTTCTATTTTAGCACCCATGTGCGAGGTCGACGCATGAACCCCGCGGCCTGTCGGCGTCGGCCTTGCTTCGCGCATGTGCTTGCGGCGCCGAGCCGGGTCTTCATGGCACATTCCACTCTTCAGTTGACGGCTATTGGTGCCTTAACCATCAGACACGAATGGTTGTTGGGACCGTAAGCCTCCTGATCACGTCAAGAGAGATCTTCCTGTGTGCGCCGAGCATCAGCTTCGTTCGTCCGAAGCAAGCCTGAAACGGCGACGCCCCGTCGCCAGTGCGCTGCGCTGGGCTAGAACTGCGCGATGAAGTTCGGGATCTTCTACGAGTTGTCGGTGCCGCGCCCGTTCAGCCGAGCCAATGAGTGGTTGACGTACCACAACGCTCTGGAGCAGTGCCGGCTGGCCGACGAGCTGGGCTTCGATCACGTCTGGGCAGTGGAGCACCACTTCTTGGAGGAGTATTCCCACTGCCCCGCGCCCGAGGTATTCCTGACCGCGGTCGCCGCGCAGACCCAGCGCATCCGGGTGGGACACGGCGCGGTGGTGTGCGTGCCCGAGATGAACAACCCGATCCGCGTCGCAGAGCGAGCCGCGGCGCTCGACATCATCTCGAACGGCCGCCTGGAATTGGGGACGGCACGGTCGAGCACCTGGACCGAGCTGGGCGGATTCTGCGCCGACCCCGACGACACCAAGAAGACCTGGGACGAATTCGTACGGGTGATCCCGCAGATGTGGACCAGCGACGACTTCGGCTGGGAAGGCGCCCGCTTCGAGATGCCGGCGCGCAACGTCATTCCCAAGCCGTTCCAGGAGCCTCATCCGCCGATGTGGGTGACGGTCACGACGCCCGGCACCGAGCTGGACGCAGCGGCGCGGGGCCTGGGCTGTCTCGGCGTGAGCGCCGCACCGTTCGCAGAACAGGAGCGACGAACCAATGAGTACTACCGGCGAGTGGCTGATTGCGATCCGGTCGGCAGCTTCGTGAACGACCAGGTCCACACGCTCAACTTCCTGTACTGCCACGAGGACTACCGGCAAGCTGCTGCGCTGGGCCTGCCGATGGTGGGGGCGTTCAGCCTGTCGAACGCGCACCTGTACTTCACCAGGGAGGCGTACCCGACGCGGGCCTACCAGACGCTGGGCAACGCTGGGGCTGCGCTGCGCAACCGCGCCGCCCCGGCCGATGACCCAAGCGCAGCGAAAGGCCTGCCCGAAGGCGTCGGCATCGGCGATCCCGACCACCTCGTGCGGACCATCCGCAAGTGGGAGGACGTGGGGGTGACCGGCATCAACTTCCTGCTCAACGCCATGGAGATGATCCCCCAAGAACAGGTACTGGACAGCCTGCGACTGTTCGCGACCGAGGTCATCCCGCAGTTCCAAACCCCGGCCGAACGGGCACAGCCGGTGGCGACACCAACCACCGTTCCCGACGTCGGCCAATCGCAGACGGCTACCTCGTCAACGACCCCCACCGGGGCGAGCCGATGATCTCAGGAACGGCGTCGGTCGACGAGCTGGCCGCAGGTGCAGCAGAAATCGAGTCGTTCGGCAGCGAACCCATCACGCTGAGCGGTGTCACCGGTCTCTCGCTGGTCGCCGAGCTGCGGCGCGGCGCCCGCGAAGAAGTCCTGCCGCCGGGACTGCACCCCATCGTGCCACCCGCGATGTCGCTTCTTGCGTGGGATGTGGGCGACTCACCATGGGGGGCGTTCAGCGCCGTGTCCGTTCGGGTCGTGTGCCGCAGCGGTGCCCGTGCCCGAACGTTCTGCGTCGGTGCGGCCGCTTCCACGGACGACGCGGTCTCAGGCTTGCGGTCTCAACTCGGATTCCCCGCGAAGCGCGCCGAAGTGGCGTTGCGACGGCACTACGACGGCGTCGACCTGACTGTCGCCTCAGGCGGCGCAGTAGGTGACGACACGGCCCATCGAAATGGCGCTGGGCCGATGCTCGCGGTGAGCGCCCTCGACCCTGATCCGCTGTCGGTTGGCGACCTACAGCACGTCGGTTCGATGAACTTGGCGCACACCCCACTGGGGCTGCGGCTCGTCCAGATCGAGACACATCACATGCCGTCCCGCGTCGAGCGACTGGCCGCTCGTATCGATGCATTCGATGCCGAGGCCTGGGGTCAGCGGCTGCTCGATCCGTACTGGGTCGTGAGCTGTTCGGTGTCGCTTGAGGACATCGAGATTCCCGTAATCCGATTCGTCTGCGACCCCGCCAAGCCGGCCGCGGACGGCACCGAACGCGTCCAGTAGCGCCCGCAGACATCCAATGAATCGGCAGGCAAGCCAAGCACCGGCAAGCTATCCCGCAAGACCGCAGCCAATAGAAGCTGCCTGGAGCACTTACTGACTGTCCGCCTGCGGATCTGCAAGGTAACAACCTGCGAATTTGCAAAATAGCTACCTGCGACTTCGTCAGCCGAGCTGGCTGGTGCTCAGGCGACAGACATCGACCACTGGTTCGATGGCAACCCCAGCCCCGTTTCGGCGTTTGACATTGGAAGGGCCGACTGTCTTTCTCTCGCCTGCCGGGGGGCTACCCCGAGGTCATCGACCTTGATCCGACCCAACGGTGGCACTGGTTCGAGAACTATGTCGAAACGGTTGTCCAGCGTGACATCGTCGCGCTCGCTGACATCCGCAAGGCGGCATCGCTGCCGCGGTTGCTGCGGTGGGCCGCGGCTCTCACGAGCAGCCAGATCAACCTGTCCGACACGGCGACCGAACTCGGAGGAAGCCGTGCAGTGGTTACTTCGTACTTGGAATGGTTTCAGACCGTGTTCTAGGTGCACGAACTCCCAGCCTGGTCACGAAACCTCTCGCCGAGAACCACGCGCCGTCCCAAGATCCACCTCACCGACTCCGGCCTGGCCGTGAGCTTCCTCGACATCGATCCGGATGCTCTCGCCCTGCCCACCGCCCCAGCTACCGGCCCGCTGCTGGAGACGTTCGCGGTCAACGAGATCGCGCGCCAGCTTGCAGCTTCAGGTCGCAGATGCACTCTCTACCACTGGCGCAACCACCAAGACCGCAACCACCGAGGCCGCGAGATCGACCTCGTCCTCGAGTCGCCGAACGGCAATGTGGTCGCGGTGGAGATCAAAGCAACAACCTCTCCGGCCGCGGGTACCGTCGCCCACCTCCGCTGGCTGCGGGACAAGCTCGACGCCGCGGCGCCGGGGACATTTCAGGCTGGCATCCTCCTGCACACCGGTCCACACACTCTCTCGATCGGAGACCGTCTCCACATGCGCCCCATCGGCTCCCTGTGGACCGCTTCGGCGGATATTCCCCTCGACAGCGGTGCCGCGGAGGGCACCGAACGCGTCCAGTAGCGTCCGCAGACATGAGCGAATCGGCCACTGGGACATCCGACAGCGCCACTGAGACCGGCCCGCAACTGCGGGCCGTGGGCGTGACAATCGACTGCTCCGATCCGGAGCGAATCGCCGACTTCTGGCAGGCAGCGGTCGGTTTTGCTCAGCGGGTCGGAAACGGCCGCCCTTACATCACGCTGTCGGATGCAGGTGGCGGCCGGATGCTGAACCACCTGACCATCCAGCGAGTGCCCGAAGCCAAGACGGCGAAACTGCGGGCGCATCTGGATCTGTTCACCGCTGATATGGACAGCGAGTTGGCCCGCCTGACGGCGCTCGGCGCGACCGTGCTGGTGCCGGCCAGCACCGAGACCGAACCTCATGGTCACCTCGGCTTCCGCGCCACCGTCATGGCCGATCCCGAAGGCTCCGAGTTTTGCGTCGTCTCCCGCTAGACGCAGCGCCCATCTCGCACTCCGTCACCCCCGCGCGGCCTGCTAGGAGAATGTGACTCGCTCACGGAGCCATGCTGCGAGGGATTCTTCGTCGATGTCCCCAGCTGCCACGGCGAGCATCGTCTGTTCTGCATCGTCGACATCGGGTGGATCAGGATCCCAACGTCCGTCATTGAGGTCGATGAACATGACAAGTGCTGCCCAAGCTGCCCGCTTGTTGCCATCTGGCAGCGGATGGTTGCGTGCCAAGCGCCAGCAGACCACCGCTGCTTTGTCCATCAAGTCCAGGTAGAAATCCGTCCCGCCAAAGCTCCTTTGCGAGGCGTGCAGCGCCGAGTCAGCCAATTCGATGCGGGCAGATCTGGATAGCTCTTCAGCCCGAACTCCAGTCACCTACTCGGCGAGCCAGAGATACTCAGCGATGCTCAGATACCGGGTCACCGTGCGAGCCGCTCAAGCAGCTCGCGATCTCTCTCAAGCAGACGTTTCGCCGTGGAAGTGAAACCGTCGTCTGCGCGTACCCGGCCGATCTCGGCGCGCAACGAGTCGACGATGAGCTGATTCATGCTCGAACCCTGTACGCGGGCGACGACCTCAGCTTCCTGCGCCAGATCGTCCGGCAGCCGGACCGTCGTCTGTCTTGTCATGAGATCATGATATCGCGATACCACGCACGAGCCCTCGAACGCGCCTGGAAGCAGGCATCCACGCAAGCTGCCTTGCGCGCTCAGTCGGCGTGACGATGAGCGCCAGTCAAGAGCACTAGCAGAGTTGCTGTCCCTCAGGCGTCTGCGCCAGCGGCAACGAGGCTGGCCCAGCGGCGCTCGGTGGCGAGGCCGTGCTCGATCGGTAGATCGTTCGCTGCGCGAAGACAGCGACGGAGCGCCCGTGCTGTGAGCGGGTTGATGCGCGCAAGCTCGCTCGCCAGCTCGACAGTCCTGCCTTCGAGGTCATCGGGCGGGACGACCTCGCAGACGATGCCCAGACGCTGAGCCTCGACGGCGTCAATGCTGCGTCCGCTGAGCACCAGTGGCAGTGCTGCAGCCGGTCCTATTGCAGCGGCCAGGCTCTGAGTGCCGCCTGCAGCGGGCAACATGCCGAGCTTCACCTCGGGCAGTCCCAGGATCGCATCGGTGCTGGCGATGCGCAGATCGCAGAGCAGCGACATCTCCAGTCCCGAGCCGAGGGCGTAGCCGTGCAACGCGCACAGCGTCGGCGCCGGCAGATTCACAAGCGGCAGCCACGGGTCGCGATCCCAGCGGATCCGCCGGGCGTCAAAGATAGACGCCGCCGTGCCGAACTCGGACAGGTCGGCGCCAACGCTGAAGTGCTTGCCTTCGGCGGCGAGCACCACACAGCGCACGTCGGGCACGTCCCGGACTGCGGTGATCGCCTCGATCAGCCCGTCGCGCATCTCGAGGTCGTAGATGTTCAGCGGCGGGTGGCACAGCGTGATCGTCGCGACGCCGTCATGACCGAAGACCAGCCGGACCCGTTCAGCCATAGCGGTTCCCGTCGGTCCGGGCGCCTGCGGTCAGGGTACAACCAGCCCGGGCGGCGAGCGGCGCGACGGCACCTGCAAGCGATACCCCCTGATGCTGCGGCGCAGCCCCCGCCAGCTGATCCAGCGCAACGGTCGTTGCCCGAAGCCCGGCGAGGGGATCGGGATAGGAATACGCGGGCGCCTGCGGCTCATCGCCCAGCCAGCCCAGACCTGACGCGGCGTGCACACCAGTGCCGTACGCGATCCAGCCGCACTCGGCGGAGCCCGATTCGAACGCCGTGATCGACATGGAGCACAGGCTCCGGTGCCGGGCACAGAGCTGCGAGGGCAGCAGGTCGAGGTTGGCGAGTGCCCGCGGCGACAGTGAGGTGACCAGCAGGTCGGCAGACGTCAGCATCTGGTCGAGGGAGCGGCGGTCTGCTGCGAGCCGCAGGTCCAGATCGACCACTTTCTTATGGGCGTTCAGTTCGGCGTGCATCGGCGAGCCTGCCAAGCCATCGGGCCGGGCTGTGGAGGTGACCTTGTGGACCTCGGCACCCGCACGGCCCAGCAGTTCCGTGCACAGTGGGCCCGCCCACATCGAGGTCAGATCCACCACGATCGCTCCGTCGATGCTGATGGTGTCTGCCGGAGTGACACCAGGCGGGGCCGCATCCTTGTGGACAATCGCAGTGGGCAACCGTCGATACGGCGTGGCCGGCAGGCGCCATTCCTGCGCGGCAACGGCGACGGTCTCGGGGTCGGGGTCGTGTCGGTGTAGCTCGACGAAGCGTTCCCACGTCTCGACGTCGTCGGGTCCGAGGTCGACGCAGAGCCAGCCATCACTCCACGGCACGGGATCGTTCGACACGTCAGCGGTACCGAGTAGGCGGGGCATGTCGATCCAGGCCTCTCCGCCCCCCGCCAACGTGCGGCCCAGCCGGCTGTCGATCCCCGCAGCCAACTCAGATCCGTAGGCGAACAGACCCGGTGGCAGCCAGTCGCTCATCGCCCTGCACTGAGTCTGATGCTTCGCACGTCTAACGCCCGGAGAAGTCGGGTGGGCGCTTGTCGAAGAATGCGGCGAGGCCTTCGGCGCGGTCGTCGGTGGCGGTCAGCTGGTGATTCAGGTCGCCTTCGAGCCGCAGGCCGTCGGCAAGGGGCAATTCCGAGCCCCGATGGATGGCTTCCTTCGCGAACTCAAGCGCCAGCGGCCCTGCGCCCGCGAGCTCGTCGAGCCAGCGCTCGACAGCTCCGTCCAGATCTTCGTCCACCGCATGAGTCAGGCCCCACCCCAGCGCCGTCGGTGCGTCAATCTCGCTTCCCAGCAGCAACATCGCACTGGCTCGGGATCCCCCGACCGCACGAGGCAGGCGCTGCGTGCCTCCCCAGGACGGGAGCCGACCATCCACGGCGTCACGCATCGTAAAACGAGCGGTCTGATCGCACAGACGGATATCGCTGGCCAGCGCGATCTCGAGTCCGGGGCCGTAGCAAGCGCCGCTGATGGCGCAGATCACCGGACTCCTCACCGCGGCCAGTGCCGAGGCGGGATCGGTCTGGAGTTCGAGCGGATCGAAGCTGATTCCCGAGCAGAAATCAGTGTCGGGCTCATTGCGCAGCACCAACACGGTCGGTTCACGTGCCTCGCGCACCGACGCGCAGAGGTCGGCGAGCGCACGCGCTGCGGTGCGATCGAGTTCGCCGCCGTCCAGGGTGTGTTCGATGCGGTTCAGCGTGCCACCACCCCCTTGGGTGGCCGGCGCAGGTTGCCTTGCCGGGTCGCCGGCCTCAGTCGGCCCGGGGTCCGATGATCGGCCTCAATCGGCCGATTTGGTCTTCTTCGGCTCTTGCAGCGCCATGTCCTTGCCGTCGCACTGCAAGGTCACCGCGCCCGGCTTGGTGACGAGCACCTCAATGCCGGAATCGGGGTCTTGATAGCGCTTGCCAACCTTGAGACCATCGCCACCAGACGACGCGGATATTTCCGCCTCGCCGCCCTTGGTCACGATGACCTGAACGCCACCGTCGAATTCCAGACGCTCTCCAGCCTTGGTCGCCACAGCATCCCCCTGGTTCTCGTTTCGGAACGTGGTACCGAATGCGAAGCTACACGACGCGTCTCGCCAAGACATCACGACCCGACATCGTGACAAGCGGCGTGCTTCACCGGACGTATCGGACAGCCACCCAGGACGATGTCCCAGGACATTGACCCAGTCAGCGGCGACAATGTGACGGTGACAGCAGGCGGCAAGACAGCACTTGTGATCGGCGGCACCGGCCCGACCGGACCGCTCGTCGTCGACGGGTTGGCCGAACGCGGCTTCGAGGTGACCATCGTGCACACGGGACGCCACGAGACCCCGTTGATCGGCCCCGACGTTCGCCACATCCACGCCGATCCCTTTGACGGCGAGGCCACCGGCGAGGCGCTCGGCGGCGAGGAGTTCGATCTGGCTGTCGTCATGTACGGGCGGCTGCGAGTGCTTGCAGCTCTGTTGGCAGGCCGTTGCGGACACTTTGTCTCTATTGGCAGCGTGGGTGTGTACCGGGGCTTCGGCAGCCCGGACGATCTGTTCCCGCTCGGCATGCCCGTACCGCTTGCCCACGACGCACCGCTGGTGGGCGACGGTGAGGAGTTCCGCAAGCTGCGGATGATCCGCGTCACTGAAGAGGCTGTGTTCGAGCATCACCCCGAAGCCATCCACCTGCGATATCCGCAGCTCTACGGGCCTCGTCAGCCGCTGCCCCGCGAATGGCCGCTTGTGCGCCGGGCTCTGGACCGTCGGCCCTATGTGGTGGTGCCCGACGGCGGCTTGACGGTCAAGAGCCAGGGATGGATCGCCAACGCGGCACACGCCACGCTGCTGGCGTGCGATCGACCTGCGGCAGCCGTCGGCGGCATCTACAACGTGGCCGACTCGGCCGCCTTGTCGATTGCTCAAATCGCCGAGATCATCGCCGACGAGCTGGGCCACCGGTGGGAGCTGGTGTCAATGCCGTACGACCTTGCGGCTCCCTCCCGCCCGATGGTCGGCAGCTGGTCCACGACGCACCGAGTGCTCGACATCGGTCCGACCGTGCGGGATCTCGGCTATGCCGACGTGCTCGAACCGACGCAGGCATGGCGCGCAGCCGCACGCTGGCTGGCCGAGAACCCGCCGGAGCGGGGCGGCGCGATCGAACAACGCCTCGGCGATCCGTTCGACTACGACGCCGAGGATCGTCTGGTGGCGGCCTGGTCAGCGGCCCGCCGGGACCTTGACGCTGCCGTCAGTGAGATCGCCTGGCGCTTCGAGCCCAACTACGGCAGCGCCTACACCGGAAATCGCCCAAACCCTGGCGTGAGCTGAGACTGCGCCCATCGGGGCGCGGCGCCCTGTGCCGGCGCGAGGTGGCCCACCTTCGGCCTGCTCAGCGAGCGAGAGGGCCCCGCAGCAGGCGACCCGGCACAGCACCCGTCACCTTGCCGTGCTCGGTAATGACCTCGCCGTTGACGATCGTGGCGGCGAAACCGGTGGCGGTCTGCCGCAGACGGGGTTCGCCGGCGGGCAGATCATGCACCAGTTCGGGCAGGTCCGGTGTGACTGTCTCGGGATCGAACACGTTCACGTCGGCGGCCTTGCCGACAGCCAGCACGCCGCGGTCGCCGAAGCCCCATGCCGTTGCGGGCAACTGCGTGATGCGGCGTACAGCGTCGGCCAGCGTGAACTCCTGACGGTCGCGAACCCAGTGACCCAGCAGGTGCGTCTGCAGCGACGAGTCCATGATCTGGGTGACATGCGCCCCGCTGTCGGAGAAGGTGGGTATGGCACGGGGGTGCTTCAGCAGGCGCAACACCAGGTCCTGATCCTGGTTGGCGATGGCCTGCACAAAGAACAGCTCCAAGTTGGCGTCCAAGGCGAGATCGACGAAGGCGTCCATCGGCGTGACGCCCCGCTCGGCTGCGATCTCTTCGATCGAGCGGAACGGCGGCAGCGGTTGCGTCAGCGGGTAGATGTGCGCCCAGACCGGCTTGCGCGCCTCGGGCCCGAGGGCCCGGCCGTAGTCGCCGCTCGTGGCCTCTTCGACCAGGCGGGCACGGGTGGCAGGGTCGGACAGCGCAGCCTTCTGTTCGGCCAGCGAGCCGGCGCGCATGTCGTGCCACAACGGCAAGGCGTCGAAGGGCAGCGCCGTGCGGAACGACAGCAAGGTGCCGAGGTGGCGGGTGTGAGCCTGACCCCACGAGATGCCGCCCGCAGCGTTGATGCAGTCGAGCAGCTTGATCACCGGCTTCCAGTGGTGGTCTGCGCTGGAGGGGGCCAGCATCCCGTAGGTGATCGGGACACGGGTGCGTGCGCCCAGCTCGACAATCTTGGCGACGTAGGCATCGCTCCGCTCGGCATCGCGTGAGCGCAAGTCTCCGTGGTTGGCCAACTCGAAGATGCCGGCTCCCATGACGCCCATCTCGCTGACCAGCGCATCGATCTCGGACCAGTCCGCCATCCGCGAGGCAACCGGCCGGTCATCGGCGGTCTCGTGGTTGTACGAGATCGAGGTCGTGAAGCCGACGGCGCCGGCGCGCAGCGAGTCACGCAACTGCGCCAGCATCAGCGCCAGTTCGTCGTCGTTGGCGCCGCGCTCGAAGGCCGCCTCGCCCATCGCCCAGGTTCGCAGCGCCGAGTGGCCCAGGTAGCCGGCGTAGTTGATGCCCTTGGGCGTGGCCTCGACGAAGTCCAGGTACTCGGGGAACGTCTCCCACGACCAGTCGATGCCCGCCGCCATGGCCTCGGCGGAGATGTCCTCGGCTCGTTCGAGGTTGCGCACCACCAGGTGGCGGGCATCAGGCCGGGCAGGTGCCAACGTGAAGCCGCAGTTGCCCATCACCGCAGTGGTCACGCCGTGGAAGCACGAGCTCTCGCCCATCGGATCCCAGGCGATCTGCGCATCCATGTGGGTGTGCACATCGATGAACCCGGGCGTGACGGCGTGGCCTTCGGCGTCGATCGTGCGGTCGACACGGCGGCCGGCCAGCTGCCCCGGGCTCTCGGCGATTTTGGCCACGATCCCGTCGGTGATCAATACGTCAGCTCGGCGCGGTTCGGCGCCGGTGCCGTCCACCACCGTGCCGCCTCGAATCAGCAGATCCCCCATCGCCGTCTCCCTTCGTCGCGCTCTTGCATGCCGACCGCTCGTCCTGTGACCACCGGCACTCATGCGGTTCCGCCTGGCGGCTTGAACAGAACTAGCGCGATCCGCTCACCTGGACAGTAACGACATCGAGGCCGTGATACTTCTGATGCTGCACCGAAGAGGTGTAGTGCCGAAGCAAGCGCAGCGTCATGGCGCTTGCGTCCACCGAGCCGGGGGCAGCTTCGGCTTCCTCGCCCAGGTAAGCCAGTCGATCTTCGAGGTTCTCGTCATCTAAGACGGCCATGAACTCCAGTTCCACCACGGCGTCGGCCGGACGCGCTATGACGATCAAGCGAGGCACTGCGCCGTTCGGAGCGGTCTCGTCCAAGTCCACAAGACTCATCAGCGTCTCCTCGCCCGCGGAACGCAGCCGCCGGGTCGACACGTCGTTCCAGCGGAGCCGAGCGGCGAGACCCGAGAGGAACTCGTTGAGCTCCGGCAGGCAGGCAGTACTCAACGTGGCGTCGAGACGTCTGCGGTCACGGCCACCGGTCAAGTTGGACAACATGACCATCACCACCGCGGAGAACGCTCCGACCATGACGCCGTTGTTGGCCAGCGGACCCCACACGTCGCCGAGCAGGTCTGCGATGAGCGTGTCTTGTTCGACGCCTGCGCCGAGGGCGAATGCCACGCCCAAGATGACAGCATCGCGGGCGCCGAGTCCCCCTTGAAGCGCCGTTCGAATACCGCCCACGAAGAGCAGCCCCACGATGCTCAACAGGTAGGACCCGGCAACCGGTCCGGGGATAGCGAGCAGCACCGCGCTCAACTTGGGAAGCAGCGCCACTGCCACGAGGCCGGCCCCGATGTACACGCCGACGCGTCGCGCCGCGACCTGCGTGAAACTTGTGAGCGCCGCGCTGTAGGTCCCGTAGCTGCACAGTGGCGGCGACCCGACCGCGCCGGCCAGCACGAGGCCGGCCCCGGTGACGTTGATCGAGCCCTGCACACGACGGAAGTCCGTCACGCGCCGTGTACGCCATGACTGCTGCTGCACGAGAACGTTGTCACCTATGTTCTTGATGCCGTCCACCAGAGCGAACAGCGCAAACACGGGCAGCAATGACCAGAAGCTCGCACCGAAGTTCGGCTCGAAGTCGGGGAATCCCGCACCGGGAAGGCCGATCCATGGCGCTTCGACGATCACGCCAGCGTCGTACATGCCGAACAGCAGCGCGACCCCGCAACCCGCTCCGATCGTAATGAGCGGCGCCCAAATCCTCCACGCCCCTCGGGAACGCAGGGCGAGCGCCGTGGCGGCGATCAGCGTCACCAGACCGACGATCGGACCCCCAGCCGCCGGCGTTCCTTCGGGCACGTTGCGAATCCCGTTGAAGCACACCGGCAACAGCGTGACGGCGATGAGCATGAGCACTGTGCCTGAAACCAGCGGCGTGATGATCTTGCGCAGCTTGGGAAGCCAGAACGACAACAGGACATAGGAGATCGCAGCGGCCGCGGTCAGGCTCGACAGCATGGTCGGCCCGCCTTCTGAGAGCGCCAGGATCGAGATCGCCACGTACGACGGCGACGCACTCACGATGAACACGAGCCCGGCGCCGAATCTTCCGACACGGCTGGCCTGCAACGCAGTAAGGACCCCGCTGACCAGCAGCGCCGCAAAGACAGCCCAGGAGACATAGCTGTCGTCCTGGTCGCTCGCCTGGGCCGCAAACGATGCCAACACCACGGTCGGTGCCACTACCAACAGGACACCCTGCAGGGCAACACTGATGCTCACCCGTTCCGGGCACCGATCATCAGGCTCGTACCGGACAGCACCGTCTGCTTCGTCAGCTGACATCTGCGTCGGACCCTAGTCGTGGGCTCTTGGTGCAGATGGGGCGAATCGTCAGCAAAGCCGGGCGCGACCCGGACTTCGACGCTGGGAATTGTGGCTGCAGCTAGCGTCGGATCGCTGACTCAAGCTCCGGCAGAACCGCAGTCGGGTACTACGTGATGCTGCTGACCCACGGCAACAGCCTCAATGCCGGCATGTGGGCCACCGTGGTACCACATCTGCAGGATGGCTTTCACTGCTGGGGCCTCGATTTTCGCGGCCACGGTTCAGCGCGGCCCCAGCACGACGACATGTCTGTCGAGCGCAGCCACTTCGTCGACGAGGTACTGGCCGCGACGGACGCACTCGGCGGCGGTCGGCTGTTGGCTGCCGGTCACTCGTTGGACGCGTCGAGCCTGGTGCTCGCCGAATTGGCGCAGCCCGGCACGTACCAGGGGCTGTGGCTCTACGAACCCCTGCTGGCTCCCCCTGGCGCTTCCCGGCCCGACATCGACCACCCGCTCGCACAGCCCATCGCCGAGGTCCTCGGCAACGGCCGACTCAAGACATTCACGGAATTGGGACACTTCGGCCCGATGGAGAATGGCGAAGCAATTGCGCAGGACATCCGAGTCCACCTTGAACCGCTGATCGCCGCTTGACCGCGGCAACGACGCTTGCACCAGACCCAGCGGTCGTGGCCGCACGGGCGGTCGACTCGGTTGCCGGGCACACTGCGCCCGCATCGACACGGCGAAATATGCTCCCGGCCGTGACTCTCGAACTCGCAGCATCCCGTGTCATCGCCCAGCTCAACGCCTTGGATCGACCGACCTTTCCCGACGTCGGTCCCGAACGTGCCCGCAAGGGCTTCGAGGAGCTGCCGCCCGGCGGTGAGCTGGTCGACGTCGCGTCCACGCAGGACCGGACGATCCCCGGGCCCGACGGCAACGACATTGCGGTGCGCATCTACCGACCCGGCGACGGAGCAGCGACAGCTGACGAGAACGGCGCGCTCGGCTGCCTCGTGTACTTCCACGGTGGCGGCTGGGTGGTCGGCAGCATCGAGACCCATGACCTGACGTGCCGCTCCCTCACGATGCTGGCCGGGGTCGTAACGGTGTCGGTGGACTACCGCCTCGCTCCCGAGGATCCATTCCCGGCGGGTCCGAACGACTGCTGCGCCGCCACGCAATGGGTGATCGACAACGCCGACGAGCTGGGCGTCGACCCGCAGCGCGTCGCCATCGGCGGCGACAGCGCCGGGGGCAACCTCGCGGCAGCGGTGGCACTGATGTGCCGCGACGCCGCAGCGAACGGCGCCGCCTGCGGCCAGCCGGTACTGCAGGTGCTCATCTACCCCGTCACCGATTTTGACCGCGACACCCATTCGATGATCGCCAACGCCGAGGGCTACCTGCTCACCCGCGAAACGATGGCGTGGTTCGATGACCTCTACTGCCCGCAGTCGGAACGCAAGAACCCCTATGCGGCCCCGCTCGCGGTCGACGACCCGTCCGGAGCAGCGCCCGCGTTCGTCATCGTGGCCGGCCACGACCCGCTGCGCGACGAAGGGGTCGAGTACGCACAGAAGCTCGCCGAGGCACAGGTGCCCACCACGCTGATCGAGTACCCGGGCCAATTCCACGGCTTCTTCGGCATGACCCGCTTCCTGGAACAAGCCACCGAAGCCCAAGAACTCACGGCCATCGCCATGCGCCGGGCTCTTGCACCAACTGCTGCGAAGGAGTAGGGACATGCCGTTGCGATACAGCCATCCGGCCGGGACGCCCTCGTGGGTTGACCTGATCACGAGCGACGTCGCGGGAGCGTTCGGCTTCTACCGGGCGGTGCTCGGCTGGGAGTACGAACGAGATCCCACTGGCGAGATCAGCTACGTCATGGCAACGGTGGACGGACATCCCGCTGCCGGCGTGATGGCACTGCCGACCGAGATGATCGATCAAGAGGTCCCGTCGTGCTGGAACGTGTACATCACCGTCGACGACGCGGACGTCACGGCGCAGCGCATCGCCGACCTAGGTGGAGCCGTGATGCGACCGCCGTTCGATGTGCCCGAGGGGTCGGCCGATCCCGCCGGGCGCATGGTGATCGGCGCCGATCCGACTGGTGCGGTGTTCTGTGCGTGGAAGACGCTCGGCGCCATCGGAACTGACATCGTCAACACGCCAGGGGCGTTCACCTGGGCAGAGACTTTCACCACCGACGTCAATGCAGCGGCTGCCTTCTATTGCGAGCTGTTCGGCTGGGAGGCGTCACCGTGGGACGAACTCGGGCCCTCAGGCCGAGTGTTCACGCTCGGTGGCGAACCGATCGCCAGCATCTCGGGCGAACCGCCGCCGGGCGTACCGCCGCACTGGAAGGTGAGCTTCAGTGCTGCCGATGTCGATGCTGCCTGCGAAGCCGCCACGGCAAACGGCGGCACGGTGCTCATGCCCCCGAACGACTGGGGTCCGGGCCGCATGGCCACCGTGGCCGATCCCGCCGGCGCGGTCTACGACCTCGTCACCCTGACCGACTGGCCCGCATAGTCACCTGAGCCCAGCAGAACATCGATCCGGGCACCAAGCCAATGCGCCCGAGCGGCGCACCAATTCAGAATGAACTGAGGACCTCATGCGTGGGCTGACCCAGTGTCGGGGCAGGGTTTCGCACGCCGTTGGTGCTGTCGTTGTTGCTTGGGTTGCCGCACTGATCATCGGCGGCTGCATTTCGGGCAATGATCCGAGTGAGGGGTCGGCGTCGCCGGCAACAATGGCGGCACCTGCAGACGGCGAGACAGACGTGCCAGCGCCGACTGCCCCCGCTGACGACTCGCCGAGCGGTGACGAAGCCATCACAGCACCTCGGTTCGCTGAGGTGTCCAATGGCCGCTACCACACCTGTGCCGTGGCAACCAGTGGCATCGTGACCTGTTGGGGCCTCAACAGCGCCAGACAGGCTGAGCCCCCGCCGGGCGCGTTCGCCTCTGTGTCAGTCGGCGCTGACCATGCATGCGGGGTTCGCACCGATTCCACGGTCAACTGCTGGGGCAGCAATGACCAGGGACAATCCGACCCGCCAAACGGCACATTTGCATGGGTCTCGGCGGGCAATCTCTTGTCTTGCGGCGTTCGCACTGACAGCACCCTCGCCTGTTGGGGTTCGAACGCATCCGGCGAAGCCGAACCGCCAGACGGGCCGTTCACCGAAGTGTCGGCGGGCTTCTCCCACGCATGCGCGCTGCGGACGGATGACACCATCGCGTGCTGGGGCGATGACAATTCGGGGCGGGCTACAGCTCCGAACGGCTCCTTCCTCGCCGTGTCGACCAGCGACTTTCATTCGTGCGCAATCCGCGCTGACAGCACCCTGACATGCTGGGGCGCCGCAGAGTCAGGACGCACTCAAGTACCCGCCGGGACCTTCAAGGCTGTGTCGACGGGAGCGTCTCACGCCTGCGGGATCGATACTGACGACAGCGTCGCGTGTTGGGGCAGGAGTCTGTCGGACGCAGATCGCCCGCTGCGGGGAAGCTTCGTGTCGGTATCGGCAGGAGACGCGCAATCGTGCGGGGTTCGCACTGACGGGTCCATCGGGTGCTGGGGTTTGAGGGCCGACGATTCGGCGAACGCCCCAGGCGGCGAATTCACCTCCGTTTCGTCGGCGTACGACTTCAGCTGCGGCACTCGATCGGACGGCCACATCCTGTGCTGGGGCCAACTGACGAATCTGCAGCCCGACTTTCCTTACGGGCAGTACTCAGCAGTTGCGGTCCACTTCAGTACGTCGTGTGCGATCCGGGCAGATGGCACCGCTACCTGCGTGGGAGTGAAGCTCAACGTGGGGAACGAACCACCGCCGCTGACGTTCACGACGGTGTCCACGCACTTCCTCGGCGGGTGCGGGCTGCATCCCGAGGGCACGGCGAGTTGCTGGCGCGACTCGGCCTATGGCGCACTGGAGCCGCCCGACGACACGTTCGTGGCACTCGCGGTCGCGAACTCCGTCGCTTGTGGTCTACGCGGTGACGCAACCGTCGCCTGCTGGGGCCAAGACGACTATGGCACTGAATCACCCCCAGAGGGACGGTTCGTTCAGATTGCCGCTGGCTGGCAGCACGCGTGCGCCGTGGATGTCAACGGCGAAGTCGTGTGCTGGGGCGACGACAGCGACGGCAAGACCGAGCCGCCCGACGGCACTTACCGCTACGTCGCCGCCACCTCTGACCACTCGTGCGCCGTGCGTACCGACGGCCACATTGCCTGCTGGGGAGTGGTGTCCGACGGCGACTTCGCCCAGCCGGGCGGGACGTTCGAATCGATCTCACTCGGTGACGGCCACGCGTGCGGATTGCGACCCGATGCCACCGTCGCATGCTGGTTGACCCGTGCAGTGCCGACCCCGACCTTCGTGGAGACACTGTCGCCATCCGTGTTGACGTCCACCGCCGACGCTGCACCGGGTGTGGGCGCGAACTCGCAGGAGGCCGTGGCGTTCGTGATCGCCGTGCTAGAGGGCGAACAGACGGAGTCGATGCGCGCAATCGAGGTAGCTGAACTCGGGCCCGACGACGGCTACGTCGAATTCTACGAAATTGACGAGCACTTCAATACATCGACCACACGGTTCGACGGCAAGCCGACAGACGACTTCACGGATCGGACCGGGTTCATAACGCGCCTCGTTGACGGTCAGGCGTACATCCAGATGATCATTCCCGACGCGATTCGGGCCGAGTCCGAGGTCGAGATCCCGAGGGGATGGATGACCATCGGCCGCGAGGCCATGGAGCTGCTCGGATTCAACTGTGAACCGTGGAATCCGGGCACGGCCCTTGACAGCGAAGCATGCGTGCTCCACGGCGACGTGTCGGGTCTCGCGGACTACGTGATCAATGCGAGCATCATCGGCACCGAAGCCGTCCACGGGGTACCCACGACACGGGTCCGCACAACGCTGGACTACAGAGCACTGGTCGAGTTCGGGCCCGACGACTTCGCGGACGACAGCTTCATGGGGCGGCTCTACACATTATTACCCGACGTGGTCGACGCCGAGCTGTGGGTCGACCACGAGAGGCGCATACGCAAGCTGCGCATGGACATCACCCCAAATTGGGACGCGCTGCCGGACGAGCGCAAGCGCGACCTCGACGAGCTGCCCGTGCTGAAGACCACGAGGGAATTCTTCGACTTCGGTACAGACATCAAGATCGAAGCACCGCCTCCAGACGAGATCGTCGGCGAATTCGGAGCGTGGTTGGAATCGCTCAAAGAACTCGGTCAGCAACCGGCCATCGGCGTGCTGCCGCTTGCGTAGCTCCAGACGTGAGCTATCCGGGTGTCCATCGTGAAATTCGTGATTTTCAACACTTTCGTACTCTGAATTTCAGAGTAGTTGGACTCTGTATTTCCCTATTGCGAAGTCTCCTGTTCGGCAGCAACGACGAGGCTTGTCCCGTAATCACGGTCAGCGGACACTGCAGAGCCAGCCGACACACTGAGCAGCGGCGAAGTGCATGCGAACGTCCGATGACGCTACTGAGCAAGATTGCTCAATAGCGTCGCGCCTTGAGGAACGAGCGTCCACAGACATCAGTTTTGCGACACGCTAGCGCAGGGCGCCAGCCTGTTGCAGCGCGGCGATCTCGGCGGCGCTCAGCCCGAGGATCTCTGTGAGCACCTCGTCGGTGTGCTGCCCGAGCGTGGGTGCGGGCGAACGGACGCCGTTCGAGCCGTCGTGGAGCAGCCATGGGATGCCGATGTGGCTCATCTGGCCCACCGCGGGGTGGTCGAGACGTTCGATGAGGCCACGCGCCGCCAGGTGCGGATTGGCCTCGATCGAGCGGGGGCTGAGCGACGGGAATGCAGGCACACCGACGGCCTGGAGCTGTTCGGTGACCGCCCATTGGTCGTGTGCTGAGGTCCACGCGACGATGATCCCGTCCAGCTCGACCTCGTTGGCCTTGCGGTTGGCCGCTGTTGCGAACCGCGCATCGGCAGGATCAAGGCCGATCACGCCGGCGAGTGCTTCCCATTCGCCGTCGTCGGCGCAGCAGACGGCTACCCAGTCGTCGCCGCCGCTGCAGCGGTACACGTTGTGCGGCGACATCAGCGGATCCCAGTTGCCCATCGGCTCGGGCTGCTCACCGGTGAGTGCGGTTTCCATCCAGCCCTCGGCGATACACGCGGTCGTGGCCTCCCACATGGACGTGTCGATGAATTGGCCCTCGCCAGTGCGCCGCCGCGCCACGAGCGCAGCCACCAGCGCGTATGCAGTTGCGATGCCGGCAGCGGGATCGCCCAGCGACACGCCGAGTTCGGAGGCACCACCGCCGGGATAGCCGGTCAGCGATGCGAGGCCTGACAGCGGCCCGGTTGTCGGGCCGTAGCCCATGTAGGACTTGTACGGGCCGTGCTGCCCGTAGCCGCTGATCGCGCCGACGATCACGTCTGGCCGCTGCGCCGCCAGCGCCTCGTAGCCAAGACCCCAGCCGTCCATGACGCCGGTGGCGTAGTTCGACACCACAAGATCGCAGCTCAGAGCGAGCCGCTTCGCGAGTGCGCTGCCTTCAGCAGTGCTCATGTCAATCGTGATGCTGCGCTTGCCTTGGCCGTACTGGTTGAAATAGCCGTTGGTGTCGAGCGTCTGATCGTGATGAATCGAGTACGTCGGCAAACGGCGTCCGAGGTCCGGCCGGGCGGCAGACTCGATCTTGATCACCGTTGCGCCCAAGTGGGCGAGGTGCAGCGTGCAGAACGGACCCGCCCACACCCATGTGAAGTCCGCCACGGTCACACCGTCGAGGGGCCGGTCGCCGCCGGGTTGCGTCGGTGCCGCGGACGCGGTGCCCGCCCGGGTTGTCTCGAATACTGCGCCCGCATGCTCGCCGAGCGCCGGTGCGGGACGTCGGATGGACCACCACTCGTTCGCGAGGCGGGACGGCGCGCCGGGAACGGTGATGCGGCCCAATCCCGGCTGGTCGTACGTGACCAGAAAGTCGCGGGCGGCCAGGTGCGGATCTTCGGCCATCTGAGCAACGGTGTTGACAGGCGCGAATGCGAGTCGCTGTGCTTGACCGCGATGGAACAGTTCCATTACCGACTGGGTGGCGACCCATGCGCCCAGCCACATGTGCAGCAGGTCCTCGTTCTCGAAGCGGCTCTCCACGGTGTCGAAGATCTCCATGTCAGCCCACTCGGGTCGGCCCATGAGGTCCTTCAAGCGCTCCCACTGATCAGCCTCAACGCACAAGACG
>NZ_CBDCEO010000001.1:0-65796 GCF_965215815.1 Candidatus Poriferisodalis sp. | reverse complement strand
CGAGAAGTCGTCGCTGTCATTGGTCGGAAGAAACGGAACTCCTGCGATCTGGCCGAGGAGTTGACGTGCGCTGTGCGGATCGCCCATTGTCGAGGACATGACGTCGTACATTTCGAAAATGCGGTCGGCGTCGTAGGCACGCAAGCGCGGACCGACGCGGCGGCTCCGTGTAATGCCAGCTTCAGTCAGACGACGAAGCGCGTCTGCGCACCGTCGCGGCGAAAAACCGGATTCCGACGCGAGGATCTCTGGCGTCAGCGAGGGTTGCGACGCCAGCAGGTTCACTGCAGCCAGAGCCGCAGAGCGCCCGGTGCGCTGCCCGACACGTTCGCGCCAACGGTCCTGCAGGCGTGAGATGGCAACCGCATAGGAACTCGCCGCGTCGCACGACTGGTTCACAGCAGTACTGACGACCTCGGCCAGCGGGATCGCGGCTGCTGATCTGCGCACGTCATCGGGCGCTCCGATGTAGCTCTGGTACGCGGCGAGCGACCGCAGGTAAGCATCACGGTTCTGCGACAGGGCCAAGCTGACGGGCGGCATGAACCCCTCCGAGGCGCACCGATGCTTCAACGCTGCGTACAAGAGGGCTCGGCCCGCACGGCCGTTGCCGTCGTCGAACGGATGAATCGTCTCGAATTGAGCGTGCGCCGCCACAGCTTGCATGACCGGCGAATGATCGCCGGTTCGGAGGTAGGCAACCAAGTCTTCCATGAGCGGTCGGCACTCATCGGGTGGAGGCGGCACGAAGTCGCCATCGAGCGGATGCCAGTCATTGCCCCCGATCCAGTTCTGCGTCGTCTTCAGGGCGCCGCCGAGTCCCGGATTCGGGGACGAGTTCATCAGCACGCGATGGGCATCGCAGAGCAGCTCGACCGTCAATGCCGCCGGCTGGGCGAGGATGCGCAGAGCTTTTGCCGTTGCTTCGATGTTGCCAATCGCCTCGCCGACATGGCCCCGACGACGAGGTGGGGAAGGGGACGCCTCGGCGATCAACGCGTGCACGACCCGCCGAGCTTGCGGTGTCACTCCCTCTATACGCGACGAGCCGAGCGACTCGGCCCAGAAGAACATGCTGACCGAAGCAGAATCCGGTGCAAGTACTGAGGCCGTCGCAACCAGTTGCCGTTCGGCATCTGCGACAAATGCCGCCACATCGGCTGGTAACAACGGATGCCAGCCAGTCAGGCGGTGAGGGACATAGGCGCGAAAAGTACCCGGCCGCCGATCGATAGCCCGGGGCGCCGCCGGATTTCCCGGCCACGACTCTGTGCGAAGAAGGCCCATGACGGCGACTCGCTCCCACTGCCGGACATGCCGCTTACCGCGCCAGTTCTATACGTATTTGACGCGCAAACGAGTTTATCGTGTCATATGCAGCAGGCATGCACCGCAACGATTGCGGTCGCCGCGACGCTTCACTTTCATTGCTCGCTCCCATACTCGACACAAGCTTGGGCGGCCCCCCAGGCGTCGAGGCGGCGGCGCACCTCGGTGTCGCCCAGCTCGCCTTCGGTCCGGCGGAGTTCCAGCAGGAACTTCATGGCCTGACCCACCTCGGACCAGGGGCGAGGCCGAGGTGGGCCATCACCTCGTCGCCGTCGAGCTCGGGGCCGCTCCGCGGCGACAGTCTGTTCGCGCGCCAGTCGGGCAATGCGCACCTCGAAGCGGTCGAGCGCATCGTGCAGGGGCCTGCACCCGTTTCACATTGCGGGATGTGCAGTCGCTGCGGACCATGTCGTTCAAGTCGCCGAGCAGCGGCCCGGCATCGCGTGCATATCGGCGTACTGCCGCGTCGGTCCAGCCGGTGTCGTAACCCTTGAAGCGACCCGACAGGAACACGAGTCGTGTCACCTGTTCGGTCATCTGGTCGCTGTAGCCCATCTGCGGCATCCGGCGGCGCGTCATCTTGGCGCCCACCGCCTCGTGGTTGCGGAATGTCACACCGCCGTGCGTGATCTCTCGCGTGAGCGGCTTGCCGATGTCGTGGAACAGCGCGGCCAGACGAACCCGCAGTCGCGGCGGGCTCTGGGCCACCACAGCGATGGTGTGGGCCAGCACGTCCTTGTGGCGGTGGATCGGATCCTGCTCCAGCGCGAGCGCGGGCAGCTCTGGCAGGTGCTCAACGGCCCAGCCCGACTCCACCAGCTCCCACAGGCCCTCTCGAGGGTCGTCGACGACCAGCACGCTGGAGAGCTCGTCGCAGGGCAGCACGATGTCGCCGTCGAGCTCCAGCTCGTCGGCGGTCAGCTCGTCGACTTCGTCGCGTTCATCAGCAGACGGCGCGCTGTGCGGCGCGCGGTGCGGCGTGGTCATCCCTCCATGATGCAGTGCCGCACGCAGCCGTCCAACCATGTATTCCGGGACTTTTGCCACCTCACCACACGCACGGTTCCGACATACCGAAGTCGCGCCTGTGACGGGTCTATGTTCGACAGACCAACCGCTTTGAACAATCAGCGAGGAGCAGCGTGGCAGCGTCGTTCGTTCACCTGCACACCCACACGGAGTATTCGCTGCTCGACGGGGCAGCGCGAGTGAACGAGGTGGTCGGGGCCGCAGCCGCGGACGGCCAGCCCGCGTTGGGAATCACCGACCACGGGAACATGTACGGCGTCCTGGACTTCTACCGGGCCTGCAAAGCACACGAGATCACGCCGATCATCGGCACCGAGGCCTACATGGCGCTCGAGAGCCGCCACGAGCGTCCCGGCCGCAATCGCGCCAAGAACAGCAAAGTCGACGACTCGGGCGACGACGGCGAGGGCGAAAAGCTCTACTACCACCTGACCCTGCTCGCCGAGAACGACGCCGGCTACCGGAACCTGCTGAAGCTGGCCAGCACGGCGTTCCTCGAGGGCTACTACTACAAGCCCCGCATGGACTGGGAGATGTTCGCCCAGCACGCCGACGGCCTGATCGCCACCACGGGGTGCCTGGGAAGCGTCGTGCAGCAGGCGCTGCTTGCCGGCGACTACGACGAGGCCCGACGGCGGGCGGGCCGGCTCCAGGACATCTTCGGGCGCGACTCGCTGTACGTCGAGCTGCAGGACCACGGCATCGGCGCGCAGCGCGATTGCAATCCGCAGCTGCTTCAGATCGCGCAAGAACTCGGCGCGCCGCTGCTCGCCACCAACGACCTGCACTACACCCAGCAGGGCGATGCGCTCGCTCATGATGCGGCTGCTGTGCGTGCAGACCGGGGCGTTGCGCAGCGACCCCGACCGCTTCAAGTTCCATGGCGATCAGCACTATCTGAAGACCTCCGCACAGATGCGGACGCTGTTCGCCGCCCATCCCGACAGCTGCGACAACACACTGGCCATCGCCGAGCGCGCCGATGTGAACATCGAATTCGGCCGCATGCTGCTGCCGCACTTCGACGTGCCCGCCCCTCACGCCGACGCCGACGCGTATCTCAAGCACTTGGCGCTCCAAGGGGCGAAGGAGCGCTGGGGCCAGAATCTGCCGGCGTCCACCGCCGAACGGATCGCCTACGAGCTGCGCGTCATCTCCGACATGGGCTTCAGCTCGTACTTCCTCATCACCTGGGACCTCATCCGTCATGCCCGCGAGAGCAGCATCCGCGTCGGACCCGGACGCGGCTCGGCCGCGGGCTGCGCGGTGGCGTACTGCCTGCGCATCACCGATCTCGACCCCATCCACTACGGACTGCTCTTCGAGCGATTCCTGAACCCGGCTCGCATCTCGATGCCCGACATCGACATCGACTTCGACGACCGCTACCGCGACGAGATGATCCACTACGCGGCCCAGAAGTACGGCACCGAGCACGTGGCGCAGATCATCACGTTCTCCACGATCAAGGCCCGGGCCGCCGTGCGAGACGCCGCCCGTGTGCTGGGCAAGCCCTACTCGCTGGGCGACCGCATCTCCAAGGCCATGCCACCGCTCATCATGGGCCGCGACACGCCGCTGGGCGCTTGCCTCGAACGCGACGAGCAGCACTCCGACGGGTACGCCGCAGCAGCCGAGCTGCGCGATATGTACGCGCTGGACGACGAGGTGCGCGAGGTCGTCGACGTGGCCCGTGGGCTCGAGGGACTCATCCGTCAGGACTCGGTGCACGCCGCGGCGGTGGTGATCAGCCCCGACCCGCTCACCGACTACCTGCCCATCCAGCGCAAGCCCGAGGCAGGCACCGACCCCGACGATGCACCCATCGTCACCCAGTTCGACATGGGCGGTGTGGAAGACCTCGGCTTGTTGAAGATGGACTTCCTGGGCCTGCGGACGCTGTCGATCATCGACGAGTGCGTGCGCCTCATCGAGCGACGCACCGGCTCGACGGTCGACATCGACACAATGCCGCTCGACGACCCAGCCACGTTCAAGCTGCTGTGCGCCGGGGACACCATGGGCGTGTTCCAGCTGGAATCTGGGCCGGTCCGTTCGCTGCTGCGTTCGATGCAGCCCAATCAGTTCGAGGACATCTGCGCGCTGGTGGCGTTGTACCGGCCGGGCCCCATGGCCGCCGATATGCACAACAGCTACGCCCACCGCAAGAACGGCCGCCAGTCCGCCGATCCGCCGCATCCGGATCTGGCCGAGCTGCTCGACGAGACCTACGGGCTGATGATCTATCAGGAGTCGATGATGCGGGTCGCCCAGGACATCGCCGGCTACTCCATGGCCGAGGCCGACGACCTGCGCAAGGCGTGCGGCAAGAAGAATCGCGCCCAGATCGCCGAGCACCGCGCCAAGTTCATCGCCGGCACCGATGCGAAGGGCTACGGCGAGGCGCTGGGAGAGCAGCTGTTCGCGATCATCGAGCCGTTCGCGGACTACGCGTTCAACAAGAGCCACGCCTTTGCCTACGGGCTGATTGCGTATCAGACGGCGTACTTGAAGGCCAACTACCCCACCGAGTTCCTTGCCGCTGTGCTGACGGGCTCCAAGCGCAACATCGACAAGGCGGGCGTCTACCTCACCGACTGCCGTCAGCACGGCATCGAGGTGCGCGTGCCCGACATCAACCTCTCCGAGATGGACTTCGCGACCGACGGGAATGCGATCCCGTTCGGGCTGTCGGCGGTGCGCAACGTGGGCGAGAAGGTGGCCGAGCCGATCCTCGCCGAGCGCAGCGCCAACGGGCCGTTCGCCGACTTCAACGACTTCTGCGAGCGGATGCCGCGCGAGGTGCTGAACCGCAGGTTCGTGGAGTCGCTCATCAGGGCCGGGGCATTCGAATCATGCGGCCACACCCGCGCCGGGCTGCTCGACGTGTTCGACCGCATCATCGAGGCTGCCTTGCGGCGGCGCACTGAGGCCGAGGCGGGCCTGCAGTCGATGTTCGGCGGAGCGGACGCCGGCAACGTCGAATTCGACGACCGGATCGATGTCCCCGACATCACCGCCGACGAGCGGACCACGCTGGTGTGGGAGAAGGAGCTGCTTGGGCTGTACGTGTCGGATCACCCGCTGCGCGGCGGTGAGGCCCAATTGCGGCGCGCCACTGACTGCACTGCCAGCGGCATCGGCGACCTGCCGCCGAACCCCGACGGCGGCCAGCAGTGGGTGACCATCGGCGGCGTCGTGCACAACCTCCAGCGACGCTTCACCCGCAGCGGCGAGCCCATGGCGCGCTTCACGCTCGAGGACACCGAAGGCTCCGTCGAGGTGACGGTGTTCCCCAAGGCCATGGCCGAAGCCGGCGATGGCCTCGCCGAGGATGCCGTCGTGCTGGTGCGCGGCCGCCCAGACCGGCGAGGCGAGGGCGAGACAGCGTTCCTCGCGAACGAGATCGCCCCCTTCGATTTGCGCAAGGGACCGGCGCCGCTGCGGCTCAACGTCGAACGCGTCGACATGGACGAGAACTGGCTGGTCTCGTTCGAGAAGATGCTGGCCTCCCATCCCGGCGATGCACCGGTGCACTTGCGCGTCGGCGACCGGCTGGTGCAGCTTCCCGAGTCTCGATGGGTGGACGCCGGCGCCCTCGCCGGACCGTTGCGCGAGATTCTCGGCGCCGACGCAGTTCGCACCTGAATCTGCGCATCGGACAGCGCAGCGAAGCCCCTAGCCTTTCTCGATGGTCGTGAACGCGGCCGTTTTCGCTGCGGCAGGGCCATCTGCGACGCAGTTCACCAGGAGTGCTCATGAGCGACGGCGATACCCGCAAGATCGACGAAAAGTCGCTCAAGGACCCGGCCCGGATGATGGTCCCGCTTGCGAAGTTCAAGAGCTTCCAGCGGTCCGATCAGATCTGGGTGATCGGCGGCATCTTGTTCCTGATCATCCTGATGAACGTCGTCTTCTATGGCGGACCGTCTCGGTAACCCCAGCGCCATGAGCCGACGCCGATGAGTTTGGGCCGATGAATGCCGTCGGCGAGGCCGCAACCACGAACGCCTCTGGCGGAGTTTCAACCACGGTCGTGCTGCCCGACGGGCAGTCGCGTGAACTTCCGGCTGGTGCGACGGGCGCCGACCTTGCCGCGTCGCTGGGACGTCGCGCCGCCAAGGATGCGCTCATCGCGGTCGCCGATGGCGAGCAGCTCGACCTGAATCGGCCGTTGCCCGACGGCGCAGCGGTGTCGCTGGTGTTCCCGGGCACCGGCGACGGGCTCGAAGTGCTGCGTCACTCCACCGCGCACGTCCTGGCCCAAGCAGTGCTGCGGCTGTACCCGGGGGCCACGTTCTCGATCGGGCCGCCGATCACCGACGGCTTCTACTACGACTTCGATCTCGGTACCGACGACTCGGGCGCGGCACGGACGTTTTCGGACGACGACCTCGACGCCATCGAAGCCGAGATGCGCGCCGTCGTCGACGCCAAGCAACCGTTCATCCGTGCCGAGGTGGACCGGGCCACCGCTGACGAGCTGTTCGCGCAGCACCCCTACAAGATCGAAATCCTCGACGGCGAGGCCGACGACCCGACTTCGGGGCCGCAGGGCGGGGTAATCACGACGTATCGCAACACTGACGAGTTCGTGGACTTGTGCCGCGGTCCTCACGTACCCGACACCGGACGCCTTGGCCACTTCAAGCTGATGCGGGTAGCGGGCGCGTACTGGCGGGGTGACGAGAAGCGCCAGATGCTGCAACGTATCTACGGCACGGCGTGGGGCTCTGCGGCCGAGCTGGCTGCGCACCTCGAACGGCTGGCCGAAGCCGCCAAGCGAGACCATCGGCGGCTCGTGACCGAACTGGATCTGCTCAGCTTCCCCGCCGAGCTGGGCGGCGGGCTGGCCGTGTGGCACCCCAAAGGCTCAGTGATCCGCAAGATCATGGAGGACTACAGCCGCGACCGGCACGAGTCGGGCGGCTATCAGTTCGTCTACACGCCGCATCTGGCCCACGCCCGGCTATTCGAGACCTCCGGGCACCTGGACTTCTACGCCGAGGGCATGTACCCGCCGATGGAGATGGACAACGGCGTCTACTACCCCAAACCGATGAACTGCCCGATGCACTGCTTGATCTTCGGGCAACGCCAGCGTTCCTACCGTGAGCTGCCGCTGCGGCTGTTCGAACTGGGCACCGTGTACCGCTACGAGCGGTCGGGGACGCTGCACGGGCTGATGCGGATCCGTGGGTTCACCCAGGACGACAGCCACCTGTACATGGCGCCCGAGCATCTGGGCGACGAGATCGAACGGTTGCTGGATTTCGTGCTGTCGGTTTTGGGCGCGTTCGGCTTCGAGGATTTCACCTTCAAGCTGTCGACGCAGGATCCCGACAAGTTCGTGGGTAGCGCGGAGGGCTGGGACCGGGCGACGGCGGCGCTGCGGGAGGCATTGGACCGGCGCGGCCACGACTACGTCGAGGCCGAGGGCGAGGCGGCGTTCTACGGGCCGAAGATCGACATCGACGTGCAGGACGCCATCGGGCGGTCATGGCAGCTGTCGACGATTCAGCTCGACTTCAACCTGCCGGAACGATTCGACCTGCGATACACCGGCGCCGACGGTGAGCTCCACCGGCCGATCATGATCCACCGGGCGCTCTTTGGCGCGATCGAGCGGTTCTTCGGTGTGATGGTGGAGCACTACGGGGGTGCGTTCCCGCCGTGGCTGTCACCGGTGCAGGCGGTGGTGCTGGGCGTGCGGGCGGATCACGATGCGTTTGCCTCGGAGGTGGTCGCGCAGCTGCGCGAAGCCGGGTTCCGGGCCGAGATGGTGCCGGCGGATGACCCCCTGGGGGCGCGGATCCGTCGGGCCAAGCTCGAGAAGGTGCCCTACGTGCTGGTCGTGGGTGACGACGACGTGGCCGCGGGCACGGTGGGTGTGAATCCGCGTGGCCATCCGGTGCGGCGCGACGTTCCGCTGGGCGAGTTCATTGCGCAACTGGCTGACGAGGTGGAGAGCAAAGCCGTCGATGTCGGCGGCACGAGCGGCACCGGCGACGGTGCCGCCGCAGCCACAGGCTGAGGTTCGGTCCCCGACGTGCAGGCGCTGATCTTCGAGCGCAAAGAGCTGAAGTTCGCCGCAGCAATTGCCGCGTCGAAGCTGAAGCCCGGTGCCGGTGCGAGCGTGGGTCCGTTGCGATTGACCGAGATGGACCCGCCGGAGCTGCCAGGGCCGGGTTGGCAGTATGTGCACACGGCGCTGGCGGGCATCTGCGGCTCGGACCTCGCCACGGTCGACGGCAAGGTGTCTCGCTACTTCGAGCAGCTCGTGTCGTTCCCGTTCGTGCCGGGTCATGAGGTGGTCGGGCATCTCGACGACGGCACTCGTGTGGTGCTCGAGCCGGTGCTGGGGCACGAGGCACACGGAGTGGCACCGCCATGGCCCGATGCAGCGCCTGCCGACGGCGATGATTACGGCCACCTGATCGGCGGCCATATCGAAGCCGGTCTGCAGACCGGGTCGTGCGAATCCACCGGCGGCGGCTGGTCGGAGATGTTCGCCGCGCACGAGACGCAGCTGCATTCGCTGGGGGCGCTCGGGCCTGCGGAACTGTCAGACGAGGCGGCGGTGATGATCGAGCCGGCCGCTGCGGGCGTTCATGCAGCGCTGCGATCGGGAGTGACCGAGGGCGGCACAGCTGCGGTGATCGGCGCCGGCACGATGGGATTGGTTGCGGTTGCCGCGCTGCGACGGCTGACGGGTGTCGCGGCAATCGTGGTGGGTGCCCGCTACTCGCACCAACGGCGGCTCGCGATGGAACTGGGCGCTGATCTGGCTGTGTCTCCCGACGAACTCGGACGTGCTGTGCGGCGGGCTGCGGGGACACGAGTGATCGGCACGACGCTGGGCTCGGGAACGCACGTCACCATCGATGCCGTGGCATCGTCAGATTCGTTGACCGACGCCATCGCGATCACGCGGCCGCGGGGACGAGTCGTGGTGCTGGGCATGCCGGCGTCGGTCGAGCTGAACCTGTCGGCACTGTGGCACCGCGAGACCGAAATGGTCGGCGCCTACTGCTACGGCACCGAGCCCTCGCTGGACGGCCGCCACACCTTCGAATCCGCCATCGAGCTGGTCCGCGACTGCGGTCTGGAGCGCTTGGTCTCCGCGCTGTACCCGCTCGAGGATTACCGCAGAGCACTCGAGCACGCCGCGAGCGCTGGGTCCCGCGGCTCGACGAAGATCGCCTTCGACCTGCGCGAGGACTGAAGTCGTTTCGTGCGAGCGGCGCCGGAGTCGTATTCACTTGCAATACAATTACCGCCGTGGAGCGCCCATTCGACGTGGACCTCCTCGACGACCATGATCCGTTCGAAATCACCGATCAGCTGCCGCATTTGTTCAAGCACGGAATGCTCGGCATGTCAGACATCGTTGAGGTCTGGCAGAACAGACCGCTCTTTTACCCGGCGCGACCTCCCGCACACTGGATCATGGTTGCGGAGGTCAACGGTGACGTGCTGGCGGTCCCGCTCGCACCATCAAAGTCCGGTGACTCAACTAGGTGTCGGCCGATTGGCTGCTACGAGGCACCCCGGTACCTGACGGCCCAATACATGGAGGACCGATGAACACTGAGAGCATGTCGCCTGCTGAGGAATACGAGTTCTATAGCCGGCCGGAAAACCTGCGACCCCAGGGGCCACCACGACGTCGCGTGACCACCCTGTCCGACCCGATCGCGGTGCGCTTCTCGCCGCAGGTGCTCGACCAGGTGAAAGCAGCGGCGGCTGCAGATGACCGCTCGGTGTCTTCGTGGGTTCGCCGCGCAGTCGACAACGCCTTGCAAGAATCATCCGCCTAGACGACACGGTCCCCAGCCAACGCTGGCGCCCGCGGCTCAACCAAGATCGCCATCGACCTGCGCGAGAGCTGATCGGTGTGTTGCACCCCCGCAGTAGGTTCGCCGCCATGAACGACGAGCAGTATTGGATGCAGCGACTTGAGGCCTACGTGCGATGGCGGAGTCAAGTGGGCGGGCGGCGCGGAGAAGGCGCTATGAGGGCAACGCAGGAGAATCTGCGTTCGGTCCTGGGTCGTTGGGTTCGTTACGCATGCAACAACGAAATCGATCCGGCCGCCTACGACGTGTTGGCCATTGAGCAGTTCTGCGATGCGCAAGCCGACATACAGGACTCGACTCGTGGCGATTACAGACGGCACATCCGGAGATGGTGCGAGCGGTTGCCTGAGTTCGAGCGCAGTGGGCTTCGGAGCCTGACGAGCCTCGTCGAAGAGTTCCGGCGGGCGACCAATTACCCAACGCCTGACGACGAAGAGAGCGAACGCGCGCGGGAACGGTTCCAACAAGTCCTGGAATCGCTGCCATCGTTAGCGTTCGAAGACCGGGAGCAACTTAAGCAAGTTTGGAGCAGAGGCAAGAACACTTACGGGAGTCCGGGTCAAGTCATTCATCTGAGCTCCTACTTAAGCCGGGCCTCTAGCGCGCAATGGGTCGAACTTCGAGACCTCCTCACTGAGCTGTGTTTTGGAGAAGGTGACCTCGCCTCTCGAATCGACAAGGCCATGAGCCAGAAAGGCATCGGCTCCGCGACTGCGACTCGATTGGCTGCAATCTGCCACCCTGAGCGGTTCATTCCCAACTACGTGCTCGCGAGGAGCAGCAGCGACAACTGGCGCGGCAAGCTGGAGATGATCGAGCTCGTGGACGAGCTTGGACTCCTTGACGTTGCGGGGACACGCGAGGCACAAGAGATCCACCTTCTCCATCGTAAATATGGCGGCTCCGGTGCCGTAGTGATGCGCGCGAACGACCTCCTCCTCGAATCACTCCGTCCTGACTTCACCGACGACGATGTCGTCGACACGTGGGGCATCCGATCATTTCTGTATTGGTTGGAGGAGAACTACGGCGATAGCACCGAGACGGTCGATCAATGGATTGACGGCGCGGAGCTAGCGGAATTGGCTGACGAGCTGCTGTGCGAGGTGGACTTCCTCAAGGACATCGTGGAGCTGCTTGAGGACAAGGGGCAGGTGATCCTGTACGGACCGCCGGGAACGGGCAAGACGTACTTCGCGCAGTCGCTTGCCATCAGGTTGGCGCTGTACGAGGACGAGGGCGACGAGGCGTATTCGTTGGTGCAATTCCATCCGGCGTACTCGTATGAGGACTTCTTCGAAGGCTTCCGCCCTCGGGTCGATGACAACGGGCAGATGACGTACGAGTTGACGCCGGGTCCGCTGATTCGGCTCGCCCAACGCGCAGAGGAGCATCCGGAGGAGTTGCACGTCATGGTCATTGACGAGATCAACCGGGCGAACTTGCCGAGGGTGTTGGGAGAACTGCTCTACCTGCTGGAGTACCGCGACGACGAGATCCAGACGCAATACCGGCCCGACAGCACTTTCTCTCTGCCATCAAACCTTTGGTTCATCGGCACGATGAATACGGCCGACCGTTCCATCGCGCTGATCGACGCTGCGATGCGACGGCGGTTCCACTTTGTGCCGTTCTTCCCGAACCACGGACCGACCGTCGGGCTCCTGCGTAGATGGATGGAGCGCAATTCCCCCGATCAGGTGTGGGTTGCCGGCCTCGTCGACAACGTGAATGCAGACCTGGCCGAGCAGATGGGTGGTGATCACTCGCTGATCGGGCCGAGCCACTTCATGAAGAGCGACCTCGACAAGGACAGCCTGCGGCGGATCTGGGAGTACAACATCGAACCGCTCATCGAGGACCAGCTGTTCGGTCGCCAGGAAGTGATCGACAGCTTCCGGTTCGGCACGGTTTGGCGGCGCTTCGGACCCGGAGCGACTTCGTCCGGTGCGCAACCGGATGAGCCTGATGACCAATCGGCCGACCCTGCCGATGAAGCGGGACGTCTCACGGGTGAGAGCGAAGGCGCTGCCGACAAGGGCGGCGCGTAAGTGGTTCTCGTCGACTCTGCAGCGAGTTCGACGGACATCGACACGGCAGCCGGTGACGGTGAACTACAGCACCTCACCCTCTTCGAATGGGAGACCAAGCACCTTCCGCTCAGCGATGCACTCGCTCGGCGTCTAGGGCAGACCAAGTGGGTGTCGGTCCAGCCGGACGTCGAGCCCGGTTGGTGGAGAGTGTCTGCTCAGCAATGGGTGGGCGCGTTCACTGTCGGCGACCTGCGAGTCATCGTGCGGCCGAAGATCAAACCCGAGAACTTGTTCGTGCTGCTCGAGGTCGGTCTGCCCTACGAGGCGTGGCGCCAGGAGGCGTTCCACTACGCGAGCACCGATGAACTCCTGCCAGCGCTGGTCTCCTTCTTCGCACGGACAGCAGAAACGACGCTCGCCCGTGGGCTCTTCCACCACTACCGACACGAAGAAGACGATCTGCTCGCGTTGCGTGGCCGAATCGACTTCGTGCGGCAATTTCGGCGGGGAGGTGTCCTCGTTCCTATGGCGTGCGCGTGGGACGACTTCACGGCCGACGTGGATGAGAACCGCTGCTTGCAGACCGCAGCGCGGCAGGCGCTACGTGTGCCTGACGTTCCCGATGACGATCGGCGACGGCTTCGCCGACTGTTGGCTTCGTTGGACGGTGTGGCAGAACCAACCGTCCCGGCAGCGCTGGATTGTCTCGACCGTGTCCAATTCACCCGATTGAACGAGCACTACAGGCCGGCACTGAAGCTGGCGCGGCTGATACTCGCCAACTTCACCCTGCAGGACCGCCACGGAGATACCGCCGCGTCCGCATTCATGCTCGACATGAATCAGCTCTTCGAAGACTTCGTCACCGCCCGGCTGCAGCGGGCACTGCGGGGGAAGCTCGAGGTTGCACCACAGCGCCGCTTGTACCTCGATGTCGAAGATCAGGTGCAAATCAGGCCGGATCTCACGTTTCGTCGCGCAGGCGAGACGGTCGGCGTGGCAGACGTCAAATACAAGTTCACCGCCGAGGATTCCCGCTTCGCTTCCGGCGAGACGGCGGGTCGCCACGGCGACTACTACCAACTGCTCGCCTACACCACAGCGCTCGACCTGAGCGAAGGCACGCTCATCTACTGCGCTGACGCCAGCGAAGTCGAATCCACAAGCCAGCAGGCTTCGACCGGCTCGCTGGCCACGTCCACGATCACCGTCAAGAACATCGGTAAGAGACTCCATGCGGCGGCCATCGATTTGTCCGGCAGCCCCGGCGACATCGATGCCCAGATCACTGCCCTTGCCAACCACCTGTCGGCCGCTAACTCATTCGCTGAGACCGAACCGTGAGCTGCAATCGCCATCCTGGAGAGTGCCAAGCAATAGGCGATGCCCGCTCGGGCGTCCACTACCACTCGTGCTCGGATGGGTTGTTAGACGCCGGCGCTCTTGCCTGGTGACACGGTGGAGATGCCAAGAGCATCTGCTGCAGCGACTTGGCGAGGGTCGTAGCTGACGAGTCCGCTGAGATCGTCGCCGATCTGCTGGGCACAGGCGAGGTAGATGGCGTCCAGCGTGCGCAGGTTGCGACCGGGGATCCTGCCGGCCGCATCGAGCATCGCCGAAGTGAGCTCGAGGAGATCAGTGTTTGCGAGTAGACGCTCGCACTGGTGTCGCACCGCGGAGCCTTCGTCTGCGACCGCTCGCCGAGCTTCGGTGCGCAGTAAGGCACTGGACACCAAGTGTCGCTGTGAAGCCCATTGGCGCAGAACATCGGATTCTGCTTCGGTCCTGATCAGCTTCACGAAGGCCGACGCATCGAGGACCCAGATCTCACCGTTCATCTCGCCGCAAGTCTGCGAGTCGGTCGCTCAGCGTCGGCTCGCCCGGCGGCGCTGCTGGCAGCGGCGGAAGTTCCTCGATCGAAGCTGACAATCCTCTAGCCCTCCGGCCAATAAGGCCTCGTGCCGCCAGGCGGCCCATGGGGTCATCACGGTGCGGCAGCGGGCCGAGCAGTGCGACCGGCTCGCCGCGCACTGTGACCTCGTAGGACTCGCCATCAGCAACTCTGCGCAGCCACTCACTGGCGTTCTGGCGGAGTTCCCGAACTCCGATCTGCTTCATGTGCTACACAGTAGCACATTCAGCAAACGGGCCACCCGAAGCTGGTTGATTGCGTGAGCATGTTCAACTTGTAGATGAGGCACTCGCCCTTCGAATCTCTCACGTATCTACGGGAAGCCGCTCAGTTCGAAACCGGCTTGGGGACGCACCTGCAGCACTACCCTGCGCCGCTCAGCCTCTGTTTGCAGCCTGGGGTATTAGCAGCCCCGCACTGCAGCGGAGGTTGATCGCGTCATAACCCCCACCACTAAACGGGGCCTTAGCCCCCACATCTTGAGGAGCGCGCGCCCTGTGCGATTGACAGCCCCCTTCCGTCGTTTTCTGCTGTCGGCGACCGCCTTGGCCGTCCTGCTCACCCTGGCAGCGCCACCTCCGCACAGCCTGGCTCTGAGCACCGACTCACAAGACAGCACCACTCCGCAATGGATGGCTGCCGGGGTCGGCGCGGTATGGGAAGCCGATTTGACGGTAGGAGGCGATGGAGATCCCTTGGGGTACAGCGAGTCTGTGGGTGGCTCCCTCACCGATACCGATTTCTCGTGGATGGAGACGGACTACTCGGTGACGAGCATTCTCCTTACCGAGCCCGACTCGGACTCGAGCACAGCAACGGTAAGCATCCGCATTGAGCCTGCGCTTGCGGACGAATTCAGCTCGTTGCGGCTGCAGGTCGGCGATGTGGGGCTGAACCTCGCGGACGGCAAGATCGGCAGCGGTCATTTCACATGGGTCGGCGTCGATGCCGACTGGACGGCCGGCGAGGTCGTTTCTCTCAGCCTCGAAGAGTTCGCTGACAATCTCGCTCCTCGCGCCCTCGACGGCCGGGGGAACAACCTGGACAATCCCACGTGGGGAATGACGGGCACGGCGCTTTTCAAGAAGGCGCCGAACTCGTACGCCGACGGAGTGTCAGCGCCGACGACCTCGCGACCGAACGCTCGCACCATCAGCAACCTCGTGTTCGCCCAAGACACCTCAGTGCCGAATTCGTCACAGGCCAGCGACATCGTGTGGCAGTGGGGCCAGTTCCTGGACCACGACATCACCCTGAGCCTCGACAACGCAGATGAGCCGCTCCCGATCGCGGTCCCTGCCGACGATCCGGTGTTCGATCCTCTTGGCACCGGTGAGGCCACCATCGGTCTCAGCCGTTCGGTCTCCGATCCCGAGACTGGAACCGACACAGAGAATCCTCGAAGGCAGGTCAACGCGATCACCGCGTTCATTGACGGCTCGCAGGTGTACGGCTCCGACAGAGTTCGAGCTTCCGCTCTGCGCACCAACGACGGCACCGGCAAGCTCAAGACGTCAAGCGACGGCCGATTCTTGCCGTACAACGAGCAGGGCCTCGACAATGAAGGCGGCGCGCATCGCACGACGCTCTTTGTTGCAGGTGATGTGCGAGTCAACGAGCAGATCGGTCTCACGGCGATGCACACGCTGTTCGTCCGCGAGCACAACCGCCTTGCGGGCATCATCGCCACCCAGAATCCTGACTTGAGCGGCGATGAGATCTACGAGCTGGCCCGCAAGATCGTCGGCGCTCATATACAGAACATCACCTTCAGCGAGTTCTTGCCGTTGCTGTTGGGGCCCGACGCCTTCGACGCCTACTCGGGCTACGACTCCGACGTCGATGCGACCATCGCCAGCGAGTTCTCAGCAGCGGCATACCGGGTCGGCCACACCTTGCTGTCGCCCAGCCTCAACCTCCTCGATGCGGACGGGACCTCAGAGAAGATCAGCCTGGCAAGTTCGTTCTTCAGCCCTTCGTTCTACAACGGTCATGGCATCTCCGAAGTTCTACGCGGATTCGCTGCTCAACAGGCCCAAGACGTTGACGCGTTGGTCATCAACGAAGTCCGGAACTTCCTCCAGCGCGAGCCACACGGCATCGCCTTCGACCTGGTAGCGCTGAACCTTCAGCGGGGCCGCGATCACGGCGTCGGCGACTACAACACGGTGCGAAGCGCCTACGGCCTGTCCGAGGTGGAAAGCTTCGCCGACATCTCGTCGGACCCAGATGTCCAGCAGGCGCTCGAGGACGCCTACGGAGACGTCGGCGACTTGGACCTCTGGCCCGCTGCACTGGCAGAAGACCATGTGTCGGAAGCGGCGGTCGGCGAGACGCTGCGTGCCGTCATCTCCGACCAGTTCCGCCGTCTCCGCGACGGCGATCGCTTCTGGTTCGAGAATGACGCCTACTTCGTGGCGAACCCCGATCTCTTGGCGGAGGTTCGCAGCACCACGCTGGCGGACATCATCCGCCAGAACACCCCCATTGGAGACGAGCTCGATGACAACGTCTTTGTCGTTGCGAGCACCAGCGAGGCCGAGCCCGAAGCCGGCACTGCATCCGAAACCAGCACCGAGACCGAAAGCGCCACCGCGCCCGCAAGCGCCACCGCGGCACGGCGGGCCCCTGCGGCCGTCAAGTATGTTCCGCCGCTCTGCTTCTACTAGGAGGCAGCCGACCGAGGCCCCATGAGTTCACCGCTCCGCTGACGCTCGTTCGCTCATAGCTGCGAGGCTGTCCCGATGACGGCGCTACGGCAGACGACGGCCAGTCGGTTGACCTCGGAGTTCGTGGGCACTGGGTTCCTGCTGCTGGGCGTGGTCGGCTCGGGGATCATGGCCGAGCGGCTGAGCCCGAACGATGTCGGACTGCAGCTGCTGGAGAACTCGATCGCCACGGCGGGTGCGTTGGCGTGCTTGATCCTGCTGTTCGGGTCGACGTCGGGGGCGCACTTCAATCCCGCAGTGACGCTGTGGGCGCGGCTTGCAGGCGACCTGGACAACCGGATGGCCGGGTTGTACGTGGTGGTGCAGACCGCAGGCGGGATCCTGGGCGTCATCGCGGCCAACGTGATCTTCGAACTCGATGCCGTGTTCTGGTCGACCAAGGACCGGATCAGCCCCGAGGCGTTCCTGTCGGAGATCATCGCCACGTTCGGGCTGGTGATCGTCATCATCGGCGTGGTGCGCTCAGGCAAAGCCCAGTTCTTGGCCTTCGCCGTGGCGGCCTACATCGGCGGCGCCTACTTCTTCACCTCGTCGACGAGCTTCGCCAACCCGGCCGTGACCGTGGCCCGTATGTTCTCCGACACCTTCGCCGGCATCGCCCCCGCCAGCGCACCGCTGTTCATCGTGGCGCAGTTCATCGGGGCGCTGTGCGCCATCGGCGTGGCGCGGGTGACACACCCGGCGCGCTGAGCCAACACCGCCACCCAGGCAGTCCGCTATTGGCGTCATTCATTGGAAGCGTTCACTCCGAAGCTTCAGACGTCTCCGACGGCCCGTCGATATCCGCTACACGCCTCCTTCAGCGACGGCGGCGCCGGAGGATGGAGCCGACCGGAACCGCACATCGTCGCTAGCGCCTGCGCATGTGGCTCGCACGCTCGCTCGCGTGCTAGGCGCGGATAGGAGGAATTCGTCTGATCCACCTCCGATCCGTCGAGGTATGCGAGCCATGTCTCGATGTTCCAGGTGGGCACACATACCAATACGCGTTCCATCTCGGATGGAGGTTCGATTCCCTGTTCACGGCACGCGTTCTCGAGCTGCGCGCGGCGACCGTCCACGCCTGCGGCATCACCGTCTATCAAAACCACTAGGAAGACCTGTTCGTTGCCCTTCGTACGGAGCGCGGCCAGCTCGACCGGGAACTTCTCACGAACGAACTTCTCAGCGGCGCCTCTGCCAGCCGGGGCCACTATCGGCCGCCAGTACCGCAAGTTCCATCCCAACGCCTTGAAGAACCGATGGGCAAACGCTTGATGCTGCTTGTCTTCGCAGAGCAGCGTCAAGCGGACGCTACGACTCATCAAGCCAGCCGCGGGCTACCTGCTCGGACAGCTTCAGGCTTTGCCCGACGTTGCACTCCGAAATCGGCACCGGAATCGTCGCTGAAGCTGCGACCCGGCGCAGCATGACGCCGTCGGCCGGGCCGAGATAGTCGATCAGTTCAGGATGGTGCGAACACAGGACGGCCTGCGACTGCGTGTCTCCGCAAAGCAGCGACAACTCGTCGAGCCACGGCTGAATCTCGGCGAGCCCTACGTAGTTGTCGGGCTCGTCGAGCAGCAGTACCAACGAATCACCAGCAGATCGGAAGTGCAGCAGTGCGTACAGGATCACAACCGCCTTCTGACCTTCCGACAGCTGGTTGAACCGCAACCAGTACTTGAATCCATCACCGGTGCCGTGACGGACTTCGAACATCAGCGCTCGTGAATCGAGGCCCGACTGCTGCAAGCTCAGGTCTACGAAACCGTCGAGTATCGGTTTCAGGGCTTTCAGATGTTCGCCCGCTGCACTTGGGTTGAACTGAAGCGCTTGGCGGTACCAATTGACGAAGTTGGAGGCGTGCCGATCTAGCACGGAATCTTCTTGATGCGACTCTGCACCTATAAGCGGCGGGCAGACCGAGGTCACGATGACCGACCGCATGTGTGAGACAAACGCCGACAGCCGCTGATTGCTCGAACTCGGCAGGACCCTCGCGAGCGCGGACTCGTTCGAATCGGAGGTATAGAGGGGCCCCTTCGATCCATCATCTCGGTAGAGCTGAACGTTCCCGTCGTCGAACGAGAACAGCGCCGTGTCTCCTGCGCTGAGCCGTTCCAAGCGGATGCGAGCACTTCGCTTGACGAAGCGGTTGTGCTCGATCTCGAGGCGGTAGCGGAAGTTGTCGTCACCTACAACAGCGTCAATCTCGACGACTTGGACTTGATCGTGCTGCCACATCGTCAGTGCGCCCGAGGGGAAGCAGGACGCTTCGGTGACCTTGGCCTCGCCCAGGAGCAGCTGCCGCACGGCGTAGACGACATCGAGTAAGGCGGTCTTGCCAGACCCGTTTGGGCCAAGCAACAGATTGACTTCGCCGAGTCGCAGCTCGAAGTTGACCAAGCACTTGTAGTTGTGCACGTAAACGCGCTTCAGCACGGAATCAGAGTATCGCCCGGTGTCTTGGTGGAGGCTGCTGCGGTGCTGGGTCGTGGTTCTCGCCGTTGGCGCGGCTCGCACCGCACACCCGGCGCGCTGTGCGCCATCGGCGTGGCGCGGGTGACACACCCGGCGCGCTAAGCCTGCGGCGGTTCGGACCGGCCGCTACTGCAGCGTCTCGGCGAACTCGCGTGCGAGGTAGGTGAGGATGATGTCGGCACCCGCTCGCTTGATGGCGGTGAGGTGCTCGACCGCAGTGGCGTCGCCGTCGATCCAGCCGTTGGCCGCTGCGGCCTTGAGCATCGCGTACTCGCCCGAGACGTGGTACGCCGCCAGCGGCAGGTCGAAGCGGGCCCGGGCGGCGGCGATCACATCGAGGTATGCCAGCGCCGGCTTCACCATGATGATGTCGGCGCCCTCGGCAATGTCCAGCTCGATTTCGGCCATGGCCTCGCGGGCGTTGGAGGGGTCCTGCTGGTAGCCCTTGCGGTTCCCGCCGCCCGAGATGGTGACGTCCACCGCTTCGCGGAACGGCCCGTACTCGGCTGAGGCGTACTTGGCCGAATAGGCCATGATCGGCAGGCTCTCGTGACCGTTGCGGTCGAGCACCTGGCGGATCGCCCCCACCTGGCCGTCCATCATCCCCGAGGGTCCCACCATGTCAGCGCCAGCTTCGGCCTGGGCCAGCGCCACCCGCTGGTACAGCTCGAGCGTGGCGTCGTTGTCCACTTCGCCGTCGTCGGTCAGCACGCCGCAATGGCCGTGGTCGGTGTACTCGTCGAGGCAGAGATCGGCGATGATCGCCAGCTCCGAGCCGTGGTCGTCTCGCAGATTGTTGAGCGCAACCTGCACCACGCCATCCGGGTTCCAAGCCTCGGAGCCGACCGAGTCTTTCGAGGCGGGCAGTCCGAACAGGATCACGCCGCTGATGCCCATGGCAGCCAGTTCGCTGACTTCGGTGCGCAGCGACTCCTGAGTGTGCTGCACGACACCTGGCAGCGACACGATGGGCTGCGGCTCGGTGGCGTCCTCACGCACGAACAGCGGAGCGATGAGATCGTCCGGCGTGACGGTGGTCTCACGGACGAGCCGGCGCAGTGCCGGGGTCCGACGCAGACGGCGCAGACGGCGAGCCGGAAAGGTCACCCCGTCATGCTATTGGGGCGCTGGCTGGGGGGTCACCGGCGGTTGGGATGCGGCGATCCCCAGATGCCCCTTGATCTGCGCCACATCCAGCGCCAACTGCGCCATCGTTTGCTCCAGCCGGTCGATCCGCTGATCGAGCCGGTCTTCGAGTCGGTCGACACGTCGCTCAAGGCGGCGGCAGCACATGAGGCTCGCCGTGAGATTGAAACTCATGACGACTGCCACGGCGGCGAGAAGAGTGACTGACGTTGCGTCCATGGGACTTCGGGTCGGAACGGTAACAGGCAGTGCAGTGCCCGGAACCGGCGAAGAGCCAGTGATTCGGTGACGTCCGACACACGAGGCTCGCGAGAAGGAGACCTGGTGCAACGACGTCGGTCGACGACCGTAGCGGCATCGTCGGCAAGGACGCCCCTGATTTCCGCTCCTGCCACCAGAGGTTCGGGGCTGCGCACCGAGCGCGCGCCGGACCGTAACGTCGGGGCGTGGCGACTGCCGACAGGAGTGTGATCGGGTCCGAGGAATGGTGCGCTGCCATGTCCGAGGTGCTCGCGGACGTGGAGCTGCCGGAGGTTCAGGCCACGGTGGAACAGCGGATCGGCGACGGCAATGGCGGGCCGGTCGTTGCGTACCGGCTGGTGATCGACGGCGGGCGGGCGCATCTCGAGCCAGCGCCCGAGGATGTTGGCAGCAGTGATGACGGCGACGTTGTGGTGATGAGCCAGTCACGGACCACCGCTCGGGCCGTGCGGCGAGGCGAACTCGGTGCGCTGGCTGCCCTGCAGGCGGGGCTGATCAAGGTGAGCGGCGACATGCGGGTGCTGGTCGCGGCTGCTGAGGCGTTGGCAGCCGTGGACGCGGCGTTAGGGCAAGCGCTCGCCGACGACGACGGGAATGGCGCTGACGGCCCAACCGGCAGCACCGGCGGCCCGACAGGCGACGCCGGCGCTGACGGCCCAACCCCTGACGCCGGCGTCGACGGGGGCTGAGACGCCGTGCCGGAGATCCCTGAGATCCGGGCGCACGCAGAGCGATTGGAAGCCCTTGCAGCCGGCGAGGTGCTCAAGCGCGTCGAGCCGCTGTCGTTCACCGCGTTCAAGACCGCCAGCCCGCAGCCGAGCGATGCAGTCGGATGGCCGCTGTGCAGCGTCGGCCATCGGGCCAAGTTTCTGCTGCTGCGGTTCGCTCGGCCGACGCAGGATCCGGCCGGTGGGGGCGCCGGCCGTGGCGGGAGCATCGGCGCCGACGGGGGCGACGGCGGGGGCAACCATGCCGACGGGGGCGACCATGCCGACGGCGATAACCGCGGCGACGGCCTGACTTTCGTGGTGCACCTGATGCAGGGCGGGCGGCTGCGAGTGCTCGAAGCGGGTGCGAAGCGGCCGCGCCGGCCGCGCGACGGGCTCGTCCGGTTCGAGTTCGACAGCGGCCTGGGTCTCATGCTCACCGAGCCCGGCACCCAGAAGCGGGCCGGTGTGTGGGTGCTCGACGGGGATGTGGCCGATGCCGAGCCGCTCGTCGGGCTGGGACCCGAGGCCACCGAGTTGGACGCCGACGGCATGGCTGAGTTGATGTCCATGCATTCGGGGCGCTTGCACAACTTCCTGCGGGACCAGCGGGTGATCTCGGGGCTGGGGCGGCGGCTGGCCAACGAGATCTGCCACGGGGCGAAGCTGTCGCCGTTCGCTTCTGTCGGACGGCTTGACGCCGACGCCGTGGGGCGGGTGGTGACCGCCATCGAAGCGGTTGTCGATGAGTCGCTGGCCTTCGAACGGGGTCGACCGGAGATGAGCCGTGCGGCCGAGCGGCCCTCGGCAGTGCACGGCCGCACGGGGGAACCCTGCGTGGCTTGCGATGAGGTGGTCCGGGCCGTCGACTACCGCGATTACTCGGTCAACTACTGCGCCAGCTGCCAGACCGGCGGGCGGGTGCTGGCCGACAACACGACCAGCAAGTTCTTGCGCTAGCGGCCAACCACTCGGCCCCCGGTGCTTGTCACAGGTGCCGGTTACGCTCCTGCGCCATGAGCGAACGTGACAATGCTGCTGGAACTGTGAAGCTGGGCCTGTCGGCCGACGAGGTGCTGCAGAGCACCCGGGCGGTGCGCAAGCGGCTGGACTTCGATCGACCGGTGCCTGAATCGGTCCTGCGGGAATGCATCGAGATCGCCGTGCAGGCGCCGACGGGCTCGAACATGCAGGGCTGGCACTTCGTGTTCGTCACTGAGCGCGACAAGATCGAGGCCATCTCGGCGCTGTACAAGAAGGGCTTCGACTCCTACCGCAACAGCCCCATGTATGCGGGCCGGGTGGCGTCGGGCCTGGGAGCCCAGCGCGATGCGCAGCAGGCTCGGGTGACTTCGTCGGCGGAATACCTGTCGGAGAACATGGGTCGCAGCCCGGTGCTGTTCATCCCGTGCATCGCGGGCCGCACCGACGACCCGCGGATGATGGTCGGGCAGGCCGGCTCGATCATCCCCGCCGCGTGGAGCTTCATGCTCGCCGCACGCGAACGTGGCCTCGGCACCTGCTGGACGACGCTGCATCTCGGCTACGAGGCCGAAGCCGCCGAAATCCTCGGCATCCCCTACGACAAGGTGCGGCAGTACGCGCTGAGCCCGATCGCGTACACCCAGGGCACCGATTTCAAGCTGGCTACCCGGACCGATCTCGATGCGGTGATGAGCTGGAACGCCTGGAGCCGCTGAGATGGCTGCGCAGACGCCGTCAGAGCTGTTCGACCTGTCCGGCCGGGTGGCAGTGGTGACCGGCGGGTCGCGGGGCATGGGCCGAGAGATCGTGCTGGCGTACGCCCGTGCCGGCGCTGATGTGGTCATCGCATCGCGCAAGCTCGAAAACTGCGCCGAAGTTGCCGACGAGGTGCGGTCCACAACGGGCCAGCGAGCCCTCGCGGTGGCATGTCACGTCGGCTACTGGGAACAGTGCGACGAGCTGTGCGATCGCGTCTACGACGAGTTCGGGCATTGCGAGGTGCTGGTGAACAACGCCGGGCTGTCGCCGCTGTACCCGTCGCTGTTCGACGTCAGCGAGGCGCTGTTCGACAAGGTGATCGACGTGAACCTGAAGGGGCCGTTCCGGGCCTCGGCAGTGTTCGGCAAGCGCATGTACGACGCGGGCGGCGGCTCGATCATCAACGTGAGCTCGGTGTCAGCCGTTATGCCGACGCCCAACGAGACGGCGTACGGCGCTGCGAAGGCCGGCGTCCACGCCATCACGGCATCGTTCGCCCGCGAGTACGGCCCCCGAGTGCGGGTGAACTGCATCATGCCGGGGCCGTTCCTGACGGACATCTCCAAGGCATGGGACATGGACGCCTTCAACAAGCGGGCCGCCACCGACATCGCCCTGCGCCGCGGCGGCGAAGCCGACGAGGTGGTGGGCGCTGCGCTGTACTTCGCTTCGGAGGCGTCGAGCTACACGACCGGTTCGGTGCTCAAGATCGACGGCGGCTCGGCATGGGCCACCGGCTGACCTGAATCGCAATCGAGAAGGAGGTTCCAGTGGGAACGACGAGACGACTGTCGACGTTGAGCCGGTCTATTGAGGGGCGGGTGACGCTGGTGACTGGTGCTGGCGCCGGGCAGGGACGAGCGACCGCTCACCTGTTCGCCGACGAAGGCGCGCATGTTGCGGTGACCGACCTGGGTCAGGCCGAGGTGGACGCGGTGGTGGCCGAGATCACCGACGCCGGCGGATCGGCCGCGGGCTGGACGATGGATGTGGCGAATGCCGACCGGGTGCAGCAGGTCACCGACGAGGTGGTGGCACGGTTCGGCGGGCTGGATCATCTCATCAACAACGCTGGCATCTCACGGTTCTCGCCCATCGACTCGGACGATTACGAGGACAACTGGGCCATCTCGGTGGAAGTGCTGCTGACGGCGCACACCCGCACGATCCGTGCCGCGCTGCCGTACCTGCGCCAGTCAGATGCCGCCCGCATTGTGAACATTGCCTCCACAGAAGGCTGGGGCGCCACCAAGTTCGGCTCGCCCTACACGGCCGCCAAGCACGGTGTGATCGGGCTCACCAAGTCGCTGGCGGTGGAGCTGGGCCGCGAAGGCATCACGGTGAACTGCATCTGCCCGGGCCCGATCAACACGGCGATGACCTCCGACATCCCCACCGAGCACAAGACGATCTTCGCCAAGCGCCGCACCGCTGTCGGCCGCTATGCCGAGCCCGAAGAAGTCGTCCACGGCACCCTCAACTTCTGCCTCCCCGCCAGCCAATACATGACCGGCGCCATCCTCCCCGTCGACGGCGGCCTGCTCATCAAGAACGCCTGAGGCGTTAACTAGGGCGCAGTCAGGGTGTTGATGTAGGCCTCGGGGCGCCAGGAAAGGATGTCGTCTGCAGTGCCGGCAGAATTGACGGTGAGCGTGGCGGAGAAGCCGCCCGCTCCGTACGCATCTGACGTGCCGACGCGGAGCGGATCGAACGGCGTGCCGGCGCCGCGGATGGGCGGCGGGCCTTCATCGCTGATCGCCGGTGACGGCGGCCCGTAGACCGCCGAGGCCCAAGTACCCATCGTGAGCACCGCGGCGCCGCGCAAGTGCCACACGCCGGCGCTGAGGAGCGCCTCGCCGTGGGCGGTTCCGATGAGCGTCCCGCGCTCGGTCCGGATGTGCCAGTTGGCGGTGAACGTGTCGGGGACGGCGCTGGGCGAACTGGCCGACGCGACGGCCGTACCGCGATACAGGTGCAGCACGATGCGGGTGTCGACGATGGACTCGGCACGGTTGCCGAGCATCGCCCGATCGGTGACGGCACCTGTCTGGAACAACCAGCGTGTGTGGCCGCCTTCGGGAGGATCAACCTCGCTGGGCGTGCCAATGCTGGAAGGCTCGTTGGCGCTGATCGGTCCGGTGAGCGCGAAATGTCGGCTCGCATCTGCGACAAGCATGAGCGAATCTGACGCCACGCCGCTCGGCCCTACCGAGCGGGCAAGCAACGGCGCCGCGAGCGTCCCTGTCTCCCCGACGTCAACGCATGCTGGAGCGCCCTTGCCCACAGATCGGGCGACGCCGTCGGCATCAGCGAGATACCAGCCCTTCTGGGGAACTTCGACGGCTGCGGCAGTGCCGTTCGTCTCGGCAACAAGCCAGCGAGCATCGGCGAAGGTGCCGCGGGGCATGCACATCTGCACGCCATCGCCGTCGTCGTAGTGGAACACCGGCGCCATCGACAACGACGTCGCAAACGAGCCAACCCCGAACTCGACGCCGGGCGTCGCCTGGACCCCGTAAGGCGAGAACGGATCAGGTGTCTGCGCGCCGATCAGCACCGGCTCGTTCGGTTGCGACGACGTCATGTTGCCGCCGAGCGCAGCGGACAGCTCGCCCAGCAGTCCAGGCGTGATCACCGAGTCGCCGCCGAACGCAACAGCAAAGCCCGGCATCGGGCACACGCCGTTGGCGAGCGCTTTGGCGTAGGCCACCGGATCGGCCTGACTCTCGCACAGCTCGGATGCCGCGAACGCGTCCAGCAGGAATGCAGCGACCGAGTCCGGCAGCCGATCGGCGCCGGCCGGCACCAGCAGTACCGGCACCGCATCGCGGGTAGGACGGTGCCGCACCTGCTCACCGGTCTTGGCCGTACCTGCCCCGTCGGTGCCCGCGGCGGCCAGGCCCGCAGCTGTGACAACAGCAGGCTGCGCGACGTTGACTGGCGGCAGCATCCGCGGCGGCGCGCCGACCGCAGCACCGGTTGCCGCACCGCACCAGGGACCTGCCCCAAGCGCATCGGCCCAGCCCCGGGCGCCCCGGCCGCTGCCCGACGACGCCACCACGCACAGCATCGACGATGCGAAATCGTGACCGGAACCCGTCGGCCACCAGCCGCCGAGTCGTTCGGCCATGGCCACGCTGGTGGCATAGCGGTCGGATCCAGACACTCGGATCGTGTTCGCTCGCGCCAATCGTGCAGCGGCGCGCACCGCTGGCTGGGACAAGCGCTCCAAACCGCCCACCACGATGATGTTGTCCACCTCAAGCAAGCTCAGCGCGGTCGCAGTCTCGGTGGGCAGCTCGTCAGAGCCGTCGTGGAGCAGCACCGGCACCTGCCAGAAGCTGGTCCACCACCCCGCTGCGATGGCATCCACACCGTCGATGCCATCGGTCAGCACCACGGTGCGACCGAGCAGCCGGCACTCTTCGGGGCTTTCTCGCCACTCGACCACGGAGTTGGCCCAGAACCCCATCGTGGCGGTGCCGTCAGCGGCGGAGGGGTCGGCACATCCGCTGGCACCGGAAGGCACGGGTGCGGTGCCCAGCGCCGACGCCACCGCAGCAGCGGTGCCGAAACGAGTCGCACCGCTGACGCGGAACACCTCGGCGTAGCCGATCGACACGAGCTCGGCTTCAACCTGTGGGGCCACCGCAGCGGGACCGCCCACGATGATGGCCTGCCGGGCCGTGTTGCAGCCGCCCGAGCGCAGGTCCTGTGCCGCCAAGCGCACCGGCACCGCCAGCGCACTGGCACCCGAGCGGGCCGACGGAGTCAGCAGGATCGGCGCGGCAAACGTGTCGACGCGGGCGAAGCCACCCGGCGGGTCGAACAGCGGATCTGCCGCCGAGGAGCGACGCAGGTACGGCTCAGTGGAATGACCCGTGGAATCAGAGAGCGCTGCGGCTGCGAGCGCGTCGGCGGGTGAGTCGCCGGCAGTGACGATGATCGCCTTCGGGCACACGCCCAAGCCCCACCAGCCGTTGGCCTGGCTCAGGCTTCGCACACCGCCCGAAGAGGGATCGGATGTCTCAAAGGGGAAGTCGCCCTGGCCCCGCATGACGAGGGCAGACGCGAGCGATGTCTGATAGCGGTCGCCGCCGAAGATGCGCAAGGCGTTCGGCCAACCTTCAATCTGTGGGGCGGCGAGGAACGAACTGGGCCACTGCGTCGGCGCGACGGGACCTGCAGCCACTGACCTGGGCTCGGCAGCGCTGACCGAAGCGACTGCCAGTACGCCGGCGAACAGCAGGAATGCCGCGACAGCCCGACGAAACGAGCCGCGCCTGTGGCGCGCTTCTAGGTCGGCGCTGCGTCTCCGCTGCGCCGAGAGGGCCCAACGCCCGGGGTTCACGGACCGAGTGTCAGTGTGAGCGACTGCGGTGTGCCGTCGCCAGAGAGCACCATCGTGCCCGACAGCGAACCGCGCTCAGTTAGGGGCAACGTCTCACTGGGCGTCGCCGTGAACACTCCCTCAAGCGGCAGCGAGCCATCGACCGCGGAGCCACGCGCCGCCAGACGCATCTCAACGTTGTCTCCGTCGCTCGGTGCCAGCACCAGCAGTGCGCTGAAGCGCTGCTGAGCTTCAGGATCGGACGGATCGGCCGCCGACAGCGAGGCGTTGCTGGGTGCAACGACGTTGATCGACTCGGTCGATGTGGTCACCGTCTCGGTTATCTCGTTGCCATCCGTCGTGGTTGTGGTGGTTGTCAGCGTCAGGGTCAGCGCGCCGCTGACATCGAAACGATCGGCGCCTGCGGAGACGAAGGTGAGTGCAACGTCGTCGGCGGACGCCATCGTGACCGTCGACACGGTCGGTTCGGTGCCTGCCTGCGATGCGGTCGCCGCCGAGGAATCTTCTGTCGTCTCGGCGTCGCTGAGGGCTGCGGCGTCGCTGGCAGGCGACGCGGCAGCACCAGACGCGGAGGCGCTCGCCGAGTCATCAGGTGTCTCGCTCGCCGCTGAGTTCTCGGTTGAGCCCGAATCGACGATCTCGACGATCGCCGGAGCCCCAGCCGCAGCCGCAGCCGCAGCCGACGACGTTTCGGCATCGGTGACGGCGGCAGCAGCGGGCACGACGACGGGGGCATCGGGCGCGGGCACCTCGACAGCGAAAGGCGTCAAGACGTCCATGACCGAGTCGGGAAGCACCCGCTCGGCAGCCCGATGCACCGGCGAGTCGACGGTGGGCGCGATAACTGCGGTGGCCAGGCCGAGCCCCATCGCCGCCTTCGCAACGATCGGCACGCCGGTTGTTGCAGCGTTCGCCGTCGCCGCAGCCGCTCGGGAGGCCATCGGAGCGGTCTCGGACAGCAGCGGCATCGCCGAGTGCAGTGCAGAGCGACCTGAGCCTGGCGAACTCGCCGACAACGCGGAAGCTGCCCGCTCGCCTCGCCGCAGAAGCCCGATCAGCGCCACGGGAGCCACAGCAGCCAGGCGCAATGCCGCCCGAACGGCGTTGCGCGCTCGTGAGACGCGAGCCCGGGCGTTGTCCTCGGACACTCCGGCAGCCTCGGCCACCTCTTCGTACGAAAGCTCGTCGACGAAGCGCAGCATCAGCGCTTCGCGGTACTGCTCGGACAAGCCGTCGATGGCGTCGAGCAGTTCAGAATCGTCGATGTCGAGACCCAGCTCGGACTCGGTATTGGGCGCCTGCGTCAGCGCCTTGTCGTTCGACCCGAAGCGCTGGACCTTCTCGCCCTCGCGGCGCTGGCGATTGCCCTCGTCGCTGCAGACGTTCGACAGGATCCGGTGCAGCCATGGCCCCACCCGGTAGTTGCCGTTGAAGCGTGGCATCGCCCGCAGCGCACGTACCAACGCCTCTTGCACAGCGTCTTCCGCCATCTCGGGACAACCCAAACTGCGGCGCGCGTGACCCAGCAATTGCGGCCGGTACTCACGAACCAGCTCGGCGAACGCTTCGTCGTCGCCGGCCTGGTACGCAATGACCAGATCTCGATCTTCAAGTCGTAGAGCCATGGCAAAAGGGGAAGGCGCAGGGGCCTCCGATACGAATGATGCTACAGCACCCCTGTCAGACCCTTGCTGTCACATTTGGGTTCCATCAGAGGTTGGGCGGCGCCCGGCAGCGCGATCAGCCGAAGCCGCTGTCTCCGATGGCAAATCCCTCGACTCGGTGGGACAGCGATGGGTTGCCCACCAGGTCGCGTGCGGCGCCGGCCCGCACGACGACTGCGGAGCCGCTGTGTGGCAGCGCAGCCGGTGCTGAAGCGGACAGGCGGGCGACGAGGGTGCCGTCGGCGAGGGTCCAGCTGTGGTCGCACGCCGCCGTGCGCTCGACGGCCCATTCGTTGCCGTCCGGAGCCGCCACGGTATGAGTCACCGCGGCATTTTGGTTGCCCGCGCGGTCCGTCAATTTCTTGGTGGCGATGGAGATCTTGTCGCCGGGATGCAGCGCCGGAGGCTCGGTGAAGGGAAGATCTTTCGCCACGTAGCTGCCGTGGTCCGGGAAGGCGAACGTCACCACGAACTCGGTGTCACCGCGCGAAACGTCGGCGTCAACAGTGAGCCGGCTGCGGCCCCGAGTCAACGTGACCTTCACGCTCGCGGCTTGCAAAGGCTCACTGGAGCGCACCCAGACAGTGTCACCACCGGCGGGTGCGAACACCGACAACGCCGGCTTCTTCGTGTCCGCCCGCACGAGGAATCCGATGCCAGCGACGGGAAGCATCGGGCATTCGTCACAGGCGCCGGCGACGAGCCAGTTCGCCGGGCAGCGGATTGCCGGCCCGAGAGAAAGCAGGGATTCTCAATTGGATTCCCGCGGAGCAGGGAACACCTGCCGACGACCGGCACACTCCGCATCGGCGTGCTGATCTACACCGTCGACGCTTGGATCAGCGAGGGCGGCTTGCCGATCAAGGTCGCCGGTGACACCGGCAACGGTCAAGTCGCCGACTTCGCGGTGTTGGCCGTTGGCGAGTCGATCACTGTGCAGGGTTACGAGATCACCGTTACCGCGGATGACGGCGACACGCACACGGTGCAGATCACCAAGCTGAATTGACGCGGCTCAGGGGCGCTTGAGCACCACTTCGGACTGGCGGGTGTTGACGTTGCCAGCGAGGTCGGTGGCTGCGCCGGAGCGGATGTTGGCTTCCGAGCGGGTGCTGGGCAGCTCGTCGATGTCGGACGACTGAACCCGGGCGACGAGGGTGCCCGAGCGGGCCCCCGGCGTCGTCGTGTCGCAGCTTGCTTCGCCAGCAATGATCGAGGTTGGCTGCCGGTCGCCCGCGATGAACTCAATGTCGCTGTTGCCGAACGCATAACCGTCCAGCGCGAAGTCGTCTGAGCCGTCGGCGTCGACGTCAATCTCGATGAGACGGGGCGCCACCGGATCCGCGGCCGCGTTGCAGCCCTGGACCGGCTCGGTCCACAGCACTGTCAGGTCGACCGTGCTCTTGCCGCCTTCGAGGAACACGCGGCCGCTCGTTTCGACTGGGTCGCTGCCGCCGTAGTTGCCGAGCGTCGCGGCGGTGAACAGGCTCCGGAAGGTCGTGTTGCGGTTCAGGCCATCGACGAGGTCGTCGATGCGGGCCTCGTCCAGCATGGTCACCACGATCCGCTCGTTCACGCTCGATATCTGTACCGACATCACCTGCGACGACGTCCAGCTGCTGGGCCGGCCACTGCGCTCGATCAGCTCAAAGGTCCATTCGTTGCCGGCGGCACCGTCGGCCGCCGAGCCGACGTTCGCCGTGATCGACATCGACGGCTGGCTGACGCCATGGTCGTCGGGTGCCCTCAGTGTCACGGACGTGCGCTCACGCGGTGTCGCCTGGGTCACGGTGATTCGGCTCACCCTTGGCGCGGTGTTGTCACGCACCACTGTGCGGCTGAGCGATCGATTGCCGTTGCCGGCGAGGTCTTCCACCTCGTCGCTGCCGATCGAAACCCGGTCCCGAGCCGTCAGCTCGCTGCCGAGTTCGACGGGCACGTCAATGATGAACATCGTGGCGCCGGCAGTGACCGAGACTTCCACGGACACATCGGGATCGCGGCTGCGTTCGAACACCACCTCAATGTCGGCCGCTTGCAGCGGCTCGTTGGACTCGACCCACACCATGTCGCTTCCCTCGGGAGCGATCATGGTCAGCTGCGGGCGGTCACGGTCTGCATCCACGAAGAACTCGACACGTGACACGGTGCGGCGATCTGATGCTGCTTCGATCTCGCCGCCCACGACACCGACCCGATCGCGGGATCGCAACGGCGTGTTGCAGCCCGTCGGCACGCTGGTGCCTGAGGCGCTGGTGGCGCCCACGAACGTCACCACGGCTTCGGTCGTGGTCCGACCGCTGCCGGCGTCCACCGTCGCATCCTGGGCATCCAGCGGCGTGTTGCCCTCAAGGTAGTTAGTGATGTCGCCGGCGTCGTCGGTCAGCACCGGCTCGTTGAACGTGACGGTGAAGTAGCAGCCGCCCTCGGTCGCGAAGATGCGTGCGTTGAGATTGGTGAGCTGCGCTGCGTCCTCGGCATCGGCGACCGCCCGCTCGCCGACCGCAGCGCGCCCGCCGAACACGGTGAACCGCAGTTCGCCGTCGACGTCGCCGGTCACGAAGTCATCGGACTCCAAGAAACGCTCGACCACTGTTGGCAGCGAATCGAGCTCGGTCAGCAGCAGCGGAGCGCATATCTCGCCCAGCAGCGGGCCGCTCACGATCGCATCGGGAGAAAGCCAGCCGTAGGCCAGGCCGATCTCCGAGCCGTCGAAGCACTCTTGGGGCGTGTCGATGTTCAGCAGTGCCTCGGCGATCTCGACCGCTGTGGCGAACCGGTCAGATCCGGACCAGCGAGTCACTTCGATGCCGAGATCGGTGATATCGCGCGCAACGCCGGTGCTCACCGCAGCGGTGCCGCCCAGGATCACCACATGTTCGGTGTTGCTGGAATTCAGGAACGACTCGACCGAGTTCGGCAGGACGGAGCTGCGCGTCAGCAGGATCGGATGTTCACCGCGGTAGGCCAGCGGCCCGACAGCCAGCGCATCGGCGAACTCCTCGCCGGTGGCCAGCAATGCCGTGCGGCCTTCGCCGGGGAACTCGCCGGGCGTGCCGGGCGAGGACCCCACGCGTTCTGCAACTTCGACCGCCGTGGCGTATTCGTCATCGCCGTCGATGCGGGTGACCTCAACGCCGCTGATGGCGTCGATGTCGCGCTCCACGGCACTCGACACGACACTTGTGCCGCCCAGAATGAACACCGTCGCAACGTCGTAGCGGGTCAGGAACGTGGTGACCGCAGTGGGCAGATCGTCGGGCTCGGTCAGCAGCAGCGGCGCGTCATACCGACGGCTCAGTGCCGGCGCCGGCAGCGCGTACGCGAAGTGCTCGTTGGCGCCCGAGGTGAGGATGACGGTGTCGATCGTGAACCGGCTGGAATCGCCCTCCACCTGGTCGACGAAGGTCTCGGCAATCTCCACAGCGGTCTCGTAGCGAGTGCTGCCCTCGAGCCGCCGCACGTCGACTTCTGCGGCGGCACCCTGCGCCGGGCTCGGTGCCACGGCGAGCACGCTCGCAGCGACAGCAAGCGCGATCAGCACCCGACCCACGCGCGAACGGCTTCGAGATCGCGCTCGCTTGCCGGCACGGTCTGCGGGGTCGCTATGGACAGCGGAAGGCAGCGGTCGCTCGTTCATCTGGGGCTCCTACGAACTTGTGGGTGGGCACGGCGGACTTTAGCCATGCGCTGCGCGCGTCTTTCGGTCATTTTCCTGGTACGTCATTGACGGGCAAGTTGGGGGGTCAGCGGTGCCTTGCTGCGGGCAGCTCGCGTCGCAGCCAGTGCCCGAAGAGGCCACGAGGCCCGAGGGTCAAGGTACCGTGCCTCGCCTCGCAGACAGTGGCACCCATCGGCCGGAATCCCCCCAAGTTTCGGCGGTATTCGCGGCTGCATCGTGTTCGTTGCCGCCCGTTGCGGCGAACGGCTCGGCGGGCCGGGCGGCGGCTCAGTCGTTGCGGGTGATGGACACCGTGTGGGTGTCGCCGTCGTCGGCCGTGACCGTGATGGTGTACCCACGCACTGTGATCGACTCTCCGACTGCGAGAATCGGGTCGCTGTCGAGCAACTGGGTGCCTTCGGGGTCGACGGCGAACCTGACCGGAAGCCTGTTCAAACTGGGATGGGCGCTGACGGTGTACACGAGCACGCCCTCTTCGATGAGTCTCGGCTCCGTGCTCGGCCAGCCATGGGGATGCGGGACCTGCCGATCGGCGTCGTATCCCTGCTCCCGGCGGCTTTCCAGCACGAGGACCTCGTTCTGATGCAGGCGGATCGCAGCCATCGCTGTTCCCGAGCCAGGATCGGCGATCGGCGACAAGTAGGTCGTCACACTGTCTTGGGTCACGCAGTCGACCTGCGATTCGTCGAGCCAACCCAGGAGCCAACGATGCCACGCGAACATCTCGCGCGGCCCCAGCCAGGGGTATGGCCAGGTCGTCGGGCTTGCGCCGGGTTGTTGCTCGGTGGCCTCGATGCCGGGATGATCCTCGTCGGCCAGGTAGTGCACGTTCATCAGCATCAGCCCCCATTCGTCCGACACCCAGGTCTTTCCTTCGGGCGGCTCGGGCAGGGCAGTGTCACCGTAGAAGTACAGGTCGAGGAGTCCGAGATTGTGTGCCAGCTCGTGGGCCGCCACCCCTCCCCAGAGCCGCCGCTCGATCGGATCCGGCCGTGGGAACGTGTTGACCCAGGCGACCGGGACGTTCGCACTCTCGATCTCGACAGGATCGACCGTGTTGCCGCCTTCGAAATGGGTGCTGGGGAACACCAGCAGAACATCGTCGATCGTCGAGAAATCGATGCTGTCGGCGGCCAGCTCGACGGCATGCGACGTCACCTCGCCGTCTGCTTCGAAGAGGTGATCCCCGTGACTCTGCGGGTTCTCCTCGACGGTGTGAGGGGCTCGCAGCCATTGGTGCAGCACGACGAACTCGACATCCAGCGCGCCGTAGCTCATCGCCTCGAGATAGGTCTCGGCGTACTCCAGGCTGCTGCTGGCTTCTTCTTGAGTTGTGTGAGTCGCTTGCGCGTCGTCGAAGTCGACAAAGAACACTGCGATACGCAGCGTTCCCGTCGAAGCAGCGAGCACATCCCAAGACCCGAAGCCCGGAATGCCGTGCGCGAAGTGCTCGGGCGCGCACCCAGCTGTCTGGACGGATTCTCCACGCGCGCCAGCGACATAGACGAGGTGACTGCTGTCGCCGCCGATGGTGTGGAAGGCCAGCAACTGCCCGTCGGGTGACCAGCGGGGTGCCCGCAAGTGACCTTGGTAAACGAAGACGATCTCTTCGTTGAGACCGCTGGCGTCGGCGATGAAGATCTGCTCTTCCAGGCTGGCGGCACGCGCGAAGGCGAGCCGCTTGCCATCGGGCGACCACGACAGCCCGCCGTAGGCGGACACGTCAAAGATGACTGGCTCCGGATCGCTCCCGTCCGCTTTCGCTATGACGATGGTCCCGCCGGAGTTGTACGCCAGCCGTGTTCCGTCGGGCGACCACGCGGGCGTGTAGTCCCACGAACCGCCCGGTGTCAGGGCCTTTTCCTTCTTGCCGGCACGATTCATCCGGGCGATGTAGCGGTCACCGTCTGCATGGCGGCTGAAGACGATGGTCTCACTGTCGGGTGACCATCTCGGTGCCTCGTCCCGGACGTCGTTGTGGGTCAGTTTCTCCTTGCCCGAGCCATCGGCATTGACCTTCCAGATGTGGCCGATCCAACCGTCTTCGACTCCGAAGCCGCGGACAAACACGATCTCGGTGCCGTCGGGAGACCACTCCGGAGAGTTCACGTAGCCCCCGTCGTAGGGAACGATCCGGTGCCGGTTGGTGCCGTCGTTGTCCATGAGCCACAGCTCGCGGCTCTGCACGTAGACGAGTTGGCTGCAGTCAGGGGACCATGAGGGGTCCTGGGCGTTCCTCGAGGGCACAAGCTGGCAGGGCTCGTCGTCAATGGAGCCGCCGCAGGTGCCCGCAGGCAGGACGCTTGACGCGGGTTCGTGCTCGGCTGAGTCTTCGGCGGGTTCGTCCTCCGCGGATTCGTCTCCCGCGGGTTCTTCGCCGCTGATGTAGGCGTCGATGGCGGCTTGGGAGACGGCTGCGTCACCGCCGAAGATGCGCAGGTCCACCATTGGGTTCGCTTCCCGGGCGGCATCGAGATAGGCAGCGGTGTCAGCGGGAATCTGCGCCGGATCGGCCAGCACCAGCGGAGCGCACAGGCGGCTCAGCAGCGGCGCCGCACTGAACGAGTCGAACGGCACCCGGGCACGCGCCACACCAATAGTGCTCGTGGCGAAACACGTTCGGCCGGCCGCAGCGCTGTACCGGTCGGCCACCAGCTCGGCGGCCTTGACCGCGGTGTCGTAACGCGTCGCACCGGCGAGACGTCTCACGCCCGCACCCAGATCGGTAATCGACGACTCGACCGCTTCGGACAACGCCGCAGTGCCGCCCATCAGCACCACATGCTCAATGCTGTTCGCCGTCAGATAGCCCGCCACATCGGCATGCAGCTCCCCCGGCGGCGTCAACAGCACCGGATGACCAAAACGCGCAGCGAACGGCCCGGCCACCAACGCATCAGCGAACACCTCACCGCTCGCCACAATCACAGTGCGACCCAACCCGGGCATCACACCAGGCGTCACCCGTCCGGCAGCGGCGACCCCGGTGCTGTAGCGGTCATCGCCGGCGACGCGCCCCGCCGACACACCAGCATCCTCGAGCGCTTCGAGCACGGCCGGTGCGACACCGCGGCCCGGACCGTGAGCACCACCGCTCGCATCCGGGCCGACCACCAGCGCGTTCGACACCCCGGTGCGCTGCAAGAACTCGGCCGCATCAGGCCGCAGCTCGCCCGGCGGGGACATCAGCACCGGCGCACCCAGCGTCCCCGCCACCGGGGCTGCGACCACCGCATCGGTCCAGCGCTCCCCCGACACCAGCACCACCCACTCCAGCGAGCCGCCGGCCTCAGCGGCAACTGCCTCAGCGATCAGCAGCGACGTGGCATAACGGTCGGCCCCGCCATAGCGGGTGATCAACACATCCGAGCCGTCGGTCTCGGGCGTGTCGCCGGTCTGAGCCGCGCCAGCCGGATTGGCCGGAATGACCAGCACGCTGGCGAATCCCACAGCCACCGACACCACGAGGGAAGTCAGGCGCCGCACCCTCGGCAAACTACAGCCGCGGTCCGGCCACCTACCCAGGCCACCTACAGCCGCGGTCCGGCCACCTACTGCATGATTGCATCATGATGTTATGATGCAGCCATGCGGACGACGATCGATCTCCCGGCTGATCTCCACGCCGTCGCTCGCGAGATGGCACATCAGCAGCACAAGTCGCTGGGCCAAGTCGTCGCTGAACTGGTCCGGCTCGGACTGAGTCCTGCCGGGATGGAGACCGCTGACGTGCCGGCGTCGGGGCTACCCACCATCCGTGTCGGACGGCCGATCACGGCCGAGGACGTTCGATCACTGGAGGACGAGTGACGGCAGCGCTCGCCGACAGCAACGTGCTGATCGCACTAACAGTCGAAGATCACGTCCACCACCGTCAAGTCCGGGAGTGGTTCGAGGGTCACGCCGATGAGTTGGCCACGTGCCCGATCACTCAAGGAGCGTTGCTGCGATTCCTCGTTAGGGAGGGTCTCGGTGCGCGCGATGCATTGGCCGCATTGCGGCAACTCCAATCGCTGCCTCAGCACGTCTTCTGGCCGGACGCGATTGGCTTCGATGATTCCGTGCTTGCCGGGGTGATCGGGCACCGCCAGGTGACCGTCGCATACCTGGCCGCACTCGCTCAGCATTTCGGCGGGTGTCTGGCGACGCTCGACCGCGGGCTCGCGGCGCTGCACCCACAGTCGACCGAACTGGTCCCGGCCTGACAGCGAGACGACCCGTTGGCGAGGCTGCCTGACAGCGAGACGACCCGTTGGCGAGGCTGCCTGACAGCGAGACGACCCGTTGGCGAGGCTGCCTGACAGCGAGTGAGATGGCGGTCTTGACCGTATCGACTCGCCGCTCAGGGGCGTGACGGGCGTCAGACGGCGGCCGCGACAAGAGCAGCCTCAATGGCGACGTCCCAATGACCGGTGCCGGCCCGGCGGTTAGGAGCCCGAGAAGGTACGGCACCTGTCTTGCAGGTTGTCGTAGGCAGTGGCGAAGCCGCCGACGTCCGGGAATTCCATCGTGTACGACGCCGCGTCGTGGCTCGTAAAGCTGAAGCTCAGCTCACCCGAACCGGCCCGCAGATCACGGACGAATTGCGAGCCCTCGTCGCCGGCCACGATCTCCCGATTCGTCGACGTGGGCCACCACAGCGATCTCGTGAACGATGCGCCCTCGCCGCCGATCCGGTACACCACCGGCACCCGGCCGATTCGCTCCGCGTCGGCTGACGCTGGCTGGCCCGCAATGAACGGCCCGCCGAACCGGCGAGTTATCGGATCCCAGAAGTCGATCTGCACGTCGTCATTGCAGAACACGGCAACCACCGGCTCGACGTGATCGTGCGGTGACGGGATGGAATGTCGTTGGGGACTGGTGCGCAGCAGGGCGTACGGCTCTTTGGTATTGGCGGCGTTGCCCTGTTCCCAGCTCCCCTCGTCGGGGGCAGCGGTGCCGACCTGTTCGCCGAGCCGTCCTGCAAGCAAGTCCACCACATCCGACGCCGGCACCAGCAAGCCCAGCGTGCCGATGATGCCGAGGCCGCGACGTACAGACACGCTCAATTGGGTCGGCACGCCCACCAGTTCCCGGTCGTCGTTGAACGCCGGACCCCCGCTGTTGCCGGGCGCGATCGACGTGTCGGTCTTGATCCAGCTCTGCCCGCCCCGCTCGACGGTGCCCGAGTGGCGCCCAGTCGTCAGCGTCAGGGTCGCGCCGCCCACACCGGGATACCCCAGCACGGTGATGGTCTCGCCTGCCTTCGACGGCTCGGTGGCGATGGTCACCGCCGGAAGCGCTCCGGCCGAGGGGCTCAAGGCGAGCAGTGCAAGGTCACGTTCGCTTGCCGAGCGCACGATCGTCGCCGTATAGCGGCGCTGGGGCGCCTCGTTGAAGGTGCCGCCCACCCACACCCTGGTGAGCTTGCACGGGCCGCCGCCGCGGTAGGCAATGTGGTAGTTGGTCACGATCTGCCGTCCGTTCCCGACGGCGAATCCGGACCCTGACTGGACGACGCGGCCGTTCTCGTTGACGCACTGGACTTCTACGACCGATGGGGCAACTCGCTCCCACGCCTGAGCTCCGCCCTCTGCTTCGGTCGCACCCGAACCCACCACGGCGCCGCTGGCCACGGTTGCCAGCGAGTCATAGCTGACATCGGACGACGGGCCGATGCCGGTCACCGATGCCTGGGTTGAGCTGCCGATGGCGAGCAGCCAGTCCTGTCCGAATGCGGCGAGTGCTTCGGGCACGGCGCTGGTCGGCGGAGGTGCGAGCAGGAGCGGCTGGCATGGGCCGCGCACTGCGCCGGCCACGAGCCCGCCGTAGGGCACCGTGCCGCTGGCCACAGCGATGTCGGCTACCGGGTAGCAGCCCGGCGTGCTGAACGACTGCCGGGCGATCGTCGCCGCTGTCTCGTACCGATCTGCGCCGGCGAAACGCCGGGTCTCGATGCCGAGATCCTTTATCTCCGCTTCGACGTCGTCTGAGATGGCGGCGCGGCCGCCCAGGATGGTCACCGAGCCGATGTCATGGTCGGTGAGGAATCGGCGCGCCTCGGCATGGAGTTCGGTGGGTGTGCTCAGGATGAGCGGGGTGTCGCTGGTCACGCTTGGGGCGACGGCGACAGCGTCGGCGAAGTTGACCCCGGAGGCGAGATAGACCGTGCTGAGCTCATCGGGGGCGAAGGTTCTTGCAGCCCGCCGGGCGGTCTCGTAGCGGTCGGCGCCTGAGATCCGGTCCACCCGGAAGCCCATGGCGCGCAGCGCTTCGGCCACGTTTTCTGACACCGCGGCGGTGCCGCCCAAGATGATGACCTTGGCGCTGGGATGCTCGGCGCACGGTTCGAGGTATGCGCGGGTCACCGCAGGCAGGAACGCTTGCTTGGTGAGCAGCAGGGGTCGGTCCAGCGCTGTGCCGGCGAGGGCGTCGGGCCAGTTCTCTCCCGAGGTCAGGGCCACGCTGTGCGAGCCGATCTTCGAATCGCAGCTGCCGCCGGCGACGTTGGCGGCAAGCTCGTAGACGCTGGACCCGCTGACCCGGTTGATGGCGATGTTTGCGCTCTGTGCCGCTGCTGGTGCGGGGGTGAGCAGCACTGAAGCTGCCAGTGCTGCGCAGAGCGCCCCGAGCGCCGTTCGGCGCCAGCTGTGCTGCGTCCCCAGCTGTTCTCCCATGCCGATGTTGCTCTCCGGATGTGTCCCAAGACGCCTCCGATGCCACCAACCGGCACTGGATCGCCGTGTCGGGCCGAGGCTAGAGGTGCGATGAGGCCACACCTGCGGTCATGGCCTCGCCCTGCGTACGGTTGGTTCATGAGCCGGGCAGCGGGGGAGGTGCAATGAAACCACTCCTGACTGGTGCGTTGCTGCTGCTGCTCGCGGTCGGGTGTTCGCCGGGAGAGCGCCTCGGGTCGACGGGCGCGGGCGGCCTCGACGAGATGAGCTACATCGTGGTCCCGCACCCCGACGACGAGATGCAGGCGTGGTCGCTGATCGAGGACTCGCCCGATGCGTACAAGGTCTTCATCATGCTGACCATCGGTGAGCAGACCGCCTATTGCGCCTCGCCGGGATATGACGAGGGGACTGGGGAGGCATCGCCCTCTCCTTGGCCTGCTGGCAAGTGGACATCGTCGTGCGAGTCAGCCCGCCAGAACTCGTTCTTCGACTTCATCGCCGCAATGGCGGACAGCGACGACGGTCTGCCGTCTTCGTTCACATTCGAAGGTGTCAAGGGCCCGTTTGATTCGCTCGGATACACGATTTGTCGGCACGACGCCGAGGGCTGTGTCTCGGACCGCACTGCCAAGGTGTGGATCTCGGAGGTTGCCGCCGTGGTGTGGTTCAACCTCGGCGACGGCGACTTGACTGACGAGGAAGTCGAGTGGGCCGTCAAGACGGTTCGAGACAACCGATCGACCCTTGGAATCAACAAATCCTTGCCGAACGGAAGCCTGATCGGAGCGAGCTACTGGAACAGCTCGTACTCCGGCTGCTTCGTGTATACCCACGACGACCATCTCGCGGTGTATGAAGCGCTGTGGGACACAGACTTCGACATTGGCTATCAAGCTGCCGCAAGTTGCGACTCTGACCCCGGCGTCGCTCGAGTTGCCCAGGTGTCATATGCGCACTTCGACGATGCATTCGAGACATCTGGGTCGTCGCGTCTTGGTGCGCATGTCGTCAACTATGGGTGGTTGTGGGGCGAAGGTCCTGGCTATTGGCCTGGGGATTACTCCGGGCAGGGCGAGCTCTTTCACCGTGATCAGGCGTTCCGAGTGCGGTTCAGCTCGTCATGAGCGCTGAGATTGCACCGAAGCGTGGACGGTTCGCATCTGTCGACACGTTTCGGGGTGCCGTGCTGGGCCTCATGCTGTTCACGCCGGCCACGGGTCTGGCTGGTTTTCCCTGGCTTCGCCATGCCGAATGGGATGGGCTGACGGCGTCTGATTGGCTCTTCCCTACTTTTCTCGTGACGAGCGGGCTGAGCCTGTCGTTCCTGCTGCGGGATGCGCCGACGCGGGCGATGTATTGGCGCCTGGTCCGCCGGCTGGTGCTGCTGGTCGCGGTGGGGCTCGTGTACAACGCATACGGCGCTTCGTGGCTGGACCTGTCCACGCTGCGCTTCACCGGCGTCTTGCAGATGATCGGCGTCGCCGGGGCTGGCGCGGCTGTGGTGGTGCTTGCGAGCAGAGCCGTTCTTGGCGAGGAGAAGATCTGGTGGCTCTTGGTGGCCGCGAGCGGGATCATTGGGCTGTACGGCCTGGGTCTCGACATGTCATGTACGCCAGGCCGCTGCAGTCCGTACCTCGACGTGGACACAGGCATCCTCGGTGCCAGCCACGTGTATCGAGCTGGGCAGGCCGGGTGGGACCCTGAGGGCATCGTGGCGTCGCTCGCGGCTTCGTCGCTGGTTCTGTACGGCTATGCGGCCGGTGTGCTGCTGCGGCGGTACGGCCGGTCGAGCCGGCTGCAGACGTTGGCCCGGATCGGCGTGCTGGCCGGGCTGTGCTTCGTGGGCGGATTGGCAGCATCGTTGTGGATCCCGTCCAACAAGCGCCTGCTGACACCGGCGTTCGTGCTGCTCGCAGCGGGGACTGCGCTTGCTGTGTTCTGTGTGATCTATCTGTTTGTCGACACTGGCAAGCGGGGTCCCGGCGAGCGGCGCGACTGGAACTGGCCATTCATTGCGCTTGGGCGCAATGCCCTGATGGTCTTTGTGCTCGAACGTTTCCTGCTGCAGTCCGCCAGCCATGTGCACATCGGCGATCGATCCATCGAGGCACGGCTGCTGGGGGCCTTGCCGTTCGGCGAGCCCGGCGTGCATCTGGCGTACACGGCTGTGCTCCTGCTCGTCGTGGTCGCTGTGGTGGGCCTGATGCACCGCCGCCGGCTGTACCTGGCGCTTTGACGGTTCGGTTCGCGTACCGATCAGAGCGGCGAGCCGGGCGGTCAGGCAACCACAACCACGGGCGTCCCGATCGGCGCCCAGCCGAAGAGCTGCTGCGCTTTGGTGTCGTCTTGGCGGACGCAGCCCGCTGAGCGTGGCTGGCCGAGCTGGGCGACGGTCTGGATCGGGAGGCCGGCGTAGGTGCGGGGAATGGAATGGAACCCGATGGCCAGCCCGGTGGTGGCCTTCACGAAACGCACCATGTGGCGCATGGTGACGGGGGCCTTCGGCGACGACGAGTACTGCGACTTCGAGAAAACGCTGTAGGAATCTGGGGCGGGACTGGTGGCTCGGCCGCTTACCGGGTAGGTGTCAAAGAGCGTCCCGTCCGCTTCGATCAGCCACATGCGCTGGGCGCTGCGGTTGTACACGACGTGTTTGGTCCCGGCGAGACCCACGTCAGGCGTCGAGGTCCCCGCAGTCCACAGCACATGGCCGTCGGAGTAGCCGATGGTGACCGCTAGGAGACTGCTGATTTATTCGGAATCTGCCACTACCGCAAGCCTCTGACCAGTGATTTTGCAATTGCGAAAGCGGCCATTCGGGCATTGCTCAGCACACTCCTAATGCTGTGACCGCAAACGTTCGCGCTGTCGCCGGGTGTGGCGTTAGCGGGTGTGCCGCCGTGTGGCTGGCGTCGGTGGCGTTGGCGGGTACGCCGACGGCCGCGAGGGGTGGGATCACGGTCACGGCGGCGCTGTGGCCCTGTCGGTGTTGTGTCGTAAATCTGGCCCGGCGGGACACACGCCCGGAGACCGCAGGTGAGATCACGGCGGCCCCGTCGCTGTTGTGTCTTTGGTTTGGCCGGTGGTGTTCGTTCGGGGTGTGGTGGTCCATCGACGCGGGGCGGTGCGCCGCTCGAGGCGTTCGTTGTTGTTGTGGAGCTTGGCGTGGCAGTCGTTGCACAGGGCTGCCAGATTCGGGATGTCGGTGGTGCCGTTGTCGGCAGCCCATTCGTTGATGTGGTGGTCATCGCAGCGGTGCATGGGTGCGCGGCACAGCACGCAGCCGCGGTCGCGTATCGCGACGGCGAGGTGTTGGGCGGCGCTGGCGTGTCGGCGGCTGCGTCCGAGCCACAGGATTTCTCCGTTGGTGTCGAACAGTGCGCCGCGGATGCGGGTGTCGGGTGAGAGGTTGTCGAGGATTGCGGGCGGGACGGGTCCGGCGCCGAGGAGTTCGCAGAGCCCGTCGGGTTTGGTGCCGTCGATGACGCCGGTCTCGGCGATGATGATGAGCTGGTTGGGTGCTTGGGCGGGCCGCCACCGGTCGATCGAGCGGCCCGCTGGGCCGTGGGAGGCGCCATCGCCGCCCGAGCCGAGCCTCGCATCGCCGGCACCGCCGTCGCGAGGGCGTTCGGTGCGGTCGTGGGCATGTGCGTTGCGGCCGTGGCCGTGATCGCTTCGTCCGTCGTGCTCGGCATCGCAGTGTCCGTCATGGCCGGCATCGCAGTGCCCATCATGGCCGGCATCGCAGTGCCCATCGTGGCCGGTATCGCTGCCGCGGCCTTGGTCGGCGTCGCTTCGTCCGCCGTGCCCGTCATCGCAGTGTCCGTCGTGGCCGGTATCGCGGTGTCCGTCGTGGCCGGTATCCCTGTCGCGGCCTTGGTCGGCGTCGCTTCGTCCGTCGTGGCCGGCATCGCGGTGTCCGTCGTGGCCGGCGTCGCGGTGTCCGTCGTGGCCGGTATCGCTGTCGCGGCCTTGGTCGGCGTCGCTGCGTCCGCCGTGGCCGTCATCGGTTCGTGGGCGGCGGTCGGCGTTGGGGTCGTGTGCGGCGGGGTGGTCGATGGCGGCTAGGGCGTTGCGGTCGGTGACCATCTCGAACAGGCTGTCGGCGAGACGTTGGCGGTTGTCGCGGATCTGGCCCGGTGTGCCGTCGCGTCCGCCGTCGAGACGCCACAGGGCGTCGTTGTAGTTCTCGAGTGCTTGGCGCACGAACGTGAAGCTGACCGGGTCGAACTCGGCGTGCAGCACACCCATCCCAGTCGACTCGTCGACAAACAACGACGCGCACCGTGCGCGGCGCTGACGGCCCAGCTCGGTCTGCGCAGCGTCGGGGTCGTGACGGGCCGCGAACCTGCGGGCTTGGTCGCGCAGCGTCTCAGGCGACACCTGCGCGGCGGCTTCGAGCAGCTCGGCTGCGGAATCGACCGCGTCGGCGCTGGTGCGCCGCGCAGCGTCGGCAAGTACCTGGGCGTGCTCGACGTTCAGCTCGCCCGCCGCGAGGCCGCGTGCCACGTTCGGCATCTGGGCGACCTGCTCGCTGGACTCGACGGTGCGCTTGGCGTTGCGCTTGCTCAGCCGCGCCCGGCCCACCAGCGCAGTACGGCCCGACCCCGCACGGGCGGCCTCGAGCGCAGCAGTCGCTGAGAGCACCACCGCGTCGGTGGCTGATCGCAGCCGAGACGCCACGTCGATGACATCGGCGAGCGTGTCGCAGCCGGCATCGCCCAACGGCACCCGCGACGCCCGCGCGACGACGTCACGCGCCCCGCACAGCACCGACAACACACCCTCAACCAGCAACACCGGCCCGACCGGCGGCACCGCGATCGACACCGCCTCGGCCGGCTCAACCCGAAGCGACACCGCCTCGACCGGCTCAACCCGAAGCGACACCGGCCCAGCCGGCTCAACCCGAAGCGATGCCGCCTCGGCCGACTCGACCCGAAGCGACACCGGCCCAACCGGCTCAACCCGAAGCGATGCCGCCTCGGCCGACTCGACCCGAAGCGACACCGGCCCAGCCGGCGACGACAGCGCGGGTGGAGCGGCCACGGCCGCGTCGCTCGCCGACATCGAGCCAGTCGGCATTCCCGCCGCCGAATCGGTGCGAACGTCTGAGCGCTTCATGACAATGACTGTAAATGTGGGGTGTCATACGAAAGCCCCGAACGACATCACCACACCCCAACCGACGACAGCGCAACCCCCACGCACCGCAACACAGCGCACCCGTCACGGGCGCGTGCCCCTGCCCGATCACCGTCGCCGGATCAGCAGGTCGCATCGCGCCACCGATCATGCTGCGCGGGTGCAAACACCTCCGGGCCCAGCTGACACGGCTTGCGACAACTGCGGAACGCCAGCACCCGACGCGCCGACGACAGCGCAAACGTTTGCGGTCACAGCACTGGGAGACTGCTGATTTATTCGGAATCTGCCACTACCGCAAGCCTCTGACCAGTGGTTTTGCAATTGCGAAGGCGGCCATTCGGGCATTGCTCAACACACTCCTAGGCGCGTAGGGACGCGAGAAGCCCCGCTTCCTGGGTCAACTACGCAGGAGGTTCCGTATTGCCCCGGCCGAGTCGGAAGCTGTGACCAACGCTTCCCCGACCAATGCTGCGTCGTAGCCCGCCGCTGCTATGTCGGCAAGCGGGGTGCCGTCGGGAACACCGATGCCGGATGCGGCGACCTTGATGATTCCAGGTGGGAGCTGATCGAACATGCCCGCTATGCGCAAAGCCTTGTTGTAGTCGACGGTCGGGTGGGAATTCTTCGGGTCGTCGCGTTGGTTGACCGCGATCATGTAGGCGCCTTGCTCGACCGCGAGATCCAGCTCGGCTTCGGTGCGTACCTCGGTCAGCACATCAATGCCAACCGTGAGCGCTAGCTCTTGCAGCGACCGGAGCTTCGTTGGCTCCATGTCTTCCACGATGACCAGCATCGCGTCGGCACCCATCTGATGCGTCTCGTGCACGTGCTCGTGGGTGGTCAGGAAGTCCTTGCGCAGCACCGGGAGGTCGGACGCGTCGCATGCGTCGCGCAGGTCTTGGGATGACCCACCGAACAGTTGCGAGTCCGTGAGCACCGACAGGCAGGATGCACCGCCTCTCTGGTACTCAACCGCCAGCGCTCGAGCGTCGGCATCCTCGCGCAGCGCTCCACGCGAAGGTGACCGTCGCTTGATCTCAGCGATGAGCGACAGCCCCTCTGAGGACAAAGCGTGCCGAAAGCGGCACTCGACGCCTGCAGGGTTGTGGACCCGCGCCTCGCGGGTCAGCGTTCGGGCGCTCACGCGGATGGGTGGGAAGACAAGTAGAGGCAGGCGTCCGCGAAGATCGAGGCTGCCATGGCGTGTCCTCCCGGATGCTGTGTGTTATTGCATAGTCGGGATCTCGGGGCAGTCTCACGCTGTCGCATCGTGGCTCCCAAAAGTTGATGGCGGGGCACCAAGAGAACCGCCGCTCCGAATAGCAGCACACACGATGCCCGGCAGTGAAACGAAATACGGGGAGCGGCAACTGCCGCCGCCAGCGGAGCCGCTATGGGTGGCGGAAACCGCTGAGTTGCTGATTCGGGACTGGGTTGCCTCGCAGGTCGTCGGCGGCTCCGGCGACGATGCGGGCCCGCGGGCGCAGCGACGGCGGCTCCGGTGGCATTTCTCTAATTTACACTTGATAGCTTATTCACGATGGTTGTGAATAATGCTGTTGATGTGAAGATAGGTCACCAATTTGAGGCTGAAGCTCTTCGCATCTTGCGCGCTATCCCCGAGCTCACCGTCACTGTGGAACAAGGGCGCGACCTCGCCGCCGACGCTGTCGTCCAGCACGCCGGAACGGCAACATCGGCGGCGATCGAATTCAAGACTCGCGTCAATGGCGCTTCGGCTCAACAGCTGGCCCGGCGAGCGCAGCAGCTTGCGATGCCGATGGTCGTCATCGGACGTGAGATGACCCGCGCAGCGCGAGCGATCTTGGCTGAGGCTGGTGTCGGGTCGGTCGACGGACTCGGAAATGTTCACTTGACGCTGCCCGGACTCATCATGAGGACCACCGGTGAGCCGCGTGCCCGGCCTGCTCAGCCCCGCAGCCGCCTGTCCGGAAAGTCCAGTCTGGTGGCGCAAGCGATGCTCCTCGACACCGACCGGCATTGGCACGTAGCGGAATTGGCGACGCGAGCCGGCGTAGCGGCCGCGCTAGCGCACCGCGTGCTGAGCCGACTCGAGAACGAAGGGGTCGTGACGCCCCACGGCGCGGGGCCGGCCAAGACCCGACAACTCACCGATCCCGCCGCACTGCTGGACTTGTGGGCTGAGGAGCACCAGGACCGCCCGTTCCGGCGACCTGCGTTCCTGCTGTCGACGAGCAACGACCGGCTGGTCGACGAGATCTGCGACGGCCTCGAACGGACTGGCACCGAGTACGCGCTCACCGGCACCGCAGCAGTTGCACGCATAGCGCCGCTGCTCACAAACGTTCCTGTCGTCGAAGTCTGGCTAAATGCAACCGCAGACCCCGACGCCGTATGTGAGTCGCTCCAAGCGCAGCCAGTCGAGTCAGGACCGAACTTGGTGATCCTCCAGGAACGAAACGATGCGCCCTTGGCGTTTCGGACCCGTCAGCGAGACAAGTGGATCGCCAACGTGTTCCGGCTCTACGTCGATGTGCGGCGAGACCCCCAACGCGGACGCGAGCAAGCTGATCACCTTCGCCGTGAGGTGATCGGTTTCTGACGGCGCCTGCGCAACGAAGCTGTCGCAGTGGTGCAGCAGTTCATCAAGGCCATCCGAAGCTGATCAGCCGGATCGGCCGCTGGTGACACGTCGTGCCGCCGCCAGCGTGCCCGAGCCAACGCCAGACGACAGATCGCACGCAGCCGAGCCAGCCACGATGTACTCGTTGCCATCAGGCGCTGCCACGAACTGCACACCGCTCGACGACGAACCGAACCCGTCCATAGCGAAATCGGCCACGCCGTTGCCGTCGGTGTCGATCTCAATGCGCATAGCGCCGCTCGCGGGAACTACAGGCTCGTACGTATACGGACTTGATTCTTCTACAGCCTCTACAGCGCATAACATACTTATTACATATATTTCGACTACTGGCTATAGTTCATCTGTCGCAGAGGGCGACGTGTTATCAAGTGGCCCAGGCCAACCTGACGAGGAGGGGTGAGATGTCGAGCGCAACGATCGTGCGCGAGTACGAGATCCCGAGCCCGGACGTAGCGGTCGGAGCCGAGACCGCGCTCGCAGAACTTGTCGGGCTGCGGTCGTCGTTCGACACGTCGGCACCGGGTGAGCTCGTTGCACTCCATCTCGAATTGCCGACGTTCGCGGCCCGGCTGCTAGTTGACGCACTGACGGCCCTGGCCGAAGGACACGCGGTCACCGTGGTCCCCGTGCCGGCCGAGCTCACCACTCAAGGCGCAGCGGACATCTTGAACGTGTCGCGGCCATACCTGATCAAACTGCTCGACGAGCGGAAGCTGCCGTATCGGCGCGTCGGCAACAGGCGCAAAGTGCTCCTCGAACACTTACTGCGCTACAAGCAACGTGACGACGAGTTCCGCCAAGGAATACTCGACGATCTCTCCCGAGAGGCTCAGGCAATCGGCCTCGAGTACTAGCTGGACAGACTCGAACGGAACGGGCTCACCCGAACTGTGGCGGAGCTTCGTCGCTACCTGCAGCCATAGCCGTGATGACGGCCTCAGAACAAGTGAGACCGCCAGCGTGATCGAGCGGCGTTGATGTCGCGGTGCGACTCGTAAGTCCGACCGCCGCCGACGTCACCAGCGCTAGGGAGTGGGGTCGTTGAACCACTTGAGGCTGTCGTCGAGGCGCAGCGCTCGCAGGATGGTCAACTCGCTGTCGCCGTCGTCGTGGCCGTTCGTCGCCACGCCGGCCGGTACGACGCGGGTCTCGCGGAGCTGTGGCAGGTTCGACAGCGACGACGACTGGTAGGTGAAGTACACGACCCGGTCCGTCACGAACGCTCCCGCGTTGAACCGCCACACCTCATACAGATCGTTCTCGCCCGCGACCGGGTTCGCGGCCTCACGACCAGCGAGGGCTCCAGCAAGCTGGATTGCCCCGTCGCCAGAGGCCGCATCAGGCACTGTCAGCGCGACATCGTTGAAGTCCGCCCTCACCACCACAACGCTTGTGCCGCCGCTGAATTGAATGCCCGCAGCGTCGGTCGGACCCAGCGGATCGCTCTTGTCCTGCGCAGCGCGACTTATGAAGTTCACGAAGAAGCTGGCGTCGAAGGTGTCGTTGGAGGCCAGCGCTGACGCAAGGTCAAACAAGGTCGGCGCGCCCTTGGTGACCGTGTACGAGATGACCCCATGAACGGTGTCGACCGCCACCTCGATCGCAGCAGGCTTCGAGAGATCGCGGCTCGGAACCTCGTAGCTGTAGATGACCCAGTGGTTGCCGGCCGTGCCGCTCGCCACGCCTGACAAATTGGCCGTGATCTCCATTTGCCCCGCGGCCTGGTCGCCGGCGCTCACGATGACCGCTCTCGGCAAACCGCGAACGAAGACTTCACCGATCGACACTTTGGCGATCTCGAGCTTCTTCGCGGGTCGCACGCTGTGCCTGGTCAACCGGTTACCACGGTTCTGCGTATCCCAAAAGGTGTTGCGGGCTACCTCAATGACATCACCGTCGGCGAGGCCAGCACCGTCGGGCACCGTGTAGCGATAGCGCTCGGTTATGTCGGGCCGGCCATTCTCGGGCTGGTCGGGCGCCAGTGCCGCGGCCTCGCCGTTCACGGTGACACCTTCCTCAGCCATCAAAATGTGGGTGACGCCGCTGCGCCTCAGGGGCTTCTCTTCGGTCAAAGGCACGTCGAAGGTCGTAGCGGGCGTGCCACCGGGCCCTGTCAAAGACGCCAAGATTTCGATCAGCGGTGCAGCGCGGTCCGCTTCGAGCTCCGCTTCGGTCGGGGTCGGCGGGTCGACGTTGAACGGGCCTGCAATTCCAGAGTGCGCTGAATGGTGCCCATCCGTTGAGCCTCTTCCGTGGCGCCGATATCGGTCAGCACCAGCCGCATGACTTGAATGTCTTGACGGGCTTGGTTGACGTCGATGCGGTCAAAGTGAGCCCAACGGTTGCGGGCATCTCGTAGGTGCTCGAGCGTCGGCTGCGCCGTCACCGTGAAGACCTCGTCGAAGATCTCTGACTCGTCCGGCTTCAGGAGCACCTGGAGGTACACGTAGGGGTCGTGCAGCGGAACGCGTTCCTCGGACCTGAAGATCCCGTGCTCCTGGCGCAGCTCGTAGTGCCAGTCGTCGCCATAGCGCAGCTCGAAGACCCCCCCCCCCCCATGCGAGGCAGCATCCCGTGGCCGAGCAGTTCCAGCGCCTTGCCGACGAGGACACGGGCACTGTCGATCGGCGATGTCGGCCAAAAGGCGACGATCGTGTCCCGCATCGAGGCAGGAACCCGCCTGCCGTTCTGGCCGATCCAAGCCTCCTCGACGTACTTCGGCACGCTTGCCGCTCGTGACGCCTTCCCCATACGCGGAGAGAAGCACCAGCGCACGTCGTCCCGGCCCCGCCAGCGATCGTCCTCGTAGGGGTAGCCGCCCTCGTCCGCCTCGAAGGTGTTGTGGTCGCTGCCTGGTGCGTCCTGCCACTTCCAGCTGTCGATCTCGGCGACGGCCCGTGTCTCGCCACGGTGAATTGCGACGGCGTACTTGATGTTGAGGCTCTTGACCTCGTCGGGGTCGAGCTCCCACCAGCCGCGCATCGAGGCGACGATGCGGTCCCTGTCATCTCCCGGTCGGTACCCGCTTCGGTTGTCCTCGTCCGCTCGATAGCTGAGACGGAACAGAATCGCCGGCGGCGCATCATCGGGCACATCAGGCGTCCGTCGGTCTCGGTCATCGCAGCCCCTGACTCGGAAACTCAGAGCCGCTGAGAGTAGCCAGCGGCACGGGCGCGTTGTGGGCGCAGACGCGAAGAGCCCCGGGGGTGGGCACCCCGGGACTCTTCTCAGTCTTGCTGTACTGATCGGGCGGGCGAGCCACCAGAAGGGTTTGGTCGATGGTTCGCCCGAATCGGTGCAGGGCGATCATCGCCGGACAGCACTGTCAACCCTCGATTGCCTCCAGTAGGACATACATGTCAGAAGACGGATTATCCATGGGAAATACGTGCCTGGCTCTCTTGTGCCAACGCTTCACGTAGCCCGCCTGCCGCACCGCCTTCGCTCGCCGGTGCATGTAAATCGTTCCGTCGACTTCTTTTCCCTTGCTCTGATCGAGTTGCTGGCGCACGTTTTCGGCATCTTTGGATGTCAGCCAATCCAAGGGTTGCTTGAAGTGCAGTATCAACCAGTACTCAAAGCACGGGTTTGAGACAGCTGTCCGGATTCCGTGCGAGTGTGCCAATTGGAGTGACGCGTTGAGCTTGGGGTGGTTCTTGGGCCATTCGACGTCGAAGACGCACCAGACCTCGTCAATTTCATCATCCTCATCTTCGACACCGGGGCCGTTGACAGCAGCCTTGACGAGTGTCATCGGCACCGACCCTGCCGTCCCGTAGTCAATGCGGATTTCTACCGAGGCACCATCCAGAATCTCTGGCACCTCCTGAAGTGCCTCCAGATAGTCGACTTCGGTTTGTAACCCTTCGCAATAGATCAAGAACGTGCGCTTCTCGGTTCGAGTACCTCTCCGGCGCTGATGTTTCCGGCGAGCTGCCGACGATCGCCCCGACATCAAACCTGCTCGAAGGAGCGCTCTCGGTTCACGCCAAGCGCACGGTAGATCTTGCGTTGGTCAACATTCGGAACGGCACCGAATCTGCCTTGCAAGTAAGCCCTTTCGAGATTTCGCGACTTTCGGACCCGATCGCCTCCGAATTCGGCGAGAGCGAAAAGCTCAGTACTTCCGTCACGTCTCTTGTCGACGAGCCAAACCTCGTCGCGGTTCAAGCTGTTGAGGAGTGAGACGTCGTGTGTCGTGAATATCAGCTGTGCTCCGTGAGGGTTGGTTCGAGGGTCCTGGAACATTCTGACGAGTTGCGCCGACAGCCGTGGATGCAAGCTCGCGTCGATCTCGTCGTAGAGCACTACGCGGCCCTCGTTCAGCGCAGCCAATACGGGACCGATCAGACGAAACCATGTTTGGGTACCTGCGGACTCTTGCTCGAACTCAAGCGTCGCTTGGTCGTGGCCGGAGACTTGCTTTCCAGTCGGCCCCGACTCTGGGTCGGACACAGCGGGGCTCGTTTCCGCCCGGTGCACAAAGCGGATGCGAGACTTAGTCCTCCGAGATTCCTCATCATCATCACCGCGATCGAACTCGACCGAATCAATTCCGGGGTCTGCGATCCGAAGCATCTCCATCGGTCGAGGCCGGTCGCCTTCCCAGGCAAGCCCGGGCAGCCGCGGATACTCGTACTCATCCTGGAAGAGACGCAAAGACGACTCTGTGAACGGGTAGTGCCACGGCACTGGAGCGCGACGGCGCACGCTGGGGTGCGCCCCGAGCAGTCGTATCGATCCGATGGAACGGCCTACGGCGTACGCGTCGGCAGAGCCCAGCCGCGTTGCTGCCGACAGCGCGAGCGTGGTCGGAGTGAGAAGATCCTGAATGCCACCGGTGCCCTCGAATCCGCGCCGGAAACGAATGTCGTCTCCTTCACGCTCGAAGAGTTTTCGCCGTTGGCGCAGCGGAAAGCTGTGAAGGCTCTCATAGACCACGCGCTGGTCGTCCACTTCGAGCCGGAATTCGTAGCGGACTTCATGGGCCATAAGGCTCAGTTCGAACGTGGTCGGCCGTTCTGGTCCGAATCCGAAACAGTGTGGGTCACGAGGAATCCCGTCGTCCCACGCCCTCAAGGATGTGCGAACAGCACTCGAGAGCCAAGCGATGGCCTCGAGCACATTCGACTTACCAGACGCGTTCGGACCGTAGATGCCAGCAACCGCGAGCACTTGCTTGGAAAACCGCTCGAACTGACGCGCTGCGGAACGGTTCTCGTCGATCGCGATCATCGAGAATTCGACAGGTTCGAAGATGGACCGATGGTTGGACACTTCGAGTTCTAGAAGCACAACACACCTTTTGGCTAGATTCTCGCAAAATTGAGGCCAACTACGTACTATACGGCCGAATTGGGCATTAATTGTGCACCGTAGGAACTCAATTTGAGCGTTCTCCACTACCTGGGGTGCTCTTGGCCGAACGGGCCGGGGCATGGCCGAAACTGCGCGGCCAAGTCTGTCCGGTCAACCGGGCCTCAACGGCTCGCGATGTCAGCGCTATCTAGTTGCAGGCGTGACAAACAGCATCGACTCAACTACGCCCCTCGGAGCGGACCATCAGGTCGAGGGTGCGCTGGATCTGAGCCATGCGCCGCGCCTCTTCGGTGGCGCCGAGATCGGCCAGCAGCATCTGCATCTCGCGCACGTCCTGGCTGGCTTGCATGGCGTCGATCGTGTCCCGCATCGAGGCAGGAACCCGCCTGCCGTTCTGGCCGATCCAAGCCTCCTCGACGTACTTCGGCACGCTTGCCGCCCGCGACGACTGGGGCCGACCTGGGGTCCGTTCAGCCGGTGCGGGTGATGGTGACGGTGTGGGTGTCGTCGTTGTCTGCGGTGACGGTGACGGTGTAGCCGCGCACGGTGACTGACTCGTTGGGGGTGAGGACGGGGAAACCGTCGGTTCGGCTGTCGCCGGCGGACCCCGCGACCGTGACCGGAAGCTGACCGTTGTCGATTCGGGAATCCACGGTGTACACCAGGACACCCTCTTCGAGCAGGCCGTGGCGGGGCATCGCGCCGCTCTGGTGGGTGTCAGGCGCGGCGGTGTCGTAGCCGAGCCGCCGGCGACTCTCGACCACGATCATCTCGTGCTCGTTCAACGGCACGATGACCGCGGCGATCCCGGTGCCGGGCTCGGCAACTGGCCCCAGAGCCACCGATGCGCCCAAGCGGACCCCGCATGCGACCTGTGCCGGGTCAAGCCAACCGAGCTGCCAACGCGTCCATGCCAGCATCTCCACGGGCGCAACGAACCAGAGCGAGTGGTCAGCGTCGGAATAGCGGGCCTTGAGACCCATCAGGCCGAACTCCAGGTACACCCAGGCGGTGCCCTCGGGCGGCTCCCCGGCGGCGTGCACGCTCGGGTCGTATGGGTACAGGTCGACGAGCCCGAAGTTGTGGGCAAGTTCGTGCGCGGCGGTCAGGCCCCAGTTCCACGGCACTCCGTCGCTGGTGCCGGGGTGTGTATTGATCCTGAAGCCCGACAGGGCGGTTCCGTCGGCGAATGCCGAACCGAGGGCCAAGCCGCGCCCGAAATGGTCGCTGGGGAACACCGTCAGCACGACGTCAGTGTCGGAGAAGTCGTACTCGTTGTCGGCCAGCCGTACCGACTCTTCTCCCGCCGACGGCCACAGACCCGTAGCGCCGGCAGCGTCATCATCGAGGTAGTTGCTGGACGGGTGTGGGGCGCGCCACCACCGGTGCACGACATCGACGTCTAGGTCAAGCTTTCCGTAGCTCTGAGCCTCCAGGTATTCCTCCATGACCGGCAGGCCTATCTCGATCTCGGCGTGTGTCGTGTGTCCGGCTTGCGCATCGGGAAAGTCCATGAACAGCACGGTGATCTTCACCTCGCCCGACGACGGGTCAACGGTGTCTGGCAGCGGGAAGCCCACTGTTGTCGCAACATTGCTGAGGCTTGGCGGGCGGCAGTCGTCGTGGTCGGCGACCGAGATCCCCGCAGCCAAGTACGCGTCGAGCGCTGACTGGGACACGGCGGCGTCGCCGCCGAAGATCCGCAGACCCACACCGTCGTTCGATTCGCGTGCGGTATCGAGAAAGGCCTCGGTATCGGCAGGGACCTCTGCGGGGTCGACAAGCACCAGCGGCGCGCAAAGCCTTGCGAGCAGCGGTGCGGCGCTGAACGAGTCGAACGGCACCCGCGCACGAGCCACCCCGATCGTGCCGGTGCCAAAACAGGTCTCACCGGCATCAGCGCTGTATCGGTCGTTCACGAGTTCGGCGGCTTTGACCGCGGTGTCATAGCGGGTCGCCCCAGCCAGGCGTGTCACCGACACCCCGAGGTCTGTGATCGCTGACGCCACGGCTGCGCTCAGCGCCGCTGTGCCGCCCATGACCACGACATGCTCGACGCCCGCGGCGCTCAGGTAATCGGCCACATCAGGGTGCAGTTCGTCGGGCGAGGACAGCAGCACCGGATGGGTGCCGCGGGAAGCGAACGGACCTGCCACCAGCGCATCAGCGAACACTTCGCCGCTGGCGACGATCGCTGTGCGGCCAAGACCGGGCATCACACCAGGCGTGACCTCGTTGGCCGCGGCGACGCTCGTGCTGTAGCGATCCGATCCGGCGATCCGCTCAGCGCCAATGCCCGCATCAGCCAGCGCGTCGATCACTGCGGCGCTCACCCCGCGCCCGGGCCCATGGGCACCGCCGCTGGCGTCAGGACCGATCACCACCGCATCGCTCACCCCGACACGCCGCATGAACGCCAAGGCGTCCGCGCGCAGACCGCCCGGCGGGGTCATCAGCACCGGAGCGCCCAATGCACCTGCCACCGGCGCAGCCACGACCGCGTCCGTCCATCGCTCGCCCGACACGAGCACCACCGACGACAGCGAACCGCCAGCCTCGACCGCAACTGCCTCGGCGATCAGCAACGACGTCGCGTAGCGGTCCGCTCCGCCATAACGGGCGACCGTCACATCCGACGGGTCGCCCTCAGCCGCATCCGCTGCGGTGGCAGGCAGCATGACCACACCGCCCAGCGCGACCAGCACAGCCAGCACGACAATCCCCGGCCGCCTCACTCGTGGCACGCTAGCGACGCTCAGTGAAACGGTCTGGCTCGCTCCCCCAAGCCAGGTGCGAGGCAGCGCGAGGCCGGCTCTGAAAGCACTGCGATTGCCGCTGAGGTCGTGTGTGGCTCCGGCCCGTGCCAAGGCTGTCGAGCGGGTCATTGGCAGCCCGTCGATACCAGAGGACTGCAGGTGGGCCACCAGCGTGCCTGGGCGGAGTGCTGTCCTGCACCACCGCCTTAGCGGTTCGTTGGTTGCCGTTGCCGGCTAGGTCCTCCACGTCGCCGGTGCCGACAATCACCTGGTCACGCGCCGACAGCCCAGTGGTGTTGGCCGTGTCGAATTCAGCGGGCACAGACACCAACGTCAACATCGGGTCAATACTGTCCTCAACCTCGTTCCATTCGGCGACAGCACCAACCACACCGGCCAGCAGTCCGCGGTCTTGCAGCAGCCGGTGACAGATCACCCACCGTCGCGAGCCGTGGCGTCCTCACCCGCGAGACGTTCACGCCGAGGAGCACGACGACGCCGCTTGATCTCCTGGCGAACCACGGACTGGGCGTTGAACCGGGTCTGAGGCTCCAACATCAACTTCCTCAGCCGACGGTCGTCCGCATCAAGGAAGGCATGAAAGTCTGGCTCGCTGTCCTCGCCCAAGGCTTCGACCCATTCCTCGTGCAGATTCACTTCCATCAGAACGGGTGCTGAATGTTCCGCGAGGGTCGTCAGTTCGATCGACACCCGCGTCAGGTGGTGTGCCATTCTCTGCTGCAGCAGCTGTATTCCGACCTCGGACATCGACGCCACACGGCGACCCGTCTCCAGGTCAGCGGTAGCCACACTGCTCAGCTCTCGAAGACTCGCCGCGACGGCGCGAACTTCGGCCATCGCCAACTCCGGCAGCGGCATCCAGTCGTAGTCGCCACGCCAGAGTGTGTTGGTACGTTCAAGTACGGGCGCAACGATTTGAGTTGGATGCAGCCCTACTCCTCGTCGCATCGAACATGCGTGAGACACCACGCACACTGGGCCCGAGTCGAGCACGACGACGTCGCCCTGCATGAGCATCCGGTATGCCGGCACCTCATCGGGAGGGCAGGCATACCAGATGTCAGACGGATCCTCGGGCTCGTCGAGTTCGCTCAACGGGTCTCCGTCAGCTTCGTCGGGCGATCACTCGCTCGCCATCTGGACGATCAACGACCATCCAATCCGAGCGTGTCTCGGTTCGCCAGCTGGAATTCCAGCGGTCCAGAAGCGCTTCGACACTCAGAGGGTCCTGCGCGTGCTCGAGGATGTCTTCGTCAAGTCCCTCGCGATAGAGGTCCGCGGCGGTGACCGTGTGTTGTTCGACGAGAGGCATCATCAGCCAGCCGACGGGATCGCCGACGGGTCCGACTTCGGAAAGAAGCTCGAGAAAAGCGGCGAGCTTGCTCAAGGACCTCAGGCGTTCAGGTGCAAGCGCACCGCCAGATCGCCACTTGCGAACCGCAGAGATCGAAACTCCGCACAGCCGGGCAATGTCCGTCCAGCCGAGGCCACGATCGACCGCCAACTCTTCAAGAAGAGCCTCGCTCCCTTGTTGGGCCTTCTTGTTCGTTAGGCGGCCCAAAGTGGACAACTGTGGCGTGTGCCGCACGGGCGTCTCACGAAAGCTGTAGGGCCGATGTGATGCCACAAGCGCCCAGCCCGTACATGCCGTGTAGGACTCATTTAGATCGGCGATCGCCGCCGATGTCGACGCCGTGCCGAACTCAGGCATGAAGCCTGCGCCGAGCTGTCGAGACTTCGCTGAGGTCTGATCGGTGATGAGCGTCATGGCTCCTCCCTAAACAATTCCCGCGCATGATCAGTGATCGAGCGCTGAAACAGTTTCCCTATCGGCTCGTGCAGCTCGTCGAGCACCGTAGCGACAGGTTCGGTGTCGAAGTCGATCATTTCGGAGCCGCTGGTGTCGCGATACGAGTCGACGTCAATAACGAAGAACGGTCCCTCGGACGGCTGCGTTCGCCGGCGCAGCGGCTTGTCCGCAACGACTCCCGAACCGACCATCGCCGCATACCGAACCAGCATGTGGTGGTTGCCATTGTGGAGTACGGCCGCGGTAGTGAAACTCGCTGGTGACATGTCAGGCACCATCTTCAAATGGCTGAGGATGTCGGCTGCAATCCAGTCGCTCCACTCGGCCGCATCGGTGATGGGCTCAGGGACGCGGATCTCATCGATGTAGCGGAGGCCGACGCGTTCGACACCTGCCACTCGCACAATGCTGGCAACCACGCCGATTGCCTGCATGATCAAGGACCGAAACTCTGGCCACTCGCTGTACGAGGTGGTCTCGATGGACAGAGACGTCCGGGTGAGCACGACCGAGGAGGTGCGTTCGCGGTTCGAGAATCGCAACAAGCGCTGGGTCTCGTCGCCATCGTCGGTGTCGTCGTCTGCCCACTCCATCGTGGCCGTGGCGGGAATGGGCAATGAATCCGAGAACTGCTCGACCAAGCGGTTCAACGTGTCGTCGTCCGTCAGACGCGGCACCAACGGGAACCGGATCTCACAGGTAACGAACACCAGCGGCGCGTTCGTGTACACCTCGCGCGTGTAACCCATCTGCCGGACACTATAAACCCATACCCAAACTCGCACCAGAACACGTACCCAGGCACGTACCAGCGGTCTGCGGTCGCGTGCAGTGGTGGTCGATGGCCCCAGGGGTGGTAGCCGAGGCTCTCGCGGCGGTCGCCGCGAGGCGTAGGTCACGCGGAATCGCAAGCGCTCCGAGTAGCCACCGAGCTGTCCTACGCCACCGCCTTGACGGTTCGCTGGTTGCCGTTGCCGGCTAGGTCCTCCACGTCGCCGGTGCCAACAATCACCTGATCACGTGCCAACAGCCCAGACGTGTCAGCCGTGTCGAACTCCGCGGGCACCGGCACCACAATGCGCGTCCCGCCAGGCGTCACATCAGCCACCACCACGACGGGCGCGATCCCGCTGCGGCGGAACTCCACCTCCATCGTCGCAGCGTCCCCAGCGCCGGTCACCGGCTCGCTGGCTCGGATCTCGACAGTGCTCGCGCCTCGCCTTGCGGTGATCGTCAGCCTGGGCCGAATGCGGTCAGCACGTACCCGGAACTCCACCCGCTCCACCGTGCGGCGATCAGTCGCCGAACGGATCCTCTGGGCCGCAACCCCAACCGTGTCCCCCACACGCAACGGCGCTGCGCACCCCGTGGGCACCGCTGCGCCGGACGCGGTCGAAGCGTCATCGAACGTCACCGTCACCCCGGAGGTCCACTCGCCGAAACCGTTCGTGTCCACGTCGGCACTGACAAGATCCGGCAACTCACCGTCGATCACGTAAAACCGAGGATTCTCGGCATCGACCGTCAGCACCGGCCCGTCGAACGTCACCGTGAAATGGCACCCGCCCTCAACCGCCGACACACGGGCCGACAGCGACGCAAGCTCAGCAGCGTTAGCCGCAGCCCGCAGCACACTCCCCGAGATGGCCGCAGTCCCGCCGAACGCCGTAATGCGCAGCTCACCAAGGGAGTCGCCGACGAACAAGCCATCAGCGCTCAACACATCCTCGACCGCTTCGGGCAACACATTGCGACCCACCAGCAACAGCGGGGCACACAACTCGCCCAAGTACGGACCGCTCACGATCGCATCCGGCGACCTCCACGCATACGCCAAACCCACCTCAGCGCCGACGAAGCAATCCTGGGGCCAATTGCTCGCCAGCAACGCCTTGGCAATCTCGATCGCCGTCTCAAAACGGGTCACACCCCGCCAACGCGTCACCGCAATATCCAGATCCTCGATCTCAAGCTGCACGTCAAGGCTCACCGCAGCAAGACCACCGAGAATCACGACGTGTTCGGTGTTGCCGTCCTCAAGGAAATCCACCACCTCCTGAGACATCGCCGAACCGCGCGTCAACAGCACCGGGTGCGGGCCCACGTACGCCAACGGCCCCGCAGCGAGCGCATCGGCAAACGTCTCACCCGTAGCCAGCAGCACAGTGCGACTGAACCTGCCCGGGTAACGGATCGACGGGCCGACCGTCTTGGCTACCTCCACCGCGGTGGCGTACACATCTCTGCCAGCGATCCGCTCGACACTGACCCCGGCCAGGTCATCAACCTCGCGCTCGACACCGGCAGACACCACGTCGCCGCCGCCCAGGATGATGACCTCGGCTATGCCGTGGCTCTCGACGAACTTCCGCACAGCGCCCGGCAGCTCTTCGGGCTCGGTCAACAACACCGGAGCCTGGCGTCGGCGTGAAAGCGCCGGCGCGGGCAGCACGTAGCCGAAGTGCTCGTCGGCACCCGAGGTGAGAATGACCGTGTCAACCTCGCCACTGAACGAGCCGTCCTCGATCTCATCCACGAACGCCTCGGCGATCGCCACCGCAGTCTCATACCGGGTGGCACCCCGAAGGCGGTCCGTCTGAACATCAGCAGCCACGGCCTGCGCTGGTCCGCTGCCAATCGACAGCGCCCCCGCGCCAACAGCAAGTGCGACAACAGCTATCGCCAAGCGTCGGCAGCTCATCGGCCCTCCCAGTTCACAGCCGCGCCACCAATGTGCCCGAGGCCACACCTCGGGAGGGGTCGCACGCGGCCGTGCCAGCAACGATAAGTGCCGTGATACGCATGCTCGGCTCACCCGCGAACCCCGCCAGTCCGAGTGCGTACGCCGACGAGTCGACGGCAATCGCGTCGGCCCAACCGGCCGAGCTGTCGTTCACCAAAATGGCTGCTCGCTGCGTAGATCCGCACCAGCTTGGATGCGCGAGATGCCGGTCGAAAGGATCGAACCGCCGGAATCAGGACGGGTAGTTCGCGAAGTTCTGAGTTACCCAGAATCCCCGGCCCTTGACGGCGACGCCGACGCCGATCTGGTTGAAGCTGGCGCTGATCATGTTGGCGTAGTGGCCCGGACTGTCCACGAGGCTGTTGAACGCTGCATGGACATAGTCGAGCAGCGAGCCACCGGATTGCCGCCATGCGATGTTCTCGCCGGCCGCGCGCCAACCGGCCGGGTATAGGTCGCTGTAGCTCGGGTTGTGGAAGAAGATGTCGTCATCGCGCATGGTTTCGGACCAGCTGCGCGCCACTTCGGCGACGTCGTCGTTGTAGGTCAGCGGGTCTAGCCCGAGGCCTCGTCGCAGCTCGTTCACCAAGTCGGCCATCACCTGCTCGGCAATGCGGAGCTCGGCCAGATTGGGTCCAGCGTTGGCACCTGGGTAGTGGGCGAAGTTCTGAGTTACCCACACGGTTCGACCCTCGACCGCAATCCCGACACCCACCTCGTTGAAGTCGGTGCTGGTCATGTTCGCGAGTTGCTTCGGGTTCGCGATCAGGTCGAAGTACACAAGTTGGACTGTGCCGAGCAGCTGGGCGTTGGAACTGCGCATCGCGACGCTCTCGGCTGCTGACTGCCATCCGGCCGGGTACCGCTCGCTGTACGTCGGGTCGACGGTGAAGATGTCGTCGTCGCGCATGGTTTCGGACCACGTGCGAGCGACTTCGGCAAGATCGTCGTTGTAGGTCAGCGGGTCTAGCCCGAGGCCTCGTCGCAGCTCGTTCACCAAGTCGGCCGTCACCTGCTCGGCCTCGACGATCTCCGACGGGTCGGGCTCGGAGCCAGGCTCGGCATCCGAGTCGGAATCCGGCTCAACGTCTTCGTCGGACGTAACGGCGAGTCGGCGGGCCTCGTCGCCGACCAGACGGGCGGTGTGCCAGCGGTCGATCCCGGCGAGACGGGTCATATCCCGCCCAGCCAGCTTCGCGTCGGGTACCGCACCGAAGCCGCCCACCACAAACCCACCGGCAGCCGCCGCGCGAAGCCGTACGCGCTGGGTCGCCGTCATCCGCCCACCACGCGCGCCCGCCAGCACGATGCAATCGGTACCGATCACACCTGCCAACGTCACCGAGCTGTAAATGTCCGACTGAGCCGCAGCATCCGAGGCAACCACGATCGGCACATCACCGGTGCAGTCCGTGTCGGGGTCTTCCGCACCAACCGACGCAGTCACATCGCCGCCAGCACCGCCGGCCAGCACAAGCGCTTCAGCGCCCACCAATCGGGCGGTGTGCCAGCGGTCGATCCCGGCGAGACGGGTCATGTCCCGCCCAGCCAGCTTTGCATCGGGCACCGCACCGAAGCCGCCCACCACAAACCCACCGGCAGCCGCCGCGCGAAGCCGTTCGCGCTGAACAGAAGACATCGGCTCATCACGCGCCCCCGCGAGCACGATGCAATCGGAGCCGATCACACCTGCCAACGTCACTGCGCTGTAGATGTCCGACTGCGCCGCAGCATCCGACGCAACCACGATCGGCACATCCCGAGCACAGTCCGCGCGGGCCTCAGGGGGCAGCACCACCTCGGCATCTGCCGCGCCAACAGGCGCCGCAGGAACCAATAAACCCGCGCCAGCAGTCGCCGCGACCACCACCGTGACCAGCCAACGGCGTACGACGTGCGCAGCGCCTGCCACGGCCAGCTACCGAACGTTCGCTAGCAGTTGCGGAGCGCCGGTGCCGAGATCAAGCCGAGCGGAGGACTATGGCTGGTTGGAGTCGGTTGGTGTTGCCGCTGAAGTCATGAGCAGCGCCGGGGCGTATGTAGGCGTTGGAGCGGGTGCTGGGCAGGTCGTCGATGTCGTTCGACTTCAATCGAGCCACCAACGTGCCAGAGCGAGCACCACGAGTGATGGTGTCGCATGTCGCTGATCCAGCCACGATCGAAGTCTGCTGCGAGTTGTCGCCCACGAACGTGATGTCACGCGTGCGGTCGAAGATGTAACCGTCGAGCGCAAACTCGGTGTTGCCGTCACGATCCACGTCGATCTCTACACCTTGCGGATCTACTGCATCAATCCCCGAGCCGCAGTCCTTGACGGGCTCGCTCCAGTACACCGTGACGTCCACCGTGCTAGATCCCCCGCCGAAGCGCAGCGGGCCACCGCTTCCCAGCGGTGCCAAGTTCACTCGGCCAGCAATGACCTCAGCTTCGAAGAGCGCCGAGAACGCTGAATCATCGTTCAGGTCATCCTCGACGTCAGCAAGGGTGGCTTCCTCAAACGTCGTGATGGACATGGACTGGCGAGCTTGCGACATTTCCACGATCCGCGTACTGTGAAGTACGCCAGGTGGTCGGTCGTCGTCGGAGCACCTCAACCTCGACCGCCCATTCGTTGCCAGCTGCGCCGTCCGCGACGGTTCCATCCTTGGCGGTGATCCGCAACGCTCCAGGCTGCCGGTCGCGGTTGCTGTCCTCACCGTCGAGACTCACATATGCATTCTCGACTGGCACCGGGTTGGTGACCGTGACTCGGCTGGCTCGAGGACCGGTGTTGTCCAATACCACCGACCGGGAAGTCCGGAGGTTCTCGTTGCCAGCCAAGTCCTCCAATTCGCCTGCATTCACGACAACTTGATCTCGTGCCAGCAAGCCCGTTGTCGGGGAGTCTCCGTCAGTATCGAACTCTCGCCGGGTACCTCCACTTCGAAGCGTGTTGCACCAGGCGGCACGTCGGCGGCGATGGAGATCGGCTCCTCCCCGCTGCGACGGAACTCCACCGCAATCGTTGATGCGCCAGCCGCGCCCACTACCGGTTCGTCAGCCTCGATCTGAACGGTGACCGCACCCTGAGGCGCAACGATTGTCAGCCGCGGACGGGAATTGTCCGTACGCACCTGTGTCTCGACTCGCCGCACGGTGCGCCGATCGGCGGCTGAGGTGATCCGGTTGGGCGCAACACCCACGGTGTCCCGGGCACCCAGCGGAAGTCGGCAGCCTGTCGCTACTGCTGCACCCGACTCGACTCTCCCGCCATCCAGCACGACTGTCGCCTGCGTTGTGGTCCGACCGGCGCCGACCTGAACATCGCCCTCACCGATATCGAACAGGTCGCCGTCGATGAGGTAATTCCGTACATCCAATGCGTCTTCGGTAAGCACGGGCTCGCTGAAGGTCACGGTGAAGTGGCAGGCGCCTTCGGTGGCTGTCACGCGTGCGTTCAGGGACGCGAGCTCAGCCGCATTGGCCGCTGCCCGCAAGACCGTCTCAGAGACAGCCGCTGTGCCGCCGAAGGCCGTAATGCGCAGCCTGCCGCGGAAGTCGCCGCTGAAGTAATCGTCCGACCCCAGCATGTCGCTCACTTCGTCGGGCAGTACACGCAGCTCGGTCAGCAGCAGCGGCGCGCACAGCTCGCCCAAGTAGGGACCGCTGACGATGGCGTCGGGATGGCGCCAGGCGTACGCGAGGCCCGCTTCGGCCCCGTCGAAGCACGACTGTGGCGAGTTGTCACCCAGCAAGGCCTCAGCGATTTCAATGGCGGTCTCGATACGGGTGGGGCCGCGCCAGCGGATGACCCCGACGCCGAGGTCTTCGACGTCAAGCTCCACATCGATCCCTACCGCTGCCGTGCCACCCAGGATGATCACTTGGTCGGTGCCGCTGTCCTCGATGTAGTCAAGCGCGTCGTCGGAAATCGAGTCCCGCTGAGTCAGCAGAATCGGATGCCCGCCTCGATACGCCAATGGCCCCGCAGCGAGCGCATCGGCAAAGATCTCACCGGTGGCCAACAGCACGGTGCGGCCCGAACGGCCGAACTCCCCGGGTGTGCCGATCTCGTCAGCAACTTCCACCGACGTGTCGTACTCGTCATCGCCGGCAATGCGATCCACATCGACGCCTGCCAGTCCGTCAACTTCACGTTCGACTTCTTCAGAGACAACATCACTGTTGCCAATGATGATGACGTCGCGGATGTCGGAGTTCTCGATGAAGCGACGAACAGCGTTGGGCAGATCATCGGATTCGGTCAACAGCACGGGCGATGTGTGCTGTCGCGCTAGCCCTGAGGCCAGAAGTACATAGGCGAAGTGGTCGTCTTCGCCCGACGTCAGGATGGCTGTGTCAACCTCGTCGTCGAAGGTGTTTTCCTCGATCAGGTCGACGTATGCCTCGGCAATTGCCACCGCAGTCTCATAGCGGGTGGCGCCCCTGAGCCGGTCAGTCTCAACGTCGGCAGCGGCGGCTTGCACAGGACTGGAACCGAGCGACAGGACGCCCGCGGCTAGGGCCACCGCCAAGAGACCGGTCCAAATCCGGCGGCGGAATGCAGCAGCGCGGGCAGGCGCGCGGGCCGTAGTCGTCGCGGAGTCAGAGGCAGAAGAGACGCTCATGTGAATTCTCCGTCGTCGCTCGGGCATCGCCCAGCGAACTCAACGCCGACAGTAGCAACGTGCCCTCTTCGTTCTGTGTCATGCCAGCGAACGCGAAGAGCCCCGGGGCAGATGCCCCGGGGCTCTTCTTTGGACTTACCGGCCGTCAGGCCGGTGAGGCCGTATGCCGAATGACGTTCCCTAGCCGTCGCTCGGAGTCGGCGAACGGCTTCAGCTTGCTGTCTGGCCGCAGGCTCCGCAAGATGATCGGCTCGCTCATCGAGTCTGCAGCAGCATCGCCATTGTCGGCGTCACCATCGTCGTAGACGTTGGTGGCCACACCAGCGGCGACGGTACGAGTGCCGCCACGCTGAGGCAGGTTGAGCAGCGAGCAGCTGGCTGCGGTGCACGTCGTGTAGGTGAAGTTCGCCTCGTCATCGGGTGCTGCGAACAGCTCGACGACGGTGTAGGAGCCGTCGACAGCCGCACCGCCGGCGATTGACTCTGACAACGAGACCTCGGTTGCATCTTCAGCGCTAGGCACTGTCGCAGCGACGTCGTTGAACTGAACCCGCACAGCGACACGGCTTTGACCGCCGATAAGCACCAAGCCGCCGGCGTCGATCACGCCGACCGCATCGGACTTGTCCTGGTCAGCCGGGTCGATGAACGACACGGTGAAGTTCGCAGCGAACTGATCGTTGCTGACCAGGGCCCGTGCAAGCTCGAACAGCGTCGGCGAGTTCGGCGCCCTGTCCGATCTTGTTGACCGTGTACGCAATGATGCGGTGCCTCATGTCGACTTCAACGGAGATGTTGGCGCTGGCCGGCAGCGGAGCTGTCGAAGCGTCTGGATCTGCGTATCCGTAGATCTTCCAGCCGTTGCCAGAAGCGCCCTTCGCCGCGCCGGTCTGCTTCGCAGTGACACTCATGCGAGCATCATCTTCGCCATCGACGATGTTGACTGTCGCCGCGGTGCCGGGCACCGGTGAAGGCGTCCCGATCGAGACGCTGTCGATCTCAAGCTTCTCCGCGTCGCCGATCGTGAGCCTCGTCAGCCTGTTGCCCACGATTGCCGGTGTCCAGGAACGTGTTCCGGGCCACCTCGATCACATCGCCCTTTGCAAGGTCAGCGACCGTCACGTTGTAGCGGTACAGGCTCGTGGCGGGCGCGTTGGGATCGGGCCGACCGGTGACTTCCTCTGGGTCACCGA